>CBDBCB010000001.1:0-32625 GCA_965202745.1 Alphaproteobacteria bacterium
CTTCCCGTAGCTGGTCCAGCACAAACCGCTTCACAGAGCCTTTCTGAGCGCGAGGCTTCACCACGTATTGCTTTATCGCGTAGGTGTCTGCGTCTGGGTCAAAGAGCCTAATAGCCGCGTCCAGGTGATCTATGTCCACGGTCAGCTTCTTAATCTCGGCTTTGTACTTGTCGCGCAGCGCGGATAACTCAGCGTGCTTTGCGACCAGCCCCGATACAGTGTTCGGGCGTTCGCATTCGATTATGTCATTCATGGGCGATAAGGTACATCATCATATATGATTAGTATATAACTCTATTTGGTGAGCTTGCTCCATAATGCCGGAGTTTGCCCGCCCCGCGCTGGAGGCCCTGCGCCAACTGCTAGAGGGTGGGACCGTCACCGTCAGCCGGGCGAACCGCCATGTCACCTACCCCGCGCGGGTGCAGCTGGTGGCGGCCATGAACCCCTGCCGCTGCGGCCACCTGGACGACGCCAACCGCGCCTGCTCCCGCGCGCCGCGGTGCGCCCAGGACTATCAGGCCAAAATCAGCGGCCCGGTATTCGACCGTATTGACATGGTGGTGGAGGTTCCCCGCGTTTCCAGCGCCGACCTCGCCCTGCCACCGTCCGATGAGGGCAGCGCACAGGTGCAGGGCCGCATCGCCGCATGCCGCGCCGTGCAGCGGGCCCGTTTCCGGCGCGCGGAGCCAGACGGCTCGCTGCGCACCAATGCGGAGACGGCAGGCGGGATGCTCGACCAGATCGCACGCCCGCGCCTATCACCACCGGACCCTGCGCGTGGCCTGCACCATAGCCGACCTGGAGGGCACTGAAACGGTCCGCCGTCCGCACATCGCCGAAGCGCTGAGCTACCGGCGGCGGGGTGTTGAAGGGCAGTAGGAGTGAAGCGGCGGCATAGGAAGCCCCACCGCCGATATTAGCGCCACCTGCATAGCAGGTGCGCGCCGGAGCCCATTTCCGCGGCATTCGAATTTTGATACTGATCGGGAAAATTTCCCGGGATCCGACCATTCCCCAGAAAGTCTTGCTCCAATGGACGCTACCAAGCGGAATGTGCTGATCCTGGCCGCGTGCCAGACGCTCTATATGAGCGGCACTTCGATGATGATCACCACCAGCCCGCTGATCGGCCACAACCTGGCGCCGGATCCACAATGGGCGACCCTGCCGCTGGTGCCCACCATTGCGGCGTCATGGCAGCGACCATTCCCGCCAGCCAGATCATGCGGGTAATCGGGCGGCGGCCGGGCTTTATGATGGCGACCCTGTTCGGAATGGCGAGAGCAGCAATCGCTGGCCTTGCCGTGCTGCAAGTGTGGTTCTAGGTCTTTTGCTTGGGTGTGTTCGTGGTCGGCTGGTTCAACGGGTTCGCCGTGTTCTACCGCTTTGCAGCCGCGGACATCTCCCCGCCGGAATTCCGTCCGAAAGCCATTAGCTGGGTGCTGACCGGTGGTCTGTTTGCTGCGGTATTAGGGCCGCAATTGGCGAACCTTACTAAGGAATGGCTGGAACCGGTCCTGTTTGCAGGCGGCTACTTCGCCCTGATCAGCGTCTATATTCTGAACCTGATCCTGGTCAGCTTTGTGCGCATACCGCCACTTACCGCAGCGGAGAGGGCCACCAGCGGACGGCCCCTGCTACAAATCCTGGCTCAGCCCAAGTGCATGGTTGCGGTCATCACCGCCTTTGTCGCCTATGGCGTGATAGCCCTGCTGATGACCTCTACACCGCTGGCAATGGCCGGTTGCGGGTTTGCGTTCTCCGACTCGACCCTGGTGATCTCCGCCCATATTATCGGCATGTTCGCGCCCAGCTTCTTCACAGGCAACCTGATAGTCCGGTTCGGCACCTTGCGGATCATGCTGGTCGGCATATTGATCAATGTGATCTGCGTCAGCATCGATCTGGCGGGTCTGCACTTCCTGAACTTTGCCATAGGCCTGTTCCTGCTGGGTCTCGGCTGGAACTTCATGTTCATCGGCGCAACGACCCTGCTAACCGAAACGCACGAGCCCTCAGAACGCGCGAAAGTGCAGGGGTCAATGATTTCCTGATATTCGGCACCATCACCATGGCGGCCGTCAGCTCCGGCAATCTGCTGCACTATTTCGGCTGGACGATGGTCAACTACGGCGTCCTGCCATTCCTGCTGGCGGTCCAGATCCTGATCCTGGTCCTGTGGCTGGTGCGTGCCGAGCGGCGGCAGATTGCTGCGGCCTAAGGGCGCGTAAGGCCAACGGCTAACTTGGCGTAGCGCCTTCGCGCCACTAAGGTCCGTGCCGACTGACGGTACACTGAGCGGGATCGGATTCCGAAAACGGCCTGGTGCGTCTGCAATTCCCGTGGGCAATCCGTCCAACCCATATTCACTTGCGTTAACACCAGGGAGCACAGCCGATGTGGTTCGCGTATCTCTTTGTTCTCGCATGCGGCCTGGCCGCGGTGCTCTATGGCATCGTCGCCTCCAAAAAAGTGTTGTCGGCCAGCGCCGGTAACGCCCGCATGCAAAAAATCGCCGCTGCTATTCAGGAAGGCGCCAGTGCCTATCTGAAGCGCCAATACACCACCATCGGCATTGTCGGTGCGGTGATGTTCGTTGTCATCGTCATCTGCCTCGGCTTCGCAGCCGCTGTCGGCTTCCTGATCGGCGCCGTGCTTTCGGGCGCTGCCGGTTATATCGGCATGCTGGTTTCGGTCCGCGCCAACGTGCGCACGGCAGAGGCCGCCCGCACCAGCCTGGCTGCTGGCCTGGACGTCTCGTTCCGCTCCGGCGCGGTAACAGGCATGCTGGTCGCTGGTTTGGCCCTGCTGGGCGTCATCAGCTACTACATGCTGCTCCAGGCGTTCGGCGTTGAAGGCCGCGCGCTGGTCTTCCCGCTGGTCGCATTGGGCTTCGGCGCATCGCTGATCTCCATCTTTGCCCGTCTGGGCGGCGGCATCTTCACCAAGGGTGCGGATGTGGGCGCTGACCTCGTCGGCAAGGTCGAGAACGACATTCCCGAGGATGACCCCCGCAACCCAGCCGTGATCGCGGACAACGTTGGCGACAACGTCGGCGACTGCGCCGGTATGGCCGCGGATCTGTTCGAGACCTATGCGGTGACCATGGTCGCCACTATGGTGCTCGCCTCGATCTTCTTCGTTGGGGACGCGACTCAGCTGGCCAGTTCCATGATGTATCCGCTTGCCATTGGCGGCGTCAGCATCCTGGGCTCCATCGCTGGCACCTACTTCGTGAAGCTTGGCTCCTCCGACAACATAATGGGCGCACTGTACAGGGGCTTCATCGCCAGTGCGGTGTTCTCGCTGATCGGCATTTTCTTCGTTACCTGGTTCCTGATGGGCTTTGGCGAGACCTATGTTGCCAAGGACGGAGAGTTCACAGGCTTCTCGCTGTTCCTCTGCTCGCTGGTTGGCGTTGCGGTGACCGGCCTGATCATCTGGGTGACCGAGTACTACACCGGCACCCAGTACCGTCCGGTCAAAAGCGTCGCCCAGTCGTCCACCACCGGTCACGGCACCAACGTGATCCAGGGTCTGGCGATCTCCATGGAAGCGACCGCCGGTCCGGCGCTCATCATCTGTGCCGCGATCATCATCTCCTACGGTCTGGCTGGCCTGTTCGGCATCGCCATCGCAACCACCGCCATGCTGGCGCTAGCAGGGATGATTGTCGCGCTCGACGCCTATGGCCCGGTGACGGACAATGCCGGTGGCATCGCCGAGATGTCGGAGATGGAAGAAAGCGTGCGCAACACGACGGACGCGCTGGACGCGGTCGGCAACACCACCAAGGCCGTTACCAAGGGCTATGCCATTGGTTCCGCCGGCCTGGGTGCGCTGATCCTGTTCGCTGCCTACTTCTATGACCTGGACTACTTCATCAGCAACTCGGCGGCCTATCCGTTCTTCGAAGGTGTTGTCCTCAACTTCAGCCTGTCCAACCCGTATGTGGTGGTCGGTCTGTTCCTGGGTGGCTTGCTGCCCTATCTGTTCGGCGCCATGAGCATGACTGCGGTCGGCCATGCGGCGGGCAGCGTTGTGGAAGAAGTCCGCCGCCAGTTCAAAGCCATCCCGGGCATCATGGAAGGCACCGCGAAGCCGGAGTATGGCTCCTGCGTTGACATGCTGACCAAGGCTGCGATCAAAGAGATGATCGTGCCCTCGCTGCTGCCGGTTCTGGCTCCGATCGTGGTGTTCTTCGTGATCTATGCCATCGGCGGCAAGTCCGAAGCGTTCTCCGCTCTCGGCGCACTGCTGATGGGTGTGATCGTGACCGGCCTGTTCCTGGCGCTTTCCATGACTGCCGGTGGCGGTGCATGGGACAACGCCAAGAAGTACATCGAAGACGGCAACCACGGCGGCAAAGGTTCGGAGGCTCACAAGGCCGCTGTGACCGGCGACACCGTCGGCGATCCCTACAAGGACACCGCCGGCCCGGCCGTGAACCCGATGATCAAGATCACCAACATTGTGGCGCTGCTGCTGCTGGCAATGCTGGCACACTAAGTGCCGGAGGCATCCCGGCCCTGAGCCGGGACCGCCCTCTGATCTTGACTGCAATACGGCAAAGGGAGTCTCTGCATGGAGGCTCCCTTTCCTTTTGAGCAAGCACCAAAGGAGACAACAGGCCATGGCCGCCCCCCTAGGCCCCAATACCATCCCTGGTTTCGTGCGTCTGGCAGGCGTGTTCTACCGTGCGGTCGAGCCTTAATACCGCGCCTTTGCCCTTGCCGGATCGCGTGAGGCTGGCCGTTATTCCTCAGCAGCACAGCCGACACTGTATTTGAGCGCCTCGCCGAAAGGGGTCGAGGCGGCAATGGCAGCCCACCAAGCGCCCAGTGAACTGCCGCGGGAGATACTGTCTTTCGAAGTCCAGGCCGATCGGATCTTTGACCTGCAGGACAAACCCGGCTGCGCCGCCGTTGGCATCGTCCCCGAAGATGCGGCTGAGCCCTGGCAAGACGTGGTCGCTGCCGGCGGCGAGCCTCCGTCCTGGCGCGTGGCGAACCGCCTTCGGGAACTTGGAGCCCACGGCCTTATCGACCCTTCCCGCAAAGCCCCCGGCCTATGGCATCTGGTCCTCTTCCGCTGGAACCAGCACGATGCCCCCAGCGTCCGGCCCAGCACCATGTTGCGGTAATATATTAATGCAAAACAGGCTGCGAAAAATTACCTGAACGAAACTAAACTTTCATGCGCAAAACTAAACCGCTTGCGCCATTCAGGTACCGCTAACGGTTTAGTTGGGGTTTACCGCTTGTTTAGCCACGGTTTAGGGACTGCTAAACTTGATTTCAGAGGGTTGTTCGGCGTCATCATACGATATGGATGCGCCCGTTTTGCATTCAATCATTATCGGCTGAGCGTTCGCCGTACCGCGTCCTGCCAGCCCCTATACTTTGCATCCTGCCCGCGCTCTGCCATTTCCGGCAGAAACCGCCGATCCAGCGCCCAGGTCTCGGCAAAGCCTGCCGCATCCGGATAGACACCCGCCGCCATCCCCGCCAACCAGGCCGCCCCCAGCGCCGTGGTTTCCTGGATCTGCGGCCGGTCCACCGGCGCGCCCAAGATGTCCGCCAGGAATTGCATGGTCCAGGCGCTTGCCGTCATGCCGCCATCCACCCGCAACACGGTCTCACCGCCAGAAGCGCCCGGCCAATCCCGCTGCATCGCCTCCAGCAGGTCACGGGTCTGGTAACCGACACTCTCCAGCGCCGCGCGGGCAAACTCCGCCGGGCCGGTCGCCCGCGTGATGCCAAAGATTGCCCCCCGAGCCTCCGCGTCCCAATAGGGCGCGCCCAAGCCCGTGAAAGCAGGCACCATATAGACCTGCTGCGAGGGGTCCGCCTGCTCCGCCAAGGCCTGCGTCTCACCATGCCCGGATCAGGCCCAACTCGTCCCGCAGCCATTGCACCGCCGCGCCCGCGACAGATCGATCCTTCCAGGGCATAGGCCGGCTTGTCGTCCAATTGATAGGCAATGGTGGTCAACAGCCAGTTGGTCGAGGCGACCGGGTCGGCCTGTGTTCAGCAGCGCAAAGCAGCCGGTGCCATAGGTGGACTTCATCATGCCTGGCTGAAAACACGCCTGCCCCACCGTCGCTGCCTGCTGGTCACCCGCCACACCGCGGATAGGGATAGCTGCACCGAACAGCGCCGCGTCCGCCGCCCCATAGTCCGCCGCCGAGTCCCGCACCTCTGGTCGCCATGGGCACACTCAAGATGCCACACAACTCCTCGTCCCACCGGTCCCGATGAATATCATACAGCAGGGTACGGCTGGCATTGGTCGCATCAGTCGCGTGCACCTTGCCACCCGTCAAACGCCAAATCAGCCAGGTATCAACCGTGCCGAACAACAGCCCGCCTGCCTCCGCCTTCGCCCGCGCGCCGTTGTGCTGATCCAGTAGCCAGGCAAGCTTGGTGCCGCTGAAATAGGGGCCCAGCAGCAGGCCTGTCTTCGCTGTAAACAATGCCTCATGCCCGGCCTCACGCAGCCGGGCGCAGTGCTGCGCCGTCCGCCGGTCCTGCCAAACGATAGCCCGGCCGAGCGGCTGCCCCGTCGCCTTATCCCAGACCAAAATGGTTTCGCGCTGGTTGGTGATGCCAATGGCGGTGACCTGCTCCGCACCGATGCCCGCTTTCGCCATAGCCTCCCGGCACGTCGCAAATGTCGTGTGCCAAAGGTCTTCCGGCTCATGTTCAACCCAACCATCCTGCGGAAAATGCTGGGCAAATTCCTGCTGCCCCACACCGGCAATTCGCATGGCAGCATCGAAGACAATCGCGCGGGTGGAGGTCGTGCCCTGGTCGATAGCGAGGATGTGGGTCATGGGTGTTTATCCTTTATTTTCTCATCCTGAGTAGCGGGCAAGGTCCGCGTATCGATGGGGCGGATAGATGAGCAATGTCCCTTCGACACGCCGCTTTGCGCCTGCTCAGGATGAGATGGTTTTTGAGGTGGCCATCTTCGCATTCTCCCACCGGCCTTCCAGCCGCTCCATGTCCTCCGCCATCAGAGAGGAGCTTTCCGCCAGCGCAGCCGCCTCCATAGCCTGGAATCGCCCGGCAAATTTCAGGTTGGCAAGGCGCAGTGACTCTTCCGCGTCCACGCCTGCCTTCCTGGCCAATTGCGCCATGGCAAACAGCAGGTCGCCGACTTCTTCCCGCACGTGCTCAATCCCGCCTTCGGTCAACGCCTCGTCGATTTCGTCCAGTTCTTCCCGCAACTTCGCCGTGACGCCCAGCGCATCTGGCCAGTCGAAGCCCGCACGCGCCGCCCGCTTGCCCAGTTTTTCTGCCCGCATCAGCGCCGGCAGAGCCACCGGCACGTCATCCAGCACGCTTGGTTCCCGGCCTTCCTTCGCCGCCTTGGTTGCCCGCTCACCCGCCTTCTGCTTCTCCCAGGCATCGGTCTGCATGGCGGCGGTTCTGACGTCCGCATCGCCAAACACATGCGGATGGCGCGCCAGCATTTTATCGTTGATTGCGCGAGCCACGTCCTCGAACGCAAACGAGCCTTCCTCCGCCGCCATCTGGGCGTGATAGACCACCTGGAACAGCAGGTCGCCCAGCTCTCCCTTCAGATCGTCCCGGTCCCCCCGGTCGATGGCGTCGCCCACTTCATAGGCTTCCTCAATCGTGTACGGCTTGATGGACGCAAAATTCTGCACCAGGTCCCAGGGGCAGCCGCCGTCTGGGTCGCGCAGCTTGGCCATGGTGGCGAGCAGGTCGTTGATGGCGGACATGAAACGGTCTCTCATCTGGGCAGTAGCGGTTCACCGCGTTATGTTAACGCCAAACCGGAGCAAACGCCCATGTTGCAAAGCAATTTTTCTGCCCTGATCGACGACCGGCCGGAAGACAACCACTTCCGCGTTCACCGGAGCATCTATACCGACGAAGACGTCTTCGCCGCCGAGCAGGAGCGCATCTTCGAGCAATCCTGGACCTATGTCTGCCACGAGTCACAAATCCCCAACCCCGGCGACTATTACGCGGCCAAGTTGGGGCGCGAGCCGGTGCTGATCAACCGGCGGGACGACGGCTCGGTCGGCGGCCTGCTCAACGCCTGCGCCCACCGCGGCGCGATGCTGAACCCGACCCAGCGCGGCAATGCCCGCATGCTGGTCTGCCGCTATCATGGGTGGAGCTTTTCCGGCAATGACGGCCAATGCCTGCGCATCAAGGAGCCCGCGGGCGAAGACCCCGCCTGTTACTCCCTGCGCAAGGTCGCCCAGGTGGAGAGCTACAAGGGCTTCAACTTCGCCACGCTGAACCCGGAAATGCCGCCGCTGGCCGAACACCTCGGCGCGGCAGCCACCATCATCGACATGCTGGCCGACCAGTCGCCCGACGGCATGGAGGTGTTGCCGGGCGTCTCGTCCTATGTCGTGGACGGCAACTGGAAGCTCCAGGCAGAGAACGGCGTCGATGCCTACCACGTGACGACGGTTCACCGGAACTTCGCCAACACGGTGAAGCGGCGCGACCAGCTCAAAGGCAACAAGGGCATGAAGGCGACTGATGTCGGCCGTTTTTCCGGCGAGCTTGCCAATGGCACCTACGATCTTGGCCATGGCCATAACCTGATCTGGACCAGGCGCGGCGACCCGTCCGCAGCGCCTTTATGGGAGGGCAAGGACGAGGTCGAACCGCTGGTCGGCCCGGTCAAATGGGATTGGATGTGCGCCCGTGGCCGCAACCTGTTCCTATTCCCGAACCTGTTCCTGATGGACCAATCCTCCACGCAAATCCGCGTATTGATCCCGCTCTCAGCCAGCCGGACGGAGATCAAGGTCTACTGCATCGCCCGCAAGGGCGAGAGCCGGGCCGCCCGCACCGCCCGCATGAGCAAATTCCGCGACTTCTTCCTGGGCGCAGGGCTGGCAACCACCGATGACTCTGCCGCTTTGGAGGACACCCAGACCGGCGCGCACGCCTCCGCCGAGCCCTGGAACGTTTTCCAGCGCGGCTGGGATACCCACATCGAAGGCCCGGATGACGAGGCCAAGGCTCTGGGCATGAACCCCGTCGCCAGCAACCCGCGCTGGGACCCGGAAATCCACTATGTCGGCCAATACCGCCGCTGGCGGGAGTTAATGAGCGATGGATGAAGCGACTTCCCTCTTCCCCTTCACCTTGAGCCGCGGCGCGATGCGCTGCGCTGCGAGTCGAAAGGTGTCCAAAGCGATACCCTGGGGCACCTTTCGACTCGCCCCGGACAGCCGTCCGGGACGGCTCAAGGGGGAAGAAAGGAAGGCACCATGACCACGCCCTTCCCCACCCCTGCGGATCAGCTGGAAGTTGAACGCCTGCTCTACCGCGAGGCCTATAGCCTGGACACGCGCGAGTGGCAGGGCTGGCTCGACTGCTATTGGGAAGACGCCACTTTCTGGATACCTGCCTGGGCCAGCGAGACGGAGCTGACCCAAGACCCGGAAATCGAACTGGCGCTCATGTACATGCCAGACAAAACCGGCCTGGACGACCGCGTCTACCGCATCCTCAGCCGGGACAGCTACGCCTCGACCCCGCTCCCCCGTTCCTGCCACGTGGTCGGCAATGTGCTGATTCTGGATGGCTCTGCGGACGAAATGCGGGTTGCCGCCAGCTGGACTGTCCACCTCTACCACATGCACAAGGGCGGGCGCGTTCACGGGGGCCGCTACGAATATACCCTCGCCCGCCGCGAAGGCGCGCTGAAGATTGCCGCCAAAAAGGTCATCTTCCTGAACGACAAAGTTGACGTACCGCTGGATATTCACAACGTCTAACCTGCCCTTAAGAGGAGTCTCCGACATGACACATACCCCCCGCTTCGGCGCGCTGGTGCTGCCCAACGAAGACATGCCGACGCTGCTCCGCAAGGCAAAGAACATGGAGGCGTGCGGCTTCGACATCTTCGCGGGCGCGGATCATTTCTGCGACTGGTCGGATATTTCCCGCCCCTGGTTCGAGGGCTGGATTTCGCTTACCGCGGTTGCGCTGGCAACCACGAAACTGCGTGTCGCGACCTACGTCAGCCAGATCCCGCTGCGCCATCCGGCCATGCTCGCCCGCCAGGCCCAGACCCTGGACCACGCCTGCAACGGGCGGCTGGAGGTCGGGCTCGGCACCGGCATCCACATCGATCCCAGCTATGACATGATGGGCATTACCAATTGGGACGGGAAGGAGCGGGTTGCACGCTTCAAAGAATATGTGACCATCGTCGACCGCTTGCTATCGAACGACACGTTCAGCTTTGACGGCGAGTATTACAGCATCAAGGACGCCGTGGTCCGCCCGGCCCCGGTACAGTCGCCCCGCCTGCCCATCACCATCGGCGCAATCGGGCCCGTCATGTGCCGCTTCACGGCGCGCGTGGCCGATACCTGGAACACCATGAGCTTCTGGCCGAAGCGCGGGAGAAGGTCGCCATAGTGGATGAAACCTGCGCCAAGGCGGGCCGCGATCCCGCCACCCTCCGCCGCTCCTACCTAATGTACGACCCGACCGCGCGGAAGGCAGGCGGTGCGTTCTCGTACTATGACTCCACCGGCGCGTTCGAGGATTATGCGGGCAAGATCATGGAGGCCGACTTTAGCGAACTGATCCTCTACTACCCGGCAGTCGCCGCACAGGAATCCATGATGGAACGCATCGCCAACGACGTGTTTCCAAAATTGAGAGCGGTGGGTTAATCACCCCCACCGACTTCACCCTGAACCTGTCGAAGGGTGTGAGTGCCACGAGGAAAGTCACCATTCGACAGGCTCAGGGTGAAGGAACGCGAACATGCTAGCCCTCGCCAAGATCGCCCAAGCCGAAGCCAGCGTCGCTGTTGGCGAGTACCCGGTGCCCTCACCCGGCCCCGGTGAAGTGCTCATCAAGATGCAGGCCGCCGGCATTTGCGGCACCGACATGCAGATCTACAAGTGGGCCCCGCGCATGCGCGCCCGCGTGGCCGTGCCCCGCATCCTCGGGCATGAAATGGCCGGCCATATCGTCCAGACCGGCGAAGGCGTCAGCCGCCTGAAACAGGGCGATTTCGTCAGCCTGGAGAGCCACATCTATTGCGGCCACTGCCGCCAGTGCCGCGACGGCCAGGCGCATGTCTGCCAGAACCTGGGCTATCCGGGCATATCCATCGACGGCAGCTTTGCCGAATATGCGGTGGTGCCGGAGCAGATCTGCTGGGTTAACTCAGCAGACATGGACCCCCACCTCGCCGCCATGCTGGAGCCCTACGGCATCAGCGTCTACGCCAGCGCTGTTGATACCGGCGTTGCCGGGCAGAGCGTACTGGTGAACGGCTGCGGCCCCATCGGCATGATGAACATCGCGACCGCGCGCGCTTTGGGAGCCGCCCAGGTACTAGCCTTAGACCCGAACCCCAAACGCCGCGCGATGGCCGCACAGATGGGCGCGGATCGCACGCTCGACCCATTCGAAGAGGACGTGGCCAAAGCCTGTCTCGACATGATCCAGGGCTACGGCATCGACGTCGCCATCGAATATTCCGGCACGCCCGATGGCTTCGAAGCCTGCACCGCGGCGCTGCGCAAAGGCGGCGAGTTCCGCCTCGTCGGCGGACCGCCGGGCGAGCATCCCGTCACCTTCGCCAACTGAATCTACAAGGCCATCACCGTCCACGCCGTACATGGGCGCAAGCTCTGGGGAGACTGGGTGCTGGGCCAGGACCTGTTGGCGGCAGGCAAGGTGGACCTCTCCCCGCTGGTCAGCCACGTGCTGCCGCTCTCGGAAAGCGCCAAAGGCTTCGACCTCATCCTGGCAGGCGAGGCACTGAATCCTATCCTGGTGCCGGATTGAGGCTGCGTTCGGCACAAGCCCCTCGAAGGGCCATTGGCTATTCGCCCCCCCCTTCTCCCGCGGAAGCAGGCCAAGAGAGGAGTAAACCGGTTGCACCTCGGCCGCGCTAACGCCCCCAGTTCCGCCCTTCGACGTTCGGATCCCAATGCAGGAAGTCGGGCCCTAGTTCGTCAATGGACGGGCAACCCATCTGCATCATGGTTTTGGTGATCTCGTCACGCAGCAGTCCGGCAGCCTTCGTCACGCCGGGCTGGCCGCCCGCGACGCAGCCGTACAAAGTCGGCCGGCCCATGAAGACGAACTTCGCCCCGCTCGCCAGCGCGATCAGGATGTCGGAACCGCGGCGGACGCCGCCGTCTAGCATCAGGGTCATGCGATCGCCCACCGCCGCCTCGATCGCGGGCAGTACGTCCAGGGCGGAGGGTGCGCGGTCCAGCTGGCGTGCGCCGTGATTGGAGACCAACAGCCCATCCACGCCGATATCCGCCGCCTTGATCGCGTCATCGACCCGCATCACGCCTTTCAGGATCAGCGTGCGTGGCCACAACTCGCGGTATTCCTTGATGTCGTCCCAGGTGACGCTGGTCGGCAACTGCTGGGACATGAACTCTGCCACACCCTCCGCATCGGCTCCGGCGGGAGCGTATTTCTGCCAGTTCGAGCACACGGCGAGGCCGTGGGTCAGGTAGTCTTTCATCCAAAGCGGCTTGGTCAGCGCATCGATCTTGGTGGAGAGCGACAGCTTCAAGGGGCGGCCAAAGCCATTGCGCCGGTTACGCTCCCGGTTGCCGCTGGTCGGCACGTCCACCGTCACCACCAGCGCCTGAATGCCCAGCGCGTCCGCCCGGCGGATCATGTCGTGGGCGATTTCCCGGTCCTTCGCCGTATAGAGCTGGTACCAGCCATGCTCCGGTGCTTCCTCCGCCATCTGCTCCATGGGCGCGTTGGAGGCGCCTGACATGATGAACGGAATGTTGGCGTCCCGCGCCGCACGGCAGAGCATCATGTCGCCGCCCCAGCGGTAGTTGCCAACGCCACCGGTCGGCGCAATGCCCCAGGGCATGGAATAGGTCCGCCCGAAAAGCTCGGTCGACTGGTCAATCTTCGAGACATCGACCATATAGCGCGGCACCAGAGAGCGCTTGACGAAGGCGTCTTCGTTCTTGATCAGCCCTTCTTCGCTATCCACGCCGCCTTCGATGAAGTCGTAGATGAGTTTCGGCAGGCGGCGTTTGGCCAGCATACGCAGATCGTCGAGATTGATGGCGCTATCGGGGGTCATGAGGCGTTCCTGGGATGGCTTGTCAGTATATTTGCCGGTGAGTGTAGCCATATTTGCCGCCGGGAAGAATATCCTGATTGCGCATGCCAATAGCCGGCTCTACCGTCGTCCGCACAGTTTCAATCAAGACAAAGTAGACCGAACGCCCGCCAAGAGGGCGATCGAACCACCAACACAGTAAAAGCGTGGGCTGATTCACGAAGCGCTTGCGGATGCAAGCGTTCCGATCAGGCCACTAGGGAGAACAGCCATGAATGGTATCGACTACATCGCGCAAATCCTGAAGCAGGAAGGCGTCGAGTGGATGTCCTGCTTCCCCAGCAACCCGCTGATCTCCGCCACGGCGCGGGTGGGTATCCGGCCCATTGCCTTCCGGCACGAGCGGGGCGCGATCATGGCTGCCGATGGCTGCCGCCGCTGCCCTTAGAAACGCTAAGCGCCCGGTAATCTGGGCGGGCCAGAGCGTCATGTTCTCCGGCGCAACGGACGCTCTGCGCGCGGAACTCACCGCCACGCCCGTGTTCTGCACCATGCCCGGCAAGTCAGCCTTCGACGAGCGGCATCCGCTGGCGCTGGGTGCGGGCAGCGGCACCAACACCGGCCCGGCCAATGACTGGCTGACCGGCAACGACGTGATGCTGGCGCTGGGCACCAGCCTGACCCGCACCCCCTATAGCCAGAAGGTCAAGCCGGGCAAGACCATCATCCAAAACACCCACAACCCGGACGAGTTGAACAAGGACGAGGCAGCGGACATCGGCCTCGTCGGTGACACGAAGCTGACCATCGAGGCGCTGATCGAGTGCATTCAGGAGCAGACCGGCGGCCAGGGCTTCGGTGAACGCTCCAAGACCGAGGGCGAAGTCGCCGCGGCCCGCGCGAAGTGGATGGTCGAATGGCAGCCGGCGCTGGATGGCGACGAGGAGCCGGTCAACTACTACCGCGTGATCAAGGCCCTGAACGAGACGCTGGACCTAGAAAACAGCATATTCACCCACGACGCCGGCGCGCCGCGTGACAGCATCGTGCCACTCTATCAGGCGACGGTGCCGCACTCCTATATCGGCTGGGGCAAGACCACCCATCTGGGCTTCGGCATTCCGCTGATGATCGGCGCGAAGATGGCCCAGCCGGGCAAGTTCTGTCTGAACATGAAGGGCGACGGCGCGTTCGGCATGTCAGGCACGGATATCAAAACCGCGGCCCGCTCCGGCGCAGCGATCACCACGCTGCTGCTGAACAACAGCGCCATGGCCACCTATTCCGGCCCGACCCGCGGCACTATCGGGGAGGAGGCCCGGAACGAGTTTGGCGTCTCCACCATGCACGGCAACTACGCCCAAATCGCCGAGGGCATGGGCGCGGTCGGCCTGCGCGTGACCAAGGCGGCGGAGCTGGGCCCGGCGCTGAAGGAAGCGCAGAAGCTGAACGCCGAGGGCAAGACCGTGCTGGTTGAAGTGTTGGCCAATGTTGAGGAGCGGCGCTCCCGGTTCTGAGGGCGAGTGTTCTCTCCACTGGCGTCATTGCGAGTCCCGGGCGTTGTCCGGGACGAAGCAACCCGCCGGTGTTTGCCCTCTTGATACCCCGGCCATTGTCACCTTACCCTCCGGGGAAGGCAGCGAAATAGAGGGATGAATACCATGGCTGAGACATACAAAGGCTCCTGCTTCTGCGGCGCGGTGCAGTTCGAAGTGACCGGCGAACCGATGCAGCAGGGCTTTTGCCACTGCAATGACTGCCGCCAATGGAGCGGCGGCCCCGTCACCTCCTACGCCCTATGGCAAAGCAGCGCCGTGCGCGTGACGGCGGGCGGGGACAAGGTCGTCACCTACAGCAAAACCGGTCAGGCCGAGCGGCGGCATTGCTCGGCGTGCGGAGGCGCCGTGATGAGCGCCATCCCGGTAGCAGGCGTGGACGACGTGTACCCTCACCTGCTGAAAGGCTTCTCATTCCAGCCCCAGGCCCATGTCTGGTACGGCCAGCGGGTGGTGGAGATGAACGACGGCTTGCCGAAGTTCAAGGACATGCCCGCAGAGGCCGGGGGAAGTGGGGAGATGGAGGGGTAGGCGGGAGTAATATTCTGACAGTAATTAATTGATATTAGTGTCATATCAGTTTTTTGACCACGGTTTACTTTCTTCTTTTAGAGCAAATGCGACATTCCCATCAACAAAGTCACTAAGCACCGTCCCCGCAGAATCTTTAATTACATCAACTTCTTTCATTTGCACGGCCCTAATACGTGCATGTAGAACATCGCCCATGTCAAGATACGGTAGATGAGATATGAGCTGGGATATTGATCCAAGAAACTCCCTATGAAATGCTCGCGCTAACTTAACAACCATCGGCCTCCCGGACATAATGATAACAAATCTCTTGTTCGCCCTTGCCACTTGGGCTAATATTTTATTTAGCCTAATTTGATCTATATTTGATGTAAATTCCAAGTTATCAATAAATATAAAACGGGGTTTATTATCATCCACCCGCGCCGCTAAATCTGCTAAGTGCTCGGCAATGACATTCTCTGCATAATCTTCTTGCTCTTTTCCAGAACAATTCGAATACATATTGACATTGATCACTGATTTTCGGCATAGATATCGCCACTATCGAGGATAATTTTTTCAAGATGGCTACCTATATCTAAGAGCCGGTGATCAGTTATTCTTTCTTCGTGGTCTGCATAAAAGGCATGGGAATAATCAAATAGCTAAAAATAATATGAATTTGGCAGCAATGATCGTAGGGAGTGTCCGATTTTCTGTGTATGAGTAATTTGATAATCAAAGACGGGACTTCCACGTTTCCCGTCACTGTTTTTTAAGCCCCGAACAAAATCAACTATATTATCCATCTCAACTCTCCTAACCATCCTAGTCATTCTCATCGTGTCTAGTAAGCCTACTAACTCTGCCATGTTATATCTCGGTGATTGTCCGTCGAATTTCGACAGGAGTGAATTAAATTTTTCAAAAACTGGTCATCAATACGGACTTTATTTCTGAGTAAAATCAGTAACAAATATATTGGCGGTAGGCGATCCGCCCTCTTATAGCGTTGGAAGACGTTTTGCAATATTGTCTCTAATTAAAAATACATATCCACCGCAATATATTACTTAAGTATTTAACAAGTGTTATTTTACCAATGCCCGGGGCTCCACCTATTAGGCCTAATTTATTAGGAAAGGTATCACTTCATCGGCGTAACATGTTCGCCGCAATGTTAAGAGTGCCATCTCGAGAGACAAAACTATTCCGATCGATCGTGTTGCCGAAATCTAGCTCAGCAAAATTAGGAGCTCGAGCTAATCCCCAATGCTTCTCTATTTGATCCAGCGATAACATTTTCACCTCAATTAGCTTCTTGTTTTAGCTTTCCGGCGAGTCATATTATTGACATTCCTCAGGCAATACAGCGCCAGTCGTTCGAATGTATATATGGTAACTTTTTTAGCATTTGCGCCAACTAAACATCCAAATATCAATTTAGTTAGCCCAGCGATCATGTAAATATGCAGCTGGTCAAAGGATTGTATGTGCTCTTTAAAAATTATTCCTAATATTACTATCAATAAAAATAAAAGTTCTGACACAGATTGATCAAATATATCTCTAATCCTTCGATTATCATCTAAGGCGCTAGAGTGAAGCGCGCGAGCTTCTAAAAGGTTTTTTGCTATTCTATCATCTATATCAGCATCTTGATCATGAGGAATAACCTCACGAACCGCGACGCCAAATGCCAGACATGCATAGACAAATTCTAGACTATCAGTGTCGGCTATCCCCAATAAGTTTTCGAAGGCTGCGCGTTGTTCTTCCGACATGCCATGATTGCGCTCAGGTCCCATTATCATTCCTTAGGACACTTTGCGGAGTTTCTGCACTCTTTCCGCAACCATTCTATTCGCGGAATGTCTTGCTAGCGATACTTTACTCTCCAATAATATTCACTCTGCTTCTTTTATAGAGGCGCTATTCTTTATGCGCGGTATTAAGCTTTCTACTAAATTTATGTCGAGGCCAGTCGCTAACAGGTCGCTTTCTAATCTTTCATAATTTATTAGTCTATTATCGTGTGATGCACATGAAAAGCGGCGCATTAAATTAGAATGCTTTTCCCCTAAAAATACGGCCGTCTCTTCACTTGTTGATCTCTGAACAGTCGAAAGAACAAAAGGGGCTTCATTGCTATCTAGAGTTGGGTCATCGAATGAGGGTCTTTCGCACGAATAATCATATAATTTTTGGATTTGATTCATGCCAATATTTAAATTGGTAATATTAGCAAAATATTTAATGGTATAATTGCTTATAAAAACACTATGATCCGCTCTATTGTGGTGCTTGGATATTCTGTTGTTTATTACCTCTAGCGCGCTGAGAGATTCTAGCGAAGTTATTATTTTAATATCCGTCTCTGGGCCACGATACGTGGGTGAGTGTTATCTATGTTATCAATTAAAATTTGTATATGGGGATTTTTATGTTTAATATTGGAGATATTTTTGATATGTTTATTTAAATAATAAACTATTATATATAATAAATATTGAGGCAAAAATCTGTGTTGCTTATGTAAAATTTCATCTCTTTCTTTTTGGAGATGTTAGATATCTTTTGCAACATAACCTTGACGCATAATACATTTAAAAATCTCTTCGAAAAAATATAAAATAACTATTTGTGAGAAATTTTGCCTTGAATGCGCACAATAATCCTAGAGGTTATAAAATAAACTTAAAGTTAAGCAGCAAACTTGGTATGTCTCCGAATTTGAGGAATCAATGTTGTAACAACATTGATTCCTTTACACGAGCTGAATCCTTTAATGATTTGCGAAAATTGATAATGTAACAGTTCGCCATTTCAGAATACAATGCATTGAGCAGCGTAGTTTTCCCATTGCCTCTATTGCCCAAGATACAGCTGATAGCATTAGGCCGTAGGTAATTTCCGCGCTCTATAATTTGAGTTAAGTGGCAAATGCTATCAGATCGCTCAACAAAAAACTTCTTATGCTTAGGGTTAAAAAAAGTCCAGTGGACCAAAATACGGTTCGGAATCGAAGCCCTATATATTGTGTTGAACATACATTCTGTCATTTTCCCCGTTTATCTACCCAACGAGCGTAGATTGATTTGAATAAGGTCGTCAATATTCCTTATGTCCTTGGCCTATTTTCTCGATATAGCAAAACTCAGTGCATGTGTGATACACCGAATTAGGTCACTAGGATTAGGTTGGGGTAGAAAGATTTCTATAACCAATTCAAATCCCCAAATCCTGCAAATTATAGTCCCACACCTCGGCCTTCCGGTCTTCACTCCACCGCCACGCACCAGCCTCCCCAGCCAACGGCGCATACACATACGGCGTCTCGGCGGGGTACTTCTGCCGCCGCGCATCGATGCCGTATAGGATCATCCGGGAGCGGTTCTTCACATACTCGTCCGTGTACTCGTTCACCGGGTTGTGGGCACCGCCGCTTTTCACGCCCAGCACGCTCGCACGCCGGTGGAAGCCCATATTGAAGGTTACGCGCACGTTCTCGCTGGTGTTCGCGAACGAGCCATGGATTGCCTGGCGGCTGGTCACGGCCACGTCGCCCGGCTCGCAGATCAACGGCACGGCCTGGGGCAGGCGGTCGGAGCCGGCCTCCGCGACCATGGCTTTGATGTCCTTTTTCAGTCCGATATGCGAGCCCGGCACGACCCACAGTCCGTTCGCCGCGTCGCAGCCATAAAGCTGGATCATCATGTTGAAGCCGTGGGTGTGGCGGTCCAGGTCTGGGCTCTGCCAGTGGGTCCAGCCGTCCTGGTGCCAGGCGACTGAGCCGCCCAGGCGGGGCTGCTTGATCCAGATCGCCTCGTTGAAGGGGGTGAAGTCGGGGCCGTTCACCACCTCCGCGAACTTCAGCAGGTACGGGTGGCCGTAGAGGCGCAGCGCGGCTTCCGAATGCATCAGCGAGCCGTGGATGAGTTGCAGCACCCATTCCGGCGCGTCCGCGGCGGCTTTCGGCTCGTACATTTTGCTCGGGTGGCGGCCATAGGAATAGTCGGTGCCGCCGAGGGGATCGCTCAGCGGCTTCACCCAGGAGATGGAGCGGCTCTGCTGGCCTGCATTGAAGGCCGGGTTGCCGTATTTGTCGGTCTCGCCGTCCTTCTCCACCGGCTGGCGGTCGAGCAGATCGGCCAGATCGCGCTCCAGGTCAGCCTGTTCCTCCGCGCCCAGCACGTTGGTGAAGACATAGAAGCCGTGGCGGTCGTAGCTCTCAACAATGGCCGGATCGAGCTTGCCTTCAGCGGTGAAGCGGAACGGTCCGCGATTGTCCATGGCGAGCGCCCGGCGGGTGCCCTCTTCCCGGTAACGGACCATGGCTTCTTCTTCGGAGCCGTAATCCACTTCGGCAGCTTTGGCGAGCGGCAGGTTTACCATGGCGTGTTCCTCCAGCGACTAGCGCAGTATTGGTAAGCGTAAGTCTAGCAACAGTAGTGCGCCGTCGCCAATGGCAATGTTGTTGAGAACTAGCCCAACACGCCGGCCGCGCGCAGGCGGGTAATCTCCGCTGCCTCCATGCCCAGCACTTCGCTTAGCACCGCATCCGTATGCTCGCCCAAAGCGGGGGCCTCTCCCGTCTGGCGACCGAAGCTGGCTTGCCAGGGCAGGCCAGGCAGGACGCCTTCGCCAAACGCATCCCAGAAGCCGCGGGCCCTCAGGTGGGGACTCTCGACCAGGGCGGAGGAGCCTGCCAGGGCAGAGGCAGCAATACCGGCGGCGGCCAGCTTGGCAGCGGCGTCCGGCCCGCGCCGGGGAGCGGCCCAAGCAGAGAGGACACCCTCAATCTCCGGCGCGCGGGAGCGCCGCCCGGCGAGGTCCAGGCTTTTCATCCCGGCCAGTCCCGGCACTGCACCGCAAAGGGCCTGCCATTCCGCATCCGACGTCACGGCGATGGCCAGCCAGTCATCCTCACCCGCGCACAGGAAGACAGCGTGCGGGGCATGCTCTGCGGAGGTATTGCCGAGCGGTTCCTGCTTTCGGCCCAATTGAGTCTCAATCAGGGGGCCGGGCATGGACCAGAGCATGGCCTCCACCATGGAGAAATCCACGCGCACGCCATTGCCGCCCTGCTCGCGCTGCCGCCAGACGGCCGCCGCCGCGAGGAAGGGCAGCACCAGGCCGCACATGGGGTCGAGCCAGGCCATGCCAACCCGCGGCGGACGCTCCGGGTGGCGGTTCAGGCCCGCAAAGCCCGAATAGCATTGCAGCAGCGTGCCATAGGCGACCGCGCCTGCCTCCGGTCCCGTGCGGCCCATGCCGGAGGCTGAGAGGTAGATCAGGTTGGGGTTCAGGTCCTGCAACGCCGTCGCGCCGAGCCCCAGCCGATCCATGACGCCGGTCGCAAAGTTCTCGATCAGCACGTCGCATTCAGCCGCCAATGCTTTGGCCACCGCGACGGCTTCCGGCTTTTTCAGGTCGAGGACGATGCCTTTTTTCGCCTGGCCAAGCACGGTGTGCAGTTCGGAGCCTCGGCCGGGGTCGCCCCTGCCTGGCGCTTCGACCTTGATCACCTCCGCCCCCATGGCGGCCAGATAGCGGGTGGCAGTCGGTCCGGCGATCACCCAACTGAAATCCAGCACTCTCACCCCGGCAAGGGGCAGGGCCGCGGGTGCGCGGACCGCCGGGGCGGCATCATCCTCCATGAAATACAGGCGGAAGGGCTTGCCGGGCGCTTTGACGGTCAGGCCCTCGACTGCCAAATCCCGGAAGAACTTCCGGTGCGCCAGTTGGGGGGAGTCCAGTTGGTCCGAAAGCTCGCGCAACGGGAAGCTGGGCACGTGCGCGGCCTGGGCCGTGTCGGCGATCCATTGCTTGGGATGCTGGCGGCTCCATTCGCTCATCAGCGCGTGCAGGGCGTCCCAGTTGGCGACCCGGTCAGCCTTGCGGGCGAAGCGGGGTTCTGCGCCCCAGGCAGGCGAGCCCATGGCTTCCAGCCAGGCGGCCCACTGCTTCTCCTCCCGGGGGGAGATGGCGGCGTAACCGTCCGAGGCAGGCAGAATGCAGACCGTCGCGCCATTGCCATCGCTCAGGCGCTTGCGCTGCCAGCTGCTGCCGGTCTGCCCTGCGCGCGCCAGTTCGGTCATGGCGAGTGTCGCCAGCGCCTCCTGGATGGAGACGTCTACCAACGCGGGGCCTGCATCCGAAAATACCACATGCATCCCGGCACAGGCCGCGGCGACGCCGCCCATGATGGCGGATTGTTCCGCAACAGCATGAATGGGCGGCTCGCTCAAATCGTCTACCTGACCGGTCAGCAGGCGGGCGATGCCGCTTGCGTAGAATAACGTGAGGTCGGTAGCGGAGTCTTCGGCCTGCGGGCCGGTCTGCCCATAGGGGGAAATCAGGACTAGGGCCGCGTCAGGCGCAGCCGCGCGCAGGCTTGCCTCGTCCCAACCCTGCGCCTTCAGGACAGCCGGACTGCCGTCGGCCACAATTATATGCGCGGCGGCCAACGCCGCATGCAGAGCAGCTTCTCCGTCAACGGTTTCCTTGCCGTGGCTCAGGTAGGCAGAGGTCACATCCTCTGCGCTGGCCTCATCAGCGAAAGCCACCGTGGCACCACAATCGGCAAACAGGCGCCCACAGACAGCCGCCGCGCGCCCGGTGCCAAGCTGAACAATGCGCAATCCGGACAGCAAACTCATGGTAGAGGGCTTTCGCAGCATAAAATGAGAGTGGTTAAACACAACATGACAGCATAATCGCACGCACAGCCACGCACTGCCAACCGGTCAGCCACAACCGGCCACTCGCAGAGGGTACAACGGAATGTGAACCCTTGTTTGGTTGTTTTCTAAGGTAAGGATGCCGAATGTTCCCTACATACAGGTCACGCATAAGGCGTGCCTGGAACCGGACCCTTGGTTCTGCATGGATGGAACCGATGCCTCTCACGATCACATGGTGCTAATCGACTTAACAATGCTCCAGAATTTCGAAATTGACTGGTGCCACACAGGCGAGAGGGCAGTCTGGTGTGAATAGTACCTTTGGGATAACGCGGAAGGACGCGCAGAACCGCGCGCTGGCGCTATTGGCCGAAGCCTCACGAGACGGCCAGCCGTTGATCGTCGCCCAACTAGGCCAATCGCTTGACGGGCGTATCGCAACGCCAACCGGCAGCTCCCGCGGGATTAACGGCCCCGCCGCCATGGCCCATTTGCACCGGCTGCGGTCTCTGGTGGATGCTGTGGTCGTCGGCGCGGGCACAGCGCGGACCGACAATCCCCGCCTGACCGTGCGTCACTGCGCCGGAAAAAGCCCCGCCCGGGTGGTCATTGACCCCCATGGCTCTGTCTGCCCGTCATCGCAGGTCTGGTGCCCGAAAGACGGTGCGCGCCGTCTGGTGTTCGGCGGTAGCGGCGCGCTGGACAGCGGCGTTGAGCGGCTGGAGACGCCCGGCGGCAGAATCGACCCCGTCTGGATACTGGCGGCGTTGCGGGCGCGTGGCATGAACCGGGTTCTGATCGAAGGCGGCGGCACGACCGTCAGCCACTTCCTGGCAAGTGGTGCCTTGGATTTCCTGCATGTGTTGGTGGCACCGGTTATCTTGGGCTCCGGCCTGACCGGCCTGTCGATCCCCGGCGTGACAGAGGTAGGCACAGCCAAGCGCCCATCCACTGACGTGCATGTGTTCGACGGCGGCGACGTGCTGTTTGCCTGCGATTTGCGGTAGATTACCTTCACCCTGGGACGGCAAATATATCCACATGCCCAACCACCAGAGAGTCCGCCCGGTTTAGATGAGCGGTCAGCCAACCTTGTGTGTCTGCCACTGGCACAAAGTCGGCATCCGTCACCGCCGCCGCCCAGCCGCGCAGCAATTCGGCCAGTAAAGCCCCGTCCCGCACGCCATCCAACTGCCAGGGACTTTGGCCAATCGTAACACGATATCCATGGCGCTCCAGCACCGCGCCAAGAACGGACGCGCCGTCCGGCCCGGCGGCTGGCCCGCCAAGCCCCTTGTCCAGCTTCTGATGCCGGTTGAATGCGTCCAGCATGAGGGCGTCCACCGGATGGCTCTCAGAAAAAGCCTGCATCCCGTTATAGTTTAGCGTCGCCAGCAGCGGCAGCCGCGCCGCAGCCAAACGCGCGCACAGCGCCTCGATCCAGGATGGGCTGGCGAGGTCGAACAAAGCCGTCACGGTTACCAGATCACACACGGCTGGCCAGGGCGCAGGCGCCTCTGCCAGATCAGCGGCCAGCGTCTCAATGGTCACGCCGGGGCTTTCCCGCAAGCGCCTGGCGGCTTCCAGGTTGGCCGGGGCGTTGTCTACCAGCACCCAATGCTGGGGGACAAGCAGATACGGTCCGAATGCAGCAACCGCCGCACCGGTGCCGGAGCCCAGATCGCAGACCGTTACAGCAGCGCGGGCCGCGAAATGCGACCGGCAAGCTTCCAACACGTCACGAGAGCGAGCGGCCAAATCCGCTGGTTCCCGCAGGGCCAGCCAGTCGGCAGGGAAACCCGTCATGCTGCCGGGCCTGCCAGAGTCTTTGACAGGGCTTGCGCCGCCAGCTGCACGGCTTCCTCCCAGGTCGGCAAAGCGGCAACGGCAGACTTTGCGCCCTCGGCGAGGCGCGCTTCCAGACCCGCATCGGCGAGAATCGAACGCAGCGCACCAGCAAAGGCGGCCGGGTCATCCGGCGGCACCAGTATCGAGGATTCCTTGGGCGCCGTTTCGGGCACAGCGCCCGCCGCGCAACTGACGATAGGCAGGCCGTTCGCGGTGGCCTGGGCAAAAACCATGCCATATCCCTCGTAACGGGTGGCGAGGGCAAAGATGCTGGCGCGGGCATAACAGGCGTTCAGCTCCGCCCGGTCGAGCTCCCCGATAAAGCGCACCCACTCCTGCAAACCCAGCGTCGCGGCCAACTCTGGCAGCGCCTTTGCCACGCGCGGGTCGTGCGGTCCGCCGACGATTTCCGCCGTCCACGCCAAGTCTTGGATTTGCGCCAACGCATGGAGCAGTACGTCATGCCCCTTGCGATGGGTCAGGCTGCCAACGGCCAGGATACGGGGGCTGGCCGTTGGCTGGCGTGGCTTCTGTGGCAGGTCAGTTCCCGGCAGCGCGACGGTGATCCGCGCCTTGGGCACGCAGAATTCCTGCACCAGGGTTTCCGCCGTGTGCGGACTGGTGACGATCACCTGCCGGGCGCACGCCAGGTTGGCCGTCTCCAGCGCCTTCAAAACCGCGGCCCGCTGGGCTTCGACCCCGCTTTCCAATGCCAAGGGATGATGGACCAGCGCGCAGACAGGCGCTGTCACACGCGTCAGTCCCGCCGTTTCAAGCGCACCAAAGGCCAGCCCATCCACCAGCAGCGCGGCATCGGCAGGCACCGCCGCCAGCGCCTCAAAAGCCGCGGCCATATCGTCCGCTGTGGGATGCGGAAAGCTGCCCCCCAGGTTGAGTATTTCGCACTGCCAACCGGCTGCGCTCAGGCCCTCGCCCAAACACTGGTCGTAGATATAGCCGCCGGTACGCGCATTCAGATCGCCGGGTATGGCGAACACCACCCGTGGCATCTCTCGTCCGATGGCCATAGCAGTTCGCCCCAGAATACCCGCGCAGCCGCTTATTTGCCGAACAGCTTCTTGATGCTGTCGGTGCCACTGCCGGAGCTATCACCTGAACCGCCCGCCCCCGGCACCAGCGATTTCAGGCTCTTGGTTGGATCGCCGCCTTGCAGCAGCTTTGAGGGGTCTTTGACAATCTGTCCAGCCACTCCTACCAGATCGGGTTTGAACTGCGGATTATCCCAGGAACCGGTGATGAGGACTGGCACCAGGACGCCCGAATGATCCGAGTCGCCGCCTTGGCCCTTGATCGACACAACCGCCTTCGGCTCGACTTTATAGTCGAGTGTGCGCAGCGGCATGTTTACGGTACCGGAGCCTGCAATACGAAGCAGCGGCGATTGCAGCTTCAGGTCGTTATTGGTCAGCAGGCCGTTCTTGATGACGTAGGTGCCGGACAATTCCGCAAAGTCGGTTTTCTCAGAGGCCGCGTCCTTTTTCATGACAAAGGCCACTGGGTCGCGGATCATGGCGGCGATGTTGATGCCGTAGACGGCATCGTCTTCAAATTTAAAGTCGCCCTTGCTGTTCAGGGCGCTGACCATGGCTTTCTGGCTTTGGCCGTTGGCGGTGATATCCAGGTCCATCTGCGCCGTACCGGCCAGCGAATCCGTGCCTGCCGCATCAGTGAGAAACGGCCGGGCCTGCAGGCCCGACAGCGTGAAGCTGCTGGCGATGGCCGGAACCTTGCCGCTTGCGTCCACATTGACCGCGCCAGAGCCATTGCTGCTATAGAGCGCCAGCTTGCCGCCGTTCAGCTTCACACCGACGGCACTCTCGTCGATCTTGATCTCCTGCACCTGCAGCAGTTTGGTGGTGAGCGACAGGTCGGCATTCACCAGTTTCAGGGCAGAGACATCGATCGGCTCATCGCTCCAGCCTTTGCCGCCCGCGGGCTTGGCGGCAGGCTTCGCATCGCCCTCACCGCCGCCGAACACTTCCAGATACGGGTTCAGGTTCAGGTCTTCGAGCGCCAGGTCAGCCTTGATACTCGGCACCTTGCCGCCCAGCGCAGCACTGAGGCCGCCGGTGCCTTTGACGGCGTCGATTGCCAGGGTCATGCCCTTGAACGCAACATTGGTGGCGGAAGCCGACAAGTCGCCTGCAATGTTGAGCGGTCCCAGAACGTCGCCCTTAACCTCCAGCGGGCTGCCGACCCACGCGGCCAGACCCTTAACGGAAGGAACATCCAGCGCCAGCTTGCCGCGGGCATCCAGCGTGCCATTGAAGGACAGGTTGAGAGGCTTACCCTTTAGCGCCAGAGACAGCGGGCTTGCGTCGCCCTCCGCCAGGGCGCGCGGCTTGGCGGTACCCAGTTTCAGCTCCAGTGCCTCCCCATGCCATGTCAGACCACCATCGACCGCCAGCGGACTGTCCAGGTCAGGCAAGGAAACGGTGACGTTCAAGCCTTCGATTTTTTCAACCGTGCCGCTTGTGGCGTCATGATACTCGACCTTGCCATCCACCAGACGCACATCGCCCAGTTTCAGGCTGTCGAGGCCGCCGCCGGAGCCGGCGTTGCCGCCCCCGCCCGATTCGGAGGCACCCGAACTGCCAATTGCCCAATTGGCCTGACCGTCTTTGTTCACTTCCAGCAGGATGTCTGGCTCGACCAGAACAAATTCCTTCACTTCGATCTCGCCGGAAATCAGCGGCAGAACAGCCACGTGAGCGCGTAGCTCTTTCAGCTTTGCCATATCCGGGCGGCTACCGCCCGCGAAGTTGGCAAAGCGGACATCGTCCAAATTGACCTGAGCGGTCGGCAGGAGTTGGAAATTTAGATCGCCGTCGATCACCAGATCGCGCCCGGTCGCGTTTTTCACCTGAGCGGTAACCTGCTCGCGCAGCCAATCCTTGGGAATCAGCATCGGCGCAACGAAGGCCGCCACGACAACCAAGATCACCAAAACACCCACGATCATCAGAAGCTTACGCAGCATTGGACATCTCTTTCGGCAGCCAGCTTTTATCTTGCACCTGACCTTAGCAAACAACGGCAACGGTTCATACGCGGTATTCGCACGGCGAGGTGTCAGCGCTGGCCATCGGCCACTCTTAACATTACGATGACACTACCGATTCCCCGCCGGAGTAACGATGCCCCGCCGCTATTCGATTTGGGCGCTGGCGCGTAACGCGCTCAGCCATCACGAGAACTGGCAGAAAGCATGGCGCAGTCCGGAGCCAAACCCTACCTATGACGCCATTATCATTGGCGGCGGCGGGCATGGACTCGCGGCGGCCTACTACCTGGCGAAGCTGCACGGTATTACCAACGTGGCAGTGCTGGAGCGCGGCTGGATCGGCGGCGGCAATACCGGCCGCAACACCACGATTGTGCGCTCCAACTACCTGCTGGACGGCAATGCGCCCTTCTATGAGCACTCGCTGAAGCTGTGGGAGGGCCTGTCGGAGGACCTGAACTACAACGTCATGTTCAGCCAGCGGAGCGTCATCAACACCTGCCACACCGTCGGTGAGCGCGAAACGACGCTAAGACGTTACAATTCCATGCGCCTACGCGGTATCGATGCGGCGTTCCTGAGCCGGGAGGATCTGGCGCGGATCGAGCCCTCCATCAATCTTTCCCCGGAGAGCCGCTACCCGATCCTGTGCGCGCTGTCTCAGCCGAGGGGCGGCTCCGCCCGGCATGATGCGGTGGCCTGGGGCTTTGCCCGGGCGGCGGACTCGCTGGGTGTCGACATCATCCAGAATTGCGAGGTCACGGGCATCGACCGGGACCAGGCGACGGGCACCGTGACCGGCGTGCAGACCACGCGCGGCGAGATCAAGACGAAAAAGATCGGTATTGCCGTGGCGGGCCATTCGACCAAGGTGGCGGAAATGGCGGGCGTGCGCCTGCCCATCGAAAGCTACCTGTTGCAGGCCTTTGTCAGCGAGCCGGTGAAGCCGTTTCTGAACACGGTGGTCTCCACGGGCGCGGCTCATTTCTATATCTCCCAGACCGACAAGGGGGAGGTGTTGCTGGGTGGCGAGTTGGACGGCTACAACTCCTACAGCCAGCGCGGTACCCTGCCGAAGGTGGAGGAGGTGGTCGCCAACGCCACGGAAATGTTCCCGCGCATCGGCCGCCTGCACTTTATGCGGCAATGGGCTGGTGTGATGGACATGACCATGGATGGCTCCCCCATCATCGGGAAGCTGCCGGTCGACGGGCTCTATATGACCGGCGGCTGGTGCTATGGCGGCTTCAAGGCGACGCCGGGTTCCGGCTGGTGCCTCGCCCACACCATGGCCAGGGACGAGCCGCACGCGGTGAACGCCGCGCTGACCTTGGACCGGTTCCGCACTGGCCATGCCATCGATGAGAAGGGCGCCGGCCCTTACCCCAAAGCGCACTAGGGAGGGAAAAGACCGATGATGCTGATCCCCTGCCCCTGGTGTGGCCCCAGGCCCGAGACCGAGTTCACCTTTGGCGAGGATGCGACGCCGGTCCGCCCGGCCGATCCCGCGGCCATGAGTGACCAGGAATGGACCGACTATCTGTATTTCCGCGACAACCCCAAGGGCGCACATAAGGAACTGTGGTTCCACCGGGCGGCATGCCATCACTGGTTTGTGGTCGAGCGGGATACGGTCAGCCATGAGATCGCCGCTGCCTACCTCCCCGGCGGGGCGCCGGAACCGGCTGACGCCGGGGAGGCCAGCAAATGAAGCAGATCGCGCGCGCTGAGCTGGGCGGTAGCGGTATTGACCGTGGCCAGCCGATTTCCTTTACCTTCAACCAATACCGGTTGGAGGGATTTCAGGGTGACACCGTCGCCTCTGCCTTGCTGGCGAATGGCGTCAGGCTGGTTGGCCGTTCGTTCAAATACCACCGCCCGCGCGGCGTGTTCGGGATCGGTTCGGAAGAGCCCAGCGCCTTGCTGCATATCGGCGAAGGCGCGCGGCGGACGCCGAACGTGCGGGCGACGGTGCAGGAACTGTACCAGGACCTGACCGCCAGCAGCCAGAACCACTGGCCCTCCCTGAACTATGATCTGGGCGCGGCGGTTGGCGTGGCAGGGGCGCTGTTTCCTGCCGGTTTCTACTACAAAACCTTCATCGCAAGCCCTAAGCGTTGGCTTTGGTACGAGAAGCATATCCGGCGCATGGCGGGCCTGGGGGAGGCTCCCGCAGAAGCCGATCCGGACTACTACGCCCACCGGCACGCCCATTGCGATGTGCTGATTGCGGGTGGCGGTCCGGCGGGCCTGTCGGCAACGCTGGCGGCCGGGCGGGCGGGAGCGCGTATTATACTGGTAGACGAAAATCCGGCGCTGGGCGGGAACCTGCTGCTCGCGCCGCAACGGGTTGATGATCAGCCGGGTGAGGCGTGGGCGGCGGCGGCGGCGGCGGAACTGGAGGCGCTGCCCAATGTGCGCGTTCTGAGCCGCACCACGCTCGCCGGTGTGTATGAGCATGACTATTTCACCCTGGTGGAGCGGATCACCGACCATCTTAGCGAGCCGGAACTGCATGTTCCCCGCCAGCGTTTCTGGACGGTGCGGGCCAGGCAAGCGGTGTTTGCCGCGGGCGCGATCGAACGGCCCATCGCCTTTGCCAACAATGACCGGCCGGGCGTCATGCTGCTGTCTGCCGTCAGGGGCTATCTGGCCCGGTACGGCGTGCTGGCGGGCAAAACCGCCGTGCTGTTCACCAACAATGACAGCGCCTACGCCACCGCCCGGGAGTTGCAGGCTGCCGGCATGCGGATCGAGGCAATCGCCGACTGCCGTCCTTCAATGAGCGACGCGGAGGCCCAAGCAGCATCCGACGGCTTCACAGTGTTAAGCGGCCATGCAGTCGCCGCCGCGCGCGGCATGCGCGGGGTGCGGGCGGCGGAACTTGCGCCAATCGATGCGGCGGGCCGCACCAAAGGCGTGGCCAAGGTGGTGGCCTGCGATCTGATCGGGGTTTCCGGCGGCTGGAACCCGGCGGTACACCTGCACGCGCAGTCACGTGGCAAGCTCTCATTCGTTGAGGAGACTAGCATACTGGTGCCCGATCCCGCCACCTCACCCTACCGCAGTGCCGGGGCTGCAAATGGCGCGTTCAGCCTGGCTGCCTGCCTGGCAGAGGGCGCTGCCGCCGGAGCGGAGGCTGCAAGGGTAGTGGGCTTCGAAGCAGAGATACCAGACACGCTTAACGCCGAGGGCGATACCGTCGGGAGTGTCCCACCGCTGTGGGCCATCCAAGCGCGCAAGGGTGCCAAGCTGTTCGTTGACATCCAGAACGATGTGACGACCAAGGATATCGGCCTCGCCCATCGCGAGAACTATCAGAGCGTCGAGCACCTGAAACGCTACACCACGCTCGGCATGGGCACGGACCAGGGCAAGACCTCCAACGTTGCGGGCCTGGCTCTTATGGCCCAGAAACGCGGCGAGCCGATCCCGCAAGTGGGCACCACCACCTTCCGCCCGCCCCTATACGCCCTTCACCTTCAACGCGATGGCGGCGGGCCATCATGGCGAGATCGGCCACCCGGTCCGCCGTACTGCTGCGCACGACTGGCATGCTGCCAATGGCGGCGTCTGGACCGATGCGTCAGGCTGGGCCCGGCCCATGTATTATGAGACCGAGGGCCTGACCCCGCAGGAACGGATCAACCAGGAAGTGCTGGCGGTGCGGCAGACCGTGGGCGTGGTGGATGTCTCCACGCTCGGCAAGCTGGATATCCAGGGGCCGGATGCTGCAGAACTGCTGAACCGCGTCTACACCAATGGCTGGAAGCAGCTGAAGGTCGGCCGTGGCCGCTATGGCATCATGCTGCGCGAAGACGGGCGCGTTTATGATGACGGCGTCACCATGCGGCTGGCCGAAAATCACTTTCACATGACGACGACGACCAACCATTCCTCCTCCGTCCTCCAGCATCTGGAGAATTTGCTGCAGGTGGTGTGGCCGGACCTGAAGGCGTTCGTCACGCCGGTGACGGAGCAATGGTTCGCTGCCGCCATCAGCGGCCCGAACGCCCGCGCGCTGTTAGCGGACCTCGCGCCGGACCTGGATGTATCGAACGAGGCATTCCCGATGATGACGGTGCAATATGCCAACATTGGCGGCGTTCCGGCCCGTATCTACCGGCTCTCCTTTTCAGGCGAGATTGCCTACGAGATCAACGTGGACGCAGACTTTGGCCTCCGGACCTGGAACACCATTCTGCGCGTGGGCGCGGCTCACGACCTGCGGGTCTACGGCACCGAAGCCATGGGCATGCTGCGCATCGAGAAGGGCCACTTCACCCATGCGGAGGCGGACGGACGGATAGCGCCGGATGATCTGGGCCTGGGCGGCATGGTCAGCAAGCGCAAAGACTTCATCGGCAAGCGCTCGCTCTACTTGCCTGCGCTGACGGAGCCCGGCCGGTTGCAACTGGTCGGCGTGATGGCGGCGGAGGGACAGTCGATCCCTGTCGGCTCCCAGATTGCGGCGGGCAATGACCTGGAGACGCCGCAACCGAGCCTCGGCCATGTGACCTCCCATGGCTACAGCGCCACGTTCGGGCGGCATATTGGGCTGGCTCTGCTGAAAGGCGGGCGGAAGATGACCGGGCGGCAGCTCTATGCCGTGTCGTCGGTGCAGGGTCGCAGCGCCGCGATTGAGGTGGTGCCGCCCTGCTTCTACGATCCGGAGGGAGGCCGCCAGCGTGGTTGATGCCATCGATGAAATGAACGCCCGCCCGCGCAGCCTGTTCGCCGAGCTGTTCCTCGCCTCCCATACCAGCGCGCCGGACGATGTGGCGGCAGTGACGGTGCGCTCCCTGCCGTTCGTCGGCTATGTGGCGGTGCGGGGCAAGCCGGATGACACGGCCTTCCTTTGCGCAACGGATTCCATTTTGGGCCTGAATTTGCCGCTTGAGGCCGGAAACGTGGCGGAGACGCAGGGCTACGGGGCTCTCTGGCTGGGCCCCGACCATTGGCTGGTTGTCTGTGACGAAGGCCAGGGACCCGCGCTGACAGAGCGGCTGCAAAAGGCCTATCAGGGCTTGTTTGCCGCTGCCGTCGATGTCAGCGGCGCGCGTGCGCGGCTGCGGGTCACCGGCCCGGCGGCAGCAGACCTGCTGGCCACCGGCTGCCGTCTGGACCTCGACCCTGCCATGTTCGGACCTGGGCAATGCTTGCAGACACCGCTCGGCAATGTGACGGCCATTATTCACTGTGTGGATTTGGAGCCGCCTGCCTATGACGTCTACGTCCCGCGCAGCACGGCAATGTCCTTCTGGAAATGGCTGGAGCATGTGGGACGGGAGTTCGGACTTCGGAGTGTGGCGGCTGGGTAAAGGCACGCCCGGCCAACCGGCCTCAATCAATTGCGTCCAATATGTCGCCCAGATCGAATTCCAGCCCTGGCGGATCGAAGCGCACGGTACCGCCCGCCAGGATGTGGGTCGTCACGTTTCCGGCCTCGTCCCGCACGTGATGGACGGCGTGCCGCTTGGTTAGCTCAACAACCAGGTAATGCCGTAGCGATGGCAGACGGAAATAGTCGGCCAGCTTGGTGCCTGTGTTGATGCTTGTGTTGATGCTTGTACTCGACGGTGAGATCACTTCTACGATGATCAGCGGGTCGTTGGTTTCTATTTGGTCGCCTGCCAAGCGCTCGCCGCAACGAACGAACATATCCCGTTTGTAGAAGGTATTGCAAGGCAGGTCTGCGGCGCGGATGGCATTGCGGAACGCCAGCCAAAGTTCCGCCTTCGCGCGCGCATGAACGGCGCGCTCCGGCACCATGGCCACCACATAGCCGCCGCAGAGTTCGTACTTCCCCCGCTGCTGCGTCTGCACTCATGCGAGGAACGCGTCCACGTCCATCTTTTCGGTGGGCAGAGCGTTGGCCATGGCAAATCTCCCGTCTTCATCCGTCAGTATAACA
>CBDBCB010000002.1:0-39667 GCA_965202745.1 Alphaproteobacteria bacterium
CCAGTTCGAGCACATGGCGAGGCCGTGGGTCAGGTAGTCTTTCATCCAAAGCGGCTTGGTCAGCGCATCGATCTTGGTGGAGAGCGACAGCTTCAAGGGGCGGCCAAAGCCATTGCGCCGGTTACGCTCCCGGTTGCCGCTGGTCGGCACGTCCACCGTCACCACCAGCGCCTGAATGCCCAGCGCGTCCGCCCGGCGGATCATGTCGTGGGCGATTTCCCGGTCCTTCGCCGTATAGAGCTGGTACCAGCCATGCTCCGGTGCTTCCTCCGCCATCTGCTCCATGGGCGCGTTGGAGGCGCCTGACATGATGAACGGAATGTTGGCGTCCCGCGCCGCACGGCAGAGCATCATGTCGCCGCCCCAGCGGTAGTTGCCAACGCCACCGGTCGGCGCAATGCCCCAGGGCATGGAATAGGTCTGCCCGAAAAGCTCGGTCGACTGGTCAATCTTCGAAACATCGACCATATAGCGCGGCACCAGAGAGCGCTTGACGAAGGCGTCTTCGTTCTTGATCAGCCCTTCTTCGCTATCCACGCCGCCTTCGATGAAGTCGTAGATGAGTTTCGGCAGGCGGCGTCTGGCCAGCATACGCAGATCGTCGAGATTGATGGCGCTATCGGGGGTCATGAGGCGTTCCTGGGATGGCTTGTCAGTATATTTGCCGGTGAGTGTAGCCATATTTGCCGCCGGGAAGAATATCCTGATTGCGCATGCCAATAGCCGGCTCTACCGTCGTCCGCACAGTTTCAATCAAGACAAAGTAGACCGAACGCCCGCCAAAGAGGGCGATCGAACCACCAACACAGTAAAAGCGTGGGCTGATTCACGAAGCGCTTGCGGATGCAAGCGTTCCGATCAGGCCACTAGGGAGAACAGCCATGAATGGTATCGACTACATCGCGCAAATCCTGAAGCAGGAAGGCGTCGAGTGGATGTCCTGCTTCCCCAGCAACCCGCTGATCTCCGCCACGGCGCGGGTGGGTATCCGGCCCATTGCCTTCCGGCACGAGCGGGGCGCGATCATGGCTGCCGATGGCTGCCACCGCTGCCCTTAGGAACGCTAAGCGCCCGGTAATCTGGGCGGGCCAGAGCGTCATGTTCTCCGGCGCAACGGACGCTCTACGCGCGGAACTCACCGCCACGCCCGTGTTCTGCACCATGCCCGGCAAGTCAGCCTTCGACGAGCGGCATCCGCTGGCGCTGGGTGCGGGCAGCGGCACCAACACCGGCCCGGCCAATGACTGGCTGACCGGCAACGACGTGATGCTGGCGCTGGGCACCAGCCTGACCCGCACCCCCTATAGCCAGAAGGTCAAGCCGAGCAAGTTCTGTCTGAACATGAAGGGCGGCGGCGCGTTCGGCATGTCGGGCACGGATATCAAAACCGCGGCCCGCTCCGGCGCAGCGATCACCACGCTGCTGCTGAACAACAGCGCCATGGCCACCTATTCCGGCCCGACCCGCGGCACTATCGGGGAGGAGGCCCGGAACGAGTTTGGCGTCTCCACCATGCACGGCAACTACGCCCAAATCGCCGAGGGCATGGGCGCGGTCGGCCTGCGCGTGACCAAGGCGGCGGAGCTGGGCCCGGCGCTGAAGGAAGCGCAGAAGCTGAACGCCGAGGGCAAGACCGTGCTGGTTGAAGTGTTGGCCAATGTTGAGGAGCGGCGCTCCCGGTTCTGAGGGCGAGTGTTCTCTCCACTGGCGTCATTGCGAGTCCCGGGCGTTGTCCGGGACGAAGCAACCCGCCGGTGTTTGCCCTCTTGATACCCCGGCCATTGTCACCTTACCCTCCGGGGAAGGCAGCGAAATAGAGGGATGAATACCATGGCTGAGACATACAAAGGCTCCTGCTTCTGCGGCGCGGTGCAGTTCGAAGTGACCGGCGAACCGATGCAGCAGGGCTTTTGCCACTGCAATGACTGCCGCCAATGGAGCGGCGGCCCCGTCACCTCCTACGCCCTATGGCAAAGCAGCGCCGTGCGCGTGACGGCGGGCGGGGACAAGGTCGTCACCTACAGCAAAACCGGTCAGGCCGAGCGGCGGCATTGCTCGGCGTGCGAAGGTGCCGTGATGAGCGCCATCCCGGTAGCAGGCGTGGACGACGTGTACCCTCACCTGCTGAAAGGCTTCTCATTCCAGCCCCAGGCCCATGTCTGGTACGGCCAGCGGGTGGTGGAGATGAACGACGGCTTGCCGAAGTTCAAGGACATGCCCGCAGAGGCCGGGGGAAGTGGGGAGATGGAGGGGTAGGCGGGAGTAATATTCTGACAGTAATTAATTGAGATTATTATCACATCAGTTTTTTGACCACGGTTTATTTTCTTCTTTTAGAGCAAATGCGACATTCCCATCAACAAAGTCACTAAGCACCGTCCCCGCAGAATCTTTAATTACATCAACTTCTTTCATTTGGACGGCCCTAATACGTACATGTAGAACATCGCCCATGTCAAGATACGGTAGATGAGATATGAGCTGGGATATTGATCCAAGAAACTCCCTATGAAATGCTCGCGCTAACTTAACAACCATCGGCCTCCCGGACATAATGATAACAAATCTCTTGTTCGCCCTTGCCACTTGGGTTAATATTTTATTTAGCCTAATTTGATCTATATTTGATGTAAAGTCCAAGTTATCAATAAATATAAAACGGGGTTTATTATCATCCACCCGCGCCGCTAAATCTGCTAAGTGCTCGGCAATGACATTCTCTGCATAATCTTCTTGCTCTTTTCCAGAACAATTCGAATACATATTGACATTGATCACTGATTTTCGGCATAGATATCGCCACTATCGAGGATAATTTTTTCAAGATGGCTACCTATATCTAAGAGCCGGTGATCAGTTATTCTTTCTTCGTGGTCTGCATAAAAGGCATGGGAATAATCAAATAGCTAAAAATAATATGAATTTGGCAGCAATGATCGTAGGGAGTGTCCGATTTTCTGTGTATGAGTAATTTGATAATCAAAGACGGGACTTCCACGTTTCCCGTCACTGTTTTTTAAGCCCCGAACAAAATCAACTATATTATCCATCTCAACTCTCCTAACCATCCTAGTCATTCTCATCGTGTCTAGTAAGCCTACTAACTCTGCCATGTTATATCTCGGTGATTGTCCGTCGAATTTCGACAGGAGTGAATTAAATTTTTCAAAAACTGGTCATCAATACGGACTTTATTTCTGAGTAAAATTAGTAACAAATATATTGGCGGTAGGCGATCCGCCCTCTTATAGCGTTGGAAGACGTTTTGCAATATTGTCTCTAATTAAAAATACATATCCACCGCAATATTAAGAGCGCCATCTCGAGAGATAAAACTATTCCGATCGATCGTGTTGCCGAAATCTAGCTCAGCAAAATTAGGAGCTCGAGCTAATCCCCAATGCTTCTCTATTTGATCCAGCGATAACATTTTCACCTCAATTAGCTTCTTGTTTTAGCTTTCCGGCGAGTCATATTATTGACATTCCTCAGGCAATACAGCGCCAGTCGTTCGAATGTATATATGGTAACTTTTTTAGCATTTGCGCCAACTAAACATCCAAATATCAATTTAGTTAGCCCAAAGATCATATAAATATGCAGCTGGTCAAAGGATTGTATGTGCTCTTTAAAAATTATTCCTAATATTACTATCAATACAACTAAAAGCACTGACACAGCTTGATCAAATATATCTCTAATCCTTCGATTATCATCTAAGGCGCTAGAGTGAAGCGCGCGAGCTTCTAAAAGATTTTTTGCTATTCTATCATCTATATCAGCATCTTGACCATGAGGAATAACCTCACGAACCGCGACGCCAAATGCCAGACATGCATAGACAAATTCTAGACTATCAGTGTCGGCTATCTCCAATAAGTTTTCGAAGGCTGCGCGTTGTTCTTCCGATATGCCATGATTGCGCTCAGGTCCCATTATCATTCCTTAGGACACTTTGCGGAGTTTCTGCACTCTTTCCGCAACCATTCTATTCGCGGAATGTCTTGCTAGCGATACTTTGCTCTCCAATAATATTCACTCTGCTTCTTTTATAGAGGCGCTATTCTTTATGCGCGGTATTAAGCTGTCTACTAAATTTATGTCGAGGCCAGTCGCTAACAGATCGCTTTCTAATCTTTCATAATTTATTAGTCTATTATCGTGTGATGCACATGAAAAGCGGCGCATCAAATTAGAATGCTTTTCCCCTAAAAATACGGCCGTCTCTTCACTTGTTGATCTCTGAACAGTCGAAAGAACAAAAGGGGCTTCATTGCTATCTAGAGTTGGGCCATCGAATGAGGGTCTTTCGCACGAATAATCATATAATTTTTGGATTTGATTCATGCCAATATTTAAATTGGTAATAGTAGCAAAATATTTAATGGTATAATTGCTTATAAAAACACTATGATCCGCTCTATTGTGGTGCTTGGATATTCTGTTGTTTATTACCTCTAGCGCGCTGAGAGATTCTAGCGTAGTTATTATTTTAATATCCGTCTCTGGGCCACGATACGCAGCAAACTTGGTATGTCTCCGAATTTGGGGAATCAATGTTGTAACAACATTGATTCCTTTACACGATGCGCACAATAATCCTAGAGGTTATAAAATAAACTTAAAGTCAAGTGGGTGAGTGTTATCTATGTTATCAATTAAAATTTGTATATAGGGATTTTATGTTTGATATTGGAGATATTTTTGATATATTTATTTAAATAATAAACTGTTTTATACAATAAAGATTGAGGCAAAAATCTGTGTTGCTTATGTAAAATTTCATCTCTTTCTTTTTGGAGATGTTAGATATCTTTTGCAACATAACCTTGACGCATAATACATTTAAAAATCTCTTCGAAAAAATATAAAATAACTATTTGTGAGAAATTTTGCCTTGAAGCTGAATCCTTTAATGATTTGCGAAAATTGATAATGTAACAGTTCGCCATTTCAGAATACAATGCATTGAGCAGCGTTGTTTTCCCATTGCCTCTATTGCCCAAGATACAGCTGATAGCATTAGGCCGTAGGTAATTTCCGCGCTCTATAATTTGAGTTAAGTGGCAAATGCTATCAGATTGCTCAACAAAAAACTTCTTATGCTTAAGGTTAAAAAAAGTCCAGTGGAACAAAATACGGTTCGGAATCGAAGCCCTATATATTGTGTTGAACATACATTCTGTCATTTTCCCCGTTTATCTACCCAACAAGCGTAGATTGATTTGAATAAGGTCTCAATATTTCTTATGTCCTTGGCCTATTTTCTCGATATAGCAAAACTCAGTGCATGTGTGATACACCGAATTAGGTCACTAGGATTAGGTTGGGGTAGAAAGATTTCTATAACCAATTCAAATCCCCAAATCCTGCAAATTATAGTCCCACACCTCGGCCTTCCGGTCTTCACTCCACCGCCACGCACCAGCCTCCCCAGCCAACGGCGCATACACATACGGCGTCTCGGCGGGGTACTTCTGCCGCCGCGCATCGATGCCGTATAGGATCATCCGGGAGCGGTTCTTCACATACTCGTCCGTGTACTCGTTCACCGGGTTGTGGGCGCCGCCGCTTTTCACGCCCAGCACGCTCGCACGCCGGTGGAAGCCCATATTGAAGGTTACGCGCACGTTCTCGCTGGTGTTCGCGAACGAGCCATGGATTGCCTGGCGGCTGGTCACGGCCACGTCGCCCGGCTCGCAGATCAACGGCACGGCCTGGGGCAGGCGGTCGGAGCCGGCCTCCGCGACCATGGCTTTGATGTCCTTTTTCAGTCCGATATGCGAGCCCGGCACGACCCACAGTCCGTTCGCCGCGTCGCAGCCATAAAGCTGGATCATCATGTTGAAGCCGTGGGTGTGGCGGTCCAGGTCTGGGCTCTGCCAGTGGGTCCAGCCGTCCTGGTGCCAGGCGACTGAGCCGCCCAGGCGGGGCTGCTTGATCCAGATCGCCTCGTTGAAGGGGGTGAAGTCGGGGCCGTTCACCACCTCCGCGAACTTCAGCAGGTACGGGTGGCCGTAGAGGCGCAGCGCGGCTTCCGAATGCATCAGCGAGCCGTGGATGAGTTGCAGCACCCATTCCGGCGCGTCCGCGGCGGCTTTCGGCTCGTACATTTTGCTCGGGTGGCGGCCATAGGAATAGTCGGTGCCGCCGAGGGGATCGCTCAGCGGCTTCACCCAGGAGATGGAGCGGCTCTGCTGGCCTGCATTGAAGGCCGGGTTGCCGTATTTGTCGGTCTCGCCGTCCTTCTCCACCGGCTGGCGGTCGAGCAGATCGGCCAGATCGCGCTCCAGGTCAGCCTGTTCTTCCGCGCCCAGCACGTTGGTGAAGACATAGAAGCCGTGGCGGTCGTAGCTCTCAACAATGGCCGGATCGAGCTTGCCTTCAGCGGTGAAGCGGAACGGTCCGCGATTGTCCATGGCGAGCGCCCGGCGGGTGCCCTCTTCCCGGTAACGGACCATGGCTTCTTCTTCGGAGCCGTAATCCACTTCGGCAGCTTTGGCGAGCGGCAGGTTTACCATGGCGTGTTCCTCCAGCGACTAGCGCAGTATTGGTAAGCGTAAGTCTAGCAACAGTAGTGCGCCGTCGCCAATGGCAATGTTGTTGAGAACTAGCCCAACACGCCGGCCGCGCGCAGGCGGGTAATCTCCGCTGCCTCCATGCCCAGCACTTCGCTTAGCACCGCATCCGTGTGCTCGCCCAAAGCGGGGGCCTCTCCCGTCTGGCGACCGAAGCTGGCTTGCCAGGGCAGGCCAGGCAGGACGCCTTCGCCAAACGCATCCCAGAAGCCGCGGGCCCTCAGGTGGGGACTCTCGACCAGGGCGGAGGAGCCTGCCAGGGCAGAGGCAGCAATACCGGCGGCGGCCAGCTTGGCAGCGGCGTCCGGCCCGCGCCGGGGAGCGGCCCAAGCAGAGAGGACACCCTCAATCTCCGGCGCGCGGGAGCGCCGCCCGGCGAGGTCCAGGCTTTTCATCCCGGCCAGTCCCGGCACTGCACCGCTAAGGGCCTGCCATTCCGCATCCGACGTCACGGCGATGGCCAGCCAGTCATCCTCACCCGCGCACCGGAAGACAGCGTGCGGGGCATGCTCTGCGGAGGTATTGCCGAGCGGTTCCTGCTTTCGGCCCAATTGAGTCTCAATCAGGGGGCCGGGCATGGACCAGAGCATGGCCTCCACCATGGAGAAATCCACGCGCACGCCATTGCCGCCCTGCTCGCGCTGCCGCCAGACGGCCGCCGCCGCGAGGAAGGGCAGCACCAGGCCGCACATGGGGTCGAGCCAGGCCATGCCAACCCGCGGCGGACGCTCCGGGTGGCGGTTCAGGCCCGCAAAGCCCGAATAGCATTGCAGCAGCGTGCCATAGGCGACCGCGCCTGCCTCCGGTCCCGTGCGGCCCATGCCGGAGGCTGAGAGGTAGATCAGGTTGGGGTTCAGGTCCTGCAACGCCGTCGCGCCGAGCCCCAGCCGGTCCATGACGCCGGTCGCAAAGTTCTCGATCAGCACGTCGCATTCAGCCGCCAATGCTTTGGCCACCGCGACGGCTTCCGGCTTTTTCAGGTCGAGGACGATGCCTTTTTTCGCCTGGCCAAGCACGGTGTGCAGTTCGGAGCCTCGGCCGGGGTCGCCCCCCCTGCCTGGCGCTTCGACCTTGATCACCTCCGCCCCCATGGCGGCCAGATAGCGGGTGGCAGTCGGTCCGGCGATCACCCAACTGAAATCCAGCACTCTCACCCCGGCAAGGGGCAGGGCCGCGGGTGCGCGGACCGCCGGGGCGGCATCATCCTCCATGAAATACAAGCGGAAGGGCTTGCCGGGCGCTTTGACGGTCAGGCCCTCGACTGCCAAATCCCGGAAGAACTTCCGGTGCGCCAGTTGGGGGGAGTCCAGTTGGTCCGAAAGCTCGCACAACGGGAAGCTGGGCACGTGCGCGGCCTGGGCCGTGTCGGCGATCCATTGCTTGGGATGCTGGCGGCTCCATTCGCTCATCAGCGCGTGCAGGGCGTCCCAGTTGGCGACCCGGTCAGCCTTGCGGGCGAAGCGGGGTTCTGCGCCCCAGGCAGGCGAGCCCATGGCTTCCAGCCAGGCGGCCCACTGCTTCTCCTCCCGGGGGGAGATGGCGGCGTAACCGTCCGAGGCAGGCAGAATGCAGACCGTCGCGCCATTGCCATCGCTCAGGCGCTTGCGCTGCCAGCTGCTGCCGGTCTGCCCTGCGCGCGCCAGTTCGGTCATGGCGAGCGTCGCCAGCGCCTCCTGGATGGAGACGTCTACCAACGCGGGGCCTGCATCCGACAATACCACATGCATCCCGGCACAGGCCGCGGCGACGCCACCCATGATGGCGGATTGTTCCGCAACAGCATGAATGGGCGGCTCGCTCAAATCGTCTACCTGACCGGTCAGCAGGCGGGCGATGCCGCTTGCGTAGAATAACGTGAGGTCGGTAGCGGAGTCTTCGGCCTGCGGGCCGGTCTGCCCATAGGGGGAAATCAGGACTAGGGCCGCGTCAGGCGCAGCCGCGCGCAGGCTTGCCTCGTCCCAACCCTGCGCCTTCAGGACAGCCGGACTGCCGTCGGCCACAATTATATGCGCGGCGGCCAACGCCGCATGCAGAGCAGCTTCTCCGTCAACGGTTTCCTTGCCGTGGCTCAGGTAGGCAGAGGTCACATCCTCTGCGCTGGCCTCATCAGCGAAAGCCACCGTGGCACCACAATCGGCAAACAGGCGCCCACAGACAGCCGCCGCGCGCCCGGTGCCAAGCTGAACAATGCGCAATCCGGACAGCAAACTCATGGTAGAGGGCTTTCGCAGCATAAAATGAGAGTGGTTAAACACAACATGACAGCATAATCGCACGCACAGCCACGCTCTGCCAACCGGTCAGCCACAACCGGCAACTCGCAGAGGGTACAACGGAATGTGAACCCTTGTTTGGTTGTTTTCTAAGGTAAGGATGCCGAATGTTCCCTACATACAGGTCACGCATAAGGCGTGCCTGGAACCGAACCCTTGGTTCTGCATGGATGGAACCGATGCCTCTCACGATCACATGGTGCCAATCGACTTAACAATGCTCCAGAATTTCGAAATTGACTGGTGCCACACAGGCGAGAGGGCAGTCTGGTGTGAATAGTACCTTTGGGATAACGCGGAAGGACGCGCAGAACCGCGCGCTGGCGCTATTGGCCGAAGCCTCACGAGACGGCCAGCCGTTGATCGTCGCCCAACTGGGCCAATCGCTTGACGGGCGTATCGCAACGCCAACCGGCAGCTCCCGCGGGATTAACGGCCCCGCCGCCATGGCCCATTTGCACCGGCTGCGGTCTCTGGTGGATGCCGTGGTCGTCGGCGCGGGCACAGTGCGGACCGACAATCCCCGCCTGACCGTGCGTCACTGCGCCGGAAAAAGCCCCGCCCGGGTGGTCATTGACCCCCATGGCTCTGTCTGCCCGTCATCGCAGGTCTGGTGCCCGAAAGACGGTGCGCGCCGTCTGGTGTTCGGCGGTAGCGGCGCGCTGGACAGCGGCGTTGAGCGGCTGGAGACGCTCGGCGGCAGAATCGACCCCGTCTGGATACTGGCGGCGTTGCGGGCGCGTGGCATGAACCGGGTTCTGATCGAAGGCGGCGGCACGACCGTCAGCCACTTCCTGGCAAGTGGTGCCTTGGATTTCCTGCATGTGTTGGTGGCACCGGTTATCTTGGGCTCCGGCCTGACCGGCCTGTCGATCCCCGGCGTGACAGAGGTAGGCACAGCCAAGCGCCCATCCACTGACGTGCATGTGTTCGACGGCGGCGACGTGCTGTTTGCCTGCGATTTGCGGTAGATTACCTTCACCCTGGGACGGCAAATATATCCACATGCCCAACCACCAGAGAGTCCGCCCGGTTTAGATGAGCGGTCAGCCAACCTTGTGTGTCTGCCACTGGCACAAAGTCGGCATCCGTCACCGCCGCCGCCCAGCCGCGCAGCAATTCGGCCAGTAAAGCCCCGTCCCGCACGCCATCCAACTGCCAGGGACTTTGGCCAATCGTAACACGATATCCATGGCGCTCCAGCACCGCGCCAAGAACGGACGCGCCGTCCGGCCCGGCGGCTGGCCCGCCAAGCCCCTTGTCCAGCTTCTGATGCCGGTTGAATGCGTCCAGCATGAGGGCGTCCACCGGATGGCTCTCAGAAAAAGCCTGCATCCCGTTATAGGTTAGCGTCGCCAGCAGCGGCAGCCGCGCCGCAGCCAAACGCGCGCACAGCGCCTCGATCCAGGATGGGCTGGCGAGGTCGAACAAAGCCGTCACGGTTACCAGATCACACACGGCTGGCCAGGGCGCAGGTGCCTCTGCCAGATCAGCGGCCAGCGTCTCAATGGTCACGCCGGGGCTTTCCCGCAAGCGCCTGGCGGCTTCCAGGTTGGCCGGGGCGTTGTCTACCAGCACCCAATGCTGGGGGACAAGCAGATACGGTCCGAATGCAGCAACCGCCGCACCGGTGCCGGAGCCCAGATCGCAGACCGTTACAGCAGCGCGGGCCGCGAAATGCGACCGGCAAGCTTCCAACACGTCACGAGAGCGAGCGGCCAAATCCGCTGGTTCCCGCAGGGCCAGCCAGTCGGCAGGGAAACCCGTCATGCTGCCGGGCCTGCCAGAGTCTTTGACAGGGCTTGCGCCGCCAGCTGCACGGCTTCCTCCCAGGTCGGCAAAGCGGCAACGGCAGACTTTGCGCCCTCGGCGAGGCGCGCTTCCAGACCCGCATCGGCGAGAATCGAACGCAGCGCACCAGCAAAGGCGGCCGGGTCATCCGGCGGCACCAGTATCGAGGATTCCTTGGGCGCCGTTTCGGGCACAGCGCCCGCCGCGCAACTGACGATAGGCAGGCCGTTCGCGGTGGCCTGGGCAAAAACCATGCCATATCCCTCGTAACGGGTGGCGAGGGCAAAGATGCTGGCGCGGGCATAACAGGCGTTCAGCTCCGCCCGGTCGAGCTCCCCGATAAAGCGCACCCGCTCCTGCAAACCCAGCGTCGCGGCCAACTCTGGCAGCGCCTTTGCCACGCGCGGGTCGTGCGGTCCGCCGACGATTTCCGCCGTCCACGCCAGGTCTTGGATTTGCGCCAACGCATGGAGCAGTACGTCATGCCCCTTGCGATGGGTCAGGCTGCCAACGGCCAGGATACGGGGGCTGGCCGTTGGCTGGCGTGGCTTCTGTGGCAAGTCAGTTCCCGGCAGCGCGACGGTGATCCGCGCCTTGGGCACGCAGAATTCCTGCACCAGGGTTTCCGCCGTGTGCGGACTGGTGACGATCACCTGCCGGGCGCACGCCAGGTTGGCCGTCTCCAGCGCCTTCAAAACCGCGGCCCGCTGGGCTTCGACCCCGCTTTCCAATGCCAAGGGATGATGGACCAGCGCGCAGACAGGCGCTGTCACACGCGTCAGTCCCGCCGTTTCAAGCGCACCAAAGGCCAGCCCATCCACCAGCAGCGCGGCATCGGCAGGCACCGCCGCCAGCGCCTCAAAAGCCGCGGCCATATCGTCCGCTGTGGGATGCGGAAAGCTGCCCCCCAGGTTGAGTATTTCGCACTGCCAACCGGCTGCGCTCAGGCCCTCGCCCAAACACTGGTCGTAGATATAGCCGCCGGTACGCGCATTCAGATCGCCGGGTATGGCGAACACCACCCGTGGCATCTCTCGTCCGATGGCCATAGCAGTTCGCCCCAGAATACCCGCGCAGCCGCTTATTTGCCGAACAGCTTCTTGATGCTGTCGGTGCCACTGCCGGAGCTATCACCTGAACCGCCCGCCCCCGGCACCAGCGATTTCAGGCTCTTGGTTGGATCGCCGCCTTGCAGCAACTTTGAGGGGTCTTTGACAATCTGTCCAGCCACTCCTGCCAGATCGGGTTTGAACTGCGGATTATCCCAGGAACCGGTGATGAGGACTGGCACCAGGACGCCCGAATGATCCGAGTCGCCGCCTTGGCCCTTGATCGACACAACCGCCTTCGGCTCGACTTTATAGTCGAGTGTGCGCAGCGGCATGTTTACGGTACCGGAGCCTGCAATACGAAGCAGCGGCGATTGCAGCTTCAGGTCGTTATTGGTCAGCAGGCCGTTCTTGATGACGTAGGTGCCGGACAATTCCGCAAAGTCGGTTTTCTCAGAGGCCGCGTCCTTTTTCATGACAAAGGCCACCGGATCGCGGATCATGGCGGCGATGTTGATGCCGTAGACGGCATCGTCTTCAAATTTAAAGCCGCCCTTGCTGTTCAGGGCGCTGACCATGGCTTTCTGGCTTTGGCCGTTGGCGGTGATATCCAGGTCCATCTGCGCCGTACCGGCCAGCGAATCCGTGCCTGCCGCATCAGTGAGAAACGGCCGGGCCTGCAGGCCCGACAGCGTGAAGCTGCTGGCGATGGCCGGAACCTTGCCGCTTGCGTCCACATTGACCGCGCCAGAGCCATTGCTGCTATAGAGCGCCAGCTTTGACAGATCCACAGCCAGCTTGCCGCCGTTCAGCTTCACACCGACGGCACTCTCGTCGATCTTGATCTCCTGCACCTGCAGCAGTTTGGTGGTGAGCGACAGGTCGGCATTCACCAGTTTCAGGGCAGAGACATCGATCGGCTCATCGCTCCAGCCTTTGCCGCCCGCGGGCTTGGCGGCAGGCTTCGCATCGCCCTCACCGCCGCCGAACACTTCCAGATACGGGTTCAGGTTCAGGTCTTCGAGCGCCAGGTCAGCCTTGATACTCGGCACCTTGCCGCCCAGCGCAGCACTGAGGCCGCCGGTGCCTTTGACGGCGTCGATTGCCAGGGTCATGCCCTTGAACGCAACATTGGTGGCGGAAGCCGACAAGTCGCCTGCAATGTTGAGCGGTCCCAGAACGTCGCCCTTAACCTCCAGCGTGCTGCCGACCCACGCGGCCAGACCCTTAACGGAAGGAACATCCAGCGCCAGCTTGCCGCCGGCATCCAGCGTGCCATTGAAGGACAGGTTGAGAGGCTTACCCTTTAGCGCCAGAGACAGCGGGCTTGCGTCGCCCTCCGCCAGGGCGCGCGGCTTGGCGGTACCCAGTTTCAGCTCCAATGCCTCCCCGTGCCATGTCAGACCACCATCGACCGCCAGCGGACTGTCCAGGTCAGGCAAGGAAACGGTGACGTTCAAGCCTTCGATTTTTTCAACCGTGCCGCTTGTGGCGTCATGATACTCGACCTTGCCATCCACCAGACGCACATCGCCCAGTTTCAGGCTGTCGAGGCCGCCGCCGGAGCCGGCGTTGCCGCCCCCGCCCGATTCGGAGGCACCCGAACTGCCAATTGCCCAATTGGCCTGCCCGTCTTTGTTCACTTCCAGCAGGATGTCTGGCTCGACCAGAACAAATTCCTTCACTTCGATCTCGCCGGAAATCAGCGGCAGAACAGCCACGTGAGCGCGTAGCTCTTTCAGCTTTGCCATATCCGGGCGGCTACCGCCCGGATATGGCAAAGCGGACATCGCCCAAATTGACCTGAGCGGTCGGCAGGAGTTGGAAATTTAGATCGCCGTCGATCACCAGATCGCGCCCGGTCGCGTTTTTCACCTGAGCGGTAACCTGCTCGCGCAGCCAATCCTTGGGAATCAGCATCGGCGCGACGAAGGCCGCCACGACAACCAAGATCACCAAAACACCCACGATCATCAGAAGCTTACGCAGCATTGGACATCTCTTTCGGCAGCCAGCTTTTATCTTGCGCCTGACCTTAGCAAACAACGGCAACGGTTCATACGCGGTATTCGCACGGCGAGGTGTCAGCGCTGGCCATCGGCCACTCTTAACATTACGATGACACTACCGATTCCCCGCCGGAGTAACGATGCCCCGCCGCTATTCGATTTGGGCGCTGGCGCGTAACGCGCTCAGCCATCACGAGAACTGGCAGAAAGCATGGCGCAGCCCAGAGCCAAACCCTACCTATGACGCCATTATCATTGGCGGCGGCGGGCATGGACTCGCGGCGGCCTACTACCTGGCGAAGCTGCACGGTATTACCAACGTGGCAGTGCTGGAGCGCGGCTGGATCGGCGGCGGCAATACCGGCCGCAACACCACGATTGTGCGCTCCAACTACCTGCTGGACGGCAATGCGCCCTTCTATGAGCACTCGCTGAAGCTGTGGGAGGGCCTGTCGGAGGACCTGAACTACAACGTCATGTTCAGCCAGCGGAGCGTCATCAACACCTGCCACACCGTCGGTGAGCGCGAAACGACGCTAAGACGTTACAATTCCATGCGCCTACGCGGTATCGATGCGGCGTTCCTGAGCCGGGAGGATCTGGCGCGGATCGAGCCCTCCATCAATCTTTCCCCGGAGAGCCGCTACCCGATCCTGTGTGCGCTGTCTCAGCCGAGGGGCGGCTCCGCCCGGCATGATGCGGTGGCCTGGGGCTTTGCCCGGGCGGCGGACTCGCTGGGTGTCGACATCATCCAGAATTGCGAGGTCACGGGCATCGACCGGGACCAGGCGACGGGCACCGTGACCGGCGTGCAGACCACGCGCGGCGAGATCAAGACGAAAAAGATCGGTATTGCCGTGGCGGGCCATTCGACCAAGGTGGCGGAAATGGCGGGCGTGCGCCTGCCCATCGAAAGCTACCTGTTGCAGGCCTTTGTCAGCGAGCCGGTGAAGCCGTTTCTGAACACGGTGGTCTCCACGGGCGCGGCTCATTTCTATATCTCCCAGACCGACAAGGGGGAGGTGTTGCTGGGTGGCGAGTTGGACGGCTACAACTCCTACAGCCAGCGCGGTACCCTGCCGAAGGTGGAGGAGGTGGTCGCCAACGCCACGGAAATGTTCCCGCGCATCGGCCGCCTGCACTTTATGCGGCAATGGGCTGGTGTGATGGACATGACCATGGATGGCTCCCCCATCATCGGGAAGCTGCCGGTCGACGGGCTCTATATGACCGGCGGCTGGTGCTATGGCGGCTTCAAGGCGACGCCGGGTTCCGGCTGGTGCCTCGCCCACACCATGGCCAGGGACGAGCCGCACGCGGTGAACGCCGCGCTGACCTTGGACCGGTTCCGCACTGGCCATGCCATCGATGAGAAGGGCGCCGGCCCTTACCCCAAAGCGCACTAGGGAGGGAAAAGACCGATGATGCTGATCCCCTGCCCCTGGTGTGGCCCCAGGCCCGAGACCGAGTTCACCTTTGGCGAGGATGCGACGCCGGTCCGCCCGGCCGATCCCGCGGCCATGAGTGACCAGGAATGGACCGACTATCTGTATTTCCGCGACAACCCCAAGGGCGCACACAAGGAACTGTGGTTCCACCGGGCGGCATGCCATCACTGGTTTGTGGTCGAGCGGGATACGGTCAGCCATGAGATCGCCGCTGCCTACCTCCCCGGCGGGGCACCGGAACCGGCTGACGCCGGGGAGGCCAGCGAATGAAGCAGATCGCGCGCGCTGAGCTGGGCGGTAGCGGTATTGACCGTGGCCAGCCGATTTCCTTTACCTTCAACCAATACCGGTTGGAGGGATTTCAGGGTGACACCGTCGCCTCTGCCTTGCTGGCGAATGGCGTCAGGCTGGTTGGCCGTTCGTTCAAATACCACCGCCCGCGCGGCGTGTTCGGGATCGGTTCGGAAGAGCCCAGCGCCTTGCTGCATATCGGCGAAGGCGCGCGGCGGACGCCGAACGTGCGGGCGACGGTGCAGGAACTGTACCAGGACCTGACCGCCAGCAGCCAGAACCACTGGCCCTCCCTGAACTATGATCTGGGCGCGGCGGTTGGCGTGGCAGGGGCGCTGTTTCCTGCCGGTTTCTACTACAAAACCTTCATCGCAAGCCCTAAGCGTTGGCTTTGGTACGAGAAGCATATCCGGCGCATGGCGGGCCTGGGGGAGGCTCCCGCAGAAGCCGATCCGGACCACTACGCCCACCGGCACGCCCATTGCGATGTGCTGATTGCGGGTGGCGGTCCGGCGGGCCTGTCGGCAACGCTGGCGGCCGGGCGGGCGGGAGCGCGTATTATACTGGTAGACGAAAATCCGGCGCTGGGCGGGAACCTGCTGCTCGCGCCGCAACGGGTTGATGATCAGCCGGGTGAGGCGTGGGCGGCGGCGGCGGCGGCGGAACTGGAGGCGCTGCCCAATGTGCGCGTTCTGAGCCGCACCACGCTCGCCGGTGTGTATGAGCATGACTATTTCACCCTGGTGGAGCGGATCACCGACCATCTTAGCGAGCCGGAACTGCATGTTCCCCGCCAGCGTTTCTGGACGGTGCGGGCCAGGCAAGCGGTGTTTGCCGCGGGCGCGATCGAACGGCCCATCGCCTTTGCTAACAATGACCGGCCGGGCGTCATGCTGCTGTCTGCCGTCAGGGGCTATCTGGCCCGGTACGGCGTGCTGGCGGGCAAAACCGCCGTGCTGTTCACCAACAATGACAGCGCCTACGCCACCGCCCGGGAGTTGCAGGCTGCCGGCATGCGGATCGAGGCAATCGCCGACTGCCGCCCTTCAATGAGCGACGCGGAGGCCCAAGCAGCATCCGACGGCTTCACAGTGTTAAGCGGCCATGCAGTCGCCGCCGCGCGCGGCATGCGCGGGGTGCGGGCGGCGGAACTTGCGCCAATCGATGCGGCGGGCCGCACCAAAGGCGTGGCCAAGGTGGTGGCCTGCGATCTGATCGGGGTTTCCGGCGGTTGGAACCCGGCGGTACACCTGCACGCGCAGTCACGTGGCAAGCTCTCATTCGTTGAGGAGACTAGCATACTGGTGCCCGATCCCGCCACCTCACCCTACCGCAGTGCCGGGGCTGCAAATGGCGCGTTCAGCCTGGCTGCCTGCCTGGCAGAGGGCGCTGCCGCCGGAGCGGAGGCTGCAAGGGTAGTGGGCTTCGAAGCAGAGATACCAGACACGCTTAACGCCGAGGGCGATACCGTCGGCAGTGTCCCACCGCTGTGGGCCATCCAAGCGCGCAAGGGTGCCAAGCTGTTCGTTGACATCCAGAACGATGTGACGACCAAGGATATCGGCCTCGCCCATCGCGAGAACTATCAGGGCGTCGAGCACCTGAAACGCTACACCACGCTCGGCATGGGCACGGACCAGGGCAAGACCTCCAACGTTGCGGGCCTGGCTCTTATGGCCCAGAAACGCGGCGAGCCGATCCCGCAAGTGGGCACCACCACCTTCCGCCCGCCCTATACGCCCTTCACCTTCAACGCGATGGCGGCGGGCCATCATGGCGAGATCGGCCACCCGGTCCGCCGTACTGCTGCGCACGACTGGCATGCTGCCAATGGCGGCGTCTGGACCGATGCGTCAGGCTGGGCCCGGCCCATGTATTATGAGACCGAGGGCCTGACCCCGCAGGAACGGATCAACCAGGAAGTGCTGGCGGTGCGGCAGACCGTGGGCGTGGTGGATGTCTCCACGCTCGGCAAGCTGGATATCCAGGGGCCGGATGCTGCAGAACTGCTGAACCGCGTCTACACCAATGGCTGGAAGCAGCTGAAGGTCGGCCGTGGCCGCTATGGCATCATGCTGCGCGAAGACGGGCGCGTTTATGATGACGGCGTCACCATGCGGCTGGCCGAAAATCACTTTCACATGACGACGACGACCAACCATTCCTCCTCCGTCCTCCAGCATCTGGAGAATTTGCTGCAGGTGGTGTGGCCGGACCTGAAGGCGTTCGTCACGCCGGTGACGGAGCAATGGTTCGCTGCCGCCATCAGCGGCCCGAACGCCCGCGCGCTGTTAGCGGACCTCGCGCCGGACCTGGATGTCTCGAACGAGGCATTCCCGATGATGACGGTGCAATATGCCAACATTGGCGGCGTTCCGGCCCGTATCTACCGGCTCTCCTTTTCAGGCGAGATTGCCTACGAGATCAACGTGGACGCAGACTTTGGCCTGCGGACCTGGAACACCATTCTGCGCGTGGGCGCGGCTCACGACCTGCGGGTCTACGGCACCGAAGCCATGGGCATGCTGCGCATCGAGAAGGGCCACTTCACCCATGCGGAGGCGGACGGACGGATAGCGCCGGATGATCTGGGCCTGGGCGGCATGGTCAGCAAGCGCAAAGACTTCATCGGCAAGCGCTCGCTCTACCTGCCTGCGCTGACGGAGCCCGGCCGGTTGCAACTGGTCGGCGTGATGGCGGCGGAGGGACAGTCGATCCCTGTCGGCTCCCAGATTGCGGCGGGCAATGACCTGGAGACGCCGCAACCGAGCCTCGGCCATGTGACCTCCCATGGCTACAGCGCCACGTTCGGGCGGCATATTGGGCTGGCTCTGCTGAAAGGCGGGCGGAAGATGACCGGGCGGCAGCTCTATGCCGTGTCGTCGGTGCAGGGTCGCAGCGCCGCGATTGAGGTGGTGCCGCCCTGCTTCTACGATCCGGAGGGAGGCCGCCAGCGTGGTTGATGCCATCGATGAAATGAACGCCCGCCCGCGCAGCCTGTTCGCCGAGCTGTTCCTCGCCTCCCATACCAGCGCGCCGGACGATGTGGCGGCAGTGACGGTGCGCTCCCTGCCGTTCGTCGGCTATGTGGCGGTGCGGGGCAAGCCGGATGACACGGCCTTCCTTTGCGCAACGGATTCCATTTTGGGCCTGAATTTGCCGCTTGAGGCCGGAAACGTGGCGGAGACGCAGGGCTACGGGGCTCTATGGCTGGGCCCCGACCATTGGCTGGTTGTCTGTGACAAAGGCCAGGGACCCGCGCTGACAGAGCGGCTGCAAAAGGCCTATCAGGGCTTGTTTGCCGCTGCCGTCGATGTCAGCGGCGCGCGTGCGCGGCTGCGGGTCACCGGCCCGGCGGCAGCAGACCTGCTGGCCACCGGCTGCCGTCTGGACCTCGACCCTGCCATGTTCGGACCTGGGCAATGCTTGCAGACACCGCTCGGCAATGTGACGGCCATTATTCACTGTGTGGATTTGGAGCCGCCTGCCTATGACGTCTACGTCCCGCGCAGCACGGCAATGTCCTTCTGGAAATGGCTGGAGCATGCGGGACGGGAGTTCGGACTTCGGAGTGTGGCGGCTGGGTAAAGGCACGCCCGGCCAACCGGCCTCAATCAATTGCGTCCAATACGTCGCCCAGATCGAATTCCAGCCCTGGCGGATCGAAGCGCACGGTACCGCCCGCCAGGATGTGGGTCGTCACGTTTCCGGCCTCGTCCCGCACGTGATGGACGGCGTGCCGCTTGGTTAGCTCAACAACCAGGTAATGCCGTAGCGATGGCAGACGGAAATAGTCGGCCAGCTTGGTGCCTGTGTCGATGCTTGTACTCGACGGCGAGATCACTTCTACGATGATCAGCGGGTCGTTGGTTTCTATTTGGTCGCCTGCCAAGCGCTCGCCGCAACGGACGAACATATCCCGTTTGTAGAAGGTATTGCAAGGCAGGTCTGCGGCGCGGATGGCATTGCGGAACGCCAGCCAAAGTTCCGCCTTCGCGCGCGCATGAACGGCGCGCTCCGGCACCATGGCCACCACATAGCCGCCGCAGAGTTCGTACTTCCCCCGCTGCTGCGTCTGCACCCATGCAAGGAACGCGTCCACGTCCATCTTTTCGGTGGGCAGGGCGTTGGCCATGGCAAATCTCCCGTCTTCATCCGTCAGTATAACATGCATTCAAGCTAGAGACGAAACGGAACCGCCATGCGTCAGCCAAGCCGATCCCACGCCAGCCCAACCCCGACTCCCAACCCCACAACCATCAGGGTTTGCAGTAGCGCCGCCGGGCGGGTTGCGAGCACGGCGCTCCGGGCGATCAGGGATGTCCAGGCATCCTCCAGGGCTGGGCGAATGAAAATGATGAACGCCACGAACGCTGGCGCCGAGGCCAACAGAAAGCCCAGGCTGTAGGAGCCGGTGGACGCCAGGATCGCGCCATAAGCCGCCGGGTAGATCATCATAGCGATACTGGTGAAGGCCAGCACGCCGCCGGTAATGCCGCCGACATTCTCCTTGGGCGCGAGCCGCGCCGTTTCCGCTAGCAGCAGGCCGTGCCAGCTAATGGCGGAAATGTTGAAGGCGATAGCAACTGCCGTGATCTCAAACAGGCCCCAGCTCAGATCGAAACTGGCGACGAAAATTGCTGAAATACCGGCAATCAGACCGATTGCGGATAGCAGGTAGCGGGGCGAAACATGCCCGCCAGCCAGCCAGCCCCACATGATCCGCGCCCAGATGGCGGAGAAGCTGGCGATGGCGAATGCGCCGCCAGCCTCCACCTCCGAATAGCCGAGACCGTCGATCAGGAAGAGGATGAAGAAACCGGAAAAAACAGCCTGCAAGCCGCCAAAGGAAAAGGCGGCAAAGGCCAGGTCACGCAGCGGTGGATTGCCAAGCACCGCCCGCATCGTCGCGCTGACATCGCCGAACGCGATCCGGGTCGCCGGATTACGGTCCTGGTCGAAATGGCGGCGGATCGGCTGCAGGGCGATGGCAACAGTGAACACGATCAACGCCGTGATAAAGGCCGCCCCGAAATGGCCGAGCCTGATGGTTACGCCGAAAACATCGCTATAGAAGACGACACCCAGCAAAAACGGCAGCAGCAGGCCGCCGATCAGCGCGCCGACCGGGACGCCGGTTTGCTTGATGGAAAAGACCAGCGGCGCAAGCTTGGGCGGGCAGACGCGGGCCAGGATGTGCGAACTCGCCGGGGTAGAGACAGAGGCTGCGCCCAGCAGGATTGCACCCAGCGGATAAAGCCAGAGCTGGCCGGAGGCGATGACGAAAAGGCTGGTGCCCATCAGGATAAGTGTCACCTGGCTGACCCGCAGCGCACCGTAGCGCAGGATAAAGCCGCCGCAGCCAACCGCGGCAATGATCGCCATGATGTTTTGCAGCGCCAGATAGAAACCAAGCCAGCCGCGGGAGATGCCGAATTCCTCCGCCAGCCGGTCGGCGAGCAGAGGCATCACGATCTGGCAGACATAGGAGAATGCCTGCTGGATCATCATCACGCTGGTGGCGATGATCATGATGCTGCGCCAGTTGAGCCGGGAGAGGTCCATGACCCGGTCTAGCCCGTTTTCGCTTCTGGCCGAGCCAATGAAAGCACTTTCTCCCCCACGCAGGTGGAGGTCCATGCCTGAGACTTCCCTACAGAGTCCGGACTTTGTGATTGCCTCTCAGGCATGGATTCCCGCCTGCGCGGGAACGAGGCTTGTGTTGAATGAGCCAAACTGAACAGGACTCTTTCTACCGGATGCGTATATGGGCGGTCGCCCGCACACCGGGCCAAAGCGGGTGGTCTGACTGATCCAGTTCGATGCGCACCGGCAGCTTGGGTGCACCGCGGGAGGAGTCGTTATTGCCGGTCATGGAGCCAACCGTTGTCTGACCAACGGCAGCGACTTTGCCGGTGAAATCGATATAGGGATGCGCTTCGATGTCGATTTCCACCGGCTGGCCGACGGCCACGTGGCGGACCTCTGAATCATCCACCCGCGCCTCTATCCAGAGCCGGGCCGGGTCGTGCAGCAGGAAGACGCGGTCGCCATCCTCAACATAAGTGCCGGGGGTAACGTAGACCTCGTTCACCACAGCATCGAGCGGCGCGTAGATGTGCATTTTCTCCAACTCGCGGCGGGATTGCCGGATTCGGACCTCAAGCTTTTGGATACCGCGCTCGATCACGCTGATCCGGGATTGGAAGATGACTTCCTGAGTCGTCATCCCCTGAAGCTCCGCAATCTTGCGCTCTTTTTCTGAGATTTTGGTCTGAAGCTCGCGCAACTCGCTGGTGATTTCTAACTCGCGGTCTTTGTAGCTGTCATTGGTCTGGGTGGAGATGACCTTGCGCCGGATAAGCTTGTCGTTGCGGGCTATGGTTGATTGGGCAATGGCGAGGCGCTGTTCCAGCGTTTCCAGCTCGCGGCTTTGCAGGGCAATGACGGTTTGCTGGGTTTCGATTTGGTCGCTTATGTCCTGGCGGAAGGCAGCCAGTTCGCTTTCGACCAGGGCCTTCTGCGCGCGCGCCTGCTCCAGGTCGGCTTCCAGGGAGACAATGCCGAGTTCGACGATTTCGGAATCCATCTTCGCCAGCAGCGCACCAGCCTTCACGCTGTCGTCCTTCCGCACCTCGATCCGCTCGATCCGGCCGTTGACGCCGCTGCCCATGACGGTGAAGTCGGCATCCAGCCAGGCATTGGTGACCGTCACGTTGCGCCACCAATGCAGGCCTTCCACGACCCCAAACGCGATAATGGCCACCAGAACGGCCATGATCAGAAATTTTGCGCGTGCCCGTGCCAGCATCCTAAAGGCGTTCCGATCTTAACATTATTGCGAGTGTCCTATACCAGCCCATGCACCTTGGCGAAGGGGTCCCAGGAAGAGTCTTGCTTCCAGTCATACTCAGTGCGGATGGCGACGCGTTGGGCTTCTTCGGCGCCATAAAGACGCTGGACGGCGGCCAACGCCATATCCACGCCGGAGGAGGTCATGAACTTGCTGTCCTCCACCCAGCGGGCCTCCGGCTTCCAGTCGACCTTCGGCCCCTGTTCCACCACCCAATGGAAGGCGGCCTTGTTGCTGGTGGCGGCGACGCCGTCGAACCTGCCGGTGCGGGCGAGCAGTGCGCTGCCGGTGCAGACCGTGGTTACCAGGGTGGATTGGTCAGAGGCTTGGCCGATCCAATCGATCAGCGTGGCGTCCTCCACGCTCGGCCGCGTGCCGGGGCCGCCCGGCACCAGCAGCAGGTCGAAGGCTGCGCTGTCGGCGAAGGTCTGGTCCACCACCGATAAAGGCCCCTGACGGCTCGCAACCGGGTCGGCTGTCGCGGCAACCATGCGGATGTCGGGCGCGTCCTCCAGCATGCCGAACATCTCCAGCATGCCGAACATCTCCAGCGGGCCGAACAGGTCGAGCAGTTCAAAGCCGGGAAAGATCACGGTGCCGATGGTCTTGGGCATATGCAGAAACTCCAGAGCTAGCGGGATGGCCATAGGGTGTTGGCAAGAGGCGAACCAAACCCTAGTGTGCCGCGCAATTGAACGGAAGCCAAAGCCAAAACGCCCATGCTCACCAGCCAGGACCGCATCCTGACCACCCACACCGGCAGCCTGCCCCGGATCGAGGGGCTTGCCGACGTTATCGTCGCCCGCCAGACGGGGGAGGACGTATCCCAGGCCGACTTCGACGCCGCGGTGGAGCGCGCGACGCTTGCCGCCATCGAGAAGCAGCTCGCCGCTGGGATCGACGTCGGCAATGACGGGGAGATGCCGCGCCCGGACTTCACCTCCTACATCGCCGAGCGCATGACCGGCTTTGGCATGGGCGGCAAGGTCAAGCGACCAATCCCGCAAGACGCGCAGAAGTTCCCGATCTGGTTCTCGCTGATCAACACGGACGGGCGCAGGCGGCTCAACGTCTATAACTGGCCGCGCGCGGTGGGCGAGATCGCCTATGGCGACGGCGCGGGAGTAGAGGCCGAATGTGTTGGCTTCCACGCCGCCCATGCGAAGGCCAGCGGCAAGTTTGGCGAGGCCTTCATGACCTCCGTCGCGCCGGGCTTTGCGGCCTGCGCGCTGGCGAACAACCATTATGACAGCCATGAGAATTATGTGTTTGCGCTCGCCCGCGCGCTGAAGGATGAGTACCGCCGCATTGTGGACGCGGGCTTCATCCTGCAGATCGACGCGCCGGACTTCGGCATGGAACGCCAGGGCTGGTTCCAGAACGACTCGCTCTCGGAGTTCATCCAGGCGATCGAGAAGCACATGGCAGCGCTGAACGAGGCGCTGGAGGGCATTCCGCGCGACAAGGTGCGGCTGCACTCCTGCTGGGGCAACCGCGACGGCCCGCACTATTTCGACGTGCCCTGCCCGGACGTGCTACCGGTGCTCTATCAGGCGAAGGCGGGGGCGCTGGTGCTGCCGTTCGCCAATGCGCGGCACAGCCACGAGATTGAGGCCTTCCGCACGCAGCCTCTGCCGGACGACATGGTGCTGGTGGTGGGCGCGGTCGAGACCACGAACAACTATGTGGAGCACCCGATGGTGGTAGCCGAACGCCTGGAGCGCGCGGCGAAGGCGGTGGGTGATCCGAGGCGGATTTTGGCTGGCACGGACTGCGGGTTTGGCACTGTGGCGGGAGACACCTTCACGGCGGAGGATGTGGCCTGGGCCAAGCTGGAGGCTCTGTGCGAGGGTGCGAAGATCGCGAGTGGCCGGGTGTTTTAGGGGGGATTAGGCTTCCCCTGCCCCTCGACGCCCCACACGGTTTCATCCTGAGTAACCCGGCGGCCCGCCGGGCGTATCAAAGGGGCCGGGCAGACGATTGAAGCAGCAGTGCTTCTACCTACTAGTTCAGCCGGGTCAAAAACCTTCCAAAATTGGTTCTGGTTTTGACAAAGGGTTCTGACGACAAGTTTTTTGCCCTCGCTCTCAATAAATAGAACCCCTGCGCCGACAGGTGAGAGGGCACCATGAGGCCGTCCTGCGCGCCGTTCGCTACCACGAACGGGAACATCTCCGCCGCTACGCGCAACACTTTGGGTCAAAAATGACCGTTTTTGCCACGCCTACTTCGCCAGCGCATCAGCCAGCTCTTTCATCTGGGCCCTCGCTCTCAATAAATAGAACACCAGCACCGCCAGCCGCCGGAGAGGAACCACCGCGTTGGCTCCGTCTTGGCAGGCCCGCGGCCTTGTCCAGGTCCGGGTCGATGGCGCTGGAACCGCGGGTGCGGCCCAACTGGTCGCCCATCTCCACCGCAAAGCGGCTGATGGCGTACATCATGCCCGTCTGGAAGTTCGGCATATAGGAAAGGGCAGAGGCCGGGTGCCAGAACGGCTTGTTCGGTGCCCAGCGGTCGGACTCGTGCTCCACGTCCGCCCGAGCCGCCGTGTCGCTTCGACCAGTAGCCGCGAAACCTTGGCCAGCATTTGGCGCATACGCCACTCTCTCCTTGTGTTAGTGCATTGTCACGTTACATGGGGATGAACCCCGCTAGTGGAAGAGCCAGATGCGCACCGAACAGCCTGTCATCATCCGCCTTGCCGATTACAAGCTGCCGGCGTTCCTGATCGACCATGTAGAACTCGCCTTCGATCTGGAGGACGATGCGACCCTGGTGGACGCGACCCTTGCGCTCCGCCGCAACCCGGCGTTCATCAAGGCTGGCGGCGACCCGAAAGCCCCCCTCGCGCTGGATGGCGAGGGGCTGGACCTGCAATCCATCACCATCGACAGCTGGCATGTCGCTGACGAGGCGCTGAGCGTGAACGAGGCGGGCCTCGCAATCCGCAAAGTGCCCGATGCCTTCACCCTGGAAACCCGCGTGCAGATCGATCCGGCAGGCAACACCCTGCTGGAAGGGCTCTACCGCTCCGGCAGCGCCTTCTGCACCCAGTGTGAGGCCGAAGGCTTCCGCCACATCACCTATTTCCCGGACCGCCCGGACGTGATGACCAAGTTCAAGGTCACCATCCGTGCGGATAAAACTGCCTGCCCGGTCCTGCTCTCCAATGGTAATCTGGTGGAGGAAGGCGACCTGCCGGAAGGCCGCCACTATGCCGTCTGGGAAGACCCGCACCCCAAGCCCTCCTACCTGTTCGCGCTGGTGGCAGGGCAGCTGGAGGCCATTCAGGACAAGTTCACCACTGCTTCCGGCAAGGACGTGGACCTCTACATCTACACGGAGCCGGGCGAGAGCGAACGCGCGACTTACGCCATGGACGCGCTGATCCGCTCCATGAAGTGGGATGAGGAGGTCTACGGCCTCCAATACGACCTGGAGCGCTTCAACATCGTCGCCGTCAGCGATTTCAACATGGGCGCGATGGAGAACAAGAGCCTCAACGTCTTCAACTCGAAGTACATTCTGGCTGACCCGGACACCGCCACTGACGGCGACTACTCCGGGATCGAGCGCGTCGTGGCGCACGAGTACTTCCACAATTGGACCGGCAATCGTGTGACCTGCCGCGACTGGTTCCAGCTTTCCTTAAAGGAAGGCCTGACGGTCTTCCGCGACCAGGTGTTTTCCGCCGACATGCGCGGCGCCGCCGTGCAGCGCATCGACGACATGCGCACGCTCCGCGCCCGCCAGTTCCCGGAGGATTCCGGCCCGACCGCCCATCCGATCCGCCCGGACAGCTATATCGAGATCAACAACTTCTACACGCCCACCATCTACGAAAAAGGCGCGGAGGTCATCTGCCTGCTGCACAGCGAACTGGGCGCAGAAGGCTTCCGCAAAGGCATGGACCTGTATTTCCAGCGCCATGACAACCAGGCCGTCACTTGCGACGACTTCCGCAACGCTATGGCGGATGCGAACGGCGTGGATCTCTCCGCCTATGCAGGCTGGTATGCCCAAGCCGGCAGGCCACTGGTGGAAGCGCACGGCGTCTATGACCGCATGTCGGACAGCTACGCCCTGACGCTCCGCCAGAAAACGCCGCCGACCCCCGGCCAGCCGAACAAGCAGCCCCTGCCGATCCCGCTCTCCATTGGCCTTGTCGGCCCGGACGGCGAAAATATTCCCTTGGTCGGCCCAGCCGGACAGCCATTGTCGCGCCCGGTTATCACCCTCGAAGAAACGGAGCAAACCTTCACCTTCGAAAACGTACCCGTAGAGCCCGCCCCCTCCATCAACCGGGGCTTTTCCGCCCCGATCCGGCTTGATCTCCAGATCGGCGACGAAGAACGCGGCTTCCTCGCCACCAGCGATTCCGACCCGTTCAACCGGTGGGAAGCGATGCAGCAACTCGCGACGCAGGGCCTGCTCGCCCGCATCGAAAACGCTGATGAGCCCTGGCCGCCCGCTCTGCTGGATGCGCTGGCCCGCATGGTGATGGCCGACGACCTCTCACCCGCCTTCCGCGCCGCTCTCCTGACCCTGCCGAGCGAGGAATATCTGGCTGAGCAACAGGCGATTATCGACCCGGATGGCATCCGCGCCGCCCGCGAGGCGCTGAAGGCCGAAATCGCAAGGCAGTTCGCCGGCCAGTTCTGCACCATCTACGACGCCCAACACACGAACGCGCCCTACAGCCCCGACGCTGACAGCGCCGGCCGCCGGGCGCTCCAGAACACGGCGCTCGCCTATCTGGTGGCCGGACCGGAAGGCACGGCACCCGCCGAAACCCTGTTCCAGGCCGTCGACAATATGACTGACCGCCTCGCCGCGCTCAGCCTGTTGAACCAGACCGATGGCGCGGCTCGGGATGGCGCGCGCCAGGCATTCGCTCAACGCTACGACGCCAACGCGCTGGTGATGGACAAGTGGTTCTCGCTCCAGGCAACCGCGCCGCTCGCCGGGGCAGCGGACCGGGTGCGCCAGTTGATGGATCACCCGCGCTTCTCCATCACCAACCCTAACAAGGTGCGTGCCCTGATCGGCGCATTCGCTATGGCCAATCAGACTGGCTTCCATGCGGCGGACAGTTCGGGCTATGTCTTCCTGGCGGAGCAGATCATTCGCCTGAGCGCATTGAATCCACAGATCGCAGCGCGTCTCGTCGGCCCGCTCGGCCGCTGGCGCAAGTTCGATGCGGCGCGGCAGAGCCAGATGAAAGCGGCGCTGCAGCAGATTGCGGTGACACCCGAACTGGCGCCGGACCTTGTAGAGATGGTATCGAAGTCCCTCGCCGACTAAAGGCACGCTCCCAGCCACCCACCGCCCATCCTACCCGACAAACGGAACCGCCGATGCCTGCCCCCTACGCTTTCTCCGAGATCGCCGAGACCCTTGGCGCCAACGTTCAGGGCGACGGCTCGCTCAATGTCACCCGCTTGATGCATCCGCTGGAGGCTAACCGGCCGGACGACTTGATCTTTATCATGGACCCAGGACTCGCCGCCCGCCTGAACGAAAGCCCGGTGCGCTGCGCCGTACTGGCGGAGGGCATTGAGCCACCGGAAGGCTCCCTCGATGCATGGTTTCACGTGAAACGTGCGCGGTTTGCGCTGGCGATTCTAATGGATCTGTTCGAGCGCGAGCCCCATGCCCCACCCGGCATGCACCCTACCGCAGTGGTGGAAGAGGGCGCGGAAATCGGCGAAGGCGTTTCCATCGGCGCGCTGGCCTATGTCGGGCCGGGTGCGAAGATCGGCGATGGCACCATCCTCATGCCGCAGACCTATGTGGCGGCGGATGCCCAAATCGGCAGCCACTGCCTGCTCTATTCCGGTGTGTGCATTGGCGAGGAAGTGATCCTCGGCGACCGGGTCATCATCCACTACAACGCCGCCATCGGCGCAGACGGCTTTTCCTTCGTCACGCCCCAGATGGCCAGCCACGAGGCTGCCAAAACTGGCGGCGATGCCGTCACCGCCACCATGGAAGGCATCTACCCCATCGCCTCGATCGGGACAGTGCGTATCGGCGACGATGTGGAAATCGGCGCAGGCGCGGCTATCGACCGCTCCAATATCGGCACCACAGTTATCGGCCGGGGCACCAAAATCGATAATCACTGCCAGATTGGCCACAACGTGCGGGTCGGCGAAGACTGCCTGCTTTCCGGCCAAGTCGGCCTGGCGGGCAGCGTAAAGGTTGGCAACAGGGTTGTGCTGGCTGGCCAGGTCGGCGTCGCTGATCATTTGACCATCGGCGATGATGCCGTTGTCGGCGGCGGCAGCGGCCTGTGGAAAGATGTTGAGCCGAAACAGGTTGTTGCAGGCTATCCGGCCCTGCCCAAAACTGAGGCACTGCGCCGCGAAATGGATATCGCGCGGCTTCCCAAGCTATTGCGGGATATGGCGGCGTTGAAAAAGCAAGTTGCAGAAATGCGACAACGCTTCGAGGAATAGGTATCGCAGCACCGGCAAATTCTTGCTATAGGCTCTTTGAACTGGCCCTAACCTGCCCGTTGGGGCGACGCATGAGGCGGAACAATGGCAGAAGTACGCGAAAAGATCGTTCAGATTATTGCTAGCGAGTGCGAGGTTGCCCCGGAGAAGATCAAGCCGGAGGCAACCCTGGACGAGCTGGGCATATCGTCGGTTGATTTGGTACAGGTCATGTTCCAGGTCGAGGAAGAGTTCGACGTGTATCTAGCCGACGAGGAAGTCGGTGTTGATACCCAGAATATCGGCCAACTTCTCAACGCCATGGAAAAGTTGATTAAGGCCAAAGCGGCCTAAGGCACCAAAAATATGCATCGTGTTGTTATCACGGGTATCGGCTGTCTTTCCTCGCTAGGACTGACTGCCTCTGCGCATATTGCTGCGACCCGCGAGGGCAGCACCGGCGTTGCCGAATCCACGTTGATCGACCCGGCTAGGCTCGCCTCCAAGATGGTTGCAGAAGTGAAGAACTTTGCGCCGGAGGATTACCTGGGCAAAAAAGTGCTGGGCATGGTGGACCGCGTGTCAATCCTGGCCCTGGTAGCCGCTGCGGAAGCCATTTCGGATTCAGGTCTCTCATTCGACGGAGAATTGGGCGAGCAGACCGCGGTGATCATCGGCACGGGTATCGGCGGTATGAACACCGTGGATGACAATTTCCACCGCCTTTACGCCGAAGATGCCAAACGCCTGCACCCCTTTGTGATCCCCAAGCTGATGGCAAACGCGCCAGCCAGTCAGATCACAATGTCACACGAGATTACCGGTCCGGCCTGGTCTGTGGCGTCTGCGTGCTCATCCGCCAACCACGCCATGGGCAACGCCTTCACCATGGTTCGGTCCGGCCAGGTTCGCGCGGCAGTGACCGGCGGCACAGAGAGCTGCATCACCTATGGCACTATGAAAGGCTGGGAAGCCTTGCGGGTGATGGCGCCGGACGCCTGTCGCCCCTTCACCAAAGACCGCAAGGGCATGATTATCGGCGAAGGTTCCGGCATTATCGTGCTGGAGCGTCTGGAAGATGCGCAGGCCCGCGGCACCAAGATTTATGGCGAGATTGCTGGTTTCGGCATGACATCCGATGCGGGCGACTTGGTGGCCCCGTCAATGCTGGGTGCAGCCCGGGCCATTCAGAACGCACTGACGGACGGTGGCCTGAATACAGACGACATCGATTATATCAACGCACACGGTACCGCAACGCCGGCCAACGACCCAACGGAAACCGCCGCCATCAAGCACGTATTGGGCGACCAGGCGGCAGCGATAAGTGTCTCCTCGACTAAGGCCATGCACGGCCACGCGCTGGGCGCAGCCGGCGCATTGGAGTTGATCGCGAGCTTGGGTGCCTTTGACGGCATCGTGCCACCGACGATCAATTTCACCGAAGCCGACCCCGAATGCGACCTCGACTACATCCCGAATACCGCACGGGAGACGCCGGTCGATGCTTTGCTTTCCAACAGTTTTGCCTTCGGCGGCCTGAACGCTGTTTTAGCGCTCCGCCGTTTTGTTTAAAGTTTGCCTGCGCACAAGCGCTGGCGTGAGGGCCTGTAGTTCAGCGGTCAGAACCCGCGGCTCATAACCGCGTTGTCGCAGGTTCGAATCCTGCCGGGCCCACCAACGCCGTTTCCACCGGAAACTCCCTCAATTGAAACAGCGAGTTGGCAAACCAGTACCGCGGAACTAGCCCAGCTACGCCAGGTACCTGCTCAGTGCATCCGTCGTGGCTTCCCGGGACTTGTCGTTATGGGTCACCACCTGTACCCGCAGGTCGGTTGCACCAGCCTCGCCATAGGCTGCCAACCCGTCCAGCACTTCCTGCCAACTGCCAATCAGATGCAAGTCCGATGGGTCGTCCAACCCTTCGTGCGCGGCCACTGCGGCGTAGGAAGGAATCGACTGGTAGAAGGAGGAAATCTCCCTCGCTACCACCTTCGCCGTGGCCTGGTCGTCGGTTACACACACACGCACCAGCGCCATGATACGCGGCTTTTCCCGGCCGGCTGCTTCCGCAGCACCATGCAGGTGCGGAATGACATAGGACGCGATGGTTTTCGGCCCGCACTGCCCTAAAGTCGTGCCCGCCAGGCGGCTGCCCGCAAACTTCAACATCCGCGGGCCAAGCGCCGCGAGCAGGATTGGTGTCGGGCGAGCCTCAATTTCCAGCTTCGCGTGGGTGCTGACCTGCTCACCATCCAAATCGGCCTGCTCGCCCGCCAGCAACGGTTCCATCGCATCGATGAACTCGCGCGTGTAGCTAAATGGCTTATTCCAGGGAATACCCAGCATGCCCTCGGCACTGCGTTTGGCTGCCGCGCCAACACCCAGGGTAAAGCGGCCTCCCAGTGCGTTCTGGGCCGTCCGCACGATTTGCGACAGGCCCACTGGGTGCCGGCCATAGAGTGGCACCACTGATGTGCCCATCTCCCCCAAGCCCGGAAACTCATTGCCGATACAGGCAAGAGCTACGACAGGATCAACCCCCATGGCGTGGGAGATCCACAGGCTGTCAAAGCCAGCCTTCTCCGCAAAACTTGCTGCCGCACGCGCCTGATCCAGAGAAGCCAGATTGGTGCCGCCCGCATAGCCCCAGCGAAGGCCGAAACGATCATTGCTCATTGGGTAAACCTTCCGTTTTGTTCCGATGAGCTCGAAAGGCGATGCTTTCCTGCCGAACCACCGGCTGCGACGCAATCATAGAGGCTGATTTGGCTACACCGCCACAGGGTGCACTTTGGCCGGGCCCATTAACAGGGCCAGCGGCTGTTCGCGGAACAAACCCCGCACGTCCCGGTCCCTGGCACTGAGGCCCCCGGCAAGCGCACCAAAGGCAGGCATCACCAATTGATTGCCATCCGTCACAAAGCACCGCCCGCCGACTTGGCGGCCACGCGTACTGACCCGAATTTTCGGGTGCAGGTGACCGGCAACCTCGCCCAACCGCCCTTGCGTCGGCTCATGGCAGAAAACCAGTGGCCCTCCTGCCATTCGTCAAGGATGTTTCTCGTAAAACATTCGGCGGGGGCGGGGTCATGATTTCCGGTCAGCCAGATCCACTCGCACTGCCGGGTCAGCGCGGCCAGACGCCCGGCGGCAGCCTGATCCAAGCGGCTTCCCGCCTCATCATCATGAAAGCTGTCTCCCATGGCGACAACGCGTACCGGATTCAACGCCATCACAACAGCAGCAAGCCGATCCACCGTCGAATGGCTGTCATAGGGCGGCAGAAAAACGCCTGCACGGGCATAGGAAGAGTCCTTTTCCGGGTGCATATTAGCCACCGCCAAAACCCGGCGCTCCGGCCGCCAAAGCACGCCTGCCGGGTGAGCCTCCAACGCTGCGCCGTTCAGGCGGAAGGCGTAACTACCCATCCGCGCGGACGAGCACCGCGCCGAAAAAGCCATCGGTATTGTGACGGGCAGGCAACAATTTCAAGAACTGCTCGCAACCTTCCAATTGCATGATATCGCCCACCGGCATCACCGAAAACTGCGGGTGTTTGTCGATAAAATTAGCGACCCGGTCCTCGTTCTCCAGGTTCAGGAGTGAGCATGTGCCATAAATCAGACGGCCACCGGGTTTCACGATGCTGGCCGCCCGGTGCAGCAACTGTTCCTGGATCACCACCAATTCCGCCAAGTTGACGCCTGCACGGCCCCAGCGGGCATCGGGATTGCGGCGCCAAGTGCCGGTGCTGGAGCATGGCGCGTCGACTAGCACCCGGTCGAACTCGTCCGTGTGCCGCTTGAACCAACGATCGCGCGTGCCCTCAATCACCCGGCAACGCGTATTCTGAATACCGGCCCGCCGCAGCCGTTCACGGGCGCGTTCCAGTTTAGGTTCATGGATATCCAGGGCGGTAAGCCGTCCGCGGTTACCCATTTGCGCGCCCAAGGCCAGTGATTTGCCGCCCGCGCCCGCGCACATATCCACCACGTGCATTCCGGCCTCGGCCTGTACCAGTTGCGCCAAGAGCTGCGAGCCTTCGTCCTGCACTTCCACCAGAGCATCCCGGAAGGCCGCGACCTGCCCCAAGGGCTTGCGTTGCCAGAGCCTGAGACCCAATGAAGACAGGGGTGTGGGTGCCGTTGTGATGCCTTCTTCGGCAAGCGCTGTGGCAGCTTCATCGCGGTTGGATAACAGCGTGTTGACGCGCAGATCCATAGGCGCCGAGTTAAGCATCGCCGTCAGCTCGTCCCCAATGCGGTCACCCAGCGATTCCTGAAGCGGCCCGGCCGCCCAGTCTGGCACTTCCAGCAGAACCGTGCGCGGCATTTCCTTGGGCTCAAGGCCATGCAGCTCAATCGCTTCGACCAGGCGTTGCTCGTGTGGGTTGAGTGGCATGGGGCCAAAGCGGACGCCTGAAAACACGCCGCGCAGCATGTCTGGCGCATAGGCGGCTACATCCGTAATCACCCAGCCCCGGGGTTCCTGGGGCAGGCGGGCGGTTTTCAGCCACCAATCATAGCGCGAACGGTGCCGCAGAACGCGGTAAATCTGGTCGCCGACGGCATGACGGTCTTTCGACCCCATATACCGGCGCTGGCGCATACCATCGCTGACGACACGATCGGCGGGACGCTGCGTGCTTACCACCGCTTCGAGAATCTCTATGGCGCATGCCACTCTTGCTGCTGGTGTCATGAGACCGGCCAGCGCTCCTTTTTCCTAATAAACCCCCGTCCATCAGACTTACGGCCGGCGACTCCGGTGGAGCATTACGTACAAAGCCCCTGAGCCACCATGCTTCAGATGTGCGTCCCTAACCGCTGAGACATGTTGCGTAAAGAGTGCAGATGCAAGCCAACGCGGTACACTGCGCCGCAAAACGCCAACGGCCTCCTCTGGCCGGCTGGCGTCCGGGTTCCATCCCTTGCCCGTTACAACCAGGACGAGCCGCCTATCCATTGACCTGCTGGCGGTGATAAACCTTAAAAGGGCCGGATAAGCATCTTTTTGGGTCATTCCGTGCAGATCAAGCCGGCCTTCAATCGCGAGTTGCCCTCGTTGCAGGCGCTGAGCTGTGCGGCGATCAAGCGCAGGCTGTGAAGGACATTGGTACACGTTACTGCCCGGCTTCTCGCGCGGGTCAGCGGAGGGCGGCGGTTCAATATCGGCATAAGCGCTATGGTTGAAGGCTAGGTTTTCCTCCTGCGCGGGCTTCGCATCCAACTCCGTGGCTGCGTCCGCCCGGTTCTCCAAGGGCGCGACCCGCGCCACAACCCGGCACCAGAGTTCCTCTTCGCCCTGGCTCAGGCGGTGGTTTCTGCCCCTAGACCTCATAGCTCGCCGCAGTTGGAAGCTGCCGGGCGAAGGCGCGCCAGTCCTGTTCAGGGCTGGTGGTTTCGTTTTGTTGACCTTGGCACCGGACCGACAGGCCGCCGAAGCGCCAGGCCATATCCCAACCCTCGGCACCGCCCAGCGCCAGCTCCATGGTCCGTTTCCGCAGCCGGTGCATCAGCCACAGGTTCAGCGTGGTCATGGAGAAAATCACACAGCTTCCCAGCAACGCCAGCCCCCACACCCAGCCCCCCAGCAACCATACAGTACTGGTGCAGCAAATGGTGGCGACTACTGGCAAGACGTTGTCATTGCGGTTGAATGTGGGTGAGCCGGGCTTGTTGTAGTGGCGCAGATCGACGCCGATATTAATTTTCTCATCGCGGTCTGCGTACCAGAGCCGCCTGAACAACTCGGTATCCTCCGCCTTATCTACCGCCCCGTTTGTTTCGGGGCCACCTGTTTCCGGGTAGTCAGTCATATTCAGCTAATCGGGCTTAGGTAATAGGAATGTCCGAAATATGGGCCCGGAAGGCCGGGCGTTCCAACAACCGGTCGTACCACGCGCGCAGGTTCGGCATATCATCCGGACGGCCCGGAATATCGATACCGAACCAACGGTGGATCATACCACAGAACGGCATGTCGCCCATGGTCAGCGTGTCGCCCGCCACAAACTTCCGGTCGGCCAGAGACCGCCTGCATCGTGCTTGGCTGTCAGATAGCGGACGATCGCATTGGATTCCCAAAGCACCAGGTCGCCATTGATGATGATTGGCATCCAGCCATTGGGATTCATGGCCAGATATTCGGCTGTATCGTTGCCGCCGAATTCGCCGCCCACGTCGCTGCGGTCCACGGGCAGGTTCATCTCGGCGCACGCCCATGTCACCTTCATCACATTGCTGGAATTGACCCAGCCCAGAACCTTTAGCATGGCTACCTCTTATGAATGGCGTTCACATATTCCCGGGGAAACAGGATCGTCATGGAGCCACTAGTATCCATGCGTCCGGCCATCTCACCCGCCTGCTCTCCACTACCCCAAAAGTAGTCCAGGCGTAAGCCCCGGATCGCGCCGCCTTTGTCCTGAACCATTACTAGCCGCCGCATGACCAGGCCTTTGCCATTGAGGCCACGGCCTGTTTCCAACCAGACCGGCAACCCCGTTTGCATCTCCGGGGCAGCCGCAATGCTGCGTCCAGGCGTCAGCACGACACCCAAAGCACCTACCGGCCCATCGGTGTCCAGCCGCCGAAAGAAGATGTATCGCTTGTTCCGTTGCATTATGGTCGCTGCGCCGGCTGGATTGTCTCTCAACCAAGCCCGGATCGCCTGCATCGACATGTCTGCCCGCTGAATCGCATCTAGTTCGATCAAATCGCTGCTGATTGCGTGATATGCGTGCCCGTTGTTCCCAGCATAACCGAAGCGGACAGGCGACCGCCCATCCAGAGAGATCTGACCCGAGCCCTGAATATGCAGAAAGAAGGCATCCACCGGATCAACCCACGCCAATTCCAAGCCCTGTTCCCGTAGCGCCCCATTTTCAATGGTTGTACGGTCAAGATACGGTTCCTGGCTGGCCAATTTTTGCCTCAGGTCTTTGGGCGGCATCAAAATTGGCGTCGGATAGGCACTGCTGCGGGTCGTGCTGCCATTCAAAACCGGCTCGTAATAACCCGTAACCCAAATCAGTTGGTCATAGGGCAATGCCAGAAAATTCCTCTCCAGCCACGCCCGAAGACCAGCTAGGCCCTCCGGGATATTTTCAGCACACAGCCGCTGCTTGATTTGGCGCAGCTCTTCCTTTTTGAGGCCAAAGTTCTCAGGTTTGGATACGGCGGCGCATGAACGCTGCCACGCCTGCCGGAACCCGGCCAAATCGTCGGTATGCTAATTGCCGAGCTTGTCGAGCGGTATCGGCGCAGACATCACGGCCAGCGCTGGACCAGCCATGAAAAACAGCACTATCGCTGTGAAAAGCCGCGCACCGGACAGACCCATTGGTGACGGCAGCCGTTAAGCCTCAGTCGGGCTTTCGAATGTATCATCCGGTTCCCGGATTTCCGTCAGCGACCAGTTCGGATCAGCGGAACTGGTATTCCGCGTGAAAGTCCAGATATCGGTGATTGTGTCAATCACACCATGCTGCCCGGCAATGGCATGCCCCTTGGCATCACGGGTGACGTTGATCTGCTCGGACTGAATTTTCAGCGTGACGAGAGCATGGCTGCCACGCATCTCCGCCTCAGCGATTTCAGTCGATTGGATACGGACCAGTGTGGATTCCAGCGTTTCTTCCCGCTGTTCCCACTCTGTCATTGCGCCGTCCAGCAATTGAAAGACACTGTCATCGGTCAATTGACGCAGCGTATCGCGATCGCCGGAGCCGTAGGCGCTCAGGATTAGCTCGAATGCTGTGCGGGCACCGACACAAAACCCGTCGGGGTCGAAGTTCCGGTCTGCGCGCTGAATATCGGCAATTCCGTTGGACAATCGATCATTGCCCCTTGCAATGCCAGGAAGTTGCACAACCTTGTCATCCTGACGCGGGTTTTTGTTCGCAGCCTCTGCCGGATGGTTTTTAGAGCGCTGGTCGCGTTCATGTCCCGTTCGGCGGCCCAGCACACTGCGCAGCCGCAAAATCAGGAATGCTGCAACCATCCCAAATACCAGTATTTCGATGAAGGCCGATCCGCCATCCATTTTAAGCGCTCCGCGGCCGTTTAGGGCGATTTCTGGCTTGCACTCGCCACGAACAGCCAACCGTGTCATGGTCCGGCAAACGTCGGTGATTTGCCAGCCAACGCTTGAACACTACACATAAGCTTTTGCTACAAGAAGGGCAAGGATGCTCAGTCTCGTTTTCCTGGTGGGGTTGCCCATCGTCGAACTGTTGCTGCTGATTCAAGCAGGTGCCGCCTTTGGTTTTTGGCCAATGGTCGCAGCCATCGTGGGTACTGCATTTTTCGGCATCTATCTAATCCGGCAGCAAGGTATGTCCGCCATCCGCGCTGCGCAACAGGAACGAGCTACTGGCGAAGTGCTGGTCGGCGCGATTCTGACCGGCATCCGCCTGGCTTTTGCCGGCATCCTGCTGCTGATCCCCGGCTTCATCACCGATGCGATGAGCCTGCTGCTACTGATCCCTGGCATTTCCGGCAGTGTGATCTCGGTAGCGGAATGGAGCGGCGGCGTCCGGTTCGCCCAAGGCCACCGTCACCATGGCCCGCACTACGGCCCCGGTCAAAGTGGCTATATCGTCGATGCCAACTATGAAGTCGTCTCGGATCCGAATGCGCCCGCCAGCAATCCGCCAAAGCCGTCAGAGCCTGCCGAAACTATCATTCTGCCACTGCACAAAGACGGCAAGGGGCGGCGCAACGGCTAATTGCCGGACTGTTCGGCCCGTGCTAGGCGGCAGTCACAATTAACTTTCGCCGCGCAATCCAGCGCTAAAAATACCGTAGCGCGAGAAAAAGGAAACCGATTCATGAACACGCCTGCACCGGGCCAGCAGCCGATCACGATCCAGGCTCAGTACGTCAAGGATCTGTCGTTTGAAAATCCGGGTGCGCCGGCTGCCCTTGGCGGTCAGAACCAAGCACCGCAGATCGCCATTAATCTTGATCTCGACGGCAAGCAACTGGGCGAGCGCCAGTTTGAGATCCTGCTGAAAATCAACGCCAACGCTACCGTCAACGAACAGACCGTATTCCTGGTCGAGTTGACCTACGGCGGCGTCTGTCAGATTGCTGCCGAAGTGCCTGCCGAGCAGGTAACCGCGGTTGCCATGATCGAAGGTACGCGCCAGCTTTTCCCGTTCGCCCGTTCCGTTCTGGCCAATGCCACCCGTGACGGCGGCTACCCGCTGCTGCTGATGAACCCGGTCAACTTCATCGCTTTTTATCAGCAGATGGTGGCGAAGCAACAGGCAGCGCAGCAGGCTGCTGCAAATGGCGGTGCCGCCGAAGCGCCGCCGGTTCAGGCTGCCCCGGACGACGAGACAAAGCTCAACTAGGCGCCTCGTCCTTCAACCAAATTGCGTCTTTCAGAGCGCTGCCGACAAATGTGCGGTGACGCTCTATTTCTTCCGGCAAGGCCGCGTGAGGTCGGGGCGGTCGGGTCTGTGTCACCGGCGGTGGTGCTGCCCGGTTGGAGCGTCCTGGTTGCGGTTGGCCTCTGCCAACCCTGCCTGAGCGCCTATTACTGGCCTGTGGTTTGCTGTCATCGGCCAGCACCAAGCCAGGTTGCCGCCCACCGACCATCTCCAGATACACAGCCGCCAGCAGCTGACAATCGACCAGTGCGCCGTGCAGCGTGCGAACCGACAAGTCGATACTGAAGCGACGACAGAGCGCATCGAGGCTGGCTGGCGCGCCCGGGTAGCGTTTGCGGGCAATGGTCAGCGTATCGATCATCCGGTCATAGGACAGGTTCGGCCGCTTCACCCGCGCCATCTCTGCGTTCAGAAACTTCATGTCGAATGCGCCATTATGGATGACCAATGGCGAGTCAGCGATGAAATCCAGAAACTCTTGGGCTTCGGTCACAAACAACGGCTTGTCCGATAGAAAATGCTCCGACAGCCCATGCACAGCAAACCCTTCAGCCGGCATATCCCGCTCAGGATTCAAGTAGACATGGTAGTGGTTGCCCGTCGGTAGGTGGTTGATTAACTCCAACGCTGCGATTTCGACCACCCGGTCGCCGGTTAAGGGATCCAGGCCAGTAGTTTCCGTATCCAGTACAATTTCCCGCATCATCTGCTCCCCGTCACCCCTTCAAGACGCGCAAAACCCGGCCTAGCGCATCCCAGGTCACGCGCCTGCCAAGCCCTGTTGGGACAACAAAGTCCGCTTTCTGACGCTTCTGCGCATCTGGCATTTGCTTGGCGCGGATTTGCTCCAAGCGCTCCACAGTCATGCCAGGCCGCGCCAACACGCGGGCCGCCTGAATATGCGCCGGGGCGCTGACGACGATGGTGGCATCGCAGCGCTTTTGACCGCCGGTCTCAAACAACAGAGGCACGTCGCGCACTGCCATGGGCAAGCGCTGACGGGCGACACTGGCCAGAAATGCCCGCTCCGCCTGGCCGACCCGCGGATGCAGGATGCGTTCCAGCTGTTTCAACTTCGCCGAGTCGCCGAAGACCCGCTTGCCCAACTCCGGCCGCTCAACGGCTCCGTTCTTCACCACACCGGGAAAGGCTTCTTCGACCGCTGCAACCGCACTGCCGCCGACACCCATCAATTGATGCACAGTCGCGTCCGCATCGAATATCAGCAGACCTCTGCGCTGCAGCATCGCTGCTGCCGTGCTTTTGCCCATACCGATAGAGCCTGTCAGTCCAATAACAAAAACCGAACGTTTCATGGCAGCAAACCCTTTACCACGGTGCGATACAGGTCATCTGTCACCTGTGCGTCCACGCCAAACCAACGGTGAAAACCCGGCCGCGCCTGATGCAGCAACATGCCGAGCCCATCCACACAACCAAGGTCCCTGGCGCGGGCCTGGGCCAGCAAGTCCGTCTCCAGCGGCACGTAGACGATGTCATAAACCACACTATCGCCCGGCAGATCGTCCAAA
>CBDBCB010000003.1:0-77438 GCA_965202745.1 Alphaproteobacteria bacterium
CGATCCGGATCTTGAGATCAGAGCCACCTGCGCGCACGCGATTGGCGCTGAAGATGACATCGTCTGCGTTGAAGTTATTGCCGTTGTGGAACTTCACACCCTTGCGCAGGTGGAAACGCCACTTGGTTGGCTCCAGGATTTCCCAGCTTTCCGCCAGAGCGGGTTCAATGGCCAAATCGGTGCCACGGCGGATCAGACCTTCATAGACGTTGCCCAAGAGACCCAGAGAGAAGGTCTCGTTCAGGACGTAAGAGTCCAGGGATTGTGCATCACCCTGGAATGACCAAGTGAATGTTTTTGGCGTGGGCAGTTCCGGCAATACTCAACGCCAACAGGACTGATAGTAGGTTTCTCTTCATTTCCTGTAGCTTCCCGCTTTAATGTTGTTGTTTTAGCTATCGACCGGACAGAAGATACAGGAAGGTAAGTTGTGATTCACCCTATTTTTTAAGCAGTTGCTAACGCCCAGTGAATTTCGGCTCGCGCTTGTTGCGGATGGCGTCAATGGCTTCCACGTGGTCGGAACTGGTGCGCGCTACGATCATATGGCTTGAGACTTGGTCGAAATGGGTGCGCAGGTCCATGGTCTGGCCCTGGTATACAAGCCGCTTAATGTAACGCACTGAAATCGGCGCGTTTTTGGCGATCTTTTTGGCGATGGCCATCACGTCTTCGCGGAAGGTCTCGTCTGGGAACACGTCGAGCACCAGACCGATCTCTTTGGCCTGCTCCGCGTTCACGAAATCGGCGGTCCAGAGCATCTCCAGCGCCTTCTGCACGCCGACCGTGCGGGGCAGGGTCCAGGCAGCACCGTTGCCGGGCACGAGGCCGACGCGAGTATAGGTCTCAGCGAAACGGGCGCTTGCGACGGCATAGCGGATGTCGCAATGCAGCGCCATGTCGAGGCCGGCACCGGCGGCAACGCCGTTGAGCGCGCAGATCACCGGCTTGTCGATGGTCTGGAGCGTGAGCGCGATCGGGTGGATATTGTTCTGCAGGCCTTCCTTGGCCTCCCGCGGGCTGCCCTTGTCGCTGCTGCCCATGTTGCCGGTGTCGCCACCGGAGCAGAAGCCACGGCCAGCGCCGGTCACGACGATGACGCGGATGTCGTCGCGCTCGCGGCATTCCACCAGACGGGCGGCCCAGGCGTGCAGCATCTCATTGTTGAAGGCATTCAGCTTCTCCGGGAAGTTGAGGGTGATGGTGGCGACCATGTCCTCAACCTCGAACAGCAGGCGGTCGGTATCGGTGACACTCATGGTGCGTTTCCTCAGCGTTAGGCAGTTTTTAAGGGGCGGGAGTTATGATCCAGATTACTCATTGGACTCGCGCGCTGGGCCGACGATAGTGCATCCGCCGTCCACGACCAAGGTCTGTCCGGTGATGTAGCGGGCGCGGTCGCTCATCAGGAACATGACGGCGTTGCCGATGTCCCAGCCTTCGCCCTCGATCTTCAGCGGGGAGGCGTTGCGGCGGCCGGCGCGGGCGCTGTTGCTCATGCCATTGCGGATGACCATGGGCGTGTAAACCGGGCCGGGGGCGACGCAGTTCACGCGGATGCCCTGGGGCGCGTGATCCACGGCCATGGCGCGGGAAAGGGCGATCACCGCGCCCTTGCTGGCGGAGTAGGCCGTCAGGCCGCGGGGCCTCAGTGCGCTGATGGAGGAGATGTTGACGATGGCACCGCCGCCGGTTTCCGCCATGGCGGGGATGGCGTGTTTGGACGTCAGCATCATGGTTTTGACATTGACGTTCATGACCCGGTCCCACTCGTCCTCCGTCTCGTCCACCACGGTTTTGGAGGAGCCGATACCCACATTATTGTCCAGATAGTCGACCCGGCCCCAGAGGGAGAGGGCCTTGGCCACCATCGCCTGGCAGTCGCCGGACTGGGTGACATCAGCAGCGAAGCTGTCAGCGGTGCCGCCGTTCTCGCGGATTATCTCTGCCGTGCGCCCGGCGAGCGCCTGGTCACGGTCCACCACCAGGATTTTCACCCCTTCGGCAGCCATGAGCAGGCAGGCGGCGCGGCCATTGCCGATGCCGTCACCACGCGCGCCGCCGCCGACGACGATGGCAACTTTGTCTTTGAGCCCGGAGGCGGAGGGGATTTGGATGGGCATGGGCGGGGTTCCTCGTAAGGGAATGTTTGTGATTGGTCGGGAGTGTGGCAGGGATGCTGTGAGTGCGCCAGATAGCGGTGCGGGGAGGGCTTTGTCGCGCCTGAAAAAGTGAACGCCCGGAGCATTGCGCGCGAGCGCAGGGCGTCCAGGACCTGTTCCGTGGTTCGCGGTTGGAATCAGCCAACGCTTGCAAGTCGTTGGTGGTTCCGGGAATTCGAAAGTGGTTCGGTTTGGATCTGATAGGTTCAATGGTCTGGATGACCGTGTGATGCAGGTTATGCCGAAGCGCCGCGCATGAGCGAGGGCAGAGAGACGATGGCAAACTACGCCGGGCTGGTAGTGGGGGTCTGGTGGCGTCTCCTAAAGTGCGGGCTTTGTGGTTGGCGCTCTGGCATGGACCCTGTGCCGGGCACGGGGCGAGGGAATATTGAAGGCGGCGTTAAAGGGATGTTTACCGGGGTTTGCTAGGGTGAAGACGGTGGGAAACTGGCGGCGGTGCTCCGCTGGGCGGGAGGTTCGGGACTTCCGCAGGACGGCATCTGGTAGACGATGTTGGTGAGGATGAGTGGAACTCGAATCCGGCACATCGATAGCGCAACATTGGCTAAACAGGAGGTACACTTCCGGTAAACCTGACCTAAACCGCACCTAAACCGTTTTGGGCCTCAAAAGTTTAGTTTTGCGCATAAAAGTTTAGTTTCGTTTAGGTGGTTTTGCGGATGGTGCGGCACCCGGGTCTATCCACCGCACTTCCAGCTGGCAACGGTCTCGGGGCTGAGGTCGTAGCGGGTGGCTTCCAGCACCTCCGGCACGTGCGTGCCGTCCAGGCGCTCGCTGACCCATTCCCAGACGGTTTCGCCAGCCGGGTTGGCTTCCAGCGCGCGGCCGGCACGGGCTTCGACGGTCAGGATGTTGCCGTTCGGCAGCAACTGCCACTTACCCGCAAACGCGGTGAAGAAGGGCGGCGACTTCTCTGTCGGGTACAGGACTTCGTGCGTGTCCGTGTGCGGCTCGAAGATCACGATCTGGCTGCCTCCCAGAAAGGTGCCGCGGGCGGTGCGGTCATTGTTATTGTTGAATACGCCGATCTTGCCGCCGCCGATGAAATCCGGGTCGTGCTGCAGGATCAGTGGCTCGTTGGCGGTCCACTTCACCTCCAGCGTCGATGGATTGAGCACCAGCACCGTGTTGAGCTGTCGCAACGACACCACGATGTCGCCTGCTTCGAACAGGGGATAGCTCTGCCGGCCATGGCGGGCCACAGCTCCTCCACGTCGTTCAGGTGCATCACGTCGTTGCGGAAACCGGGGTCCTTCGGTCCGCGGCGGGGCGGGCGGCTTCCGTTCTGGTACAACAGATGCATGAGATTTTTCTGCTGCAGCACTTCCAGTGAGCTAACGCGTTGCAGTATCTCACCATCGGGCGAAATCTTGATGAACAGGTCCTCGTATATGGGGGGCTCCAGGCCGCCGAATTGCGCCAGATAGGCCCGGTCCTCGTCCCGCACGCGGCGCGACTTCAGGCCAGAGATCCAGAAATCGCCGTCGGCTGCCGGCGCAATCGAGTGGTGCGCCTTGCCATCTCTCTGCGTCCAGACCGGTTCGCCGCAACGGTCAATCCGGGCAATACCGACATAGGTTATGTGTCCCATCCTGGAAGGTAATATGGCTGTTTCCTGACCAGCTCTAGTTTGAGTTTGCGCCATCCCTTCAGTGCCTGCAAGGGCGTCTTGCTGCCCAGGGCTGATTGCGGCAGCGGCTGGGTGTAAAGCCAGACATAGCGAAGCAGCGTGGCTTCCAGAACCTCGCCGGATCGGAAGGGATGGCTCTGCAGAACCTCTTCGATGCGGCCATTGAACCGTTCGACCATACCGTTGGTCTGAGGTGACCTAGGCGGCGTCAGGCGATGATCGATATCGAGGGCGGCGCCCAGCGTGTCGCATTCATGCGCGCCTGTTGCGGCGCGCTGGCGCAGACCGAAGAGGCGATCCGTGAACTCTTTTCCATTATCCGGGAGTATGGGGCGGATCCGCATCGGGCAGGCGCGCAGGAAGCGCCGGGCATTGGCCGCTGTCTTGCTGTTGTAGACCCTGACAACAACCCAACGCGTTGCCCTGTCGATGGCCACGAAGAGGGAACGGCGGCGGCTCTCATCTGCCATCGGTGGCAGGTATTTCAGGTCGATGGGGTGTGAACGGCGGGAATTAGAAACGCGAGATAGTCCCGATTGTCGAGCTGCGAGCCTGGCGCACTGCAATCCCGGTTGCCCGTGGAACCGACGCACTCCCCGCTGAGAGAGCCAGTGACCGTGTTGGTGCCTGGTGTCAGAAACACCAGGGCACCGGTCGATGGCGCGGTGCCGGAGAAGTCTGAGGTTTCGATCAACGTCACGGCGTACGAATGCGCGGAAATCGTTGCAATAGAAAGCAGCAGGGCTGCGGTTGCGAACATGTGTTTGAATAGCGGCATCATCAGAAGTCCTCTTGGATTAGATATTGCTGCGAATTTAGATGCTCCGGATCTCCCGCCATCACCCAAATGGGTTAAAGATGGTGTTTTCGGTCGGGCGAGTCCCACCAACCTTGCAAAGTGTTTGGGTATTGGAGCAAAACGCTGCGTATTGTGCACTCCGATAGATATCCAACTTGAAAGTGGCCTCATGCAGAACACCAACTTCACCATTGCGGCCTATCCGGGCGATGGCATCGGGACGGAGATCATGGCAACGGCAGAGGCGGTGCTGAGTGCAGCGCAGGCTAAGACCGGGGGCTTTTCACTGTCGCTGAACACCTAATTCTGCAGGCGCTGTGCACTACCAGAAATACAAGGAAGACATTAACGCCGCCGACTTCAATGCGGGCGGCGATGCGGATGCCATCCTGCTGGGTGCCATGGGCCTGCCGTCTGTGCGGTATGAGGACGGGACCGAGATTGCGCCTCATCTGCGCATGCGCACGGCCTATGAGCTTTACGCAGGCCTGCGCCCGGTCAAGACTTTCCCCAATGCGCCGGGCCCGTTGGGCAGCGCACGCGCGGCGGAGATCAACATGATCATCGTGCGCGAGTCGATGGAGGGCCTGTTTGCCAGCCTGAATGGTGGCTCCAAGGTCAGCCACGAGCAGGCAAGCGAGACGCTCACCATGACTCGCAGCGTCTGTGAGCGGCTGTTCGACCTGTCCTTCCGCCTGGCCCAGAGCCGCAAAGCCAAGGGTAAAAAGGGTGAGCTGACCTGCGTGGACAAATCCAACGTCTTCCCCGCCTTTGCCTGGTTCCGGGAGGTCTATGACGAGCGGGCGGCTGCCTTCCCAGATATCGCCCGCCGTTATTCGTATGTCGACGCCATGGCGCTGGACATGGTGCGCAAGCCCTGGGACTTCGACGTGCTGGTGATGGAAAACTTGTTCGGCAACATCATCTCCGACCTGGGGGCCGGGATTGTTGGTTCCATGGGTTTGGCACCGTGCGCGGAACTGGGTGACAAGCACGGCCTGTTCCAGCCGGCGCATGGCTCCGCGCCCGATATCGCAGGCCAGGGCATCGCCAACCCAACGGCCATGATTCTATCGGCAGCCATGATGCTGGATTGGCTGGCCCAGCAGCACGACGTACCTGCCTGTGCTGAGGCGGCGGTGTTGATCGAAGCAGCGGTCGAAAAAGGCTTTGCTGACAACGCCATCCGCCCATCGGAGTTTGGGGGTGACACCGGTACACAGGAAATTGGAGAAGCGGTAATTGCCCGAATGGGTTAAGGTTCGCCGCATCAAGCAATCCTTAAGGGAGAAACCCTATGCTGTTCGACGTTCGCACCTATACCTGCCGTCCCGGCACCATCAAAAAGCAGATGGAAATGTATGAGGCCGAAGGCCTGGCCGTGCAGACCAAGCACCTGGGCCAGCCGATCTTTTACGGCATTACGGAATCGGGCGAAGTGAATACCTACCTGCACATCTGGGGCTATGAGAACGCCGCTGATCGTGAGGCGAAACGCACCGCCATGCAGGCCGATCCGGCCTGGCACGCCTTCCTGGCGAAGACCGGTGAGGCTGGCTACCTGATTGCCCAGCGGAACGTGCTGATGAACAACGCACCGTTCTACAATCCCAAGCGTTAAGCACCGCACTTTAGGAGAGCGCCAATGATCAGAGTACTGGCCTGCCTGAGCCTGGCATTGGCGCTGTCCGCCTGCGACACGTTCCGGGACTACCGCGTCGGGGTCAAAGACCCGACCCGCCGGGACACGGTGCAGGAACAGCCGTATTACGATTACAACAAACGCGAGACCATCTACCCGCGGTAGCGTGCATCGGCGGCACCGTTGTCATCGAATTTGGCGGCCTCTATCCATGACCGGCGTATCGATCAGGCCCTTGACCGGACCCGTGCCAAGCCATAGCTAAAGCAGATCCCGATCCGCTTGGATCGGGATCTGCTCTATATCTTAAGAGTTAGAGCATCTTACCTAGCAAATTGATCGCGATAGCGGCTCAATTTGGACCGGCACTGCTCTAGCAGGAGAGCCGTTAAAAGGAATCGCAATTAGTAGTTAAGGGCTTGATTTTTTGCGCATTTGATGCTATATATGTTGCACACGGAGGAAATCATGAACATCACCAGCGTTTTTTATAAGTTCCCGGATCAGGAAGCCTGCATTGCGCATTTAGAAAAGTTCGCTGGGGCGATGATCCACATTGCCCGCATTGCGGGGCTACAAACGTGGCTTGTAAAGATGATCAAGACCGCATTGGCCGATGGAACTGTCATGGATGCAAATCCAGCTTCAACGTCCTGGCTGGTACAGTCTTTGAAAAAACCAAAATACCCCTTCAAAAATGGTTTTTGGGTGTTGCCTTGATTGTTAATGCCAGGAAAAGCCTATCAAGTTGTCAGCTTGCCCGTGATCTAGATATGAATCAAAAATCAGCATGGTTTATGCAGAAACGCATCCGCGCTGAAATGGCAAGCAAGCAGGGTGAAATCCTGTTACAAGGAATTGTTGAAGCTGACGAAACATATGTAGGTGGTAAACCACACAAGCGAAATAAACGTTTTAATAACAACGATTTACCTCCTCCACCTCCTCCGCGATGAAGAGGGACACGCAAAACGTCGGTTATTGGCGCGGTAAAACGCGGCGGTAAAGTCGTTGCCCGTGTCGCCAGCAGCCTGACTGGCAAGGACATTCTAAACTTCATTCGTAGCAGCGTCGATCCCGAAGGCTCGCTGCTGATCACTGATGAATTCAAGGCTTACAGCGCTGTTCGGGCAACCATGGCGCACGCCACAATCAATCATAGCAAGGGCGAATATGTTTTCGGCAACATCCATACCAACACCATTGAAGGCTTCTGGTCACTTCTCAAACGGGCCTGGTACGGATCGCATCATCATTATCGAAAATGCTATATGCCGCTCTATGTCGCGGAAGCATGCTGGAAGTACAATCAACGCAAGAACGACAACGCCTTCGGGTCTTTTATGCGGGGATGCTTTAAATGAACCGACTCTTTTATGGCGACTGCCTGACTGTCATGCGAGAAATGCCGTTAGGCAGTGTTGATCTGATTTATTTGGATCCCCCTTTCAACTCAAACCGTGATTACAATGCGATTTATAAGGATGAGACAGGCCGTCCATTACCCGACCAGATTGAAGCTTTCTCCGATCTGTGGACTTTGGATGAAGATCGCGAACGGGCAATCAGAAATATGCCAATCCTTATGAGAGAATCCGGTGTTGATGACGGTATCACCGAGCTCTGGAAAATTTGGTGTAACGCCCTGCGCAAGACGCAGCCTGGCCTACTTGCCTATCTCAGCTACATGACCGAGAGACTCTTGCCCATGCGGAGTATTCTCAAACCGACCGGATCAATTTATCTACACTGCGATCCTACTGCCAGTCATTACATCAAGGTGATGATGGACGGCATCTTGGGGCACGGAAATTTTCGGAATGAGATCATTTGGTGTTACAAATCTGGCGGCGCAAGCAAACGCTGGTTTGCAAAAAAACATGATACAATTCTATTTTATGCAAGAAATCACAGATATTGCAAATTTAATCAGTTAAAGATCAAATCTTACGGCCAATCCGGAGGCGGCCATGGTGGTGCCATTAAATATTATAAAGATCAAAAAGGGACGTATTCAATTGTAACAGCCCGCGACTGGTGGGAAATTTCAATGTTGGCAACGACCCATAGTGAAGGACTTGGTTATGCGACTCAAAAACCACTTGCCCTATTGGAGCGGATCATTGCTGCCAGCACCAACGAAGGTGATGTGGTGTTCGATCCGTTCTGCGGGTGTGCTACGACGCTGGAAGCTGCCCACAAACTTGATCGCAAGTGGATCGGGATCGATATAGCCATTCACGCAATCAAGCGTGTCGCGAAGGTTCGGCTGGAAGATCGGCTTGGTTTGAAGAATGGTATTGATTTTGAGATCGAGGGTGTCCCACACAACATCGAGGGCGCTCGCGATCTATGGGAACGTGATAAATATCATTTTCAGAAATGGGCAATTGAGCAGATCGACGGCTTTGTCACTGCGCGAAAGACGGCTGATGGCGGTATTGACGGGCGGCTCTATTTTGATATGGGAGGACGCAATCTTGAAAGCATGGTGTTGGAAGTGAAGGGCGGCAGAAATATCGGTATCAGTGTTGTGCGGAACCTCCGAGGGGTTCTTGAACGCGAAAATGTGCCCATGGCAGGCTTAATCATCATGGACAATCCAGGGCCGACTAAGATGCGGAACTTTGCTCGCGAAATGGCGGCGGCAGGCGATCTTGAAGTCATGGGTGTTCAGTATTCGCGAATGCAATTGCTGACCGTTCAGGACATTCTTAACGGCAAGCGGTTTCCGACGCCTTCTGTGGCGCGGGCCAAAGGGGCGGCACAGCCTGTACTGCCGCTGGGTTGATAGATAAGCCCTTAAATATTAATTGGGGGCCTATATACTTGACTAGCCAAAAAGCGCTTGCGGAGCTTGGCTATTTAGGTTACAAGGGTGTCAGAAGGAGACGCCCGATGTGCAGCAAGCCCGAAACACTTTCGACCTTTCAATTCTTCGCCAAGTTTCCGGACGAGGACGCAGCGCGCAAGTTTTTTGAGGCTAAGCGTTGGGGGGATGAGCCTGTCTGTGGTCACTGCGGCTCTGTCAGCGTCACTGAGTGCAAAGACCACAAGCCCATGGCTTACCGCTGCAAAGACTGCCGCAAGCATTTCAGCGTTCGCACCGGCACCGTCTTGGCCGAAAGCCGCCTTCCTTTGCTCAAGTGGTTGCTGGCGATCTACATGCTAACCAGCGCCCGCAAAGGCATCCCTAGCACACAGATGGCCCGCGAATTGGGCGTCACGCAGAAAACCGCATGGTTTCTTGCGCAGCGCATCCGCGAAACAGGGATGAAGGGCAAAAACAGTGGCGACATGGGTGACCATACGCAAGTTGACGAGACTTACATCGGCGGTAAAGAGAGCAACAAGCACGCTGACAAAAAGTTGCGCGTTGGCCGTGGCGCTGTAGGAAAAACCGCTGTTGTGGGTATGCGCGATCAACACGGCGCAGTTCGCGCTGCACCAGTGAAGCGCACCGATGGCGCTACCCTCGTGGGTTTCATTAAGGATAACGCACCAGACGGCGCAACGGTTGTTACAGATGAGTTCAGGGCTTACCGTTCACTCCCCAAGCATGGGTTCGACCACAAGACGGTCCGACACTCTGCGGGGGTGAGTACGTCCGCGACATGGCTCACACAAACGGCATCGAAAGCTTCTGGTCATTGCTCAAGCGTGGGTACATCGGCATTTACCACTACATGAGCGAAAAGCACCTGCATCGCTATGTGAACGAGTTCTCTTTCCGCCACAACACGGCACAGATTGGGACGATAGCCTTTATTGGCAAGACAATCGACGGGATGTCCGGTAAGCGCCTGACCTACGGGGAGCTAACCGCAAATGTCTAAATCGCCAAAAACAATTGACCCTCTAAATGCCGATTTTGACGATGTAGTAGGTGCCCTTCTTGGAACGGATAAACCCACAGCAGATGAACCCTCTCCCCCAGACCACCGTGAGTTGATCGAGCAACTTACTACACCCATTGGATGGGAAGTGTCTGTCGAGCAGGTGTTTGATCAAGATAGCAAGCAGCTGGATGCGGAGCACTATGACCCTGTGGTCATGGAAAACGATGCAAACTTGAGGGCGTTAGGGGTTGATCTGGCCCCGCTGACTAAGTTCGCCGAGGTTCGTCTCCCGAGCATGTTTACTCGTATCTGGGCCAAAGATGCTGACCATGGTCTTCCTTATCTCAATGCGACTGATCTCATGGGGTATTTTGCGCTCGGCCTCCCAGCCCAAGAGCGGTACCTTTCATACGCATCAAACGTAAAGATGGAGCCGTTGATCCTAGAAAAAGGGATGATCCTTCTGACATGCTCAGGGACCATTGGGCGCGTCTTTGATGTGCCTGATGCTCTCGTTGGAAGCGCTGGAACGCATGATATCGTTCGGGTTATCCCGCATGACCCAAAAACGAGGGGGTTTTTGCGCGCCTATTTGACGACGAGCTTGGCTCAGATTCAAATTTTGAGCCATACTCACGGTGGACAGATAGACCATGTGACTGCAGAGCAGGTTGGTTCTTGTTTGGTACCGGAATTAGGTGGAGAGGCTATGGCTCGCGTTTCTGACCTCGCCGATCGCTCTGATGCAATGAGGGCTGACGGGTTGGCGACTATGAAAAAAGCGGTTTTGCGATTGAAGAAGGCGCTGCCAAATGCGGAGTGAAGAGAAGATTGTTCCGCTAATTCCACCGGGGAAGGTTCTGTGCTTCATCACTAGCGTACTGCGGTTAGATACCCTTGAAGAAAATGTGCGACAACGTTGGGCGCGGGCGCTTGTGGTGGACTACGGATACCCAAAGGTTGATATTGGGGTGGAGACCAAGATCAAGATGGGTCGCGCTTCCAAAAAGTGTGACCTCACCATCTTTCGGCCTGGAAGTGAGCACAAGCAAGAGAACATTGCGATCTGCATTGAGGTGAAGCGCGATGACATCAAACCGTCCGATGGTAAATCCGGTGACGGCCAGTTGATAAGCTACATGTCGGCATGCCCGGCCCAATATGGCCTTTGGGTCGGGCAAGAAATGCGCGGCTATCAAAAGAACAGTGAAGGCCATATCTCGCAAGTTGCAGATATTCCGAGGTTTGGCGACAACGCGCCGCGACGGCCACAAAGAACCGATTTACGGACGGTCCACGAACTGACATCTGTTTTCCGGCGGTGCCACAACTTCATTCATGTGAACGGCGGACTTCAAAAAGCCGAAGCATTCCAGGAAATGCTAAAACTGATTTTCTGTAAGACGTGGGACGAACAGGAAGGTGGGCTGGAACTGGACTTTTCGATTTCTCCAGTCGATAGGCGGACAGCGGAAACTAGTGGCAGAACGGCTCAATCCACTCTTTGAGCACGTCAAGCGCAACTACCCATTCATTTTCCGGCTAGATGAGAGCATCAAGCTTGAGCCCTCGGTTGCCGCATATGTTGTTGCTGAGCTTCAATTTATCTCAATCCTCAATAGCCCAACAGACGTAAAGGGAGAGGCCTACGAGACGCTCGTCGGGGCTAATCTGCGTGGGGATAGGGGCGAGTATTTTACCCCCCGAAATGTGTGTGACATGACAGTGCAAATCATCATGCAGCACTTCGAGGAAACCGACTTGGGATCGATCAAGGTGGTCGATTGCTGCTGTGGAACTGGTGGATTCCTAGTGTCGTGGATCGACAATCTGCGCAATCGGCTTAATGCGCAGGAGATTGCGCGTCGAAACCCTGACCCCATACTAGCCGTCAGAGACAGGATCAAACAGATTTGCGGTCAGAACCTTTACGGCACAGACATCAACCCCTGTCTCGTTAGAACTGCCCAGATGAATTTAGTGATGTACGGCGATGGATCGACAAACGTCCATCGGGCAAGTTCCCTGCTGCGTCCCGGTGAATGGTGTGACGAAGCACGGCGGGCTATCCCGTTCGGCTCAATGGACGTTGTCATAACGAACCCACCGTTCGGCGATGATGTCAAAGTGGACGATGCTCATGTGCTAGCACAATACCAACTGGACCTGTCGCGGTTTGATGCCGCTCCTTTGATAGCATTTACTGCAACAAAGGAGACTGACTATGGGACTGAAACGGACAGACGACTTTCGCCAGGATGCGGTGCGGATCGCGCTGACAAGCGGGCTAACGCGTAAGCAAGTGGCCGACGATCTGGGTGTTGGCATGTCAACACTGAACAAATGGATCACCGCGCATCGAGACACAGACGTGGTTTCCAAAGAGGATTTGAGCCTCGCCAAAGAGAATGACCGGCTTCGGCGGGAGAACCGGCTCCTGAAGGAGGAGAGGGACATCCTAAAAAAGGCCACCCAGTTCTTCGCGGGCCTAAAGCAATGAGGTTTAGGTTCATCGAAGAGCACCGTGACAGCTTTCCAGCCAAACGCTTATGCCATGTTGTCGGTGTCAGCCCGCGCGGATTGCGGGCTTTCCGCACCCGTCCGGCCAGCCGCAGACAGCGGTCTGATATGGTGAGGTTGGCGCACATCAGAGAGCAGTCGCGTCTCAGCCTGGTCAGCTATGGTCGGCCAAGAATGACCGAGGAGCTAAAGGAGATCGGCTTGGATGTTGGCCACCGCCGTGTTGGCAGGTTGATGCGCCAGAACGGCATATCTGTTGTTAGAACACGCAAGCACAAAGTGACGACAGACAGCGATCACAAGTTCAACATCTCACCGAATTTGCTGAATCGGGACTTCACAGCGGGCAAGCCCAACCAGAAATGGGCGGGCGACATCAGTTATGTTTGGACGCGGGAGGGATGGCTGTATCTGGCAGTGATCCTGGACCTGCATTCCCGGCGCGTCATCGGCTGGGCCGTCAGTAACCGGATGAAACGCGACTTGGCCATCAGAGCGCTAAATATGGCCATTGCCTTCCGGGCACCACCGAAGGGCTGCATCCATCATACAGACCGTGGCAGCCAATATTGTTCTCACGACTACCAGAAGATCCTGCGCCAGCATGGGTTCAAGGTATCGATGAGTGGAAGGGGAAACTGCTACGACAACGCCGCTGTCGAAACCTTCTTCAAAACCATCAAGGCAGAGCTGATCTGGCGACGGTCCTGGGAAACAAGGCGGCAAGCTGAGATGGCAATCTTCGAGTACATCAACGGCTTCTACAATCCGCGCCGCCGTCACAAAGCACTGGCTTGGAAAAGCCCCGTCGCCTTCGAACGAAAGGTGGCTTAAACGAGCACTTGGGGCGGCACAAAAGCGTGACAGGTCCAAACTGTCGAATTGGGGAGCTGAGAACCGACGTTCAGCGATGCCAGCCGAGCAACTCTTTCTTGAAGCGGGGATGAACTTCTTGAAACCCGGTGGTTTTATGGGCATCGTTCTACCCGATGGGATACTCACAAACTCAGGCCTCGCTTTCATTCGAGACTGGCTTATTCGACGCTCAAAGATCGTGGCATCAATTGCATTGCCAAAAGAGACCTTTGGTCGCAACGGCGGCGTCAACAACCCGAGTGTGCTAATAGTTCAGAAATTTACTCATGAAGAATATCTGAATTCAGAAAAGAACATCATCGACACAAGCGGCAAAGCGTTTATGTGCGCCCCAGCTACATCGGGCATCGATAAGCGCGGGAACCCCGTTTTCTTACGGCATCCCAATGGTCAGTTTATTCTGGATAAGGATGGAGAGCGTGTTGCCGATGATCAGATAGCTATGGTTCCCGTGGCATATGAAACTTGGCGGTCGGCGGCTAGTTAAGTATATAGGCCCCAAAAAAAGGGACGGGAGTTTTCGCTCCCGCCCTCGCACTTTTGCCTTTCAGGCCAGCAGTTATGCCAGATCGAACCGGTCGGCGTTCATGACCTTGGTCCAGGCCGCCACAAAGTCGCGCACGAACTTTCCGGCATTATCGTCCTGGGCATAGACCTCCGCATACGAGCGCAGGATGGAGTTCGAGCCGAACACCAAGTCTACGCGGGTCGCGCTCCACTTCGCCTTGCCGGACTTACGGTCGATCACCTCATAAAGGTTCTCGCCCGCGAGCTGCCACTTGTAGGCCATGTCGGTCAGGTTGACGAAGAAGTCCGTCGTCAGCGTGCCTTCACGGTCCGTGAACACGCCGTGTTTGCTGCCGCCATGATTGGTACCCAGTACGCGCATGCCGCCTAGCAATACCGTCATCTCCGCCGCCGTCAGGCCCATAAGTTGGGTGCGGTCCAGCAGCATTTCTTCTGGGCTCGGTGCATAGTCAGCCTTCAGCCAGTTGCGGAAGCCGTCATGAACCGGCTCCAGCGGCGCAAAGCTGTCAGCATCCGTCTGCGCCTCACTCGCGTCGCCGCGGCCTGGGCTGAAGGGCACGCTCACGTCAACGCCCGCGGCCTTCGCCGCCTGCTCGACACCCACATTGCCCGCCAGCACGATCACGTCGGCGATGCTGGCACCGGTCTCCGCCGCAATTGGCTCCAACTTGGCGAGTACCTTGGCCAGCCGCGCCGGCTCGTTACCCGCCCAATTCTTCATGGGGGCAAGCCGGATGCGTGCACCATTCGCGCCACCGCGCATATCGGAGGCGCGGAAGGTCCGGGCGCTGTCCCAGGCGGTAGCGACCATGTCGGCAACCGACAGGCCGCTGGCCGCGATCTTCGCCTTCACCGCCGCCACGTCATAGCCGGTCGAGCCCGTCGGCACCGGATCCTGCCAGATCAGCTCCTCATCCGGCACTTCCGGGCCCAGATAGCGGACCTTCGACCCCATGTCGCGGTGGGTCAGCTTGAACCATGCGCGGGCGAAGACATCGTCGAAATAAGCCGGATCCTTGGCAAAGCGCTCGGAAATCTTGGCATATTCCGGATCGACCTTCAGCGCCATGTCGGCATCGGTCATCATCGGCATGCAGAGGATGGAAGGGTCTTCCACGTCCGCCGGCATGTCCTCTTCCTTGATGGACACTGGCTTCCACTGGTTAGCGCCTGCCGGGCTCTTGGTCAGTTCCCATTCGTGGTTCAGCAGCATATCGAAATAGCCATTGTCCCACTTGGTCGGGTTGGTGGTCCACGCGCCCTCGACGCCGCTGGTGACGGTGTCACGGCCAATGCCGCGCTCACCCTTCTTGATCCAGCCGAGGCCCCTGCTCCTCTACGGGAGCCGCCTCCGGATCGGGACCAACCTTGGCGGCGTCGCCATTGCCGTGTGCCTTGCCGACCGTGTGGCCGCCCGCGGTCAACGCCACCGTCTCCTCGTCATCCATCGCCATGCGGGCGAAGGTGACGCGCATGTCCTGGGCCGTTTTCAGCGGGTCGGGCTGGCCGTTCACACCTTCCGGGTTCACGTAGATCAGGCCCATCTGCACCGCCGCGAGCGGGTTCTCCAACGTCGCGCGGTCGTCGCCGTCATAGCGGGAGGAGCCGAGCCAATCCTTCTCTGTGCCCCAGTAGATGTCTTTCTCTGGGTGCCAGACGTCCGGGCGGCCATAAGCAAAGCCGAACGTCTTGAAGCCCATGGACTCGTAGGCGACGTTACCCGCAAGGATGAACAGGTCGGCCCAGCTGATTTTATTGCCGTACTTTTTCTTGATCGGCCAGAGCAGGCGGCGCGCCTTGTCCAGGTTGCCGTTGTCCGGCCAAGAGTTGAGCGGGGCAAACCGCTGGTTGCCAGTATTCGCACCACCACGGCCGTCCGCGATGCGGTAAGTACCCGCCGCGTGCCACGCCATGCGGATCATCAGACCGCCATAGTGACCCCAGTCCGCCGGCCACCAGTCTTGGCTCTCAGTCATCAGGGCTGTCAGGTCTTTTTTCAACGCAGCATGGTCAAGCGTCTTCACCGCTTCCCGGTAGTCGAAACCCGGGTCCATCGGATCGGTCTTGTCATCGTGCTGATGCAGAATGTCGAGGTTCAGCGCATTCGGCCACCAATCCATGATGGAGGAGCCGGTCGAAGTCTGGCCGCCATGCACGAAGGGGCATTTGCCGCCGGTTTGGGTGCTGTCATTCACTATTCCATCTCCTAAATTTGGATCGGCCACGAGCACAGGCACCCGACACTGGCACTGCAATCGTTTGCCACCTGCCTACTCCCCATATGGGGACTGATTACTCATATAGGGAGCGTTACATAAATTAGAATTATTCTAAAGTGTAAAACGTGAGAAAATTTTGAACATCCATTGCTACCGGGTCCGGTGCTTGCCGGGTCAGACAGGGAGGTTCAGGTCATCATTCAACGGGTCGAACATGAACCGCATGTTCATTTGGAGGCAGAAACAGACGAAAAAGAGGCAGAGGCACAGCGCCTTATCGCGTTGGGCGCGAAACCGGTCGGTAAAGTGAAAGGCCGGCACATTCCGGAAGCGCCGACCGGGCACCGCTTCTGCCTGATCGGACCCGACAGGGACGCTTCCAGCGCACGGCTGAGCGTTGGCGCGCTTCCACGTAGGGGGTACGATCACGCTAGAAGAATGGCCGATTACCCGCTAGTTTCGTGATCAATTCTGACGTGCTGCCAGGAAAGTCCGCCTCACCATGAACCATGACACCTATACCGACGCCTACCTGAAAGTCGTCCTCGACAGCACCAAGACCATCGCTATGGTAGGCGCATCGCCGAACTGGAACCGGCCGAGCTACTTCGTAATGAAGTATCTCCAAGTGAAAGGCTTTAAGGTGTACCCCGTCAATCCGCGGGCCGTGGGGGAGGAAATCCTGGGTGAGAAGGTCTATGCCAGCCTGGATGATTTGCCGGAAACCGTAGACATGGTCAACATTTTCCGGGCATCCGAAGCTGCCGGAGCGGTTGCCGACGACGCGGCAAAACACGGTGCCAAATCCGTCTGGATGCAGTTGACCGTACGCAATGACGAAGCCACCGAACGGGCGGAAGCGGCAGGTCTAAGCGTAGTGATGAACCGCTGCCCCAAGATCGAATATGCCCGGCTCTGCGGCGAGCTTTCATGGGGTGGGTTCAACTCCGGCGTGATCACATCAAAGCGGCGCAAAATCGCCTGATCTGCCGGGCGGTCCAATCGGGACAAGACCGGCCTACTCTTCAATTTCGCGATAATTTATCCGGCACGCCACATCCATGCGAGCCAGGGCCTGGACCAGTCGCGCACGCAGCGTGAATCTTTCCGCTGAACCAATATTTCCCCTTAACCAGCCCGTTATTTCGCCCGCTATTTTCCGAACGAATAGTCCAGATCCTGACCCATTTGCCCCCGGTGAATCTGCTCGAAATCTAAGAATTTGAGCATCATACTTGGCTAATTGATCACGCAAGCGATTCATATAGATCGGCGGTGCTATAAATAACGGGAAGAACAAATTACTGACCAAAATTACAACAACGTTCGAGAGAAACACTTACGCACATATACACCGTCGATAGAAAAATGGTGGAATCTAAATTTTTTGCTCAAACAACGGTATTAAATTATATATGTGCACGCAAGTGTTTATTTTTGCACGGTTTTTGGGCTTAATTACTTTGATATTATTCAATTGACTTACAATGCTATGATATGCATCCTATATTTAGATGCAACTTCGCATCGGAATATAGAGGGCAATACAATGGCCAAAATCGTAGGCGGCTTTAACGACGACATTCTTGAAGGCACTCAGAACAACGATACCATTCTGATGCACTGGGGATACGACATCGCCCAGGGCGGCGGCGGTGGCGACAAATTCATTAGTGGATGGACGCTACGTCAATGACGGCGGCAGCTACCGGATCCGGGGTCTGGACTTCAGCGAAGGTGATACGTAACCTTCCGTCTGTTCGACGAAGAATCGTTTAGCAATACCGTTGACTCATCAAATCATCTGCGAATTCTGGGCAAGGCGCATAACGGTGCCATCTTCAACAGCCTGGAAGATATAAGAGAGGCCCATCTCGCTGGCGCAATAACCGCCACCGCATCCGGCCAACACGATACGTCGCTGTCAATGAACGTGGACGGCAAGGACATTACCTTGCTGCTTCACGGCGTAAAATTCCAAAAGCTCGGTTTGCCGCTGGACACAAACGACGATCTTTCGCCCGGCGGCGACACACTGATCGGCAGTGTCGACAGTGACGACCTCCGCGGGTGGGGCGGCAACGACACTATCTTCATGCGCTACGGCGATGACACCGTAATCGGCGGCGATGATGCTGATCAGTTCATCTTCGACGGCCGCTATTTGAATGATGGCGATAACCATACGATCCAGGATCTGGATTTCTCCGAGGGCGATAGTCTGCTGTTCCGTTTTACCCAGCCTGGTCCCTACGACCAGACCTTTGAACTTTTCAGCGAAGCAGATATCGCCGACGCCGACGCGAACGGTCTCCGCTACCGGCAATACCAATGGCGGTACAGACCTGACCCTGGACATTGGTGGCAACACGATGATCATCACACTCGATGACATCGTCCTGATCTGAGCCAAATTCCTATGCCAGGCAATGGATCGCAGGACAGTCTTGCGATCCATTGCTCTGTGCATCTACCCAAACGCCCGCTCCATCTCTCGGCGGAAGGCGATGGTTGGGTCGTCGGCGTTAAAGTTCACATCGTTCCAGGAAATCAACTCACCCTGGGAAATATCGCGCTTCAGCTTCATGCCATGCGCGAGGCCGATGGGCAGGCCACCCATGGCGAGCGAGTCCGCGGCGGGCATCAGCTTGCCCCAGACAGTATAGCCCCCCTCCCCCGTCAAGCTCCGTGCCGGCTTTCATGTCAAACTTGGCCGTCGCGACCACGTCGCCGCGGAACGCCTCGGCACAGCCGGTGGGCTCGCCACGCAAGGCAGCGCGCGCAACTGAAATGCCAAGCTCCAACCCGATCAGGTGGTAGGGCCGCCAGAGCGAGGCGTAACGGCCGCTCGCATCGGTCAGCACGCCGTATTGGCCGAAGCACTCCTTCACATAGTCCGTCCCGCCATCGAACGTGACATAGACGCCCCAGCGCAGATCATCACCCAGGGGTGATCCGTCCCGCGCCTCACTGGCAACAACCTCCACCATGCCGCGGCCTTCCAGCAGGCCGCCGTCTTCCGCCGGTATCAGCTTTTGCGCGAACTGGTTGAAGCCCACCGCAGGAAAGGCCAGGCCGTTCTTCGGCGGGTTCAGGCTACACGCATTGGCGACCGCCGCCATCTCGATGCCGGACTTGGTGCCATCCAGAAAGCTGTTGAACATCTGCGGGTTCAGGTTGCCCGACTGCGCGTCAGCGGCGCTCAGGCCGTAATGGTCCCAGACGGTAGCCGGGGTCAATTGATGGAAGCGCGGCTGGTAGCGCGTTCCCTTGCCTGCCGCGATCACCTCCAAGCCGATAGCGCGGGCCCAGTCCACCTGCTCCGCAATCAGGGCCGGCTGGTCGCCATAAGCCATGGAGTAGACCACACCTGCCGCTTTCGCCTTCCTGGCCAACAGCGGCCCGGCCAGCACGTCGGCCTCCACGTTCACCATGACCATGTGGCGGCCATGCGCGATGGCGGCGAGCACGTGCCGGATACCGGCCGACGGGCTGCCGGTCGAGTCTACCACCACATCCAGGCCATCGGCTGCAAGCCCGGCTTCCGGTAGGCATGAGACAGGAACATAGAGCCGAACTTGCCCGCCCCGATCACACCGACACGGACAGGGTTGCCAGCTTCAGCGCGGGCGGCGAGGAGGCGGTAGAGGTTCATGGAAGGGCAGCTCCGTTTGCAAATGGTGCCTGCGTATGTAGTGGCACCAGCATCCGGCGGGCAAGGGTTTTAAAACGCAGCGGGGCGTGTGCTATATATTCGAAAAACTATGGATTTCCAGCCCAAACGGCTGGCCGAAAAGGAGAAGCGACTCGTGGAAACACTCCTAAAGCGGATTGCCGAGCGGGCATCAGAGATACCCTGCGCTCTGGCCATAGAGGAAGACGGGTTTCAGCTGACTTGGCGCGAATTTGACCAGATCAGCGATCAAATCGCCCGTGGACTGTCAGCAAATGGCGCACAACCGCGCCAGGTTGTGTGCTATCTGGGTACCTCGATCCTCCGGCGGGTACTGGTGCTTGTTGCGACATTGAAATCCAACATGCCGTTGGTCGTCCTTAACCCGCGCGATCCGCCAAAAGCCGTCGCAGCAATCGCCTATCACGCGGGTGCATCACACTTTATTACCGGCTCGCCTGGCTTGGAAGCCACGATCAACGCCATTGGACTCAAGCCGCTCGATATATCGGACATTCCGAAACCGACCGGTGTTCCGTTCGAGCCGGCGGCAGCGGAACCTGCCGATACCGCCTACTCCATGTACACATCTGGCTCCAGCGGACAGCCGAAGGGCGTGCCGACCACCCGGCGGATAGCAATGCATGGCGCTTTTCTAGAATCAAAGGCAGGCGGCGTGTATCGCGGTGACCGGATCAGCCTGTTAGGGCAAGTCTGGTTCAGCTACATCATTTCGGGCCTCTTTTGGGGTGCCGAACTGTATTGCTACGACTTTGCCGGGCGGGGCGCTGCCGGTATTCCAGATTGGATGCGGCAGAGGCGGATCACCTATTCAGACAGTTATCCAGCAATGTTGCGTGCCGTGATGAATGCCGCGGATGCGCCTGTTGAGAGCCTGCGGGCCTTTCTGACCAACGGCGAACCCATTCTGAAAGACGATATCGAAAACTTCGAGTGGGTATTTTCCGGCGCTGACTTGGCTGTGTGCTACGGCTTCTCTGAATATGTTCTGATTTGCCGTTATCTTCACCGGCACGGTGCGCCATTTCCCTATGCTGCCGCGCCGCTCGGCGAGCCGATTGAGCCAGAGTACTTCCACCTTCTAGGGCCTGACGGCCAACCAGTGCCGCAAGGTGAACCCGGCGAGGCGGTCATGATCTCGCCAATGACAATTCAGGGCTATCACAATGACCCTGAACGCTCATCAGCTGTATTCCCGCTCGATTCGAAAACCGGTTTGCGGCGCTACCACACCGGGGACTTTTCCTATTCGGATGCTGCCGGAAAGCTCCGCTCGACAGGGCGCGCAGACGACCAGATCAAAATTCGCGGCTACACGCTGCGCACATCTGATTTAGAGCAGGAAATCATGGGCGTACCGGGCGTCCGCCGGGTTTCGGATGCTGCCGGAAAGCTCCGCTCGACAGGGCGCGCAGACGACCAGATCAAAATTCGCGGCTACACGCTGCGCACATCTGATTTAGAGCAGGAAATCATGGGCGTACCGGGCGTCCGCCGGGTTATCGTGACCGGATTTTCCGGCCCGCGCGGCATCCAGCGACTTGCCTGCCATTTCGAAGTGGAAGGCGAGCCTGCACCAACGGGAGAAATCATACGCGCCTATCTTCGGACGCGGGTGCCCGGATTTTACATCCGGCACGAACGCCTGCCCACCACGGCCACCGGCAAGATATTGCGCCATGCCTTACCAAATCCCTTGGACGGGCATGCCCTGCCGGAGGCTTCAAAAGTATGGAGCAGTCCGGCGGAGGAAACGGTTGCCGGTATTTGGCGGGATATATTCGGCCATGGGGATTTTGGCCGGTCGGACGACTTCTTCGACATCGACGGGGATTCGCTTCAGGCCATGTCCATGCTGATCGCTATCGAGCAGCGCTTCCGCGTCCGTATTCCCCTGGAGACCCTAATTCTGGAAGGGGCGGCCGTGGATAGCCTTGCGGGCACAATAGATGGCCTTGCGGCGCGGGCAGGCGCGGTTGAACCGGTCCGCATGAACAGCGGCGGCCCCGGCGGTCCGCTTTATGCACTGCACGTGATTGGCGGTCATCTCTCGGATTATCTGGAACTAGCGCATGCGTTCTCCGGCGTGCGCCCGGTTCAGGGAATTGGAGCAACGCTGGATTTAGCAGATAACGCGGCAATCAGTTTGATCGCTGGCCGGGCAGCAGCAATGCTCGAAGCCAATGGAGGACCAGCGCCAATCAGCCTGTTCGGTTTCAGCGCAGGCGCGGCGTTCGCCCTGGAAACCGCACGCGCGCTCGTCGAACGGGGTATGCCGCCGCCCTCGTTAATCATGCTGGACGCCAATTGCGCCTGGCTGGACAAGCTCCGCTAGCTGCGCTTCGCATGGCGGGCGGTGAAGAGCGATGACACCGCGCTAGGTGGAGAGCGGCTGGCAGGTCAACTCGCCCGCATGACCAGCCACCAGACACCCCCGCGCAATCTGGATGAAGCCCACCTGCGCGTCTTGCTCGACCACCGGCCGGACCCGCTTCACCTGCCAAGAAGCCTGCTGGTCCTCGACGAAAACGGTCAGGTAACACCGGCCGAAACCGCCGAGTGGCGACGCCTGCTCGGCCCGGTCTTGAATTGATGACCGTTCCGGGCGATCATATGAGCATGCTGCGCGCACCGCATGTGGGCGGCTTGGCACAAAAAATCGAGGACTGGCTGCGGGCTTAAGGCCCGCAGGTGTTACTTCCCGGTGATCTTCAGCAGGGCTTCCATGTCCTTTGCGTCATGGTTCGGCAGCACGAAGATCGCATCGTCATAGCCCAGGTCCTTGATCCGGGCGAAACGCTCGCGGGCGGTCTCCGGATCGCAGCGCAGGTTGAAGGGCGTATCGGGCGTCAATTCCTGGGTGGGCGCGGACAGGTCCACCTGAATATTGGTGACGATGGCCCGCTTGCCACCCAGCTCGCGGAAGCGGACGATGCCCTCCTGCAACTTGCCTAAAGTGGACTTGGCGCCGGAAGCGATCCAGCCATCGAACTCCTGTGCCGCGCGCGGGATCCAGGTCTTGCCCGCCCAGGAGCCGATCAGGATCGGCGGTCCGCCCTTGGCAGACTCCCACGGAAAGATGGTGTGGCCGTTCACCGGCTCGTCCCGCCAGACCTTCTGCATGATCGGCAGGGCGTCGTTCAATTCCTGCATGCGGGTCATGAAGTCCAGGCCGGAAAAGTCAAAGTCCAGCTTGGTCGAACCAGCGCCAACACCGAACGCCATCCGCCCTTCGGTCAGGTGATGGGCGGTCAGGACACTGTGCGCGAGCGCCACCGGGCGGCGCAATGGGACCTGCATGATGCAGGTTCCGACTTCGATCCGCTCTGTGACGCTGGCCGCCAGGGTCAGCGCGATTAGCGGGTCCGGGTGGATATGGCCACGACCCAATGCGTCGAAGAACCAAAGCCCGTCAAAGCCTGCGCCTTCTGCAGCCTTCGCCCCCTGAACCAGAGAGGAGCGGATCATATTTTGAGCTTCAGCGCCTAGAAAGGCGACACCAATACGCACGATAATTGATCCTTTGATTTATTGGTCTGATCGAAACGCTTGCATCCGCAAGCGCTTCGTGAATCAGCCCACTCTTTTACTATATTGGTGGTTCGATGGAAACGGCGCGCCGTCGAAGCGCTCCAGCTTGACAATGTCTTCCACCGGGCGGCGGCCCAGCTTGGTCAGCTGCTTCTTTGGCCGGCCGAGCGGCACGATGGCGGCTACCGCCATATAGTCCGGCAGGCCCAGGGCAGCTTGCAGCTTGGGCTCCTGCGCCACAGCCAGCGTGGTGATCGTACCGCCATAGCCCTTGTCACGTGCCGCCAGCAGCGTGTTCCAGACAAACGGAAAGATCGAGCCGCCGCTAATCACGCCGACCCGGTCCAATTCCTTGTCAGTGGAGGCGACGACCCGCAGGTCCACCGCAAATACCAGGACCACCGGCGCTTTCTTGGCAGGCTCGGTCAGGTGTTTCGGCACCTCTGTCGCGGCTTCGACTTCCGGCGTGACGGTCGTCGGGATGATGGAGTTCCAGGGGCTCTCGCCCGCCTTGTTCTGGGCGGTGTAAAGCTTGCCGGCCGGGCGGGCGGCTTCGCCCAGCATGTCTTTCATCACCTGGTCACGCACGATGATCGCGTGATTACCCTGGCGGTTGCCGCCACTCGGCGCAAAGCGCGCCATATCGAAAATCTCGGACAGGACAGAGTCCGGCACATCCTCATCGGTAAAATCACGGCACGCAAACGTCGTGCGCATCACATCGGCGAGTTCCATGGGTGTTTCCTGTTCGCGGTTTCGAATTGTTGGCGCGGATATTGGCGGAGGGCGGGCGGGTTGTCATGCAGTCTCCCTAATCGCAGAATTCCCGGCCGTGGCAAAGCCGCGAGCCGGGACCGGTTGGGGAAGACGCGCAGTCCAAATCGGCGCCGGATAGCGATCGGGAATGGCCTCGCCAAAGATCTTGTTGAACTTGTTGATGCCGTCCCAGCGCCTGGGCGGCGTGCGCTCGAAGGCGATCTTCGGCAGGTCAGCGCCAGTTGAAAGGTCCGTGCCAAAGCCCACATTCTCCGGCCCTGCCACCTCGCAAAGATAGTCCAACTGCCGGATATAGTCGCTGATGTCCGGCTTGCGCTTCTCGTCGCCGTCCCAGTTCATCGGGCCGTAGATACTTGCGCCGATATAACCGCCCTTCGCCACCAGCGCCTTGATGAGATCATCCGGCTTGTTGCGCGCCAACCGGTTCAGCGCGTGCGCGTTGGCGTGGGTCACCAGACAAGGCTTCTCGCTTGCCTCGATCGTGTCCATGGCGGTGCGGTAGCCCACATGGGACAGGTCGATGGCAATCCCCAGATCGTTCATCACCTTGACCACTTCACGGCCATAGGTCGTCAGCCCCGCCAATTCCGGCTCAAGGCAGCCATCGCCAATCATGTTCCGGTAATTGTAGGTCAGCTGCATGATGCGCAGGCCGAGCTTGTAGAACAGATGCAGCCGGTCGATGCGGTCGGCGATGGGGCGCGTGTTCTGCCAGCCAAGGATCGCGCCGATCTTGCCAGCGGCCTTGGCCTTGTCGAAGTCGGCCACGGTCTCGATCTGCATCCAGTCACTGTCCGGCTTGTTCAACCGCTCATGCCACCGCGCCACTTCCTGGCAGGCCTGCTCGAAATCGCACTCGAAATAACAGGCCGTCACGTTGATCGCATCGATCCCGCCAGCCTGCAAATGATCCGGCCAACCATCAACGTGATAGACAAGGCTGTCGATCACCAGCGCGTCGCGGTGCAAGGAAAGAGCGTCAGTCATGGGGAACTCCTGCTTAACGGTCGGCTGACCGGCGAACAATACGCCGCTGACCAGCCGCAATTCATCCCTCAATCATCATCCGCATACGGGTTTTCCGTCGCCCGCAGCAATACCCGCACGGGCACGCCCACCAGACCAAAGTCATTGCGCAGCCCGTTCACCAGATAGCGCACATAGGCGGTGGGCAGCTTCTCCGCCCTGGTGGCGAACACGGCAAAGGTCGGTGGACGGCGTTTGATTTGAGTAATGTAGCGCAAACGCAGGCGGCGGCCTGCAATCAACGGCGGCGGGTGCGCCTCCTGCAAGGCGGCAAACCAGCGGTTCAGCTTGCCCGTCGGCACGCGCACATTCCAGGTATCGTAGATCTGAGTGACGGCCTGCATCAGGCGCTCGACCCGGTTGCCGGTCAGAGCTGAGAATGTCACAACCGGAATGCCGCGCAACTGCGTCAGCGACGTCTCCAGCCGGTCGGTAATCTTCTTGATGGTCTCCGGCCGGTTGGGGACCGCATCCCACTTGTTCACTGCCAGGATCAGGGCGCGCCCCTCGTTCTCCACGTGCCGCGCAATGGCCAGGTCCTGCTTGTCCAGCCCCTCCGTCGCGTCGATCATCAGAACGACCACATGCGCAAAGCGTATCGCGCGGATCGTGTCGTGGGTGGAGAGCCGCTCCAACGAGTCGTGAATGCGGGCCCTCCGGCGCAGCCCTGCCGTATCGATCAGCCGGATCGGCCGCCCCTGGTATTCCCAATCTACCGCAATGGAGTCGCGGGTCAGGCCGGGCATGGCGCCGGTAATGACGCGCTCTTCCTTCAGCAAGCGGTTCAGTAGGGTGGACTTGCCGACGTTCGGGCGGCCGACGATGGCCAATTGCAGCGCCTTCGGCTCTTCCTCGTCGTCTTCGTCCAATTCAAGCGCGGCCCCGTCGAAGTCGCCGTCTTCCGCATCATCCGGCTCGGGGAATGCTTCATCTTCGGCGGCAGGCGCGGCTTCTTCACCGTCGCCAACAGCATCCTGCAGCGCCTGATAGAGGTCAGCCATGCCCTCCCCGTGTTCAGCGGAGATCGGCACCGGCTCGCCCAGGCCAAGCCCAAAAGCCTCAATCAGGCCCGGTTGCCCAGCCCGGCCCTCACACTTGTTGGCCGCCAGGATCACCGGCTTTTCCGCTTTGCGCACCTGCTGCGCGAATTCCCGGTCGACAGAGGTAATCCCTGCGCGCGCATCAATCAGCAGCAGCACCGCGTCCGCTTCCTCGATCGCACGCTGGGTCTGCAATTGCATCGCCCGCTCCAGGTCGGAGTCCGGTGCGTCTTCGTAGCCGGCCGTGTCGATAGCCTGGAAATTGAAGTCGGCAATATGCGCATCGCCGTAGCGCCGGTCACGGGTAACCCCCGGCCGGTCATGCACCAATGCCTGACGCAAACCGATCAACCGGTTAAACAGGGTGGACTTGCCCACATTGGGCCGCCCAACAATCGCAATTCGCGAAGCCATGTATTTTCTAAACCTTAGCGGAGCGCGGTGAGCGATCCATCATTTGCCAGTATATAGAGTGTTTGATTGGCAATCACAGGCGGCAATATTGTATCGGCGCCTGTATCGAAGGTACCGATCTGCGCGCCGGTTTCCGGCGAATGCAGGGCCAACTGCCCGTCAGAGCGCATCAGCATTAGATTTCCGCCCGCCATCACCGGCCCGGCAAAAAAATATTCGCCGGTCTGATCTTCCGGATCGGCATAGCGCACCAGCGGAGCCACCCAGCGCACAAACCCGCGGCGGCGGTCCAGACAGATCAACTCGGCATCGGTCGTCACGATGAAAACCCAGTCACCGGCGACCCACGGCGTCTGGCTGCTGCCCACGCGCTGTTCCCAGATCGCATTGCCGGTGCGGAGCGAGAACGCGGCGGCCCTTCCCGCAGCGCTGACCGAATAAATCGCGTCACTGGTCATCACCGGGTGACCGGCGATGTCGGAAAGTTTTGCGCCAAAATCAAAGCGGCGCAGCGCGGCAAGCGAGTTTCGCCAGACTTCCCGGCCATTGGCCGTGCGAACAGCCAGGATTTCGCCGGTCGTCAGCGCCGCGACCACGGCATCATCGTTGGCAGCCGGTGACGCTCCACCCAAAAGGCCGGCGCCGGACGAACCGCCAGGCACATCCCAGGTCCGCTCTCCATCTTCAGTGCGCAGGGCGATCAACCGGTTGTCCGCCGTCACCACATACAATTGACCCGCCCGGATGGTTGGTGCGCTGCGAACCGTGCCTGGCAGGTCCGTCCGCCAAAACAGGCGGCCGGTATCAGCCTCCAGCGCCAGGGCCTGCGCATGTCCGCCGGCGACGTACACCCGGATACCGTCCGTTGCCAAACCGCCGCCAAAGCCATCATGCTCACCCGGCGGTGCGGTTCCAACGGCCCACAATTCCTCACCCATCTGTGCATCGAACGCGCGGACGTTCAGCACAGCATCCAGCACGAACACTCTGCCATTCGCGACAATCGGTGGGAACAAGGGCCGCCGTGCCACATCCTGCGCGCCCACGGCATCGCTGTTCCGCCACAAGACCTGCAACTGCTGCCCCAATTGATAGTTGCCGCCAATATGCGAAGCGCTGCCATAGGATTGCGGCCAGTTTGCCCTATCTGCCGCCACCGGCACGGTCACCTGCACACCGGCAATCTCACTTTGAGGCACAATGTTGCGGCTAGTTTCCAGAATGGCAATGCGCTTTCCGGGGAGCGGCGGAGCTTCCCGCTCGCCAAAGAAGGCCCCCTCCGAACATCCTGCCAACAACAGCAGAAGCGCCGCAGCGCCAATCTTAAAGCTGTGCAAGGTAGGCCTCTGCCCGTGCGCGGGCTGCTGTGGGCGTGTCACGATCATCCCGCAGTCGCTCCAAATGCGCCTTTACGGCAGCAATATTCCCCGACCGCTTTTCGAGATAGGCACTCAATTCCCAAGCGGCGAAGCGCCACTCGCTGGCATCACCGCCCAGCGGCTGCAGCCAGCCCAGCATGGTCGCGGCGTCGCCGGTATCCAGGTCCAGCTCGACCGAGCGGATCGTGGCGATAGCCCTGTAGGGCGCTTCCAGAGCGCTGTTTTCACGGACGCTCTGATAGATGCCACGCGCGGATTCAACATCGTTGTTCCTGGCTCGCAACGCCGCTTCCTGCAGCAGAGCCAGCGCTACCTGCCGCTCGTTCCCGTCTTTGGTGATCCCGGCAAACCCTTCAATGGCCTGCTCATTCTGCCCGGCCTGCGCCGCGGCCAGCGCCGAATGCATCGCGTTGGTAACGCTCACATTCTGCTGCAGCTGATAGTTCTGCCAACCGACCCATGCCGCGGTTCCGGCGACAATGGCAACCGCGCACCCAATCAGATACTTGCCGTATTTTTGCCACAGGACCTCCCACCGGTCGCGGCGCAGCTCTTCGTCGATCTCTTGAAAAATATCTGCCAAGGCGGTCAATTCCTGCCGGTTTGACGCTGGTGGTGCGATGGAAACGGATGGTACTCACCATTTTCCATCGCACCACCAACATATTGAATGAGCGGGCTGATTCCCGAAGCGCTTGTGGGTGCAAACGGTTCGATCTGACCACTAGCCGCACGACGGTTTGGGGACCAATCAGTGCGGGTCGTTAATGTTACTGTACGAGCGGTAGCATATCCTGAGCGGGGTTTCCATACTGCCTGTGCAGCAGAGCCGACTGCCACGCTTAAAGCGCCTCGCCGTGCCCAATGACTGGACGGCACCTGTTTTTGACGGAATGATGACACAAGCAGGAAGAAGCGTCTTAACGAAGTGGCCAACAGGCTGACCACATATTGGGAGTACCCCGGCGATGAGCAAAGTTGTTCAGCTAGAAAATTTCCGGCGGGCAAAACGGCGGGTGTCATTCGACAAACGGGAATTGCGGGAATTGATGGGAGTCTACAGCCGCCGGGTCGCCAGCGGCGAGTGGCGGGACTATGCCATTGATTTCGAGTCTGGCATGGCAGTGTTCTCAATTTTCCGCAGCGCCTACGAATACCCTTTGTACCGCATCGCCAAAATTGCCGGCCGGAGTGCGAACGAGCAGGCGGAATGGATGGTCGTCAGCGGACCGCGCCGACTGAAGCGCACCACCTCGCTGATGGATGCCCTAAGCGTGTTCGATGAAAAACTGAAAGTTGTACGCTGAGCGGAAAACCGGCCTGAAACGGACTGCGCCATGGAATTTCGAGGAGGTATTGCCGGCTCCTAAGGCTACGGTACTGCGCCAATCAGCAAAGACGAATTCGTCCGAGTGTGTCCCTAATCCACCCGCTTACTTTGCCAGTCAAACTCTGCGGGTTCCGATAGAAACTTCAGAACATTTCTCTGTACTTTTTCGTATTAACCATGTGCTGATGTGCGGCATGGCTGTTGCATTATGGGTAAAATAAAGACACTCCCTATACAAGCGCATGCCTTGCATAATTTGCAGCAGCCAAATACGGCAGAATAGCCGCACAGAGAAAAACGGAACGGAGAGTAGTGGTGGCGATATTTGATTTCGCGAGCCTCGAGCACCAAAATACCGAACTTTTGACCATGGCAAATTCGGCACAAATGAAACATGCTTTGGTGGTTTTTGACTCTGCTGTTGAAGACCAGGAAACCTTGGCGTCAGGACTGCCGCACGGTATCTCCATTCTACGCCTGCGCACCAGCTCTGCGCCCCTTGAAGCCATTGCCGATGCCTTAGAAGCGGCTGTGGAATCCTATGCAGCACTGCACCTTGTCAGCCATGGCAGGCCGGGCGCGCTGCAACTTTCAGGCCTGACGCTTTCCGCAGCGGCCGCAGCGCAGCACGCCTTAGTCCTGTCGCGCATCGGCAATGCGCTGGTGCCCGATGCCTGCATCACGCTGACCGCCTGCGAAGTGGCACAGGGCGCTGCCGACGCTGCACTGCTCGATACCCTGGAAGCCATGACCAACCGGCAGGTGATTGGCACGGCGTCAATCGTCGGCGGCAGCGATCCCGGCAGCTTCGCCTTTTCCGGCCTGGCAATGGCCGCGCCGCTATTCTCCCTGGAAAGCCGCAGCAGCTACAGCGCTCGCCTGGCGTTAACGCCGGTTGATTTGACCGACACCTCTGACGACGGCACCGTACGGGACGACAATGTTACGTCGATCACCGCACCGACGATCTCCTTTACCGCTGATTTCGGCCATGTGCTGGAGATCGACTGGGACGATGGCAATGGCTTTGTCGCAACAGGCGTGGACACTGGCAGCCTGCAAACGGCGACGGCCCCCGCCGACTACGGCAGCGACGGCGCAAAAACGGTCACAGTCCGGGCAAATGGGTCTGTCACCGAAAGCCTGACCATCACCATCGATACCACACCCGCGATCATCGACGTGTTCACGAACACGGATAATCTTGCCCCAGGATTGGGCTTGGGCTTCAGCGGCATCTCCAGCATCAATGTGAGCGGTACCGCTTTCCTGTTCACCGTGACTCCCAATGACAGCCCGGTTTCAACCCTGCGGTCCTACGAAGTTTCCAGTACAGGAACCCTGACGCTCGCCGACACGGTCAGTGACGACGCCACTCTACAACTGTCCGGCGCCTCGTCTATCGCTGCGGCCAATGTTGGCGGCACAGCGTATATTTTTACCGGTAGCGTTGGCGGCGGCGATGATATCAGCGTCTTCTCAGTCGCCGCGAACGGGACTCTGACCAATACAGACAATGTCTCCGATGACGGCACGCTGCATTTGCTGGGTGTGACATCGCTTAACACGGTGATCATCGGCGACAACGTGTTCTTGGTTTCGACCGGCGCAGCTGACGACGGCATCAGTGTGTTTTCTGTCGCCAACGATGGAACCCGCCTGCTCGACGGTGCGTGGTTCTCCGCGAACGCAACAGTCGACGGCACGGCTTACCTGTATGTGGGTGGCGATAGCGACGACGGCATTACAATCTTCTCGATGGACGCCAACGGCCAGTTGACCGATGTCGGCACCGTCGTGAGCTATGGCCGAAAGTTGGTGACGGCTTGATCAGGCGGCGTTTTGCATTTGTTTGATCCCGTCGATGAATGCAATGCCCTGGATTATCCCAGGCATGCGATTTGCGCCGTCGCGCTTTCGCCATTTGCCCTGCGCTGACATCAGGAGCCTGACCGCCATGGCGAGGGCGGTCTTTCGGCTCAGACAGCCTTTGGTTTTACCTGTCCGGTGACACACCGTCGCGAAGGCGCTTTCGATGGGATGGGTGGTTCTGATGTGTTTCCACTGTTCTGCCGGGAAATCATAGAAGGCCAGCAGCACGTCACGGTCTTTGATCCATTTGGCTACCGCTTGTTCGTCTTTCACGCCGTAGGTCTCGATGAAGAAATCGCAGGCCGCCATGGCTTCGGCCTTCGTCTCTGCCTGCCAGATGTCGTGCATGAGAAACAGCTGACAGTTGGTGATTGTCCTGAGGGGCGGCATATCATGGCGTTGTTCCCGCGCCGCAATTCTCGCCGAGAAAAGGCTATGCCCCATGACGAGAGATACCATCACCGCGTTGCCCCATCCCAAGGGATTTTCCGCCGATCCGCTGACGGATTTGATCCGTTCCGGGGCGCGGCAGTTGATCGAGCAAGCGCTTGAAGCTGAGTGGAGCGGATGGCTTGCGCCATTTTCCAATGAGACGACGTCCGAGGGGCCCGCGCGGGTCGTTCGTCACGCTCACCTGCCAGAACGAGAGGGAATGACCGGGATTGGCCCAGTGCCCGTGAAAGGGCCACGCGGGCGGGATCGTGATCGGCAGGCTGAGAAGGGTCGGTTCTCTTCTTCGATCCTGCCACCGTATCTGCGCAAGGCGAAGTCCGTTGAGGACTTGCTGCCCTGGCTTTCCCTCAACGGCATTTCCACGGGCGATTTTCAGGCGGCCTTGGCCGCGCTGCTCGGGCCGAACGCGGCGGGCCTGTCGTCCCCCACCATCTCGCGGCTGAAGTCCAATTGGTGGACCTGTCACGCTTTTGTGCCGCCCCAAGCGCTCGTTTAAGCCACCTTTCGTTCGAAGGCGACGAGGCTTTTCCAAGCCAGTGCTTTGTGACGGCGGCGCGGATTGTAGAAGCCGTTGATGTACTCGAAGATTGCCATCTCAGCTTGCCGCCTTGTTTCCCAGGACCGTCGCCAGATCAGCTCTGCCTTGATGGTTTTGAAGAAGGTTTCGACAGCGGCGTTGTCGTAGCAGTTTCCCCTTCCACTCATCGATACCTTGAACCCATGCTGGCGCAGGATCTTCTGGTAGTCGTGAGAACAATATTGGCTGCCACGGTCTGTATGATGGATGCAGCCCTTCGGTGGTGCCCGGAAGGCAATGGCCATATTTAGCGCTCTGATGGCCAAGTCGCGTTTCATCCGGTTACTGACGGCCCAGCCGATGACGCGCCGGGAATGCAGGTCCAGGATCACTGCCAGATACAGCCATCCCTCCCGCGTCCAAACATAACTGATGTCGCCCGCCCATTTCTGGTTGGGCTTGCCCGCTGTGAAGTCCCGATTCAGCAAATTCGGTGAGATGTTGAACTTGTGATCGCTGTCTGTCGTCACTTTGTGCTTGCGTGTTCTAACAACAGATATGCCGTTCTGGCGCATCAACCTGCCAACACGGCGGTGGCCAACATCCAAGCCGATCTCCTTTAGCTCCTCGGTCATTCTTGGCCGACCATACCGGCCCAGGCTGAGACGCGACTGCTCTCTGATGTGCGCCAACGTCACCATATCAGACCGCTGTCTGCGGCTGGCCGGACGGGTGCGGAAAGCCCGCAATCCGCGCGGGCTGACACCGACAACATGGCATAAGCGTTTGGCTGGAAAGCTGTCACGGGGCTCTTCGATGAACCTAAACCTCATTGCTTTAGGCCCGCGAAGAACTGGGTGGCCTTTTTTAGGATGTCCCTCTCCTCCTTCAGGAGCCGGTTCTCCCGCCGAAGCCGGTCATTCTCTTTGGCGAGGCTCAAATCCTCTTTGGAAACCACGTCTGTGTCTCGATGCGCGGTGATCCATTTGTTCAGTGTTGACATGCCAACACCTAGATCGTCGGCCACTTGCTTACGCGTTAGCCCGCTTGTCAGCGCGATCCGCACCGCATCCTGGCGAAAGTCGTCTGTCCGTTTCAGTCCCATAGTCAGTCTCCTTTGTTGCAGTAAATGCTATCAAAGGAGCGGCATCAAACCGCGACAGGTCCAGCCCCAATCGGTGCAAGCGAAAGCCAAAGGCCCCCTGCACGACATCTGGCAGGCAGAGACGAAGGCCGAAGCCATGGCGGCCTGCGATTTCTTCATCGAGACCTACGGCGTGAAAGACGAACAAGCGGTAGCCAAATGGATCAAAGACCGTGACGTGCTGCTGGCCTTCTATGATTTCCCGGCAGAACAGTGGAAACACATCAGAACCACCCATCCCATCGAAAGCGCCTTCGCGACGGTGCGCCACCGGACAGGTAAAACCAAAGGCTGTCTGAGCCGAAAGACCGCCCTCGCCATGGCGGTCAGGCTCCTGATGTCAGCGCAGGGCAAATGGCGAAAGTGCGACGGCGCAAATCGCATGCCTGGGATAATCCAGGGCATTGCATTCATCGACGGGATCAAACAAATGCAAAACGCCGCCTGATCAAGCCGTCACCAACTTTCGGCCATAGCTCACGACGGTGCCGACATAGTCTTGGCCGCCCGTTGGATAGCACAAAACACGCCTGTCAGGTTCACGCCGATAACCTTCTGGAAGTCCTCGACCGGCGTTTCCAGAAAATCCTGGGGCAGGGCGATGCCCGCATTGTTCACGAGAACCGAGACAGGCCCAATCTCGGCTTCGATCCGGTCGAACAGGGCGTTGATCTGGTCCGGTTGGCCCATGTCGCAGACCATGCCAACCGCGCCACCGCCCAGTTTCGTCGCCGCGGATTTCACCCCTGCTTCGTTGATATCGGCCAATACGAGGCGCGCCGTCTTCAGCCAGAGCCTCGGCGCAAGCATAGCCGATGCCCTGCGCTGCGCCAGTGACGAGCGCGATGGGTTTGTCAGTCATGATTGTCTCCGTCTAGTTGGGTTTACTACGGCCCTTGGGTTTGCCGGAATAGGCGGGGCGGCCTTTGCGGCCCTTGCCGCCACTCTTCGCGCCCCGTCCGTTTCCAGTACCAGCCATCGCAGATATCCGCTCGATCTCCGTGTTGCCGACGCTGGGCTTGCCCGCCTTCACATGACCGAAGCCGCGGTCTTCCAGACCCATGTCGAGCTTCTTCAGACGCTGGATCTCGTCGCGGAAACGGGCGGCGTCCTCGAACTCCAGGTCGGCAGCAGCGGCGCGCATTTTCTTTTCCAGGTCCGCCAAGGTCGCTTCCAGATTGTGGCCGATGCGGTCGGCTTCTCCCAGGATGCCCGTATCGACGTTCAGGCTGTCGCGGTTATAGACGCTGTGCATGATGTCGCTGATGCCCTTCTTCACGCTTTCGGGCGTGATGCCGTGGGCAGCGTTGTATTCCTGCTGCTTCTCCCGGCGGCGGGCGGTTTCGTCCAGCGCCTTGGTCAGGGAGTTGGTCATCTTGTCGGCGTAGAGGATCACCCGCCCGTCCACGTTCCGCGCAGCCCTGCCAATGGTCTGGATCAGCGATGTGGTGGAGCGCAGATAGCCCTCCTTGTCCGCATCCAAAATGGCGACCAGGGCGCATTCCGGAATGTCCAGCCCCTCGCGCAGCAGGTTGATGCCGATCAGAATATCGAACGCGCCGAGCCGCAGGTCGCGGATGATCTCTATCCGCTCCAGCGTATGCACCTCGGAGTGCATGTAGCGTGCGCGCATCCCCAGTTCGAACAGGTAGTCGGTCAGGTCCTCCGCCATTTTCTTGGTGAGGGTTGTCACCAGCACGCGGCCCCCCTTGGCCACCACCTCCTGCGCCTCGGCGATCAGGTCGTCCACCTGGTTCGTCACCGGGCGGATGATGCAAACCGGGTCGATCAGGCCCGTAGGCCGAACCACCTGCTCCGTCACCACGCCCTGCACACGCTCCAACTCCCAGGGGCCGGGCGTGGCGGAGACGTAGACCGTCTGCGGCCGCATGTCGTTCCATTCCTCGAACTTCAAGGGCCGGTTGTCGATGCAGGACGGCAGGCGGAAGCCGAACTCTGAGAGCGTGGATTTGCGGGCATAGTCGCCCCGGAACATGCCGCCGATCTGGGGCACGGTCACGTGGCTCTCGTCGATGAACAGCAGCGCGTCGGCGGGGATGTACTCGAATAGCGTCGGCGGCGGCGAGCCTGGCGGACGGCCGGTCAGATAGCGGGAATAGTTCTCGATGCCATTGCAGGAGCCCGTGGTCACCAGCATCTCGATGTCAAAGGTCGTGCGCTGCTCCAGCCGCTGGGCTTCCAGCAGTTTGCCCTGACCTTCCAGCTCTTCCAGACGGGCCTTCAACTCCTTTTTTATGCCATCGACGGCCTGCATCATCGTCGGTTTCGGCGTCACATAGTGACTGTTTGGGTAGAGCCGGATGCGGTCCATCTCCGCAATCTTCTCACCCGTCAGCGGGTCGAACTCGTGGATGGCGTCCACTTCGTCGCCGAACAGGGAGATGCGCCAGGCGCGGTCCTCCAAGTGGGCTGGGTGGATTTCAATCGTGTCACCCCGGACCCGGAACGAGCCGCGATAGAAGTTGGCGTCGTTGCGGCGGTATTGCAGTTCGACCAACCGGCGAAGGAAGGCGTCACGCTCCAACGGCTTGCCGGAGCGCACGTCGATTGTCATCTCCGCATAGGTCTCAACCGCGCCGATGCCATAGATGCAGGAGACCGAAGCGACGATCACCACATCCCGCCGCTCCAGCAGCGCACGGGTCGCGGAGTGGCGCATCCGGTCGATTTCCTCGTTAATGCTCGCCTCTTTTTCGACGTAAGTGTCCGAGCGGGGAACGTAGGCTTCCGGCTGGTAGTAGTCGTAGTAGCTGACGAAATACTCGACCGCGTTCTCAGGAAAGAAACTTTTCATCTCCGAATAAAGCTGCGCCGCCAGCGTCTTGTTCGGCGCCAGGATCAGGGCCGGACGCTGTTGTTCCTGAATGACATGGGCAACGGTGAAGGTCTTGCCAGAGCCGGTCACGCCCAGCAGCACCTGATCCCGCTCCTCCGCATTGACGCCAACCAGCAGTTCGGCAATGGCCTGGGACTGATCGCCCGCGGGTTGGTAATCGGAAGTCAGCTTGAAGGGCGGCGAATCCAGCGGTTCCGGCAAAGCACCACGGCTGGCCGGATCGAACAGGGCTAGGCGGTCGAGGATGGAGGTGTCCATAGGCATGCCTTCACGCACTCTGGATGGGAGCAGTTCAGTATACCTGCCAGATGATCAACCGCCAACGATGGCGATGGATTTCCACGCGGTTGGATGTGCCAGCTAGAAGCTCAATTTAATACCGGTGCCGATGACAAAGCCCTTGGTTTCCCCAAACGCGAAATCCCGGTCCAGATAGTAGGCGGAGCCGACAATGTTGACGCCGGGGCCCAGGTCATAGCCAACACCGAGTTCAAATGCACTCTGTCTGTCGTCGGTCGCGCCGGTTGACGATTCGGCCTCTCCGAACACGGCGTTCAAGGATACCGAAGCAGGACCGGACGCGTAGCTGATGCCCGCCCCGATAACCTGCCGCGACTGAATACCGACCGCAGGATCATTCTCATATGCCGCCGATGCGCCAAACGAAAATCCGCCGTAGCCGATACGAACACCGCCAGCAGACATCCAGGCGCCCTGCTCACTAGTTCTGTTCGCGTCACCGGTAATCTGGAAGCCAGTGGACATTGAAACCCGGAAATTTCCGAATGAATCGACGTAATTTGCGCCGATATCAAAGATATTCTCGGGCCGAACGAAATTGTTGTCGGGTTCATTGGGCAGCCGGTCCAGCGAGTCGCTGGACCAGCGCATAGTTGACACCAAGCTGGAAGCCTGCGAATCGCGGCGTGAAATACGTAATCCACTGGGCATCATTGGCTCGGGCCGAAAAATTGCCGGTATTGAGGAGATCACGATTGGAATCCGGAACCCATTCGGGAAATCCGGACCCATCCAAATAGAAGTCGTCCAAACCGGCACCAGCAGAGTATAAGCCCTGGTGCAACTGCCCCGCCGCGCCATCCGTGGAGCCGATCAAAACCCTGCCAAAGCTGCCTTGAATATAGGCAAATGACTCGTCGATCTGGCTCGCCGAGGTTTCCCCTTCAAGTTGAATTTCAGCGGCGAATGTCAGTCCATTATCGAGCGTTATACTGGGCCGGACGTAAATCTCTGCATCCTTCGTAACATCAACATCCGTAATGTCGGCAACCGGCGTTTCGGTAGATGCAGAAACTATCATGGCGTCGTAATAGCCGCCGAGTCGGATATCCCATTCCGCACCGTTCGCATACTGCACCTCCAACAAAGTACCACTAGCCATTGCTGTCGCTATAAGCAGGTTGGTTCGATGCATTTTCCGCTCCAATACTTTGTCGTTGCAGCAGATACCAGACGAAGGCCGCTCAACTCAATACGTACATTACTATCAGATTATTTGAATTGTCAGAAATTGGAAAGACAAATTTTCCGCAATTCGCGGGATATTGCGCTCACAACCACGCGTTCCTCGACACCGTTGTGCCGATGGGCGGGCAGTACGGCGCCCTCCGCGATGCGGATTTAGTAGGACTGGGTAGCGGCGGCACGGTCCACGAACAGCAGGCGCTGCTGCACGCCAGGCGCGCGTTTCGTCTGCTAACGCGAGCAGACCGAGGGCGTATTCCGCCGCTAGAATGTCGTCCGTGTCGCCGCTTATTCTTCCAGACACTTCTTCAAAGCCAGCAATCCGCGCCGCACCCATGACTTTACGGTACCAAGCGGCGCATTCATCCGGGTCCGCAACTCGCGGTGGTTGAGGCCGTAGAAGTAGACCAGCGTCAATGCCTGCCGCGCGTGCTCGCCAAGTTCTCCCATTCAATGCTGTACGGCCAGGGTACCCTCTTTCGATGCACCACCGTCCGCAGCATGATTGGCCAACAGGTCTTCCGCCCCCGATGTTTCCTTCACCAGCCAGGGATTGGCCCGCAGCCGGTCAATGGCTTTGCGGCGGACAATGGTCGAGAGCCAAGCCTGGGCGCTGCCTTTAGCAGGATCAAAGCGCCTCGCCGCCTCCCATACGGCAACGAAGGCATCCTGCACCGCTTCCTCCGCCAGATCGCGGCGGCCAATCATTGGCGTTCGCTATACGGTGGCGCCCATCACGCTGCTACGGGCGCTTTGCATCTCGCGCCAATGGGCCAGGTCTTCTGGCGAAAACACGCCGCTGGGCGGCCGGCACTCGCGAAAATGACCAAAGCGGTCCTCGCCGCGAACCAACATCGCGGCCATACCGCCACCTTCGACCTGTGTCATGCGGGTTGGGATATAGCGGATCGCAAGGCCAATACGCCGATCATCAGAGCCATTCGCATAGCTGGCGTGGAACACCCAACCATGGTGCAGCGACATTTGCCCGGCTCGCAACACCACATCGCTGGCAGTGCTCTCATCCACCTGCACCGTGATTTCCTGACCACAGGTCAATAGGTTCTCATCGGCATGTGTATCACGATGCTCGACAATCTGGTTGTGCGAGCCCGCCACGAAGCGCATGCAACCGCTTTCCACGGTGGATGCACTGAGGGCAACCCAGGCAGTTACCTCTTCCTCTCCTGTGAGCCCCCAGTAAGTCAGGTCCTGATGCCAGGAAACAAAATGCGGGGTCTGCGGCTCCTTGATGAAGAAAGGCGCGTCCAACACGAGCAGATCCGGTCCCAAAATCTCCGCGACCTGATCCGTGATTGAGGCCAATCGGGTAATCTGGTCAATGAAGGGCAATACGAGGTTCGGATAACGGCGCAGACATTTGCGCAGTTCAGGCTCCGCCACGAAGCGTGCCTCGGCCTGCTCCAACTGCGCACGGCAGATACCGGCATCCGCCGCACTCACGGCATCGAGGGGAAAGACGAAGCCGTCTCTGGCAAAGGTTGAGGCAATATCCATTGGGCGAGGTTCTTGGGACAACGAAGACATGATCAGATGCTTATACCAACGACGAGGGACAATAATCCATCTTACCGGCCATAGCTATTCGCTGACTAGGAGGTGGTTGCGACGAGATGCGGGGCATCGTTAGCGCACGCCGACAACGCTCCGCGATGCGCTATGGCCGGCCCGCAGGGTGGTCTTTATTCCCTGCCGTTGGTATTGGCCGCCCCTGCCCAGTCAGGCAATCTGGCTGACCTGCCTGATGATACCAACGCTATCGCTATAAGCAGGAACACACGGTTAAATTCTGGCTAGAACGCGCTATCCAGCGGAACGCCCTTCCGGAGCCTGCTTATGACCACCATCACCGCCATCGAAACTTCCCACTACCGCCTGCCGCTCGACCCTCCGCTTTCCGACTCCACCCACGGCCTGATGACTCACTTCGAGCTGGTGACCGTGCGCCTGACTGACTCGGATGGCTGCGAGGGGCTCGGCTACACCTATGCCGTCAACCATGGCGGCTCTGCCATCCGTGCCTTAATCGCCGACGACCTGGCCGACCTGCTGATCGGGCAGGACCCGGATCGCATCGCCCATCTTTGGGACAAGATGTGGTGGGCGGTGCATTATCCCGGCCGGGGCGGGCTCGCGAGCTTTGCCTTCGCTGCCATCGACATCGCACTTTGGGACCAGATGGGCAAGGCGCGGGGCAAGCCGCTCTGGAAGCTGCTGGGCGGACATGATCCGAAGGTGATGGCCTATGTCGGAGGCATCGACCTGGAACTTTCCCTGACGGAACTGATGGCCCAGACCGACGCAAACCTCGCGCGCGGCTTCAAGGCCGTGAAGATGAAGGTCGGGCGCGACTTGCTGCATGAGGACGTGGAGCGCGTCGCCGCTCACCGCGAATATCTGGACAAACATGGCGGTGAGGGCTTCCCCCTGATGGCCGACGCCAACATGCGCTGGAGCCGCGACCAGGCGCAGGCCGCCATCCGCGCGCTGGAGCCTATGGGCCTCACCTGGCTGGAAGAGCCGATGATCCCCGACGACGAGGGCGGCCACGCCCGCCTCGCCGCGCTATCCTCCCCCCATCGCAACTGGCGAGAATTTCCATACGATCTATGAGTTCGAGCGCATGATCCGCGTCGGCGGCGGCACCTTCCCGGAGCCAGATGTCTCCAATTGTGGCGGCATCACGCCCTGGATGAAGGTCGCGACGTTGGCCGAAGCCAACAATCTGCGTGTCACCAGCCACGGCGTGCATGATATCCACGTCCACCTGCTGGCCGCCATTCCGAACAAGAGCTACATGGAATGGCACGGCTTCGGGCTGGAGCAATATTTCACCAACCCGGCTCTGACCCTTGATGAGAAGGGCCGCGCCACCGCCCCCGACCGGCCCGGCCATGGCGTGGCGTTTGAATGGGCCAAGTTGGAGCCGTTCAAGCGGTAGACAGCCGCTGCTCACCCAACCACCGGCACCGTTGCAAGGCCCGGGGAAAATGGATGAAAGTTTACCGCATCCGGGAGCCGTTTTGTGGCGTACTAAGAGGCAAGCCTGGAGCGCCTCCATGATGACTGCCACCACCGAAACCTTCTACACCACCCTACCCGCCACGGCCGACTTCTCCGCTGTTGCGCACCTGGCCGGATATGCGCCGGTCCCAGCGGATTGGACGGTCCTCCTGACCGATGTGGTCGGCTCCACCAAGGCGATCCAGGCCGGGCGCTACAAGGCCGTCAACATGGTCGGCGCGGCCTGCATCACGGCGGCGCTGAATGCGCTGCCGGGGCTCAATCTGCCCTTCGTCTTTGGCGGCGATGGCGCAACGATCCTGGTGCCGCCGCAAGCGGTGGATGCCGGACGGCAGGCAATGCTAAGGCTTGCGGGATTGGCGCAGCAGCAGTTTGGGTTGGGGCTGCGGGTGGGTGTCGTGCGGGTGGCGTCGCTCTACCAGCAGGACGCCAGTCTGGGCGTCCGCAAGCTGGAACTCAGTCCCGGCAACCACCTCGCCCTGTTTTCCGGCAGCGGCCTGGAACTGGCGGACAAGCTGGTGAAAAACCCAGACCCGGCCAACCCCTTTGCCGTGCCCGTGCCGGACAAGCCACCGCCGCCGGACCTGGAAGGCCTTTCCTGCCGGTGGGAGCCGTTGCGTGCTGCCAACGGCGTCTCGCTCACCTGCATGTTGCGTGCCGTCAATCCCGATAACGCCGCCCAGGAAACAGCCCTGCGCAGCACACTCGCCTTCATCCAGGAGACCTTGCAGGCGGATGCCTCCTCCACAGCGCCCGCGCGCGCCGAAACCATGCGGTTCCGTTGGCCGCCCCGCAACGTTTGGGCGGAAGCGAAGGCGACCGCGAGCGGGCAGCACGTCCACCGCCGGTGTCTCGCCATTCTGCTAGAATCGTTTTTTCAAGGTATTGCTGAACGTTTCGACATCAAGGTCGGCCCCTACAATGCGCCCGTCTACCGCGAGGAATTGCGGACAAACACCGACTTCCGCAAGTATGATGGTCTCTTGCGCATGGTCCTGGATGTCTCGCACAGGCAGGCTGACGCCATCGAATCCTACCTGGCAGCGGAACATGCGGCAGGACGGCTGGTCTACGGCACGCACCGGGCAGATAGCGCTTTGATGACCTGCCTGGTTTTCAGCCTCGAACAAAGCCAGCATATTCACTTCATCGACGGAGCCGACGGCGGATTTGCGCTGGCGGCCCAAGGGTTCAAGAAACAACTGGCCGCGCTGGCAAGTGCGCGGCAGGAAGGGAACGGCTGACGCCATGCAGAATTCCAACCAGCGCCTGTTGCTGAAGGCCCGCCCCGACGGCATCGCGGGCCCGGAGCATTTCCAGGAAGACACCCAGCCAGTCCGAATGCCGGGATCGGGCGAGTTGCTGCTCGAAAGCGTCTACATCTCCATCGATCCCGCCATGCGCGTCTGGGTTAGCGAGAATCCCGACTATGTGCCCCCGGTGGAAATCGGCACGCCGATGCGGGCGGGCGGTATCGGCCGGGTGCTGGTCTCGGAAGATCCGGCCTTTCAGCCGGGCGACTTCGTCAATGCCCGACTTGGCTGGCAGACCCATCCGACCGTGAGGGCCAAGGACAGCCAGAAGCTCGACCTCTCCGTCGGCAGCCCGAAGGACTGGATCGGCCCGCTCGGCACCACGGCGCTCACCGCCTATTTCGGCCTGTTCGACGTGGGCGCAGCCAAGCCGGGCGAGACGGTGCTGGTTTCCGCCGCAGCCGGCGGCGTCGGCCAGATGGCGGCGCAAATGGCAAAAATCAACGGCTGCCGCGTCGTCGGTATCGCGGGCGGGCCGGAGAAATGCGCCTACCTGCGGGATGAACTCGGCCTCGACGCCGTCATCGACTACAAGGCGGGCGGCCTCGCCGAAGCCTACAAAAAGGCGATGCCCGAGGGATGCGACGTGTTCTTCGACAATGTGGGCGGAGAGCAACTGGATTTGGCGCTGGCGTCGCTCCGGGAGAAAGGCCGCGTCGCCATCTGCGGCCGCATTTCGCAAACGGCATCTGCTGAGCTCTACGGGGTAAAGAACCTGGGCCTGCTGATCGGCAAGCGCGCCAAGATCGAAGGTTTCATCGTCTTCGACTTCAACGCCCGCTATCCGGAAGCCCGCGCCTGGATTGCTGAGCAACTGAAAGCCGGAAAGCTGAAGCAGCGCCTGCACATCCTGGATGGACTTAACAAAGCGCCGGAGGGCCTGCAAATGCTGTTCACCAGCCGCAACCAGGGCAAGCTGGTGGTGCAGGTGGCAGAGGAATAGCAGTCTATCGCGTTAGTTGGAGGGCGCCGGCTCCACCCTTCTGCCACCGGCGCTTGCCCCCAAAATCCCCCAAGTGAAAATCCCCCGCGAAAGAGTGTGGCAGACGGCACCGGCCAAGGGTGGGTGGAGGGGTCGGCAATGTAAGTCGACCGGCGCCGTCTGTCACAAGGAGGACTATACCCCCACCCGATAACCGCTGCTTTCCGCGATTATTTCGAATTGCGATTATTGCATTTTTTGCCTAGCCGTTCTTTGGCCTATTCCACCAAGGCGTGACCCGCTAGCATTTCCGGAAAGGACAACCGGGAGACTACCGATGGCATTTTCGATCAACCCGCTGGGTGAAACTCTGGGCGCAGAAATCGTTGGCTTCGATGTCCGACGCGACGCAACGCCAGAGGCCGCTGAAGAACTGAAAGCCGCCTGGCTGGAGCATGTGGTGTTCTGCTTCCGGGACCAGGATCTCAGTCCGGCGGAGTTTCTCACGCTGGCTGGCCTATTCGGCAAGCCCAAGGTCCAACCCCTGCAAAGGTCTGAATACCAGGTGGAGGGCTTCCCCGAAATCCGCGTGCTCTCGAACCGGCACCTGGACATCCATGGCGACCGCAAGCCGATTAAAACCGGCGGTTCATGGCATTCCGACCACTCACATCAGCAGGACGCGCCGCGCGGAACCATGCTGCACTCGCTGCAACTGCCGAGCCACGGCGGCAATACCAGTTTCACCAACCAGCACGCGGCCTATAAGGGTCTGCCCGCCGACCAGCAGGAAATGGCCAGGTGCCTACGGGTGCATCACATCTACAACAGCCCCTATGCGCCCCGGAAAATGCAGAAACTGAGCGCCGAGGAACAAAAACACGCCGCGCCGGAAGCCTGGCACCCGCTCGCCCGGCCACACCCGGCCGACCCGGACCGGCTGGCCATCTTCCTGAACCCGATCCGCACGATCTGTATCGAAGGGATGAGCGAGGAAGACTCCCAGGTACTGCTGAACGAGATGCTGGAACACTCAACCCAGCCGCAATACTGCTACAGCCACCAATGGCGGCAGGGCGACGTGCTGATCTGGGACAATCCCCAAGCTCTTCATATGGTCGACCACGACTACCCGCCGGACGAATTGCGCCTCATGCACCGCACGCTGGTGCAGTACGCCTGAAACGGGCAGGCTCTTCCCCTGACTTCACCTTCATCTTGAGCCGCCACCGTGAGCCTGTCGAAAGGTCTGACCAAAAAGAAATGCACCTTTCGACAGGCTCACGGTGATGAGAAAGCGTTACATCCGCTCCCATAGCTGGTGGGCCAGCACGCCGACCTGGTCCTCCACCACCTGCATGGCGTCCAGGATCATGTCTTCCCGGAAGCGCTGGCCGATGATCTGCACGCCGCAGGGCCGCCCCTCGACCAAGCCGATGGGAATGTTGCCCGTGGGCAGGCCCATATAGTTGATCGAGTACGAGTATATCATGGCGTCGAACAGGTCCTTCGCGCCATCGAACGTCTCGTCATGGTCGTAGTCGTACATGGGCCGCATGAAGAAGGGGGAGAGCACCAGCGGCCATTCCTCCAAGAACACCGACCAGCTGCGCACCATGGCGCTGCGGTTCGCCACTGCCTGCATGTAGCCCTTGTAGTCGACCATTTTGCCGAACTGGTAATAGGCGTCGAAGATATCCTGGATGGTCTTGCTGCCATGCTGGCGGGCGAGCGGGTCTATGGTTTCCTTAAGTTCCAAGGTCACGGCATCCAGCCAAGCATCGACGGCCGGCTTGATGGAGGGCATCTCAACCTCTTCCACCTGATAGCCCGCGGCGCGCAGATAGTCCGCGGCCCGGTCGATGCCGGCCACGATGTCGGGGTGAATCGGGTAGCCGTAGTTTTCCCTTGGTCACCGCGACCTTGATCGGGCCCGGTAGAGCAGGCCCCTCGAACGGTACCGGCGCCCAGAAGGGGTCGCGCACGTCGCGGCTCGCCATGACCTTGATCGCGAAGCGCACGTCCTTCACTTCCCGGCAGATCGCGCCCTGCACTAACATCAACTGAGAGAGCAGCCCCCGCTCCGCCCCGGCACTGGGGTTGAAGGCTGGCACCCTGCCCAGCCCCGACTTCACCGTCGCCAACCCGCAAGCGGACGCCGGAATACGCAGCGAGCCTGCAATATCGTTGCCATGATGGATCGGCCCCATGCTCGCGGCACAGGCAGAACTCGCACCGCCCGACGAGCCCCCCGGCGACGCCCGGTCATCCCACGGGTTATGGGTCAGGCCGTGCAGCGGATTGTCGGTCGTGCCCCGCATCGAAAGTTCCGGCGTGTTGGTCTTGCCGAAGATGATCGCACCCGCATCCAACAGGTTCTGCACCACGGGCGAGTTACCCGGCGCGTTGTTGTTCGCAAGCGCGGGCAGGCCGTTGGTGTGCGGCGTGCCCTCCAGGTCCACATTGACCTTGATCGTGGTGGGGATGCCATGCAGTGGGCCCCAATGAACGCCCTTGGCAAGCGCCGCGTCGGCTTCCTTGGCCTTCGCCAGCGCCTGCTCCGAATAGTCATAGACGACGGCGTTCAGCTTCGGATTGGTGGCGTGCATCCGCCCAACGACCGAGGTCATCACCTCATGCGCCGAAAACTGCTTCGCATCCAACCCCGCCCACACATCCACGGCAGAGAGTTTCCAGAGGTCGGTCATGGGAAAGGCCTTTCAGAGAACAGGTGTTAGCGTCGGCGAATGGTATTGAAAAACCGCACCTTGTGTCACCCTAAAACGCCGAATTCCCGGCCTTGGGCCGGGATCTATTCCGGCATATCGAAACAGGTCCCGGACATCCCGCTCTATCGAGCGATATTCCGGGAATTCGCATAGTTGATGAAGAGGTTACTCAAATCCAACCCAAGTCCTCACCCTTCACCCAGGCGCAGTGGAAGCCGGTGGGAATGCGTTGGGGTATCTTGATTCGCGCAATCGGGCCTCGGCTGATATCCTTCGCATCAAACACGTGGCACTCGGTCTGCCAGTCGCCCATCTCGGTTACGAAGGTCACCAGGTAGCCGTCATCCTCCGCATTCGCCGCCGTCGCGCCCATTTTCGGCGCGAACGGAGCCTCATTGCCGATATGGCCCTCGCCATAGTCCCAGCGCTGATGCGCGCCGGTTTCGGTATCGTGCTTCACCAGCGCATCGAAAGTCTGGCAGTGGCCGATCACGCTGCCCGGCGTCTCATCAACCAAAGGCAGGTACTGGTTGAAGGAATAGCGTGACTTCAGTCCCATATAGTTGGGATTAACCATCGGGAATTCGGTGTTCAGGTCGTCGATGGCGTGCTCCCGCACCTCGCCCGTCTTCATGTTGAAGCGCCAGCGGTACAGCACATAAGACCGGTGCCGCTGCGAAATCATGCTGGCGAGCGGCCCGTTCTCCGGATCGCGCTTGCCGGTAGAGGGGTCTGACTGGCGGCAGCCATCCATCACCACCCAGTCGCCATCCTCCCAGCAATTCACAACGTGCAGGATGTAGCAGGGCTCCGCCTCGAACCAGCGCACGTCCTCCGTCCGGCCATAGCGCGGGATCACGCCGAAGCGCGCGGGCACGTCATAGTGAAAGCGCAGGCGGCGCTTCTTGGTTTCGGCGAAAATCTTCTCGTCCTGGAAGAAGGGCAGGTCGTGCAGGATCGAATAGTTCGGCGTCAGACCCATATCGTGCGGCAGACGCGGTCCCGGCAGGTCGATAGGCACCTCATGCACCAACTCGCCCTTCGCGTTCGCGACGCCATAGGTCATGTATGGCGGCTTGTTGCCATAATCGAAGTAGATCAGCTCACCCGTGCGCGGGTCGGTCTTGGAGTGCGCGGACAGCGTGTGGCGCAGCTTGCCGCCGAAATTCTCCGCGCCCTTGGTCTCCAGCGTAAAGGGATCGACCGCATAGGACACGCCCGCCTGATACCAGAGGCTCAGCAGTTGGCCGTTATAGAAGATCACGTCGGTGTTGGAGTTGTCCTTGATGGGAGAGCCCGGCAACGAGAAATCGAACGGCCCCGCCATCCCCGGCCAGATCGACTTGCCTGCCTCCGCCTCCATATCGAACGCCATGGTCCGCACCCATTTGGAGGCATACCAAGCCTTGCCATCGCGGAAGTAGATGGCATGCAGCATCCCATCGCCATCGTAGTAGTGATAGGTGTTGGCCGGCTTGTGCGCCTGGTTCGGCCCGTTCCGGTAGTAGGCACCGCAGAGGTCCTTGGGTATTTCGCCCGCCACTACCTCCAGCTTGTCGGCGCTCATCTCCGTCGTTATAGGCGCGAAGTGGCCGTGCAGATAGGGGTGATCGACGTCCCAAATCCACTCCGGCACATCCGTCGGGGGCTTACCCTTTGTGCCGAGCGGCTGGATGTTGCGGACGGTGATCGGCAATGTCTCTTCGAGAGAGGCTTTGTCCAGCGGCATCGGGTGGCTCCTGCTTGTTGCTGGCAAGAGCCTAATAGAGGTCGGAACCCAGCGGCAAGTCTACCTTTCACATCCAGGAAGGTAATATGGCTGTTTCCTGACCAGCTCTGGTTTGAGTTTGCGCCATCCCTTCATTGCCTGCAAAGGCGTCTTGCTGCCCAGGGCTGATTGCGGCAGCGGCTGGGTGTAAAGCCAGACATAGCGAAGCAGCGTGGCTTCCAGAACCTCGCCGGATCGGAAGGGATGGCTCTGCAGAACCTCTTCGATGCGGCCATTGAACCGTTCGACCATACCGTTGGTCTGAGGTGACCTAGGCGGCGTCAGGCGATGATCGATATCGAGGGCCGCGCCCAGCGTGTCGCATTCATGCGCGCCTGTTGCGGCGCGCTGGCGCAGACCGAAGAGGCGATCCGTGAACTCTTTTCCATTATCCGGGAGTATGGGGCGGATCCGCATCGGGCAGGCGCGCTCCAGGGCGCGCAGGAAGCGCCGGGCATTGGCCGCTGTCTTGCTGTTGTAGACCCTGACAACAACCCAACGCGTTGCCCTGTCGATGGCCACGAAGAGGGAACGGCGGCGGCTCTCATCTGCCATCGGTGGCAGGTATTTCAGGTCGATGGGGATGGAACCGGGTTCATAGGCTTTGAAGGCGCTGTGCTTTGGCCGGGGCGATGCTGCTTTCAGGGCGCGCAGGGCCCCCACGCCATGCCGACGCAAGCAGCGGTCAAGGCCAGAGCGGGAGGCCTTCGGGTTCAAGAACTCGCGCACCACCGCCAGCAGATCATCCAGCGAGACCAAAAGCGTCTTGCGGAGGGCCACGGCGACAGCTTCCTGCGCTGGCGTCAACGTCGTCTGAAGGCGATGAGGCGTGTGGCTGCGATCCTCCACGCTGGCACGCTGGCACCATTTCCATACGGTCTGTTCCGTGGTCCCGTGACGCTCGGCAAGAACCCACGCAGGGTCGTCACTGGCCTGTATGGCCGCCCTGATCTTCGGTGGCGTCGTCGCCTGACTGTGAAGCTTGATCACCATGTCGCTCTCCCATCCCGCGCCTCGGTCAAAACACAGCGTGCCATGAAAAACGCAGAGCGACGAGGAGCTATCTAATCAGCCGGGATGGAACAGATAGGTAGACTTGAAGTCGCTTTGAGCACAGTATTTTCTACCTTGGCATGATGTATTATCTGGAAGGCGAGTTGCCCGTGAAAGCCAATGATTTTGATGGAATTTGTTCCATCTGCGGAACGACAGGCCGTTTTTCCCGAGGTGAACAGAGGTCCCTACGTGAATCATACGCCTGTCCAAATTGCCGGTTCACATTGCGTTGGCGAGACCAAGCGAGCGTCATCATTGATGAATTTGGCAAAGGTCAGGCGATGTCGCTTCGCCAGATGATATCCCGCGGCTTTCTGGACCACGTTTCAATTCAGTGCGGGTGAAGCCGCCTATGTGCGGTTCGGCTTCAGCAGCCATGTCGCGGCACTATTGGTCGGTCTGATTGTCATGGTCGCTGGCACCGTCTCTTCCGCAACAATCAGCATTGGCAGTGCCGGTTATTTGGCAGACTTCCTGGACCCCTTCGCGCAAATTGACCGCGCCTGGCTCACCATTTTTATTATTGCGGCGGTCGCTGCCATCGCCTGCATCGGTATTCTCGAATCCGTGGCGTTCGCTGGTTTGATGACCCTTATTGAAATTGGCGGTCTGCTCGCGATCATTGCGGGCGGGTTCTTCGGATCGACCAAGTTGATCACCTGGCTGCCTGAGGTGATTCCGTCGGGCTTCGACGCCGCCGTCTGAGGCAGCGTATTGAGTGCGGGACTGCTCGCATTCTTCGCCTTCATCGGGTTTGAGGATATGGTTAACGTGGCGGAGGAAGTCCGCGCACCCGAACGGACCATGCCGCGCGCCATCTTCATTACGCTGGTCCTTGCCACGTTGCTCTACTTCGTTGTGGCTTCCATCGCTGTCCTGAGTGTCCCGCTTGCCGACCTCACCGCAACTGACGCCCCGCTCACCGTGGTATTCGGCGCCGTTACCGACCTGCCGCAAGGCCTGATAGGCGGCATCGCGGTCATCGCGACCTTCAACGGCATCGTCATTCAGGTAATTATGGCCAGCCGGGTGCTTTTTGGCCTCGCCGATCAAGGGACCATCCCCGGCGTGGCAGGGCGCGTGCTTGGCACCGTCTATGGTCGTACCGGCACGCCCATCGTCGCAACCCTGATTATCGCCACCACCATAGCTGTACTGGCATTGAGTTTTGACATTGCCAAGCTGGCAGGAGCCACTTCACAACTCATCCTGGTCGTTTTCATCACCGTCAATCTGGCACTGATCCGGGTGAAGTGGCGGGAGTGGACCGGCCATAGTACGCGGCCCTCCATTGCGGTTTTTCAGGTGCACGTTGTGGTCCCGATGCTGGGCGCCATTCTGAGCGCGGCGCTTCTGGTTTTTGGCGGCTGAGTGACTATAGTCGCAGGCTGCACCCAGGCTGGAGGCCGCCATGCTTGCCGTCATCTTCGAATTTTGGACTGACCCGGATCACGCGGATACCTATTGGAACCATGCCAAAGCCATGGGTGAGTTGGTTAAGGATGCTGACGGTTTTATCAGCATTGAGCGCTTCGAAAGTGTCTCTGAAGAGGGCAAGTTCGTCTCCCTCTCCTTCTGGCGTGACGAGGCGGCAGTTGAGGCTTGGCGCAACCGCCTCAAGCACCGCGCTGCCCAATCTGCCGGGCGCGGCGGGGCGTTCAGAGACTACCGCCTTCGGATAGCTGACGTTCTTCGGGACTACGGCATGCACGACCGGGCGCAGGCACCGTCGGACAGCCGCGAAGCCCACGGCTAGCGCACGCCTAGTATGGATGCTTTTCCGGTTAACTTGGACGCTCTTCCGGTTCTTGGCCCGGTCGCCTGGTACGTGTTCGTTATGGCCGGAACGCCAGGGCCGAACAACGCCATGCTGGCAGCATCCGGCATGAATTTCGGCCTTATGCGGACGCTGCCCCATATCGCGGGCATCTGCGTAGGCATTACCCTGCTGATGCTTGCGACTGGCCTGGGCCTGGGAGTGATATTTGCGACGGTGCCAGAAGCACAGACGGCTCTGGCCATCGTGGGCTCAATCTACTTGGTCTACCTTGCCTGGCGCATTGCCAATGCAGGCGCGCCAAGTGCGGCGGAAGGGGCAAAGCCAATTGGGTTTGCCGAAGCGTTCGGCTTCCAGTTCCTGCACCCAAAGGGCTGGGTGATGGCCTTAAACGCCGCCTTGCTGATGCCGGACTTTGAAAGCGTGGCAGTCAAAGCCGTCGTGCTCGGCATCCTGGCGCTGTCGGTGGGCTGCACGCCGATGCCGTCTGGACCTTGTTCGGCATGGCCATCGCGCGCGTTTTCCAGAACGCCCGCTGGCGGCGCATCATCAACTGGTCGCTCGCCGCCATTCTGCTGGCAATGGTCCCGTTTATGTTTTCCGACGGCTGAACCGTTCCCGATCAGCAGTGGATCAGTGTCGGGATTTTGGTAGCGGTCACAATTTTCTGCGTCGTCCGGCCGAGACCGAGCAGTGAGGATATCATGCTCTCACCGAACGCGCCCATTACCAGCAGATCGGCTTTGCCATGGGTCGCTTCCAGGATTGCGCGTCCTCTGCCTCGTGCAGTCAGCGCACCGCCGTCGAACCGTTCGACCTGGGCCTCGATACCGTGCGTTTTGAGGTAGTCGAGCAACGGCGCTGGGTCGGCATCTTCGTTGCTGCTGTCGACCAGAACGATCACCTCCCGCGCCTGATGCAGCAGCGGCAGGGCGATCCGCATGGCCTTGGCTGCCTGCAGGGTTGGGCTCCATACCACCGCCGCTGAGGTACAAACGTCCGGCGGCGGTGACGGCGGGCAGACCAGAACCGGTGCTGCCGTCTCGAACAGCGCGATATTGAGCGCCTCCGCATCCGGCCCGTCGTCCCCCGACAGCCGTTCCAGTACGATCAGGTCATTGAAAAATCCATACGATCTAATCGCATCTGCGGGTTTTGCGTTCGTCTGAATCCAACGCGCATTCGACAGTCCGCCGCAAATCTCGTTGAACGCCGCCTTTGCTGTTGTGTCAGCCACCTCGTCCGGTTCTGGGATAGCTACGGAATCCGCTACCACATAAATTTCCGGCCCGGCTGCATGCACTACGTCCAGGCGCGCATTCAACTTGCGCGCGAACATGGCGGCAACTTGCAGGGAGTCTGCGTCGTTCTCGCTACCATCAATGAAAACCGACATGACTTTCATTAGCTTTGTCCCTTCAACAGCTTGCCGCCACGATCTGGCCGCTGGCTAATGCCAGCCTTGGTGAGCGACTGCCATAGTGTGCAAGTCACACTGGTTATCACTGGCTTACCCGTTTCAGCTTCCAAATCATCAATGAGTTCCAGCGTTGGCAAGTCCATGCAACTGAGAAGGAAGCCTTCAACATCCGGCCCATCCATTTCCAGCACGGTTTGCCGTATCATTTCCGGCGGCACCAATGCCAGGCCACGTAATCGCTTTTGCTCGTCGCTGGCCAACATGGAGCGGTCTGTGACAACCTCAAAACCACGTTCTGTAAAAAACGCACACTCGTGAGCGTTGATCTTTGCCGGATAGGGCGTTGCCAGCGCGAATTTCCGGATACCCAAATGCTTCAACGCCGCCAAAATAGCCCCTGCGGTTGAAACAGCAGGCACGCTCGCCTGCCCCTCAATCTCCCGCTCAATATTCTCCGGTCCGTGTTGCACGCTGGAGGCGGTACAGCCATAAGCGATCATATCCACGCGGGCCGAGGCTGTCTCCGCCACTGCCCGCGGCATGTGATCATGCATATTGCCCATCCCCTCGCCACCAGCCTTCTGAAGACCTTCGGGATCAAACAGCATGCGTGTGGTGTGGACGCTGACCCCAGGGGGTGCCAGCCGCCAGAACTCCGTCTCTGCCACCGTATTAGTTGACGGCACGATCAGGCCCAGGCGAAGGTCCTGGCCATAGATGCGCTTGCCTATAGCGACATGACGAAAGGGTTGGGCAGATGTTTCGGACATAAATCGCGCTCCCGCGTTGCAGCGTATCAGGGTTGGCCGCTAGACTGCCGTTCCTTCGCTCCGAAAGTCCAGAACCTCGCTCATGATTGCTGAAAAAGCCCGCCTTGCCGTCGATATTGGCGGCACATTCACCGACGTTGTGCTGGAGAATGGCGATAGCCAGGTAACGGCAAAAGTCCTGACCACGCCTGACGCGCCAGAACTGGGGGTTCTGGATGGTGTAGCGAAAGCCATGGCGGAAGCCGGGCTGGTGCCAGCGGAGGTCGGGTTGCTGATCCACGGCACGACGCTCGCCACGAACACCCTGATCGAACGGAAAGGAGCCAAGACGGCGCTTATCACGACAGAGGGGCATCGCGACGCCGTCGAAATGGCATTGGAAAACCGGTTCGAGCAGTACGACATCAACATCGACCGCCCAACACCGCTTGTACCCCGTTATTTGCGCTGGCCGGTGACCGAGCGGCTTAATGTACGCGGAGAGGCGCTGCTGCCGCTGGATATGGCGAGCGTAGACGCCCTGCTGCCCCTGATCACGAAGCACCAGATCGAGGCATTGGCTATCGGTCTGCTGCATGCCTATGCCAACCCAGCCCATGAAAAGGCTGTGGCGGCGCGCATTCAGGCGGCCTATCCGTCGCTGGCAATTTCCCTCTCCAGCGAGGTTGCACCCGAAATCCGGGAGTATGAGCGCCAGTCGACGACCTGCGCCAATGCCTATATCCAGCCAAAGATGAGCAGCTATCTGCTAGCGCTGGACGAGCAGCTGAAGGCTCAGGGCTTTGCGTGCCCCTTCCTGCTGATGACATCCGGCAGCGGTCTGACCGATCTGGCGACCGCGGTGAAGTTCCCGATCCGGCTGGTAGAGAGCGGCCCGGCGGGCGGCGCGATCCTGGCCGCGCGCATTGCGGAAGAGATGGGGCTCGACCGTGTGGTCTCATACGATATGGGCGGCACCACGGCGAAAATCTGCCTGATTGATGACTTCAAACCGCTCTCCACCCGCACGTTCGAGGTGGCGCGCGCCTACCGCAATCTGAAAGGCTCCGGCCTGCCCGTGAAGATTCCCGCCATCGAGATGGTAGAGATCGGCGCGGGCGGCGGCTCGATTGCCTCGGTTGATGCGCTCGGCCGTGTGGCAGTGGGGCCGGAGAGTGCGGGCTCCCAGCCAGGGCCAGCGTGTTATGACCAGGGCGGCACGCGGGCGGCCGTGACGGATGCAGATCTGGTACTCGGCAAGATCGACCCGGCAGCCTTTGCCGGCGGCTCCGTCAAGCTCGCGCCGGGGAAAGCGAGCGAGGTGCTGGAGGCCACCGTGGGCAAGCCGTTAGGGATGGATGCGCCGCTTGCTGCATTCGCGGTGGCTGAAATCGTGGACGAGAACATGGCCAACGCCGCCCGCGTACACGCGGTGGAGTGGGGCAAGGATATCGCCGGGCGCGCCATGATCGCCTTTGGCGGTGCGGCCCCCCTGCACGCTGCGCGCTTGGCGGAAAAGCTGAACATCAGCCAAGTGATCGTGCCTGCGGGGGCGGGCGTCGGCTCCGCGGTAGGATTCCTGCGCGCGCCAATCTCTTACGAGGTGGTGCGCAGCCGCTACATGCGGCTCGACCAGTTCGATGCGGCGGCGGCGAACGCCCTGCTTGACGGAATGCGGGCGGAGGCAGAAGCGATCGTCCGCCAGGGCGCACCGTCTGGCGATCTGAAGGATATCCGCTTTGCGTTCATGCGCTATGTCGGCCAGGGGCACGAAATCACCGTGGAACTGCCCGCCCGGGCGCTGGCGGATGGTGATGCGGCGATGTTACGCCAGGCGTTCGAGGAGACCTACCGCGCCCTCTACGGCCAGACAGTGCCTGGCCAACAGCCGGAAATCCTCACCTGGACCCTAACGGTTGCGAGCGAGGCTGTGTCGTCGGCAGTCGCTTCGGAAGACACTGCCACAGCCCCCGTTGGCCAGCCAGTGGCCACGCGCCGCCTATTTGACAGCGCTGCTCAGGCCTTCGTCGAAGCTCAAGTCTGGCGGCGCGAAACCATGGGAACAGCGGAAGTGGCCGGCCCCGCCCTAATCGTCGAGGACCAGACCACAACCGTGGTGCCCGACGGCTTCACCGCTCGGATGGGCAAGGGCGGGGCGCTGGTCCTAACGCACGCCTAAGCATTTCCAGATAGCGCCGCAAGACGCTATTCGGGATTTTGGAAACTCAACCCAAATCTGCACTCTGCTTGTAGCTGTGCGGCATGGCGGGGGGCATGCCCTCTTTCTCGTGGGCGCGCACGACACTGCGCGCAATGCCGCGCAGGTGAACCTCGTCCGGGCCGTCGATGAACTGCAGCGCACGGCCCCAGGTCCAGAGGTAGCTAATCGGCGTGTCTGGGGTCAGGCCCATGGCGCCATGCACCTGCATCGCGCGGTTCGTCACGGTCGTTTGCAGACGCGCGGCCACCACCTTGATCGCCGAAACGGCATCGCGCGCCGCCCGGTTGCCCTGCTGATCGATCAGCCAGGCGGTTTGCAAACATAAGAGCCGCGCCTGGTCGATCTCTATCCGGCTTAGCGCTACCTGCTCCCGCACCGTGTCGTGGTCGATGGTGCGCTTGCCGAACGTATTGCGGTTCAGGCCGCGCTCGATCATGAGCGACAGAGCAACTTCGCACTGACCGATGGTCCGCATGCAGTGGTGAATACGGCCCGGCCCCAGACGCGCCTGGGCGATCATGAAGCCGTCGCCTTCCTCTGCAATCAGATTGGTGGCGGGCACACGCACATTGTCGAAGACCACCTCGCAGTGACCTTCCGGCGAGATGTGATGCATGACCGGGATATTGCGCACGATCTTCACGCCCGGCGTGCCCGGCGGCACGATGATCTGGGACTGCTGGCGGTGGACTTCCGCGTTGAGATCTGTCTTGCCCATGACGATCATCACGCCCAGTTCCGGGTGTGCGGCGTTGGTGATGAACCACTTGCGGCCGTTGACGACGTACTCGTTGCCCACCTTCTCGATGCGGGTCTGCACGTTGGTCGCGTCCGACGACGCCACCTCCGGCTCCGTCATGCAGAAGGCGGAGCGGATTTCGCCGTTAAACAACGGCTCCAGATAGGTCTTCTTCTGCTCATCCGTGCCGAACATATGAAAGACTTCCATGTTGCCGGTGTCGGGCGCATTGCAGTTGAACATCTCCGGCGCCCAATAGATGCGGCCCATGATTTCGGCGAGCGGCGCATACTCCAGATTGGAGCATTTGGTGCCCGCCACCCCATCCGGCAGGCCCGGCATGAACATGTTCCAGAGGCCTTCTTCTTTGGCCTTTGCCTTGATGTCCTTGCAGAAGGGCGGCGGGAAGGTTCCCGCCTCGGTCAGTTCATGCCATTCCCGGTCGCGGAGTGCGATCTCCCGCTCCATGAATTGGGTTAGCTGCTCTTGCAGCGCTTTGACCTTGTCGGAATAGGCGAAATCCATGGGGTATGGCTCCAGGGCTCTGTCGAAAATGGTAGGCTTTGGCGGCTTCTATAGCATGACCTGCCGCACACGCCAGCGGTGGGCCGCAAAGACATCTTCCGGCTTGGCCTTTATTGGGGTATGGGCAAGGTATGTTCTCGCTCGCTTTTCTGCGCTCCAACGCCAAGCTGATCGGATTCGGGTTCGTGCTGTACTTCCTCGCCAGCGCGGGACAGACCTATTTCATCTCTATTTTCGGCGGCGAAATTCGGGCGGAGTTCGGCCTGAGCCATGGCGATTTCGGCACGGTCTATGCCATCGGCACGCTGGGAAGCGCCGCGACGCTGGTGTGGCTGGGCCGTATCGTCGACACGATGAGCGTCGCCAAGACCGTCATCCTGACCCTGCTGGTGCTGGCGGCAGTCTCCGCTTTTATGGGCTTTACCTGGGACGCAGCCGCGCTGGCCTTTGCCATCTATGGCCTGCGCCTGATGGGTCAGGGCATGGCTATGCATATCGGCGTCACCGCGATGGCACGCTTCTTTACGGCGGAGCGTGGCCGGGCGCTCAGCATCGCCTCGCTGGGTGGCGCAGTCAGTGCTGCGGCCTCGCCACCCTATATCGTGGCGCTGCTGACCTTTGTCACCTGGCGTGAGGCTTGGTGGATCACCGCGCTGTTCGTGCTTTGCGCGTTGCCTCTTTGCCTGTTGCTGATCCGCGGCGAAGACCTGGCTGAACGGGCCAAGGAGATAGCCAGCAACCAGAAAGCCGAAGGCGGGGATCAGTACAAGGTCGGCGACGTGATCCGCGATCCGGGCATGTGGCTGCGTATGCAGGTACTGCTCGCGCCCTCGTTCATCTCCACCGGCTTTGTCTTCCATCAGGTGCATATCGCGCAGGCAAAAGGCTGGTCGATCGATCTGATGGCAGGCTCCTTTACCGCCTACGCAGTCGCCTCCGTCGCGGGTTTGATGATCTCCGGCCCGCTGGTGGACTGCTTCAGTGCCCGGCAATTGATGCCTGTCTACCTGGTGCCGCTGGCAATGTGCTGCCTCGCGCTTTCCTATGGTGAGGCGTCCTGGTGGGTGCCGGTCTATATGGGGCTGATGGGGGCCGGAACGGGCCTGAGCGCCGTGGTGCGGGGCGCGCTTTGGGCGGAGCTTTACGGTGTCGCCCATATGGGTGCGATCTGCAGTTTCAGCACGGCATTGATGGTGTTTTCCAGCGGCATGGCCCCTGCTGTCATGGGAATTGCACTGGATTCCGGGTTTCTGATTGAGGGCATCGCGCTAACGTCTGCGATCTATTGCGTGTTCGCAACGATGGTGGGGCGGTTGGCGAAACCGCCGCGGCCTCTTCTTTCCGGCAGGTAGAACCCCCTGCCCTTGCTCAAGCCCGCGAGCCATGCTCTATCTAGTACTTAGGAACTAGTCTAAAGTCATACCCTTCGGGTGCCACCAATGACCCAATACCGCGTCATGCTTCAGATGCCCTATACGCCGGGCGTCGCCTCCGTTTTCGACAAACACCCGGAGATCGAGGTGATGCAGTTTACGGAAACGTCCGAAGCCAACATTCTGCAGCACGTGGGCAACTACGACGCCGCCATCCTGGGCGTCGCGCCGTTCACGCCAGCCATCATCAAAATGGCCGACAAAATGCAGATCGTAGCGCGGCATGGTGTTGGCTATGACGCTGTGAATGTGCCGGCATTGACCGAAGCGGGCATCCCGCTGGCTGTTGTCGGCATTGCAAACTCCATTACAGTCGCCGAGCACTCGCTGTTCTTCATGATGGCGCTCGCCAAACGCGCCTTCCTGTTCGACCGGGAGGCGCGCAAGGGCAATTGGGACATACGCCGCGAAGTACCAGCCTATGACCTGGCTGGCCGGTCCGTGCTGGTGCTCGGCTATGGCCGCATCGGCCGCCGTCTGGTGCCCATGCTGAACGCGATGCAGATGGACGTGCATGTCTATGACCCCTATGTGGTGCAAGACGCGATCACAACGGCAGGCGCCACCATCGTTGAGGATTTCCGCGCTGTGCTGGGCGATATGGACTTCGTCTCGGTCAACCGCCCGAAGGACGAGACTACCACCGGGATGATCGGCAATGCCGAGATCGAGGCGATGAAGCCGACGGCTTTTCTGGTTAACACGGCGCGCGGCGGCATTATCGATGAAGCCGACCTCTACGACTGCCTGAAACGCGAAGTGATCGCGGGCGCAGGCATTGACCCGTTCGTGGTCGAGCCGCCCTCCCCCGATCATCCGCTCTTCAGCCTGGACAACATCATCGTCTCGCCGCACTCCGCCGGCAACACCGAAGAAAGCATGTTCCGCATGGGCGCGACCGCCGCGCAGAACGTGGTCGACTGCTTCAACGGGAAACTCAATCCCGACAACGTTATCAACAAGGAGGTTTTGAAATGAGGCCCAATCCCGTTCTTGAGGCCTGGAAGGCAGGCAAGGCCATCGTCAACGGCTGGTGTGCGATCCCGTCCAGCTTTTCCGCTGAAGTCATGGCGCACCAGGACTGGGACGCCATCACTGTGGACTGCCAGCACGGCCTTATCGACTATATCGACGCCGTGCACATGTTCCAGGCGATCTCCACCACGTCGAAGCCACCGATGGCGCGCGTGCCGTGGAACGATCCGGCAGCGATCATGAAGCTTCTGGATGCCGGCGCCCAAGGCATCATCGCCCCCATGATTAACAGCCGCGAGGAATGCGAACAGTTCGTCGGCACCGTGAAGTATCCGCCGATCGGATACCGCTCCAACGGCCCGATACGGGCGGTGCTGTATTCCGGCAGCGATTATGTCAAGCAAGCCAACGACACGATCCTGGCCATTGCCATGATTGAAACCGACAAAGCGATCCAGAACCTGGATGAGATCCTGACCACTCCGGGACTGGACGGGATCTATATCGGTCCCAGTGACCTGGCACTCAGCTATGGCCGCGCGCCGGTGCTCGATCCGACCGACCAGTTCGTCTACGACAAGATGATGGAAGTTCTGGCGGGCTGCAAAAAGCATGGCGTGCCTGCCGGTCTGCATTGCGGCAGTGCCGAGTTCGCACTGCGCATGATCGAAGAGGGCTTCCTGCTAACCACCATCGCCAATGACAGCCGCATGATGGTCATCGGCTGCCAGCAGGAGCTGGGCAAGATGAAAGTGGGCGTCAAACGCGAGAGCGGCAGCCCTTACTAATGAGCTTGACGCGCGTGAGGCGGTTTCCGCTGCCTCACGCGGTCTTTTGCGCCTCGTTTAGGGCCTGTTGCAGGCGTCTACGTTCTTCGAAATCCGCGGTTACGTCGCGAATGATGGAGGCCATGCCGGCCATTGCCCCCGTGGCGGTGTGCAGCGGTATGATCGAGAACTGAATAGACAGGCGCTGACCGTCCCTGTGCAGGGCGGGCACGGAAAGTAACTCGCCTGCGCCGTAAACTGTTCTGCCCGTGCGCATTGTCTCGCGGTAGCCGGCCCAGTGCCGGGCGCGCTGCTTCTCCGGAATAATCAGGTCGAGCAATTGGCCGAGAGCCTCCGCGGCGCTGAAACCGAAAATCCGCTCTGCACCAGCGTTCCAATGACGGATAACGCCATCCGCATCGCTGACGAGCAATGCATCTGACATACCGTTCAGCAGGGTTTCGGCGAGATTGTCCAAAATCATGCGGTTTCCTTCGCTCGCAACCGGTGTTTGTGCCTCGGTGCTTGCCCAGGAATAGCCCCTGAATGCCAACTCATGCGCATAGCAAACCGGCGAGGCGAAACTGCGATGGGGTTCATCATTCATAGGCGGGCTTCTCTTCCAGACATACAAGGAAGCCCGGCCTCAGCTCGGGCGGCTTAATTTCGCGTTCTGGATTCGAAGTTCCTGATTGCTGAAGGCTATCTCACTTGCCGGAAGCAAGTGCGGACCTCTTCCACGAAGGCGTCCGGCACCTCAAAGGCGGCGAAGTGGCCGCCTTTGTCGCGCTCGCCCCAATGGATGATGTTCTTAAACCGCGTCTCCGCCCAGCGGCGGGAGGAATAGGAGATGTCGTGCGGAAAGATGGTGTAGCCCATTGGCACGCTGACCGGGTCCTGTTTCGAGCGCCGGAAGCTCTGCCAATAGAGGCGGGCAGATGAGGTTGCGCTGTTGGTCAGCCAGTAGATCGAGACATTGGCCAGGATCTCATCGCGGGAGAGCACATTCTCCGGATGGCCATCGCAATCCATCCAGGCCCAGAACTTCTCTACGATCCAAGCACACTGCCCGGACGGTGAATCCGCTAGGCCGTATCCCACCGTCTGGGGCCGGGTGGAATGCTGCTTAGAATAACCACTGTCCCAGTCGTTGTAATATTTGAGCTTCTTGGCGGCGGTCTGCTCCGACTCGGTCATTTGGTCGGGGGGCGTGGTCGGCCGCACCATCAGCATGTTCAGGTGGATGCCCGCGCAATGCTCCGGATCCTGCGCGCCGATGCAGCCGGTGACGGCAGAGCCCCAGTCGCCGCCCTGCGCGACGTAGCGCTCGTAGCCCAGCCTGGCCATCAGCTTCGCCCACGCCTCGCCGATCTTCTCCACACCCCAGCCGGGACCGGTGGGTTTGCCGGACCAGCCATAACCTTGCAGCGAGGGAGCGACGACGTGGAAGGCGTCCTCCGCCGTACCGCCATGGGCGGTGGGGTTGGTCAGCGCATCGATGACCTTGTGGAACTCCAGCACGCTTCCCGGCCAGCCATGGGTTAGCACCAGAGGCATGGCGTTCTCATGGGGAGACTTCACATACAGGAAGTGAATGTCGACGCCATCGATCTCCGTCAAGAATTGCGGCCACGCATTGAGTTTCTTCTCCCATGGCCGCCAATCGAAACTCTCCGCCCAATAGCCACAGAGTTCCTGCGTATAAGCGAGCGGCACGCCCTGGGACCAGTCCTCGACAACCTCTTTCTCCGGCCACCGTGTCGCCCGGAGACGGCGACGGAGGTCGTCAAGGTCAGCTTCGGGCACATCGATGCGGAAGGGGCGAATGGCGGTCATGGTGTGTATCTCTCAAAAACCGAGCCCCGGAACTGAACAGCAGTGTCCGAGGTCTCCTTAAGGCGGATTCCTAAACGGAGGGAGATCCCGGATGGCGCTCGCGCGTCTCCGGGACACGGTGCTTTAGGCGATCAAAAACTCTCCAGCCGCTGATGCTCCGGCACGTTCAGCTTGAAGCACTTGGCGGCGTTCAGGCCGAGGATTTTGGCGCGCTGCTTGTCGTTCAGCATGCCCATTGTGCGCTCGATCGCTTCGGAGGAATGGGGCCAGGTGCCTTCATGGTGCGGATAGTCATTGGCCCAGCAGAAGTTGTCCATCAGACGCCAGTCCTCCGCGAGGGTCAGGCCCGACGGGTCTTCCTGGAAGGTGGCAAAGCCGTTCCGGCGGAAATACTCGGATGGCAGCATGTCCAGCTTCGGACGCACCCACATGTGATGCTTGCGGTAGGCCTCGTCCATCGCATCCATCAGCCAGGGGACCCAGCCAATGCCTGCCTCGACGGTCGCAAAGCGCAGGTTCGGGAAACGCGCAAGCACGCCGGACGCGCAGAGGTTCGCCACCGGCTCAATGGTCGGTGCCAGCGAGTGGGTGACGTAGTTAACGATCGCGCCGCCATTGCCCCTGGCCGCCCGCGGGTCGCGGCCGGTGGAGACGTGGAAGGTCATGGTCAGGTCGGCCTCTTGAATCAAGGCCCACATGGGATCGAAATGCGGCAGGTTGTAGTTGACGTGGTCCACATCATGGCCGCCCCAGATCGGCTTGCACGGCAGGGAAAGCGTGGTGAAACCCATCTTAGCCACCCGCGTGATCTCCGCCATAGCGCAGTCCAGGTCACCAGTAGCGATAGCCGCAACCGGATGCATTGCCTGGCCATAACTGGTGAACTGCTCATGTGCCCAGTCGTTCCAGACGGCACACTGCGCCGACGAGAAAATCGGGTCCGGCGTCGCCCATATAGCCAGGCCCTTGTTCGGAAAGATAATCTCGACGTCGATGCCGTCCTTGCCATTGTCCGCCATGCGGTCGGCGGGATCAGCGCCGGCTTTGGAGCGGACCCAATCCTCGCCCTCAAAACTCATGACGCGCACGCGGTCCGGGCGGTAACCCTCGCAATAGCGCCACTGCACGCCGTCAGCATCGGTCTCTATCCGGGGCACGCGGTCGAGATATTTCTTATCGATGCGCTTCACCCAGAGGTCCGGCGGCTCGTTCGCATGACAGTCGGTGGAGACCATAAAATACTTGTTCGGATCGCCTGCCCGCGCGGTGCGGCTCCAGCCCTCAGCGCCTGGCGTTTCGAGGCGCCAGAGGTTTTCCTCATTAATGGCAACGTCGTTCACGGGAGTCTCCTTTCCATTGTTTTCCACTTTGTGGAAACCGTAGCGGAGCGGCGGCGTTGTTGCCAAGACTTTCCTCGGCACAAAGGCAGGGATGCGCTTGTGGTGTCATTGGGCGCTATTCAGGAAAGTCGTTATGGCCCAGCCGGCGGGATCGGCGTCGAGGCCGCAGATTTTTGCGATAGGCGCACAAAAAAGCCGTCCCCGCAACCAGAAAACTCAGTGGATACCGGATCCTAGCTAGCCGTCGGTACTAAGCCCTCAATCTCTGCCTCGCCGTAACCGACTTCGCGCAAGACCTCCGCCGTGTGCTCGCCCAGGCCAGGTGCGCCGTGGCGGTATTCCGGCGTAGTGCCTTCGAAGCGCGCGGCGTTGCGGGTCTGGCGCAGGCGTCCGGCGGCGGGGTGATCGTGCTCGACGATGATTTCGTTCGCCAGCACCTGCTCGTTATGGATCATGTCCTTGCGGTGCAGAACGGGTGCGCAGGGCACACCGGCCTCGTCCAGGATCGTAAGCCATTCGGCGTTAGAGCGGTTGATCATGGCCGACTGGATCAACTCCAGCCGCGCATCAATGTTCAGATCACGCAGCGCCGTGGTGGCAAAGCGTTCGTCGTCTATCCATTCCGGATTGCCGGACGCCCGGCAGAAAGCCTGCCATTGCGGATTGGTCATAGTGGAGACAGCCATATGGCCATCCGTGGTCTCGTAGATCAGATCGAGGAAGCTTGCCGCCCGCTGGATACTGACCTCCCTGTCCACATAGGTCTGGGAACCCATGTCGCTGGACCATAAAAAGGCGACAATCGCGTCCAGCATGGAAAGACGGATGTGCTGCCCCTCGCCTGTCTTGGCGCGGGCCAGCAGACCGGCGGTAATCGCCTGCGCAGCGGTCAGCGCCGTCACCTTGTCCGGCACAATGGTGCGGATCAGCCGTGGCCGGCGCTCGTCGGCGCCGCCCTGGACCGAACACAAGCCCGAAAGGGCCTGGATGATAGGGTCATAGACCGGCTTGTGGCTCCAGGGTCCCTTCTCGCCAAAGCCGCTGATTGAGACGTAGACGATGTCGGGGCGGACCGCCTTGATATCTTCAAATCCCAGTCCCAGCCGTTCCATGACGCCGGGGCGGAAGTTTTGCACCAGCGCGTCACAAGTGGCGGCGATTTTCTTAACAGTTTCAATCGCTTCCGGCTGTTTCAGGTCAAGGGTGACCGAGCGTTTGTTACGATTATTGTTGAGAAAGCTGGCTGAGAGCCCGCCGGACTGATTGCCCGCCGAGCGGGTGAAGTCACCGGAGCCCGGTGGCTCCAGCTTGATCACATCCGCACCCTGGTCGGCCAGGATCATGGTCGCGAACGGGCCGCTGATTACGGCGGAAAGATCGAGAATACGGTAACCGTCAAGCGGGCCGGGCATGGGGGCAGCCTCCAGGATTTGTTCATTGCCAGAAAGCTAGCTGCAAGAGCCGGAAAAAACCAGATTCCCCCGCGCAAAGGCTTGTTGCACGGGGGAGTGGCCCACGGCTGATCGTGGTTCGATCAAACCACTCTTTACACTATGTTGGTGGTTCGATGGAAACGGATGGGTACCATCCGTTTCCATCGAACCACTAGGAAGCAATGCTAGCCAACGTCAGCTCAAAGGTCAGCGCCTTGCCGGCCAGGGCATGGTTAGCGTCGAGTGTTACCGTTTCGTCAGAGGCCGCTAACTGGAAACCGACCTCGAGCGGAATATTGGCCGAAATGTCCGAACGCGGCACTTCGTGCACCATAGCTGGGGTGGCCTCGCCATGGGCTTCGGCAGCCGGGATCGTCACGGTTTTGGTCTCGCCTTCGCTCATACCGGTCACGGCATTATCGAAGCCTGCGATAACCTGGCCACTGCCAATCGTAAATTCCAGAGGATCGCGCCCCGCAGAGCTGTCGAATTCGGTGCCGTCATCCAACGTGCCCCGATAGTGCACACGGACAGTATTGCCAGCTGCTGCAGTCATATCGGCATTCCATTCTTATTTAAAAACAAAAGAAGCCCCGCCGGGGCGTCCCGGACAGGGCTTGAAATCAAAGTGTTGGAAACTAGTCCAGAACGCGGAGATTATCGGCAGACAGGCGCTGGCGCTTGTCGGGGATCAGTTCGTATTCAACTTCCTGTCCCTCGTTCAGGCCAGCGAGACCCGCTTTCTGCACCGCAGAAATGTGGACGAATGCGTCCTTGGAACCGTCGGACGGCTCAATGAAGCCAAAACCTTTGACGGGGTCGAACCATTTAACTTTGCCAGTGGCCATAGGGGCCTCTCCTTGCAGATCGTGTAGGCCTGGAGCCAACCAAGCCTTTCAGAAGCCTTAGCAGAACGTCACTGGGTAGAGCCGTGGGTCAGTGACGACAGGCCGAAAACACAGAGAGATCCCGTTAAAGGACAATGCAAAACTGACAGATTGAGCCCAAAAAGTCAATTTCTGGTGCACCCTCAATGGTGATGCATCAGCGCGGACGCTGGTTAGCGGATAGCAGCTGGTTTCGGTCCGCCGGTTGCCCAGTCCAACAGCTCCACCGTGTGTACGACCGGGACCGGCGACTTGCTGGCCAATTGCGTCATACAGCCAATATTGCCGGTGGCGATGATCTCCGGCTCGGTGGCAGCAATGTTGCCGAGCTTACGGTCGCGCAGGCATGTGGCGATTTCCGGTTGCAGCATATTATAGGTACCAGCCGAACCGCAGCAGAGATGGCTCTCCGCCGCCTCGTTCACCTGAAAGCCAGCACCGGCCAACAGCTCTTTTGGCTGGCTGCGTACCTTCTGACCGTGCTGAAGCGAGCAAGCGGCATGGTAGGTGACGCGCTGTCCGGTGGGCAGGGATGGGGTGGAAAGGCCTATATCTGCCATGAACTCCGAGACATCCCTGGTCAGGCCGGAAACAATGGCGGCTTTCTCGGCATAGGCCGGATCGTTCCGCAGCATGAAGCCATAGTCTTTGACTGTGGTGCCACAACCGCTGGCGTTGATGATAATGGCGTCCAGGCCCTTGCCACCGCCCTGTTCGGTCTCCGGCCACCAGGCATCGATCATCGCCTTTGCCTGGGCATGTGACTGCTCTTCCAACCCCATGTGATGCACCAGCGAGCCACAGCAGCCCGCGTTGTCCGGGTACACAGTCTCAACGCCGTGCCGGGAGAGCAGACGCAAAGTCGCCTCGTTAATGTTAGGCGCAATGGCGCGCTGGGCACAGCCGGGCAAGATGGCAACCCGGTGCTTGGCCGTACCCCCGGCCTGGTGCGTACCCGGCGCATCCAGTGGCGAGCGCCCGGCGGGTAGCGGCGCCAGTGCCAGCATCGCCTTCAGCCGCGCAGGCAACAAAGGCCCCAGCGGCTTAGCCAGAGCGCCGAATGCCAAAGCCAGCTTGAACCGGTTGGGATAAGGGATCAGCAAGGCCAACACCTTGCGCTGCATCCGGTCGAACCAGGGGCGCTCGTAGGTCTCTTCCACATGCTTGCGCGCGTGATCGACCAAATGCATGTAGTTCACGCCAGACGGGCAAGTGCTCATGCATGAGAGGCAGGAGAGGCAACGATCGATATGCTTGACGATTTCCGGTGTTGCCGGGCGGTCGTTCTCCAGCATGTCTTTAATCAGGTAGATGCGGCCGCGGGGGCTGTCCAACTCGTCACCCAGCAGGACATAGGTCGGACAGGTCGCCGTGCAAAAGCCGCAATGCACGCAGGAACGCAGGATGGAGTCGGCTTCCGCGATGGAGGGATCGGCCTTTTGCGCCTCAGTGAAGTGCGTTTGCATCGTCTTTTCCCACCCTTCACCCAGTACACGTCGACGGGTGGTTTTCAGCGCGTTAGGCCCCCCTGCACCAGCCGCAGGGAGAGGTTTGAAACTAAGCCTTCATCTCTGGCGGCAGACCGCCAAAGTCGCGAGTGATAACCCGCGCGGTCCGTTGTACCAAACCCGCCAGTTCCTTGAAACGCCTGTCGGTGACGCGAGCAGCCGGACCGGAGAGCGAAATACCGGCAATGACCTCACGCGTCTCGTCAAAGATCGGCGCCGCCACGCAACGCAGACCGATCGCATGCTCTTCATCGTCAAAGGCATAGCCTTGCTCACGGATCAGGCCCAACGAATTGACCAGGCGCTCACGGCTAGTGATGGTGTTTGCCGTGAAACGCTCCAGCCGCAGACGGTCGATCATTGCTTCCTGGGAAGCGCCGCCGGTATAGGCTATCAGTACCTTGCCGACAGCCGAGGAGTGCATGGGCACGCGCGCGCCGGGTGATGCCAGGGCCCGCATCATCTGGCGGCACTCGATCTGCGCCAGATAGATGATCTGCCCGCTGTCTTCGACCGCCAGATTGACGGTCTCGTCGCACTGCTCCATCAGGCCGCGCATATAAGGGCGCGCCACCTGGACCAGATCACGGGCACGCAGGAAGGCATTACCGACGGTGAATGCCTTCACGCCGACAAACCATAGCGTGCGTTCACCATTGAAACGGACGAAACCTTCCTGCTGCAAGGTCGACAGCAGCCGGTGCGCCGAGGAAACCGGCAGACCCACGCGGTTCGCCACCTCAGTCAAGGTGATGCCGTCGCCGGCTTCCGCGACTTCCTGCAACAGGCGTAACGCACGGACCAGGCTTTGAACCTGGCCCGAACGCTCGGCACTGGACTTTTGCGGCTTCTCGGCCTGGATTGGCGCAGCGGTGGCGCTCATGCTCTGCCCTTAAGCCGCCGGAGCGAACTGCATGTCGTAGGCCGGAGTGGTCAGGAACTCGGCCAATTCGTCGGCCAGCACCATCTCCTCCAACAGCTTCGCCGCCGGGCCGTAGTTGCCCTTTGCGAAACCATCCTCGCCATACTGCTGCTTCAGGCTTGCCACTTCGTTGGCAACCGCTTGCTTGATCAGGGCGCTGTTCACGGTCTCGCCAGAATCCAGCTTCACGTTGTGCCTGTGCCACTGCCAAAGCTGCGCACGGCTGATTTCAGCAGTCGCGGCATCTTCCATCAGATTATGCAGAGGCACCGCGCCCATGCCACCCAGCCAGGCAGCGATATAGCCGATGCCGACATTGACGTTCATCAGCAGGCCGTCCATCGACTTCGGCCCGTCGCAGGGCTCGGTCAGGGCGGCGGCGGTGGCGACTTCATCACGCTGGCGGTCAAGCTGATTGGGGGTCTTCATGTGCTCGTTGAACACTGCCGTGGCAGCCTCGACCATGCCTGGATGCGCAACCCAGGTGCCGTCGTGACCGTCTGTCGCCTCGCGCTCCTTGTCCGCCCGCAGCTTGGCGAAGGCGGCATTGTTGGCTTCTTCGTCACCGCGGATCGGAATTTGCGCCGCCATGCCACCCATCGCGAACACGCCGCGCTTGTGGCAGGTCTTGATCACGTGCAGCGAATAGGTCCGCATGAACGGCACCGTCATCGACACCGCAACCCGGTCCGGCAATACCATGGTCGGGTCGTTCCGGTGCTTTTTGATGTAGCTGAAAATGTAGTCCCAGCGGCCGCAGTTCAGGCCGGCCATGTGCTCGCGCAGCTCGTAGATGATCTCTTCCGCATAGAAGGTGGCGGGCAGAGTTTCGATCAGTACGGTCGCCTTGCAGGAGCCCTGCGGCACGCCCAGCTTGTCCTGCGCCCAGACGAACACGTCATTCCAGAGGTGCGCCTCCAGATAGTGCTCCATCTTCGGCAGATAGAAATACGGGCCGGTGCCGATCTCCAGCGCTTTCTTCGCGTTATGGAAGAAATACAGGCCGAAATCGACCAGGCTGCCGCTCATCCACTGGCCATCGACCAGGATGTGCTTCTCGTCCAAGTGCCAGCCGCGCGGGCGGACCAGCAAAGTGGCAAGCTCGCTGCCGAGGTTGTAGTCCTTGCCGTTGTTCGGATCGTGGAAGCTGATCGTCTTCGCAATCGCGTCACGCAGATTAATCTGGCCGCCGATCATGTTTTCCCATGAGGGCGCGTTCGCATCTTCCAGGTCGGCCATGAACATCTTCGCGCCGCTGTTCAGCGCGTTGATGACCATCTTGCGGTCGGTCGGCCCGGTGATCTCCACCCGGCGGTCCAGCAGGTCGGCCGGGATGGGAGCAACCTGCCACTCGGCGGCGCGGATGTCGGCGGTCTCCGCCGGGAAGTCCAGCTTGGTCTCGCCAGCGTCGAGCTTCAGCTGAAACTCCGTGCGCGCAGCAAGCAATTCCTGGCGGCGTCCGTCGAACTGCTTGTGCAAACCTTCCAGGAAGGCCACCGCGTCGGCGGACAGGATTTCGGCAAACCCGGGCTCCATTGCGCCCTTGATCTCAACGGCCATCAGAAAACCTCCTATATCGTGTGAATTGAACGCCTTTCAGCAGGTCAATGTTTCACGATCAAGAAGGCTTTCCATTGTGTGGAAGAATGAACGGCCCGCTACCGCAGCATTTTCACCACACCGGCGGCACAGGCTTCCATCCGTTCGATGCAGCCTTCCAGCGTAGGCGCGCGGAAGTCGAAGACCATCTCGCCGACGCCCATGCCCTGATAGAGCCGGATGTCTTCGGCGATCTGCTCGTCCGTGCCGGTAAAGTGCCGGCGTTCGCCGCTGGCCGTGGTGCCCGCGTTCTTATCGTAGACCGGGGCCTTCAGCGAAATTTCCAGCTTGGTCAGGTCGCGCCCTTCCGCCTCCGTCAGGCGGTAAAGCTCGTCCATTTTGGCCTGGAACTCATGCGGCAGCAGCGGCGAGGCATCGACCGCGCCGACCGGGTGCCAGCCGTCACCATACTTGGCCGTCCGCCGGAGCGCCGGCCGTGAGTGGCCGCCGATCCAGATGGGCGGATGCGGCTTCTGCACCGGGTGCGGTTCGCAATACAGCGCCTCGAACTGGTAGTACTTGCCCTGATGGCTCGGCGCGTTTTCGGTCCAGAGCTTCTTGTAGATCTCCAGGATTTCATTGGAGACCGCGCCCCGGTCGTTGAAGGGCCGGGCGTCCACTGCCTCGAACTCCTCCCGCATCCAGCCGACGCCCGCGCCAACGGTCAACCTGCCATTCGACAGATAGTCGATAGTCGCCAGCATCTTCGCCGTCAGCACCGGGTTACGGTGTGGCAGGATCATGACGCTGGTCACCAGGCGGATCTTCTCGGTCTTCGCCGCAATGTAGGTTGCGAGCATCAACTGCTCCAACTGGTCGCCCTGGCCCGGAAACGAGCCGTCTGTGGTGTAGGGGTAGGAACTGTCGATCTTCACCGGAAAGACCACATGGTCCGCGATCATCGCCGAGTCAAAGCCCAGCTTCTCCCCGGCCTGCGCGAACGCGGTGAGGGCCGGCGGTGTCGCCACCGGCCCCCGCGTCGGCAGGTAAAAGCCGAACCGCATCAGGGATTCGGGCCCCAGGGCGCTTCGTTCAGAAGCTGGTTTTCCTGGGTCAGGATGTTCGGGCGCAGGTCCTTGGCGAAGTCCATGAAGGCCGCGTTGGAGAACACGCTAGCCCAATGCTCCCGCCGCTCCGCATCATCCTTGAAGCGCCAGAGGTGTACGATCTGGTTCAAGGTGCCGGTATCGGATGTGAAATAGCCAACCAGGCGCGCTTTCTCAGCCGCCGAAAAGGCCGGATAGCCCTTGTTGCCGTAAAGCTCCAGCACCGTCGCCATTGTGCCGACTTTCAGGGTGTATTTGCGCAATTCGTAAAGCATGGGGGTTCCTCATTGGATTGATTGTTCAACGCGTCTTCGGCATCTGGGTGCCAGCCATCTGCTCCATCAGCAAGATTAGTTGGGACAGGTCGCCATCCTTGCCCTGCTCGGCTACCATCTGGCGGAACAAGATGCGGGTTAGCACGCCGATATAGCCGGGCACTTCATAGGCCTCTGCCTCCTGGCGCCAGAGTTCCATATCCTTTTCGATGATATAGTTCGCACCGCCGAAGTCGAACTGCCGGCTCAGAATGTTCGGGCCGATGATGTTTTCGGTCGAGAAGTTCCGGCCGGTCGCCTTGTTCATGATGGTCAGCATCTGCTCAGGATCAAGTCCCGCCTTCACGCCGAGGGTCATGGTTTCCAGCGTGGCGGCAAAGGAGCAGAAGAACAGCATGTTATTGCAGAGTTTCATCACTTGCGCCGCGCCCGGCTGGTCGCCCAGATAGGTAAGTTGCGCCGACATGGCCTCCAGGCCGGGCTTTGCCGCCTCATAGGCTTCCGCCGAGCCGCTGCACATGATGGAGAGCATGCCCGCCTCGGCCCCCGCGACGCCACCGGAAATCGGCGCGTCCAGGAACTGTATGCCCTTGGCCGCCAGTATCTCCGCCGTCGCCTTGGAATAGGCGGAGCCTGTCGTGCCGTGGTTGATAAAGCACTTGATGGCGGAGCCCGCTGCCGCCTCCGCCGCCACGGCCTCTGCAATGGCAACCGACGGCAAGCAGGCGTGCACGACCTGAGCCTGGTCTGCCACTGCGTGAGCGCTCTCCGCCACTTGTGCGCCCTGCTGCGCCAGGATCGCGGTCGCCGTCTCGTTCGGATCGGAGACCATCAGGGGCAGGTCCGCCTTGCGCAGGTTCAGGGCCATAGGCTTGCCCATAGCGCCAATGCCGATAAAGCCAATCGGGGTGTCCGCCATTGCGGGCGTTCTCCTCTGGTAGGGTGCTGATTGTTGGTTAGGCGTAGTCTGCGGCGGCGGCTCATGCTTGTCACGAGCCTTTCCGCACAAGCTGCGATCTCGCCCCGTTTGACAACATTCCCCCCGCCCGCTCATCGTCACTGTCTAGAGCATTGCCCATTTAAATGGAGTCATTTGAGCGGGGTAAGGTGTCTAGAATCATAGAGGTAGAGCATATCCCGATCCAACCGGATCGGGATATGCTCCAGGCGTTCATCAAGGGAGCTAGGCCATGCGTTTCGGGGTCCATTTGGTAGCCGCTGGGCAAATGATCGAAGGCGACAGCATCGCCCGCGTTGCCATGCGGGCCGAGGAGCTAGGCTACGATTCGCTCTGGGTATCCGACCATATCGTCTTCCCGACCGAACTAACCTCGCCCTATCCCTACTCGCCCGACGGCAAGCTGCCGCTCGATCCCAACAACCCGCTGCTGGAGCCGTTCACCGTACTCGCCTATGCCGCGGCCGTTACCAAGCGGGTCAAGATCGGCACCAACGTCATCATCATGCCCTACCGCGACCCGATCATTACGGCGAAGATCGTTTCCTTCCTGGATGTGCTCTCGAATGGGCGCTTCATATTCGGGGTCGGAATCGGTTGGCTGGAGGAGGAGTTCCGGGCACTACGCCAGGAGAAGAAGCACCGGGTCCCACAAACCAAAGAAGCCCTGGAGGCGATGATCGCCTGCTGGACCCAGGACACTTCTGAGTACCACGGCAGGTTCTATGACTTCGCCGACATCAAGTTCTCGCCCAAGCCCCGGCAGAAGCCCTACCCGCCCATCTGGTTCGGTGGCACCACCATGCCGGCGTTGCGGCGGGCGGTAGAGCTTGGCAGCGGCTGGCATTCGGTCTGGGAGACGCCGGAAGAGGTGGCGGAAAAGGTCCGTGTCCTCCGCCAGCTTTGCGCCGAAGCTGGCGGAGGATTTCGACCAGTTCGAGATCACCATCAACGTCAACAACAAGGTGCCCCTCACCCCCGACTTGGTGAAGCAGTATGCTGATGCGGGTGTCAGCATGATGTTCATGCCCCGCTCCTTCCACGCCAATGCCAACGGCATGCTGGAGGCGATGGAGACGTTTGAGCACGACGTGATCAGACTGTATGGCGGCTAACAGGCCGACTCCATAAATTGACGAACCCGGCGTTCTTCGCCAAACTGCCGGGCGAATACCGCGATGCGGTCCCGGATACATGCCGGGGCAGGTTGTCCTGAAGAGGTGGACCTGCACACAAATAGCGGGCGCGAGGCGCTCAGTAACCGTTTTGGTGACACCATCATGCACGCCGACTTGATCGCCGTTGCCCGCTCTGGCACGCGCCTGGACAACGGCCAAGCCCTCCGCCTGGCTGATTGCAATGACCTGCCGCTGCTGACCGAAGCCGCGGCCCATCTGCGCGACCAGGGCTTTGGCTCGCTGGTCACCTACAGCCGCAAGGTCTTCCTGCCGCTGACGCACCTATGCCGCGATGTCTGCCACTATTGCACCTTCGCCCAGGCGCCCAGGAACCTGACCCAGGCCTTCATGACCATCGAGCAGGTGCTCGATGTCGCCCGCCAGGGCGCCGCCATGGGCTGCAAGGAAGCGCTGTTCACCCTCGGCGATCAGCCCGAAGCCCGCTACAACCTCGCCCGCGAGGAGTTGGAGCGCATGGGTTATGCCTCCACCCTCGACTACCTGCGCGCCTGCGCTGAAGCTGTCTTCAACGAGACCGGCATCATTCCCCACCTGAATCCCGGCGTGATGACTCGCGCGCAGATCGAGATCCTGCGCCCGGTCGCGGCCTCTATGGGCATTATGGTGGAGAGCCTTTCCGACCGTCTGACCGAGAAAGGCATGCCACATTATGGCTCGCCCGACAAAGTCCCGGCCCAGCGTATCGCCACCCTGCGCGCGGCGGGTGAGGCCAAGGTTTCCTTCACCACCGGCATCCTGATCGGCATCGGCGAGACACGGGCGGAGCGCATCGAATCCCTGCTCGCCATCCGCGATATTCAGGACGAGTTCAGACACATCCAGGAGATCATCGTCCAGAACTTCCGGGCCAAGCCGGGCACCAAGATGCACGACGCGCCCGATCCCTCGCTGGAGGAACTGCTCTGGACCATTGCCGTTGCACGCCTGATTTTTGGGGCGGAGATGAGCGTGCAGGCGCCGCCGAACCTCTCCCCCGACGGGCTGCAACCCATTGTGGACGCCGGCATCAATGACTGGGGCGGCGTCTCGCCCCTCACCCCGGATTTCGTCAATCCGGAAGCGCCCTGGCCTCACCTGGACAAGCTCTCGGACGATACCGCCGCCTGCGGCAAGCATCTGGTGGAGCGCCTGACGGTCTACCCCAAATATGCCCAGCGCGCGGCAACTTGGGTCGATAAGAACCTGCTGACCGCCATCCTGCACGCGACCGACGCCGACGGCTTCCCGCGTACGGACACTTGGTCTACCGGCACGCCAAGCGATCCGCCCGCCAGCGATATGCAATGGCTGGAGGAGCCGCAGCAGGCCTCCCCGCGCATCGCCGCCATCCTGGAGAAGCCCTTCCGCGGCGAGCGCCTGGACGAGGCGGAGATCACCACCCTGTTCCAGGCCCGCGGGCCGGATATGGGCGCAGTGGCCCAGGCCGCCGACCGCCTGCGCCGCCAAGTGATGGGCGACGAGGTCACCTACGTCGTTAACCGCAACATCAACTACACCAACGTCTGCTACTTCAAATGCCAGTTCTGCGCCTTTTCCAAGGGCAAGCTGACGGAGAACCTGCGCGGCGATCCTTATGTGGTGCCGCTTGACGAGATCAAGCGCCGGGTCACCGAAGCCTGGGACCGCGGCGCGACGGAGGTCTGCATGCAGGGCGGCATCCATCCCGCCTATACCGGCCAGACCTATCTGGACATCTGCCGCGCGGTGAAAGACGCCCAGCCGCACATGCACGTGCACGCCTTCTCGCCGTTGGAGGTATTCCAGGGGGCGGAGACGCTGGGGCGGCCCCTGCGTGAGTACCTTCAGGACCTGAAGCATGCCGGCCTCGACACCCTGCCCGGCACGGCAGCCGAACTGCTCGACGACGAGGTCCGCACCATCCTCTGCCCGGATAAGCTGACGACCCAGCTCTGGCTGGACGGCATGCGGGCGGCACACGAGGTTGGCTTCAAGACCACGGCTACCGTGATGTACGGCCACGTGGAGCGGCCGGAGCATTGGGCGCGCCACCTGCTGCGCCTGCGCGATCTCCAGGCGGAGACCGGCGGCTTTACTGAGTTCGTGCCCCTGCCCTTCGTCGCGCACGAGGCCCCGATCTACCTGAAGGGCCTCGCCCGCCCCGGCCCGACCTTCCGGGAGGCAGTGCTGATGCACGCGGTCGCCCGGCTGGCACTCTACCCGGGGTTCGAGAGCATCCAGACAAGCTGGGTCAAGATGGGCGAAGAAGGCGTGGCTGCGGCATTGAATGCCGGCGCCAACGACCTTGGCGGCACCCTGATGAACGAGAGCATCACCCGCGCCGCCGGTGCCGCTCACGGCGAGGAGTGGCCGCCAAGCCAGATGGAGCACGTCATCCGCGGCATTGCCCGCCAGCCAGTCCAGCGCACCACCGACTACGGCACCCCGCCGGAGACCCAGATGCGCCGCTCCAAGCAGGCTGCCCCACTCACCGACGTGGTCAACCCGCTTGCCCGCGATTATGCACGCGAGGATACAGACGGGAAGCGGACACTGGTAAGGCCGGGCATGAGCGCCTAACTCACCCGCAAACCATACCGCAGCAACGGTTAAAACCAGGTTAACCGCCCGCCGTTCGCCGCTCCCACGCTGCCCAATCCAGCCGCCTCACCACATAATGCAGGTCGGAAAGGATCTGTTCGTGCCGCGGCTGGAGCTTGATCTGCCCCGATTTCTATCGGGAGATCGTCTCCTTGGAAACATCCGCGACATTGGCGATGTCCGTCCCCTTCATCCCGCCTTCGGCCTGAAGGTTGTCGAGATACTGCACGATGGGGCTTCGCTCAGCAGCAGGCGCTGCACCACTCATGTCGGCAATCCTCTGATTCGCTTGCCTTTCAAATAGGCGCTGCATTCCTGCTTCACCAACTCGTTCTGTGAAACAGGAGTGCAAACCTCTGTCTGGCCCCTAAACCGGCTTATCCCCCACCATCTGCACCCGGTGCATCTTGCGCCACTGGCCTTTGTAGTCGTGCTGGGCGATGTGCAGGACGCAGCGGTTGTCCCAGACGGCAACGCTGCCATTCTCCCAGCGGAAGCGGCAGGTAAGCTCCGGCCGGGTCGCGTGCTTCTCCAGGAAATTCAGCCAGGGCAGGCTTTCCTCCCGCGTCATGCCATCGAAATTCTGGGGGTAGGAGCGGTTGACGAACAGGCCCTTCCGCCCCGTCTCCGGATGGGTGCACACCACCGGGTGCATGGCCTTGGTCTCTACCCAGGTATTATCCCAACGGCTGACCGACGTGCGGCCTGTCAGCCGGTCATAGGCCTTCGGCCCAGCCACGCGGATGTCGGAATGCAAGGAGGTCATGCCATCCAGGATTTCCTTCATTCCGTCCGACAGAGTCTCGAACGCCATGTACTGGTTGGCAAACAGCGTGTCGCCGCCGACGGGCGGCACTTCTACCGCATAGAGCACGGCGGCGCTGGGCGGCTCCGGCATGCAGGAGGTATCCGCGTGCCAGTCCTCGCCGACAATCCTGGTGTCGTCCGGCCCGGTATAGACCCGCACAATATCAGGCTCGTTATCCTGGGGGATGAAGTTCGGATGCCGGAACAGCGGTGCGAACCGCTGGCCGAACGCCTTCAGCTGCTGGTCGTCCAGGCTCTAATCCCGGAAAAAGATTACCAGATGCTTGTGCCAGGCGGCTTTGATCTCAGCGAAAACCTCATCGGACAGCTGGTTAATATCGACACCATGTATCTCCGCACCGATCGAACCGGCGATGGGGCGGACTTCAATATGCTCGAAACCGTCTAACGGCATGGGCTGTGTTCCTCCGTTTGCTTGGCTATAGTGAGATGGAAACGCAACCGGAGTGCAAAATGGCAAACGCCGAAAAAGCTGCCTAACCCAATTGGCGCGAGGAAATTTACCAGGCTCTGAAAGAGCTTGAGATCAAGCAGGTTCACTACGTACCAGACGCCGGGCACAGCCACGTCATCGACAAATGCCTCGCCGATCCTGAAATCGAAGCCGGCATGCTGGCGAACGAGTTCGAAAGCGTCGGCGTCTGCTGCGGCGCGTGGCTCAGCGGTTAGCGGACGGCGATGCTGATGCAGTCCTCTGGCATCGGCAACATCACTCACGCCATGGGCCTGGCCACCTTCGGGCGCTTCCCCTTCTTCGCGGTCATTACCATGCGCGGCGAGTGGGGTGAGTTTAACCCCTGGCAGTTGCATGGTGGCCAGTCGGCGGAGAAGATGCTGGAGGCGGCAGGCGTCGTCACCATGCGTGCCAACTATGCGCACGAGGTCGCCGACATGGTGCTGGCGGGCGCGCGGCTCGCCTTCAATTCCTATTGCCCCGTGGCGGTGCTGATCGGTCAGCGCGTCATCGGCGCGAAGGTTTTTTAACAAACGCCGCCTACCAACAAAGCCCTTCACCTTGAGCCTGTCGAAAGGCGAAGGGTTGAGCAGAGCGCCTTCCCCTTCGACAAGCTCAGGGTGATGGCTCTTTTAGGACAGAGACATCGGATAACACGCAATGCCAGATAATCTTCTTCCCCGCCGCCCCGCCATCCACCAGCTACTGGAAGGGCGCACGGACAATCTGCTGATCGTTGCGGGCCTCGGCTCCGCCATATGGGACGCGGAACTGATGATGGGCCTCTACGCCCTGCCGACCGTCGCCGTGCGCCGCCCCTCCAACCTCTCCATCGTCTGCATCGACAACGAGCGCTTTGGCGAGACCGGCCGCCAGGTCTCCCATACGGCGGAGGGTGTCAATCTTGCTGGCATCGCCCGCGCCAGCGGCTTCCCTCACGTGCTGGAGGTGCACAACCAAACGGGTGTCGACGCGCTCCGCACCGCCGTCCACCGGGCGGAAGGCCCCCTGTTCGCCGTGATCAAGGTCTCCAGCGACATGCCCCCCGTGGTCATGCCTATCCGCGACGCCTCCATCGGCAAATCCCGCTTCCGCGAAGCCCTGCTGGGCGAGCGGGGACTGAAGGAGTAGGGGCAACAAGCCCCTCCTCCATATCTTTACCGCCGCCCCGGACTTGGTTCGGACCCAACTCCAGAGGCCTTCCCCAATAGGTGTCAGGCGCTTCGGGCCAGCTGTCTCTGGAATGGGTCTGACCTTCGTCAGGAAATGGAGTGATGGGGGAAGAAACTTGCTCCCAACTTGTCCGCATCTGGTTTCGCCACTAACCTCGACCGGCGGATCCCAATCAGGGAATGCAAACCGCAGTTGGAGGTTTGGCCATGGACATCATCGGAGAGACC
>CBDBCB010000004.1:0-70163 GCA_965202745.1 Alphaproteobacteria bacterium
CGCGCAACGGTCGGCGTTCTTCATCACGCATACGGATCACCTCCGCTTTCTGATCCGGCGAAAGGGCAGGGGGACGGCCACCAATGCGGCCACGCTTACGGGCAGCGGCCAAACCTTCACGGGTGCGCTCTGCGATCCTGCGGCGCTCAAAATGGGTGGACCTGTCGCGGTTTGATGCCGCCCCAAGTGCTCGTTTAAGCCACCTTTCGTTCGAAGGCGACGGGGCTTTTCCAAGCCAGTGCTTTGTGACGGCGGCGCGGATTGTAGAAGCCGTTGATGTACTCGAAGATTGCCATCTCAGCTTGCCGCCTTGTTTCCCAGGACCGTCGCCAGATCAGCTCTGCCTTGATGGTTTTGAAGAAGGTTTCGACAGCGGCGTTGTCGTAGCAGTTTCCCCTTCCACTCATCGATACCTTGAACCCATGCTGGCGCAGGATCTTCTGGTAGTCGTGAGAACAATATTGGCTGCCACGGTCTGTATGATGGATGCAGCCCTTCGGTGGTGCCCGGAAGGCAATGGCCATATTTAGCGCTCTGATGGCCAAGTCGCGTTTCATCCGGTTACTGACGGCCCAGCCGATGACGCGCCGGGAATGCAGGTCCAGGATCACTGCCAGATACAGCCATCCCTCCCGCGTCCAAACATAACTGATGTCGCCCGCCCATTTCTGGTTGGGCTTGCCCGCTGTGAAGTCCCGATTCAGCAAATTCGGTGAGATGTTGAACTTGTGATCGCTGTCTGTCGTCACTTTGTGCTTGCGTGTTCTAACAACAGATATGCCGTTCTGGCGCATCAACCTGCCAACACGGCGGTGGCCAACATCCAAGCCGATCTCCTTTAGCTCCTCGGTCATTCTTGGCCGACCATACCGGCCCAGGCTGAGACGCGACTGCTCTCTGATGTGCGCCAACGTCACCATATCAGACCGCTGTCTGCGGCTGGCCGGACGGGTGCGGAAAGCCCGCAATCCGCGCGGGCTGACACCGACAACATGGCATAAGCGTTTGGCTGGAAAGCTGTCACGGGGCTCTTCGATGAACCTAAACCTCATTGCTTTAGGCCCGCGAAGAACTGGGTGGCCTTTTTTAGGATGTCCCTCTCCTCCTTCAGGAGCCGGTTCTCCCGCCGAAGCCGGTCATTCTCTTTGGCGAGGCTCAAATCCTCTTTGGAAACCACGTCTGTGTCTCGATGCGCGGTGATCCATTTGTTCAGTGTTGACATGCCAACACCTAGATCGTCGGCCACTTGCTTACGCGTTAGCCCGCTTGTCAGCGCGATCCGCACCGCATCCTGGCGAAAGTCGTCTGTCCGTTTCAGTCCCATAGTCAGTCTCCTTTGTTGCAGTAAATGCTATCAAAGGAGCGGCATCAAACCGCGACAGGTCCACCTCTTCGATGATTTTTCCGCAAAAGAGTGCCTAAAACCACTCTCTGCGTCTCTCTGGGCTTTTCTGAGAGCTTCTAGCTCACCTTCCAGCTTCGCTCGGCACCGGAGCCCAGGGTTGAAGCCTGGCTCGCCGCCCAAGAGGGTGCGGCGGTGTATCTCACCACGATTAGCGAAGCTGAGTTGCGCCTCGGCGTGGCGATCCTCGCCAAAGGCAAACGCAAGGCCGCGCTGGCTCAGGCCGTCGATGAGATGCTTCGGGAAGACTTCCGAGACCGTATCCTTCCCTTCGACAGCGCGGCGGCCGAGGCTTATGCGCTCATCGGAGCTGAGCGCCGGGCGGCGGGACGGCCGATCAGCCAGTTTGACTGCCAGATTGCCGCCATCGGCCGTGCCCAAGGCGCGACCGTTGCCACCAGAAACGCCAAGGATTTTGAAGGGTGCGGGATCGAGATCATCGACCCGTGGCAGAGAACAAGGAAATGACAACAGACATTCAGAATCTAGGAGAGTGTCCCATTTTCTGTGTATGAGTAATTCAGTCCCTGCTTCATTCACGAAGGAGCATGCCGACCATGACGATTTCCCAGGAACTACTGGACGAGCTGCTGAGCGGCGTTGAACGGGCATTGCACCGGCGACTGCTTTGGGCGGCTCTTGATGCGATGCTCCTGACCGTTCTGGTGATTGGCGGTGTCGTTATGGCGCTGCCCGGCCTGCGTGAGGCGGTGCCGGTTGAGATACTCGGGTTTCAGGCCGCGCAGGAGCCAGGTTGAATTGAACCGGGGCAGGACTGGCGCGCGCCTTTGATCCCGGCTATATCGGGGATGAAAGGATCCCGCCCATGCTGCCCGCCGCCGCCATTGATACCGCCAAGGCCATCGACGAGCTCGAAGCCGCCGGTCTGGACAACAAATCCGCGCGGGCCCTGGTTTCGGTCGTGAACGCCGCGTTTACTAACACGGCGGCGACCGCCGCTGATCTGCGCGAGGCGGAAGGCCGTCTCGAGAAGCAGATTATGAAACAGGGCGCGGCGCTGGACAAACGGATCACCGAACAGGGCGCGGCGCTGGACAAACGGATCACCGAGCAGGGCGCGGCGTTTGAAGGCAGGATCGCCGAGGTCCGGACGGAGATTGCCGAGCAGGGCGCGGCGTTTGAAGGCAAGATAGCCGAGGTCCGGACGGAGATCGTCGAGCAGGGCGCAGCGCTGGACAAACGGATCGGCGAAGTCAGGACGGAGATTGCCGAGGTCCGGACGGAGATTGCCGAGCAGGGCGCGGTGTTTGAAGGCAAAATCGCCGAGGTCCGGACGGAGATCGCCGAGCAGGGCGCGGCGCTGGACAAACGGATCGGCGAAGTCAGAACGGAGATCGCCGAGGTCCGGACGGAGATTGCCGAGAGTGTCAACAAGACCCTGCGCGGGATGGCGCTTCTGATCGGCATGGCTCTGGCGCTCGGCGCACTCTGGACCGCTGTCGTGCCCGCCATTCGCATGGCCCTCATCGGCGCGCCCTGACGCTGCGTATGTCATTGCGGCAATCATCGCGTCCACAGCCCCCGGCGACAGATATGCTGGAGACCCGCCCCGAGCGCGGCCCCGGTCAGGATGGACAGCGTAAGACCGACCCACCGCTCAAAGCCGGACATCTCGCCAAACGGGGTGCCCGTGAGACTGGACAGCGCCACAAACGGGGCCATGACAACCGTGCCAAGGACCGGCGAGACCTGAAGCCCCAGCACCAGCCCGAACAGGGGTGCGACAAGACCACAGACAGCTCCCGTGACCAGTCCCGTCCGAAGAGACCGAAGGGTGGCCCGAACACCAGGGTGACCCGCCCGTCTCATCGCCGGTCCCTCCGCCAGTCCCACGGAGCCTCGAACATGCCCTGCCAGAGACCACGCGCATCCGCGCGCGCGGTCTCCTCCTGCGCGATGTAATCCCTGCTGTACCGGCGGTACGCCAGCGCATGACCCGCGCTGACCATCCAGGCGTTCAGATCAATCCCGCCCTGATGGCAGAGCGCAATCAACCGCCCGTAACGGTCAATGTCCCGCACCGTGCAGATCACAGGCTGCCGTCCGATCCGGTCAGCCAATGCCAGCACGGCGCGCTGACCGCAGCGATATGCGGCGCCCCCCGCGTCGGCGCAGGTCTGACGGCTCTCGGGCGCATCGATCCCGTGCAGCCGGAGGCGCTGGCCGCGTATCTCCAGCGTGTCGCCATCGATCACCGAAGCCGTGCCCGCAACCGTGCCAGGCCCGTCTTTCGGGTGGCAATGCCAGGGCCGGGACCCGCCATGACATCCCCCGGCGTCTGTGCGTCCGGAATGCGCGTTCGCCGCCGGCACAAGGGTGGCCATCAGGCGGGCGGCGTCGTCCGCCATGCGCCCGACACTCACCACCGGAAGGCAGAGCGCAAGGAGCACGGAACCACGACCGGCGGTGCGGCACAGATGTCGGAGGGTATCAGAGGGATGTCTGGTCATGCGGGCGTGCGCTCCTTGGGCCTGTGCTGAAACAAGGTCAGTAAGTGTTGCAACCAAGTAGAAATGTCACCGGTTGTGCAAAGTAGAAATGTCCCACTTGGTGTGCCGGTAGCATGGCTGGGCAGGGCGTAGACCTCATATATCGGAGCGCTGAACAGCCATGCGGGTAGGGTTATTCGGCCGCATGTTTTGATGCCGCTGCTGCCTTTTCCTTAGCCGGTCGAGCGAGCTTTGAATTCCAGCCATCGCAGCGGCGGCCGTTTGGCTCATAGCGTGTCGCTTGTTTACCGGCACGCCGTTTTTTTGGAGGTGCTTTGTCCTGCTCTGCTTTGATGTGTTCCAGCACAGCACCAAGGCGTTTGTTCTCGGTGAGCGAGCTTGCTGACCCGGAAATCTGCTTTTCCCTCAGCGCTAAAGACTTCGCGCGTGTGAATCCGAATACTGGCACCGTACCAATTTTCCGCTCAAAGCGCGATGCCGATCTAACAACTGTCATCTATGGCAATGCCGTGCCCTTGGTAAATCGGTCTTCCGGCACGGAAGTGAAGGCATGGCCGGTGAAATATGTGCGCATGTTCGACATGACCAATGACTCCGGCTCCTTTCGGACACGGAATGCGCTCGAAGATCAGGAGTCGGCTTATCCTCTTGGCGGCAACACATTACACCCAGCAGCTGCCACAATCAGCCCTGGGCAGCAAGACGCCCTTGCAGGCAATGAAGGGATGGCGCAAACTCAAACTAGAGCTGGTCAGGAAACAGCCATATTACCTTCCAGGATGGGACGCCTAACCTTAGGGCAGGTGCCAGCATCGACATTGCGTTATATCAATTCGTGCGGTCGGCCGCTGTGTCTTGGCGGTGTCTCAGACTGCAGTGGCAAATGCCCCGCTTGTCCCCAGATGCGGCTTAGTCTGCCGCGTGGGCGCTGCCGTCGAAGGTGCGCTGGACGGCCATCAGTGCCGCACGTTTGAATTCGGTGTCGATGCTGACGGAAACGGTCATGCCCGCGCGTAATGGCAGATTACTCTGGGCGGCGTCCCGGATCAGAAGTTTGACCGGCAAGCGCTGCACCACCTTTACCCAGTTGCCCGTCGCGTTCTGGGGCGGAAGAACGGCGAACTCAGCGCCAGTCGCGGGCGAAATGCTGGCGACTTCCGCTTCGAATTCCTGGTCGGGATAGGCGTCGATGACGACTTTTGCCGTCTGACCGACCCGGACATGGGTTAGATCGGTTTCTTTCAGGTTGGCCTCCACCCAAGGATTCCCGATGGCGATCAGGCTGAAAACGGGGCGGCCCTCTTCGACATATTCGCCCGGTTGCAGGCGCATATTGGTGATTATGCCGCTGGCGGGTGCGAACACCACGCTACGGTCCAGATCAAGTTGTGCTTCCTGCAACAGGGCCTGTTTTTGTTTGTAAAGAGGGTGGTCTTCCGCTTTGATTTCCGGATCGCCGCCCAGGGCGGTCAAGGCACGGACCATTTTCTGGTCCCCCGCCAAACGGCGCTCGCGTGCCATAGTCAGATCAGATTGCGCGCGGTCAAGGTGATCGCGGCTGGTGATACCGCGTTTACGCAGCTTGTCCTGTCGTTCAACCAACCGTTCCATATAGGCGATATTGGCTTCAACCTCTCCGATCTCTGATTTGGCCTCATAGTATGAGGCCCGCAGCGTTTCGATTATTGTCAGTACGTTAGCCAAATCGGCTTCCGCTCTGGCGACTGCCAATTCGAACGGCACCGGGTCAAGACGGAACAGCAGGTCGCCTTCGTGAACGCGGATATGGTCACGTACCGCCACTTCCGTTACACGGCCGTCCAGCACAGCGCTGACCTGCACAATGTCTGCTTTGACATAGGCATTTTCGGTGGAAATATAGCGTCCGCCGATCAGGTAGAAGTAGCCGCCGATCACGATCGCGACCGCCGGAATGGCGATCAGCAGGACCAGACGAAGCAGGAATTTGCGCGATTTGACGTCGCTCATACGGGGAGGTTCCCTATCCGCGGGGTTTTGTTGTCCGTTGAGGCATGGCGATTGCCAGTGCCGTTGTTGTGGCCGGATGCCTGGTTCGTTCCAGATCCGCTGCCGGTCATGCCTAGCAACCGATCTTTTACCAGGGCCAGAACTTCACACGCCTGGGCGTGCTGGCTTTCCGATAGTCCGGCGAGCGCGTCGTCCATGGTATAGCGTGTTATACGGCGCATCTTTTTATAAATCGTTTGCGCCGCAGCGGTTGGATAAAGGCGCTTGATCCGGCGGTCGGTGGCGTCCGGCTCGCGGCTGACCCAGCCGCCTTCCTCAAGCCGGTCAACCAGGCGTCCAGCGGGAGCTTTTTCCATCTCCAGCATCTCTGCCAGTTCCGACAGGCTAACGCCAGGAAAGCGTGCCAGTCGGGCAAGTGTCAGCCACTGGGACCGGGTCAGACCCTGCCCGCGGGCGCGCCGGTCCAGCTCAGTCCGCAGCATACGGGCCACGTCCGAAACCAGCATCGCGAACAAGATGTCATCATCGTCCATTAAGAGGTCGCCAAAAAAAGTAACCTAGGTGAAGGTCACCGCATATATCATCGCCTTGTCTAAAAATACAAGGCCGGTAGCTATGCGTCATTTGCATGGCTACCGGCGATAATCGCAGGGCACTTATTGCTTTGCTAAACCAGGCGGGCGGGCAAAGAAAAAACGGCGGCCATTGCCAGGGCAGCGGCGGCTAGCACGGCGAATCCTGCGGTGTAGGAGCCGGTCACTGCCAGCAGGCCGGTGAGGGCAGGCGGGCCGAACACCGAGCCTGACAAGGTCACGAACAAAACACCGCCCATTGCTTCGCTGACTTTGCCTTCCGGGGCCTGGCGCGCGGTTTCCGCCAGGAAGACACCGTTCCAGGAAATGACGGTCGCACCGATAACGACGCCAACCGCCGCGACGGCCGCAAGGGGCCAGTCGACGGTTACCGCCATTAGCGCCAGCAGGCCCGCGGCCATGCCGATGCCCAAGCTTCCCAATACCCAGCGGGCCGGAACCCGGTCGGCGGCCCAGCCCCAGAGAACCCGGCCTGCAATGGCGCAGGCATTGGCGATGGCCAGGATGCTTCCCGCTTCAGCAAGGGTCATTCCAACCACGCCGTCCAGGTAAACCACCAAGAAAGCCGCAACGCCGATCTGCACGGCGGAAAAGATCAGCGAGCAGATCGCCATCCGGCGCAAGCCCAGAACCCGCACGGCGAGCGCTAGCGGCGCCAACACATTGCGGAGGCGGAACGGCTGGCCTTCACCCCGGAAGGAGTCCATTGGCCTTCGTACTGGCTCGCCGCTGACCGCGACCGCAGCGGTCAGCGGCTGCGGCAAGTGCGGCGGTCTGCCAATCCGCGATGGCGACGATAGCGGGCAGCAATAGACCCGCAAGGCCATAGCCGATGGGAACACCAGTCTGCTTGATTGACATGACCAAGGACATCACGTGCGGCAGTACCAGCCGGGCAAGCAGGTAGGAGCTGGCGGGCGTCATTGGGCCGTATCCAGCCCCGACCAGTAGTGCCGAGGCTGGCAGGAGCCAAGCCTCACCCAGGGCCAACAGCGCCAATCCGGCCGTGGACGTCAGCAAAGCCAGTTGGCTCACCCGGACTACGCCAATGCGCGGTACCGATCCGGCGAGCAAAAGGCTGGACGCAGCAGACCCGGCAAAAACGATACCAGAATAAACGCCGATCAACCCTGCATCCACGCCGAAATCGGCAGCTGCTTCGCCAGCAAGAACCGGAAGCGCCAAATGCCCAAGTGCGCCTAGTGCCTGGATAACAGTCGTGACGAAAACCGCGAGCACATACAACGGCAGGCGGCCTTTCCAGACTGTTGGGCTGTCTTTCTTCGCTGGATGATTTGCTCGACTAGCGGCGGGAGGCTTGGAATTTTTCATTAAATTTCATAGCTTTGACGTTTCTTTGACACTAAGGAAGAACACTGATCGTCAACAAGTTCGAAAAGAACAGCGGAGTACAAAGATGCATATGCATGGAGCGCCCATGTACGGCTCGGCTGAGCGGAATGCCGCCGGCGCAGGCCTAGACGCCAACGGCAACCGCCCGGGCGACGACTATAGCCAACTGTTTTTAACTGTGGCACCCATTGCCGGTCACCTGCCGGCAAAGACAAGCCAGAAGCGCACGATCTCGCCGGAACGGCTCGCGTTGCTGTCAAAGCTAGCAGTGAAGATGACCGAGCCCACGGTTGGTATCGATACCGATAATCCTGATATCCCTGCCGGCTATACCTATCTGGCGCAGTTCGCGGCCCACGACCTGACCTTCAACCTTACACCGTTCGACGAAGCCAAAGGTCCCACCAATTCCCGCCAGAATGCGCGTCACGCCCGGCTTGTGCTACAGACCCTCTATGGCATGGGGCCGTCCGTCCACCCGCACCTATACAATTCCGCGGAGATTGGCAGTTCCAGCCGGGGCACGCTTCGTCTGGGGCAGATGCGCTCCCGAACGTCCGCATGTCCGGTGCATGGTGATCCTTGGATCGACCTGCCGCGCGTGCCGGTCAATGCGCCGGGCTGCCCCTATGATTTGGACGGCAATGTCGAGCGCTCGATTTTGGTGCGCGGCCGGATGGAGACGCTGACCGCGGACAGCCGCAATGACGACAATATTGTCACCGGGCAGATGACGGTACTGTTGCCGGTCCTGCACAACGCCCTTTTTAACCGCCTGGACGAGCCAAGTATCAACGCGAAGCTGCCGCCGCACTTGCAGGACCCGCGGTTGCAGTTCCGGGTAGCGTGGGACGTGGTGACGTTGACCTACCGCCGGATTGTCTTTGGTGACCTGCTGCGCCGATTGCTGGACCCGGACGTATACGCGTTTTTCCTGAAAAACGGACCGATCAAACCGAACCCGGAAGCCAAGCGCGGCGTGCCGCTGGGGTTCAGCCATGCCGCCTACAGGGTGGGTCATGCCATGGTGCGTTCGGGCTACGAGATGAATGATGGGGTCGATGACGATGCCCGCACGTTCCTGAGCCTGAACGAGAACCTGGCCCTGGGCTCGCAGCGCTATTCCCAGGACTTGCCGCTGATCAATGACTGGTATGTCCAATGGTCCAAATTCTTCCAGGTCGGGGGCAAAGTTCCCCAGCCCAGCCGCCGGTTAGGGCCGTCGATCGTCCCATTGTTGGGGCGCAATCATTACTTCTCCAACAATGACGGTGCTGATGGGGCTAGCCTGCCGGGCGGACTGATGTACCGCGATCTGGTGCGGGGCGAAGAAGAAGGCCTTGCGACCCCTGCAGCCCTCGCCGGTCATCTGGCCGAGGCGCTGGGTGGCGACTTCAATGCCGAAGCGCACGTTAAGGACATTGAGAACAAGATAGTGGGGTGGTTGAGCGGTGCTGGCCAACGCCGGAGGAAACTCTGGCGTTGGCCAGCACCCCGCCGCTCATTTTCTTTGTGATGATGGAAGCCTGGCTGGGGCCGCATCAGGGCAAGCGTCTGGGACCAATCGGATCGCTGGTAATCGAAGAGGTCTTCTTCCGTGCCCAGGGTGAGACACTGGATGTTTATGAGCAGGACCATTTCCTGCAATCCGCTGCACAAGCCGCGTTTGGCGGCGCTGTTCCACAGACTATGACGGAGCTGCTTGAACTCATTGCCGATTGGTCGCCTCTTGAATACAGGCCGCTGCCAATTGTCTAATACCAACGCAGGCCCGCCGCTACGGGAGCACGGTGTGGCGGGCTGCGATGTAACCTTACAGGGAGACCCCAGATGACTATCTCACGCGTTACCATCCTGGACTATGTCGGCTTCGGCAAGAAAATCGCCGAGTGGGCCAAATTCCCCGGCAGCCGTCCGAAAGATCCGGACGAAATGCGCGCCAAGTGCAAAGACCTCGCCTTTATCCCGGAGCGGATCAAGTCGCTGGAGATGGTTGAGAGCACGCTGGACAAGCTGGTGATCAAATTGCCGCCGAAGGAGATGATTGAGGAGTCCGAGCGCATTATTCCGGGCCTCGCCTCCTATCCGTTGCCTACCTACTACTACGAGAAATTCATGGGCGGTTCGAGCGTGACCAATGAAACGGTCCTTTATTCGCGCATCGCCGACTACACCATTGGCCAGTGTATGTAATCCATCAACCCGCTGTTCTGCACTGACCTTACTTGGGCCGGACTTAACATTAGTCCGGCCCTTTTTTCGCTGTAGCCTATGGCTTGCCGGCACGCCGGCAGCCCTCCGGTGCGTATGGCGCATGGACCTGCGCCGGTGCTTCCATCATAATGGCGGCCAATCGAACAAACTCCCTGTTGGTAAGGACGAAACACCATGGCCGATAACGGTTTCCGCTTCCCCAAAATGGACTTCCCCGCCGATGTAGAGGAGCTGCGCCACGATATCCGCAGTTTCCTGCGGGAGGAGCGCAAGAACGGCGGCTTCACGCCGATGGCTGATTGCTGGGGCTCTGGCCTGAGTCACGAGTTCAGCCGCAAGCTGGGCGCGCGTGGCTATCTGGCCAGAGCCCCAGCAATATGGTAGCCACGAAAAAACCATGCTGCACCGCTATGTCATTATCGAAGAGCTGGTCTCCGCCGGTGCGCCAGTCGCGGCGCATTGGGTGGCCGATCGCCAGAGTGGGCCGTTGATCCTGCGCTATGGCTCGGAAGAGCAGAAGAACGACATACTGCCCCGTATCGCGGCGGGTGAATGCTACTTCGCCATCGGTATGAGCGAGCCGGGCAGTGGCTCCGACCTGGCGAGTGTGCGCACCCGGGCGGAGAAGGTCGATGGCGGCTGGAAGATCAACGGGGCCAAAATCTGGTCGTCGAGCGCCCATATCTGCCACTACATGATTGCGTTGGTTCGCACGACGCCGCTGCAGGACGGCAAGAAGCACGAGGGCCTGTCGCAGTTTCTGGTCGACCTGTCGACGCCGGGCATCACCATTCGCGGCATCAAGAACATCGCCAACGAGAGCCACTTCAACGAGACGCTGTTTGAAGACGTTTTCGTACCGGACGAGGCCATGCTGGGTAACGAGGGCGATGGCTGGAAGCAGGTCACCAGCGAACTAGCCATCGAACGCGCCGGGCCGGAGCGTTTTCTGTCGACCACGATCATTCTGGAAGAAGCCGTCCGCGCGATGCAGGAGACCAACGACGACCGCATCCAGCTGGCGTTCGGGCAACTGGTGGCGCGTCTGCGCACGCTCCGGCGCATGTCGCTGGGGGTGAGTGCGCTGTTGCAGGAAGGCTCCTCGCCGGAGACGGAGGCGGCTTTGGTGAAGGAAGTCGGCACCCGTTTTGAGCGCGAAATTATCGAAGGCGTGCGCTCCATCGCGCCGAATGCCGCCAAAAGCCAGGGCATGAGCGCCTATCACAGCGTTCTGCGCGACGGCATCCTGCACATCCCGTCCAGTACCATCCGCGGCGGTACGAACGAGGTGCTGAAAGGCATCGTCGCCCGGCAATTGGGGCTGCGGTGACGCCTTGAAAGCCTGCGAGAACTTTCGGCGCTGATAGCGTCTTCCACGACGAAAGGTACTGACTTTGGCCCGATTGTCCGACATGCCCCCGGCGCTGGCGGAGCACTTGCTCAAGCTGCCATGCACCGATCCGGGGCCGACGCCCTGCGTCAGCGGTCCGCCGCTGAGCGAGCGGCGGGTTGCCATTATCTCGACGGCCGGGCTTGGCCGTCGGGGCGAGGACGGCTTCAGTGCGGGAGCGAACGACTACCGTGTCCTGCCCGCCGACCTGCCACCCGGCGAGATCGTCATGAGCCATATCTCGGTCAATTATGACCGCACCGGCTTTCAGGACGACATGAATATCTGTTTTCCCCTCGACCGCCTGAAAGAGATGGCGGCGGATGGTGAAATCGGTTCTGTCGCGGACTTCCACTACTCCTTCATGGGCGCCACCGACCCGGCGGAGATGAAGGCCGCGGTCGAGAGCCTTGCCGGGCCGATGAAAACGGAAGGCGTCAACGCCGTCGTGCTGATCCCGGTTTGACCGAATTGTACCCGCGCCGTGAGCGCGATCGGTCACTACCTGGAAGCCGCCGGCCTGCCCACCGTTCAGATCAGCCTGATCCGCGAGCATACAGCGCAGATCAATCCGCCCCGCGCCTTGTGGGTCCCGTATGAGCTGGGCCGTCCGCTGGGTGTACCTGGTGACGCGGACTTTCAGAAGCGGGTGTTGCGCCATGCGCTAAGCCTATTGGAGCGCACAGACGGTCCCTTCATCGCCGATCATGACGAAGAGGTCCCAAGCGGCACGGTCAGCGCCGATGGGAACGGCTGGGTCTGCCCTGTCTCTTTCGCGGCACCTGCTGGCGAGGAAAGTGCGGCGGCAGCGCTGATGCGCGAAGTGCAGGGGCTGAAGCCCTGGTACGATCTCGGCCTGGAACGGCGCGGACGCACGACTATGGGCGTCTCGGGCCTTTCTATTGAGGCAGTGGCAGATTATGTCGCCGCCTTCGCCGGGCAGGGCCTGGAGGCCGCCAACCCATTACCGGATCTGCCGGTTGCGGAGGCTTTTAAGCGTGCGAATGACGATTTGCAGGCCTTCTATCAAGAGGCAGCAACTGCCCAGCCGGGCCATGGCGGAAGTCACGCGGACGTGCTCGATTGGTTCTGGGGGCAAACGCAAGCGGGGCAGCTACTCTTGACGTGCCGCGAGCAGGCGCGGCAGTCGGAAAACAAGGGGCTGCAGTTTATCGTTAATGGTCTGATGGTGCCGCGCCTGGCGTCCTCGCGGTTGGGTATCTAGCCAGACCAGAAAAAACCGCACGCGGTTGCTTGCCAAGGGTGTGGCTTCACCGTAGCCTTGCAGGCAATCGTGTCAATCAAGCTGCCAAGACGAGGAAACAAAGATGGATTTCGAGCTCACTGACGAGCAACGCCAACTGCAAGACAGCGTCGCGAAATTTGTTGCCGATAACTACAGTTTCGAGCAACGCCGCGCCTTGGTCGCTACCGATGCCGGGTTTTCCGATGCCAACTGGAATCAGATGACGGAGCTTGGGTGGCTAGCCCTGTCCATCCCGGAAGACAATGGCGGTATTGGTCTGGGCGCGGTCGAAACCATGATCCTGATGGAGGAATTCGGTAAAGGCCTGGTGGCGGAGCCTTATCTGGCGACCGTCGTGCTGGGTGCCGGTGCTATCATCAATGGCGGTTCTGATGACCAAAAGAATGCGATCCTGCCCCAGGTGGCGGATGGCTCCCTAAAAATGGCGCTGGGCTTTGCCGAGCGGCAGTCGCGCTACAATCTGGCCGATGTTGCGACCACGGCGGAAGCCAGCGGTGGCGGCTACAAGCTGAATGGCATGAAGGGCGTCGTATTCGGCGCGCCGTCGGCCGGTAAGTTCGTCGTTTCCGCCCGTACCAGCGGCGGTCCCCGCGATGCTGACGGCATCACCCTCTTTGTGGTCGATGCCGATGCGGCGGGCGTCTCGGTTCGTGGTTATCCGACGGCGGACGGCCTGCGCGCTGGTGAGCTGACATTGGAGAATGTCCAGGTCGGCGCTGATGCGGTGGTCGGCGCGGTCGGTGGCGGTCTCTCCATTCTGGAGAAAACCATCGATCAGGCGATTGCGGCGATCGCCGCCGAAGCTACCGGCGCGATGAGCCACCTCAACGACATGACGCTGGAATACATCAAAACACGCGAGCAGTTCGGTCAGCCCATCGGCCGCTTCCAGGTACTGCAGCACCGCATGGTGGACATGTTCATCGCGCATGAAGAAGCCAAGTCCATGGCGATGATGGCGGCCATGCGAGTGGATGAAGGCGACGAGAAAGAGCGCAAGAAAGCTCTTTCGGCTGCCAAGGTGCAGATCGGCAAATCCGGCCGTTACGTCGGTCAGCAGGCGATCCAGTTGCACGGTGGTATCGGCATGACCGATGAGTACGCCGCCGGCCACTACTTCAAGCGCTTGACCATGGTCGACCGCACCTTCGGCGATGTGGATTTTCACCTGAAGCGCTTCAGCGACCTGTCGTAGGTGCTAGAGCAGGTCCCGATGCGTTTGGATCGGGACCTGCTCGAAATCTAAGGCGCTCTAGCAGTGTTGGTAAAAAGCAAAAGGCCCCGGGATTTCCGGGGCCTTTTTCTGTTGGCACCGTTTCGGCCGCCGTCACTTATAAGTCGGCTTGTGCAGGCCCTTGGGCGATAGGGTAAAAATCTCGGTGCCGGTGGCGGTCACGCCGATGGAGTGCTCGAACTGAGCACTGGCCTGGCGGTCGCGGGTGACGGCGGTCCAGCCATTGGACAGGATTTTGGTCTCCCAGCTACCGGCATTCACCATGGGTTCGATGGTGAAAAACATGCCTTCTTCGATAGTCTGACCCTCGCCGGGACTGCCATAGTGCAGAACGCTGGGCGGTGCATGGAACACTTTGCCCAGGCCATGGCCGCAAAAGTCCCTCACAACCGAGAAGCGATGCTTTTCAACAAAGGTCTGCATCACGTTTCCAAGGTCGCCCAACGTGACGCCCGGCTTTACAGCCTCAATGCCCAGCATTAGCGCGTCATAGGTCACGTCAATCAGCTTTTGCTGCTTCACCCGGATCGTGCCGACTGGATACATGCGGCTGGAATCGCCATGCCAGCCATTCAGAATGACGGTTACATCGATATTGGTTATATCGCCGTCACGCAGTTTCTTGTCGCCTGGAATACCGTGGCAGACCTCGTGATTGATCGATATGCAGGTCGATTTCGGATAGCCGCGATAGCCTAGGGGGGCGGGCACCGCGTTACGGGCCGTAATGAATTCGTGGCAGATATCATCCAGCGCTTCCGTGGTAATACCCGGTTCCACGTAGTCTGTGATGTAATCCAGCGTTTCGGCGGCCAAACGGCCAGCTTTGCGCATGCCCTCGAAATCTGCGGGGCTATGCAGTTCGATACTCGCCGCCCGTGCAGGCACTATCTGTTCCATCTGGTTCACGCCCGGTCCTTTCGTGCACGCAGCGTTTGCATTGTCAATTTAGGCGAATGCAAGAGATTGCGTCACGCTGATGTTTTCCCCGTCGATCGCACAACTGTAACAATAAACTTCGATGCCTGCAGTGCGCGCTTCCATCATGGCTTTTGCGTAGTTCGGATCGATGTCCTGCGCTAGTGACATAGTAAAGCAGTCCACGCGCTGTACGATGAATAACATCACAGCCCGGTGTCCAGCCGCAGCCATATTGGTCAGTTCGCCCAAATGCTTGGCACCGCGCGCGGTTACGGAATCGGGAAATTCCGCCAGGCCAGGCTTGCGCATCAGGTGGACGTTTTTGATTTCCACATAGCAGTCCGGCTTGCCGGCGCTTTCCAGCAGCAGGTCGATCCGGCTGTTTTCGCCGTACTTCACCTCCCGCCGCAGATTGTCATAGCCTGCCAGTTCCGGGATGATGCCGGCCAGCACCGCTTCCTCCGCCAATTTGTTCGGGCGGTTGGTGTTGATGCCGACCCACTGGCCGTCGGCGTGGCATAGTTCCCAACGGTAGGGAAGCTTGGCTTTGGGATTGGCGGCTGGTAGCAGGCCGACAGTCATGCCGGGCTCTGCCAAGCCGGTCATTGCGCCGGGGTTCGGGCAATGGGCCGTGACCTCGCGACCATCGGCCAGCGTGACGTCGGCGAGGAACCGCTTATAGCGCTTGATCAGGCGCGCGCGTTCGATGGGGGCTTCTAGCTTCATGAGGCGCAAATTGTTAACGGCGGCACCGTTGGAAGGAAAGCCCCATGGCCTATCTCGATCATATCCACCGCTGTAATGCCCACGAATTGGGCAAGTTCCGGCCCTGGTCAATCGGCGGCCGGACAGTCGGCTGGCTGCATCTTGACTTTATCGAGCATCTGCGGGCTTTCCCCGCGGTCTTCTCCATCGGCGACGATCGGATAGCGCTTGCCGATAGTCTAGCGACACCGGCGCAACGAAATACGGCTATTGCTGGTCTCAGCCGGGCCCTGGCAGCCGACGGCGTGCTGGCACCGGAGCGGGGAGAACTGTTTCCGGTTGCACCTGTTTGGGGGATGGAGCCGCTGGCCGAAGTCGACCGGCAAAGGAGCTACTTGTCCCATCCTGGAAGGTAATATGGCTGTTTCCTGACCAGCTCTAGTTTGAATTTTCGCCATCCCTTCATTGCCTGCAAGAGCGTCTTGCTGCCCAGGGCTGATTGCGGCAGTTGCTGGGTGTAAAGCCAGACATAGCGAAGCAGCGTGGCTTCCAGAACCTCGCCGGATCGGAAGGGATGGCTCTGCAGAACCTCTTCGATGCGGCCATTGAACCGTTCGACCATACCGTTGGTCTGAGGTGACCTAGGCGGCGTCAGGCGATGATCGATATCGAGGGCGGCGCCCAGCGTGTCTCATTCATGCGCGCCTGTTGCGGCGCGCTGGCGCAGACCGAAGAGGCGATCCGTGAACTCTTTTCCATTATCCGGGAGTATGGGGCGGATCCGCATCGGGCAGGCGCGCTCCAGGGCGCGCAGGAAGCGCCGGGCATTGGCCGCTGTCTTGCTGTTGTAGACCCTGACAACAACCCAACGCGTTGCCCTGTCGATGGCCACGAAGAGGGAACGGCGGCGGCTCTCATCTGCCATCGGTGGCAGGTATTTCCGGCATTATGGAGCAAGCTCACCAAATAGAGTTATATACTAATCATATATGATGATGTACCTTATCGCCCATGAATGACATAATCGAATGCGAACGCCCGAACACTGTATCGGGGCTGGTCGCAAAGCACGCTGAGTTATCCGCGCTGCGCGACAAGTACAAAGCCGAGATTAAGAAGCTGACCGTGGACATAGATCACCTGGACGCGGCTATTAGGCTCTTTGACCCAGACGCAGACACCTACGCGATAAAGCAATACGTGGTGAAGCCTCGCGCTCAGAAAGGCTCTGTGAAGCGGTTTGTGCTGGACCAGCTACGGGAAGCCGTCGAACCCCTTACATCGCGTCAGATAACCCACAACTGGGCCGCAGATCGCGGTTTGGTCTGCGATGACGCAACCTATGCCACACTTCGCAAACGCATCGGGACCTGCATAAAGGGTATCAGGGATCAGGGTTTGGTCGAGGATTGCGGCTGGACCAAGGACCATGATGGAAACGGGCCTTACAAGCTGTGGGCGCTAAGTGAGGGCGGCCTGTGAGCCACCCTCTGTCTTTACACCGACTTCAGGAAGTCAGATGGGAGTGCTTGCGCTGGTGGCACGTCAGGGAACAAGCGTCCCTTCACCACATCTGGAGCTATGCTGGAAAGTTGGTGACGGCTTGATCAGGTGGCGTTTTGCATTTGTTTGATCCCGTCGATGAATGCAATGCCCTGGATTATCCCAGGCATGCGATTTGCGCCGTCGCGCTTTCGCCATTTGCCCTGCGCTGACATCAGGAGCCTGACCGCCATGGCGAGGGCGGTCTTTCGGCTCAGACAGCCTTTGGTTTTACCTGTCCGGTGACACACCGTCGCGAAGGCGCTTTCGATGGGATGGGTGGTTCTGATGTGTTTCCACTGTTCTGCCGGGAAATCATAGAAGGCCAGCAGCACGTCACGGTCTTTGATCCATTTGGCTACCGCTTGTTCGTCTTTCACGCCGTAGGTCTCGATGAAGAAATCGCAGGCCGCCATGGCTTCGGCCTTCGTCTCTGCCTGCCAGATGTCGTGCAGGGGGCCTTTGGCTTTCGCTTGCACCGATTGGGGCATTGCCTTCAGCCCATTGCCGGTTTTATGGAACCAGCAGCGCTGTTCTGCGGTCGCGCCGAAGACCGCGCGAAGGGCGGCCCAGAAGCCCAGTGCACCGTCGCCTACCGCGAGATCGGGCGCGTGATTGAGGCCGCGCCACTTGAGGTCGAGCAGGAGCGCGCGCCAGCTTTGGGTCCTTTCGCGATAGCCGTCGGTCAGCCCCAGTATCTCCTTTCGGCCCCATTCATCCGCGCCGATCAGCACCAGAACACATTGCTTTTCTTCCATCCTTGGCTGGAAATAGACGCCATCCGCCCAGACATAGACGATGCGCCGGGCGCTGAGATCGCGCTTCTGCCAGCGGTCGTACTCCTCCCACCAATCGGACTTCAGCCGCGAGATGGTGGGGGACGACAGGCCCGCCGCGTTCGGCCCGAGCAGCGCGGCTAAGGCCGCCTGAAAATCGCCCGTGGAAATGCCGTTGAGGGAAAGCCAGGGCAGCAAGTCCTCGACGGACTTCGCCTTGCGCAGATACGGCGGCAGGATCGAAGAAGAGAACCGACCCTTCTCAGCCTGCCGATCACGATCCCGCCCGCGTGGCCCTTTCACGGGCACTGGGCCAATCCCGGTCATTCCCTCTCGTTCTGGCAGGTGAGCGTGACGAACGACCCGCGCGGGCCCCTCGGGCGTCGTCTCATTGGAAAATGGTGCAAGCCATGCGCTCCACTCAGCTTCAAGCGCTTGCTCGATCAACTGCCGCGCCCCGGAACGGATCAAATCCGTCAACGGATCGGCGGAAAATCCCTTGGGATGGGGCAACGCGGTGATGGTATCTCTCGTCATGGGGCATAGCCTTTTCTCGGCGAGAATTGCGGCGCGGGAACAACGCCATGATATGCCGCCCCTCAGGACAATCACCAACTTTCAACTGTTTCTCTGTCTCATACGACAAAAGCCAATAAAGTGTTTGCGTTTCCCCTATCTAACTCCCTAAACCGATCTCTGAAATGAAATTTGGCATATGCCACGTGAACCATCGTTTGAACAAAATCGGGAGGACGGTCGACCATGACCGTAGAACGTATTTTCGGTCTGATCGCTGTTGCGGTAGGAATTTTTGCAGCCCATTCAGCTTCTGCGGCTAGTGCTGGCGCTCCACACCTTGACGGCTCTGAGCTAGGCCTTATCTGGGTTGTACCATTCGCAGCTATACTTCTTTCAATCGCGATATTTCCTCTCCTAGCGCCTGAATTTTGGCACCATCACTTCGGCAAAGTATCAGCTCTGTGCGCAGCGGCATTTTTACTGCCATTTACAATAGTATATGGTATCAATCTAGCTATTTTTGAAATTATACACGTTCTCCTTCTTGAGTATATCCCATTTATAATTCTGCTTTTATCCCTCTTTACAGTTTCGGGTGGAGTACGTCTCAAAGGGAAATTGGTCGGTTCTCCAATTGTAAATACAGGAATTCTTCTAATAGGAACAGTTTTAGCTAGTTGGATGGGCACAACTGGTGCCGCAATGCTGCTGATTCGTCCCTTACTAAGAGCCAATGAGACTCGAAGGTTCAAAGTTCATACAGTGGTTTTCTTCATTTTCCTCGTAGCCAATATTGGTGGATCCCTTACTCCATTAGGTGACCCTCCTTTGTTTTTGGGCTTCTTAAAGGGCGTTAGTTTTTTCTGGCCTACCAGCCATATGTTTCTACCTATGCTTCTTGTTTCGGTAATTCTTCTAATTGGGTACTATATCGTCGACACAATACTCTACAAAAAGGAGACACCTGAAGCACGCACCCCTGCATCAGACAACAGCGACGAAGCACTCGCGATAACTGGATCGCGTAATTTCCTGCTCCTCGGCGGTATTGTTGTGGCTGTATTGATGAGTGGTATATGGAAACCTGGCATCTACATCAATGTGTTCCATGTACATTGGGGACTTCAGAATATTGTGCGGGATTTCGTCCTATTGTTGATAACGTACATCTCGTGGAAAATTACGGACAAAGAAAATCGAATGGCGAACGGCTTTACCTGGTTTCCCATTCTTGAAGTTGGAAAGCTATTTGCTGGAATTTTCCTGACTATTGTTCCAGCAATTGCGATCTTGAAAGCTGGCACTGATGGCGCACTCGGAAGTGTCGTATCTCTTGTTACCGACGACTCAGGTCAACCAGTCAACTCTATGTATTTTTGGATGACTGGACTGCTATCAAGTTTTCTAGATAATGCGCCAACATATTTAGTGTTCTTTAATACGGCTGGTGGTGATCCTACGAATCTAATGGGACCAGCAGCTAACACTTTATTGGCAATTTCCGCAGGTGCCGTTTTCATGGGGGCAAACACTTATATTGGCAATGCACCAAACTTCATGGTCCGAGCAATAGCTGAAGAACAGAACGTCACAATGCCTAGCTTCTTCGGATACATGATATGGTCGTTTGGAATCCTAATACCGTTATTTTTCTTGGTAAATTTCCTATTTTTCATGACATAAGCTCAGAATACCAATAAAGGAATGATAACTTAGAATAACTCAAGCGCTAACTATTGGGCTACGGTCGAAAACAGACTTAGGAGTGAGCGATGCGCTTTTGGCAGCCTGGCACTTTTTCAATCCTTTGTCTTCTTCCGACACTTGCTTTTGGGATATGTCCAGAGACTAGTGTAAAAGAATTGGAGGGTATTTGCCTCGACAAAAAATGCCCCCCGGGGGCCACTGCATACATGACGACAATAGAAAACAAATTTCCATCCATACTCTACATTACTTACGCTTTTCGTCGGCCTGATAAGGCTATTATTACCGGTGGATTGACTTTAAAGCCTGGCATTTCCAGGCAACCATTGGGTTTTGGCCCAGCAATTGTGGCTAAAAAAGAATCAAAAGTGGAACGAATTGGCCGTCTTCGCATACTTGAGTGCGGTGCAAATCCAGATATAATTTATCATTGGAGAAAAAAATAGACCTGTTTTAATCTCGAATAAATGCTGGTAAGATTGCATGACTACCAGCGCCCGCTGGAACAGTTTCGACACGCGGCCGGACGACATCATCGTCTGCACCTCCTACAAAGCAGGTACGACCTGGACCCAGATGATTTGCGCGCTGTTGGTGCACCAGACGCCGGACCTGCCGCGCCCACTTGCCGAGCTCTCACCCTGGCTGGATCTCCGCGTCGCACCGATAGAGGAGATCAAGCGCCTCTACGACACGCAATCATGGCGGCGCGTGGTCAAGACCCATACGCCGCTCGACGGCCTGAACTACCGGCAGGACGTCTCCTACATTATCTGCGGCCGCTACCCGCGCGACGTGTTCCTGTCGATGCAGGGTCACTTGGAAAACATCAATATGGAGGTCGTGGGCCAGGCGCTTGCCGCGCAGGGCATCCCGCTGGAGCCTCCACCGCCCATGCCTGAAGACGTGAGCGAGCGCTTCAATATCTGGATGCAGGCGAGTTCCCTCGATTGGGAGCAGGACGGAGTGCCGCTCTGGTCGCATTTCCGGCATACCCAGACCTTCTGGGAATTCCGGCACCTGCCGAACATGCTGTTCCTGCACTATGCCGACCTGAAAACCGACCTGGAGGGTCAGATTCGCCGGGTCGCGAAGTTCCTCGGCGTCGATGTGCCGGAGGAGCGTTGGCCGATACTGGTCAAGGCCGCGACGTTCGAAGACATGAAGGCAAACGCGGACAGCCGGGCCCCTGACACCAATTTCGGCGTCTACCACAGCAACGATCAGTTCTTCAAAAAGGGCACAACCGCCAATGGGAGGGCGTGCTATCGCCTGAAAGCCTGGCGCTTTACGAGGACACTTTCCGCCCCCGCTACGGCGACGAACTGGTCGACTGGCTGGAGAAGGGCTCGCTCGCGACGGGCTATCCGGAGGAGCGTTAGCAAGCAGCTGAAGAACTTTTTAGCAGCATTGAAACGCCATCATTCGACAGGCTCAGGATGAAGAGAATTTGATGAGCCTTGTTGAAATTCAACAAAAATTCTCCCTTCACCCTGAGCTTGTCGAAGGGTGAAGGGAGAGGTTTGGGATTTTTTAGCAGCCTGTTCGAGCACCCCCTTTACCCCATCGTCACTCCGTGCTGCACTTCAGTGCAGCATCCACGCCAGAGAGCGGGCCCGACGCTCGGCCTCTCAGGCATGGCCCCTGCCTTGCGGCAGGGCGGAATGGCGGAGGAGCGTTAGTCCCGCATCACACGGGCATTGCCCCGGCGCCGGGTCGCGCCGATGTTGTCGAGATATTCCAGCACCTCGATGGCGACGTTACGGCCGATGCCGGAGGCGTCCTTGTACTCCTGGGCGGTAAATTCGCCCTCTGGGCCCTTCGCGGCCAGGTCGCGGGCAATCTGGATCAGGCTCTCCAGCGCTTCCGGCGGGAAGAAGCGGTTCTTGGCGACGGGCGCGACCAGGGCTAGATTGGCGGCGCGGTGCAACACCGCCTCAACCCGCTCCGGCTCCTCAGCCACTTCGGCGGCGATTTCGCGGACGCGCGGCGGGCGGAGGCCGCCTTCGACCAGCAGCGGCTCAATCTCCTCCCACAGCAACCGGTCGGCATCGGCCATGGTTGCCTCATGCCCGGCAAGCGCCACCATCGGCCCGACTTGCTTGGTCGCCTTGTCTTCCAGCGCCATGGCGAGCGCTGCGGTCCAGGCCGGGCGGGGGGCGGACTCTTTCAGCGTGCGGCGGAGGCTTTCAGGCGGGGCACCCGCCCGGTCGTTGAATTCCTGGTGCCAGCGGGTGAGCGCCTCCTCCACCGTGGCAATCCAGGCGGCAGCATGATCCGCGCTGAAGGAAAGGCCGGCAGCCTCCCGCATCTCCAACGTCTCAGCCAGCGCCGCGGTCTCCACTGCCGTTAAATTGTGCGCCAGCGCGAAGCGCGCCTTGTCGATGCCATTCGGGGAGGCCTCCAGTGCGGCGGCGAAGGCAGCCTCCCGGTCAGGCTGGTCGATGGCGGCAAGGAACGCCAGCCGTTCTGGCCAACGGCGGCCTCTGGCGGGCGGGAATGGATCGACGACCTTGCCACCGGCCAACGTCTCCCGCGCAGACTGGTCGCGCAGCACAAAGCGGTCACCTGCCAGCGCGCCTACCTGGGCATCGAGCACCAACTGGCCCCAGCCTTCCTCCCCCGACTCTATCCGCCTGTCTTCCAAAATGACGAGGCGGCCAGTCACATCCATCGCGCCCAGGTACACATGCACCGGCTGACGGTCGCGGAGACCGTCGTCCGCGTTCTTTGGCACGCGCACGCGCACATCGATCCGGTCGGTCGGCGCGTGGGCCGCAGGGGCCAGAATCCAGTCGCCACGGCGGACCAATTCCTTGTCCACCCCCGCTATGTTGAGGGCCAGGCGCTGGCGCTCATAGCCCGCCTCGCTCTCGGCATTCTGGGCGTGGATGCTGCGGACGCGGACTTCGCGCCCTAGTGGCGATAAGATGAGCCGGTCGCCCTCCCGCACCCGGCCGCTAACGGCGGTTCCAGTCACCACCAGGCCCGCACCACGGAGCGTAAAGGCCCGGTCCACCGCCAGCCGGAAATGCCCGGAAACCGGCGGGCGGGAGAGGCCCCGCGCTTGCACCAGCAGCCAGGTTTTCAGTTCCTCAACGCCCTGGCCGGTATAAGCGGAGGTGACGTGCACCGGCGCGCCCTCCAGCACGGTACCGTCAATCATGTTGGCGATCAGGTTCTCGACCTCGGCGAGGCGGTCGGCGTCCACCCGGTCGGCCTTGGTAATGACGATGCCGCCCGCGGGCACGGCCATCAGGTCGAGGATCGCCAGATGCTCCAGCGTCTGCGGCATGGGCCCGTCATCGGCGGCCACCACCAGCAGCGCCAGGTCAATGCCGGAGACGCCCGCCAGCATGGTGCGCACGAACTTCTCATGCCCCGGCACGTCGATGAAGCCGACGGTCAGGTCATCGTCCACCGGCCAATAGGCAAAGCCCAGGTCGATGGTCATGCCACGCTTTTTCTCTTCCGGCAGCCGGTCGGCATCGACGCCGGTCAGCGCATGCACCAGCGCCGTCTTGCCATGGTCGATGTGGCCTGCAGTGGCAATGATCATGGGCGAGAGCCCCTGACAAAACAGCCTTCACCCTGAGCCTCACGGCCGAAGGCCGGGGCAGTCGAAGGGTCTGTTGGCAAGAAGGCAGGCCGCTCCTCCGACTGGCGCCGCTTCGCGCCGCCGCTCAGGGTGAAGGGAGAAGTTGGGCTTGTGCTCACAGCTGCATCTCCCTCAGCTGAGCAAGAAAGGCCGTCTCATCAGTCAGGCAGCGCAGATCCAGCCAGAGCGCATCCTCCGCCACCCGGCCCACCACCGGCAGTGGCAAGGCGCGCAGAGCGGCAGCGAGGCGGTTGAGGGCGGTGCCCCTGCCCTTCTCTGCCGCAGGGCGGGCGACCAGGGCAAAGCTCTCCAGCAAGTCCACCGGCAGTGCGCCGGAGCCGATCTGACTGCGGCAGGGCTCCACCGACACGGCATAGCCATCCCCCAGGGCCGCGCTGAAAGCCGGCGCGCGCCTCTCCGCCGCCGCCTGAATATCAGCCGCCGGGCGGGCAAGCAGGCGCAGGGCCGGAATGCGCTCCGCCGCGCGTTTCGGGTCATCATACAGGATCAGTGTAGCTTCCAGCGCTGCCAGCATCACTTTGTCAATGCGCATGGCGCGCTTCAGCGGGTTCTTGCGCAGGCGCTCGACCAGTTCCTTGCGCCCAACCACCAGACCCGCCTGCGGCCCGCCCAGCAACTTGTCGCCGCTGAACGTCACGATGTTCGCGCCGTCGGCCAGCGACTGCATCGGCGTGCGCTCCGCGGGCAGGCCGAGCGTGGTCATGTCGATCAGCGCACCGGAGCCCAGGTCGTCGATGAAGGGCAGGCTATGCTCATGCGCCAGCGCCCCGATCTCCCGCTCCGGCGGCGCCGAGGTGAAGCCCTGGATGGCGTAGTTGGAGGGATGCACCTTCATCAAGGCCGCCGTTTCTTCCCCAATCGCCCCTTCGTAGTCACGGAGGTGCGTGCGGTTCGTGGTGCCAACTTCCACAAGACGCGCGCCTGCGCGGGCCATCACGTCCGGCACACGAAATGCGCCGCCGATTTCCACGAGTTCGCCACGGCTGACCACCACCTCCCCGCCTTCAGTCAAGGTGTTGAGCGCCAGCAGCACTGCGGCGGCGTTGTTGTTGACGACCAGCGCCGCCTCCGCCCCCGTAAGCTCGCACAGCCAGCGCTCTACATGCGCGTCACGTTCGCCGCGCCTGCCCTTGGCCATGTCGAACTCGACAGCGGCAGCACCCGCAGCGGCGGTCATGGCGGCAATCGCCTCCTCCGCCAGTGGCGCGCGGCCCAGGTTTGTGTGCAGCACGGTGCCCGTCAGGTTGAACACCGGCTTCAGGCCGAGCGCCTGCCGGGCTGCCAGTCTGCGCGAGAGCACTTCCGGCAGCGCCGCCGGGCCGAACGAGGCCCGCTCCCGCGCCTCCTGCAACAGAGAGCGCACGGCAGCGACCGCCGGACGGCGGCCATAGTGGTCGGCCAGTGGCGCGATATCCGGGCGGTTCAGAACGGCATCGACGGACGGCAATGCCGGGCGGGAGATGGGATCATTAGGCATGGACGTAAATACGGGCCAGCCAACGCCGAACGTCAAGCACCACGGTCGCCGAAATAATGATCGGGCACTAGGCTCGCCCCTTCATCACCCACCAACTCGCCGGTATCAGGGTCAAAACCTGCCTGCTCCGACGGCACACGCGGATCGAGCGGAATGGCGGTAGGCGTTGTCTGTGTATCGCCGACAAAGGGTTCTTTCTGTTCTGCCGGAGGTGAAGGCCGCGCCTTCTTACACAACAGGCCAAAGGCAAATCCAACGAAAGCCACCGAGGCCACCTGCCAGAAAATCGCGCCTGCGCCGAACAGCAGCAGCAGCCCTGCGCTGACGCTGATCCGGTCCTCGCCCGTCATCACGTCATTCACATGACTGACGCAGAGCGCGTTGATGCAGAAGGCCGTTCCGCCAAAGGCCGCGGCCAGCCCCAGCCACAAGGGAAACGGGAGATATGTTGCCATAGCCATGCCGCTGCCGACCAAGGCGAAGGACAGGAACACGCCCACGAGCATCGTCCGCCGGTCGATCCGTTCAGAGACCCAGCCGAGCGGCCACTGCATGACCATGCCGCCGGCTATAACCACGCTCATAAATAGTGTTGTCTCCGCCAGGTTATGCCCCAAGCGCGGCGCATAAACCGGCCCCAGCGCCCAAAAGGGAGAGGTAATCAGACCGCTTAGCACACAGCCGGTCGCGCCTAGTGGCGACAGCCGGAACAAGGCTGGCAGGTCTAGCTTCACCACCGCCGGTGTTGGTGGCTGCTCGCTACGGGTAAGCGTGACCAGCAGCAGGCCCGCGCAAATCAGGACGGCTGCGATGGCGAACAGGGTCAGATCCCCCGGCGGTGCGAGCCGCAAGCCCTGCTGGGCCAGCGTCGCCGCCCCCAGGTTGATCACCATGTCGACGCTGAAGACCTGCCCCCGGGACTCATTGGTCACGCGCCCATGCAGCCAGCTTTCCACGGTCATAAACAGGGTCGCCATGGCGAGCCCCATCAATCCGCGCACCACCAGCCAGGTCACAGGTTCGACGGCCAAACCCAACACCAAAGTCGCCCCGGCAACCATTGCGCCCGACGCGCTGAATGTCCGGATATGGCCAACCCGCCGCATCACGCGCGGCAAGAGAATACAGCCGACGAAAAAGCCCAGATAATAGGCCGTGCCAACACCGCCAATCAGCGCCGCGCCGAAATCCTCAATGTTTCCGCGGATGGATAGCAAGCTCTGCAACAGACCATGGCCGAGCAGAAGCAATCCCGCGCCGAGGAAAAGTGCTGCTAGGCCGCCGATAGTCTTACGTGTTCCATCCCGGCTGATCGGATAGTCCTCGTCGCTCTGCATTTTTCATGGCACGCTGTGTTTTGACCGAGGCGCGGGATGGGAGAGCGACATGGTGATCAAGCTTCACAGTCAGGCGACGACGCCACCGAAGATCAGGGCGGCCATACAGGCCAGTGACGACCCTGCGTGGGTTCTTGCCGAGCGTCACGGGACCACGGAACAGACCGTATGGAAATGGTGCCAGCGTGCCAGCGTGGAGGATCGCAGCCACACGCCCCATCGCCTTCAGACGACGTTGACGCCAGCGCAGGAAGCTGTCGCCGTGGCCCTCCGCAAGACGCTTTTGGTCTCGCTGGATGATCTGCTGGCGGTGGTGCGCGAGTTCTTGAACCCGAAGGCCTCCCGCTCTGGCCTTGACCGCTGCTTGCGTCGGCATGGCGTGGGGCCCCTGCGCGCCCTGAAAGCAGCATCGCCCCGGCCAAAGCATAGCGCCTTCAAAGCCTATGAACCCGGTTCCATCCCCATCGACCTGAAATACCTGCCACCGATGGCAGATGAGAGCCGCCGCCGTTCCCTCTTCGTGGCCATCGACAGGGCAACGCGTTGGGTTGTTGTCAGGGTCTACAACAGCAAGACAGCGGCCAATGCCCGGCGCTTCCTGCGCGCCCTGGAGCGCGCCTGCCCGATGCGGATCCGCCCCATACTCCCGGATAATGGAAAAGAGTTCACGGATCGCCTCTTCGGTCTGCGCCAGCGCGCCGCAACAGGCGCGCATGAATGCGACACGCTGGGCGCCGCCCTCGATATCGATCATCGCCTGACGCTGCCTAGGTCACCTCAGACCAACGGTATGGTCGAACGGTTCAATGGCCGCATCGAAGAGGTTCTGCAGAGCCATCCCTTCCGATCCGGCGAGGTTCTGGAAGCCACGCTGCTTCGCTATGTCTGGCTTTACACCCAGCCGCTGCCGCAATCAGCCCTGGGCAGCAAGACGCCCTTGCAGGCAATGAAGGGATGGCGCAAACCCAAACCAGAGCTGGTCAGGAAACAGCCATATTACCTTCCTGGATGGGACACTCGGCAACACGCAGAGGATTGTTGGCAGGCAGCACGATGCCCAACTGGCCGACCCGGGTCTGCTTGGTCTGCATGCCCAGATAGAGGTCCAGCAACACGGGATTGTTGGACATCTCGAAGCCTTCGATATGGAAGTGGTGCTCCGTAAAGCTAATCGAGTTGTAGCCAAGATCGTCGGCCAGCCGCGCCTGCGCCGACAGGTCAGACAGCATCCGCTGGTAAAGCTCCGGCCGCATCCCGGCCATCCCCTGTTCGCGCTCGTCCGCATTGCCCGCGTCGGGGAGGTAAAAGAGGGAGGTCTTCATCGGGTCGGTTCCTACAATCGGCAGCTAATGTCAGGAGAAATCTTAGCTTTTGGCAAGGCTATTGCCTACCGGCAGCGGCGCGAAAAGAACACCGCCGCTGCGGTGACAGCCAGCATCACCAGGGCAAAGGACATGGCACCAAGGCCCGCCAGCCCCGCCACCAATGCCGATGCGATGGCCGCGGTGCCCAATTGCAACACGCCCATCAGGGCAGAGGCAGAGCCTGCCCGCTCCGCAAAGTGCCGAAGCGCGCCCGCATGACCGACAGAGAACACAAAGCCCATACCAACGGCGAACACCAGCATCGGAATCAGCGCTTCGAGCACGCCGCCCACTTCCAGCAGCGCGAACAGCACCATTAGCGTGCCGCCTAGGCATGCGATCAGCGCGCCGCGCTTCATTAGGGCCGCATCGCCTTTGGTCGCCGCCGTATTGCGGACGATCATGCCGGAAATGATGAAACCCGGTATAGAGAGCGCCGGGTAAATGCCGAACTCCACCGGCGAAATCTTGCCCGGCCCCTCGCCGACATAGGCGCTGGGCGCGCCCGTCAGGAAGGCGAACAGACCGCCCATGACACAGGCCGTCGTCAGCGCATAGGCCCGGAATTGCGGATGCGCTGCGACCTCGCGGTAGCCCTGCCAGACAGAAGCAAAATCCAGCCGTTCCTGCGCCGGTAGTTGGTCTCACGCAGGAACAGCACCACCGGCACCAGCACCAGCACCCCAAACAATACCGAGGCGACAAAGCTGCCATGCCAGCCTGCCAGCATCTGCAATACGCCGCCCACCACGGGCGCAACCGCTGGCACGGCAGAAAACGCCATGGCAATAGCGGCCATGGCCCGGGTCAGTTCCGGCCCTTCGAACAGATCGCGCACCACGGCCCGGCTGGCGACCGCGCCAGCGCATGCGCCCACCGCCTGCACCGCCCGCCCGGCAATCACGGCCTCGATCGTACCCGCCACCATGCAGAGCATGCTGCCCGCAATGAACAAAGCACAGCCGGTCAACATGATCGGCCTGCGCCCAAAGCGGTCCGATAGCGGGCCATAGACCAACTGCATCACCGCAAAGGCCGCCAGATAGGCGGTCATCGTGAACTGCACAGAACTGGCTGACACCCCTAGCTCCATGCCCATGGCGGGCATGGATGGCAGGTAGGCACTGCTCGCGAACTGGCCAAGCGCCGCCAGCGCCGCCAGCAAGGCGATCAGCGCGCCGCCCTTGATCGGAAGGTCAACCTTGGCGGTGGTCACCGAAGGACGCCCACTTCCTTGAAGGCCGCAATCTGCTGGTCGCTATAGCCAAGTTCCCGGCACACCGCCTCGTTGTGCTCGCCCACATCCGGGGCGGCAAAGGGCGGTTGCTTAACTTCGTCCCGCACAAATACCGGCGTGCCCACGCCCCATTCGCCGCCGAAACCCTCGCCACCGGGGACCACAGCACCCGCATGGCGCATCTGCTCGTCGCCGTGCAGGTCTTCCATCTTCGCCACCTGGCCATAGGTGATGCCGTATTCCTCGAACCGAGCTTTCCAGTGCGCCCAGTCGTGCTCGGCGAAGATGCCGTCCATGATCTTGGTCAGCACCAGCGAGTGCTCGCGCCGCGCCGCCTGGTCGGCAAAGCGCGGGTCTTCGGCGAGGTCCGGCCTGCCCATCGCCGCGAATAGGGAGGGCGCCTGCCTGGCCTCGTTCAGCACGGCCAGGATGAACCAGCGGCCGTCCTTGGCGCAGTAATGGTTCGCCATGGCGTTCGGCGCGTCGTCCCGGTGCGGGCGCAGTTCCACATGCGCGCCCAGTAGCGCGGCCTGGGCGTAGTAACCGTTCATCCACATGCCGTTCGCTACCAGGCTGGTGGCGACATGGCAGCCCTTGCCCGTCTTCTCGCGCTTATAGAGGCCAGTCATGATCGCGCCATAAAGCGCCGTGCCGGTCGGGTGATCGCCCATGCCCGGCAGAGAGCGAACGGGCGCTATGCCCGGCGCGCGCATCATGTCCATCATGCCGGTGCGGGCATAGAGGGCGGTTGAGTCGAAGCCCGTCCGCTCCGATTCCGGCCCATCCTCGCCATAGGCGGTGAGGCTCGCATAAATCAGGCGGTCATTGACGTGCTTCACGTCATCGTACATCAGCTTCAGCTTGCGGCGCGCCGGCATCGGGAAATTGGTCACCAGCACGTCGGCCTTGGCGATCAGCTTGTGCAGGATCTCCTGGCCGCCTTCCGAGGCCAGATCCAGGCAGATCGCTTGCTTCGAGTGGTTATCGCACATCCAGCCGAAGTTCTTGCCTTCCGTATTCGGCATACCCGCGCCGAACGACAAGTTGCGGTAGCCGTCGCCGCCCGGCGCTTCGACCTTGATCACCTCGGCCCCGAAGTCAGCCAGGATCGTGGTCGCAACCGGGGCTGCGATAAAGCTCGCAATGTCCAGCACTACCAGTCCGTCGAAAAGACGTTCCGTCATCTGCAATCCTCCACAGCGCTTGGCCGTATCGCTGCCGCGCTGGCCCTGCTAATAGTCTTCGCTGCACAAAGCCACGGAGCGCAGGCAGGCGGCAAGCCTTTAGCGTATTCCTGGGCGCATTTGGGTCATCAATTTCAAGAGACTGCACCATGCAACTGATCGGCGGTTTGGGTTCCCCCTATGTGCGGAAAGTCCGCGGCGCGCTTGCCGAACTCGGCATGACCGATCAGGTCGAACTGGTGCCATCCAGCGGCCAGCCCGGCACCTTGAATCAGGAAACTTCCGGCAAGAACCCGGTGGGCAAGATACCGGCACTCATCATGCCGGACGGCCAGCCGCTGTTCGATTCCCGCATGATCATCCGCTTCCTGAACGACAAGGCAGGCGGCAGCCTCTACACCGCGGGCGACTGGGGCCAGGTGCGCCGCGAGAGCACCGCGGAAGGCATGCTGGATGCAGGCCTGATCCTGCGCTTCGAGACCTTCGCCCGGCCGGAAGAACTGCGCTGGCAGGGCTGGATCGACGGCCAGTCGCTGAAGGTTAACCAGTGCCTGGACACCCTGAACAAGGACGCCGCCTTGCCGACGCAGGTCGACGCCGCCAGCGTCACCGCCGGCTGCGGCCTCGGCTACCTCGACTTCCGCTTCCCCGACTGGGGCTGGCGCAACGGCCGTGACGGCCTCGCCGCATGGTACGAGACCTTCAGCCAGCGCCCATCGATGGCAGTCACGGGACCGACGGCACCGCCCCGAGCCTGATCCCAAGAAGCCTAGATCTCAACCAATCAATACTGAAACCCAAGAAAACCCAAGACCATGAAACTCTTCGGCGGAGCCTCCTCCCCCTATGTCCGCAAGTGCTGTGTGGCAGCCCGTGAACTGGGCATCATCGGCCAGATTGAAGAAGCGCCCATGCCGACCTACGGCGCGGACCCGAACACGCCGCTCGCGGGCATGAACCCCGCCGTCCGCGTGCCGACGCTGGAACTGGACAATGGCGAGTACCTCTACGACAGCCGCATCATCCTGTACTATCTGAACGAGCAGGCCGGCGGCACGCTCTATCCGGCGGGCGACTGGGAGGTACAGCGCCGGGAAAGCCTGGCAGAAGGCATGATCGATGCCGCCCTGCTAGTCCGCTTCGAGACGGCACTCCGCCCGGCGGACAAACAATGGCAAGAATGGATCGACGGCCAGTCCGCCAAGATCAACTCCATCCTCGATGCGATGGAGGGCGAAGCTGCCTCGCTCACAGGCGTTGACGCCGCCGTCATCGGTACAGCGCGCGCGCTGGGCTACCTGGACTTCCGCTTTGCCGACTGGGGCTGGCGGGATAGCCACCCAGCGCTCGCCAAATGGTTCGAGACCTTCAACGCCCGCCCCTCCATACAATCCACCCCGCAGGAATAAGGCAGGACATGAGCAACCCTACCCCCCAGGAAATCGCCGAGAACACGGCCCGGATCATGAAACCGCGGGACAAGGCAGCCGCCTTCCTTGGCATAGAGCTGGAGGAGATCGGCCCCGCCCACTGCGTCATGGGCCTGACCGTGACGGAGAACCAAGTGCAGGGCCTGAATGTCTGCCATGGCGGCTACATCTTCTCGCTGGCGGACACCTGCATGGCCTATGCCAGCAACTCGGCCGATGTGCCGAACCTCGCCCAGATGGCGCAAGTCACCTTCCTTGCCCCCGGCCAGTTGGGCGACCGCCTGACCGCGACAGCGGCCCGCGTCGCCGAGGCAGGGCGCAACAATATCTGGGACGTGGAGGTAGTGGACCAGAACGGCAAGCAGATCGCCGTCTTCCGCGGCCAGACCCGCGCCGTTCGCGGCAAAGTGTCGGAAATGTAGTTATGAAATCAACGTTCAAAGCCTCCATCCTGTGGCTGGTAGTGGCCATCATGCCTGCCATTGCGCAGTCACAAACTACCCCGGTGCAACTCCGTGGCAGCTTTGTCCAAATGGAGCTGCCACCGGGGTTCGTCGAAGACCCCGGCATATCGGGGGTGACCTGGAACGAGGCGCAGGCGTCGATCCTGTTCACCGAACTGCCGGTGGAGGCCTTCCAGGCAATTTCCGATGGCCTGATAGCCGACCCGGCAGCCTTGCTGGGAGACGGGGTCGAACTGGATACCGCCGCCAACATCCGCCAGCACGGCAACCCAGGCGTTCTGGCCCATGGCCGCCAGCAGGTGGGCGGCAACATTCTGACCAAGTGGCTGCTCCTTGTCGGCGCGCCGCACGTGACCTTGCTGGTCACGGCCCAGGCTCCCGCGATCATGGTCACACCGCCACGTCAGGCCCTGATCGACCAGGCCCTGGCCTCCATCCGCATCAGCGAAACCCGAAGCGATCCGCGGGACAGCCTGCCCTTTGTCTTCGCCGAGTCGGATGGCATGAAGTTTCACCGTGTGCTGTCTGGCACAACGGCCCTGCTGATCGCGCGCGGCAAGGATGGCGGCGAAGCCATCCGCCCGGTGTTCGCCATCGGCACCTCGCTTGGCAAGGACTGTTCGCCCTGGGCAGACGACTCCACCGCCTATGCCGAGCAACTGATCGGCTCCATGAAGCGCACCAGGGACCTGCAAAATGTTGCCTCCCGCGCCGCGGCGATCCACGAATATCCGGCCATTATCTCGGAGGCTGAAGCCATCTGGCATGATCAGCCTGTGACTTTGTTCCAGACCATCCGCTTCCGCGACTGCCAGTACCTGCGCACCATCGGCATTGCCCCGCGGGCCCAGACTGACAGCTACCGTGCAGAGTTCGACCGGCTCGTCAGCACGACCCAATGGCGCGAGCCAGCACCCCAATAAGCATCAACGGCAAACAAGCACCCTTTCGGAGGAACTCCCCATGCAATTCGGCCTATCCGCTCCATTCCGCGGCCCGCTCTCCACCCCTGAAGACCTCCGCGGCATCGCCGAAGCAGCAGAGCGCCTCGGCTTCGGCTACATGACCGTCTCGGACCACATCCTTTGCCCGCGCTCCATCGACGCCAAGTATCCCTATGCCGATGACGGCGAGTTCCCCTGGACCCAGGGCGGCGGCGGTGATTGCATGGAGCAGTTCACCCTGATGGCCTGGCTTTGCGCCGCCACCACCAAGCTGCGCCTGCTGACCTCCGTCGTCGTCATCCCGCACCGCAACCCGCTGTTCATGGCCAAGTCCATCGCCACCATGGACGTGCTGTCCGGCGGCCGTATCTCCATCGGCTGTGGTACCGGCTGGATGCGGGAAGAGTTCGAGGCGCTCGGCGTCGAATTCGACAAGCGCGGCCAGGTCACCAATGAATACATCGCCGCAATGAAGACTCTCTGGACCCAGGACAACCCCTCCTACGAGGGCGAGTTCGTTAAGTTCAAGGACGTGATCTTCGATCCCAAGCCAGTGCAGGCGCCGCACCCGCCACTCTGGATCGGCGGCGAGAGCGGCCCGGCCATGCGCCGTGTCGCGGCAGTCGGCGACGTCTGGTATCCGTTCGCCAGCAACCCCAAGGCCCGCATGGCCTCGGCCGATGCCTACCGCGAGCGCGCCCAGCGGGTGAAGCAGGCCGTCGCCGAAGCAGGCCGCGACCCGGCCAGCGTCGGCCTCGCCTACAACAGCCCGTATCATTCGGAGAAAGCGGTGGAACTGGACGGCCAGCGGGTCGCCATGACCGGCACCGGCGAGCAACGCACCGCTGATGCCCGCGCCTTTGCGGAGGCCGGCTGTGGCACCATCATGGTCAACCTGACCGCCAACGACCGCCAGCAGATGCTGGACCGCATGGAAGCCTTCGCCGCCGAGGTCATGCCCCACGTATGAGCTGAGCAGGGGGCTTCAGGGCCCCCTGTTTTACTTACCCCGTCACCTATATAAAGTTCCAAAAAAACAACATAAACAAAACTAAACTTTTCTATGCAAAATTAAACATTTTAAATACCTGAATAACGTTAAATACTTAACTGCGGTTTATCAAATATTTATCGACGGCACACTTTCTGTTCAGCTGAATCTTATCTCGCCTTAGTACCAACGGCAGGTAATACTGCCTGACACGACCAGCTACGCCCGCCAGCCGCCATCGCGCAAATACCCTCTGGAGCCCTACCCCATGCCTGACCTCCTCCTCGGCCTGATCGGCGACAATATTGCGGCCTCCCGCGCACCCGAACTGCACGGCAAGGCCGGACGGCTCACGGGCATCGATGTGCAATACGACAAGCTGGTGCCGCGCGACCTCGGCACGGATTTTGACGACACCTTCCAATTATGCATCGACCGGGGTTACCGTGCGGTTAACATCACCTATCCCTACAAGGAAAAGGCTGCGGCCAAGGCGGAAATCGACAACCTGCTAGTCCGCGCGATGGGCGCGGTCAACACTCCGGTATTTGATGGCGACGCAAAGCCCAAAGGCTACAACACCGACTATTCCGGCTTCATTGGTGCCTACCGCAGCGTCCGGGGTGATGCGAAACCCGGCCCGATCTGCATGACCGGTGCAGGCGGTGTCGGCAAGGCCGTCGCCTTCGGCCTGCTCGACCTGGGCCTGGAAGAAATCCGGCTAGTAGAGCGTGACCTGCCCAAAGCCGAGGCCCTGGCCAACGCCATGCGCGCTGCGCGCCCTGGCCTGCGCGCCACCGTAACCGCAGACGCTGCCGAAGGAGCCGCTGGTGCAAACGGCCTGGTCAACTGCTCTCCCATCGGCATGGTCGGCTACGACGGCACACCCATGCCCCGCGAACACATGAGCATTGCCGAATGGGCCTTTGACGCGGTCTACACGCCCGTCGACACACAATTCCTCGGTGATGCCGCAGCAGAGGGCCTAACCACCATCTCCGGCTACGAACTGTTCTTCTTCCAGGGCGTCGACTGCTGGCAGATTTTCAGCGGCAAGCCCGTTGACCCGGCCCAATTGCGGGCAGCATGGGCAGTCTAGCGAAACTAATCACTCCCCGCCACAAGCATTATTTTCTGGTGCAGCGACGGGCCCAACCGGCTAGCCTGGTCGCCCCCAAAGCGCCAGCCATCAGCGGCAGAGCGCCAGGCAAGGGAGCCTCGCTCACCTGTACTGATGCGGTAAAATCCCCCGGCTGAAACGAAAGCGATCCCGCACTGAACGAACTGGTCCTAGTCGAGGGAGAAACCAGGCTCGAATTGTAGGTCAGAAAACCGCTCAGCCAAACGTCGCCATCAAAATCCATACCAATAGCAAAATCGTCAGTCCCGGGTGATCCGCCGCTGACCCCATTCAGCAATCCACCAATCCGGATACGCCGGTCGCCAGGCGGGCTTATCGTGTGCCAGAACGTGCCGGTATTGAAGCGGCTGTAATGCACAGCGCCCAGATCCATCGAAAATGACAGCAGGTCGCCTGTACCTGGTACCTGGTCATCGTACTGCAGCTTGAATTGGCCGCTGATATTATCGAACGGCGCAGGCACCGGGCCGTTGAACGGCTGAAAGCCGCTCGCAAAGAAAGTCCCGGTCACCTGAATGATCGCACTGTGCGCCGACCCAGCCCACAAAATCGCTGCGGCTGCCACGGCCACCCCTATTCTCTTCATCATACCAACTCCTATTGGTTTGATCGAAACGCTTGCATCCGCGAGCGCTTCGGGAACCAGCCTACGCTTTCAATACGTTGATGGTTCGATTCAACAAACAGATGGGTTTCAACCGTTTGCATCGAACCACTAGTGTGTCTAACCGTTCTGCAAAACCAGCATCAAAGCAGCAGCAGCCGATATCAATTGCCCCCAAAACGCCCAATGCCGGATGGTGAGCAATCCCACGAGTCCCGGCCAGCGCCAACGCGGCAAGGCAGAAAATGATCAACGTCTCTGCGTGCCCATCCGGTATCAACCCTACTAGCGAGGCCACTAACCCGATCGCAAAGAATGCGTTGTACGCACCTTGATTGATGCCCAACTTCGCGGTTATTGCTGCCATTCCCGCGTCATAACCCAACAACAACGCCGTCACCTTCGGCCAACGGCGGATTTCTGCGTCCGCAAAGAACACATGGATCGCGGCCACAAGCCAAACTGCAGCAATCGTCATCTGCCCACTCCATTCTGTTTCACCAGCCTTTCCCTACCGGCTGCCTGAAACCGCCACATCACCAATATGGGTTAATTTTGCCTCCTCGTTGCTGGGGCGAAGCGGTCGCTCTTCCTTCTGCCAGCATTACCGCTAGGATACCGGCCATTCGCTACAAGCCCGTCTCCCGGCGCGCCAGAGAAAGAACAAGGGACACACCCATGACCATGCAATTCGGCATCATGAACCGCGGCCAATACAATTGGGGCGACGACATGGCCACGCGCTTTCAGGAGCTGATAGCCCAGGCCCGTCATGCTGAAAAGCTGGGCTTTGACAGCTTCATGAAGGGCTCGCATTTCACCAGCAAGCCGCTGCACGACTTCAACCAGATCGCCTATCTGGGCCGGGTCATGACCGAATGCCCGAGCCTGCGCCTGATCGCGGGCATCGTGCTGATGCCGCTGCACAAGCCGCTGGATATCGCCGAGCAGTTCGCCAACATCGACCTGATGAGCGGCGGCAAGCTGATCTTCGGCTGCGGCCTCGGCTACCGTGACGAGGAGTTCAAGGCCTTCGGGATCAAGCGCAAGAACATCGTCCGCCACATGGAAGAGAACATCGAGGCCGTCCGCCGCCTGTGGACCGAAGAAGACGTCAACATGAAGGGCCTCGGCTGGGAACTGGTGAACGCCAACTCCTCCATCAAGCCCCTTCAGAACCCGCCGCCCTTCTGGATCGGCGCCAATGCAGACAAAGCCATCGAGCGCGCCGCCCGCATCGTGGACGCCTGGTTCGTCAGCCCCCACAACCGGATCGATACGACCCAGCGCCAGCTAGAGGTCTACAAGCGCGCGCTGGACGCGGCAGGCAAGCCCTTCCCGGCAGAGTTCCCCATGATGCGCGAATGCTGCATCGCGCCCACCCATGACGAGGCCATGAAGATCGCCAAGGACTATCTGGTCCACAAGTACGCCGCCTACCACAAGTGGGGCCAGGACAAGGCCATGCCGGAAGGCGACAACGATCTAGGCCAGGACATGGACGAACTGGTAAAGGAACGCTTCCTGATCGGCACCCCGGATGAGGTGGCAGACCAGATGATTAAAACCGCCCGCGAATGCGGCACCAACCACATCGTCGCCGGCGTCCAATTCCCCGACATGCCGCACAACCTGGTCATGGACCAGATGCAGCTATTGGCCGAGGACGTGTTCCCGAAGGTGCGGTCGGCGGTTTAGTCCGTTTAGTCCAAGGAAGTCCCAACTTCTTAGTGCATCCCCGGCCACCGCACCGCGGCGAACCGGGGCCGCGCAGTTCAAAGCGGCTCAGGAATGGCTCCTGCCTATGGTAGGAAGGTGGGAGCACCAGCAGCCGCGATCCTATCCTTCAGGTGTTCAGGCTCCACCTCCTACCCCCCAAACTCCGCCCGCACCTTAACGCCGTGCTCGTCATAGCCGGGTGCAGGGCCATAGTCGTCCCGCCGGGCACCGCGCGTTGTCGGCGGCGCCGGGTAGGAGATCGGGCCGTTCGGCGTGCCGACCGTAATCCGCTGCAATGCGCCATGCACCGACAAGTCAGGCATGGTGTTCACGGCACCGAACGCGATGTCCGCCTTGCCCAGGCGGGCGTGGAACTCCTCGCGGCTGATCTGGCTGGTAACTTCTTCGATCTTGCCTTCGACAAAGGCGCGGTTCTCAACCCGCTTGACGTTGAGCGCCGCCTTCGGATGGTTGGCGAACTCCTTGTCCTGCAGCACATGCTCGCAGAAACGGTGCCACTCCCGCTCCGCCTGACAGGCGACCAGGGTCTTGGAGCCGTCATTGGCCGAAAACGCGCCATAGGGGCACATGATCGGGTGGCGCAGCGCATTGCGCGGCCAGATGACATCCGACTGCTCATAGGCCATCAGCGGCGCAGACAACCAATCGGCCAAGGATGCGAACAGAGAGGCCTTCACGCTGGTGCCTTTGCCGGTTTTGCCCCGTTCGACCAGCGCTTCCAGCACGGCAGTATAGGCATTAAGGCCGGTGGTCAGGTCGCAGATGGAGACGCCAACCCGTCCGGGCTCATCGGCTGAGCCGGTGATCGAGGTCAGGCCGCTTTCCGCTTGCACCAGCAGGTCATAGGCCTTCAGCTCGTCATAGGGCGGCCCGGCCTCGCCATAGCCGGAAATGTCCACCGTTATCAATTGCGGATACTTCTCGCGCAACGCCTCGGAGCCCAGGCCAGCCCGCTCCATCGCGCCGGGAGCCAGGTTCTGCACCCACACGTCCGCCTTCGCCAAAAGCCGGTGCAGCAGCGCCAAATCCTCCGGCTGTTTGATGTCGATGGCGAGCGATTCCTTGCCCCGGTTCAGCCAGACGAAAAAGCTGGATTGACCGTGGGCGTGCTGGTCGTAACCGCGGGCGAAGTCGCCGGTGCCATCGGCGCGCTCCAGCTTGATGACACGCGCACCGGCATCGGCCATGCGGCAGGTCAGATGAGGCGCGGCAACGGCCTGTTCAATGCTGACAACAAGAATATCGGAAAGAGGCTGAGACATTGGGCGAGGCTACCGTTTCGAGTTTTTCACTAATTTGCAGCGGAGTTTAGGCGGACGCTCTAAGGCAGGCAACGCGCTGTACCGTCCGCTGCCGCGAAAGCTGGCCCTCCCCCGCTCACGCTTGCTATGCTGCTCCGCGTCAACTGCTGTCACGGAGCATTGCTATGCGAAAGCCCTTCACCGGACCATCCGTCTGGACCGGCGCAGACCTTACCGCCGACCCGGCAAGCTGGCGGTGGCAGTGGCAGTGGCAGCCTGCCGAACTGGCAGAGATCAACGCCGCCCTGGCACATGCCAAGGCCGCAGGCGTGCATTGGGTGGACGTCACCCGCAAGACCTTTTCCCTGGACAAGGCCGCGGATAAGCTTGTGGCACTGGCAGATGCCCTGGAAAACGGTCGCGGCTTCGTCCTGCTGCAAGGCTTTCCGGTTGAGCGCTATAGCGAAGACGACCGCCGCCTGATCTGGATGGGCCTGGGCCACTGGCTCGGCACACCCGTGACCCAGGATAATACCGGCCAGATGATGCGCGATATCCAGGCCCAGCCAGGCGATCTCGGCGCACGCCACGAAAGCGTAAAGGATGAAAGCGGCGGCGAGTTCCTCTCGTCCAAGGCCCGCACCTACAGCAACGGCCTGCTGCGTTATCACACCAACCGCACGGATGTGGTCGGCCTGCTGATGGCCCGGCGCTCGGCTTCCGGGGGCGAAAGCAAAGTCACCGGCACCGCCGCCGTACACAATGCCATTCTGGCCCGCCGCCCCGATTTGCTGGAACTGCTTTACCAGCCGATCTACCGCTCCCGCCTGGCGAAGAAGCGGGCGGCGGCGGCGAGATCTACCCCCTGCCCGTCTTCGGCGTCCAGGACGGCAAGCTCACCAGCCATTACTCGCGGACATATGTCGAAGCCGCGCAATTGGTCGGCACAACGCCCCGCATGAGCGATGCCCAGTGGGAAGCACTCGACATGCTGGCAGACGTTGCTAACTGTCACATCCTGGAAGGTAATATGGCTGTTTCCTGACCAGCTCTAGTTTGAGTTTGCTCCATCCCTTCATTGCCTGCAAGGGCGTCTTGCTGCCCAGGGCTGATTGCAGCAGCGGCTGGGTGTAAAGCCAGACATAGCGAGGCAGCGTGGCTTCCAGAACCTCGCCGGATCGGAAGGGATGGCTCTGCAGAACCTCTTCGATGCGGCCATTGAACCGTTCGACCATACCGTTGGTCTGAGGTGACCTAGGCGGCGTCAGGCGATGATCGATATCGAGGGCGGCGCCCAGCGTGTCGCATTCATGCGCGCCTGTTGCGGCGCGCTGGCGCAGACCGAAGAGGCGATCCGTGAACTCTTTTCCATTATCCGGGAGTATGGGGCGGATCCGCATCGGGCAGGCGCGCTCCAGGGCGCGCAGGAAGCGCCGGGCATTGGCCGTTGTCTTGCTGTTGTAGACCCTGACAACAACCCAACGCGTTGCCCTGTCGATGGCCACGAAGAGGGAACGGCGGCGGCTCTCATCTGCCATCGGTGGCAGGTATTTCAGGTCGATGGGGATAGAACCGGGTTCATAGGCTTTGAAGGCGCTGTGCTTTGGCCGGCGATGCTGCTTTCAGGGCGCGCAGGGCCCCCCTGCCAGCCGATCATGAGGTCTTGTGGAAAAACATCGGCACCGGTGAACCGCGCGGCGGCATTGACGTCACCTTATAGACCAGGGCCAGCTCAAGCACTATTTGCGCGGGCGGCTTTATACCGCTCGATCGCATCCGGCGGCACACCTCCCGCGGCTTGTAATATTCCGGCACGGCTCTTGTGCCAGCCGGTAGCTGGAACCAGGGCTGCTTCGACGCCGTGAAAATATGAATGTCAGGTGGGAACGCATCCGGGTTGTCCAACGTCCCGACCCGCACGAAGGCAATCGCAGCTCCCGCCCCGGCATAATGGCTCCACACCGCGACCTTGCAGGCCGGGCAGCGCGCAATCTGCTGGCCCTTGCCACTTTCGGATGGTGTTTCAACGATCTCTGGCTCTCCCGCCAGCAGTTCCACCCGGCTCCGTTCGACCATGGCGTTCACAGCAAAGGCCGAGCCCGTCTCCCGCTGGCACCAGCGGCAATGGCAGCCGTGTACGATCATCGGCCTGGCGGTCAGCCCGAAGCGAACGGTCCGGCAAGCACAGCCGCCCTCGGCAGCAATGGTTTCGGTGTCAGTCATGGCTTGCCTTCCTTTGTTACTAGCAGGACACTTGCAGCAAGCCGCTGAGGCCGCAAGCGCCCAGACACCAAACAAAGGAACCGCCAGATGCAAATTGAACCCACCGGCACCGGGCTCGGCGTCATCGCCTCGGGCGTCGATGTCACCCGGATGAGTGAGGACGAGTGGAACGCGCTCTATCAGGCTTGGCTGGACCATGGTGTTCTGGTGGTCCGCGGGCAAAACTTCTCCATCCCTGAGTTCCTGGCATATGGCCGCCACTTCGGCGAGGTGAAGCCGCATTTCGTCAAGAAATCTCGCCACCCCGACTTCCCGGACCTCACCGTGATGGGCGTCGGCGCACGCAACGAGGACGGCACCAAAAACGATTCCGTCTACAGCCGCGGCCATGGCTGGCACACCGATGGCCCCTGGGATCCAGACGGCTGCAAGGCGACCATGCTCTATGCTGTCGAATTGCCGTCGCAGGGCGGCGACACGCTGTTCGCCAACATGTACATGGCGCTGGACGCTCTGCCGGAGACCTTGCGGCAACGCATCGAGGGGCTGGAGGGCGACTATGTCTATGGCGGCGCGGGCAGCCATAGCCAGGCGCTGCTGGAGCCGGAAGACCGCAACAGACCGCCGGTTAGGCACCCAGCTATCCGGATCCATCCCGAAATCGGGCGGCCATCCCTCTACTTCAACGCCCACCACCTGCTGGCGATTGCCGGCCTTTCAGGCGAGGAAGGTCAGGCCCTGGTCGAGGAACTGACCGCCCACCAGGTAGCCCCGGGCGCGGAGTACCAACACCAATGGCAGCCCGGCGATGTGGTGATCTGGGACAACCGCTGCACGCTGCACTCAGCAACGGCGGACTATCCTATCGAGGAAAACCGCATCCACTGGCGCTGCACGATCAAGGGGTAGCTACGAGACGATCTTCGCGAGCCACGCCTCAATCTTTCGGGCGAGCGAGAAGGCATTCTGCTCCCCCACCATGGACATATGATCTCCCGGATGCACGATGCAGACCGCACCCCCGCCAGCCAGCCCGCGCCAATAGTCTTGGGTAGCGGCCAAGTCGGGATACTCTGCGCTGGACACGATCAGCGCCTGCTCCACCATCAGCGGTTCCGGCTGGTAGAGGGCATTGGCAACCGTATGCGTCTCGTCGAGGCCTGAAGGCCGGGGCACCTGGCCCGCTACGGCCTGCGCCGCCCAGTTCAACCGCTTCGCCAGGACCGCCACATCGTGGTCCCGCGCGCCTCGCCAAATATAGCGTGCAAGCTTGCCCGACGGATCGCGCGGTCCCATCGGGTCCAGCAGGACCAGCGCCTCCACTCTCTGCCCTTCCGCCATCAAATGCCGGGCCAGTTCAAAAGCCACTTTTGCACCGAAACTGAAGCCCAGCAGCCGGTATGGCCCCTCCGGTTTTACGGATCGAAGTCCCTCTGCACACGAAGCCGCCACTTCGGCCACCGTGGCATCTGGCGGCTCCTGGCCGCTCAACCCCTTCGGGTGCAGGCCGATCACCGGCTGGCGGGGATCAAGGTGATTGGTCAGCATCAGATAGTCGGAGAGATGCCCGCCCATAACCGGCGTAACGAACAATGGCGGCAGGTCCGCGCCTTGCGCCAACACCGCGGTCCGCGGGGCGGGGGGAGAGCGGCCCGCATCCACATGCCCGGCCAGCGCACTCACGGTCGCTCCTTTAACGACTAGGGTTTCCAGCGGAATGCGGACACCGAGTTCTTTTTCAATAGTGGTGATGACGGTCATCGCCTGAAGCCAGTCGCCGTCCATATCGAAGAAATCGTCCTCCAGTCCAAAGCCCCCATGTTTGAGCGTTTCCCGCCAGATACGCCGGATAACAGCCTGGCTTTCCGTAAGCGCAGCACCTGCCGCACCCTCATCATCAGCAACAGTCGTGCTTTGCATGGGCACGGGAAGCTGGCTGCGCATGATCTTGCCCGTCTTGGTTCTGGGCAGCGCACCGATCATCGCAAACACACTGGGTATCTGGTAGGCCGTCACCCGCTCCCGCAGGTAGGCGCGCAGGTCATTCGGGCTGACCGGTGCAGCCGGATCTGAACGTAGTGGCATGCCAGCCGCAGCGTCCTGTTCTGGCCTTTGAACGCCACAACCGCAGCCTCTTTCACACCGGGATGCCACTGCAATATCTGCTCCACATCACCCGGACGAACATTGTAACCACGTATCTTGACCTGCTGGTCCTTGCGACCAAGCCCGATCAGCAAGCCCTGATGATTGCGGTAGGCAAGGTCTCCTGTGATGTACCAGGTATCGTCGGGGTTCTCCGGGGAGCGTTTGAACGTGACTGCTGAGCGTTCTTCGTCATTGTGGTAGGTGCCGGGCAAGGTCGACGACACCACAACAATCTCACCCTTGTCGCCGTCCGCCACCGGCCGCCCACCCTCGTCAATCAAGACCAGCCGATCTGGATAGAACGGCCGCCCAATCGGCGACATGTCATGTTCCACCGGCTCTCCGAAGCCGTAACAGAACTCCGCCACTGGCCCGTACTCCGACAAACCATACCGGCTGCAAAGACGGCAGTCTGGCCCGGAGACCCGGTTGAACAGTTTGAAATCCGCCCGGTAAACCGGCTTGCCCGCCACATACAGCCGTTTGATGCCCGCGAGCCCGCCATCCTCCGCCGCAGCAGCCAACTGCCTGAAGAAGATAACGAAAACGGCCATTGCCGTGATCGATTTGGCTTTCAACCACTCCACGTGATCTTGTGGTTTATGGGCTTTGACATCGCGGAAATGCTGAATTGCCCCCTCTGTGAACCAGGCGAGCATTTCAGGCACACGGTTTGGGTGGTAGGTCGCAACCACGTCATCCGGCTTGATGTCCGTTCCGATGACATGCCGCAACCACCGGTCATCCAATCCTTCACGTGTCGTAAGCGCACCTTTCGGCTTACCGGTCGTACCGGAGGTATATTGGATAATGGCTTTCGTATCCGATGCGGCTTCAACGGGCGCAAAGGGCTCTTCGCCTCCGTCCTCGGAAAAGACTGCAAGGGGCTGTTTACCCGTCACCTTCTCGGCCAAAGCCTCATAGCCGGGACCGGCGACGCACTCCCGCATGCCCGAATGCTCCACCAAATCGCGCAGCGCAGCTGGCGGGTCCTGCGGATTGATCACCATCAGGCACTGACCGGCTTTGATGATTGCCAGACTAGCAATCAGGAGGGACGTATCGCAGCCGCCCAGATAACCAACCACCTGATTGTCTTCACCCCTGGTTTCATGCAGCCGCCGCGCCAGCCGGTCAGACAGCGCACCGCCCTGACGGAAGGTCAGTGTCCGGGCCGTATCGGTCCCGGCAATCTTCTCCGGCCACCGCTCCACGCTCTTCTCAATAGCCTCGAGTACCTTCATCCAGCCCATTTCTCCCAATCCCGCGCCGACAGTCCGATCCTCTTGGCGGACAATTATCCTATAGAGGACCGGAAACCATCAACGCAAAAAAGGTTAAGCCTCACCGAAAGCACAATTTTCAGGCGGCGCGAGGTTTTCTCAGCGAACGGCAGCCCAGCCCCTCAAAAATCCTTCTTCCACTTCACACCGATGGACGTTCTTGCCGACGGTAACGGCCGCGCCGTCGCCTTTGTCTTCAACCCGCAGTACGTCCAGGCCGATGGCGCTGCGCACCCGGTCCACCATACCGCCACTGCCATCCATCAGGGTTGCGATGCCGCTGGCCAATTCCAAAGCTTCCAGCACCGACAAGGACTGGCGGGACCGGCCAAATAAGACCCTCGGCATCACCTCGCCCTGCGGCAGAGCGGGGGTGGAGACAAAGTTAATTTGAATGTCGGAAGCGTTGCCACTGACCGCGATCCCGCCACGGATCCCGTCATTATCCCGCAGCAGTTTGACATCCAGGCCTGGATCAATCGGTGTGGCACCGCTGAAAAACATCCGCCCGGTGTTCCACATCAAAGGATTTACCGACCAGCAGCAATTGCCCGCGCAGCTTTTCGATGCTGCCTTTGACCCTTGGCTTGGCCGAATTTCCATCGATCGCCAGGTCCATTTTCCATTCACTGTCCAGGCCGCGGCCCCGCACAAAGATATTGCGCGGCGCGTGCACCCGCCCATCCAGTTTGATCGGACTATCCTTGGCAGGCTTTTTCCGCGGCTGCGGCGCGCCTTTGATCTGGACTTCGCCCAGTGTCGCAATATTCGGCGGCGTGGCATGAACCAGGCGCACCTCCGCCCGGTCTACCAGCACGTCGCCAGCCACTGTTGGCCCCAATAACGGGCCTTTGGCAGTCACATTGACCGTCACTGTCGCTTCCAGATCAGGCCGCCGGACCAACACCGCCTTTTTGGTCTCCACGATGGCGTCGAGCTTGCCACCGGCAATCTCGATCCGCGCGGAAATGGGCGAAGTTGCACCGTCATTGCCTGTCACCGTCACCAAAAAGCTGCCATCCGCTGCAACATACGACGCCGCTGAAAGGTCGGCCAGGATCGTGCCGGTCTCCAGATTCTCATAGCGGCCGTCGGTCAGCTCTGCCTTGCCGGAAACCGCCGGTTCGCTGACCGTCCCGCCCAGCACCAGATCGACATCGGCATGACCTTCAAGATAGTGATCCGGCGCGGGAACCATGGCCTAAAGCGACTCCATCCGGCCTGACCATTTGACCGTCCCACGCAGCGCTGCATTCGGCTTCGGCAGCACTCCGCGCGAGGGCGTGAGTGCCACGCCCGCCGTCAGCTTTAGCAGATAGCCAAAACTTCCCTCAACCGTCGCCGTGGCATTTGCCTGCTTGTCATCCCAGTTCACCGCAACATCGGCATCCAGTCCACCGGCATCGGCTGGCAATTCGTCGGATACAAGCCCGGTCAGCTTGGCCTGCAAAGTCGCAGAGCGGCGCGTGTCGAATTCCGCCTGGGCATTCAGCGTGCCAGCCTGCACCGGCACGTCTGCCAATTTGGCCAACCTTCCGAGGTCCTGCATGGCCAGCAGGATTTTGCCCCGCAGCCGGTTGCCGGCCAAGGCAATATCGCCAGCGATCTCGCCGCCGGGCACCTTTAGTTGCAGGCCCTTGGCATTCACAGCCGACCCTTGGATAGTGACGGTCAGGGGCTTGACCAAGCGTGCCTGTTCCTTGTCATAACTGGCATCCAACCGTGTCAGGCGGATGGTTTGGGTTTGGCCCTCAAGCCGCAGCCTCGCGGCCAGATCAGCCACAATCGCCTTGCCGCCCGGTGCCGTTCCGCTCGTATCGGCTTTCACATCCAGCGCTTTCAGGCTGCCGTTCGCGGTGACATTTACCGCCGCCAGTTCCACGCCGCCCGCCGCGACGCCCGCCGCCGTCACTTTTGCCCGCAAGCCCGGTGCGCTTGCCAAAGCATCCCGCACGGCGGCTTGCAGCTTCACGCTTTCGACAGTCGCGCCGTCAGTCCGGAGCTTGGTGATGCTGGCGGAGAGGTCTGCTGCCTGCTTGCCTTCCAGGACAGACAGTTTCACGCTGCCATTGCCTGCCCCGGCCAGCGCCGCACCGGCCACCAGGGTTTGCGCCAGATCGACTGTCATCGGTCCCTTGTTCGCCGCCTGCACGCCCAAGCCATTGGCCTGTAGTGTAGAGACGGTCAGCTGGTCGCCCTCCAACCTGAAAGCCGTATCGGCGGAAACCTTGCCATAGGGCTTGGTCGTACCGCGCACCTTGGCCGTTCCGCTGATGGCTTCGGCAAGCAGGATGTCATGTTCCAGTTGCACGTCGCCAACAGGCTTTCCGTCCATCGCAAATTTGCTTAGCGTCGCCGTCCCCTTAACTGCGGGTTTGTTCAGCACGCCGGTTACACGGCCTTCAACTATGAAACTGCCATCAGCATTCGTGTCATAGGCACCGGCGATCGGTGCCAGGTCAGCAGCCTCTGCCCGGTAGGCCAGATCGACCGCCCCGCCCCCCAAATCCGCCGAGCCATTGGCCTCCGCCATCACCAAAGCGCTGGCGATATTGGCATTTTCCAGGGTCAGCTGCTCCCCCGCCAGCGAACCCGCCACGTCCAGCGTCACCGGCCCGCCTTGGGTTATGTCCAGCCGGTCCGCCAGCAAATCGGCAGCGCTGCCTTTGACTGCAAAACCCACCACTTCTGGCGTGATCCGCACATCGGCATTGACTTCCAGCCCCCCGACGCGCGCGGCTTCCGTAACGGCCTCGGCCAGGCGCAACTGGCCCGTTGCGCGCAGATCCTCAATCAGCCCGGAGGCGCGGCCCGCAAAATGAAAGCCCTTCACTTCTGCATCCGGCAGCAGCGGCGCGCCCAGCGCCGGGACGTTCAAATCAACCGCCATGTCCAAACGTGTGACTTTGGTGTCAAAGGTGCCGTTGGCGGCAACGGTGCCAAGCGCTGTCTTCACGTCCGCCTTTTCCAGCGTCAGCAGGTCGCCGGCCAGCTTGCCCGCCACGTCCAGCGTCACTGGCCCGTCTTGCGTGACATCCGTCTGGCCGGCCACCACGGCTGCGACCGCTCCCGTCACCGCAAAGCCAATGGTGTCCGGCGTGGCGCGAATGTCGGCATCGACTTCCGCACCGCCAACGCGGGCAGCGTCGGTCAGCACCTCCGCGAGCCGCAGCTTGCCCGTCGCCCGCAAGTCCTCCACCAAGCCAGCCACTTGGCCCGCGAAATGAAAGCCTTTTACCGACATACCCGGCGGCAGCGGCGCCGCCAAAGCGGGCACGTCTAAGTCTACGACCATATCCAGACGGCCCGCATTGCTGTCGAAAGTGCCTTTTGCCGACAGCATCCCGAGCGTGGCTTGAATATCCAAAACGCGCAAGGTCACCAGACCGGTCGCCTCCGCCCGCAGGTCCAGCTTCAGGTCAACAGGCTCGTCCAGCAGCGGCTGAGCGGCAGTCTGCAACTCCCCTTGCGCTGTCACCTTCACATCCAAACGCACCTCTGCCGGCTGAACGGAGGGCACGACAATCGCGCCGTCCAGCCTGCCCAGATTGCCGATATCCGCCTGCAGATCACCCCGCCAGTCCAATACCGGCCCGTCACCCTTCAGTTGCACTTTCGCGGCGGAGCCTGGCGGCAAGCTCGCCAAAGCCGCGACCAACCCGCCTGCTGCTTCATTCGCATCCAGGGCCAGGCGCAGGGTCTCTTCCTTGAAATCGCGGCGGTATTCCAGGCGTATGTCGCCTGTAACCGTGTCTGTGCGCGTCAGGGCAAAGGTCGCGCTCTGCACGTCTCCTTCGTCATGCACGCTGCCTTCGGCGTTGAACGCCAGCGATTGCGGCCCGGCTACTCCCTCCGCGATGGTGACATCGGTCAGGCGCAAGCCGTCCACTGCCACCGTCAGCGGCGCGCGGGGCCATTTGATCTCAACCACACCGTCTTCCGCCACAGCAGCTTCAGGCTGATCGGGACCCGGCTTTGGCGCGCGCAGCACGTTTACTTTGTCCGCCGTCAGCTTGGTGATCGCTAGTTCGCCTTTCAGCAGCCGCGTGGGCATCCAGGCCATCGAGACCCGCTCCACCCGCAACCAGACGCCGTCACCATCCGCAACCGCCAGGCTCACCAGGTCGGTCGCACCGTCGGCAACGTCCTCGACCTTCTCAACCGTAATTTCCAGCGAGCCGGGCACGCTGATCTGCTCCAGCGCGAACTGCACCAGCGAGTTCTTCAGGCCCAGCAGCGACAGCAGCGCGCCCGCGCCAGCTGGCACGAACAGCCCCGTGGCAATTGTCAGGACAAAGAGAAGAAACCGCATCAGAACGCCTGCCCGATGGAGAAGTAAATTTGGAAAGCATCGTCCACCCGGCGGGCGTTTAGCGGCACACCAACATCGACCCGGATCGGCCCGGTCGGCGAATAGTATCGCAGCCCCGCGCCCGCCGCATACTGAAACCCATCCGAAAATATCGGGACCACTTCTTCAGATACCGAAGCCGCCTCCACGAACACTGCCGCGCCAAAGTCACCATAAATTCTGGCGCGCAATTCAGCGCCGGTTTCGATCACCGAGAGGCCGCCGGTCGGGTCCCGGTTTGCATCCAGGGGACCGATAAAGCGCTCCTGGTAGCCACGCACCTATCCGCCGCCACCGGAGAACAACCGCCGGCCGGCCGGAACATCAGTCAAGTCCCGGGCCAGGATTGACCCTGCCCACCCGCGGATCGCGATAACATAGCGGGCATCGTCGTCCAGCTTGAAATAGGTCGATGCTGTGATGTCGCCGCGCAAAAAGGGGACAAACTCGCTGTCGAAGGTACCGGCGAACGGCGTTACGGTGCCACGCATCCGGATGCCTTCCGTCGGGTCTAGCGGATCGTTCGTCGTGAAGTACTCAGCAAACATGGGGATACCAAACAAGATGGCCAGGCCGTCCCCCGTGCTGGCCTTCGTCTCCGTCACCTCTGCCAAACCGCCCAAGCCAACACGCAGACTGGGCGTCAACTGCCGCTCCAGCCCCAATGTGACAGTGCCGCCCTTCTCATCAAAAGCTTCGTCTTCGATATGCCGCAACGACAGGCCCGAGACCAAGTCCTGGCCAGGGTGCCTAAATTGTGGCTTGCGGAATCGCGCCTCTACACGCCGCTCTTCCAGACCGATCTCTGCCCGCAAGCGGATCGATTCGTTCGCGCCGAACAGGTTGCGGTGCTCGAACTCTCCTCGAATGCCAGGGCCTTCATCTGTGGAGTACCAAACACCCGCCGCAACAGAGCGGAATGGCCGTTGCTCCATGACGGCCGTCACCGGTGCGGCCTCTGCTGAGGGAGGCGTTTCCGGCAGGGTCACCGAGCCGGCATTGAACAGGCCGGTGCCGATAAGAGCGCGCTGGTATTCCGCCAGCTTGCGCACGTCTACCGTCTCGCCCTTTTCCCAGGGCTGATAGGTGTGCAGGTATGTTTCGTCGATGTCCGGAATGCCTTGAAAGACCACGTCGCCGAACACTTGGTGCGGTCCGGCCTTGAAAGCCGAGCGGACCAAGTGTTCGGCTTTTAGCGTATCGGCGACAGCATCCCGCTCGCCCCGCCGTGCATAGGGGTAACCTTCGCGCTGCAACGCCTGCACGACCGATGCCTCTGCTTCCAGGATCGTGGCCGCAACCGCTGCTGCACCAACGGGCGACCCGAAGAGTCCAACGTCATTGCCGACAATCTCGCGCGCATCTTCGTCACCTGCAACCGCTATCCGATGCTCAATGGACCTGTCGCGGTTTGATGCCGCCCCAGGTGCTCGTTTAGGCCACCTTCCGTTCGAAAGCGACAGGACTTTTCCAGCCCAGTGCTGAGTGGCGGCGGCGCGGGTTATGGAAGCCATTGATGTCTTCGAAGATTGCCATCTCAGCTTGCCTGCGTGTTTCCCATGCCCGTCGCCAGATCATCTCTGCCTTGATGGTTTTGAAGAAGGTTTCGACAGCCGCATTATCATAGCAGTTGCCTTTGCCACTCATGGACACCTTGAACCCGTGCTGCCGCAGGATCTTCTGATAATCGTGTGAGCAATATTGGCTGCCCCGGTCGGTATGGGGGATGCACCCCTTGGGCGGAGCGCACAATGCGATGGCCATGTTCAGCGCCCGGATTGCCAGATAGATCAGCTTTGTCGCGGCGGCGTCGGTTGGAAAGCTGCCCCGTGTTTTGGTGGTCTTTCGGATCACCCTGTTGAGGCTTTCGATAGCGTTGGTCGTGTCGATGATTTTGCGCCCGGCTGGCGGGAAGGCGAAGAACGGGATGACCTCCTGCCACGCCAGCCGCCAACTCGGGGCGATTGAGGGGTATTTTTGGCCCCATTCGTCTTCGACCGCCGCGCGCGCTTTCTCGGCCTCTTTGTCATCTGTGGCTTGATCAATCGGCTTGAGGGCCGATGCGACGATCTTGCGGTCTTTCCAGCCGCAGAAGTTCAGGGAATGGGGCACGAGAGGCACGATACAGGGTTGCACGGTGGTGTCGGGAAAGGCCGCATTGATGGCATCTGGGCCATGGACGACGGCGATGAGGATGTCTTCGACGCCGCGATTGCACAGGTTGTTCATCACCGAGAGCCAGAATTGGGCCCCTTCATTGTTGGCGATCCAAAGCCCCAGAACCTCGCGGTCGCCCTCGGGGGTGACGCCCAATGCCCCGTAAACAGCCTTGTTTTTGACCTGGCGGCTTTCTGGATCGCGGATTGTGACCCCAAGCGCGTCGAGGAAAACGAGGGGATACATCGGCTCCAGGGCGCGGTTTTGCCAAGCGGAGACCTCCTCCAGAACGGCGTCGGTGACACGGCTGACCAAGTCTGCCGACCCCTTCAGCCCATAGACCTCTTCCAGAGGGGCGCGAATGGCGCGGGTCGACAGACCCGCCGCGTAAAGCCCAATGATCTTGTCGTCCATCCCGTCAATCCGGGTCTGGCCCTTCTTGATCCGCTCAGGCTCGAAACGGCCTTCCCGGTCGCGAGGGACATCAATTGACAGCGCCCCAGCCTTGCCTTTCAACGTCTTGCGCGACGGGCCATTGCGCCGGTCGCTTTGGTTGGCAGGCTCTTCGCCGGGTTTATAGCCAAGATGTTCGGTTAGCTCAGCCCCCAGCATCGGCTCCATCAACGGGACCTTCCGTTCCTTCATCAGACCCTGATCGCCCAGCAAATCCTCCGGTCGTTCAACGCCGCTCAGCAGCTCGTCCAGTAGTTCCTGGGAAATCGTCATGGTCGTCATGCTCCTTCGTGAATGAAGCAGGGACTGAATTACTCACACACAGAAAATCGGACACTCTCGTATCTGGCGGCCTGAATTTCGAAGGTGCGAAGATTTCGACCTGCACGCCGGAATAGTATTCCGGCTATCGGTGAATGGCAGGCTGTCAAAGTTTAATCCGCTTTTTAAGCAACGATTGACAGCCTGCACCCGTTTAAGCACGCCGGCGTTTCACCCATAATACCAACGGTAGTAAGTTTGCCATCAACGCGGCAGTACAGGCACGTCGGCAACGGCCGAAAAGCCTGTAATCAGGCGGGCCCAGTCGCCGGGCGACGTTGCCTCAAACGACAGGACCAGCGTCGCGGTGTTGAAGTTGGTGATGTCGTTACTGTCAAGGCCCCGGCCGGTAAACGAGCCGTAGTCTATCCCAGCCAATCCCAGCAAGGTGTCGCTGGCAGCCAGGTTTCCGTCCGATCCGATCACGGCATAGTTCAGCGCGTCGGCATCAAGATAGGCAACCGCGCGGTTTGAGCTGTCATTGCCAGGGTCCCATTGAATGTAGTGGCTGGAGATCACGGTACCAGCGTTGATTTCGAACTCTCCATTGCCCAAATCGGTGATGAAGTCGGCGACGCCATCGAATACCCGGTCGACCCGCAGCGCGGATGTCAGGGTCAGATTTTGCACCTCGTCCCAAACGCGCAGAACGCCGTCGTTCGGGTCTGGCGTGATTGTATTCGGCGGGTTCGCAGTCACCTCGCAATAAATCGCGCCATTGCAGAAACTGATACCGGTGATTGCCGCCGCCGCGGGCTTCACGGCCGCAGCGCATAGCAACGCCATGCCGAAAACTGACAAAAATCGCATTGATGATCCCTCCTAAAGCTGGAGGAACCTTATGCTCTTCGCGTAAAATATCGGTAAAAATACAAATATTGAACTATTTTTTATATATTGAAACGCATCGTATTAATTTTTTATTCAATGTTTTTATGTATTATTCCTTTTTATAAACGAATTTTCAGTTTATTGAAATATTTACCTAATTTTCGCTTACCCCCTCTTTACCCTCAGTACCAGCCAGCTGCAATGCGTTGCGATAAGACTAATATCATTCCTCCCGGATGCCAATTTGTTGGAGCATCTCCAGCGTTTTCTCAGCATGCTTCTCCTCAAGAAAGCTGGTGTTCTCTGCATAGATCTTTAATGACAATGAAGGTTGCACGCTAATAGCTCTTTGCAATTCGATCTTCGCTTCTGACCATTGGTTAAAATTGGCAAGGCAGATTGAAATATTCACAATCGGAAAATAGAACTTGGGTACCAACTGTGTGGCCCGGCGTGAAATATCTAGCGCATCCTCATACCGTTTGAGCGCGATCAACACCGAACCTAATTGCGTTAGCGCAAATCCGCGTTGTGGATCCCGAGGGTTAACGCGCAAAGCTGCCTCATAAAATGGGATGGCAGACTCATAACGGCCTAGGCACATGCCATGCATCCAACCCATATTTTGCTGACCGCGGCTCAAACTTGGGTTGAGGCGAAGGCCGATCTGCATCTGGCCGAGTGTGGCATCAAATTGCTTTCGAGCCGCAAACACCCGGCCTTGAGCAAAATATGCCAGGGTTTCAAATGGATCAGATTATTTGGCTAAACTGGCGTGATACTCAATGCGCTCTACGGTCTCTTGCCTATCCCATTCGATCCCCAAGCGAATAGCGTTCACCAATTGATAGGCCAATTGCGCCTGAGCTGCTGCAAGTGTCGGCTCTCTGGCTATGGCTTCCTCCAACAGGTTGAGGCCGATAGCGATGTCTTCCCGGTTCAGTCGACCCATATGCCAAAGACTGCGTTGATAAAGCCCCCAAGCACTCAAGCCAGAAACTGGCAGCCGCCGCACGCGCAGTCGTTCCTGCACATCGATTTCCGGCGCGACCGCGAACACGATCATCTCCGTAATCTGATCTTGCAGTGCGAAAACATCATCCAGCACGCCGTCAAACTGCTCGGAAAACAGCGATGCATTGTTAACCGCGTCAGCCAATTGCGATGTGATCCGCACGCGGTTTCCTGATTTCCGCAGGCTGCCCTCAACAATGTACCGGACGCCCAAATCTTTCGAGACCTGTGCTGCCGTTACCGCCTGGACTTTGTAACTGAAAGTCGAACCGCGGTTGATGACGAACAGGGACGTAAAGCGGGATAGAGCGCCGATGACGTCCTCCGCAATACCATCCGCCAACTGATCCTGCTCCGGGTCGTTGGAAAGGTTGGCAAACGGCATCACCGCGACAGATGGTTTGTCGGGCAGGATCAGATCGGGTTCTGCAGCAGCCATCGCGCTTATACGAAAGGTAGATTCAGACTCTGGAGTCTCTGGCTCGGCCAATACTTCCGCGACAAACCGAAAGCCCCGCCTGGGCGCTGTACGGATGACTTTTTGATCCTGACCGTTATCTTCCAAGGCTTGCCGGGAGGCTTTGATCCGGCTGGATACGGTCGTGTCGGAGACGAACCGGCCAGCCCAGACAGCCTCAATCAACTCATCGCGAGTCACCAGCCGGTCGCGGTTTTCTACCAGGCAAGAAATGACGTCGAACACCTGCGGCTCCACCGCCAGAGGCACGCCTGCCCGGCGAAGTTCCTGGTGTGCGGTGTCGAGTTCAAAATGCCCGAACGTGTAAATCATTGAAACGATGCACTTACCTATCGTGTGCTGTCAGTTTTTACCTGACCATGGGCGAGTATAGGTCAGGAATTGGCGGAATGTTACGCCCGATCGGCATCTCCCTAAACAATCCATGGCCTCTCCTTAGGTTCTTCCTGGTTTCTTCAAGGCCTCTCCAAGCAAGTGCGCCAGTGCACCTATAGCCTTTGATCATTCGCATTGGTGCCCCCGGGCACCGCAACTGACCGGAGGAAATTCCATGACTGCCATCACAAACCCAACGCCGATCCTGTCCTGGACTGCATGGCTTCGCCACAAAGCCTCAGTCATCGGAGAAACAGCTGACAGTTGGTGATTTTCCTGAGGGGCGGCATATCATGGCGTTGTTCCCGCGCCGCAATTCTCGCCGAGAAAAGGCTATGCCCCATGACGAGAGATACCATCACCGCGTTGCCCCATCCCAAGGGATTTTCCGCCGATCCGCTGACGGATTTGATCCGTTCCGGGGCGCGGCAGTTGATCGAGCAAGCGCTTGAAGCTGAGTGGAGCGCATGGCTTGCGCCATTTTCCAATGAGACGACGTCCGAGGGGCCCGCGCGGGTCGTTCGTCACGCTCACCTGCCAGAACGAGAGGGAATGACCGGGATTGGCCCAGTGCCCGTGAAAGGGCCACGCGGGCGGGATCGTGATCGGCAGGCTGAGAAGGGTCGGTTCTCTTCTTCGATCCTGCCACCGTATCTGCGCAAGGCGAAGTCCGTCGAGGACTTGCTGCCCTGGCTTTCCCTCAACGGCATTTCCACGGGCGATTTTCAGGCGGCCTTGGCCGCGCTGCTCGGGCCGAACGCGGCGGGCCTGTCGTCCCCCACCATCTCGCGGCTGAAGTCCGATTGGTGGGAGGAGTACGACCGCTGGCAGAAGCGCGATCTCAGCGCCCGGCGCATCGTCTATGTCTGGGCGGATGGCGTCTATTTCCAGCCAAGGATGGAAGAAAAGCAATGTGTTCTGGTGCTGATCGGCGCGGATGAATGGGGCCGAAAGGAGATACTGGGGCTGATCGACGGCTATCGCGAAAGGACCCAAAGCTGGCGCGCGCTCCTGCTCGACCTCAAGCGGCGCGGCCTCAATCACGCGCCCGATCTCGCGGTAGGCGACGGTGCACTGGGCTTCTGGGCCGCCCTTCGCGCGGTCTTCGGCGCGACCGCAGAACAGCGCTGCTGGTTCCATAAAACCGGCAATGGGCTGAAGGCAATGCCCCAATCGGTGCAAGCGAAAGCCAAAGGCCCCCTGCACGACATCTGGCAGGCAGAGACGAAGGCCGAAGCCATGGCGGCCTGCGATTTCTTCATCGAGACCTACGGCGTGAAAGACGAACAAGCGGTAGCCAAATGGATCAAAGACCGTGACGTGCTGCTGGCCTTCTATGATTTCCCGGCAGAACAGTGGAAACACATCAGAACCACCCATCCCATCGAAAGCGCCTTCGCGACGGTGTGTCACCGGACAGGTAAAACCAAAGGCTGTCTGAGCCGAAAGACCGCCCTCGCCATGGCGGTCAGGCTCCTGATGTCAGCGCAGGGCAAATGGCGAAAGCGCGACGGCGCAAATCGCATGCCTGGGATAATCCAGGGCATTGCATTCATCGACGGGATCAAACAAATGCAAAACGCCGCCTGATCAAGCCGTCACCAACTTTCGCCATAGCTCCAGTCATCGTCAGGTTGGCCACAAGCACACGAAGCGTGGTTGCAACCTCCGCTGACCTAGAACGCGATATGCGCACCCAGGCGATGGCAATGGAGCGCCAACAGAAGTTTAGCCGACTCTCGGCCGGCAGCTATTTGGGCAATGTCGACTAGCCTGAATGGCAGTCTTCCAGGCCCTCAGGCGGTGATCACATAGACCTTGCGCACGGTTTCCGTCACGTCCCAGCGCCCGGTCCAGCCCTTTGGCAGGACGATGACGGAGCCTGCTGTTAATTGGCGCTTGGTCCCGTCGGCATCCGTGATGGTCGCCTGGCCGCTTAAGATCTGCGCGACCTCGCAGTCGGCACGGTTCTCAATTGGCCAGCCACCCGGTGTGCATTCCCACACGCCGGACTTAACCCCATCCTGATCGGAAATCCCGGCCGCCTTGACCTGCGGGTCGCCGCTGTCGGCCCCGGCACGTTGCCCGGCCGTTAGTTCCATGCTCTCGGCACCGAGGATCGAGGGGATGATAGCGGTCATGGCGATGGTTCCTTTGTCGTCGCGCTTGGCAGAGAGAGCCGCCCGCGCTTATCCTTTGGTCAGAGCCTAACACATAGCGCCGAGGGATTGCCTAGCCCCATGAATTTCGACTTCACCGACGACCAGCGGATGCTGCGTGACCAAGCCCGCCGTTTTCTGGAAGAAAACGGCAGCGTGCGGGCCATTATGGAGGGCGACGAGCCCTTTGACCAGGAACTGTGGCAACAGATTTGTGCGCTTGGCTGGACGGGGGCAGCCCTGCCAGAGGAAGAAGGCGGGGTCGGGCTTTCCTATGTCGATCTCTGCGTGATTGCGGAGGAACTGGGCCGGGCCTTGGCGCCGGCGCCCTTCTCCTCCTCGATATATCTGGCGCTGGAAGCCGTGCGGCTGGCAGGCTCGCCTGAGCAGAAGCAACGCCACCTGCCGAAGCTGGCTTCCGGCGAGGTCATCGGTACCCTGGCGGTGGGCGAAGGCATTGGCGTCCTAGCACCGAAAAACATCCGGGCAGAGGTCGCGGGCGGCAAGCTTTCCGGCGTGAAAGTGCCGGTGCCGGACGGCGATATCGCAGACCTGGCTGTCGTAGTGGCCAAATCGGGCGGCGAAACCGGCCTGTTCCTGGTCGACCTGACCGGGCCAGGCGTTACGCGCGAGACCATCGAGACGCTGGACCCCAGCCGCAGCCACGCCAAGATCACCTTCACCAACGCACCGGCTGAGGCACTCGGCAATGTTGCCGACGGCTGGCAGCACCTGATCCGCGTCCAGGACCACGCGGCGGTGCTGTTCGCCTTCGAGCAGCTGGGCGGCGCGCAGAAATGCCTGGAGGAAGCCAAGGACTACGCCATGAACCGCTTTGCCTTTGGCCGGCCTATCGCCAGCTTCCAGGCGATCAAGCACAAGCTGGCCGACGTCTACATGAAGACCGAGCTTGCGCGCTCCAACGCCTATTTCGGCGCGTGGGCGTTGAACTCCGGCGCGGCGGAACTGCCGGTGGCGGCGGCAGCAGCGCGCGTGGCCGGCAACACGGCCTTCGTCTTTGCGGCGGAGGAGAACATCCAGACCCATGGCGGCATGGGCTTTACCTGGGAGTTCAACTGCCACCTGTACCTGCGCCGGGCAAAGCTGCTGGCGCTGACGCTGGGCAGCGAGAAACGCTGGAAAGAGCGTCTCGTCTCCCGCCTCGAAGAACGTAACGCGGCTTAAGCCCAAACGGATTTAGGAGAACCATCATGGACTTCACCGACACCCTGCAAGAAGCTGAGTACCGCGCCAAGGTCCGCGCCTTCCTAGACGCCAGCGCGGAAAAGAAAGAGCCGGGCAAGCAGTTCGCCAAGCAGTATGGCGAGGAAGGCCTCGTGCCGCTGGCCAGGAAATGGCAGGCCAAGAAACATGCTGCCGGGTTCGCGGGCATCACCATGCCCACGGAATACGGCGGCCAGGGCCTGACCGCCATGGAGCTGGTGATCTACAACCAGGAGGAAGCAAACTACCTGGTGCCGCGCGGCGCGTATGAGATCGGCCTCGGCATGTGCATCCCAACCATGCTGATGTACGCGACCGAGGAGCAGAAACAGCGCTATGCACCGGTCGCGCTGAAGGGTGACGAGATCTGGTGCCAGCTGTTTTCCGAACCAGCAGGCGGCTCCGACGTTGCCAACGCCAAGACGCGGGCGGTTAAGGACGGCGACGACTGGATCATCAACGGCCAGAAAATCTGGACCAGCGGTGCCCATTTCTGCGACTGGGGCATCATCGTGCTTCGTACCGATACCAGCGTGCCGAAGCACAAGGGCCTGTCGTTCTTCTTTCTGAACATGCACTCGCCGGGCATCGAAGTGCGCCGGATCAAGCAGATCAGCGGCACCAGCAACTTTAACGAGGTGTTCTTCAACGACGTGCGCGTGCCGGATGCTCAGCGGCTGGGACCGGTCGGCGGCGGCTGGCGGGTAGCGCTGACGACGCTGATGAACGAGCGGCTGGCTGTGGGCCAGGTTGCCCCGCCGGATTTCGACGAGATGTTCACGCTCGCCCGCGCTCTGGAACTGGAAGACGGCCCTGCAATCAATGATTCCAGCGTGCGGGAGCGGCTGGCCGACTGGTATGTGGAAAGCCAGGGGCTGAAGCTTTCCGTGTTTAGGACGATGACCGCGTTGAGCCGCGGGGAGGAGCCTGGGCCGGAAAGCTCGATCAACAAGATCATCTCCGCCAACAAACGCCAGGACATCGCCAATTTCGCCACCGACCTGATGGAGCAGGCGGGCGTGGTGATGGACGCGGACTCACCCATGGCAGGGATTTTCCAGGAAGCCGTGCTGTCGAGCCCGAGCGGCCGGATTGCGGGCGGTACGGATGAAATCCTCCGCAACATCATTGCAGAGCGCGTGCTGGGGATGCCCGGCGACATCCGTGTGGACAAGGACGTGGCCTACGACAAGCTTCCGCAGGGGCGGTAATGGCCGACCAATATGTGCACCACCTGCTTTCCTGCGCACCGCGCCAGTGGCAGGCGGTGGCGGAGGCTCTGAAGGCAGAAAGCGCTGGACGGCTCGCGGCGGCGGGCGGTGTGCTCTATGGCGTGTTCCGGAGCCAGATTGGCGCTCCCAGGGACGATCTGAACGTCATCACCGTCTGGTCTGATGATAACGCAGTGTCCGCGGCCAAGGCGGAGGCGCTATTGACCGAGGGCGTGCCCGGTATCCGCGTGGCCCAAAGCCTTGCCATGGTGCCGATGCTCCGGCCCACCACTGCCGAGCCGCCCCGCCGCCAGGGCAATTTTGCCTTCCGCTGGTTTGAGACACCCGCCGGACATTGGACGGAATTTCTGGACCTCTGCACCGGCGTGTGGCCGGGGTTCGAGTCCTCCTACGACAGCCAGATCATCGGGCTGTGGCGGCTGGAAGCGGATGACGGCGGAGCGCTGGATTCCGACAATTCCCCGGTCCGCTCCCTGCTGCTGACGCGGCGGCCTGACCTCGCCATGTGGGAGCGTTCCAAACTGCCAGCCAACGCGGAAGAAGCCGAGGTGCGGCGGAAGTTGAGCCGCCGCTATGACCTGTGGGACTGGACAATGGTTTACACCACAACCCTGCTGACGGCGGAGGATAGGGCGGATGAGGCGCGGTGGGCTTAAATCATAGCTTCCCTCAAAATTTTTCAGCAAATCACAATAATGATCTATTTTTATTCTATACAAAAAATTTGTTTATATTTATATAATTATTATTTATTGGATAATGTCAACTATCCATTCACAAAATCTTCATTATAAGAACCATAACCTGAATAAAAACCCTCCAAAATGCTTGCTTCAAACCCCAATCTCATTACGAGTCCACCAAATTGCATGTTACTATTTTTTCCATTGTACTCGACAAATAAATATTGACCATATCTAAATTACCCTGAAAATTCTATCTGGCTCATTATACTTAACTATTGGGATTCTAATATTGCATTTCCGTATATTTTTCTCCTTGAATATCTTATTGTCGAAATAACGTCCAACTCCACCATTTCTTCTTTGAAATTTTGACGGGCTTTTCCGGTCCACACTCCAGTAATTCTGGCAATGTCGTTACGAACCGGAATAGCATTGCGCTGCTCCAACCACATTTTAATAAATATCGTAACAATTGCACCTATTGAATGTGTAATAATACCAGAGACCAAAATCTCTATTAGGTATTCTTCAAAGAAGTTTAGCATGTCCCATATCGCTTCCAATAACAGCAATATTAGTTTCTCAATACATTCTTCAACAAATTTCTGATTTTCGCAACACGTTTCAAAAAAAACTGACGCTGTGTTTCTTTGAAAATATTCAATCATATTGATACAATCTCGATTATGATCGGTAATGCGCCGCGGTCAGATGAAATTGTTGTTTGTATGGCTGTTACCGATGGCCCCCGGCCACATCCGCGGGTAGGTAAGGGACCAAGCATTGTTTAAAGGTCAAACACTCCTCAATCAGCCGAATTACCGAATACATTATCACTGCAGTCGACCCATATTGCTGCATTGATTACTGGTTAGCTTGGAAGGAACCAAAATCATGGAGAGCGAAGTCTCATTCAGCTCCGACGGTCTGGCGCTGGCAGGCAATCTGCATCTGCCGGAGGGGTATGCGGCCGGAGATCGACCCGGCGCGTATCGGTGTGATCGGGCATAGCTTCGGCGCGGCGGTTGCCTGTTATGCCGGAGCGGTTGACCAGCGCTTTGCGGCGGTAATCTCTTCCTGCGGCTGGGGCCATGGTGAGCACAAATTCCGGGGCCAGCATCCGGGGGAGATGTGGGAGAAATTCACCACCATGCTGGCCGATGCCCGAGCCGAAAAGGAACGCACCGGCACCGCGCCCACCGTGCCGCGCTTCGACGTGGTGCCCATAGCAGAACATCTGCGCAAGAACCTGTCACCCAACGCGCTGATGGAGGTTTCGGCGGACACGGCGCAGAGCATGTTCGACTTCCGGGCGGAGGAGGTCGTCCATTGGATCAGCCCCCGGCCGGTCCTGTTCCTGCACGGGGCGGACGATACGGTGACGCCGACCGAGCAGTCACTGCGCCTGTGGGAATGTGCCGGTCAGCCGAAAGACCTCTTGCTGATTACCGGCACCGACCACTTCCCGCTGTCGGGCAATAATCAACGCACACAGGATATTCTGAAAGGCTGGCTGGATCGTTACCTGCCGGTAGGCGAGGGCACGGCATGAGCGGCGCTCCCGGGACGCCGCCGCTGGTCAGGGCGGAGGACTTAGCGGCGCTGGCAGCGGGCCTGTTCCGCCATGCAGGCGTTAACGAAGCCGACGCGGCGCTTTGGGCGCGGGGACTGGTCTGGGCGAACCTGCGGGGGGTGGACTCCCATGGCCTCCTGCGTATCCCGCGTTACCTCTCGCTGCTGGCCAATGGAGGCATCAGAGCCGACGCGGATATGAAGGTGCTGGTTTCGGCGGGTGCTATCGCCCTGCTGGATGCGGACCTGGTGCCGGGGCCGGTGGGCATGGGCCGCGCCATGGACCTGGCGCTGGAGCGCGCCCGTGAGGTGCACGCGGGCTGCTGCGTTGCCCGTAACATCACACACGCCGGCGCGGTTGGCATGTATGCGCTGCGCGCAGCGGAGGCAGGCATGGCCGGGCTGGTGATGACGGCCTCCAAGCCGCTGATGGCCTATCATGGCAGCCGCGATTCCGTGCTCTCCACCAACCCCATCGCCATCGCCATTCCGGCGGGCAAGCACGCACCGCTGGTGCTGGACATGTCGACGGCGACGGCGACGGTGGCGATGGGCAAAATCCAGCAGGCAAAGCACGTGGGCAAGCCGATCCCGGAAGGCTGGGGGCTGGGTGCTGCCGGAAACCCCACAACCAACGCTGAAGCGGTTGAAACACTGACGCCCATGGCGGGGCCGAAGGGCTCCGGCCTTTCGCTGATGATCGAGTGCCTGGCGAGCCTGGTGGCAGGCAATCCCATCATCGCGCCCGCGCTTAGTGGCGTGGCACCGGAAAGCATGAACGGCGTGGCAATAGCCCTGGATATCAGCGCCTTTGGGCCGGTGGATGTGTTCCAGGCAGAGGTGGACACGCTGGCCGAGACCATCGCCGTGCAAGCGACGGACCGGGAGACGGAGCGCCTGTTGCTGCCGGGTCAAAGGGGCGACGCAGAGCTGGCGCGCCGCCAACGCGACGGCATCCCGCTGCCCAAAGGCGTGTGGAACGGGCTGGAGACCGCAGCGAAAGCGGCCGGGCTGTTGATGCCTGAAACGTTGACCTAGCTTCTGTCGAATACTCGACCTTCCGGTGCCTTACAGAAGCATCGTCAATGCCGCGACCGCGCGTTCGATTTCGTCATCCGTGTTGTAGTAGTGGGGTGCGATGCGGAGCAGGGTTGGCAGGTTGCGGCGTTCGGCATCCAGACGGGTGCTGGCGGGATCCGATGCGCCGATGGCGAAACCGGCTTCCGCCATCCGGTCGACGATCGGGCGCGGGTCTCCTCCCTCCACCGAAAAGCTGAGGATGCCGCAGCGTTCCTGGCCCAGGTCACGAACTTGAATGCGCGGGTGCGCTGCCAGTAAGGCTCTGCAATGGTCCGCCAGGTGCCGGACCTGCCTCTCTATCGCGCCGATGCCGATTTCTTCGGCGTAGTTGAACGCCGCGCCGAGGCCCGCACGCAGCGCGTAGGAGTTCTCCCATGTTTCAAACCGGCGGGCGTCTTCCCGCAAGGTGTAGCGGTCGCGAGCAACCCAGGGCGCGCCGTGCCGCCGGGCGATTTCCCCCACTTCTGCCGCCGGGTTGACCAATCCGCCATTGGTCGGAATCCAGGTCATGGCGATCAGGCCAACATCGCTGTCGATGGATGCTTCCAACGCAGCCAGATCGAGCGCGCCAGTGCTGTCAGACGGAATCACTTCGATTGCTAGGTTGTCCCGTTTCGCTCGCTGCAATAGCGCGACTTAGTTGGCTGCATACTCCGCCTCGCACGTCAGAATGCGGGAGCCGGGTTTGAGGGGCACGGCGTAGAATGCATGGCACCAGGCAACGGTGGCGTTTTCAACCAGCGCGATTTCGTGCGGCTTCGCGCCGATATGGGAGGTGCAGGAAGCGTAGACCCGGTCCAGCGCCTCTGCCTCTTGCGCGTGGGCTTCGTAGCCACCGATGCGTGCCTCCAACAGCGTGTGGTTGATCACTGCATCCACCACCGGCTGGGGCATCAGAGCAGAGCCACAGGCCAGCAAGTGGACGTCTTCGCTCACGCCCGGCGTTTCGCGGCGGACGCGGTCGATATCGATAGCGGATGCCATGCGTATGTCCTTTTGTCTGCCGCGTAGGCCGGGCGATGCTCTAACAGGCTGTTGAAAAGCCCCAACCGAGGCCGTCACCCTTCGACAGGTTCAAGATGTGGGAGAATTTTTGGTGGATTTCAACAAGCCTCAGCAAAATCTCATCATCCTGAGCCTGTCGAAGGATGGCGTCTTAGTGCTGCTAAGAACTTTGTTTGCAACCTGCTAAACGCTCCGGAAGCCGCCGTCCGCCATGACGATGCCGCCGGTGACGTAGGCGGACAGGTCGCTGGCGAGGAAGATGGCCGGGCCGACAATGTCGCTGGGCTTGCCAGGACGGCCCAATGGCGTGTGGGCCATGACTTGGGAAACCATTTTCGAGTTGCCTTCCCGCGCGGCCTTGTTCAGCGGCGTCTCGATCAGGCCGGGACCGATGGCGTTGACGCGCACGCCTTCCGGTCCCAGTTCAGCGGCTAACGCGCGGGTGAAGCCGAGCACGCCGTGCTTTGAGGTGGTGTAGGCGGCGGAGTTCGGCCAGCGCACGTGCACGAAGCTCTGGATCGAGCCGATATTGACAACCCGGCCCTTGCTCGCGCGCAACTGATCCAGGAAGGCGTGGGTGACGTTGAACACGCCCTTGATATTGAGGTCGATGATGTCGTCCCAGTCCTGGCGCACGGCGTCCCGGTCGCCGGTGATGGGGGTGCGCCGGTTGATGCCGGCATTGTTGACCAGGGTCGTGACCCGGCCCAACTGGCTTTCAACAGCCGCTGCCACTGCATCGCAGGCCGCGCGGTCGGTCACGTCAATCTCCACGAAGATGGCCTTGCCGCCCGCGTCGCTAATCTGCTTTGCCGTTTCCGCGCCCGCCGCCGCGTTTACATCCAGCACGGCAACCGCCGCGCCTTGCTCCGCGTAGCCGAGGGCGATGGCCTGTCCGATGCCGGAGCCAGAACCTGTCATGACGGCGATCTGTCCCTGAAGCAACCCACTCATGCGTATTTCCTCCTTGCTAGACCGGTCCGGCCTTTTCATTACTGTCGGTGGATATGCTTCTAACCCAAACAGCAGCCGAGAACACCCTCATGGCACTCTGGCCCCCTACCGTTACCCTTGATGGCACGCACGCCCGCCTGGAACTCAGCAGCCAGGCGCACGCCGCCGACCTGGCGGAAGCGTCTGCCGACGGGGAACTGCACAAGCTCTGGTACACGACGGTACCCGCTGCTAACTCGGTACCGGCGGAGATCGACCGGCGGCTGGGGCTGCGGGAGAAGGGCTCGATGCTGCCCTTTACGGTGATCGACAAGACGGGCGGGCCGATGAATGGCCGGGCGGTCGGCATGACCACCTACATGAACATCGACCCCACCAACCGGCGGGTAGAGATTGGCTCGACATGGTACCGCCGCAGCGTTCAGCGGACGCCGATTAATACCGAGTGCAAGCTGATGCTGCTGACCCATGCCTTCAAGGAGCTGGACTGTCTGGCGGTTGAGTTGCGCACCCATTTCCTGAACCACCAGAGCCGCCGGGCGATTGAGAGGCTGGGCGCCAGGCTGGATGGCATCCTGCGCCAGCACATGATCATGGCGAACGGCTCGATCCGCGACACAGCGGTCTATTCCATCACGCATTATGACTGGCCGAGTGTGAAGGCGGGCCTGGAATGGGCAATGGAGAAGCCGCGGGGATAGCCATCAAGCCAAGACCGCTTCTACTTTCTCCGCGATGATGGCGGCGATCTGGCGGCAGTCCTCGACCGAGAATGTCAGCGGTATGCGCATATCGAACAGGCGGGAGAGAATGCGGTCGGTGTTGGGTGCCTGATGCTCGCCTGCATAGCGCCAGCTTTGGTGAGCGGAGGTGTAGCCGTGGGGCTCCGCCGCGCCGAGCCATTTGAGTTCGACGCCTGCGGCAGCGGTGGCCTCCAGGAAAGGCGTGACCCGGCCGGCCGGCAGGTCCGGCAGGCGGAACTGGATCGAGCTGCCGACGTGGGTTTCCTGGTTGGGGATGGTGCGCAGGGCTAGTCCGGGGGTGCCGCGCAGACCGTCTTCAATCGCCCGGTAACGGGCATTCCACTTGGCGACCTGCTCGTCCAGGGTGCGAAGCTGCGGGCGAAGGATGGCGGCGCGCAGATTGTCCATGCAGCTGGAGGTATTGGGCATGTCGAGCCGGGCGTCGGCGAAATGCTCCGGCCCAGGCGCGGCGAGGTGCCGGTCGTAGAGCATGTAGCTGCCGGAGCGGATGATAGCGCGGGCCATCACATCCGGGTCGCTGGTGGTGACGAAGCCGCCCTCGCCGGAATTGATGTGCTTGTAGGTCTGGGTGGAGAAACAGGCGGCCAGGCCGAACGTGCCGGACGCCCTGCCGTTCCAGGCCGCACCCATGGTGTGGGCGCAGTCCTCGATGATAGTGACGTTCCGGTCTGCGCAGAGGGCCGACAGCGCCTCCATATCCGCCAGATGGCCACGCATGTGGCTGAGGAGGAGGTGGCGCGCGCCCGTGGCCTTGGCTTTTGCTGCCAGGTCGTTCAGGTCGATGGTCAGATTTTCAGTCGTCTCCACCAGTACCGTTTTTGCGCCGACGGCGTGGATGGCGCAGGGCACGGGTGAGAGGGTGAAGGCGTTGGTCAGCACCAGGTCGCCCGGCTCAACCCCGCAGGCGGCGAGCGCGACTTGCATGGCCGTGCCGCCGGAGGCAGTGGTCAGGCAGTAGGGGACGCCCAGATAGGCGGCGTACTCCTGCTCCAGCAGCGCAGTTTCTGAAGTCTCCCCCGCGAGCGTGTTGTAGCGGTGCAAGCGGCCGGTGCGCAGCACGGCGACAGCGGCCTCTATGGCCTCGTCGGGGATGGGCTCCTGCTGGGTAAAGGGCTTGGAAAATCTCTTCGGCAAATGTTCAGGCATTCGGACATTCCCACGTCGGTGCTGGCGGAGCATCATAGGTCAAACGCCACGCAGGCATTCAACAAAGAAACACCCATGCTCTTTATCAATCATGACAATCTGCGCGCGGTCTGCCGCGCCATCTCCTCCGCCGCTGGCAGCAGTGAGACGGAGGCAGTACAGGTCGCCGACAATCTGGTGACTGCCAACCTGACCGGCCATGACAGCCACGGCATCGGTATGCTGCCCCGCTATATCGCCTGTATCCCAACCGGCGAACTGAACCCGAATGCGGAGATCATCGTCGTCTCAGACGAAGGCACGACCCTGGTGCTGGACGGCAATCACGGCTACGGTCAGGTGGTCGGCAAGAAGGCGATGGAGATGGGCATCGAGCGGGCGCGTGAGCATGGCGTCTGCGTGGTGACGGTGCGGAACTCCTTCCACCTCTGCCGTATCGGCGCATGGGGGGAGCAGTGCGCGGCGGCTGGCATGGTCTCCATGCATCATGTGAACGTGCACGGCCATGATGGGCTGGTGGCGCACTTCCGCGGCACCGATGCGCGCTTCACCACCAACCCCTATTGCGCCGTGCTGCCCGGCACTGACAACAACCCGCCGACTGTGCTGGATTTTGCCACTTCTGTCGTGGCGGGTGGCAAGGTGCGGGTGGCCAAGAACAAGGGCGAGCAGATGCCGGAAGGCTATTTGCTGGACAATCAGGGCAAGCCGACCACCGATCCGAATGCCATGTATACGGAGCCAAAAGGCGCTATCCGCGCCATGGGCGAGCATAAGGGCTATGGCCTGAGCGTCATCAATGAGCTGTTCGGCGGCGTGCTGTCGGGCGGCGGCACCTGCCGGCCCGAGAACAAGCACGAACACGACACCATTCTGAACGGAATGCCGTCGGTGATCATTGATCCCATGCGGCTGGTGACCAAGGCCTTCTTCAATAGCGAAACCGACGCGACGCTGGCGCATGTGCTTGCCTCGCCGCCAGCCAACCCCGAAGAGCCGGTGCTGGTGCCGGGCGATCCGGAGCGCGCCACCCGCATGGAACGCGAACGCGACGGCGTGCCGGTCGACGAGGAGACCTGGGCAGAGATGGTGGGTGCCGCCGAAAGCGTCGGCATCAGCCGCGCGGAGATCGAGGCGCTGGCGTTCCGGAACTGAGTATCCGCCTGCCCTAGAGGCTCACCGGAGGCTGGGGAAACGTGATCTCCCAGCAGCCAGCTAACTATTGTACCAAACCTTCCGGCGGTCTGATGCGCCGGACGACAGAACAATCTTACTGAGGAATTTCCCATGGATGGCGGCCAGGCTGTTGTGCAAACCCTGATCGACTATGGCGTCGATACTGCTTTTTCGGTACCGGGGGAGAGCTATCTACCGATCCTGCGCGCGATCCAGAATTCAGGTAATGCGATCAAGCTGATAACACCGCGCCACGAAAGCGGCGTGACCTTCGCCGCTGAGGCCTATGGCAAGCTGACAGGCCGTCCGGCTGCGGGCTTTGTAAGCCGCGGGCCGGGCGCTACCAATGCCTCTATCGGTGTGCATACGGCGAGCCAGGATTCCTCGCCGCTGGTGCTGTTTATCGGCCATGTGCCGACCTCGTCGAAGGGCCGGGAGGCGTTCCAGGAAGTCGACTACCACCAGATGTTCGGCAAAATGGCCAAGGGTGTCTTCGAGCCGGAATCCAGCGCCCACGTGCCGGATGTGATCGCGAGCGTCACCGCGCCCGCGCCGGCATGGCGCGGGATGACGTGACGGAAGCCGCAGCGCTCATCAACGCCGCCAAGAAGCCCATTGTGATCACGGGCGAGATGGCAAGCATCGACGATGCCCACCCCGCGCTGATTGCCTTTGCCGAGGCGAGCGGTGTGGCCGTCTCTGCCGCCTACCGCCGCCAAGACACCTTCCCGAATGACCATCCCGCCTATATGGGTCACATGGAGATCAACCGTGTCAGCTTCCAGAACAAGGCGTTCGAGGAAGCCGACCTGATTATCGCCATGGGCTGCCGCCTGGATGGCATCTCAACCCAGGAATTTATCATTCCGCGGACAGCTCAGAAGTTCATTCATGTGTTCCCGGACCGCGACGTGCTCTCACGCGGGGCTGCGGATATTGCATCGGCCACCGACATTATCCCGGCCTTGCAGGCGCTGACCGAAGCCGTCGCCTCCCCATCGGCAGAGCGTATCGCATGGCGGGACGAGATACACGCCGCCTACGACCAGTTCGCCAAGCCCGGCACCATTGAAATTTTCGGGAATGTGGACCTGGCCGCCTGTGTGGCGGAAGTGCAGAACCAGGTGCCGGACGATGCCGTGATCCTGACAGACAGCGGCACGTTTGCCCGCTGGGTGCACCGCTACTACCGCTTCAACCAGCCTCACACCCAGGCTGGGCCAATGTCCGGGGCCATGGGCTATGCCGCGCCCGGCGGCATCGGTGCAGCGCTGGCCAAGCCGAATAGCCCGGCAATCGCCTTTGTCGGCGATGGCGGCTTTCTGATGAGTGGGTAGGAGCTGGTGACGGCGGTGCAGCACCGGCTGAACCTTGTTTACATTCTTTGCGATAATGGCACCTGGGGCTCGATCACGGTTAGCCAGCAGCGCCGCTATGGCGAGGAAGGCGTGCACGGCACCCGCCTGCAAAGCCCGGACTTCGCGAAGGTGGCCGAAGGTTACGGCATGGCCTCTTTCACCGTCGCCAAGACCGAAGAGTTCGGCCCTGCTCTGGCCAGGGCGCTGGCGACCGATGGTCCTGCCCTGCTGCACCTGCAACTGAACGAGCGCGACATCAGCCCCTTCACCGACGAGGTCAGCGTCTGACGCATATCTGGGATGACCACCGGCCGTCTTGAACGGGAGTGCGGAAGTCATATGTACCGTCTTGTTGGCAAATTTTTTCAACTGAGTGGCAGGAGGTTTAAAATGGTTCTAAATATTGATATCGGCATTCCCGACGGTGACCGCAAAGTGATCGCCGACGGCCTGTCCCGCGTGCTGGCCGACAGCTACACGCTGTATCTGAAGACGCACAATTTCCATTGGAACGTCGAAGGGCCGATGTTCAACACGCTGCACCTGATGTTCGAAGGGCAGTACACCGAGTTGGCGCTGGCCGTGGATATGATTGCGGAGCGTATCCGTTCCCTCGGCCATCCCGCGCCGGGCAGCTACAAGGCATTTGCCGCACTGACCGCTGTTGAAGAGGCCGCAGACGGCGCCAAGGCCGAGGATATGATCAAGCAGCTGGCCAAGGACCACGAGACCGTGGCGAAGACGGCCTGCTCGGTATTTCCGCTTTGCGATGCGGCCAATGACGAGCCGACCGCCGACCTGCTGACCCAGCGCATGCAGCTGCACGAGAAAACCGCGTGGATGCTGCGCACGATGGCGGCCTAACGCTTTCCTGGCCTCCCTGGTTGGGAAGGCTGTGGAGCATTCCTGCATTACCCGCCGCTGAATTCGCCGTGCCGTCCGATGCCGCTGGCAAAGCGGGCGGTGCCGGCCTGGGCTTCCTAGGTTTTGGCGGCGTAGGCACCTTCGGCCTCGTTCACCAGTGCGATGGCTTCGGGCTGGTTGAAAGCTGGCGGTTGGCTATCATGGCGAGCGGCGGGAAGCCAGCGATCTGATGCGCCAGCTCCAAGGCTGTTTCAAGGGCTTTGCCGTCAGGAACAACGCGGTTGGCCAAGCCCATGGCCTCGTCTGCGTGAATGGGACGGCCGGTCAACAGCATGTCGAGCGCCCTGCCCTGCCCCACCACATGCGGCAGACGGGGGGGTGCCGTCGCTCATGGGCACGCCGAAGCGCCGGCAGAAGACACCGAACACCGCCCCTTCGCCCGCGACCCGCATG
>CBDBCB010000005.1:0-3073 GCA_965202745.1 Alphaproteobacteria bacterium
ATGCCAGCGACTGCCGCTGCTGAACACCTTTTGGACGATTTGTGTGGAATGATCGCAACCCATGCCCATGAAGATCATATTGGTGCCCTCCCTCATCTTAAACCGGCCCTAAAGGCACCCATTTACACGACGCCCTTTACGGCCGGCGTTATTCGAGAGAAATTCAGACAGGCGACGGTCCAACCCACGTTACACGAGGTTACTTCTTATACCTCTAAGACCATTGGGCCATTTACCGTCACTTGGTTGCCGATCACCCACTCAACACCAGAGACGCACGCACTTTTGATCGAGACTCCGGCAGGCAACCTACTTCACACGGCTGACTGGAAGATGGATCTGATGCCGGTGGTGGGCAAACCTTTCGATCCCAAATTGTTTACCCACAGTCATTTACCTCAAATCGATGCCGCCATTGTGGACTCGACAAACGCCCTGCAACCAGGCTTTTCAAAGTCTGAAGGCGACGTCAAAAAAGGCTTAGCGGCGGCAATCAATCAGGCTGAGGGCAGAGTGTTTATCGGCTGCTTTGCCAGCAACATTGCTCGAATCAAAATGCTAGGAGACATTGCAAGCAGCAACAACCGCCACCTCGCCTTGGCGGGCCGCTCCCTCTTGCGAATGACTCAAATTGCTCGTCGCTGTGGTTACCTTACCGATGACTTTCCCGAAATTCCGCTCTCGGATCTTGCTTATTTGCCCAATGCTTACAGCACGCTTATCGCGACTGGCAGTCAAGGCGAGGTTGGCTCCGCGCTCTACCGACTCTCTCGAAACCAGCACCCACAGTTGGCCGTTACGCCTGGTGATCGCATCATCCTGAGCGCCAAGACCATTCCAGGCAACGAGACAGCGGTCGCCTCGATGATCAAAGGGTTCATCGCCCAGGGGGCCGAGGTTATCGCTGCCGATCAACACCCTTCACTGGATCTGCACGCCTCTGGTCACCCCAACGCTGGAGAGTTGGAACAGCTCTATCGGTTGATGTGTCCTAGAATCGCGGTGCCGGTACATGGTGAATCGCGCCACATGGCGGCTAACGCCAGCATCGCCAAACAGGCCGGCGTCAACCGATGCCTTAGTGGGAGTAATGGCGATTTATTTGTGTTATCCGAGCCGAGCATGATCAAACGCAACTGGCTGAGCACCGGCCGAGTCGTTGTTGACCAATAAATGTTCAATGTACTCTATTGAACGGCTCTCTCTATTGAACCGCTCTCTCGGCTGATGGGCACCTTCCCCCAGAGCGGTCAGCTGAGCCTCTAACGCTTGACATCTTTTGTGCTATGCAACGCGCAGAAGGAATTCCTAAACCTGGAAGGACCCGAGCAACTCGCCAGGAAGATTGCGACCCTGATTCCCACAACCAATCGAATAACCGTATCGGCTGGCAGGCGCGGCGTGAAGACCATTGCCTGCCAACAGCCTTTCTCAAGGTGCCTTGTGTCGCTCTAGACGACTTTTTACCCACCCACCTTAATCGCGTGATTGGCGGTCAATTCAGGCAAACTGGCTGCCAGTCCCAACTCAGTTAAAATTTCCTCTGAGTGTTCACCAATGGTTGGCGCAAAGCCCGCGGGCTCAAGACCAGCACGCTTGAACACCGGCGCTGGCCGCGCTTCCCGCAGATGTCCAGCAACAGGGTGATGCCGCTCACGCAACAGAGCGTTGGCAACGACCTGCGGATCGTTATGTATTTCTTCGAGAAATTGTACTTTCGAAACCGGCACATGCTCATCACTCAAACGCTGTAAAAAGGTATCGGTATCCAATGCACGAGCAGGGACGAGCGCGACTTTAAGTGCCTCGCTGAACTCATTCCGGTGCTGCTGGCGACGATGCAACGAATTGAACCGGTCATCTGCCCGTAAATCTGACAACGACAACGCTCTGCAGAACCCCTCGAATTCTTGATCAGACAAAATCATAAAAGCGGCCCAGCCATCCTTTAGTTCGACCAATTGCCCAGCGGCACTGATCGCTGGCCGATGATCAATTTCCTCGCCTTGTAGGATTACGTCGGCCGCAGCATCCGGCCACAAGAAAGCCACGGCGGTATCCAACATTGACAATTCAATGTGTTCGCCCAATCCGGACCGCTCACGGGAAAATAACGCCGCACAAACGGCTTGGGCTCCTGTGGACGCCGTTAATTTATCCATAATCAATTGATTGACTTGCTCTGGACCCTGACCCCGCCTGAGACCCTGTACTGACGCCATCCCCGAGTAGGTTTGAATGATGGGATCATAAGCTCGTTTGGCCTGTTGTGGCCCCAGGGCACCAAAACCACTGATGGACAAATAAATCAGTCTTGGATGCCATTGGGATACCGTCTCATAACCCAAACCAAGTCGGTCTATGACACCAGGTCTAAAATTTTGAATCAGCACGTCGGATTCCGCGATCAGTTTGCGTAACACTGGCTGGGCGAAAGTCGATTTTAAATCCAGCGCGATACTCCGTTTACCCCGATTGAGCACATGAAACGACCCCGAAAATCCATTTCGCTGACTGCCCACGTTACGTTGAATATCACCCTCGAGCTTTTCGACCTTAATCACCTCCGCACCTAAATCAGCCAATAGAGCGCCAGTCAGAGGACCAGAAACAACGGCTGAAAGATCGAGTACCCGGACTCCTTCGAGTGGTCCTGCCATATCACCTTCTCCTTATAGTCATTCAACATGGCACAACCCGATTACTCGATGCAAGAGCACCGCGACAAGGGTTGCGATGCCCTTTATAGTCATTGCTCAAGTAGGAGATAGACGATGGCCAAGAATCAACTTTGGATGTGGTCAGCAACGGACCTCGCCGGAGGCATTCGACGAGGGGATATTTCAGCAGTCGAGGTTACCCGAGCACATCTCGAGCGAATTGAGGCGGTTAATGATCGCATTAATGCGGTGGTGACACTGGTTCCCGATCAAGCACTCGAACAAGCCCAAGAAGTCGATAACGCTCGAGCGAAAGGTCGGCCCCTCGGACCTCTGGCGGGTATACCCATCGCCCATAAAGATTTAACGCCGACCAAAGGCATACGTACCACTTATGGATCACCGCGGTTTAA
>CBDBCB010000006.1:0-28101 GCA_965202745.1 Alphaproteobacteria bacterium
AATTCAGACTCATCAAATGTTCCATTTAGTCCAAACATTACGGCCACTATTGCAATTGATGCAATTACGGCACCTATGGCTAAAGAGGGTGGATGAATCAATAAATTTGAATTTTTTAGAGTACATTTAGACTTTGTTCAATTAGTAAATAAGTAAGATAATTGGAGAGTAAATATGAAAAAGGTGTTTGTAAATGGTTATGGTTCCATTGGCAGTAGAATTACTTCTTTTCTAAAAGATGATCCTGAAATTACTGTTTTTGGTATTGGAAAATATTCGCCAGATGAGAAAGTAACTGATGCAATATCTCGTGGATTGAATGTATACGTTCCAGAAAGAAAATTGGATGATTTTTCAAATTATAAAATTTCTGGTACAATTGAATCTGCTTTAGATGAATGTGATTTAGTAATTGATGCAGCACCAGGAGGTCATGGTTACAAAAATAAAAAAAATCTTTATGAACCAAAAAATATTCCTGCTATCTATCAGGGTGGAGAATCTACAGTAGGAGATGAATCTGTTTCTGATTTATTATTTAATTCTCGTGCAAACTATGATCATGCTTTGGGCAAAAAACATGTCATGCAAGGAAGTTGTAATGTAACAGGAATGGGTAGAATTTTAGAACCGCTACGTGAAAAATTTGGCAATGAGTTAGTAAGATTTGATGTTACTTTAGTTAGAAGATGGGCAGATATTGAACAAACTGAAAAAAATGTTTCAGACACAATTGAAATGACTGAAAAACCTCATCATGGTGATGATGTGAAATTGTATTTTGGAAAGGATGCTCCTCTTTATGTTCGTGCAATAAAAGTACCTACAAGACAAATGCACCTACACATAATGGATATCCGATTCAAAGAAACTGCACCTAAACCTTCCCAAATCCACGAATTATTTGCTGATGAATTTGGTGTAGCTACATTATGGACTGCAAAGGGCACTAAAGATATTAGAGATTATGCTCAAAATATGGGCTTTAATTTTACAGATACAAATATGATCCACATACATGCAAACATGACTACTTCGATTGGAGATACTGTTCAATTGATGTACTCTGATGATCAAACAGGAATTGTTATTCCTGAAAATCATATGTTGTTACAAGCTATGTTGTTTGATAAATCATATGAAGAGGCATTTGCTCATACTGAATCTATTTTTCATATGAAAGAGAAAAAACAAAAATTACAAGAAAAATTTGCTAAAAATAATTAGATTCTAATTTTTTCAATTCGAATTTTTTGTGGGATATTTTTTGTAACTTTTTCAACTATAATTTTTAAATCATTTAATTCTAGTTTGTCTCCTTCTTGAGGTATATCTTGCAGCCTTTCATGAAGTAGTCCGTTGAGTGATGCATAATCATCTCCTTCAGGAATTTTTGTTTCAAAAATTTCATTAATTATGTCAATTTCAATATCTCCATTTGTAATTATTGTATCTTGATCAATTCGTTCATAACCTCTTTCTCTTTTTAGGTCTGTTTCATCTTCTATTTCTCCTACAATTTCTTCTAGTAGATCCTCTAATGTTACTAGTCCTTCTACACCTCCATGTTCATCTACAACTATTGCCATGTGGGTTTTTCTTCCCTTCATTTCTTTTAAAAGTGAACTAACCATTTTTTCTTGAGATGCGAATACTGGTTTTCTTGCAATTTGTTCCAAAGTAACTACTTCCTTGTCTTTTTCTAATTCCCTCAGTACGTCTCTAACGTGAATAAATCCAACAATATCATCTCTGTATCTCCAAAAATTGGAATTCTAGAATGAGCACTTTGATTTATTTGTGGTAATGCCTCAAAAAGTAACATTTTTGCATTTAATGTAAACATCTTTGTTCTTGGTGTCATTACAGAACGAATTACAGTATCATCAAAATTTAATGCTCCGTGAACTAATTCCATTTCTTCCTTTTCTAATGCTTTTTCTGCTAATCCTTGATCAATAACTCCCTTAATTTCTTCTTCAGTTATTGGAGGTGGTGTATAGCTACTACCAGTAATTTTTACAACACCTCTAGTAATTATTTCAAAGAATTTTACAACTGGATAAAATACATAACTGAACGCTAGTAAAACTGGTGCATATCTTAATGCAACTTTTGTTGAGTTTGCATTACAGTATGTTTTTGGAGTAATCTCTCCAAAAACTAAAATTAAAAATGTCATCACTCCTACGGCAATTGCTAATCCATCATTTCCAAATAATCTAATTGCTACACTTGTAGCTAATGCAGATGCTCCAACGTTAACTAAATTATTGCCAAGATTAACACTTGACATCATCCAACTAGGATTCATTTTTAATTTATGTAACGCCTTTGAACCTTTTTTTCCTTCATTGAATAATTGAACAACTTTTGATTTTCTTACTCCAACCAGTGCAACTTCCAATCCGCTGAAAAATCCAGATAAACCAATTAAAACTGATAAAGCTGTAATTTCAACCCATAAATCTACCATGATCTTCTCCTTGAAAATTTCTTAGAACTACTATTCTTCATTTAGTTTTTTTGCACCATCTTTTGGTAAGATAATTTAACAATTCATGGATTTAAACTCTTCAGTTAACTCTTATTTTTTATTACAACTACTGAGGCTAATTTTTTGGTGGATTTGCAAATGTATTTTCTGAATTGTGGTGATAGTCAACTGGAATCATTGCATCTTTTTGTCTACCTGTGAGAATTCCTACAACTGTATCATCCTTTTTAATTATTTCTTCATTCATCAATTTTTTAATCCCTGCCACTGATGCTCCAGATGCCATTTCACAATCAAATCCATTTAGTCCAACTACTGACATACCATCTAACATTTCTGAATCAGTTACAGTTGTAACTACTCCATTTGTAAATTCTAATGCTCTTAATCCTTTCAAAATATTAGCTGGCCTTCCAATTTGAATAGCTGTTGCTTTGGTTTTTGGTCTGATGCCTTCTTTGTCTAAATGATCATAGTATCTAGAAATCAATTCAGTATTTGGTTCTCCTTTATTCCATCTTAATTCTTCATTTTCAAATCCTCCATTGTATAAATCAGATAATGTACTTGCACCCTCTGAATTAATTACTGCAATTCTTGGTATTTTTTTAATCCATCCCCATTCGTATAATTCCATCAATGCTTTTCCACAACTAGAAGTATTTCCTAAAGCTCCTCCGGGATAAACAATCCAATCTGGTACATCCCAATTCAAATACTCTAATGCTCTAAATGGAATTGTTTTTTGTCCTTCAATTCTAAATGGGTTAACTGAATTTACTGTATATCCGTCATGATTTTGTGCATCATCTAAAGATTGTTTTAACGCATCATCAAAATTCCCTTCGACTTCTACAATTTGAGCTCCAAATTGATAAGCTTGACTAAGTTTTCCTGGTGCAATTTGTCCTGCAGGGATATACACATCACAATCTATCCCTTCGTTTGCTGCAAACATGCCAGCAGAAGCTGAAGTGTTTCCAGTTGATGCACACACAATTTTTTTTGCTCCTACTAATTTAGCATGAGTTACAGCTGTTACCATTCCATTGTCTTTAAACGAGCCACTAGGATTGTATCCTTCTGGTTGTAACCATAATCCTTCTTTCTCAATTCCTAAAAACTCCGCAGCTTTTGACATGTGATATGGTTTTGACTGTCTGCCTTCTGCCCCGTCTAATGAAACTAAAAATTTTGAACATTCTTCTAAACTTTCAGTGTCAATTTGACAAAAATTCAATAATTCCCTAAATCGCCAAATTCCACTTTCATTAAATATACTGCCTTTGGAATTTCGTCTTTCATAAAATGTATCTTTTAGTTTTGTAGATGGTGTATTTTTGTATTTTACATCTAAAACATGACCATTTTCACATTGTACATTTGTGCTGTAAATAGGATATACTAAACCACATTTTGGATGTACACATTTTAGATAAGCATCTTCTTGCATGTGTAATTGTTGAAAATTGCTAATAATTTAAAGCAAACGTGAATAATTTACACGAGTCTAGCTAATTTCCTAAACTTTAGATTGGTGTATTTTTTTGATAATGTATGGTTACTTATGTGGAATATTTGAAGAGTATTCTAAATCGTATTGTAGACTCCTACAATGCTCTAGAGGCTATTGAAGATAAGCCTGGAGATCTTAAAAAAATAGAAAAAGAAATGTTAAAAATTAATGGATTTGTCAGAGTTATTTCTAATAAAATTGAAATTGAAAAAATTCCTTTAGCTGATTTTAAAATAACTAAAAAAAAATTTGCAGAATATTTGGTTACTTACTCATTTGAAAAGGAAATTGAAACTATGGCTCCTTTGTACTCAAATGATGTTAATCGTATCAAAAATATGAGATTGAAAATTTTAGAATCCTTAAAAAATAATAACATGATGAATAATATCAAGGAATTATTGGAAAGTTTATGACTGAACAAAAAAAATGTGTATTATGTGGTTGTAAGGATCATCGATTAATAGGGTGTTCTAAACATTTTTCAAAAAAATGTAATTGTTACAACTAATGGGTTACTTTCTTCTAGGACCTGATCTCTCATGAAAATTTAAACAACATTTGCATTCTTTTTCTAAACATTCGTTTTCATAATGATGATCACATATTCCACATTCACAACTTTTAGACATATCTCTAGTATAGTACTTTTTTTTAGAATTTATCCCTTACCTTAATTTAATCTGATTTTAAGGTCAAATTGGAATTATTTCTTTGATTTGGATTTTTTTGCTGGTTTCTCTTTTGCAGATAATTCTTTTTCAATTTCTGCAGCCTTGTTATCTACTGCTTTTATGACCTCTTGGATTAATCCATCAAGATCACTATCCTCCACTTCTGGTTCAACTGTGCTTGCTATATCGGTAATTGTGCTTGAAATTTCTGAACTTACATCTTCAAAACTTTCAGGATCTTCGTATGCAGCATTGTAAAGATTTTTTAAATTATTAACATGTCCAATTACTTGCTCTGTTATTGTAATAGTATAATCAGTTCCATTGATATCGAATTCTTTTGAACTCATAATCATTTTCAAATTGTGATGTTTATAATGTTTTTCAGAGAAAATTTGGGTTTGTGCTTAAAATACAATATAATCTAATGCAGCGGCGTCACTGATTAATCTTGTATGTTTATCCCCAACTACGTAACCATTTTTGATATCTTCAGTAGGTATCCACCTATTTGTGGAAGTGTAGTGTCGTTTTTCAGATAATTCTTTTTCAATTTCTTCAATATCAAATTCAGCTTCTTCTACTTCTTGTGTTGTGAGATGTTTGATGGTGACAAGTATTTTTGTAACTTTAACACGATCTCCAAATTTCCATTTTAGTACAGGATTTTCATCAGATACCTCTAAAACTTTAATTTTCATTTGCTTTTTTCCAAATGCATCACGACTGAGTAGTGCTCTTTCGTCAGTAAATTCTTCAAAACTTATTCTTGAATTAACTTCAGCATCAGAGACTGTTTCAAGTAATGACTCTGCAGTTGATTCAATTTTCTCATCTTTAGAATTTTCTTCAGACATAAAATAACTGATTATTTTATCCTTAATAATGATTTGAAAATAAAATCTAGTTAGGCACTAGATCTTTGTTTTGTTTTAAATGGCATTTTACATTCTTTGAGTGGTAATTCTTTTTTTACACCATTAATTTTTGAATAAATTTTTCCATCATATGTGCAGATACAGTCACTAATCTCAAATTTTTCATCCCAAATTTTAAAAAATTCCCTTAATTCCCTATTTTGGTAAACCCCTACATCTACTCGTTTTTTAGATAAAAATTTGAATGCTAATAGAACTTGCTTATTTTTATAAATATCAAAAGTTTTGATCCATTCTAAACATCTTTCAATTTGATCTGCAGGAACTGGTAATGATGTACTTGTTCCTGATTTAGCCTCAATTGTAAAAATTGTACTTTCTTGTGTATTTACTGCCAATACATCAGGTAATGCAATACTGGGAGAACCTAATCTGAAAGCCTTCCAATTTTCAGTTTTTTTAAATCTTTTAACAATTGTATCTTCCCATTGATATCCTCTTTGTCTTCTTGTTTTTGCTGCATTTTGATGATTGGTTTTTTTCATTTCTTTTTTTAGTTTCATAATGGTAATTGATTTAAGATTATTATTCATATGCATTTTCTATTAATTTAGATTTAGTAATCTTGGTAATTACATAATAACTCAAATCTTGGTAATTTTGTTTGACTCAATTTCTATATACTTGATAATTTGATAATTCTTCATGTCACAATTTGATCTAGAAAAATTATTTGAAAAACGTGACTCGTATCTTAATATTTTAAAACACCTCAGTTTTGAACTAATGATGGAACCAACTGATGAAGAGATAAAACAAATTAAGGAATTGGAAAAAAATACAATAAGTGAATTAGATAAAATCCAACAAGAAATTTCTCAAATTATGTCCAAAAATCCTTCTTAACTTCAATGAGTTTATCATACCCAATCATTTTAGAATTTTAATGATTGATCAAATAGTTGATAATTTAGTCAGGATTAAACAAAATTTTGCAAATAATTATGATGGAAATGCCCATATTCAGGAAGTAATCCGCTAAATTCTTCAAAGGAATTTCCAATTGATGAACAAGATTTAGCACAATTACACACATTTGCACAAAAAAATCCTATCTATCTAAATTCTTTTGAGAAAAATATTCTGGATATACCATGTATGGTGTACGAAGGGGATATCAATGATTATTGGTTAAACAGTATTAAACATGGTTCAAGCTGTCAGCCATTTTATCCAACATGGATAAATGTCTGCATATGTTATGTCTTTGGTAGCAAAAAAATTAGGTTATTTGGAACTTGTAGATATAGGATCAGGTGATGGTACGAATTGCATACTGTGGAAAAATATTAGATTTTAATTCTCATAGTATTGAAATTGATGATGTACTTGTAAATTTACAAAATACAATCTGCTCTGAGACAAATCAAAATTTTAATCCAAAATGTGAAGATGCATTGGAATTTGAATACTCTAAATTAAATTTAAAAAAACCTGTGTTTTTCATTGGAGGTCTTGCTCAAATGGGTGGAGATATTTTGGCAACAAGCATTATTAAAAAAATTAATTCTATTAGCTAATTTGAAAATGAATACTGGAATTGTTTTTGCAGGTAGTGATACTAAAAGACAATTATCTGGAAATTTATCAAATGGTGGTTGGAGTTCTCTTATTGAAGAAAATCAATTAGATGTACTTGATACTGTTTCATTACCTACAGTATGGACTTTTGATCAAAATGTTGAAACCCCGTATATTTTTACAAAATTTAAATGACTTGAAAAAAATAATTTCCTTCAGAAATACCACATTTTGAAATTTTTACAATTTGGTCCTTTTTTGGGAGTGCTATCATCTTGGCCATTATTCTAATTGAATCACCAAATTCTACCATGCAAAAATACTCTTCATTTTGTCTAGAAAATTCAATAATTTTACCCTCAAATTCCTCTTTTCTCAATGATGTTTCCTCATTACAACCATCACAAAATTCTGATGGCGGCCATACTAATTTTTTACATGCCAAGCATTCAGGAATATAAAATCGTCCTTGTTCTAACTCATTTTCAAAACTCATTTCTCTAAAACCAAAACTGTGGATGATGTAGCAGCTGCAGACATGTTATGAATTAACCCTGTTTTTGGATTATCTGTTTGACGACTTTCTGCATTATTTTGTAATTGTTCAATAATCTCTATAGTTTGTGAAATTCCTGTTGCACCTAATGGATGTCCACATCCAATTAAACCTCCACGTGGATTAATTTTAAAATTATTTGTTTGATGTAAATTTTTTATCATATCCATTCCATTTCCAGGATCTGTAAATCCTAGGGATTCCAATATCATTGGTTCACAAACAGAAAATGCATCATGAACTTCTGCAACATCTATTTCTGAAATATTATGATTTGCCATGTTTAATGCTGATTGCCCTGCAATTTTAGTAGATTCCATAGATGATAGCGAAGTGTTTTTTGTAAATCCTGCAGAAGTTGTTTTTTGTCCTATACCCGTAATCCATATTGGTGAGTCTGTATATTTTTTCATAATTTCTTCAGATGCCAGTAAAATTGATGCACTTCCAGTACATGGTCTTGAACAATCTAATAGTTTTAGATCATCTGTTAATTTTTTAGAATTCATAACATCCTCTACTGTGTATGTTTTTTTTGATAATGCATTTGGATTTTTACTTGCTTGTTTGTGATTTTTTACAGAAACTATTGCTAATTCTTCATCTGAAATATTGTATTTTTCTTTGTATGATTTTGAAAAAATTGATGCCCAAAATATTGGATGCTTAAATTCTCCTCTAGAGTTATCCCACTCTAATATTTGACCTGGACTATCATACCTTTCAGCCCCTGAAACTAAAACCATGTCTGCTAAGACCTGATGAAATGTATGAAAATGCTGAAACGATAGAATTTGTGCCTGAATTACATAGACTTTCAATAGAATGAGCTATTTTTGGTTGAATTCCTGACATTTCTGACAAAATTGGTGATAGATATTTAGAATTATTATTTGTAGAAATTAAGACTGCGTCAATTTCTTTTTTATCTATTTCGGGGTTTTTTTGAAATAGATCATTTGCAGATTTGTGTAATATTGATTCTATTTTATGATCATCTTTTGTAAATGGGCATTTTTCCATATGCTGCAATTCCTACTTTTGACATTATTCCTCATCCAAAAGTGTTTTTTTCAATAATGAAAATGATTCTATTGTATTTCCAATTGGATTGAATTGAATAATTGGTAAATCAATTCCAGTATTCCTAAATTTTTCTAATTGTATTTTTGCTCTTCATTTGGAGACCCAGATATACAAAGTGAATTTAACATGGAATCTGTAACAAGTTCATGATTGGATTTAAATCCTGATTTTTTAAATTCTCAAAAATATTATTGGTTTCATTATTGAAATCCATTTTTAGCTAAAAATTCTCGATATATTTTACCCACAGACACATAAAATGCTACTGTTTTTTTAGCGCGTTGAATTGCTTCCTCAGAATCATTTGAAATACATGTAATTATTTGACATGCAACATCAATATTTTTTTGTGATTGCATTTTAGAAATTGTTTTTTTCATCTCTTCTATTGGACGTAAATAAAAAATTACACCATCTGCAATTTCCCAACAAAGATTTACCATTTTTTGATTAATTGCAGCTAAATAAATTGGAATTGATTGTCTTTTAGGTTCTATTAATAATGTAAAATTTTTTAAATTGAAATATTTTTCCAGAATAATTGATTTGTTTTTTTGTTAAAGATAATCGGATAATTTCTACATATTCCCTCATTCTTTGAACAGGATTTTCAAATTTCTCTCCATGAAAATCTTCAACTATTGGGACACTACTTGTACCTAGTCCTAAAATTAATCGACCATTTGAGAGAGTGTCTGTGGTTACAGATCCCATGGCTATTGTTGATGGGCTTCTTGAATAGATGTTAATTATTGACGAACCTATTTTCTGAGTTTCAGTATTGTTTGCTACTGCTCCTAGCATTGAAAAATTTTCCATCCCCCATGTTTCAGGAATCCAAATTGAATCAATTTTTGTTTTGGCTACTAATTGGGCACATTGGAGAACCTCTTCAACAGACAGTAATGAGCCTAAACTACACCCTATACGCATGATACAATTATGAATAATGGATATTCTAGTGTATCTGTTTTAGTAATAGGTTAATTTTGATTGAGGTGATTAATTATCCCGTCAATTATCTAATCATATTATGGCTGAACAGAGTTTTCAAGGATCTACTAAAAATGAGAAATTTTGGAAAAATGCAACAAAATATGCTTCTGCTAGCAATGATGAATTATTTGTAGAGGAAGTTGCATATATGATGGTAACACTACACCGAACAGGCGCATAATCGTAATATTTTATTTAATTATTTTTTCCACTCTTTCAGAACATTCTTCCATGTCTTTGAATGAATCCACAGAAAACCATTCTACATTTTTAAATTTTATTGTATTTAGCAAACCCTTTTTTGCATAATCTGGAAAAACTGTTTTTTCTATGTCTCCTTTTATTGGTAATTTTTTTAGAACATCTTTTTGGAGGTGGTAAATTCCTGCATTCATCCAGGTATCTGAAATTTCTTTTTTCTCTCTGAAATTAATAATTTTATCTGATTCTGTTTCTAAAATTCCATATTTTGTTCTTAGTTCAATTGCAGCAATTGAATTTTTCTTACTTGCCAGTTTATCTAAATCAATATTTGTGATAGTATCACCATTAATTACAAAAAAAGATTTATCGTTAATCAATTTACCTGCTTTTTTAATTGCACCACCTGTTCCTAGTGGAGTTTTTTCTATTGAAAATTTAATTTTCATTCCTAATTTTTTCATACTCAAATAACTTTCAATCATATCTGCTTTGTAACCTGTACAAATAATCACTTCCTAATGCCAAATTTTTTCAAATATCTTATTTGCCATTCAATAATTGGAATATTTTTAATTGGAACCAATGGTTTTGGAACGTAATCTGTAACTGGCTTTAGTCTTTTTCCTCTACCGCCTGCCAAAATAATTGCTTTCATTGTTAAATTTCCTATAATCAACTATTCAAATTTATCTTATTTTTTCTTAATTTCATTTATTTCAGAGTCATTAACAATTTCATCCATTTTCTTTGCAAATTCATTGTAAATTGTTTCTAATTCTTCTAGGGGTATCTCAATTCCTAAAAGTTTCAATGTTTTATTCCATGATTCTATGTATTTTTCATCATCCATACCTTTTCCCAGTGTTTCTGCAAGAGAATTTACTCCCTCTGTCTTACCTAGTGCATAAATTGCAATTTCTCTAGCAGTTAACATCTTCGTCTTTATTATTCTCCGTTATGTAATAGTGAAGTTCAGTATAACATTCTACACAATAATCTTCATATTTTGTATGATCACAATCATAAACTTTTTTGACATCATTACTACATTTTGCACAAATTGGCATTATGTATTCTCTTAAGATTTTGCTATTTTAATTCCACCTAATGCAAGTTGGATAATTGCAGGTGCAAATAACATTAATGGACTTCTTTCTACTCCTTCTGGTGCAGGTGTTGCTATCATTGCAATACCTCCAACTAGAATTAATATTCCTGAAATAATGATTAATCCTCCTAATCCCTTAGATTTTTCTCTAATAGCTATGAAAAATGCAATAATTGGTAAAATAATTGCTGGACCTCCTAGTCCCATACCTCTTTGCATGTCATCTAATGGCAAAAATCCTTCTTTATCGGCATTTCCCATTGATACAGCGACATCAGCACCATATAGGACCAATAATGCAATTGCTATTCCAGTAAGTGCCATTGCTGCTGCTTTTAATGCCATGATTAAATTGAAAATTTACAATATTTAAACCAATTATATTGATTCTACTTCTACACTACCCTTGGTTTTTTCTAATTGTGTCAGTAATTCATCAATTGACTGTTTCTCAAATCCAACGATGTTCAAATGACCTAATTTTCTTAGAGGTTTAGAAATTTTCTTTTCATACATTTTTAGAAAAATATTCTTTTCAGAAATTTCTATTTTTTTGTATTCTCCTTGAAAATCTAAATTACCTAAAATGTTGTACATTATTGTGTTATGAAGTAATTCTGTACTTCCTAAATCCAATCCTAAAATTGCACGTAAATGTTGTTCAAATTGAGATGTTTTACTTGACTGTAATGTATGATGACCTGAATTATGGACTCTTGGTGCTATTTCGTTAATTACTATTTCATCATTTTGAGTCACAAACATTTCTATTCCAAATACTCCGGCACCTTTCAAAACATCCATTGTATTACTAGCTATTTTTTCAGCTTTTTCTGAAACTTCATTTGATGTTCTAGATGGTGCAATTGTTTCTCGAAGAATATTTTTTTCATGTATGTTCTCAACTAATGGATATGTCTTAATTTCCCCTTTAGTGTTTCTTGATGCTATAACTGACACTTCCATTTTAAATGGGACAAATTTTTCTAACATGAGTTTTTGTCCTTTAAAATAATCATATGCTGTTTGAATTTCATTTTCTGAGTCTATCTTGAAATTACCTTTTCCATCATATGCATCTCTTCTGGCTTTTAGTAATGCTGGATACCCAAATTTTTTCAATCCCTCTTTAACTTCTTCAATGTCATCAACTTTGATAAATTCTGGAACTGGAATATTGTGATTTTGTAAAAATGTTTTTTGTAAAAATTTATCTTGAATAGTTTTTAGAGTTTCTGGAGATGGGTTGATCTCAGCCTGATTTTCAACGGATTTTAATACATCACTATCTCCTGATTCGATTTCATATGTGATAATATCCACTTGGTTTGCTAGGTTAATGATTGAGTCTTTGTCTTTAAAATCTGCCACTATTTGCTCTGCTCCAACTAGTGATGCAGAACAATTTTCATTTGGATCTAAAACTATTACTTTAGATATGTGCTCAGGCATTTTTTTTGCAGCTTCAGTAAGCATCATTCCTAATTGACCTCCGCCTATAATGCCCAAAATTTTTGCCATTAAATGAATTCATTAAAATGCACTAAAAATATCTAATGTAATGTGTCTAAAATTATTAAAATTCTTTTAGGATCTGTATTGTTGGGAGTTGTTTTTCTAATTCAATTGGTTGTTTTAGGTATAGAATTAAATTTTTAGATTTGTTATATTGTTATGCGTTTTTGTAATCTGTACTTGTAACTTCTTTTAACAATCATGTACTCAATTAAATATAAATTTCATAATCGAAATTTATGGCTGGACCGCATGCACATGACGATGATACACCACATGAAGTAGCATCAACAGATGCACCAACAGCATCAATTGGTCTCTTTTTTGGAACTCAAACTGGTAAAACAGAACAAGTTTGTGGAACAATAAAAAACGAACTTGGCGATGCAGTTTCTGATGCAATAGATGTATCTGAAGGAGATTTAGCACATTTTCCAAATCTTGATGGCATAATCTGTGGAATTCCAACTTGGAATACCGGAGCTGAAGAATTAAGATCTGGAACTGTTTGGGATGATCTATTAGAAAAAATAGGCGAATTAGATCTTAAGGACAAACCTGTAGCAATATTTGGTCTCGGTGATTCTGTAGGATATGGCGAAGATTTTGTTGATGCCATGGAAGAATTACATCGATTCTTTGAAAAAGCAGGTGCTAAAATGGTTGGATATGTACCACTTGATGACTACACCTTCGTATCTTCAAGATGTTTAATTCCACATCTCAACGAAATTACAAAACCAGAAGATGGTGAGAAATTTTGTGGACTTCCCGTTGATGAGGATAGTGAGAACGAAAAAACTGAAGATCGAGTTAAAAATTGGTGTACACAATTAAAATCAGAAATGGGATTATAGAATAAACTCTATTTCTACACTAAATTCTTTTTTTATTTTTTAATATTAAGAATATCCTTATGCCCATTTTTTTAAATTACTTTCGTACATTGATTGTTTTGTTACTGGTTTTATTTTCATTTCTACTTTATACTCTACTAAACATATGGTACATATTTGGTGATTCTTATTGCAACTATTACAATGAATTGATTGTGTTTTGTTAATTTTTTTACAAAAATCACATTGACTATGCATAAAGTCATTATAAAAAATTCATTTAAAAAATACCAGAAGATTATAGAATCTTATTACAAATTTTTAAAGAATACTGAAATATTTGGAATGTGATGCCAATAGTAATAATTCCTTGGTCGGTTTATTAGATTACTATCAAGGTTTCCAATATTTTCAGTATTCATGACCTCAAATGTAGTCATTGGCAGACCCAGCATATAAGATCTATTTTGATTAGGTAATCTAAGTATTATAGATACATGAAATTTTATGATTTTATTCTAAGATGTTAAATGAAAATAATTTTTTTAATATCGAAATGAATCTTTTGTACCGTCTGTAGCTGGAATAGATTTTACCCATTTTTTATAGTCTTCTTGAGATGAATTGCATTCCTCAGATGTTGCTTCCCTTACTATGAAATCATTAGTATCAACAAAATTTTTACATTTTTCACATAACCATAATGTACTGTTTTCGGGTTTCACTGATTTTGGTAATCTTCTTTCATTACATTGTTTACAAAATAGGGGCATAAGTTGAATATGTTATGTCAACAATTTGAATTTTACATTTTTTTCTTCTAGAGATTTTATCAATGATTGTGCTTGATCTTTTCCTTGTGTCTCTAGATTAAGAGTAACTGATGCAGATCCGGCATTTACATCAGAGCTTAATCTGTCATGTACGACTTCTACAATATTTGCATTAGCTAACGTAATGATATCTACAATTTCTTTAAATGCCCCTGGTCTATCTGGTAGCAACACAGACAATTTTAGCAATCTACTCATTGCTGCTAGTCCTTTATCTACAATCTGACCTAATAGGTACATGTCTACATTACCTCCTGCCAATACTGCTACTACTTTTTTTCCAGGTGACGGTTTTTTTGATAATAGATATGCAAGGCCTACAGCACCTGCTGGTTCAACAACAAACTTCATTCTTTCCATTAATAGAAACATAGCTTTTGTAATTTCATCATCATCTACTAATACAATTTCATCCATCAATTCTTTGATTATGTTAAACGTTATTTCTCCAGGCATTTTTACAGAAATACCATCAGCAATTGTTCTCTCCCCACCAGATAATGTTCGTGTATTTCGTTTTACAGACTCATACATTGATGGAAATGATTTTGACTGTACCCCTACAACTTTGACATTTGGATTTTTTTCTTTAATTGCAATTACAGTTCCTGCTGCTAGACCACCACCACCTATTGGTAGATAAATTTCTTCAACATCTGGCAAGTCTTCTAGTATTTCTAATCCGATTACTCCTTGTGCTGCTATAATTTGAGGATCATCAAAAGCTTGTACTAATGTAGCTCCTGTCTGTTGAGAAATTTCTTTTGCTTTTGAATATGATTCATCATAATTTACTCCTTCTAAAATCACATTAGCTCCGTATCCTCTGGTTGCTGCAACTTTTGCAGGTGATGCATTTTTGGGCATTACAATTGTACAGGAAATATTTTCTAGAGATGATGCTAGTGCGACACCTTGTGCATGATTACCAGCAGATGCTGCAACTACTCCAAACTTCTTTTCATCTTGAGATAATGATTTAATTTTATAATATGCTCCTCTAATCTTAAATGAACCCGTTTTTTGTCTAAATTCTTCTTTTAAGTAAATTTGTGAATTTGTTAAATCACTAAATGTGGGTGAATGAATTAAAGGTGTTTTTCTAATTACATTTCCTCTTAATGCATTTGCCTTTACTATTTCATCATATGTTGGATTCATTGGAGATGTTGCTCAATTTTGGAGGTATTTGAGTTAATCGTTATGACTATTTTTTATCTTATTTTTTTATGCGTGATTACAATCAATTTTTATCATAATTATGCCTAGGTCATTTTCAGAGTAATATTGGAATTATTTTTTTATTTTAAATTAATTTGATCTTGAAGTGTTTCTAATTTCTTTAAAATATTTTCTTTTACGTTATTTGACATTTTTCTTGGATCAAACAAACCTTCACGATTGTTATTTTTAATGAATTCTATATCTAATGTACACAAACACCCTTCTTCACCTGCTACTAATCTAGTATCATCAATTAGTACTGAACTTGTTTGATATGTTTCAATTAATAATGAGTCCAGTTCCTTTATCAATTCATTTTTCTTTTCAGTTAATTTTTTAAATTCATCACTAGATTCTTTTTCAATTTCTGCATATACTTTTTTACTAAATTCTTCATCTTCATAAAATATTTCAAATAATTTTTGATGATCAAAATCTTTGTATCCCATTTCTTTTAATTTGTCTAAGACAAATTGATCACTGTTGTTTGATAAATCTGATTCTTGTTTTTTTGTATTGTCTAAAATTTCTGCTAATTCTTTTTGTGAATCAATAACTCTTTGAACTGGTTTGTAAAACAATAATACGTGAAATTGTATTGATAAATGACCTGATATCAAATAATTACCTTCACTAATTTCAAATTTAGTAAATATTCTTCTTAAATCTTCATTATTTGTTGTTGATACATTTTGTAAAGACCATCCATCTAACTTTTGAATTATACTTTCTAGATAATTAGATACTTCTTTAGGATCAAATGTCTTTTGTTCTGTAATTGTGGAATCACCCATCATCACTTTGACATCAGCAATTTTGGTTTTTTCTATCATCTTTGCTAAAAAATCTTGTTGAATATCATCATTTTTTTTATTCAATAATTGAATAAATTCATCTGGTGATCTTGAACCTAGTCTCACATTTTTGCTAAAAAATAACTCTCCTTAAACCTTCATTTTCATATTTGAAAAAATTACTAATTTTGGTACATATCAGTAATACTCAACAATATCTAAATACATTAAACATCCTTTTTAGGCATGGTAGAATCTAAACTTTTGTGCTATAATTGTAATTCTGAGATAGTTGAATATTATGATGAACATTATAAGGGCAATAGAGGTAAATGTACCCATTGCAAAATTGATTTTCCGTTGGAGTAATTGAATAAAAATGAGTGAAAATATTAATGAAAAAAATGATAATCGAGTAGTAGATATGCTTCTAAGCCGAAATATGGAAGCAGCTATAGATTCTGATAGTATGATTTTGGAAACTCAAAAACGTGTTTGGGGAGCTTTGAAAAAAGGATATGAGTATTCTGGAGTGCATGATGAGTCTGAAGACTTTCTTAGAAAAAAATGTATTTTCTAAACTAGACATGATGGTATTGTATGTGGATTTAGTTGGTTCTACTAAAGATGGCTTTAGAGATGCCTTCAGAAAAAATTGCCACCATAATTAGCTCTTTTGCACAAGAGATGGCAGCAGTTATTAGACAACATCATGGATATATCTTAAAAATTTGTCGGTGATGCTGTAATTGGATATTTTGTTGCAGAATCAAATTCATTACTTACTGCAGATAATGCAGTTAATTGTGCAAAATCTATGAATACGGTTATTCAAAAGGGAAATAAATCCAATACTTGATCAATATGATTATCCAGATTTAATGGTAAAAATTGGTGTTGATTTTGGTCAAAACATTGTAGTTAGGTATGGTGCTGATGAACAACATTCTCATGTTGATTTAATGGGTCCTGCTATGAATATAGCTGCAAAAATTCAATCTATGGCAAAACCTAATCAAATTTTAATTGGTTTCTGATGTTTTGTAATAGATTACATCCAAATTCTCAAAAAGATTTCAATCAAATAATTTGGCAAAATGATGAATGGAATTATCGTTCAAGACATACAGGTGAAAATTTACCAAGTTTTTGAATTCAAGGGATAATTGATTCTAAAAATATTAAATTAAACTGTAAATTTTTCAGGACATTCTACGTGCTCATAGTGATGTTCAGTGAACTCGTTTTGAACTACATACATCACAATTTTGTGAAGTTCCTCTTGTTTGATATCTTTTTTACATCTCAAACATGTTTTTCTCTCTTTTGCCATGACTAAGATCGTTCAATTGTGGGAATCTATAAGGATCTGCGATCAGCTGAATTTGAGTAAAAATGACTGAAATTAAACTAGTTAGTATATCAAATGCCTAAAGTAAGCCACAAATATAGCAAATTTAGATAGAATTTTATGGATAATATGGTAATGAGACATCTTCAAGACCTTTATGGATTAAATCCAAACATTCCTCATATGGCATTTCAATTTCCTAGATTGCCTCCAGGACTAAATCATCCTCTATCTCCAATGCATCAAAATCAAATGAAATCACAATTATCTCAACATGATGAAACTCTTAACCAAAAACTTCAAGGATTTCAAAAACTCTATCAACAATATGCTTCAGGTTTAATCACACCTGAATCTCCAATTGTTCCACCAGGACATCCTTTGTTTAGCGGTAGAAATTCAGTTCAAACACTAAAAACTGAAAATGAGAAATTGATTAAAGAAAATTTAGAATTAAAGAAAAAATTAAACAATAGACCAAAAGATAAGCATAATCCTTAATCTCTTAATATAACATTGACAAGCCTTATTAAATTCTGAGTTCGTTTTTTAATATGACTAAAACCCCTTCAGATAAATGGAAAAATAATATTCTAAAATATAAAAAACAATGTCAAACTATTCTTGAAGTTTTCTAACAATATTCGATATGCTGGTGTCATAAACAATTATGGCAGAACATTAACTGGTGTAATTAAACCCAATCTTAAACCCCTATTAAAATCTGAAGATGTCAAACATGAATTTTTTATTACATCTACATTGCTTTCTTTAAGAAAAAATAATACCTCCTTTGGAAAATTAGACCATATTTTGTTGAAACATTCAAAAGTTAACGTGCTAATTTTACAAAAAAGTGACGTAACTTTCTACATTTCAATCAATTCAAAAGAAAAAAGCTTGGAGAAGATTATCTCTTCAATAAAAAAGACAATCTAAGCTGGTGTAAATCCAACATATCCACTGGTTTGTGATCTTTGTCCTCAAAATTGGGTTCAAACAATGAAATCATGTATCTGTCTGGATCCAATATTACTGCATTTTTGCCCACATCTTTTTCTATGATGTCTCGATGAACTGTAACACCTTTTGTTTTTAGTTCTTCTATGGCAGATTTCAAATCTCCTACTAGAAAATCCGACACTTATTCCATTATCTATGGACCCTCCTACATGTTCTGCAGTTGACGATGCAGGATGTAAACTCAACAAAGCTCCGGATGTACCTAAATCTACCCATGTTTTTCTTTGGTCTTTAATTGGAAGACCAATTATTTCATTGTAGAATTGTATTGACTTGTCTAAATCTTGGACTGCCAATATTACATTTCCAACCTTTTTGATATTCACAAAGAATATGGGTGAAAGTTGCTTAAATCAATTACCATTTTAATTATCAATTTTTTTCAAATTATTTTAAAATCAATTATTGAACTTCAACCATTGTTTCAGTTCTTTCAACGCCACTAATTTTTTGAATTTGATTTGCAACTTCTTTTATTTCTATTAATTCTTGGACATCAATAATTGCAACTGCATCAAATTGTCCGCTCGTTGGAAATGAATTTGAAACTTTTGTTAACTTTCTTAATTTTACGGCAATCAATTTCTTCGGAGATTTTACTAAAATTATTGCTTTTACCAACCTAAATCTACCTCCACTTCAATTAGAGTTTCTGTTGTAACAATGTCTTTAATTTTTTTAAAATCAATTACCATTTGATTGATTTGATCAATACTTCCTTGCAAAATTACACTGATATCTGCCCTTCCAGTAACCACCATTACTTGTTTTACCACCTTACGTTTTTTCTTTAAAATTTCTACTACTGAATCTACTTTTCCAGGTTTAACAGTAATCAAACATAATGCGTGCACGAATTCTATATGTGAATCAATTTGATAAATATTTCTAGTCAGAGGCTTCTTGGGATCTTGCTTCTTCCAGATATGCTCTTCTTTCTTCGTTAACCTTTTCTTGATCTATGACTAAATCATCAAAATATTTGATATTCTCTACCTATTGTTTAGGATGACTATTCATCAAAATATTTGATATTCTCTACCTATTGTTTAGGATGACTATTCATCAAAATATTGGATATTCTCTACCTATTGTTTAAGATGACTATTCATCAAAATATTGGATATTCTCTACCTATTGTAGAGGAAGGAATATAAACTATTAACAATAACCATATACTACTCTACAAATAAAATATTAATTCAAGGACACCAATGCCAAAAATGGCTTTCTAAAGAATTTGAAACATTAAAATCAACTGTGGAAAATATGGTCGCCATGGTAACAGAGGGTAAGGAAGACAAGATGATACTCAATACCATACCAGAGTTGTCTCTACCAGAAGAATCAATCACCACCAACACTGAAGACAATAAATCTGCCACAGCCACTGAACCAGTCACAGTTGACATACAAAATACTGACACCTCAGTGATCACTTCTTCCCTCCATAAATTCGAAACAGAAATAATTAGTATCAGAGATGAAATACGATCTCAGCCAACACAACAGGATTGCCATACAGACATTATCTCTAAACTAATCGACGACATCAACAAATTAACCAAGACAGTGACAATTTTATCAAACAAGGTTTCAATATTCGAAAAAGAAAATTCGTACCTCAGAAAACAAATGGATGGTCTTAAGAACCTTCCCCTGCAAATTGAAAATATGGAAGAGAAAATCGAATGCTCCCAAACCGACTCAAAAATGAAACTCTCAGAATTAGAATTCAAAATTCAAAGTCTGAGAGAAACACAAATCGAATTGGAAGGATCAGTTCAATTCCTGTCAAACGGCTTTGACCAATCTAATGAAGAAGAATCTACACAAAACAGTCAAAGCAGTCAAACTTCTGTAAAAGAGCTATATCCAAAACCAAACGATGAAAAAAATGTGAAAACTCGTGTAGGCGATGGAACTGCAAAAGTTTCAAATGTTGACACATTGATAATTGGTTCATCCATACTGAGAGATATTGACTCATCAAGATTCCTGCATAACAGCAACACCAAGATAATTATTCCTTCACCAAGAACAATTGCTAGTTGTCATAAAGTTTTTCAACAGACAGAAGAGAATGCCAAAAACATTATCATTGCTGTAGGGAGCAATGATGTTGCAAATAATCCTTTTAATCTGGACATGTGTATATCAAATATTGACAATTTAGTACATACAGTATCTACTACAAGACCCGAAAGCAAGATATTCATATCAGAAATTCTACCCAGATTCAACCAACATACCGATGACTACAGAAGAAACTTCAGAATATTTAATGACGCTTTAAACTCCATCTGTGAAAAATATAAATGCGGACTCATTACCCATTCTAAATTTAATAGTTTTGATTTCCTACCCGATGGTGTCCATCTCAATGACCTAGGGACATCAAAACTAGTGAAGACTATTAAGGATAACTTACTGCCTTACAGAACGAACATGAAAAAGAAACACAACCTTTCATATCCTTCAAACCAACCCATCCCACAACCCAGAATGAACTTTCAAAAATGGAATCAAACCTTCAGAAGACAACAAAGCCGGAGAAATCCAAATGTAAGAAATGACTTGAAGGCCATGTTGATTAATGTTTTAAATCAAATGTAGAATGGCCAATATGAACTTGCAGTGAAAGCAATCTGTGTAGGATTTTTATATTTTCATGTATCTTCAGGTATCTTTTATTTTATCTTATATATAACCTTTCCTTCTAATTAGTTATATTTTCATACTTTGTTAATATTTCTAGTTAATTTACCATGGGCAAATCAAATAAGCAAAATTTGTCAATCTCTTCGTGGAATATACATGGTATTAAAGAAAAACTCGATAACGATTTGTTCCTTAAACGCATGAACATATTCGACATCAATATTGTTCTAGAAACTTGGCATGGTGTTCATGAGAACATCTCTATAAAGGGTTACAATTCACTGTCAAAAGCTAGACCCAAAAACAAAAAAGCATGGAGATGCAGCGGAGGAATTTGCATATTTTATAAAAATACTTTATCAAATTCCATTGAAGAGATTAATTGTAAGCACAATTCTCCAAATGTTCTATGGTTTAAACTAAACAAGATATTTTATAATCTAAAAGTTGACCTATATGTATGTGCAGCTTACATACCACCAGAGGGTTCACCCTATTTTAAGGATGACTTTTCAGTTATACAAAGCAATGTCAATGAGCTTAGAAACCTGGGCAACATCATGCTACTAGGTGATTTCAATGCTAAAATTGGAAATCTTAACGATTACGTAATTCAGGATGATAATGTCCATGTTAACTCTTTAATTTTCAATGATTATGTTTCAGATGACGATAATGTACGCAACTCTCAGCTTGAAACTATAAACAATTATGGTACCCAATTAATAGACCTTTGCTTTTCCTCAAAATTAAGGATTCTTAACGGTAGATTTATAGGTGATCTATTAGGAACTCCTACATGTTTCCAATATAATGGGTGTAGCACAATAGACTACATTATTTCAAGCTGTGAGTTGCTGACAGATATACAGCATATGTGTGTTTATCCTTTAAGTGTTTTGTCAGATCATTGTCAGCTTGGGGTCGTTCTTAAAACAAAATTTCATTCAAACCCTTGCCTCCCAAAACCAAAACTAGACCGTTTTCCACATTCAATTAAATTGAATGAAGAACACAAACAAAATTTTGTTGAAATCTTATCTAATTCTGAAATAGCAAATAAGTTGACAAAACTAGAAAACAAATCCCTCACAGATATAAATGTAAATGACTTTAATGATAGTTTGACATCTCTTCTGATTCAAGCAGGAGACCAATGTGTTAAACCAAGAAAAGCAAAAAGATCAAGATATAAAGCCTGGTTTAACCATAATCTAGAAACCCTCTACAAAAAGGTAGAAAAGATGAGTAAAAATCTAAGTAAAGATCCACACAATGAGGCATTACGCAGACAGTATTTCATAGATAAAAAGGACCTGAAACGCAACATTAAGCGTTCAAAATATGACTATTTTTCTTCTCTGCGCGAGACACTTACCTCTTACTCGTCTGAAAATCCCAAAGAATTTTGGAAACTACTTAAAAAATTAAAATCAGATCCACAGGAGTGCAATGAGACCACGGATATCACGGCAGATGAGTGGATATCACACTACCAAAATCTAGGAAAAAATGGTAAATTTACCATCGAGAACAATGTCCATGAGAGTACTTCGTTTGAAAACACTCTGACGGAATCTTTGATCACTGATCGCCCCATAACTATAAGCGAAGTTAAGAAATTCATAAATAGTTTGAAATGTGGTAAATCTATGGGCCTCGATGGCTTAGAAACCGAAATGTTGAAATACGGCAAAAATGTCATTGTCTCCAGCATAACAAAACTTTTTAATTGTATTCTAAATACCTCAACATATCCAGAGTCATGGAGGAAAACTTACATTATGTCACTTCACAAAAAAGGAGACAAAGCTAATCCCAATAATTACAGAGGTATATCAATCTCCAGCCAACTTTGCAAACTATTTAATTCAATATTAAACTCCAGAATTCAGACCCTTCTGGAAGAAAAACTATCAGAAAACCAGTTTGGATTTAGAAAAAATCATAGAACTTCTGATAATCTTCTAATCTTAAAAACCCTCACAGACAAGTACCTAAAATCATTAAAAAAACCTATTTTCATTGCTTTTGTAGATTTTCAAAAGGCTTTCGACTCCGTATGGAGAGATGCTCTTTTAGTTAAACTTGCAAAATGCGGAATAGGCAGTAAATGCTTTAATGTGATTAAAAGTTTATATGAAAAAACCACCTCAGTAATAAAACTAAACAATAAAATAACTGACGAATTTCAAATAGACCTTGGTGTGAGGCAGGGGGATCCACTGAGTCCAACATTATTCAACATCTTTATTGATGATATGCAAGATATATTCAACCTGAACTGTCATCCAATTACCCTCGGAGAAACAAAACTTAACCATCTGATGTTTGCTGACGATGTTGTGTTGATGTCAGAATCGGCAGAGGGGCTTCAAAATTGTTTAAACAAACTCGCCAATTATAGTGATTATTGGCACTTGACAGTAAATACCTCAAAAACAAAAACCATGACAATCTCAAATTCTCGAAAAATTTTGATCACAAAACCTTTCGCTTTAGATGGAACAACTTTAGATCATGTGGAAAAATTCAACTATTTAGGTACAATAATATCCAAAAATGGATCTTTTACAGAAGCAATGAATAATTTGGCACAGAAAGGCAGCAAAGCATTTAATGCTTTAATGAGTAAACTATCATCTATAAATCCAGATGCAAATATGCTCTGCAAATTATTTCACACTCTGATCAGGCCGATAATCACGTATAATGCCGATATTTGGTACTCAGATGTTGCCGAAAAACAACATCGGGCTTCTAACCGATGTGAGAAAAAGGGTAAAACTTTTGACCACCTTTCCCAAATCGACTCAACATCGTTAGAAAAACTCCATATCAAGGTATCTAAACAGATCCTGCATTTACCAAGGTCATCCAGCAACATTGCAGCACGATCAGAACTTGGCCTCATTCCAATTGAAAAATTTATCAGGCGCCTTGCAACAAAAAACTTTGAAAGAATAACCAAACTGAATGATAACAAACTTGTTAAAGTAGCTCTAAAGGAGAGCGAACATTTACACAAGTTGGGGCTATACTCATGGTATAGCTTTGTTGTTGAGTCTGAGGAAATGGACGAAACGAACAACAGTGACTACTATGAAAAACTACTCCTGAATAAAATAAATAAAAAAGATGACAACAAATTGAGAACCTACGCCACCATTAAATCAAAAATAGACAGGGAATCATACCTACAGTATATTAAGAACACTAAACACTGCAATGCTTTGACAAAACTGAGGGTAAGCTCCCATAAGCTGAGGATTGAAACAGGTCGGTATGAAAAAATACCGCCCGAGAAAAGAACATGCAGTCTTTGCAATGTTCCTGAAACTGAAATCCATTTTCTTATTGAATGTCATAAGAACCATTGCAATAGACAAACATTTCTGGCAAAATAAATGACAAGATTGACAATTATCATTCCCTAAACAATAAAGAGAAATTTACGTCAATCATGACTAATCAAGAAAAAGAAGTTATCATACCTTTGGCACACTTTATTTATACCTCATTTAAATTACTGTAAATTACATTCATGTCTTTATTTTACTTTTGTCCATATTTCTATATATTCTTAATTTTCATCTAGTCATAAATACATATTATTATTGTTGTTTTAGTTTATTTTATTTTTCTCTGTAAAATGTAATAGTTTTGTCTTGTTTGTTGTATCTTGTCATCGTGTATTGTACTTTATTGTTATTGTTAAATTGCCTTGACCATTTATGGTGTAATATGCAATAAACTTATTATTATTATTATTATTATTATTATTGTTTAAGATGACTATAAATCAAAATATTGGATATTCTCTACCTATTGTTTAAGATGACTATTCATCAAAATATTGGATTTTCTCTATCAATTGGTTAAGATGACTATTTTTTTTAAATTGTAGACTTTCTCAATGACTTGTAATGTGTTTATTTTACTATCGGTACAGATATATATATTTTGATGTGACATAAAAATTTCTGAAAGAATAGCTGGTTTAATAACTAAATTAAATGTACATCACTGAGACATCCTGACACCGCAATGCTACGCATGATATGCTTTTTCAATCATTGGCAACGAAGTGTAAGGACAATTTCTCGCCGCACATGGCATATTGCAACTTGTGTTGATGCAAGACGTGCCATGGTACGCAACGAAGCGTCAACTTTATTTTAACCCTTTATATACAATAGTCACACACTATGATATGTACAAATAATGTCATAGTACCTATTTCAGATGTTATATATTCAGATGGTATCTTAAGACAATGTTTAATTTTACATCTGGTATGTAAAGAAAATGTCCTTGTACCTTATTTCAGTTGTTACATTAGATAATGTTATAGTTCTAACGTCAGATGTTGTAAATTTCAGATGTGGTATGTAAAGATAATGTTATAGTCCTATAACATGAGATGTTGTATATTTCAGATGTGGTATGTAAAGATAATGTTATAGTCCTATAACATGAGATGTTGTATATTTCAGATGTGGTATGTAAAGATAATGTTATAGTTCTAACATGAGGTGTTGTATATTTCAGATGTGGTGTGTAAAGATAATGATATAGTCCTGTAACATGAGATGTTGTATATTTCAGATGTGGTATGTAAAGATAATGTTATAGTCCTATAACATGAGATGTTGTATATTTCAGATGTGGTATGTAAAGATAATGATATAGTTCTAACATCAGATGTTGTATATTTCAGATGTGGTATGTAAAGATAATGTTATAGTCCTATAACATGAGATGTTGTATATTTCAGATGTGGTATGTAAAGATAATGTTATGATTCTATAACATGGGATGTTGTATATTTCAGATGTGGTATGTAAAGATAATGATATAGTTCTATGTCCTCGAGGTCAGTTTCGATGTGATAAATCTGGAGAGTGTTTACCCGACCGATTATTCTGTGATAAAGTTATTGACTGTCAAGATAAATCTGATGAATATAAATGCCGTAAGTTTCATTTTTTGCGATATTTCGCCTCTTCAATAGTTATTATTTCAAATAAATTTGATTACCAATTAATTTCATTTTCAATCCTTGTAGTTATTTTTAAAAATAAATATTGATTTTATTATTTTTATTCATTCCTTTCCTTTTGTAATTTCCAGTTTAGTTTCCTTCATGTCATGACATTATGTTGGTGTTATCACAAAGGAGTTATCAGACACTATTTACTTTTTAAACAATATTTCTCTACGGATCTATACTAAACCATATTTTATGATTATTAAAGATGCTGACTAAGCATGATACATAAGAGTTTGGTATTTTTTACACCAATGGTACTTAGAGCCAACTGACAATTGCGTGTATTTGATACCTGCATTAGACAAAAGCAGTCAGGTTTTAACGATAGTGTGAATTGTCAAACGAATCCAAATAAAATAAAATCGCATGGTTATTTTGTATAATTATTTTACAATAATTTACTGGCAATCTGTTTAATGTTACATTTTTTACTTAGTTGATCAAAATCAAAATGAATATTGGAATATGTTATACAAGAAAAGACCAGACTCTGACAGAGATCAGCTCTCTGATGAATGCAGTAAGTAAAATAAAAGGGTTATCTTAATTAATTTATTAATTTAATTCATTAGATGTCGTAATAGGATTGTTTAAGTGAGATAAGACATGCGTACACGGTAAGAGAAACAAACATGATCACTTGTCCAATATCTCAACGCATTTCAAAATATTTAAGAAGAATCGGAGCTGACATTAAGGTAGATGTGTTACTTCCACTCTTTCTGCCTGAACTGCTTTTTCCGTGATATTATCCATAGTAAATATGTTACTACCACTCTGATCAATATGTTTATGTTTGAATTACTGTTTCTGTGACATTGTCAATAGTAAATATGTAACTACCTTCCTAACAATATGCTCTGCCTAAACCGCTTCTTCTGTGACATTATAGTAAAAAGGTCAGTACAAGGAATGGTTTATCATTAAATTAATGTTCCAAGAGCATTATCCATGCTGACTGAACAATATGCGGTTACTGGAAAAACATTCCAATATATATTCAAATATGTCTGAATTATATTTCAAAATGTAAAAGAGGTTCAAAAAGTAATGAGGCTTATTTGCTTTTATTTATCTTGTAAATAGATAATGGAACGTTTATAAATCTCAGGTTATTTTGGCCTACGAAATAATGTCATTTGTTTTCATCTTTTGTATACAGCTCTCCAATTTATACCAGATGTATGTGTTTGTAAAGCTGAAACTCGGTTGCTCTGCAGAGATCAGAAATTACTTGAATTACCAGGAAACTTAACAGCGAATTTAACACACTTGTAAGTTTTCTGCTAAACACAAATAGTTCAAGAAAGCCTCTGTTCTGAAAACTAGATAACGTACTTTTCAAGTTTAAGTTAATGAAGCGTTCTAGTTAAAAACATCATCCAAGATTTGATCCATATGAATTTCTACTTGAAAATGTGAGGTTAAAGTTGTCCTTTTAATGGAATCGTTTCTTCATTTTCAGAGATCTTAGTGGCAATGAAATAGAAGTTATATCTCTTTTCGAATTTCAACACCTTCACCAATTAAGAGAACTGTAAGTGTTTCGCATTTGTAAAAAATATTTTGGCAGAAAAATCTCCTATTTCTTCTGAAATTATTTGATAAAAATATATACATGAAAATCATATGAAAATCATGTAATGATTATTATGATCATTATTGTAATGATCATAATGGTCATAATTATTGTAATGGTCATAATTACAATGATC
>CBDBCB010000007.1:0-15783 GCA_965202745.1 Alphaproteobacteria bacterium
GATCGCTGTTTAACGGTGGTTTCGACAATGGATTGAGTGGTTGGACGATCAAAGGGCTGGGCTTGGCGGCAGTCATCGAGGACCCAAGCGACCCGCTGAACAAGGTTCTACAGCTGACTTCCGGGTCTCCGGTGTCGATTGAGCAGGAGTTCGAGTCCCTTGGCTAACCGTTTGAAATCCGCCTGAAGCACCTGTTTAAGGATTTGGCGGAAAGCTTGGAAATCTATCTCGGCGATGAACTGGTCGGCCATATTGATCCGAATGCCGGTCAAGATGAGTTGGAGGACCTGGTCATACTGATCGATGGTCCGGATATTTTCGATCAGCCGACCATTGTTCTGCGGTTTCTGTTCGACGCGCCTACATCGGGCATGCGGCGGCTGCTGGATGATTTGGAATTGGTCGCCGTCGAGTTGAAGGAGGAGCCGTCGGACGTACCAGTCTTGCCGTGGGCAATGTTTACTGGTTCAGTAATTGCCGGTCTGGGCTTGCTGGCCCGCCGAAGGCGAAGACGAGTGCCCGGCAAACTGCCCTAAAACAAAAAGGCCCGCAAGAATATCCGGCGGGCCTTTGTGGTTTGCGAGGGGATTATGCGGGCAAACCGCCTGTTTATCAGCCCATCTGCTAGCCAGGCGTGGATTGGGAGAGCGCGATTTCCTCAGCGTCCATTTCTTCTTCGATGCTCTCAAACAAGGGGGTCGACATGTAGCGCTCGCCTGTGTCGGGCAGCATGGCCAGGATGACCGAGCCCGGTGCGGCTTTCTCTGCCACCTGCATGGCGATGGCGAGCGAGGCGCCGCCGGAAATGCCGGTCAGGATCCCTTCTTTCCGCACCAGGGTCTGGGCCCACTTGATGCCTTCCGGACCGGGAACGGGGATCAGTTCGTCGTAGAACTTGTTGTCGATGGCTTCCTGCAGGACGAAGGGGATGAAGTCTGGCGTCCAACCCTGGACTGGGTGAGGCTCGAAGGCTGGATGGCTGACGGCTGGGGAATTCTCCGCGGTTCACTCCTGCGTGTGGCCGCTCGTAACGATGGCGGCGTTGGCGGCGGTCTCGAACTGGCTGGCCAGGAACCAGCCGTTCTTCTTCGCCAGCTCGACCGCCTTGTTGTACATGCCGAAGCCTTTCTCAGCCCGTGGCGTGAGTATGATTTTGGCGCCAAACATGCGCATCAGCTTGCGGCGTTCGATGGAGAAGCTGTCGGCCATGGTGATGACCAGCGGATAGCCCTTCTGCGCACAGACCATGGCAAGGCCGATGCCGGTGTTGCCATGATCGCCTCGACCACGGTCTGGCCGGGCTTCAGTGCGCTACTGCGCTCTGCGGCTTCGATAATGTTGACCGCCAGGCGATCCTTGACTGATGCAGCGGGATTGAAGAATTCCACCTTCACATACAGGCGGACGCTCGTAGGAGCGATGTTCTTAACCTCGATACAGGACGTGTTGCCCATGGTTTCGATGACGCCGCTATAGAGGCGGCCGCGGCCTTCTGTGGTGCGGACGTTGGGATCGTTTGCCATGATAGGGTTCCTCCGTTGTGCCGATGAAGTGCTGGTGTGCACTTTGCGGCAGAAGGTGGTGGCAGGGAACTACAAAGTATTGATGTCACGAAAACCCCGGAAGCGCGGCGCATTTCCGGGGTTGAAAGCCAAAGTAAGGAGGAGTGTCAGGCTGCGTCGATGATCTTCACAATGAAATTCGGCAGGGCAAACGACGCCAAGTGAATCGCTGGGTTATAGTACTGCGTATCGGTGCCCAATGCATTGAAACGGGCCTGAATGGTCTCCAGGCTCTGATGACGAAGATCGGAGTTATCGGTCGCCCAGCCGAGCGTCATGAAGCCCAGCGCATAGGTCGGGCAGGAAATGACGTAGCAGCCGACATCGTTGAACAGCGAGCGGAAGTGGCCGACAGAGTTTTTCAATTCGTCGCCCTGCACAAACGGCACGCCGTTCTGGGTGACGAGAATGCCGCCGGGGTTCAGCAAGGCTTTGCAGTGGCTGTAGAACGCGTGGGTGAACAGCACCGCCCCGGGGCCGATGGGATCGGTCGAGTCGACCAGCACCACATCGAATTTCTGATCGGTTTCCGCCACGAATACTGCGCCGTCGCCGATAACAAGATTGACCCGGGGATCGTCATAGGCCTGACCGCAGATGCTGGAGAGGTGCTCTTTCGACACCTCCACCACGCCGCCATCGAGTTCGACTTCGGTGACATGCTCGACGGGGTGCTTCAGCACCTCCTCAAGCAGGCCGCCGTCGCCGCCGCCGATGATCAGCACGCGCTTCACATTGCCGTGCGCAAGCAGCGGCACATGCGCGAACATCTCGTGGTAGACGAACTCGTCGCCTTCGGTGGTCTGCACGACACCGTCCAACGTCATAAAGCAGCCGAATTTCCGGTTCCACATGATCTTGATGTCCTGAAAGCCGGTGTGGCCTTCATAGAGGACTTCTTCGATCTCCAGACGCTGGCCGACGCCGTCATGCAAGACTTCGTCGAACCAGTTTGCGCTCATCCCAGGGCGCTGACCTGCAGGCCACGGCGGTGTTCCGTGAGGTTCACCGTTGCCGGGGAGAAGGCTTCCTTCAGCACCTTGATGGCGTTGTAGGGGTTGCAGTCACCGCACATGAAAATGTCCAGCGCCGCGAAGTCCCGCTCCGGCCACGTATGGATGCTGATATGGCTCTCCGAGAGGACCACCACACCGGAGATCCCACCGTGCGGCTGGAAATGGTGCAGATCCACATTCAGGATGGTAGCGCCCGACACGATGGCAGACTTGCGCAACGCCGCCTCCACCGTTTCCAGGTCGTCCAGGTTGGACGCGCCGGCGAGGTCAATCAGCAGGTGGATTCCGGCGAATTCCAGGCCGTCCTTCTTGACGAAGAAGTCCAGGCGGTCGTCTTCCGGCGGCGCAACGAATTCCGTTACGCCGGTGGTATGGCTATGGACAGCCTGATTGTCTTCCGCACAATGCGGATCGACAACCCGAACGGCTTCGTGTTCTTCAGGCTGTAAAGCGGACGAGACATCATCAGACGACTCGTACCCCGCGACAACAGCCAGCTCATCGAAAGTGCGATCATCTTCCATCGCAAGGCCTCCGTTAAACCGGTATTGGGGGGGGGTGGCAGGAAAGGCGCGCCTTATGACGGAAAGCGAGGGGCGGCGCAAGAGGAAAATTTTGCGGCATTCAAGCCGTCCTGACGCATCACAAAAGTTGCCCGTATCTGTATGCCGTCTGTGACCCCATCTCTATGTCCCGATGGCGCGGTCTGAAAGCCTGAATGCCCCGAATTCCGCGGACTACGAGCGGCAATATCCGGTGGCGGCAAAGAGCAAGCCGGCAGTGCCAAGCAGAATCATGCCGCCTGGCAGGGGGACGGTCGAAGCAATGTTTTCCCGGCCAGTCAGGCTGTATTCAGCGACGGTGCGGCTCTCATCGCCCGGATGGCGGATCAGCACCAGTTCGTCAGCATAACCGAGATCCTTGTTGCAGAAATTGGTGCCGATGCACCAAGTGAAATAATTGGGCAGAGAGGGGTCGCCCGTTACGGAACTCCCGCCCCAGAAACTAAGCAGGCTATAAAAAGACCCAATTGCCGGCGTGAACAGAAAGTCCAGATCCGGCGTGGTAGCAAACACGCCATGTTGGTATGCCGTTGGATCGGGCACTTCATACTCGAGAAACGAGTTCGTGGGGTTGATTGATACCTGATAGGGGCCTGTCGCCAATACCAAGTCCCAATGAAGAATGTTACCAGGCGTTAAGAACCCCATTGTCCGGTCGGTTGTGATCGTACCATTTATGCTGGCAGGCGGACCATAGATCGTTTGACTGGGTTTTAATGTTCGATTGACTGAATAGATCACGGCCGAAGAGGCAGTGTTACTGTACACCATTGCCAGAATGAGAATGAAAAGCCCTGAGATTTTACGCATGTTTGGATCCAGTTTGTTGAACACGTCGAATCGCGCGCATGGCTCCTACCTGAATATCGATGTTACTTACCATATTAGTATATTCTGGGTATGTTCACAACTAAAATATACAAATAATAATAGATATATCATACAAAATACAATCATCAGTAAATAACTGTATGCGAGATGGTGCTAATGCAGTGCTGTTGGCGGATTCTTTTCCCGCCCCGTCAACGCCGCCAAAACCGGTCCGATTAAAATGAGGACGCCGGTCTGCGGCGCGTCAATCCTGGCTTTGTGACCGCCACGATTGATATGGGCCAGGGTGCCGATTCTGTCTGTCTGTATACGGACCCGGAAGGGGTTACCGTGTTCGGCGGCCTAGGGCGGCGCACGCGCTGACATTATCTCGCTGGGTACGAAATCGGCGAGTGTTGGCGGGGCCGTATATAACGCAGCGAACTACTGGGCCCAGTCGGGCATATTGGCGGCGCAGCAGAGAACTGCTGGCTTGGTGGCACAGGCAGCCAAATATGCAGCCGACGGCCCTGTGGGCCGCCGCTTCGGCGTTTCAGGCGGCCTAAAACGCCTCCGCGCCAATCTCTGCCACCAGGGCGCCACCGGTGGTGATGGGCCGTTCCATGGCGGTGCCTTCGGGGATGAGCTGCTCGGCGAAGAAGCGGGCGACTTTGCGTTTTTGGCTAGCAAAGGCGCTGTCGTCGCCAACAGTCGCCAGGGCAGAACGGGCCATGAGCCAGCCGCTGACGACATAACCTGCCAACTTCATATAACTGGTGGCGCCCGCCAGCGCTTCGCCGGGCTGCTGACCCATATGCTCCACCATCCAGGCGGTGCAACGCTCCAGGCTCTCCAGACCCTCGGCCAGGCGCGCGCGGATGGCGGCGAGGTCCGCGTCGTCATGGGTAGAGAGCGCCGCGACCGTGCCCGCGATCTCTGCTGCCAGCGACGCCATGGCCTCTCCGCCATCGCGGCCGAGCTTGCGGCCGACAAGGTCGATGGACTGAATGCCGTTGGTGCCCTCGTAGATCGAGGAGATGCGCACGTCGCGATAGTGCTGTGCGGCGCCTGTCTCCTCGATAAAACCCATGCCGCCGTGCACCTGCACGTTGGTGGAGGCAACTTCCAGGCCCACGTCGGTGCTCCAGGCCTTCATGATGGGGATGAGCAGGTCTACACGGCGCTGGGCCAGCTTGCGCTCTTTCGGGTCGGGCAGACGCTTTGCCAGGTCCAATCCCGCCGCAGTGGTGTAGGCAAGGCAGCGCATGGCTTCCACCTGGGCGCGCATCCGCAGCAGCATGCGGCGCACGTCCGGATGATGGATGATGGTGACGGACTCGCGCCCGCCCGCTACGGCGTCGCGCATCTGCACGCGATCCTTGGCGAAGGTTACGGCCTGCTGATAGGCATGCTCCCCCACGGAAAGGCCCTGGAGGCCAACGCCCAGACGAGCGTTGTTCATCATGGTGAACATGTACTCGATGCCCCGGCATTCCTCGCCGATCAGGTAGCCGACCGCGCCCTCGTTCTCGCCATAGAGCATGACGGCGGTGGGGGAGGCGTGGATACCGAGCTTGTGCTCCAGAGAGCCAGGGCGCAGGTCGTTGCGCTGACCGAGGCTGCCATCGTCGTTAACCAGGAATTTTGGCACGACGAAGAGGGAGATGCCTTTAATGCCGTCCGGCGCGCCTTCGGTACGGGCGAGGACCAGGTGGACGATATTCTCCGCCATCTCGTGATCACCGTAAGAGATAAAAATCTTCTGGCCGGAGATGCGGTAGTGATCGCCTTCCTGCACGGCTTTGGACCGCAGCGCACCGACATCTGAGCCCGCCTGCGGCTCGGTCAGGTTCATGGTGCCGGTCCAGCGGCCGATGACCATGTTCTCCAGATAGGTCTCCTTCTGCGCATCGGTGCCGTGCGCGTCCAGAAGCTCCACCGCGCCCTGGGTAAGAAGCGGGCCGAGCGAGAAACCCAGGTTGGCCGAGCCCCAGATCTCGTTCAGTACCGTGCCGACCAGCCAGGGCAGCCCTTGACCGCCGCGTTTGGGGTCAAAGACCGGGCCGTTCCAGCCGCCATCCACGTAGGCCTTATAGGCTTCCGGGAAGCCGTCCGGCATGCGCACCACGCCATTTTCGAGCCGTGCGCCCTGGGTATCGCCTACGCGGGAAAGCGGGGCGAGGACGCCGGATGCGAATTTGTCTGCCTCGTCGAGCACGGCATCGATCAGGTCGAGAGAGAGGTCTTCGAAGCCTTCCAGCGCCAGCACATTTTCCAGTCCGGCGATCTTGCTGAGTGCAAAGCGGATATCGGCGAGCGGGGCGTTGTAGTCGGACATGGGCTGACGGTCCTGCGGATGGTCGTGTTTGAGGCTCCGGCATTTAGGCGACCCATGCCTCGAAATGCAAAGAAGAATTGGGCGCGTGAGATAAGCGTTAATTAAGGCGTGAATTCGTGCTTGCCCCCCTTAAAGAGACCCGAAGTATGTGCAAGTAATGATGAAGGTTGGGTAGGGGTAATGGAACGAGCCGCGCTAGCCACCGGGTACAGTCGGAAACTGTTGGGGAACGACTTTCGGTGCAGCGCGGCTCTTTTATTGGATCATGCCCTTTTGATTCAATGGTTAGGGGTAAATTTCATGAAAATCGGTAAACGCAGTGCATTTTAACCCATTCGGGTGATGCGCAACTCTGCACGAAGCAGCAATTTAGTGGGGAAGCTGAGGCCAAGCCGTTCGCGAGAAAGGATATGAACATGAAAAAATTACGGGCTCTCACCAGTGCGGACACGCAAACTCTGCTCCACAAAGAAAATCTTACGGTATTCCCGCGGTGTCCCATCCAGGAAGGTAATATGGCTGTTTCCTGACCAGCGCTAGTTTGAGTTTGCGCCATCCCTTCAGTGCCTGCAAGGGCGTCTTGCTGCCCAGGGCTGATTGCAGCAGCGGCTGGGTGTAAAGCCAGACATAGCGAAGCAGCGTGGCTTCCAGAACCTCGCCGGATCGGAAGGGATGGCTCTGCAGAACCTCTTCGATGCGGCCATTGAACCGTTCGACCATACCGTTGGTCTGAGGTGACCTAGGCGGCGTCAGGCGATGATCGATATCGAGGGCGGCGCCCAGCGTGTCGCATTCATGCGCGCCTGTTGCGGCGCGCTGGCGCAGACCGAAGAGGCGATCCGTGAACTCTTTTCCATTATCCGGGAGTATGGGGCGGATCCGCATCGGGCAGGCGCGCTCCAGGGCGCGCAGGAAGCGCCGGGCATTGGCCGCTGTCTTGCTGTTGTAGACCCTGACAACAACCCAACGCGTTGCCCTGTCGATGGCCACGAAGAGGGAACGGCGGCGGCTCTCTCTGCCATCGGTGGCAAGTATTTCAGGTCGATGGGGATGGAACCGGGTTCATAGGCTTTGAAGGCGCTGTGCTTTGGCCGGGGCGATGCTGCTTTCAGGGCGCGCAGGGGCCCCACGCCATGCCGACGCAAGCAGCGGTCAAGGCCAGAGCGGGAGGCCTTCGGGTTCAAGAACTCGCGCACCACCGCCAGCAGATCATCCAGCGAGACCAAAAGCGTTTTGCGGAGGGCCACGGCGACAGCTTCCTGCGCTGGCGTCAACGTCGTCTGAAGGCGATGGGGCGTGTGGCTGCGATCCTCCACGCTGGCACGCTGGCACCATTTCCATACGGTCTGTTCCGTGGTCCCGTGACGCTCGGCAAGAACCCACGCAGGGTCGTCACTGGCCTGTATGGCCGCCCTGATCTTCGGTGGCGTCGTCGCCTGACTGTGAAGCTTGATCACCATGTCGCTCTCCCATCCCGCGCCTCGGTCAAAACACAGCGTGCCACGAAAAACGCAGAGCGACGAGGGGCTATCCGATCAGCCGGGATGGAACAACTATATCAATGCCGGGCGATACAAGGATCTAACAGTAACGCTTGACGAGGGGACGTTTCCCCGGGCTGCAGAGGCCAAACGCACCGATAATGCCACAGCGCTCAAGGCGCGGGAGCAAACCTACAATCGGTTGCGGAGCGCTTACCGAGAGTTTGCGCGATTGGCGAAAGCTGATCTGAAAGCAGAGATACAAGGGGCTGTTGAAGGGCTCGCCGGGTCCTATGAGAACCTGATAACAGCGTCTAAAAAGATTGGCGCTGATCTACCGGCTTTGCCGGACGGCTTAACTGGCGTTTTTTCTGAAGCATTGGTTTTCACGGCGCGAGAACGCCAGGGCAGGCTGATAGAGGAAGCCAATGATGTTTTCATCGGTGTACTTCCGGGCCTGATCGAATTCGTCAAGAAAGAACGCAATATTACTGTCAATATTCTGCAGGCCGTAGCTCACACGCGCCCGCGCTTCAGGGAAGTAGTGAACAAGCGGAAGCTGGGCGACCTGAGTCCGATTATCAAGCGAATTACTGATTTGGCGGGCGTCTAAATGGTCAAGAATGCCAATGAAGTTTTGCGAAAAGACCAAACCACCAGCGATGGAGTTATCGACTACCAGCGGTGGCTCGACGAGCAGGCGGTATCGAATGTCGCCAAGCAATATGATGTGCTGGAAAAGCAGTTAACCAGCCTCTTGGCTGCGCACACTGCCCTGAAAAACCGAAAGTAGCCAAATGCGCTAGCGGTAATCAATGGAACGGAGAACTTAGCTATCGCGGTTCGGGCTAGATTCACACACCAAGTGCGCCACCTAGTATATCCGGGATCGCTATGGGAACGAGATACAATCCCTTTACGCTTGAAGAACGATGTCGCCTGCGGGGGCTGATGGAAATGGACATGCCGATGACGGAGATGGCGCGGCGTCTGGGACGGCATCGGGGGACGATCCATCGGGAACTGGCGCGCAACCGCAACGCAGACGGATAGCGACCGGATAGCGCGGACCGCAGAGCCTGGGTCAGCAAACTTCGGGGGTCGAAGATCGAGCGTTCCACCCGCTTGGGCAATCATGGGAAGGACCGTCTTGCTACGGGATGGTCCCCCGAACAGATCGCCGGGCGGATGGAACTGGACGGAGGGGATCACGTCGTCAGCACAGAGGCTATCTATCGTCATGTCTTCAGCCGTGCCGGACGACGCGATGGCTTGCCCCAATATCGGGCTCAGCGAAAATCCAGACGAGGCCGCAGAGCCCGCAACGGAAAGCGGGAACCTGCTATCCCGAACCGTGTGTCCATCCATCAACGCCCTGTTAGCGTTGCAGAAAGGACTGAGTTCGGACACTGGGAAGGAGATCTGGTGCCCTGCCGAAACCAGCGTGACATCCTGTTGACGCTGCAAGAGAGAAGGACCCGGTTCACACTTGGCCGGCGTCTTCTGAGCCAAGGTCTCCGAAGATACCGCTGCTGCTATCATTGCTGAACTAGGCGGTCTGCCCGAGCAGGCCCTTCGAACAATCACCCATGACAATGGTGGGGAGTTCGCCAGGCATGAAACGGTCAAGGACTGGATTGGAATGCCAGCCTATGGCTGCGATCCTCACAGCCCTTGGCAACGCGGCGGCATTGAGAATGCCAACGGAAGGATAAGGCGCGAGCGGCCCCGATCCACAAGGCTTTCCGAATACCGCGAAACCGATATCGACGACATCGTCTGGATGCTTAACTCAACCCCGCGAAAATGCCTCGGCTTCCGGACACCAATCGAGGCCTTCGCGCCACACCTCGGTGGCGCACTTGAAATGTGAATCCAGCCGGGAGTTCATCGAAACCTATTTCGAGAAGCCAACAACGACGAAGAAGGAAAGCTAAAATGTCGAACGGAACTCAAACTAAAAGTGGTCGAAAGCAAAACAGGCTGGCGACTCTACGAGAAAACTATACCAACGCTTTCGATTTCTATGTCGATTCCCCACGCGGCGGCTCACCGAAACGTAACGCGAGAGAGGCAATGAATGATTCAGAAGATGCATGGAACGACGGGTTAGCCGCAGCGCTTGGCGCGAATAACAGCCAACTTCAACAGCTTGATGCTGATTTGAAAGCCGCGAACGCGAAAAACAAACAATTGGCGAGTAAAAACGCAGCGTTTTTGGATCGATTAAAATAAATTCAATAATCGACTGAAAAGGCGGTTAGTCTAGTAGGGCAGGCCATCGCTATCGCGACTTAACCTCAGATCAAAGGTTTGTAGACCATCAAAGGCTATGTTAGTGGGCCTTGTGTTCGTTGCAGTGTGTTCACACGCGATGCTTGCGACTTTTCCATCCACAGTGAACAGAGCCCACACGGTTGACGCCAGTCGTGCGGGCTCTATCATTTTGGGCGCATGCCATCGATCCCTGCGGGAGAGCTTGTCCGGCGGCGCTAGTCAAAGGATGACGCCAAAGGAGCAACCGGCCCCGGAAACTCTCAGGCACCGTGGACCGTAGGGTGAGGCACCTTTGGAAAGTTGGGCTGGCGCGTGAAACCGCCCGCTCCGCCGACGAAGTAAGTACAGGCAGGCGCTCCGCATCGGGGCGAACCGCCAGCGTGAATCTTTCAAGCATAGGAGACAGAGCGGGGCTGTGTTCGGGTCAATTATGGCTTGAACAGCAGCAACCGCGACTCCGGAGGTTTGGCCCATGGCTAGCCACAGCGACGAGACCCTGCTCGAGACGCCCCTGACCGCGCTGCACCAGCGCCTTGGCGCAAAGATGGTGCCGTTTGCGGGCTATCTGATGCCGGTGCAATACCCGGACGGAGTCTTGAAGGAGCACCTGCACACGCGCGCAGCTGCGGGCTTGTTCGATGTTTCGCACATGGGACAGGCGAGCCTGAGCGGACCTGGATCTGCGGATTTTCTGGAAACCTTGGTGCCGGGCGACATCCATGGGCTAGAGCCCGGGCGGATGCGCTATACCGTGCTGATGGGCGCGGATGGCGGCATTTTGGATGACCTGATGGTTCTGCGCATGGCGGACAACGCCTTTCACCTGGTGGTGAATGCAGCCTGCAAGACCGAGGATTTCGCCCATATTGAAGCGCATCTGCCGCCCGGCCTGGCCTTCACGCCGCGCCCGGAGCTGGCGCTGATTGCGTTACAGGGACCAGAAGCGGCGGCGACGCTGGCGGGGCTCGCACCAGGCGTGGACCGGCTGGACTTTATGCAGAGCGCCAGTGCCTCAATCGATAGTGCCGACGTTCTGCTCACCCGCTCCGGCTATACGGGCGAAGATGGGTATGAGCTCAGCGTCCATGAAAGCCAGGCGGAGGCGCTGGCGGAGAAGCTGCTGTCTTTCGAAGCGGTAAAAGCCATCGGCCTGGGCGCGCGTGATTCGCTGCGGCTGGAGGCGGGGCTGTGTCTCTATGGGCATGACATCGACACGACGACCTCTCCCATTGAAGCCGGATTGATCTGGATCATTCCGAAAGCGCGGCGGGGTGCTGACGCAGGCTATCCGGGAGCGGCCCGAATTGCCGGAGAGATTGCAGACGGCGCGGGCCGCCGCCGGGTGGGCATTCAACCGGAAGGCCGGGTCATTGCCCGCGAGGGTACGCCGGTGATGGATGCGGACGGCCAGAGGATCGGCACGGTAACCTCCGGCGGGTTTGGCCCGTCGGTGCAAGGGCCGGTCGGCATGGGCTATATCGCGCCGTCGCACAACAAGATCGGCACGGCGATTCAGTTGGAGGTGCGCGGCAAGCTGCACCCCGCCGCCATCGTTAAGATGCCATTTGTCCCTCACCGTTATTACCGCGCCGGTTGAGCGCCAGAGATCAAAAAAGGAGACAGAAACCATGGCTAGTGAGCGTTACTCGGAAGAACATGAATGGGTCCGCGTTGAAGGCGATATCGCCGTTTGCGGCATCAGCGACTACGCCCAGGAACAGTTGGGCGACGTCGTGTTTGTCGACCTGCCGGAGATTGGCATGGTCGTCTCGCAGAATGATGGGGTGGCGGTGGTCGAATCGGTGAAGGCCGCCAGTGACATCTATGCCCCGGTCAGCGGGAAAGTGATCGAGGTCAACGAACTGGTGTCCGGCTCACCTGAAACCGTGAATGAAGACGCGCTCGGCGACGGTTGGCTGTTCAAAATTAAAATGTCGGATGAAGGCGAGGTCGACGATCTGATGGATGACAGCAGTTACGTTGATTACGTCTCCGGATTGGACGAATAGGCCCATGCGCTATCTGCCCCTGACGGACGGTGATCGCGCGGCGATGCTGGAGATGATCGGTGCGGCCAGCGTCGACGAGCTATTCCGCGATGTGCCCCCCGAAGCCCGCCTGAATGCGCCCCTGGACCTGCCGCCACATGTCAGCGAGATGGCAGTGGAGCGGGCGCTGAAAAAGATGGCTGCCCAGAACCATGCCGCGGGAGACGGTCCGTTCTTCCTGGGGGCGGGGTCGTACCGCCACCATGTGCCGGCAACGGTGGATTACCTGATCCAGCGGGGCGAGTTTCTGACGGCCTACACGCCCTACCAGCCGGAAATTGCGCAGGGCACGTTGCAAGTGCTGTTTGAGTTCCAGAGCCAGGTGGCTTTGCTGACAGGCATGGATGTGGCCAATGCCTCCATGTATGACGGTGCCACCTCGTGCGCGGAGGCCGTGATGATGGCGGCGCGGGTGACGCGGCGGCGCAAGGCCGTGCTGTCCGGCAACCTGCATCCGCACTACCGAGACGTGACGGGCACGCTTTGCCGGATGACGGACTTTCCGTTTGCCGTGACGCCGGTACATGAGACCGGCGCGGATATCGAGGCCCTGACGGCGGCGGTAGACAAGGAAACCGGCTGTGTCGTCGTGCAATATCCCGACGTTTTCGGCCATATCGCCGACCTGACGCCACTGGCCGAGGCTTGCCAGGCGGCAGGGGCGTTGCTGGTGGTGGCAGTGACGGAGGCTGTCTCGCTGGCCGGGTTGAAAACGCCGGGTGAGATGGGCGCGGATATTGTGGTGGCGGAAGGCCAGTCCTTCGGCAACGCCCTGAACTTTGGCGGGCCCTATGTTGGCCTGTTCGCTACCCGTAGCAAGCTGGTGCGCCAGATGCCGGGCCGGGTCTGCGGCGAGACCGTGGATGCGAATGGCAACCGTGGCTTTGTGCTGACGCTCTCTACCCGCGAGCAGCATATCCGGCGGGAGAAGGCGACCAGCAATATCTGTACGAATTCCGGGCTTTGCGCGCTGGCATTCTCGATCCAGGTGTCTTTGCTGGGGGAAAGCGGCGTGCAGCAACTGGCGGCGTTGAACCACGCGGCGGCGGTGCAGACGACGGAACGGCTGGAGGCCATTCCCGGTGTGCAACAATTGACGCCGGCCTTCTTTAATGAGTTCGCGGTGCGCTTGCCGAAACCGGCGGCCGATGTGGTTGAGGCCTTGGCAGCGCAAGGCGTGTTGGCCGGGGTGCCGGCTTCCCGCCTGTATCCGGAAGAGCCGGGGCTGGCGGACGTGCTGCTGGTTGCAGCGACCGAGACAGTGTTGCCGGAAGATATTGAAGCGCTGGGCGAAGCGCTGGAAGGGGTGCTGGCATGAGCATGAACACACAAGGCCGCCCGACGTCTCCGGCAGAAGGCAGCGGCGCTATCATTGGTGGACCGGAGACCTTTACCGGTAACCGTGCGCTGGCGCAGGCCGAGCCGCTGATATTCGAGCAAAGTTATAATGGCCGCAGTGGCGTGGACTTTGCAGCAGTGCCTGATGTGGCAAGCCGGATGGGCGGGCTGGCGCGGAGCGGGCCGGTTGGCCTGCCGGGCTTGTCTGAGCCACAGGTCGTGCGCCACTACACCCGGCTAAGCCAGCAGAATTACGCCATCGACACAGGCGTTTTTCCGCTTGGTTCCTGCACGATGAAACACAATCCTAGGTTGAATGAACGTATGGCGCGACTTCCGGGCTTCAGCGATATTCATCCGATGCAGCCGGAAAGCACGGTGCAAGGCGCGCTTGGGCTGATGCAGGAACTATCGCATTGGCTGATGACCCTGACGGGTATGCCAGCGGTGGCGCTGTCACCGGGCGCGGGCGCGCATGGGGAGTTGACCGGCATGGCCGCCATCCGTGCGGCGTTGGAGCATCGGGGCGATGCGGGCAAGCGGCGCAAGGTGCTGGTGCCCGACTCGGCGCATGGCACCAACCCGGCAACGGCAGCGGCGCTGGGCTTTGAGGTGGCAGGCGTCAAAGAAGACGAGCACGGGCGCGTGGACTTGAAAGCGTTTGAGCGCAGTCTGGGCGATGACGTGGCGGCAATCATGCTGACCAACCCCAACACGTGTGGCGTGTTCGAATACGACATCCGCCGCATCGCCGATGCATTGCATGAAGCTGGCGGCTATTTCTACTGCGACGGCGCGAATTTCAATGCCATTGTCGGGCGGGTGAGGCCGGGCGATCTCGGCATCGACGCCATGCACATCAACCTGCACAAGACCTTCTCCACCCCGCACGGTGGCGGCGGACCGGGAAGCGGGCCGGTGGTCTATTCAGAGGCGCTCGCCCCGTTTGCGCCGGTGCCGCGGATCGAGCAGGCGCTCGACGGCACCTTGCGGCTGGTCGAGCGCTCCAATGGGGAGGCGGCAGAGGCTTTTGGCCGGGTCAAAGGCTTTCATGGCCAGATGGGCATGTTCGTCCGCGCACTGGCCTACATGATGAGCCATGGCTCCGATGGTTTGCGGCAAGTCGCTGAGGACTCGGTGCTGAACGCCAACTATCTGAAAGCCCGCCTGAAAGACGCTTTCAGCCTGCCCTATACCGATGGCCCCTACATGCATGAAGTGCTGTTCGACGATGCCTTCCTGAAGGGCACAGGCGTCAGCACGCTGGACTTTGCCAAGGCCATGATCGACGAAGGCTTCCACCCGATGACCATGTACTTCCCGCTGGTAGTGCATGGCGCGATGCTGATTGAGCCGACGGAGACCGAAAGCAAGCAGGCGCTGGACCAGTTCGCAGACTCTTTGCTGGGCCTGGCGAAAACAGCGAAGGCGGGCGAGGCTGAGCGCTTTACCGGTGCGCCTTATTATGCCCCGCGGGCGCGGCTGGACGAGACGCAGGCCTGCCAGAAAACCGGTGCTGCGCTGGACTCCGGCGGCATAGTGGGTTCTGGTATCGGGAACCACACGCTCAGGGAGGAAAGCCGGAATGCAATTCGGCGTCAGTTGCGGTTATATCAATGATATCGGCTTCGTCACCCACGCGGAGAAGCTGGGCTATGATTTTGCCTGGTTTACCGATTCTGCGCTGATCCGCCTGGGAACGGGGCTCGCGATACCCGGCCTGCGGCTGGCGCTGGTGGCGGCGGGCGGCATCGCGACCATCAACCGGTTGGCGCCGGGCCGCTAATGGCGAAACCCACACGATCAGCTTTCAGAATGTCCATCTGAATCACATCGATCTGGAGCATCATATCCCGATCATGGTGGGCGGATTCGGTCCGCGGGCCCAGGATTTGGCGGGTGAGTTGGGAAATGGCGTCATCACCGGCATTCCGCGCGGCGGCGCTATTCCCAACGTATTGGCCAATGTTTAAGCGTGGGGCGGATGCGGCCGGGCGCTCGCTGGAGGGTTTTCAGAGCTACGCGCTCGCCAACCTGCTGATGCTGGAGCCGGGTGAAACCTTGCAGTCCGAGCGCGTGGTGGCCGAATGCGGCCCGGCGATCATGGCGAATGTGCACTATCTGGTGGATTTCGTGCGCGAGACGGGGCGGGAGCCGCCGGACTATGTGCTGCCGATCTGGGAAGAGTACATGGACTTCCACATGTCGCGCGACGAGGCTACCCGCCACCTTGCGCTGCATCAGAGCCACTACAGCTACCTGGACCCCGATGAAGCGCGCTTTATCACCTCGGAAATCGTCCGCAATTTCTGCATTGCCGGTCATCCGGAGGAGATTGTCGAGCAACTGA
>CBDBCB010000008.1:0-107122 GCA_965202745.1 Alphaproteobacteria bacterium
GAAACGGGTTATACTTGCCGTTGCTATAATGCTTTGTTCCGCGCGATAGCCATGGATGTGCCCATGGATCCGCCAACACGATTCAAAACGAGGAACCCCATGCCTGACACTCAAGCAACCACCGGCGCTACCGGCTTTCGCGGCGCTGATCCGCGGGTGAGCAGTCTGCAGGTAGAGATACCGGTGCAGCATGTGCGGGGCGGCACCTCAACCGGGGTGGTGCTGTATGATGGGCATCTGCCGGAGGATCTGGGCCTGCGGGAGGAAGCCATCCGGCATATCATGGGCGTGCCGCAGACCGGCAACGCTCCCGGAGACCGGCAGATTACCGGTCTGGGCCGGGGCATCCCGCAGAGCTGCAAGGTGTTCATCGTCAGCCGCTCGCCGCGCGAGGATGCCGATATCCAAAGCACGCTGGCACAGCTCACGCCCGGCAAGTCCGAGATCGATTGGAGCGTGAACTGCGGAAACATGTCGGCGGCGCTACCCTTCTATGCCGATGAGTTCGGGCTGGTGGACCTGCCGCCCGGCGATTGTCGCGTGCGCATCCACAACACCAACACCGATGTCGTCACCCATGGCCGTATGACCAAATCCGCCAACGGCAGCACGAGCGACGTGCTGGCGGAGATCCCCGGCGTGGTTGGCCGGTGGCCCGCGGTCCAACTGGAAATGCTGAAGCTGGTGGGCGCAAAAACCGGGCAGCTCCTGCCGACTGGCAATGCGGTGGAGATGGTTGAGGGGGTCGAGGTGTCTTGCGTGGACCTGGCCGTGCCGACGGTCATCGTGAAGGCGGCAGACCTGGGCCTGACAGCGCTGGAGGAGCCGAATGCGCTGGATGCTGACAAGGCGCTGGGCGAGCGCCTGCGCGGGATATGGGTTGCGGCGGGCCAGAAAATGGGTCTGCGTTCCAGTGATGGTACGCCGATGACGGCTGAGCAATTAGCTCGCAGCGAGACGATCCCCAAGATCTGCATCGTCGCCTCTCCCAGTGACGAGGAGCGGCAGCAGGGCACCCATATCCGCGTGCGCTATTTCACGCCTCAGGCGGCGCACAAATCGATGGCAGTGACCGGCGGCGCCTGTCTGGCGGCGGCCTGTCTGGTGCCGGGGTCAACGGCGGCGCAGGTGGTGGTTGGCGTCGAGCCGCTGACAGCGGAAATGGGCGAGCGCGTGGTTGGCCTCGCCAATCCCGCCGGGGTGCTGCGGGCTGGCATCAGTGGCCGGCAACTGGCGGACGGTTCGTTCGATATGCCGGCGGCCAGCTATGAGCGCTCGGCCCAGACGCTGATGCAGGGGCATGTTCCGATCTATCACGCTTCGGATGCGCTGAAAGCCTGGTACGCTAAGCGATTTTAGCCGTGGCGGGGCGCTGATGGCTTCGGGTCTGCCGCGATTGTGTGAGTACAGGTCGCGGTTGACTTGCGGGAGGGCCGGTTGACAATTCAGCTAACTGGCCGGGAGCAGATACTCGCCAACGTTCACGCTGTATGCCCGAATACGATAACTAACGATGGGCAACGTGCATAGTGAAGGTGCCATATCCGAAAATTAACATTAGATAATGCACTGTATTCTCATTTTGAAATTCATTTCAACCGAAAATACCGTTTGCAAATTAGTAAAATATCTATAGATGCAATTTGATAATGATTATTTCAAAAAATTTTGCGGTCGGCCGAATTCATAGTTTTGCCGTATATCAGTCACGGGGATTTCGATGACGTTTGAACTTCTTGCCGTATTCGCGGTCTCTGTGCTTCTCGCCCTTGAGTTACGCGTTTGGCCGAAGGTTCAGATCGGTGATGCCCTTTGAGGAAATTAGTGGCGACACGGATGGTGTTACACTGAAGCTTCATGCGGCTGCGGTACGCCCGGCATCTGAATTTAACCCTAAGTTGGAGTCCGTTGCAGTTCGGTATGATCCGGACGCTGAGATGGACAAGCAGGCAGCTGCCTTTTGGGAGCAATGCACAGACTTTGTCACGGTGCGTTCTGGTGACGTGCCTGATGACGCTGCCGCGCGCGATAAATATAGCGTAAGGGGTCGCAGCAACGATCCGAGCATCGATGCTTTGCGGTCGCCTCATCGGCGTTGTCGTCGTCGATGACCGCGAACGATATCTTGGATCCTATGACCGCTCTTTTTTCGCTGAACTTTCCGCACTGTGGGTGGTGGCTGGAACCCAACCGCGGCTGAGCGTGAAAGACGTCGTTTCGCTGTTTGGCAGTCACACGATCTTCGGCGCGTCTTTGCGTTTCCCTGAGAAGCGGTTGGTGCCCAGTGAAAGGTTCGTCGCGGCCATTAACCGAAACGCATCATTGGCCGAGGCTATGCAACGTTTTTCCGAGACAAACGTTCCTTTTTTGGCACTGACAGATGAGCAGGGCCTGCTAACCGGCATCCTACCCCGAAAGCGCGTGGTCAATGTTGTCATTCGAACGCTCGTCGAACCTCCGGTCAAAGGTGGAAAGGCTCGCGACTGAAGGGGCCGCTAAAATTGAGGGGAGTCTGAAAGCTTGGAAAAAAGCAATTTGCAGAGTTGAATTAGCGGAAAAGTGCACCAACTGATCCTTAAAGGTCGGAGCTCTATTTTATTGGAGAATTTGATCCGGCCTGAACCAATGATAAACATCAGGTAAACTTTAGATAAACACTACCTAAACCGTTTGGCCCTCAAAACATTTAGTTTTGCGTATAAAAATTTACTTTCGTTCATGTTTTTTTCGGACCGCCCAAAGCACTCTCCAAGTACCGCGTTCGCCACCGTAACCTCCCAATGTTCACCCCCGCGCCAAAATGCTAAGCTCCCCAGCCAGACGCTAATATCCGCCTGAACGAACCGCTACGGAGCAGCCAGACCCATGCCCATCATCAACAGCATCGGCCAATTCCACGACGAGATGACCGAGTGGCGGCAGACGCTGCATCAGCATCCGGAGACGGCCTTTGAGGAGGTCTGGACCTCCGACTATGTGGCGGCCAGGCTGGAGGAGTTCGGCATGGACAAAATCCACCGGGACATCGCCAAAACAGGCATCGTCGCGGTGCTGCGCAATGGCACGAGCAAACGCTCAATCGGCCTTCGGGCGGACATGGATGCTCTCGACATCGAGGAAGCCAACGACGTCCCCTACAAGAGCCAGAACCCCGGCAAGATGCATGCCTGCGGCCATGACGGGCACACGACCATGCTGCTGGGTGCGGCCAAGTATCTGGCGGAGAACCGGAACTTCGACGGCACCATCTACTTTATCTTCCAACCGGCGGAGGAGAATGAGGGCGGTGGCCGGGTGATGGTGGAGGAAGGGCTGTTCGAGCGCTTCCCCGCCGATGCCGTCTATGGGATGCACAACTCGCCGGGCCTGCCGGTGGGTGAGGTGATGATGCGAGCCGGCCCCTCCATGGCGGGCTATGACATCTTCGAGATTGAAATTGAAGGCTATGGCAGCCATGCTGCCCGCCCGAACCAGGGCATCGACCCCATCGTGGTGCAGGCGCAGATCGTCATGGGCCTGCAAACCATCGCCAGCCGCAACGTGAACCCCATAGATAGCGTGGTGGTCAGCATCACCCAGGTGCATGGCGGCGATACCTGGAACGTCATCCCGCAGAAGGTGGTGCTGCGCGGCACGGTGCGCTGCTTCAAGCCCGAAATCCAGGACCAGACCGAGGCGCGGATGACAGCGATAGCAACCAGCATCGCGGCGGCGCACGATGCAACTGCCACGGTGCGGTACGAGCGGCGCTATCCGCCGACGGTCAACGATCCGGACCATATGGAGATCTGCGCGGATGTCGCCCGCGTGCTCTGCGGAGAGGACAAGGTCGATACGGACGCGCCCCAGGGCATGGGGTCGGAGGATTTCTCCTTCATGCTGAACGAGAAGCCGGGCTGCTACATCCGCATGGGGAATGGCAAGGTGGACGAGCATGGCGGCGTGGTGGTGCATAACCCGCGCTATGACTTCAACGACGAGGCCCTGCCTTATGGCGCGAGCTATTGGGCCATGCTGGTAGAGAAGGAGCTTGCCCGCACTTGAGGCTGGGTGCTTTTCCAGCGCCGGGTTCCCGGCTTGGCCGGCTGACCGAGCGGTTCCAGCGGGCGCGCCATATCGTGCGGCGGTGGCGGGTCGGCCAGCGGCTTTCGGTGGCACTGGTACTGGCGGCGCTGTTATCGACAGCGCTGACCTATGCCGCTTTTACCGGCTCCGTACCGTTCCTGCCTGCGTCGCCCACCACGCTGCTGTTGCTGCTGAACCTGGACCTGGTGCTGTTGCTGGCGATTGCCGGATTGATCGCCTACCGGGCAGTCGGCCTGTGGATGGAGCGGCGGCGGCGCACGGCGGGCTCTGGTCTGCATGTGCGGCTGGTGGCTTCGTTCAGCCTGGTGGCAGCAGCGCCGGCGATTGTGGTGACGACGTTTAGCGTCGTCTTCATGCACAACGGCCTGCAAAACTGGTTCAGCAGCCAGGTGGACACAGCGCTCTCGAACTCGCTGACCGTGGCTGAGGCCTATTTGCAGGAGCAGAGCCGGGCAGCGGCCAGGGATGCGCTTTCCATTGTGACGGACCTGCGGCGGGTCAGCGATAACGGACAATCGGATCCCAATACCCTGACCGCGCAGTTGAAGGAGCATATGCAGTGGCGTGACCTTGTCGCCGTCGCCCTGTTCGATACCGATGGCCATGTTTCCGCAAGGGTCGGCGAGACAGAGAGCATGGCTGGGGAGCGGGTGCCGGATTGGGCATTGGCCAGGGCGCGTGCGGGTGAGGTGGCGGTTGTCGTCGGCCGCGACGGAGACCGGCTGCGCGCCCTGGTGCGGGTCAGGCAGGACCCCGACGAGTTCCTCTACCTGGGCAGAGCGGTCGACCGTCTGGTCCTGAACCGGGTTGGCGAGGTCCGGGCGGCGGTGGGCCGTTTCCAGCAACTTCAGATCGAGCGTGCTGATATCGAGCTGACCTTTGCCGCCATGTTTGGCGTGCTGGCGTTGCTGCTGGTGTTAGTCGCCATCTGGTTCGGCCTGACCATCGCCGGGCAATTGGCGCGCCCGCTGTCAGCCCTAATGGAGGCGGCGGAGCGGGTGCGGGCCGGTGACCTGGAGGTGCAGCTAAACCCGCTGGGCCAGGCCAGCGAATTTCAATCCCTGGGCCGCGTCTTCAACCGCATGACAGCGCAGTTGCGCGCCCAACGGCAGGAATTGATCGAGGCGAACCGCCAGCTGGATCAACGGCGGCGCTTTACCGAGGCCGTCCTGGCAGGGGTTGCCGCCGGGGTGATCGGACTGGATGGCGAGGGCCGCATCCGCTATCCGAACCGGCTGGCGAGCCACCTGCTGGGCCTCGACCTGAAACAGTACCGTGATCATGAACTGGCAGAGATACTGCCGGAAGTCGCCGCTCTGCTGGCGTCTGCCCGCCGGATGCCGGCAGCAACGGCGGAAGGCCAGCTGGAATATGAGACGCCGCAAGGCATCCGGACCTTGCTGGTACGCGTCACCGCGGAACTAGGCAGCGATGCCGGGATCGTGGTCACCTTTACCGACATCAGCGACATGCTGGATGCGCAGCGCAAAGCGGCATGGTCAGACGTGGCCCGCCGTATCGCGCACGAAATCAAGAACCCGCTGACACCCATTCAGCTGTCGGCGGAGCGGCTAAAGCGGAAATATCTGGCAGAGATCGAGAGCGATCCGGATACCTTTGTGCAATGCACCGATACGATCGTCCGACAGGTCGACAATCTGCGCCGGTTGGTGGACGAGTTTTCGGACTTTGCCCGCATGCCCGCCGCAAGAAAGGAGTGGTGCAACTTCGCCGCGATGGTGCGGGAGTCCGTGACCTTGCAACAAAATGCGGAGCCAACAATCACGTTTGCCGTGCTAGGATTGGACGATGATGTTCAGGCCTATTGCGACCAGGATCAGCTTAACCAAGTGATGACGAATGTTCTGCAAAATGCCTCACAGGCAATCATGCAACGCCCTGCCGGTGCCGAGCCTGGTCAGGTTTCCGTCTCGCTGACGCGCAACGATGACTGGATTACGATCGATGTGTCCGACAATGGCATCGGACTGCCGCCGCAGGTTCGGGAACGGCTGACCGATCCCTATGTGACCACTAAAACCAAAGGAACGGGCCTGGGACTGGCGATCGTCCAGAAAATTATCAACGACCACGGCGGCTGGCTGCGCTTCAGCGATCGTGCCGGTGGCGGCGCGAGCGTGCAGATTGGCTTTCAGGCCCGCCCGGCGGACGAGGAGGTCAAAGGTGGCGCGTGACATTCTCGTTGTCGATGACGAAGCGGACATCCGGTTGCTGATTGCCGGACTTCTGTCCGACGAAGGCTATAATGTACGGGAAGCGGCCGACTCCGATGCCGCCATGGCCGCGATCACTGAGCGTCAGCCCAGCCTGGCAATCCTGGACGTGTGGCTGGAAGGCAGCCGCTTGGACGGCCTGGAACTGCTGTCGGCCGTGCAAAAGGCAGCGCCGGGAACGCCTGCCGTCATGATCAGCGGTCATGGGAATATAGAGACCGCGGTCGCGGCGATCCGTGCAGGCGCGTACGACTTCATCGAAAAGCCGTTTAAGACGGACCGGCTGTTGCTGGTGGTGCAGCGTGCGATAGAAACTGCGCAGCTGCGGCGCGAGAACCAGGAGCTGCGGGCCATCGCCGGCAACCAGACGATAGTGACGGAATCCTCGGCCTCACGCGGCTTGGCCCAGGCCATTTCCAAGGTCGGCCCGACCAACAGCCGGGTGCTGATCTCCGGCCCGGCCGGAGTTGGCAAGGAGTCGGTTGCACGGCATATCCACGAAAACTCTCTGCATGCGGATGGCCCCTTTGTCGTGGTCAATTGCGCTACTATCGAGCCTGAAACCATGGAAATCGGCTTGTTCGGGGCAGAAGCGCAGACACCGGACGGCAACCGCCTGATCGGTACATTCGAGCAAGCCCATGGCGGCACGTTGCTGCTGGACGAAGTCTCGGATATGCCGCTGGAGACGCAGGCAAAGATCCTGCGGGTGCTACAGGAACAGGCGTTTCTGCGCGTCGGCGGTACCTCGCAAGTGCAGGTGCAGGTTCGGGTGATGGCCACCACCAGCCGGGACCTGCAGGCAGCCGTGCAGACAGGGACTTTCCGCGAGGAGCTTTACTACCGTCTGGCGGTGGTGCCGATCGATGTGCCACCGCTGCGGCAGCGGCGCGAGGATATCGGCGAACTTTCGGCGCATTTTATGGCGCGGTTTGCGATGGCCGCCGGGCGTCCAGTACCGGTGCTAACCGACCCGGCGTTGACCCATTTGCAGGCCTATGACTGGCCGGGCAATGTGCGCCAACTGCGCAACACGATCGAACGCACGCTGATACTCGCCGGCGATACAGCGGAGATCGGGCCCGAAGCGTTGCCGCCCGAGATTACCGGCAAGCTGCAAGAAACGTCAGCAGCGCGGCAGCCAATAGAATCCCTGTCCCTATCCCTTCGCCAGGCGAGAGAACAGTTCGAGCGCGACTATTTGCTGGCCCAGATTGAGCGGTTTGGTGGCAATATCTCCCGTACGGCGGAATTCGTCGGGATGGAACGTTCGGCATTGCACCGAAAGCTGAGGTCTTTGGGTGTGCAACTCAACGCGGACAGGCCGTGAGTACCTTGCGATGAAAGTGATTATCTGCGGCGCAGGCCAAGTTGGCACGACCCTTGCCCGGCAATTGTCGAGTGAAGAAAACGACGTGGTCGTTATCGACCAATCGGAAGAGCTGATCCGGCGTCTGGACGATAGTCTCGATTTACGGGGTATTGTCGGCTACGCCTCGCGCCCAAGCGTTCTAGAGGAAGCAGGCGCGGCGGACGCCGACATGCTGATCGCCACGACATTATCCGACGAGGTCAACATGATGGCCTGCGCAGTCGCCCAACACCTGTTCAGCGTGCCAACCAAGATCGCGCGGGTCCGCGACGAAGAATATTCGAACGAGCGGTGGCCGGGCCTGTTCGCCGAAGGTGCGCTGCCCATCGACGAGATCATCTCACCCGAGCAGGAGGTCGCCAGGGCAATCATGCGGCGGTTGCGGGCACCAGGCGCGACGGAGATGATTGCCTTAGCCGATAGTGCTGTGCGGCTGGTCGGTGCCAGGCTGGGCGAAGAATGCCCGATCATCAATACGCCCCTGCGGCAGCTGACAGCGCTTTTCCCCGACCTGAACATGAACGTGGTCGGAGTGGTGCGCGAAGGCCGGCCCTTTGTGCCCAGCGATCAGGACCAATTGTTCCCGCGCGACGAGATCTACTTCGTTGCGGACACAGACCACGTGCCACGCTGCATGGAAACCATCGGCCAGAAAGTGCCGGAAAGTCACCGGGTCATCATCATTGGCGGCGGCAACGTGGGCCGGCGGTTGGCAGGGCTGATTGAAGAGGTCGACCGTGACATCAGCGCCAAGATTATTGAACTGTCGCCGGAGCGCGCCGCCCATATCGCCCAGCTTTTGCCCCGCACGACGGTGCTGAATGGCGATGCAATGGACCCCGAAATACTGGAAGAGGCGAGTGCCTCCAGGGCGGACTCCATCATCGCTGTGACCGAACACGATGAAACCAATATCCTGGCCTCTTTGCTGGCGAAACGGCATGGCACGAAGCAGGCCATCGTCCTGGTCGGCAGGCCCGCCTACACGGAGCTTCTGACGCCGCTGGGTCTGGACGTGATCATCAATCCGCGCGCCATTACCGCTTCAACCATTCTACAGCGGGTGCGGCGGGGCCGGGTGCGGGCAGTTCACTCCATTGGCGACAACTTCGGCGAAATCATCGATATCGAAGCGATGGAGTCCTCCGCCATTGTCGGCAAGACCCTGGCGCAGTCCAAGCTGTCCCACGGCGCACTTGTTGGGGCGATCGTGCGGAATGGCGAGGTGATCATCCCGCGCGCGGATACGATAATCAAACCGCAGGACCGGGTCGTTATTTTTGCGACGGGGCCGGTCGTCAAAAAAGTCGAGCGCACGTTTGCCGTCAACCTAGAGCACTTTTAGGGGTTTCATGAGCCGGATTGCCTATGTCAGCGGGCGCTACACACCCCATTCCGAGGCCGCCGTGTCGGTTGAAGACCGCGGCTTTCAGTTTGCCGATGGTATTTACGAGGTCATCAGTATCCACAATGGCCACTACGTCGATGAGATCCCGCATCTGGATCGGTGGGACCGCTCGTTGGCCGGACTGTTGCTGCCGCCCGCCATGCCCCGCGTTTCGATGCGGCAGGCCATGGCCAGGATGATCCGGCTGAACCGGGTCCGCCATGGCATTCTCTACATGCAACTGACCCGTGGCACTGCCAGGCGGGACGCACCCTTTCCAACCGGTCCGACGCCACCGAATTTCGTCATGACAGCGCGCAACCAGAACCTGCCGTCGGAAGCGCAGGTAGAAGCGGGCGGCTCGCTGTTGAGTGTGCCGGAAATCCGCTGGAAACGCTGTGATGTGAAGTCGGTCGCTCTGCTGCCAAACGTGCTGGCCAAGCAAAAGGCCCGCGAGCATGGCGCTTCGGAGGCCCTGTTTGTGCGGGATGAAGATGAGGTGGTAACCGAGGGGGGCTCCACCAACGTCTTTATGGTGTCCACAGACGGCACGCTGGTCACCCATCCGGCCACCAACGCCATTCTGGGGGGAATAACGCGGGACCGGGTGTTGCAACTGGCCAGGTTCGCCGGCCTGACCGTAGACGAGCGGCCCTTCACCCTCACAGAAGCGAAAGCGGCGCGGGAGATATTCATTACCTCCACCAGGATGGCGGTCTTTCCCATCGTACAGATCGACGATGCCGTAATCGCCAATGGCAAGCCAGGAAGCACCAGCCTGGACATAAACCGCCTTTATCGCGCGTTCTGCGCTGCTGAGGCTGCATAGGAGATGGCGTTGACCCTGCCCGCACCGAAAGCGATCCTGTTCGACTGGGACGGCACGCTGATCGACAACTGGGACGCCATTCTGGCGGCTATCAACGAGGCGCTGGCGGCATTCGACAAGCCTGCCTGGTCGCGTGACGAGGCCATGGAGCGCATTAGCGCCTCCCAGCGGGACAGCTTTCCCGTGTTGTTCGGCAAGGATTGGGAGAGGGCCAGGGATATCTTCTATGCCGGGTTCGAGAAACATCACCTGAACGTCATGCAGGTGCTGGATGGGGCAGAGGCATTGCTGACCGCAGGAGCGCCGCTGCCAATGGGGCTGGTGTCGAACAAGAACGGCGACTACCTGCGCAAGGAAGTGGCCCATCTTGGCTGGAACCCACGGTTCCGCTCGGTTGTAGGGGCAACAGACGCCGCCGCCGATAAACCGGATCCGGCACCGGTTCACATGGCGCTGGCGCCGATTGGGCTCGAGGCTGGGCCGCATATCTGGTTTGTAGGCGATTCCAGCACAGACATGGCAAGCGCGCGCGCAACCGGCTGCACCGCTATCCTGCTGCAGCACGCAGCAGCGAACCCCTCCCCCTTGCCGGCCGGCCTGGAACCGGATTTAGCGGTACCGATTCTATCTGATTTGATGCACACTCTTGCCGAACACCTTTAAACTTCTTAAGTGTTTAGCGGTTGGAGTGCATGGGGCGCTTTGGCTGACATACTGCGAACCTCCCAGATGCCATTTAGAAACAGGCATATGCGCAACAAAAGAAAAGGGCCAGTTCAATGGCTACCCAAAAACAACAAAACCTTCAGGATGTTTTCCTCAACGGCGTACGAAAAAGCAAAATCCCGGTAACCGTGTTTTTGATGAATGGCGTGAAGTTGCAGGGCGTCATCAGCTGGTTCGATAACTTCTCTATTCTACTGCGCCGTGATGGCCACTCGCAGCTTGTCTATAAACATGCCATTTCGACAGTAATGCCCTCCCAACCGCTGTCGTTGTGGGAAGGGCCGGAAGCCGAAGAGGCTTCAGCAGAGGCTACCGCTTGACTCAAGCCAAAGACGGGCACCGTTTTCAGGTAACCGAGCTATCGCCGGAAACGGCAATCGTCGTACATCCAGACGTGGCAGGCCAACCGGCCTCCAGAACCGCCGAGGGCGCTCTGGAGGAAGCAGTTGGCCTGACCTCCGCCATCAATTTGGTGGTGAAGCACGCCTGGGTTGCGCCCGTGCGCAAAGTGCGCCCATCAACGTTGCTGGGCGCTGGTGCGATGGAGGACCTGAAAACCCGGTGTGAAGCTGATGAGATCGATGTCGTTATCATCGACAGTCAACTCACCCCCGGTCAGCAACGCAACCTGGAGCGTGAAATCCACGCCAAGATTCTCGACCGTACCGGCCTGATCCTGGAAATTTTCGGAGCACGGGCGCGGACAGCAGAAGGGCGGCTTCAGGTGGAGCTTGCCCAGATGACCTACCAGCGAACCCGATTGGTTCGCTCTTGGACCCACTTGGAGCGGCAGCGCGGCGGTGCGGGCTTTATGGGCGGCCCGGGCGAGCGGCAGATCGAGCTTGACCGCCGCTTGATTGATGACCGCATCATCAAGCTAAAAAAGGATCTGGTGGAAGTCCAGCGCACTCGCGGCCTGCACCGGTCTTCGCGGAAGAAAGTGCCATACCCGGTGGTTGCCCTCGTTGGCTACACCAACGCGGGAAAGTCCACGCTGTTCAACCGCCTGACCCGCGCCGATGTCATGGCGGAAGACCTGCTGTTCGCCACGCTCGACCCGACCATGCGCTCGGTCAAACTGCCGGGCGGGCGAACCGTAATCCTCAGCGACACAGTGGGCTTTATCTCCGACCTGCCGACGCAATTGGTAGCGGCCTTCCGCGCGACCCTGGAAGAGGTGCTGGAAGCAGACCTGCTGTTGCATGTGCGCGATGCCGCGGACCCGGATACGGGCGCGCAAAAGTGGGATGTGGAGCAGGTGCTGGAGGAATTGGGCCTGACCGGCGACGACTCCAAAGCCATGATCGAAGTGCTGAACAAGTCCGACCTGTTGCCGCCCGAAGACCGCGCCCAGCTGGCGAAGCTGGTGGACGGCCAACGGTTTGTCATGGCCTCCGCCCTGACCGGCGATGGTTGCGATGAGCTAATGGATGCTATCGACGCCCGGCTGGCGGCGCAGCGCACCATTATCGAGCTGGACGTGGACTATGCCGACGGCAAAACGCTGGCCTGGCTCTACCGCCGGGGGCAAGTGCTGAACCGGGAAGACGGGGAGGAAGGCGCGCATCTGACGGTCGCGCTGGACCCGGCAGACCTGGCCCGGCTGGAGCATCACCCGTTCAAATTGAATCGCCAAAGCAACCAGTTTGCCGGGTAAGATGCTCTCAATTTAAGAGTACGAGCAGATTTATCCGATCCCCACCGATCGGGATCTGCTTTAGAAAGAAGCCCCGACGCGCCCTAAGGCCCCGCCCATGATCCCTGACATTGACCGAGTAGCCGATGTGATCCGCGAAGTGGCGGAGCGCGAGCTGGTACCGCATTTCGTGACTCTCTCTCACGACGACATTAACGAAAAATCACCCGGAGATTTTGTCACCGCAGTGGATTTGGCCATGGAGCGGGAACTGGCAAAGGCGCTGGTGCCTTTGCTGCCGGGGTCGCTGGTGGTTGGCGAAGAAGCGGTGCATGACGACCGTGGGATTTTGGCCTTGCTGGAAGAAGACGCTCCGGTCTGGGTCCTCGATCCGCTGGACGGCACCGGCAATTATGCCCAGGGCATGCCCATCGTCGCGGTGATCGTGGCGCTGGTTATCAAGGGCGAGACGGTGACTGGCTGGATCTATGACCCGCTATCCAAGCGTATGGCTATGGGGGCAAAGGGCGAAGGTGCCTTCATGGATACACGGCGTCTGCGGGTGAGGCGACCGGACGAGGATCGCGCCCTGAACGGTGCGATTTATGGCCGGTTCGTGCGCTGGTCAGAGGCGTACCGGGACCTCTATGGCCGGGGCCGCGGCCGCATGGGCCTGGTGTTCAACGCGCGGTGCGTGGGCCAGGAATATCTCTCGCGGCTGATGGGGCGCACGAATTTCGGTGTCTATACCCGCATGAACCCCTGGGATCATGCCGCAGGTATCCTACTGCACCAGGAAGCTGGCGGCATTGCGCGCATGGGCGACGGCTCAGACTACCGCCCAGCGGAAAGAGGCTATGTCTGCCTGCTGACTCCCGACGAGGAGTTGTGGCAGAAAATGCATGAAGAGTTGATTAATCCGGCGATGGTTGAAGAAGCCTCGCGCGCGAAAAAGTAAAGCGATAAGGAAACAAACCAATGGCAAACGTTGCATTCCTGGGCCTGGGCGTCATGGGCTACCCAATGGCGGGGCATCTGGTGGCGAAAGGCGGCCACACCGTGACCGCCTATAACCGTACCAAAGCGAAAGCCGACCAGTGGGTAGCCGAGCATGGCGGCAAATCCGCAGCAACCCCGGCGGAAGCGGCCAAGGGGCAGGACATTGTCTTCGCCTGTGTCGGCGCCGATGACGACGTGCGGGCGATGTGTACCGGCCCCGACGGTGCGTTCCAGACCATGGGCAAGGACACGATCTTCGTCGATCACACCACGGCATCTGCCGAAGTCGCGCGGGAGATGTACGCTGCGGCCAAGGGTATGGGCCTGAACTTCATCGATGCCCCGGTCTCCGGCGGGCAGGCGGGCGCGGAGAATGGCGCGCTGACCGTGATGTGCGGCGGCGATCAGGCAGCCTTCGACACGGCCAAACCTGCCATGGACTGCTACGGCCGGGCAGTGACCCTGCTGGGTGAGGCAGGCAGCGGCCAGCTTACCAAGATGGTGAACCAAATCTGCATTGCGGGTCTGGTGCAGGCGTTGAGCGAGGGCCTGAACTTCGGCATGAAGGCCGGCCTGGATGTCTCTCAGGTGTTGGAGGTGATCTCCAAGGGTGCAGCGCAGTCCTGGCAGATGGAAAACCGCGGCAACACCATGATCAAGGGCGAGTTCGAGTTCGGCTTTGCCGTCGACTGGATGTGCAAGGACCTGAGCATCTGCCTGGCTGAAGCCAACCGCAACGGCGCGCGGCTGCCGGTGACGGCGCTGGTCGACCAGTTCTACTCGACGGTGCAGGCGCGTGGCGGCGGACGCTACGATACCTCTGCCCTCATCCACTTGTTGATGAATGAATAAGCCCCAGTGACGAAAAACCTGGTTCATATAGTCGGCGGCGGCCTTGCTGGTTCCGAAGCGGCTTGGCAGTTGGTGAGCGCAGGCGTGCCAGTGGTCATCCACGAAATGCGGCCCGTGCGCGGAACCGATGCACACCAGACCGACCGGCTGGCGGAGTTGGTGTGTTCCAACTCCTTCCGGTCGGATGACGCGGAGGGAAACGCCGTCGGCCTGCTGCATGAGGAGTTGCGCAAGTGCGGCTCCATTATCATGCGGGCGGCGGACAAGCATCAGGTGCCCGCAGGTGCCGCCCTGGCCGTGGACCGGGAGGGTTTTGCCGCCGCCGTCTCCGCCGAGCTGGAGCAGCACCCGCTCGTCACCATCGACCGGGGCGAGGTCGAGGGATTGCCACCTGAAGAGTGGGGACAGACGATTGTCGCAACCGGGCCGCTGACCTCCCCCGCGCTGGCTGAGGCTATCCGGCAGGCTTGCGGCGAGGATTCCCTGGCATTCTTCGACGCCATTGCGCCAATCGTACACCGTGACTCGGTGGATATGAGCAAAGCCTGGTTCCAGTCGCGCTACGACAAGCCGGGGCCGGGCGGAGAGGTTGCCGCCTACCTGAATTGCCCGATGGACGAGGCGCAATACTACACCTTCATTGAGGCGCTGGACGCGGCGGACGTGACCGAATTCCGCGACTGGGAGAAGAATACGCCCTATTTTGAGGGCTGCCTGCCAATTGAGGTGATGGCGGCGCGCGGGCCGGAAACCCTGCGCTTTGGTCCGTTTAAGCCGGTGGGCCTGACCAATCCGCACAACCCCACGGTCAAGGCCTACGCCATCCTGCAACTCCGCCAGGACAATGCGCTGGGTACGCTGTTCAATCTGGTCGGCTGCCAGACCAAGATGCGCTATGGCCCGCAGGCAGAAGTGTTCCGCATGGTGCCGGGCCTGAAAAACGCGGAATTTGCGCGCTTCGGCGGCATCCATCGCAACTCCTTCCTGAATTCGCCGGTGGTGCTGGACAGCGAGCTTCGCCTGAAAGCCGCGCCGCACCTGCGCTTTGCAGGGCAGGTGACCGGCGTCGAAGGTTACGTGGAGAGCACGGCGGTTGGTCTGTTAGCCGCGCGGTTCGCCTTGGCGGAACGGAGCGGAGGAGCAGCAATAGCGCCGCCGGTAGACACCGCGCTCGGTGTGTTGCTAGCGCATGTGACAGGCGGTACTCTCGGCGCAGAAACGCCCGGTGTGTTTCAGCCGATGAACGTGAATTTCGGCCTGTTCCCACCGGTGAAGGCAGAGCTTGCCAAGGGCCGCCGCAAAGCCGGCAAGAAAGAGCGCCGCGCCGCCATGGTCGCGCGCGCCCGGCAATCCTTTTCCCGATGGCTTGCGCCCGCGATAGACGAAACCACGGCTTGATCCACCAGCACTAATCGCTACTGAGTTGCGATTTTGTCGAGCGCTTCCTGTACCTGCTCCCGCAGCGGGAACATGTGCTGGCCACCTGCGTCCAGCGCCGCCTGCAAGTGCCGGTGCGCGGGTGCGAAGTCCTTCACCTGCATATAGGCCATGCCAGCGTGATATTGGACCCAGGGACTATTACGCAACTGGGCCGCAGCCGGTTTCAGGCTGCGCAACGCCAACGCGTATTCTCCGCGCAGGTACAGGATCCAGACATAGGTATCCATATGCGCAGGGTTGTTAGAGGTGGCGAGCCGCTGTGCAATCGCATAGGCGCGATCGACCAATTCCGGGCTGCTGGCGTGGAAATCCGCCAGCATGCTGGCCAGATTGTTCGCTGCTACCAGCGAATCAGGCTGGAGATCGTAGACCGTCTCAAACTCCTGAATTGCCTGATCGAATTCTCCGCGCTGCAACAGCAGGTCGGCCAAGTGAATGTGCAGGGCCACGTTACCGGGACGTTCGCCACGCCCGCCTGAATGATTTCTTCTGCCTCGTCCTTCCGGTCATGATCGCGCAGGAAACGGCCCAGGACCAAAAATCCCAAAGCATCCTGAGGATCGGCGAGGATCGATTGCCGGAAGAATTTTTCCGCATTCTCCAGATCGTCGTTCAGGGCGTGCAAGGCTCCGCTGATACGCAGCGCGGCGGTATTTTCCGGGCTCTTCGTCAGCACCTGATCGATGTAGGCACGTGCCTGGCTGGTCTAACCGGCCTTGATGTAAACCTGGGTCAAAGCCGCCATGATTGACGCGCTCTCGGCGTTGGATTCCGCCAGACGCTGCAGTAACTCGATGCTCTCGCCGTAACGCTGCTGGCCGGACAGGACCTTGGTCCGCCGTCAAACCGGACTCCAAGGCCCGCAAAGCCGCGGCAGCTTGCTCAGCACCGGCCCAGTCCTGAAGCCTCAGCCGTACCGCCGCGAGGGCTGCCAGCAATTCCCGGTTCTTGGGGTGGCGGCGCGCTGATTCTGACAGCACCGCCCCAATCGCCCGCTGCTGGTCGCTGTTACGCAAATAGGCTGCGTACTCCTGAGCATATTTCGAACTATAACCAGATAGCACTACAGTGGTCGCGAGGCTTTCCAAGGCCAAATCGGCGTTGCCGTTGCGTGCGTAGATCCGGGACGACAAGCGGCGCAGATTGATGTTTCTGGGACTCTCGTTCATCGCGGCCCGGACGTCGATAACGGCCTGTTCGTGGTTATTGCGCTCCGAATGAATGGCGGCCCGCAAACCCAGCGCAAGTGCGTTCTTCCGATCGACCGCCAGAACGCTTTTCGCTGCGTCCATGGCCTCATCGAACTTCTCTTCACGCGCCCGGATCTGGCCGAGCAACAGACGCGCCTCCAATGCGGGTCCAGTGCTTGCTTCATTGGCGAGTATTTCGCTTAGCAGCGTGTTAGCTTCATCCTTGCGGCCGGCCTCGTAGTCCATTTCCGCCAACATAACCTGAAGCGGCAGTTTCAGCGCCGGGGTTTTTACCCGCTGAATTTGACCGAGAATTTCCTCGCGGGCTGCTGCTTCTCCTCGGGAATCGGTTACGAATTGCAGGAGGTTGCGCAGCGCTTCCGCCGAGTCCGGCTCCAGCTCATGCAGCTTGCGCAGTTCTTTTTCTGCGAGAGGCAGGTCCTTTTGCGCAATGTACCAACGCGTCAGTACCCGGCGGATTTCCAGATTGTCCGGAAAGAGCTGGGTCATCTTTTGGAGGTGGACAGATGTCTTCGCCGTGTCGCCTAAGGCATCCAAGACGCGGATCTGCAGGATGTTCAGAGGGATATCACGCTGATTAACCTCCAGGAAGCGCTCCAGCGTAGCGTTGGCAGCTGCGTAGTCACCGTTGCGGAATTCGTTGGACGCCAGAATGAGACCAATTTTGCTGTCTGCCGGGACGAGTTTCAGCGCGACCTTGGCGACGGCAACTGCGTCCTCGTAACGTTCTTGGCGCAATCTGGTTAACGCCAGGCTAAGCAGCACTTCCAGCTTATCGGGTGCCAATTTGTAGGCGTGTTCAACATTGGCAGCCACGCGGTCTACGTGGCTGACTATAAGCATGATATTGGACGACCGGACCAGCGCGCCGATGTGATTAGGATCTACCTCCGTAATTTTGATGTAGTTTTGCAGAGCCCTGGAGAGGTTACCTTCTGCTTCTTGAAGCTTTGCCAATTCAAAGCGGGCTTCGGTAAAATCACCGAAAAGCTCAACAGCGTTGCGGAATTCCAAAGCTGCTTTTTTATCTGCTTTTGTTCCAGCAGTTCCAGGTCATTTTTATAATGGCGTTGAGCACGGTCTTCTACGCTGTCGCAAGCGGTCAGCGTAAGGATAAGGGCGATGGGAAGCCAATTCAGGGACCGCACCAACATCGTAAGCATGCCGTTAGCCTCTTCGATTGTCTGTACTGGAAATCTTCTTGTCTGCACAATGTGATGCGCAGATTGGCGTGAACAAGGGGTAAATCACCCTTGGGAAAGGATCAAGGCCGCACCACTGAGACGCGATCACTTCCCTGCCATAATTCATGCAGATGCATCAGTTGCAACTGCGCACGCGGAAGAGCACCGGCGCTTCCCAAGAAGCTTGTATCGGGTTTGCTGATGAATGGAGCGTTATACCCGCATTTTTCCATTCATCGGCAGAACGGTGTTACGACCGCTTCCGTGCCACGTAGCCGAGGCCACCGAGCGCGCCGATAAGCAGCAGCGCGGTAGCGGGCAGCGGAACGTCGCCCAGATTGTTGTCAGCTTCAGCCGACAGAACGAAATCGACTTCGAACAGGCCTGGTGATGTCGTCCCAGGAGGACACGACGTCGATCACGTCACCCGCATCAACCGAAACCGGGGAGGCATTGGTCAGGCTGCCGGCACCAATGGCGGCGAAAGCACCGAAGGAGTTAAGAAGAAATGCTGCCAACGTTGCTGCCGTTGACCATAAGATCAAGAGCCAGGTTGGTCATGCCATCAAACGGGTTCTGCGTGGAGGTCAGGCTGATCATAGCGTCCTGCGTTGCGGAGAAGCGATAGGTAGCAGTACCGTTGGTGTTTGAAGAGCCCGGAGGTGCGGTGTTGATCACACGCATGTCCAGTCGAGGGTCTGTGCAGGGCCGAGGAGGAGCCCATTGCTATTGCCCGTGGTGTCACCGGTCGTAGCGCCAGCCAACGAAAACAGCTCAACGCCTTCGGTGTTAACGGTAATACTTGCAAAGGAGGTTGCAGTCAGAAGTGCGATCACGCTCGCAGAAGCTAAAGTCTTAAAGTTGTTTTGCTTCTCCGTAGTTACCATCCCCCGCCGATGTTAACCTACGGCACCCGATACACGCTCTCATATAACGAACTTGGTAGGTTTTCGCAAGATCCTTGTTAGCCAATTCCCCCAAATCCTTGGAGGCTTAGAAACTGGAATTGCTGTCCTATCCGCTCGTTACAACTATACTGAAGCAGACCGGGGCTTTCACGTCAACATTTGATTCAGAGTCAAACAACAAAAAAGTATTAACACTCTGTAACACCCGGATTAACGAACATGGAAAACGCTGTAAGCCGCAGATTCGCTCAGTTTTTTTATAAAATTTCTAGCGTAAGTATGCAGGTATAATTAGTTATAAATCAGCTTCAGAAAGGCGAAATGCGGCGCAGCAAAGATCAGCTGCCGCCACCGCTCGCTTAGGTTGTGCTTTCTGCGGGACCGCCAGCACGTTGACGGCCCCGTTAGCCGGATTTTTTCACACGCTGCCACAATATCGGCATCACCTCTGCGGCAAAGCGTTCAATTTGCTCCATTCTTCTTTCGTACGGTCCGACAAGATCAACCGAAATATGCCGCACGCCAGCGTTGTAAAATTCCATGATGCGTTCCGCAACCTGCTGCGGATTGCCTAGAGCAGTGTAACGCTCAGCCGCCCGGCGAAAGTCCATGGCGTAGCGCTTCGAGAGGCTGTCGGTCGCAATATTCAAGGCCGATTCATAACTATTATCGACACGTGCAAATAAAAGGTGGCCAGTTCCGAACTGTTTCACTTGGCGACCCACGGTTTTTGCTGCCTGGCTAATCTTGGTCAACGCATTTGAGTACATTTCCGGCGTCACCACATAGGACAGGTAGCCGTCGGCCAACCTTCCCATCCGCCGCAAAGCCGGGTCCGAACGCCCACCGGCCCAGATCGGTGGCCCGCTTCTCTGGCGCGGCGGCGGGGTCATCAGCACGTCCTCGAAGTGATAGTGCTTGCCCCGGAAAGTCGCCGGCTCGCCCGACCAAAGCGCCCGCATAGCCTGGATTCCCTCCGAAAGCCGGGCACCACGTTCGTTGATGGGCACGCCCGCGACCTCGTACTCCTTCGGGAACTCTCCGCCGATGCCGACGCCGAAGATGAAGCGGCCCTCGGTCAGGTGGTCCAGGGTTGCAACCTGCTTGGCAGCCGGCCCTGGACTGCGCAGCGGCAGCAAGTAAACGCCGGTGCCGAAGGTCAACCGCCGGCTTACCACGGCAGCCTGAGCGATGAGGAGAAAAGGGTCGAAAAACGGCAGTGGCATCGAGAGGTGATCGCCGACCCAAACCGAATCGAACCCGGCTTTATCAATCGAATCAATGAAGCCCGCCATTTCGTCAATTTTTGGCAGCCAAGGGCCTTCCTGAAGGTCAGGTTGGCGATGGATCGTCTGGATGCCGATCTTCAGGCCGTCGTCGAGCGGTAAACTCATGCGCGGGCGTTTCCTCTTTAACAGAGCCAATCTACGGTTCGGTCAGGGTACCATGGTGGCCGATGGCATGCCAAGATACCAACCAACACGCAGGCACGCACAATGCGCGAGGCATCATGGCAAACCTAGTAATTTTCTCTTATCTGCCCAATCCCCGTATCTGGAAATCCACCATCGCTGGCCAATTCAACGGTGTGGAGATCGACGTGATCGGCGCACCGCCGCCGGAATTGGGAAACTGGTTGTGGGACTTGCAGCCAAGGCCCCTGCCCGAGGCCGAGCGCACCCCGGATAGTCCTTATATAAGGCAAGCGCGGAAGGGCTTCGGCAGGCCCTTATATAAGACGGAAGCATTTCTGGACCGGATACCCTTTGGCACTGTGCCTTGCGCATTCAGCCCGGACGGGTCCGTCGGCCTGTTCGAGAGCAACAGCATTCTGCGGGCAGTAGCCCGGTTGGGAGAGGCCCGCAGGCCGCTCTATGGCCGCGATGCCTATGAGGCGTCCCGCATCGACAGCTTTCTGGACGTAACCCTGGTCATGGCGAAGGATTCCCAGACGTACTTGCTGGCCTTGAACGGGGGGCGGATATCGGCAGAGGAGCATGGCCGGATGGCTGCCTCCTTCGACGACTACCTGGCAGGGATGGAGCAGGCGCTTTCGCCAGGGCGGCACTTCCTGGTGGGTGAGTCGCTTTCCATCGCCGATATCTGCTTTGCCTGCGAGATCTGCCAGCTCAGCCGCGAGAAGGCCAACATCGACAAGTTGCAGGCGCTCGGCCTTGACCTTGTGGTGAGTGATGCGGTGCGGGCAGCCTATCCCAAGAACTTTGCGCACTTTGACCGCCTGTGCGCCATGCCAGAGTTTGCAGCAGAAATGCACCCATTCTTAGCCAAGCTGGAGGCGCGGGTAGCCAAGGTCAGCCGGCCGGCCTAGCTGTTCAATGCTGGTAACGCCGCGCGATTGCCGCAAGAATGCCAGTCAACAAACACTACTATATAGAGGAAGCAGCCAATGCCCGCTCAAATCGGCTATCTGATACCCACCCGCGAAGCCATCATGGAGGGCCGCCCGGAAGCAGCCCCGCTGTTGAAGCTGGCGGAGCAGGCGGAGGACCTGGGCTATGACTCGGTCTGGATCGGCGACTCGCTGACCGCACGCCCCCGCCACGAGCCGCTCACGCTGATGGCAGGCATCGCCGGGCGCACCAAGCGGGTGAAAATGGGCACGGCGGTATTGTTGCCCGCGCTGCGTAATCCAGTAGTTCTGGCTCATGTGGTCTCCACGCTGGATCAGGTGAGCGACGGCCGGATGATCCTCGGCTATGGCATTGCAGGCGATGTGCCGAACATCCGCGCGGAGTTTGAGAGCGCTGGCGTGCCGTTTGAGAAGCGCATTGGCCGGATGATTGAGGGCTTGCAGCTCTGCCGGGCGCTCTGGACTGGCGACAAAGTCGATTGGGACGGGCGCTGGAAGCTCTCTGGCCAGCAGATCGGCCCAACGCCAGTGCAGAAAGGCGGACCGCCGGTCTGGGTCGGCGGCTCTCACCCCAATGCCCTGAAGCGCGCGGCCAAACACTTTGACGGCTGGTTTCCGACAGGGCGCGGCGCGGAAGAGTGCGGCGGGCAATGGCAGGAAGTCCAAGGCTTCGCCAAGGCAGAAGGCCGTGCGCCCGGCGATATGACCTTTGCCGTCTACCTGACGCTGGCGCTCGACGACAGCCACGAGAACGGCATCGCGCGTATCGACAGGTTCCTGGAGGCTTATTACGGCGTGCCAGGCCGCATCCTGCGCAAACGGATGGCGAGCTTTGGCGGCCCGGCAGAAGAAGCCGCGGCCTTCGTCAAAGGCTATATCGATCAGGGCGCAAGCCATATCTGCATCCGCTTTGCGGGCGACCATGAGAAGTCGCTTGAAGCCATGGCGAAACTGCGCACGGCAATGGGAGGCTGAATCATGCGGTTCGAAGGAAAAGTCGCGATCATCACCGCCGCGGGCGCGGGTATTGGCAAGGCGACGACGGAAATCATCGTGCGTGAAGGCGGCACTGTTGTTGCCGTAGAGAACCAGCAGGCGCGGCTGGATGCTCTGATGGCAGGGCTGGACAACCAGCCCGGTAAGGTCGTGCCTATGTGCATCGACGCCATGGACGAAGCCCAGGCCAAGCAGGTGGTGCAGGACATGGTGGACCAGTTCGGTCATATCGACATTCTGGTCAATGCCGTCGGCGGCTCGACGATCATTGAGAAGCCGGATGTCGAGATCGACCAGATGCCGTTCGACGATTGGCAGAAGATCCTGAACTTCAACCTGTCGGCGACGTTCCACTTTATTAATGCTGCCGTACCCCACATGAAGGCGCAGAAGGCCGGCAAGATCGTCAATTTGGCCTCCATCGCCGGGCGCGGGACCAGCTTCAAAAGCTCCTCGCCCTATGCGGTGGCCAAGGGCGGCATCATTGCCATGACCCGCAAGCTAGCGTTTGAGCTGGGGCCGCACGGCATCTGCATCAACGCCATCGCACCGAGCCTAACGCTGACCGAGCGGCTGATGCCGCACTGGGAGGTGCGGGACGAGGATAACCAAGCCGCGGAAGTGGCCAAGGTGCCGCTCGGCCGTATCGCGGTGGCGGAGGATCAGGCGAAGGTGATTACTTTCCTGGCTTCCAGTGATGCGGATTTTGTGACCGGACAGACTATTGACGTGAATGGAGGCCAGCTATGACGGATCAAACAACAAGCCGGAAGGATACTTTGGGCATTGTCGGCGTCGGCGTCATGGGCGGCGGCATTGCAGAGAACCTGCTGAAGGGCGGGGCCGAACTGGTCGTCTATGACCTGAACCCCAACCGGATGACGCACTTCGTACAGTTGGGAGCCAAGGCGGCGACAGGCCTCGACGCTCATTAGTATGGTGGAGACGACGGCCCAGTCCGAAGAAGTCATCATGGGACCGGAGGGCTTTCAGTCCCAGGCGCAGGCCGGTGACGTAATCCTGTCGATGGCAACCATCGACCCGCTGGCGGTGAAGCGTTGGTATGCTGAGCTAAAGCCCCGCGGCATCAATTTCGTCGATGCGCCCGTCAGCGGCGGCCAGGAGCGGGCGGAGAGCGGCGACCTCTCTATTATATGTGGCGGCGATGCGGACGTGGTGGAGCGGATCAAGCCGTTGCTCGATTCCTGCGCCCGCCAGTTGTTCCATATGGGCGAGGTCGGCCAGGGCCTGGCCATGAAACTCTGCAACAACATGCTGATCCAGGTCGGTACCGTTGCTGTGGCGGAGGCCATGGTGCTGGGCGCGAAGGCAGGGCTCGATCCGCAGCAGATGATCAACGTGATCCGCCAGTCTACCGGCCATTCCGTGGCCTTCGACATGCGCGCGCCGCGCTATCTCTCAGGCGATTTCGAGCCGGGCGGCACGGTGGATATCACCTGGAAGGACCAGAGCCTCCAGACGGACTTCGCCAACGCGCTTGGTGTGCCGCTGTTCCTTGCCAACACCGCCCGCCAGATTTTCCAATGGGCGCGGGGCCTTGGGCTGAACAAGAAAGACAGCTCCATCACCGTCACCATGTATGAAAAGGCGGCAGGCGTTCAGCTTGGGCCGCGCAAGGAGGAATAGGGGCATGTTGCAGAAAAACCCGCCGGATGGGGGAAACACGGCCACGACGGAATCCGGCGGGCCTGCGAACCAGCCAGTATCCCCATCAACGGAAAAGACAGTGCAAAGCACGGTCATTGCCAACCGCCCATCCGAATTGCTGGAACGGGCGGAACTGCTGCGGGTGCAATTGCGGCGGGAATCGCTGGCCATGAGCGCCTATGCGCTGACGATTGGGCGGCGAATGCCGCAAGAGACAGCATCCAAACTGAACCTGCTTGATGAGAATTTTGGTAGCGCGCCGATCGACCAGTTGGTGCAGTTGCATTCCGAATTGGCGGAGTTGATTGCGCCTGCCTTGCCCGGATCGGTATCGCATCTGTACCAGCACGCTGCGCGGGCCAAGTTTCAGCATCGGCTGGCACCGGTGCCGGTTGCCCGCTGGATGGCGATTGTCGGGCTTGTTTTCGTGGTGATTATTTTGGCATCGGCCTCTTTACGGAGATCAATGACGAAAACCTTAACCGGGGCATGCTGTCGAACTCCGGCTGGAACCTATTGTTGGTGCAGTTGTTCCTGCTGTCGGCGGCAGGAAACGGGCGCGTGCTTTGCGAACCTGTTCGATATCCTGAAATCCGTTAATGCGATGACCATCCTGCCCACGTTTTCCAGCGAGTATTGGGTGAAGCTGGCGCTGGGTGTGATTGCCGGGCTGTTGCTGGCGGAACTGATCCCGATAACGGCGATGCCGGTTGATGGGGCTGCCGCAAAGGGCGTTGTGGCGGATGGTGAGGGCTCAATGCAGAAGCCGGTCGTGGCGCTGCTGGGCGGCTTTTCGGCTAGCATTCTGTACACGATCCTGAACTGGCTGACGGAAACCATGGAGAACCTGTTTGGCCAAAATCGTCGAAGGACCCGTGAGCGGGCGGTTCGTCCCGGCATCGCCTGAGCCAAGCACTGCCGGTTAGGCGCAACGACTGATGCGGCGATTTACGTCGCCTTTACCGCATTGGTTTGCCGGACCGTTACTGTTTGCGGCTGTAGGATCACCTGCGACGGTGACAGCCTTTCGGGAGACACGGATGCGTCGTGGTATTTGGTGGTGCTGGCTTTGCCTTGCGGCCCTATGGCAGGGTATTTGCAACCCGCCAATGCGGTGGCGCTGACGGCCGAAGACGTGGTTTATCAACCGGCGGACGCGGTCTCCAGTGCCATCGACGACACCTTCCAGGATAAATTCGTCTACTATCAACGCGATGGCTTTTTCGTGCCAGCCCGCCTGCTGATCGAGACGGATATCAAGGCCTGCGTCGACCTGCGGAAGCCGGTTTGCTCCACCCGCTACTATAGCCGGGCGGAGGTGCTGAAGGCCTCATCCCTTTATTTCGCCTACCCGATTCTGACCGTGAACGATGTGGTCAACTCCACCCTGCGCCCCGCGGTCGAGAACCGTTTGATGGAAGTGGTAACCACCTGGTCCATGAGCCCGCAAGGTCTGGTTCTGCAAATGGAGGTGGAGAAGCGGCTTGAGGGCAGTACGGATGTCGAGCGATTTACCCGCTGGGCCCGCTTCAGCCCCAGCCGGGAATATGCCGGATTGCGGATGAATTTTGGCAAGCAGGTTTCGCCGAATGCCTGGATGGAAAGCCTGACCCGCCTGCGCCGCGACCGGTTGCGCGGGTTCGCCGACGCTGCGATCCGCATCAACAACCATTTCTACTCGGAAAAAGCCGGCAAAAAGCGTATCCGCCATGGCTCCGGCTTTTTCTATCGCGGGCGCAACCGGGTCATGACCGCCTGGCACAATCTGGCGCCCAACCCGGATTGCCGGACAAAACTGCGTTGCAGCCTGCGCTTCATGCACACGGACTCGCGGGGTGTTAAACGGCGCTTCCGCCAGACCGTCGATATTGTCGCCCACAACCAAAGCGCGGATTTTGCCGTTATCCAACTGCGCACCCCCCAGCAACATTCCGGCGAATGTCCTGCCGATTGCCCGCGACCAGATTGGCCCGGAAATCAGCATTGTGGGTTACCCGGCACCCAGCTTCCATCTGCTCTACGGCCACGGCTACCTGAACGGGCTGACTGCCGGAACGGAGCCGTTGGTGGCCTCCGCCTATGTGGTTAGCGGCTATAGCGGTGCGCCGGTGGTCGATCTGGCAACGGGCCGGGTGGTCGGTTTCGCCAAGGCCTGGCAGCGCCGAAAGGGCCAGGATGGCGACGGCGGGCCAGTCTCACTGAACCTGGTTAAGGTGCTGGAACAGTCCTTCGGGATTTGACCTGGTGGTCTGATAGAAACGTTTGCATCGAACCACTAGAGGGCGAATGCCGCCAGCAGGCCAAAACCGATCGCCCCGACAAATGCACTGGCCATATAGACCACAAACACCGGCGGCCGCGCCAACGCCCAGACAGCGATGCCGGCGGGGATGCAGGTGATGCCACCCGCCACCAGGAAGGCCATACCTGCGCCGGGGCTCATACCCTGCTCTATCAGGCCGCTGACCAATGGCAGCGCAGCATAGCCGTTCAGATAGGCAGGGAATGCCGACCATGGCAGCCAAGGGAATGGCGAACCAACTGTCGCCGCCCAGCGCGCCGGCCACGGCTTCTTGCGGCAGATACGCAATCATCACCGCCTCCAGCAGGAACGCCAGCGCCAGCCACTGACCGAGAAACAGCAGGTTGGACCAGGCATTCTTGGCAAAAGTCGCGCGCCGGGCGCTTTCCTGCCAGAACTTCCAATGCACATTAGGGTTGGTGTTTCGCACGCTGGAGGCACCACAGCCGCCATTGCCGACCCCTTCCCGCAGCGGGTTGGCCAGCACTCCAGTCCGGCCTAGTGCCATGGTCAGGTAACCGCCGCCCATACCGATGCCTGCTGCCGCTGCGGTTTTGGCCACCGCAAACTCCCAGCCCAGAATGCCGGTGGTCATTGCGAACATGGTCGGGTCCATCAGGGGCGAGGCCAGCCAGAACGCCATTACGGCGGAAAGCGGCACGCCCATGGCCAGCAAGGCTGCGATGATCGGGATCACACCGCACGAACAGAAGGGCGATAGCGCGCCGAAAAGGGCGGCGACCATGACCATCTGCACTTCGCGGCCGGTGAAGGCTTTCGCGATGAGAGCGTCCGCACCCGTTGCCTTGCTATAGGCAGCAAAAGCAACGGCCAGCAACAGAAATGGCAGGGTCGATCCGAAGGAGCCACCGACCGCCGCAACCTGGTCGGGAACCACGTTCACGTCAACGATGGCCTGCGCGGCCAAAACCAGCACGAGCAGCAGCCAGCCATGACCAATGCTCTTGATCCGGACGCCCATATTGTTGAGGGCTGGGGTGAAACTGGTCATTGCCGTGATCCTCCTAGAAAGATCGAAAGGTTGAGCCAAAAAAATCTACGAGACCGCGGGCGCCGTGCGGGTTGCAGCCTCATCCCGTGGTTGGTCGTGGTCGTGCGGGGCGAGCGTGCAGCATTCCGCCGTCAGGAACTCGACCAGCGCGTGCATGGTCGTGAAGTCAGCAGCGCTGTAGTTCTGCCGTCTCTGCTTGGTTTGGGAGATAACCCCCGCCCGCGCCAGCGTGCTCAAGTGGTGGGAAAGGGTCGACGCCGGGGACGCCGGTCCGCTCCTGAATTTCACCGAATGGCAGACCAGCGCCCCCCGCTTTGACCAACAGGCGAAAAACGTCCAACCGGGTCGGCTGGCCGAGCGCTTCGAGGCAGGCAGAGGCTGATATGCTATCCATGGACCGCAATATGGCGGCCCGCTTCTGGGGAGTCAACGATATTTCTAGGTTTATAGAAGTATGCCGCAGAAATGTTGTCTAACCTGCTACCAGCAGGGGCTCCAGAGCGGCGCGGATACTGGTGGGAATAGGGGTTGGCCGGTTGTCCGCGCGGGTTACATAGACGTGGACAAAATGGCCGTGCGCGGCGATTTCTTCTTCCCCGGCAACGAAAATGCCGACTTCATAACGCACACTGGAATTGCCGAGCTTACCCACGCGCAGGCCCCGCGTCGATCACGCTGGGAAAGCTGATCGGGGCGCTGCTAGCGGCACAGGCTTTCGATCACCACCCCACCACGGGCGAGGCCGCCGTGTCCAAGCCGCCATGGGTCATGATAAACTCCGTCACCACCGTATCCATGTAACCATAATAGACCATATTGTTGACATGGCCGTAGCGGTCCATGTCGTTCCAGTGGGTCTGAATCGGCAGAAAATGGCCATAATCGGCGCGTGTCGACAGCTTGTCGGCCATTGTCGGCCATTGTCGGCCATTGTCGGCCATTGTCGGGCTTTGCTCCAGGAACCAGAGGAGCGGCCCAAAAATTGGGTCGCTCTGGCGGGTTTTAGGAAGGCGCGGCCCAAGTTAACAGGGAGGCGTCAAAGAAGCATCAGATGAAATCGCTCATCTGATGGTGCCAATCATGATCGGAAATGGTTAATGCTGACCTAACAGATTGAAAAATTTACAGAGGCTTCGATTTTCCCCAGCACGTTTGCCACACGGCCAGCCCTCTGGTACTCAGCCTGTCGGACACACCGCAATCAAGCAGGCCATCGATGCTCTATGCCTTGCCGTTTCCCGCCATCGATCTTGTCGCGATCGATCTGGGTTTTTTTGTGGTCCGCTGGTACGCACTAGCCTACATTGTCGGGCTGCTGCTAGGCTGGCGTTACCTGATGTGGCTAGCCGCCCAGCCGCCGGAAACCATGCCGCGCAAGGATGCCGACGACCTGCTGGTATGGATGGCCTTGGGCGTGATACTGGGCGGACGACTGGGCTATGTGCTATTCTATAAGCCGTTGTATTACATGGATAATCCCCTGGAGATTCTGCAGGTTTGGACCGGCGGGATGTCGTTCCATGGTGGCCTGCTGGGTGTTACCTTTGCCGGACTGCTGTTCTGCCGCCAACGCAAGCTGAACCCGTGGCGGGTTGGCGATTTGCTGGGCTGTGTTGCGCCCATCGGCCTGTTGCTTGGCCGCATAGCTAACTTCATCAATGGCGAGCTTTATGGACGGGTGACCGACGCATCCATCGGCATGGTTTTTCCCGGCGGCGGATCACTGCCGCGCCACCCCAGTCAGCTCTATGAAGCGGCGCTGGAAGGGCTGGTGCTGCTCGTCGTTATGGCACTTTTTTTCCGCCAGGACGGCATCCGGCGCAGGCCGGGCATGTTGCTGGGGATATTCTTGATGGGCTATGGCCTGGCGCGTTCCACGGCGGAGTTCTTCCGCGAGCCAGACGCTCATCTGGGCTTTATTCTGGGCCCCGTTACTATGGGGCAGGTTCTGTCCGTTCCCATGATCCTGCTGGGTCTTGGTATTTTTCTTTACGCTCGCCGTCACCCTAAAATCGAGGCCGCATGACCGCCGTCGCCGAACTCGCCCGCCGTATCATCGACGCGCAGGGCCCCATCTCCATCGCTGCGCTGATGCGGCTGGCCAATACTGCCCTGCCGGATAGCTACTATCAGTCCAAGGAGCCGTTCGGCGGCCAGGGAGACTTTATCACCACCCCCGAAATCAGCCAGATGTTCGGCGAGATGCTGGCGGTGGCGGTGGCCAACCAGTGGCAGCGCATGGGCTCGCCTGCGGCAGTGGATGTGATCGAGCTGGGCCCCGGCCGGGGCGTACTGATGGCGGACATGTTGCGCACCTGGCGGCAGGCGGCACACGGCCTGCTGACCGCAGCCTCTATCACCATGGTTGAGGCGAGCGAGCGGTTGCAGGGCGTGCAGCAGCGGACATTGCAGGCCCACGCGGACCGCATCACCTGGACAGACACCTGGCAAGACGGCTGGACGGCGAGCAAGCGCCCAATCTTGTTGGTGGCCAATGAGTTTTTCGATGCATTACCGGTGCAGCAGTTCGTCCACACCTCAGGCGGTTGGCGTGAAAGGCTGGTGAACTGGGACGAGGATTTGGGCTTTCATGATGTGCTGGGACCACTGGTCAACGTGGAGAATGAGCCGGAGGGTGGCTTGTGGGAATTCTCACCCGAAGGGCAGGAATGGATCGCCCGCATCGCTACGCGGCTGGCGGCGGCAAGCGGCATGGCGCTGATCATCGACTATGCGGGCAATTCCGGTGAAACCAGCCTGCGCGGTATCGCCCGGCAGCGCAAAGCGTCGCCGCTAGAGGGCCTGGGGAATGTGGATTTGAGCGCCGGCGTGGATTTTGCCTTGCTGGCACGGGAAGCCAAAAGCCAGGGCGGGGTAGCGTATGGGCCGGTCGGCCAGGGCCGCTATCTGCGCCGCTTAGGGATTGAGGCGCGTCACGGCCAACTGGCCGGCAAGGCCAGCAAAGCGCAACGCCGTGAATTGGATGCCGCGCTTGGCCGGCTGATCGATGCCGACGGCATGGGCCAAGATTTTTGGGTTTTTGCCGCCACCGGCCCGGATGATCCAGCACCGGCGGCCTTTCCGCTACCGCCGATTGAGCTGCTGCCAACAGAGGCTCAAGATGAAGCGCCAGAGGAGTAGCCGATGTTCCTGACCGCCAGATCGCTCGCCACTCTACCGGGTATCCGCCATGGCTTTTTCACCCGGGGTGAGATGCCGGCGCAGGGGACAGAAGGCAGCATCTATCAGGGGTTGAACTGCGGTTTCGGCTCGGCGGATGACGCGAAGACGGTACGGAGCAACCGGGCGCGGGCGATGGCCGCGCTCGACATGCCGGCTGAAGCGCTGGCGACGGTGCATCAGGTACATAGTGCGAAGGCTTTGGTGATTGAGCATCCGGACCAGGCCACGGGTCAGCGGGTTGACGCGCTGGCGACGTGCACACCCGGCGTTGTCTTGGGCATCATGACCGCGGATTGCACACCGCTGCTGTTCTGCGACCCGCACGCAGGCGTGGTCGGTGCTGCGCACGCTGGCTGGAAAGGCGCGCGCTTCGGCGTGGCGTTGGCAACCATCCGCGCAATGGAGAGTCTGGGCGCCAAACGCCCGCACATACGGGCCGCGATTGGCCCGGCGATTGGCCCCCAATCCTATGAGGTCGGGCCGGAGTTTCCTGCACACTTTCTGAGCGAAACGGCGGCGAACGCCCGCTTTTTCCGGCGGCCCGCGGGTGCGGCGCGTGCCTATTTCGACCTGCCGGGCTATCTGGCAGCTCAGTTGCGCGGGCTGGGGCTGCTGGGCGTGGTTAATCTGGGTGAGGATACGGTGAGCGACCCGGCCCGCTTTTTCAGCTACCGCCGCAGCTTTCTGAACAAGGAGCCTGACTATGGCCGCCTGTTGAGTGCGATTGCGTTGCGCCAATAAGCCTAAAGACGTGAGCATCAAGACGAAGGAAATCCAACCATGACAGGCAAGATCGCCGTCGCCGGAGCCAGCGGGCTGGTCGGTGCGAATATCGTTAAAGAGGCGTTCAAGCGCGGCTATCGGGTCAGCGGCGGCATGCGGAACGTCAAAGACACGGCCGGGCACCTAATCGCCCTGCTGGGTGCAGCGGAACGGCTAACGCTTGCCGCTGCCAATATGGATATCGACCGCTCGTTCGATGAAGTGGTGGACGGCGTCGACAGCGTGTTCATCGCCAGCCTGATCCCGGTCTATGCCGCGCCCGATGGCACCCCTGCCCGCGAACTGGACGACAGCCGCGACGGAGATCGGCACAATCGGCTGGCCGTTCTTCGCGGGCGAGAATTCGGGCGTCATCAGGGTGAATTTGTAATGCTCACCGTGGAAATCCAGCTTCTCGCCATTCTCCCAACAGCGCCAGATGGCGCGCATGGACTCCATGTACTCCCGCATCCGGCCGACCGGATCACGCCAAGGTGTCGAGAAGCGGCGCTCGTTATGCCCCTTCACCTGGGAGCCCAGGCCCAGCTCGAACCGGCCGCCGGAATTGGTTTGCAGGTCGTGGCCTATATTGGCCATGATCATCGGCGCGCGCGGGAAGGCGACGGCAATGGAGGTGTTGAGCGCGACACGCTCCGTCACGCTGGCCGCGATGGCCAGAGGCATGAACAGGTCGTGTGCCAGTTCGGAGGTGGAGACGCCGTCATAACCGGCAGCCTCGGCGCGCCGGGCAGCGTCGGCGGTTTTCTTCCAGTCATCAACCGGCAGTTGGGCGAACACGCGCATGGATGGACTTTCCTCTTTTCGGGCCGTGTGGGGCTTTCGCGTTTCAAACGTTCCCCTAGCATGCCAACAACAGAGGAGAACGCCAACATGCCTGACAGCACCGCCCCCGCCATCAATATCGACGACCTGCGCAGCCAGTCGAGGACCGGGACACCATCACCGCCTGGCCGATGGCCGCCATGAACGCCACGCTTGACCGCCAGGAAGCCGACCCTCAGCCGGGCACGGAGATTCCCCAGGGCTGGCACCAGTTCTGGTTCCAGCCCACGACGCGGCCCGGTGAACTCGGCCCGGAAGGTGCGCCGACCTCTTCGGGCGTGATCCCGGCCATGCCTTTGCCCAGGCAGATGTTTGCGGGCACGACCTGGACTTTCCACCAGCCGCTGCGGATTGGCGACAAGTGTCGCCGCGAGACCGAACTGACCGACATGCAAATGAAGAGCGGCTCCACCGGCACACTGGTGTTTGCAACCGTGGTCAGCCGTATCTATGGCCCGAACGGGCTGGCGATTGAGGAGGAACGCGGCACCGCCTTCCGGGAGGCCGTGGCGGAGGGTGCCTCCAGCGGCGTGCCGAAACGGAAAGAGCCGCCCGCAGATACCGTCTGGAAACGCGAGCATTCCCTGGATGAGGCAGCGCTTTTCCGCTTCTCCGCATTGACCTTCAACACGCACCGCATCCACTACGATACGCCCTGGGCGAAGGATGTGGAGGGCTATCCGGCGCTGGTGGTGCACGGGCCGTTCTCATCCACGCTGCTGATCAACTTTGTGCGGGATATGAACCCCGGCAAGACGATCAAGACCTACCGCAGGCGCGCCCGCGCGCCGCTGTTCGCGAACACGCCGATCACCCTGGTCGGCAAGCCGACGGAGACCGGCTGCGACTGCTGGAGCCTGACGCCGGAAGGCACGATTGCCATGCAGGTGAACGTGACGTTTGGGTAAAAGTTTGGGATGACTCTTTTCATACAGGCTCAATGCCACGCCTTCCCCGTTCCCGCGCAAGCGGGGACCCATGCCTGAGAGGCAAAACCAGAGTCCCTGTCCTGTGAGAAGCTCTCAGGCATGGGCTCCCGCTTCCGCGGGAGATGGGGAAAAGAGTGATTCAATATGTTCCGAAGGCGCTCCAGCAGCGCAGGAACCAATAGCCTGTAGTCCTTCACCCTGAGCCTGTCGAATGGTGAAAGGCTGCTCGCAGAAACACACCCTTCGACAGGCTCAGGGTGAAGGTTACTTTGGGGTGGGGGGTTTTTCAGAAGCCTGTTTAGAGCCGCACCGGCCCCGAAAGCTTGATCCTTCGTTCCTTCGCATCGTACCAGCCGCGCGGGCGGTACTCGTCGGTGTGCATGTAGCAGTAGGCGAGGAGTTCGTCCGACCCGTCGGTGAAGGTCAGGAGCCAACTGTGCGGGATGGCGTGCCAGGGCACCACGTGGCGGGTCAGCGGGCAGATGTTCATGAAAGTGGTGCCGCCATAGGCCTGTTCGATGCTGGTCCTGCCGCCCTTCTGCCCGTCCGGGTTGTCGTGGCTGTGGCCGCCGAGCCAGAGGTCCACTGCGCCGGGGTTTTCCTCCAAAAAGCGCTCGAACTTGCCGGAGTCAAACGCGCCACCGACCCAGAAGAGGAAGGAAGCGTCCGCGGGGGAGCCCTCGGCAAAATAGCCGTGATAGTCCTGCTCCTAGTTGCCGTCCGGGCCCTTCTTCATGCCTTCCCAGAGGCCGGAGGCGAGGGTGGTCTCCTTCAGCATGTAGTGGTGGACGCTGACGATGATCTTGTCCCGGTGGCGGACGACCTCCTCGCCTTCCTCGTCGGTCGGCACGCCGACATCGCCGCAATAGTCGCCAACATTGATGGCGAAGTCCCAGTGGAAGGGCGGCGCGCCGTGCCCGTCACCCGTCTCCGATTGGATAAGGGCTTCAGCGAAGCTGTCGCGCCCGTGCGCCTTGTCCCGGCCCACATGGGCGTCGCCCTGGGCCCAGACGCTGAGGGTGCGTTTTCCGGTCATGGCGGCGGCCTTTCCTTCATTTTCCGTCGGCCTCATACTCTCGGCTGTCCCGGTACAAAGTGCAAATCATGTGAATTTCGGGCGAAGGGATTTCGACAGCATGACCCCCTACCGCATCATCGGCATTGAGTCCTCGCCCTACGCGGTGAAGGTGCGGGCGGTGTTCCGCTATCGCCATCTGCCGCACATCTGGGTCGCGCGGATGCCGCAGTTCTTCGACGAGACGGCAGAGGTCAAGCCGCTGATCATGCCGGTGGTGCAGTATCCGGACGGCGAATACCGAACCGATAGCACGCCGGTCATTCTGGACCTGGAGGAGCGGCATCCGGCGGAGCGCTCAATCCTGCCGGAGGATACGGGGTTGGCTTTCCTGGCCCTGCTGATCGAGGATTTTGCCGACGAGTGGCTGACCAAGTGCCTGTTTCACTACCGTTTTGCCTTGCCGGTGGATCAGCGGACGGGAGCGGCCTGGGTGATTGACGATGCGTTTCCGGGGCTGGGAGGCGCGGCGCATGAGGCGCGGGTTGAAGACTTTATCGCGCGTCAGGTGGCGCGGCGGGAGCTGTTGGGCGCGACGCCGGAGAATGCGCCGCTGTTCGAGGCTTGCTATGGCGAAGTGCTGGATGCGTTGGAAGGTTTCGCGGCGACGGACCGGTTCCTGTTCGGCTCCCGACCCTCGCTGGCGGATTTCGGGCTTTATGGCCAGTTGCACACCCTGACTACCGATCCGACGCCGCGCGCCATGGCAGAGGGACGCGCGCCCAGGATGGTGCACTGGGTCCGGCGGCTGCACGATGCCTCCGGCGTGGAGGGAGCTTGGCAGGCACGGGAGGCAGCTTTGCACCCGGCGGTGAAGAAACTGCTGGCGCTGGTGGGGCAGACCTACCTGCCGTATCTGGCAGCGAACCGGGCGGCGATCCAGGCTGGAGAGCCAACGTTTCACGTGAAACTCTCCGGCCTGGAATACCGGCAACCGGTGTTCCGTTATCAAGCGAAATGTCATGACTTTCTGGTACGGCAGTTTGCGGGGCTGCCGGAGAAAGCGCTCGCGCGGATTGAGCCTGTGCTGGCAGAGACAGGGTGTCTCCCCTACCTGCAGGCAGGGAAGCATTGACGGCGCGGGCGGCGGCCTTTTGAGCCGCCCCGGCCTTGCGGCCAGGGTGGCGCGGAGTGAACGAATACGGGAGGCGCCGCCGTCGGCAGGCCTTAATTACCCGGCAGAGCGGATAGCGGGATTGCCCAGGAGAAGTCCGTGAACAACAAGGCGCGGTAATAGTCCACCGGCACGGCTCCCACGGTCTTCCGAATTGTAGTGAGCACGCCCGGGCAAGGTATTGGTCAGGCTGGTTGCCGGCGGATAGGCGCCCGCCATGTGGCAGGTAGCGCAACTGGCAACGGCGCGGAAGGTCTCCGGAAAGACCATTTCGATGTAGGGATTGCTGCAGACGTACGGGGTGCCGGCGCGCCCTCGTACCAGAAGGTCTGCATGGGCCAGGTATTCCACACTTCCACAGGGTTGGCAGCGGCCGGCAGCAGGCCACTTTCGGTCAGGTCGGCGTCTTCCCATACCATCACGTGCATGCCGATCGTCACCAGATAGTCACCGACGGCGAAGTCACGGCCATAAACGCCATTGGACGCCTGGTTCAGGATGCAAATGTCGGTCGAGTCGAGCGCGTCGTAAGCCGCCTGATCGATCTGCGTATAGTAGAAATCCCGTACATTGACGGTTGGGACGTTCTGGAAATCGCGCCAGGCGTAGGTTGCGTCGGCGGTCCCCGCCGTGCCGCTGTCCGCCGTGACGGCGACGGCTTTATTCCAGGTTTCATAGCCATTGTACTTGGCAGGGTCCGTCAGCATCACGGGGCGGGCTGGATCATTGGGGTCCGGTGCCGGGTTGAAGCCAGGGAACACCGGCAACGCTGCGTAGCCTTTCTGTGGCACAGGCCAATACATGTGCTTCACCTGGAACGTTTTGTTCGGGAAGTTTTTGATGGCCGTGGCGTTGCCCTGCCAAATGTTGTTAAGCACGTTCTGGCTATAGTAGCGGTTGTCCTGGATGTGCCCGAAATACTCTTGCGAGAAGTAGACACCGGCGACCATCAGGTCGCCATTGTTCAGGAAACGTTTGCCCGCAAACCCGCAGGTAGAGACGTAATTGGGCGAGATCTCCGTCCGGTTCAGGAATTTCCGCTGGGCGTTGATATTCGAGTGCCCTGTGCTGGCGGCGATGGCGGTCAGCGCTTTTGTGGCCGGTGCGGCGAAGGTTTCCGGCAATGTGTACCAGGTCTCAAACACCCGCAGGCCGGACGCGGACCCTGCGGTTGCAGGCTGGTTTGCGCCGATGAACAGCCGCCAGCCGTGATCGCGGACCTTGCCCCAATATCCGGCCTCCATCCAGTCGTGAATGGTGCTCCAGGCAGTTGGATATTCGTAAGCCGGATCGGCGGGAAATGGCTGGTAGCCGGCCTTGTCCGCGGACTGCGCCACGCCAGGTATTGAAACAGAAAGAATGCCTGCTGCCGCAAGGGCGCGCTTTGCACCGCCTAAACAATGGGTAAACCGGAGATAATCATCGGCTAAACTTTCCATAAACCGCACCTAAACCGTTTGTCCCCGGAAAGGTTTAGTTTTGCGCATAAAAGTATAGTTTCGTTCAGGTGGTTTTTTTATCGGCTCCACCCACTACTAAATTACCTTTTTCCGCCAAAGCCACAGCGCGACCAGAAGCGGCGGCACAGCCACACCTAAGAAGACAGTGCCGAAGGCGGCGTGGAAGCTGGCGTCCGTGGCGGCAGGCCCGCCGGAGAAATAGGCGAAGGCCAGGCTGAGCAGGCTGGCAGCACTCATCACGCCGACAGTGCGGGTCGCCTGGGCCAGGCTACCAGCGACGCCCCGCTCGGCCTGCGGCATGGAGTCGGTTACCACGTCCATGCTGGCTACCTGGAACAGGCCCATGCCCGCGCCGGACAGGAACAGCGGCACTGCCATGACAATCCCGGACGGACCGATGGGCCACAGCGCGATCCCCGCTAGGCCCACGGCGGTCATCAAGGCTGCGGCCATGGCGGCTCCGCGGGCGGTCCAGGCCTCGATCAAGCGTCCGGCCAGACCGCTCGCGACCGTAATGCCGATGGGACTGCAGGCCAGCACCAGCCCGGCAATCGCCCAAGGCAGATCGGTCAGGCGGGCGAGGAAATAGGGCACGATCAGCATGACAGAGAAGCCCGCGAAGGCCACCAGGGCCGTCGCCAGGATCAAGCCGCTGAAGGCCGGGCGGCGGAACAGGTGCAGGGGCAGGATGGGGGCCGGTGTCCGGCACTCATTGGCCAGGAACAGGCGCAGGCAGAGGAACAGCGAACCACCAGCCGCCATGGGCACCAGCAACTGGTCGGCAGCCACTTGCAGGCGGTTGATGGTCAACAGCAGGGCTGCCATCACGCCGACCAGCAGGAAGGCTCCCTTGGCATTCAACACCGCACCTGCCTGCCATGCCGATTGTCGGTCCTTGCCTGGCAGCGTCCAGACCAGGACCAAGGCCAGCAGGCAGAGCGGCACGCGCATGGCATAGACGGCCGGCCAGCCGAACTCTGCCACCAATGCGCCTCCGGCCAATGGCCCCAGTGCCGCTCCCGCCCCGAACATCAGCATGTAGAGGCCCAACATGCGTGCGCGCCGCTCCTCCCCCGCCAGGCTGGTGATGAGGGCCGGACCGCAACTGCCGATAAGGGCCGCGCCTATCCCTTGAGCGACGCGGGCGGCAAGCAATAACTCGAAGGTCTGCGCAAGCACCAGAGCGGCGAAAGCCGCGGTGCTCCAGACCAGGCCGATACCGAAGACCAGCCGGCGTCCAAACCGGTCGCCGACCCGGCCACAGAACAGTATCAGACTGGTGTGGGTCAGCACGTAGGCGATGATTACCCATTGGATCTGCTGGATCTCGATGCCGAACGCCCGGGTAATGTCCGGAAAGGCGATGTTGACCGCCGAGTCCAGCGGAATGACGGCTGTGCCAAGCCCGATGGCAAAGACAGCCAGCCAGTCGCGGGGCGTCATCAGGCGAACAGGTCCTCAACCGCCTGGCGGATAAAGGCTTCGTCCTCTGGATTGTCAGACGGGTTGCCCGCCCGGTGGCCCCAAATAGAGGGGATCGAACGCAGCTCGCCATTGGGCATGTAGTGAAGCTCGCGGACATTGTCCTCCACCCGGAAGTAGAGGTCGGTCTCGCTGGGCATGAGGATGGTCCTGACCGTGACGGAGCCCAGGGCCCGTGAAAGAAGATCGCCACCGAAGTGAGGGTGCGCGCTGATGTCGGCATTCATCCAGGACCACAGCATGGCCAGCAGGTTGTCGGCATCCCGGCGCAGGAAGTTCCACTCCCAAGAGCGCACCAGATAGTCCTCCAGCAAGGAGAACCCGCTCTTGCGCCAGGCTTCATCCCGGTAGAATTCCTGGCTCATGCCCCAGCCGGCATAGACTCGGCCCATGGCACGCAGGCCCGTCTCAGGCTTGCTGCGGAAATAAGTGCCGGTCCACATGGGATCGGCGGGCAGGGTGGCCTTGACACCATCCATGAAGACCTTGTTGTGCCGCGCGGTGCGGGCAGAGCCGCAGATCGCCAAGATACGCTCCGCCTTGTCTGGGAAGAGCGCGCCCCAGTGCATCGCCTGCTGCGCGCCCATAGACCAGCCGTAGACCATGGCGAGCCGGTCGACGCCGAACACCTCTGTCATTAGGCGGCGCTGGGCCAAGACATTGTCATAGAGGGTGAAGTTCGGATAACGCGCCTTGCTGTAGGGCGCCTCGATATTGTTGGGCGAGGTAGACAGACCGTTGCCGAACATGTTGGGGATGACGACGAAGAACCGCTCCGGGTCCAGGATGCCGCCTGGTTTTACCAGCCACTCCACATCGGTGTGGTGTGCGCCATAGCTGGTGGGATAGAGCCCGGCGTTGCTCTTGTCCGCGTTCAGACTGCCGAACGTTTTGTAGGCCAACACCGGATTGGGCACGGTCAGACCGGATTGCAATACGGTCGGCCCCAGGGCGAAAGTGCTGAAGCCGGACATGGGCGCAAGGCTCTCTTGTGGGGAAAATTCGGCACCATAATGACCTGTTCGGGCCAGCCGGAGCAACACCGGTTGCATCATGCGGACAGCGCAGGCGACAATCCGGCCAGAAGCTTACCGAAATGCAAGGAACAAGCCTGTGCCGACAAACCAGGTTGGGGGTCTTTCCGCCCCTGTCGATATCCGCATCGACCGTTGGGGCATCGCCCATATCAAGGCCGAGAGCGAGGTGGACGCCTTTTTCGGCCAGGGCTGGAACGCGGCGCGCGACCGGCTTTGGCAAATCGATCTGTGGCGCAAGCGAGGGCTGGGCCTGCTGTCCGCGGATTTCGGCCCGGCCTACGCCGCCAAAGACGAGGCCGCCCGCCTGTTCCTCTACCGCGGCCCGATGAAGCCGGAATGGCAGTCCTATGGCCCCAACGCCAAAGCCTGGACCGAGTCCTTTGTGGCTGGGATCAACGCCTATATTGCGGCCACAGAGGCAGGCGAGCATAAACTGCCGCCGGAGTTTGCCCTGATGGGCACCAAACCTGCCCGCTGGCAGGCGGAGGACGTGGTCTGCATCCGTTCCCACGCCCGGGTCAACAACGCGGACCAGGAAATCCGCCGCGCCGCCGTGCTGGCAAAGTACGGTGCAGAAGCGGACTCGCTGCGTAAAGCCAGGACGCCCGACCGGCCTTTGCGGGTGCCGGAAGGCTTTGAGCCTGCGGAGCTGCCGGCGGAGATCCTGAAGACCTACCTGCTGGCGACCGAGCCGCCGGTGTTCGGCGCAGATGATGTGCCGCCCGCCGATGTCTCCGGCGAGCTGATGGGCTCCAATGCCTGGGCACTGACGCCTGACCACACCACCACGGGGCGGCCGATCCTGGCGAGCGATCCGCACCGCGCCCACCAGATGCCCTCGCTGCGCTACATCGTGCATTTGCAGGCCCCGGGCCTGAACGTCATCGGCGCGGGCGAGCCTGGGGTGCCCGGTATCTCGTTCGGTCACAACGAGGATATCGCCTTCGGCCTGACGATCTGGTTCGTGGATCAAGAAGACCTCTATGTCTACGACCTGCACCCGGACGACCCGGACCGCTATCGCTTCAACGGCGATTGGGAGACCATGCAGACGGTGACTGAGTGGCTGCCGGTCAAGGGGGAGGAGGAGCGCGAGTTAAGCCTGCGGTACACGCGGCACGGGCCGGTGCTGCATGTGGACCGGGCGGCGGGCAAGGCCTATGCCATGCGCACCGTCTGGACGGAGCCGGGCACGGCAGCCTACCTCGCCAGCCTGAACTTTCTGCAGGCCAAGGATATCGGCGGCTACGAGCAGGCACTGCGCGGCTGGGGCGCGCCCGCCTCCAACCACATCGTCGCGGAGACATCCGGCAAGATCGCTCGGTTCACGGCTGGCTTCCTACCGGTCAGGCCCAACTGGGACGGCCTGCTGCCGGTGCCGGGCGATGGCCGGTATGAGTGGGCAGGCCTACACGACCCCATGACCACACCCCGGGAGAAAGACCCGGCGGAAGGCTGGGTCGCCACCGCCAACCAATACAACCTGAACGAGGAGTGGCTGGCGGAGGGCAAGACGCCTGGCTTCGAGTGGACCGACCGGGTGCGCTACGACACCATCGCGGGCGTGCTGGGCGGCACGGAGACCTTCTCGGTAGCGGACATGCAGGCACTGCAGACAAGCTTCTACTCCACGCCAGCGAAGCGGATCGTGCCCTTGCTGGCGGCCCTGCCGGAGAGCCCGGCGCGCTCCATGCTGCAGGACTGGGACCTGCGGCTGGAGAAGGACAGCGCGCCGGCGGCTTTGTTTGAGACCTGGCTACAGCGCTACCTGATCCCAGGTGCGTTGGAGCGGGCCTCGCCCGAAGGGCTGCAGGCCTATGCGGCACTGCCCGACACTGCGCTGGCCGTGGACCTTATTGCATCCGGCGATCCCAGGCTTGGCAACCGGTCGGCTCTATTGGCCGAGACGCTGGCGGTTGCCTGGGAAGATGCCCTGGCCCGGTTCGGGCCGGACCCTGCCGCTTGGCAGTGGGGAGACTTCCACCATGCATTCCACCCGCATGGCCTGGGGGCTTTCCTGGATGACGCCACCCGTGCCCGGTGGGATGTAGGGCCGTTGCCCAAGGGAGGGAGCGGCCAGACAGTCAACAACAACAACTACCGCCTGACGGACGGACGGCTGACCCTGGGTGTCACCTTCCGTATGGTGTGCGATGTGGGCAATTGGGATGCGTCGGTAACCATCAACTCACCCGGCCAGTCGGGCAATCCAGAAAGCCCGCACTATGCCGATCTCTTTGCGCACTGGGCCGCAGAGGCTTATGTGCCGATGGCCTTTGGCGAGGCGGCAGTGGAAGATTCAACCGAAGAGCGGATAATGCTTGTGCCACCCAACTAGTGGTTTGATGGAATCGGGTGGTACCTATCCGTTTGCTGAATCGAACCGCCAACGCAGTGAATCAGCCCACTAGACCAGAGCCGAAAATGAAACGGCGGCCCCCATTGGAACGGGTGGGCCGCCGATAGTTTCGTGCGCTTTTCGCGCCGCTCTTCTCTCTCAGACTTCGCCGTGGTTCAGTGAACAAGCTTCCCCGTGCAAGCCACATGCCAATTCTGTTGATACCCAAAAGTTGTCACTTTCGAGAACTGACAATATTTTTATCGGCTCATTTTTATTCAATTCAGCAACTTGCGATGCAAATTGCAACTACTTATTGCATATCACTGCCTAATTTTGCGCTCCGCTCCAGTTTGTATTGGAGGCCAGTGGGTAGACAGGCCGCGGTAACTGCTTAAAGGGAAAGCGGGTCAAAACAGGATTGGTCAACCCAAGGGCATCTACTTCTATGATCTGGCCGGGCTGGAAATATTCGTCAAAACTCGCCCGGAAATGACCGCGGCTTTTGAGAACAACCGTGCGGAAAGTACCGATATGCAGGCCAAATTCCTCAAAATACGCCGGATCGGCTGCCTGTATCCGGCGCGAAGCGATAACCATAGTCAGGCCTCCCAACGTCACGCAGGCACCGGGGCCGAGCTTTGATGTGCGGCCCTCTGCAATACCGCGGCGGCCGACGATGAAGCCATCTGAAAGGCCCGTCACTTCGACCCTGGCTGGCACGCTGCGGCCATTTGCATCGGCATTTTGACGGTAAAGACCACGTCCAGCGACGCCCCGATACCAACCTCGTGGCATTGCTGGTCGACGAACAGGCCGAAAAGCACACCAGCGGCGTCAGCTGCAATGAGCACTTCCAGCACGTCTGTGGTGTTGCATCTTCCACCGCCGCCGGGATTGTCGGCCACATCAGTGATGCAGAGGGCGGGCAGGCTGGTGTCGTGTTGCCGGGCTTTGGCGGCGGCGACAGCTTCGTCAACACTGGTAAGCGTAACGTTAAAACGTTCCCGGTCGGCCCAGGCCTGCTGGGCAATGCGGTTTGCCAGTTCCCGCCCGGCATTGGCGCTTTTGGCATAGGTCAGGATCGCCAAGCCGTTCTCCAGCGTATCACCCCAGGCGAAACCGCCCACGACGGAGACGATATCGACGCCCATCGACGCCTTCTCCATCTGGCCCTGTGCGATCAGGTCAGCATAGGGACCGTCCGCTGTTAACAGGCGGACGCTGGGTGCAACAATGGGCATGCGGATAAAGGTCTTCGTAAATTGCTCGCCTGCCAGCAACCGGCGCACAAGCTGCGCCGCTTCGGCCGCCCGCTCGCGTTGGTCCACGTGGGGATTGGTACGCTAGCTGATGATTGCCTGGATACTGTCGACCATGCGGTCGGAGATATTTGCGTGCAGGTCCACCGTTGCAACGATCGGCACATCGGGGCCGACTACAGCACGCGCCATGGCATAGAATGCGCCATCAGGATCGGTGCTGTCGGTCGCAGTCATCGCGCCGTGATTTGCCAGATAGACCGCATCGAGCGGCATGGCCTGGACCAGCAGCGCCCGCATTCGCTTGAGGGTCGCGGCAACGAAAGCCGCGTCGGCCGGACCGCCCGGCTCCGTGCCGGTTACGAGGATCGGCACCGGCTCCCACGCGCCCGCCCGGCTCATATCCTCCATAAACCCAGGGATTTCCACGGGCATGGAGGAGACCGGTTTGGCCGCCTCATCCAGGATCTCCTAGCCCTCTAGATAGCAGGAGGCCCGGAAGTCGGCTTCGGTGCTGACGGGGGCAAACTCGTTGGCCTCCGGAAAAAACCCGAGTAACGCAATTTTTGGTCGAGTCATTCCAGGTTACCGAAATTTGTTGGCGCTGGTTCCCAGCCTACTGGCCATGTACAAAGAGGCCAACAACTAAGCAGCGGAGTTTCCGTACAAATGTATGATTTGTTGGCGGGGATGCGGATCATCGAAGGATCGGCGTTCGTCGCAGCCCCCATGGGAGGCATGACGCTGGCACAGCTGGGTGCCGACGTTATCCGGTTCGATGACATAGGCGGCGCATTGGATGGCGCGCGCTGGCCGGTCACGGCGGACGGCACAAGCCTCTATTGGGCGAGCCTGAACAAAGGCAAGCGTTCGCTGGCGGTCGATGTGCGCCGGCCAGAGGGCCAGGAGCTGCTTCAGGCGTTAATCACCGCGCCTGGCGACGATGCAGGCCTTTTTATCACGAACCTGCCGGTGCGCGGCTGGAACAGTTATGAAAGTCTGACAGCCAAGCGGGCCGACATGATCATGGTTAGCCTGACCGGCACGCGCGATGGCCAGTCCCATGTAGACTATACCGTCAATGCCGGAATGGGATTTCCGATGGTAACCGGGCCGGAGGGCATGGACGGTCCGGTAAACAATGTTCTGCCCGCATGGGATATCGCCGCTGCGCTCAGCATCTCCACCGGCCTGCTGGCAGCCGAGCGGCACCGGTCCCGCACCGGCGGCCAGGGCAGCTGGCTCAAGCTATCGCTCTACGACGTGGCGTTGGCCGCCACCGCCGCCATGGGCTATGTGGCGGAAGGGGCCGTGTTGGAGGAAGAGCGGCAGCGTATCGGCAACCATATCTTTGGCACGTTCGGACATAGCTTCCGCTGCGCCGATGGCCGCTATGTCATGATCTGCATGTTTACGACTCGGCACGTAGCGGCTATGCGGTCACTCGTGGGAAAGGAGTTGCTCGCCGATCTGGAAGTGGCTGAGGGCGTGGACCTGTTGGACGAGGCAGATCGCTACAAAGCGCGGAAGGCGCTAGCCAAAGCGCTGGAAGATTGGGCCGGCGCCCGGCCGTTCGCCGAGGCCGCCGAAGCGCTGGACAAGAGCGGCGCTTTGTGGGGGCCATACCGCAGCTTCAAGGAACTGGCAGAGACCTCCATGACCCACCCCATGTTCTCTATGGTCGAACAGCCGGGTATCGGCGCTTACCCGGTGCCGGGGTCGCCCTTTGACATCGCAGAACTGCAACGGCTGGAGCCAAAACCAGCGCCGGTTTTGGGCCAGCATACGGACGAGATTCTGGCATCGGTTCTGGGACTGGAGTCCGGAGCTATCGCCAGATTGCACGATGAAAACGTAGTCGCCGGGCCCCGATGAGCCCGCCCCGGGGAGAACCCGGCTGAAGGCTGGCCAGGAGAAACAGCTGACAGTTGGTGATTGTCCTGAGGTGCGGCATATCATGGCGTTGTTCCCGCGCCGCAATTCTCGCTGAGAAAAGGCTATGCCCCATGACGAGAGATACCATCACCGCGTTGCCCCATCCCAAGGGATTTTCCGCCGATCCGCTGACGGATTTGATCCGTTCCGTGGCGCGGCAGTTGATCGAGCAAGCGCTTGAAGCTGAGTGGAGCGCATGGCTTGCGCCATTTTCCAATGAGACGACGTCCGAGGGGCCCGCGCGGGTCGTTCGTCACGCTCACCTGCCAGAACGAGAGGGAATGACCGGGATTGGCCCAGTGCCCGTGAAAGGGCCACGCGGGCGGGATCGTGATCGGCAGGCTGAGAAGGGTCGGTTCTCTTCTTCGATCCTGCCACCGTATCTGCGCAAGGCGAAGTCCGTCGAGGACTTGCTGCCCTGGCTTTCCCTCAACGGCATTTCCACGGGCGATTTTCAGGCGGCCTTGGCCGCGCTGCTCGGGCCGAACGCGGCGGGCCTGTCGTCCCCCACCATCTCGCGGCTGAAGTCCAATTGGTGGGAGGAGTACGACCGCTGGCAGAAGCGCGATCTCAGCGCCCGGCGCATCGTCTATGTCTGGGCGGATGGCGTCTATTTCCAGCCAAGGATGGAAGAAAAGCAATGTGTTCTGGTGCTGATCGGCGCGGATGAATGGGGCCGAAAGGAGATACTGGGGCTGATCGACGGCTATCGCGAAAGGACCCAAAGCTGGCGCGCGCTCCTGCTCGACCTCAAGCGGCGCGGCCTCAATCACGCGCCCGATCTCGCGGTAGGCGACGGTGCACTGGGCTTCTGGGCCGCCCTTCGCGCGGTCTTCGGCGCGACCGCAGAACAGCGCTGCTGGTTCCATAAAACCGGCAATGGGCTGAAGGCAATGCCCCAATCGGTGCAAGCGAAAGCCAAAGGCCCCCTGCACGACATCTGGCAGGCAGAGACGAAGGCCGAAGCCATGGCGGCCTGCGATTTCTTCATCGAGACCTACGGCGTGAAAGACGAACAAGCGGTAGCCAAATGGATCAAAGACCGTGACGTGCTGCTGGCCTTCTATGATTTCCCGGCAGAACAGTGGAAACACATCAGAACCACCCATCCCATCGAAAGCGCCTTCGCGACGGTGCGCCACCGGACAGGTAAAACCAAAGGCTGTCTGAGCCGAAAGACCGCCCTCGCCATGGCGGTCAGGCTCCTGATGTCAGCGCAGGGCAAATGGCGAAAGCGCGACGGCGCAAATCGCATGCCTGGGATAATCCAGGGCATTGCATTCATCGACGGGATCAAACAAATGCAAAACGCCGCCTGATCAAGCCGTCACCAACTTTCGGCCATAACTCGCTGGCCAGGCGACGGCTGTTACTGCCGCAACCGCGGGGAGGTGTAGCGGCACGCGGTGTGCCAGAGCAGATCCTGACTCGCTTGGAACGAGTTAGTATGCTCGAAATCCAAGAGTTAGAGCATCTTGCCTGGCAGGTTAATCGCGAAAGCGATTCAATTTGAACCGGCGATGCTCTAGCCTGCGCGCCTTAAACAGTCGGACCGTTGAAAGGCAAACCGCCATGGCTCAATTCGGCATCTCACAGCCCCTGCTCCGCCTGGAAGACGAGGACCTGCTGGTCGGCGATGGTCAGTTTCTGGACGACCTTTCCTTTCCCGGCATGCTGCACGGTGTGGCGCTGCGCAGCCCCTACGCCCATGCGGAGGTTCGCAGTGTGGACGTGTCGGCAGCACGCAGCATGCCAGGCGTTCTGGCGGTCTATGCGCCGGAGGACGTGGCGGATCTGGGCGATATTCCGACGCTTGCCTTCCCAAAGATGGTGGATGGCACCACCTACCACCATCACGGCCAGCCAGTGCTGGCGCGCGGGCGGGTGCTGTATGCCGGGCAGTGTGTTGCATTTGCCGTAGCCGAAACGATGGAACAGGCGCGCGATGCGCTGGAAGCGGTGGAAGTGGATTACGCGCCCCTGCCCGCCGTTACCGATCCCAAAAAAGCCGCGGAGCCGGGCGCGCCGCTGCTATGGGACGACGCGCCGGACAACCGCTCGTTCGAATTCGAGCTGGGCGGCCAGGCAGCGACTGACGCCGGCTTTGACCAGGCGGCCCACGTCGTAACGCTGGATGTCATCAACAATCGGGTGATCCTGAACGCTATTGAAACGCGGGGCGCACTGGGCCGATTCGAAGACGGGCGCCTAATTCTGCACGCCACCACCCAGATGCCGCACCGGCTGAAGGAGCAATTGGCCGACACCGTGTTCAACGTGCCACGGGAGGCTGTTCGGGTACTCGTCGGCGATGTGGGCGGCGGCTTTGGCGGCAAGAACGGGCTGTATGCGGAGAACTGCTTGGTGCTGTTCGCCGCCCGGGAGCTGGGCCGTCCCGTTAAATGGGTCAGCGACCGCAGCGAGGCCTTCCTGTCGGACACCGGCGGGCGGGACAATGTCACGAAGGGCGAGCTTGCCCTGAACCAGGCGGGCGAGCCCCTCGCCTTCCGGGTGCGCACCTATGCTGGGCTGGGCGGCTTCAACGCCAACGGGGCTGCCGTCTCCCCTACCAACATGCACATGGCCCCGAACGCCTACCGTATTCCTAACGTCTATATCCGTGTGACGGCCACCTTTACCAACACCGCGCCGGTGGATGCTTACCGCGGCGCAGGGCGGCCCGAAATCACCTATCTGATCGAGCGGCTGGTGGATCGCGCCGCCCGCGACATGGGGGAAGACCCGGCAGCCTACCGCGCCCGCATCGCCTTGCAGCCGGATGTCTTTCCCTACACCACCCCCACCGGCCTGATCTATGAAAGCGCGGATTTCGGCGACCTGCTGGAGCAAGCGAAGGAGCGGGTGGACTGGAACGGCTTTGCTGAACGGAGGGCGGGCAGCGAAGCACAGGGCCTCACGCGTGGCATCGGCATGTGCCTCTATATCGAGCGTTGCGGCGGTGGCCCGGCGCTCTCCGAGGCGGCCAAGGTTGATGTGCGGCCGGACGGTACCGTCGAGGTACGCATCGGCAGCCAGGCTAATGGCCAGGCGCACCGTACCAGCTATGCCCAGATGGTGAACGAATGGCTGGGCACTGATCCGGAGGACGTGATCGTCATCCAGGGCGATACGGACGAGGTAGAGACCGGCACGGGTACCGGCGGCTCCTGGTCCATTCCCATGGGCGGCGGTGCTATCGCGCGGGCCTCGGACAAGATCATCGAGAAAGCCAAACGCATCGCCGCGCAAAAGTTCGAAGCTGGCGAGAGCGATATCGACTTTTCGGACGGTGTGTTCTCGGTAGTGGGCACCGACCTGCGTATGAGCCTGCCGGAAGTGGCCACACTGGCTGAGGACCCCGCCAACATGCCGGAGGGCGAGGAACCCGGCCTTGACGGTTTCGACCGTTTCGTGCCGGAAAACCACACTTTCCCCTATGGTGTGCACATAGCCGAGATGGAGGTCGATCCGGACACCGGGGCTTTTGCGCTGCTGGACTATACCGTCGTGCACGATTTTGGCCGGGCGCTGAACCCGCTGCTACTGGCGGGCCAGGTGCATGGCGGCGTTGCCCAGGGCATTGGCCAGGCCCTGTTCGAGCATTGCGTTTATAGCGAGGATGGCCAACTGCTCTCCGGCAGCTACATGGACTACCACCTGCCGCGGGCGAGCGACATTCCGGACTTTGACTTCCTGTCGGTGGAAACGCCGACGGTGGCCAATCCCTTAGGGGTAAAGGGGTGCGGCGAGGCAGGCGCTACCGGTGCACCGCCCGCTGTCATCAACGCCATGCTGGATGCGCTGGAACCGCTGGGCGTGGAGCATATCGATATGCCGACCACGCCAGAGGCCGTCTGGCGGGCAATCCAGGCAGCGAAGCGCGGATAGATTGCCCGCAGCCAGGCTGCTAGCTCAGGCTAGTGGTTCGATGCAAACGGATGGTACCCATCCATTTGCATCGAACCACCAACATAGTGAATCAGTCCACTAGCGCCTTTGCAAACAGCTCGCCGGTTCGGCCATTGGCGAGATCGGTGTTTTCCTTGTTGTAGGGCTTGCCGCCGATGCGGGCGAAGGCGTGGTCCATGCCAGGGTAGCTGTGCACGGTAACGCCCGCTTTCCCTGCCAGGCCGGCACTGACTTTGGCCTGGGCTTCTTTGGACACAAAGCCATCCTCTTCGGCAACATGCAGCATCAGCGGCTTGGAAATATTGCCGGACTCGCCCAGCAGGTCCTCTATACCGACGCCGTAATAGCCAACATTCGCGTCCGCATCGGTTCGGGTCGCCATCAGATAAGCGAGCTTGCCGCCCAAACAGAAGCCGACGGTGCCGACCTTGCCATTGCTGCCGGCCATGCTGCGCGCGTGGGCGACGGTAGCTTTCAGGTCGTCCATGCCCTTTTCCAGATCGAAATCCTGGAACAAACTGAAGGCTTTCTTCCACTCCTCGTCCGAGCCATCGGTGATGTCGACCATCGGCTCCTGCCGCCAGAACAGGTCCGGCGATATGGCGATATAGCCTTTGTCGGCCCACATTTTGGCGATGTCGCGCATGGCGTGGTTCACGCCAAAGATTTCCTGGATGCAGATAATGACCGGAGCATTGCCGCCGCCGGCCGGTTTTTCGACGTAGAGGCCGAATTCGCCGCCGTCATTCGCTTTGATCTTTGTCCACTCACCCATGGTAATATCCTCCAGAATGGTCGTTGTTGACGGTCAATCTCTAGCCGATACGGATGCCCGAAAAGCCTACAGAATAGCATCTTCCGAAGAGGCCGCTGTTTGATCCGACGTGCCCCTGATCTTCGACACAAGCTCGTAGTGATCCGGCAAGTACCCCACCAGGTTCTTCTTCTGCGCCAGCAACTGCGCCTGATAGGTCTGCCAGTCGTCCTGGTTTGCCACCATGGTCAGTGGCAAGGGGTCATTGTCGTAAAAGCCTTTCCCAAATAGCACGAACTGGTAGTTCCAATAGTTGAACAGCTGCACATGCCCCAGATCGTTCGGCCCCGGCAGCGTGTGCCGCCATAGCTCCAACCGCTCCTTCACGCTATCCGGCACGACGATGTCGTTGCGGGCTGCTTGCCAAAAGGGCTCCTGACGATTGTTCAGCAGGTAGTGGGTCACGATGAAATCGCGGATTTCCTCCTGTAACGCCACCATGTGTTTGTTGTAGGAGTTGGCGACCGGTTCCGGGAAATCTTCCGACGGCCAGTTGTTCACCAGGAAACGCACTGCCATTTCGATCATATAGATCGCCGTGGCCTCCAGCGGCTCGACGAAACCGCCAGACAGGCCAATCGCCAGACAGTTCTTGACCCACGAGCGCCTGGCCCGGCCGACACGCATTTTCAGAATGCGGGGCTCCAGCCCGTCTGCAATCGGACCGAGATAGTCCATCAGCTCGGTCTTGGCTTCCTCGTCGCTCTTAAACTTGCTGGAGAAGACGTAACCAGTGCCAACCCGGTTAAACAGCGGCACGTTCCACACCCAGCCCGCAGAAAGGCCAGTGGACGACGTGAACGGCGTCAACTGGGTCTCGTTCGCATGGGGGATTTGCACTGCGGCAGCACTGTCGTTCAGCAGGCCGTCGCCATAGGAAATGAATGGCTCTTTCAGTGCGCCGTTCAGGATCATGCCGCGGAAACCGGTGCAGTCGATCACCATTTGCACCTTGTGCTCGCCGGTTTCTTCCAGCGTCAGAGAGGCAATCAAGCCATCTTCTGCCTGGTTAACCGCCACGACATTCTCGCGCACGTGGGTGACGCCGCGCTCGGTTGCGACCTCTTGCATGAACTTGGCGAACAGTCCCGCGTCCAGGTGATAGGAATAGCCCAGCGTCCGGTTGAAGTCCGGATCCTCGAGCCGCCGCGGCCCCTTCAGGCGGGCAACCAGCGAGAGCATCGGGCTGACGCTGTCGACGAAATCCTGATCCTGAGCCTCTTTGAACCGTTGGAAAGCATAGCCAGGAGATTGGTCGTTCAGGGTGTGAGGCACGTTGAACGGCGTGAAGCAGTCGCGTGAGCGGCCGTCCGGCCACTCGTTCCAGTGCTTGAACAGAACGCCCATCTTGAAGGTGGCGTTGGTGCGGCGGAAGAATTCCGCCTCGTCGATGCCGCATTGCTGCAGGATCAGGCTCATGCCCGGCACCGTCGCCTCACCGACACCGACGGTGGGCACGTTGGGCGACTCGATCAGCGTGATGGTTACATCGTCGGCTTCAGGCCGCCACTTCAGGTAGGTGACCAGCACGATGGCAGTCAGCCAGCCAGCGGTGCCGCCGCCGGCGATGGTGATGTTTTTGACGGGAGCGGCCATGCTGTTCTCTTAATTCTTCTAAGGAGCTTTTCGCCCGGACTATGGCCAAGTGAGTCGATTCGCTCAACGGTAAGATAGCACCTCCTGCGCGGCCCGTGCGCCGCTTTCCCAGGCTCCGTGGGCGGTGCTGAAGAAATGGGGGTGGGTGGCCTCGCCTGCAAAGAACAGACGCTCGGCTACCGGTTCAGCCAGCACGCTGCGCGGATCCCCGCCGCCGGGCGTCATGGCCGCATAACCGCCCCAAATCCAGGGCGTGGTGCCCCATGATGAAGCTCTCGCAGCTTTGATCCGCTTTCGGATAGCACTGCCGTACATATGCGCGAACTGCGCGGCCACAAAATCGATTTGCGCAGCCTCCCCCTGGGGCTCCAGTTCGCGGGCGGTAGTGGCGTCCACGAACACTTCAGCGATGGGGCGGCCATGGCGGCCAATGCGGGCCGACATCACGGCGCTTCGGGCGCTTTGCCAGTCCGGGTCCAAAGTGTCGAAACGCATGGCCACTTTGTTCACGTGACCCAGCGGCAGGCGGGACAGCGCCTCCTGCTTGGCCACCGGCAAGCCGGGATTGAAATGGATGCGTGCGAGAGCGTTCGTCGAAACGGTGAGTACAACCGTCTTTGCCTGCACGATACCCGCTGGCGTCGTAATCCGTACGCCGCTGCCGGCGAAATCGACCGCAAGCACCGGACACTCCCGACGGATATTCAGCCCTGTAGCGCGCGCTGTAATCCACTGGCCATAGCCGGTGGGCACGGTCCAGTTGGTTTCCGTGTCCCGGTAGCGGTACCAGTCCAGCGCCCCGACTTCCGCGGGCGGCACACTGGTATAGGCACCGCACCACCAGTCGAAATGCCGTTGATAGGGCGACGGCTGGTCGTAGACTATGCTGGACGGTGGGTCCTCGTCCCGCTCGCCCGCATCCAGCAGGCGCTGCTCACAGGCATCGAGGTAGGCCCGGCAGTCCGCGTCTTCCTGCGGTGTCGCCCAGCGTTTCTGGTCATCCAGGTAGATGGAGGATGGGGCGCTATCCCGGCCGAAATGCTCCGGCGGCGCGTCGGCGAGGATGTTCTGGTCGGCGGAATGCAGCCAGGTACAGCCAAGATCGATGGGATAGCCAAGAGAATGGTCGGTCAGCGCCCGCCCGCCAAGCCTGCCGGACGCTTCCAGCACCACATAGCTGCCGCCCGCTGCATGGAGATTGCGGGCAGCAGCGATACCGGCTGCGCCTGCACCGATGATGGCGGTATCGAATTGACTGGTCATGACCGGGAACTCCACGGGGTAGAGCCCCCTTCATCCCCTATTTTGGCTGGTTGGCAATAGCCTTCTACGCTATTCCCGTCCGGCCATCATGCGGGTGGCGTCATAGGTGCCGACAATGACGCCATCCTGATTGACGATATCGTTCTTGGTTTTGACGATGCCGCGATTGCCCTTGGAAGTGGGGCGTACGCTCAGCGCCTCGACCTCAACGTGGATCGTGTCACCAACATTGGTCGGACCCAGCACTTTGAAGGTTGTCTCCAGCATGGCAAGGCCGGTGTACTGCATGGTGGACTGCACCAGCAGGCCTTCGGAGAAGCAGTAGCAGAGTGCGCCCGGCACCGGCCTGGCACCCCGGATCGCTCCCTGCCCGGCATAGGTTTTGTCGGTAAAGATCATCTCCACCATGCCGGTGGCGTTGATGAAGTTCACCAGGTCCGCTTCGGTGATCGTGCGGTTAATAGTGCGGAATTTCTGTCCGGCGGTCAGATCGTTCCAGTGCAGGCCTAGGCCGACATAGTCCATGGGGTTTCGTCCTTATCGCGATTGTCTTTTGTGGATTGAGCGATACTGGGTTGGCGCGGAGCTGTCCATGGCCGACGGGCTGCCCGTTGCCCGCGGCAGCCCGCTTCCGATAACGGACAATAACAATGCCGTCATGCCGGACCGCTGATCGTAGACATGCCTGACAGGGGCACCTAACTAGCCTGGTACACGCTACTCAATTGATGCTTTGACGGAGTGACTCATGCGCCGTTTCCTGCTTCCCCTGTTCGTTGGCCTGGCGATGCTGGTTGGTTCTTTGTCTGCGGTCCCGGCAATGGCCAAGGAGCCTGTCTATTAGTCCTTCCTCGGCACTGCGATCGACGGCACGGACCCGGTCGCCTACTTCACAGAAGGCCGCCCGGTGGAGGGCTCCTCCGACTTCACCCATGAGTGGAACGGCTCGACCTGGCGCTTTGTCTCTGCCTAGAACCGCGACAAGTTCAAGGCGGAGCCAGCGCACTACGCCCCGCAATATGGCGGCTACTGCGCCTGGGCGGTCTCCCAGGGCTACACCGCCTCCACTGACCCAGAGGCCTGGAAGATTGTCGATGGCAAGCTCGACCTGAACTACAACAAAGGCGTTCAGGCAAAGTGGGAGGGGGATGTGCCCGGCAATATCACTGCCGCAGATGGGAATTGGCCGAAGGTGCTGGAGTAGGGAAAGCAAAGTGTGAAGTTCCCCTCAGCCAGGACTCGGTGACACCGGTCATAGATGCGGCGGAGCAGTCTGCTATGGATCGTGCTGGATGGGTTTGGCTTCGTTGACGACCGTGGCAGCTTCTGGATCAGGCCTCTTGGACACCATCGGGTTTGTTCCTGCTACAGTAAGAGTCATGGTGCAGGCCATGCCTAATGGACTGAAACCATGACCGACCCTGCCCACCCGGAAACAGCGTGGCGGCCGGTCCCGCCACGCTGTTCCCTCAGGGACGTATCCGGGATTGTTTGGCCATTTGCGGCGCGGGCGGGGTCCAATCGCCTTCGAGGATCTGCCATTTCGGCTGATAGGCCCGAATGATGTAGTTCCAGCCATCGGTGAGCGGCAGAAAGTTTGTCTGGCCAGGATCGCCGCCGAAGTGGATCGTCACGCTGCCATCATTGTTGCGGGCGGCGGTGACGCTATTGAAGGAATAAGCATTGTACTCGTTTTTCTCGAAGAAGCCTTCCTTGTTGTAGACAGTGACCGACCAGAAGGCATCGACCGGAACGTCCTTAGGCATGGTCAGTGTGTAGGGCGTCTTGCCGTCGTTTTTCTCCGGCGTGGTGTTGAAATATTGCGCGCCGCGGTCAGGATTGCCGCCCCAGCCGAAGGCCGTTCCGAGAAAATGGTTCACATGGTCAACCAGCCCTCGTGCGCCGAACGCGTTCTCGAACGACGTCATATCGGCAGCAAGCGCGTTGATCTGGGCGCGGGTCTTTGTCAGAGACGCCTCGTCCCAGTCGGGCAGCTCTAGCGTGCCGGCCGATGCCTGGCGGATTTCAATCGCGTCCTGCAGCGCATGAGCGGCTTTCATGTCGGCCGGGTCGTTCGGATCGGCGAATGTCCGGAACAGCACCAGGACATAGCGCGTTCCAACACCTTCACGGGTCAGCGTCACCTCTCCGCTACCATGCTTCAGCACCAGGTTGAAGTGATCCTGGTCAACCACCAGCATTGATTGGAATCGATCAGGTGACTCCGGCTTGACAATCGTGACGGCCGAGTCCAAGTCGAGCACAGCCATGGAGTAGAGCGTGTCCCGATTGCCGCGGATCATTGTTTGGTTTTCAACGGAGTACGGCTCGCGCATATGCAGGAACTTGCCGACTCCCCCGGTCATTTGTGCTTAGCCTTTCAACTGCATGTCACTTTCGGCGCGAACGAAGTTACGCACGTTGACATTTTCCGAGGCCAGCGCTCCGCCGGCATTCAGCGAGAACGAAACGATTGCAGCAACGAGCAGCGCGGACCCTCGACTAATTAAAGTTTTCATGATGGCGAAACCTTTCCTATGTGAATTACGCGGTGCCTGACTTCCCGTGGCAGACCGCTGTGAACAACTGGCAGCGTATGCGATGGCAGGCGGCCAGCCATAGCCATTTCAGGACATCATGTGGACAGCCAGGTTCAGGTTATGCTCATCAATTGCCCCGGCGTCCGACCGGTTTCGCGCTTAAAGGCGCGGACGAAATGAGCGGCATCGGAATACCCAAGCGAGAGCGCCACGTCCCGCACTGAAAATGCCCCATCATGGAGAAGTTCGGTTGCACGATTGGCCCGGTGCCGCGCCACGAGGGCGCGAAATGTGACTCCTTCTGCTCCCAGCCGCCGCCGGAAGGTCCTAGGGCCCAGGCGCAACTGCTCCGCGATTGCATCCAGGCGCACGGTCCCGTCCAATACTGCCAAGCGGATTAGTTGCTCGGTCACGCCGACCAGGTCGCGCGGTGCCGCCAGCGAGGATTCCCGCGCCACGTCTTCTATCGTCGTCGCGGCCGGGGGTGGGCCGAGGCGCGGACGGGACATCATTTCGATCCCGAAATCGAGGCTCAGGCTGGTGCTATCGAATCTGACCTCACATCCGAAAAGCCGCTCTAAATCCGAAAGCGCGCCCTGCTGCGGCGCGTCGATCCGGATCAAGCGCACACTGGCGTTTCCCCCAGAATACGGCGCGGCGATCGACAGGAGCACCAAGGCGGCCAGAGGCGCGTAGTGGACGTAACCCGGCGCAAAACGGACATGGGAATCGTAGGCTAGGCGCACCACATCGCCGCGACGCTCCAGCGACGTGCGGTCATGCGAAAGGTGCCTGTGCGTTCCGGCAACAATGCGTTTAAGCGCCTGTCCTAAGGTGTCTGCGCCCGTTACACAGCTTCCGAAAGCACCATACGTGCTGATCCGGAGTTGGCCGGGCCAAAAACCACGCCAATCCGCCTTCAATGCGCTGTGCAACTTCTTCCAGAAACACGAGTTGTGCGAGGTGAGGCAGGTAGGCGCGTTGGGTAAAGAACGATATATCCGGCAGACCTGACGCATCAATCGCCGCGCGCAGCACATTGTGACCGACTGCAGCTTCTATAGCTTCGTCAAGGCCTATCATGCTGCGGGTCGAGATCAAGGGTGTTGTCATGGCAAAAGCCCGCAACGTTTCTCGGAGCAGTAGCTTACGGCAAATTCAAGTGATGTGCCAATGCTCAGCTATCGATTACCGGGTTGGGCCAAGTTCGCGCGAAATCTCCCCCTCAATAGGTGCATCGTATTGCATTAGTATATTCGCCGCTCTGCATCTGATATTGCGGACTCGAACTCGACAACCGCAATAAGATCTGGTTGGTAACCTACCCCTCCAGCAACGCCGCCGCCTCCATCGCAGCATAGGTCAGCACGGCGTCCGCGCCGGCGCGCTTGAAGCTCAGCAGGGTCTCCATCATCACCCGGTCGTACTCCAGCCAGCCCCGCTCAGCCGCGGCCTTCAGCATCGAGTACTCGCCCGAAACGTTATAGGCGACAGTCGGCGCGCCGAACTCGTCCTTTACGCGGCGGATGATGTCCAGGTAGGGCAGGCCCGGCTTGACCATGACCATGTCGGCGCCCTCGGCCAAATCCAGGGCCACTTCGCGCAGCGCCTCGTCGGAGTTGGCGGGGTCCATCTGGTAGGTTTTCTTATCCGCCGTCCCCAGGTTCGACGCAGAGCCTACCGAATCCCGGAACGGCGCGAAGAAGCCGCTCGCGTACTTGGCGGCATACGACAAAATCCGAACATGGCCGAAGCCCTCGCCATCCAACGCTTGGCGGATCGCGCCGACGCGGCCGTCCATCATGTCGCTCGGCGCGATCACATCACAGCCGGCGCGGGCCTGCACGATCGACTGCTGACAGAGGATCTCCACCGTCGGGTCATTCTGCACATAGCCATCCTCAATCACACCGTCATGGCCGTGGCTGGTGAAGGGGTCGAGCGCCGCGTCGCATATCACGCCGATATCCGGCACCGCGTCCTTGATCCGCCGCACCGCATCGCAAAGCGCATTTTCGGGGTTCACCGCTTCGGAGCCGGTAGGGTCTTTCAGGCCGGGTTCGACCAGCGGGAAGATGGCGACGGCGGGGATGCCGCGCTCGTAAGCCTGGCGCACCGTCGCCACGATCCGGTCGGGCGAGTGGCGGAACTGGCCGGGCATGCTGTCCACCGGCTCCACCAGATCGGTGTCCGCGCGCACGAAGATCGGCCAGATCAGATCGTCCACCGACAGCGTGTTTTCCGCGACCAGCCGCCTCGTCCAAGCATCGCGGCGATTGCGGCGCATACGGGTGTTAGGATAACCAGCAGTCGGAAATTGCAATGCCATCGGACCAGGCCTTGTAGTGATGAAATTCGCGCCATGTTGCCCTCACCCGCGCAAATGGCAAGCAACGCATCGGCGCAGGCCGCGTTGGCTGTCGTCCCGTTGGCTGTCAAGGAGCCCGAACCCATGCCGTTCGACCTGAACGAAGACCAGTTGGCCTTTCAGGATACCGCCCGCAGCTTCGCGGAGGAGGTGTTCGCACCCAATGCCGCCCGCTGGGACGCCGAAAAAGTCTTTCCGGTGGAGGAGTTGCGCCAGGCCGCAGCGCTCGGCTTCGGCAGCATCTATGTGTCGGAGGAAGTGGGCGGCACAGCGCTGACCCGGCACGACGCAGCGGTGATCTTCGAGGAACTGTCGGCAGGCTGCACCTCGACCGCGGCTTATATCTCGATCCACAACATGGCCGCGTGGATGATCGACAAATTCGGCAGCGATGACTTGCGCAAGCGGTTACTGCCCAAGCTCTGCGCCATGGAGTATCTCGCCAGCTATTGCCTGACTGAGCCCAATTCCGGCTCCGATGCGGCGGCGTTGAAAACCAAAGCGGTGCTGGATGGCGATCACTATGTTTTGAATGGCGGCAAGGCGTTCATCTCCGGCGCGGGCTCGACAGACATTTATGTCTGCATGGTGCGCACCGGTGACGACAGCCCGCGCGGCGTGACTTGCCTCGCGATCCCCAGCGACGCGCCTGGCCTCTCCTTTGGCGAGCAGGAACGCAAGATGGGCTGGAACTCCCAGCCGACGGCCATGGTGCTGTTCGACAATTGCCGGGTGCCGGTGGCGAACCGTGTCGGCGCAGAGGGTGAAGGCTTCAAGATCGCCATGGCAGGGCTCCACGGCGGGCGGATCAATATCGGCGCCTGCTCCATCGGCGCGGCGCGTGCCTCACTGGAGGCATCGAAAAGCTATATGGGCGAGCGCAAGGCGTTTGGACAGCGCTTAGCGGACTTCCAGGCTCTGCAATTCAAGCTGGCCGACATGGCAACCGATCTGGAGGCCGCGCGCCTGATGATCCACCGGGCCGCGCAGGCGGTGGACGCCAACCACCCGGAAAAGACCCTATACTGCGCCATGGCCAAACGCTTTGCGACCGATGCGGGCTTCAACATCTGTAACGAAGCGCTGCAAATCCACGGCGGCTATGGCTATCTGCAGGACTTCCCGTTGGAACGCTATGTGCGCGACACCCGCGTGCATCAGATCCTGGAAGGGACCAACGAAATCATGCGGGTGATCATCGCCCGCCGCCTGTTACAGGACTTAAGCGCTTGAGCCCTTTGGTTCCAAATCTCCTACCCTCCTCGCAATGACGCCGACAAGTTGAGTTTTCCCAATGGTAACTGACGACATCTATTTCGATCAGACCGGCACACTCGGTGAGATCGTTCTGAACCGGCCCAAGGCGCTGAACGCCATTACCCTGGAGATGGTAGACCGGATGGACCGGCAACTGCTCGATTGGGCAGAGGATTACGGCGTCGGCTCTGTGGTAATTCGGCCTGCACCCGGCGGCAGGGCCTTTGCGGCAGGCGGCGATATTGAGCGGCTGTATCACGAGCGCGGCAAGCCTTACACCGCCACGTTCTTCTGGAACGAGTACATCCTGAACTGGCGCATCCACCACTACGCCAAGCCCTATGTCGCGTTCATGGACGGCATCGTCATGGGCGGCGGCGTGGGCGTGTCGGTGCTGGGCAGCGTGCGCGTCGCGACCGAGAACACCATGTTTGCCATGCCAGAGACGGGCATCGGCTTTTTCCCGGACGTGGGCGGCGGCTGGTTCCTGCCGCGGCTGCCAGGGCGGCTGGGGCAGTATCTGGCCATGACCGGGGGCCGTTTGAGCGGCGCGGACTGCGTGGCGGTGGGCCTAGCCGATGTCTACATCCCCAGCGACCGGCTGGACGACGCGGCCGAGATCCTGGCCACACAAGAGCCGAACATGAGCCGTAAGATGGTCATGGGCGTGCTGGGCGTCTTTGCCGAGAAACCGCCTGCCGCCAAAATCGTGCCTCTCCAGCGGGAAATTGACCGCTTGTTCGCGGGAGAAACCGTGGAGGAAATCTTCCACGCGCTGTTTGAAGCAAAGGGCGAGAACGCAGAGAAATGGGCGAAGGCCATGTCAGGCAAGTCGCCAACTGCTTTAAAAGTCGCGCTGGAGCAGTTGCGGCGCGGCGCCGACCTCAGCCTCGCGGATGTGCTAACCATGGAGTTCCGCCTAAGCCAGACTTACTGCGCCGATCATGACTTTTTTGAGGGCATCCGGGCGCTGATCGTGGACAAGGACAATCGGCCGGACTGGCAGCCCTCAACCCACGCCGCAGTGACGGAGGAGCGGGTGCAGAGCTACTTCCTTCCTGCTGCCGCCGGGGAACTGACATTCGACCCGCCGGAGCCACGTAAGTAGCTGCCTTTCGGAATTTGACCCTGCTGAGGTGAAGCACGGCACTTGATTCACATCAATGAACCGGCAAAGGCCGGGATGTTTGATAGTGTTGGCCCCATCTCCGAGAAGGAATTCCGATGGCGAAAACTCCTCAAAGCGATTCCGCTGCGTTTGCCAATCCGTTCGGCGACATGTTCAGCCGCATGATGCGGGAGACCGCCATCATGCAGGCGGAAATGCTGCAATTCATCGCCAAGCGGGTATCCGCGGACATGGCTGCTTCCCAGGAGATTGTGAGTGCCAAAACCCCAACGGAAGCGGCGGAGGCGGTGCAGCGCTACTACCAGCAGGCCTTCGAGGACTACATGGCGCAAACCAGCGAGATGATCGAGGCGGCCAGGGCCATCGCTCAGGACGTGCAGGTGCCGCATCAATGGCAGAACAAGGTGCCGGAGACGGACGACGACAAGAAATCGCTGAATACGTGATCGCTGCCGATACGTGATGAAAAGTCCCCCCGCCACCCGTCTGTGATACGTTGCAGCGGGACGGGCGAGGGCATATGGTCTGCGCCAACCCTTCTAACGCTGCATCATCGAAACAGGATCTCGACATGGCACGCATCGGTTTTATTGGCGCTGGCAATATGGGCGGACCGATGTCTGCAAATCTGGTCAAGGCCGGTCACACCGTAACGGTGTTCGACCTGTCACCGGAATCCGTCGCGGCGGCTGTCGCAAATGGCTGCATCGTGGCGGCTAGCGCTGCCGAATGCGCCAAAGGCCAGGACGTGGTAATGACCATGCTTCCCGCCGGGCCACACGTCCGTGGCGTCTACGGCGAGAAAGGTCAGCAAGGCAGCGTGATCGATTCCGTCGATGACGGCACACTGTTGATCGACTGTTCCACTACCGACGTGGCATCGGCCAGGGATGTTGCCCAGAAAGCGAACGAGCGCGGTTTGCGCATGATCGAGGCACCGGTTACCGGCGGTGTGATGGGCGCGGCTGCCGGAACACTTACCATGATCGTTGGCGGCCCAGCGGATGTGTACGAAGATGCCAAGCCATACCTGGAGGTCGTCGGCGGCAAGGTCGTTCATTGCGGCGAGGCCGGCGCGGGACAGGCTGTAAAGATCTGCAACAATATGATGCTGGCAATCAATCTGGCGGGCGTCGCTGAAGGCATGACTCTGATCAAGGCATTGGGCATCGACCCCGCCATTTTGAAAGAGGTTTCCAGTGCCGGATCCGGCAGCAGTGTTGCGTTGACCAATTTTAATCCGGTGCCTGGACTTTCTGAGGGCGCCCCCGCCAATAACGGCTACAAACCAGGCTTCACGGGCGCGATGCTGTCGAAGGATCTAGGCCTGGCCATGAACGCCGGCACATCCACCGGGGTGCCGCTGACCATGGGCGCGACGGCGGCGCAGCTGTTCCAGCTTTACTGCCTGGCGGGGATGGCGGAAGACGATATGTCTGGAATTATCAGAATGTTGCAGAAAAATCCGCAGAATTAACCGGAAAAATTCAGGAGCCTTTTAGGTGATTGCCGTACTTTCAACCTCAAGTGCAGAGGGGTTCTGCAATTGAGGAACAGACAAAGTGCAGCATTATTTGGAGTGCGTCTCAAATATCGAGCGTCTACACCGCCTCTTTCTGGAGGTGTTGAAGACTGAACTGGATGCCATGCGCATCCGGGACATAAGCAATGTGCAATGCTTAATTCTCTACAGTATCGCGGGCGACGAAATCAGCGTCGGCGAATTGACGGAGCGTAGCTACCTGTTGGGCTCCAATGTCTCCTACAACCTGAAAAAATGGTTGAGGCAGGCTATATGACCCAGCAGCGGGCGGAGCACGACCGGCGCTCGATCCATGTCAAACTGACGGAAAAGGGTGAGAAGTTCTGGCGCGTGCTCAACGGCATGTTTGAACGGCATGCCGGACTGTTGGATGAGGCAGAAATCGAGGAGGAGCAGCTGGCGGCCGTCAGCACTCACCTGAAGTCGATTGAGCGCTTCTGGAATTTGGTCCGCGCTGGAGTGCCGCGCGCACCGGAGCCGCTGGTCGGACGTCCAGTGACTTCGGAAGAGGCATCCAGCTACTTCGACAGCCAGAAACGCGCCGTGATGACCTACTAGAGATTCGATGGAAACGGATGACACCCATCCGTTTCCTCAATCGAACTGCTAACACACTGAAAGAGCGGGCGTTAGCGCGAAGGCGGCAGGTGCCCGCGCTTGACCCAAAAAGTGCAGCCTTGGTCCGGGCCAGTGGCCAGGCCAAGGCGTGCGCCGGGCGGGTTACGGATCCACGTGCCGGGGCCGTGAGCCTCGCCTTGCTGGATCAGCGTACCGTTGAGCACCAGTATTTCTTCGCCGCCTGGTAATAGCTCGGCCGGAATGTCCGTGCCAGGCGCAAGCCGCTCCATTGCCACAACCTCCCAGCTGTCAGCGGGTACATACAAGGGTTTGACGCTCGTACCCAGGCTGACCTGCGCCCTGCCATCCACCGTTTTCCGTATCGATCTGGATCTGACGCAGTTTCACGAAGATCGTGCAGCCAGGCGCGCTGGCCGGGGTGTGGCGGCTGCCGGGCGGATTGCGGACATAGGAGCCAGGGCCAAAGTCACCGTGCTCGTCCTGAAACACGCCTTCCAGCACCAGAAACTCCTCGCCCAAATCATGGGCGTGAGGCGACAAAGCACTGCCCGGCGCGTAACGCACGATGGAGGTGGCGCAGGCGACCTCCGCGCCGATGCGGTCCAACATCCGCCGGTCTACACCGGCCATTGGCGATGGAACCCAGGGCATTGCGTTTGTGTCGATGACAACACGCTCGGCAAAATTGGTGTTGATGCAGGTGTCGCTCATGAAAAAAAGGGCTCCTTCCGGGGCGGTCGGCAGACCGCGCTCCCTGAAAGGTAGCCCTCTAAAAAGCCAGAGCAAGAGGCTCCGCCTTACCAGCGGCGCAAAGCACCTGCACCGAACAGCGCCATCACACCAGCCATCAGCAGGCCAGCGGCGGGTACTGGCACCTCATTCGTGCTGATACCACCATTTTGCTGGATCGTGCTTAGCTCTTGGTCGGTCAGGGCCTTGTCGAAGATGAAGACGTTGTCGATCTGGCCAACCCAATCCTCGTTAAAGCCGGGATTACCACCGACATAGAGGCTGGTGAACCCCACATTGCCCGCGGAAGCATCAGCCCCTGTTGTGTGCACGCCATTAACGGTCATAATCGTGTTCGCTCCGGTATAACGGATGGCAATAAAGTCATACGCGCCGCCAGCTGTAAGCGTGGTCGAGCTGTTCAGCACACCGCCGCCGGTGAACCCGGCATAGCCTCCACTGGTACCGCTGCGTGTATCCCGCCCCAGGGTCCGGTCAAAGCCGCCATTATCATGGCTCAACACTTTGGAAGCGTTGCCATTGCCGATGCCGGAACGCACGAACGCGCCCATGGTGAGGGTGGGGAAGTTGGCTGCCCTGATGTCAAAGGGCAGTGTGATTATGTTCGCAGTCCCTGCAGCCACCGAAAAATCACCGCCAATACCGCCGCCAACGCCTTGGCCCAGTGTCGTGAAGCCGACAATGCCGTGGTTGGCCTGGCCGCTGGTGTCGGTCGCATCGCTATTTTCGAAATCATAATAGCCGATCAGAGCAGCAGACGCCGGGGCAGCGCTAAAGGCTAGGCCGGCAGCCAATGTGGCTCCGGCCAAACGGGTTGCCCATTTGCTTTTTAGTGCTCGCATAACACTCTCCCGCAAATTTACTAACGCTTCATGCTCAAGGCAGTATGCATGCGTATGTAGTAGAGTCCAAGTGACCTACATCACGCAATTTCCCTCCAGGCTATTGCTTTTAGTACTAAGCTATGGTAACTGGAAGTTCCAAAAACCCTCGGAAGCGGGCGCGGCCTCCACGGACCGGCACACCATCCGGGCAAGGGATGCGCCTGCACAGATGTGGATGCCAGTGCCAAACGCCAGGTGACGGTTGGATTTGCGGGCGAGGTCCAGTTGCTCAGGAGCCGGAAACTCATCGGGATCGCGGTTGGCGGCACCGATGCCGATATGCAGGTAGGAGCCTGCTGGGATGACCACGCCACCGATCTCGCAATCTACCGCGGCCTGGCGGTTGCCCAGCTGGTTGGAACTTTCGAAGCGCAGCAATTCCTCGACGGCGCTGTCGATCAGGCCCGGCTCTTTGCAAAGCCGCGCATACTCGCCCGGAAAGTGGAACATTGCCTCGACACCGTTGCCGATCAGGTTGGTGGTGGTCTCGTGGCCCGCATTCAGCAGGAAGATGCAATTGTGCAGCAATTCCAGCTCGTTCAGGTGCTCGCCGTCCTTGGTTTCGGCCATCAGCTTGGAGAGAATTTCGCTGTCATCGCTCGGCAAGGCACCCGCCCGGCGGCGCTGGATCAGGTAGCGCAGGAAGGTCTTGAAGTCATCCACCGCCCGGTTGCCGATGGCCAGGTACTCCGGCGAGGGACGCGGCTCCAACGCACCTAGGATGGCCAGCGACCAGTCGCGGAGCGGACGGCGCTCATCTGGCGGCACGCCCAGCATGTCGCCAATCAACTGGATCGGTAGAGCGGACGCGAGGTCGGCAATCAGGTCGAACTCGCGCTTTTCTTCCGCCTCATCCAGCAATTGGTCGACAAACGCCTCCACCCGCACCCGCAATGCCGCCAGCGCTCGCGGCGCGAAAGCAGGGGCGAGCAGGCGGCGGACCTGTGTGTGCAACGGCGGATCGTTGAAGACCAGGCTGGTGGTGTGATGCTCGAACAGGGGCGAATCGCCGAACACCGGCCCAAATGCCTGGCGCTTGTCGGAAATGAAGCGTGCGGGGTCCTTATAGACCGTCAGGCAATCGGCATAGCGGGTCAGAAAGAACGAACCATCAGCCAGGCGCTTGACCGGTGAATGCTCACGGAGGGCAGCATAGGTTGGGTAGGGGTCAGCCAGAATTTCCGGTGTGGCCGCGGCCAGATTGAAACTAACGGCAAGGGCTTTGTCAGTCGGCGGGGCAGACATGGGCGAGCGTCCGTAGGCGGTCAGTATACGCCGCTAGTATAACACACGGGCGGCCAGGAATGCATGACCTGCCCTATCTCTTGCCCTGAACTTGTTTCAGGGCAAGAGAGTGAGACTTTGCCGGTTCCGTTCTCGCGCTAGATTTATTTCGCCCGTGGGCTCCCCGGCTCGAACACCACATATGTACGGATTTCAATACTTTCACGGGGCGGGGCGCTGGGGTCCTGGTTCGGGTACTGGAACGCACCGTGAGCAGGGTAGGTCGCATCATCCGCGGAAAGACTGTCCCAGCTTTTGATCAGGATGACCTCGTCCCGCTCTATCTCTGCCGCGTAGTACCAGCGGTGCTTGGGGTTGTAAGCCAGCTGGTAGATCTCTCCCGTGCGGTCAGGAAAGCGCTGGTCGGTGGCGACCAGGTCGTCGATTTCCACGCTGGTGGCATCCGCCAGAGCCAGCGGCGCCCGGCGCACCGGGCCGGTGATCGGCCGCCAGACATTGATTTGCACCAGACGACCGCCATTGCTAAGGATGCGCTCTACCTCGGCCTCGCCCAGGGAGTCCTTGGCGCGTTGCGGACCGGATTTCGGTGTGTAGTCGACATGAACACGCGTTGCCGGGCCGCGATGGCCATCCGGATTGGCCGCGCCTATGATTCATCCCAAACCAGATGCAACAGAGGTTACGCCCATGCCCGGCCGTTTCGAAACCCACCCCGAAATGCAGCCCCTAATCGATGCCCGCGCCACCCAGCCGCCAGCATCGACCATCGAGGAAATACGCGCTGTCTTCGACGCCACCGGCCTCGCCGTTCAGCCGCCCCGGCCGGACGGGTTGGAGGTGCAGGACACCACCATGCCGCGCGAGGATGGTCAGCCCGTCCCGGTGCGCATCTACCGGCCCAAGGGCCTGCCGAAGAGCGCGCCCTGCGTGATCTACATCCACGGCGGCGGCTTCATGAAAGGCTCGCCCGCCACCAGCGACTCGACCGGCTGGGGCCTCGCCGTCGGCGCGCGGGCGGTCTGCATCAGCGTGGACTACCGACTAGCGCCGGAAAGCAAGCACCCGGAACTGCTGCACGACTGCTATGGCGTCCTCGCCCATGTGTCGGCCAACGCCGCATCGCCGTTGGCGGCGATAGCGCTGGCGGCTGCCTGACCGCCGCCACCTGCCTGACCGCCGCCACCTGCCTGATGGCGCGCGACCGCGGCGGGCCGAACATCGCGGCCCAGCTGCTGATCTACCCCTGCCTGAACGACGACCTGTCCGCGCCCAGCTTCTCCTACAACGCAGAGCCGCCGGGCCTGACCACTGCCAGAATGAAGCAGTACTGGGACTGGTACCTGACCGATCTTGCCCTCCAATGACCCCTACGCCACACCCATGTGCGCGACCGACCTCGGCCGCCTGCCGCCAACCTTCGTCGTCACGGCGGAATATGACCCGCTTTACAATGATGGCTTCGACTACGCGCAAAAGCTGCGGGATGCCGTGCAACTGCTGGAGATCGGCGAGGTCAGCCCGCTGGAGCTGATAGACGCCGCACTCGCCCGGATCGAGCAGATGGACGGGGGAGGTGAATACCCTGCCGACCCTCTGCCCGGAGCGCGCGCGGGAGCAGGCCCGCACCGGAGGACAAGCGTGGCTGGCTCGGCGGGCTGCCGGTCGCGATCAAGGACATGATGGAGGTAAAGGGCGTCCGCACCACCTACGCCAGCCCCATCTACAAGGACTTCGTGCCGGGCTTCTCCCACCCCATGGTGGAGCGGCTGGAGGCGAATGGCGGTCTGGTGCTGGCCAAATCGAACACGCCGGAGTTCGCCGCGGGCGCAAGCACCTTCAACGAGGTGTTCGGCAAGACGCGCAACCCCTGGAACACCTCCCTGACCGCGAGCGGCTCAACCGGTGGCGGGGCGGTGACGCTGGCAACCGGCCAGATCTGGCTTGCCCATGGCAGCGACCATGGCGGCAGCCTGCGCGGCCCAGGCAGCCACAACTCCGTCGTTGGTATGCGGCCCTCGCCGGGGCGGGTGACGCGCGGCACCATCGACAACCTGTTCTCCACCTCCTCCGTCGAGGGACCGATGGCGCGCGACGTGCCGGACCTGGCATTGTTCCTGGACGCCATCACCGGGCGCGACCCACGTGACCCGCTGACCATCGAACCGCCCGCGCGTCCCTATTTCGAGACCACGATGGAAGCACTCGCCAAGGGCCTGAACCAGACACCCCAGCAACTGGCCTGGGCCGACCGGGAGCGGGCGGCTTACTACCGCCGCGTGCTGGCCTATTTTGAGACCTACAACTTTCTGCTCTGCCCGGTTATGGCCATCCCGGCGTTTGACGTGAACTGGCGCTATCAGGACACGATCGACGGCGTGAAGCTGGAGAACTATATCACCGGATCGCTCACTACCTCCGCCATTTCCATGACGGCCTGCCCGGCCATGAGCGTACCAGCGGGCTTCGACGAGTATGGCCGGCCCATCGGCCTGCAAATCGTCGGGCGGCCGCAAGATGAAACGGGCGTGCTGGCTGCTGGTGCCCTGTTCGAGCAAATGACCGGGCTGGCCCAATTGCTGCCCATTGATCCAAGATCAGGAGAGGTTCCCCCGATTTGAGTGCGTTTACCGAACTGCCGAAAGCCGACGCCACAGGTGAGATCGCCCGGATATACGCGGAGATCCACCATTTCTACGGAGTGCCCTATGTCTCATCCCTGCAACGCCACCTCGCCACCATTCCTGGCGTGCTGGAATGGGCCTGGGCTGCGGTGCGCCCTGCCTTTGCGAGCGGTGCACTGCCGAAGACCTGCAACCCTGCCCAGGCTCTCACCTGCTGCGCTCCGCCTGCTGGGTGTTGATGCAGAAGGGTTAGAGACGATCCGCACCGTCTGCCGCTCGTTCGAGACCGTCGCCCCCCTCAATATGGCCATGGGTGCTACGGTCCGGGTCTTGCTGAAGGGCGAGCAGGCGGGTGGCAAGCGAGGGCCACACGCCGTCTGGGAACCGCCCACGCCTCTGCCGCCATCACCAAAGACACTGCATCCGGACGAGGTTGACCCGGATACGCGGGCCGTCCTGATGCAACTGGCGGCGGACATGGACAACGAGAAGTTCATACCCGGCCTTTACCGCCAACTCGCGCACTGGCCTGCCTATCTTGCTTACGCTGCGACCGAGATCGCGCCGCTGCACGGCACCGACGATATTGTGGCCGCCGGCGGTGGCCTTCGTGAATGCGTTGGCGTGCGCGCCTCGTACCTGCTGGAAGACCTGCCGCCACCGCCGCCCGCCCCAGCGGATGCGCCGGTCGCCCACATCCTGACTGCCATCGAGGCCTACCAGATCACCAACCCGCAGATGATTTGCTTTGGCAAGCTGTTGCGGGAGGCGCTGCCGGACTGAGCCCATTTCCATCTCACCCTGAGTAGCCGGACGCCGGTCCGGCGGAATGAAGGATCGGTGCGCTCTTGCGAGACATGCTTCGACAGGCTCAGCATGACGGGCTTCGTTGGCGAAACCAATCGAGGAGACGCGCTAACCCTGCCGCCTCCGGCAATTTTCACCTTGCATCCCTCTCCAACCTTCACCCTGAGCTTGTCGAAGGGTGTGATGGCAACATACGCTGGTCCACTGAGGCAAACTGCGAACCAAGGAAGCCATCCATGACCAAGCTCCTCGACGGCCACACTGCGCTTATCACCGGCGGTGGCAGCGGCATTGCCAAGGCCTATGCCGAGCACGGCGGGACGGTCATTGCGGCCGACATCAACCTGCCCGGCGCGGAAGAGACCGTCGCCCAGATCGGCGGTAACACCGCCCGCGCCGAATTGCTCGATGTTACCGACCGTGGCTCCTGCAACGCCCTGGCTGCCAAGGTAAAGGCGGAGGCGGGCAATATCTCCATCCTGGTGAACAATGCGGGTATCGTGCGGCGCGCAACCCTGGAAAAGGCGGAAGATCCGCTGAAAGACTGGGACGACACCATCAGTATCAACGTTAATGGTGTCTTCAACACGACCTACGCCTTCCTCGACCAGTTGAAAGCGGCGAAGGGCCGGGTGATCTCCATCGGCTCGATCCAGAGCTTCCTGCACACGCCGAACTGCATCGCCTACACCACGTCGAAGCACGTGGTGAGAGGTTTTACCGTTGCACTGGCGAACGAACTTGCGCCGCACGGCATCCGCACACCGATGAACGAGCAGGGCATCATGCAGGATCCGGAGCGCATGCAGCAGGTCATCAATCACATCCCCATAGGCTGCTACGGCACGCCGGAGGATATCGCGGGGCCCGCCGTCTTCCTGGCGAGCGACCTCTCCCAGTACGTCACCGGTCACACGCTGGTGTCGGACGGTGGCTACCTGACGATCTAGGGTATCGCCGATCCAGCCGGATCGGGATCCGCTCTGACCCAAAATCACCTAAACGAACCTAAACTTTTATGCGCAAAACTAAACCGTTTGGCGGGTGAACGGTTTAGGCGCGGTTTATCCAGTGTTTAGGTGGTGTTCAGCCAAGGTTTATCGGCTGTTTAGCCATCGTTAGTCGCCTGTTTCCGGTATGCGGTGTGCGGCCCCCATCGGGTCTTTCGGTACTGCGCACTATATAGGCATTAGGGTTAAGAACCGGTTAACGATGGGCGCGCGGCCCTATCCCTGCTCCCGCGCCGGCACGTCCGGCCAGTCGCCCAGCCAGCCCATGGCGGAGCGCCGCCAGATCTGGCCCCTGGGCACAAGCTGCTGGCGCTCCTCGATCACGCCGGTGCGCAGCATGATGACCTCACGCGGACCATCGGCGTTGGTGGCGTAGATCTGAGAGCCGCAGTCGCCGCAGAACCCCTGGGCCCGCCTGCCGCCGCTGGAGCCGATCTTCACGTATTCCTTGGGCGAGCCTTGCAACAGGTGGAAGTTCGCCGCCGCGCTGGGTACGTTCACCCGGAACTCCGTCGCCGACAGCGCCTGGCAGTCGGCGCAATGGCAGATCATGGTCTTTTCCGGATCGAACTTGATCGCACCGCAATGGCAGCCGCCGTGAACTTTCATGGGTTTGGTTCCTCTACGGGTTGGACTCTATGGGTTGGGGCGGGCGGTAACTGCGGCCCTCGGCGACGGCCTGTGCCACCAGGTCGGGGTATTTGGCGATAACCAGCAGATAGGCCTGCGCGGCCTGATCCGGCTCCGAGCGCATCTGCTCCCAATCGCGCAGCGTGCCAAGGGGAATATGGTAGCGCTCCGCAAATTGCTGCTGAGTCAGCTTCAGCCGGTAACGCAGCGGCCGGGATAACGGCACTGGCCGCATCCGTGCCAACTGTTCTTCCGTCATCGGCTGGGCGTCTGGGTCCGAGAGTGCAGCGGCCATGACCTCTTCCTCGGTCATGGCGTCTGCGGCGGTCCAGTCGTACTTAGTGACGCGCGTTTCCGGCATTGGCTTGGTAGTAGCGTCGTCCTTCATATCGTGTTGCCCTTCGTGCCGAAATGATGCGGATGCGCGGTCCGCGATAGCAGAACGAGATCGCCAGTATGTGAACCTCTGCAAAGGCGATCAAAAAGAACTGATCCTCTGCCAAAGAGCCGGACAGGTCCGGTTCATAGACGGCAAAAGCATCTTCGAAGGCATCACGCGCCATCTCGAACGTGATATTGTGTTTGGCCTTGTTGGAACGCGCCTTGGCGTCATCCCACTCGAACTCGTCGTCCTGCATGTATACGGGCAGCCCGTACCAAAATCAAGAAATGGATGCGGGTATCCTGGGCCACGGAGGGTTAAGCGGGCGTTAACCTTAAGCGGAGGATCGTGCTATTCTGGGGCGCATGAAGAAACTGCGCGCCTTGTGGTCCGGCGACTTGCCGTTGGGCGAGGCGTTCTGGACGTGGGCGGTGGCCGTCGGCCTGCCCCTCAACCTCACGACTAGCCTGGCTTTCCTGGTGCTGATGACCGCGGACCAGCTCTTGCCAGCGCTCTTCGCAGGCTATGTGCTGTCCGTGCCCTATAATGTGGTCGCGGTGGTGGGCGTCTGGCGCTCCGCCGCGCGCTATCAGGGCGAGCCCCGCCACGCAGACCTGGCGCGCGTGGCGACGGCGGCGCTGATCCTGCTGCTGACCCTGACGTGAGGCGGCTCAGCGCTCAGGCGGCGGCGGTGCCCGCCTCTACCCAGACAGAGACAGACGCGCCGGGGTCCAGCGCCTGTAGCATCCTGATCAACCGGTCGAGGGTAAAGCGCGCGAGGTTCGCCTGATGCAGGTGGGAGAAGCCCGCCGCAGCAAACCCGGCCCTCTCCGCCGCCGCCCGTACGGTGAGGGATTGCGTCTCCAGCGCCTTGATCACCGCCGTTCCGGTACCTGCCACTGTACCGGCGATTGCATTGTTGGCCGCGGGTGCAGCAGGTGCAAGGGCTTGGCGCCCGCGCAAGACGGCGTAACGCCTGGACTATCTCAAATTCCTGATCACCGGATCGAACCCGCCAACACTAAAGCGGAATTTTAGAGGGGCTATTAGTCTCAACTGCGCCATTGAGGGGCTATGGTTCCAGTGCCTTAATACGATGCGGTGAGCAGCGTCTCGCCTTGGTGCAGTTCGACTTCGCGTTTTACCAGATCGCGGGACAAACTACTTACCCCGTAGGTGGGCGCGCGTTACGTGCCCCCACCAACCTATGGCAATCAACTACACCCAGTCGTACTCCCACAAGTATCGCATTTCAGGCAGGTGCCGTTCCGCACGAGTGTGAAGTTCATGCACTCCGGGCAAGAGTCCCCTTCGTAGCCTTTCATGCGCGCCTCCTGCACTTTGGCCGCCCGTTCGGAGCGCGCCCCGCCGGAACCGCCGCCGCTCACCGCGACCGCGGCGACTGAGGCCACCGCCACGCTTGCCTGGCTGGAGACCACGCCGATGGAGCCCGCGGTTTCCATGGTTTCGACGGCGACACTCGCCATCTCCGCCGTGGTCCGCACCTTCGGCGCGCTCAGCACATAGAGGTTATCGCGCAGGTAGCCGGCGCTCGCCAGACGACGGGCTGCGTCCTGGTCGCCTTCGCGGCGGTGCTTCCAGTCCTCGCCGGTCAGCGCGCTTTCGTCCTCGCCCTCGCCGACGCTGTCCGGACGGATGTCCTCCAGCTCCACATGGGCAAGGTCGCCGCGGCCCAGATAGCTGATCGCCAGCTCGCGGAAGACATAGTCCACCACGCTGGTCGCCATCTTGATCGCGTCGTTGCCCTCAACCATGCCGGACGGCTCGAAGCGAGTGAAGATGAAGGCCTCCACGAACTCCTCCAGCGGCACGCCATATTGCAGGCCGATGGAAACGGCGATGGCGAAATTGTTCATCATCGCGCGGAAGGCAGCGCCCTCCTTGTGCATGTCGATGAAGATCTCGCCCAGCTTGCCGTCTTCCCACTCGCCGGTGCGCAGATACACCTTGTGGCCGCCGACAACGGCTTTCTGGGTGTAGCCTTTGCGGCGGTCCGGCAGCTTTTCGCGCTTGACGATGGCCTTCTCGACGATGCGCTCAACCACGCGGTTGACGGTCTCGGTCTGGGTGACCTCGGCCTCTTCCTCCACGTCATCCAGCAGGGAGGACGACAGCGGCTGCGACAGCTTCGAGCCATCGCGGTAAAGCGCGTTCGCCTTCAGACCCAGCTTCCACGACAGGTGGTAGGCGTCAGCACAATCCTGCACGCTGGCGTCGTTCGGCATGTTGATGGTTTTGGAGATCGCACCCGAAATGAAGGGCTGCGCCGCCGCCAGCATGCGGATATGCGCGTCTGCCGACAGATAGCGGGTGCCTTCGCGGCCGCACTTGTTGGCGGTGTCGAAGACGGGCAGATGCTCGTCCTTCAGGGCCGGCGCGCCCTCCACCGTCATGGCACCACAGCAATAGATGTTGGCTGCGCGGATTTCCTTGGCGGTGAAGCCCATCGCCGCCAGCATGTCAAACGTGTAGTCGTTCAGCTGCTCATCGGTGAAGCCCAGCACCTCGCGGCAGAAGTCTTCGCCAAGCGTGAACTTGTTGAACACGAACTTGATGTCGAAGGCATTCGGCAGCGCCGCCTCGACCGCTTCCAGTGCCTCGCGGCTGAAGCCCTTGGCGAACAGCGTGTCGTGGTTGATGCCGGGGCCGCCCTTCAGCGTGCCGTGGCCGGTGGCGTAGGCCTGGATCGCGTCCATCTGGTCCCGCGTGTAGCCCAGCGCCTTCAGCGCTTCTGGCACCATGCGGTTGATGATCTTGAAGTAGCCACCGCCGGCCAGCTTCTTAAACTTCACCAGGGCGAAGTCGGGCTCGATGCCGGTTGTGTCGCAATCCATCACCAGGCCGATCGTGCCCGTCGGCGCAATCACTGTTGCCTGCGCGTTGCGGTAGCCATGCTGCTCACCCAGCGCCAGCGCCTGGTCCCAGGCTTCTGCCGTACGCTCGGCCAGGCCGGCGTAGGGCACCTGGCCCGCTTCCATCGGCACCGGCAGCACTGTCAGTTCCTCATACCCATTGCCTTCGCCGTGGGCTGCCCGGCGGTGGTTGCGGATGACGCGCAGCATGTGGTCCGCGTTCTCTTCCCAACGCGGGAAGGGGCCGAGTTCCTTGGCCATTTCAGCGCTGGTTGCATAGCTGACGCCGGTCATCAGTGCAGTCAGCGCAGCAGCCGCGGCGCGGCCATCGTCGCTGTCATAGGCAATACCGGAGGTCATCAGCAGCCCGCCCAGGTTGGCATAGCCAAGGCCTAGGGTGCGGAAGTCATAGCTGCGCTGGGCGATTTCCTGGCTCGGGAACTGCGCCATCAGCACGCTGATTTCCAGCACGATGGTCCACAGGCGCGTTGTGTGGACATAGGCGTCAATGTCGAACTCACCGCCCTTGAAATAGGCGCTGGAGGCCAGGTTCATAGAGGCCAGGTTGCAGGCCGTATCGTCCAGGAACATGTACTCGGAGCAGGGGTTGCTCGCGTTGATCCGGCCGGAAGCCTTGCAGGTGTGCCATTCGTTGATGGTGCTGTCGAACTGCACACCTGGGTCGGCGCTGGCCCACGCGGCAAAGCTGATCTGGTCCATCAGATCGCAGGCGCGCAGGGACTTGGCGGTCTTGCCGTCCTTGCGGTTGATCAGGTTCCAGTCCCTGTCCTGCGCCGCCGCTTCCAGGAAGTCGTTGGTCAGGCGTACGGAATTGTTGGAGTTCTGGCCAGCAACTGTCAGGTAGGCGTCGGAGTCCCAATCCGTGTCATAGGTCTCGAAATCCAGGTCCACGTAGCCCTGGCGCGCCAGTTGGATGGTGCGCTGGACATAGTTCTCGCTGATCTCGCTCGCCCGCGCTTCGCGGATGGCTTTGGCCAGCGTCTTGTTCTGCTTGGGATCGAAGCGGCCTTCCGGATTGCCCTCGATCACTTCAGCCTGGTCATGGCAGGCCTGCATCACCGCCTTCAGGTGACGCTCCGCCAGCTTGGAACCGGCGACGAGCGACAGAACTTTCTGCTCCTCCACCACCTTCCAGTTGACGAAGGCTTCAATGTCCGGGTGGTCCACGTCCAGGCAGACCATCTTGGCCGCGCGCCGCGTGGTGCCGCCGGATTTGATGGAGCCCGCCGCCCGGTCGCCGACGCGCAGGAACGACATCAGCCCGGACGACTGGCCACCGCCCGAAAGCTTCTCGCCGACGCCGCGGACGTTGGAGAAGTTGGTGCCGGTGCCGCTGCCATACTTAAACAGGCGCGCTTCCCGGACCCACAGGTCCATTATGCCGCCTTCGTTCACCAGATCGTCGCTGACGCCCTGGATAAAGCAGGCATGGGGCTGCGGACGCTCATAGGAGGAGTTCGAACGCTTCAGTTCGCCGGTTTCCGGGTCCACATAGAAGTGACCCTGGCTCGGTCCGTCGATGCCATAGGCCCAGTGCAGGCCCGTGTTGAACCACTGGGGAGAGTTCGGTGCGGCCATCTGCATGGCCAGCATGTAGCGGTGTTCGTCAAAGAACGCCTGTGCGTCCTCCTCCGTATCGAAGTAGCCGCCCTTCCAGCCCCAATAGGTCCAGGCGCCGGCCAGCCGGTCGAATACCTGGCGCGAGTCGGTCTCGCTGCCGAATTTCTCGTCTTCCGCCGTGTCGCCCATGGCGGCTTCGTCCGGTACGCAGCGCTGGATGAGGCAGGGCATGCCCTCTTCCTCAACGCGCTTCAGCGCCTTCGGCACGCCCGCTTTTCTGAAATATTTCTGCGCAATGATATCGACAGCCACCTGGCTCCAATGCGTCGGCACGCGGATATCGTCCAGCCTGAACACCACCGAGCCATTCGGATTGACGATCTCACTGGTGGCGGAGCGGAACTCGATCCGGTCATACGGGTTCTGGCCGGAGCGGGTGAAGCGGCGTTCGATATGCATAGGACGGTCGACCCTTTATCTTATGGGTTATGATGCCCGGACCACCAGGCAACGCTATTTATTGTGTTGTTTTGGGGAAAAAGCCCAGATGTGGTAGTGTGCCGGAGGGTGAAATTCCAGTTCAACCAAAATTTGGCGACGATGCGAACCTGTGCGGGCAGCGCGGGTTAAGCCACCAAGGAATTCCGGGGATTCACAGGAAAATTGCGGCGACTGTGCACACGGTGTGAATGACGTGGACAAGCGCATGCCAGGCGCAGAGATACAGCATTGCTCCGAATCACTGATTGTGGGCAGAAATGGGATGACGCGGGAGAAGTCGCAGTGTTTCCAAAAAACCACCGTCACCTTGAGCCGCGCCGCCAGCCGCGAGTCGAAAGGTGTTAAGGGCCCCCTCCATTTTTCAGCTTTAGCCGGGCGTATTTGTTGCCTGCCAAAATATGAACCCGGTCCCAATCGTCCCGGATAAGCGCTTCTTTTTTGCCCCGGCTGCAGCACTTCAAACGACGCTCGCAAGCGAAAGCATCTTCGTATCGAGAGAATGTTTCGGCCCAAGCCAAATCCACCGGACGGCGGCGCGCTGTGTAAGTGCCACCAAAGCCCTGATTGTGTTGCGCCAAACGATAATTGACGTTCGCGTCCTTGGTACACCCGACATAGAAACTGCCGTCCCGGCATTTCAGGATGTAAACGGTTGCAATGGCTGGCATCCGGCAGGCCTATTTCCTGGAAATCTAGCCCGGATATTGAAACTCAACGCGTGTTACGTCGCGGTTAACGGATATCTCGACACGCGCCTGGCGGTGCCGCTCAAGATGAAGGAAGAGGAAAACACGACCCCTCACACAAAACCACCTTCACCTTGAGCCGCGCCGCCAGGCGCGAGTCGAAAGGTCTGCCCCTTAACCCTGCCGCCGCCGCACCACGCCCATCGGCATCTCCGAAATGCGCTTCATCTCCGGCGTTTCAAACAGGCCGGGGTCTGCCAGGAAGTCCAGCAGCATCGGCAAAGAGTCGTCGCCCCAGAAAAGCTCCCCGCCGCAAACAAATGTAGGCACACCGAAGACGCCGGCGGCGATGGCCTCATTGGTATTGGCCCATAGCGCCTCTTTCACTTCCGGCGAATGCACGGCCTGTTCCGGATCGGCCACGCCAAGCTGCCCGCCCAGTGCCCGCAATGTCTCCGCATCGCCGGGTGCACGGCCTTCGCCATAGATGCCATGGAAGATCGCCTCGATGGCCTGGCGTGTAGAGCCCGCCGCAATCATCAGACGCAGCAAGGGTAGCGGCGGAAACGGGTGCGAGGGCAGGTTGAACGGCAGCCCCCGCCGCTCGCACTGCCAATTGAAGAAGCGATAGACGAACATGCGTTTCGACGGAATTTCCGCCGGGCCGAGTTGCCCGTGATGCTGGAGCAATGCCCCAAACATTACGGGCTTTATGGTCACTTCCAGATCAGGCGGCAGTTCGCCGAACCACTGGAACTGCAGGTAGGCGAATGGCGAGAGGTGGTCGAAATACCAGGTGGCTTGGGGCAAACCGCGCTGCCTCAGTCCACCACCGCCTGATAGGTCAGCACCTTCAGCTCCCGGCGCAGCAGGTAGTGGTTGCTCGGCATCAGCTGGGTCAGGAAGACCACGGCCATATCCTCCGCCGGGTCGCACCAGAACGCGGTGGAGGCCGCACCGCCCCAGTTATACTCCCCAACCGTTCCCGCGATCTGCGCCCGGGCCAGGTCCAGCATTACCGCAAAGCCCAAGCCGAAACCTATGCCGGTTGTCGGGCTCTCGCTCCAGGTAGGCTGGCCCATAGCGGCCATGTCGCCGTCCAGGTGATTGCTGGTCATCAGCTCAACGGTTTTGCGGCCCAACAGGCGCACCCCGTCCAACTCGCCCTTGTTCAGCATGAACTGGCAGAAGCGAATATAGTCACCTGCCGTGCCGACAAGACCGCCGCCACCGCTCGCGACCGGCGGCATGGAATTGTAGTTCGCGCTCGCCTGCGGATCGTCGATCAGTTGCAGGCCACCATCCGGCCCAACAGCGTAGTTGCCTGCGAACCGGCCGGTCTTGTCCGATGGCACGAAAAAGTCCGTGTCCACCATGCCCAGCGGCTTGATCACCTTGTCCCGCAGGTAGTCTTCGAACGGCTGGCCGCTGAGGACCTGCACCATGTATCCCAGCACGTCGGTGGAGACCGAATAGTTCCACTCCGCACCCGGTTGGGCGATCAGCGGGCATTTCACCAGCTTCGCCACCACGTCCTTCAGCGAGGCATCCTTGCCGCCGTTAAACTCGACGCGGCTCCGCCGGTACATGCGGTCGGCATTGTTCGACTCCATGAAGCTATAGGTGAAGCCCGAAGTGTGCGAGAGCAAATCGCGGAAGCTCACATCGCGCTCTGCCGGTACGGTAGAGACGGTGCCGCGAGCCGACCCCGTCATCACCTGCAGGTTCGCAAACTCCGGCGCATAGCGGCTGATCGGGTCGTCCAGCTGGAAGCGCCCTTCCTCGTACAGCATCATGATCGCGACGGAGGTCAGCGGCTTGGTCATGGAATAGATGCGCACGATGGTGTCGAGCGTCGCGGGTACCCCCCGCTCAACATCCGCCATGCCGGAGACGCCCGCATGCACCACCTGCCCGCGGCGTAACACGGCGGTAATCCCAAACGGCAGCTTGCCGGAGGAAACCCAATTCTCCCGCCAGGCATCGACCCTGGCGAGACGTTCGGAGGACAGGCCAACGGATTCAGGCGCAGCAGTTACGGCAAGGGTGGACATGGGCGGGTTTCCTAAAGCGAATTGTCATTGACCGGAACCTTACCAGACCGATCTGTCAAAACGAGCCATATTTGTCGGATCCGGCCACGCTTCCCCGCACCCTGTGAACCAGGTCATCGGCATGTGATGCCCATCACGCAATAGTGCTGTTCATCGGCTACCGCCTTGCACGCCTGCTGCCTGACACCCAGCTTTAACCAAGAACGGACGCTGCCATCGGCTATGCCAACCGGCAGGAGAAACATTATGGAACCTTGGGTAAAGCGTATGCTGGCCCTCATCTGCATCGTTGCCGCCGTCGGCGCTGCCCAGGCCCGCGAGGATAGCGGTCGACCTGGTGAGTCCGATCTTAGCGAGGAGCGCTTTGGTCTGGACTATGTTCCCCTGCGTGGTGACCGGGTGGATATGGCCGTTCGCGGTGTTGTGCTGGTCCACAACGGCAAGACCTACCTGCTGGAAACCGGCAAGGAACTGGAAGTCAAAAGCCAGAACCGGCTGCCTCTGGCGCGCGTCCCCTTTTTGGGCAAGTTCACCGACCCTCCCTACGAGCGGCCTGCCTTTGCTGAACAGCACCGTGTAGCCGACGTTTCCGCCGCTGGCGAACAGCTCTTTGTCACCCTGCCCGACACCGCGGAATTGCCAGGCGGCGTCATAATCTTCAACCAGAACAACGCCTTTTTTCTGAAGGAAAAGCCGGGTTCGGATGCCGGTCCGATCCCGTTCAGCGGCGATATCGTGGGCGGTGCCTTTTACCAGGCCGAAGAGCGCAACCTGCTGATTATGGTGCGGCCCTCCATCATCATGGACGGTGGTTTGTTTTAAGTTTGCCGCCCACGGCTTCGTAATTCTTGCCGCGCCCGGCTGGGACGTTAGGATTAGGCCTCCCGCTCCGATTGAAGGCCTGCTTCCATGATCAATGACGCCGCGCTCGACGCGCTGTTCCGCACTGCCCGCACCCAAAACGCGTGGACCGGCACGGAAATTTCCGACGACCAGCTGCGGGCGCTCTATGACCTGACGAAAATGGGTCCGACCTCCGCCAATTGTTCACCCGCGCGCTTCGTCTTCGTGCGGTCTGCGGAAGGCAAGGAGAAGCTGCGGTCGGCGCTCTCCAGCGGCAACCTGGAGAAAACCCTGTCGGCCCCGGTGGTCGCCATCGTCGCCTACGACAAGGAATTCCACAAAAAACTGCCCGACCTCTTCCCGCACAGCCCGGATGCGCAATACTGGTTCACGTCCAGCGAGCAACTGGCCTACGAAACCGCCTTCCGCAACGGCACCTTGCAGGGTGCCTATCTGATCATGGCGGCCCGTGCGATGGGCATCGGCACCGGCCCCATGTCCGGCTTCGACAACGCCAAGGTCGACGAGGCCTTCTTCGCCGGCACGCAATGGAAATCAAACTTCCTGGTCAACCTGGGCGAGGGCGAACCGTCCGTCGTATTCGACCGCAGCCCGCGTCTTACCTTTGAAGATGCCTGCACTCTGGCCTAGTTTTGCCATTTTTTTCAAGAGGGTACGCCTTATGACCGAGCGCGCGCCGGTGACGATGATCGACCACCCGCTGGTGCAGCACAAGCTATCAATCATGCGGTCGGTCGATACCGACACGCCGACATTCCGTGCTTTGATGCGGGAGGTCGACATGTTCATGGCCTATGAAGCGTTCCGCGATATCCAATTGGTGAGCAGGCGGATCACAACGCCCCTGACCGAAATGCATTCACCGATGGTAGCTGGCAAGAAACTGGTCCTCGCACCGATCTTGCGGGCTGGTTTAGGGCTGGCGGATGGCATGCTTGACCTGATTCCAGCCGTGCGGGTCGCTCACATCGGCCTCTACCAGAATCACGAAACGCTGGAGCCGATCGAATATTACTTCAAAACGCCCGATAAACTGGACGAGCGGCTCGTCGCCCTGGTCGATCCGATGCTCGCAACAGGCAATTCCGCGATTGCGGCCACGACCCGGCTGAAACAGGCGGGTGCGGCAGATATCCGGATTCACCGCCACACACCCTGGTGCCGGTCTTCACAGCCGCGATCGACAGTCACCTGAACGAAAATGGCTACATCGTGCCTGGATTGGGCGACGCTGACGACCGCACTTTCGGAACGAAGTAGTCACGCTCTACCGATCATAAACACCTGATTAGCATGGAATTTTACCTGTGAGTGTTACCCGCCTCGGCATGCTGACCCTGTCTTTGAACACGGTGCTGGAACCCTACACCGCCGCCATGCTGGCCGATGTGCCGGGCGTCTCTGCCCATTTCGGGCGGTTCAGGGTTACGCAAATTTCCATGGACGCCGACGCGCAGGCCCAGTTCACACTGGAGCTGATGCTGGCTGCTGCGGAGCTGCTGGCCGATGCCAAGGTCGACACCATCTGCTGGAACGGTACTTCTGCCGGTTGGCTGGGCTTTGAGCAGGACCAGGCCCTCTGCCCGCCATCACGGCGCGCACCGGCGTCGCCGCCTGCTCTGCCGTCCAGGGCATCAATACGCTGTTTGAGTGGCGGGGGGTGAAAACTTTCGGCCTCGTATCGCCCTATACCGACGAAATTCAGGACCGGATCATCGCCAACTATGGCACTCATGGCTGGCAATGCCTTGGCAACTGGCGGCTGCACATCACCGAAAACTTCGCGTCCGCGACCGTCCCGGAAGCAAAGATCGATCAGCTTTGCCGCGAAATCGCATCGCTGCGCCCGGACGCCATCGTCGTCTATTGCACCAACATGGTGGGCGCACGCATTGCCGCCCAGATTGAACAAAACACCGGCGTACCGGTATTGGAGAGCACCGCGGCAGCCCTATGGACATCAATCCGCACCGCCAGCGCTGATCCCGCCCAGATTAAGGGCTGGGGTAGCCTGTTCGAGAGTTAATAGGGGTTAACCAGATCCAGATCCAGACCCAGATGAACATATGGCTTTGGCCTTAGTTCATCCGCCCGCGCAGCAACGCCAAAACACCATCCAATTGGTCCAAAGTCAGGTAGTGCAGGGTCAGCGAACCCGCCTGAGAATCATCTCCCCGGGGCTTCAGCGACGCCCGCAATCCCAGCGCTTCCGCCAATTCCCGCTCGACCGCCCGCACGTTTGGATCCTTGACCGGTTTGGCGCGCGGCCCCGGCGGGGGCAATTTGGCTAACTGCTCCGCCTGGCGCACCGTCATGCCTTGGCGCACAATCCGATGAGCCAGCTCCTCCGGATCAGCCGACCCAATCAGGGCCCGGCCATGGCCTGCCGTCAGCTGACCCGCGGCCAGCATCTCCCGCACCACCGGCGGCAGCCGCAGCAAGCGTAACGTGTTGGTCACCTGCGCCCGGCTTTTGCCAATGACCTCCGCCACCGCTTCCTGCGTTAGCGTGTATTCCTCAATCAGGCGCCGGTAGGCCTCCGCTTCTTCAATTGGCGAGAGGTCTTCCCGCTGCAGATTTTCCACCAATGCAATAGCCAGCGCGTCCCGGTCCGTGATCGCACGCACAACGGCAGGAACCTCTGTCAGCCCTGCCTGCTGGGCTGCCCGCCAACGGCGTTCGCCAGCAATAATCTCATAAGTATCTGATTTAATTGCATAAAATCTTACTACCAGTGGCTGTATTATGCCTTGCGCCTTGATGCTCGCCACCAGATCGGCCAGCGCCTCCGGCTCGAAATAGCGGCGCGGCTGTAGCGGCGAGGGTGCCAACTTGGCAATCGCCAGCGGTTGCACCTGCTCCTGCTGGCGGCCATCGCCTGGCGCCTCGCCCAACAGAGCTGCCAAACCACGGCCCAGTGCCTTTGGCTTGCTGTTCTTTCCGGAAGAGCCTTGGTTCATATCGCGAATTCCTACCCGGCAGCCGCACGAAGGTGCTGTTCGAATTCCACCGCCAATGCGGCGTAAGCCTCCGATCCAGCGCATTTCCGATCATAGAGCAAAACCGGCAGCCCGTGTGATGGCGCTTCGGAAATCCTGACATTCCGTGGAATTTCAGTATCATAGACCATTTGGCCCAAGTGACGCCGCACGTCATTGCCAACCGCCGAGCTCAAATTATTGCGCTGGTCCGCCATGGTCAGCAACACGCCATCAATCACCAGATCGGGGTTCAAGCCCCGCGTGATCTGCTCAATCGTCCGCAGCAGATAGCTCAGGCCTTCCAGCGCCAGAAACTCCGCCTGTAACGGCACCAACAGCCCGTCAGCCGCTACGAGCGCGTTCACGGTCAGCAGTCCAAGAGCAGGCGGACAGTCGATCAGCACCAAGTCTAACGCCGCCTCCGCCGCTACATAATTAATCTGCGCCAGGATGGCCTTCAGCCGGTATTCCCGCTCGGGCAGGCTGGAGAATTCGATCTCCGCCGCGGCCAGGTCCTGGGTTGAGGGCAACAGGAACATGCCCGGCACTGGCGTGCCAACGATGGCATCGGCGAGGCTGCAATCTCCTGATAATACTTGGTAAATTCCCTGGCTGCGGTCGGCGCTGCTCAATCCGGCAGCCGTGGAGGCGTTGCCTTGGGGGTCCAAATCGAGCAGCAGCACGCGGAAGCCCCGCTCCGCCATCGCCGCGGCAAGGTTCACCGTCGTCGTCGTCTTGCCGACACCGCCTTTTTGGTTTGCCACCGCAACCACGCGCGGAGCCTTGACGTTTGCCATTTCCACTACCGTTTTGTCAGACACCGCAATTCTAATATCACGGCTTCGGAGTCTGTCACGCTTTCGTGGGTCAGAAGCTCAAAGGCATAACCTTTTTCCGCCTCCCGTACTTCTTCCTGCCAGCGCCGGCCTTTGGGGAAAAGCAGGCGCGTGTTTGCGTCACAAATCGGCAAAGCCAAGCCCAGCAACGCCGGAAGCGCCGCCAGGGCTCTGGCTGAGACCGTCGCAACCCGGCCAAGGGAGCCATCCGCCAACGCTTCAATCCGATGGGGACGGATCGTGCACTGCGCGCCGGTCTGTTCCACGGCAAACCGCAGGAAAGCCGCCTTGCGCTGGTTCGATTCGATCAGGTGCACGTCGGGAATACCCGCCAAAGCCAGGATAAGGCCCGGCAAGCCTGCGCCAGAACCGAGGTCTGCCAACAAACCCGGCTGGCTTGGTTGCGCCAGCGGCACCAACTGCCAGGAATCCAGGATATGACGCTCCCACAGCATGGCTAGCGTGCTGGGCGCCACCAGGTTCAGGGTTTTTTGCCAATGTTCCAGATGCCCGGCATAGGTTTGCAGATTGGCCCGATCAGCATCGGACACCGGCGCTATTGCCTGCAACTGCGCCCGAACTGTCGCGGATGGGGTCACGCCGCCGCTTTCCGTCCGCCACGCCGCACATGACGCAGCAGCGCCACAATTCCTGCCGGAGTCATGCCCGGAATACGGTTAGCGCTCCCCAACGTCGTCGGCCGCACGCGCTCCAGTTTCTGCCGCTCTTCCGTGGAAAGCCCGGAAACCTGCGAATAGTCGAGGCCATGGGGCAGATGCAGCGCTTCGTCCCGGCGGTAGGCCTCCACATCGGCCTGCTCCCGCGCCAGATATCCCTGGTACCATGCATCTATGGCAAGCTGTGCCGCGATCGGCGGCGCAATCTGGGCCAATTCCAGCCATATTTCTGTCAGAGCGCCCAGGTCCGCTTTCGGTTGTCCTAAACACTCCCAGGCAGAACGGGCACGGCCGTCCTGGTTCACCACCAGTCCCGCCGCCTGCAGCACATTCGGCGATGCTTTGGTGTCCCGCAGCAAAACAGCGCCCTCGTCCAGCGCTTGCCGCTTTGCGCCAAAGGCCTGCTGCCGCGCGGCCCCAACCAATCCCAAGGCGACGCCCTTTTCCGTCAACCGCTGATCGGCATTGTCTGCCCGCAGCGCCAGCCGATATTCCGCCCGGGACGTAAACATACGGTAAGGCTCATCAACGCCGCGGGTCACCAGGTCGTCAATCATGACCCCCAGATAGGCCTCCGCCCGGTCAAAAACCGCACCTTCCTGCCCACCAGCTTTCCGCGCCGCATTCAACCCAGCCACCAGTCCCTGCGCCGCGGCTTCTTCATAGCCCGTCGTCCCATTTATCTGGCCCGCCAGAAACAGGCCCGGCAAGCGTTTAGTCTCCAGTGTGGGTAGCAACTCGCACGGGTCCACGTAGTCATACTCAATGGCATAGCCCGGCCGGGCTATTTCTACCTGTGCCAGTCCCGGAATGGTCCGCAGGAACTGCTCCTGAACATCGGTGGGCAGGGAGGTCGATATGCCATTCGGGTAGACCAGGTCGCTGGTAAGCCCCTCTGGTTCCAAGAAAATCTGATGATTGTCCTTGTCCGGAAAGCGCATCACCTTGTCTTCAATTGACGGACAATAGCGCGGTCCGGGGCCTGACAGCCGTCCGGCATACATGGCCGTGCGATGTACGTTGGCGCGGATAATCTCGTGCGTTTCCGGCTGTGTGTGGGTAATGAAACAGGAAATCTGCGGCACGTTGATCTGGCTGGTCATCCAGGACATGGGCTCCGGCGGCGTGTCGCCGGGCTGCTCCTCGCAGGCGCCGAAATCAATGTTGGCGCTCACCAGCCGGGCAGGCGTGCCGGTCTTCAGGCGGCCCATGCGGAACCCGGCAGCCTCAATCCGCAGAGCGAGTGGTACTGCCGGCTTTTCGCCCACCCTGCCGGCTGGCGTCTGCTCCTCGCCCAGGTGAATAACCCCGCGCAGGAAGGTGCCCGTCGTGATGACCACGGCGCGGGCGCGGTATTCCTTGCCGCTTGCTCCACGAACCCCCGCCAACTCATCGCCCAGAAACAGCAGATCTTCCACCGGATCAGCAACCAGGGTCAGGTTCCCGATCTCAGCCAATGCCTGCTGCATCGCTGCCTTGTAAAGGTGGCGATCCGCCTGTGCTCTCGGACCCCAAACAGCCGGGCCCTTGCTCCGGTTCAGCATGCGGAACTGAATGCCTGCCTGGTCGATCACCCTCGCCATCAGGCCGTCAAGCGCATCGACTTCCCGCACCAAATGCCCTTTTCCCACGCCGCCGATCGCCGGGTTGCAGGACATCTCGCCAATGGTTTCAATCTTGTGCGTTACCAGCGCCGTCGCAGCACCAGCCCTCGCTGCCGCCGCAGCGGCTTCGCAGCCCGCGTGCCCGCCGCCCACGACAATGACGTCAAAGCCGCTCATCACTCACTGCCTTTGTATTGCTGATGTTTCACGTGAAACATTCTCTTACTTGCCGATGCAGAATTCGCTAAAGATCCGGTCCAAGACGTCTTCAATATCGCTCCGGCCCAAAATCTTCGACATTTCCCGGTTGGCCTGATGGATCAGGTGCGCCTGAACCTCAATCTCCAGCGCGGGAGACCATTCCGCCAGTAATCTTCGCACTCCTTCCAGCGCTTCCCGATGCCGGTGCCGCGTAATGATGGCGGCCTCGCCGCCGCTCAGCCGCTTGCGAGCAAGCTTTAGCAAAGTCTGGCGCAATACGTCGAGCCCCAAGCCTGTTTTGGCCGAGACTGCCATCGACCCGCTGCGGTCTGCAGCCAACTGCCCGGCACTGCCCAACAGGTCGGCCTTGCTCCAGACGACCAGCGCCGCATCGGCGGCTATCTCTTCCAGGCCCGCCGGAATCGCCTGCCCCGCCTGTCCATCCAGCACCAGGATCGTCAGGTCAGCACGATCTGCCAATCCCCGCGCCCGGCGCACGCCTTCGGCTTCAATGGCATCAGCCGCCTCCCGCAAGCCAGCCGTATCCGCGAGCGTTACCGGAAAACCGCCCAGGTCCAGCGAGACCTCCACCACGTCGCGCGTGGTTCCGGGGATGCTGGAGACAATAGCCGCCTCTCGGCCTGCGATGGCGTTCAGGAGGCTCGACTTGCCAACGTTAGGCGGCCCAACAATCGCCACCAGCAGCCCCTCCCGCAGGCGGATACCGGCAGAGCTTTTCGCCAATTCATCATCCAACTGGTTCAAAACAGCACTTACCGCCGCCTCAGCCTGTGCCTCGAGTTCCGGCGGCAGGTCTTCATCCGCAAAGTCGATTCCGGCTTCCAGCAACGCAAGCGCATTAAGCAATTCACGCCGCCACCCTGCAAAAAGCTGCTGAGCCGCGCCCGCCGCACCGCTAAGCGACTGCCGCCGCTGTGCCGCTGTCTCCGCGCGTACCAGGTCGGAAAGGGCCTCGACCGACACCAGGTCCAGCCGCCCGTTTTCGAACGCACAGCGCGTAAACTCCCCCGCTTCGGCCAACCGGCAATTCCCCACCGCGTTGGCGATCACTGCGTCCAGCACGCCGCTAACCACAGCAGGTCCGCCATGCAGGTGCAGTTCCGCGATATCCTCACCGGTAAAGGACCGTGGCCCCGGAAACCAGGCCACCAGGCACCGGTCCAAAATCTCACCCGTTGCCGGATTGGTCAGCGTCCGCAGGACCATCTGCCGGGCGGCCGGCAGGTTTTGGCTGGTAAGGCCGATCAGCACAGAGCCAGCAGCGGGTCCGGAAATGCGCAGCACCGCAACCCCCGCAGGCGGCGCGCCGCTTGCCAGGGCAACTATGCTGTCGCTCGCCGAATGTCCCATCATCCCGGATAAAGTCTTTCTGCTGAGGAATGCCGCCCGGTCCAAACCCGCCGTTTAGAGGTCGCCTTCATGCGCAGGCCGCGATAGCATGACAGAGACACATTCGCCAGCCGCCTGAAAGGCCACCGGAGTCCGGCTATGTTTGCCAACGCCCCTTCCTTTGATGACCCCGGATGCTCTGCCATGCGCGCCGCTACCGCTATTGGCGAATTGCTGGTTGCAGAAACCGGCGGCCGTATCACCTATGTCACCTGGACCGGCGGGCGGTACGGCAACCTGCCAACCGAGCCGCAAACGCCCTTGCTGGCTGAAGCCGCGCGCCAACTTCGTGCTTATGGCGCCGGCAATCTTCAGTCGTTCGACCTGCCGGTTCTGCCCGAAGGGTCACCCTTTCAAAAAGCCGTCTGGCAGCAGATGCAAGCTATTCCCTACGCTGAAACGCGCACCTATGGCGACTTGGCAAAGGCCTTGGATTCTGCGGCTCGCGCCGTTGGCCGGGCCTGCGGCTCCAACCCTATCCCGGTCATCATTCCTTGCCACCGGGTGATGGGTCAGAATGGAAAGCTAACCGGCTTTTCCGGCGGCGACGGCGTTGCTACCAAAGCCACGCTGCTGGCGCTGGAAAGGCGGCACGCGCCAATGCCTGCGCCCGACCTTCCCCTGTTCTCAGCATAGAATAACGTGGCGCTGCCACTCTTCGCTCCGCCAAACCTGAAATATTCGAGTCCAGCCCATGCAGACCTTCGCCGAAATCTACGCGCTCGCCTGTGAGCGCCACGGCGGGCCGGAGGCGTTCGATGCCACTTTGCCCACCCCCACATCCGCCGAACAAATTCGCACCATTCCTGACCACCGTTGGCTGGCCGGGTTCACGCGGATCATCTTTAGGACCGGCATTTGATCGATGCCAAATGGCAAGGCTTTGAGGAAGCCTTCCAACAGTTCGACCTCGGCCGCAACGCCATGCTGTCCGACGAGGATCTGGAGCGCCTGGTCACCGACACCCGCATCGTCCGTCACATGCCGAAAATTCGCAGCGTGCCCGCCAACGCCATGATGCTGCTTGAATTTGCGCGCGAGCATGGCTCTGCAGCTGCCATGTTCGCGGACTGGCCAGCAACGGACTGGGTCGGTCTGCTCGCCCTGTTCAAGGAGAAAGGCAGCCGCCTCGGTGGCAATTCCGCGGCCTACGCCCTCCGCTACATGAGTTTGGATGGCTTTATCTTTAGCCATGACGGCGTAGTAGCGCTGATCCGGGCCGGGATTGTCGATAAAGACCCGGAATCCGCCAAGGACCGGGCCAAGGTACAAGCCGGGCTGAATGCCTGGATAGACGAAAACGGACGTTCCCTCAGCCAGATCAGCAAGACGCTGGTAAGCTCCATCGACGCCAACGCCTGACAAGTGCCTTTCCCTTCCAATCCGACACAGCCAGACTTGTCTTCCTGCCCGAAAGCACGCCGAATCTCCATGAGCACCGATTATACGCCCGCGCCCATCGCCGAACGCTTCACGCCCCTACCCGACAGCGCCGCCCGTCTGGCGCAGTTTTCGGCGCAAGTCCAGGCGGACTTTCACACCTTGCGCGATCCGGACAAGCTCTAGGTACCCCCGCAAACCGGCCCCGATGGAGAGCACGTGTATGACGTGCTGGTTGCCGGCCCGGGTCAGGCCGGGCTGGCCATCGGCGGCTATTTGCTGCGCGAAGGCGTCAACAATATTCTGCTGATCAACAAGGCCCCTCAAGGCCGCGAGGACGTTTGGTTCGACTTTGCCCGCATGCCCCTGATCCGCTCACTCAAGCTCTATCCCGGCCCCGACCAGGGTATGCCCAACCTCACGTACGAGGCTTGGCACCGCGCCCGCTATGGCGATGCTTCCTGGGACATGTTCGAGCTGGTTCCGGTGCCGCTTTGGACCGACTACCTCATCTGGGTTCGCGAAGCCACCGGCGTGCCAGTTGAGAACAACACCGCACTGACGGCCATCAATCCTCACCCAAACGGTCTTGCCCTGACAGTTGAAACGCCAGGTGGCAGCCAAACCCTGCTGACTCGCCGCCTGGTGCTGGCGACCGGGCATGACGGTACCGGCAAATGGTGGATGCCTGACTATCTGGAAGCCCTGCCCGAATACGTCCACGCCCAGGCCGCCGACCCGATCGACTTCAGCCGTTTGGCCGGAAAAACCGTTGCCGTGTTGGGAATTGGCGCTTCCGGTGGCGACAACGCCATTGCCGCCTTACGGGCCGGTGCCGCCTCAGCCCACATGTTTTGCCGCCGCGATTTTCATCGCCGCCAACAGGTTTACCATTGGGTAATGTCAGCAGACTTTCTACGCCACTGCCACGAGCTGGACGATGAATGGCGCTGGCGTTTCGTCAGCTACATCCTGGAAACCCGCATGGCGATGCTGACCGAGACTTGGAATCGGCTCTCCAGCACGCCCGGATTCTAGCTTCACACCAGCGCCAATTGGCGCGGAGCCAAGATGGTTGGCGATCAGGTGGAGGTTGATACTGAAAAAGGGCCCTTCCGCGCCGACTTCATCATCAGCACCACCGGTCACGACCAGGACCTGGCTGCCCGATCTGAACTTGCGCCCTTTGCCGGCAAGGTCCTGTTGTGGGCGGAAGCCTATCAGCCGCCGCCGGACGAAAGGAACGACCGCCTCGCCCGCTACCCCTATCTGGACGCAAACTTCTCCTTCATGGAGAAAACACTCGGCGAAGCGCCTTGGATTTCCCGCATTCACGATTTCACCTTCGGCCCCACCATGTCCTTTGGTCCCAGCGGCTGCTCAATAAGCACGCTCCGTCTGACGGTGCCCATAGTTGTTGTCGGCGTAACCCGTCAGCTTTTCCGCGAAGATGTGGCCGAACACTGGCAAAGCCTGAAGGACCATCCCGACTATATCCCGTAAATCTTTATCTCTTGCCGATGGTATTGGCCCCGGCCTCCGTAGGCTCAGCTTTATTTTCATATCTTGATCTAGATCAGTTCCAAAGCCTCCAACCCGACCCATTTTCATTGGACAAGGGAATACAACTGGCCCTGTAAAGGAGGCATTAATCATGACCCTACGCACTGTGCTGACAATGCTGGAAGGTGCCGACCGGGACGTTATCGACCTGGAAGCAGCCAAGCATCTTGTCGCGAACTTCGGCTGCCACATCAATTTGCTGCACGTCCGGCGGGACGGCCTTTCCGCCATGCCCATGGTTGGCGAGGGGCTTTCCGCAGACTTGATTGAAATCGTACAGGCCCAGGTCGAGAAGGAAGAGCAAGGCATCGCTGATAAGTGTCAGGCGGCCTTCAAGCAATGGCTGGCCGACAACAGAATATCGGAGACAGCCACCCCCAGCGCCCCTGCCAGCTCCAGCGCCCGCTTGATTGATGTTACCGGTCAGTCCGGAACGGAGGTCGCACGGTTCGGCAAATTGGCCGACCTCACCTTGCTGCGCGCGCCCTCCATTGAGGATGGCGACCTGTCGGCCGCAGCCGAAGCCGCCATCTACGATACTGGCAAACCTGTTCTCTTCTCGCCCCGCCGCGCCCTGCCATCCCTCGGCAAGCGGGTTTCTGTCTTCTGGAATGACACTGTGGAAGCCAGCCGGGCCGCCACCGCAGCACTGCCATTCCTGAAGAAAGCGGACGCAGTTCAGGTTATAGCCGTCGATGACGAAAGCTTCGACCCCCAAGCCGTCCGCGACTTCGCGGCGTCTCTCGCCTGGCATGGCGTCTCCGCCGATGCAGTCTTGCTAACCCCCGACCACCGGTCTGCGGGCGAGGCGTTGCTTGATGCAGCCGCTGAGTTCAACTCGGATTTGGTGGTAATGGGTGCCTTCAGCCACTCCCGCCTGCGGGAAATGATCATGGGTGGTGTAACCCGCCACATTCTCCAGGTCGCTGGCCGTCCGGTGCTGATGATGCACTAGAGCATTGCCCGATCCAACCGGATCGGGCAATGCTCTAACAGAGTAATGAAAAAGTCCCGGCATCCTGAGTAACCAGCGTAAGCGAGTGTATCGAAGGGCCTGTTTCTGGCTTGATTTCAACAGCATGACGCCCCTTCGATCCGCCCGGCCGCCAGCCAGGCTATTCAGGATACTGATGTTTTCTGATTTCTCAACAAAACCCTAAAGTGGCCGCCGTGAACGTAAGGCGGCGGTTAGCGTCCCATCATCCAGATAGTCGAGCTGTCCCCCTACCGGCACACCATGTGCCAGACGGGAAATCGTAACGCTGCAATGAGCCAGGGAATCTGCCAGATAGTGCGCCGTTGTCTGACCTTCCACGGTCGCCCCCATGGCCAGCACGATCTCTGTAACAGCCTCCGCCTCGGCTCTTTCCAGCAACAGCGCTACGCCCAGGTCTTCCGGCTTTGTGCCCTCAAGCGCTGATAAAGTGCCACCCAGCACATGATACTGGCCCTTATAAGCGCCACTTCGCTCCAGCGCCCAAAGATCGGCAACACCTTCGACCACGCAAATCACCGACTGATCCCGCCGCGCATCCGCACAGACGCTGCAAGGATCGCTGGTATCCCAATTCCGGCAGGTGTTGCATTGCCTGACATCAGCTTCCACGCTTCGCAGCGCGACAACCAGAGGCTGAAACACCGACTCCCGCCGTTGCAACAGGTACAACACTATCCGCCGGGCGGAGCGCGGACCCAGTCCAGGCAGCCGCGCAATCTGGCGGATCAGTTGCTCTACAGGCGAATCAGCCATCAGAAATCCTGGTGGCGAGTACTTAAAACGGCAGCTTCATGCCGGGCGGCAAGGGCAATCCGGCGGTCAGTTCTGCCATTTTCTCCTGGCTGATTGTGTCAGCTTTGCCCCTGGCGTCGTTAACGGCGGCGACGATCAGGTCTTCCAGAACGCCAACGTCATCTTTGTCGACAATAGCGAGGTCCAGCTTCAAAGAGCGCATCTCGCCCTTACCATTGACGACTACTTTCACCATGCCACCGCCGGCCTGGCCCTCAATCTCCAAGTCGCGCAATTCTTCCTGCACCTCACCCATCCGGGATTGGATGTTTTGGGCCTGCTTCAGGATATTGCCGAGGTTTTTCATCAGTCGTCGTCCTCATCGTCAAAATCATCACCGGAGGAATCTTCATCCGGCGGCGGGGGTATCGTTGCCGTCCAATCATCGGGGTTAGCTATCGGGCGATAGCGTATCGGTCCGACCGTTGCGCCTGGGAAAATCTCCAGCACTGCCTGTACCAAGGGATGGGCCAAAATCGCTTCATGCTCGGCTGCTTCTTCAGCCGCCATGGCTTCCGCCACCGTTTGACTGTCCGCGGATGGCACACGGTTAACCGACCATTCCCCGCCGAATAGACGGTTCAGCAAATTGCGCAACCCGCTAATCAGGTCAGGGTCCGTACCCGGCTCCAAAGCCAGACTGACGGTGCTCGCCGCAAAAGCCACGGGACGAACCTGAGTCCGCAAACGAGCCGTCAGCAGGAGCTCAATCTTGCGCTTTTCCAACACCTGCACGAATTCGCGAAAACTTGCCGGGACGGGCAGCCGCTCCAACTCCGGCTCACCATAGGGCGCAGGCTCGCCAAAATCCGTATCGAGATAGCCATCGTCAGCGGAAATTCCTGCATCACCATCGCCGGAACCATAGGGTTCATGCATTGCTGGCGGCTCAACACTGGCCGCCCGGGCAGCATGAGCCACTTCAGGTTGGACCGCTACAGGTTCGCTCGGGGCAGGAGCAGGTTCTTCCGCTACCGGAACCTCCACAGCCGCTTCCTGCCTTTTCTCAGCCGGTTGCAAGGGAGCAGGCGGCTCCTTCGGCATCGGCGGTGGGCGTGCAGCAACGGGAGGCAGACGGAACTCCGCAGCCGGCACCGGCATGGCACCCACAGCCTGTGGCGCGCTTGGCGTCGATGCTGGGGTGGCGGCTGGCGGCGTAGCGCGGGCTGCCCGCCCGGCGGCCTGTAATTGCTTCACCACATCAGCCGGGCTGGGCAGATTGGCGGCATAGGCAGTTCGGATCAGCACCATTTCCAGCGCCAACCGCGGCGAGGGCGCTTGCCCAAGCTCTCCCACGCCCTTCAAGAGCAATTGCCAGAGCCTGGCCAGCACCGGTAGGTTCAGCGGCTCCGCCATGGCGGAACCCCGGGCACGTTCGGCTTCCGGCATCAAGGCGTCCGTAGAGGCACCGGGTTCAATTTTTAGGCGCGTCAGCCAGTGGGTCAGCTCCAGCAGATCGTTCAGGATCACTGCCGGATCGGCACCGGCAGCATGCAGCCGCTCGGTAACCGCTAGCGCACCGGTCATGTCACCTTTCAGCAAAGCCTCCGCCAGATCGAACACCACGCCCCGGTCCGCCAAACCCAGCATGTCCCGGATTTGCTCCTCCCGAACGTTGCCATCACTCAAGGCGATCGCCTGGTCCATAAGCGAAAGGCCATCCCGCACAGAACCATCGGCGGCGCGCGCCAGTAGGGTCATGGCAGCTGGCTCTACCTGTATGCCTTCCTGCTCCGCAATCCGCCCAAAATGCGCGGCCAGTTCCGACGCATCCACCCGGCGCAGGTCAAAGCGCTGACAGCGGGAGAGCACGGTCACCGGCACCTTGCGGATTTCGGTCGTGGCAAAGATGAACTTCAGATGCGGCGGCGGCTCTTCCAGGGTCTTCAGCAGCGCATTGAATGCCGCGTTAGAGAGCATGTGCACTTCGTCGAGAATATAGATCTTGTACCGGGCAGAGGCCGGGCGGTACCGCGAGGCTTCAACGATTTCCCGAATATTGTCGACGCTGTTGTTGGAGGCCGCATCCATCTCCACAACGTCGACATGGCGGTCGGCGGCTATCGCCTTGCAATGCTCGCAGACCCCACACGGCTTGACCGTTGGTCCGCCCTGGCCATCTTCACCAATGCAGTTGAAGGCGCGGGCCAGAATGCGGGCAGTGGTGGTTTTGCCAACCCCGCGCACGCCGGTCAGCACGTAGGCCTGGGCCAGCCTTCCAGCGACGATAGCATTGGACAACGTCCGGACCAGCACTTTCTGCCCGATCAGCCCGTCAAAATCGACAGGCCGGTATTTGCGGGCAAGGACGCGGTATGCAGGATCGCTCATCCGGCACCATTGGCGGGGAGAGGGGGGATAAGGTGACTGGCGAACGACTCGAACCGAAACTCGTTGCGGCTGCTTCCTTCCGGACCTGACCGGGTTGGCGAGGGGTCCGCCCGTCGCCAGTCACCATCTAATATAGCGATTACTGACGCTGGCGAAAGGGGCCTTACCCCCTAGAACGCCAGATCGGCCATATTGGCGCGGATAGCAGTCTCCTTCTCCCGATCGAAACCTGCCATTACTCGTCGTACCAGGCTATCGATAGCCAATCGCCGGGCGTGTGGCTTCTCATCGACCAGAATGCTCTCCTCGCCCCAGGATTTCGCTGAAACGCTGCGGATCAGCGTGTCGTCGCCCTGGTGGATTTCCAGGTCAGCCGCAACTCGGATTAAGAACTTTTCCCTTCGATCCGGTTTAAACACGCCTTTAACTTTTTCACCCAGGCTGTGCTCAATCGCAGCTTCCGTAATGCGGTAGCGAGCAATGTTTACGGCTAGCGGGTCAGCAACAAGCCGATCCTGGCCCCAATTCCGCATGGCTGTGCGCAGCACTGTCGGTGCGTTGGCACAGTTGGCCAGAGCAACAGCCGTCAGCGCACCCCGCCCGCCCGCCAAAACCTGGCGGCGGGAAGAAACAAACCTTCTTTCCATCACTGTGCCCCTAATCGGCATAGATGGAGTCGAGCGCCGCATCATCAAAAACCCGTTCCTTCGTGCAAAACTCACAGGTAACCGTTACCACACCATCAACCTTAAACTCTTCCATCCGTTCACGCCCGAACTGACGCAGAACGTTCTCCACACTGTCCAGTTTGCAGCGGCAGCCGGAAAATGCGGGGCGTTTATCGTAGACCCGCGCGCCTTCTTCGTGGAATAGCCGCAACAGCAATTCTTCCGATGAGATGGCCGTGTCCGTCATTTCTTCTGCAGTTGCTGATGCCAACAGAATGGCCGCCGTGCGGTAACCTTCATCCATCTCGACGGCTTCTGCCGCATCTTCCGGCGCGCCCCGCAATATGACCTCGTCCGGCAGCTTTTGCACCATGATGGCCGTTGTGCGCCACAGACCATTGGGATCCGGGTTACAGGCCACTTTCAGTGCGGTCGCGATCTGCTCGGACTGTCGGAAATAATGATGCACGGACTCTGACAACATCTCGCCTTGCCTTGGATCTCGACAATGTCTTGGTAGCGTTCAAAATCCGGGCCTTGATCGACCGTGAAGGCCACATGTCCGCCGCTGAAAAGGCTCGCGGCAGAGTTGTTTTCATCGAACCCTTCCAGCATTTCGGCGTTAAAGCCCACATGCCCGCGGAACTCGCCTTCGCTGGTCATGTCGGTCACCAGCATCCGCACCGGGCCGCCATTGCCCCGCGCCTGCAAAGTGAAGACGCCGTCATCGAATTTCAGATTCGAGGCCAGACAGCAGGCCAACGCCAGCACCTCGCCCAGCAACCGCAGGACCCAGCCGGATCAGGCGGCCACGCAGACCGGTCCGGTCAATTTCGAACGGCAGTACAAAATCGTCGTCCAGAACCGTCATGCGAACGCTCCAATCGAGGCGGACAGCTATTTACAGCAATTAGCCCATTATAGTGAAAAAATAGCGTCTGCGCAGATCGATTTGCAGCAACCTAGTGGTCAAATCGAAACGTTTGCATCCGCAAGCGCTTAGTTAATCAGCCCACTCTTTCACTATGTCGATGGTCCGATTCAGAAAACGGTTGGGAACCATCCGTTTCCATCGAACCACTAGGCCAGGCACCAGGCCAGGATGCCTTTTTGCACATGCAATCGGTTTTCCGCCTCATCCCAAACAACCGACTGTGGCCCGTCGATTACCTCTGCCGTCACCTCGTCACCGCGGTGCGCAGGCAGACAATGCATGAACAATGCGTCTTTCGCAGCTTTTGCCATCAGCTCTGAGGTCACGCGGTACGGAGCTAACATGTTGTGGCGTTGCGCCGAATCTTCATTGTTCATCGAAACCCAGGTATCGGTCATGACCAAATCAGCGCCGTCAACCGCTTCTGCCGGATTGCCGGTTACCGTCAGGCGGGCACGGTTCTGCTGAGCCCACTTCCGGATCTGGTCCGATGGCTTCAGCTCGTCCGGTACGGCGGCGTTCAGATCAAAGTCAAATTTAGAGGATGCGTGCACCCACGAATTCAAGACATTGTTGCTGTCGCCGCTCCAGGCCACCTTGCGGTCCTTAATGGTGCCGCGATGCTCCTCGAACGTCATCACATCCGCCATTACCTGGCAGGGATGGGACTCGTCGGTCAGGCCGTTGATCACCGGAACCGTCGCGTGCCGGGCCAGATCTACCAATTTTTGGTGTTCAGTCGTACGGATCATGATGATGTCGACATAGCGCGACAATACCCGGGCGGTGTCGGCGATCGTCTCGCCGCGGCCGAGCTGCATGTTGCCCTGCTCCATCACAATGACGTTGCCGCCAAGCTGGCGCATGCCGACCTCGAACGAAACGCGGGTGCGGGTGGACGGCTTTTCGAAAATCATCGCCAGCGTTTTACTGGCAAGCAGCATGCCAACCGCGCCGTTGCTCTGCTTCATCTCAACACTGTTGGCCAAGATGGAGCGCAGGACCTCTCCGGGAATCGCGGAGAGGTCCAAAAAGTGCTTCATATCACTCATGCGACATGGTTAGGCGGACGCCATCTCCGCCGCCGTCTTATCCAGAATGGCAACCGCCTCGTCCACTTCGGCCCCCCCAATGGTCAGGGGCGGAATCAGACGGACAACATTTTCACCGGCCGGAACCGTGAGCAAACCGTTTGCTGTGGCTTTCGCTACGATCTGGCCGTTCAGCGGTCCCGCAACAATGCCCAGCATCAGGCCAGCGCCACGCACCGACTTGAACACGTCTGGATACTTGGCGATGAGTTTTTCGACTTCACCACGTAGGTAGTCGCCGGTTTCCTTCACGTGATCGAGGAAACCGTCTTCCAGCACCACATCAAGCACCGCATTCACCGCCGCCGTCGACAGCGGGTTGCCGCCATAGGTGGAGCCATGGGTGCCCGCAACCATGCCGGCCGCGGCTTCCTTGGTCGCCAGCAGCGCGCCGATCGGCACACCACCGCCAAGACCTTTGGCCAGCGCCATCACATCCGGCTCAATGCCTGCCCACTCGTAGGCAAACAGCTTGCCGGTACGGCCAATGCCGCACTGCACCTCGTCGACCGCCATCAAAATTCCGAACTCGTCGCAGGCCTTCCGGACTTCGCGCAAGTACTCCAGGTCCATCGGGCGGATACCGCCTTCGCCCTGGATCGGCTCCAGCAGCACGCCTGCGGTCTCGCCAGTTATGGCATTACGCAACGCGTTCATATTGCCGAACGGCACGTGATCGAAGCCTTCGGTGGTTGGGCCGAAGCCCTCTAGGTGCTTCGGATTACCGCCCGCCGCGATTGTAGCGAGTGTCCGGCCATGGAATGCGCCTTCGATGGTGATGATCCGGTATTTCTCCGGCTTGCCATTGTGCGCCTGGTATTTGCGCATCAACTTGATCACGCCTTCATTGGCCTCCGCGCCCGAATTGCCGAAGAACACGACGTCGGCAAACGAGTTGGCGCAAAGCCGCTCGCCCGCTTTGACCTGGTTCGGTATCAGATACAGGTTCGAGGTGTGCAGCACCTGCGCCACCTGATCCTGCAGGGCCTTGACTATATGCGGGTGAGAATGGCCAATGGCCGTCACAGCGATCCCGGCACCAAAGTCCAGGAATCGTCGCCCATTGGCGTCGAAGAGGTAAGCCCCCTCGCCCCGCACAAAGGAATGCGTGCGTTCGCCATAAGTGGGCATCAATGCCTGGGTCACGGGAATACTCCGTATACTGCTTCAGGTTGAAGAAGGCCGGGAATATCTATGCTAGAATACGCTCTGTCAACAATCCCGGCGATTGTCATTAAAGTTACCTATTATGGACCTCTACCAAGCTGCCTTAGCCTATACCGCCCGCTATGCCACGAGCAAAGAAAACCTGTGGCGCGTACTTTGGCGCAAGCTCCGACGGGCCGCCGCCCGCAGGGGCGAGGAAATAGCTGAGAGCGCCGCGGTCGATGCTGAAATTACCACCATTATCATACGTTTAGAAAATATTGGCGCTGTTAACGATGAATGTTATGCCAAGGCGCAATTGCGAACATTGAAGGCCTGCGGAACCTCAGCCCGCGCGATCCGCGCCAAACTCACGGCAAAAGGCGTACCCGCCGGGATGATTGCATCATTGCCGGCGTCCGGCTCTCCCGAAGAAGACGAAAGAGCGGCAGCGGCGCGTTATGCCCAACGCCGCCGCCTAGGTCCCTATTGGGACGGCCATTCCATGCCGGAGCAACGGCGCAAGGATTTAGCGGCGCTATGCCGAGCCGGATTTGGCTTCAGCGTAGCGCTCGAAGTGATTGACACCCATAATTGCATATCCAGATAGCGCATCGCTGATGTTGTTCATTTGCCAATGTCTAATATGGAGGCCAGGCGTCTATAATTTTAAGGGGTTTCCTGACAGGTAATATCCAATTAGCACGTCTTACTGCCACAATCATGAATAGAAATTTCCAGGATTAGGCTCCGCTTAAGAGACACTCATGTATAAGACACGAACAACGGCGCGGACATTTTTGTCGATGCGGCGAACGGACGGGATAGGGTCGTCACTCCGGGAGCCGAAACAGTGATGAGTGCTATGTTGCGAATTTTATTGGCTCTTGCCGCCGCGATCGCAGCCGGGCTCGTAATCAACGCCAATTCCGATGCGGCACTGCTCCCAGTTTGGCTTGGTGTGGCCAGCATACTCATAGTCCTGGCGGCAACTGTGTTTGCTATCCGCAAAATGCATGCTCTCGGCAAAGAAGCAGCAACATTGCGTGCAAGCCACGTCCAAATGAAGCAATTGTGTATGGCCGCGGATGCCAGGCTCTCGGATATGACGCTGGCGATCAAGGGTTCGGTTTGGGAAACTAATACTAACGGACGATTTATCTTCATGTCCGATAGTATTCAGGATTTTACCGGTGTGCCGCCTCAAGAAAACTACGTAAAAGCCGACGGCAATTTCTGCAGCTACCGGGGTATTGCTTACAATGTCGACCGCGAAAAGCGGTAGCAAATGCAACAGGAAGCTGCCGAAAAAGCGGTAAAGAAAAGCCGAACCCGCTTCCTCGACGCGATCCAAACCATGGATTCGGCTATTTCGATCTAGGATACCAATAACCGGCTGACCATTTTCAACGACAAGTTTGTGTCGCTGAATAGCGATACGGCACCCTATATCAAACCCGGTTTTGAATTCGAACAATTTCTGCGCCGGAAGGTCAGTATGGGTGCCGTACCGGATGCTATAAATCCGGAGGATTGGGTCCAAGAGCGATTGGCCTCACACCAGCGTGCTGATGGACCAACCGAAATTATGCTTGACGGCAACACGACACTGTTAATTCACGAGCGCCGGACAGCCGACGGTGCAACAGAACTACGCAATGCCCAGGAACAAGCAGAGCATGCCAATCGGGCGAAATCGGACTTTCTGGCCACGATGAGCCATGAAATCCGAAGACCGTTGAACGGCGTCCTCGGCATGACCCATATGCTGGCGGATACCACTCTGAACGAGCCGCAACGCCGGTACCTTGATGTCTTACAGCGGTCCGGCGAGTCATTGTTGCACATTATCAACGACACTCTCGACTACTCAAAGATCGAGACTGGGCACCTCCACATCGAAACCAAACCGCTGAACGTCAGGGTGTTGGTCGAAAGAGTCCTGGATCTGCTCGGTCCGAAAGCATCCAATGACGGTCTGGCCATCGTCGTCACCTATAGCGACAGATTGCCGGAGCGCTGGCTTGACGACGAAAACCGGCTGTGGCAGGTACTGAACAATCTGATCGGCAACGGCACAAGTTCACAAAAGACGGTGGTGTGCACCTCTCGGTATCCGCAGCAGAAGCGGATGGCGAATGGAGCCTGTGCTTTGCTGTTGAAGACACCGGCATCGGTATTTCTGCTGACGCGCAAGCCAAGCTGTTCGACCGGTTTACCCAGGCCGATGCCTCCACGACCCGGGAATTCGGCGGAACCGGCCTGGGCTAGCTATATGCCGTCAATTGGTTGAACTCATGGGCGGTTCTATCGTAGTGGAAAGCATGTTGGGCCGTGGCAGCCGGTTCGCGTTCAAACTGCCATTGCAACCATCCGATGAAGGCCAGGCCACATCCCTTCCGGCAGTCAGCCAACAGACGGGTCAAACCGCCGGCGAGGCCGTTCCTGCTGCGATCATCGTTACGGCCAATACATTCCTTCAAAATTGGTTCAAGTCCTGGTTGCGGGACGCTGCAGGCCATGCGCGCGTTGTTGGATCACCTGAAGCCGCAAACATGGCACTGGTAGAGATTGCCGCTGGGAACCTCAACAAAACGATCCCTATGATGATCAGCTGGGACACTGGCTCCGCTCACTGTATCGCCACCTTGGCAGATGAACTCTGTTGCCGCGGTGCGACAGCCATCAGCCTCCTTGCCCCGCCCAACGCCTTCTCCAGGTCCAGTACTGCTCCCGGTCTTTCCGGCTATCGGTTGTGCCGATGCCAACCAGCAATGTTGCACTCTGGCAATTCTTGTCCAATCGCTCCCCTGCGGCGGAAACGGGAAATGTCCCCACAAAGACCGGAAACACCGACGATAAAACCGTGCCACTACGCCAACCTGCGGCTGTAAAGACGCCAGCCGGTACCCTGTTTCTCCTATATCCCGGGCAATTAGCTTCGAACCCGGCGAATTCAGCACCCCGGCTGCTATTGGTCGAGGACAATCAGGTCAATCAGACCGTGGCGCTGGCGATGCTGGGCATAGCGCAGTGCTACAATATCGATGTAGCCAAAGATGGTTATGCAGCTCTGGCCAACCTGGGTGAGCGTACTTACAATTTGGTGCTAATGGATGTCCAAATGCCGGAACTGGACGGTCTGGAAGCGATCCGCCGCATCCGGCGTATGCGGAACTCCGCATCTGCTCTACCGATCATCGGCATGACTGCTCACGCCTTTGCTGAAGACCGGGAGCAGTGCCTAGCGGCCAGTATGAACGATTATATCAGCAAGCCGGTCAACAGAGCGCTGCTTCTGGAAAAGTCAGTAACTAGCTTGCGCAAACAGGCCAAACAATGTCACCATCCGGCTAGAGTGTAACCCGATCAAACCAGATCTGGTCCTGCTCCAGTTCAATATCCGGATCGCTACCATGACCAAGCAAAACAACAACCCGCCCCGCTATGCCGGTATTCCGACTTTTATGCGTCTGCCGATTTACGAACCCGGCAGCGCAGCTGACATCGCCATGGTCGGTGTGCCCTATGATGGCGGCGTCACCAACCGGCCCGGCGCCCGGCATGGACCGCGGGAAGTCCGGAACGAATCCTCTCTAATCCGCAAGGTCAACCAGGCGACAGGCGCAGCACCATTTGCGGCAGCTGCCATTGTTGACGGCGGAGATGTGCCGTTCGAACGCATCTACAATCTTGACGACGCTCATAGTGATATCGAAACAGCATTCCGCAGCTGGCGACAAGCCGGCATCCGCGTTCTGGCGGTCGGCGGTGATCACTCCATCTCGTTGCCGATCCTGCGGGCTCTGGCAGACAAGTCCGCCCCCCTGGCGATGATGCATATCGATGCCCATTGCGACACTGGGCACGAGAATCTGGGCTCGCGTTTCCACCATGGCGCACCCTTCAGCCGCGCTGTCGAAGAAGGTCTGGTCGACCCCAGACGGACGGTACAGGTGGGGATCAGAGGCACTGCTGCCAGCCATGATTACTGGCAATTCAGCTATGACAGCGGCATGCGGGTGATGAAAATCGAGGAAGTGTATGAGCTTGGTATCAAAGCCACTATCGCCGAAATCCGGCGGGTAGTGGGTGATGGACCTTGCTACCTGACCTTTGATATCGACAGTATCGATCCGGCCTTCGCGCCTGGAACCGGAACCCCAGAAGTCGGTGGTCTCAGTTCACTGGAAGCGCTGATGCTGGTGCGCGGCCTGGCGGATTTGAACATTGCGGGTGCCGACCTGGTAGAGGTATCGCCACCCTTCGACCAGACCGGCAACACGGCTCATCTGGCAGCCAATATCCTGTTCGAAATCCTCTGCGTGATGACCCACGGTGAGTAGAAGCCACCGGCCATAATACACTGAGCGAATTCCTACTGGTTCATTCCCTGGAAGAAATCGGCGTTGCTCTTGCTTTCTTTGAGCTTGGTGATCAGGAACTCCATCGCGTCCTGTGCACCCATGGGCATCAGCACACGGCGCAACACCCACATCTTTTGCAGGTCGGTACGGTCTACCAGCAGCTCTTCCTTGCGGGTGCCGGACTTGCCGATGTCGATGGCGGGCCAGATGCGTTTGTCCGAAAGCTTGCGTTCCAGCACGATTTCGCTGTTACCGGTACCTTTGAACTCCTCAAAGATGACTTCATCCATGCGCGAGCCGGTATCGATCAGCGCTGTCGCGATGATGGAGAGCGATCCGCCTTCCTCGATATTCCGCGCGGCACCGAAAAAGCGTTTCGGCCGTTGCAGAGCGTTGGCATCAACACCACCGGTCAGCACCTTGCCGGATGATGGCACGACGGTGTTATAGGCACGGGCAAGGCGGGTGATCGAGTCCAGCAGGATCACCACATCACGCTTGTATTCCACCAGGCGCTTAGCTTTCTCCAGCACCATTTCCGTCACCTGCACGTGACGGGAGGCAGGTTCGTCAAAAGTAGAGGAAATGACCTCACCATTAACAGAACGCTGCATGTCCGTGACTTCTTCCGGACGTTCGTCAATCAACAGGACGATCAGGTAGACTTCCGGATTATTCTCCGCAATGGCGTGCGCGATGTTCTGCAACATCACGGTTTTACCAGTTCGCGGCGGCGCCACGATCAGCGCGCGCTGGCCTTTGCCGAGCGGTGCGATCAGGTCGATGACACGAGTGGTACGGTCATTTTCCTTCGGATCGTCGAACTCGATCTTGAGTTTTTCTTCCGGGTAGAGCGGTATCAAGTTATCGAAGTTCACCCGCTGGCGAACTTTGTCCGGCTCTTCGAAGTTGATGGTGGTGCATTTCACCAGCGCAAAATAGCGTTCGCCGGTCTTGGGACCGCGTATTTCGCCCTCAACGGTATCGCCGCTGCGCAGGCTGAAACGCCGGACTTGGTTAGGCGAGACGTAGATATCGTCCGGCCCTGGCAAGTAGTTTGAAGCAGCAGAGCGCAGGAAGCCAAAACCATCCGGCAGGACTTCTATCACGCCTTCACCGGTTATGGTGACATCCTGATCTGCCATTTCCTTCAGGATGGCAAACATCATATCCTGCTTGCGCAGGGTGCTTGCATTTTCGATTTCTAGTTCTTCTGCCAATTCCAAAAGCTGGGTCGCAGGCTTCTGCTTCAGCTCTTTGAGATTCATCGACTGCGTTACTTCTTGGAGCAAGGCTCAGTCTTCTCGATTGTGTGGTTGGAACAACTTGCACGGCAAAGGGGTGAAGCTGTCTTTAGGAAATTTGGAAGTACGGGTCCGGCAGTGTTGCGCGCAGGCTCGGCACTTCGGAGAGAGGGGTCGTCCCGCTCGCCCGGATAATGCTCATATAGGGGAGGCGCAGGCTGTGGTCAATCGCAATTCGCAATGGCAGCCCAGCAACTTCACCTAGAATGGCCGTACCACCACCATAATCACGATCACAATCATCAATACTGCCGGAACTTCGTTAGCAATTCGATAATCCCTGGGCGCTCTACGCGGACCATCAGCCGCAAATGTCTTTCGCCATTGCGAAAAGACGTGGTGCATCACACTCATGCCAGCGATAGCCACCAGCTTGACGTAGATCCAGATCTCCGACCAATCGATCAACCCCGGCGTCAACAGTAAGGCAATACCGAAGACAAAAGCCGCGATCATTGACGGATTGATGATGGCGCGCAGCAATTTGCGTTCCATGACATTGAACCGCTCACTCTCAACGGAGCCCGGTGCTGCTTCGCAATGATAGACAAACAGGCGCGGCAGATAGAGCATGCCCGCCATCCAAGCCATGACGGCAATGATGTGCAGGGCCTTGCTCCAGGAATACAGCTCCCAGAGCCAATTAAACATGGTCTAGCGCTCCCCGCGGATTAAACGCACTAATTCTGCCACGTGCTCCGGCGACGTATCCGGCACGACGCCATGCCCCAAATTGAAGATGTGCCGTCCGCCCTGCAATGCCCGCTGGATAGAAAGCGCGCTGCTGCGAAGGGCCTCTCCACCAGCCCGCAGCACCAGCGGGTCGAGATTGCCCTGCACTGCCGCGTGAGGCTGCAAGGTCTCTGCTGCCCAAGCCGGCGGAATGCTGCTGTCGATGCCGACACAGGCGAAGGTGCCGCTGGCAGCATACCAGGCAGCGGCAGGTCCGACCGCGCGCGGAAAGACAATTACCGGTAATTCCGGGTAGCGCTCCCGCAGGCGGGTAGCGATGGCAATACAGGGTGCCAGGCTCCAGCGTTCGATACCATCAGCAGGAAGCGCACCGGCCCAGCTATCGAACAATTGTACCGCATCGGCCCCAGCCTCCACCTGCATGGCAAGGTAGTCGACAGTCGTATCCACCAACCGCCGGATCAGGGCATCGAAGCCATCAGGATCGCTAAACGCCCACGCACGGGTTTTGGCGTGGTCACGGCTGGTTCCGCCCTCAACCAGATAAGTTGCTACGGTCCACGGCGCACCGGCAAAGCCCAACAGCGTGGTTTCCGGCGGCAAAGCAGCCTTTACCCGCCGAACGGTCTCGCCGACGGGCGCAACAATGTCCCGCCATTCTTCACTCTGGCTCAACGCGCTGGCGTCGGTGATGGGCTCGAACACAGGGCCGACCCCCTCTACGAATCGCACGGGACAGCCGAGAGCATGTGGTATCAGCAAGATATCAGCGAAGAGGATAGCCCCATCCATGCCATAACGGCGAATAGGTTGCAGGGTCGTTTCCGCCGCCATTTCCGGGTTGAAGCAAAACTCGACAAAATTAGGCACCTGTTGGCGCAACTGCTGGTATTCGGGCAGATACCGTCCAGCCTGACGCATCAGCCAGATGGGCGTTGATTGGGGTTTTTTCCCTAAAAGGCTGGATAGAAGGGGCTTCATCAAAGACACACCATCGGCAAGCAGGATCTGTCCCAAGGGAATATAGGCTCGCCTGGCTGAGGGATAGGCATTTTGCCGTAACAACGTCCAGATGCCAGCCCGTATTCGACCGTTTCCGGTCCAGCTATCGGCCCTCGAGTTATCCCAACCAAATAAAAAGGTTAAAGTTGGTTGTTGTTGTTGTTGTCTGGGGGATTGTGGGGATTACCTTGATTCACAAGGGCCACGAAACCGGATTGTGGATTGTGAGTAACTCGGTGGAAAGTATGCATAACTGGCCTAAAATTTACCTTGAACACACGAGATGTCGCTCTGGTGGTATATCCAGTTACGTTTTCGAATATGTGGGTAAATCGGCATTGATATGCCAGCTAGGTCAGTTATCCAGACGGGGATGGTTGCCGGTCAGCTGATGAAATACGATGATGGGTCTCGCCGGTTTGGCGAAGCCCTGTTAGTCATTCCGATCAGTCCACACGTTTTCCCCTCTGTTTTCCCACCCGCTCGTTTTTTTCGCCTGCGCGTCCCCCTCTCTTTTAGTACCGACAGTGACCGCACCAGATGAGCACAAACTCCCCTCTTTATCTCCATCTTGTATCGGATGCCACAGGCGACACCGTTCGCAGCGTTGCGCGTGCCTGTCTGGTGCAGTTCGAGGAGATTGAAACCACCGAACACTTTTGGGTATTGGTACGCAGTTCTGCGCAAATGGAGCGCGTAATTGAGGGCATCGCCAAAAACCCTAGCCTGGTTTTGTGTACTGTCGTGGATGAGGCGTTGCGCGCCGCGCTGGAGCATGCCTGCCGTCAGATGAAGGTTCGTTATGTGCCCCTGTTGGATCCGGTGATCTCTGCCATTGCCAGTCATGTGGGGGGCCGGTCCCGCGGCTTGCCTGGACGGCAGCACAGCCTGGATGCTGCCTATTTCGACCGGATCGAGACCATGCACTGCACGATGGCGCATGATGATGGCCAAGGCCTAGACACGTTGCAGAAAGCGCAATTGGTGTTGGTCGGTGTCTCCCGCACCTTCAAAACGCCAACGAGCATCTATCTGGCAAATCGGGGGTTAAAGACCGCAAAAGTGCCTTTTGTGCCCGAAGTGCCTTTGCCAAAGCAGCTTGGGCTGCTGTCCGGCCCATTGATTATTGGCCTGACCGTGTACCCGGAACGACTGATCCAGATCCGCCGCAACCGGCTGTTAATGCTGCATGAAGAGAACGAAACCGCCTATGTGGATATTGAGCGGGTGGAGCGGGAAGCCCGGCGCTATTTCTTGTCGAAGAATTGGCCGATCATCGATGTGACCCGCCGCTCGATCGAAGAAACGGCGGCAGCGATCGTTCAGGTTTATGAGCGCCATATGGGTGCCGAGGATGCGCAAGATGACGCTTAGCACCATGAAGCTGAATACAGCAGCGCCGGTAATATTGGCCTCGGGCAGTGCCGTGCGCGGGACTTTATTGTGGCAGGCAGGCCTGGATTTTACCGCCGATCCGCCGGATGTGGACGAAAGCATCATCAAGAATGCCGGCTTGGCTGCCGGTGATACGGTGGCTGCGGTTGCGCAGAAACTGGCTGAGGCCAAGGCTGCGGCAGTCGTACGGAAGCATCCGGGCGGCTATGTCATTGCTGCCGATCAAATGCTGGAGTTCGAAGGTCGTTGGCTTGATAAACCACTCACGATTGCCAAAGCAGGCGAGCGGTTGAAGGAATTTTCCGGCAAAAGCCATCGCCTGATAACCGCTGTCGTCATGCGCCGGGACACTGAAATTCTGTTGAACCATGTGGATTATGCGGAATTGCGGGTGCGGACATTAAGCGATGCCTTCATTGCGGAATATCTGGAAGCCATGGGGGACGAGGTATGCCGCTCGGTCGGTGGCTATCAGTTGGAAGGCCTGGGCTCGCACCTGTTTGAGGCGGTGGACGGTGATTTCTTCACCATTTTAGGCCTGCCTTTGCTGCCGGTTTTCAATGTTCTTCGTGAAAAAGGGGTCTTGCTCGCATGACGCTATCTGGGGCTGCGAAACTGGCTGGTGTGATTGGCTGGCCGATTACCCATTCACGCTCCCCGGCGATCCATGGCTATTGGCTGGAGCAATACGGGATCGATGGAGCCTATGTGCCGCTGGGCATTGATCCGGCCAATATCGATCAGATGTTCGATGCTTTGCCAAAGCTGGGTTTCCAGGGCTGGAACGTTACCTTGCCATACAAAGAATCTGCCTTCCGGCTGGTGCATGAGCGTACCCAAACAGCGCAGGAAATAGGGGCCGTCAACACGGTTACGGTACAGCCGGATGGCTCGCTGCATGGTGATAATTCGGATGCGTTCGGTTTTATGGCGCATTTGGACCAGTCCGCGCCGGGCTGGCCGAAAGACCGGCCTGCCGTCGTGTTAGGTGCTGGCGGTGCAGCACGGGCTGTGTGCAGTGGACTGTTGCAGGCGGGTGTTCCCTCGCTTAGCTTGCTGAACCGCACGCGGGATCGGGCGGGAAAACCTGGTAGCCGTTTTCGGCGCAAAGGTCGAGGTGGTGGATTGGGACAAGCGCAACGAGTCGTTGGCCGGTGCCGGCCTGCTGACCAACACAACGTCTCTTGGGATGACAAAGCAGCCGCCGTTGGACATCGCTTTGGACGATCTG
>CBDBCB010000009.1:0-126610 GCA_965202745.1 Alphaproteobacteria bacterium
CCCGTGGCATATGAAACTTGGCGGTCGGCGGCTAGTTAAGTATATAGGCCCCCAAATTTGCGCGGCAACCGGCGCGTCACCAACTGTCAAAACCCAAACGTCAACCTCACGCCGGGAAAAGCCATAGCGGATCAAACCCGGCAGAAAGTTTGGGAAGGGCTCCTGTTTTTGCCAGCTTCGTGCTGCAACATGCGTGTAGGCGGCAATGGCTTTGTTGGCGGCGCGGCTAGCACTGTATCGGACAACGCGCGCGTTCAGGCGCTCCAATGCGGCTCACCGCCGTCGGCGGCCTGTGTTGCGGAGTTGCCCTGGCCGGCTTGCCCAATAGTCCTGGAATGTCACGTTTTCCGTGTTCAGGTACCAATTGCCAAACTGGCGAAACGGCTCGGTCAACCAGCCGGCACTGGCTAGGTCGGTAGCCATTGCCCTGCACGCTGGTTTGCTGAGAGCGCCGAAGCGCAGGCGCGCATGACCCGCGCCTTTCAGCGCCTGGCCTAGAGAATGGGCTGCAGAAACCGGCGCAGTCTCCATCTCAAGGCCCGGCGGCGCAAACCGGCAGGAGTAGAAATTCAAAAGCCCGCGCGCCTCTGTGCCAAAAAGCAAACCCAGCTTGGCGCGGCGAATGCGCAGCGGCAATACCGTCTGACCAGCACAGACGACGTACACACTCTCGCCTGGCCTCCAGGCAGTTATCGGCTAGGTTGGCGAACCATTCCGGCGTTTGATAAAAGTCCAAGCCTGCTGCCGGAATACCGGCATCGGCAATGGCTCTATACAATTGGCCGGCGGTCTCGGCCGGGCGGGCGATTGCCAGCATCAGCTTCCTCCCGAATATGCTGTTCCCGGAGCAGGATGGCCGGTTCAGGGCAATCTGACCTACTTGTTCCATCCCGGCTGATCAGATAGCCCCTCGTCGCTCTGCGTTTTTCATGGCACGCTGTGTTTTGACCGAGGCGCGGGATGGGAGAGCGACATGGTGATCAAGCTTCACAGTCAGGTGACGACGCCACCGAAGATCAGGGCGGCCATACAGGCCAGTGACGACCCTGCGTGGGTTCTTGCCGAGCGTCACGGGACCACGGAACAGACCGTATGGAAATGGCGCCAGCGTGCCAGCGTGGAGGATCGCAGCCACACGCCCCATCGCCTTCAGACGACGTTGACGCCAGCGCAGGAAGCTGTCGCGGTGGCCCTCCGCAAGACGCTTTTGGTCTCGCTGGATGATCTGCTGGCGGTGGTGCGCGAGTTCTTGAACCCGAAGGCCTCCCGCTCTGGCCTTGACCGCTGCTTCGCTATGTCTGGCTTTACACCCAGCCGCTGCCGCAATCAGCCCTGGGCAGCAAGACGCCCTTGCAGGCAATGAAGGGATGGCGCAAACTCAAACTAGAGCTGGTCAGGAAACAGCCATATTACCTTCCTGGATGGGACAATGCGCAGGTTTCGCAACTCAGCCTCGGCGATCCGATGCTATCCGGATAGCATCGCCGCCTGTTCCGGCGGCGATGTCGAGGTCTTCGACCTGCATTTTGATACGGCGGTCTGAGACATTCTGCAGTTCCAGCCCCCCCTTCCTTGTCAGGCGCGTACAGGCGCGGGCGATTGGCAGGGTCGGCACCGCGTAGGATATACGGGCCCCATCGTTCAGACCGGTGCGCCGTCCAACGCGAAGCCCCCACCATCGTGCGGGGATGGGTCGGCCCGATGGCACCATGATGACGGCACCCCACTCGAGCATGCTGAGAGCCCTGCCGCGCGTCATTATCCGTCCCTTGGCGGCGCTGGCCGTCGGATCCAGCTCCAGGACGGGCAGTTCACTTTCAAGAATGAACCATTGGTCAGGGCGGCGTGGCGCGGCTGCGACGAACGCTTTGGAAGCGCGCGGCAAAACCATAGACGCGCCTATTGCTGCACCAGCGGCGAGCAGATCACGGCGGCGAACAGGGGACAAACTGGGCTCCTTCGACGGCTTGTTAAGCGCTTGGTGTCCTTCCAGCGGCATACTTCGCTGGTCACCAGACACAGATTGAGGGAAAGCAGTGAATCAGACGTTTTCATTGCGTCCATTTTTTCCGGATGACCCAATTTTGGCCGAGCAGTGGCAGCAGCAAGCGGCGCTGTCGCCGGTCTTTCTGTCCTGGGACTGGCAGGCATTGATGAAGAAGCAGGGCGGTGCCAGCACGCAGGCTCTGGTTTTGATGCATGGCAACGTGCCCCTGGCGATGCTTTCTGGCATTCAGGTCCGGCGGCATGGGTTCGTTTCGGTTCGGTAATGGTACCTGAACGAAACGGGCAACCCAGCAATCGATAGGGTGGCCGTTGAATACAATGGTCTTTACGGCGCGGTATGCCAGACTCAGGCCTTCGGTTGGCTGATCAGAAACCTGCCTGGGTTGGATGAGCTGGTTGCAAGAAACCTGACGGTCTCGGCAGCCAGCGCACTTACACAAGCCACGATTGACGCCGGCTTGCTGATCCGTGTTGTCAAGGAAACAAAAGCGCCGTGGGCCGATTTGCAGGCCTTGCGTTCGTGCGGTCGCGATTACTTGGAAACTTTGGGCAAAAATACGTGCGCCTCTATTCGCCGATCCCGGTGCTTGTACGAAGAACAGTTCGGCAGTCTGTGTTTGTCAGCGGCGGCAACGCTGCTACAAGCACATAGTTTTCTGGGAGACCTGGAGAAGCTGCACACCGCCCAATGGCAAGCCAGAGGAAAGGGCGGTGCATTCGATGATGGCCAGTTCCGCCGCTTTCATACCGGATTTTTGGAAACGGCCCTTCTCGCTGGCAACGCTGACCTGCTGCGGGTGAGTGCAGGCAAGAAGGTTATTGGCTATCTCTACAATCTGCTGTCGCCGGGTGGTTGGGTGATGGCTTACCAAAGCGGTTTTGCCGCCACGCCGGACAATCGCTGGAAGCCTGGATTCCTCAGCCATGCCATGGCTGTGCAGTATTATGCTGCCCGTGGCGCGGCGCGGTATGACTTCCTGGCAGGCTCTGCACCATATAAGCAGCAACTCGCCGGAAAAGCGTCTGCTATGCGGTCGATTGTGGCTTTTGCACCGCGGCCGTTGCTCATGGTAGAGAACCATTTGCGGCGGGCGAAAGAGCAAGCCCGCGTGGCGAGAAACCAGTTTATGAGGGCGTTTCGGTAATGTCGGACGAAATAGCACGGAAAACCGCGGAAGACTTCCGGCTGTTGGGCGGTCAGACGCCTAAACCGGCACCGGCCGATCCTTTCAACGCACCAGCGCCGGCGGCAGACGCTGCAATCGGCGCATTGCCGTCTCAACCTGCGTCTCAGGGCGGCGCTGCGGCCATAGAAGCGGCGCTTGAACGGGCGTTGACCAAAGTTTTGGCGGGTAGACCGGCAGGCGAAGCAGTCCCTGCAGAAATCATAGCCCGTCTGGACGAAATTAAAGCACGAACCAGCGAGCGAGATGACGAACTGGCTTTCGAATTGCGGAATGGCCTGCCAGGACGCCTGCGCCGTGAAATACATGAGCAATTGCGGCTGGCCGAGGATCGCCTCATGGCTATTGAGCGCAGACTGGCAGAAGCACAGCCCAAACGTGGCTATGGGCCGGCGTTGGCGGGTGGCGGTTTGTTTGCGGTGTTGGCCGGCTTGATCGTCTGCGCGGCCGTTATTTTCGAACGGCCGCTTCGAAATTGGGGGCAGGACACAGTGTTTCCCCTGTTTAGTATTGGCTTGCCGGAGGCGCAAAAGGTCCAGCCCGGCGAAAAGAAAGCACCGCCGTTAGGCGACCGTTAGGCGAACTAAGGCATTCTGCGTCTGCCTGAAAGGGGCGGAACCGTGTGCATCCTGCACGCCGCCCTGCACGCAAATTGCGGGAGCCCGGATGTCTCAGTTTCGAGTTGGCTTGGTTGGAGCCGGTAATATTGCGGACATTCATGCTGAAGTGCTGTCCGGATTGCCCAGCGTGGATCTGGCGATGGTGGCTGACCCGATCCTGGAGCGGGCCGAGACTCTGGCCCGTTCCTGGACCATTGCACAGCCAGTCGACGATGCCGCTGCCCTGATCGGCAAGGTGGATGCCGCGCATGTATTGGTGCCGCCGAACCTGCACTGCACAGTGGCCGAACCATTGCTGCGCGCAGGCGTGCATGTGCTGCTGGAAAAGCCCATGGCGGAAACACCGGAAGATTGCGCTGGGCTTCCGCTTGCCGCTGAAGAGGGCGGCAGCGCTTTGCATATCAACCAGAATTTCCCGTATCACCCCGCGCATATCCGATTGAAAAAGGCGGTAAAGGCCAACCAAATCGGGCCTGTCCGGCATGTTTCGCTGCTCTACAACATGCCGCTTCGGCAATTGGATGCCGGGCAATTGGGTCATTGGATGTTCGCGAAGCCGCGCAACCTGCTGTTGGAGCAGGCCGTGCATCCGCTTTCTCAGATCGATGACCTGCTCGATCCGATTGAAGCGATCGATGCGCAACCCCAACCACCGCAGCAGGTTGCTGACGGCATAGAGCTGATAACCGGCTGGTTGGTTTCGCTGCGATGTGAGCGGGGCACCGCGCAACTGCAATTTTCCCTCGGCCAGCGTTACCCCGTTTGGCAGGTGAATGCGATCGGCGATGATGGCCAGTTAGAGGCGGACATGATCCACAATCGCCTGTCGGTAGCAACACCCAGCCGGTGGCTGGATATGGCGGACTCCCTGACCGGTGGCTTGCAGCGCGCCGGAGGCCTAATCGCTGGCAGCCTAAGTGGCGCGTTGGCCTATTGTGGCCCGGTCAGTGGACTAACAACGCGAAACAACCCTTTTTTCCGCAGCATGCAGGGCTCTATCGGTGCGTTTTACAAGTGCCTGGGCGCGCGGCTGGTCAGTGCCTGTTGCGCGATGTGGCCCGCCGGGTGAATGGCCCAAAGGCTTTGCCCCGGCCCGCTGTGCCGGGTGTCGAGGCGCAATATAATGTGGCCTTGCTGGGTGGTACCGGCTTTATCGGACGGCACACCTTGGCCGCGTTGCGCCGACGGGGTAAGCGCGTTGCCGTCTTTGCCCGCTCGACCGACAACCTGCCCTGGCCCTTTCATGCTCCTGAAGTTGGCGTGTTCCGCGGCTCGATCAGCGACCGGGATGCCGTGCGCGATGTGGTGCGGCGCGCACCGGTCGTGGTGAACCTGGCCCATGGCGGCGGTGGATGATGAGGCGGGATTGGCCGCCAAACTTCGTACTTTGCTAGCTGACAAAAACGCCCGGGCGGCTATTGGATCTGCGAACCAAGTGCACGCCCGGGCGCATTTCAGCATCGATGTGATGCTCCAGACCTATGACCGGCTATTCAGGGAAAAAACCGGCGGCAAGGTCAGGCACTAGCGATGCTTAGACCACTGGGCACATGCCGCCATCGACATTGATGGCGGTGCCGTTGATATAGCCTGCCGCGTCACTGGCCAGGAAGCAGGCAAGATTGGCGAATTCTTCCGACGAGCCCATCCGGCCCATGGGCAAATTCTTGCCGACATCGGCCAGGAACTCGTCCAGCGTTTTAGACTTGTCACTGGCTTCCCAGCGGCGGACATGCTGGTCGGAGACGATCAGGCCGGTGTTCATCGCGTTGACCAGCACGTTGAACGGCGCGCCTTCACCCGCCAGGATCTTGCTGAGGGCCATACCGGCAGCGCGGGTGACGGCTGTGGGTGCGCCACCGGCACGCGGTGCCTTGGCCCCGGTGTTGAGCACGTTGATGATCCGGCCCCAGCGGCGGTCTTTCATCGGTCCGAACGCCAGACGGCTAAGGCGGACCTGGGCCATCAGCTTCAGTGCGATATCAGCGGCCCAAATTTCGTCGGTGATCTCTTCAAATTTGCCGGTCTGAGACTGGCCCGCATTGTTCACCAGGATGTCGACCTGACCGAAATGCTTGCACGCGCCGTCGAACAGCGCCTTGCACTGGGCCGGATCCGTAACGTCGGTCGGAATGGCCTTTGCCGCGCCTTGGTTGGCGGCGTTGATTTGGGCCTCTGCGTTGGCGAGGGTCGCGGCATCGCGGGCGGCAATTACCACTTTCGCGCCGGACTCGGTAAATTTCTGCGCCATCGCGAGGCCCAGGCCCTTGCTGCCGCCGGTGATCAGGGCAGTGCGGCCGTCTAAACGGATATCCATCTTGGTGTTTCCTTGAGTGAGTTGGTGGCCGGATTAGAGAGAGTTCGGCCCGGGCAATCAAGCCTTCACGCCGCTCTCCGGCTCTGGGCGGCCCTCGGCAACGCGGCGGGCGTGGAAGCGGTCGAGGTCGAGCGTGGAGAACCGGCCATCCAGGATCAATTCCGCCATGGCGCGGCCGGCGGCGGGCGCGTGCTGCAGGCCGTGACCGGAAAAGCCGGTGGCCATCAGAAAATTCTCCGGCTGACCCGGCCAATTGCCGATCAGTATGTTGCCGTCGAAGCTGTTATAGGCGTAGTGGCAGGCCCAGGCGTTCCTCAGCTTGATGGTCTCGAAGGCTGGGTTGCGGTGGGCGATGCGGGGCCAGATCGTGTCATCGAACAGGTCGTGCTTCCGCTCCCAGTGGAACGCTCCTGCGACTTCAAACTGGGTTAGGCCGGTAAGAAAGCCTTCGCCCTGCTGACGGAAGGCCGCGGGTTGGCCGTCCAGGGTTTGGGGCAGCTTTGGCTGGGGCGTTTCAGGCTCGAAGTAGAATGTGGTGCGGTGCAGGGGACGGACGGGGATGTCGAAGCCTAGCATGGCGCAAATCTCGTGCGCCCAGGCGCCCGTGTTGTTGACGACGGTGTCGGCGGCGAGGGTGCCGCCATCCGCCAGTTCCACGGCGCGGACCAGGCCGCCGCTGACAGTGAGGCCGGTGACTGCACCGTCAATGAATCGTGCCCCCATGGAGCGCACTTTGCGGCGCAGTCCCATGAGTGCGCCATAAGGATCAATCCAGCCATCGTTCGGGCCGTAATTTCCCCAGATGATGTCGCTGGTATTCAGGACGGGGTAGAGGGCTTTCAGGGCATCGCCGTTCAATAGTTGGGTTTCGACGCCCTTGCTTTGCTGGAACGCGAAATTGCCTTCCATGGCTCGGGCCTGCTCGGGCGTGTTGGCGATGAACAGGTAGCCCTGCCGCCAGAAATCCAGGTGGGCTGCCTCCCCGTCGATGGCGCAAAGTTCGGCAAAGTTCGCGTAGAATTCCTGGCCGTATTGAGACATGGCCAGGTTTTCTTCCTGGCTCCAGAGCAGGCGGAGCCCGGCGTGCGACCGGGCAGAGGCCGCGCGGTCGTAGGTGGGGTCACGCTCGACAATGGTGACGGCAAGACCCGGCTCGCGGAGAAGCAGGTGGTAGGCAGCACTGCATCCGTGCAGGCCGCCGCCGATGATAACGATGCCGGGCATGGGACTCACCCTCCGCTGTTTCTTGCGGAATGCTAGCCGCCTTTGCGGCCCTCCACCACTTCCCAGGCGCGTTTGGCGAGGGCCAGGCCTTGCGCGCCGACTTGTGCGGCATCCTCGCTGGCGGCGTTGCCAGCGAGGCCGCGGGCGCGGACGCCATCTAGGATGGCGGCGAAGCGGAACATGGCATGCACCATGTGGGCGTCAGTGACCGTATCGGGCCGGCCTGCGGCGCGGCGGTAGTGCTCGATGATTTCCTCGAACGGCGGAATGCCGAGGGTGGCGCGGTCCTTGTCTCGGATGCCGAAGAATTCCTCGCCCGTGGTGAAATAGAGGATGCACATATAGGCCAGATCGCTGAGCGGATGGCCGAGGGTGGAGATCTCCCAGTCGAAAACGGCGATGACGCGCGGCTCGGTCGGGTGGAACATCAGGTTGCCGATGCGGTAGTCGCCATGGGCGATGCGGCTCTCGTCATCCGCCGGTATGTGCTGGGGCAGCCACTCGATCAGCTTGTCCATTTCCGGGATGTCCTGGGTCTTGGTTTCCAGGAAATTGCGCGACCAGCGCCGGAACTGCCGTTCGTAGTAAGAGCCGGGGCGGCCATAGTCGCCGAGACCGATTTCCTCTGGGTCGTAGGAATGGAGCTTCGCCAGCGTTTCGGCGGCGTTCAGGAACATGGCGCGGCGTTCATCCGGTGAGCAGCCGGGCAGGGAGCTATCGGTGAACACACGGCCTTCCATCTTCTCCATGACGTAGAAGGGCGTGCCGACAACGGAACAGTCCTCGCAGAAATGGAATTGCTCGGCAACGGGAAAGCCCTGGGCATGCAGCGCCTTCTGCACCCGGTGCTCGCGGTCGACGGCGTGGGCGGAGGGGAGGAGTTCGCCTGGCGGCTGCTTGCGGACTACATAGGAGGCGTCGTCGAAGGTGATGAAATAGGTGGGGTTGGACTGGCCGTGGCTGAACAGTTTAAGTCGCATCGGGCCGGGGGCGGCCGGGAGCACCCCTTTCAGATACTCGGCGAGGCGGCCCTCGTCGATCTTGAGCGCTTCGGTGGGCGCGATGGTGGCGGTGCCTTCAGACATGGCGGCCTCTGGAGTTTCGGTATTGGCAGGCAGCCCTCATGCCATATGCTGAGGGGCAAGAAAAGAAACCTTCGCTGATGCCGAAATACAAGATGGAATGCGCGCTGCCGCCGTCAGAACGGCGAATGCCGGGTATTTGATAATGCCTTCGGCGCCTTCAGTGATGAACCTTTGAGGAGAAAACACTCATGACCATGCCCGCATTCAAGTGCTCTCGCTTAGAGATTGCTGCCGATGGCGTTGCCACCTACACCATGGCCAGACCGGAGGCGCTGAACGCCATTTCGATTGATCTGCGCAATGATTTCCGCCGGATGGTGGACTTTGTCGACGGCAACGAAGACGTCAAAGCGCTGGTTTTGACGGGCGAGGGGCGCGCTTTCTGCGCCGGTGGCAATGTGACCAACACGACCAACCGGTTGGACAGCGGGCCCGGAGCTGCCAGGCAAAGCATTCTGGATGTGCAAATCTGGCTGGAGCGCTTGTTGAACATTGATTGCCCGGTGATCTCTGCCGTGAATGGCTTGGCTTTCGGTGGTGGCTTCAGCGTGGCATTGATGGCGGATATGGTGTTTGCGGTGCCGAATGCGCGCTTCTTTGCTGTGTTTGCCCGTATCGGGTTGATGCCGGATATGGGATTGGCTTACATGTTGCCCCGGGCTGTGGGACCGGCGTTGGCGAAAGATCTGATGTTCACGGGGCGCAGCATCGGTGCAGACGAGGCAAAGGCCATGGGCATCGTCCACACCGTTGTGGAAGATGGGCAGGAGGTGCTCGCTGCGGCGCAGTCTTATGCGGGGAAACTGGCGCAGGGACCAAAGACGGCAGTGGCGCTGACCAAGCGGCTGGTCAACAAGATATTCCAGATTTCTTATGCCGATGTGGCTTCTGCGGAGGCTGACGGTCAGACTTTGCTGTTTGGCAGCGAATACTCCAAGGAATCGATCCGTCGGTTCCTCGAAAAAGAGCCCGCGCTCTACAATTGGGACCAAATGGCGAAAGCGGCGGAGTAGATTGCTACCGCCTTTAACACTAGTGGTTCGATGGAAACGGATGGTACCCATCGATCTGTTGAATCGAACCACCAACATAGTGAAAGAGTGGGCTGATTCACGAAACGCTTGCAGACGCAAACATTTTGATCAGACCTCTATTTCCATGACCAAGGCGTCTATGCTTCCTGACCCGCGCTTGTAGTAGCCGGGGCGGCGGCCAGCTGTCTGAAAGCCCAGGGTCTCATAAAATCGCTGGGCCGGCAGGTTGTCGACGGCGACTTCCAGTAGCAGGCGGTTCAGTTTCAGGGCAGTCAACGCAATGAGCGCTGTCTCGAACAGGGTACGGGCGACACCCGTGCGGCGTGCAGACGGCACGGTGCCAACGGTGAACACCTCTGCTTCGTCGGCTGCTCGCCGGATCAGAAGCAAGCCCTGGTCCGGTACGATCCAGCCGAAGGTGCCGGGAGTCCGCAGCAGGGTGGCGAACGTTTCTGCTGACCACGCTGGACCGCCTAATCCGTCCGCCATGGCAAGAGCATGCAGGCGGGCGGCGTCTTCTACATTCTCCAGGCGGAGGGCTGTCAATTCCATGCCTTAGTCCTGGCGTGCGCGCAGGCGGCCACCATCTTTCGGCAGCTCGGCTCGGGGCGGAGCGAGGTATAGCGGTTGGGGCTGCCAACCGGTCCGGCCTTTGGCGAGTTCTTTGATTGCGGCAGCGGCAACCATTGGTGCCGTCAGCGTGCGAACGCCAGAATCTGTCGCGGTGAAGCCTGCATCTAGGAGGATTGCGGCTCCGTCGCCGATCAGTTGAACATTGCTGCCGGTGAATGCCGCTAGGACCTCCTCCACTGTCATGTTGCGGCCCTCGGCAGGCCATCCATCCAGGCGGGCACCATCAGCGCCGAATGCCTGCACATAGAGCGAGCGGGCCTTGCTATCGAACGCCACAATCAAGGGAGCCTGCCTGCGGTCTGCGAGCGCCCCTTCCAGCGCGGTAAACCGGTCGATGCCGATCAGCGGCGCTCCGGTGGCAAAAGCTAACCCTTGGGCTGCAGCAAGGCCAGTACGCAGGCCGGTAAACGAGCCGGGGCCGACTGTGGTTGCAATGGCCTCGACGTCTGACAGCGCCCGCCCGCCAGCCTTCATCACCGCCTGGATGGCGGGTAGCAGCAACTCCACATGGCCGCGCTGCATGGGCAGGTGGAGGGCAGATAGCACTCGGTTGTTGCCACAAAGCGCGACGCTGAGTACCGGGCCTGCCGTGTCGAAGGCCAGTATCAAAGGGGGAAGGGGCTCAGGCATAGGCCAAGAAAAGCAAAAGCGCACCTAGCGCCAGCCGGTAGAGTATAAATGGCAGGAAGCTGGCATGACGCAGCCATTTCATCATCAGGATGATGGCGAGCCATGCGCTGATGAAGGCTAAACCTGTGCCGATCAAGGCATCATGCTCCAACTGCACATTGCCCGACTCGACAAGGTCCAGGCCCGCCAGCGCGCCAGCGCCTAGGATGGTGGGGATGGAAAGCAGCAAGGCAAAGCGGGCAGCGTCCACACGGTTCAGGCCGACCGCGCGGCCCATGGTCATGCAGATGCCGGACCGGCTGACGCCTGGAACTAGCGCCAGCACCTGACCGACACCGATGGCCAGCGCTCGTCCATAGCCAAGTTGCGGCAGGCTTAATCTGATCTCCATCCGGTCGGACATCCAAAGGGCAACGCCGAAGATCAGGGTGATCCAGCCGATTACCTCCACAGTGCGGGCATTGTCTGTGATTAAATCTTTCACGAGAAACCCGACGATGAAGACTGGGATGGTGGCTAGCGCTACTTGCCAGGCTAGGTGCCAGCCGTCGCTGCGCTTGCCGGTGATGCCTTGCAGCAAGCCGTTGACTACCTGCCAAAGATCACGCCAGACATAGAGTACAATCGCGCCGAGCGTGCCCACGTGCAGGGCGACATCCATAACCAGATCGGCGTTGGCATTAGCGCCCACGGTATCCAGGCCCATGGACGCGCCGAATTCGCGCATCAGGATTAAATGGCCCGATGAACTGATAGGCAAAAACTCTGTGATGCCCTGGACGAGCGCGAGGGCTACAATCGCGAGTAGGCACATAGAGCAGGCTCCTAAAAAGGCGTGACGACAGTGCGCTGCCCGATTTGACGGCAATTCGTTAAGAGTATTCTCACTATGCCAACGCTTTTTCACCTCCCACTTTCGCCTTTCTGCCGCAAGGTCCGCTTGGTCGCGGCTGAAAAGAGCATTGGCGTCGAACTGGAAATCGAAGAGCCCTGGCGGCGGCGCGAGGAGTTTTTGGCGCTGAACCCCGCGGCGGAGGTCCCTGTATGGGTTGATGATGATGGCGGTACGATCGCCGACTCTCTGGCCATTTGCGAGTACCTGGACGAGATCGATATGGGCCCCTCGCTGGTCGGCAATTCGCCCGGAGACCGCGCGGAAACCCGGCGGTTGGTAGCGTGGTTCGATACCAAATTCTACCGTGAGGTGACCGAATATCTGTACGGTGAACGGATGCTGAAGCCAATCCGGCGGACAGGTGAGCCGAATTCCGCGGCTATCCGCGCAGGCCGCCAGAACATCGGTTATCACCTGGACTATATTGCCTGGCTGACTGAAAGGCGCACTTGGCTGGCCGGTGACCGTTTGAGCCTTGCAGATCTGGCGGCGGCTACTCAGTTGTCGACCCTGGACTACCTGGGAGAGGTGTCGTGGGAGCATTCGGAAGGCGCGAAAGTATGGTATCAGCGGGTGAAATCACGCCCGAGCTTCCGCACACTGCTGGCCGATTCGGCACCTGGCTTCCCGCCGCCCGCGCACTATGCGGATTTGGATTTTTAACGCTCTGAAAGGGTTCGCCATGAAGCATTTGCTTGCCGCTATAGGACTCCTAGTGATGACAAGTCCCGTACTGGCCGCTGACCGACAAGCAGATCCGTCGCAGATTGTGCTGCAACTGGTGGAGGAAGCCTGGGTCGAAACCAAGACCGCGCGTGTTGTGTTGTAGCTCAAGACCTTGTTGACGGACGACAAAGGTGCCGAGCCGGTCGTTGATCCCAAGGCGCTTTTTGCGCCGGTGGCTGGCGGTGACTGGCAGATGACGCGGTTCCAGCGGGGGCAAACAGATACCGGCTTTGAGCAATGGGTGATTGTCGCGGAGGCCCGTATCCTGCAAACAGCGCTGACGGGCATCTATGACCGGATGAAACAGGTGAGTAGCCGGGGGCGAACCGTCAGTGTCCGTCAGATTGACTTCACGCCCTCGCTAGCGGAGCGGCAGGCGACGGCAGCCAAATTGCGGGCGGTTATCTACAAGCGCGCCTTCGACGAGGCGGCCGCAGCAGCGGGCGTGTTTCCGGACCGCGGCTTTCAGGTCCACCGGGTGAACTTCAACGAAGGTGGTGGACTGCAGCCGCAAGTTATGCGCGCCCAAGCGATGGATGAGCGGGCGAATGTCAGCCACCTGAAACAGGCGGGCCCCTCTGTTGCAGAGCGGATGGTCATGCATGCCACGGTCATTGTGGCATCTGATAACTGAACCACTACAAAAATAGGCTTATGCAGGCGACTACGCATAGCCTGAAACACCCTGCCGCTTGCGGTCCGGGCGCTCTCGCGGCATACTAACGGCAGAGACGTCTGCAGGCAGCAGACAAGAATACAGAAGAGCGAGGCTCTAAGGCGATGATGGCACAACGCGTGGTTGTGTTTGGCGGTTCCGGCTTTGTCGGACGGTATGTGGTGAAGCGGCTTGCGGCGGCAGGTCTGCCGGTGCGCGTGGCGTGCCGCGACACAGAAAAGGCCAAGTTTCTGAAGCCCATGGGCGCGGTCGGGCAGGTTAGCCTGATGCAGGTTAACGTGCGCTACCCCGAGACGGTAGCGCAGGCTTGCGAGGGCATGGATGCCGTCGTCAATTTGGTGGGTATCCTCTCTGAGTTCGGTGCACAGCAGTTCCACAGCGTGCAGGCCGAAGGGGCTGAAGGCATTGCCAGCGCCGCCGCTGCGGCTGGTGTTAGGACCATGGTGCAGGTCTCCGCGGTCGGCGCGGATGCCAACAGCGAATCCGCGTATGCTCGGTCAAAGGCTGAGGGCGAGGCAGCCGTGCGGGCTGCAATGCCCGACGCAACCATCATCCGGCCAAGCGTCGTATTCGGCCCGGAAGACGAATTCTTCAACCGCTTCGCTGACCTGGCGTGCTTCGCCCCGGCCCTGCCGCTGATCGATGGCGGTCATACCAAGATGCAGCCGGTTTATGTCGGCGATGTGGCGGATGCGATCTGTAAGGCGGTTACCGATCCTGCCTGTGTCGGTCAGACCTATGAGCTTGGCGGTCCCGACGTGATGACCATGAAGGAGATCATGGAGTACACGCTGGAACAGGCTGGCCAGAAACGCATTCTGGCGCCGCTACCATCCTTCATTGCTGCGTTTAAGGCGCGGTTCCTGGAACTTCTGCCGAACCCGCCGCTGACCCGCGACCAGCTTAAGCTACTGGAGCATGACAATGTGGTCAGTGAAGGCGCGCAGGGGTTGGCTGATTTGGGCATTGCGCCGACACCCGTGGGCGCGGTAGTGCCGCGTTATCTGGGCCGCTTCAAAGGTGTGCAGCCGGGCAAAACCAGCCCGGCCTGACGAGTGCTGGCGTCAAAGCGGCCGGCGTGCCAAGCTTGCGGGCAATATGAGCCAAAGCTTGGAGCCTGCCCGATGACGTTCCTGCCAAATTCGCTTTCCGCGCGCGATATCGCTGCCATTGTCCATCCGCAAACTAACCTGCGCAGCCATCTAGAGCGCGGGCCCGATTTGATCACGGCAGGCAATGGCGTCCGAATCACGGATGAAGACGGCCGTGAATATATTGACGGAGCGGCTGGGCTTTGGTGCGCCTCGTTGGGATTCGCATCGGAACGGCTGGCGAGGGTTGCCTATGACCAGATGGTGAAGCTCGGCTACTACCATCTATACCGCCATAGTTCGAACGAGCCGAGCGTGGCTCTTGCCGAAGAGCTTCTGAAAATTGCACCGGTGCCAATGGCGAAGGTGCTGTTCCAATGTTCGGGCTCGGAAGCGAACGACGCGGCGATCAAGCTTGCCTGGTACTATTTTCATGCCGTCGGCAAGCCGGAGAAAGTGAAGATAATTGGCCGCCAGCGGGGCTATCATGGATCAACCGCGGCTGCGATTAGTGTGTCGGGCAAGCCGGATATGCACGCTGACTTTAGCCTTCCGTTTGCCATGTTCAAGCATACCAGCTTCCCGCACTACTACAGCGAGCACGTAGACGGGGAGACCGAGGAGGATTTCGCTACCCGCATGGCCCAGGACCTCGAAAACTTGATTCTGGAGGAGGGGCCTGAGACCGTGGCGGCTTTCTTTGCCGAGCCGGTGATGGGGGCCGGCGGCGGCATAGTTCCGCCGCAAACCTACTTTGCCAAAATACAGGCCGTGCTGCGCAAATATGATGTGTTGTTTGTGGCCGATGAGGTGATCTGCGGCTTCGGACGCACCGGCAATATGTGGGGCAGCCAGACCTTTGACTTGCAGCCGGACATGATTTCCTCCGCCAAGGCGCTATCGGCCGCGATGCAGCCGATTTCTGCCCTGCTGATCAATGACAAAGTTTATCAAGGTATGCTGAGCGAAAGCGATAAGCTGGGATCGTTCGCCCATGGTTCGACCTATGCCGGGCACCCTGTGGCCGCCACGGTTGCGCTGGAAACGCTGAAAATCTATGAGGAAATTGATGTCGTGAGCCGGGCGCGGGAGATGGGCGCGATTCTGAATGAGCGCCTGAAGGCGCTTGAAAGCCACCCGCTTGTCGGCAACGCAAATAGCGTCGGTCTCATGGGAGGGTTAGAGCTTGTGGCGGACAAAGCCACCCGGACACATTTCGAGCCGACCATTGGTATCGGCAACCGGGTCGGAGAGGCTGCCCGAGAGCTAGGCCTGATCTGCCGGATTGTTGATGACCGGGTGGTGTTCTCACCGCCGCTGGTAATCTCAGCTGACGACATACACCAGTTAGCTGGCCGGTTGACTACAGCGCTTGACCAAGTCGCGGTGGAAGTGGGTCAATAGCTGTACTGATGTAGGCAGTAGAATCCAGTAATTGGAATATCAACATGTATGTGCATATGTAATCTTATGGTATCATGCTGAAAATTTTGTGAATTTTCGGATTTCTTTGCTGAAATCGCGGTTGTTGTGTGGCAATCTCCGTCCTCTTAAGCGTACTTGTACTAGAACGCCCCATGTTAACGTCCGTCACCTGTGATTGACTTCATTGGTGGATTTTTCAAACAGGGCAAAAGTGGCGCATCGAATTCCGGAGAGTGCAACCCATGATAATCGATTACAATGTTAGCGGCAACCAATCGGATTGGGCGGTGACAAGCTCAAGCCAGCTTACCGGCGAGGTTATCGTTCGTGTCAATTCCGACATTTTCCATGATGAAGAAGCGCTGGCGGCGCTTCGCGATTCCCTGGGGGCCGATCTGGTCTCGACCACCCAGAAGTTCGGTTTTCAGCTCTGGTCTTTTGACGGCGTATCGTCCGATGGCGCAATTGAAGTCCTGCATGCGAGCGGCGTGGCGGAGTATGCAGAGTACGTTCGACCGAACTACGTGCTGCACGCAGCAGACTTTGAAGCCGAAGTGGTTATCCCGGACGACACGGGCTTTCTGAATCTATGGGGCCTGAACAATGCCGGCCAGAATGGCGGCACCACCGACGCTGATATCGACGCGCCGGAAGCCTGGGATGTCAGCACCGGCACCGGTGTTGTGGTTGGCGTGATCGATAGCGGTGTTGATTACAATCACCCCGATCTCATCAACCAAATGTGGATCAATACGGGCGAGATCGCCGGAAACGGCATCGACGATGATAACAATGGTTTCGTCGACGATTACTATGGCTACGATTTTGCCAACAACGACGGCGACCCTTGGGACGATGATGCTCACGGCACACACGTCGCTGGAACCATCGCCGCCCAGGCCAACGATGGCCTTGGCGTTACCGGTGTTGCGTATGACGCCGACATCATGGCGCTCAAGTTCCTGGATGCTTCCGGCTCCGGCAGCACATTCAATGCGATCAGGGCAGTTGAATACGCCACCTTGATGGAGGCCGACGTCACGAATAATTCCTGGGGGGCGGTGGCTTCTCGGTGGCGTTGGAAGACGCGATATTCCAGGCCGGGCAGGCAGGACAGGTATTCGTTGCGGCTGCCGGCAATGGTGGCCCCGATCAAGTAGGTGATGACAACGACCTGAGCCCACACTGCCCCAGCAACTATACCCTTTCCAATCTGATCTCCGTTGCGGCGACCCACCGTAACGATAACATCACCTCTTTCTCGAATTTTGGTGCCACGTCTGTTGACCTTGGTGCGCCAGGCAGTGCGATCTGAAGCACGACACCCGGCAACAGCTATTCTGCCTACAGTGGAACTTCCATGGCGACGCCCCATGTTGCGGGCGTTGTAGCCTTACTGCTGGCCAGCGAGCCGGGATTGACGCCGGAAGAAGTACGTGCCCGCATAATGGATGCAGCCGATCCCATTCCGGCGCTGGACGGCATTACGGTTTCCGGTGCTCGTCTGAATGCAGCAAATACATTGGCAGCGCCTCAGCCCGGTACCATTTCTGGCACTGTATGGGACGATACCAACAATAATGGCTCGGAAGACACTGGCGAGCCCGGCCTTTCCGGCGTCACCGTCTATCTGGACGCTAACCAAAATGGCGGTCTGGACGGCGGCGAGTTGACTGCCATTACCAATGGCAGCGGCCAATACACGTTCGCGAACGTCGCCCCTGGCAGCTATCACGTTGCTCAGGTAGTGCCAGCTGGCTTTACCCAGACTGCGCCGTTGTTCACCGGCGACTACGTGTGGTCGGACAGCAATAGCGTGGGCGGTCCTGCCTATAGCTGGTTCGATATATCATCTGTCGGCACCGCGCTTACTTTGAGTGACGCTTCTTCGGCAACAATGTCGTTTGGCTCATTCAGCTTCAGCTACTTCGGACAGGTGCAAACAAGCGTCACGATCGGCTCGAACGGATATCTGACGTTCGGCGGGGTGGGAAATGTCTATACCAACCTGGCTATTCCCAATGTGGCCGACCCGGATGCGATAATCGCGCCATTTTGGGATGACCTGAACCCGGCGCGCGGCGGTGATGTCTACTACTTCCATGACACTGCCAATGACCGTTTCATCGTAGAATACGATGGCTTGCAGCCGTTTTCCGGCACTGGAAACTACACCTTCCAAGCAATCCTGAACGGCGACGGTAGCATCGAGTTCCAGTACAACACGATGACCGGCGCACTGGGCAGCGCAACGATCAGCCTTGAAAATCCGGCCGGTGACGCCGGTGCGCAAGTGTCGTTCAACGACGCCAGTTATATGCAGAACAACCTAGCGATGCTGTTCAGTGAGGGGGCTGGTTCGCCAACCTTCAACGATGTTGTCCTGAGCAGTGGCCAGAATCTGACAGGTGTCGATTTCGGTAATCACAACCTGAGCGGCGGCGGTGGTGGTGGTTGTGGCGGTACGAACGACAGTTTTGTCGGCACCTCTGCTAACAATGTGTTCGACGGTGGCGGTGGAGACGACGCCTTCCTGCTGCGGTTTGGCAAGGACACTGCCACCGGTGGCGCCGGGGCCGATGAATTCAAAGTCGATGGACGCTATTTGAATGACGGCGATGCTCACCGCATTACTGATCTGAATTTTGGTGAAGGGGACACGCTGATTTTGCGCCTGTTCGACACCGGTGCTTTCAGCAATGCGGTTGATCCTAGCAACCATCTGGGAGTGACGCAGAGCAGGCGCACGGCGACGTTTAACAGTCTGAACGACATCTTAGGGGCGCATGACAATGGTGTAATGCAGGCGTCGGACGCTGGTGATGGCAGCACGTTGCTAACCATGCCCTCTGGTTTGGAGACGATGACGCTTCAACTGGACACTGTTGCGTTCAGTTCGCTCGGAATTGGCGGTGTATCTCCGCCGCCCCCTCCACCCCCACCGGATCCGTCGCCGGGGAATGATACATTGGCCGGTGGCGGCGGTGACGACGATATGTTCGGCTATGGCGGTAACGACGGTATCCTATTGCGCTATGGCAATGATACGACGACCGGCGGTACGGGCGCTGACAGGTTCACGATGGATGGCCGCTATGTCTATGACGGCGACTCGTACACGATTACCGACCTGGACTTCAGCGAAGGCGACTATCTGGAATTTCGGTTTATGGATAACGGCACGTTCAACAACGGCGTCAATCCATCCAACCACCTACTAGTCCAGAATAATGGCTCGAAGGTGCGGATCGACAGTCAAGCCGACCTGATTGAAGTGCACGACCATGGCGTGATGACCGGTGCGGACGACGGCTTTGGCGGTACGACCTTCACCGTGTCGGTTGGCGGTGACCTTTTGACTTTTACCTTGGATGGCTAGGATTTGTTTTAGAGCTTCGCCCGACCCACACGGACCGGGATGACGCAAATCGGTCGGGGAAGGGTGGTTTACCCGCTTTGTGCAAAAAGCTCCCGGCCGATCAGCCAACGCCGGATCTCCTGTGTGCCCGCGCCGATCTCGTACAGCTTGGCGTCGCGCAGCAGGCGCCCTGTCGGGTAGTCGTTGATGTATCCATTGCCGCCTAGGCACTGGATTGCTTCCAGCGCCATCCAGGTGGCCTTTTCCGCCGTATAGAGGATAACGCCGGCCGCATCCATGCGTGTCGTGTCGCCACGGTCGCACGCCTTCGCCACTGCATAGGCGTAGGCCTTGCAGGCGTTCATCGTGGTGTACATGTCGGCTAGCTTGGCCTGCATTATCTGGAAATTGCCGATCGGCTCGCCGAACTGTTCGCGCTCGTGTACATAGGGCAGGATCACATCCATGCAACTCTGCATGATGCCTAATGGTCCGCCGGAGAGCACCAGCCGCTCATAATCGAGGCCGCTCATAAGCACGTTAACGCCGCGGCCGACCTGGCCGAGGACGTTTTCAGCCGGCACCTCGCAATCCTGGAAGATCAGTTCCGCAGTGTTGGAGCCGCGCATCCCCAATTTGTCGAGTTTGGTGCCGGTAGAGAAGCCCTTGAAGCCTTTCTCGATCAGGAAGGCCGTAATCCCGCGAGGCCCTCCCTGAGGGTCGGTTTTGGCATAGACCACCAGGGTTTCCGCGTCCGGCCCGTTTGTGATCCACATTTTGGAGCCATTCAGGATGTAGCGGTCGCCCTTTTTGTCGGCCCGCAGCTTCATGGAAACCACGTCGGAGCCAGCATTGGGCTCGCTCATCGCCAGCGCGCCCACATGTTCGCCGGAGACCAACTTCGGCAGATAACGCGCCTTCTGTTCGTCGGTGCCGTTCCGGTGGATCTGGTTCACGCAGAGGTTGGAGTGTGCGCCATAGGATAGGCCCACACTGGCCGAGGTGCGGGAGACCTCCTCCATCGCCACCATATGCTCCAGGTAGCCCATGCCCGCGCCGCCATATTTCTCATCAACCGTCACACCCAGCAGACCCATGGCCCCCAACTTCGGCCAAAGTTCCATGGGGAAGGCGTTGTCCTTGTCTGTCTGCTCTGCCAGCGGTGCGATCTCGTTCTGGGCGAAGTCGGCGGCACTTTCCCGCAGCATGTCGCAGGTCTCGCCGAGGCCAAAGTCGAGAGATTGGAAGGTGTTAGGCAGCATAAGGATAGGTCTTTTCAAGGGGCAGGACGGGTGCAAACACGTACTCGACCTTACAATATCAGGGCCCGCGCCGCAGCTTTAAGAGATATTTGGTAATCTTGGGATACTTCTAAGGGTGCAAGATTCCTGATTGCAATCTGTGGGCCACATGCCAGAAGCCACTGCGCACATTCTTATAGTGGAAGATTCCACTGCCATGACCCGAGTCTACCGGGAGTACCTGTCTCTTGATGGTCACCGGATCGACGGAGCTGCCAGTGTCTCTGCCGCGTTGGACGCCTTGGCGGCGGGTGCACCAGACGTGATCGTTCTTAACCTGCAATTGCCAGATGGCAGCGGTACAGAAATACTGAAGTATGTTCGGGCCGCTGGTATGCATTCGGCCGTCGTGGTGGTGACCGCCAACGGTTCTGTTAACAGCGCTGTCGAAGCGATGCGGGAGGGCGCTTTTGACTTTATCGTGAAGCCGGTCAGCGGCGAACGCTTAATCTATACGGTGCGCAACGCAGTCGAACGTCAGCAACTCCGCCAGATAGTACAGACCTACCGCCAGAGCGAGAGAAACAGCTGACAGTTGGTGATTTTCCTGAGGGGCGGCATATCATGGCGTTGTTCCCGCGCCGCAATTCTCGCTGAGAAAAGGCTATGCCCCATGACGAGAGATACCATCACCGCGTTGCCCCATCCCAAGGGATTTTCCGCCGATCCGCTGACGGATTTGATCCGTTCCGGGGCGCGGCAGTTGATCGAGCAAGCGCTTGAAGCTGAGTGGAGCGCATGGCTTGCGCCATTTTCCAATGAGACGACGTCCGAGGGGCCCGCGCGGGTCGTTCGTCACGCTCACCTGCCAGAACGAGAGGGAATGACCGGGATTGGCCCAGTGCCCGTGAAAGGGCCACGCGGGCGGGATCGTGATCGGCAGGCTGAGAAGGGTCGGTTCTCTTCTTCGATCCTGCCACCGTATCTGCGCAAGGCGAAGTCCGTCGAGGACTTACTGCCCTGGCTTTCCCTCAACGGCATTTCCACGGGCGATTTTCAGGCGGCCTTGGCCGCGCTGCTCGGGCCGAACGCGGCGGGCCTGTCGTCCCCCACCATCTCGCGGCTGAAGTCCAATTGGTGGGAGGAGTACGACCGCTGGCAGAAGCGCGATCTCAGCGCCCGGCGCATCGTCTATGTCTGGGCGGATGGCGTCTATTTCCAGCCAAGGATGGAAGAAAAGCAATGTGTTCTGGTGCTGATCGGCGCGGATGAATGGGGCCGAAAGGAGATACTGGGGCTGATCGACGGCTATCGCGAAAGGACCCAAAGCTGGCGCGCGCTCCTGCTCGACCTCAAGTGGCGCGGCCTCAATCACGCGCCCGATCTCGCGGTAGGCGACGGTGCACTGGGCTTCTGGGCCGCCCTTCGCGCGGTCTTCGGCGTGACCGCAGAACAGCGCTGCTGGTTCCATAAAACCGGCAATGGGCTGAAGGCAATGCCCCAATCGGTGCAAGCGAAAGCCAAAGGCTCCCTGCACGACATCTGGCAGGTAGAGACGAAGGCCGAAGCCATGGCGGCCTGCGATTTCTTCATCGAGACCTACGGCGTGAAAGACGAACAAGCGGTAGCCAAATGGATCAAAGACCGTGACGTGCTGCTGGCCTTCTATGATTTCCCGGCAGAACAGTGGAAACACATCAGAACCACCCATCCCATCGAAAGCGCCTTCGCGACGGTGTGTCACCGGACAGGTAAAACCAAAGGCTGTCTGAGCTGAAAGACCGCCCTCGCCATGGCGGTCAGGCTCCTGATGTCAGCGCAGGGCACATGGCGAAAGCGCGACGGCGCAAATCGCATGCCTGGGATAATCCAGGGCATTGCATTCATCGACGGGATCAAACAAATGCAAAACGCCGCCTGATCAAGCCGTCACCAACTTTCGGCCATAGCTCTTCCGGTTATGCAAACGACCGCTTCACCCTTTCTGTTCGACGCCGTGCTGTATCCGCATCGTTCGTTGGCGCCGCGGGCCTTTATGGTGTTGTTCGCCGCCTTTGGTTTGGCGAGCTTCGCCACCGGCTTGATTTTCGCCTCCATGGGCGCGTGGCCGGTGCTGGGGTTCTTCGGCGTTGACGTGCTGTTGTTCTATTTTGCCTTCCGCATCAACTATCGCAGCGCGCGGTTGTGCGAGGTGGTGCGGGTGACGCGCCAGCCCCCGTGCGGACAAGCCTTTTGTCGCGCTCAATTGCGCCGCGATTCCGCAGGACCTGATGGAAAGCGAGATTTTTGGTCATGTGAAAGAGGCGTTTACCGGTGCGACTGTCGATCGGATGGGAGCAGCGCAGCGGGCCGATGGCGGGACGTTGTTCCCGGATGAAATTTGCGAGATGCCATTGGATCTTCAGGTTAAGGGGCAGACAAGCTGGGCTGTGAGCTGCATGCAAAAGTCGCGGGCGTTGTGCATAGCGTGCCTACCTGTGGCTTCCGCTTTTTTTAACGTGTTCGGTCCGCGCCAGGACCCGAGTTCTCCCTACTCTGGGGTGAACTCAATTTCCTCCGCCAAATTGCGTGCCGGGCAGGATCTGACGATCTTTGGCGATGACCAGCAAACCCGCGACTTTGTTTATGTTTCCGACGTTGTTCGGCATCTGATGGCCGGTATGGAGGGGGCGTCGATAGAGGTGCCGGTATTCAACGTTTGCACTGGGCGCGAAACCTCTGTCCTGACACTAGCGGAGACCATGGCAGACTTGCTTTCTACCCCGTTGAGTATCGAGTTTCAGCCTGCCAGGAATGGAGATATCCGCCGGTCTTTAGGCAGTCCTGTGCTGGCGTCGGCGGCTTTACGCGTGGCCGCCGAGACCCGGTTTGCAGCTGGACTCGAGCATCTATTCGCTACCGGGAGCTGATGTCTTCCCTGTTGAACACCAAGTTTGTGCGCGATGTGTGATGCCAGTCACAGAAAAAGGGGCTGATTCAGCTTGTTGATTTTTAATGTATCGGTACTTTTCGATGCAAGAGATGTTGGTTCAAGCCACTCATTTGCGGGCTCAACCGCAAACTGCGACGAAGCAACAATATAAGCTATACAGGCGTTGTTAAAATGCTGCCTTGCGGTACCAAAAGAGGAGAAGAGCATGTGAAGTCACGGAATTTGCACGGCCACGGTCGAATGTTTGCTGCTGGCTGCCAGCATACCCTTGCCGAAAATGGGCGCGGTTTCGCTTATTTTAACCCTTCCATTGGATAAGTGTCGGATGTTGAGCGCGTAGCGTGATTTCACGGGTTGCCGCGGTCACGCTGCGCATCAGGCCACGGCGAAGGAGAGATGTTGATGATGGTTGCACATCAGGCCAAACCGGTTTCAACAATAACCCGCAAGGACAACACTGTCACACCGGCAGATACCTATTCTGCTTCGGCTTCAGCGCCGGTTGGTGTCGTGCTGGTTGGCGGCGAACCGCTTTACCGCGAAGGGGTGAAAAGCCTTTTGAACCGTCATCAACTGGTCGTTTTGGGCGAATTCGACGGAATGGATGGCATGCGGTCGGCAGAAGGGCAAACCCTGCGGCCAACCGTTGTGTTGGCCGTTACGCCGGATACAGGGGACGTTGCCAGCGGCGACTGGCGTGCACGGTTTCGCGCATTGTGGCCATCAGCGCAGCTGCTGGTGCTAGCGCACCCCGGTGATGAACGCCTGCTTGCCGATTGTCTGCAGGCTGGCGCGGATGGCTGCCTGTTCACTGACATGTCGGCAGACGCCTTGATCCAGTCAATTAAGCTTGCGGCCCTGGGCGAGAACCTGTTTCCGACCCGTGTCGGGCAATTGCTGATGCAGACTGTCGGGGCTTGTGACCGGCCTCAACTAACCCCGCGGGAGAAAGACATTCTCCGTGGCTTGTTGGCTGGCTTCTCCAACAAGATGATTGCCAATGACCTGGGCACAACCGGTATGATGGTTAAGGCTCAATTGCGGCACCTTCTGCGCAAGCTTGGCGTTGCTAAGTGTTCCATCCCGGCTGATTAGATAGCCCCTCGTCGCTCTGCGTTTTTCATGGCACGCTGTGTTTTGACCGAGGCGCGGGATGGGAGAGCGACATGGTGATCAAGCTTCACAGTCAGGCGACGACGCCACCGAAGATCAGGGCGGCCATACAGGCCAGTGACGACCCTGCGTGGGTTCTTGCCGAGCGTCACGGGACCATGGAACAGACCGTATGGAAATGGCGCCAGCGTGCCAGCGTGGAGGATCGCAGCCACACGCCCCATCGCCTTCAGACGACGTTGACGCCAGCGCAGGAAGCTGTCGCGGTGGCCCTCCGCAAGACGCTTTTGGTCTCGCTGGATGATCTGCTGGCGGTGGTGCGCGAGTTCTTGAACCCGAAGGCCTCCCGCTCTGGCCTTGACCGCTGCTTGCGTCGGCATGGCGTGGGGGCCCTGCGCGCCCTGAAAGCAGCATCGCCCCGGCCAAAGCACAGCGCCTTCAAAGCCTATGAACCCGGTTCCATCCCCATCGACCTGAAATACCTGCCACCGATGGCAGAGAGAGCCGCCGCCGTTCCCTCTTCGTGGCCATCGACAGGGCAACGCGTTGGGTTGTTGTCAGGGTCTACAACAGCAAGACAGCGGCCAATGCCCGGCGCTTCCTGCGCGCCCTGGAGCGCGCCTGCCCGATGCGGATCCGCCCCATACTCCCGGATAATGGAAAAGAGTTCACGGATCGCCTCTTCGGTCTGCGCCAGCGCGCCGCAACAGGCGCGCATGAATGCGACACGCTGGGCGCCGCCCTCGATATCGATCATCGCCTGACGCCGCCTAGGTCACCTCAGACCAACGGTATGGTCGAACGGTTCAATGGCCGCATCGAAGAGGTTCTGCAGAGCCATCCCTTCCGATCCGGCGAGGTTCTGGAAGCCACGCTGCTTCGCTATGTCTGGCTTTACACCCAGCAACTGCCGCAATCAGCCCTGGGCAGCAAGACGCCTTTGCAGGCAATGAAGGGATGGCGCAAACTCAAACTAGAGCTGGTCAGGAAACAGCCATATTACCTTCCTGGATGGGATAGCTTTGTTTATGTGTATAATCGCATTGTAGTGGCCGCTGATCCCAAGCGCGAGGGCACCTGTGTACGCAGCGATCGTATCAGTTTTATTGCTTGCTGTGCTGTTGGCTGCATTTGTTGACGGGCGCTGGCGCTATGACGTGGTGGCGTTGATCCGATTGGTCGCCGGCGTTGCGCTGGGCGTGGTTCCTGGCGATGAAGCCTTTTCCGGTTTCAGCCATCCCGCCGTTATTACCGTCGCTGCCATTCTGGCCATGAGCCGCGGGCTCTCGCTAGCAGGGGGTACGGACCGGCTGGCCGCGTAGCTGCTGCCAAAGAACCGTGCCGACATTAGTCTGTTCAGTATGGTCGGCGTTGGAGCCCTGGTTTCCAGTGTGAAGAACAATGTCGGTGCTTTGGCGCTGCTGATGCCGCTTGCCCTGCGCGGGCGCGAGCGTTCCAGCTGCCTGTTGATGCCGCTGGCCTTTGCCACCATCCTCGGCGGTCTGATTACCGTGATCGGCACGCCACCGAACCTGATCGTTGCCGCCGCCCGGGCCCATGCCACGGGGGAGGCATTCGGCATGTTCGACTTCACACCGGTTGGCCTAGCGGCGGCTGGTTCCGGCGGTACCCCGCCTGGTCCGGCTGGCTGCCGACGATATCCTGATGATCGAAGCGCCACCGCAGGACTTGTGGCCGTTTATGAGCAAATTGGGTCTTTCCGCGGTTGATCCCGGTGCACCGAAGACGCCGTTTCTCCTGTCGGAAGATGTCGGGCTGGTGGAAGCGGTGGTGACCACAGGCTCCAGCCTGGAGGGGCGAAGCGTGCTGCTGTTGCAGGGGGAGGCAGAGCGTCTGCGCGACGTGGTTACCTCCATCGGTTGCCTGCCCTTGGCCGAGCGTGGCCTGACCGCTCCGGCACAGCCGGCGAACGGCACCCGCCGGTCCATCGGTATATTCGTCATTGCCGTTGGGCTGGGCGCCACCGGCCTGTTGCCGATTGAGATTGCGTTGGCGGCAGGGGCGCTCGCGATGGTGCTGGTCGGCATCATGCATATCTGGCAAGTGTATGACGCGATCGATTGGTCGGTCATTGTGCTGCTGGGCGCTTTGCTGCCGTTAGGCGACGCTCTGGAGACCAGCGGCGCGACCGGCATGGCTGCAGACCTGTTGCTCAGCCTGTCGGCAGGCAGCGCACCGGTGATCGTGCTGGGCGGCCTTATGCTGCTTACCGTTGCCGTTACCAACGTGCTGAACAATGCCGCGACTGCAGTGCTGATGTCCCCGTTGGCGATTCAAGTGGCGATGGACCCGTTTCTGATAGGGATCGCAGTCAGCGCCTCGTGCGCGTTCATCACGCCGATCGGCCATCAGAACAATGCCATCGTCATGGGACCGGGCGGCTATCAGTTCGGCGACTATTGGCGGATGGGGTTGCCGTTGACCGTCATAGTTCTGAGCGTCGCCCTGCCCATGATACTGTGGGTGTGGCCGCTGAACCCCTGAGTGCCACCGACGCGAAACGTTAGCTGCCGATCAGGGCAATCGCGCTTAAAGTTTGACTTCGGTTGATACTTGGATTCTTGGAGTTCCATCACTTGATGGAGTCTCAAAATGCCTACATTGACCAGCTATTTCAATGATATGGACGATCCACGTAACGGCAACGCACCGCGCCACAAGTTCTGTGATCTGATGACGATCAGCCTTTTATGTGCCCTTTGCGGCGGTGAGACGGCGGTCGACATGGAGCTTTTCGGGCAGATGAAGGAAGATTTCTTGCGCGCGTTCCTCGAATTGCCCCATGGCATTCCCTGCCATGACGCGTATTCACGCCTGTTCCGCGTGATGAAGCCGACGAGCTTTCAGGCGTTTTTCGACAAGTTTCGCGCTGACTTTGCAGCCGGGACGGCGGATGAGCCAGCAATCGCTATCGATGGCAAGGAGATGCGGCGCAGCTTCGATGTGGCAGCCGAGCGGTCGAATATGAACATTGTAACGGCGTTTGCTCACGGCGCGCGTCTGACCCTCGGAATCGCCGAAAGCGCCAAGGGTGGTGGCGAGATATTGGCACTGCGCAAACTGATCCGGATGCTTGATATCTGCGGCATCACCATTACCGCCGACGCGCTGCATTGCCAACGAGAGACCTGTGAATTGATCGTGCAAGAGGGCGGCGATTACTGCCTGCAACTCAAGGGCAACCAAGGCGACATGCTGGCCGATGTACGGGCCTTTGTGGAAGACCAGGACACTGATTACATTGATGAATACGAAACTATTGATGCTGATCATGGCCGCGTCGAGGAGCGATCATATCGCGTCTACGATGTGCCGCAGTATCTCACAGACATCCATAACTGGCCGCATCCAAAGGCCTTTGTCCACGTCGTATCCAAGCGAACAGTAGGTGACAAATCCAGCCAGTCCGAGCGGCTTTACCTGTTCTCCAGACAACACACCGCTCAGGCTGCCGCCATATTGATCCGCGGACACTGGCAGATCGAGAACAGTTTGCATTGGTCCCTCGACGTTGTGATGAACGACGACCAGCACCGCGCACGAAAAGACCACGCACCCGCAAACTTTGCTACCTTGAGGCGTATCGCATTGAGCATCATCAAAGCCAATCCCGCAAAAGGATCAAATCGCGGCAAGTTCAAAAAAGCTGGATGGAACAATGACTTCCTCAAAACGCTCATCCAAAGGTTTTGAAGCGCGATTGCCCTGAGCTGCTGATTTCGTTGGCGACTTCGATCAGGTTTTCATCCGGATCGTAGAAGTAGATGCTCATCAGTCTGGAGCGGGCGCCGGAACGCTCACCAGGGCCGGTGATGATTGAAACGCCTGCCTCGTTCAGGGTGTCGACCACTTCCTCTATTGGCGTAGTGGTGATGAAACATAGGTCGGCAGAGCCCGGCGTGGCATGGCGGACGTTCGGGTCGATCATTGTGTCTGCCTGGTGGAGATTGATCTTGTTATTGCCGAAATGCAGCGCCGTGCGGCCATCGCCGAACACGGCCCGGCGCATGCCCAGCATGCTCTCATAGAATTCGCAGGTCCGGCCGATATCGGCGACCGTCAGCACAAAGTGGTCCAGATGAGAGATGCGGATTGCCATGGTGCGTCGGTCCATTCTGCATAGGAGTTGTGATTGCCAGCGGCTGTTTTTCGCCTTGCCGTAGAGGGGCCAGGCCGCGAACCACCTTGACGGCAAGTGTTACAGGTGTGTAGCAGGCGCAACCGATATTTTGAATGCAGGACTGTATTAGCCCCATGTCTGCTCCTCCTCTCGCTCCCCGCATGAGCCGGTTCAAGCCGTCGCCCAGCCAGATCGCCACGATGCGTGCCCGTGAATTGCGGGCGCAAGGCCGTCAAATTGTGGGGCTTACCGCCGGTGAGCCTGATTTTCCGACGCCTCGCCATGTTAAGCAGGCAGTGCTTGACGCGATGGCGGTCAACAACACCCGCTACACACCGATCAACGGCACGGTGGAAATGCGTCAGGCCGTTTCGGCGAAGTTCAAGCGGGACAACAGCCTGGACTATGCGCCCGAACAGATCACGGTTGGCGCTGGCACCAAGCAGATTCTCTTTAACTGCCTGATGGCTTCGGTCGGGCAGGGAGACGAGGTGATCTGCCCGGCACCCTATTGGACCAGTTATCCGGATATTGTGAAGATCGCGGGTGGCACGCCGATCGATGTGGTCTCCGGTCAGAACCAGGGCTTCAAGATGCGCCCTGAGCAATTGGAAGAGGCGATCACGCCGAAGACCAAGTGGGTCGTGCTCTGCTCGCCGAATAATCCGAGCGGGGCGACCTACACCAAAGATGAACTGCTGGCATTCGGCGAGGTGCTGAAGCGGCACCCGCATGTCTGGGTGCTGACCGACGATGTTTACGAACACCTCATCTATGACGGCCGCGAGTTCTACACCATCGCTCAGGTGGTGCCGGAACTGATGGACCGGACCATCACCTGCAACGGTGTTTCGAAAGCCTACTCAATGACCGGCTGGCGGGTCGGTTTTGCAGGCGGTCCGCTGCCGATGATTCAGACCATGTCGAAAATGCAATCGCAGAGCACCGCGGGTGTTTCGGCTATCGGACAGGCTGCGGCGACCGCAGCGTTGAACGGCCCGCAGCAATTGGTGAAGGACCGTACCGCGAACCTGCAACACCGCCGCGATATCCTGCTGGGCTACCTGAACGAGGCGAAGGGCCTTTCGTGCGATACGCCGGAAGGGGCGATGTATATTTTCTGCTCCTGTGCCGGTGTAATCGGCAAACGCATGCCTGCTGGCAAGGTCATCGAGAACGACACCGACTTCACGCTGTACCTGATGGATGAATTCGGCGTTGCAGTGGTGCAGGGAGAGGCGTATGGACTGTCCCCCTACTTCCGGGCCAGCTTTGTTGCGCCGGAAGAAGATCTGCACAAAGGCGGCAGGTTGATTCAGGAAGCGTGTGCCGCGTTGCAATAGCAGCGGCTGACTGGTAGACGCATCCTGATTGGTCGGCACCCGTAGCTCAGTGGATAGAGCGCTCGCCTCCGGAGCGAGAGGTCGCAGGTTCGAGCCCTGCCGGGTGCGCCATTCTCACAAGTTCGAACGGCTGGCCCTTGTCTGAAGAGTTAGGACTTCGTCCGATGGGGTGCGTCATTTTCCCGAAAAATTGGTCGCTTTTAGTCTTTGCGGGCGGCAATGGCTTTGCCAGCCGCGACGCCTGACGACCAGGCCCATTGAAAATTGTACCCGCCGAGCCACCCCGTGACGTCGACAGCCTCCCCGATGGCGTAGAGACCGGGAACATCGCGGGCTTCCATGGTTTTGGAGGATAGCGCGGCATCGCCAACCAGCGTGAGAGATACCGGATCTCCGGGCTTCCAGTAGGAGGAAACCTGCAAGATGGCCGGGCCGGACAGGCCCTTGTGGGTAAACAGCACCGCTTCCTCAAAGGATACATTCCCGACCCGCGCGATTGCCGGGCAGGAAACGCCGGAAATTGCGCGGAATAGCAGATCGTCTGCGCCCAGGGTGAATGGCACCAGGGCAGGGCGGGGTGTCACGACAGGCATTCCGAACTGTTTTGCAATGGCATAGGCTCTGCCGGTCGCGCCCATTTTCGGGATAAAGGTGCCACCGGTAGCGATAACAAGTTGCGGGGCGCTGGCGTTTGCAGCGCGGAACTGCCCGTCGGCGTGGCTGATCTCGCCAATGTCAGTGGAAAGCCGGACCTCGACCTGGCCCCGGCGGCACTCTTCCAGCAACATTGCGACGGCCTGCCGGGCAGAGCCATCGCAGAACAATTGGCCTAGCGTTTTCTCATGCCAGGCGATGCCGTAGCGCTCGACCAGAGCCAGGAAGTCCCATTGTGTGTAGCGGCTGAGCGCGGATTTGGCGAAATGCGGGTTTTCGGACAGGTAACATCCAGGGGCGATGTCCATATTGGTGGAATTGCGCCGCCCGCCGCCCGAAATGAGGATTTTCTTGCCCGGTTTGTCGGCATGGTCGATCAGCAAAACGCGCGCGCCGGCCTGGCCTGCGGTCGCCGCCGCCAGCAGTCCAGCACCACCAGCGCCGAGGATTATTGCGCCATATTTCATGGCAATCTTCCGGTACATATCCAGATGAGCAGCCAGGCTGCGGAGGCAGAGAACTCATCACCTTAGGGGGCCTATAATGCACACAGCGTGAGTTTTGCCGCTGGAAAGACGCGCCGGTGTCATCAATACTATGCGCAATAGCATCATCCAATGGATGCCGCCCATCAAAAGAGACTCCCGATGAACCATGTAGACGACTCCCTGCAAACCTTCCAATTGGCATTGCAGACCCGAAGTACTGCTGAGCGCTGGCTCGCGACTTTTGAAAAGGCCTTAATGGCGCAGGATGCGGCACAGATCGGCGATTTGTTCCATGATGAAAGCCACTGGCGCGATGTCGTAGCCTTCACCTGGAATCGCTCCTCCGCTGCTGGCCGAGAGGCTGTTGCGGTAAGTTTAGCCGAGGGGCAAGCCACGTGCCAGGCCCGCCAGTTTCATATACCGGCTGGACGCAAGCCGCCTCGCCATGTCCGCCGGGTCGGGCGTGAGTGCATTGAAGCGATCTTTGAGTTCAAAACGGCGGTGGGCAGTAGTGCGGGCATTGTCCGCCTGTCCGAGAGTGACGGCGCGCTGAAGGCCTGGCTGATTTCTAACACGCTGGAGGAATTGGACGGTCACGCCGAACAAATTGGCGATAACCGCTCCACCGGCGCTGCCTATTCCCGCAACTTTGACGGCGACAATTGGGGCGATGTCCGCCGCAAAGCGGTCGCTTATGAGGATCGGGAGCCGATTGTCCTGGTTATCGGCGGGGCACAAGCGGGCCTGTCCATGGCAGCGCGGTTAAACCAGTTGGGCGTCGATACACTTGTGGTGGAGAAGTGGCCGCGCATCGGCGATAGCTGGCGGATGCGCTATCACTCGCTGGCGCTGCACAACTCCATTCACCTGAACCATCTGCCATACCTGGAATATCCGCCGACCTGGCCGAAATACATTCCCAAGGACATGCTGGGCAATTGGTTCGAGTTCTATGCCAACCTGTTGGAAATCAACTGCTGGACCGATACCGAATTTGTTGGCGGGGAATGGGACGAGGTGTCCAAGACCTGGACGGCAACCCTGAAGCAGGGGGACGGTACGGTGAAAACTGTGCGGCCCAAGCATTTGGTTTTTGCCAATGGCGTCAGCAGCTACCCGATGATCCCCGACCTGCCGGGGCTGGATGATTTCCAGGGGCAGGTCATTCACTCCGAAGGCTTTGACAGCGGGGCTGGCTGGACCGGCAAGCGCGCCATGATCATTGGCACCGGCAGCAGCGCGAGCGACATCGCGCTCGATCTGCACAGCCATGGCGTTGACACAACGATTGTGCAGCGCGGCTCGACCACTGTCGTTTCCATCGACCCGAGCGCCCTCCTGAACGAGGCGATTTTCGATGAATGCCCGCCGCTGGATGATATTGACCTGGTCGTTGCCTCCGCCCCGCCGGCCCTTACCGTGGAAGGCTATAAACTGGTCACCCAGCGCATGCTGGAACTGGACAAGGAGATCATCGACGGCCTGCGGGAGATCGGCTTCAAGCACGACATGGGTGAGGACGAAACCGGCCACCAGATGAAGTATTTCCGCCGTGGCGGCGGGTATAACCTGGATGCAGGTAGTTCCGCCCTGATGATCAAGGGCGAGATCGGCTTGCTGCAATACGACACCATTGAGCGTTTCAATGTAGATGGTGCGTTGTTGAAAGATGGTTCGACGGTGCCTGCTGATCTGATTGTGCTGGCGACCGGCTACTATCCGCGCGCTGGTCGCGGAGATGGCGGAGAAGATCGGTCCGGTCTGGGGGATCGGCGACGATGGCGAACTCAATAACATGTACCAGCGCGCACCGCAGGAAGGCATTTGGTTCATCGCCGGTGGCATATCTCAGTGCCGCATCAACTCCAAATACATGGCATTGCAGATCAAGGCGATGGAATTGTGGCTGCTGGGGCCGTTGGAGAGTTAGGTTTCTATGCCAATCTTTGTAGAAGGAAGCTTCCATGTCTGACGCTGCCAAGCCTATCGGCCTTTCCATGCCGCTGCCGGCGTACACCATCGACCCCGCGTTTATGGCCAAAACGGCGGAAGCGCTGGGTTTCGAGTCGATCTGGTATGCAGAGCACCCGGCGCTGCCGGTGGAAAGCGACAGCCCGTTCCCCTCGACAGGCGGGGAGATACCGTGGACCTACTCCCATTTCACCGACCCCTATATCGCGCTGGCGCGGGCATCAGCCGTTACCAGCACGCTGAAGCTGGGAACCGGTATCACGTTGATTCCCCAACGGAATCCTCTGTTGCTGGCGAAGGAGATTGCGGCGCTGGATTATCACAGCGGCGGGCGATTTATCCTTGGGATAGGCACCGGCTGGCTTAAGGAAGAGGTCGAGCTGTTCGGCGGCAACTTCAAGCGCCGCTGGACCCAGACCCGTGAGGCGCTTGAGGCCATGCAGGTCATGTGGAACGAGGACGAGGCCGAGTATCACGGCGAGTTTTTCGATTTCCCGAAAGTGCGGGTCAATCCGAAGCCCATCCAACAGCCGCGCCCGCCTATCCTGATCGGTGGTGCGGCGAAGACCGTGTTGCAGCGGGTGGTGGATCACGCCGACGGCTGGCTGCCGAACCGGGTGACGCCGGATCAGATGCGCGACGCACGCCAGGAATTGGACCGCTTGGCTGCTGCTGCCGGCCGCGACCCGGCCAGCATCAACATCACTGTCTATGGTCAGCCGCAGGACCGGGCCATTGTGCAGGGGCTGCTCGACGCTGGGGCGTCACGGGCTGTCATCAAGCTGGAGCATGTGGAAACCGAAGCCAAAATGCAGGCGCAGATGGAGCAGGTGGCTGGCTTGATGCTGAAGGGTTAGGATTACAGTCCCTTGGCGGGCGTCCGCGCTTGCGTGGTAGACTGGCGCGCACACCAATAACAACGCTTAACGAATGAAGAGGAAACTCCCATGGCTTACGAAAGCATGATCTGTGAATCCGTCTCTATTGCCGGTCACAATGGCGAAATGGTTTCGGCCTATACAGCCCGTTCGATGGGCGCGGGGCCGTATCCGGGCGTGGTGCTGATCCACCATCTGCCGGGCTGGGGTGAGTTCTACCGTGAGATGACGCGCAAGTTCGCCCATCACGGCTATGCCGCCATCAGCCACAATCTTTATCACCGCGTCGGTGAGGGCAATGCCGAGGACGTGGCGGCCAAGGCCCGTGCAGAGGGCGGCGTGGCCGACGATCAGGTGATCGGCGACACCGAAGGCGCGGTGCAGTGGCTGAAGGCCCAACCCTACGTCAACGGCAAGATCGGTGTGATCGGCTCGTGCTCCGGCGGACGTCAGACGTTCCTTTATGCCTGCAACACCCAGAGCATCGACGCTGCGGTCGAGCTTTGGGGCGGGCGCGTGGTGCAGACGGCGGATGACCGTCCGGCAAAACAACCGGTGCCGCCGATCGATATGACGGCGAACCTGTCCTGTCCGTTGCTGGGCATTTTCGGCAATGACGACGCGGCGCCGAACCCGGAGCAGGTTGACCAGCACGAGGCCGAGTTGAAAAAGCACGGCAAGGATTACTTCTTCCACCGCTATGACGGCGCGGGCCACGGCTTCTTCTACACGCACCGCCCCATGTACCGGGTGGAGCAGGCCATGGATGGCTGGGAGAAAATCTTCGCCTTCTTCGGCAAGCACCTGGCGGCGTAGGCGCGATGTGCACCTCGGTCGTTGAAATCGTCGAGGCAGAGGGCGCGGGGAAATCTGGCGATAGCTGGTTTCCCCTGACCCACGCGGTGGTGACCTACGACCACCCGCACTTTGCCTTCATGGAAGATGCCGTGCTGATCGACTTCTCGAACAGCGAGCGCGGGCCAAGTGCCCGGGCGGCGGTGGAATTGTCGCTTGAGTCGGCGAAGGTTTTGCATGCCGCCCTGGCGCATGTGATTGAGGAAGCGGAGGAAAGTGGCCGCTTGGGGTTAGATACGACACTCGCTGTTGCCGCCGAATAGCCGTCCTATGGTGCTGCCTCGCAGGGAGGTTTGGCCGGAAAGTACCATTCACCGCATAGCCTGATTGCCCGCAGCGGATGCTAGAGCATATCCCGATCCGTTTGGATCGGGATATGCTCGAAATCTTAGAATTAGAACATCTTAACGGGCAAACTGATCGCAATAGCGATTCAGTTTGAACCGGCGATGCTCTAGAATGGGGTACTCTTCCTGTATTCCCCGGAGCTTCCATATGGCCGAAAATCGCCCCATCCTCGCTATTGCTGCGGTCTGTGATGCAAACCGGCGTGAGTTGATAGAGCAGGCGGCGGATGGGGCGGGCGCTGTTGTCTATCTGACCGATTTGGTGGAAGCAGCGCAGCGCGATGCCTTGCGCGCAGCGACGGCAGTCTACGCTCAGCACACCAATCAGTTGCCGGACGATGTGGGCGGCTTGCTGGGCGCAAACTGCCATCTGTTGCAGTTTCATTCGGCAGGCGTTGACTACCTGCAGCTAGCCAAAATGCCGGCGGACCTGCCGATTGCGGGCAATGGCGGCGCGTTCGCCGAACCCATGGCCGAGCATGGCCTGGCCATGACAATGGCCGCCGCCAAGCGCCTGTTCATCGAGCATGACAAGCTGAAGACCGGCGAATTCAATCAATTCGTGCGCAACAAGATGCTGGCGGGCTCTGTTGCCGGTATTCTGGGTTTTGGCGGTATTGGCGTTGCGACTGCACGGCTGATGCGGGCGATTGGCATGAAGGTGCATGCAATCAAACGCTCCGGCCAGACGGACGAGCCCGTGGACTGGATCGGCACGCCGGATCAATTGGATGAGTTGCTGGCAGCTTCTGATGTTTTGGTGCTGAGCCTGCCACTCTCCCAAACAACCGAGAAATTGTTGAACGCTGAAAAGCTGGCACTGATGAAGCCGGATGCCATTCTGGTGAACCTTGCCAGGGGCAAGATCATAGATGAGGCGGCGCTTTATGCCCATTTGAAGGTCAATCCCGATTTCATTGCCTGTTTGGATGCCTGGTGGGTCGAGCCGGTGCGCGATGGCAAGTTCGAGATGGGGCACCCGTTCCTGGACCTGCCGAATGTGATTGGTTCGCCGCACAACTCGGCCTCCGTCGGGGCGTGGCGCGAGATTGCGGTGCAGCGGGCCATCGAGAATTGCGCCAGGGCATTGCGGGGTGAGGAGCTCTGGCATCTGATCCGGCCTGAAGAGCGGATGTTCTAGCAGGTTGCTGAAGAAGTTCTCAGCAGGACTGAAACGCTATCCTTCGACAGACTCAGGATGAAGAGATTGTGCTGAGACTTGTTGGAATCCAACAAAAATTCCGCCTTCACCTTGAGCCTGTCGAAGGGTGACGTTAGAGATTTAGGTGGGGGAGCCCCCTGTTAAAACAGTCTCGCCGGAAGTTTTGGAGCGGCTGTACGGGGCCGAGGAATTTCGGCGCGGCGTTGAAACCTTAGGCCCCGAATAGCAACTTTGCGGCTTCCGGGGAGGTGAAAGAGTTTGAAGGAGGGTGCCGCTTATGACTGATCGCTGCCCAGCACGTCCCGCACCATGCGCTGTAATTCGTTGCTCATGGGTTTGGGGGACAGATCCAGGTCCTTGCGGAAGCACCGGGCAACTTCGTCCAGTACAGTCAGACGGGCGTGGCGCTTGTCGTTGGCAGCGATCAGGGTCCACGGCGCAGCTTCGGTCGAGGTTTCCGCAATCATCTCGTCGGCAGCGGCGGCATAGGCGTCATAGGCCAGGTGCGCCCTGATATCCGCCTCGGAAATCTTCCACCATTTGCGCGGTTCCTTGGCCCGGTCAATCAGCCGTTCCTGCTGCTCCTTGGCGGTCACATGCAGGTAGAATTTGGCAACACGCACGCCGTCGGCCACCAGGTTTTCCTCGAAATTTCGGATTTCCCGGTATGCCTCACGCCAGCGGTTTGTCGGCGTCAGCCCGTCAACGCGCTCCACCAGCACCCGGCCATACCAAGAGCGATCGAAGATGCTGATTTCGCCAGCGTCCGGCAGACGCTGCCAGAAGCGCTGGAGGTAGTGGTGTTCGCGCTCGACCGGTGTGGGGGGACCGACGGGCCAGACATCGAACCAGCGGGGATCCAACTCAACAGTCAGGCGGCGGATGGTGCCGCCCTTGCCCGCGGTGTCGGTGCCTTCCACGACCACCACGCCGCGCCCGCCCTGACTGTGCAGGGCAAGCGCTACGCTGCGCATGTGCAACTGGGCAGCTTTCAGCTGCTCGTTATACACATGCTTGCTGAGTTTGGGGTGGTCGCCCTCGGCAGGCAGGTGCTGAAACAAGGCTATCCTTTGTCCTCATCCATCACCTTTTTCAGGTAGGCAGGATCGCCACCCAGCTTCTCCAGGCCCGCACGCTCCAATTGCAGCTTCATGGGCGAGCGGCTGTCCTGCGCGCCCCAGCCACAGCCGACCAGCGCTTCCGTCATTTCGGCATGCACCATGTTGATGATGCGCATGGGTACGCCCATGTCGCGGCCCAGTTCGGCGGCCAGCGTCACATCCTTGTGGGCGAGACGGAGGGCAAAGTCCGGCGGATCGTACTTGTCGACCAGGAACTGCTTGGTCAGGCGGTCGAAGGGACGGGCGCGGCCGAGCGCGCCCTGACGGACAGCTTCCCATAGCGCGGTGGCGTCCAGGCCAGCCTTCACGCCGACCGAGAACATTTCAGCCATAGCGGTCTGGATGGCGTAGCCGGTGGCGTTGTGCACCAGCTTGGCGATGGAGCCGGCACCAATCTCGCCCACATAGCGGACCTGATCGCCCATGGCGTCGAGAGCGGCGCGGTTGGCGTCGAACACGTCCTTGTCGCCGCCAACCCAGACAGCGAGTTTGCCGGATTCGGCACCTGCGGGGCCACCGGAGACGGGGGCATCCAGGTAGTTAATGCCCTTTTCTTTGAACTCAGCATAAAGGCGGCGGACAACGGTTGGGGAATTGGTGGCGAGGTCGAAGAAGGCCTGGCCGGGCTTCATGCCGGCGATAAGGCCGGTTTCCGGGTCGGCGGCGACCTTGGTGACTTCCGGCGGGCCGGGAAGGGAGGCGAGCACAACGTCGGTCTGCTCGGCGAGTTCTTTTGGCGTTTCAGCCCAGGAGGCACCGGCCTCCAGGTGCTTGCGGGCATGCTGACGGCTGATGTCGCTCACGACCATCTCGTAACCGGCTTTTTGGATGTTGGAGGCGAAATGGCCACCCATGGTCCCAAGACCAATGAATCCGACGCGCATTCTTGTTTCCTCAATTGGGGAGTTGGTTTGTGTGGCTGCATATTGAACCAAGCCGCGGGCAGCAACAATGTGCTTGCGCAGTGGTATCTTTCAACTCGCCGCCGGCGCGCCGACTCAAGATGAGGGGGGAGAGAGCGGCGGAAGAAAAGGCGAGGAGCCGGTATATTATGACCGGTTGTACAGGTCCTCGTAGCGCACGATGTCGTCTTCGCCGAGGTAGGAGCCCGTCTGCACTTCAATCAGGTGCAGGTTTTCCGAACCCGAATTGACCAGGCGGTGAATGTCGCCGACTGAGATGTAGACAGATTGGTTGGTCTGAAACCGCTTGGTCTCCAGGCTCTCCATGTCTTTGCCGATAACCACATCGGCTTTGCCCTGCACGACGACCCAGTGCTCCGAGCGGAATTTGTGCGATTGCAGAGAGAGCTGTGCGCCCGGCTTGACGACGATTTCCTTCACCTGGAAGCGCTCGCCCACGATCAGCGATTGGTAGTAACCCCAGGGGCGGAAGCTGAACGGAAATTCCTCCGCTTGGCTGGCACCCTCGGCTTTCAGGGCGACGACGACGTCTTTGACTTTCTGGCTTTCGGATAGCGGCGCGATCAGCACCGCGTCCTTCATCGCGATGGCGGCGATATTGTCGAGGCCGACGCCAACCAGCCGCAGGGAACCATCCTCGGAGCGCAGCAGTGTGTTGGTGCATTCCAACGCGGTGGCAGGCCCGGAAGTGACGACGCCCTGCGCATCCGGCTTGCTCTGCTGCCAGACAGCGTCCCAGCTGCCCAGATCGCTCCAGCCACCATCGAACGGCACGGCTGCCAGATTGTCGGCGGGCTCCATGACCGCATAATCGATGGAGACGTTGCGCGCCTGGCGGTAGGCGTCTTCGCCCAGATGGAAGAACATCAGGTCGGCGTGGCCCTGGTCGACCGACGCCTGGCAGGAGGCCAGCAGGTCGGCGGCGTGGGCCTCGAACGCGGCGAGAATCGTCTTGACGGAGAACAGTAAAACTCCAGTATTCCAGAGATAGTTGCCGCTGGCCAGCATGGATTCGGCGGCGGCGAGTTCCGGCTTTTCCACGAAGCGGTTCAACGCGCCGGCGACGGGCACCGTGTCGAAATCCGGTGCCGAGCCAAGCTCCAGGTAGCCGTAGCCGGTTTCGGGCCGGGTCGGCGGGATGCCGAATGTCACCAGCGAGCCGCCCGCTGCGGATTCTACCCCAGCCTCAACGCAGCGCAGGAAAGCGGCAGTGTCATCGATCACGTGATCGGAGGGCGCGACCAGCATCAGTGCGTCGGGCTGATCCTTCAGCATCAGCGCGGCAGCCAGGATTGCTGGTGCGGTGTTTCGGCCTTCAGGCTCGATCACGATTCTGGCGTCGGTAAAACCTGCATTGGACAATTGTTCGGCCGCGATGAAGCGGAAATCATTACCGGTCAGGATAATGGGGGCGGCGAAATCTGCGCCCTGAAACCGCTTCAGCGTGGCCTGATACAGGCTTTCTTCCCCGGTTAAGGCGGCAAACTGTTTTGGATAGCTTTGACGCGACAGCGGCCACAGGCGCGTGCCAGAACCACCGCACAAAATCACGGGATAGATCATTTGCCGTTCCTCAACGTCCTCAAGGTTTTCTTATATTTATACCGCAATTCTCGCCGAGAAAAGGCTATGCCCCATGACGAGAGATACCATCACCGCGTTGCCCCATCCCAAGGGATTTTCCGCCGATCCGCTGACGGATTTGATCCGTTCCGGGGCGCGGCAGTTGATCGAGCAAGCGCTTGAAGCTGAGTGGAGCGCATGGCTTGCGCCATTTTCCAATGAGACGACGTCCGAGGGGCCCGCGCGGGTCGTTCGTCACGCTCACCTGCCAGAACGAGAGGGAATGACCGGGATTGGCCCAGTGCCCGTGAAAGGGCCACGCGGGCGGGATCGTGATCGGCAGGCTGAGAAGGGTCGGTTCTCTTCTTCGATCCTGCCACCGTATCTGCGCAAGGCGAAGTCCGTTGAGGACTTGCTGCCCTGGCTTTCCCTCAACGGCATTTCCACGGGCGATTTTCAGGCGGCCTTGGCCGCGCTGCTCGGGCCGAACGCGGCGGGCCTGTCGTCCCCCACCATCTCGCGGCTGAAGTCCGATTGGTGGGAGGAGTACGACCGCTGGCAGAAGCGCGATCTCAGCGCCCGGCGCATCGTCTATGTCTGGGCGGATGGCGTCTATTTCCAGCCAAGGATGGAAGAAAAGCAATGTGTTCTGGTGCTGATCGGCGCGGATGAATGGGGCCGAAAGGAGATACTGGGGCTGACCGACGGCTATCGCGAAAGGACCGAAAGCTGGCGCGCGCTCCTGCTCGACCTCAAGCGGCGCGGCCTCAATCACGCGCCCGATCTCGCGGTAGGCGACGGTGCACTGGGCTTCTGGGCCGCCCTTCGCGCGGTCTTCGGCGCGACCGCAGAACAGCGCTGCTGGTTCCATAAAACCGGCAATGGGCTGAAGGCAATGCCCCAATCGGTGCAAGCGAAAGCCAAAGGCCCCCTGCACGACATCTGGCAGGCAGAGACGAAGGCCGAAGCCATGGCGGCCTGCGATTTCTTCATCGAGACCTACGGCGTGAAAGACGAACAAGCGGTAGCCAAATGGATCAAAGACCGTGACGTGCTGCTGGCCTTCTATGATTTCCCGGCAGAACAGTGGAAACACATCAGAACCACCCATCCCATCGAAAGCGCCTTCGCGACGGTGTGTCACCGGACAGGTAAAACCAAAGGCTGTCTGAGCCGAAAGACCGCCCTCGCCATGGCGGTCAGGCTCCTGATGTCAGCGCAGGGCAAATGGCGAAAGCGCGACGGCGCAAATCGCATGCCTGGGATAATCCAGGGCATTGCATTCATCGACGGGATCAAACAAATGCAAAACGCCGCCTGATCAAGCCGTCACCAACTTTCGGCCATAGCTCTTTGCAATCGGCCAAGGTATACAATTTTGAGGGCAACGGCGTTGTCGAACAGGCGGATTTTCACCGATTGGATTTCCTCAGCGGCGGGTTTTCAGGCCTTGCCGTTCCGGCGTTTGCCGGGTACTCGCTCTCAGTCCGCGTTGACCAATTGCTGACGGACGGTGCCAGCCATCTGGGGATTGTGCTCGATCCACTTTCTGCTGGGGCGACAACGGTTCTGATGCATTTGGATGTTGTGAATCCGCCCCCACCACCGCCCGTGCCTTTGCCGGCGACTTTGCCTTTGATGGCTGTGGCTTTCGGCGGGATTGCCCTGCTTCGGCGGCGCATACAGCGGCGCTAGAGCAGATCCCGATCCATTGGGATCGGGTGAATCTGCTCGAAATCAGAGAGTTAGAGCGGGTTTCCGGAACATTATACGCTTGGTGGTGGCCGCCTTGTAATCTGGGTCCGCAAGAGCGGGGGCTCCGGCATTGGCGGAACTGCGGGGTAGACGAATTCCTGCTGTTTTGGACGAAGAACTTTCTTTGCGCCCTTCACCGCCAGTTTGCCACCGGCCTTTAGTGGCCAAAGAATGGCGGCAATGAGGGTTACGAAAGCCACGCCGATCAGGAAGCCTTCCACCTGATCAACCAGCACGAGGTTGATGGCGTTCCGCAGAAAATTCGTGATCGCACCGTCAGCAACAAACAGGCTGGTGACGTTGCGGGTCAACCAATCGGTCGCGTCATAGAATATGGCGTAAGACCCTTTTGGATCCTGGACGCGCCAATAGTAGATACCACAGGCAGCAATGCCGAGTGTCGTCCGGAAGCCTGGCACCCATTTCATATTGTTTTCCAATAGCCTGCTTTGGCAGGTATTAGGGTCAATGGATCATCCCGCCATCGATCAGGATAACCCGGCCGGTGACGTAGGCTGAGAGGTCCGTCGTCAGGAACTCCACGACGCCGGCGCAGTCCTCGATTGTGCCTTCCCGGCGGAGCGCCACCACTTCCTTCGCCCGCGCCTCCCGGTCGCCGAGCCGCCCGGTGCGGATAATGCCGGGCGCGATAGCATTTACGTTGATGTTGAACGGACCGAGTTCCTGCGCCAAAGCGCGGGTGTAGTGGATGATCGCTGCCTTGGCCGTGCCGTAGGGATGGTAGGCACTGCGCGCATCGACGCCTGCGGTGGAGGAGACCGTCACGATGCGCCCGCCGCCAGCGGCTTTCAGGTGGGGCGTGGCGGCCATGCAGGTGTACATGCAGGTCTTGACGTTGATGTCCATGACGCGGGTCAGCATCTCCTCCGGTGTGTTGGAGGGGGTGCCGGTCGTCACCTGGTCGAGAACCTCATTCGAGCCGCCATTCCCGCCGCGCTCGTCGGCAAATAGCACCGTGCCGCCGCCGGCGTTGGCGACGCCAATATCCAGGCGGCCCATCTTGGCAACGACCTCGTTCACGGCCTGCTCAGCGGCGGTTCGGTCGGTCAAGTCGGCTTCCTATGCCCATGACGCGCACGCCCAGCGCCTCGCATTCGGCCATAACCGTGTCGGCCGCCAGCAGGGAGCGTTCGAACTCATAAACATCGGCACCGCGCAGGTTGCGGTCGATGATGGCGATATCTGCACCCAGTTTGGCGAGACGCAGCGCGTAGCCACGGCCCAGGCCGCGCGCACCACCGGTGATTAAGGCGACTTTGCCCTGGAGCTTGCGTTCACTCATACTGGCATTCCGTTCTGGTGGTTTTTGATCAGCCGGTATTTAACCAGATAGTGAGGCAAGGGACCAACAACGCCGTGCGACTGCTGCGCAATCTTTTCCTGGGCGTGCTTTTGCTACTGCTCGTTTTGGCGGGGGCAGGCGTGCTCTGGCGGGAAGCTGTATTGGAGACGGCAGGCAATTATGGCCTGGAAACGCTGGGATTTGATCAGGCTGGGCTGACCATCACGCAAGTCAGCATGGACCGCATGATTGCCGAAAACGTCTCTCTTGGCCTCGGTTTGCCAACGCTGCGCCGGGTCGAATTGTATTTCGAGCCGCAGCAACTGATCCGCGGTGAATTGCGGCGTTTGGAGATATCCGGTCTTCGCGTGATTGTTGAGAAGAACGGAGAAAATCTTAATAAATTAAAAGAGTTGATTGGTGGTAATTCTGACAGTGGATCAGAAGAAAACCCCAGGCCGGCAGGCAGTAAGAGACGTGCGTTGCCGCACATTCTGCTGGAGGATGCAGAAGTCACCCTGCGCGCGACACCGGCGGGCGATGGCTTGCTGCGACTGTCCGGCGAGGTGCTGCCGGGGCCGGATGGTTTGGCTGCCCGGATGCAGGCAGGGCTCGATCTGGGCCACACGGATGCCACCCTGACGGCGCGAACTGAGACCATTGACGGGCAGAATATCATCTATCTGACGGGTGATGGCACAACCGATGCCACCGATCTGCTGGCGCAGGGCCCGTTTGCCGAGCAGGCCGCGGCGATCGTGGCCAAAGGAAAGGCGCGCTATAACCTGGAAGGCCGTATCCCAGCGCCTTTGCGGCATCCGGCCGACTCCAAAGCCTGGCTTTCCCAGGTATTTGGCCTGAACGGGACGATCAGCGTATCGGAATTGCAGACTGCCTATGCTTCCGAAACGGTGTCAGGAGAGGTGATATGGCGGATTGCCGGGGACGGGCAGGTGCTCCGTCTGACCCTGCCGCAGGCGTCCGATCTGACCGTCTCAGCAATTCCGCCGGCGCGCTTGGCTGCGTTAGGGCTGGATATGCCGCCGGATGAGCCTTTCACGGTGCGCATTGAGTCCTCCAGCGTCACTGCTGATTTGGGAGAAAGTGCGGTCGTCGGCGCATGGATGGCCAAAAGCACGTTAAACGCGAGGATGCATGGCGCTGAGTTCGATGTTTCGATCGACGCTGACAGTGACGCTGGTTCGCCGGACATAGCGCTACGGCAGATCGGCATAGAGGCGAAAAGCGTACCGCTTAGCAAGGGCGGTGTTACCGGCCGGCTGGAAAGCTTTAAAGCTGAGGTAAAAGGTTCATTCAATAGAGATAAAAAATTGGAATTAAATGGGAAAATCAGTGGTGTGGGGTTGATGTTGGCGCATCCCCAAGCGACGTTGGATAGGCTGACAGTGGAAACGCCGGTCACTCTGTCTGGCAGTTTCGACCAGCCACAGGTTAGAGCCGACGGCTTGTCTGCTGTAGCTGAGGGGCTGACGGTCCCGGGAAGAGCAAGTGTGACCCAGCCGCTGGCTATTGCGGCATCCGTGTTGCGCTGGGACGGGCAGAAAGCAGTTGCAGAGATCCGGGTAGATAAAGGGGCTGCCTCTGTCGTTGCTGGCAGCGGTAAGCCGGTTTCGGCTGCTTGGGAGCAGGTGCTGGCCAGTATCTCCGCCAGCATGGACAGCGGGGGGAAACCGCAGATTGACGGCTCTATCAATGTCAGCAACGGGTCCGCGTCGATACCAAGCGCGGGCGTTCGCATCTCTGGTATGGAGCTGGCTTTGCCGTTGCAGGCCGGTCCGCTGACCTTTTCCGGACAAATCAGAGACGGCCAGCGTAACCCCAGATTTACGCCGGTTGCGGTCAAGCTGAGCGGTAAAAAAGCAGCCGATGCGGTAACCCTATCCGGCAGTGCGGCGATGCACCGGGGCCGCGCATGGGTACCGCTGCGGATCAAAGCAGACTTCGATACGCAGAAAGTCCGCGCCTACTATGGTCCGGCTAAGCTGACTTTCGCCGAGGATAAACTGCAACCAAAGAACCTCTCGCCGTCATTGAGTAAAATCAATCAAGCTACTGGTATAGCGACGGTTTCTGGGTTGGTGGCCATCGATCCGGGCCGCGCACCCCGCCTTAGCGCGGCGGTGGTATTCGATGAGGTTTCTCTCAAAACCGACGGCGTGGCAGCAGAGGGCTTGAACGGTAAATTGAAGCTGTCATCGCTCCAGCCGCTCGCGTCGTCCGGGGAGCAGACACTCACCCTGCGCCGCCTTGTGGCTGGGGTGCCGCTGGACGACGTGTTTGCCCGCTTCACCATTCCACGCCGCAGTGGTGGATTGACCGTTGAACTGGGCGAGGTAGGCACCTCGTTGGCGGGGGGGACTATCCGGGTGCGTGATGCCACCTACCAGAATGGCGCAGCTGATCTGCTGGTCCGCGTATCGGCCCTGCCTTTGGAGCGCCTGTTGCGTGAGTGGCAGGTTGAAGGGTTGGATGGTACCGGTCTGATTTCAGGTACTATTCCGGTTGCGATCCGCGCTAAAGGCGTTGGGATTGGCGGGGGCAGATTGGATGGTCAGCAGCCGGGTGTGATTCGGGTCGATTTCGGTTCGGCCCGTAACACGCTGACCAGTGCAGGCTCTCAGGTCGAACTGGCGGTCCGCACGCTGGAGGATTTTCACTACCGCGAGCTAAGCATCGGCGTTTCCAAGCCGATGGATGGTGAGCTTTCGCTGGCCATCGGGCTGGACGGCAATAATCCGGCCGTGCTGGAGGGCCATCCGTTCCGCTTCAACATCAATCTGAGCGGCAGGTTGGAGCCTATATTGGAAGCTATTCAGGCCGGAGACCGCATCAGCGCCGACCTGCTGCGCGGCAGCTTGGGCAGATGATTGGTAGCGCGGCGCAATTGGCGTACTATATGGTAGCGACGCAAGCAGCGATATGTGAGGTGCGGAACCGATGAACAGTCTACGAATGCTGGCAATTGTTGCTGGACCGGCGGTCTTGCTGCTCGCAGCCTGTGAACCGACGGTCAAGGTGGAAGCGCCGAAAGAGCCGATAACCATCAATCTGAACGTTAAAATTGATGCCGAAGTCCGCGTGAAGCTTGAGAAGCAGGCTGAAGAGGACATCAAGAGCAAACCGGGTATTTTCTAGCTTTGGATGACGAGCGAATGGCCCGGTCCTGGGGATGTGGCTTTGCTCTAGCGGGAGAAGTCGAATGCGTGTCTTGCTGAATGTTCTGTCTGTTCTGACCGTCGCCTGCGGGTTGCTGTTTGCGGCTGCGCCTGGTGGTTATGTGGCTGATAAGCTGGACCAGTACCGGATGGATGGCGTTATAGCCGAGCGGTATGACGGATATACCGAGACCAGGGGCGCAGCGTCCGGCGATGCGGCTGCTCTGGTGCGGGATGTGAACAGCCAACGCCGTGCTATCTATGAAAAGCGTGCCAAGGAGCAAAACGTGCCGGTTTCCGCCGTCGGCAGCTTGTTTGCCCAGAAAATTGCCGAAGGTGCGCCGCGTGGAACCTACTTCAAGATGCAGGATGGCTCTTACAAACGGAAGTAAGCTGCGGATGGCAGTGTAGGAGGTGCGTTGATGGCTGCCCTCTTGAATATTGACGAACAGCCGCTGAGCCAGAGTGGAAGACTACCGCCATACGTTGACGGCCAAGCATCAGGTGCATGGGCAGGTGCCGGAGATATTCATCGTCTCCAATGCGCCGCCGGCCAAGCGATTGCCGCCAGCACAACCCCAGTCAGCGCGGCTGGCATACCGATCAAAGCTACCGGCGGCCACCGCCTGATATCTCGCTGTTCTTTTGCGTGCAGCCCGCGCCGAAGGATCAGGCGCAAACGCTCTATGCTGATGGGATTGGCGCTTACAAGGCGTTGCCGCCTGCGCTGAAGACGAAGGCTGACGGGCTGATTGGCATTCACGCGCAGCCCGGCATAGGGCGGGGCGAAGTGGCCGTGCGTGCCGGCGATGCGCCGAAGCCCTTGGCGCTGCATGAACGGCCGCAGCACCAGCCGGTGGTCTGTACTCACCCTGTGACCGGTGAGAAGGCGATCTGTCTGTGTGAAGCGGGTCAGATGGATTGGGTCGACGGGCCGTTTGTGGGCATGGAACCCGGTGTTGATGGAGAGGGCGCGCAACTATTGTACGCGTTGATGCGCCATTACACTGAGCCGCGTTTCGTCTATGTGCATGAGTGGGAAGCCGGTGATTTGATCATCTACGACAACCGCTGTACCATCCATGCGGCGACCTGGTTTGATGCCGAAACGCACGACCGGATGATGTGGCGCACCACGGTGCGGGGCAATCCTGGCGCCGAGTATGCCGGAGAAGCGCCGAGCTGGGTGCCGCGGGCGGGGTAGGGACTAGCGCCTTGTAGCGGTTTTGGATCAGGTCGGATCACACAAATTCATTCCGCTCCCGTGAAGATGGAAGCCGACGCCAGAGAATATCTCAGAGAGTCACGACCTTTTGGTTGCGTCTGAGGCATGGATTCCCGCCTGCGCGGGAACGGGGGTGCCGTTGAATGATCCGATTTGAACAGGAAATGTCCTAGGGAAGCGCAACCAAATCCAGCAATGGTGCATGCTGCTGCGCGCCGTAAGCGTCGGCGTCGCCAGGGCCGCCAGCGCTGATCGGGCGCTGGATCGAGAACTTGATGGCGTTGGCCAAGGGGTAGAACTCGAAGCCCAGCAGCTCGTTGTCGGAGACGTTGTAGAGCTCGCAGACTTTGGCGCGGTTAATCAGGCCGGCAGTGCGGACGGCCTCGAATTCTTCCTTCGTGTTGAACAGGATGTCGAAGGTCACGACGAAGGGGCCTGCGTTCTTGGAGCGGATGACCTCCGCCATCTCGGAGAGGGTCTTCATGAGAGCCACTCCGTCCGGCCAAAGCCCTCTGCGTCGTCAATTTCCATCAGGTGATAGATGTTGAACTCATAGACTGGCCCCGCGTCAATCTCCGCAGGCGAGAAGGGGAAGGCGATGTTGCCTGCCGTCGCCTGGCGGCCCGGATAGGGCGCGTGCAGGATGGCGGCGCGGGTGAGGCCGCAGATGGCCTCCGCGATCTGAGGCGTTTCGCCAATCACGTCGATCAGTACGCCGACCTCGTGCGCCGGTTGCATTACGGGCTCCCACGCGCCCATGACGCCGTCGAGGCCGTAGCGGTGGAAGGTGACGGAATATTGGTCGTCGCGGACATCGGCAGGCTGGCTCTTGCGGATTTTGTCCATGATGGTTGCCTGGATGCCGTCGATATTGGCGATAAAGCGCGGGTCGCGGGCACCGCCGATGGTGATGGCGCGGTAGCCAGCCAGCCGGGCACCTTCCAGCTTCACCGTGTATTTGTCGGCGGCGATGAAGGCGCTGCCGGTAACTTTCACGCGGCGCTCGTCATATTGCTCGAACACGGTCTTGGTCAGGTCGACGGTGCCGCCATGCCCGGCCAGCATCAAAGGGTCGGTCTTTTCGTAGAAGGTATGCGCGGAGACGCTCTGCACGGTGCAGGCTTTATCGGGGTGTGTCGGCTCCACCAGGAAATGGTCGTCGCGCAGGCGGCCGAGGATCAGGTCGCTGCCGCCAGTCGGACGCGCCGCGAGGCTGCCGCATTCGACGATCTTTCCCATGTGGACTTTCCCATGTGGAGGGTGAGGCCGCGGGGATAGCCCTTCAGCAGGGGCAGGGCTGCGATATTCGCCACGTCCCAGGCGCGGCCGCCGATGATGATGTCGGGGTTCTCGCGCAAGGCTGGCCAGTAGGCTTCGCAGCCCATCTGGGCCACGATGTGGCTCGCCTGATCGATGTCGTCGGGGCTGAGGGGGTGGTTGGTCTCGAAGGTCTGGATACGCTGGTCGGCGAGAGCTTCCTGGACGACGGCTTTGTCAAGTTCCGTGCGGACGATGGCGACTTTGCGGGTGATGTTGAGTTCCGCCATCACCTCTTTCAGCAACTTTACCAGGAAATCCACTTGCTCATCGCCACCCGTGCCGCCTGCTGAGCCGATGATGAGGGGCGCTCCGGAATCGTAGCCTGCTTTGACCAGGAGCTTCAGGTCGCGCTTGGTCATGGCTTCGCCCACAAAGGGCTTGCCGGTGCCGAGATAGTAGGGGCCGGGGTCGGATGAGCCCGCATCGGCGGCGATCAGGTCAACGCCGGCTGCGACGGCGTCGTGCAAGGACTGCTCGCGGAAGCCATAGCCGAGCATGCCGTTGGAGACGATGACGAATTCATCGGGGCTTTTGGGTTCGATCATGGCCTGGTCCTTTGACGGTTTTGCCCTGCCGTTTACTGGCTCTAGAGCGGTTTCGGGTCTGACTGAACCACTCGCTTACCCCCTCTCCCGCGGAGGCGGGAGCCCATGCCGGAGAGCGTCTCACAGAGAGCGATCTCTATATTTGAGCCTCAGGCATGGGCCCCGACACCGCGGGAATATCTGGCGGCTTAAGCCCCGACGGGCAGTTCGCCTTTGACCAAGGTGCGGTGCATGACGCGGGCCTGGGTTTGGTCAACAGCAGTACGGGCGTGGATGGTGCAGCGATTATCCCACATCAGCACGTCACCAACCTGCCAGTTGGTCTGGGTCCAGGTGAGTTCCGGCTGGGTTGCGGCTTCCCACAACAGGTCAAGCAGGTCCTCGCCCTCCTGGTTTGGTATTTCCAGAATGTGGCTGGAGGGAGCGGCGTAGCGGCGGCCGAGGTAGAGCGCTTTCTTGCCTGTATCCGGATGCACGCGCACCAGCGGATGCACCGGCCCTTCGACCTCCGCATAGGTGGTGGGCAGGGTCTTGGTCGGGCGAACGCCACCAGACGTGTTGCGGGTTGCATCCTGCTTGGTGTGCTTGCCCGCGATCTTGGCCTTGATGTCGTCGGGCAGGGAGTCGTAGGCCATGTACTGGTTCGAGAACGAGGTGTGGCCACCACCATTCACCGGGACCTGCAGGGCATGCAGGATGCTGGCTTTTGGCGGGCTATCCACATAGGAATTGTCGGTGTGCCAGAGCAATTCCTGGCTGCCGCTGCCCTGGTGCTTGTAGACGGGCTTACCCTCGTTATCGAGGTTCGAGATGATGGAGATACCAGGCAGCGCTGACACCCGGCCGGTCTCCGTGCCCATGCCAGCATCGAGGAAATACTGACGGCTGCCCGTGGCTTGTTGGCCACCCAGCGCATCGGCCATGGCGAGCAGGTGCTCATCCTCGATCTTCTGGCCGCGGAACAGCAGGACGAGGTTGTCGCCCCAGGCTTTGGTGACCTGGGCTACGCGCTCCGGTGTCCAGGGTTGGGAAAGGTCGAAGCCATGGACTTCCGCGCCGAGGGCTTTACCGCTTGGGATGACTTCCATTGGTGTAACTCCTTGCTTGAATTGCTTGCTTAAAACGCTGCGGGCCCCTGGGTAACTGTGCGGTGCATTAGGCGGCGGTACTTGTCGCCGTCATAGGGGGCAGCGCGGTGCAGCAGGCAGCGATTGTCCCACATCAGCATGTCGCCAACGCGCCATTGGTGGTTATAGACGAAGCGGTCCTGGGTCGCCCAGGCTTCCAGTTCTTCGATCAGGGCGCGGCCCTGGTCTTCCTGGCCTTCGATATAGGCGGCGTGCTGGCCGATGAAGATGCCCTGCTTGCCGCTGGGCGGATGGGTGCGGGTGAGGGGCTGGGGCATGGGCGGCCAACTGGCGATTTCCTCATCCGTGGCCGGTTTGCCGGTCGCCCGCAGTTTCGAATCCGGCCAGGAGTGGACGACCTTTAGTTGCTTGAGAGCTGCCTGGCGTTCTGCCGGCATGGCTTCCAATGCTTTGATCGTGTTGGAGAACTGGGTCTCGCCGCCCTCTGCCGGTACTTCCAGGCTGTAGAGGAACGTCGCGAGGGAGGGCTTCAGACGGTAGGACTTGTCAGAGTGCCAATGCACGCTGTTCCGCCCGGCAATCGACTGCCGCGGGATGTCGTTCTCGTCCATGTTGCTGACGATGTGGATCAGCGGAATGTCGGAGGAGCGGTTCGACTGGACATGCACGTCCAACTCGCCGAATTGGGTGGTGGCCTCCAGTTGCTCTTCCTTGCTTAGCGACTGACTGCGGAAGCAGAGCACATGGTAGGTGTCGAAAGCATCAAAAATCCGCTTTTTGGCGGCGTCGCTTAGCTTTTGCTTCAGGTCCAGGCCAATGATCTCCGCACCCAATACGGGCGAGAGTGGCGATATCGTGAAGCCGCTTGCGCTTGCATCGTTCACGGGCATTTCCTCATTTTGATTTGACCATAAGCTAAACTGGGTTTGGCTGGCCGCCAAGGGATTTGCGGGCCAATAAGCGATGAGACAGGGGTGGGTTTCCAGACGCAAATCACCATATATGACGATGAGAGGTTTGGTATTGCGCCTGGCGTTTCGATCAGCCCCCTCTTTCACCATGGTGGTGGTTCGATTCAGCAGACAGGTGACTACCATCCGGTTCCATCGAACCACTAGGCAACGGTCACCGGACATAAATTTTCGGTACGCTTATGATAAGCTTCAAGTAAACCGCACCTAAACCGTTTGAGGCTGAATCGGTTTAGTTATGTTTAGAAAAGTTTAGTTTCGCTTAGGTTGTTTTTGGACGCCTATCAGATTACCGATATTGCCAGTGAACCGGACATACCGTAGAGGCATTAGCAAGCCGTTAAGCGGCCTGAACCTATCCTCCGGAGCCTGTGACCGATGTCTACCATCTCCCCCCTCGCGCCTGCATCCTTCCCGGAACTGCCGCCGATTGATGGCGTGCGCCTGGGCGCGATGGAGGCCGGCATTAAATACAAGAATCGCCACGATCTGGCCTTGTGGCTGCTGGACGAAGGCACGACAGTTGCCGGCACCTTCACCAAGTCGCTGACCGCTGGCGCGCCGGTGCTCTGGTGCCAGAAGTCATTGCGGGAAGGCGGCGGATCGGCTCGCGCGATCGTGGTGAACTCCGGCAACTCCAATGCCTTCACCGGTAAGGCAGGCATGGCGACCGTGCTGGCAACCGGGGAGAAGGCAGCCGAACTGGCCGGTTGCGCGCTGAACGAGGTCTATATTGCATCGACCGGCGTGATTGGGGAGCCCATCCCCGCGGACCACATCCCCTCCATGCTGCCGCGCCTGCACAATGTGATCGACCCGGACAAGTGGCACGACGCCGGCCGGGCGATCATGACCACCGACACCTTCCCCAAGTTCGCAACGGCGACGGCGGATATTGGCGGCGTCACCGTGCGGATTAATGGCGTCGCCAAGGGCTCCGGCATGATCGCGCCCGACATGGCGACCATGCTGGGCTTCCTTTGCACTGACGCTGCTGTTCCGGCGGACGTGCTGCAAGCAGTGCTGAGCGGTGCTGTAGACCGCTCATTCAATGCCATCACGGTGGATAGCGACACCTCGACCAGCGACACGGTGATCCTGTGTGCGACCGGCAAGGCCGGGAACGCGGCGCCGGCCAGCACCGATGATCCGGCTTTGGCGGACTTTGCGGCAAAGCTGGAGGCCATCTGTCTGGACCTGGCGCACCAGATCGTGCGGGACGGAGAGGGCGCCAGCAAGTTCGTGGAGATCGCCGTGACCGGCGCGGACAGCGACCTGGCAGCGCGCAAGATCGGCTTGGCAATCGCCAACTCCCCCTTGGTGAAAACCGCGATTGCGGGCGAGGATGCTAACTGGGGCCGGATTGTGATGGCCGTTGGCAAGTCCGGCGAAAAAGCCGACCGCGACCGGCTGCAAATCCATATTGGCGGCGTGAAGATCACCGACCAGGGGCAGGTTGTGGATGGCTATGACGAGGCGCCGGTGGCAGCCCATATGAAGGGGCAGGAAATCTCCATTGAGGTGGAGATCGGGGTTGGCAACGGCCATGCCAAGATTTGGACCTGCGACCTGACCCATGGCTATATCGAGATCAACGCGGACTACCGCAGCTAACGATGGATGCTCGTCAGCTAGACTTCCTGCCGCTGGAAACGGACCGGTTGAGCCTGCGCCCAGCGCTGCTGGAAGATGCGTCGTGGGTGGAGGCTAATGTCAGGCAGTGGGAGGTCTCCCGCTATACCTCGCGCATCCCGCATCCCTACCCGCCGGGTGAGGCGGAGCAGTTCATTGCCCGGTCCATGGAGAATATGGCTCACGGCACCAGCCTGTTGCTGGCCATCACCATGCGGGCGACCGGTGAGCCGGTGGGATATATCGGGTTGGATCTGGATGCGGTCCGGCGGGAAGGCGAGTTGGGCTATTGGCTGGGCCAGTCCTTTTGGGGGCAGGGCTATATGAGCGAGGCCGTGCAGGCGGTCACCGAATGTGGCCTGACGCGCCTGAGCCTGAAGCGCGTGCATGCCCGCGTGTTCACTGCTAACGCCGCGTCCATGCAGGTCTTGCGCCATGCGGGGATGGTGGAGTGCGGGCGCGGGATGGTGGTGACGCCTGCTCGCGCTGAAGAGGCAATCGAGTCGGTCTTCTTCGAGCGGCTGGCGCCGCGTGCGCCTTTATTGGTGGCGGCGGTGGCGTTGGTGGACCGGGACGGGCGGGTTCTGCTTGCCCAGCGTCCGCCGGGCAAGCAACTCGCCGGGCTCTGGGAATTTCCGGGTGGCAAGGTCGATCCGGGCGAGACGCCGGAAGCCGCGCTGATCCGCGAGCTGAAGGAAGAGATTGGCGTCGATACGGCGGAGAGCTGCCTCGCGCCATTCACCTTCGCGAGCCACACGTACGAGGACTTTCACCTGCTGATGCCGCTCTTTGTCTGCCGTGTGTGGGAGGGCAACCCCCAGTCGCTGGAAGGGCAGAAGCTTGCCTGGGCCAGGCCCAACGAGATGAAGAACTACCCGATGCCGCCAGCCGACAAACCGCTGGTGGCGATGCTGAGAGACTTGCTGTGAGCGAAGAGACGATCTTTACCATCGAGGGCGACCTCTGGGTTCCGCGCCAGGCGGCGGGCGGCTTCAACGGCCCGGGGATGCACGGCGGCGCGGTCGGCGCGATGCTGACCGGCACCTGCGAGTTAAAGGCTAAAGCGCTGGACAATGAGCCAGCCAATCCGCTGCTGCCGCTGACCGCCTCGATCTATCTGCTACGCCCGGTGGCCACGTGCAGCAACCGAGGTGCGGGTCGAGGTGCTGCGTCAGGGCGGGCGCGGCCTGTTCCTGCAGGCGGCAGCCCAGGCGGCCTTTGCCCGCGGCATGGAATGCCCTGGCATGCCGGAGCCTGACTTTGTCCCCATGGCGCCGGAGACAGCGGGGCCCAGCCCTCTGCGCGGGCCGGGTCAGCCGTGGCTCGGCGACGTGACCGAGATGCGGATGACGGCGGACAAGGTCAACTGGTTCCGCTACGACCGGCCCCTGTTCCCGGGTGAGACGCCGATGGCCCTTGCCGCGAGTATTGCCGACTGGTCCAGCGGCATCCGCCGCCCGGACGGCTGGCGCAACCGCAAGGCCAAGTGGTTCCCGAATGTAGGGCTTGACGTGCGCCTGGCCCGCCTGCCGGAAGGTCCCTGGATCGGTTTGCGCAACCGCCAGCATTGGCGGCAGAACGGCCTGGGCACCACCGAAACGGAACTGTTCGACCGGGACGGGGCTTTCGGCGGGGCCAGCCAGAGCATGGTGCTGATCCCTATGGACTGATAGCGCGGGAGGGGGCTAGGCTCACCGCCCGAACCTTCTTCGTAAACCAAAAGGAAACGCCACTATGGCCGAGCAATCCCCGCGCGATGCTGTCCGCGATTTTATGCCGAAACTGATCGAACTGACCGAGGATGTGGTCTTCGGAGATATCTGGGAACGCCCCGGCCTCTCTAAGCGCGACCGCTCGCTGATGGTGGTCTCGGTGCTGATAGCGCTGGGCAAAGAACGCCAGATGGCCGGCCACTTCAACCGCGCGCTGGACAACGGTGTGACGGTGGACGAGATCAAAGAGATCATCACCCACCTGGCCTTCTACAGCGGCTGGCCGACTGCCATGACCGGCGCTGCGATCTTCAAGGAAGTGCTTGAGAAGCGCGAAGGGTAGGTGTTCAAAAAAAGGGAATTATATCTCTAAGTAACATTTTCCTATTACCCCATTTGATTCTATGATTTACCATAGAGTCACATTAGGAGGAAACATGGCAAAAAATGCACCGGGACGACATGAGCGGAATGGTCTGACGCTTTTGCAAATTGCAGAAATGTTCGGGGATGAAGAAAAGGCGCGGAAATGGATTGAGGCCCAGCACTGGCCGGAAGGGCCACACTGTCCTCACTGCGGTTCTATCAATGTAAAAGTCGGCGTGGCCCACAAGAGCATGACGCATCGCTGCAATGACTGCCCGAAAAAGCCGATGTTCACTGTTCGGGTTGGCAATATCATGCAGGGATCAAAGCTACCCTATCGTGTCTGGGCGGTTGGGCTTTACCTGTTCGCCACCAATCTCAAGGGTATCTCTAGCATGAAGCTGCATCGTGAGCTCGGGATTGGGCAGAAGGCCGCTTGGTTCATGCTGCACCGTCTCCGTGAGGCTCATGGGTCCAATAGTCCAGTTTTCAAAGGTCCAGTTGAAGCGGATGAAACCTACATGGGTGGTAAGGAACAGAACAAACACGCTAGCAAAAAACTCAAGGCCGGCCGCGGCGCGGTGGGCAAAACCGCCGTGGCCGGGATCAAGGATCGCAACTCCGGCCGCGTGGTTGCCAAGGTGGTTGAAAGAACCGCTGCGCATACACTACAAGATTTTGTGACCAATCATACTACCAAGGATGCCCAGGTATTCCCCGACGAGGCGCGCGCCTACAAGGGCATTAACAGGGCGCATCAAGCGGTCAAACACTCAATGGGTGAATACGTCCGTAACATGGCACATACAAACGGTTTCGAAAGCTTCTGGGCACCGATGAAGCGTGGCTATCAGGGCATTTATCACAAGATGAGCCCCAAGCATCTACAACGCTATGTTAATGAGTTCTCTAGCCGTCACAACAGACGTCCCAAGGATACCATTGACCAGATGAGCGATTTGGTTTGTAGCATGGCGGGAAAGCGTTTGCGCTACGTTGATTTGATTGCAGATAATGGTTTGGAAAGCGGTTCTCGAACATGATATCGCAAACAATCAGTCTGTTCTTGAAATTATTGATGTTCAGTATGCGCGAATGCGGTTACTAACCTTTCAAAACATTCTTGAATATAAGCGGTTTCAGACACCTTCAATTGCACATGGGCATAGATAGTCTGAACCACAGCTCCCGTTCGGTTAAACCCCTATCTTATGATCGCGAAAGGATAAGCCAAATGACCAAACTCAAACCCAAAGACAGAACACTCTCTGAAAAACTAGCTGACTCTCACTACCAGCCGAGCAAGGCTGAAATGGAACAGGAATACGATATGCCCGGCGCGGAGATGAAAGACCTGCGCAACGCATTCTTCAAGGCGTCGCCGGATAGAAAATCAAAACCAGGTTAGGAATAATTCAGTGCAATGTTACTTAGAAATATAATTCCCTAAAAAATGCGCTTCACCCTGAACTTAGCAAAGGGCAAAGCGCGCTGACCTTGTTGAACCTTCACCCTTCGACATACGGAGGGTGAAGGTTTTTTCTTGGGCAGCCACTACTCCTGCGCATACCGCCAAGGCTTGGCCGGCTGCTCGGCGTCTTCGTCCAGGGTCCACATGGGTAGGGCGATGTCGTCGGAGAGTTTCTTCAGCACCATCTTCATACGGCTGCCGATGCCGATCTGTTTGACCATCTCCGGCGGGGCCATCTCGCCATCCGCCGTCACGAGGTTGCCCGCAACGCGCAGGCCCTCCATCTCACTCGGCGCGCCCTTTTGGGTGTCGAGTTCGACCAGCATCATCATGTAGGGCGCAATGGCCTTGAATGCGGGCTGAATGGCGTGGTGGACCTCGTTGTAGGAATAGACCGTGCCCTTGCCCTCGACGGGTACCCACTCGGACTCAGCGTCGCCGGTCCAGGGGCAGCGCGTGGTCGGCGGATAGCGGAGCAGGCCGTTGTTGGGGTTCTTTTGGAGGCGGAACTCACCTTTTGCGCAATAGGCGAAGTAGTCTTTGTTCTCGTGGTCCAGGTCGTCGATGGTGAGCGTCATGCCCAGGTGTTCAGCGGTGATCTGTGACATTCTTCTTCTCCCTTACCCTTTGACCATGATCATGGCGGAGCCGGTGCCCGGCATTGCCCAGCCGAGGTTCGCAGTGACATTCACGTCTTTCACCGCCCGGCAGGTGCCGCTGTCGGAATAGTCGTGGGTGTGCTGGCGTTTGCCGTCGGGACCGATGGGACAGATGTCGTCAATCTCTCCCCGCAACTGGCGGACGTTCTCGATCACCATGTTGATGCCGTGAGTGTAGCCCTCGCATAGGTGGCCGCCCGCGGTGTTGTTGGGCCGCTTGCCGCCTAGGCGGATGGTACCGTTGGAGACGTAGTCGCCGCCTTCGCCCTTTTTGCAGAAGCCATAGTCTTCTAGCTGAAGCATGGAGGTGAAGGTGAAGGCGTCATAGGCGCCGGTCACGTCCACATCCTCCGGCCCGAGCCCGGCGTTCGGGAACAGAATGTCCTTGGCGTAGTGGCCTGCCACGGTGCTGATCGGGCCATGCTGGTAGTGCATGTCGATGCGCGGCTTGCAGCAGCGGCCGACAATGGACTGGATCAGAGCCTGGGGCCGGTCGGCGTGATCGCGGGCGCGCTCGGCGCGGGTGATGATGATGCAGTTAGCGTTGTCTGTCTCGACACAGCAATCGAGCAGGTGCAGTGGCTTCACGATGAACCGGCTGGAAAGCACTTCATCCACGGTGACCGGGGTCTTGTAATAGGCCTTCGGGTTGCGCGCTGCGTGCTGGGAGTGCGTGACCTTGACCATGGCCACTTGCTCCGGCGTGGTGCCGTAATCGTACATGTGGCGCATGAAGGTGGGGGCGAACATCTGGCCTGCCGCCTGCCAGCCATAGGCGCGGGAGTGCAGCTCGTCGCCCTTCACCGGAACGGCAGAGCGGGCACCGGTGCCGCCGATGCGCACCTGGCTGAAGCCGTTCATGGAGCGGAAGATGGCAACCGTCTTGCACATGCCGGCTTCGATCACGCCCATGGCCATGCCGATCAGCGCCTCGGTCGAGGAGCCGCCGCCGAAGCAGTCCATGTAAAAGTTCAGGCGGATGCTCAGGTCGCCCGCGATGAAGGGCGAGAAGGTGCTGTCACCACTGGAATAGCTCAGCATGCCATCGACATCGTCGGCATTCATGCCGGCGTCGGCCATGGCTTCGGAGATAGCCTCTGTCGCCATGGAGCGGGTGGTGCGGTTGGAGCCGCGGAGATAGGCGGTCTCGCCAATTCCGGCGATGGCATATTTGCCCGCCAGATGCTTGCCGCTCGACGTATCAACGTCGCTTACGGTGGAGAGTGTCATGGGGCGTCCTCATACGGTCGTTATCGTTAATGACCATTACCGCACGGGGACGCGGAGTGAGCAAGAGGAGAAGGGGCTGACTAACGCGTAACCGGCACGACTGCCTCGTTGCGGCGCAGGAACCAGAGCGTCCATGGCGGATCGTAGAACAGGGCGGATGGTTCGCCAGCGGCTCGCCATGCCGTGCCTTCCAATTGGGAAAGCAGGGTCGCCTGCTCCCCGATCAGGTGCTGTTCGCCGGTGGAGCCGGTATAGGTGCGGACGGCGGCGACGGTCTCCGGCAATTCCAGGATTTTCACCCTAGGATCGAGTGGTTGCGGCGCGTTCTGCCGCGTGTGTCCGCCAGGGAAAAAGAACCGCATGCTCATCGTGCCGCTGGCTTTGCTGGCCTCTACCGGCACGGTCATGGCGATCTTTTCGCCCGCGAGGGTTTCCACAGGCACCGTCATGGAGATGGATTCGGCAGCTTGGTTATTGCCTGAGACGTAGTCAAATAGCAGCCTGAAAGCAGCGTTGCGCCCGGCGTCTGGTTCCTGGTTGTCTACCGTTGCCTCCGCAACGAGGCGGGGTGCGTATTGCCGGACTTCGGTATCGGGGCCGATATTCTCCAAGACGGTGTAGTCCGGGGCTTCATAGGACGAGCGGTCGCCGAAGACCGAGCAACCGGCGAGCCACAAGGCGGATAACAAAATCATGAATGCGCGCACCGATATTCAACTCCAAATGGATATCTGTACTTGATACGCGTAACAATGGCTTCCGGTTTGGTCGCGGTTTATCAGGATAGCGCTCTGGCCATGATATAACCGCCCAGCAGCAGCAGAGTGCCAAAGAAAGCCTTGCGGAACAATGCCTCGGAGAGAACTTGACGGATCCGTTGGCCGAGCATCATGCCAAGCAAGGCTGGCAACACGCCTGCCAACGAAATCAGACCTAACTCGCCGCTCAGCAGGCCATTGCCGCCAAGCGTCAGAGCCAATGTAACTGTGGACATCGTAAACGTGATACCCATTGCCTGTACCAGCTGGTCGCGCGGCAGGCCGATGGCTTGTAGAAACATGACACCCGGCACGACGAAGGAGCCGGTAAGGCCGGTAAACAGCCCGTTGACAGCGCCGAAGAACGGGCCTGCCCACTGCTCTCCGCCGGGCGCGATCGATGGTCGGATACCGGCAAGGCCCAGGCCGGCATAAGTAACAAGCAACAGGCCGAGGAGGGCGGATAGCAAGGTCAGGTCTATTGCCGTGAATGCCATGCCACCTGCAAATACCAACGCTGTCGCGGGCACCAGAAAAGGCCAGAGCCGCTTTAGCAAATAGCCCAGATTGCCGCCAACGCAGCCCTGCCAGACATTGGTCACGAATGACGGCACCAGCATCAGCGCCATTGCGCCCGGCAGGTCCGTGATAAGGATCAACAGCCCCAGGCAGATTGTCGGCAGACCCAATCCAATGACACCCTTCACCGTTCCCGCCAGCAGGAAAATCCCGCCGGCGGCAACGAGTGAGGAAAGATCGAATTCGGTGATCCCGTCAGCCCTCGACGATCAGGCGGGCGAGTTCGTCAGGCGTGGTTAGCATGGGGTAGTGGCCGGTGTCGATCTCATGCCAGCGCGCACCGAGCTTCTGGGCGCAGCGCTCCTGGTGCGGGCGGCCGGGGTTCTGCGCCTGGGGACAGTAAATGACGACAGCGTCCCATTTCTGCTCCCAGAAGCTGACGAGTCGCACCGGCTCATAAAAGCAGGCGCGGGGGTGCAGGCGCATACGGTCGGCAGCGTAACTGGCCATGGCGGGGTCCATGTCCTTGAAGCTGCGGTTGATCAGGTCATCCCGCGTCGGGCCGACGCTGACATCGGTCTCGATGGGCGCTGACGGCTTGACGATATCGCGGACCTTCTCGCCGTTGAACAGCGCCAGAGCGTCTGCAAAGACCACTTTGGCGACCCGATCGCGCGCCATTTCCGCAACCCTCGCCATGACCATGCCGCCGCAGGAAGTGCCTGCCAGAACGACGTCGTTCAGGTCTTCCAGCTTCATCATGTCGACAATCTCGTCGGCATGGGTCTCTGTGTTGATTCCCAGGCGCGCGCTGCTCGAGCGCTCGGCGCAGCCGTCGAGGCAGGGAACATAGACCGTGTGGCCCTGGCTATGGAGCTTGTCTGCGACTTGCTTCCAGATCCAGGGGCCCTGATAGGCACCATGGATGAGTACGAAATTGGTCATGGCTAGGCGTTTCCTTGTGGTTATTTTTCAGTCTTACGGCTGGAACGGCGTTGCGTAGGACACGGCTTCGTAGCCAGGCACGTAGTTGCGGTTGTTCATGCGCGGGTCGCGGTTGACCAGCGGGCGGGCATACATCGGGTGGCGCATGGAGCGGACCTCGTGCTCGATGCGGATCAGCGCTTCGCCACTGTCGGGGTCGAACACATCGAGGAAGCGGTACTGGTGCTGGTCGCTTTCCTCCGATACCATCTTCCGCTCCAGAAGTTTTTTGTAAGGGCTGGAGAAGTCCGCTAGATAGACTGCGATGTGGTGGCCGTCATAGTCGGGAATTGCGTCTGCGGTCTCGCGATAGATCAGGGTCTGGCCATCGCCGACTGAGACATTGGCGCAGGCCGTGTCGACGTCCTTGCTGGTCCAGGCAGAGCAACTCATGATCTGCTGGTAAAAGCGCACGATGCCGTCGGCCGTGCCTTGCGGCGTGTTGATCTCCACATAGGGCAAGCCTAGCTGCATGGTGCCGAAGCGTTCGTCTGGCTCATGCACGCGGATTTTATTGCCCCAGGGGCAGGTGACGGCCACGTGGTCGTTCTGCTCGGAGAAGGCAAACTGTGTGCCTTTCAGCGTGTCCTTGATGCTTTCCAGCCGCTCCAGCAGCGCGGCCCGGTCGGGCATCACTACACCGGTGACGCCGTTCAGTACCTGCGCGTCCGGGTGGGTTGGCAGGTGGAACTGCTGGCGGCCAAAGTTGATCCACATGTTGCCGGTACCGGCCATCTGATAGGGATCGCGCGTGCCGCCGAGCCCCATCAGATAGAACGTAATGCCCAACTGCTGGTCGGCGACGCGGGTATTCACGTGCTCCAGGTTCACAATGTTGCTGATGTCTTCGACAGTGCGGTCAAACGTTGCCATGGCAGGGGTTCCCTAAGAGTTACTCGGTCCTGTTTTCGCCGGATCCCGGCTGTATTCCAGGGTTATAGAAAAATGTTGGCGTCAGGTTTGAGGCCCAGCAGATGCCGCCCGACAGTTGCATAGTGATCGATACGGCCCTGCACCTGTTGTGATGCCGTCAGCGCATCACGCAGCCGCCGCTCAAACGGGTTGGTCGGGAAGATCGCTGTCGCGCCGGCGGCCCGGTAGACGTCGGTAGTCAGTGCAGCACCCTCGTTGATGACGTGAGTGGAGCAAAGGCGGATGGCGATGTGGCTGTCGCTAGATATCCGGCCATCTTTGGCCGTTTGGGTATAGGCCTGCTCAGCCGTTTCCAGCAGGTAAGCCCGTGCGGAGCGCAGACGGCCCTCCAATTGCGCTAACTGAGTCTGAAAAACGACACTGTCCTTGAGTGCAGTCGCCATTCCGCGTGGTTGCTTGTTCTTCGCCAGATCGCGCAGCTCGTCCAGGATCGCTCTGGCGATACCCAGTTGCAGTCCGGCAAAACCTATGGCGTAGACGAGCGAGGACGGCACCTGAAAAATCGGGGAGGCGTCATTCAGAACCGTACGGTCTTCCCTGTCGACCGTTTCGTCCTCCGGCACGAACAGGTTATCTACCTCAAAGGTATCGCTGCCGGTGCCGCGCAGACCGATAACATCCCAAACGTCGTGCACGATTGCCTTTTCCCGGATGAACAGGGCGGTGCGGTCGGCTTTCCGGCCATTGGCATGCAGCCGCGGGGTCTCGCCGTCGGCTTCAAACACATAGCTGTGGCCACCCAGGATAGTCGCATGACGGGAACCGCTGGCGAACTGCCATTTGCCGGTGACCCGGTAACCGCCGTCGCACGCGACCGCCTTGCCCTGGATGCCTGCCCCCCACGCCAGTACGGAATCTGGGGAGCCGAAAAATCGTTTGGCGGCATCCGGCGACATAAAGGCGGAGGCCATGGCGCACCCCAAACCCTGGCTCAGGCACCAGGCTGTGCTCGCGTCCGATGATGCGATGGTCTCTATCAACTGCGCATGGGTGTGCAGGTCGATGTTGTCACCACCGAGAAAAGCTGGCATGGTCGCTCTGAACAAGCGGGCTTGATGCATGGCGGAAACCACATCATCTGTCAGGCCACTGTTTGCCTCAATTCTAGGGGCTGCATCCTGCAGCAAGCCGGTGACGCTTTGCGCGCGTTCCAGTACGCTCCCGGCAGTTTTGGGTAGGTCAACAACGCTATTCATCGTGTCCGCCTCTGCGGTCAATCCGGATATATAGTTCATTGGCATTATCGGCGCGCCTTGCCCTGCCCTCAAGACGATAGTTGCAGAAGGACTGTTAGCGGTCGCTTGAATATGGTAATTTCCTTGGCCAGAAAGTGCCAAAGAACACCTGAGGAACCGCCAATGCCACTTGATGCCTCCCAAATTCATGAGGTGCCGGACGATGTTCTGGCCGCCATTGAATATTGTTATGAGCAGGGCTGGACCGATGGTTTGCCGGTGGTGCCTCCGCATACGGAACGCGTCGAGGCCATGCTTCTTTATGAGGGTAGGCCGCGGGAGACAGTGCTTGCCCAGCATCCGGCGACCGGGCTGGAACTGACCGTCCACGCCGCGGCGGTGAATGCGGTGATGGCCGGATGCCTGCCGGAGTATTTCCCGGTCGTCGTTGCGGCGTTCGAAGCGATGAACGAGCCTGGTTTTAACTTTCATGGTTCAACGGCCAGCACCGGCGGCTCGGCTCCCCTGCTGATTGTGAGCGGCCAGTATGCCGACGACATCGGCATAAATGCCGACGTGAACCTGTTCGGGCCCGGCAATCGCGCGAACGCCACCATCGGCCGGGCGACGCGGTTGATCCTGCGCAATGTCTTTCAGATGATTCCCGGCATCTCCGACAAATCCACCCAGGGCAATCCCGGCAAGTACAGCTTTTGCATAGCAGAACGCGCCCGCGGTAACCCCTGGCCCTTACTCTGCCAGGAACTGGATTATCCGGACGGCGTTTCCAGCGTTACCTGCTTTGCGGGTGGTGGCTTCTTCAATGTGGAAAACCATAGCGGCAGCACGCCAGAGCAAGTGCTGGGCTCAATCGCCGACGCCATGGCGAACTATGGCTGCATCACGCTTGGCCAAAGCGTCGTGATCCTGTCGCCGGAGCACATGCGCATCATTGCTGGCGCTGGTTGGAGCCGGAAAGACACACAGGAGTTCCTGTTCAGCCATGCCAAGCGCTCGGTCCAAGGCATGAAAAGCGTCGGCAAGTACCGCGAGAGCGAGTACGCTAAACAACACAATGATGATTCCCACGCTCTAGTTGAAGCGGGCTTCATCCACCGCGGCCTCCAACCCGAAGACATCCTCATCACCATGGGCGGCGGCGATGCAGGGGGGCATTCATGCTTCATCCCAAGCTGGAGCCGCGCCCGATCGTCTTTGATGCAGTCGAAGCCGATCAGCGTGTGCATCGACTGCGACTAGCAAGTAGCAAAGGAGAAGGATAATGGCATCTATGGACGGACGAGGCAGGGGAGAGTCATTTAGAGCGCCAAGAGGTGTCAATGCAGTTGATGCAGTACGCACCGCCCGCACCCCCTTTTGATGTTTCTGCTCCGGTCCCGGTGGCGCAGTTTGTTAGGATAAGGGCCCTTCCGCGTAAAGGTGGAGACTCCCCATGGCGGAATGTACCGAAGCGCCAATACGCCGTTGTACTCTCCGGTACGGCTGAAATAATTGTAGGCGATGGAACTAGGGCGATTGTCCGCAGCGGCGCCTGCATCCTTACTGAAGACACGACCGGCAAGGGACACCGGACGATTGTCCAGGACGGTGAGCCATGGGAGGCTTTGTTTATCGCACTAGCCGATTAGGCAGGAAGTTAGCTGGATGATTGCCCCGATAGTCCATTGGCATTTGTTTGCGAATGAGGCAGGCGAAACCCATCTCGTCACGGTCGATGTTGAGCTGCGGACGTTCGATTTTGCGCCGCCCGCACTGCCAATGGGATTGTCGGACGCCATCTCCGCGACCGCTTACACTTGGTCGGGCGGACCGGATGGCTGAAAGGATGCAGCACACCCATCGCCAAGCAGGCAACTGCTGGTAATGCTCTCCGGGGAGATACTCGTTGCCGCCAGTGACGGTGCATCGGCGATGATCCAAGCTGGCGACTACATGCAGCCGGATGATGTTGGCAGCAGGGGACGCACCGTCGAAGCGGCTAATGGCAAAGCGACCGTTCTGATGGTTGCACTCACCAATACCTAACAAGGGAAGGAAATATCCAATATATGCAACTCTATGACCCCACCGCCAGCGTGCCGGATAGAAATCTGTCACGCGCACCGGCCGTGCCGGACCTCTCCGGCAAGACCATCGGCGTGTTGCACAACAACAAGCTGAACGCCTCCCTGATGCTGACCGCTATCGCCGACCTGTTCGTAGAGCGGCATGGCTGTACCATCGCGCCGCTGTATGACAAGTCGAACGCGAGCGCCCCCGCGCCGTCCGAAACGCTTGCAGAAATGGCAGCTAAGGTCGACTTCATCGTTACCGGCCTGGGTGATTGAGGGTCTTGTTCGACGTGCAGTTTGCATGACGGCATTACCTTCGAACAGCTAGGCAAGCGTGCTCTGGTTCTCTGCACCCATCCGTTTGAGGTGACCGCAAAGAACATTGCCCGCACCATCGGTCTGCCGGACTATCCGTTTCTTATGGTGGATCACCCCATTGGCAGCTGCAGCGAGCCAGAAATCCGCGCGCGGGCGGAGGATGCCTATAACCAGGCGCTTCCGATTTTGTTAGAGGCCTAGCACCGGCAGGTGTTGTGAACGGCGTGGCCATGAACCTTCCTGGCGACTGTTTCCGGAGCCGCTTTGCGGAACTTGAAACATGCAATCTATTGAATGCTTTCCAATTGCCTGCCATAGCATGTTGTGCAAGGCTCCCTACCTCATTGCATAATCAATGATAGGGAAGGGAGGCTGTTCAGATGGCCCGTAACAGATTGGCTCTCCCTGTCCCATCCAGGAAGGTAATATGGCTGTTTCCTGACCAGCTCTAGTTTGAGTTTTCGCCATCCCTTCATTGCCTGCAAGGGCGTCTTGCTGCCCAGGGCTGATTGCGGCAGCGGCTGGGTGTAAAGCCAGACATAGCGAAGCAGCGTGGCTTCCAGAACCTCGCCGGATCGGAAGGGATGGCTCTGCAGAACCTCTTCGATGCGGCCATTGAACCGTTCGACCATACCGTTGGTCTGAGGTGACCTAGGCGGCGTCAGGCGATGATCGATATCGAGGGCGGCGCCCAGCGTGTCTCATTCATGCGCGCCTGTTGCGGCGCGCTGGCGCAGACCGAAGAGGCGATCCGTGAACTCTTTTCCATTATCCGGGAGTATGGGGCGGATCCGCATCGGGCAGGCGCGCTCCAGGGCGCGCAGGAAGCGCCGGGCATTGGCCGCTGTCTTGCTGTTGTAGACCCTGACAACAACCCAACGCGTTGCCCTGTCGATGGCCACGAAGAGGGAACGGCGGCGGCTCTCTCTGCCATCGGTGGCAGGTATTTCAGGTCGATGGGGATGGAACCGGGTTCATAGGCTTTGAAGGCGCTGTGCTTTGGCCGGGGCGATGCTGCTTTCAGGGCGCGCAGGGCCCCCACGCCATGCCGACGCAAGCAGCGGTCAAGGCCAGAGCGGGAGGCATTCGGGTTCAAGAACTCGCGCACCACCGCCAGCAGATCATCCAGCGAGACCAAAAGCGTCTTGCGGAGGGCCACCGCGACAGCTTCCTGCGCTGGCGTCAACGTCGTCTGAAGGCGATGGGGCGTGTGGCTGCGATCCTCCACGCTGGCACGCTGGCACGCTGGCGCCATTTCCATACGGTCTGTTCCGTGGTCCCGTGACGCTCGGCAAGAACCCACGCAGGGTCGTCACTGGCCTGTATGGCCGCCCTGATCTTCGGTGGCGTCGTCGCCTGACTGTGAAGCTTGATCACCATGTCGCTCTCCCATCCCGCGCCTCGGTCAAAACACAGCGTGCCATGAAAAACGCAGAGCGACGAGGGCTATCCGATCAGCCGGGATGGAACACGTAGGCATAGTCGCCGCCGCAGGATTGATGTGGAGCGTCAGCGCTACAGCAGAAACAGCGATTGAACGGGGGGCTTATCTGATCAATGCGGTCGCTGCGTGCGGCAATTGTCATACGCCATTCGGCCCTGCTGGCCCGGACATGAGCAAGGAATTGTCTGGCTGTTTTGTGGTGGAGGAAAAGCCTTCACTGCCATTGCGCCGAACATTACCCAAGACAAGGAAACGGGTATCGGTACCTGGACCGATACGCAGATTGTCAAAGCAATCCGTGAAGGCACCCGGCCGGATGGCTCAATCATCGGCCCGCCAATGCCAATCGCCCTTTACCGTGAAGTGAGTGACACTGACGTCAACGCCATGGTTGCGTACCTCAGGACGGTCAAACCGGTTAGCAATCGTGAGAAAAAATCCGTGTATCGGATGCCGCTGCCCCCGTCATATGGTCCGCCGGTTGGTCAGGTCGCGGATATTCCACCTGGCGTGACTGTTGCCTACGGTGAATATCTGGCAGGCCCTGTGGCGGACTGCGTAGAGTGTCATTCGACCCCCGGGCCGGGGCCGGATTGGGTGAATGCGCTCGGCGCCGGCGGCATGCATTTCTCAGGGCCATGGGGCGTTTCGGTTGCGCCAAATATCACGCCGCACAAGGATGGTATCTGTGATTTGAGCGACGCTGATCTGATCAAGATCATCACTACGGGAACGCGCCCTGACGGCAGCAAGACGTTCCCACCAATGGGATTTGGCTTCTATGCGCAAATGAAACCGGATGATGTGGCGGCCATCATCAAATACCTGCGCAGCATTTCGCCACTGCCTGATCCCCAATAGGGGAAGGTCTCAGATCCCGCCCCGTGCCTTGGTGGCTTGCTGCCGCTGGGTGACGGGGTGGTCCGGTTTGGTTTCGATTACCTGTTGAGTCTGGGTTATCTCCGCCAGTTTCTTGTCATCCTCGTTGGTCAAAGTCGTGCGCCAGACCTGTGTTGTACGCCCCACGTGAACCGGCAGTGCCTCGCCGATGATCTTGCCGCTATTCATGCCGCGCAACAGGTTGGTTTTTGACTCCAACGTGCTGGTCATGCAGTTTTCTGGCAGGTTCATAATGGTGCCGCGTGCGCCCAGTGTATCGGCAAACGACATGTAAATACCGCCATGCACGACGCCATTGCCATTGGTATGGGCTTCGGTTGCTTCCATCTCGGCACGGATGCAGGTCTTGGAAACCTCCGTAAAATGGACGCCAAGGAATTCGATAAAATTGGCTGCGGACATGCGGCCCCTCCGTCTAATTGGCAGGCTTGGGTTCGACCGGTTCCGCGATCGCATCGACGATCACAGGCGCAGCGTCTTCTGACCGTCCCGCGGCAGGCGCGGGGGCGACGGGGAGGCCGCCACGGCTTGACGATGACGCCTCCAGCACGGACGGCAGGGCAGGGACGAGATGGTGCGGTATGCGCCATTCCAGTGTGCCGAACAGCTTGCTCTCATCGCAAACAGCGGACCACTCACCCTGCACGGCACCCGTTTCCCGGCATACCCAGGCAGGTTCAGGGCTGGCGGAAGCCGAACGCGCGAGCCATTCCCTGGCCGCATCTGCATCGTTGAAGCCATGCATTTCTATTTCCGCCATCAAGCGGCAAACGCGGGCGTCAGGGTGTTGGCGGGTCAGCGGTTCAACCGCCTTGCGTGCTTCACCCCACTGCTTTGCTGCCATGGCGAATGTAGCAATCAAATAGCGGCTTTCCGGATGATTCGGACGTTTAGCAGCGAGCCCCTTGGCAATGCTGAATTGTTTTTCGACCGAAACCTGATCCACCACGCCCTTGTAGACAGCAGCCAGCATGGGGTGCGGTTCAATTTTCCAGGCTTCTTCCAGCACCTTCTCGGCCCGGCCGCGGCGGCCATTGGCAATGTGCATCAGAGCAAGTTGAGCTGTAGTTGGCGCAAACTCGGGGAGCTTCTTGGCGGCGTCCTTTGCCATTTGCAGTGCCGCCGCTTTGTCGGTGGCGGCTGTTGCCCGGCTGCGCTCGATATCGATCAGAGCAGATTCCATCTCGATCTTTTCGGCCGGGTGGTTTTTCGATTTTCGCACCGCAGCCAGGGATTTGTGGGCATCGTCCCATTGGCTGAGCCGCGCCTGCAACTCGAACAGGCTGTCCATGACCCAAACCGAGTTCGGTTGCTGGTCGTGCGCCAGCTTGGCGAAATGCAGGGCGTCGCGTGTGCGCCCGTCTTTCATCGCCTGCATCCAAAGCCCGCGCAGGCCTAGAAAAGCTGCTTCAGGCTGTTCCGCCAACTGGCTGAAAAACTGTTGAGCGGCTTGGTTGTCGCCGTTCAACTGGGCGGACTGCGCAGCCAGCAGGGTCGTCATCGGTTGGTTCGGCAACAGGGTGCTTGCCCGGCCAGCCTGCTTTTTGGCCTCCTGCCGGTCACCGGCGGCGACAGCAACCATGCCAAGGGATATGGCCTGCTGCCCTTTCTCCCGGCGCTGCCGTTCGAACCGCCTTGAAAGGCCCCAGGGCGCGCCGACGATCAGGTAGACCAGAGCCGCGGCAACGACCGCCAGCACCAGGACTACGGCTACCAGCAGCACAGCCCAGGCAAAGCTCCATTCAATTGCAAAGAAGCCAGGTAATGTGATCGATACATTGCCGGGATGGTCCAGCAACCAGTTTCCACCGAAGAGGATCGCGCCGATAACGGCGAAAATAATCAGTGCACGGATCATTGGACGTTCTCACCCACAGTGGCTAGGACACTTTTTTCCCAAGTTGTGAAGGCGACTTCCGCTTCCATGCGCGATGCCAAATCAGCCTTCCAACCATCAACAGCGCAGACCCTGCCGGCAAGGTCTGCGATGGCAGCCGCCGCTGCACCCGGATCTCCATCGCCCAGCGCTTTCTGCGCGGCGGCGACAGCGGCCCGGTCCGGATCATCGACCAGAGCGCCTTGGCCTTCGACCTTAATGCCGGAAAGCAGCAGACCCAGAGCCGAATCGACAACGGCGTTGCCGGAAGCATCGCTGCGGGGCAACGGCAGTTTCCGCTCAATCTCGGCCAGTTCCGCCGATAGCTGCGCATAGGTCGGAATGCTGGTCCCAGCCCGCTTAAGCCAGGCGCTGTTGGCATTGGCGACGTCTGGCAATGCCCTGGATGCACGCGCCAGTGCCGCCGCGAACGGTACGCCTCTGTTGACCAGTTGTTTCAGGTCACTCAACGCGATCAACTGCTCGGCCAATTGCGCCGGTGAAGCTCCCTTGGTCCAGGCCTCCACTTTGGCAAAGCGTTGTTCCAGTTCTTCGATTTTCTGGGCGAGTTCCTTGATGGACTTCGCTTGCGCCACTCTTTGTGCTTCGGCAGCCTCAACAAAAGCGGCGCCTTTGTCAGCGGCCTCCTTCGCGATGGATTGGGCTGCGGCAACGTCTTTAGCAGTCTGTGCCGCCAGGTCGGAAAGTGCGGCTTCGCTCTTCTTGCCCAATGCATCGACACGGTCGGAGAGGCTATCAACACTTGCCTTGTCAGCCGCTTTTGCTGCAACCGCCGCAAGTGCCGTGGAAACCTTTGCTGCTTCTTCGGTGCGGGCGGCCAAGGCAGCCCGGTCCGCTTTGCCGGGATCCAAATTCAAGGTGCCGACCCGATCACGCAGCAGTGCCACTTCGGCCTGCAACCCGCCGGCACGGTCATTGCTCAGATACCAGGCCACCCCGGCAAAAATTGCAGCCAAGACTGCTACGGCAATAAAGGCTGGCCAGCCAGGGGATGTCCTGCCGTCTGCCGGTGGAGCGGATTCGCTTGCAACAGGTGTTGTCGGCGCAGGGCTTGTCATCGAAGCCTCCGGGGCGGCAGAGATTGCCGGTGAGGGAGTGGAGCTAGCAAGTGGCGTTTTATTCGCGCTATCCGCAATAGGCCTTAGTGGCGCGCGGTTGGTCAAAAGGCGCGCATCAATCTGGTCTGCGGCCGGAACGCGCGCTGCCCAGGTGCGCCGCCAGCCGTGCGCCTGCAAGCGGGCGGCTATGCGGGGGCTCAGGCAAAGGGCGGTCGCGCGGCGAGCCTCTTTGGCAACACCGGCGCGAGCCGCCGCGGCCATGAAGGCATCCGCCGCTCGGGCGGAATAGAAGGCAATTTGGCTAATCTGGCCCCGTTTCAGGGCGCGCCGGACCGCCGGCGTCAGGATGCGGATTTTCGCAGCAGCATAGACCTCAACCAAATCCAGATCGAAGCTGGAAAGCAGCTGGCCCATATCCCGCGCCCGGTGCCGACCCGCCACATAGAGCACTGGCCCCGCCGTCGGGTTTAGCTCACGGCGCATCAGACTTGCCAGGTCAACGGCGGTGGCGGATGCCGTAACGGCTATATACCCCGCTGCAGCGGCGGCGGCGGCGCTGGCTTTTCCAACCACGTAGAGCTGGCAGGTTCTAGCTTGGGACTGTGCCGCCAGTATCTCCACGGCAACAACGCTGCTGGCAATCACTGCCTGATAGTTCTGCAGGTCGGGAAGCGGCGCATCGAGGGGGGAGGTCACCAGTAAGTGCTGCACCAAAAGCCCGCGGCCGCGGGCTTTTAGGCCGGACTTCAGCGTTTCCCCGGCAGCCGCCGACCGGGTTAGCAACACCGATTTCGGAACCTTTATTGGGGCGCGGGGTCTGGGGGATACCGGTACGGACCGCGAACCGAGGGGTCTTATGCGGTCGAGTCGCCGGGTGTAGGTGTGAGGAGAACGAGATCGCATTGATTGGCTAAACTCGTCCCTACCTCTTTTCCTAAAATCTCGGCATTGCCAACGCTTCCTGAAGCGGCTGCGCGCCATTCCTCACTACCGTCCGGGCGCAAGATCACAGCGCTTAGGCTCAGGCTGCCAGCGGAATGCGCGGCGGCCATCGCACCAATAGGTGTATCGCACGAACCGCCAAGCACGGCCAGCACTGCACGTTCCGCGCAAACCTCTGCTGCACTCGCGGGATGATTGATCTCGGCCAGTGCGCTGATCAAAGCACCGTCAGAGGCCCGGGCCTGGACGATGATGGCGCCTTGGCCTGCGGCGGGCATCATCTGCTCTGGCTCGAGGAACGCGGTGATGGCCTCTGCCTTGCCCAGGCGCAGAAGACCGGCTGCGGCCAAAAACGTGGCGTCAACCTGCCCCTCGGCAAGTTTCTGCAGGCGTGTCTCGACGTTGCCGCGGAACAGCACCACGTTCAGGTCGGGACGGCTTCGCAGCAATTGTGATTGCCGCCGGAGAGATGCGGTGCCGACGGTGCCGCCTTTGGGCAGGTTTGCAATGCTGCCAAAGCGCGGCGCGATCAGCGCATCCCGCCGGTCGGCGCGGGGCAGAACGGCGGCAAGCACCGTTCCGCCTGCCAACTCCGTCTCCAGGTCCTTGGCTGAGTGCACGGCGAGGTCGATCTCTCCGCTTGCCAGGGCACGCTCGATCTCCTGGGTAAATAATGCCTTGCCACCAAGCTCTGCCAGGCACCGATCTTGGACGCGGTCACCGGTTGTGCGGATGACGACAATCTCAAAAGCGGCGTCCCGGTCGAAACTGGGGTCAACGGCTTTTAGCGCCGCCGCCGTTGCATGCGCTTGGTAAAGCGCCAGCGGGCTACCTCTGGTGCCGATTTTGATGATGGTATGGCCGGCAGGCATGGTTTTGACCTAGCAATCAACGGAAAGGCGCGCGATAGAGAGCAAATGAATACCGATTTCATACCGCATCATCCGAGGGCCCGATTATTCCATTGCTGATATTAGGCATCGAAACAAGCTGCGATGAGACCGCGGTGGCATGTGTCTCTGAGGATCGGCAAATTCGCGGCCACCGCATTTTTAGTCAACTGGCTGCACATGCGCCTTATGGCGGCGTGGTGCCGGAGATCGCTGCGCGGGCCCATCTGGAGCGGTTGGAGCCACTGATCGGCGAGACTTTGGCCGAAGCGGATATTCCGCCGTCAGCGTTGGATGCGATCGCCGCAACGACGGGGCCAGGGCTGATCGGTGGGGTGATCGTCGGGGCGACCATGGCAAAGGCGCTGGCGCTGGCCTGGGACAAGCCGTTTGTGGCGGTGAACCATCTGGAGGCCCATGCTCTGTCGGCCCGTCTTTCGGATGATGTGGCTTTCCCGTTCATGTTGCTGCTGCTCTCCGGCGGGCATTGTCAATTGCTGGCGGTCGAGGGGGTCGGCAAGTACCGGCTCTACGGTCAAACCATCGATGACGCGTTGGGCGAAGCTTTCGACAAGACCGCCCGCCTGCTGGGGCTTGGTTATCCGGGCGGCCCTGCGGTGGAGAAACTGGCATTGCAGGGCGATCCCGCGCGCTTTGCCTTGCCCAGGCCATTGGCAGGCAGGGCCGGATGCGATTTTTCGTTCGCCGGGCTCAAGACCGCCGTGCGTAAAGCCATACAGGAGATGCCTGCGGGCCAGGCGGATGACCAATTGGCGGCAGACCTCTGCGCCAGTTTTCAGCGCACCTGTGGCGATGTTTTGGTTGACCGTTGCCGGGCGGCGATCGCGCAGTTCTCTGCGGACTTCGGTTCGTGCGAGCGCATGGTGATTGCGGGCGGTGTTGCCGCAAACCGCTATCTTCGCGGGCGTATGGAGGTGATGCTGGGGGAGGCCGGTATTGCGCTGGCAACGCCGCCGCCGGCGCTATGCACGGACAATGGCGCGATGGTGGCCTGGGCTGGGCTGGAGCGTTACCGGCTTGGCCAGCGCGATCCTTTGGAAACCGCGCCCCGGCCCCGGTGGCCACTTGAAGAGCTTAGCCGGGCGGCGCACTAAAGTATCTGTGCGATACCGACGACTTCGCGTTCACGCGTGACACGGCCCTGCCAAACACGGTCGAATTCCGCGATCAGTTCTGCGGTGGCCGCGCCAGCCAGGGTTGCCTGGGCGGTCGCCAAATCAGGAAACTCATACATCGCAACGTGAATGCCGGGTGTGACATCGCTCCAGCCGCGGCGGGCAGAGCGGGCGTTGAATGCCTTTTTTGCGTCCGGCAAGTGCTCGGTCTGATACCAAACTTCAAAGGCATCCCGGTCGGCTTCCGGGACAATGGCGCGGACGAGGAGATAGGCAGGCATGGCGGGACTCCAGTTCGAAGGCATGATCGATACTTGCACTGGAGTACCGGACACCCAAAGGACCAAGCCAATTGCTGCGGCAGGTCAAGGACCGTTACAGGGCCGTCGTCCGCCCCAGCTGCTTTCAACATGGGTGCCGTGAGCGTCCAGATCGATCACCAGTGTCTCGCCGTATCGTGGCCAGCGCACACAGCCCGATATAGGCAGTTGGAAAACAGCGAACGCGGCTTGAGTGCACTCGCTGGCAGCCGCCGGGTCCAGCACGGTGGCAAGCTGCCCAGCGTGCGTGGTGTAGCGGCAGGCCTGAGAAGCACAGGTCAAACGGCTGCCATTCGTCCCTTGCGCAGTATAGGAAGGCCAATGCAGCGGCGTGGTGCCGGTTTAGCGAAGCCAAATACTGCTCACAAAGCCCAACTTGCCCTGTATCCAGTAGCGGCCATTGTCGGCATTAAACGCCAAGTGCTTTTCCGCTACGATCATGTCAGGCGGCGTGGCGGTGAAGGACGCGATCAGGCCAGCCAGCACCAGCGGCACGCCAAGCCACCGCCATCGCTCCTGCCAGATGGCCCACCACAGCCCAACTAGCACCATCAGGCCGATCCCCCATTCGGGCATGATCCCAACCTTGGCAACAGCGCCCTCCCAGCCGGTCAGGATATGGGCAATTTGAATAATCAGATCGGCCCCACATCCGGCAGCCTGCCAAGGCATCGCCTCGAGACCGAACGGCAACAACACAGCACCGACCAAGAGAGCCGGCATCACCCAGAACGCGAAAATCGGCACGGCCAGCAGGTTCGCAGCGAGGCCGACCAGGGCAATCCGGTGGAAATGGAAGGCTGCGAAAGGCATGGTGGCAAAGGTTGCGATCAGCGTTGTCGCGCCCACGCCAATGAAGTAGCGCAAGGCCCAGGGCCATTGGCGGCCGATATCCAGGTGCTTGTTCCGGTAGCGCCGCCATGTTTCGAACACCGCCACCAGTCCAATCACCGCAGCGAAAGAAAGTTGGAAGCTCGGCGACAGGATGGCCTCTGGCGATACCGCCAGCACAATCACTGCTGCCCAGGCGATGGGCCGCATCGAAAGCTCTATCCGATCGAACAGCAGCGCTACCAGCACCAGCCCCAGCATGATCATGGCACGTTGGGTTGGGACACTGCCGCCTGAAAAGGCCAGGTAGGCGAGGCCTGCTGTTAACCCAGCGGCGGCGGCCCACTTCTTGATGGGGTGCCGCAGTGCCACAGAAGGTATTAGCGCAAGCAGTGCCCTGACCGAAAACAGGATCAGTCCGACCGCCAAGCCGACATGCAAGCCTGATATGGCCAGCAAATGGCCCAAGCCCCCATCTCGCATGGCAGTGATTTCTATTCGGGGAATGTCGCCGCGCCAGCCCGAGGTGACGCCAACGAGCATCCCGCCAAGGGCATCTGGCACATGCGCAAGAAGGCGGGCGCGAAACCAGCGCCTCGCGGACTCCAGGGCCGTTGGCTGCCGGCACTGACCTATCCTTTTGGTCGATTTGCCGATCCAGCCTTCGCCGCCAACGCCGTCGAAAAAGGCGATCCGCCGGGGGTCGTAACTGCCGGGATAAATCGGACCGTCCACGGGGAACAGGCGAACCGGTAATGACAGCCGGTCGCCCGGTCTCAAGTCCGGCGGAGGAGAGCGCCAGCGCAGGTTGGCCGCAAACCCGGCGGGCAGGGGGGCTGAGGCGCTCCAGTCAACCACCTGCAATTGTGTATAGCTGGCGCGGGGCGTGATCTTGCCGACGCAGGCCTCGGCCTCGAACCGCGGGGTGGCGCGCTCCAACTTTGGCGCGTCAACCATCGCGACCCGCAACTGGCCAGACGCAAAACCCAATGCCAGCATCAACAAAACCCAAGCCACCGGCCGCACCGGATTCAGTCCGCCGGTCATCAAAATAACCAAGGCGGGTGCGCCGATGGCTATTGGCAGCCATATTGACGGCTCGTCCGGCAACGACACGTAAAGTGCTATCCCCGCGCCAAAAGCGACGGCGAGCCAAAGCAGCTTTCGTGCAGTCTCTGCCTGCCACACAGAAGCCAGTTTTCCGGCCAGCATCACGGACTGGTCTCAGGCGTGCTATTGACGAAGGACGCTGGCACGCGGATATACTGACCCTCAAATGCCGGACATGCCGGCGCTCCGTTTCATCTCCACAAAACAGGTTGGTCCTGAACGCATGACTGTCGTCACTCGCTTTGCGCCGTCGCCTACGGGTTTTCTGCATATCGGCGGCGCGCGGACTGCGCTGTTTAACTGGCTGTTTACACGTCACCATGGCGGCAAATTCTTACTAAGAGTTGAAGATACCGACCGGAAGCGCTCTACCGATGAAGCGGTAGAGGCGATTTTGGATGGCCTGAAGTGGTTGGAACTGGATTGGGACGCTGAGCCAGTTTTCCAATTTCAGCAGCAGGCGCGTCATGCGGAAGTCGCCCACCAGATGCTGGCGGCGGACCATGCGTATTACTGTTACTGTTCGCCGGAAGAGCTGACAGAGATGCGGGAACGGGCACGGGTGGAGAAAAAGCCCATGCGCTATGACGGCACCTGGCGCGACCGTGATCCATCAGAGGCACCTGAGGGTGTTAAACCCGTCGTCCGCTTTAAAGCTCCGCAGACCGGAGCTACCACTATCGCCGACCTGGTCCAGGGCACGATCACCGTTCAGAACGAAAAAATGGACGATATGGTCCTGCTGCGGGCCGACGGTACACCGACTTATATGTTAAGTGTTGTCGTCGATGACCATGACATGGGCATCACGCATGTGATCCGTGGTGACGATCATCTGAATAATGCCTTCCGCCAAGCGCAGGTTTTCAAAGCCATGGACTGGGACCTGCTGGAATTTGCCCATATCCCGCTGATCCATGGTCCCGATGGCGCGAAAATGTCCAAGCGGCATGGCGCATTGGGTGTTGATGCCTACCGCGACCTGGGCTTTTTGCCGGAAGCGATGCGTAACTACCTGTTCCGGCTTGGATGGAGCTATGGCGAGGAAGAGACCATTTCGACCGAGCGCGCGGTGGAACTGTTTGACCTGAACTCCGTCGGTCGGTCGGCAGCGCGGTTCGACATGCCCCGCCTCATGAACATGAACGGCCATTATGTCCGTCACGCCGATGACGCGCGGCTGGTTGTTCTGATTGAGCCGCTGCTGGAAACGGCTCACGGCCAGACAGTTGACGCGAAGGTACACGGGCACCTTTTGGCCGGCATGGATGGCCTGAAAAGCCGGGCCAAAACGATCGTGGAACTGGCGGAAAGCGCCGTGTTTTATGCACGCGACGGGGCGCAGCCGCTGAACGACAAAGCGACCAAGATTCTGGACGCCGGTGCCCGTCAGAGGCTTGGCCGCCTGATGCAGCGCTTGGAAACAGTAGACACCTGGCGGGACGAGAATTTGGAGGCTGCTGTGCGAGCGGCAGCGGAAGCCGAAGAGGTGAAACTGGTGCAGATTGCCCAGCCCCTGCGCGCCGCAATTACCGGAAGCAATACCTCACCCAGCATGTTTGAGGTTATGCGGATATTGGGACGGGAAGAGACGATGATCCGGCTGACGGCGCATGCCGAAACCAGCGATTAAGTCAAGCGGCTGCATTTCGCCTGACGCACAGCCAAACATAAAAATTCCAGTATCAGGCCGTACCGAACGGCGGAATCGGCGCATTGCGATATAAGACTTTGGTCGCTATGCTGCACTGCAAACAGTGACGAATTTGGACCGCCTGAACACGGGTGGTCATAGCAACGAACGAGGACAGAAATGGCGGACGCCGGAACAAACCACACGGTGAAAATCAGCGACAGCGAGACCGGGAAAGAAACCATCCTTCCGGTTTTGCACGGCTCAGCGGGTGCGCCGGTCATCGACATCCGTTCGCTTTACAAAGACCTGGGTCTTTTCACTTTCGACCCTGGCTATACTGCAACGGGCAGTTGCCAGTCTAAAGTGACTTATATCGATGGCGATAATGGTATCCTGCAGTACCGCGGCTATCCAATCGAGCAGTTGGCTGAAAAGTCTAACTACATGGAAATCTGCTATCTGCTGATGCACGGCGAGCTGCCGAGCGCGACCCAGTATAATGAGTTCGAGCACACCATCACCAACCACACCATGCTGCACGATCAGTTGCAGAACTTCTATCGGGGCTTCCGCCGGGATGCTCACCCGATGGCGATTATGTGCGGTGTCGTCGGTGCTTTGTCCGCCTTCTATCATGACTCGACCGACATCGACGATCCGCACCACCGCATGGTTGCAAGCCATCGTCTGATTGCCAAGATGCCGACGATTGCCGCATGGGCCTATAAGTACTCCATCGGTCAGCCGTTCATGTATCCGCGGAATGACCTGGGTTACGCTGCCAACTTCCTCCAAATGTGCCACGCGGTGCCGGTGGAAGACTACAAGGTGAACGAGGTTGTGGCGAAAGCGCTCGACCTGATCTTCATCTTGCACGCCGATCACGAGCAGAACGCCGGCACTTCCACCGTACGTCTGGCTGGCTCCACCGGTACCAATCCGTTTGCCTGCATCGCTGCCGGTTGTGCCGCGCTGTGGGGGCCGTCCCATGGCGGCGCGAACGAAGAAGTGCTGAAGATGCTGGAAGAGATCGGCACGAAAGAGAACGTGCCCGCCATGGTCGCCAAGGCAAAAGACCCGGACGACCCGTTCCGCCTGTTCGGCTTTGGCCACCGCGTCTACAAAAACTTCGATCCGCGCGCGACGGTTATTCAGAAAGCCGCGCACGAACTGCTGGATGAACTGGGCCTCGAAGATCCGTTGCTGGAAGTTGCCATGGAGCTGGAGCGGATTGCGCTGGAGGATGAGTATTTCATCCAGCGTCGCCTGTATCCGAACGTCGATTTCTATTCGGGCTTCATGCTGAAAGCCATGGGCTTCCCCGTTAGCATGTTCACTGCGCTGTTTGCGATCGGCCGCACCGTCGGCTGGATCAGCCAGTGGAACGAGCTGATCGAAGACCCGAGCCAGAAGATCAACCGCCCGCGTCAGTTGTACAACGGCGTGATCGACCGGACCTATACAGATATCGGCAGCCGTTAACGGTTATCGCACCGGACTTGATCCGGGGCGGGCTTAAAGTTCTGATAGAGGCCCTGGACATCAGTCCGGGGCCTTTTTCTGTAGAGGGAAATCTTTATGCCCGAAGCCATGATCGTCGCCGCCCAGCCTGAAGCCGCCGAAGCAGGAGCACGCGTTCTCAAAGCTGGCGGCAACGCCATTGACGCTGCGATGGCCGCAGCCTTGGTACAAGGGGTGGTTGATCCGCAGATGTGCGGGATAGCAGGCTTCGGTAACTGTCAAATTTACATGCCGGGCAAGGGTATTCACACCTGCCTGGACTTCCATGGAAAGACGCCTTTGGCGGCCACACCGGACATGTGGCACAACCTGTTGATTGAAGAGACGCGGGATGGCTTTGGCTTTGTGCTGAAGGACAATGTGAACGACCTGGGCTATGGCTCGATCACGACACCGGGCTCGTTGATGGCCTATTATGAGGCGGTGCGGGATTTCGGCACCTGGGACTGGAGTGACGTGGTAGCCCCCGCGATTGCTCATGCCGACAAAGGCTTTGCTGTCCGCCCGCATGTCTATTTTTGGTGGACCCATGGTGCCGCACTCGGCCGGGTGCAGGTGGAAGAGCGGCTGGCGTTCTCCCGAACCGGGGCCGATGTGTATTTCGCCGACGATGGCAAGGGCGGGCGCCGCCTGAAACGCATTGGCGAGCGGGTGCTGAACCCCGACATGGCCCAGACCCTGCGCCTGATCCAGCGTGACGGTGTCGACACTTTCTGTCGGGGCGAGATCGCCGACAAAATCGATGCCGATATGCAGGCTGGTGGCGGCCTGATGCGAAAGGCAGATTTGGAGGCCTATAAAGTTGGCCGCTCCGATCCGGTGGAGACGATGTACCGTGGCTTGCGTATCGCCTCCAACCAACCGCCGGGCGGTGGTGTCATGTTGCTGGAGATGCTCAATATCCTGGAGCATTTCGACCTGAAGGGTATGGGGCACAACGCGACGGACTATATCCGTGTTGTCAGCGAAGCCATGAAGATCGCAACCGCGGACAAAGAGCGGTATGTGGGTGACCCGGCGTTTGTCGATGTGCCGCTTCCCAGGCTGATCAGCAAAGAGTACGCCGCCGAATGCGCCGCCCGTATCAAAGCCGGAGAGCGCGCCACTGTGGAACGCCTGACAGCCGAATCACCTCAGACCACCCACGTCGCCGTCGTTGATAAAGACGGCAATTGCGTGACCATGACCCATTCGCTGGGCATGCCGTCGGGTGTGATCACCGATGGGTTGGGTTTTATGTACAATGGCTGCATGGCGGTATTCGATCCCAGGCTGGGCAGGGCAGGCTCAGTCGCGCCTGGCAAGAGCCGGTTCTCTTCGCTGTGCCCAACCATCGTATTTGACGGTGACGAGCCTCGCATCGTCATTGGGGCACCAGGAGGAACCCAGATCGCCATGGGTGTGCTGCAGGCGTTACTGAACGTGATCGACCACAACATGCCGATGGACAGGGCGATTGCAGCGCCGCGCTTTTCCTCTACCAGCAACGCTATCGACATCACCAACCGCATCCCGGATTACACCGTCGAGCCTTTGCAGGACGCAGGGTACGAGGTCATTCGTTCGGCCCTGACTTTCCACATCGCCGCTGTGCACGGCATTGCCGTCGCTGCAGATGGACGAATGGAGGGTGGGGCAGACCCAGGGCATGATGGCGTAGCACTTGCGGTTTAAGTCATTCGGCGCGTTTGGCTCCGCCACGAAATATTGACGCGATAGGCCGCCTAAGGTTTGACACTGGCTATGTCGGTCCATATCTATCGTTCACGTTCGAACGATTGCGCTTGGGCGATAACAAGTTCAATTCCTTAACCAAAAGAGGGCCCATACTCGCCAGTATGGAATGGCGGTTAGAGATTGGCCGAAATCGTAGTGTCAAATGGCGAAGCGTGAAATTCCAGGATCATCCTTAGCTGCCGCACTGACAGTATTGTCCGTGATGGTTGCAACGCCTGCACTTGCGTATATCGGCCCAGGGCAGGTATCAGCGCAATTGGTGCCTTCTTTGCTGTCATCGGTGCCGTCGTACTGCTGATTGTTGGGTTTCTCTGGTACCCGGTGAAGCGCGTGCTGCGGAACAAGAAAGGTCCGGCGGTTCAGGCAAATACTGCCGATAATTCTGATACCCCGCCGACCAACCCGTGATTGTCGCCGCAGCAGTCGCCTCCATTCTGGCGTTTGTGATCGTATTCTGGAAAGCCGGCGTCGTCGGTGCTGCCCAGAAGGCGATCGCAACGGCGTCACACGCGGGCAAGGTCATGTCCAGCAAGGAGCTGGATGACGACGCGAAGGAGAAGGAAGTCCAGAAGTCGGCAATCGGCCTGCTGGGCAGCGTTGGCTCCATCACCGTGCGCAGCCTGATCCCTCTCATTGCCGCGGGTATCCCGATTTATGGCGCGGAGGCGGCGGGCTTGGTCAGTGCGGATGCTGTCATTGACTTCCTTTCCCGTTGGGATGTGATCATCATCGTATCAGTAGTGATGATAGCTGGTTATTTGGTGGGGCGACGATTTTGGCAGGCCAAGTAAGCGACTATTCCGGGCTAGACCGGTTTCTGCACAAGCTCGCGTTTTCCGGCACCCTCGTCCAAAAAGTCGTTGGCGATTTGGACGATTCGATGTTCGCGAAAAGCGGCGCAAGCGCCAGTGCTGCCAAGCCGATATTTGTCACGTCATTGCCGCGCGCCGGAACCACCATCCTCTTGACGGCCCTGGCTAGCCTGCCGGAGCTCGCAAGCCACACCTATCGCGATATGCCGTTCGTTATGGTGCCGGTGCTTTGGTCGAAGCTTAGCGGCAAGTTCCAGAAGGGCAGCGATATGAAAGAGCGCGCCCACGGGGACGGCACTGAAGTCGGCTTTGATAGCCCGGAAGCATTCGAGGAAATCCTCTGGCGTGCGTTCTGGCCGGGCAAGTTCTCTGAGACGGGCATTGATCTTTGGGCGGCGGATGACCGGAACGCCGAGGCGGACGAGTTCTTTTCAAAGCATATGGCCAAGATCGTCGCGCTGCGATGCCCGGAGGGTGTCGTTGGTGGACGCTATATTTCCAAGAACAATGCCAACATTGCCCGGCTGGACCTGATCCCGGTTATGTTTCCGGATGCCAGCATCCTGGTGCCGATCCGCTCGCCGATGGCGCATGCAGCCTCGCTATTGCGGCAACATGAAAATTTCTTGGAACAACACAAGACCGACGATTTCACCAAACGGTATATGCATGATATCGGCCATTTGGAGTTCGGCGATCTGCATCGGCTGATTCAGTTTCCGAGTCTGGCTGAGCGGCTGGCGGGGGTGAGCGCAGAAACTCTGGACTATTAGCTGATCTATTGGATCGCTGCATTCGAATACGTCAAGGCCCGGCGTGACCCGCTGATTCTGGTTTCGCATGAGGACGTTTGCAATCAGGGGCCGGCGACGACGGCCAGGCTATTTGGTGCTTTAGGCATTGACGGGCCTGATCGTCAGGCCGGAGTTGCCGCTTTTTTCAAGCCTGAAGCTGCGCGGGAGCGGGCCTATCCTGCCCATGACCCGAGCCTGCGAGCGGAGGCTGAAGCCCTCTATCTGGAACTAACTACAGACAGCTAACTAACGATCATATTGGCTATTGCTGCAGACAAGCTCCCTCGGACAACGCAATTGGAAGCCCCCGGATGTTTCGCTGGATAGGTCAGAATTTTTTCCAATGCGTCAGCATCGGATCCGCTGTTGCGTTGGTTTTTGGCCTGGGGTTGGTTTTCGGCTTTTTCCAGTGGCGGCCGGCCCAACTGGTCGGCCAAGCGGTAGATGTCGCCAAGGACTTGAAAAAGAACGCTGGTGCCTATTTCAGTGACGTACCGACCCAGCATCTACGTCCCAATAGGTTTGGCAAGGGCGGTGTGGAGGTTATCAATCCAGCCAAATTTCAACCAGGCGTCACCTTTGTAACCAGTCTGTTCGGCCATAAACTGGGCGCGCGTCTATATTCCGCCGATGGTCAGTTAATTCATGAGTGGCCAGTAAATATTTTTAGTATAGCAGCCGACGAAATGGCTTACTCGTTCGATGCGCTGATCCATGGCGATGTCTTGTTCGATAATGGCGACTTCGCCGCGAATTTCGACGGGCGTGGCATTGTCCGGGTCTCAGCTTGTGGCGATATTCGCTGGCAGAACCGGGACCGAAGCCATCACTCCCTCGATGTCGATGACAATGGTGACCTGTGGAGCCCGATCTATGTTGATACCTATCAGAACAAGCTAATTACGGAAGCTCCGTTCAAGTTCGACGCCATAGTGTCAACGGCGGCGTAAAAACCTGCCACTGGGGCGGCGCAAAAGTCGGCCCCTTGGCACCGCGCCTTGTGGCGTGATGCCCTCAAATAGCAAGCACGTTCCGAGGCGCGTTGGCCGTTAGGCCAATCAGATGATGATTAGCTTCTGGGGCGGCGGGATTTGCTTTGGTTGAGGCGGTAACTTTCGCCATTCATCTCCAGGATATTCCCATGATGGGTCAGCCGGTCCAGCAAGGCACCTGTCAGGCGTTCTGTGCCGAAGGGTTCTGTCCATTCCTCGAACGGCAGATTACTGGTGATCAGTGTTGAGCCGCGCTCGTAACGCTGCGATATCAGTTCGAACAACAGTTCTGCCCCGGTTTTGCTCAGCGGCACGAACCCCAATTCATCAATGATCAGCAGCTTGACCTTGGCCAATTGGCGTTGCAATCGCAGCAGGCGTTTCTCATCTCTGGCTTCCATCAACTCATGCACGAGAGAGGCGGCAGTGACGAAGCTGACCGGCATACCCTTCTGGCAGGCGGCCAGACCCAGCCCGAGGGCGACGGGGGTTTTGCCGGTTCCTGACGGGCCAAGAGCGATGACGTTCTCCTTGCGCTCGATCCATTCGCCGCGCGCCAGTGCCAGCACCATCATCTTGTTCAGGCTGGGGATCGCTTTGAAGTCGAAGCTATCAAGGCTTTTGACGGCCGGGAACTTTGCCGATTTGATCCGGCGCTCAACCATACGCCGTTCACGGTCGATCAGTTCCAATTCCGTCAACCGCGCCAGATAGCGCCCATGATCTACACCTTCGGCGGCGCAGATGCGGGCCTGCTTATCATGCGCGCGCAAGAAGGTTGGCAAGCGCAGAGGTTTGAGGTGGTTCGCCAAAAGCAGTTCTGGAGCATCGCTCATGCGCTATCTCCCGCCAGCAAGCTCATGTAGGATGATGCCGCCCTTGTTGCGATATTGGTTCTGGGCAGGAACGGGTAAACATCCAGATCCAGTCTCGGTGGTCGTCTCTCGACCCGGCAAAGCAATAAGTGTTTGATTGCGTCAAAGCTGACCGCCCTCATCTGCAGTGCGTCTTTGATTGCCAGATGCAAAACCTCCAGCTCAAAGCGCTCCAGCCGCCGCAGTACCTGAACATATTCCCGCTTTCCGGCCTTGCCCTGCCGGGCTTCCAATAATCGTTGGAGGGTTTGGAACGCGTCAGGCAAGTCCCAGCCTTGCAATGGCGTGGCTGGATCAAAGGACATGATCTTGCGCTCGATGAGAGGCAGGTAGTGTACCGGATCGAACATCATGTCGCCCGTGTCATAGCAGCGGGGATGGTCCGCGATGACTTCGGTGGCGCACCCGATGACGACGCGGTCACCGAAGCCCTTGATCCAATGATCCAACCCTCGCGGTGGCCATAGGCAACCGGCCCTGAGTAATCGTTGCCACGCAATCGTCCTTGGGATGTTGATGTGACCTAGCCGCTCTGCAGATCACAAGCTTCAAAGGGCGCGGCTGGCAGGGTGCGCATCGCCGCCAGATCAGCGCCCAGTCGTTCACCGATGCTGATCTTGTGGCCACGCAGAATGTCAGCCTGCCGTTTGCGGCATTGTTCTTCAAGATAGTCGTTGAACGCATCCCAGTTCGCGAACCGCGGCATTGGAACCATGAAGTTGCGACGCCCGTAACCAACCAGCCCCTCACCCTTGCCTTTATCGTTGCCCTTGCCGGGGCGACCATACCTCTCCCCAATCACGTAGTGAGATAGCATCGCACGGAACCGCTGCGTACGATTGCGGGTGCCATCTGGCATGATCTTGGCCACAAGGCAGCGATCCTTATCGTAAAGGATTGAGCGCGGTACAGCGCCGAAGAAGGCAAAGGCGGGCACATGCCCATCAAGCCAGGCTTCAGTGTTCGCCGCAGGATACGCGCGGATGTAGCACGCATCGCTATGCGGCAGATCAAGGGCAAAGAAGTAGGCCTTCTGCTCAACCCCGCCGATACCAACCAACGCTTCGCCAAAGTCCGCCTGCCCATGCCCTGGGGGATGGCTCAAGGGCACAAACATCTCCCGTGAGCCACGCTTTGGCGAACGCACATAGTCTTTGACAATCGTGTAGCCACCATCAAATGCGCATTCGTCGCGTAGCCGCTCAAAGATACGGTTGGCTGTGTGGCGCTGTTTGCGAGGCCGGGCCTTGTCTTCCGCCAACCACTGGTCACTCTGCTCGGTATAAGGATCAAGCTTTGGTCGTTTGATCGGTGCCGTACGCCGATAACCAGGCGGCTCAGAATACGCCAACATCTTTGAAACACTGTCCCGGCTGATCCCAAAATCCCGCGCAATCTGACGCCCCCTCAAACCTTCCTCAAAGTGAGCGTGGCGAACCTTCAAATACAATTCCACGGTGAATATCCCCAAGCCCTCCCATTAATTGAAAGGACAAAAGTGGCCGACTTTTACGCCGCCCGCGACAACACAACGCTGCCGCTACCGTGGCCAAGTATTGCTCCGCCGTTCACACTCGCGCGGTGGCGAAGGAAGAATCGCATCGCGAGTTGCAGGAAGGCATCCGCCAGAAGCTGGACGAGGTTCCGGCGCAGGTGCGGGGCCGCTATCAGAGTCTGATGGACAAGGCTGTCGACTTCGTCGAGCGTGTAGCACGTGAGCTGGAGAGCGAGCATCTATGTCGCAAGGCGTCCACGGCTTTGTACCACGCTACCAGCGCTGCCCTGATGGCCTGGGAAGGCGCGACGGCGGAAGCTGCGGGCAAGACAACCAACCGGGTGGCCCTGGCCCAATTGGTGGAGGACACGCGCCTCAGTTCCCAAGACCCGTTCGGTGCGGATGACCTGGGCCGGGCAGGGGCCTTGGTTGATCAGGCCCTGGCGGCGAGTGGCTCAGTCTAGTAGTTCGATGAAAACGGATGGTACCCATCCGTTTTCTGGATCGAATAACCAACATATTGAAATGGCGGGCTTATTCACGAAGTGCCTGCGGATACAAGCGTTTCGATCAGACCGCTAGGGCATAGTCGGTGCAAACGGATTGGGGTCTTTTCTAGCCCCAGGCTTGTTGTCCAGCTGCGTTCCGTCCAGCGATACGGCCAAATGCAAGGCATTCACCGATATTGCCGGTTCCCTGGTACAGGTAGCTGTAGATCGAGCCTAACTCTCCGGCTGAATAAAGCCGTCCGATAGGTTGACCATTCGGGCGTACGATTTCGGCATGCTCGTTGCGGCGGGGACCACCCTGTGTGTTCAACATGGAGGGGGACATCTCGACCGCGTAGTACGGGCCAGATCCAAAGGCTTCGAACATTAGTGTGCGGCCGTGGTCCGTGCCCTCCCCTGCCTCGACCATTTCATTCCAACGAGCGACGGTGGCTTCCAGTGCCGCAGCATCGACGCCGATTTGGTCGGCTAGTCCGGCAAGCGTTTCGCCTTTCTTGATCCAGCCTTTGGAAACTTCGGCACTGTTGTCCTTGCTCCATTCGGGCTGCTCGACAATCTGGGTCCAGCCGTGGCTGGGATGACCGTCGTAGAGCGGCCCGGCGCTGAAGTTTTTGTGGTCCACGATCATATACATGGGGCAAGGCGTGGCGAGAGGCAGCCAGACGCCGTTCTTTGGCACTTTGCCATGCCTGGTCTTGAATTTCTCATCGCAAAAGCGGGTGCCGTCCGGTCCGACAACGACCATGCCACCCGGGATGATCTTGGAATAATGCAGGTTCTGCATGGAAAGAGAGGTCGGAATTTCCGGCACTTTCAGTGCCATGCTTGGGCCTGCCACATTGTTCATGTGCCATAGGTCTGCTCCGGCGGAGAGGCCCATCGTGACGCCATCGCCGGTGTTGTACGGACTGCCGGAGGTGTAGCAGTAGGGCAGCCCCGGCAGGCAATTTCGGATCATATTCTGGTTGTTCTCAAAGCCGCCGCAAGTGAGGATTACCCCTTTGCGGGCTTTGACCGCAATGCGGGTTCCGTCGGCTTTTTCCGCCTAAATACCGCGGATCTCGCCGGTGGCGCCGTCCTGGATCAGCTCTTTGCCGGCGGTTTCGAACTCGATGCGGATCGGCCGCTCGCGCACAAGGCTTTTAAATTTTTTCCAGGTCAGCGAGTAGCCATATTTTGGGCCGTCATGGAACTTGTGGGTTGAGAATGCGCCCGGCAGTTCCGGAAACTCGATGCCTACCGGCTGGTGCTGATGCTCCTGCAGGTCGGCGCGCAGAGAGGCGCGCCAGTCGTTGTTGCGGCACATCTCATCGGCCCAGACCAACACCATCTCTTCAGGCACCGCAAAGATGCCACAGAGGGCGCGGAGGTACTTGGCTGCTTCGATAGGATCAGAGGTATTGAGATAACCTTGGCCCGCAACCTTGGTGTTGCCACCATGCTTGCCTTCCGGGGCTTTCTCTAACAGCAGTACGTCCGCGCCGGCCTCATGTGCCGAGACGGAGGCAGCAAAGCCGACTACCAAGATGTCAGCTTCGCTGTCCCATTGGCTTGGTATCTGACTCATCTGTCCATCAGCCCTATTCTTCGAGCAATTCTGGCACGATCCACAAGGCTTCTTCACCGCGGGAGACACGCTGGACGTTGTCGAAAGCATTGCGGACACGGGCGGTCTGGCTCTCGAAGGTAGGACCCGCCAGGTGAGCCGTCAGTACCACATTATCGAGTGTGAATAGCGGATTGTCAGCTGGTGGTGGTTCCTGGTCGAACACGTCCAGACCAGCGGCCCAGATGGTGCCGTCGGTAAGAGCTGTGTAGAGAGCGGCTTCATCCACCACTGGGCCACGCGCCGTATTTACCAAAATGGCCGACGGCCTCATCAGCGCCAACTCATCCTTACCGATCAGGTGTCGGGTGGAGGCATTCAGGGGGGTGTGCAGGCTGACAACGTCGGCTTCGCGCAGTACCTCTTTCAGCAGGCGGAATCGGACGTCCAACGCATCTTCCCGGTCTTCTGGCAAGCGGGCAACGTCGTAGTAGATGACGTTCATGCCGAACGCTTGGGCCAGTCGCGCTGTCTTTTTGCCGATGGTTCCCAGGCCGATAATACCCATGGTGCGGTTGCGCAGTTCATGCACGCGCGGTGTGCTGTTGCCGCGCCAGTTGCCGCCTGAAACGCTGGCGTGCTGGCGCACCAACTGGCGGGAAACGGCAAGAGCCAACAGGATAGCATGCTCCGACACGGCGACCGAATTTGCGCCGCCATTGTTGCAAACGGGTACGCCTGTGGTCTTGGCAGCGGGCAGGTCTGCCTGGTCATATCCTGCACTAAGCAACTGGACGAGCTTCAGGTTCGGGCCGGTCTTGAACAGCTCGGCTTCGATCAGGCCATCGACATAACCAACCAGGAATTCGGCGTCGGCCATGGCTTCCCGATACTCCGCGCTTTTGGCAGGAACAATGCAGAGGTCAAAGCCGGTTGGGGCCATTTCCTGGGCGGCAGCGGCAGCGTCCGGGAAATTGGTTACGAAAACGATCTTGGGGTTCATGGTTTCCACTCAGATGTGTTTGTTGTTGCTGCAGTCATTGCGTGCCGCGCGCAGTCTGTCTAGACAAGAATCAAAACGCGGCGCAATCTTAGGGCAACTGATATCCGCACCTCAGCGGCTTGAACCAAGGGAAGTCACAACCATGAACGCCAGCAAGAAACCGGTTTGCGTCGTGATCGGCGCAACGTCGAAATGGTAGGCCGATGGTCGGCAAACCCATCTCGTGCACGGACAGGGGGTGAGCGACGATCACTTGCCCGTCGGCGTGCGATGGGGCGTCGGTGGCGCGCTGGCCCAGGTGCTAACGGAAGAATACTCCGAACATGGTATTCATGTGGCAAATGTCGTGATTGATGGTCTGATCGATTCACCCGGCACCCGGGCAATGAAGCGGGCGCAAGATAACCCCGCCATTGTGATTAATCCGATGGAAATTGCGAACACTTTCTACTACCTGCATATGCAGGATCGAAGTGTTTGGACGCATGAAATGCAACTAACGCCGCATGTTACCAATCCGAGTTTTTGACGGATGTGCTAGGTCGAGCGGCACTTGGTTAATATTGTCTTAAGTGCGCTTTTAGTCGCCTCCCAAAGTCCCTCGAATCATATTTAGGTTATTTGGAAAAGCGCCACCATTTACGCGGTAACGTAAAATATGTGGGTATGCTGCTGCAAAATGGAGAGCGATATGACCACAGGACCAGATGTGGTCGCCTACGACCTATCCATCAAATCGATTTATTGGTTTGCAGGAAATTCGATAACCAGTCGTTGGACCGTCGAAAATCAGGGAGATCAGGTTGTTTAGGCAGCTAATTCGGCCCTGTATCTGTCGGTTGATCCGACCATCGATACCGGTGATATTCAGCTCGTTATATCGGGCCCGGCCGGGGCTCTCGGTCCTGGGGAGACAAACACAAGTGGTCGTCCGAAATATACGGTCGATGGTTTGCTGACCCCAGGCACATACTACGCCGGCGTCGTCGTCGACTTTAATGATTTTCGGGCAGAAAGCGACGAAACGAATAACGTATCGAATGTCATCCAGATCACCGTCTCTGCCCAACAATTGGGTCCGAATTTCATTACTGACGAATTGACGTTTTCGTCCAGTATCTGGCAGGAATTGTACTCAATTACTGGTGATTGACGCCTGATTAACCAGGGTTATACGTTATTGCCACCAGTAACGTCCTCTGTTTATCTATCAGTTGACCTGAATGTGACAACCTCGGATCTGCTAATCGGCACGGAACCTGGTAGCGGTGATATGAGCCCGGGGGAAAACAATGCAGAGACGATGGATACACCGTTCGATGTAACCGGCCCGAGAAATAACTGACAGTTGGTGATTTTCCTGAGGGGCGGCATATCATGGCGTTGTTCCCGCGCCGCAATTCTCGCCGAGAAAAGGCTATGCCCCATGACGAGAGATACCATCACCACGTTGCCCCATCCCAAGGGATTTTCCGCCGATCCGCTGACGGATTTGATCCGTTCCGGGGTGCGGCAGTTGATCGAGCAAGCGCTTGAAGCTGAGTGGAGCACATGGCTTGCACCATTTTCCAATGAGACGACGCCCGAGGGGCCCGCGCGGGTCGTTCGTCACGCTCACCTGCCAGAACGAGAGGGAATGACCGGGATTGGCCCAGTGCCCGTGAAAGGGCCACGCGGGCGGGATCGTGATCGGCAGGCTGAGAAGGGTCGGTTCTCTTCTTCGATCCTGCCACCGTATCTGCGCAAGGCGAAGTCCGTCGAGGACTTGCTGCCCTGGCCTTCCCTCAACGGCATTTCCACGGGCGATTTTCAGGCGGCCTTGGCCGCGCTGCTCGGGCCGAACGCGGCGGGCCTGTCGTCCCCCACCATCTCGCGGCTGAAGTCCGATTGGTGGGAGGAGTACGACCGCTGGCAGAAGCGCGATCTCAGCGCCCGGCGCATCGTCTATGTCTGGGCGGATGGCGTCTATTTCCAGCCAAGGATGGAAGAAAAGCAATGTGTTCTGGTGCTGATCGGCGCGGATGAATGGGGCCGAAAGGAGATACTGGGGCTGACCGACGGCTATCGCGAAAGGACCCAAAGCTGGCGCGCGCTCCTGCTCGACCTCAAGTGGCGCGGCCTCAATCACGCGCCCGATCTCGCGGTAGGCGACGGTGCACTGGGCTTCTGGGCCGCCCTTCGCGCGGTCTTCGGCGCGACCGCAGAACAGCGCTGCTGGTTCCATAAAACCGGCAATGGGCTGAAGGCAATGCCCCAATCGGTGCAAGCGAAAGCCAAAGGCCCCCTGCACGACATCTGGCAGGCAGAGACGAAGGCCGAAGCCATGGCGGCCTGCGATTTCTTCATCGAGACCTACGGCGTGAAAGACGAACAAGCGGTAGCCAAATGGATCAAAGACCGTGACGTGCTGCTGGCCTTCTATGATTTCCCGGCAGAACAGTGGAAACACATCAGAACCACCCATCCCATCGAAAGCGCCTTCGCGACGGTGTGTCACCGGACAGGTAAAACCAAAGGCTGTCTGAGCCGAAAGACCGCCCTCGCCATGGCGGTCAGGCTCCTGATGTCAGCGCAGGGCACATGGCGAAAGCGCGACGGCGCAAATCGCATGCCTGGGATAATCCAGGGCATTGCATTCATCGACGGGATCAAACAAATGCAAAACGCCGCCTGATCAAGCCGTCACTAACTTTCGGCCATAACTCTTCCGGCCTCGCTCCTGGCATTTACTACGCCGCTGTATTTGGTGATGCAGGCGAAACCATAGACGAGATCGACGAAAACAATAATTGGTCGCCAATCATACGGGTGCAGATTGCAGCATTTGCGAATAATGGCAACGATGTCATTGATATGAGCCTTTCCACTGACAATGAAATTGTCTCGGGCCTGTTTGGCGGTGATATCATTACCACTGGGTCTGGTACGGATATTTTGAACGTTGACGACGGTAACGATACGCTGATCGGCGGCGCTAGTGGTAACGTATTGAATGGCGGTGCCGGTATTGATACGGCTTCTTAGGTCACTTCCAATACCGGTGTTACCGCAGATTTTACGGCACCGGGTAATAACACGGGCGACGCAGCGGGTGATACCTTCGTTTCCATCGAAGACCTTGAGGGATCAACCCATAATGACAATCTGCGCGGAGACGACAACGTCAATACGATCCTGGGTGATGCCCGAAGTGACACCATTATCGGACGCGGCGGCGCAGATGCCTTGTTCGGTGGTGACGGCAATGATTTTTTTGGGAATTATATCTCTAAGTAACATTTTCCTATTACCCCATTTGATTCTATGATTTACCATAGAGTCACATTAGGAGGAAACATGGCAAAAAATGCACCGGGACGACATGAGCGGAATGGTCTGACGCTTTTGCAAATTGCAGAAATGTTCGGGGATGAAGAAAAGGCGCGGAAATGGATTGAGGCCCAGCACTGGCCGGAAGGGCCACACTGTCCTCACTGCGGTTCTATCAATGTAAAAGTCGGCGTGGCCCACAAGAGCATGACGCATCGCTGCAATGACTGCCCGAAAAAGCCGATGTTCACTGTTCGGGTTGGCAATATCATGCAGGGATCAAAGCTACCCTATCGTGTCTGGGCGGTTGGGCTTTACCTGTTCGCCACCAATCTCAAGGGTATCTCTAGCATGAAGCTGCATCGTGAGCTCGGGATTGGGCAGAAGGCCGCTTGGTTCATGCTGCACCGTCTCCGTGAGGCTCATGGGTCCAATAGTCCAGTTTTCAAAGGTCCAGTTGAAGCGGATGAAACCTACATGGGTGGTAAGGAACAGAACAAACACGCTAGCAAAAAACTCAAGGCCGGCCGCGGCGCGGTGGGCAAAACCGCCGTGGCCGGGATCAAGGATCGCAACTCCGGCCGCGTGGTTGCCAAGGTGGTTGAAAGAACCGCTGCGCATACACTACAAGATTTTGTGACCAATCATACTACCAAGGATGCCCAGGTATTCCCCGACGAGGCGCGCGCCTACAAGGGCATTAACAGGGCGCATCAAGCGGTCAAACACTCAATGGGTGAATACGTCCGTAACATGGCACATACAAACGGTTTCGAAAGCTTCTGGGCACCGATGAAGCGTGGCTATCAGGGCATTTATCACAAGATGAGCCCCAAGCATCTACAACGCTATGTTAATGAGTTCTCTAGCCGTCACAACAGACGTCCCAAGGATACCATTGACCAGATGAGCGATTTGGTTTGTAGCATGGCGGGAAAGCGTTTGCGCTACGTTGATTTGATTGCAGATAATGGTTTGGAAAGCGGTTCTCGAACATGATATCGCAAACAATCAGTCTGTTCTTGAAATTATTGATGTTCAGTATGCGCGAATGCGGTTACTAACCTTTCAAAACATTCTTGAATATAAGCGGTTTCAGACACCTTCAATTGCACATGGGCATAGATAGTCTGAACCACAGCTCCCGTTCGGTTAAACCCCTATCTTATGATCGCGAAAGGATAAGCCAAATGACCAAACTCAAACCCAAAGACAGAACACTCTCTGAAAAACTAGCTGACTCTCACTACCAGCCGAGCAAGGCTGAAATGGAACAGGAATACGATATGCCCGGCGCGGAGATGAAAGACCTGCGCAACGCATTCTTCAAGGCGTCGCCGGATAGAAAATCAAAACCAGGTTAGGAATAATTCAGTGCAATGTTACTTAGAAATATAATTCCTATTCCCGTGTATTGACAAAATCTAAAGAAAAAATCATGGAAATCACCCCTGCACTAGCGACTATATTATTCGGACTTCAATTAAGCGCTTGTTCAACAATCACACAAGGCACAGATCAAGAAATTTACATTTCCACATCCCCGATAGCGGCACAGTGTACGCTTGAGAGACAAGGTAAAAAATCGCTGAAATTGTCTCATCGCCTGGGCATGTAACAGTTACAAAAACCAAACACGATATAACGATTACCTGCAACAAAGATGGCTACCAAACCGCAACTTACCGCAACAATAGCGGTTTGGAATCTACTTCGGGTGCAGGAGGCATTCTATTGGATGTGATTTTAACCTGGGGCGCTAGCAGTGCTATCGATTCAATGACAGGTGCTGACAATAAATACGAACCATCTGTCTATATAACGTTAATTCCAATTCAGGCCCCACCACAATAAAGACAATGAGGTAGATCACTTCTTAAAATACCTATTCAGTTAGGCAAACGTCTAAACCGCGTTTGCCCTCTGAACATCCAGCTCTCTTTTCTTGAACACCCCTATATTCTTAAATGTTACTTAGAGATGTAATCCACTAAAAAATTACTATAGGTGGACGCCGGGAGCGGCAACAGGCTCCTATATCGTGCGCATAAAATTTATGAACCGTTGGAGACGCCTTTGCCCTTAAATGAAAAGCCGGAACCGTCCCTACGGTCCCGGCTAATCGGTTGCCCCGAGCCCTCTCACACTAAACAGATAGCAATGGCTTGTAGACGGGCATGTGACTTTGTTCACAGCCTCAACGAACAAGTTTCCTAACGCGATCCCAGAGGCGGCAGGCACGGTGTCCACTGCTCGCCCGACTGCCGGATGGGCAATGTCATCGCAATTGGGTCATAGCCATAGGTGCGCCAGTGGATATTACCGTCGCTAATCTCCAACGTTGCCCAGGCCTCCGCCGGATCGCCGTCCGTGGTGAAGCTTTCAGTCAGCGATTGAATGGTGATGTGCGGAATGGCGTTCACTCGGTGCAGCGAATTCCAATGCACATGCCCCGCCACGCAAAGGATCACCCGGTCGCTTGCTTCCACGATGGCCCGCACGTCAGCCGCATTCGGATAGGTCGCGTGGTCCGGCGTGTTCTGGAACCAGTAATTTCCGGTCATCGACGCGCCGCTGAACGGCACATGACTGAAAATGACGGTCGGCAGGTCCGTTGAGGCGCAAGGATACATCGTGCAGCACGCTTTTCAGGGTGTCAAATGCGTCGCCCCAGTGCAGCTTTTGGTCCGGTACCCGGTCATTGTCGAAGCGCCCGCGGATCGGCTGCAGCAGTATCGCCAGCAGGCAACACGCGGCCCCGCCCCGCCAACCATGGCGGCAACGCCCCAGCCGTACAGCACGGCCAGCGGCGGCAGGGTCAGGCCGGTCAGCATGACACCGACGGGCACGCGGGTCTGCTTGATGGAAAACACCACCGGCGCCGCCTTTGGCGGGCAGTGCCTGGCCAGGATATGGCTGGAGGCAGGCGTTGCCACCGTTGCGCCCAACCCGATCAGAGCGGCTGCCAGCAATAGGCCGGGCAACCAGCCGATGCCGCTGACACCCAGCCCGGCTGCCACCACCAGCAGCGAGATTTGGCTGGTGCGCAACGCGCCATAGCGGCGAATGAAGTTTCCGCAGGAAAGCGTGGTAAAGAGGCCAAAGGCGGCCGTGATGCTGACGAAAACGCCGATCAGGGAGGGCTCGACCCCCATGTCGGCGGCAGCCAGCGGCCCCAGCACCGGCAGCGTCATCTTGGCGACAGTGGCAAAGGCCTGCTGCACCAGCATGGCGATCAGGCCGGTGAGCAGAAGCGAGTTCACGCCTTGCCAAGCCCCTTGCGGGTGATCGCTTCGAACACCGCCAGCGTCTCATCGGAGACATGGTGCTCCATGCCCTCCGCATCGCTTTCCGCGGTGCCGGGCGTCACGCCGATGCCCTTCAGGAAGTCCAGCACAATGCCGTGCCTGCGCCGGGATTCGGCGGCCATGGCCTCGCCCTCATCGGTCAGAAAGATACTGCGGTAGGGGCGGGAGATCACCAGCCCATCCCGTTGCAGGCGCGCCAGCGTCTTGTTGACGGTGGCATGGCTGACGCCAAAGCGCTCGGCCAGATCGACGGCGCGCGCTTCGCCATTAACCGCAATCAGGTCGCTGATCAGCTCCACATAGTCTTCTGCCATTTCCGTCTGATGCGCCTGACGGATACGGTCGAAGCTGGCGGCTTGGCCGCCAGCTTCGAGCAGGCGGCGGGAATTGGTCATGAGGCTCAGATAATTCAGCGAATGAACAACGTCCAGTTTGCCCGGATTGACGGAAAGATGCAAGGCCCGATCAAAGTTTAGCCTAAGCTAACTTTCTGTGTGCTGCAGGTTTTTGGCGACCCGTGCGGCGGCGGTTGCCTCCATTTCAGCGCGCATTTCCTTGTGTTGCCGCAACAGTTTCCGGAAGGCGCTGGCGCGCAGCACCAGCAAATGCGTATAGCCGCCCGAGACCACATCGGCAGCGCGGGGCCGGTCCTGCAACAGCGCCATCTCGCCAAAGAAGCCACACGGCTCCAACCTGACGCGCCGGTTCGGCAGCAGAACTTCCATGCTGCCCGCGGCAATAAAGTAGACGGCCTTGCCCCGGTCGCCGGTTTTGATGATCGCCTCGCCGGGTGCTGCCAGTTGGGGGATCAGACGGCCGGCGATCCACGCGATATCCTTTTCGTCCAGTGTCCTCAGCAGCGGCACAGAGCGGATCATGGCCACCATCTGGTCGCTCAGTTCCAGGTTCGGGCGCTCTTCGACCCGCTGTTGCTGCTTGGCGATCCGGCGTTCGTGCGCATCGAAGATTTCTTGTGTGATCAGGGACTCTTCCAGGCGGGCTTCGTACTCGGCCCGCTCCAGACGCAAGGCGGTGCGGGTGAGCTGGTGCCGGGCCAGCACCTGGACGTAATCGCCAAAGCGCAGGGTCATGGTGCGCAGGGCGTCATCCACCCGCGCCGCCCGCAATTCCACAATGGCCAGCGATTTCTTGCCGACATCATTGCCGAAGAAGCACGCGGTGGTGCCTTGCGCGAAGCCGCGCAGCTCATGCAGCACCCGGCGGCGCATCAGCAGGAACTCGTACCTGTCCTCCAGCGCGCGCTCCAGCGGCTTCTGGATCGCGAACCAGCGATAGAGCCAAAGGGTCAGGCGCAGCCGGGCGGCAATCTTCAGCGCCTCATTGGACGCTTGGTCATAGGTCTCGCTGCCGCCGCTGCTGGCGGCGTCACGCAACCGGTCAGCGGATGTCACGAGCCGGGCAATGGCCCGCAGTGAAACCGTCTGTTCGGCGAAGTGGCGCAGATAGAGCGCCCGCTCCCGCGTTGCCAGCGCCACCAGCGCAATATTCAGGCGGTCTTCGGCGGGTAGGGCAGGGCCGGTTTCACCGTCCTCGCTGCCGTCAAGGGAGGCTTCGGCTGCTGCCAGGGTTTCGTCTGACAGGCCCAGCTGGCGCGCTGCCAGGTGCAATTGGCGGGTGCGGCGCACCTCTGACACAGCCAGCACCCGCTCCTGCATGGTCTCTTCGGCCGGGCTCAGGCGGTCAAGGCCGAGGAAACTCAGCAGCGGTCGCAACAAGGGCGCGCTGATGAACAGGGTCAAACAGACATAGCCGCCCGCGACGCCCGCAACCGTTTGCCGGAATTCCAGCGGCAGGCTGAGGTTCTCCATCACAGCCAGCGCCAGGATCAGCGTAATGGCGCCGCGCAGGCCGCCCCACAGAATAATCGCCTTGAAGCGGGCATCGACCTTGTCTGCCAGCATGAAGAAGGTCAGCGCGGGCAGCAGGCCATAAAGGACCATGGCGCGCGCCGCGATTGCAGCGTCAAACACCAGCAGACAATTCAGCCAACCCAACCAGGACAGGCTGAGCACAAGCCGTGCTGCCAGGATCGAGGCCACGAGAAAGACGACCGACACGAAGGCGAACTCGATCCAGTGCCAGCACCGCAGCAGGGCCTGCCAGTTCGCGGGCGGCAGGCGCGAGGGGCCGTCAGCGGCGATGGCCAAATCCGGCAAAGGCCACGGCGACCACGCCAGAGGCGTCCAGCACGTTCTGGGCTATGACATAAGCAAGGTATGGCACCGCCAGCGTGACCGTCTGCTCCAGCGCGCTGTTGCGGGACAGCGCGCCAAGGCCGATCCAGGCCAATTGCGCCAACGCGACACCGGCAATTGCCCCGATGGCAAAATCCGGCAAGGCAGCGACGGCGACGTTCACTGCGGATTCCTCGGCGCCCTGCTGCGCCATGACCGTCAGTGCGGCGAACAGTGCGATGACGGCGGCGTCATTCAACAGGCTCTCGCCCTCGACAATCACCCGCAGGCGCTTCGTAGCGCCTAAGTCGCGGAACACGGCGACGACGGCGGCAGGGTCGGTGGTGGCGATGATGGTGCCCAGCAGCAATGCTGCCACCTAATCGAACCCGGCCAGGCTGCTTAGCGCGACGCCGACGACCCCGGTCGTGACCAGCACGGCAACAACGGCCAGCAGCAACACTGTGCGGCAGACGCAAGCGTTGCGCCAGCGGCACGAGCAAGCTTGACAGCAGCAACATCAGCGCGAGCGCGACAAGGCTTTCGACTAAAGCGATCATGACGCGTAGTCTTAAGCCCTAGCCAGGGCAGGCACCAGAAAACAGACGCAGCGCTGACATGTGTCTGGCCGTAAAACGCCCACTGAAACAGCATGTAAGGAGGCGGTTCAATGAAGCTGGACATAATTGGAATTATGAGCCCGGGCGATATGGGCCATGGAGTCGGACGGGCGCTGCGCGAATCAGGCTGGCGGGTGCTCACCAATCTGACCGGGCGGAGCGAGCGCACCCGTGGCTTGGCCGAAAGCGCCGGGCTTGAAGATGCTGGCAGTCTGGACGCGATCATGGCGGAGGCCGATCTGGTCGTCTCCATCATGCCGCCCGCCGCCGCTGAAGGCTTTGCAGAGGAAGCCGCCCAGTCCATGGCCGCTGTAAACCGGCGGCCGCTCTTCGCCGATATGAACGCTATATCGTCTGCGACCTCCTCGGCGATTGGCCGGATCATCACCGGCGCAGGCGCGTCGTACATCGATGGCGGCATTATCGGCCTGACTCCCGGAAAGGCCGCCCCGCCACGCCTCTATGTCTCCGGCCCTGATGCTGAGCATCTGGAGCGGCTGACGACCGAGACCATGATATGGCGCTTTGTCGGCGCGGAGGCGGGACGGGCCTCGACCCTGAAAATGCTCTACGCGGGCCTGAACAAAGGCACCTGGGCTTTGCAGACGACTATGGCGATCGCCGCTGAACGTTACGACCTCTACGATGCTTTCATGGGCGAGGTCGGGGACAGCAATCCCCAGCGGGCAGCCGACATGGAAAGCTGGGTCGGCTTTCTGGCGGCTGACGCGGAACGCTGGCATCCGGAAATGGTGGAAATTGCGGAGACTCTGGGCCAGGTGGGGGCCGCCACCGGCTTTCACCGTGCGGCGGAGGAGCTGTTCCGCCTGCTGGCGCAATCGCCCCTTGCCGAAGAAACCCGCCAGACCTGGGACCGCAGCCGCACGATGAAGGAATCGGTGCAAATCTTTGCTGAAACCCTCAAAAAGCGCTCGGAATAATGCCGCCTGCCGACCTTGCATCCCGGCTGGGATTGGGCGATAGCTTGTGCAGCAATAACCTTGTCCTGAAAGGCCGTTTTTGATGCTTGAAGTAGAAACCCCTGCGAGCTATGGCCGAAAGTTAGTGACGGCTTGATCAGGCGGCGTTTTGCATTTGTTTGATCCCGTCGATGAATGCAATGCCCTGGATTATCCCAGGCATGCGATTTGCGCCGTCGCGCTTTCGCCATGTGCCCTGCGCTGACATCAGGAGCCTGACCGCCATGGCGAGGGCGGTCTTTCGGCTCAGACAGCCTTTGGTTTTACCTGTCCGGTGACACACCGTCGCGAAGGCGCTTTCGATGGGATGGGTGGTTCTGATGTGTTTCCACTGTTCTGCCGGGAAATCATAGAAGGCCAGCAGCACGTCACGGTCTTTGATCCATTTGGCTACCGCTTGTTCGTCTTTCACGCCGTAGGTCTCGATGAAGAAATCGCAGGCCGCCATGGCTTCGGCCTTCGTCTCTGCCTGCCAGATGTCGTGCAGGGGGCCTTTGGCTTTCGCTTGCACCGATTGGGGCATTGCCTTCAGCCCATTGCCGGTTTTATGGAACCAGCAGCGCTGTTCTGCGGTCGCGCCGAAGACCGCGCGAAGGGCGGCCCAGAAGCCCAGTGCACCGTCGCCTACCGCGAGATCGGGCGCGTGATTGAGGCCGCGCCACTTGAGGTCGAGCAGGAGCGCGCGCCAGCTTTGGGTCCTTTCGCGATAGCCGTCGGTCAGCCCCAGTATCTCCTTTCGGCCCCATTCATCCGCGCCGATCAGCCCCAGAACACATTGCTTTTCTTCCATCCTTGGCTGGAAATAGACGCCATCCGCCCAGACATAGACGATGCGCCGGGCGCTGAGATCGCGCTTCTGCCAGCGGTCGTACTCCTCCCACCAATCGGACTTCAGCCGCGAGATGGTGGGGGACGACAGGCCCGCCGCGTTCGGCCCGAGCAGCGCGGCCAAGGCCGCCTGAAAATCGCCCGTGGAAATGCCGTTGAGGGAAAGCCAGGGCAGTAAGTCCTCGACGGACTTCGCCTTGCGCAGATACGGTGGCAGGATCGAAGAAGAGAACCGACCCTTCTCAGCCTGCCGATCACGATCCCGCCCGCGTGGCCCTTTCACGGGCACTGGGCCAATCCCGGTCATTCCCTCTCGTTCTGGCAGGTGAGCGTGACGAACGACCCGCGCGGGCCCCTCGGGCGTCGTCTCATTGGAAAATGGTGCAAGCCATGTGCTCCACTCAGCTTCAAGCGCTTGCTCGATCAACTGCCGCGCCCCGGAACAGATCAAATCCGTCAGCGGATCGGCGGAAAATCCCTTGGGATGGGGCAACGTGGTGATGGTATCTCTCGTCATGGGGCATAGCCTTTTCTCGGCGAGAATTGCGGCGCGGGAACAACGCCATGATATGCCGCCCCTCAGGAAAATCACCAACTGTCAGCTGTTTCTCAACCCCTGCCGACCTGAAAGACTATGTCGGGAAAGAGCTGGGTGTTAGCGATTGGGTGTTGATCGACCAGGACCGCATCAACCGTTTTGCCGATGCAACCGACGATCATCAATGGATCCACCTGGATGCAGAACGCGCGGCCAAGGAACTACCGACCAAATCCACCATCGCCTATGGCTACCTGACCATGTCGCTGGTGGCCGGTCTGCCGGTCTTCAAGATCAAGAAGACCAGCAATATGATCAACTACGGTGCCAACCGTCTGCGATTCACCAACATGGTGCCGGTCGACAGCAAAGTGCGCCTGCGCACGAAACTGGTTGCTGCCGACGAGATGAAGGGCGGCGGCGTCCGCTTCACCCTTCGACTGGCTCAGGGTGAATCGACTAGGGCAGATCCCAGTCCGTTTGGAGCGGGTAAATCTGCTCGAAATCTAAAAATTAAAGCGCCTTACCCGGCAAATTGAACGCGATAGCGACTCAAATTGAACCGGCGATGCTATAGACAGCGGCTTCTCTATATCCTCAGCTTCAAAGAATATTCTTCACCCTGAACCTGTCGAAGGGTGGACTTTCTGGGGCAACCTCTTACGCTTTCCCGGCAATCAACTTGCTGATCTGACCGCCGCCGGTGGCTTCGTTCCGGAAGGTGAAGCTGCCGGCCTCAGCGACTTCCGTCGCTGCCCGCAGGAACGCGCTGTAGGCGGCATTGGCGAACGCGCCGCCGATACTGATGCGCTTCACGCCCATTTCCGCCATCTGCGCGACCGTATGCTGGTCGGTCGCCTCGCCCAGCAGCACGTTCACCGGCCGGTCCACGGCTTGGACTACCGTGCGGATATCTTCCAGCGTTTTTAGGCCTGGCGCATAGAGCACGTCGGCGCCCGCTTCCTGGAAAACCTGCAGGCGCTTGATCGTGTCCCCGATGTCGGTTACGCCGCGAATATGGTTTTCCGCCCTGGCGCACAGGGTGAAGGGAAAAGCCAGCGAGCGGGATGCTTCCACCGCTGCGGAGACGCGCTCAACCGACTCTTCGATAGAGCGCATTTTCGCCTCGCCGCTATTGCGGCCCGGCGGGCACCAATCCTCGACAGAGCCACCCACCAGCCCAGCTTCTGCGCCCAGGCGGATGGTTTCCGCTACACCTTCCGGCGTATCGGCGAAACAATCTTCCAGGTCTGCTGCCAACGGCAGGTCCGTCGCATCCGCCAGCAGGCGGCAGTGGGCCAGCACGTCATCCCGTGTGACCTGACCGTCCAACAGGCCCATGCTCCAGGCCATCCCGCTGGAGGTGGTGGCCAAAGCCTTATAGCCCAGCCCGGCCAGTACCTTGGCCGAGCCCACATCCCAGGGATTGGGGATGACGAATGTCCCCGGTTCGGTATGCAATGCTTGGAAGGCGCGGGCTTTGTCTGATTGGCTGGTCATGGCGTCAGTCTCCGAAGTCGAACGCCGGAGCTTAAGGGCAAACCGCCTTCAGGCAGGCCCTCTATCTGGGCATAGCTGCTATGCTCGGGCGCCCGGCAAAAACCGGGCGCGTCAATGTAGGGATTAGCCCCGGCCGACGAACGGCATCTTGGTCGCCATAACGGTCACGGTCTGGATATTCGCATCCAGGCTCATATTGCTCATCAGCACGATGGTGTCGGCGACATTCGTAACGTCCATTACCGGCTCGACGCGGGTTGAACCGTCCGGTTGCAGCACCCCAGCCTTCATGCGCTGGGTCATGGGAGTCTCAGCGTTGCCGATGTCGATCTGGCAGCCTGCGATGTTGTAGGTGCGGCCGTCCAGCGCTGTCGCCTTGGTCAGGCCGGTGATGGCATGCTTGGTCGAGGTATAGGGCGACGAGAACGGCCGCGGTGTGTGCGCCGAAATCGAGCCGTTGTTGATGATGCGGCCGCCCTGCGGATCCTGCGCCTTCATGATGCGGAAGGCGTGCTGGGTGCAATAGAATGGCGCGGAGAGGTTCAGGTTCACCACGCCCTGCCACTGCTCGACCGTCAGGTCTTCGAGCGGCACCGGCGGAGTGCCGCCGCCTGCATTGTTGAACAGCATGTCGAGGCGGGACCATTGCGCCGAATAGGCGGCGAACAGTTTGCCGACGCCTTCGGGGGTGGAGACGTCGCTCGAGATAGCCAGCGCCCGCGCACTGTCCGGCCCGGCCATGGCGACGGTCTCATCCAGCGCTTCGACCCGTCGTCCGGCCAGGGCCACATGCCAGCCGTCTTTCAGCAGGCCCAGCGCGGAATAGCGGCCAATGCCGGAGCCCGCGCCGGTGATCAGGGCAAATGTGTTCTTGTCAGCCATGGGGGATGTCTCTTGCCTGGACGTAGCGGTCATTGATTGCCGCGCACATTGCCCGCCCGCGTGGGTTTTGGCTAGGGGGCCGGGAACGCGTCGATTCCCTTAACGCCGATGGAAGCGCGCGTGTAGGATGCCAGCATCGAATTTCGCCTGGGCCGACGATGACCAAACGACTTCAGCGCCGTCTGACCGCGATCGTCGCTGCCGACCTGGCCGGCTATTCCCGGCTGATCGGTGAAGACGAGGAAGCGACGCTATCGGCCCTGCGGTTCCGGCGGGCTTCGATCGTGTACCCATTGCTTGAGTTGCATGGTGGCAGGGTTGCCAACACAGCAGGCGACAGTTTGCTGATCGCCTTTGTGAGTGCCGCGGACGCTGTCCGGTTTGCCATCGCCAAACAAGGGGAAATGGCCGAAGCGAATAGGGAAATGCCCGAATCGCGGCACCTTTGGTACCGGATCGGAATCAATATTGGGGACGTGGTAGTCGAAAATGGGGACTTGTTCGGCGACGCGGTCAACATCGCGGCCAGGCTGGAGGCAATCGCGCCATCCGGTGGTATCGTCCTTTCCGACGATGTTTATCGGCAAGTCCGCGGCCGGGTCGAGGCCGAATGGGTCGGTCTGGGATTGCAGACGTTAAAGAATATTGCCGAGCCGGTAAGGGCTTGGGCCTGGACCGGCGCAGCGCCGGCCGCTCAGGCCGGTGGCGGCGATGCTGCGGTTGGGCGATCACTTTCCCTGCCCGGCAAGGCGGGCATTGCTGTTATGCCCTTTGAGAACCGGAGTGGCGACCAGGAGCAAAGCTACTTCGCGGACGGAATCACCGAAGACATCATCACAGATCTCTCCCGCAACTCCACCTTCGCCTACAAAGGTAGGGCGGTTCCGCCGCGCGAGATCTGCCGTGAATTGCAGGTTCGCTATCTATTGGAAGGCAGCGTGCGGCGGGCTGGAGACCGGGTCCGGATTACGGCGCGACTGATCGACGGCGAAACCGCGGCTCACTTGTGGGCCGAGCGCTATGACCGCGACCTGTCGGATATTTTCGCCGTTCAAGATGATGTCACACGCCATATTGTAACCGAACTTGCCGTTAAGCTTTCGAACCGCCATCCGGCCTCTGCGGGTAAAGGCACGGTCAATGCGGAAGCCTATGACCTTGTGCTGCGGGCGAGGGAGCAATTCCGGCTTTACACCGCTGATGGCAATGCCGCAGCCCGCCGTCTTTTCCAACAGGCTGCCAAACGGGACCCCTACTTTGCCGAAGCGTTCGCGGGCATTGCGCTTACCCATGTCCAGGAATGGTTCGCGGGCAATGAAGCCGCTTTGGCGAGAGCTTATGAGAGTGCGCTAACGGCGGCAGCGCTCGATCCACCGCTGGCACTGGTGCAGAAGGCGTTGAGTACGGTGCACCTTTTCCGCCGCGAGCATGACGCCGCGATAGAGACGGCCCGGCGTTGGATCGACCTGGAGCCCAGCAATGCGGAAGCCTACGCAACCCTGGCGGGCGCAATGCATTTTGCCGGTCATAACAGGGAGGTCATCGGCCTGATCGAGACGGCGGAACGCCTCAATCCTCACTACCCATTCTACCATCCCCACTATACCGGTCTGGCAAATTTTGCTGTTCGCCGGTGGCCGGAGGCAATTTAGGCGTTCAATCGAGCGATCACCCGAAACCCGGATACCCTATGGCCGCATGTCTTCCTCGCTACCGCCTGCGCCCATTCCGGCGCGCTAGAAGCAGCCAAAGCCGCCCTGGCTGACGTGAGGCGGCTTGACCCGGATTTTTCGCTGACGCGGGCAGAGTCTTTGCTTTCTTACAAGCGAAGAGGGGACCTGGAGCTAGTGCTAGAAGGGCTGGGCCGTACCGGGTTGACAGCGTAATCGTCAACTAATCCGGGCTAGCCCTTTTTGGCCAGAAACACGTGCTCCGGCCCGGGGAAGCGGCGGGCGCGGACGTCGTCGGCGTAGGCCTTGATCGCCTCGCCAGCCGCCACGCCCCAGTTCGGCATAGGGCTTAGCGAATTTCGGGCGGAAGTCCGTGAACATGCCCAGGATATCGTCCACTACCAAAATCTGCCCGTCGCAGGCCATAGACCACCATCCCCAGCGAGTCGCCGACCAGCAGCAGATCGCAATGGGCATCGACCATCCGGGCAATCTGGGTGGTGTATGCGGTGAGGCAGACAATGGGCTCCCCGCCTTTCCGGGCGGAGATGGCGGGGGGCGTGATGCGGGGCATTGTTGGTCCAATCTTTTCAGCAGCCTGCTAGAGCAGATCCCAATCCGCTTGGATAAGTTGAATCTGCCCGAAATATAAGCGTTAGAGCACCCTACCCGGCAAATTGATCGCGAAAGCCAATCAATTTGAACCGGCGATGCTCTAGTGGTCTGATCGAACCACTAGCCGCCGATCGTCAGCGTCGCCGGCGTCCAAAAGCTTTTGCGCCGCGAGGAGCGCTCGTCGCCGGTTTCTTCCTCGTAGAATTTCTGCTCCGCCTCGCCAAACTGCACGCCGCGGTTTTTGGTCAGGTTGGCGTTCATGATGCCATAGAGCTGGCCGTCTACTTCCTGCACCGCGCCGATATAGTTGCCGCAGCCCTTGCAAATCAGGAAATCCACCATCCCCAGCCCAAAATGGTAGCGGTTGAGCTGGCCCTCATCGGCGACATGCATTTCCATCTGCCCGTCGCAATCACTCAGCGAACGCATGTTGTGCGAGCGGCAGAAATAGCACTGACAGGCCCGCAGCCACATATCTTCCGGCTTCTTGTTCGTGGTGAGCTTGGCCTTCAGATTGCCGCAATGGCAGGAGCCGTTAATGGTTTTGGTCATGGGATGGGTTCCTCGTTGTGCATTTGACGCGCTGGCTACTTCCGTTACCGTCCAAGCTAGAAAAATTCGCTGGCAAAAGGAACCCGCGACCGATGCTCCAGCCCAGTCACTCTCACGTGTACCAGAACCACACCATCGACAGCGCGCGCTGGGATGGGTTTGAGCATCGGGCAGGCGATATCGTCGTCGCAAGCTCCTACAAGTCGGGCACCACCTGGACTCAGGCTATCGTCGCAAATCTGCTGTACCCGGACGGTGATTTTCCAGCCTCAATCTGGCAATTGTCACCCTGGCTGGACATGCGGCCGCCACCGCTCGGGCGCATTCTGGACGGGTTGCAGGCGCAGACCGGCAGGCGTTTCATCAAGACCCACTTACCGCTTGATGGTCTGCCCTATGACCCGCGGGTCCAGTATATCTTTGTCGGGCGGGATGGGTGCGACGTCGCCATGTCCATGTGGAACCACTATTCCAACTTCAACGCGACGGGCTTTCGTTCCGTAAACGAAACCCCGGGCCGGGCTGGGCCGCCTCTGCCTCCGCCGCCAACGGACGTGAATGCCTTCTTCCGCAATTGGTGCACGCGCGGCTGGTTCGATTGGGAGCAGGACGGCTACCCCTACTGGTCGCCTAGGAGCTATGGCGAAAGTTGGTGACGGCTTGATCAGGCGGCGTTTTGCATTTGTTTGATCCCGTCGATGAATGCAATGCCCTGGATTATCCCAGGCATGCGATTTGCGCCGTCGCGCTTTCGCCATTTGCCCTGCGCTGACATCAGGAGCCTGACCGCCATGGCGAGGGCGGTCTTTCGGCTCAGACAGCCTTTGGTTTTACCTGTCCGGTGACACACCGTCGCGAAGGCGCTTTCGATGGGATGGGTGGTTCTGATGTGTTTCCACTGTTCTGCCGGGAAATCATAGAAGGCCAGCAGCACGTCACGGTCTTTGATCCATTTGGCTACCGCTTGTTCGTCTTTCACGCCGTAGGTCTCGATGAAGAAATCGCAGGCCGCCATGGCTTCGGCCTTCGTCTCTGCCTGCCAGATGTCGTGCAGGGGGCCTTTGGCTTTCGCTTGCACCGATTGGGGCATTGCCTTCAGCCCATTGCCGGTTTTATGGAACCAGCAGCGCTGTTCTGCGGTCGCGCCGAAGACCGCGCGAAGGGCGGCCCAGAAGCCCAGTGCACCGTCGCCTACCGCGAGATCGGGCGCGTGATTGAGGCCGCGCCGCTTGAGGTCGAGCAGGAGCGCGCGCCAGCTTTGGGTCCTTTCGCGATAGCCGTCGATCAGCCCCAGTATCTCCTTTCGGCCCCATTCATCCGCGCCGATCAGCACCAGAACACATTGCTTTTCTTCCATCCTTGGCTGGAAATAGACGCCATCCGCCCAGACATAGACGATGCGCCGGGCGCTGAGATCGCGCTTCTGCCAGCGGTCGTACTCCTCCCACCAATCGGACTTCAGCCGCGAGATGGTGGGGGACGACAGGACCGCCGCGTTCGGCCCGAGCAGCGCGGCCAAGGCCGCCTGAAAATCGCCCGTGGAAATGCCGTTGAGGGAAAGCCAGGGCAGCAAGTCCTCGACGGACTTCGCCTTGCGCAGATACGGCGGCAGGATCGAAGAAGAGAACCGACCCTTCTCAGCCTGCCGATCACGATCCCGCCCGCGTGGCCCTTTCACGGGCACTGGGCCAATCCCGGTCATTCCCTCTCGTTCTGGCAGGTGAGCGTGACGAACGACCCGCGCGGGCCCCTCGGGCGTCGTCTCATTGGAAAATGGCGCAAGCCATGCGCTCCACTCAGCTTCAAGCGCTTGCTCGATCAACTGCCGCGCCCCGGAACGGATCAAATCCGTCAGCGGATCGGCGGAAAATCCCTTGGGATGGGGCAACGCGGTGATGGTATCTCTCGTCATGGGGCATAGCCTTTTCTCGGCGAGAATTGCGGCGCGGGAACAACGCCATGATATGCCGCCCATCAGGACAATCACCAACTGTCAGCTGTTTCTCCAAAACCTCTTCATCCTGAGCCTGTCGAAGGATGGCGTTTCAGTCCTGCAAAGACCTTTTTCAGCAACCTGCTAGCGGTGACGAAGCGCCGGGATCTCACGCGAGAACTGTACCGCAGCCCCTCATTAAACCCCCAGCCACTCCGTCTGTGCAGCCTTGTCCGACCGGAGCGCTGCTGCGCTGCCTTCCCAGCGAACCTCTCCCCGGCTTAACACGTAGGCGCGGTCAGCCAGGTTCAGGGCGAACCTTGCGTTCTGTTCAACCAGTAGGATGGTCATACCCTCTGCCTTGACCGCCGCCAGCCACTCGCCGATTTCGCGCACGATCAACGGCGCCAGGCCCGCGGTCGGCTCGTCCAGCAGCAGGACTTTGGGGTTCAGCAGCAGGGCGCGGGCAATCGCTAGCATCTGCTGCTCGCCGCCGGAGAGTTGCGCACCGCCGTTGCGACGGCGCTCCGCCAGGCGGGGGAACAGTTCATAGGCGCGTTCGACGGTCCAGGGACCGGGACGGCGGCCTTCCACCAACGTCAGGTTCTCATGCACGGAGAGAGAGGGGAACACGCCCCGGTGCTCCGGCAGGTAGCCAATGCCTCCGGTGGCGAGAACATGCGGTTTGGCCTTGGTAATGTTCTGGCCATCCAGGGTAATGCGTCCGCCCCAGGCAGGCGTCAGGCCGATGATGGCGCGCAGGGTTGTGGTCTTGCCCGCCCCGTTCCGGCCCATCAGAGCGACGACTTCGCCTTGGGCAATTTCCAGTGAGATGCCATTCAACACCTGGGTTTCGCCATAGCCGGTCGTAACGTTCTCCAGGTTCAACATGTTTCAGCCTCTCCCAGATAGGTTTCCTGCACCAATGCGGAATTGCGAACTTCCTCCGGCGTGCCCTCGAACAGCACTTCGCCATAGTTCAGAACGGTGATTCGTTCGGCATGGGCGAAGACCAGGTCCATGTCGTGTTCGACAATCAGAATGGCCAAATCCCGCGGCAGAGAGTCGATCAGCGCCAGCATGCGGCCGATCTCCTCCGCAGACATGCCAGCGGCAGGTTCATCCAACAGGAGCACTTTTGGCGGGCCAATCAGCGCCAAGCCCACCTCCAACTGCCGGCGCGCGCCATAGGAGAGGCTGGCAACTGGTGCCTCCAGCGCCTCTTCCAGGCCCACTTGCGCCGCAACCTGTGCGGCCAGGCTGTTGGCACGGCGGTCGCTCGCGAGCCTGCGCCAGAACTGCCAGCCATAGCTGCGCGCCGCGATATCGGCGAAAAGCAGGTTCTGGCGCACGGTTTCCGCCTCGAACAGGTTGTTTCGCTGGAAGCTGCGGCCGAGCCCGGCCCGCGCACGTGCATCGGGAGAGGCTTTGGTAACATCAGAACCGTTGAACTCAATCCGGCCGGCGTCCGGCAGGATCTCGCCCGCCAGCAGGTTGAAGAGCGTGGTCTTGCCGGCACCGTTCGGGCCGATCAGGGCATGCCGCGCGCCCGGCGGCAGGTGCAGGGCCACGTCCCTGGTGGCCTGCAACGCGCCGAAACTCTTGGAAAGGCCGGTGGCTCTAAGCATCGCGACCCCCGGTTTCACCAACCGTCCCAACGCCAATAGCGCACCGACAATGCCATTCTGGCGGCTGAGGACTACCAGGATCAGAAAGCCGCCCAGGATCGCGCCCCAATAGTCGGTGAGGCTGGAAAGCTCATGGCGCGGGAATACCAGGGAGATCGCGCCGACAATCGGCCCGATCAACGTGCCGAGCCCGCCCAGGATGACCATCACCAGCACCTCGCCGCTGGTTGTCCAGTTCAGCAGGTTCGGCGCGATGAACAGTGTGTGTTGCGCAGAAATGCTGCCAGCCAAGCCCGCCACCATCCCCGCCACTGTGAGCCCGGCGGTGCGGTAAGCTTGCACGCGCAGGCCGAGGGCGCGGAAGCGCTTGGGGTTGGCGTGCAGGCCACGCAGCACCGCGCCGAACGGTGTGGCCAGCAGCCAGGCTAGCCATACATAGACCAGAGTCATGGCGATCAGGGCAAAGAGGGCAAAGCTAGCTGGGTCGGTCATGTCCACGCCGATCGCCGACAGGTCCAGTCGTGTAATGCTGTAGAAGCCGTCATCGCCGCCCATTGTGCGATTTTGGAAGAAGAACTCGTAGCCCATCTGGCCGAAGCCGAGCGTGATCATGATGAAGAAGATGCCCTCTACCCGCACGGCGACGGCCCCGGCGACCAGCGCAATCAGGCCAGCGCCTGCCGTCGCACCGAGCATGGCAAGCGGCGCAGGCACGCCCAGCACGCCGCCGAGCCAGGCATAGGCATAGGCCCCCGTGCCGAATAACGCCGCATGCCCGAGGCTCACCATGCCGGCATAGCCTGCAATCAGGTCCAGGCTCATGGCGAGGATGGCGAAGACAGCGATCTCCGCCAGCAGTTCGAAGCCGTAGTATTCCGCCTGCGAATGCCAAAGCAGCAGGCCCGCTAGCACGGCGAGGAAGAGGGCGTGGCGGCCGGGCATCGCGCTTTACCCCCTGGCAGGAAACAGGCCTTGGGGCCTGAACAGCAGGACAGCCACCAATGCCGCGTACATGGCGATCCCGGCAAAGGCGGGGAACAGCGCCGTGCCGAACGTCAGCGTGGTGCCGATCACCAGAGAGCCGGTAAGCGCGCCCTTCAAACTGCCCAGGCCGCCCACCACTACCACCACCAAAGTCGGCACGAGAATCCCAACGCCCATGCCGGGCTCGGCGGCGAAGGCAGGCATGGCGACGGTGCCCGCCAGTCCGGCAAGGGCGCAACCCAGCAGGAACACCAGGAAGAACGTCCGCTCTACCGGCACGCCCAGCGCGCTCGCGGTTTCCGCGTCGTCCACACCGGCGCGGACTTCCGCGCCCAGGCGGGTTTTGTTCAGCAGCAGATGCAATCCGGCATAGACCAGACAACCGACGGCAATGATGAACAGCCGATAGGCCGGGTAGGGCTCCCCCAGCACATGTATGGTGTCGCTGAAGGGCACGCCCTCTGTCACTCCAACAGCATCTGCGCCCCACACATATTTTTGCAGATCGATCAGCACGAAGATCAGGTCGAACGTCACCAGCACCTGGGGCAGGGGCCCGGCGGTGCGCATCCGGTCGATCAGCGTCACGTAAAGAAGCGCGCCGATCAGCGCGACAGCGGGCGGGGCCAGAAGGTAGGCGAACCAGGCGCTGCCGGTCGCATCCGCCACCGAATAGCCGATGAAGGTGCCAAGCGCATAAAGCGAGCCATGCGCCAGGTTAACGAAATTCATCAGCCCGAATATCACCGTCAGCCCGACCGATAGCAGAAACAGCAGCATGGCGAGTTGCAGGCTGTTCAGTACTTGGACTAGCCAGAAACTGGAGTCGGTGAGCATGGGGTTGGCAGTATCCACATTTCACCCTGAGTAGCAGGCTGGGCCTGCTACTCAGGGTGAAAATGAGTGGAAAAGGATGGCTACATCTTGCAGCCGTTCGGCTCGTCCTGAACGTTTTCGATCGTGGCCAGCACCTTCTGGGTAACCTTGCCGTCAGCAAACTCGTTCCGGAAGATGTACATGTTCTGGACGACATTGTTGGTGGCTGGATCGATCTTAAGCGGGCCGCGCGGACCGTTGAAGCTGACCTTGTTCAGCTCGGTCTTGAACATGGCCTTGTCGCCGCCGCTGGCCGCAATCGCCTCGATGATCAGGCGGGCAGCGTCGTAACCGGCGACACTGAACTCACTACCAAGCTTGCCCTCATAGGCAGCCTGGTAGCCTTCCTGGAAGCGTGTGTTCTCAGCATTGTCGATGGTCGGGACGTAGTGGAGGCTGGCGACGATTCCGTCCGCTGCCTGGCCCTGCACATGCACATAGGCGGCAGAGGTCAGGAAGCCCGCGCCGTATAGGGGCAGGTTCTTAGCCGCGCCGAACTCGGCGTACTGCTTGACGAAGGCGATGGCCGCACCGCCGGCAAAGAACGTCATCAGCGCATCCGCGCCGCTGGCCTTGGCTTTGGTGATGTAGGGGCCGTAGTCCTTGGTGCCCTGAAGCGGCGGGTAGGCTTCGCCGACGATCTTGCCGCCCGCTGCCTCAAAGGTCTTGCGGAAGGCATCCATCATCTGGTGGCCCGCTGCATAATCCGGGGCCATCAGGTAGGCGGTCTTGGCGCCCTGTTCGGCCATCCACGGACCCATCACGCGGGTGATCGAGCCGTTGGAGAAGCTGACCCGCGTGATGTACGGGCTGCACCGCTCGCCGGTGGCGTCGTCATTGCCGGCGTTCGCCACCACCAGCGGCACCTTTGCGCCATGCACGAAGTCGCGCAGTGCGCCCAGCACGGCGGAGGAGACGATGCCGGTCAGCACGTCAGCCTTGTCCGCCAGAACCATCTTCTTGGCCTTGGCCAGAGTTGCGCCCGGATTGGCTTCCGTATCATCGCGCAGCATGGTGATGATGTTGTCGCCCAGCTTGTCGCCGAAATGCTCCAGCCCGAGCTTGAAGCCATTTTCGATGTGCGCGCCAAGCCCAGCATAGACACCGGAGAATGGCAGCAGCAGGCCGACCTTGAATTCTTCAGCTTTCGCTGGTGCGGTGGCGAGGAGGGCCGCGGCTGCGGCAGCGGCTAACAAACGTTTCATAAAGGTTTTCTCCCTGGTTACGTTCTTGGAACCATGACTAGCGGAGCGGGGCGGCTGATGAAAGCGCTATCCGGCAGTTTGCCTGCCAGCATCCGTGCTTTGGAAGGTGCCGGCTATTTCCCTTTGTGCGGCGGGATAGCTTGGACTGACATGGGACAGCCGCGCCTTGATCAACTGATGCAGCTCCGGCAAGCGGTGGAACGGCACAGCAGGGTGCAGATGATGTTCGGCATGGAAGGGCATGTTCCACATCAGAAAGCGGATCGGCCAACTGGCCAGGGTGGTGCGGGTGTTGGTCAGTCCGCTGGTGTCCTCGATACAGCCGGTGTGTTCTGCCAGCAGGATTGCGCGCAGAACCGGCTGCCCGCACACCATCGGCAACAGCCAATAGGTGAGCGGTGCCCAGGATTGGAAGGCAATGGCGGCAATCACTACGGCGGCATAGACCGCAAACTGCACCCTGGCCGACCAGGCGAGGCGCGGTTTAGCGCGCTCCGGTATATAGGTATATGGGGATGGTCGAAGCGGTAGAGCGCCACCCGGAACGATTCGCCGAGCCTGTCTTTGTAATAATAGAGCCCGGCAAGGCGGTGCAGATATTCTGCCCAATTGGCCGGCTTCGGGCGTACCAGTTCCGGATCCTTGCCGGGCACCTGGGTGAAGCGGTGATGCCAATGGTGGAAGCGGCGGTAGAAGTCGCCATTGTTGAGCGTGATGACGCCAGCGGTCCAGGCAACCGCTTTGCCTATCCATGCACTCTTGAAAGCGGTGGCGTGCCCGGCCTCGTGGATTGGTGCGAACAGCGTTACCAGGGAAAAACCATGCAGTACCAGCGCGGGCAGAATGATGATTCCCCCAAAGGCGTAGGCTTCGCTCAACAGCCAGCCGGTCGCCAGAATCACGGCAAAGTGGCCAAGCAGGCGGCGGATGCCCGGCCTATCACGGCGCTCTGTCAGGCGCTGCAATGTGGCTTTGTCCAACAGGTCATGTCCGGGCAGGGTCTCTGTGCCCATGGCCGGGTCGATAGCGGTGCTTTGATCTGTCACTGGTCGCTTCTTTCTAGAGGTGAGCGCATTCCCCGGCATTTTCTGTCAGTGCGATGGCAAGAGCGGATGGGCTCAAGCCCGGTCTTGCCAAATGTCTTTTCACTGGCGTTGTCCGGTGTTCGCCATCATGCTGAAACGATGGGTGTGGGCAGTTACCGGGGCGGCCAAACAAGAAGGAACACGCCAAATATCTGAAAAGGCAACCGCGCACGAATCCTGGGATTCCCGTTGGCGCGCGCAGGATGCGCTGGAAGAGTGGCTGACACCTGACCCGCGGGTGCTGCGGTTTGCGTCGAACCGGCGAGATGCGGGCGCAAAAACGGCTTTGGACTTGGGTTGCGGGGTCGGCCGGCATAGTCTCGCGCTGGCGCGGCTCGGCTATGTGACGACCGCGTTCGACGCAAGCCTCGCCGGTTTGGAATACACCAAGAACGCCGCGGTCGAAGAGGGCCTCGCCCTGATTTTCGAGCGTGGCGACATGACGGCGCTAACCTTTCCTGACGGCAGCTTTGACTATGTCCTGGCGCTGAACGTCATCTACCACGGCGATGCGGAGGTCGTGCGCCAAACGCTTAGACAGATCCGGCGCGTATTAAAACCGGGCGGCTTTTATCAAGGCACCATGCTGTCAAAGCGGAACGCCCGCTTCAGCACAGGGGTTGAGGTCGCGTCGGATACGTTCGTCAAGCCCGATGGCGACGGCGACAAGCAGTACCCGCACTTCTATTGCGACGCCGCGGGCCTGGTCAGCCTGTTTGACGGTTTCGAGATATTGAGCCTCGAAGATGTCGAGCCGAAAGGCCCAGGCACCTGGCATTGGTATGTAACGGCAGAGGTGCGTTAGAGCACTGCCCGACCCAGTTGGATCGGGCGCTTCTCTACCCCGTACCGCCGACCGTCATGGTGGAGAGCAGCATGCTTGGTTGGCCGACACCGACCGGGACGCCCTGGCCATTTTTCCCGCAGGTGCCAATGCCGTCATCCAGCGCCATATCATTGGCGACCATGGAAACCTTCGTCAGGGCATCGGGGCCATTGCCGACAAGGGTGGCGTCTTTTACCGGCGCGGTGATCTTGCCCCCTTCGATCAGATAAGCCTCGGAGGCGGAGAAGGTGAACTTGCCATTGGTGATGTCGACCGCGCCGCCGCCGAAGTTCACGGCATACAAGCCGCGGTCCACGTTCGCGATCAATTCTGCTGGGTCGTACTTCCCGGCAAGCGCGTAGGTATTGGTCATGCGGGGCATTGGCGAATGGGCATAGGATTGGCGGCGGCCGTTGCCGGTTGGCTCTACGCCCATCAGGCGGGCGTTCTGCCGGTCTTGCATATAGCCGACCAGGCGACCGTCTTCGATCAGCACTGTACGCTGGGTTGGCGTGCCTTCGTCGTCGATGGTCAGCGAGCCACGCCGGTCGGCAATTGTGCCGTCGTCGAATACCGTGACGCCGGGGGAAGCAACCATCTCTCCCATGAGACCTGCGAAAGCCGAGGTCTTCTTGCGATTGAAGTCGCCTTCCAGGCCATGGCCGACAGCCTCGTGCAGCATTACGCCTGGCCAGCCGGAACCCAGGATCACGGGCATCTCGCCAGCCGGTGCTGAAACGGCATCCAGCTTGCCAAGCGCCTGACGCAGCGCATCATCGGCCTGGGCCTGCCAATTGGCCTCGCTGATGAAGGGCAGGAGGAGCGAACGGGCACCCCGGCCGTTGGAGCCGCTTTCCATGCGGTCGCCTTGCTTAACGGTAATTGCGACATTGATACGGACCAAAGGGCGGACGTCCGCCACGCGCTGGCCATCGGCGCGGATGATCTGGACCGCCTGCCACTCGTTGGCGATCGAGGCGCTGACCTGAGCGACCCGGCTGTCTTTGGCACGGGCATAGGCGTCGATGGATTCGAGAACCTTCACCTTGGCCGCGAAATCCACCTCTTCCAGCGGGTTGCCATCACCGTAAAGGTGGGCGTTAGTGGCGGCAGGGGCAACGCTGACCGTGCCTGCATAGCCGTCCGTGACGGCACGGACGGTGGTTGCCGCCCGTTGCAGCGCGGCGTCAGTCATCTCGCTTGCGTGAGCGTAGCCGGTGGTTTCGCCCGCAACGGCGCGTAGGCCAAAGCCCTGGGAAAGGTCGTAACTGGCAGTCTTCAGTTTGCCGTCATCAAAGGCCAGAGCCTCGCTTGCCCGGTACTCCAGAAACAGCTCACCATCGTCGGCGCGGGCCAGTGCATCGGCAACCAATCGCTCAGCGGCGGAAAGCGAGAGGCCGGAGCCGACAAAGAAGAGGCGGTCGGTTGTGGCAAGATGGCTCACTGTATGGCTCCCATAGCGAATAAAGACCTTGCCGAAACTATACGCTAGCATTGGGATTTATGCGACTGAGGCCAAAACCCGCAGAAATCCTAGGGTTTTCGGTGACATCGGGTCGCATCGCTTGCCGGGCGGCAGGTTCTATCCTCTGGGAAACGAGTGGCTCCAAGCTGATACAGTGGTTTTCTCAACCGCCCGCTGAATGTGTCGCCGCTAAGAGCTTTGGAACTTTGACCGCAGTCGGAAGGACATCCGGATCGTGCGTGGTGCATTTTTAATGGGCGCAGTGGCTTTGCTCGCTGCCGTAGTCGGATCGGCAGCCTACGCCGAGCAGCCCGTAAATTGGGGTATCGATCTCCAGTCGGCGGCATCGCCGGTTATGGAGGATATCCGGTGGTTCCATAATGACCTGCTGTTGCCTGTCATCACGGTGATTACGATTTTCGTGCTGGGCCTGATGGTCTACGTGATGGTCAAGTTTAACAAGAAGGCCAACCCGACGCCGTCAAATTTTACGCACAACACGACGGTTGAGGTTTTGTGGACGGTTATTCCGGTGCTCATTTTGGTGGTGATCGCCGTCCCATCGTTCAAGCTGTTGTACAAAGCCGACCGCATCGCCGAGCCGGAGATGACGCTGAAAGTCACCGCCAACCAGTGGTATTGGAGCTATGAGTATCCGGATCACGGCGGTTTCAGCTTCGATGCCAACCTGTTGGAAGGCGATGACCTGCCTGAGGGTTCACCGCGCCTGCTGACCACAGACAACAAAGTGGTACTGCCCGTCGATACGGATATCCGGATTTTGGTGACCGCGTCAGACGTGCTGCACAATTTCGCAATGCCAGCATTCGGTCTGAAGATCGACACGGTGCCGGGCCGCTTGCGCGAGACATGGGTGCGCATCACGCGGGAAGGCACATTCTACGGCCAATGCTCAGAACTGTGCGGTGTTCGGCATGCGTACATGCCGATCGAAGTAAAGGCCGTTAGCAAAGAAGAATTCAAGGCATGGGTGACCAAAGCTCAAGCCGAATTCGGCACACCGGGCGCTCAGCCCACTAAACTCGCATCCGCGCAATAGCACGCCCGCCGATTCCGCTGCAGGGATAATCGAACATGGCTGATGCCCACACAAATAACGACAGTCACGGTTATGGTGGTCACGACGACTACGATGACCACACTCCTAGTTTCTTTGTCCGCTGGTTCTTCTCAACGAACCACAAAGACATTGGCTCCCTCTATCTGATCTTCAGCGTTGTTGCGGCCATTATCGGCGGCGCGTTTAGCGTAATGATGCGTCTGGAACTGCAAGAGCCTGGCGTTCAGTTCATGACCGACGCCGCGGGCAACCCGGACGGTCATTTCTGGAACGTTGTGGTGACTGCACACGGTCTGATCATGGTGTTCTTCGTGGTCATGCCCGCCCTGATTGGCGGCTTTGGCAACTGGTTCCTTCCGATGATGATAGGCGCGCCTGACATGGCGTTCCCGCGCATGAACAACATCAGCTTCTGGTTGCTGGTCCCGGCCTTCCTGCTGCTGCTGGGCTCCGCGGTGATTGGCGGAGGAGCGGGAACCGGCTGGACGGTCTACGCGCCATTATCAAACGCGGTCTTCCATCCAGGCATGGCTGTGGATATGGCGATTTTCGCCCTTCACTTGGCGGGTGCCTCGTCCATTCTCGGTGCCGTAAACTTCATCACCACCGTCTTCAACATGCGTGCGCCGGGCATGACCCTGCACCGTATGCCGCTGTTTGTTTGGGCGATGTTGGTAACCGCGTTCCTGTTGCTGCTGGCGGTGCCGGTGCTGGGTGGCGCAATCACCATGCTGTTGACCGACCGTAACTTTGGCACGTCCTTCTTCGATCCGGCGGGCGGCGGTGATCCGCTGCTGTATCAGCACCTGTTCTGGTTCTTCGGTCACCCCGAAGTGTACATCATGATCTTGCCGGCCTTCGGCATTATCAGCCAGGTCATTTCCACCTTTAGCCGCAAGCCGGTGTTCGGGTATCTGGGCATGGCTTATGCGATGGTCGCTATTGGATTTGTCGGCTTCATCGTCTGGGCGCACCACATGTATACCGCCGGTATTGGTGTGGACACGCGGGCCTATTTCACGGCGGCGACGATGGTGATTGCGGTACCAACTGGGGTGAAGATCTTCTCGTGGATAGCCACCATGTGGGGCGGCTCTATCACCTTTGAAACGCCAATGCTCTGGGCGCTGGGCTTCATCTTCCTGTTCACCCTTGGTGGTGTAACGGGCGTTGTGCTGGCCAACGCTGGCGTCGACTTGGCGCTGCATGACACCTACTACGTGGTGGCGCACTTCCACTACGTGCTGTCGTTGGGCGCGGTGTTCGGCATTATCTGCGGTATCTACTACTGGTTCGGTAAGATGACCGGCCGGCTGATTCCGGAGTTCGCGGGTAAGATTCACTTCTGGACCACCTTTATCGGCGTGAATCTGGTTTTCTTCCCGCAGCACTTCCTGGGTCTGCAGGGCATGCCGCGCCGCTATATCGACTATCCGGACGCGTTGGCGGGTTGGAACATGATCTCGTCAATCGGCACCTATATCTCCTTTGCCTCTATGCTGTTCTTCATTAGCCTGATGATCTGGTCGATGCGCAACGGCCAGAAGGCGAGTGCGGATTATTGGGGTACCGGTGGAACCACCTGGGAATGGACCGTCAGCTCTCCGCCGCCGTTCCACACTTTCGAGGATGTTCCGGTCTATGAGGAGAAAGAGGGCGCAAACTGAGTGCCCTCCGGTATCCGGAAATTAGATCAATGACCTCACCCAACGCTTCCAATCGCTTGACCCTAGCCGGGCTGGATACCGCACCCAGCCCGGCAGTGGCCGACTTCATTGCCCTGCTGAAGCCGCGGGTGATGTCGCTCGTGGTTTTCACCGGCTTAGCCGGCATGGTGATGGCACCGGGCGAACTGCATCCAGTATTGGCAGCGGTAGCGATCCTGTGCATCGCAGTCGGCGCCGGCGCTGCCGGTGCGATCAACATGTGGTACGACAAGGATATCGACGCCGTGATGGATCGGACGGTTAACCGTCCGATCCCCGCTGGCCGGATGCCCGCAGACCAGGCTCTGGCTTTTGGCGTGATCCTCTCCATGGGCTCGGTCGCGGTGATGGGATTGGCGGTCAATTGGGTCGCTGCTGCCATGTTGGCGCTGACCATTGGTTTTTATGTCTTCGTCTACACCATGTTTCTTAAGCGCCGCACGCCGCAGAACATTGTAATCGGTGGCGCGGCCGGTGCGTTTCCGCCGATGATCGGCTGGGCGGCGGTTAGTGGCGAGGTAACGCTTGGCAGTGTGCTGCTGTTTGCGCTTATTTTCTTTTGGACGCCGCCGCACTTTTGGGCGCTGAGCCTGGTCAAGGCCAAGGAGTATGCTCGCGCCGGTGTACCGATGCTGCCGGTGGTGGCGGGTGAGCCCGCAACGCTGCGCCAGATCGTGCTCTACAGCATTATTCTTGTGCCGCTTGGTGTAGCGCCGGCGTTGATCGGCATTGCCAGTCCTGCCTATGGTGTTGCTGCAGGTGCGCTGGGAACGGTGTTTCTGGGCTTGGCTGTACGGCTGGCCATCGGGCCCGGTCACAAGCGGGCGATGGGATTGTTCGGCTATTCGATCCTCTACCTGTTTCTGTTATTCGCCTGGATGATTGCGGAGCGGTTGAGCGGATTATGGAGCTAGCCATGGCAGACGATCCTGAAAAGCTTGCTCGCCGACGCCGTCTACGGCATCGCAACCTGGCACTGTTGGCAGTTCTAGTCGGGCTGATGGTAATGTTTTATCTGGTCACCATTGTGCGCCTGGGAGGAGGGCCGACCGGATGAGCACGCCGTTGAAAGGCAAGAGCAACACGCGGCTGGGCCTGGCCCTGGGCGGCCTTGTCTTCGGGATGATCGGCTTGTCGTTCGCCGCCGTGCCGCTTTATCAGATTTTCTGCCAAGTCACCGGATTCGGCGGCACGCCGCAAATCGTGACGGAAGGCAGTGTGCGTGTTTTGGATCGGACGGTTACGGTACGCTTCAATGCGGATCACGATCGCAACCTGCCATGGGAGTTCAAACCGGCGCAATTGTCCACGAAGTTGAAGCTGGGCGAGCAGGGGCTTGCACACTACACGGCGCGGAACTTCAGCCGGAATTCCATTACCGGAACAGCAACGTTCAATGTCACGCCAGAGAAGGCGGGGCAGTATTTCAACAAGATTGAGTGCTTCTGCTTCACCGAACAGCGGTTGGAGCCTGGGCAGTCAGTTGATATGCCGGTGGCGTTCTATGTCGATCCGCGACTGAATGACGACCCCAGCATGACGGACGTGACCACCATCACACTGTCGTATACGTTCTTCCGCGTAGAAGACGAGCAATCGTCCTCTTCGGAAACAGCACAACTTTCCAACCTGCTGACCTCTCGTAACTGAGACCACCGGAGCGCTTAAACCGATGGCCGATTCACACGCCCACGAACAAACCCACCCCTACCATCTGGTAGACCCCAGTCCCTGGCCATTGATCGGCGCTTTGTCAGCGTTCGTTATGGCATCTGGGGCGCTACTGGTGATGCATCAGAACAGCTACTGGCTGTTGATCATCGGTGCCATCATGGTCATGGGTACCATGCTTGGCTGGTGGCGCGATGTTACGGATGAAGCGGAGCATAAGGGCCATCACAACAAGGTTGTGCAGGTCGGTCTGCGTTATGGCATGTCGTTGTTCATCGCCTCTGAGGTGATGTTCTTCTCCGCATTCTTCTGGGCATTTTTTAACGCCTCCCTATTCCCGACGGCACAGATCGATTTCATGTGGCCGCCAGCTCATATTATACCGTTCGACGCCTGGGATCTGCCGTTCCTGAACACGATGATCCTGTTACTTTCCGGCTGCACGGTTACCTGGGCGCACCACGCGATGCTGGAAGGCAACCGGCGCGACTTGGTTCGCGGTTTGGCGCTTACGGTTGCGCTCGGCGCTCTGTTCACGGCACTCCAGGCTTATGAGTACAGCCATGCGGCCTTTGGTTTCCGTGAGGGCATTTACTCTTCGACCTTCTATATGGCGACCGGTTTCCATGGCTTCCACGTTCTGGTGGGCACCATCTTCCTGTTGGTTTGCCTGATCCGCGCCATGCAGGGCCACTTCAAGGAGGATCATCACTTCGGCTTCGAGGCTGCCGCATGGTACTGGCACTTCGTTGACGTAGTCTGGCTGTTCCTGTTCAGCTGCGTCTATGTCTGGGGCGCTTAAAGCCCCAGTTCCCTGGCTTGAATGACAGGCTAGGGAGGGACCCAAAAAAAGAGCCGCCGATCCTGACAAGGACCGGCGGCTCTTTTTTTGGGCTATGTCTATTGTGTGTGGGGGCAGCTTACTGCCGATCAGTTTTTTTCAGGCCACACTTTACGCGTGTTGGAGGTTCGTTCGTTGGGGCTGTTGCAAATTTGCCGCTCAATTCAAACCCTGGTTGCTCTAGCGTGTGGGTACGGGGTCGGGACCGCTATAGTCGTAGAAGCCACGGCCAGCCTTGCGGCCCAACCAGTCCGCCTCCACATACTTCACAAGTAGCGGGCAGGGACGGTATTTCGTATCGGCAAGGCCATCATAGAGCACCTGCATCACCGCCAGGCAGGTATCCAGGCTGATGAAGTCAGCCAGTTCCAAGGGGCCCATCGGGTGATTGGTGCCGAGCTTCGTGGCTGTGTCGATGGATTCAACACCGCCCACGCCCTCATACAGGGTGTAGACCGCCTCGTTGATCATCGGCAGCAAAATACGGTTGACGATGAAGGCGGGGAAGTCTTCGGCAGACACCGGGATCTTGCCCAGTTGCTGGGTCACGGCGCGGAAGATGGCAACGGTCTCTTCTTCCGTTGCGATGCCGCGGATCAGCTCCACCAGGTTCATCATCGGCACGGGGTTCATGAAGTGAACACCCATGAAGCGGCCGGGCCGGTCAGTTGACGCCGCCAGGCGGGTAATCGAAATGGAGGAGGTGTTGGTGGCGATCAACGCATCCGGGCGCAGGTTGGGCACCAGTTTTTCGAAAATCTGGCGTTTGACCGCTTCATTTTCAGTCGCAGCCTCAATAACGATGTCACAGTCGCCAAAGGATGCGTAATCAATGGTCGTCCGGATGCGGTTTATGGCTTCGGATTTGGTCAGCTCGTCGATCAGGCTGCGCCGAACCTGACGGTCCATATTGCGCTCCATCTGACTCATGGCCTTTTCCAGCCGGTCTTCGACAATATCCGCCAAGACCACGTCATAGCCAGCTAGTGCGCAGACATGGGCAATACCATTGCTCATCAGGCCCGCACCGATTACGCCGATCTTTTGAACCATTCATGTATCCTTTGGCCCAGTATAGCTATGCTCCACCGGGTCGTGTAGCGGTCAGTTGACGCGAGATCGGTGGGCGTCTTATCGCTCGGCGCGACACTTTTTGATCTCTTCGGTCAGTTCTGGGACAGCGTTGAACAGGTCGCCGACCAGGCCGTAATCGGCAACCTGGAAGATCGGGGCTTCTTCGTCCTTGTTGATCGCAACGATCACCTTGGAGTCTTTCATGCCCGCCAAGTGCTGAATCGCGCCGGAAATACCGACGGCGATATATAGCTCTGGCGCAACGATCTTGCCGGTCTGGCCGACCTGGTAGTCGTTCGGCACGAAGCCGGCGTCCACCGCTGCGCGGGATGCGCCCACCGCAGCGCCGAGTTCGTCGGCCAGGGTTTCCAGAATGTTGAAGTTCTCACCAGAGCCCATGCCGCGGCCACCGGAAACGATGATACCGGCCTGGGTGAGTTCCGGGCGCTCCGACTTGGTCAGTTCGCGGCTGATGAACGAGGAGAGGCCGGCGTCGCCAGCGCTATCGACATTTTCAACACTGGCGGAACCGCCGGTTGCAGCAGCAGCATCAAACGCCGTTGCGCGCACCGTGATGATCTTCACGCCGTCGGAGGACTTCACCGTGGCGAGCGCGTTGCCGGCGTAGATCGGGCGCACGAACGTGTCGGCGTCCTTAACTTCGGTGATTTCGGAGATCTGGGCCACGTCGAGCAGGGCTGCGGCGCGAGGCATGATGTTTTTGCCGTGGTTGGTCGCACCGGCCAGGATGTGGGAGTAACCACCCGCAAGGCTGACAATCAGGTTCGCCACGTTTTCTGCAAGGCCGTTGGTATAGACCGCATCATCGGCGGCGAGCACTTTGGTCACGCCAGCAATCTGACCACCGGCTGCTGCGGCATCGCCGCAACCTTCGCCAGCTACCAACAGGTGGACGTCAGCATCGATCTGAGCCGCAGCGGTTACAGCATTGCGGGTCGCCGGTGCGATCTGACCGTTATTTACTTCGGCTACAACGAGGACGCTCATCAGATCACCTTCGCTTCGGACATCAGTTTCGAGACCAGTTCCTGGACGTCGGCGACTTTGCCGCCGCCTTCACGCTTCGGCGGTTCAGCCACATGCATCACCTGGAGGCGGGGGGTGGTATCGACGCCGAGGTCTGCCGGGGTGACTTCCTCAATCGGCTTTTTCTTCGCCTTCATGATGTTCGGCAGAGACGCATAGCGCGGCTCGTTCAGGCGCAGGTCGACGGTAACGACGGCGGGCATCGCGATAGACAAGGTCTCAAGACCACCGTCGACTTCGCGGGTTACGGTCGCTTTGTCGCCATCGATCGTGATCTCGCTGGCAAAGCAGGCCTGGGACCAACCCAGCAGGGCAGAGGTCATCTGGCCCGTCTGATTCGAGTCATCATCGATGGCCTGCTTGCCGACGAGGATAAGCTGAGGCTCTTCCTTCTCGGCCAGCGCCTTCATGGCTTTAGCAACGGCCAGCGGCTCCAGCTCGTCATCCGTCAGGACGTGGATGCCGCGGTCGGCACCCATGGCGAGGGCGGTGCGGATGGTTTCGGTGCACTGCTTCGGGCCCATGGATACAGCGACGACATCAGTCGCGACCCCGGCTTCTTTCAGGCGAACCGCTTCTTCGATGGAAATTTCATCGAACGGGTTCATGGACATCTTTACGTTCTGGGTCTCGACACCCGTGCCATCCGGCTTTACCCGGATTTTCACGTTGTAGTCGATGACCCGCTTGACCGGGACCAGGACTTTCATGGGAGGCTTATTCCGCTTGAGGTTTGAGCGCCTGCGAAAGGCGGATTGGAGACGATGTTGTTACGAAGCATGCGGCTCTCTGTCAACGGTTGGCACCTGGGACCCATAGCACGTCGTCGGCACCGTCATTGTTGCAATGGCGGGCCAGGACAAACAGATGGTCTGACAGGCGGTTGATGTATTGGACGGCTGCTTCGGTTGTCGGTTCGTGAGCGGCCAATTCAGTGATCTGGCGCTCTGCCCGCCGGGCGACGGTGCGGGCGAGGTGCAGGTAGGCAGCAGCCGCCGTTCCGCCCGGCAGAATGAAAGAGTTCAGGGGTTGCAGCGCTTCGTTCATTGCATCGATCTCGCGCTCCAGGCGCTCGACCTGCTCCGGCGCGATCCGCAGTGGCTCATAGCCTCTGGTCTCGCTTTCCGGCGTGCAGAGGTCCGCGCCCAGGTCGAACAGGTCGTTCTGGATGCGGGAGAGCATGGCGTTGGCCTCGCCTGCGGTATGCAGCCGTGCCATGCCAATAGTGGCATTGGCTTCATCCACTGTGCCGTAAGCTTCGACACGCAGGTCATATTTGGGGACGCGCTTGCCGGAGCCGAGCGACGTCTCGCCCTTGTCGCCGCCGCGGGTGTAGATTTTCGTCAAGCGGACCAAGGTATTAACTCCCGACGCCGCCGACGACGGCCAACAACAGCAGCATAACCGCGCCGAATTGAAGGATCACGCGCGCCTGCATCAGTTTGTTGCCATACTGACGGTTGAACTTGCCACCGCGGGCGAAACCGGCAATGCCGGTGACCAGGACCACCACAACCGCCAGAAAGGCGAGGGGGGGATCAGGAAGTAGAGAAAAACTGACATGCTCTTATGTACGGTCGTTCCTGTCCCGTGATATTGCGGCATGCTGTCCCGCGATGCGGCCGAAGACGGTGCCGCGCATGACGCTGGTGGAGCCGGTGTATGTCCGGTGGTAGACGCCCATGGTCTCACCCGCGGCACAGAGGCCGGGCAGGGGGCGGCCGTCCATGTCGAGCACCTGGGCATCCGGGCTACCTTCAGGCCGCCAAAGGTGAAGCAGTTGGAGCACATGATCGGCCAGGTGCGCCAGGGGCCGCGGTCGAGGGGGGCGGGACCAGTTGCTTTTTGGCGGGATCAAGTCGGGCGCGGTGCGCAGGCCATCCAATTCCAGCGGCTTGAAGGCATCGCCTGTTGGCTCTGAGGGACAGGCAGTGTTGTAGGCGTCGATGCTTGCTTTGAGGCGGTCATGATCGATGCCGATCTTTGCCGCCAATTGCTCCAGCGTATCGGCTTCGATGGGCACCTGGTCAGAGCGAACGCCAAGCCGCCAGTTCGGCACGTCGTCCAGCCGGGCGTCGTGGATGACATAGGCGAGGCCCTTTTTCTGCTGAAGGATATCCCGGCTGATGGCCTCGTAGCAGGCATCGGCGGTGGCAGGGGCTTCGTCGGTGAAGCGGTCGCCATCAAGATTGACGAGAACGCCATAGTTGAAAGTGACGACCGCAACCTCAATCGCGCCGGAGCGGGGGTCGACCGGCTGTGCGTGGAAGCTGCCAAAGTCGCCGCCGGGGGCCGCACCGGCTTCCAGGCCCATGCGGATGCCCTCGCCGCGGTTGTAGTAGCCGCCTTTGGCGATGGGGCGGGTCCATTGGACCCTGCGGGCCGCAATAGCGCGCCAGTATTTCCGAATTGCCCTCGAAGCCTCCGGAAGCGAGCACCACGGACTTGCCGTGACATTCTACGGGACCATTGGGGCCGAGCGCCTTGATGCCGGTGACACGGCCGGATTCGTCCTGGATCAGGCCTTTTGCCGTGGTTTCATAGTTCATGGTGATCTTGTCTGCGCCTTCGGTCTTGCACCACTTGGCGAGGGCTTCGACGAGGGCCCAGCTACCGCCGACAGGCGCTAAGCGCGACGTGGAGACGGTGAGGAAATAGATCGGCAGATAGTCGAACTTCGCGCCCTTGCTTTCCAGCCAGCGGACGGCGGGACCGGTGCCTTCGCCCCACGCTTCGATCAGGGCGGGGTTCTAGGGCAGGCTGGGCGCGGAGCAGGGGCTGCCAGTCGCTGTAGGGGCGGCTGTAGTCCTTGGTCACTTCGGGGTCGAGGTAACCCGCTGCGTTTTTCGCCAGCCGTTCGGTGAAATCATCGGCAATGGTGTCGTGGTCCTTCATCCGCCAGAAGGATTCGGTGTAGCGGGTATTGCCGCCACGCTCCTCCATGGTTGCGCGCTCCAGCAAGTGGACGGTTGTGCCGTTTTCAGCGGCTGATGCGGCGGCGGACAGTCCGGCGATGCCGCAGCCGACAACGATGATGTCGGCGGTGAGGATGTCTTTGGTCAACGAGCATTTCCTTGGCTATTTTTCCGGAGATTGCCTTGATCTTGTTTCCTGGTCCATGGCCATGGCAGAGATGCGCGCGCCATGAATGTTGACACGCGGGCAGGCCGATTTTAGAACATAAATAGAACAAAAGAGAATATATTAGGATGCCAAACTGGCGGAGGCGGGATGCGATGGCCGATAAACTTGCCCTACTGGCCCAGCAAATTGCGGCGATTGAGAGCCAGACTAACCGCCGGACGGAAGCATTGCCGCCGGTGCCGCTGCAATGCGGGGCCATCGATACGGTGCTGCCGGATGGTGGCCTTGCCCGGGGGGCAGTGCATGAAATGATGGGGCCGGGCCATGATGGCGATCAGCGGGGCGATGGCGCGCTGATGGGCTTTTCCTGCGCGGCGCTCGCCCGGCTGATGCATGCGGATGAGCACGCCCGCCCGGCGCTCTGGTGCATGAACCGGCAGTTGCAGCAGGTGGGTGGTCCTGCTGTCGGGGTTGGTTTATCCGCCGGGCCTGCAAATGATGGGGGTGCCGGTGGAGCGGCTGCTGCTCGCCTATACCAACAATGATGCCGAAACGCAGTGGGCGATGGAGGAGGCCTTGCAGAGCCGCGCGGTCTCTGCCGTGCTGGGAGAGTTCAACCTGTTCCAGCCGATGGCTTTGCGCCGCCTGCAACTGGCAGCGCAAAGCCATGCGTGCACGGCGCTGGTGCTGTGGCCGGGAAAAGGAGGCAGTGCGGTCAGTTTTGCCGAAAGCCGCTGGCGGTTGACCAGTCTGCCGAGCCTTGGTGATACGATTGAGCCGCATTGGAGGGTCAGCCTGCTGCGCGTGAGG
>CBDBCB010000010.1:0-14271 GCA_965202745.1 Alphaproteobacteria bacterium
AGCGTTGAAAAGGATCTTCGTGCAAGACGACTCGGCGGCGGTACTGGTGGCCGGCGACGAACCGTCTAATCCGCACTACGACCTAGACGATCGGTCGGCAGTGACGCGAGGTGCTGACCGCCCATGACTGGGCGAGATACTTCGTCGAAAAGCAGGTGCCGATCCATACCTTCGTTGTCGCGCAGCGGCCGGATACGACGCTGGATTTCCAGACCATCTCCGACCTGTCCGGCGGTCAGTCCGGCCGGCTTGATGGTAGTGACGCCGTGACCGATATGGTGGTTATGGCGATCCTATCGCGGCTGACTAGCGTGGACCGCGGCCTGCTCCGGTTTTTGAACGCGGACGCGGTGACGGTGCCGCTTGCGGCCGACAATGTCGGACTCGGCATGGCGCGGGCGGTGGCGGTCGCCAAGGTACTGCGCTCGGTCAGTGCGTTGGGCGGTCTGACCATCCTGCCGCTTTCGGCCTATCAGACGACCATCCGGGCCGAGGAACTATCCGTCGGCGATGGGCTCGCACGGGGCGACGAGGAGCGGCGGCAGATCGAGATCCGTCTGCGCCACCCGTTCAAGCGGCAATGAGTCATTGCCGCTTGAACGGGTGCAGGGCTCGTTTGCGAGTTATGGCTTCAACTCTTTTCGAAGATAATCCCGGTAGCCATTTGCGACTTTCATTGTTTCGTTCTTGCCTTCCCGTTCCTCGGGGCGCACCTTGTCGGGGTGATGTTCGTTGATGAACTTCAAATAGGCCCTGTTTACCTCGGCAAATGCTGGCCGTGTACCGGGGTCGAACCCGAAGAACGCCAGCGCCTCGTCTACCGGGGCAGTCCAGCCGCCAGCTCTACTGGAATCACTGCCTTTATGGTCTGCGCCGGCCCGCGCATGGAGCCGCTCAAGGAAATCGTTGAGGTCAGCTAAAATATCGTCGATGTCCGTTGTGGCGCAACGTGTCGGCATTGCATTCCGTCCGACAAATGCGCGGGCCTTGATTGCTGTTCATAAAGAGCAAAGCCATGCCTTCTGAAGTGGATGATGCGGCGAGTGGCACGAGGATCGATGAAGCGAGGTGGTAAACATCCTCTTCCCCATCTGAACCCCAAACCAGAATAGGAACAACTAAGCAGGCCTCCCCCAGCAGACCTGCTCGGCAGCGTTATCTCAGAAAACCGTACACCGGGGGAGGAGCAAAACAGGCGAGCTGGTATTGCCAAGTTGTTGGCGGCAGACAGTGCTTCATTGGCGGAGGCTGGGTCACGCCACCATTTCTGCGGTGTAGCCGGACCATAGGCTGAATGCATCGGAACGGGCGTGGCGGTATGAAGTTGCGTTGAGTTGATAACGGCGGGGGCGGAAAACCAGGTTGATCTGATCGTGCGCAGACAAAAACCTCTGAGCTTGCCGGTGAGATTTGAACCGGCCCAATATTTTTTCTCTTTCGCGAGTTGAGCGGTGCGAGACTTCGATCACGTTGTTTAGGCCTTTGTGAGCCCGGTGGTCAGCTTTCGGGGCCAATGACTTGATCGGTTTGATGTAGCTAGGCAACTTGTCCGTGATGACAACTCTCGGTTCGCCAAACCGTTCGGTCAATCTTTGGAAAAAGCGCCTTGCCGCTTTGGCATTTCGGCGCGATTGCACGAGGATATCAAGAACGTCTCCATTGGCGTCGATCGCCCGCCACAGCCAGTGTTTCTTGCCGCGGATCATGATCACGACTTCGTCCATGTGCCACTTGTCGTTCGGTTGAGGTCGATCCCGCCGGATGCAATCCGCAAAATGTCGACCAAAACGATTGACCCACAACCGGACCGTTTCCCGACTGACAATCACACCCCGCGCAGCCAACAAGTCTTCAACATCAGCAGTGCTCAGTGCGAAGCGGTGGTACGCCCAGACTGCCCAAGCAATGATCTCACGAGAAAAGCGGAACCCCTTCAGGCGCGGCATGTTGGTCGGAATGTTCATGACCCACTGATAACCCGGTCAAGTCAGGCGAACAAATTGGCAATACCCTTTCTCCGCTTCATGATCCTGGAAGAGGGGCACGACCTACGGGCCGCCTGGACGCCCCGGCTCTTCCGCGCCTTCATCAAGGCGCTCAGGCAAGAGCGTCGCGAGGACGGTAAGCGCCAGGTCGCCGACCGCACTATCAACCGAATGATGGCCCACCTGAAAACGGGTCCAGCTTGCTCGTCCGGTCGGGAACCTTGTACCTGGGCTCCACGGTGCCGTCACGCAGGTACTTACGGATCGTGTTCCGTGAAAGCCCCGTACGCCGCTCAATCTCCCGGATCGGCATTCCTTCTCAGTAACGCCATCTCGATCACTCCTTGATCCCCTGGCTTCGTCAGCCAAGGCAAACTCTGGACATGGGTCACTTCTCAGCGGAAATCAACACCTTGGCCTTCGAACGAAAGGTGGCTTAGGTGAGAAACTGGAGCGGCATTAAAACGGGGCAGGTCCACAGAAAAAGCCGTTTTGAAGCCGCGGCGGGGGCTCAGCGAAAAGAACGCTGTATCCGCCAAGCACCGCCCTGCCGCCGCGCCACCCGGGCGAGCAGTTTTTCGATATCCGGCGGCGCATTATCCGGCACACGGATCGTCAAGTCCAAAGCGCTGGCCGCGCCGGGCTGCCAGACAAGATCGGCATCCATCGAAACGGCCCCGCCCTCGTTCTGCAACTGCGCCCTCGCGCCGTTTCCAGGGGCCGGCGAGAGCGTGCCGCGGACGGTGCCCAGGCTGTGTTCGCGGATCAACTCGAAGCGGGCATCCATCCAGGCGAGCGAGCCGCTGACATCGCGCACGTTCTCAAGCGCCCAATCGCCAGCGAGCGCCATCCCGGCAACGTGCAGTTGCCCAAGCGGCCCATATAACGGCCCACGCCATGCGGGCGGCAACCGCCCCATCTCCACACTTGCTTCGGGCAGAGTAAGCGCGGCGGTTTGAGTGATTGGGTTGAGAGTCAGCATGCCCTCGCCTGCCACGCCGTCGGCGGCTATCGACACCGCCCACTGGACCCCCAACGGCTCGAACCCGAAACTGGCGAGCCGCCAATTTAGCCGCACGGCGTTGTCCTCCGCAAAAGGGAGCTGCGTGTCGCCGGACCAGAGTGTTGCGCCTGGGTCAGGCACACCCAAAGCGGACGGAAGCGCGAGCCCCAACTCCGCCTGTATGAACCGAAGTGGTAACTGCGAAACCAAGCCCATCAGGAAGGTCAGCACCAACAGCAGCGCCAGGGGGAGCATCCTCATTGGCGACGGCCCGCAAGACCCGCAACCAAATCGACATTCACTGTGTCCGGCTGGTCCGTTGCTTCAACGGCCAGCGTGAACACGTGCGGCGCTAGCCCCGTCTTGGCGAGCCACTGGTTGAGCCCGACAAAGGATACTTCCTCCAGCCGAAGTTCAATCTTGCCGCCATCCAGCGGCGACAACCGCGCCAGCCCGTTTCGTAGGCTCGCGTCCGCAAGGCTCGCCTCGACCTCCACGATGCCGACAGGAACCGGCCCCAGGGCACGTTGCGCGCCGGACGCTCGTAGCCGGTCGGCCTCCTGCGCCTGCGCTTCCAGCCAGCGCAGGAGACTGCGTTGATCCTGCAGGCGTTGTTCAGCCTGACGCAGCGCCTGCTGTTGTGGCTTGATCACCATCAAGAAAAGGGCGGCGGCCAGCGTCAGCCCCAGCGCGGCCACGATGAGCAGTCGTTCTCGCGGCGCTAGCCCCGTCAGCAGATCGCCGAGCCAGTGCATCACTGCGTCCTCCCGGCGGCGCTAGCGCTAAGAGTAAAGCGCGCTTCGACACCTGTATCGGCGGAAGCGGCGGAAGACAGCATCCTGACCGATAGCCACTGTTCCAGCAGCGCTGTTCGCAACGCTTCCAGTTCTTGGAAGTTGGTCAGCGATGCGTGCACTTCCAGGCTTCCATTAGCGTACTCCAGCGCCCTCATCTTGTTGAGGCGTTGTTGCAAGACGCCGCTCGCCGCTTCCATCAGCGCCGGAAAGTCGGCGGTTGTCGTGCTCCCCGCCTGGGCCGCGCGGAGCCGGTCCAGAATGCGGGCGGCCTGAATGCGCGCATCGACAATCGGCGCATCGGCATCGAACGAGCCACGGAAGACGGCCGTGATCCGATCATTGGCCGCTGCCGAGGCGGCCTGAAGCTTGGCCAGCTCGATCTGGCTGTTCACCACCCATAAAGCCACCGCCGCCACCGCGCCGGCCGCCGGCCACTGCCATCGTCTGACCTGCCCCAAAAAGTTATGGGCCTGGCCGAAGGGACCGGTCAGAAGGTTAACGTCCTGCACCGGTCCCTCATACCAAGTCAGTGGTGGCTCTTCGCCGGTGGTCACGGTCGCGCTGGTGTTGCCAAGCTTGCGGACCAGGAAATCACAGGCTGACTTCAGCGGCAGCCCCGCGTGAATAGCGATAACCCGCGGCGGTTGCTGCGATTGCTCCAGCAACTGCTCCAGAATGGCCAGCGCCAGCGGCATCTCTGCCGAAAAACCGTCGTCCGACGCCAGCCTCGCCCGAATGCGGGGCTCCCGCTCGCTCGCCTCCAACATGATCGTCCACCCCTGCTCCGTCTCCGGCACGACCAAGTAGTCAGGAAGCAGTGCCGCGATGCGCCGGCCCGCAGCGGCCGTGCGGGCGCGCCAGGCGGCCATCTGGTGGTTGGCTACGGCTAGGATGCGGGTGTGTGCGGGGTCTCCGCCGCGATCCAGGCGGACGATATGCGTCTCTTCCGGCGGCGTGCCGGTATGGTAGAAAGCCGCGGTACGTGCGATGCGATCTGCCACCCGCGGCCGCACGCCAAGCGGCAGTTCCACTTCCAATGTCGCCACCTCCTCCCCTGGCACGGTCGCAACCAGCGGCGCGCCAGTCGGCCAAGCCTCCGGAGGCGTCATCAGATCAACGATTGTAAAGCGCCGCCAGCTCACGGGCCGTTCTCCAACCGCAGGTGCGGGACAACCGATCCATCATCTTTTGATCGAAATACCATGCTGTGGAGCGTAGCACGTCCCGTATCGGCTTCCGCATAAATCTCGATCATATACCATTCGGATGAAACACCGAGCGGGGCCCGGCCCAAAGTATCGGCGGCCAAAGGCGACACCCGTTCCTCCAGCCGATCCAGGAACTCCGCCGGGTTGCCGAAAGGCTCGTTCTGCCGCCCGGCGATAGCGCGGTTCACATCCGAAAGCCGGATGCCCGGCGCCAGCGCTGCCAGGACCGCTGGCGGTGCGGTATTGACGTTGATCGTTGTGGCCTCGGGTAGCGCCGTCACCAGCGGCTGGAGACGGGCAAAGACTGCCCCGCTCACGCCATCGATCGGGCGCAACTCGCTTGCGCCCATCAGCGGGGCCCGGCTCCGAACGAACGGCTGATCTTCGTCACTTAGATAGGGAGCATCACCGCGGGTCTCTTGCACCGGCGCCGAATCTCCCAGGATCCACTCCGCAAGGCGTGGCGCCGCACGGCGCTCGGCACCGGCACTTGCGAGCAAGCGTTGTAGAATGGCATAGCCGACGGCGTCCAGATTGCCCTCCCGGTTGCGGATCGCATTCAGGTTGAAGCGGCCCTGCAGGTCGACAATTTGCCCCCGTACCATGCCGCCCTCTATGGCGAACGTCCGGTCTGCTTCGGCCCAGCCTTCACCCAAATGATCGGTGCTTTTTTGCTCCCACTCGGCTTCCAGCAGCTGCATCGCCAGCGCCTCCGCTGAACGCGCATACGCCAGCGCTTGGTCCGACCGCATCATCAGATCGACCCGCACCCGCATGTCGAACTCGTCGCGCGTGATTCGGGCAGCGACGGCCGCGACGATGGCAATGATGACCAGGGCGTTCAAGAGGGCGACGCCGCGCTGACGGCGCGCCCATGAAGCCATATTTCGCAGCTCTCGGCGAAGAAGAAATGCGTCAGCATTCATTTCAGACTGACTACTCGCCGGATGCGGCCCCAGCGCTCCGTCGTTATCACCACTTCTACCCCGCGAGGCAGACGATTTTGCGTTTGCGGTCTGGCAGGGTCGGGCCACTCCTCCCGCCAAGCATCGTCAGCATAGACCCTGAAAGCGAGCGCCTCCACCCCTTCCAGCATTGCTTCGACCGCCGGTTTGGCTTCTGGCGCGGGATCGAGCATGCGCCACACGCGCCGCTCCAGCGCTCCGTCTTCCTCCACATGGGCATAGAGGACACGCTGAAAGTTACTGCGCCGCAATTGCGCCGGATTGGGCAGACCGCCGCGGGTGAATTCGAGCAATCGCCCGTCCTCCGCAAGGCGCAATAGGGGGACCATATCGCCGTTCGCATTTCGGATCGGCCGAGGCGCTGCGTTAGCGATATCCTGCACCATCCGCGCGACGGCGCGCTGCAACGCGAGAAATCCGGCACGCCGATCATTCAGCCCCGTTTCCGCCGAAAAGGCGAACAACAGCGCCTGCTGCGTCATCACGGCGATCACGGCAAAGAGCGCGAGAGCGATCAGCAACTCTATCAATGAAAAACCGGCGACACGCTCGCTCATGGCAGACCATCGTGCGGGATAAACTCGACGATCAGCGCGCCGGGCCGGTCGGGCGCCGCGGCCACGACCTCCGCCCGGAAGAGGCCGCCCGGACCGTCCGAAAAAGTGACGTTCGTCTGCCACATGACGCCGCCAATTTCTTCGCTCTCTTCGCCGCGCTCACGCGCAGCCTCCCCTTCGATCCGGATTTCCTCCAGCCGATTGAACGCAGCCCAATGGGCGAAAGCACGCTCCGCAACCGCTCTGGCACCGCCAATCTGCACCTCGATGGTCTGAAAGATGCCGATTAGGGCTATGCCCAGCACGACAACAGCACACATCACCTCGACAAGCGTGAGCCCGCGCTCAGCCTTGTTCAGCCGCCGCGCTGGCATGACAACTCCCCGAACCGGCCGACAGCGCAGCCCGCCTCTTCACCGCCCGAACTCTGCAGGCGCAGGGTAAAGGGTGTGCTTTCGCCGCTCGACAGCAGGAAGACGTCCGGAGCTGGTTCCTTCGGCAGCGTCTCGCGCAACGTGACTTCCCGCCCCTCCACCGTCAGGCGGGGCACCATCCGTTCGCCCCAATTGCCGCCGGCATATGGACGGTCTTCGTCACGGAAGGCCCAGAGGCGCGTGACCTCATCCAGCATCAGCGCGCGCCAGCCATTGCGGCTGAACGAAAGGGCGAACTGATGGCCGGCCAGCATCCCCTCGTCCTTGAGATAGGTAATAGCGCGCGCGAACTCTTCCGCCTTGGCAACGGGGGTCTGACCGGGCGCCAGCCGCACACTGAGGGTCGCGGACAACGCTACCGTCGCGAGGATGGCGGTAACCACCAGCAGTTCAATCATCGTCGCGCCGGCTTTGCCGTCGGATAATGCAATATCTTTAGCGCCGGGGCTGGTCATTCGGTCGTCCAGTTGCCGATATCTGCGTCTCCACCCGGCTGAACGTCGGCACCATAGCTGAACACATCGATCGTGCCATGCACCCCTGGGTTAAGGTATTGATAGTCATTGCCCCACGGGTCCGTCGGCAGGGAACGGAGGTAGCCGGACCCCGACCAGTTCTTTGGCACCGGGTTGCTCGTTGGCCGCTCCACCAGCGCGGTTAGACCTTGTGCCGTCGTGGGATAAGTCTGGTTATCAAGGCGGTACATCTCCAGCGCGTTTTCAATGACCTTGATATCCTGCTGAGCTCGAATCATACGCGCCTGGTCGGGACGGTCGATAACCCTGGGGACAATCATCACGGCCAGAATGCCGATAATTACCACAACGACCATCAGTTCGAGCAGAGTAAAGCCCTCATCGTCGCGTTGTTTCATGATGTTGCGGTCTAACCTTCCAAGAAAAGGAATTGAAATTATCCTAATAGTCCGATCATATCAAACTAGGCTCCGGCAATGGCGAGTAAAATGAGACAGTTAAACGGCGCTTGGCGACAGCGGCTTGGCGGCATGGGTTATCTGGCCGTGCTGGCTGCTCTGCTTTGGGCGATCACCCTGGCTGGCCCTGCCGCCCGTGCCGCCCTGGTCTTCGACAAGTCTGTGATCCTCGATGGAGAGATCTTTCGAATCCTGACCGGCCATTTCGTCCAACTGAACCAGCAGCATTTGGAAATGAACACGGCAGGGCTGCTGCTGGTCGTCTTTGTCCTGTTAGAGGTGCTCTCCTGGCGGCCGCTGCTGCTGGCAACGGTGACAGCCGCTTTAGGGGTATCGGCAGGGCTTCTGGCATTTTCCGAAGGTCTGGGTACATATTACGGGTTTTCTGGAATCACGCACGGACTGATCGCCTGGGGCGGCATCGCACTGCTCCGTCAGGGAAGACCGGCCTACGGCACGCTCGTGTTGGCAGTACTGACAGGCAAGATCGTTTGGGAGCAACTTTCCGGCCCTCTTCCCGGCGCAGAGGAGGCCGTCGGGGGCCGCATCTCGACAATATCTCACCTTGGCGGAGCCATCGGCGGCATAGCCGCTGCGCTCGCGGCCAACATACGTCTGAGCCATGTCGGTAAAGGCGCGGTGGCATTCGCTGTTGCGCTGCTCGTCACATTCGCCGGGAGGGAGGCGACAGCGCATCAAAGCGGACCGACCGAAGCAATTGTAGAGCGAACCTCCACCGGCGAAATCATGGTCACGATTAGCACCCATGTCGCCGTGTTCGCCCTACGCCAGCCTTTGCGTGCCCTCGACGACGAGCAACGCCGCATCCTGGCGGAGATGAGCGATGAAGATCTGACGGACTACCTCGATGGCTCCGCAGCCTTCATCCTATCGCGCGCTCGGCTGATCCTGGCGGACAGCACCGACGTCGTGGCCGACCGGATCGGCGCGCCAAAGGCCAGCATAGTGCGCCATCACGAGCTTAGCGCGACGCCTGGCGCGACACCGCGCTACCTGCTAGTGTTCCCTGCGGTTGCCCTGTCGGAAGACGCACAAGTCCAGTTGGTGCTGCCGCGCATACTGGGCACGGTTCAGTTGATCCTGCAACACGATACCGGATCCCCTACGATCACTTCGGTGTTTCCCGGGCTGCCGTCGAACCCGTTCAGCCTGGCGGTGCCGCGGGGCTGGGTGGAGCGCACTGCAGGCTATATCAAGCAAGGGATCACGCATGTCGTACCCGACGGCTGGGACCATACTCTGTTCATTGCCGGCATCGGGCTCGCACTCTCCAGTATCTGGCCAGCTGTCTTGCAAGCGACGGTCTTCACGCTGGCCCATTCGTTGACACTGGTACTGACCGTCCTCGGCATGATCAGCCCGCCGGCAGTGATCGTCGAACTTTGGATCGCCGTTTCCATCGCCTTCATGGCGCTGGCAAACCTAGTTGCCCTCTATCGGCGCCAGGAAGAGGGCGCACCCAGCAAGAAGCGGCTCGCCCTGATTTTTGGGTTCGGCTTGGTCCACGGCATGGGCTTCGCCACGGTATTCAGTTCAATTATGCTGGAGCCAGCCGATTTGGTGCTGGCGCTGGCTAGCTTCAATATCGGCGTCGAGATCGGCCAGATTATCGTATTGATCGCCGTCATCTCGCTAATGACGCTGCTGCGATGGCGGGGAATCATGGGCGATCACGGCGCAGTAGTCGCCAGAGTGGCGAAGTTCGCCGCCAATACCGCCATTGCCGCGTTCGGGATCTATTGGACCGTCAACCGGTTTGGAGACGTCATGTGACGGCGGAAGCGATCCTGCTTCTGGCCCTGTCGCCCCTGGTCGGTTCGTTTCTGGCGCTGCTGCATGACCGGCTGCCCCGCGGCGAGCCGGTCATGCTGTCCCGCTCACGCTGCCGGGCCTGCGGGGGGCGCCTCGGCGTTAAAGACCTGATGCCGATCGTTTCGTACCTGTTCAGCCGGAGACGATGCTACTATTGCGGCGCACCGATCCCGGGTGACGTGTTCTGGATCGAAGCCGCCGCGATCGGGCTGGCTGCTGCAGCGGTTAACCTAGTCGACGGGCCATTGCAGGTCACGGAAACGTGCGTACTGCTTTGGCTGTTGTTGCCGCTCGCTACGATCGATATGCGCCATTTCCTGTTGCCAGATGCGCTGACCCTCGCCCTGTTGGTGAGCGGTTTGGCTTTTGCCTTCGCCGGGGAACGGCTGGAGGAGGCCAGCGTCGGGGCTCTTGCCGGGGCGGGCAGCTTCGCAGCTATCCGGCTCGCTTACCGCGCTATCCGCAACCGCGAGGGGTTGGGGCTGGGCGACGTCAAATTGATGGCAGGTCTGGGGGCCTGGCTCGGGCCGCTCTTGTTGCCATCGCTGGTCGTATTGGCCGCCTGCGGCGGCATCGCTGCTACATTGTTGTGGGGCATATGGCATGAATGCAGGCTCTCCGGCGATCTTGCAGCGCCGTTTGGCGCATTCCTCTGCATCGCCGCTATGGTTCTTTGGCTGGCGCTGTTGGCCCTATAGCGCGCGCCTATCCATGAAAAATGGCTGACCCTGCGAAGGGCCAGCCGCTCCAAGTTGATTAAGCAGTTTGTCGTTTAAACGTGGCGGTGCCGGAAGCCGACCAAACCGATCAGGCCAAGCGCGCCGAACAGCGCCAGCATCCACAGTCCGACCAAACCATTGCTGTCATCACCATTGCTGTCATCGTCACCGGATGGCACCGAGGAGAAGCTCTTGTCGGACACCAGCTCCGGACCGGCGCTGATGCTGTAGAAGCCACCGCTATGCGCCGGATCCACATCGGAAACTGCAACGATCATGCCCGCCATGTCGACATTCGCCGCATCGATTTCCACGAACAACGCGCCGTTAGAGGCCTGCACTACCGACGGATCGACGTCCGCAATCTGCGTAGTGCCATCCGAAGCGAATACGGTGAACTTGGGATCCGCGTTCAGACCGATGTTAAACACACGCACGATTACCGGCTCCGTACCCGACAATGGGCCGGTGATGCTGAAGCAATCAACGTCGCCAGCAAAGTCGAAGATGCCGTTGATCTTAGTATTGTCGTTCGTAATGGTCGTGCACGAACCGCCGGTCGGAAAGTCGGTATGGTCGTCGCCAGCGCCAGCGCCAGACACCGTTATCTGAGCTAGGCCCACGCGGGTGAAGTTATCCGGCGGCAGGACAGGATCCGGGATGGTTTCGCCCGGCTCCGGCTGCGCATCGACCCAGTGGGACGGGGCTAACGCCTCACCCGTATAGGAGGCCGAACCGCTCGGGTTCGAGACGATCGCTTCGATGGTGTAGGTACCGTCCTGGGAATACGGCGCCCAAACGGAATAGAGACCGTCATTGGCAAAACGGTCAGCGCCGACACCATCATCGTTCATGTCGATGACCGCCTCGGTGCCGTCCGGCGCCATCACGACAGCCGAAACCGTCACACCGGTGATCGGCATTTCGCGGGAAACCACCAACGACAGCACGATTGGGTCCGGATAGGAGATGGTAGAGCCGCCCAGGCTATCGACGTTGACAGTATAGGTGCCGCCATCTTTCGGCGTGCCTACGACGTTGATGCTGCCATCGACAATGGAGCCGACGGTGTTGGTGACCACAATATCGTACTGGCCCGTGCCGAGCGTGGAGATGTCCGAAGCCGAAAGTTGGGCCATGCAGCTCACGCTGGAGCCGGAGCCGGAGCAGTTAAAGGTGATGCCTGTGTCGGTCCCGTCCTTGTTCAGAACGAGCGTCAGATCACCCACCGAGCCAGTGTAGCTGCTCGTGATCACTGCACTTTCGATGGTCGAGTCGATGACGAACGACTCGGCTTCCGTTGTGCCGGGATCAATCTCGCCTACAGCGGTTGCGAGCGTCGCGCTACCGCTGACGGCTGCGAACACATTGGAGAACGCATTCTGAATCTCGGCCGCGGTCGTGGGCGACTGGGTGAAGGTACCGCCGGTCTGGTTGGCCAGGTTGATCAAGTTCTGATCGAAGCTCGTGCCGTAACCGAAGGTAAAGATCGGCACTTTCGCGGCATTGAATTTATTCACCGTAGTTGAAAGGGTCTCAGACGAGGAGTTATCCAGACCATCCGATAAAAGGAACACAATCTTCTGAGTACTGGTGATATTTGTACTGGAAAAAGTCTGCAATTTATTAAGTGAAAATACTGCTCCATCATAAATTGCTGTAAGACCTGAAGCAGAGATAGTATCGATGGCTGACTTCAATGTGTTTTTTTCTGTTGTGCCTGGGTCAGGAATTGCGGTGATAGGCGCATTGGAAGTCACCGAACTATTAAAAGATGTAACGCCTGCTGCAGTCGTGCCCTCTTCAAAAAGATCGACGAGAGTCTTCGCCGCTGCCTTAGCATTGGTAATCGGCGTGCCCCTCATGCTACCCGAGCGGTCCAATACAATGTCAATTTCCAGATCGTCGACCCAGACAATGCTCAACTGGTTCCGACAATCGGCCTGGTTGGCCGGTAATTCGATCTTAAACCAGTTGTCAGCCGCCGTCGGCTCGGCGCCAACCAGGGCGGTATAGTGGGTCCGTGACGGTAGATTCCAGGCGTTGACCGTGGTCGGATCGTTGTTGGTTGTCTGGATCAGCGTTTCCCAACCGCTCTTGCCGTAGACACGGCCCTGTGCGGTCTTGGTCACGTCGCCGATATTATTAGACGTCGAGTGGTTGAGCCATTTGTAGTCGCCGCCTACCGCCGTGCGGCCGCGGTGCATGATCGATTCATCGACGGCGACGTCGCCATCCACCGGCTGATAGGGTTTCGGGCTGGCCGGATTGGATTCGACTCCCCGGTATTCGTCATAAACGCCGAGGGCGTAGTGACCCCATTCATGACCGACAATGTACCCAAGCTTCTGCAGGTCGGTACCGCCATTGCTCACTTTGATGGAGCCAAAATTATCATACATTAAGATCTGCCAGCCGGCCTTGTCGATGCCGGTTGGGTTGGCAGCAGGTCTACCCATATCCCCCCACTTGATGTCTACCGAGCCGCTTAGCTTGAAGTTCTTAAAGATACGAACTTCGCCAATCTTGTGTTCGCCGTTGGTTTGCTCGCAAACTGCGTCAGTAAAATGCTGGAAAATCGTTTCGTAGGCATTCTGCTCATCATCATTGGCCCCGTCGTCCGTTGACGCATCGTTGTCGCCCGCCGGGGCATTGTGGATGGAGACGGTAACGTCAAATACGGTTTCATTTGATGACGCTGCAATAGCGCTAAGGGGCAGGCACCACGTAGCCGCGAAAGCCACAGTGGATAATAACCACCCTGATAGTTTGGTGCTTCTCATTTCAAACTCCTATTTGCAAGTTCTTCACCCATTTTTCTGGGGACTTTATTGGCGCGGTTAGCGCGCGCCGTAGGTAACAATGCCGATCATGGTGCCAGCCTCCTCTATCTTGATCGTACGACCGAGTTCTGCGTCGGCGATCCACGATGGCACTTCTTCTGCCTCGTAGGCGCTGACGGAGACCAGCTTGAATGGTTGCTCCAGCAGATCCTGCAGCAACCTAGAACTCTCAATGTGTTGAGCCTTGAGGTGGTGCACCGTAGTCTCTGCGGCGTGCTGGGGCATAGGCCGGGCTTGCACGTAGCGACCGGGACGCAGCACATCACTCTTTGCGGTTACGCTATCTTCGAGCGCAGCCATAAAGCCGCGGAAGGCTTCCAGATCATCGGGGCTAGGCGGGTTGGACTCTTCGATTTCCACAAGCGCCCCTCCCTGCTCCGGCTTCCAGCGGGCGGCCAGGCCAACGGCACCGCGGCCCTCGACCAGCAGCGGCGGGGCATTCTTGTCTTTCGGGGGCTCGGAAGTCTCTTCCGGGAGCGCCGGATAGCTGGTCAGGTCGGCCTTACCCTCTTCAAGCGACACCAACCCACCATCGGACCGCACGGTGGCCAATTGCGCCTCGCCACCGGATACCCAAATCATCTTGCGCTCGAAAGTATCACCGCCCAGGTGCGCTTCCGCAAGTTCCGCGTAGGCCCATTCAGCCGGTTCGCCAACTAGCAGCAGGGCAGTGCTTGGGGTTGCCACGACCTCTGCTACCATGAGCACCACCAGGCTAATTAGCGCTATTGACACCGGCTCCTCCCATTCTTGGCTCCGTCCTACCCAATACCACCATTCTAATTATACGATAAATTTCCCATCAATCAACAAACCGAAACGCTACGTTAATAAGTATGGACACGCAAACTATAGATACGCACGAAGGGGTCCAAAACGGCAAGATTTTTTGGCGGTTCCGATTTGAGTTGACAGCCCGGCATTGTCACGTTGTTTTCAGCGCCTAAGAAACTGCCGACTTGAGGCTCGGTATTGCCAAGTTGTTGGCGGCAG
>CBDBCB010000011.1:0-32383 GCA_965202745.1 Alphaproteobacteria bacterium
CATTGACGTCCCTGAAAGTGCACAACAGATCGCGTTGGATGATCCGTCGGAAGAAATGCTGCCTCTGTGCGCCCGCTCGCTCGTTGAAGGTACGGGTCACTATGTGAACAACGTTTTTCTAAGTAAAATCGATTGAGATACTTGTTAACAAGTATTGTCCCCATTTCGGCCTTTGGCTCGCAATGAAAATGAACGCCCGGTTTCTGAAGCCGCCTCCAGAGAAGAATCTATTGAAGCAAGGAAGATGGCCTCGAATGTTGCGGTTTTCCAAGGCTGCCGACGGGCGCTTCTTCGAGGATTGACATAGATCAGGCGCGGCGTGTCATAAGGCGGATCGCGGCTTCCTGTGGTCCCCATCTGAACGAGAATGTGTCTGACACATCAAACCAACCGTTTCCGTCGCCCGCACCGTGATTTGCGCCCATGCACGAACACTGGCAGTCATGTCCGACCGCGTTGTGACAGGCCGGTGCGCACTTCTCCATTTCGCGAAAGGGTTGGACAACGTAGACCCGACCATAGCGGTCTAGCGCACCATCCACGAAGCGGTTGAGCCAGCTCAAGGGAAGTTTCCAGGATTTTTCCATATGTGCAAAACGGATTGTTGGCCTGCGGTTGCCGGTCGCCAAACCCGTGAGCCATTGGCGATTGTCAGCGCGATACGGCAAACGGGCCGTCAGCTTGTCGCCCTTCAGGCCGGAGCGAACGATTATCGGTATATCAGGCTGTGCCCACTGGCGATGGATCGAGGGTGGGATATTCGATGTGTCCAAAAGTACGTCTCCCTCAATAGATATTTGTGCGCAAAGGCATAAAGAGAAAAAGGGACTGTCCGAAGACAGTCCCCGATCCCGTCCTAGACGAAGAAGCTCGCAAGCCAGACCAGAGCCGCAAGGCTCAAAACGATCTCGCAGCGATATTCATCGCCGTTAGACTTACTGGCTTGGAAGTAGAGGCCAATTTTCATGGCAACCCTCCCTTTATAGCCGCGCTTGGTTCTTAGAGTAGTCGGTCTAAGACGCGGTTAAACCAGCGACCGGGTTTGCCATTTGGATATAGTTGGCTGGAGGTGCCCGGCGGCTCCGACTATTTCGGTGCAGCTTTTCAGCCGCTTAGGTTGGACGTGGGAAGCACGAAGCCACATTTCAAGCAGCACGGCATGACGAAAATGTTTTGTGTCAGAGCCGCAACACTCGTCGACAAGGGTTCCTTGCGGCGAACGCGGCCAGAGTGCCCGATTGTCTGCAGAATGTGGGCTCGAACAGTTTGCGTTTGCACGCACAGCGAATGGCGGCTTTGGCGGGTCGCGCCGTAGCATTCAGTGAGACCGCCCAAGGCCCGCTTTGGGCCGTACTTACTAGTTGTGGTAGGGCTATCGGCCATCGACCTTTGCGGGCCAGCGGGATTTGGACAAGCCAAACGCCACTGGCCGTCAGGGTGAGGGCGCTGCCCTCCCCCTCGGGCAACCCTATTAGACAGGGCCGTGTCCTCGGCTGTGCCTGCGGGCCGCACCACCCCTGTCGAATAGCATTGCCTCGCCCCCTCCCGCGTTCGCCACGTGGCAGATCAGCAAGAACAGGCAGCTTCGCTGTCTGATCTGCAAATCAGCCCTGATTTCCGGAAGGGAAGTCAGATCAAACGAAACAGTCTGCGGGAGTACGAAAAGGGGGTGTTGGGTCAGTTTATGACGCAAAGGTCAAATTCGTCTGACGTCCAACACAGTTGTAGAACGTTACGAACCTTTGACTCAATCGGCTGCCAAAACCCTAAGAAACACGAAAATCGCGTCATTCAATTTTGACCCAAACATTTCTAACCCAGATGGAAAGCTGCTTTTCGTCCTCAGCGCGGCGGTTTCAATGAAAGAGCCCAACTTTACCGGATGCCGCATTTAGCGCGAATGGCCGGATTGCAGCAATCACGACAAGGCCACTTGTCACCCGGAGGAAGCGATTGGCAAGTCGGGGCGCGAAATTTGCCCCCATTCGGACCATGAACCGTCATATAATGCTATTGGTCTAAATCCAACCAAATGTGCTGCAAAGACCACAATAGACGCTGTCACACCGGAACCACATGAGGCGATAGTCGGACGGTCTCGAACTATGCCGGCCTTCTCAAAGATCGAGCTGATTTCTCTTTTCGGTAAAAAGTTTCCTTCTCGCAACAACCACTCATACGGCAAGTTAACCGCACCGGGAATGTGCCCCGAGCGCAACCCTGGGCGAGGTTCTGGAGCAAGACCAAAAATCTCCGCTCGGGTCTTGCGTCGATGATCTGATGCGTTTCTTTTCCGATAACATCAATGATCGTATTCGCAACTGCCAGCCAAGCGGGTTCGGGCATCGCAACAAAGTTACCTTTCGTGCGTGTTTGGGGCCTGCCCGACACAGTGTCTTCCCCCGACCGCGACCATGCGGGGAGGCCACCATCAAGGACTGCGACGGTATGCAGCCCCATGTACCGAAGCATCCACCATGCCCTCGGCGCCGCAAAGACCCCTAACCCGTCATAGCAAACAACACGGCTTCGATTGTTGATACCTAACCGACGTACCGCAGTTTGAAATTGACCCGCCGAAGGCACCATATGCGGAAGCGGCTGACCTTTATCGACAACGTCTTGATCATAATCAAATCGTAAGGCTCCCGGAATATGCTTTGCTTCAAACTCAGCGTCAGCATTTCGTTCCGTGCTTGGCAGATACCAACTCGCGTCCAGAATAACGAGATCAGGGTGTGTCCAGTTGTTCCTCAGCCAGTGGACATCAATAAGTTGTGGCATGAGTTCGGTCATTTCAGGTGCTCTTCTTGTGCGCACGATACCGAAAATTGCAGCACTCGGCTCCGGACATGAGCGTCTTAGTTCGCGTTAGCTCTAAGTCCGGGTTGAAACCGTTGATCATCGCGTAGTCGCGTTGGCAATGAATATGCTGGCCGATATCTGTCAGTCCCATCTCGCGATAAAACTCAGCGTACTTGCATTGCGTGACGTTAAAGGACAAGCGATCTTCGCTTTCATCCAGGACTTCGACCTTCAGACTGCCACCTCCGCCCCAGACCTGCTCAGCGACTTTTCTGAGCGCTGGCAAGTCAGTCCCATAAGTCTCGGCCCAGGCCGCGCCATCCTTGATTGCCAGCTTATTGATTGTGGTGTCCAGAATGTCGTGAGCGACATTTGCACCCATGCGCTCTACTAAAGTTTCAATGAAGGGGATGAGCACACGACCTTCAATCTTGCGTCGCTGAAGGTGTCCAATTTCGACTTCAGTATCCGTCATGGGGTTTCCTTTGTTCTGGCAATTTGTTCCAGGGTTCGCCCCGAAGGATGGCCGTCGCGAGGTGGGTTGCGGCGGTATCCAGAAGACGTTCACCTTTGTCTTTTGTTGCTTTTCCAGCATCACCAAGGACACCGGTCGGCGCTATATTTTCAAAGCTATTCCAAATCATTAGATCAGCCCCTATCGCCTCCAGCATAGACATTTGAGAACCAACGCTTTGTGGAATTTTGTCTGTTCTCACTAGGTCTGGGTAGGAGGCCAGCATCATTGATGTTTCTGCTTCACACGCATGCTGAACGCCATGTTGTGTTTCAAGAATATCGGCAAATGCACCGCTTGATTGAGGCAGGTTCCAATAACTTGTTGTTGCCACGGGCAACTGAAGCGATCGCGTAATATCTGTCGTGAGGGCTGAGAGTGCAGCCATGTTGCCACCATGACCGTTTACAACGCAAACACGCCTAAATCCCGCGCGGTGTATTGACCCGATGACGTCCTCAAGAAGACTATGCCAGGTCCTCAACGACAGTGTAATCGTCCCGCCTAATCTGACATGATGTTCGGCTAGGCCATGCCAGATAGTCGGTGCAACGATGACAGCTTGCTCTTGAGATATCAGCCGGGCTGTTCGACAGCAGGCTTCGGTGCACAGAAACGCATCGACACCAGATGGCAGGTGCGGGCCGTGTTGTTCAACTGACCCAACTGGCAGCAAAACAATGGCATCCTGCTGAGCACACTCATTCAGCTCCTCTACCGTAAGTTTTTCCCAAAGTAGCTCAGTCATGTGGTTAAATCCCTATCTTTAGGTAGAAAATCGCATGTTGCATCTACTGAGACAAACTAATCATTCTGCGCTGTTGCGTTAGAAATTCTATCCCTTAAACTATTTCGATGAACCCAATGGGAGAGAGCATGAGCTACCGGCTTCCACCTCTGAATGGACTGCGCGCTTTCGAAGCTGCGGCCCGCCACCTCAGTTTCAGGCTCGCAGCGAATGAACTTTGTGTCACACCCGGCGCTGTCAGCCAGCAAGTCAAGTCTCTAGAAGAGAGCTTAGGGGTGAAACTTTTTGATCGTCTGCCAAGGGGGCTGATTCTTAAGCCGGATGGGGAGGCCTATCTTTCCTCTATCAGCACCGCTTTCCGAACGATTTCCGAAGCGACGGAGGTACTTGCCCCTGCACTAAGGGGCCGTAAGTTTTGTGTCGGGATTGATGCGACATTAAGCGGAATGATCGAATTGCTTTCGCCTAACCTCTCCGAAGCCGGAATTCGCCTAGATCAAGATGCGTCAATGCAATCTGTCTTGGATGGGCAAATAGATGCAATCTTGAGGCCATATCTTCCACGACACCCAAATCTTATCCTCGAACATTTCGACGTTAAAGACATTGAGAAGCCAATAACTCTTGCAATTTCGCCAGGTCTTGCGGGCTGTTATACTCATCGAAGCTTAATCATGTATCTTCGAATTTTGGCCAATTAGGCACAAGTGGCCCGATGCTGCAAAAGTGGCTAAACTCTAGAGCATATGTGAGCGCTTGAAGCAGCCGTAGTTCGCTGCGCCGTGCTTGCACTGGTAACGAGCCGTCCTACTTTCTCAAGTAGTCTCGATATGTTGTCCAAGATTTGGCGGGTCTGTGTCTCCACATCATCCTTGCCTACGATTTCTTCATTAACTGACCAAGAGACCTGTCCAGTGAGATGTTTCACAACACCATCCGGCTGGACCGCCCCCGTCTGAAACCCGCGATTTTGAGCACGCCATACATTATCTGTTTCAAATCCAATTGGCATAATTTAGGCCCCTAGTTTTCGGTCAGTGTTCGCAGTTGCGGCACTACGCCTAATCGGCATTAAAATCAGCGTGCATCTTTGCGCCGCATGGACGACGGTGGCCTTCCATAGAGCGCCTTGAATACATCATTGAAGCGCCGAACACTTTGAAACCCGGATGCGAACGCCACCTCAGAAAGCGGCATGTCGCCCGCATCAATCATGCGTTTGGCGCGTTGAACCCTAACGGTTGCCGCAACTTGCGTGGGACTGGCACCAGCATGTTTGGCGAACAAGCGAGACAGATGCCGAGAGCCAATGCCAAGCTTGTCAGCCAGATCGTCAACACTGTGCCCATCAAGAAAACCACCCTCAATCAAGCGCATGGCCCGCCCAACTGTGGTTGCAGTACCTCGCCATGCCGGGCTTCCTGGAGCTGTCTCGGGGCGACAGCGCAGGCACGGTCGAAAGCCTGCCCGCTCTGCCGCAGCCGCAGTTGGGTAAAAGGGGTCGATTCCGGCTGGGGGCAAGATTGTATCATAAGGAATTGCGGACCTTCGCTGCTTCGCACACGAGCAGCGAAGAAGCGACCTAACTGTGAATTGGCAGCGGCTGCATCAATGTCGGCTTTGAGGCGAACAGCTATACCATGTCACTCTTGAGCCATTTGACGAAGGTTGAGACAGAGGGTCTTTCGAAGATTTCTGCAAGGGCGACCGCATAGTATGCGAAGGCCGTCGGCCATGCGACGTCCAAAGCACGCACCAGCTGTCCTGATGCCAAGCCTTCTTTCACATAGATATCGCTGAGCAATGCGAGGCCTTGGCCTTCGATCACAGCTTTGACCGTCAGAAAGTCGTTGCCGTATTGCGGACCATAAGTTGCCCCGCTGGCATCAATGCTCTGCGCTTCGAACCAGATCGACCAATCCTTGCCTGAGGCGTCAGGCAACAATTTATGCAGCAGGCAGTCGGACGGATCGTTCAGCGGCCCACTCTGTTCCAGCAAAGCCGGGCTTGCGACCAGCACCAGTTCTGGCGAACACAGCCATTCAGATCTCATGCCCGAATAGATGCCAAGTCCGTGGCGGATCGCAAGATCAACTGGCTCTGATCTGAGGTCCACCAAACGGTCTTCGGTTTCCACCGATACCCTGATCCTCGGATGCGCCTCGGCGAACCGCCCGAGACTGGATACCAGCATGGAATGAGCAAAGGTTGCGGATGCGCTGATGCGGATTGCATTGCTATGACTGGAAAAGTGTTTTTCGCCAGCGGCTTCAATCGTCGCGAATGCTGCGCTGACGTCAGACTGAAGCGCCAGCCCTGCCGCTGTCAGCGTGAGTCCATTTTTGCTGCGGGTAAAGAGCCGCAAACCATGACGGTCTTCCACAGCGCGTATCCGTTGGCTGATTGCACCCGGCGTAACACCAAGTTCATGAGCAGCATCCTGCATTGTGCCCGCACGCGCGACGACGTGGAATGTGTGGAGGTCCTGGATACGTATGGCCATAAATAACTTTAGGTCAGCTAAAGTTATTTGGCCAGCTTCTCGTTCGCCACACCGAAACCTGTGTGGCATCCAACGGGGACAAGGAGACCCCATATGTCAGAAACCGCCCCCCTCCAATCCCGACAAAACTGGACCGTTGTGATTTTCGGGTTTTTGGCTCTGTCGCTGGCCTTTTCCAGTCGCGCAGCGTTGGGATTGATCATGCCTGTTTGGCAAACAGAGTTCGGCTGGACCAGCAGCTATATCTCCGGCGTCGGGGCCGTTGCACTTGTGATTATGGCGATTGTCGCCCCCTTTGCCGGACGACTGGTGGATCGTCGCGGCTCGCAATTCACACTCAACCTTGGCATGGGCTTGCTGGGAGTGGGGTGCGCAATCGTGGCGTTGATGAATGGTAAGCTGATGTTCATCGTCGGTTTTGCGGGGTTCTGCGCTGTAGGATTTGGTATCGTCGCCACGCATGTTGTGGCCACGGCTGTCACCCGCAGTTTCTCAGACAACCGGGGGCTGGCAACAGGGATCGGCACATCGGGGGCCACAGGTGGTCAGTTTCTGATCGTTCCGTTGATCGCGGCGCTGTTGGCGTTTGCAAGCTGGCGTTGGAGCTTTGGGGCGTTATCTCTGGCCAGTCTTGCCCTGATCCCCTGTATCCGCATGAGCATGCGGGCGGATGCACCGGCGAAAGAAGAGAGCGCTTCAGGCGATGCACCCTCGACCATGCGGCAAGACCTGGCTGTGATTGTACGGCAACCAGCCTTCCATATCCTGTTCTGGAGCTTTCTGATATGTGGGTTCACCACAACTGGCGTGATCGAAACCCATCTGTTGCCCTTTGCTGCGTTTTGCGGCTTTCCTCCCATTCCAAGCGCAACCGCCTACGGCCTGTTATCATTGGTGAACCTGATCGGCATGATCGGGGCCGGTTGGCTAACAGATCGGGTCAATCGCCCAATGCTTCTTGCTGCAATTTACATGCTGCGTGCACTGACATTCATCCTGCTTGGAAGCATTCCTGGCACATCTATTGAAATGCTATTCTTGTTCGCCATTCTGTTTGGAGCGGTCGATTATTCGACCGTGCCAGTTACTGCCAGTTTGGTGGCAAGCCACGTCGGCATCAAGATGATGGGCCTTGCGATGGGTCTGATCTCAGCCGGGCATGCGATTGGTGGCGCAATGGGAGCTTTCGCCGGTGGCTATCTGTTTACCGCGACACAGACTTACGATCTTGTTTGGACAGGCTCCGTCTGGCTTGCCGGTGGCGCAGGTGTGTTAGTTTTATTCTTGAAAGCTCACTCAACAAGCAAAGCAGCAGCATAAGCGCAACCGTGATCTGGAAACTCATGCCATGTGTATGCCGCTCGATCTGATCTACACCGAGACCGACCTTGAGGCGGTTAATCTAGCCATTTGGTTCTACAGGCATGGACCGATTGGCATCCGCCGCCCTCAACGCGGCGCGCGTGGCAATCATCCGTCCACAGCGATTTTTGTGGCATTGATGAACCGGCGGGTCGTTTTGCTTCGCGCACAAGACAACATTCCGAAAGGTGGCAACTGGCGTGCCGCTCACGCGCCCTCAGATTGAGATATTAATATCCTTGTGGTGAGGATCGACTTGGCCCCGTTCGCATTCTGCGACGGGGTCTTTTTTTGCGCACCTCTAGAGTGACACATAGTTTGCCCCCTATTCGGCCTGACGATCAACACCATGGGCGGCGCTGACCACCGCCATAGCGTCTGGCGAAACCTTCTCCGACCATAATATCTGCCACGTTACGCCCATCGAGGGTGAGCCGCGCCAAATCTCGCCCATATTTGTCGTCGCGCGGCAAATAGACAAGCTCCGCAGCCGTTGCATGGCTGATCAACTGGCGCAGTCGCGCTGTTGCCGCCTCACCCTCCGCCAGCTCCGCATCGCATTGGGCGCGATAGGTTTCTGGTGAGTCGAAGCCCGTTAGCCGGATTGTTTCTCCCGCTAATTTTACGGTGTCGCCATCAACGACCGACAATAGGCGGGGATTTACGCTCTCAGCCGCGGTTGTCGGCAGGCGAAACCATGTAGGATGCAGCGTGTCAGGATCAAAAAGCCACAGCCCGAGAAGGACGAGCAGGAAGCCAAGAAGCAACGCCCCAAGCGGGAGGCGTCTCCTGCGACGTTTCCTTGGCTGGGACCGGCTTGGCCGTCTTCTGCGTGGTTTCAGTAACGCGCGGATTGCGGTTCTCCTTTGTGGTCTTCGCTGAATAGAAAATCATCGTGTCCAATATGGCCATTTCTAAACTTTAATCCAAGAAGCCCGCCTTCGGTCGGCCTGCCCCACCGATCCAAAAATGCGGACCGGAATCGAGGGGTTCCGGTGCTGAACAGTCCAAGCACGTCTTCTTGTTCTTGCGGGTTTGCGGCGAGGATATCCATAGTAGGAACCCGCTCAAGCGATCACCGGAAATTTCGATATGTCGCCAGTGTGATTTGGACGATCACCATCGGCCATCCCCTTTGTTTCTCTTTTGATGGGGATGAAGGGAACGCCTGAAGAATGTTCCTTCAGCTCGGTTTCGGAGATCTGCGCCTGCGGCTCCGATCACGTGACTCTTTTTGAGCTTCAGCAAGCAGAAAAACGGTTTCCGGAGGACCCTCCGTTTTTCCGCCTGCATCCTTCGTTCGATCCCTTCCTGCTTATCCCCATCGAAACAAAGGAGAAGACCAATGGCAATCGACGGAAAAATCACCCGCACTGACGACGACGCAATCACCGGTTGGATCGCATCGCTGACCTTCGACGTGGATATCACGCTCACTAAGAACCCCCACAAGAACAAGGAGACACACCCGGATTTTGAGATCACCACTCGCACCCCGCGCAACCGTGTGATCCGCATCGGATCGGCATGGGAGCAGACCAGCCAGAAGGGCAACGACTACCTCTCCCTCTCGGTCATGGTGAACGGCCAGCAGGTCCGCGTGAACGCCCTGCGCAGCGATGAAGATCCCGAAGGCGAATACCGCCTGGTTCCGCTGGCTGGTTAAGGCCAGCCAAGGGGCGGCCAAGGCCGCCCCTCCGGCAACTCTGGTCACAGCGAAGCGGGCGAAAAGACCCGCCTACCACTCACGGCGACTCCGTCGCCTAGCTCTCGGGCGGCGGCTCTTTTGCTGCGCCAATCACGCTTAATCTATTTGCATCGCCACGAGTCGAAAGCGCCGTCGTATTACGCAGGCTTGCTTTGAGCATTGATTGATCGCGCGTTTCATCTTTCACGTAGTTTTCTTTGATTTTGGCCCCTGCCCCGTCTTTCTGACGGGACACCGCGCTTTCAGGCTTCAGCCGGCAGACCGGCTTGCGCCCGGAACACTGTCTTCTGCCCTCCCTGGGAACCAATGCGTCCGCCCCGTGTCTCTCTGAGCCACGGTCGGACACGTTCCCATGGTCGCGCAGCTCACAGCGATCCGCCCTTTCGGGTTTCAATCGCATGGGGCTTCGGATCTCCGATCCGGTTATCTATGGTCCCTCGGGGTTCGGACAAGCCGAACGCCACTGCGGGACGATTGCGGCAGGGATGCCGCCGACAGCAAGCAAAATAGACATTCCCGTGTTGGCGGCTGTGCCGCCTGCCCGCGCCAGTCATGTCGATTTTGCCCGCTGTCTCCCAATCCTTCTTTCATCGCATTCGAGGTTTCAGGAGCAGGCGCATTCGCGCTGTCCATCAACCCCGAACCATTGGGCGAAAGACCCAAGCGACACCACGAAGGAGAGCCGTTCTGGCAATTATTGAAGGGATGTATCCCCTTGACGCAAGTAATTTGAATTGCTATCTATGATGCATGGAAAAGAGCAAATCAGCATCTCCTGACTTTAGCGTCCGCGACTTCTTCAAGCGCTTCCCCGATGATGAGGCGTGCCTTGAGCACATTTTCAACGTCCGCTTTGGTGAGCGCCATGAGTGCCGCGCCTGTGGCAAGCTGAGCACTTTCCACCGCGTTAAGTCCGTAGACAAGCGCACTAAGGCGGAAACGCAGCGTCGCGCATGGGCCTGCGCGTCTTGCGGGAATCACGTCTATCCCACAGCAGGCACCATCTTTCAAGATACTCGCACCCCGCTGCAATCGTGGTTCTACGCGATCTACCTCTTCGTCACGACACGCCACGGCGTTTCCGCCAAGGAACTGCAACGCCAGCTTGGTGTCACATACAAGACAGCTTGGCGGATTGGACACAAAATCCGCGAGCAAATGGACAAACACGAACTCAAGGCAATGCTGACCGTTGTCAACGGCGGCGTAAAAACCTGCCACTGGGGCGGAGCAAAAGTCGGCCACTTGGCGCCGCGCCTTGGGTCGTGATGCCCTCAAATAGCAAGCACGTTCCGAGGCGCGTTGGCCGTCAGGCCAATCAGATGATGATTAGCTTCTGGGGCGGCGGGATTTGCTTTGGTTGGGGCGGTAACTCTCGCCATTCATCTCCAGGATATTCACATGATGGGTCAGCCGGTCCAGCAAGGCACCTGTCAGGCGTTCTGTGCCGAAGGTTTCTGTCCATTCCTCGAACGGCAGATTACTGGTGATCAGTGTTGAGCCGCGCTCGTAACGCTGCGAGATCAGTTCGAACAACAGTTCTGCCCCTGTTTTGCTCAGCGGCACGAACCCCAATTCATCAATGATCAGCAGCTTGACCCTGGCCAATTGGCGTTGCAATCGCAGCAGGCGTTTCTCATCTCTGGCTTCCATCAACTCATGCACGGGAGAGGCGGCAGTGGCGAAGCTGACCGGCATACCCTTCTGGCAGGCGGCCAGACCCAGCCCGAGGGCTACGTGGGTTTTGCCGGTTCCTGACGGGCCAGGAGCGATGACGTTCTCCTTGCGCTCGATCCATTCGCAGCGCGCCAGTTCCAGCACCATCATCTTGTTCAGGCTGGGGATCGCTTTGAAGTCGAAGCTATCAAGGCTTTTGACGGCCGGGAACTTTGCCGATTTGATCCGGCGCTCAACCATACGCCGTTCACGGTCGATCAGTTCCAATTCCGTCAACCGCGCCAGATGGCGCACATGATCTGCACCTTCGGCGGCGCAGATGCGGGCCTGCTTATCATGCTCGCGCAAGAAGGTTGGCAAGCGCAGAGTTTTGAGGTGGTTCGCCAAAAGCGGTTCTGGAGCATCGCTCATGCGCTATCTCCCGCCAGCAAGCTCATGTAGGATGATGCCGCCGTTGTTGCGATATTGGTTCTGGGCGGGAACGGGTAAACATCCAGATCCAGTCTCGGTGGTCGTCTCTCGACCCGGCAAAGCAATAAGTGTTTGATTGCGTCAAAGCTGACCGCCCTCATCTGCAGTGCGTCTTTGATTGCCAGATGCAAAACCTCCAGCTCAAAGCGCTCCGGCAGCCGCAGTACCTGAACATATTCCCGCTTTCCGGCCTTGCCCTGCCGGGCTTCCAATAATCGTCGGAGGGTTTGGAACGCGTCAGGCAAGTCCCAGCCTTGCAATGGCGCGGCTTGATCAAAGGACATGATCTTGCGCTCGATGAGAGGCAGGTAGTGTACCGGATCGAACATCATGTCGCCCGTGTCATAGCAGCGGGGATGGTCCGCGATGACTTCGGTGGCGCACCCGATGACGACGCGGTCAACGAAGCCCTTGATCCAAACCTCGCGGTGGCCATAGGCAACCGGCACTGAGTAATCGTTGCCACGGTATCGTACTTGGGATGTTGATGTGACCTGGCCGCTCTGCAGATCACAAGCTTCAAAGGGCGCGGCTGGCAGGGTGCGCATCGCCGCCAGATCAGCGCCCAGTCGTTCACCGATGCTGATCTTGTGGCCACGCAGAATGTCAGCCTGCCGTTTGCGGCATTGTTCTTCAAGATAGTCGTTGAACGCATCCCAGTTCGCGAACCGCGGCATTGGAACCATGAAGTTGCGACGCCCGTAACCAACCAGCCCCTCAACCTTGCCTTTATCGTTGCCCTTGCCGGGGCGACCATACCTATCCCCAATCACGTAGTGAGATAGCATCGCACTGAACCGCTGCGTACGATTGCGTGTGCCATCTGGCATGATCTTGGCCACAAGGCAGCGATCATTATCGTAAAGGATTGAGCGCGGTACAGCGCCGAAGAAGGCAAAGGCGTGCACATGCCCATCAAGCCAGGCTTCGGTGTTCGCCGCAGGATACGCGCGGATGTAGCACGCATCGCTATGCGGCAGATCAAGGGCAAGGAAGTAGGCCTTCTGCTCAACCCCGCCGATAACAACCAACGCTTCGCCAAAGTCCGCCTGCCCATGCCCTGGGGGATGGCTCAGGGGCACAAACATCTCCCGTGAGCCACGCTTTCGCGAACGCACATAGTCTTTGACAATCGTGTAGCCACCATCAAATGCGCATTCGTCGCGTAGCCGCTCAAAGATACGTTTGGCTGTGTGGCGCTGTTCGCGAGGCCGGGCCTTGTCTTCCGCCAACCACTGGTCAATCTGCTCGGTATAAGGATCAAGCTTTGGTCGTTTGATCGGTGCCGTACGCCGATAACCAGGCGGCTCAGAATACGCCAACATCTTTGAAACACTGTCCCGGCTGATCCCAAAATCCCGAGCAATCTGGCGCCCACTCAAACCTTCCTCAAAGTGAGCGTGGCGAACCTTCAAATACAATTCCACGGTGAATATCCCCAAGCCATCCCATTAATTGAAAGGACAAAAGTGGCCGACTTTTACGCCGCCCGAGACAACACAACGCCGCCGCTACCGTGGCCGAGTATTGCTCCGCCGTTCACATAACCCCCGCGCTATATGTTCGTGAAATGTTCCACGGGAGGGGCGATTGAATCTGACCAGCATAGACTTGTTCTGCGGAGCGGGCGGGCGGAGCCACAAAATCAAAAGGAAGGATTGGGAGCAGTAACCAAATGATCGCGAAAATCGTCACAAGGTCTATTATTTGTGGCCTTTCAGTGTCTCTGGATACTTTCGCCAAAGGACCAGAATCAATCAACAGTAAGGTGTTTTGAGCGAGTAGTAGGGTAGGTGTCACATCCCGTGCGCATTCTAGAGCATCCGGTCGGTCATTCCGACAACATCCGGCCACCTAAACCGGGGTATCCGGCCACTTAGGGCGTGCCGTGCTGAGGCTTGAGGTTTTAGCTATCACAGCTTCGCGGTGGTTTCGTCACCTGCTTTGTACCTTCTCTGCAACCGCGCTGCTGGGACTGGAATACACCGGGCTTCTTTGAGGACGGCGATGGCGATTTGGTCCGCACATGCCTCGACGCAGGGGTCGATCCAAACGCGCGGGACGGGAATGGCTGGACACCGCTGCACTACGCGGCTGGGGCGGGCCAGACGGAGGCCATTGCAGCGCTCATCGCCAAAGGAGCCGATCCAAACGCGCGCAAGGAGAACGGCGCGGCCCCGCTGCACCGCGCCGCCCAAGAAGGCCAGACGAAGGCCAGCGCAGCACTGCTCGAGGCAGGGGTCGATCCAAACGCGCGGGGCGAGAAGGGCTACACGCCGCTGCACCTCGCAGCCCAGGAAGGCCGGACGGACGCCATCGCAGCGCTGCTCGAGGCAGGAGCCGATCTAAAGGCGCGGGACAAGTGGGACCAGATCCCCTTCGATCTGATCCCCGCCGACTCCCCGCTTGTCGGAACATCGGCCTACTGGCGTCTTGCGCACGGCCACGGCGACAGCTTCCTGCGCTGGCGTCAACGTCGTCTGAAGGCGATGGGGCGTGTGGCTGCGATCCTCCACGCTGGCACGCTGGCGCCATTTCCAGACGGGCTGTTTCGTGGTCCCGTGACGCTCGGCAAGAACCGTGGCGCGCCACTCGAACGCTACACGGACGAGCACCGCAAACAGGCGCAACGATTGATCCTGCTTGGAACATGGTTGCTAGAACGGTGGCAATCTGATCCGGAAATCGCCGGCCTTGTGGCCGATGAGTTGGACGCGTTCCTGCGCGAAGACCGCAATCTCGCCCGCAACCGCGTACTGCTCGCCGATCTGCTCGATGGGACTGCGCCGGACGCGGCGACTAAAGGTGCCCTATGAGTCACGAAAATCGTGACGCCCTGCGTCCTTGGACGGCTCGGTATCCTTGCCTGCTTGCCACAGGCGCGGCACTCATGGCGCTCACCAAAGCGGACGTTGAAAATGTGCTCAAGGCACGCCTCATCATCGGGGAAGCGCTTGAAGAAGTCGCGGACGCTAAAGTCAAGAGATGCTGATTTGCTCTTTTCCATGCATCATAGATAGCAATTAAAATTACTTGCGTTAAGGGGATAAATCCCTTGAAATATACTGCAAGCCATTGGCTGCAACGCGCTAAAATGCGGGTGGTGATCAACTGGGAGTAACACTGATGCAACGCATGAAGGCTTCTGATTTCGGCCAGCGTATTTTGGACCTGTTCGACAGTTACGTTCACGGCGCGATGACAAAGCGCGAGTTTCTGGAGCGGGCCGCGTTGTTTGCCGGGACGCCCGTCGCTGCATCGGCGGCTTTTGAAGCGCTGAGCCCGAACTATGCGCTGGCGGCCCAGGTTGCGCCGGACGATCCCGCGATAGAAACGGCAATGATCGAGTATCCCTCCCCCGAAGGGCACGGGACGATCAAGGGCCTGATGGCCAAGCCTGCCGGAGCAACCGGCAAGCTGCCAGCGGTTCTGGTGGTGCATGAGAACCGGGGCTTGAACCCTTATATTGAGGATGTGGTCAGGCGCACGGCGAAGGCTGGCTATCTGGCGCTGGGGGCCGACGGACTTACGCCGCTAGGCGGCTATCCGGGGATGACGCGGATGGCCGGGTGATGCAGAAGAAGCTCGACCGGACCAAGCTGCTGGCGGACTTCTTTGCGGCCTTCGAGTTCCTGGAAAGCCATGACGGCAGCACCGGCAAGGTGGGGGCGGTCGGCTTCTGCTATGGCGGCGTTGTTTGCAACGCGTTGGCAGTGGCCTATCCGACCCTTGGGGCTTCGGTGCCGTTCTATGGGCGTCAGGCCAAGGCTGAAGACGTGCCCAGGATCAAAGCGCCGCTGTTGCTGCACTATGGCGAGTTGGATAAGCGCATCAACGAGGGTTAGCCGGACTATGAGGCGGCTTTGAAGGCCAACGACAAGGCCTACAAGGCGTACATATATCCTGGCGCAAATCATGGTTTCCATAACGACACTACGCCCCGCTACGACCAGGCGGCAGCGGAACTGGCGTGGAGCCCGACGCTGGACTTCTTCAAAGAGAATCTGAGCTGGGAGGCCGCTGAAAAACCCAAATCTTTACCGTCACTCTTGGGCAGGCTCAGGGTGAAGGGGAGAGTTTTTGGCGGATATCAACAAGCCTCAGCAAAGTCCCCTCATCCTGAGCCTGTCGAATGGGCGGTCGCGGTGCGTGACGTTTTACCGGTGGCTCCCGCCGCTGTAGGCTTGACGCCAAACAACGAGGAGCCAGGCTCATGCAACTGACACCGGAGCAATGTGCAGCCTATAACAGGGATGGCTTTTTGAAGCTGCCGGACCTGCTGAGCGACGGTGAGGTAGCCTTGCTGCGCGCGGAAATCGACCGCGTGGCAGCAATGAAGGTGGAGGAAGTGAAGCGCGAGGACGCAGACGGCCCACCGAAGATCATGCTGGGTATGCACATGGCGCAATTACTTACTGCTTCTCCGGTCATGGAGGCGCTGGTTTGTCTGCCGCGGACGCTTGGAGCCGCACAGGCCGTGTTGGGCGATGACACGCTCTATGTGCATCACACAAAATGCAATCTGAAGGCGTCGATTGTAGGCTCCGCCTGGCCATGGCACCAGGATTACGGCTCCTGGAAACTTGATGGTATCCGGCGGCCGGATATGACGACGATCATGGTCAGTCTGGATACAGCCGAGGAGATTAACGGCTGCCTCTATTTCCTGCCGGGAAGCCATGCAGAGGGGCGGCATGATGCGGTGTACGACACCTCGACAGCCTATCACCTCTATACCGTGCCACACGAAGTGACCCGCGAGCGTATCCGGAAATACGGGCCGCCGGTGGCGATCACCTCAGAACCCGGCGACGCGGTTATCTTTGACTGCAACCTGTTGCATGCATCCGGGCACAATCTGTCGGCAGATGACCGATGGCAGCTCTATCTTTGCTACAACACTTGTGCCAATCGGCCGGATGATGTGGACAATCCGCGGCCAAGCTATGTACGCGGAACCGGTTGGGACAATCCCCCTGCATCTTGTGACCGATGACACCTTGCTATAAGCAGGAAGTACCGGTTCATGGAAATGATCCCCCGGCGACGGGTTGCGGGCATACGGATGCGGTGCCGGTAAGGGACTGGGCTGTGATGCAAAAGCCGTTGCCCAATTGTGGGCGCGGGACGCTGTCCGGTAGGGTATGGTAGCCGGAGTCGCCCGGCTGCGCCCTTGAACCGCATGGAGGGAAGCATTGGACTTGCTTAAGCAAGACAGGACGAGATGCGGCCCAGTCGCGCCGATGCTTTTAGGGAACGTTGACCGATGGAAAACTTTGAAGACTCCGTCCGCCGCCACCAAGCCGATTGGGCAGGCTTCGCCAAGCTGATGTTCTGGTCCGGCCTGTTTTGCGTGATCGTCCTGGTGCTGATGGCGATCTTCCTGGTTTAGTGGTCTGATCGGACTACTGGGCTCGCGACGGGACTATCCAAACTGGCAGGCTTTGCGCGCCGGGTGAGTGACAGCTCATCCGGCATTTTGCGTTGTAGACTGCGATTATGCCGCCATGGTTGAAGCTTTCAGACGGGGTACTGAGGCACTATCTACGGTGGTGGAGGCGGTAGCTGTACCTGCAATCCACGGACAGCATAGAGCAAGGTGCCGTTAGTGTAAGATGCCGTAATTCTGATATTTTGAGAAAATTCACCCGATCTGAAGCGATCGGTATCTGCTTTGGCTGAAGTTGAACCTTTGATAAAAAGCGGATAAATTTTTGCTAAACTGGCGGTAAACCGTGGATAAATATTTTGAGTCGCAAATGTTTTAGTTTTGCGTATAGAAGTTTACTTTTGCTTATGTCGATTTTGCGAATTATCAATATAGGTATTACGGTAGTGATTGGAGACCCTGCTAAGGCTACTTTCCGGCAGGAGGCGTTGTGACCAGTTGAGGCTGGAGCCCGTCACCCAGACACAAAAAAGGCGGGAGCCGAAGCTCCCGCCTTTTGGTATCGCCAGACTTTCCTGATCAGGAAGCCGGGGTTTCTTCTGCCTTGGCTTCCGCTTCTGCGGGCGCTTCGGCCTTGGCCACTGCTTCGGTCGCAGCGTCCGTCTCGGCGGCCAGTGCGGCGGCGGCGGCCAGGTCTTCCGTTACATCGGGCTCGGCCTCTTCACCCGAAAGGGCTGCTTCGACCGGGGCTTCTTCCGCCTCGCCGAGGTCAACACCGGATGCAACCATTTCCGCTTCCAGGCCATCCAGCACGGAGTCGGAAACCAGCTCGCAATAGAGGCTGACGGCGCGGATCGCGTCGTCATTGCCCGGGATCGGATATTGCACGCCGGCCGGGTCGGAGTTGCTGTCGAGCACGGCGACCACAGGAATGTTGAGCACGCGGGCCTCATCAATCGCCAGATGCTCTTTGTTGGTGTCGACGATGAAGATCAGGTCGGGCAGGCCGGCCATTTCCTTGATGCCGCCGAGCGTCCGCTCCAGCTTTTCCTGCTCGCGGGTCAGGTTCAGCAGTTCTTTCTTGGTCAGGCCCAGATTGTCCTGCGCCAGCTGCTCTTCCAGATCGCGCAGACGCTTGATCGACTGCGAGACGGTGCGCCAGTTGGTGAGCATGCCGCCCAGCCAGCGGTGGTTCACATAGTACATGCCGCAGCCCTTGGCGTGCTCGGCGATGATGTCCTGCGCCTGACGCTTGGTGCCAACGAACAGCACACGGCCGCCACCAGCGGCGACGTCGCGCACGACTTGCAGCGCGCGGTGCAGCATTGGCACGGACTGCCGCAGATCGATGATGTGCACACCATTGCGAACACCAAAGATGAAGGGCTTCATCTTGGGATTCCAGCGGCGGGTGTGGTGACCGAAGTGAACGCCAGCTTCAAGCAGCTGACGCATGGTAAACGTGGGCATCGCCATTGGGCCCGAACTCCTGTTTTCCGGTTGTTCCGCCGCGGGCCGAGAGTCGTGGAGCTTCCGCTCCTAGACACCGGACGGTAGACGCGCGTAAGGCGCGGCCACCAAGGCCCGCGTGAGAGATGAGGCGGGTGTTACAGGGAAACGCCCGGGGTGGCAAGGGGCGAGTGCGCCCGCTCTAAACCTTCGCCACCTGCTGCACCTCCATCACGCCACGCACGCTTTTCAGCATGGAGGCGATCTTGGGGGTGACCGTGTATTTGCCTGGCAGATCGACCTCGACTTCACGCTCGGGATCGATGTTGAGGACGATGGAGATCTGGCCTTTGCCCCCGGCTTCGCCCGCGATCAGGGCCTGGATGGATTCGAGCGGCGTGGGGTCGGCCACGAACACTTTCAGGCTCTCAACCCGGTTCTTAGCAACTTCCTGCAAATCGCTGACGGAGTTCGCCGTCACCTTCACCGACTCGCCGTCGATGCGGGCTTCGATGTTCATCATCACCGGCACGCCTGAATCCAGCAACTCGCGCGAGACGGCGAGGGTTTCAGAGAACAGTGTGACCTCCACCATGCCGGTGGCGTCCGACAGTTGAACGAAGGCGTAGCGGTTGCCCTTGCCATTGGTGCGTTCCTGCTTGCCCAGGACGACGCCTGCCACCTTCATATGGCCGCCGCCGCGCATGGCCTGGTCGCCAATGGCGGCAATGCGGGTGACGCGCAGGCGCTTCAGCAGGTCGCCGTAATCGTCCAGCGGATGGGCGGAGAGGTAGAAGCCGATGGCGTCGCGTTCCTTCTCCAGCCGCTCCAGCAGGGACCAGGGCGGCACATCGGGCAGCTTGGGCGCGTTCTCGGCCTCCAGCACGTCACCGAACAGGTTCACTTGGTTGGAGGCGGCCTCCTCCTGCAGTAACTGGCCGTGGCGCACTGCATGTTCAATTCCGGCGAAGGCGCAGGCGCGGTCGCCGAACAGGGAGTCCGTAGCACCCGCGGAGACGAGCTGCTCCATTGCCCGCTTGTTCAGCGCGCGCGGGTCCATGCGGGCGGTGAAGGCGAACATGTCGGCAAACTGCCCGCCCTTGGTACGCTCCGCCACGATAGCCTCGCAAGTGGGGCGGCCCAGGTTCTTGATCGCGCCCAGGGCATAGCGGATGCCGAGTGGCAGCTTGTCTTCGGCTGCCGGTACCTTCTCCACGGCAAACGCCACATCGGAGAAGTTCACGTCCGGCGGCAGCAGTTCGATTTCCAGCCGGTCCAGGTCGCGCTTGAATTGGGCGAGCTTGTCGGTGTTGCCCATGTCCAGCGTCATCAGCGCCGCCATGAACTCCACCGGATAGTTGGCCTTGAGGTAGGCCGTCTGGTAGGCGACCAGGGCATAGGCGGCAGCGTGGGACTTGTTGAAGCCATAGCCTGCAAACTTGTCGACGAGGTCAAAAATGTCGGAGGCCTGCTTCTTATCGATCGCACGCTCAACAGCGCCGGTAACGAAGATTTCCCGCTGCTGGTCCATTTCCGCCTTGATCTTCTTGCCCATGGCGCGGCGCAGCAGGTCCGCGCCGCCGAGGCTGTAACCCGCCAGTATCTGGGCGATCTGCATCACCTGCTCCTGGTAGATGATGATGCCGTAGGTCTCCTTCAGCACCGGCTCCAGCAGGGGATGCAGGTAGTCAGGTTCCTCCTTGCCGTGTTTGCGCGCGATGTAGGAGGGGATGTTCTCCATCGGGCCTGGGCGATAGAGCGAGACGACGGCGATAATGTCTTCGAACTCGGTCGGTTTCAGGCGCTTGAGCATGTAGCGCATGCCGCTGCCTTCCAGCTGGAATACGCCCGCCGTCTCACCGGAGCTCAGCAGGTCGAAGGTCGCCTTCTCCTCCAGAGGCAACTTGAGCAGGTCGATGTCGATGCCACGCTGGGCGATGAAGCGGACGGCGGTTTGCAGCACGGTCAGCGTCTTCAGGCCGAGGAAGTCGAACTTCACCAGGCCAGCGGTTTCCACCCACTTCATGTTGAACTGGGTGACCGGCATCTCCGACCGCGGATCGCGGTAGAGCGGCACCAGTTCATCCAGCGGCCGGTCACCGATCACCACACCGGCGGCGTGGGTCGAGGCGTGGCGGTAGAGCCCCTCCAACTGCAAGGCAATGTCGAGCAGGCGGCCGACTTCCTCGTCATCGCGGCGCAGGTCGCGCAGGGCGGGTTCCCCGTCGATGGCTTCCTGCAACGTCACGGGGTTGGCGGGGTTGTTCGGCACCAGCTTGCAGATCTTATCGACCTGTCCATAGGGCATGCCGAGCACACGGCCCACATCGCGGAGCGCTGCACGCGCTTGCAGCTTACCGAAGGTGATGATCTGGGCGACCCGGTCCTCGCCATATTTGCGGCGGACATGGTCGATAACCTCGTCCCGCCGGTCCTGGCAGAAGTCGACGTCGAAGTCCGGCATCGATACGCGCTCAGGATTCAGGAAGCGCTCGAACAGCAGGCCCCATTTTAGTGGGTCAAGATCGGTAATCTGAAGGGAGTAGGCCACCAGCGAGCCCGCACCGGAGCCGCGGCCCGGTCCAACCGGAATGCCCTGGTTCTTTGCCCACTTGATGAACTCCGACACGATCAGGAAGTAGCCGGGAAAGCCCATGTCCGTGATGACGCCTAGCTCGAAGGCCAAGCGGTCATGATAGGGCTGGGCGGTCTCTGTCCGCTGTTCCGGCGTCATGTCCTTGGTGAAAACGTGGGTCTCTAGCCGCTCCAGCAGGCCTGCTTCTGCCTGGGCCTGCAATTCAGCGGGCTCGTCCCGGCCTTCGCCTGCGCTGAACGTCGGCAGGATAGGCTTGCGTGGCGTTGGCATGGCGGCGCAGCGCCGGGCGATTACCAGTGTGTTGTCGATGGCTTCCGGCAGGTCGGCGAACAGATCCCGCATTTCTGCGGCTGTCTTGAAGTAGTGTTCTTCGGTGACGCGGGGACGCTGGTCGTCATCCAGCCGCCGCCCCGCTGCGATGCACAGCAGCACGTCATGAGCCTGGTGCGTCTTGCGCTCGGCGAAGAACACGTCGTTGGTGGCAACCAGCGGCAGGTCGCGCTCATATGCCCAGTTCAGGAAGTAGGGTTCAGTCGCCTGTTCCGATGATTGGCCGTGCCGTTGCAGTTCGACATAGAGACGGCCTGGGAAGAGCCGCTCCAGGTCGTTCAGCAGCGCTATGGCCGCTGTATTCTGGCTTGCCTGCACCAACTTGCCCAGAGGGCCATCCGGTCCGCCGGTGAGTGCGATCAGATCGTCTGTGCGGCCTTTCAGTTCCGGCCAAAGCAGGCGCGGCTCGCCGCTATCGCTGCTTTGCAGGAAGGCCTTGCTGACCAGATGCAGCAGGTTCTCGTACCCGCTCTCCGTCTGGGCATAGACCGGCAGGAAGGCGACGCTGTCACTCTGCGGGTCCACTATCGGCAGCAGGGTGCCGACCACGGGTTGCACGCCAGCATCGGCTGCCGCCAGGGCGAACTCCAGCGCGCCGAACAGGTTGGCGGTATCCGAAACCGCGACGCGCGGGCATTGCGTGAGAGGCGGCCAGCTTGGTCAGCGCCTTCACATGAATGGCACCCTCCGACAGAGAGTAGGCGGAGTGGGTGCGCAGGTGGACAAAGTCTGAATAGCTCATGCCCGCCAGCATACTGCCTGCACTGCTGAAGATGCGGTAAACGTCCAGGGTAACGCGCGAATGGTGTGCAAAACCCTGGGGATGTTTGGTGGGCGTCTAGCCGGGAACGGCCCGTTTCGTGCGGAAAACATGGACATGCGCAGGGTGGTAGAGCGCGCTGTCCTCAAAATCTTCTGCCGCCAGAGCGGGCCCCACCAGGACCAATGCGGTGCGCGTGATCTTCTCTGCGCGTACCAGGTCTCGAATCGTAGCGAGTGTTCCGCGGATGATTTTCTCGTCCGGCCAGGTGACGCGATAGGCCGCCACCGCGGGGCAGTCCTCGCCATAGTGCGGGATGAGCGCCCGCTGGATGGCGGGCAGGTTGCGGGCCGATAGGTGGAAGGCCAGCGTCGCGCCGGACTGGGCCAGCCGTCTCCAACTCCTCGCCAGGCGGCATGGCGGAGGCCTTCATGGCGGTGCGGGTCAGGATGACCGTCTGGGCGATCTTCGGCAGGGTCAATTCCTGGCCTAGCGCCGCCGCTGCCGCGGCAAAGGCCGGCACGCCGGGCGTGATGTCATAGGGAATGCCAAGCGTCCTTCAGCCACCGGATTTGCTCCGCTACGGCACCGTAGAGGCTGGGGTCGCCGGAATGCACCCGCGCCACGTCCTGGCCCTTGGCGTGCGCGGCTTCGATTTCCGCCATGATCTGGTCGAGGTGCAGGGGGGCCGTATCGATCACGCGCGCATCCTCTGGTGCTGCAGCGACCACTTCCTCCGGCACAAGGGAGCCCGCATAAAGACAGACCGGGCAGCGTTCGATCAGGCGCAGGCCGCGGACGGTGATCAGGTCGGGCGCGCCGGGGCCGGCTCCGATGAAATGGACGGTCATGGCGTGTCTCCTTGCCGGTCACCGTAGCCGCGAGGGGTATAGGCCCACGAACCGACCCGTTTCGTCGTCGAGGAGCCGACCAGAACCACGGTCAGCATGTCGATATCGTCCGTTTGCACTTCACCCAGCGTTGTGTGGCGCACGGCTTCTTCCGGGCGGCCCAGATTGCTGGCCAGCACAACCGGCGTTTCAGGCAGCCGGTGCGCCAGGAGGATTTCCTTTGCCTCAGCAAACTGGTGGCGGCGGTGGCGGGATATGGGGTTGTAGAAGGCGACCACGAAATCGCCTTTGGCGGCGGCATCCACCCGGTTGCGGATCACGGGCCAGGGCGTCATCAGGTCCGAGAGGGATATGGCGCAGAAATCATGCCCCAGCACCGCACCCGCCTTTGCAGAAGCCGCCTGCATGGCGGAGATGCCGGGCATGGCGAGGATGTCGGCCCGCCGGATTGAGTCCCATTCCGGATCATCGCCGTGTCGGTCCAGCAACTCAAAGGCCAGGCTCGCCATGGCATAGATGCCCGCGTCGCCGGAGCAGACAAGCGCTACGTTATGGCCTTGCCCTGCCAGCTTGAGGGCGTGCTCCGTCCGGGCTTCTTCCTCGCCCAGCCCATAGCGATGCTGGTGCGCCGTACCGGGGCCTGCCAAGTCCAGGTACAAGCTATAGCCGACCCAATCGTCCGCTTGTTGCAACACGTGGCTGACTTCCGGCGACCGCATCTTTTCGTCACCGGGACCGATGCCGACAATGTTGAGCGCGCCACGTGGGCGGCCGATTTTCGCGACGTCCAGCCAGCCCGGCGCTTCGGCTATGGCCAGCGTCACCTGGCTGAATATGTGCTTTGGCACGGACAGGCGGCCGGCATGTCCGACCGCTGCCAACGCGGCACCTTCCGATACGCCATAGCAGCCGACTTCCCGGAACACGACCTCCGAAGGGTTTGCGAGACGCGGTATCTCGGCCAGCAATTGCGCGGCGGAGAAGAACCGAGCGGGGCGATTAAGGTGGGCCGCAACCGCATGAACGGCAGCCTCGTCGGCCTTTAAATCCAGGGATGTCACAACGCCGATGGCTTCCGGTGCAATACTGGCGTCCCGGAGCATCACATCCACGGCGGCAATGGCCTTTGCCGGCGGAACGCCCCGCTCGCAGCCAATGCCGAGCGCCAGCCGGTGCGGGTGAAAAATCAGCCGCCGGGGCGAGCCCTGAGCCGTCTGCGTGGTCGCCACAATTTCAACCTTATGCGTGCCGGATGTCGCTAGTGGCACACCGCTCAGCCATGGCATGACACCTTCGATTTTCGCCGCCGCGCCATTCAGCAGCGACGCCATGGCGGAAGCGGCGTGCTCTGGGTTGGCCAAGGTCCAGCCGTCTGGCGGCTCATCCAGTGCAACGCCAAAGGCCAGGTCGCCTGCGGTAGTGATGGCGGGATGTCCGCCAAATTCCTGGGCAAGCTTGCGGGCCAGATCATTGGCACCATGATGTCCGCCCAACAGAGGAATAAAGCTGGAGCCGTCCTCTGCTACGACAACCACGGGCGGTTCAACATGCTTGTTGGAAAGCAACGGAGCGAGGAGCCGTGTTACGAGCCCTGCCGATGCCAGGACGACCAGCGGCTCTCCTTGCAGGAACAAAAGCGGCAGTGTCTCTTTGGTCGAAGAGAAGGAGGTACTGTCAGGCATATTGAGCGGCGCACGGACATAGAGCCCAGCGTCGAGGAATGCTTTCAGGCGGCGACCAAGGGCAAGGCCACGGTGAGTTTGAACGAGAACGGCAGTCATAGGCCCTGCATATGTATGAGAATGAGTGAGAAATAGGGTGCGGAGGTTTGATTGACCTCTGAAAGCGGTGCGAACTGCTCGCCGGTCTGTCCAACCCGCTCGCAATAGGTGGCCCGGGCAATCAAATTCAGGCTTTCGAGCAAGGATCGGACGCGCCCGAAATGCCTGCCGAGTTTGAGGATGGCGGTGGCGTCTGCCGTGCGGAGGCGGGCGGCTAGTTCCTGGTCCGGCAGAGTCGCTGGTACCACGCTCCAACTGGCGGTGCGTTGGACAATCGGCATAGATAGTCGGGCTGCTGTGGCATGAGCGGAGGGTATGCCAGGGACGACCTCGACCGGTGTGCGGTCGTCCAGGTGGCGCATGACTTCGGCGAAGGAGCCATAGAATAGCGGGTCACCCTCGCAGAGCACCGCCACGTCCTGGCCTGCCGACAAATCGGTCTGAAGCTGCTCTGCCAGTTGCTGATACGCAGCCTGGGCAACGCTTGGGTCGGGAGCCATCGGCAGGGCGTAGGGCTTTTCCTGAGTGCCGGGGCGGATATGAGCCGCCGCGATTCGTCGGGCCAGCGATGTCTCTCCATTGGCCATGGGATAGGCCAGAACCGGGCAGGCTGCGATTAGTCTGGCAGCTTTGAGCGTCAGCAATTCCGGGTCGCCGGGGCCGACACCAATGCCGTAGAGCGTGCCAGTCATTTGCGGATGCTCCACTGCGTGACCGGCATCAGCGGCCGCCAGCCCAGAAATGGGCCGACTGGTTCCGCCCGGCTGATAGCAATCCGGCTCAATGCGCCGCCAAGCCTTTCCTGGGCGTCAAACAGGACGGCCTCACCCTGCAGGGTCACCGCGTTCGCCACCAAACGGCCACCGGGTTTCAGCGCCCGCAAGCAGGGATCGACCGTCTGTGCACTAAGCCCGCCGCCAATGAACACGGCATCCGGCGCTGGCAGGTCTGCCAGCACTTCCGGTGCCTGTCCCGCCACTACCTGAAGGCCCGGCACACCGAGCGCGGCGGCATTGCTCTCGATGTTGCCGATCCGGCTTTGCTGCCGCTCTACTGCGATAGCCCTCGTGTGCGCGGCGGACCGCATCCACTCGATGGCGACCGAGCCGCTGCCTGCCCCCACATCCCACAGCAGCGCACCCGGTGTCGGGGCAAGCGCGGCAAGCGTGGCCGCCCGGACCTCCCTTTTGGTGATCTGGCCGTCATGCTGGAACGCGTCATCGGGCAGGCCGGGTGTGCGCGGCAGCAGGGCAGCATCCCGGTTAGCGACGCACTCCACGGCGAGCGTGTGGAATGGCTCAACCGTCCGGCTTCCCCAATCAGCCGCAGTTCCCTCAATCCTGGCTTCGTCCGGCCCGGCCATGAGCTCCAAAACGGTGATGCGGCTTTGGCCATAGCCGCGTTGGCAAAGTGCTGCTGCCACCTTCGCTGGTGTTTCGCCATCATGCGCCAGGATCAGCAGGCGCGCGCCCGGCTGGATTGCGGACTGGAGCAAAGGGAAGGGGCGGCCATGCAGGGAAAGCATCTCGCACTCGGCCAGCGGCCAGCCCATCCTCGCGGTAGCCAGCGCGAAGGCCGAAAGTGCGGGGTAGACGCACAACTCTGCCATCGGGATATGCTTGGCGAACGTTGAGCCAACGCCAAACCATAGCGGATCGCCGGTAGCCAGCACCGCTACATGCCTCGGTTTCAGTGCCTCGATTGTCTCTATCAGCGCACTGAACGGCGAGGGCCAGGCCAGACGCTCACGGCAATCGGCGGGGACCATGGCCAGATGCCGCTCGTCGCCGACCAGCACGTCCGCTTGGTTCAAAGCGGCTTTCGCAGAGGCGCTCAGCCCCTCCATGCCGTCCTCGCCAATGCCGATAATGTGGAGCCAGGGCTTGGTCACGCCTCGCTCCCGCTGGCCAGAGCATTGACGCCAGCGGCGGCCAGGGCACTGCCGCCCCGCCGTTCTGCCAGCGTCACGAAGGGCAGGTTGCTCGCTGCCAGTGCTGCTTTTGCTTCCGCCGCTCCCACGAAGCCTACACAGAAGCCCAGCACACAGGCGGGAGCCGGCGCACCCTGTTCGATGCGCTCCAGCAAGTGAAACAGAGCGGTTGGCGCGTTGCCAATGGCCACAATTGTGCCTTGCATGTCCCAAAAATCCACAGCGGCGGCAGAGCGCGTTGTCTGCAACATCCGGGCCAGGGGGGCGGTCCGCGGGTCGTTAAGGGTGCAGCGGATTTCGTTTCCAGTCGGCAAGCGGGCCTGGGTGATGCCGGACGCCACCATCTCGCAATCGGCATAGACCGGCGCACCGGCAATCAGTGCCGCCTTCGCGGCCTCAACAGCACCGGGAGAGATCAGCAGGTTCTCCACAATCCCCGGCTCCCCGCAGGCATGGACAAGGCGCAAAGCCAACCCGTGAGCCACTTCAGGCAGGGCGCGCAGGTCGGTGGCCAGACGCACCTGGCGAAACGATTCGGCATAGATCGCCGCCGGATCGCGAAGGTAGTCGAAGGCCACGGTTAGCCCTTTTTCAGCGTTCGCGGGCCCAGAGGATGGTCGGCATGAGGGTAGGGGTGATGGTGATGACCGTGATCGCCGCCATGACCGTGGCTGTGCCCGTGCCCGTGCCCGTGATCATGCCCATGCCCATGCCCATGGTCATGATTATGCTCATGAGAATGGCCTGCCTCGCCGGTCCCGATCCCCTCTACATGGTGGTGATGGCTTTCCTGGCGCGCCCCGACTTCGTCTTCAAAGCCCAGAAACTGCTCCCGGTATTTGCACATCTGGCAGTTCATATTGCCGGTGCCTTCCAGGATTTCATGCACCCGTGCCTCGAACGTATCGATGACCAGGGGGTGGTCATTCAGATAGCCAGCCTTGATGAAATCCAGCTCCGGGAACGCAGCGGCGGCTTCATCGACGGCGTCGTAGATGCGCCGCACCAGAATGCCGGTGAACAGGAAGTATGGAAATACCACCACCCGCTTGTAGCCAAGCCGGGCCACGTGCTGCAAAGCAGGCGTAACCAGGGGAAAAGTCACGCCGGAATAGGCGGTTTCCGCCCAGCCAAACCCCGTGGACTCCCATAGCATGCGCGTGACCTTGGCGACATTGGAGTTGGCGTCGGGATCCGACGCGCCACGGCCAACAACCACCAGCACCGTCTCGGATAGCGGCACGTCGGAAGGATTCGCATCCAGCGCCTGCTGGACCCTGTCGCCAGCCGCGCGCAGCATCCGCAGGTCGATGCCCAATTCGCGGCCATAGTCGATGCGCTGGTTGTTCTCTGCCTGGTAGCGATTCAGGACGCTCGGGATATCGTTTTTGGCGTGGCCCGCAGCAAACAGCATGCCTGGTACGGCCAGCACCCGGTTAACGCCGGCAGCCTTCAGTGCGTCCAATTCATCGCGGATGATCGGCGTTGCGAACTCCAGATAACCGTAATCCACAGGCAAATCGGGGAAACGGGGGCGCAGGCGTTCCGCGACCTGGGCGAATTCGGCGACTGCCGCAGCATCTCGACTGCCATGGCCACAGACCATAACGCCCAATTTTTCTTCGCTCATAGCCGCTATCCTTCCAGCACTGACACCACACGAAAGGAACGGCAGCCGCCTCCAAACAGAAGCAACGGCAAAGGCAGCGGGGAGAGCCCTGGACTTGACCCCCTGAATGGGTCGGTCGCACCAGGATCGCTTTCAGGCCATGCGGGCCACCGTCCAAAATTTGAGCGGACCCTAGACGCGGTTTAGGCGGAAGTCGACCGATTATGATGCTTGCTTTTGTCAGCGGTCGGTGAGCAAGCTTGCTGGCCACGAAAAATTGGGAGGAACGAATTATGTGGAAAGCTTATGCTGCCAGCCTAGCGCTACTGGGTGCTGTTGCGCTTCCGGCTTATGCGGCCGACGAGTACCCCGGCGATAAAACCATTGAGGTAGTGATTCACGCAAAATATGGCGGCGGAACCGATACCACTGCCCGCATGATGATGATCCGTTCGCGGCGCATCCTTGGTACCGACATGATCGTTGTGTCCAAGCGCGGCGGCGGTGGCGCAGCGGCTCAGGCCTATGTGAATGGTAAACCTGCCGACGGTTACACGTTGATGGCGTTGACCCAAACCCACCTTTATACCATTGCCCGCGGCAAGGGCGGTATGGGAATCAATGACATGGTCGGCGTTGCCCGTGCTATGGATGACCCGACCTTCATCACCGTGCAGTCCGGCAGCCCACTCAAAACGCTGGCCGATTTGATTACCGCTTCCAAAGAGAAGCCGTTGAACTGGGGTGTCGGCGAGATTGGTTCGACCGAACATATCGGCCTGCTGAAGTTCGCCAAAGTCTCCGGTATTAAAGTCAAAGCCGTGCCTTTCGGCAGCGGTGCACAGATGGTGCAGGCGCTGATGTCCGGCGCTATCGATGCTACCTTGCCGAACGTCTCTGAAGCATTGAGCCAGGTGCAGGACGGCACGTTTCGCCCGTTGGCCGTGATGAACGACAAGCGTCTGGCCGACTATCCCGACGTGCCGACGACGTTCGAGCTGGGCTACAAAGTGAAGACGTCCACGACGCGTGGCTACGCGGTGAAGGCAGGCACGCCGGAGCCAATTATCCAAAAGCTCTCCGATGCGCTGATCAAGGCGATGAAGCACAAAACCTTTGGCGGTTATCTTCGGTCGTCCGGCCTGTCGCCGGATGACAGCGTCGCCGATTGGAAAGTGTGGGATGCGCAGCTGAAGGAAGAGTATGCCAATGCTCGCGAGGCCATGCTCGAGCTTGGCCTGATCAAGAAGTAGCCACCCATGGCTAGTCCTTCTGGTCTCAAGCGCTGGGTCCATCCTATGGACCTGGCGCTTAGCCTGGCCATCTTGCTGTTCGTTGCCTTCTTCGCTTACGTTTCAACGACGTTCGAAGAAGTGTCAGCGTTGTTTGATGGCGGCATCGCGCCAGAATACTTCCCCAGGCTTATGCTTTGGATCATCGCGGTTCTAACGGTGCTTATGCCGTTTGAGCATGCGTGGCGCGTCGCCAGAACCGGTGGCAGCGGGCTTGAGGAAGACCGCAAGCGCACGGTCAAGCCGATCGCCTACATCACCATGGTTGTGGCCCTGGTGATTGTCGGGGCGGCGGAATGGCTTGGAACCTATCTCACCCTGGTCGCTATTTGCTGCACCTTGCCGGCCTTGTGGGGCGAACGGCGGTGGGTGTTGATGGTGGCGTTCGGTATTGGTTTTCCGACCGTGGTGATGCTGCTGTTCACACAGGTGTTCAAAATCTATTTTCAGCCGGGCGTGCTCGGCCTGAGTATTTATTAGGAGCGCGGCGCGGTTATGGAACCTGTCATTCAAGGCCTCAGCCTGGCATTCGGCTTGGAGAACATCGCGCTCATCATCATGGGCGTGCTGATCGGTGTGATCGTCGGCGCATTGCCGGGGCTGTCGTCGCCTCTGGCGATCGCCTTGCTTTTGCCATTTACTGTAACGCTGGAGCCGGTCTCCGCCATCTGTATGATGGCAGCACTCTATTGCGCCGGCACGTTTGGCGGCTCGATCACGGCTATTCTGATCAACGCGCCGGGCGCGCCGCCAGCGGTCGCGACGGCGTTCGACGGCTACCCGATGGCCAAGCGTGGCGAAGCCGGTCGGGCCTTGGGCTTGGCAGCGTTCAGCAGTGTGATTGGCGGCTTGCTGTCGCTTGTTGTCTTTATTGTGGCAACACCCATGCTGGCCAAAGTGGCCATCAGCTTCCGTCCGCAGGAATATTTCGCGCTGACGGTCTTCGCCCTGTCGATGCTGGCGTCCATCAGTGGGCGCTCGTCCTTGCGAAACCTGATTGCAGGCGGCATTGGTGTCTTTATCGCGACGGTCGGCACGCATCTGGCAACCGGCATCGAGCGCTTTACCTTTGGTGTCCACGAATTGACCGAAGGGATCGAGTTTGTGCCGGTCCTGATCGGCCTGTTCGCCGTCTCCGAGATGCTGATTCAGAGCCAGGCCGCCGATCAGGTGGTCGAGCGGATCAAGTCGGTGGTCGTAAAATTGCCCAGCCGGGCAGACCTCCGTCTGGTGATGGGAACTATCCTGCGCTCCAGCGGCATCGGCACCTTTATCGGCATCCTGCCGGCGGAAGGCAGCACGGTTGCCGCCATCATGGGCTACAACGAGGCCAAGCGCTGGTCCAAGCGCAAGGACAAGTTTGGCACCGGTATTCCCGAAGGCATTGCCGGACCGGAGGCAGCCAACAATGCTGCAACGGGCGGCGCGATGGTTCCGACATTGGCACTGGGCATTCCAGGCAGTGGCACCACGGCGCTGATCTTAGCGGCCTTGATCACGCACGGGTTCCGGCCCGGCCCCTACCTCATTCAAGAGACGCCTCACTTCGTCTATGCGATTTTCGGTGCCATGGCGGTGGCGAACATCGCGTTCCTGGTCATCGGACTGGCCGGGGCGAAGCTGTTTGCCCGTATTACGCTGATCCCCCGCACGTTCCTGTGGCCGATGGTGTTTGGGTTTTCGGTCATCGGTGCCTATTCGCTCAGCGCGTCATTCTTTGATGTTTGGGTCATGCTGGTTGCTGGCATTGTCGGTTTTGTCATGCGGCGGCATGGCTTTGGCGCGGCGCCGCTGGTGATGGGGTTGATCCTCGGCCGGATGCTGGAGGAGACCTTCAGCCAATCCATGATCGTGATGGACATGGAATGGTGGCGGCTGTTCGAAAGTCCGATAGTCTGTCTGTTCTTCGGCTTAACCGCGTTGAGCCTTGGCTGGCCCGCCGTGTCCTCTTGGCGCAATAACCGCCGCAATCGTGCAGCCTAGTGGTTCGATGCAAACAGATGGTACCCATCTGTTTGCATCGAACCACCAACTTATCAGGCCACTAGGCTGTCTGGCGCAAGTGAGGCAGCAATCGCTTTGCTCCCCCCGTCAGGCACCGTGGTGCCAGGCCCAGCAAATATTGCTGGTCAGCCCGCGGCAGCAGCACGGTGCAGGCGATCAACACGATTGGCGTGTAGGCCGCCATGCCGAAGAGCGCCAGCTCGCCCAGTGACATCGGTGGCATGGACTGCAACAGCAGCCAAACCGGCATCTGAAGCGCCAGGCAGGACACGATCGTCCGGGCAAGTTGTCCGTAGTAGGTGGCAGCTCGCAGGCCCAGTGCATTGGCCGTATACCGCGGTTTGAGCAGTAGCGCTGAGCAAAGAACCGGCAGTCCGACACCGGCTGCCACCCCTGCCAAGCCATATGCTGCTTCCAGCGCCATGGCGAGTAACAGGCTGCACGCGGCGACGCCCAGGTCGTAGTACGCGATGCGCCGGTGCTTGCCCAAGGCAGTCAGGATTTGCAGCGTCGGCACTTGCGACAGATCGAACAGCCAGGCGATGGCCAGGGTCATCAAGGGCCAATAGGCCGGCGATCCATCCAGGCTTCGATGAACGGTCCG
>CBDBCB010000012.1:0-158418 GCA_965202745.1 Alphaproteobacteria bacterium
GACGCGCGCGGTGAGCGACCTATCGGCCAGGTCCAGCGCTACCGCACCCGCCGTTGCGTCCTCCGGCATGTCGCCATCGCGCGCGCCGTCCAGCCTTGGCTCGCCATGCGGCTGGCGCAAGCGCAGGTTCTGGACGTTAAAGGTGGCAATGCGCACTGCCCGCAGGTTCCTTTCATTGGCCGGAGCCTGTCACAGTGTAGCGCCATTTCCGCCGCAGCGGCCTCGACAGCCTGGAAAGATCGGCGCTACATTTTGTCAAACGCCTTGCCTGGGCTAATCGCCGGCGAGACGGGCGACCGTACGGAAACATCCAAGGAACCCGCCATGAAACTGAAACTCCACCGCGCCAACGACCGCCCGACGGGCGTCGCCTCGCTGAAGAACTTCACCGGAACGGTTATGCAGGACCCGGTGCTGGTCGGCGAAGCGCCGTCGCGGATGCGCGCCACCAATGTGACCTTCACGCCCGGCGCGCGCACGGCCTGGCACCAGCATCCGGTCGGCCAGACCCTGCTGGCTGTCTCCGGCGTGGGCCGGGTACAGGTCGAGGGTGAGCCGGTGCAGGAACTGCGCCCGGGTGACACGGCCATCATCCCGCCGAACACCCGGCATTGGCACGGCTCCGCCCCCGACCGCCTGTTTACGCACCTCGCCATGTCCGAAACTGCGGATGATGGCAGCGGCACCGAATGGTTCGAGCATGTGGCGGACGGCGACTACAGCAAACCGCCAGCATAACACCAGCTGCGCCGCGATACGGCGGGCGCGATCATGGGGAGGGGCACTAGCCGGACCTGCCGGCCGGCGTCCGCTCCCAAACTGCATCCAACCGGGCCAGCATATCATCGCAGAGCGCCCTGACTTCCGGCGCAATATCAGGAGCCGCTTGCTTGCGGACGGAGCGGGCATGCGACACCGATGCCATCATCGGCGTCAGCGGCACGCCAACCAGGTCCGCTATCGGCCGGATCACCCGAAGCGGGTCTACCACCAGCGATTCATAGCGCACCAGCATCGTCCGCGGGTCGGTATCGAAGCCCTGGTCGAAGAGCAGTTGGTGGCGCATATACCAGAACCAGGCATTGGCGGTTGCATCATTCCATGGCGGGCTGTATTGGCGGCAGAGCAGCCCCAGCGTCTCATCACTCATGCAGCCGCCGCGCCAGCCTGCGGCATGCGCCCCTTTGCGGATGATTTCGTCGATGCCGTTGCGGTGCCCTGGCCAGCGCACCAGGATGGAATTCACACAATCATCATAGTGCCGGTACATCCAGACGGCGCAGCTATTGGGGAACAGGCGCATCAGTTGCGCAACCCGGTGCCCATCCAGCAACGCCTTCACCATCACGAAATGCGCGGGAGAGCCGAGCACCAATTCCTGGATGATATCGTCGTCGCGAAGCTGGAAATTATCATTGGCGTTGGGGTCTGCCTCGCGAAAGACCTTGGTCTGGCTGGACCATTCGAACACGTCGATCACCATGTTGGTGCCAGACAGGGGAAAGCCGGCGAGGAAACTCACGCGCTTGTCGGCAAATGTTTCCGCCTGGGAATGCAGGCGTTGAAATCCCGGCTTCACCTTCACGAAGGCTTTGCGGGCATAGGGCTGAACTCTATCCAATACACGCACTGGCTGGCTTCTCCATAACTGATTGGGCCAAAGCCTACTGCCAAAGTGTGGATCAAGACTAAACAGCGCTAATGGCAATCCGATGTTTTCCGGCAATTGACCACCATTGAGGGCGTGCCTATGTTCCGGCCCTTCTCTATTCAGCCTAAAAAGGAACCCCCCGTGATGCCGGACCTTCGCTCCGCCGCTCTGAACGCCCGCGCCTGGCCGTTTAAAGAGGCGCGCAAGGTCTTGAAACGGTTGGGCGACAAACCGCCGGCCAAAGGCTATGCCCTGTTCGAGACCGGCTATGGCCCGTCCGGCCTGCCGCACATCGGCACGTTCGGCGAGGTGGCGCGCACCAGCATGGTCCGCCACGCCTTTGCTCAAATTTCCGACATTTCTTCCAAGCTCTTTGCTTTTTCTGACGACATGGACGGCCTGCGCAAAGTGCCGGACAACGTGCCGCACCAGAAATTGCTTGCGAAGCATCTCGGCAAGCCGTTAACGCAGGTGCCGGACCCGTTTGGCACGCATCCTAGCTTTGGCGAGCACAACAACGCCTGCCTGCAAGCCTTCCTGGACTCTTTCGGCTTTGAGTACGAGTTCCAGAGCGCCACCGACTACTACAAGTCCGGCCGGTTCGATGAAGCGCTGCTGCAAGTGCTCCGCAACTATGACGCCGTCATCAACGTGATCCTGCCGACGCTGGGGCCGGAGCGGCGCGCAACCTACAGCCCGTTCCTGCCGGTCTGCCCGCGCACGGGTATCGTCCTCCAGGAGCCTATCCTAGAGCGGGACGTGGAGAAGGGCACCGTCGTCTACAAGGACCCGGAAACGGGTGAGATGATGGAAACGCCCGTTACCGGTGGTCATTGCAAGCTGCAATGGAAGGCCGACTGGGCGATGCGCTGGTACGCCCTCCAGGTCGACTATGAGATGAGCGGCAAGGACCTAATCGACTCAGTCAATCTGTCCTCCAAAATCTGCCGCATCCTGGCCGGCCGGCCGCCGGAGGGCTTTACCTATGAACTGTTCTTGGATGATCAGGGACAGAAGATCTCCAAGTCAAAGGGCAATGGTCTGTCAGTCGAGGACTGGCTGACCTACGCCCCGCCGGAGAGCCTGGCTCTGTTCATGTTCAACAAGCCCAGGGCCGCGAAAAAGCTGCACTTCGACGTCATCCCAAAGGCAGTCGATGAATACCGCACCTGGCTGGAGAAATTCGACGGGCAGGAAGACGCTCAGCAGATCGAAAACCCCGCCTGGCATATCCATGGCGGCAAGCCGCCTGCGCCCGACGCCGACCTGACCTTCGGCATCCTACTGAACCTCGCCTGCGTTGCGAACGCCGAAGACAAGGACGTGCTCTGGGGCTTTATCAGCCGCTACCGCCCGGAAGCGACCCCGGAAACCGCTCCTATGCTGGACCGGCTGGCGGGCTATGCCGTGCGCTACTACCAGGACTTCGTGAAGCCGGCTAAATTCTACCGCGCGCCATCTGACCAGGAGCGGGCGGCGCTGGCCGACCTGCGGGCGGCGTTGGAAAACGCGCCTCCCGGTTCGACGGCCGAGGAACTGCAAAACCAGGTATTCGAGATCGGCAAGAAGCACGAATTCGAAAACCTGCGCGACTGGTTCAGGGCGCTGTACGAGACCCTGCTCGGCCAGAGCCAGGGCCCACGCATGGGTAGCTTCATCGCGCTTTATGGCATCAAAGAAAGCATCGCGCTGATCGACGACGCCCTGGAGCAACGCGCCGCCTGACTGAACCGCAATCAGCGGACACAAAAAAGCCCCGGCGCAGTTGAAGGCGTCGGGGCTTTTTCATTTTTGCACGGGTCAGAAGTAACGGGCGCCGACGGCTTCACCGATGTCGGAAATGCATTCCTGCAAACGGTCGATATAGGCTGACATGCCTATATCCAGCTCTTTGCTGCCCTTGCCCTCGTTCAGCACCTTTTTCATCGCTGCCAACGCCGCAGCAATGGCCGGATCCATGTCTTCACCCGCGCTTTCTACCATCACGGTGATATCGCGTTCTGCCCGGTCCACGCAAAAGGCAACGGCACGGACGAAGTCGGGGTTATAGAGCAGGAAATTAGCGATATCGTCCGTCAGGATAGGTCGCCCGGTATGCGTGATAGCCAGCCAGTGAACGAACCAACGTATTCCAGCGCACGGAATTTACCGCGTCGTCGTCCCGCGACCAGCCGCTGGTATAGCCAATATCGAGCACACGGGTTGTTTGATCGGCCCGCTCCAAAAGCTTACCGACTTGGTAAAAAACCCAGATTTCACCTTGGGTCAGCGTACATTCAACAATCCCTTCAAAAGTTTGGCAGTCTGTCTTCAATTTCTGGCAAAGCGCCGAGACATTGGGCAGACGCAGATCACGCAAGGTCATCTTGTCCTGCTGACGCCGGACGATGTTGAGATGCGTCCACATCTCTGTGCTGATCAGATGGCGGGCACCACGGGCATTCTCGTAAGCCCTGGCCAACGCAAAGGCAACCGACGTCGGGTTGTTCCGATCATGCAGATAGAACGCCAAAACCGACGCGGCATCCGGCGTGCGCTCCTCTTCTTCGAAACGGGCGAGATCACCGTATAACGCCGGCACCCGCCGCCAGTTGGTGCTGTCCTGATCGCTGCCGGAATAGGTTTTCGTGATGTCCAGGATACGAGCGAGCAATTGGACCCGTTCCATGTAACGGCCAAGCCAATAAACGTCTTCGGCGAAGCGTGAAAGCAGACTAGGCAAGGACCCAGGTATCCTTTGAACCGCCGCCTTGCGACGAGCTAACAACAGGAGAGCCGCGTTTCATCCCCACCCGGCTCAGGCCGCCAGGCAGGACCCAGGTCGAGTCGCCGGTTACCGCAAACGGGCGCAAGTCGACATGCCGTGGCTCAACGCCGGTGCGGGTCAGCGTCGGACACACCGACAGGCTGATGGTCGGCTGGCTGATGAAGTTGGATGGATCGGCCAGTACCTGCTTGCGCAATTCGCGCAACGTCTTCTTGCTCGCATGCGGCCCGACAACAACGCCATAACCGCCCACAGGTTTCGTCACCAATTCGTCCAACCGGTCCAGCGTCACCGCCAGCCCTTCTTTTTCGCGGCAGATATTGGTGGGAACGTTACTCAGGATAGCGTCTTCCTGAAGGTAGTACTGGATGATGCGCGGCATGTAAGCATGGATCACCTTGTCATCCGCCACACCCGTGCCAACGGCATTCGCCAGGGTGACATTGCCCTTCCGGTAAGCCCTGAACAGGCCTGCAACCCCCAAAGAGCTGTCTTCTCTGAAAACCTCCGGGTCCAGGAAATCATCATCGATCCGGCGGTAGATCACATGGACCGGTTCCGGTCCCTTGATCGTTTTCATGTAGACCCGGTCGTTCTCCACAAACAGGTCACGCCCTTCCACCAACGGTACGCCCATTTCGCGCGCCAGGAACACATGTTCGAAATAGGCGGAGTTGAATATGCCAGGGGTCAGAACCACGATACCGGGATCACCCATCCCCTCCGGCGCAACTTTGACCAGAGCACGCCGCAGCTGGCGGCCATAATCATCTACGTCGGCGATGGAGATAGCTTCGGCCAGATCGGGGAATGCCCGCATCATCAGATGGCGGTTTTCCACAACATAGGAAACACCGGACGGCGTGCGGGCATTATCTTCCAGCACCATGAATCGCCATGCTGATCGCGCACAATGTCGATGCCACAAATATTGGCATAGGTGCCGTGCGGCGGCGTAAAGCCTTCCATTTCAGGGCGGTAACTGGGGTTGCCGAATACCAGGTCTTCCGGGACGACGCCATCTTTCAGGATATGGCGGCTGTTGTAGACATCCTGCAGGAACAGATTGATCACCGTTACCCGCTGTTTGACGCCCCGTTCGATGATCGACCAGTCCTCCTTGGTCAGTATCCGCGAAATAACATCAAACGGCAGGATGCGGTCGATGGCTGTCCGGTCCGTATATACCGTGAAGGTAATGCCCAGATTGAACAGTTCCTGGTCAGCACCGCGTGACCGCCGCCGCAAACTGGCAACGTCCTGCTCATTCAGGCGCTCCAACACCTGCTGAATGTCTGGCACATTGCCAAAGCGGGAATAAAGCTCGCAGAAAAACAGCCTCGGTGAGTACTCGGATAGTGAGTCGCTAGAATGGCCCGACGCCGCGACTGCGGCACTTGCCAAATTGATTCCGTTAGACAAAGGCATGCCTTCCCTGGTTCGGATTGGCTTATGTTACGCCCGGCTTCCCCGGCTGCCTATCCGCCTTTCGGCTGGCATATTGCAAGCGCAAAAATATATCGCCGCAGCGCAACATATAAGCCGAAGTAAGCATAGCACCAGCGGCAAGCTGTCTCTATTTGTGAGGGCCTAGCATGGATGACCAATACAAATGTCGATAAAAGCCAGCATATATCACTTAACGCACTATAAGTACGACCGTCCGGTCTTGTTGGGGCCGCAGACCATACGTCTGCGACCGGCACCGCTCTCGCGGACAAAGGTGCTGTCGCATTCGTTGAAGGTCAGCCCGTCCGGGCATTTCGTTAACCATCAACAGGACCCCTACGGTAACTGGCTTGCCCGCTATGTTTTTCCGGAGTCCGTCCGCGAACTGAAGATCGAAGTCGATCTGGTCGCCGATATGACCGTCTACAATCCGTTTGACTTCTTTGTGGAAGAAGACGCGGAAAAGTGGCCCTTCACCTATCCGGAAGAGCTGGATGACTACCTGCTGATTTATAAGAAGCCGGAGCCTGCCGATCCTCATATCAAAAAATTCCTGGAGACCATCCCGCGCGAACAGACCGGGACCGTGGATTTCGTCGTCGATATCAACCGCATGGTGGCGGAAAAAATCGAATACATCTTCCGCATGGAGCCTGGCGTCCAAACGCCGGAGGAAACCTTCGAGCGCGGCACTGCCTCCTGCCGGGATTCAAGCTGGCTGCTGGTCCAAATTTTTCGTCATCTCGGCTTTGCTGCCCGCTTCGTCTCCGGCTATCTGATCCAGTTGAAACCCGACCTGAAGGCGCTGGACGGCCCCTCTGGTACGGAGGTGAATTTCACCGACCTACATGCCTGGGTAGAGGTCTATCTGCCCGGTGCCGGCTGGATCGGCCTGGACCCGACATCCGGCCTGCTGGCTGGCGAGAGCCATATCCCGCTCGCCGCGACGCCCCACTACAAGAACGCCGCCCCGATTTATGGCTTGGCGAGTGAGGCCAAAGTCGAGTTCGAGTTCGACATGCAAGTGAGCCGCGTGGCAGAACACCCGCGCATCACCATGCCGTTTTCCGACGAATCTTGGGACCGGCTCGACGCGCTCGGCCGCAAAGTTGATGAGGTTCTGGAAAAGAACGATGTCCGCCTGACCATGGGCGGCGAGCCGACATTCGTTTCAATCGACGATTTCGAGTCTGGCGAGTGGAACACGGAAGCCGTCGGCCCGACCAAGCGTACCAAAGCCGACCAACTGATCCGCCGCCTGGGCGACCGCTTCGCCCCGGTGGCTTCCTGCACTACGGCCAGGGCAAGTGGTACCCAGGCGAAACACTGCCACGCTGGACATTCTCGCTCTATTGGCGCCGCGACGGCAAACCGGTTTGGCGCAATGAAAAGCTGATTGCGACCGAAGGCAAGGACCACAAAGCAACGCCGGAGCAGGCTGAAATGCTGCTCCAGACCATCGCGTCGACCCTGGAACTGTCCGCAGAAAACGTGGTTCCTGCCTACGAAGATCCCGGCGAATGGCTGCTGCGCGAAGCCAATCTGCCTGAGAACGTGACGCCCGAAAATTCCAAGCTGAAGGACCCGGAAGAACGCTTGCGCCTCGCCACGGTATTCAACCGCGGTCTGACCAAGCCAACTGGTTACGCGCTGCCCGTTCAACAGTGGCAATCGAAAGATCGGGGCAGGCACTGGATTACAGAGCGCTGGAAGTTGCGCCGCGGCTACCTGTTTTTGACGCCTGGCGACAGCCCGGTCGGCCACCGCCTCCCGCTGGGCACCCTGCCCTATGTGCCAGCGTCTCAATTCCTCTACATCCACCCGGCCGACCCGACCATCCCACGGGAGGAATTACCGGAATTTGAGCTGCCTGCGGTGACCGTCCGTGACCAGCCGACCGCCAGTTTCACCGCCGACAGCGTGCGCGGCGACCGGACGGAGCAGATGTTGGACGAGATCAACGGGACAGTCCGCACCGCCATCGCCGCAGAGCCGCGTGATGGCCGCCTTTGCGTATTCATGCCGCCGATTAGTACCGTCGAAGACTACCTGGAACTGCTGACCGCAGCCGAAGCCGCGGCGGACAAGCTGGGTCTGGCTGTCCACATAGAAGGATACGCCCCGCCCAACGACCCGCGCCTGAACGTCATTCGCGTCGCACCCGATCCGGGTGTGATGGAGGTGAACATTCACCCGGCAGCGAATTGGGACGAGTGCGTCGCCACCACCGAAGCCGTCTACGAAGAAGCACGGCAGACGCGCCTCGGTGCCGACAAGTTCATGATCGATGGCAAGCACACCGGTACCGGCGGGGGCAACCATGTCGTCGTTGGCGGTGCTACCACCATGGATAGCCCCTTTCTGCGCCGCCCGGACTTGCTGCGCAGCCTGATCCTTTACTGGCAACGGCATCCCAGCCTTTCCTACTTGTTCTCCGTCCTGTTCATCGGCCTAACCAGCCAGGCGCCGCGGGTGGACGAAGCCCGTCATGATGGCATGTATGAGCTGGAAACAGCGCTTTCCCAGATTCCGAACCTGGATGAAGGCCAGCAGCCCGCACCGTGGCTGACGGACCGGCTGCTGCGTAATCTGCTCATCGACGTAACCGGCAACACGCACCGCGCCGAGATCTGTATCGACAAGCTCTATTCGCCCGATGGTCCGACCGGCCGCCTGGGCCTCGTGGAATTCCGCGGTTTCGAGATGCCGCCGAACGCCCGCATGAGCCTGGCCCAGCAACTGCTGATTCGAACGATTATTACCCGCATGTGGGAATCGCCGATCAAAGGCGACTTCACCCGTTGGGGCACGACTCTGCACGACCGCTTCATGCTGCCGCACCATATTTAGGCAGACTTTCTGGACGTGTTACGCGATCTGTCAGAGCACGGTTTCACGCTTCAACCGGAATGGTTCGAAGCCCAGGCGGAGTTCCGTTTTCCTTTCTGCGGCGAGGTCTCTTTCGAAGACACTCACCTCGAAATCCGACAGGCGCTGGAGCCATGGCACGTACTGGGCGAAGTCGGCGCAATTGGCGGAACGGCGCGCTATACTGACAGTTCGGTTGAGCGCCTCCAGGTCAAGCTGACAACCACCGACCCCTCCCGGTACAAAGTCGCCTGCAATGGCCGGGCCATGCCCTTACGTGCGGCCGGCAGCAGTGGCGAGGCAGTCGCCGGTGTCCGCTTTAAGGCATGGCAGCCCGCATTGGCTCTGCACCCGGTATTGCCGGTTAACGCGCCATTGATCTTTGATATTTACGATACCTGGCCCGGACGCGCAGTTGGCGGATGCACCTATCATGTGGCGCATCCCGGCGGCCGCAGCTACGATACGTTCCCAGTGAACAACGATGAGGCGGAAGCACGCCAGCTTTCCCAGTTCGAGCCTCATGCTCATTCACCAGGCAACTATTCTTTGAAACCGGAATATCCGCACCCAGAGTTTCCAATGACCTTGGATATGCGGCGGCCGGCGGAGTTGTAACTCAATGGCACAACCGGGCCTCCTCAGCGACGCATCAACTGATACGCTGCTGGCCCAGTACAAAACGCTTCCGGGCGTGGCGGACGAATTGCTGGATAGCTCCGGCAATATGCGGCCAGCTTGGCGCAAATTCATCGATCACTTCTCGCAACTGACGGCAGAGGAAATCACCGACAAGTTTGGCCGCGGCGATCAATACCTCCGCGATGCCGGGGTCTATTACCGCCAGTCGAGCGGCGACGAGTCGGATGAGCGCGATTGGCGGCTTAGCCATATCCCGGTCATTATTCCGGAAAGTGAATGGCAAAGCCTGCATGCTGCGCTCGTACAGCGCGCGGACCTGCTGGAAGCCGTGGTGGCTGACCTTTATGGCGAGAACCGGCTGGTGGCTGATGATCACTTGCCCGCCGCGCTGATCGCGTCCAATCCGGAATGGCTGCGGCCCATGGTGGGTGTCCGCCCTCCCTCGGGCCACTATCTGCATTTCATCGCGTTCGAGATTGGCCGCAGTCCCGACGGCAGCTGGCGCGTCCTCAGTGACCAGACCCAGGCGCCCGCCGGCGCTGGTTTTGCGCTGGAAAACAGGGTCGCGACGTCCCGGGTTTACTCTGAAATGTTTGCCCGCGGTAACATTCACCGGCTGACAGGGTTCTTCCGCGCATTCCGGGACCGGCTCGCCCAACTCAACAAGTCGCCCGGCGCACATACCGCAATCCTGACCCCAGGGCCCACAAACGAGACCTATTTCGAACACGCCTACATCGCCCGCTACCTCGGCATGATGCTGATTGAAGGCGAAGACCTGACCGTGCGGGATGCGCAGGTCATGGTGCGCACGGTGTCTGGCTTGCGTCCCATCAGTGTGATTTGGCGGTGGATGAGCGCCAGCCTTGCCGATCCGCTGGAGCTGGATGAAACGTCGTCATTCGGCACCCCCGGCGTCGTTAGTGCACTGCGGGAGGGCCGTCTCAGTCTCGTTAACTTCATGGGCACCGGCATTCTCGAAACCCGCACCCTTTTAGCGTTTATGCCTCACATTTGCGAGGCGCTGCGCAATGAGAAACTGCTGATACCCAATACCGGTACCTGGTGGTGCGGCGATCCAAATTAGCGTGGCTATCTTCGCGATTCAGAGGAAAAAATCCTCTTCAGCCGCGCCCATACCAACGCCCTGCCATTCGATCCTGATGACAAAACCTCGTACGGCAATCCAGCCGAATTTGCGGCGAGCCTTGGCCTGATTGAAGCGGATTTGGTCGGTCAGGAGATAGCGATACTATCGACCACGCCCGCCTACATCGACGGCCGTTTGCAAGCCCGCCCCATGAGCTTGCGCCTTCTCATGGCACGCACCGAAAATGGCTGGCAATTGATGCATGGCGGCTACGCCCGCATTGGGCATTCCACCGACGCAACGGCGGTATCGCTGCAGCATGGCGGCTCGGTCGCAAACGTTTGGATTGTCAGCGACAAGCCTATCGCAGAAGACACCATGACCGCGCCGCCAAAAAGCAACTACGCCCGGCCGCATGCTGGGGCATTGCCGAGCCGCGCGGCTGACAATCTTTACTGGCTTGGCCGCTACACGGAACGGGCGGAAGCCCATGTGCGGCGGCTGCGCGCCCACCATTTGCGCCTGGCGGAATCGGGGGATCGGGAAGCCGCGCTACCGGCCTATATCATCGAGTATCTTGAGGAAGGCAGTCTCGACCCGGACAAGCCTATACCGCAGGCCCTGGTGGATACGCTGGCGTCCACCATCGTCAGCGCAGGGCGGTTACGCGATCGGTTCTCCATCGATGTCTGGAGCGCTCTGCACGACCTGCATGACGAAGCGAAATTGCTGGCAAAATCAGTACGCCAAGGCGACAGCGCTGCCCGCGGCCTGGGCAACCTGCTTCGCCGTATCGCCAGTTTTTCCGGCTTGGTGCACGAGAACATGCACCGGTCAACCGGCTGGCGGTTCCTGACAATCGGACGGTCGCTGGAACACTCTTCGCTTGTCGCGTCAAACATCGCCCACTTCGCAGCGCCCAACGCCCCGGAAGGATCGCTGGATCTGGCCGTCGAGCTTGGCGACAATGTCATGACCTACCGGCGGAATTATTCGGTCACAACGCATCGTGGCCCCGTTGTCAATCTGTTGGTGTTCGACACACTGAACCCGCGTTCGATCCTGTATCAGATGCAGGAGTTGAAGGATCAGGTGTCGTTCCTGCCAGGTGCAGAAGATCACGGACTGATGTCGCCCCTGTCGCGCGCATTGCTGCAAACCTATTCCAATCTGGCGCTCCAAACCCCGGAGACGCTGGACGCAGCAGCATTGGTAAAACTGGAAGAGGATCTCGGCAATCTTTCCAACCTGCTGGCGCAAGCATATCTGAAATGACCGCAGATGCTGTTCTCTATGAAGTAAAGTTGCGCGTAATCCAGGAGTACGAGGCCCCGGCGCTTTCCGGCCGATACCTGATGCGGTTAACGCCACTATCCCTACCTGATGAGCAGGAAGTTATCCTCAGCGCCCTGACAATCACTCCCGAACCAGAGGATCGCCGGGACTTCCGGGATTTTTTCGAGAACGCAGCCGTCGAAGCCGCGTTCACGGAACCACACGACCATATTGAGTTTGCCGTCATTGCCCGGATCCGCCGTCAGGCTGCCCCACGCCGTGTTGAAGGCTCCAGTCTCTTGTCAGCTCTGCCGCAGGAAGTGGCGAATTTTCACTCACTGGATCCCTTTGCGCCGCATCATTTTCTCAGCACTTCGCCCAAAGTGCCCGCCCTGCCGGAGTTGACGGAATATGCCCGTCAGTTCCTCAAACCCAACAGCACTGTTCTGGATATAGCCGAGGAACTGGGCAAAGCACTGCATCGTGACTTGAAGTTCGACGCTGAGGCGACGTTAGTCGATACCCCAGTCGCCGAAGCCTTTGAGAAGCGGCATGGGGTTTGCCAGGACTTCAGCCACATCATGATCGGCTGCCTGCGCAGTATGGGCATTCCGGCCAGCTATGTGAGCGGCTTTCTGCGCACCATCCCACCGGAAGGCAAACCCCGCCTCGAGGGGGCCGACGCCATGCATGCCTGGGTGCGCATCTGGTGCGGGGCTTCCGCCGGCTGGGCAGAGTACGACCCGACCAATGCGATGTTCGCCAATGCCGACCATATCGTGATCTCCCGCGGCAGGGACTATTTTGACGTGGTGCCGGTCAAGGGAGTCCTGCGAACGGCAGGTGCGCAAAAAAGTGAACACTTCGTCGATATGGTGCAAGTGGAAAGCGGCGCATAACGCGCGGCCCAGGGAGCAGCGACAATCCTGCGCGCCACAGGTGGCAGCGCCTGCGGTAGTCTGGGTATAGTACCCGCTTTATCGTACTGGAGGCCCCAATGCCAGCCCCGACCCCATTGTCTGACGATCAGCTGCTGCTCTACCCCTATAGCCGTGGCCGTCCGGCTATCAGACCCGCTGAATCCAAACGGCAATGGATGGATGACAGCCCGCAGAGCTACGCCTATCGCTGCCTGCCGCTGACCATCGCCAACACTCACGGCTGGGAGATTCTCTGCGGTGTGGAACGGGGGACCGGGCCAGAAGGATGTTGTGCTGACCTTCGATCCGGATGAGCCGGAGCCGGACGATGTGGTGGTCTCGCCCATGTCGCATTTGGGCGGCGGCACAATCACTTTCGAGCTGGGCATGCTGTTCCAAACGCCGCCCGGCTGGAACCTGATGATTATGGGACCGATCAATTCGCCAAAAGATGGCCTCCGCGCACTGTCGGGCGTGATCGAGACGGACTGGAGTCCCTACACCTTCACCATGAACTGGAAACTGACCCGCCCCGGCCTCGCGGTTTCCTTTGCAAAGGGCGAGCCGATAGCCCAGCTCATGCCCGTACATCGCGACAGCGTCACCCGCTTTCAGCCGGAGATCCGGCCGTTCTGGAGTAATCACGAGTTGGCAAGCCGCAATGCCGAATGGAGCAAGTCCCGGTTGGCCTTCAACAAAAGCCTCAGCGCCAAGGAGCAGCAGGCTGTAGCGGAGAAATGGTAGAAGGCCTACTACCGCGGTGCTAATCCAGACGGCTCCACCGGAGTACCGGAGCATCAGATCAAATTGCGCGTCTCGGACTTTGCCGACAAGCGAGCCACCAACGATAGCAGCGGCACCTCCGGTTAGACGTGACAGGTTACCTCGAATTTACACGGTCTGGACGTGGTAAGAAGCGGCAGTATTTGACGATGACCAAAGAACAGATGCGTACTGCTATTGAACGGCCAGCCTGCATCGGCGATGGTAGGTGCTATACCCAGTCGAAAGTTTAGCCATGAACATATGGCGTCATACATCCGGGCGGCAGCGTCTCTATCGGCCCTCTGTAATTAGCGCTACCCAGATGCCGGAATGCGCCAAATGCCCCGTGCGGGATCACAGCCTGTGCGTCGGGCTGCAACCGAACGAGCTGCCCCGTATTGCAGAAATGACCACCGTGTTTGAAGTGGCCGCGGGGGAAGTCCTATTTTTCGAGGGCGATCCCGCACGTCACTTCTTTACCTTGCGCAAAGGGGTTGTAAGGCTGGTTCGCACTTTTACCGATGGCCGGCGCAGTATTGTGGGCTTTCTGCATGACGGCGATTTCCTGGGCGGCCAGTTTGGCGCGGCGAACTACCAGGTAACGGCCGAAGCGGTAACGGACATCGAGTACTGCCGAATCCTGCTGCAGGACTTGCAAAGCTTGTCATCGGAGTTTCCTGGCTTGGAGCGCCAATTGCTGGCGATGTCCTCAGACAGGATGAATGCAGCAGAAAACCACATCGTCCTGCTAGGCAGAAAGACGGCGACGGAAAAGGTCGCAACCTTCCTGCTGGCATCACAGGAATGGGAAAATCGCGAACAGAGCGGCGAGTTTGATCTGCCCATGTCACGGGTGGATATCGCGGACTATCTGGGGCTGACCATCGAAACCGTCAGCCGCACGATGACCCGGCTGGCGGCAGCAGACCTGATTTCCATAACCGATGCACGGCACATCACGATCAAAGATTCCCTGGAATTAAAGGCCAGAGCGCAGCCTGAAGGGTTCTCGCTGGACGATTGAGGGGTTTTGGCGGCAGGCAGCCAATAGCCGCCTGCCGAGCCGAGCCATTCGGCTTACTCAGTCAACCCGCTTGCCGTTCTTGACCATGTTTCGCCAGTTGTCCTGGTAGTGAAACGCAGTACGGTTAATGCCCTTAATCTGCTCTTCCGACATTTGGCGCACGACCTTGCCGGGAATGCCCAACACCATAGAGCCCTCCGGCACTTCCATGCCCTCACGCACAAAGGCCTTGGCACCGATCAGGCAATCTTTGCCGATCTTGGCGCCGTTCAGCACCACCGCTGCAATGCCGACGAGCGAGCCCTCACCCACGGTACAGCCGTGCAGCATGGCCATGTGACCGACGGAAGAATTCTTCTCCATGGTCAATGGAAAGCCCGGATCAGCGTGCAGCAAGCTGCCGTCCTGGACCTGCGCGCCTTCGCCGATGGTGATCGGCTCGTTATCGGCCCGGATGGTGACGCCCCACCAAATGGAGGCGCCTTTACCGATGCGCACATCGCCTATCAGCACAGCGGTTGGCGCGATCCAGCAGTCGTTCTCGTCTTCGAAAGTCGGCCGTTTGCCGTTCAGTTCATACAAAGGCATTAGCGGGGTCCCATGCGGATGGCGCCGTCGACGCGGACGGTTGCGCCGTTCATGTAATCGTTGCGGATTAGCTCCATAGCCATGCCAGCATACTCGCTGTCATGGCCGGTACGTTTGGGAAACGGCACCTGCTTGCCAAGGATATCGAGCGTTTCTTCCGGCAGGCCTTTCAAGAGCGGTGTCAGCATGATGCCCGGTGCGATTGTGTTGACGCGGATGCCATAGCTCGACAGGTCGCGCGCTGCGCAGATGGTCAGGCCGATGACGCCGCCCTTGGATGAGGCATAGGCCGCCTGGCCGATCTGCCCCTCGTAACCCGCAACCGACGCCGTGTTGACGATGACGCCACGGATGCCGTCTTCGTTCAAAGGCTCTTCCGCCGCCATTTGGGCTGCGGCCAGGCGCAGCGTGTTGAAGGTGCCAATCTGGTTCACCTCAATAATCCTGCGGAAGTGTTCCAGCTCCATCGGTTTGCCCTGGCGGTCGACGATGCGGACCGAGCCACCAATACCGGCGCAGTTTACACAAACGCGGGTCGGCCCATTTGCAGCCTTGGCCTGTTCGAAGGCTGCTTCGGCGCTCTCTGCGCTGGAAACGTCGACCTCGACAGCGATGGTGCCGTTGCCGAACTCAGCAGCGGTTTCCTTCGCCAGATCGATATTGCGGTCGAACAAAGCGACTTTGGTGCCTGCATCCACCAACTTGCGCGCCGTCGCGCGGCCCAATCCCGACGCACCGCCGGTGACGACCGCGGCATGGCCTTTGACATCCATATACTTGCTTCCTCTTCCATGAATTGAACTGGCCTGTTGGTAGCATTGGGTCTGTGGTGCCGCTAGGGTTCTGACAAAACCTTTGGAGTTCGCAAATGCCCGACACGATTACCAAAGCCAAACTCTTCACCGTTTCGGTGACCCCGAAGACGGTCTGGACTTTCGTCCGGCTAACATCTTCCGCTGGCTTGGCCGGCGTGGGGGAGGCAACGCTGACCGGGCGCGAGCAGGCCGTCGCTGCCGCCGCGAAAAGCATTGGCCCTAGCCTTGTCGGCAGGCCAACTACCGATGCGCCATTGCTGTTCAGCCATTTACCCTTCACCACATTACCAGAAGCCGCCTTCTCCTCCGCCGTGATGCAGGCCATGCAGGACCTGGAAGCGCGCAGCAAAGGTGTACCCATTGGCGACCTATTGGGCGGCATGCATCGCTCATGCATCCCCACCTATGCCAATTTCAACCGCCGCACACTGGACCGCAGTCCGGAAGGCTTCGCCGCCAGCGCAGCGGATGCGGTCAACGCTGGCCACCGTGCATTCAAAATTGCCCCTTTCGATGACCTCGCGCCCGCTTTGAGCCGCGAAGCTGCCAAACCTCTGATCGCGAAAGGCATTGAGAGGATCGAAGCAGTCCGCCAGCAGATTGGACCGGACAAGCGACTGATGGTCGATTGCCATTGGCGCTTCCAAACAGATTGGGCACTGGAGACATTGGACGCCATCAAGCCCATCGGCCTTTATTGGTTTGAGTGCCCAATCCCGGAAACGCCAGACCTCATCAGTGACCTGGTCCGCATCCGCAAGCACGCCAATTCCCAGAACGTACTCCTTGCCGGTATGGAGAATGCCATCCTGCGCGAAGGTTTCACGCCGTTCCTGAAGGCCGGAGCATATAACGTCATGATGCCAGACGTGAAATACGCTGGCGGCCCGGACGAGATGATGCGGATCGCGGAAGCTTTTGCGGCGGCAAACGTCACCTTCTCGCCGCACAACCCATCAGGCCCGATCTGCCATGCACACAGCCTGCAGATTTGCGCCGCTTTGCCGGACCTGGCGGTGCTGGAAACACAGTTCGATGAAACGCCCCGCTTCGATGAACTGGTAGGACACAACCTGCCGCCGGCCCATGACGGCGCAATCACGCTTTCAGATAGTGTGCCGGGCGCTGCAGCCGACCTCTCCCCAGAGGCTCTGGAGCGCCTGCAAGCCAGTGTATTGTGGCTCGCTGCGGCCTGATCCAGCCTGTGGCTTGCCCCGCCGCGTTTGCGCCGCTACGTTGCGACTTAAGTTCAAGTCAAATTCCCCTGGAGCCCTCATGAACATGCGTTTTACCGGTACCGATTCTTATGTCGCCACCGATGATCTGATGCTGGCGGTCAACGCCTCCATCACGCTGGAACGTCCCCTGCTGATCAAAGGCGAGCCGGGCACTGGCAAGACCATGCTGGCCGAGGAGGTCGCCAAGGCCCTCGATGCGCCGATGATCTCCTGGAACGTGAAGTCGACCACCAAGGCTCAGCACGGCCTTTACGAGTACGACGCGGTCAGCCGTCTGCGCGACTCGCAGTTGGGCGACGAGAAGGTCCACGACATCCGCAACTACATCGAAAAGGGCAAACTCTGGGACGCGTTCACCGCGGAAAAGAAAGTCGTGCTGCTGATCGATGAAATCGATAAAGCCGATATCGAGTTCCCGAACGATCTGTTGCAGGAACTCGACCGAATGGAGTTCTACGTCTACGAGATCGATGAGACTATCAAAGCGGAAATCCGACCGATCGTCATCATCACCTCCAACAACGAAAAAGAACTACCGGACGCATTCCTGCGCCGCTGCTTTTTCCACTACATCCGCTTCCCCAAAAAGGAAACGATGGAGCAGATCGTCGATGTGCACCATCCGGATGTGAAGAAAGAGCTGGTTAAGACCGCCATGGAGGTGTTCTTCAGCCTGCGCGAAGTGCCGGGCATTAAGAAAAAGCCCTCCACCAGTGAGCTGCTGGACTGGCTGAAGCTGCTGATGGCTGAAGACATTGATCCGTCAGAGCTGAAGGGCAAGGATGGCGCGCAAACCATCCCGCCGCTCTATGGCGCGCTCCTGAAGAACGAGCAGGACGTGCATCTGTTCGAACGGCTGATCTTCCTCTCCCGCCGCGAACGGGGGTAAGTGCGCGGCGGCTGGTTCAACAGCCGCCATCACCCTGAGCCTGTCGAAGGGTGAGACAGCATAAGGAACCGCACCCATCGGCAGGCTCAGGGTGAAGTGTTAGTGAAGAGGAGCGGACCGCGATGTTCATCGACTTCTTTTTCAAGGTAAAGCAGGCCAAAATCCCGGCGACAATCCGGGAATGGCTGATGCTGGTCAAGGCGATGCAAAAAAACCTCATCATGTACAACATTGACGATTTTTACTACCTCTCCCGCGCCTGCCTGGTAAAGAATGAGAAGTATTTCGACCGCTTCGACCGTGTCTTTGGCAACTACTTCAAAGGCGTCGAGGACATCACCCAGGGCCTGTTCGGTGAAGACATTCCCGACGATTGGCTGGCCAAGCAGGCTGAACTGCTGCTGTCGGACGAGGACAAAGCCAAGATCGAAGCCATGGGCGGCTGGGAAAAGGTCATGGAGGAGCTGAAAAAGCGCCTCGAGGAGCAAAAGGGCGAGCACCACGGCGGCAGCAAGTGGATCGGCACCGGCGGCACCTCCCCCTTCGGTACCGGCGGCTTCAACCCGGAAGGCGTGGCTGTCGGCCAGAAAAAGCGCCGCCAGGGCAAGGCGCTCAAAGTCTGGGACCAACGCGAATACAAGAACTACGACGACAGCCTGCAACTGGGCATCCGCAACGTGCAGATCGCCCTTCGGCGGCTGCGGGAGTTCGCACGGACCGGGGTCGAGGAAGAATTCGACCTGGAAAAGACGATCGAGAACACCGCCAAGAATGCCGGCCTGCTGGACATCGTCATGCGGCCGGAGCGCACCAACCGCGTAAAAGTGTTGATATTCTTCGACGTCGGCGGCTCCATGGATGATCATATCCGGGTCTGCGAGGAGCTGTTCTCCGCATCCCGCAATGAGTTCAAGCACCTGGATTTCTACTACTTCCACAATTGCATTTATGAGTATCTGTGGAAGGACAACCGCCGCCGCCATGACGTGCGGGCTGACACTTACGAAGTCATCAACAAGTACCAGACCGAGTACAAGGTTATTTTTGTTGGCGACGCGTTCATGTCTCCCTACGAAATTACCTATAAAGGCGGCAGCGTCGAGCACTGGAACGAGGAAGCGGGCGCGACCTGGCTGCAACGGATGCTCGACCAGTGGCCGGACGCCATCTGGCTGAACCCCCGCCCGGAAACGCGCTGGGATCACACGCCCAGCACCCAGGTCATCAAGGAGTTGATGGCGAACCGCATGTATCCGTTGTCTGTCGATGGCCTGGACCGTGGTCTGAAGGCCTTGCGCGGCTAATCTCAAAGGTGGCGATTAATGATCCCCGGACTGTGCAGTCGCGCGTCCGGGGATTGTAATTTTCAGGGAAGGAAAACCCGCGATGCGCGTCATCACAACAATCCCCCAAGGCAACCTGCGCGAAGCGGCGGCGGCGGCCAAAGACATCGAGGCCCGCGGTTTCGACGGCATCGTTACCCAAGAGAACAAGCACGACGCTTTTTTGCCCCTGGCGGCTGCAGCGACGGTGACGGAGCGGGTGGAACTGGCGACCGGCATCGCCATTTCCTTCAACCGCTCGCCCATGGTGGCGGCGCAAATGGCGTGGGATCTTTGCGAGAGCAGTGATGGCCGCTTCGTCCTGGGGCTCGGCACCCAGATCAAGGCGCACAATGAGAAGCGCTTCTCTGTGCCCTGGAGCGCGCCAGCCCCCCGGATGCGCGAATACCTGCAGGCCCTGCGCGCGATCTGGAGCACCTGGGCGACCGGTGAGCGCCTGCGCTATGAGGGCGAGCATTACATGTTCACCCTCATGACACCGAACTTCACCCCGCCGCACACCGCGCCGGGCCTGCCGAAAGTCACTCTGGCCGCCGTTGGGCCGTACATGATGAAAGTTGCAGGAGAAGAAGCTGACGGCGTGCGGCTGCATCCGTTCTGTACCCGCAAGTACATGGAAACGATGATCGTGCCCCGGATTGACGCCGGGCTTGCCAAAACCGGGCGATCACGCGAGAATTTCGAGATTTCCGGCGGTGGCTTCGTCGCAACGGGTCCGGATGATGAGAGCGTCGAGAAGACGCTCGACTGGGTGCGCTACCGCATCGGTTTCTACGGCTCCACGCCTGCCTACTACCCCGTGCTGGAAGCCCATGATATGCAGGAGCTGGGCCTGAAGCTCAACCGCATGACCAAGGAGGGAAAGTGGGACCAGATCGCCGGCGAAATTCCCGACGAGTTACTACACGCATGCTGCGCAGTCGGACGACACGATGAGATTGCGGGCGTGATCGAAACGCGCTTCGGCGGTATCTCCGACACGCTGTTCGCCAGCATTTCGACGGATATACCAAGCGATTTCCCGCCGGACCTCATCCAGGACCTGCAACGCATTCCGAGCCAGTTCACGGGACATCGCCGGTCGGAGTAAAGCGCTGCTTCCCCGACCCTGCCGGGAAGCGGGTGAGGTAGATAAGGCAATTTGAAGAGATGCAATCCAGCTAGCGCTACCGCTACGAAATCGGCTTCTGCACGGTACAGAATATCCAGCCTTGCATGGGGTGCAGGGCCTTTACGTGTTCCAGCAGTTTGGCGTACCAGCAGCCTAATCTGAAAAGAAAGACATTGAATTTCAGGTAGTTCGGATACTGGCCGACAAACTGAAACTGCGCAATTCCCAAACCATTGGCGCGCGCAAGACGCTGTACGGTGCGTTTGGTGTTGCACTGGTATTCGGTCGGGAAAGTGTCTTCTTCCGCCCGGCCCTCGACCCGTTTCACGATCCAGGGATGCAGGGCATTCGGCATCAGGGCGGCCACCAGCGAGCCATAGTCATAGAGACTGGGCGTCAGGAATACATAGCAACCACCGGGCTTCAGGACGCGGGCGATCTCGCGGAAGGCGGCCTGCCCATCCGGCACATGCTCCATCACGCTGCGGCTGAAGGCCAGATCGACCGAATCGTCGGCAATACCGTGCATATTACCCACGTCGCGGGTGAGCAGTTCGAGCGCCGGATCGTCAACCGCAAAGTCGATGACCTCAATACCGATCAGGCGGCCAGCCCGGCCCTTCATCTGGCGCAGTACCGGCGCCGTGCGTCCACAGCCGATCTCCAGCACGGTCGCGTCAGGCCGCAGCCGCGCATCCACTGCCGTTTCCAATTGCCGGTAGGGATGGCTTTCCGGCGGAAAATGCTTGTCAATCAGTGCCTGGATCGCAGGGGTAAATTCGGGCATGGGGAACTCGGACAAAGGGACGGAAGTCCGCATTATGCCCGGCAATCCCTACGATTTCGTAACCCCGCCGCATTCTTCCCGCGGGGCACTACGCCGCCGGAACCAACAATGACCGCACACGGCCCAGTACGGGCATTGGCACGCCGCAACGCTCCAGCAGGTAGGTATCATACGAGCCATAGCGCTGGGTCACTTCGTCGAGTGCGGCGGCGATATATTCGGCGCGCGCACTGAACACCGGCTCGCGCACCGGCTCCGGCAACTGATTGATATAGGCGCTGTTGCGCCGCCAGATCAGGTTGGTAGCCAGGTAATCCTCGATCACCGCTGCTTCACTGACACCGATGGACAGCAGCAACATAGCGGCGATAAAGCCGGTCCGGTCCTTGCCCGCAGTGCAGTGAAACAGCACGCTGCCGGGCTTTTCTGAAGCGACCGCGCGGAAGGTTTCGGCCGCCACCACCGCCAGCCTTTCCGGGTAGGAGCGGTTGCCATCCTGCATCATCCGGATAGCATCAGCAGCGGTCTTCGGGTTGCGCTGGTGCAGACCCGGTTGGGCACCAACGCTGCCATCACCCGGCGTTAGCACCTCCAACCCGGGCGGCAGGCGGGAGGGGGCGTGCGTGCGCTCCCATTCAGATCGCAGGTCGATCACCGTTGAAATATTCAGCCCGGCCAACACGGCCTGGTCAGCATCCGTCAGTTCACTCAGGACGGCGGCGCGGTAGACCTTGCCCCGGCGGACTGCGCCGCCACCAGCCAAAGGCAATCCGCCCAGGTCACGCATGTTGCTGCTGCCCTCAAGCGGAACATGCCGGTCAGCTACCATTGTTCGTTTCCTCCAGGCGGAATTCCGGCAGCCGTATCGGACAACGACATGACAAGTACATGACACCCGCATACACTTTTGACCAACAAATGAACAGGTGAGGAACTCCAGGCCATGCGTGTGAATATTGGTGAAATTTTGACCAACCGCACCCGGCGCGATCCGCATTTGGAAGCGTTGGTGGATACGGCGTCTGGTGAGCGCTTTACTTATGCCGAGATCAACAGCCGGGTGAACCAGGCAGCCAGCATGTTGCTGAGCCAGGGCGTTCAACCGGGCGAGAGGGTGGCTCTACTGTTGATGAATGGCACGCCCTTCTACGAGGTTTACTTCGCCTGCGCCAAAATCGGTGTGGTCGCAGTACCGCTGAACTGGCGGTTGGTGCCGGATGAGTTGGGCTATATCCTGGGCAATGCTGGGGCGAAAACGCTGATTTTCGATACGGATTTCGCCGAAATCGTGGAGGCCCTGCACGCGGCGGACTCGACTGAGGTCGAAACATGGATGCAAGTTGCCGCCGGCGCACCGCTTTGCGCCTTTGCCCACGACTACCGGGCACTGGCGAGCCAGGGCTCCACAAAAGAGCCAGAGATACGCGGCTTCGGCGATGACAACCTTTATATAATGTACACTAGCGGTACGACCGGCCTGCCGAAGGGGGTGGTGCATACGCATACCACGACTTTTTGGGCGCTGAGCACAATGATGCCGACCATCGACTTTCAGTTAGGTGACCGGTTCTCTGTCGTGCTGCCCTTGTTCCACGTAGGCGCGCTCGCGCCGCTGCTGGCGATGATCTATGGCGGCGGCACCAATGTGCTGATGCGAGCCTTCGATCCCGCGTTGATGTGGAAAATCACGGCGGAAGAGAAAATCACGACGACGCTTGCCGTACCCGCGATGCTGAATTTTATGCTAATGATCCCGAACGTCAATCCGGCAGGCTACAGCCAGTTGCGCTGGATCATGAGCGGGGCGGCTCCGGTGCCCGTGGCATTGATGGAACAGTACCGCAACATTGGCATCGAAATTCACCAGGTCTATGGCTTGACTGAATGCTGTGGCCCGGGCTGCCTGATCAGTCCCCAGGACGCCATGCAGCGCCTGGGCTCTACCGGCAAACCGTTCTTTCACACCAGCCTGCGCCTTATCGGTCCCGATGGAAACGATGTGCCAGCCAACACGCCGGGCGAATTGTTGCTGAACGGCGGCCACATGATGAAGGAGTACTGGCGCAATCCGGAAGCCACTGCCGAAACTTTGCGTGACGGCTGGCTCTATACCGGCGACATTGCGGTGATGGATGATGACGGCTTCGTCACAATACAGGACCGCATCAAGGACATGATCATCTCCGGCGGCGAAAACGTCTATCCGGCAGAAATCGAAAATACCGTGATGAGCCATCCCGGCATCAAGGAATGCGCCGTCATTGGCATACCTTCTGAGCGTTGGGGCGAGTCGCCGTTGGTGATCGCAGTCCGTGCGGATGAAAGTGTTGATGAGGATTCCGTGTTGCAGCATTGCGACGGCAAGCTCGCCCGCTTCAAACAGCCGAAAGGCGCGGTTTTCGTCGAGATGATTCCGCGTAACGCGTCTGGCAAGGCGTTGAAATTCCAGCTTCGCAAGCAGTTCCCCGGACCGGCACGGGAATAGGCGTCCATGCATCCTGCTATTCTATTCGGCATCACCGTCGTCGATATGACGGAAGGAGTGGCCGGGCCTTACGCCGCCATGGTTTTGGGCGACATGGGGGCGAACGTCTTCAAGGTAGAGCGGCCCGCCGGGGACTGGTCGCGGCCCGCCGATCACTTTCATGTCGAGGGTGAACTGAACGCACAGTTCATCGCGCTCAACCGGAACAAGCGCAATATCAGCCTGGATGTTGCCAGCGACGGCGGCAAGCAGGTATTGGGCCGCATGATCGCTGAGGCGGATGTGCTGATCTCCAACTACCGCCCCGGCGTGATGGACAGGCTGGGCTTTGGCTATCCCCAGTGCCAGGCGATCAAGCCGGACCTGATCTATTGCACCATTTCGGGCTTTGGCCAGCAGGGGGCCTATGCCCAGAACCCGGCGAGCGACACCATCATCCAGGCGATGAGCGGCCTGATGAGCCTGGTGGGGGAGGCCGATGGGCCGCCCATGCGCGTTGGCTTCCCGATGATCGACATGGCCGCTGCCAACTACGCCGTGCAGTCCATCTTGCTGTCGCTCTATGGCCGGCAGAACGGACATGGCGGCACCAACATCGATGTGAGCCTGATGGCGGCAGCGCTTGGCCTGATGACCGCGGGCTATACCCGCTATATGGCGTCAGGCGTGGTTCCGCTGCGCCAGGCCAACGAGAACAAGACGCTGGCGCCGGCGGGCGCTTATCAGGGCGCGGACGGACGCTACTTCGCCATTGCCATCCTGCGGGACGAGCATTGGCAAAAGCTCTGTGCGGCATTGGACCTGGACGGGTTGGCCCAAGACCCCGATCTGACCACCAACAAACAGCGGGTGGAGCGCCGGGCGATGCTGGACGAGGTCCTGGTGCCACTGTTTGCCTCCCAACCGGCGGTCTATTGGCTGGAGCGGCTGGGCGCAGCGGACATTCTTTGCGGTCCGATCAATACCTATGAGGACATCGCAAACGATCCCAACCTGGCGTCACAGCTGCCGATTGTCGATGGAATGGCGGCGGGCGTGGCGCAGGCGATCGGCGTGCCGGTCCGGCGGAACGGTCAATACAATGCCACCTACCGCCCGGCACCGGCCAAAGGCCAGCACACGCGGGAAGTCCTGGCGGAATTCGGGTTCGACGCCGATGAAGCCGAGACGTTTTTGGCTTCCGGAGCAGCATTTTGCATGCCGATTTAGGGGAACCTGGTCAGGGGCGGGCGGCTGAAGCGTCGCCGCTCTACCATTGCCCTCCCGCTTTGAAGTGCGGGACGGGAAGAATGCTGGGCGGCCTGAGAATGTGATCTGCTCATGCAGACCGGCAGCCAAACGGTCCCGTTCCCTTCCGTCCGGCGCGGCACTATTCTCCAACCAAAGTTGAACATCTGTTTGCAGTGAAGGTAACAAGAAGCATGGACGCGCTCGTCTCCACGATGAACCCGATTGAAACCACCGAGAAATGGCTTGCCGAGCTTGGCCAGGCCATGCAGTCCCAGGATGCCGAAGCGGTGATGGACCTGTTCCAGGCGAATTGCTTCTGGCGCGACGTCTGCGCCATGACATGGAATCTTGAGACGTTCGGCGGCCGGGGCGAGATCGAGGCCATGCTGGAGGAAGCGCTGCCGCAAACGCAACCGCGCAACTTTCACCTGCCGCCCCATCGCTCGCCACCACGAGTGGTCTCCCGTGCCGGGGTAGACTGTATAGAGGCGATCATCGCTTTTGAGACCGCGATCGGCCAGTGTAGCGGCCTGCTGCGGCTGGTGCCGGATGCCGACGCGCCGGGCTCGGTAAAGTGCTGGATCTTCGCTTCCTCCCTAGACGAGATCACCGGCCATGAAGAACTGATCGGTGACCGCCGCCCAGGCGGCCAGGAATATGCCCGCCAGTATGGGGCCGACAATTGGGCCGACCTCCGCCGGAAAGCCCAGAAATACGATGACCACGATCCGGCAGTTTTGGTGGTCGGCGCGGGACAGGCAGGACTCACAGTGTCAGCCCGGCTGACCGTGCTGGGTGTTGATACGCTGCTGGTCGACCGCTTCGAGCGTGTCGGCGACAACTGGCGCAACCGGTACCACTCGCTCACCCTCCACAACGAGGTGTGGGTCAACGACCTGCCCTGTATGCCGTTCCCGCCAAACTGGCCGGTCTACATCCCGAAGGACAAGCTGGCGAACTGGTTCGAGCACTACGCCGAAGCGATGGAGTTGAACGTTTGGACCTCAACCGAAATGGTGACCGGCTCCTATGACGAGGCGGCAGGTCACTGGACGGTGACCCTGCGCAATGTGAAGGACAGCAGCGAACGGGTGGTGAAGCCGAGGCATGTGATCTATGCAACCGGCGTTTCCGCCATACCGGTAATGCCGAACCTGCCGGGGATGGACGACTTCAAGGGAACGCTGATCCATTCCGGCACCTATAAGAGCGGCAAGGAATGGGAGGGCAAGAAGGCCATCGTCTTCGGCACCGGCACCAGCGGCCACGACTGTGCCCAGGAACTGACCACCTGCGGCGCGGACGTAACTCTGGTGCAGCGCAGCCCCACGCACGTGGTCAGCCTGAAGCAGGCCCAGCGGGTTTATTCTCATTATTTCGAGGGGCCGCCGGTGGCCGACAGCGACCTGTTGGCGACGGCGTCGCCCTATCCGGTGCTGGTCAAATCGTTCCAGGCGCTGACCCAGGATATGCTGCGGGAGGACAAAGACCTGCTCGCCGGGCTGAAAGGCGCGGGGTTCAAGCTGGACCATGGCGGCGGACACGATCAGACCGGGTTCCAGATGATGTATCTGCGCCATGGTGGCGGCTACTATTTCAATGTCGGGGCATCCGACATGATCATGGATGGCCGGATCACGCTCGCCCACTACGACGACATAGAAACGCTGGCTGCCGGCGGTATGCGCATGAAGGACGGCAGCACGGTCGAGGCGGACCTGATCGTCTGCGCCACGGGCTACCTGAACCTGCAGGACACCGTGCGGGAGTTCATGGGGGACGAGGTGGCCGACCGCGCCGGCCCGGTCTGGGGCTTCGGCGAGGGGCAGGAACTGCGCAACATGTGGCAGCGCACGCCGCAGCCTGGCCTCTGGTTTACGGCTGGCAGCCTGGCCCAATGCCGGATTTTCTCCAAGTATCTGGCCTTGCAGGTTAAGGCTTGCGAGGCAGGGCTGCTGGACGTGCAGCGGGACTAGGGCCGGTGGTTGATGATCATAGCGGGGGCCGTTCTTACCTGCCGAGCAGCGACGGCACCGACTACGAGGCGGTCATGGGCTTCAACAAGGTGGAGTGGCGCGAAGGCTATGTGCGGATGCGCGTCGCTCTACAGCCTGTGCACCGCAACCGGCAGGGCATCGTGCATGGCGGCGTGATCGCCGCGTTGCTGGACTCGGTCAGCATGTTCGCAGGCACCTTTGACCCGGAAAACGCAGGCGGCAAGCGGGCGGTCACCGTCGCCACCTCCTGCCAGTTCATTGGCGCGACCAAGGGCGACTTTGTGGAAGCGGTTGGAGAGTTAACCCGCGCCGGCCGGTCGATGTATTTCGCCGACGCTAAGGTTACCGATCCGGAAACGGGCGCGGTGCTTGCAAGCGGCCAGGGCACGTACAAGTACCGCTAACGCCGAAGAGAACTGACAAGGCATCAGAGATTTTCCCGGGTGGACGAGAAATTAACACGATTTTGGACAATTGAATTTTTGTATCACAATTCTCCTCTTGTTAACGGACATACGCACCACCACTTCGATGCTGCTAAACTCCACTAACTCGGTTAAATGAGAAAATCGAGCCAATTGGCGCAACAATTGCTGTGTCTTTCTTAATGGGAAATGAAGAACATACGTTTCAGCAGAACTGCCTCTAAAATTACCGCTTTGCTGGTCTGCCTTTGGCTAGTTGTCCCATCCTGGGAGCCAATTCACAGAAAGGCCGCTGGAGACCTCTCCAGCGGCCTTTTTCTGTGCGTCGATCATCGCTGTTTCGTCAATCAGATCAAAGGGTTGCTTCAGAGCGACCGAGAGCTCACCGTCGGCCCAGGAGCAGTTCGAAACAAGAAAGTTGAGAAGCCGCCGTTTTTCGCGGGAATCCTGCTTTTCGAAAAGCCGCTGGGCATTCTGCGCCAGTTCGATAAGGCGCACGCCTTCTTCCAGATAGGAACGGTCGGCACCCTGGTGCCGTTCGATGTCGCGCAGGCATCGTTCCTGCTCGGCCCGCCACTCCTCTGACATTTTCTCGAAGAATGACGCGTCGATGGTGCCGTCGAGCTTGTCCATATAGGCGGCGTGGATTCGGTTCTGGAGCCGGTCGTATTCGGCGCGCAATTTCTCGATGGCTGCCTCGTGCTCGCGTCTCTCGTCGGCGTGGCTGTCGTGAAGGGCGTCGCGCACCCAGTCGAGCACCTTGTCGTCGAACGCCAGCCGTCCGAGGAGTGTGCCGAACTTCTCTTCGAGTACCTCTTCCCGGACATAGGGCTCGTCGCATTTCCCCTTATAGCCGGTGCAGTGATAGTAGATGTAGCGCTGCTTCTTGATCTCGCCGACCACCGAGCAGCCGCAATGGCCGCAGGCGATCAGGCCCGAGAAGGCGAAATCATGCTTCACGCGGCGGTGCTTGCTGGCGTAGCGGCCGTCCATCATGTCCTGCACCCGCTCCCACAGATCCCGCGTGACCAGGGGTTGGTGGCTGCCCTGGTAGAGACGGCCGTTCCATTCGAACTCGCCCATGTAGAGCCGGTTGCGCAGGATCTTGTGCACCGTGCTGGTCGGCACCGCCTTGCCGCTCTTGCGATAGCTGAAACCGTCGGCGCGCGCCCTCTTCGCCACGTCACGCAAAGCCAGTCCGCCGGCCGCATACCGTTCGAACATCCTGGTCACATGCGGCGCGACTTCCGGATCGGGCTCGATCACACGCTTGCCGTTGGCCCCGTCCACGTTGCGGTAGCCGAGCGGCGCGGCAGAGGGCCAGATGCCCTGCTCGGCCTTTTCCAGCATGCCCTTCCTGGTCTCCTCCGATAGGTTGTCGATGTAGTTCTTCGCCATCAGCACCTTGATGCCGTGCATGAACTTTTCCGACGACTTGGAATCGCGCGACAGGATCGCCCCTTCCTTGACGAGATGGATCTCGACATCGAGATCGTCGAGCATCACCCAGTCCTTGAGATTGCGGTAAAGCCGGTCGGTCTTCTCGACCAGGATGACCCGGACCCGGGGATTGGCCCGCAGAAACGCGATCATCTCGGAGAAGCTGGTCCGGCCGGTCTGCTTCGCCGTCTCCACGTCGACATATTCCTGAACGGCGGACAGCCCTTCGCGCGCGGCATACTCCTTCAACAGCTTCAGCTGTGCGGGGATCGAGTAGCCCTCCTTCTCCTGCTCCTTGGAGGAGACGCGGGCATAGAGCACCGCGCGCGTGCTCGGTGGCGGGGCGGAGGGCCTGGGTGTGAGAGTTCCGGCCAGCATGATGTTTATTGTAACCTAAACAATGGCGGATCGCAAGCATTTCTCACAAGTTCTGCGTGACCTCCTTCAGCGCGACCTTCAGCACGTTTTCACGCCACGGCCTGAAACGCGATAGAAGTCGACCTTCGTTCTCGTTGTAGAAAAATACGAACCCGTCCTCCGCGACTGGCACCAACGCAGTGCGAATCTCGCCCTCCTCGTCGGTATCCTTGAATTCGAGGAACGGTGCGCAAATGAGGCTACCATTGAACGGTTTGCCGATTCCGTGGATCGCAAAAACGAGCTGCCCACGACGTGACCATCGCATGTTGAGCGCCACCCATGACCGGTACTCGCTGGTATCTGCGAAGTAACCGATGTAGTGCCTGGCATTCTCCACGATCTGCGCCCGGAAATAATGACCCGTTTTCTGCCCACTCCGATTGACAAACGCATTCGCCCCATCCGAAATTCGCTTAAGTGCGCCTCCCACTACGGGTGTAATCGCTTTCAGCCTGTCCTCGATGTCGGCTTCGATGACATAAGCAAGCTCAAAAACACTTCTCAGCAAGGCAAGCTTGTCAGCCGCTACCTTTTCGGCAGCTTTGAGCAGGACGTCGAGTGCAGACTGCACATCCTCCTCGACCAACACCGCTTCGGAGATTGCGGTGGCTTTGCGGAACTGGGCAATCTGTAGCTTTGCGATCAAATCGACCAGCGGCTTCAACTTGCCGTTATCTGCTGCCTCGAGTGAATGAAGGTAAGCTCGCCTGTCGTCCCGCGTCACGACGAGCGGAAAAAGGTCGTCCTTCACCAGAATAAGTGAGGCAATGGCACGAGCTACGCGGCCGTTGCCGTCTTGGAACGGATGGATCTGTGTGAACCGATGGTGAAACCATGCAGACTGAACCTCGCTGGGCACGTCTCGCGACACATGTTCCGCATGCATCGCAATCAAGCGATCCATTTCAGAGCCGACTTGCTCGGGCGGGCAATAGGTGAAGGTGATTCCGTCCCGAACGGGATAATTGGCCTGCGTCTTCCAGGCCCCCTTGATCAACGGGATGTCTACATGGTTCCCCTGCGTGTCGAGACCCTCCGTCGTGTCCTGGCTCCGCAAGAGGGCGGTGTGGAGTTCCTTGATGTACGATGCAGAAAGACTGCGGTCGCTCTTCACGAAATCAAAAACACCGTCCAGCGCGTCCTTCTGGTCGCGCAGGAGCTGTAAGACGTACTCGCGCGGTTTGTTGGTCGAACCGTGGCTCAGCAGCTCAGCCTGAAATCCGTACTCGATCAGCGTTTGGGTAACGCCGCGCTCGATTTCATAGAGGTTTTCGACCACACCGGTTTCGATAGCCCATTCACGGCTCAACTTCTCGGTGAAATCCAATAACTGGGCGCTGTTCGCGAGCCGTGTGCGTTGATCAATCCAAACGGCCTTGATGCCCGGCACTTGGGAGGCGCTCAGTTCGTCGGGATCGACTTCTAGATCTGTGATCCCGGTTTCGAAATTCCAAATCGGTTGCTCGGTCATGTCGTGTTTTTCTTTCATTCTGCCGCCTCCGTGGCGGGAGTGGCGGCGGGGTCCGGCGCTTCGAGGAGGAGAGCTTCGAGGAGGCGGGCGCGGTGGTTGTCGCGGGTCGCCAGCGCGGCCTCCAGCCGATCCAGCAGCGCCATCAGCTCCTCCACCCTGGCCACGATCCGCCGCTGCTCGGCGAGGGGTGGGATACCCAGAAGGAGCGGATAGGCATCTGCCCTGCTAAGGCCCGGCTTCACACCTTTGCCAAGCGTATCGAGGTCCAAGGCCTGGAGCGTCAGAAACAGATACCGCAGACTGAAGAAGCGCGGGGCCTCGACATAGTAGGCAACGTCCGTCGTCCACGATGGGCCATAGCAGAGATTGAGCGCGCCGGCCGACCCTTTGCGACCAACGATGATCGCAGGCTCTTCGGTGAGCGGTGCCGTGGTGTAACCGACAATTCCATTGGAGCCGAATACGGGAACCGGGCCATCGTCCAAGCGTTCGCTTGCCTTCATGCCCTTCCCGTACTTGAAGTCTAAGACGCGCCCGAGCGAGACACACGCCCAAGACGCGGGAATATCAAAAGGCGACTCAAGTTCCTCGCCATTGGCGAGGTCGCGGGGCTTCCTGATCTCCCCCGCATTCACCAGCCGCACCTTCTCCGCCGCGATCCGCTTCAGCAACTCCGACGCCGGTTCGTCGCTTGCGTCCTGCGCCACGAGATTCCCCCGCACGGCGAGGTCCAGCACGAAGCGGCGCAGGCGGGGAACCGCGTCGGGCGCTTCGGCCACCTGTTCGTAGAGGGCGAGCAGACGGTCGGCGTTCATCGGAGTGATTTTCCTGCCGCCTCATCGTGTCCGCCGTGCGGTTCCCGCCCGGCGGGATGATCCAGGAGCGCCTCGGACAGGATCGCCTTCAATTGGTCTCGGATCGCCGCCACATCGGCCTCGGCGGCGGTCAGATCCTGCAGCAGCGTCTCGGGGTCGCCGTGATCTTCGGCCACACTGTGGGGGTTCTTGATGTCGAGGTTGTATCCTCTCGCCTTCACCTCCTCGGCGCTGACCTTCCAGGCGCGCTCGGACTCTACCCGCCCCTCGCGCTGCGGCCCGCCCCACCAGGCGGCGCAGTCGGCCAGATGCTCCAGCCGGATGGGCCGGGTCATGGAATAGGCCTTCTGCCCCTCTGGCACCTGATGTTCCCAGAACCAGATGTCCTGCGTCGGCGCGCCCTTTTCGAAGAACAGCAGGTTGGTGCCGATGGAGGCATAGGGCCGGAACACCGAATTGGGCAGGCGCACGATAGTGTGGAGGTTGCATTCCTTCATCAGGTGTTCCTTGAGCCGGGTCTTGACGCCCTCGCCGAACAGCGAGCCGTCGGGCAGGACCACGGCGGCGCGTCCGCCGCGTTTCAGCAGGCGCACGATCAGGGCGAGGAAGAGGTCGGCGGTTTCCCGCGTGCAGAAGTGCTGCGGGAAGTTGCTCTCGATGCTGTCCTCCTCCTTGCCGCCGAAAGGGGGGTTGGTGAGCACGATGTCCACCCAGTCCTTCTGTTTCCAGCTGATATAGGGCCGTGCCAGGGTGTTGTCGTGGCGGACGAAGCTCGGGTCCTCGATGCCATGCAGCAACATATTGGTAACGCAGAGCATGTGGGGAAGCTGCTTCTTCTCCACCGCGCGGAGGCCGGCCTGCATCGTGGCCACGTCCTCGGGGCGCTTGACGTAATTCGCCTGCATGTGCCGGATGGCGCAGGTCAGGAAGCCGCCGGTGCCGCAGGCGGGGTCGAACAGCGTCTCGCCCGGATGCGGGTCGATCATCTGGACCATGAAGGAGGTGACGGCGCGCGGCGTGTAGTATTCGCCCGCGTTGCCAGCCGATTGCAGGTCGTTGAGGATCTTTTCGTAGATGTCGCCAAAATGCTGGCGCTCGGACAGGTCGTTGAAATCGACCTGGCTGATCGTGTTGACCACCCGCCGCATCAGCCGGCCGGACTTCATGTAGTTGTAGGCGTCCTCGAACACGTCGCGCACCACGCGGCGGCGGTCGCCGAGCCGGTCCGAGATTTGCAGATTCTTCAGCGCCGGAAACAGGTCGTCATTGACGAAGGCCAGCAGGGCGTCGCCGGTCATGCCCTCCGGGTCCGCCGCCCAGCTACGCCACCGGTAGGCATCCGGGATCGGGGAGGCGTAGTTGTCGCGCATCAGCTCCAGTTCCTGGTCCTGGTCGTCGATGATCTTGAGGAAGAACAGCCAGGTGATTTGGCTGATGCGCTGCGCATCGCCATCGACGCCGGTGTCCTGGCGCATGATGTCCTGAATGGATTTGACGAGGGTGTGGACGATCATGGTTCAGGCAGTCTCCTGGTAGAGTGCGTTCTGCAATTCGTGGACGGCCTTCTCGAACCCCGCCTTGTTGCCGAACGCGTTGATGAGTTGGACAACGCTGCCCATTTCGGTGAAGGGCGTCACCTTCAGCACGGTGGCGTCGTCGAGATTGAGCACACCTTCGTCGGCGTACTTGGCCAACAGGGCGTCGAGCACGGCGCGGGCCTGGTCGCCGTACTTGGTGAACACATCGCGCTTCTTGACGTTCTCCGCCCGCTCGCGCCGGGTCAGCGGCTTGGCGTCGAAGGCGATATGGCAGATCAGGTCGAAGGGATCGAGGTCTTTGCCCAATTCCTCGGCGATGGGATCGAGCGGCAGCCCTTCGGCCTTCAGTTCCTCGACGATGGCCTGCTTGCGTGTCGAGCTCTTCCAGCGTTTGAGGAAGTCGTCCAGGCTGGCGAAGCGTTTCCTGAGTGCCTTCTTGGTGAAGTCGCGCAGGGACTCGGTGACCAGCTTGCCGTTCTCGTCAAGATACTTCACAAGCTCGGCGATGATGGTCGCGTCGACACCGTCCACATAGACCTTGCGCATGCCGCCGCCGGTGAGCGGCAGGGTGATGTCGGGCGGGCCGTCGACGATGGTTTCGTCATCGCCCGGTTCCGACGGAATGCCGTCTTCGCCGGGGGGCGGTGCATCGTCTGGCGGCGTCATCGGGTCGTCGTCCCCGGGCTGGTAGATCTGCACCGGCTCGCCGTCGAAATCCGGGTCGGCGAAATGGCTGGTCGCACCCCGGAAATCCATCAGCGTGAAATAGAACTTCCTCGTGTCCTCGTGAACGCGGGTGCCGCGCCCGACGATCTGCTTGAACTCGGTCATGGAGCCGACCTCGCGGTCGAGCACGATCAGCCGGCAGGTCTGGGCGTCGACGCCGGTGGAGAGCAGCCGCAAGGTGGTGACGAGCACCGGATATTTCGATTCCGGGTCGATGAAGTTGCCGAGCTGGTCCTGGCCTTCCTTGTCGCTGCCGGTGATCCGCATGACGTAGCGGTGATTCTCCTCCACCAGATCGGCGTTCTCATTGATCAGCGCCTGGCGCATGCGGGCCGCGTGCTCCTGGTCGACGCAGAAAATGATCGCCTTCTGGAAGCGGTCGCCGCTTTCCTTCAGGAACGCCGTGACCTTGCCCGCGACCAGCTTGGTGCGGTCGTCGAGCACCAGGGTGCGGTCGAAGTCCTTGGTGTTGTAGATGCGGTCCTCGATCTCGTTGCCCTCGCGGTCCAGTTGCCCCTTTTCGGGGCGGTAGCCCTCGACGTCGCGGTCGACGTGAACCTTGATGACCTTGTAGGGGGCGAGGAAACCGTCGCGGATGCCCTGTTTCAGGGAGTAGGTGTAAACCGGCTCGCCGAAGTAATGGATGTTGGAGACGTACTTGGTTTCCTTGGGTGTGGCGGTCAGGCCGATCAGGGTGGCGGACGAGAAATAGTTGAGGATTTCCCGCCAGGCCGAATCCTCGGCGGCGCTGCCGCGATGACACTCGTCAATGACGATCAGGTCGAAGAAGGTGGGAGAGAACTCTCGGTAGATCTTCTGGCGTTCCTCCGGCCCGGTGATCGCCTGATAGAGCCCGAGATAGATTTCGTAGGCGGTGTCGATCCGCCGCTTGCCGTCGATGGCCTTGGTCAGGTCTTCGGACGTACCGTCGGCGCGTTCGATGGTCTTGGACTTGGTCGAGAGCTTGGCCATGGCCGGATCGAACGGGCGGAAGTCGTTGAGCATGGTCTGGTCGATCAGGACGTTGCGGTCGGCGAGGAAAAGGATGCGCTTCCTGCGGCCCGCCTTCCACAGCCGCCAGATGATCTGGAAGGCGGTGTAGGTCTTGCCGGTGCCCGTCGCCATGACCAGCAGCACGCGGTCGCGGCCCCGGGCGATGGCCTCGATGGCGGCGTTGATGGCGTTCACCTGGTAGTAACGCGGAGTCTTGCCGCTGCCGTCGTCGTGGTAGTCTTGGAGCACGATCTCCTCGGCTTCCGGCGTCAGGCCCTTCCAGGCGCGGAACCGCGCCCACAGGTCGGCGGGCGACGGAAACGAGTCGTTGTCCAATGTGGATTCCTTCTCCGGCGCCGTGCCTGTCCGGTCGTGGAAGACGAATCCGTCGCCGTTCGACGCGAACACGAAGGGGATGTCCAGGGTCTCGGCATATTCCAGCCCCTGCTGCATGCCGTCGCCGATGGCGTGGGTGTTGTCCTTGGCCTCGATCAGCGCGATGGGGATGTTGGACTTGTAGTAGAGGATGTAATCGGCGCGCTTGCCCTTGCCCCGACTGACCAGCTTGCCGCGCACGATGATGCGGCCCTTAGTGAAGCTGACCTCCTCGCGGATTTGCGTCACCTCGTCCCAGCCGGCCTTCCTGACCGCCGGGGTGATGAACTTGGTGCAGATGTCGCGTTCGGAGAGGCTCTTCTTGTCCATCAGCTCCCCCTCTCCGCTCCGCCGGGCATCTTGAGCCGCCTGCCTTCCTCCTCGGCGACGGCGGCGTCGAGGAAGGCGTTGCAGTCCTCCAGTTCGCGCCGGGTCTCCGCGACCGAGCGCCAGTCGACGGCGGCGGTCCAGCGCTGGGCGTAGTCGAGCATGCGGATCAGCGGTTCCGGCCGTCCGCTTTGCGACAGCGCCTTGAGGGCCGAGAGGTAGTTGACGCGATAGACCGTCGGGATGACGATGCGCTCCTCCTCCCCGGCGGCGATCAGTTCGGCGTTCATCAGCACGCGAGCGGTGCGCCCGTTGCCGCCGGCGAAGGGACGAACCTCGGAGACCAGGAACATGATGAACACGGCGCGCTGGAACGGCGTTTCCAGGCTGCGACAGAGCGTGAAGCCCTGGTCCAGGGTGCCTGCCACCAGGTCGGGGGTGACGAAGACGGTCGAGCCCGCGCGGTTCTCCGATAGCTTGAACATGCCCGGCCCCTTGTCGGGACGGCTCTCCATGATGGCGGCGTGGCGGGCCTTGAGCAGCCGAGTCAGGTCCTCGCCGCTTTCGGGCGTGCGCGTTATCTCCCGGGCGTCGGAGACGATGCGCCAGGTGCCGAGCACGTCGTGGGCATCCTGGGGCCGCTCGTTGGGGATGACGCCGCGAAAGACGATGTCGGCGGCCTCCTCGACGGCGAACTCGGTGCCCTCGATGAAGTTCGAAAAATAGGCCTCGAAGAAGGCAAGCGTGGCGTCGCCTTCCGGGCCTCGGGCCGGGGCGATGCGGGCCAGCGGCGGATGATCGCGCAATGCCGCGTGCAGGCTCTGGAACAGCGCCATCCGGTCCGGGTCGAACGGCCGCCCTTTCTGGCGGGCAATGGCGGCGGGTGCGCTCAGTTCGGACTCTCGAATGCCCAGCAGGGAACCGATCAGGGCGTCGAGCTCGGCCGCCTCGTCGTCCATATCGAGCGCCTTGCCGGCGGTGCGGATCTCGTCGCGCAGGCGGTTGGCGGCGTCCTCGCCGGATCGCCGGATCAGGGTGTCCAGCCGTTCCTCGAACTCGTTGCGCGACAGGGTGCGGCCGCCTAGGCCGCCGCGCGCGCGTGACGGGCGCATGTTTTCCAGATAGGCTCGTGCCGTCGAGCTCAGGAACAGGCCGGCGATGAAGGGCCGGTCCGTGGCAAGAGGGGCAACGCCGCGTCGAGGGCGCAGGGTGTGCCCCGGCAGCTTGATGTCGCGCCCCGTGTCGGAAACCAGGCAGACCGAGCCGTCATCGGCCGGAGCGTTTTCCAGCGCCGTGCGGTCGGCGATCAGCGCACCGGGAAAGTAACCGGCGACGATATTCCAGAGATTGCGCCCGACGACCGCGTCGGGCGGATCGGCCAGATTTCGGGTATAAAGCCGGGACGCGAGCTTGCGCAGCCTGCCCGCCTTGACTGCGCGCGATACCTCACGGCTGATCGCCGTATCCGACACGAAGGCCTCGGGCATCTCGTCGATAGCTTTGGCAGCGGAAATTTCCGGCATTAACGGACCTCCGGGTGCGAGAGTACGGAAAATATCTCGATTAAGGAAGGATTTTTGAGAATTTTGTCGATTTTAGTCATGGGAAACGAAAGAAACTGGATTCTGGATTCCCGGTGGATTCCCAAAAAATCCGGGCTGTTGCTGGCGATCCACCGCGCCTCACCCGCCCGTATGGAATTTTCGCGAGGAAGGACCCGTGCATTTTGCGAAACGGATCAGTGTCCACCCGCCTCCCGTCGCAGGTCCTGGAGCCGCAGCAGCATGGCCAGGGTGCGCTCCAGCTTGCGGTCCAGATGCACCTCGTAACGGGCCAGGCGCGACAGCTTGTCGGGATCGAGTGACTGGCCGAACGCCTGCGCCCGGATGAGCTGACGGTTTTCCAGCTCCTTGCGTCGCTGGACGTACCACGGCCGAAGGTCCTTCTCGATAAACCGGCGAAGACCCTCTGCATCGGCAGTGAACGGGTTCTCGTCCTCGTCGAAATCCTCCGGATCGCGGGAAATCATGTCCTCCCACCATTCGCGGGTATCGGCCCGGAGCGCTGCGACCGCTTGCTCGTAGGCTTTGGGTTTCCCCGCACCCAGGATGGTGACGGCCTTGGCGGTCATGCCCTCGTCCTCGTCCAGGTCGGAAGATTCCTCTGCCGTTTCCTCTTGCGTGTTGCGGATCGCATCGACGACCCGCTCGATCTGCTTGCCTCCATCCAGATGCACCAGCGCGGCCTTGACCGTGCCCCAATAGGGTTCGGTGGCGTCCTCAAGACCGTGTTGATGAGCGGCCGCTTCGGCGAGCCGCAGCCGGCGTTTCCGCCACAGAATACCGGCCAGTTCTTCGACCAGGTGCTCCTCGGTCGGCCCGTTCGTGCGATGCTCGGAAACCAGGGATGCCACCAGGGCGGCGTATTCGTCGGCGTCTTCCCAGGGCAGCACGGTGTAACTGGAGAGAACGCCGTGCTTGAGGGCGTTGAAGCGGGGGATCTCGGTCCCGGCGCTCTCCGCCGGCAGGAAGTCTCGGGTCTCGGTCATGGCCAGAAGGTTCCTTTCCGTTTGGGGGTGTCGATGCGGTTCAGCAGCTTTTCGGCGCGAATCAGAAAAGCCTCGTCGGCAAACCGCTCTGCCTCGTAGACTTCCTCGCGCAGGCGCTCGTAGGTGCGCCGCCACATGCCCGTGGGACGCGGCGGGAACGGCATCGCCATGCCGGGTTCGCCGCCAAGGCGTATGCGGATTTTGTTGGCCCGGCGCAGTGCCCGGTCCCACATGCCCTCGCTCTGGCTGGCGTGCGCCAGGCGATAGCAATGCCGGCACAGAAGATACCGTCCTGGCCCGTGCAGCTTGACGACGCGCCGGCCGCAGGGGATCCCGTTCACGACACCGGGGCAGATGAAATAGGGTCGCATCCCGCCGAACCGGCAGGGAACTTGGACGATGCGGACGGTCTCCTCCACATCTTCCCATTCGCCGCCCGCGATGCGCACCCGATAGGACAGGTGCAGCCGATCTCCCTCGGCGCGCAGGTTGATGGACGCCACCTTCTCGCCGTCGCGGCTCCACTGCCAGCCGCCTTGCCACCCGGAACGCAGACAACCCTCCCGGTGGAGCCGGTTCACGTCGATGGAACGGCAGGACTCCACCGTATCGTGCCCCAGGCCCCACGACCGCCCCGATCCGAGACCACCCATCATGTGCTCCCGTTTTTTCCGAAATCGTTTGGAAAGTCGGTCGGTTTTTCGACGCCCATGGCGACAAGAGCGGTGACAGCGTCAGCTTTCCGGGCCTGGTGCCAACCGGCCCAGCAGCGGGAATGCAGCCAGGCATGGCCATGGGTATCGGTCCCGAAGGGCAACAGGGGATCGTTGGCGCTGTCACCACCATCGCAGGCGAGGCACCGGTCGGGCGAGGAGGTCAGCGGGTGCCGGTTCATCCATTCGGCGACGCAACAGGCAAAGGCCCGTACTTCGGCCTCGGGGCGCGGGAGGCCGCCATCGAACTCGGCGATCCCGGCCCGCTCGTCGAAAAACACCCGCCAGTCTCCGGCATTCCACCCGTCGTCACCAGGACGCAGCAGGGCAACGATCCCGGCCTTGTTGCGGGACAGGGCGTCGAGAATGACATTCGACGGCGGAGACGAGGCTTCGAGAACCAGGTCGTCACCATGAAGGTCAATCCCGACACCGGCAGCCCGTGCCGCCCGGAGGGCTTCCACCACCGTCATAGCGTCGCCCTCCAGCCCTGCTGTCCGTTTTCTTCCGGATCGGATTGCGATGGATGTTTTGCGTCCGTTGCGTCCGCACCGTCCGTATCCTTGGTTTTCAAGGGATTGGCGCTGACGGATGAAACCGTGTCGTTCCGTCCTGCGCCCGCTCCAGCGTCCGCAGTGCCGTCAACCGTCCGCATGGTGGTGTCGCGGAAAAAGTTGGCTCCGTTGCCGCTCGGCGGGATCGCGGACGATGCAGACGGTACGGACGGTTGGGCCCCGCCGCTATCCGGATTGGCAAGACTTCCCTTGGCCGTCATGTGGATGATCCGGGTGCGTGCCCGGCCTTCCTTGGCGTAATCGATCTCGATGCCGACCTTGCGCAGGAAGGCGGCGGCCCGGCGCAGGCGGCCGGACAAGGCCCGAGGGTTGGTGGGCCAGGTCTTGGACTTGGCGACACGCTCCCCGGCTTCCTCGGCAAGGGCGCCCAGAAGGTCCGTCGCCGTTCCGGTCCACTCCGTCCGCTCCACCATCACAGCGCGCACCGCCGCCGCCACGGGATCTGCTTCGATCACATTCTCGACCGCCTCGTCCCGGTTTTCGCAATAGGCCGACCAGAAGGCGCCGGCGGGCCAGATGGCGGTCTCGCAGGCCGATGCCCACAGGGCGAAGTCCGCCATGCGGGGCAGCTTCGGCAGATGCGTGTCCGGGAGACGCTTCAGGCCTTCCGCCACCGCGTCGAGAAGCACCCCCAGTATTCTCGGCCTTTCGGACTCGAAGGCGGCCCAAAGTTCCGCCTCTGGGCGCCGGCTGTCCTCGGGAATAGCCTCCAGGGTCAGGAACACCGCCCGGTCGGCGAGATCGGGCCTTGTCACGATGTCCTCGATGCCGTTGAGGATCACCGGACGGGCGGCGTCGAACAGCACCTCGTCCTGGTCGGTATAGAGCTGACGGACCGCGAATCCGCCGCCGGTCGCCAGCCGACAGAGCGTGTCCGATATCCACGCCGGCAGGCCCGAGACGTTGTCGAAAGCGAGCACATGCCCGTTGTTGGCGGCGATGAAAAGGTCGCGGTCTTCGCGCGGCAGAGCGCGCAACGGTGCTGTGTTGGGATCGAGCAAAGACCGCAGGATGGCCGAAAAGGTGGACTTGGCCGAGCCCTGCTCGCCCGACAGCACGATCACCGGATAGGGGCCGCGATTGCGCAGCACCGCCAGCGCCCAGGCCACCACGAGCACGAAGTCGGCACGGGACGGCACGTTGAGGAAGGAGCGCAGGGCATCAACCGATCCACCCGGAATCGGGACCGGCAAGGGTTTCATTCCGGCGGCACGGCGAAACCGCACCGGCGGTTTTTCGACCACCTGCCACCCGGTCGTCGCAATCTCGATGGCGCGCCAGGCTTCGTCGCCGAGGTCGAGATAGAGTTTGCCATCGATCCCGCCGACCCGAATGAACACCGGCAGTTCCGGTGCATCGAAATGCGCCTTCGCCTCGACCACGTTGAGCGCGGATTGCAGGGCCTCCGAACTCGGCGCGCCGCCCGTCGCCTCGAAGAACCGCCGCGCCAGCCAGCGCTTGAACCCCTTGGTGCGAACCGGCCAGGTTTCCCGGTGCCCGTTGATGTCCAGATCGGCGAAAGCCGTGCCATCGGCGGAATGGAACAACTCGGCGGTCTCGGAAAGATCGATCAGGATGTCGGCCTGGGTCGGCCCCCGGCCGCCGTCTCCGCTTTCCTCCATGATCGCCTCGTCGAGGGAAGTCACGCGGCATCCGGCTTTCTTCAGCTGCGCCCTCAACGCCTCGAAGCCGGCGCGATCCTCCTTCTTCATCGCCGACAGCCGCGCCAGCACGTCGGGCGTGAACGGCGCGCCGGGATCGTCAGCCACCCGCTCGACAAGCCCGTCCAGCGGATCGGGGATTTCCTCGGCGCCGGCGATGGCAGCCGCTATCGGGTTTTCATCATCATCCGGGATTCCGTCCGGAACCGCATCCGGGAACACGGTCTCGTCGACCTTGTCCATTGTCATTGCCGGCCCTCCCGGTTGCGGAGCGCCTGGGCGGTCAGCATGTCGTTGAAGTCCTGCCCGCGCGGCGGCCGGACGATGCGCACGCGCCGGCCCTTCCGTTGCCAGCGCAGGGCGCAGTCGCGGGCGGCGGCCTCGCCGGGATCGTCTCCGTCGGCCAGAACGATCACCTCGCGCACATCGCCGGGCAGGTCGAGCGCCCGCAGCCCGGAGGTGGACAGCGCCGCCCAGGTGGGGTTTCCCGTTGCGTGCATGGCCGCGAGGCAGGTCTCGATGCCTTCGCCGACCATCAGCAGGTCGGAGTGCGCCGCAAGGCGGACCGCCCCGCCCCGACAGGGACCGAGCATCATCTTCTGCGGATCGACCGGCGCCTTGCCACTGCCGTCGTGCCCCAGAAACGTGCGGTGGATGGCCAGCGGGGCATCGTCGGGACCACGGGAGACGAGCGCCACCATGGCGGGCCAGGTCCCGCCCGAGGGGTGCCTCAATCCGCCGTGAAACCGCAAGGCCGATGAGCCCTGCAGGCGCAGGCCACGCGATTGCAGGTAGTCTTCGGCCAGGGTGTTCGAGGCCGAGACCGCCGCCCGCCAGATGCGGAGCGCGTATTCCGTCCTGTCCGAGTCGCCGCGTTCCGGCGGCGTGTTTTTTGGTTGGCGGACCTTGACGGCCCGGGACCGATCAAATTGCCGTCCGCGCTGGTCCCACAAGCCACGGGCGCGCAGGGCGTCGATCAGCTGGGCCTGGTCGCATCCGGCGTGGCAGCGCAGCAGGACCTTGCCGTCCTTGCCCGTCGACAGGGACAGGCTGGGATTGCGGTCGTCATGGGCGGGACAGCGGGCGATCCAGCCGCTCCCGATTTTGCGCCCGCCGAGGGCCTTGGCGATGGGTTCAGCGGTCATGGCACCCCTCCTTGTCGTCAGGGATGGCCGCGCCGGTATTGTCGTTGGCGGGCACCGGCGGTTCGGCCCGCGACCACTCGGCCAGAACGGAAAAGAAACCGGCGACGTTGTCGGCGATCTGTTTTGCCTCGTCGCGGCTCAGGTCGCGTCCGATGCGCGGTTGCCAGACCTCACGGGTTCGTTCGATCCGGTTGTCATCCAAATTGTCGTTTGCAGCTTTCACCGAATATCTCACGGCCGGCTTTCCGCCGCTCCGTGCCTCTGATCTTCGGCCTCGGATTCCCACCGATAACGTCGGATCGTATCGTCATTTGCATATCCGGCGTCCCCATCCTAGGGATCGCCCGCTCGCGCACCTTGTCAGCGCGGCAGGTCGTCCTCCGGTATGGTGAACTTGTGGGACTTGCCTGCCTCGATCACGAGGTCGCGCTTGTTGTTCTTGCCGATGGCGCTGGTGATGGCGCACCGGAAATGTCCGTGCCGCAAACCGTCCATGACGACTTCGAACAGCCGGTTGAGGGCTTCACGGGCCTGCGGCCCGCAGGGGGTCGAGTTGATGTCGTTGTGATCATGCATTGTGCAGCAGCGCCTTCATGTCCTTGATGATGGAGGAGAACGCCAGGGGCGGAACGGTGGTCCGGTCACCGAAAAAAGACAGTACATCGGCCTCCCGGCCGTGCCTGTCCTCGAAGACGAACACTTTTCGCCGGCCTTCGGCACGCATCTCCAGCAGGGCGTAGCCCGTGCACCGCAGGAAGCAGGCGAGATAAAAGTCCCGCGTCTCGAAGGGCCGGCTCCGCTGCGGCATCTGCCTTGCCGTTTCCTGTACAGTTGTCAATTCACATACTCCTTAAAAAAGGGGTTCAGCCGGCGCCGAAAATCCGCTGGTGCGGCACCTCGCGCATCAAAAGACCCAGCTTCTCCAGCCTGATCCGCATGGCGATGGGCGAGACGAGAAACTTCTCGGCGAACGGTCGGGCGAGCTGATCGAGCGCTTCGTCGTCGCTTTCGGAGCAGTCATATTCGCCGACTTGGCAGGAAATCCGGGGCACCTCGACGAACGGATGATCGACCGGGGCATTCGGAGAGAGCACCCGCCGCTTGCGGTCCGGAAAGGCCTTGTCCCAAGCGGCGAAAACAAGCTTGCGCGGCATCAGCAGGCATGACGCATAGAAGTCCGCCTGCCATTCGACACGCTCCTTCGCCTGACTCGACCGGCAAACCACGAACGGGGCGGCCTTGCCGCCGAACAGCGATGCCTGGGCCGCGTCCTTGGCAAACAGATGCCGGTGAAGCCGCCAATGGCCGCCGCCCTCATGCGCCAGGGTGAAACGGTAGCGTCCTTCCCTCGCCGGATTCTCCTCGGGATCGAGGCTTTCGTCGATGACGATGCGTTTCTCATCGAAGAACATCGCACCGAGGATGTCCGGCCCCTGACCGAGATCGAGGCCGGCGCGGGGAAGCCCGAACAGGTCGTGGGTATCGTTGAACTCGATGCCGAGCTTGAGGTGCTTTTCGACAATGTCTTCGATGGGAATAAGCGGCTCGATGACCACGCTGCGCGCCCGGGCGAACTCGGCAAGCAACGCCTCTGCGTCGAGTTCCATGGCCTCCTCGGCCAGATAGGGTACATTCCTGGGCATCAATCCTTCATCCTCATCTGCATCTGCCGCCAGTCAGGGCTCCTATTTATCCTTCGGCTTCTCCGCCTCGTGGGCCAATCGGGCCACATCGTCCGCCGTCATTCCCTTGGTCGTCCTCAGAAGCGCCGCCAACTCGCGGGGATGACCCCGAATGATCTCGGTCAGGTCGGAGGACACCTTGCCGGCCAACGCCAACAGCTCGTCTTGATCGCGACCCAGAATTTTTGCGATGGCGATCACCTTGTCCTCGGCCGGCGGCTGGAACTCGTCCCGTTCGACTTTCGAGAGATAGGTCGGGCTGACGCCGATCATTTTTGCCATTTCCCGCAAACCGATCTCCTTCTCCTCCCGCTCCCGGCGCACAGACGCACCGAATTTCAGGCTCCTCCCGCTGGTCATGGTTTCGCTCCTCCAATGTAGAGCGATTACATAACACTATACGAGACGATTGTCAATATGTTGCGGTGACCGCCGTCACCTTGCCGAAAAGTGGTGAAATTGTGCGTGCTTCTTACAAGCGCGGAGAAGCGTCACGCGGCTAGCCGCAGCTCGCGGACATCCTCCAACAGGCGCCGAAATTTCGGCTCCGGAGCAAGGCACATGGTTCTATATGTTTCCAAGAAGGGAAGGTAATATGGCTGTTTCCTGACCAGCTCTGGTTTGGGTTTGCGCCATCCCTTCATTGCCTGCAAGGGCGTCTTGCTGCCCAGGGCTGATTGCGGCAGCGGCTGGGTGTAAAGCCAGACATAGCGAAGCAGCGTGGCTTCCAGAACCTCGCCGGATCGGAAGGGATGGCTCTGCAGAACCTCTTCGATGCGGCCATTGAACCGTTCGACCATACCGTTGGTCTGAGGTGACCTAGGCAGCGTCAGGCGATGATCGATATCGAGGGCGGCGCCCAGCGTGTCGCATTCATGCGCGCCTGTTGCGGCGCGCTGGCGCAGACCGAAGAGGCGATCCGTGAACTCTTTTCCATTATCCGGGAGTATGGGGCGGATCCGCATCGGGCAGGCGCGCTCCAGGGCGCGCAGGAAGCGCCGGGCATTGGCCGCTGTCTTGCTGTTGTAGACCCTGACAACAACCCAACGCGTTGCCCTGTCGATGGCCACGAAGAGGGAACGGCGGCGGCTCTCATCTGCCATCGGTGGCAGGTATTTCAGGTCGATGGGGATGGAACCGGGTTCATAGGCTTTGAAGGCGCTGTGCTTTGGCCGGGGCGATGCTGCTTTCAGGGCGCGCAGGGGCCCCACGCCATGCCGACGCAAGCAGCGGTCAAGGCCAGAGCGGGAGGCCTTCGGGTTCAAGAACTCGCGCACCACCGCCAGCAGATCATCCAGCGAGACCAAAAGCGTCTTGCGGAGGGCCACCGCGACAGCTTCCTGCGCTGGCGTCAACGTCGTCTGAAGGCGATGGGGCGTGTGGCTGCGATCCTCCACGCTGGCACGCTGGTGCCATTTCCATACGGTCTGTTCCGTGGTCCCGTGACGCTCGGCAAGAACCCACGCAGGGTCGTCACTGGCCTGTATGGCCGCCCTGATCTTCGGTGGCGTCGTCGCCTGACTGTGAAGCTTGATCACCATGTCGCTCTCCCATCCCGCGCCTCGGTCAAAACACAGCGTGCCATGAAAAACGCAGAGCGACGAGGGGCTATCCGATTAGCCGGGATGGAACACTTAGTACCAGCCGCAGCCATGGCGGAAACCGCCAATGTGATCAAAGCAGAATCCGATGATGCGCTGGCCAAACTGTATTCCAGCAATGGCGTCGCCAGGGAGCTCAGCGAGACTGCCAAAGCGGTTTTGATTTTCCCGGATGTCACCAAAGCTGGCTTGATCATCGGTGGCGCCCGCGGCGTGGGCGAGTTGCGCATTGGCGGTGTAACCAAGGGTTACTACCAGACCAATTCCGCCTCCATTGGCTTCCAGGCAGGCATCGAGAACCGGTCGGAAGTGATTATGTTCATGACCGAAAGGGCACTGAAAAAGTTCCTGCAAAGTGACAATTGGCAGGCAGGCGTTGATGGCTCCATCACCGTCATTGAAAAAGGCGTCAGTGGCTCGGTCAATACCAAAAACCAGACCCAGCCTATCATCGGCTTTATCTTCGGCAATGAAGGTCAGAATCCGGGAGTATCCGACGCTCTGTGTATGAGATTTAGCCCATGGGAGTTTGACGGGTCATTGATTGACCCGTTCTGGGTATAGAATAGCGAACTGGTTTCGGGCAGCAACCCATTGTCTGACGGCCCTGCCTGTCTTCTCAAAGCTGCCGATTGCCAGATAGATCAGTTTTGTCGCGGCGGCGTCGGTTGGAAAGCTGCCCCGTGTTTTGGTGGTCTTTCGGATCACCCTGTTGAGGCTTTCGATAGCGTTGGTCGTGTCGATGATTTTGCGCCCGGCTGGTGGGAAGGCGAAGAACGGGATGACTTCCTGCCACGCCCGCCGCCAACTCGGGGCGATTGAGGGGTATTTTTGGCCCCATTCGTCTTCGACCGCCGCGCGCGCTTTCTCGGCCTCTTTGTCATCTGTGGCTTGATCAATCGGCTTGAGAGCCGATGCGACGATCTTGCGGTCTTTCCAGCCGCAGAAGTTCAGGGAATGGGGCACGAGAGGCACGATACAGGGTTGCACGGTGGTGTCGGGAAAGGCCGCATTGATGGCATCTGGGAAGCCCTTGAGGCCATGGACGACGGCGATGAGGATGTCTTCGACGCCGCGATTGCACAGGTTGTTCATCACCGAGAGCCAGAATTGGGTCCCTTCATTGTTGGCGATCCAAAGCCCCAGAACCTCGCGTTCGCCCTCGGGGGTGACGCCCAATGCCCCGTAAACAGCCTTGTTTTTGACCTGGCGGCTTTCTGGATCGCGGATTGTGACCCCAAGCGCGTCGAGGAAAACGAGGGGATACATCGGCTCCAGGGCGCGGTTTTGCCAAGCGGAGACCTCCTCCAGAACGGCGTCGGTGACACGGCTGACCAAGTCTGCCGACCCCTTCAGCCCATAGACCTCTTCCAGAGGGGCGCGAATGGCGCGGGTCGACAGACCCGCCGCGTAAAGCCCAATGATCTTGTCGTCCATCCCGTCAATCCGGGTCTGGCCCTTCTTGATCCGCTCAGGCTCGAAACGGCCTTCCCGGTCGCGAGGGACATCAATTGGCAGCGCCCCAGCCTTGCCTTTCAACGTCTTGCGCGAAGGGCCATTGCGCCGGTTGCTTTGGTTGGCAGGCTCTTCGCCGGGTTTATAGCCAAGATGTTCGGTTAGCTCAGCCCCCAGCATCGGCTCCATCAACGGGACCTTCCGTTCCTTCATCAGACCCTGATCGCCCAGCAAATCCTCCGGTCGTTCAACGCCGCTCAGCAGCTCGTCCAGTAGTTCCTGGGAAATCGTCATGGTCGGCATGCTCCTTCGTGAATGAAGCAGGGACTGAATTACTCACACACAGAAAATCGGACACTCTCGTATCTGGTCGAGAACGAAGCGTGACAGCCACTTCCGCACCCAAAGCCGAGCTTAGTGCCCTATTCTGCACTCAGCCGCACTCGACCCCTGATGGGGCGAGGACGCCCCTGTCGCCCCAATTGATCGCCGTTGCGCCCTTCGGCGCGTTGTCGCGGCTCACACCCCAGGACGGCCGATGCTCCGGCTTTGTCGTATCGCGCAGAACGGGCTTTTCCTTCTCGTTGTCCACTCAAACGCTCCCAACTCCCGCCATAGCCACAGATTAACGGCGACTCGCGGCAAAACGGAACAGCGATGTTTAAGAACGCCAAGACAGTGTTGAATTTTCCGGAACATACCAGAGATCTCTGATCTGGGTATCATCACTGTTGGGAGTCGGATCGGCGTTTCTGACGCGGAAAGTGGTCGGAATTTTTACAGCACTTCCGAAAATCAGCGCGTGCTGTTTTGGTAGCGATGGCAAGCGCTTCAGAACCGTTTCCGAGATGAATGGCGTCATCTGCTTGATCTGCGATAGGTCGTCGGGGTTTTGGATGCGATGGATGATGAAGTTGTTACACTGCGAGAGAACCGTCTTCGAGAGCTCGCTCGGCCGTTGCGAAGCGACAATCAGGAAAGCCCCGTATTTCCGGCCTTCTTTGGCAATCCGCTGAAAGGTTACGCCTGCGTCTATGGCAAAGCGGCTGGGGCGTTCGGAGATGTAGCGATGAGCCTCTTCGAGTATCAGATGAACCGGCATCTTGTTGCGGGGCGTCGCACGACGCATCCGGTCGAAGATTAACCTGGCAACAACGGCAGATGCGAGCTCGACAATCTCGTCGGAAGCATCGTTTAGGTCGATGATGCAGATTTGACGATCTTTCCGGTAGCTTGTGCCCTCCCATGCAAGACTAAGAAGTCGATCAACGAAGTGCGTCGGCTCCCTGTCGTGATCTTCTAGGTCTTCAACAGAAGATCGCAAAACCTCAAAGTCGGGGTTGTCAGAAACAGATTTCAACCGCGTCACCATCTGCGAGCAATAGTCTCTTATTTGCTTGTTTCCGTTCGCATCTTCGTAGTGCAGGGCGAGATCGAGTGCGGCTTGAAGTCTCTCGAAGGAGAATGGCTTGTTTGCATATGTTAGCAGGACAGGTTCGTCCTGAACAAAACGAGACAGAAACTCAGACAAACCAACGGCATCGGCTAGCGATCCATAGTTTACCTTAAATTGGTGCCTGATCTGGGGGATATTGATCTTATCGGTCTTGAAGACCGCGAGGATGGCCGCGAGGCGATCTGACTTGCTCGGGCTGCTGGCATCATTCTGAAGAATCGCCAACAAGGTTTTAGCCAAAACGTGATTTTGAATGGTGGAGATGCCAGCCGTATCCTCGATGATGCCATCGTCTTGCTTAGCGAAAAGTGTGGTCAGCCCGAGCGCCGTGCGAAGGGCAGGCTTCTGAGACCGTTCACTGGTGCGCAACAAGAGAGCCCATTCGTCGACGGTCATAAACCAGTGAGGTCGTCGAAAACGGCTTATTTCCTCGGCTCCGAGAATACTCCGCGTAGAATCTTCGATGACTGCCCCTGGATCAGTTGCTTTGAGATAGCTCGAATTTATCGGACACGACAGCTTGTCGAGTACTTGCCGGTACTCACCATTGACATCGAAGAGCACGAACGAAGCGCCAATCGCCCAAAACTCTTCTAGTCTATCAAATACGGACTGAATAATCGAAGCCACAGTGCAGGACTTTCCGCTTCCGGTATTTCCAAGAACCGCGACATGCCCGCCGAATAGCGCGTCAAGCTGCGCCTTCACAGGATAGTCATTGAAGACCGCTGACGTGCCTATCTCGATTGTATGGGGAACCGTGCCCTTCTTTGCAGCCCCCTCGGCGTCGGTCTTTGTCTCCCAATCTGCCGGTTGCTCCACGTTGAAGATTCGGTCCAGGTCTTCATCGCGCGCATAAAGGTGGACCTGTCGCGGTTTGATGCCGCTCCTTTGATAGCATTTACTGCAACAAAGGAGACTGACTATGGGACTGAAACGGACAGACGACTTTCGCCAGGATGCGGTGCGGATCGCGCTGACAAGCGGGCTAACGCGTAAGCAAGTGGCCGACGATCTAGGTGTTGGCATGTCAACACTGAACAAATGGATCACCGCGCATCGAGACACAGACGTGGTTTCCAAAGAGGATTTGAGCCTCGCCAAAGAGAATGACCGGCTTCGGCGGGAGAACCGGCTCCTGAAGGAGGAGAGGGACATCCTAAAAAAGGCCACCCAGTTCTTCGCGGGCCTAAAGCAATGAGGTTTAGGTTCATCGAAGAGCCCCGTGACAGCTTTCCAGCCAAACGCTTATGCCATGTTGTCGGTGTCAGCCCGCGCGGATTGCGGGCTTTCCGCACCCGTCCGGCCAGCCGCAGACAGCGGTCTGATATGGTGACGTTGGCGCACATCAGAGAGCAGTCGCGTCTCAGCCTGGGCCGGTATGGTCGGCCAAGAATGACCGAGGAGCTAAAGGAGATCGGCTTGGATGTTGGCCACCGCCGTGTTGGCAGGTTGATGCGCCAGAACGGCATATCTGTTGTTAGAACACGCAAGCACAAAGTGACGACAGACAGCGATCACAAGTTCAACATCTCACCGAATTTGCTGAATCGGGACTTCACAGCGGGCAAGCCCAACCAGAAATGGGCGGGCGACATCAGTTATGTTTGGACGCGGGAGGGATGGCTGTATCTGGCAGTGATCCTGGACCTGCATTCCCGGCGCGTCATCGGCTGGGCCGTCAGTAACCGGATGAAACGCGACTTGGCCATCAGAGCGCTAAATATGGCCATTGCCTTCCGGGCACCACCGAAGGGCTGCATCCATCATACAGACCGTGGCAGCCAATATTGTTCTCACGACTACCAGAAGATCCTGCGCCAGCATGGGTTCAAGGTATCGATGAGTGGAAGGGGAAACTGCTACGACAACGCCGCTGTCGAAACCTTCTTCAAAACCATCAAGGCAGAGCTGATCTGGCGACGGTCCTGGGAAACAAGGCGGCAAGCTGAGATGGCAATCTTCGAGTACATCAACGGCTTCTACAATCCGCGCCGCCGTCACAAAGCACTGGCTTGGAAAAGCCCCGTCGCCTTCGAACGAAAGGTGGCTTAAACGAGCACTTGGGGCGGCACAAAAGCGTGACAGGTCCAAGGGCGTCTGCATAAAGCGGGGGAAACGTCGAGACACCGAATTTGAAGGAGCCTCATTGGACAGGCATGGAGCCAACCGGCACGACATCGAGGAACTTTGCCGCAGTGGCTTTGTCCATTTCCGCCCCGTTGCCGTAAGCTGGCGAAAAATCCTTCTCGCGGAGGCCGATAACTTCCAAGACTACATACTCGGATTGGGTAGGCACCATCAGATACGATCCCAAGGTCGCGACGTAATGGACATCATCGAAGCCAACGACCGTGAAGTTGTCGCTGCCCCTATGCAGCTCGACGACTAGGCGATCCCCCGAAACGCTGACGATCTTGCCTATGGCACGGCTCGCATCATCCCTCGCCATTTTCGCCACCTTGCTGCTTTGAAAGCAGCTGCTTAAAAACCTTCTCGATAGCCTGCTCTTCTTTCTGACCCGCACTCGTTGGCATCAAATCCTGCACGATGCTGTCAAAGTAGTGAGCTTTCTTGCCCGTCTCCTCGTCGCTGCCCCAGATGAACCAAATTCTCGGGTCGCCTAGTTCGGCGAGCTCCGTCAGGCTTAAGGAACGCGATCAGGCGGAAGCTTGGAAGAGTAAACCCTTGAAAAATGATACGCAATTAGTAGTTAAGGGCTTAATCCTTTGCGCATTTGATGCTATATATGTTGCACACGGAGGAAATCATGAACATCACCAGCGTTTTTTATAAGTTTCCGGATCAGGAAGCCTGCATTGCGCATTTAGAAAAAGTTCGCTGGGGCGATGATCCACATTGCCCGCATTGCGGGGCTACAAACGTGGCTTGTAAAGATGATCAAGACCGCATTGGCCGATGGAACTGTCATGGATGCAAATCCAGCTTCAACGTCCTGGCTGGTACAGTCTTTGAAAAAACCAAAATACCCCTTCAAAAATGGTTTTTGGGTGTTGCCTTGATTGTTAATGCCAGGAAAAGCCTATCAAGTTGTCAGCTTGCCCGTGATCTAGATATGAATCAAAAATCAGCATGGTTTATGCAGAAACGCATCCGCGCTGAAATGGCAAGCAAGCAGGGTGAAATCCTGTTACAAGGAATTGTTGAAGCTGACGAAAGATATGTAGGTGGTAAACCACACAAGCGAAATAAACGTTTTGATAACAATGATTTACCTCCTCCACCTCCTCCGCGATGAAGAGGGACACGCAAAACGTCGGTTATTGGCGCGGTAAAACGCGGCGGTAAAGTCGTTGCCCGTGTCGCCAGCAGTCTGACTGGCAAGGACATTCTAAACTTCATTCGTAGCAGCGTCGATCCCGAAGGCTCGCTGCTGATCACTGATGAATTCAAGGCTTACAGCGCTGTTCGGGCAACCATGGCGCACGCCACAATCAATCATAGCAAGGGCGAATATGTTTTCGGCAACATCCATACCAACACCATTGAAGGCTTCTGGTCACTTCTCAAACGGGCCTGGTACGGATCGCATCATCATTATCGAAAATGCTATATGCCGCTCTATGTCGCGGAAGCATGCTGGAAGTACAATCAACGCAAGAACGACAACGCCTTCGGGTCTTTTATGCGGGGATGCTTTAAATGAACCGACTCTTTTATGGCGACTGCCTGACTGTCATGCGAGAAATGCCGTTAGGCAGTGTTGATCTGATTTATTTGGATCCCCCTTTCAACTCAAACCGTGATTACAATGCGATTTATAAGGATGAGACAGGCCGTCCATTACCCGACCAGATTGAAGCTTTCTCCGATCTGTGGACTTTGGATGAAGATCGCGAACGGGCAATCAGAAATATGCCAATCCTTATGAGAGAATCCGGTGTTGATGACGGTATCACCGAGCTCTGGAAAATTTGGTGTAACGCCCTGCGCAAGACGCAGCCTGGCCTACTTGCCTATCTCAGCTACATGACCGAGAGACTCTTGCCCATGCGGAGTATTCTCAAACCGACCGGATCAATTTATCTACACTGCGATCCTACTGCCAGTCATTACATCAAGGTGATGATGGACGGCATCTTCGGGCACGGAAATTTTCGGAATGAGATCATTTGGTGTTACAAATCTGGCGGCGCAAGCAAACGCTGGTTTGCAAAAAAACATGATACAATTCTATTTTATGCAAGAAATCACAGATATTGCAAATTTAATCAGTTAAAGATCAAATCTTACGGCCAATCCGGAGGCGGCCATGGTGGTGCCATTAAATATTATAAAGATCAAAAAGGGACGTATTCAATTGTAACAGCCCGCGACTGGTGGGAAATTTCAATGTTGGCAACGACCCATAGTGAAGGACTTGGTTATGCGACTCAAAAACCACTTGCCCTATTGGAGCGGATCATTGCTGCCAGCACCAACGAAGGTGATGTGGTGTTCGATCCGTTCTGCCGGTGTGCTACGACGCTGGAAGCTGCCCACAAACTTGATCGCAAGTGGATCGGGATCGATATAGCCATTCACGCAATCAAGCGTGTCGCGAAGGTTCGGCTGGAAGATCGGCTTGGTTTGAAGGATGGTATTGATTTTGAGATCGAGGGTGTCCCACACAACATCGAGGGCGCTCGCGATCTATGGGAACGTGATAAATATCATTTTCAGAAATGGGCAATTGAGCAGATCGACGGCTTTGTCACTGCGCGAAAGACGGCTGATGGCGGTATTGACGGGCGGCTCTATTTTGATATGGGAGGACGCAATCTTGAAAGCATGATGTTGGAAGTGAAGGGCGGCAGAAATATCGGTATCAGTGTTGTGCGGAACCTCCGAGGGGTTCTTGAACGCGAAAATGTGCCCATGGCAGGCTTAATCATCATGGACAATCCAGGGCCGACTAAGATGCGGAACTTTGCTCGCGAAATGGCGTCGGCAGGCGATCTTGAAGTCATGGGTGTTCAGTATTCGCGAATGCAATTGCTGACCGTTCAGGACATTCTTAACGGCAAGCGGTTTCCGACGCCTTCTGTGGCGCGGGCCAAAGGGGCGGCACAGCCTGCACTGCCGCTGGGTTGATAGATAAGCCCTTAAATATTAATTGCGAAAAATAAACCGCTTGCCACCGCTGGCTGATGCGGTCCTGGAAAGCGTCGCACAGAATAAGAGCGTTGCACCATGAACAGAACCAAACCCACCCTGGATAAAGACCTGGGCAAGATTGTCAAGGTCGAAGCGGCGACCAGAACTACCGCCAAAAGCGTTGCCTCCCACACAAGCGCGGTACTGTTCCTGGGGTTATCAGCCGTCATTGCCGCTGTTTTTGGCGGAGTTGGGCACGACGCAGCGCTGGTGATTGTAGCGGCGGTCCTCGGCGGCTACATGGCGCTCAACATTGGTGCCAACGATGTGGCGAACAATGTGGGGCCGGCGGTTGGCTCCCGCGCAATGTCGCTGACTATGGCGCTGATAATCGCCGCGATTTTCGAGAGCGCCGGCGCCCTGATCGCCGGTGGCGATGTTGTCTCGACCATATCCAAGGGCATCATCGATCCCTCGCTTGTTCAGGATTCAAACACATTCGTCCGTGCAATGATGGCATCGCTGGTTGCAGCTGCCATTTGGGTTAACCTCGCAACGATTATTGGAGCGCCGGTATCCACCACCCATTCGGTTGTTGGCGGTGTCATGGGAGCAGGCATTGCGGCCGTTGGCTTCAAGCTGGTCAACTGGGCTACTCTCAGTCAAATCGCTGCCAGTTGGGTTATCTCTCCCCTGCTCGGCGGTGTGATCGCAGCCCTGTTCCTGGCTTTCATCAAGGTCAACCTGATTTACCAGGAAGACAAAATTGCGGCAGCCCGCAAGTGGATTCCGCTGCTAATTGCCGTGATGGCGGGCGCATTCGCTACCTACCTCTCAGTCAAGGGGCTGAAGCCCATTTGGAAAGCCGATCTGCTGTCGGTGACAATAATTGGCCTTGGCTTTTTCGTGGCGGCATGGGCCATCACCCGACCGCTGATCCGCCGCCAATCGGAAGGGATGGAGAACCGCAACCGCTCGCTCCGCGAGCTTTTCCGGCTGCCGCTGATCTGTTCCGCCGCCCTGCTGTCGTTTGCTCATGGCGCGAATGACGTTGCCAATGCCATCGGACCGCTGGCCGCCATCATTCACAGCGTCCAGTTCGGCGATATTGCGGGCAAGGCCTCGGTTCCCGGCTGGGTCATGGTGATCGGTGCATTCGGCATCAGCATCGGCCTGTTCATTTATGGCCCGAAGTTGATCCGAATGGTCGGCAACCAAATCACCAAGATGAACCCGATGCGGGCCTATTGCGTGATGCTATCGGCGGCCATCACCGTGATCATCGCCTCGTGGTTGGGTCTGCCGGTGAGTTCAACCCACATCGCAGTGGGCGCGGTGTTCGGAGTCGGCTTCTTCCGCGAATACTACACCAAACGCAGCAAGCGGCGGCGGCAGATGCTGGCCCGGGCAAGCGGCTATGACTACGACCCGGAAGTCGCCATCTCCGCAACCAAGCGCCAGCATCGCAAGCTGGTCCGCCGTTCCCACTTTTTGACGATTGTCGTCGCCTGGGTCGTGACGGTTCCGGCGGCCGCTATACTGGCGGCAATGGTATTCTACCTGCTGGACGCCATAATGTGATGTGGTTGCTGACGGCGGGGGTGTCTATGCCGCCCGCCTCCTTCAACCGCCGGTACTACTGCGCAGAGGCGCTTTCGATCACAATCGCCTTGCCTGCGTCTGCGTCGTACTTCAGGCGCTCCACATAGTCCAAGTCCTTGCCCGTCACGCGCAGAAACTGTGCGCCGTCGGGGAAGGACTTGGAGTGGATGTCGCCCACGTCGTACTTGCCGACCTCGCCCGGGTTCAGGCGGTACTCGTTCACCTTCTCCATGTTCGCATCATCGCCGCCGTCGGTGCGGTTCCAGACCGTCATGTCCGTATAGCCGGTCACCTGGCCATAGACCGCCCAGCTTGGGCCATGATCGTGCGGCAGCGACTTCCCGGCCTTGGCATTGACGTGGGCGAGTACGACGAAGCCCAGGTCAGGATCTTCGTAGAGCGTGGTCTTGCCGGGTTGGGCGTCAGCCAGGAACGCTCCTGCGACAAACTCCTTGTTCGTCAGCAACTTTTCGGCCAACTGGCGCACCTTCTCGCGGCCGCTGGCATTGTTCTCCGCCTGGAGCGCCGCACGGGCGTCGGCGGTGAATTGATCAAGGGTGTAAGGCATGGTTGAGCTCCTCTTCAAAATAAAGGATCCCCGGAAGCGGCGAGCGCTGTCCGGGGATCCTTGACACTAAGCCGGCGTAAAGCACGCCACCTTGTGACCGTCAGCAGCGTCCTTGAACACCAGCTTTACCTTCTGGCCGATATGAACCCCGGCAAAGTCGGTATCGACGATGTTGCTCATCACCGTCACACCCTCAACGAGCGTGATGTAGGCGATGCAATATTGCGGATCGGCGCGCCACAGCGTCGAGTGGCTGTAGATGGTGCCGGTGCCTTTGGCTTCGACCCAGCTGATATCGCGGGAGCCGGTCAGCGGCGAGTTCTTGCGCGGATACCAGAACAATTCACCATTGGAATTGTCTTTCGGGATCAGGTACTTGCCTTCATTGCAAGCATCCCACCATTCCTGAGTCTCAGGGTTGATCGGCGGGGCGGGGAGTTGACGTTCAGCCATTAGTCAGCGCGCTCCAGAATAATCGTTGCGGAACCATGGCGGGTGCCGAGCGAACCGCCCGTGCCATGCGCGAGAACCAGGTCACAGTTTGGAACCTGCACTTTCGGGTGCGCTTCACCGCGGGCCTGACGAACCGCTTCCAGCACCTTGGTCAAGCCACCGCGGTTGGCCGGGTGGTTGTTGCAGAGACCGCCGCCATCGGTGTTGAACGGCAGTTTACCGACACCACTGATCAGGTTGCCGTCGCTGACAAAGGTGCCGCCCTTGCCCTTCTCGCAGAAGCCGAGGTCTTCGATCTGCTCCAGCACCGTGATGGTGAAGCTGTCATAGACGCTGGCATATTTGATGTCGGCCGGCTTCACGCCAGCTTCAGCAAATGCCTGCGGGCCGGACCAGCGTGCGCCGGTGTAGGTCAGGTCAACCTTGCCACCCAGGATATTCTTCGGCGACTCGCCGGCACCCAGCAGCTTGATCTTGGGGCGGGAGAGGCTGGCCATCACTTCCGGGGCCACCACGATAATCGCGCCGCCGCCATCGGTGATGACGCAGCAGTCGAGGCGGTGCAGCGGGTCGGCGATCACCGGCGAGTTCACCACGTCCTCAACCGTCACCACGTTCTGCAGCAGCGCGTGTGGGTTGTACTGGGCGTGCGTGGAGGCCGCGACCTTGATCCAGGCAAGCTGCTCAGATGTGGTACCGTACTCGTGCATATGGCGCTGGGCGCACATGGCGTACATGTTGGCGACGGTGGTGCCGTAAATCTGCTCGAAGCCTTCGTCCGGCGCGCCGGAGAATGCGCGGGCGGCAGTGCCCGTCGCCTGGCCTTCGGAACGCGGGCGGCCGGCCAGCGTGATGAGGCAGACTTTGGCCTTGCCCATCTTGATCGCCATGGCGGCATGCTCAACATGCAGCACGTAGGACGAGCCACCGACATCGGTGCTGTCCATGTGGCGCACGTTCGGCAGACCGATATATTCGATCATCGACAAGGGGCCGAGGCCCGGCGCATCACCAGCGCAATAGTAGGCGTCCACATCCTGGAGCGTCAGGTCGGCATCGGCCAACGCGCCAATGGCGCTTTCCATGTGAATTTGCGGGGTGGATAGATCAGGCGCTTTGCGCGTGGGATGTTCGAAAATCCCTGCGATATACGCCGAGCCTTTTAAACTCATTGGCTAAGGTTTCCTCCAGTACATGGGATGCAAGCCACCGGAACCCGGCGCTTACAACTATCGTAGGGGTAAGGCGCGCCCGTGGGAAGTGCGGAGGGATGCTAATTCAAATTTAGCGGCAGGTTCACTTCACTCACCAATCAGCGGAAGCACCACCGCGGGCGCGCTCGCGTTCATTTCAATGAGCGACAGGTCTTGAGCCATTTGCACTTGGACCTCTCCGGTAGAGATACTAGCCAAGTGCGTTTGGCCGTCTGAACCGCCGCTGTCGAATAGAAGAGCCAACTCCGTGAACCCCTGCGCGTCAAAGGCAGCTACTCTGGGATCGGAACCATCGCGTAAAATTGTGCACGCTGCTTTCATCTCCGGCCAACGAACAACTGCGAACGCACGCCCCAAACGCTCCAAGTACCAGGGAAGCCGTACGCCCTCTTCAACAGGCGCAACATACCTGCCGGAAATCAGTGCTACACCGCCTGAGAAGTAGGGATAGGCCTCGGTTGGCAATGCTAACGGCAATGGCCCCTTACCGCTCGAAGCACTGCCATAGACAACTTTCTGGGTCCGCAGTGCCTCCAGTAAGTCAGGTGTTTCAACGAGCCGGACGCATATTGCAGCCACAATTGACCCATCGCCAGTTCTGCTTCTGACCGCTATCCAAAAGAAATCACCGTGTGACAGTTCATGAAAGTCCGGATTGATTTCCGGTTCCAAAGGAACTCCCGGACGGACCGCCAACAGGAAACCGGCGGCACTTTGCACATCATCGTCAATCGACGTGGAATAACCCGAATTTCACAGGACAGTTGAGCAAGCATTGGTGAAAGCTTCTGGTGTACGCTCAGCCATAAAACCACCCCTCTCCTACGAATAGGCAATTTCGCTCATGCAGTACTCGGCACAGTCTTCACCTAATCCACCAGCGCATAGACGACGGTAGAGACCACCCTCACTCGCTTGTTGATCTGGCCTGGTTCGTAGAGCCCGGGCACCCGGTCCCGAGGCAGAATCTGGAACACACCCTGATTGGCCCAGCGGATACTGCCGACGGATGCGCCCGAGTCATCCGCAAACTTTGCAGCCCCTTCCCTGCCGTTGGCCAGCGCCTTCGCCAGCATGTCGGGCTTGATATCGTTCAGCCTGGTGTAGAGGTAGACTGGCCCCGCCTGCCCGCCTTCGCTGGAGAGGATCACGCCAGCCTCCACCAGCTTGCCAACTTGCTGGGAGAGCTGACCGCATCCACATCGCCAGTGCGCACCAGCAAGGCCTGACTGACGATATAGCGGCTCTGCACCGGGCCGGAACGGTATTGTTGCGCCAATTGATCAATAACCGCGAATTGCTGGACTGAGACAGCTCCTTCTTCAATCCCACCTGCCGCCAGGAATTTCCGGACGGTCGCTTCATCCGCTGCAACATTTGCCAGGGCAGCGGCCAGATCATCGTTGGTTGTGGTGAACTTCAGGGGCCAGAGCGAAAGGTCCGCCTTGACGTCCTGCTCCGCCAGGCCCTTGACCGAGACCTCCCGCACGACCGTGCGCACCTCTACGAACGCGCGGGAGAATTCCAGCGCCGCGAAAGCGATGGCGGCTGCAACGAGCAAGCCTGCAATGACGATCCCAGCGGTGTTGCGCATGACCCTGCCTACTCTCCGGTGAATGCTGCCCGGCGCTTCTCAACGAAAGCGCGGATGCCTTCCTGCATATCGGCCGAGCCCGCGCAGGAGACGATGCCGTCGCGCTCTGCTTCCAACTGCTTGTCGATGTCGGAATTGAAGCTCTGATCGATCAACTTCTTGGTCCAGCCGTAGGCATAGGACGGGCCATTCGCCAGCTTCTCCGCCCAGTTCATCACCGCCGCATCCAACTCATCGGCAGGCACGACCTTGTTAACCAGGCCCATGTCCTTCGCATCTTCCGCACTGAAGCGGTCCGAAAGCATGGCGATTTCCACGGCTTTCCGCCGTCCGACGATCCGCGGCAGGAAGTAGGTACTGCCGCCGTCCGGGCTGGTGCCGAGGGCGGAATAGGCCAGCGTCATCATCAGATTGTCGGCGGCGATGGCCAGGTCCAACGTCAGCGCCAGGCTCATCCCCGCGCCCGCAACCGGGCCATGCAGCGAACCCAGAACCGGCTTGTTCATCCGCACGATAGCCCGCACGGCGCAGTGATAGTCGTCCAGCATGTTGCCCACGTGCACTTGCAGGTTCTTGTCGAGCTGCTCGTGGAAACCGGCTACGTCGCCTCCCGCCATGAAGCCCTTGCCAGCACCCTTAAGCACAACGCAGCGCACAGACTTGTCCATCTCCAGCTCATACGTGATCTGGCGAAGCGACGAGGCCATTTCCGGGCTTAGCGCGTTCAGCACCTCCGGCCGGTTCAGCGTGACGGTCGCGATAGCGCCATTGCGCTCTAGCAGGACAGGCTCGGACATGGGTAATTCCTCTTGCGGATCTCAGATGTTGCCCGCACCCTACCGATCCCCCGGAACAAGGACAATTGCCAGATGACCTCCCTGACACTCGCCCATGCCAATGCCATCGTCGACGCCGCGCTTGCGGCCGGTAAGGAGCACAGCATGATGCCTCTGACCGTCGCCGTTCTGGATGCTGGCGGCCACCTGGTGGCGCTTCAGCGCGAAGACGGCAGCGGCATCCTTCGGGTAGAGGTTGCCCGCGGCAAAGCCTGGGCCTCGCTCGGCATGGGCGCACCGTCGCGGCTGCTGCGAGACCGCCTCTCGCCGGAGCGGCAATACTTTATCACTGGACTGGTGGGTGCCAGCGACGGTAAGTTCATCTGCGTGCCGGGCGGCGTGCTGATCTATGCCGAAAAAGGCGGCCCGGTCATCGGCACGGTCGGCATTTCCGGTGACACCTCTGACAAGGACGAATTCGCCGCCATCGCTGGTGTAAAGGCCGCCGGCTTAATCCCCAATCCAGCCGAACCAATTGAAGGCTGGGCCGCATCGAGCCTATAAAACTCAAACTGGGGCAAGGCAAAATTCACCGCCGACCGAGTAATCCTGGTTTATTTAGTTTTTCGTTGAACCAAATTACTCAGCGTCCTCTTTTGAGTGCAAAATTTCGAACGTTGACTGCAAACCCACAGTATATTTCACAATATTGCGGACATATATAACCGGCTCACCTGATACGGCTTTCGCCGTTGCCACCTCAACATTGCCGAGCCAAACATTCGGATCGAGCCCCATTTTTCCTGCCCGGCGCCAGGATTTCCGGATATTGCCCGGACCGGCATTATAGGCGGCCAGGGAAAATAGAACCTGATCGAAGTCGCTGATTGCATCGTCATCGAAATAATGGTCCCGCACAAACCGCAAGTATTTGATTCCGGCATGAACGTTGGGCTCCGCCATTGTAATGTCGGAAATCCCAACATTCGGATCAGTTGCTATATCCGGCATAACCTGCATGACGCCTATGGTGCCAACGTGGCTTCGTTTTGACTGGTCAAAACCGGACTCCTGGTAGGCTTGGCTCGCAACCAGTAGCCAGTCAAAATCGTACTGCTCAGAATATTGCTTTACCAGCCGGATCGCGTCTTTTGTCCTCTGGTTAAGGGTCCTTGCTTCAACTTTCTTCACTCATTTTGTAGATTCCAGGTAACGGCGATGCAGAATATTGCCCAGCGCGGATTTGATCTTTACCGTCTTCGAGAACGCATCCAGCTCCGCTTTTAGCTTGGGCATGCCTTTCCGAAGAGCAAACGCTATTTCACCGTCATCATTGATGCTCAAGGCATTTTGAATCTTAAGTCCGGGGTATATTTCCAACCATAAGCTAGCTTTATGGCTGTCGACGATTGTCGCTGGAATAAGGCCGCCATGAATCATCTCAAGCAAGTCATGGTCTTCCAGTAAATCGCTCGTTACTTCCCTAGCAATTTCTGATTTACTAGCAGCTTTACGCTCGGCATTCAATGCTTGAAGGTGTGAGTAATAACTGCTGGATTTCCGCAGATACAGCACTGTCCCCACCAGATCGTCAAAAGATTGGATCTCGCCTGCATCGCTATGGGTAACCACCAATTCCCGGACACCAACACGTATTGGCAAACTGAATTCAACATCCTGCAGCCGTTCCTCTAAAATGGTGAGGTTCGCGTCCAACATATCAACCTTGCCACCCAGCAATGCCGGAAACATCTCGTCGCGTGATTTCGGCAGTACTATCACGGTCATTGTCTTTTTATATTTTTTACGGAGGTATTTTTGCAAAGCCTTGCCCCGCTCCGCTGAGAGACCAGCGCTTTTCTGTCCGTCAAAGGCAAAAAACAAGGGGTTATACGGCACACCGATACGAATGAAGCCCCGTTCCACCATCGAATCGAAATCACCGAAATTCTCAGACAGCGCGCGCTCCATCAAATGATCCGTGTCGCGATTCACGGTTTCGTCCTGATTTTGCTGTGCAGTCCCATTGCTCACAATCAAGCAGAAGGCCACTAAAGCCAGCAGTCCCCGAAAAAACCATAGTCCTGATCTCTTCTTCGTTGGCCGCTTGATCAAATCAACGGCGCTGTCGCCAGGAAAATACCCAACATTAGTTGAGATACCAGCTTCTCTGCCTGGTCATACGGCGCGCACCCCTGTGCATGCGGCGCGTCGCTGCAATAAACCGATGCCTGAATATCGAAGTTCCAGTACGAGCCGACAATGCCCGTGAACGTGGGCAGCGTGTTTGCCGACGGCTGATGCACCAGGAAGGTCCGCATCAAAAGCGAAGCCCTGCCACCAGGCTCCTCTGCCAGGTACGTCGCGCGGTTGGATACCAGGCCGTCCGCCCTGGTCATCGGGCCGATATAGGAATAAGGGGCATAGGGCTGCCATGTGCGTTGTGACCAGCTGGCATATTGCTCACCGAACCGGATCGAAACCTGGTCGGCTTCTTGCAGGCTTCGAACCGCTTGGCCGCCAAAATCAACCGTGATCAGGTCATTGTACCCGCGCGCCTGGCAACGCTCGCCGCGGGTGTACTAAAATACCGTCCAATCGGGTATGGCAACTGCCGCGCCGCCATCCAGCGGCTGATAGGTGTGGTAGCGGAACTCGGCCAGATCGGCCTCGGTCAGGTCCGCTTCGCCGATCATGTATTGAATGCTCGCCAGATCATCATGGCCCTGGGTCAGCTCATAGAATGTCTGGGTGCCGGTATAGACGAACTGGACACCACCACAGACAAAGGCGTGTCTTGCCTGCTGAGCTGCAGAGCCTCCTTGTTGGCCGCCCTCATCCAGAATGGCCGCCGCGAACAAGTGGCTGGAGCCGCGGCCGCCGGTCATCCGGTCATCCGGTCACCGGATGTCAGCAGGGTCTGCAGATGAGATGCCGGTACCGCCCAACTGACCGACGCAGCACCGCTCTTCAATCCACCAGAGCCAACGGCTACCACCTGTCCGCTCAGGTCGAAAATCGGCGCGCCGCTGAGGCCCGGCAGAAGGTGACCGTCCAGCCGGACGATATCCAGGTTCAGGTCAATCGCGCCGCTACGTTCCAGTTCTTTCCGCACGCCGCCCGGCAGCATGTCTCGTAAACGGGAAGAGCCGAACGTCACGCGCAATGGCTTGTTGTCCATGGTCGGAACGGCAAGATAATAGCCCAGAGCTTCCAACTGAGCATTGGCCTGCGGTTTGCTGGGCTGGTGTGCAAGCGCCTGCCCTGGTGCGCCAGGGGCATGCAGAAGAGCCAAATCCGCGCCATTCAAGACCCCGACAATCCGCGCCTGCTGGGTCGCACCGCCGTGTTTCTCCCAATAAACGCTGATGCGCTGACAGCCAGAAACCACGTGCAGCGCCGTGACCACATGCTGATCCGGACCAAAGGCAAAGCCGCTGCCGACACGGTCGCCGCCGGGGCAGCCGCGGGCCTGGACCTGCACAACACTGCGCGCCACCTGCTCCCGCAACTGCGCGTTCATGCTGGCTGCCTGAGCCAAATACGGCAAACCGGACAGCCCCACCAGCAGCCCAAGGACAAAGATTATTGTTCGCGGCATATCTCATCCACCCTTTGTTGCAGCCATTGCAGACGCTCCGTCGCGGTCATGCCGGACGGTACTTTGGCGACAAGGTCTGCCCAATCACTACCTTCAAACTGAAGCGCCCCTTCAATCCCGGTAGCCGTCTCATAATTCCGGCTTTGCAACGCGTCGCACGCCCCCAGACTCTCCGTGCCTAACAGCGCGCCAGTGCTTGCCTTGGTACGGTTCACGGTGCCGACGGCGCGGCCTTCGGGCAATAGACCGGTACGCTCAAACGCGACCAGGCGGGCAGCTTCTTCATGGGAGAGGCCCGCCTCCACCCACTTCGCAGCGTTCTCCGCCGGCGACGGCTCCAACAAGCCATGGGTTCGCACGAATACCGCTGCCAGCATCGGCGCAACCATCGCCAGCGCAAAACCCGCAACGCGCGCGCCATTGCCGCCCGGCAAAGGGCCAGCAGCATTCTCGCTGCGCAAGCCGAACAGTGTGCCCAACAATCCGACCAAGCCCGTCACCACACCGGCCACCACCTCAGAGACGGAAAGGCCGACCAGCAAACCCAACAACAGACCTAACGTGACACCGACGCCAAAATTCCTCAACGGGCTAACTCCAGCGTTTCCTGCGAACAGCATGCCGCAGTATGAAACCACTGCAAAGGCTTCGCTTGTGGATTAGCTCACAGCAACACTTAAATTGCCGCCGTTGCCTGCCGCAGCCAGTCTTTGGTCGCAGCGTCCAATGTTGGGCTCACCAACTCCCAAACCTGCGCATGATAACCATTCAGCCAGTCCCGCTCGTGCGTTGTCAGAAGCTCCACAATAATCAATCGCCGGTCGATGGGGGCAAAGGTCAGCACCTCGAATTCCAGGAACTTGCGGCCGTTTTCCGGCTGGTTCGCCGCCTCCCGCACTGCCAGCAGGTTCTCAGTGCGAATACCGAACTGCCCAGCCTCATAATAGCCGGGTTCGTTCGACAGGATCATGCCCGGCACCAGCGCCACGGTATCGCTTTTCGCAACGCGTTGTGGCCCCTCATGCACGCCCAGATACGAGCCCACCCCGTGTCCCGTGCCGTGGTCAAAGTCCATGCCATCCTGCCACAACGGCATGCGGGCGAGCGCATCCAGCTGCATTCCCATTGTGCCCGTCGGGAAGCGCGCCGTCGCCAGGCCGATATTCCCCTGCAATACTCGCGTGAAGGCCCGGCGCATGGCCTCCGTCGGCTCGCCGATGGCGACGGTACGGGTGATATCTGTGGTGCCATCCAGGAACTGCCCGCCCGAATCGCACAGATAGAGCGAGCCCGGCGTTAGTTTCCGCTCGGTTTCCGGCGCGGCGCGGTAGTGGGCAATCGCCCCGTTCGGCCCAAAGCCAGAGATGGTCGGGAAGCTCTGGTCCTTAAAATCCGCCAGTTCCTCGCGAAAGGCCAGCAATTGCTCTGCGGCCTGAATTTCACCGATCTGCCCACCGGGTCCATTCTGGTCCATCCAGGCTAGATAGCACGTCACCGCGACAGCATCTCGCGCATGCGCTGCCCGTGCCCCGGCCAACTCGGTCGCGTTCTTCGCCGCCCTGGGGTTCACGCATGGATCGGTGCCCGCTTGATGCACCGCCCCTGCTGCAGTCAGCCGGTTCAGGATCCAGGCAGGCGTGCTCTGCGGGTCGGCCAGCACTGCTGCGCCCTCGTCTCCCAACACGTCCAGCGCCGTGCCGAAGTCCGCCAATGCTGACACTCTCACGCCATTACCCAGATGCTGGCGGGTTTCCGGCAGCAATTTGCGCGGATCGCAGAACAAGGCGACCTGCCCGTCATCGTGCAGGATGCCGAAACTCAACGGCAAGGGAGTATGGGCAACATCACCGCCGCGAATGTTCAACAACCAGGCAAGCGAATCCGGTTGCGCCAGCACTGCTGCCCTGGCTCCCAACACCCGCAGATCATCGGCCAGCCGTTGACGCTTGGACTCCGCCGTCTCTCCGGTGAACTTCTCCGGGTGGGCAACCACCGGCGCTAACGGACGGGCGGGCCGGTCTAGCCAGACGGCATCAACCGGATTGGCCTCGACCAGCACCAGTTCCCCACCAGCCTTCGCCACTGCCTTCTCGAAACGGGCGACCGCATCGGCGCTGTGCAGCCAAGGGTCCAGACCCAGCCTTGTCCCAGCTGGCAGGTTCGCCGCCACCCAATCCGCAGGCGGCGTTTCGGTAACATGCAGCGTCTCATAGGCAGCCATATCGACCTGATCGCGCACTTGCAGCGTATAGCGGCCATCCACGAACACGGCGGCCTTCTCCAGCAGAACCACTGCCGCACCGGCCGAGCCGGTAAAGCCGGTCAGCCAAGCCAGCCGCGCACTTGCCGCCGGAATGAACTCGCTCTGATGCTCATCGCCATGCGGGATCACAAACCCGTCCAAGGCGCACTCCCGCAACGCATTCCGCAGCAGGTCCAGACGTTCGCTCAATGGCACCCCCCCCGGCACGGCGTCCATCAGCGCACGCCGCGCGTCGGCCAGCGCTGCGACCAGTTCCGTGCTGGGTTCCGGTGCGATCAGGCGTGGCCAGACAGCCAGATCCGCAGCATCTCCCTGCTGCGGCGCGCCGTTCAGCCCCGCCAGAATTTCCAGCGCATCCTCTGGACTGACGGCATCGCTTGTAGCGGCGAGCGCCGCTTCAAGGCGGGTCAGCATTTGTTTGGGCAAGGGCGTAAGCGGCATCGGTCAGGCTTCCGGCGGCGTTGAGGAACCCTTGTGTGAAAGCGTTTGGCTGCCGCCGCAAGGCCGCATCGCCCTTGCACAATGTTGCGTCGCACAAATATTCAGTATTCTTGCGACCATCGGCACAAACTCCGGCAAGCCCCTCTCGTCCTGCATACCTGCATTGCGACATAGACATAAACCAAGACATGCGTTAAACGCATGGCTACGGTGTGAAACGAACGCTACTAAAACTGGCGGAAAAGAGCGATTTACTGCTCATCGCGATTGCCAAGGGGCAGCCGCAAAGGTCCGTACCGATGGAGACAAATCATGGGCAGCATATCTTTTTCGAGCGACTTTTTCAGCCACAGTGCACCGCAGCATAACCCGCGCGACCTGAACGCCGATCGCATGGAAAAAGCGATTGTTGCTTGCGAGAAAAAAGACGCCGCCATCGTCCGCAAGGCGCTTCACAATTTCGCCGCATGGCTCACAACGCCGGAAGACAGCGCGCCTGATGCCATGCAAAGCGCGATCCTCGCCTGCCAGCGCCGCGACCGCGCCATTATCTGGAACCTGCTGAAAGGCAATTGAGGCAGGCGACGCCAAACGAAAAGGGCCACCGGCATTTCTACCGGCGGCCTTCATCAGTAACCAGGGAAAGACACTAGCCGGGCATCATTACATGCCAATTTCTTTCAGGCGGGCTTTCTCCCAAACTGCTGGCCATTCTTCCTTGGCATTGATCTTGTTGCCTTTAGCACGCTCAGCAACACGATAGTCATGGAAGTCAGCTTGCGCCATTTCCCAGGCTTCCAGCAGCTTGTTCAGGCGGGCCAGGCGGGTGTCATGCCAAGCCTGATCCTCGTCACGCCACAAGCCTTTTTCCTTCATGTAACGGATGGTGCCGTCATGAGCCGGCGCGTCATAGGGCGTGCGGCCAGATTTTTCGATGGCCCAATTGAACGAGCTGGACGTGGTATTCTTGAAGTCGTCATAGCTCTCGTCTATTGCCTTCACGAGATTGTAAACCTCATCCGTCGGCACCTTGTCCTGGTAAACCGTCATGATGGGGTAGCGATAACCGACCATCCAGCGTGGAGTCTCCGCGGACAAGCCAGCGCCACGGGTTTCGTGGACCGGTCCGGCAAAACTGATGACGTCGGTAACCGACTTCCACCCAACCTTGTTCTCCGGCGGATATTCCGGCCAGGAAAGACCACGCGGGCTCGCCTCAACCTCACGAATGATAGCCGATGTCGGCACGCTCATAAAGACGTCGATCTGGTTCGCCAGCAGCGCGGTTTTCATCGCGCCGTAAGAGGAGAACATGCTGACTTCAACGTCAGCCCGGGTCAGATTGCCGAATGCCAGCATGGCGTCGGTCTTCACATTGATCGACGGATTCGCCTTTACGTAGCCAAGCCGCCTGCCCTTCATGTCGGCGACAGTCTTGATATTGGCATCCTTTGCGGCTGCCAGGGACACACTCGCAACCCGGCCCAATACAACACGCACGTTCTGTGGGCCCCACTGCTCGGAGGCATAGTCATAGGTGCCTTCGGCGGAGAAGAACGCCTCGTTGCCCAAGAATCCGTAACGCACTTTGCCGGTCACCATCGGCAACATACGGCCAATAGAGGTTCCTGACGGTACGATGCGAACGCGGGTGCCGTAGTTTTTGCGCAGCGCATTGGCGATGCCGGTGGCTTCACCGTGGCCAGACGAGCCCAGATCGTAGGCGCTCCAAACCATGGATTTCGGAATATCGGGATCGGCAGCAAATGCCGGCAGCGCGACTGCTGCGGCAAACGCCGTTCGTATAATTATCGTACGGATCATTGGCGATATCCTCCTGTTCTATTGACCTGGCTGTGCCTTGATGCGCGCCAGCTTCTGCCATGGGATGCCGCAACAGGCCGCCGAGTCAAGGCTATGGCCCCAAAAAAGAAAGGCCGCCGGCATTACTGCCAGCGGCCTCCCAAGCATTAAGGTCTAAAACCCTAAGCGTTGGTTACATACCAAGCGCTTTCAGACGGGCTTTCTCCCAGTAAGCAGGCCATTCTTCTTTGGCGCTGATCTTGTTGCCTTTCGCACGCTCGGCAACGCGGTAGTCGTGGAAATCGGCTTGCGCCACTTCCCAGGCTTCCAGCAGCTTGTTCAGACGAGCCAGACGGGAGTCGTTCCATGCCTGGTCTTCATCACGCCACAGGTCCTTTTCCTTGAGGTAGCGGATGGTGCCTTCGTGAGCCGGCGCGTCGTATGGCGGACGAGCGGCTTTCTCCAACGCCCAGTCGGTGGAGCTAGGCGTGGTGTTCTTGTAGTCATCGAAGGTCGCATCGATGGCCTTGATGACATTGTATACTTCATCCGTGGTAACCGCGTTCTGATAGACGGTGATCATCGGATAGCGGTAGCCCATCAGCCAAACCGGCTTGTCGGCAGACAGCGCAGCGCCGCGGCCTTCGAGCATCGGCGAGGCAAAGCTGACCACGTCGGTCACGGCTTTCCAACCGGCTTTGTTTTCCGGCGGGAAGGGCGGCCAGGTCAGGCCACGCGGGCTGGCTTCGATCTCACGCATGTTCGCGGAGCCGGGCACACTGCCGAACGCGTCCAGCTGGTTGGCTAGCAGTGCGGTCTTCATGGCGCTGTAGGAACCGAACCAAACCGGCTCGATGTCGTCCATCGTCAAACCACCGATGGCGATATAGGCGAGGTTCTTCACGTTGACGGAAGGATTGCCCTTCACAAAGCCAACGCGCTTGCCCCTAAGGTCAGCCATCGTTTTAACGCCGGTGTCTTTGGCAACGGCCATGCCGACCGCAGCAACACGGCCCATCACGATGCGGATGTCCTGGGGACCCCACTGCTCGGTTGCAAAATCGTAGGTGCCTTCAGCGGAAAAGTACGCTTCGTTCGCCAGGAAACCGTATTTCACCTTGCCGGTGGTCATCGGCAGCATACGGCCGATCGAGGTGCCGGCCGGTACGATACGGATGCGCGTGCCATAGTTCTTCTTCAGGGCGTTAGCGATGCCGGTGGCTTCGGCATAACCCGAAGAACCCAGGTCATAGGCGCTCCAGACCATGGAACGGGGCAACTCGACGTCGGCTGCACTTGCGGCACCGGCAGCCAATACACCTGCCAGCGCGGATGCGATCAGTCTCATCAGACATTTTCCTCCAATTTCGGTAGCGGGCGGACAAGCACTGATGGCTCCTCCGTTATCCCCAGCGCTTTCGTACACGGTGAAACGCGCCCTAGCAATCCTTTAGCCCTGCGTTCACCGCACCGCGCTGATGATCAGGCTTACACCCATAATCAACAGCGCAATCATCGCTGTATTGCGGAACACCCTCTGGCTGACCTTCCGGCGGACATAGCCGCCAACCGTCAAACCCAGCCAGCTGGGGACCAGCACGGCCAGAGTACCCGCCAACTGGTCGGTTTTGAACGTCCCAGCATGGATTAACGAGGCTGTCAGAACAATCACGCCCAGAAACATGATAACGCCAATCACCCAGACAAATCGGTCTTTGTCCAATCGGCAGGCGAGCAGATACATAGCCAAGGTAGCGCCGAAACCGCCAGTCAATCCGCCGGAAAGGCCTGTTAAACCGCCCATGCCGAAGCCCACAATCCGGTTGGTTGCAAACCGGTGTGGCAGCGCCATCTTGGCGAACCCCATCAGCACAAATACCACGACCAGCGTGCCTAACACGCCCCTGACCCAGTTTTCCGGCGCAGAGGTTGCAACCTGCACGCCGGCGACGATGCCAATCGAAATACCGACAATTGCCGGCCACCATGGCAGCAGAGAGGTGCGGGCGTGCCAGGTTTGGCGCACCTGGATCAGGTTCATGATATAGCCGGGCGCCAGCATAAGCGGGATCGCCTTCGCAACCGGCAGGGCCAGGGCAACAATCGGGATGGCCACCAATGGCAGGCCCATGCCGACCACGCCTTTCAGCAGCCCGCCCAGGAAAAACCCGATAGCCGCCATGGCGATCACAAACGGGTCCAGGTTTTCTAACATGAAGCACTCCGAGCGCCCGGACGCTGGGGAGCGCGCCCGGATATGTCGGACTACCCTCCGCTGGCACTCTAGGCAATTGCGGAGTTCTCGCAGGCAAACGACCCGTCGCAGCGGCCCGCTGCCGAAGCGCTATTTTTTGACTCGCTCACGCCGCTTGAAAGCCGGGCGGAGCGGATCGGCCGTCGCATCGAATTCCACAAAGCTATCGGGGTCAGCGACCAACGCCGCCAACACTTGACGCAACAACGGCACCGACAGTGGCTTGCCGATGAAGCCGTTGGCCCCTTCCGCTTCCAGGGCATTGATTTCCGCTGAGTCCCGATAGGCCGACATCGCCAAGATCCGCACGGTATGGTTAGCGGCCTCATTGCTGTGCCGAACCCAGCGCACGAACTCTGCCCCGTTCATCGGCTCCATCCGCACATCGGTGGTAATGCAATCGAACTCGTGCCCGCGCACCAGTTCCATCGCCGACGCACCATCTGCCGCCTCCCGCGGAGCATCTGCTCCCAGCATGAGGAGCATGGACCGCAAAATCGACAATGCAGCCGGGTTGTCGTCGACGACGAGGAACGCCCATTCCCGCAGGACGGCCATCGCCTCGTCGTCAGAGTCGCCCGGTTCAGCCAACAGCCTGATCTTTCGTCTACAACAGGGGCTAAAGTGGCATATTCGGATCAAACTCCGGCCGCCGCTTTTCCTTGTGCGATGCAAGGCCTTCCCGCGCTTCCGGCCCGGTAAAGCCCAGGAACTCCAGTGCCAAGGAGGCATCGAAACTGGGACCCGCCATACGGTACCAATTGTTTAGTGTATATTTGGTAAACCTGATCGCGCTTTGCGCGCCTTCTGCCAGACGCGTAGCGACTTCGACCGCTTTCGCGTCCAACTCCTCATTCGGTACAGACAGCGAAATGAGGCCGATTTCCTCCGCCTCTGCACCGCTAATGGAATCGCACAGCAGCAAGTAGTATTTCGCCTTTGCCATGCCGCAAAGCAGCGGCCAGACAATTACCGCATGATCGCCCGCAGCCACGCCGAGGCGGGTGTGCCCGTCGATAATGCGCGCCTTCTCCGACGCGATCGAGACATCGGACAGGATGCCTGCCACCAGGCCCGCACCGACCGCCGGTCCGCGCATGGCGGAGACGATGGGCTTGGAGCAATTAATGACATTATAGACGATATCTCGGGCTTCTTTCCAAACCTGCACACGGGTTTTGTAGTCGTCCATAATGGCTTCGATCATCTCGAAATCACCACCGGCGCTGAAGGCCTTGCCCGCACCTGTCAGGATCGCGCAATTGACTGAATGATCATTGTCGATCACCCGCCATATCTCCGCCAACTCGCGGTGCATGGTGACGTTGGCAGCGTTGAGCCGCTCCGGCCGGTTCATGGTCACACGCAAAACACGCTCGTGCGGGCGGTCGAAGGTCAGCGTCTCAAACGTGGCATAGGGATCGGACATCTCTGGACTTTCCGGTTGGCTCGACAATTTTGCCCGGATCATGCCCCTTGGCTAAGGCCTTCCGCAATATGCCTTTTTCTGCGCAACGCCCAAAGGTAGGCTACCACACAGATTCCGGCTCCAACAGCCACCGTAGTCTGCAAGCCCAGCCAATCGCTGGCAGTACCCATCATCAACACCCCGATTGCCGGCCCCGCACGAGCACTCAAGCCATAAATGCTGAGGACACGGCCCAACATTTCGGGCGCGCAGGAATATTGGATCAGGCTTTGTGCGGCGACACCATTGACCGTCATGAAACAGCCGGCCGCGCCAGTAGCTACCAGTCCAAGCCAGAACCAATCCGTTGCGCAGAGCAAAAACATAGCAAGCGCCATCGCCAGCAGCGAATGCATCGCCAGGTCGGTAAGCGTTTGATGACGCGCTGCCTGGCTCAGCCAAACGCCGGCAATCACCGCGCCGACCCTGGTCGCCGATGTCAGCATGGCAAGGCCGTTGGTGCCCCGCCCAAATACGGCATCGGCAAACCCCGGCAGCAGTTCGGCAAACGGCCACACAAATACGGACCCCATGAGCAGCAGGCCCAGCAATGGGCCGAGCCCCTGGTGGCGGCTCGCATAGCGCAGGCCGTCAACAATTTGCGCGAGCACCCGACCGCCAGTGACAGCGGGTGCGCGCGGGATAGAGTCCCTCACCCGTTCCAGCGCAATCAGGAAGATGATGAAGCTCAAGCCGTTGACCAGGAAAGCCCAACCCACATCCAAGGCAACGATCAACGCCCCGGCAACCACCGGCCCGACAAACCGCGCAGAATTCCAAAGAACAGAGTTAACAGCGATGGCGCTGGGCAGGTCGTCGGCCTGCACCAGGTTCCGCACCATCGACAGGCGCGCCGGCTGGTTCATGGCTGTCACAACGCCCAGCATCGCACTGAGGCCAAACAACAGCCAAATGTCAGCGAGACCAGCCAGAGCGAAACCGCCAAGCACGAAGGCCTGCAATGCCTGCAATATCTGAGCGACATTGATCAGGCGGAAACGGTCCATCCGGTCTGCCATCGCACCGCCCAACGGTCCCGCGATGATCGACGGCAGCAACTCAGCGGCGGCGATAATGCCGAGCCAGGCACCGGAATGGGTCAACTCCCACGCCAGCCAGCCGGTCGCCACCCGCTGAATCCAGGTGCCGATCAGGGAGATGAAATTCCCTTCTGTGTAGATACGGTAGGCCCGGTTGCGAAAAACCTTTACCGCACCGAACGAGCGGATATCAGCCATGGGCCGGATGTTTCATCAATCCAGCTTTATCCCCTGCGCTCGAACGAACGGCCCCAGATTGTCCCGCTCGGTCTCAGCAACCTGGCGGGCCTTGTCTTCCGACCAGCCGTAGAAGTCTGGCTCTCCCCACTTGGCCACGTCGCGCCAGCTTTCCTTCGGCGGCGCATGGCGGGCAGCGCGGCGCTGATCGTAGCCATCAATATCCGCCTCAAGATTGCTGTCGTCATACTTGTCTTCATGCACGAAACACGAGAGCGGCAGACGCATGGAACTGAAGCCCGCGCGGGACGGATAGCCAACACAGAGCCCGGCATAAGGGAAGATGTACTCCGGCAGTTCCAGCATCTCCTTCAACGCGCCCGTATGGTTGCGCACATTGGAAATCGGGCAGCAGCCGAGACCTTCGCTCTCCGCCGCCAGAATGAAAGTCTGCATGGCCAGCGCGCAGTCGGTGGCCGCGTTCAGAAAGCTGTCCAGGTGATCGTTGCCGAAGGGTTTGCCACGCATCTCACAAATACGGCGGATGCGGCGGCTATCGCCGATCCAGATCATGAACACCGGCGCACTGGCGATCCAGGGCATGGCCGGGATCAGGTCGGTGATCGCCTGCTGCTTTGCCTTGTCGCGGATCAGGATCACACCAGACTGCATCAGATCGGACTTGGCGCTGGAACAGAACGCCGTCGCCAGCAGGGTCTGCAGCAAATCCTCCGGCACGGGCTCTTCGGTCCAGCGGCGGTGCGAACGGCGATCCAGGACCTGGGCCAGCAGCCCTTCTGCCGGACGGTCTTTGCCAACGTCGGTGGGCAGGCCGTAGCGGAACTCGATCAGCTCGGCGAGATTATTCCATTTTTTTTCTGACATGGCGCGTTTCCGGCAGGCGTGATGGGTTTACCCATCATCCGCCCTTGCGCGTCGAAGGGCAAGCGCCCCCCTACTCGGCTGGCTCTAACGCGGGACGACAGAAGCAGGGCCAGGCAAACGAGGTTCACCACGTTGAAGATTACGCCCACCAAAAACGCGAGCTTATAGTCCAGCGTCATGTCATAGATCACGCCGCCGGCAAAACCGCCGCCCGCCATGCCGACATAACCTGCCATAAAGATCACACCGATACGCGCTGCCGCCTGACGGGCAGGAAAGAACTGCCGTGTGGCAAGCGCATAGCTGGGAACGATGCCGCCGAACACCAGGCCGAATAGGCCGGAAACCAAATACAGACCCATCAGGGAATCAATGAACGTGTAGAGCGCCAAAGCCAGGCACTGCATGCCCGCGCCGATAAAGATAGTCATCAAACCGCCGATCCGATCGCTGATGACGCCGAAAACCATCCGGCTGATAAAGCCACAGGTCAGCAATACCGACAGCATCAGCGCGCCGTCGTCCAGCCCGAAGCCCAAGTCACTGCAATAGGCAGCGATATGCACCACCGGCATAGCCATGGCGACGCAACAGCCAATGATGGCCATGCAGAGCAGGCCCTGAACCAGCAGCGGATGCAGACGGCTTTCGATGGCATGCCGCTCCACCGGTGCTGCCTTGCCGGCCGCGGCCTGGGGCGGCATCCGGCGCAAGATAAAGGAAAATGGCACCAGCACCAACGCCACCAGCAGGCCATAAATCAGCCAGGTCTGCCGCCAGCCAATTTCGGAGAAGGCGGCCTCGAATGTCGGCGACCAGACGGCGCCTGCCATGTTCTGCCCGCCCATGACGATGGCAACGGCGATGCCGCGGCGGCGGTCGAACCAGCGGGTAGCGTTGGCGATCAGCGGCGAAAACACCGCCCCGTTGCCGCAAACACCCATAAACAAGAAGCAAATCACGATGAGCAGGACCGGATCGTCATTCTGGCTGATCAGGATGGCCCCGGTCGCCATCGACACGCCAGCAAGCGCCAGCGGCGTACCAATGCCCCGCTTATCTGCCCAAAGGCCGACGAAGATCCCACCAACGCCTGAGCCCAACGCCATCACGGAATAGGCGGACGACGTCACCCAGCGCGGCCAACCCATGGCCTCCGCCATCGGCTTGATGCCGATCACCACCAGATAGTTGGACGCCACCGCCGCGGTAATCACCACCAGCGACGCTGCCAAAATTACCCAGCCATAGGGTGTCTCGATGGAATCCTGCTGCTGTTGGGACATAGATGGTCCGGGGTTTGATGGTGAGCCGCACCTAGCGCGAAAGCCGAAACCCTAAGGAGAATGCCCGGACGCCGCAATCGCTCAGCTCAATAGATGCAGCTAAACCACGCCACCCCCCGGTCCCGTTGAAGGCGAGAGCCTCAGCAGTAGAAAGTTCGCCGGGTGCCGCCTAGGATGCCGGCCAACCGATCCGCGCCAAATACGGAGTTCCGTCATGACCGCCCCCTGGCAGACACACAAAGCCATCGCCTTCGATGTGGGCGGCACCGTCTTTGACTGGCATGGTACCGTTGCTCCTGTGGTCGCCGAGGCACTGCCGTCGGTGGATGCCAGGGCCTTCACCAATGACTGGCGGCGAACAATGTTTGTGTTGCTGGCCGAAGTGCGCGCTGGACGCCTGCCCCGCCACAACTCGGACACGCTGCACCGGTTGGCGCTCGATCACGTGATGCCGCGCTTTCCCGACGCTTTTTTGAGTGAGAGGGACAAGGACGAGTTAGCCACTGCCTGGCACGTGCTGAAGGCCTGGCCCGATGCCGCTGCCGCAATCGAAAAACTGCGCAGCCGCTATACCGTGACCGTGCTGACGGTACTGTCCTGGCGTTCGGTCGTCGCGTCGTCAAAGGCTGCGGGCATTGCATGGGATGGGATTCTGTCCTGCGAGTTTCTACCGGCTTACAAACCGGAGAAAGCTGCCTACCTCGCAGCGCCCCGGCTAATCGATTGCGCACCGCACGAAACCATCATGGCCGCCTGCCATGACGAGCAAAACCTGGCACATGCCAGAAATGCCGGGCTGGCCGCTGCTTATGTGGACCGGCCCGACGAATACGGCAAATCCCGCGACCCTGCCCTGCCCGGCCGCCAGGACTATGTCTGCGAGGCACTGGATTATGCCGGTTTCGCCGAGCAACTCACCAACCCCTCCTACCTGAAAAGCGCGTGACGCCATGAGCATCGACCTGACGCCCGAGAACATCCTGCCCACCGACCATGGCCTGCTGGTCGGCCGCGTCTGGCGGCCTGCGCCCGTCAATGGACCCAGCGTTGTGCGTATTGACGGCAACCGGGTGGTGGACATCACCCAGGCTTTCCCCACCATCGCTGATGTCTTGAACGCGCCAGACCGGGCCGCCCGTATAAAGGCTGCGGCGGGGCCGGTACTCGGTGATCTGGCGGAGATTTTGGCCGAAAGTCATCCCGACTGCCGGAAGGGCATGCATTTCCTGGCCCCCAGCGACCTGCAGCCGACGAAAGCGGCAGGTGTCACCTTCGCCATTTCCATGCTGGAATGGGTAATTGAGGAGCAGGCCAAAGGCGATCCAGCCCGCGCGGCCGACCTGCGCGAGACAATCCAGGAGAGATCGGCGCAGACCTATCCGCCATTGTCCCAGGCTCGGACCAGGCCGAGGCGTTAAAAGCAAAGCTCATCGAAATGGGCGCGTGGTCCCAATACCTGGAGGTCGTTGGCGCGACACTCGGCAATGACGTGAACCTGCGGGATATTGAGGGGCGGAGCGCATTGCTGCTAGGCCGGGCGAAGGACAACAATGCCAGCGCTTCTCTGGGGCCTTTCCTGCGCCTGTTCGATGAGACGTTCGGCATTGATGACGTGCGGGCGGCACAACTGTCCCTGAAAGTATCCAGCGAGGACCAATTCGTGCTGGAAGGTGCCAGCGACATGACCGCCATCAGCCGCGACCCACTCGACCTAGCCGCGCAGACCCTGTCGATCCATCACCAGTACCCGGACGGCGCTTTCCTGATGTGTGGCACCCTATTCGCGCCGATCAAAGACCGCGACACGCCAGGCCAGGGCTTCACCCACAAGCTTGGCGACTGGGTGGAAATTGCGAGCCCCAAGCTGGGGCGGCTGGTCAACCGCGTCGCCCTAACGGACCAGGCCCCGGCCTGGACCTTTGGCGTGCGGGCACTGATGGCCAATCTCGCCCGGCGGGGTATCGGGGTTTAGTCAGGTCTGCCCGCCCTCGTGCAACGGCAACACTGCTGCGAAACAGGAGCCTTGGCCGGAGGAGCGAACCAATTCCAGCCGCCCGCCGAAATGGCGCATAATCTCCCAGGAAATGGCGAGGCCCAGCCCGGCCCCATCTTGGGGTTGCTGGCGCGAGCCGCGAAAGAACTTCGAGAACAGCCGTTGCTGATCTTCCGGCGCGATACCCGGACCATTGTCCTCGACCAGTACTCGCATTTCATGATCGCCGATTGAGGTCGAGACGGTAACGGCCGGCTGCTCGCCGCCATTGAACTTAATCGAATTGGAAATCAGGTTGATCAGCACCTGGCAGAGCCGGTCCATGTTCGCCCTGACCAGCGCCGATCCGCCGGTCTCTCCCTGCGACACGTGACAGCCGGCCCCCCGCGCCAGCCCCTCGTAAGCCTCCAACGCACGAACAACAGCGTCGCGCGGATTGAAGACAGTCATCTCCCAGGTGACACCGCCCCGCTCCAGGTGGCTGAGGTCGAGGATTTCATCCAACAGCCGGGTCAGGCGCAGGCTCTCGTCCTGAATAATCTTCAGGAAGCGCTTTGCTTGCGCCGGCTCAATGTCACCGCCATTCATCAGCACATCGCTGAAGGAGCGGATAAAGGTCATCGGCGTGCGCAGTTCGTGGCTGACCTGGCTCAGAAAATCATCTTTCTCGCCGTCTAACTGACGAAGACTCCCGTTGGTAGCGCGACTTCATCTCCAATTTATAACTGTACTCAATTACCTGTTAAGTCTCGTCAATCATGCCGATGATTTCATGCATGCTGATCGTCTCGCCGGACGCCACCTGGCCAATCATTACCCGCGCAGAGGCGCCACCGACCAAGCCAGCAAACTCCCTCTCCAGTGCCGCAATAAACGCGGGGTCCGGGCGGGGCATGTTGCCGGACTCGCCTTGGCGGCGGGCCGCGTTGCGAAACAGGCGGTAGGCCGCATCCGTACCCAAAATGCGTTGTGCGAGGATATAAAGGTCATCGATCGCCGCCGTTCGAACCAGCACACGGCTTTCATGCTGAGCCGGATTGCGGAACACGTCGACGAACAGTCCGCTTTGCAACCGCTCCAGCGGAGAGCGCTGAGTGAACAGGGACACGCCAACCAGCAGGATTACATTGGCCGAAAGGCTCCAGTACATGGCGTGAACCAGGAGATCCATGCTAGCCGCCCCCAACAAAGCTTGCGGCTTCAACAAGCTCCACCCGAATGGCCCGGCCACCACCAGTTCCGCCGCCCAGTTTTCCTCAGCGGCGAAGCTCGGCAGCAGCAGCGTGTAGGCCCAAACCAGAAAACCCGCACCTAGGCCGACAATCGCGCCTTTGGCGGTGGCAGCCCGCCAATACATGCCGGCAATCATCGGCGGTAATAATTAGGCAACCGCGGCAAACGCGATCAACCCCATGGCAGCCAGCGCGTCATTGTCAGCACTGAAACGATAGTAAAGAAAACCAAGCAACAGAACGATGCAGATGCTGACCCGGCGGCTGTTCAGCAGCAATTGCCGGACATCGCCGCTTTCGTCCGCGCCCGAGCGTGGCCACCGCAACACGACAGGCATCACAATGTGGTTCGAAATCATGATCGACAGCGCGATGGAGGCGACGATCACCATGCTGGTCGCTGACGAAAAGCCGCCGATGAATGCCAGCAAGGCCAACCAATCCTGGCCCTCCGCCATAGGCAGGGTCAGGACAAACATGTCGGGATTGGCGCCCGGCGGCAGGAAGTTCAAGCCGACGATAGCAATCGGCAGGATGAACAGGCTGATGAGGAACAGATAGAGCGGGAATAGCCAGGACGCGATCTGCAAGTGCCGCTCGTCCCCATTTTCCACCACCTTTACCTGAAACTGCCGCGGCAGGCACAGCACTGCAGCAGCAGCAGCAGCAGCAGCCAGGAAGGTCAGGGTCAGCCAGCGGCTGCCAAAAGGGTCTTCCTGTGCCAGCAAATGCCGGGCTTCCGGCGTATCAAAACAGCGGGAATGCCGCCTGCCACGCTCCAAACCACAAATATGCCGACCGCCAGCAATGCCACCAGCTTGACCAGAGCCTCAAACGCGATTGCGGCAACAACACCGGGATGGCGCTCGTTCGCATCGATATTCCGGGTACCGAAGGCAATGGTGAAAGCAGCCAGCCCGGCCGCCAGCCAGAACGCCGTCCAGAACGCCGTCGCGGCCTGGCCTGAATTGGCCGCAATGCCCAGGCCCGCACCGACTCCGGCATTGCTGACTATCTGAAAACTGCTGGTCACCGCTTTCAACTGCAAGGCGATGTAAGGCGTGGTGCCGATCACGGCCAGCACCGTTACCAGCACCGCTAGCGCGTTGCTTTTGCCATAGCGGGAAGAGATGAGGTCGGCGATCGATGAAATACGGTTGGTCCACCCGATCCGCACCATTTTGTGCAACAGATACCACCAGCCGATGAAAACCAGCGTCGGCCCCAGATAGATCGTCACAAACTCAATGCCGTTGCGCGCCGCGATCCGACCGCGCCGTATAATGTCCAGGACGTGCAATAAACCGAGATCGAGAGCGTGTAGATGACGGGGCTTTGCACCAGGCTCAAGCGGCCAGCCTTGGCTAACCTGTCAGCGGTGAATGCCAGGCCGAACAGCACGGCGACATAGACCAAGGCGGTGATGAGAACACTATCAACGGAAAGCATCAGGGAGGCGCATCCTCACCCAAGCCGGCTTCGCTGTCGGGCAGGCCGCCGCTGCGCGCCAGTGGCCTGCCCAGCAGGGCCGCCGCGCCGATCAAACCGAGCCAGGCAGAAAATATATAGATAACCTCCAGCGGCACGCCCGCCAGAAACACATCCGGTGGAAACATCCTGATCAACGGCGACTGCAACAGGAAGATACCCAGCAATGGTAACGCGAGGGCTGCCGCAAATAGCTTTTGCCTGTTTATCGGCCTGGACCGCGCTAACCGCGGCCGCGGTAGGGTTGAACGCCCTGATCGGGCAGCCACAGCCCGTCCGGAGGCGCACCGGTCTGCCAGAACACATCGATCAGCATGCCGCCCCGTGGGTACCAATAGCCGCCGATACGCAGCCATTCTGGAGCCAGCGTCTCCACCAAGCGCTTGCCGATATCCAGGGTGCAGGCCTCGTGGAAAGCTCCGTGATTGCGGAATGCGCCCAGATACAGCTTCAGCGATTTGCTTTCTACCAGCCAATCCTTCGGCACATAGTCTATTACTAGATGGGCAAAGTCAGGCTGTCCGGTGACGGGGCAGATTGAGGTGAACTCCGGCTGCACAAAGCGCACCAAGTAGGTGCTTGCCCGGGTGGGGGTTCGGAATTCTTTCCAAGTCTGCGGCGTCGGGATGGTTGGGCGTCACCGTTTGCTGCCCCAATTGGGTCAGATGACCGCCACTCTGATTGTCCGTCATTAACGCTCGTTCTTTCCCAAAAGGCGGGCGATGCATTCAAGTACTTCGCTGTTCGCGAACGGCTTGGTGATAAAGGCATTCACGCCCAATTCCTCGGCCAGCGCCCGGTCTTTGGCCTGTCCCTTGGCGGTCAGCATCAGGACAGGCAATTCCTTGTTAGCAGCGTCGGCACGCACGGCCTTCAAAACCTCAAAACCACTGAGGTGCGGCAGCATCGCATCCAGAACCAGGAGATCAGGTGAGACTTCGCGCACAGACGCCAGTGCTGCTGTTCCATCGTACACGGTCGTTGTGCCATAGCCCTCCCGCTGCAACAGAAACTGCAACAATTCTGCGATATTAGCCTCGTCCTCGGCGATCAGCACCGTTGCCGCCATTAATCCATTCCTCCCGGCCATCGGCTTAAACGCCGTTGTTATCAGGCCAGGATAGCATCTTCGGCACGATGCAGGCAGTCGCTTCTTGTACACAAGCGGCAGCCGGGTCCGACCGGCACCGTCATTTCCCGCGAGGACACATCCAAGCCGTCCGCATAGACCGTGCGGTCAGCATGGATCGCGTCACAAACCAGCATGACGGTGCGCAGAAAGGGCTCCTCGTGAAAGCAGGCGGGGTCTCGCGTTACGGTCCACGCCACCAGCATGAAGCGCGCGCGGCTGGGGAATTCCACCAGTTGCCTGACGATGCGGCCCGGCGTCTGGAACGCCGCATAGATCGCCCAGAGCGGGCAGCCGGTTCCGCTTCGTGGCACAAGCAGCCCAGGCAATGGGAACCGCTTGGACAGATAACCCGCCGGATCGGCGCGCAGGAACCCGAACGACACGCCCTCTGCTCCCGGCCGCCGCAATGTCACCAGCCGATGTGCGATCTGCTCGTAGCTGGCAGCGTAGCGCTGACGCAATTGCTCAACGTTGTAGCGCAACGCCTCTGCATCCGCGAGAAACGTCTCGTATGGGAAAAGACAGGCCCCGGCGGTATAGGCGGCAAGAGCCCGCGTTGCGCGGGCACGCGAGAGTTCGCTCGAGAAACAGCGCCGCTGCCTGCTGGAGGGTTTGGAAACGCTGAGACGACGAGGCAGCGCTATCCAGAAACACCAGCCGCCCCTGATCTTCGATGAACTGGCTTTGGTTGTGGAACTGGCTTAGGTCCGCACTGGAAGAGGCCTGAGTCTCCACGGCGATGCCATGCTCCGCCCGCAGATAGTGCAGCAAGCTGGCATCGAAGGGCATGCCGTAACCGGTCAGCAACTCCTGCAATTCGCCGGCCGCGACCTCCAGCGAGTCGAAATAGTTACCGTTGGCGATAAAGTAGTCGTCCACCTCTTCAATCGGCGTCGCCGGGCGCTGATCGCTGTCCGGCCGGTCGAAATAGCGGACGATGGCCTGTGCCGTATCCGCAAGGCTGGTCATTTCATCACTGACAATGCCCTCGAAACGGGTCCGCATCTCCGGCGGGACATCCGCGCCGCTTTCCAGAATTTCGGCAGTAGAACGGATGGTGGTGACGTGCGTAACGATCTTATAGAGGGCATCACTCAGCTCCGGGTCTTGGCTTACCCGGCTGGACAGGGCCTCAATCGCTTCGGCTTGGGCATGTGACGTCCGCAGGGTATTGCGCAGCGCCTCCACTCAATCCGGAAACCGTCCGATGAATTCCGGCACTGTTTCGCTCTTGATTCCCAACCGCCTGATGCTGGGGTTGCCAACGACCTCCACCAAATCCGCGATAAGCTGGCGCTGCGCTTGACCGGTCACGGCGGCGAGGTCCATATCCAGCGTGCGGGCGATATCATTCAGCAACCGCCCGCTGATCGTCCGCTTATTGGCTTCGATCAGGTTCAGATAGGACGGCGAAATCCCCAGAGCCCGCGCCATTCGGGCTTGAGTCAGGCCCAGCGCACGCCGCTTTTCCTTGATCCGGTAACCGATAGGAACAGAGCCTATGGACATCGACGTCCTCCCTTCGCACGTGCGAACCCAAGCAAGAATTTTACAAACTTTCTTCTATAAAACAATGCTTTATTGGGGCATTGTGAAATTTGATTTACAGTATGTTCGCTGAGGCTCAATGGTTGCATCAGCATAAGACTGTCAGCAGACATAAACTCGCTACATCAAGGGAGACCCCGAATGGTTGATTTCTCAAAAGGCTTTGGCCGTCGCGGCGTTCTGCGCGGCATGGCTGTTGGCGGTGCGGCGCTCGCCACGCCGACCGTGTTCACGTCGAAGGCTTAGCCCGCCGGCTACACCAACGAGCCCAAAGGTTCGACAGTGACCTTTGGCTTTAACGTTCCGCAGATCGGCGCTTATGCCGACGAAGGTGCCGACGAGTTGCGCGCCTATCAGTTGGCGGTTGAGCACATTAATGCCAGTGGCGGCGGTATGCTGGAGACTTTCTCCTCCAAAGCCCTAGCCGGCGGCGTCAATGGCAAGAAGGTGGCCTTTGTCACCGGCGACACCCAGACCAAGTCCGACGCGGCCCGCGCCAGCGCCAAGCGCATGATTGAAAAAGACGGCGCGATCATGATCACCGGCGGTTCGTCCTCCGGCGTGGCGATTGCGGTCCAGGGGCTCTGCCAGGACGCAGGCGTCATCTTCATGGCTGGCCTTACCCACTCCAACGACACCACCGGCAAGGACAAGCGCGCCAACGGTTTCCGCCACTTCTTCAACACGGAAATGACCGGTGCAGCGCTGGCGCCCGTGCTGAAGAACAATTTCGGCAACGATCGTAAAGCCTACCACCTGACCGCAGACTATACCTGGGGTTGGTCACAGGAAGGTTCGATCAAGAAATACACGGAGGCAATCGGCTGGGAAACTGTCTCCGCCGTGCGCACGCCGCTGGGTGCGGGCGACTTTTCCCAGTACATCACGCCTGTGTTGAACTCCGGCGCTGACGTTCTGGTGCTGAACTACTATGGCCGCGACATGGTCAACTCTCTGACCCAGGCGGTGCAGTTCAGTCTGCGCGACAAGATGGTGAACGGCAAGAAGTTCGAGATTGTCGTGCCGCTGTTCTCGCGTTTGATGGCGCAGGGTGCCGGCGATGCGATCAAGGGCATCTTCGGTCCCACCAACTGGAACTGGTCGCTGCAGGATGCCGGCTCCAAGGCCTTCGTGAAGGCCTTCGGCGAAAAGTGCGGTTTCCCGCCCTCTCAGGCAGCGCACACCACCTACTGCCAGGCGATCCTGTACGCCGATGCAGCACAGCGTGCTGGCACGTTCCGTCCGTCGGGCGTTGGCAAGGCGTTGGAAGGCTTCAAGTTCGACGGCCTGGGCAACGGCCCGACCGAATATCGTGCTGAAGATCACCAGTGCTTCAAAGACGTTCTGGTGGTGCGGGGTAAAGAAAACCCCGCATCCAAGTACGACCTTCTGGAAGTCGTTGAAGTCACCCCGCGCTCTCAGGTTGAATATCCAGCGTCCTTGCTGGGCGGCGAACTGGGACCGTACAACGATGGTGCATAAACCGCACTACCATTAAATTACCGGCCACTGTAAAAGGTGGCCGGTTTTTTGCCTATTTTGGATCCACCAATGGATGCATTATTGCTTCATCTCCTAAACGGATTGGACAAAGGCGGCGCTTACGCGCTTATCGCCCTTGGCCTGACCATCATTTTTGGCACGCTGGGGGTCGTGAATTTTGCGCATGGCGCAATCTTCATGCTGGGCGCGTTTTGCGCCGTCTCAATGCAGGCCATTCTGGGCCTGTCATTCGAAACGATTTCGGCAACCAAGAAGGATTTCCTCGGCAATCCGCTGGTCGAAGAAACACTGTATGTCTTCCATTGGTTCGGTGATTTTGGACATTCCCTTATCGAGTATTCAGTACCGTCGCCATTTTGATGGCGATCCCCGTGATACTGGCCATCGGCATTGCGATGGAGCGCGGGCTCATCCGATATTTTTACAAGCGTCCCCATGCAGAACAAATTCTGGTCACGTTTGGCCTGGCCATTGTTTTGCAGGAACTGGTCAAAAGCCAGTTCGGTGCCAATCCGATCCCGCAACCGCCACCCGATGCTGCAAAATGACTGTTGGATTTCGGGATATTATTGGGTTTTGAGTCTGGCTTAATTCCTTACCCCACCTGGAGGTTCGTCTACCTGCTGTTCTCGCTCGGAGTCATATCGAGCGTGTTCGCCTTCCTGCAATTCACCACCTTTGGCATGGTGGTGCGGGCCGGCATGGCTGACCGGGAAACCGTCGGTCTGCTGGGCATTCTGCAAAGCTTTGCTTCCATGAACGAAGTGAAAAGCATTCTGCCCGGCATTGACCAGATCATCATCTATCTGGTGGCGGTGGTTGTCCTATTGGTCCGGCCACGCGGTCTGATGGGCCGCAAAGGCGTGATGGAGTCCTGATACCATGCTGACCCTGAACCGATCCGACCTGATCCTTTTACTGTGCTTTATCGCGGCAGTTCTGGCCGACCCCATTATCATGGTGCCCATCGGCCTGGACTATCCTGATATTCTGCAAAAGTTCGCGATCTTCGGCATTTTTGCTATCGGATTCAACATTCTGTTCGGCCTGACGGGGTGCCTGTCTTTCGGCCATGCGGCGTTTCTAGGCGTGGGCTCGTACACCGCGGTTTGGATGTTCAAGCTGTTCTCCATGAATCCGCTGCCCGCTATCGCTCTGGCGACTTTCCTGGGCGGAGCATTTGCCGCGCTCATCGGCTTTGTCTCGCTGCGCCGGTCGGGGATCTATTTCTCGATTCTAGCGCTGGCCTTTACCCAGATGAGCTACAATCTGGCCTATTCAGTGCTGACGCCGATTACCAATGGTGAAACCGGCCTCCAGCTCACCCAAGCCGATCCGCGTTGGCTGGATACCGCAGTTTTCGGCATGGATTATGGTGCCGAGCTTCCGTCCTCCAGCCTGTTCGGCATCACCATGACCGGCTATCCCGGGTTTTATTTTTGCGCGGCATTGCTGATCATCTGCTTTTACGTGTCGCTCCGCATTTTCCGCTCCCCGTTCGGCATGATGTTGCAGGCGGTAAAATCCAATCAAAACCGTCTGAACTACACCGGCATTCACACCCGCCCTTACACGCTCGCTGCGTTCGTGATCTCTGGCATGTATGCCGGATTGGCCGGCGGCTTGCTGGCAGTGACCGACCCCCTGGCCGGGGCTGAGCGTATGCAGTCGACCGCCTCTGGCGAGGTGGTGCTGATGACCATTCTCGGCGGCACCGGCACACTGCTGGGGCCGGTGCTGGGCGCGGGCATCATCAAAGGCGCAGAAGCCAAGCTCTCGCAATACAATGACAGCATCCTGACCGGTTTTTACGACTTCCTGCCGGAAACCATCCAGCACGCAATGGTGTCGATCTCCGGCCTCTTTGTCGGCGAAGGCTGGCATCTGACGCTGGGTACGCTGTTCATGATCTTTGTGATCTTCCTGCCCGGCGGCCTGATGGAAGGCTTCCGCCGTATCGGCCGCCTGATCACCCGGCGGGAAGAATCGTCCAAGCGCGCAAGCGCTCAACCGGCAGAATAAGGAGGCGGACCAGTGGCCACACTTCTCGATGTCCAAAGCGTCAACAAGACCTTCGGCGGGCTGAAAGCCTTGAACAACGTCAATTTGCAGGTCGAGCAAGGGACCGTACACGCGATTATCGGCCCGAATGGTGCCGGTAAGTCGACATTGCTCAACTGCTTTGTTGGCCGCTTAGAGCCGGATACAGGAACGGTCATGTTCGCCGGTCAGTCACTGCTTGGTATCAAACCGCATCAGATCAACCAGGCCGGTGTGAGCCGCGTTTTCCAGACACCGGAAATCTTCGGCGACCTTACCCTGCGGGAAAATGCGATGATCCCCGCGTTTGCCAAGCGTGATGACTCGTTCACCATGAACGCATGGTGCCCCTTTTCCGGGAAAACCAGCATTCACGATAAAGCCATGGGGGCGTTGTCCGGCGTTGGGCTGGCGGAAAAAGCAGGCGAAATCGCCGGTCAGCTCTCGCGCGGCGACAAACGGCGGCTGGAGCTGGCAATGTGCCTGGTACAGGACCCAAAGCTATTGCTGTTGGATGAGCCGACAGCTGGCATGGCGCGGGCTGATACCAACAACACCATCGATCTTTTAAAACGAATCGCAGGAACCGGCATCACCATGGTGGTGATCGAGCATGACATGCATGTGATGTTCTCATTGGCAGAAAAGATCAGTGTTTTGGCGCAGGGCACGGTGATCGCTGAAAATCTACCGGAAAACATCAAAGGCAACCCAAAGGTACAGGAAGCCTATTTGGGCAGCGCCCACGTCTAGTGGTCTGATCGAAACGCTTGCATTCGCAAGCTCTTCGTGAATCAGCCACTCTTTCAATATTTAGGTGGTTCGATTCAGCAAACGGATGGGCACTATCCGTTTCCATCGGACTGCGAGAGGCTCCATGCCGGCGGAAAGAAGAACTATGGGAAATCCGAACGACACTCCCCCGCTGACGGGTGATGCGCAATCTCACCAAGCCGCGCCCGGTAAAGCGCCGAAGCAAAATACGAGCGGGCAACCAGGCTTTTTCTCGTGCTGGGACGTTCATGCCTATTACGGCGAAAGTTACATCGTCCAGGGCGTCAGTTTCGATATCCGGGAAGGCGAGATCGTTGCGCTCCTCGGCAGGAACGGTGCGGGCAAAGCGTCCACCCTGCGGGCGATAGCGAGGCTCGACAATCCAGCCTTGCGCCAGGGCGAAATCTGGCTCGACCATCAACCGCTTCATACCATGCGCGCGCACCAGGCCAGCCGGGCTGGTATTGGCCTTGTGCCAGAAGACAGGCGCATCACTCAGGGGCTGACAGTTGAAGAAAATCTGAAGCTTGCCCAAATCGCGCCACCGATCAGGTGGTCGCTAGACCGCATCTACGGCCTGTTCCCCCGCCTGGGCGAACGCCGAAAGCAGGAGGGCACAACCCTGTCCGGCGGCGAGCAGCAGATGCTAGCGATCAGCCGGACACTGGCGCGTGACATCAAACTGCTGCTTCTGGACGAGCCCTATGAGGGGCTGGCGCCGGTGATTGTTCAGGAGATCGAGAAAACGCTGAACCAGATCAAAAAGCTCGGCATTACGACCATCATTGTGGAGCAAAACGCGATCGCCGCGCTGAACCTGGCTGACCGGGCAATTATCCTGGACATGGGTCAGGTGGTTTACGACGGCACCGCGTAGGAGGTTCTCGATCACGAAGACCTGCGGCACGAATACCTGGCAATCTGAGGCAAACCCGCCGCCGGTTGCGCCTCTCAGCCTCTGCTGCTGGTGAAAGCTCCCTTTGCAAGACGGCGCGTATTCCATGCCGTCGGGAATTTCTCGTATCCATCCAGCCACATTGCCCCATATAGTTCCTTGGTACCGGCTTAGGCCGCAGGGTCAGCTTTACGTTGAACCTCGCAAAGCCTATCGCTAACGTCAGAATGCATAGTTGATATGCAGCTTCGTAATAGGACGACAGGAACAATCAGATGCAGGCTATTCTTGTACCGCTAAGCGAGACCACTGGAATGCCATCGATGCTGCGTTGCGCAGCACAGATTGCCGGTAAGTTCTCTAGCGCCATCGAAGGTGCTTATGTCCGTGCAGAGCCGAGCGTTATCCTCGCCAGCGACGACACAGGGGCGACAACACCAGCCCTTATTGAGAGTTTCGAGCGAGAAGACGCTGCGCGGGCAGAGCGCCTGCAACATGCCTTTCTGGCCGCATGTCAGGCGGAAGGCGTGGGCAATCGTGCTGCCGTAACCGACATCAGCGGCGCCGGCGGCGGCCTGGGCGGCTATGGCCGCCTGTTCGATCTGGTCGTGGTCGGACGCCCCGGCCGCGAAGCCGACAGCCCGCCGATGACCACGCTGGAAACCGTATTGTTTGATACTGGCCGCGTGCTGTTGATCGCGCCACCCACCGCACCGGACAGCGTCGGCAAGAACGTGATGGTGGCCTGGAACGGCTCCAGTGAAACTGCCCGCACTATTGCGCTGTCGATGCCTCTGTTAAAGGCGGCGGAGAAGGTAACCGTCGTGACCGTCGACACTGGCGTGGTTACCGGCCCCGATGGCGGTGGCATCGTCACCTATCTTGCGCACCATGGCATCACGGCAGAGCGCGACGACGTGGCAGCCGGTAGCCGCGGCGCGGGCGAGGCGATGCTGGACGAAGCCGTCAAGCTCGGCTCCGACATGATGATCAAGGGTGGCTACACCCGCTCGCGCCTGCGCCAGACTATCTTCGGCGGGCCGACCAGCCACATCCTGGCCAATGCCACCATCCCGGTGATCATGTCCCACTAGTGGCCTGATTGAATCGCCTGCATCCGCAAGCGGTTCGTGATTAGCGCACGAAATTGATGACTTAATCGTTCGATGGAAACGAATGGGCACCGTCCGTGTCCATCGAACCACTAGGGCCGGGAAGCGCGAGAGCTATGGCCGAAAGTTGGTGACGGCTTGATCAGGCGGCGTTTTGCATTTGTTTGATCCCGTCGATGAATGCAATGCCCTGGATTATCCCAGGCATGCGATTTGCGCCGTCGCGCTTTCGCCATTTGCCCTGCGCTGACATCAGGAGCCTGACCGCCATGGCGAGGGCGGTCTTTCGGCTCAGACAGCCTTTGGTTTTACCTGTCCGGTGACACACCGTCGCGAAGGCGCTTTCGATGGGATGGGTGGTTCTGATGTGTTTCCACTGTTCTGCCGGGAAATCATAGAAGGCCAGCAGCACGTCACGGTCTTTGATCCATTTGGCTACCGCTTGTTCGTCTTTCACGCCGTAGGTCTCGATGAAGAAATCGCAGGCCGCCATGGCTTCGGCCTTCGTCTCTGCCTGCCAGATGTCGTGCAGGGGGCCTTTGGCTTTCGCTTGCACCGATTGGGGCATTGCCTTCAGCCCATTGCCGGTTTTATGGAACCAGCAGCGCTGTTCTGCGGTCGCGCCGAAGACCGCGCGAAGGGCGGCCCAGAAGCCCAGTGCACCGTCGCCTACCGCGAGATCGGGCGCGTGATTGAGGCCGCGCCGCTTGAGGTCGAGCAGGAGCGCGCGCCAGCTTTGGGTCCTTTCGCGATAGCCGTCGATCAGCCCCAGTATCTCCTTTCGGCCCCATTCATCCGCGCCGATCAGCACCAGAACACATTGCTTTTCTTCCATCCTTGGCTGGAAATAGACGCCATCCGCCCAGACATAGACGATGCGCCGGGCGCTGAGATCGCGCTTCTGCCAGCGGTCGTACTCCTCCCACCAATCGGACTTCAGCCGCGAGATGGTGGGGGACGACAGGCCCGCCGCGTTCGGCCCGAGCAGCGCGGCCAAGGCCGCCTGAAAATCGCCCGTGGAAATGCCGTTGAGGGAAAGCCAGGGCAGCAAGTCCTCGACGGACTTCGCCTTGCGCAGATACGGTGGCAGGATCGAAGAAGAGAACCGACCCTTCTCAGCCTGCCGATCACGATCCCGCCCGCGTGGCCCTTTCACGGGCACTGGGCCAATCCCGGTCATTCCCTCTCGTTCTGGCAGGTGAGCGTGACGAACGACCCGCGCGGGCCCCTCGGGCGTCGTCTCATTGGAAAATGGTGCAAGCCATGCGCTCCACTCAGCTTCAAGCGCTTGCTCGATCAACTGCCGCGCCCCGGAACGGATCAAATCCGTCAACGGATCGGCGGAAAATCCCTTGGGATGGGGCAACGCGGTGATGGTATCTCTCGTCATGGGGCATAGCCTTTTCTCGGCGAGAATTGCGGCGCGGGAACAACGCCATGATATGCCGCACCTCAGGACAATCACCAACTATCAGCTGTTTCTCGAAGCGCGATTATGATAGGGTCCGGGCAGAAAAATTATCCTGAACCTGCATGAGCTGATGATGACCGCCATCACCCTGCCCTCGCCCGGCCGCGGCCCTGATACAGCGCCTGGCAATGCGCGCCTGCGCCAGAATATCGTCGATATGCCCGCCCAGTTGATCGGTGAGGTCTCGCGGCTAGGCATCGGTCAGGAGGGCATCATCCCGCTCTGGTATGGCGAGAGCGACATCCCCACCCCGGCTTTCATTTCTAACGCCGCGCACGACGCCATGCTGGCAGGCGAGACCTTCTACACCCACAAACTAGGCTTGCCCGAGCTGCGCCAGGCACTAGCCAGCTACATGACCGGCCTCTATGCGCGGCCCGTGCCGATGGAGCGGGTCAGCGTCACTCCCTCCGGCATGAATGCCATTATGCTGGCGCTGATGGCCGTGTTGAACGTCGGCGACAACATGGTGCTGATCGACCCGGTCTGGCCCAATTGCGAGCAATCCGCCCTGGCGATGGGCGCTTCGGTTACCCGGATCTCGCTCGGCCAGCAGAACGGCGTCTGGCAGCTTGATGTAGACAAGCTGAAAGAAGCCTGCACCGCCGACACCCGCGTCATCTTCCTGAACTCGCCCGGCAACCCGACTGGCTGGATGATCGAGCGGGACCAGCAGCAGCAGATCCTGGATTTCGCCCGCGAGCGCGGCATCTGGATCGTCGCGGACGAGGTCTATGCCCGGTTGGTCTATGACCGCCCCGTTGCCCCGTCCTTCATCGACATCGCAAAGCCCGACGACCCGCTCATTATTATCAACAGCTTCTCCAAGAGCTGGGCCATGACCGGCTGGCGCGTCGGCTGGATGGTGACGCCGGAATGGGTAACGGACGCGCTCTTCAGCATGATCGAGTACAACACGTCCTGCGTGCCGCCCTTCCTTCAGAAAGGCGCGCTGGCGGCCGTGACCCAGGGGGAGCCTTTCGTTGCCGAAATGGTCGCCCGCTGCCGCGCTGGGCGGGAGGCCATCGTGCCAGCCCTTCAGGCCATGCCCTCGGTCAAGATCGATCCACCCCGCGCCGCCTTCTATGCCTTCTTCCAGGTCGAGGGCGTGACCAACAGCCTGGCCTTCGCTCAGGACCTGTTCCGTCAGACCAAGGTCGGCATCGCGCCCGGCCGGGCATTCGGCGACGAGGGTGAAGGCTGGCTCCGCCTCTGCTTCGCCCAGGATCCCGCCACCCTCGCTACCGCTGCCGAGCGGCTTGGCAACTTCATCGCCTCTTACCAGCGCTGACCATCCAGGCGCAGGAGCATTCCATGACCAAAGCCCTACCCGCCGGTGACCCCGTTCCGGCCATCACCGAAGGCGACGCCACGGGCGAGATTGCCGCCATTTACCAAGACATCCGGGCAACTACCGGCGTGCCCGTGGTCAATCTGATCTGGCGGCATCTGGCCACCATGCCCGGCGCGCTGCCCTGGACCTGGGGGGCGTTGCGTCCGCTCTATGCGGCAAACACCGTCGCCTCCGCAGCCGCACCCCTGCGCGGGCAACTGGCCCTGCCTGCCATGCTGCCCTGGCCGGTCAGTGTGCTGGAAAGCGCAGGCCTTAGCCTGTCAGACCGCCAGACCGTTGGCCGCATTCTCTCCTCCTATGACCGCTCCAACGCCATGAACCTGGTGGCCCTTGCCGCATTGCAGGCCCACACCCGCGGCCAGGCCAACGCGACGCCGCTGCCTGCAACAGAGCCTGGCAGCAGCATTCAGGGTGACCTGCCCTTCCTGCTGACCTTTGATCAGATGGCGCCCGCCACCGCCGACCTGGTCTACCGCCTGAATGCGATCGGCGATCCTGACCACAAGGTCATCGCCAGCATGTACCGCCACCTGGCCCACTGGCCTGCCTTTCTGGCACTGGTGTGGGAGCGTCTGGCGCCACTCGCCGCCGATGGCCGGATCGACGGCATCATCGCAGACAATTTGGTGACAGGCCGCGGCATCGCTGCTCGGCTGGCAGTCCAGATCCCCGACACCGGCAACGCACCGGCACAGGCAGTCCAGAAGCAGGTAGACGACGCGCTCAACCTGTTCATCCAATTCGCCATCGGCCGCATGGTGCCCCTCGGCAGCCTGCTGGCCCGTGGCTTTCCACACGGCGAATAAGGACGAACCTCACCGGCTCTCCCCCTCGTCATTTGCCAAAACGTGGTCTATAAACCGGGACATTGTCCGGGAAGGAAGAGTGATGCCTGACAGCTCAACTCTCGAAAAGCTATGCGCCAAGAAAGGGCTGAAGATGACGGATCAGCGCCGCACCATTGCGCGCGTTGTTTCGGAAGCCAGTGACCATCCCGACGTCGAAACCGTCTACCGCCGCGCGACCGCCATCGACCCCCGCATCTCGATCGCCACGGTATACCGCTCGCTCAAGCTGTTCGAGGACGCCAACGTTTTGATCCGGCACGATTTCGGCGAAGGCCGTGCCCGGTACGAGGAAACAGGCGATCACCACGAGCACCTGATCGACATTGAAACCGGCGAGGTGATCGAATTCCACAATGAACAGATCGAGGCCCTGAAAGAGCTGATCGCGCGCGAACTGGGCTACGAGCTGGTCGATCACCGCCTGGAACTGTTCGGCCGCAAGATCAAGTCTTAGTCGATGGCGCAAAAGCACCGGCCTTCTGCCGACAGAGGCTGGCCGATCAGCGTCGGGCTGTTGGCTTTTCTGGCCGCCCTACCCCTTTTGACCGTCGCCTGGCTGGCCATCACGCCAACCGAGGATTTGTGGGCGCACCTGTTCAGTACGGTGCTGCCCAAATACCTCTACAACACGCTGGCGCTGGGCGTGGGCGTCAGTGTTGGCGTGCTGCTGATTGGGGTGCCGCTGGCATGGATGGTCAGCGTCTACGAGTTCCCCGGCCGCCGCTGGCTCGACCGGGCACTATTCCTGCCGCTCGCCACGCCGACCTACCTGATCGCCTTCGTCTATACGGACTTCCTGGACTATGCCGGGCCCGTGCAGACCCTGCTTCGCGAGACCTTCGGCTGGAGCAACCCGCAAGCCTACTGGTTCCCCGGCATCCGCAGCCTGGGCGGCGGCATCGCGGTGTTCACGCTCTGCCTCTATCCCTATGTCTATTGGCTGGCCCGCGCCGCCTTTATCGGTCGCGGCGCCCGCCAGATTGAAGCCGCCCGACTGATGGGCGAGGGACCGTTCGGCGCGTTCCGGCGTATCGGCTTGCCCCTTGCCAGGCCTGCTCTGGCGGCCGGAGTCATGATTGTCTGGATGGAGACGGTCAACGACATTGGCGCGGTGGAGCATTTCGGCATTCAGACCCTGACCGTCGGCATTTTCGACGTCTGGCTGCACCTGGGCCGCACAGGCGCAGCGGCGCAGATTGCCTTGGTCCTGCTGGCCTTGATTGCCCTGCTGGCCACTGTCGAGCGGGCGGCGCGCGGCGGCCGCAGCTATCACACCGGCAGCACCGGTGCCGGTGCTGACCGGCGGCCTCTAAGCCGGCCTATCGGCCTGGTAACCGCTGCCCTGCTCTTCTTGCCGCTGCTGGCAGGGTTTCTGATCCCGGCTGGCCGCTTGCTGTACTTCGCTATCCTGAACGTGGATCAGGACAGTCTTGCCACCTTCTGGTCATTGGCGCGGCACAGCGTAACCCTGTCCGTCCTGGCAGCCGTGCTGTGCGTAGCCGGCGCCCTGATCCTGGCCTATGGTGCCAGGTTCTGCCCCACACGCAGCCTGCGCCATGGCGTGCGCTTCGCCACCCTGGGCTACGGCATTCCCGGCGCGGTTCTTGCCCTGGGAATCCTGACCCTGACGACCACCGCGGACCTGCGCATGGCCGACCTGACCGAATGGCTGGGCGGCGCGCCCGCCGCCATCCTGGGTGGCACCGTCTTCGCGCTGGTCTTAGCCCTCAGCGTGCGCTTCCTGGCGCTGGCCTATGGCACGATCGACGCCGGGTTGCAGCGGGTCACACCCAGCATGGACGACGCCGCCCGCATGTTGGGCGCAACCCCCGGGGTAGCCCTGTTGCGCGTGCACCTGCCGCTGCTGAAGGGCAGCTGGCTGACTGCCGCCGCTCTGGTCTTCGTGGACAGCATGAAGGAGCTGCCCATGACACTGCTGCTGCGCCCCTTCAACTACGAAACGCTGGCGACCCACGTCTACCAGCTCGCCAGCGACGAGCGCCTGGAAGCCAGCGCCATGGCAGCATTAACCATTGTCATTGTCGGCATTGGTCCGGTCCTGTTTTTGGGCCGCGCCAGCCAGCGAAGCTAGACGATACCTATTATATTACGGCAATCGAAAACCACCTAAACGAAATTAAATTTTTATACGCAAAACTAAACCGTTCCTGCCAAAATAGTTTAGGTGCGGTTTATTAGTAGTTTACCTCCTACTTAGTTTACGTTTACACGATATAATATTAACGAAAGGTAAATCAGTCTATAGAAACGCCCGGACCGGCGTCATCGCACAAGTGCATTCATCAAGCCTTTGAATCTCATCTCGAAGGCACACGTCTATATTGGGTGCCAGGCCATAGTGAACAAGAGCTTGGCTGCAATCGGCTAGGCGCACTGGCGGAGAGATGCATCACTCTTCCCAGCCATTAATATATGAGCGATCCGACAAGGTCCGAAATCGCTCTAAATACCTTTGCAAAACCGCTTCAACACCTGCAATGCACTGTCTGCCAACGTCTCGGCCGGTTGTTTGCTCAAAGCATAAACCGGTTGAAAGAAGCGCCCTGCATCCGGCACTTCACGCAGCTTGTTCGCAGCCAACAGCGGCACAGCATTGCGTGCGGGCATGTAAGCGCTGGAAGGCGTGGTCAGCAGAAAACCAAGCGCCAGTGCGCCGATATCAAGGACTATTTCCGGCGAATAGCCGTCTGGCCAGGCGCGCGCATGCTCTGCCTGGAAAACCGGGCCCCAATCAACATAAACATAGGGCGCGTTCTCCTCGCCCTGCGCCGTGGGCTCCAGCACGCTTGACACAAAAATCAGTTCTTCATCGATCAAATGATCGACACTGATCCCCGCGATCGCCTCTGGCCGGTAGTGCAGGGCGATGTCCAACGTGCCTGCAACCAGCCGCCAGGCAATTTCCTGAGCGTTTGACAACTCCCCGCGGATAGCAACGTTTGGCATCGCCTCACGCAGCGCCGGCAGGGCAGGCAGCAGCACGCTATCCCAAAGTGTTGCAGGTGCGGCCAGTGTCAGACTTTCGGCCATATTGGGTGGAAGCCCGGCCGACAATTGCGCCTGGCTCCAGGCGCGGACAATCCCCTCAGCGTGACGCACAAAACGGCGGCCTGCCGCCGTCAAACTGGCGCCTTGCTTGCCCCGGTCGAACACCCGTGCGCCAAGCTCTTGTTCCAGAACGCGAATCCGGCTGCTCACCGTTGATTGAGTCACAAAAAGCTGCTCTGCGGCCCGGGCGAACGTGCCGGATTCTGCAATAGCCAGAAACGTGCGGGCGGTAACGATATCCATGGCATTTATTTATCGAAATTTTCGTTGTTATACAGCAAATAAATTCGCTTTTCAAAAGAATACGACGGACCTATTTAAGCACTGTCAGGCAAAGATATGCCGATAAAAAACACCAGGACGAAAAATACTATGGCCACCAAGGTCAATAAGACCTCTCCAGAAAATAACAAGCCCGGCTCTAAACCAGCCATTAAATCCGCACAAACGTCGAAAAAGCGCTAGCTCGCTTCTTCGTAACCACGCCTCCACTGAAAGGAATACTGCAATAACCTCCCCCATCACCATTTTCGCCCGCATTATTGCTGCAACTGCCACTTTTGCATTCGTTGCCAGTCAGGCAATCGCGGTCGAAGTCACCAACAAAGACGGCGTCGCTCACAACCTCTATTTCGACGACAGCACTGACGGCGACATGGTCGAACTGGGTGCCGGCAAGTCTGCCAAGATCTGCAGCGACGGTTGCATCCTGACCGTCCAGAAACAGACCATTCGCACCAATGGCGACGAAACCTTCGAGATCGTTAACGGTAGCTTCGTACAGGTGCAAGTGCAGAAGTAGCCCCGTCACCTCTCTCTCGCAGATTGCTCACTGACCTATCGGGGAGCCTGGCAACAGGCTCCCTTCTTTTCGTTGTAAACCCGTTACAGCAGTGCCTCAGGCAGGCTCAGCATTGTGTCAGTCCTCGTGCTTGGGCTCCTGCCCGGCTGGCCAGGGCTCGCCCACATCCTCCAGCAGGCAGTCCAATGCCTGCACCTGCAACCGCATGCTGCCGCCGCCGGCAAACCCCGCCTGCAACACACCATCTTCATACGCCAAGCTTAACAGTGCGTGAATATGGTTGGGTTGTGCGCGATCCAGTCCGCGCGACTGAACGCCGTCCACCTGTTGAAACGACAGCAGCGCATGCGTCCGCGAGGGCTCTGCCTTGTCGTCCCAACGGTACCGGTTGACCGCCAGCACAAAGCGCTTCTCTTCCGGGAAATAGGCCATATCCGCCAGAGGCACGAGCGCGTCTTGCAACAGCGCCGAAATTACCGTCAGGTCATCCAGGTCCTTGGCGCGCAGTTTTACCGGTTTGGTCATTCTCTCACCCGCTCAATGACCGCCCCGCAGGCGGCGAGTTTCTCTTCCAACCGCTCATAGCCACGGTCCAGATGATAGATGCGGCGCACCTCGGTCTCTCCCTCCGCCGCCAACCCGGCCAACACCAACGACACCGACGCCCGCAGATCGGTGGCCATCACCGGCGCACCGCGCAGGCGCTTCACGCCCCGCACCAGGGCAGACGAGCCATGCACCGTCACATTCGCCCCCATGCGCGCCAATTCCGGTACGTGCATGAAGCGGTTTTCGAAGATGGTTTCCGTGATCATCGCCGCTCCCTCCGACACCGCCATCAGGCTCATGAACTGTGCCTGCAAGTCGGTCGGAAAGCCTGGGAAGGGCTCGGTCATTGCATCAGCACCGGCCAGCCCGTTCTTGCGGCTGACCTGCATACCCGCCGGCGTGTTTTCCACGGCAGCGCCTGCATGGCGCAACAGTTCCACGGCTGCCACCAGATGGCTTTCCTTCGCGCCGACCAATTCCACGTCGCCGCCAGTAATCGCCGCCGCCATGGCATAGGTACCGGTTTCGATCCGGTCGGGAATCACGGAATGTTCGGCTGCCTGCAAGCTGCTGCGGCCCTGCACTCGGATCGTATCGCCGCCTGCGCCCTCGATCTGCACCCCCATCGCCATCAGGCAATGACACAGGTCGATGATCTCCGGCTCGCGCGCAGCATTCAGGATTTCCGTCTCGCCCTTGGCCAGAGAGGCCGCCATCAGAATATTCTCGGTTGCACCGACGGAGACCTTGGGAAAGGCCACCCGGCCACCGGACAGGCCCTTGGGTGCCCGCGCCTCTACATAGCCGCCGGTGATCTCTATCTCCGCACCCAATTCTTCCAGCGCCATCAGATGCAGGTCTACCGGCCGATTGCGATGGCGCAGCCGCCGGGCAGGGATACACGCGCCACACCAGCCCGCGCCACCAATGGCCCCAGCACCAGAACAGAGGCCCGCATCTTGCGCACCAGGTCATAGGGCGCCGTTGTGCTGGTCAACTCCTTGGTATGAAAGCGCATAACACTGCCAGCAGCCGCGCCTTCGACGCCATCGCCTGTCAAGGATATATCGACCCCATGCTGGGAAAGCAGCAACTCCATCGACGAAATATCGGCCAGGTGCGGCACATTGCTGAGCGTCAGCGGCTGCTCAGACAGCAGCGCCGTCGCCATAAGCGGCAGCGCGGCATTCTTGGCTCCGCTGATCGGAATGCGTCCCACAAGCGGCCTGCCGCCCTGAATGCGGATCATTTCCATCGGTTAATTGCTCTTCCGCGTTCCGGCATTACAGCTTTGGCAGCGTTACGCCACGCTGGCCCATATACTTGCCCGCCCGGTCGGCATAGGAGACTTCGCAGGCCTCCTCCGCCTTCAGGAACAGGAACTGGCAGGCGCCTTCATTGGCATAAATGCGCGCTGGCAGCGGCGTGGTGTTGGAGAATTCCAGTGTCACATGCCCCTCCCATTCCGGCTCCAGCGGCGTCACGTTCACGATGATGCCACAACGCGCATAGGTGGATTTGCCCAGGCAGATCACCAGCACGTCGCGCGGGATGCGGAAATACTCCACTGTCCGGGCCAGTGCGAACGAGTTCGGCGGAATAACGCAAACATCGGTATCGCGCTCCACAAAGCTCTGGTCGGAAAATGCTTTGGGATCGACGATTACCGAATCGACATTGGTGAATATCCGGAACTCCGGCGCGACCCGCGCGTCATAGCCATAGCTGGACAGGCCATACGAGATCGTGCCGTCCCGGTGTTGCCGGTCGGCAAACGGCTCGATCATGCCATTGCTTACCGCCTGCTCACGAATCCAGCGGTCGGGCATGATGCTCATGGCGTTTAGTTCCTTTTCTGCTCGGTCTGCTCGTCGGTTTCAGGTGCGGCACCATCATTCGGCTCCACGGCTGATTCTGAAAGGTCTTTGCGCGCGGCGGATTGCGCCTTGCGCCGCCGCAGGTTCGCCCGCAGCGCCTCGGCCAGCCGCTCATCCTTGCCGGATGCCGGCCGTCCTTTCGCCATCTTCTTATCCGCGCCATCTTGGTCCGCGCCACCGCTATCGGCCATCGTTCCTGCCTGCCGCCATAAATGGGTATCGGGCCCGCCTTTATGTACCCAATCTGCGACAGGTCAAGCCGTCGCGCCCGAATATGAGCCGACAGGCTTGCCACGCCGCGAACAAACTGGCATGAAGCGCGCCTGTTTGCAGTTGGGCCGCCGTAGCTCAGTGGTAGAGCGCGTCATTGGTAATGACGAGGTCGAGTGTTCAATCCACTCCGGCGGCACCATGCCTACTGCCTGCAACCCCACCAGAAAATCAATTGCTTCGCTGCCTCGGACCGGAGCGGCGGGCCCAACCTATTGCTGCCGCTAAGCTTTGCGGACAGAAAACGGTACTATTTTACACATGAACATTGCCGGGCTGACCGTTCACTTTTACTACCCAAATACCTTTTTCAATACACTAACCCACTAAATTCACTCATAAGGATACTATTCGGTGTCTCTATGAAAAATATTTTTACGATAGTAATTCAACAATAATTCAACCTTTCTTTGCAATTCGCGCTCCTTGCATTGTTTGCGGACAACCCGCGTTAAGTCCGGGATTTGGAGAAGAGCAAGCCATTCGGTCTGTCCGGCCGTCTCCTGTTGTGACTGCGTCTTTGCTGGCTGTCTGACAGCCGAGTGCAGCCGTTCCCTGCCGCCGCTTGTCGTTTCCAAGACCCGGTCAAAAGGAGCTGAAGATGGCGCTGACGATCGACGTTACCGGCACGGGGCTGGACGCTGGCCCGGATTACCAGACCAACACCGGACAATTGCCCCCGTCTGTTACCGTCGTCGATGACGGCGACCGCTTCGGCTTTGATATTTCCGATACCACCAAAGTCACTTTGCCCGAAGCCGCCCTGACGGATTCCTACTTCAACAGCAACGCCTTCTCTGCATCGCTGTCGTGATGGCGCGGCCAGTTCCGGGCAGCTATTCCGCATTCACTCAAGCCTGCATGTTTCCGTGAACAGCGCCGGCGCGTTCCGCGTTGACTTCACCAATGACTCCAACGTCCGCTCCACCCTGAACAGCAGCGCCACTTCCGCCCTGGACGGCAACTGGCACGACCTTCTCATCTCTTATGATGGCAGCCAGGGAACGTTCGAAATTTCGCTCGACAATGCCTTGCTGGTCAGCAGGACCGCCAGCGGCGACACGAAAAGCGGCGGACAATGGGGTCTGAATTTCGGCAGCGCCTGGGGTGCCACCGCCTTTGACGGGCTGATCGATGACGTCCGGGTCGAAAACACGGCATTACAGATTGTCTCCCCGCCTCCTCCGCCGGCGCCGCTGACCACGGTTTCGATCGACTTCACTGGCCCCGGCACCCCGCCGGGACTGACGCTAATCGGCGACGCCCATATCAGCGCGGGCGGCACACTGCAATTGGATGGCGCGGGCGACTTCGCCTTCCTGGCGGCATCGCCGACATGGTCCAACCCTACCTATCTCTCTGCCAGCATCGACTTCCGCTTCGACGACCCGAACGACCTTGCCTACGCCCGGCCGCTCTACAATGACGGCATCTTTGGCTTTGATGCCAAGGGCAATGCGCTCAACGCCATGGTGATGACTGAGACCGGCAAGCAGAACATTTATATTGGCGGTATCGATTTCAGCGACCTGCAATGGCACAAGGTCGAGATGAGTATCGACGCTGACGCCAACCACCTGGTGATCATGGTTGACGATGAAACCGTCGTTGACTGCACCAACCTGGACCTTGTGCTGCCCGCCTCCATTGACTCAACCAACGTCGGCGGAATTGGTTGGGGACGCTGGCTGCCGGGAGAAATCGACAATGTCAGCATCACCGCCGGCACCCGGCACGCCTACCAATCTGGCCCCGGCAGTCGGCAACGCTGACCCTGCAATCGGCTCCAATACCGGTGCCTACACCAAGTTCAATCAATATGCGACGGCCCCCTTTATTGACCGGATGAAGGGCGCACACGAGTGGGATGGCGAATTCGCCCGCTACCTGCATTCCACCGGCTCCGTGCATGCCTTCCGCGATACGGATGTCTTCAGCGGCACGGGTGTGGTGGCCGACCTGACTTTCACGCCACAGACAATCCTCAGCATCGACCCGATCCTCTCGTTGTCACGGTTCGTCGACGGCTTGATTAATCAGGCCGAATATGTGGCGATTTTCGCTGACATCGACGCCCACTTTCAGATTCAAACCGGCATCAGCGGCAATTCAGAACTGGTCGGGCGGCTGCGCACCACCGATCCATTCGAGTTGATGGCGCGTTTCGACAGCGACATCGGCATGACCCTGGGCCAGTTGCGTGATTCTGGTCAGGCTATCGTCACCTCCTATGACCGCTCGGCCGACTTCAGCGATCTGCAACTGGATAAAAACGGCTGGCCTATTCATCCGCCGGTCGATGTTGCTGGTGGGGAAGGCGAAGCGTCCAGCATCGTCATGTGGTACCCGGCAGAGGCGACCAACGCACCGGACAGCATTTATTCCGGCAATTTCTATCTGATTGCCGACGGCGAGGGCACGCTGGAGCTATTCCAGGGCGGCGGCGGCGTGCTGAATATGAACGGCATTCAGATCGATGGCCCGACCACGGTGCCGTTCTCCTATACGCCGAACGGCTCGTTTGTCCGCCTGACGATTGCAAGTTCCGACCCCAACGATACAGGCGAATACATCCGCAACGCCCGCATCGTGCACGAAGACCACATGGAACTGTTCGAGGCAGGGGAAATCTTCACGCCGGAATTCATTGAACTGCATCAGGACGACCGGGTTCTGCGCTGGATGGACGCCCAGGAAATCAATGACAACCCCATCCATGCCGAAGGCGATTTCGCCGATGGGCCAGACCTAAACTACTATACGTTCAACCTCGGCACGGACGAGACCACACCCAACGGCTTCTCCATCGACGCCATTGTCGCCTTCTCCAACAAGACCGGTGTCGATCCCTGGATCAACATCCCGATCAACGCCTCCGACGCCTATGTTCAGGGCATGGCGGAATACATCGAAGCCAATCTCGACCCCAAGCTGAAACTGCACCTGGAGCTTGGGAACGAGAACTGGAATCCCATTTTCGATACCTACCAATATGCCCGCACTGAATCGCTCGCAAAGTGGGACGAGCTGGAACTGCAAACCGACGGCTCCGGCAATTTCGTCCTCGACGGCAGTGGCGATCTGATCGTGCTGAACGACGGCTATTTCTTCTCGTTCGACGATGCAGTGGCCAACGGCTACGCGACGCTCGACGATCTCACGACAGAGCTGAACCTTGGCCATGGGATCTATGCCGACTGGCGCGCGGCCGGCGAATGGACCACCATGCGGGCAACCCAGGTGGCGGAGATTTTCGACTCCGTCTTTACCGCCGCCGACCCGGCAACGGCTGATGCCAGGATCGAGCATATTATTGCCACCCAAGCCGTCAGCCCAGACACCTCCAGCGTCCTGCTTGCCCGTGCCCTCTGGCAGGAGACGGAGCCCGGCTCCTGGAGCGATCCGGCGGCCCAGTTTGAATCGCTCGCGGTAAACGCCTATTTCGGCGGCACAGCCGGGTCCCGGCACGGCGACCTGGTGGACTACTGGCTCGACACCATGACCGCGCAGGAAGCCCAGGATATGCTGGTACGCCAACTCAGCGCCGGCCTGGACCCGAATCTGAACCTCATCGCCTTCAACGGTGGCCTGATCGATGGCGCTGGATTGGTCGATCCGAACCAGGTATCACCGGCGTCTCCTATAACGCGAACCTGATCGTCGATGTGTTCGATGCAATCTATTGGAACAATGATAGCGTCAAAGACGATATCGAGGGCGGCGTCGGCATCACGACCAACGCCGACATCCTAGTCGGGGCTGACGTCCACAACTATGTCCGCCTGATAACGGAGACCTCCGGCAATACCGCGTTGCAATTGCGCGTCGATCCCATCTCCGGCTCATTCGAAACCGTGCTGGAATATGACAGCCTCCTGTCCACGACCATCGACCAGATAATTGCCGAAGGCACGCTGTTCGTCCGGGCGACCAACAGCATGGCGGATACCATCAACAACGCCATCATCCCGCAAAAGGCGCTGGCCGACGCCGGCGGCCTGAACCTGATCGCTTACGAGGGCAGGCAGCACCTGGCCGCTGCCTCTTGGGGGCCATTCGCCGCCAACCAGTCGAACACTGCCCTGACCGACCTGTTCTCGGATGTGAACGCCGCGCCGGAGATGGGTGACCTCTACGCCCTGTTCTTCGACGCATGGCAGACTGCGGGCGGTGGCCTCTTCGCCCACTATGCCGACTATGGCGGCACCTCGATCTATGGCAGCTGTGGCACCATCGCCTATCTTGGAGAGCAGCACGAGGCGGGCACCGTTACGCCCAAGTTCGATGCCCTGCAAGCCTTGAACACCACCGCCCCCTGGTGGACGGCAGACGCGCGCGACCCGGGCGCTTTCCTGCAAGGCATCACCGAGATCGGCACCGCCGGCGACGACACGCTTGTCGGCACCGTCGAAGAAGACCTGCTCATCGGCCTGGATGGCAACGACAGCCTGACCGGTGGCCCAGGCGATGACAGCCTGTCCGGCGGCGCGGGCACCAACATTGTCGATGCGGGCGATGACCTCATCCTGCTGGCCAGCACGGCCGACACGATCGACGGCGGCGCAGGGTTCGACATGGTCAAGCTGGCAGGCGGCCTGACTGCACTGGACCTGGCTGCCCTGAACGCCACTAACGTTGAAGCGCTCGATCTTCGCGACGCCGCGCATTCGGATCTAACGCTCAGCGCCAGCGATGTCTTTGCCTTCTCGCCGACCTTCAGCCTGACGGTGTTTGTATAAACCGACGATACGCTCCTGTTGACTGGTTTCAGCCATCAAAGCAGTACACCCGACGGCGGGGGCAGTGTTCACGTTTATGACGGTACCGTTTCTAGCGAAATCGTGTCTCTAACTGTAATCACCGACAACCATCTGGCAGCAGATATACAAATGTTCCCATAAGCGATTGGTTAAATTCCCGTCGTTGGAACCTGCACAAAGCAAAATGAATGTGCACGTGGTATTGTTCAGATGGTCGCCAACCCGGCTGCCATTTGGCCGGCACCCGGCCTTTTTAATGTCCCGTCTGGGGAGTATTTGGATGCTCCCCTTTTGGGCTAATCAACCTGGCGGATACTCTCGCGCTTTTAAAATCTGCATACTTGGGTTAATTGATCATCTGCACGAATAGCGCCGCGCCGATAGAAAAACAAACGGCGCAGATAGGAGATGGAATGAGAAACTGGCCACCCGCATTGCGCGTGGGGTTTGGAGCGAGCCTTGCCGCAATCGGCATCGCATGCGTTCTGACAGTGGATCTTGCCATAGCCGCGAACGCCACCGTCAAGCCCCCTAACACCGCTCAGGCACGGACGGTTAACTGCTACAATCAGGCTGCCAATATCCTCTCCACCGTCGGGCAGGCTGCGTGCAAATACCAGATCATTTCCGCCGACCAGGCGAATGCCATCCAGGAGGAGCGGCGCTCGTATATCCGGCGTTCCATGCGCAACGCCCACCCCAGTCCGAGCAAGAGCAATGTCAGCTCATTCGGCTCCGGGTTTTTCGTTCATCCGGCGGGCTATGCGGTCACCAACAACCAGGTTACCGACCGCTATCGTCAAATCTCGCTGCTGACCAGTGACGGCTCGTCGGTTCCGGCCACCTTGGTCGCCTCCTCATCGCGGGAGGATCTGACCCTGCTGAAGACCAGCACGTCCCGCAAAGCCTTTGCTACCATCAAAAAAAGCCCGGCTCGCCAAAGGCACAACGCTGGAGGTGATCGGCTTTCCAGTGCGCAAATTGCCCAGGCGTGAGCCCAAATCGGTCAAAGGCACCTTCGTTGGCGAGCGCCCGTTGGAAAGCGGCGGCGGTGTGTTGAAAATCGACGTGCAGGTCTGGCAGGGCTCCAGCGGCAGCCCGGTCATTGACCGGCAAGGCGATGTTGTCGGCATGATCTTTGCCAAAGCCAACATCCCTGCCATCTTTCAGAAGACCGGCCGGTCCGCAAACGACCGGGCCTATGCCATGCCGTCGCGCGTGCTCTCCGCCTTCCTCAAACGGAAAAAGGTGGAGCCGCGGCGTCCCGCCAACAGCAAGGCTCCAGCATCACCCGGCGACTACCTGGTCCGGGTCGACTGCTTCCACTGAAGCCGGCAACACCGCTCTCAATTTCTTGCGCCGATGTTAATCGAATTGTCACGAATTTCGGTGATAGTCCGTTAATTGCAGCCAGCCGGAAAACCGGCGCTAGAGAGAGCTTAAATGGAACCGTCTTACCTATCCCAACCCGACCTTTCGTCCGTCCCCGCCTCCGCCCACCGCTGGGCGTTGTTTCTGGATTTCGATTCGTGCTTTGCCACTGCAGGCCTGGAGGGCATGTCCGTCGCCGTTTCGCCCGAAACCCGCTACACCCTCATTCGATTATTCATGCGTTCGGCGGTGCCGTGGTTCTGCTGACCGGCCGCTCCCTGCTGGAAGTGGATCGGCTGGTTGGACTGCCGGACCTACCGGTCGCAGCCGGCAATGGCCGGGAACTGCGCTCGCTCCGGAAAAGCGCTGCGGCTTCCGTCTTCGCCGGCGAAGGCGGTTAGATCGCCTGGGCCAGCGCTGGCCCTGCGGAAGCCGCACTCCGCGACTCTATACGGGCGGACGAGCCATACCTGCCGGCGGAAAGCATGCTGGCAGCCTCCGCCCTCAGCCGCATTTATGCGCCACTGGCCCCGAACGCGCCGGCCATTTCTGTCCCCGAAGTACCCGCTCGCCAATCATCCGACCCAATCGCAGCAGAGGCCATGCAACTCTGCACGCAAATGCTGGGCCGGTACACCGGCGACGCCGTGCTGATGACCGGTGCCCGCGGCGGGCTCTATCTTGCCAGCGACGCGCTGCAAACGTGGGGCAGCGCTCTCAACGCCAGTCTGTTCTATGAAAGCTTCCTGGAAAAAGGGCAGTTCCGGCCCTATATAGAACAGGTACCAGTTAACCTGATCACCGCACCGAACCCCGCTTTCACCGGCCTTTCCGCGCTTCTTTCGCCCGCCGTGCCGGAGGCCGGACCGGGAGCCGCGGCACCTGGACGGCTTGCCTGAATTTTCTCGCCGCGGCATCACCGCCGCATTGATGAAGCCAATAGGATACAGACGCCATGCCAGCTTTTAACACCCTCGATGACCTGGAAGTCACCGGCAAGCGCGTGTTGGTGCGCCTCGACCTGAACGTGCCTATGGCTGACGGCCAGGTCTCCGACATGACCCGGATCGAGCGCTCGGCCCCCACCGTGCGGGAGCTGGCGGAAAAAGGGGCGAAAGTCGTTGTTCTGGCCCATTTTAGCCGCCCTAAAGGCAAGCCCAATGCTGAGCTGAGCCTGGCTCCTATCGCTACCGCCTTTGCCTCGGTCCTGGAGCAGGACGTCGCCTTCGCACCGGATTGCGTCGGCGCCGCCGCCGTTGTGGAAGGTCTCTCCAATGGCGGCGTTGCCCTGCTCGAAAACGTGCGCTTCCACGCGGGGGAAGAGAAAAACAACCCGGCCTTCATCGCCAAGCTCGCCGCGCTGGGCGACATCTACATTAACGATGCGTTCTCCGCCGCTCACCGCGCCCACGCCTCCACCGAAGGCCTGGCCCACGCGCTGCCGTCTGCGGCTGGCCGCCTGATGGAAGCCGAACTGGTAGCGCTCGATTCCGCGCTGGGTGATCCGGCCCGGCCTGTTGCCGCGCTGGTCAGCGGCGCGAAGGTCTCCAGCAAGCTCGACGTGCTCACCAACCTGATGGAGAAAGTCGACACGCTGATCATCGGCGGCGGCATGGCAAACACGTTCCTCTATGCCCAAGGCAAGGAAATCGGCACCAGCCTCTGCGAGAAAGATCTGGCAGACACCGCGCGTCAGATCATGGCAAAGGCCGCAGCGAGCGGCTGCACCATCCTGCTGCCCAAGGACGTAACCATCGCCCGCGAGTTCAAGGCCGGCGCCGCATCCGAAGTCGTCTCCGCAGACGCCTGCCCCAGCGATGCAATGATCCTGGACATCGGACTCGACGCGATTGAGGAACTGGAAGCCCGTCTGGCGGAAACCAAAACCCTGGTTTGGAACGGCCCCATAGGCGCGTTCGAGATCAAGCCGTTCGACCGTGGCACCAATGCCGTGGCGCAAGCCGCCGCGGCAGCAACCCGCGCAGGCAATATGGTGACGGTTGCGGGTGGTGGCGACACCGTCGCGGCGCTGGCCAAGGCGGGTGTGGTCGATCAGTTTTCCTATGTCTCGACCGCAGGCGGTGCTTTCCTGGAGTGGCTTGAGGGCAAGGAACTGCCCGGTGTCGCGGCACTGACCAAGGACTAAGCCCGGATGCCGCTCGGCAACGCTTCTGTGCAACGGGTCCAGGATGCGCTGACGGCCGCCGGTTCCAGCGCATCGGTCATCGCTTTGGCGGAGACCGCGCGCAGCGCCCAGGAAGCGGCGGACAGCATTGGCTGTGAACTGGGCGCGATCGTCAAATCGCTTGTGTTTGCGGTGGATGGCAAGGCGGTCATGGCGCTGGTGGCGGGCGACAGGCGCTGCAACGAGAAGGCCCTGCCCTCCGCTCTCGGTCTTTCCGGTAAAGCAAAGCGCGCCTCAGCCGAACTGGTGCGGCAGGCAACCGGCTACGCCATCGGCGGCGTCTCTCCCATCGGCCACCCGGCCCCGCTTCCCCTGGTGATTGACGCTAGCCTCAGCCGTTTCGAATCGATCTACGCCGCGGCGGGTCATCCCCATTGCGTCTTCCGCACCACGCCCGACGAACTCCAGCGTCTGACAGGCGGTGCGGTCTCGGAAAGCATCGGCTTGGCGTAACACGCTGGTCTGCGTTATCAAGCAGCACGACCGACAATATCCAACAGAGGACCAAGCGCCCGATGTCTGCCACAGCCACCACCGGCCCGCCGCTTTCCAAGTACAAAGTGCTCGACCTGACCCGCGTACGTGCGGGACCGACCTGCGTGCGCCAGCTGGCTGATTGGGGTGCGGACGTGATCAAGGTGGAGGCTCCGGCGGATGGCAAGGAAAGTCTGGGCGGCGCGCGCGACGGCTCCGACTTCCAGAACCTGCACCGCAACAAACGCTCCCTCACCCTGAACCTGAAAGAGCCGGAAGCGCTCGAAGTGTTCATGAAGCTGGTGAAGGAAGCTGACGTGGTGGTGGAAAACTACCGCGCCGACGTGAAGTACCGCCTCGGCATCGACTATGACAGCCTCGCCAAGGTGAATGCCGGCATCATCCTGGGCTCGATCAGCGGCTTCGGTGAGGACGGCCCCTACCGCGACCGTCCGGGCTTCGACCAGATCGCCCAGGGCATGGGCGGCATCATGTCGATCACCGGCGAAGTTGGCAGCGGCCCGATGCGCGCCGGCATTCCGATTGCCTACCTCTGCGCCGGCATGTTCTGCGCCCAGGGCATCCTGCTGGCGCTGCTGGAGCACGAGACTTCCGGCAAGGGCCAGTGGGTGACCACCAGCCTGTTGCAGGCGCAGATCCAGATGCTGGACTTCCAGGCAGCCCGCTACCTGAAAGAGGGCGAAGTGCCGGTCTCCGCCGGTAATGACCACCCGACCAGCATCCCGACCGGTGTGTTCCCAACCTCAGACGGCCATATCAACATCGCGGTCGCTGGTGGCCCGATCTACGAGCGGTTCTGCAAGGCCATCGGCCACGAGGAGTGGATGACGGACGAGCGCTTCGACACCGCGCCGAAACGCTCCAAGAACCGCAAGGATATGAACGCCGTCATCGCTGAGGTCACCCAGCACAAGTCCAGCCAGTACTGGGTGGAATTGTTTGAGGAAAAAGGCGTACCCTGCGGCCCCATCTACAACATGGAGCAGCTGTTCGCCGATCCGCAGGTCAAGCACCTGGAGATGGCGACCCCCGTCAAACACCCGCGCATGGGCGAGTTCGGCGTCGTAAACCAGGCGATCCGCCTGTCGCGCACGCCACACCAGATCCGCACCGCGACCCCGGAACAGGGCGAGCATACGGACGAGATTCTGGAGCAACTCGGCTACGACGCCGCTGCTATCAAGGCCATGCACGACAAAGGCGCGGTTTAAAGCGTGTTCCGGCCTTCGCCCTTCGACAGGCTCGGGGTGAAGGCCTTTTTTGTATCCTGGGCGCGGCACCGCGGAGACGCTGCACTTTACCGACAGCAACCTTCACCCTGAGCCTGTCGAAAGGCGAAGGCTGCGGAAGCAGACAACCCCGGGCGCTTGCCGGGGTTAAGGAGCAATACCCGTGACCACCACTGAATACGCAGACGGCAAGATGATTGCCGAAGTCCGCGACGGCATCGGCTGGATGATCTTCAACCAGCCCCAAAAGCGCAACGCCATGACCTTCACCATGTGGGAGGCGATCCCGCCGATTATGGAGAACTTCCAGAAGAACCCAGACGTGCGCGTGGCGGTGATGAAAGGCGCAGGCGACAAGGCCTTCGTCTCGGGCGCGGATATTTCTGAGTTCGAGAGCATGCGCGCCTCGCCCGAACAGACGCGGGAATACGACCTCTCCGGCGACCGGGCACACGAGGCCATGGGCGGATTCGAGAAACCCCTGATCGCACAAATCCAAGGCTGGTGCATGGGCGGTGGTGCTGCGATCTCGCTCGATGCCGACATCCGCATCTGCTCGGATGATAGCAATTTCGGCGTACCGGCGGCCAAGCTCGGCGTCGGCTACGGCTATGACGGCATCCGCACCCTGGTGGACCTGGTCGGCCCGACCTTTGCCAAGGAAATCTTCTTCCTGGGCAAGCCGTTCACGGCGGAAGACGCCCGCATCATGGGGCTGGTCAACCGGGTCGTGCCGGTGGATCAGTTGGAAGTGGCGGTCTTGGACTACTGCAACATCATCAAGAACAACGCGCCGATGACCATCAAAGCCGCCAAGGCAGCGATCAACGCTTCGGTCCAGGATGAAAGCCAGCGCAAACTTGATGCCGTGGCCGAGATGGTCGAAGCCTGCTTCGCCAGCAACGACTACACCGAGGGCTACACCGCATTCATGGAGAAGCGCAAAGCGCAGTTCCAGGGGCGGTAGGCACGTGGTGAATGGGCAGGCGCATGAGAGCAGGGTCCGCATTGACCTGACCGCGGTCGTTGTCGCGGTCGATGAGGGCCAGCCTTATGTGCTGAACGTCGATACACCTGCCACACCAGGCACGGCGCTGCCCGCGGGGCCGTTGGTCTCCGGCCACCGTACGCTCCAGGCCGGTCTCCGCTCCTGGGTGGAAGCGCAAACCAAGTGCCGCTTGGAGTATGTCGAGCAGCTTTACACGTTTGGCGACCGCACCTCGCCCCTGACTGGCAGCGGCGAGGGTGTAGACCACCGCGCGGTCTCTATCGCCTACCTCGCGTTGGTCGCGATGAGCGCTGAACAACTGGAGATGCAGGCGCACTGGGTATCCTGGTACGCGCTTTTCCCATGGGAAGACCGGCGGGAGGATGAACTGCCTCTGGTGCAGGAACTTCGCGACCGGCTGGTGGTCTGGGGCCGAGAGAACCGGGACCCGCGCGGCACCGATTGGGAAGAACGCGTCGATCTAATGTTCGGCACCGGCCGCGTTCCCTGGGACGAGGAGAGGGCGCTGGAACGTTACGAGATGCTCTACACCGCCGGACTGGTGGATGAGACCTTCCGTGACCGCGGCTACCCGCTGCCAACAACCCCAGGACTGACGTTTGGTCTGTCACTGACTGCCGACCACCGTCGTATCGCCGCCACCGCCATCAGCCGTCTGCGGGCCAAGATCAAATACCGCCCAGTGCTGTTTGAGTTGATGCCGCCAGAGTTTACGCTTTCGCAATTGCAGAAAACGGCGGAAGCCCTGTCCGGCATCCCGCTGCACAAGCAGAATTTCCGGCGTCTGGTGGAGGGGCAGAATTTGGTGGAGGAAACCGGCGGCATCGCGACCGACACTGGTGGCCGCCCGGCGAAGCTGATGCATTTCCGTGAGGATGTACACCTGGAGCGCCCTGCCCCGGGTCTGCGCGTTAGTGCCAACCGACGCGCCGGTGCATCATAGGCACCCCGTCCCCAAGCCTTCTTTTTCTCATTAAGAGCAAATCTTTCTTGACAATTTGGTTACGCCACTTATTCTCATGCAGAGTATATGATCGAAGAGAGCATAAACAGCCTATCGGTCTGTTTTTTATCCTATTAATGCTCATTATGTGCAGAAAGAGACGCCATGCCTGTCGCTGCCACCGTGGAACGCTCCGCCCGTCTACCGTTCACATCGGAGGTGGAGGCACGCACTGCCCCCATCTACACCAAGCTGAAGGACCAGATCCCCAGCGTTGAGTGGCAGTTGTTTGCGCCCGAAATCGACGCCATCAATCAGCTGAAGCGTGAGCGGAACGCTATCGTGCTCGCCCACAATTACCAGACGCCGGAGATCTATCACGGCGTGGCGGATATTGTCGGCGATAGCCTGGCGCTTGCCCGCGAAGCCACAAAGCTGGACGCCGACGTTATCGTGCTAGCGGGCGTCCACTTCATGGCCGAGACGGCGAAGCTGGTGAACCCGTCCAAGACTGTGCTGATGCCGGATATGGACGCCGGTTGCTCGCTTGCCTCCTCCATCACTGCTCAGGACGTGCGTGACCTGAAGGCGAAATATCCAGGCGTGCCGGTCGTGACCTACGTCAACACGTCCGCGGCGGTAAAGGCCGAGTCGGACATCTGCTGCACCTCCGGCAACGTGGTGAAGGTGATCGAGTCCCTTGGCGTGCCGCGCGTGCTCTGTATTCCGGACGAGTACCTCGCCAACTACGTCGCGACCAAGACGGACGTCGAAATTCTGACCTGGAGGGGCAAGTGCGAGGTTCACCAAGAATTCTCTGGCGATGATATCCGCCTGTTCCGGGAAACCATGGATGACGTTGTCGTGGTCGCCCACCCCGAATGCCCGCCGGACGTGATCGCTGCCGCAGACTTTGCTGGCTCGACCGCTGACATGACCAACTATGTCCGTACGCAGAAGCCGCCGCGCGTGCTGCTGCTGACCGAATGCTCCATGAGCAGCAACATCGCCGCCGAACTGCCGGAGGTGGAGTTCGTGAAGTCCTGTGGTCTCTGCCCGCACATGAAGCGCATCACGCTGCCGAAAATCCGTCGCGCGCTAGAGACGATGCAGCCGGTGGTGGAGGTGGACTCGGATGTCGCCGTCCGCGCCCGCACCGCGGTCGAACGCATGCTGGCTGTCGCTTAGAGGGAATCCCGAAGATGTCCAATCTCACCCCTGCCCTGCCCGACCTGATGATCGAACCCGTCGTGCGCGCCGCCCTGCTGGAAGACCTGGGCCGCACGGGCGACATCACCACGGACGCGCTGGTGCCTGACGGCCAGATGGCGGAAGCCGTTATTGCGTCGCGAAAGCATGGCGTCGTCTCCGGCGTTACGGTCGCGGCGATGGCCTTCCGCCTGATGGCGCCCGAAATGCAGTGCGAGATCGTGCGCCGCGACGGCAGCAAAGTCGCGCCCGGCGACGTGGTTATGCGCATTGCGGGTTCCGGCCGCGCCATGCTTTCGGCGGAGCGCACCGCCCTCAATTTCCTCTGCCGCCTGTCAGGCATCGCGACGGCGACGGCGGAACTGGTGGAGGCCGCCCGGGGCACCAAGGCCCGCATCACCTGCACCCGCAAGACCACGCCCGGCCTGCGCTTTCTGGAAAAGGCCGCCGTGCGCGCGGGCGGCGGCGCCAATCACCGCTTCGGTCTGGATGACGCCGTCCTCATCAAGGACAACCATGTGGTACTCGCGGGCGGAGTCGTGGTGGCCGTCAAAAAGGCGCGCGCCGCGGTCGGCCACCTGGTCAAGATCGAGATCGAGGTCGATACGCTCGACCAGTTGCGTGAGGTCATGGCCGCGGCACCGGACGCCATCCTGCTCGACAATATGGGCCCAGACGTGCTGCGGGAGGCTGTCGGCATCGTCGATGGCCGCGCGGTAACGGAAGCTTCCGGCGGCATCACGCTGGAGAGCGTGCCCGCCATTGCGGCAAGCGGTGTCGATCTGATATCAGCAGGCTGGTTGACCCACAGCGCGAAGAGCCTGGACCTGGGTCTCGATATCGAAATGCGGTAACCGGCTCCAGCAGGTTGCTGAAAAAGGTCTTTGCAGGACTGAAACGCCATCATTCGACAGGCTCAGGATGAAGAGGCTTTGCTGAGGCTTGTTGAAATTAAAAAAGAATATTCCCCCTTCACCCTGAACCTGTCGAAGGGTGACGGTCGCGGCCTGGGATTTTTCAGCAGCCTGCTAAAGTGCGTCGAGAGCCTGCACAAGGTCCGCCAGGATATCCTCCGGGTTCTCCACGCCAACCGAAAGGCGCAACAGGCCTTTCGGCACGTCGGAATGGATGCCCTCGACGGTTGCGCGGTGCTCGACCAGGGTCTCAACACCCCCCAGAGACGTCGCCGGTATTGCAAGCTTCAAGCGGCTTACTACCGCCAATGCTGCCTCTGCTCCTCCGACAACATCAAACGACAGCATCCCGCCAAAGCCGCCGCTCATCTGCCTGGCGCTCACCGCATGCCCTGGATCATCAGGCAGCCCCGGATAGCGCACTACCTCCACCTTCGGGTGCCCGCGCAACGCCTCCGCGATCTGCATCGCGGCTGCCGAGGCCTGGCGAACCCGCAGGTGCACGGTGCGCATACCGCGGATCAGCAGCCAGGCTTCGAATGCGCCCAGGATCGGCCCTGCTGAATGGCGCTCCACAATCAACTGCTGCCAGAGGGCGGTCTCCGGCTCGCGGGTCGCAACCGCCCCGGCCAACACATCCGAATGGCCATTCAGGTACTTGGTTGCGCTCTCGAACACCAAGTCAGCGCCCAGTTCCAGCGGCCGGCACAACACTGGACTGGCGGTTGTATTGTCCACCGCCAGCACCGCGCCCACGCTATGCGCCAATTCCGCCGCCGCAGCGATATCCGTCACGGTCCACAGCGGGTTGGCCGGCGTCTCGATCCACACCAGCGCCGTCGCCCCTGGCCGCAGGGCCGAGCGCAAAGTGACCAGATCGCCAGCCTCAAAGAAGGTGACATCAATCCCCAGCCGCCGGGCATTCTCACGCAGCCACTTCAGCGTGCCGAAATAGCCTTCTCCCTGCACCGCCACGTGGCTCCCTTCCGGCAGGGAGCGGAACAGGCTGGCGATTGCCGCCAGGCCGCTGGCGAATAACAGGCATTCCTTACCACCTTCCAGCCTGGAGATGACATCTTCCGCCAGCTTCACCGTCGAATTGTCGGCCCGGCCATAGACCATGCCCGCCGTCGGCTGGTAATCCTGCGTCCGGCGGGCAAAGGTTGTTGCAGGCTGCCAGGACACAATCACGCCGCCCGTTTCCGTATCCAGCCGGTGCAACGCCTGCGCCGCCACGGTTTCCAGCTTCCAATCGTCCAAAGACATCGCGATTTCTCCACATAGCGGCAGCGCTTCTTGACATGCCAGAAAGCCCGTGTTGCTTGACCCCGCAAGTTGTTCTCTGACAGGTGCCTCACCATGCCCCACCGCTCCGGCCGCCATTTCCTCCAGATCCCCGGCCCGTCCAACACGCCCGACCGCATCCTGCATGCGCTGGCCAAGCCAACCATCGACCATCGTGGTCCCGATTTCGGCGAATTGGGCAAGGAAGTGCTGGGCGGTATCAAGCGGATCTTTCAGACCGAACACCCGGTGGTTATCTATCCCGCCAGCGGCACTGGTGCGTGGGAGGCAGCGCTCGTCAACACGCTCTCCCCCGGCGACAAGGTGCTGATGGTAGAGACGGGCCAGTTCGCCACCCTGTGGCGCGAGATGGCGCTGAAACTAGGCCTGAAGCCAGAGTTTATTGAGGGCGATTGGCGGCAGGCTGTCATCCCAGAACAGGTCGAAGCCAAACTGCGCGCTGACACCAACCGCGAGTACAAAGCCGTCTGCGTCGTCCACAACGAGACTTCGACCGGCGCCACCAGCCGCATTCAGGAAGTGCGCCAGGCCATCGACGCCGCGGGCCACCCGGCCCTGTTCATGGTGGACAGCATCAGCGGCCTCGCCTCCATGGATTTCCGGCACGACGAATGGGGCGTCGACCTGACCGTCAGCGGCTCGCAGAAGGGCCTGATGCTGCCGCCCGGCATCAGCTTCAACGCCCTCAGCCCCCGCGCGCTGGAGGCAAAAAAAACCGCAGGCTATCCGGTTTCCTATTGGGATTGGGACGCCATGGTCGGCATCAACCCCACCGGCTATTTCCCTTACACGCCCAACACCAACCTGCTCTATGGCCTGAAAGAAGCTGTGGACATGCTGGAGGAAGAGGGCCTGGCCAACGTCTTCGCCCGCCATGCGCGCTTGGGCGAAGCAGCACGGCGCTGTGTGCAGGCGTGGGACCTGGATATCCAGTGCCAAGAGGAACGCGACTATTCCAACGTCCTGACCGCCGTCCGCCTGCCCGATGGCCATGACGCCGATGCCTTGCGCGCGACCATCCTGGACCGGTTCGACATGTCGCTCGGCAATGGCCTGGGCAAGGTAAAGGGCCGCGTCTTCCGCATCGGCCACCTTGGCGACTTCAACGAGAGCATGCTGATGGGCACGCTCTCCAACGTGGAGATGGGCCTGGGCCTCGCCGGTGTGCCCCACGACAAGGGCGGCGTTGATGCCGCCATGGCATTCCTGACCGGGAATGCTGGGCCGGCCTGAGTAGCATCACCTTTATTTTACCCTGAGCCTGTCGAATGGTGTCTTTTTTTGTACACGCTCACCCTTTGGCAGGTTCAGGGTGAGGGCTATTTGAGGTTTTGGGCACCGAATGAGCGACACCTTCGACTACGTCATCGTCGGCGCGGGCTCTGCTGGCTGTGTGTTGGCCAACAGGCTTTCGGCGGATGGCAAGCACTCGGTCTGCATTCTGGAAGCCGGCGGCAAGGATACCCATCCGTTCCTGCATATCCCCGCTGGCTTCATGAAGACGCTCACCAATGCTTCGGTGAACTGGCTCTATTCGGCAGAGCCGAGTGAGTGGACCGGCGGACGCCGCATCGCGGCCCCACGCGGCAAGACCCTCGGCGGCTCTTCCTCGATCAACGGGCACATCTACAATCGCGGTCAACGGGCGGACTATGACGGTTGGGCCCAGCGTGGGAACCGCGGCTGGGGCTATGCCGACATCCTGCCCTATTTCAAACGCACGGAGCGCAAACAGGGCGAAGGCGACGACACCTTCCGCGGTCGCGATGGCGGCCTGACGGTCACCGACAACCAGTGGAAGCACCCGCTCTGCGAAGCCTTCATGGACGGCGCGGTCGGCCTCGGCATTCCCCGCAACCCGGACTACAACGGCAAGACGCAGGACGGCGTCGGCTACTTCCAGCGCGCCATCCACAATGGCCGCCGCATGTCGTCAGCCCGCGCCTTTCTGCATCCGGCCATGAGCCGCCAGAATCTGGAAGTCATCACCAAAGCCCACGCGACGCAAATCCTGTTCGATGGCAAACGCGCATCCGGTGTTGAGTATGACCAGAGAGGCCCGCGCAAAACCGTGTCGGCCAGGCGCGAGGTCATCCTGTCCGGTGGCGTTATTGCCTCCCCGCAATTGCTGCAAATCAGCGGTATTGGCGATCCGGCACACCTATCGCAGATCGGCGTGGATGTCCGCCACGCCCTGCCCGGCGTCGGCCAGAACCTGCGCGACCATTACGCCGTGCGCATGGTGGCCCGTGTCAAAGACACCTGGACCATTAACCAGCGCGCCAAGGGCCTGCCGCTGGTCGGCGAAATCGCCAAGTATTTCACTGGACAGTCCAGCATCCTCGGCCTGTGCCCGTCCCTGGTTCATTGTTTTTGGAAGAGCCACCCGGCGGTGCACGGCAACGACCTGCAAATGACCTTCACCCCCGCCAGCTACAAGGAAGGCGTGCAGAGCCAGTTGGACGACTTCCCCGGCGTCACCTGCGCACCCTGGCAGCAACGGCCGGAAAGCAGCGGCCACCTGCTCGCGCGCTCTGGCAATCCGTTCGACGCGCCAGAAATCCAGCCCAACTACCTGGCCGACGAGATGGACCGCCAAGTACTGCTTGGCGGTATGCGGCTCGCCCGCCGTCTGCTGCAAACGCCGGAAATGATGCGGTATTTCGTGAACGAGGAATTCCCTGGTGTCGATGCCCAATCCGACGACGAACTGCTAGCCTTTGCCAAGGAACGCGGCACCACCACGTTCCACCTGATGGGCACCTGCCGCATGGCGCCGACGACAGACAAGACAGCCGTCGTCGACGACCAGTTGCGCGTCCACGGGCTTGAGGGGCTGCGCGTCGGCGATGCCTCCATCATGCCGATGATGCTGTCTGCCAACCTGAACGCCGCGACCCTGATGATCGGCGAGAAAGCCGCCGATCTGATCCTGGGCAATGCCGCGCCGGAAGCGGTGATTCTGGAGGAGGCGGCTTAGCAGGTTGCTGAAGAAGGTCTTAGCGGGACTGAAACGTCATCCTTCGACAAGCTCAGGATGAAGAGGTTTTCCTGAGGCTTGTTGAAATCCACCAAACATTCCCCCTTCATCCTGAGCCTGTCGAAGGGTGACGGTAGAGGTTTCGGCATTGTCAGCAGCCTGAAAGAGCATCTTAATTCTCAGGCAGTTTCACCTGTAAAACTTCAGACTTGATCTGACGGACAACTCAGCTTGCGTTGCTGAGAATGGGTTGTGCATTGTCCGATTGGTCGAGCGACCGGATCGTCTTGTCTACAGCGATGTGTAACGTTTCGCGGAAGGGTTGCATCGGTGTTTTACCATAGCAGTGCCGCCCGGAAGGAGGCCGCTGTTCGTTGTACTTGGCGAGCCACGCGTCCAGATCAACCTGTAGTTCCTCAACAGAACGATACAGCTTCTTGCGGAACGCGATGTCGTAGAACTCATCCTTGATGGTTCGGTGGAACCGCTCACAGATGCCATTCGTTTGCGGGGAATTGGCCTTGGTGCGGGTGTGGTCTATGTCCTCGATCGCCCAATAGAGCTGGTAGGCGTGGTTCTCGACCTTGCCGCAATATTCCGTGCCTCGGTCCGTCAGCACGCGCAGCAGGCTGATCTTGTGTGCGGCAAAGATAAGGGATCACGCGGTCGTTGAGTAGATCAGCGGCGGTGATGGCGGTCTTTTCGGTATAGAGTTTGCAAACCGCCACGCGGGCATATGTGTCGACAAACGTCTGTTGATCTATCCGCCCCACACCCTTCATTGTGCCTCCATAATAGGTGTCCTGACTGCCCAGATAGCCAGGGTGGTGGCGCGCGATTTCGCCGTGCGCCTCTTTCCTGGCCTCGGCTTTTTCCAGGGCGGCCATCTGGTCCTCGGTCAGCAGGATGCCGTCCAGCGCGGCGCGGGCTTCCAAGGCCTTGAGCCGCTTCTTCATGGTTTCCAGATCATTGCGCCGCCAGATCGACCGCACGCCTGACGACGACACCATGATCCCTTTCTTTTGCCGCTCCCACGACGCCCGTTTCTGCCCCAGAGCCGGGTTGTCTATGGCCAATTCAATCACCGCCTTTTCGACAGGCTCTGGCACACGGTTCTTCATCACAGGCTTGCGGCGGCTGAGATACATCAGGGCCTCTTCGCCGCCTTGGTCGTAAAGTTCTTTGAACCGATAAAAGCTGTCCCGCGAATATCCCATCACTTTGCAGGCCTGACTGACACTGCCGAGCTGTTTGGCCAGCTCCAGCAGTCCCAGCTTTGGTTTGATGATCTTCTCTTGAATGCTTGTCATTGATCGACACCCCTTGATTAAGCTCCATAAGAGTAGAAATGTCAGATAAAGTCGTGTGTTTTACATTTCACCAGACCAAAACCGACCGGACTTCGCTCTACTTCTTTGCCTTCTCGTAATCGGTAATCGCCTCTTTCAACTCGTCATATTCCTTGCAGCCCTCCAGTCCGCAGATGCGCTCCAGCGCTATCAGCAGGTCGTCTGCCTTCGCCGACTGGTCGGTCTGCAGATACAGCTCCCCCAGATACTCGTGTGCTTGCCGGTGCTCGGGATCGATGTTCAGTGCCCGGTAATAGGCTTTCTGCGACAGGTCGAACTGCTCGTTCTTGCGGTAGCCATAGCCCAGCAGGTTAAAGCCGTCCGCATCCTCCGGGTTGGCCTCCACGTACTTCCAAAGCTTCTGGATCGCTTCCTCGCGCTGCCCCGCTTCAATCATCTCGCGCACTTCAGACAGCTCAACATTCGCGGTGCCGGCAGGCACCATTGCCATGCCCGGTGCAGTCCAGGTTACCAAGCAGATCGCCAGCACGCTCAGAATTCCACGCATCTCTCATCCTCTTGTCTCTATGGTGGGGCTTATGCCCCTTGCCAGCGCTTGGCGGCTCCAGGGATAGTGTGCCTTACACATGGCCACCAGTAACAGGAAGCGCAAGCATGACTACCTCCATGACCGGAAAAACCGCCATTGTCACCGGTGCCGCCCGCGGCCTGGGCCGCGCCTATACCGAAGCCCTGGCGAAAGAAGGTGCCAACGTCGTCTGCGGTGACATCCGCGATTGCGACGAGGTCGTGGCCGCTATCAAAGCCGCAGGTGGCAAGGCATTGGGCGTGAAACTCGACGTGACCTACATGGCCTCTTGCCAGGCCATGGCCGACGCGGCGGTTGCTGCGTTCGGCGGCATCCACGTGCTGGTGAACAACGCAGCGCTCTACGCCGACATGAAGGGCGGGCGCTTTGAAACGCTGGAGCCCACTGAGTGGCAAAAGATGATGGACGTGAACATCACCGGCATGTGGCATTGCTGCAAAGCCGTGATCGAACCGATGCGCACCGCGGGCGGCGGCTCCATCATCAACATATCCTCCCTTGCCGCGGTCTACGGTTTCCCGTTCGGCGTGCACTACGCCATGAGCAAGGGGGCTGTCATCGGCATGACCCGCGCCATGGCCCGTGAGGTCGGCCGCGACTGGATCCGCGTCAACGCGGTCACCCCCAGCGCCGTCATGACAGAGGGCACCAGGGAATTTTTCGGCGAGCGCCTGGACAAGGCCGCAGACGTGATTGCCAAAGGCCAGGCCCTGCAGCGCAGCCTGGAAGCCGAAGACCTGGTCGGCACCATCGTCTATTTGGCGAGCGACGCCAGCAAGTTCGTCACCGGCCAGACCATCATGGTCGATGGCGGGACCGTGTTCCTCTAAGAGCGCTGGCTGGCATGGCCCGCAAACAACTCGACCCTGCACCCCGCCAGTATGCGGCGACGATTAGGCTAAACCGGCGCGCTGCTAATGGCCCGGCTGTAGCGGGGAACAGCCAATCGCCGGAGAGCATCGAACATTGGCTGTTGCACGATGCCCTCACCGCCCGGGATCTCTGACCCTGACCGAAGAATTCTGCTGGCGTCTGAGTGCCGCCAGCTTACCGGTTGCCCAACTGCCGCTCAACGTTGGCACCCTGCACCCGCAATTGATCGGCTTCTCCTGGATATGGGAGGCAGACGACGGCATTTGCGATGAAATCCGGGTCGAAACCGGTTCTCTAAGTCACCCTTCCTACACAAACAACCCGCTTTACCGCACCATAGAGTTTGGCGAGACCATCCACGGCGACCCGCGCAATCCTGGCCTTGCTGCGCGTTACCCGATCATGGCGGACCTCGCTGCCCGCGGGTTTGCCGATTATCTGGTGACGCCCCTCACGCCTTCTGGCGGTGCGCAGCAGCGCCGTATGGTGGTCAGCATCGCTTCCATGCAAGCCCGCGGCCTATCAGGGGCAAATGGGGAGGTGCTGAGCCGTCTGCTGCGTCTGCTCTCTATGCACGTTGCCCGCCTGACCGCCGTTCTGGTCTCCCAGAACATCGCCGCCGCCTATTTGGGCGAAGCCGCGGGCCGGCAGGTGCTGGACGGCTCTATCCAGCGGGGCGCAGGCGCGCCTATCGAAGCCGTAATCCTGGTTTCGGACCTGCGCGGCTCAACCGAGCTTTCCGGACGGCTGCCACCGGAAGCCGTGCTGGCCCTGCTTAACGCCTATTTCGAGTGCCTGACAGAAGCCATCGAAGCCGAGGGCGGCGAAGTGCTGAAGTTCATTGGCGACGGCATGCTGGCGGTCTTTCCGATCGATCCAGAACACAGCCCGCGCCAGGCTACTGAATCCGCCTATGCCGCGGCTATCGAGGCCCTAAGACGGGTCGCTCAGATCAGCGCCGATCCACTTGGGCTGCTGAAAGATACCGGCGGCTGGCAGCCACTCCGCACTGGACTGGCTCTGCACGCGGGTTCGGTGTTCTTCGGAAATATCGGTTCTACCAACCGCCTGGATTTCACTGTAATCGGCCCGGCGGTGAACACCGCAGCGCGGGTGGAGTCCATGACCAAAGAACTGCAACGGCCCCTGCTAGTAACCGGGCCGGTGGCCGCCCAGCTAACGACAGATCTTGCCCCCTCGGCTCTTTCCACTTGCGGGGGATTGCTGAACCCGTGCAACTCTTTGCACCACGCATCACCGACGCAGAAAAGCACTAGAGGCATGAAAGTCGAAACCTACCTCCCCCTCGGCAAGACCGATCCGGGCATCCGTGCGCCGGAGAAGGCCATCGATCTCTCAACCCTGCTGACCGATGCCAAGCAGGTCGAGGATCTCGGCTACGACACGCTGGTGGTGGAGGAAACCAAGGACGATCCCTACCAGTTCATGGCCATCGCCGCGGCCGGCACGTCCAAGCTGAAGCTTGCCACCTCTGTCGCCATGGCCTTCCCGCGCGCGCCCGCCATCACCGCGATGAGCGCCTGGTCGATCCAGCGGCTTTCCAAAGGCCGGTTCACGCTCGGTCTTGGCAGCCAGGTCCGGGGCCACATCATGCGCCGCTTCGGCATGGAGTATCATCCGCCCGGCCCCTGGATGCGGGACTATATCGGCGCGGTCCGGGCGGTCTGGCACACCTGGCAGACCTGCGAGAAGCTGAACTATGAGAGCGAGCGCTACAATCTCTCCCTGATGGTGCCGCTATTTGATCCGGGCCCCATCGACTATGCGCCGCCGCCGATCCATATCGCCGTGGTGAACGAGGTCATGTGCCGGATTTCGGGCGAGTGTGCGGAGGGCATGCGCCCGCACCCTGTCTGCACGCCGCGCTACATCAGGGAAGTGATGCTGCCCGCCGCCGAACGCGGCGCGGCCAAGACCGGCCGTTCCATGGACGGCTTCCAGGTCGCCATGAAGCCGCTGGTCGCCGCCGCCTGCACGGAGGAGGCTCTGGCCGCCAAGATCGACGAGACCCGTGCCCGCATCGCCTTCTATTGTTCCACGCCCAGCTACCGCCGCCCCTTTGAACTGCACGGCTATAGCGATCTGGCGGCAGAGATGGCGCAGCTGTCCAAAGCCCAGCGCTGGGATGAGATGCAGGCGCTGGTGCCCGACGACCTCTACCACGACTTCGTCACCGTCGGGACTTACGACGACATTGCCGCGAAGCTGCACGCGCGCTACGACGACTGTGTGTCGAGCATCGAGTTCGCCATGCCGGTCGATAACGAAGCCGACGCAGGCGCACTCCGCGAGGTCATCCAGGACCTGCAGCGGGCAGGCTGAGAGGAAGGCAAAAAAGCAATACAGACGATCTTCGTGCAAATCAAATGCGAGCTCGGCAAGGCCTACGATGTGGCAGGCGAGATCGCCGAGTCCGTCGAGCAGGCGAGCGAGATGCACTCCATCAGCGGCCAGTACGACCTGATGGTAAAATGCTACCTCGCGGACGACACTGACATCGGCCATTTCGTGACGGAGAACCTGCAGACGCTCGCAGGCGTGAATGACACGTTCACCCTGATCGCGTTCAAGGCGTTTGGATAGCTAGACCGTTTGTCCGACTGATGTGTAAAACACACGACTTGATCTGACATTTCTACTCTTATGGAGCTTAATCAAGGAGTGTCGATCAATGACAAGCATTCAAGAGAAGATCATCAAACCAAAGCTGGGACTGCTGGAGCTGGCCAAACAGCTCGGCAGTGTCAGTCAGGCCTGCACAGTGATGGGATATTCGCGGGACAGCTTTTCTCGGTTCAAAGAACTTTACGACCAAGGGCGGCGAAGAGGCCCTGATGGATCTCAGCCGCCGCAAGCCTGTGATGAAGAACCGTGTGCCAGAACATGTCGAAAAGGCGGTGATTGAATTGGCCATAGACAACCCGGCTCTGGGGCAGAAACGGGCGTCGTGGGAGCTGCAAAAGAAAGGGATCATGGTGTCGTCGTCAGGCCTGCGGTCGATCTGGCTGCGCAATGATCTGGAAACCATGAAGAAGCGGCTCAAGGCCTTGGAAGCCCGCGCCGCCCTGGACGGCATCCTGCTGACCGAGGACTAATGGCCGCCCTGGAAAAAGCCAAGGCCAGGAAAGAGGCGCACGGCGAAATCGAGAGCCACCACCCTGGCTATCTGGGCAGTCAGGACACCTATTATGGAGGCACAATGAAGGGGGTGGGGCGGATATATCAACAGACGTTTGTCGACACATAGGCCCGCGTGGCGGTTTGCAAACTCTATACCGAAAAGACCGCCATCACCGCCGCTGATCTACTCAACGACCGCGTGATCCCTTATCTTTGCCGCACACAAGATCAGCCTGCTGCGCGTGCTGACGGACCGAGGCACGGAATATTGCGGCAAGGTCGAGAACCACGCCTACCAGCTCTATTGGGCGATCGAGGACATAGACCACACCCGCACCAAGGCCAATTCCCCGCAAACGAATGGCATCTGTGAGCGGTTCCACCGAACCATCAAGGATGAGTTCTACGACATCGCGTTCTGCAAGAAGCTGTATCGTTCTGTTGAGGAACTACAGGTTGATCTGGACGCGTGGCTCGCCAAGTACAACGAACAGCGGCCTCATTCCGGGCGGCACTGCTATGGTAAAACACCGATGCAGACCTTCCGCGAAACGTTACCCATCGCTGTAGACAAGACGATCCGGTCGCTCGACCAATCGGACAATGCACAACCCATTCTCAGCAACACAAGCTGAGTTGTCCGTCAGATCAAGTCTGAAGTTTTACACATTAAGGTCAACCAACCGCTTGATTGTTGGTTAGTACCCTCGGCACGTATTGTGGACAGTGTCTTTCATAATCAATCCTCCATGGAGACAAGCCGAAACAACCATTAGTGTAGACCGTTACCCTTCTCGCGAAGCGCTTTTAGGGCACTAATGGGATCGTCCATGTTCTTCCACCCACTGCCTTCGGATCAGCGTCTCTGATCCCTTGCTCGCAGAACGGACATGTGGTGTTTGCACTATCGACAGCAATCTGATTTTCGATCTTGTCATCAATCACGTACTGGCGATCTCTTAGTTCGTCATGAACAAAATCTTCCGAGAAAACGTGGAAGATGGTGTCAGCGACATTCGCGGTAACATTGTCGCCAGGCTTCTTTAGCTGAAGCGTTCCCAGCGCATTCGCTCCACGCGAGAACGAAAATGAACCTTTGGCGTCTGCCGATTCATCTGAAACCAGATCGAAGGCGGCTTTAGAAACATCTTCGTCTTGCCCTTGCAAATCGAGATAGCGGAACGCTCGGGATAGAAAGGATTTACCGGTTCCATTTCTGGCGAAGATCAGATTTTGGGCATTCCTTGAGAGTTCTCCGTTTACGGAGAATATCGGTCCCAAGTATGAAGCCTTTATTGTGAAGGTTGGATTCGGAGGAGTGTTCATTTTAGTCGACTTAATATTTCAGGGGCGTTATTTTGGAATATAGCCATTGCCTTCACCATGATCTTTCGGGATCGGTTTTAAATCATATTCTGCGAACAGCTCTTTTTCTGAAATTGGATCAAGCTGAAACCAAGTCTTCTGTATTTACGGATTTCAGTGAGAGGTGTTTACCCCCAACGCCTTCAAACAACTGCTCACGACACGTCAGTACAATAATCTGAACCTGCTGCCCCACCATGTTTAGAATGTCGAACATACGATCCATCCTTCGGTCATCGGAAAACACCAGCGCGTCATCCAGAACGACGGTCGCAGGGTGTCCCTGTTCAACAAGCATTTCGGCAAAGGCGAGACGCACGAGAACGGCGATCTGCTCCTGCGTTCCCATACTCAAGCGCTGGAAAGATTCCTCGTACCCGTCCTGCCGAACAACACCGACGATATGCAGGTTTTCGTCAATGGTGATCTCAGCACCGGGAAACAGGAGCTGCAGGTAGGGACGAACCCGGTTCATTACCGGGGAAAGATAGCGCTCTTTTGCCTCAGATTCGGCAGAACGTAGTGTCGATAGCAATAGCGAAAGCACCGCAACTTCGCGCTCGTAACGCCGAAGCCGGTCTTCGGCCATTTCGCCCTCGCGTTCTTTTTGTTGAATCGCCTCATCGAGGCCAGCACCTTCAAGAGCTTCGATATGTGAGCGCAATCCCGCTATCTCCTCTTTAAGATCGGTGCGCTTGTCACGCCTGTCCTGAAGCGCCTTTTCTAATCTTGCGATCCGCGCCTCCAGTTGAGGCAACGTCTCGCCGTCACGTTGGCCTTCAAGCTTGGAGACCGCCTTCTCCTGATCGGCCAAAGCATTTCGTGCTACCGATACGGCGGCATCCAGATCGTCATCAGAAGTCTGCTTTTCGGCTTCAGTCAGATCATTCTTAAGCCTTTCGAGACGTTCCTTCCCATCCTCATATCGCGTCTTCACACCACCCAACTCGGTCTGGATACGACTGACTTCTTTTTCCGGCCCGACAAGACCCGCTCGGGCGGTGGCTAGCGTGTCCCTTGCTTCCTGTGCTCCATTCTGAGCAGAAGTAAGGACCTGCTCGGCCTCCTTCTCCGTGGGCAAGCCTTCGATCCCAAGATCAGCCAGATCCCTTTCGAGGATTGTCTTCAAGCCTGCAATGTGGTTGGCGAGAGGTTCTGCGCCGGCGTCGTAGTCGTCCGTTGCCGGCGCGTGCAGTTCGGCTTCCTGTCGTGCAAGTTCGGCATCCCGAAGAAACTTCTCGCGCTTTGCAAACTGCTCCTCGGCTGCATCGAGCGACTTGACGCCGCAATCTTCAAGCGCGGCCCTTAGAGCTTGGTTTGCTGCGCGCTGCTGTTCGATCAGCTTGTCTCGATCCTTGATAGCAGGCTGAACAGTGATGGTGCCGTATTCTGGGATTGTGATCGTCGTTGCCTCAACCGCTTCAACCGAAGTCTGGTCGGCAGTAAGCGCAGCTCCATCGACTTCGATCTTGGACAATCGGTCAGGGGACATATCGAACGCAACGAGTGTCGCGGCAGCGGAAAGGCGCGAACGGGCGGTTTCGAGTTCCTTGGCTGCATCTCGTATCGTTTCGATATTCTCGTCAGTAACGAGAATGGCTGCCGCACCTTGTTGTGCAACCCTTTGTTTTTTCTCAGCTGCGTGTGCTTTGTTGTAACGCCCCTGAAGTTCGCGAATTCGAGAATCGCGCTGGACGGTGTTGAGAACGCGGCGTGCCTGTGACACGGCATTGTCTGCCTCGGTCACAGTATTCTCTGCTTCCTTCGCATCATTACGAAGTTTTTCGACCTGCTTCCGCAAATCCTGTTCGGTTTGACGGACCTCGTCGAGCTTCTTCCTCGCGACCTCGACGGCTTTCCCATCCATCTCTATTTGTTTCTTCAGATCGCGGCGACCGGTCAGGGCCTGCTCGGCTTGTTCCAGATTCCGCTTTTTCAGCTCAACTTCAGTCACCGCTGCATCAATACGAGATTCCAGCTTAGCGAGCTCGGCATGCCGGGTTCGGGCAGCGTCGAGCTCCTCTTTGTCCGTCTGATCGCGTTCTCCCGAAGAAAGGCGGACTAGTGTCTCCTGCGCTACTTCTAGGCTCTCCAAGGTGTTCGAAAGATCGCTTCGGCGACTTCGCAGTCCCTCGAGTTCGGAGCGCAGGGAATCAATTTCTTCGATCAGTTCCTTATAATTACCTCGTGGCCTGCCCGTAGAGGTAACAAGCTCGGAAAGCTGCTTATCAACCGCATCGGGCAACGCCCTGCCGCGTTTGCCTCCCAGAACCTCACCGACCTCCGATTCCAATGCGCTGTGGAGGTTTGAACGCGCGCTGTCGGGAAGATCGACCGTACCGAAGGACTGACCTTGTTGAACCCAGAGTACGTTCCACATACCGAGGGTTTCGGGCTTCGCGCCCGTCTTACCAGGCTCATCGAACCCAAGGAGATCACGCAGCGTGTCTTCTGCTTCATCGCCCTCAAGCTTTCGCCCGTCCGGGCAGAACAGGTGAGCGTAGGGCTTTTTCACGAACCGCTTTCTGATTCGATAAATTCCATCATCGACCTCAAACGCCAGCTCGACGACGGGCGCAGCCTGGTTCCGGTCATTCTGTAGTGCTGTAATCGGTTGCGCCTTCGAGCTGTACTTTTCAAAGAGCGATGCGCGAAGCGCATCGAGCAGCGTTGACTTCCCCATCTCATTGGGGCCGACAACGACATTCAAGCCGTCGCCGATGTCATCAAGACACATTGGTGTCGTGAACTTCTTGAACTGATTGACAGCGATGGAGCGAATTTTCATTGGCTCCTCGTCTGCAATTTCATGTGCTCTATATACAATCTCTGGAGCGCGAGCGCGGCGACCTCATGATCGAGATCGCTCGTGTCCTCGGATCTTTGCTTGAGAACATCAGCGGCGGTTCGCACGAAGCCGCCCCAGTCAATTTGATCAAGGTCCTCTTCACTTGGACTCGGGAAGAGTCGCGTATCATCGACCCGCAGGTAACAGAAGGCGGCGGAGACCTGCTCCACGATTTGTTCCTCAAAATACTGCCTGTCCTGAAGCGAAACCGCACCTTCGACCAAAAGACGCACCAAAATTCTGTTCAAATCATCGCCACTGCCGCGAAGGGTAGAAGTAAGGGCACCAATATCTTCGCGGCTGTTAATCTGCTCACGGAATGTCACCCACTGATAGTGACCGGTCTCGACTGGCGTAACGACGGGAACCGCGCCAGCGTTTTCAATCTCGACCAGAAGCGCCTGTCCACCGCCATCGACATCGAAAGCGTCAGTCTCGTGTGTGCCGCTATACCAAACCTTGTCGTTGATTCTCTTCTGTCCATGCCAGTCACCCAAGGCCAGATAAGCGAGCCCTGCCGCCTTCGGCCTGTCCGGGTTGATATAGTTTGGAACATCTTTGTCATCGGACCCGAAGCCCGTGACCGTGCCATGCGCGAGCCCTATGCGGATAATCCCGTCCGGAATATCCACTTCATCCATATACGCCGTTGGGTCCTGAAGTGTGCGCCGATACTGGAGCGGGGCCGGAAGCACAGCGAAGCCGTCGCTTTCAAAAAGCCGCGGTTCTGAGGCAACGTGAACAATCACATTGTCCGGCACACCCCTTCGCAAGAGCTGGTCCCAGAGGCCGTGCGGACGGTGGGGATCATGGTTTCCGGGCAGAAGATGCCACGTCACCTTCTCAAACTTCCGCATGCGTTCCAGTGGCTGATTCAGCGAGCGCGGCGACAATGCCTCCATGTCATAGACATCACCGGCAACAAGAACATGACTTGCACTGTGCTCATCCGCCACCTCACCCAGCCGGGTGATCGCGGCAAGCCGCGCCTCCTGAAGCAACCCCATCGTGCCATCATCGACAAAGCGAAATACTTTGCCAATCTGCCAGTCCGAAGTGTGAATTGCTCTCAGGACCATACTTACTAACGCGCGCCCTCCTTTTTCGTCACAGCGCAACCTCCGAGAGAGAGGTTACGACATCGTAGTCAACGCCAAGCGTATCAAAGTGCTTCTTGCCGCACACGATTTTCTGATTTTCTTTCGTGCGGCGGTCTTCAGAGACTAGTGTGCCCTTGGTTTCACGGACAAAATAGGGCTTCTCATCATGCGCGGTCACAAATGCCCAGTCAAGATTGTAAGGTCCGATTGGCGTGTCGATCTTGAACCAGCTAGGTAGTTTGACAAACAATCGGACATAGTCATTGGGTATTGCCAATTTGTTCGCCTGACTTGACCGGGTTATCAGTGGGTCATGAACATTCCGACCACCTTGCCGCGCCTGAAGGGGTTCCGCTTTTCTCGTGAGATCATTGCTTGGGCAGTCTGGGCGTACCACCGCTTCGCACTGAGCACTGCTGATGTTGAAGACTTGTTGGCTGCGCGGGGTGTGATTGTCAGTCGGGAAACGGTCCGGTTGTGGGTCAATCGTTTTGGTCGACATTTTGCGGATTGCATCCGGCGGGATCGACCTTCACCGAACGACAAGTGGCACATGGACGAAGTCGTGATCATGATCCGCGGCAAGAAACACTGGCTGTGGCGGGCGATCGACGCCAATGGAGACGTTCTTGATATCCTCGTGCAATCGCGCCGAAATGCCAAAGCGGCAAGGCGCTTTTTCCAAAGATTGACCGAACGGTTTGGCGAACCGAGAGTCGTCATCACGGACAAGTTGCCTAGCTACATCAAACCGATCAAGTCATTGGCCCCGAAAGCTGACCACCGGGCTCACAAAGGCCTAAACAACGTGATCGAAGTCTCGCACCGCTCAACTCGCAAAAGAGAAAAATATTGGGCCGGTTCAAATCTCACCGGCAAGCTCAGAGGTTTTTGTCTGCGCACGATCAGATCAACCTGGTTTTCCGCCCCCCCCGTTATCAACTCAACGCAACTTCATACCGCCACGCCCGTTCCGATGCATTCAGCCTATGGTCCGGCTACACCGCAGAAATGGTGGCGTGACCCAGCCGCCGCCAATGAAGCACTGTCTGCCGCCAACAACTTGGCAATACCTCAACAACAATACCCTTCAAACAATTACTCCCTGACCTCACGGCCCCCTCCCCTATGTTTCAAGTAAAATCACTACTAACTGCTTGCTGAATATCTGAATGCTAAGATATAGCCCTAGGGATCCTATACCCCTCACTACAGATTATTTTTTGGCAGATATCAACTCACCGCAAACTCATACCGACATGCCCGTTCCGATGCATTCAACCTCTGGGGTGAGTACACCGCTGAAAGGGCAGCCTGAGTACTGCGAGACAACATTTTGCTCGCAGCCTCAAACAACTTGGCAATACCCCGCAATGACATACGCAGCGTCAGGGGGTGCCGATGAGGGCCATGCGAATGGCGGGCACGACGGCGATCCAGAGTGCGCCGAGCGCCAGAGCCATGCCGATCAGAAGCGCCATCCCGCGCAGGGTCTTGTTGACACTCTCGGCAATCTCCGTTCTGACTTCGCCGATCCGTTTGTCCAGCGCCGCGCCCTGTTCGGCTATCTCCGTCCGGACCTCGGCTATCTCCGTCCGGACCTCGGCTATCTTGCCTTCAAACGCCGCGCCCTGCTCGGTGATCTCTGTCCGGACCTCGGCTATCTCCGTCCGGACCTCGGCTATCTTGCCTTCAAACGCCGCGCCCTGCTCGGCAATCTCTGTCCGGACCTCGGCTATCTCCGTCCGGACCTCGGCTATCTTGCCTTCAAACGCCGCGCCCTGCTCGGTGATCCGTTTGTCCAGCGCCGCGCCCTGTTTCATAATCTGCTTCTCGAGACGGCCTTCCGCCTCGCGCAGATCAGCGGCGGTCGCCGCCGTGTTAGTGAACGCGGCGTTCACGACCGAAACCAGGGCCCGCGCGGATTTGTTGTCCAGACCGGCGGCTTCGAGCTCGTCGATGGCCTTGGCGGTATCAATGGCGGCGGCGGGCAGCATGGGCGGGATCCTTTCATCCCCGATATAGCCGGGATCAAAGGCGCGCGCCAGTCCTGCCCCGGTTCAATTCAACCTGGCTCCTGCGCGGCCTGAAACCCGAGTATCTCAACCTGCACCGCCTCACGCAGGCCGGGCAGCGCCATAACGACACCGCCAATCACCAGAACGGTCAGGAGCTGAGATTTAGGCCATGCGGGTTTGACGGGTCATTGATTGAACCGTTCAGGGTATAGAATAGCGCACTGGTTTCGGGCAGCCACCCATTGTCTGACGGCCCTGCCTGTCTTCTCAAAGCTGCCGATTGCCAGATAGATCAGTTTTGTCGCGGCGTCGTCGGTTGGAAAGCTTCCCCGTGTTTTGGTGGTCTTTCGGATCACCCTGTTGAGGCTTTCGATAGCGTTGGTCGTGTCGATGATTTTGCGCCCGGCTGGCGGGAAGGCGAAGAACGGGATGACCTCCTGCCACGCCAGCCGCCAACTCGGGGCGATTGAGGGGTATTTTTGGCCCCATTCGTCTTCGACCGCCGCGCGCGCTTTCTCGGCCTCTTTGTCATCTGTGGCTTGATCAATCGGCTTGAGGGCCGATGCGACGATCTTACGGTCTTTCCAGCCGCGGAAGTTCAGGGAATGGGGCACGAGGGTATTGCCAATTTGTTCGCCTGACTTGACCGGGTTATCAGTGGGTCATGAACATTCCGACCACCTTGCCGCGCCTGAAGGGGTTCCGCTTTTCTCGTGAGATCATTGCTTGGGCAGTCTGGGCGTACCACCGCTTCGCACTGAGCACTGCTGATGTTGAAGACTTGTTGGCTGCGCGGGGTGTGATTGTCAGTCGGGAAACGGTCCGGTTGTGGGTCAATCGTTTTGGTCGACATTTTGCGGATTGCATCCGGCGGGATCGACCTTCACCGAACGACAAGTGGCACATGGACGAAGTCGTGATCATGATCCGCGGCAAGAAACACTGGCTGTGGCGGGCGATCGACGCCAATGGAGACGTTCTTGATATCCTCGTGCAATCGCGCCGAAATGCCAAAGCGGCAAGGCGCTTTTTCCAAAGATTGACCGAACGGTTTGGCGAACCGAGAGTCGTCATCACGGACAAGTTGCCTAGCTACATCAAACCGATCAAGTCATTGGCCCCGAAAGCTGACCACCGGGCTCACAAAGGCCTAAACAACGTGATCGAAGTCTCGCACCGCTCAACTCGCAAAAGAGAAAAATATTGGGCCGGTTCAAATCTCACCGGCAAGCTCAGAGGTTTTTGTCTGCGCACGATCAGATCAACCTGGTTTTCCGCCCCCGCCGTTATCAACTCAACGCAACTTCATACCGCCACGCCCGTTCCGATGCATTCAGCCTATGGTCCGGCTACACCGCAGAAATGGTGGCGTGACCCAGCCGCCGCCAATGAAGCACTGTCTGCCGCCAACAACTTGGCAATACCGCCCCGAGTCATAGTGGCGGACTGACGGACAAGCTGCGCCGCTACGGTGCCGCCCTGCGCAAACGCGCGTTGGAGGTGGATCACCGAGCGCATAAAGGGATAAACAATCGTATCGAAGGATCGCACAGACCAACACGGAAACGAGAAAAAATACAGGGCCGTTTCAAGTCAGCCCGTCAGGCGCAGAGATTTCTGGCCGCCCATGATGAAACCGCAAACCTGTTCCGCCCACGTCGCCACAAAATGACTGCCTCCGCCTATCGCCAGAAACGAGCCGCCGCATTTCACCAATGGAACGAATGCGCCATCGAACTGGCCGCTTGAAGAGCCTCAAGTCGGCAGTTTCTTAGGCGCTGAAAACAACGTGACAATGCCGCCTGAGACAACAAGGGACTCTGGTGAGCGGGAACCCCGTGGTGTTTACAAACCTGATAGCAACCGCAGCGGAGCCGACCGCGAGCCGTCGATACAAGAACATGACAGGGGTACTCGCCCCTTCGGTATCGATCAGGATAGGAGCGGCATCGAACGCTAGCTTGTTTCTTTACGGTCCATGCGCCTCGGCTACGATATCACTGCCCCGTTACAGACCGCACCTGTTTCATGGTCATGAACATCCGGGCCTCATCGCTGGCAAAGCTCTGAAACCCGAAATCCTCATACCAGCCCTTGCGCTTGTCAAAGGCCTCCGCATCACCATCAGACATCACATCCGAGAAGCACGGCATGGCAACCCGGCTTCCAGAACCCGCCGGACGATGATCCCCAGCGGGTCCGCGCGCGGTGGGTCAACCCGTCTCCCACCACACCCGGACTTCTTCCGCACTCACCGGCTCCGGCTGGACGTCCGGCACAAGCGTCTCGACCGCGATTATTGGCGGCGCAAGACCGGGCAACCCGGCCTCAATGGCCCTGCGACCAATCTCGGCCACGTCCAGCTCCAGGCGGTCGGCCATGTCTTCGAGCGCCCGCTTCATGGTGGGTGTCACTTGCAGCGATAACCGCTCTGGATAACCGGACAGCTTGCGCCGCCGTGGGGTGGTATCCACCATGTCAGCCCGCCTTCAAACCAATGTGATGTAATATCCATGGGATATTACGTGGATATGTTATCTTTATGTTAACATAAAGATAACACGGTTCCGCATCCCACCCGGAGCCCCCCGCGCCACAACGTCAATCGACCCAATGCTTTCCGAGCAATATCAGTGCTTTGGCGATAGCGGACAGGGACCATCAAAACCGGAAACTGTTTTGATGTATAATCGTGCCTATCTCGATTTCGCGATTTCGCTGGCGCTGCATCCCGAAAATCCAGCCAGACCGGATACCGGCCCTCACGGGCCTTCCAAACCATGCCGCCCTGTGGCAGACCGGGGACACAGGGCCGGGAAGGCAAGACATATGAACTGGATCAGGTGGGCTGTGATCGCCGTCGTCGTATCGCTTGGGCAGGCAGGTCTCGCCCAAACGGGCTGCGATAACTGGAATACATTGGACTTCTTCGAGGACGCCGATGGCGATCTGGTCCGAACATGCGTCGCCGCAGGGGCCGATCCAAACGCGCGGCACGTGACCGGCGGCACCCCGCTGCACTACGCGGCCCATCAGGGCCAGACAGGGGCCATCGCAGCGCTCATCGCCAAAGGAGCCGATCACAACGCGCGGCACGTGACCGGCGGCACCCCGCTGCACGAGGCGGCCTATGGGGGCCAGACGGAGGCCATCGCAGCGCTGCTCGACGCAGGGGCCGATCCAAACGCGCGGAACGTGACCGGCGGCACCCCGCTGCACGAGGCGGCCTATTGGGGCCGGACGGAGGCCATCGCAGCACTCATCAACGCGGGAGCCGATCCAAACGCGCGGGCCGAGAACGGCGGCACCCCGCTGCACAGAGCGGCCCATCAGGGCAAGGCAGACGCCATCGAAGCGCTCATCAACGCGGGAGCCGATCCAAACGCGCGGAAAGAGAACGGTCGCACCCCGCTGCACAGCGTGGCCGAGGAAGGCCAGACGGAGGCCATCGCAGCGCTGCTCGACGCAGGGGCCGATCACAACGCGCGGCACGTGACCGGCCAGATCCCCTTCGATCTGATCCCCGAGGACTCCCCGCTTGTCGGAACATCGGCCTACTGGCGTCTGAGGGACGCCCGGTTCGACTGACGCCACCGCCAGCGCTCTGCGGGCCGCTCAGAGCCTCTCAAGGGGGGTTTACCCGGCAAACCCCACCCTCCCGGATGCCTCCACGCGCTGAAAACGGCTCCCGGCGGTCCCGAGAGCGCACGAGGGCCGGACAAGCGCGGCGGACCCCTCCAATGACAAACTGGACGCAATCGCCAACTTAAACTGCGAGACGTTCCGGGTATAAGCGAGAGAAAATAACCCCCCGTAATAACCCAGAACGGGATCGTCAAGTTGTTGACCACAATCCCAATTGCCCGTAACGCCTGACGATGATCAGCCAGATTTCCCAACCTCGCCTAAAAGGCTACCGCTTCCCGCGTTCCATCATTTCTTACGCGGGCTCGGCATACCATCGCTTTGCACTCAGTCTGCGCGACGTTGAGGATTTGCTGGCTGAACGAGGCATCAAGGTGAGTTACGAGACAATCCGTTCATGGGTCAGAAAATTCGGAACTCAGATTGCGAAGCATGTCAGGGCTGCGCGTCAACAGCCCTCGGATAAATGGCATCTGGATGAAGGGGTGATCATCATCCGCGGTGTGAAGCATTGGCTGTGGCGCGCCGTTGCCGGCAACGGCGAAGGTCTCGACATCCTGGTGCAATCACGCCGAAATGCGCGGGCTGCAAAGCGGTTCATTGCCAGGTTGGTAGCCCGCTGGGGGACGCCCCGAGTCATAGTGGCGGACTGACGGACAAGCTGCGCCGCTACGGTGCCGCCCTGCGCAAACGCGCGTTGGAGGTGGATCACCGAGCGCATAAAGGGATAAACAATCGTATCGAAGGATCGCACAGACCAACACGGAAACGAGAAAAAATACAGGGCCGTTTCAAGTCAGCCCGTCAGGCGCAGAGATTTCTGGCCGCCCATGATGAAACCGCAAACCTGTTCCGCCCACGTCGCCACAAAATGACTGCCTCCGCCTATCGCCAGAAACGAGCCGCCGCATTTCACCAATGGAACGAATGCGCCAGCGAACTGGCCGCTTGAAGAGCCTCAAGTCGGCAGTTTCTTAGGCGCTGAAAACAACGTGACAATGCCTAGGCAAAGGTTCTGGACATAGACGCACTCTGTAAAGAAATCGGTGTCCAGAACAATAAACGTGTTCAATATAACGTCAATGTAACTTTAGGACATGCACGGAGCGTATGTTCTAAAACGGTCCTTTCTGAACACCCCTACCACGGCGCATCAGGTCACGGTGATCGCCCGCCCGAAATCGCTTGTTTACATCGCCACGCGAGAACTTCCTTTCCACGAAGGGCTTGCGGGCCGCTATCCGTGCCATTGCAGCTTCAACGTCATCGGACATGAAATCGGACACTTGTTGTCGGTCGGGAGCATCCGCTGCAACAACGTCTTCGAGAAAGCCGATCATGATATCCATCGGGTTCGCTGCATGTAATTCAAAAGAACCATATCGCACCGCGTAAATGTCAAAGAAAAACAGATGAATGCCTTCCCAGCCCATAGCCCCCTGCAGGACGCCGTTCCGGCAGCGCAGGGTCGTCGAAGCCGGTATCAGAACACGCCGCCAAACCATTGGGCTGATCCCGAGAATGCGGACTTTCAGTTGATAGATTTCTGCAGGGGGGGACATTCGAAACCCACGGCAGCATCAAACCCAAAATTCAACTGCACCACACTTGGCGGTACTATCCCAACACTCTAAATATGCTATGAGGAATTGGGTGTTCCTTTTAATGTTCCAGATGGACTTCAACTGTGCTACAATCTCTCGCTCTACAATTCTCATTTCCTGACTTTTGTCCTATTTCAGAGACGATAGAGAAGCTCGCCACCCAGGGCGGAATCGAAGAGCGCGGCGCAATCTATACCCGCCGCGAGGTGGTCGACTTTATTCTCGATCTCGTCGGTTACACGACCGATCAGCCGCTTCCGGAATATCGGCTCCTCGATCCCTCGTTTGGCGATGGCAATTTCATTCTCCCAGCTCTGGAGCGCCTCCTCGAGGTGGCTGCGAAAGAGCCAGGTGGCCTGACCTTCGTAGCTCTGGAGCCCACAATCCGTGCGGTCGAGCTGCACCGGGAAACCTTCGACAGGAACCGTGTGGCGATGCTGTCGCTGCTACAGCGTTCCGGCGTCACGCCGCACGATGCGCGAAAGCTGGTAGACGCTTGGCTCTGGCAGGGAGATTATCTCCTCGGAACGTTCGATCGTCGCTTTACCCACGTGATCGGGAACCCGCCCTATGTCCGCCAGGAGAGCATTCCAGACGTTCTCATGACCGAGTACCGGCAGAGGTTTGCGACCATCTACGATCGCGCGGACATCTATGTTCCCTTCATTGAGCAGTCCCTGCGTCTCCTAGACCAGCAGGGCAAGCTCTGCTTCATCTGCGCCGACAGATGGATGAAGAACAAATACGGCAAGAAACTCCGGGAGCTCGTGAGCCGGAACTTCAGCCTAAAAATCTACGTCGATATGGTGGATACCGACGCCTTCCATTCTGAGGTGAGCGCATATCCGGCGATCACGGTCATCGAGCGGGGGCGATCGGCTAAGACGCGCGTTTTCTCGCGGCCCGCGATCGATGCGGCCGAACTCCAATCGCTTTCTAAAGAGCTCACCCGCAAGACGCTCCCGAAGAAGAGTAAGGTTCGCGAGATCGAGCGGATCGCCCAGGACAGCGGTCCTTGGGTTCTGGATTCCTTCGATGAGCTCGCCTTGGCGCGCCGCCTCGAGGCGGAGTTTCTCCCCGTGGAGCAGGCGGGTTGTAAGGTCGGGATCGGAGTTGCCACAGGGGCCGATGGCGCGTTCATCGGCGACTATGAGGATCTGGACGTTGAACCCTGCCGCAAGCTGCCTTTGGTGATGACCAAGGACATTGGAGCCGGGCATGTCGAATGGCGGGGCAGGGGGGTGGTGAACCCCTTCGCGGATGACGGCAAACTTGTCCGCCTCGAGGAATTTCCGAGACTGAAGACATACCTGGAAGCGCGGAAGGATCAGATCGCTGGGCGGCGCCTCGATCGTTTATGAGGAAGGCAAGCTCTACCCGCACCACAATCTCTATTTCATCACGTCCGACGAATGGGACGTGAAGGCGCTTCAGGCGATCATGCGGTCTGGGATCGCGCGGTTCTTTGTGTCCCTCTACTCGACCAAGATGCGCGGCGGGTATTTGCGCTTTCAGGCGCAGTATCTGCGGAAAATTCACATCCCTGCATGGGGCAGCTTGGACGGGAAAATGCGACGGCGGTTGGTCGCCGTGTCCGAGAGCAATGATGCGCAAGAGCGCAATGCAATTGTCGCGCAGCTTTATCGTCTGAGCCCGGCCGAGTCGAAGCTGATCGAAGGAAAGGGCCAGGCATGACCCTTGACCTGGCCGACTATGAAGCGCGTGCCCACGAAGCCGTAAAGCTGTTCTGGGGGAACAGAAACGCCGCCATAGAAAAGCAGATTGCCTCTGGACGGCATACCGTGACGGGGCACTTGGCAAGGATGCGCCGCGCCCATTCCTCGGATGGGTGATGCTCCTCGAGGATTGCGACGCTTCGCGATCTCCCGTGCGGGATTCAGAACCGCACTTTCCAGTGTTTCCCGAGTTCAAAGGCGCGTCCTACGCGGATCGCTACGACATCCTGTGTCGCAAGCTCGTCCAGGAAAGGCTTTATACGAGCGCGACGTTCCTACGGTCGCCCAGGACGGCCGCCGAAGATGGCGCGCACGAACACATTGGCGAGCTGACCTCTCTTAAAACGCTCGTCACGGAGTTTGCGGGGCACATTGCAGCGGTCGCGGCGCGGTGATGGCCAACTTGCCAACCACAATCCATCGGTAATTTGAAGTGTAAAACACACGACTTGATCTGACATTTCTACTCTTAATGGAGCTTAATCAAGGAGTGTCGATCAATGACAAGCATTCAAGAGAAGATCATCAAACCAAAGCTGGGACTGCTGGAGCTGGCCAAACGGTATTGCCAATTTGTTCGCCTGACTTGACCGGGTTATCAGTGGGTCATGAACATTCCGACCACCTTGCCGCGCCTGAAGGGGTTCCGCTTTTCTCGTGAGATCATTGCTTGGGCAGTCTGGGCGTACCACCGCTTCGCACTGAGCACTGCTGATGTTGAAGACTTGTTGGCTGCGCGGGGTGTGATTGTCAGTCGGGAAACGGTCCGGTTGTGGGTCAATCGTTTTGGTCGACATTTTGCGGATTGCATCCGGCGGGATCGACCTTCACCGAACGACAAGTGGCACATGGACGAAGTCGTGATCATGATCCGCGGCAAGAAACACTGGCTGTGGCGGGCGATCGACGCCAATGGAGACGTTCTTGATATCCTCGTGCAATCGCGCCGAAATGCCAAAGCGGCAAGGCGCTTTTTCCAAAGATTGACCGAACGGTTTGGCGAACCGAGAGTCGTCATCACGGACAAGTTGCCTAGCTACATCAAACCGATCAAGTCATTGGCCCCGAAAGCTGACCACCGGGCTCACAAAGGCCTAAACAACGTGATCGAAGTCTCGCACCGCTCAACTCGCAAAAGAGAAAAATATTGGGCCGGTTCAAATCTCACCGGCAAGCTCAGAGGTTTTTGTCTGCGCACGATCAGATCAACCTGGTTTTCCGCCCCCGCCGTTATCAACTCAACGCAACTTCATACCGCCACGCCCGTTCCGATGCATTCAGCCTATGGTCCGGCTACACCGCAGAAATGGTGGCGTGACCCAGCCGCCGCCAATGAAGCACTGTCTGCCGCCAACAACTTGGCAATACCCCTCGTTTTCCTCGACGCGCTTGGGGTCACAATCCGCGATCCAGAAAGCCGCCAGGTCAAAAACAAGGCTGTTTACGGGGCATTGGGCGTCACCCCCGAGGGCGACCGCGAGGTTCTGGGGCTTTGGATCGCCAACAATGAAGGGGCCCAATTCTGGCTCTCGGTGATGAACAACCGGCGCAATCGCGGCGTCGAAGACATCCTCATCGCCGTCGTCCATGGCCTCAAGGGCTTCCCAGATGCCATCAATGCAGCCTTTCCCGACACCACCGTGCAACCCTGTATCGTGCCTCTCGTGCCCCATGTCGTACTGTCAGATTGGATGATACGAGCGATTGAATCAAACGAGATTGTCAGCATCTCCAAAGATTACTTCCGCCTGCGCCGCCCCTTGGAACGGCGGATATATGAGATTGCTCGCAAGCATTGCGGTAAGTCCTCAAAATGGCATATAGGCCTCGAAAAACTGCAAGCCAAGACGGGCAGCAACGCCCCGCTCAAGCGATTTCGCTTGAACCTGCGCCAGATCATCGAGGAAGATCACACGCCATTCTATCGCATCGAACTGGACGACAAAGACCTTGTGACCTTCCGCCCTCTGTCGGCCAAGATCGAGCGGGGACAGCATATTTTCATCCCCGAATGGGCGGACGAAAAAAGCCCGCGAGATTGCCCGCGAAAAGGGCTGGGACTACTACGCATTGCGCGACAACTGGCTGAGCTACGCAAGGGCAGAAGCTGGCAAAGGCAACCCGCCTAAAAACGCAGGGGCGGCATTCGTGAATTACTGTAAAAGGGCAAAGAGCCAACGATAAAAGATTATATTTTCAATGAACTTACAAAAATTTCTCTCTGACGTTTCCGCCATCTACCAAACAGGTGCTGCTACAGAACACTCCTATCGTGTGTGGCCAGATTTTCGGTGATCCCCTCCGCAAAGGTGCCAGCCAGGGTTTCGGCCTGTTCCGATGTAAACCCCGCCGCGCCCAGACGCCGGGCGGCTTTCAGCGTACAGAAGACAGCGCGCGGATGGACCCGCTGCGCGGAACAGGCTATGAAAGGACTGACCATGGCACATGCACTTCAAATAGACACGCTGGCGTTCAGCAAGAAACTTCGGGAGGCCGGGGCCGACGAGCGGCTGGCCGGGGCAATTGTCGAGGGGATCACAGCCGCCGACATTTCCGAACTGGCGACCAAATCGGACCTCGGAGAGGTGAAGGCCGATGTCAAGGCGGAGATCAACCGGCTGGACGTGAAGATCAGCGGGCTGGACGTGAAGATCGGCGATGTGAAGGCCGATGTTCGGGCTGTCACCGACAAGCTGGGCAACATGGCGACGAAAGCCGAATTGGGCGATGTGAAGGCGGATATTCTGAAATGGATGTTCGGGGCGATCATCGCCCAGACCGGGATCATTCTGGCGGTTGTAAAGCTGCTCTGATCCACACTCCCCCGCCCGACCGAAACAGACGCCGCCCTTCGGGGCGGCTTTTGTTTGCGCCAACAATGCGGACAAAGCTGTGGGGCTTGCGGCATCTGTTCGGGGGTGGACGCGGCCCGGGCGGGGGCCAGTGAGGTCCAGACCCGACCGGGGACCGGACACAACCCAAGGGAGAGCGTCTTCCACCACCTTCAATGCTCCTGTCCCCTGACGGGACAACCGCCCCGACCGGAATCGGCGGCGCGGTCCCGGCGATCCTCTCCGCAGGCCGTGCCTGATCCTGACCCCCGGCAGAGTGCGCGCCATGTACGACATGTGCGGGGATCGTCAAGTTGTTGACCACAATCCCAATTGCCCGTAACGCCTGACGATGATCAGCCAGATTTCCCAACCTCGCCTAAAAGGCTACCGCTTCCCGCGTTCCATCATTTCTTACGCGGGCTCGGCATACCATCGCTTTGCACTCAGTCTGCGCGACGTTGAGGATTTGCTTGCTGAACGAGGCATCAAGGTGAGTTACGAGACAATCCGTTCATGGGTCAGAAAATTCGGAACTCAGATTGCGAAGCATGTCAGGGCTGCGCGTCAACAGCCCTCGGATAAATGGCATCTGGATGAAGGGGTGATCATAATCCGCGGTGTGAAGCATTGGCTGTGGCGCGCCGTTGCCGGCAACGGCGAAGGTCTCGACATCCTGGTGCAATCACGCCGAAATGCGCGGGCTGCAAAGCGGTTCATTGCCAGGTTGGTAGCCCGCTGGGGGACGCCCCGAGTCATAGTGGCGGACTGACGGACAAGCTGCGCCGCTACGGTGCCGCCCTGCGCAAACGCGCGTTGGAGGTGGATCACCGAGCGCATAAAGGGATAAACAATCGTATCGAAGGATCGCACAGACCAACACGGAAACGAGAAAAAATACAGGGCCGTTTCAAGTCAGCCCGTCAGGCGCAGAGATTTCTGGCCGCCCATGATGAAACCGCAAACCTGTTCCGCCCACGTCGCCACAAAATGACTGCCTCCGCCTATCGCCAGAAACGAGCCGCCGCATTTCACCAATGGAACGAATGCGCCATCGAACTGGCCGCTTGAAGAGCCTCAAGTCGGCAGTTTCTTAGGCGCTGAAAACAACGTGACAATGCCGCCTGAGACAACAAGGGACTCTGGTGAGCGGGAACCCCGTGGTGTTTACAAACCTGATAGCAACCGCAGCGGAGCCGACCGCGAGCCGTCGATACAAGAACATGACAGGGGTACTCGCCCCTTCGGTATCGATCAGGATAGGAGCGGCATCGAACGCTAGCTTGTTTCTTTACGGTCCATGCGCCTCGGCTACGATATCACTGCCCCGTTACAGACCGCACCTGTTTCATGGTCATGAACATCCGGGCCTCATCGCTGGCAAAGCTCTGAAACCCGAAATCCTCATACCAGCCCTTGCGCTTGTCAAAGGCCTCCGCATCACCATCAGACATCACATCCGAGAAGCACGGCATGGCAACCCGGCTTCCAGAACCCGCCGGACGATGATCCCCAGCGGGTCCGCGCGCGGTGGGTCAACCCGTCTCCCACCACACCCGGACTTCTTCCGCACTCACCGGCTCCGGCTGGACGTCCGGCACAAGCGTCTCGACCGCGATTATTGGCGGCGCAAGACCGGGCAACCCGGCCTCAATGGCCCTGCGACCAATCTCGGCCACGTCCAGCTCCAGGCGGTCGGCCATGTCTTCGAGCGCCCGCTTCATGGTGGGTGTCACTTGCAGCGATAACCGCTCTGGATAACCGGACAGCTTGCGCCGCCGTGGGGTGGTATCCACCATGTCAGCCCGCCTTCAAACCAATGTGATGTAATATCCATGGGATATTACGTGGATATGTTATCTTTATGTTAACATAAAGATAACACGGTTCCGCATCCCACCCGGAGCCCCCCGCGCCACAACGTCAATCGACCCAATGCTTTCCGAGCAATATCAGTGCTTTGGCGATAGCGGACAGGGACCATCAAAACCGGAAACTGTTTTGATGTATAATCGTGCCTATCTCGATTTCGCGATTTCGCTGGCGCTGCATCCCGAAAATCCAGCCAGACCGGATACCGGCCCTCACGGGCCTTCCAAATGGCGCTGCCCGGCCTGCGTGAGGCGGTGCAGGTTGAGATACTCGGGTTTCAGGCCGCGCAGGAGCCAGGTTGAATTGAACCGGGGCAGGACTGGCGCGCGCCTTTGATCCCGGCTATATCGGGGATGAAAGGATCCCGCCCATGCTGCCCGCCGCCGCCATTGATACCGCCAAGGCCATCGACGAGCTCGAAGCCGCCGGTCTGGACAACAAATCCGCGCGGGCCCTGGTTTCGGTCGTGAACGCCGCGTTTACTAACACGGCGGCGACCGCCGCTGATCTGCGCGAGGCGGAAGGCCGTCTCGAGAAGCAGATTATGAAACAGGGCGCGGCGCTGGACAAACGGATCACCGAACAGGGCGCGGCGCTGGACAAACGGATCACCGAACAGGGCGCGGCGCTGGACAAACGGATCACCGAGCAGGGCGCGGCGTTTGAAGGCAAGATAGCCGAGGTCCGGACGGAGATAGCCGAGGTCCGGACGGAGATAGCCGAGGTCCGGACGGAGATAGCCGAACAGGGCGCGGCGCTGGACAAACGGATCGGCGAAGTCAGAACGGAGATTGCCGAGAGTGTCAACAAGACCCTGCGCGGGATGGCGCTTCTGATCGGCATGGCTCTGGCGCTCGGCGCACTCTGGATCGCCGTCGTGCCCGCCATTCGCATGGCCCTCATCGGCACCCCCTGACGCTGCGTATGTCATTGCGGGGTATTGCCAAGTTGTTTGAGGCTGCGAGCAAAATGTTGTCTCGCAGTACTCAGGCTGCCCTTTCAGCGGTGTACTCACCCCAGAGGTTGAATGCATCGGAACGGGCATGTCGGTATGAGTTTGCGGTGAGTTGATATCTGCCAAAAAATAATCTGTAGTGAGGGGTATAGGATCCCTAGGGCTATATCTTAGCATTCAGATATTCAGCAAGCAGTTAGTAGTGATTTTACTTGAAACATAGGGGAGGGGGCCGTGAGGTCAGGGAGTAATTGTTTGAAGGGTATTGTTGTTGAGGTATTGCCAAGTTGTTGGCGGCAGACAGTGCTTCATTGGCGGCGGCTGGGTCACGCCACCATTTCTGCGGTGTAGCCGGACCATAGGCTGAATGCATCGGAACGGGCGTGGCGGTATGAAGTTGCGTTGAGTTGATAACGGGGGGGGCGGAAAACCAGGTTGATCTGATCGTGCGCAGACAAAAACCTCTGAGCTTGCCGGTGAGATTTGAACCGGCCCAATATTTTTCTCTTTTGCGAGTTGAGCGGTGCGAGACTTCGATCACGTTGTTTAGGCCTTTGTGAGCCCGGTGGTCAGCTTTCGGGGCCAATGACTTGATCGGTTTGATGTAGCTAGGCAACTTGTCCGTGATGACGACTCTCGGTTCGCCAAACCGTTCGGTCAATCTTTGGAAAAAGCGCCTTGCCGCTTTGGCATTTCGGCGCGATTGCACGAGGATATCAAGAACGTCTCCATTGGCGTCGATCGCCCGCCACAGCCAGTGTTTCTTGCCGCGGATCATGATCACGACTTCGTCCATGTGCCACTTGTCGTTCGGTGGAGGTCGATCCCGCCGGATGCAATCCGCAGGTATTGCCAATTTGTTCGCCTGACTTGACCGGGTTATCAGTGGGTCATGAACATTCCGACCACCTTGCCGCGCCTGAAGGGGTTCCGCTTTTCTCGTGAGATCATTGCTTGGGCAGTCTGGGCGTACCACCGCTTCGCACTGAGCACTGCTGATGTTGAAGACTTGTTGGCTGCGCGGGGTGTGATTGTCAGTCGGGAAACGGTCCGGTTGTGGGTCAATCGTTTTGGTCGACATTTTGCGGATTGCATCCGGCGGGATCGACCTTCACCGAACGACAAGTGGCACATGGACGAAGTCGTGATCATGATCCGCGGCAAAGAAACACTGGCTGTGGCGGGCGATCGACGCCAATGGAGACGTTCTTGATATCCTCGTGCAATCGCGCCGAAATGCCAAAGCGGCAAGGCGCTTTTTCCAAAGATTGACCGAACGGTTTGGCGAACCGAGAGTCGTCATCACGGACAAGTTGCCTAGCTACATCAAACCGATCAAGTCATTGGCCCCGAAAGCTGACCACCGGGCTCACAAAGGCCTAAACAACGTGATCGAAGTCTCGCACCGCTCAACTCGCAAAAGAGAAAAATATTGGGCCGGTTCAAATCTCACCGGCAAGCTCAGAGGTTTTTGTCTGCGCACGATCAGATCAACCTGGTTTTCCGCCCCCCCCGTTATCAACTCAACGCAACTTCATACCGCCACGCCCGTTCCGATGCATTCAGCCTATGGTCCGGCTACACCGCAGAAATGGTGGCGTGACCCAGCCGCCGCCAATGAAGCACTGTCTGCCGCCAACAACTTGGCAATACCTGCCCTCCATATGCGCCTATCGACGGCTTTGGCGAGATGGCTGTACAAGCGTCTGGTGCATCGTTATCGCAATGCCAGCCTCTTCGATGCCTATTCCTTCCTCTTTTCATCTGTGCAGCGCGACAGTGGGTTTTTGAACAACAAGCGTATGAGCGCCAATGTCAGCGCACTGGACGCAGCTCTGGACGAACTCAGGGCCGAAGGCGTGCTGATTAACATTCTAGGAGGATGGCCATGGCAGTTTCAATGCACGCCCCCATAAAGGGGGCGACGCGTGGCGAACAGCTGGACATGCGAAGAGTTCCTGTTTCAATCCACGCCCCCATAAGGGCCGTTTCAAGTCAGCCCGTCAGGCGCAGAGATTTCTGGCCGCCCATGATGAAACCGCAAACCTGTTCCGCCCACGTCGCCACAAAATGACTGCCGCCGCCTATCGCCAGAAACGAGCCGCCGCATTTCACCAATGGAACGAATGCGCCAGCGAACTGGCCGCTTGAAGAGCCTCAAGTCGGCAGTTTCTTAGGCGTTGAAGACAACGTGACAATGCCTTTCAACATCTTATTTCCCGCATCATTTAACTGAGCTTGGTTCAGTTTGATACGGGCGCGGATAGGCCCTGGATGCAGCAGCGACGGATTTAAGCGGCGCAGGGTTTTCTGGGGGTAAAACGCCGCCTTCTGCGATTGCGCGTTGTTCTAAGCCTCGAATCATGTCGGAATCATCACATGTGGACATATTCATAAAACTCACGCATCCACATGTAAGTTAATCCACACGTGGGAAAGTCCGCATGTTCACAGTCGCAATTGTAAATCAGAAGGGTGGTTCCGGCAAAAGCACTCTGACCGAGTGTTTGGCTGTCGCCGCAACGCTCGATAATAAAGCCTCCGCTATCTTGGACCTTGATCCGCAAGGAACGGCCTATTCATGGTCAAAGCGCCGAGAGGCGGAAAACCCGCCTGTGCTTTCAGTAACGGCGGCGAACTATCGAGATCAGTGGAATGCGCTCCGCGAGGCTGGGGCGGATTTCGTCGTGATTGATACACCCGCCCGCCTTCAAGATACCGTCCTGAATGCCGCCGACATCGCGGACCTGGTGATTGTTCCGGCCAAGGCGACGATCAAAGACATTGAACGGGTGGAGGACAGCATCAAGCTTGCCTGCTTGAACTCACCAAAGCCGGTCGTTGTGGTCTTCAATCAGGTGCGCCCACAAAAATCCCGGTCACAAGATGCCGAAGAGGCAATCCGCGCACAGAGGTTTCCTGTCTGCCCTGTGCGCATCGGATTTCGGGTCGCGTTCGAAGATTCTGACATGACGGGGCAAACGCCGCTTGAAACCGAGCCGGAAGGGAAGGCGGCGCACGAAATTCGCCAGCTTTACGCCTATGTCAAAAAGCGGATGAAGCAAATCAATGTTGATAAATCCACAGGTGGAAAAGCCCACATTTCCATACGTAAGCGAGCGGCCAATGTCTAAGAAACCCAACCTAGCAGCAGCGCTTGCGGCCTCTAAGGTTGAGAGTTCGCCGCCAACCGAAGTCGCTGCTAAGTCTCGGAATAACGAGGCCCCAAAGTCCCGACCGGCGGGAAGGGTAGGGCAGACCAATATCTCTGGATGGTTCGATAGCCAGGTCAAATTCACGCTTGAGGAGTTGCGGTTAAAGCGACAGCGCGAGCTTGGTAGGCGCGTGACCATACAGGAGCTGATGGGGGAGGCTTACAACGATCTATTCAAGAAATATGGGTTCCCAGAGGTTGCGCCGAGCCGATCGCATGAGTGACGTATGGGGAAAGAAATAACGAAAATGCTTCCACAGAACATTGAGCGGAACAAACAATATGATTTGTTCACATCATTCTTTGGAGACCCAAAAGATTTATCCAACACGATAGAGCTCTGGGATTCTATCCCAAAATATTCCGTGTCAGCACGTCAACAAGCGAGTATCCGCGATGATCGGGGCAGGCTCCCGGTGCATGCCTCCGAGTTTGAATACAATGCGGCGAGCCTCGATAGGCCCGTGCGATGCAAAATCAAAATTAAGCCCGCCTTGATCGAAGTGGAGGAGGGCATTTTCCAAGATTTCTATCCTTCGCAGAGCGAAGAGATCATCGAGGAAGTCTTAAAAAAGATATTTACCGACCAGCAATACGGCCAGCATTCCGCCAAGGATGTCGAAAGCTGGGTCTTATTCACCCTGCATATGATCCGCAAAGAGCTAAAAGCGCGCGGGCATACGCGCAGCCTCGATGAGATAAAGCACTCCCTGGAAATCATGGCTTCAAGCAGCATCGAGGTCCAAATGGAAGGCCGGGGCAGGGGGGCGATTTATACGAACCCCATCCTCTCCAATATGGTCCGGACAACCCGGGCCGATCTGGAAATAGACCCAAATGCGAAATGGACAGCGCAGCTCCCGGCCCTCGTTTCCAAAAGCGTCAACGAACTAAGCTACCGGCAATTCAATTATGCCCTCCATATGCGCCTATCGACGGCTTTGGCGAGATGGCTGCACAAGCGTCTGGTGCATCGTTATCGCAATGCCAGCCTCTTCGATGCCTATTCCTTCCTCTTTTCATCTGTGCAGCGCGACAGTGGGCTTTTGAACAACAAGCGTATGAGCGCCAATGTCAGTGCACTGGACGCAGCTCTGGACGAACTCAGGGCCGAAGGCGTGCTGATTAACATTCAAAGCGAAAAACGCTTTAAGGGCCGTCGCCTGGCTGACGTACATTATTCCATCTATGCCACTTCCGAGTTTACCTCAGAGGTTAAAGCCGCCTCCGCCCGCCTAAATCAAAGCCAACGCCAACTCGCGGCAAAGCGGTAGGTTTAGCGTGCAGCAACGGTAGGTTCTGCGTGCAGGTCCGGTAGGTTTAGCGTGCAAATCGAATGCATTCCCGATTCGTCCATCTTATCTGAAGCAAATAAGCGATATGAGGCGGTAGGTTTAGCGTGCAGGTCCAGGAAAATGCGGTAGGTTTAGCGTGCAGATTGTTGATTTCCTGCCGATTCTGGAAAATCTGGCGGTAGGTTTAGCGTGCAGATCAAGGCTAGACGGTAGGTTTAGCGTGCAGATTAAATCTCCAACACACTGATTTTTCACACGATTTCGGCGATTTTTCATCGCTATCCTTACCTTGTTTATCCTTTAACCTTTTTCCTAAAGCCACCTACGGTGGCAAAGCAGCGTCGGCTTCGCCGACAAGAGTTCTCTCATGCGCCCCTTCGCCTTCGGCGAACCCGCGCCCCCAAACCCTCTACCGCTTCAAACTCACCAAAGAACAGACAAGGGCCTTCAACCTTGTTCTGCCGCCTGCCTTCGCTTTGATGATGCCGTTAGAAGAACAGGCAATCATCCCCTCAAACGCTAGCTCTTTTCCCCAACAGGGAAACCAGGTTCCGAGCTCTATTCCTAAATCGAGCTTGGGCTGTTCCCTCTACACCGATGATCCGGGGGCAGGCACAGGGGGTTAGTTTACTCTCCAATGAGAGCTACATTTCTATGGATGAATTACAAGAACGGGACAAGAAAATGCTGCAGGTTGATGCGAATTGATGCACACTGGCGCATGACAGCCCGTTCAAAGAAATCCACCCGCATCACCGTGAACCTAGCGGACCAGGAACATGCTGAGCTGACAGTGCTCGCTAAGCGTTATGACGTTTCACTGTCCTGGCTAACACGTCAGGCGATCGTCGAGTTCTTAAAAATGCAAGGCAGGGGAGGAGAGGGGGCCAACTTCCCTTCGAGCGGCCCCTCCAGGCGAAAGGAGAGCAGAGATGACCCAGCTCGCCTTTGCTGAAGCGTCCGAATTCTACCGTGTTGATGCAGCGCTTAAGCTTGATCCAAAGAGGCGATCGACACTCGGACAGTTTATGACGCCCGCCCCGATCGGACGTTTCATGGCCAGCTTATTTTCGGACTTCTCCGGCGATTTGCATGTGCTCGATCCTGGTGCAGGAGTCGGATCACTGACGGCAGCGCTGGTCGAGTTCATGGGGCAGGCTCAACTGGATTTCGCGGGCAAGCTGCGCGGCCTTACGACGCTCAGCAGCTTCCACCGCGTTCCAGAGTTGAGCGCGCTCGTGCATCCAGTCGGGTGTGCCTTCGGGGGCTAACACCTCGACATGGATCACGCCTGCCTTGCGGCTGTAGTCAGATATTGTCAACGGCGGCGTAAAACCGCGACAGGTCCAGTTTCGATTTCGCGATTTCGCGATTTCGCTGGCGCTGCATCCCGAAAATCCAGCCAGACCGGATACCGGCCCTCACGGGCCTTCCAAACCATGCCGCCCTGTGGCAGACCGGGGACACAGGGCCGGGAAGGCAAGACATATGAACTGGATCAGGTGGGCTGTGATCGCCGTCGTCGTATCGCTTGGGCAGGCAGGTCTCGCCCAAACGGGCTGCGATAACTGGAATACATTGGACTTCTTCGAGGACGCCGATGGCGATCTGGTCCGAACATGCGTCGCCGCAGGGGCCGATCCAAACGCGCGGCACGTGACCGGCGGCACCCCGCTGCACTACGCGGCCCATCAGGGCCAGACAGGGGCCATCGCAGCGCTCATCGCCAAAGGAGCCGATCACAACGCGCGGCACGTGACCGGCCAGATCCCCTTCGATCTGATCCCCGAGGACTCCCCGCTTGTCGGAACATCGGCCTACTGGCGTCTGAGGGACGCCCGGTTCGACTGACGCCACCGCCAGCGCTCTGCGGGCCGCTCAGAGCCTCTCAAGGGGGGATTTGCGGGGTAGGCCTCGTCTCTTTTGCCCTCAGCCGCGCTCTACGGGCCTCTCAGAGCCTCTCAAGGGGGGTTTACCCGGCAAACCCCACCCTCCCGGCGGTCCCGAGAGCGCACGAGGGCCGGACAAGCGCGGCGGACCCCTCCAATGACAAACTGGACGCAAGCGCCGGGATCGGGCCGGATCGTGCTCCGGGGAGCCCTTAACCTCGCCCCCGAAGCCGCCCCCTTTGAGGCTCGGCCTAGGCTTCGGGGGGCGACACTCCTCTTGCGGGATCAAAATCCAGCACCCGCCACCCGCGCTCCGCTCTGGTCTCCGGTGCCCCCTCCCAATCCGCTCTTCCCGTTTCTCTGCAAAATCCCGACCTTTCGACAAGCGATTTGGCGTGTGTTTTTCGAGGGGGGTTTTCCTTTCTTCTTGTTTTTCGCGCGTGGGCGGAATGTTTTCAATGGGTTACAAGACGCTAATACGAGATTTTTGCGGTTCTATCCACAGGTAAACTGGACGCAATCGCCAACTTGAACCGCGAAACGTTCCGGGTATAAGCGAGAGAAAATAACCCCCCGTAATAACCCAGAACGGGATCGTCAAGTTGTTGACCACAATCCCAATTGCCCGTAACGCCTGACGATGATCAGCCAGATTTCCCAACCTCGCCTAAAAGGCTACCGCTTCCCGCGTTCCATCATTTCTTACGCGGGCTCGGCATACCATCGCTTTGCACTCAGTCTGCGCGACGTTGAGGATTTGCTTGCTGAACGAGGCATCAAGGTGAGTTACGAGACAATCCGTTCATGGGTCAGAAAATTCGGAACTCAGATTGCGAAGCATGTCAGGGCTGCGCGTCAACAGCCCTCGGATAAATGGCATCTGGATGAAGGGGTGATCATCATCCGCGGTGTGAAGCATTGGCTGTGGCGCGCCGTTGCCGGCAACGGCGAAGGTCTCGACATCCTGGTGCAATCACGCCGAAATGCGCGGGCTGCAAAGCGGTTCATTGCCAGGTTGGTAGCCCGCTGGGGGACGCCCCGAGTCATAGTGGCGGACTGACGGACAAGCTGCGCCGCTACGGTGCCGCCCTGCGCAAACGCGCGTTGGAGGTGGATCACCGAGCGCATAAAGGGATAAACAATCGTATCGAAGGATCGCACAGACCAACACGGAAACGAGAAAAAATACAGGGCCGTTTCAAGTCAGCCCGTCAGGCGCAGAGATTTCTGGCCGCCCATGATGAAACCGCAAACCTGTTCCGCCCACGTCGCCACAAAATGACTGCCTCCGCCTATCGCCAGAAACGAGCCGCCGCATTTCACCAATGGAACGAATGCGCCAGCGAACTGGCCGCTTGAAGAGCCTCAAGTCGGCAGTTTCTTAGGCGCTGAAAACAACGTGACAATGCCCGCCCCCTTTATGGGGGCGGGCATTGAAACTGCCATGGCCATCCTCCTAGAATGTTAATCAGCACGCCTTCGGCCCTGAGTTCGTCCAGAGCTGCGTCCAGTGCGCTGACATTGGCGCTCATACGCTTGTTGTTCAAAAACCCACTGTCGCGCTGCACAGATGAAAAGAGGAAGGAATAGGCATCGAAGAGGCTGGCATTGCGATAACGATGCACCAGACGCTTGTACAGCCATCTCGCCAAAGCCGTCGATAGGCGCAAACGGGCGTCGTGGGAGCGGCAAAAGAAAGGGATCATGGTGTCGTCGTCAGGCCTGCGGTCGATCTGGCTGCGCAATGATCTGGAAACCATGAAGAAGCGGCTCAAGGCCTTGGAAGCCCGCGCCGCGCTGGACGGCATCCTGCTGACCGAGGACCAGATGGCCGCCCTGGAAAAAGCCAAGGCCAGGAAAGAGGCGCACGGCGAAATCGCGCGCCACCACCCTGGCTATCTGGGCAGTCAGGACACCTATTATGGAGGCACAATGAAGGGGGTGGGGCGGATAGATCAACAGACGTTTGTCGACACATATGCCCGCGTGGCGGTTTGCAAACTCTATACCGAAAAGACCGCCATCACCGCCGCTGATCTACTCAACGACCGCGTGATCCCTTATCTTTGCCGCACACAAGATCAGCCTGCTGCGCGTGCTGACGGACCGAGGCACGGAATATTGCGGCAAGGTCGAGAACCACGCCTACCAGCTCTATTGGGCGATCGAGGACATAGACCACACCCGCACCAAGGCCAATTCCCCGCAAACGAATGGCATCTGTGAGCGGTTCCACCGAACCATCAAGGATGAGGGTATTGCCAAGTTGTTGGCGGCAGACAGTGCTTCATTGGCGGCGGCTGGGTCACGCCACCATTTCTGCGGTGTAGCCGGACCATAGGCTGAATGCATCGGAACGGGCGTGGCGGTATGAAGTTGCGTTGAGTTGATAACGGCGGGGGCGGAAAACCAGGTTGATCTGATCGTGCGCAGACAAAAACCTCTGAGCTTGCCGGTGAGATTTGAACCGGCCCAATATTTTTCTCTTTTGCGAGTTGAGCGGTGCGAGACTTCGATCACGTTGTTTAGGCCTTTGTGAGCCCGGTGGTCAGCTTTCGGGGCCAATGACTTGATCGGTTTGATGTAGCTAGGCAACTTGTCCGTGATGACGACTCTCGGTTCGCCAAACCGTTCGGTCAATCTTTGGAAAAAGCGCCTTGCCGCTTTGGCATTTCGGCGCGATTGCACGAGGATATCAAGAACGTCTCCATTGGCGTCGATCGCCCGCCACAGCCAGTGTTTCTTGCCGCGGATCATGATCACGACTTCGTCCATGTGCCACTTGTCGTTCGGTGAAGGTCGATCCCGCCGGATGCAATCCGCAAAATGTCGACCAAAACGATTGACCCACAACCGGACCGTTTCCCGACTGACAATCACACCCCGCGCAGCCAACAAGTCTTCAACATCAGCAGTGCTCAGTGCGAAGCGGTGGTACGCCCAGACTGCCCAAGCAATGATCTCACGAGAAAAGCGGAACCCCTTCAGGCGCGGCAAGGTGGTCGGAATGTTCATGACCCACTGATAACCCGGTCAAGTCAGGCGAACAAATTGGCAATACCCGTCCGCGTTCAAAAACCGGAGCAGGCCGCGGTCCACGCTAGTCAGCCGCGATAGGATCGCCATAACCACCATATCGGTCACGGCGTCACTACCATCAAGCCGGCCGGACTGACCGCCGGACAGGTCGGAGATGGTCTGGAAATCCAGCGTCGTATCCGGCCGCTGCGCGACAACGAAGGTATGGATCGGCACCTGCTTTTCGACGAAGTATCTCGCCCAGTCATGGGCGGTCAGCACCTCGCGTCACTGCCGACCGATCGTCTAGGTCGTAGTGCGGATTAGACGGTTCGTCGCCGGCCACCAGTACCGCCGCCGAGTCGTCTTGCACGAAGATCCTTTTCAACGCTGCCTCAACTGCTCCGCCGGTGCCTCTCACGGCCTGGGGAGGGCAGTGCTAAATATGCAATGCTCAACCACGTCAGCCGGCTGGGCGTTGTTTTTTCAGCCAGGCGGCGGCCATGGTGGCGGCCTCGGTACCGTTGAATTCGGTTTGAATGTAGCGCGCGCGCTGTATGGCGATGCTTGTTTGGCCCGTTGCAGCCTCTTGTTTGGCCTGGCGGAATTCCAGGCCTGCCATTTGGTCGCGAAGGTGGACTAGGCGCGTTTGCGCCACGCCATCCGGATCGAACCGCGCGGCTCTAACGCTGGCGTTCTCAAGCGCCAAATAGGCTTGGCGGGCGGCGTCCGCTGCTGCTTCGTATGGGGTGCCTACCTCGATTTGGGCGGAGGCCATTTCCTGCTGGGCAATGGCGGCAATCAGGATCGCCCGGGTTTCGATCTCGTTGTCTTTGGCGCGGGATTGCGCCTCCATTGCGGCGTCGTGGGCCTCCGGCAGCGCGCGACTGGCCAGCAGCGCGTAGGCGTATTCGAGATTAAGAGCAGCTTGGTGGCGGGACTCGGCAACCGAGATGAGCGATTTGTATTGCTCGGCAGCGGCACGCGCGTCGCCGCTTTCCAGAGTTTGGCGGGCTGCCTCGTATTGCTCCTCGAAGTCGTCGGGCTGAGTGTTCTGAAGCGTCAGACAACCCTGGAGCAGCCCGCTGAACAGCAAAATGAGCATCAGTTCGCAAGCGCGCCGTGCGCATGCCGGGAACGGCCTCATGCGTTTCTACCCATCTGCCGCCGATACGGGCGGTGCGCGCGAATCTGTCTCCGATTACGGAGTCAGGCATAGTCGATTGTGGCGCCACCATAAAAATGTATTGTCATGGTATCCGAGACAAGCTGTTGAAGCTCCGTATGACTTTGCTCGTTCAACTGACAAGAGTCAGTCTGATTACTGTAACCGTGTCCATCTTGGGCTGGCAAGCGGGCGAGATGGTTGCAAATATGGTTGCGGGAACGGAGATGGCCGCTCCCTTAGAGGGCTCAAGCGACGAATCGGGACGACAAGACAGCGCCGCCGAAAGCGGCAGCGCCATAACTGCCTCCTGGGTTCAGGTCCCTCTGTTCGGCGCAGTGAAAGCGTCAGCCAACAACAAAGGGGCCTCTACGTCAGCAAAACAAAGCAAGTATGTGTTGCGGGGCGTCTTTCAGGCTCCCGGCAGCATTGCGCTCGCACTGATCGAAATCGATGGCGCAACAGGCGTCTACCGGCTGAATGGTACATTGGAAACGGGCGATCGGCTGGTCGAGATCTCGCCGGATCAGGTGATCCTGGAGAAGGCTGACGGACGCGAGGCGATCTTTTTCGCGAATGCGCTCGGCGATGGGGCTGCGGTTGCGCAGGCGGAACCGTCCACACCGGAGCCCTCCGCAATCGTCATGGCGGTTTCCGGCGGTATACAAGAACCGATGCCGGCACCGAAGCAGGAGCCCCAGCGAACGGCGTCCAAGCGCAAATTCGGTGCTTCCGCGGCCGATCTGGCGGCCGCGGAGCATACCGAAAAGCCGGTAACGCACGAGCGGCGCGAGCCGGTTGCGCTGGACACGTTGAAAGATGCTATTGTTGAGGGGGATGCGCTCGGTTCGGTCCGGTTTGAGCGGGCACGCGCACACGATGCCGATGTGGGCCTGCGTATACGCTGGCTGAGAGGCACGCCGATATCGACCGCAATCGGCTTGCAGCGGGGAGATGTGATCGTTGCCGTTAACAAGCAGAAAGTCACGGATCGGGACGCGATGCAAAGCCTGATCCAAAGCCTAGCCCAGACGAACGAAATCGTCGTGGAGCTGGAGCGGGACGAGGCACCTTACCGTATCGTCGTTCCGCTGGTCGGATCCTGACATGCGATTTGCCAAGATTCCCTCGGCCATCGCGATAGCAGCCCTTTCCGCCGCTCTACTGCTGGCGTTGATGTACGGCGTTCGGGCGCAGGACTCCCGCTTGAACCTGCGTGATGCGGAGCTCTCTGCGTTTATCGAGTTGGTTGCCCAGATCACTGGCCGGAACTTTATCGTCGATCCGCGGGTGCGGGGGACGGTCACTATTGTGGCGCCCGATGCCATTGAGCCGGAGGCGGTGTTCCGCATCTTCCTGAATGTGCTGGAACTGAACCGCTTTACCCTGGTGGAAGGCGACGGGGCGGACCGGATTGTGCCGGCCCAGGTGGCCCGCGAACTATCGCCTGACGAAAGGGCCGATCCGCCGAAGGGCTTTGTGACCAAGGTCATGCGTGTGGAATACATGCCGATGAACGAGGCGGTGGAGGTGATTCGGCCATTGCTGGCGCCGGAAGCGGTCTTGACCGCATTTCCGACCGGCCGCCTGCTGATCATCTCGGACCGGGAGCCGAGCATTGGCAGGGTGGAACGGCTGTTGGTACGCATCGATCGGCCGCGCGAAACCCAGGTGGAAGTGGTCACGTTGCTGAACGCCAACGCCGAGCGGGTCGCAAAGACCCTGGGTGCGTTGGAGTTTACCTCACCAGGCGCGACCGTCGCCCATGATCCTCGCTCCAACACTCTGTTGGTGACAGGGCCGGAGGCATTTCGCGCCCAGGTACGCGCCTTGGCAGCAGAACTCGACCAGCCGCGCAACATTGCCGATGCCACAGTCGTGCGCCTGCGCTATGCCGATGCCGCCAACATCGAAAAGATAGTCTCCAAGCTGTTTGCCTCCACATCTGGCGGCGGCGAGAGCAATCAGGGGGGCGACTCCAGCCCCGCTATCGTGGCCGATGAAACCACTAATTCCGTGCTGATCACCGCCCGGCCGGATCGGATTTCATCGATTGTGGCGGCTGTTCGAGCCTTAGACCAGCGGCCGGTACAAGTACTGATCGAGGGCATGATCTTTGAGATGAGCACCGAGAATTTTGCCCAGTTAGGCGCGCAGTTTGGCGCACTGATTTCCCAGGTGTTTGCTGGTGGTGTGCAATTCAATGTCGGTGGCGTGCCTTCCTTGGGGGCTCTCGTAACGACGGTGTTGGCTGGGAACACGCCGGTGCTCTCCAGCGGCGCTTCCATCGCCGCTGGCACTACGATCGGCAGCGATGGCGCCGCCGTGGCGTTCCTCTCAGCGCTGGCGAGAGATACCTCCACGAACATCTTGGCCACGCCCTCGGTGCTGACACTGGAGAATGAAGAGGCGAAGATTATCGTCGCCCAGAACGTGCCGTTCGTGACCGGCCGTTTTTCAACGGTTGGCGAAGATGCGATCCCGAACCAACCCTTTCAGACCATTCAGCGTCAGGATATCGGCCTGACTCTGACGGTGAAGCCACAAATTACCGGCGACGGTGATGTGCGGATGAAGGTCTCGCAGGAGGTGTCCAACCTGACGACGACCGCTTCCGCCGCCGGGGGGGAAATCACCCTGAAAAGGGCCATCGATACGAATATTCTGGTTGGCGACGGCAGCATGGTGCTGCTCGGCGGTCTTCTCGAGGAAGCTTCGGAAGGGGAGCGGGAGCGTGTTCCTGGCTTAGGTGACATACCGGTTTTGAGTTACCTATTTAGCTCCAAGTCAGCTGAAGGTTCGCAGCGGATCTTGCTGCTGCTGCTGCGGCCGGCCGTTATCCGCACGGATGCGGAAGCCCGCCAGGCGACGGACAAGACCGTGAACCGGGCCCGCTCCGAAAGCGCCGAGTTGGCCAGCCGGCTGGACGACCGATATCCCCGGATGTCCCAGACTACCTTGCCCACCATGTTGCCGAAGCTGGGCGCTCCTTTCCGGGCAAGTGGCATTGGAGGGAGCACGAAGGCTTGGCTCTTGCCGCCCCTGCCGCCGCGGCTGCAATTCGGGGAGCCTTAAGTCATGAGCACCGATGGCGAAACGGGCCTCTCGGCATCGCCATTGCCATTTGCCTTCGCGCGCCGTCACGGTGTGGTCATCGATCCCGAGGCTGTAGCCGGTGCTGGTGCCGCGCTGCCGCTTATGGCGCGCGATACCAGCTCGGAACGCGCATGGCGAGAAGCGCGGCGCCTGCTGGGCAAGCCGATCAGCGTTACGACATGCTCGGAAGCCGCGTTCCTGGAGGCGATGGAACGCGTCTATGGCGAACGCCAGCGTGACGACGAAAGTCTCGACATCGATGTTGAAATCCAGATCGAGGACAGCTTCGGCCGTGCCCGGGTGACCGATCTTTTGGATGACGGCGAGGAGGCGCCGGTTATCCAGTTGATCAATACGCTGCTGCGCCTCGCCCTGCGCCGGCGTGCTTCGGATATGCATATCGAGGCGATGGAGGAAGGGCTTCGGGTGCGCATCCGCGTGGACAGTATCCTGCACACCATGCTGGAGCGGAAGGACGCCCCCGTCAACCGTGTGGTTTCACGCTTCAAGGTCATGGCTGGTCTGGACATTGCGGAGACGCGGCTGCCGCAGGACGGCCGGATCGCCCTCCGCTATGGCTGGCGTTCCATCGACTTGCGCGTCTCGACCATGCCGTCGAAGCATGGCGAGCGCGTGGTGTTGCGTATTCTCGACAAGAGCGCCAGCCTGCTGTCACTCAGCGAGATCGGTTTGGCGCCGGACGAACAGGCGCAGGTAGAGCGGATGATCGCCACGCCCCATGGTTTAGTGCTGGTGACCGGCCCGACCGGTAGCGGCAAGACAACGACGCTCTATTCGGTGATCCAACGGCTCAACGACAATCGCCGGAACATTCTGACGGTGGAAGATCCGGTCGAGTATGACCTTCCCGGGATTAGCCAGACGCAGGTCAATGCCGTGATCGGGATGTCGTTTGCGGCGGCGCTCCGGGCGATTCTGCGGCAGGATCCCGACATCGTACTGGTCGGCGAAATTCGTGATGCCGAAACCGCGGCGGTTGCCGTACAGGCAGCACTGACCGGTCATCTGGTGCTTTCGACACTGCACACCAACAACGCCCTGGGGGCGGTGACACGGCTCAGAGACCTAGAACTGGAGCCGTTTTTGCTGGCGTCTACCTTGCGAGGACTGATTTCGCAGCGCCTCGTACGGCGGGTGTGCACCCAGTGTGTGCGTCATGTGCCGCCGGATGAAGACGCTCTTGAACTGTACTATCAGTCAGGGTTGCCGGTGCCGGCGCAAGTGCCGATCGCTGTCGGCTGCCCCGATTGCAGCGGCATCGGCTACAGCGGTCGGGTCGGTGTGTATGAGATCGTGCCTGTCGGCCGGATGCTGCGCGACTTGATCCACAATGACCGGTCGGAGCGGGAGATGATGCAGGCCGTGCTGCCGCCGGAGACGCGCCTGCAGGCCTCGCTGCTGAAGGCAGCGGCCAACGGCGTGACGACCGTGGGCGAGGCCATGCGCGTGTTTAGAGAGGGCGAATGACCGCCTACCACTACGTCGCCTACGACCGGACGGGCCGCCGGGTGCGGGGCGTGCTCGTGGCAGATGGGGAGGTGCATGCGCACGACCTGCTGCGTGGCGACGGGCTTTACCTTCAGACTCTTTCTGCGGCCCAGTCAGAGCGGGCGCACCGGTCTACACTACGGGGCCTGCTGCAACGCCGGATCAA
>CBDBCB010000013.1:0-189725 GCA_965202745.1 Alphaproteobacteria bacterium
CATCGGAGAGACCACAGTCGCAGGCATTTGCACGCGCCTGCGGGAAGTCGCAGAAACCGTGGCGGAGCAGCGCGCCGGTTTCGATACGGCCGGGCGCTTGCCAGATGACCTCTACCGCAAGCTAGCTGCCGCCGGTCTGTTCCGGCTCTGGCTGCCAGCTGCCTATGGCGGAGCGGAACTCTCGGCCCTGGATTTCATGGACGTGGTGGAAGAGGCAGCAGCGCTGGAAGGTGCTATCGGCTGGCTGGTCGGCAATGGTGGCGGCATGTCCCGCACCGCTGCATTTCTGCAAGAAGAATCCGCAATTGAAGTTTTCGGTGATCCCGATGCATTAGTCGTCTCCGGCACGGCAGGTGTCGGACGCGCGGAGCGGGCTGAAGGCGGCTACCGGGTGACGGGACGCTGGCCCTTCGGCAACGGCTCCCCGCATGCAACTTGGTTCTCCCCTTTCTGCGAAGTCTACGAGAACGGCCAAGGCACAGGCGAGCGCATTCTGGTCTATGCGCCGCGCGCTGACGTTACCCTGCACGACAACTGGAATGTGTCCGGCCTATGCGCGACCGGCAGCAGCGATTTTGAATTCAAGGACGTGTTCGTGCCGGAACGGTTCGCCCATCCTCACCAACCGGAGCCGACACAGCCAGGCACACTCTACCGGCTGCCAACCGGGTCCGTGTTTCCCTGGACGGTTGCCACTGTTCCGCTTGGCCTCGCGCGGGGCGCGATGACGGAGTTCGTCCGGCTCGCCACAGCGCGCAAGCGGCGGGGCGATACCATTCCCCTGGCGGAACGCGAATTGGTTCAGTCGGATATCGGTCGAATTTCTGCACGCCCTTTTGCGGCCCGTGTCTCTCTGCGGCAGGTGATGACAGACTTACTGGAAGCGGTTGAGGCCGGATCAGACCTCGTGCCTGCGCGCGTCAATTTCCGTCTGGGCTGCACCTTTGCCAGTGAAACCGCCCTTGCAGCCATCGGCCAACTGACAGAAATCGCCGGTGCCATCTCCATCCTGCAATCATGCCCGCTGGAACGCTACGAACGCGACGCCCGCGCCGCCGCCAAGCACCTGGCCATGAGCCCTGTTTCTTATATTTACGGCGGCCAACTGACCCTGGGACAGGACCTCTCGCAAGCCCGCATTTGAGCCACAAGGTAGGCATTGTCCACTAACAGGTCCTCATTTCCCTCTTGCCGCTTTCTGTTTTGCGGGTCCAAGCTGAGACCAGCATCAGCCACGACCCGCAACCCTACGGGAGAAACGCCATGAAATTCGGAATTTTCTACGAGCTGCAATTGCCCCGCCCCTGGGAGCCAGACGACGAGCTGAACCTCTACCAAAACGCCCTTTCCCAGGTCGAACTCGCCGACAAGCTCGGCTACGACTATGCCTGGGAGGTCGAGCATCACTTCCTGGAGGAATACTCTCACTCCCCCCAGCCGGAAGTGTTTCTCGCCGCTGCCAGCCAGCGGACAAAGAACATCCGCCTCGGCCACGGCATCATCCAGCTGCCCTCCAACCACCCGGCCCGCGTCGCGGAGAAGGTCGCGTGCCTTGACTTGGTCAGCAATGGCCGCGTCGAATTCGGCATGGGCGAGGGTGCCAGCATCACCGAACTCGGCCCCTTCGACCGCACGCTGGAAGAAAAGCGCCTGGTCTGGGAAGACGCGGTGCGCTGCATCATGCCGATGTTCACGAAAGAGGGCTGGGAATATGACGGCCCCTATTTCCAGTTCCCGCTGCGCAACGTCCTGCCCAAGCCCGTGCAGAAGCCGCACCCGCCGCTCTGGGTCGCCTGCTCACAGCTGGAGACCATCGAGATGGCCGGCCGCCGAGGCATCGGCGCGCTGGGCTTCCAGTTCCTCTCCGCCGACATGGCGCACGCCTGGGTGCACGCCTACTACAACGCCTTCGTGAAGCGGCAGGAGAAGCTGGCCGACTACCAGAGCAACTGCAACATCGCCATGGTCAGCTATTTCATGTGCGCGGAGACGGACGAAGAAGCCCGCCGCCGGGCGGAGGGCGTGACCTTCTTCCAGTTCTCGCTAGCCTATTACAGCGGTTCCAAGGGCCGGCAACGGGCCGACCCCGGCACTGTCAGCCTGTGGGACGAGTACCAGGCCTGGAAGAAAGCCAACCCGGAAGCGGCGGAAAAGGCGCTCCGCGGCGGTCTGATCGGCTCACCGGAGACCATCCGCAAAAAGCTGCGCCGCTTCAAGGAAAGCAAGGTCGACAGCATCATCCTGCTGAACCAGACCGGCCGGAACACGCACGAGCATATCTGTGAAAGCCTGGAACTGTTCGCCAAAGAGGTCATGCCCGAGTTCCACGCCGACATTCCCGAACACGAGGAATGGAAGCGCAAGGTCCTGGCGGGCGAGATCGAACTGGAAGAGATCGACACCGATCCGTTCAAAGACCGGGCCGGCGTTGGCAAAGGCGTCTCCATCGACAAGCTCGTAACCGCCGCTGAGTAACAAAAGTTGCCCTAGTGGTTCAATGCAAACGGATAATCCCTATCTGTTTGCTGAATCGAACCACCGACATAGTGAAAGAGTGGTCTGATCGAACCACTAGGGCGGTTTTTGGGTCTTGGTGAGGCACACTTTTCCTCATCTCCCGCGGAGGCGGGAGCCCATGCCTGAGCGCTTCTCACAAAACACGAACTTTGTGTTTACCACTCATACCAACGGCAGGGTTTCCGCCTGCGCGGCAACGGGGTGAGGTTGGGCGGTGAGCCAGTTTGAAAAGAATCCGCCCTAGGACTTACTTACAATACACTGAACAGAAGTGCGCCGCACCGGAAAATACTCCGGACGCGGCGCTCTAGTTACTCCCAACCCTGAAGACGCTTAAGCTTCAGTCAGCCCGGGCAAGCCCGGCCAATAACAAACCGGCCGTTATTGCCTGAATGACAGTCGCAGACACAAAAATGTTTCGCAATTAATATTTAAGGGCTTATCTATCAACCCAGCGGCAGTACAGGCTGTGCCGCCCCTTTGGCCCGCGCCACAGAAGGCGTCGGAAACCGCTTGCCGTTAAGAATGTCCTGAACGGTCAGCAATTGCATTCGCGAATACTGAACACCCATGACTTCAAGATCGCCTGCCGCCGCCATTTCACGAGCAAAGTTCCGCATCTTAGTCGGCCCTGGATTGTCCATGATGATTAAGCCTGCCATGGGCACATTTTCGCGTTCAAGAACCCCTCGGAGGTTCCGCACAACACTGATACCGATATTTCTGCCGCCCTTCACTTCCAACACCATGCTTTCAAGATTGCGTCCTCCCATATCAAAATAGAGCCGCCCGTCAATACCGCCATCAGCCGTCTTTCGCGCAGTGACAAAGCCGTCGATCTGCTCAATTGCCCATTTCTGAAAATGATATTTATCACGTTCCCATAGATCGCGAGCGCCCTCGATGTTGTGTGGGACACCCTCGATCTCAAAATCAATACCATCCTTCAAACCAAGCCGATCTTCCAGCCGAACCTTCGCGACACGCTTGATTGCGTGAATGGCTATATCGATCCCGATCCACTTGCGATCAAGTTTGTGGGCAGCTTCCAGCGTCGTAGCACACCCGCAGAACGGATCGAACACCACATCACCTTCGTTGGTGCTGGCAGCAATGATCCGCTCCAATAGGGCAAGTGGTTTTTGAGTCGCATAACCAAGTCCTTCACTATGGGTCGTTGCCAACATTGAAATTTCCCACCAGTCGCGGGCTGTTACAATTGAATACGTCCCTTTTTGATCTTTATAATATTTAATGGCACCACCATGGCCGCCTCCGGATTGGCCGTAAGATTTGATCTTTAACTGATTAAATTTGCAATATCTGTGATTTCTTGCATAAAATAGAATTGTATCATGTTTTTTTGCAAACCAGCGTTTGCTTGCGCCGCCAGATTTGTAACACCAAATGATCTCATTCCGAAAATTTCCGTGCCCCAAGATGCCGTCCATCATCACCTTGATGTAATGACTGGCAGTAGGATCGCAGTGTAGATAAATTGATCCGGTCGGTTTGAGAATACTCCGCATGGGCAAGAGTCTCTCGGTCATGTAGCTGAGATAGGCAAGTAGGCCAGGCTGCGTCTTGCGCAGGGCGTTACACCAAATTTTCCAGAGCTCGGTGATACCGTCATCAACACCGGATTCTCTCATAAGGATTGGCATATTTCTGATTGCCCGTTCGCGATCTTCATCCAAAGTCCACAGATCGGAGAAAGCTTCAATCTGGTCGGGTAATGGACGGCCTGTCTCATCCTTATAAATCGCATTGTAATCACGGTTTGAGTTGAAAGGGGGATCCAAATAAATCAGATCAACACTGCCTAACGGCATTTCTCGCATGACAGTCAGGCAGTCGCCATAAAAGAGTCGGTTCATTTAAAGCATCCCCGCATAAAAGACCCGAAGGCGTTGTCGTTCTTGCGTTGATTGTACTTCCAGCATGCTTCCGCGACATAGAGCGGCATATAGCATTTTCGATAATGATGATGCGATCCGTACCAGGCCCGTTTGAGAAGTGACCAGAAGCCTTCAATGGTGTTGGTATGGATGTTGCCGAAAACATATTCGCCCTTGCTATGATTGATTGTGGCGTGCGCCATGGTTGCCCGAACAGCGCTGTAAGCCTTGAATTCATCAGTGATCAGCAGCGAGCCTTCGGGATCGACGCTGCTACGAATGAAGTTTAGAATGTCCTTGCCAGTCAGGCTGCTGGCGACACGGGCAACGACTTTACCGCCGCGTTTTACCGCGCCAATAACCGACGTTTTGCGTGTCCCTCTTCATCGCGGAGGAGGTGGAGGAGGTAAATCGTTGTTATTAAAACGTTTATTTCGCTTGTGTGGTTTACCACCTACATATGTTTCGTCAGCTTCAACAATTCCTTGTAACAGGATTTCACCCTGCTTGCTTGCCATTTCAGCGCGGATGCGTTTCTGCATAAACCATGCTGATTTTTGATTCATATCTAGATCACGGGCAAGCTGACAACTTGATAGGCTTTTCCTGGCATTAACAATCAAGGCAACACCCAAAAACCATTTTTGAAGGGGTATTTTGGTTTTTTCAAAGACTGTACCAGCCAGGACGTTGAAGCTGGATTTGCATCCATGACAGTTCCATCGGCCAATGCGGTCTTGATCATCTTTACAAGCCACGTTTGTAGCCCCGCAATGCGGGCAATGTGGATCATCGCCCCAGCGAACTTTTCTAAATGCGCAATGCAGGCTTCCTGATCCGGGAACTTATAAAAAACGCTGGTGATGTTCATGATTTCCTCCGTGTGCAACATATATAGCATCAAATGCGCAAAAAATCAAGCCCTTAACTATTAATTGCGAAATGTTTAGGAAAACTTAGAAATATTTAGTTTTGCACTGGGTGTTTTTATTCAAGCAGGTTGCAGCCTAACAATACCAGGAGACCAGAAACCTAGCCCTTCTCGCGCATCAGGCGGGCCTTGTCGCGTTTCCAGTCGCGGGCTTTGATGGTCTCGCGTTTGTCCACCTGCTTCTTGCCCTTGGCCAGCCCCAGGGCCAGCTTTGCCCGGCCGCGCTCGTTGAAGTAGACCTCCAGCGGCACCAGCGTGATGCCGTCACGCTTCAGGCTGCCCGCCAGCCGCTCGATCTCGCGCTTGCGCATCAGGAGCTTGCGGTGACGGCGCGGCGTGTGGCCGAAGTTCTTGGCTCCCGCGTACTCTGGGATGTGGGAGTTGATGAGCCAGAGTGCGCCGCCTTCCTCCGTGGCATAGCTCTCGACGATGCTGGCCTTGCCGGAGCGCAGCGACTTGACCTCGCTACCGGTCAGCATCAGGCCAGCCTCCATCGTTTCCTCGATGAAGTAATCGAAGCGCGCGCGGCGGTTCTGGGCCACCACGTTCTTAGCTGGGTCTGCTTTAGGGGCCATGGGCTAAAAGTTCTGCCAGCAGGGGCTGGTGGGTCGCGCCGCCGCCTAACCCGTAAGCCAGGCGGCCCGCATTAACGCCAAATCCTTTACAGCAGCCCCGCATCCGTCATGGCTTTGCGCACGATCTCCTGGGTGCCGGGCTCGGCGGGAGTCATGGGCAGGCGGGTCTCGGGCGAGCAATGGCCCAGCAGGTGTGCACCGTATTTCGGACCGGCGGGGGAGCGCTGGTGGAACATGGCCTCGTGCACCGGCATCAACTGCATGTTGATCTGCTGGGCGCGCTCGACCGCGTGCTGCTGCCAGGCCTCGTGCATCATGGCGCAGAGCTTCGGCGCGACGTTGGCGGTCACGCTGATGCAGCCCACACCGCCCTGGGCCAGATAGCCAATGGCGGTGCCGTCTTCGCCGGACAGCAGGACGAAATCATCACCGCAATCATTACATATACGTCGGGTTCTACCGGAAAGCCAAAAGGCGCAGTCAACACTCGGGAGGGCCTGGAGAACCGCTGGAACCGCGTATTTCTAGCCGACGCGCTAGAGTCGGCAGATGTTATTCCGCTAGTCAGTCCGTGGCGGTTTCCGGAGCAGCTGGCGGCGTTGACACTGGGTATCCGGCAGGAATGCTTTGACTTTCGCGCCCTTGGCCCGGCGCGCTATGCCGAATGGTTGCGGGATCGGCATATCACGGGTGTTACCTCGTATCTGGGTGTGTTCCAGCAATTGATGTCGATTGAAGGTGCGGTGTTTCCCGACCTTAGAAAATACGTGGTGATCGGCGAGCCTCTGCTGCATGCCGACCTGGAATTATTCAATCAGCGCTTCACCCCGGGAAGCTTTATCCAGGGCAGGTTCGGGACATCGGAGCATGGCTCGATCGCTGTTTACAATTACTATCAGGGCGACCCGATCGATTTCGAAGTCATCCTTATCGGCAGGCCGTTGGAACCGGAAACCGTCCGGCTTCTGGCACCGGATGGAGCCGAGGTGCCGACTGGCCAGCAGGGTGAAATCGTCATTGCCTCACCGGTTTTGGCCGATGGCTATCACAATGATGCGGAGAGGTCGGCATCCGTCTATCGGCCAGACCCCGCCAATCCGGGACGGCTGCTCTACTACACCGGCGACCTTGCCTATACCGATCACCTTGGCAGGTTGCGGGGGCTTGGCCGCAAAGACCAGCAGATCAAGATCCGTGGCTACAATGTCCGGCCGAGCGAGATTGAACAGCTGTTCCTCGATCATCCCGGCGTGGCCTCGGTCGCCGTCGCCTCGTTCGCCGGACCGAAGGGTGAGCTGCGCTTGGCTTGTCATTTTGCGGCGGCCGGCAGCCAGGTCCCAACGGCAGAAGAGTTGCGGGCCTATGTGGCGGCTCTGGTGCCGAGCTACCAGGTGCCGGTTGCCTATCTGGCTCATGATGCTTTGCCCCTGTTGAACAATGGCAAGGTCAACCGGCAGGTATTGCCAAACCCGCTCGTTACGAAGCCCCGGCCAGCCGGATGGAGCAGGGCCTGGCCAATATCTGGCAAGACGTGCTGGGGCATGCCAGCTTCGGGATCGGCGAGGATTTCTTCGATGTGGGTGGCGACTCGCTGCAAGCCATGAACATGCTGGTCGAGGCTGAGGCCAGGTTCGGTGTTCGCCTACCACTGGAAACATTGATCCTATCGGGAGCCTCCATTCGCGCGTTAGCCGCTGCAATCGATGGTGCGGGTTCTGCCGACGATGATGGCCATGCCCTGGTGGAGATCAAGCGCGGCGTTGACCTGCCGCCGCTATTCGCGATGCATGTGGTAGGCGGGCACTTGTCGACTATCTGGCGGTGGCGAACAGCCTGGACGCCCGGCAGCCATTGTTCGGCATTCACCCCAGCGGGATGAACGTCAACGTCAGCGCGGCCGGGCCGCCAGGTCACACGATGGAGCAACTGGCGCTGCATAGTGCGCAGGTAATCCGCGAGCGCATGGCTTCCGGCCCATACCGATTGCTTGGCTTTAGTTTCGGAGCAAAGTTGGCAGTGGAAACCGCCTGGGTTTTGATCGCGCAGGGCGAGGAGGTTTCGCACCTGATCTTGCTGGACCCTCCGGCGGCCAAGCGGCACTGGGCCGATCGGATTAAGCTGGCCTATCAGGCATTCATTTCGGGACATGCCGCGGCAGCGCGCAAGGAAACGGGTATTTCACACCATCGCAGCATCGCTTGGCCTGCGCCGCCCGCCAGTTGAAATCGACGAAGCACACATGCTGGCCAGCATCCGCTACCGGGCCAATCCGCTGGTATTGCCGAACGTCCTGTTGGTAATGGCGACCGAAAACCGCGATCGGCAGGCCACCACCGAACAATGGCGCAGGCTAATTGGCCCAGGTCTGACGATCATCAGCCATGACGGCGATCATATGGGGATGATCCGCCAGCCAAATGCCTTCTCCCTTGCCCGGAAAATCGAGGCCTGGCTGGCGGATACAGAATAAGCGCCGGGTTTGGCTACCCGTTTAGGGGTCAGGGCATCCCTTGGTGGCTTGGCATTCCGTCGTCAGGCCATGCCCAGTGTTGGGCGCTTTTGGTGAAGATGTTCTGGGCTGGCTGGAAGACGGACGGATCGTCCAGGCTGCCGGCATAAATCACCCTGAAGTGCGGGCGCTCCTCGCCCATCAGGAACACGGGCGAACCGCATTTCGGGCAAAAGGCACGGGTAATCACGTTGCCGCTATCGCCTGCGCGCTCGAACCATGCGGGCTCGTCACTTTCAAGCGTGAAGTTCTCCGTCTTGACGCCAACGCCGGGGAAATAGGCACTGCCGGTTGCCTGCTGGCAGTCGCGGCAATGACAATTACCCATGTAACGGGGCTCGCCCTCAACCGAATAGCGGATATGGCCGCATGCGCAGCCGCCGGTGATTTTTTTGCTCATCTGGCATCTCCTCTTTGACTGCGCCGATCATGCCGGAGCGGTATACGCAATGCCAGTGTCTGCTAACCCTTGCTGTTGGTATAACCGGCGAACGGATCGCCGGTTGGTCCAAGCAATACGCCCTTGCGCAAGTTGCGATAGGGCAGGGCAGCGGGATCGGCGGTAACGGAACCGGGGGCGGTGGTCACCAGTATTTTGCCGCCGTCGAAGGTGAAGTCAGCCCGGAAATGCACGGAGGATTTCAGCGCCAGAATGGCCATCTCGCCGGGCTCGATACCCAGGCAGCGGAACATTTCCTTGTCGGCTGCCTGGGTCTTACGGCTGGCAACGGCGACCAGCACGCCGCTCTCCCCGACACGCAGCAAAGCCATCGGGCTAAGGTCCATCGTGTTACCGCCGTAGAAAGGCCCGGTGCACAGGAATTGCCCGGAACCCAGACGCTCGATCGTAGCAGGCAGACTGAAGGGCGTATCACCCTCCCAATTACCGCCAAATGCTGCTTGGATGGTCGCACCTTCACCGGCGTTGTGTGCCGCCGCCGCCAGTGCCGGATCGATGTAGAGGCCGAAGGCGGCTCTCTCGGCCTTGCCGTCAACCAACGCTTTCAGCATGCCCGCCGTGTTACCATCACCGCCGCCACCGGGGTTGTCCTGTGTATCGGCAATTACGATCGGCGACAGGCCCTGGCGGTTCAGCTTGCCTGCTTCGGTGACAGCTTCGTCGGGTGAGAAATAGCCGCCGTCGAATGATGCCTGGTGTGTTTCTATGTCGGCGACGATGGAGTTCAGCGCCTGATCTGCCGCCGCTGGCGTAGAGCCGTAGGTCATGATGGCAGGCCCGCAATCATAAATGTCCGCGGGCGGAAAGCCGGGAGTGAATGACGTCGTCCAAACCTCACCCGTTTCCAGGGCTATCATGCGCTCGTAAACCGACTTAGCAGGCTCCATCAGCGTGCATTGCCAGTTGATGGAGATCAGCCAGTCAAGCTTGCGCCATGCTTTTGCCAGGCGGCCCTCCCGCAGCAGGCGCTCCAGAACAGCGGCCGCGCGCACGCCTGTCTCCGCCATATCCACGTGCGGATACGTGCGGTAGCCGACCAGGACGTCTGCGGCTTCGAACATCGCCTGCGTGACGTTGGCGTGCAGGTCCAGGCAGGCAACCAGCGGCACGCCGGGCCCGATGATTTCGCGGACTTCCTGCAACAGGGGGCCCTCGCCATCTTCCAGATGTTCACAAACCATCGCGCCGTGCAGGTCCAGGAACACCGCATCTACAGGGCCCAGGCCACGCAGTTCCTCCAGCATCATGGCAGTGATGCGCTCGTAGGCGTCTTGCTCAACATGCGCTGATGGGGCAGAGTTGCACCAGACGGTTGGCAGTAACTCCCAATCGGCGGGCGCTGCGGCTGCGAAGCCGGGCAGAGGAATATTCTTGCCGGCCAGCGCCTCCAGCATGCCCGCGCCCCGTTGTAGACCGGGCCAAGCGTCGGTGCGGGCGAAATGCTCGTACGTCGCTTTGGTGGGGGCGAACGTGTTGGTCTCGTGGTGGAAGCCACCAACGGCGATGCGGGTCATTTCTCAGGGTCCTTCAGGCAGGCAGCCAACGTTCGCGTTGCAGGCGCTTCAGCCACCAGACAATGCTCTCTTGTGTGTCGATCATCTTGGTAAAGCCTGCCTGATTCAGCTTCAACGGGCTCAATACAGACGGCGGCGGGTGATCAATGCCGGTGGCCAGTGAACGGTCGGTGAATTGCCAGGAAGAGCCGATCCATTCGGCCAGCGTATGTCGGCGCAAATCATATTTCTCAACCAGCCCGGCCCACTCGTCTTCCTTTGCCGGCATTGTTTCCTCAAGGCGCTCGGCGGTCGCATCCCCCATGGGCATTGAAAAGGCTTCGGCAATGCAATGGAAAATATGCGGCCAGACCAGCACGTCGCCATTGATTATGTTGAAGGTCTCGTTCTGTGCAGTCGTCGCATTCCCGCCCCAACAGATGGCTTCTGCCAGCAACCGCGTGTCATTGGCAGCTGTGGCCAGGAGACCGCCGCCCGGATAGTTCAGCGGCAGCCCCTGTTCCCGGCGTAGTGCTGCATAGACACCCAGAGCGCCGATAATGTTCATGGGGCTTCCCAGCGCATTGCCGAACAGGGCCTGCGGTCGCCAGACGCTGAAAGTCCAGCCATTGCCCATCGCCTGGCGCTCGCGGATCAGGTCTTCCTGCAGCCAATAAAAGTTTTCGTGGCTGTGGCGGGGCCAGTATTCTTTTGCTGGAACACGGATGGGCTCGACATGAACGCCGTAAGCCTTGGTCCCTTGCAAGAGCGAGACATGCCTCAGTCCAGGCGAACTGGGCTCAACCGCGTCCAGCAGGTTTTGCAGCATTGCCCGATTGACGGCCATTTGTTCCGGATCACGCCACCCGGCGATCAAATTTGGTTTTTCGAAAAGCGCTGCAAATATGATGTGGGTGATGCTGTCCAGCCCGCTCAGCAAGTTCTGACAGACAGTGGCATCGGTCAGATCCGCTTCCACGTGCAGCGCACCGGGCAAATGCGGGTCACGGCGGCTGACCGCGATTACATCAGCTTCACCTTTGGCCAGCAAATGTTCGGCAACAGCTTTCCCGACGAGGCCCGTTGCTCCGGCAACTAACACGCGATTGCGCATCATACGTGCCTCCCTTCACATCTTTATGTTATTTAAGCCGGAGTTTGCGTCAGTCCCCGGAGAGAAACAATGGATACGCTGATCGCCGGAGGCGGCATTGGTGGATTGGTCACGGCTTTGAGTCTGCATGCAGCAGGGATTTCCTGCCGGATTTATGAAGCAGTGCCCGAATTGCAGCCATTGGGTGTGGGCATCAATGTTTTGCCGCATGCGGTGCGGGAACTGACGGAATTGGGACTTGCCGACAAGCTGGCCGCTACAGCGATTCCCACGGCAGAGCTGATTTACGCCAATCGGCATGGTCAGCAAATCTGGCAGGAACCGCGGGGCAAGGTAGCGGGTTATCATTGGCCGCAATACTCCGTGCACCGGGGGAGCTGCAAATGCTGCTGTTGCAGGCTGCGCGGGAGCGTCTGGGGGCCGATCGTGTCGTAACCGGTCACCAGCTAGCTGATTTCAGTCAGTCCGGTGATCGTGTCACTGCGGTTTTCGCGCAAGCAGGCGGTGGGCAGGTCACAGCAGAGGGCGACCTGCTGGTCGGTGCGGATGGTATTCATTCAACGGTGCGGCGGCGGTTTTATCCCGATGAAGGCGAGCCGATCTGGAACGGCAATGTGCTGTGGCAGGCAACCACCCGCGGCGCGCCTTATCTTTCTGGGCGCAGCATGGTGATGGCTGGTCACCAGGCGCAGAAGTTTGTCTGCTACCCGATTTTCAGCACCGCAGAGGCCGCCGGGGAGGCACTGATCAATTGTGGATTGCGGAGATCAAGTATTCCGACCTGACAACCTGGCGGAAAAGCGACTGGAACCGCCAGGTGCCGGTCTCTGACTTTCTGCCGGCATTCGAAGACTGGGATTTTGGCTGGCTGAAAGTGCCGGACATTATCCGCGTCGCCGACGCGGTCTACGAATATCCCATGGTCGACCGCGACCCGGTAGAGGCCTGGAGCTTTTGGCCGGGTGACGCGGCGCATCCGATGTACCCGATCGGCTCTAACGGGGCGAGCCAGGCCATTCTGGATGCCAGGCGTCTTGCATGGTACCTTGTGAACGCTGGCGGTGTTGAGCAGGCGCTGCAGGCTTATGACGCCGAGCGCCGGCCCGCGACGGCGCAGATTGTGCTGGCCAATCGGCAGAATGGGCCTGAAAAAGCCATGGAGATGGTGCACGGGCACCCCCCCCGGGGGGTCGAGCAATTGCCGGATATTGTCTCACCGGCGGAGTTGGCGGATACGGCGGATCACTACAAAGCACTGGCCGGGTTCGACAAGGATACGCTTAACACCCGGCCCAGTTGGAATGCGCACGTCGGGCGCTAATGCCTCGCCTTAACGGTGCCGGAAAACCTGGGTTCGGGCTTTAATGTGGTCTGTAAACTCGTACCAACCAGCCATGGCCTTGAATTCCGGCGTTTCCAGGGTTTCGGGTCTACTGACCTCATAAACGGCGGCGTAGCTTACCGTGTCGCTAACATTCCGGGTGCCGTGGTCGGTTAGGCTGAGTGCGCCTGCCGACTTGTAACGCCGGCCGCTGATCACGCCGGGGCAGGCGAGGGCGTCGGGCAAATGCACTTCATCATACCAGCGGTTCCAGTCATCCTTGACGGTGGCGTCGATTTCCGCGATGACGATCAAGAGGCAGGGCGGCAGGTTCGTATTCGCCATGTTGTGAACTTCCATTGTTTCGGACCTTCCGGACAGCATAGCCCTGGCTCTTGCCGGTTTGCCAAGCCATACAGGCGGCAAGCGAAAAACAGTGTAGGCGCGGAGGTTACCCGTCATGCAATCCGATCTGAAGCCGCTGGAGTTCGGCTGGTTCCTGCCGACCAGTGGCGACACCCAGGCGTATGGCGTTGAGGAGGAGACCCTCAGCACGACGCCGGAGCATCTGAGTGAAGTGGTACAGGCTGCGGAGGCAGCGAAGTTCGACTACATGCTGATCCCCGTCGCCCGCTATTGTTGGGAGGCCTATGTCTCCGGCGCGTTTATGGCTGCTGAGACCAAGTGCATTGCGCCCCTTATTGCGGCGCGGCCGGGCTACATGAACCCGGTGTTGCTGGCGAAGATGATTGCGACCTTCGACCAGATGTCAGGCGGGCGTATCTGCGTGAACCTGATCGCTGGGCAGGCCGACCAGGAAATCCTGTCGGAAGGCATCAAGCTGGCCAAAGAAGACCGCTATGCCTTGATGGAGGAAGAAGTCTCCATCCTGAAAGAGCTTTGGACGGCTGAGGGGCCGGTGCACTTCAAAGGCAAGTTCCACGATATCCAAGGTGCGATCGTCGTGCCGAAGCCACTGCAAAAGCCCTATCCTAAATTCTATCTGGGGGGTGGCTCGGAAGAAGCCTGGAATCTGTCGGCCAAGCATTCGGACGTGCATCTTTTCTGGGGCGATTTGCCAGACAAGATTGCTGCCAACATTGCCGATATCCGCGAGCGGGCGGCGGCGTACGGGCGGCGCGATGCGATCGGTTTTGGCATGCGGCTCCAGATGATCTGCCGCGAGACCGAAGAGGAAGCGCTGGAGGCGGCCGACAAGCTGATTCGCAACATTCCGGAAGCGGCACGCGAGGAGTTGAAGCGATACACCGCGTCCTCCAAAGCAAACCAGCGGGTGCAGGCTTTGGTGGCGGAAAAGGGTATGTGGATCGCACCGCACCTCTGGAGCGGCCTGACCCGCTTCCGGCCGGGTGCTGGCATTGCCGTGGTTGGCAATCCGGAGCAATGCGCGGCGACCTTGCAGCAATTCATTGACGCGGGCTGCCACTCCTTCTGCCTTTCAGGCTACCTCCATCACGAGGAAGCGGCCCGCTTCGGTCAGTGGATACGGCCGATCCTGGAGGCGCAGAATCCCGGGCGCTTTGTCGAACCCAACCGCGACCTGCACGAGCGCAAACCGCAACCGGTGCGCAAGACGGCTCACATCTACTGAGGTTATGACGCCGCTAACCGCGGCGTGCGGGTGCGCCACATCAGGGACAGGATAATGCCCATGTTCATCAGGTTCCAGGCAATGCCGTTGATGAACGCCAGTTCGTAGGAGCCTGTGAGGTCGTAGATTTCACCGCTCATCCAGCCACCCAACGCCATACCGAAAATCGTGGCGGCAACGATGATGCCGATGCGGCTGCCTGCCTCCCGCGCGGGCAGGTATTCGCGTACGACGATGGCATAGCTTGGCACGATGCCGCCCTGACTGAGGCCGAACAGCAGCGAGATCGCGTAGAGCGGCATCAGTCCGTCGAAAGGCAGGAAGAAGAACAGCGCCGCGCATTGCAGCACGGAGCCGAGTAGCAATGTGCGGACGCCGCCGATATAGTCTGCCAGAAAGCCGCTGCCCAAGCGGCTGACCACGCCGCCGGCGGACATCAGTGCCAGCATCTCGGTGCCGACCGCAGCGCCGTAGCCCAGGTCAACGCAGTAGGAGACGATGTGAACCTGGGGCATCGACATAGCGACGCAACAGCCTATGCCCGCTGCTGCCAACAGCCATTGCAGGCCGCGGGGCGAAAAGGGCGATTGCAGCAATTGTTCGTCACCTGCGTCCACCGTGCCATCGGCGCGCAGGCGTTGCGGCAATTTCCGGCGCAGGAGGAGGGCGAGCGGGATCATGGTGGCCACGCAGAACACACCGATCAGGATGTAGGCGTCCCGCCAGCCGTCAGTGGCGACAAAATCCTGCACGATGGTTGGCCAGATCGCGCCGGCTAGGTAATTGCCTGACGCGGCAGCGCCTACCGCCAATCCCCGCCGTTTCCGGAACCAGTGGGAAAGATCAGCGATGAGCGGACCGAAGCTTGCCCCCGTGCCAATACCGATCAATGCGCCCTGAATGACGGTGAGTTGCCATATGGCATCCACCTGGGCTGCCAGAATAAACCCAGCCCCCAAAGCAAGGGCGGCCAGAATCACCAGGATGGTGATACCCAGCCGGTCGGCAAACCGGCCAATCAGAATGTTGCCGACACCGAAACCGATCATGGTGGACGCGTAGGGCAGGGAGGCCCCGGCGCGGGCTACACCAAACTCCGCCTGGGCTTCCGGCAGCACAACCACGGCCACCCACATGCCAATGCTGCCGATTGTGCCAAGAACCAGCGTGATTATCAGGCGAAGCCAGGAATAGGGGCTATCGACGGCAGGTGTCCAAAGGGACGCCGTTGAAACTGGCGGCATGGGAGTTTCCTAAGGCATTTTGCAACGCTGCACGGCAGCGCATACCGTGGCAGCGGTTAGGACTACGGCATACGGGAAAGACGGCAGGTTGCGAAGGATATTCGCCTGCCGAGCCTCAACCTCCGCAGATTTCCCTAAATTTCGAGCGTTGAGCCTTCCTGGGCGACGGTGGTTCCTGGCAAGTGGCTGGCAGCTTCGTCGCCTAGCGCATCAAGCTCCGTATCGGTGCGGGACGGATCATGATGGAACAGCACCAGCTTTTTCACGCCTGCCAGCCGGGCGAGCCGTGCGCCTTCGCGCCAGGTGGAGTGCCCCCAATCAGGCCGTTCTGCGAATTCGGGGTCGGTGAACATGGAATCATAGATCACCAGATCGGCATCATTGATCAGGCTCACGACGTGTTCATTGGTTTGGCCGGGAATGTGGGTCGTATCGGAAATGTAGCAGAGGGACCGACCATCATATTCCACCCGGTAGCCAACCGCGTGGTTCGGATGATCCAACATAGCGGTTTTGACCACAACCTTGGGGCCCAGGACCAAGGCATCGCCCGCCCGGAAGTCGCAGTATTTTACCTGATTGCTGAACGCATCCAGCGGCACGGGAAACAGCGGCGCAGACATCAATTGCCCCAGCGCCTGTTCTATCGTTATGCGGGGCAACAGGTGCCCGGCCCATATCCGGAACAGGTTGCCCGGTGCAAATGCGGGCGGAAAGAAGGGCAGGCCTTCGATATGGTCCAAATGGGTATGGGAAAGCAGCAGGTCGAAGTCCGCCGGCCCTTCGGCAATCATTTGCCGGCCCAGAACCCGAATACCTGTGCCCGCGTCGATAACGATCCGGCGGTCACCGCACCATATTTCAACACAAGAGGTATTGCCGCCATAGCGCACCGTGTCGGGGCCTGGCGTTGCAACGCTGCCGCGCACGCCCCAAAACCGTATCGTGAATTTTTGTCCGCCAGAGCCTTTTTTACTAGGACCGCTCACCGTCGCTCCTACCTCTCACTCTCTGTAGCGGCACCCGCCCGTGCAGCACTGATTGTTCAACTCCCCTGAGCCTGTTTTCGACGCGGCTCTTATGCGGTTAGGGAACCAGCTTATATCCACCGGTTTCAGTTACCAAGAACTTTGCGGCAGATGGGTCTTCTTCGATTTTTTGGCGTAACCGGTAGACGTGGGTTTCCAGCGTATGCGTCGTGACGCCAGGATTGTACCCCCACACTTCATGGAGCAATGTCTCCCGGTCGATTACCCGCTGGCCAGCCCGGTAGAGAAATTTCAGGATTGCCGTCTCTTTTTCCGTCAGGCGCACCTTGCGCTCCGTCGTGTTTTCCAGCAGCAACTTTGCCGATGGCCGGAAAGTATACGGACCAATGGTAAACACTGCGTCTTCGCTTTGCGCATGCTGGCGCAGATGGGCGCGCAGCCGTGCGAGCAGCACACCAATACGGAATGGTTTGGAAATAAAATCATTCGCGCCGGAATCCAGGCTGAGGATGGTGTCCGCGTCACCCTCTGCCGCAGTCAACATCAGGATGGGGCAGGCGACACCGTTCCGGCGCATAATACGGCAGACGTCGCGGCCATCTATGTCGGGCAGACCTATATCCAGGATCATGGCATCATAGTGCCGTTCCTTGGCGGCTTCCAAACCGGCGGCGCCGGTCGCGGCGTGGTAGGTTTCAAAATCCTCATGCAACTGCAATTGCTCGGCCAGGGACTGACGCAGCGGCTCGTCATCATCAATTAAAAGTATGGCTTGCTGCGCCATTGAACATTCCTTCCGGTGCTCTTTGCATCTTTGTTTGACTACGACATATGGGAGAGTTGCAGCGATTGTCACCCCATCAAAGTCACGAGAGCGTCAAACTCTTGTGTTGCGTGGCGGATCATCAGGGCTTATAAGGCCAGCTTTTCCGAGGGCAGTCTGGCTAAGGGACGCGGTGTACTACCAGTGTCCGGGCATTGCCATGGCAGCTCAATCTCCTGAACGGAAGGACAGAAAATGCCCAAGATGAAGACGAAAAGCAGCGTCAAACGCCGCTTTACCCGGACCGGCACTGGCAAAATCAAGATGAACGTGGCTTACAAGCGCCACATTCTCTCCAACAAATCGCAGAAAATGAAGCGCAAAGCGCGCGGCACCAAGCTCATGAGCGAAGGCGATTCGAAGATCGTCCGTCAGTTCATACCTTATGACCGCTAACCCGCTTCCGGCTTTATTTTAGGAGAGTTTCACCATGGCTAGAGTCAAACGCGGCGTTACCGCCCACGCTCGCCACAAAAAAATCGTCGGGATGGCCAAAGGCTATCGCGGCCGCAACAGCACCAATTTACGTGTCGCGCTCGAGAAGGTCGAGAAGGGCCTGCAATACGCCTATCGCGACCGCCGCACGAAAAAGCGGAACTTCCGCGCTCTGTGGATCCAACGCATCAACGCGGCCGCCCGCGAGCATGGGATGACCTACAGCCAGTTTATGGACGGCATTCACAAGGCGCAGATCGAAGTCGACCGTAAGGTTCTGGCCGGCCTGGCCGTGCATGAGCCCGCCGCGTTCAAGGCGCTGGTCGATCAGGCAGAAGCTGCCCGCGCAGCCTAAAGTCCGCCGGGTATCCCGGCTAGATTGCAAAAAAACCCGCAGAACCATCTGGCTCTGCGGGTTTTTTTGTTATGACTTTGGTAAAGCCTCAGAGCGGCTGCCGGGTAGCCATGCCGGCAATAGCAGGCGCTTAAAACCCTTGTTCGGCGCGGAAGGGGTGCGCGGGGTAGACGCCCAGCACGCGAACTTCGCGGCTGAAGAATTCCAGCTCTTCCAGAGCATTGCGCAGGGATGCCTGGTCCGGGTGTCCCTCGACATCGGCATAGAATTGGGTCGCGGTGAATTCACCCTCGATCATGTAGCTTTCCAGCTTTGTCATATTTACGCCGTTGGTCGCGAACCCGCCCATGGCTTTGAACAGGGCGGCCGGCACGTTGCGGACACGGAAGACGAAGGTCGTGATGATCTTTTCATCGCCTGGCTGGGCAGCGGCCGGCGGGCGTACCGGCTCCCGCGACAGAACGATGAAGCGGGTGGTGTTGTGGCTCGCGTCCTCAATATTGGCTTCGAGGATTTTCAACCCATAGATCTCTGCCGCCAGCGTTGAGGCGACCGCGGCTTCCTCGATATTCTGAGATGCGGCCAGATCAGCTGCGGCACCGGCGGTATCGGCATGGACGATTGCTTCCAGGCCAAGGCGGCGAAAGGCATTGCGGCATTGGCCGAGGGCATGCACGTGGCTGCGGACACGCTTGATGGTCTGGAGAGAGGTGCCTTCCGGGGCTAACAGTTGGTGCTGCACCCGGTGGAAGTGCTCCCCGATAATGTGCAGGCCCGTCCCCGGTAGCAGGTGGTGAATGTCAGCCACACGGCCCGCCTGTGAGTTCTCAATCGGGATCATGGCCAGGGCGGCGCTGCCATCTTCCACGGCATTAAAGGCGCCTTCGAATGAGCCGCAGGGCAGGGTTTTCCAATCGGGGTAGGCCGTGCGGCAGGCCAGGTCGGAATAGGCACCTGGCGCGCCCTGGAAGGCGATTGTGCGTGAGGGATCGGTCATCGGGATTTTCTAGGTTGCGGGACGGGACGCGTACCATTCACGCGCACGTTCAAGATGGGCTGGAGTGTCAACGCCGAGGGGAACGGTGTCAACGATGGCCACGGCGATACGCATACCGGCTTCGAGTGCCCGCAATTGCTCCAGCTTTTCGCGCTGCTCCAGCAATGCTGACGGTAGGCTGACAAAGCGCTCCAATGCTGGGCGGCGGTAGGCATAGAGGCCGATGTGGTGATAGAGGGGGCCATCCCCGGTTGGCGCGGTTGCGCGGGTGAAATATAGCGCGTTACCGTTCGAGCCGAAAACGGCTTTGACCACACTGGGGTCGGTGCGCTCCTCATCCCTGACAATTTCAGCCACTGGCGTTGCGATGTCCGCGGCCGGGTCTGCCTGCAGCGCGGCCAGCGTGTCGAAGATCGTCTGGGGATCAAGGGTTGGCAGATCGCCCTGCACATTGATGACGGTGTCATACCGGCTGTCGGGGTCAAACGAACGTAACGCCGCCATGATCCGGTCGGAACCGCTTGGCAGATCCGGGTCAGTCAAAACCGCGTTTCCGCCCGCTGCGAGCACTGCATCGGCAATTGCCGATTCTGCTGCCGCAACAAGCACCGGCCCTGCGTTCGACAGCCGGGCGCGCTCCATAACGCGGACGATCATCGGTGCGCCTGCGATGTCCGCCAAAACCTTTTGCGGCAGGCGCGTTGACGCCAACCTGGCGGGAATAACGATGATAGGCCGCATGATCTTCCTTCACGGGAGGCTTGAGGCGGAAATATATGATCGCCTGTTGGGTGCCCCGGTTCGCAGGTTTCAGCAAGACAAAATCCGCAGCAACCCAGGCAGTTGCCAGCGGAGTGGCGTTGAGCCGCATTCGCCCGCTACGCGATGAGCGTTAGTGATTTGCTGAAAGCTAAGCATGCCCAAACTTGCCGTTTCGAGGAAAGCCGTTCAATGAACAGCATGGAGATCAACAAGATCGTAGCCGCGTTGCTGACCGCAGGCGTTATTGCGATGCTATTGGGCTTCGTCGCCAAAATTTTAATCCCCGTGCATGGCGCGCACGGCGATCATCATGGCCCGAACCTGTTCGCCGATTTGGTGCCTGCTGCGATGACAGAGTCAGCCGCGCCTGCTGGCTCGGTGCCGATTGCGCCTTTCATGGCGGCCGCTACCGCGGAAGAGGGCGAGAAGGTCGCAAAGAAGTGCGCTTCCTGCCACACGTTTGATGCCGGCGGACCGAACAAAGTTGGCCCGAATTTGCACAATATGCTGGGTGCCGAGCATGCGAAGAAAGACTTCGCCTATTCTGCAGCTATGCAGGGCATGGCGGGCACGTGGGGTTATGAAGAGCTGAACCAGTTCCTCTATAAGCCCAAGGAATACGCGCCCGGCACCAAGATGTCCTTCGTTGGCCTGAAGAAGCCTGAGGATCGTGCGGCGGTGATTGCCTATTTGCGGTCGGTGACCGACAATCCGCCGGCCTTACCCGATCCTGCCGCTCCGGCTGCAGCCGGAGAAAAGCCTGCCGATGCGGGACATGGCGACGCCAGCAAGCCGGCGAAGCACTGATCCGCCGGCCAGCTGTTGAGGCAGGCATGACGATAGTATCCCTGTATCTGATCGATCTGGCAGAACGGGCGGCTAATCTTAGCCGCCCGATTTTGCGCCGGTATTTCCGTGCTGATCTGGACATCGTCCGCAAGGGCGACGAATCGCCGGTGACACGCGCCGATCGTGAGGCGGAAACCGCGATCCGCCAGTTGCTGAGCCGGGAAGTGCCGGACCACGGCATCATTGGCGAGGAACACGGTGCCGAGCGGCCGGACGCAGATTTTGTCTGGGTGCTGGACCCGCTGGACGGCACGCGCGCGTTCGTTGTGGGCAAGCCGACCTTCGGTACCCTTATCGCGCTGGCCCATAAGGGTGAGCCAGTGCTGGGCGTTATCGATATGCCGATGCTGGATGAGCAGTGGATCGGTGCCCGGGGGCAGGCAACCACGTTTAACGGCAAGCCAGCCAAGACGCGTGCCTGCGCAAGCCTCGGCCAAGCGTGGATCAATACAACATCGCCCGAAATGTTCACTGGCGAGCGCGAGGCGGCATTCAAACGCGTTCGCGCAGCATCGGCTGGCTGCAACTATGGCGGCGATTGCTACGGCTATGGCCTTGTCGCGTCCGGCCATCTCGACATGACCATCGAAGCCGGCATGCAGACTTATGATTTCATGGCACTGGTTCCGGTCGTGCAAGGGGCGGGCGGGATCATTACCGACTGGGCGGGCCAACCGCTTACTTTGGATAGTGATGGCTCTGTGCTGGCCACAGGCGATGCGCGTGTACATGCAGAAGCAGTGGTGCTACTCTCGCACAAATGATTCCGGTGCGGACGGGCTAGCATGAGCGACGACACTTACGAAATCTTTGCTGTTAAGTACGGCGAGCGGGTCGGCACCCGCGGCTCTATCTTCATTGGCGGCGATCCGCATGAAGATAGAGCCGCTGGCGATGGACTATTTCGTTTGGGCCATCCGCAACCAGGATCGGACGATTGTGGTCGATACCGGCTTCTCCAAAGCCGAAGGCGAGCGGCGTGGACGGACCTATACCCAAAGCCCGGCCGATGGCCTCCGCAAAACTGGGATCGAACCGGATGACGTTAAAGACGTCATCATCAGCCACATGCACTACGACCACACCGGCAATCTGGACCTGTTCCCCAATGCCCGCTTCCACCTGCAAACGGCGGAGATGGCTTTTGCCATGGGGCGGGGCATAACCTTCGGCGTGCTAGGCCATTCCTTTACCAAGGAAGACGCCATTCAGACGCTACAGGCGACCTTTGCCTACCGCGTGCAATATTACCAAGGCGACGCTGATATCGCCCCTGGGATTAAGGTGCACTTTATTGGCGGGCACGCAGCAGGCCTGCAATGCGTCAGCGTTGAGACCAAACGGGGCGGGTGGTGCTGGCAACCGACGCGGCCCACTATTACGAAAGCATCATGGAAGAGCCCTCGTTCACCACGCATGTGAACATACTGGGAATGTTGGAAGGTTATCGCACGCTGCGCCGTCTGGCACCGGCGGACAGTCATATTGTGCCTGGCCATGACCTGATGGTTTTGGACCGCTATCCGGCAGCTGGGCCAGGTCTGGAAGGAATGGCGGTGCGCCTTGATCTGCCAGAAACGATCCCTGGATGACTTTGGCGTGAAATGCGCTATGGCCCTAGCAATCACCGCGAACGCACCCCAGTATTAAGGCCATGATGCAGACGCTTTTCCGCGCACGCCTTTCGATTTGTCCGTTGCCGGCATGTCTGCTGGCAGCGTTGATGCTGTTGGTGCCAGCTATGCCGGGTGTACTGCCTGCGTTTGGTCAGATAGCTCCGACAGACGGGAAGGTGTTCGTGCGTGCCCACGCGATCGCGATGCATGGTACGCCCAAGTACAAGGCTGGCTTCGATCACTTCGACTATGTGAATCCCGACGCGCCGAAGGGCGGCTCGGTGAATTTGGCGGCAACCGGCACGTTCGACAGCTTCAATCTATATATTGCCAAGGGCAACCCGGGGGCAGGGGCGACGGCGGAAACGCTGATGACGTCCAGCGCGGATGAGCCGTTCACCGAGTACGGGTTGCTGGCCGAAGCGGTGACTTATCCCAAAGACCGCTCGTGGATAACGTTCCATATCGATCCCAAGGCCCGCTGGCATGATGGCCAGCCGGTAACGGCGGAAGACGTGGTGTTCTCGTTCAATACCCTGCGGGAGAAGGGGCGGCCGTTCTTCCGTTTGTATTACGGCAGCGTGGAGAAGGCGGAGGTGACGGGCCGCCTGGATGCCACTTTCCGCTTCAAGCCGGGCGAGAACCGCGAGCTGCCGCTGATAATCGGGCAATTGCCGGTGTTGCCGAAACACTATTGGGAAACCCGGGACTTCACCAAAACAACGCTGGAGCCGCCGCTAAGCTCCGGCCCCTATCGGGTGGCCGACTTCGAGCCTGGACGCTTTGTCGAACTGGAGCGGGTGCCGGACTATTGGGGCGCAGACCATCCCACCAGCAAGGGTACGAACAATTTCGACCGCATGCGCTATGACTATTACCGCGACCCGACGGTGGTGCGGGAGGCAATTAAGGCGGGCGATATCGATTATGATTCTGAGAACCAGGCGAAGGCGTGGGCCCAGGACTACAACGTTCCCGCCGTTCGCAATGGCTGGTTAAAGAAAGTGAGCGTTGCGCATGAGCGGCCGGCGGGGATGCAGGCCTTCATCATGAACCTGCGCCGGCCGGTGTTCCAGAACATCAATGTGCGGAAGGCCATCGGCCTGGCTTTTGATTTTGAGTGGTTGAACAAGACCCTGTTTTTCAGCCAGTACGCGCGGGCCACCAGCTTCTTTTCGAACTCGGAACTGGGGGCGGTGGGACCGCCGTCGTCCGAAGAATTGGTTCTGTTGGAGCCGTTTCGCGAACAATTGGTGCCGGAAGTGTTCGGACCGCCCCTGCAACCATCCAAGACTGACGGGGCAGGCTGGCCACGCGATAACCTACGCAAGGCGTTTGCGCTGTTGGACGAGGCTGGATACACGGTGCAGGACACGCGCATGGTGGATGCCGCGAGCGGCGAACCGCTTTCGTTTGAGTTTCTGCTGCGGGCGGGCAGCGGCTTCCGGCGCATTATCCTGCCGTTCCAACGGAATCTCGCCCGGCTGGGCATCGAGTTGATTATTCGGGAAGTGGACGATTCCCAGTACATCAACCGCATCCGTTCCCGCGACTACGACATGGTCTCGCTCGGCTGGGGGCAGAGCGATTCGCCGGGCAACGAGCAGCGGAGTTTCTGGGGTAGCCAGGCAGCGGACCTGCCGTCGTCCAGCAACTATGCCGGGCTGAAAGACCCGGTGGTCGATGTGCTGATCGAGAAACTGATTGCCGCCCCGACGCGCGAGGCGCTGGTGATCAATACGCGCGCGCTGGACCGGGTGCTGCTGTCGCATCATTTTGTGGTGCCTGCCTGGTACTTGTCGGCGGACCGCACACTGTATTGGGATAAGTTCGGCATGCCGGATGCTGTTCCAACGAGCGGCGTCCAGTTCGGGTCCTGGTGGTATGATCCGGCGAAAGCAGCGGCACTGGCTGCGGCGCGCAACAAGGCGGTGAACTGATGCTGGCCTATATCATTCGCCGTCTGCTGCTGATCGTGCCGACCTTGCTCGGCATCATGGTCATAAATTTTATCGTTATCCAGGTCGCGCCCGGTGGGCCGGTAGAGCAGGCCATCGCCAACATCACCGGCGAAGGGGGGGGCGCGGTGCAGCGGGTCACCCAGGCAGGCAGCGACTTCTCTTCCGCCGGTGCGCAACAGGCAGGAGGCGCTGCCAAGTCAGCCTATCGCGGTGCTCAGGGCCTGGACCCGGAATTTATCAAGGAACTGGAGCAGCAGTTTGGCTTCGACAAGCCGCTGTGGGAACGGTTCACCCAGATGATCGGCGACTATGCCACCTTCGATTTTGGCGAAAGCTTCTTTCGCGACGAGACTGTAGTCGATCTGGTGCTGGAAAAAATGCCGGTGTCGATCTCTCTCGGCCTATGGACGACGCTGATCACCTATCTGGTCTGTATACCGCTCGGTATCATTAAGGCGGTGCGGGATGGCTCGCGGTTCGATGTCTGGACAAGCGGGGCGATCATTGTCGGCAATGCGATCCCAAGCTTCGGTTTTGCCGTGCTGCTGCTGGTCCTGTTTGCTGGCGGCAATTTTCTGGACTGGTTCCCGTTACGGGGGCTGACCTCGCCGAATTTTGACCAGATGAGCATTGGCGAGCAGATCGTGGACTATTTTTGGCACCTGGCCCTGCCGCTGGCGGCGATGATTATCGGCTCATTTGCGACGCTGACCCTGCTGACCAAGAACAGTTTTCTGGATCAGATCTCGCAGCAATATGTGGTGACGGCACGGGCCAAGGGCCTGTCGGAGCGGCAGGTGTTGTTCGGCCACGTCTTCCGCAACTCGATGCTGCTGGTCATCGCGGGATTCCCGGCAGCTTTTGTCGGCATTTTGTTTGGCTCGGCGGTGTTCATTGAGACAATATTTTCGTTGGATGGACTAGGCCTGTTGGGGTTTGAGGCGACACTGAACCGGGACTATCCGATCATGTTTGCAACCCTGTATTTCTTCTCGCTGCTGGGCTTGCTGATGAACCTGGTTGGCGACCTGATTTATGTGGTGATCGACCCGCGCATCGATTTCGAAGCGAGGAGAAGCTGAGCCATGGCGATGACCCCGCTCACCCGGCGCAGGATCGCCAACTTCAAAGCCAACCGCAGGGGGTACTGGTCGCTTTGGGTGTTCCTGGCCCTGTTTGTGCTGAGCCTGTTTGCGGAGTTCCTGGCGAACGATAAGCCGATGCTTGTCTGCTATGACGGCGCGCCGTACACGCCGATCTTCCATAGCTATCCTGAAACACAGTTCGGCGGCGAATTCCCCACCGAAGCCGACTACCGCGACCCCTATGTGCGGGAGAAGATCGCCGAGAAGGGCTGGATGGTCTGGCCGCTGATTCCCTACAGCTACGCCACCGTGGCCTGGGACTTGCCGGAGCCGGCTCCGTCCGCACCGAATGCTGAGCACTGGCTGGGAACGGACGATCAGGCGCGGGATGTGCTGGCAGGGCTGATTTACGGCTTCCGCATCTCGGTCATCTTTGGCCTGACTCTGACCGTGTTGAGCGCAGCGGTCGGGATATCGGCGGGGGCGTTGCAAGGATTCTATGGCGGCTGGTTCGATCTTCTGTTCCAGCGCTTCATCGAAATCTGGGCCAGCCTGCCGACGCTCTACATCCTGATTATTCTGGCGAGTGTGATCGTGCCGGGGTTCTTTACGATTCTGGGCATCATGCTGCTGTTCGCCTGGATGGGCTTTGTCGGTGTGGTACGTGCGGAGTTTCTGCGCGCCCGGAATTTCGACTATGTGCGTGCCGCCAGGGCGCTGGGAGTGGGTGATCTGACCATTATCTTCCGCCATGTGCTGCCGAATGCCATGGTGGCGACGGTAACGTTTCTGCCGTTTGCGCTGCTGGGCGGCATAACGGGCCTGACCGGGCTGGACTATCTGGGCTTCGGCCTGCCGCCGGGCTCTCCGTCGCTGGGGGCGATGCTGGCGCAAGGTAAGGCCAACCTCCAGGCACCCTGGCTTAGCCTGACGGGTTTTTTCACAATTGCCATGCTGCTGTCGCTGCTGGTGTTTGTCGGCGAAGCGGTGCGCGATGCCTTTGATCCACGGAAGCTGGGCTTATGAATGACAAGCCGATGAGCAATTCGGTGGTGCCAGAGGCTCTGCTGCAGGTTCGCGACCTGCGTGTCGCCTTTCGCACCGGCAGTGAGACGGTGGAGGCGGTGCGGGGCGTCAGCTTCGACATAGCCAAGGGCGAGACTCTGGCTCTGGTGGGTGAAAGTGGCTCCGGCAAGTCGGTCACCGCGCTGAGCGTACTGCAATTGCTGCCCTATCCGATTGCCAGCCATCCTGGCGGCTCCGTCCGATTCGACGGGCAGGAAATGATTGGTGCCTCGAAGCGCGTGTTGCGCCAGACCCGTGGCAACCGCGTTGCCATGATCTTCCAGGAGCCGATGACGGCGCTCAATCCGCTGCACACGGTGCAGAAGCAGATTGGAGAGGTGCTGCGGGTCCACAAGGGGCTTTCGCCGGAGCATTCACGGGCGCGGGTGCTGGAATTGTTACGGCTGGTGGGCATTCCCGACCCGGAAACGCGGCTGGCCAGCTATCCGCACCAGCTCTCCGGCGGTCAGCGCCAGCGGGTGATGATTGCCATGGCGCTGGCGAATGATCCGGACATGCTGATCGCGGACGAGCCGACGACGGCGCTGGACGTGACAATCCAGGCACAGATCCTGGAGTTGCTGCGGGACTTGCAGCAAAAGCTCGGCATGGCGATTCTGCTGATTACCCACGATTTGGGTATCGTGCGCCGAATAGCCAATCAAATCTGCGTGATGACCCAGGGAGAGGTGGTCGAAAGCGGTGCCACGGCGGCAATTTTTGATGATCCGCAGCATGACTATACCCGCCACTTGCTGGCGGCAGAACCGAAAGGCAGGCCTGATCCTGCCCTGGAAGACGCTCCGGCGGTGCTGGAGGGGCAGGACGTTAAAGTATGGTTCCCTATCAAGCGCGGAGTGCTGCGCCGCACTGTGGGCCATATCAAGGCGGTGGACGGTATTTCGCTGACTGTGCGCGAAGGGCATACGGTTGGCGTTGTCGGCGAAAGTGGCAGCGGCAAGACCACGCTGGGGCTGGCTCTGCTGCGGCTGGAGCGGGCGGAGGGCGGACTGCGGTTCGGCGGCCGGGACCTTCGCTCATATTCGGCAAAGGCGTTGCGGCCGCTGCGGCGGGAGATGCAGATCGTATTCCAGGATCCGTTCTCGTCTTTGTCGCCGCGTCTATCCGTGCGGCAAATCATCGGCGAAGGTCTGCGGGTACACCGGCTTGCCTCCTCAGACGAGGAGCACGAACGCATGATTGCCCAGGTGCTGGAAGAAGTAGGTCTGGAGCTATCCATGGCGGACCGTTACCCGCACGAGTTCTCCGGCGGTCAGCGCCAACGTATCGCGATTGCGCGGGCCATTGTGCTGAAACCGCGGTTTGTGGTGCTGGATGAGCCGACAAGCGCGCTAGATATGTCCGTGCAGGCGCAAATTGTGGAGTTGCTGCGGGATCTGCAACGGCGGCACAAGCTCGCCTACCTGTTCATCAGCCATGACTTGAAGGTGGTTCGTGCCCTGGCGCACGACCTGATTGTCATGAAGGATGGCAAGGTGGTGGAGCAGGGACCAGCTGACCAAGTGTTTGACCAACCGGCCGAAGCCTATACCAGGGCACTGATGACGGCGGCCTTCGAGCACCGCGTCAGTGAAGAGGCAACTGTGGCAAGCTGACCGGCAGCGGCATTCTCTATGCCGATTGTTGCGATTGGGTGTTGACGCGGGCGGATGAGAGGGGTAGATTAAAGCCCTCTCGACATAGGACGTTTGGCAGTAGGCTTTTCCTATACGCTGCGTCTTCTGGGCATCGGATGCTGCATACTTTCTGCGGCGAAGGCGTCTGGACGAAAACCCCATGCCTCAAAGAGCAATGGCGGGTGCCGGTATCGGCTACCGCCGCGTATGCTTTGGGAAATGGGTTTCGGCGGTTCGCCGGTCCAGCAAGCAGTTGGCACCAAGTCGGGGAAAAATAGGCTCCATATTGGGGTCGAAACGTGAGATCGAACCGGCGACTGACGTGATTGGCAACAAGGCGATATAGAGTATGCCCACCATCAATCAGTTGATCCGCCAACCGCGGGTCCTGCAAAAGGCACGTAACAAGGTGCCGGCGCTTGAAGCGTGTCCGCAAAAGCGGGGCGTTTGTACGCGTGTTTATACAACAACACCGAAGAAACCGAACTCGGCGCTTCGTAAGGTGGCGCGTGTGCGTCTGACCAATGGTTACGAAGTAACCAGCTATATCCCAGGCGAAGGCCATAACCTGCAGGAGCACTCGGTCGTGCTGCTCCGCGGTGGCCGCGTGAAGGATTTGCCAGGCGTCCGTTACCACATTCTCCGCGGCGTGCTGGATACCCAGGGCGTTGCCAACCGTCGCCAGCGCCGTTCCAAATACGGTGCCAAGCGTCCGAAATAAGGCTGGGGAAGTAAAGCTATGTCACGCCGCCGCGCTGCCGAAAAACGCGAGATCCTGCCGGATCCGCAATTTGGCGATCTGACGATCACCAAGTTCATCAACTGCATGATGCTCGACGGCAAAAAAGCCGTTGCCGAAAAAATCTTCTACAGCGCGCTGGAAACAGCGGAGCGCCGCGGCGGGACCGATGGTCCCCAGGTGTTCCACACCGCGTTGGACAACATCCGCCCGAACCTTGAGGTGCGTTCCCGCCGTGTCGGTGGTGCCACCTACCAGGTGCCGGTTGAGGTGCGTGCCGAGCGTGCGCAGGCATTGGCCATCCGCTGGCTGATCACTGCGGCCCGCGGCCGTCCGGAGAAGACCATGGAAGATCGCCTGGCAGGCGAACTGATGGACGCCATGAACAGCCGTGGCGGTGCTGTTAAAAAGCGTGAAGACACGCACCGGATGGCCGAAGCCAACCGTGCGTTCTCGCACTACCGCTGGTAATTCTCAAAAGAGGGTTTGAAGGTTATGGCACGCGATACAACGCTCGATATGTACCGCAATATTGGCATCATGGCCCATATTGATGCCGGTAAGACGACGACGACGGAGCGGATTCTGTATTACACTGGCCGTTCCTATAAGATCGGTGAAGTGCATGACGGTGCAGCCACCATGGATTGGATGGAGCAGGAGCAGGAGCGTGGCATCACGATCACCTCTGCTGCGACCACAACCTTCTGGAAAGACCACCGCATTAACATCATCGACACCCCGGGCCACGTGGACTTCACCATTGAGGTGGAGCGTTCCCTGCGTGTGCTTGATGGTGCGGTAACGGTGTTTGACTCGGTTGCCGGCGTAGAGCCGCAATCCGAAACGGTGTGGCGTCAGGCTGACAAATACCACGTGCCGCGCATGTGTTTTGTCAACAAGATGGATCGCACCGGCGCGGACTTCTTCCGCTGCGTTGATATGATGGTCGACCGCCTCGGCGCTGTGCCGCTGGTCTGCCAGCTGCCCGTCGGTTCCGAAGGCGACTTTGCCGGCGTCATCGATCTGCTGAAAATGCAGGCGATCATCTGGAAAGATGAGTCGCTGGGTGCAGAATTCGAATATACCGACATCCCCGACAATTTGGCTGATCAGGCTGCCGAATATCGCGAGAAACTCATCGAAACAGCTGTCGAGCAAGACGATGACGCGATGGAAGCCTACCTCGAAGGCAATGAGCCGGACGAGGCGACGCTGAAGGCCTGTATCCGCAAGGGCACCATCTCCGGCTCTTTCGTGCCGGTTCTGTGTGGTTCCGCGTTCAAGAACAAGGGCGTGCAGCCGCTGCTGGATGCCGTTGTCGACTTCCTGCCGAGCCCCCTCGACGTTCCGGCGATCAAGGGCGTGAAAGCCGGTACGGAAGAAGAGATCGAGCGTCACAGCTCGGACGATGAGCCGTTCTCGGGTTTGGCGTTCAAGATCATGACCGACCCGTTCGTCGGCTCTCTGACCTTTGTGCGCATCTACTCCGGCGTGCTGCTGGGCGGTTCCTTCGTCATGAACACCGTGAAGGAAAAGCGGGAGCGTGTCGGCCGCATGCTGCTGATGCATGCCAACAGCCGCGAAGACGTGAAGGAAGCGCGCGCCGGTGACATCGTCGCCATTGCAGCGCTGAAAGACACGACAACTGGCGACACCCTGTGTGATCCGTCCAGCCAGGTGCTCCTGGAGCGGATGGAATTCCCCGAGCCGGTGATTGAGATCGCTGTCGAGCCGAAATCCAAAGCCGACCAGGAAAAGATGGGCCTTGCCCTGAATCGCCTGGCCGCTGAAGACCCGTCCTTCCGCGTCGCTTCAGACATTGAGAGCGGCCAGACCATCATTAAGGGCATGGGCGAGCTTCACCTCGATATCATCGTTGACCGCATGAAGCGCGAGTTCAAGGTCGAAGCCAATATCGGTGCGCCCCAGGTGGCCTATCGTGAAACCATCACCCGCATGGCTGAGGTGGACTACACCCACAAGAAGCAGTCCGGCGGTTCCGGTCAGTTCGCGCGCATCAAATTAGTGTTCGAGCCGATTGAAAAGGGCGTGGACGAAGGCTTCACCTTTGAAAGCTCGATTGTCGGCGGCTCAGTCCCTCGGGAATATATCCCGGGCGTCGAAAAGGGCATCCGCTCGGCCATGGAGTCCGGCATCATGGCTGGCTTCCCCGTGATCGACTTCAAGGCCAAGTTGGTTGACGGTGCGTACCACGACGTTGACTCGAGCGTAATGGCGTTCGAAATCGCAGCACGCGCGGCCTTCCGTGAGGGCATGGAGAAGGGCAAACCGGCCCTGCTTGAGCCGATCATGCGGGTCGAAGTGGTGACGCCGGAAGAATACATGGGCGACGTAATCGGCGATTTGAACTCTCGCCGGGGCCAGATTTCCAGCATGGATGACCGCGGTAATGCCCGGATCGTCAATGGCATGGTCCCGTTGGCCAACATGTTTGGGTATATCAACACCCTTCGCTCCATGAGCCAGGGTCGTGCGCAGTACTCGATGGAATTTGATCACTATGAGCAAGTGCCGCAGGCGGTGGCGGATGAAGTCCGCGCCAAACTGGCCGGCTAACCCGCAGTCACTAGGAGTAAAGAGAAATGGCGAAGGCAAAATTCGAGCGTAATAAGCCGCACTGCAACATCGGCACGATTGGCCATGTTGATCACGGCAAGACGTCTTTGACGGCAGCGATTACCAAAGTGCTGGCAGAAGCTGGCGGTGCGGAATTCCAGGCATATGACAGCATCGACAAGGCGCCGGAAGAGCGGGCTCGTGGCATCACGATCTCGACGGCGCATGTGGAGTACGAGACGGGAGCCCGTCACTACGCCCACGTCGACTGCCCCGGCCACGCTGACTATGTGAAGAATATGATCACGGGTGCGGCGCAGATGGACGGCGCGATCCTGGTGGTATCGGCGGCCGACGGCCCGATGCCGCAGACCCGCGAGCACATCCTGCTGGCCCGTCAGGTCGGCGTGCCGGCGCTGGTGGTGTTCCTGAACAAAGTCGACCAGGTGGACGACGAGGAACTGCTGGAGCTGGTGGAGCTTGAAGTTCGCGAGCTGCTGTCCTCCTACGACTTTCCGGGCGACGATATTCCGATCATCAAAGGCTCGGCCCTGGCAGCGCTGGAAGATTCCAACAAGGAAATCGGCCACGACGCGATCCTGGAGCTGATGACCGCGGTTGACGAGTACATCCCGCAGCCGGACCGCCCGATCGACCATCCGTTCCTGATGCCGATCGAGGACGTGTTCTCGATCTCCGGCCGTGGCACGGTGGTGACCGGCCGCATCGAAACCGGTGTGGTCAAGGTCGGCGAGGAAATCGAGATCATCGGTATCCGCGACACGTCGAAAACGACGGTGACCGGCGTTGAAATGTTCCGCAAGCTGCTGGACCAGGGCCAGGCCGGCGACAACGTGGGTTGCTTGCTGCGTGGTGTTGGCCGCGAAGATGTGGAGCGTGGCCAGGTTCTGGCCAAGCCGGGCTCGATCACGCCGCACACGAAGTTCAAGTGCGAGTGCTACGTGCTGACGAAGGAAGAGGGTGGCCGTCACACGCCGTTCTTCTCCAACTACCGCCCGCAGCTCTACTTCCGCACGACGGACGTGACTGGCACGGTTGAGCTGCCGGAAGGCACGGAGATGGTGATGCCGGGCGACAATATCGCCATGGTGGTGAACCTGATTGCGCCGATCGCGATGGATGAAGGTCTGCGCTTCGCCATCCGTGAAGGCGGCCGCACCGTCGGTGCCGGCGTCGTCGCAAGCATTATTGAATAATCGGTTGAACGGTAAGACCCGGGCTTAACGGGAAGAAGTAACGATGGATCATCAAAATATCAGGATCCGGCTGAAGGCATTCGATCACCGGATCCTCGACCAGTCGACCAGCGAGATTATTTCGACCGCAAAACGCACTGGTGCTGTGGTTCGAGGTCCAATCCCGCTGCCGACACGTATCCAGAAGTACACCGTGCTGCGCGGGCCGCATATCGACAAGAAATCCCGTGATCAGTTCGAAGTCCGCACCCATCGCCGGGTGCTGGACATTGTCGACCCGACTCCCCAGACGGTCGACGCGCTGATGAAACTGGATCTGGCTTCCGGCGTGGATGTGGAGATCAAGGTATGACCCCGACCCGTACAGGCGTTATCGCCACCAAACTCGGCATGAGCCGTGTATTCGGTGAAGGCGGCCGGCATATTCCGGTTACCGTACTGAAGCTGGGCCAGTGCCGCGTTGTCGGTCACCGCACAGAAGATCGCGATGGCTACACTGCCATGCAGATCGGTGTTGGCCTTGCCAAGACCAAGCGGGTATCGACAGCCAATCGCACCGTCTATGGCAGCCGTAACGTAGAGCCTCCGCAGAAGGTCGCCGAGTTCCGCGTGCCGACCGATGCTATGGTCGACGTTGGTTCGGAGATCCTCGCCGATCACTTTGTGGCAGGCCAGTTCGTCGACTTGGTTGGCACATCAAAGGGCAAGGGCTTTGCTGGTGCCATGAAGCGCCACGGCTTTTCCGGCCTGCGCGCCAGCCACGGTGTCTCGATCTCGCACCGTTCACACGGTTCAACCGGTCAATGCCAGGACCCCGGCAAGGTGTTCAAGGGCAAGAAAATGGCCGGTCACATGGGTGACGAGCGCGTTACCGTTCAGAACCTGGAAGTGGTTGGCACCGACGTTGAAAAAGGCGTGATCCTCGTAAAGGGTGCGATCCCCGGTGCGAAGGGCGGTTATATTCTGGTCAGCGACGCGCTGAAGTGCGCTTTGCCGGAAGGCGTGCCGTTCCCGGCTGGTATCCGTTCGACGGCTGCTCCCGCGGATGAGACCCCTGTTGATGAAGCACCGGCTGCCGATGCAGTCGATGCTAGCGGCGAAGAGTAAGCGCGCATGGAACTGACGATTAAAAATTGGGAGAATGCAGAGGTCGGGACGCTCGAAGTGAGCGACCAGGTCTTTGGTGCGGAGGTCCGCTCCGACATTCTCCATCGTATGGTGACCTGGCAACTCGCCAAGCGCCGCGCGGGGACGCACAAAGTTCTGGAGCGGAGCGAGGTCAATGTGACCAAGACCCGTTTCGGCCAGCAAAAGGGCGGTGGCCGTGCGCGTCACGGCTCGAAGAACGCCAACATCTTTCGTGGCGGTGCTGTCGCTCACGGTCCGCGCGTTCGTGACCATGGTTATTCGCTGCCGAAGAAGATCCGTGCCATGGGCATGCGCTGCGCGCTGTCCGCCAAAGCGGCTTCCGGCCAACTGATCGTGCTGGACAGTGCGGGTGCCGGGGCGGTGAAGACCAAGGACCTGAAGGCCAAGCTGGACGCCATGGGCATCAAGTCTGCGCTGGTTGTATCCGGCGCGGAGGTCGACGCCGATCTGCGCAAAGCAGCGTCCAATCTGATTGGTATCGACGTGTTGCCGCAGCAGGGTGCGAATGTTTATGACATTCTCCGCCGTGAAAGCCTGGTCATGACGCGCGACGCCATCGAACATCTACAGGAGCGCTTAGGATGAGCCGCGCCCGCCGTATCCGGCCTGCCGCACCCGCGCCGAGCGAAGGTGAGATGCTGCGCATTATCCGCGCGCCGCACATCACAGAAAAAGCGACCATGGTCAGCGAGCATAACCAAGTCGCGTTCAAGGTTGCTATCGACGCTACAAAGCCAGCGATTGCCGCCGCTATCGAGCATCTGTTCAAGGTCAAAGTGACCAAAGTGAACACGGTGCGGATGGACGGCAAGGTCAAACGCTTCCGTGGCATCATGGGCCAGCGCGCCGATTGGAAGAAGGCCATTGTCACGCTCGCCGAAGGCGAGTCCATCGACGTCACCACCGGCATTTCGGCACGCTAGACCGGTATTGGGAACGTAACGCTTATGGCATTGAAACAATACAAACCGATGACACCCGGCCAGCGTGGCCTGGTGCTTGTTGATCGCTCGGAGCTGTTCAATGGACGCCCGGTCAAATCGCTGACCGAAGGCCTGACCAAGAGCGGTGGCCGCAACCACCATGGACACACGACGGCGTTCTGGCGTGGCGGCGGACACAAGCGCCGGTACCGCATGGTGGATTTCAAGCGCGCGAAGACTGACATGAATGCGACGGTCGAACGGATCGAGTACGATCCCAACCGGACCGCGTTCATCGCGCTGATTAAGTACGAAGACGGTGAGTTGTCATATATCCTGGCACCGCAGCATCTGGCGGTAGGTGACACGGTCCGTTCCGGTTATGGGTCGGATATCAAGCCCGGCAATGCGTTGCCGCTGCGCCGGGTCCCGGTCGGCACGATCATTCACAATATCGAGCTGAAAGTCGGCAAAGGTGGTCAGATTGCCCGCTCGGCCGGTACCTACGCTCAGTTGGTGGGCCGTGATGCCGGTCTGGCATTGTTGCGTCTTTCCTCGGGTGAGATGCGCAACGTGCCGCAGGAATGCGTTGCGACTGTCGGTGCGGTGTCCAACCCGGACCATGGCAACATCAACCTCGGCAAAGCAGGCCGTAACCGGTGGAAGGGCCGCCGTCCGCACGTTCGTGGCGTCGTCATGAACCCGGTTGATCACCCGCATGGTGGCGGTGAAGGCCGTACCTCTGGTGGCCGTCATCCGGTTACCCCGTGGGGCAAGCCGACCAAGGGCCATCGCACCCGCTCGAAGAAAAAACCGTCGAGCAAGATGATTGTCCGCTCGCGGCACAAACGATAGGGCTGATTAGATTATGTCGCGTTCCGTTTGGAAAGGTCCGTTCGTCGACGGGTATTTGCTTAAAAAAGCCGATACTGTTCGCGAGTCTGGCCGGAATGAAGTGATCAGAACCTGGTCCCGCCGTTCCACAATCCTTCCGCAGTTCGTTGGTCTGACCTTCGGGGTCTACAACGGACAGAAATTCATTCCGGTTTCGGTCAATGAGCAGATGGTCGGGCACAAGCTCGGCGAGTTCGCACCGACCCGTACCTACTACGGTCATGAGGCCGATAAAAGGGCGAGGAGGCGCTAATGGGCAAAGTCTCTGCACCACGCGCTCTGCCGAACAACGAAGCGAAGGCTGTACAGCGCAATATGCGCATCAGCCCGACCAAGTTGAACCTGGTGGCGGCGAGTATTCGTGGCATGCCTGCGGAAAAAGCCTTGTTGGCGTTGAAATTCTCCAACAAGCGTATTGCCGACGATGTGCGTAAGACACTGCTTTCGGCAGTATCGAACGCAGAAAACAATCACGACCTCGACGTGGACCGCCTTGTGGTGTCCGAAGCGACGGTTGGCAAGGCCCTGGTGATGAAGCGTTTCCACGCTCGTGCGCGTGGCCGTGGCGCGCAGATCCAGAAGCCGTTCAGCCACCTGACCATCGTCGTGCGCGAAGAGGCGGAGGAAGAAGACTAATGAGCCATAAGGTTAACCCTATCGGCCTGCGGGTCGGTATCAACCGCACGTGGGACTCACGCTGGTACGCTGACCGGGACTATGCCGATCTTCTTGAAGAAGACGTCAAGATCCGCAGGTTCATCTATACGCGCCTGACTCAGGCCGGCGTATCGAAGGTGGTCATCGAACGCCCGGCAAAGCGCGCCCGCGTCACAATCTACTCTGCTCGGCCCGGCGTCATTATCGGCAAGAAAGGCGCTGACATTGAGAAGCTGCGCCAGGAACTATCGACGCTGACCAAGAATGAAGTGTCACTGAACATCCTCGAAATCCGTAAGCCGGAGATCGAAGCGCAGTTGGTGGCCGACAATATCGCTCAGCAGCTGGAGCGCCGCGTTGCGTTCCGCCGCGCACTGAAGCGTGCGGTGCAATCTGCGATGCGCCTGGGTGCCCTGGGTATTCGGATCAATGCTGCCGGCCGCTTGGGTGGTGCTGAGATCGCGCGGACCGAATGGTATCGTGAAGGCCGCGTGCCGTTGCACACCATGCGGGCCGATATCGACTACGCCACCTCTGAAGCGCATACGACCTATGGCGTCTGCGGTATCAAGGTTTGGATATTCAAAGGCGAAATCCTGGAACATGGTCCCATGGCTCAGGACAAGCGTTTGACCGAGCAGCAAGGCGGAATGGGCCGTCCGGATGGCCGTGAAGATCGTCCGCGCCGTGGCCGGAACAATCGCGGCGGTGATGATAACCGCCCCTCTGGCGCTGCGGACTAGCAAGGAAAGGCTGACAAATTATGCTGAGCCCCAAAAGAACCAAGTTCCGCAAACAGCATAAAGGCCGTATCCACGGTCTGGCAAAAAGCGGTACTGATCTAGCTTTCGGGTCCTATGGCCTGAAGGCGATGGTGCCGGAGCGTATTACGGCCCGCCAGATCGAAGCGGCCCGCCGGGCAATGACCCGTCGGATGCGCCGTATCGGCAAGGTGTGGATCCGTATTTTCCCGGATGTGCCCGTTTCCTCTAAGCCTGCGGAAGTCCGCATGGGTAAAGGTAAGGGTTCGCCGGAGTTCTGGGTCGCGAAAGTGAAGCCCGGCCGCATCATGTTCGAGATCGACGGTGTGTCGGAGCTGGTGGCACGTGAAGCGCTGGAGCTCGCAGCTGCCAAACTGCCGATCCCGGTGAAATTTGTGTCCCGTCCGGCATATCTGCCGATCAGGGAAGAAGTCGTCTATGAAATGATGGCTGAAGAAGACCTGGATGTGCCAATCGAAGACGAGGGTGTCTCTGAGGATGCAGACGGTGAAGAAGAAGCCGCTGCTGAGGAGGCTGAATAGGCCATGAAATCTGGTGATGTGCGGAGCTTGTCTGATGACCAGCTCAAAGAAAATCTGACGCAGTTGCAGCGCGAGGCGTTCAACCTTCGGTTCCAGAAGGCCTCTGGCCAGCTGGAAGGCACCGGTCGTGTGCGGGAAGTCCGTCGCGACATTGCCCGCTTCATGACCATTATCAATGAACGCCGTCGCGCGCAGGCCGCCGGTTGAGCCGCTCGCACGGATAAGGACGACTGACAGAGAATGCCAAAACGTATCCTTCAAGGCCTGGTGGTTAGCGACAAGGGCGACAAGACCATTGTCGTTCGCGTAGACCGTCGCGTGATGCATTCGATCTATAAGAAGATCATTACACGTTCCAAGAAGTTCATGGCTCACGACGAGACCAATCTCTACCGCGAAGGCGATACGGTGCGGATCGAAGAAAGTCGGCCGTTGTCCAAGCAAAAGCGTTGGGTTGCGATCGAGCGGACGGAAATGGGCGTGATTTCACGTGGCGAGGCAGAGGCCCAGTCAGCCGACGGGTGAAGTAGAGCGCCAAAGTAAAGGACAACCGCCTCCCGTTTGGCGGTTCACATGACAGAAGCTGAAGCGGCCCATGCCGCTGAGGTGGGTTTTAGGAGATTAGGTCCATGATTCAGACGGAAACCAATCTCGACGTAGCGGATAATTCAGGAGCGAAGCGCGTTCAGTGCATTCGCGTCCTGGGCGGCACCGGCCGCCGTACCGCCAGTGTCGGGGACATCATCGTTGTTTCGGTGAAAGACGCCATACCGCGCGGCCGCGTGAAAAAAGGCAACGTGCATCGCGCGGTGATCGTGCGCACGGCCAAGGAAGTGCATCGTCCCGATGGTACCTCCATCCGTTTTGATCGGAATGCGGCGGTTATTATCAATCCCAGCAACGAGCCGATCGGCACGCGTATCTTCGGCCCTGTTACTCGCGAATTGCGGGCGAAGGGTTTCATGAAGATTATCAGCCTGGCCCCGGAGGTGCTGTAGTCATGCAGCGTATTCGTAAAGGTGACACTGTCATCGTGACGACAGGCAAGGACAAGGGCCGCTCCGGCGAAGTCCTTCGGGTCCTGCCGTCTGACAACCGTGTCCTGGTGCAGGGCATCAACATGATCAAGCGCCATGCAAGACAGTCGATGACTGATCCGGGCGGCATTCAGGAGAAGGAAGCCCCGATCCACTTGTCGAACGTTGCGCACATCGACGGCGAGTCCAACCAAGCCACCCGTATCGGCTACCGAGTGCTGGAGGACGGCCGCAAGGTCCGCTTCGCCAAAGGCACCGGCGAGCAGATTGATTAGAGGCGGGGAGAGCAAGAACATGGCTACGCGTCTACAAGACATATACCTCAGCACAATCCGGCCGAGCATGCAGGAGCAGTTCGGTTACAATAATGTGCATCAGATCCCGAAGCTCGACAAAATCGTGTTGAATATGGGTGTCGGTGAAGCGGTGGCGGACTCCAAGAAGGTCGATGCAGCGGTCAATGACATGACCCTGATCACCGGCCAGAAACCGGTTGTCACCAAAGCACGGAACTCCATTGCTGGCTTCAAGCTTCGCGAAGGGATGCTCATCGGCTGCAAAGTTACACTGCGCCGCAATCAAATGTACGAATTCCTGGACCGTTTGGTGACGATCGCGCTGCCGCGCGTGCGTGACTTCCGCGGCCTGTCGCCGAATGGTTTTGACCGCCGCGGCAACTATAATATGGGCGTTCGGGAACAGCTGATTTTTCCGGAAATCGAATACGACAAGATCGATGAAATCCGGGGAATGAACATCACCATTTGCACGACGGCACCGACCGACGACGAGGCGCGCGCGCTTCTGACGGGTTTCAAGATGCCGTTTGTGATCCAGGCGTAGGAGGACAGCGAGATGGCTAAAGTAAGCGCAGTCGAAAAAAATAATCGCCGCCGCAAGTTGGTAGCGCAGCAGGCCAGCAAGCGGGCCGAGCTGAAGAAAACGATCATGGACCGGGAACTGCCGCCGGAGGAGCGCTTCACGGCGCAACTCAAGATTGCGGAAATGCCCCGCAATGGTTCCAAAACTCGCGTGCGTAACCGTTGCCGCCTGACAGGCCGACCGCGCGGTTACTACCGCAAGTTTGGTATTTCCCGCATTGGTTTGCGCGACATGGCTCAGTTCGGCGGTGCGCCGGGCGTGACCAAGTCGAGCTGGTAAGGCAGAGGAGCGACACGCATGGCGATAAGCGATCCTTTGGCCGACATGCTGACCCGGATCCGGAACGGACAGTCCCGGGGTCTGCCCACGGTCAAGTCCCCGCACTCGAAACTTCGGGTCAACGTGCTCGAAGTGCTGCAGCGCCAGGGTTATATCCGCGGATATTCTGACGCTGAAATGCGCACGGGTATCTCTGAACTGACGATTGAGCTGAAGTACGACGAAGGTACGCCGGTTATTCACAGCATTCAGCGTGTGTCTAAGCCTGGCCGCCGCGTCTACTCCAAGATCAAAGACCTGAAGCCGAACCGCGGTGGACTGGGTATCTCGATCCTCTCGACTCCGCGCGGCGTCGTTTCCGATCATGAGGCGCGTGTGCTGAATGTCGGCGGCGAAGTCCTCTGCGAAGTATTCTAAGGGGAAAGAAACATGTCACGCGTAGGCAAAAACCCCATCGCTATCCCCTCTGGCACTCAAGTGACGCTGGAAGGCGCACTGTTGAAGGCCAAGGGCAAGCTGGGTGAACTGTCGATCACGCTGCACGACGATGTCGAAGGCGCGATCGAAGACAATAACCTCTACATCAAGCCGCGTGGCAACAGCCAGTGCGCGCGCTCCATGTGGGGTACATTCCGGGCACAGGCTTCAAACATCATTCAAGGTGTTTCCGAAGGTTGGACCCGCAACCTGGAGATCAACGGTGTCGGTTACCGCGCCACTGTCCAGGGCAAAGAGCTTCGTTTGCAGCTTGGCTATAGCCACGACGTGATCTTCCCGATCCCGGATGGCATTCAGGTCAAATGCGAACGCCCGACTCATATCTCGATTTCGGGACACGATAAGCAGAAGGTCGGTCAAATCGCTTCTGAAATCTGTGCCTGGCGTCCGCCGGAGCCGTACAAAGGCAAGGGCGTGAAGTACGAGGGCGAGTACATCTTCCGCAAAGAAGGCAAGAAGAAATAGCCATGCAGAAGGTTCATCAAAAGATCGATCGCCGCCGCCGGCGCGTTCGTATTGCGTTGAAGAAGCGCTCTGGCGACCGGGCACGTTTGTCCATGTTCCGCTCGGGCCGTCACATCTACGCTCAGGTTATCGACGACATTGCGGGCCGGACTCTGGCTGCCGCGTCGACGGTCGAAAAAGACCTGCGTGAGAAGCTGGATTCCGGTGCCGATGTGGCCGCCGCTGCCGAAGTGGGCAAGGCTGTTGCAGCGCGCGCGCTGGAAGCTGGCGTCAATGCGGTCGTCTTCGACCGTGGCTCATACCGTTATCATGGCCGGGTGAAGGCGTTGGCAGATGCCGCGCGTGAAGCCGGTCTGTCGTTCTAGGGAGATCGAAGCATGGCTAGAGGACCTCGCGGTGATCGCCGGGAACGCGAAGAGCCGGAATTCGTAGAGAAGCTGGTATCCATCAACCGTGTAGCCAAAGTGGTGAAGGGCGGTAAACGGTTCGGCTTTGCTGCATTGGTAGTACTGGGTGACGGTAATGGCCGAGTTGGCCATGGCACCGGCAAGGCACGCGAAGTGCCGGAAGCCATCCGTAAAGCGGGTGAGCAGGCCAAGCGCCAGATGATTCGGGTGCCGCTGCGTGAAGGCCGCACGCTGCATCATGACATCAAGGGCCATTTCGGTGCTGGCAAAGTCGTGATGCGGGCAGCGCCGGCAGGTACCGGTGTTATCGCCGGCGGGCCTATGCGCGCCGTTTTCGAAGCCCTGGGTGTTCATGACGTTGTTGCGAAATCGACGGGTACGTCGAACCCGCACAATATGGTGAAGGCAACGTTTGATGCGTTGCGGAGCATCCAGTCGCCGCGCATGGTTGCGTCCCGCCGTGGCAAGAAGGTGGCCGACGTGCTGGGCCGCCGCAAAGGTAGTGACGAGACACCCGCAAACGAGGATGCGGCACCTGCAGCCTCGTCGGATAGTGAGGAATAGGCTGATGGCCGAGACCAAACGTCTGAAGATCACGCAGACCGGCAGCCCTAGCCGCCGTCCCGCGGATCAGCGCCAGACCCTGGTGGGCCTGGGTTTGAACAAGGTGCACAGCACCCGTGTGTTGGATGATACTCCGGCAATCCGTGGCATGTTGCGCAAAGTACACCATATGGTGAAAGTCGAAGAAGTATCGTGAGGTCCGGCGCGTATGCGCTGAGGCCCGGTACCAGGGATGCATGTAATGCGTTTGAATGAACTCAACGACAATGCTGGCGCGCGCAAAAAAAAATCGCGTGTGGGCCGGGGTATCGGCTCCGGCATGGGCAAAACGTCGACCCATGGTCAAAAAGGCCAGAAGGCGCGCTCTGGCGTTGCCATCAACGGCTTTGAAGGCGGCCAGATGCCGATCTACCGCCGGATGCCGCGCCGCGGCTTCAATCCGCGGAACAAGGTATTCTATCAGGTGGTCAATGTTGGCCGCCTGCAGAAACTGATCGATGCAGGTAACATCGATGCCGGTCAGGCTATCGACCGTAACGCCCTGGTCGCCGCCGGTTTGGTGCGCGCCAATGGCGGCCCGGTCCGCCTGCTGGCTGACGGCGCCTTGACTGCGAAAGTCAGCATTGCTGTCGACAGCGGCTCGCGCCAGGCGATTGCCGCGGTTGAAAGTGCAGGTGGCAGCGTTACATTGACGGTGCCTGAAGCGGCTTCTGAATAAGGTTTCCGAAAACGTTTTCCAGCCTTTCCGAGAATTGAGGCACACGCATGGTCTCCGCCGCCGAGCGCCTAGCTAGCAACGTCAATTTCGGGGCCTTTTCGAAGGCGACCGAATTGAAGCAACGGATCTGGTTCACGCTCTGTGCGTTGATCGTTTACCGCTTGGGCACCTATATCCCGATCCCCGGTATCGACGCGGCGATCCTGTCCGAGATTTTCGAGAGCCAGGCCGGCGGCCTGCTGGGCATGTTCGACATGTTTTCCGGCGGCGCGCTGGGGCGCATGACGATCTTTGCGCTCAATATTATGCCGTACATTTCAGCCTCTATCATCATGCAGTTGATGACGGCGATCTCGCCGAAGTTGGAAGCATGGAAGAAGGAGGGCGAGTCTGGGCGTAAGAAGATCAACCAATTTACTCGATATGGTACGGTGCTGTTGGCAGCGGTGCAGGCTTATGGTCTGGCGGTCGGTGTCGAAGGCATGCGGGGAGCCAGCGGCGGTGCGGTGATCGATCCAGGCATGTTCTTCCGAATCACCACGGTGATTACGGTTGTTGGCGGCACGATGTTCCTGATGTGGCTGGGCGAGCAGATAACCGCCCGCGGCATTGGCAATGGTATCTCGCTGATCATTTTCGCCGGAATTGTCGCCAATCTGCCGACGGCGCTGGTGAGCCTGTTCGAGCTGTCGCGGACCGGGGCCATCTCTGCCGGCATTATCGTGCTGTTCTTGGTGATGGCTGTGGTTGTTGTGGCCTGCATCGTCTTCATGGAGCGTGCGCAACGCCGATTGATTGTACAGTATCCGAAGCGCCAGCAGGGTAACAAGATGTATGGTGGGGATAGCTCCCACCTACCGCTGAAGCTGAATACCGCCGGTGTTATTCCGCCGATCTTTGCCAGCTCGCTGCTGCTGATGCCGGTGACGATTGCCAACTTTGGCGGGCAGTCTGATTCGGAGTGGCTGAACTTCATCTCCGCCTATATGGGACACGGGCAACCGCTTTATCTCGCTTTCTATATCGGCATGATCGTGTTTTTCTGCTTCTTCTACACGGCGATCGTGTTCAATCCGGAGGAGACGGCGGATAACCTCAAGCGGTATGGCGGCTTTATTCCCGGTATCCGCCCGGGCAAAAACACAGCCGAATATCTCGACTATGTGCTGACCCGATTGACCGTGCTTGGTGCCGGTTATCTTGCGGCGGTCTGTCTCTTACCCGAATTGCTCATTTCTCAGTACGCGGTTCCGTTCTATTTTGGCGGTACGAGCCTTTTGATCGTGGTCAATGTGACGATGGATACTGTCGCCCAAATCCAGTCCCATTTGTTGGCCCATCAATACGAAGGCTTGATTAAGAAGTCGAAGCTAAGAGGTCGTCGCCGATGAATATTATCCTGCTTGGACCCCCTGGGGCGGGCAAGGGCACGCAGGCACAACGGTTGCAGGACAAGCACGGGCTCGTCCAATTGTCGACCGGTGACATGCTGCGGGCAGCGGTCGCCTCCGGCAGTGAGATTGGACGCAAGGCCAAGTCCATTATGGATGCCGGTGACCTGGTGTTGGATGACGTAGTGCTCCAGATTATCTCCGAACGGTTGGACGCCGATGATACGACGGCCAATGGTGCAATCCTGGACGGCTTCCCGCGCACCACTGCGCAGGCGGAAGCCCTCGACCGGATGCTGACGGACAAGGGCCGGTCACTGGATGCTGTTATAGAGTTGACGGTTGACGAGTCGGCTTTGTTGGCTCGGGTAGAAAAACGAGCTGCAGAAACGGGTGGCGCCCGCGCAGATGATAACGCAGAAACCCTGCGCAATCGGCTGGCGGTTTATCACGAACAGACGGCGCCGATCGTGCCGTACTACGAGAACAAGGGGATGCTGACACGGATCAACGGCATGGTGCCGATTGAGCAAGTGACAGAGGAACTTGAGAAAGCGTTGAAATTGGCTTGACGCTCGCTGGCCGTTAGTGTCGCGACAGATAGTCTCTATCTTCGAAAATTCGCGCAGCGCGTTGACACAGGCGCGCTGAACCATATAGTGCGCGACTTCCCCGACATTTCGGTGGTCGCACCTTTGCCTTTGGGTTTCAAGGAGGAATTCGCGTGGCGCGTATTGCCGGCGTCAATATACCGACGAATAAACGCGTGTTGATCGCGTTAACGCACATTCACGGTATCGGACGCAAAACTTCACAAGATATCTGCACCAAGCTCGCATTGCCGGCCGAACGCCGGGTTAACGAGCTGACTGAAGATGAAGTCATCCGCATTCGCGAGGCGATTGATTCCGACGTGATGGTCGAAGGCGATCTTCGCCGCGATCGTGCGATGGCGATCAAGCGTCTGATGGATATGGCGTGCTACCGAGGTCTGCGCCATCGGCGTAACCTGCCGGTTCGCGGCCAGCGCACACACACCAACGCTCGTACCCGCAAGGGTAAAGCACGGGCGATTGCCGGTAAGAAGAAATAGAACGGATTCTGATCGAAGATGGCCCGTCAAGCGACGACCCGCGTTCGCCGTAGTGAACGCAAGAACATTTCGTCAGGTGTTGCGCACGTGAACTCCACGTTCAACAACACTCTCATTACAATTACCGATGTGCAGGGTAACACGATCTCTTGGTCTTCCGCCGGTGGCCAGGGCTTCAAGGGTTCGCGGAAATCCACGCCGTTTGCAGCCCAGGTCGCCGCAGAAGATTGCGCGAAAAAGGCCCAGGAGCACGGCATGAAAACGCTGGAAGTGAATGTACGGGGTCCCGGTTCGGGCCGCGAATCGGCACTGCGGGCGTTGCAGGCAGCGGGTTTTGTCATCACCGTAATTCGCGATGTGACTCCGATCCCGCACAATGGCTGCCGTCCCCGCAAACGCCGCCGCGTCTAGTACGCGCCTTTCGCCATGTTGAACTCGCACGCCGCGTGGGCTGAGTTCCGCGCGGCGCGACGCAGCAAGGAATAGGTTACTATATGTCGACAATGATGCAATGCAACTGGACCGACCTGATCAAGCCATCCAAGCTTGAGGTCGAGCCGGGCACCGACAAAAGTCGTACTGCGACGGTTGTGGCCGAACCGCTGGAGCGTGGTTTTGGCATTACGCTGGGCAATGCGCTGCGGCGTATTCTGTTGTCGTCCCTTCAGGGTGCGGCTGTAACGGCGGTACGCATTGATGGCGTTCTGCACGAGTTCTCGTCGATCACCGGTGTTCGGGAAGACGTTACCGACATCGTGCTGAACATCAAAGCCATGGGCCTGCGCATGCATGCCGAAGGGCCGAAGCGCGTCACCTTAGGTGTGACGGGTTCTGGTGTTGTCACGGCAGGCATGATCGAAACCGGCCCAGACATCGAAGTGATGGACCCGGACCTGGTGATCTGTACGCTCGACAAGGGCGCACACGTTCACATGGAACTGACGGTCGAAAACGGCAAAGGCTATGTACCGGCCGCCGCCAACCGTGGCGAGGAAGCCACGATCGGTGTGATCCCGGTGGATGCGATCTACTCCCCCGTGCGGCAGGTGTCGTACAAGGTGGAGAACACCCGCGTTGGCCAGGTGACGGACTATGACAAGCTGTCATTGACGCTGGAGACCAACGGCGCGATTTCGCCTGACGATGCGGTGGCTGTTGCCGCCCGTATTCTTCAGGATCAGTTGCAACTGTTCATCAACTTTGACGAACCCCGTCCGGTTGTCGAGCAGGAGTCGCAGGCCGAACTGCCGTTCAACAAGAACCTGCTGCGCAAGGTGGATGAGCTGGAATTGTCTGTCCGCTCTGCCAACTGCCTGAAGAACGACAATATCGTCTACATCGGCGATCTGGTTCAGAAGACCGAGGGCGAAATGCTTCGCACCCCGAACTTTGGCCGTAAGTCATTGACTGAGATCAAGCAGGTGCTGGAACAGATGGGCCTGCACCTCGATATGGAAATTCCGAACTGGCCGCCGGACAATATTGAAGAACTGGCAAAGCGCCTCGAAGAGCCCTACTAACAGTCACGAACTGCGTTTGAAACGCAAAGGAATGTAAGCATGCGTCATGGCATGAGCGGCCGCAAATTCGGCCGGACCCGCGCGCACCGCCGTGCGATGCTGGCCAACCTGGCCGCAGCGCTGCTGAAGCACGAGCAGATTGTAACCACGCTGCCGAAGGCCAAAGACCTGCGGCCGTATACGGAAAAGCTGATCTCGCTCGGCAAGAAGGGTGACCTGCACTCCCGCCGCCAGGCTGTCGCCACGCTGCGTGATGAGAAAGTTGCGAAGAAGTTGTTCGACGTGCTGGGGCCGCGCTTTGCGGAGCGGTCTGGTGGTTATATCCGCATCATGAAAGCGGGCTTCCGCCATGGTGATGCCGCGCCGATGGCCGTGATCGAACTGGTCGACCGCGATCCGGAAGCCAAGGGCACCGATTCCGGCCCGACTGCTGAGCAGGTGGACGAGGAAGAGTTCGCCGAAGCGGCGGCGTAAGCCAGGCTCTTACCAAGCGCATGGCTTACGGTGCACTGGTCGAGCCGGTCAGTCACCCTCTCAGTGAAGAACCTGATTTTTGATAGCCTTTGCCGGGTTGCCCCTGGCAAAGGCTATTTTTGTGCGCTGTAATACTGTTGCGATGGCGGTGTTCTGGCGAGACGCTGCAAAGCGCCGCGCCGTATAGCAGGCATGGCGGAACCGCGGGGGCGTGGCTATAGTCCGAGCTTATGAGAATAGCGACCTGGAACGTAAATTCGATCAAAGTGCGGCTTGAGGCCGTGCGTGATTGGCTGGCAGCCGGCAAGGCGGACGTGCTCTGTCTGCAAGAGATTAAGTGCGAGACAAGCCAGTTTCCCGCGCAGGTATTCGAAGACCTGGGCTATCAATGCGCCGTTGTGGGGCAGCGTACCTATAATGGTGTGGCGCTGCTTTCGCGTTTAGGGCTGGAGGATGTCCAGGAAGGGCTGCCGGGCGACCCTTCTGACGAGCAGGCGCGTTTTGTCGAGGCGACGGCGCAAGGTGTCAGGATCGGCTGCCTGTATTTGCCGAATGGCAATCCACCCGACGATCTTGCCAAGTATGAGTACAAACTTGCCTGGATGCAGCGTCTGGAAGCTCATGCGCGCCGGCATTGGCATGCAGGGACGCCGTTTTTGCTGGCCGGGGACTATAACGTCATTCCCACGCCGGATGATTGCTGGGATGTAGCGGAATGGAGGGAGGATGCCTTGTACCTGCCGCGCACGCGACAGGCATTCCGGCGGCTGATTAATTTGGGTATGACCGATGCATTCCGCGCGGTGCATCCGGATTTGCAGAGCGCCTATAGCTTTTGGGATTATCAGAAAGGCCGTTGGCATCGGGGTGAAGGCATCCGTATTGATCACCTGATGCTGTCGCCAACGGTGGCTGACCGGTTAACAGATGCTAGCATCGATAAAGAGCCGCGAGGGTGGCCCAAAGCCAGCGATCATACGCCAATCTGGTGCGATTTGGCGGAAGCGCCGCCGCGTCCACTGCTGAGCGTCTAGAAAAAGGGGTGGGACTTGCCTTTCCTGCCAATCCACAGTGACCATCAACTGAGTCGGATTGCGGTGCCCTATCTGACATGGGGCACGATCCTGTTCTGTGTGATTGTGCAGATCTGGATGCATGGGTTGTCTGGCAAGGCCGAATGGACCGCCGTCTATACATTTGGCTTTATACCGGGCGTGTTGTTCGAGGGGTTGGCCCGGCCACCCGATATTGCGTTGCTGCCGGGATGGATGACCCTGGTGACATACCAGTTCCTGCACGGTGGGGTCTGGCACCTGGTGGCCAATATGGTTGCGCTCTACGTGTTTGGCGGGCTGGTTGAGGACCGGTTGGGGCATGGGCGGTTCGCTGCGCTCTACCTGGTGTGCGGGGTGGCGGCGGGCGTGCTGCATGGGGTGGTATTCCCCGAGTCAACGACAGCATTGGTAGGGGCAAGCGGGGCTCTGGCGGGGGTCATGGGAGCATATTTGGTCCTGTTCCCCCGCAACCGTATCACCATGCTAACGCCGATTTTCGTGCCGGTACGCCTGCGGGCATGGGTGATCATCCTGGTATGGATCGGGGTGCAGGTGTTTATGGCCCAATCAGAAAGCAACGAGAGCAATGTTGCGTGGTGGGCGCATATAGGCGGTTTTGCGCTGGGTGTTGTTGCCGGCGGGTGGTGCCGGCGTTTGCCGTCTTAAAGTGCGGCGGCTCGGTCCCCGGCCAAGTCGCGGGGGCGGAGGATGGCGAAGGCGATGCGCCCTGCAAGCAGTACCACGGCCGTTCCGGCAAAAGCATAGCCCCAGCCCATGACCGACATGCCGCCGGACCAATCCAGGATAAACCCTATGGATAGTGGCCCCAGAAAGCCGCCTGCATAGCCCAGCATGGAGTGGATGGCGAGGGTTGCGCCCCGCTTGTCCGGGGCAGCAGCGCCTGCGGCGCCTGCCGTGAGGGAGGAGGAATCCAGCCAGATCACCACGCCATAGAGCAACACAAACATGACGGCGATGGTGTAGGTGGTCGGACCGATAAAGCCGATAGTGGCGGCACAGACGATGCTGAGTGTCATGGCAAGGCGCACCAGACGTTGGCGGCCCAGGCGGATGGACATCTCGTTGCCGAAAATGCTGGTGCCGGTGCCAAGCAGAGCCATGGTCATGGCGACCCATGCCAGGAATGCCACCGCCCAGCCGCGCAGTACGTTCATCTCCCAAGTATGGACGCAATAGGCGATGCTATAAGCCATGCCAGAACGGTTGCGGAACACCGGTCTAAAATCGAAAAGTTTGGCATCGGTACGGGGCTTTGGCGCCTGCCAGGGAGCGGCCAGTACGGCGATGAGCCAGGCCAGTGCGGCACAGCCTGCCGCAACCATAAAGGCCGCCTGCCAACCACCCCAAGCCGCAAGTATATCAGCAAAGACGAAGGATATACCGCCAGCGATCCCAATGTTGCCAGCGTGCCCCGCTGTTGCGCGGGAGAGGAGCCTGCCGTCAACGCGGTCCGCCAACAGCTTCAGGCCAGTCATGTAAGTGCCGGCCCAGCCGATTCCGGCGATGGCGCGGAACAAAGCAGCTGTCCAAAAGCCATCCGCGAAGAGGGCGAACCCCAAATGGCCGATGAAGGTCAGGCCGACGCCGAGCAAGTAGACCCGCTTGGGATCGATGCGGTCGGTGGAGGTGACGAGAACCGGCACGGAGACGGTATAGGCCAGGTACATCAGGCCAGTAATCCAACCGGCTTCGCTGTTTGTCAGTTGCTATTCGGAGGCCAGGCCAGGCAGTAGGGCTGGCCAGCTGTTGGAGCCAATTTGCACGAGCACCTGTGCTATACATACCAGAATAACGAGACGAACTGGTGACATCCGGCAGCCTAGGCAGCGATCAGTTTGCGGTAGTGGGCCATGGTTTGGTCCGCATGGTCGGCAGCGGCAGCTTCGACCTGGGCGAGATTGGGCAGGTCGAGGCCGGATGCTATGACATTCTGAACAGCGGGCCTGGTCAGGCGTTCCGGCGTGGTGTCGGCTCCGGTCAGGCGCAGCAGGGTTTGCAGGCCGAGCCAGAAAGCTTCTGCCGCCGCGAGGTCTTCTGCCTCTGCGCTGGTGATGCAGCCTGCGGTGGCAGCTGCTGCCGCTATGCTGTCGGTCTGGCGCGGACTGACAAGTGCACGCGCCTGGGCAGCATGGGCCAGCACCAGGAACTGGCTGAGAAACCCGGTGTCGACCAATCCGCCGCGCCTGTGTTTGACATCCCAATTGCTGGAGCCTGGAAAGGCTTTTGCCATCCGCTGGCGCATGGATTCGACTTCCTGCGCCAGGGTCGCCCGGTCCCGCGGCCGGGACAGGATTTCCGCGCGGATGCGCTCGAACCGCTCCGCGATTAGGGAGGAGCCGCAGATGAAGCGGGCGCGCACCAAGGCCAGATGCTCCCAGGTCCAGGCATCGTTCAGCAGGTAGGTTTCATACCCATCCAACTGCGTTGCGAGTGGGCCTTTGTCACCATTCGGGCGCAAGCGCAGGTCCACTTCGTACAGACGGCCACTTTCGGTTTCGCTGGTCAGCGCAGTTGTCAGCCGTTGCGTCATGCGCGCTGCACAGGTGGCGGCAGGCAGAGGCTTTTGCCCGTCACTGACCGAGGTTACGGCGGCGCTGTCGTACAGCACGACCATGTCCAGGTCAGAATTGGGGGTTAGCTGCCTGCTGCCCCATTTGCCGTAACCGATAACCGCAAGCCCTTCGCCGGGTAAAAAGCCGTGCCTTTCGGCAAAAGCGGATTGTGCTGCGGGCAGCATGGAGGACACCATCTGGTCGGCCAATGCGGAGAGGACAGGGCTGGTATCGGCCGCCCTCGCGCAGCCCCGCAGCAGGTGAACGCCAACCTGGAAATTCAGGTCGCTGGCATAGCGCCGGGCAAGGTCGAGCGTGTCCTGCATATCGCGCGCCTGCGACAACGCTGTAGCAAGATCCTCTGCCATGGTGGCGTGGTCGGGAAGGGGGGCAAAGAAATCTGGAGCCAGTACGGCATCCAGCACAGCCGGGCGGCGGCGCATGTGCAGCCCGAGCCAGGGCGCAGAGCCGCAAATTTCAGCCACCAAGTCGAGCAGGTCAGGGTTAGTGGCAAACAGGCTGAACAATTGCACACCTGCTGGCAGGCCGTGCAGGAACTGGTCAAAATTCGAGAAGGCTTCGTCTGGATCGGCGGTTTCTGCCAGCGCCGTCAGCAGCGAGGGCATTAACTCCGTCAGGAGCGCCCTGGAGCGCGGCGACCGGGTCGCTGCCATATGCCCATGATGCCAGCCGCGCACGGCAGCATCGACGCGCTCCGGCGTTTGAAAGCCTAACGTGGCGAGAGTCTCCAGCGTGCCGGGGTCTGGGTCTCCGCCGGTGAAGACCAGGTTGCCCAATCCTTCGACGGCGAGGTCAGCCTCGTCTTCAAATAGGGCGGCGTAGTGCCGTTCGACGGTCTCCAGGATCCGGCGGACCGTCGCCGTAAAGTTGGCGGTATCGGGATCGCCCATGAAGCGGGCGATGGCATCCAGGCCCTCGGTTGCAGGCAGCCGCTGGGTTTGCTGGTCTGCCACCATTTGCAGGCGATGTTCCAGGCGGCGCAAATACCGGTAACAGTCCTTCAGTTCTTCGGCCGCGGCAGAATCAACCAGGTCAGCGGCAACCAGGGCATCCAGTGCTTCACACGTGGGGCGGACGTGGAGCGTGGGGTCACGGCCGCCCCATATGAGTTGCTGGGTTTGGGCAAAGAATTCGATTTCGCGTATGCCGCCGCGGCCGACTTTGACATCGTGCCCGGCAACTGCGATGGCGGCTCCGCCGCGGTGCGCGTTGATCTGGCGCTTGATGGAGTGAGTGTCTTTGATAGTCCAGAAATCGAGGCTGCGACGCCAGATAAAAGGGCGGAGGAAGTCGAGAAACGCCTTTCCCGGTGCTGGGTCGCCGGCCACTACGCGGGCCTTGATCATGGCTGCCCGCTCCCAATTCTGGCCGGTGCTCTCGTAATAGAATTCGGCGGCTGGTATGCTGATGGCGGGTGGCGTGGAGGCTGGGTCGGGGCGCAGGCGCAGGTCTGTGCGGAAGGCGAAGCCGTCCGCGGTGCGGTCGTGCAGCAGGTCAACCCAGCGCTGGGTCATGCGCACCATATCCTGGGCCAACCGGTCAGGCCGGGTTGTTGGCACCAGATCGGGATCGTAGAGCGCGATCAGGTCGATATCGCTGGAATAATTCAGCTCCCGTGCGCCGAGCTTGCCCATGCCGAGAATGATGTAGCCGGCGCCGATGGCTGGGGTGCCGGGGTCTGGAAGGTCGAGCCGCCCGTGGCCATGCAGTTCCGACAGAGCGAAGGCGAGGGCGTATTGGATGGAGGCGTCTGCAATGCTTGATAGCGCCTCCGTGACTTGCGCGACCTGCCAGGCACCCGAAAGATCACCGACGGCAATTGCCAGGGCGGCTTGTTTGCGGGCGGTGCGCAGTAATCGCTTCGCGTCTTTGTCACTGGCAGCCGGTACCGCCAGTTGCGCCATGATGCCCGGCCAGACCGCATCCGGGCCTGCTTCGAAAAGGGCCAGGCTAAACAGCGGTTGCTGCGCGGCGACCGATGCGAGGAAAGAACTGGAGCCAAACGTACCGCGCACAAAAGCGCCGCTTTTCCCACCGGCAAGTATAGCGGAAAGCCTCTCCACGGTGCCTGGCGGGGCATCAACCGCATTCTCCAGGCTGGAGCGCCAGTGCTCGATCGCTGCTTCCGCCTGCGCGGGCATCGCGGCGAGGGGCATTTCCGTGATCGTCTCGAGGAACACTGCTGTATGCTCAGTCTGACTGGGTTGGGGGTACCGGATCGAAAATGCCGAAACATTCGGCAATTCAATCAAAATTGAGAGGAGAATGACGATAGGTCAAGCTGCTCATGTCTATATATATTGGGTTGGTGCGAAAGGAGATAATGCGCAAAGTTTTCCATCTAGGCGTTAGGGTTCTGTTGGGCTTTGCAACTCTGACGGTTGTAGGAGCGCTGATGCTCGCCTGGCGTGTGGATAAGCAGCCTATGGATCTGGCTGTTATGGTACCCAAGATTGAACGCGCATTGTCTCCCAAAAATGGGGACGCGCAGGTTGCAATCGAGCACCTGTATTTGGTCCGCGAGGGACATTCCTTTGTCCTGCGGGCGGAAAATGTGCGTGTCACAGACCACGAGGGCAGAGGTATTCTGTCCCTGCCGTCAGCGGATATTCTGGTCAGCGTCCGCGCATTGCTGACAGACGGCGTTCTGGCTCCGGAGCGGATCGAACTTGAAGATTTAAAACTTCGGGCCTCCGTGCGGGAAGATGGCGGCGTGTCTGTTGGCAGCAGGGACGAAGCAGGCCCCGCGGCAGACCAGCAGGAGATAGATAGTGGACGCCTTTTCGGGCTGTGGGCCAGCGATCCGCGGCTTCGTTATCTGCGCCAGATCAATCTTGAGCACGGCGACGTGTCGGTGTCTGCACCTCAGCAAGGGATGCTTTGGCGGGCGCCCAATGTTGCGGCGACGGCCGTCAAATCGGCCGACGGCGTTATCCTCCAAGGCGTTGCCCAAATGCGCCAGCAAATGCTGCACGGCAAAGAAGCCGACCGCGCGTTGGGCAAAATTGGCTGGGTGGTGCAGGCGCAAACCCTGGCTGCCGACGCTGGACAACAGGAGCCTGTGGACATTTCGGTCGAGGTCAACCTGGAGCAGGTCGATCCGACGATCCTGACTGGCATTGTGCCGCCGTTAGTGGGCGAACACGGTCTGGAAGCGCCTATCAGCGGCACTCTGACGGCCTCGTTCCCGGCGGGTCAGCGGCCCAATTCTGCCGCATTCATACTGACCTTGGACGAGGGGCAGATCAGCATTCCGGATAGCGGCGCGTTGGCATTCGACAAGGTCAGCTTGATCGGCAGCGTGTCGTTGAACGAGATCAGCGTGCGCCTGGACGAACTGGTGCTGGACTATGGCGGTCTGAACAGCGCCAGGCAATTGCAGCTGTCCGGGCAGGCTGGCCGTATTGCGGGCGGCGACATCCAGGTCACGGCGGATGTAGAGGGTATATCGCCGGCGTGGCTTGCTTCGCTCTCGCCAGCGTTCAGCCGGATGGACGGCGTCGATACAGCGCTGTCCGGCAAGACAGAGTTGATTTTCGATCGCGACGGCGGGCTTCGGGAAGGGCACTTGCATCTGGCCAGCGGCAAGGCGGCGATCACTCTGCCAAAGGTCTTTGCCGCACCGGTGACGCTGGATAGCTTGAAGGCTGACGTACGACTATCCGATTATGGCGCGGAATGGCGTTTGGATTCGCTGCGGCTGGCGTTCAACGACGGCGCATCGGTGGAGGTCGTGGGACAAGCCCACCGCGGCGAAGACAGCGGCACGGCGGAATTTGTCATCACAGGGCAAGACCTGTTGGTGGATACCGCCAAGCGGTTCTGGCCGGTGCCGGTGAGCCCGCCTGCCAGGAACTGGGTCGTACAGAACATCAAAAGCGGCAAAGTCCCAACCTTCAACGCCAGCATGAGCGCGCAAATCGGCGGCCGCAATGCGCCGCTGGTGCTGAGTGGGTTTCAGGTGGATGCCCGCATGCCTCTGCGGGATGTGGAGGCGACCTTTTGGGACCCGCTGCCCGGTGCGACGGGCGTAGACGCCGAAGCGCGGATCACCGAGAGGCTGTTCGAAGCGTCCTTTCAGAAGGGCGCTATCGCTGGGATGACGGTTAAAGGGGGCAATATCCTGGTCAGCGGCATCGACAAGGGCAAGGGACATGAATTGCTGGAGCTGACAGTCGATGTCGATGGTCCGGTGGCTAATCTGATGGCAGTCCTGGACCGCAAACCGCTGCACTTTGCCCGTTTTTTAAAGCTGGAGCCCCGCTTACTGAAAGGGGCGGTCGGTGGAATGTTGCAGGTGGCCTTTCCGCCGATCGCCGATCTTGAACTGGACGACGTGAAAATCAGCGCCACGGGCCGGAGCCGCAACGCGGTGCTGCCCGGTATTGCCGGTGGCCGCGATTTGGAACGGACCAACGTGACCTTCCAGGTCGATAAGAAGGAGCTGCGGCTGAAGGGCAAAGCCAGGGTTGCGGGCGTACCGGCCAATGTGACGGCACACCTGCCGTTTTCTGACGCGGCCCGCTACACGGGGCGGTATGTCGTGATCGGCCGGTTGGACAACGTTGCCCGCGAGCGGTTCGGCCTGAAAGGTCCAATTTTCCAACCGCCCTACATGAACGGGCCGGCAGGGGTGATTCTGACCGCAACGCAGCGGACAGGCGGAAAAACCACCTTGGATATTGAATTGGATCTGAGCAAGGCGTCGCTGACGATGGATGCCGTTGGCTGGAGCAAGCCTGTTGGTGGCTTTGCAGCGGGACAAGCAAAGGTCACCATCGAAAACGAGGTCATTAAGTCGGTAGACTCATTCCAGGTCTCCGGGCCTGGTATGCAGGTGGCTGGCAATGTGCGCTTTGACAGGGATGGCCGGGCCACTGTCCGCCTGTCTCCCTTGAAGCTGGGAGGTGGCACCGACACGAGGGCAACAATCCGGCCACTGCCGAAAAATGGTTATGAGATTGAATTGGAAGGTGGCCGGGTCGATTTGCGGCCGATCATCCTGGCTAGCAAAAGCACCGGCGAAACCGCCAAGGATAAGGGTAGCAACGCTACGCAGGATGACTTGCTGTTGCGGATCAAGTTAAGCGGTCCAAGCGTCCGGGTACGGGCCGGGCCGCCGTTCCAGAATATGCAGGGCGCGCTGCTGTTGCGGGGAGACAATGTTCTGGATGCCGACCTGCGTGGCAGCCCGGGCGGTGTGGGAACCGCGGTATTCCGTCTGACACCGAACGGCAAATTGCGGGTGACAGCGGGTGATGCCGGTGCGCTGCTCTATACGATGGGGCTGCCCGGCAGGCTAGAGGGCGGCACGTTGGAGCTTGATGGGACCGCCAGCGCGGATATGTCGAATATCGATGCCGATATGCAGGTGACGGATTTCCGGCTGGTCGAAGCGCCCGTGATGATGCGGGTGTTGCAGCTGGCGTCGATCACAGGACCGCTGGAACTGCTTGCGGGTTCACGCGGGCTGAAAATGACGGCCCTGGAAGCGCCCTTTACCCTCAAAAACAAGAAACTGACGGTGAAAAACGGCAGAATGCATGGCGGGTCACTCGGCGTGACGTTCCGGGGAACCATGGACGTGCCCAGTCAAACATTGGATTTCAATGGCGCGGTCGTGCCCGTCTATGTGCTGAACAACCTGTTGAGTTCTGTGCCGCTGGTTGGTGACGTGCTGACCGGCGGTGAAGGAGTTTTTGCGGTTTCCTATTCAGTGAACGGTAAAATTACTGATCCGCAGGTAAATGTTAATCCGTTGTCATTGCTGGCACCGGGCGGACTACGCCGCCTGCTGCTGGACTGACCACCGATATTGGAAAAGAGTTGGCGATGGCCCAGAAAAAAACCGGAGATGCCCGGACCCTGACCGGGATCCGCAACCAGGCTGTTGCGGATTTGGATATTTACAATCCAGTTCCCGAAAAACCGCGCTCGCTGGATGAAGTACTGATGGAGTCCGGTGTGGCCCGTCAGCGTCTGCAGGAGGCGATTGAGGCTATCGGCGAGGGGTTTGCCCTTTGGGATGCTGAAGACAGGCTGGTACTCTGCAATGACCGTTACCACGAATTCTGGCAAGGGTTGGGAGGCTCGGTTCAGCCGGGGGCGGACTACAAAACTTTGCTGAAGGAAGTGGTGCGGCTGAACCTGATCGAGTGGGGGGACAAGGACCCGAGCGTCTGGATGGCGGAATGTATCGTCCGCCATAACGATCCAACCGGTCTCTACACCCATAAATTCGCCGATGGCCGGCGGGTGCAGGTGAGCAATACGCGCATCGCCGATGGCGGCTTGGTGACGGTATTCAGCGATGTCTCAGCACTGTTGGAGATAGAGGACGCACGCCGCGTGCAGGCGGTGGCAGACGGTGCGGCGCTGCTTGCCTCGACCGTGACCAATATTGCCCAGGGCGTGGCGGTGTTCGATGCGGAAAATCGGCTCGTCACATGGAATCGGCGGGCCTGCGAGCTGCTGAATTTGCCGTATTATGTCGTACAGCGTGGCATGAGCGTCCGCCAGGTCGCCCATCTGATGGGGCGGCACCGTGCCAAGCTGGATCACCGGGTGGGAGCCAGCATTATCGCCTGGATCGAGCGGCGGCGGCCACGGGCACCCATGCAGATCGACGTTCTCTACCCCGGCACGACTGTGATTGAGGCTGCTTTCCGGGCCATGCCGGATCGTGGCTTTGTTACCACCTTCACCGACAAGACTGCCGAACGGCAGGCCAAGCGCACCTTGGAACACCACCGCGAGGAATTAGCTGCCGAGGTCAAGGCCCGGACCAGGGAGTTGGTAGAGGTTAACCTGCAATTGCAGCGCGAGGTGCGTCAACGGCGGGAAGCCGCGGAGGCTCTGGAGCATGCCAGGGCTGCGGCGGTAGCCGCCAACCAAAGCAAGACCCGCTTTCTGGCGGCTGCCAGTCATGACCTGTTGCAGCCGCTGAGTGCTGCCCATCTTTATATGAGCGCGCTGGAAGACAGTAAGCCGGACTTCTCGCCAAGCGCACAGCAGAACCTGAAGGGGTTGAGTGGTGCGCTGCATTCGGTTGAAGGGCTGCTGAGTGCGCTGCTGGAAATATCGAAACTGGATGGCGGCGGCATCGAAGCCAGCATCCGTCATGTTGCGTTGAGCCCCCTGCTGGACGATCTGGGCCAGGCGGCCGTTGGTCTAGCGGTGGAAAAGGGGCTGAAATTCGCCTGGGTACCGACAAGCGCCTGGGCCAAGACTGACCCTGTGCTGCTGCGCCGCATCCTGCAGAATTTGATTACCAATGCGGTCAAATACACCGATACCGGCGGTGTGGTCGTCGGTGTCCGGCGTGACGGCACCAGTCTGAAAATTGAGGTTTGGGATACAGGCCCCGGTATTCCGGACGACGAGCAGCAGGCGATTTTCGAGGAGTTCCGGCGGGGCAGTAGCCGGGAAACCGGCGAGGTGCCGGGTGTTGGCCTGGGGTTGGCCATTGTCCAGCGGACGGCGGACCTGTTGGGGCATCGCATCGATCTATGCTCTGACGTCGGCAAAGGTACCCGGTTCAGTGTGACCCTGCCTATGGGCGATAGGGATGCGCCTGGCGCGGTCGAAGCAGTGGCCAACTATGCCGCGATTGACGGGGCAGGGCCGGACTGGAGCCGCCGTCTGGTGCTGTTGGCCGAGAATGATGCGGAAATTGCGAAAGGAATGCGTGCACTGTTCGCGCGCTGGAAATGCCCGCTCCTGTGCGCTGCCAGCTATGAGGAGTTGATGGAGCGGCTGGAAGATGAAGAGGCTGCGCCCGACTTCCTGATTGCCGATTTCGACCTGGACACGCTGGTGAATGGCCTGATGGTGGTAGAGCGGCTGCGCGAAATCTATCCGGGGCTGCCAGCGGCGCTGGTGACGGCCGACCGCTCCGCTCAAGTGGCGGCCAGTGCCGAGGCCCTGGGCGTGGAGTGTTTCCTGAAGCCGGCCCGCCCGGCGGAACTGCGGGCCTACATGGCCCACTGCCTCAGCAGGGGTGACGAGGCATCATAGGGGCCTACTGAAACCGCAGTTTTTGGGCCAGCAACACGGCCTGGGTGCGGGAATACACGTTGAGCTTGCGCAGGATTGCGGAGACGTGCGCTTTCACCGTGGACTCGACGATGTCGAGTTCGTGGGCAATCTGCTTGTTCAGCATACCCTGGCCCAACAATTCGAGCACGCGCATCTGCTGGGGCGTCAGCGTGGCGATTTTGGCGATCAGGCTGGAATCATCATCGCTTTCCGCCGTGCCTGCCTGGCCGTCGGGCCAGTGGCTGTCGCCCGCCAGCACTGCTGCAATGGCGGCCAGCATCTGGTCATTGTCGGCGGCTTTGGAGACAAAACCGGCAGCGCCGGCAGCCCGGGCTTCGGCCTGGTAGCGGTGGTCGTCGAACCCGCTGACGACTATTACGGGCACGCGGGGATAGCGGGTCCGCAGCACGTTGAGGCCGGAAATGCCATTGGCGCCAGGAATGTTCAAATCCAGCAGCACCATGTCGATATCATTGTGGCTTTCCAGTGCCTTGTCCGCTTCGTCGAGCGCGGCGGCCTGGAGGACTTGGGCACCGGGGTGAGCGCGTTTCAGCGCCACTTCCAACGCGGCCCGGACCATGGGGTGATCGTCGACAAGCAGAAAATGGGTCATTGGCAGGATCTCTCCTTGACGGTCGCCAAGGGCAAAGGATGGCGCGGTACCATAACGGGTTGATGGTTACGCGGTGATGTGGTGCGCGGACAGGATAGGTCACCCGCGCGCCATACAACAGGCGTTAACGCCAAACCACAACAGTCCTTTGACATGCAGGCCGCGGTGGCGGCGCGCTATATCTCCGCCAGGCGCGCAACTGCTGCGGCGAGTTTGGTGCTTTGCTCCGCCAGGGCATCGCGCTTCTCCCGCGTCTCCTCCACCACTGCCGGGTCGGCTTTCGACAGGAAGCCAGGGTTGGAGAGGCGCTTGTCGATGCCATCCATTTCCTTCTCCACCTTCTCGATCGCCTTGGTGAGGCGGTCTTTCTCCGCCGAGATATCGATGACGTCGGCGAGGGGCAGGCCGTAAGTCGCCTCGCCCACGACGATCTGCACCGCGTCCTTTGGCATCTCCGCAGTGGCATCGACGCCGGTCAGGCGGGCGAGGCGGTGGATGTAGCCTGCATGGCGCTGCAACTGGGCCAGTGTATCGGCGGACGCGCCCTGCACCAGGCAGGGGATCTGTGCACCCGCGGGTACGTTCATCTCCGCCCGGACGGTGCGGATGTCCGTGATGAGGCGGGCAACCCAGTCCATTTCCGCCTTGGCCTCGGGAGCTTCCAGGCCTTCCAGCACCGGCCAAGGCGCGGTGATGAGGGTGCGCTCGCCGGCAAAGGCGAAATGCTCGTTCAGCTCTTCGGTGATGAAGGGCATGAACGGGTGCAGCATCAGGATGATCTGGTCGAGCACCCAGGCTGCCGTCGCGCGGGTTTCGGCGGCGGCTGCCGCGTCATCGCCGTTCAGGATCGGTTTGATGAATTCCAGGTACCAATCGCAGAACGTGTTCCAGACGAACTGGTACTGGCCACCGGCGGCTTCATTGAACTTGTAGGCCTCGATTCCCTGCGCGGTTTCGGTCGCAACGCGGGCCGTTTTGCCGATGATCCAGCGGTTGACCGTCTGCGTGACCTGCGCCGGGTCGAAACCGGCGGGCAGGGCGCACTGGTTCATTTCGCAGAAGCGGGCGGCGTTCCAGAGCTTGGTGCCGAAATTGCGGTAGCCCTCCACCCGGTTCTTGGCGAGCTTGATGTCCCGGCCCTGCGCCGCCATCACCACCAGGGTGAAGCGCAAAGAGTCGGCGGAATATTCGTCGATGACCTCCAGCGGGTCGATGATGTTGCCCTTGGATTTCGACATCTTCTGGCCCTTTTCATCGCGGACCAGCGCGTGGATGTAGACCGTTTTGAACGGCACATCGCCCATGAAGTGAATGCCCATCATCATCATGCGGGCGACCCAGAAGAAGATGATGTCGAAGCCCGTGACCAGCACGTCGCCAGGGTAATAGCGTTCCAATTCCGGCGTCTTGTCCGGCCAGCCGAGGGTCGAGAAGGGCCAGAGGCCGGACGAGAACCAGGTGTCCAGTACATCCGGGTCGCGCTCTAAAGGCGTATCTTTCCCATAATGAGTCTTGGCAAGGTCCGCGGCCTCCGCCTCGTTGTCGGTAACGAAGATCTTGCCGTCCGGGCCGTACCAGGCCGGGATCTGGTGACCCCACCAAAGCTGGCGGGAAATGCACCAGGGCTGGATGTTGCGCATCCATTCGAAATAGGTCTTGGACCAGTTTTCCGGCACGAACTTGGTCTTGCCGGTTTCGACAGCCTCAATTGCTGGTTTCGTCAGCGTTTCGGCGTCTACGTACCATTGTTCTGTCAGGTAGGGTTCGATCGGCACGCCGCCGCGGTCGCCATAGGGCACCTGGTGGGTGTGTGGCTCGATCTTGTCGAGCACGCCCATTTCTTCCAGTTCGGCGACGACCTTCTTCCGCGCCTCGAACCGGTCGAGGCCTTGGTAGGCTTCCGGCACCTGGTCGTTCAGGCAGCCCTTGCGGTCCAGGATGTTGATCATTTCGAGGTTGTGACGCCGCCCGACTTCGAAGTCGTTGAAGTCGTGGGCGGGCGTAATCTTCACCGCGCCGGAGCCGGTTTCGGGGTCGGCATACTCGTCGCCGACAATCAGGATGCGGCGACCGACAATGGGCAGGATGCAGTGCTTGCCGATCAGGTCCTGGTAGCGCTCGTCATTCGGGTGCACGGCGACAGCGGTGTCGCCCAGCATGGTTTCCGGCCGGGTGGTGGCAACGGTCAGAAAGCGGTCCGGCTGGCCCTCAACCGGATATTTGAAATACCAGAGATTGCCGTTGACCTCCTGCTGCTCGAACTCCAGGTCGCTGATGGCGGTTTCCAGGGCCGGGTCCCAGTTGACGAGGCGGCTGTCCTTGTAGATCAGGCCCTCGCGGTAGAGGTCGACGAACACCTTACGGACGGCCTTGGAGACGCCTTCGTCCAGGGTGAAGCGGTCGCGCGGCCAGTCAGCGGAGGCGCCAAGGCGCTTGAGCTGGCTGGTAATGGTGCCGCCGCTCTCGCCTTTCCACTCCCATACTTTATCGATGAAGGCTTCGCGGCCCAGGTCGTGCCGGGTGATGCTTTTTTCGGCCAACTGCCGCTCGACGACCATTTGCGTTGCGATGCCGGCATGGTCCTGGCCCGGCTGCCAGAGCGTATCGCGGCCAGCCATGCGGTGATAGCGGATCAGCACGTCTTGCAAAGTGAAGGTCAGGCCGTGACCCATATGCAGGCTACCGGTGACGTTCGGCGGCGGCATGATGATGGTGTAGGGCGGCTTGCTTGACTGCGGGTCGGCGGCAAAGGCCCCCGACTGCTCCCACGCTGCGTAGTGGCGGGCTTCGACGGCGTCCGAGGCGAATGACTTGTCGAGGGGGGGCTTGTCGGTCGATGCGGCGGCGGAGGGAGCGGCTGTATCCGGCATAGTGGTGTCTCGCGAGGAGCCAAAGGGCGCTGAAGTGGCTGGCCCATAAGGCAAAGGATGAGAAATGGAAAACGCCTGGAACCTACGCTCCAGGCGTCAACGGCAACAATAGTCCAAAACGGCTATTGTTCGGTTTACGGAGCATCAGGCGTCAGGGGGCTTCTTTAGCTATCTCTTCCCGTACGATCCGTTCCAGGTTTTTGTTGATCCATTCTTGGATCATTGGACGGGTCAGGTCGGCGACCAGGGAATCGAGGCTGCGGTTGGAAACGGTCACGCTCGTGCCAGCTTTCGGCTGTCCGTCGAGCATGGCAACAGCGTCGCCGATTTTGGTGCCAGCGGCAGGCGCGGCAGGTTTTGCTGCTGTGGCAGGTGAAGGTGAAGGCGAGGCGGCTGGTGCGGCGGGCTTGGCTGGCTGCGGTTTGCCTGGCTTGACGATTGTGGTCAGCTCCAGCGGCAGGTCGTTGCCGGCACCGGGCGGTGCGGGCTTGGCCAGCTGGTCCTGAGCCAGCATCCGCCCCATCTCCGCGAAAATGTCGTCATCCGAAGCGCCGCCTTTAGTACTGGGTAATGGCTTTGCGCCTGGAGTTGGTTCGTTTGCCATGGGTTAAGTCCTCCGATGCCGGTGGGGCGACGCCTATTGGGCCGAGGCGGGCTGCCATTTGTCTTTGATTTTGACGCCAAGCCAGCTGCCGCGGACTGCCTCGTAATGGCTGCGGACATCATAGTATGGGACGTCGAGGTTGAGCGGCTGGGCCGAGAGCAGGCCAACGGCAGCCCCAAGGGTCAGCGCGGCAATCACTTCGTCGCGCTGGGCTTCGACAAAGCCGACGCGGGCGTCCAGCAGTTCCTGTTCCGCGTTCAATTCATCCAGAACCGTGCGGGTGCCGACCAGCGCTTCCTGTTTCACGCCTTCCAGTGCGATTTCCTGCGCTCTGACTTCAGCTTGCAGCGCTTTCATGCGGGCGCGGGTGGCAACCAGTTGCTCCCATCCGGTGGTGGCTCCCTGGATAGCGGCGCGGCGGGCCTGCTCGATCTCAATCAGCCGCTGGGAGGCGACCTGCTTGGCCTGACGCACCCGGGAGCGGACCGAGCCGCCCTGGTAGAGAGGTACTGTTACTTGCACCAAGGCTTCAGCACTGGCGGATTTGGAGTCGGGGCTGGATGATTCGTAATTGTAGCCAGCGCGGCCAACCAGGTCGGCGCGCGGCAGCAGTTCGCCATAGACCAGGCTGACATTCTTTGTCGCCGCCAGGTGATTGAAGATCGCCTGGATGACCTGGGGGTTGCTCATGGCCCCCATTTTGATTGCCTGGGTGCGGTTGGCCGGAAGGCCGGAAAAGTCGGTGGGTTGCTCGAGGAAGCCCGGCGGCTCGTCGACCACTTCTTCGAAATCGGCGCGGGAGGAAGCCAGATTGCCCTCAGCCTGACGGCGGTCGGCTTCTGCGCTGGCCAGGCGCGCTTCCGCCTGGCTGACGTCAGTGCGGGTGACTTCGCCGACCTGGAAGCGGTCCCGCGTCGCCTGGAGCTGGCGGCCTAGGACCGTTTCGTTGTTCTTGTTCAGCTCAACAACAGCCTGGTCGCGCACCACGTTCATGTAAGCGGAGCCAACCTGCAGGAAGACCTGCTGTTCCGTGTTTAGCAAGGCGGCACGGGCAGCGAGAACCTCATTCTCAGCCTGGGCGACCGCTGCTGGGTTCGAGCCGCCGCGGTAGATCGGCTGGGTCACCTGAATGTCGGCAGATGCCGGCGTGCGCGCGGTTTCGTTCGTGCCATTCGTTGCGCGGGTGTTGTTTGCAAAGAGACCGCCGCCTGCAGAAGCGCGGAAGGTGACGGTTGGCCGGGAGCGGGAGAGGGCCTGGTTAACGTTCTCATCGACAGAGCGGAGCCGTGCCCGTTCGGCTTCCAGTGCCGGGTTGGTCATGTAGGCCTTGATGAAAGCGTTCCGCATCCTGTCCATTTCTGCCGAGACAGATCCGGCGGAAAGCGCCAGCATTGCTGCTGAACCAAGTAGGATTTTGGTGAAGCTTCTCATTAGAGCGCGAACTCCCGGTTGCGCGTAAAGCCGGGCATGACCGGCAGCATGGCATCAAACAATTCCGAGGCTACGATGCCCGCGCTGTTGCGGTGCATCAGCGTGGTCCGGCCCGGCTGTCCCGGTTGGCGCAGCACACAAACCAGCCGACCACCCAGCGCCAGCTGATCGAGTAGCGCCGGAGGCACTTCTTCGACCGCGCCTTCCAGCACGATCACGTCATAGGGTGCCTGCTTGGCCCAACCAGCGTTCAGCGGCCCTTCGACCAGGATGATATTGTCGCCGGTGCCCAGTTCGGCCAGCTCGCCGCCGCCGCTCTCGAGGGTGGCCCGTGCTGCGGACAGCAGGTCCTCGTCCTGTTCCAGCGAGACGACGGCGCTGGCCATCTGGCCCAGAACCGCCGCGCCATAGCCGGTGCCGGCGCCGACGACCAACACCAGGTCGTTATCGCTGACGGCGGCGGCCTGGTAGAGCCGGGCGGCGACCATGGGCGACGGCAGCGACCGGCCGTTGCCGAGCGCCAACGGCTCGTCTGAATAGGCAAGCGACTGGCGGGCTGCCGGTACAAAGAGGTGCCGCGGCACCAGGCGAAGGGCGCTGATAAGCCGGTCATCGGTCACCTTGTTGGTGCGAACCTGGCTTTCAACCATATTGTGACGGGCAAGGTCGAAGGTAGGCATTGTGCGCGTCAAATCCTCTGTCGACGGTAACGGGGCCGATATTCGCCTGCTCGACACCCACCAGACCATCGCGTAGGTCTAGCAGCGCGGCGGTCAGCAGCGATCCTGAGCGAGCGGAACCTGCGTTGGCGATACTATAGTTGCAACGGGATTGCATCCGATTTTTCGTTCCAGGGCAAGCGGTGCATCGAAGCGGTTGCCCGCGCATGTCGGTTTCCGCTTGACCACAGGAGCATGCGGCTCTATCGACACCGGCTCTGCATGCAGCGATAGTTGCAAGGACGGCGCGATGGCAGAGTGGTGATGCAGAGGACTGCAAATCCTCGTACACCGGTTCGATTCCGGTTCGCGCCTCCATCCTTTGGACTAATTCCTTGAAATTCGTAACGACCATGCTTTCCCAACGACCGGCGGTTGCCGGGCGGCGTTTTCTGTTGGGTATTTGCCTGCTTGCGCTGATCGCTGGATTGCTGGTCGCGCCGGGCCGTCATGCGCTAGGCGCTGGGCAAGATTGGCCATTGCCTGCCGGGATGGTCGAGCGGGCCATGCCCTTTGCCGGTACCAAGCGATATTTTCTGGAGTTCCGGCCAGCACGCCTGAAGCCGGGAGCACCCGTACTGATCGTGCTGCATGGCGGCGGGCAAAGCGCGCGCAAGATGTTCCGGCGCGGGAACTCACCGCATCAGGAATGGCCCCGGCTGGCGGAGCGTGAGGGCTTTCTGGAAGCGCTGGCCGGATGGGCAGTGGCGAAACGTGGCGGCGATCTGCGGCGAATCTATGTGGCGGGAGCCTCGAACGGCGGCATGATGGTTTTCCGGCTGCTGATGGAGCGCCCGGCGCCGTTTGCCGCCGGCGCAGCCTTCATCGCGACGTTGCCGGCGAGGGAAATGCCGGTGCCGGACATCGCCCGCCCGATCCTGATCGCGCCTGCGACAGAGGACCCGGTGATACGGTGGGAAGGGGGCGACCTGTTGAACAGAGGCATGATCATGCGCTCGGTGCCGGATACGCTGGCGTACTGGCTGGGCGTGCATGGCCTTGCCGGGAATAGGCCACTTGGCCCGCCGCGCGTGTTCGACCGCGACCGCAGCGATGATTGCCGCACCGAGGTCTCCCCGCCTGGGGCGGGACGGCAGCCGCCCCGGCGGTGCAGTTCTGGGCGATCCGTGGCGGCGGGCACTGGATCCCCACCACTGCTGAATTCACCGTTTCGGCCAAACTATTGCGGCACATCGGGCCGCCGCAGGCAAAATCCGGGCTTGGCAAATGCGGAACAGAGCGCTAGGTTCCGCGCTCTCGCCAGTGCTGCGGCCTGGCTGGATGGGTATTCCGCGATAGCTCAGCGGTAGAGCAATCGGCTGTTAACCGATCGGTCGTAAGTTCGAATCTTACTCGCGGAGCCACCCACCTTCCTCTGACGCGCCAGTAACCGGCGCTGTCGAACGGCTCCCAAGCAAACCAGCATTCCCTTGCCGCGTCAGCGGGCCTAGAATGCTGTCCAAATTCCAAAATATTCGTTTTGCTTGAGGAACGCTCCGCACCATGAACGCCATGAATCTGATTTATTTCGACACCGTGATGGACCCCATCATGCTGGATATCCTGGAAGCTGATGGCGGCTTTGTTGTCGATAAGCGGGGGCGGCATGATGATATGGAGACCAACATCGAAGCTCTGCGCCAGGCCCATGTCTATCAGATCAACTCGGCCAAGGACGAACTGCCGAAGCCGCTGTGGGGCGAGGCGCCACTGTTCGAGCAGTGCCCGAACCTGTTGATGCTGTCGACCAGCGGTGCGGGCTATGACGTCTGCGACTTGGAGGCGGCGACCAAGGCGGGCGTCGCTGTGGTCAACCAAGCGGGCGGCAACAAGGAAGGCGTGGCGGAGCACGCGCTGGCCATGCTGCTGACGGTTGCGAAGAAGATCATCGACGCCGACCGCGCGACCCGGAAGGGCGGCATTACTGAGCGTGTGGCTTTCAAGGGCATCGAGCTGAACAACAAGACGCTGGGCATTATCGGCATCGGCCATGTGGGCACGCGGCTGGCGGAGATGTGCAAAGGCATCTTTAACTGCCGGGTGCTGGCCTATGATCCGCCTTTGTCAGCCGAGGAAGTCAAGGCGCGCGGCGCAGAGAAGTGCGAGAGCCTGCATGAGATGGTGGCGCAGTGCGACTTCGTCTCCCTCAACTGCCCGCTGATCCCGACGACGCGCGGCATGGTGGACGCGAGTGTGTTTGGGGCCATGAAAGACGACGCGATCTATGTGGCGACCGCCCGCGGCTACATCCATGACGAGAAGGCGCTGACCGAAGCCCTGCAGAGCGGCAAGCTGGCGGGCGCGGGGCTGGATGTCTGGGATATCGAGCCGCCGCCGGTGGATCATCCGATCCTGGCCATGGACAATGTGGTGGTGACGCCGCACACCGCCGGCATCACCTTCGAAAGCCGCCGCAACATCGCCAAGATCACGGCAGAGCAGCTGATTGCAGTGCGTGACGGCAAGACGCCGGACCGCCTGCTGAACCCGGAAGTGTGGCCGGTGTTCCAAGAGCGCTTTAAGGCGGTCTATGGCCTGACGCCGGAGGATTGAGGGCAGGTCTTATAGGCGATGGCGAGGTTCGCTCGGAAGCGAGGTCCCGGCTCTCCCGCCGGGTCAAGCCCGGCGATCCGGCCGGGAAAGAGCGTTTCTTTGCTTTTGGCCCAATATTTTTTGACCCCATAGAATGAGCGGCATTTCCAGCCAGATGATCGGTTAATGCCGTCGGCATAACATTCTCAGGAGCTCCATCCGGTGACGAACTCGATAACCGAACCAGCCCGTCATACTCCTGTTATCGCCGAGGCTGACGTGGTTGTCCTTGGCGGCGGGCCAGCGGGTATTGCTGCGGCTGCTTCCGCCGCCAGGACCGGCGCGTCCACTATTTTGCTGGAGCGTTACGGCTTTCTCGGCGGTATGGGGACGGCTGCCATGGTCACCAATTTTTGCAGTTTGCATGCGGATATCAACGGCTCGATCCAGCAGGTAGTGCATGGCATCGCTGATGACATACTGGATCGGCTCGCGAAGCTAGATGGTCTGTTGGAGCCCCATATCATCCAGGGACCGGATGGTTTGCGAACCGGTGCCCAAGCCTATGATACTGCTGCTTACAAGTTAGCAGCCGATGACCTGCTGATCGGCGCTGGTGTCGATTTGCGTTTTCATGTGCAGGCCGTGGGCGCAATCATGGATGGCCCGTGCATCGACGCGATCCTGGTGGAGGCCAAGTCTGGCCGGGGGGCTATCCGTGCACAAACGTTCCTGGACTGCTCTGGTGACGCTGATTTAGCGACCTGGTCAGGCGTGCCCTACGCATTGGGTGGCGATGACGGGTTCATGGCTTATTCAACGTTGATGTTCCGCCTGGGCAATGTGAATGACGAGCGAGCCGCGGCTGAGGGCCGCCCGAAACTGCGAGAGCTGATCGCAGAGGCGAATGCGTCTGGCGAGTATTCACTGCCACGCAAGGCTGGCATCATTCGCGGTCAGCCGCACCGGGGCGAGTGGCGGGCTAACCTCACGCAAGTCAGCCGCGACGGCGCGCCGTTGAATGGTGCCGACGCCGATGATTTGGCCTTTGCCGAAGTGCTGGGTAGGCAGCAGGTACAAGAATATTACCGTTTCTTGCGGGACAAGGTTACAGGGTTTGAGGACGCCTACCTGCTGGAACCCGCGCCGCAGATCGGTATCCGCGAGACCCGCCGGATCAAAGGCCGTTACGCGCTGGACGGTGAGGATGTGCTGGGTTGCAAGGATTTTGCCGATAGCATTGGCGCGAACGGCTGGCCGCTGGAAACCCATGAAGCTGGCGACGTGAAGTGGCAATTCGTTGCCGGGCGCGGCTATCACCAAATTCCTTTTGCCGCCACAGTCCCAGAGAACGTTGGCAACCTGCTTGTTGCAGGGCGGTGTGCATTGACGACACAAAGCGGCCAGGCATCGTTGCGCGTCTCGGGCCCCTGCTTTGCGATGGGCCAAGTCATTGGAACCGCTGCTGCTATGGGGCTGGCACAGGGTGTTGGGCCGAGCGAGGTGCCGATTGGCTCGCTACAGCAAAAACTGGTTAGCGATGGTGCGTTTATCGGAGATGTGACTAAGGTCTAGAAATAGTACGCGATAACTCACATGTTGTTCTGAGTGGTAATTTTAGAAAATATAAAATTACCTTCTAAAAAGAAAGTATAGATTCCGGATAAATCCGCATTTTGAAGTAAAGATTGTCATTATATTACTTTTTATACGAATAAATTGATTATATTTTCTGGACGATATGTTCTCTGCTGGTTCCGTTGACTTGGCTTGCAGAGGCGCTTCGTCGGTCATCGCCGTTAACCCAACCTTAAGAGGTATTACGGTATTCTAAGCGGCGAAGAGGCCTTTCGGAAGGGATGCAGAATGGGCAATGCCGATGGCCAAAACAGCAGGTAAACCGGCAGCAAGCTTTCAATAAACCGGCGGTAAACTTTGGCTAAACCGCGCCTAAACCTATTCAGGTCCAAACGGTTTAGTTTTGCGCATAAAAGCTTAGTTTTACGAAGTTTTTTTGGGCTGGCTTTGCGGTGCGAGAGGCTTGCTCTGAAGGAGATCCCGGCGCTATTGCCGGGACAGCATGATGATCTCGAGTTGAGGCTTTCCCGGTCGGATCACCGAGCTTTATCCGGTGGGAGAACCGGGATCTCGCTGGGAGGTTTAGTAGGACTTACTCTGCTGCGGTCTTGGACGCCTGGCCCTGCACGGTGAAGAAGCTGGCGCTTTTGGGCTGCTCCGGCAGTTCCACCGCCGCCACGTTCATGCGGGCGATGCGGGAGCGCTCACCGCGGACGATGGTGCCTTCGTTCGGGTTCGGCATGGGGTTCTTGGCGAGCGGGAAGGCATCCGACGCGGTGTAGACGCAGATGTAGAGCCCGCGGGACGCCGTTCCGTGGTTCGGGTCGCTGCTATGGGCCAGGCGGGTGTGCATCAGGCAGACGCTGCCGGCGGGGCCGGTTACCGGCACATCGGCGGCCTTCATCTCCGCCGTGACGCCGTCCTGCATGCGGCCGGTGAACACGTCATCGGCGAACAGGGTGTGCAGGTCGCCCTTGTGCGAGCCGGGCACGACCTTCAGGCAGCCGTTCTGCTCGGTCACGTCGTCCAGCATGATCAGGGCGGTCACTACGTCGTCGTTGGTGTGCGGCGTGAACGGGAAGTCCTGGTGGTAGTGCACTTCGGCGTTAGAGCCGGGCAGCTTCAGGTTGATTTTGTCGTGGTGGAACTTGACGTTCTGGCCGATCAGGTCCGCCACCATGTCCACCACGCGGGCGTTACGCATCACCTGCTCATAGGGGCCATAGAGGTCGGAGGGGTTGTTGATGCGGCGCAGCGCCGGGTTCTCCGCCGAGTGCTCGCCGCCCATGTCGAAGCGGGGGCGGCCGTCGATCGTGGATGGGCCGAAGGGCTCGGCGTGTGCCCGGCTTTCCTCCACCCAGTCGGCGATCAGACCGCGCATGGCGGTGAGTTCGTCCCCGGACACGGCATCCGGCACGCAAATATAGCCGTCATGCCAAAAACCGTCGATCTGGTGCTTGGTCAGGACGGTAGGCATTCGCGGTTCTCCCTATTGGCAATCGCAGTCAGAATAGGTGGCGTATCGCCTGGCGGCAACGTCCTGCCGCAGGGCTAGAACGTGGCGCCGATACCGATTGGCGTACCATAAAGATGCTTCCCATGAATGGCCCGCGCAGTTATGCGCACGCGGCTGAGCGGAAACCAGCCCACCTTGGCCGTATCGAATTCGAGACCCAAACCAACCTGAGCAAGCCAGTCTGACCGCAGCGCGAGCGACTGGTCGCCGATCAGCCACGAACCCGCCAGTTCACCCACCCCGCGGACAGGGCCGCCGAAAGCCTCCAGCCTGGTCGGAACGCGTATCCGGTTCCACATGCCAAGGGTGACTGCATCGGCCGTGCCTCGACTTAGGCTGGAGGAGCCCCGAAATTCTGCAGGCAGATATGGCTGAAGCGCAATTCTGAGTCGATTTCATACTCGCGCGACTTGTACTCGTAATCCAGCATGGCCGAACCGCCATAGCCGAATGAATACATGGTGCCGTTCTCGATAAACTTGATGTCCGTGCCGAGGACGTCGTTGAGAACAGCCTGCGCGATGGTCGCGTCGCTGATGACCGCGCCCAGCGAAATGTTGGCAATCGGGCGGAAAACCAGGTGCTCTGTCAGACGGAAATCCCAGCCGAGCCCGCCGGTGGCTGCAAAGCTGGTCCACTTGGCGCGCACTTTCCGCTCATGGGTCAGGCCGCTGAAAAGGAAAGTCGGGTCGTAACGCGAGGCGCCGGCAAAGCCTTCCATGTAGATGGGAGTATTCTCGCTGACCGTGAAAGCGGCACCAAATTGGGTTGCCCGGAAGTTATAATCATCACCGGAAGAGCTATCGAGGAACAATGTGCTGGCGGACTCGTTGGGAATGACAGAGATATCCAGGACGCCGAGCGCCCCCTTCGCCATCTTTTGCACGCTCGTACCCACCGCTGAGCGGGTTTGCGGCTGGGCGGGTGCAGGGGTTGCGAAAACCAGCGCGATGACCAATGCTATCATCGCGGCAAGATTGCTTGTGAGAAATAGCTCTTTCATTCTGACCCACGCTGCATCATTGGATCGGAAACCGGTTCATTGCAAAGCCCAATCCTGCGGAAATCAGGAACAGCCCTGCCAATACTCCACGTTGCGTGACAAGACGCCAGTTGCCCGCTCGCAATCTGGCGCTTATCTAGCAGCCAACTCCAAAACAAACAACCGCCGCCGCCCGCACCGCCTTTAGAAGACACAGGATGCCGGGGCGCTGCCATTCGCGAAAGCCAGGCTCATGGACATCCGGAATATCGCCATCATCGCGCACGTCGATCATGGCAAGACCACGCTGGTCGATTGCCTGCTGCATCAGTCCGGCACCTTCCGTGCAAACCAGCAGGTGGCGGAGCGCGCCATGGACTCCAATGACCAGGAGCGCGAGCGCGGCATTACCATCCTGGCCAAGTGCACCAGCGTCGTCTGGAAAGACACCCGCATCAACATCGTCGATACCCCCGGCCACGCCGACTTTGGCGGCGAGGTGGAGCGTATCCTGACCATGGTAGGTGGTGTGGTCGTGCTGGTCGACGCCAGCGAAGGGCCCATGCCGCAGACCAAGTTCGTGGTTGGCAAGGCGCTGCGCCTGGGCCTCAACCCGATCGTGCTGATCAACAAGGTGGACAAGCCGGAGCAGCGCGCGTTCGAGGTGCAGGACGAGACCTTCGACCTGTTCGCCGCACTAGACGCCAACGAGGCACAGCTGGACTTCCCGACCCTGTTCTCCAGCGCCAAGCAGGGCTGGGCTGCGGCGGAACCGGATGAGCGCCCCGGCAACATGAATGCGCTGTTCGACAAAATCGTCGAGCATGTGCCCGCGCCGAAGGTGGACGTGGACGCCCCGTTCTCCATCCTGGCCGTGACGGTGGAGCGCGACCCGTATCTGGGCCGTCTGCTGACCGGGCGCATCGAGACCGGCAAGATCAAGCCGAACATGCAGGTGAAGTCGCTGGACCGGGACGGCAACCTGGTGGAGAATGGCCGGGTTTCCAAACTGCTGGCCTATCGCGGGCTGGTGCGGGAAACCCTGGACGAGGCGCAGGTGGGTGACATCGTCACCATCGCTGGCCTTAGCGACACCAACGTCGCCAATACCATCTGCGTTGTCGAAGTGACGGAGGCGCTGCCGTCCCAGCCTATCGACCCATCGACGCTGGCCATGATCTTCTCCGTCAACGACTCACCGTTGGCAGGCAAGGAAGGCGACAAAGTCACCAGCCGCCTGATCCGCGACCGCCTGCTGCGCGAAGCCGAGGGCAACGTCGCCATTCAGGTGCGCGAGACCCAGCATGCCGACTCCTACGAAGTGTCTGGCCGCGGTGAGCTTCAGCTTGCCGTGCTGATCGAGAGCATGCGCCGGGAGGGCTTCGAGCTCTCCGTCTCCCGCCCCCGAGTGCTGTTCCAGACCAAAGAGCAGGGCCAGCGCGAGGAGCCCATCGAGGAAGTCGTTATCGACGTTGACGAGGAGTATGCTGGTGCGGTCGTCGAGAAACTCGGCGTGCGCCGGGGCGAGATGCAGGAGATGCGCCCCGCTGGCGCCGGTAAAACGCGCATGGTGTTCCTGGCTCCCTCCCGCGGGCTGATCGGCTACCATGGCGAGTTCCTGACCGATACCCGCGGCACAGGCGTGATGAACCGGGTCTTCAGCAAGTATGCCCCCTACAAAGGCCCGATTGAGACCCGCCGCACGGGCGTGCTGGTCTCGCTGGAGCAGGGCAAGGCTGTGCCTTACGCTCTGTTCAATCTGGAAGACCGCGGCTTCCTGTTCGTCAATGCGGGCGACCCGGTCTATCAGGGCATGATCCTGGGCGAAAATGCCAAGACCACGGACCTGGACGTGAACCCGCTGAAGGCCAAACAGCTCACCAACTTTCGTGCGAGCGGCAAGGACGAGTCCGTTGTCCTGACCCCGCCGGTGAACATGACGCTGGAAAAGGCGCTGGCCTATATCGACGACGACGAACTGGTTGAAGTCACGCCCACCAGCGTGCGCCTGCGCAAACGCTACCTGGACATCCACGAGCGCAAAAAGCAGGCGCGCAAGGCTGGGTAGTGTTACGCCTGGCCACCATTGGCTGAAGACAAAAAAGCCGCCGGAAGTTGGCCAACTCCCGGCGGCTTTGTTTCGCTAGGCGGCAGGACTACTCCGCCGCGACGGCGGTGATGGCGCTGTCCTGGCCGGCTCTCACCAGCTTACCTGGAAGCTCGCCGGTGTGCTGGCCATTGGCGAACACCTTCACGCCAGAAACGTAGGTGGCCTCGTATCCGTCAGCGCGCTGCACCAGGCGGCGGCCACCGACGGGCAGGTCGAAGACGACTTCCGGACGGCGCACCATCAGCTTGTCGTAGTCGATGACGTTCACGTCGCCCTTCAGGCCTGGCTTCAGACGCCCACGGTCGGTGAAGCCGAAGAAGTCCGCGGTCTCGCTGGTTAGGCGGCGGACGGCCCACTCGATCGGGAACTTACCGCCCTTGGTCCGGTCGCGGGTCCAATGGGTCAGCATGAAGGTCGGCATGGAGGCATCGCAGATCTGGCCGCAATGCGCGCCGCCATCCCCGAGGCCGACAATGGTGGCCGGGTCCTGCATGATCTCATAGACCGGCTCCAGGTCGCCAGTGTGGAAGTTGGTGACCGGGAACATGATCATGCCCTTGCCTTCGCCTTCGGTCATGAAGTCGTAGACGAATTCCTGGGGCTCCTTGCCAACGTCGCGGGCGGCGGTCTCCACGGCAGCCTCATCCGGCGGCTCGTACTGCGGCGGGTCATCCATCACGTACATACGGTCCCAGCGGCTCGCGATGGCGCGCTGTAGTGGCGGCAACTTGTTCAGCAACTCGTCGGAGTTGGGCTCCGCCAGGATCTTAGCACGAAAGGCCGGGTCCTTCAGCTTCTCCAGGCGCTCTGCATGGGGCATGCCGTTAAGCGCGGCAAAGCTGGGGCGGCCACTGAAGGGCGTGAGGGATGTCGAAAGGCCGAGGATCACGCCGACTGCGCGGTTGGCCACCTGTGCGGTAACGCTGGCACCAGCATCGCGGGCAGCGTGCACGCCTTTCATCAGGCGGTTGAAGCGGTCAGGGTCGGAATAGCGGCCGGTCAGCAAGAACCAGAGCGGACGCCCGGTATCGTTGCCTACCTGCTTCATCCACTCGAACTCACCCGCTTCATCCTCGAAGTCGTTGAGCATGCCGTAGGCGCCGTGCTCGACGGCCTTGAACGCCTGACCGATGCCGATCAGCTCGTCATTCTTGGCGTAGCGGCCGGGCACACGCTCGCCGCTGGTGGTGCGGTGGGATTCGGTGCGGGACGTGGTGAAGCCAAAAGCACCGGCCTTCAGGGCTTCTTCCGTCAGATCCCGCATTTGCTCGATGTCGTCGGGCGTCGCGTCCTCGAAGTCGATGGCGCGCTGGCCCATGATGTAGACGCGGAGCGGGTGGTGCGGCATCTGGGCGGCGATATCGATGGCGCGCGGCTGGCGCTCTAGGGCGTCTAGGAACTCCGGAAAGCTCTCCCAATCCCATTTCAGGCCTTCGTCGAGCACGACGCCGGGGATATCCTCAACGCCTTCCATCAGGTCGATAAGGGCCTCGTGGTCGGAGGGCTTACACGGGGCAAAGCCGACGCCGCAATTGCCGAACATGACCGTGGTCACGCCCTGCCATGACGAGGGGGCAAGTTCCGGGTCCCAGGTGGCCTGGCCGTCATAGTGGGTGTGGACGTCAACCCAGCCGGGTGTCACCAGCTTGCCGGTGGCGTCCTGTTCTTCCCGGCCCGGCCCGGCAGTGCCGCCGACGGAGGTAATCTTGCCGTTGTCTATGGCCACGTCGCCGACGAACGGTGGCTCGCCGGTACCGTCGACAATCGTGCCGCCACGAATAACCAGATCATGCATGGGGGAGTTCCTCACCATATAGCCAAAAATATTGGTCGAGGATGCTAACCCTCAACATGGCAAGGCTGCAAGCAAACTAGTTTCAGGTCTGGATTGAAATTACAGGAAACCGACTTCCCGGCCGAAGAGCCGGGACCTGTTTCGACACAGCGGGTTTCGAAACAAGTCCCGGTTGTGCCGCTTTGTGAGCGGCCTCCAGGAATTCACCACAGGGAGTTACTGGTCCAGGAAGTCCTTGCTCCAGGCGTCGTAGCTACCGCCGCGCGTGAAGACATGCACCAGGTCCTTTGAGGGCAGCCCGGTCAGGTCCTTGGGCGCTACGCCATCGCGCAGCGCCTTCAGTGTGGCGTAGACCGCCTGCTGCGCGGCTGCGATGGGCTGATGGCCTTGCAGGGCGATGCGCACCCGGCGGCTGGCCAGATACTCCTTGTCCTGCAACTCCGGCGTGGAGCCGCCCAGCATAATGGGCAGGGTCGTCGCCGCGCTGATCGCGTCGAGTTGCGCGCGTGTGGTGATGCCGACCATGAACAGGATATTGACGCCGCAAGCCTCATAGGCCTTGGCCCGCTTGACGGCTTCGTCCAGTCCGGCGATAGCGCAGGCGGAGGTCCGGCCTGCAACGACAAGCGCCGGATCTTCCTTCGCCGCCATGGCCGCTTTCATCTTGCCGATGCCTTCGTCCAGCGAGAGCAGGCGCTGCTTGGTCTCGCCATAGGGCTGGGGCAGTTCGGTGTCTTCGATGCTCATGCCGGAGACGCCTGCGGTCTCCAGTTCTTGCACCGTGCGCATGACGCTGAGCGCGTTGCCATAGCCATGGTCCGCATCCACTATCAGCGGGATCTCCGCGGCCCGGTTGATGCGCAGGCACTGGGCCGCAAACTCCGTCAGGGTCATGACGATCAGGTCAGGCGCGCCGAGCACGGTCAGCGAGCCGGTGGAGCCCGCGAACATGCCGACCTCAAAGCCGATATGTTGCGCGATGCGGGCGGACATGGGGTCGTAAACCGAGCCTGGATGGACGCAGATATCGCCCTCGATTACGGCGCGGAAGGCTTTGCGGCGGTCATTCCAACTGGTCATACCAAGGATACTTTCGGTGCTACGTCGCGCCGGACGGCTATGCCCTCCAGCGAGGGGTCGGCGGCGGGGTAATAGTCTAGCATGGCCGGGTCATGGCCCGGAATCACGTGGTCGATGCTGTCACCAAGCCATTTCAGCTTGCTCCAGCTTTCAATCATGCTGGCCATGTCCACCAGGATGGGGAAGGGCTTCTTGTCCTTGAAATTCATGTAGAAGTGCGTGGCGTCGCTGGCGACCATCACATAGCCGCGCTTGGTCTTCACCCGTACCGACTGCATGCCCGCAGCATGACCGGCGCAGAGGTGCAGGCTGATGCCAGGTGCGATCTGCTCGTCGCCGTCATAGAACGACACCTGCTCCAGATAGACCTTGCGCACCATCTCGCACACGTCCTCCACGTGGTAGGGCATGCGCAGCGGCGCGTGGCACATGCACTTGCCGGTGGCCATATGCATCTCGCTTTCCTGGAGGTGCATCCGCGCGTTCTTGAAGTCGCCGAACGTGCCCGCGTGGTCGTAGTGCAGATGGGTGATGATCACATCTTCCACCTTGTTCGCGTCGATGCCGAGCAGTTCGAGCCCTTCGCGCGGCAGGCGGTCGATCTTGCGCCCGCGCATGGCCGCGACCTCGTGATTGAAGCCGGTGTCGATGACGAAGGTGCGCTCATTGTTGGTGGCCACCCAGATGAAATAGTCCAGATGCTTAGACATATCGTGCGGGTCGCCGCCGATGAAGTTCTCGCTCATGGGCCGGTTAACCACCGAGCCATATTTGATGGCGTAAAGTTCGTAAGTGTCGTTCATGGGTTTCCTAATTCAGGCCGGGAGCCAGTGTTATTTTTGTCTCCGAAGCAATCTTAGCTGCCAGCACCCAGGTGTGCCACGGCTTCAATCTCTACCGTGATGGCGGGGTCCGCCAGTTTGGAGACCTCGACCAGAGTGCTGACGGGGAAGTTGCCGGTGAAGAACTCCTGCCGGGCTTTCCAAACCTGCTCGCGGCGGCGGATGTCCGTCACGTAGACATTGATCTTCACCACGTCGGCCATTTGGCCCCCGGCCGCCTCCACCAGCGCCTTGATTTTGGTGAAGATGGCCTTGGCCTGTCCGTAATCGTCCAGCCCACCCTGGGCCGAGCCGTCCGGCGCACGGGCGGTCAGCCCGGCGATATAGGCGGTGCTGCCGACGACCAGGCAGTTGGACCAGGTATCGGGCGGCGGCTCTGGAGCATCGGGGGAGGTTACACGGTGGATCTGGCTCATAGCCTGGACTCCAGTTCGATTCAGGGGCGGGCATGGCACGTTGGAATATCTGCCGCCGATGTACAACTACTCGCTGCGCACCGGAGAACGGCTTTGAATGGGATGCCAAAATTTTGTCTGCGCGGATATGATCAAAGCTACAATAAAACAATAAGTTGACGAACCTCAGAGGGCGCGTAAGAATAGGGGCAACAATCATTATTACCCAACAATTGCGGGTTCGATCAGACAATATGAGCATTCTGGAGGAGTTTGCGTGCCAGGTCGCATCGCGGCCCGACAAGGTTGCTTTGGTCGATGATGTCCGCGAACTGACATTCACAGAGGTAGACGCAGCTTCCGACCAACTCGCGCACCGTTTGCATGCGTTGCGGCAGTCCGACAACGATATCAATGGCTATCTGGGTCCCATCAGCACCCTCAGCATTACGACCAATCTCGCCTGTTTCAAGAGCGGGCAATGCATTGGCGCGCTGGACCCGCGGCACCCGGTGCAGGTGCTGGCAGACTTGATTGTCCACTCGAAAATGGCCCGAATCCTGGTGCCGCCGGGCCAGGAAGCGCTGGCCGCGGAGTTGAAAAGCACCGGTGCGCCGCAGGAATTCCTGACGCTAGAGCCACCGCTCCGCAGCGAAATTCCCCGGTTTGAGCCTGTCGACGCCAACCCTACCTCCCTCTCGACAATTGTGTTTACGTCGGGCTCGACCGGCCGGCCCAAAGACTGGCAGAATCCCCGGCAGTTCTTGATCGACCGTTGGGAGCGCAACCGGGCGAGCCAATTCACGCCGGATGATATAGGTGGCTCGTTCTGGACCTTCCGCTGGGAAGACCAGTTGCGGATGCTCTGCGACGGCGTCCGCCAGGAATGCTTCGATTTTGGCCTGAAGGGGCCGGTACTGCTGGCAGAGTGGCTGAACGAACGGAAAGTCACGAACTTCGTCGGCTACATGTTCCTCTACCGTCAGATGACTGCTGCCGCGCAAAAGCTGCCGCATGTGCGCAAAATCTTCCTGCTGGGCGAGGCAATCGTCCGCAGCGACCTGGAAACCTTCAACGAAAAATTCAGCCCTGGCGCTGAGTTGATCAGCCGGTTCGGATCCTCCGAATATGGTGCGATGACTGTCTATACGCACCGCCAGGGCAGCCCGGTCGTGCATGAGATCCTGCCCATTGGCAAACCGATCCGCCCCGGTACACTGTTCATCCTGGACGAGAATGGCGAGGAAGTGCTGCCGGGCGAGCTGGGGGAGGTCGCTTTCTCCACGCCATTGGTGCCGCACGGTTACCTCAATGACCCAGAGCGGTCGGTGAATGTGTTTAAACCCGACAACGTGCGTCCCGGTAACTGGCGCTACCATACCGGGGACCTTGGCTATATCGACGCCAATGGCGATGTCACCCTGGTCGGCCGGCGCGAAGAGCAGGTCAAAGTGCGTGGCTACACGGTAAGGCCGCCCGACGTTGAACAAATGGTGGTTGAGCATCCAGGCGTGGATCTGGCGGCGGTTGTTCCTTACGAGGGGCGGCGCAACACGCTGCAATTAGCCTGTTTCTTCACGGCAAAGCAGGACCCGCCACCCACTGGCCGCCATTTGTGGCAGTTCCTCAATGCCCGTGCGCCCAGCTATATGGTGCCGGTTGTCTACCTGCAGTTGCCCGAAATGCCGTTGTCGCCCAATGGCAAAATCGCAAAAGGTCGGCTGCCGGACCCTCTGGACCTGATCCCAGACACTCTTCGCGCACTGGACGACACCAATTCGCTGAACGAGCAAAGGCTTGCCGCTATCTGGCGTGAAATCTTGGGGCATGGCGAGTTTGATCTCGCGGAAGACTTCTTCGACCTGGGCGGCGATTCTCTGCAGGCAATGACAATGCTGACGGCGATTGAAGCAGCGTTTAAGGTAAAACTGCCGCTTGAAAGCCTAATATTGGATGGCGCAACCGTTGCTCGCCTGGCAGAAAGGATCGACGCAATGGAAGCTTCTGGCCTCAGCAATGCGCCGGTCATGCTTAAACGCGGCGGCCGTTTGCCGGCATTGTTTGCGACCCGTGTGGTCGGCGGCCATCTGTCGGACTATCTGGATCTGGTCGGCGGACTGTTGGCAGACCGGCCCGTTCATGGCCTCCATCCGAAGGGTATGGACGGCCGGGAAGCGCCGGATGCCTCGTTTACCACCCAGGCGGAGCATTGTGCGGCGTCGATTAAGCTGCATCAACCGCACGGCCCCTATGACCTGATAGGCTATAGTTATGGGGCCAAATTGGCGTTGGAAGTCGCGCGGGTGCTGGTGGGGCAAGGGGGACAGCATTTCTCACCTGATCCTGATCGATCCAACCCGGCCAAACGGCGATTCGCTGGCGCTGGTGAAGGCGATATACCGGCCATTCCGGGACAGGGATTTCGGGCTGATGCGGCAGCGCATCGGCCGAACGGTTCCGGCGACTCTCGGGCTGCGTTCGGCCCTGCGGGACATTGACGAAGCCCACAATATGGCGAACTTTGCGTATAGAGCGCACGCACTCTCTCTACCCAAAATCCTCGTCATCCAGGCGGATGACAATCCCGATACGGCGCGCTTGCGACGGGAATGGACGGGGATATTGGGCGCGGACGTGACCTTCATCTCTCATCCGGGCAACCATATGACCATGGTCCGGCCACCCAACGCGGTGCCGCTGGCCCGCAAGATCGAAACCTGGATGGCGAATGCAGAGGCAGGCTGAGGCTCTTCATTCCGTTGATGCCTTGGTGGATGCGGGCCTGATCGACACGGAGCACCGCCCAGGCCCTGGCCGCTGTGTCTGAAACGTTCGCCGTTGCCGTGACGCCGGCCATGGCAGGCTTGATCGACGCCGGTGATCCAGCTGACCTCATCGCCAGACAGTTTCTGCCGGATGCGCGAGAAGCCACGACCTTGCCGGAAGAACTCGCCGACCCGATCGGCGACAAGGCCCACAGCCCTGTACCCGGTATCGTGCATCGCTACCCCGATCGAGTGTTACTGAAGGCCGTCCATGTCTGTCCCATCTATTACCGCTTTTGCTTCCGCCGGGAGATGGTTGGACCAAACGGCGAGGGGACCTTGCCGGCGGGGGAGTTGGAGGCGGCCCTAGATTATATCCGCGCTCATGGCGAAATCTGGGAGGTTATCCTCACCGGCGGCGACCCGCTGATCCTGTCGCCGCGGCGGCTCGCAAAGATCATGACTGCGCTGGGTGAGATAGAGCACGTGAAGGTCATCCGCTTTCACAGCCGCGTGCCGGTTGTGACCCCGGAGCGGATTACGCCGGACCTGCTCGCAGCACTGAAGAGCGAGAAAGCGGTCTACGTTGCGCTGCCAAAGACGCCTGCGCGCGATTGATCGATGTCGGCATTCCGATGCTGGGCCAGACAGTCCTGCTGCGCGGCGTGAATGATGATCTGGCCACGCTGGGCACGTTAATGCGGACCTTCGTCGAAAACCGGATAAAGCCCTATTACCTGCACCATCCGGACCTGGCGCGGGGAACCAGCCATTTCCGGGTCTCCGTCGCAGAAGGCCGAGCTTTGGTCCGAGGGCTGCGCGGGCACTATTCCGGGCTGTGTCAGCCGGAATATGTGCTGGATATTCCCGGTGGTTACGGCAAGTCACCGTTAGCCGAAGCTTATGCAGAGCCCATGCCGGAAAGCTGTGGCGGCGGCTGGCAAGTCACGGACGCGCATCGCTATACCTGATACCGCTTTAGGGGCCAGATAGCGGCCATTGATAGTATTGGCGCACTGTCTGCCAGGCGGTTTCCTGTAGGAACAGCGCTGTTTCATGCGGCATGTCTGGCAGGATGAAACCCGCACCGACGGGGGAGCGACCGTACAAAGCAGCATAGAATGTACAGGCGGCGAGGTAGGTTCCGACAGGGGAGGGGTGCTTGGCATCCTCCTCCACATAGAGCGCCAATAGCGGCCGGTCGCGCAGGGCTGCCGCAAAGGCGAGACCTGCCGGCACGACTTGTGCATTGATGCTCTGCCCCGCTACCAGATAGGCACTGGCGAGTTCAGCAGTCATGGCCGGCTGGTTTTTATAGGCCCATGTCATGAACAGCGCGGTTTGGCTGCCTGCACACAGAATGCGGGCATTGAGCAGTTCCAAGGCCATTCTGAATGCTTCACCCTTCGTCGGGGCGATGGGCTCGTCGCTGTACCCCTGCACGACGACAACATCCCAACCATCTGCCAGGGGCAGGTCAGGGTTTGCAGCATGGTTCGGGAGGTGTGCGCCGCCAACCGCCTCCATCCCGATGCGCAGCAGGCGGCGATGCCCGGGCCTCGCCGCGTTCGCCAGAGACTGTACCATCGCTGGCAGGGTGCCATCTTTATTGGAGGCACGGCGGCGGCTGGCGCCAAGCCGAGAATCATCACTGAGAGGGGCAGGGCCGCGAGGCGCCGCGCAGCAACACGGCCTGGCCATGCTGCAATGCCCAAACGCGAGCAGAGGTTATTGGCCGCCGAGAGCCGCGATGTCTTCATAGCGCGGGCAAGTAACCAAGTGGTCATTCACCAGGCCCATCGCCTGCATGAAAGCATAGCAGGTCGTGGGGCCACAGAAGCGGAACCCCAAACGCTTTAACTCTTTGGCCATTGCCTTGGAGGTGTCCGTTACCGGTGGCACATCACTGAGGGAGCGCCAGGCATTCTGTTGCGGCTGTCCATCAACAAAATTCCAGAGAATGTCGCTGAACGAGCCCCGCTCCATTACTGCCAGCCAAGCCTGCGCATTGCCGACGGTCGCCGCAATCTTTGCTTTGTTGCGGATGATACCAGCATCGGCCATCAGCGCGGCCTGCTTGGCATCGTCATACGAAGCTATGATGTGGGGTTGGAAGCCGTCGAATGCGGCTCTGAAGTTTTCCCGCTTGCGCAGGATGGTGATCCAAGAAAGACCGGCCTGGAAGCCTTCCAGGACGATCTTCTCAAATAACACCCGGTCATCCCGCTGCGGCATACCCCACTCGGTGTCGTGGTAGGCGACGTATTGTGCATCGTCGCCTGCCCAACCGCAGCGTTTCCCCGGAATAGCCACGCTTGCGCTTCTTACTGAGAGCGCTGGCGCGGGTCGAGGGTGTCGCGAACGGCGTCACCGAACAGGTTGAACGCGAACACCGCCAGGGTAATGGCGAGGCCCGGGAAGATCGCGACCCAGATCGCGCTCTCCGCATATTCCTCAGCTCCGCCTTGCAGCATCAGACCCCAGGCCGGGGTCGGCTCCTGCACGCCCAGGCCCAGATAGCTGAGCGAAGCCTCTGCCAGAATCGCCTGGCCGAGAAAGCTGGTGAACATGATCAGATACGGCGCCATCACGTTCGGTGCCATATGCCGCAACACGATGCGGATATGACCGAAACCGAGCGAGCGGGCGGCATCGATATAGGGGATATCCCGCAAGGCCAGGGCGCTGGAGCGAACGACGCGTGCGCAGTTCGGGATCATGGGAATGGTGATCGCCAAAATGACGATTTCCGTGCCAGTGCCAAAGGTTGCGACGATGGCCAGCGCGATGATGATCGACGGAAACGCCATGAACACGTCCATGATGCGCTGGAAGATCAGATCGAACAGACCGCCGAGATAGGCGCTGGTGACGCCCAGGATCAGCCCGATGGTCGAGCCAAAGAAAGCAGCCGTAAAGCCAACGAACAACGCGGTTTGCGCACCGTAGATGATACGCGAGAGCACGTCCCGGCCGAACTGGTCGGTACCCAGTAGATAGCTAGAGTCGGGCGCCGTGAGCATCACCGAGAAGTCATTCAGTACCGGATCATGGGGTGAGAAGAACTCCGCAAAGACCGCAATGAAGATGATCGCAACCAAAACAAAGCCGCTGATTGCACCGAGCGGCTGGCGTTTGCACCAGCGTCCGACAATGGTCAGGATTGATTTTTGCTTTGGCAGCTGTGCCGGTTCGATATTGGTGGCAGCAGTCATGGTTCTGTCCTCCTGCCTGGTTAGCTGTACCGGATACGCGGATCGAGCCACGCATACAGAACGTCGATGAAGATGTTGGTGATAACGAAGATGACGGCCACGAGAAGCACCAATGACTGGGTCATGGTATAATCGTAGTTGGTCACGCTATCGACAAACAGCTTGCCGAGACCGTTCAGGTTGAACACCTGTTCAGTGACAACAAGACCGCCCATCAGGAACGCAAACTCAATGCCGATAATGGTTACAACCGGCAACATCGCGTTCTTCAGCGCATGGCGGTTGACGATCAGCTTTTCCACCACGCCTTTCGCACGTGCGGTGCGGATATAATCCTCCCGCAGTACTTCGAGCATGGCTGAGCGTGTCATACGCGTGGACACTGCCGAGTACCGGTAACCAGTTGCCAGTGCGGGCCAGATCAGCTGCAGCAGGTTCTGGGCCGGATCTTCCCAAATGGGAACGTAGGTGATCGGCGGCAGCCAGGGGATGCCCGTCCACCACTGGGTGGTAAGCAAAATTGCCAGGATCAGCAGAATACCGAGCCAGAAGCTGGGCATGGCGATGCCGGCAATCGAGAATGTCCGGACGCAATAATCGACCCAGGTATTCTGTTTGACCGCCGATGCAATACCCAGGGGAATCGCAATGATGATGCTGATGAATGTCGCCATCAGGGCAATCTGCAGGCTCAGCTCAAAACGCAGTCCGACTTCATCGATGATCGGCCGTTCGGTCCACATGGAGTAGCCGAAGTCGAAGGTGAAGAAGTTCAGGAACCACGTGAGAAACTGCACGATCATCGGTTCGTCGAGACCGAGGCTTTTGTGGCATTGGGCAAGCGCCAGCGCATCAACCGCTTCGCCGGACCCGCCAAGCCTAATCAGACAGATATCGCCTGGGATTAAGCGCAGCAGAAAAAAGATGAAGATGCCCGCACCTACCAAGGTGGGAATCATCATCAGAATTCGTTTGACGAGATACTTATGCATTCTTGTGCCGCTCTATTGGAGGCTGAAGCTTTGACGCCGACCGGTATGCACTACCGAATGGGGCACTCGCTCAAACCAAGAACGGGTGCCCCACACGACGATAACTAGCTTGTTTGTCAGGCCTGACGCGACTTACTTGTCGGCGTCAGGGTCCAGCCAAACATCGACCAGGGTCTGACCGAGATAGTGGCTCGGACCGACAACCCAGCCTTTGACGTGGCTACGATGCGGGATCAAACGGTGCCACCAAAGGACAACCATGTAATGCGCTTTGTCTGCGAGGATGTAGTCCTCGAAGGCACGCATTTTCACGCGCTGCTTGGCAGGATCCGGCTCAGCGAACATCGCATCGTACAGGGCATCGCCATCACGATCGATATAATCGCGATAGTTCTGCGCGGAACGATCGGTCGAGATGTTGTTGGCAACGTCCAGCGGCGGGTTCACGACTGACTGACAAGACGCCGTCACGCAAGCTTCGTAGTTCTTGGTCTCGCGGAAGGAGCGGTACCATTCACCGGTGGCCAGCGCGCGCTGCGAAGCGGTAACGCCGATCTTTTTCCACTCGCCAATCAACCAGGTGCCCGCAATCTTATACGGCTGGTCAACGTTACGATTGCAGAGGTCGAAGGAGAGGTTCGGATAGCCGGCCTCTTTCAACAGACGCTTCGCTTCGGCGCGGGACTTCTCGATGTCCGGCCAGTAGCCCGGAATTTTCTCGAGTTCTTCCTTGGCCGCAGACAGCGGGTGGCCCGGATAAACGATGCCTCCAACGGTCTTCATGATCGCGATTTTGGACAGGTACTCGGAACCGCCCCAGCGATCGATGGCCAAGGTTAGCGCTTTACGCACATTCGGATCGGAGAACGGCTTGTGGCCATGGTTCAACGAAACCGTAATGTTGCAGTTCCAGGTGCTTTCCTGAACCGTAATCTTGTCACCAAGCGCTTTCACGAGGTCATCACGGCTTTTCGGCGGGAACGAGCGGAACTCGATGGAGGCACGACCACCACGGATCGCCTGCACACGCAGAGACTGTTTCTTGGCGAAGATTGCCTCGAAACCGTCCAGGTATGGCTTACCGGCAACGTGATAATCGGCGTATTTCGTGCCGGAGATCAGGGCACCAGGCTGACGGTCTTTCAGGGTGAAACCACCGGAGCCGACGACATTGGTCTTGTACCAGTTCGGATCAGCTTTCAGCTTGGAGGCCGAATAGATGAAGTTGAACGGGTTGGCCAAGCCAGGAATGAACGCCGATGACGGATTCTTCAGCTTGAACTGAACCGTGTAATCATCCAGCGCCGCGACGCTGTCGACCATTTCATACATGTAGGCGCGAACCGAACGCACACCTTCTGGCGGGTCCAGGATCTTCTGCCAGCTGGCAACCACGTCTTTGGCCGTCAGTTTCTCACCATCGTGGAATTTCACATTCTGATGAAGTTTGAAGGTGTAGGTCTTGCCGCCATCGGTCGGAGTTGGAACGTCGCCGATGCAAAGGTCACAGACAAAGTCGGTCGGGTCGCCCGGGTTCGCCGGATTTACCTTGATCAGCAGGCTGTAGAACGGCGCAATCGGGTGGATCAGCGCGAACGTTGATTCCTGATGGCCGTCATAGCTCGGCGGGTCTGCCGGAACCACGAATTTCAAAATTCCGCCGCTTTTCGGCGTCTCTGCTAGGGCGCTACCGGCGAAGCCGACAGTCAGCGCGGCAGCAGCAATCATTGATCGCCGCATCAATCCCATCACGGAACCTCCATGCCTTGATTTGCCCGCTTTGGCGCGGGATTGTCGGCAGCCTAGGTGTATGGACCGCGAAGGTCAACAATGTCGCGCAGCGAATGCGCAACCTTTCCACCATAAAAAAACGGCCCCGAAGGGCCGCTTAAGTCATGGGTAACAAGGGGTAAGTGAGAAGAAGAACCTCCGCATCAGGCCGGCGTTGCCGCAGTGGGCAACATGTTCCTGCCGTCTCCGGCGGTTTGTCTCTCCACTCTTAGGTAGGGTGGTTAGTGGCATTTTGCAGTGACAAATGTCACAAACCACCACCGAAATCCGGATTCTTTTCCGTGGCTTGCATTCGAGGCGGTTATTTGGGCAGCTCTTTGAGCGGCACCGCAGCATCTCCCAGCCGTGCGGGAGCGATGCGCACGCGGCGTCCGATCATCATTTTCCCGACGGCCATGGCCTGGGGAAAGTTGACGGCTTCAACACACAGCGTCCGGTCGTCTGCATCAAGGTGGAAGACCGCGAACTTGCCCTCGTCGATTGACCCTCTCATGACCGTTTGAACGGAGCCAAATGGCATCCCGGCGATCTGCAGGCGGATATCGTACTGATCGGACCAGAACCAGGGCACCTCCGCAGCAGGGGTCGGCTTGCCGCAAATGGCCCAGGCGGCTTGTTTCGCCTGCTCCAGGGCGTTGGGCACGCTTTCCAGGCGGATGCGTTCGTCATAGAAGGGCATGGGCCGGTTGGCGCAGTCACCGGTGGCGAATATGCGGGCGTTGGAAGTGCGGGCATCGTCGTCGACCAAAATGCCATTGGCACATTCAAGCCCGGCGGCCAGTGCCAGTTCCTGGTTGGGGATGGCGCCGATGCCGACCAGGGCAATGTCGCAGGCAACCTCCCGCCCATCGGCCAGAGCGACGGCGCTGGCCTGTCCGTCCTTGCCCAAAAAACCACTGACGGCTGTGTCCAGCAGCAACTCTACGCCTTCCCCGCGGTGGCGTTTGTCGAAAAATGCGGAGACTTCCGCGCATACGACCCGGGAAAGCAAACGCGGCTCCCGCTCAATTACCGCTACCTCCACGCCTAGCTTTCGGGCGGACGCCGCCACTTCCAATCCGATGAAGCCACCACCGACCACAGCCAGCCGTTTACCGGGCTGCAATGCGGCCTGCAGGGCACCGGCATGGGCCGTCGTGCGCAGCTCCAGAATGCCTTGCAGATCTGCGCCTTCGACGGGCAGAGGGCGGTTGCGGCTGCCGGTCGCCAGGATCAGGTAGTCGTAGTGCAGCAGTGCTCCGTTGGCCAAAGCAACGGTCTGCCCGGCGGCATCGATCGCTTCTGCCCTGGTGGAAATCTGCACGTCGATGGCTTGCTCGCCATAGAATTTGGGAGAGCGTAACGCCAGGGATTCGGCGCTTTCCTCACCCTTCAGCCAGCTTTTTGACAGAGGCGGGCGTTGGTAAGGCAGTTCCGGTTCATCGCCGACAAGCATGATTGGGCCATCCCAGCCGCCCTGGCGCAGGGCAGCAGCGGCCGAAGCCCCTGCGTGACCTGCGCCGATGACGACAACATGCTGCTTCGCTGTCATGAGATGCTATTTCGCAACCACATCCCAGGGTGTGCCGAACTCATTGAACGAGACGAACTCGCTCAGATCGCCCCGCGTCACCGGGCCGAAATTGCCCATTGGGTAACCGATCGGCAGGATCGCGTAGGACTGGAGGCCTTCCGGCAGGCGCAGCGCTTTCTCGCTTTCCTCGGCAAAGACTAGGTGGCGGGTCGTTAGGTTGGTGCCCAGGCCGAGTGCCCGCGTGGTCAGCATCATATTCTGAACCGCGGTATAAATGGATGCGCCCGCCATGCGTGACGGCAGACCGCTCTGGCCTTTGATGCAGCAAACGATCCAAACCGAGGCTTCATGGAAATGATCCGTCAGATATTCCACGGCCAGGTGCTGGCGGTGGTAATTGTCCGCGTCGGAGCCGGGCGGCGGCGCGCTGGTGGCGTAGCGGGGGCCGACGACCTCATCCAGCGCTTTCTTGTACCAAACCTGCACACCCTTTTTGATCTCCATGTCTTTGACGACGATGAAGTGCCAGGTCTGATTGTTGCCGCCGTTCGGGGCCTGAATACCGGCCTCCAGAATCTTAACGATCAGATCGTCCGGCACCGGGTCCGGCTTCAGGCGGCGCATGGCGCGCATGGAGTACATGATGTCAAAGAGATCGGTCGATGCGAGATCAATGTCGCGTTTGGCCATGGGGGTCTCCTCAGGATGGGTTGTTATGTGTCTACCCATACCCCTGTCGGGCCCGCCGGTCGAGGCCGCTAACGATCCAGGACTTTGGCACATTTCTTGCCAATCTTCTTCCGTCGCTTGCCCCCTCATGTCCCATTCGAATGGATAACCGCCCATGCAACCGCCTTTCGATCTGGTTCTCAGCAACGCCCGTATAGTCGATCCGGCTAATCACTATGCAACTGCCCAGGATATCGGCATTCGCGGCGGCCTGATTGTGGCGGTCGCCCCCTCGCTGGCTGACCAGCCCCGCGGTGAGACGGTGGACGTATCCGGCAGGTTGACCATTCCCGGCATGATCGACACCCACGCCCATGTCTACCAGCATGTCACCGGCCGGTTCGGCCTACCTGCTGATGCGGTGGGGGTGTATTCCGGTGTCACCACCCTGGTCGATCAGGGCGGGCCTAGCTGTATGACGCTAGGCGGCTACCGGCATTTTGTGGCGGAGCCATCGGCCAGCCGCTGCCTTTGCTATATTTCCTGTTATCTGGTCGGTGGGATGGAGGGGCACCTTTATCCCGAGCTTTATGGTCCGAACGGCGTGAATGTGGAGCATACCACCCGCGTTGCGCGCGAAAACCCGGACATGGTGATGGACATTAAGGCCCATGCGGAGATCGGCGGCACCTCCCGCTGGGGACTGGATGTAATCCGCCTTGGCAAGGAGATTTCCCGCGGCGTTGGGCTGCCGCTCTACATTCATCTAGGCCAGCTTTGGCCCACCAAGGACGGCGCAAGCATCGACCCGGACGAGGTTGTGCGCGAGTTGCTGCCGTTGATGGCACTGGGCGATGTGCTTGCCCACCCCTTTACCCGCCACCCTGGCGGCTTTGTTTCGGCGGAGACCGGCGACATACACCCGCTGGTGTGGGAGGCGCTGGCGCGCGGCGTGCATGTGGATGTCGGTCATGGCTCGCATTTCAGCTTCGATGTCGCGCGGCGGGTACTGGATACCGGCCTGCGTCCTTACACGTTGGGGGCGAACATGCATGGCTATAACGTCAAACTGCCGGCGGCCGGCGTGGACGACGACCGCGCGAGTAATCCGTTCTTTTGTGTCGCGCCGTTCAGCCTGACCATTGCCATGACGGAGCTGTTGGCGCTGGGCCTCAGTTTGGAGGAGGTGGTCGCCACGGTCACAACCAATGCGGCCAGCTTGCTCGGCATTGCGGATGAGATCGGCGGCATCCGCCCTGGTATGGCGGCTGATATCAGCGTGTTGGATGAGCTTGGTGGCAAATTCGTGCTGACGGACAATAGCGATGCGGAGATGGCAACAGATCGGTTGCTGCATCCCGCATTCTGCCTGAGCGCAGGTACTCGCTATGATGCAACCTCTCCCTTTGTACCGCTGGTGGCGGCCATGATGGCAGGCTAAGCCCTGACATAGTCGGCAGGCGGCCAGTCAGCCTTACCGCCGCACGGAGATATATTTTTCGTAATTGTCGTGAAACACGAAACGGTCTGCCGAAAATTGACGGAAGGCCGCCGTGCAGCCGGCGAGGATGCGGTCATGCAATTCGATGACCAGCACGTCCGCTTCGCTGAGCGCTGCGTCGGGCTTGCTCAAAATATCGAGCTCCGCCCCTTCGATATCCATTTTCAGGATTGCGATATGGTCATTGGGGGACTGATCGAGGATATGCTGGAGCGTCACCGTTGGAACTTCCTCACCACCGGTCAGGCTTTTGCCGTAGGCTCCCTCGACCGTCGTAAAGCCCCAATGGCCCATCCCTGGGTTTCTGACCACAATGCTGTCCGGCCCATCCGGCCCGGTGAGCGCGGCATTGCACGCTCTGATGTTGGGATAGGCGGCGGTGTTGGCGGCCAGGATCCGGTAATTCTCCAGCGATGCTTCGATGCAAACCACCTCTGCATTGGGGTACATGAGCGCGAATTGAATGGCGCTGGAGCCGATATAGCCGCCTGCGTCCACGATCAGCCCGGCAAAGTTCCGCGGATAGGTTTCGGCCAGTCCGGCGAACTCTTCCCCAAAACTGGTGCGTAGCACTTTCAAGTCTGTTGTGCCGGTCCGTATCCGTATCACCTGACCGCAGGCGTGGACTTCCCTCTCGCGCTTGACCCGAAATTGATCGAGTACTACTAGCTCAAGCGTCGCCAAAACGCCGTTCTCCTGCAGGAGAACGGCCACAATTTGGTGATATCGCGTAGTCGCTGTTGCAGCTTCCTAGCGAGATTGTTGGGCATTTGCGCCTCTCAGAACACCAGCGGAATTTGTCAGAATACTATCAAATCGCCTTCCGCATGTTCTTGGCGATGATCTGCAGCATGACCTCGTTCGCGCCTGCGCCGATGGCGGCCAGCTGGGTGTCGCGGTAGATGCGGCTGATGCGGTTCTCGTGCATGTAGCCCTGGCCGCCCCAAAAGCGCAGGCATTCGCCGGGGATGCTCTCCGACAGCTTGCCCATTTTGTACTTGGCCATGCTGGCGAGCTGGGTCACGTCCTCGCCCGCCACGTATTTCTCTGCCGCTTGGTGCAGCAGCGCGCGGCAGGCCATGACCTCGGTCTTCATCTCCGCCAGGTGGTAGGCGACCCATTGGTGGTCCAGGATCGAGTGGCCGAACGCTTGCCGCCGGCTGGTATAGTCCATGGTGATATCGATGCAGTCGTCCAGCACGCCGAGGGAACGGGCCACCACATACAAGCGTTCCTGCTGGAACTGCTCCATCTGATAGATGAAGCCGCGATTCTCTTCTCCGATGCAGTTGGCAACCGGGACCCGCACATCGTCCAGAAATATCTGCGCCGTGTCGGAGGAATGCATGCCGAGCTTTTTCAACTCGGTGCGGGTAATGCCCGGCAGGTTGGTCGGCAGCACGATTAGCGACTTGTTGCGGTGCGGACCGTTGTCCTGGCTGGTATTGGCTAACAGGCAGATCCAGTCGGACTGCACGCCGTTGGTCGTCCACATCTTCGAGCCGTTAATGATATAGTCATCACCGTCGCACTTGGCATAGGTCTTGACGCTGGAGACGTCGGAACCGGAGCCCTCCTCCGACACGCCGAGGATGCCGACCACGTCGCCCGCGATGGTGGGAACCAGCCACTCCCGGCAAAGCTCTTCGGAGCCGTATTTGGCCAGCGACGGTGTGCACATGTTCATCTGTACACCGATGGAGGAGGACACACCGTTCGCGTGAATGTGGCCCATCTCTTCCGCTGCAACGATCTCGTAGGAATGATCGAGGCCGAGCCCGCCATATTTCTCCGGCTTGGAGATGCCCAGCAGACCGGCGTCGCCCAGCACCTTCATTACCTGATGCGCTGGATATTTGTGCGCTTCCTCTCAATCATCGATGAAGGGATTAATGTGCGTATCGACGATCTTTTTGGCCGTGCGGCACAGTTCGTCATGTTCATGGGTAAAAAGCATGGTGCGGTCCGTCTTCGTGTTTGGGGGCAGGGGGCCAGCGGTCGCTGCGTGATTAGTTGGGTATCATCACCAAATCACATCACTTGCCTATGGAAAAGTAAGGTCCTAACTTGCGGATGACCTTGAGGGATTTGGAGGTAAAAGTTTATGGGGATGAGCGGTTTCGGGGCGCTTCGGCTGACGGCGCTGGCGGTGTTATGCGCCTATTTCGGCGCGTTGGCACCAATGGACAGCATCGCGCAGCAAGCCTCCACGACCCAGCCGGCCGGTGACGGCGATGCAGCGGCGACAGAGGATGGCGACGCCCAGGCGGACGAAGCCCCGCCGGAAGATGTCTATACCGAAGAAGAGCTGGATGACCTGGTCGCACCGGTTGCCCTCTATCCTGACGCACTGCTGGCACAGGTCCTAGTGGCGGCGACATATCCGCTGGATGTTGTGAAGGCGCAACGCTGGGCAGGCGAGAATAAGGACCTGGCGGCAGACAAGCGGGCCGATGCGACTGAGGCCGAGGGCTGGGACCCATCGATTGCCGTGCTGGCGGCGGGCTTTCCGACCGTTTTGGAGCGCATGGCCAAAGAGATCGATTGGACCGAGCAGCTCGGCGATGCCATGATTGTGCAGGATGGGGATGTTCTGGATGCGGTGCAGCGGCAGGCAATTTGGAATCCAATGAAGCGCAGAAAGTAGAGGTCGCCGACGACCAGATCACCGTGTCTCCAACAGACCCGGAAGTGATCTATGTGCCGGCTTATGACAGCCAGACCGTCTATACCCAGCCGGTGACCTCCACCACGGTTGTTAAAGACGACGACACGAAATACACCGGCGGCGAGATGGTGCTGACCGGTGTGATGGCGTTCGGTGCGGGCATGATCGTCAACGAATTGTTCGATGACGATGACCCCTATTACGGCTATTGGCGCGGTCCGCCGCTGATGTATGGCGGGGGCTTCCGGCCTTATCCGGGGCGTAGCGACATCAATGTTGGCGGCGATGTCAATATCAACGTCGACAACAGGCGAAAGCCAAGCGCAACATCAAACAGCGCAACGACAAGGTGGTGAACCGCAAAACCGGTACCAGAAAGTCGTCGAATTTGAAGGGAAATGAGCGCGCGCGACGTGAAGCGCCCCGCCAGCCAGAACAAGGCTGACTCCCTGCAAAGCCGTATGAAAAAACGTGACGCAGGCGCAGGTTCCGGCACGGTAAAGTGCCCGAAGCAGAAGGTCACGAAAAATGCGTTTGCTGGCAGCCGAGACAGCGGCCCGGCAGCCAAAAAGGCGCTCGACCGCGGCAATAACAGCAGCAAGAAGAAAGTTGCCTCAAAGCCCGCCAAGCGCAAGACAGACGCCGCGCCAAAGCGAAAGGCAGGCGCTGACAAGCACAAGACTGCAAAGCGGGACGGCAATGCCAGCCGGAAAAAGGACCGCGGCAAGGCCAAAGCAACCCGCGGTGGCGGTAAACGGGAGCGCCGGTAATGCAGGGGCATGGAATGATCCGAAAAACAATATTTGCCCTGCTGATCGCGGGGCTGCCGCTGAGGGCAGCAAATGCCGAGCCCGCGAAGTACGCGACGCCGGAAGCCGCGGTGGCCGCCGTAATCAAAGGGCTGGAAGCCGCCGATAAAGCAGCCGTGCTGACGGTTTTCGGGCCGGAGGCAGAAGACATACTGCTGACAGGCGAGAAAGCCAGGGACCGGGAGATCTGGAGCGAGTTTCTGGAGGCCTACAAAGCGCTCAACCGGGTGCGGTCGATACCAGCGGCGAGCTAGGCAACGCTCTATGTCGGCACCGGCCAGTGGCCGTTTCCCATCCGTCTGGAAAAACAGGCTGGCGGCACCTGGGCTTTCAATGCGGAAGCCGCCCGTGACGAAATCCGATTGCGCCGCATCGGTCGGAATGAAATCGACGTTGGTGAGCTGATGTTTGCCTATGTAGATATTCAGGCTGATTTCAGGCTTGACGATCATGACGATGATGGCGTTTGCGTCGCGCATCATCAGCACGCCGGGCAAGCGCGACGGGCTTTATTGGCCGGCTGACGAGGGCGAAGATCCAAGCCCGATTGGCGCTTTCATGGCTGCTGCTGCGGCTGCCGGATACAAGGTCGGCGGCGATACGTATGAGCCGGAACCCTATCTCGGCTACTACTACAAGATCCTGACCAAGCAGGGCGCAAGCGCGCCGGGCGGCAAACTCGACTACATCATCAACGGAAACATGGTTGCCGGGCACGCCCTGCTGGCCTACCCGGCAGAGTACGAAGAAACCGGCGTTATCAGTTTCCTGATCGGCGAAAGCGGCGTGCTCTACGAAGCGGATCTAGGGCCGGACACGGTCACTATCGCCGACAAGATGGAGGCGTTCGACCCTGACGACCGCTGGTACGTGCTGGAATAGCCCGCATTGGCTCACACTGGGTAGTGCTGGCGCAAAAACGCTAGTACCGTCTGGTTGAAGGTTTCCGGCGTTTCGAAATAGGGCGAGTGACCTGCCGACGGTAATTGCTTGATCGCTGCGCCGGGAACGAGGCCTGCGATCTCCTTGATGGAGGCGGGCGGTAAGATCGTATCGTTATCGCTGGTAATCAGCATCGCGGGCAAGGTCAGTTTCGCCAATTCCTCTGCACTTGTGGCCACTGGGCTGAGGGAGTGCAGATCATCCGTCAATTGCACGTTTAGGCTGTCGATGCGGCGGTAGAGGTAGGCCAATTCCGGCTCGCGCGCGGGGAAATCCGCGGCGACGGCGCTGGAAGCAATGCCATGCTTGGCAAAGGCTTGCCGCGCCATCGCAATGGCCATGTCTGCTGCTGGTGTCGTCACCCCGCCTGTGGTGTTCGATAGCACCAGTGCTGCAATCCGGTCTGGCCGTTCTACTGCCAGGCGTAGACCGGTCCAGCCGCCCATGGACTGGCAGACCACAGCGGCTTTCTCCACTCCCGCTGCATCCAGGACCGCCGCCAGGTCGTCGGCGAAATAGGCACGGTCGAAATGTTCCGGCGGACAATAGGACCGGCCAAAGCAGCGGTGGTCAAACGTGATGACGTTGTACCCGGCATTGACGAATGCCGGCACTTGTTGGAACCAGCTGGCCGCATTGCCGCCGCGGCCATGGGCCAGGACGACGGCGGGGCCTATTCCGTTGGTCTCATAGTAAATTTCGTAATGGTGCGACGAAGCGAATGGCATTGGGGCTTCCTTCGGAAACGGATCGCATGGCATCCTTGCGTAAATCTCAAACGGAGGAAAGCCACATGCCCAGTGCTACTGTCGATGCCCAAGGCAACCCGATACCCGAAGAATACCAGGTCGGCGCGGAAGAACTCGCTAATTTGTCGGCCAAGCTGATCGAGCACCTGAAGATACGCACCATGCCGATTGGCATGAAGCGCTTCCAAAGCCAGGACGAGTTTGAGGATGTACGCGGCCTGCGCCGACCGAAAGCCGGCCGCTTCTATACTACCTGCCAGTTGGTGACTCAAGCGCGTGTGGCGGGCTTCACCATGGGCATCGCCGCCGACAACGTACGGCCCGGCGGCAATTGCGGTGGCGTCATGGGCTTGGACATTCCGGACGAAGGCTGCTTGTCGGGTGAGCATATGGACGGTGTCTGGTTCGAGAACCGCGCCGCCGCCAAGAGCCATCAGGACACCATGCCCCGCGCGCCCTATGACGATGGTGCCTGGGTCGGCACGGTGGTCTCGCCGTTGCGCTCCGGGCGGCTCGATCCGCCGGGTATCGTGCTGTTCTACGCGACACCCGGCCAGACGATCCTGTTCGTGAACGGCCTGCAATGGAAGCGCTACCGCCGCTACGACATGACGATTACAGGCGAGAGCGCGTGTGCCGATAGCTGGGGCCGGGCGCTGCTGACCAACGATACCTCCATCAGCGTGCCGTGCTTCGCCGAGCGCCGCTATGGCGGCGTCGCGGACGATGAAATGCTGCTTGCCATGCCACCGCATGAATTCGCGCGCGGCGTCGAGGGGCTGGCGGGCCTTAGCAAGGTGGGCCTGCGCTATCCAATCATGCCCTGGGGGCCGCAGGCCGACCCGGCTGAAGGCATGGCGAAAAGCTACGGTTAAGGCAAAATCTCGTCCTGAGTAGCCGCAGCACGGCGTATCGAAGGGGTTGATCTACAATGCCCTTCGATACGCGCCATTGGCGCTGCTCAGGCTGAACAAGAGCTTCTGCGCTTTTTTTGCCGCCGCTTCTTACTCCGCCGCGATGGGCACGGGCTTGCCCTGTTCGTCCGCCGGTGTGGGCAGCATCGCGATGGCGGCAACCGCCACCGCGGCGAACACGGCCAGTACGATGAACAGGTAGAAGAACTCACCAGTGCTATCGAACACAAAGCCGACCAATGGCAACGCCGCCGCGCTGGAACAAAGCGAAATGGCGAAGCGCAGACCGTAGGCCGTGTTGACCCAGCGCTGTGGCACATACTTGCTGAACAGCGCGTCTGAAATCGGCTGGGTACCCACGGTGGCAACCATCACCATGAACAGGCCGAAGACCATGGTGCCGTCCGCCGCCTGCGAGCAAAGCAGCAGGGCAGGGGCCATGATGCCGTAGCTCAGCAGGAACAGACGCTTCAGCGGATACTTGTCCGCCAGAATGCCGCCAATCAGCTGTGCGCCGCCCGCGACGGCCAGGATGGCGGAGGTCAGCGCGCCTGCGCCCAGCAATGCGCCCAGGGCAATACCCACCCGCTGCTCGACCACGTTGGTGAGCGAGAACGTCATGGCCTGGAACACCATGCCCATACAGAAGGTCAGCAGTGCCAACAGACCCATCAGGCGGAAGAACGGACCTGCGCCGACTTCGGCGATGAAGTCCTTCAGGCTGGCATTCTCGTTCGCCTTGGCCCGGGAAACGTCCAGGTTCAGACCGCGGCAGCGCAGGTAGAACAGCACACCAACTGCCATGCAGATCAGGCCCGGTACGATAAACGCCGCGCGCCAGCTAACGCTCAGCGTCAGCAGCTCTGCGACGATGGCGGCGCTGGCCATGCCGAGCGAGCCGAAAATGCCGTTCACGCCCAGCATTTTGCCCCGGTTTTTGCCCGCTGCCCGGATGATCATCGGAATACCGACCGGATGATAGATGGAGGCAAACAGGCCGATGGCGGAAAGGGCGATGCCGATTTCCCAGGGGGAACTGGCCACGCCCGCCAACACTGCCGCACCACCGATGCCCAGGAAATAGAGCGTCATGGTGCCGACTGAACTCCAGCGGTCTGCCAGCCAACCGGCCAGCGGCGCACCCGCGCCGAATAGGATGAAGCCCAGCCAGGCCAGACCGACCAGTTGGCCATAGGACATGCCGAACTCATCGCCCAGCGGCCCCACGACCACGACGGTGGCAAACAACAGGATCAGCATGTGATTGAAGCTGTGACCCAGGCATAGAAAGGGCATTGGCCCGCGCAAGAACGCTTTCATCTCGGGAACATTCCTCAATTCGCGCCAATGGGCGGCGCACTTGTTCTTTTCTTTTGTACAGAATATCTGAATGCGCCTATTAGCATGAATGTCACAAACGTGTTGCCGCATTCGTGCAAGGCAGCTATGACCTCCCGAAATCTAACACGTCAGTCCGCGAGGGTTCGCGCACTGGCGCGTTCCGCGTTTTGTATTAACCGGCTTGCAAAAGCCCCAACAGCAAGGGAACAGCGCGTATGTTCGAGAGCCTTACCGGCCGCCTCGGCGATGTGTTCGACCGGCTCCGCAAGCGCGGCGCGCTGTCGGAGGCTGACGTCAAAGCGGCGATGCGCGAAATCCGTGTCGCCCTGCTCGAAGCCGACGTGGCGCTGCCCGTGGTGCGCTCGTTCATCGACAAGGTGACAGCGGCTGCGGTCGGCCAGGAAGTTCTGCGCTCGGTTTCGCCCGGCCAGCAGGTCATCAAGATCGTCAATGACAAACTCATTGAAATGCTGGGTGCTGAAGCGTCCGAACTGAATATTCGCGGGAACCCGCCGCAAGTCATTATGATGGTTGGCCTGCAAGGCTCCGGTAAGACCACGACCAGCGGCAAGATCGGCCTGCGCCTGAAAGAGCGCGAAAACAAGAAAATCCTGATGGTCTCGGTCGACGTTCATCGTCCCGCCGCCATGCAGCAGTTGCAACAGCTCGGCCAGCGGGCTGAGCTTGATGTGGTACCGCCTGTCTTTGGCGAAATGCCCAATGCTATTGCCAAGCGTGCAGTCGATACCGCGAAGAAGGGTGGCTACGACGTTCTGATCGTTGATACCGCGGGCCGCCTGACCATCGACGAAGCCATGATGCAGGAAGCGGCGGCGGTCAAAGAGATTGTGCAGCCGAACGAAGTGCTGCTTGTCGCCGATGCCATGACCGGCCAGGACGCCGTGCAGATCGGCGAGACCTTCCATCAGCGCTTGTGCGTTACCGGCATCGTGCTGACCCGTATCGACGGCGATGCGCGCGGCGGTGCAGCGCTCTCCATGCGGGCAGTGACCGGCCAGCCGATTAAGTTCCTGGGCGCGGGCGAGAAGCTCGATGCGCTGGAAATCTTCCATCCCGACCGCATCGCCAGCCGCATTCTTGGCATGGGCGACGTGGTCAGCCTGGTGGAGCGTGCCAGCGAGACCATCGAGCAGGACGAAGCAGAGAAGTTGGCGAAAAAGGTCCAGAAGGGCCGCTTTGACTTGGAAGACCTGCTGGGTCAGCTTCGCCAAATGAAGAAAATGGGCGGCCTGGGCGGCCTGATGGGCATGTTGCCGGGCACCGGTAAGATGACACAGGCCATGGCCAGTGCCAACATTGACGAGAAGCTGTTGGGGCACCAGGAAGCCATCATCCTGTCGATGACGCCCAAGGAACGGCAGCATCCGGAGATTATCAAGGCTAGCCGCAAGCGCCGCATTGCCGCCGGTTGCGGCCTGGACGTGCAGCAGGTGAACAAGCTGCTGAAACAGCATCAACAGATGAACCAGGTGATGAAGAAGATGAAGAAGAGCGGCGGCAAGGGTCTGGCCGGTCTTCTGGGCGGCATGGGCGGCCCCGGTGGTGGTTTGCCGCCCGGCATGCCGCCGATGGGGGGAATGCCCAAGCTTGGCCGATAAGCGGAAGCCGGTGAGCGGAAAATACAGCAGAACATCTCATCCTGTGTGGAAGTACAGGGACGTATCCGAGAGGCCTTTGTGAATTCGCCTCTAGATAAGCCCCGCTTTCAGCCCACGCTATTCAGGATGAAGCAACACTAGGAACGTTAAGATACCTCTGAAGGAGACAGTTTTCGAATGGCGTTGAGATTGCGTTTGACCCGCGGTGGCTCGAAGAAGCGGCCGTATTACCGGATTGTGGTTGCCGAAGGCACCAGCCCCCGCGACGGCCGCTTCATTGAGCGTGTCGGCACCTATAACCCCATGCTGCCGAAAGAGCATGAGGACCGTATCCGTTTGGTGACGGAGCGGATCAGCTATTGGCTGAGCCACGGCGCGACCCCGACCGATCGTGTCGCGCGCTTTCTGGCTGATGCCGAGCTGATGCCGGCGCGCACCTATGCGGAGCAGACCAAGAAAAACTTGCCGAAAGCCAAGGCGCAGGAGCGTCTGAAGGAAGCTGAAAACCGCCGCAAGCAGGCTGAGGAAGACGCCAAGACTGCGGCGGAAGAAGCGGCTGCTGCGGCGGCCGCTGCAGCCGAAGCACCGGCTGAAGAGGCCGCTGCCGAGGAAGCGCCTGCTGAAGAAGCGCCCGCAGCCGAAGCTCCGGCTGAGGAAGCTGCTGCCGAAGAAACCAAGGCTGAATAGGCAAGGTTCGCTTTGGGAATGGTGTTGGCGATGGCAAAACCGGCTTCGGCTACGGGCAAGACTGCAACAGAGGCACGCGTTTGTGTGGCTGCGGTTGCGGCTGCCCATGGCGTGCGTGGCTTGGTGCGCCTGAAGCCCTTCACTGAAGTTCCCGAAGACTGTACCGCCTACGGTCCGCTGACCAATGCCGACGGCTCGCGCGTGTTCCGCTTTGAAAAGCTGGGCATGCACAAGGGCCAGGTGCTGGTGCGCCTGGAAGGCGTTGCCGACCGGACAGCGGCGGAGGCCATGCGCGGCACCCGTCTCTATGTTCCACGGGAGGCGCTGTCGGCACCGGAAGACGACGACGAGTTCTACCATGCCGACCTGATCGGCCTGGCCGCTGTGTTGGCGGATGGAACCGAAATCGGCAAGGTGCGGGCGGTCTATGACTTCGGTGCCGGCGATTCGCTGGAGCTGAGCCAAACGGCGTCGGGTAAGCTAGTGATGGTGCCCTTCACCCGCGAGGCCGTGCCGGAAATCGATCTGGCGGGTGGCAAAGTGGTGGTGAATCCGCCGCCGGGTTTGCTCGACGGGCCGGATGTCTCGGACGAAACGGTAGGTGACAAATGACCTGGCGTGCCTCTGTTCTGACCCTGTTTCCGGAGATGTTTCCGGGACCGCTTGGCCATTCCCTGGCAGGCAAGGCTTTGGCGCGTGGCGACTGGTCGTTGGACATGACGGACATCCGCTCGTTCGCCACCGACAAGCACGCGACCGTCGACGACAACCCGTTTGGCGGCGGTGCCGGCATGGTTATGCGGGCTGATGTGCTCGACAATGCTTTGACGGCAAAGGCTGATCCGGACGGGCCGGTGATTTACCTCTCTCCCAGAGGCAAGCCACTGGACCAGGACACGGTGAAAAAACTTGCCGCAGGGCCTGCTGTGACTTTGCTTTGCGGGCGGTATGAGGGCATTGATCAGCGCTTGATTGATGCTCGGCATTTGACCGAAATCAGCGTCGGCGATTTCGTCCTTTCGGGCGGCGAAGTGGCGGCGCTCACCTTGCTAGACGCCTGCATCCGGCTGTTGCCGGGCGTGCTGGGCGATCCGGAGTCGCTGACGGAGGAAAGCTTCGAAAGCGGTCTGCTGGAATACCCTCACTACACCCGCCCGGCCGAATGGCACGGCAGGGCGGTGCCGGAAGTTCTGCTTTCCGGCAATCATTCGGCCATCGCTGCCTGGCGGCGGGCGGAGGCTGAGAAAATAACCCAACAACGGCGCCCTGATCTGTGGGCCCGTTATGCCGGGTGCTTGGGCCAAGCGGCGGCACATCATCACGAAGGCTAGGTTGATATCATGAACATCATTCAGCAAATCGAGGCCGAAAACATCGCCAAGCTGGTGGCTGAACGGCCGGTTCCGGACTTCCGTCCGGGCGATACCGTGCGCGTCAACTACAAGGTTGTCGAAGGCACCCGCGAGCGTGTGCAGGCCTATGAAGGCGTCTGTATTGCCCGCAAGAGCGCAGGCATGAGCTCGTCCTTTACCGTGCGGAAGATCTCGTCGGGTGAGGGTGTGGAGCGTGTATTCCCGCTCTATTCGCCGAACATTGACAGCATCGACGTGGTCCGCATGGGCCGCGTGCGCCGTGCCAAGCTCTACTACCTTCGTGAGCGCCGCGGAAAATCAGCGCGTATCACCGAACGCAGCCGCGCGTCGCGTAACGCTATGGCGGCGAAGGCTGAGGCCCGCGCTGCGTCTTCTGCCCAAGCGCAGGATTGATCTGGAGACCGGGCACCCTGTAGATAGGGTGCCCGGATTTCCGGGATGAGGTACGCTAGGAGGTTTCTGCGATGGCCGGTCCGCGCACGCTTTTTGACAAGATCTGGGGAAACCATTTGGTCGCCACCCAAGAGGATGGCACCTGCCTGATCTATATTGACCTGCATCTGGTCCATGAAGTGACCAGCCCGCAGGCGTTTGAGGGCCTGCGCATGGCGGGCCGCGGGCTGCGCCGTCCGGACAAGACGCTGGCCGTCGCCGATCACAACATCCCGACGATCAATCGTGCTGCGGGCATCGATAACGAAGAATCCCGCATCCAGGTGGAAACGCTGGAGAAGAACGTGAAGGCGTTCGGCGTCCCGTATTTCCCGATCATGGATGTGCGCCAGGGCATCGTGCACATCATCGGACCGGAGCAGGGCTTGACCCAGCCGGGCATGACCGTCGTCTGCGGCGATAGCCACACAGCCACCCATGGCGCTTTCGGCGGTCTGGCGTTCGGCATCGGCACGTCCGAGGTTGAGCACGTTATGGCGACCCAAACGCTGATCCAGCGCCCGGCCAAGAACATGCGCGTGACCGTCAACGGCAAGCCGCCGCTCGGCACCACCGCGAAAGACCTGATCCTGGCGATCATCGGCAAGGTCGGCACCGCCGGCGGCACCGGCCACGTGATCGAGTTCGCGGGTGAAGCCATTCGCGGGCTTTCCATCGAAGGCCGGATGACCGTCTGCAATATGGCGATTGAAGCGGGCGCGCGCGCCGGTATGGTCGCGCCGGACGAGACCACCTTCAACTACCTGAAGGGCCGTCCCTACGCACCGAAGGGCGCTGCCTGGGATGCTGCGGTCAATTACTGGAAATCTCTGCCGTCAGATGAAGGCGCTGCTTACGACAAGGAAGTCGTGCTGGATGCTGCGGAGATCATTCCTTTCGTGACCTGGGGCACCAGCCCACAGGACGCGCTACCGATTTTCGCTGTGGTTCCAGACCCCGCCAGCATTGATGACGAACACCGCCGGGCCGCGGTTGAGCGCTCCATTGAGTATATGGACCTGAAGGCGGGGCAGAAGCTCACCGATATCAAGGTCGACATGGTCTTTGTCGGTTCCTGCACCAATGGCCGGATAGAAGACATCCGCGCCGTTGCTGAGGTCGCCAAGGGCCGCAAGGTCGCCGACAGCGTGCGTGCGTTGATTGTGCCGGGCTCCGGCCTGGTGCGCGAGCAGGCGGAACAGGAAGGTCTGGACGAGATCCTGATCGAGGCTGGTTTCGAATGGCGCGAGCCGGGCTGCTCCATGTGCCTTGCCATGAATGACGACAAGGTTCCGGCGGGGCAGCGTTGCGCTTCCACCTCCAACCGCAATTTCGAAGGCCGCCAGGGCCCTGGCAGCCGCACTCACCTGGTCAGCCCTGCCATGGCGGCAGCGGCAGCCATCACCGGTCACTTGGCCGACGTTCGGGAACTTATCTCATGAACCCATCTGTAGTTCTGGACCTCGACTTTGAATGGTTGGACGAGGAGGATGAAGACGACGAGGCTGAATCCCTCGGCAAGTTGTCCATCCGGGATACAGAACACGGTGGCTTCACCCAGATCGATTCCGCTCACCTGGCGCATTTCGTGGCGCTTTATGAGCGTGATGACGACCTGCTGAACTAAATCTGGTTTGGAGGAAAAGCATGCGGAAGTTTGAAACATTCACCGGCGTTGCGGCCCCAATGGCCTCACCGAATATCGATACGGATAAGATCATTCCGGCTCGGTTTCTGAAGACCATCGAACGGGCCGGGCTTGGCAAGAATCTGTTCAACGACCAGCGCTTCAATGAAGACGGGTCGGAGAAGCTGGGGTTTGTACTGAACCAGGAAGCCTACCGTAAGGCGGAAGTTTTGGTGGTCGGTGACAATTTCGGCTGCGGCTCCTCGCGCGAGCATGCGCCCTGGGCGTTGGCGGATTTCGGCATCAAAACGGTAATTGGCACGGATTTCGCCGACATCTTCTTCAACAACAGCTTCAAGAACGGCATGTTGCTGATCAAGTTGCCCAAGGAAGTGGTCGACGAGCTGATGGACGACGCGCAGAAAGGGGCGAACGCCCGCCTGACGGTCGATCTGGAAGCGCAGGAAATCACCCGCCCGAACGGTGAGAAAGTGGCGTTCGATGTGGACCCCTTCCGCAAGCATTGCCTGCTGAATGGCCTGGACGATATCGGCCTGACCATGGAAAAGGGCAACGATATCGACAAGTTCGAAGGCCAGGACAACCAGTCCCGCCCCTGGGCACCGACAGTCGCTGCCGAATAGGGCTGTAGGCCAACCGTATTGCGTTGAATGCAAGTCCGGGCGAAAGTTCGGACCTGTTTTTTTGTTCTGATACAGGAATGACACTGATGTCCAACGCCTTCCGTACCACCGTCGTTGGCTCCATGCCGAAACGTCCCTGGCTGTATGAGAATACCTTTGCGCTGGATGGCAAGCAGGATCATTTCGGCAGCGGCGGCAACTGGACGGTAGTGGGGCCTCTGCTGGCATCTGCGCACGATGACGCCACACGCGCCGTTATCCAGCAGCAGGAATTTGCCGGTGTTGAAATCATCTCTGACGGCGAGCAGCGGCGGAAAAACTACGTCACAGCGGTTACCGCTGCGATGAAGGGCTTCGACTTCGAAACGCTGGCGGAAAAGGTGATGCGTGGCGGCCGGCGCCGGGTGATGGCGGCGCGTTGTGTAGGGCCGATTGAGCACCAGGGACCAGTGATCGCCGACGATCTGGCTTTCCTGCTGGCCCACACGCACCGGCAAGTGAAGGTGACCTTGCCGGGCCCCATGACTGTTGTGGATAGCTCGGTCGATGAATTTTATGGCGATGAGCGGGCCATGGGCCTGGCATGGGCCGACGCGGTGAACAAGGAAGCCAAACTGCTGGAGGCGTTGGGCGCTGACATCATCCAGTTCGATGAGCCGGTGTTCAGCCGCTACCCGGACCGTTGCGAGGCTTGGGGGATAGAGGCGCTGAACCGCGCTGCTGCCGGGCTGAAAACCAAGACCGCGGTGCACATCTGCTATGGCTATCCGCAGCCAGGGCTTGAGCGGCCGATCCTGGATAGCTACAGCCGTGTGATTGCGGCGCTGGAGACGTCTGACATTGACATCTTGGCGTTGGAATTCGAGGGCTCGAAGCTTTCCATTGAGGAGCTAAAGGCATGCACCTCTAAAACAGTGATGCTTGGCTGTGTCTTCAATTCCGACGACGTGCCGCTTGAAACGCCCGAGCACGTTGCGGACCGCCTGTGTACCGCAGCCGAGATACTCTCGCCGGAACGGGTGATGGCAGCGCCGGACTGCGGCTTGGTCATGTGCTCGCCCGATGTGGCGGTGCGCAAGCTGCAGGTCATGTGCGCGGGTGCGCATTTGGCGCGTATCCGGGCAGGAGTGGCTTAGTCTTCGGAAGCGCCGGTTTGCGCCTCTAACGCCTCCATATCAGCGTCAGAAAAACCGAAATGGTGCCCGATTTCATGGATCAGTACGTGGCGTACCAGGTGGCGTAAGTCTTCCCCTGTCTCGCACCAATAGGCCAGAATTGGCTGGCGGTAGAGGAAAATGCGATCCTGATCGCTCGGCGTATCGCTGACGCTTTTCTGATCCAGAGGCACGCCAGAATACAGGCCCAACAGGTCGAACGGCGAATCTGCGCCCAGGTCCCGTATCGTCTCTTGGTCCGGGAATTCCTCTATAAGGATTACAATACCTGTTGTTTGCTCTCGTAACACCGCTGGAATCCCGGCGAGGGCATCATGGGCATAGCTGTGCATTTCTTCCAGCGAGGGCGGCAGATGAGGCGTCATCTGGCTATAGTGACAGGCAACGGGGCACAGTTCCAAGGCGAAGGAGACGACAAATGCGAAAATTGTTAACGGACGCGGAACGGATCTCGGGCATGGCGAGGATTCCGAAATGGCGTTCAGTTGAAGGCCGGGACGTTATTTTCCGGTCACTCCAATTTGCGGATTTCGCGGCTGCTTTTGGCTTTATGACGGAAGTAGCGTTGGCCGCTGAAAAAATGGACCACCATCCCGAATGGTTCAATATTTACAACCGTGTGGATATTACCCTTGCCACGCATGACGCCGGCGGTCTAACCGCGCTTGACCTTGCCTTGGCGGAAAAAATTGAGGCTGCGGCAGAGGTACGGCTGGAGCGGGTCTAGTGATCTAAGATTTTTTCCCTGCAAGGGTCGACTTTTCTGACGAAAATGAATAATGTTTCGGCGTGAACCAATCAGGTGTGAACTCGGCTGTGGTTAGAGTCTGATCCAATGCTGGGTCACCGTGTAACAACTTCAATAAAAGGATGAAGTATTAGCCGCTTATCCACCTGAATTATGCCTTCGCTACAAGGCGATTGGTTTCTAATAGACAGTCGAAACAAATGCACTCTAGTGCAAATGCAGAGTTTAGGAGAACTTCCTTATGCAACTGATGAAAACAACGTTAGCTGGCGTCGTCGGCTTGGCGATGATGGCGCTGCAACCCGCCTATGCCGAGTGCGGACGTGTTACGATCGCCGACATGAACTGGGCCTCTGCTGAGTTCGCGGCTTACATTGATAAGATTATCCTGGAAGAAGGTTATGGCTGCGAAGTCGAGCTTGTTCCGGGAGACACCATGCCGACCGCGACCTCTATGATGGAGAAGGCAGAGCCGGACATCGCACCGGAACTGTGGATCAACGCCGCGCGTAGAGCGCTCGACCGTGCTGTTGACGAAGGCCGGCTGATCTATGCCGCGGAGATCCTGAAGGATGGTGGCGAAGAAGGCTGGTGGATTCCCGATTACATCGCCGAAGCTAACCCGGACATCAAAACGGTCGATGATGCGCTTAAGCGCAAAGACCTGTTTCCGAACCCTGAAGACGACGATATGGGTGCATTCTACGGTTGCCCGGCTGGCTGGAACTGCCAGATAACAACGGCCAACCTGTTCCGCGCCTATGACGGTGAGGGCATGGGCTTCGAACTGATCGATCCGGGCTCAGCCGCGGGCCTCGACGGGTCCATCTCCAAGGCCTATGAGCGCAAGCAGGGCTGGATCGGCTATTACTGGGCACCGACCTCGATCCTTGGCAAATACCCGATGACCAAGCTGGACTTCGGCGTGCCGCACGATGCGGAGCACTGGAATGCCTGCACCGCGCTGGCAGATTGTGCGGATCCGAAGAAGAACTCCTGGTCAAAGTCGGAAGTGTATACCGTCGTTACGCCGCGTTTTGCCAAGGCTTCCCCGGAAGGCATGGCCTATCTGAAGAAGCGCGGCTGGTCGAACAAAGTAGCGAACGAAGTGCTCGCCTATATGTCTGACAACCAGTACACGGGCGAAGACGGTGCGCGTTACTTCCTGGAGAAGTATCCGAACCTTTGGGAAGGCTGGGTTTCTCCGGCGATTGCGAAGAAAGTAAAAGACGCGCTTTAAGGCGTCACGTTGTTCCCGGCGCGAGTCCTCTATCTGGACTCGCGCCGGGGTCATTTAAGCAAGAAAAATCAACGAGTTTGAGGTTAGTCCAATGGCCGAAAGCAATTGGCTGGTAGAGTTTCCTGCTCTTTCGCGCGATACGCTACGCATTATCCAGAAAAGTATTGATGAGGCCTTCCGGGAGTTCTCCCGTGCCTATGGACAGGCGCTCGAAGATTTCTTTGACCCGCTTCTTCAATTCATGATTTGGTTTGAGAGATTGCTGCTGGGGGCACCTTGGTGGCTAGTTATCATTGTTTTTGCCGGCTTGGCCTACCTGGTCAGCCGTAACGTCAAGCTATGTGTAGGCTTGGTGATTGCATTCATTGTCATCGGTATCTTCGGTATGTGGGAGGATACGATGCGAACGGTCTCCATCATCACGGTTTGTACCATGCTGGCCATCGTGGTCGGCATACCTATCGGCATCATGATGGCCCGCTACAACCGGGCCCAGCAGGCTATTACGCCGGTCCTCGACGTCATGCAGACCATGCCAAGCTTCGTCTATCTGATCCCAGTGGTCATGCTGCTCGGCATTGGCAGGGTTCCGGGTGTGATTGCCGTGGTTATCTACGCCATCCCACCGGTTATCCGCCTGACCAATCTCGGTATCCGGTTGGTGGATAAGGATGTACTGGAGGCGGCCAATGCTTTTGGCGCGGACTTCAAGCAACGGCTGTTCGGCGTGCAGATCCCGTTGGCCATGCCGAACATAATGGCGGGTGTTAACCAGACTATCATGATGTCGCTCGCCATGGTCGTTGTGGCCTCGATGATCGGCGTGAAGGGCCTCGGCCAGCCGGTGCTGAAGGCAATTACCAACCAGTACTTCTCTATGGGTCTGTTCAACGGCCTGGCCATCGTGGCCATCGCCATCATCTTCGACCGTGTGAGCCAAGCCTACGGCCTGCGCATTCAAAAACACCGCGGCGTCGGGCACTAATAAGGGCTAGGGAACAGAGACAATGGCGAAAATCGAAGTTGAAAACGTTTACAAGATCTTTGGAAACGATCCGCAGAAGGTGCTGCCCCGCGCTCAGGCAGGGGAGGATAAGGACAAAATCCTGGCTGAGACCGGCCATACGGTTGGTTTGGACAACATCACACTGTCGATGGAGGAGAGCAAAACCTTCGTCGTCATGGGGCTTTCTGGCTCCGGCAAATCCACGCTGATCCGCCACCTGAACCGGCTGATCGAGCCAACCGCCGGGCGCATTCTGGTCGATGGCGTCGACGTTCTGACCATGAACGAGGCAGGCCTCCGCCAATTCCGCCGGACCAAGATGGCGATGGTGTTCCAGCGTTTTGGGCTGCTGCCGCACCGCACCGTCATTCAAAATGTCGGCTATGGCCTGGAGATGCAGGGCGTGGACAAGCGTCACCGTGACGACAAGGCGGTGGAGTGGATCGAGACTGTGGGCCTGGCTGGATACGAGAACTCCTACCCGGCGCAGCTTTCCGGCGGCATGCAGCAGCGTGTTGGCTTGGCCCGTGCGCTCTGCGGCGATCCGGAAGTGTTGCTGATGGACGAGGCGTTCAGCGCGCTCGACCCGCTCATCCGCTCCGGCATGCAGGACCAGCTGATCGAGCTGCAGGAGAAGCTGAACAAGACCATCGTCTTCATTACCCACGATCTGGACGAGGCATTAAAGCTCGGGGACAAGATTGCCATTCTGAAGGACGGTCGCCTCAGCCAAGTGGGGAATCCGGAAGACATTCTGCTGAACCCCGCCGACGACTACGTCGCGGCCTTCGTGCGCGACGTGAATCGCGCGCGTGTCCTTTCCGTCGATGTTGTCATGCGTCCACCAGCATGGCGTCTGACGACGGAAAATATCGATGCCGCTATCAGAGAAATGCGCAGCCGTAAGGCTGACTATGCCCACGTATTTGACGGCGAAGAATACCGTGGCGTGGTGACCGCAGACAAGTTGATGGATGCGGCCAAATCGTCGGGCGCTGCCAGCAAAACGCTGTATCAGTTGTGCGAGGGGACCGACACTGTCTCCTCTTCGTCGGTCTTGGAAGAGGCGCTGCCGACCATCCTTCAGACCGATCACCCGGTGGCTGTGATCGATGACGACGGCAAGTTCCAGGGTGTCATCTCCAAGCGCCAACTTATCCGGGTGCTGACGGAGCACCGTGAAGATGAAGAGAGCCAGGCCGCGGCCTAAAAACCAGCAGCGGCCTGACGAAAAACCGGCGGTGGGACTTTAGAACCCGCTGCCGGGCTGTGCCAGATAGGCTTCCTCTTCCGGCGTGCTTTCCCGGCCGAGCGCCGCATTGCGATGCGGGAAGCGGCCAAAGCGGGCAATCACCGCCCGGTGCTCTTCGGCGTAGCGGGTCCATTCGGCATTGCCCAGCGGCTTAAACAGTTCAATGCAGCGGTCCTGATCTTCCAGGTTCTCGCTATGCTCAAAGGGCAAGTACCAGAACAGCCGTTGCGTCGGCAGCGCGTCCTTGTCAAACCCCTCATCCAATACATGCTTCGCCAATGTCAATGCGTGAGCATCCTGGGCGAATGCCTTGGCGTCGTTCCGGTAAAGCTGGCGCGAGAACTGGTCCAAGGTAATAACCAACGCCAGATTTCGGAGCGGCGCGCCCTTCCAGAAGTGGTCGAGCATGCCATGGCTTGCAGCTGCGTGTAGACCGCCGAATTTGCGTTGGATCTCTGCGTCGAAGGCATCGTCCTTCTGGAACCAGGCGGCACGGGACTCGCCAAAATCTGGTGCATCTTCAGGGCCGAACCAAAAGTCCAGAACCTCTTGTGCAGAGTATGGCGGCAAGGAATCGTTCATTCAGGTAACTCCGCGTCAGGAAAAGCGCCAAGATTCAGGGTAGCGTCTAACTCAAAGGGAGCAATCCAGCGCTGGGTTGCGATGATGGGACTGTCTGCTGTTGATGGCGTTGCGTCTGTCATGGAAGTAAGGGTTTGCGCGCCGATCGGCAACCCAAGCGATGGTAGAATTGCCTCTGCCGCGAACTGGGTTGGGTAGAGCCGGTGAATGATGCCCGAGCCGCAGACGCTGAGTGTGGGCTCCTCACGGCAATTTGTTGGCCGTGTCCCGGTATCTTTTCCAGCGATCCAATGGGCGCTGGAAGCAGGGTTTCGGGCGGTTTGGCCCTTGCTGAGAGAGTGGCCGCCGTCCCTTCATCATGGTGACGGCAACATTGGGTATTCCTTCTGCTTGAATGCAGCACAGTGGGATTGGGTGGTCGGATTGTAGGTATTGGCTACCCGCAACCGCAAATTCAATTGGAGGACCAGACAGATGAGCAATCAAGGCAAAGTGTGGTGGAACGAGCTTGGTACCCGCGACGTTGCAGGGTCTAAAGCCTTCTACGGCAAGGTGGTCGGCTGGACGTTTGAGGAAATGGCTATGGGCGACGGCAACAAATACAATATTTATCTGCATCCCCAGGGACCGGCCGGCGGAATCTTCAAGATGGATGGCCCGCAATTCGACGGCGTACCGCAGCATTGGATGGCCTTTTTCGCGGTAGACGACGTTGCGGCGACCTGTGAGACGGTCAAGGCCAACAATGGCTCCATCCCGCCAGGAACCTTTCGACGTGCCGAACGTGGGCAAGATTGTGCTTGCTTCCGACCCCTCCGGCGGAGTCTTCGGCCTGATCACCCCGGCGGAAGGAACCACGGGGCAGCAGTAGAGGCAAAGCGCTCTGTGCCTCTACTGGTTCGTTCTGAGCAGTCTCGGATCAGCGGACGCTGCGGCGTGGTGCTCAGGACGAAATGCCGGATAGGGGGGCTCCGTTGAGGAGGCCTTAGGTGCCCCCACTAATCATCCCCGGCCATCGCGAGTTTGCGCTCGGCCGCGGAGGTGAAGGTGAAGCCCGGATAGCCGCCCTCCGCCACTTCCTCGCACTTTGCCTTATAGGTATGCACGCCGCCGACATAGGGCATGAAGACCCTCGGCTTGCCGGGGATGTTGGCACCCATGTACCAGCTCGCTGCTTTGGGATAGAGCGTCTGGTCGGCCACGTGCTTCACATGCATGGCCCAGTCGAACTGGCTTTCCGCCGTCGGCTCGATGGCCGCGTGGCCGTGCGCATCCATGTACTGCACGCAGTCGGTAATCCAATCCACGTGCTGCTCGCAGGAGAGAATCATCTGGCTTTTCACGCCCGGTGAGCCCGGCCCGGTAATCATGAACATGTTGGGGAAGCCTGCGCACATGATGCCCAGCATGGTATAGGGCCCGGCTTCCCAATCCTGGGTCAGCGATTGCCCGTCCGTGGTTCGGATGTCGATTTCCTTCAACGCGCCAGTCATGGCATCGAAGCCCGTGGCAAAGACCACGGCATCGAACTCGTAATCCGTGCCATCCTCCAGGCGAATGCCTTTCGTTGTCAGGCCAGCGATCGGGTTCTGGCGGGCATTCACTAGGCGAACGTGCTGCTTGTTGTAGGTCTCGTAATAGCCGGTATCGAGCACCAGCCGCTTGGTGCCCATCGGGTGATCGTTCGGGCAGAGCGTTTCTGCTACGTTCTGATCCTTCACGATGGAGCGGATTTTGTTGTGCACGAACTCCTGCGCGGTGGCATTCGCCTCGTCGCTGGTCAGCAGGTCGGTGTAGGAATAGAGGAAGCTGATGGAGCCGCCTTCCTGCCACTTCTGCTCGTACTTTGCGTTGCGTTCTTCCGGCGTCGCTTCCAGCGCCGACTTCGTCGGCGGCGGGTAGCCAGCGATGCCGAAAGGCGTGTCATAGGCGGCCTTGCGCCGTTCGCGGTATGTCGCTTTATGCTGGGCCTCAATCTCGCGATTCATTGGGCCATTGGCTGCGGGCAGGATATAGTTGGCTGTTCGCTGGAACACGGTCAGTGTTTCGGCCTGTTCCGCGATGATCGGGATGGACTGCACGCCGCTGGAGCCGGTGCCAATAACAGTCACCCGCTTGCCGGTGAAGTCCACACCTTCGTGGGGCCACAGGCCAGTGTGGTAGGTCTCGCCCTTGAAATCATCCAGGCCGGGGAAGTCCGGCACTCTCGGGATCGACAGGTTGCCCGTCGCCATCACGCAGACCGGCGCTTGAAAGATTTCGCCTGCCTCTGTGTTCAACGTCCAGAGATTGGTCGCCCGGTCGAAGGTGGCGTGGTTCACCCGTGTGTTGAACTGAATGTCACGGCGCAAGTCATAGCGGTCCGCCACATGGCCGATATAATCCAGGATCTCCGGCTGGTTGCCATAGCGTTCCGGCCAGGACCATTCCTGCTCCAGTTCAGGGTCAAAGCTGAACGAGTATTCCAGACTCTCCACATCGCAGCGGCAGCCGGGGTAGCGGTTCCAATACCAGGTGCCGCCGACATCGGTGCCGGCCTCCAGCACCTGCACGCGCTTGCCGAGTTTCTCGCGCAGGCGGTACAGCGTATAGAGCCCGCCGACGCCGGCGCCAACAACGAGAGCATCAAACTTCTGGGGGGCAGGGGAGGGGCTGGTCATTTCATAATACTTTCGGACGCGTTCCATTGATCAAGTTGACCCATTCTCACCCCTTGACCGACCGCCGGTCAAGCGTGGGGCAGGGGCAAATTACGACAGTATAACGCCAGGTGCCCCGCCGACCCGATTTCAATTGCCCCTTGGCTATAGACGCGAAATGAGCCGCCTGCAGGGCATACGCAGGCGGCTCATTTCGCTGTCTTTAAACCCTTACCGCCTTCCGGCGGCCGGGTAGTAAGCTGTTTTCCGGCGCACAGCGATCAAGCCAACCAGCGCCAGACCAGAAGCGGCCGAGATAAGCGAACCAGGCAACGGTACGACCTCGATTTCAATGTCGATGTCGTAGTCACTAACCCAAAAGACGCCAAAGCTCGGGATTTCAACGCGGTTCGTTTTGTACTCATTGATGGTCAGGATGATGTCGGTGATGGTACCGGCACCCTTCAGGTCATCAGTCCCGAACGGGTGGCTATAGTCGAAGTCTGGTACGGTTTCTTCAATCGGGATGGTATGCGAACCAAAGCATTGAACGCAACCACATTGGTTGTGGCCAAGCTGATTGGCGTACCGATGGCGGCGACCGGATTGGCAACCGTATGAATAGTGCTGCCGTCAAGGCGAAGGCTTAGCGGCTGTCCACTCGGCGCGCCGGGATCGAAATTGTCACCGGCTGTACCGACGTAATTCGCGCTTCCGATGATTGCGGCATTGGCAGTTGCCTGGATGCCTGTGAAAGCGATTACACTTGCAAAGGCGATTTTGCCGAGTTGTTTAAACATTCTGATGCCCTATCCATTGTTCGTTTCGCAGCGTGTTACGCTAGGTGTTTGATTGAACTCAAGAAATCCCTATAACAACAATTAATATAGCTTAATGCAGCATCGGAGTAATTAATAAAATGATAATAAACTTAGTATTAAGACGAAATGTTTAATCAAAATTAAGGGATATATATGGGTATATATTAAAAATTCCAAATTTTTTTCTGTGTAATAATTAGAGTTTGCAATATTTATTTAGGTATGACGTTTTCTCTGGGCTCCGATTCGGGAGGTTTAGCCAGCTATGGCAGCCAGCCGGCAATTGTAGCAGATGCTGTTGCGGCTTTTAATCTGCTGCAATACCTGCCACGCGCTGGCCAGGTTGCTGGTAATCACTGGCTTGCCGCAATAGCGCTCCAGCGCTTCGACAACAGGCAGGTTGGCCATAGCGGTGCAGGAGAGGAATAGCACGTCCGCGTCCGGCCGGTCCGCTTCCCGGCCCAGGCTGTAGGCGACTTCCGGCGGGATACGGTTGATGCCGGGGCGCTCGGCTTCCGTTTCTCCCATATCCAGGTCGATGGCGCTGGTGATGCGGAAACCTTCCGCCTCCAGCCAGGCGACTTCGCCTTCGGTGATAAACTTACGGTAGGGGGTGGCAAGCGCGACGCTCTTTGCGCCCAGCGCGCGCAATGCGGCCAGCACTGCCTGGGATGTGGTGGTGACGGGCGTGCCGGTCAAGGCCTCCAGCAGTGCGATCAATTGTTCGCGGTCAGTCATGAAGCTGCCGGAGGTGCAACCATAAAGGATCAGGTCCACCTCCGCGCTGGCCAGGTCGAGCGCCGCTGCCTCTGTGCCCCTGGCCATCTCCTCCAGGCTTTCCTGGCTGGGCATGCCGCGCACCGGCGTCCGCGCGCTATGGAAAGTGACGCCCTCTGGCGCGAGCCTCGCCAGTTCCGGCTCCATCACTGTGTTGGCGGACGGCAGGATCACGCTCACCGTCTCGTTGAAGCCATAAGGCCGTTAGCGGCCCAGCACCTTCATCGAATCGCCCATCTTCTGCCTCCTCTGCTCGTGGCCTCAAGCCACCAACGGGATGTATTCGGCGAGGTTGTCCATCGCCCGGAGCGCATCGTCCAGCCGCCTGGGCGTGATGAGGGCAACCCGCTTCACGCCCATGTCGTGGTATTCCTTCAGCGCATCGGGGGAGGCGCCCTCGAAGGCAAAGACCGAGATCTCGATGTCGTCCAGGTTGCGCCCGTGCGCCTCCGCCCGGCGGCGCACATCGGCGATCTGGGCGGGCAAGTCATTTATAAGGATGTCGATGGGGATCCAGCCATCGCAGTACCGCGCCACGCGCTCGCGCCCCATCTCCGTCGCGCCGCCATAGATCACCTTGGGTCCGCCCTTTTGCGCCGGTTTGGGGTGGGAGATGATGCGCTCGAACTTGATCATCTCCCCGTCATAGGAGGCTTCCTCCTCCGACCAGATCTGCTTCATGGCCTCGACGCTTTCGCGCAGGTACTTCCAGCGTTTCGGGAAGGGCACGCCGTGGTTCTCGCACTCCTCCCGGTTCCAGCCGCCGCCGACGCCTAGCAGCACCCGTCCGCCCGAGAGGTGGTCCAGCGTCGCCACGGTCTTGGCGAGCGCGATCGGGTGGTGCTGCGCCACCAAGCAGACGCCGGTGCCCAGCTTGATGGTTCGGGTCGCCGCCGCCGTCGCCATCAGCGAGACGAAGGAGTCGGCCATGTGGTAGTAAGGCTTTGGCAATGGCCCCTTGCCGGGGTAGGGGGTGTCGCGGCTCGCCGGTATATGGGTGTGCTCTCCGACCCAGAAGCTCTCAAAGCCGCGCTCCGCCGCGGCGAAGGCCAGCTCGTTCGGGCGGGCACCGTAGTCGACATTGTAGCTGAACAGGCCAAGATGCATGGCGGAGCGGTTCCTCTGAAGCAGTAGCAGGGTGAGCCTTAACGGCCCGTTAATCCCATGCTGCCGCCGATTTCCCGCGGAGGCCAGAGGCTAGGCGTTTACGCTATCTAAGTAGCGTTTCAGCGCTGAAAAATTTTACCTGCGCAAAACTAATCTGTTTCGCTACTGAGGTAGCGTTAAAAGTTTAAGTACAGTTTACCGCCGGTTTATGCCGAGTTTACCGAAAGTTTATCCCCGGTTCAGAGCGGGCTTACCGCGGATTTTCCGGGGGTTTTCCGAGGGGTAGCAGACCCTGGCTTGGCTCGTGGCAGTGCATAGATCCCATATGGGCTCGGACAAGCCGCCGTTCAACGTCTCCCAAAAGCGCCGATTCCCGGAAGCACCGCCAGTGCTGAGCGGGATCCCCGTCCGAGGATAGCTCTTATGGGGACCCCGGGCTGCCGCTGCCGCGTCATTCGGGGATCGAGGGGCCGATTCCCGGAAGCGCCGCTGGCGCTGAACGGGATCCCCGTCCGGGTGGAACGCCCAGGGAGACTTCGGTCAGGCGCGCCGCGCCCTCCGGGGATCGGCCATTTGCCGATAGCGTTTTCGCGGGGAAAGGAGGGAGAGCACGTGCCCACCCTCACTCACTCTTCCCCAACCGTTCCAGCAGCACACCCAGGTTCGCCCGCGAAGTCCGCGCGTTTGGATGCTTCGGTCCCAACAGCCGCTCCATCACTTCCACCGCTTTGCGCAGGATAGGGCTCCGCCTCCACCAGCCGTCCCTGGTAAAGCAAATTCGTCGCCACATTGTTGTAGCTGGCAGCGGTGTCGGGATGGTCCGTCCCCAGCACGCGCTCGCGGATGTCTAGGCCTTTGCGGGCGAGCGGCTCGGCCTCGGCATAGCGGCCTTGGGCGTTCAGGTTGGCGGCCACATTGTTGTAGCAGGCGGCGGTGTCCTCATGCTCAAGACCCAGACTGGTTTCGCAGAAGACCAGCGCGTCACGCCAAACCTGCTCGACAAGAGCATAGCGGGCCGATTGAGCGATGATCGCTGATGGCGGAAACAACCACCCTGTAAATCCCTCCGCCCCCAGTTGCCTTCGCAGGTGCGCCGCTTCGAACAACGCCTCGACGGTGGCATCGGTCACGTCCAGGCCCCGCTCCACCGTCGCCCGCTCCTCGAAATGCGTCAGCAGCGCCTCGACGCTCTCCCGCCGCCGGTCCGGCTCTAGAGTTTCGGTAATCGCCTCCGCTATCGCCCGGTGCATGGTGAGCCAACCGTCCTCACCCGCCGTGATGAAGGAGAGGTTCGGCAATGCATCGAAGAAATCCAGCGGCAGGCCGGTCTGGAACGCCTCCAGCACGCAGCCAAATGCCACCCGGTCAAACCGGTTCGCCACGCAAAGCCGCTCGACCGTGGCGATCAGGCTGTGGTCATTCCTGAACCCCCGCATCAATCGCTCAGCCAGCATCCTGCATCGATCCCGGAAACCTTCAGCGTCTACCCGGACGTCATCCGGCGCAAACGCTACGCCGTTGCCAGTCAGGTTCCGCCAATGGCCAACCTGCAACTCCAGCAGCAGTGGATAGACCAGCGCATCCGCCCGTTTTTCCTCCCGCGCGCCCTCCAGCATGGCGGCAGCAATTTCAGCGTCCGCTACCGGTACCTGCGCCAGCCACGCCAGCGCGTCGTGATCCTTCAACCCCTCCAGCGGGCAGTCCGCCGCCGCCAGATTGGCCTGCCAGTCCGCATCCTCGCCCCAGGGCAACATGCGGCGCGCCAGCAGTCCGTTTACTTCCGACACGAACGCCCGCATGGCCGTGTCGAAGCCATTAGTGCGCCAGTGCCCGCCAGCATCGCCGCCGCTAGACAGGTCCTCATACTCATCGACCAACAGTAGAAAGCACTCCCTGGGGTGGTCGCTCCGGTGGTGGTGCAGGTCCTGGGCCAGCATCCAGGGCAGCATTTCGGCCAACTGCCAGGGCTCGGACGGCAGGTCCTTAATATAGGGCTGGGCGATCTCCAGGTTCCTGCGTGCTGCCCGGTCGATCCACCATTTGCCGAGCGGTCGGAGCGAAGGCCCCAGCGGCAGCATCCTTGCGCCATCCGCGATCACCTCGCCAACGGCCAGCGCCGCTTCCGCACCCGACGCCGCAATATCGTCCTTGTTCCGCGGCAGCCACTTGCCCATCAGATTGGAGAAGGCTCCGGGCTGGCCGCTCGCCTCCTACCAGTTCGCCAGGGTCAGGTCGAAGGCGGTAAAGCCCAGGCCCGCCTGCGCAAAGCCGTTGCGAATACCGACCAGCAGTTCGACCGGGCTGTTCGGGCTCAGGTAGCGCAAGTCCAGCATCGCGGTGCGCAGGTGTCCGTATTCCGGCTTCCCCTCCGGCCCCGCCATCTTCCTTATGTGCCGCAATAGCGCTGTCTTGCCCTGGCCACCGACGCCATGAAACACCAGCAGGCGCAGCTCATCCGCCGGGATATCCGCTACGGCCTCCCCGAACCGCACCAAAGGCCCCTCGCGGTTCACGAATATGTCATCGCCGGGTCTGAATCACGGTGGCACCATTGCTCTCCCCTGATGCCAAAACAGCATATCAACCGATCTTATCCGCACTCACGCCGGGCGCAATGCGGTTGCAGGCATATTGCTGCTACTCCACTCCGCTGAATAACTTCCGCCAGATGGCGTAATTCCGGATAAGTCAACCCCTTAACGAGTGTGATTTACCTAACACCATATTTGATCGGACCTGTTAATTTCCGCGAACTTATCGTTAAGGGCCAATCGGGTTGGTGGAGGTTTTTTCTCCTGTCGGGGCGGTTGGTAGAGAAATTACGCTGGACGGCGGCTGAGCGTACAGACCGGGGGCATCGCTTCTGGACGCGCTGCCGGGTTCCGGCACTTGCAGGAGACTTCCATGCCGATGTTGATCAATCCGTCGTTTATTCGCGCTCCGGATGAACGAGGGCCAGGTGACCGTCCAGGATTTCCTGGAAGTCGCCAACAGTCCCAACCTGAGCTTTGCGGGCAGCTGGACGGTTGAGGCATGGAGCTCCACTACTGACGACGACGCCCAGTTCAACCGCATCCTGCGCATGCCGTCGGGTAGCACCCAGACCTACTCCCTGATGGTTCACAACGGTGAGGCCAAGCTGGTCGCCGGCGGTACGATCATTGCCGGGATCGACGTGACCGACGGCGAATACCACCTGATTTCCGGTGTTTACGACTCGGTGGAAAACGACCTGATCCTCTATGTGGACGGGGTAGAGGTCGCGCGGAACAACAACACACCCCTGCCGCCGGTCAGTGGCGAAAACCTGATCATCGGTACCTCCAACGGTGCGATCACCAACCAGTTCTCCGATGGCTCTATCGCAGAAGTGCGGGTTTGGAACACTGCGCGCAGCCAGGGCGAGATCATCAATTCGGCGGTCGAACTCGATACCTCCTCCAGCGATCTGACCTTTGCCCTCGGTTTCCAGAATGGCCCCCCGTTGACTTCAAGAACGGGGCCGCCATAACGACCAACGGCTTTCCCCAGGCCGAATCCGTTCTGTTCGCGCACACCGGCGTCACGGATCAACTCGATGGGCAGGACTTTATCGGGCCTGTCGAGATCACACTGAACAGCGACCCCGGCGACGATGCGGTCTATACGCTCAGCAGTCCTGACGGCACGTTTTGGGTGCCGGAAGATTCCATTCACGATGTGACCGGCAATGGCACCGGGACCGTGTCGTTCAAGGCCGGTGCAGAGGCGTGTGAAGAACCGGGCGGTCTCGAAGCGCTCGCCAGCGGCAATGAATTCGATATTGAAACGACGCTCAGCGCTACGACTTTCCGCCCGAACGACGGCTTCACCGGCGAGACCAGCGTCACGTTCTCCATCGTCGGCACCGGCGTGGACGAGTCCGTCGAAATTGCAATGGCGGTTGCGCCCAATAACTCAATCGTCAACACGGCCGACGACGTGGTCGATGCGGGCGATGGGCTGCTGTCGCTGCGCGAAGCGGTGGAGTTGGTCAATCAAGGTGTTACGCTTGACACCATCACCTTCGACCTGTCCGTCTTCAACGGCGAGGCCCAGGATATCATCCGTCTGACCGATGGCCGGATTTTCATCACCGATACGGTCTCGATTGACGGTGACCTGGATGGCGATGGCACACCGGATGTGACCATCTCCGGCGATGCGTTGGGCGATGACATCACGGACGCGAACGGCATCACCAACGTCTCCGAGAGCCTTGCCGGCACCGATCGGCTCGACGACAACAGCCGCATCTTCGTCTCACCCAATCACGGCCTGACACTGAACGGGCTTACCCTGACCGGCGGCCGCACGACGCTTGATGGTTCTGGGGTTAATGACACGTATTTCGGTGGTGGTGCGATCAGCACCCCGTATGCGGCTGTCTATATTTCCAACAGCATCCTCAGCGGTAACAGTACGGCGGGCTATGTCGCTGGCGGCGGCGCTATTTCGGCCTATGCCGGGATTACGCTCCACAATATGGTCGTGAGCAACAACAGCACGTCCGGCGACTATGCCATTGGCGGCGGTCTGATGTCCAAGTGGGGCAATGTCCGCCTGTACAACGGCCAAGTCTCCAACAACACGACGACCGGCCTCAACGCCGACGGTGGCGGTGCCGCCACCTATGGTGCCAATATTTATGCGATTGAAAGCACCATTTCCGGCAGAAAGACCACCTCTGCCGGCGGCGGTCTTTCTGCCGACGGGTACGTTACTCTGGTCAGTTTGACCGTCAATTCCAACAGTGCGGGCGGCTATGGCGGCGGTGTGGAGGCGAGCAGCAATATCAATCTCGTCAACGCCATCATCATCAGCGGCAACAGCGCGACGACCAGCACGGGTTATGGCGGTGGCATCAGCACCTTTGGCGGCCTGTTCCTGACCGACTTCATTATCTTGGGCAACGGGAGAAACAGCTGACAGTTGGTGATTGTCCTGAGGGGCGGCATATCACGGCGTTGTTCCCGCGCCGCAATTCTCGCCGAGAAAAGGCTATGCCCCATGACGAGAGATACCATCACCGCGTTGCCCCATCCCAAGGGATTTTCCGCCGATCCGTTGACGGATTTGATCCGTTCCGGGGCGCGGCAGTTGATCGAGCAAGCGCTTGAAGCTGAGTGGAGCGCATGGCTTGCACCATTTTCCAATGAGACGACGCCCGAGGGGCCCGCGCGGGTCGTTCGTCACGCTCACCTGCCAGAACGAGAGGGAATGACCGGGATTGGCCCAGTGCCCGTGAAAGGGCCACGCGGGCGGGATCGTGATCGGCAGGCTGAGAAGGGTCGGTTCTCTTCTTCGATCCTGCCGCCGTATCTGCGCAAGGCGAAGTCCGTCGAGGACTTGCTGCCCTGGCTTTCCCTCAACGGCATTTCCACGGGCGATTTTCAGGCGGCCTTGGCCGCGCTGCTCGGGCCGAACGCGGCGGGCCTGTCGTCCCCCACCATCTCGCGGCTGAAGTCCGATTGGTGGGAGGAGTACGACCGCTGGCAGAAGCGCGATCTCAGCGCCCGGCGCATCGTCTATGTCTGGGCGGATGGCGTCTATTTCCAGCCAAGGATGGAAGAAAAGCAATGTGTTCTGGGGCTGATCGGTGGGGGGGATAGGAATAAATTTGAATAGTGAGCCCTCGATGAATTTGAATGGGTGATCGGGCTCATCATGCGAAGCGCCGTAAATGTGGGCGATCCTGACTGGCGGCGATTTTGGCGCGGATCGCAAGAGCGGAACAAATTACGTTTGAATATCGCCGCTTGATGGCTGCGATCTGCCAAACCTGGACGCAATGCCTTACCATTCGTGCATCGAGGCCACAACGCGCCCGATGATCTCCACCTCTCCATCCAGACCCTCGGCATCGATCTCGCGCGGCGGATAAAGGGCGTTGGCACTGAGGAGCGCGATCACGCCGGGCCGCACGCGCTGCACGTTCTTTACCAAGAGATCGGTATCGATCCGCAGCACATAGGCGATGCCATCGGCGATCTGGCGCTGGGCGCGATCCACCAGGATGAGATCGCCATCACTAAGCTTGGGCTCCATACTGTCGCCGTGCACGGCGATCACGGCGAGCGACCCCGGATCGAGCTGGCGACGGTCAAGCCATCGGCGATTGAAGGCATAGAAACCGGTCTGGGTTTCTTCATCAACCAAAGCGCCAGGACCAGCTGAGGCCTCGACCGAGAACCGGGTAATTGGCACAAAATCTAGAGCTTGCGTTTCGGACGGGGTGTCGATCACGATCTCACCGCTTGCGGCTTTTGCGGTGATCTCAGAGTGATCGTGGAACGTGCCGGGGTAAAACTTGGAGACGATCTGCCCATCATCGTCCAGGAGCCAGTTCACATCGGCTCCAGTTTTTTTACCGAAATTAGATAAAAACTCATGATCGGCGCGCTGATCACCTGTCTCTATTTTCTGAATTTTACCCTCAGGGACCTCCAACAGCTCGCTCAGGGCGCGCCTGGATAGCCCAAGAACGTCCCTTACGTGGCGAATTTTGGCATCAAAGTCAGCCATTTAGAAACTTTTCCCAAAAATTTTCCCGAATAAGGGTTGAATTTCTACCTTTATTCGGGAAATTCGGTTTTGCAAGACACAACGCAAGCAGCATTGCGAGGCAAATATGGCAGCAAAAAATAAAATGTTCCAGCCCGGAGCGATCCTGCACGAGGTGATCGATGGCACATTCCGCTCGGCGGGATCGAGTTTCGAGACCTGGTGCAAGGCAAATGGGGTTCATCCCAGCACCGCGCGGAACGCGACATACGGGCAATCGAGCGGTGATCGCGGGCGCGAGCTGCGCCACCGGATCATCGAAGCGGCGGGCCGCGATGTGGTCGAGATGGCCTATCGCAAACGCATAATCATGGAGGCCGAAAAGCTCCAGGGAGTGGCGGCATGATCGGGCGACAAAAGCAATTCGAGGTGGCGCAGCGCGCCGCCGCCGAGGGGGCCCTGCGCGGCCTGCCCGACAAGGACAAGGTGCATTTCGTGCTCAAGCTGATCCTCGACACCACGGACCCGGATGCGGCTGGCACGCTGTCATTCGCGGCCAACCGGATCACCGAGCACGCCCACATCCTCATGCGCGAAGCCTTTGAGCGGGAGTGCGGATGATGAGCGTTATCCCGGATCATATCGAGAATGCGTCATTCGAGGCCCATATGGCGGCTGCGGAAAAGATCGCGGCGGCGCTGGGGATCGAGCGCGCCAAGCCTGGCGATGTGGCCCTGGCATTGGTGCACGCCTATGGCGAGGCGGTTGGCCTCTACGCCATGACAGGTGCCGCGAGCGATCAGCTTGAGGCGCTGGGCCGTGCAGCCTTGCGCGCCACGCAAGGCATGGTGTCGCGCATCCAGGCAAACGATTGCGAGGGATCGGCATGAGCGCGCTCCAGGTGACAGTGGCCCGCAAGGGCTATGGCTGGATCGTCCGCAAAGACGGGCAGAAGGTCTATGGAGCCGTGAGCGAGCGCTGGCGTGCCGAGGAGGCCCGTGACCGGATCGAGCGTGAGGCGCGCCGCAAGCGCCGCCCCTGCATCACCTGTGGCGACATTTTCACAAGCGATGGGCCGGGCAACCGCATGTGCGGGAAGTGCCGGGCCAATTCAACCGCGATCTTCGATGGGGCGGTGTAAGACGTATGGGGCAGGCATTGCAGAAATTCGAGCTGGTGGAGGCGAACGCCTCGCGGTTCCCAATCGCGCCGGAAGAGCGCATTGGGAACCAGATTGGGAACCCATTGGGAACCCCTGAAAAGTGGATCGATGCCGCCTCGCTTTCCGAGCTGGCGACCATTGCTATCCAAGTGGCGCCGGGCGATCAAGGCGCGCGCCTGGCGCGGCGTGGAATTGCTGGTGCGGGAGGTCGAGATCGGGCGCGGTGGTGCTGGCGGTCGCGCTCTCCAGGTGCATGTGGATAGCCTGCCCGCCGATTTGCGCGAGGCCTGGTATCTGGAGCGCGGGATCAAACTGCATGAGGAGGTGGACGCCGAGACCGGCGAGACCCTTCTGATCCCCGAGGAGGCTTACCTCCACGACAAGCGGCATGAGGCCGATCTGGCATTGGCGCGGTGGCGGCACGAGGTGATCCGCCCGATCTTGATCCTTGAGAAGCAATCGGCGGAACGCTCGGCGCTGATCAAGGAGCTGGCGGCGCAGCCGCGCCTATTCCCGAACGGCACCCGCCGCGCAGTCACGCCCCAGACACTCTATAACTAGGTGGCGGCTTTCGAGGCCGAGGGGCTGCATGGGCTCATGCGCAAGCGCCGCTCTGACACCGGGGCCAAGCGCACCGGCATCACGCGCGCCTGGGATGGCTTCTTTGCCCCGCATATCGATGAGGCCACGTATAATGATGTGGCCGATGAGATCACCCGCTATATCCGCTCGCTTTGGGGTGCCGGTGAGCGCGGCTGGCGGTCGATCTCGGAGAAATCCACCACCAAGCTGATCGATCTCTCGCGCGATCTGCGCGTTGTGACCTTCGATGGGCTGGAGCTGGGGCGGTGTGGCGACACGGCGCGGGCGGGCACGCAATTCGGGCTTTGCCACATCAATCGCCGGATGATCGAGAAGCACCGCGACTACAAGATCATCGCGGTGCAGGCCAAGGATAACGCGACCTTCCAGGATCGCTACATGCCCTCGGTGCGCCGCGATTATGATGGGCATTTGCCGCGCGAGATCGTGGTGGGTGACGTTCACCCGGTCGATATCATGATGCGCCGCCCCGATGGCACGGTGGTCTATCCCAAGGCGATTGCCTGGTATGACGTGGCCACCAATGAGATGTACATGACCTTTGTGCTCCTGGAGCCCAAGGAAGGCATCCGGCGCGAGCATGTTGCCCAGAGCTTCCAGGCGATGGTGGAGGAATGGGGCCTGCCCCAGATGCTCTATCTCGACAACGGGAGCGAGTATTCCTGGGATGCCATGATCGGCGGGTTCACCCAGCTATCGAAGCTGACCAGCGGCGGGATCAAGGTGTTCGATCTGGATGGCAACCCCGAGGTTGCGGCCCGCGTAGCCGAGGGTCGCGAGGCGGTGGCGCGGTCGCGGCCCTATAACGCGAAAGGCAAGCCAGGCATCGAGGGCGCTTTCGGCAACCTGGAGCAAGTCTTTTTCGCCACGATCCCCGGCTGGACCGCTGGCGACCGGATGGCCAAGAAAACCCATGCCAAGGGCAAGGACCCGATTGCCTTCCCAGGCGATGCGCGGGCCTTCCTGGATGAGGCCGGGCGGGCGCTGGACTGGTATCACAAGCGGCCCCAGCACGGGAAGCTCAAGGGCCAGAGCCCCAATGAGGCACTGCGCGGGTTCATCGAGAGAGGCTGGGGCAAAACCACGCTTTCGCGCCCTGAGGTGCTGGCGCTGGCCTTTGCCGAGGTGGTGGAGCGGGTGCCGGATCGCGGGCGAGTGAGCTACACCCCACGGCGCGGCGAGACGCTCTATTTCTATGCCGATGAGCTTTTGGGGATTGATCGCCGGATCACCCTGCGCGTGCCCGCCTTCAACCCTGAATTCGTGTTCTGTTTCGATGGCGATGAGCTGATCTGCCAGGCCTTCCCAGAACGTGCCTTTGGCGTGTTCGATCCGCGCGGGGCCGAGGAGGTCAACCGCCGTGGCAAGGCTTTCCGCCGACAGATCGCCGAGAAGAAACGCCATGTCGCGCTCCTCAGCCTGACCGAGGAGACCGAGCGTCACATCGCCCACATGCCCGATGCGCCAGAGGCCCCCGTAGCGGCGGTGGTGGATGTCGGGATCATCGACCGGATGGCCCGCCTGGCGGGCGAGGAGCGCAAGCAGGCGCTCGCCGAGGCCGAGGATCGCAAGAAGCGCCAGGCGGCGCAGCAATGGAAAACCGGCCCGGTGAAGGCCTTGGAAAACTTCAAGTTTGCGGAGGAAGAGCATGACGATTGATTTTGTGGAAACGGCAATGGCGGGCCAGGCGCGCCAGATGTGCGAGGCGGTGATCGCCGCGCCGCGTTATAGCCGCCTTGGCCAGCTCACGGGCGATCCTGGCACCGGCAAGACCGCCGCCACCAACTGGCTGGCCAAAGAGATGGGCGCGATCCGCGTGGAAGCCTGGGCCGGGATGAAGGAAAAGACCCTCCTCCAGGAGCTTGCCTATCAATTCAACAAGGCCGGGCACTCCATCGATGAGAGCGGCACCTCGAACACGCTGATACAGCGGCTCATCCGGCTTGCGCCCGAGGGTCAGCTCATCATCGTGGATGAGGCCAATCACCTGAAATGGCCTGCCTTGGAGATGCTGCGCTCGATCTCGGATATCGGCGGCGCGGGGCTTGTGATCGCGGGCACCGACCTTCTGGCCAAGAAGTTCACCCACACGCAAATTCGGGTGTTCCTGGAGCAGTTCCGCCAGCGCGTCGGCACCAAGAAAGTGGTTATGCAGCCGGTGACCGAGCCCGCCGAGCTTGCCGACTATGTGCTGGCCCCGCGTTTCGGCCAGATCACCAAGACCAGCGCCAAGGCCTTCCTGCGCAAGACGGGCGGCAACTGGCGTTTCGCGGTCGCGCTTTCGGATGCCTGCGCCCGCCTCATGGAAAACGAGGGGATCACCCAGCTCGATGAGCGGGTGGTTGAAACCGCCGCCGCCTGGATGGCGGGGCAAAGCTAGAGACCCGGTAACGGGCAGGAGGTCGAGCATGGAACAAGAAACCGCAATCGAGATCACGCCAGACACGGTGCTCGCTCACCGGCCTCACCCAGGCCAGCCGCATGACGGGCCGCACCGTCCAGGAGCTTGCCGGTCAACTGCAACTGGAGCTGGAGGAGGCGCAATATGAGTGAGGCCCCCTTAACCTATGACCTTTCGGCCAGCGGTGGCCCGGAGCGGATCACCATCGATGAGCTCGCCCGCCTGGCGGTGCGCGCCAAGAGCAAGGTCAAAGCCTCGGCGCGCGGCTGGTCGATGCTGAGCCAGATCGAGGTGCTGGCCCTGGCCTGGTTTGCCGATCTGTTTCTGAAGGATGGCGAGCTTGCCCCGTCGCCCCCCGCAAAACCTGAACCCGCAGTGATTTCAAACGTCTGAAAAGGAGAAACCAATGGCGTCACGCAAGATGAAAACCCAGGGCACCAACGTGCCGGTGCCACAAAACGATAGCGAGGCCCGCGAGGCAATCTGCGAGATCGGCGATCTCAACCGCGAGGTGCTGCGCATCGAGGCCGAGATGAATGACAAGATCGCCGCCCTCCAGGAGGAATATGGTGCGCGTGTGGCCCCCCTGCGCGAGAGCGCCACGGCCAAGATCGAGGGCCTGCGCATGTTCGCCGAGGTCAACCGTGATCGGCTGACCCGTGGCGGCAAGGTCAAATTCCACAAGTTCGCAACCGGCGAGATTTCCTGGCGGCTGCGCCCGGCCAAGGTGACGATCCGGGGCAAGGATGCCGTGATCGAAGCGATCAAGGCCGCGCGCCTGGGCAAGAAGTTCCTGCGCGTCAAAGAGGACATCAACAAGGAAGCCATGCTCGAAGATCGCGCCACGGCGGCGGCTCTTGCGGGTGTGACCATTGGCTCGGATGGGGAGGATTTCCTGGTGGAACCCTTCGAGACCGAGCTGAAAGAGGCCTCCTAAGGCCATCAACCAAGGCCCGAAAAATGGGCGTTTTCAAAGAGGAAGAAACCATGACCAAAGCTGAATTGATCAAGGCGCTTGCCGAGGAATGCACCACCACCGCCGGGGCGGCTGAAAGCCTCCTGGATGGGCTGGCCCGCGTCACCTCGAAAGAGCTTGGCGAGGGCGGTGAGGTGACCATCCCCGGCATTGCCAAGCTGACCACCAAGGAGCGCGCCGCCCGCAAGGGCCGCAACCCCGGCACGGGCGAGGAGATCGATATCCCCGCCAAGACGGTGGTGAATGTGAAGGTGCTCAAGGCCCTGGCTGATCACGTCGCATGATCTCCCGCGCCCAGGGCGCAGGCCCCTACGTCTCGCAAGAGTGGTTTGGCAAGCGCCTGCGCATTGTCACCGGGGAATGCGGCCCAGAGGTCGAATTCACCACGCTCCCCGATCACATCCGCGAGGCTTTCGTGATGCTCGACCAGGAGGAGCTCCCGCTACCCCCCCCGTGAGCATTTTAATTTTGAATGAGCCATCGCCCCCGATTTTGCACTGAGACCGAGACCGAAAATGACCAATTCCAAGACATCCCCCAAGCGCCGCAACAGCGATCTGGCCATGATCCACATCGCCGCCAAGCGGCTTTTCGGTGATGTCTCCAAGGGGGGCGATGGTCGGGAAACCTATGAGGACTGGCTGGAGCGCCTCACCGGCAAGAGATCGGCGGGCAAGCTCACCACGCCCGAGCGGATCGACCTGATCAAGAGGCTGCGCCGCGATGGCCTGATCCCCGAGCGCGAGCGCGGCGGGATCGGCCAGAGTAAGGATGGGGCCGAGCGCCCCACCTCGGCCCAGTGGGCCAAGCTCGGCGGGCTTGCGCGCTCGATGGGCTGGGAGAAGGGCTTGGAGGATGCGCGCCTGCGCTCTTTCGTGACCCGTACCGCCAAGGTGCATTCCACCCGCTTCATCACCCGCGCCCAGGCGAGCAAGGTGATAATGGGGCTGGAGGAATGGGTGCGCCAGCGCGAGGCCAACCTGGACAAAGAGGCCGCGTCATGATGCGCCGAAAGATCATCGAGGCCGCTCTTGGCGGGTATGAGAACGCCTGCACCTTCCCGCATTACACCGAGGAGGAACGTGTCGCTGGGCGATCAGCCGTGCGCGATATGATGGTGCGGCTCGATCTCTATGATGAGTTCCTGGAGGCTCAGGACATTACCCCGACAAAGTATCGGAGGGGCCGCGATGCAGTGTCCTAAATGCGGCGGGCGCGGCTATTGCTACGCGACCAAGCCCAATGGCACCGTCAAACAACGATACCGGCAATGCCGGATTTGCGGGCATCGCTTCTCCACCTGGGAGGAGATCGAAAACCGCGACCTGCGCGGACACGAAACGAAACCGCAGGAGCAAGACCTATTAGCGGAAAATCCAGAAAAGGCAAAGGGTTGATGCGTGATGAGGTGACCGAGCGTGTAGCGGCACCCGCTGCACAAGCGCCCGCCGGGATCGGCCACAACGGTGGCCCAAGGGTGGAGCCTTTCGGGCTGCGCGCCGCCTGGTTGATGTTCGCCAACGAGCTGGAGCTGCGCCGCCTGGCCAAGCTCCACATGAGGATCGAGCGCCGCAAGCGTGGCATCGAGGACCTGGTGGCCGAGCGCAGGCTGATCATGAACAGGTGTATCCGCCGGATGCGCCGCGCCGAGGGAAAGGACTAAGGGGAATGCCCGAGCTGACCATAGCAGAGGAAGCCATCACCACGGCCCTGCGCCGCCGCCTGGCGCGCTCGGTGGTGATCAAGGATGCCAAGGCCTGGGAGGAGCTCTATGGCCAGCTCCAGACCGCCATGACCAACGCCTGGAGCGATGCAATGCGGGAGGGGATCGCCAATGCCCTGGATCGCCTGCGCGATCTTGGCCCTGGTCGCTTCTCGCGCGAGGATGGCGCGGCGATCCTGCGCGTTCTGGAGGGATCGGTGGGGGCCGAGGCGATCCGCGCGGCCATGCGCGAGCCGGTGGTCAACCTGAGCGATGCGCTATTCCGGCTGGGCGGCGAGGAGGTTGGCCAGGCCACGGGTGTGGCCATCGCCTTCATGCGGCCCGATCTCGATGCGCTCGATATCCTGAAATCCGGCAACCTGTATTGGGTGGGCAATAGCTGGAACATCCACACCCAAAACCTCTTTGCCAAGGCGCTGGAGGAATATTTCACGGAAGGCATGACGCGCGAGGGCTTGACCCAGCGTTTCGCCGAGGATTTCGCGGGGCTCACGGAACGTGGCCAGGTGTATTGGGAGATGCTTGCCGATCACACCGCCACCAAAACCCGCGAGATGGGGCGCGTATCTGGATATGAGCGTGCGGGGATCACGCGCGTCCAGGTGCGCGCCCAGCTCGATGATAAGACCACCCGCATTTGCCGCCACATGCACGGGCGGATCATCGAGGTGGCCAAGATGCGCGCCCAGCGCGATGCCTATCTGGAGGCGGTGAGCCGCCGCAATGAGCCCGCCGCCCGCGCGGCCTGGGAGATGCACGGCGCTGGCACCGATTTCGCGGGCACGCCCACCTCGAAGCTGGGCAAAGGCACCGCCAGCCCACCCTATCATTTCCGGTGCCGCACCATCACGGTGGCCTATTTCGGGAGCGGCGATAGCAATATTGACCGCTGGACCATGGCCGCGTATGACGGCGAGCCCCTGAGCCGCAAGGATGTGGGTGCGCTGATCGAGCGCGCCAGATCGGCAAGCTGGCCACATACCAAGGTGGTGCGCGGCCATTTCCGAAAGCACCAGGCCCGGCTTGGGATCGAGACTCAGGAGGCTTTCAGCGCCTCGGCCATCGATCTCATCCGGCGCGGGGATCGGGATGTGTATCTCTCGGTGCGCAAGGGGGCGCTCAACGCAACCTTTGTGCGGCCCATGTCGAACATCGACAAGGGGGCCGAGGGCTACATCGTGACCGCCGTGGACCTCGCCGAGAACAAGATCACCTCGCACCACTGATGGCTTACACGCTGACAGGCATTGACCCGCTTGGGCACGCAATCATCGCCACGGGCGCATCGATCAAGGATCGGGTGCTCTCCTGTTATGACACCATCGGCGATCCCGATTTCGATCTGTCGCGTGATGAGGTGCTGCACATCCGCTCGGCACTGGAGTTGGCCCGCGATCAGCTCACCCCCGACCAACAAGCCGAGCTCGATGAGATCGATGCCTATTGGCGCGCCAATGCCGAGGCCTTCAACGCGGATTTCGGGGTGTTCCATTTCCAGGAGGACAAGCATGTGGCCCTCAAGGGCTTCATCGAGGATGAGCATGGTGTGGCCCCGCCGATACCGCGCGGCCACTGGTGGTGGCGTCCCATCGAGGAGGATCAGGCATGAGGGTTTTCCGCATCACGCTTACCGATCTGGGCCGCCACGGCCAGCGCCTTTGGGTTAATTTCTCAAAAGATGTGATCGAGGATCGGCGCGTGTATGCGCGCCTGACTTACAAGGCCCTGGATGGGATCGAGGAGGCGCTTGGCGGGATCGAGCTGGCCTTCGAGATATGGTCAGATGCTCGGCCCCTGCCGCTTTATAGCAGCCATATCAGGGAGTTCCGTTCAATCGATGGTGGGCTCATGCCGGGTGAAACCATCGAAGGACATGACGCGCATTTCATGGATGAGCGAGTGAAGGAGCTTGCGCGTCAGGCTGGGGAGTTGACCGTGCGCTTTGATATCCAGGGCGTAAAGGATGCGGATGGCAGCAACCTCGGATGCCCCTAATTCGCTTTGAGAATTTGCTGAGTTGTTTGAAAAGGCCCCTGTCGCGGGGCCTTTTTACTTATCGGCTTTGCCATCGAGCTTGCGCTCGATCCGCTCCAACAAGTGGGTGATCCGGTCCATGCTTTCCTCATGGTGCTTGTCCTGGATTTCCTGTTTCGTCTCCAGGATCGCAACGCGGCCCTTGAGGTGGAACCATTGCGCGACCAGGCCAATGGCCATGCCGTCCCAGGTGAGGATATCTTTGAGGCTCACCTCCATCACATCACCCCATTGATCAGGCGGCGCGCATGCCAGCGTATTGCGCCGATCCGCACGGCGGCGAACATGACGCCGCGCCAGAGCTCGGGCATGCCAAGCACACCCAAGGCCTCGAAAAACACTGCATCGCACTTGGCCCGCGTATATTGCCCACTCTCCAGCATCCAATCATGCAGCGCCGCCGCCTGGATGTAATCGGGGTGAGCCATCGGCACGAGCATGCGGAACGGGAGCGGCACCCAGGCCCCATCGAATTGGAACCCATCCGGCACCTCGATCACGTCTTGGGGGGCATCGAGGCTCCCGACCGCGTAGCTGAAACCTTTCATCACCTCCCAGCGGGGGCGTTGGAAGTCAGGCGGGAGAAGCCGTGCCAGGCCGGTTGCGGTGTTCGGCACGGCCATGATGATGAGACGATCTGTAAAGCTAGACATCACGCCCCTCCCTCATCGGCGCAGGGCGCGCAAGGCACCCACGCCAGAGCCGACATAGAAGAGCCAGCGGATCATATCGCCCGCCCATTCCTGCATTTGCGGGGTGGGCAGATCGGCCACCGACCAGGAAAAGCCAAAGACGCTATCGAGAATGACCGCCGACCACCAAAGCGCCAGCGGCACAATGAAGAGCCCCGCGAACACCCAGAACCACGGGAATGCCAGCTTGACCTTGTTGTAATCAGCTATGATCTGGGCCTCTTTCACGGCCTCGCGCGCCAGCGCCACGGTGGTTTCGGACTTGAGGCGCTCGCGGTCGTTTTCGAGCTCGGCGCGCCGCTCCATGTGATCGAGGGCCTTTTCGACCACGCCACCAAAGCCGAGCTTGACCAGGAATGCAATAATACCAGCCATCACCGCACCCCATCCACCCAGTGTTTCAGCCGCTCGCGGAACACCACGATCCCGGCGATCACGATCACCGCGCTGCCAATGATGATGGCGGTCTGGACGGTTTCCGACTGACCGCCAAACCAGCCCGCGCCCACCACGCCGGAAGCACCAACCCATTGGGCGATCTGCGCAGTGAGGGTTTTCGACTGGGCGGGGGTTTGACGGGGTGGCGAGCCATCGCGCCGATCCTCGATCACGGGCGGCGCATCCTCGATCCCGTAACCCTCGGCGAGGAGCGCCTCCTCATATTCGCGGGCGATCTCGGCGATGGCGGCGGCTTTGTCGGTGCCGTTGATGATGCGCCGCGCGCCCCGGTAATTCGAGCTCTGGAGTGTGATGTAATCGGCCAGCTTCTTGCCCGTAAACCAGCCATCGCGCGCGCCGATCACCAGGATTTCAGCCGAGATTTCGGGCTCCATCACCTTATCAGGATCGGTGGTCAGATCGATGCCCAGCTCGGCACCGGCCTTGTGATAGTTGCGCTCCCAGGTGAGCTGGACAAAGCCCCGCCCATACCAGGGGAAATAGCGCAGGTTGTCCTTGCGCCAGTCCTCGGAGAGCCAAAAGGCCTCGCGCACCGCCTCCATCGTGCGGGCGGTTTCCCAATATGCCGTGGCCAGCACATAGGCGGCTTGGTTGCGCAACAGGCCATACCGCATGAAAGCCGTTACGATCAGCTTGGTGTGGCCGAGTTCAAAATCGACTTTCATAGGTGCCTCCATTGGAAGGGCTGCGCCGGGATCGGCGCAGCGTTGAGGCTGGCGATCAGGCGGTGAGATTGCTCAGGATGAAGGCCTGGAGCCGCAGAATGTGAGACGCATGGTCCTTCATCTTGGTGGCTGCATTGCCGGTGAAGGCGTAGCGGCGCAGCCGCCAGGCGAGGAAATCGGTGGTGAGCTCGGCCTCGGACTGGCGGTCGAGCGCCTTGCCCACGCTGGCCTCGATCTCCTCGGGATCGGTATCGATGCCGAGCTTGCCGAGAAGGCGCTGCGCGAGGTCCTGACCCTGGGCCACGGCGCAATCGAACGCGGCCACGGCGAGCGGTGCCGGGAGCTGATCGCATTGCATGCCATCCCAGATCGCGCGCGCCTCGGCGGGCTCGGAGCCGGTGCCGGTGAGGCAAAACTGCGCCGCCTGATCGAAGATCGTGGCCTCGCCCTGGGCTTCGGTTTCCGGCGCGGACTGCGCAGCGGCATCCGTGGTGGGAGCTTTGACATCCTCAGCCGGTGCCGTGTTTTCCTGCGCCTTGGCCTCCTCGGCTTTGGCAGCGGTTTCGGTGGCCTTGGCCGAGGTTTTCGCGTCCTCGGTGGCCTTTTGGGTCTTGCTTTGTGCCATGATCGATATCCTTTCTTGGCTCATTCAAAAACAAAGTGTTCCGCCTATTAGCGGCGTACGCTCAGCCCACGGGCGCGCAGCGCCTCGGTGAGCTTATCGGCCACCTCCTGGCCAACCTCAGGTGCGAGAAAATCCAATCCCTCGCGCTCCAAGTCCTCGACGGCGCGCGCGAGCCAGGGATTGCCCTTGCGTGCCGGTTGATTGACGGATTTCACGGGGTGGCGCGCACCCTTCCATGCCAGCGCCTTCTTGCGCTTTGGTTTGATCGTGATCGCGGGTCGCCCATCGTGAACGGCGCGCGCATAGGGCGTATTCGCCGAGAGGATCGCATCGGTGGTGCCCGATGGCTCGACCACATGCGCCTTGCGCAGATCGCCCTTGTCGAAAGGCACATTGCCCTGTCGCGTGGCAATCTCGCGCAGCTTCTCGGCGATCTGGAGCGTCCAGCGTTGCAGGGGCAGGCTCATCGCAGCACCTCCACCCCGAGGCCGCTTGCGCCGCCGCCCGGTTTCGCCCGGCCATCGGCGGCAAGCGCCACGGCCCAGAAGAGGTCACCATGCCCATCATCGCTGCGCTCGGCGTCATACTTGATCGAGGTGCCGCTGGTAAACTTCTGGATGGAGTGAAGCTGCGCCAGAACATCGGGATCATTGGGCAGTAGGAGGCGGCGCTCCTCGGCCAGCTTGAGCATGTTGAGCGCCAGCTTGGCCTTACGCTGCGCGGAGAACCAAACCCTCTCGAAACGCTCGGGCGCGGCCTTGTGGAGCTCCTCGGCGAGTTGCATGCCGAGGCCAGTCTTATCCACCTTCCAGCTTTCGATATCGAAGCGGCCATCGACCTCATGGATGCGCGCTTTCTGGGCATCGAAAGGGAGGCCCTTGTGCATCTCATGGTGGATCAGCGCATGGCGATCCTTCCACTTGGCGCGCTCATGCTCCTGACCAACCAGGGCAATCGCGGTGCGGTCATTGATCCGGCCCACGTCAACACCACCACGCAAGCGGCCAAAGTTGGCGGGGATGATCGCCTCGGTGGTGAGCGAATGCAGGAGCTCCCAGGACAGGAGCGCCGAGCCATTCTCAGCCCACTGGCATTCGTAAAACATCGCCCAGCTCTCGCTATCGAAGAGCATGCGCAGCTCATCGAGGCCACCTGGCAGGGGCATGCCCTGGGCAATGGCATCCTCGATGGTGATGGTCTTGCGCCACCAGTGATCATGCTTGTTCTTGTGGTTGGTGGCGATCTCCCAGAAGAGCGAGCCGGGCAGGAAGGGCGTGGAAAACACAGTGACACGGCCCCCGATGGCCGTGATCGAGGGGATCACCGCCGCCCAGAGCATGCGCTGATTGCGCACCCAGGCAAACTCATCGAGCCAGACATCGCCGGGCCAGCCCTGGGCGGTGCGGAAGTTGGTGGAGACCGCGACGATATCGGCCCCCATCACGGTGATCTTGTTCGCCTTGTCCTCCTCCAAGAGCACATCGAGGCGGGCCGCATGGTGGCGCACATAGCCGAGGATGATCTGCGCCTGGCGCTCGGAGGCCGAGACCACGATTTGCGGGCGTCCCGCCATCGCGCCGAGAAGCACCGCCAGCCCGACGACATAGGAAAACCCGATCTGGCGGGCCTTGAGAATGATGCGGAAACGCTCCTCACTTTCCAGGAATTCGACCTGGTAGCCATAGAGCCCGTATTCGGGATCGAGCACGCGGGCGAGCGCCTCGGTCGATACGGCATTGGCCACGATGGGGCGCGGCTTGGGCTTGGGCGCAGCCTTCTTGAGCCGCTCCAGGGCCTTGGTGAGCATTGCCAGGCGTTGCGCCTGGGCGTTGCTGGGGTTCTTGGCCCGGCTCAGCCGAAAGATTTGCTCTTCCAGGCCGATGGTGGTTTCGCGCCGCTTGCGCAGCTCACTCATCCACTCGCCGCGCTCGATCCAATGGCGCACAGTGCGCGGGCTGCACCCGATCCGGGCGGCGATTTCGGTGGAGCTGTCGCCTGCCAGGAATTCGAGATAGGCTTGCTCGCGCTGCGCCTCGGTGTATTTGGCAGGTCGCCCGCGCCCTCTGGATGCCCCTGTACGGCTCTGTGCGGGCCGCTGAGTGTCCCTCTCTCCAGGGTAGCCAGAAGAGCCTTCCGGCTCTCTACGGCCCTCTTTTGCGCCTTTTTGATCCTTGGGGTGCTTCGCCATTGCCGCTCAGCCCTTCAGGAACGCGCCAGGAGCGCCGCAAGCGCCTGGATCCTGGTGGTGGGTGCCGAGCGGGCAATCGGCTCTCCTGCGCCCTCTGAGGAGCTCCCAGAGAGGTTGGCGAGGGCGGGCAAGAGCGCGCGGGCCTCTTCTTGGGTGACAATGCCCGCCGCGCCGATCCAGGTGGGCATGGAGTAGTGCCGCCCCTCGGGGCAAAGCTCTTTGAGATGCACGATCTCGCGGGCGGTGAAACGGATTTTCTGGGTGTCACCATCGGTCCTGGGCACCCGCTGGAGAAAGCCCTCGCGCAGGCGGCACATGGTCACCGCTGGCAAGCGGCGCAGCCCGAGGATGCGCTCTCCGTCGCTGGAGCGGATCACCTGGAGAAAGGCGTTGCCATAGGTTTCGAGGTCAAGCCCGAGCTGGGTGAAGAGCTCGGTCGCGCCGGTATCGCAAAGCTCCTCGATCTTGGAGGCCTCGCCCAGGAGGCCACCGCCAAAGGCACTCTCGGCCTTCACATGGATGGCCCGGCTATGCTCTGAGCTGGCGCGATAGAGTTTGGCCAGGGCGCGCGGCTCGATGGGCCAGAGATATTCGCCATCGAGCCCGGTATCAGCGCGCGCGCTGAGAAGCCCGTCGATGTCGGATTTCTGGACTGTGACGGTGACCGCCTCGGCGGCACTCTGGGGGTGCTCTTTGGTGCTCATGCCCCAAGAGATACAGGGCAAAAATCTGGGGCGATATTACCCTAAGCCTTTGAAAGTTTACTTATAAACCAGAAGGCCGCACCCCATCTTTCACCACCATGATCGATCAGGCAAGAGTGATTTCAACACGTCACTCAACAGCCCTGGAGCCGATCCTTTGGCCAAGCTCAAAGACCTTTCCGTTAGCTTCCTTTCGCTGGTCAAAACCCCTGCGCCCGAGGCGGAAAGCGGTGAAACCGATATCGAAAAGGCCATCGCCAAGGGCTTCACCGCCTTGGAAGGCAAGATCGATGACAAGATCACCAAGGCCCTCGCCAAGGGCGTGACCGAAACCGACCCGAACACGGGCACCGCCGAGGAGAGCTTCGCATGATCATCACCCTGAAATCCGGCCAGCGCATGCAAGATTTCATTGCGCTCGCCAAGGGGCTCATCGAGCCCGAGGACCTGCGCAACGGCGGCGGGCTGAAAGCCCAGGAAGCCGCCAAGCTGATCACCATGTTTTTCGCTGATCCCTTCCTCACGAAGGTCACCACGATCCGCATGAGCCGCCTGACCCGCGATGTGGACGTGATGGATATCGCGCGCCGTCAGCTTGTGCGCGTGCCGCAAGGCCAGGAGCCCGCCGATGGCGATCTGACCGGCGCGGGCGAGTTCGGCTGCAAGCTGACCGCGCTCGATGTCCAGCTCTTCGCCTCGCTCACGCTCGATTTCCTGCGCGAGAACAAGGACAATCCCAACCTCCAGAAAGAGGTGGAGACCGGCTTCAACACCCGCCTGGGCAACGATATCGTCGATCTGGGCTTCAACGGCGTGGCCGAGGATGCGATCGGCGCGGATCGTGCAGCCAAGTTCATCCGGCTCAACAAGGGCTGGCTCCAGATCATGCGCGATGCCGCCAATACGCCCAAGGTCGATATCGATCCGGCGCTCAATGGCTGGATCGCCTCGCTCAAGACGATCATGGAGGCCGCAGATGATCGCGTGCGGGCAACCTCTTCCTTCATCATGAGCGAAGCGGATGCCGATGCCGATGCCGAGGAAATCAACGCGCCGGTCACCGGCTCCGAGGTCCAGAGCAACAGCCCGGCCCGCCGTTTCCGGGGCAAGACCATCGAGACGCATCCGATGGTGCCGCAAGGCTCGGTCGCGTTCACGCCGATGGTCAACCTGGTCTATGGCCTGAACACCGATATCCGGCGTGATCGTGCGTATCACTCGCGCAAGCGGGCGCTCGAATACACCTTCGATATGGCCTTCGATTTCGAGGTGGCGGTGAAGCAATTTGCCGTGCTCGGCGAGTAAGCGAGGGCACGGGCGTGAGCATCACACCGGATGAGATCAGGGCCTATGCCAACCTCCCCCAGGAGGTGCCGGAAACCCTGTTTTCCAAGCACATTGAGATTGCCCAGCGCGACCTCGCCCGTGCAACCGGCATCGATGCCGCGCCCGATGGCCTCGATGAGCAATGGGCCGAGGCGCTCACCGTGTGCGCCTTGGCCAGCGCCTTTCCCTGGCTCAACACCTTCGCGCTCGATGGCGCGGCAAAGGTGGGGCGGCTTGAGGGATCGGTCGAATACCGCTTCCTCGATGCCGATGAAGTTGAGGAGAAAGTCAAGAATTTGAATGCCCGTTTCGAGGAGCTGGTGAGCGTGCTCACACCTGCCGATCCGGGTGAAACCCCGCCCGATGAGGCGAGCCTCGGCTCGCTCTCGATGATGTCAGTCTGAGGAACGCCATGCGCCTGCGCACCCGCTTTGCCGCCGAGATGCAATCCCGCCTCATCGCCTTGCTCCCCGAGGCGGTCGAGACCGTTTGGGATGCCCAGGCGGTTGTGGTCGCGGTCGAGCAAATCAAGTTCACCTCGGCGGGCGGCATCGAGGGCGATTGGGAACGCAAGGCCACGCTCACGGGCGTGGTGCGCGCCGAGCTGCGCGCCGATGAGATCGATGCGCTGGAGGTCGAGCCGCTGATCGCCAACCTGGTGGCCGCGCCCGTGCATTTCGGCTTTGACGCCGAGACGCCGCTGGGAAACCTCAGCGAAAAGGCCCGTTTCGTGCTGGTCGATTGGCGCGATGTGATCCGTGACACCCAGGTTGCGAGCGCGCTGCGCTTCACTGTCGAGGCCACTATTGCCGCCCATGCCGGGCCTGGTGTGCGCCCCGATCTCCTGATCAGCCAAGCGCCCGAGATCGGGCCGGATCATGCGGGTGCCTACACCTCGGTTACGGGGAATGCGGCATGAGCGATTTCAACACCAATGAAAATGACCGCCGCCTCGGCAACATCGCTCAGATGGGCGTGGTTGAGGAGGTCAACTATGCCAGCCCGCCCAAGGCGCGCGTGCGGATTGGCGAGCTTCTCACCGGATGGATGCGCATGGGCACCCGCCGCGCGGGCGATGCGCATGAGAGCTGGGGCTATAGCGTTGGCGAGGAGGTGCTGGTGGTTTCGACCTCTGGCGAGTTCCGCAATGGCGCGATTGTCTGCGCTCTGGCCAACGGAAACAACCCGGCCCAGGCGGCGGATGGTGTTTTCAAGACCGTCTATCCGGGCGGCGTCGAGATCACGATCAGCGGCGGCAATGTCGAGGTTGTGGCCTCGGGCAACATCACCCTCAAAGGCGCAAGGATTAATCTAAACTGATGCCCCAGGTTGCCCGCATAACTGACACCTGCACCGGCCACGGTTGCTGGCCTTCGCGCCCCTCAGCGCAGGGGAGCGGCGATGTGTATGTCGAAGGTCTGGCCGCGCATCGGCAAGGCGATGCCTGGCAACCGCACACCTGCCCGGCGATCCCCGAAACCCATGCGGGTGCATTGGCCAGCGGTTCGGGCACTGTCTACGTCAACGGCAAGCAACTGGGGCGCATCGGCGATCCGGTTGATTGTGGCTCCTCGGTGGCATCCGGGGCCTCAACGGTTTTTGCGGGGGGCTGAGGAATGAGTTTCACCGGCCTCAACATGCAGAGCGGGCGCGCCGTGGGCGGGCTCGATCACCTGCGCCAATCGGTGGAGAATATACTGATCACGCCCATCGGATCGCGCGTCATGCGCCGCGAGTATGGCTCGGGCCTGGCCGATCTGATCGATCAGAACCTCACGCCCCTTACGCTGGCCCAGATTTACGCGGCCTCGGTCGATGCCCTGCGCAAGTGGGAGCCTCGCCTGCGCGTCACCCGCGTCCAGGCTGAGGCCCTGCCCGAGGAGATGGAGGATGGTCACCTCTCGATCACGGTCGATGGCATCTACCTGCCCGAGGGCCGCGAGATCACGCTTGATGGGGTGGTGCTATGAGCTTCACCGCGATCAATCTCACCCGGCTCCCCGCGCCCCAGATCATCGAGCAACCCGATTTCGAGACGATCTTTGCCGCCCGCAAGGCCCGGCTGATCGAGCTGGCGCAGGCGTTTGGCGATGCCGCCTATGTGGCCGCGCTCACCGCTGCCCTTGAGCTGGAGAGCGAGCCTTTGGTGCATCTCCTCCAGGAGGATAGCTATCGTGAGCTCCTCTTGCGCGCCGCTGTCCAGGATGCGGGAAAGGGCAACCTTTTGGCATTCGCTGAGGGTGCCATGCTCGACCATCTCGCCGCGTTCTATGGCGTTGCACGCCAGGTTATCCAGGAGGCCGATGCCAGCGTGAGCCCGCCCACCCATGAGGTACTGGATGATGATGAACGCCTGCGCGCCCGTGTCCAGCTTGCCCCCGAGGGCTTCACCACCGCAGGCTCCATCGGCTCCTATACCTTCTGGGCGCTTTCCGCGTCTCCCCTGGTCAAGGATGTGGCGATCCTGGAAACCGCCACCCCCGGCGAGGTCCGCATTGTCGTGCTTTCGACCGAGAATGATGGCACCCCCGATGCCGCGCTCCTGGTGGCGGTGGATGAGGCCACCCAGCCGCGCCGCCCGCTGACCGATCATGTGATGGTGGAGGCGGCAACCGTCCAGGCCTTCACCGTCGAGGCCGAGCTAACTCTTTACGATGGCCCCGATGCCGAGGTGGTGCGCCAGGCGGCCCTTGCCTCTGCCCAGGCCTTTGTGGATGAGCACCACCGCCTCGGCCACGATATCACGATGGCCGGGCTGCATGCCGCACTTTACCGCCCTGGCGTCCAGGATGTGACCATCGCCGCGCCCGCCGCGTCCCTGGTGATCCCGTCCGATACCGCCGCACATTGCATCGCGATCACCGTAACCGTTGGGGGACGCGATGTCTGATCCCCGCACGCTTCTCCCCCCGAGCGCCACCGCGCTGAGCCGGTCGATTGAAACCGTCATGGCCGAGCGCACCCAGGGCATCGAGGCCCCCATCGGCACGCTCTGGCATGTGGATACCTGCCCGGTCGAGCTTCTGCCCTGGCTGGCATGGGCCTTCTCAGTCGAGGTCTGGGAGCATGACTGGTCTGAGGAGATCAAGCGCGACGTGATCCGCTCGGCCATTGCCGTGCATCGCCTCAAGGGCACCCGGCAATCGGTCGAGATCGCCCTGGGGGCGCTCGGGTTTCGGATTGATCTGGTGGAAGCCTGGGAAGAGGGCGGCGATCCGCACACCTTCCGGCTCGACGCCTATGGCGATGATGTCTTTGCAGCGGGTTTCCAGATCGATGCCAAGCTCCTCGATACCGTCACACGTCTGATCGAGAACGTGAAGCCGGTGCGGTCGCATTTCACGCTCAGGATCGGCGAGAGCTTCGAGGATGATGCCTATCTTCGCGCGGGCGTGACCCAGGCGCATGTGCATCGGCTTGATCTCGATCCTGCGCCGCGTGTGCATGAGGCTGAGGGCGCGATCTATGCCCGCGCCGCGCACCGCATCCGGCGTAGAGACGCCCATGAATACATCCCGGCTGCGCGCATGGTGAAAGCCGATGCCACGAGTTTCACGCGCTCGGGCCACCGCCCGCGCATCACCAGCCGGATCACCCATGATTTCCAAGTAAGGGAGGGCGCAGCATATGCCGTCTAGTGGACTTGAGCTGATCACCGATATCGGCGAGGCGAAACTCAACCAGGCGCTCGGCTCGGGCGTGGCGGTGCAGATCACCGAGATTGCGCTGGGCGATGGCAACGGGGCCAACTACAACCCCGGCGCTGGCCAGACCACGCTCAAGCGTGAGCTGGCGCGCAAGCCCATCGAAAAGACCCACATGGTGGGCACCAATGCCTGGCGCGTGATCGTCGAATTCCCAAGCGACACCCCGGCTTTCTATGTGCGAGAGATCGGCTTTTTCGATGCCGAGGGTGACATGATCGCGATCTGGGCAGGCATCGACATCGAGGCGCGCCAGACCGGGGCCATCGATTATGCGCTGGAGCACATTCTCAATCTGAGCCGGGTCAAGGATGGACTGGTGATCGTGAATGCACCGGATGATGCACTTTTCGACCTGAGCGTTACCACGGCCACGGCCATCGCAAACCTGCAACTTGAACAACTGCGCCAGGCGGATGCGATCCGCGCCGCGCAGGGAGCCTAAAGAGGAGACCTGAAATGGCGACAAGCACGGAACAAATCAACGATCTGATCGCCGGTTACACGGCGCTCAAAACGTATTACGAGGGCGCGCGGGAAGGGATCGACAACAAGGTAAATACCCTTGTGAACAGCGCATCCGCCCTGTTTTCGCGCCCCATCCACATCGACCCGGTGAACGGCGATGATGCCAATTCGGGAGACGGGAACAACCCCGTAAAAACGCTGGAAGGTGCTGCCGCGCGGACTGCGACCAGCGGCCAGTACGAGATCCTGATTTACGGTGATCTGGTCTGCGACAAGCGCGTCGTGTTCAAGGGTCAGAGCATCATGTTCCGCACCGATGCGCTCAACACCAAACGGCGCATCGACTTCGCCAACCAGATCGACGGGGTGGACAGGCGCAGCCCGCACATCGTGATGGGGCAGAAGATGGGTGTTCTGGACTTCCGGGACATCATCTTTGGCAACAACGTCGCCGCACCGCATGTGGTCTACAAGCGGATGATCGAGGGCACGGGCTTCACCGTGGTCAATACGTGGATTTGCGAGTGGGATACCGCCGCTGGCGACGATCTGCATTTCACCGGCTCGAATGCGCAGGTGGCGCTCTGGATTTTGTCCGGCGCATTCCCGGCGGAACAGGCGGGCCATTGGATGGAAGGCGTTGCCGCAGGCACCGACCCCGCGACCGTATCGAAAATCGTCAACACCAATCTGACCACACTCTAAGGAGGCGCACATGCTTATCATCGTAACCCATAACGGCGTGATCCGCGCCAATGTCGAACCCGCCGAGGCATTTGCGGCTGGCGTGCCCCAAGCGGCCATCGGAGCCGCCATCAAGGCCCGTGCGAAACACGATGTGGCTGAATTTGCCGATGGCTACCCCGCCCGGCTGGCAAGCCGCTCAGCGGGCAAGCTGGCTGAATACCGCATCAAAGAGGAGATTGCCCGCGATCCTGCCAGTGCAGGAGATGCCGAGCTGGCGCTGATCGACCGTGAAGCGGCGGCACGCGGTTTCGACCGCGATGTGCTGATCGCTCAGATCAACACCCAAGCCGCCGCCTATCGCCAGATCGCACTCCTGATCGGTGCGCTGGAGGCCGAGGCCGGGGCCGCGATCACCGCCATTCCCGACGATGCCGACGACATCGAAACCCAAATCCACACCGTCCTGGGCGCGGCGAAAGCCCAGGAAGAAGCGGCCTTTGTCGAGGCCGTCGCGCTCATCAACGGAGGTTCCTGATCATGCCTGAGCAATTTCTCCACGGCGTCGAGGTTGTCGAGATCGACACCGGCACGCGCCCCATTCGCACCGTGCGCTCCTCGGTCATTGGCCTGGTGGGCACCGCCCCCGATGCCGATGCCAAGAAGTTCCCGCTCAACAAGCCCGTGCTGATTGCAGGCAAGCGCAGCGATGCGGCTGGTCTGGGTGACGCTGGCACCCTGATGCCTGCCATCGATGACATCTTCGATCAGGCCGGGGCCATCGTGGTCGTCGTGCGCGTCGAAGAGGGCATCGATGATGCCGCCACCTTGTCCAACGTGATCGGCGGCACCGATGCGATCACCGGCCTGCCCGAGGGGCTCCAGGTGCTTCTCACCGCCGAGAGCGAGCTGGGCGTTGCCCCGCGCATCCTGGTGGTGCCGGAGTTCTCCCAGGAGCAAGCGGTGGTGGCCGATCTGATCTCGATTGCGACGAAGCTGCGAGCCGTGATCATCGCCGATGGCCCGAATTCCAACGACGCCGACGCCATCGCCTTGGACCTGTCGCGACAATTTCGGCTCGGATCGCATCTACCTGGTCGATCCCTGGGTGAAGGTCTGGGATACCGTGACATCCACCGAGATCATCCGCCCGGCCTCGGCCCGTGTCGCGGGCGTGATCGCCAAATCGGATGCCGAGCGCGGCTTCTGGCACTCGCCGTCCAACCGGCTGATCGATGGCATCCTGGGCACCGCCCGGCCCATCGATTTCACCCTGGGCGATGCGACCTCGCGCGCGAACATCCTCAATGAGAACGAGGTTACCACGATCATCCAGCGTGATGGCTATCGCCTCTGGGGCAACCGCACGCTCAGCGCCGATCCCAAATGGGCATTCCTCAAGCGCCGCCGGATCGCCGACATGATCAACGAAAGCATCATGCAGGCGCATTTCTGGGCCGTGGATCGCAACGCGGATCGCACCTATTTCGAGGATGTGAACGCCTACGGGCGGCGCATGATCACCGTGGGTGCGCTGGTTGGCTTCAAATGCTGGGCCGATCCCGATCTCAACACCCCCAAGGCGCTCGAAGCGGGCCAGGTCTATTTCGACTACGATTGGGTCGAGACGCCCACCGCCGAGCACATCACTTTCCGCTCCATGATCAACAACGGCTACCTCTCCGAGGTCCTGCCGAATGCAGCCTGAGGAGGGCCTGAAACATGCGTGATCTTCTGAAATTCATGAATGGCTTTGTCGATGGCTACGGTTATGCCGGTGTCATTTCGGCGGCTGAGGTGCCCAAGATCGAGGTGGCCACCCGCGAATTCAACGCGGCGGGCATGGCTGGCCCCATCGAGGTGCGCATGGCGCGGCTGGCCAATTCGCTCATGGCCAAGCTCACTTTCGAGGGCTTCGATCCGCACCTTTATGAGACCCTCGACATCACCGAGGGCGCTCTGATCCCGTTCACCATCAAGGGCTCCACCGAGGATGGCGACGGGGCCACCCACGCGCACAACATCAAGATGCGCGGTTTCCTCAAGGTCCTCGATGAGGGCGAGTGGAGGGATGGCGAGGGCGTGCCGCTCAAGCTTGATATGAGCCTGCGCTATTACAAGCGCGAGCGCGATGGCGTGGAGCTCTTCGAGATCGACCAGGAGAACATGGTATTCCGCGTGCGCGGCAATGACCTCCTGGCGCAACACCGCACCAATATCGCGCGCTGAGGAGGGCTGAGACATGGCACATAGCGAAACCATCACCCTGCAATACCCCTTCACCTTCGAGGGCGAGGAGATCACCGAGATCACCATCCGTCGCCCGAAAATACGCGACATGAAAAAGGCCCAGAAGCACAAGGACGACATGGAAAAATCCATTCACATGATCGCCGATCTGGCCGAGGTGTCGCCCAAGCTGGTGGAGGAGCTCGACACCGAGGACTTTGGCGCGGTGAGTGCCAAGGTGGGGGAGTTTATGGGCGTATCGGGGGAACAGACCCCGTAAGGCTGCGCCCGGTCGCCCTTTTCATGAGCCGCCATTTCTACTGGCAACCATCCGAGATCGATGAGTTGCCAGTGGAAGAGCTCCTCGAAACCTTCGAGGACGCGAAAACCTACCTTGAGAAAGAGCGAGAGAAGTGATGATCCCTACCGTTGGTGTCGATGTCCTGGTGAGCCTGGCAGACCGGCTCTCGGCACCGCTGAGGGATGCGGAAGCGACTATCGCGCGCGCCTCGGCACGAATGAACCGCCGCCTCCAGCTCTCCATGAAGCTGGCGGGCGGCGGTGCCGCCGCAGCCGGGATCGCCTACGGCGCGCAACGCCTGGTCACCGGCTTCACCGATAGCATCCGAGAGGTCGAGCGCGCCAAGGGCGAGCTGGCCACGCTGGGCGTGCGCGATCTCGATGCAGTGGTGCAACGCGGCTATGAGATGCAGACCCAGCTTGCCGGGATCACGGCGGATGCCTTTGTGCGCGCCTCCTATGACATCAAATCCGGGATCAGCTCGCTCACCGATCAGGGCGTGGCCGATATGACCGCCGCCGCCATGCTGGTGGCCAAGGCCACGCGGGGCCAGGCCGAGCAAATGACCTCGCTTTTTGCGACCTCCTACGGGATATTCAAAGACCAGTATGCAGCCATGAGCGATGCCGATTTCGGCAATATGTTCGGGGCCGCGCTTTCCGCCTCGGTGCAACAGTTCAAGACCGATGGCGCGGCGATGCAGCAAGCCATCGAGACCGCAGGCGCGGGGGCGGTCAATCTCGGCATGCAAATGACCGAACAGCTCACGCTCTTGGGCATAATGCAACAGCAAATGCAGGCCGGTGAGGCGGGCACCGCGTTACGCGCTTTAGCCACCAACGCGGCCCGAGCGCATGAGAAATTCGGAAAGATGGCTGTCACCGCCGAGCGCCCGGTGCGCGTGCGCATCCTCGATGAGAATGGCCAGCTTCGCGCGATGCCCGATATCCTGACCGATCTCAGGGCGCGCTATGGCGAGACCCTCGATGCCTTCGAGGCGGCTGAGATCAAGGATGCCTTTGGCACTGATGAGGCAATGAAAATGATCAACGCCCTCTATGGCCAGGAGGCGGCGGTGCGCGCCAATGCCGAGGCCCTGGGCGATGCGGCGGATCAGGGGGCCGAGTTCACCGAACAAATGGCCCGTGCCGCCGATAGCAACTGGGATGCGGCGATGGTCCTCCTCTCCCAGAAAATGGACGTGCTGCGCCAAAAGATCGGCGAGCGGCTTCTGCCCGTGGTCGAGCGGCTCTTGCCGGTGATCGATGCATTCATCGCCACCGCCTTTGACTGGATCGATGCCAACCCCGAGCTGGTCACCGGGATCGGCGCGGTGGTGGCGGGCCTCGGCGCGCTGGCCGCGATTGTGGCCCCCATTCTGATCGGCGCGGGCGCGCTGGTGAGCGGCTGGGCGATGATGAGCTATGGGGCCACGCGGCTCGGCCTTGCCGTGTTCAACGTGGGCAAATGGGTGGCCGGTGCCGGGCGCTGGCTTCTCTGGCTCGGTCGCCTGGTGCTGCCCCTGGTGGGCAAGGCGGTCATGTTCATCGGGCGGGCGCTGATCGCCAACCCAATCGGCGCGATCATCATGGGCATCGCGGGTGCTGCCTTCCTCATCTATAAATACTGGGAGCCGATTTCCGCCTTTTTCCAGGACCTTTGGGCGCAGGTGGTCGATGCCTTCACTGGCGCGGTGGACTGGATCACCAGCGCCGTGGATAGCGTGATCGGCTTCGACTGGGCGAGCCTTCTCACCCTCGATGGCCTGCGGTCCGCCTGGAGCGCGGTCACCGGCTTCCTGGGCCGCGTGCTGGGAAACCTCTGGGATGCGCTCAGCCCGATCGCATGGTTTGGGATCGTGCGATCCGAGGACCTGGCCAACGCCTGGGCGGCGGTCACCAGCTTCATCACCGGCACCGCGAGCAAGCTCTGGGAGGGCATCACCAGCATCGAGTGGAATATCGATTGGTCCTCGGTGTCCGCTGCCATCGATGAGGTGGTGGGCGTGGTTCAAGCTGGCTGGGAGACGCTGGAGGGCATCTTCGATAGCATCATCGCCGCCGCCGCCGCCATGAGCGCCGCGATCCGCAGCGCGCTCCCCGGCAACGCCAATGTCAACGTGGCCCTATCGGGTGCGCCCGCGCCAGTCCAGGCGCGCAAGCGGCGGGTGGTATAAACCCGGCTGGCTCTTGACCGGCGAGCAAGGCCCCGAGTTGCGCTATGAGACCCAAGGCGGCTTCATCGCGCACAATCGCGCCCTGCGCGGCATGCTCGATATGGCCAGCCGCACCCGCGACCTGGTGAGCGGCATCGGCTTTGAGGGTCTGGGCACAAGCCCGGTGCCTGCGCTGACCACCGTCGCGGCGGCGGCTGGACCCACCATGCAACGCGGGCCGATCACGCTTTCGCCGCAATACAACATGTCCATGAGCTTCGAGCGGGGCGTGGATATGGATGAGGTGCGCGACACCGTGCGCCAGGATCTCATCGCCGCTGAGGAGCGGGCGCAAGCCGATCTGAGGAGGCTGCTGCATGACTAAGGTGATGATGATGCTCGGGGCGTATCCCTTCATGCTGGACACCGCCGCCTATTAACAGCTCAAGCGCAGCTCGGAATATCGCTGGAAAGAGCTTGATCGGATCGGGCGCAAGCCCGCCCAGCAATATGTGGGGCCTGGGGCCGATCAGATCAAGCTTTCGTGGGCTTTACCAGGTGGAGGATGTGATCGCCGCGAACCCCGGCCTTGCGGCCCTCGGGCCGGTGCTGCCCTCGGGGCAGATCATCGAGTTACCCGAGATCGAGGACACCGCGCAGGAGCGCCCCACGATCCGGCTATGGGATTGATCGCCGTCCTCATGTAGCGAAGCGATAGGACATCAATAATGACAGCTGATTTCAAAGTGATCGCCGCTGGCATCAACATCACCCCCCAGATCAAGGATCGCCTCCTCAGCCTCTCGGTGAGCGATGAGGCGGGCTTCAAATCCGATCAGGTCGAGATCACCCTCGATGATCGGGATAACGCCATCGAGCTGCCCTTGCCCGGTGCGCCTCTTGTCGTGTTCATGGGGTATAAGGAGACATGGACCTGTCGCGGTTTGATGCCGCTCCTTTGATAGCATTTACTGCAACAAAGGAGACTGACTATGGGACTGAAACGGACAGACGACTTTCGCCAGGATGCGGTGCGGATCGCGCTGACAAGCGGGCTAACGCGTAAGCAAGTGGCCGACGATCTAGGTGTTGGCATGTCAACACTGAACAAATGGATCACCGCGCATCGAGACACAGACGTGGTTTCCAAAGAGGATTTGAGCCTCGCCAAAGAGAATGACCGGCTTCGGCGGGAGAACCGGCTCCTGAAGGAGGAGAGGGACATCCTAAAAAAGGCCACCCAGTTCTTCGCGGGCCTAAAGCAATGAGGTTTAGGTTCATCGAAGAGCCCCGTGACAGCTTTCCAGCCAAACGCTTATGCCATGTTGTCGGTGTCAGCCCGCGCGGATTGCGGGCTTTCCGCACCCGTCCGGCCAGCCGCAGACAGCGGTCTGATATGGTGACGTTGGCGCACATCAGAGAGCAGTCGCGTCTCAGCCTGGGCCGGTATGGTCGGCCAAGAATGACCGAGGAGCTAAAGGAGATCGGCTTGGATGTTGGCCACCGCCGTGTTGGCAGGTTGATGCGCCAGAACGGCATATCTGTTGTTAGAACACGCAAGCACAAAGTGACGACAGACAGCGATCACAAGTTCAACATCTCACCGAATTTGCTGAATCGGGACTTCACAGCGGGCAAGCCCAACCAGAAATGGGCGGGCGACATCAGTTATGTTTGGACGCGGGAGGGATGGCTGTATCTGGCAGTGATCCTGGACCTGCATTCCCGGCGCGTCATCGGCTGGGCCGTCAGTAACCGGATGAAACGCGACTTGGCCATCAGAGCGCTAAATATGGCCATTGCCTTCCGGGCACCACCGAAGGGCTGCATCCATCATACAGACCGTGGCAGCCAATATTGTTCTCACGACTACCAGAAGATCCTGCGCCAGCATGGGTTCAAGGTATCGATGAGTGGAAGGGGAAACTGCTACGACAACGCCGCTGTCGAAACCTTCTTCAAAACCATCAAGGCAGAGCTGATCTGGCGACGGTCCTGGGAAACAAGGCGGCAAGCTGAGATGGCAATCTTCGAGTACATCAACGGCTTCTACAATCCGCGCCGCCGTCACAAAGCACTGGCTTGGAAAAGCCCCGTCGCCTTCGAACGAAAGGTGGCTTAAACGAGCACTTGGGGCGGCACAAAAGCGTGACAGGTCCACTCCTCTTTATAGGCAAGGGCGAGGGCAAGACCGCGAGTGGCCTGCCCATGCTCCCCCTGCCCATCACCAAATCGGGCAAGCTCTCCTGGTCAGTGACGCTGGCCACGCGGGGCGATTTCAAATCGGTCGAGGCCAACTGGCACAACGAAGAGACCGGGCAGAAAGAGAAGGTGGCCGAGGGCGAGGGCTCACCGATCAAGAAGCTGCACCACACTTACGCCACCAAGGAAGAGGCCCAGCGCGCCGCCAAGGCCGAGCTCGACAAGATCAAGCGCGGCAACGATACCCTCAGCATGACGATGCCCGGCAACCCGCTGATCGCCGCCGAGGGTCAAATCCTCGCGCTCGGGTTTCGGATTGGGGTGGCCGGGCTATGGTCGATCACCAGCGCCAAGCACCAGATCAGGGGGAGGGGTTTCACCACATCGATTGAGACCGAGAAACCCAAATCAGAGGTCAGCTAGACAAGCGAGCGGATCAAAAATAAAACTATCACCAATCAAAAAAATTTTGGTCCGGTCCATCGGCGCGGATGAATGGGGCCGAAAGGAGATACTAGGGCTGACCGACGGCTATCGCGAAAGGACCGAAAGCTGGCGCGCGCTCCTGCTCGACCTCAAGCGGCGCGGCCTCAATCACGCGCCCGATCTCGCGGTAGGCGACGGTGCACTGGGCTTCTGGGCCGCCCTTCGCGCGGTCTTCGGCGCGACCGCAGAACAGCGCTGCTGGTTCCATAAAACCGGCAATGGGCTGAAGGCAATGCCCCAATCGGTGCAAGCGAAAGCCAAAGGCCCCCTGCACGACATCTGGCAGGCAGAGACGAAGGCCGAAGCCATGGCGGCCTGCGATTTCTTCATCGAGACCTACGGCGTGAAAGACGAACAAGCGGTAGCCAAATGGATCAAAGACCGTAACGTGCTGCTGGCCTTCTATGATTTCCCGGCAGAACAGTGGAAACACATCAGAACCACCCATCCCATCGAAAGCGCCTTCGCGACGGTGTGTCACCGGACAGGTAAAACCAAAGGCTGTCTGAGCCGAAAGACCGCCCTCGCCATGGCGGTCAGGCTCCTGATGTCAGCGCAGGGCAAATGGCGAAAGCGCGACGGCGCAAATCGCATGCCTGGGATAATCCAGGGCATTGCATTCATCGACGGGATCAAACAAATGCAAAACGCCGCCTGATCAAGCCGTCACCAACTTTCGCCATAGCTCCGTGTCGGTCAGAATGTGGCGCTTGCGCCCCTTGATTTTCTTGTCAGCATCATATCCGGAAAGGGATGTGTTTTCAGTTGTTTTTACGCTTTGGCTGTCGATCACACCCCCTGTAGGCTGGATGTCGCGACCCTCTGCCGCGCGCGCCAAAGCCACCAGCTTCCGGTTGATCTCAGCCAGCAAACCATCGTCGCGCCAGCGGTAGAAACAGTACCGCACTGTGGAGACCGGTGGAAAATCCTTCGGTAAAAGTGACCATGCGCAGCCTGATGTCCCGATATACCCGATCGCGTCCCAGACGTCGCGCAGATCAACCTTCCGAGGGCGGCCAAGATGGTTTGGGCAAGGCAAAAGCGGAGCAATAACAGCCCATTCTTCATCCGTCGTATCGCTTGAATACCGCTCATAGTCTTTACGAGTGGTTTCGGTCCAGGGCATATTGATCTCCGTTCAATGTCAAAATCAACAGAATCATAAACCCCTGAAATCACTCAACTCATTTTCGATCAGGCTCTAATGCGGTACTCTTGCCGTAGAAACGCACCAGTCCGAAGAACGGCATCCAATAGACATTGTCGTGGATGATCTTCTGCGCCTTGGCATAGATCTCAACCCTTTCCTGCGGGTCGATGGAGAACCGGCCTTTGTTCAAGAGGTCGGACACTTCCTTGTCGCCGGCATAATTGTTCGACGATTCAATGTCGAAGAACGGATAGAGAATCGCATCGGCGTCGAAGATGTTATAGCTGCCCCAGTTGAAGTTACCGATGCCAGTGATCTGGCCATTCCGGCGCAGTTTGCCCATTTGCTGGGAGTTGCCGCGGTAGTCTTTCAGGTTCACCTTGATCCCAACCTTGGCCAATATCTGCATGGCAGCCTGGTTCGGCAGCGGCTGGTGGCTGGCATACTGCCACAGATCCAACTCGAACCCGTCCGGGTAGCCGGCTTCGGCCAGCAGCTTCTTGGCGAGTTCCGGGTTGTACTCATACCATTCTGCGTTCTTGTCGACGGCAAAGTGATATGGGCTCATCGACGTGTTGACCTTATAGCCGCCGCGGCCGACCAGACGTTCCACAATCAAATCGCGGTTGATGGCGTACATGATGGCTTTGCGGACCCGCAAGTCAGCGACGGGGGACTTGCTGGCGCGGGCCATCGAGTCGAACTGCCAGAAATCGATGCGGATGATCTTGCCTTCGAACACATCGAAGTCAGGCCCCAAGATGGGGTTGGCGGCTGTACACCCAGTCCCAGGAATGACAGGAATGTTTCCCGGATGACCGACCGGGCGATTTCCACCGTCGCAATGACCAGGATCGGCGCGGTCAGGTTGGGAAGAATGTGCCGGAAGACGACGCGCATTGTCGAATAGCCGAGCGCCTGGGCCGCAATGACAAATTCCTGCTCCCGCAGTTTTTTCGTTTCAATACGGGTGACCCTGGCAAAAATCGGCCAATTGGAGAGCCCCAGCGCCAGAATGATGTTTTCCATCGATGCGCCCAGCACGATCACCAGGGTCATGGCCAGCAGAATGAACGGAAAGGCCAACATGGCGTTGACGCAGAAATTCACGGGCCCGTCGAGCCAGCCGCCGAAGTAACCGGCGAGCAGACCCAAAACGACCCCGATTATGCCTGCCACCACCACAGCGCCCACGCCGATCGTCAGCGATATACGCGCGCCGTAGACGATCCGGCTGTACAGGTCCCGGCCAAGCTGGTCTGTACCCAGCCAATGCTCCCAGTCACCACCCTCTAGAAACACGGGTGGTGTCAGGCGGAAGAGAATGTCCTGCTCGAACGGGTCATAGGTTGCGACAAAGGGGGCGAAAACCGCCATCACCAGCAGCAGGATGCACAAGAAAGCGCCAAACAGGCCCATCCGGAAGCGCCAGGCCTTGCGCAGTAGCCGTACCGGTTTGCTGGACGGTGCCGGGATGGGGGGCTGTAGTGTTGGTCATGCTGATGTCAGCGGGTGCCATGGTCTGATCCTCGCCCCGTCAATCGAACCGGATGCGCGGATCGAGCATGGCTGCCCCAATATCCGCTGCCAAGTTTGCCAGAATGGTAAAGCCCGCAAGGATTATCACAATGGCCTGTACCACCGGGAAGTCGCCGACACGGATGCTCTCCACCACCAGGCGGCCGAGGCCTGGTTCATGACCTCCAGCATGCCGGAGCGCACGAGGCGCATGTTCAGCGGAAGCACGAAAGAGGCCAGTGTAACGGCCGGCATGACGATATGCGACCAGGTTCCACTGCCGGATACTGGCAACCACTGCAAATAGACCCCGAAGATGATCATCAGCACAATGCCGCGCCAGAACAGGGGCATCGCCTGGCCGATCAACACGAACATCGTGGTAAAATTGTCGATCAGCGAATTCCGCTGGATCGCAGAGATGATGCCGAGCGGCACGGCCAATCCGACGGCAAGTACCTGCGCCGCCAGCGCTAGCATCAAGGTCGGCCAAAGCGCAACGCCGATCAGTTGGCTTGCGGGCACCTTGGCGACCCAGGAGATTCCAAAGTCAAAGCCCAGGATGAATCTGCCCATATAGTCGCCATACTGCACGATCAATGGACGGTCGAGGCCGTAGGCGGCGTTGAACGTGGCGATGTCCGCATCATCGGTATTTTCAGGCAACAACATGGTTGCTGGGTCGGCGGTGAAGAATAGCAAGACGAATGACACAACAGAAATTACCAATGCTACGCCAATGGCATGCAGCAATTTCTTGGTTATGTAGGCGCGCATTGAATCACTTTCGCGGTGGCACTCAGCGTCGAGCTATGTCTGCTCAGAGTACAGCAAAATTCGTGCCAGTCAGCGTAAAACATGCGGTATAAGATGAATGTCGGGATTTGATCCGTTTGACTGCGCTGCGGCGCGTTTGTGTTGTTTCTGCCGCTACGATAGAAAACGGGCGGCTCCCGTTGAGGAGAGCCGCCCGCGTAATGCCGATTACATAATGGAAGCGCTTATGCGCCCCAGGGGGTGATCGCTTTCTTCAGTGCGGCGTAGCCTTCCAGGAAGCCGGGACGCGTGCCGCTGTAGATTTCGTCGAACTTCGCCAGCGCGTTGTCGAGGAAGTCTGCGACTTTCTTGTTGCCCGGATTGGCATCCAGGTAGGCGTCGCGGATCAGCACGAAGTGGATGCGCGGATCGTAGGGCTGCTTGGTGCCGCCCATGCTCTCGTCGCCGTCCAGCAGGCGCAGCAGCATGGCGTCGGCGGAGCCCAGGGTCTGCTCGTGGATCGGCGGACCGTCCATGCGGTGCATGACGCTGGTCATGTCACGACCGTTGCCGGTGGTGTAGCCCATGTCGCCCCAAAGGGAGCGCATGCTCTTGTCGCTGCCGACATGCTTCAGCACGCGGTCACCGAAGGCGCGCAGCGGATCGGAGATGTCGGCCATCAGGTCGGTCAGGCGGTCACCGTCGAGATCGGTAGCGAGCACGATGCTCTCCCGCTGCTCGATCAGGTCCCAAACCAGGATGCCGTAGTTGGTGTCGGAGATGTGCTGCTCGATCTGGCCGCCCCAGTTCTCCATGCCGTCCTTGAAGTCGGCTGGCAGCAGCGCGACGATGGCGTCGATGCGCTCTTTGTGCTCGACATACGGATCAACGGCGTACTTGCGGCCGACGTTGAACTTGGTGCCCTGCAGCATCCAGGAGAGGATGCCGGCATTGATGCCATCTTCCATGGCCTGGGTCGGCTTCATGGCAACGCGGCCGATGCGGCCGGTCTCGTGCACCATTTTCAGGAACAGGCGGTTGGCATAGGCCATCTGAATGCCGGGCGTGTTCATCTCGGAGTGAACATTGCCGGTCTTCGGATCGACGTGGAACTTGGGTTTGTCCTGGCTGTACGGCAGGCACGGCATGCAGCGCACGGCCGTGATCGGGCCATAGGGGCGGACGTTGCAATAGACGCGAGCCTGGGTGCGCAGCGGCGCGTTACCGGACTTGCCCATCACAACGACGCGCTTGCCATCGGCATCGTTGACGTAGGCGTCACCGGCGGTGGACCACTTGATCGAGGTGGCGGGAACATTGCCGAACCAGGACAGCGCTTCCAGCTTGGTGTCATGGCGGTACTGGGACCACATCGGCACGCCGTAATAGGGCAGGCCCAAGACGTCGACGGCAGCGATTGTGCCAAGCAGGGCGTAGGCGTCGGTCAGGGAGTGGGCGACCGGCTCGCAATCGCCGGTGAAATTGCCGCCTTCCCAAATGACGGCGTCGGGGTAGCCGGTCGGACGAACGTCGGTCGGGTGGTGGATGGCTTCCAGCACACCGAACAGGTCGCCACCGTCAGCCTCGGTACGGGCGATTTTCATCAAGTCGAGCATAGAGTTCGGTCTTCCATCAGATGTTGCAGCATGCGGGCACCGACATTTCAGAGAAAAGGCGGCACCGGTCGCAATTCGAATGAGCGCACAATGCCGATGCAAAGCGTATAGGTAAAGACGGAACGGCAGCAAATGTGCGGCTTTGGCGCTGGTCGTGCCACTTTTTGCTTCTGCCGGGTTTTCGGCGGCACGTGAGCGATAGTCTGCTGGTTCAGAAGTCGTCTGACAAACAGACCCTGTCGGTCAACTTGATTATCCACCGCAAGGTTTCGACACCATCGGGTGAAAGTATCTGTACTGGTTCACCGTCGGTACAAACGGTTTCCCGCAGAGCTGTCCATTCCTGGCAAAAATCGCTCAGATCACGCAGGCTCTCCAGCTTAAGATGCAGGTCTTGATTTTGCATTCGCGGTGTTTCAGCCATTTTCCTCAACTCGCTTGTTCGACCTTATAGTAATCGCGAACTGCTTTTAGCCAGCGTTGAAAAACCGTGAATAAAGCGCGAATGGGGTTTCCAGCCACCGCTGGTTGCGCATACATTTTGATGGCAGCTGGTACTTGACAATAAGTAACCCAGCGTTCGGCTGCGGTTGTCCCATCCAGGAAGGTAATATGGCTATTTCCTGACCAGCTCTAGTTTGAGTTTGCGCCATCCCTTCAGTGCCTGCAAGGGCGTCTTGCTGCCCAGGGCTGATTGCAGCAGCGGCTGGGTGTAAAGCCAGACATAGCGAAGCAGCGTGGCTTCCAGAACCTCGCCGGATCGGAAGGGATGGCTCTGCAGAACCTCTTCGATGCGGCCATTGAACCGTTCGACCATACCGTTGGTCTGAGGTGACCTAGGCGGCGTCAGGCGATGATCGATATCGAGGGCGGCGCCCAGCGTGTCGCATTCATGCGCGCCTGTTGCGGCGCGCTGGCGCAGACTGAAGAGGCGATCCGTGAACTCTTTTCCATTATCCGGGAGTATGGGGCGGATCCGCATCGGGCAGGCGCGCTCCAGGGCGCGCAGGAAGCGCCGGGCATTGGCCGCTGTCTTGCTGTTGTAGACCCTGACAACAACCCAACGCGTTGCCCTGTCGATGGCCACGAAGAGGGAACGGCGGCGGCTCTCATCTGCCATCGGTGGCAGGTATTTCAGGTCGATGGGGATGGAACCGGGTTCATAGGCTTTGAAGGCGCTATGCTTTGGCCGGGCGATGCTGCTTTCAGGGCGCGCAGGGCCCCCACGCCATGCCGGCGCAAGCAGCGGTCAAGGCCAGAGCGGGAGGCCTTCGGGTTCAAGAACTCGCGCACCACCGCCAGCAGATCATCCAGCGAGACCAAAAGCGTCTTGCGGAGGGCCACGGCGACAGCTTCCTGCGCTGGCGTCAACGTCGTCTGAAGGCGATGGGGCGTGTGGCTGCGATCCTCCACGCTGGCACGCTGGCACCATTTCCATACGGTCTGTTCCGTGGTCCCGTGACGCTCGGCAAGAACCCACGCAGGGTCGTCACTGGCCTGTATGGCCGCCCTGATCTTCGGTGGCGTCGTCGCCTGACTGTGAAGCTTGATCACCATGTCGCTCTCCCATCCCGCGCCTCGGTCAAAACACAGCGTGCCATGAAAAACGCAGAGCGACGAGGGCTATCTGATCAGCCGGGATGGAACACTTAGCCTCGTAAAATCCGATGACGGCGTCGTTGCTGTTGCGCACCATGAGCTCAATCTTGCGGCAGCCACGCTCACGCAGCCAATCCTCCGCCGATGTCATCAGCTTTTGGCCGAGTCCCGAACTGCGAAGCGCTGGCTGCACGGACAGGTAGTACCCCCAGCCCCGGTGCCCATCGTCCCCCACCATGACCGAGCCCTGTATCTGGCTGCCTTCCGCCGCCACCAGCACGGCGGCGCGGTCGCTCGCTTGGTAGGGGCGGATGGTCATGGCTGAAGCTTTAGTTCTCCGCGCATTACTTTTGAGCCCCAGCCCTTGCTAAAATCCATCTGGAAGGAAGACACCTAACATCCGAGCTTGTCGGCCAATTCCGTAAAGCTCCAGGCGGAGTAGTCCATGCTGGGGTGCGGTTCGATATCGGCCTTCCTATTTTTGGTGCCGAACTCCAGCGGCCGCGCCACAAATGCTGTGCGAAGCCCTTGCGCCTGCGCTGCCAGCAGGTCGTTGGTGTGCGCCGCCACCATCATCACCTGGTCTGGCGCCAGACCCAGCGCATCGCACGCGCGGGTGTAGGCTTCCGGCTGTGGCTTGTAGGCGCCGACCACTTCCGAACCCAGGATCACGTCCCATGGCAGGCCGCCATGCTTTGCCATGTTCACCATCAGGGCGATATTGCCGTTGGACTGGGTGCCGATGATAAATTTGGTCTTAAGCCGAATGAGCCCAGGCATGGAATCCGGCCAGGGCGGCAGGCGGTGCCAGGCGGTATTCAGGTGGTCGATATCCGCCTCACTCAGGCCGGAAATGCCGAACTGGGGCAGGATCTCCACCAGGTTTTCCCGGTGCAGAATATCCAGCTTGGTAAACGGACGTTCCCCTTTGCGAATGCGCTCCATCGACGGCTGATACCGGCCGCGCCAGGCATCGGCGAACTCTTCCCAGTCGAGCGTGTGGCCTTTCGGCCCCAGAAAGGCCGCAGCCTCTCCAGCGATGCCGCGCCGCCAGTCGACCACCGTGCCGAACACGTCGTAAATCAGTGCTTTGATATTTTGCATAAGGGCACCATGTGAAGGTTTGTGTAGCGAATTGCTGTCAGATCGTCGGCGACGAAGTCGCATTACAGCACGCCTAGCCCGAAGGCGGTATATTTGATACGTGTCTGATTGACGTTATATCTTAATAGGAATTCGCGATTTGGCCACTTGAGACTGAAATCAGGCCAAAATTGTGACGGAGTTTTACACTGTGTCCAGAAAAGCCATAATTCATATGGGTCTGCTAAAGACCGGCACGACCACTATTTAGAACATCTTATATGAAAATCGCGATTGGTTGCTTAGAGAATATGGTTTTTTGTATCCGTCTGTAGAAGCCAATCATACCAATTTTCTGTGCATTATGTTCTTGTCGGATCCGCGTACGCACGTGACCGTCAGAATGAGCGGTTTGACTAGCGATGCGCAAGTGGAAGCATTGCGCACGAATTGTTTCAAGCGCATGGAAGAAGAGCTGGGGAAAGCCGACTGGAATACCCTGGTTTTCAGCGCAGAAGGGCTGGCGAACCTCTCCGACGAATCGCTGCGCGATTTGCGCGAATGGTTAGGCAAATACGTTGATAGTCTGGAGATCATCTACTGGGTCCGCCACCCGTTAGACTTCACCAAAAGCCTGATGCAACAGATGATCAAGGGCGGCGAAACCATCGAAGATATGATGAGCAAGCTGCCACTCACCAATTTCAAGGGGCGCATCGGCAATGCGGTCAAAGCGTTTGGCCATTCGTCGATCCGTCTGGCCTCGTTCGAGGAAGCCAGGGAAGAAAGCGGCGGCATCGTTGCCGCTTTCTGCCGTCAGCTTGGCATGAAAGACGGTGATGCACTGGCCATGGCTGAAGCGGCGGTGCGCGAGAACGAATCCATGAGCATGCTGGCTGTGCACGTTTTCAACACGTTGAACCGCCGCCGTCCGATGTTCGTCGATGGCGATCTGAACCCGGTCCGCCGGCGGGGTGAAGTCCAGTGGATTTCCCGTCTGAAAGGCGGAAAGTTTGATCTCCTGCCGCAGCAAAAGTACCAGATTTGCGTTAAGTCGAGAGACGACGTTTCCTGGCTGAACCAAGAATTCGGCGTCGACCTCTATGCCGATATTTTTGAAATAGAAGAATCGGACTATGAAACCGGTGCCGAAATGTATCCGCAGGAAGCATTGGACAGCGTTGCCATAGTGATATCGGATCTGATCAACTGGAAAAAATAGAGTTATTTGTTGGAGTTTGCTTTGGCCGTTCACTCTTAGCGCTCACGGCGGCTCGTTTTTCCACTCTTGGTTATTCCCGTCCCCGGTACTTGAGAGGCTCTAAATCATGCCCGTTTCCATGATCGATTCCACCATTTTCCGTGATTTCTTCGGCACCGAAGACATGCGCACCCTGTTTTCCGACGAAGGCATGTTGGGTGCCTATTGCCGGGTCGAAGGCGCGTTGGCCATCGTTCAGGGCAGGCTCGGCCTCATCCCGCCGGACGCCGCAGACGCCATCGCCGCTGCCGCCAGGTTTGAGAACCTGGATCTGGACGAAATCCGGGAGCAGACCCAGATCGTCGGCTATCCGATCCTGCCCCTGGTCCGCGCCATCGGTAAGGCCTGCCCGGACCGCTTGGGTGAATTCACCCATTGGGGCGCCACCACCCAGGACATCATGGACAGCGGCCTGGCCCTGCAATTGCAGGCGGCGTTGGGCATTGTTGAGGCGGAATTGGACAAGCCCGCCGCCAGCCTTGCCAAGCTGGCGGTGGAGCACCGGGACTCGGTGATGGCGGGCCGCACGTACCTGCAGCACGCTTTGCCGGTAACATTCGGCTACAAGGCTGCGGTCTGGCTCTCAGCCGTGGACCGCCACCGCGAAAGGCTGGCACAGCTTCGTCCCCGGGTAGAACTCGGTCAGTTTGCAAGTGCGGCGGGGACCCTGGCTTTGCTTAGCGGCAACGGCTTGGCGGTATCCGATGCGTTGATGGATGAACTAGGCCTCGGCCGGCCTTCCATGCCCTGGCATGTGGCCCGGGACGGGGTTGCGGAGGCGGTGAGTTTTCTGGGCCTGGTCAGCGGTACGCTCAGCAAGATCGCGACCGACATCATGCTGATGATGGCCACCGAAACGGGGGAAGCGTTTGAGCCCTTCATGCCGGGCCGCGGCGGCTCTTCCACCATGCCGCAAAAACGCAATCCGATCTCGTGCGAGCTGATCCTGGGCGCGGGCAAAGTCATCCGCCAGCACTCCGTTGTTGTCATGGACGCCATGGCCGCCGACTTTGAGCGCGCCACCGGCCCCTGGCATGCTGAATGGCTGGCCGTGCCGGAGGCGTTTGTGCTGTCTGCCGGCGTACTGGCGCAGGCGAATTTCATGCTGGCGGGCCTGCAGGTCCAGCCGCAGCGCATGCGCCGCAACCTGGAGATGACAGGCGGCCTGATCGTCTCCGAAGCAGTGATGATGGGCCTGGCCCTGGCACTCGGCCGCAACACGGCGCATGATGTGGTTTACGACGCCTGCATGCTGGCCAACGAGCAGGGGCTTAACCTGCTGGAGGCCCTGAAAAAATCACCGGAGATTGCCGGAAAGCTGCCGGACGCTGAGTTGGAGCGCCTGTGCGATCCCATCAACTACCTTGGCCAGGCGCGCGAGATGCTGGACCGTTTCCTGGCGGCGCGGGGGTAGGGGTCAGGCCGCGGCCAAAACTTCACCGGCCACGCCAGCCGCCGCCAGCACCTCCTCCCGGTTCACGTCCAGGTGGGTCACGGCGCGCAGAGTTTGCGGCCCCATCGCGCCTATCACCACGCCGCGCGCCGACAATGCCGCCGAGACAGCCGCCGCATCATGCCCGGGCACATCGAAATAGACGATGTTCGACTGCACGCTGGTCATGTCGATGGAGACCTGGGGCAACGCCGCGACCGCTTCGGCAAAGGCCAGGGCATTTGCCTGGTCTTCCGCCAACCGTTCCAGGTGATGGTCCAGCGCGTAGATGCCAGCTGCCGCCAGAATACCCGCTTGCCGCATGGCGCCGCCGATGCGCTGCTTCCAGCGCCAGACTTCCTCAACGAAAGACGGGGAGCCTGCCAGCACCGCGCCGACCGGGCAGCCCAGGCCCTTGGACAGGTCGATCCATACCGAATCGCACAGCCGTCCGAATTCTGCCGGTTCGCACCCCAGCGCCGTCGTTGCGTTTAGCAGCCGCGCGCCATCCATGTGTATTGCCAGCCCGGCTGAGCGCGCTGCCTCCGCCACTTCGCCCGCCTGGGCCAATGGCCAGACGGTGCCGCCCGCCAGGTTGGCCGTCTGCTCCATCGCTACCACCCGGGTGAGCGGGAAGTAGCGCGAGGCAGGGCGCACCGCATCCCGCACCTGATCGGCGGAAAAGCGGCCCTTGTCGCCGTCCAGTCCTGTGACCATCGCGCCTGCCAACGCACTCGGCCCGCCTCCTTCGAAATTGGTAATGTGGGCGGTCTTGTCGGCCAGGATCTCATTACCCGGCCGGCAGTGCACCCAGAGCGAGATCTCGTTCGCCATGGTGCCGGATGGCAGGAACACCGCTGCTTCCTGGCCCAGCGTGGCTGCCACACGGTCACAAAGCGCGTTGACCGTCGGGTCTTCGCCGCGCTGTTCGTCGCCGACTTCTGCATTGGCCATGGCCTGACGCATGGCGTGAGTCGGCTTGGTCTGCGTATCGCTATAAAGATTGATTGATGCCATCGGCTGGCCTTTTCCTGATTACCGGCGGTCCTTTGCCGATACCATGTGCACCAGGCCGGTGCCATAGCTGGTCTCGATTTCCAGCCGCACCGGCAGCATCGGCATGCCCTCGTCCAACTGCTGGACCCAGACCTTGCCGACAACGCCTTTCCATTTCTTGGCCTTCTCGCGATAGCCCGCTTTCCGGATGAAGCGGAAATTGCAGCGGTAGGTATCGCGGCGGCCTCTCGGTCCCAGGTATTGCAGCGTTTGGCTGTTTTCCATGACGATATCGTAGACCCGGCGGCCATCGAACACAGGTGTTACTCCGTTGCAGCCGTCCTTGACATTGGCGGTCATTCCCATCGCCAGCACTGCTGAAAGGGGATCGAGGGAGCCCGACTTCATCTCCACCGGCACCGGCGAGCGCTTTTACTTTGAGGGGTGTGGTGTGGCGGCAATGATTTCAACGTCGCCCGGCTTAACGCCAGCTCGATCTCAGTCTTCTTTTTGCCGTCGGTCGACAGGTAATAGTGCTTTTCCGCTTTCGGCGTTTGTTCGATAGAGCCTTTCGAGTGCGTTTTGTGGGTGATGACCGTGAACCAGTCGACGATCCCATCGGATTCCGCCTTGATACCCAGCTTGTACCGCCCGCCGCCCCAATCCAGCGAGCCAGTTGCCTCCGCGATGCGCAGGCCGCTGTAGTAGCCGACAAAGGCGAAGTCGTATTGGCGCGCCTCGGCGGACCCGATCAGCAACGATGCGGCCGCAGCGGCCAGGGTGATCAACTTCTTCATGCCTTGTCTTCCCTAACGCAAACCCAGTGCTTGACGTGCCTGGAGTCTTTCGATATCAACCCGGCTTCCCTGATCGGGCGCATAGCTCAGTGGTAGAGCACCACGTTCACACCGTGGGGGTCCGTGGTTCGAACCCACGTGCGCCCACCATCCTTCCGGGTGGTGGGGCCATTCCCAGCAATTTGACAGGCGACACATCTGCATGAAGCGGATTGGTGAAACCTGTCTATGCTTGCCCGGCACGAAAGCCGAGAGCCTGAATGCCGATCATTAACAAGCCAGCAACAGGTCCGTTTACCTCCACCGAGCGGTTGATCATCACCGTGCCGGTTTTGGCGGCGTCTCTGCTGCATTCTATTAACATGTCCAGTGCCTATGTGGCCCTGCCGCAGATGCAAGGCAACCTCTCCGCGACACCCGATCAGATCGGTTGGGTTGTAACGGCCTTTGTGGTGGCCACCGCCATTGGCACCATTCTGACTGGCTGGTTCAGCCAGCGCTTCGGCCGCAAGCTGGTCTTTCTGGGCTCCATTGCCGGGTTCACACTGACCTCCTTCACCTGCGCCTTTGCCGATAGCCTGGGCGAGCTGGTGGCGTACCGGGCGCTGCAGGGGTTCATGTAGGCACCGCTGCTGCCGGTCGCCCAGGCGATCATGCTCGACACCTACCCGCGGGCGCGACACGGCTTTGCCATGTCGATCTGGTCCATGGGCATGATCCTGGGACCGGTCGTGGCCCCCACGCTGGGCGCGTATCTGACGGATGAATTCAGCTGGCGGTACATCTTTTACATGAATGTACCGCTGGGGATTTTGGCCTTTATCGGTATATGGGCCACCCTGCCCAGGGCTGACAGCGAAGCGCACCGAATGGACTGGCTGGGCGTGATAACCTTGATTGTGGGCGTATCCTGTTTGCAATTGGTGCTCGACCGGGGCGAGAGGCAAGGTTGGTTCACCTCCACGGAGATTGTCGTCGAAGCCTGCGTTGCTGCGCTCTGCCTCTACATCTTTGTCGTCCACTGCCTGACAGCCCGCTCGCCATACCTGACTATGGCCATGTTCAAAGACCGGAATTTCGTCATCGGTCTGTTGCTGATTTTCGCGTTCGGTGTCGCGGTGTTCGCCAGCCTCTTCATTCTGCCGCTGTTTATGCAGAACGTGCAGGGCTATCCGGTGATGACGGCGGGCTGGGTAGTCTCAGCCAGGGGTGTTGGTACCATGATCGCCATGCTGAGCGGCGGCTTTCTGGCGGACCGCTTCAGCGGCAAGTACCTGATCCTGACGGGGCTGATCTTTGTTGCTGTCTCCAATGCCTGGATGACCACCTGGACCACGCAGGTCTCTATGTCGGAAATCGTCTATCTGACAGTCGTTAATGGTTTCGGCATGGGCATCATGTGGGTGTTACTCGCGACGGTGACCTTCTCCACCCTGGACCCGAAATTGCGGGTAGAGGCCGTGTCCCTGTTCGCACTGGTGCGCTCCATCGGTGCTTCCATGGGCACCAGCGCCATTGTCACCATGCTTACCCGTTCGTCGCAGGCCAATTATTCGGAGCTGCGGGCGCACATCACGCCTTTCAACGAGGCATTTCAGGGCATGGGCGCGACCGACCCTTGGAGCCTGGATACGGTCGGCGGCCTGATCGCACTCCGCAGCTTGATCATCAGCGAGGCGCGGATGATCGCCTTCCTGAATGATTTCATTCTGTTGGTCGTGATCGTGATCATCCCCACGCCGCTGGTGTTCCTATTGCGGAAGCCAGCGGCAAAATAGGGGGAAGGGGTGGTGGTTATTCCGCCATAACCTGCTTTTTGGCCTCTGCCAGCAGATCATCCATCTGCTTGCGGATTTGGTGATCTGAGGCGTTGGCACCTTTGCTGGTCAGATCGGCCTTAACCTTCTCAAACACGTCTTCGTCGCCGGGTTTGTCGAAATCTGATTGCACGACTTCCTTGGCGTAGTTTTTCAAGGCGTCGCCGTTCAGACCCAACAGAGCTCCTGCCCATTCGCCCAACAGGCGATTCCGCCGTGCCATAACCTTGAACTGTAGTTCCTGGTCATGGTGGAACTTGGCTTCGAATTGCTTTTCGCGTTCGTCGAATGTGGACATGGTTTGCAGAACCCTTTGCCGGTCAACAGGTATCTATGGCATATAGCGAGCGTTCCTCTCGCAAGCAATGCGACCCAAGCTGATTCCATGTGCACCGTTGTAACCCTCCGCCGTCCCGGCCACGCGTGGCCTTTGCTTCTGGCTACCAACCGTGACGAGATGCGGGGTCGCAACTGGTCGCCACCAGCCCGTCATTGGCCGGAAAGGCCTTCGACCGTCGCTGGGAAGGATCACCAGGCCGGCGGCTCATGGCTGGGTGTGAACGATCACGGTGTGGCGGTGGCCATCCTGAACCGGCGCGGCTCGCTTGGCACCGAAGCGGGCAAGCGCAGCCGGGGCGACCTCGTGCTCGACGCGCTGGACCATCGCAGCGCCGAAGCCGCGGCGGAAGCGCTGATCCGCTATGAGGGTGGCGCGTTCCGCTCGTTCAACATGGCGATTGCCGACCGGGAGCATGGCTTCTGGCTGCGCGGTCTGGGGCAGGGCGCGATCGAAGCATTCCTGCTGCCCGAAGGCATCGGCATGCTGACCGCCTGGGATCTGAACGATACGGACAAGTCTGCCCGCAGTGACTTCTACCTGCCGAAATTCCGCGCCGCTGAACCGCCGCAGATTGAGGCGGGCGATTGGGGCGACTGGCAGCGCCTGCTGGAATCAACCGAAACCGCGGCTGGCGAAAGCGACCCGAACGGTGCCATGACCGTACTAACGGAATGGGGCTTTGGCACTGTCTCCCGCTCGCTGGTGGCGTTGCCGCAACAGGGTAGGCCGAAATGGTGGTTTGCCAGCCTTTACCCGCAGGACCTGCCCTTCGCGCCGGTTGAGATTTAGCGCTGACCTGCTTGACTGCATGATCGCAGCTACCGCCCACGAACACGGCCTGACAATCGCGGCTCTCAACGCCAAGCATTTCCCCATGCTGCGGGTCATTATCCCCTGCCGTTGGCATATTACTGACGGGCTTCCGGCACGGCGTTTCCCAGGGCATGCTCGCGCGCCATGCCACGGCCCAGACCCATAGCCACGGCAAACCAGGCATGCTAGTTTGCCGCTCCAATAATTGCTTGTTCTAGGACACCTGTATGGCCCGGCGCAGACAGATCTATGAGGGCAAGGCCAAGGTTCTTTATGAAGGCCCCGAGCCTGGTACTCTGATCCAGTATTTCAAAGACGATGCCACCGCTTTCAATAACCAGAAGCACGATGTCATCACCGGTAAAGGCGTACTGAACAACCGGATTTCCGAGTTCGTTATGCTGCGCCTGGCGGAAGTCGGTATTCCGACTCACTTCGTGAAACGGCTCAACATGCAAGAGCAGTTGATTCGCGAGGTCGAGATCATCCCGATCGAAGTCGTGGTGCGCAACTGGAGCGCTGGCAGCTTTGCCAAACGCTTCAAGCGCGAGGAAGGTGAGCGCCTGCCGCGCTCCATCGTCGAGTACTACTACAAGTCTGATGAGCTTGGTGATCCGCTCGTCACGGAGGAACATATCACGGCATTCGGCTGGGCAACACCCCAGGAACTGGATGACATGTTCAACCTGGCGCTGCGCATCAACGACTATCTCTGCGGCCTGTTCATGGGTGGCAGCATGCGGCTGGTGGACTTCAAGATTGAGTTCGGACGCCTCTATTCTGCCGAAGACGTGCGCATCGTGCTGGCGGACGAGATTTCGCCGGACAGCTGCCGTCTGTGGGACATCAATACCGGCGAGATCATGGACAAAGACCGCTTCCGCAAGGATATGGGCGGTCTGCGCGAAGCCTATCAGGAGGTGGCGCGCCGTTTGGGAATCCTCCAGGAAGGCACCTCTGCGGACATCACTTCTCTGAAAGAGGTGAAGGCCGAAGAGAAAAAGTCCGACGTCAAGAAAACGGATTGAGGTTCAATGATCCGCGCTGAAGTACGTGTGATGCTAAAGACCGGTGTGCTTGATCCCCAGGGGCAGGCCATCGGCAAAGCCCTGGGCTCATTGGGCTTTAGTGGCGTGAACGAGGTGCGCCAGGGCAAGCTCATCGTTCTTGACCTGGACACCGACGACCGAGCTGCCGCGGCTTCTCAGGTCAAGGAGATGGGCGAGAAGCTGCTGGCCAATCCGGTGATCGAGAATTTTACCGTCGAACTGGTGGATGCGTAGAACCCCATGCGCGCTGGAGTGATTGTCTTTCCCGGGTCCAACTGCGACCGGGATGGCCAGGTGGCTTTGCAGAAGCTCACCGGGCAGAACGTGCCAATGATCTGGCACCAGGAAACAGAACTGCCGCCGCTGGACTTGATCTTCCTGCCGGGCGGCTTTTCCTATGGTGATTATCTGCGCTGTGGGGCGATTGCCGCGCAAAGCCCGGTGATGCGCGAAGTGGTGGCAGCCGCCAACCGTGGCGTCGCCGTCATGGGAGTCTGCAATGGCTTTCATCTGCTGACCGAAAGCGGCCTGCTGCCCGGCGCACTCATCCGCAATGCCGGTCTGAAGTTCGTTTGCCGGTCGGTCGATCTGTCTGTCGAACAGACGGATTCGCCTTACACACGGACTTTGAAGGCGAACCAGACGCTGAAGATTCCTGTTGCTCATGGTGATGGCAATTACCGTGCCGATGCCGAGACGCTGGCGGAACTGAATGGCGAGGGGCGTGTCGCTTTCCGCTACACCAATGGCAGCAACCCAAATGGCTCAATTGAAGACATCGCCGGGATCTACAACGCGTCGAAGCGGATGCTTGGCATGATGCCTCACCCGGAGCGGGCGATTGAGCCGGTGTTGGGCTCGGCGGATGGCTGGCCAATGTACGAGTCGATGCTGGAGCAACTCGGATGAGCGCCCAGACTACCAGAGAAGCCAACCTCCAGGGCGCGCCGCTCCACAACCTGCCCGACATTCAGCCGTCGACGGAGGCTGACGGCATCGCCGGCGGACTGTCCCCTGAAGAATGCGCGCTGGCCTACCAGATCTGCGGGCGCACGCCGAACCAGTTGGAACTCGGCATTTTTTCCGTGATGTGGTCGGAGCATTGCTCCTACAAGTCCTCGAAAATATGGCTGAAGAAGTTCCCGACGGAGGCCCCCTGGGTCATCCTGGGGCCGGGCGAGAACGCGGGCGCGGTCGACATCGGCGGCGGGCTTGCGGCCTGCTTCAAGATGGAAAGCCATAACCACCCGAGTTTCATCGAGCCCTACCAGGGCGCTGCGACCGGCGTTGGCGGCATTCTTCGCGACGTGTTCACCATGGGTGCGCGGCCGGTTGCGATCCTGAACGCCTTGCGCTTCGGTTCGCCCGATCACCCCAAGACAAGGCATCTGGTGAACGGCGTGGTCGCTGGCATCGGCGGCTACGGCAATTGCGTCGGCGTGCCAACCATCGGCGGCGAGTGCGAATTCGATTCGTCCTACAACGACAACCCGCTGGTCAACGCCATGGTGGTAGGCATTGCGCCCGCCGACCGCATTTTCACGGCTAAGGCCGAGGGCGCGGGCAACCCCGTCGTCTATGTCGGCGCCAAGACGGGCCGCGACGGTATCCACGGCGCTACCATGGCCTCCACCACCTTCGATGACGAGGCGGAGCAGCAGCGCCCGACCGTGCAGGTCGGCGATCCCTTCAAGGAAAAGCTGCTGATCGAAGCCTGCATGGAACTGATGGCGACGGACGCCATCGTCGCGATTCAGGACATGGGCGCGGCTGGCCTGACCTCCTCCAGCTTCGAGATGGCCAGCAAAGGCGGCCTTGGCGTGGAGGTCGACCTGGATCTGGTCCCCATGCGCGAGACCGGTATGCGCCCTTATGAGATCATGCTCTCCGAGAGCCAGGAGCGCATGCTGATGGTGCTGAAGCCCGGCCAGGAGCACGTGGCCGAGGCGATCTTTCACAAATGGGACCTGGACTTCGCCGTTGTCGGCCGCCTGACCGATACTAAGCGCATGGTGCTGAATTGGTACGGCACCAATGTCGCCGATGTGCCGATCCTGCCGCTGGCCGACGAGTCGCCAGAATATGAGCGGCCCTGGGTCGAGACCGCAGCGCCGCCTGCCTTGGCTGGCGACGCCTTGCCGGCGATGACCGGCTGGCACGCGCCGTTGCTGACCCTGCTGGGCGGCCCGAATGGCTCTTCCAAACGCTGGATTTGGGAGCAATACGATCACTCCGTCATGGGCGACAGCATGGTGGTGGGCGGCATTGGTCCCGGCGGTGACGCTGCCCTCGTGCGTATCCACGGCACAGACCGCGCCATGGCGCTGACCAGCGATTGCACCCCCGGCTATTGCGAGGCACACCCCTTCACTGGCGGCAAGCAGGCGGTCGCCGAAGCCTGGCGCAATTTGATCGCGACGGGTGCGCGGCCGCTGGCCATTACCGACAATCTGAACTTCGGTTCGCCCCAGCGTCCCGAGATCATGGGCCAGTTCGTCGGTTGCACCCAGGGCATGAGCGCAGCCTGCGCGGCCCTCGATTTCCCCGTCGTCTCCGGCAACGTCTCGCTCTACAACGAGACCAACGGACAGGCGATCCTGCCGACGCCGGTGGTCGGTGGCCTGGGCGTGCTGGAAGACGCCAGCAAAGCCGTCGGTCTGGCACTGCCGGGCGAGGGGCTGTCGCTGGTCCTGATCGGTGCAGGTGTGGGCCATCTGGGTTGCTCCGCCTACACACGCGACGTGGCTGGCCTGACGGGCAAGGAAGCTGGGTCGCCGCCGGATGTCGACCTTGAAATCGAGCGGGAGAATGGTGATTTCGTCCGCGCCATGATCGAGCAAGGCCATGTCGCTGCCTGTCACGACCTGTCGGATGGCGGTTTGCTGGTCGCCCTGGCGGAGATGGCGCTGGCAGGGAATGTCGGCGCGGACCTGCACCTGGTCAATGCCTCAGCCGGCGCGCTGTTTGGAGAAGATCAGGCCCGCTACCTGCTTGCTGCCGAAGATGCTGACATCGTTTTGCAGGACGCCGCAGAAGCTGGCATACCAGCCATATTGATCGGCCTGTCAGGTGGCGATGCGTTGACACTCAACGGTAAGACCCCAATATCGCTGACAGACCTTCGCCGCGCGCATGAGGGCTGGTTACCAGCCTTTGCCAACGGCACCGCCTGATCACCAATTAACGTCCCGAGGGAAGAGCCACCATGCCGATGACGTCCCATGAAATCGAGAGCCTGATCAAGGAATCCTTCCCTGACGCGGAAGTGGCAATCCAGGATCTGGCGGGCGATGGAGACCACTACGCCGCGCAAATCACCTCTGCGGCGTTCAAGGGTAAAAACCGCGTTCAGCAGCACCAATTGATCTACAAAGCGTTGCAGGGGCGTATGGGCAACGAATTGCACGCCCTTGCTTTGCAAACCAGCGTGCCCGATAACGCCTAAAATAGACCAGCAATTCCAGACAGGAGGCCGCGTGCCATGTCCAACCCGGTAAACGAGCAAATTCAGTCCACCATCGACAGCGCCGACGTTGTGCTGTTCATGAAGGGCACCCCGATGTTCCCGCAGTGCGGTTTCTCCGCCGCGGTAGTGCAGGTTCTCAGCCACATGGGCGTGCCGTTCCAGGGCTTCAACGTGCTGGAGGACATGGAAGTCCGCCAGGGCATTAAGGAATTCTCTTCCTGGCCGACCATTCCGCAGCTCTACGTTAAGGGCGAATTCGTCGGCGGCTGCGACATCATCCGCGAGATGTATGAGAGCGGCGAGCTGGAAGACCTGATGAAAGAAAAGGGCGTCGCCGCAGCGGCAGCCTAGCGGTCTGGGGAAGGGAAGGGCGCGATGGCCCTGCAACTTCGCCCAAACTGCGAATATTGCGGCAAAGATCTGGCGCTGGATGCTGCCGACGCCATGATCTGCACCTACGAATGCACCTTCTGCGCTGACTGCGTGAAGGAGCATTTGCACAATGTCTGCCCCAATTGCGGCGGCGGATTTTCCTTCCGCCCGATCCGTCCCTCGGTCGCCCGGCAGCCGGGCGTGGGCCTGCCCCATCAGCCCGCGAGCGACAAGCGCGTACACCTAAAGCACAGCAAGCACGAGGTTGCAGCCTTCGCAGCGAGCCTGAAAAACGTACCTCCAGCGAATCGTTAGGCTACGTAGTGCGGCCTCGCACGTGCACCTGAGCTGCCCGGCGCTGTATTTTTCCAGCTGTAAGCTAATTCACAGCCGCTTCGGTACGGCTGTTTCATTCTTGTAACGAAAATTCCCGACGTTTCCACGCTGACCGCGCAACGCACTGTGCGATAGGGAATTTTGGTTGAATGGGTGTTGTATCGCGCGATTGTCTCGCGGGTGTTCTGTTAGTGCTGGTGATGTTCGCTTACAGCATTTCGTTCAGCGCCCTGATTTTCTCGGGCCGTCTGTCGGAATATGTCGGCCTGGGAGTCGTGGCGGCGCTTGTCAGCGCGGCTATCGCGACCGTCACCTTATCCTGCCTTGGCTCTTTCAGGCATGCTCTTGCCGGCCCTGACACACCGGTGGTTGCGATCTTGAGCGCCTTGGCCATTGGCATTGCGGCATCGACCGATCCCACGGCATCATCGGCGCAGGTGTTCTCCAACGTGGTCGCGGGCCTGATCGCCTGTTCCGGCCTGACCGGTCTCATCCTGATTGGCATTGGCGGCCTCCGCCTCAGCCAATGGGTCCGCTTTGTACCCTATACGGTGCTGGCCGGCTTCCTGGCGGCTTCCGGCTGGTTCCTGATTGCAGGCGCGGCGGCCATGTTGACGGGACAACCGGTGAGGCCTTGGCGCTGGAAGTGCTGAATACGCAATGGAACTCCCCGTTGGCCGCGGCTGCTGGGTTTGGCATCCTGGTGTTCGTCCTGGACCGGCTGACCAAGTCCTCGCTGGTCGCGCCGCTCGGGACATTGGGCGTTTGGTTTGCACTTTATATCGCCATAAGCTCGGGGCTCCTCGATCGGGAGGTGTTGCAGGCATCCGGCTGGTTGCTGCCTAATTTCGCCGAGGCAGGCATGAGCCTGCCGATATCGGCGCTGTTCGCGGTTCCCCCGGACGCGCACGGCCTGATTGCCGTTCTACCGGAGATTGTTTTGGTAGCGGGGGTGGCCGCATTCGCCATTTTGTTGAACACCACGGGATTGGAGGTCTATATCGGCGGCAATGCCAGCCTGGACCGCGATTTTCTGGCGAATGGGCTGGCCAATGTCGGCTGCGCTGCCATCGGCGGGCTGCCTAGCAATACATCTCTGAACCGGTCGGTCATGATCCACGCCGCGGGCGGCCGCACCCGGACAGCCGCCGATGTGGTCGCCATCGGTTGCTTGGCTGTGTCCCTGGTGGCAGGCGATGCTGCTGCGGTCGTTCCGACACCACTCCTCGGCGGTTTACTCTTTTACATGGGGACGATGATGCTGTGGCGATGGCTGGCCGCAAGCATCCGCCGCTTTACCTGGCCAGAGTATGCGTCGGTAATCGCGATTTTTGGCCTGATTGTCGCCTACGGTTACATTGCCGATGCTGCGCTGGGGGTCGTTGCCTCCTGTATGACCTTTGCCTTCACCTATAGCCGCACGGCGTTTGTCCGGCAGCACACCAGCCGCCAGCACTACGCGAGTTATGTGAAGCGCTCCCGTGTTGACGAGGCGTTACTGCATGAGCACGGCCATCGCATCCAGATATTCTGGCTCCAGGGGTATATCTTTTCGCAATTAGTAGTTAAGGGCTTAATCCTTTGCGCATTTGATGCTATATATGTTGCACACGGAGGAAATCATGAACATCACCAGCGTTTTTTATAAGTTTCCGGATCAGGAAGCCTGCATTGCGCATTTAGAAAAGTTCGCTGGGGCGATGATCCACATTGCCCGCATTGCGGGGCTACAAACGTGGCTTGTAAAGATGATCAAGACCGCATTGGCCGATGGAACTGTCATGGATGCAAATCCAGCTTCAACGTCCTGGCTGGTACAGTCTTTGAAAAAACCAAAATACCCCTTCAAAAATGGTTTTTGGGTGTTGCCTTGATTGTTAATGCCAGGAAAAGCCTATCAAGTTGTCAGCTTGCCCGTGATCTAGATATGAATCAAAAATCAGCATGGTTTATGCAGAAACGCATCCGCGCTGAAATGGCAAGCAAGCAGGGTGAAATCCTGTTACAAGGAATTGTTGAAGCTGACGAAAGATATGTAGGTGGTAAACCACACAAGCGAAATAAACGTTTTGATAACAATGATTTACCTCCTCCACCTCCTCCGCGATGAAGAGGGACACGCAAAACGTCGGTTATTGGCGCGGTAAAACGCGGCGGTAAAGTCGTTGCCCGTGTCGCCAGCAGTCTGACTGGCAAGGACATTCTAAACTTCATTCGTAGCAGCGTCGATCCCGAAGGCTCGCTGCTGATCACTGATGAATTCAAGGCTTACAGCGCTGTTCGGGCAACCATGGCGCACGCCACAATCAATCATAGCAAGGGCGAATATGTTTTCGGCAACATCCATACCAACACCATTGAAGGCTTCTGGTCACTTCTCAAACGGGCCTGGTACGGATCGCATCATCATTATCGAAAATGCTATATGCCGCTCTATGTCGCGGAAGCATGCTGGAAGTACAATCAACGCAAGAACGACAACGCCTTCGGGTCTTTTATGCGGGGATGCTTTAAATGAACCGACTCTTTTATGGCGACTGCCTGACTGTCATGCGAGAAATGCCGTTAGGCAGTGTTGATCTGATTTATTTGGATCCCCCTTTCAACTCAAACCGTGATTACAATGCGATTTATAAGGATGAGACAGGCCGTCCATTACCCGACCAGATTGAAGCTTTCTCCGATCTGTGGACTTTGGATGAAGATCGCGAACGGGCAATCAGAAATATGCCAATCCTTATGAGAGAATCCGGTGTTGATGACGGTATCACCGAGCTCTGGAAAATTTGGTGTAACGCCCTGCGCAAGACGCAGCCTGGCCTACTTGCCTATCTCAGCTACATGACCGAGAGACTCTTGCCCATGCGGAGTATTCTCAAACCGACCGGATCAATTTATCTACACTGCGATCCTACTGCCAGTCATTACATCAAGGTGATGATGGACGGCATCTTCGGGCACGGAAATTTTCGGAATGAGATCATTTGGTGTTACAAATCTGGCGGCGCAAGCAAACGCTGGTTTGCAAAAAAACATGATACAATTCTATTTTATGCAAGAAATCACAGATATTGCAAATTTAATCAGTTAAAGATCAAATCTTACGGCCAATCCGGAGGCGGCCATGGTGGTGCCATTAAATATTATAAAGATCAAAAAGGGACGTATTCAATTGTAACAGCCCGCGACTGGTGGGAAATTTCAATGTTGGCAACGACCCATAGTGAAGGACTTGGTTATGCGACTCAAAAACCACTTGCCCTATTGGAGCGGATCATTGCTGCCAGCACCAACGAAGGTGATGTGGTGTTCGATCCGTTCTGCCGGTGTGCTACGACGCTGGAAGCTGCCCACAAACTTGATCGCAAGTGGATCGGGATCGATATAGCCATTCACGCAATCAAGCGTGTCGCGAAGGTTCGGCTGGAAGATCGGCTTGGTTTGAAGGATGGTATTGATTTTGAGATCGAGGGTGTCCCACACAACATCGAGGGCGCTCGCGATCTATGGGAACGTGATAAATATCATTTTCAGAAATGGGCAATTGAGCAGATCGACGGCTTTGTCACTGCGCGAAAGACGGCTGATGGCGGTATTGACGGGCGGCTCTATTTTGGGGAATTATATACGAAAATCCCAATTTCCCCTTGCGGTCGTCGTCATAGTTCGTTACAGTAAACTCCCAATTGAGAAGACGAAGGGCAGAAGACATGGCACAGAGCGCACCGGGCAAACATCATCGCAAGGGCATAAGCCTGAAGAAGCTGATGGAGATGTTTCCGACGGAAGACGCAGCTCAGGAATGGCTTGAAGCCCAAGTCTGGCCGAACGGCCCTTACTGCCCGCATTGCGGATCGTTCAACGTCCAGTCCGGGATCAAGCACAAGACCATGACGCACCGCTGCCGCGACTGCCCGAACCGGCGGCAGTTCAGCATGAAATCCAGCACGGTCATGAAGGGAACCAAGCTGGGCTACCGGGACTGGGCAATTGCCATATACCTGCTGATTACGAACCTGAAGGGCGTATCCAGCATGAAGTTGCACCGCGATCTTGAGATTACTCAAAAGTCGGCATGGCATCTGATGCACAGACTGAGAACGTCATTTGAATCCGGCGAAAGCACTCTGTTTGCCGGGCCAGTTGAAGCCGACGAAACCTACGTTGGCGGACTCGAAAAGAACAAGCACAAGAACAGGAAACGGCACGCTGGCAGGGGCGGAGTTGGCAAGTCAATCGTTGTTGGTGTCAAGGATCGCGAGACCAACAAGGTCGTCGCTAAAGTCATACCAAACACCACAGCGAAGACGCTGCAAGGCTTCATAGAAGGCCACAGCCAGCCCCACGCGCAGGTTTACACTGACGACAGCACGTCCTACGTGGGCATCAGACGCGCCCACGAAAGCGTCAACCACAACGCACGCGAGTATGTACGCCTGCAAGCGCACACGAACGGCATTGAGAGCTTCTGGGCTACGCTGGAACGCGCTCACAAGGGTACGTTTCACAGGTTCAGTAAGAAGCATTTGCAACGCTACGTTACCGAGTTTGCCGGTCGTCATAACTCGCGAGGGAACGACACCGTAGACCAGATGAGCGGCATCGTTTCAGGGATGAGAGGGAAACGGCTCCGCTACAGGGATCTGATCGCTGACAACGGACTGGATGCGGAGGCACGAGCGTGACTGCTGCGCCTCAGGTTAACTCGGCAGGGACAGGGCGACGCATCGCAAGGCGACGATCCGGGAAGATGATCGCATTCGGCTGGTACGGCGGGAAGTTCTCGCATCTCGACTTCCTGCTACCGCTGATTCCGACAGACGCAACGCATTTCTGTGATGTGTTCGGCGGCTCCGCTGCTGTTCTGCTCAATGTCAATCCGTATCCCGTCGAAACATACAACGATCTCGACTCTGAACTTGTCAACTTCTTTGAGACGTTGCGCAATCAAAGCGCGAAGCTCACAAAGGCAATTGGCCTTACGCCATTCTCACGCGAAGAACTGCTGAGGGCCTGCACTCCGGAAAAAGGACTGTCGAATCTGGAACGCGCACGGCGATTCTATATCCGGGCACGACAGACCCGGACCGGCCTGGCGCAGACAAGCAGTGAGGGCCGCTGGGCGCACTGCGTGCTCACTTCACGGGCTGGCATGTCGGGCGCAGTCTCGCGATGGCTCGGTTCTGTCGAAGGGCTAGCAGAGATTGCGCAGCGTCTTCAGCGGGTGCAGATCGAGAACGCCCCGGCAATTGATGTGATTCAACGGTACGACACGGCAGACACCGTGTTCTATGTCGATCCCCCTTATGTGCACTCCTCACGCGGCGATCCTTCCGCCTACGGCTACGAAATGGCGGATCATGACCACAGGCACCTGGCTGACGTACTGAACGGCTCGCGTGGTCGTGTTGTGCTGTCAGGGTATAAGACCGATCTCTATGAACGTCTGTACCGGAAATGGCGGCGCGTGGATGCGAAGAAACGGCAATGCCCCTCAGTTCGCAAGATGCGTCAAGAGTCCGTTTGGCTGAATTTCTGATGAACTTTCATGCGGCACGCGAATGGCTGGACGCTAAATGGCGGGAAGCTCTCGATGATGAAGGGCACGAAGCATATCCGGAAGTGGATCAGATCACCAACTCTTCCGTCAAATCCATCCGATACGCGATCTTTACGCAGCTTCTCGGGAAGATCGCTGATCCGAACCGAAACATTCTCGCCCTTCAGCAGAAAGACGATGGTGAAGGCTCATGGGATGCTCGAAGCTTCGCTAAAAACGTGATCGTCCCCTGGGATGCCGACAACCACGGAGTGCTGGGAGCCAGCTCGGATCCTTATGCGAGCAAACCGTTGCGACGAACGAAACTGTCCAGGGGCATGGACAACGTTCGCAACTCGGGCGATTGGGATGCGCTGGTCCGGTTTCTTGAACCTTTCGAGAGTGCGGCACCGGAAGATATTCGACGTGCGTTCGGGCGCGTCATGGCTTCGCTTGCAAGGCTGCTGGCTGAACAGCAGATCGCCTACCCTATCCCCCAGCGCATCAGTCTGATGCAGTTGAACGACATGCTGGAAGCTTTTCTGGCGGAATCGAGCGGGGGGCTGAGGCCGCTAGGTGTCGCGGCAGCCTTGTTCAGAATTATTGGCGATGGGTTTTCTCTGTTCGATGATGTGCAGTCACAAGGGATCAATGAAGCGGATTCCGCGTCAGGGATGCCGGGGGACATCATGTGCCGAAAAGACGGCGAACTGTGTCTCGTAGTCGAGGTCAAGGATCAGAACCTCACGCTTGCTGATGCTCAGTCATCTACACGAAAAGCCAAGCAGACAGGAGCAGGTTTAACGGACCTGCTCTTTGCCGTTCCGGCAACACGGAAAGCAGATCAGGGTGACATCTCGGAACTCCTGAAGAGAAACTTCGCGGCAGGACTGAACATCTACGTTGCGCAAATTCAGAGCCTATCATATCACGTTCTAGTGCTTTTGACGGAAGAATGGCGCACCCGGTTCATTCGGGAAATTTGCGCAGAACTGGACAGGAGACAGGAACAGTCAGCCCGTAAAGCCTGGCACGACTTGCTATTGAACCTGAACTGAGGGAAACAGGGAGACAGCCTATGGCAACGAACAAACCGACTAATCGCCCAACGGTACGGGTCAAACCCCACAGCTACCAGCCGACGAAAGCCGAACTTGAAGACCCGTTCGTGATCCGCAAGGCGGACGGAACCGTTCCGACACTCAGCGAGTTCGCACGGATCGCGCTGCGGCCCAAACGGGTGATCGAAGACAACGACATCTGATCCGGCGAAGGCTCCGTGTCAAAGCGACCCGGAGCATTCAAATTGGGATTTTCGTATATAATTCCCCAAAATTGATATGGGAGGACGCAATCTTGAAAGCATGGTGTTGGAAGTGAAGGGCGGCAGAAATATCGGTATCAGTGTTGTGCGGAACCTCCGAGGGGTTCTTGAACGCGAAAATGTGCCCATGGCAGGCTTAATCATCATGGACAATCCAGGGCCGACTAAGATGCGGAACTTTGCTCGCGAAATGGCGTCGGCAGGCGATCTTGAAGTCATGGGTGTTCAGTATTCGCGAATGCAATTGCTGACCGTTCAGGACATTCTTAACGGCAAGCGGTTTCCGACGCCTTCTGTGGCGCGGGCCAAAGGGGCGGCACAGCCTGTACTGCCGCTGGGTTGATAGATAAGCCCTTAAATATTAATTGCGAAAAGAATTGGATGGATGCCGTTAATGCCCATCGTCCTTGCACCCGATCGCCGCCTGAAACTCACCTGCAAGCCGGTGGACAGGGTCGACGATGACGTGCGGACGCTGATGGATAATATGTTGGAGACCATGTACGAAGCGCCGGGCATTGGTCTGGCCGCGCCGCAAGTGGGGGATGACCGCCGGATCATCGTGGTTGATGTGGCCCGTGAAGGGGAAGACCCACAGCCCTATCTCATGGCGAACCCGGCGCTGACCTGGGTATCCGACGAAAAGATCATGATGAACGAGGGCTGCCTGTCGCTGCCTGACATCTTCGTCGATGTGGAGCGGCCGGAGAGTGTCCGTGTCGCCTTTACTGACCAAGACAATACCAGCCACGAGATCGAGGCGGACGGTCTGTTTGCCCGCTGTATCCAGCATGAAATCGACCACCTGAACGGCGTGCTGCATGTGGACTATCTCAGCCGGATCAAGCGGGACCTGACCCTACGCAAGCTGTCGCGCACCAAAAGCGCCACCATGGCAGAGCGCGCGAAAGCGCGGGTCTAGGTGTCGCTCCGCATCGTCTATATGGGCACGCCGGATTTCGCCGTTGGTCCCCTGGCGGCTTTGCTGGATGCGGGGCACGAGGTGCTGGCAGTGTATTCTCAGCCGCCCCGGCCCGCTGGGCGGGGGCAAAAGTTGCGCCCAAGCCCCGTGCACGCCTTTGCTGAGAGCAAGGGCATTGAAGTGCGGACGCCACGCCGCCTGCGCGCGGCGGAGGACCAGGAAGCCTTTGCCGCGCTGGAAGCCAACGTGGCGGTCGTCGCTGCCTATGGCCTGATCCTGCCGAAGCCGGTGCTGGATGCGCCCAAACATGGCTGCATCAACATTCATGCCTCTCTGTTACCGCGCTGGCGGGGAGCGGCACCGATCCAGCACGCCATCCTGGCGGGTGACGCAGAGAGTGGCGTCACCATCATGGCGATGGACGAGGGGCTCGATACCGGCACCATGCTGCTGAAAGGCGCGGTGCCCATTACGGACAAGACCACGGCCAGCAGCTTGCATGACGACCTGGCCGCAGTCGGATCGCGCCTGATTGTGGAGGCGATGGCGAAGCTGGAGGCGGGTACGCTTAGCGCAACGCTTCAACCAGCGGTGGGTGAAACCTACGCCAGCAAGCTTTCACGCGATGGTGGCCGGCTGGACTGGCGGAAACCTGCTGTGGAATTGGAGCGGCAGGTCCGGGCGCTGACGCCGTGGCCCGGCACCTGGTTCCTGCATGGGGAAACGGTGCTGAAGGTCAGTCAGGCGGAGTGGCTGCCGGGTCTGTCCGGCGCCCCCGGCGAGGTACTGGACGATAACCTCACCATTGCCTGTGGCGAGGGCGCTTTCCGCCCGACCCGGATACAGCGGCCCGGCAAAGCACCGATGACGGCTGCCGATCTGTTGCGCGGCTATGCTCTACCCAAAGGCACGATGTTGGAAATACCAGCGTAGAACCGATGCCCCGTTACCGTCTCACCATCGAATATCACGGCGGCTGCTTCTCCGGGTTTCAGCGCCAGGATGACCGGGAAACCGTGCAGGGCTGTTTGGAGCGCGCCTTTCATGCCTTCACTGGGGATGAGGTAGTGGTGCACTGCGCCGGGCGCACCGACGCAGGTGTGCATGCGGTCGGGCAGGTGATCCACGTTGACCTGCGGCACCCCTGGGAAGCCTGGAAGGTGCAGAACGCCATCAACCATCATATCCGGCCTGCGCCCATCTCGGTCTTGGATGCGGCGGTGGCGAGACCGGATTTCGACTCGCGCAGGCACGCAATCCGCCGCGCCTACCGCTTCCGCATCCTGAACCGCCGCCCGCCCCCGGCAATGCTGCGTGGTCTGGTTTGGCATGTGGGGCCGCCACTGGATGCCGCCGCGATGCACGATGCCGCCCAGTATCTGGTCGGTCATTACGACTTCACCAGCTTCCGCGCGGCGGGCTGCCAGGCCAAGTCGCCGGTCAAGACTCTGAACCGGCTTGATGTAAGCCGACATGGCGAGGAAGTTTGGATCGAGGTCGAAGCCCGCTCCTTCCTCTACAACCAAATCCGGATCTTTGCGGGTACCTTGAAAAAGGTGGGCGACGGCAGATGGCGGCCGGAGCGGGTGGCGAGCATCCTGGCCGCCAAGGATCGGGAGGCCGCCGGACCAACCGCGCCGCCGACTGGTCTCTGCCTGACGGAAGTGGGTTACCCGCCGGAGATGCTGGCTCTACCAGAGGATTAACTAGCGGCGGTCTTCCGCGACAGGTTGCGGATAGCGCTGGAGACCGCGATCGCGCCGTCGCCTTTATAGCCCTCGTGATTGCCGTCGATCTCGTCCAGCTTGTAGAGGTAGTTGATCATCAGGCCAGCACTTTGGCGCATGCCCCGGCTGGAGCTATCAGCCAGCCAGTTCAACTGTTCCATCCGCGCGCCATTTGACAGGTGGAAATGGGCGACCGGGTCCATGGCGCGCAGGCCACGTTTCACGGAGTAAAGGTAAGTTGCTGCCAATCGTTGCAGGGCGGGCTTCAGCGCCGCTTCCAACTCCGGCACCTTTGCCCAGTCGTCATTGGCCAGCAGCGTTTTCATCAACTCTTCTGCGTCGGCCTCACCGTCGAGCGCTTCGTCCAGCGCCGCCCGCTCGTCGTTCAGCAGGATGCCGATGCCCAGCTCGTCCCATTCCTTGGCGTACCAGCGGGCAAACCCGGGCATGGGGGAGAGCGTAGCGAAGGTTTTAAGGTTCTTGAACTCCGACGACAGGCTGGCCACGACGCGCTTGATCAGGAAGTCGCCGAAGCTGATGCCGTCCAGCCCGCGCTGGGCATTGGAGATGGAGTAAAAGATCGCTGTATCCGCGCTTTCGGGCGCCAGGCGCTCCTGCTCGTCGTCCAGCAATTTCTGCACATTGTTGGCAATGCCATTGACCAGCGCGATTTCTACAAAGATCAGCGGTTCGTCCGGCATGCGCGGGTGGAAAAAGGCATAGCAGCGCCGGTCGGAATCCAGCCGGTTCTTCAGGTCGTTCCAGCCGCGGATGGCGTGCACGGCTTCATAGGCAATGAGCTTTTCCAGCAACGCAGCCGGGGCATCCCAGGTAATGCGGCGAAGCTCCAGAAACCCCACGTCGAACCAGCTGGCCAGCAGGCGGCGCAGGTCTTCCTGCAGGTCCTGCAATGCCGGATCGTCCTTGGCAAAGGTCAGCAACTCGGCGCGCAAGTCGACCAGGAACTTCACGCCTTCGGCCAGGCCATTGAATTGGGTCAACAGGCGCACACGCGGCGCGGTGAGCACGTCGCGCAGCTTGGCTTCAGCCGTTTTGCGCCCTGCCGGGGTATAGGCCGCCCTGATATCGGCGATGGCGGCGTCGACCTCCTCGTGGTTGGTGTCGAAGCGTGTTGCGAGCAGGCTCAGAAAGCGGCGGCGGCCTTCGGTATTGAGGCCCATATAGGCTCGGCCCAGATTGGCGGCTCTCGCCCTGGCGGTCACCTCGCCGCCGCGGGCAACCAGACAGTCGCGCATCTGTTGCAGCAGAAGTTCCTGGTCGCTGTCCGGCAGGTCAGCGCGAAGGTCCAGTGTAGGCAGGCCGCGGCGGGTCGCGATTTCGCGCAAGGCGCGCCTGACTTGAACCAAGGTGCGGTCAAACAAATTCGGTTGAACGGCGATATCGTTCATGCTACTGGCTCTCAATCCGGCGTTAAGCTCCGAACCCCAATGTGCGGCGGCTACAGAACGCCACGATGCATTCCAACGTCCATTGGGATCAACAGCCACGATGTCCTAACGCTTTTCAGGGGTGCGTTTTGAGACAAATTAACGCGAAAACAAGGGCTGGAGAGCGGTTAAAACGGTGCTTTCACCGGGTTGCGGGGACAGGCTTCACCTAAGCATCATGCAGACCTACCAGGCCGGCCGGACCCCGCCGGTTTGAAGTGTGACGTTGGTCCGGCCGGTCCTGCTGGCGAATCGGGTGCAATGGGTTCCAGTTACCGAGAGTGCGGATTGTTGCGCTGCTCAGCTTTTGGCATAGCCGAACTCTTTCAGTGCCTCTTCGATCTCCGCCAGAATTTCCGGGTCGTCGATGGTGGCGGGCATCTTCCAGATCTGCGAGTCCGCAATCTTCTGCATGGTCCCGCGCAGGATCTTGCCGGAGCGCGTCTTCGGCAGGCGCTCGACCACGGCGGCATCCTTGAATGCAGCCACGGGGCCGATCTTCTGGCGCACCATGCGCACCACGTCGGATTTGATCTCGTCATGGGCCTGATTGGAACTGGACTTCAGCACCAGGAAGCCCACCGGGATCTGGCCCTTCAACTGGTCCGCAACCCCGATCACTGCGCATTCGGAAACCGCGTCGTGCGCTGCCAGCACTTCCTCGATGGCACCGGTCGATAGCCGATGGCCGGCGACATTGATGATGTCGTCGGTCCGGGCCATCACATAGACGTACCCATCTTCATCAATGTAGCCCGCGTCAGCTGTCTCGTAATAACCAGGAAAGTTGGCGAAATAGGCGTCGTGGTAACGCTGTTCGGCGTTCCACAATGTCGGGAAGGAGGAGGGTGGCATCGGCTGCTTGGCCACCAGCGCGCCAATCTGGCCGGCAGGCAGCTCGTGCCCGTCCTCACCCATCACCCGCAGGTCCCAACCCGGCGCGGGTTTGGTTGGGGAACCATACTTGACCGGCATGATCTCGATGCCTGCATAGTTAGCAGCGATGGACCAGCCGGTCTCCGTCTGCCACCAGTGATCGATTACGGGCACCTGTAATTGCTGCTCTGCCCACTGGATCGTGTCCGGGTCGGAGCGCTCGCCCGCCAGGAAGAGGGTGCGGAAACCCGAGAGATCATATTCTTTGATAAGCTTGCCGTCGGGATCATCCCGGCGGATGGCGCGGAAGGCGGTGGGTGCCGTGAACATGGCTTTCACATTGTGCTGGCTGATCACCCGCCAATAGACGCCGGCGTCCGGCGTGCCCACCGGTTTGCCCTCGAACAGGATGGCTGTGTTGCCAGCGAACAGCGGCGCGTAGACGATGTAGGAGTGGCCAACGACCCAGCCGATATCACTGGCCGCCCAGAATGCCTCGCCCGGCTCCACGCCATAAATATTCTTCATGGACCAGGTGAGCGCCACCAGATGGCCGCCCGTGTCGCGCACGACGCCTTTCGGCAGACCGGTCGTGCCGCTGGTATAGAGAATGTAGTGTGGGTCCGTGGCCTTGACCGGCACGCAATCCACCGGCTGGGCAGAGGCCATGGCCTCGTTCCAGTCCAGGTCCCGGCCTTTAACCATGCTGGCGACCGCTTGCGGGCGCTGCACGACCATGGCATGGCTCGGCTTGTGCTTGGCAAGCTCGAACGCGCCGTCGAGCAGGGGCTTGTACTCGACAATCCGGTTTGGCTCGATGCCGCACGAGGCGGTGACCACCACCTTGGCCTCGCAATCGTCGATGCGCACGGCCAGTTCGTTCGCCGCAAAGCCACCGAACACGACCGAGTGTACCGCGCCGATGCGGGCGCAGGCGTACATGGCGACCACGGCTTCCGGCACCATCGGCATGTAGATGATGACGCGGTCGCCATAGCCGACCCCCAGTCCTTGCAGCACACCGGCAAACTTGGCCGCCTGGTCGCGCAATTCGCGGAAGGAGTACGAGCGGATGGTATCCGTCACCGGGCTGTCATAGATGATCGCAGCCTGCTCGCCGCGGCCGTTCTCCACATGGCGGTCCAGGCCGTTGTAGCAGGTATTGGTCTCGCCGCCGGTGAACCAGCGCGGGTGCCGCGGATTGCGGTCGTCCAGCACAAAGTCCGGCTTTTTGTACCAGTGGACAGCCTCTGCCGCTTCGCCCCAAAAGCCATTGGGGTCGGCTAACGAACGGGCATGCACTTCATCATAACGGCCAGCCATGAAAATCTTCCCTCGGAACGACGCTGTTTGTTGCAGTTGGTATTAGTAGCGCACCGCTGGGTTCACAAGCCAACCGCAGAGATTGGCGAAATGGGAGATTCGAGCGGATTTCACGGTAATATGCCGGATTTTCAGAAAAATATTCGCGTCAACAATCTAATGTGGAAGAGTATTTGTGGTTTTGCACGGCATGCAGAACGTTATTTCTTTTCGCCCGGAACAAAGGGGGATGGACAATTCCACCCCCCTTTGTCTGAGATTTTATCCGGAGGCGGCCGGATTTAGATTTTGCCGACGACCGTCTGACGGAAGCGGGTTTTGAGGTAGGCGCCGTCCTTTGGCGGGATGGCGGGCTCTTCCGGTGCATCGTCCACCTTGAATGTCACGAAAGCCGGCGCGTTGCTGTGGCGAAGCAGTCGAATACCTTCATCCACATCGGCCGCGTCTGTCACCAGTTTGGCCGTTGCAAAGCCCGCGCCCGCCGCAATGGCGGCCAGGTTGGTGCCGCGCCCTGTTACGGTCTGCTGCTGGCCGGTCTCGCCATAGCGCTCGTTATCCAGCACGCAGATCGCGAGGTTCGGCAGTCTCTCGGCAGCGGCCGCTGCCAGCGAGCCTAGGCCCATCAGAATTTCGCCGTCGCCCGCGATGCACAGCACTCGCTTGTCCGGCTGGGCAATGGCGAGGCCGAGGGCCACGGGTACGGCACCCCCCATTGCGCCCCACATGTAGAAAGTGTGCGGGCTGTCGCCGGCGGCCATGCAGTCATAGCAGGCCTGGCCCAGGCTGGGGACGACCAGCAGGTCCTCGCCACGGTCCGCCAGCAATTGGGACACGATCTCGCGGCGATTCAATAGCGCACTCATTGGCTTAATCTTCCGGGAAAATCTTGGCGCCGATCAGGCGCTGACCGAGCAGCACTGCCACGGCTGAATTGGTGTAGTAGGCAAAGCGCAGAGCGGTCGCGACCGTCTCTTTCACGTCTTCCGGCTTGTCGCAGCGGTAGCAGGTGACGCCTGCCAGCTCCAGGTGGCCCTGGGTGGTCTGGCCCATGGGCACCTGCCAGGTGTTCCACTCGCCCCACTCGCCACGCATGGTCACCAGGGTCACCAGCGGGAACTGGCAGTTCTTGATCAGGCTCAGCATATTGATGGTGTTGCCGACGCCCGACGACTGCATCAGCAGCACGCCCTTGTCGCCGCCGAGCCACGCGCCTGCCAGTATGGCGACGCCGTCTTCCTCCGTCGTTAGGGAGATGGCGCGCATGTCGTTCGAGGCATGGGCGCGGTCGATCAGGTTGGCGTGGCCCGCATCGGGGACATAGGCGACCTGGCGCACGCCGGCATCCTGGAGGCATTCAAAGATATCGTCGCGCCATTCGCTCATCGCGGCACTGTCCTTGTGGGTACTTGTGGCGGGTCGGAAGCAGTGTTCCGGATCAGCGGGTCAAGAAGCACAAAGGCCGGTATTCAGGCAAGCCTTCGCGGTAAAAAGCGTGTAGGAAACCGTGCTATGTCCGACGTTACCGCCTTGCCGTGCAGCTTTCCCCGCCTGCGCATAGCCATTTACTATTCCTGTATGTTCGGGATGGTGGGGATATTTCAGCCCTTCTTTCCGCTGTGGCTGGCCGAGCATGGGCTGAGGCGGCAGAGATCGGGCTGCTGCTGTCGCTGATTTCAGTGACGCGCGCGGTCGGCAACCCAATCTTCGCCCGGTTTGCCGACACGCGCGAGGATCGCAAGCAACTGGTCTGGCTGCTGTACCTGGGCGGGATCGTCACTGCCTGCTTCATGGTGCCAGCCTATGGCTTCTGGGTGCCTGCGGGCCCGAGCCAAGCCCATATTGGCCCGCATCGGCATTCCGGGCATGCTGATCCTGGGGGCGGCTGCAGGCGTCATCCGCTGGACCGGCACCGGGGCAGGGACCGAGCTATGGCTGCTGGTGCCGATGCAGGTCCTGCACGGCATTACCTTCGGCGCGACCCATTTGGGCGGGATGACTCTGATCCAGCGCCACATTGCGCCGGGCATGTCGGCCAGTGCGCAGGCGCTCTATTCCTCGCTGGGTATGGGCGCGGCGATGGGGCTGACCATGGCCATGTCCGGCTGGCTCTATGAGGCCATGGGCGGGCAGGCGTTCTGGGTCATGGCCTGTCTGTCCTTCTCCAGTCTGTGTTTGGCACTCGTGGTGCGGGAGAAGTGGCGGAACGAACTGCAAATCGGGTGAAGGTATCGATGCCTTACCGAAACGCAGCTTGCTGCCGCCGCCGGTGCAGGAGCTGGTTCTTGATGTGCGCCAGGCTCACCGGGGCTTCGGCAGCCCGCAATTGACGTGTCAGGCCTTCGCCGCCGCCGACGGCATGGCGGGGCAATTGCATGCGTAGACTGGCATCCAGCGGCAGGCGGGACTTGCCGGGTGAGGCGCTGAGGCCGGTTCGTAAGCCCAAACTTTTGCAAAAGCTGATGATGCCCTCATCGTAATTTCCGTTGGGATAGGCGACGACATGCGGAGCCTCCCCAGTCCACTCGGTCATCAGGGCCTGGCATTCTGCTATCTGGCGCTCCGCCTTTTCCGCGGGGATGCGGGTCAGCAGGTCATGGTCCATGGAGTGGTTACCGATGGTCGCTAGTGGTTCCGCCGCCAGCGAACGCGCCTCCGCCGGGGTCATAGGGCGGTCGGTTTCGCCGGCGGGCCGCAGTACGTCCTTGCCGAACATGGCCCGCAACGTGTTTTTGATGGCATAGGTGGGCATGGCCTTCAGCCGCTGCCGTTCGGCAACCGCGCCCGCCCGGCCGATGCCCCGGCGGGTCAGTTCGCGGTGCAGCACATCCCACCAAAACGCCTCGCCACTCGCGACGTTGCCGCCGGTGATGAAAAAGGCTGCCGGAACGCCGTATTGCCGGAGCAGCGGCAGGGCGCGCAGATTGTTGGCATAGCCGTCGTCAAAGGTCAGCATGACCCGTTTCGGGGCGTTGCGCAGGCCGAGCGATAGCTTGTCAGGGCTGACGAAACTGTAGCGGGAGCGCTGAAAATGCTCGATCACCCGGCGCAGGTCGGTTTCGGTGAACGGCTGGTAGGGGTCGATGTCATCGGCCAGCGCTTCCGCCTTGTTCCAGTAGAGGCCATGGAACATCAGCACGAGCAACGACGGCTGGCTGCCGGTCAGCCATGTTGCGGCGTCCATGAATAGGTCGTCAGCGGCGCGGAATGCCCGCCGCATCCAGACAGCATTGTTGCCGGCGTGGCGAACACGCGGCAAAGGCGCGTCTTGGTACCGGGCAAAGGGGGGGGCTTCGGAAATGACTGTCGGTCCCTGAAACGTTTACTGCCGGAGAGCCTACCCGCCTTTTGCAATGATACCGTTAACAGGGGCTGTTCATGCGGGATCGCGCAACCGGAGCAGGAACTTCATGTCACCTTCCAGGCAAAGCTCGTCGCGTTGGTTGTAGACGCGGTTGGCCAGCATCATCACGCCGGTCGTGCGCTGCCGGGTCAGGGTGGTTATTTCCACCTCCGGGTAGAGCGTGTCGCCCGCGAACACCGGCTTTAGAAAGCGCGAGGACTGCTCCAGGAAGCTAACGAGCGCGTCCTCCATCTGCTGGGCTAGGCCCGTCGCACCGGGGCATGTCTGGATCAGGGTTTGGAAACCGTGCGCCATCATGTTAGGGTAGCCCTTCTGGCGGCAGTACTCCACATCGTAGTGGATAGGGGCATTGTCGCCGCTGGCCAGCTGAAAGGCATAGAACAGCGATTCCGTATGCGTGCGGGACGAGGCATAGAATTTCTCCCCCACTTTGAAGTCTTCGAAGCCGCGTTGTGGCGTGCGGTTGGCGATGGGCATGGGCATTCCTTTTCTTAAGAGCGTTAATCAACTGGAGCCCGCCACTGGTCGGCGATATAGTCAAGGCTCGTCAATGCACGAGTTAATCCCTAGCACGAGGAGGACGCCCCATGGCCGATGAGGTCAAATTTCCGGTCGAAGTAACGCACATTATGATGTTTGCGCGCTCTGTCGCCGACGATAATCCCATCTACTATGATGAGGAATACGCCAAGAAATCCGAACTGGGCCACATCCTGGCACCACCGACTTTCCCCCGTGCCGTTGCCCAGTTCGACCCGGATTACTTCCTGCGCCCGAAGGTTGGCCAGAAGTGGTTTGGCTCTGGCAAGAATGCCACGGGCCTGACCGAGCCGGCCAAGTCTTCCGGTGGTCTGCATGCCGAGCAGCACTTCGAATATCACCGCCAGCCGAAGCCGGGCGATGTCTACACCGTCACCACCAAGCCGGGCAAAACCTGGGAAAAGGTGAGCGCACGGGCGGGCAAGCTGATGTTCACCGAGACCATCCAGGAATACCGTGACCAGAACGGCGAGCTGGTCGTCACGTCCCGCGGCGTCGGTGTGAAGACCGAACGTCCGGTCGAGCAGAAATAAGGGAGAACGAACCAATGGCACTCTCAGCAAGCAAGATCAAAGTCGGCGATACCCACGAGGAAGTGGTGATCGAAGACCTGAGCCGCACCCAGTTGGTGATGTATGCCGGCACCTCCGGCGACTACAACCCGCTGCACTCCGACGACATGTACACCAAGGAAATCGCAGGCTACCCGGGCGTGTTCGCCCACGGCATGCTCTCCATGGGTCTGACGGGCAAGATGCTGACCAACTATGTCGGCGATGGCCGCCTGAAAAAGTACGGCGTCCGCTTCACCAACCAGGTCTGGCCGGGCGACTCGCTGACGGCGAAGGCCACGGTTGTCGATATCCGCGATGAGGGTGGCGAGAAGCTGGTCGATCTGGAACTGGCGACAATCAACCAGGACGGCAAGACCGTCGTCACCGGCAGGGCCATTGCGCGCATCGACGCCTAAGCCAAAGGAAAATCGATGAAACTGATTACCTCAGTCGGGCCGAACCCTCGTATGGTCCGCATGTTTATGGCCGAAAAAGTCATTGAACTGCCGTTAGAGACCATCGACATCATCAAAGAGAACGCCAGCCGGACGGCGGAGCACGTCAAGAAAAACCCGATGGGCGGCTCGCCGGTATTGGAGCTCGACAACGGGAGCCACTTGTCCGAGGTCACGGTCATTTGTGAGTATCTGGACGAGAAGTTCCCGGGCGGCAATCTGATCGGTACCAATGCGGAGGAGCGTGGCGAGGCCCGCATGTGGACCCGGCGCGTCGATCTCAATATCTGCGAGCCAATGCTGAACGGTTTCCGTTATGCCGAGGGCATCAAGCTGTTCCAAAACCGCTTCCGCTGCCTCCCGGAAGCGGCGGATGGTCTGAAGGCCGTTGGCCAGGATAACCTGCGCAAGATGAACGATTGGATGGACGGCAAGCAATGGCTCAGCGGTGACCGCTTTACCATTGCCGACATCCTGCTGTTCTGCTGGCTCGACTTCCTGAAGGGCGTGGGCCAGGGCATCGACCCGGCGCATACCAACGTGCAGGCGTGGTACGACCGTGTTGCTGCACGGCCGAGCGCGGCAGCCACTGCCAGGTAAGGAACTAACGCCTGCATTGTAGGCAGAGCGATACAGCCCGGCTTGCCGTTAACACGGTGAGCCGGGTTTTTTTGCGCTCGCGACTCCAGATTTTATATTCAAATAACCAATTTGGGTGATGCGGTGTTGCAGGTGTTGTGGTTATATGATCGCATACACGGTGAAACACTTTGCTGAATATAGGAGGCAACCATGGCCATAAATACGACAGGTGCAGGCTTTTTTTAACATTGGTTACGATTTAAATGCCGCGCCGGGTTCGAGCGGCACTATTACGCTCGATGGTAGAAGCTACACGAGCACGTATGGCGATGTTGGTACCAATTTCTATGGTTCCTCAAACGCGAGCATCACGTGCACGCTGACGCTGACGAACAGCGCGAGCTTGGTGATGGAGCCGGTCAATCCTGGCAATGGCCTGGGCTTTGATGTCGGCGCTAACTTCAATGCAGGATATGCGGTCACGGGCAACCTTTTAATTGAGGGCGGTTCAACGCTTGAAGCCCGGAATACCGGCTACCTGAATGGTAGCGGTGTATTCACTGACGGATATTTCAATATCAATATCGGGCGGAACGCAGATGCGAAGGGCTATGCAACTGTAACGGGCGCAGGGTCGCGCATGACGACCGAAGGTGCCGCGGCAAGAATTACCGTTGGCCGGAATGATGGTTATGGTGTGCTCGATATTGAGCAAGGAGGGTTTGTAGGTGCCTTTAATCTGACCGTCGGGCGCGACGGTGGTGTTGGGCATATTAATGTCGATGGAGCAGGGTCAGAACTCAAGACTTCGAGTGCTTATGGATTTTATACCGGCACCACGCAAGGTGAAGCGACCGGATACAACACCTTTGGCCGCGACGCCGGTGGTAAAGGTTACCTATCGGTCACCAATGGCGGTGTCGTTAATATCGAGAACGAAGACGGCGTATCCGACAGAGCATTCTTGCGGTTTGC
>CBDBCB010000014.1:0-192558 GCA_965202745.1 Alphaproteobacteria bacterium
AGCTCCAGATAACTCGACGGCCCCTCCGCCCAGCGCTCCTGCAGGCGCGCACCGCCGGCGCCCCGGATATCTACCGCCATCAGTGCGCCGGTCATGGCGTCAAAGCCGGTGGCGAGCACAATCGCATCCACCTCATACTGCTTGCCATCCTGATGGATGACCTGGCCCTCGATCCTGTCGATCGGTGCGGCCTTGATATCCACCAGCGAAACATTCGGACGGTTGTAGGTCGCGTAATAGTCCGTATCCACGCAAAGACGCTTGGCCCCAATCAGGTTTTTGGGTGCCAGTTTCTCCGCCACCGCCGGGTCTTGCACCGTCTCTCGGATGCGCTCCCGCACGAAGTTAGCAGCGTAATCATTGCCTTCCTGGGTCAGCATATGGTCGCCGAACGCGCCCATAAAGGTCAGGCCGCCTTTGCTCTACCGCTCCCGGTAGCGGCGCTGACGCTCGTCATCGGAAGCATCCAACACCGAATCGAGGTTAAAGACAGCGTGAATGCCGGGGCCGGTTTTGCGCGCTTCATTCCTGAATTCCGGATAGCGGGCCTTGATTTCCGCCGCATAGTCCGGGTTCATCGGCGCGTTGTGGGCGGGAATGGAATAGTTGGGCATCCGTTGAAACACGGTCAGCGTAACAGCCTCCGCTGCAATCAGCGGGATCGATTGGATAGCTGACGAGCCGGTGCCAATCACGGCGACGCGCTGGCCGGTGGAATCGACGCCCTCCTTCGGCCAGCGCCCGGTCTGATAGACGGGCCCGGCAAAATCATCCAGACCCGCAATCTGCGGGCGGTTCGGCACCGAAAGGCAGCCGGTCGCCATGACGTAGAAGCGCCCGGTGGTCTCCCCTTCGTCCTCCGCCGTCAGGGTCCATTCGGCATTGCCCTCATCATATCGGGCAGCGGTAACCCGCGTGTTGAACTGAATGTCCCGCTTCAGGTCATGACGCTCCGCAACGTGTTCGGCATAACGCAGGATTTCCGGCTGCGGCGCGTATTTCTAAGACCAGTTCCATTCCTGCTGCAACTCCGTGTCGAACTGATAGGAGTACTGCATGCTCTCAATATCGCAGAGCGCGCCTGGATAGCGGTTCCAGTACCAGATACCACCAACGCCGCTTCCAGCCTCTAACACCCGCGCCGACAGCCCCATCTGCCGGGCACGGTGCAACATGTACATGCCAGCAAAGCCCGCCCCGACGATGATGATGTCATAGCGGTTGTCTGTCATGGGCGGTTGTCTGTCATGGAATGCAGCCTCGACCGTATTTGGAGAACCGCTGCTATCGTGCGCAAGCGGGGACAACAAATCAATCATCGGGAATGGCCGCGACGCCCTCCCTACAGAAAGTTGCCCCGGCGATGGCCGGCCCCTGCCGTTGGTATTAGATGCAGCAGTCCTGGCAATGACGCCGGCTATTGTTCGCCGGTCAGTGACTTACCTCGACAGGCTATTGCGGGAGCGGCCGCGCGGCCGCTTTGCCACCAGAATGGCCAGACCGCTCAACAGCAGCACACCACCGAGCGGCAGGGGAACCGCAAGTTGCTGAGGGCCGGTTTGGAATGGAAGCGCGCTGGCCGAAAAAGCGCTGACCGAAGCGCCGGACAGACCGGCACCGTTGCCATTACCGTTCCCGGCCGTAGGGATGTAGCCGACTTGCCGAAGGGTGGCGCCAACACCGGAAACAGGCGCGGTTGGCTTCAGCGTAAAGTCGCCATTGCGCCAGTCGACGAACCACCTGTCATAGTCGGCCAAATCGATCTCTATGTTGCGCCGGACATCAGCAAATCCGGTATCAACAACCGTATCCGCCAGGTTATTGGAAATGATATTCGGAAAATAGTTCGTCCCGACTTGTCTACCATTGATCCGAATCCATTGGGAATTGGCACCATTGACGGCCAAATTGTCGTCCAGGACCGTATTGTTACGCATGATAGAGTTACGGGATTTGCTTAAGGTGATGCCATGGTAGGATGACGAAACCAGAACATTGTCTTCCACTAACCAATCCCGGGTCCAACCATTGAACGCCACATACCCTTGCGGGGTTAAGTAGAAATTGGCTCCCTGGTCTTCCGACCGATACAGACATTCCCCCGAACCGTTATTCCTCTGACAACACCTTTACCAACGACGCCGTTCTTTTTGGAAAAACTTTGCAGGCAATCATCGTGGTTGCTGTTCACATGCTTAAAGTTCTTGATCAGGTTACCTTCATAAACGCCGTAGTTGCCTAGTGCGCAGAAACCATCGCCCGACAAGCCATCGATTGTGTTGTTCAGCACCTGAGCGTTCAGCGCTGCATGATCGACTGTTACCCCGAAATTGACGCTTTCAAAGTAGTTGTTCTGAACCACATGATCCGCCCCTGAGAGCCACACGCCACGCCCAGCGCGCGTGTTCCAATTGCTTTTGGTCCAGGCGCTGGAATCGCCGTAGCTAATTGTGGAGTTCTTAATTGAATTGCTGGTGCCATTGAATTTTACGGCAAAAAATGCGGAGCCACGAACACCGGGCCGAATATCGAGGTCAGAGAATGACCGATGGTTAGAACCTCGAATATCAATGTTTTTGATGGTCGCCTTGTTTCGGACGTTCTGTGATTGAATGGTCACATCGGTTGTGAGAATTGGCGTCTTGCGGGAAATGCGTGAGTTGCCGACGACAACTTGGTTATAGCGACCGCCTATGATCATTATCTGACCGTAGTTTCCCGGCACCAGTTCGATGGTGTCGCCATCACGAGAATTGCTGATAGCCAGAGCCAATTCCCAATCCGACGAAGCTTGCAACACCTTAGCGTTTGCGTTGGAAATGACGACCATCATCGCGGATGTGAATACCGCTATGACAAGTTTTCTCATCGTATACACCATGTTTTACATAATATTATGTGTGTTATTTGAAAGGTACCCTATATTTTTGCTTTATACGACCATATTTACTATATTATTATTTTCGGCCGCATTCTTCTCGCCGATCATTCAAGCAGCATCAACTGCCGCGTTTCCATGCGCCTGTTGTTGGTATTACGCCTTGTGCAAAGATATTGCAGTCACATATCCAGCCTATTCTGCATGTCTGCATGACTGTCCGTTCCCGGGACTTTCCCAATAGGAAGCGAGCGTTTCGTCGTGGTTCGAGCAAAATACCCCAAAACCTGGCGCTCGCCGCGTTGGCGCTATTGTTGGCTGGCTGTGTCAGCCCGACACCCTACGCAGCCAAAACCGATACCGAATATGGTTATTCCGAACAGCGGCTCGAGGAAAACCGCTACCGCATCACCTTCGCCGGCAACTCAGAGACGCAGCGCGAAACGGTGGAGAATTACCTGCTCTACCCGCAGCTGAGCTGACCAGCCAGCGCGACTATGACCATTTCCAGCTTGTCGGTCAAAACACAGAAAAATCGGCCACGATTTACCAGTCCGGCCCGACTGTCGGTGTTTTCGGCGGCCGGCGAGGTGGTGGCATCGGTTGGGGCCTTGGCAGCAGCTACGACCTGACAGAGAGCGCGCGTTGGTACGCAGCGGTGGCCAACGTCGTTATGCATCGCGGGCCCAAGCCACCAAATGACAATTCCGCCTATGACGCCAAAAGCGTGCTGCAGAACCTCGCTGCCACGATCAAATATCCGGAAAAGTAAATGCGGCCGACCTCAGCCCGTATAGCGCCGGGTAAGCACCGCGGCGCAGGCGTCGAGGATCGCTTCTGCATCGACGCCATGCTCGCGGTAGAGGTCTTGCAGATCGCCTGATTGGCCAAATTGTTCGATGCCCAGTGCCTTGACTGGCTGCTGCGCCACAGCGCCCAGCCATGACAGCGTCGCCGGGTGGCCATCGCAAATGGTGACCAGCCCCGCGTCGTCCGCCAATTCACTTAACAGGCTGGCGATCCAAGCTTTGTTGCCATCGGCCTGCCAGTCTCGGTGCAGACGGTCGGGCGAGGTAACGACCAGCAGGCCGGCATCCGGTGCGTCTTCCAGCAACGCTTCGTAAGCCTCCAGCGCCTCCGGCAACAGCGCGCCCATCGCGATGATAGCGAGGTCGGCTTCGGCGGATGGCGGCTTCAGCCAATAACCGCCTTTCACGACGGCCCCGGCATCCAATTGCCGCTCCGGCTGCGCCAGGGCGCGGGTCGAAAGACGGAAATAGACGCTGCCCCCCTCCCCTGGCACTGCCTGCATGTGCTCAAAGCCCCAACGCATGATGGCGGCCCAGTTCATCCACATAGGCAGGCTCAAAATAGGTCAAGCCAGGCAGGCCCATACCGATGAGGGGCGTGGCGATGGACTGATGCGCGCCGCCTTCGGGTGCGAGGGTGATGCCGCTCGGAGTCGCCACCAGCATGAAGCGCGCATCCATGTAGAGCGCGTAATTCAGGGCATCCAGGCCCCGCATGACGAACGGGTCGTAGAGCGTGCCGATGGGCAACAGGCGCTCGCCGAACAGCGGACCGGAGAGGCCTAGCGCGCCCAGCATCAGGAACAGGTTGTGCTCTGCAATGCCCAGTTCGAAATGCTGGCCTTCCGGATGCATGGCCCAACGCTGGGCGCTGACCACGTCTTCGTCACGGAAGGTATCTGCCCGCGGCTCGCGGGAGAAAATGCCCTTGGTATTAACCCAGCCGCCCAAATTGGTGGATACGGTCACGTCCGGCGAGGTGGTCACCACGCGTGCGGGCAATGTCGGTTAGGATGCGGCCAAAACCCTCCTGCGTGGACATGCTGGCGGCCTTCGGTACTGGCAGAGTCTCCGGCACAGGCACTTTCGGCGTTTCAAAGCGCCGGTGCGTGCCGCCGTCGGCCATGAAGGGCGACTCGCTGACGAACGCCTTCAGCGCCGCCGCGTCCTCCTCCATCCCGGCGAAGGGTGCCCATTCCTGCCTGGCCCTCTTCCACGCCCATCAGCCGTTGGAATTCTGCAATCTGCGGCGCGTTCATGATGCCGGCGTGATTGTCCTTGTGCCCGGCTAGCGGCAGGTTATTGCCTTTAATCGTGTAAGCGATGAAGCAGGTTGGCCGGTCACTGTCGACCGCATGCATGGCCTCCGCCATCACCGCCATGTCCTGGCCTGCCAGGTTGGTCATCAGATCGGCCAACGGCTTATCATCATACTTGGCCAGCAGTTCGGGAATGCCCGGCGTGGTGCCGATGGCTTCCAGTATCTCCTCCCGCCAGGCAGCGCCGCCTTTGAACACCAGAGCGGAATAGAGCGAATTCGGGCACTCATCGATCCAGGTACGCGGCGCTTCCCCGCCCGGCTCCGCGAAGGCAGCCTCGAGCTTGCGGCCATATTTCAGGACCACCACGTCCCAGCCCATAGAGGCGAACAGGCCGTTGATCTGGCCGAACAGCCGGTCGGAGACGACGGCATCGAGAGACTGACGGTTATAGTCGATCAGCCACCAGACATTGCGGACGTCATGCTTCCAGCCTTCCAGCAGGCCTTCGAAAATATTTCCTTCGTCCAGTTCCGCATCGCCGACGATCGAGATCATCTTGCCGAAGCCCGCCTCGCCCGGCTATTTCAGGCGCACATAGTCCTGCACCAGGGAGGCAAAGACCGTGAATGCCGCGCCCAAACCGACGGAGCCGGTGGAGAAATCCACGTCGTCCTTATCCTTGGTGCGGGAGGGGTAGGATTGTGCACCGCCGAAGGCACGGAAAGCCTCCAACTGCTGCTGGCTCTGGCGGCCCATCAGATACTGAATAGCGTGGTAGGCGGGTGAGGCGTGCGGCTTCACCGCCATCCGGTCTTCGGGCCGCAGCACGCTGAAATAGAGCGCCGTCAACATGGTAGAGACGCTGGCCGACGACGACTGGTGTCCGCCAACCTTCAGCCCATCGCGGGACGGCCTGATCTAATTGGCGTTGTGAATCATCCAGGAGGAAAGCCAGAGAACCTTTTTCTCCAACTGCTCCAGCAGGGCAATATCGCCTGCGTTGGTGCCGGCTTGGTCAGTAATGGCGGCGTCCGGCATGCTAGCCTCGTTCTTTTGACCGTGAATTTGGGGTTCCATAGCATAACGGGGTTGAGAGTGCAGTACGTCCAACGCTCCACAGCCATGCACCCTGCTTGACTTGGTTCACTGCCCTGCGAGACTGCATCCAGCACAACTCATTCCCTGGAGAAATTGCCCTATGAACGGCGCTGAAGCCCTTATGTCCGTTGCCAAACAGGCAGGCATTGAAATTTGCTTTGCCAACCCCGGCACCACTGAAATGCCGATGGTGATGGCAATGGATTCGGAGCCCGGCATCCGGCCTGTGCTCTCGCTGCACGAGAACGCGTGCTCTGGTGCGGCAGACGCTTATGGCCGTCTGGCGGGCAAGCCGGCCATGACCATCACCCATTTGGGCCCGGGCTTCGCCAACTCCTGCGCCAACCAACACAATGCCCGCCGGGCCTTTTCCCCGGTCTTCAACGTGATCGGCCAGCATGCGACCTGGCACTATGACGCCGACGCACCGTTGGGCATGGATATTCTAGGCCTGGCCGGAACGGTCAGCGACTGGGTGCGTGAGACCGCCAACCCGGCAAGTGTTGCGCAGGACATCGTGGACGGCATCACCTTTGCGCTTGGCCAGCGGGGGCGCGTCGCATCCCTCTCCTTCCCGCATGATCACCAGGACGCGGACGTGTCGGCCAACCCCGTGCTGGGCACGCCGGAGCCACTGGGTGCTGTCGATGGCAAGCTAGTGGACCAGACTTGTGCAGCGCTCAAGAACAACAAGAAGACCGCCCTGTTGCTGGGCGGCACGGCGCTGAAAGTGCCCGGCCTGATGCTGGCAGCCAAGCTGAAAGCGGCTCACGGCTGCGATATCGTCATTGAAGGCGCGTTCTCTCTCATGGAATGCGGCGCTGGCCTGCCGGACCATATTCGCATGCCCTATCTGCCGGAACCCGCCCAGGCTCTGATGGATGCTTATGAGCAAGTGATCGTTGTCGGCACCAAGTTGCCGGTGAGCTTCTTCGGCTGGCCGGGCGGTGCGCCAAGCCAGTACCTGCGTGACCGCGATGGCGTCGTCCATGTGGCAGGCCAGATCGATGATGCGGTTGCCGCGCTGGACGGCATGGTCCAGGGCACGGGTGCAGCGGGAGCTACACCTTCGGTGACGAATTTGAGCGTACCTGACGTGCCGACCGGCACGCTGACGCCGGATCTGCTCTGCCAGACCTTCACGGCGTTGCAGCCGGAGGATGCCGTGATCGTGCCGACAGCCGTCACAACCGGCCACCTGTATGGACCGATGTCGACCATGCTGCCCAGTCACACGCAGATCAGCCTCTGTGGCGGCGCGATTGGCGAGGGGCCCGCTCTGGCATTGGGCGCAGCGGTTGCCTGCCCGGATCGTCCGGTCCTGAACCTGCAAGCCGATGGCTCCGGCGCATACCTGCCCCAGGCTTTCTGGAGCCAGGCGCGGGAGGGCGCGAACGTCACGACCATGATCTGCTCCAACCGCAAGTATCAGATCCTGATCGGCGAGATGACGCGCGCGGGCATGAACCAACCGGGTGAGCATTCCATGGCGCTGACCGAGCTGAACAACCCGCCGCTGGATTGGGTCGCCATCGCCAAGGGCTTCGGCGTACCGGGAGAGGTCGTCAGCACCTGCGAAGACCTGGCCAAGGCCATGAAGCGCGGCATGGCAACGCCGGGCCCGTACCTGATCGAGGCGCGGATTTAAACGCTGGACTGCGCGAACGCGCCGAACCAGAGCGTGTCCCGGAAGCACGTCAGCGCCGTCCGGGATCTCCTTCCGAGCATTGCTCCCGATGAGATCCCGGCTCTCCGCCCGGCGCTAGGCCGGGCATTCGGCCGGGAAAGGAGTGCATTTTAATGACCAACTGGTCCGCCCGCGCGAAAACCTTCGCCGAGAAGCACCTGGCTCCCCTCTCCAATATCCACGAGTTGGATGCCCTGCCGGATGCCATCTGGCAGGGCATGGCGGATTAGGGTCTGCTGGCCCTCTCAACGCCGGCGGAATTCGGTGGCTCGCCCATCGATCCCGCGACCCAGATCGCTGCGGTCGAGGGCTTTGTCCGCGCCGCGCGCAATGCCGGTGTCGGCTCGATCTGGCAAGGGCATCTGCACAATGCAGGCTTCGTCATCAACCGGCTCGGCAATGACGAACAACGGCAGAAGTATCTGCCCGCGCTGGCAAAGGGTGCGGTCAGGATGGCCGTCTCTATCTCCGAGCCCAAGGTCGGCGCGCACCCGAAGCACCTGACCACGCGGGCAGAGCGTGACGGCGACGGCTGCGCATCACCGGCGAGAAAAGCTATCTGACCCAAGGCCCGCAAGCGACCGTCATCGCCGTGCTGGCTATCACGTCCGAAGAGAAAGGCGTGAAGCGCTACAGCATCTTCCTGGTGCCCAAGGGTGCCGACGGCCTGGAATATGTTCCCGGCGGCAATGTGGACTACCTGAAACCCTCCGCTCACTGCGGACTTAAGCTGAATGGCGTGTATGTTGAGCCGGACGCCTTGCTTGGCCCTTTAGGGGAAGGCTACGACCTGCTCGGCAAGCCCATGCGCGACCATGAGGATCTGGTGAACCTGGGTAGCCGCTTCGGCGCGTTCGCCGCTGAATTGGACACGCTGAAGGAACAGGCCGGCGAGGCTCTGACCGGTGAGGCATTGACGCGCTTCGACGCTCTGGTGGCAGCATTGGACGGCTTGAAAGCGTTGGCTGGCATTGCTGTTGCTGCCGGGCCGGGCTCCGCCAAGGCCGAAATGCTACTGCTCGATATCCGTAACCGGAAAAAGGCTATGCAGGCGGAGTACAGCGCGCTCGTCGAAGCGTTAGGCGTTACCTTGCCGCCGCGCGAAGCCAGCCTGAAACGCGACCTGGACAAGCTCGGTGACCTGGCGGCCTACGTCCAGCGGATCAAGCTGGACCGGCTGGCGACAGGATGGTGAGGCATTCATTGCGAGGCTTAAAGCGTCGGCCTTAAGCCTTCACTCATTGCCGATACAGGGCTCGCCAGCCACATCCTGTTTCAGCCCTTCGGCCTCGCCGCGCAGGATGGTGCCAATCGGCTTGGCCTTGGCTTGCCATTCCTCCTCAGCCCGCTTTGCCATTTGCTTCAGTTCCTTCTCCGGCACGAACCAGTTCAGGCTTTCAGCCTCCGTGCAATTGGCCAGCACCATGTGATAAACCGGCACTGTCGGCGATGCTTCCTGGGACGACGCGTCACTTTCCTGCCCAGTCTCGGCGCTTTTCGCATCGGTGTTCTTGCTGGACGAATAGAGCGCGCGAACATCTTGGATGACCTGCCTGTTCCGGAAGTTCATGGAGTTACCACGGGCCGACAGGACGGCTTCCAGGGGCGAGCCCAGCCAGTCGAAAGCAAGGTCCCTGCCATCGCGCTTCGGCTCAATTGCTTCTGGAAATGCCCGGACTTCTAAAATCAGGACACCTTTGTATTTCTCGGCAATCTTCTCCCTAACTATCTGATCCAGCAGCATTTGTGCGGCTACAACGATGCCATAATTGTCGTAATAGCCAGCATCAACAACACGGCTGGACCATTCAGTCGGCAGGGAGACAGCAGGTGAAATATAGGGGAACGTCGCCTGCATCCGGACCGCCGTGCGGATTTTGAAGGTTTTCCGGGCATTGGGGAAATGCCCGAACAGTTCAACCGCTTCCTGTTTTTTCACCGCGTCCAGATGGGACAGATTGAGGTCGCTGATCAACAATTGCTGCCCGGTCTCCACGATCATTGGAGAAAAAATCATCGACGGCCGATGAGGCTGCGCAGACAAGTCTGAGAAAATCCTGTTCAAATACAGCCATTGCCCTTCGAGCACCTTGCCGCGGTCAATCTCTGCCCAACCGCCGTTAATGATGCTGGGCAGGTCATGCTCCAGCGTCTGCTGGGCAACAGCGGATAATGTTTGACGGGGGAAAGGAATAGAGGACCGGTAGACCCTGTATTCCTCGCCCGTCATATCGGGGCAAAAATCCGGTTTCTTGGCAGCGAGGACTTTATATCGTTCATCTGCGCGCAGAGAATGTCCCTCTCCAACCGTTTGATACTGCTCCATCCTGACGTGACAGGACGGGACGGGTGGCGAAATACGAGGCGCCGACCATTCCGCCAGAAGCGCCGGTAATCAGCCGGATCGAATCCGCTACCCCCTCGAACTCCGTCCCCTTCTGTTCGCTTGCCTTCAGAATTTCATCGGGAATGAGACCGGTCCAAAACCCCGCTCTATAGGCTCCCCCAGAGGTAGAAACGATGATCAAAACCGGTTTTGTCTGGCCAGGAGGCGGGCGGTACTTCCCCGCCCATTCATCAAGCCGCTGATCGAATGTTTTGCCGCCGCTATCGCCGCCCGCCGTGCGCAGGTTAACCAAACCTTTGGAATAGGCATCGCCAAAGCCGGGAACTACAGGTTAAGATGTGCAATCTTGTCAAAATTCCGCCCATCGCCAACGATTCCCAGGAAATTTGACACCGACCCTGCATAGGAAAGCCAAATAACAGCCAGAATAACCAAGGAGTATCGGTACAATATCGTAAAATATGCCATTATCTTAAACACAACATATAATATCAATATTAACAAAGATATTGTTGTGATGGATATTAAAGCACCAATACTTGATAAAACCGCAGCAAACGCGAATATGAACAAAAACATGATTAATACTGAGAAATTTTGCCTAAAAATCGCGAGCTTCCGAGTGTTTCCCCGCGACAGGAAGTGAAAAATCTTCGAGATGAAGCGTACCCGGCGATCAAGACCATTCACCAAGCGCAAACGTTTGGTCTGTTCGACAGCGCCTGTATCAGACTCGGGATTATCCTGATTGAACCCATCGCGGATACCATCGAGAACAAAAATCGAGACAATCAAAAAACCAAAACACAAGATATACGAAAGCATCCAACCCAATAAGAACCGGAACACCGGCCCGAAAAACCCACCACCGTCGACGGTGGCAATAGATATCATCCATCCGACTGCAAATATAATGCTGATAATCAAACTGTTTCTGACCAAATCACCGACGGCTTTTGCTTTATCAACGTCGGGAAACACAATATCTTTCCCGTCATTCTGAAACATACCGCGGGGTGCAATATGCCAATCAAATACTAGAGTCGAACTGATCACCGTTGCGGCAGCAGCCAATATCAAGCCGGTCCAGAATGCAGCGCTATTGCCCAATATGGCCAGCCATCCCCCAACCCCCTCCGGGGCCAGCGCCACAAGCTCCGGATTATCCAGCCGCAGGATGCTGATCCCCATCCCCAAATCAATAAAACCATAGGCAACGCTGGTAAAGGCAACGGCAAAAAATACCGTCCACGGGCGGCGCAGCGTACTAATCAAGCGCGGACGCAACTACCCAAACCACAATTCCCGAAGGCGCGCTGACAAGCAGACCGGCTCTTTAATGGATTGATCGTTCATATTTTCCTACCCACAGCTAATAAAGAAGATACTGTTAAAAAATCATCAGCGGCTCAAATCCTTTCCACCATACTAGTATGACTTGAATACAAACACAATTCGGCACGGAATTCGCGGTTCTTGGCAGTCGGCACGCTGATCAACGGTCGCCGTTTACTGCCCGGCCAGACCTGCCACTCACCACACCGCCACAAGAGCACCGCCGGTTCAAATTGAATCGCTGTCGCGATCAATTTGCCGGGTAACACGGTCTAGTTCTTAAATTTCGAGCAGATTCACCCGATCCGAACGGATCGGGATCTGCTCTAATCCCCGTTTAAGCAGGCGGCAAGTTTAGTACTGTCCGCTGGCACTAGGTTTCACTGAAAAAACCGGTTTTCCGGCCGGGGAACACCCAGGTTTTCGCGCAGGGTCTTGCCCTCGTACTCGGTTCGGAAGATACCGCGGCGTTGCAGTTCGGGCACGACCTTGTCGACGAAATCGTCAAGGCCCGCGGGCAAATAAGGGAACATGATGTTGAAGCCGTCGCAGGCGCGCTCCATCAGCCAGGCCTCCATCTGGTCGGCAATGCTGGCGGCGGTGCCTACCATGGAGAGCCCGCCGTAGCCGCCGACACGGCCTGCAAGTTGCCGGACCGTCAGCCCCTCTTCGCGTCCGATTTTCAGCACGCGGTCGCGGCCGCTCTGGCTGGCATTGGTGGGCGGCAGTTCGTGTTCCGGCACGGGCTTGTCCAAGTCGAAACCCGAAACGTCGGCGGACAGTGCAACAGCCAGCGAGCCGAGACCGCTATCCAGATGCACCAGACTGTCGAGCAGCGCGCGCTTGTCCCGCGCCTCCTGCTCGCTGTCGCCGACGACGACCAGGGCACCCGGCAGGATTTTCATGTGCTCCGGGTTGCGGCCCGCAGCTTCCATGCGGCCCTTCACGTCGGAGAGATAGCTCTGGCCATCAGGGATGGTTCTGGCGGTGGCGAACACCATCTCGGCTGTCTCCGCCGCCAATTGCCGTCCTGCGTCGGAGGCACCGGCCTGCACGATGAGCGGCCAGCCCTGCACGGGCCGTGCGATGTTGAGCGGTCCGCACACCTTGAAGAATTCGCCCTCGTGATTGAGGGGATGCAGCTTCGCCGGATCGAAGAATACACCGCTTTCGACGTCGCGGATGAAGGCGTCGTCGGCCCAGGAATCCCAGAGCCCCGTGACCACCTCATAGAACTCCCGCGCGCGGCGGTAGCGGTCGGCGTGGGGCATTTGCTCGTCCTGGCCGAAATTCTGTGCGGCGTCTGGGTTCGACGTGGTGACGATGTTCCAGCCTGCCCGTCCCTTGGAGATGTGATCCAGCGAGGCGAACCGCCGGGCGATCATGTAGGGCGGCTCGAACGTGGTCGACGCGGTGGCGATCAGGCCAAGCCGCTTAGTCATCATGGCGAGCGCCGGCAGGAGGGTCAGCGGGTCAAAGCTGGTATTGGTCGCGCTGCGCTTCAGCCCCTCCATCGGCATATTGAGCACGGCCAGATGGTCGGCCATGAAGAAGGCATCTAAGCAGCCCTGCTCCAGCTTCTGGGCGTACTGCACCAGGTGCTCCAGCGAGAAGTTCGCTTCCGGTGTGCCGCCTGGATAGCGCCAGGCGGCAGTATGGATAGAAACCGGGCGCATGAATGCACCAAGGCGGAGCTGGCGGGGAGCGGCGGCGGACATGGCAGGACCTAAGCATCGGAAAACCAAAACCACGATACACGGCCCCGGTGGTTGACGGAAAGGCACCGCCGCGCTTGCCTGGGCGGCAAACACATTTGCATTTGATGGAAACACCCATGCTCAGCCCCATCGACCTTTCGAATGGCCCGACCTTCGCCCAAGGCTTTCCGCACGAATTCTTCCGGCATCTGCGCGCCAACCAGCCGGTATTCTGGCACGAACCAACAGAGCATACGCCAGGCGGCGAGGGGTTTTGGGTTTTAAGCCGCTACGATGACATCGAGCAGGTTTTCCGGAACCCCGACCTGTTTTCGTCGGAAAAAGGCCCGGAGCGGTCCTATGGCGGCACGCAATTGATGGACGACAAGTATGCCGGCCAGATGATGATCATGACCGACAATCCAAAACACGCACGGCTGCGGGTGCTGGTTACGTCAGGATTTACACCCGGCACGCTCGCCAAGCTGGAGCAGGATGTTCGCGACCTGACCGCGGAAATCATGGATCAGGTGCCAGTCGGTGAAATCTTTGATTTCGTCGAGACGGTGGCGCGGGAACTACCGCTACAGATAATCTGCGCGATGCTGGGCGTACCGCGCGAAGACCGCGGACAGTTAATCGAATGGCTTGACAAGGGGGTGGTAGAGCCAAGCGAAGGCATTATTGCCGTCGAGTATTTCCGCAAGGTGCGGGACTATGGCCGCCAACTGATTCAGGAGAAGAAGGCCCGACCGACGGGATGATATCCTGACCAACGTCATTCAAGCACGGATTGATGGTGAAAGCCTGACCGACCGGGAGCTTGAGAGCTTCTTTATCATGCTGTTCTCAGCAGGGTCGGAGACGACCCGCAGCGCCATTGGCGGCGCAATGCTGGCCTTCACCCAGAACCCGGACCAATTGCAGAAACTGCGCGGTGATCCTGGCCTGATGCGCTGGGCGCTGGAGGAGAACGTGCGCTGGACGACCCCATCCATCTACAAACGGCGGACGGTGACGGAAGACACGATTATTGGCGGACAGAAGATTGCAGCCAACCAGAAAGTGACCGTCTGGGAGATGTCCGCCAACCGGGACGAAACCAAGTTTGACCAGCCGTTCGATTTCAATATCGGCCGCCGTCCGAACCGGCATATCGGCTTTGGTGCCGGCGTCCATTTTTGCCTGGGCGCGAACCTGGCCCGGCTGGAAATTCGCTCCGTCCTGGAAGAGCTGATGCCCCGCTACAAAGACTTCGAGCTTGCCGGCGAACCGCGCTGGACACCCAGCAACTGTTTGTTGGGGCTGAAATACCTGCCGTTGCGAGCTGTAGCAGCTTAAGCAGATCTGCAATATCAATGGGTAATTGGGCGCTATACGGGAATAATCGCCGGCTTTAATGGGCCTCACCAGCTAAAATTTCCGTGTGCAGACGATGTTGTGGGCGATTTTGTCCGTTCGGGCCTGGACCTGAAGCCCCAAGCCGGTTCAATATGATCGGTAACGAAGATAGAACGGGATGTGCTTGATGTCTGAACCAATGCTATCGGTGGAAGACCTTACGGTCGAATTCCACCTGAAACGCGGCGTGCTAAGGGCGGTTAATGAGGTATCCTTCAACGTTGCTCGAGGTGAGACATTTGGGCTTGTAGGTGAATCAGGCTCCGGCAAATCCGTAACGGCGCGAGCCATCATGCGGCTGCTAGCCAGCCCACCGGCTGAAGTTACAGCCAAAAAAGTGGTCATCGACGGCCAGAATATTTATGACCTGAACGACGATGAAATCCGTGGTATCCGCGGCAAGAAAATAGCGATGGTCTTTCAGGAGCCCATGAGCGCCCTGAACCCAGTATATACAGTGGGCGCGCAAATCGGCGACGTACTGCGCACCAACCTGGATGTGAACAAGGCTGAGGCGCGGGAACGCACCATCGAGCTGCTGGAATTGGTGGGCATCCCATCGGCACGCGGCCGTGTCGATAATTACGTGCATGAGTTCTCTGGCGGTATGCGCCAGCGCGTGATGCTGGCGATGGCACTGTCTTGCGATCCGACATTCCTGATTGCTGACGAACCGACAACAGCGCTAGATGTGACCATTCAAGCGACCATTCTGGAACTGATCAGTTCCATGATTGATAAGTTCGACATGTCGCTGCTGTTTATCACCCACAACCTAGGCGTGGTGGCGCATTCCTGTGACCGTATTGGGGTCATGTATGCCTCTCACTTGGTTGAGATGGGTGAAAAACGAGAAATCTTCCGCAATCCGATGCATCCCTACACGACCGGTTTGCTGAACTCGATCCCGCGGATAGACACTAAAACCGAGTTTCTGACGCCGATTAACGGCTCTGTCTGCAACATGATGGACCCGCCAACGGGCTGTAAATTCAACCCGCGGTGTCAGCACGCCATGGATATATGCCGGCAGAAAATACCGGAATTCCGTGAAGTGGTGCCGGGCCATTGGGCGGCGTGCCATCTGAACGACATGGCTACGGTTTAACATTGACCTCTTAACAGAAAGGAACCCTCCCCCGTGAGCGCTCCCCTGCTTGAGGTCGAGAACCTCACCAAATACTTCACTCTGAACGGCGACATGGTGAGCCGGATTGCCAGCAAAACACAGACGCTAAAGGCCGTCGACAACATCAGCTTTCATGTGAAGGCAGGCGAAACCCTGGGCCTGGTCGGCGAGAGCGGATGCGGCAAGTCCACGACCGGCCGGCTGATCACCCGCCTGGTTGAGCCGACCAGCGGCTCGATCCGTTTCAAGGGCGAGGACCTGCTGGGTTTCGACGGCAAACAGATGCGCGCCAACCGCAAGGATGTGCAGCTGGTCTTCCAGGACCCCTATTCCTCGCTTAACCCGCGCAAGACGGTTATGCAGATCCTGTCCCGCCCGCTGGAAGTCCATAACCTGGCTGGTAGGTGGCGTGAAAAGCGCGAGCGGGTGCTGGAACTATTGAACCTGGTCGGCCTGGGTCACGAGCATATCGACCGCTACCCGCACGAATTCTCCGGCGGCCAGCGCCAGCGTATCGCCATCGCGCGGGCGCTGTCTGTTAATCCGGAATTGGTAATCAGCGACGAGCCGGTTTCGGCCCTGGATGTGTCAGTGCAGGCGCAGATCCTGAACCTGTTCCGGGAGTTGCAGCAAAAGTTTCAATTGACCTACCTGTTCATTGCCCATGATCTGAGCGTCGTCCGCCATATCTCGGACCGGGTTGCCGTGATGTATGTGGGCAAGATTGTGGAAACAGGGCCGGTCGACGAAATTTTCGAGCGCCCGCAGCACCCCTACACCCAGGCGCTGATGGCAGCGGTGCCGGAAGCCGATCCGGACAAGCCGCCGCCGCGGTTGTTGCTGACGGGCGAAATCGCAACGCCGATCAATCCGCCTGCCGGTTGCCGCCTCTGCAAGCGTTGCCCGATCGCAACACCAAACTGCGAGTTTGAGCCGCCGCCGCTGAAGGAAATGTTCCCGGACCACTTTGTAGCGTGCCACAACATCTAGGCATTTATCTGAGATTGAACGATTGGAGGCCCCGGGTAAGTTCGGGGCCTTTATTTTTTTGCGGAACTGTGGGAGATCTCGGTTCTCCGCTCCGCTCTAGCGGCGGGGCATCCGACCGGGAAGGCATGCTCTTAAAAAAACTCGGCAAAATACGTTGTCACGACGGGACCGCTTCACCTGATCCGGCGGGAGCGCCGCGCGCGCTCCCGCAGCAAACAAAAAGGGAGTACCCGACGCTCTGTGTATGAGATTTAGCCCATGCGCGTTTTACGGGTCATTGATTGACCCGTTCTGGGTATAGAATAGCGAACTGGTTTCGGGCAGCAACCCATTGTCTGACGGCCCTGCCTGTCTTCTCAAAGCTGCCGATTGCCAGATAGATCAGCTTTGTCGCGGCGGCGTCGGTTGGAAAGCTGCCCCGTGTTTTGGTGGTCTTTCGGATCACCCTGTTGAGGCTTTCGATAGCGTTGGTCGTGTCGATGATTTTGCGCCCGGCTGGTGGGAAGGCGAAGAACGGGATGACCTCCTGCCACGCCCGCCGCCAACTCGGGGCGATTGAGGGGTATTTTTGGCCCCATTCGTCTTCGACCGCCGCGCGCGCTTTCTCGGCCTCTTTGTCATCTGTGGCTTGATCAATCGGCTTGAGAGCCGATGCGACGATCTTGCGGTCTTTCCAGCCGCAGAAGTTCAGGGAATGGGGCACGAGAGGCACGATACAGGGTTGCACGGTGGTGTCGGGAAAGGCCGCATTGATGGCATCTGGGAAGCCCTTGAGGCCATGGACGACGGCGATGAGGATGTCTTCGACGCCGCGATTGCACAGGTTGTTCATCACCGAGAGCCAGAATTGGGTCCCTTCATTGTTGGCGATCCAAAGCCCCAGAACCTCGCGTTCGCCCTCGGGGGTGACGCCCAATGCCCCGTAAACAGCCTTGTTTTTGACCTGGCGGCTTTCTGGATCGCGGATTGTGACCCCAAGCGCGTCGAGGAAAACGAGGGGATACATCGGCTCCAGGGCGCGGTTTTGCCAAGCGGAGACCTCCTCCAGAACGGCGTCGGTGACACGGCTGACCAAGTCTGCCGACCCCTTCAGCCCATAGACCTCTTCCAGAGGGGCGCGAATGGCGCGGGTCGACAGACCCGCCGCGTAAAGCCCAATGATCTTGTCGTCCATCCCGTCAATCCGGGTCTGGCCCTTCTTGATCCGCTCAGGCTCGAAACGGCCTTCCCGGTCGCGAGGGACATCAATTGACAGCGCCCCAGCCTTGCCTTTCAACGTCTTGCGCGACGGGCCATTGCGCCGGTCGCTTTGGTTGGCAGGCTCTTCGCCGGGTTTATAGCCAAGATGTTCGGTTAGCTCAGCCCCCAGCATCGGCTCCATCAACGGGACCTTCCGTTCCTTCATCAGACCCTGATCGCCCAGCAAATCCTCCGGTCGTTCAACGCCGCTCAGCAGCTCGTCCAGTAGTTCCTGGGAAATCGTCATGGTCGGCATGCTCCTTCGTGAATGAAGCAGGGACTGAATTACTCACACACAGAAAATCGGATACTCCCAACAAAAAGGGCGGAACCGTGTGGCTCCGCCCTTTTCTGTTAGCGTTGGACCAAAGTCCGCTAGCGTTCCGTCAACCTAGGATCGAGGATATCTCGAAGTCCGTCACCAAACAGGTTGAAGGCCAGCACGCTGAAGCAGATCGCAAAGCCCGGGAAGATCGCAATCATTGGATGACTTTCCATATGATCCTGCGCAGCACGCAGGTCCGAACCCCAGTCAGGTTCCGGCGGCGGAGTGCCAAGGCCCAGATAGCTCAGAGCCGCGATAATCAGGATCATGAAGCCCAAGCGCACCGTTGCATTGATGATCAGCGGCGATACGCAGTTTGGCAGAATCTGACCAAGTGCAATCCAAAAGCTGCGCTCGCCCATTACACGGGCAGCCTCAACATACTCCTTCTTGGCTTCCACAAGGGCAGCGCCCCGCGAAAGACGCGCAACCTCTGGCCAAAAGGCTATACCCAGCGCGAACACCAAAATTGCGTCGTTCCAAAAGCCTTGAAGCTTCCATTCTCGCGCCACGGTTATGATCAGCAGGTAGAGTAATAGCCCTGGGAAGGCTAAAAATCCGTCCGTGATACGCATGACAATGCTGTCGACCCTCCCGCCAAAGAAGCCCGACATAATGCCGATGGGTATTCCGATCGACATGCCCAGAATAACAGCCGCCACGCTCATCAAGATCGTGCGCTGACCACCGATAATCACTCGGCTGTAGATATCGCGCCCGAATTTGTCCGTGCCCATCAGGTGTTCGGCACTGATTTCCGCCGTCCGCTCACGGTAGTTAGATTTGATCGGGTTGTGGGTCGCCAACGTCTGCGCGAACAAAACCACGACCAGCAGACAGGCGATCATCGCCGCCCCGATAGTCCCGGTCCGGCTCTTAAGCAACTCGTGCCAGGCGTTTCCGAACGCTGCCTTTATCCGGCGCAGACGGACGCGGATCGGGGTTTCGTCGTCACCGACCGTGTCCAAGCGTTGGCGGGCCCGCAGTTGATTTTCTGTTACTTCGATCATGCCGCTACTGCCCACTCCACTAGCTGCTGCCGATGCCGACACGCGGGTTCAGAACACGGTACAGGAGATCAACCAATAGGTTGATAAGCACCACTATGAAGCCAAGGAAAAGAATACCTGCCTGGATGATTGGATAATCACGCAGCTGGATTGCCTGATAGATCGTCAGGCCAATACCTGGCCAGGCGAAAATGGTCTCCAGCACCACGGTTCCACCCAACAGATTAGCGAATTGCAGGCCAGCAATGGTCACTGTCGGGATCAACGCATTCCGCAGCGTGTACTTGTAGATCACCTTGCTCTCTGGCAGGCCCAAGGAGCGGTGGGTGATCACATAATCCTTGCTGACTTCGTCCAACATGCTGGATCGGGTCAGTCGGGTGGTATAGGCCGCCTGCCGGAAGCCAATGGCGACAGCGGGCAGGATCAAGTACCAGATAGAGAGGCCGAAATCCTCTCCCGGTCCGACATAACCCGATGACGGCAACAGGCCGAAATAGAGCGAGAACAACAGGATCGAGAGAATTGCGAACCAGAATTCCGGGATTGAAATACCAATCAGCGAGGTAACCTGCGCGCTGTAGTCGGTGATGCTGTTGCGGCGCACCGCAGCAAACGTACCGAACGGAATGGCAATGATCAGCGAGAGGCCGATACCGACAGCCGCCAGATAGATGGTTGCCGGAATACGCTCGATCAGTTCCAGTGCAACTGGACGGCGCGTTACCAGCGAATTGCCAAATTGGCCTTGAAAAATATCGCCAAGCCACCACGCATAGCGAACGTACCAGGGCTGGTCCAAGCCGAGTTCTTTTTCCAACGCAGCCCGCGTTTCAGCGTCGATACCGCCATCAAGATCGCCCATGGTGTCAATGATATCGCCCGGCAGGGCCTCCACCATCATGAACACGATGAACGATAGGATGAAAACAATCGGTATAAGCTGGAGGATCCGATTGATCGCGTAAATCATCATGCGCTATCCGCCGGTCTATTTCTTTGGAACCGTTTGGTCATCAACCACCTCAAAAAGAGGATTGCCTCTCCCTTTACATGAACGGGAGAGGCAACACTTGTCAGTCCACTTAGCTGTCGAAGTAAGCCGTGCGGATACCGCCATTGTGATAGTTCGGGCCACCGGTGAGCTGCGGCTCGTACCCTTTCAAGTTCTTCACAGACGCGCCGGTCAACGGCACCGTGTGGTGATAGATGAACACACATTCATCGTTCACGATGCTGTCGACTTCCGTGTACATCTCCTTACGCAGGTTGATGTCGGTCGTTGCAGCAGCTTCCAGGATCACGTTATCGCAACGCTCGCTGACAAAGCCCGTGCGCCGCTTGTTATCGGCCGCGGTCGACAGGATCCAACGGGAGTAGTGACCGTTCGGGTCGAACCGGAAGCTGGAAGCCGTCGAGTCGATGCCATAGTCATCTTTCTCGTACTTAGCCTGCAGAACAGGGTTGTCGAACACCTCATTAGTAGCCGCAAAACCCGCTTCCAGCAACATAGCGTGGAGGATTTCACCACCGTTACGCATGTACTGGTAAGCTTGGCGCGAAACGACGGCAATCGGCATGTTCGCCATGTTCAGCTTGTTCAGGATCCAGCGGGTTTTCTCCGGATCATATTCCGGACCAGCCTTCACATCAGGCAGATGCCAGGGAGAACCGGACGCGTAGAACGTGTCCATCTTCTCGCCGAGGCCGTTGAACACGGCTTGGTGGATCGCCTCTTTGTCGATGGCGTGCATCACTGCCTGCCGCAACATCTTGGCGTCTTTGCCACCAGACATCGCGAACGGGCCGGATTTCGCCTGAATGCAGAAGTGAGCGGTACCGACCTGGGGTGATTTGAACACGTTGTACTTGCGGACTTCACTCTTAATGAAATCCGGGGCGTCGAAGTAGGACATGTTCTCGATCATGTCGACTTCGCCGGAACGAAGCGCTGTCAGGCGGACTTTGTCCTCACGCTTCGGGAACGCTTCGACTGCATCCAGGTACGGTAGCGGATTGCCGTCCTCTCCCGTTTCAAAATAGTTTTCGAACCGGACGAGCTCAGTTTTGGCGTAACGTTTCCAGCTTTTGAACTTGAACGCGCCACAACCATACGGGTGCTCATCCGGATTTGGTGTGTCCGGGGCGATCAAATTGACGGGGTAATACACCATATCGGACGGGAAAATCGCGCTCGGATCTTTTAGGTGGAAATGTACGACATCCTTGCCGTCTGCCTCCACTTTTTCGACACCGGCCAACGCCGAGCGATGCAGAGCGTGACCAATCTTCGGGTCTTTCATCCGCTCCACATTCCAAACGACGGATTCAGCGTCGATGGTGCGGTTGTTATGGTATTCTGCGCCTTTACGAAGGCGGAACGTCCACTTCTTCAGATCCTTCGAGCTTTCCCAGGACTCGGCAACACCCGGCTGCAAGGACATATCCTTACTAAGGTCGACCAGCCCCATGGTGGTCAGCGCCATCGGGTTCGACACGTAGTAGACAAAGTTGCGATGGGGATCGAGGCCACGGCCATCAGAACGTGTTGAGTAACGCAGCGTGCCACCGCGCTTCGGCGCTGCTTTGGCCGGGCTCGATGCAGCCGTAGCTACAGCACCGGCGGCGGCAGTTGTCGCCATAAATTCGCGGCGGTTCAAGCCGGTTTTCTTCGTGGAGTCAGACATAAATTGGTCTCCCATTTGCTCGATCACCGAAAGCGGCGATTTCTTTAGCGTCGTTCCTACCTAAACTATGCGCCAGTTCTTTACTTTAGGCTTGATCGGCACGGCGCTAAAACCAATCCAGAAGAGAGCCTAAGCGGTACTGCGACAGCTTAGCAACCCTGTTTGGAAAAATTTCCGTGAATGTAGCCCTCGGGCAGCAAACTTTCGGTCTATTCAGGGAAGTAAGCCCGATCCATCCTACAGGATTATTTTCGTCGTGAGGAAATCAGCCAATGCCGACGTTTACTGTTCACGTGCACCCATCTGCCAGCCGCCTGGCGCGGGAAAAGCAGCTTTCCTGGGGCATTGCCGAGTTCGCGGCCTCCGTTTCAGCGATACCCGATAATGTATCGGCAATGGCCGGATTGCGGGTGGCGGACTCCCTCGCCGTGGCGCTGGCAGCCATCGACCGTGGGCCGGTGAGAGCCGCCCGGCAAATGGGATTGGCGCATCCCCGGCTGCGCAGCGCGCGGGTGTTTGGCTTTGACGTGCCTGTGCATGCCGAATGGGCGGCCTGGGCCAATGGCGTCGCGGTGCGCGAACTGGACTGGAACGACACGTTCCTGGCCGCGGACTTCGCCCACCCCTCCGACTGCATTGCTAGCCTGCTGGCCGTGGCACAGCAGACACGGGGGACCGGCGCCGATCTGACCCGCGGCATCGCCGTCACCTATGAGGTGCATGTGGCGCTGGTGAAGGCTATCGACCTGCACAGCCATAAAATCGACCACGTGGCACATCTGGCGGCAGCGATCACGGCGGGCCTCGGTTCCATGCTGGGACTGAAGGCGGACACGATCTACGACGCGCTGAACCAGGCGATCCATCTGTCCTTCGCCACACGCCAATCGCGCAAGGGCGATATCTCGTCCTGGAAAGCCTATGCCCCTGCCTGGGCAGGCAAGACCGCGATTGAGGCTACCGACCGGGCCATGCGCGGCCAGGGTGGACCAAACCCGATCTATGAGGGCGAGGATTCGGTCATCGCCTGGATGCTGGACGGCCCCAAGGCGGAATATGCCGTCCCCCTGCCCGATGCCGGACAGGCGCCGGTGGGCATCCTTGAGACCTACCCCAAAGCGCACTCGGCCGAGTATCAGGCCCAAGCGATGATCGACCTTGCCTTCGACCTGCGCCAGCGAATCGACCTAGCCGAGGTCTCCAGCATCGTTATTTACACCAGCGATCACACACACCGGGTCATTGGCTCTGGCGCGAAATATCCGCAGAAATACGATCCCCATGCCAGCCGCGAGACGCTGGACCACTCCCTGCCCTATATCGTTGCGGTGGCGCTGGAGGATGGCAATTGGGACCACGTGACCTCCTATACACCGGAGCGCGTGGGCAAGCCGGAAACACACCGGCTTTGGAGCGCAATCACCACCGAAGAAGAGGTGCATTGGACGGATCGTTACCACGAACCCGACCCGGCCAAGCGGGCCTTTGGCGGACGGGTAGAGGTCACCATGCGGGACGGCAATGTTGTGGAAGCGGAAAAGGCAGTGGCCGACGCGCACCCGAATGGCTCCACACCCTGGGAGCCGGCGCAATACCAGGCAAAGCCGGAGCGCCAGGCGTCTGCGCACTTAGATGCTGATGCGGTCAGCAAGCTATGGCAGGCCTGCACCGGGCTTTCGGGGCTCGACGCGGGGGGCTTGCTCGCGCTAAACCCGCTCATCCCCGCGCTTGGCGAAGAGCCACGCACCGCCGGTATTTTTGACTGGCCAGCACCCTAACTAGGAACGAGTACCATGAGCAAAACCATCGCCATTCTAGGCGGAACCGGCGACCTCGGCACCGGTCTGGCGCGCCGCTGGGCCAAAGCCGGTCACCGCGTCATCATCGGCTCCCGCGCTGCGGAGAAGGCGCAGGAAGCTGCCGCGCTGGTTGACGGCGCGGAAGGCATGGACAACGTCTCCGCGGCCTCTGCGGCAGAAATTGTGGCAATCACCGTGCCTTACGAGAACCAGTTGCGGACCCTGGAAGCAGTGAAGGACGCGCTCAAGGGCAAGGTCCTGATCGACACGACCGTGCCGCTGATGCCGCCGAAAGTCGGCACCGTACAGTTGCCGGAAGGCGGCTCCGCTGCGGTGAACGCGCAAAAGATGCTGGGTGAAGACGTGGTCGTCGTCTCAGCCTTCCAGAACGTTGCAGCCGACAAGCTGCAATCTGGCGACGACCTGGATTGCGATATCCTGGTTGCCGGCGACAAGCTGGCGGCGCGGAAGACCGTGATCGGATTGGTCGAAGGCGCCGGTATGCGCGGCTTCCATGCCGGGCCTCTGGCGAATTCTGCGGCGGCTGAAGCGCTGACCAGCGTGATTATCCAGATCAACCGCCGGTATAAAATGACGGCGGGCATCCGCATTACCGGATAAGACCAACAACATCGCGGCAGACCAACACTGCCGCGATGTGGCTTCCCATAAATTGGAGCAGTATTTTGAATTCACAAGACCGCGCCGACGTCATGCGCGCCTATGAAGGTTACCTTACTGCGTTCGCCAATAACGATATCGATACAATTAACACCTATATAAAATATCCATTGGCTTATATTGGCGCTGATACGGTAACCCTCTTGGGCAGCTTCCCGATTGACCCGGCCGAGATGAAGAAAGCCAAAGGCTGGAAAACAAGCGAAGCGATTGAGATTGATGTGGTGGCCGTGGGCGAAAACAAAGCGCATATGCTGATGCATAATGCCCGGCGCCTGCGGGCCGATGGTTCATTGATCGAAGAGGCCACCGGGTTTTACGCCTATAGGAAGACAGCCGACGGTTGGAAGATGTTTGCATTTTCCGACATCGTATTTCCGACCTGAAGGGCTGGCATGCCGGGTCGCTGGCAAACTTCGCCGCGGCGAATATTCATTATCTGAGCAATAGCGCTTCCTGTGCCGTCTCCGGCGGGTCAAACAGGACTAGTTCATCCTCCACCCGCACCTTACCCGCCGCGACCAGGGCCAGGGCAAGGGGATACAGGCGGTGCTCCATGGTCAGCACGCGGTTCGCTAGTGCGTCCGGGTTGTCGCCCGGGAGCACAGGCACCACAGCCTGGCCAATGATCGGGCCCGCATCCATCTCCGCCCGCACGAAATGAACCGTGCAGCCGTGGAGGCGCACGCCTGCTTCCAGCGCACGCTCGTGGGTGTGCAGGCCCTTGAACGAGGGCAATAGCGAGGGGTGAATGTTGATCAGGCGGTTGCGCCATTGCTCGACGAACCAAGGGGTCAGCAGACGCATGAAGCCGGCCAGGCAGACCAGTTCCACGCCGGACTCCCGCAGGCGCGCGTCGAGGGCATGCTCGAAGGCTTCCCGGTCCTTGCCGAAGGGTTTGTGATCGACAACGGCGGTCTCGATCCCCCTGCCCGCCGCAAATTCCAGCCCAGCCGCATCGGCGCGGTTGGAGAGCACCAGAGCAGGCTCTGCCGGGAAATCAGGATCGGCCTGTGCCGCCTCTACCAGGGCCGCCATGTTGCTGCCGCGGCCCGAGAGCAGAATGCCGACTCGCTTCTTGGTACCCGCGGTCATGCCCAGGGAGCCTCGCCCTGGTAAGACACAGGGTCAGCGCCTTCGCTCAGTAGCACAATTTGGCCCAAGCTCAGCACCTCGGGCTCTCCCGCAGCGGCCAGAGCGGCGCGAACCTCTGCTTCCGCAGCAGGCGGTACAACCAGCACCAGGCCAACGCCGCAATTGAAGGTGCGCAGCATCTCAGCCGGCGCAACTTCACCGGCTTCCATCAGCCAGCGGAAGACGGGCGGCAATGTCCATCCGCCTGCATGCAGGGCGACGCCCAGGCCATTCGGCAGTACGCGGGGCACGTTGCCGGACAAGCCACCGCCCGTGATGTGGGCAACAGCATGAATGTGGCCGGTCTTCGCAGCCGCCAGTGCTGACTGGATATAGAGCCGGGTCGGCGTCAACAGCGCCTCACCCAGCGATTGGCCGGGCGCGAACGGCGCGGGGTCGCCATAGCCAAGTCCCAAGTCGTCGACGATGCGGCGCACCAGGCTGTAGCCATTCGAATGCACACCGCTGGAGGGCAGACCGAGCACCAGGTCCCCCGCCTGGACTTTAGAGCCGTCAATGTAGCCGTCCCGCTCCACCGCGCCGACCACAAAGCCTGCCAGGTCATAGTCACCGTCGGCGTACATGCCCGGCATCTCCGCCGTTTCGCCGCCGATCAGGGCGCAGCCTGCTTCCTTGCAGGCCCGCGCGATGCCGGCGACAACTTCGCCCGCCACTTGGGGAGACAGCTTGCCGCTCGCGAAATAGTCCAGGAAGAACAGCGGCTCGCCACCATGCACAATCAGGTCGTTGGCGCACATGGCGACAAGGTCCTGGCCGATCGTGCCATGCTGGCCGGTTTCGATGGCGGGTCGAAGCTTGGTGCCGACACCGTCAGTGGCGGCCAGCATCAGGGGGTCGTGAAAGCCGCACTCCTTCAGATCAAAGACGCCTGCAAACCCCTTCAGATCCGGACGGCTGCCCATACGGGCCGTCGCGGCAACCAAAGGACCGATCAGCCGGACAAAAGCATCCCCGGCTTCCACATCAACGCCCGCATCCGCGTAGGTGCGCCCGCCTTTCAACATGCAAATGTTTCCTATATATTCCCTTGGAACGGCTGGTGGCTGCCGCCAGCATCCGCTGGTGGGCGAGACCATAACGAAAGGCCCCTTCAATGCAACGCGACGCGCGGGCAACGACCTGTTTTGAGGAGCGAAACGCTATGCTCTTGCCGACTGGCTGGCTGGCAATGGCCGTGCTGGCCACGTTGGCGTGCAGCCTTGCCGGCACCGCCATGGCACAGAGCAACAGCGCCTATACCGTGCGCGATATTCAGGTTTCGAAGACAGCGGCGACCGGACTAGCCGCGCAGGACGCGGCCATCCGGGCCGCGCGGGATCAGGCGCTGGCCTATCTGTTCCGCCGCCTGACGCCGGAATCCTATCACAATGCGTTGCCGGTCGTGCCGCCGGAGCAGATGGACGCAATGGTACAGGCTACCGATATCCAGCAGGAGCAGATCACGGCCACCGCCTATACCGGCACGCTGGCGTTAACGTTCTCGCCTGCCGCCGTGCGCCAGCAATTGCAGTCCCGGAACATTCCGTTCACCGACCGGGTAAGCCCGCCGCTGATCATCGTGCCAGTCTATGAGCGCGCCGGTGCCTTGCAACTCTGGGAGACACCGAACGCCTGGGACAGCGCATGGCGCGCCCGCGTTGGCGCCCAGGGGTTGGTGCAGACCGTCATGGCCAACGGCAACCCATCCGAGCAGTTGGTCATCAGCGCGGACCAGACGCTGGCGGGCGATGCCGCGCGCCTGCAAGCGCTGGCCCAGGCCTATGGCGCCCGCGGCGCAATTGTCGCCCACGCCCGTTTCAAGATCGACCCACGCAATGGCCAGCCCGCGCTGGAAACGAGCCTGAGCGGCTATGGTGTGGCACCGGCGGGACCGCTGACCCGGACCTTTGTCGGCAGCAGCGGAATGGCGGGCGGTGCAGACAAAGCGGCGGAAGACCTGTCGACCGCAGCAGCAGCCGGCCTGTCGGAAATGCTGGCCCAGGCCTGGAAAAGCCAGAATATCCGCACTGCCAGCAGCGGCGCGGGCGGCGCAATACTGGCCACCAGCCGGCTGACCCATCTGAGCGAGTACGCCAGCCTGATGCGCCAATTGCGTGAGCTGCCCACCGTCGAGCATTTCTCTCTGGCCAAACTGAATGCAGCCGAAGCGGTGTTCCGCCTGCACCTGCGCGGAGGTACGGCTCAGGCGCAGAGCGTGTTCAGCCAATACGGCATGTCCCTGACCCAGACCCCCAGCGGCTGGTCGTTGCGCAGCGGCGGTTAGGCCAATGCAGCGGCCAGAGGAAACAGAATGAGCGTGCGCGAACGCGCCTGGTGGTGGGTCGGCATTGTCGCCATTTTGTGCGGCTTTATCTGGCTATTCAAAGGAATTTTGCTGCCCTTCGTTGCCGGCATCGCCATCGCCTATTTTCTGGACCCGGCGGCGGACTGGCTGGAGCGGCGACGCGTGCCCCGCGGCATCGCTGCCTTGCTGGCATTACTGAGCTTTTTTGTGGTCGCCGTGATTTTCGTGCTGCTGCTGGTGCCGATCATTCAAACCCAGATCAGTGAGTTGACCCAGCGGTTGCCAGCTATCATCGCAGCGATTCAGCAATTGCTGACCGATCTGCTGGCCCAGTTGAAATCCATCCTCTCCCCCGAAGATTATGAGCACTTACGGACGGCGCTGGCAGGCCAGATACAACGGGCAATGCAGATGCTCTCCGGCCTGCTGAAAAGCATCCTGAGCCAAGGCGTCGCCATCTTCGAGTTTTTGTCGGTGATCGTGGTGACACCGGTCGTCGCTTTTTATCTGCTGCGCGACTGGGACCGGGTCATGGCCGATCTGGATACGCTAATACCGCGCGAACACCGGGTGACGGTTCGCAGTCAGCTTACGGAGGTGGATGACACGCTGGCCGGATTTGCCCGCGGACAGGCCTCGGTCTGTGTGCTGCTGAGCCTGGGTTATGGCGGCGCCCTGGCTGCGGCGGGACTACCCTTTGGCTTTACCATCGGGCTGACCGCGGGGCTGGTCTCCTTCATCCCCTATCTGGGTTCGATGTTCGGGCTGGTGGCTAGTGTTGGCCTGGCTTTCCTGGAGTTTGACGACCCGATCCGCATCGCCATCGTTGCTGCGATTTTTGTGGTCGGGCAGGCAATTGAGGGCAATTACCTGACGCCGAAGCTGGTGGGCGAGCGGGTGCGACTGCATCCCGTGTGGGTAATTTTTGCCCTGTTTGCCGGTGGATCGCTGCTGGGCTTTCTGGGCATGTTGATCGCCCTGCCGATGGCCGCTGTGATTGGGGTGCTGGTGCGCTTCCTGATTACGCAATACCGGGGCAGCCGGCTCTATGATGATGAAGAAAAGGGCACTAAGCCTACACGGAATGCGGTGCCACCGGGCACGCCGCCGGACGTATCGCTATGACCGCGACGGCCCAACAATTGCTCCTGCCGCTGCCGGTTCGTGCGGCGCTGGGCGAGGCGGATTTCCTGGTCACGGACAGTAACCGCGAGGCTGTTGCCTGGCTGGATGCCTGGCCGGAGTGGCCCGGACAGGGGCTCGTGCTGCATGGCCCGTCTGCCAGCGGCAAAAGCCACTTGCTGGCCATCTGGTGCAAACGGGCCGGCGCGGCTTTGCTCGACGGTGAAGGACTCTCCAGGGAGCAAGCGCTGGCGGCATCCGGTCCGGTGGCCGTTGACAATGCTGACCGCTGTGCGGACGCGCAGGCCTTGCTGCACCTCATCAACCAGGTAAGAGCCGCAGGCGGCAGCCTGTTGCTGACGGCATCAACCCCTGCCCCGCTGTGGCCGGTATCTCTGCCCGACCTTTCGTCCAGACTGAAGGCGCTGCCGGGTGCGGGATTGCTGACGCCCGACGATGCATTGCTGACCGGCCTGGCAAACAAGCTGTTCCAGGACCGGCAAATGCTGGTGCCAGATAAAGTGATTGCCTTTATGGTTGTCCGGCTGGAGCGATCCTGCGCGGCAATGGCCGAAGCGGTCGACCAGCTGGACCGAGCGGCTCTGGAAGCCCGGATTGCCATTACCGTGCCGTTTGCCAAAGCGGTGCTGCACCTCTCCGACGACTGAAACCACAAAAGGAAAACGCTTAATGGATATGGGAATTCGTGGCCGCAAACCCATTGTCGAAGCAGCGAGCAAGGGCCTGGGCAAAGGATGCGCCATGGCGCTGGCCGAGGAAGGCTGCGATCTGGTGATCAACGCCCGCACCGCGGATGAGCTGGAAGCGACGGCCGCCGAAATCCGCGCGGCGCATGGCGTGAACGTTACCGCCATCGCGGGCGACATCACCACCTCACAGATCCGCGATGCGATCCTGAAGGCCTGTCCGAACCCGGACATTCTGGTGACGAACGCTGGCGGCCCGGCCCCCAGCAACTTCCGCACTGACACGCGCGAGCGCTGGCTGGCAGCCCTGGAAGCGCAGCTATTGTCTCACGTGGAGATGATCACCGCAGTGGTCGACGGCATGGCGGAGCGCAAGTTCGGCCGCATCGTCAACATCACCAGCCAAAGCGTGAAGATGCCGGTGCCGAACCTGGGTCTTTCCACAGCGGCGCGCATGGTGCTCACGGGCTTTTCGTCCACCATCTGCCGCGAAATCGCGCCGAATAATGTGACGATTAACGGCCTGCTGCCGGGGCCGTTCGACACCAACCGGCTGAAGGGCAATTTCTCTCATGCGGCCAAGGTAACGGGCAAACCTGAAGAAGAGCTTAAGAAAGCGCGAATGATGGAAAACCCCTCCCACCGCTTCGGCACGGCAGAGGAGTTCGGCGCGACCTGCGCGTTCCTGTGCAGCGTGCATGCGGACTTCATCACTGGCCGGAACATCCTGATGGATGGCGGCCACTTCCCGGCAAACATCTAGGTCGGGGTAAGGCTGAGCGTGTCCCGGAAGTGCCGCAAGGCGCTCTCCGGGACACGCTGGGAGCTTGGTTCAGACGGCGCCCCGGCGTTCCGCCCGGCGCGGTGGCCGGGCATTCAGCCGGGGAAGTGCCGTTTTTAATTTGTGCTCTTTACTGAATATTCATCATATCTATTTAAGATGCGGACAGTCGAAATATGACACAAGGATCATCTCTCGATGCCCGTTAACGCCAATATACACCACCTAAACCCATGCTAAACATCGCATAAACATACGATAAACCCCACCTAAACTGTTTAACCCCAAAACGGTTTAGTTTTGCGCATAAATGTTTAGTTTTGTTTAGGTGAAAATGCCCAGAGGGAGACTATTGCCTCCTTTGCCATTGGTATCGGTCTGTACCGCGCGCGCCTGCCCTCTCCCCTCAGCCGCGTGCCTGTGCTAGCGTTCCGGCAACTGCCCGGCTGGAATTCGCCCCATGGAACGTACTTTTACCAACTTTCTCAAAGCCTTGCGCGGGGCTGATGTGCCTGTATCGGTCGCTGACACGCTGGATGCGCTGGAAGTGGCGAAACTGGTGGGCTGGGAAGATCGGAACCTACTGAAGACCTCGCTCTCCTTTGCCCTGGCCAAGTCGGAGGAAGAGAAATACGCCTTCTCCGACACGTTCGAGGACTTCTTCCGCGCCGACAGCTTCCGCAACCAGGAAGATGACGACGACGAGCGCCAGAACCCGGCGGGCGGCAATTCGGATGACGCCGACAGCGAGCTGGCCAAGATGCTGATGGAGGATGACCAGACAGGTCTGGCGCTCTCCATGGAACAGGCGGCGGCGGCCATCAGGGTCGAGAACATCCGCTTCTTCACCCAGCGCGGTCTCTATGTGCAGCGCATCATTAACGAGATGGGGCTTCAGGAACTGGACTCCCAAATCAGCGAGCTTGGCCACATGATGCAGGGCGAAGGGATGCCCGGTGGTGGCGGTGGCATGCCCGGTGAAGGCGATGGCTCCGGCGGTGGCCAGGGGATGCGCCAGCAGTTGCAGGAAGGCCGCTCCTACCTGTTCGAACAGGTGCGGGACTTTGTGGAGCTGCAACTGCAACTACATGGCTCTGCCACGTCCAAGGAACTGAAGGAAGACAGGCTGCGCCGCTCGCGCTTGGGCAACCTGGACCGGCGGGACCAAGAAGAAATGCGTAAGATCGTGGACAAGATCGCCAAGCGGCTGGTCGCGCTCTATGCCCGCAAGCGCAAAATCCGGGACCGCGGCCACCTGGATGTGCGCCGCACCATGCGCAAGAACTACGCCAATGACGGCATCCTGTTCGAGCTTGAATGGAAGATGTGCAAGATCGACAAGCCGAAGGTGATGGCGATCTGCGACGTGTCTGGCTCGGTTGCCTCCGTCGCGCGCTTCCTGCTGCAGTTCCTCTATGCCCTGCACGACGCGTTGAGCGGGGTTCGGACCTTTGCCTTCAGCGGCAAGCTGATCGAGACCTCGGACTTCTTCGAGCGGCATTTGGTGGACGAGGCCGTCAATAAGGTGATGAACGCCGTCGGCTACATGCCGACTGACTATGGCCAGTCGCTGAGTGACTTCCGTGAAGGCTGGCTGGATGCCATCGACAAGCGGACGACCATCATCTTCCTGGGGGATGCACGCTCCAACTACACAGACCCGCGCGCCGACATCATGAAGGAAATCTACGAGCGCTCGAAGCGCGTGATCTTCCTGAACCCGGAACCGCCGCCGCTCTGGGGCACGGGCGACAGCGAGACCCGCCGCTACCGGCCCTATACCCACGTGATGAAGGAGTGCTCGACGCTCAACCACCTAGAACGGCTGGTGGAAGACCTGCTGGAAAGTGCGAACAAGCTGGCGTAAACCCTACCGCGCGCGGTTTGATCGTGTGACCTTTGCTGAGAGCCGTTGAGCGATGCAACAATCCAGGGGCGGGTCCGGCCCCTATTTCATCCTGCTGATAGGCGCGGTCTGGCTGGCACTGATTGCCGGTCTGTATGTCTTTCCCTTACTCTACCCGCCGGACCCAGGCCTGCCCAATGCGGCAGCCATGCTGGGCTACAGCATACCAACCGCCTACCTCACCTTCGTTGGCGTCGCCCTGTTCTTTGGCCTGGCCATTGCTTTTTTTGGCCCCGCCATGGCCAGTGCGGCGGCAAGGGTGCGCGAACCTGAAAGCCCGGCGCTACTGCTCTGGACCGAGCGGGCCGCGCTGTTGAGCGTCATCGCGCTGGTCTATTGGCCACCCGCGCTCGCCCGCTTCGGCCCGCATATCGAGGCCGGGTACTTCATCAACGTGTTGTGGCGCATTGAATGCGGGCAGGTGGCCTATAACGACTTTGAGTTCCTGTATGGCCCCCTGATGATCGGCCTGGCGGAAGCGTGGATCGCGCTCGCCGGTTTCTCCCTCCAGGACTACTACACCTATTACATGCTGTTGCAGCTGGTGTTCTTCGGCGTGCTGCTGCTGGTGCTTCAGGCCCATATCCGCACGCCGTGGAAGCGCTATGCGGCCTTGCTGGTCATGCTGCCCTTCTTCTTTGACATTCTGCTCGGCCTGAACTGGATGGCGTGGCGCTTTTTCCTGGTACCGCTGATGATTTTGGTCATCGCCGCCGGGCCGCAAAGCCGGGCCAGGGCGCTGGTGGTCGGCTGCATGATTGGCGTCCAGGCGGCGTTGTCCCATGAATACAGCGTCACGGCACTGGCAACCGCGCTGGCACTCTATGGTGTGCAGTTATTCTATCGCCCGCGCTGGCGGGCAATGACCGCAGCGAGCATAGCGGCCGGGACGGTCGCCGCCGTCTGGATTGCCCTGGCATGGGCGTCGACGGGCGCGGCTTTTAGCGACTACCTGGCCAACATGGTTGAGGTGTCGGCCAGAAACACCGAGCTTGGCATAGCGCAGTTCGCCTTTCACTGGACCGCTCACAGCCTCGCCCTGGCATTGGTGCTGTGCTGCGGGCTGGCGCTGTTCAGCGGAAGCCTGCGGCGTCTGGGACGCATCCCGCTGTCCTCCGGCGATTATCACCTGATCGGCGCCATAGTGTTTGCCGGTATCGCCTTCCGAATCGTGCTGCAGCGTGCGGACTATCTTCATATGGCCGTGCCCTTCATCCCGCTTATCCTGGTCATCCTGCTGAACCAGCCGCGCAGCCTGTTGGGCAACAGCACAGCGTTGCACCGGGTGGCCATCGCCGCCATTGCTGCCGCCGCGGTCGCGCACGGAGCCGGGCATTCCTTTTCAGGTAAATGGATGCTGCAGAACCAGGCCCGCGGCATCGTTCAGGAGTTAGAGGAAGCCCCAGTGGTCGGCCCCTTCGCGTCCAGGCTGACAGGCATCGACGGCGAGTGCAGCGAGGAGCAACTGGCGATGATCGCACTAGCGGGCTTGCTTGCCTCTCCTGCCCTGGCCGAGCGACCGGTATTGTTCTACGGCAGCGGCGGTCTTTGGCCGCCACGCGTCGGCGTGTGCCCCGCTGGATACAGCTTCTATGACCTGCTCTATGCTGAACAACGCTATCCGCATGCCCGAACGGTGGCGGAAAACCCCGGCCTGCTGGTCGTGCTGCCGAGCCGGGCCTACAAGCAACTGCTGAGCGGCGAGGCGGCGGAGCCCGCATTGCGCCAGTTCACCGACTTCCGGCAGACGCTTTCCTGGCTGACCTCACCACACTATTCCCAAGGGTACTATGAGAACCTCGCGGAGTTTAAAATGTGGCGGCAAAGCTTAGGTAGCGACCTGGTGAAACGCTTTCAGCCGGTGGCCGAGGCTGGCCTCTACACTGTGTTGGAGCGACAGCCCTAGCGGTTCGATGGAAACGGATGGTACCCATCCGGCTGTTGAATTGAACCACCAACACAGTGAAAGAATTTCTGGCTAACGAAGCGCTTGTGGATGCACGCGTGAGAAACAGCTGACAGTTGGTGATTTTCCTGAGGGGCGGCATATCATGGCGTTGTTCCCGCGCCGCAATTCTCGCCGAGAAAAGGCTATGCCCCATGACGAGAGATACCATCACCGCGTTGCCCCATCCCAAGGGATTTTCCGCCGATCCGCTGACGGATTTGATCCGTTCCGGGGCGCGGCAGTTGATCGAGCAAGCGCTTGAAGCTGAGTGGAGCGCATGGCTTGCGCCATTTTCCAATGAGACGACGTCCGAGGGGCCCGCGCGGGTCGTTCGTCACGCTCACCTGCCAGAACGAGAGGGAATGACCGGGATTGGCCCAGTGCCCGTGAAAGGGCCACGCGGGCGGGATCGTGATCGGCAGGCTGAGAAGGGTCGGTTCTCTTCTTCGATCCTGCCGCCGTATCTGCGCAAGGCGAAGTCCGTCGAGGACTTGCTGCCCTGGCTTTCCCTCAACGGCATTTCCACGGGCGATTTTCAGGCGGCCTTGGCCGCGCTGCTCGGGCCGAACGCGGCGGTCCTGTCGTCCCCCACCATCTCGCGGCTGAAGTCCGATTGGTGGGAGGAGTACGACCGCTGGCAGAAGCGCGATCTCAGCGCCCGGCGCATCGTCTATGTCTGGGCGGATGGCGTCTATTTCCAGCCAAGGATGGAAGAAAAGCAATGTGTTCTGGTGCTGATCGGCGCGGATGAATGGGGCCGAAAGGAGATACTGGGGCTGATCGACGGCTATCGCGAAAGGACCCAAAGCTGGCGCGCGCTCCTGCTCGACCTCAAGCGGCGCGGCCTCAATCACGCGCCCGATCTCGCGGTAGGCGACGGTGCACTGGGCTTCTGGGCCGCCCTTCGCGCGGTCTTCGGCGCGACCGCAGAACAGCGCTGCTGGTTCCATAAAACCGGCAATGGGCTGAAGGCAATGCCCCAATCGGTGCAAGCGAAAGCCAAAGGCCCCCTGCACGACATCTGGCAGGCAGAGACGAAGGCCGAAGCCATGGCGGCCTGCGATTTCTTCATCGAGACCTACGGCGTGAAAGACGAACAAGCGGTAGCCAAATGGATCAAAGACCGTGACGTGCTGCTGGCCTTCTATGATTTCCCGGCAGAACAGTGGAAACACATCAGAACCACCCATCCCATCGAAAGCGCCTTCGCGACGGTGTGTCACCGGACAGGTAAAACCAAAGGCTGTCTGAGCCGAAAGACCGCCCTCGCCATGGCGGTCAGGCTCCTGATGTCAGCGCAGGGCACATGGCGAAAGCGCGACGGCGCAAATCGCATGCCTGGGATAATCCAGGGCATTGCATTCATCGACGGGATCAAACAAATGCAAAACGCCGCCTGATCAAGCCGTCACCAACTTTCCAGCATAGCTCTGCACGCGTGCGACCAGACCACTAGGTGGTGCAATTCGCCCAGCAAATTTGCATCTGTCAGCACGCTTGGCTTGTCTTCGTCCATTCACTATCACATATCCTAAGAGAAGCTACCGATCAGCGTGCCATGCACGTGACCGGCATCGAACCACTAGGAGCGTCCCAATGATCCATTCCGTGATCGTCGCTGTCGACTCGACGGATTCCAGCAAAAAGGCACAGACCTTTTCGCTTAAACTGGCCAGGGAGTGTAGCGCGGAAGTCACCGGCATTGCCGTGTTGGACACCCCATGGATTAAGCGCCCGATGGCCATGCCTATTGGCGGCGGCGCTTACCGCGCCCACCGGGACGAGACCCTTATCGCCAATCAGACCAAAGAACTCGACACCAAGATCAACGAGTTCCGCAGCTATTGCGATACAGAAGGTGTGGTGTGCCGCTGGATAGAGATTGAAGGATCACCGGCGGAAAAGCTCGATCATGAGGCAGAGCAGCATGATCTGATGGTGATCGGCCGTGAAACCAACTTCCATGGCGTGCGCGGGCATGATATCGGCGATGCTACCGAACAGTTGCTGGAAGACCACCCGCGTCCACTGGTTATTGTGCCCTCAAATGAACTCCCCAGCGGGCGGGATCTGGTGGTCAGCTTTGACGGCTCGATCCAGTCCAGCCGCGCTATGCACATGGTGTATTTGCTCGGGCTGACGAATAACCGGAAAGTTCATGTTGTCTCTGTCGATGAAGATGGGGAGGTAGCCGACGGCCTAGCCGCCAGAGGCGTTGAGTTCTTCAAAGCCCGCGGTATCGATGCAGAACCCCACGGCCTGCAGGAGCATGATGATGTTCCTCATGCCATCCTGCACATGGTTGAAGCGCTGGATACGGGCATGCTGGCTATGGGCGCGTTCGGCGAACACAGCATGCTGCACCAGTTGCTGTCAGGCTCAGTTACCAAGCAGTTGCTGCGCGCCTGCCCTGTGCCGCTGTTTATCCACTACTAACCCCCTCACCACAGCATGCTCTTAACCGGTGCTCTGGTGGCCGGAGCCGCCTATGGCGGTGCGTTGGCGGTCATGTATGCCGCCCAGGGCCGTCTGATGTATCCAGGCTCGGAGCCATGCGAGCCGCCAGCCGTTACCGGCATCGACAGCATTGAGGAGGTCCGGGTTACGGCAGAAGACGGCCTGAACCTGCTTGCCTAGTGGATGCCGCCCCGCCCCGGCAGGCCGGTTGTCGCCTATTGGCATGGCAATGCCCGGCCACTGCACTGCCGGACCCACAAGTTCGCCGCCTTTGCCGCGGAAGGGTACGGCATGTTGATGCTGGCCTACCGTGGCTATAGCGGCAATGCGGGCCGCGGGCGGAGCCGTCGCCATGCAGTTGGCGCAGCACATCACGCCCCAGGCTATCGTTCTGGAAGGCGTATTCGATAGCGCCGCCAGCATCGCGCAAAAGCGCTACCCGATATTCCCCACAGCCAGGCTCATCCGCGACCGCTGGGACACGCTAGCCATCGCGGGCAAATGCCCCGCGCCGGTAATGATGCTCCACGGCGGTCAGGGTAAAGTGGTCCCGATCCGGCATAGCAAGCGCCTGTTCCAGGCATTGCCGGAGCCCAAGCATTTCGTGCAGTTGGATGCGGCCGGCCATGTGGACCTGTTCGACCATGGCGGCGGTGCGCATGTGATGGCGTGGCTGACGGACCGTGGGTTCTAGCGCCGTTCCTCAAAGAACGCTTTGAGCAAGGCTGCCGCTTCCGCTTCCATCAGGCCGCCATAAACCTCCGGTGCGTGATGGCAGGTCGGGTGGCTGAACACCCGCGCCCCATGCTCCACGCCGCCGCCTTTGGGATCATAAGCAACGAAATACAGCCGCCGGATGCGGGCCAGACTGATAGCCTGGGCACACATGGCGCAGGGCTCCAGGGTCACGTAGAGATCGCATCCGGCCAGCCGTGGTGAGCCCACGGCAGCCGTAGCAGCGCGAATTGCCAGGACTTCTGCATGGGCGGTAGGGTCGCTCTTAGCCTCCACCAGATTGTGGGCCGTTGCCAAAATCGCCCCATCCGGTCCCAGCAAAACAGCCCCTACAGGTACCTCCCCCGCCGCGGCGGCTGCGCGCGCTTCGGCTATAGCGAGTTCCATGGGGTGCGGATTGGACGACATCTCCCTATGTTACGCTAGAATGAAGTGTTGTTGAAGTGTGCGGGAATGCGCGTTGTACATGTGACCCAGTTCGGCCCGCCGGAAGAATCCCTCACCGTTGCGGACCTGCCCGACCCGCCGCCACCGGCAGGCGACCAAGTGACAATCGATGTACTGGCTTTTCCGATCAATCCGGCTGACCTGCTGTTGGTTGAAGGGAAATATGCAGCCAAGCCGCCCCTCCCCGCTCCCCTGGGCGCAGAAGGGATTGGCCGTGTCGTCGCTGCCGGGCCAGATGCGGGAGACCTGAAACCGGGCGACCGCGTCATGATGCTGGGCCGGGACAACTGGTGCAGCCGCAAGACTGTATCGGCGGCAACACTGCTGAAATTGCCGGATGAAGGCGATGCGCTGCAATTGGCCATGCTGAAGGTCAATCCGGCGACCGCGCTGCTGATGCTCCGCCAGTACGTGCCGCTGTCGGCGGGCGATTGGGTAGTGCAAAACGCCGCGAACTCCGCCGTTGGGCGCTCGCTAATCGCGCTTGCCAAGCCCATGGGCGTCAAGGTCCTGAATATCGTCCGGCGCGAGGTTGCGGCGGCGGACATTGCTGATCTGCGGCCCAACGCTGTGCTCGTCAATGGCCCAAACCTGGCGGAGCGCATCCGCGAGGCCTGTGGCAGCAATCTGCCGAAACTTGGTATCGACGCCGTCGCGGGCGACATTACCCAGCGCATGGCGGATGGAATGGCCGACGGTGGCGTTATGGTGAACTACGGCGTGCTCTCCGGTCAGCCGTGTAGCATGCGGGCCGATCAATTGATCTTCCGCCAGCAAAAGCTGACCGGCTTTTGGCTAGGCCAGCTGCTTCCAACCATGAAGCGGCCTGAAGCAGAAGCGCTCTATCTCGAACTCGCCGATCTGGTCCGCAACGGCACCTTGCACGTGCCACTGGAGGCAACATACCCGCTGGAAGACATCTGCGCCGCCGCCAGACATGCCAATCAAGGCCAACGTAACGGCAAAATCCTTGTCCTGCCGAATGGTGATCCGAATGGCTGAAACAGAAACCCCGGCCGGTGGCACGTCAAACGGCCAGAGCACGGCACCAGCCGGAGAGCGTATTGCGAAGCGGCTGGCCAGGGCAGGCATATGCTCCCGCCGCGATGCGGAACGGCTGATCTCCAACGGCCGCGTGTCGGTCAACGGCAAGAAGCTGACCTCCCCCGCCTTCAATGTAACGCCTGCCGACCGCGTGCTAGTCGATGGCAAGCCCGTCCAGCAACCGGACCCTCCGCGGCTTTGGCGCTACCATAAGCCTTCCGGGCTAGTGACAACCGCCAAGGACCCGCAGCAGCGCCCGACTGTGTGGGAACGCCTGCCGCCGGACATCCCGCGGGTAATGAGTGTCGGGCGGCTCGATCTGACCTCCGAGGGCCTGCTTCTGCTGACCAACGACGGCGGCCTGGCCCGCGAGTTGGAACTGCCAAGCCGCGGCTGGATCCGGAAATATAGGGTACGCGTGCATGGCATAGTCGATATTGCCAAGCTGGAGGCACTGGCGAAAGGGCCAGAGGTCGAGGGCGTCAAATACGGCCCGATCCAAGCAACCCTGGACGAGCAGAAGGGCACGAACGCTTGGCTCACCGTCTCCATCCGCGAGGGCAAGAACCGCGAAATCCGCCAGGTGATGCAGTGGATGGGCTATCACGTGACCCGGCTGATCCGCGTTTCCTATGGCCCCTTTGCGCTCGGCCAACTCGCGCGCGGCGGTGTCGAAGAGGTGCCGCGCAAGATGTTGCACGCCCAACTCGGCAGCCTGATCGAGTCAACGACGAAAAGCAGCCGCCGCGCCAAGAGCTAGCCGTCTACGCTAGTACTTTCGGCAACGGCTTTGGGAGCAATGCGATTAGGGGGGGCTGCCCCGCCACACTTCAAGGATACAAATGGCAGGCACGGGATTTGCTTTGCCCGGCCAGGGTGACGAGGTGAAATCTCTTTAGGCCCTGTTGGCCTGCCAGGATGGGCTTGTATAGTGGCTGCAATTACACGCACAAGCGCGCCTGAGAGGAAGTCCTACCCATGGATGAATCCCGCATTTCCGTTCTCGTCGGCTCCGGTCAGATCACCCAGCGCGAGCCGGACCCGGCCAAGGCGCTGGACCCGTTGGGCCTGACGGCGGAAGCCTGCCGCATGGCTGCTGGCGACGCCGGGCCGGGCCAGAAGCTGCTGGAGAGCCTGGACATCATGGCGCTGCTGCGCTCATTCAGCGACACGTCCTCGCGCTTCACCTCGCCCTTTGGCGGTTCCAAGCATCCGCCGAAGTCGCTTTGCGCTCGCCTGGGTGCCGATCAGATCGCGCGGAAATACTACACCCATCCGGGCGGAAACATGCCGCAATACCTGATCAGCCGCTTTTCAGAGGCAATCACCCGCGGCGAAATGCAGGCAGCCATCATCACCGGCGGCGAGGCCTTGGGCACCCAGAAAGCTGCGCAGCGGGCGGGCCTTCAACTGGATTGGAATGAAGACCCCGGCGGAGAGCCAGAGACCCTGGGTATTCATGACCGGGTCCCGGAGACCAGCACGATGCGATCCCAGGCACAATACATACCCGCGTTTGTCCTGATCGACGAGGGCGAAGTGGGACGCATAGAGGGATACCGGGCGAGGACTTTTTTTGGGGAATGCTTGGAAAACTGTTGGAAAAACTGCCAAAATCAGATTCCTGACAAACGGCTTTCCATTGTCACTATCCAGCCATAGACAGTTTGGGAACTAGGAAGCCAAACGCCACTGCCCGTTTTCGATGAAATATCCGACAATGAAGAACTTGACGAGATGCTGGAAAATGCCCGCAATGCGGCCGGATTCCTGCACGCGCTCGCGCATGGAAAGTCGGCTGCTGATACTTTGCCATCTGGCGTTTGGCCAGAGGTCCGTGACCGAGCTTGAGGACAACCTGTCGGCCTGGCCGACTGCGGTTTCCCAGCAATTGACGCGCTTCACAGCTGGAAGCAACTCGCGACCGTTCCGACGGGACGGAAAAACCATCTACTATCGGCTTGGGCAGCGACTAGGTCCGCCAAATGCTGGAAACGATCTACGACTTGTTCTGCAAGCCGAAGGCCGAGTGCGTAGCTGGCGAACGCACGGCATAGATTGGCTCATTTCCCATGGCGTGGCGGAGGCGCTGGTCGGGTTGAGCGGTGGCATCATCCTGGCACTGGCTGCCCGCCGACGGCCGCTTACGCACCTTGGGTGCTGTGGAGGATGTGCTCTACGCCGGTAATTGGAAGCGCATCCGGATGTGGGGACTGGCCTTGGGCCTTTCGATTATTGGTGTTCAAATTGCGCTCACCCTGAAACATGTCGGATTGGAGCAGTCGCACTACAAAACCCTCGCCTGGAACCCGATTGCCAGCATCGTTGGCGGATTGATGTTCGGCTATGGAATGGCGATTGCCGGGAATTGCGGCTATGGCGCGCTGGCTCGGTTCGGCGGCGGCGATTTGCGGTCGTTTGTGATTGTGCTGGTCATCGGCATCTCCGCCTATATGGCAGCCGGCGGGCCGCTGGCCGGGTTGCGCGTGGCCCTGTTCCCCAGGATAGAGCGTGATCCGGACTCGCTGGGGTTCAACTATGCAGACAGCCTGGGGGGTCTTTTGAACGTGCCGCCGGTTTATATAGCCATCGTAATCGCCGCGCTTTTCATTGGCTGGGCCCTTTCCAGCCCTAGCTTTCTGGCTGTCCGCTCCTACCTGTTTTGGTCCGCCGGGGTTGCTGTGGCGGTCGTCGGCGGTTGGATCGGTACAACGTGGGTTGCCTCCGCTGCCTTTCATCCGGTCGCCGTGGAGTCCTTTACCTTTAGCGCGCCACCGGGAGAGACGGTTCTGTACCTGATGACGGCGTCCGGCGGGGGCCTGAGCTTCGGTGTGGGATCGATAGCCGGAGTCGTCATTGGGGCGCTGGTCGGCAGCATCTCCCGCGGGCATTTTCACTGGGAGGCCTGCGATGATCCGCGGGAACTGGGCCGTCAGTTGTTTGGCGCGTTTTTGATGGGAACAGGCGGCGTCATCGCCATCGGCTGTTCGGTGGGCCAGGGGCTGACGGCATTCTCCACCCTGGCCCACAGCGCGCCAGTCGGTAGTGTCTCAGTTTGAAATTGGCGGCGGTTGATAATCCGATCGGGACCTAGCCAGGCTTCCTATGATGCTTAGTGACAAGCATCATAGGAGAAACCATGGCCGATAAGAAACCGAAGCGCCCGCGTGACGTAGTGGGCAATGCCGTCAGAGTAGCCCGGATCGCAACGGGCGAAGTGGAAGAAACGCCAGAGGATGACGGCAAGGACAAAGCTGCCCAGGCGATGGGCAGGAAGGGTGGGAAAGCTAGGGCTTCAAAGCTAACAGCAGCACAACGGAGCGAGATCGCGAAGAAGGCCGCTGCGAAACGGTGGGAAAAATAATTTAGGTGTTGATAAAATAATCGCAATTAATATTTAAGGGCTTATCTATCAACCCAGCGGCAGTACAGGCTGTGCCGCCCCTTTGGCCCGCGCCACAGAAGGCGTCGGAAACCGCTTGCCGTTAAGAATGTCCTGAACGGTCAGCAATTGCATTCGCGAATACTGAACACCCATGACTTCAAGATCGCCTGCCGACGCCATTTCGCGAGCAAAGTTCCGCATCTTAGTCGGCCCTGGATTGTCCATGATGATTAAGCCTGCCATGGGCACATTTTCGCGTTCAAGAACCCCTCGGAGGTTCCGCACAACACTGATACCGATATTTCTGCCGCCCTTCACTTCCAACATCATGCTTTCAAGATTGCGTCCTCCCATATCAAAATAGAGCCGCCCGTCAATACCGCCATCAGCCGTCTTTCGCGCAGTGACAAAGCCGTCGATCTGCTCAATTGCCCATTTCTGAAAATGATATTTATCACGTTCCCATAGATCGCGAGCGCCCTCGATGTTGTGTGGGACACCCTCGATCTCAAAATCAATACCATCCTTCAAACCAAGCCGATCTTCCAGCCGAACCTTCGCGACACGCTTGATTGCGTGAATGGCTATATCGATCCCGATCCACTTGCGATCAAGTTTGTGGGCAGCTTCCAGCGTCGTAGCACACCGGCAGAACGGATCGAACACCACATCACCTTCGTTGGTGCTGGCAGCAATGATCCGCTCCAATAGGGCAAGTGGTTTTTGAGTCGCATAACCAAGTCCTTCACTATGGGTCGTTGCCAACATTGAAATTTCCCACCAGTCGCGGGCTGTTACAATTGAATACGTCCCTTTTTGATCTTTATAATATTTAATGGCACCACCATGGCCGCCTCCGGATTGGCCGTAAGATTTGATCTTTAACTGATTAAATTTGCAATATCTGTGATTTCTTGCATAAAATAGAATTGTATCATGTTTTTTTGCAAACCAGCGTTTGCTTGCGCCGCCAGATTTGTAACACCAAATGATCTCATTCCGAAAATTTCCGTGCCCGAAGATGCCGTCCATCATCACCTTGATGTAATGACTGGCAGTAGGATCGCAGTGTAGATAAATTGATCCGGTCGGTTTGAGAATACTCCGCATGGGCAAGAGTCTCTCGGTCATGTAGCTGAGATAGGCAAGTAGGCCAGGCTGCGTCTTGCGCAGGGCGTTACACCAAATTTTCCAGAGCTCGGTGATACCGTCATCAACACCGGATTCTCTCATAAGGATTGGCATATTTCTGATTGCCCGTTCGCGATCTTCATCCAAAGTCCACAGATCGGAGAAAGCTTCAATCTGGTCGGGTAATGGACGGCCTGTCTCATCCTTATAAATCGCATTGTAATCACGGTTTGAGTTGAAAGGGGGATCCAAATAAATCAGATCAACACTGCCTAACGGCATTTCTCGCATGACAGTCAGGCAGTCGCCATAAAAGAGTCGGTTCATTTAAAGCATCCCCGCATAAAAGACCCGAAGGCGTTGTCGTTCTTGCGTTGATTGTACTTCCAGCATGCTTCCGCGACATAGAGCGGCATATAGCATTTTCGATAATGATGATGCGATCCGTACCAGGCCCGTTTGAGAAGTGACCAGAAGCCTTCAATGGTGTTGGTATGGATGTTGCCGAAAACATATTCGCCCTTGCTATGATTGATTGTGGCGTGCGCCATGGTTGCCCGAACAGCGCTGTAAGCCTTGAATTCATCAGTGATCAGCAGCGAGCCTTCGGGATCGACGCTGCTACGAATGAAGTTTAGAATGTCCTTGCCAGTCAGACTGCTGGCGACACGGGCAACGACTTTACCGTCGCGTTTTACCGCGCCAATAACCGACGTTTTGCGTGTCCCTCTTCATCGCGGAGGAGGTGGAGGAGGTAAATCATTGTTATCAAAACGTTTATTTCGCTTGTGTGGTTTACCACCTACATATCTTTCGTCAGCTTCAACAATTCCTTGTAACAGGATTTCACCCTGCTTGCTTGCCATTTCAGCGCGGATGCGTTTCTGCATAAACCATGCTGATTTTTGATTCATATCTAGATCACGGGCAAGCTGACAACTTGATAGGCTTTTCCTGGCATTAACAATCAAGGCAACACCCAAAAACCATTTTTGAAGGGGTATTTTGGTTTTTTCAAAGACTGTACCAGCCAGGACGTTGAAGCTGGATTTGCATCCATGACAGTTCCATCGGCCAATGCGGTCTTGATCATCTTTACAAGCCACGTTTGTAGCCCCGCAATGCGGGCAATGTGGATCATCGCCCCAGCGAACTTTTCTAAATGCGCAATGCAGGCTTCCTGATCCGGAAACTTATAAAAAACGCTGGTGATGTTCATGATTTCCTCCGTGTGCAACATATATAGCATCAAATGCGCAAAGGATTAAGCCCTTAACTACTAATTGCGTTGTGGAATTGCATTTTGCTGGGGCTGTTCATTCTTTTCAGGCACTTGTTCGGCGGAGAGAACTTCGCACCCGATACACTGATAGGTTGGTTGAACGCCATCTTTGCATTGACCGCTGAACCAGCGAATATTCAGCTGGCATTCCTGCGTGATTTGTTCCTTTGCGCCGCAGTTTCACCGCTTCTGCTGCTGGCTGTCCGGCGGTACCCTACCCGCTCCTTACGATCGGCGTCGCTTTCGTCCTGGCTGTTACCAATCCTGAAAACCCCGTCATGCCGCGCCCGATGATTTTGTTCTTTTTTGTCATGGGCTTGGCGGTATGGCAGCACAAGGTCGACCATGAGCTTCTGGAAAACCGCGGTCTTGCCCTAACCCTGGCACTGGTAGTGGTAGGGTTTGCCAAGGTCTATTTGTACTTTGCCCATGAAACCAACACGCTCGATTTGCCGATCTACCTGGCCAATTTCACCGATGTTGCGATGCGGATGACGGCGACACTGTGGTTCTGGTGGGCGACCGGCATTATCTGCGAAACTAAATTTACTCACTTTATTAAGAAATTCGAGCCGTTCATCTTTATTGTGTTCTGCTCCCATATAATATTGTTCAAAATTATGAGCCTCATCGGCAATGGTGTTGTTGGTGGCTATGGCAGCGACTGGTACGTCCTGTATTATTTCAGCCAACCAGTTCTCGCCATGGTCTTCGGCTATGCCATTTTCCGCGTCGGGCTAGTGATATCGCCCCCGCTGCTGGGCATATTAAATGGGAAAGAAACCCGGTCGGCTGCCTGAACCAAACCCCGATCCGATTGGACCGAGGTAAGACCCTCTAAATCAGCTTTAGCCGCCGGTAGAGCCACAGCTGGAACACGGTTGTCAGCCCCAGCAGGCCACACACGGCCCAAAAGGCCCAACTGGTCCCCGGCACCTGGCATGCCGCCAACATTGATGCCCAAGAGGCCTGTCAGCAGACCCAGCGGCAGGAACACCGCGGCGACAACCGCGAGGATCATCATGTTGTGGTTCATGGCCTCCGCCCGCCGCTCGACAAGCTGGTCCTGCACCACGGCGGCGCGTTCGCGGATGGCATCCAGTTCTTCGGCGAGGCGCGTGATGCGGTCGGTGGCTTCGCGCAACTGGCTGCGGTCACGCTCAGACAACCAGGGCAGGTCTTCGATGGCCAGGGTTGAGAGAGCATCCCGCTGAGGGAACATGAAACGGCGCAGAACAATCGCCGGACGTCCGCTAGTACACCGCACACACCATGCGGCGCGTCCGCCGCCAGCACCGCTTCCTCCATACGATCAATGAATTCGTTCAATTCCGCCACGACCGGCTCAGCCCGATCCGCCAGCCGTAGCGCCAGTTTTGCAGCGAAATCGCCGGGGCTGACGGTGCCCTGGCCCCGCTCAATCCCATCCATCAGATCGCGGATGGCGAACAGCGGACGGCACCACGTGCTGATAATACGGTCCGCCTCCAGCCAGATGCGGACGGAAATCATGTCTTCCGGCTCCGCGCCTTCATGCAGGTTCACGCCACGTAGGTTGATCAGCGCACCGTCGCCATGGGATGTGCGCATGACAGTGCAGCGGGGCCAGGTTTCGGGCGCGGTCAGGGCAACCATTACCTCAACAGATAAGCCAGCTTGGTCGGTCAGCCACGCGGCACCGTCATCAGATTCCCACGCCACATACGTCCAAACCAATCCGCCGCTGCCGGGCTCCGCAGAGCCTTCGCTATCCGGGACGGCACCGCCCTCGCGGTCAAAACGGAACGATAGAAAAGGTGGCATATCCAAGGCGAAGCATCCTTCAGCGGAAATCCTCGCTTACTAATGCGACAAGATTTGGCTCAGGAACAGCTTGGTGCGGTCATTCTGTGGATTCAGGAAGAAGGTTTCCGGATCGTTCTGCTCTACGATTTCGCCCTCATCCATGAAGATGATGCGGTTGGCGACCTGGCGGGCGAAGCCCATTTCGTGCGTGACACAGAGCATGGTGATGCCGCTATCGGCCAGATCGACCATCACGTCTAGCACCTCCTTGATCATCTCCGGATCAAGGGCGGAGGTGGGCTCGTCGAACAGCATAATGCGGGGCTGCATGGCCAGCGCGCGGGCGATGGCGACGCGCTGCTGCTGGCCGCCGGAAAGCTGGCCAGGGTATTTGGTGGCCTGCTCAGGGATCTGCACGCGCTCCAGCAGGCTCATGGCCAGATCGTCCGCCTCTGCCTTCGGCAGTTTGCGCACCCAGATGGGGGCCAACGTGCAGTTCTCCAGCACGGTCAGGTGCGGAAAAAGGTTGAAGGACTGGAACACCATGCCAACTTCGGACCGGATTTGATCGATGTTCTTCAGGTCGTTGGAGAGCGTGATGCCGTCGACGATGATGTCGCCTTCCTGGTGCTCCTCCAGCCGGTTAACGCAGCGCACCAGAGTGGATTTGCCAGAGCCGGACGGACCGCAAATCACGATGCGCTCGCCCCGGCTGACGTTGAGGTCGATGTCCTTCAGCACATGAAAGCTGCCGAACCACTTGTTCACGCGGCGCATTTCGATGGCGAGGGTCTGGTCGTTCATTGTTGGTTACGCCTCCATTTTAGCGGCAGTCGCCGCGCGACAACCGCTCTTCCAGCCAGAGCGAGTAGCGGGACATGGCAAAGCAAGAGATGAAAAAGAGGATGCCGATGAAGGCATAAAGCTCGATCTCCGTCGCGGCCCATTTGGCGTCAGCGGTGATCGCCCGGGCCATACCGAGCAAGTCGAACAGCCCCACCAGCGAGACCAGTGTGGTATCCTTGTACAGGCCGATGGAGGTGTTCACCATGCCGGGGATCGAGATGCGCAGCGCCTGGGGCAGAATGATAAGCCCCATCATCCGCCAATAACCGAGGCCCAGGGCAGCGGCCGCTTCGTACTGGCCTTTCGGGATGGCTTGCAAGCCGCCACGGATAACCTCCGCCATATAGGCACTGGCGAAAAAGCAGACGGCCGCGACCACGCGCAGATAGTTGTCGATATTCATGCCTTCGGGCAGGAACAGCGGCAGCATGACATTGCCGAAGAACAGCAAAGTCACCAGCGGCACGCCGCGGATGAACTCGATGAACAGCGTACATAGCAGGCTGATAACCGGCAATTCGCTGCGACGCCCCAATGCCAGCACAATGCCGAAGGGAATGGAAAACGCGATGCCCGTAATCCCCATGGCCAGCGTCAGCAGCAAGCCGCCCCATTGGGTGGACTCCACATAGGGCAGCGGCGAGACACCGCCATAGAGCAGGGCATAGGCAATGAACGGAAAGGCGCAGACAAACCACAGCCCATATTTGCGGCCGGGCGCCTTGTCGTAGAGGCCATAGAACAAAGCCGCTAGTAACAGGACAAAGGCGAGGTTCGGCCGCCACAACTCGGTGCCTGGGTAGAAACCATAGATCATCTGCTGCCAGCGCACGCCGATCACCGCCCAGCAGGCACCGCTATTGGCCAGGCAGTCCTGGCGGCTGGAACCCTGCCACGTCGCATTGATGAACGCCCAGTCAATTACCGGCGGGATCACGCTATAGAGCAGATACAGCGAGGCGAAGGTCAGGAGGACATTCAGCCAGCTGGAAAACAGGTTGGCGCGCATCCAGCCGATAACGCCGGTAGTGATGCCGGGCGGCGGGCGGCTTGCCTTGGGCACCCAGTTGGCGGCGCTCCGGGCCGGAGTAGAGGCACGATTGTTGGTTGGGGATGTCATTCTGTGCGCCTCCCCTACCGCTCGACCAGCTTCACACGGGCGTTGTACCAGTTCATGAACGCCGAGATGCTGAGCGAGATGATGAGATAGGTCACCATGACGATGGCCATGCACTCAATCGCCTGGCCGGTCTGGTTCAGGGAAATTCCGCCGGTGGTTGCCATTAATTCGCTGAAGCCAATGGCAAACCCCAGCGAACTGTTCTTGGTCAGGTTCATGTACTGACTGGCGAGCGGCGGGATGATGACGCGCAGCGCCTGGGGCACGATAATCAGGCGCATGGTCCAGTTGGGCTTCAGGCCGAGCGCGGCTGCCGCTTCCCGCTGACCCTTCTGCACCGACAAGATGCCGGAGCGCACGATCTCGGAGATGAAGGCCGCGGTATAAAGGGTCAACGCCAGCAGCATCGCAACGAATTCAGGGGCGATCTGCAAACCGCCCTGGAGGTTGAAGCGGTTACGGACCGGGGCCTGCCACTCCATCGGCTGGCCGGCGGCGTAGAAAACTGCTGTCGGGATCAGCACAGCGACCAGGAGGCCAGCCCAAAACGCCGGGAACGTCTTGCCGGTGGCCGCCTGACGCTTGCGGCTCCAGCGGGCGATAGCCCAGGCCCCGGCCAATCCGGCCGCCAGGCCCAGCAGGACAAAATCGAACCCCTCCCCCAGCACCGGCACCGGCGTGAACAGGCCGCGGATGTTGAGGTACATATTGTCGGTAACTTCGATGCTGTTGTTGATGCGAGGCAACAGACGGGACACCGCCGACCAAAAGATGATCCACAGCAACAGCGGCACATTGCGGCTGAATTCCACAAACCAATAGATGACTTTGTCCAGCAGCCAGTTCCCGGACAGGCGCAGCACACCCAGAACAAAGCCGATGATGGTGGCGAACAGACAGCCCAGAACCGAAATAAACAATGTATTCAGCAGACCCACCAGATAGACCCGGGCGTGCGAGTCTTCGGATGAATAGGGGATCAGCTTCATGGAAAGCTCATAGCCTGCGGGCTGGCTGAGGAACCAGAAGCCGGTGGCAATATTGCGCTTTTCCAGGTTGGTGATGGTGTTGGCGATGACGAAGTACAGCAACAGGCCCAACAGACCCATAACCACCGCCTGGGCAAAAATTCCCCGGAAGCGTTGATCGTTCCAGAATGCGCCCCCAGCGGCGGGGCCAGCTACCAATGTGCCTAGTGCCATTTGCGCTCTATTCCTGCCCCTTGTCATTGAAGGGAGGGCTGCTGCGTTGTCCCGCAGTCTCGCCGTTGAAAGGCAGCAGGGGAGGCTCCCTTGGCTAGGAACCTCCCCTGTCTCATGCGAATACGCGCTACGCCTTAGCGGAACGGCGGTGCGTAGAGAATGCCACCTTTGGACCAAAGTGCATTCAGACCGCGCTCCAGACCGATGACCGTGTTGGGCCCGAGGTGATGGTCAAAGCTTTCACCATAATTGCCGATGGCTTTGATGATGTTGTAGGCCCAGTCTTTGGACAGGCCGAGCGACTCGCCATATTCGCCGCTGACACCCAATAGACGCTGGATCTCCGGGTTCTTAGAGTTCTTCATCTCATCGACATTGGCCGAGGTGACGCCAAGCTCTTCGGCGATGATCATGACATTCAGGGTCCAGCGGACTACGTCGCCCCACTGGTGATCGCCATGACGGACCAACGGGCCCAGCGGCTCCTTGGAAATGATTTCCGGCAGGATGAGGTGATCGGACGGAACAGCCATCTGGGCGCGGGTAGCGGCCAGACCGGATGCATCTGTGGTGTACACATCGCAACGGCCCTGCTCATACAGCGGACGAGCTTCATTGTTGGTTTCAATGGCGATCGGCTCGATTTTCATGCCGTTCGTCTTGAAGTAATCCGCCAGATTAAGCTCGGTCGTAGTGCCGGTCTGAATGCAGACACTGGCACCATCAAGCTCCTTGGCGCTTTTCACACCCAGGCTCTTGTGAACCATGAAGCCCTGGCCGTCATAATAGTTTACGCCGACAAACTCAAAACCCAGGTTGACGTCGCGGCTGAACGTCCAGGTGGTGTTGCGGGACAGCACGTCTACTTCACCGGAGGACAGAATGGGGAACCGGGACTTGCCGGTTGCCGGTGTGTACTTCACTTTTTCCGCATCGCCGAAGACAGCGACAGCGATCGCACGACACATATCAACGTCGAAGCCGGTCCACACGCCCTTGTCATCCGGGGCGGCAAAACCGATCAGGCCGGTGTTGATGCCGCAATCCAGGTAACCCTTTTTCTTGACGTCATCCAACGTGCCAGCGGCGGCACTGCCAGCAGCGAAGCTGACGGCGGCGGCTAATGCCAGTATTTTTTTCATCCTAAACTCCTGATAATTGCCCTGAGCCTGAAAGCCCTTTTTGGCGGTTGGTTAATCGAACCGCGGCCAACTTAAACAAATTTTCACTGTTAAAAAACCGGCAATTGACATTTTTGGCGGAAAAATATTTCCCGGCTCCTTGGGAAAATGGTACATAAATCCGTCGTTAACTGCACAGTCGAGCGCTGTGCACATGGGAGAAGCAAAATATGCATAGGATTGTAGCTCTTGCCGCCGCGATTGCCTTCACGGCAGGCACATCTCAGGCAGAGATCACGATTGCGGCGGCGGGTCCAATGACAGGCCAGTACGCGAGCTTTGGCGCGCAGATGAAAGCAGGTGCTGAAGCGGCTGTGCGTGACATTAACGCAGCCGGTGGCGTACTGGGCGAAATGCTGAAGCTGGAAGTGGGTGATGACGCCTGCGATCCGAAGCAGGCCGTCGCCGTGGCCAACCAGATGGTCAACAAAGGCGTAAAGTTCATGGCTGGGCACTTTTGCTCCGGCTCGTCCATTCCGGCGTCGAACGTCTATAGCGAAGAAGGCGTGGTCATGATCTCGCCGGCTTCCACCAACCCGGCGCTGACCGACAATGGCGGCGACGGCGTCTACCGCGTTTGCGGCCGTGACGACCAGCAGGGCGAAGTGGCCGGCGCATATCTGGCCACCAAGTATGCCGGCAAAAACATCGCCATCGTGCATGACAAGACCGCATACGGCAAAGGCCTGGCCGACGCGACCAAAGCCGTGCTGGAAAGCAAGGGCGGCAAGGCGGCTCTGTATGAAGCCTACACCGCTGGCGAGAAAGACTATTCCGCGCTGGTTACCAAGCTGAAGCAGGCGAAGATCGATGTGCTGTATGTCGGCGGCTATCACACCGAGGCCGGCCTGATGGTCCGCCAGATGCGTGAGCAGGGCCTGAGCACGCAGCTCATCTCCGGCGACGCGCTGGTTACCCAGGAATATTGGGCGATCACGGGCGATGCTGGCGAAGGCACGCTGATGACCTTCAGCCCCGACCCGCGCAAAAACCCGGTTGCCGCCCCGCTGGTGGAAAAATTCCGCAAGGCTGGCATCGAGCCGGAAGGCTATGTGCTGTACACCTACGGTGCGATCCAGGCGTGGGCTCAGGCAGCAACTGCCGCGGGCTCGACTGAATTCGATCCGGTCCTGGAAGCGTTGAACAGCAAGAAGTTCAACACCGTGCTGGGTGAAATCGGCTTCGACGAGCGCGGCGACGTCACCGCGCCCGGCTACGTCTTCTACGTTTGGAGCAAAGGCAACTACGACTACGCGAAGTAGGCGCTTGCTCTAACATAGAGATGTTACGCTTAGGGGGCTTTCGGGCCCCCTAAGTTTTTTTGGGAGAATAGCAAAAAAAGAAACGCCAGGAACCGGGCCGGGTTCTTGGCGTTTTTTGTCCGGACGATGCCGGGGCGTGGCCTGTCTACAGGATCGAGCCGCCCGAGCGCACCATGATGGAATAGGAGTCCATCAGGGTCTTGGTCATGCTGCCGACGATGAACTGGTGGTCGTCGATCACGCCGACCGGGGTGATTTCCGCCGCCGTGCCGGTGACGAACAGTTCGGTCGCCTTGGCCAGGTCCTCATAGGGAATGTAGCGCTCGACAATCTCGATCTGGTGCTTATTGGCCAGCGCAATAACGCTCTGCCGGGTGATGCCGTTCAGGAAGCAGTCCGGCGTCGGCGTGTGCAACTTACCGTCGATGTTCATGAACAGGTTCGCGCCCGTGCCCTCGGCGACGAAGCCGCGCCAATCGAGCATCAGCGCATCATCCAGCTTGTTCGCCTCCGCCCAGTGTTTGGAGAGCGTGCAGATCATGTAGAGACCGGTCGCCTTCGAGTGCACCGGCGCGCTATCCGGCGGCGGGCGCTTCCAGGGGCCGGTCTTCATGCAGATGCCCTTCATCATGGCTTCCGGCGAGAAGTAGCTCGGCCAGGCCCAGACCGCGATGGCGGTGTGGATTTTGTTGGCTTGAGCGGAGACACCCATCTGCTCCGTGCCGCGCCAAGCGATGGGGCGGACATAGGCCTCGGTCAGATTGTTCGCCTTCAGCGTCTCATATTTGGCGGCGTCCAGTTCTTCGGACGTGAAGGGAACTTCGAAGTCCAGCAGCTTCGCCGAATTGCGCAGGCGGTCGGAATGCTGGCGGCAGGCATAGATGGTGCCATTGTAGCAACGCTCGCCCTCGAACACGGCGCTGGCATAGTGCAGGCCGTGGGTCAGCATATGCAGCTTGGCATCACGCCAGGGCACGAGCTTACCGTCCATCCAAATTAAGCCGTCCCGGTCGTCGAACGGAATCAAAGCTGCTTCGGCCATGTCGCGGGCCTCCTTCCTTCAGGTGAGCGTGAAACAATGTTTCAAATTATTCGCTCAAATAGTGCTAAAATGCCAAATCATAGGCATCATACGAAATCTTCATACCTCGCAATCAGCCATGAGCATGTTTGGAGCGCGGATCGTATAGCCGCCTGCCGTTGACGCAAGCACGAACATTGCTTCCGGTTCCCCCAATAGCGGAATTTCCGGCAACCACAAAGACCGATTGTGTCTGTTTTGTGAGGGGACAGCGGCAAGGAAGATACCGCTGAAGCGAATTGCTAACCGCCTACTTGGCTTTCCGCTGCTTGGCGACCATTGCTTCCACAGCGGCCCGGTGGGTCTGCGCTTTTGCCGTATCGCCCTTCTTTTTTGCCGTATCGCCCTTCTTATTGTAGAGGCGGTAAAGCGTTCCGTGCGCTCTGGCACTATCCGCATCGAGGCTAACGGCATGCGTTGCCAGGCTAATCACCTTGTCAATCATGCCGCGGCTTTCCATGACTATGGCCTGGTCACCGTAGATGCCTGAAATTTTTGGCCCCAATTAAGTAGGCCCGATCAAAGCAGATGTCCGAAACATCGGGCGGCAGGTCTGCTATGTGAGAGGCAACGCCCAGGCCCCAATAGGCGTCCACGCGCTCGACACCCAGTTCCAGCGAAGCACCAAATGCTGTCATCGCGCTTAGTCCATTGCCTGCCACAACATCCTTCCATCCTGCCGAAACAAGCGACTGCGTGGCACTTCTGCCGCACCTATTTTTTGACTTAGGCCCTTTCGCACATACCGCGCGAGCCATTTTGATGGCGTCATTGCGTTTGAGGGAGTGCGGATTGGGTGCCCGCGCAGTGGTTGATTGGGAACTGGCGATTTCAGACCGTGAGGTGCTGGCGGGAGGTTGGCTTGTTTCCGTAGGCCCTGACTGAGAGCAGGCCGCCAAAATTAAGCTGCCTGCAATCAGGCCACATTTGGCGAGAAGGTGAAGGTTGGTCATTTTTGCCCCAATTTTGGCGCTTGAGATTTTCTACGTCGGGTTCGGTCGATGTCGTTGCCTGCATCAACCCCGCACCCGCTCACTCCGTGGATCGTATAGCGGTCGGCGGCTGGCGTAAGCGGGGACCATGCGGTTGCCGACCTGGATGGTGAAGTTTTCCGTGTTGGCAAGAGCGGCCGGTACGTAGCCCATGCCGATTGCGCCGCCGAGGGCGTGGCCGTAATTGCCGGATGCGATGCGGCCGATCAGGTGGCCGTCGTGCCAGATGGCCTCGTCGTGGAACAGGAAGGCGTCCGGGTCTTCCAGCCGGAACTGGCGCATGTGGCGGGAGACACCCTCCTGGCGCTGGCGTTCGATGGCGGCGCGGCCGATATAGGCGGCCTGGCTTTTGACCGCGAAGCCGAGCCCGGCCTCCAGCGGCGTGTCGTCCGGACCGATGTCATGGCCCCAGTGGCGATAGGCTTTCTCGATACGGCACGAATCCAGCGTGTGATAGCCGGCGAGCGTCAGACCATGGTCGGCTCCGGCTTCGCGGACGGCTTCATAGGCGTGGGCTACCATCTCTGAAGGCATGTAAAGTTCGAAGCCGCGCTCGCCGACATAGGTGATGCGGGCGGCGCGGGCGGTGGCGAAGCCTATCTCTAGCTCGACCCAGTGGCCGAAGGGGCATTTGGCGTTGTCCAGCGTCTCACCGCTTACCTGCTCCAGCAATGCCACCGCATTTGGCCCCATCACGGAAAACGCGCTCGTGCCGCTGGTAATGTCGGTGGCGAAGACATGCTCGCCGTCCTCGATATGGTCTTCGATCCAGGCAAGATCACGGCGGGTTGAGGCGCAGGGCGTGATCACCCAGAAACGGTCACCGTCGAGCCGCATTACCGTCAGGTCGGCCTCAATGCCACCGCGCGTGTTCAGCATTTGGGTGTAGACGATGCGCCCCTGCTCGACGGCCACATTGTTGGCGCAGAGACGCGAGAGCAGTTTTTCAGCATCCTGCCCCTGGACCAGCAGCTTGCCGTAGCTGGCCATGTCGAACAGGGCGCACTTCTCGCGCACGGCCAGGTGTTCGCGGCGGTGGTTCTCGAACCAGTTCTGGCGGCCATAGGCGTATTCGTACGCGGGCTTCTGGCCGGGCGTGGCGAACCAGTTCGGACGCTCCCAGCCAGCAACCTGACCGTAGACCGCGCCCTCCGCCTTCAATGGGTCGTGCAGGGGCGAGCGGCGGAGGCCCCGGCCCGTCTCTATCTGGCGGTAGGGCCAGTGCATGGCATAGAGCGTGCCGACTGTCTCCGTCACCCGGTCAGCGAGGTAAGGGCGGTTCCATTCCCAGCCATGGAAGCGGCGGATGTCGATGTCGGCGAGGTCCATGGTGGCCTCCCCCGCCGCGATCCAGTCGGCCAGCGCCATGCCCGCCCCTGCTGCGCTCGCGATGCCGACGGAGTTAAAGCCCGCAGCTATATAGAGCCCCTGCCAACCGGGCGCCGCGCCCAGGCAATAGGCGTTGTCGGGCGTGAAACTTTCCGGCCCGACCAGAAGCTGGCGGATTTCCGCCGTCTCCATGCAGGGCAGCCGTTCCAGGCCGCTGATCATAAAGGGCTCGAACTGGTCCCAATCCTCGGGCAGAAGTTGGAAGGTAAAATTGTCGGGCACATGTCGGGTACCCCAGGGTTTGGCGTTAGGCTCAAACCCGCCGAGGACGAGGCCGCCGACCTCCTCCTTCACATAGATATAGCCGTCGGGGTCGCGCAGTACCGGCTGGTTGCGGATCACGCCCTTGATCGGGCGGGTGACCACGTACATGTGCTCGGCGGCGTGCAGGGGGACGGCGACGCCCAGGGGCCGCGCCAGTTCGCGGGTCCAGAGGCCGCCCGCCAACACCACTTCCTGGCAGGCGATGCGGCCCTGGTCGGTGGTGACGGCGCCGGGTGCGCCCCCGGCGCGTTCGACTGACAGGACCTTCACCCCCTCCAGCACCTTCACCCCGCCGCGGCGCGCGCCACGGGCCAGCGACTGGGTGGTGTCGGTCGGGTTGGTCATGCCGTCGCCGGGGATGAAGAAGGCCGAGTCCAGATCGCCCGTAGCCATTACCGGGATTTTCGCGCTCGCTTCGGCAAGGCTGATTTCGTGCATCTCCACGCCGCAGCAGGCGGCCATGGCGAGGCCGCGGCGAAGCTCTTCGGTACGGGCGGCGGTGCGGGCGACGCTCATGGAGCCGGAGCGGCGGAAGCCCGTGGCCTGGCCGGTCTCCGCCTCCAGCGTCTCATAGAGTTCTGCCCCGTATTTGGCGAGGCGGGTGAGATTATGGGTTGCCCGAAGCTGCCCGACGAGCCCCGCCGCGTGCCAGGTGGTGCCGCCGGAAAGCTGGCCCTGCTCCAGCAGCACCACGTCCGAAATGCCGAGCTTGGCCAGATGGTAAGCGATGGAGCAGCCGACGATGCCGCCGCCGACGATCACAATACGGGCCTGGGTGGGAAGATCGGGCATGAGCGGATGCTACTCCGGCTTGCTATTAACCTGGATTTAAGCGTTGGCGGCTATACTGACGGCCGATCATCAGATGGACCAACCAGCATGGCGTAAACAATGGCAAACATCAGGTAAGCACGGGATAAACTTGGACTAAACTCCGGATAAACCGCAACTAAACCGTCTGAGGCCAAACGGTTTAGTTTTGCGCATAAAAGTTTAGTTTCGTTTAGGTGGTTTTTGGGGAAGGCGGCAACAGTGCCTGGGCGGCAATCCCGGAAAGCCCGGCGGTGCCGAGCTTCCGGTACACGGTACCCAGATGGCAGCTAACCGGCGCTGATCACCTCGGCGATGGCTTTGCCGATTTCCTCGGTGGTGCCGTTGCCACGCATGTCGCGGGTCTTGGGCCCGCCGCCGGTGAGCACCACTTCGATGGCGCGCTCGATGGCGTTGGCCGCATCCTGGTGACCCAGGTGGCCGAGCATCATCGCGCCGGACCAGATCTGGCCGATAGGGTTGGCAATGCCCTGGCCCGCAATGTCAGGCGCGGAGCCATGCACCGGCTCGAACATGGAGGGGTAGATGCCTTCGGGGTTGATGTTGGACGATGGCGCAATACCGATGGAACCCGCTACCGCAGGCCCAAGATCGGAGAGAATGTCGCCGAACAGGTTGGAGCCGACAACCACGTCGAACCAATCCGGATGCGCCACGAAGTGGGCGGTTAGAATGTCGATGTGGTACTGATCGGTCTCGACCTCCGGGTACTGCTTCGCCATCAGCGCGAAGCGCTCGTCCCAATACGGCATGGTGTGGATAATGCCGTTGGACTTGGTGGCCGAGGTGACCTTCTTGCGGGGCCGGGTTATGGCCAGCTCGAACGCGTACTTCAGGATACGGTCGACGCCGCGGCGGGTGAAGGTAGTCTGCTGACTGACCATCTCGTACTCGGTGCCGCCATAGAGCTTGCCACCGATTTCGGAGTACTCACCCTCAACGTTCTCGCGGACGACATAGAAATTAATGTCTTCCGGCCCGCGATTGGCCAGAGGCGAGGAAACACCATCCAGCAGGCGCACCGGGCGCACATTGGCGTACTGGTCGAACTCGCGGCGGATCGGGATCAGCATGTCCCAGAGCGAGATGTGGTCCGGGACGGTCGGCCAGCCGACGGCGCCCAGGAAAATCGCATCGTTCGGGCGCAAAAGCTCAATGCCGTTCTCCGGCATCAGGCGGCCGGTGTAGGCGTAGTTCTCGCACGACCAGTCGTACTGGGTGAACTCGTACTCCAGGCCGAACTTGGAGCCAACGGCTTCCAGCACGCGGATGCCTTCCGGAACAACTTCCTTGCCGATGCCATCCCCCGGCAGAATGGCGATTTTGTACTTGGTGGTCATGGGCGTGCTGGTCCTTGGATATTGGTCATTGTTGGCGTGAGATATAGCCCGTCACCCTGAGCCTGTCGAAGGGTCTTGGCTTCGCGGTCTCTGACAAGGGCCCTGAAACGGGTTCAGGGCCGGGGCGTGAGGAAGGGGCGGACTATAGCACTGCGGTGGCTTCGATCTCGATGACGAAGCCGGGCTGCGCCAGAGCCGTCACGCCGACCAACGTGCTGGCGAGCTTGATGTCGCCAAACACCTCGGCCCGGGCTGCGCGGTAGTCGGCAATCTTGCTCATGTCGGTGACATAGACGTTCAGACGGATGATATCAGCGATGGTGCCGCCGTCAGCTTCGACCTGGGCCTTCACATGGCGGAAGCAGGCAAGCGCCTGGGCCTTCATGTCACCCGGATTGGCAACGCCGCCGTTCGCGTCATAGTCGACCTGACCTGACAGCACCAGCATGGTGGAGCCGCCAGTGATCTTCACTGCCTGGGCATAGCCAGGAGGATTAAAGACGCTGGGCGCGCAATATTGTTCGAACTTAGCCATGGGGTGTGCTCCCGTAAGTGGATATGTTGCAGACCGGTAGTCTAGCGTCACGACTTCCTGCCTGCCACGGGTGAGTTCGGGCCGTTGCACGCCGGCTGAGACAAAGACGCCGGTGGCCGGTCCGAAAGGCAGAATTCACCTTATCCTACCCCCCTCGTCATCGTAAGGTCACAAGTGGGCCGCTAAGTCGTGGCCCCAATGAACCGGCCTGTAGACGGCCGGCAACCCCGCTCCACGGAGATTGCCATGCGCGCCCTGCTTCCGATTGCTGCCTTTTGTACCGCGCTGGTGATAGCCGCCGCGCCGGCACCGCTGCCGGCAGCCGGCTTCTCGTTCGTCGCACTGGGCAACATGCCTTACAACAAGGACTTTACCCCAGCCGGCTACGCGCCGTTCGAGCGCCTGATCCGGCTGATAAACCGTGCCACGCCTGCCTTCAGCATCCATATCGGCGACTTCAAGAAGGGCAATACGCCGTGTACCGACCAGGTGTTCGAAAACGTGCGGGCGCGGTTCATGCTGTTTGAGTAGCCGCTGTTCTACACTCCCGGCGACAATGAGTGGACAGACTGCCACCGCAGCGGCTTCAACGCATAGGAGAGGCTGGCGAAACTGCGGGAAATGTTCTTCGCCAAGCCGGAGTCCCTGGGCAAGCAGCCCATGCCCTATCAGCGCCAGGCGGATGGCGGCAAATACCGGCAGATGATGGAAAATGCCACCTGGAACCATGAAGGCGTGCGCTTTGCGACCGTGCACGTTGTGGGCTCAAACAACGGCAATCAGCAAAAGTACCCCTGCGCGATCGCCGAGTTCAAGCCACGCGACCGGGCCAACAAAGCCTGGATCAAAGAGGTCACCCAGACCGCCCTGGACGAAGAAGCTGAAGCGCTGGTCTTCGCCTTTCAAGCCGACCCCTGGCACAAAGCCGGCGCCAATGGCTTTACCCGCACGCTCAAGGCGTTACGGAAAGCGGCTAAGGCCTTCAAGCGGCCTGTTCTGCTGATCAACGGCGATGTATGCACCTACAAAGTGGACCGGCCATTCGCTGGAGCCAAGAAACATCCGCTGGACAATGTTCAGCGGCTTCGGGTCATGGGCAGTCCCCACTTGCAGGCGGTCAAAGTAATATTCGATCCAGCGAATTCCCAGCCGTTCAGCTTTGAGATATTGGCACCCTGAACCGTCTGGAGAAGTGCCCTACCTACTCCAAACGAACCTTCTGCGGCGCTTCCGTGCCCCAGGGCATCAAAGCAACGGCGGTAACGGCGTTCTTCGAGGAACCATCCACCAGTTTGTCAGAATAGGTCAGATAGACTAGAATATTGCGTCTTTCATCATAGAAGCGGACGACGCGCAGCCGCTTGAACCAGAACGAGCGGCTCTCGCGGAATACGACCTCACCCTCGTCATCGCCCCCGATGGCGGCAAGGAACTTGATGGGACCAACCTGCCGGCACGCAATGGAGGCGTCTGAAGTCTCCTCCGCCACGCCGACCGCACCAGATATGCCGCCCTGGCGAGCCATGGAAACATAACAGGTCACGCCCTGCACTTTCGGGTCGTCAAAGGCTTCAATGGCGACATGCTTGTTCGCGCCGACCCAGTTGAACGCGGTGTCCACCCTGCCGATTTCCTCAGCGGTCGCGGCGAATAGGGGGAAAAGCGCCGTCAGAACCACAGCGGCTATACGCATGGGGGACTCCATAGCTGATTTGCGGCGCGGCCAGGATTGGCACCGCGGCGGGCGAACCCTCAACGATTCGCGACCGATAGATGTGACCGGCACCCAGCCAGCGCAACCGCTGCGGCCCTGTTTCCCCGCTTCAGCGCCAGTGCTGGCAAGCTGCCGAAAAAGCCCAGGCCGCGACCGGCACCCTTTGACAGACTCAGGGTGAAGGGGAAAGTTCTTGTTTGATTTCAATAAGCCTCAGCAAAATCCCACCATCCTGAGCCTGTCGAAGGATGGCGTTTCAGTCCTGCAAAGAATTTTTTCAGCAACTTGCTAGGTCTGGCCGCCAGCCTGCATGGCGGCCAGACCTGTTCACCGCGCTCAGGCAGGGCTGCCAAGATATCGTCCCGCTCCTCGTGCGTGAAGCGGGTCCATTTAGCGATTTCCGGCAGCGTGCGGTAACAACCATCGCAGAACCCGGTCTTCGGGTTCACGGCGCAGATGCGGATGCAGGGGGAGTAAATCGGCTGATGCATGCCTTTTCCTCTACCACAACAGCCTGTGCTAATCCAAGGTACAACCAACCGCACGCCCAACAAGGAAATTCCAGCATGGAGCCCATTCAGGAACTCGGCCTCGGCCTCTACTTTGAAGACTTCAGGCTGGGGCAGCGGTTTAAGACCCTGGGCCGCTCGATTTTCGAGGCGGACCTGATGACCTTTATCGGCGTTACCGGCATGCAGGAAGTCCTGTTCAACAACCTGGACTACATCGAAAATGAGTCCCCTCAGGGCAAGCGCATCGTGCCCGGTTTGATGGCCATGGGCATCGCCGAAGGGCTAGTGCTGGGCGCGGCGCTGCAAAAAACCGGCATCGCGTTCCTAAACATGAACATGGACATCAAGGGCGCGGTCTGCATCGGCGACACAATCCACGTGGAGCTGGAAGTGATCGAGTTGAAGCCCAGCTCCACGGGCGGGCGCGGCCTGGTGCGCACCCGGAACAGCGTGGTGAACCAGCGCGGCGAGGTGGTGATGAAGTACACGCCGCTGCGCATGTGCAAAGCGCGGACGGCGGCCTGAGGGCGGCCAGCTCCCCATGCGCCGTCCAAAAACCATGCGCGGGCTGGAGGACCTGGCCCGTGTACGCCTATCAGAGCACTTCTTCCTGCGCGATTTCCTCTACAGCGAGATTGCCGCCATTTATGGCATTCAGAACATTCCAGACGACCCGGACCTGGCGATCGCAGCGGGCACCCGGCTCTGCGAGGATCTGCTGGAGCCGCTATGGCACACGTTCGGCGGCATCCATCTGCGCTCGGGCTTCCGCTCGGCCCAGGTGAACGCGTTCGGCAATGTCCATGACCTGAACTGCGCCCAAAATCAAAAAGACTATGCGGGGCACATCTGGGACCGGCGCGACGCCGCGGGACGGATGGGTGCGTGCGTGACAGTAGTCGTGCCATGGTTCCTGGCGCAGTACGAGCGCACCGGCGATTGGCGGCCACTGGCGTGGTGGATGCATGACCATCTGCCTTACCACCATATGATGTTTTTCCCGAAACTGGCGGCCTTCAACCTGACATGGCGGGAAGAACCGGAACGGCTGATATACTCTCATGCTGCCCCGCGCGGATGGCTCACCAGGCCAGATATGGCAGGAAATCGTACAAAAAACGCCAGGGACTACCTGGGTTTTCCGGCTTTCAATCAACCAATGTGATTTTCCGCACATTCAAGCGCATCGCCCGGTATTACCTTACAGACATTGGTTGAGCATGCCGCTTCGTCGGCTTTATAGATTTACGTAAAGACAGCGGGGCAAGACACCGCTGGGACCGTGCAGGGTTCCGGCGGTGTTTTCTTGTAGCGGCCGTCGGTCAGGCTATGCGCTTGGCTGACCATAGTGCCGGGCCACATTATCCGGGTAACTTCGGCTGAAATAGTTCCAGAGCTGTTCCCCGTAAACCGCAGGCTTGTGGCGGCTTGCCATATCACCGATGCCCGCTTCGGTTTCCTCCTTCAATGCCATGTAACCCGCCGTTTGATGCCGGGGGCTGGCATCGACGGCAGCGGCGAAGGCTGAACCAAGAGGCACGGGCTCCAGCGTGGTATCCAACGAGGGTCCGTGGAAATAACCGACAGAGTAACGCTCCTCTGCCGTGACGACACGATGCGGCGTGGCAATGAAGTAGTTGCCGCTCATGCCCTGCAGCATCTCGCCCAGATTAATCACGAATGTTTCCGGCACGTTCGGCACCGGAATCCAGCCGCCCGCTGCGTTCTGCACCTGCAGGCCTGCGGTCTTTCCCGCCGCCATGATCGTCAGAAAACCGGTATCGTGGTGCGCGTTGACGCCGAACTCACCCTCGGGTGTCGGCGGATAATGAATGATCTTGGTCAACGACATGCGTTTGTCGCCGAAGCGGTGGTCAAAATGCTCCGGTTCCAGATCCAGGCCCATGGCGAGCACGGCCATCAGTTCCTCGGCTAAACCACCCATTTCGGCGAACCACCGGTTCATCGTGCTTCGAAAACCGGGCAGCACCTCTTCCGGCAACCACTGGTTCGGCCCCAACAGCCGCAGGTAGGCAGGCTCAACTGACAGAGCAAGCGGCGTGTGCTCGGACCAAAGGTCGATCTGTTCGCGAATATCGGGCCGGTTGTTGGTCAGCTCCGTGCCCACGGATTCCCAGCCGCGGAAATGGCGGGACTGTTGCTTGTCGATCAGTGCCTTTTCCCGGTCCGACAAGGCAAAAAAGCGTTCGGAATAGCCGAACACGCTATCAACCAACGACCAATCCAGCCCAGGCACCTTCAGCAGCATAAAGCCAACATGATGGCAGATTTCCCGGATCTCGTTGGCGAAATGCTGGCGCTCTTCTGCCGAACCGCACTGCCAACGGGCAAAGTCCACCTGGGGAATCTCAGAGAAATCGCCGGAACCGGGGGCCACAGCCTGCCTCGCCATCAAGGAACAACTCCACAGAGTTGGAGCCATAGGGGAAAAAATGCAACCGGGTAAACGCCAGGTTAACAGCGGCATGCCACCGGTAAACGATTTTACTCGCAAGCTTTTTCCAGGGGTTTCGGCATTCCTTAAGCGCCCCTGGGTAGTGTTCCCCGCAGATCAGACAGGATGCGGCAACGGAACAACCCTCATGACGGCTTCACCAGAAAATCACCAAGCGGGTGCGATCGATCCGGACACCATGCGGCGCGTCGAGGATGTCATCAAGCAATTGCGCTGGACCTATATCCGGGATTGGGCACCGGCCGCGATCGAAGAACTGGAAACCGCCAGCAGCAGCCTATGCCGGGCTGTCGCGGAAAATGATAGCGCCACCGCGGGCGCGAATCAGGATGCGATCCTGCGGCTCACCCACGACATGAAAGGCCAGGCGGGCACGTTTGGACTGGAGCTGCTACAGGATTTTGCCGCCTCCCTCCACCATTTCGCCCAGAGCGAAAACCATTCGAAATCCCGGCAAGCTGATCTTTGCCGTGCCCACGTCACGGCCATGCGGACGGCGCTTTCCGATGTTTCCAGCCATCCCGATGGGGCGCTGGATACTCATTTGGAGCAGGAATTGCTCAACGGCCTGCGCAGACTGGCGCAAATGGGCTTCAACTAAACGGTCAGATATCCAGATATGCGGCTCCGTCCGCTGAACGCCAACTTAACCTTTTTGTGACTTGGGGCGCTTAGCCCCTTCCCTTCCAGCGCGGCTCCTTATCTATAAAGGAGCTGGGACGCGTTTGTGCGGCAAAGCTTGCCGATGGGCGAATCCCGGCTAACACTATATTTAGTAAGGAGGCACGTATTGGTGTCCAAGTTTTGCGCTTTTGTGAACGGTTTTGCAGCTGCGGCTATCGCCGCGGCTGGTTTGTTGCTGACCGTTGCCGGGACGGATGTCTCTCTATCGCGAGCCCATGCAGCCGACGATCCCAAAACCACCACAGCAGACGCCAGGGAAATTGTCTATGGCAGCCCCGACGCGCCGGTGACGATTGTCGAGTACGCATCGCTCACCTGCCCGCACTGCGCCAATTTTCATTCAGACATTCTGCCAGAGCTGAAAACGCGCCTGATCGATACCGGCAAGGCACGTCTGGTCTTTAAAGATTTCCCCCTTGATCAGCTGGCATTGCGGGCCGCCGTCATGGTCCGCTGCAATGCGGGCACCCGGCGCAACGCCATGCTGGACGTTCTGTTTACCACACAGCTCTCCTGGGCACGTTCTCAAGATCCGGTTGGCGCGCTGATGAACATCGGCCGGGCATCCGGCATGACAGACCAGGATCTGGAAGCCTGCTTCAACAATCAGGAAATCATCGACAGCGTCATTCAACAACGCCTCGACGCTGAACAGACCTACCAGGTCAGTTCCACCCCCAGCTTTGTGATCGACGGCAAGCTGTATCGCGGCGCGCTGTCGGTTGAGCAAATCGCTGTGGTGGTGGACAGCCTGCAACCCTAACAGCGGTACTAAAGGAAGCCGCAAGGATGTCCGTTGCAGATCACGCGCTTGCGCCTTGCTGGCTTCAAGTCCTTTGTTGAACCGACCGAATTGCGGATCGAGCCGGGCCTTACCGGCGTGGTCGGGCCGAATGGCTGTGGCAAGTCGAATCTGGTCGAAGCGCTGCGGTGGGCCATGGGCGAAAGCGCCGCCAAACGCATGCGGGCGACGGAACTGGAAGACGTGATCTTTGCCGGGACCGCCGCCCGGCCCTCCCGCAATTTCGCTGAAGTGGCGCTGGCTCTGGACAACCAGGCAGGCAAGGCCGCGCCGCCCTATCACGATCAGCCCGTGGTGGAAGTGGTGCGCCGACTGCCACGCGGTGGCAGCAGCGCCTACCGCATCAATGGCCGGGCGGCGCGCGCCCGCGACGTACAGCAAATGCTGGCCAACGCCGCCACCGGCGCACGCTCCACCGCTATCGTTGCCCAGGGCCAGATCGGCGAGTTCGTCGCTGCCAAACCGACCGAACGCCGCGGCGTGCTGGAGGAGGCGGCGGGTGTCGCCGGTCTCTATACCCGCCGGAAAGAGGCCGAAACGCGCCTTCGCGCTGCCGAAACCAACCTGAACCGGCTGGAAGACGTGCTTGCCACTCTGGCGACCCAGCGCCAGGTTTTGGAGAAACAAGCCCGGCAGGCCAGGCGCTACCGCAAGCTGCAAAAGCAGGCGAAGGAGGTCGAAGCTCAACTGTTCGCCGTGCGCTGGCAGGCCGTCACCGCGCAGAAACAGGCCGCAAAAGCTGCCGCGCGCCAGGCCGAAGCCGCCCAGGAAACAGCCGTCCGGGCCACTGCTCACGCTGCCAAACTGCAAGCGGACAGCGCAGCTGCTTTGCCGGACAAGCGCAAGGAAGAGGCCGAAACCGCCGTCATTTGGCAGCGCCTTGCCGTGGAGCGGGATGCGAAAAAGGGCGAAGCCGGCCGCATTGCGGAGGAGCAGAAACAAGTCACCGCGCGCATCGCCTCTCTGGAGAGCGACTTGGCGCGCGAGGTCGCCTTGGCCGCAGAAGCGGCGGAAGTCATCAAGACCCTGCAAGCTGAAGCAGCCGATTTACAGCAGCAGAACGCACAGGCTGGCCCGCGTGGCGCGGAATTGGCCGCGGCACTGACAGCCCGCGAGCAGGCACTGAAAGAGGCGGAGATTTCAGCCAACGCCGCCGCGCAACGCCTGGCGACGGCGCAGGCTGAACGGAAAGCAGCAGAACGCTCCAAGTCGGAGGCGGAAGACCGTCTGGCAGGGCTGAGCCGCCAGTTGGTGCAGGCTGCAAAAGATCATCAGGCCGCCGAAGGGGCTCTGCCCTCGCCCGTGATGATTGCCGAGGCCGAAACCGCTGCCACCGCCGCGCACCGCCTGCTAAACCGCCTGCGGGAGGCCATGAGTACCGCCCGGGAAGCCGAGCGGGAGGCCGAAACAGCCGCCAAGCAGGCCGACGAACTGCGCAAGGAGGCCGACCGGACCCGGCTGAAGCTCTCCACCGAAGTGGAAACCCTGCGCAAACTGCTGTCGAGTCCGGGCAACGATGCCCCCCTGCTGGCGCATTTGGCAGCCATGCCCGGCTATGAGGTTGCCCTTGCCACCGCCTTGGGCGAAGACGTTGCGGCGGGGCTGGATACCGCCAAGCTCCTGCATTGGCGCGCAGGCACGGCGGCCACCGACGCCAGTCCGCCCACGGGCTGTGAGCGGCTGGCCGACAAAGTCGGCGCACCGGACGCGTTGGCAGCCCGCCTCGCCCTGGTCTTCATTGCGCCGGATGCGGAGACCGCGGCGTCGCTTGCGCCAAGCCTGTCGCCCGGTCAACGCTTGGTTACCAAAGACGGCGGCCTCTGGCGCTGGGATGGCTTTACCGCCCGTGCCGGCGCACCGACGGCTGGCGCTCAGCGGCTTGCGCAACAGAACCGGGTCGCGGGGCTGGCTGTTCAGCTTGAGACGGCGGACAAAAACTTGGCGGCGCTGTCAGCTGAAAGCCAGCGTGCGAGCCTCGCCAGGGATGCCGCCCAACAGGACCGTCTGACGGCCAGGGATGCCCTGCGCGATGCCGAGAGTGCATTGATGCGGGCAGACCAGGCGCTTAACCAGCTGAGCCAAGCAAAGGCACTGGGTGGAACCCGCGTTCAGGCCCTGACCGATTCTCTGGAACGTCTGCGTGCGGACCAGGCCGGTTGGCAGTCACGGCTCACCGATGCTGCGAGCACCTTGTCCACCACCGCACTGCCGGAAGCGCTGGAAGCCACCCAGATCGCTGCCAGAGCCGCGGCGGCAGACGCCCAGGTTGAATGGCTGAGTGCACGCGACGCCCATGACCGGCATGCCCAGGCCACCGAGAGCCGCAGCAAACGCCTGGAGGCCATCACACGAGAAATTGCCGGCGGGCAAAAGCGCACCAGTGCGGAACAAAGGCTCTCTCTGGATTCGCGGCTGACGCAGGAACGGGAGCGGGCAGCAGAGCTGGCGGAAAAACCAGCCCAGTTGGAAACGGCCCTTACCGCATTACACGACGCCTTAATCGATGCAGAGGCCAATCGCCGAATCGCTGCAGACAAGCTGGTAGAAGCGGAAACCTCCCTGGCGGAACGGGACCGGGAGTTGCGCCTGGCAGAGGCGGCGGCGGCAGAGGCCAACGCCGTCCGTATTCGCGCCGACGCCAGCCACGAGCAGGCGCAGCAGGCTTCTGCAAACCTGGTTGAGCGGCTGCAAGAACGCCTGTCTCTCGTGCCTGCGCAATTGCCGGAAATTGCGGAGGATGCCTCTGCCGACCGTGCGGCGGCCGACGCGCTCGAACAGCGTCTGGAGCGCCTGGAGCGCGAGCAATTGGTGCTCGGCGACGTGAACCTGCGTGCCGACACGGAAATCGACGAACTGGAAGAGCGGCTTACCCACCTGACGGCGGAACGGGACGACCTGACCGCCGCCATCGCCAAGCTGCGCCGCGGTATCGGCGACCTGAACCGCAACGCGCGGCAGAAGCTGTTGGAGGCATTCGAGACCATCAACGGCCACTTCGAGCGCCTGTTTACCTGCCTGTTTGGCGGCGGTGAGGCGCAGTTGCGGCTGGTCGGCGATGACGATCCGCTTGAAGCCGGGCTGGAAGTCTATGCCTGTCCGTCGGGCAAGAAACCCCAGGCGCTGACGGCGCTTTCCGGCGGCGAGCGGGCGCTGACCGCCGTTGCCCTGCTTTTTGCTGCATTCCTGACCAACCCGGCCCCCATCTGCGTGCTGGACGAGGTTGATGCACCACTGGATGACGCCAATGTCGACCGGCTCTGCGCGCTGATCGAGGAGATTGCAGACGAGGCCGGCACCCGCTTTCTGGTCATCACCCACCACCGCCTGACCATGGCGCGGATGGACCGGCTCTACGGCGTAACAATGGAGGAGCGCGGCGTCTCGCACCTGGTCTCCGTGGACCTGCGCCAAGCAGACTTGTTCCGCAAATCCAACCCAGCCATGCGGGCGGCAGAGTAGACTTGATCCTTTGTTTGCTGCACTGCTCACAGCCTATTCACAAGCGCACGCCAGGAAACCCAGCAAAACGCTGTGGCAAGTGGGCGCAAGGATTGCTCCGACGCATTGACCCTTGGCGCAACCCGCGATTATTGTCCGCTCGCCTTACACCGGGGCGGCGCTCTCGGGGTGGGAATTTGGTGCCTAGAGGCCGCCGCTGCAACAACAGCGACCGGAATTGAATTGCCAATGACCGACCCTAAGCCAAAAGACGACTTCGACAACCGCCTGGCGGCAGCCCGCCAAAGGCAGCAATCGAAACACCGTCCGAAGCATAGCGTTGCATCGATGTCGGGTGCGGCCGTCGGCCTGCGCATCGCGGTTGAGATACTGGCAGTTATCGCTGTCGGCGTCGGAATCGGGTTAGTGCTGGACATGTGGCTGGGAACCAAACCCTGGTTGCTGATTTTGTTCTGCCTTCTGGGTTTTGGTGGTGCGATGATGAATGTGATGCGGACGGCGCGCGAAATGGATCGCAGAGCACGGGAAGCAAAGCAGGCAGCATCGCAATCTGGTTTAAACGAAACGCGATAAGCGAGCAGGTAGACGCCGTGGCATCGACACAACACGCTGAAGCTGGCGCGGGCGCTCACCCCGAAAAGGTGATCGATCCTCTACATCAGTTCGAGATCTACCCGCTTCTGGATATCCAGATTGCAGGATTCGACGTCTCATTCACCAATTCCTCGCTTTGGATGGTGATTGCGGCGGTCGTCGGCTATCTGATCATGACCTTCGGCATGCGCAAAGCGGAACTGGTTCCGGGCCGCATGCAAAATGTCTCTGAAATGCTCTACGGCATCGTCGCTGGTATGATCCGCGACAATGTCGGCGACGAAGGGAAGAAGTATTTCCCCATCGTCTTCACCCTGTTCCTGTTCGTGCTGTTCGGCAACGTGCTCGGCATGATCCCGGGGTCATTTACGTTTACCAGCCACCTGATCGTTACCTTCGCCATGGCGTCGGTGATCTTTGTTGTGGTGACGATTATCGGCATTATGCGCCACGGCACGCACTTCCTGCGCCTGTTCTTCCCAGAAGGCGCACCAGCGTGGACAGCGGTCATTCTGGTGCCGATCGAACTGGTTTCCTACCTCTCCCGCCCGATCAGCCTCTCGGTACGTTTGTTCGCCAACATGATGGTCGGACACACCCTGCTGAAGGTGCTGGGCGGTTTTGCCATCCTTATGGGTGCAGCTGGTGTGTTGCCCGTTGCGCTTCTAGTCGGTATTACCGCGCTGGAGTTTCTTGTTGCAGCCTTGCAGGCCTATGTCTTTACAATCCTGACCTGCATCTATCTGCACGACGCCATTCACCTGCACTGATCCCCAGTGCTTAGAATTCCCCTAGTAAACGCTTGAACGAGTTTCCCAAGGAGTTATCGACATGGAAGCGGATGCAGCGAAACTGATTGGTGCTGGCCTGGCGGCCATTGGCATGATCGGTGCCGGTATCGGTGTGGGCAACGTCTGGTCGTCCTACATCTCCGCCATCGCGCGGAACCCGGCCTCCAAGGAAGAGATCGGTGCAAACATCTGGATCGGCTTCGCCGTGACGGAAGCTATTGCGCTGTTCGCCCTGATCGTCGCTCTGATCGCGCTGTTCGCTTAAGAGCAGTTGCTGTGCTGCTGCCGCGGGTACCCGGTTTCCGGATATCCGCGCAGTAGAACCGTTGATGGATGGAATGGCGCGCGGCCTTGCGGTTTGCGTTCCTAAAAGCCATCCTCCAACAGACAGCTTTGCAGTCGGAGCAGCGTAATGCCTCAGTTTGAACCTACATGGTTTGCAAGCCAGATTTTCTGGTTGGTAATCATATTCTTTGTGCTCTACCAGCTCATCAGCCGCCAGGTGGTCCCGAAGGTTGCGGGCTTGCTCGCTGAACGCGAAGGCCGAATTCAGGGAGACCTGGATCTGGCGCAAAAGCGGTGGGACGAGCTGGAGACGATGCAGGCGGTGTACGAAGCCGATCTTGCGAAAGCCCGGGCCGAAGCTCAGGACGAATTGCGGGCCGCGCAAGCGCGCATGGCTGAGAAACAGGCCGCGGCGTTGGAGGTGGTTTCCAAGGAAATCGCTACTCAAGCCACCGCAGCCGAGCAACGTATCGCTGCTGAGCGTGCAACCGCGATGAGTGATCTGCGCAGCGTTGCTGTCGATGTGGCCACCGCGGCAGCCGGACGGCTGGGCGGTTCCGTCGATCAGGCACGCGTTGAGGCAGCCGTCGACGCCAGCTTGGGAGCACGCTGATGACGCCAACTCTCGTCGTTACGATCTCCCTGCTGATCTTCCTCGGCTTAGTCTGGTGGAAGGGCAAAGACGCCATTCTCGGCATGCTCGACAAGCGCTCGGATGAAATTCGCCGCCAGATCGACGAAGCCCGCCGGCTGCGTGAAGAAGCTGAAACGCTCTACGCCGACATCGCCAAGAAACAGCAGGAAGCGGCTCAAACCGCAGCTGACATGGTGAAAGAAGCGCAAGCCCAGGCTGTCCGCATCGAGCGGGATGCCGAAGCAGCGCTGGAGCAAACCATTGCCCGCCGCCGCGAGCAAGCTCTGGAGAAAATTGCCCAGGCCGAAGCCGAAGCAATGCGCCAGGTGTGCGCCAAAGCCGTGGATGTGGCGATCGAAGCTACGCGTGCGGTGTTGGCCGAGGATATGGCTGGCGCTCAAGGCCAGGCAGCAATCGATACATCCATTGCGGAGCTGCCACAGCGGTTGAACTAAACCGCGGCTGGCTGCCAACAAAAACAATAAAAGGCGCTGCACAGTCCGGTCAGCGCCTTTTTTGCGCCCGTGAAACGCTTACCAGCCAAGCACTTGGCGGTTTCACTCCCAGTAACCAAAAGAACCGAGGGAATGAAGCAAGTGGCTCGATTTGACGGAAAAGTGGCGTTCGTAACAGGCACAGCCTCTGGGATAGGCAAAGAAACCGCCCGGCAATTTGCCGCCGAAGGCGCCTGGGTCGCCGTCGCCGACATTAACGAAGAGGCAGGTAAAGCGTCTGCAGAATCACTCGGCCCTTCCGGCTTTTTCATGCACCTGGACGTCACCAGCGAGGAAAGCTGGATAGCAGCTCTGGCTGCCGCAGAGGCAAGGTTCGGCGGCGTCAATGTGCTGGTCAACGCAGCCGGCATCTCCCCAGGCGACACGATTGAGGACGCCAGCCTGGAACATTGGCACCACGTCCACGCCATCTGTCTGGATGGGGTGTTCCTTGGCTGCAAGCACGGCATCCCCTTGATCGACAAATCCGGTGGCGGCGCGATTGTGAATATTTCCAGCGTGGCGGGCTTGTTGGGCGTGCCTCATCTGTCCTCCTATTCCTCAGCCAAGGCAGGCGTGCGCAACCTGACCAAGTCCATGGCCATGCACTGCACGCGGCATGGCTACAATATCCGCTGCAATTCCATCCATCCGGGTTCCGTTGAGACGCCAATACTTGAAGGCCCCTTGCAGGAGCGGCACGTTCAGGCCCGGGCGAAGGCAATACCCATGCGCCGTATCGGCCAGCCGGTGGAGATCGCCAAACCCATCCTGTTCCTCGCCTCCGACGATGCCAGTTTCATTACCGGCACGGAGTTGGTAGTGGACGGCGGGTATACAGCTAGATAACGCCAGAATTCTGACAATTCAGGAGAAACAAACATGGTGGACCGCCCAGGCCGCATGGAAGGAAAAATTGCGCTGATCACCGGCTGCGCATCCGGCCTTGGCAAGGCATCGGCCGAGCTTATCGTTGAGGAAGGCGGTCAGGTGATGATTGCCGACATCAATGCAACCGCAGGAGAATCCCTTGCCCAATCGCTGGGTGCAGCGGCCGCGTTCGTGCACCTGGACGTGACCGATGAGGCAAGCTGGATCGCCGCCATCAATGCCACCAAAGCACATTTTGGCAGCCTGCATGTGCTGGTGCAGAGTGCTGGAATCGCGATCACCGCGGATGTGACTCAGACGAGTCTGGAGGACTGGCGGCGCGTACATGCCATCGACCTGGATGGCGTCTTCCTCGGCTGCAAGCATGGCGTACCTGCCATCGCCGAGACGATCGCTGATCCCGGCAAAGGCTCCGCCAGCGGCTCCATCGTCGATATCCGGCGTGATCGCCGGCCACAACATGGCGGCCTACAACTCAGCCAAGGCAGGCGTCAGACACCTATCCAAATCCGTCGCTCTACATTGCGCCCGTCAAGGCATGGATATTCGGTGCAATTCCCTGCACCCCACCTTCGTCGACACGCCTATTCTGGACGCGCTAACCGGCAGATTGGGCCGTGAAGAAGGCCTCGCCAAGCTAGGGCGGCAGGTTCCGATAGGCAGGGTCGGCCAGCCACGGGAGGTCGCCTACTCCATCCTGTTCCTAGCCTGCGACGAAAGCAGCTACACCACCGGCTCCGAACTGCTGGTCGATGGCGGCATCGCGGCGATGTAAGATGTGTGTAAATCCACTGACGCTGCAGGAGTGTTTTTTTAAGTCAAAGCTAAGATCGGCAGCAGCGTGTCTTTTTCGATTTTGAATTCGATGCCTGGCCACCCAATTTGCTGGAATAGAGACAATTTATTCTATGCTGAACACGTAAAAATCTAAGCAAAATGAAGCCATAATCCTCCTACATGGAATAGGTCACACCAAGTGGAATATGCTATTATTAGAGAATTATATCAAAAATTATGGCTATGATATTTACAAAATTTCATACCCATCTCTGAAATATGATATTGCAACATTAGCTGATTTTGTAAAATCAAAATTAGAGAGTGCAGGTATATGGTCTAACTATAAAAAAATTCATTTTGTTACCCATTCAATGGGAGGAGTTCTCGCGCGCATTTATTTGAATTTGAACCGAGACAATATTCTCGAAGAACGTCTGGGACGAGTGGTTATGATTGCGCCTCCGAACCAAGGAAGTGAAGTTACCGATTTTCTGAAAGATTTTTTCCTGTATCGGTGGATATTTGGGCTTGCCGGTCAAGAATTGACCATATTGTTCCAAGAACGAGAGAATAAAGTCGATATCTACTATGAGCTCGGCATTATTGCCGGAGATAAACGATGGTCTTACCCATTTGCTCGCTTCATCATTTCTTTTGATAGCGACGGTAGGGTGGCGGTAAGCCGAACAAAGCTAGATGGAATGAGCGACCATATTGTGGTCTCCACAACACATAGCTTCATTTCCTGGAAAGCATCGACGCACCAGCACGTCATACAGTTTCTCAAAAACGGGCGTTTTGGAGAATGAAGAGTATTTTCTCCGAATGAATATGCGAATCCACTTCTGCCTATTCAGACCCTAGGTCTGGATCCCCGCAAAAAACCCCTGGAAGCCACGCAGGCCGCCGGGGGTTAATCGCACTAAGTGGAAAGGTTAGCTTAGAGCTGGCCCATCACATATTCAGCGCTGGACACTTCGAAAGCGCCCGGCTCTTCGACATTTAGGTGGGTGATCGTGCCATTGTCCACGACCATCGCGAAACGCTGCATGCGGTAGCCGAGGCCACCGCCAGTCGCATCAAGCTCCAGGCCCATGGCGGCGGCGAACTCGCCATTGCCGTCGGACAGCATTTCAACTTTGCCGCCGGCGTTTGCGGAATCGCCCCACGCGCCCATGACGAAAACATCGTTCACGGCAATGCAGGCGATCTCGTCAACGCCCTTGCCTTTGATGGCGGCGGCATTATCAACAAAGCCTGGCAGGTGCTTGGCGGAGCAGGTCGGGGTGAAGGCGCCGGGAACGGCGAACAACACCACTTTCTTGCCCGCGAACTCCTCGTCGGTGGTGGTCGCCGCCGGACGGCCGTCTGCGCCGATCTTGCGGATGGTAACGCTCGGCACTTTGTCGCCGACTTTCACTGCAGCCATGTTCCATCTCCTAGGAGTGTCTGGTTAACCAATGCGCCAGATGTAGGCGACACGGCGATCATGTGAAAGAGGCTTTCCACATGAAAGACATTTTGGGTTAGACTAAAGTTGAGAAAATAACATTCGTCAGGAGGTCTCCCCATGGCCCTGCAAACCGCCACCTCATCCGCCAGCAGCGCTGCCTATCCTTTCACCGTCCGCCGCATCAGCGACGTGGCCGGCGCAGAGATCACGGGCATTGACCTGTCCCAGCCGATTTCGCCTGAAACCACGGACGCCATCATGCGGGCAATGGACGAATTCCACGTCCTGGCATTCCGCGACCAGGATCTGACCAAAGACCAGCAGCATGCCTTCACCCTGAATTTCGGCAAAATCGAGGGTCATGTGGGCCGGCTGGCAGACGGCACGCCCTATCCCATCGTGCATACGGTCTCCAACCTAGACCAAAAGACCGGCAAGCCAACCGTCGCTCTGCATACGGACGGCAACTACTCCTGGCACACCGATAAAAGCTATCACGCGGTCCCGTCGCTTCTGACCATGCTGCACGCGATCCAGATACCGCCTAATGGCGGGGACACCATGTTCGCGAACATGGCTCTGGCCTACGACGCACTCTTTGAGGCTGAGAAAAAATCGCTGGATGGCTTGCGCTGCATTCATTCCTGGGAAGCCAGCCGCCGCAATACCGGTAACACCCCGGCCACCGAGGAACAGAAGCGCGAGCGCCCGCCCGTCAATCACCCCCTGGTGCGCACCCATGCCAATGGGCGGAAGTCGCTTTACCTGGGCATGCATATCGATTGCATAGAAGGCATGGATTACGACGAAGGTCGCGTCTTACTCGCCGACCTGCTGGAGCGTGCCACGGCCGAACAGTTCGTCTACCGCCACAAATGGCATGTGGGTGATCTGACGCTTTGGGATAACTGCGTACTGCTGCACCGCGCCGACCGCAACTACGACATGGCCGCTCATCCCCGCGTGCTGCACCGCACCGTGGTGGTGGGAACCGTGCCGGTTTAGGCGCTACCCCGCCTTAAACCGTGCGTCGCGCCAGGCGATGGCGGCTTTGAGGCCCTGATCATTCCGAATGCGGGCAAATTCCGATTTTTCCGGACTGCCCGCAGCGTTCAGCAACACGTCGATGTCCAGCGCTGTTTTCAGTGCTGACGACAAACCCATGGCCTCGTAGCCCCGATTGATTGCCTGTTTGGTCATCCGTACCGAGCGGGTCGAAGCCTTTGCCATTGCAGTGGCAAGCGCTTCGGCCTTGGCGATTTCCTCACCCGCTGGAACCACGTGGTTGACAATGCCCAGGCGCAGCGCGTCGTCCGCACCCACCTGATCGTTGCCGGTTAACAGCAGCTCCTTCGACGCTTCGGTCCGGAGACCCAGGGCAACAACATCGCGATGATACCAGTGCCGAAACGCACCTCCGGTTCGCCAAAGCACGTGCCTTCTGCCGCCACGGTGACGTCGCAGGCAAGGGCCAATTCGAATGCACCGGCCAGACAAAACCCATGCACAGCCGCAATGATCGGTTTTGGCGAATGCCAGAATTGCATGATGAATTCGAATTGCAGGCCCATCTGCGCCTCCCAATCCTGCACGTCTTCCATCTTGCGGTCCGCAGCGGCTTTGAGATCAAACCCAGCCGAAAACGCACGCCCCTCGCCCCGCACGATGATAACCTCGACGCTATCGTCGGCATTTAGCGCGCGCATTGCGTCCAACGTTTCGTGCATCAGATCGTTGTGGAATGCGTTAAGCACCCGCGGTCTATTGAAGGCAAGCGTGGCAAGCGGCCCCTCGCATGTAACGAGAATGTGTTCGTAATGGGTAGCGCTCGGATTCATGGTAACCCTCATGTCATGGCTGCGTTAGGCGACAGTAGACTGATGATAGCAAGCACGGGACACACAATCCGACAGACCTATCGGCGCACAGTGAATTGGCTACGATCGATCCCACGAGTGCCAGAACCTCACAGAAAGCTTACTCGTTTGTGTGCTGGTAACGCTCTATCTGCTAGTCCTGCAATAAACGGCACGTGGATTGGAGCGGGTTTGTGAGCGAAGCAGCAGCTTCCGGTTTTTGGCGATGGGCCCGACCCGTATTTATCCTGGCATTTCTAGTGGCCGGGCTAGGTGCGTTCTTCGCTTTCGACCTGCACCGTTTCGCCTCGTTCGAAACGTTGGCCGCAGAGCGCGCAAACCTGGCCGCATGGACCGACGCCCATCCGGTCAGCGCACCGCTTGCCATGATGGCGCTCTACGCTCTGGTAGTACTGTTTTCACTGCCTATCGCCGCCTTCTTAACCCCGGCCATCGGGTTTCTGCTCGGCACCGCCATCGGAGCGATGGTGGTGGTCATTGGTGCCACTATCGGCGCGACGGCTCTGTTCCTGCTGGCCCGCACGGCCTTTGGCTCGCGCTGGCGGCAGTCGGTGCAAAATGCCCTGGCCCGCTTCGATAGCGGCTTCCGCGAGAATGCGTTTCAATACCTGCTGGTCCTGCGGCTGATGCCGGTCGTGCCGTTTTTCGTCATGAACATACTGCCAGCCTTTGCCGGCGTGTCGTTGCGCAATTATGTGGCGGCAACGTTCCTTGGCATTATTCCGGGCAGTATCGTTTATAGCAGCATCGGTGCCGGTCTGGACGCCGTCTTCGCTCGTGGGGAAGTTCCAACGCTGGCCTTATTCAGCGATCCGGCGATCATCCTGCCGCTGGCAGGCTTGGCTTTTCTGGCGGCCCTGCCAGTCGCCTACCGCCGCTAGAAAAGCACGCACCGGGGCGCTGACTCGCAGGCAGCACCGACACAATAATTCTTCCGAAGGAAGCCTCTATGAGTGAATTACGGGCCGACCTGTGCGTCCTGGGCGCTGGCTCGGCAGGTCTGGTGGTTGCCGCCGGTGCCTCTCAAATGGGTGCCAGCGTGGTTCTGCTGGAGCCGGGTGAAATGGGCGGCGACTGCCTGAACTATGGCTGTGTCCCGTCCAAGGCCTTGCTCAGCGCCGCCGCCGCGACGCCCAAACCCTCCTACGCCGAGGCCATGGCCAATGTCGAGCGCGCTATCGCCGCCATCGCGCCGAACGACTCGGTGGAGCGGTTTGATGGACTCGGTGTGCAGGTCATCCAGCAGGCGGGCCGCTTCGCAGACGCCACAACGGTAGAAACCGGCGACGGCACGCGCATCAAGGCCCGGCGCTTCGTGATCGCCACGGGAGCCTCCGCGTTCGTGCCGCCGGTACCTGGCCTGGCCGAGGTACCTTACCTGACCAACGAAACACTCTGGCAATTGCGCGAGCGGCCGGGGCATCTGCTCATTATGGGCGGCGGTCCCATTGGCTGCGAGATGGCCTTGGCACATGCGCGGTTGGGCGCGGATGTAACCGTAGTGGAGATGGCCAGCATTCTGCCAAAGGACGACCCGGAGCTTGTGGAATTGCTGCGCAAGCGGCTGGTGGCTGAAGGTGTCGTGTTGCGCGAAGGCGTTGCGGTTGAGAGCGTCTCCGGCAGAGCGGGAAATATCACCTTAACGCTATCGGACGACGGAACCGTGACGGGCTCCCACCTGTTAGTGGCTGCGGGCCGTAGAGCCAATACCGGCAGCCTCAACCTGGAAGCCGCCAATATTCAGACGGAGCGCGGCGCGGTCAAAGTGGATGCCCATCTGCTCAGCACCAACCGCAAGGTGTACGCCATCGGCGACGTGGCAGGCGGCCCGCAATTCACGCATGCGGCAGGCTATCAAGCCGGTATTGTGCTGAAGCGTGCTCTTTTCGGCCTGTTCTGGGCCGAAGCTGATCACGGCCTGATGCCCTGGGTGACGTATACCGATCCGGAGCTTGCCCATATCGATCTGAACGAAGCCATGGCGCGCGAAAAACACGGCGGCGAGATCCGCATCCTGCGCTGGCCGTTTGCAGAAAATGACCGCGCCATCGCTACGGGTAAAACGGACGGCTTGGTCAAGGTCATCACCACGCCCAAGGGTCGGATCCTGGGCTGCTCCATCCTGGGCGCGAACGCGGGCGAGCTGATCCTGCCCTGGTGTCTGGCTATTCAGAACAAGCTGAAGATTAGCGCAATGGCTCAGGTGGTGGCCCCCTACCCCACCCTGTCGGAAGCCTCCAAACGCGCAGCCGGCAGCTTTTACACCGCCAGCTTGTTTTCCGATCGCACTCGGAAAGTGGTACACTGGGTGCAACGCTTGTTGCCATAACCGGAGTGCGGCCGTTGCGCGAAACCACCATCAGAGCGCTGGAAGACAGTGATGCGCCCAGCGCAGCCCAGATCTTTTTCTGGGCGGTGCGCGAAGGCACCAAGGCGGAATATTCACCGGAGCAACGCAGCACCTGGGCCGGTGATGAGGTCGCCCCCGAACGGTGGCGCGAACGCCTGGCCGGGCAAGTGGGCTTTGTCGCTGAACAGCAAGGCGTGCCGGTCGGGTTCATGACCATCGACGCAACCGGCTATATCGACTTCGCCTTTGTGCTGCCGACGGCAGCCGGCACGGGTGTCGGCAAGCTGTTGTATCAAGCCGTCGAGCAAAAGGCGCAGAAACTAGGTGCGAAGCCCTTCTTCGAAGGCCGCGGCTAGTCGGTGGAGGCCGAGCAGTCGGTTGAACGGTGTGGCGTCCACCTGATCAACTACCGGATGTGGAAAGAGCTTTAAGCTCCCCCTGCAAGGTGCACCAGAACCTTTCCGCGCACCCAGATTATCGCTCATTGCGAAACAGCAGGGTCCCGGCCACGGCGGTACCATGCCGGGAAATACGCTGCTGGGAGGAGAATGGCCGAAGAGTGATTATCCCCTGCCGTTGGTCTTAGACATCAGGTGTCTTCCCTCAAGCCCCCTTCCCCCGCTACTCTGGCAGCAACAAAAAAATACACACTTCTGAGGAACCACACCCATGACCATTCTCGTTGTCGGCGGCGCCGGCTTTATCGGCCGCCGCATGATCCCGATCCTGGTGAAACAGGGGCAGAAAATCGTCTGCGCCGACATCAACCTGACCGCCGTCGCACCCATCTTTGAACCCCTGGGTGATGCCGTCCACATGGTGAGAGCCGATGTGACCCAGTTCGACGATATGGTCCGGCTGGTGAACGAGGTGAAGCCCAAGACATTGATCAACCTCTCCTACTTCATCGGCTCCGACATGCCGTCGCATGTGGCGACCAAGCTAAACGTCGTCGGCATGGACAATTGCTTTGAGGCGGCGCGGCTCGGCGGCGTGCAGCATACCATCTTCGCCAGTTCGCTCGCCGTTAGCGGCGCACAAAAGAACTTTGGCGAGCGGCTGGTGAACGAGGAAGACGCCAAGCACGGCACCCTGCAATACGCCGTCAACAAGATCTTTAACGAGTTCCAGGCGCAGGACTACCGCGAGAAATACGGCATGACGATTACCTGTGTCCGCCCGGCGAACGTGACCGGGCCGGACAAGGTGGACGGCTCCATCGACCATGTGCGCTGCATGGTGCTGCCCGCCCGCGGCCTGCCGGTCAGCTTCCCCCACGCAGACGTGGTGCGCTGCCCGATCCATGTGGAGGACATCGCAGAGGTCTTCGCCCGGGTCGCCATGGTCGATAAGCCGAAACACACGATCTACAACAGTGGCGGCCATACGATCAGCATGGGCGATTTGGCCAAGATCGTGCGCGGCTACCTGCCGGACGCCGACATCTCGTTCGAGAACGAAACCGGCGGCAAGGAGCTTTCGGGCAACTACCTGATCGACAATTCCCGCGCGGTTGAGGAATTCAGCCTGCAATACCCGCCGTTCGAGCAGCGCGTGCGCGAGATCATCAACACCGTGCGCCGTGAGGAAGGCAAGCCGGAGGTCTAGATAACCTGGATCCGGCTTTCCCTTTCATCCGAAGCAGCGCGGCTGTGTATACCGAAGGGCGGCAGTAACCTGCCCCTTCGGTATGCCATAGCATTCCGGCGAGTCTCGCCCGGGCAAGACTGATGCTTTCCATGGAATTTGGCCTCTTCTGAACCAGCTTGCTATGCTGAGGTCTCGTGATAAACCAGCCCAAACACTGGTATCTTTAAGGATTTCCCCATGCAGTTCGGCCTAATGACCCGCGGTCAGTTTCATCCTGGCGACGACATGCAGGTCCGTTTTCAGGAGTTGATGGCTCAGGCCCGGCTCACTGACAAGCTCGGCTTTGCCTCGCTGACCAAGGGTTCGCATTATTCGGCGCATCCCTATCAGGACTTCCAGCAGTTGCCCTACCTGGCGCGTGTTGCCGCCGAGGCCCCGAACCTGCGGATTAACGCCGGTATTGTGCTGGTGCCACTGCACAAACCCCAGGATCTGGCGGAGCAGCTGGCCACCCTGGACGTCATGACCAATGGCAAGCTGATTTTCGGCGCAGGCCTCGGCTATCGGGATGTGGAGTTCAAAGCGTTCGGCACCACTGCCCGGCAAAAGGTTCGCCGTTTCGAGGAAGCTTTGGAGGCGATCAAGCGGCTCTGGTCAGAAGAAACCGTGGATATGAAGGGCTCGCATTTCGAGCTGATGGGCGCATCCTGCCCGCTCAAGCCCATCCAGCAACCGCACCCGCCGATCTGGATTGGTGCCAACGCCGACAAGGCAATCGAGCGCGCGGCGAAGATTGGCACCTGCTGGTACATCAACCCGCACAACACGATCTCCACCATCAAGCGGCAGTTGGAAGTCTACAAGAAGGCGCTAGACAAGCTGGGCAAGCCATTCCCCGACGAGTTGCCGATCCGGCGCGAAGTCTTCGTCGCTGCGACCCGCAAGGAAGCGATCGAAATCTGCCGCCCCTACCTGGCGGACAAGTACAAGACGTACCACGCCTGGGGTCAGTCCAAGGCCATGCCGGAAGGCGACAACAATCTGGGCCAGGAACTGGATGAACTGCTGAAAGACCGCTTCCTGATTGGCTCAGCCGACGAAGTGGCAGAGCGCCTGACGACGCTGGCGCAGGAAACCGGCGTGAACCACATCGTCATGAGCGTTCAATGGCCGGGCATGCCGCAGGAACTGGTACTCGACACCATGCACCGGCTGGCGGAAGAGGTCTTCCCGAAGGTGCGGGCAGCGCTGGTTTAAGGCTTCTCCCCTCACCCGTTCCAGAGCACCGGGCCGCGGAAGCGTTTGGTGTTGGGATAGGTGCTGACCGCCTAGGTGCCATCGACCAGCAGGCTTGCGCCATTCACATAGGCGGTGTCATCGCTCGCCAGATAGCAGGCTGGGGCCGCAATTTCCTCTGGCTGAGCCGGGCGGCCCTGGGGAATGCGCTCGATGAAGGCTGCAAGCGCCTCCTCATTATCAAAATGCCGGCGGGTTAGCGGGGGTCTGCACTAAACCCGGCAGGATGGCGTTCACGCGAATGCCATCCTCTGCAAATTCCAGCGCGCCGTTCTTGGTCAGGCCCTCGCAACCGGCCTTGGCCGAGACGTAGGCCGCGCCGGCAAACATGGGCACGTGCGCATTCAGGCTGGCGATATTGACGATGGCCCCGCCGTTCCCTGCCCTGATCATCTGGCGAGCCTGGTGTTTCATGCCGAGGAAAACGCCCTTAAGGCACAGGTCGACGGTCCAGTCCCAATCCTCCTCGGATTGGTCCAAGATGTAACCAGGCCTGCTGCCGCCCGCGACGTTGAACGCGGCGTCCAACCGCCCGAACCGCTCCACTGCAAATGCCGCAAGTGCCTCCCCGTCGGCCTCGTTGGTGACATCGGTAACCTGTCCGACAAAGGAATCGCCAAAGCGGTCCGTCACTTCGGCCAACCGTTCCTTCCCGACATCACCACCAACGACCTTGGCCCCTTCAGAGATCAGGCGTTCGACAATGGCAAGTCCGATACCGGAGGCAGCGCCAGTCACCAGCGCGACCTTCCCATCAAACCGGGTGGGTGAATCAGTCATCGTCGACTCCCTTTCGAAACTAGTGCATCCGCCCGCCGTTCGGCACGGATTGGCTAGGCTGCATTAGCACGACTGCGCCGTCAGCGTCCGGGAAGCCCAATACCAATACCTCGCTCATGAACTTGCCGATCTGGCGGGGCGAGAAATTGACCACGGCGGAGATCTGCTGACCGACCAGCGTTTCCGGCGTGTAGTGGACGGTGATCTGGGCGGACGACTTTTTCACGCCGATCTCTGGGCCGAAGTCGATCTCCATCTTGATGGATGGCTTACGCGCCTCCGGGTAGGGCTCGGCCTTCACGATCATGCCGACGCGGATGTCCACCTTCAGAAAGTCGTCGAATTCGAGGGGCATGGTTCTAGGGTTCCTATTCGCCGCCGCATTCAGATTTCAGCAGCGCCTTATAAATGCCCTGAAGCCGCTCGACCATAGGGCCGGGCTGACCGGTACCGATGGTGCGGCCGTCGATGACGCCAACAGGCGCTACACCGGCAAAGGTGCCGGTGACAAAGGCCTCGTCCGCCGAGTAGACATCGGTCAGGCTGAAATTCTTCTCATAGGCCGGAATGCCGTTCGCCTGGCAGAGATCCAGCACGTTGCCCCGCGTAATCCCGCCCAGGCAATAGTCGCCGCTGGAGGTCCAAACCTCGCCCTTCTTCACGATGAAGAAATGCACGCTGTTGCAGGTCGCGACGAAGCCATGCGGGTCCAGCATCAACCCTTCGTCCGCGCCGGCCTTCGCCGCCTGGATGCAGGCCAGGATGCAGTTCAGCTTGGAATGGCTGTTCAGCTTGGGGTCCTGCACATCTGCCGGGCCACGGCGCACGTGCACAGTGAACAAGGTCATGGGACGAATGGCGGTTTCCGGCGTCGGCGTCTTATATTCGGGGATAATAACCACGGTCGGCGCACCGATGGTGACGCGAGGGTCTTGGTAAGGCGTCGCCTTGATACCACGAGTAACCATCAGGCGGATATGAACCCCGCTCTCGCGCTCCATCCCGTTCGCCTGGCAGATGGCGTAGATGCGGGCAGTCATTTCTGCCGGCGTCAGACCGATATCCATGTCGAGCGCCTGCGCGCCTTCATAGAGCCGCTCCATATGTTGGTCGATGAAGGCGATCTTGCCATTGTGCAGGCGCAGGCCCTCCCACACGCCATCGCCCAGGATGAAGCCTGAGTCGAAGACGGAGACCATGGCTTCCGCCCGTGGCTTATGCTCCCCGTTTACGCAAATAAGGATGGAGGCGTTGCGGGGATCGTCCTGGTAGGCGTGGGTGGCGGTCATAGTAATACTCCATAAGCGTGAACCCGCTTGGTCTACCCCATGCCTTAAAAAAGTTCACCCCGGAGCGCTATTCGCTGCTCCAGGGTGATCGGTCACTGCTTACCAGATGGCTGCAGCGCTACAGCGCGTCGTCGCCGGATTCGCCGGTGCGGATGCGGGTGGCGCTGAGGACGTCATAAACGAAGATCTTGCCATCACCGATCTGGCCGGTCTCGGCACCCGTCTTGATGGTTTCCACCACCTGCTCGACCAAATCGTCCGGAACCACCACTTCGATCTTTACCTTGGGCACGAAGGAGATGCTGTACTCCGCTCCCCGGTAGATCTCCGTATGACCTTTCTGCCGGCCGAAGCCTTTGACTTCGCTGGCAGTCAGGCCCGTAACGCCAATATCGGTCAGCGCTTCACGGACGGGCTCTAGCTTATGCGGTTTAATGACCGCCATGACCAATTTCATTGCAGTATCCTTTCCTGCCTAGTTGAGATCATAGCCACGCTCGCCATGGGAGGCGAGATCGATGCCGGTGATTTCTTCATCCTGGCTTACACGCAAACCACCGGTCAGCGCGCCCGTAACCTTGACGATGATAAAGGTGAACACTGCTGACCACACGAGGGTAACAACAACACCCAGCGCCTGAACACCCAGCTGACCGCCAACGGTCTGGCCGTCGGCAAGGCCGCCGCCGCCAAATGCACCCAGCGCGAGGACCGCAACCAGCAACGAACCCATGATGCCGCCAATGCCGTGGACCGCAAACACGTCCAGGCTATCGTCGATTTTGAGGCAGAACTTTACGATCTGCACCAGATAGAAGCAGACAAAGCCACCCGCTGCACCCAGAATCAGGCCGCCCATCGGACCAACAAAGCCGCTGGCCGGCGTAACTGTCGCCAAGCCTGCAATAATGCCGGTGACGGCACCGACGACAGACGGTTTGCCGAATTTGATCCACTCGATTGCGGACCAGACAATAGCTGCCGTCGCTGCTGCGATATGGGTGGCCATGATAGCCATGCCCGCACCGCCATCAGCCGCCAGTTGGCTGCCGCCGTTGAAGCCGAACCAGCCGACCCACAGCATCGCCGCACCGGCTGCAGTCATGCCGGGATTGTGCGGGGGACGCACGCTGTCCGGAAAGCCGCGGCGGGAGCCCAGCAGGATGGCGATGACCAATGCAGAGACACCAGCGGTTGCGTGAACGACAATGCCGCCCGCGAAATCCATCACCCCCATGCCGGCAAGCCAACCGCCGCCCCAGACCCAGTGACAGACCGGTGCATAAACCAGCAAAAGCCATGCGCTGCTGAAGATCAGGACAGAAGAGAACTTAATACGCTCCACATAAGCGCCAACGATCAGCGCCGGGGTGATAACGGCAAAGGTCATCTGGAAAACGGCAAACACAATCTCAGGGATCGAGCCGTTGAGCACATCCGATGTAACGCCGGAGAAGAATGCTTTGCCAAAACCGCCAACCCAGCCGCCAGCAATGCTGCTGTCGAACGCAAGGCTGTAACCGATAACCAGCCAAAGTACGCTGGCCACACAGGCAATGGCGAAGCAATGCATGATAACCGAGAGCACTGCTTGGCTGCGCACCAGCCCGGCATAGAACAGCGCCAGACCTGGCAGGGTCATGAACAGCACCAGCGCGCTTGCCGCAATGATCCAGGCGGTGTCGCCAGAATTCAACGTGTCTTCGGCCAGCGCCGGAAATGGCAAGGCCAAAACCGGCAGCAGCATCAAAATGAGATGAAATGAGGACGGCATCCAGATGTTCTCCCTGCTTAAAACATTATCGCAAGCAGACCTAAACGCCCGATTATTGACCCATACAAGCAAAAAATGCCCGTTTATCGCGCAATTTCATCATAATGCAATCCATATAGGCATTGTGCCCAACTAATAGGCAGTTACTGTCTATTTGCTGCGCAGATCACCCGCTAGCCGCAGCAGACCACTGGGTAGCCAAGGCGCGCGATTGTGCCGGTAAATATTTGCCAGCAGCAGCCTGGCTGCGTAGCATCCGCCGGTCCCGCCTACCTAGTGGTTCGGTGGACAAGGATGGTACCCATCAGTTTGCGGAATCGAACCACCAACGCATTGAAAGAGTGGTCTGATCGAAACGCTTGTAGATGCAAACGTTTCGATCAGACCAACAGAAAGTAGCTCATGAGCTGGCAAACCCAAGTCGACGACATCAACCGAAAACGCGCACTGGCCATGAAGCAAGGCGGCGATGAAGCCGTCGCCCGCAAACATGCCAGAGGTGAGTTGACGATCAGGGAGCGCATCGGTGCGCTGACGGACAAGGGCTCATTTGCCGAGCACGGCATCGGCGCAGGCGGGGCAGAGAGGGACGAGCAAGGCAATCTGACCGGTTTCACACCAGGCAACTACATTGCGGGACTGGCAAAGATCAACGGGCGCTTTGCAGCGGTCGGCGGTGAAGACTTCACCGTTCGGGGCGGCTCCCCCAACGCAGCGGGGCTGCGCAAGAGCGTCTATATCGAAGAATTGGCGCTGCAATATAAAGTGCCGCTGGTCCGCATCCACCAGGGTGGTGGCGGTTCGGTAACGGGTTCTACCGGTAATGAGCCAGTTGGCTCCCCGGTTTATGACAAACCGCGGTTTCAGATCGTGGCGCAGTGTCTGGAGACCGTGCCGGTGGCAACCGCAGGCTTGGGCGCAGTGGCTGGCCTGCCTGCGTCTCGGTTGGTGGCGAGTCATTTCTCGGTCATGTCGGAAAACAGCCAAGTGATGATCGGCGGTCCGGCGCTGGTGGAGCGGGCATTGGGCAAGCCCATCACCAAGGAAGAACTCGGCGGGCCCAAAGTCCACGCCAAGTCAGGCGTCATCGACGCAGTGGCAAAGGACGAGGAATCCGCATTGGCCATGATACGCCAATTCTTATCCTACATGCCGCAGAATGTCTGGGAATTGCCGCCGGTACAGGACTGCAGCGACCCAGTAGACCGGGCAGAGGATGGGTTGCTGTCTATTGTGCCGACTGACCGGCGCCATGCCTATGACATGCGCAAACTCATCAAAATGGTCGTGGATCAGGATAGCTATTTTGAGTTCGGGCGCGCCTATGGCCCGGCCTTGATATGTGGCTATGCGCGGCTGAACGGGCACCCGGTAGCCTTTTTCGCCAATGATTGCCGCTTCATGGCCGGCGCAATGACCGCGGAGGCGGCGCAAAAGGTACGCCGCCTTATTGAGATCGCCGAGACCTTCAACCTCCCGGTCGTCACCTTCGTCGATGAACCCGGATTTATGATCGGGCCAGGCGCAGAATCGGGCGGAGCCATCCGCTACGGCACGTCGGCCGTGCTGGCCGCTGCCATGTGCGAACTGCCCTGGGCAACTATCCTGGTACGCAAAAATTACGGCGTGGCCGGTGCCGCGCACTATGGCCACAACGCCTACGTGCTGGGCTGGCCCAGCGCCGAGATGGGCGCGCTGCCACTGGAGGGCGGCGTGGCCGTCGCCTTCCGCCGCCAGATTGAGGCGGCGGATGATCCGGCGGCGGAGCGCGCACGCCTTGAGGCGGAGATGTCAGCAAAGCTCTCGCCAAATGCACGCGCTGAGAGCTTTGCGATGCACGAACTCATCGATCCGCGGAAAACCCGGCCTTATCTCTGCCAGTGGGTGGAGTGGTCGCAAATGCCGCTGAAACAATTTACCGGTCCGAAAAGATTTGGCATCCGCCCATGAAGCGGATGCCGCAGGGGCGAATCGTCTAGGCGATTGTGCGTGCTTACTGCGCTTAACTCCCAGCTATAATTACGAATGTAGATACATAAGACGTAGATACATGTGACAACGTGGAGTGAGTATTGGCAATGCGCTTATCAGATTTCAACACGCTGACGTTCGATTGCTACGGCACGCTGATCGATTGGGAGGGGGGCATCTCAACCGCTGTCCGGCATTGGCTGAAGAGCAAGGGCCAGGAGAAATCCGACGACGCCATTCTGGAAAACTTTGCCAACAGTGAATCCACCCAGCAGCGCGAAACACCGGGTATGCTTTACCCAGAGTTATTGGCGAAGACGTTGCACCGGATGGCCGCTGCCTGGGACATGAGCGCGAGTGCTGCTGAAGCGGCAGAGTTTGGCGGCTCGGTCAAAAACTGGCCCGCGTTTCCGGATGCGGCCGAAGCACTGGTTCGGCTGAAAAAGCACTACCGGCTAGTGATCCTCTCTAACGTTGACCGCGGCAGCTTTGCGCATTCGCAAGCCAAATTGGGCGACGTGTTCGATGCGGTCTACACCGCGGAAGATGTCGGCAGCTACAAACCGAACCCCCGAAATTTTACGTACATACTGGAGAAGGAAGCTGCGGCGGGCATTCCGGCAGCGAAAATACTGCACACCGCGCAATCCCTGTTTCACGATCACGTACAGGCAAAGCGGCAGGGCCTGACCAGCGCCTGGATCGACCGGCGGCTGGATGTGGACGGCTGGGGCGCGACCATGCCGCCGGAGGCCCCCGTAACGCCCGACTTCCACTTCCCGACCCTGGAAGCCATGGCGGAAGCGCGGGAAGAAGAGGGCTAGCTCCTCCCGCAAGACAACGTGATGATTCGAACCTTGACCCGGCGGGATTCTGAGTCTTCGGTGATGTACTGAACGCTTTCCGATCCTCAGAGGCTGAGAACGCATAATGTCAATTGTTAAAGCACTTATTGTGGCGGTTGCGATCTGCGTACCGCTGGCGGCGTGTGGCGGCGGCGGAGCCAAGACGGAAACATCCGTTACCAACACAACCGTATCCAAGGGGCAAAGGCTGATTGACCTGAAAGGTGCCCTCGACGCTGGCGCGATTTCTCAGGAAGAGTATCAGAAAGAACGCCAAAAGATATTGGACGAGTAATCGCCATGCGCCGTTGACCACTGTATTTCCTGCTCTTGGCCCTCGGGCTCACCGCTGCTGGCTGCGGTACAGAGCGAACCAACGTGACGAACGTACTGGTATCCCCCGAAAAGCAACGTGAAGACCTTCAACGGGCGCGCGACATGGGTATCATCACGGAAAGAGAATACCTGCAGGAGGTGTCGGAAATTGAAAAGGCAGAATAGCGCCTTCCGGCCAATTCACCGCCGACTGGCATACCGATGCCCGCTTGCATCCGTGATCCCCGTCCGAAGCTGTACCGCCAGCATAACGCCTATGGAGGCGACCCATGCGCTTTAACTATTTGACGGTCGATGTTTTCACCGAGCAGCAGTTTGGCGGCAACCAGTTGGCAGTGATCCCCGATGCCCGCGGCCTGACGACAGCGCAAATGCAAGCCATCACGCGCGAGTTCAACTTCGCCGAGAGCACGTTTGTCCTCCCCCCCTTCTCGCCCGAGAATGACGCCCAGTTGCGCATTTTCACACCCGGCCACGAAGTCCCGTTCGCTGGACACCCCAATGTCGGCACCGCTTTCGTATTGGCCACGCTAGGCCAGGTGCACGGCAAACCCGTGGGCGGGATGCTGCGCTTTGAGGAGAAAGCTGGGCTAGTTAATCTGACCATCGACCGCGATACCGCAGGCGCGCCGGTCAGCACGGAACTCACCGCACCCGCGCCACTGGAATTGGGTGCGGAAGTCTCAGCCGCACATGTTGCCCAGGCAATCGGCTTGACCGAGCAACAGATCCTGACCGTTGGCCACGCACCGCAAATGGCCTCCGTCGGTCTGCCGTTTACCATTGCAGAACTGCCGGATCTCGCGACGCTGGCAGCTGCCTATCCGGACGCGCCTGCGTTCGACCGGCATTTCGCCAACCTGCCGGGAGACGCCGTCTATTGCTATGTGCGTACCGGCGCGGAGAGTGTGCAGGCCCGCATGTTCGCACCGTTGTATGGCGTGGCAGAAGATTCGGCTACGGGCAGCGCCGCAGCGGCTTTGAGCGGATTCCTGGCGAACTTGAACCCTGCTGCCGATGGCACGTTCGACCTCTCCATCACCCAAGGGGTGGAGATGGGCCGCCCCAGCCTCATTCGCGGCTCTGCCGACAAATCTGATGGCGATGTTTCTGCTGTGCGAGTCGGTGGCCCGTCAGTGCCAGTGATGGAAGGCTTTCTGCAGGTCCCCTGATGACAACGCCCGGCACCGTACTCGACTGGCGACAGAACGCCTTCCGGCCCGACTTGGCGAACGCGCGGCTGGAGGGGCAGGTTCAGGCCACCCGCTTTGTGGAGGGAAAGCCTGCCCGTATTGCTGCCCCTGCCATCCCTCTTCTGCGCCACCCTGATGCCAGCGCGGCAATGGACAGCCAGTTGCTGCATGGTGAAGCCGTCAGCGTCTTTGAGCGCAGGGACGGCTGGGCCTGGGTGCAATCGGCAAATGACGGATATGTGGGTTATATGCAGGAAAACGCCCTGGCAGTCTCCACACCGCAGCCGACCCACAAGGTAACCGCCGGTCAAACTGTTGTTCTGTCCGACCGGGAACAGATTGCAGCGCCGTTGCATTCACTTTCATTGGGCGCGCAAGTGCACGTAGATGCGCCAGGCGAGCGGTTCCACCGGCTGGCGGGCGGCGGCTTTATCTTTGCCGGGCACGTTGCCCCTCTGGACTATTATGAGGCCGACTGGGTTTTGGTCGCCGAACGGCTGCTGGGCCTGCCGTACCTCTGGGGAGCCCGCGGTCATGGGGGCATCGATTGTTCCGGCCTGGTTCAGGTGTCGCTGGCGCTGTGCGGTCAGGCGGTGATGCGCGATTCCGACCAGCAGGCGCAGACTGCCGGCGTATCTCTACCGCTGGATTCCGCCACCTGGCAGCACGGTGATCTGCTCTACACCAAAGGGCATGTGCTAATTGCGCGCGGCGATGCGGCGGTTATCCACGCGACAGGGTTTCGCTGGTCAGTTTTTCGCGAACTGAGAAGTGACGCAATTTCACGCCTTTATGGCCAAGATCGGCCTATTATTTCGGCAAAGCGCCCCATAAAGAAGCCCAAATAGGCAAAGCGATCCCCGACTATACATTACATATTCAAAAATTGCACTTTCATACTATTCAAAAACATAACACATAAGATGCTCGCATCGGCGTTGCCTCCCCCTCGGCGCGCCGTTGCCTGTGTCCGGCTTATTTTGCCCCCTCTTTTTAGGCCGGACCGCGCGTCGGGTCTCGTCGCACCGATTGCCCCCCTCTTACCGACGATGAGACCCGACCCACTCTCCCCCACCCGTACCACGCCGGCGGACTTGACCCGGTGCCAATCTCCCCGGCATACGATGGCGCTGTACGACGACCATCGATGACGACGATGAACCGGCATAGAAAGCGCGCGGGTGCCCGTTAGCATTTCGATCTATATCGCCAGGCAGTTTTTGCTGTGGTTTGCAGGCTCTCTGGCTGTGGCGGCAGTGATGGTCGTGCTCATCGACATGATGGAACTGGTCCGCCGGGCTTCGTCCCGCCCAGACGTCGGCATGGACATTATCGCAACCATGGCGCTGCTGCATTTGCCCCATATCCTGGAAGTGACATTGCCGTTCGCCATGCTCTTCGCCAGCATGGCTGCGCTTTGGTGCATGTCGCGGCACCAGGAATTGGCGGTTGCCAGAGCCGCAGGGCTGTCGGTCTGGCAATTGCTGCTGCCGGGACTGCTGGCCGCGTTTGCGTTGGGGCTGCTTAAGGTCATCGCCTTCAATCCGCTGGCCGCAGCATCGCTGAACCTATTTGAAAGCATGGAGGTCAGCCATTTCAACAAGCGGCCGAACAATCCCCTGCTGACCGGCGAAGGGTTATGGCTAAAAGACTATTCCGGCACCTATGACCTGATTATTCACGGTCAGCGGCTGCGGGCGCAGGACCAAGTCTTGGGGGATGTCACGGTTCTGCAATTTGTCGACCAGGACCGGTTTAATGCCCGTATCGATGCCGCGACGGCGAAACTTGCAAACGGTGAATGGCAGTTCACCGAAGTACGGATCATCGGCCCGGCAACGCCGGAGCAAAAGCTAGAGAACCTGACGCTTTCGACCAAGCTCGACTGGACCAGCATTGAGGAAAACGTCGCCAACCCGCGCAGTACGCCGATTTGGGTCTTGCCAGGTTTCATCAAAAAAATCGAGGAAGCCGGTTTCTCCGCCGCTCCGCACAGAGTGCACTTTCATGCGACCCTAGCTTCCCCCATCGGCCTTTGCGCCATGGTGCTGATCGCAGCAGGGTTCGCAATCAGGCCGCCAAGGCGTGGCGGGCTGCTGGCGCTAATGTCTATGGGCGCGGTCGCCGGTATCGGGTACTACATTCTCAGTCAGGTGTTTTTGCGGCTGGGCCAGTCAGAACAGATACCCGCCACACTTGCCGCCTGGGCACCGACCGCATGCGCCCTTATGTTAGGGGCTGCTTGGCTTTTGTACACTGAAGACGGTTAATGGCTGAATTGTTGCGTTCCCTAGTACGCCTGACCCTGTCCACCGCGCTGCTGGTCACCGCGGTATTTGTGACCAATGGCAGTGCAATCGCACAGTCCGAGGGACTCCGTATCGTGCGGGTCGTCAATGATCGGCCGATTTCGTCGTATGATGTCGATTCGCGCCTGCGGTTCGTGTCAATGTCGTCACGAACGCCGCTGACCGGCGAGGCCGCCGCCCGTATTAGCGGTCAGATCACCGAGAATCTGGTCGACGAGCAGTTGCAGTTGCAGGAAGCAGAGCGGTTGGGGATCAAAGTTGCCGATTCTGAAATTCAGGCAGCTATTGGCCGGATCGAGAAGCAAAACCGCATGGCGGAAGGTCAGCTGATTTCCGTACTAACCGCCCGCAAGCTGGACGCCAACACGCTGATTGAGCAAATTCGGGCAACGCTGGCATGGCGGCAGGCGGTTTCACTACGCTTGCGGTCGCGTCCGTCGGTAGTGGAAGAAGACATTGATGCCTACCTGGACAGTCTGCGGGAAAAAGGCGGCACGGAATATCTGCTGGGCGAGATTTTCATCGCCGCCAACTCCCCGTCCGAGCTGACCCGGGCGCACCAAACAGCGGAGCGGCTGGTGCAGGAAATGCGCCGGGGTGCCCAATTTACGGAGATTGCACGCCAGTTTTCCCAAGCTGCAACCGCGGGTTCTGGGGGGGACACTGGTTGGGTGCGTCCAGGGCAGCTCGAAGGCAAACTGGCTGACGCCGTTAACCTGCTGCAACCGGGACAAATCACGCGGCCGATCGAAGTCGCGGACGGCTACTACTTGCTGGCGCTGCGCGAGCGCCGGACATTTGGCGCGGAAGGCCAAGTAGAAACGGTCTATGACATGCGCCGGGTGTTTCTGCCCTATCCGGCCGGCGCCAACAATCAGCGCAAGCGGGACGTACTCATCCGCTTGTCCAAAGCGCGCGCCAGCCTGAACAGTTGCGCAGCGGTGGAACGATACGCAACCCGCGCCGGCGATCCGCAGAAAGGCAATTTGGGTGAATTGCGCTTGGGCGACATGCCCAGGGGTCTCCAGCCCATCGTTGCCGAACTAAAGCCAGGCAAGATATCGGACCTGTTGCGCCTGCAAGACGGCGCGCTGGTTCTGATGTTATGCGGCAAGCGCGAAAAGTCGCTCGGATTGCCAAGCCGCGAGGCTGTTCGCGATAATCTGATGCAACGGGAAGCCGATATTCTGGCCCGCCGCTACATGCGGGAATTGCGGCAGGATGCGATTATCCAGAATACCGGGGACGGCTCCTAGTGCTGGCAGTCACCATGGGCGACCCGGCTGGGATCGGTGGGGAACTGACCTTGGCCGCCTGGCGCGATCGGAGCAGCGAAAATCTGCCGCCCTTCCTGGCAATCGACAATGCAGAAAGGCTGCGAGCGCTCGCCGGCAAGCTGGGGTGGGATGTTCCATTGGAAGAAGTCTGCTCGGCACAAGAAGCCGCCGCCTGCTTTGAGACTGCACTGCCGGTTTTCCCGATGGACCTGCCGGGGAAAGTTTGCATGGGGCAGGCAAACCCGCAAAACGCCAAAGCCGTAACCGGTAGTATCGAGCAAGCCGTAAGGCTGGCGATGGCGGGTGAGGTTGGCGGGGTGGTTACCCAACCGGTGCACAAGGCTACGCTCTACGGCAGCGGCTTTGCATTTCCAGGCCATACGGAATTTCTGGCGCATCTAACCGATGCCTCTAAGCCCTCCATCATGATGCTGGCAGGCGCGGGCTTGCGGGTGGTGCCGCTGACCATCCACGAGCCGTTGGCCAAAGCTATCGCCCGCCTGAATGCGGCAATGATTGTAGAGACATCGTTGCGAGTGGCTGAGGCGTTGCGGCAGGATTTCGGCATTGCCACACCCCGGCTTGCCCTGGCAGGGTTGAACCCGCATGCGGGCGAAGATGGCGCGATGGGCGACGAAGAAATCCGGTTTGTACGGCCCGCCGCCGAGACATTGCGCGCTCATGGCGTGCAGGTGCTGGGTCCGCTCGCGCCGGACTCCATGTTCCACGCTGCTGCCCGCGCGCAATACGATGCAGCGATTTGCCTGTATCATGATCAAGGGTTGATTCCGCTGAAGACGCTGGCGTTCAACGAGGGCGTGAACATCACCCTGGGGCTTTCGATTGTGCGCACCTCACCAGATCATGGCACTGCATTTGACATTGCCGGCACGGGCAAGGCCAGCCCTGCCAGCTTCTTTGCTGCCCTGCGCATGGCGGATGAGATAGCCCGGCGGCGCAGTCTTGGCTGAACTGCCCAGCGCTGCCACGCTGCCGCCTCTGCGTGAGGTGATAGCGGCGCACGGACTGGCTCCGCTAAAGCGCTATGGCCAGCACTTCCTGACCGACCCACGCCTGATCGCCCGCATCGCTGCAGCCGCAGGGGACCTTAGCCAGGGCACGATGTTTGAGATCGGGCCGGGGCCCGGTGGCCTGACACGGGCTTTGCTGGATGCCAACGCCGCCCGAGTGGTGGCGGTGGAATATGATTCCCGTGCCCTGCCCGCACTGGCAGAGGTGGCGGCAGCCTATCCCGGCCGGTTGGAGGTGGTGCAGGCCGACGCGCTGGATATCGACCTGACAGCGCTGGGAGAGGCTCCACGCAAGATTGTGGCGAACTTGCCCTATAATATTTCCACGGTGCTGCTAACCCGCTGGCTGGCGCAGATTGACGGCTTTGACGGTCTGACGCTGATGTTTCAAAAGGAAGTGGTGGAGCGCTTGGCCGCAAAGCCCAGGACCAAAGCCTATGGCAGGCTTTCGGTGCTGACCCAGGTGTTCTGCCATATCCGCAAGGCCTTCGACCTGGCTCCTGGCGCTTTCCATCCACCGCCTAAAGTGGCGTCCAGCGTGGTGGTGCTGACACCGAAACGCGAGCCATTACCCTGCAAGCTAGCAACGCTGGAAGCGTGTACAGCAGCGGCATTCGGGCAACGCCGGAAGACCCTGCGCTCCAGCCTGAAAAGCTGGGTCGGACCGCCGGAAGCGTTGTTGGAGCGTGCGGGCCTCCTCTCCTCCGCCCGTGCCGAGGAGCTATTGCCTGCCGATTTCGTGAAGCTGGCAGCCGCGTATGAGGCCGCTCAGTAGCTCAATAGCCAGCCCGCAACCCTTGCACGAAGGTTGAGAGGCCAACCAGGCGGTCGCGGCGGCAGCGCTCAGCTGCAAGGATTGCCTGGACGCGCGCGACGCTGGCAGCCAAATCGTCATTGACGATCACATAATCATATTCGGGGTAGTGGCTCATCTCTGAGGCCGCTTCGCTCATGCGGCGGGCGACGACTTCTGGCGGGTCCTGGGCTCGTTTGGCCAGACGTTCTTCCAGCGCGCGGGTCGATGGCGGCAGGATGAATACCGAAACCAGATCATCGCGCGCCGATTCTCCCAACTGCTGGGTGCCCTGCCAGTCGATGTCGAACAACACGTCCTTGCCCGCTTTCAGAGCTTTTTCGACCGGCTGCTTGGGGGTGCCGTAATAGTAATCAAAGACCTTGGCGTGCTCCAGCAATTCGTCCTTGTTCAGCATGATGCTGAAGGCCTCCCGGTCGACAAAGTGATAGTCTATACCCTCCGTCTCGCCGGGCCGTTTCGCCCGCGTGGTAGCGGAGACAGACATTTGCAGGTTGGGATCCGCGGCCAGCAATTGACGTGAAATCGTCGTCTTGCCCGCACCGGAGGGCGAGGAAAGCACCAGCATCAAGCCACGGCGGCGCAGAACGGAATCCATAGCGTCTCTATCCCTTTTCGCGGCGCACAGCCCAGCGCCGGCTTATTCGACGTTGGCGACCTGCTCGCGGATTTGATCGATTGTAGCCTTCAGGTCTAGTCCGATTCGGGTCAATTCGATGTCCTGGGATTTGCTGCCGAGCGTATTCGCCTCACGGTGAAACTCCTGCGCCAGGAATTCCAGCTTGCGGCCACACGGCTTGCCGCTGTTCAGCAGATTACGACCGGAGGCGATGTGCGCCTCGAAGCGATCCAGTTCCTCGCGCACGTCCGCCTTCGACGCGAGCATTGCCACTTCCTGCGCTATCCGCTCATCCGGCAGGGCGGGCGATTGGCTCACCAGATCACCGACGGTGCGCAGCATCCGGTCCTGCAATGCCTGCGGCTGCATGGCGGCGGTTTCGCGGGCAGCAGAAGCCAAGCTCTCAATGCCATCTAGATGGCTTGTCAGAACCGCATGAAGGGCCCGGCCTTCGTCCCGGCGGGCTGTGGCGAGGGCTTCGAGAGCGGTGTTGACGCCGGCCAGAATAGCCTTCTGCACAGACTCATCGAGCGTGGCCTGGCTGTTCTCGTCCACCGATTCGATCACACCCCACAGCGCCAGCAGGCCTTCCGGCTGGATAGGGCCGAAGTCGCTGGTGTTGTCAGTCTCGCGGATTTTGCGGGCGGCTTCGCTGACCACAGCCAGCCATTCCGTATTCAGTTGGTAGCGGTTTTCCGTCCTCTCCTGCTGAACCTGCAAATTGATCGAGACATTGCCACGCGCCAGCAGAGAGCCTGCCAGCTTGCGAGCCGGCTGATCCAGTGCCTCGTAGCCGGACGGCAGGCGCAAGCGCAGATCCAGGCCGCGGCCATTGACACTCCGCACCTCCCACGCCCAGGCAAGGCCGTTGGTAACGCCCTGCGCCCGGCCAAAGCCGGTCATTGAGGATAAGGTCATTGACCCGCCTTCCGTTTGCGCTCGATTTTGCGCCATGCCACGACGTTGCGGTTGTGTTCGGCGAAGGTCTTGGCGAAAGCGTGGCCACCAGTGCCGTCCGCAACGAAATACAAGGCCTCTGTTGCTTCCGGTTGCGCAACCGCCATCAGCGCCTCCCGCCCTGGATTGGCGATGGGGCCGGGCGGCAGGCCCTTGATGTGATAAGTGTTGTAGGGATCTTGCTTAGCCAATTCGCTGCGTCTCAGCCCCCGGCCAAGCACCCCCTTGCCACGGGTGACCGCGTAAATGGTCGTTGGGTCAGACTGGAGCTTCATTCCCTTTTTCAGCCGGTTGACGAAAACGCCTGCGACCTTGCCACGCTCGCCGGAAAGGCCGGTTTCCTTCTCCACGATGGAGGCCAGGATCACCAACTCCTCTGGCGATTTCAGCGGCACGTCCGCCGCCCGCTTCGCCCAGGCCTCGGCGACCGCTTCGTCCATGGCTTTTTGCATGCGCTTTATGATTGCCGTCCGACTTTCACCAAAAGTGAAGTCGTAGGCGGCAGGCAAAAGACTGCCTTCGGGAACGGACTTCGCCAATTCACCGGTCAAGTCAGTGGCGGCGGCGAGTTGCGCCAGAATCGTGTGGCTGGTCAGACCTTCCGGAAAGACGATCTGGTGCCGCATGGTCTCACCGCGGACCAACCGGTCAAGAACGGCTTCCATACTATCGCCTGCGGGAAACTGGTACTCGCCAGCCTGAAGAGCGGCCTGCTTGCCTTCGAGGGTTACGTAGGCCTGAAAGAGCCGGGCCTGATCGACGACGCCTGCCGCTTCCAACTGGCTGGCAACCCTCGACAAGCCGCTGCCGCGCTCGATGAGCACCCGCGTCGCGGCGGTGGACGGTCCCCGCTCGTCAATTTCCTTCTCAAACCATAGGTACGCGCCGCCTGCGGCGGCGGCGGCAACCAGGATGAGAAGGACGAGGTATCGCAAGAGTGCTTACCTCCTGCGCTTACACCTGCGTGAAGATCAGCGAGGCGTTCGTACCACCAAAGCCGAAAGAGTTCGACAGCACGGCACGCAGCGGGCGTTCTTGGGCCTTCAGCGGTACGAGATTGATGTCGCAACCGTCGGAGGGGTCTTCCAAATTGAGCGTCGGCGGCAGGATACCGTTCTGCAATGCCTTGATGGAGAAAATAGCCTCCACCGCACCGGCAGCGCCCAGCAAGTGGCCGACCGCGGACTTGGTTGATGACATGGCGAGTTCATAGGCATGCTTGCCGAACAGGCGCTTCACCGCGCCCAACTCGATCTCATCGCCCAACGGCGTGGAGGTTCCATGAGCGTTGATATAGTCGATGTCGGTAGTGTTGAGTTCGGCCCGCTTCAGCGCCGCGACCATTGCGCGGAAGCCGCCGTCGCCATCATCCGCCGGGGCGGTGATATGGTGGGCATCACCAGAAAGGCCGTAACCTTTCAACTCGCCATAGATTTTGGCACCGCGGGCCTTGGCGTGCTCATATTCTTCCAGCACGACGACGCCTGCACCCTCGCCCATGACAAAGCCATCGCGGCCTTTGTCCCAGGGGCGGGAGGCGCGGGTTGGATCGTCATTGTATCCAGAGGAAAGTGCACGCGCCGCAGCGAAGCCAGCGATTCCCAGCTTACAGATGGCAGCTTCAGAGCCGCCGGCGACCATCACATCGGCATCATCAAAAGCGATCAGACGCCCGGCATCGCCAATGGCATGGGCACCGGTCGCACAGGCGGTCACCGGCGCATGGTTCGGGCCTTTAAAGCCAAAGCGGATGGATACCTGACCAGAGACCAGATTGATCAGGGCGGCCGGGATGAAGAATGGGGAGACCCGGCGGGGGCCTTTTTCATGCAGGGTAATTGCGGTGTCCGCGATAGTGCTGAGACCGCCAATGCCGGAGCCGATCATCACGCCGGTGCGGCAGCGGGCTTCTTCATCTGTCGGCTTCCAGCCGGAATCATCGACGGCCTGCTGGGCGGCGGCAATGCCATAGGTGATGAAGGGATCGACCTTGCGCTGTTCGCGCTTTTCCAACCAATCATCAGGATTCCAGAGGCCATCGGCAGTATCACCTTCGGGCAATTGTGCAGCTACCCGGGCGGGCAGATCACTGGGGTCGAAGCGGGTGATGGGGCCAAGGCCCGATTCACCTGCAATCAGCCGGTTCCATGAGGCATCGACGCCACAACCCAGCGGCGATACCAATCCGAGGCCTGTAACCACAACACGGCGCATCGCTAATCTCCCGCTGGCGGGAACACTTCAGCGACCCGCCGCGTTTGTTTTCCGGATCAGGAATTCGCTTCGATATAAGCGATGGCATCGTTGACGCTCTGAATTCTTTCTGCGGCGTCGTCGGGGATTTCCACGCCGAAGGCTTCTTCGAACGCCATGACCAGTTCAACCGTATCCAGCGAGTCCGCGCCCAGGTCATCGATAAACGTGGCGTTTTCAGTAACCTTGTCGGCTTCAACGCCCAGGTGCTCGATAACGATATCGATAACTTTTTGCTTAACGTCGCTCATAGATACGGGTCCTTGTATTGTCCGTGTTGGTTTGAAGCGGCTCTCAAATAGCCAGGTTCCGATGCAGCGCGTCCCGTCTGCCAAAGACCGGTTCCCTACACAATGCGAGGGGGTGTTACCATCATTTGACAAGAGCCGCCACACATAGAAGCGCCTTATACAGCCACGCAAATCGGCGTGTTTAGTGAGAATTGCAAGGGTACAGAGCGCGCAGGCCCCTAAATCATCGCCATTCCGCCGTTCACGTGCAGGGTTTGACCGGTCATATAGCGCGCCTCATCACTGGCCAAATAAGTGACCGACGCTGCGATATCATCCGGTGCGCCCATATATCCGGCGGGGATATGGGGAAGGATGGCTTCTTTCTGTTTGTCATTCAAAGCATCGGTCATGGCGGTTTCGATGAAGCCGGGCGCCACGCAATTCACGGTGATGCCGCGGGTCGCAACTTCGGCCGCAAGCGACTTGCTCATGCCGATCATCGCCGCTTTCGAAGCCGCATAATTCACCTGACCGGGATTGCCGGTGACGCCGACGATGGAAGTAATTCCGATGATTCGGCCAAAACGGGCCCGGGTCATGCCACGCAAGGCGGCGCGGGCTAGGCGGAAGCTGGCCGTCAGGTTCACATCGATCACCGCCTGCCAGTCGTCATCCTTCATACGCATCGCCAGGCCGTCTCGGGTCAGGCCGGCATTGTTCACCAGGATGTCCAGACCGCCCAGCGCCTCGTTCACGCGGGGCACGAGGCCTTCGACCGCTTCAGGATCGGAGAGATTGCAGGCGACGACCGCCGTGCGCTCGCCGAGCTCTGCAGCGAGTTCCTGGAGCGCGGCTTCGCGGGTGCCGGAAAGGGCGACCGTGGCACCATTGGCGTGCAAGCCGCGGGCTATGGCACCGCCGATGCCGCCGGAAGCCCCGGTAACCAGGACGCGGCGGCCCGTCAGATCAAACATGGAATGCCTTTCTCTACTGCCAAGCCTCTAACGGCTGGACGCAACTTCTACCAGGTAGCAACAAGTGCTTCGAGATCGTCCGGCCCCTGGACCGGCACACCTTTGATTTCTCGGTTGACGCGGCGGATCATGCCGGCAAGCACCTTGCCCTCGCCCATCTCCACCAAGGTATCAACCCCCAGCTCGCCCATCGCCAGCACGCATTCGCGCCAGCGAACGGTGGCCGTAACCTGCTCCACCAGCACGCGGCGGATTTCTTCCGGATCGGTAACGGGAGCCGCTGTCACATTGGCGATCAGCGGCACGAGCGGCTCGTCCAGATCGATTTCCGCCAGCGCTTGCTGCATGGCGTCAGCGGCAGGCTGCAACAGCGGGCAATGGAAGGGTGCGCTGACGTCCAGCATTACGGCCTTGTGCACGCCGCGCTCCTTGGCCAGTTCGACCGCGCGCTCAACTGCGGCTGTGGCGCCGCTTACCACCACCTGACCCGGGGCATTGTCATTACCGATGGCGCACACGCCCGCGCTGGAAGCATCGGCGACCACTTGTTCCACGTCGGGAACGTCCATCCCCAGCAGCGCCGCCATTGCACCGGCGCCAACCGGCACGGCAGCCTGCATGGCCTCACCGCGGCGGCGGAGCAGACGGGCCGCATCCGCCAGCTTCAGAGAGCCCGCAGCCGTCAGGGCCGAGTATTCGCCCAGCGAGTGACCTGCGACATAATTACAACCATCGGCCAGGCGCTTGCCGCCGTCTTTCTCCAGCGTGCGCACCAGGGCCACGCTGACCGCCATAAGCGCCGGCTGGGCATTGGCGGTTAGGGTCAGTTCTGCCTGGGGGCCTTCAAACATCAGCTTCGAGAGTTTCTGGCCGAGCGCGTCGTCCACCTCCTTGAACACTTCCCATGCGGCTGCAGATGCTTCGGCAAGGCGTTTGCCCATACCGACTGCTTGCGATCCCTGTCCTGGAAAGACTACCGCCCGCACTGCCTATTCCTTTCGGTTGTCATCATTTTGTATTCTGTTTCGACAGCCTTAAGAGGACATCAGCAGCGCTACTGTCAAGTTGCCGGCGCACGTATAGCCGACATAAGGTGACAATCTATTGCGCTGAACTCCTACATAAGGGTTGCGCTGGCATTGGAAATGCGTATAAGAGCGCCTTCCGCTGAACGCAGGGGCATTTATGCCCTCCGTGCCCTGTGGAATGCTGCTCAAGCTTCTGTCCGGCAACCGCCGGATACCAAAGAGACCATAGCCGAACTAAGGCAACCGCTGGGCGGATGATGGGATTTCCTGCATCAGACCTGCCGTTGATTAGCCGCCGGGACCAAGAATGTCGTACTACGAGACCGTTTTTATCGTTCGCCAGCATATGTCGCCGACCCAGGTCGAAGCGATGGCGGACAGCTACGCTGAACTGGTGGGCCAATACGAAGGCTCTGTCGTCAAGCGTGAAATGTGGGGCCTGCGCAACCTCGCCTTCCGGATGAATAAGAACCGGAAAGGTCACTATGTGATGATGCACATCGACACCCCTCCGGCAGCTATTGCCGAGATGGAGCGTCTGATGCGCATTAGCGAAGACGTGCTGCGCTACATGACCGTGCGCCTGGAAGAAATTCCGAAAGGCCCGTCGCCGATGCTACAGCAGCGCGAGCGCGGCGACCGTCCGGAACGTGGTGAGCGCGGCGAGCGCGGTGACCGTGGCTCCCGTGAGGATCGCGGCCCTCGTGAGGCAGCTCCCGCCGCCAGCACTGAAACCGCCGCCGCCGAAGGAGCCGAATAATCATGGCTACCAGCGCCCGCCGCGCCTTTTTCCGCCGCCGGAAATCATGCCCGTTCTCCGGCCCGAATGCGCCGACGATCGACTATAAAGACATGCGCCTGTTGCAACGCTTCATCTCTGAGCGTGGCAAGATGGTGCCGAGCCGCATCACTGCAGTGTCAGCAAAGAAGCAACGTGAACTCGCAAACGCGATCAAGCGCGCCCGCTTCCTTGGCCTGCTGCCTTACGCCATCAACTAAAAGCGGCCTCGCCGGCGTCTGCCCGGCCTTTGGTCCTGGTCCAGCGTTGCCGCGATGAACCGCCAACTCCCGATCATCATTGCCATTGGGCTGAGCAGCGCCGTGCTATATGCATCGGCGCTGAATGGCATTGCTGTCGGGGTACTTATGACCTATCTGGCTCAACTGCCTCTGTTCATAGCCGGGCTGGCCATGGGCATAAAAGCAACCGCCGTGGCTGGCACCGCAGGTATCATCGCGCTGGCGATCATCGGGGGTCATGAGCCAGGGCTGATTTACGCGCTAACGACCGCTTTGCCCGTGACCATTCTGGTTACGTTGGCGCTGCGCAAGCGGCTTTGGACCGACGGCCAGGAGGATTGGTACCCGCCTGGGAAACTGCTGCAGGGCGCCGCAGTTTGGGGCGGGGTGCTGCTAGTTTTGGCTGCCATTGTGTTTGGCAGTTTTGGAAACGGCTTCCACGCATCGGTAGCCGCATTCGTTGGCAGCCTGAGCGAGGGATTTCGGCAAGCGACCGGCCAAAACGCACCACCTGATGCTTTGGCCGGTATAGCTGACATTCTGCCGGCTATCGGCGCATTGTCATGGATGCTGATGGCGACAGTGAACGGTCTTTTGGCGCAAATGCTGGTGACCCGCTTTGGCAAAAACCTGCGTCCCGGCCTGCACATGGATGAAATTCATGTGCCGCTGACTTGGGCTGGGCTGATCGCCGCCGCAGCCGCACTAAAATACGTGTTGCCGGGCGACCTTGGCTACACCATGGCTAATCTGGCCGTAGTACTTGCCTACCCCCTACTGTTCCAGGGCCTGAGCGTGGTACATGCCGCGATGGCCAGTGTTGGAGCATGGACAATCGGCTACGTTGCTTTCTATGTGACGATGCTCTTTTTTGGCTGGCTGGCCTTGCCCGTTGTGGCGCTGGGATTGGCTGAGCCGGTTTTGAAACTGCGCGAGCGCCTGATGCGCCCGAATAATACCTGATGGAGGTTTTAGAAAAATGATCGAGATTGTCCTGCTCGAGCGGATCGAGAAGCTGGGTCAAATGGGTGATGTGGTGCGGGTTAAGCCCGGTTTCGCCCGCAACTTCCTGCTGCCGCAAGGCAAGGCGCTGCGCGCGACCGCAGAAAACCTGAAGGTTTTCGAATCCCGCCGCGCCCAACTGGAAGCGGAAAACCTGCAACGTAAATCGGAAGCGGAAGAAGTCGCCACCAAGATGGATGGCATTTCCGTTACGCTGATCCGTCAGGCAGGCGGCACGAACCAGTTGTATGGTTCCGTCACCGGCCGTGACATCGCCGAGTCCGTTCGCGAGGCTGGCTATTCCATCCACGCTCGCCAGGTGCTGCTGGAGCGGGCCATTAAAGAACTGGGCATGCATGAAATCCGTGTGGCGCTGCATCCGGAAGTCTCCATCACGGTGACGGCCAACGTGGCGCGCACCCCAGAAGAGGCGGAAATCCAGGCGACCGGCGGCACGGTTGATCAGGACGACACCGGCTTTACGTTTGACCCGGATATCAACTTTGACGAGCTGGGTGTGCTGCCGGACGACGACAGTCCGCGCCGCGAAGAGCAGCCTGCCGGTGACCCCGGCGAGGCGGAGCAGCCGGAAGCCTAGAGCGCTGCCAACAGCTGAAAATGAGAAGGGCCTGGGAAATGTTCCCCGGCCCTTTTCTTTTGATGCGAGTTTCTTCTTTTGGCGTGAGCTTTGGCGTTGCCTAAACGGTAACCGCTTCGCCGCCGCGCCAATGGTGGGAGCAGCCGAGGCGGCGGGCATCTTCAGCGGGATCGGCCGATGGGGCAAAAGCCATAACGGTGAGCCAGCCTTCGGCCTGCAGGGAACGGCGCTCAGCGGGAGTGGTTCCGTCGGGTAGATAGAGGCGGGCGGCGGGCTCCTCCTCGCCCAATACACGCAACAGCATGTCCATGTAGAGGGTGACGCCTGTTGCTGCCTCGCCCCACTGGGCGGTATCGGAAACCTGATAACGGCCCCCCCGGCCTAGTTCTCCGTGCAGGCCGCGGGCGAACAGAGAGAAGCTGATACCGCTGTGATATTCAAAGCCACGGTGTTCGATCGGGTCCAGGGTCACGACAAGGCCGAGCAGGCTTTCCGCCAGCAGCGGCAGCAATTGAACCGCTGGCGCCAACGCATCCAGCGCCGCTTGCGGCAGGTCGAGACCGGCCAGCTTCTGCAATGTTTCTTCGGCTGGGCCGGCCGCCTGCATTAACGCCGTCAGCATGGCCGCTTGCTGGGGCGCCAGCCGCTCTACCGATGCCTGGTCCTTGCGGTTAAGGGCTTCGCGCAACTCTGCCGCCTGCAGGTCGCCCTGCGTCAGAATCGGAGCGATAGCGGGGGCAAGGCTGGGTAGGCTTAGGTCGACGGTGAGCCCCTGCACACCAAGGGCCTGGAGCGCTTCCACCGGCACGGTAATGACCTCGGCATCAGCGGCGATACTATCGCTGCCGATAAGCTCTATACCCGCCTGCCGGAATTGACGGTCGGGACGCAACTGGTCGCCGGTCACGCGCAGAACCGTGCCGTGATAGGACAGACGCAGCGGCCGCGGCCACTGGCTGAGACGGGTCGCGCCGATGCGGGCGATTTGGGGCGTAATGTCAGCACGTACCGCGAGCGTGCGCTGGGACGCGGGATCGACAAGGCGGAAGGTGTGGTGGGTCATCGCCGCCCCCGGGCCGGTCAGCAGAGAGGCCTCAAACTCCACCAAAGGCGGTGAGACCTGGCGGTAACCGTTCTGGCGGAATGCAGCCAGCAACTTTTCCGTCACGGCGGATTCCTGCTCCGCTTCCGGTGGCAGGGTATCGCGCAGGCCACTGGGCAGCAGTGCGGCGCTTTCATTCATCACAATTCGGTCCTGGTATCAGGCAAGGATGCACCCATTCTAGAGCATCAGACTATTGAGGCAAGCGCAGCCAGTTCGCTGCGGGATTGGCCGGGCAACAGAATGTCCGCAACGCCATCTCCATCGATGTCGCCAATCCAACTGAGACCAAGCTGACGTGAGCCGATGGCATGGTTCGAAAACCCCGGTATCGCGCCGATCCGGTCGAGATATGTGCCTGCCTGGCGATAGACAATCAAAATGCCGCCGATATGCGGCGTGCGCATCAGCGCAACCTGGCGCTGACCATTGCCGAGGAAATCCGCGACGCCGACCGGATTCAGCAAGCGATGGCCAATACCGATGGGATCGGTGGCAAAGCGCAGGGCAAGCGATCCATTCTGGATGCTGTAGGCTTCCAGTAGCGCGCCTTCCTCCGGGCCGGACCGGATGACCCAGGCCTCAGCCTCCCCATCCAGGTCCCACAGGCGCGGCGTGAGGTCTTCGAACACCGTGCCCTCAGGAGCAAAGGCAGACAACAGCGTGCCATCGGCAGTCTCGATATTCAGTGCAGACGCCTCGATAGTGTCGCCCAGGATGCCATGGCGGTAAGCCGAGGTCGGAGACGCCAGCCAAGCGCGGCGGATTTGGCCGTTGCTACGGGCAACCCTGCCATCCGGGATCAGGCCGGGTGCGGTATCAGGTGCTGGCGCCGCGGTGGCTTGCAGAGCGGGAAGATCGCCGTCCCAAGTGACATGCCATGCAGAGCCATCAACCAAACGCAGCAGAGTGCCGTCAGCGGTGCGCTCCAGCGACTGGGGCTTTGCCGGCAGCGGGAGGCTGCCAACCGGCCACCGCTCTTGATCAGCCGCTTGTGCGGGGGCTGAGAAGGCCAGCAGCAGCAGAAGCGCCAGGCGCAACATCAGAAGCGCATCACTTTGGCCTGGATCACGCCTTCAATCGCGGCGATTTCCTGCGAGACTTCATCAGTGCAACACTCGTCAATTTCCACCAGGGTCAGCGCGTGACCGTTGGCGGGCGAGCGGCCCAGATGGAAGTTGCCAATATTGATGCCCGCATTGCCAAGGATCATACCCAGTTTACCGATGAAACCGAGCTTATCCTCATTGCGGACGAACAACATGTTTTCGCCCAATTGCGCGTCGAAATTGATGTCCTGTACCTGGACGATCCGCGGCAGGGAACCGAACAGCGCGCCAGCCACCATGCGGGTGTTCTTGTCGGTCTGCACGGTCACGCGGATGACGGACTGGTCGTTCTTGACCTCCGTCACGTCCAGATTGCGCTCGCGGGCGATGACCGGAGCGTTCACCATGTTGACGCTGTTGAGCAACGGTTTCAGCAGGCCCATCAGGATCAGTGCCGTCAGCGGGCGTGTGTTCAGGCTGGCGACGTTGCCGCGATATTCGACCGTCAGTTTTTGCAGCGCGTTTTCCGTCAGTTGGTCGGCGAAGCTGCCAAGCTGCTCCGCCAGTCCCATGAAGGGCTTCAGGCGGGGCGCTTCCTCCGCGCTGATGGAGGGCATATTGAGCGCGTTGGAGACCGCGCCTGTCAGCAGATAATCGCTGATCTGCTCCGCGATCTGGAGGGCGACGTTCTCCTGCGCTTCCTCCGTCGCCGCACCCAGGTGAGGCGTGGTGACGACATTGTCGTTGCCGAACAGGACATTCTGCCTGGCAGGCTCCTCAACAAACACGTCGAAGGCCGCACCCACAACATGACCGCTGTCGAGCGCTGCCTTTAGGTCTTCTTCGACCACCAAGCCGCCGCGGGCGCAGTTGATGATACGCACGCCCTTTTTGCACTTGGCGAGCGCTTCGGCATCGATGATGCCGCGGGTCTGATCGGTCATCGGTGTGTGCAGGGTGATGAAGTCGACCCGAGCCAGCAGGTCGTCCAGCTCCACCTTCTCCACGCCCAGATCCACTGCTCGTTCAACGGAGAGGAACGGATCGAAGGCAGCAACCCGCATTTTCAGGCCGAGCGCTCGCTCCGCCACAATGGCACCGATGTTGCCGCAGCCAATCAGGCCAAGAGGCTTGCCGTAAAGCTCCACCCCCATGAACCGGGATTTTTCCCACTTGCCCGCCTGGGTCGAGCGGTCCGCTGCCGGAATCTGGCGGGCGAGTGCGAACATCATGGCGATGGCATGCTCTGCCGTGGTGATGGTGTTGCCGAAGGGTGTGTTCATCACCACGACGCCGCGCGCGGTGGCGCCGGGAACGTCGATATTGTCGACGCCGATTCCGGCGCGGCCGATGACCTTCAGGTTCGAGGCAGCAGCAAGCACCGCCTCCGTCACCTTGGTAGCGGAGCGGATGGCGAGGCCGTCATACTTGCCAATGATGGCGAGCAGTTCGTCCGGCTTCAGGCCGACCTTGACATCCACGTCCAGGCCACGCCGCAGAAAATCTCTGCGGCGCGCTCGCTGAGCGCGTCGGCAATCAATACTTTTGGCATTGAGTCTATCTCTTCAGCAAATCAGCTTTAACGGTCTCATAAGCCCAGTCGAGCCACGGCATGAGGGCTGCAACGTCGTCAGGTTCGACGGTGGCGCCGCACCAGATGCGCAGACCGGGAGGCGCGGAGCGGTAGCCGTTGATGTCGTAGGCGACGCCTTCGGCATCCAGCAGCTTAGCCATCAGGCCGGGCACATCGCCCGCCTTATCGCCCAGTTCCGGCGCATCGATTATCAGGCAAATGGAGGTAGAGGAAATGGTGCCAGGGTCCTGCGCCAGGAAGTTGGCCCAGGACGTGCGCTTCACCCACTCCGCCACACGGGCGAGCGACTGTTCGGAGCGCGCCTGACACCCCTTCTGACCGCCGATACTCTTGATCCAGGCCAGGGCATCGAGTGCGTCTTCCACACAAAGCATGGAGGGCGTATTCATGGTCTCGCCACGGAAGATACCGTCGATCAGCTTTCCGTCTTTGAGCAAGCGGAAGACTTTAGGCAAGGGCCGGGGCGGGGTGTAGCTCTCCAGCCGGGCAACCGCACGGGGGCTCAGCACCAGCATACCGTGCGCCGCCTCCCCACCCATGGCTTTCTGCCAGGACCAGGTGGTGACATCCAGCTTGTCCCAGGGCAGGTGCATGGAGAACGCGGCAGAGGTGGCGTCGCAGATCGTCAGCCCTTCGCGATCGTCGGAAATCCAATCGCCATTAGGCACGCGCGAGCCAGACGTCGTGCCGTTCCAGACGAAGACCGTATCGCGTTTGGGATCGACCTCGTGCAGATCCGGCAACTCGCCATAATCCGCCTCCAGCACACGCAGATCCGGCAGTTGCAGTTGCTGGCGGGCGTCGGCCAGCCAGTCTTTGGAGAAGCTCTCCCAGACCAGCGCATCAACACCGCGCAGGCCCAAAAAATGCCAGAGTGCGATTTCCACTGCGCCGGTATCAGAGGCCGGTACAATGCCGATCAGGTAGTCTGCCGGAATATCCAGCAGATCGCGGGTCTGGTCGATTACTGCCGCCAGCTTGGCTTTACCGGGGCCAGAACGATGAGAACGGCCGATCAGCGCGCCGGAGAGGGCATCGGGCGTCCAGCCAGGACGCTTGGCGCAGGGGCCGGAGGAAAAGTTGGGGTTTGCAGGCTTTTGAGCAGGCTGCACAGGCACGGGCGGAAACCCTTCCGAATGGTGGAAATTTTCCGCATAGCGGAATGAGCGCGATCCTAGAAAGAGCTGGCTGAAATCACAATATGCTGCGCTGCGGCAAGCCTGCGCTAGGCCAAAGGTGGGGTGCGGGCAGGTATCGCTGGGCCCCGGATACGGCTGCCGCCGCTCCGGGGAGGTAAGGAGAGGTGCGGGCTATTTTGCTGCCGTCACCATGATTTCCACCAGGATTTCCGGGCGGGCGAGGTCGGCGCGGACGCAGGCGCGGACCGGCGGGTTTTCGGGATCAACCCAAGCGTTCCACACCTCATTCATCTGGCTGAACTTCGACATATCCGTGATCCATAGCTGGGCATGCAGCAGCTTGGACTTATCGGTGCCGGCGCGGGACAGGTACTCGTTGATCTTGTCGCAAATGTTCTGGGTCTGGCCCTTGATATCCAAGCTGAAATCGCTGGAGGTCAGGCCACAGACATAGACGGTGTCGCCATTGACGACGCAGCGGCTCATACGGGGACCGGGACCGGTGGTGATGTCCATACGTTCGATAGCCATGGAGCGGTTCCTTTTTTGGTAAACAAAGGGTGGAGTGGAGACTTGGATTGTATGCCCCTCTCCGGTGAAGGGAAAGGGGCGAACCGGCCTATTCGATTACCAATGCACCAGCAATTTCCCGCGCCTCCGTCTCACCCATTGCCTCCGACTGCTGGCCGCAATAATCGCCCTGCACCAGTTTGGTGCCTGCCAGTCGGTTATCCCCGCCTGGCACGCCGAAATACGAGCGGAAGCTCAGGCACTTCGCACCGCCTCGGGCATAGACGATGTATTCCATACGGCCAAACTCAGAGCCAAAACTGCCGGTCTCGTATGGCGGCAAATCCGTCGCTGCGCCGCGGTATTTTCGAGCCCAATTCCGGATAGAATCGGGCTCGTTCCAGCCTGCGCCCGGCTGCAGCGGCGCATAGACATAGACCAGCAGGTGCCCGGGCACACGCTGCCGGTGCCGGTAAATCGTGTAATAAAGGCTCGGCCTCTTCTCGCAGGTGATAACGGCATTTTCAAAGATCGCGCGGCGACTGTCGCTGAGCTTTGCGAAATCCACTTTATATGGAAAACCCGCAGGGCCGACCGTCTGCCACGGCTCTGATTGGTTGTTGCTTCCAGTAGTTTTACAGCCGGCAAGAGCAACCATCGCTGCTGCAATCACGACGCCGATTTTGAGACTTTTCAACATTGCCATTTCCCAACCATTTGATTCACTACCCGAGGTTCCTATCAGGGTTGGCCGGGCTTTATCAAGATTTTGGCATTTGCGCCAGCCGCTGGCCAAAGGCGTTCGAAACGGAAAAAGGGGGCCGCGCCATGCAGCCCCCTTCCCCCAGTGTTTAGTGCCTTGGTCAGGCGTTCACTTACGCGGTTTTGTGGCGATAGACCTTCAACGCGATCAGGCTTACTGCCCCTATCATCAGCGGTAAAGCTGGCGGAACCGGTACTGTCGGCGTCGGGTTGGTGTCCGTTTTAATCTGGAACGTGGAGGAACCGCCATCCAGGGACTCAAAATCTGAAACACCACCCCGGCCTGAGGTGTCGTAAGTGATGGTAACCGAATTCGCCGTATAGCTGATGTTCGGCACAACAATGCCAATGCCGAACGCGGCATCCAACAAACCCACATCCACCGCCGACACGCCGACGATGCTTTCTCCCGCATCGAATACGATGTTGGAAATTTGGAAGACCGCCAGGTCAAAGTCGGCAAACGAGACGGATTCGTGATCGCCGGTCAGGGTAATAAGACCGGAAGCGTCCAGGTCGGTGGTGGCAGAACCGCCCCAGACAGACGGGTTCGCGATCTCGTCAGCAGAAGAGAGATCAGGTGCACCGGCAATGGCTTCGCTCAAATTTTCGAACACCTGCGGCCCGAAACCAGTGCCTTCCGGCAGATCGAATTCGCTGCGGAAATCCGCAGACACAAACCCAGCACTGGCAAGAGATGGCGTAGTCGCCATGGCACCGGCAATTAGCGCGGCATAAACTCCACGTATGAACATCGCACTCTAGCTCCCCGCTGTTTTGTAAGGAAGTCATACAATGCGATATCTTAACGGCGCACGTCAATACTAATTTTCTATCTAGTGATGCATTTTCTTCGATTTTACACCAATGCATATGCATCTATTTCCGTATTGTATGCATATTCCCTCAAAATTCTTCCTTAACCATAATATCTATATGAATTTATTATTTTTCTCTTCATTTTCCATGAAACTGAAGTGCTGCCTGGCACCGCGCGGCCTGGTCGTAACGGTTAGGGTGCCGCCTATCTGGACCGGGCGGAGGCATCACCAGCTTTGCACATCCATCCGGCTGCTGGCCAGCAGTGGGCTTAATTACGAAATGTTTACGCCCGCAAGCGTTTCGTAATTCAGCCCACTCTTTCAATGTGTTGGTAGTTCGATGCCGAAAACTGATGGGTACCATCTGTTTCCATCGAACCACCAGACGAAAACCAGTGGGGCATACCGATCGCTCTGGCGGAAATGCGGAAAACTCGGGCATAATGGACTTTCACTGTGCCGATGCCGGAGCCTGCCATGTTATTCGAGAGCAGCGTCATGATTGCGATGCGCGATGGCGTATGCCTCGCGACAGACATCTATCGTCCGGATGGCGATGGCCCCTGGCCGGTCCTGATGGAGCGCACCCCTATGGCAGGCACCTGCCGAGCCGGAGCGAGATCACGCTGGCCAAGCCTGATGAGCCCTTCAACCGAGAGGATTTTGCCCGGCCGTTTGTCGAAGGCGGCTATGCCGTCGTCTTTCAGGACAAGCGGGGCCGCTATGGCAGCGAGGGGCGTTACCGCAAATATCTGGGCGATGCGGAAGATGGCTATGACACCTGCGCCTGGCTGGTGGAGCAGCCCTGGTGCGATGGCAAAATCGGCACATTCGGCCTCTCTTATTGCGCGCATACGCAAGCGGCGCTCGCCAGCCTGAATGCGCCGGGACTGGCAGCGATGTGGCTGGATTGCGGCGGCTTCTCCAATGCATTCCAGGGTGGCATCCGGCAGGGCGGTGCCTTTGATTTGAAGCAGGCGACATGGGCCTACAAGCAGGCGCGGCTCAGCCCGGAGGCAGATGCTGATCCGGTGCTGGCGGCAGCGCTGGCGGCGGAGGACATCCGCGCCTGGTTTACCCGGATGCCCTGGCGCAAGGGGCACTCGCCACTGCGCCATCACGCCGACTATGAAGAGTACATGTTTGAGCAGTGGGGCGCAGTGCTGGACGGGCCCTTCTGGCGGCAGGCCGGCATCTGCGCGGAGGCGTTCTGGCCGGACTTCGCCGACGGGCCGCAGGTGCATATGTCGAGCTGGTACAATCCCTATACCCGTACCGCGACCGACAATTACGTTGGCCTGAAAGCCGCGGGCAAAGGGCCGTTGCGGCTGATCCTGGGGCCGTGGACCCACGGCGACCGGACCCTGACCTATTCCGGCGATGCCGAATTCGGGCCGCAGGCGCCGCTGGACGCTGTCTATGGCCAGGACTTCCTGCATATCCGCAAGCGCTGGTTCGATTGCTGGATCAAGGGGGAGACAAACGGCGTGGCGGAGGAACCCGTAGTGCGCGTGTTCGTGATGGGCGGCGGCAGCGGGCGGAAGAACGGGGCCGGGCGGCTAGAGCATGGCGGGCAGTGGATCACTGGCAGCGACTGGCCCTTGCCGGAAGCGACGGAGACGGCCTTCTACCTGCATGGCGACGGCGGGTTCTCAACCATGGCGGTGGCAGAGGGCGCAATCACCTATGTGAGCGATCCGAAGAACCCGGTGCCCACGTTCGGCGGCGCCTTTTCCTCTGGCGAACCGGTGATGAGTGCAGGCGGCTATGACCAGGTGGAGGGGCCGCGCTTCTTCGGTTGCAAGGAACCCTACCTGCCACTGGCGAGCCGTCCGGATGTCTGCGTGTTCCAGACGGAACCGTTGGCTGACGATACGGTGGTGGCAGGGCTTGTGGTGGCGCGCATCTGGGTGCGCTCGGATGCGCCGGATACTGACCTGCACGTCAAGCTGGTCGATGTCTATCCCGCAAGCGAGGACTACCCGCAGGGTTTCGCCCTGAACCTGACCCATGGGATTTTACGCCTGAGCTTCCGGGACGGCGGGGACGAGCGGAAGCTGCTGGAGCCGGGAGAGGCCTATGAGGTGGAGGTTCGCTGCTTCCCGACAGCGAGCATGTTCAAGGCCGGGCACCGCATCCGCCTGGACGTACAGTCCAGCAACTTCCCGCTGGTAGACGTGAACCCGCAGACCGGCGAAAACCCGGTGGAGGCGCGCGACTGGCGGCTGGCACGGAACACGGTGCTGATAGGCGCGGATCATCCGAGCCAGGTCGTGCTGCCGCTACTTCCGGCTACTTCCCTGGAATAGGCGCGAGACCCAGCTAGCCTTATCGGCCAGATCGATGGGGGCCTGGGGAGATTTCTCTTCGGGTGTCGCCGGCTTTACGGCAGGCGCTTTTTCACCGGAAGCAGGCTTTGGCGGTTTCCGTGCGGGCTTCGCCTGCTGCCTCTCACCCGGCGGGGCGGTGCGCAGGTGCAGTTGGTTCATGAACTCGCTGACATTGTTCTCCAACAGTAGCGGCAACAACCGGGGTAACTCATCCAACAGGGGGGCGATCCAGGCATCATCAGCCTTGGCGAACGGCTTCAGCACGTAGCTGGCCACGGCCTTCGGGCGGCCCGGATGGCCGATGCCGATGCGCACGCGCCAGCTTTCGTTGCCCGCATGCGCCTTGATACTGCGCAGGCCATTGTGCCCGGCGACGCCGCTGCCCGGCTTCACCCGCACCTTGCCCGGCACGAGGTCGAGTTCGTCGTGAAAGACGATGGTGCTTTCGATAGGAAGATTGAAATATTTGAGGGCAGGCCCGACAGAGCGGCCGGATTCGTTCATGAAGGTCTGCGGCTTCAGCAGCAGGACCTTGCGGCCATCCACGCGGATTTCACTGAACAAGCCTTGGAACTGTGTCTTGAACGCAGGCGCGCTAAAGTGGGCGGCAATCGCATCTATCACGCGGAAGCCGATATTGTGCCGGGTCGCCGTGTACTTGGCGCCGGGGTTGCCGAGCCCGACCAGAAGCCGGGTGTCCGTGCTCATGATCGCGGCTCAGGTTCTACCAAGGTGGATAGCTTTCACATCCTGGAAGGTAATATGGCTGTTTCCTGACCAGCTCTAGTTTGAATTTTCGCCATCCCTTCAGTGCCTGAAAGGGCGTCTTGCTGCCCAGGGCTGATTGCAGCAGCTGCTGGGTGTAAAGCCAGACATAGCGAAGCAGCGTGGCTTCCAGAACCTCGCCGGATCGGAAGGGATGGCTCTGCAGAACCTCTTCGATGCGGCCATTGAACCGTTCGACCATACCGTTGGTCTGAGGTGACCTAGGCGGCGTCAGGCGATGATCGATATCGAGGGCGGCGCCCAGCGTGTCGCATTCATGCTCGCCTGTTGCGGCGCGCTGGCGCAGACCGAAGAGGCGATCCGTGAACTCTTTTCCATTATCCGGGAGTATGGGGCGGATCCGCATCGGGCAGGCGCGCTCCAGGGCGCGCAGGAAGCGCCGGGCATTGGCCGCTGTCTTGCTGTTGTAGACCCTGACAACAACCCAACGCGTTGCCCTGTCGATGGCCACGAAGAGGGAACGGCGGCGGCTCTCATCTGCCATCGGTGGCAGGTATTTCAGGTCGATGGGGATGGAACCGGGTTCATAGGCTTTGAAGGCGCTGTGCTTTGGCCGGGGCGATGCTGCTTTCAGGGCGCGCAGGGCCCCCACGCCATGCCGACGCAAGCAGCGGTCAAGGCCAGAGCGGGAGGCCTTCGGGTTCAAGAACTCGCGCACCACCGCCAGCAGATCATCCAGCGAGACCAAAAGCGTCTTGCGGAGGGCCACCGCGACAGCTTCCTGCGCTGGCGTCAACGTCGTCTGAAGGCGATGGGGCGTGTGGCTGCGATCCTCCACGCTGGCACGCTGGCGCCATTTCCATACGGTCTGTTCCGTGGTCCCGTGACGCTCGGCAAGAACCCACGCAGGGTCGTCACTGGCCTGTATGGCCGCCCTGATCTTCGGTGGCGTCGTCGCCTGACTGTGAAGCTTGATCACCATGTCGCTCTCCCATCCCGCGCCTCGGTCAAAACACAGCGTGCCATGAAAAACGCAGAACGACGAGGGGCTATCCGATCAGCCGGGATGGAACAACTAGCTCGGTTCGGGGCGGAAGTGATCAAAGTCGAGATGCCGGGCATCGGCGACCCGATCCACAATGTCGGCCCCTATGCTGGACCAAAGGGTATCAGCCCGGACCGGCAGACCGACGACGACCTCTCCATCCGCTTCCTGAAGCGCTCCGAAGGCGTGAAGAACGTCACGCTGAACCTGAAGGATCCGGAAGGCCGCCGGATGTTCCTGGAACTGGCGAAGCAGTCGGACGTGGTGATCGAAAACCTCTCGCCCGGCTCCATGCGCAAGATCGGGCTGGGGTACGAGGATGTGGCCGCGGTCAATCCCGGTATCGTCTATTGCTCGATTGCGGGCTATGATCAAACGGGGCCTTACAAAGACCTGCCCGCGCACGATCACCAGATCCAGGCGATGTCCGGCATCATGGACATGAACGGTGCTGCGGACGGCCCGCCGACGCGCGTTGGCTTTTTTGTCGGCGACCTGGTGACGCCGCTCTATGCGGCCTATTCCATCCTGGGGGCATTACGGGTGAAGGAGAAGACGGGCCAGGGCCAGTACCTTGACCCCTCCATGATCGACACGCTCGCGACGCTGATGTTCATGGAGCCGGTAGAGCACATCCTGAACGAAAGCGGGCCACCCAGAGCCGGAAACAATGCCCGCCACGATGTAACCGGCCTCTACCGCCTCACCGATGGCGACGTGATCATCACTGTCGGCAGTCCGCTCCGCTGGGAAAAACTATGCAGCGCGTTGAGCGCGGATGACCTTCTCTCCGATCCCCGCTACGCCACCAATGCGGGCCGCCAGGAAATTCAAAAAGCGGTTTGGAAAGTATAATTGCGCAGAGGGCATTGCATTGCTGGAAGGAGTCGGCGTGCCCGTCGCCCGTGCGCGCACCTTGCCGGAAGCCGTCGAAGACCAGCACTTCCGCGATCGTGACACCCTGAAACCCATGTACCGCTACGGCTCTGATCAGCCCGTCGAGCCCGGCATCATCTCTGGCTTTCCCATCGCCTTTTCCGGCGGGGAATTGCCGAAGCTGGAGGGCGGTGCGCCGCTCGGTCAGCATAATGCGGAGGTCTTCAAAGCCCTGTTGGGGTTGGATGAGGCAGAGCAGGAATGTCTGAAAGCTGCCGACGTAATTTAGCTGCACTGCCCGGCAAAACCGTGGCTGAACGAATTACGCCTGTGCTCTGTTGATGTCTGATGATAGAATGATGCCTCAAACCAGCGCTTGGGCGCTGTAACAGGAAAAGGAATCAGTCGTGGCAGACAAAATCAGGGTCGGAATCGTCGGTGCAACCGTAACGCCGGGTGGCAGGTTAGGGGGCGAATGCCCATCTGCCCGCATTGCAGGCACTGCCCGGCTATGAACTGAAGGCGGTGTGCACCGCGCACGAAGAAACTGCCAAGGCATCCGCCGAGAAATTCGGTGCAAACCTGGCCTTTCACGATATGAACGCCATGGTCGCGCACCCGGATGTGGACCTGATCGCAGTCGTCGTCCGCGTGCCATGGCACAAGCAACTCGTCATGCCGGCTCTGCAGGCCAAAAAGCCTGTCTGCTGCGAGTGGCCGCTGGGTGCAAATCTGGCCGACGCCACGGAAATGGCGGATGCTGCCAAAGCCGCCAGTGTGCAAACCCTTGTCGGCCTTCAAGCGCAAAGCGATCCTGCAATCTTGTATGCCCGCGATCTGGCGGCCAATGGCGAGATCGGCGACATCGTCACCGTGAACCTCAGCGTCATTGTTAATGCCATACCCGTGCGCGGCGATGGCCGCATCTGGCAGGGCATCCACAAAAACGGCACCAACCCCATGACTATTCCGGGTGGCCACTCCATCGACGCGCTTTGCTACATCCTGGGCGAGTTCGCCGAAGTGAGCGCCCGCGTCACAACCCGCATCGAAATGTGGAAGCACGCCGTCACGGGTGCAGACTTCCCGGTCGATGCGCCTGATACGGTGACCGCGACGGGCCTGCTGAAGAATGGCGCAGAGGTCTCGTACCAAGTGGCGAGCGTACCACACAATGCGAGCGGCACCCGCATGGAAATCTATGGCCGCAAAGGCACTTTGGTGATTACCTCCAAGTCCCTGAACATCGGGCCAAGCACCCTGCATCTTGGCATTGGCGACGCCGCGATGGCTGAGATCACACCGCCGGCCAGCTATACCTTGAGCCCGGCCGAAACGTGGGGCAGGCCTACGCCCGCTTTGCCCAAGCAATGCAAACAGGCGCTACCGCGTCTCCCGATTTTGACGACGCTATCAGGCGGCACGCGCTGATCGACGCCATGGAGCGCTCCCACAGGGAAGGGAAAGTCATCAAACTGGGATAAACCCAAGCCAACAGCACCCGGCAGGGACGGAGCCAAGTTTACACCGTACCCTGCCGCTTGTATCTCCACCCCCATACACCAAATCATGCAAAGACCGTATTTGCCAATGGCTGGCGGAATTTTCATGAAACGCTTTTTTTGTCGTGTTGTCGATAGCAGTATTAGCCCTTGGGCCACGGCTGCTGGCTGCGGCAACCTTGGATGCCGCAACACCAGCGGAAGCGGCCCAAGCCATTGTAAAAGCCCGCGCGGGCGACACGGTGCGCCTAGCGCCCGGCAATTATGGCAAGCTTATGATCAACATCACGAAGCAAAATCAGGTTTCGGTTGGCAAAGCCGTGATCCGGGGGCGAGCCGTACCCCTGAGAGGCCCGGCAACCATCACCAGCGCCGACCCGAACCGGCAGGCCGTCCTAAATGGTATCGAAAACCGGGGCGCACCCTTCTGGCACTTTTCCGCCTTGCGCGTGGTTCCCACGGGCAACACCAAGTCGATCGCCATTCGCCTACAGGCACCGGACAACGCGTTGGTCGGCAACCACTTCGGTCACACCGGCTATGAAGACTGGACCATTGACGAATGGAAACGCCGGGCCGCCCGTATGGTCTACAGCAACGGCGCTCGGACAACTGTTAGCGACAACCGCTTCGATGGCATGTTCCATGGCATCATCTTCGCCTATGGGGCCGACGGATCACGTGCGGAAAATAACGTCATGCGCGGCATCGGCGGCGATGGCTTTAACGTGCCGGCCAATCATGTTTCCATCATCCATGTTTCCATCATCGGCAACAACATGGCCAACTTCTTTCAGATCAATGGCAACCATGATGATTGTCTCTAGGCCTGGGCCGGCCCCAGGGTCAACCAGGCAGGGACAAACCAAGGGCTGACGGTCATCGCCAACCGCTGCCGCGTGCAGACTGATTTGCGCTATGCCCCCGGTCCAAGGCCTAGTTGTTCCATCCCGGCTGATCGGATAGCCCCTCGTCGCTCTGCGTTTTTCATGGCACGCTGTGTTTTGACCGAGGCGCGGGATGGGAGAGCGACATGGTGATCAAGCTTCACAGTCAGGCGACGACGCCACCGAAGATCAGGGCGGCCATACAGGCCAGTGACGACCCTGCGTGGGTTCTTGCCGAGCGTCACGGGACCACGGAACAGACCGTATGGAAATGGCGCCAGCGTGCCAGCGTGGAGGATCGCAGCCACACGCCCCATCGCCTTCAGACGACGTTGACGCCAGCGCAGGAAGCTGTCGCCGTGGCCCTCCGCAAGACGCTTTTGGTCTCGCTGGATGATCTGCTGGCGGTGGTGCGCGAGTTCTTGAACCCGAATGCCTCCCGCTCTGGCCTTGACCGCTGCTTGCGTCGGCATGGCGTGGGGGCCCTGCGCGCCCTGAAAGCAGCATCGCCCCGGCCAAAGCACAGCGCCTTCAAAGCCTATGAACCCGGTTCCATCCCCATCGACCTGAAATACTTGCCACCGATGGCAGAGAGAGCCGCCGCCGTTCCCTCTTCGTGGCCATCGACAGGGCAACGCGTTGGGTTGTTGTCAGGGTCTACAACAGCAAGACAGCGGCCAATGCCCGGCGCTTCCTGCGCGCCCTGGAGCGCGCCTGCCCGATGCGGATCCGCCCCATACTCCCGGATAATGGAAAAGAGTTCACGGATCGCCTCTTCGGTCTGCGCCAGCGCGCCGCAACAGGCGCGCATGAATGCGACACGCTGGGCGCCGCCCTCGATATCGATCATCACCTGACGCCGCCTAGGTCACCTCAGACCAACGGTATGGTCGAACGGTTCAATGGCCGCATCGAAGAGGTTCTGCAGAGCCATCCCTTCCGATCCGGCGAGGTTCTGGAAGCCACGCTGCTTCGCTATGTCTGGCTTTACACCCAGCCGCTGCCGCAATCAGCCCTGGGCAGCAAGACGCCCTTGCAGGCAATGAAGGGATGGCGAAAACTCAAACTAGAGCTGGTCAGGAAACAGCCATATTACCTTCCAGGATGTGAAAGCTAACCTCCAATGTCGAATGCCTTGCAAGGTTATGGCGCGATCGCCGACTGCCGGATAAAAGACAATTGGGGCGTATTAACCGCCCATCATGGCATCAACTTTTCCGGAGCAACCAACTGCACCTACGAAAACAACCGTGTCATTCACGCCTCAGGCGCAAACGAGATCTGGGTCAATCTAGGCTGGACGAAAAACAAGCGCAGGCCATCCGGCAATACTGTTAGCGACAACATCGCTAACAAAATCCGGGGAAAGCAGGGCGGCGTCTTTTCTGGCAACTTCACCGTCAACATTCTTGAATATGACCGAATTTTCGCAGATTGGCGGGCTGGTGACCTGCGGCTGATCTCGAAACCCCAGGCGGCCTTTAAACCGAAAGCCAAGCCTGGAAAGACCAGCACCAAACGACAGCAGCCTCAACTACCCCCCGCACCGACCTGGCAGCGCTAAAGTAGATCCCGATCCGTTTGGACCGGGTTAATCCGCCGACAAAATATATATTGGTCTGTCGTTCACCAACTGCCAGCACCAGGATTCATCGGAAAATAACGCTTTTGTGCGTTGTAGCACATAAGACCTGCTGCCAACTCTGGCTTCCTATCCCTGAAAATAAAAATAGGGCAATGGCAATGCTGAATATCCAAAGCACATATCTTCTATCGCAGCACAGGTCTGCGCTGATACCCAGCGGATCACCACGTTCATTTTCGGCACAGAACGAGCGTTCGCAAACCCAAAACCCAGCATCGACTAGCGTAAGCGAGCCATGGCGGTCACAGTCTGCGCCAAACGGCTCTTATGCCAAGACAGGCAATGCGTGATCCCGCCGGGTCTCGTAAATAAGACTGGCTATGACCGCCAGATTGGCAAGGTTAAAGGCTGATCCGATCAGGAACGCCGCGTTGTAGGACCCTGTCAGGTCGAACATCGCACCGCCCAACCACGATCCTAACGCCATACCGCCCCCGGCGAACAGAATCACGATGCCGGTGCGGCGACCGACCTGCGGCGCCGGCAGATACTCTCGCACAATAACAGGATAGCAAGGCAGAATGCCACCATAACCCATGCCGAACAGCGCCGCAATCAGATAGACTGAGGTAAGACCGTCCACAAAAGCAAACGAGGCTAGGAACACAGCCTGCGCCGTCGAAAAGATAAAGATCGCGCGCAAACCGCCGAACCGCCCGCCCAGATAGCCGACGCCGAAAAAGCTGCTGAGCGCCGCGCAAAGCAACATGACAGACAATACTTCTGCGCCGCGTGAACCGTCAAAACCCAAGTCACTGACATGGGAGACGATGTGCGCCAGCGGCAAGGACATCGCCACACAGCACCCGATCGATGCGATGGAGAGCATCAACTGCATGCGCAGGGGTGACATACCTGAAAGCGAACGCTGGTCGCGCCGACCATCCGCTCTGGGTAGGCCCGATGCCTCTGCCGCAGGTGGCTTCATCCTGAAGATCAAAACCATGGGTAGCATCGTCGCCAGCACAAAGACGCCGTACCAAATGGCCGTCTCGCGCCAGCCGATCATGTCGAAGAAATACTGAAATACCGGTGGCCAAATAGCGCCGGAGAACGCCTGGCCCGAACCGACGATGCCGACCGCCATGCTCTTTTTGTGCGCGAACCAGTGGGTGATGTTGGCGGTCAGCGGCGAAAACAGGGCAGCCCTGCCAAGGAAGCCCATCATGACGCCGTAGATCAGATATAGCTCCCATGGCGATGAAACCACGCTGGTCAGAAGCGCGCCAAAGCCAATCATCACGGCCGCCAAAAAGGCGGGAATTCCCATCCCCAGGCGGTCCAGAATATAGCCCATGAAGATGCCGCCGACCCCGCCGCCGAAATATTGTAGCGCGTAAGCGGTTGAGGGTACCACCCGCGGCCAGTTGAACTCCAACGTGATCAGCTTTAGGGCCACGACCAGGAAATAGATGCTGCCGGTCCCGATCACCATAAAGACCAGCGAGGCCACCAAGACGAGGTACCGACGGAAAACCAGGTTACTGGCTGATTGATCAGACATCAGGATTCCATTGCCAAAAGACCCGGCCAGGAGTGCGCCCGGGCTGCACTATTTGCGCGATAAAAAGCTGCAAAGCCTCAATAGCCCTTGTACTTGCCGGGGCGTTTTTCCCGGAAGGCATTGATCGCTTCCTTGTGATCCTCGCCTGACCGCAGCTCCATTCACGGCACAGAGGATAGGCTTTTCAAAGCGGGCAATCCGTTTCGGGAATGCCTGGATTTCGCGCCAGATGCGCTCCTTGGTCATGTGCGGGCGGGCCTTGTGCCCCTCGCCCATGCCGCCAATGTCACCGCCGGAACAAAAACCCCGGCCCGCACCAGTCAGAACCACAACGCCGACATCATCGCGTTGCTCGAAGTCGTCCAGAGCAGCAATCAGGCTCCACAGCATGTCGCTGGTAAACGCATTCATCTTTTCCGGGCGGTTCAGGGTCAGGATGCCGATACCATCCTGCACGTCGACCAGCACATCATCGGTCATGGGGGTTTCCTCATAATTTGTTCATTGCGGCTAGCGTGCGCTGAGAGCGCGGTGCTTTCAAGCGGTACTGACCACCGCCATTGCCCGCAACGGCAATTTCGCGCCAAAATGGCCTCAACATTGCAACACGTGAGGACTCGCCATGAATGATCTCGCTGCGGCCCCCGCCCCCACCCACGCCGAACACGCCGCCAGCATGCAGGCCTATCAGCTGGCAGGCCAAGCCCGGGAGCGCGCCATCGGCAATCGCGGCCCGATGCGCTTTGGCCCCGACGGCAAGCTGCATCCGGATATCCTCGCCGCCTATTGGCAGCACGGCTTCTACATTTTTGAGAACGTCATCGACATGGCGGAAATCGAAGAATTACGCCGCGACGCGCAGGAGAAGATCGAACGCGCGCCCGTCGCACCCGATGCCAAAGTCGACAAGCATGGCCGCCCGGCGCTCGGGCTCGACTATGGCCGTCCCGCCTATCGTCTATCTAAACCGCTAGCCGATCCCTGGGGCGGGACCGAGGCGCTGGGCGGGCGGCACCCAACCCAGATGACCCAGCCCAAGCCTGAAGGCGATGTGCCGGAATATGTGGTTTTCCTCATGTATTCCATGTACCAATCCATACCATCCGGGCTGCGCATTTACGGCCACCCAGGCTTGCTGGCAACGGCGGCCTCGATCAATGGCGACGACTTCGTGCCGCTCAACGATGCGATTTTTGTCAAGCAGCCGGGCCTGGGTGGCTCGGTTTCCTGGCACCAGGACGGCGTCACCCACTGGCACAATTCCGAATGGAATGAGGGCATTCACGGATTCAATTTCCAGGTTCAGCTCTACCCCTCCACTTTGGGCAATTGCCTGTGGGTCGTGCCGGGCAGCCACAAGCTCGGCCGGGCCGATATCAAGGGCAAGGTCGCCGCAAACGGTGGCAGCGAGCAATTGCCGGACGCTGTGCCGCTAGCCTGCAATGCGGGCGACGTCACCATTGTGAACCACCAGATGCTGCACGGTTCCTTCGCGAACTCGTCGAAAGACCTGCGGATTTCGCTAACCTTTGGCTTCCACCGGCGGAAGTCCGTCTTGGGCCAGAAAGCGGCGCTCAGCATGGAAGGCCAGGCACTTTATTATGACGAGCAACGGGTGTTCGAACGCTCTGCCGTCATTCAGGTGGCGATTGATGCACGGGCCCAAGCCTATCCGGACGAGCAGCGCTTCACCTACCAACCCTTCGCCGGCCGGGTAGACGAGTTCCGCTTCAACGACGACACCAGAGAGCGGGTCATTAAAGACTACTTCACCAAAGATCTGGCGATCTAGCTCTAGGCGACTTGAGGATACCACAATGAACGATGTCGCCAACACTCCTGCCCGGCCACCACTCTCCCGGGCGGCGCACGCTGAAAGCATGAAAGCCTACCAGCAAGCCGGTGTCCGACTGGCGGCAGAGATTGGCAACAAAGGGCCAATCCGCTTTGGTGATGACGGCACACTGCATCCGGATATCGTGGCCGCCTATTGGCAGCACGGTTACTATATCTTTGAGGGCGTCGTCGGACAGGAAGAACTGGCGGAGTTGCGTGACGGCTGCATGGATATGCTGGAGCGCGCGCCGGTGCGTAAAGGGGCGGACGTGGATGCCAAAGGCCACCCCGCTTTCGGCCAGGATCTGGGCCGCGCAGCGTACTACATGACCAAACCGCTGTCAGACCCCCATGGCGGCACGAGCGACCTGGGCAGCCGCCATCCCACCCAAATGAGCCAGCCGCTGCCCGACGCCGAAGCCCCGGCAGAGGTCGTGCTGCGGATGTACGGCATGTGTCAGGCAATTCCGGCAGCCCTGCGAGTCTATGGGCATCCACACTTGCTGGCCGTTGCGGAGGCGGTGAATGGTAAGGACTTCGTGCCTTACAACGACGTAATTTTCGTCAAGCAGCCGGGCCTCGGCCCCTCCATTTCCTGGCACCAGGATGGCGTCACCCATTGGGAAAGTGCGGACTGGGACGAAGGCATCCACGGCTTCAACTTCCAGGTCCAGCTCTTTCCGACCACGCCCGCAAACGCCCTATGGATCGTGCCAGGCTCCCCGAAATTGGGCCGCGCTGACATCAAACGCCTGGTGGCCGAAAATGGCGGCAGTGATCAATTGCCAGGGGCAATCCCGCTCGTCTGCGAAGCGGGGGATGTGACGATCGTCAACCGGCAAATGCTGCACGGCTCATTCGCCAATTCCTCGCCAGACATGCGCATGTCCATCACTTTTGGCTTCCACCGTCGGCGTTCAGTCCTGGGTCAGATCCCAGCTTTAGGCATGAAAGGCCAAGCGGAGCCGATGGACGAGGCGAGGATCGAGCGCCGCTCCTCCGTCATACCGGTAGCCATTGATGCCCGCCACCAGCGGTTCCCAAATGAACTGCCCTTTGCCTACCATCCGTTCGCAGGCCGGGAGGAGGAGTTCCGCTTCTCCGACGAAACATTCGAGCGGGTTATCCGCAACTACAACTTGTTCGATCTGGCGATTTGAGTGTCGGAATATCAAGGCGCAAGCCTCGTTTGGCGCGCCCCAGGCGCGTCGTTTGCCCTTGCTAGTGGTTCGATCAGACCACTAAATCGGTGGCGGTTCAGCCTCCTCCGCGATCGTTGCTTCCTGGAATTCAGGCGCGGATAGGGGCTGTGGCTCGACCTCTACCGGTGCCGGGCTTTCCAGGCTGGCATCCGCCGGGGCGACACCCAGGGCTTCGAACCGGCGGGCCGCTGGCAGCACGCGGCTTTCCAGCGAACCGACCGTCTTGTTGTAATTGTCTACCGACTGACGCAGCGTGCGGCCCAGGCGGGTCATATGCTCCCCCATGGAAGACAGGCGCTCGTAAAGCAGCACGGCGCTGTCGCGGACTTCCTTGGCGTTCTCCGCCAGCTTCTACTGCTGCCAGCCATAGGCGATGGCTTTGACCAGCGCGATGGTAGTGGTCGGCGTCGCGATCAGCACCCGCTTCTGGAAAGCATCATCGAACAGGCCGGGATCGGTCTGCATGGCGGCGGAATAAATCGCCTCGCCCGGAATGAACATCACGACGAAGTCCGGGGAGCCTTCCAGCCGCCGCCAGTATTCCTTGCCCGACAGGTTATTGACCTGAGCCCTTACCTGGCTGACATGACGGGTGAGCGCTGCCTGCTGGGCTTCGGGCTCAGCGGCCTCAATCAGGTCGAGATAGGCGCCGAGCGGCATCTTGGCGTCGATGACGATGGTCTTGCCGCCGGGCATCCGCACCACGGCGTCCGGCCGCAGAGTCCCGCCCTCGTCATTGCCAACGGTCTTTTCCTGGTAGAAGTCCACGTGCTCGACCATGCCGGCCATCTCTAACACCTGGCGCAGTTGCAACTCGCCCCAGCGCCCGCGTGTCTTCGGCGCGCGCAGGGCCTGCACCAGCCGCCCGGTCTCTCCCCGCAGGCCTTCGTTGGTTCGGCGCAGTTCCATGACCTGGGTATTGATGGCGGCGTAGGCGTTCTCACGGGCCTTCTCGATCTCGCCGATCTTGCCCTCAAACTTGGTCAGGTTCTCCGTCAGCGGCTTGACCAGGGCCTCGATCGCCGTATGACGCTTGGCGAGATCGGCGGCAGCGCCCTTGTTATGGGTCTCGAACCGCTCCGTCACCAATTGCAGGAAGTTCTTGCTATTCGTGCTCAGGGTCTCTGCCGCTAGCGTCTTGAACTGGTTGGCTAGCCGTTCCTCCGCCTTGCGCAATTCGTCCAGACGCGCGGTGTAATTGCGGTCCTGCACTTCCAGATTGCGCAGGGCAGCGGCCTTTTCCTGTTCGGCCTTCTCCACCCGCTCCCGCAGTTCTTTGGCTTCGGTTTCGTACCGTGCCATGGCAGTGTTGCGGGCCTCGGCCCCTGCCAGCGCCTCCGCAGCCTGCGCGCGGGCCGTTTCAGCCTCCGCTATCCGCCTGGCTGCCGGCTTCGTGCCCCAAAAATGCACCACAACAGCGGCGGCAGCCGCGCCCAGCAGAAACGCCAGGGCAACTATCGTCCAATCCACACCGGCCATTCCTACTGACTTTCGTTGCTGCCGTTACACCGCCAATACCCCTGCGGCACCAAATGCATCTTACGGCAAACGCACCGCAATATCGAGCAGCGCGGGCTGGCCTGCTTTCATTGCGGCCTTGGCGCGCTCCAAAGCGGCGGGCAGGTCCTGGCCTTCCAGCACCTGCTCACCATGGGCGCGGCTGGCTTTGGCGATGGCAGCGAAGTCCGGAGAGGGACGCAGAGAGGTCAGCGGCATGATGTTGGCCTTCGATGCATCGCCATCCGGGTACATGTTCAGCGCCGCGCGGCGGACCGCGTTCCAGATGCCGTTGTTGAAGACACAGGTCAGCAGCGGCAGTTCCAGCGCCTCCGCCACCTGATGGGCGGCAACCGGGTTCGCGAACATGTGGGAGCCATCGCCGACGCAGGCAACTACCGCCTCCCCTGGCTTGGCCAACTGCACACCCAAGCCCGCCGGGAAGCCCCAGCCGAGACCGCCGGACATGGCGTGGCTGAGGAACTGGCCCGGCCGTTGCAGGTCCATAACAGCAGGGTTTATGGCCAACTCGTTGACGTAGATGGCCTCCGGCCCAAACGCCTTGTTGATGCACATCGTGGCGTAGAACGGATGCATGGGGGAGCCGCTGCCGGACTCCGCAATGGCCATGATTGCCTGCCGGGCCTTGGCGTGCGCTGCCGCCAGCTTCTCCTTGCGCGCGACGACGGCGGCGCCGTTCGGCGTAATGCGGTCGGCAAGGGCTGCATGCAGGTCGGCCAGGGTCAGGCCCACATCGCCCGCCAGTGATAGGTCACTCGGGTAGCCGCGCACCGGTAGCTTGGAGACCAGCGGGTCTGCTCCTAGCTGGATGACCTGGCAATCGTCGGCCAGGTCGGTGTGCGCCGGTATCCAGGGCACCATGCTGTCCACGACCAGCAGGGCGTCTGCCTGGGCAATGGCTGCGCTGGGGGCAAAACCTGCGTGCATGGGATGGGTAGTGGGGAAGCTGGGCCGGATGGTCCAATGCTCGCCCACCGGCAGGCCGAAGGTCTCGGCCAAACCCACCAGGGCGTTCCAGGCGTCGGCCTGCGTGCCGGAGCGCTGGACGATGATCATGGGCCGCTTGGCATTCGCCAAGATGTCTGCGGCCTGCTCTATCGCTTGGGCGGACGGACGGGACGGCGCGGCAGGCGACAAGCGGCGGCGGGGCAGCGGCATCCCTTCCGGCCATGCTTCGCCCAACACTTCGCGGGCGAGCGACAGGTAGACGGGACCCTGCGGCGCGCTCTCCGCAATCGCCATGGCACGGTCGAGCAAGCTGGGGATCTGGTCGCCGAAACGGGCGTCATAGTCCCACTTCACCGCCTCCCGGATCATGCCGGCCTGGTCGTACATCTCCTGTCCCCAATGGATGCCGGCGTCGCGGCGGCCGTCCCTGCCCGTCTCGGTCAGCGGCGTGCGGCCGGAGAACATCAGCATGGGCACCTGATCGCTCATGGCATTGAGCAGGCCCATCACGCCATTCGCGAGGCCCACATTGGTGTGCAGCATCACCGCCTGCGGCTTGCCCGTGACCATGGTCACGCCATAGGCCATGCCCATGGCCACCGTCTCATGCGCGGCGGCGATTGGCTGCGGCATGTCCCAGCCCTGGGTCGCGCCGTAGCTGTACGCCTCGATGATGGGGGCAAAGTCGGTGCCGGGATTGGCGAAAAAGTAGTCGATGCCGGTCTGCTTCAGGCTCAGCAGGAAAGCTTCAGCGGCGGTGCGGGGGGTGGGGGCAGCGGCGGACATTGGGGGCGTTCCTTTGGATCGGTTGAGCCAAGGTTAGCACTGTGCAACGTTGCGGCCAACGCGTTCGCACAGCTTGAGATCACGCGACTCCAACGGCACTGTTACTGCTGATCGGCGTCACCGGTGGTTGCGCCTGTCGACCTTACTGCCTAGGTCCGGTACTCCGGACCGCAGGAGAACAATCCGTCATGAACCGTCAATCTATCGCCCAATGGGATCATCTGAAAGACCGCAAGCCCGCCTATGCCCTGGTGGGCGAGGTCGATCTGATCGTGGTGCGCTGGGATGAAGAAATCTCGGTCATGTATGGGCGCTGCCTGCATCGCGGCGCACTGATGGCGGATGGCTATGTAGACGGCAACAACCTGATGTGCGGCGTCCACTATTGGGACTACCGGCTGGATATAGGCGTCTCTGAATACAGCAACGAGGAAGCGCTGAAACGCTTCAACGCCTGGATCGAAGACGGCCAGGTATGGGTGGATGCGGACGAGATCGCAGCGTGGGAGGTGGACCACCCCCAGCCCTTCGACCGGGACGCCTATCTTGGCCTTTACGCCGACACCGGCCATGGCGTGCCGGAGGAACCCTACACACCGCTGATCCAGCAATATGCCCGCGATGGCCTGAGCAAGACCGGTCATCACGGGGCGGTGGCGGTCATGGGCGTGCCGCGGAACGAGTTGCCGGACTGGGACGATATCCAGATCCTGACCGCGCAATTGCACAAGCCGCCTTTGCTGGATGATGAGCCGGTCGGCACGGATGTGGTCATCGGCCCGCACGCGCAGAAGCCGCTGCGCCTCAAGATTCCCCTGTTCGTCAGCGACATGAGCTTCGGCGCGCTGGCGGAACCTGCCAAGGTCGCGCTCGCCATGGGGGCGGAGATGGCGGGCACCGGCATCTGCTCCGGCGAAGGCGGCATGCTGGAGGAGGAGCGGGCCGAGAACTCCCGCTACTTCTACGAACTGGCCTCGGCCCGTTTCGGCTTCGGCTGGGACAAGCTAGCGACGGTGCAGGCCTTTCACTTCAAGGGCGGCCAGGGCGCCAAGACCGGCACAGGCGGTCACCTGCCGGGCAGTAAAGTCGGCGGCAAGATTGCGGAGGTCCGGGGCCTGGAGCCCGGCCAGGACGCCATCTCCCCCGCCCGCTTCCCGGAATGGACGAAGCCCGCGCAGATCAAGGAATTCGCCGACGAGGTGCGCAGCCGCACCGGCGGCATCCCCATCGGCTACAAGCTGTCGGCCCAGCACATCGAGAAGGACATTGATGCAGCGCTCGAAGTCGGTGTCGACTACATCATCCTGGATGGCCGCGGCGGCGCGACCGGGGCAGCACCCATTATCTTCCGGGATAATATCAGCGTGCCGACAATCCCGGCGCTCGCCCGTGCCCGGCGGCACCTGGATGCGAGCGGCAGGGGTGACGTGACCCTGGTCATCACCGGCGGCTTGCGCAAACCCGCCGATTTCGTGAAGGCGCTGGCCCTGGGCGCTGACGCCATCGCCGTTTCGAACGCCGCGATGCAGGCGGTGGGCTGCATCGCCATGCGCGCCTGCCACACCAACAACTGCCCCGTCGGCATCGCCACCCAGAAGCCGCAGCTGGTCAGCCGCCTGATAGTGGAGCGTTCGGCGAAGCAGCTTGCCAACTTCTTTGAGGCGAGCACCGAACTGATCCAGGTGATGGCGCGGGCCTGCGGCCACGACCATGTCTCCGGCTTCAACGCCGAGGACCTGACCACCTGGAAGCGCGAAACGGCGGACCTTTCCGGTGTGCGCTATGGCGGTGTCGCGTGATGGAGCGGGCCTGATGCAGACCGCAGCGGCGCTGATCCAGTTGGTGCAGTGGTGGGCGATTGCCGGGACGGTGGTCGCTGCCCTGTTCATAGCTATCGGCATCGGCCGGGTGGATGAGAACGCGGCTGGCTCCTACACCTTCCGCGTGTTGCTGATCCCTGGCGTGATCCTGATCTGGCCGCTCGTGCTCTGGCGGTGGGTGGTGCTGGAAATGGGCCGGGATGACTGGGCCAAGCGCCATGCCCCGCCCAGGCGGGCACACACCAAGGTCTGGGCGGTGATGGCCATCGCACTCCCGCTCCTGCTGATTGCCGCCCTGTCATTCAAGCAGGACTGGCCCGCTGGCTATACCCCGCAGAAAATCGGGGAAGCCCCCGTCGCGGGAGGCAGCCAATGAGCGTCAAATACGTGTCGGTGCAGTGGAACCGGAACAAGTGGCTCTATGACGCCGTGCTGGTGGCGCTGGTGGGGGCCTATCTGTGGATATTCCTGCGGGTGGCGCCCGGCTTCCTCGACCATACAAAGCCAACTGACGGCGCTATTTGGAATGCCCGCGCGTTCGGCACCTGCGCCTTTCTGATGATGACGGCGATCCTGTGCATTGGCCCGCTGGCGAGATTAGATCGGCGCTTCCTGCCGCTGCTCTATAACCGGCGGCATTTTGGGGTGATCACCTGTGTAGTTGCGCTGAGCCATGCGGGCTTCGTGCTGGACTGGTACTTCAATTTCTCGCCGAATTCCAAGTTCGCGGCGGCGCTGTTCTCCAATACCGCATACGGCCAGTTCCTGGGCTTTCCGTTCGAGGCGCTAGGCATCTTTGCCCTGCTCTGCCTGCTGATCCTGGCGGTGACCAGCCATGATTTCTGGCTATCCTTCCTGACGCCCAGGGTGTGGAAAAGCCTGCACTATCTGCTCTATCCCGCCTATGCCGCGCTGGTCGGCCATGTGGGGCTGGGCGCGTTGCAGGACCAGCAGAACACCACGTTCACCATCGTTGTGGTTGTCTCGGTCACGCTGATGGTCGTGCTGCACCGCATGGCAGCACAGAAGGAACGCCGGGAGGGCGATCCACTCGCAACTGCTGAAGCTGGCTGGGAAACAGTCTGCGATGTGGCAGAGATTGAGGAAGGCCGCGCCCGTATCGCCCGCCTCTCCAATGGCGAGCGCGTTGCGGTGTTCCGGCGCGAGGGCAAGCTCTCGGCCATCGCCAATGCCTGCGCCCATCAGAACGGACCGCTGGGCGAGGGGCGTGTGGTCTTTGGCTGCGTAACCTGTCCCTGGCATGGTTTCCAGTACCGGCTGGCGGATGGCTGCTCGCCAGAGCCGTTTACGGAGAAGGTGCCGACCTACCGCCTGCGGCTGGAAGACGGGCGCGTGCAGGTCGATCCAGATGTGAACCCGCCCGGCACCTACGTGGAACCGGTAGCCATTCCCGGTGCTGAGGAGCAAACAGCATGAGCGGTGCCAATCGCAAAGATACGCCGTTCTTCATCGGGTTCCTCAGCATCCCGGCGGGCTTGCGCGCCTTCCTGGCGGTGTGTGTGGTGGTGCTGGTGGCGGGCTTTGCTGCGCTCGGCTGGGCCATTGGAGCGGCGCAGGACGATCCGGGCGACGGCTCCTTCCGCTTCGACTATGGCCGCCAGACGGTGACCGGCGTGGTCTTCACCCAGCCCGCACCGCACGCCGTCATCGTGCAGGGCAATGAACGCATCCCGGTAGGCCACACGCTCATGTTCACGGCAGGCGGCAAGTTCAGCGTACTGGGCAGGGCCAAACCCCTGGACGGGAAACTCGCGACACTGTCCGGCGTGCTGCTGAAGCGGGGTGATCTGGACATGATGCAGGTGCGCGGCGGCAAGAATGGCCTTTCTCCTGCCGAAGGGCCGCCCCCGGAAGTGGCGGTCGAGCAACTAGGCCGCTGGCGGCTGGCGGGGGAGATCTGCGACGGCAAGTGTCTGGCGGGCGCGATGCGGCCGGGCCGGGGGTTGGCGCACAAGGCCTGCGCTAACCTCTGCCTGATCGGCGACATTCCGCCGGTGTTCGTCTCTACCCAGCCGGTTGAGGGCAGCGAATACCTGCTGGTCGGTGGCCCGGACGGCGGGCCAATGCCAAAGGAAATGTTGGACCTGGTGGCCGCCTATATCGAGGTAGAGGCCGACATCGAACGGCGTGGCGACCTGCTCATCATGAAGATCGATCCAGCGACGGTTAGGAAGTTGTAATGGCCCCTTACCCATCAGACCCCTTCATGCTGAGCCTGTCGAAGCATACCTGCGCCACTCGCTGGCATACCCTTCGACAGGCTCAGGGTGAAGAACTAGGAAGTGGCAAACGATGAGACTCCTCACCCACCTCCTCGGCATTGCCGCGGTTGTGCTGCTGGCGCTGGTGCTGCTCTACCTGACCCGGTTCTGGCCCTTCACCGATTGGTGGGGCAATGACGGGCTTTGGGAAGTGAAAGAGCTTTCCCGCCATGGCGACCTGCTCACCCTCGAATTGCGCGGCACGCCCTATCAGGTGTTCTCGCTGCTGTTCTGGCTGGCTGGTGGCTTTCTGGTCCTGTCGCTGATACAGACGCTCGCTGCCAGGATCGGGCGGCTTTTCACCAATCACTGACGGGAGTACGCCCATGTGCAGCCGTTATGTCTTCACCTCGCCTGCGGAGGCCATGCTGCGCCTGTTCGGATTGGATGTGCCGGCCTCCTCCCCTTCCCGCTTCAACATGGTGCCGGGCCAGCATGGCTGGATTGCCCGTGCAGGCGAGTAGGGATTAGAGGCCGCATAGGCGCACTGGGGCATGGTGCCGTCGTGGGCGCGGGACACAAACATTGCGTTCAAGATAATCAATGCCCGCAGCGAGACGGCTGCGGAGAAGCCAGCCTTCCGGGATGCATTGCAGCACCGCCGCTGCCTGATACCGGCGGATGCGTTCTATGAGTGGCACGGCACGCGCACACCGAAGCAACCCTATCTGATCTATGCTGAGGATCGCTCGCCGCTGGTGTTCGCCGGACTCTGGGAGCGTTGGGAGCGGGAGAGCCAGCCGCTGGAGACCTTCACCGTGCTGACGACCGCTGCAGACGAGGCCATCAGCTGGCTGCATCCGCGGATGCCGATTGTCTTGGCCGCCGCAGCAAGGGAAGAGTGGGTGCTGGGAGATTCTAAGGACGCGGTCGATCTGCTGAAACAGCCTGCGCCGGTGCCGTGGACCTGGCACACGGTCTCGCCGAAGGTGAATGCGGTCAGGAACGAATCGCCTGCAATGCTAGAGTGGTGGGAGGAGCCGCAGGGCAGCTTGCTTTAACCGGGCGGAGTACGGCCCCGGCTCAAGCCAACGGCTTGGCCGGGGATGCACCAATCTTCTTATAGCATTCCCGGAAGGCGCGAAAGCACCTAACCGGGACCGCAGAAAGCGAGAATGCTTACCCGCAGGCAGCAACGGCCCGCCGGGTCATCACGCCGATCAGATGCGCACGGTATTCGGCATCCGCATGCAGATCGCTGTTCAGGCCGGAAGCAGGCACTACACCATCGGCAATCGCGTCCGGTGAGAAGTTAGTGGCCAGCGCACTCTCATACGCAGCCACGCGGAACACGCCGCCATCGCCCGCACCAGTGACAGCCACACGCACGCCGCCTGCCGTCTTGGCAACGAACACGCCGACCATGGCATAGCGGGACGCCGGGTTAGGGAACTTCACATAGGCCGCTTTTTCCGGCTGCGGAAAGCTGATGGAGGTGACGATCTCGCCCTCATTCAGCGCCGTGTCGAACAGGCCGGTGAATAAATCATCCGCCGCGATCTCACGGCTGTTGGTCTTCACGGTCGCGCCCAGGCCCAGTACCGCCGCCGGATAATCCGCCGCCGGGTCGTTGTTTGCAACAGAGCCGCCAATGGTGCCCCGGTTGCGCACAGCCTGATCACCGATACCACCGGCAAGCGCCGCAAGTGCCGGGATATTCGCTTTGACCTCAGCAGAGTTGGCGACATCCACATGACGGGTCATTGCACCGATGACCACACCGCGGCCTTCCAGGCGAATGCCTTTCAGTTCCGCAATGCCACCCAGATCGACAATGTCGCTGTGCGCAGCCAGTCGGGCCTTCATGGTTGGCAGAAGAGTCTGACCGCCGGCCATCAACGTGCCATCCTCAGCGCCCGAAAGCGCCGCGGCGGCATCAGCCACAGAGGCTGGTTTGACGTAGTTAAACGACTGCATTTTTCCAGCCTCCCTTAGTTCTTGGCTTCGTGAATGGCGCGCCACACTTTGCGCGGGGTCGCGGGCATTTCGATGTGCGCGACACCGAACTCGCTGAGCGCATCGACGATGGCGTTGATCACCGCTGGCGGTGAGCCGATGGCCCCCGCCTCGCCGCAGCCTTTGACGCCCAACGAGTTATGGGTACAAGCCGTAACGCTGTTATCCACGGTGAAGTTGGGCACGTCGTCAGCGCGCGGCATGGTGTAGTCGTTGTAGGACGCCGTCAGCAACTGACCATTGTCGTCATACACCGCCTGCTCCAGCAGCGCCTGGCCGATGCCTTGAACGAGGCCGCCATGCACCTGACCTTCGACGATCATCGGGTTGATGATCTCCCCGAAATCGTCGGACGCATGCATGGAGCAAACCTCGACAACACCGGTTTCCGGGTCGATTTCCACCTCACAGACATAACTGCCTGCCGGATAGGTGAAGTTGGCAGGGTCGTAGAACGCCGTCTCTTCCAAGCCGGGTTCAAGTTCCTCAAGCGGAAAATTATGCGGAACGTAGGCGGTCAGTGCGACGGAGCCGAAATCGATCTCCTTGTCGGTGCCTTCCACCTTGAACATGCCGCCTTCGAAGACGACATCGTCCGCACTAGCCTCCATCAGGTGAGCAGCGATCTTCTTGCCCTTCGCCACCACCTTGTCGATGGCTTTGACGATTGCCTCTCCACCGACCGCGATCGAGCGGGAGCCGTAGGTGCCCATTCCAAAAGGAATGCGCGCCGTATCGCCATGGACAATATCGATGTTCTCGATCGGCTGGCCGAGCTTCTCCGCCACCACCTGGGCAAAGGTCGTCTCGTGCCCCTGGCCGTGAGAATGGGAGCCGGTCAGCACCGAAATACTGCCTGTCGGGTTCACGCGGATCGTGGCGGCCTCATAGAGACCGGCACGGGCGCCGAGCGAGCCCACCACCGCCGATGGTGCGATACCGCAAGCTTCGATATAGCAGGAAAGGCCGATACCCCGCAGCTTGCCGCGAGACTTGGCTTCCGCTTTGCGGGCGGCAAAGCCTGCATAGTCGCTGGCTGACAGTGCGGCTGAGAGCGTCGCCTCATAGTTGCCGGTGTCATAGACCAGTGCGACAGGCGTCTGATACGGAAACTCATCCGGCTGGATGAAGTTGCGGCGGCGGATTTCTGCGGGGTCGAGCCCGGTCTCCCGCGCCGCCTTGTCGATGATCCGCTCCAGCAGATAGGTCGCTTCCGGACGACCCGCCCCACGGTAGGCATCCACCGGCACTGTGTTGGTGAACACGGCCCGAACATGCGCGTAAATCAGCGGAGTCTTGTACTGACCGGCCAGCAAGGTCGCGTGCAAATAGGTCGGCACGCAGGGCGCGAAAGTAGAGAGATAGGCGCCCATATTGGCGAGCGTATCGCAGCGCAGGCCGAGGAACTTGCCATTGGCGTCCAACGCCAGTTCTGCCGTCGTAACGTGGTCACGGCCGTGTGCGTCGGAGATAAACGCCTCCGTCCGGTCACTGGTCCATTTCACCGGGCGGCCGATCACTTTGGCAGCGACGGTAATAATGGCCTCTTCAGCGTAGTGATAGATCTTGGAGCCGAAACCACCGCCCACGTCCGGCGCATAGACCCGCAGCTTGTGCTCAGGGATTGAGAGCACGAACGCGCCCATCAGGAGCCGGATCACGTGTGGGTTCTGGCTGGTGGTGTAGAGCGTGTGGTCACTGGTCGACGTGTCGTAGTCGCCAATGGCGCAGCGAGGCTCCATGGCATTCGGCGAGACACGGTTATTAACGAATTCCAGCGTCGTGACATGGGCCGCGCCTTCGAACGCTGCATCGACCTCTGCCTTGTCGCCCAAAGCCCAATCGTAGCAGACATTGCTGGGCGCTTCTTCATGCAGCACCGCGGCACTGCCGGAAATCGCCGCCTTCATATTCACCGCGGCGGGCAATTCACCGTAGTCAACCATGACCGCGTCGGCCGCGTCACGGGCCTGACCACGGGAGTTGGCGATGACCACGGCAACGGGATCGCCCACATGACGGACCTTGCCTTCAGCCAGGATCGGGTGCTTCGGCTCTGCCATGGGCGAGCCGTCCTGGTTGTTTACCAACCAGCCACAAGGGATGCCGCCGAATGCCTCAAAATCGACTGATGTCAACACCTTGACGACGCCTGGCATGGCTGCCGCCGCACTGCTGTCGATGCTGTTGATGGTGGCGTGGGCATGCGGGGAGCGCACAATGGCGGCGTAGGTCTGGCGGGGCAGGACCATGTCGTCCACATATTTGCCCTGGCCTTTGATGAAGCGGAAATCTTCGCGCCGCAATACGCGGGCACCGATGCCGGATACGCTGTCGTTCATGACTATCTTCTCCGGTTGGGGTTAGCTGCGCATGCCAGCGGCACCCTGAGCGACCGCTTTCACGATGTTGTGGTAGCCGGTGCAACGGCAAATATTGCCTTCCAGATCTTTGCGGATTTCCGCTTCGGTAGGGCTTGGGTTCCGGTTGGCAAGGTCCACAGCGGACATGATCATGCCGGGGGTGCAGAAGCCGCATTGCAGGCCATGATTATCCCGGAAGGCCGCCTGCATCGGGTGCAGGGCTTCACCTTCGGACAGACCTTCAATCGTCGTCACGTCACAGCCGTCAGCCTGGATCGCCAGCATGGTGCAGCTCTTGGCAGCCTCGCCATTCACGTGCACGACGCACGCGCCGCACTGGCTGGTGTCGCAGCCAATATGGGTGCCGGTGAGATAGAGTTGCTCGCGGACAAAATCGGCGAGAAGCGTGCGGCTATCGACTTCCGCCGATACAATCTGACCGTTTACGGTCATCGATACACTTGGCATGCCTTCCCTTTCTTTTCTCATTTCCAAATACAGCACCACCGGACGGCAGCCTGCGTTCCGCCGAAACAGTCCCAAGGATCGCGCGGGAAGGCAAGCGGGATGATGGCGTCGGGGCCGTTTTTCCATGAGGTGGAGGGGCTGGGCGAGCAACGGACGGCCATGGCCGGGGCTGCTGTCACCCGCTATCCTCCATACTGGAAGGGGTCGCCCAGAGAAATTGCCACTCCTACCCATGTACGATTTATCACGCGCTGACATTTCCTACATAGGTGTCAGCCGAAACTAACATCCGGCGTCTGCACCGGTTAGCTCAGCACAGAAGGCCCGCATAGAAGGAGAGAGAGTGACATGACCGTAGGCGCACCGAAAACCTGACGCACCGTTCTCTTATCCAGCACTGCCGTTGCCGGGGCAACACTTGTAACGGGTGCCTCTAGCCTGCTGGTTCCCGCTCAGGCAAAGGGCCTGGCGACAACATTGACCATGCGGGGCGGCACCAACAACTACCGGCCCGGCGCGCCTATCGTGGAGCGGATCGGCAGCGGCGGTTTCTGGATGACAGGCACTGTGCGCCACGCGGGCGACGGCGCGCCGCTCGAAGGCATCCGCATTCAAATCTGGGCACACACGACCGAAGGGCACGAGCGCGACCAGCGCAGCCATGGCGCGACGCTTACCGACGTGAATGGCGTGTTTCGGATGGAGATGCCTCAGATTGTGCCAGCTTTCGGCCAGCCGCATGGGCACCTGGCTTACGATGCGGAGTACGACGGCAAAGGGTTCGAGACCGTCTTCCTGCGCCCCATTATGGCAAGTTCGCGCGATACGAGCCTGAGCGCGCATTTCGTTCTGCAACAGGCCTGACCATGGCGGGCAGGGCTCGCACAATCCTCCTGTGGTCGGCGCTGGCGGCGGCTATCGCCGTTCCAATCGTGGAGGCCGCGGCGAGCCCTTTGCTGGCCTGGCACGAGCCTGTCTATATCGTTGCTGGCTTTGCGGGCGTAGCCGCCATGGCCCTGCTCCTGCTTCAGCCGCTGCTGGCTGGCGGTTACTTGCCTGGCCTACCGGCGCGGCGCGGGCGGCGGGTTCATGCATGGGTGGGTGCTGGGCTTGTGACAGCAATAATCGTGCATGTGGGCGGCTTGTGGTTGACCAGCCCGCCGGACGTGATTGATGCGCTTTTGTTCCGGTCTCCGACGGCTTTTTCGGCATGGGGGGTCGTAGCGATGTGGGCGGTATTCGCCGCCGCTCTTATCATCGCGCTCCGCCACCGCGCAGGCCTGCGGCCCAGGGTCTGGCGGCTGTTGCACACGAGCCTTGCCGCCTTGATTGTGACCGGCAGCGTCGTTCATGCGCTTCTGATCGAGGGTGCCATGGGTACGGTATCGAAGGTCGCGCTGTGTGCATTGGTTGCAGCGGCAATGGCTAAGGTGATCATCGACCTGCGCACCTGGCGGCTGCTGGCCCGCCGCAAGGCTTGACTGCGGCCTTCCCCCAAACGATAAAAGCGCCGCCCTAACCTTGGGAGCGGCGCTCTAATCTTATCAGCCGAAGCTGCGGAAATTACTTTCCAATCAGCCCCAGAAACTCGCGCCGCATGGCGGGGTCGGTCTTGAAGACGCCGCACATGGTCGTGGTCACCGTGTCCGCGCCCGGCTTGTGGACACCGCGGGTGGTCATGCACATGTGTGCGGCTTCCACCAACACGGCTACGCCCTTCGGCTGCAGAACGTTGTTGATCGTGTCCGCAATCTGAGCTGTCAGGGTTTCCTGTACCTGCATCCGCTTGGCGAACACGTCGACGACGCGGGCCAGCTTGGAGATGCCGACAACGCGCCGGTTCGGCAGATAAGCCACATGCGCTTTACCGATGATCGGCACAATGTGGTGCTCGCAATGGGACTCGAGGCGGATGTCGCGGATCATGACGATCTCGTCGTAGCCATCCACTTCCTCAAAGGTGCGACCCAGGATATCGACCGGATCTTCCTTGTAGCCGACGAAGAAATCCTCCCAGGCGCGCACGACGCGGCTGGGGGTGTCAATTAGCCCTTCCCGGTCGGCATCTTCACCGATGAAGGAGATCAGGATGCGCACGGCTGCTTCAGCCTCGTCGCGACTGGGCTTCGCAGAAGCAGCGCTGGTGCGGTTGTCAGACATAGACGACTCCTCAGTAATAGCGTCGATGTCACCCGAATTCGAAACTTTGTCCATCAAAACTCTCCGCGTTACGTAGCGACACACAAAATGTCCGCCGTAGCGAAACGCTTACGGGTGCGGTTGGTTGTCGGATCACTCGCAACGCGAGTTTCAGGATGCAATGGCGGTCGATGGCGTTTCAAATTAGGCCTTAGGCCGGTGTCGCCCGCTTTGCCACCCTGAACATAAGGATTAAAGGCACACTTGCCAAACACGCAATCGTGTAAATGGCAAAGGCATTCAGATACCCAATCATGCTGGCCTGCTGCAAGATCTCTCCCGCAAAGCCCGCAAGACCAGCCACTGTATCGATTGTCATGCCCGCGGCGTCAATATTTTCGTTGAAGGGGGAGGCATGCTCCGTCATCCGCGAATAGTTTTCACTGCGTGACCGGATTACCGTCGCCACCGACAGGGAGATAAACATGCTGGACCCCAAATTCCGCAGCAGGTGAAAAATCGCTGAAGACTCAGCCAGATAGGCAGCCGGCATGGTCGAAAATGACGCCACAGTCAGCGGGACCCAGAACAATCCGACAGCAAGCCCCTGAAGAGCGCCCACAAACGCTACGGTCTCAAAGGCAACATTGTGGTCGAAGGTCATCATGAGGAGGCCGCTCAATGCCTGAATTCCCATGCCGATGCACATGCCAATGCGCGGATCGATCTTGGTGACAAACATAGCGGAGAAAAAGCCCAGCAACGCACCCACGCCCCGTGCTGCCAGCAACTCGCCGATAATCGAGTTCGGATAGCCCATCAGCCCTTGCAACATGGGCGGGAACAGCACCATGGGCGTGAAGTTGAGCATGCCATAAATCAGCACTGTCATAGACCCGAGCGCGTAATTGCGGTCGAGCATCAACTTCAGGTTCAGGAACGGCTTGCTGGCGGTCAGAGAATGCGCCAGGAAAAAATAGAACGCCAATGCACCCAGACAGGCCTCAATGACAATCTCCAGGCTATCAAACCAATCCTGACGTTGGCCCCGGTCGAGCATCAGCTGCACACAACCGATCGCGATCGCGAGAGCGATGAATCCTGTCCAGTCCAGCTTGATACCGCTTTGCCGCCCCTTATCGGACAGCATGAAATACAGCCCCATGGTTGCTGCAATTCCGACCGGCACGATCATATAGAAAGCCCAGCGCCAGTCATAAATATCCGCCAAATAACCACCCAGCACCGGCCCCAGCACCGGCCCGATGACGACGCCCATGCCAAAGATCGACGTCGCCTTGCCATGCTGCTCTTTCGGGTAGGTATCCAGGATCGTCGCTTGGGCCAGTGGAATCAGCGGTGCGCCTAAGGCTCCCTGTAAAATCCGATAACAGACCAAAGTCTCCAGCGATTCCGCCAGGCCGCACAGCAGCGTCGCCACGGTGAAACCAGCCTGGCAATAAATCATCACATTCCGACGGCCAAAACGGGCAGTCAGCCAGCCCGTCGTCGGTGTCGCAATTGCTGTTGCCAGGATGTTGAAGGTCATCACCCAGGCAATCTGGTCCTGCGTCGCAGAGAGCGAGCCCTGCATCTGAGGCAGAATCACCGAAACAACCAACACCGTCGTGCCATAAAGCGTGGTCGCCATGGTGACCATGCCCAAAACGGCGGCCCGTTTCAGCGGTGTGTTGGCGTCAACGCCGTTTGCCATTCGACCTGACCCTGCGCGCGGCGCTTATCCGTAAGCGCGGGCAACTTGACCATGCAGAGTGCAGGCTGCCTCCGCAAGGTTTACAAAAACCGGCGCTACTTCCTCTGGCGGACGCAGAGTTTCCGGGTCTTCGCCCGGGAAAGCCTGGGCGCGCATATTCGTGCGCACCGCACCAGGGTCCAGCAGATTAGCCCGGATATTGGTCTGCTTGGTCTCGTTGGCATAGCTTGCAACCAGGGTTTCCAGCGCAGCCTTGCTGGCGGCGTAGGCGCCCCAATAAGCAAAAGCCCCTGCCGCCGCACCGCTGGTCACCATGATCACCCGGCCGGCGTTTGAAAGGCGCAGACCCTGGTCAAAGGCTCTGATCAGCCGCCAGTTGGCCGTCAGGTTGATATCCATGGTCGTTTGCCAGTCTTTGGGGCTCAAGTGTCCGACCGGGGTCAGGTTCGGCAACTGCGCGGCATTTCCCACCAGAATATCCAGCTTGCCGTACCGCTGAGCCACAGCGGCAGCCATTCGATCGATTTCGTCAAATTTGGTGAGGTCGAGCGGCACCAGTGTTGCCTGCCCACCCGCCGCGCGAACCCGGTCGTCGGTCTCTTCCAAACCGCCTTGGGTACGCGCCACCAGGATTAGTTGGGCGCCTTCAGCAGCAAAACGCTCGGCTACAGCAGCGCCTAGCCCTCGGGATGCGCCGGTAACCAGCGCAACACGGCCCGCGAGGCGGCCCTGTTTTTGTTCTGTCATCAAACCACTGTCATAATCGACTTGCGTTCTTGCTTGCCCGTAGCACGCTGCTCTTGGTCCGCCCGGCGTGTTGGATAGTCGCCGGTAAAACATGCATCGCAGAATGCCGGCTTATCCGGGTCGCGCCCAGGCTCGCCCATCGCGCGGTACAGTCCATCGATGGAAATGAAGGCCAAGCTGTCCACGCCGATCTCCGCCGCCATCTCGTCCAACGTCATGTTGGCAGCCATCAGGTCCTTCCGCTCCGGCGTATCGATACCATAGAAGCAGGGATTGGCAGTCGGCGGACTGGAGATGCGCATGTGGATTTCAGCGGCACCGGCAGCCCGCATCATCTCCACGATTTTGCGGCTGGTGGTGCCTCGCACAATGCTGTCATCAACCAGCACAATACGTTTACCCTCTACCATCGAGCGGTTTGCATTGTGCTTCAGCTTAACGCCCAAATTGCGGATGTGAGAGCTCGGCTCGATGAAGGTTCGGCCAACATAGTGATTGCGGATGATGCCGTATTCAAACCGTGCATCCACCACGGCCGCATAACCAATCGCCGCCGACACGCCAGAATCTGGAACCGGGACGACCACATCAACGCCGCCTTCCGGATGAGACTCACGAGCGAGTTCCGCACCGATACGTTGCCGGGCTTCGTAGACGTTCCGATTTTCAATCACGCTGTCGGGGCGGGCAAAGTAGATGTACTCGAAGATACAGAAACGGCTCTGACGTTTAGGGAACGGAAAGTAGGAGTGAACCCCCGTCTCGTCGACAACGATCAATTCGCCAGGCTCAACGTCCCTTACGAATTCAGCGCCAATAATATCAAAGGCGCAGGATTCAGAGGCAAGGATATGCGCACCGCCCAGCGTGCCCAGAGCCAATGGCCGAATACCAAGTGGATCACGCACGCCAATCAGCTTTTTCTGGGACAGGGCAACCAAGCTGTAGGCACCCTCCACCTGATGCAGCGCATCCGACAATCGCTCCACCAGCGTTTCCCGCACACTACGCGCAATCAGATGGATGATAACTTCCGTGTCGGTGGTGGATTGGAACAGTGAGCCCGCACCTACAAGCCTGTTATGCAGAATGTGGGCATTGGTCAGATTGCCGTTGTGGGTGATGGCAAAGCCGCCAAAAGCGAACTCCGCAAAAAGAGGTTGGATGTTGTGAACCGCCCCTTCACCAGTGGTGGCATAGCGGTTATGGCCGATGGCGGCGTAGCCCTTCAGCCGTTCCAGCACATCTTCCTTGTTCAGGATTTCCCCAACTTCACCGATGCCCCGGTGCGAGTGGAACTTGGCGCCATCAAAGCTGACAATTCCCGTCGCTTCCTGGCCCCGGTGCTGCATGGCATGCAGGCCCAACATTGTGTGGGTCGAAGCATCGGCCAGATTGCGGGGACCAAATATGCCAAAGACGGCACATTCTTCATGCAGATCATCATCGTCTGTTGGTGCGCTTACGGGGCGTTCAACGCTTTGGCTCGACATTGTCAGCCTCCTTGGCGGCGCGCAGAAGGGGTTCTGCTCCGTCGCGCACTTCCTTACTATAGCCGCTTGGTACCTTGCTACCCTTGGTTTCCGGAACAGATGGCGCAGGCTGGTTAAATCCTTTGCGCAGCCGCTCGATTTCCGCTGCCTGTTTGTCGAGCGCCCGGATCCGCGCCGCCTCCTGTTCACCATCACTGGTGAGCGAGGTCGGCAGCACTTCTGCCAGCTTGCGCGCGCCTTCCTGCAGCATTGGCGTCACCTTCGCTTGGGTCACCCATTCGGGCTGCTCGTCTTCGGGCACAAACCACGTGAAAGCCGTATATGCTACCATGACCAGCAAACCGCCACGGAACAAACCGAACAGGAATCCAGCTGAGCGATCCAGGGTATTATGCTCTGATTTAGCGGTAGATTCAGCGACAGCGCCACCGATCATGCGCAGCACAAAAAACGAGCCGATAAACAGACCGCCACCAGCAGCCAGGTCAGCTGCAAACTCCGTCTCAATATGTTCTCGGGCGAATTGGCTGGCTTGTGGATAAAAGTAAAATGTCACGGCGACGGCCCCGATCCAGGTACCGAGCGAGAATGCTTCCCGCACCAGCCCCCGGGAATAGGCCATCCACGCCGAAAGCAGCACCAACAGTGCGACGGCAACATCCAGGATGAAGAGATCGTCTAAATTCGGCATTCGTATCTTCAGCCGCCTTCCCGAAGCCAATCGGCCAAGTTCGATAGCCGCGAAAAGCCAATCGGAGCAAGCCCCTTTGCCGCCACAGTCTTGCCCTTGGCATTTCCGGGTGCCAAGGCTGCCAGCGCCCGACTGAAACCCAGACGCTCCGCCTCGCGCAGACGGGCGCTTTCCTGACCCACTAGGCGAAGTTCTCCAGACAAGCCGACTTCACCAAACAGCACCACATCCCGCGGAACCGGCTTGTCAATCAACGCGGAGACGAGGGCCGCCGCCGCGGCCATGTCCGCCGCGGGTTCTGACAGGCGCAAACCACCTGCCACATTCAGGTAAACGTCCCGCCCCTGAAAGTCGTAAAGGCAGCGCGTCTCCAGGACCGCAATCACCATCGCCAACCGGGAGGAATCCCATCCGACGGCCGTTCGCCGGGGCGTTGCATAGCCAGCCTGCCCCACCAAAGCCTGGATTTCCACCAGCAAAGGCCGGGTGCCCTCAATCCCGGCGAACACCGCACTGCCGCTGACGCCGACGCCCTCGGCATCCCGCGAGCCCAGGAAAAGGGCGGAGGGGTTGGGCACCTCCGTCAGCCCGAGCCCTGTCATCTCAAACACACCGATCTCGTCGGTCGGCCCAAAGCGGTTCTTGACTGAGCGCAGAATGCGGTACTGGTGGCTCCGGTCGCCCTCAAAATAGAGCACGGTGTCCACCATGTGCTCCAGCACCCGCGGGCCTGCGATTGAGCCATCCTTGGTCACATGACCAACCAATACCAACGGCATGTTGTGCTTCTTCGCAGCAGTGTTCAGCTCATGCGCCGCAGCTTTGACTTGACTGACGGTACCAGGCGCGGACTCTAGGGCCTCAACCGCCATAGTCTGGATGGAATCGATCACCACAAGCCCGTGCTCGCCGTTCATCGCCGCCGCAATCGCACCCACCTGCGTTGCAGAAGCCAGATCGACTCCGGCATCCGCCAGCCCCAGCCGCGCTGCCCGCAGGCGAACTTGGGCCACGCCCTCCTCGCCGGAAACATAGAGCGTGCGCTTGCCACTGACCGCCGCAGCCTTCGCTGCCACCTGCAACAGCAGGGTAGACTTGCCGATACCGGGATCACCGCCGATCAACAGGCAACCGCCCGGCACCAGACCGCCGCCGCAGACATGGTCGAATTCCTTGATGCCTGTAATCAGCCGCTGGAGAGGCTCATCCTCGCCCTGCAAGGGCACCACATCCAGCCGGCCTCCCGCCAAGCTCCGGGCCGCAGCATTGCCTTTCGATACGGCCTGCAAGACGGACTCTTCGGCAATGGTGTTCCACTCGCTGCAGGCCATGCACTGCCCGGACCAACGGCCATGAGTGGTGCCGCAGGACTGGCAGACATAGACGGTGCGGGCTTTAGCCAAGCGCTCAATCCTCCGGCAGGGCCGGAACCGGTATCGGCCCGGTGAGACGGCCATGCACGAACTGGTCGAGCACCGGGTGGCCGCTTTCCGTCAAATCGGTAACCGGCCCATTCCATTCAATGACGCCTTCGTACAGCATGGCGACATTATCACCGATTCTGCGGGCGCTCGCGATGTCGTGCATGATGGTCACCGCTGCAGCGCCAAGCTCTTCGATGGAGGCGCGGATCAATTCGTCGACCTGACGGCCGACCAGCGCGTCCAGACCGGTCGTCGGCTCGTCAAACAACAGCACTTCCGGCTCTCCCGCGATGGCGCGGGCGAGTCCGATTCGCTTCTGCATGCCTACCGACAAGCCCCCAGGCAATTCATCACCGATAGCCGGGTCCAACCCAACCCGTTGCAGCCAGTCTCCGGCTTCGGCCCGGGCAGCCCGGCGCGAGAGCTTACCGAAGCGCAACGGCGCGAACATGGCGTTCTCCCAGACCGGCAGGCTGTCGAGCAGCGCCGCATGCTGGAACAACATGCCAAAGCGCCGGTTCATTTCTGTCCGCTCCGCTCCGCTGAAGCCCGTCAATTCGTTACCGTCCAGAGTGATGCTGCCAGCATCCGGTGTGATGAAGCCCATAATGCATTTCAGCGTCACTGACTTTCCGCTACCGGAGCCGCCAAGAATCACCAGTGACTTTCCCTGTTCAACGGCCAGGTCAACGCCCCGCAAAACCGCGTGGCTGCCAAAGCTTTTGATGATGCCAGAGAGGCGCAGCATTCCCTCTACCGCGCGAAAAACAGTTCGGTGACAAAGTAGTTGGCGATCAGGATCAGGATCGCCGACGAGACCACCGCCTGCGTCGTTGCCCGCCCCACGCCTTGGGCTCCACCTGTGGACTTATAGCCGTGATAGCAGCCCATGAGCGTGACAATGAAGCCATAGACCGCCGCCTTTGTCAGGCCGCTGACAACGTCTTCCGTCTGCAGAACGTCCCATGTTTGCTGCAGATATGTCGCTGAGTTAAATCCCAACTTGGAAACCGCAACGATATACCCGCCCATCACACCAATAATGTCTCCCACCAGCACCAGAACCGGCATCATCAGCAGACCGGCTATGATCCGCGGCGCGACCAGGTAACTGTATGGATTGGTGGAAAGTGCCTCCAGCGCATCGATCTGTTCCGTTACGCGCATGGTACCAATTTCTGCCGCCATGGAGGCTCCGATCCGCCCCGCGACCATCAAGCCTGCCAGCACGGGGGCAAGCTCGCGGGTGATCGACAGGACAACGACCATGGCCACCGCCCCCTCCGCTGAAAAGCGGGAGAAACCGGAATAGCTCTGTAGGGCCAGCACCATGCCGCTAAACAGCGTGGTCAACGCCACCACGGGCAAAGAAAGGTAGCCGATCTCGATGAAGTGGCGGACATAATTGCGCCAAAAGAATGGCGGGCGCACCGCATGGCTCAGCCCAAGCGCCGCAAAAGTTGCGACGCTGCCAATCGCGCGGCACAGATCCAGCATGACCCGGCCAATGGCGGCGATGGGGTTCATTTAGGCTTCACTCTCCGAGCACTTAATTAGAGCGTTTATAGGTACGAGCATAACGCTGCCCCAGACTGGTGAGGATTTCATAGCCGATTGTGCCCGCCGCGTCTGCAATCGCATCGGCAGATTGGGACGGGCCTATTACCTCAGCCCAATCACCCTGGCTTGGCCTTTGTGACAAATTAGTAACGTCGACAATAATCGAATCCATCGACACCCGGCTAACGATCGGCGTGCGGGCGCCGTCAATATAGACCGCGCCCTTGCTGGAAAGCGCCCGGTGCAAGCCATCGGCATAGCCTAGTCCCACTGTAGCCAGCGTCTGGCCGGGCCGTACCGCCGCGCCCGCGCCATAGCCAGCGGTACCGACAGCAGAGACGTCGCGCACCTGCACGATCTGCACTCCCAAGGTAACTGGCTGGCCCATGGGATTGACCTTCCCGGGCGTCGGGTTCAGGCCATAAAGCGCCATCCCGGGGCGGACCATGTTTCCGCGGAAGTCCGGCCCCAGGAAAATACCGCTGGAATTGCCCAGGCTGAGCGGCAGGCCCGCCTGCTCGGCCGCCGCGTGCGCCGCAGCGCGCTGGCTCACGTTCAGCGGATGGTCTGGTTCATCGGCACAGGCGTAATGGCTTATCAAGCCGGCAATGCCCAGCGCACGCCAGTCAGGCTTGGCCGCGATCAACGCCTGCCATTCCACCGGCGAGAAACCCAGCCGGTGCATTCCCGTATCCAGGTGTAGCCAGGCGGCAGCGCCCTTGCCCGCAAAACGCCACGCTTCCAGGTCGCCCGGATGGTTCAGCACTGGTTGCAGGTTGTGCTCCAGCAACTCCTGCTCCTGCCCTACCACCGGCTCCCCCAGTACCGCAATGGCGACATCTGCCAGGACGGAGCGCAGAGCAATGCCTTCGTCCATGGTCGCGACGAAAAACTGGACACAACCAGCTTCAGCCAGCCGCGCTGCGACCGGAGCAACACCCAGCCCATAGGCATCTGCCTTGACCACAGCAGCGCAAGCCGCTGGTGCCACCATCTTCCGCAATTGCAGCCAGTTGGCGGCGATAACGTCCAAATCGATTGTCAAACGGCCAAGAGCCAACCCCGCGCATCTCCCCCTAATACATACCGTCGTCTTCGGTACCGTCCGAGACATAGTCCCGGAAGCGGGTGAAAGCACCATCGAAGTAGAGCTTCACGCGGTCAGTCGGGCCGTGCCGCTGCTTGGCAATGATAACCTCCGCAATGTTGTGCACCCGGTCCATGTCCATCTGCCATTTTTCGTGTTCCTCGGTACCAGGGTCCGGTTCCTTTCGGCCCAGATAATATTCCTCGCGGTAAATGAACATGACGACGTCCGCGTCCTGTTCAATCGAACCCGACTCGCGCAAATCCGCCAGTTGAGGCCGCTTGTCCTCGCGTTGCTCAACCTGCCGCGAAAGCTGAGACAGCGCGATAACCGGCACATTCAGTTCTTTCGCAACGGTCTTCAGTCCCCGCGTAATTTCGCTGATTTCCTGCACGCGGTTGTCAGAACGCGATCCGGCAGAGCCCTGCATCAGCTGCAAATAGTCCACAACAATCAGGTCCAGATGCCCATGGGTGCGCAGCAACCGCCGCGCCCGTGCGCGCATGTTGGCAACTGAAATTGCCGGCGTGTCGTCGATGAACAGGGTGAGGTTGTTGAGTTTCTGGCTCGCGGCAAACACCCGCTCAAACTGTGGTTGGTCGATCTGACCACGGCGAATCTGGTCTGAGGGAACTTCAGACTGCTCGCCCAGAATACGCAACGCCAACTGCTCAGCGGACATTTCCAGCGAGAAAATGGCGACGTTGTGGCTATCACGGTGGACCATATTACCCTGGTCGTCCCGCTCCGAGCTGGAAGCCGCGGCAGCGTTGAAGGCAATATTGGTGGCGAGCGCCGTTTTTCCCATGGCAGGCCTGGCCGCAAGGATCAGCAGGTCCGACTTCTGCAAGCCGCCCAGCAACCGGTCCAGATCGACAAATCCGGAGGTCACGCCGGTCAGCCGCCCTTCGCGCTGATAGGCGGCCTCCACCATACGCAGCGTTTCCTTCAGCGTATGGCTGAATGCCTGGAAATCGCCTTTGCCGTCACCGGTTGCCGCCAGATTGAAAAGCCCCTGCTCGGCGGCCTCGATCTGTTCGGCGGCGTCCAGTTCATTGTCCGGGCGGAAGGCGTCGTTTACCACGTCTTCCCCGATGCCGATCAGGGCGCGGCGCAGGTACAGGTCATGAACCAACCGGCCATAGTGCAGCGGATCGATGATGGTCAGCGCATTCGCCGTCAACTCGCCCAGGTACTGGACCCCGCCCAGCTCTTCCAGCGTCTCCTCCTGCGCCAGCACATGCCGCAGGGTCCGGGCATCCGCGGTGCCACCGCCCTCAATGACACGCTTGGCAGCCGCAAATATTTTCTGGTGCGCCGGGTCGGCAAAGTGCTCCGACAACAGAAAGTCAGCGACTTTGTCGAAATTGTTGTTGCTGGCCAAAATCGCGCCAAGCAGCGCCATTTCCGCATCCAGATTGGCGGGTGGCTCGCGTGTCGGTGCAGCAAAGCTGGACACGCCGGGCATCGGCAGGGGTGTGGTGATATTCATGAACGGATTTTACTCGATTCTCCCTTGTTCCGAGAGCCCAACCGAATCAATTCGACCTGTGGATAGCGGGAATTAGGCGCATAACATGTCCGCTCGCTTGACAGAAGGCCGGTCGCCGTGGCCTTTCGCGGCACACGCCTAATTGCCGGAGTAATAATAATGACCGACCGCCTGACCGAGGCTGAGCTTGACGCTCTGCGCGCGCTTGACACCCCCACTGTCTGCAACGCACTGGAAGAAATTGATTCCAAGTTCCGCAACAACGGCTTCACGCACGCGCCACTGGTGTGCCCCTTTCCCGATCTGCCGCCCATCGTCGGCTATGCGCGCACGGCCACCTGCCGCAGCGTCTTTCCCGCGGACCGGAACGCCGCTGAGGCGACAGCCTTCCGTGTGGCTTATTATGAGTATGTGAACAAAGGCGACGAGCCTAAAATCATCCTGATCCAGGACCTGGATGGGCCGAACGTCGGCTATGGTGCTTTCTGGGGCGAGGTGCAGTCCAATGTGCACAAGGCGCTCGGCTGCCTGGGCGTCGTCACCGACGGCTGTATCCGCGATATCCCGGATTGGGCGGAGGGCTTTCAGGCCCTGGCAGGCTCCATCAAGCCAAGCCACGCGCATGTTCACGCCGTCACCTATGGTGGACAGGTGATGATCTCCGGCATGATCGTTAACCATGGCGACCTGATTCACGCTGACCAGCATGGCGCGGTCATGATTCCGATGGACGTCGCCCGCGAAGTGCCAGCTGCCGCCGCCCGTATCGCGGCCAAGGAGAAAGTGGTGCTCGACATCGCCAAATCACAGGACTTCTCCTTCGAGAAGCTGCGCAACGCCATCGCCGGCCCGAAAGACATCCACTAATGGTTCTTCATCCGATTGTCATCGCTGCCATGGCGGCGATGGCAGTTCTGATTGTCGTCTCCAATATTGCGGTCGAAATACCGATCAATGATTGGCTGACCTGGGGGGCGCTTACTTACCCGGTCTGTTTCCTGGTGACCGACCTGACCAACCGCCGGTTCGGCGCTGGCATTGCCCGCAAAGTGGTCTATGTCGGCTTCGCGGTCGGCGTGGCCATGTCGCTGGTGTTCGCGAACGAGCGCATCGCCATCGCCTCCGGCAACGCTTTTCTGGTTGCCCAACTACTCGACATTGGGGTGTTTGACCGCCTGCGCCGCGCCTCCTGGTGGCAAGCGCCACTAGCGTCATCCCTGGTAGGGTCGGCCGTAGACACCGCGCTGTTCTTCAGCCTGGCGTTTGCGTTCACGGGCCTGCCTTGGGTTACCTGGGCTGTCGGTGATTTCGGCGTAAAGGTAACGGTTGCATTGGTGATGCTGGTGCCGTTCCGCCTATTGATGCCGACATTGCGACCTATTTAAAAATACTCAACAATTGGCGCGAATTGACATAGATTGACAAAACCTGAAGGAGAAAATCATGAGGATCGCCCCTGCACTAGCGGCCATATTGGTCGGACTTCAATTAGGCGCTTGCTCGACGATCACACAGGGCACAGATCAAGAAATTTACATTTCCACATCCCCGATGGCTGCAGACTATACGCTTGAGAGGCAGGGTGAAAAAATCGCTGAAATCGCCTCAACACCTGGCAGTGTGACGGTCACAAAAACCAAACACGACATAACGATTACCTGCAACAAAGATGGCTACCAAACCGCAACTTACCTCAACAATAGCGGTTGGGAATCAGCTTTGGGTGCGGCGGGAATCGCGTTGGATGTGATTTTAACCTTGGGCGCTAGCAGCGCTATCGATTCAATGACCAGCGCTGACAATAAGTACGAGCCGTCTGTCAATATAACGCTGGTTCCGGCTGAAGCCCCCAAAGAAGCAGAGACAATGAAGAAGCCCGCCTCCTAAGGTGCCTGTCCGGTCAGGCAGACGCCTAAACCGCGTTTGCCGCCTCCGCCGCCAGCTTCCGCCGCTCGGACGCCCGTATCTTCTCGCTGGCGCTTTTGAGTTGCCCGCAGGCTGCCAGGATATCCTGACCACGCGGATGGCGAACGGGAGCAGAGTAGCCTGCTTCGCTTAGATAGTCGGCGAAACGGCGGATGGCGTTGGTTGACGAGCATTCAAACACGCTGCCTGGCCAGGGATTGAACGGGATCAGATTGATCTTGGTCGGCACATCACGCAGTAGCTCTGCCATGGCGCGCGCATCATCAAGCGAGTCATTAACGCCTTTCAGCATGACATACTCGAACGTAATCCGCCGCGCATTGCTCAGGCCCGGGTAGTCTTTGCAGGCCTGGATCAACTGCGCCAGGGGATACTTCTTGTTAATCGGCACCAAAACATCGCGCAGCTCGTCCCGAACGGCATGCAGCGAGATCGCCAGGTTCACGCCCAGTTCTGCGCCGAACCGGCCAATCATCGGCACGACACCCGCGGTCGATAGCGTGATGCGGCGCTTGGAGATGCCGAGCCCTTCGCCATCCATGACGATCCGCATGGCTTTCGCCACATTGTCGTAATTGTAGAGCGGCTCGCCCATACCCATCAGCACAATGTTGGTCAGCGACCGGTCGTGCTCCGGCGCGGGCCATTCATTGAAGGCATCGCGCGCCAGCATCACCTGCCCCACGATTTCGGGCGCAGTCAGGTTACGCACCATCAATTGGGTGCCGGTGTGACAGAACTTGCAGTTAAGCGTGCAACCGACTTGGCTTGAAACGCAAAGCGTGCCGCGATCAGTTTCCGGGATGTGGACGCTTTCCACTTCCTTGCCATCCGGAAAACGCAACAGCCATTTCTGTGTGCCGTCGCTGGATTGCTGATGCGTAGAGACGCCTGGCCTGCCCAGCACAAAGCGTTCCGCCAAATCCTGGCGGACCTGCTTGGACAGGTTTGTCATTTGCTCAAAGTCGGTTGCACCGCGGTGATAGATCCATCGCCATATCTGTTTCACCCGAAAGCCGCTAACATTCAGCGGCACCAACGCCGCCGCCAATTCGTCGCGGTCCAGACCAACCAAATCCTGCTTCAACGGCTCTGAGGCCGGCGCAGGTTCAGCATGTGCCACTATTATTTACATTCCTTGTCGATAGCACCGATCGCAGCAGTGATCCCGCTCAGCGAATAGGTGTCTTTGGTATTGGTTCCGCGGTTCGACTTACCGCGAACAACCATGGTAGAGCCGCGTTTCATGGCAGTGATCAGGCCATCTTCATCTTTGCTGAAGACCCAGGCAGCATCCCCTTCGGAATAAAACTTGAATGACCTGTTTCCCACGGCAGCCGTCGGTTCGTAGCCATTTTCATAGGTATAACCGGTAATAATGCTGATTTCGTTGAACACCTTGCCGCTGGGGCGGTGCGTCACCAGAAAATAGATATCACCCCGGCGGGTATAGTTGCCTTCGTCCTTTTTGGGCTCAGACACCACATAGCAGATCTTTCCACCTGCATCCTCAAAGGTATAGGCCCGCCAGTCTTTGAAGGTGCCGATTTGTTTGGGCTCATTCGCCATCGCCGACATGGGCCAAAGCAAGCCTATCAGCACTAGTGCTTTCCATCGTCCGATCATGCCGCTGCCTATGCTCCTAATTCGTAACGGTGGTTCGACTGTCTACATGGGAATCCACAGGGGGGTAAAGACTCGATCTGGAGCCGCCACCATGGATTTAGCCTCCCAAGCGCGCGTTTCAATTGATACGCTCCGGCGCATCAGATGCAGGAATGCTTAGCATAGACGATTCACTCGAGAAAACGACCGATGCGTGCAGTGTGGGTGGAAGACTGGACACCGTTCGAAAATCTAGCGCTGGCGGAGGTCTCCCCGCCGACTATCGGCGACCGTCAGTTGCGAATCAAGACCCAGGCGGCGGGCGTCAGTTTCGCGACCAGCCTGGTTGTGCAAGGGAAGTATCAGCGCAAACGGCATTGTCACGTTGTTTTCAGCGCCTAAGAAACTGCCGACTTGAGGCTCTTCAAGCGGCCAGTTCGATGGCGCATTCGTTCCATTGGTGAAATGCGGCGGCTCGTTTCTGGCGATAGGCGGAGGCAGTCATTTTGTGGCGACGTGGGCGGAACAGGTTTGCGGTTTCATCATGGGCGGCCAGAAATCTCTGCGCCTGACGGGCTGACTTGAAACGGCCCTGTATTTTTTCTCGTTTCCGTGTTGGTCTGTGCGATCCTTCGATACGATTGTTTATCCCTTTATGCGCTCGGTGATCCACCTCCAACGCGCGTTTGCGCAGGGCGGCACCGTAGCGGCGCAGCTTGTCCGTCAGTCCGCCACTATGACTCGGGGCGTCCCCCAGCGGGCTACCAACCTGGCAATGAACCGCTTTGCAGCCCGCGCATTTCGGCGTGATTGCACCAGGATGTCGAGAACTTCGCCGTTGCCGGCAACGGCGCGCCACAGCCAATGCTTCACACCGCGGATGATGATCACCCCTTCATCCAGATGCCATTTATCCGAGGGCTGTTGACGCGCAGCCCTGACATGCTTCGCAATCTGAGTTCCGAATTTTCTGACCCATGAACGGATTGTCTCGTAACTCACCTTGATGCCTCGTTCAGCAAGCAAATCCTCGTCGCGCAGACTGAGTGCAAAGCGATGGTATGCCGAGCCCGCGTAAGAAATGATGGAACGCGGGAAGCGGTAGCCTTTTAGGCGAGGTTGGGAAATCTGGCTGATCATCGTCAGGCGTTACGGGCAATTGGGATTGTGGTCAACAACTTGACGATCCCGATTGGTCATATCCGGTATCGTTGATATAAGCCCTCTTCCCCTGGTGCAGCCTTGGCAGAACGAGCCAAATGTTTTCCCAGTCGTTTTCCGTTACCGATCTGTGCGGCGCGCGTGGCGGCTTTTGGTTGTTCGAAGGGATAGGCTTTGCCTTGCATCCTGGTGATGTCCTGCTGGTCCGAGGTGCGAACGGTGCGGGCAAGTCGACACTGCTCCGCATTCTGGCCGGGCTGCTCAGTCCGGCAGATGGCGGCATCACCTATGGCAACGCCAATGAGCAAACGCCGCCCTTGCATTTTCTGGGGCATACAAATGCTATCAAAGCTGGTTTGACCGTGGCGGAGAATATTCGGTTTTGGGCTGCTTTTGCCGGGGTGGGGCCCGAAGCGCAGGCTCATGATGCGGAGACCGCGTTGGACGCCTTCAATTTGCAGCCCTTGCGCGATCTGCCTGCCCGCTATCTGTCGGCTGGGCAAAAGCGGCGCTTGGCGCTGGCGCGTTTGCTGGCCAGCCCGGCGGCTCTCTGGCTGCTTGATGAACCTACGACGGCGCTGGATACGGCCTCGGTTGCCTTGTTCGAACAAGCCATTGCGGTTCACTGCGCTAACGGCGGCATGGCGGTTATTGCCACGCACCAGGCGCTGTCCGTTCCCAATGCCCAGTCCCTGAATTTGGATGCCGCCTGATGGGCGGCTTCACCACGATCTTTTTGCACGATCTACGGGTTGCCCGGTCGGAGGCCGGCGGCGTGTTGCTGGCTGTTCAATTCTTTGCGATGGGCGCATTGATTTTCCCGCTGGGGCTGGGCCCCAGTTCGGACTTGCTGGGCCGCGTTGGTGCAGGACTGCTTGCGGTGATGGCTCTGTTCGCGACCCTGCTGGCGCTCGACCGGCTTTATAGTCACGACCATGAAGACGGCTCGCTGGATATGTTGCTTACCAGCCGGAATCCTTTGTGGAGCATGATGTTGGGCAAGGTAGCAGCCCATTGGCTTGTCACCGCCGCGCCAATCATCGTCGCGGCTCCGCTGATGGGGGTTCTGCTCCAGATGAGCCCCGCTGCGATTGGCGGGTTGGTGCTCGCGCTGGCGCTCGGAACGCCGACGCTCAGCTTGATTGGCTCGACCGGAGCGTCGCTGACATTGGGTGCTCGTCGCGGCAGTGTGTTGCTGGCGCTGTTGGTGTTGCCGCTCTATATTCCAGTGCTGATTTTCATGGTCGGCACTGTGCTTGCCGCGGAATCCGGACTGGCCCTGGAGGCCCATGTCTCTATTCTGGCGGCAATGTTACTAGTGGCGCTTGTGTTGGCTCCGTGGGCTTCGGCTGCGGCGCTGCGTTTGGTAGGAGAAGCCGGCTGAATGGCACGGTCCGCGGCCGAGACATCGCTGAAACAGCAAGAGTTCGAGCGTGCGCGCGGCTCCCGTTTGCACCGTTTGGCAAATCCGGCGCGGTTCACGCGCCTGGCGCGTATGCTGCAGCCTTGGATTTTGGCCATTACCCTGCCGTGCCTTTTGGCCGGACTGTATTTCGGCCTTTATGACTCGCCCATCGACTATCAGCAGAAGGATACCGTGCGCATCATGTATGTGCATGTCCCGGCGGCATGGATGGCGATGTTCGGTTATTCAAGCCTGGCGATCGCCAGTGCCGTCGGCCTGATCTGGAAACATCCGCTGGCGGATTTCGCGGGCAAGGCTATGGCGCCGATCGGTGCCGGGTTCACCATCATCGCGCTGGCGACCGGCTCGCTTTGGGGCAAACCCACCTGGGGAACCTGGTGGGTTTGGGACGCGCGCCTGACCTCTGTGCTGGTGCTGCTGTTTTTGTACCTGGGCTACATGGCGATCTGGAACGCATTCGACCAACCGCAACGCGCGGCCAAGTCCGCGGCCATTCTGGCGCTGATTGGGGTGGTCAACTTGCCGATCATCAAGTTTTCGGTTGATTGGTGGAACACGCTGCATCAGCCGGCCAGTATCTCCCGTCTGGATAGCCCTGCGATCGATCCAGCGATGCTGCAACCCCTGTTATTGATGGCGGTAGCGTATCTGGGGATTTTCCTCTGGCTGACGCTGTTGCGGATCCGGGTGGAATTGGCGGAGCGGCGCGTTGCTGCCCTGATGACCGCCCGCACCCGCAGTGCCGATGGTCTGGCGGAGCAAGAGGCATGAGTGGCGTGGTGGAATTTCTCTCGATGGGCGGCTTCGGCATGTTTGTCTGGACCGCCTACGGGGTCGCGGCTGCCGTGATTTTGGGCTTATTTCTGTGGAGCAGACACGGGCTGAAACGGGCGGAGGAGCGCGAGGAACAAATCGGACCGCGCGAACGGCGCCGGTCCCGGCGGGAGACCACAGCGTGAAGCCCAAGCATCGCCGGCTATTTGTTGTTGCCGCCGCCCTCATTGTGCTGGGGGCCGCTGCGGCGCTGGTACTGAATGCGTTTGAAGAGAACCTGGTTTTCTTCTACAGCCCGACCGATCTGGCGGAAAAACCAGTACCGTTGGGACAGTCGATTCGCGTTGGCGGTCTGGTGGAGACAGGGTCAGTGCAAAAGAGCGGCATTGACGTCTCCTTCGGCATAACCGACGGTGCCAAAACGGTGCGTGCTACCTATCGGGGAGTGCTTCCCGACCTGTTCCGCGAGGGACAGGGTGTCGTTACGCTCGGGGTGTTACAGGTCGACGGTAGCTTTAAGGCCGAGGAAGTGCTGGCAAAGCATGATGAGAATTACATGCCGCCCGAAGTTGTCGATGCCTTGAAGAAGGCCGGCGAGTGGAAGCCGGAAGGGAAGTAGGGCCAGCTAATGGGCATGACCGTTGAAACCGGCCACTTCGCGCTGATCGCTGCGCTGGCGCTGGCCCTGCTGCAATCGACTCTTCCGCTCTACGGGGCCGCCAGGGGCTGTGAAGACTTGATGACCTTGGCCCGCCACACAGCGATGGGGCAGTTGGTCTGTGTCGGGCTGGCGTTTGCTGCATTGATGAATGCGTTTGCAACGTCTGACTTTTCCGTCGCGGTGGTGGCGCAGAACTCTCACTCTGCCAAGCCCTTCCTGTACAAGCTGGCCGCCACCTGGGGCCATCACGAAGGCTCGCTATTGCTGTGGATCCTGATCCTGGTCGTCTTCGGCGCGTTTGTTGCGGTTGGCGGACGCGGGATGCCGCTCGCATTGCGGGCAAGGGTGCTGGCCGTGCAGGGCATGGTTGCCGTCGGTTTTCTGCTATTCACACTACTTACCTCCAACCCGTTTGGCCGTCTGGTGCAAGCGCCGGCCCATGGCAACAGCCTGAACCCCTTGCTGCAAGACCCAGGCCTCGTTTTCCACCCGCCGCTTCTGTATTTCGGCTATGTCGGCCTGTCGACGGCGTTTTCCTTTGCGGTTGCTGCCCTGATCGAAGGCCGGGTTACGCCGAACTGGGCCCGATGGGCCCGGCCCTGGGTTCTGATCGCCTGGAGCGGCCTGACCATGGGCATCGCGCTCGGCTCCTGGTGGGCTTACTACGAGCTTGGTTGGGGTGGGTTCTGGTTCTGGGATCCGGTGGAGAATGCCAGTTTCATTCCCTGGCTAGTGGCGACGGCATTGCTTCATTGCATGGCGGTCGTGGCCAAGCGTGATGCGTTTAAAGGCTGGACCCTGATGCTGGCCATTCTGGGTTTCTCGCTCAGCCTGTTGGGCACGTTCATTGTTCGCTCCGGTTTGCTAACTAGCGTTCACGCTTTTGCGTCCGACCCTTCGCGCGGGGTGTTCATCTTGGTGCTGCTGGCAATTGCCATTGGTGGCGGTTTCCTGCTGTTTGCGGTCCGGGTGCCATCGATGGAAGGCGGGAATGGATTCGAGCCGGTCAGCCGCGAGAGCGCTCTCATGCTCAACAACCTGCTGCTGGGCGCAGCGGCGGCTGTGGTATTGCTGGGCACGCTTTATCCGCTGTTCCTGGAGGCAATGACCGGTGAGAAAATCTCCATTGGCCCGCCCTTCTTCAACTTGGTGTTTGTCTGGCTGATGCTGCCCATGCTGGCGCTCATGGCGCTGGGGCCACTGTTGGCCTGGCGGAAGGCCGACGGTCTGAGCGTTGTCCGGCGGTTGGCTGTGGCCGGCGCAATTGCCGTCGCCGTGGCAATCTGGGCGGTGTGGGCCGGCGGTGCGGGCATCGCCGGTGTTCTGGGTTTCGCTGCTGCCGGATGGTTGGCCGCCGGCACGCTTCGTGCTTGGTACGAGCGCTGGCGGGGCGCGTCTCCTTTGCGGCGCTTGCTGGGGCTTCCGGCCGAAGTCCACGGCATGACGTTGGCGCATTTGGGCGTTGCGATCGTCGTTAGCGGCATCACTGCTGCTTCTGTCTGGCAAGGCGAGGCTGTCAAACTGATGCGCGTCGGCGATAGCGTCGCGCTATCGGGATATCAATGGACGTTGAAAGATGTGCACAATGCGCTTGGACCCAATTACCGGACAGAGATGGCCTTGATCGACGTCACCGACAGCAATGGTGCTCTGGTTGAAACCTTACGCCCGGAACGGCGTTTCTATCCTGTCTCCCGCCAGAATACGACAGAGGCGGGCATTCATACGCAATGGACTGGCGATCTTTACGCGGTTATCGGCGAAGGCAACCGGAAGGCTGGCTGGGCCGTCCGCCTCTATCATAATCCGCTGGTGCCGTGGATGTGGATTGGCGCGGCCATTATGTCTTTGGGCGGGCTGGTTTCAGCGGCCAGCCGGGTGAGCGTCAGGTGCCGCCGCATGAAAGCCGCCGGTACGGTTGAGGCCACTGCGTGAGGTATCTTTTGTACACGCTGCCGTTGCTGCTCTTTGCTGGTTTGGCCTTTTACCTGTGGGATGGGCTGGGCAAGGACCCCAGCGTTCTGCCCTCAGCCTTGATCGACAAGCCTGCACCCCAGATCAGCCTGCCGCCTCTGCCGGGCCGCGCGGTGGCTTTGCCCTTGGCGACGGCGGATCTGGTGACGGGCGAGCCCGTTGTTGTGAATATATTCGCCTCTTGGTGCGTTCCCTGCCAGGCAGAGCATCCGTTCGTAACGGCTTTGGCTGAAGAACACGGCGTCACCGTGCACGCCATCAACTACAAGGACAAACCAGCCGATGCTGCGGCGTGGCTGCGGCGCTTGGGTGATCCCTACGGCCGGGTCGGGGCGGATGTTGAAGGGCGCGCTGCGATAGAGTTTGGCCTCTATGGCGTGCCGGAGACGTTCCTGCTCGATGGCGCGGGCAGGGTTCGCTTGCGCCATGCCGGTCCGTTGACACAGGAGTTGCTGCAGACACTGATTCTTCCCTCCATCGCGGCTTTGCGCAAATGATGCGGGCGATGATGATCTTGGCCGTGCTGCTGCTGCTGTTCCCGGCGCAGGCGATAGAGCCGCACGAAATACTCAGCGACCCCGCCCTGGAATCGCGGGCGCGAGCCTTGAGCAAGGAACTGCGCTGCCCGGTCTGTCAGAACCAATCCCTGGATGATTCCGATGCGGACCTTGCCAAGGATTTACGTCGGATGGTGCGCGAACGGCTTGTCGCCGGTGAAACCGATACACAGGTCAAAGCCCATCTAGTGGCACGCTATGGCGATTTCATTCTGCTGGAACCGCCGGTCAAGCCGGTGACTTGGGCGCTTTGGTTCGGGCCGGTAGTCATCTTTCTGGGCGGCGGCATTGCTGTTTGGCAAGCGCTGCGGCGGGGGCGGCGGAAATATGCGGCGTCGGGTGCGGGCGACGATGGCGGTTTTGATGACGCCGATCCGGCGGAAACAGACCGGAGAGCATCATGATCTTCCTGCTTGTTGGCGTTGGTTTGGTCGGTCTTACCGTCGGTTTGTGGTTGGCCTGGGCGCTTCGGCGGTCGGGCTTGCCCATGATGATGCTGGTTGCGGCAGGCGTGCCAGCACTTGCGGTCCTCGGCTATGCTCAACTGGGTCGGGTAAGCCTGCCGGATTTGCCGCTGGCACAGCGAACGGAGCCTGCCGTTCAGGAGTTGCGTGATCTCAATGAGTTCCGGCGGATGACAGGATCGTTGGCCGAACGCTTGCAGCACGAGCCGGACAATATCGAAGCGTGGACCATGCTGACCCGCGCCTACCGCACGCTGGGTGAGTGGTCGTTTGCCATCGAAGCCTGGGCGCGCGCACTCGCCCTGAAAGGCACCGCCGCAACGGCGCAGGATTGGTCCGACCTTGCACTGCTGCATGTGCAGGCAGCGGAGGGGCAAGTGACCCCTGCCGGTGCGGCTGCCTCCCGCAAGGCGCTGGAGATTGACCCGCAACAGGCGGATGCTCAGCACTTTTTGGCGATGCAACGGGCGCAGCAGGGTGACCTGAAAGGGGCAATCGTCCGGTGGGAGGCGCTGCTGGCCAACGCTCCGCCGGATGCAGGCTGGCGCCCGGCGGTCGAGCGTTACCTGACGCAGGCAAAAGTGCGCCTGAGCCAGCCTCAGCGTGGCCCATCAGCAGGCGATATGGCAGCTGCTTCCCGAATGTCCGAAGACGATCGGGCAGCGATGATCCAAAGCATGGTAGAGGGCCTGGCTGCCCGGCTGGAAGAAACGCCGGACGACCCCGCAGGTTGGCTGCGGCTTGCCCGTGCCTATGGCGTGCTTGGCCGCAAGGATGAGGCGGCCGAAGCGCTAGGCAATGCCGAACGCACCGCAAAGAATCGGCTGGCTTCCGAAGCGGGTGACCGCGCTGCGATGCCGGCGCTGCTCGACACTGCCGCTCAATTGCGCAAGCAGCTCTCGCTTTAGCGCAGGCCGCGCGTATCCACCGGCCAGATATCGACCAACGTGTCGCCGCGAACCACATGGTAGATCGCGTACAGGTTTACTGTCGGGTCGCAATGCGGTGACAGGCATTCCACCACGGAACCCAGGCCGATACGTTCGTCAGTGGCGAAGGTGATGCGGCCATGCTCGTCGCCGGCAAAGGAATATGTTGCGCCTTCGGGTGCGCCCCGGCGCAGTTCCGGCAATCCGCAATCGGTCGCAAATGCCTTCAGGCCGCCATCGGTGGTGACGCAATCTTCCTGCGCTGCACTGACCACACTGGACTGAACGAACAGGGCTTCCTTGAAGCGTGAAGCGGCCTCGCCCGTGTGGGCAACAGCCTGATAGTCGGTGTCTAGGAATATGTACGAGCCCGCCTGAAGCTCGTTCAGCACGCCTTGCCGCCAATCCAGGTCATGGGTTCCGGTGCCGCCGCCGGCGATGATCGGTGGCTCCAGCCCGGCTTCCGTCAATTGCCGGCGCATTTCCGACAGAAAGTCCGCCACTTCCTGGCCGCGTCTGGTGCGCTCGTCCCAGTCATAGATATGCTGCAGGCCGCCTGCATATCCCTGAATTCCAGCGACGGCCAGGCCGTCAGCGGCGTTTGCTTGGGCTGCCAGCGCGACGGCTTGCTGGGCGCTGGGCACGCCGGTGCGCCGCGAGCCGACATCGATATCGATGAACACCGTCAGGGGCTTGCCCGCGGCCGATGCAGCTTCAGCCAGCGCGGTGATGTTGTCCGGATGGTCGACCACGACAGACAATCCATCGGCAACCGCGTTCAACGCCATCAGCCGGGCAACGCGGTTGGGCCGGACCACGGGCGAGGTAATGTGCACGCCGGGGATGCCAGCGCGGCCCATGACTTCTGCCTCGCCCAGAGTGGCGCAGCAGACGCCAACCGCTCCAGCCGCGACTTGGCGGCGGGCGATCTCCACGCATTTGTGGGTTTTGGTGTGCGGCCGCAAGCGTTGGCCCGTGTTCCGGCAATGGGCCTCCATTGCAGCGATATTGGCTTCGAGAGCATCCAGATCTATCAGCAGCGTCGGCGTATCGAGCTCCTGGCGCGAGCCAGGCTGGCCGACCAGGCGAGCATTGGGGCCGGGATCAACTCCGGCAGCGTTGGCGAGGGTCATCGGGCAATAGCTCCAAGCAGGTATGCGGTTCGCCACAAACCTACTTCGGCTGATGCTGCGCGTCACCCAGTTGTGTGCGCGCCGGCTATTTAGCACGAACAGGCACAGCAGCGCAGCGTTGCCCGCCAACGGCAGAGCCATGCCATGCCAGCCAAATGACTGGTTGCGCCATTCCGTGCTGCCGCAGGGCAAGGCGACAATGCCCATTTCGATGACAGTCTCCAGCATCTCCCGCGCATTTTCGCCGACGGGACCGAACTTGCAGTCCGCGAGATTGACCCGGCTGATCTCCTCGCCGGCTTGATTGGTCATGCTGCAGCCGATCAGTTCCAGCTCTATGCCGTCCTTTTGCGCGCGGGCGATGCTGACACTGCCGAGCCAAGGTGTCAGCATCGTCGAAGGTAAAGTCTGAAAAAGAGGGCAGGCTGTTCGCCGGATGGCGTGCCTTCCAAACGCGGTGGAACGGTGCGAGATCGTGATGCGAAATTGGGTTGTCCGGCCGCGCAATGCTCCAGGACCATTCGCGGCGGACTCCGGTAGCAACGGTGCTGGTCGATGTGCCTTCAGCGGTATGCGTTTGCACGGGACGCCTCCTCAATTGCTGTCATCTTATTTAGAGGCGCTCAAGCTAAGGCACAGTGACATATATCACATTAACAAGCCGGCTTAGTCCAAATCGCTGATTTACTTGAAAAATCAGGTCCTGATTTTCTTGAAGCGGGTTCAGGTGCTTCAGGAAAGCTAGCCGGCTGTTCTCAGCAAAGCCAGGTTCAGACCGTTCAAGTAGCGGAATATCTGCTGCACCAATTGGGAGGCCTCGTCCGAACCCAAGGCTGGATCGGCCGCCTGGAGGTCAGCTGCAATTTCCGCCAGCGAACGCGCACTGTTGATGCGGGCTGTCACCGCCGCGGCTCTCTTCGGAGCGGGAAACGATGCTTCGAATCCGTCCAGGTTCGCCTGCAGCCGCCCTTTCCGAAGCGCGTCCGATAGTGGCTTCGCCTGTTGGCGGTGGAGCAGCGGTATCATGGCAAGATTGGTGGGCGATGCGGTTGCCTGTGCTGCGTGGCCTTGAGGAGCGGCGTAGACAACGTGCTTGCGCATATTGCCGGCGATCGCCTCTGCGACGGCAGCGCGCTCAACAGCTGGCAAATCATCAAGAGACGCGAGTAGTACCGGGTCGTTAAGGTAGGTTTCCGGCGCATAGGCCACGGGTTGAATGAAGCTCGTGATCGCCAGGCCTGCGCTATCGATCAGGGCTGCGAACTCCCCCACGCGGTAGGCGCGGTCGCGGGAGTGCAGCAGCAGATCGTAGATGCCTGCATCGCCGCCGCTCTGGTGGTCCTGCACAAAGGGGTTGCGGCGTAGCCAATTGGTCTTTGGCAGTTTTACCAGCAGGCGCTTGGTGCAGGCGATCCGCTCTGCGTCCGGCAATTCTGCGGGGGCGAGTACGCGCAATGCCTCCTGTGTTTCATAGACGCCTCGGCGGCCGTACTCGCCGTAAACCATCAGTCCCATGCCGCCGGTGGGCTTCAGCACAGAGACAAGGCTTTGCAGTCCGGCTTTGGGCTCTTCCAAGTGATGGAGCACGCCGCAGCAGTCGATATAATCATAGGGGCCTGGGACGAGCCTCGCTGCATCCAAAAGCGAGCCGGAGACGAAACGCAGGTTGGTCAAGCCGCGGGTTGCTGCGCGCGCCTCCGTAATCCGGCGGGAGGCCGATGATAGGTCGAGGTAGGTGATTTCGGCGTTCAGGCCCAAGCTGGCGCATTGCTGGGCGAGCATGATTGCGGCGTCGCCCGTCCCGCCACCCGCGATCAGCGCACGAAAGGGCTCGCCGCCGGTATCCGGCAAGTCGCCCGTGAACAGATAGTGCCGGATTTCCGCCAGATCGGAGGGGGAGCCTTCGATCAGGCGTTTCTTTTCGTCCGCCGGCGTGCGCGCGGGGTAGGGGTAGCCTTCGTATTGCTGGGAAACGAGCCGGTCCTTGGGGTCTGTCACGGCAGGGCCTTTACCAGACCGGTTGGATGTCTTGGGCGTCGATCACCGGCTGCACGCGGGCAACCTCGTGGCTGCGCAGCATGTTTGCCTTGGAGAGCAGCGCCAGCACAGAGAAAGCCGTCTCCGCCACGCGCGCTTCCTCCCGGAACCAGAACACTGGCGAGGCCATGGTCAGGCAGATCGGCCAGCCGAGCGTCCGGAAGCGGAAGGCCTCCAGCGCGTTCTCGATTTGGTAGGCGACGCGGCTCGGCCCATCCGGCAGGTTGTTGTAGAAACCGATGCCGGGATCGACCCAGATGGCCTCCACGCCTGCGGCAGTGGCTGCCGCCAACTGCTCGTGGAAGAAGTCCATCTGCACGCCGAACAGCGCGTCACGGTCCGGCAGGTCTTTGTTGTCCCGCACATTACCGCCTGCCATGTAGCAGAGGATCAGGCCTGCCTTGTACTTGCCGCAGAGCTTGTAGATTTCCGCAACGTCATCGCGGCCGGTCCGGTTTATGATCGTCGCGCCTGCTTCCAATGCTGCTTCGGCTACCTCCGGCAGATAGGTCTCCACTGAGACTGGCACACCTTTTTCCGCCAGGTAACGGATGGTCGGCAGCATCAGTTCGTTCTGGCGCTCCGCCCCGACGCGGGAGGCGAAGTCACCAACGGATTCCGCGCCCAGGTCCAGGATTTTCGCGCCTTCCAGCAGCAGGCGGTCGCAGCGGTAGCGGGCCTGTTCTTCGCTGAACACCACGCTTTCACGGTAGGAGCTATCCCGGCTGAAGTTCACCACGCCCATCTGGTAGGCATTGTCCGTGAAGGTGGCGCCGATGGCTGGCAAGTGCACATCCCGGATGGGAGCTGCGAGGGCATTTGCATGTCGTTGCCAGCGGGCGAAAATGCTGTCGGCGTTAATCATGGAGCTTCAATCCAGTCGTCGGCCATGGGGTAAACGTCGCCGGGCTCGGCCGGCAGGCTTTCAAGCAACCTTGCGATGGATTCGCCCAGGGCGGGGTGCGTCACGTCGGCAGCAACGTCCGCCAAAGGCACCAGAACAAAGCGCCGCTGATGCATACGCGGATGAGGGACTTCCAGATCTGACGTTCTAATAATTTCATCGCCGAACAGGATAATATCCAGGTCCAGCGTGCGCGCATCCCAGCGAATAACTCGCTCGCGCTTGAATTGCTGCTCGACCGCCATGCAATGGGCGAGCAGGCCGTGGGCGGTGAGTGCCGTTTCCACCTTGAGCACGGTATTGAGAAAGCGCCCCTGACCGCCCGGCCCGCCAACCGGCGCAGTCTCGAACAGGCGGGAGCGGGCGAGCGGCGTGACGCCGGAATGCGCCTTGAAGGCCGCATAGGCCCCCGCGAGCATCCCGTGGCGGGCGCCCAAGTTGCTGCCGAAAGCAATGTATGCCGTGGTTTTGTCCGCCATGGCCTATGTCCCCACGCCGAGCCTTGCGGCCTCCGCATCCAAGGCCAGCGCTACCCGGCCCCGGGATTGGCGGGCGAGGACGATGTCCAGCGCTTCGCGGAATTGGGAGAAGGGCAGCACGTGGCTGAGCGTCGGCTTGATCAGGCCCGCCGTGTGCCATGCAAAGATCTGGCCGAAGAGGGTGCGCATCATATATTCATGTTCGTAGCGGACATCGTCGGGTGCCCAGCCGAAATAATGGCATTGTCACGTTGTTTTCAGCGCCTAAGAAACTGCCGACTTGAGGCTCTTCAAGCGGCCAGTTCGCTGGCGCATTCGTTCCATTGGTGAAATGCGGCGGCTCGTTTCTGGCGATAGGCGGAGGCAGTCATTTTGTGGCGACGTGGGCGGAACAGGTTTGCGGTTTCATCATGGGCGGCCAGAAATCTCTGCGCCTGACGGGCTGACTTGAAACGGCCCTGTATTTTTTCTCGTTTCCGTGTTGGTCTGTGCGATCCTTCGATACGATTGTTTATCCCTTTATGCGCTCGGTGATCCACCTCCAACGCGCGTTTGCGCAGGGCGGCACCGTAGCGGCGCAGCTTGTCCGTCAGTCCGCCACTATGACTCGGGGCGTCCCCCAGCGGGCTACCAACCTGGCAATGAACCGCTTTGCAGCCCGCGCATTTCGGCGTGATTGCACCAGGATGTCGAGACCTTCGCCGTTGCCGGCAACGGCGCGCCACAGCCAATGCTTCACACCGCGGATGATGATCACCCCTTCATCCAGATGCCATTTATCCGAGGGCTGTTGACGCGCAGCCCTGACATGCTTCGCAATCTGAGTTCCGAATTTTCTGACCCATGAACGGATTGTCTCGTAACTCACCTTGATGCCTCGTTCAGCAAGCAAATCCTCAACGTCGCGCAGACTGAGTGCAAAGCGATGGTATGCCGAGCCCGCGTAAGAAATGATGGAACGCGGGAAGCGGTAGCCTTTTAGGCGAGGTTGGGAAATCTGGCTGATCATCGTCAGGCGTTACGGGCAATTGGGATTGTGGTCAACAACTTGACGATCCCCCATTGACTATTACTGCAGCAATCACCAACCGCTGGATTTACATTTCAAGTGCACCACCGAGGTGTGGCGCGAAGGCCTCGATTGGTGTCCGGAAGCCGAGGCATTTTCGCGGGGTTGAGTTAAGCATCCAGACGATGTCGTCGATATCGGTTTCGCGGTATTCGGAAAGCCTTGTGGATCGGGGCCGCTCGCGCCTTATCCTTCCGTTGGCATTCTCAATGCCGCCGCGTTGCCAAGGGCTGTGAGGATCGCAGCCATAGGCTGGCATTCCAATCCAGTCCTTGACCGTTTCATGCCTGGCGAACTCCCCACCATTGTCATGGGTGATTGTTCGAAGGGCCTGCTCGGGCAGACCGCCTAGTTCAGCAATGATAGCAGCAGCGGTATCTTCGGAGACCTTGGCTCAGAAGACGCCGGCCAAGTGTGAACCGGGTCCTTCTCTCTTGCAGCGTCAACAGGATGTCACGCTGGTTTCGGCAGGGCACCAGATCTCCTTCCCAGTGTCCGAACTCAGTCCTTTCTGCAACGCTAACAGGGCGTTGATGGATGGACACACGGTTCGGGATAGCAGGTTCCCGCTTTCCGTTGCGGGCTCTGCGGCCTCGTCTGGATTTTCGCTGAGCCCGATATTGGGGCAAGCCATCGCGTCGTCCGGCACGGCTGAAGACATGACGATAGATAGCCTCTGTGCTGACGACGTGATCCCCTCCGTCCAGTTCCATCCGCCCGGCGATCTGTTCGGGGGACCATCCCGTAGCAAGACGGTCCTTCCCATGATTGCCCAAGCGGGTGGAACGCTCGATCTTCGACCCCCGAAGTTTGCTGACCCAGGCTCTGCGGTCCGCGCTATCCGGTCGCTATCCGTCTGCGTTGCGGTTGCGCGCCAGTTCCCGATGGATCGTCCCCCGATGCCGTCCCAGACGCCGCGCCATCTCCGTCATCGGCATGTCCATTTCCATCAGCCCCCGCAGGCGACATCGTTCTTCAAGCGTAAAGGGATTGTATCTCGTTCCCATAGCGATCCCGGATATACCAGGTGGCGCACTTGGTGTGTGAATCTAGCGACGACGTCACACATCATAGTAACATCCAAGTTTATCACAAATATTTGAGCCTACGCACATTGCACGTGCTGCAACGAGCCACCAAATCCCTGGAACAGCCAAAGCAATCCAGGGCGTCGCCCGATTAAATTGCATCGCCTTTGCGGTCAATTGGCCGGAGCAAGATGCTCTAATTTGAAGATTTCGAGCAGATTCACCCGATCAAGATGGATCGGGGATCTGCGCCAGCAGGAGCAAAAGCAATGCAATGCCCCGGCATCGTCAAGCAAGGACTATCACCAATTCTGGCCATAGGCGTAATAACCGCCAGTATATTTACCGCCGTCACCAACCAGCCAAGTCTACAATCTGTCGAAAGCAACCCTCAGGGAGTTGACGATAACAGCCAGGTAACGAGCTTATGGCAGGCGGGAACAGCCTTGGTCGGTGCCCCTGTCAAAAGTGCTGACTTGATGGATGTGGCCAACGTGTCAAGCGACGCATGGGTCGAAACGCGCTACACGCCCGCAACCGTCGGCCAGGTATTCGGCAAGCTGGTTGTCACGCGCGAGTTGGGACCGTCTGACGAGGCAGATGCCACCCAAATTGCCCAGCATCCGCAAGCTCACCTTGTGGCGGTCAGGATGAAGTTCAAACCAGGCTCCGGCGAAAATGAACGCTGGTTACAGGCACGCTTCATGCCCAATGGAAAGGTGTTGAACCATACCGGCGCAATACCGTTCGAGGCCGAACTGGCAATGCTCCATAGCGCGCATTGCAGCCTGCCACTGCCCGAGAAGGTCGCCGCTAAAAGCTGAGCGGCCTGCGCGGTAGACACAAGATTCGAGATCGGGTGGCGTCCCCCCCGCTGCCCGAAGGTCGGACCGGCTAGCATGCCCTGCACTCTCTGAAGCCGGTCCGGCCGCCCCTTCAGCCATAGCCTCACTCGCAAAATCTTGCCCCGGGTATTGCTCCCGGCGCGGCGTTCATGAAATGCTCCGTCAACGCGCGTAATCGTCAGGAGCCCCGTCATGTCTACCACCGTGATCCGCAATGCTGCCTGGGCAGTTGTCTGGGACGGCACACAGCATGCCTATGCCCGTGACATTGACGTGGCCTTCGCCGATGGTGCCATCATTCACGCCGGGCCAGCTTATGAAGGTACAGCCGACCAGGAGCTGGACGGCCGGGACCGATTGGTCATCCCTGGCATGGTCAACATCCACACCCACCCCACAAGCGAGCCACTGCGCAAGGGCATTACAGACGAGACGCTCAGCCCCGGTTTCTGGCATTCCTCGCTCTATGAATATCTGACGGTGTTCGGCAATGATCTGGAAGGCAACAAGGCCGCCATGCAGGTCGCGATGGCAGAGTTGCTCCTCTCCGGCGTCACCACCGTCGTCGATCTCTCTATTCCCTTCGACGACTGGCTGGATGTGCTGGCCGACAGTGGCATACGCGCCGTCGCCGCGCCGATGTTTCGCGATGCCCGCTGGTACACCGAGGACGGCCACGAGCTGAAATACGAGTGGGATACGGCCAATGGCAAAAAGGGCTTCGACAATGCGCTGCGCCTGATCGATCTGGCGAACCAGCACCCCAGCGGCCGCCTGTCCGGCATGGTCTGCCCAGCGCAGATCGACACCTGTACGGCCGAGCTGCTGCGCGATGCACACGATGCCGCCGAGGAGCGCAACATGCCGTTCCAGATCCACGCTGCACAGAGCATGACGGAATTCCACGAGATCGAGCGCCGGCATGGACACTCGCCGATCCAATGGATGAACGAGCTAGGGGTGCTGACGGATCGTTCGATCATCGGGCATGGTATTTTTCTGGACCACCACCCTTGGCTGCATTGGACAACGCGCAAGGATCTGGGCCTGCTTGCTGACAATGGAGCGATGGTGGCCCATTGCCCGACCGTGTTCCTGCGCCGCGGGATAGCGCTGAACACGTTCGGTGAATATGCCCGCAGAGGGATTAACCTTGGCATCGGCACCGATACCTATCCGCATAACTACTTGGACGAGTTGCGGACCACGCTCTACACCGCGCGCGCGGTCGGCGGTTCCGTTGCCGACCTAACCACTGGGAACGTGTTCGACGCGGCCACCGTTGGCGGCGCGCGTGCTGTTCGGCGGGATGATATCGGCAGGTTGAGCGTGGGTGCCCGTGCCGATGTTGTGCTAGTGGATTTAAAACATCCCGCCATGATGCCCATGCGCGAGCCCCTGCGCTCGCTGATCTATGTCGCGGGCGACCGTGCCGTGCGCGACGTGTTCGTCAATGGCGAGCAAGTGGTGCGCGATGGTGCGGTGCAGACCATCGACCTTGCCGCTGCCAGTCAGGCACTGGAGGAGGCGCAGGCCAGGTCCATGGAACTGGTGCCGGGTCGGGATTGGGCCGGGCGCACGACCGATGAACTCGCGCCGATGGTGCTGCCGATGCTGGGTACTTAACCAAAAAGACCGAACCGCCAAAAGCCGGGACTGAAAAGGAGCCGCGCGCGGGTCGAGTCCACCCGGCCCGCAGCCCTGACAGCCGTGCCGAGCAAGCCAACAGCTACCAGTGGCAGCGTCCACGGCCGGTACCAGCGGGCAAAGCGCAGGCGGTTGGCAAACAAATAGTGCTCCTGCCTGCCGCCAGAGGCATGGCGGCGGTGATAGATGACAGCCCGCGGCGCAAATCCCATACGGAACCGGGAACCAGCGGCCTCCTGCCAGGCCCGTTCCTCGAAATACAGAAAGAACCGTTCATCCATCGGCCCGGTTGCCGCCAAAAACGCTTGGCTGGCCAAAGGGCAGGCACCCATCACATAGCCAAGCTGGCGCTCCACTGAAGCCCTGTCTACGGTCAAAACGGCGGGTTCATGCCGGCCGAGATCGGCGGAGCGCGCCGTCCATCGGCAGAAACTGCCGCCGCCGTGACACTGAACGAGGTTCGGCTCGTACATCTCACACAGCAGCGCGCCACAGGTGCCGATTTGCGGGTCCTCCGCCATTCGGGCCAGCATTTCAACAAGCGCGGACGGGGCCACCAAGGTGTCGGGGTCGAACAGCCAGACATGGCTCGCATCGCCAACGCCAGCAATCCAGGCAAGGCCGATATTGTTGCCTGCCGCAAAACCATGGTTCTCCGCCGCTTCCAGGAGAACGAGCCAGTCACCCGGCGCCTGCCCACACCCGTACACCATGCGCCTCCGCACCGTCGCCGGAAGCATTTTCGACCACCACCACCCGCGTCAGCGAGCCGTCACAAGCCAGCAGGCTTTCAAGACAAGGCAGCAGCCAATCAGCACTGCGCCAATTGACAATCAGGGCGGATACGGATGTCCGCCCGGCCGTCAGCTTGCGGCCTCATAGGTGAAGGGGGATTGGAAATCCTTGAACCATGGTGCGGTCAAATCTTTCTGATGCACCTGGCACTGGTCCGCGGAAACGCCCCAGTCGATTGCCAGATCCGGATCGTCGAACCGGCATGCCATCTCCGCCGGGGGAGCGTAGTAACCATCCAGCTTGTAGAGCACCTGCGTATCAGGCTCCAACGTCAGATAACCATGCAGGAAGCCTCGCGGAACAAAGAACAGCGCGCCATCATCGGAACTCAACTCGACCAAAACGTGTTGACCGTAGGTTGGCGATCCAACGCGCGCATCAACCGCCACGTCCAAAATGCGTCCGGCGAGGCAGGCAACCAGCTTTCCCTGCTCCGATGGCGGTGCCTGGCAGTGCAGACCGCGCATGGTGTAGCGATGATAGCTCATCACGTGGTTTTCCTGCGCCAGACCCTGCATTCCCGCCATTTCCAGAAAGCGCGTGGTGTGAAAAGTCTCAGACAGGTAACCCCGGTCATCCTTGTGCCGGGCTGGACGCAGCAGGGTCGGTCCCGGAATGGCAAAGGTTTCAACTTGCACCAGCAGTCTCCTTCAGCACGGATATTATGCGCTCATTCAACAGCGCATGCTCACCTTGAGGTAGAGCTTTCCGTACCGCATCAAGACGGCGGATGCCATGGGTAAAGCGTACCAGGGCAACTTGGGAGTATGGCAGCTTCGCGCTGGCCGGCTGCCGCCAAAGATGGCGAAGGTCGGCTGCAAGGCGTGCCTTCATTCCAGGCTGCATATCTTCCCACAGGTAAAGACCGAGTCGGCTGCTCAGTGATGCGAGTGCGATGATTTCCGGCCCGGTCCGGAATGACCGGTCCAGCGCTTGCAACGCTCCAGCGATATTCCCCTGGTTCGCACGCAACAGAGCCAACCGTGCCCACGTGCCTGGTTGGGCTGGGGCCAGCCTTAACGCGGTTTCGGCGGCGGCCTGCGCGTTGGCGGTGGCGGCCGCAATAGCGGTTGGGTCCTTCTGAGCATTGGCATGATCGAGCATCGCCTGGCTGTAGGCAGCCCAAGCCCAGCCGTTTTGGCTTGCAGTCGGCTCGAGCCGCCAGCCCTCCCCGATTTGCTGAAGGCCGTTAAAAGCCAGCAGGCCAGCGATGGCCGCCATGAGAAGACGGCTGAGGCCCCCCGTCGTCGCATTAGGCATCGCAGCCACCCTCACCGGTCGGCACTCAGAGGCTGCGAACCACTCCAGCCGGGGTAGTCCTGCTGATGCCACACGGACTGCCGCCTAAGTTTGGCGGACGAAACTTTGCAGACAGCATCCAACAACACGACCCCAGCCGCCACACCGCCTGCCTCTCGGACGACCATTGCAGCCTCAGCGATCGCCGAAAGCGGTGTGCTGGCCCATCGGACCATTAGGATGGTGGCGTCAGCCTTAGCAGCAATCAGGCGCGTGCTGGCTGTGTCAAACAAAGGCCCGCCATGGATGACGAGCCGCCCGCCCGCCTGTTGAATGCGGGGCAATTCCGTATCCAACATCGCCGGAGAGATGGCTATCCGTTGCCGGGCACCTTCACTGCCGGCGCTCAGGAAGCGCATGCCTGGCACGCCGCTTGGGACCGTTGGCAACGGTCCGGAGTCTTGCGTGAGCAGCATATCTGCAAGCCCATGGGCGCTTTCCAGCGCCATTTGCGCAGACAGGACGGCCTGATCCAAGTCCCCATCCATCAACAACGCCTGACCGTCCTGGTATGCAAATACCCGGCTTAGCGCGGCAGCAAATGGCCCCGAACGCAATCCCCGCTCGACCGGCACCAGCAATAGTGTCTGATCCCTGCCAAGGCTCGTCGCAGCGAGTGCCGCCGCGCTATACTCCTGCTACTCACGCTTCTGGCCTGAGCGCCGGCGCTGGAGCCAGGAGCCCTGCTTCGGCACCAGTGCCAATACGCGGAGCCCGAGCCGCTCGCGCACCATGGACGCGTCGTCAATCCCGCGGACCCGGGACGCAGCAGCCAGAACGTAAATCGCGCTCAGCAGCATCGCTGCCATGGCCGCGGCGGCCAATATCAGAATTTCCCTAGGCGAGCTAGGCTTGGAGGGCGGCAGCGCCGGACTGAGAATACGCGCGTCGGAACATTGGATCGCTTCCTGGTGACTGGTTTCCTTTACCCTAGCGAGGAAGGTCTCCAGCAGATTCCGGGATGCCTGTGCCTCGCGTTCCAAGGCGCGCAGGCGAACCTCGGCCTGGTTCTGCACCGCAGTCTTGCCCTCCAACCTGGAAAGATCACGCGCCAGGGCCTGCTCCTGGGCGACGGCAACGGCGACCTTGTTTTTCAGACCGGCAACGATCTGCTGGACTTCCGCCATGATCCGGTCCCGCACATCCGCCAGTTCGGCTTCGATGCCAAGGATACGGGGATGCCGCGGGCCATACTCCTGGGAAAGATCGGCCTTGCGGCGCAGCACTTCAACTTCCTGCTCCTTCAGCCGGTGGATCAGCGGCGACGAGAGAACCTCCGCAGCTGACAGCGCGTCGCCTTCCCTGTTCACCAGGTTTTTTACTTGCGCCAGACGCGCCCGCGCCGCCGCCGCTTCAGAGCGCGCCGCGATCAACCGCGTGTTAATTTCGCCCATTTGCTAGTCGGTCATGGTCACGCCTTTGCTATCGATCAGGCCCGATTGCGTTCGGTATTGTTCGACAGCCTGCTCGGCAGCCTCGACGTTTTTCTGTAGCTCGCTGACCCGCTGGCTTAGCCAATCCTGAGCTACCTCATGCGCATCGAACTTGATCGACAACTGACCTTCCAGATAGCGGTCGGCCAGGTTGTTTGCGATGTCAGCTGCCTGCTCCGGCGACCCTGCGGTAAAGGCAACCCGGATGGCATGGCTACGCCCGACCCGCTCAACCTCCAAATGATCGGCGAACGACTGAAGCACCCGCACTTCCGCCGCTTCCAGCCTTGCCTCTGGCGAGAGCGCAGGGCCGGACAGTGTCCGGCAAAATTGCCGCCAGAATGCCGCCCGATGCCTGAAGCCCAGGATTATGGTTCGGATCACTGGCCAGATCGAGTTCGGTAATCACTTTGGCGGCGAGCCCGGCTGACTGAAGGATCAGGACTTCACTGCTGATGGTCTGGTCGTCCGGAGCCAGCCCCGCCATCACCGCATCCAATTGCAGGTCGGGCTGATGGCGCGGATCGAGCAGAAGCAGGGTCTCCGCCGTATATTGCCTTGGCCAGAAAGACAACCCGGTCCAAGCAAGCACTAGGGCCATCAGGACAGCACCAGCGATCAACCACCAAGCGTGCATTAGACTAAGCAGACCGGCGATGGCCCAGCATTCGATAATTTGCCTTCTGGCGGGGGAAAGGCCGGGCTGAAGTTCATGGCTACCGTCCTTAGAAGTAGCGTTGCGGTACGTTGACAACGTCACCAGGCAACAGGATCGTGGTAGGATCTGCCGGGCGCTTGCTCCCTTTCGGGTCACCTGCGCGCTGGACGTTCACCCGGCTTTCCCTCGCCCGGTAGGTGTAGCCGCCGACAATCGCCACCGCCTGTACCACCGTCAATCCATTGACATAGGGATAACTGCCGGGGCGGTTCACTTCCCCCAGAATGTAAAACGGCCGGTAGTTGGTAACCTGGATGAAAACGCGCGGGTTCACCAGATAATCAGGACGCAGACCGGCAACCACGAGGTGCTCCGCCTGCCGGAGCGTTTGCCGGGCCAGCGCCACTTCGCCAATCAGCGGCAGTGCGATCCGGCCCTGGCCATCCAGCTCGAACTCGCCCGAAAGGTCTTCGTGCCCGAACACGGTAACAATGATCCGGTCACCTGGACCGAGTTGATATTGCGGCGTGCTACCGCCGCGCGCATGCCCGCTCAGGAACGGTCCGCAGAACAAGAACAATGCCAGGACAAACGAAATGCCGTGGAACTTCGATAGCCGATCCATTGAATCCCGCTCCTTACGGTTGCAAGACAGCGCGCAGGAATACGCGGGTCTGGGTGAAGTCGGTGCCGCGGGCGCTGCCGGACGACGATCGTTGGTCCATGTCCAAATCCAGGGTGAGCCAGAGCGAGCGGCTGGTTAGCCACCGCATTGAAAGGCCACCGCCCAGAACACGGTCTGTTCTGTTAATGCCCCGGAATTCGTTCAACCAGCCTCTGATGGTTCCAGACAGGATCAAATTGCGCAGCAACTCATGATCGGCCCGCATGGTCGCGACCGTGTCCCAATAGGAAGACGCCCCGGCAACCGATGTATTCACGATGTCCCGGTCGGCGCTAGCGGTCAGCGTGGTAAGCGGCGTGACATTGCCAGTGAGCTGGCCACCGAAGATAACGCCCGCGACGTCACTCAAGGCCGCGTCGGTATAGACCTGCTGCCGGTGACCGGCATAGACACGGGCAAACCACAGGCCGGCGCCGTCATACTCGGTGCCCACAACCGACGAAACGCCCGTGGCATCCCGGTTCACGCCGGAATCGTCAACCGCAAACCGGAAGTCGCTGCCGGTCACCGCACCGGAGGCGAAAAGCCGATAGTTGGTGCCAACGGCCATGCTGGTCCTGGCGAATGCATCGACCTGGACATGGTCACGATCATCATTGTTGACGATACCACCGCCGACTGCGCGGACATTACTGAAGTCGGAAGAGTTGCTGCCCAGACCAACGCGGTATTGAAAACGCCCCGTCCGTGCCGCCAGGACCGCCAGCGCCGCTATCCGGCGAATTCCGTCGGCTCTGCGCCGCCGCCACTTTCGACGGAACCCCGGTCCTTATGTCCGTGCTCAAAGGTCAGCGCCGCTTCCAGGCGTAGGCCACGCAACAAATCGACGTAGCCGCGCATTTCGCCGCGATAATCGAAAAAGTTCTCGGCATCGTTTTCCGCATAGAAACCAGCCGCGGCTTCCGCACTGATGTCCAGCCGATGCTGACCGAAATTTGAGCGAATTTGCACCCGTGGCCTGACAACCGAGACCAAATCGCCGGTCTGGTTGCGGTCGGTTCGGTAAATATTGTCGTCATACCCGATGGTCACCACCGCCTCGGGAAAGACCCGGAAACCACCCAATTCATAGCCAACCGGGTCGAAATCCGGCCGCGGACGGGACATCACCGTCTCAGATGGCCCACGGCCGGGCGGTGCAATCTCGGCGGCGGGTGCGGCGGGCTCATTGTACTTGGGTGGCTCTGCCCATGCCGGGCGGAGCGGCTGTTCCCGGATCAGCACAAGGGCCAGACAGACCAGAACCAAACGGAACATTTGCCGGCGCATCATGTTCAGCTTGCCCCACCGTCAGAGCCAGGCTCATCGGCATTCGGCGGGTCGTTCGTCACGCCGCTGCCGGCGCTGCCACCGCCGATCCGCAGTACTTCCGGCAGCAAACTGCCGCCCAGAACGTCACCGGCATTCCGGCCGTCCAGTAACCCGCCTTCGGTCTCCTCAGATACGTCGCCTGTATCGAGCGAACTGTCATCAGCTGCAGGAAACGGCAGACCAGCTGCCCGGTAGGCGGCTTTCTGCAATGGTCTGGCCAGCAAAACGCTGCCGAGCGCGGCAGACAGCATCTCTGGCGATACCACCGGCTCCGCCGCAATGGCGGAGAATACCAGGGTTGCGAACGCGACATCATCGTATTGCGCAACGAGGTTCACCGCCGTCTGCACGGTTCGGCCAGCCTGGTCCGGGCAATACCGCACAGCATAGGTCAACAGAGCCGCGGCGTCGGCCATCAGGCCACGGCTCAGAAATCCCTGCGCCAACGGCAAGAGCCGCTGATCGTTGATCGCTTGTTCAATACGGTTGGCCTGCCCTGTCAGGTCGATGACCACACCGCCTGGCAGGTGAATGACGCGGAAAGGGTCAGCTATCACATCCAGGAAGGTAATATGGCTGTTTCCTGACCAGCTCTAGTTTGGGTTTGCGCCATCCCTTCAGTGCCTGCAAGGGCGTCTTGCTGCCCAGGGCTGATTGCAGCAGCTGCTGGGTGTAAAGTCAGACATAGCGAAGCAGCGTGGCTTCCAGAACCTCGCCGGATCGGAAGGGATGGCTCTGCAGAACCTCTTCGATGCGGCCATTGAACCGTTCGACCATACCGTTGGTCTGAGGTGACCTAGGCGGCGTCAGGCGATGATCGATATCGAGGGCGGCGCCCAGCGTGTCGCATTCATGCGCGCCTGTTGCGGCGCGCTGGCGCAGACCGAAGAGGCGATCCATGAACTCTTTTCCATTATCCGGGAGTATGGGGCGGATCCGCATCGGGCAGGCGCGCTCCAGGGCGCGCAGGGTCCCCACGCCATGCCGACGCAAGCAGCGGTCAAGGCCAGAGCGGGAGGCCTTCGGGTTCAAGAACTCGCGCACCACCGCCAGCAGATCATCCAGCGAGACCAAAAGCGTCCTGCGGAGGGCCACGGCGACAGCTTCCTGCGCTGGCGTCAACGTCGTCTGAAGGCGATGGGGCGTGTGGCTGCGATCCTCCACGCTGGCACGCTGGCGCCATTTCCATACGGTCTGTTCCGTGGTCCCGTGACGCTCGGCAAGAACCCACGCAGGGTCGTCACTGGCCTGTATGGCCGCCCTGATCTTCGGTGGCGTCATCGCCTGACTGTGAAGCTTGATCACCATGTCGCTCTCCCATCCCGCGCCTCGGTCAAAACACAGCGTGCCATGAAAAACGCAGAGCGACGAGGGCTATCCGATCAGCCGGAATGAAACAGTTAGCCGCGCTGGCGCTTGTGGCACCGCCCCATAGGGTCAGGGCCAGGCACAATGAGACTATCCGTGTGGAAGTCGAGCGTTGAAGAACCGGCATCGCTGCGTCTCCGAGGAAACCGGTCGCTCCCAAAAAGCAAACCGGGCCTACAGCGCTGCTGCAGACCCGGCTTATGGTGGGCAAAAAAGGTTAATGGGCTGTTAACTACAGCCGTTTACTTTGCATTGTCGAGACGGATCTGGCTTTCAACGTAGGCGACCAGCTTCGCAACGGCTTTGTCCACCGACAGATCAGTGGTGTTGATTTCCAGCTCCGGATTTTCCGGGGCTTCGTAAGGTGCTGAAATACCGGTGAAGTCCGGAATTTCGCCGGTACGGGCTTTCTTGTAGAGGCCCTTCGGATCGCGCTCCTCACAGGTTTCGAGGTCTGCCCGCACCCACACTTCGTGGTAAGCATCGCCTGCGGCGGCGCGTACACGCTCACGGTCCGACACATAGGGTGAGATAAAGGAAACGAGGCAGATCTGGCCGGCATCGGCGAACAGGGCTGCGACCTCTCCCACACGGCGGATATTTTCCGCCCGATCTTCCGGAGAGAAGCCGAGGTTGGCGTTAAGGCCACCGCGGACGTTGTCGCCATCCAGCACGTAGACGTTATAGCCCTTCAGGAAGATAATTCTCTCCGCCTCGCGCGCGATGGTGGATTTGCCCGCACCGGAAAAACCGGTCATCCAGAACACCGCGCCTTTGTGGCCGTTCCGCGCCCAGCGGATGCTCTGGTCCACCTGGGTCTCCGACGCGGTCAGATTGCTGCCACGGACGGTTATCAGATCGCGCTGATCGGGATAGCCTTCCATGGAAATAATGCCGCCGCCGACAATCCGGAAATTGTCGACCAGCACGAAGCGGCCGGTCAGGAGCGGCCAGGACGCTTCATCCACCGCCATTATGCCGCGGGTACGCAGGATAATCTTGGCAACCTCGCTGCGCAGAACTTCGTTCCGGCCAGTGCCGCCTAGGTTCTCCGTATCGATGACCTCGTCCACCGACTGCACCGTGACCATGTGGTCAGCCGTCGCCAGCTTCATCTTCAAGGTGTCGCCGACTTTGAGCGGCTTGTCGTTGAACCAGAAAATGCTGCCGCGGAAGACGTTGGTCAGGATCGGAACGTCTTGTTCATGGCTGGCGATGTCGCCACGCTCAACAAAGATCTGCTGGTCCAGCGTCAGGCCAACAGCCTGGCCGGCCACAGCATTTTCGGTGTTTTGAACCTTGCCCCAGCCTTCGATCGACTTGACCTTTGCGGACTTGCCACCCGGCGAGAAGATCAGCGTATCGCCGACACGAACCCGACCGGTTTCGACCTGGCCGGCGATAATGCGGCGCTCATCCAGACGGTAAACGTCCTGGATCGGCAGACGCAGCGGCAGATTCTCGTTCTCCAGACGCGGGTCCAACTGGTCGAGCAGTTCGACAACGGTCGGGCCGGTGTACCACAGCATCTGCGGCGAGCGGCGCACGATATTGGCCGCGCCCTCGCCCTGGGCTGAGATCGGCACTACCGCGCGCGGGGTGAAGCCAAGATCTTTCAGGTAGGCGCGGATATCCCGTTCGATCTGGTCGAATTTTTGCTGATCGAAGTTAATCAGATCCATCTTGGTGACCAGCACGGAGACCTGGTGCGTGCCCATGAGCGACAGCAGGTAGGCGTGGCGGCGGGATTGCTCCTGCAGGCCTTCCTTCGCGTCGATCATCAGGAAGGCGCCTTCGGCGTCGGCAGCGCCGGTCACCATATTCTTCAGGAATTCTTTATGACCGGGCGCGTCGATAATCATGTATTGACGCTTGGCCGTGCTGAAGAAGATGCGGCTGACATCGATGGTGATGCCCTGGTCGCGTTCCGCCTGGAAGGCATCCAGCAGGAAGGCCCATTCCATACGCTGGCCGCGGCGCTCCGACACTTCGCGGATTTGCTGGACCTTGGCCTCCGGCAGTGCGCCGGTTTCATAGAGCAGGCGGCCGACAAAGGTGGATTTGCCGTGGTCGACATGGCCGACAATGACAAGCTTGAAGGGGTTTTGACCCGAAAGGGAGACGTGGGTAGCGGTAGACATGGCTTCGAGCTCGCTTGAGCGGATGGGGCGTTGGGGCGAACGGTTCGGACGGCTTACATGTAGCCGTCGCGGCGCAGCCGCTCGAACGAGTCCTCCGCCTCGTGGTCCATTGCGCGTCCGGCGCGCTCCGACACGGTGGTGACCGTCAATTCCTCAATGATTTCGTCCACCGTCGATGCATCGCTATCGACCGGGAACGTGATGTCCTGGTCGCCCAACGAGCGGTAACGCTTGCCATTTTTCGAGAAGTACAGCGAGATCAGCGGGATATCTTCTCGCTTGATGTAGCGCCAGATGTCAATTTCCGTCCACGACAGTAGCGGGTGGATACGCAGATGCGTGCCGGGCGGGAAGTCGGTGTTAAACTGACCCCAGAATTCCGGCGGCTGATCGCGGAAATCCCACTCGCTGGTCTTACCGCGCGGGCTGAAGAAGCGTTCCTTCGCGCGCACGGCCTGCTCGTCCCGGCGGATACCCGCGAAGATGCCGGTCCATTGGTACTTGTCCTGCAGTGCTTTCAGACCTGCGGTCTTGCGCGCGGCTGAGCGGGCGGCGGGTTGCAGCGTCGGGTCCATTTCCTCCATCAGTGGGCAAAATCCCTTGATCAGGTTGAGGCCCCATTCGCCCACTTTTTGATCCCGGAACTCAATCATTTCCGGGAACTTGCGCTCCGTGTCCACATGGACGACCGGGAACGGGACATGGCCGAGAAACGCTTTACGCGCCAGCCACAGCATGACATTGGAGTCTTTACCGAGCGACCAAAGCATCGCAATATTGTCCAGGCGGTTGAACGCCTCTCGGAAGATATAGATGCTTTCGGCTTCGAGGTGGTCTAAATCGTTCATGGCACCTGACACTTAGTGGTATACTGGACAACTTGTTTGGGCACGGCGCATTAGCAGGAACAATGCGGCCCTTTCACCGAAAGACGCTGGCTGCCATTCTAGGAAACCCCTAACACACCAGCTTTAACGGCCGCTTTCTAAGCCGGTTTGGCTCTCTCATGATGGGCATCCTATTTACCTGTTATTGGTTAAGAACAATATTGCGCGTGGTCGCATCCACAAGCCTTATCATGTTCAGATTGAAGAATGACTGGCTTGCCAGGCGGGATGATTGTAGAACTCGGCCCGACACATGCAGATTAAGCTCCGGACGGGGGCATAGCGCTCACTATGATGAGAGGTTGAATGTCGAAAGAAGATCTTCTGGAATTTCAAGGTGAAGTTGTAGAAAAACTCCCGAACGCCATGTTCAGAGTGAAACTAGAGAACGAGCATGAGATTATTGCCCGGCTCGCAGGAAAAATGCGGAAGTTCCGTATCCGCGTTATGCCAGGAGATAAAGTGGCGGTCGAAATGACCCCCTATGACCTGACAAAGGGCCGCATCACTTTCCGCCATAAATAAGAGGCGTATCCCTGTGGGTGGCTACAATCTGTTCACTTCGTCCTTCAGACGGAAACGGCCCGACGGCAAATGGTCGATAGCGCATCCGCTGCGTGATCCGCTTCGGTTTATCGGTCAGTCGATGATCGTCTGGCCGGCCGCCGCCTTTGCCGCGATCATGATGGCCGCACCCAAACCCGACGTTGATCCGTTGCCGGAGATCGTCAGGCTGGCGTTACAGACGACCGTTGTTTACCCGCTGATCGTTATAGCCGCTTTTGCTGTTTACTTTCTGCTCAGCCGCATCGGTCAACAACGTTTGGCTCCGCTGCCATTGATCGTGCCGATGGCCATCGTTGGCGTATGGCTTGTCACCCTGGCGCTTTTTTTGCTCAAGTACGTGTTGTCATTGGCTGGGGCCGCGTAAACGGCCCGCCGCGGAAGCTGTTTCGCGGCAGTATTTTGGCACAGCGAGGATATCCGAATGCAGCGCGCAGAACAGATCGCCCAAGCCCAGCGGCTGCTCCACTACCTCGAAAACCCGCACGACCGCTGTCGAAACAGCGCCTTACCGGCAACCGGTTAGCGAGTATACCTGCCTGGAGCAGGCGGCCAAGGAACAAAGGCACCTTTTCCGCGAAGGCCCGCTATGCCTGGGAGCGAGCGCACAGATCCGCAATCCCGGCGACTATTTCACCGATGACCTGACCGGTGTGCCCATTGTCGTAACCAGAGCAAAAGACGGCGTGGCCCGCGCGTTTCTAAATGTCTGCCGCCACCGCGGGGCAAAGGTCGCTGACGGCTGCGGCTCAGCGCGCCGCTTTGTCTGCCCCTATCATGCATGGACATTTGGCCTGGATGGCGCGCTGATTGGCAGACTGGAAGAATACGGCTTTGAGGGCGTAGAGTGAGAAGAACACAGCCTGACAGAGCTTTGGTGTGAAGAGCGCGACGGCAATATCTGGGTGTGTCCAACGCCGGGCAAGAGCTTCAGCACCGACAAAATACTGGGTGCGGAAATGAATGCCGAAATGGCTGCCTATGACTTCGGCAGCTATCACCACTATAAATCGAGGCAACTCACCCGCCGGATGAACTGGAAGGTCTGCGTCGATACTTTCCTGGAATCCTATCATTTCCCGGTCTTGCACCGAAATTCCATCGCCCCGCTGATACACGGCAACCTCAACACCGCAGACCTTATCGGCAATACCGTGCGGATGCTGGGTGCGCGCCGCACGTTGCCGGAGTTGATGGAAAAGCCGGAAGCCGAATGGGACGTGCTGCGCCATCTGGTTGGCGTCTACATTCTGTTCCCCAACGTGGTTTGGAACTGGCAGCTCGATCATATCGAGGTCTGGCACATTTATCCGAGCCAGGCCGACCCGGTAAACGAGTGCACCATGCGGATCAGCTTCTACACCCCGGAAGAAGCTGTCACCGAAAAGGCTAAGGGCCATTGGGACCGGAATTTCGCGCTGCTGATGAAGACGGTGGAAGAAGAAGACTTCGAGTTGAGCGAGCAGATCCAGCAAGGCTTTCATTCTGGCGCGCAGGATCATGTGGTCTTCGGCAAGAACGAGCCCTGCCTGCACTATTTTCACCGCACACTGACGAATACGGTTCAGGCCACCTGAGGGCCGCAAAAGCGCTGTGCGGTGTCTGCTATAGCGCGCGGAGGCCAAGTCCGTAGGGTGAGGCAACCTTCCTCCCCCGCCAAAGGCTAACCGGTCCTTGTCTGCCCCCGCTACGCCCCGCATGCAGATGCTGCTGCAGGCGCCCATCCCGTACATGCTGTGGCGATTAGCGAGGACCCAATGTCCTCGCTGTCTGCCTGATGTCGTCCGTGACCATCGCGGATGCTTGGTTTGTTGGGCCATTGGGGACGGCAGCGCTCGCCAGCCTGGCTCTGGTATTTCCGTTTCAAACATTGATGCAGATGATGGCCGGCGGCTCTGTCGGTGGCGGCACCACGTCAGCGGTTGCACGGGCGGCAGGCGCCGGCGACATGACCAAAGCCAGCGCCGTTTCCTGGCCTGCCACCGTGATCGCGACGGGCATGGCCCTGCTGTTCATGGGGCTATTCGGGCTGTTCTCCCGTCAGATGTTCACGATGCTGGGCGGTGAAGGCGCGGCGCTAGAAGGTGCGGTGCTCTATGCGGGAATAGCGTTCGGCGGCGCGTTGACAACATGGTTCCTATATGTGCTTTCCGCTGTGCTGAGAGGCACCGGAGACACGGTAACGCCTGCCCGGGCGATGATCGCGTGCTGCGTGGTGCAGGTCCCGTTGTCCGGCGCACTGACGCTTGGTTGGGGGCCCGTTCCAAGCCTGGCGATTGCCGGGCCCGCAACGGCGATGATCCTCTGCCATGGCACCGCAGCCGCTTACCTCGCCCTGTTGCTATTGCGTGAGAGGGTCGGCATCACGCTGAAGCCCCAGCGGCTGGCATGGACACCGTTTGCAGACATCATGCAGGTCGCCGGGGTCGGCTTCTTCAATAGCGCAACTATCGCCCTAACGGTTGTTGCAGTGACCGGCATCGTCGGACGCTATGGAACCGAGGCGCTAGCCGGCTATGGCCTAGGTATTCCAGCCCAGTACATCAATACCCGCTTCGAACAACGGCCCCGGCGCCACTTCCAGCCACCGGGCCGAAGCGCTGCCGTTGAGGAACGCGTTATTGGCCGCGCCATTCACCAGGATCCGCGACACGAGCCCAGGACGAGCAAATTCGATCAGCAACAGTGGGTTGGAGATTGCTGCCAAGGCATCGAAACCGCCGGGTGCAACCGCCGCATGCAATGCCAAATTGTGCTTTGCTATTCCTACCATCCGCCTTTCTGGAGCGACCTGGACCGGGTTAGACGCTCAAAGCCATTCTAGTCACGCTGAATTCCCCGAAAAAATCAATCGGCAAGTCGCCCATACGGTTTAGCGCTTTATTCGTATTAGCATTTGTTTTGTATTTCAAACAATTTTTTATTACTGTATTAAAATCGAAATTTGATTGAATATCGTTAAATATTTTTAACTATTATTAACCTACCAACTGGAGATGCATGATGAATCATCATACCGATTTGCGACTGCCAGACGCGGTAGCGGTGCGCGGAGGCCCGATCCAAGAGATCGCCTCTTTCCTTTTGCTGGTGGATAATATCGCGCGCGAGCGGGGGATCCGCCTGCGGGTGCGGACAGATATCGACGAGTTGGTGGCGTTGAACCGCCGGGAAGTCGCGCTGGGCAACTGGTACCCACTGTTTCCGATTTTCGATCCGGACTGCAACGCGATTGATGAAAGCAACACCTATTGGATCAGCGGCGTTAACGAGAAGGGCGAGACCGTGATCGCGCAGGCCGGGCGGCTGTTCCAGTGGCCGGCATCCACTCTGGCGGATGAAATGGCGACCATTCTTTACCCCGGCAATGCCGACCACCCGGAATTCCACGTTCGCTGCCCATCCGCCCACGGCGTCAGCGGCACGGTCTGCTTCAGCGGCAGCACGTGGTTTCATCCGGACTACCGGCGGCTGGGACTTTCCCGCATTTTGCCACGGGTCAGCCGCGTGTTCGCCTACAGCAACTTCCAGACTGACTGGACCATCAGCATAGTCAAGCGCGACCTGGTCGAGAAGAATATCGCCGCTGCCTATGGCTATACCGACATCCAGTTTGGCGTTTGGGCTCCCGGTCATCCGCTGGGCGATCTCGACCTGGCGCTAGTTCGCATGCCTAGCAGCGAGCTCCTGTCGGACCTCCGGCGCTTCGTCGCGGAGCGAGGGCCGGTGGTACGTCGTCAGGTCGCGTGAGGAAGCGTCGCTTATTTCTTCCGTTGAAATGAGGACCGAGGCGCAGGTCACGATGACCTTGTGGTCGTTGGTCCACCAGGGCAGCAGCAGCCGTTCATAGCGGCTGCTGCCCTGCACGCTGTCGGCTTTGATCTGCGCTGTCACATAGTCCAGCGCTGGCCGGCCTGATTCCACCACCACATTGTACTGCTGCACCAGCCAGATGCCGTATTCCGCGTCTAGCTGGTCCTCGATCGGAGCGCCAATGACCTTCATTTTCTGCCGGCCATCGTAGAATTTGAAGCCTTCGCTGAAAAACTGGAACCGCAGCGGCTCGCCTATCCGGGGAGCGGTAACGACGGAGAGCCGGAATCCAGCCCGTAGTTGATGAGAAACGGCAAGGTGGTATCGTCGAAGATGCTGGAGAACACTCGCCACTTCTGGAAAAGCGGCTTTAACGGATTGCTGTTGTCGTTGCCAATCTTGTTGATATCCAACGGCTTAGCCCCAAACCGCGGCTCGTGGGTGCGATTGGCTTTTTCGCAAAGGTCGACCAGGCGGTGCAGCAGCGCCGGATCGTTCGGCCAGATCTCCGAGACCCAATCATCCTCAAAAACCTGGATCTCGCCTTGGGAGAAATCCTGGTTCATAAAAATCTTCAGGTAGGCATCCAGCGCGCTCTGGCTTACAAGGCTGAGACGCAAGCGGATCGTCATCCGATCGCGCGACCGGCGGGAGATGGACACAAACCCCAGATTTCGGACCACGTAGTCGCTGGCATCAAAGTCAGGGTTGGCGTAGCCAATGCGTTCAAAGAACGCTTCGGTTCCAGGCGCTAGAATCGTTCCTTCCGGCGAAACACTCACAAGCACCTTCCTTGATCCCCCTGGGACGCGAACGCTGCGAATTGATTCGCCAGCGGTCATCAGCTAGGTCCTCATCCATACAGACACTTCATTGCGCACCACTTAACTCCTTTGGTTCACAAACAATGACCGGCTGAGCATGCTCCTCAGCGGCGGCGGCCAGGCACGGGCACTACGGCGGCATCGGGCTCCTGGTCGTGATAATCTTCGGGGCGCCGCCGGGACCACAGACCGAACTCCATCGGGCCAAGCCGCAGCGCCCGCAACAGCTCCGTCGCGGTGGTCAAGGCTTCGGTCGGGGTGACTACCTCGTCGTACTGGCCAAGCAGTGCCCGGGGGGAGCGCTCGCCGCGGTCGGCCTTGGCCGCATACAATTTCACCGCAGCGGTTAGCAATTTCGCGACCGCCTCATCCGAGATCCGATCTTCGTCGCCAGCTTCTACGGCCTGCTGAGCCAGCGCCCAGGCTTCCTCAGCCGCGCCTTCAATCGCGCCATAGGGATCGTTGCGGCGGTCGCCGTCTGCGGCTGCGTTGCCGTCAACCGGCGCGCTCTGGTTTTGCTTACCGCCAGTTGTCTGCATCAACTCGTGTATCTCCATGCTTGCCTGCTCAATTATAAACGGCTGAGCGGCGGCGTTAAGAACTTCTTAACATTACAGAGCAGAGCTCCAGCATGCAAATGGCCCGGCCGCGGAAGTGGCGTTTGCCCTCGCCAGTCCCCGTGAGTTCCTGGCAGGCTGCTGAAAGAGGCCTGGCATCCTGAGGAGCGAGCGCATAGACGGGGCTATTTCTGTGATAGTTTCAGGAATACCAACGGCAGGGAATAGCTCATATCCCCTTCGACACGCCCAGCCTTTGTCCCGGCTACGCAGGGCTCTGATATTTTTCAGTTTTCAGCAGCGATTTAGAGCGAACTTTCAGCCGCGAACCACCAACCGCCGAGCGCGCCAATTCGCATTCAGACCTTAGTTTTACGCCGCAAGGCCGCCAAACCAGCAATCCCCATCAAAAGCAAAGGGCCACCGGCGGGAAGTGGCACATTCGCATCGACCGGTATGAATGTCAGCGAGGTGCTGTCGTAGTTAAAGTCAATGATCGCGCCAAAATCGTTGTTTAAATCAGACGACGTGCCAGCTGAGGGACCACTCAAAGTGAAGTAACTAGAGCCATCGGTCACTTGAAAAAAGGCATCGACAATGTTGCCGCCGACGACATTGAAACTATTGACGGTTACGCCTCCGAGAGAAAACGCGTCGAGCGGCAGCGTCAGGTTAAAATATACTGGGGCGACTTGGATCGTCACATCACTCGCGGCCAGACCGAAGCCATCACCGTCCGGCAGAGTCAGGACGCCGGACATGATGTCGGTCACAACAGTTTCGTCAGAGAATTCAAATTTAAATTTTACAATATTTGTGATCGACAGAAAGAGAAAATATAAAGTCGCGGTATAGGCAAGTTTTATTGCAAAACTTTGCACTTATTGTTTCTTTTTTATTTTGAAACCCGCCGTAAACCGGTTGATCTATAAGATCTCGTTAAAAATTCCCAATCGCCTCAACAATGCGAATATATACGATACGTATCGTGATATCCATCACTATATTTCTGAGGAGCCCCGCCAACTTGCGGTGATCGTGTCCGGCCCACTGTCACCGCAGAAGTTCGTTTGGCGAGCCAGCATCGTTGGGCCCTTGCGGATGGCGCGGAGTAGCAGGCCAGTTCCAGGCAGGGGTGCCGTGATGGCTTTGGATTCTGTGCGCAAACGCTGGGGCCCGGCGTTACGCCACGCTCCATCCGTGGGGGATTAGTGGAAAGCGCTTCAGCCGGGGGGAGTTGCGCCGCGTGTCTTTGCCTACTTGTTCCATCCCGGCTGATCAGATAGCCCCTCGTCGCTCTGCGTTTTTCATGGCACGCTGTGTTTTGACCGAGGCGCGGGATGGGAGAGCGACATGGTGATCAAGCTTCACAGTCAGGCGACGACGCCACCGAAGATCAGGGCGGCCATACAGGCCAGTGACGACCCTGCGTGGGTTCTTGCCGAGCGTCACGGGACCACGGAACAGACCGTATGGAAATGGCGCCAGCGTGCCAGCGTGGAGGATTGCAGCCACACGCCCCATCGCCTTCAGACGACGTTGACGCCAGCGCAGGAAGCTGTCGCCGTGGCCCTCCGCAAGACGCTTTTGGTCTCGCTGGATGATCTGCTGGCGGTGGTGCGCGAGTTCTTGAACCCGAATGCCTCCCGCTCTGGCCTTGACCGCTGCTTGCGTCGGCATGGCGTGGGGGCCCTGCGCGCCCTGAAAGCAGCATCGCCCCGGCCAAAGCACAGCGCCTTCAAAGCCTATGAACCCGGTTCCATCCCCATCGACCTGAAATACCTGCCACCGATGGCAGATGAGAGCCGCCGCCGTTCCCTCTTCGTGGCCATCGACAGGGCAACGCGTTGGGTTGTTGTCAGGGTCTACAACAGCAAGACAGCGGCCAATGCCCGGCGCTTCCTGCGCGCCCTGGAGCGCGCCTGCCCGATGCGGATCCGCCCCATACTCCCGGATAATGGAAAAGAGTTCACGGATCGCCTCTTCGGTCTGCGCCAGCGCGCCGCAACAGGCGCGCATGAATGCGACACGCTGGGCGCCGCCCTCGATATCGATCATCGCCTGACGCTGCCTAGGTCACCTCAGACCAACGGTATGGTCGAACGGTTCAATGGCCGCATCGAAGAGGTTCTGCAGAGCCATCCCTTCCGATCCGGCGAGGTTCTGGAAGCCACGCTGCTTCGCTATGTCTGGCTTTACACCCAGCCGCTGCCGCAATCAGCCCTGGGCAGCAAGACGCTCTTGCAGGCACTGAAAGGATGGCGCAAACTCAAACCAGAGCTGGTCAGGAAACAGCCATATTACCTTCCTGGATGTGAAAGCCACTCCGCAGCCACCGCTGCTTGCGCGCGGTCGAGCAGGGTCAGGCGCCACATTTCACGGCTATATTTTTCGTAGTCATAGCCGGTGGCCGAGTGGATGGTGCAGCGATTGTCCCAGGCGACGATGTCGCCGGGTTGCCAGCACCACTTCACCGTGTATTCGGGGCCCGTAATCGCAGGCAGCAGGCCGCGCAGGATCTGCACGCTTTCGTGCTCGGTGCCTTCCAGGTCGCAGACATCCAGCACGTCCTGCGCAATCTCCTCGCCATTCGGCAGGATGGCGCAGGTGGAGCTGTTCAGGCCATAGAGCGCGGGCTCGCCACTGACCGGATGCTTGAGGACGACCGGCACGCGGTTCGGCGGATTGGCAGCGCGCTGTTCCGGCGTCAGGATCGGATAGTCCGGTGAGTAGGTGTTGATCTTCTTGTCGTGATGCGCCAACGAGCAGACGGCCTCCAGCCCATCCAGGCGGGCGCGGGCGGCATCATCAAGGTTCGCATACGCACCGCGCATGTTGGCAAACAGGGTCTCGCCACCTTCATCCGGCGCGATCTTGCAATGGAACACCGAGCCGATGGGCGGGTGCTTGCGGAACGTGGAGTCCGTATGCCAAACCGGGCGGCGGGTTTCCGGATTGTAGCGGATGTCGTCGTCTGTGCGCAGCTGCGGCACGCGCGCCAGAGAGGCTTTCAGATTGCCGGCCTCGTCCCGGATATTGCCGATTTTCAGGATCGGGAAGCCTTTGACCGATTTGTCTTCGCGGGCGGTCATGCCCTCGTATTCCACCGCACCAAAGACTTCGGACCATGCAACAAGCTCGTCCGGCGGGATATCAGCCAGGTCTTCGCCGCGCACGGCTATCAATCCGCCATGGCTGGCCCACAGGTCATAGGCTTCCTGTTGAAAGGCCGGGTCGCTCAGGTCGCGGCGGGTGACGCCTTCGATCATGATGCCGAAATCGCCGTTCAGGGGGCTGGTCTTGTGCTGCATGGGTCGGTACTCGCTTCAGTAAGAATGAGGCGTTTATGCTGGGTGAAGAGTGTAGAGCGCACGGTTGCAGCGGTCGAGTGCGCTCTCGCGATCTGAATGCACCGCCGGAGACCAGCCTTGCATCCAGGCCAGGGGCGGCCTATCGAAACGCATCCCCCGGCCTTCTGCCCTGTTGCTCCGGCCCATCCGCCGTCTAACCCGAACTGGCAGCCATGAGTTTTCCCGATACCGTCCACGCGATCCAGCACCGCCTGCGCGCCGTGTTTCCCGCCACACCTTTGCAGCACAGCCTGTTTCTGTCAGAGCGGTACGAGGCCAATATTTATCTGAAGCGCGAAGACCTGACCCCGGTCCGCAGCTACAAGATACGCGGCGCGTTCACGCTGATGTCAGCCATGCTGCGCGGCGATGGACTGGACGCCACCAGTGCTCAGTTCGTCTGCGCCTCTGCAGGAAATCACGCCCAGGGCTTCGCCTATGCCTGTGCGCATTTCGAGACGCAGGGTACTGTCTTCATGCCGGTAACGACGCCCCAGCAGAAGATCGACAAGACCCGGATTTTCGGGCGGGAGTTCATCACCATCAAACTGGTCGGCGATACATTCGACCAGGCCTATGCCGCTGCGCGTCAGTTTGAGACGGACCAGGGCGCCACCATGGTGCCACCCTTCGACCACCCCCAGATCATTGAGGGCCAGGCGACCGTGGGGGCGGAGATCCTGGACGCGAAAATCGGCCCGATCGACATGCTGGTGATGCCGGTCGGCGGCGGCGGCCTGTCGGCCGGCTGCTCCGAGTATTTCACCAGCGAGTCGCCGGAAACGCGGCTGGTATGTGTGGAACCGGCAGGCGCGCCCAGCTTAAAAGACAATCTGGAGGCGGGCGAACGGCGTCCGCTGCCAAAGATCGATACATTCGTCGACGGTGCGGCGGTGGCGCTGATCGGCCAGAACAATTTCGACCGGCTGCGGGCGAACATTTCAGAGCCTGTACAGCTGGTGCCGGAGGACCGGCTTTGTTCGACCCTGCTGGAGTTCCTGAACCATGAGGGCATCGTGCTGGAGCCTGCAGGCGCGCTGGCCGTCGATGCGCTAAAGAATTTCCAGCCGGAAGAACTGCGCGGCAAAACCATAGTCTGTGTGGTTTCCGGCGGCAATTTCGACTTCGAGCACCTGCCGGAAGTGAAGGAGCGCTCACTGCGCTATTCCGGCCTGAAGAAGTATTTCGTGCTGCGCCTGCCCCAGCGGCCCGGCGCGCTGCGCGAGTTCCTGGACACGCTGGGACCGGATGACGACATTGCCCGCTTTGAGTATCTGAAAAAGTCCTCGAAGAATTTCGGCTCGATCCTGCTGGGCATAGAGACCACGGACCCCGCCAATTTTGACTTCCTGTTCGAGCGCATGCTGGAACGCGGCTTCCAGATGAGCGACGTCACCAACGATGAAATTCTGGCGGACTTTATTGTCTAGCGGCCTGATCGAAACGCTTGTATCCGCATGCGTTTCGTGAATCAGCACATTCTTTCAACATGTTAGCGGCTCGATTCAGGAAATGGATGAGTCCCATCCGTTTCGATCGAACCACTAAACATGGGCTGGAAGGCCGCCTGCCAGGAAAACACACCAAAACCCGTGGCAGCCCTTGGCTTTTCCTTTTAAGATGCCGCCAAATGCGTCTTCCAGAGAGAAATGCCTGATGCCCGACATTGCCGCTCCCGCCGTACAGTCCATTGGTGATTTGCCACTGCAGACCGCCGCCACGCCTGCCAACGAAGCGCAGGCGCGCGCCCGGTTCTTCAACACCGGCAACGCCTTCAACGTCATCCTGCCGCCGGTGCCGAACATGGCGTTTACGGACCAGCCGACCCGGGCGCTGTCGAGCCAGACGCCAACCAGCCTGATTGCGTGCTATATCTCGGACCAGCTTCAGTGCCCGTTCCCGGCAACCTCGCCCTTCGTCTTGGCCTATTATGCCAAGGTCAAAGCGGGCGAGACGTTGGCGACCAATTTCACCACCACCGGTATGATCGGCTATGTGATCCAGGGCTCCGGCGCGGTCACGTGCGGCGAAGAAACTGTCAACTGGGGGCCGGGCGATCTGTTTGTGCTGCCTGGCGGTTTTGCTCACAATTATACCGCTGGCAGCGAAGATGCCGTTGTCTGGCTGGTGGCGAATGAACCTCAACTGGCCTTCGAGAACCTGCAATCACCGGCTCAAGGCACGGCGCCGACCGGCGTTGTTCACTATCCAGCGGCCGAGATCGAGCGCCAGATCGGCATCATCGACAGCGTTGGCCGGAACGAGAGCGCGCCCGGCTCCGCCCTGATCTTTTCCTCCGATACGAACGAGGCGAGCCGCAACGCACTGCCGACGCTCACCGTCGCCATGAACTACCTGCCGCCGGGCATTACCCAGCGCCCGCACAGGCACAATTCGGTGGCGGTCAGCCGGGTAATCCGGGGTGAAAATTGCTTCTCCACCATCGATGGCAAGCGCAAGGATTGGGCACCCTGGTGCACCACCATCACGCCGCCGGTCAGTATCCACTCCCATTCGAACCATGGTGACGAGCAAGCCATGTCCTGATCATTTAGGACGGCGGCCTCTATTATCACGGCCGCACGATGGGCTTCAAATTCGTAGAGCAACCGGAATAGAGGAGCGCCGAAATGGCTCTGAACGTTTTGCCGATTGACGGATGCATTGGTGCACGGGTAACCGGCCTGAACCTGCACGCAAGTCTGGATGATGCAACCCTGAGTGCGCTGAAAGCCGCCTAGGTTAAGCACAAAGTGCTGGTGCTGCCTGACCAGAACATTTCCGACGACGAGCATGTGGCCTTTGCCAAGCGCTTCGGCGAGTTGGAAGTGCATCATCAGAAGATCATCAAGGACAAATCCAACCCGGCAATCTTCAAAATTTCGAATGTGGACGAGAACAATCAGATCCGGCCGCCGGCCAGCGATGTGATGACACAATTGCTGCTCACCAAGATGTGGCACACGGATTCCAGCTTCCGCGAAGTGCCCTGCATGGGCTCGATCCTGCGCGGGTTGGAAGTGGTGGATGAGGGTGGCCAAGACCTGCTTCACCAACATGCAGGCCGTGCTGGAAGCCTTGCCTGCCGACCGTCTGGCCCAGATTCAAGGCCGGCGCTGCCGCCACGACTTCGAGCACCTGAGCAGGCTCGGCTCGAAATATGTTGCGAGCGCGGAAGAGAAAGCCGCAATGCCGCCGATCTGGCAGCCGATGATCCGGGTGCATCCGGACTCTGGCGAGAAGTCGCTCTATATCAGCCCGATCTACAATGATGCGATCGAAGGCATGGATGACGCGGAAGCGAAAGAGCTGCTGGACTGGCTCTACGAGTTTTGTTCGGAGCCGCGCTTCGTCTACTAACACACCTGGACCCAGTACGATATCGTCATGTGGGACAACCGCTCCACCATGCACCGCATCTTGCCTTACGACCCAAACGTCCGGCGGATTTCACACCGCACCACCATTGTGGGCGACGGCCCGGTGATGGCGGCATAGACGGCGCGGCCATGCCATTTTCATCTCATGACGGTGGCCACCTGGAGGCCAGCCCGGATAGGAAGCGGGTGGCTGTTGCGTCCAAACGATAGCCCCGGGTCTTCCAAATAGACGTGGAAACGGCAGAGGTGCTGTGGGAGATGATGCATTGCATGGACATGAAGCCC
>CBDBCB010000015.1:0-206835 GCA_965202745.1 Alphaproteobacteria bacterium
TTCAAGGCAGGGGCGGCAATCTCATAGTCGCTGAGATTGCCGTCGTCGAAGGTGATGTCGATCTTTTCGCCCTGGGCTTTCAAGGCGACAATCGCGTCCAGCAACCGCAAATATTCACCGGTCGCACACCAGAAAATGCGCTCGTCATCGTCCACGTCGGCATGGGGAGTGCCGACGCCATGAAAATTGATGATCCACCGGCTGCCGCTTGTAGGATGAAAAGCATTGCTGCCCATCGAGAATACTCCCTCGTCTACCAATAGTCCGGCGTTAAGCTCACAGACCAGCCAGCCTAAACTGGCTTTTCACCCAGGCGGATGCTGCAACGGTGCATGAACCGGTAGCGGGGCCAGTAGTCGGCGACGGCGTAATGCAGCGTGCAGCGGTTGTCCCAGAACGCGACCGAGTTGTTCTTCCACTCAACCGGTACTGGAATTCGGGCAGCGAGAGGTGCTCGAACAGATAGCTCAGCACGTGATTGCTTTCTTTCTCCGGCACGCCGACCAGCCAGGAGGTGAAGCTCTCGCAGACGTAGAGCGACTTCTTACCGGTCACCGGGTGGGTGCGCACCACGGGGTGCTCAACCGGCGGATTGACGTCGCGCGCCACTGCCATGCCCTTGCTGCTCTCGCCCTTCCACGACCGCTTCTTGGTGGGCCGGGAGTGCAGCTTCATGAACTCGTTTTGGGCCTTCATACCGTCCAGATACTGCTTCATCCGGTCGGAAAGCGCTTCATACGCCGCATAGCCGGAGACAAAGATCGTGTCGCCGCCGATCTCGGGCACTTCCTTGGCATAGAGGACGGAGGCAAACTCCGGATGCTCCCGGAACAGGCCGTCCGGGTGGTAGTGGTTGACGTTCGGCAGCCGCTCCCAGTCGTATTCCAGGGTGAAGACCTCCGGCGCGTTCTCATCCACCCCGAACGAGGCCTTCTGCGCCATCGGCACCTCACCGAAACGCTTGGCAAAGTCCGCATGCTGGCGGGCGGTCATTTCCTGGTCACGGAAAAAGACGACGCCATGGTCCATTAGCGCCTGATGCACTTGTTTCGCTTGGGCATCATCGACGATTGCCAGGTCGATATTGGTAATCTCTGCACCCACGGGGATGCTGACAGGACGGATTTTCATCTCGTGTCGTTCCTAGTTTGCTGCTTTCGCGCGGCCCCGGATGCGCTCCCGGTGCGCGATATATACGCCTGAGCCGATAATAACCGCTGCACCCACCCATGTTAACTGGTCTGGGAAGTCGCCGAACAGAATGTAGCCGAATACCGTAGCGCCAACCAATTGCAGATAGCTGAACGGTGCGATTACCGCCGCCGGGCCGCGCTGGAAGGCCATGGTGAACAGCCAATGCCCGACCGCTGCGAATAGGCCGAGCGCGCAGATCAAGGTGATGTCAAAGGGCTCAGTGGGTATTTTCCAATCGGAAATGATCCAGATCGTTCCCAGTACTGCGCCCACCACCGTCGCGATGGTGGCAGAGACCTCAGCGTTCTCCTCGCCGGAATATTTGCGGGTCAACAACGCGTAGAAGCTGCCGCATGTCATGCTGGCCACGATAAACAGGATGTAGGGGTTGGTGCCCTCCATCCCCGGACGGATCACGATCAGCGCGCCGATAAAGCCCGCCGCCACAGCCGCCCAGCGCCGTGGGCCAACCGCCTCCCCCAAAAAGGGTACCGACAGCGCGGTGATCAGCAAGGGCGAGCAGATGCTGATGGTTGCCGCGGTCGCCAGCGGCAAATGCACCAATCCATTGAAATAGAGCGACGACGACGCGAACAGCAGGAACCCGCGCAGCAGCTGAATGCCAAGCCGTTTTGGCCGGAACAAGCCCCAGCGGTGCTTGGGGAAGAACAGCAGCACCATTACCACCAGCGCGCCGACATACCGTGCCCAGAGCAACTGGCCGATAGGGAAGTCGCTGGCCAATGTTTTGACCGAAGCATTCAGGCCCGAAAACAGGACCATCGACAAGCAGATCAGGCCGATGCCCTGGAGGATCCGATCTCTAGGCGTTGCTGCAATGACCACCTCAGCGCACTACGCTAGTCGTCGCCATTTCTCGCTGGTTCGTCCGCATCAGGCAGGCGGTGCTGCTCGAAAAGCTTCATCTGGGTCATAGCAAAACCAAACGTCAGGATCATCAGACCCCAGACCTTGAACATCACCCAAGTATAGGTGTCCATCGTGCGCCAGACAATCTCGTTCAGCACGGCCATAGCGGCGAAAAACAAGCCGAAACGCAGCGAAAGCTTGTACCAGCCCTCGTCATCCAGCGGCCAGGCTTTGCCCATGACGTATTTCAGCAGCGGCTTCTTGACGATCGCTCCACCGATCAGGATGACGGCGAAAATCGACTGGATAATGGTCGGCTTGATCTTGATGAAGGTCTCATCCTGCAGGTACAGGGTCAGTCCACCGAAAATGCCTACAAAGACTGCGGTGACGATCAACATGGTTGGGATCGTGCGCCGGGTGAACCAACTGACGACCAAGGCGATCAGAGTTGTAACCATCAGCGCGCCAGTCGCCGGGATCAGATCCCAGCCCAGATAGACGGCGAAGAATACGACCAGTGGGCCGTAGTCGATCGCCGGGCCGATCCATTTGGGTTCGTTCGCGCTGCTCATGCTTTGTCCTTAATACGCCCCTGTGGCTTTCGACCTATGTAGAGGCGCAAGAGACATAAACCTATGCTGCATGAGGCCGCTGGGCAGAGAGCAATCACAGACAAGCCCACCCCCTTGGCGCTGAACTTGTTTCAGGGAAAGAGATGAGCCTAGATCACTCCTGAGTGCGACAAACGGATATTCTACCCGCAAGCCTCCACCAGCGCCCGCACGCCTGCGGCGGCACCGTCCGGATGGTTCCAGACGCTGGAGACCACGGCCAGATAGTCCGCGCCTGCCTCCATCAGAGGTTTGCAGTTAGAGGCATTAATGCCGCCGATAGCGCAGGAGGGCAGTTCGGCGATGCCGGTCCACCATTCCAGGATTTCCGGGCTGGCCTTGCTTTTGGCTTCCTTGGTCTGGGTCGGGTAGAATGCGCCGAAAGCGACATAGTCCGCCCCGGCCTCCCCCGCCTCGAACGCCAGATCGCGGCTGGCCCGGCAGGTTGCACCAAAGATCAGGTCGTCGCCGATAATGTCCCGCACGTGCGCGCAATCTGCATCGTCCGGGCTGACATGCACACCATCGCAGCCGAACTTCACGGCAAGGTCCGGGCGGTCGTTCATGATGAAGGCCACGTCGTGCGCCTGACAAACCGGCAGCAGGCGCTTGGTCACTTCGCCGATCCACTCGTCAGAGACGTTCTTCAGCCGCAACTGGAACGCCATGGCGAGGCTGGTGGCAACCGCCTCCTCCAGCGCCGCAGCGAAGGCATCCAGTTCCGCGGGCGTCGTGACCGCTTCCGGGGAAATCAGATAGATGAAGCGGTCGTCTTCAACCATTGCATTCCACCTTCTCAAAATAGAATCCCCGGACGCCTGAAAGGCTGTCCGGGGCCGCGTTGGTCATTTCATCATTGACGCGGCCCCGGCGCTGCGCAGGCCGGGGCCCCATGCAGAAAAAGGGGGCTTAGCCCTTGCCCTTGTAGATGTCGATGATCTGGTTAAGCATCGCAATCGCTTCGTCGCGCGGGCGCTGGAAGGTGTTGCGGCCGATGATTGAACCGGTGGCGCCGCCGGCGGCCAGTTCTTTGATCTCGCCCAGGATGCCGTCCAGGTCTTTCGCCTCACCGCCGGAGAACACCACCAGGCGCTTGCCGTTGAAGCAGGACTGCACCACGTGCTCGATCCGCTTGGCCAGGGTCGAGCCGTCGATGTTGGCGTAAGCCTTCTTCGCAGCATCAAGGCCGATAGCAGCCGTCGGCGGCTTCACCTTGATGATGTGTGCGCCCAGCAATGCTGCCATATGCGCGGCGTAGGCGCAGATGTCGAACGCAGTTTCCGCTTCCTTGGTCAGGTCGCCACCGCGCGGGTAGGACCAGATCACCACGGCCAGGCCAACCGACTTGGCTTCTTCCGCCATCTCGCGGATTTCTTCCATCATCGCGAACTGATCGTCGGAGCCCGGGTAGATGGTAAAGCCGATGGCCGAGCAGCCGAGGCGCAGCGCATCACCGACTGAACCGGTGATGGCCTGATCCTTCATGCGGGCCAGGCTGTTGCCGCTGTTGACCTTCAGGATGGTCGGGATCTGACCGGCGAAGGTGTCCGCGCCCGCCTCAATCATGCCGAGCGGCGAGGCGAAGGCGCTGAGGCCCGCGTCGATTGCCAGCTGGAAGTGATAGTGCGGGTCATAGCCGGCGTGGTTCGGCGCAAAGCTGCGCGCCGGGCCGTGCTCGAAGCCCTGGTCGACTGGCAGGATAACAACCTTGCCGGTGCCGCCCAGCTTGCCCTGCATCAGGATGCGGGCAAGGTTCCCCTTAGTACCGGCGTTATCGCTCTCGTAATGGGAGAGGACCTTGCGGACTTTCTGGGTGGTTTTCATGCGCTCTATTCCCTCTTTTCTTTTTAGGCGTTGCCGTAAGCAACCGCAGTGTCGAGCATCCGGTTGGAGAAGCCCCACTCATTGTCGTACCAGGATAGGATGCGCACCAAAGTGCCGTCGATCACCTGGGTCTGCGTGGCATCGAACACGCTGGACAACGGGTTGTGGTTGAAATCGCAGGAGACCAGCGCTTCGTCATTGATGCCCAGCACGCCCGCCAGTTCGTTACCAGCGGCGCGGCGGATGGCATCGTTCACCTCTTCCACGGTGGTCGCGCGACTGGGGACGAACTTCAGGTCAACGACCGAGACGTTGGCGGTCGGCACACGGATGGAGGTGCCGTCCAGCTTGCCCTTCAACTCGGGAAGAACTTTGCCTACGGCCTTCGCAGCGCCGGTGGAGGTCGGAATCAGGCTGACAGCACCGGCGCGCGCACGGCGGATGTCGCTGTGCAGGGTGTCATGCAACTTCTGGTCACCAGTGTAGGCGTGGATCGTCGTCATGTAGCCATGCTTGATACCGATGGCCTGGTTCAGCACGTGGGCGACCGAGGCCAGGCAGTTGGTGGTGCATGACGCGTTGGAGATAACGGTCTGGCTGCCGTCGATCTTGTCATGGTTAACGCCATAGACCACGGTCAGGTCAGCGCCGGTGGCCGGGGCGGAGATCAGCACTTTCTTAGCGCCTGCTTCCAGGTGCATGGCGGCCTGCTCGCGCTTGGTGAAGATGCCGGTGCATTCCATCACCACGTCGATGCCCAGCTCGCCCCAGGGCAGGTTCTTCGGATCACGCTCCGCGCAGACTTTCACCGAACGGTCGCCGACGCGGATTATGTCGCCCTCGACACTGACTTCCTGGTTCAGGCGGCCATGCACTGAGTCATATTTCAGAAGATGCGCGTTGATTTCGGGCGAGCCCAAATCGTTGATCGCGACAAATTCCAGATCGGTGCGGCTCGATTCCATTGCAGCACGGAAAACCATGCGGCCGATGCGGCCAAAACCATTGATTGCGACTCTTACAGCCATGCCTATTCCTCCAATTTCCCGACTTCGTGTGAGTTTAACTAACTCGCAGCGTATTGATTAGCCGTTAACTAGCGCTTTTGCACGTGCAGACACCGCATCAGCAGTAATGCCGAAGCGCTTGAACAGTTCCGGGGCCGGAGCAGATGCTCCGAATGTAGTCATACCGATAAACCGGTCTGACGCGCCCGTCCAGCGTTCCCAGCCCTGACCGATTGCCGCTTCAACGGCAACCACCGGTACTTCCGGCGGCAGAATGCTGTTGCGCAGTGCATCGCTCTGCTGGGCAAACAACTCCATACAGAGCATGGAGACCACGCGCGTTTTAATGCCGTCGGCCTGCAACTGGTCGCGCGCATCCATCGCGACCTCCACTTCGGATCCGCTGGCGACCAGAGTCACCTGCGGCTCCTCGCCGTCGGCCTCTGCCAGCACATAAGCACCCGTGCGGCATTTGTTGACCGTGTCAGCCTCCACCCGTTGCAGCTTCAAGCCCTGGCGGGTGAGCGCCAGCACGCTCGGCGTGTGAGTGTGCTCCAACGCGATCTGCCAGCACTCCGCCGTCTCAACGGCATCCGCCGGGCGCATGACCAGCAGGTTCGGAATGGCGCGCAGCGAAGCGATGTGCTCGACCGGTTGGTGGGTCGGACCGTCCTCGCCCAGACCAATCGAGTCGTGGGTCATCACGTGGATCACGCGAATGCCCATCAGCGCTGCCAGCCGGATCGCCGGGCGGTTGTAGTCGCTGAACACCAGGAAGGTGCCGCCATAGGGAATGATGCCGCCATGCAGCGCCATGCCGTTCATGGCAGCGGCCATGGCGTGTTCGCGCACCCCATAATACATGTACCGGCCGCCGGGATTCTCGGCGGTGATAGGGGCCATCGAGGGCGTATCGGTGTTGTTAGAGCCGGTCAGATCGGCAGAGCCGCCCAGCATCCACGGCACCGCATCCACCAGTTTTTTCAGCACGTCCTGGCTGGCCGCGCGCGTGGCGGGGCCTTTGCCGGACTCGCGCATGGCGGTTTTCAGCTCGTGAACGCGGGCGTCGAGCGCCACATTCACCACGCCGTCCATTTGCGCCAGAAACTCCATTCGGCGGTCGGAGGCCTCCAGGCACGCCGCCCACGCAGCGTTATCGCCTGCTGAGCGTTCACCAACGCCGCGCCAGACGCTCAGCACCTCGTTCGGAATAACGAAAGGTTCGGCGCTCCAGCCCAAAGCCTCGCGCGCACCGGCGATTTCCTCGGCCCCCAGCGGAGAGCCGTGCGAGCCGGAGGTGCCGGCCTTCTTCGGTGCACCAAAGCCGATGGTGGTCTTGCAGCGGATGATGGAGGGGCGGGCATCGGCCTTGGCGGCCTTGATTGCCTCGGCGACTGCCAGCGGATCATGGCCGTCCACGCTTTCCACGTGCCAGCCATAGGCCCGGAAGCGCGCCGTGTGATCGTCGGAGACCGACAGGTCGGTCGGGCCGTCGATGGAGATGCCGTTGTCGTCGAACAGCACGATCAACCGGCCCAGCTTCTGGTGCCCGGCGAGGCTCGCAGCCTCGTGGCTGATGCCTTCCATCAGGCAGCCGTCACCCGCAATCACATACGTATGGTGATCGATGAGTTCCTGGCCGTAGTCGGCCCGCAGCTGACGCTCGGCAATCGCCATGCCGACAGCATTGGCAAGGCCCTGACCCAATGGGCCGGTCGTTGTCTCAATGCCTGCCAGGTGGCCGAATTCCGGGTGTCCGGCGGTCGGCGCATCCAATTGGCGGAAGTTCCTGATGTCGTCGATGGAGCAGTCTTCATAACCCGTCAGATAGAGCAGGCTATAGAGCAGCATCGAGCCATGGCCGGCCGACAACACGAAGCGGTCGCGGTCATGCCAGCGGGGCTCTGCCGGATTGTATTTCAGAAACTGGCTGAACAGTACGGTCGCAACATCCGCCATGCCCATCGGCATGCCCGGATGTCCACTATTGGCGGCCTGTACGGCGTCCATCGAAAGCGCGCGGATGGCATTCGCCATGGTCCGCAGCGTGTCGGCATTGAGATTGGTAGCCTGCGCCATGCGCTGCACTCAAACTCCGTAAATATGGGCGGGAAAATCTGGTGTCTGCGCTTCGGCTAACATCAGGCCAAAGCGCCGCCGGAAAATGCCCGCCTTCCGTCGCAGCGTCAAGCGTGCGATGGTACGCGGAAGAGAGATTTGAGCCATGCCCTACATTTCATTCACCATCGCCCAACGGCCCTACACGCTTCGCTGTGCCCCCGGCCAGGAAGCGCAGCTGGAAGCTGCCGCAGCTTTTGCTGGGCGACCGGGTGGCTGCGCTGGCCGCTCGCGCGGGCGGCGGTGACGACCGTCGTTTGCTGGTTATCGCGGCGCTGGAACTGGTGGATGCGCTGAGAGAGGCAGAGATAGCGACCGCCAGCGTCCAGGCGGCGCAAGCCAAGGCCCAGGCGGCACAGGTCGAAGCCGCCGCGCTTCGACCTGTGCCGGCAGTATGGCGGAGCGTATCGACACCCTGCTCGCAGGCCTGGACCTGCTTGTTACGCCCGCGAAAGATGCCTAGATAGTGTGTGTGGGGCTGCTAAGCGCGCCAGGTGCACTATGCCCCGGGGTCGATAGCCTCTGGTCCGGGGAGTTGCCGCTGTTGCGATCTTGGCCGCCTCATGTGACGCCCACCTTACTTTCGGACCCAGGAGCTTGTTTCCACCAGCGGCCATGTGGCTCCACACTACCTTCCGCTGCCTGATTGTGAAGATGCGGGATTCGATGCAGCGGGACCGGTTCTTGAATGAGTGATTCTTCCTACTTTCGTCTGTTGTTTGTCGGCGATGTCGTCGGACGCTCGGGCCGGGACGCGCTGGAGGCGCACCTGCCGGACCTGATTGCCGCACATTCGCCGGAACTCGTCATCGTCAATGGCGAGAATTCCGCCCACGGCTTCGGTATCTCCCCCGCTATCTGCCAGCGCATGTTCGAACTGGGTGTGGATGTCATTACTACAGGCAATCATGTTTGGGACCAGCGTGAGATCCTGGGCTATATCGACAGCGAGCACCGCCTGCTACGTCCGCTGAACTATCCTAAGGGGGCACCCGGCCAGGGCTTCCATGTCACCCAGGGGCGAACGGGCAAGCGGGTGCTGGTGACCAATGTCATGCTGCGCCTGTTCATGGACCCAATGGACGACCCATTCGCTGCCGTCGATGCATTGCTCGCCAAGGCCCCGCTCGGCTCTGCCGTCGATGCCATCCTGGTCGATGTGCATGGCGAAGCCACCAGCGAGATGATGGCCATGGGTCATCATCTGGATGGCCGGACCAGCGCCGTGCTCGGCACGCACACCCATGTGCCGACAGCTGACCATCATGTGATGGCAGGCGGCACGGCCTATCAGTCCGACGCGGGTATGACCGGCGACTACCGCTCCGTTATCGGCATGAAGCCGGAGCCCGCTATCTACCGCTTCATGCGCAAGCTGCCGTCCGACCGACTCAGCCCGGCCGAAGGCGAGGCCACGCTCTGCGGTGCATTGATCCATGTGGGTGCCGAGGGGCTTGCCGAAGCAATCGAGCCCATCCGCGTTGGCGGCGCCCTTTCCCAGACGGCCCCTTCATCCGCGAGGCCCGCAGCATGAGTGACGAGGCGGCCCACATCTTTGTCGTTGACGACGACGAGCGGCTGGCCGCCCTGCTCTGCCGGTATCTGACCAGCCAGGGCTATATGGCAATTTCCGCCCATGATGCGGCGGACGCCCGGCAGAAACTCACCTCCTTCGCATTCGATTTGGCGGTTCTCGACATCATGATGCCCGGCGAAAACGGCTTGGTGCTCGCCAAAGAATTGTCGGAAACGCCAGGCGCACCGCCGGTCTTGCTCATCACCGCCCTGGATACGCCGGACGACCGGGTAGAGGGTCTTTCCACCGGTGCGGAGGATTACATCACCAAGCCGTTTGACCCGCGCGAGCTGGTGCTGCGGATCGAGCGCGTGCTGCGCCGGCGGCCGGTCTCAACCGCGTTGGACGAGCCGGAAAGCCACTCCCCGCCACGTCTGGCGCTGGGTCCTTTTCTGCTGGATGTGGACTCGGGCGGCCTTTCCCGCGACGGCGAGCGTTTGGTGCTAACTTCGCAGGAACAACGGTTGCTGCGCTATTTGGCTGGCCGCCTGGGCGAGGAAATTTCCCGCGACGACCTGGCAGAAATCCTGGGCGACGGCGCAACCTCCCGCGCGGTCGATGTGCAGGTCGCACGCCTGCGCAAGAAGTTCGAGCCGGATCCGCGCAATCCCAATTGGCTCCAGACCGTCCGCGGCGTCGGCTACCGGCTGACCGGCAGACGGCTCTAGGTTGCGGGTGTCACCGCCATGGCAGCCACTCCCCGCAAAAGCCGCCGCTGGCTACCCCGCTTTAGGCTGCGAGATGTGCTGCCTCAGGACATTTTCCGCCGCTCGCTGCTGATGATCGCGTTGCCGATTTGCTTTCTGTTCGGCATCGCTACCTGGTTCTTCTTCGACCGCCACTGGGACACGGTTCAGCGCCGCCTGACCGATAGCGTGGCCGCAGACATAGCCTTTTTCGCGCTGGAATACGAAGCTGGCACCATGCCAGCATCCGTCAACCTAAACTGGGAGCGCTCAACCAAGATACGCTGCACGCCGCTAGCAGAATCCCTGGCGCTCGAAGAAGCCTTCCCATGGATCGAATCCTCGTTCCGGGCCCTGGAAATCTCGCTTGGCCGCGCCCTGCCCAAAACTGAAGTCCGGACGATCGGGCAGTTCGGCGACGATGTCCATGTGGTGCTGCAACTGCAAAATACCCTGATCGTCTGCCGCCTGCCGCTGGACCGGATCACCACGTCGACGCCCTATATCTTTCTGATCTGGATTATAGGCACGGCCATTCTGGTGCTGGGGCTGGCAACTTATTTCCTCTGGAAGCAGGTGGTGCCGATCCGGCGTCTGGTCACTGCGATGGAGGCCTTCGGCAAGGGCGAGGACATGGGGCCTATCAGAGAGCGCGGGGCCGACGAAATCCGCCGCGCTGCCCGCTCGTTCGAGCGGATGAAGGCCCGCATCCAACGCCAGGTGCAACGCCGGACAGAGATGCTGGCCGCAATCAGCCACGACTTGCACACGCCGCTCAGCCGGATGCGCATTGAGGTGGAGATGCTCGACTCCAACCAGGACCGTGACGGCCTGCGGCAAGACATTAGCGAGATGGAAACGATGATCCAGGGCTACCTGGATTTTGCCCGCGATCAGGTCAGCGAGCCGACCAGCCTAATTGACCTGGTCGCAATGCTGACGGGATTGGCGGAGACATTCCGGCACGAGCAGGTCGACGTCGAAGCCGCCGATCACTCCCTGGTCATTCGCGGCCGGACGGAGGCGCTGCGACGTGCCTTTGGCAATGTTATCGCCAACGGCCTGCGCTATGGCACCCACTGCCATGTCCGCCTTTTCTCCAACGTCTTGGCCATCACCGTGATGATCGACGACAACGGCCCCGGCATCCCTGAGGACCGCCGTGCCGACGTTTTCCGCCCCTTCTTCCGAGTCGACCAGTCCCGCAATGCCGCCACCGGTGGCGCCGGACTGGGCCTTACTATTGCCCGCGACGTGGCGCTTAGCCATGGCGGCTCGCTGGAGATCGCCAAATCTCCGTCCGGCGGGGCACGCTTGGTATTCTCCTTCCCGCGGTAAGAGGCAGGGCGAGGCCGCCGGGCTTCCCCCCCTCACCCGAACCGGTGCAGGTCCCTGCCGTGTTTTTTCAGCCAGGCTTCCTGTCGCCGGTATCTTGGTAAGATGCCCTCGACCAAGGCCCAGAACCGGGCCGAGTGGTTCATTTCCAGCAAGTGCGAAACCTCATGCGCCGCCACATAGTCCAGCACGTCCGGCGGTGCCAGGATCAGCCGCCAGGACAAAGACAGCGTCTTACGCAATGAGCAACTGCCCCAACGGGTCTTGGGATCGCGCAAGGTAATGGGCGGAATGGGCAAACCCAACGCTTCGGCATACCCGGCAACGGCGGTTTTGTAGTCCGCCGCAGCCTGCTGTTTCAGCCAAGCCTGCACCAGCCGCTCGGCAGCGTCCGGCCAGCCGGAGACCGTAATCTGCCGCCCGGCAACAGCCAGCAGATCGTCTGCCCATGGGTCACGAGCTATCCGGTGCGGCTCGCCACGGAAGGGGATGGTACTACCAATCGCGAAGGGCACCCGGTCCGGCTGCTGGGTGCGGTGCTTGTCGATCCAGCCCTGCTTCTGGGCAGCAAAACGCAGGCCCTCCGCCCGGAACTTCTCATCGGGCAGCACCAGCACCGCCTCCCCACGGGCATTGACCCGCAGGCTGATGCGCTTTGCCCGGCGGTTGATGCGGACGGTCAGCCCCTCCGGCAGATTACCGCCGCCGCCGCTCACAGCTTCCAATCGATGATGTAGTGGATCAGGTCCATCTCGTCCGCCAGATCTTCTTCCAACATAGTCTTGTTACGCACGGATATGCCCGCTTCATGCACCGTCTGCGGGTCGCCAGAGACCAGCGGGTGCCACCATTACAGCTGCTTGCCTTCGTCCAGCAAGCGATAGGCGCATGTTTGCGGCAGCCATGGCAGAGAGCCCAGATCCGTCTGGGTCAGGTTAATACAATCCGACACATGCTCGCTGCGGTTGGCGTAATTCGTGCACTGGCAGCTTTCCGGGTCCATCAGGCGGCAAGCGACGGAGGTAGGCTCGATCTCGCCGGTATCCTCTAACTCAACCTTCAGCAGGCAACACTTGCCGCAACCATCGCAGAGCGGCTCCCACTCCTCCGGCGTCATCTGCCAGAGCTTCTTTGTTCGCCAGAAAGGAAGGTTCGTCATTGGTCGCCAATGCTGGGGGATTATGGCCCGCATGCTAGAGCGCGAGACGCTTTCCGTAAAGCCCGTATTGTTACTGGCCTGGCTCCTGCTCTAAACCCCGCGGCCCTGCACCTCTCGGCCCGTCATCCCCATAGACCACATCAGGCCAAGCACGCCGCCCTTCAACACCGGCAGGATCAACAGAGCCAGCACCAGGGTCAGCAACGGCCAGATAATCATGTGCCGCTCGACCGGCCAGGCATAGGCCTGCTCCACCAATAGCAGCAGCGGCACAACGATATGACCGACCAGAAAGATGGTCAGATAGGGCGGAAAGTCATCGGCCCGGATATGGTCAAGCTGGGTGCCGCAGCTATCACAATGCTCCGCCGTCTTCAGGTAGCCTGCAAAGGCATGGCCCTGACCGCAAGAGGGGCAGCGGCGTTTCAGGCCCCGCTTGATGGCTGAGCCGCGCGAGGCGCGGTGATGGATCGGCATGGGCAAAACCTCATTCAAAAGCTCATGGCCATAGAATTTGCGCCGATAAGGCTGGATTCACAGGTGTCATAAGATCCGCATTGGCGGATGGCGACTGCTTGCTATGGTGAGGTTATGGAACCACTCGACCAATTGCTGCCTGCGAAGCCGCTCACCCCCGGCCTTTACATTGCCGCCACGCCTATCGGCAATCTGGAGGACGTGACGTTGCGGGTGCTCCGCGTTTTGCGGGACTGCGACGCCATCGCGTGCGAGGACATGCGCATGACCCTCCGCCTGGTCCAGCGCTATGAGCTTTGCCGGACATTGCTGCTCTACCACGAGCACAATGCCCGCCAAGCCCTGCCTGGCTTGCTGCGGCGGCTGGCTGAGGGACAAGCCGTGGCCCTGGTCAGCGACGCCGGCACGCCGCTGGTCTCCGACCCCGGCTACCGCTTGGTTGCGGCGGCGCTGGAGGCTGGGCACCCAGTTATCCCCTTGCCGGGGCCAAGCGCCCTGCTGGCCGGGCTCGTCGGCGCGGGCCTGCCGAGCGACCGGTTCCTGTTCGCTGGCTTCCTGCCGCCCAAACAGGCCGCGCGGCGCGTGGCTCTGGCTGAATTTGCAGGCATTCCCTCCACCCTCGTGTTCTATGAGTCGCCAGAGCGAGCCGCAGACGCACTGGCCGACATGGCAGCGGTCCTGGGCGACCGCCCGGCCTGCCTAGCCCGCGAGCTGACCAAGCGTTTTGAGGAATGGCGGCGGGGCCCTCTCTCAGCGCTGGCAGCGGGCGCAGAGGCCGAACCACCCAGGGGCGAGTGCGTGATCCTGGTGGGCCCTCCTGCTGACAATGAAACCGGAGAGGCTGACCTGGACGCCATGCTTCTGGCCGCATTGGCGCGGGACAGCGTGCGCGACGCGGCCGCCGCAGTAGCAGAGGCAACCGGTCAGCCACGGCGCAAGATCTATGCCCGCGCCCTGGAACTCACCAGGCAGGGCCAGGACGGTTGAAGGCCGAGCGCCAGCTTCGCGAACAACGGGGCAGAGATGCCGAGGACCATGTCGCGGCTTACCTGGAGGCAGAGGGCTACACCGTTCTGGCCAGGCGGCTACACACGCCCGCAGGCGAGATTGATCTGGTGGCCTTTCAAGACTCGGTTCTGGCCTTCATTGAGATCAAGGCCCGCAAATTCATAGGCCGCGGCCTCTATTCCTTGAGCGAGAGACAGGCAGCCCGCATCGCCGGGGCTGCCGAATTCTTCCTGGCCGAGCACCCGGAGCACGCCGAACACCATGGTACGGCTGGACCTGATCGTCATCGTCCCCGGCCGCGCGCCCGCACACTTCCCGAACGCCTGGCAGGTGGACGGCTAACACCAACGGCACAGGATGGTGGTCACGCCTCGGCCTATGCCGAACAAACACCCATTTGGATGCATAGCTCCTCAGCGACGTGATACAGGAACGCCTCCAGTATGATCCCGCCCGCAACCTTTGCGGCAAAGAGACCGACCTGACCGGCGGCTGTGGCGGAAATCGCTGCCACTGTATCTGTTGCCAATGTAGTTGTACCAACAATGACCTCCAGCGCGGCTGCTGCTGCTTCGTATTCGATAAGCATCGCGCCCGCCCACGCAGCCGTCGCAGCAACTTCCGGAGCCGCCAGACAGATGGCAACAATCGCAGCTGCTATCGCCGTCAACGCTGCAACGTTCTCCCCAACCACCAAGCTGGTTTTGCAACCTGCACATTTGGCCCGCTTCAAGAGCCCCGTTTTAAAGCTGAATAGCGCATCGCCGTCCGGCACCGTGGGAATAGTCGCCGCCAACCGCTACAGAGCGCCAGTTGACGCCGCCATAATCTCCTGACTAGGGCCAGAAAGACCACAGCCCTTGGCACGCAAAAACGCGGTAGGGTCATTTTTGAAATTCTTAAAAGCCTCCTCAGAGTCAAAATATGCCGCGAACTGATCTACGGTATTTCCTGATCTACTCATTGCAAAATTCCTTCATATCATTATTAAACACACTTAAAATTAAAAATTATACTTACATTTTGGATGTGCCATTTAATACATTAAAAAGGAAATATTTTCCCAATCGAATCCCAACATCGAGCCGAAAATGTAATCCCCGCGTATACTAGCAGACTTCTTCTCCGCGGCTCTCACTCGCAATAACCGCTATCGCTGGTTTATGAATGAGGATCCAAATTTGGGGGACTTCGAAACCCAAACGCTCCATACTGCAATAGCAAGTCCGAACCCAATAGAATCAATAAATGCCCCTTGACCTCTTTTACCGCGAAGACGGCAACCCCGATGACCCGTCCGTCCTGCTGGTGCGCGCCTTTCCTACTTCCCATGCACTTTGGGAGCATCAGATCGAAGCACTCGGCGAGAAGTACTGCCTGATCTGCGCGGCTTCGGCCAGAGCTCGGTACCGGAACCGCCCTACAGCATGGAGGATTTCGCTGGCGACCTCGCGCGCCTGCTCGACAGGCTCGAGATTGAGCGCATAAACTACGTGGGCATCACCATGGGCGGCATGATCGGGCAGGTGTTCACGCTTGCCTATCCCGAGCGGGTGCAGAGGCTCGCCCTTTGCATGACCACCAGCGCCATCCCCGCCGACACCCCGCCGGAGGGCGATCCGGCCTACTATATCTGCAAGCGCCTGTTCGGCGGCGCGGCAGACCGGGCGGAGGCTGAGGGCATGGAGCCCATCGTCGCCATGTGCCTGGACCGCTGGTTCACGCCCGCCTTTCAGTCCAGCCCGCAGGCCCAGCGGGTCGGCGAAATCGTGTGCGCCAACACGCCCAAAGGCTATCGCGGCGGCGTGGACGCCATGAGCAATTTTGATGTGACCGCCCAGCTTGGCGAAATCAATGCGCCCACACTGGTTATGCCTGCCGCTCTGGACCAGGGCACACTGGTCAGTTGCTCCGAGACCATCGCAGCAGCCATCCCTAACTCGCGGCTGGAAATTATCGACAATGCCCGCCACATCGCCATTGTCGAACAGCCGGAGGCTTGTAACCGCCACCTGCTCGCCCACCTGAACCAGCACGCTGCCTGAAGGAGCCACCCGCCATGCCCCAAAACCAAGACGCCCTAGTTACCTGGCAATTGCTGGAAGATTTCGCCCGGTCCTTCAACAAGCACGATCTGGACGGCGTCATGTCCCGCATGACCGATGACTGCGTCTTTCTCACCGCCGCCGGCCCCGAACCGGAAGGCCTGCGCTTCGAGGGCCAGGAAGCCGTCCGCGCCGCCTTCGCCAAAGTCATCGCCGACATGCCGGACGTGCAATGGAACACCCCCGTCCACATCATTCAGGGCGACCGGGCCATGACGGAATGGCGCTTCACCTGCACCATGCCCGATGGCAGCAAGAAAGACGTGGACGGCCTCGACGTCTTTCACCTGCGCGACGGCAAAATCTGGATCAAAAGCACCTTCCGTAAGGCTGCCGGGTAGGAAGTATCTGCCAGTCGTCCCCCTCCATGTTCCTGAAGCCGCGTCAGCGGCATTCAGGGCCCATTCCACAGATCACCCTCACAATGACTGCCTGGCGAGTTTGTTCATAGCCACCTGAAGCTGTCCGGCAACTTTTCGGTCAGATATCACTCCATGCTCAGCATCAAACATATCCTAGTAGCTGGGAACAGGTAGAGCGTCTTTAATATCTGCGCAAAAGAATCGGGCAGATGCTTTTGCCGCGTTCAAAACACTTGATGCGCCACCCGCACCCGGCGAAGTCGCGAGAAACACCACCGGTTTGTCTTGGTAGACTTTCTGCTCTATCCGGCTCGCCCAATCGAACAGGTTTTTATACGCTGCGGTGTATGACCCGTTGTGCTCTGCAAAGGACACGACAATCCCATCAGCTGTTCAGATCTTCTCAAGGAAGTCCTTAGCCCCTTGGGGTTGGCCGATCTCTGCCTCTTTGTTTTCACTGAACAACGGCAACTCAAAGTCGTTGAGGTCCAGGACTTCGACTTCAGCCCCATCGACCAGCGATGAAGCAAAGGCTGCCAGTGATTTATTGATGGATTTTTTACTGGTGCTTGCACCAAATGCGATGATTTTCATGAGATATCTCCGATCTATTGAAAGGTTTCTGTGAACTAGATGAGAACCAGATTGCATCCGGTATTGGTGCTGAGCTCGAGCGCGGCGCCTTCAATAATGTCGCCTGCGCCGACCCGCATTCCATTTGCAGTCGCTTCGCCGTCACTGATGAAGGCTACGAACCGGTGGCGTGCGGCGACAGTGCCTCCGGGCTCAAGAAGGCCGATCCGACAGGTTATTTCGTTGTCGAAAGTGTCACCTCTACCGCCAAGCACGGTTGTCATTTGGCCTTTCTCCAGGGCGAAGTCCTGGTACCCGGGCTCAAGGCCATTTTCGGGTGGTAGGAACCAGAGTTGAGCCAGGTCAGCTTTTTCCGCATTCAGGCTGAATTCGGCATGCTTTATTCCGGTGCCTGCGCGTTGAACCTGGACACCCGGACCATGGATGGATGTGCCATGGCCCATTGTCCCCTCATGCCCCACAGTGCCATTTGGGATAAAGCTGACGATATCGATGTCCTTGTGTGGATAGAGCGGCGCGCCCTCATCCGCCTTGATGAATCCGGAAGCCAGATACACAAAATCGCCAAGGCCGTGACTTATCTCAGGGCGGCCTTTGGCCTCTTTCCAAAGTCTCGGGCTCATCACCATCCGCGTTTCAACGATGCCTGCAAAGCCGCCAAGAGGCAGATCGCTTCGGTGAATGATACGTGTGCTGTCGGGTGTCATTTTGGTTTCTCCTGATTTGCTCTCAAGGAAACTAAGCCCGCAGTAGATCGTTTAATAATATTGATTATTCATGATAATGATCATAAAATTCGATCATATTGGACATGGTTATGACGTTGGAACAGCTCATCGTTTTGAATGCGATTGTCGAGCAAGGTACATTCAAAGGTGCGGCGGAGCACTTGAACAAAGCACAATCGGCAGTCAGCCATATGCTGAAGAAACTCGAGGATGAGCTTGGCTTTACCGTGCTGTCGCGTGAAAATTATCGCCCTACGCTGACAGAAAAAGGCGAGGTTTATTACCGACACTCCCTCCGCGTTCTGCAACAGGTGCAAGATCTGAAATCTGTTGCCACAACACTGAATTCTGAACAGGAGGCCGAGGTTGCCCTGACGGTTACGGCGACCTTTCCGTTTTCTCCCATCTTGGGTCTGATCGGCGAAATGACCTCTCGATATCCAGCAACACACATCCGGGTCGCGCGGGACAATATGGGGGGTCGTTGGAAAAATTGCTGACTGATGAGGTGCAGATTGCAATCTGCACTTTGGATGGTGTGCCTTTGGACCGGGTCGAGGCCTTGCCACTGACGCCTGTCACGATCTCGCCTGTTGCGCATCCCGATTTTCCTGCAGTGCGGGGGAACGCATCAATTCGGATGCCTAAATGCAAACTCTTATTCAGGTCGTTGTGTCGGACAGTGGGTCGACCAATAAGCAAAGCTGGGGGATTTTGCCTGGCGGGTTGCGATGGACGGTGTCGGATTTTGCTACGAAAAAGGAAATCCTGCTTGCTAATATGGGATGGGGCGGCATGCCTCAGCACATGATCCAACAAGAGTTAGACCAAGGCGATCTTGTCCGGCTGAATGTTAACAGCTACCCGCCTGTGCAGGCGCAGCATTTTGTGATGCTCCGCCGGGATATTGCGGTCGGCGTGGTCGCACAGGCGGTTTGGGACGGGTTAAAAGGTTTGAATAGCAACCCTTAAAGATGCCGCCAAAGCCAAATCATAATCGCGACTGAACCAGCGGCCAGCCTCCCCTGCCGCCGGATTGGGCCCTGACTTCCGACAAGGCGATAACAGAGAGTACACCGCCTCCACGCTCCATTCCTCTGAAAAAAAACAAAACCAAAGCACGCTCACGGGATACAAAGGAGCAAGCATCAGCATCCCCGTCAAAGGACCGCCCCATGCGCCGCCCCACCATCCTAGCTGCCGTCCTCTGCCTGGCACTCACCGCCTGCGGCAGTCTGATCCCGGCCAACCACCAGACCACGGACGCCGCCAAGCTGGAAAAAGGCAACTTCCGGCTCGACCCCGATCACACGATGATATTGTTCAAGGCTAATCACCTGGGCTTCTCGACCTATGTTGGCCGTTTCAATACGTCCAGCGGCTCGCTGGTTTTCGACCCGGCAACGCCCGCCGAAGCCAAACTCGACGTCATCATTCAGATCCCCAGCGTCGATACGCCAAGCCCGGACCTGAACGAAGCCCTGCGTGGCGCAGACTGGTTTGACGCCGCCCGATTCCCGACCGCGCGATTCGTAAGCCGTTCGATCACCGTCACCAATCCCACAACCGGCACCATTACCGGCGACCTCACCCTCCGGGGCATCACCGCGCCGATCACCCTCGAAACCACCTTTAATGGCGGCACCGACAACCTCCTAACCGGCTTCTATACTATTAGTTTTGCAGCAAAAACCACATTCACCCGCTCGACCTTCGGCGTCGGCTCGCTGATCCCCGCCGTCGCCGACGCCGTCACACTCGAAATCCATTCGGAGTTTCAGCGCGTCGACGGCTAGCGTCCTGCCTTCTACTATGGCGTGGCTAGTTTCATGGCCCCGCCACCCGCTGGGGCCTATCCCGTGAACTGTTGGAGACACCCAATGGCTCCCGCCGCCCCTTTCACTATTCGTGGCGCCCAGTTCAAGATGGTGTCGCTGCAATTGCAGGAAGGCGTGCCCGATCTGGTGATCCCGGCGCTGAAGCGGTTGCTGGAGCAATCCCCCGCCTTCCTGCGCGGGTCTCCCGTCATTCTGGGGCTCGATGATCTGCCCAAAGGGGCAAAAGTTGATTTCGCCGGACTGGTCGACGGCCTTCGCTCGCTGAAGCTGGTGCCGGTTGGCGCCGCGGGTGGCCCCGCCTCCCTCCGCCAGGCCGCCGCTGCCGCTGGCCTCGCCCAGTTCACCAAAGGTCAGCAATTGTTCAAACAGGAAGAGGCTGCAGGCGAGGCCCTGGACCTCAGAAGCCTGCCTGCTGCCCCGCCTGTCGCCGACACCAAACCCGCTGAGCCGGCCCCCAGCCCTGCGGCCGCAACAGCCTCCCCGGTGGAATCGCCCAAAGCCTTCCCGGAACCTGAAGCCGAATCGCCACCGGAGTCCGGCCTCCCTGCCCTGTTGGTCAACAGCCCGGTACGAGCCGGCAATCGCATTTATGCACAGGGCCGCGACCTCATCTGCACCGCCACCGTCAACGCCGGTGCGGAGGTCATTGCGGATGGCAATGTCCACATCTACGGAACCCTCAGAGGCCGCGCAATTGCTGGCGCTCAGGGGGATGAGAACGCCCGTATATTCGTCTCCAACTTCGATCCTGAACTGATCGCCGTCTCCGGTCTTTACCGTGTCCGCGAGGACCTGGATCCGAAAATGATCGGCGCAAAAGTGCAGGTAAGCCTGATTGGCGAGGAGATGAAGCTGGACCTGCTCAGCTAGGCTGCACACATGAAGAATTGCTTTAGGGAGTTCTTACACGATGTCTGAAGTCATCGTCGTCACATCCGGCAAGGGAGGCGTGGGCAAGACCACATCCAGCGCCGCCATCGCCACCGGCCTTGCCTTGCGAGGACACAAAACCGTCGTCATCGATTTTGACGTCGGCCTGCGCAACCTCGACCTGATCATGGGCTGCGAGCGCCGGGTGGTGTTCGACATCATCAACGTGATCCAAGGCGAGGCGACGCTGCGCCAGGCCCTGATTAAAGACAAACGGGTCGAGAACCTCTCGATCCTACCTGCCTCCCAGACGCGGGATAAAGACGCCCTCACCCAGGACGGCGTGGAAAAGGTCCTGAACGAGCTGCGCGAGACCTTCGACTATATCCTCTGCGACAGCCCAGCGGGCATCGAGCGCGGCGCGCACCTGGCGCTCTACTTCGCCGACCAGGCCATTGTGGTGACCAACCCTGAAGTCTCCAGCGTGCGCGACTCAGACCGCATCCTCGGCGTGCTCGCCAGCCGCTCCCAGCGATCGGAACAGGGCCACCCGCCGGTGAAGGAGCATCTGCTTGTCACCCGCTACGACGTCGCGCGCGTCGAACGCGGCGAAATGCTGAAAGTGGACGATGTGCAGGACATCCTGGCGATCCCACTGCTCGGCATTATCCCGGAAAGCCAGAGCGTGCTGACTGCCTCCAACCAGGGCGTGCCGGTGATCATGGAAGAGGACTCAGCAGCAGGCAAAGCGTACGGCGACGCGGTCGGCCGCTTCCTTGGCGAAGACATCGGCCACCGTTTTATGGTGCCCGAAAAGAAGGGTCTGTTCAGCCGCTTTTTCCGAGGTGCCGCATGAGCCTGCTAGACTTCTTCCGCGCCAACAAGCGCGCCAAGCCCGCCTCCGCTGCTGCCGCCCGCGACCGGCTCCAGATCGTCCTTGCCCACGAGCGCATCAGCCGCGACGGCGACGATTTCCTGCCCCGCCTGGAAAAGGAAATCATGGCCGTCGTCGCCCGCTATGTTGATATTGATGGCGACAAAGCCATCGTCAAACTCGACCGCGGCGAAGATGTCTCCACCCTTGAGATCGAAATTGAACTGCCGGTCAGCAGCAAACAAGACGCCAGGGCCGCGCGGTTGAGTGCCTAAAGCTTGTCCGGCGGGCAGCGGGACAAATCAAAAAGAACACCTTTTCCGGCCGGATGCCGTTAGGCAGTGAACGGCGGAGCAATACTCGGCCACGGTAGCGGCAGCGTTGTGTTGTCGCGGGCGGCGTAAAAGTCGGCCACTTTTGTCCTTTCAATTAATGGGAGGGCTTGGGGATATTCACCGTGGAATTGTATTTGAAGGTTCGCCACGCTCACTTTGAGGAAGGTTTGAGGGGGCGTCAGATTGCGCGGGATTTTGGGATCAGCCGGGACAGTGTTTCAAAGATGTTGGCGTATTCTGAGCCGCCTGGTTATCGGCGTACGGCACCGATCAAACGACCAAAGCTTGATCCTTATACCGAGCAGAGTGACCAGTGGTTGGCGGAAGACAAGGCCCGGCCTCGCAAACAGCGCCACACAGCCAACCGTATCTTTGAGCGGCTACGCGACGAATGCGCATTTGATGGTGGCTACACGATTGTCAAAGACTATGTGCGTTCGCCAAAGCGTGGCTCACGGGAGATGTTTGTGCCCTTGAGCCATCCCCCAGGGCATGGGCAGGCGGACTTTGGCGAAGCGTTGGTTGGTATCGGCGGGGTTGAGCAGAAGGCCTACTTCTTTGCCCTTGATCTGCCGCATAGCGATGCGTGCTACATCCGCGCGTATCCTGCGGCGAACACTGAAGCCTGGCTTGATGGGCATGTGCCCGCCTTTGCCTTCTTCGGCGCTGTACCGCGCTCAATCCTTTACGATAAGGATCGCTGCCTTGTGGCCAAGATCATGCCAGATGGCACCCGCAATCGTACGCAGCGGTTCCGTGCGATGCTATCTCACTACGTGATTGGGGAGAGGTATGGTCGCCCCGGCAAGGGCAACGATAAAGGCAAGGGTGAGGGGCTGGTTGGTTACGGGCGTCGCAACTTCATGGTTCCAATGCCGCGGTTCGCGAACTGGGATGCGTTCAACGACTATCTTGAAGAACAATGCCGCAAACGGCAGGCTGACATTCTGCGTGGCCACAAGATCAGCATCGGTGAACGACTGGGCGCTGATCTGGCGGCGATGCGCACCCTGCCAGCCGCGCCCTTTGAAGCTTGTGATCTGCAGAGCGGCTAGGTCACATCAACATCCCAAGGACGATTGCGTGGCAACGATTACTCAGGGCCGGTTGCCTATGGCCACCGCGAGGGTTGGATCATTGGATCAAGGGCTTCGGTGACCGCGTCGTCATCGGGTGCGCCACCGAAGTCATCGCGGACCATCCCCGCTGCTATGACACGGGCGACATGATGTTCGATCCGGTACACTACCTGCCTCTCATCGAGCGCAAGATCATGTCCTTTGATCCAGCCACGCCATTGCAAGGCTGGGACTTGCCTGACGCGTTCCAAACCCTCCAACGATTATTGGAAGCCCGGCAGGGCAAGGCCGGAAAGCGGGAATATGTTCAGGTACTGCGGCGGCTGGAGCGCTTTGAGCTGGAGGTTTTGCATCTGGCAATCAAAGACGCACTGCAGATGAGGGCGGTCAGCTTTGACGCAATCAAACACTTATTGCTTTGCCGGGTCGAGAGACGACCACCGAGACTGGATCTGGATGTTTACCCGTTCCTGCCCAGAACCAATATCGCAACAAGGGCGGCATCATCCTACATGAGCTTGCTGGCGGGAGATAGCGCATGAGCGATGCTCCAGAACTGCTTTTGGCGAACCACCTCAAACCTCTGCGCTTGCCAACCTTCTTGCGCGCGCATGATAAGCAGGCCCGCATCTGCGCCGCCGAAGGTGTAGATCATGGGCGCTATCTGGCGCGGTTGACGGAATTGGAACTGATCGACCGTGAACGGCGTATGGTTGAGCGCCGGATCAAATCGGCAAAGTTCCCGGCCGTCAAAAGCCTTGATAGCTTCGACTTCAAAGCGATCCCCAGCCTGAACAAGATGATGGTGCTGGCACTGGCGCGCGGCGAATGGATCGAGCGCAAGGAGAACGTCATCGCTCTTGGCCCGTCAGGAACCGGCAAAACCCCCGTCGCCCTCGGGCTGGGTCTGGCCGCCTGCCAGAAGGGTATGCCGGTCAGCTTCGTCACTGCCGCCTCTCTCGTGCATGAGTTGATGGAAGCCAGAGATGAGAAACGCCTGCTGCGATTGCAACGCCAATTGGCCAAGGTCAAGCTGCTGATCATTGATGAATTGGGGTTCGTGCCGCTGAGCAAAACCGGGGCAGAACTGTTGTTCGAACTGATATCGCAGCGTTACGAGCGCGGCTCAACACTGATCACCAGTAATCTGCCGTTCGAGGAATGGACAGAACCCTTCGGCACAGAACGCCTGACAGGTGCCTTGCTGGACCGGCTGACCCATCATGGGAATATCCTGGAGATGAATGGCGAAAGTTACCGCCTCAACCAAAGCAAATCCCGCCGCCCCAGAAGCTAATCATCATCTGATTGGCCTAACGGCCAACGCGCCTCGGAACGTGCTTGCTATTTGAGGGCATCACGCCACAAGGCGCGGTGCCAAGGGGCCGACTTTTGCGCCGCCCCAGTGGCAGGTTTTTACGCCGCCGTTGACACGATAGTGGCAGCTTTCGCTTATCCGGTGGAGTCAACGACAGTTCCCGCGGTTTGCGACACAGCAATAGAAGGCAACCCAGCAGAGCTATATCAGCACGCGGTCCAATGCGGTGGCTAGATCGCAGGCAAACTCATGACTATGTGGGTTCCGGGAAATGGTGCCACGGATGTAACGCTTGCCAAAACGGCATCAAGTGCGCGCTGGCAGGCATATTGGATCGCTGACCCCGAAAAAGCGCGCCGTCTTGCAGACGGCCTAGCGCAAAACAAGCGAATATTTCACGACCTCGCAGAAGATGATGGATGCTCCGGAGTGGATGAACGATGTAAATCGGCACAAAAAGATTACTTCAAATTAAAGGGAGATCTTTCATCGATGGATAACATGCGTTCGGCGACGCTGATTTCGTCGAGCGTGAAAAACAACGAGCATATTTTTAACATTGCGGTTCCGCCTCTACCACAACTCACATCTTGGTACGCTGATTGCCAGTTGCTTCTTGTTGGCATTGATGCGGGCGGCAAGGTCACTGCGACAAGTATTATCCCGGTCACCGTATCGTCACGTCCTTGGAGCGTCGTTGGCACGTTAGCCGCAATCTTTGTAGTGGGCACTGGTCGTTCGGCAGGTTATCAAACCGAATGGCCTCAAGGCGGCTCTACGCGGCCCGGGCGGCAGGGTAAGCCTTGCGTATGCCCAACTCGCCTGGTTTTCGATGGTCGTGTTTGGAGTAGCAATCTATCTGTTTCTGCGCACCGGAACCCTGGGAGACCTGTCTGATGATGTATTGCTGCTGATGGACATTTCGGCTGGCGGCGCTGCTGGCGCAAAAATCGGCGACCGGTTTACGCAACGTCTGGAATGGGACAATTAGATTTTCTTGAGAACCGAGTTGGGATGGCTCAATAAGGAACCGGTGCTTTGCTGGAACCAGCTCCTTCGCGACCACTCGGGGCAGTTCGACATATTCAGAGCGCAGGCTTTGTTGTTTTCACTGCTGGTGGGAATGAGCCTCATCGCTGCAGCTGCCAACGGGCTGAGCAGTTTTGAGCTACCGGAAGCGATCCTCAGTGTTCTGGGGTTAAGCCAGATTACCTATATCGGTGGAAAACGGGAGTGTCCGATTTTCTGTGTGTGAGTAATTCAGTCCCTGCTTCATTCACGAAGGAGCATGCCGACCATGACGATTTCCCAGGAACTACTGGACGAGCTGCTGAGCGGCGTTGAACGATCGGAGGACTTGCTGGGCGATCAGGGTCTGATGAAGGAACGGAAGGTCCCGTTGATGGAGCCGATGCTGGGGGCTGAGCTAACCGAACATCTTGGCTATAAACCCGGCGAAGAGCCTGCCAACCAAAGCGACCGGCGCAATGGCCCGTCGCGCAAGACGTTGAAAGGCAAGGCTGGGGCGCTGCTAATTGATGTCCCTCGCGACCGGGAAGGCCGTTTCAAGCCTGAGCGGATCAAGAAGGGCCAGACCCGGATTGACGGGATGGACGACAAGATCATTGGGCTTTACGCGGCGGGTCTGTCGACCCGCGCCATTCGCGCCCCTCTGGAAGAGGTCTATGGGCTGAAGGGGTCGGCAGACTTGGTCAGCCGTGTCACCGACGCCGTTCTGGAGGAGGTCTCCGCTTGGCAAAACCGCGCCCTGGAGCCGATGTATCCCCTCGTTTTCCTCGACGCGCTTGGGGTCACAATCCGCGATCCAGAAAGCCGCCAGGTCAAAAACAAGGCTGTTTACGGGGCATTGGGCGTCACCCCCGAGGGCGACCGCGAGGTTCTGGGGCTTTGGATCGCCAACAATGAAGGGGCCCAATTCTGGCTCTCGGTGATGAACAACCTGTGCAATCGCGGCGTCGAAGACATCCTCATCGCCGTCGTCCATGGCCTCAAGGGCTTCCCAGATGCCATCAATGCGGCCTTTCCCGACACCACCGTGCAACCCTGTATCGTGCCTCTCGTGCCCCATTCCCTGAACTTCTGCGGCTGGAAAGACCGCAAGATCGTCGCATCGGCTCTCAAGCCGATTGATCAAGCCACAGATGACAAAGAGGCCGAGAAAGCGCGCGCGGCGGTCGAAGACGAATGGGGCCAAAAATACCCCTCAATCGCCCCGAGTTGGCGGCGGGCGTGGCAGGAAGTCATCCCGTTCTTCGCCTTCCCACCAGCCGGGCGCAAAATCATCGACACGACCAACGCTATCGAAAGCCTCAACAGGGTGACCCGAAAGACCACCAAAACACGGGGCAGCTTTCCAACCGACGCCGCCGCGACAAAACTGATCTATCTGGCAATCGGCAGCTTTGAGAAGACAGGCAGGGCCGTCAGACAATGGGTTGCTGCCCGAAACCAGTTCGCTATTCTATACCCAGAACGGGTCAATCAATGACCCGTCAAGTTCCCATGGGCTAAATCTCATACACAGAGTGTCGGATACTACCCAGAAAACTGGTCAGCATGCCTAAGTTCTCTGAATTCAAAAAATTAGTCACTGAATACCAAGAACTAATCAAAGCAAAGAACGAAAAGAACCCAAAAGACCCAGATGACTCTGAGGCAGCACACGCGCTAGAGAAACTTCGTTCCAGCTTTGCAGCCGTGTATGGCCATGCTCCCTCGGAATAGCCATTGTTCCTTCTTGGAGCCTAGTCCCGGATCTCTCACCCAACCCCATCCGTCCCCGCCCCGCAGATCACCGCCACCACGGTCTCCCCCGCCTCCACCTTGTGCCGCCCAGTCATCAGGGCCGCCAGGGAGGCCGCGCCCGCCAGTTCCGCCGCGACGCCGGTCTCGAACCAGAGCCAGCGCGCCGCCTCCCGCATTTCGTCATCGCTCACCAGCACCATCCGGTCCACGTGCGCCGCGATCAGGTCCAGGTTGATCGGCATGGAGCGCCTGGGTGCCAGCGAGCCCGACACCGTTTCAATCGCATCCAGAGTCACCAACTCCCCGGCCTTCAGGCTCTCGTACAACGTCGGCGCGCCGATGGGCTCGATGCCCACGATCTTAATGCCCGGCTTGATCGCCTTCGCCGCCGTCGCCACACCCGCCATCAGGCCGCCGCCGCCGATGGCGACCACCAGCGTGTCGGCATCCGGCACCTGGGCGAGAACCTCCAGCGCCAGGGTCCCCTGCCCGGCGATCACCTCTAGGTCGGCGAACGGATGCACATAGGTCAGGCTGCGCGCCTTCTGGGCAGCCAGGGCTGCCTCCTGAGACTCGTCCCAGACCTTGCCCATCACCGTCACCTCCGCTCCCCACTGGCGGAGCTTCTCCAGCTTGGCGGCAGGCGTGCTTTCCGGCACGAAGATCACGGCGGGCACCCCGGCGCTTGCGGCAGCATAGGCAACAGCGAGCCCATGATTGCCGCCCGACGCCGTCACCAACCCGCGCCCGCGCGCCTGGTCATCCAGGGTCAGCAGCTTGTTGCTCGCCCCGCGCGCCTTGAAGCTGCCGGTGACTTGCAGGCACTCCAGCTTCAGCAGCAAGCGCCGGGCATCCAGCACCGGCCCCCGCATCGGCTGCGAATCGAGCACCGGCGTCTGCCGCACCCGCCCTTGAATGCGCGCCGCCGCTGCCTTGATCATGGCGAGGTCTACGGGATGGTCACTCATGTGCTCGCCTCTTCCCGACCGATCAGGGTCAGCCAATCGTCTTCGCTCAAAATCGCCAGACCCAGGTCCGCCGCCTTTTTGGCTTTGGAGCCGGCATCAGCCCCCACCACTACATAGTCCGTCTTCTTGGAGACACTGCCTGCCACCTTTGCACCCAGCGCCTCCGCCCGGGCCTTGGCCTCGGCGCGGGTCATGCGCTCCAGCGTGCCGGTGAAGACCACGGTCTTGCCGCTGACAGCCGACGCCTGCACCGCTTCCGGCGCGGTCAGGGTCAACAGCCCGGCCAGATCGTCCACCACGTCCCTATTGTGCTGCTCGGCGAAGAAGGCCAGCAGATCGGCGGCCACATCCTTGCCCATCTGGTCGATGGCGATCAAATCAGCATAGGCCTCGCTGTCTGAGTCCTGGGCTGCGTCCACCGCCTCCCGCAACGCCGCTAGCGAGCTATATTGCCGGGCCAGCAGCTTCGCCGTCGCCTGGCCTATCTGGCGGATGCCAAGCGCGAACAAAAAACGCTCCAGCGGCCACCCGCGTCGGTCCTCGATGGCCGCCAGCAGGTTGGCGACCGACTGCTCGCCCCAGCGCTCGCGCTTCAGCAGGTCCTGCCGCCGCTCGCCAAGCCTGAAAATATCGGCGGGCGAGCGCACGATGCCATCCGCCCACAATTCCTCGATCCGCTTCGCCCCCATGCTCTCAATGTCGAAGGCATTGCGGGAAACGAAGTGCTTCAGCCGCTCCACCCCCTGCGCGTCACAGATCAGGCCGCCGGTGCAACGCCGCACCACCTCCCCCTCTGGCCGCACAGCCTCGGAGCCGCAAACAGGGCAGACATGCGGATATTCGTAGGGCTTGGAGTCCGCGGGCCGTTTCTCCAGCACGACCCGCACCACCTGCGGGATCACATCGCCTGCCCGCTGGATCACCACGGTATCGCCGTGCCGCACATCCTTACGCGCGATCTCGTCCTCATTGTGGAGCGTCGCGTTGGTGACCGTCACGCCGCCGACAAACACCGGCGCAAGCCGCGCCACTGGCGTCAGGGAGCCGGTGCGGCCCACCTGAATGTCGATGCGCTCCAGCACGGTCTGCGCCTGTTCCGCCGGGAATTTGTGCGCGATGGCCCAACGTGGCGCGCGGGAGACCTGGCCCAGGCGGTCCTGCCAATCCAGATGGTCCACCTTGTAGACGACACCGTCAATGTCGTAGTCGAGACCAGCCCGCCCCTCCAGCAGGCCCGCATAGGCCGCCAGCAACTCCTCCGCCGACTGACACACCTGCGACAGCGGATTGACCGGCAATCCCCACTCACCCAACCGCGCCAGCAGGCCGGAATGGCTCTCGGCTATCGGCGCAGAAATCTCCCCCAGGGAGTAGGCGAAAAAGCTCAACTCCCGCTCCGCCGTGATCCGGGAATTCAGTTGGCGCAGAGAGCCTGACGCCGCATTCCGCGGGTTCACATAAAGCGGCAGGTCCGCCGCCTCCCGCCGCTCGTTCAAGCGGGCAAAGGCGCTATGGCTCATGTAAACCTCCCCCCGCACTTCCAGCACCGCGGGGGCACCCTCGATCCGTTCCGGAATATCGTCAAGCGTCAGGGCGTTCGCCGTAATCTCCTCACCCTCCGCCCCATCGCCGCGGGTCGCTGCCTGCACCAGCTTGCCGTTCTCATAGCGCAAGGAAAGCGACAGACCGTCAATCTTCGGCTCAGCGACGGTCGCAACCGCCGCATCCTCCGCCAATCCCAGGAACCGGCGCACCCGCGCCAGAAACTCCCGAACGTCCTCCTCATCAAACGCATTGCCTAGCGAAAGCATGGGCCTTGCATGCCGGACCTTGGCAAAGCCATCAGACACCGGCGCGCCCACCCGGTCGCTGGAGCTGTCCGCGCACTTCAGGTGCGGAAACCGCTCCTCCAGCGCCGCATTGCGCAGGCGAAGGGCATCATAGCCCGCATCGTCCAATTCCGGGGCGGAGGCGTCGTAATAGAGCCGGTCATGATGCCGGATTTCTCCCGCCAACCGCTTCAACTCGGTGGCGGCTTCCTGCTCTGTCAGAGCGTCGGCGGGCTTTTCTCGGATACTCACGGGCGGGCTCTATCGCTGGGGCAAGTCACCGCCCGTCAGTAGCACAGGCCCGCCACTCCAAGCCAGGGCGTCAAGCCAGCCCGCTAAGCTCTTTCGTGTAAGCCTGCAAGCGGTTGATCTCATAGTCTTCCCGCACGTTCGTCTTCGGGTTCCAGACGCTGCGGCCTTCCCAGTTCACCAGGTCGCCGCCATACACATGAATTGCATAGGAATTGGTCGGCAGCGGGTTGTGGATCGCGTGGATGTCATCCGCGCTCAGTACACAGATATCGCCCTGCTTCAGCAGCCGGTCGCCGATCTCCTCCGGCGCGCCGTTGCCATTGTCCGCCGCATCGCTGAAGAAGCGGTTGTGCTCCTCCCCGTCATAGACGCCGATCACTGCCCACATGCAGTGATTGTGCACGGGCGAGCGTAGCCCCGGTGGCGTCGCGATCTGCACGACCGAAAGCTGGTCGTCGCCAAAGATAATACGGTCCTGAAGCGTCGGCCCCTTCACTCGCTCTTTAAAGGCCGCATTCAGACCTTCCGGGTCGGCAATGGCATCCCGCACAAGTTCTTCAACCTTGGCGGCAGGGTTACCGGTTTTCAGCGCAGCCTTGCAGTCCTCAACGAACTTATCCAGATCAACCATGGCCTGGGCTCCTTTGTGTGTTTCCTCAACTGGTATTGCACACGTTCACGGCAAAAAAGGGGAAGTAACAATTGGCTGAGTGGTCCAAATCTGGCTAAACTCAGGCATCCTCAATCGAAAATTTGAGCGTTCATATCAACACCGCGAATACTACAGCATTCACATGAATTTTTTCACTATTTCGCAATATATTATAATAATAAATATTACTATACTTTAGAAATTACTAATATTAGAGGAAATGACATGAGTTTAAAATTCTCTGCAAAATCCCAAACACTTATCGCTGTTTCTGCCACGGTTCTATCACCTGCCGCTGTGAATGCTGCTATCGTGCACATCACTGGCGCGCCAGTTTCTATGTCTCTGGCCGCCCCGGTCGGGGCGATAGTTCCCTGGAACGTCGATGGTGCGGGCAACGCAGAATTTGAACTGCGCCACGCCTTTCATTCGTCCTACGGCGCAGGCCGCACTTTCTATGATGACTCTGTCCACATCGCCAGCAACGGCCCCCTCAATGGCCGCGGGTTCGTCGCGTACAGTACCGGATCAATCGCTGCCGGACTTCCACGCTCGAATAGGGTTGGCCCGACGCTTGCACCGGGTTTGACCTTTGGCTCCACCGGAGCCAGCCATCAAATTGTTCATGTTGGGGACGACAATTACGGGCATGGCCCGTTCACCAATGCCCCCGGCCAAGGCTTTTTCGGCGTCCAGCCCGGCAAGTATATCGGCTTCGCGTTCGATCCCGGCGATGGCCTTCACTATGGTTGGGCAAAGGCGGAATTCGTCGCCGATGCCTACGACAGCGCCCTAACGATCCGTGAATGGGCTTATGAAACCAAACCCGGAACTGCGATCCATGTCGGCAGTGTGCCCGTCCCCGCCGTGGCGCCGGGCTTAGCGCTTTTGGCTATGGGAGCCGCAGGGATACGCAGCTGGCGTATGCGCCGACCGGGCTAGTCCGCCGCCGTCCCCGGCAGCAGCAATTGCTCCGCCGCCGCGCGCGCCTCATCCGTGACCTTCTCGCCAGCCAGCATGCGGGCAATCTCTTCGCTGCGTTCCTGCGCGCCTAGCCGTTGAACTGCCGTCCGAGCGCGACCGCCCGTCTCCGCCTTGCTCACATGTAAATGCGCCAGCCCGCGGGCTGCGACCTGAGGCGAGTGCGTGACCACCAGCACCTGAACTTCCTCACCCAGCCGCGCCAGCCGCTCGCCGACCGCGGCTGCGGTTGCGCCGCCGATGCCCGCGTCCACCTCGTCAAATACCAGCGTGCCCACAGGGTCCGCCGCCGCCAGAACCACCTTCAGCGCCAGCAGAAAGCGCGCCCGCTCGCCACCGCTGGCGATCCGCTCAATCGGGCCGAAGGGCATGCCCGGATTGGTCCTGACCGAAAAGCGTACCCTGTCCATGCCGTGCCCGGCCCATTGCTCCTCCGCCAGAGCGTCTACGTCCGTGCAGAAGGCCGCCTTCTCCAGCCGCAATGGTGCCAACTCTCCCGCCACAGCCTGGTCCAGCTTCTTTGCGGCCGCCTGCCGCTTGCCCGACAGCGCCTCCGCAGCCACGGCAAAGGCTTTCCGGGCCGCCGCCACAGCCTCCTCCATCTCGATCAGCAGTTCGTCCGCCCGCTCCAGCGCGGCCAGGTTCTCCGCCAACTTCTCCCTCACGGCCGGCAGCTGATCCGGCTCGCAGCGGTGCTTGCGGCCCAGTTCGCGCAACGCAAACAGGCGCGTCTCCACTGCATCCAGCCACGAGCCGTCCAGGTCAATATCCCGGGCCAAGGCATCCAGCGCCAGCAGCGCCTCTGCAAACTCGATCTCCGTCCGCTCCAGGGCCTGCAACGCGGGCTGGAAACGCTCGCCAACCTTATCCGCCGAGCGCTCCAACGCGCGGGAGGCCGTGCGTAGCGAACTGGCAACATCGTTATTGCCGGAAAGGGCGTTCTGCGCGCCCTTTACCGATTCCAGAATGCGTTCCTGGGCTTGCAGAAACGCGCGCTCTTCCGCCAGCTTCCCGGCCTCTTCCTCTTCTGGCGCAGCATCATCCAGTTCCGCCAGCGTATGACGCAGCCAGTCGGCATCGCCCAAATTAGTGGAGAGCGTCGCCCGGTGCTCCTCCAGCGCCTTCACCCGGCCCTGCCAGTCACGCCAGGCCGCGGTCACGCCCGCCCGCTGCTTGGCCAGTCCGGCAAACGCATCCAGCAGGTCACGGTGCCCGGCGGGATCGGTCAGACCACCTGAATCGAACTGCCCCTGCACCTCCACCAGACGCGCCCCGATACGCCGGAGCAGCGTCACGGATACCGGCTGGTCGTTTACGAAAGCCCGGCTGCGCCCCTCCGCGGACAGAACACGGCGCAGGATCAGACGGTCCTCGCCCGGCTCCAGCGTCAGTTCCGCCTCCGCCAGTACGACCTGCGCCGCTTCCAGGGCATCTGCCCCGAACACGGCGCTGACACTTGCCCGCTCGGCCCCGGCCTGCACCAGACCTGGATCCGCGCGCGAACCCAGCACCAGCCCCAGCGAGTCGAGAAGGATGGATTTGCCGGCACCAGTCTCGCCGGTAAGCACGCCAAGCCCCTCGTCAAAGGTCAGGGACAGCTCATCAATGAGCGCAATACGCCTGATGGCCAGCTGTTGGAGCATGGCCCACCCCGCCTACGTCGACGAGCCCAACACGCGGTCGAGCCAGCTGCGCCCGCTCTCCCGCCAGAACGCCAAAGCTTGTTCAGCATCGGCGGCGTTCTTGCGCGCCAGCTGCCGTTCGACGTCGGTCAGGCCATATTGAGCCACCGTCTGCCAATAGGTCAGGCCGGTTTCGGCAACACGGGTTTCCGCTTCGGCCCGGGTTGTAGCGTTCGTCTTCTCGCCATCCAGCTGTCGCGAAGCAATCACCAGCAGATCCTCGCGCGCCGCCCAATATTCAGCCGCGGCTGCCGACGTCTTAGCCTGCGCTGCGCCGCGTGCTTTGGCGGTCAGATTAATGATTTGGGCAGCAGCGTACTCGTTCCAGCCTAGCGCGGCTTTATCGGCCTTTGCGCGCTGTTCGCGGGCAGAGGCCAGTAGCGATTCGATCTGCAAGCGGCTGCCTTCATCCGTCTTCGGCGCAGAAGGCGGTGGCAGTTCCGCGACGGTAGAGGCCACCTGACCGACCAGGTCCGGTTTTTCCGCCTCGGGGCCAGGTACGGAGGCAAAGCTGCTTTCGCCACCCAAGCCCGCGGCAAGGGTTTGCGCTTCTATACCAGTTCCGAGAATTTCCGCATCGGGGTCTGTGGAGCCGATCTGGTAATTCGGCGAAAACAGGTAATCGATGCTGCGATCGATAAAGTCTCGGTCTTCCACATTGGCTTTGACCTCCACGCGCTCTCCGGTCAGCAGGGCATAGGAGTCTGAATACCACTCCGAACTGGGGAAATTGTGCCCCAGCACAGCGGCATATTTTGTCGCTTCATCCGTCATGCCCAGCACCATGTGGCACTCAACCAGCCGGTGAAGTGCTTCAGGGGCGTGGGTAGTGGTTTGGTAATTGACCAGCACATAGGTGAACCGGTTCATAGCCGCCACCAGGCTGCCTTCCAATTGGTAGAACCGGCCGATCTGCATTTCCTTGCCCGCCAGATGGTCGAAGGCCAGGTCGCGCTTAAGCTTGGCGTCGCGCGCGTAGTCCGTATTCGGATAGCGTTGCACCACATCATCCAGCGTCTCCAGCGCTTTCTTGGTCATCGCCTGGTCGCGGACCACATCGACGATCTGCTCGTAGAAAGTGATCGCGCGGAGGTAGTGGGCGTACGGGGCGCTTTCGTGGCTGGGATGCAGCTGAATAAACCGGTCCAGCGCAATGATTGCATCGTCATACTGATCGGCGTTGAAATGCGCATAGGCACTCATCAATTGCGCGCGCGGTGCCCAGATTGAGAACGGATGCTGACGCTCTACCTCGTTGAAGGATTGCGTCGCAGCGAAGTATTTACCCGCCGCCAGTTGATCCATACCGTTATTATACAACACTTCGACAGGCAGGTCTTCCAGCACCTGTACATTGTCCGAACCACACGCCGCCAGGGCGAGCAGCAACGCACCGGCTGCCGATGCCAACAAGGCCTTCCGCGCCACACCGGCTCCATCCCGCCGCTGCTGCGGGCCGCCAGTCACGCGCCCGATCATGCGCCCAGTCATTCGCTATGAATTTCCTGTAAAGTTCCGTTGAGGCACCCTAAACTGGCGCCATCCGGCACGCAAACGCACGACGCATTCGGCGCAGAATATCCAGCCTAGGCTGATACCTGCATCGCAGGACCAGCCTTGACCGTTTTGGGCTCCGCATCCACCCATTCATAGGCGGAAGCGTCGTCAAACAGCGCCCGCAGCACCAGATTGTTGAGCTTGTGCCCGGCCTGATACCCGACATAGCGGCCGACAATCGGCCCGCCTGCCAGGTAAAGGTCGCCGACCGCGTCTAGTGCTTTATGCCGGACGAACTCGTCATGATAGCGCAGGCCGTCCGGGTTCAGCACCGAATCACCATCGACCACCACCGCATTATCCAACGAGCCGCCTAACGCCAGGCCGTTTTGGCGCATGTACTCCACCTCATGGGCAAAGCCGAAGGTCCGCGCGCGGGACAGTTCGCCCTTAAAGCGCATGCCGGACAGCGCCATGTGGGTGCGCTGTCGCCCGATCACCGGGTTGTCGAACACAATTTCAACATCCATTTCCGGATAGGCACAGGGCTCCAGCGCCGCGAATTTCTCGCCGTCGCTGACCCGCACGGCTTTGCAGACATGCAGCATGGCGCGCGGCGCACGAACAGCTTTGATACCGGCGCACTCTATCAAAAACAGGAATGGGGCGGAGCTTCCATCCATTGCCGGCGGCTCCGGCGAATCCAGTTCCACGACGGCATTGTCCACGCCAGCAGCAGCCAGCGCCGCCATCAAATGCTCAACCGTACCGACAATGGTGCCATGGCTGTTACCAACGACAGTGCACAGCCGGGTGTCGACTACATGATCCCAGCGCGCCTCAATCCAAGCAGCCTTTCCGTTCAGGTCCGTGCGCCGGAAACGGATGCCGGTTCCAGCCTCAGCGGGATTCAGAGAGAGCGACACCTGGTTGCCGGAATGCAAACCAATGCCGGAGCATTGCACGCGCTGGCACAAGGTGGTTTGCAGGCCGGGCAGAAACGCGCCAGACACCATCGGACCAGCCGCAAGTGACCTGCTGCCAGCGTATACGCCGGCCGCTTCAAAATCCGCCATTTCGGCAACAGCACTATAGGCTTCGATCATTGTCACTTCTGCCCACCTCCGGGTAGCGTTACCGCCGGGTGAGCAACCCGATTCGGCAACGAGAGTTCCTGCCGCTCGATCAGCCAGCCATCTGGGCCAGTCAATGCCTGCGTATGGCCTGGAACATTTTTTTGCTAATCTATCCGTTCCAAGTCATCACGGCACGATCTAGGAGCTTCCGGGAATCCGGACAAGTAACTGATTGTTACGCATTGTTGCGGCTGCAAATGTTACAAAAGAAAGCGCGGCGAAAGCCAAGCTTCCGCCGCGCCAATCGCTCAGAACCGGTGTTGGTTAGTTGGCCTGCCGCCGCAAAAATGCTGGAATTTCAAGCATATCTTCGGTGACAGCATAGGCCGCAGGCTGCGGCTCGTCCGTCAGCTCCGGCACGGCTGCAGCGGCAGACGCAGCCCCATTCGACGCGCCGAACATGGCCGCAACACCGTTTGCCACGTTCTTGTTATTGGCAGGTGGTGGCGCGCTTTCGATCGGCCGGACGGTTGATTCGGCGCTGATGATCTCTCGCGGGGCGGATGCCGGCGCGGGCGGGACAAAAATATCATCCCGCTTTGGCGCTGCCGGATGGGCTTCCGCAGCCTTTGCAGGCTTGGCCCGATCATTGCCCATCAAGATCGACCAGATGGAGGAACGGGCCGGACGCTTGGTCTCTGGCTCGTCTTCAACAGCTTCGTTGACGCCCGTCGCCGCCGGAACGGACTCTCTCACTGTCGCCGGTGCTGCAGCCATTGCCGGCTCCAGCACCGCAGGTTCGTCTTCCCCGTCGATGACTTCCAGCAACGGCTCAGCCTCGGCTTGTCCCTCCTCAGCCGCTTCCGGCTCTGGTGCGGCTTCCACCACCGCCGGCACTGGGTTGTGCGCAATGCCCGTACCATCAATGCCGGTCGCCACAACGCTCACCCGGATCTTGCCTTCCAGGGTATCGTCTGTGGTCGCGCCGAAAATGATGTTGGCTTCGGGGTCAACTTCATCGCGGATGCAGTTTGCGGCTTCATCCGCCTCGAACAGGGTCATATCCGGCCCGCCCGTGATGTTGATCAGTACGCCGCGCGCGCCCTTCATCGACGCATCGTCCAGCAGCGGGTTGGAAATCGCCGCTTCCGCAGCTTCCACTGCGCGATGCTGGCCTTCAGCCTCGCCCGTGCCCATCATGGCCTTGCCCATTTCCCGCATCACGGCGCGGATATCGGCAAAATCCAGGTTAATCAGACCGGCCTTCACCATAAGGTCCGTAACCCCGCGAACACCAGAGTGCAGCACATCGTCGGCCAGGTGGAAGGCTTCGGCGAACGTGGTCTTGTCGCTGGCAATCCGGAACAGGTTCTGATTCGGAATGACGATCAGCGTATCCACATAGCTCGCCAGTTCCTCAATGCCCGCCTCTGCGGTGCGCATCCGGTGGCGGCCTTCGAAGTGGAAAGGCTTGGTTACCACGCCCACTGTCAGAATGCCGTGCTCACGGGCTGCCTGGGCGATAACCGGAGCCGCGCCCGTGCCAGTGCCGCCACCCATGCCAGCGGTGATGAACACCATGTGGCAGCCATCCAACGCCGCCAGGATTTCATCCAGCGCCTCTTCCGCGGCTGCCCGGCCAATGTCAGGACGCGAGCCAGCACCCAAGCCATGGCTGATATTCAGTCCAAGCTGAATTGTGTGATCGGCCTGGCTTACCCGCAGCGCCTGGCTATCGGTATTGGCAGCCATGAATTCAACGCCAGACAGGTTGCTGCGAATCATATTGTTCACGGCATTACCGCCAGCACCGCCAACGCCAATTACCGTGATACGCGGCCGCAATTCATCAAGCTCGTCCGGCAGCGACTGGTCTAAGGTCATGTTACGGTCTCCTTCAGTCATTGGCAAGTAGTCCATAGTATTGACAGCACTGGACCAACGTCTTATTGATGAGTGGTACAAGCATTGAGCTAATGGCCAATTTTCAGTAGGGTGCCCAAACGCCCAAGCATTCCGGGTAACTTACTAAAATCGAGCACTGCACTGCCTGACCCTCGCGTGTATCTTCTCTGGGCATAGAGCAACATTCCAACGGCGGCTGCGGACTCCGGACTGTCAGCCATATCGCTCAGTCCCGCCACACCTCCAGGCCGACCGATTCTCACGCGCTTGTCCAGAACTTGATGGGCCAATTCCGCCACACCGTGCAGCTGCGCGGCTCCACCGGTCAGCACGACCGCCCCACCGGCCAGCCGCCCTGCATCAGTGGCCGCTGTGCAGCGCCGGGCCATTTCAAAAATCTCTTCCATCCGCGCCCGGATGATGCGCACCAGCAGCGCACGGGGCACCTGCATCGTGTCGCCTTCATTTCCATCGCCAATCGGCACCAGATCAATCAGATCCCGGTCGTCATCTGCCGATGGCAGGCACGACCCGTGCAAAGTCTTCAGGCGCTCGGCATAGGGCAGCGGCGTGCTCAGTCCGCGGGCGATATCGCTGGTAATGTGGCCGCCGCCCAGTGGAACGCTGTCGCAAAAGACGGGCTCCCCTTCGGAGAACACGGTGATGCTGGTGCTGCCCGCGCCCATATCAATTACGGTGACACCCAGATCGCGCTCGTCCCGGTGTAGCACCGACAGGCCCGCGGCATAGCCCGAGACCACTATGTCTTCCACTTCCAGATGGGCCCGGCCTACCGCCGTCCACATCGTCCGCAGCACACCTTCCGGTGAAGTTACCAGCAGCGTTTCCAGATCCAACTGGCCACCGAACAGGCCCCGCGGATCGCGGATGCCCTTGGCACCGTCCACCGAATAGCCCAGCGGCACAAAGTGCAGCAGCGCCCGCCCATCCTGCGGCGCCCGGCTACGCGCAATGGCCAGGGCTTCAGACACTTCTGCCGTACCGATCGCCTGGTCGCCCAGCTTGACGGACGCCTGCACCCGTTCCGACACTATTTGCCCGGCCGAGAGATTGGCGATGACCGCATCCACCTTCTGCTTGGCACTACTTTCTGCGGCCTGCACAACGGCGCCAACCGTATGACCGGCGGCGGCAATGTCGATGATCGCTGCGTTGCGCAGGCCCTGGCTCGCCTGCGTGGCGTGGCTCAGCACACGCATCTGTCCCTGCGCGTCTAACCGGGCAATCAGGCAACTAGTCTTGGACGTACCAATATCCAGCGCCGCGACCACACCCGGCCCGACCTTGCGGCCACCGAAAGAGCGCATGGCTTTCTTCATCCGCCGCTCTTCTCCAATGCCATACGGGTTCGTGCGCCTGGCAGCAGGCGAAAGACCCACTGCTCGGCGTTACGCACGTCGACTGCCAAGATGTTGCGCTTCAACAGGCCATTGTTGCGCTCCTCATTGGCGAGGCGCAGCCAGGCTTCCAGCGTCTTTTCCTGGGGCAGTTTCACCCAGACCCTGTCGTCCAGCAGCAAATCCCAGCGCCGGTTCTCAATATAGCTGCCGACAGTAACACGCGGTGCCAGATCCGGTCCTTTGCCAAGCAAGGCTATCAGGCGGGGTGCGGCAGCCGGCACGCCCTCCCCCGCCAACAGTGGCAGATCGCTGAACGCTACCAACGGAGCGCCCAGCACGATAGTGCCAGTGGTGTCCAACAGCTCGATCCTGCCCTCGCGCTGCCAAAGCGCCAGCGGTTCACGCTCCACAATGCGCACCACCACCGCATCCGGCAGAGAGCGCTCCACAGTTGCCACCCGCACCCAGGGCAGGCCTTCGACCCGGCGTTTCGCTGCCTGCAGGTCCAGCGCCAGGATCGGTGCGCCATGGGCTACCTGCATCGCGCGTTTCAGGGTCGGTAATTCGGTTTTGGCCGCGCCATGCGCCCGGATCGACTTCACCCGGAAGCCCTGATCCGCGATCCGGACAGACAGAGCCTCTGCCATTTCGTTCAGACGCGCATCAATCCAGCCGTTTCGGGTCAACACCGCCACACCACCCAAATAGCCCGCCACCATCAGCGCCAGGATGGTCACCAGCGCCGCCTGCCGCGCCCAGCGTGGCAAGCCCCGCCGGCGGGCATTATCGTTGGGCACCATCCGCAGGAGCCTGATCAAACGCCGCATGCTGCACCCTCCACCAATCGCGCCACCAATGCCGGAAACGAAACACCCGCATAAGCGGCGATTTCCGGCACCAGAGACGTTGCCGTCATGCCCGGCTGGGTATTGGTCTCCAAAATATAGAGCTTGCCGTCCGGCATTCCGGGCACGGGCGTATCATCGTACCGGAAATCCGAACGCGAAACGCCCCGGCATCCCAATGCCTTGTGCGCCGCCAGCGCTGCCGCACGGCATTCCTGTGCGATGGCTGCTGGCACCGGCGCAGGTACCAGATGCACGCTGCCGCCATCCGCATACTTGCTGTCATAGGTGTAAAAGGCGTCACGCGGCCGGATTTCCAGCACGTCAAGCGCCGTAGCCTCACCCGCCTCATCCTCCAGCACGGCGCACGTTAGCTCCCGGTCTGGAATATATTCCTCTACCAGCACGTCGTCGCCAAATGACCATTCGCTCGGCAGTGCCCGGTTATCTCCCGCCAACACAATATGCACCCCAACGCTGGAGCCCTCCGCCACCGGCTTTAGCACATACGGCGCGGGAAAAACTTCGGTTGCCTCCCCGAAGGGCAGAACCATCCCCTGCGCCACGCGCAAGCCAATCCGCGTATAAAGAGTCCGGCTGGCAGCTTTGTCCATGGCATGGGCAGAAGCCCGCACACCAGAGTGCGTGTACGGCATGTGCAACAGGTCCAACAGGCCCTGCATGGTGCCGTCTTCGCCGAATTTGCCATGCAAGGCGTTGAACACGGCCTCCGGCGCATCATTGCCGGTCAACGCAGCAACCAGCGCCCCGACATCGCCGGAATAGTCGACCTCCGTCACGCGGTAGTTTTCACGCAAAGCTTCCGCGCAGGCCCGCCCGCTGGAGAGGGAAACATCCCGCTCCGCTGACTGGCCACCCATCAGGACCGCCACATGTTGGAACCGCCGGGCCAGCGTGGTCGAAGGCTGGCTCATCGCTTTGCCTCCCCGATCCGCCGGATTTCCCATTGCAGCGCGATACCGCTTTTTTTCAGCACCCGTTCGCGCACTGTCTCGCCGAGCATCTCCAGATCGCAGGCCGTCGCACCGCCCTCATTGATCATAAAATTGCAGTGCTTTTCGCTCATCACCGCGCCACCGATGCGCAGACCACGGCAGCCAGCAGCGTCAATCAATTGCCAGGCTTTCTCGCCCGGCGGGTTGCGAAAAGTGCTGCCGCCGGTAGCCGTGCCCAGAGGCTGGCTCTCCGCCCGCGCCTTGGCAATCGCCGCCATCTCTGCCGCGATACCATCTGCCCCCGGCACGCCGCGCGCCAGCGATCGAACGAAAACCCAGTCACCAGGCACATCGCAATGGCGATAGGCATAGCCGAGTTCAGCGGATCCCAATCGGTGGAGGTTGCCTTGCGGATCAATCGCCTCCGCCCACTCCACGACACCACCGGTCTCGGCGCCATACGCGCCCGCGTTCATGCGCAACGCGCCGCCCATGGTTCCAGGTATGCCGGAAAGAAAAGCCAGCCCGCCCAATTTCCGCCCTTCCGCTTGCTGTGCCACCGTCGCACACAGCGCCCCCGCGCCTGCAATCAGGCCGTCCTCGCCCGCTGCCTCAACGCCGGTGAAGCCGCGTCCCAGTTTCACCACCAGGCCACGAATGCCCCCGTCTCTAATCAACGTGTTGGAGGACACCCCCAGCACCGTCACCGGTGTTCCTTCCAGCAACTCTTTCAGCACGGTAATCAAATCATCCGCATCAGCCGGCCGGAACAGTACATCCGCCGGACCACCTACCTTGAACCAGGAGGTCGCAGCCAGCGGAGCATCCACCCGCACACGGCCTCTTACTGGAGGCAGAAGGTCCAGCAGCCCGCTCATGCAGCCTTGCCTCCGTCCAGTATCGCCTGCATCTCGTCCGGCAGAGCCCCGGCCCAGCGCGTGATACTGCCTGCGCCCAGACAGATCACCATGTCGCCGCTTTCGGCAATTTCCATCACACGGGCGGCCAATTCTTCCGGCCCGCTCAGCGCCGCAGCACCGCGATGCCCATGCGCAGCCAAACCCTCCAACAGAGCCTCATGGCTGACACCTTCGCACGGCTCCTCACCTGCCGCATAGACCGGGGCGACCAGCACATGCTCCGCATCGTTAAAGCAGGTGCAGAACTCCTCCATCAGATCGCCTAGCCGCGAGTAGCGGTGCGGCTGCACCACAGCAATTACCTGCCCAGCACAGGCAGAGCGTGCCGCGCGCAACACCGCGGAGATCTCCACCGGGTGATGACCATAATCGTCGATCACCGTAATACCGCCAGCAGCACCGGTGCGGGTAAAGCGCCGCTTCACGCCGACGAAACCCGCCAGCCCCTCGCGGATTTGCTCCTCGCTCATGCCGACACGCAAGGCGATGGCAATCGCCGCCAGCGCGTTCTGCACGTTGTGCTCACCCATCATCGGCAGGAACAGGTTGCGCAGGCGTTGCGGTTCCGCGCCAGCGCCGCCCCGGTAGTCCACTTCGAAGCGCACACCGTCCGGCTGGATATTGCGGATAGTGCCATGAACATCAGCCTGGCGGTTGAAGCCATAGGTCACGACCCGCCGGTCCTGCACCTTGCTCGCCAGCGACTGCACTTCCGGATGATCCAGACAAAGCGCGGCAAAGCCGTAGAACGGGATGTTCTCAACGAAATCCAGAAATGCCGAGCGCACGGCATCGAACGAGCCGTAATGATCCAGATGCTCCGGATCGATATTGGTGACGACAGCAGCGGTCGCCGGCAGTTTGACGAACGTGCCGTCGCTCTCGTCGGCCTCCACCACGATCCAGGCGCCCGCCCCCAGATACGCGTTGGTGCCGTATGCATTCAGGATGCCGCCGTTAATGACCGTCGGGTCCAACCCGCCTGCTGCCATCAACGCTGCGACCAGTGAAGTCGTTGTCGTCTTGCCGTGAGTACCGCCGATGGCAACTGACCATTTCAGGCGCATCAGTTCGGTCAGCATCTCTGCCCGGTGCACAATCGGCAGGTGACGGGCCCGCGCCGCAACGATCTCCGCATTCTTCTGGTCGATGGCGGAAGAGACGACGACCACCGCGGCGTCCCCCAGATTCTCCGCTGCATGGCCGATGGAGACCGGCACACCCAGCCCCTGCAACCGCTCCGTATTCGCACCAGCTGCGATGTCGCTGCCCTGCACGCGGTAGCCCAGGTTGTGCATGATTTCGGCGATGCCGCTCATGCCGATGCCGCCAATGCCAATAAAGTGCAGCAGCCCGATATCGAACGGCAGGCGCGCAACCGGCGCAGCACTGCCAGTGGCTGGGGTGGCGGCAGAATTCATGGAGCAATGCTCCGAAGGGCCGCCGATGGCGCAGCCCGCGCGCCCGTCAGAACCGATTCCGCCGCGTCCGCCAAGTGGGCAGCCGCATCCGGCTTGCCAAGACCGTAGGCATTGGTGGCCACTTTCTCGGCGCATTCCGGCAAGGTCAGCAGCGTTTCCAACCGCCGCGCCAATGCTTCTGGCGTAAAGGCCGGTTGCGGCATCAGCCAGGCAGCCCCCGCCTCGTCCACCGACTGGGCATTCGCTGTTTGATGGTCGTCCATCGCATGCGGATAGGGCACCAGCACCGACGGACGGCCTACCGTCAGCACTTCGGCAATGGTGGAAGCACCAGCCCTGGCCACAACCAGATGGCTCGACGCCATACGCTGCGGCAGGTCTTGGAAGAAAGCCGCAACCTCCGCTGTAACCCCGGCTTCAGTGAAGGCAGCAACGGTTGCGTCCAGGTCTTCAGGCCTCGCCTGCTGCGTTACGCGCAGCCGCGCCCGCAGGCCTTCCGGCAACAGCGCACAGGCGGCAGGCACCACCTCGGAAAACACCCGCGCGCCCTGGCTGCCACCGAACACCAGCAGATGAAAGGCGCCATCTTCCCGCGGAGCCGCATAGGCCACCGCCCGTGCTGCCACCGCTTCTGCCCGCACAGGATTGCCGGTCAGCCGCCGCGTGCGGTTTCCCAACCCCAAAACATTCGGAAAGGACGTTGCAATGACTGCCGCGTACCGCGCCAGCCGCCCATTCGCCCGGCCCAGCACAGCGTTCTGCTCATGCAGAAGCACTGGCACGCCCATCAGCTTTGCCGCCAGCACCGGCGCAACACTGGGGTAGCCGCCAAAGCCAACAAGCAACTCCACCCGGTCACGCTTAAGATGCCAGGCAGACACCAGCACGCCACACAGCAATTGCACAGCCCCGGCCAGCTTGGCGAACAGCCCGCCCGTCAGCCGGGTCGTCGGCACGCTGCGGACCCGCACGCCCGCATCGAACTTCGCGCCGCGCGGGTCGGTCAGCACAGTCACGCCATGGCCGCGTCCCAGCAATTCCCGCGCCAGTGCCAGCGCTGGAAACAGATGCCCACCGGTGCCGCCAGCGGCCAAAGCGATACGCCGGGTCATACTTCATCCTCCGGCTCGTGGCCGATGCGGCGGCGGGTCAAGGCCAGCACAAAGCCCATGGTGATGGAGACCGCCAGCATGGAACTGCCGCCATAGCTGATGAAGGGCAGGGTCATACCCTTGGCCGGGATCAGCGCCAAGGTAGAGGCCATGTTGATCAACGATTGCAGTGCGAAACTGGCCAGCAACCCCCCTGCCGCCAGCGCCACAAAGGGGCTGCGTGCCATCCCAACCCGCATGAAACCGCGGAAGACGACGATACAGACCAGCCCCACCAGGATCAGGCAGAAAAGCGCCCCGAACTCCTCACCCGCCACGGCCAGAATAAAATCAGAATGCGCATCCGGCAACACGTGTTTCAGGTCGCCATTGCCGGGGCCGACGCCAAGCCAGCCGCCTTCGCGGAAGGCAGAGGAGGACATATCCACCTGATAGGTGTCGCCGTCTTCTGGGTTCAGGAAGCGCTCAACCCGGCTCTCTACATGCGGCAGCAGGTGATAGGCCGCCACAAAGCCGCCCAGCCCCAGCGCTGCAAGTCCACCGGTAACGATCACCGGCATACCCGACAGAAAGAACTGAATCCCCCAAACAACGGCTATAACCGCCGTCATGCCAATATCAGGCTGGCTGGCGATCAGCGCCAATGCCAAGCCAAGTGCCAGAACATTGAGCCCCAGATAGAGCCAATGCTTTGTTGCCTGGAACTCCACGAACAGCCAGGCCGATAGCACCGCCAGCGCGGGCTTCATGAACTCCGATGGCTGGAGCGAGAACCCGGCGACACTGAACCAGCGCGTCGCCCCTTTTACCTCCTGCCCAAACAGCAGAACCGCCACCAGCATCAGCGTTGTACCGGCATAAAGTGCCAATGCCGCAAGCCGCACGTCCTTTGGCGCCATCAGCGACCCCACGAACAGCACAGTGACCGCCACCGGCACGAACAGCATGTGCCGGCCGAAAAAGTGAAACGGGTTCAGGCCGATCGTGTTGGAGACACCGGGGCTGCCGGAGCCGATCAGCACGACACCAATCACCAACAGCCCGACGAGCGCGCCCAGCGTCCAATGATCGACGGTCCACCACCAGCGGCCGAGTACACTGCGGTCGGTGCGGGCAAATCGCATCATTGGCCCGGCTCCTCTGAATTACATTGATTTAGTCTTTGTACGGCATCCCGGAAGGCATCGCCGCGTCTCTCGAAACTTGGCCATTGATCGAAGCTGGCGCAGGCGGGCGAAAGCAGCACAACACTCGCCGCCGGATCGGCCTGCGCGGCAGCATGGGCAGCGGCAATTGCACCGGCCAAATCACCCTCGTCAGAATGCGGAACGCGAGTCGTTGCAAGGGTTTCGCCGAAAACCTGCGCCGCCTGTCCGATCAGGAACGCATGTGCAATCCGGCCAAACCAGGGGGCTAGCGGCGTGATCCCGCCCGCCTTGGCCAGGCCACCCGCAATCCAATAAATACGGTCGTAGCAGTCCAGTGCCTTGGCTGTTGATTCGGCGTTGGTCGCTTTTGAGTCGTTTATGTAGGTGACATGGCCGATGGTCCGCACGCGCTCTTGGCGATGCGCGAGACCCGGAAAGGACCGCATACCGGCCGCTATTTGCGTGTGCGTCAACCGAAGGGCGAGCGCCGCAGCAGTCACCGCCGCCGCATTCTCCGCGTTGTGCGCCCCGGGCAAGGCCGGGCACTCATCCAGCGCCAGAATGTCAACCCGGCTGGCACCGGTGTCATCCAGCAGCATTCCGCCCTGCACACCCACGCCACCTTCCGGCAGATGCGAACCGGAGACCGGCACGACGCGCCGCCCGGCATTGGCGGCCGTCACCGCCTCCGCTTTTCCGAATGCGCCATCAATACCAATCACCGCCACATCGCCAGGCTGGCTGTTGCGCCAGAGCCTGGACTTCGCCGCCGCATAGCCGTGCATGCCGCCGTGCCGGTCCAGATGATCGGGTGTCAGGTTCAGCCAAATCCCTACTGGGAAACGCGCCGTCTGACATAGTTCCAACTGGTAGGAGGAAAGCTCCAGCACATAAGTGCCGTCCGCACCTAGGTCCGGCAATTCCAACGCCGCCGCGCCGATATTGCCGCCTGCAACTGCCGGGCGGCCAGCTTCCGTCAAGGCATGCGCCAGCAGCGCCGTCGTAGTGGATTTGCCGTTGGTGCCGGTTATGCCAGCCAACGCCGCCTGCGAGCCGCTATCTGCCAGCAGGTCAATGTCGCAGACCAGCGGGCAATTCTCCGCCAGCGCCCTAACGGCGGCGGCATGAGGCGCCGGATGCAGGAAGGGAACGCCGGGGCTCCAGACCAGACCGTCCAGGGCAGGCCATACGCCCGTGCGGAAATCCTGCCGGATGGCGCCCTCGGGCATCTCCCCAACCTTGTCGTCCCAGGCCAGCACCTCCGCCCCGCCCGCATGCAGGGCTGCAATCGCCGACCGGCCGGATTTGCCCAGCCCGACGACGCCATAGCGTTTACCCGATACTTGCGGCAGAGGGATCATGTGTTTCCTACCCCTACCGCAGTTTCAAGGTTGCGAGCCCAGCGAGGGCCAGCACAACGGTAATAATCCAGAAGCGGATGACGACGGTCGGCTCCGCCCAGCCCTTCTGCTCGAAATGGTGATGCAGCGGTGCCATGCGGAAGACCCGCTTGCCGGTCAGCTTGAAGCTCGTGACCTGCACAATCACGCTCACCGCCTCCAGCACGAACAGGCCGCCGATAATGGCGAGCACGATCTCATGCTTGGTGATGACCGCGATAGTACCCAGCGCTGCACCCATCGACAGCGAGCCCGTATCGCCCATGAACACCATGGCAGGCGGCGCGTTAAACCAGAGGAAGCCCAGCCCCGCGCCCAACAGCGCGCCACACAGGATCGACAGCTCGCCCGTGCCCGGCACATGGGCCAGTTGCAGATAGTCTGAGAAGACAACGTTACCGACCAAATAGGCGATGAAGCCAAAGCAACTGGCGGCAATCATCACCGGAACGATGGCCAGCCCGTCCAGCCCATCGGTCAGGTTCACCGCGTTGGATGTTCCAACGACGACGAAGCAGGCGAACGGCAGATAGAACCAGCCGAAGTCGATCAGCACGTCCTTGAACACTGGCACTGCCAGATTGGTCGCAAGCGGCTGTCCCATGATGGAACTGATCCAGATAAACGCCACCGCCACCAGGGCAAATTCGATGGCCAGCCGTACCCGGCTGCTGACGCCTTGGTGCGAGCGCTTGGTCAGCTTGCGGTAGTCATCGGCAAAACCCACCAGCCCGAAACCCGCCGTCACCATCAGCACCGTCCAGATATAACCATTGGTCAGGTCCGCCCACAGCAGCGTGCTGATCGTGATCGACAGCAGGATAAAGCTGCCGCCCATGGTGGGCGTGCCGCGCTTGGTAAGCAGGTGGCTCGCCGGGCCTTCCTCGCGGATCGGCTGGCCCGCGCCCTGCTTGGACTTCAGCCAGCGGATAACGTACGGGCCGAGCACAAAGCTGATGACCATCGCCGTCATGATTGCGCCGCCCGTCCGGAAGGTCAGATAATGGAACAGGTTGAACAGTTGGAAATCGTCCGCAAGCGGTGCCAGCAGATTGTACAGCATTTTATTGTTCCTTCGGCGCGCCGGCACCTTCCGCTGCGGCCCGCAGCGCGTTCATGATCCGCACCATACTGATACCCAGCGATCCCTTCACCAAAACCACGTCCCCGCCGTGCAGAGCAGGGACTACTTTTTCTGCCAATACCGCCGTTTCCAACGCATATCCTGCACGTTGTGCTGGCTGCAGCGCCTCCACCAGCGCGGGCATTTCAGGGCCCGCCGCAAAAACCAAATCCACCGGCAATCCACTCAATTCCTTGCCGAGGGCTGCATGTTCTCTGGGCGCATTTCCGCCTAGCTCCAGCATGTCACCCAGCACAGCCACTCGCCTGCCCGAGCCTGCCGGAATATGCGCCGTCAACACAGCAAACGCCGCCCGCATCGCAGCCGGGCTGGCATTGTAACTCTCATCGATCAGGGTAATGGGGCCTTGCGGTAAGGTCAGCGTCTCGGTCGCACCCCTACCCGCCGGCACCTTCACATCTGCCAGAGACTCTGCCGCGGCAAGAGGATCGGCACCCGCGCTGGCAACCGCCGCCAGCACTCCCAAACTGTTCATCGCCGAGTGCTCTCCGGCTGCGCCCACATGGCAAACGAACCAGCGGCCCATCAGCTGCACTTCGATATCGGAACCGCAGGGCTGCAACGCCAAATCGAGTAATCGGGCGTCTGCATCTTCAGATTCGCCAAAGCCCAGCACTTGATCAGCACCTGCCTGAAGCGCTGCTTCCGCCAACGCCGCTGCGAAGTCATCGTCAGCATTGACAATGGCTGTACCGCCCGGTTGCAGCCCTTCGAATATCTCCGCCTTCGCCGCCGCCACCTCGTCCAACGATGAGAAGAACGCCGTATGAGCAGGGGCAATCCGTGTGATCAGGGCCACGTCCGGCTTGGCGAGCTGGGCCAGTGGCCCGATCTCGCCAGGATGGTTCATGCCCAGTTCGAGCACGGCATAGTCCGCATCCGCAGGCAGCCGGGCCAAAGTCAGCGGTGCACCGATATGGTTGTTCAAATTGCCCAGGGTCGCCGAGATCTTGCCCTGCGCCGAAAGCACCAGCCGCAGCATTTCCTTGGTGCCGGTCTTCCCCACACTGCCTGTCAGCGCAATCACCTTGCCCCGGAAACGCGCTCTGGCTGCACCTGCCAACGCCTCAAGCCCTGCCTGCGTGTCCCCGACCAGCAACAATTGTGCATTGTCCGGAAGCCCGTCTGGAATGTGAGAGACCATGGCCGCCGCCGCACCTGCCGCCAAGGCCGCCGCTACATGGTCATGCCCGTCATGATTCGGGCCGGCCAACGCGATGAACAGGTCCCCCTGCTCTACCTGACGGGAGTCAATGGCAACACCGGTTGCCGACCAGCCATCCGGGCCGGTGCCTCCCGTCGCCAGCTTGGCATCGTGCGCGGTCCAAAGCACTGTCATCCCCGTGCCTCCAGCGCCCGGCGTGCCTCAGCCAGATCATCGAAGGGCAGCACTTTGCCGCCGACCGTCTGGCCAGTCTCATGGCCCTTACCTGCGATCAGCAGCACGTCACCCGCCTGAATATCCCCAACTGCCCAGGCTATCGCCGCTGCCCGGTCGCCGATCTCCCGCGCATCATGACAGGTCGCGAGGATAGCTTGACGAATGGCAGCAGGATCCTCGCTCCGGGGGTTATCGTCAGTTACCACGGCCAGGTCAGCCAGCCGGGCCGCCACGGCACCCATCTCCGGCCGTTTTCCCCGGTCACGGTCGCCACCAGCGCCAAACACTACCACCAACCGCCCTTCGGCAACCGGCCTTAAGGCATCCAGCGCCGTCTCCAGCGCATCCGGCGTGTGTGCGTAGTCTACGAATACCGCCGCGCCTTCCGCCGTCGTGCCTGCCAGTTGCAGGCGACCGTCTACCTCATGCAGGTACTCTAAAGCTGCAACAGCCTTCGCACGCTCCGCACCAAACGCCAGCACAATGCCCAGCGCCGCCATCGCATTCAGCGTTTGGAACCCGCCGACCAAAGGCAAGGTCACGTCAAACGCTTCGCCCTCAATCCGCAACGACAGCTTCTGTCCGCCAGGTACAGGCTGCTGCCCCAGCAACGCCAGCCGCTCGCCCTTCTGACCATAAGTCCAGAGGTCCAGCCCGCACTCACGCGCGGCTGCCTCCACCTGGCTGCTAACCGGCATGTCAGCACAGATGATCGCGGCCTGGCCCGGCGACAGGCGTTCCCGGAGCAATCGCAGCTTGGCAGTCAGATATGCCTCGGGCGTCTTGTGGTAGTCCAGATGATCACGGCTGAAAGACGTGAAAACGCCCACTGACGCCTGCACGCCCGACAAGCGCTCCTGATCCAAGCCGTGGCTGGAGGCTTCTAGCGCGGCATGGTCAATTCCCTGCGCAGCCAGGCCCGCCAGCATTTCTGCCAGAGCGACCGGGTCCGGCGTGGTCAGAGCGCCCGTGCTCCGGCCCGTGTTCAAAGTCAGTCCAAGTGTGCCGATGCTGGCAGCATTCTCGCCAAGCACGGCCCAGAGCTGCCGGGTGAATTCCGCGACAGAGGTCTTGCCGTTGGTGCCAGTAATCATGGCGATATTGCGCGGCTGGCGGCCATAGAACACCGCCGCCATCTTCGCCAAATCCCGCCTGGGGTTCTCACTCAGAATCAACCGTGCCCGCGCTCTGACTTTGGCTGCATCCGCGTCCGGCAGCACATCCGTCAGGATCGCTGCCGCGCCCTGCTCCAATGCTTGCGCGATGAAGGCTCTGCCATCCGCCATTACCCCCTGCAGCGCAGCGAACAGCCAGCCTGGTTGCACTGCGCGTGAATCCGCCGTCAGTCCGGATATACCGGACAACACGTCCTGACAGGCGGGCAATGCGGCGGGCATGAGCGGGGAACAAACTCCATTTTGTTGAGGCGGTTCTATCGGCCTTGCGGCAGTTCTAGTGGCGCACCCGCAGGGACGCAGCTTGCAGCCCGTGCCGGACCTTCTTCGCCTCGGGCTCTGCTTTCTCGATGCCCAGCATCGGGGCCACACGCTCAACGATTTTGCCAACCGCCGGGGCAGAGACCCAACCGCCCGTCGCATAACCCAACGTGTCTTTTCGACCCTTGGGCTCATCCACCGAAATCATCACCACATAGCAGGGCTCCTCAATGGGAAACGCCCCGATGAAGGACGACAGACGCTTATCCTTCTGGTAACGGCCATTGACGTTCTTCTCCGCCGTGCCGGTCTTGCCGCCCACATGATAGAAAGGCGAGTTGGCGCCCTTACCGGAGCCTTCGACGACCACAGCGCGCATCAACTGCCGCACCCGGTCAGACGTCTTGGCGGAGATCACACGAGTACCGGTTGGCTCTGTGCCCGCCGCCACTTTCAGCATGGTCGGACGGCGCAGGATACCGCCGTTTGAAACAGCGCCGATAGCCGAGACGAACTGCAATGGCGTAACCGAAATGCCATGGCCGAACGAGACCGTCTTGGCATAGATATCGCTCCACTTTTGCGGCAGGATAGGGCGGGTAGACTCGTTCAGTTCAATACCGGCTTTGTCAAACAGGCCGAAGCCGCCCAGATACTTCACCATATTGGGCGTGCCGATCAGCTCCGCCATACGCGCGGCACCGATATTCGACGAATGGATCAACACTTCCCGCATGGTCAGCCAGCGGTTCTCACCCCGGAAATCCGAAATCTTGTGCCCATGGGTGTAGAGCGGCTTGGTCGCGTCGAACCGCGTTTTTTCCGAGGCGACAGCCGTATCCAACGCAGCAGCGCTGGTCAGCAGCTTGAACATAGAGCCCAGCTCATAGGCACCGCCCGCAACCTTGTTGACGCGCGTTTCAGGCGTCAGCGTATCAAGCCGGTTGGGGTCAAAATCCGGCAGTGAGACAGAGGCAATAACCTCTCCCGTGCGCACATCCATCATGACGCCAAAGCCGCCAACCGCGCTGAAACGGTCGATGGCCCGTTGCACTTCCTCATAAACAATGTGCTGGACGCGCATATCAATGCTAAGTGCCAGCGGCAGGTCCGGGGTGCTCGCTAGGTCGGCATCAAAGAACGCTTCTATACCGCTCAAGCCGCCGCGGTGATCACTTTGCACCGCGCCAACCACGTGTGCCGCCATACGGCCACGCGGGAACAGGCGGCGGTATTCCTTCCGAAAATACAGGCCCGGAATACCCATATCCAGGATCGCAGCATGTTGGCTCGGCGTCAGGTGACGGGCCAGATAGGCGAACTCCCGCTTTTTGTTGGCTAGAGACGCAGCAACATCTTCTGCCTGCGACGCCGGCAGGATTTGACGTAAGGCGGCCGCGACCGCAGCCGGATCGCGCACTTCCTGCGGATTGGCGTAGAGGGATGCAAACGGCAGACTATAGGCCAGCAACTCACCATTACGGTCGACGATGGAGGCACGCGGCGCGAACTCGCGCCCACCGCCATCCGGCAGCACTGCCGCATTGGCCGGCGACACCGTGCGCGGCGCCGCATTCAGCATCAGCTTGCCACCGACGGCAGCAAAAGCCACCGCTAACACAGCGCTGACGGCAACCAACCGCCAGCGGGCTGGGCCTCGCTGACGGCGGGGCGGAGCATAGCTCTCACCGCCGGATACGCGGGCTGCCTGATCGGCGAATTCGAACAAAGGGGCCGCAGCGGTTGCATTGCTCATAGCGATGACCTCTTCTGGCTGGGCAGGCCGACCGGCTGCAGAACGTGGCCCTGCTTAGCCTTCAGCCATAGTGGATTATTGTTGGGACCTTTGGGCGGAACAGTGTTGTCCGGCGCTGGCGCTTCAACCCTGCGCGGGTCCCCGGCAGCGCGCGGCACGCTGACTTCCGGCGAGGCTGCACCCGGCTCTTTGCCCCGGACCATCGGCACTGGAACTCGCACCGGCAGTTCGGCCAGGGTCAGCATCTGATCGCCCCGCACCGGCTCCAGCGCCAGATGGCGCGCTGCCAGCGGCTGCAACTGATCGGCAGCCGTCAGGTAGGCATAGCTGGTGCGCAACACGCGGATACGGTCACGCTCCACTTCCTGCTTGTGCTGCACGGTCCACAAATCATCGTCCAGCGCCTCTGCCTTCAGGCCGATTTGCACTGACACCAGAATGGTGCCGATGACCAACAGGACCCATACGACGATTACTCTGGAAATCATGCGCCCTGCTCCTGGTTAGCAGGTGCCGGCAGCCGCTCTGCCACCCGCAGACGGGCCGAGCGTGCGCGAGGGTTGGCGGCAATTTCCGACGCGCTGGGCGTCAAGGGCCGCCGCGTCAGCAGCCGCCAGCTGGCAACCTGTGCCCGCACCTGTTCCGGCATATGGCGCGAACCACGCGGCTGATTGCCGGAACGCTCGCGAAAGAAGCTTTTGACGATCCGGTCTTCCAATGAATGGAACGACACCACCGCGCAGCGCCCGCCCGGCTTCAGCAGGCGTTCGGATGCAGCCAGACCGCGCTCCAGCTCACCCAACTCGTCATTTACCGCGATACGAAGCGCCTGGAACACCCGGGTCGCCGGGTGATGGTTCGGGTCGCGGCGCGGCATGGCCTGGGCGACAAGCTCCGCCAGTTGAAGGGTCCGGGTCAACGGTGCCTCGGCCCGCATGGCAACGATAGCGCGCGCGATCCGGCGGGAGTGACGCTCCTCGCCGTAACGCCAGAACCAGTCAGCCAGCGTTGCTTCATCCACATGATTAACCAGATCGGCCGCGCTGGGGCCGCCCTGGCCCATTCGCATGTCAAGCGGCCCATCCTTCTGGAACGAGAAGCCGCGCTCAGCTTGGTCGATCTGCATGGAGGAGACACCCAGATCCAGCGCCACACCGTCGACTGTATTCACGCACGCTTCTTCCAGCAGGCGAACCATATTGCCGAAGCGGCCCTCCAGCAGGGTCAGACGGCCCGGATAGGTTTCGGCCAGCGTCATGCCCGCTGAGATCGCGCGAGGATCGCGGTCGATCCCGAACACCACGCCAGCGCCAGCTTCCAGCATCTGCCCGCTATAGCCGCCCGCGCCGAACGTGCCATCCACATACGTTCCATCGGGCTTGGGCGAAAGGTTATCGACCACTTCAACGCCCATCACCGGTACATGAGCAGGAGCGGCCGCAGCCGTCACGGCGCTCATGAGGCACCACCGGAGAAAATCTTGTCGATGGCAATCTGATCGGCGCCGGCAGCGGCCACCCGTTGCAGGATTTTGCGCGTCGCACTGTTGCGGCGGGCATCGCGGTGTGCCGCAAAACCGCCCTCACGCCAGACCTCAAAGAAGTCGCCCTGACCGCAGAACTGAACCTTATCGCCGAATTCCGCGAACGTGATGAACTCAGCCGGCATGGAAAGGCGGCCCGAGGACTCGGTCTTCACCGGGCGGGAAGACGCCAGAATATCAGCGGCAATATTGGTGCCGTCCTCAATGATCTCATCAAAGCGGAACTGCACGCCCATGATGGTTTCCAGCATGTAGCGCGGAAAGCCAAAGACCGTCGGGTAGAAGTCTTCCGGCGACTGCAATAGCACCACTTCCCGCGTTTCTTCCGTCTCCACCAGCTTGGGCAGCTCATTGCGGAAGTCACGCGGCAGCGTCACGCGCCCGGCCTTACGCCGGTCGAGAATGCTTTCGTGAGTGCCAAAAAACCCGCTCATCGCGCGTCGGTTCCGTTGCTGTCTACCCGCCCCTGGATGCTCCAAGGCTAATCAAGGAACATACAGGGAAATTCGGGAATAAATGGGAATATACGGGAAAAAATGTAAAAATAAAGAAAAAAGCGCGGCAACAAGGCGATTGGACTGTTAACGAACAGCAAACAAGAACGAATAGTGAATAATGATCTAAGTTCTAATTTTGTTCTATTTATAAAGCCGAAAATGGCGAATTTTCGGGGCTACCAAATCCCACCTCCGGCGGGAACACGAGAACAAAATGGGAAAAAGCCAGGCGGCCTGTAAGCCGGGTTCTGTAGACCCTGCACCCGCCGAAAAGGGAATTTGCGGGGAATGGCGATCATTCATCTGGGACAGACGTTGCCGTTCTGCCTCGGTGCGACCTACCCGGATGACGGTTCAAAGACCAAACCTGCGCCGCCCGAAAGCATTGCTGTCATCCCTATACGGTCTTGCTCCCGGCGGGGTTTACCATGCCGGCACTGTCGCCAGCGCCGCGGTGGGCTCTTACCCCACCCTTTCACCCTTACCCTGGCATCCTTGCGAACAAAGCTTGGCCGAGGCGGTTTGCTTTCTGTGGCACTTTCCCTGAGGTCACCCTCGCCGGCCGTTAACCGGCACCCTGTCTCTGTGGAGCCCGGACTTTCCTCGACCTGCGCAAAACGCAGCGCCGCGATCACCCAGCCGCCTGACTAGCTCTTTACTAGGAGCCCACCCGGCACTTCACAAGCGGCGAGGCGCAGCAGGTCCGCCAGCAGGGCAGCGCACTCTGCATCGAATACGCCATCCAGCCGCGCAGGCCGGAACCGGCGCTGAAAGGCCAGCACGGTGTTGCGGGTAGCCGGATCAGGGTGGCCGGTTGCCTCTACGGGATAACCGAAGCAAGCCAAAGCCGCCTGAACCGCCAAAAACTGAGGCGGCTCCCCATCTGTCTGGCAGCTTCCCTCGCGAGGCACTAGCCCTATGCCCTGCGCTGCCAACTGCGCCCAAGGGAAGAGTTTGCCGGGGTCTTCCTTGCGGTCCGGTGCGATGTCGCTGTGCGCCACCACGTTGCGGGCCGCAATGCCATGCCGGGCAACAATCCCCTGGCAAAGCGGGACCAGTGCCGCAATCTGCACTTCCGAGAAAGGCCGGTAGCCCCATTCATGACCGGGATTAACCAGCTCTATACCGATGGAGCGGCTGTTAATGTCCGTATGCCCCCGCCAGGCCGACACCCCCGCATGCCAGGCCCGCCGGTACTCCGACACCAACTGGAGAACCTGCCCGTCTTCCTCAATAATATAGTGTGCACTGACTTCCGCCACTGGGTCGCAAAGCCGGTCCCGCGCCGCCGCCCCGCTCTTCATGCCAGTATAATGCAGCACCAGCATGTCGATCGGAACACCGGCTGGCCGCGCGCCGTGGTTAGGTGACGGGTGTGGCGTGAAGGCAAATTGGGCGATCAAGATCCCGTTTTCTCCAGCTCTTCGCGCTTGGCTTCCAGTTCCAGCCAGCGTTCCTCCGCATTGCTGAGCGCTGCCTTGGCCTCAGCCAAGCGGTCGATGGCTTTTTCGAACTTGGCAGGGTCACGTTGATAGACATCGGGATCTGCCAGAAAGGCATTTGCCTTCTCTATATAGTCTTCCAGCTTGGCGATGCGGTCCGGCAGTTCGCCCAACTCCCGCTGCTCGTTGAAGGTCAGCCTCAGGCGGTCACGTGAAGGTTTCGGCGGCAGGGGCTTTGGCTTCTCTGCCTTCTTCACCTCCGACCCCGGCAGGCCCACGCCGAACGCTCCCACCTTACCGGACTGCGGTCCACGCTGGCGCACATAATCATAGTAGCCGCCGACAAACTCCCGCGCCTCGCCGTCGCCTTCCAGCGCGATCACGCTGGCAACGGTGCGGTCCAGGAACTCGCGGTCGTGGCTGACCAGCAGCAGTGTACCCTCATAGTCGCCCAACGCGTCTTCCAACAGGTCGAGCGTATCCATGTCCAGGTCGTTGGTCGGCTCGTCCATGACCAGCAGGTCACTTTTCTGCGCCATGATCTTTGCCAGCAACAGCCGGTTGCGCTCTCCGCCTGACAACGTTCGGACGGGGGATTTTATCTGGTCGAAGTCGAACAGGAAATCCTTCAGATACCCCACCACATGCCGCGGTTCACCCCGTACAAAGATCTGATCGCCACCATCCGGGCACAGCGTTTTCGATGGATCGAGTTGGGAGCGGTGCTGATCAAAATAAGCGGCCTGGGCGCTCTTGGCGACACGCACCCGGCCTTCATCCGGTTTCAACTGGCCGGTCAGCATCCGCAGCAAGGTGGTCTTGCCGGCCCCATTCGGCCCCAGCACACCAATCCGCTCGCCACGCAGAATGTGGGTGCTGAAATTGTTGACGATCACCCGCTCCTGCCCGTTCGGCAGGGTGACGCTCTTGGAGATTTCCTTGGCCTCGATCACCATGCGCGAGCGCACTTCGCCCTCATCGATGACCAGCCTTACCTTGCCCCGCCGCTGTCCCAGCAGGGCTGAGCGTTCCTCACGCATGTCTGCCAGCCGCCGCAGGCGCATCTGGTTGCGGGTCCGCCTGCCAGTCACACCCCGTTGCAGGTAGCGCAACTCCTGGGCGACGACAGTGTTCATCCGGTCGAGCAGGCGCGCTTCCTCGTTCAGAACGTCTTCCTGCCACTTCTCGTATTCACTGAAAGGCCGGTCCGACTGGCGCAGGCGCCCGCGGTCCAGCCACCACATGCGGCGGGTCACCCGGTTCAGAAAGGCGCGGTCGTGGCTGACGATCAGGGTTGCGCCCTTATAGTCCGCCAGAAAACGCTCCAGCCATTCGATGGTTGGCAGGTTCAGGTGGTTGGTCGGCTCGTCCAGCAGCAGCACGTCCGGCGGACGAACAAGCGCCCGGGCCAGGGAGGCACGCCGAACCTCTCCCCCCGAAAGCGTGCCCATCTCGCGCGCGCCATTCAGCGCCATGCGCTCGAGGACAGCCTCGATCTCATAGGGCTCGGGCGGATCGTCGGGCGAGCCCACTTCCTCCAAATGCTGGCGCACCGTAATGCCTGCACTCAATTGCGGGTCCTGGGGCAGCCAGGTCAGGCGCGTGTCGGGCAGCATGAATGTGTCGCCCGTATCGGGCTCCAAATCCCCCATGATGAGCTTCATCAGGGTGGACTTGCCGCAGCCGTTCCGGCCAATCAGACAGATACGGTCGCCCGGCGTAATCGAGAACAACAGGTTCTCGAACAACGGCGTCGCGCCGAAGCCGATGGAGACATCGCGGAAGGTAATGATTGGGGGGGCCATGGTAAGGGTGGCTTTTGCGCGCGGCACGGTTTTTGTCAAGGCATTGACGCAGCACAAGGGCGAGCGAACAATCTCCTCGACGCAGGACACGGCTAGCGGCAGCGGTCGCAACGAGAACCGGTTCAGCCGTAAGTTTACCGCGAATTTTACGGCCAAGCCCCCCAACCAAGTTGCCCGCATTGCGTAACCAACCGTAATGCCAACAGTTTCTCGCGCTGCGGATGCGAGGTGGCTTGCGAGTATCTCTCATCAATGTCTATTATGAGCCCGTTTCGTAGGTGAGAGTAGAAAAGCAACCAACTCACCACAGGCGTACAAGTCTGAAATTAACCTTTGGGAGTTTAACGTAATGATCCGCAAAGCGCTTTTGGCTGGCGTTGCCAGCCTGATGGCGAGCAGCGCTGTCGCCGCCGACAAGGTAGAGTGGAACCACTCGACCTGGGGCAACCCGCGCGCCTTCACCAAAGGCTTTGAAGCCGTAGCGAAGTATGTCGAGGAAAAGTCCGGCGGCAACTTCACCATCAAGATTCACTATGGCGGCACGATTTCTCCGCCGAAGGAAAACCTGGACGGTATCAGCCTGGGCGCATTCGAGCAGGCCAACTTCTGCACCAGCTATCACCCCGGCAAGAACCCGGTCGGCACCGTGCTTGACCTGCCCTTCCTGCCGCTGAAGAGCTGGGACGTGCTGGTGGGCACCCATCAGGCATTCCAGGAGCACCCGCTCTGGAAGAACGAGATGGCCCGCTGGAACGCCATTCCGCTGTTCTCCGGCGTGCTGCCGCAGTACGAATTCATGGGCGTCGGCAATCCGCCCCGTGAGCTGAAAGACTGGAACGGCATGCGCGTCCGTGCGCTTGGCGGTATCGGTCAAGCCATGCGCAAGCTTGGCGGCGTTCCGACCACCGTGCCTGCCCCGGAGGTTTACACCTCGCTGGAGCGTGGCGTCGTGCAGGCTGCCAGCTTCCCCTACAGCTACACGTTCGGTGCCTACCGCATCCACGAGATCGGTGCCTGGTTCACTGAGGGCCTTCAGCCCGGAACCGTGCATTGCCCGATCATCATGAACGGCGAAGCGTTTGAAGCGCTGCCGGGCGAATATCAGAAGATGCTGATGGATGCCCGTCAGGTAGCCTATGACGCGCTCAAAGTTGCGTATGCGGAAGCCGACAAAAAGTGGATCCCAATCTACAAAGAGCGCATGGAAGTTATAACCTACACTCCCGAACAGTCGGCCGAGTTCAAGCAGCTCGCCGCGAAACCAGTTTGGGACGAGTGGGTTGAGCAGCATAAGGGCCGCTTCAACAGCCAAGCCGTTCTGGACTTCGTCATAGAGACGGCAGCAAAGTTCAACTAAGTCTGCAAGGGAGCCGGTGTGCATCTGTCAGGAAAACAGTTGCACACCGGTTTTTTGAGATTTTAGCGTTTCTTTCCCTAACATTTTGAAGGATTGCGCGCCATGGTGGGTGCTGCTTCTTCCTCGCCTGAAACAGGCGGTGGCGCTCTCGGTACAGTCGATCGGTTTGTCGCCAAGATCGAAGATCTGTTCACCTACTTCGCAGCGACGTTCATCTTCATCCTGATGTTTTTCCTATGCGGGGAGGTCATCGGACGGTACTTCCTCAACGCTCCAATTCCTGGGGCTATTGACTGGGTTGAAGTCTGGATGGCGACATTCGCCTTTATGGGCGCGGCTTACTGCCAGCGGCTCGGCGGGCATGTGCGGATGGAGATGATCATCTCCAAACTGCATGGCAAGACGCTCTGGTGGGTAGAATTCTTCGCCGTCAGCGTCGGCTTCGTCTATGTATGCATCATCATCTTCCACAGCTTCAAGCACTTCCTGCGTGCCTGGGAGTGGGGCGACAGCACGATCGACATTCAGTTGCTGACCTGGCCGTCGAAGCTGATTGTGCCGGTGGCCCTGACGCTGCTGGCGATCCGGTTGCTCCTCAATATGTGGGGCTATGCCCGGCTGGCGCTCAATCCGAGCCTGTCGCCGGTGGCTGTTCCGGTGATGAAGGACGCGGCAGAGATAGCGCGGGAGGAGATCGAACACGGTCTCGGCCACGATGCGGAAGACATCCACAAGCACAACCCGAACGCTTAAGAGAGAGCCGAGACCATGGATCCGTTTACCCTCGGCATCATCTCGATTGCCATTATCATTGCGCTCGTCTTCCTTGGCGTGCGCGTCGCCTTCGCGGCCGGCTTCGTCGGCGTCCTGGGACTCATCATGCTGCGCGGCTGGAATGCCGGCGGCGGCATGGCGGGCCTGACGGCGCATGCAGAAGCCAGCCATTACACCCTCAGCGTTCTGCCGATGTTCATCCTCATCGGCTTCCTGGCCTACTATGCCGGTCTGACCCAGGGTGCGTTCCGTTGCGCCCGGGCCTGGTTCGGCTGGCTGCCAGGCGGCCTTGCGGTGGCAACCGTCTTCGCGACGGCAGGCTTTGCCGCGGTGTCCGGTGCATCGACGGCAACAGCCGCCGTGTTCAGCCGGGTCGCCATCCCGGAAATGCTGAAATACGGCTATCAGCAGCGTCTCGCAGCCGGTGTTGTGGCGGCGGGCGGAACGCTAGCCTCGCTTATTCCACCCAGCGCGATCCTAGTGATTTACGCGATCATCGTGGAAGAAAGCGTCGGTGCGCTGTTGCTTGCGGGCTTCATCCCCGGCGCGGTGTCGGCCCTGATCTACATGGCAATCGTCGTGCTGCGCTGCCAGATCAACCCGGGCCTTGGCCGGCCTGTTGCAGGCATCACCTGGAACGAGCGCTTTGTCTCGATCCCAGGCATGCTGCCCATCGTTGCCGTGATCGCGATCATCCTGGGCGGCATCTACACCGGCGTCATGACCCCGACCGAGACCGGCGCTGTCGGCGCGGCCCTGATCTTCTTGATGGCCATCGGCCGCCGCGCCATCTTTGGCGAAGGCATGAACCTGTCCGACTTCAATGACGCCATGCTGGAGACCGGCAAGCTGACCGTGATGATCTTCACGATCATCTGGGGCGTGCTGATCTATGTGCGGTTCCTTGGCTATACCGGCCTGACGACCGCGTTCGCCGACTGGATCGTGCATCTGGAGATGAACCGCTACGTGATCATGGTTTTGATCCTGTGCGTGTACATCATCCTCGGCATGTTCATGGATGGCATCGGCATGCTGCTGCTGACGCTGCCGGTGGTGCACCCCGCCGTCGTGGCACTGGGCTTCGACCCGGTCTGGTTTGGCATCATCGTGGTGAAAATGGTGGAGGTGTGTCTCGTCACCCCGCCCATTGGGCTTAACTGCTTCGTCGTCAACGGGGTCAGACCGGATATACCACTCGAAGAAGTGTTCAAGGGTATCTGGCCGTTCTTTGTTGCCGACGTCATCACTGTTGCCGTGCTGGTTGCCTTCCCGGGCATCGTGCTGTGGCTGCCGAACCTGATGTTGCAGAACATATCAGGCGGATAGCCAGCCGCCGAACTTGCGACCATGCGCCAACTCGACCGGCGCATGGTCGGCAACTGTATAAAGATTTCCTTATACGACTTGGGTTATCCTGGGCCGTCTTTCTTTGGCCGTATGATGAAAAATCCGTTGGCCTTTTGGCGAAAAATCAAGGAGTTGCCCACTCATGACCGATTATAAAGTCGCCGATATCGGCTTGGCCGATTGGGGCCGTAAAGAAATCGCCATCGCTGAAACCGAAATGCCGGGCCTGATGGCCCTGCGCACGGAATTCGGCGCGTCGCAGCCGATGAAGGGCGCGCGCATTGCTGGCTGTCTTCACATGACCATCCAGACCGCCGTGCTGATCGAAACACTTACCGCGCTCGGTGCAGAAGTCCGCTGGTCGTCCTGCAACATCTTCTCCACCCAGGATCAGGCCGCCGCCGCCATTGCCGCGACGGGTGTGCCGGTCTTTGCTTGGAAGGGTGAGACGGACGAAGAATACGAATGGTGCATCGACCAGACGATCAAGGGCCCGAACGGCTGGACCCCGAACATGATCTTGGACGATGGCGGCGACCTGACCGTCATCATGCACGAGCAGCACCCCGACCTGATGAAGGATGTGCGCGGCGTCTCGGAAGAGACCACCACCGGCGTGCACCGCCTGTATGAGATGGCCAAGGCCGGCTCGCTGCAGGTTCCCGCGATCAACGTTAACGACTCGGTTACCAAGTCCAAGTTCGACAACCTCTATGGCTGCCGCGAGAGCCTGGTGGACGGCATCAAGCGGGCCACAGACGTAATGCTGGCCGGTAAAACTGCCGTTGTCTGCGGCTACGGCGATGTCGGCAAAGGCTCGGCCGAGAGCCTGCGCAGCCAGGGCACCCGCGTTATCGTCACGGAAATCGACCCGATCTGCGCCCTGCAGGCGGCCATGGCCGGCTATCAGGTGCAGACGGTCGATGACGTTGTAGCCGACGCCGACATCTTTGTGACGGCCACCGGCAACAAGGACATCATCACCGCTGACCACATACGCGCCATGAAGGATCGGGCCATCGTCTGCAATATCGGACACTTCGACACCGAAATTCAGGTTGCAGCGCTCCGGAACTACAAGTGGCACAACGTGAAGCCGCAGGTGGACGAGATTGAGTTCCCCGACGGCAAACGGATCATCCTGCTGGCTGAAGGCCGCCTGGTGAACCTGGGCTGTGCCACCGGCCACCCGAGCTTCGTCATGTCCGCCAGCTTCACCAACCAGGTGCTGGCGCAGATGGAACTGTGGAACAATCACGGTGAGTACGAAAAGAAAATCTACGTGCTGCCGAAGCATCTGGACGAGAAAGTGGCAGCGCTGCACCTGGCGAAGCTGGGCGTGAAGCTGACCACCCTGTCGGATGACCAGTCGTCCTATCTGGGCATCAGCCAGCAGGGCCCGTTCAAGCCGGAAGCCTATCGCTACTAGAGCGTTTTCCGTTCAAATCGGCTCTAGTGGTCTGATCAAGACACTCGGGTCGTTCCGATTAAACCGGCGTTCTGAACTTACAGGACGCCGGTTTTTTTTGGGTCAGCTGTCCGGCCCGACCGCGTGCTTGACTCCGCCAATGCCCGAGGCGCATTGGGCGATCTGATAGCCCTTTGGCAGGCGCGTTTTCTCATCACCACAAGCGCGCGCCAGCCTTTTTTTGTCCAGACCGGACGTATCTTCCAGGTTTGCGCCTTTAAAGATCGCACGGCGCATGATCGCATTTTCCAGGTTGGCGCCCGCAAGATTGGCGCCGCTGAAATCAGTGCGTTCCATCCGGGAGTTGGAAAAGTCAGCGTCGCGCAGATCTGCACCGATCATCAGAGCCCGGTCGAAATCGCTATTGCTAAATTTCGCACTGAGCGCAGCAATGCCGCTCATATCAGCGCGTTCGAACATCACCTGCTTGGCATTAACAAAACTCAGGTTCGCCCCACTAAGCGCCGCCCGTTTGACCAGGGAGCCCCGCAGGTCAGCATCCGTAAGATTTGCGTCCCGCAGATCAATTTTCGCCATATCAACGTTCCGGATATCGGTCCGCGACAGGTCCGCATCGACGAAAACCGCTTTTTCCAGATCTGCACCTGCCAGGTAAGCACGGGCGAGGCGCGCGCCCGTCAGATTTGCTCTCTCCAGATTGGCGCGGCGCAGGTCCACTCGCTCCATCTGGCCACCGCTCAGATCGATGCCTTTCAGGTCCGAGTCCCGAAGATTGGTTCGATTCAGACTAGCGCCCGCCAGTTTCTCCCCCTTCAAATCCACTTCGCGGAGGTCGCACCGGACGCACTCATTGGTGCGCTTCAACCTCTCCAGGTCCTCGGCGTCAGACGCCACTGCACGAGACGGATTAATGGCCACAGCCGCCACCGCAAATACCGCTATCGCGAACACTGTAGGAGCCATGTCCTGCCGCATAATATCCCTTCTCCCCTCTCGAATGCGTCCATGATGGGAGCATCCCCGGAACGAGTGTTTCCACAACACAGTTTCAGCATCCAGCCTAGAGCATCGCCGGTTGAAATTGAATCGATTTCACGATCAATTTGCAGGGTAAGCTGCTCAAACTCTTAGTTACGCAGCATGTTCACCCAATCCAAGCGGCTCGGTATTTGCTCTAGTTCGCAGGCGGCGGATTGGGTACCGGGATTGAAGGGGTGGCCCTAATACCAACTTTCAGTGATCGGAACTTATTGCATGGCGCACAGCCAAGCCGCGGGTAGGAGCGCCGGGAAGCGCGATGCGGCGCATCGGGCGAGCGGTGCGACACCCTCCGCGGTTTGGCTATGCGCCACCCGGAGGGCCGGGCCAAATTGGCCACCGGCGCATAGGGTTCCAATCACTGAAAGTTGGTCCAAACGCTTCACGCGGCGGCTTGGAACGACTCCGTGAACTGCTGCCAGCAGTTGTCGCTTTCCGTGTCTTTGATCGGAAAATACAGCGAAACCCGGTCAAATACCCCCTCGTAGCGCTGCCGCAAAGTTGCACCCAATTGGGAGGGTTCAGCCGAGATTGCCACCGCATCCATCAGCGAATCCGGCACCAGCTTTGCCATCGCCTCGAACTCACCCTGCCGAACCGGGGCCGACAGTTCCTTCGCGATGTGCCCGCAATCATGGTACTCCAGCACCGCGCGATAGTTGGGCGTAGAGCCGTAAAAGCTGATCTGGCGACGCACTTCGGCTTCGCTCTCCGCCCGTTCAGCTTCAATTTCGCCGGTCACCGCAAAAACTGGGGCGTAGAAGCGCCACGTGGGCATCCGTCCGGCCGCCTTTGCGCTGCCCCTCCGCGATTGCCGGTTTAATGACATCGTTGACGTAACCGACAGAGTGCACCGGATGCACATGGAAACCGTTCGCAACCTCTCCGGCCGCCTGACACATCCGCTCGTTCACCCCGGCAAGGTAGATTGGGATATCCAGGTTCGCGGTCGGTCCGGGATTGAAGAACGGGTTCATCAACCGGAACTGATAGAACTCCCCTTCGTAGGAGGGGCGGGCATCGGTCTGGAACGACTCCCAAATCGCCCGCACGCAGCGGATATAATCGGTAATCCGCGCGGCCGGACGGTCGAACGACATAGAGAAGCGGCGCTCCACATGCGCCCGCACCTGCGTACCCAACCCCAGGTGAAAGCGCCCGCCACTGGAGGTTTGCAGGTCCCAAGCCGTCTGCGCCACAGCAAAGGGCGCACGCGCAAAGGCTACGGTCATATTGGTGCCGATCTCTAGCTTTTCCGTAGCACTGGCCGCCAGCGCCAACGGCAGGAAGGGGTCGTGCGCTGCCTCAAAGGTCCAAACACCGTCAAACCCGAGCCTCTCAAAACGCTGCGCTTGGGCCGACACCTGGCGGGCATCGAAATCGCGAAGTTGGGTATCCAGACGTAACATGGGGCGGTCCTCGCAAAGCTGATTTGGTTCGTTTGGTTCACATGCAAGACTATAGACCTAGTTGTTCCATCTTGGCTGATCGGATAGCCCTCGTCGCTCTGCGTTTTTCATGGCACGCTGTGTTTTGACCGAGGCGCGGGATGGGAGAGCGACATGGTGATCAAGCTTCACAGTCAGGCGACGACGCCACCGAAGATCAGGGCGGCCATACAGGCCAGTGACGACCCTGCGTGGGTTCTTGCCGAGCGTCACGGGACCACGGAACAGACCGTATGGAAATGGCGCCAGCGTGCCAGCGTGGAGGATTGCAGCCACACGCCCCATCGCCTTCAGACGACGTTGACGCCAGCGCAGGAAGCTGTCGCCGTGGCCCTCCGCAAGACGCTTTTGGTCTCGCTGGATGATCTGCTGGCGGTGGTGCGCGAGTTCTTGAACCCGAATGCCTCCCGCTCTGGCCTTGACCGCTGCTTGCGTCGGCATGGCGTGGGGGGGCCCTGCGCGCCCTGAAAGCAGCATCGCCCCGGCCAAAGCACAGCGCCTTCAAAGCCTATGAACCCGGTTCCATCCCCATCGACCTGAAATACCTGCCACCGATGGCAGATGAGAGCCGCCGCCGTTCCCTCTTCGTGGCCATCGACAGGGCAACGCGTTGGGTTGTTGTCAGGGTCTACAACAGCAAGACAGCGGCCAATGCCCGGCGCTTCCTGCGCGCCCTGGAGCGCGCCTGCCCGATGCGGATCCGCCCCATACTCCCGGATAATGGAAAAGAGTTCACGGATCGCCTCTTCGGTCTGCGCCAGCGCGCCGCAACAGGCGCGCATGAATGCGACACGCTGGGCGCGGCCCTCGATACCGATCATCGCCTGACGCTGCCTAGGTCACCTCAGACCAACGGTATGGTCGAACGGTTCAATGGCCGCATCGAAGAGGTTCTGCAGAGCCATCCCTTCCGATCCGGCGAGGTTCTGGAAGCCACGCTGCTTCGCTATGTCTGGCTTTACACCCAGCCGCTGCCGCAATCAGCCCTGGGCAGCAAGACGCCCTTGCAGGCAATGAAGGGATGGCGAAAACTCAAACTAGAGCTGGTCAGGAAACAGCCATATTACCTTCCAGGATGGGACAGGTAGGCGCACACGCTCGCTCCTGCCTTGCCAATTTTGACAAATTGCCGCAAAATTTCTCCTGTGAGCGCGGAAATCGCTCATCCTTGAGGAAATGGGAGAGTACGAATTATGACCGTGCGGCAAATCCTGAAATCCAAAGGTGCAACGGTCACCGCGGTTCCAGCGGCTGAGCCGGTCCGCAATGTCGCGACCTTGTTGCATGAGTCCCGTATCGGCTCTGTCATCGTACACAATGAAGAGTTGATGCCCATCGGCATCCTGTCGGAACGAGATATCGTCCGCGGCATTGCCGAGCAAGGCGCGACGGCGCTGGATGCCCCTGCCAGCACCCTAATGACTGCCGACATCATAACGTGCGGACCGGACGATCATATCGACCGGTTGATGCAGGTGATGACCGACCAGCGCGTCCGGCACTTGCCGGTACTGGAAAACGGGCATCTGGCTGGCATCATCTCCATCGGTGACCTGGTCAAAGCACGCATCGGTGAGTTGGAAAGCGAAGGCGAGGCGCTGCGAACCTACATCAGCGCCTGAATGGGGCAGTGGCGCCGCCGCCACCGGTTTAGCGGGCCGACACGACCTTAATCCACTGCCCGGCGGTCAACTGCTGATTGGCCGTCAGCCCGTTCAACACGCGCAGCCGATCTTCGGCCAGGTTGGTAAACGGCAATTGGCTGGCGACGCTGGCCAACGTGTCGCCCCGCCTGACCTTGTACGGCCTGATGCGCAGAGGCATCAGTTGGTTGGCCTCACTGCTCGAGAGTTGCCGGAAACTGCGCAATGTCTCCATGAAGCCCGGATCGTTCTGCCGGGCTAGAGACGCGGGCGATATGAACTGGAACCGGTACATTGTTCCATCAGGCCACGCGACGACCCCAAGGCGCAGCCCGACCGTGCCGCTGTCGGTGCGCACCTGCGCGAAGCCTGTAGCGGCATCCAGCCCGTTGACCTGCAATTGCTGCACCCCTTGCAGCCGCAATTTCGGCGCCCAGACGCCAGTCAGGTACTGGCCGGGCGAGATCGAGTAGCGTTTGTCTGCCCGGTCAAAGATCACTGCCGCGCCCTGCTCCCCCTGTGCCACGAGACGGTCCGGGAAGTTGTGCATGTGGTAGTTCGGCGGCACTTCAAACGCCAGCTTCAACCCCGGATGTGCGAACTCCCGGCCGCGCCGGAAGCCCTGCTCCGGGCTATCGCCATAGATCAGACCGTCGATCCGGCGGATGAAAGCCTCGCTGGTGCCTGATTTTCCGCTTCCGGGAGTTTTCTTTGCCAGCGCGGTTGCTTTTTGCACGCGCTCTTCGGTCGGGGGGTGGGTGTCCATATAGCTGAAGCCGCGCGGCGTTTCATTGCGGAGCCTGGCCAGCAAAGCAGTTTCCTGACCCATTTTGTCCAGGAAGCCAGCCATTGCCTGGGTGTCGTAGCCGTTACGGTTCAGATAGCGCACGCCCAGCTCATCCGACTGCAATTCCTGGCTGCGTCCATAGCTCGCCAGAAACCCCTGAGCCGCACTACCACCAATCTGCTGGACGGCTTGGCCAGCGCCTTGCCCCAAAAAGATATCCGCAAGGATAGCCGCGCCAGTTATGCCAATTCCCGTTCCAACAGCCGCGCTGTAGCGGTTGGCCGCATGGCGGGCGGTAACGTGGCCGATCTCATGCCCCAAAACACCGCCAAGCTGGTCTTCGGTATCCGCCAGCGCCAACAAGCCGCGGGAGATATAGACAAAGCCACCGGGCAAGGCGAAGGCGTTGATGATGTCGCTATCCAGGACCGTGAATGTCCATTTCAGGTTCGGCAACTCAGACGTGGAAGCCAGTTTCTGGCCCAGACCGCTGACATAGTTCTGGATCGCCTGGTCCTGATAGACTCCGCCGAACTGCGCCAGGATTTTCTGGTGCTCTTGAGAGCCGATCCGCACTTCATCGTCCGGAGACATAAACGGTGTGAAGTTGCTGCCGCCGGTCGCCGGGTTGATGGTGCAAGCCTGGAGCCAAGACAGGGTAAGCGCCAGCAGCGCCGCCACACCGGCATTGCGCCAGTGCCGCCAGTCAGCGTGTTCTCTCCATCGCAGCAGCATACCTATTCCTTCAACACTTCCACTATGGTGCCATGATCGGCACGAATTGCCGGTCCGTTCAACCGGAAAACCCACCCGCGCACCCGCACATGTTTGCCGGCCAACGCCCTAACTCCCCGAAGCCTGCCGGGGAAGCCGGAGACGTCCGGCCGCGGTATGACAACGGTGAAGTCCTGCCGCCAATCCTTGCCGAAATTCAGATAAACCCGGCCGCCTGTCACCGCGACACTAACCACCTCACCCTGTATGATCTGGAAACTGTCAGCCACATGGTCAAGAGCCAATGCCGGACGCACAGCATATTCCGGCAACCGCCACAAACCCCGGCCGGCCTGGCGGGCCTGTTCTTCCAGACCAAGCATCTCTGCTGCCAGCGCCTCGTTTCCTTTGGTGGTGTAGACGCGGGCATGACCTTGCTGCGGCAGGCGGCCCTGGATCCAGGTTTCGCCCCGTGGGCTGCCACCAGAGCCGGGCGCTATACTCACATGCACCAGCCAATGCCCACGCCAGTCCTGCGTCCGCTGGTCCAGATGCAGTTGGACAGCACGGCCTCTTACGAGCGCTGCCAGCGCCTGGGTCGCCGCTTGGCTGGCGGCGCCTGGCATTTCCCCAGGCCATAGACCTGCCAGGCGAACCGGCCGGTCCATCCCTTTGATTTTGAGAGCAACGGGGCTGAGGACCTCCGCGACCATGCCTTGCGGCCCCGCCTCCAGCGAGCCGGGGAACGGCGGAAAGTCGGCGGCTGCACTGTCTGCCTGAACCATCAGGGGCAGCCAGATGGACAGCACGAAAATCAGTGCAACACCGCATTTTGCGGAGGAAAGCCCGGCCTGCTGATATAAATTGTGCAGCCAGTGGCGAATCTTCCGGTTAACCTCTGTCGCACGTTAAACCATAGCCTCCCTTATAGCACGGATCGACCCTTGAGCCTCGACCAACCCTTTACCACGAATTACCGGCGGGAACTGTTTCCGCCCATCGAACCCTATGCTGAAGGCTGGCTGCCGGTTGGCGACGGCCATACGCTTTACTGGAGCGAATGCGGTAATCCGAATGGAAGGCCCGCGCTCTTCTTGCATGGCGGTCCTGGCGTCGGCTGTATTCCGGCTTACCGGCGGTTCTTCGATCCCGACATTTGGCGGGTCATTCTGATCGATCAACGTGGCGCTGGGCGGTCCAGACCTATTGCGGAGACGGAAGCCAATACCACTCAGGACCTGATCGGCGACCTGGAGAAGCTGCGCGTTGCCCGCGGGATAGGGGAATGGTTGGTATTCGGAGGCTCGTGGGGGAGCACACTGGCCATTGCCTATGGCGAGGCCCACCCGGACCGCTGCACAGGCTTTATCCTGCGCGGCGTGTTCCTGGGCACACATGCAGAAATCAACTGGTTCATGCACGGCATGGGCCAATTCTTTCCGGAAGCCGAACAGGCATTCCTGGCCCCGATCCCGTTGCACGAGCGTGAAGATTTGCTGGCGTCGTATCATGCCCGCCTGATCAATCCCGACCCAGCCACCCATCTGCCCGCCGCGCGCGCCTGGACTCTATACGAAAGCCGCTGCTCGGCGCTGCGCTCCCGGGTTGGCGACGGTAGGCTGACTTCCTACCGGTTTGCACTCTCCGTCGCCCGGATGGAGGCGCATTATTTCCAGCATCGCTGCTTTTTCGCGCCAGACCAACTGCTCAAGAATGTGGACAGTATCAAGCACCTGCCCTGTGTGATCGTGCAGGGCCGATATGACTTGGTCTGCCCGCCAGTAACCGCACAGCGCCTGGCGGCGGCATGGCCCGGCAGCGACCTGGTGATGATCGAAGACGCCGGACATTCAGCGATGGAACCCGGTGTCCGGGCAGCGCTTGTCCGCGCAACGGAGGCCATGGCCCGCCCGGCCTATGCCCTGGCCAGCGATTAGAGCAGATCCCGATCCGTTTGGATCAGGTGAATCTGCTCTAAATGTAAGAATTGGAGCACCCGCCTATCGGGCTGCCAGCGTCTCTTCCGGTGTGGGACCCGGCTTGCCGTCCATAATGTGGATTTGGTGCCATAGGGCGAAGAACAACAGCCCCCACGCCGCCTGCCCCGCCCGCTTGTCCGTCGCCCGGAACAGGGCCGGAACTGCTGCAGCATGGCAAAGCGCCTGCACCCCCTCCTGAGCCGCCACCATCTCGCCCAACGCCTCTCCACGTGCCTGTATCCACTCGGCGACCGGCACCGTAAAGCCGCGTTTGCGCTCGAACGCACCAGAGCCCGGAGCCAGCCCTTCCAGGTATTGCCGCAGCAGCCACTTGCCCATGCGCCCGCGCACTTTCAATCGGTCGGGCAGGCGGAACGCTGCCGCCGCAACAGCCGGATCCAGGAACGGTGTTCGCCCCTCCAGACCGTGCGCCATCAGGCAGCGGTCCAGCTTGGTCAGCAGATCCTGGGGCAGCCAGTCGGCGCAATCCAGCGCCTGCGCCACCTGCAGGCGCGAGCGGCCACCGGTCGACGCCGGGATTTCTGCCGAATGCACGCCATCACGCCAGCTTTGGTCTTCGGTCTTGAGGACACGCAGACCATCCATCAGCCCCCGCGCCCGCGGAGCTTTTCCGCCACGCCACCAGGGCCGCATGGCTGCCCGGTAACGGCCATAGCCGCCGAACAGTTCGTCGCCGCCCTCGCCCGTCAGCACGACTTTCTGCTCCGCCGCAGCTTCGGCCGCCAGCTTGAAGGTCGGCAAGGCCGCATAGTCGGAACAGGAGTCGTCCAGCACTGCAGCCACTTGCGGCAGCAGGGACCAGAAATCATCAGCGGTGAACTCAATCTGCACGTACTCTGCGCCAAAGCGCTTGGCCATTGCCTGGGCGGCTTGGCGTTCGTCATGTGCGGCAGTGCCGGGAAAGCTGGCGGTATAGGCCTTCACCGGCCGGCCGGTTTCCCGTGCGATCAGCGCCAGCAGCACGCTGGAATCGATTCCGCCGGACAGGAACATGCCATAACCGACATCGCTTTGCAGGTGGACGCGCACGCTGTCGGTCAAGGCGCTATCCAGACGTGCCAGCGCCTCTGCCTCGCCTATGGTTTCCGGCGGTCCCTCGGGCAGAGCAGGCCGCATCCGGCGGGCGGTTACGTGCCCGCCCTCAATCGTCAGCGTCTCGCCCGGCAGCACTCGGCGAATGTCGCGGAACGGCGTTTCCGCGCCCGTGGTAAACTGCAATTGCAGCAGCTCCACCGCCTTCTCCGGCACAAGTGTCCGACTGGCCAGCCCAGCATCCAGCAGGGTTTTCGGTTCAGAAGCAAAGGCGATGCCGTCCGGACATTCGGCGATATACAGCGGCTTGATGCCAAACGGGTCACGGCTCAGAACAACCCGGCGGTGGACTGGGTCATGCAATGCGATAGCGTACATGCCGCGCAGCAGATCCAGCCCTGCCTCCTGCTGCTCACCGTACAGCAGCAATGGTGGCTCGCAATCGGACAGGGTCTTCAAGTGCTCGGCTGGCAGTGTGCTGCGCAAATCCTTGTAGTTGTAGATCTCCCCATTGGCGATCAGGGCATGTCCGGCATTGCTGTGCAGCGGCTGGTCCCCGGTCTCCAGGTCAATGATAGCCAGTCTGGTCTGTACCATGCCGGTGTCACCCAACCGGTGCTGGCCGCTGCCATCGGGTCCGCGATGGGCCATGGCGTCTGCCAGCCGGCTAAGCACTGCCGGGTCGGGGAGCCTGCCGTCACGGCTGATAAATCCAGCGATACCGCACATGTCAGCCGCGGACCTTTTCGAAGAATGTCAGGTATTGGGCGACCACCGCCTCCTCCGTGAAGGACCTGGCATAGGCTTCCCGCCCAGCGCCCCGCAGAGCGTCGGCCTTGCCAGGGTCTGCCACCAGAGCAGCGATGGCCGCGGCCATCGCATCTGCGTCTTCCGGCGGCACCAGCACACCGGAGACGCCATCATCAATCAATGACATCGGGCCAGCCACCGCCGTCGCCACCACTGGCGCGTCGAAGGCCCAGGCCTCGATCACGACATTGCCCAGCGGCTCGGCCCGGGATGGGCAGGCAAAGACATCGCATGCCGCATAGAGCCCGCCCACATCCTGCTGCCATCCCAGCCACCGGACACGCTCGGCAACGCCCAAGGCGGTAGCTTGCCGCTGCAACTCCACTTCCTCCGGCCCTGCGCCGGCAATCCACAAATAGGTGTGAGGCATAGCCGCCATCGATGCCAGCAACACATCAAAGCCCTTGCGCCGGTGCAAGCGGCCCAGCGCCAGAACCAGTGGCGCATCATCAGGCGTATCATAGTCGGCCCTCAGAACCTTCGGCCGGGGCTCCGCATCGACGAAGTTGGGCAGATAGTGCGCACGCTCCGGCGGCCAGCCCTGGCGTACCAGATAGTCGCAAATGTCCTGGGTATTACCGATCAGGTGATCGCAGCCCTTGTAATATTTCAGACTGTAGTAGCCGCCCAGCCTGGCTGCCACCGTGCCATAGCGTTTCGGCGTCATGAGCGCCGCCCGGCTCATCCAGGCGAGCGTTACCTCTGGCTGAAAGGCTTTGGCCTGCCGGGCAAGCTGCCAGGGCGTCAGCAGGTCCAGCCGTCCGCCGAAGCGGTGCTGCGAAATGCTGGCACCTGTGGCCGCCAACCGTTCCAGACGGCCGGGATCGCGCCGGATTGCCAGATGCTGCTGCACACCTGCGCGGGACAGGGCCGCCACCATCCGCTCAAAAAAGGCCTCGGCACCCCCGTGGGAGGCTCCTGCCATCACCTGCATCAACCGCAAGCCTTCAGCGCTCACGGCTGGTAATCCCCGCAAAGGCAACTATATTGAGGCCACACTACCGAACAGGAGAACGATATGGCCCACGCGGCATGGATAGGCGATCGCGGCTTAATCAAAGTCGGCGGACCAGAAGCTGTGCCGTTCCTACAGGGTTTAATATCCAACGACGTCACCAAGGTTGGGCCCGGCCGGGCAATCTATGCTGCACTCCTAACCCCTCAGGGGAAATTTCTCCACGATTTCTTCATTACAGCCTGCGGAGATAGTGTCTTGCTGGATTGCGAGGGAGAGCGCAGCGCCGATCTATTCACCCGCCTGAAGCGCTACCGCCTGCGCTCCAAGGTGGAACTTGCCGACGTGACCGGGGATTGGTCAGTGCTGGCTGCCTGGGGAGAGAGTGCCCTCGCCGCACTGGGTCTGTCAGGAGAGACAGGGGCCGCCGTAGCTCTGGGCAATGGCACTGCCTACACCGACCCGCGCCATGCCGAGCTCGGCGCGCGTGTGCTGATTCCGGCTGCCGATGGTGCCGGCCTGCCGCCCGGCTTGGAGCTGGCCAATCGGGCGGAACACGACCGTCTGCGCCTGTCGCTGGGCATTCCGGACGGCTCGGCCGATATGCCGGTAGAGCGGGCTTTCCTGCTGGAAAGCGGCTTTGACGAGTTGCACGGCATCGACTGGCAAAAAGGCTGCTATGTCGGCCAGGAAGTCACCGCCCGCACCAAGTACCGCGGCCTGCGGCGCCGCCGTCTGGCTCCGGTTACCGTTACGGGCGAACCGGCAGCGGACGACACCCGGATTCTTGCCGATGGCCGGGATGTGGGCGAGCTGCGTTCACTGTTGCATGGCCAGGGAATCGCTTTGGTCCGACTGGACGCAATCGCTTCCGGCATGCCGCTTACCTGCGGCGGGGCCATGGTGCAGCCGTCTGTGCCGGACTGGTGGACATTGCCGGACACCGAAGGCGAAAGCGCGGAATCCGCCGAATAAACCGGAAGATCGGCGTGCAGCATACGAGGGTTAGAGAGGCCCACAGCCGCAGTCCGTTGAAGAAGGTCGACGTAAGCAACGCAGACTGGCAGAGATAACCCAAATTAAATACCTCTCAAGGAGACATTGCCGATGTCCTTAGGCTTGGACTTGTTGATGGAAACGGCGGAGCGCGAGCGCCTGGATCTGCCGCTGGACATGTTCTACTTCGTCCGCCACGGCGAAACCGCGGGCAACGCTGGCGGCATCGTCCAATTTCCGACAGCCCCCCTTAATACTGCCGGCATGGCGCAAGCCTGGCGCGCTGGCAGACTGATGACGGGTCAGCCGGTAACCCACACCATCGCCAGCACTTTCATGCGCGCCTTTCAGACAGGGCAGGCCGTCGCCCGCGCAACCCATACGCACCTGTCCGTGAACCTGAACATCGTGGAGCGACGCTTCGGCTACCGCCAGGGCATGCCGAACCACGACTTGGACTGGACGGACAATCCGGCGGGCGGCGAGAGCATGCAGCAATTCATCGACCGTACCCGGCTGGGCCTGCTAGAGGCCTGCGCTATTGGCCCCGTACCAGCGGTGGTCGCACACGGCGGCAACCTGCGGGTGATAGCCGCCAGCTTGGGCACGGAATTACCCGACGGATCGGTCGGCAACGCCACCCCGCTGAAGTTCACCCGCAACGGTGATCAATGGCGCCTGGAGTTTGTGGGCGGCATCGAGTCCGCGACCTCCATGGAATCCGCAACCGGCGCGCGCGTTTCCTAACAAGAGGGTCCGCAGCCCCTGCTCCTCAGCTTGGGGGAGCGACACACGCGCCCTCGACGGTTCACAGGAATAAGCCCGCGCGCCGCCGCCTTATTCGCCTGCGAAAGTGACATCCTTCAGAGCTTCGTTGAAAGCCCGCAACTGCTGCGCGACCAGGCCGAAAACAGTGTTCGGCGGGTAGTTTCCACTGTCGTCCGGTTCGCCACAGCCCACCCCCAGCAACAGCTCCAGCACCTCATTCAGGTCATCGACAGTCCAAAGGTGGAATTTTCCACCCGCGACCGCTGCCTCTACGTCCTTGTCCAAAACCAGGTTACGCACGTTGCGAGCGGGTACGATGGCGCCCTGCGTGCCGGTCAGCCCCCCCGGCGCGCTCTTGCAGGCCTTAAAGAAACCCTCAACCTTGTGCACGACGCCGCCCACGACCTGGGCCTCGCCGCGCTGGTTCATGGAACCGGTGATGGCGATGTCCTGGCGCACCGACAGGCCAGACAGGTCCGAAAGCACCGCAACCGCCTCCGCCAGGCTGGCGCTATCGCCCTCCACGCCGCCATAGTTCTGCTCGAAGGTTATGGAGCAGGTGAAGGACAAAGGGATACGCCGGGCAAACCGACCGGCCAGATAGCCTTGCAGGATCATTGCCGCCTTTTGCTGAATCGGCCCGCCCATGGCCACATCACGCTCGATATTGACCAGTCCGCGCCGCCCGACCGAGGCCCGGGCCGTCACGCGCGAGGGGCCACCGAATGTGTGGTCGCCGGTGTCGCGCACCGTCAGGCCATTCACTTGGCCAACCACGCTGCCAGTGGTTTCGATCAGAACGGTACCGTCAGCGATCCGTTCCTGCATGGTTTCTTCGAGGCGGGCATTGCGCTCACGTCGTTCCGCAATCGCTTTCTCGACACAGGCCGCGGTGATCGGCCCAGTCGGCGTGCGCACCCTGGCTTCGGCAATCACGTCTTCCAACATTTCAAAGCGCGACGACAGCCGCGTGCGGTCGTCAGCCAACCGGCTAGCCAGGCCCAAAAGCCGGGTCAAAGCGGCATCCGTACAACCGCCCGATCCATGCTGGTTGGCAAGTGATCGGATCAGACCTGCATAGTGCTGCAACGATTCCGGCTCCGCCTTCATGTCGGGGTCAATATCAGCCTTGATCCGGAAATGGGTCTGGAATTCCGGGTCTGCAGCAAAATACGTGTAGAACCAGTTCGGCGCACCTACCAAGACGATCTTGACGTTCAACGGTATTGGCTTGGGCGTTGGCGCTCCGGCAATCGGCAGGTTAGCCTGCTGGCGCAGATCCTCGATCTGAATTTCCCCATCCCGCAACGCGCCTTTTAGGAACATCCAGCTGAGGGGCTGCGCGGCCAGAGCATCAGCACGCAACACCAGAATGCCGCCATTTGCTTTGTGCAGGGCGCCTGCCCGCAACAGGCTGAAGTCCGTTTCGAACCGCATTCCCGCTTGCCGGTATTCAAAGCGGCCAAACAGGTTTTCGTAATTGGGGTTGGGTTCCAGCACGACCTGAGGGTGAGCGTTATCGCCATTGTCGACGAACAGATTGACGGCATAGCGCAATTCCGGCGGCTCCAGTGGGGGCATGCCTTCGGGTTGCTGTGCGGCGAAACGTTGGATGTTGTCCAGCATATCGACGCGCATTTCCTCCAACCATCGTTGCAGGCCGCCATGCCCCTCGAATTCATTCACGAGGGCCGCAATCAGTTCCTGTATTGCCTGGTCCGCAATCTGGGTGGAAACTGTCTTGACGTGCTCGGCCACGCCCCGCTGCTGCCCAGCTGCCCAACGCGTGACCTCCGCCAGCTTATAGGCAACTTCCTGAGCGTCGGACTGGATCTTGGCCATCTCGTCCGACGTCATTTTTTGCATTTCCTCCTTGCGTTCTTCGCTAGGAGCCACTGCCGGTCCGGACTGAGTCTGTACGAGGGTCAGGCCGCGGGCCTCAGCCTCGGTTTTGACCTCGGCAATCCGCCGGTTGATTTCTTCCTGCAACCGCTGTGCCGGCGCCTGCAAGGCTGCCTGATGGGATTCATCATCAAAGGCACGCTGCAAAGCCAACTGGATTTCAGGGATCAGGGCTTCTACTTGCTCTCGGAACTTACGCCCAAGACCAGCAGCGACCTTGCAGGGCCTGGGCCGGTGCGGACGGCGGAAATTATTGAGGTAGAGCCAGTCCGACGAGGCAGAGCGCTTCTGCATTTCTCCCCGCAGGAACGCCATGGTCTGAGTTAGACGGCCACTCCGGTCGGCTCCAGCAACGAAGATGTTGAACCCAGGTTCCGAGGTACTGAGCCCAAACTCCAGCGCTTCTTTCGCTCGCGCATGGCTGGCTAGGGAAAAGACATCTCCCTCTGCCGTCTCCGCAGCGAATTCCGGAATGCCAATTTCCTCAGACGACAATGCCCGCGCAGACATTTCATTCTCCCTGTATTTATGCCGCGCCCGCGCTCGGGCACTGTTCTTCTTCCACTGTCACCGTTGCCACGTGGGAACCAATCGAACCGATTGCCAGCATTTGCGGTCGCACCTCTCGCGTTCGTGTTGATGCCCGGCACGCCTAGCCGATAACAGCCCCGGCCCGCAGATCAGCTATATCTGCCTCACTAAAGCCGAACTCTCCCAACACCACATCTGGTATTGCCAAGTTGTTGGCGGCAGACAGTGCTTCATTGGCGGCGGCTGGGTCACGCCACCATTTCTGCGGTGTAGCCGGACCATAGGCTGAATGCATCGGAACGGGCGTGGCGGTATGAAGTTGCGTTGAGTTGATAACGGCGGGGGCGGAAAACCAGGTTGATCTGATCGTGCGCAGACAAAAACCTCTGAGCTTGCCGGTGAGATTTGAACCGGCCCAATATTTTTTCTCTTTTGCGAGTTGAGCGGTGCGAGACTTCGATCACGTTGTTTAGGCCTTTGTGAGCCCGGTGGTCAGCTTTCGGGGCCAATGACTTGATCGGTTTGATGTAGCTAGGCAACTTGTCCGTGATGACGACTCTCGGTTCGCCAAACCGTTCGGTCAATCTTTGGAAAAAGCGCCTTGCCGCTTTGGCATTTCGGCGCGATTGCACGAGGATATCAAGAACGTCTCCATTGGCGTCGATCGCCCGCCACAGCCAGTGTTTCTTGCCGCGGATCATGATCACGACTTCGTCCATGTGCCACTTGTCGTTCGGTGAAGGTCGATCCCGCCGGATGCAATCCGCAAAATGTCGACCAAAACGATTGACCCACAACCGGACCGTTTCCCGACTGACAATCACACCCCGCGCAGCCAACAAGTCTTCAACATCAGCAGTGCTCAGTGCGAAGCGGTGGTACGCCCAGACTGCCCAAGCAATGATCTCACGAGAAAAGCGGAACCCCTTCAGGCGCGGCAAGGTGGTCGGAATGTTCATGACCCACTGATAACCCGGTCAAGTCAGGCGAACAAATTGGCAATACCTTTTGTTCACTTCCAAAAATTTAAAGGCGCAATTTTGCATTACCATTAATAAAGTACAGCATGGCGATAAATTTTGATATTCAACTTTGAATCCAAAATCTTCCCGCAATGCGGGATAGGACGCGTGTGCCTTTCTATTTGCCCAGGACAATGTCCTAGTGGTCTGATCGAAACGCTTGCATCCTCAAGCGCTTCGTGAATCAACCCACGCTTTCAATATGTTGGTGGTTCGATGCAAACACATGGGTACCGTCCGTTTGCATCGAACCACCAGGCGTTTCAAGGCAAAGGGGAGAGTGTGGTAGCCGAACCTGATTAGTGCGGCAGGACGCTGGAGCCCATAAGGTGAGTGTCCACTGCGTTGGCGCACTGGCGGCCTTCGCGGATGGCCCAGACGACCAGGGACTGGCCGCGGCGCATGTCGCCAGCAGCGAAGACGTTCTCCGTACCGGCTACTTTGTAGTCAGCCGGCGCTTCCGGAATGCGGCCCAGGGCATCACGGCTGACCGCGGTTTTCACGCCCAGATCGGTTAGTACGTCATCCTCGCGCGGACCGACAAAGCCCATGGCGAGCAGCACTAGTTCGGCGTCCATGGTGAATTCGGTACCGTCGACCTTCTGCGGGCCTTTGGCACCCCATTCGACCATGTGGCCGTGCAATTTCTTCAAGTTGCCGTTCTCGTCGCCTTCCAGCCACGCGGTTTCGGCGGTGTATTGCACCTTCTCGCCATAGGTTGCGTCGACTTCCTGCTGGCTGGAGGAAATACGTTCCTTGCGGGGCCAGTCAGGCCAGATGACTGGCTTGTCTTCGGCCACCGGTGAGGGGGGGACGATCTCCAGCTGCTTCACATGCACCGCGCCCTGGCGGGTGGAGGTGCCGACGCAGTCGGAGCCGGTGTCGCCACCGCCGACGACCACAACATGCTTGCCGCCTGCCAGGATCGCGCCTTCGGCAGGTACGGTGTCGCCGGCGTTGCGCTTGTTCTGCTGGGGCAGGAATTCCATGGCGAAGTGTACGCCATTCAACTCGCGGCCCGGCACGTTCAGGTTGCGCGGGTTTTCTGCACCGCCGGACAGGACCACGGCGTCATAATCTGCCGCCAATTGCTTGGCCGAGACGTTCTTGCCGACGTGCGCATTGTACTGGAAGGTCACGCCTTCCGCTTCCATCTGCGCGACGCGGACGTCGATGACCTGCTTTTCCATTTTGAAGTCGGGAATGCCGTAGCGGAGCAGGCCACCGGCGCGGTCGTTCTTTTCCAGCAGCGTCACATCGTGACCGGCACGTGCCAATTGCTGGGCACAAGCCATTCCAGCGGGGCCGGAGCCGACCACGGCAACGCGTTTGCCGGTTTTCTTTTCCGGTAGCTGCGGTTTGATCCAGCCCATCTCCGCGCCCTTGTCGGCGATGGCGCATTCGATGGTTTTGATGGTGACCGGATTGACGAACGTGTTGAGGTTCAGCGTGCAGCTTTCCTCACACGGTGCGGGGCAGATGCGGCCCGTCATTTCCGGGAAATTGTTGGTGGATTGCAGGTTCTCGAACGCGGTCTCGAAATCGCCCTGGTAGACAAGGTCGTTCCAGTCGGGGATCTGGTTATTGACCGGGCAGCCGTTATGGCAGAACGGAATACCGCAATCCATGCAGCGCGAGCCCTGGGCTTGCAGCGCGTCACCGTCAAGCGGTTTGACGAACTCTTTCCAGTGCTTCAGGCGCTCTTCGACGGGAGCATAGCCGCGGTCCTGGCGGGTCTGCTCCAAAAAGCCGGTGGGCTTACCCATGGGCCACCTTCTCAGCCGGGGCTGTGCCCGCGGCGACTGCGTCGTCGGCAGCCATTTCGTTCAGGGCGCGGCGGAAGTCGTTCGGCATTACCAGCACGAACTTGCCGACCATCGCGTCGAAATTGTCCAGAATATTCTGCGCGACCGGGCTGCCGGTGTAGCGGGCGTGCCGCTCTACGAGAGTGCGCAGGCGGTGCACGTGGTTTTTAAGCTGCGGCACGCCTTTCAGCATGACGTCGGCTGGGTCTGCCGGGGCTGGCTCGTTAGGATCAATCTTCTCCAACGAAACCATTTCCGGGTTGCAGCGGTCCTCGAATTGGCCATCCGGGTCGAAGACGTAGGCCAGACCGCCGCTCATGCCAGCGGCGAAGTTCATACCGGTCGCACCGAGCACGACCATGGTGCCGCCGGTCACGTATTCGCCGCCGTGATCACCGACGCCTTCCACCACGCAGAATGCGCCGGAGTTGCGCACGCAGAAACGCTCGCCCGCGACGCCGCGGAAATAGGCTTCGCCGTCGATAGCGCCGTAAAGCACGGTGTTGCCGACGATGATATTGTCCTCCGCCACATAAGAGGAGGATTTCGGTGGGAAGATCGAGATGCGGCCGCCGGAAAGACCCTTGCCGACATAGTCGTTTGAAACGCCTTCCAGTTCGATGGAGACGCCGCGCGCCAGGAATGCGCCGAAGCTCTGGCCGCCGACACCGGATGCCTTAATCGCGATGGTGTCTTCGGGCAGGCCCGCATGGCCGTAGCGCTTGGCAACTTCACCCGACAGCATCGCGCCGACGGCGCGGTTGATGTTGCGAACTTCGGTTGGGATTTGCACGGGCTCACGCCGTTCCAGGGCAGGCTGCGCCTTGGCGATCAGCGTCTGGTCCAGCGCATTTTCGAGGCCGTGATCCTGGTCCTCGCAATTGTAGGTGGCGATTTCCGGGCCTACATTCGGTTGATACATCAGCTTGCCCAGGTTGACGCCCTGCGCCTTCCAGTGAGCAACGGCTTTCTGCATGTCGAGCTTGTCGGTTCGCCCAACCATCTCATTCAGCGTGCGGAAGCCGAGAGACGCCATGATCTCGCGGATTTCTTCGGCGACGAAGAAGAAGTAGTTGATGACGTTGTCCGGTGTGCCCTGGAAGCGCTTGCGCAGTTCCGGGTCCTGCGTCGCGACGCCGACCGGGCAGGTGTTCAGGTGGCACTTGCGCATCATGATGCAGCCCATGCTGATCAGCGGCGCGGTGGCAAAGCCGAATTCGTCCGCACCCAGCAAGGCAGCGATAACGACGTCGCGGCCGGTGCGGAGGCCACCGTCTGCCTGTACCGCGATGCGGCCACGCAGACCGTTCAGGACCAGCGTCTGGTGGGTTTCGGCGAGGCCGATTTCCCAGGGGCTGCCCGCATGGGTGAGGGAGGTGATCGGAGAGGCGCCAGTGCCGCCCTCGAAACCTGAAATGGTGACGTGATCCGCTTTTGCCTTGGAGACGCCGGCGGCAACAGTGCCGACGCCGACCTCTGACACCAGCTTGATGCTGATGCGGGCGCGGGGGTTCGCGTTCTTCAGGTCGTGGATCAGCTGCGCCAGATCCTCGATCGAATAGATGTCATGGTGCGGCGGCGGAGAGATCAGGCCGACGCCCGGGGTCGAGTGGCGCACGCTCGCAATGGCGCGGTCCACCTTGTGACCGGGTAACTGACCGCCCTCGCCGGGCTTCGCGCCCTGGGCCATCTTGATCTGGATATCGTCCGCATTGACCAGGTATTCGGTCGTCACGCCGAACCGGCCCGACGCCACCTGCTTGATGCGCGAGCGCATGGTGTCGCCTTCCTGTTTCCAGAAAGGATGGTCCTTTGCCATGGGCACGAAGCGGTCAGGCTCTTCGCCGCCTTCGCCCGTGTTGGAGCGTCCGCCGATGCGGTTCATGGCGATGGCAAGCGTCGTGTGCGCCTCGCGGCTGATGGAGCCAAAGCTCATCGCGCCGGTGGAGAAGCGCTTGACGATGTAGGTAGCAGGCTCGACTTCGTCGATGGAAATGGCGTTGCCAGCCTTGATCTCAAAAAGACCGCGCAGGGTGTAGAGCTTGGCCGACTGGTCGCTCATCTGCTCGGCGAACAGCTTGTATTCGTTCGAATTGTTGCCGCGGACAGCGTGTTGCAGATGGGCGACGCTGGTCGGGTTCCAGGCGTGGTGCTCGCCGCGGAAGCGGAAGGCATACTCGCCGCCGACATCCAGCATTTTGGCTAGTGTGGGATCGTTGCCGAAGGCGCGGGCGTGGCGGATCACGGTCTCGCGCGCGACATCTTCCAGGCCGACACCTTCGACCTTGGTTTGGGTGCCGGTGAAGTATTGATCGACGAAGCGGGTAGACAGGCCGACGCCGTCGAAAATCTGTGCGCCGCAATAGCTCTGATAGGTTGAGATGCCCATCTTGGAGCAGACCTTCAGGATGCCCTTATTCAGCGCCTTCACGTAATTGTAGGACGCTTGCTCCAGCGTCAGGCCGCCCAGATCATCCAGGCGGTCAGCGATGGTTTCGAAGGCCAGATAGGGGTTGATCGCCTCCGCGCCATAGCCGGCCAGCACGCACATATGGTGCACTTCGCGCGCTTCGCCCGTCTCGATCACCAGACCGGTTTCGGTGCGCAAGCCCTTGCGGATCAGGTGGTGATGCACGGCAGAACAGGCGAGCAATGCAGGCATCGGGATGCGGGAAGCGCTCATGCCCCGGTCGGACAGAATGAGGATATTGTACTCCTCACCAACCGCGTCTTCGGCAGCAGCACAGAGCGTTGCCAGGGCCGGAGCCAGGCCGTCGGTGCCTGTGTCCGAATCCCAGCAAATGTCGAGCGTCTTGGTGCGGAACGCATCACCGACCAACTCGTCGAATTCCCGGATTTTCTCGAGGTCCAGATTCGACAGGATCGGCTGGTGAGCTTCCAGGCGCTTGTGGTCGGGGTCGTGGCCCTTGCCCAGCAGATTGGGTCGCGGACCGATGAGCGTGGTCAGGCTCATGACCAATTCTTCGCGGATCGGATCGATCGGCGGGTTCGTGACCTGGGCGAAGTTCTGCTTGAAATAGGTATACAGCAGCTTGGGCTTGTCGGAGAGCACGCTGATTGGCGTGTCCTTGCCCATGGAACCGATCGGGTCGTCGCCCGCCGTGGCCATCGGGTCCAGGAAGAATTTCGTATCTTCCTGGGTGTAGCCAAATGCCTGTTGGCGATCCAGCAGCGGGATGTTGCTGGTCGGCGGTTCCTTCTGCGCGTCCGGCAGAACTTCCAACTGGTACTGGATTTCTTCCAGCCACTGCTGATAGGGGTTCGCGTAGGCGAGCGAGGCTTTCAGCTCCGCATCATCGACGATGCGGCCCTGTTCCATATCCACCAGCAGCATCTTGCCGGGCTGTAGCCGCCACTGTTCCTTGATCATCTCCGGCGGGATATCCAGCACGCCGATCTCGGAGCCCATGACGATGCGGTCGTCGGTAGTGACCAGGTAGCGGGCGGGGCGCAGGCCGTTCCGGTCCAGCGTCGCGCCGATCTGGCGTCCGTCGGTAAAGCAGACAGCGGCGGGGCCGTCCCACGGCTCCATCAGCGCAGCGTTGTATTCATAGAATGCGCGGCGCTTCTCATCCATCAGCTTGTTTTTGGCCCAGGCTTCCGGGACCATCAGCATCATGGCGTGCATCAGCGGATAGCCGCCCAGCACCATCAGCTCCAGCGCATTGTCGAAGCAGGCCGTATCGGACTGGCCTTCGGGGATCAGCGGCCAGACCTTATCCAGGTCGCTGCCAAACAGCTCCGACTTCATGGAATGCTTGCGTGCGGTCATCCAATTGATGTTGCCGCGTACCGTATTGATCTCACCATTATGGCAGATGTAGCGGTAGGGGTGGGCGAGCCGCCAGGATGGGAATGTGTTGGTCGAAAAACGCTGATGCACCAGGGCAAAGGCGCTGACGAACCGTTCGTCGCTCAGGTCACTATAATAGGGGCCGACCTGACCGGCCAGCAGCATGCCCTTATAGATAATCGTGCGGCTGGAGCAGGATACTGGGTAATAGTCTGCCGCGCCTTCCAGGCTGGAATTGTTGATCGCGGTGATGACGCCTTTGCGTGCAACATAGAGCTTGCGCTCGAACGTGTCCTGTTCCCAACCGGCGGTGTTCGCGATGAAAATCTGCCGGTGGCAGGGTTCGACGGCTGCTACGGCTTTGCCCAGGATGGAAGAATTTACCGGCACGTCGCGCCAGCCGAGGACGCTCATGCCTTCGGCGACAACGGACTTTCCCCAGAGCGTTTCCATATGCGCACGCGCTTTGGCGTCCCGCGGCAGGAACAGCATGCCAACACCGTATTCACCGTTGGCCGGCAGGTCGAAGCCACAGACGGCGCGGAAAAAAGCGTCCGGAAGCTGAGTCAGAATGCCAGCGCCATCGCCGGTCAGCGGGTCGGCGCCAACGGCACCACGGTGATCCAGGTTGAGCAGAATCTGGAGGCCATCGCGGACGTGCTGATGCGATTTTCGGCCCTTGATATCCGCAACAAAGCCGACACCGCACGAGTCGTGCTCGTTACGCGGATCGTATAGGCCTTGAGCAGCGGGCCGTTGCATCCTTTATCCTCCTGGCTGCTGCTCCAATCTTGTCCAGACTTGGAGCGTCCTTGTCATTCGCGATCTCCCCGCCACTCAGGGGGAAAATCGTGTGCGCCGGTCCGGTTCGATTGGGTGGAACGGATCACACGTTATCTAATACTTGCATACAAACGGTATGCGGTTTCCATTTGCATACCGTTTGTATGCTAGCCCGCAATCTCGCAGCGCAAATGTCGGTGCTGTGCCCATTTTCTGCTGAAATGCGGGAGCATTTACCTATCCGATAGCACCCATGCGGGCAAGCGATATCCTACCGCATCGCAAAAGAATATCGGAAAAACCGGATCGGCAAAGGCTTGCAGGTACGTAGGCCTGGACAAAAGTCTTATGCAGAAACGCGGCGGTGCTCATCCCGCAACCAGCACAATCAATTGCGGGGGGCGAGCACCATTTGGGTTTGGATCACGACGGCAGCGAGCTTGCCGCCATGCGCCGTGATGCGGGTCTGCCAGACCTGGGCGGAGCGGCCCCGGTGAATGGGGGTCGCCTCGGCAATCAATTTTGCCCCCAAGAGCGCGCCGGAGAGGAAGTTGGTCTTGCTCTCCAAGGTCGTGGTGCCGTGCCCGTCGGGCAGGTTCACGATGGTTGCCGCCGCGCCGACCGTGTCGGCAAAGGCCATCAGCGCGCCACCATGGCAGATATCGGGCCGGGTGCAGAGTTCCGGGCGGACCGGCATTTCTGCCACCACCCGCTCCGGTTCTGCGACGGTAAAGACAATGCCGAGTAACTGGCCGAACGGCAGGGGATTGCTGTTCAGTTCTGCGACAAAGTCCCGGTCGTCAGCCATCAGGCGGCCGCTTTCTCCGCATTGCGGATGAACTCATAGAGGTGCTGATCGACGGCCTGGATATCTTCCTCGAACTTCAGGAAGACGTTCAGCGTCTCGCGCACCATGTCGGCTTCCAGCTCGGTTGCGTGCAGCAACAGCAGCACCCGCGCCCAGTCGATGGTTTCCGATACACTCGGCTGCTTTTTCAGGTCCATCTCGCGGACGCTTTGGACGAATTCCACCAACTGCGTGCGCAGCGCCGTGGGAATTTCCGGCACGCGGGCCTGAATGATGGAGCGCTCCAACTTGGCATCCGGGAACGGCACGAACAGATGCAGGCAGCGGCGCTTCAGGGCGTCCGACATGTCGCGCGTGTTGTTGGAGGTCAGGAAGACGTAGGGACGCTTCTTGGCCTTGATCGTGCCGAGTTCCGGGATGGAGATCTGAAATTCGGAGAGAATTTCCAGCAGGAACGCCTCGAATTCGTGGTCTGATTTATCGACCTCGTCGATCAACAGGACACAGCCGTCGTCTTCCTTCAGTGCCTGCAACAGCGGGCGGGGCGCCAGGAAGCGTTCAGAGAAGAAGACGTCGGAATGTTTGTGCAACTGATCCATGGAGGCGGAGAGACCCTGCGCGCCTTGCAGCACCTCGTCCATCTTGTCCTTCAGGATCTGGGTATAGAGCAGCTGCTTGGCGTAGCGCCATTCATACAGCGCCTTACCTTCGTCCAGGCCTTCGTAACACTGGAGGCGAATCAGCGGTGCTTCCAGGTAGGCGGACGTGGTGTTGGCAAGCTCTGTCTTGCCGACGCCCGCGGGGCCTTCGATCAGGATCGGCTTTTCCAGATGGCAGGCGACGTAAATGGCGGTGGCAATGGTGCGGGAGCAAATATAACCCAGAGCGGCATAGCCTTCCTGGATACTCTCGATGGATTGCAGCTTTTCGGCGCGCATGGCGGCGAGATCGGACATGGCTGAGAAACCGACTCCAAAACGGCGGGCAGGAATGGCCGAGGTGGAGCAACGGCCTATAGACTTAGGTCGCATCATGCCGATGCATGCCCCGGGCCGCAAGCGTAGTGGGCCTTGCAGGCGTTTTGGGCGCACGGGTGGAGGCGTGTTGCCCTATCCGCCACGGTTGACGTGTTGCCGATTAGGCGGGTGTGCAGACGTCAACGATGCGGATCGGTATTGCCAATTGAGCAACTTAAGCCTTAGCACGGCTTCCAGTTAAGGCGAAGGCTGGTTGCCCCGGCACCTGATACCAACTTCCACTCAACCGCCAATGAATTTGGGTGATCGCTTCTCAACGAATGCCCGTGCTGCCTCTTTATGGTCAGCGGTGCTTTGCGCGCGCAGCATGCGGGCGGTTTCGTGGTCGATGGCGGTCGCGTGGTCGATGTCGAGCGCTTCGTCGAGATTATCCTTGATATAGCGGTACGCCACACGCGGGCCATTCGCCATCGGACTGACCAGAGCTCGGGTCACCGCCGCCAGTCCGTCAGCCGCGACGACCTGGTTGACGAGGCCAAGCGCCAGCGCCTGTTCTGCGGTGATGCGCTCCGAAGTCAGCATCAGCTGGCGGGCCCGGCCTGGTCCGACGATGCGGGTGAGCAACCAAACGACGCCGTAGTCGCCCGGCAGCGCAATGCGGGCATAGCCAGTGGTGACGAACGCGCTGTCTGCCATGATGCGCAGATCGCAGGATAGCGCCAGCGCCAGGCCGGCGCCGGCAGCCGGGCCAGGCAAGGCCGCGACCGTTGGGATGCGAAGCCCACGGATGACGCCCGCTGTCTCCTTGTGGCGTGCCAGCATCTCCTGATACTTGGCCTCTGCGGTCTGCTCGCCGTCTTTGCGCGCTGCCATGCGTTTGACATCACCGCCGGACGAGAAGGCGCTGCCGGAGCCGGTGACAACCAACGCGCCAACGTCTGGATGGTCGCCATATTCCGCCAATGTCCGCCGAAAACCGAACATCAACTCTGGCGAAAGCGCATTGCGCGCTTCCGGCCGATTTAATGTGACGGTCAACACGCGGTCGGTCAGATCAGCGAGCAATTCTTCCGTGCCAGTGTCGATGCGAGCCATAACTTGTCCTTCGGTTACAGTGCGCAGCGCACCTTAAGTTCTAGCAGGCTGCTGAAAAAGCCCAAACCTCTGCCGTCACCCTTCGACAGGCTCAGGGTGAAGGGTTAATTTTTGTTGGATTTCAACAAGCCTCAGCAAATTCTCTGCATCCTGAGCTTGTCGAAGGGTGACGTTTCAGTCCTGCCAAGAACTTCTTCATCACCCCACTCTTCAGTACGTTGGTGGTTCGATTCAGCAAACGGACGGGTACCATCCGTTTCCGTCGAGCCACTAGGGTCTCCGCGCAACGATGTGCCAGATGTGCCAGTGTTTTTGGGTGCCGCGGGGCGTGGTGCTGTCGTCTTCTTCCTCGTCCAGCAATTCTACATCCCAGCCTTCAAGCAGGGCTTCGACCTCAGCGCGGCTGTGGAAGGTGATGCCGTCGCGGCGGAACCAGGAATCCTTTGGCCCGTAAAGCTGGCCGGAGAAGCGGCCGCCGGGCTTCAGGCGGCTGGTGATGTTCTGCCAGAGATCGGGGAAGGCAGCCGGCGGGCAGAGGGGCAGGGCGAAGCTGGAGTTTGTGAGGTCGTTTTGCGGCCAGATGGCCTCCTCTGAGCGGGCGTGGATGAAGGAGAAGCTGCCGGTGGAGGGCAAGCTGGCATCCGGAAAATCCGGGCGGGCGAGGGTTTCCTCCCCGGCGCTGGCGGATTGGTCGACACCGTGGACGGTCCAGCCGCGGTGCAGCATCTCCACCACATCCCGCCCGCCGCCGCAGCCTAGGTCGACGGCGACGCCCGGCGTCTTGAACCGGTCGAGGGCGAAGAGCAGGGTCGGACGAGGCGGACGTTCGCCCGTGCGGCGGTAATACTCGCGCCAATTGCGGTCAGCAGAAGCGAGCATGAGCGGGGGCTCCATAATGGCTGTGAGCAACGATTCTAGCACTGAAAATGACGGGTGCGCGACCTATATACTGAGGGCTAAAACGATGCTTCTGCGTAATGCCATGCAGTTACTAAAAATACAGATAAGCCGTGACTGAACATTGGATAATCATGAGATAAACAAAAGATAAATTGTACCTAAACCGTTTGCCCCCGAAATGGTTTAATTTTGCGCATAAACGTTTAGTTTCGTTTATGTTATTTTTGGGTGGTAAATGGTTTTTGGGCAGCTGGTTATGGATAAGGTAAAATGTTACCGAACAACCGCTATCCCATGTACTCCCGCCGGTCCAAGGTTACGCCTTCGCCCAGGAATTCCTTGTTCTTCCCGCGCAGTTGGGCGGCGGGTTCGTTGTAGACGATGGGGATATAGGTGTAGCGGGTGCCTTCCATGACCGGCGTCACCTCATGCAGCAGGCCGCAGGAGTGGACCATCGCGCAGCCGGTGGGAATCTGGTAGATCTGAGGGCCGAATTAAGGGAAACGCAAATGCCCGCCGGTATACTCGCCTGCGTTAAGCGGAATGGTGATAGAGAATATGCGGTGCGCCGTGCCGCGGGCGGCGTTGTCGCGGTGGCGCGCCTGGAAATCGCCTGCGGAATAGCGCGTAATGACTAAACGCTCCAGCCGGGTCACGTCGAACTGGAACGCCTTGCGGATCTCTGGTCCGACGCGGCGAGCGATACGGGCATGGGCTGCCTGCTGCAGATACTTGTCGGCGATGAGCAGGTCCTGGCGGCGCTTGCGCGCCGGGTCGAAGGTCAGTTCGGTCTTGTCACCCACGTCTTCCAGAATGCCGGAGGGGTGGCCGCCGGTCGCCTCAAAATGGGCGATGAGGCGGCGGCAGAACTCGGACTCGAATGCCATGGGCACAAAGATCACGGGTGCCTGTGATAGCGCTGGGCGGGGCGGGCCAAAAGTGGGTAAGGCGTTCAGGAACTGGGCCAGCGCTGCCGGATGGGACGCCGGGTCGCTGATCTTGTGGCAGGAGAGGACGCGCATGTTGGCGTCCAGCAAAATGGTCAGCGGCGGGAACTGGACCCCTTCGCCGGTGGTGTCTTCCGTGGCGTCCTCCGGGGTGTCCTGCGCGGCTTGTTCCGGTGCGGCACCGAACAAGCGGCTGAGAGCCTGCCCGCCATCGATGATCCAGCGGACGGCGGGGGAGGCATTGACCAGGCCGCGGTCGGGTGCGGTGTCGTTAGGGTCGATGCTGATGCCGACAAATTGGTGGTCCAGGCCGTCGAAAACCTCGCTATTGGCGGCGATGGCGTGGGCCATTTCCGCCATTTGCGGCACACCGGCGGAGCCGAAAAAGCACAGCGTGGTAAAGCGCCCGGCCAGGTCGTCGCTGGCCAGTGGCTGGCCGTCAATCATTGTGGTGCGGAACCGGGGGGCCGGCTCGCCGGTTGCTGGAATGGGCATGCTCACCCTCCACCAAAAGGTCTGCCGCGCCATTGCCGGACGTGACCCCTTACCTCTACCCCATGGACGGCGGTTCGTGAATGCGGCGCTGGTGCTGCTCCTGATGGCGGGACCGGCAATACCTGCGGCAGCGCAGGATGCGGCTGAGGCCGAACTCATTGCCAAGGCAAGGTTTTTGCCGGCCGATATGGGCTATCTGGTGGTGGAACTGGAGAGCGGCAAAATCCGCCGCCAGCACAACGCGGGGCGGGCTTTCATACCGGCGTCGATGGTCAAGGTCCTGACAGCCTATGCGGCGCTGGAAGTGCTCGGGCCGAACTACCGCTTTCAGACTCCGGTGCTGGCGGTGAACGGGACGGAGGGGTTGAACCTGCACCTGTCGGGCAGCGGTGATCCGGTACTGGTGGAGGAGGACCTGGCGGCGCTCGCCTGGCAATTGAAGCAGAACGCAAGCGCCAAGCCCATCGCCAGCTTCACTTATGACAGCGACGTGCTGCCGTTCATTCCGGCCATCGACCCCTCTGACGATACCGCAAACAGCTACAATCCGCCGGTGGCGGCCCTGTCTTTCAACTTCAACCGACAATGGTTGAAGTGGCAGCGGATAGAGGAAAACCGCGCCATGCTGGTGCAGGTGCTGCCTGACCTGGGCCATGCGCTGCCAGGCGTGGCGGCGGTGCGGGCGGTGGACTTCCGGCCGGTGCAGGTGCTGGCCGGGCCGGTGACGCGGCTACTGATCCAGCCGCAGGTGCTGAGCGCGGGCGCGCGCCGGGTCGCTGTGCATAACCCAGCCTGGTATTGCCAATTTGTTCGCCTGACTTGACCGGGTTATCAGTGGGTCATGAACATTCCGACCACCTTGCCGCGCCTGAAGGGGTTCCGCTTTTCTCGTGAGATCATTGCTTGGGCAGTCTGGGCGTACCACCGCTTCGCACTGAGCACTGCTGATGTTGAAGACTTGTTGGCTGCGCGGGGTGTGATTGTCAGTCGGGAAACGGTCCGGTTGTGGGTCAATCGTTTTGGTCGACATTTTGCGGATTGCATCCGGCGGGATCGACCTTCACCGAACGACAAGTGGCACATGGACGAAGTCGTGATCATGATCCGCGGCAAGAAACACTGGCTGTGGCGGGCGATCGACGCCAATGGAGACGTTCTTGATATCCTCGTGCAATCGCGCCGAAATGCCAAAGCGGCAAGGCGCTTTTTCCAAAGATTGACCGAACGGTTTGGCGAACCGAGAGTCGTCATCACGGACAAGTTGCCTAGCTACATCAAACCGATCAAGTCATTGGCCCCGAAAGCTGACCACCGGGCTCACAAAGGCCTAAACAACGTGATCGAAGTCTCGCACCGCTCAACTCGCAAAAGAGAAAAATATTGGGCCGGTTCAAATCTCACCGGCAAGCTCAGAGGTTTTTGTCTGCGCACGATCAGATCAACCTGGTTTTCCGCCCCCCCCGTTATCAACTCAACGCAACTTCATACCGCCACGCCCGTTCCGATGCATTCAGCCTATGGTCCGGCTACACCGCAGAAATGGTGGCGTGACCCAGCCGCCGCCAATGAAGCACTGTCTGCCGCCAACAACTTGGCAATACCGAATAGCGTTCTACCGCGCGGAGTAGCCCCCGTCGACGGGCATAGCGACGCCCGTCACGAAGCTGGCGGCATCGCTTCCCAGGAATGCAGCGACCGCCGCCACTTCCTCCGGCTCGCCCAGGCGGCCCATGGGGTGAATACTTTCCAAGAAAGCATGCCCGTCGCCAGCGCGCGATTTCTCTGTCATCGGTGTCACGATGTAGCCGGGACAGACGGCATTGACCCGCACGCCCTTGGTACCGAATGCCACCGCAAACTGCTTGGTCAGGCCGACGACGCCATGCTTGGCCGCGACGTAGGAAGCCGCACCCTCCAGGATCGGCAGGTCGTCGGCGAAGGAGGTTTGGCGCACCAACCCGTGCAGGCCAGCGATGGAGGCCGTGTTGACAATCGCGCCGCCACCCTCCGCTGCCATCATCGGGCAGGCATGGATCAGCCCATAGTAAACGCCGGAAAGATTAACCTGCTGGATGCGGTCCCAGCTGAAGCCGCTGCCTATGCCCGCGTTGTTCATCAGCACGTCCAGGCGGCCCATGTCCTTGGCCGTCTTCTCCAGCGCGCCTTTGACCGCGTCGGAGTCGGTCACATCCAGACCGATGGCCAGCGCCTTCGCGCCTGCTTCCTCGACCCGTGCGGCGGTTGCCTGCGCACCCTGCTCGTCAATGTCGGCGCACATAACAGCCCCGCCGCCGCTCGCGATGGAGAGCGCCATCTGCCGCCCGATACCGGAGCCCGCGCCGGTTACCAGCGCTACCTTGCCTTCAAAATTCGCCATGGGAGTGTTCCTCGCCTCTTCAGTGTTTCCTCGTGAGGAAAGGATAGAGAGCGGCGGGAAACAACGCCACCGTTCCGGTATCCGGACCAAGACGGAACACTCGCGGCCAAGCTGCCTCGGATGACACTTTCACGTCTCCGGGGATGCAACCTTTTTTTTTACGCCTTCCTCAATTCGTTCCGCATTCCCGGATGCGGCGCTGCCGCGAGCCGGGACCGCGTGGCTGTCGTGGCACTTTCGTTCGTCATCTTGAGGCACCACAAAGAGTTAGGCGGACAGCCCCTAAATATGGATGGCCCCGCTGCCAACCGCCATGGCGGCTTCTTTCACTGCCTCATTCAACGTCGGGTGAGCATGGCAGGTGCGGGCAATATCTTCGGTGTTGGCCTTGAACTCCATGGCCAGCACGGCCTCGGCAATCATCGTGCCAGCATCCGCGCCGATAATATGCACGCCCAGCACCTCGTCGGTCCCGGCATCCGCCAGAACCTTCACAAAGCCCTCGCTATCGCCCGAGGCCCGTGCACGGCTGTTCGCCATGAAGGGGAACTTACCAACCTTGTAGGCCCGGCCCTCGTCCTTCAGTTGCTCCTCGGTCTTGCCGACCCAGGCGATTTCAGGGTGGGTGTAGACCACGCCCGGAATGCAGTTGTAGTCGATGTGCGGATGCTGCCCGGCGATGATTTCGGCACAGGCCGCGCCCTCGTCTTCCGCCTTGTGCGCCAGCATTGGTCCGGCGATCACGTCTCCGATGGCATAGATGCCAGCAACGTTGGTGTGGAACTGCGCGTCCACGGCCACCCGGCCGCGCTCATCCATGGCGACGCCCGCGCCTTCCAGGCTCAAAGAGCCAGTGTAGGGCATGCGACCCACGCACAGCAACACGGTATCGCAGTCGATTACTTCGGCATCGCCGCCCGCAACCGGCTCCACCGTCACCTGCACGCCGTCTTTGGTCTTCTCCGTGCCCGTGACTTTGGTGGAAAGCTTGAAGTCGAAGCCTTGCTTCTTCAGCAGCTTCTGCATTTCCTTGGCGACTTCCAGATCGACGCCCGGCACGATGTGGTCCAGGAATTCCACCACGGTGACCTTCGCGCCTAACCGGTGCCAGACAACGCCCATCTCCAGCCCGATAATGCCGCCGCCGATCAACACCAAGTGCTTTGGCACTTCCTTCAGGTTCAGTGCGCCAGTGGAGGAGACAATGCGATCCTCGTCCACTTCCACGCCCGGCAGCATCGCCACTTCGGAGCCCGTGGCGATGATGATGTTCTTCGTCTCCAGCGTCTGGTCGCTGCCGTCGAAGCCCACAACCTTGACCTTGCCTGCTTCCAGAATGCGGCCCGTGCCCTTGATGTAGTCGACCTTGTTCTTCTTGAAGAGGAACTCAATGCCCTTGGTAAGGCTGCCAACCACCTGGGTCTTGGCCTTCATCATCTGCTTGAGGTCGAGCGATACGCCCTCGACCTTCACACCAAGCTTGGCAAAGCCCTTGGTGACTTCCTCGTACTTGTGAGAGGCGTGCAGCAATTCCTTGGAGGGGATGCAGCCGACATTCAGGCAGGTACCGCCAAGCGCGCCACGCATTTCCACGCAGGCCGTCTTCATACCCAATTGGGCCGCCCGAATGGCCGCAACATAGCCGCCGGGACCGCCGCCTATCACGATTACATCATACATTGGAGGGAATCCCTTCCACTGGAAATATCAGAGAGGCGCGGGCCCGCCATGCCTACATATCGAACAGCAGGCGGCTCGGGTATTCGATGCCTTCTTTGATCCGCACCAGTGCCGTCACCGCTTCAGAGCCGTCAATGATGCGGTGGTCATACGACATGGCCAGATACATCATCGGCCGCGCCTGGATGGAGCCGTCGGGCATAACCATCGGGCGCTGCTGGATCTTGTGCAGGCCCAGAATGGCCGACTGCGGCGAGTTCAGGATCGGCGTCGACATCAGCGAACCGTAGACGCCACCGTTCGAAATGGTGAAGGTGCCGCCGGAAAGCTCGTCCATCTTCAGCTTGCCGTCGCGTGCGCGGCGGCCGAAATCACCGATAGTCTTTTCCACGTCGGCGAAGGTCATCGCCTCCGCATTACGGACCACGGGCACCACCAGACCGCTGGGCGTGCCCACCGCAACACCGATATCGTAATAGTTCTTGTAGACGATCTCGTCGCCGTCGATTTCCGCGTTCACCGCCGGAATTTCCCGCAGTGCCGCAATGGAGGCTTTGGCGAAGAACGACATGAAGCCAAGGCGCACCCCGTGGCGTTTCTCGAAGTTCTCCTGGAATTCCTTCCGGATCGCCAGCACTTCCGTCATGTCCACTTCGTTGAAGGTGGTCAGCATTGGCGGCGGTATTCTGGGCGCTCTTCAGGCGGGCGGCGATGGTCTTGCGAAGGCGCGACATGCGCACCCGCTCTTCGGACCGGCTACCGCCAGCAGCCGGTGCTTCAACTGCCGGAGCCGGAGCCGGAGCCGCAACAGGTGCCGAGGCAGCGGCGACCACATCGGCCTTGGTCGCGCGGCCATCCCGGCCGGTCGGCTGGATGGCATCGGCGGAGACGCCCAGGTCAGCGGCGGCTTTCTTCGCCGCAGGACCGGCAGCGGCCAATGGCCCGCCAGCAGCGGCGGCAGGAGCTGGCGCAGCAGGTTTCGCAGGCGCAGCAGCCAGAGCCGGAGCCGGAGCAGCGGGTGCAGGAGCCGCAGCCGCACCGCTACCCTCGATAATCCGGCCGAGCAACGCGCCGACTTCGACATTGTCGCCTTCGCCGAATTGCAGGTCGGACAGCACGCCGGCCTGGAGTGCCGGTATTTCGACGGTGACCTTGTCGGTCTCCAGCTCGACCAGCGGCTCATCGGCTGCGACCGCCTCGCCTGGCTGCTTCAGCCAGCGGGCAATCGTGGCTTCACTGACCGACTCACCCAGGGCCGGCACGACAATATCAGCGCTCATCATGTCCTCTTAGCGGTTAACCTGTCTTAAGTCATGGCGGCCTAGGCAAGCAACAGAGCTTCATTCACCAGTTTTTCTTGTTCTGCCACATGGTGTTTGAACAATCCGGTCGCGGGCGAGGCGCTCTCCGGGCGTCCAACATATATGGGCCGCTTCGCCTTCATCTTCACGTCGGTGATTTCGGAGAGCGTCTTCTCGATGCGGCGGTCGATAAAGTGCCAGGCCCCCATATTCTCAGGCTCTTCCTGGCACCACACTACTTCGGCATTCGGATACTTGATGAGTTCCGCCGGCAACGACAGCCGGGGGAACGGATAGAGCTGTTCCAGCCGCACTATGGCCACGTCCTTCACGCCAGCCTCTTCCGCCTTGGCCGCCAGATCATAGTAGACCTTGCCGCTGCACAGCACGACGCGGCGCACTTTCTTGGCATCCACGCTGACGGTGCTGTCGGGCAATACCCGGTGGAAGCTGCTGCCTGCTGCGAAAGCATCCAGCGCCGAGACACAAGCCTTGTGCCGCAACAGAAACTTTGGCGTCATCACGATCAGCGGTTTGCGGAAGTTCCGGCGCACCTGGCGGCGAAGCATATGGAAGTAGCTAGCGGGCGTCGTCGGCACGCAAACTTGGATATTGTCTTCAGCGCAAAGTTGCAGATACCGCTCCAGGCGGGCAGAGGAATGCTCCGGGCCCTGACCTTCATAGCCGTGCGGCAACAACATGACGATGCCGGACATGCGCAGCCATTTGGATTCCGCCGCCGCGATGTAGGTGTCGATCATCACCTGGGCGCCGTTGGCAAAGTCGCCGAACTGCGCTTCCCACATTACCAACGCATGCGGTTCAGACTGGGTGTAACCATACTCGAAGCCCAGCACGGAGTATTCCGCCAGCGGCGAATCGTGGATTTCGAACCGCGCCTGATTTTCCGTGAGATTGGCCAGCGGTATGTATTTGTCTTCGTTGGACTGATCGGTCAGCACCGCGTGACGCTGCGAGAAGGTGCCGCGGCCGCAGTCCTGCCCGGACAGACGCACCGGGGTGCCCTCCGCCATCAGCGAGCCGAATGCCAGCGCTTCCGCCGTCGCCCAATCGATCCCCTGGCCTGTCTCCACGGCTTTGCGCCGGGCATCGAACTGGCGGGCGATCTTGCGGTTGAGATTGAACCCTTCCGGTATGCTGGTCATCTTGGCTGCGATACCCCGCAGGACATCGGCATCCACCGGCGTTTCGCCCCGACAGTCCTCGCCGCGGGCAATGTTCAGGCCGACCCACGCGCCTTCCAGCCAGTCGGCCTTGTTCGGTTTGAACGATTTGGACGCCTCAAAATCCGATTCCAGCTTGGCGCGGAAATCAGCGACCATTGCGTCGGCGTCTGCCTGCGGCAGCAGGCCTTCATCAACCAGCCGCTGTGCATAAAGCGTGCGGGTAGCGACCTGCTTGGCAATCAGCTTGTACATATTCGGCTGGGTAAAAGCCGGCTCGTCCGCCTCGTTATGGCCCTGCCGACGGTAGCAATACATGTCGAGCACGACGTCTTTTTTGAACTTGTAGCGGAACTCGGTACAGATGCGGGCAGCATGCACCACCGCTTCCGGATCGTCGCCGTTCACATGGAAGATCGGCGCCATCACGCTGCGCGCCAGATCGGTGCAGTAAAAACCGCCGCGGCTATCCGTCGGCGACGTGGTGAAGCCGATCTGGTTGTTGACCACCACATGGATCGTTCCGCCGACGCGGTAGCCACGCAGATCCGACAGCAGGAAGGTCTCGGCCACCACACCCTGGCCGATGAACGCCGCATCACCGTGCAGCAGCAAGGGAACGACCTTTTCGCGTTCTTTGTCCTGGCGCTGCTCCTGCTTGGCGCGGACCTTGCCTATCACCACGGGATCGACGGTTTCCAGGTGCGAGGGGTTCGGCGTTAACGACAGATGCACGACCTTGCCGTCGAACTCCCGGTCAGAGGACGTACCTAGATGGTACTTCACGTCGCCGGAGCCCTGGACATCTTCCGGATTGGCGGAGTTGCCCTGGAATTCGCTGAAAATGGCGGTAAAGGACTTGCCCATAACGTTGGCCAGCACGGTCAGCCGGCCGCGGTGCGACATGCCCACCACCAGTTCTTCCATGCCCAATTGCGAGCCGCGCTTGATGATCTGCTCCAGTGCTGGAATCAGCGATTCGCCGCCTTCCAGACCAAAGCGCTTGGTGCCGACATAGCGGCGATCCAGGAATTGTTCGTAGACCTCGGCTTCGGTCAGACGCTCCAGGATGGTGCGGCGGCCCAGCGGCGTGAATTCCGTATTGTTGCGTGGTTCTTCGATGCGCTGCTGGATCCAGGTTTTTTCCTCCGGGTCCTGCATATGCATGAACTCGACGCCGATCAGGTTGCAATAGGTGCGCTGGCAGGCATCGATGATCTGGCGGAGCGTTGCCGTTTCCATGCCCAGGACGTTGTCGATAAAAATCAACCGGTCGAGATCGTCGTCAGTAAAGCCGTATGACCGATGGTCCAGTTCGGAATGATAGCCCGGCTTGCTCATGCCCAGTGGATCAAGCTGGGCGTAGAGGTGGCCGCGAACGCGGTATGCGCGGATCATCATTAACGCACGGATCGAGTCTATCGTTGCGGCCCGCACCGCGGCCGGGTCATTCGCCCCCTGAGTTGCCTGGGCAACCGCCTGCGCTTGCACCTGGACGGCTGCGCCATTTACCTGGCCGTTGCCACCATGCCCATTCGTTGACGCATGGCCGTTCGCTTCGATGACGCTAGCGCGCATCCGGCCCCATTTGGCGGCGTCCAGCTCGTCCATCGCCTCGCCGGAATTCTTCATATCCTCGAAGAATGCTGCCCAGCTAGGATCGACAGAATCCGGGGATGATAAGTACAGCCCATAAAGCTCGGCAACGAAGGTCGCGTTGCCACCGGTAAGGAAGCTCGCGTGATTGATCTGACTAGCCATAAATACGCCTCATTGTCGGGCTGAAGAAACGCGGTCAGCATTTCTTACAACATAAACACTGACCAAACGCTACTTGCTACTTCAACACTAGCCCTTCAAGGCCTGTACCATAGTCGTACCCAGTTCGGCGGGCGATTCACAGACATTGATGCCTGCCTCGCGGAACGCCTGAAACTTGGCGGCTGCCGTGCCTTTGCCGCCGGCGATGATCGCGCCGGCATGGCCCATGCGCTTGCCCGGAGGGGCCGCTGCGCCTGCAATAAATCCGACCATCGGCTTTTTGTTCGCCAGCGAGGCATAGAACTCTGCCGCGTCTTCCTCTGCCAAGCCACCGATCTCACCAATCATGATGATGCCTTCGGTCTGCGGATCGTCATGGAACATCTGCAGGCATTCTATGAAGTTGGTGCCATTCACCGGGTCGCCGCCAATGCCGACGCACGAGGTTTGACCCAGGCCCGCCGCCGTGGTCTGGCCGACCGCTTCATAGGTCAGCGTACCGGAGCGGCTGACAACGCCGATGCGGCCTTTCTGGTGAATATGGCCCGGCATGATGCCGATCTTGCACTCGCCAACCGTGATGACGCCCGGGCAATTCGGCCCGATCAGGCGGGACTTGGAGCCGTCCAGCGCCCGCTTCACCTTCACCATGTCGAGCACGGGAATACCCTCGGTGATGCAAATGACCAGCGGCACTTCCGCGTCAATGGCTTCCAGAATGGAGTCCGCAGCGAACGGCGGCGGCACGTAGATCACGCTGGCGTCGACGCCAACCTTCTCCTGCGCTTCCATCACGGTGTTGAACACCGGCAGGCCCAGGTGGAACGAGCCGCCCTTGCCGGGGCTGGTGCCGCCAACCATGCGGGTGCCGTAGGCAATCGCCTGCTCGGAATGAAAGCTGCCCTGCTTGCCGGTGAAGCCCTGGCAGATGACCTTGGTGTCTTTGTGAACCAGAACGCCCATCAGCGTGCCTCCTTCGCCGCGTTAAAAACTTTTTTGGCTGCATCCCGCAGGTCGTCAGCCGGGACGATGGCCAGGCCAGAATTCTTCAGGATTTCCTTGCCCTTCTCGACGTTCGTGCCTTCCAGGCGCACGACCAGCGGAATGGACAGGTCCATGCCCTTGGCAGCGGCCACCACGCCTTCGGCGATCACATCGCAGCGGGCGATGCCGCCGAAAATATTGATCAGGATCGCTTCGACCCGCGGCTCCGACATGATGATCTTGAAGGCAGCCTCGACGGTTTCCTCGTTGGCGTTACCGCCCACGTCCAGGAAGTTCGCCGGTTCTTCGCCGTAAAGCTTGATGATGTCCATGGTCGCCATGGCAAGGCCCGCGCCGTTCACCATGCAACCGATGGTGCCGTCCAGCGCCACATAATTCAGCGCGTATTTCTGCGCTTCCAGTTCCAGCGCATTCTCTTCCGTCTCGTCCTGCATCGCGGCGACTTCAGCCTGGCGGAACAGAGCATTGTCGTCGAAGTTCATTTTCGCGTCCAGCGCCATCACATCGCCCGCGCCGGTCACGACCAGCGGGTTGATCTCCACCATACTCGCATCCAGTTCGGTAAAGGCCTTGTACATGGCGTTCAGGAACTGCGCCGCGCTCTTCGCCTGCACCTTGTCCAGGCCCAGGGCAATCGCGATGCGGTTGCAGTGGAAGGGCATCAGGCCCGTCACCGGATCAATGGCGAGGGTGAAGATCTCCTCGGGCGAGTGCTCCGAGACTTCCTCGATATCCATGCCGCCTTCAGTGGAGGCGATGATGTTGATCCGCTTGTTGCTGCGGTCGACCAGCAGGGAGAGATAAAGCTCCCGTGCGATATCGCAGCCGTCTTCGACGTAGACGCGGCCGACTTCCTTGCCTTCCGGCCCGGTCTGGTGCGTGACCAAGGTCATGCCCAGCATGCGGGTCGCCTCGGCGCACACGTCGTCGATGGATTTTACCACCTTCACGCCGCCGCCCTTGCCGCGGCCGCCAGCATGGATCTGCGCTTTCACCACATAAACGGGACCGCCCAACTCTTCCGCGGCTTTTACCGCTTCGTCGGGCGTAAATGCTACGCCGCCGCGGGGCACAGACACCCCGTAGCCTGCCAAGAGTTGCTTGGCCTGATACTCATGAATATTCATCGCGTCGCTCTTGTTCCTAGGTGCGATCCCCATTGCAGGGGCTGCTCAAAAAGCGTTTCCACTTTCAGCCCCAGAGCCTGCCGGCACACCCGGCCGGCAGATCCCCAGGGTGAACGTCACAATGTTCTACGCGCGCCGTTTCACCGGCGCTGCGCTACTTTAGGCGGTGGTTGGCTGCCGCAGCTCTAGCGGTTCAATCTGACCACTAGGGGTTCGATGGAAACAGCTGGTACCCATCCCTTTGCTGAAGCGAACCACCAACATAGCGAAAGAGTGGCCTGATCGAAACGCTTGCAGATGCAAGCGTTTCGATCAGGCCACTAGCCAGCGTCGCGCTGGGCTTTGGCAACGCCGAACAGCTCAGTCACGGCAGCGACAGAGTGATCGAACGCGGCACGGTCTGCGCCTTCCAGCGGCACTTCCACAACCTTCTCCACGCCGTTCGCGCCGATAATGACCGGCACACCGACATAGAGGCCTTTCACGCCATACTCGCCATTCAGGTAGGCGGCGCAGGGCAGCAGGCGGCGCTTGTCTTTCAAGTAGCTGTCCGCCATCTGAACCGCGGACGAGGCCGGGGCGTAGAACGCGCTGCCGGTCTTCAGCAGGCCAACGATCTCGGCGCCGCCATCACGGGTGCGCTGCACGATGCTGTCGATCTTCTCCTGGGTGGACCAGCCCATCTTCACCAGCTCCGGCACCGGAATGCCCGCGACGGTGGAGTAGTTGATCAGCGGAACCATGGTGTCGCCATGGCCGCCCAGCACAAACGCGTTCATGTCTTCGACGGACACGTTGAACTCTTCGGCCAGGAACAGGCGGAAGCGGGCGCTATCCAGCACGCCGGCCATGCCGACAACCTTGTTGGTGGGCAGGCCACAGGCTTCCTGCAGGATGCCTACCATGGCATCCAACGGATTGGTGATGCAGATAACGAAGGCGTTCGGGCAGTGCGCTTTGATACCGGCGCCGACCGAGCCCATGACTTTGGTGTTGATACCGATAAGGTCATCACGGCTCATGCCCGGCTTGCGGGCGACACCGGCGGTAACGATCACCACGTCGGCGTCTTTCAGATCGGCATAATCGTTGGTGCCGCTCATGGCGCTGTCGAAGCCTTCGACCGGCGAGCCCTGGGCAATATCCAGCGTCTTGCCCAGGGGCAGACCGTCGACGATGTCGAACATCACGACATCACCAAGTTCCTTCATACCGACCAAGTGAGCCAGTGTGCCGCCAATGTTACCGGCACCGATCAATGCGATTTTGTTGCGAGCCATGGGATATCCCTCACCAGAATTGGGCTAAGATTTTCGGTTATGCGCTTTGCGCGATGGCGCTGGTACTACGCGCAACCTCCGCTTCGGGCAACCCCACGAAAGGCTGCGAGCCGCCATCGGCTGCGGCAAGTTGCTCCGCCTCTGCCGCCAGCACCTGGACTGCTTCCGCACCGATGGGCGACGCCACCGCGCTGGGCTGGTGCACAAAGTTGATTTTTTCATCCGCCGTTACCGGGTCGCGGACCAAAATACGGGCGACAGCCAATCCGGTCAGCGCCAGGCCAACCAAGCCTGTAAAACCAAACAGTGCCCCCGGCTCCAGGATATCCATCAACAACGATGCCAGGGGCGGACCAGCGATAGCACCCGCCCCAAAAGTCAGCAGCAAACCAGCACCGACGGCGACCGCATCGACGCCTCTGGCATTGTCGTTTGTATGCGCCGCGCCCAACGAATAAAGGACGGACGTTGCGCCGCCCAGCACCGTGCCTGCCGCAACCAAGATCGTCAGATGCCCCCCGCTGAGCGCCAGCCCGGCGCTGCTGGCGGCGATGGCGATACCTGATCCGGCGATAAGCCAGCGTCGGTCCATACGGTCCGACAGTTTGCCCAGCGGCCAGTTCAGGATCAGCCCGCCACTGACCACAGCCGACATGAACAGCGCAATCCGCGCTGTATCCAGGCCAAGGCCGGCAGCAAAGAACGGGAACAGACCAAAGGTTGCACCGGTCAGGGTGCCGGAGACCACACAGGCTGCAAAGCCAACCGGCGAAAGGCGCACCAGATCCATCATCCGCACGCGGGTTTCCGGCGGCAGTACCGGTTGCGCGCGCCGGGTCAGCGTCATGGGAAACAAGGCCAGCATCAAACACATGGCGGCAATGGAGAACGCGTGAAAAATCTGCGGGTCCAACAATCCCAGCAGCGCCTGCCCTCCGGTCATGCCGATATAGACGATCGTGATATAGACGCCAAAGATCGACCCCCGTTCCGTGTTCCCAGCCATCATGTTCAGCCAGCTTTCGAGCACCAGAAAGGCCAGCACCAGACTGGTGCCGGTCGCAAAGCGGATGGCGATCCAGGCAATAGGTTCCGGGATGACAGGAATCAACAGGGTAGAGCAGGCGGCGATTGTCATCACCGACGCGAAGCCCCGAATATGGCCCGTACGCCCAATAGGCGGTGTCCCAGCCGGGAGCCGAACACGTGGCCCCAGGAAATAAGCCGTGGTCATCAAGTCCGCGACCTGTGCCGATGCGTCCACCTGGGCCAGCCGGACGGACAGGATGGTGCCCATCAGTCCCTGATTCATGGTCAGGAACAGGGAGGCGATCAGGATCGATGTGAAGGGACCAAGTGTTTGCAGCAAACCACGGCCTCCTTCGCGTTCGACCGGTGTATCTATCCCCCGGCAGTGCGCATCTTTATGCGTGTCAGGTCAAGTGTTCAGCGGCGATATAGTCGTCCGCCTGTATCTCCATCAAGCGTGAAACAGTACGTTGAAAGGCAAAGGCCGTGTCGCCTTCCGGGCTGAGCGCCAGAGGCAGTGCAGCCGCTGAGCAAATCAGGTTCACCTTCGCTTCATAAAGGGCATCGATCAGCGTTACGAAACGTTTGGATTCATTCCGCTTTTCTGGGGGCAATAAGGGAATCCCCGAAAGGATTACAGTATGGAACCGCGCTGCGATGGCGAGATAGTCCGCCGCACCCAACGGCCGCTCGCACAGTTCACTAAACGTGAACCGCGCGACGCCTTTGGCCGTCACTGAAGCGTTTAGTTCCCGACCACGCACTTTCAACACCTCTGCATGAGGCGGTGCGTCGTCGGTCAGATCGGAGAACGCCTTGTTCAGCGCTGCCGCCGCATCCGGCCCCAGCGGCGTATGGTAGGTGGCCCGGCCGATCAGGCGGTTCAGCCGGTAGTCGGTGGTGGATGTCAGTTCATGCACCTCCACCCGCTCCAGCAACAAATCAATAAACGGCAGGAACCGCGCCCGTTGCAGGCCGTCCTTATAGAGGTTCTGCGGCTCGACATTGGAGGTCGCGACAACGACCACGCCGTTCTCGAACAGGTTGCGGAACAACCCGGCCAGGATCATAGCGTCAGCGATATTCTCTACCTGGAACTCGTCGAAGGCCAGCAAGGTCGCGTCCGCCGCCACGTCCCGGGCGATGTCGGGCAGCGGGTCGCCTTCCCCGCCAGCCTTGCGGCGCGCGTGTACCCGCTCCTGCATCTCCTGCATGAAGGCGTGAAAATGCACCCGGCGCTTTTTCGCGACCGGCGCGTTCTCATAGAACAGGTCCATCAGCATGGACTTGCCGCGCCCGACCGGGCCGAAAATATAGAGACCCTTGGGCGCTGGCTTGGGGGGCTCCGGTGCTTTGCCGCCAAACAGCTTGCCGAACAGGCCCTTGCCTTTGGGCTCTGCCGCAACCGCCGGCTGATATCCCTGCAAGCGCTCATAAAGCGCCTGCAGACGCTGAACGGCGGCATTCTGGGCCGGATCGGCTCTCATAGTGCCTTCGCCAATCATGGCGCGCAAAAGGTAGGCGGGACCGTCGGTCATCTTCTCTCAAGGCTGGGACAGAAAGAGGAGGGCGAAACCGGCTAGGCAAAATTGGAACGAAAGCGGCTAAGGGCGCATACGGTTTCTGTCAAGACTAAGCGCCGCCAAATGCACGGGCGGTTAGCCGTGCCGCTCCACAAATGCGGTGAACAGCGCCTGCCCTTCAGGCACGCCGAGCCGCTCCACCGACATCTGGCGCCGGTCGGCGGGCAGTCCGACCTCCGCCCTTAATTCCGCCATGGAGAAGCGGCGGCGGGCTGAGGGGTTCTTCGCCGCCAGTCTGCCCATCAGCGCCGTGCTGTCATCCGGTCAAGCTGCAAAATAGAGCTTCCCGATCCCGCACAGCAGCATGGTCGCCACGCACATGGAGCAGGGCTCCGCCGTCGTGTACATCTCCGCCCCCCAGATCGGTGGTGCCCAGCTTGCGGCAGGCATCGCGCATCGCCTCCACCTCTCCGTGCGAAGTGGGGTCTGACAGGCCCATGGCCCGGTTCAGCCCCTCGCCGATAATCTCGCCATCCCTCGCCACCACCGCGCCATAGGGCAGCGTGCCCAGCTCATCCAGCGCGGAGCGGGCAATCTCGATGGCGCGGTCCATCAGTTGATTTGGGGTCATTGGTTCGTCCTCTTTCAATTCAGCGCCACATGGGCCTTTGCCATGCTGGCCACCTTGTCCCAATCCACCTGCGCCGCCGCATTGCCCTCTGCCGGCAGAGAGAAGCAGCCATCGTCAAAGCGCACGGGCGCATGCAGATAATCACCCAGCAACTCCCGGTGGAAGTCCACTTCAGCGCTCAGAAACAGCGGTTCGCCCACATAGCGGGCGACAAAACCGATCTGGTTCAACGCCCCCAGCGAGCCTTCCGCGTAGGTGCCGAAGCAAATACCGCCGCCGAGGCTATCCCCCAGCGCCGCCACCGACGCGGCCTCCGTCGGCCCTATGCGGGTGGGCTTGGCGCTGAAATGGGTTGCGCCACGCTCGGCAAAGGCCCGCGCCATGCCCAGTGACGAGGCGTTGCGGTCTACAACCACCGGCAGGGAGCAGCCGCGGATCACCGCCTCCGCCGCTGCGGCGGGCATGAGCGGGCACGGATCCTCCAGAAAGACCACGCCATGACCGGCCATCACACGATCCAGTTCCGCGACTTCCGACGGCTGGTAAGCGCTGTTGGCGTCGGCGGTCAGCACGGCCTCGTCACCAATGGCGGCGTTGATGGCCGCCAGCACCTGGACGTCGATTTCCAGACCCTGGCCGATCTTGATTTTCAGGCAGGGGTAGCCTTCTTCCAGCACACCCTTGCGCGCCTCCTCCGCCATCTTTGCCGGCGCATCGCGGTTAAGAACTTTCGCGCCCGGCACTTTCACGCCGCGCAGGGCATCGGGCCAGGGAGAGACCAGGTCCCGCCAGGCGCTATCCGCCAGGCTCTTCGGCGCGAGCGAGCCCGCAAGGCCATTAGTCAGCGCCGCCCCTTGCACCTCGCCCGCCGCTTCCCGGCCTTTCAGCAACGGCCAGGCCAGATGCGCGAAAGCGGCCAGCAGAACGGGCTGCTCCATGCCGTTCCAGGCTGGCTTGCAAACCGCCTCGGCGGCCCCCGTGCGCCCGGCGCTGTCGGTCAGTTTCAGCAGCACATAATGGCTCTCGGTCTCCACCCCGCCGATGGTCCAGGTCTTGGCCTCGGCATAGGGCAGCGAGAGCGCATAGAGGTCGGCAGAGACAATAGTCGGATGGCCGGTCACAGGGGCAGCGTCCTTCTGGATAGACAGAGAAGGCGATTGTAGCGGCGACAGAGCGTCCGGCAACGCCGCAATGTAATACCAACGACGCGGATAGACGGCACGCTACAGCTCGGCGTTCATTGCCGAAGGTACAAACCTCCCCGACATGCCCCTTACCCACCTCAAACCAAACCGGCATGAAGACAGAAAGGCGAAACCAACCGTAGTTGCCGCAAAATCAACCATCTACCATGGATTTAAAAATAAGTGACGGTCATCAATATGGCTGTGGTACAATGTGAATATTGTGGTTTTTGATACTTGCAGTGGGGATAGAGTATGAATTTCACTATCACAACGCTGCTAGACGACACTTTTGATGGCCAGGATGCTGCGGCAGAAGCCGCAGATGGCAACGGCCTGTCACTGCGCGAAGCAATCGGGCTCGCCAACGCAAATGCGGGCTCTGCCGGATCGTCATTGTCCGGAATATTGGTTGGCAATGTTGTCAGCGCACCCGACCTGATCACCCTCGATTCCGCACTCACCGGCCAAACGATTGTGCTGACGCAAGCCGCACCGTTGGTGATTACGGATAACCTTGTCATAGTTGCCAACCCATCGTTGACGGGGGCGCGGCTCACCCTGGAAGGTGGCGCATCTGGCCATCGCCTGCTGGAGGTCGAAGGCGCAATGGTTGTTGCTTCTGGCGTGTCGCTGACCGGCGGCAGCGCATCGGATGCCGGCGGTGGCGTCCTGGTGCATGACGATGCCGTGCTGACACTGGCCAACGCAGCGCTAACCGACAGCACCAATACCACAAACGGTGGCGGCATCGCGAGCTATGGCTACTTGGCGTTTGTTGGCGGCTCTATAAGGAACAATGAGGCTGTATCCGGCGGCGGGGTCTTTACCCGAGGCGCTGGTGACCGCCTCATCGTTAAACAAGTGAATGCTTACGAAGGGTCTGCTGCTAACGGCGGTGCCGTGTTTGCAGACGGGACGAACGTTGAAGTCCAAGGCGGCGTGTTCTTTCGACACTCAGCAGCCGAAGAGGGTGGCGCATTCCTCGCGAAAAACGGGGCGAGCCTTTCCCTTACAAATACTACACTCGATGAAAATTCAGCCACCAATGGCGGCCACATTTCGATTCAGGATGGAGTGTTGACCATTGACTATGGCGACTTCTATCGCGGTAGTGCAACAAACGCCTGTGGTGACATCGACTCTGCAAACGTTGATATCCGGGTCGAAAATAGTTTCTTTGAGTCTGGTTCTGCGAGCGTTGGCGGCGCAATTAATCTGGCAGGCGGAGCTCTGGCAATTGCCGGTTCAGAAATTTACCGGAATGACGCCTTAACCGGCGGCGGCATCAAAGCCAGTTCGGAGGCCGTTCTCTCACTAGACGACGTATTTCTGAGCGCCAATTCCGCCCAGAATGGCGGCGGGCTGGCGGTTGACGGCAGCAGTTTGTCACTGACGGGCAGTAGCATTGCAACCAATACAGCGTCAGACGAAGGCAGCGGCCTGAGGCTGATCAATGGCAGCAGTCTGACATCAAACGACAGCTTCCTTTCCGAGAACACTGCACAAGACGGCGGAGCGGTTTTCGCCAGCGATAGCGCAGTCGTTTTCGAGGATGGCCTACTCGATGGCAACGCGGCATCGAACAATGGCGGTGCAATCTGGGCAAAGGACGATAGTTCTGTAGTTTTGCAAAATGTGGCCAATTTGCTCAACCAAGCAGCATACAGCGGTGTCGTTGCGACAGAGGATTCCAGTCTTCGCGTAGAGGGCGGCTACTCTGATGAAAACAGCGCGTCCGCCGCTGGCGGGGCTTTCTTCGCGAGTGGCAGCATTCCCGAGCCCCTTGGGGAAGCGGGGCTCGCCATACGCGGTTTTGTTGACACGGTCGCCAACATTACGACCAACGGTGCCCGCAGCACATTGGGGCCGATGAACGGCAATACATTGACCGTTATCAAAACCGAGTTGCGAAGCAACGATGCCGCTGACGGTGGCGCGATCGCCGCCAGAAATGGCTCAGTCGATCTAGTGAATGTTTTCGTCCAGGACAACAAAGCCAGCGGAAACGGCGGCGGCCTGCACTTCGAGGACAGCACCGCGACGCTCACCAACACCACAATCAGCGGCAACTATGCGCTGAACACTAGCGGCCAGAACCGTGGCGGCGGTATCTATAACGACGATAGCGATACGGCAATCCGATCACCCGCAATACGTCGGACGTTGGCGGTGGTGTTTTCGCCAATGGGCCAAGCGCCCTGCTCCTGAGCAACATTATCGTGACGGCCAATAGCGGCCTACAGGGCGAAAACGACCTCAGTGGCGCACGGGATCAGGTGGGAGGCAATCTGGTCGGCAACAAACTGTTCAACAAATCCTCGATTGTGGCGGCGGCTAAACCCGCGGATGCCTTCTGGTTCATCAATCCAGCGCCGCACACCAACGAGCCGGGTGGCGTGGAATATGCTGACTTTAAGCCCGGTGAGTCTCTTATCGTGCCGCTTTTTCCTGGCGGTATTGCCGTCGAAAGCGGCGATGTCTCAACCTTGCCGTCGGATATTTACGACCTGGACCAGGATGGCGACCGAAGTGAATCGTTACCGGTCGACGCAGCTGGAAACCCGCGGATTATTGAGACATCCGTCGATCTGGGCGCCGCGGAAGACGCGGCTTTCCAATCATTCACCGGTCACAATGGCGAAACCGTGTATTTTGCCAACCCGAACGCCCCGCCGATCACGCGGGTGATTGATGGCCAAGGCGGCGATGATATTCTTCTCGGCGGCTCCGGCGATGACATCCTCATTAGGGGAAAGGGCAACGACATCCTGATCGGCGGTGCCGGTCTGGATATTGTCGTGCTGCCGGGTGATGAGTCTGGCTACTTTGTAACCCGGCTTAGCGCAGGCGATATCACTCAAATTGAGCCAACACTGCCCAATGGCCGAACATTTGACGATGGCGTCAATGTTTTTGATTTTCTCAAAAGAGACGGGCCGGTTCACCTCTGGGAGAGAGACGTTGTTCAGGCCGAGTTAATCCGCTTTGACGACCGCACGCTAGAAGCCGATGACCTGCCATCAGGCGGCGGAGGTAGTGAGAGTGGTATCATAATCACTGTTCCTGGTTTCCCAGGTGGCAGCTTTCCTTTTCCACCGGTCGTGAATGATATTTCCGACGTACTTGCCTCGCTGCCGTCGGTTTTCACACCAGATGGCTTCGGCCTGCTGGGGCTGTAGTGCCGCCGCTCCTCTTACCGCCCCGCCCGCAGCATTGCGTCCGCCACTTTCTCCGCGATCATGATGGTGGGGGAGTTGGTGTTGCCGCTGGTGATGGTGGGCATGACGCTCGCGTCGATCACGCGCAGACCGCCCAGGCCATGCACCCGGCATTCGATATCGACCACCGCCATGGGGTCGGTCGCCTGGCCCATCTTGGTCGTGCCGACGGGGTGAAAGATCGTGGTGCCGATGTCTCCCGCTGCCGTGGCCAGTTCCTGCTCGCTCTGGAAGCTGGGGCCGGGGCGGAACTCCTCCGGCTGGTATTTGGCCAGAGGCTGCTGCCCCACAATCTCGCGCGTGATGCGGATGGAGCGGGCGGCCACAATGCGGTCGCCCTCCGTCGAGAGGTAGTTCGGCGCGATCTCCGGCTGCTGGCGCGGATCGCTGGACAAGAGGCGCACCGTGCCCCGGCTTTCCGGACGAACGTTGCAGACGCTGGCGGTAAAGGCCGGGAACGGGTCCAGCGGCTCCCCGAACTTGTTCAGGCTCAAGGGCTGAACGTGATATTCCAGGTCAGGCGTCTCCAGCGCCGGGTCGGACTTGGTGAAGACGCCCAACTGGCTCGGCGCCATCGACATGGGCCCGCGCCGGGTGAGCGCATATTCCAGGCCGATCTTTGCCTTGTTGAACAGCCCTTGGGAACTTTTGTTCAGGGTCTTCACGCCCTGCACCTTGTAGGCGCAGCGCAGTTGCAGATGATCCTGCAGGTTCTCACCCACGCCCGGCATTTCGTGGCTCACCTGGATGCCATGGTCGGCCAGCACGCCGCCCGGCGCGATGCCGGATAGCTGCATGATATGCGGGGAGCCGATAGCCCCTGCCGCCAGGATCACCTCCGCATTGGCTTTTACCTGATGCTCCTCGCCGCCGCGGGTGAAGGCGACGCCGGTGGCGCGCCCGCCCTCCAGCAGCACGCGGTCAGCCTGCGCCCCCGTCATGACTTGCAGGTTGGCGCGGCTCTTCACCGGCTTCAGGAAGGCGCTGGACGTGTTCCAGCGCCAGCCCGAACGCTGGTTCACCTGGAAATAGCCGACACCCTCGTTATTGCCGCGGTTGAAGTCGGCCGTGCGCGGAATGCCGTGCTGCACGCAGGCATCGGCGAAGGCATCCAGGATTTCCCAGGAGATGCGGGCCGGCTCCACCCGCCATTCGCCGTCGCCGCCGTGCAAGTCGTCATTGCCGTCGAAATGGTTCTCGGACTTTTTGAAGTAGGGCAGGCAGTCGTCCCAGCCCCAGCCGGTGTTCCCCAACTGCCGCCACTGATCATAGTCCCGCGCCTGGCCGCGCATGTAGATCATGCCGTTGATGGAGGAGCAGCCGCCGATCACCTTGCCCCGCGGATATCCCAGCGAACGCCCGTTCAGGCCCTTCTCGTTGGCGGTCGAGAACAGCCAGTCCGTGCGCGGATTGCCGATGCAATAGAGGTAGCCGACCGGGATCTTGATCCAGATGTAATTGTCGTTTCCGCCCGCCTCCAGCAGCAGGACCTTGGTCTTTGGGTCCGCGGACAGACGGTTTGCCAGCACACACCCCGCCGAGCCGCCGCCGACGATCACATAGTCGAAGTCTGGAAGGGATTTCATCGGACGTGCCTCGCGAGCGTGGTTTCTGGTGCTTGTGCTTTGGACAAGGTATTAGGGCAAGGACCGCGGAATGTTAAGAGGGGAGCGGTAGTGCTTCTTGTTGAACCTGACGCATCGGGGGGCCGGGGGCATCATGCTTCGACAAGCTCAGCATGAAGGGCTTTTTCAATAACGCCACTCGTAAATGCCCTTCGACTTGAGCGCCAGGCAAAACAGCACTTCACCCTGAGCCCGTCGAAGGGTGTCTTGCCCAGTCGCGCGCCGTTCTAAGCCGCCAGCTTCGGCGCTTCTTTTGCGTAGCCCTGGAACTTCGCCGGTATCCGCTGAATGTCGGCCATCACTTCGCCCAGCGGTCCCGGCGCGGTGTCGGTCGGGATGAAGAGCGAGAGCGTATCTGCCAAGCTCTCGCACTTTGCCGCGATCTTGGCAGCCAACTCGTCGTGGCGGCCGACAATGGCGAACAGGTCGACCACATCGTCCGGGATCTGCGCCGCCATCTCATCCCAGCGGCCCGCTGCTGGAAAGGGGCGCAGCTTTTCGCCAAGGTCCTCCATGTCGTGCAGGCGCAGCACGTTCCAATAGGCGCGGGTCGAGCAATAGAAGGAAATCCGGAAGCGGATATATTCCTTCATCTTTGCGACCGCCTCATCCGTCGCGCCCGTCACGATGAAGGCGCCGGAGACCACCTCGATCTCACTGCGGTCACGCCCGGTGCTCGCCAGTCCCTCCCCGATGCGCGCTAGTGATTCCTCCGCCAGATAGCGGCGGGTGGAGAAGGGGTGCAGTCTCACCCCGTCCGCCACCTGGCCCGCAACGCGCAGCATGGCCGGGCCGACCGCCGACATGACGATCGGAATGCGCGGCAGACCGCTCGGCTTGGGTGAGAAGTTCGGCGTAGTCAGCGTCAAGGTGTAGGCGTCGGAGTGATAATCCAGCGGCGTCTGGTTCTCCCAGGCATCCCAGACCGCGCGCACCGCGCCGATATAGTCCCGCATCCGCGGCGCGGGCGGTGTCCATTCCAGGCCGTAGCGGCGCTCATTGTGCCCCTTCACCTGACTGCCTAGCCCCAGATAGAAGCGCCTGCCAGACGCCTTGTGCAGGTCCCAGGCGAAATGCGCGGTGATGGTCGGGCTGCGCGGGAAGGCGATGGCGACGGCGGTGCCTAGCTGGATTTTGCTGGTGGCCATGGCCGCAACGGCCAGCGGCGGGATCGGCCCGTGCGCATCCTCCAGCGCGACGGCGCCATCGAACCCGGCGTTCTCAGCTTCGATGGCGGCCTGTTGGGCGGCATGCAGGTCGTCATTGGGCAGGTGGTAAACTACGCGCATGGGGGAGCTTCCGTCGGGTGTATTGAGAGCGCAAGGTTTACCCAAGCACCCGCAAAATACCAACCTTCACCTTGAGCCGCGCCGACAGGCGCAAGTCGAAAGCCCTTGCGGCGAAAAGTGGCCGCATCTTTGGACTCGCCGCTAAGCGGCTACTCAAGATGAAGTACGTGGACGCCAATACTAGCCTAGAAAAACACCTCCGGCGGCTCACCCAGGAAGATGGAGCCGATGGCCTCGAAGTGCGCGCCGCGGGCCTGAATCTGCGCGCCCAGGGTGTGCATGTCGCGCCAGCGCCGTTCGAACGGTGTGCCAGGGAAGATAGAGCTGACGCCGGCCTCCTTGTGCACCCAGTCGGCGATATCGAGGGAAGCATGAATAGCGTGGGAGCAGCCAAGCCGGAGCCTTGCGCGCGCCGGAAAGTCGATCACGTCCCACTCGCCTGCGCCCGAATAAATGTCGTCGATGGTCGCCTCCAGATAGGCGAGCGCCGCGCCGTATTGCGCCTCCGCCCGGGCGTACCCTGCCTGCACCAGCTTGTCTTCGGCCATGCGCGGGCGGCCACTGGGCGTCTTCTCCATGGCGAGGTCGCGGAAGCTGTCCAGCATGGCGCGCGCCAGCCCCAGCGCCACACCTGCCACACCGACCGCATAGAGCCCCTGTGCGGGATGGCGTAGAGCGGCCCCGGCTCGCGCCGCTGTTCGGGGTATTCGCGGGTGGAGGAGAATTCTTCCGGCACGAACACGTCCGGCACGTTGTAGGATTGGGAGCAGGTGCCGCGCAGCCCGACCGGGTTCCAATTGTCGAGCAATTCCGCCTGTTCCGCCGGAAACAGCCAGGAGCGGATCAGCGACGTGCCGCGCTCGTTCAGGCGCAGGCTTCCGTCCTTCTCCCGCACGAAGCCATGCGCGCCCATCCAGGTCGCCTGGCGCGAGCCGCTGGCGAAATCCCAGCGCCCGCTGACCTTGTAACCCCCATCGACCGCATCCGCCGTCTGGCCCCGCGGGAAGCCCCAGGCCATGACGGATCGCGGACTGCTGTAGATGGTTTTGGCCGATTCCAGCGGCATGATGGCGGCCAGCAGGCAGGAGGAATTGGAGACAAACATGTTCCACGCGACCGAGCCATCACCCTGCGCCACCTCAATCAGCGCGCGCAAGTAGGTGATGGGGCCCGCCTGCACTCTGCCACAGGAGCGCGGTAGCATCAATTGGAACAACCGAGCGTCGTGCAGGTGACTGGCAAGCGGCTCCGGAAAGTCTTGAATTCTCTCGATTTCATCCGCCGCAGCGAGCAATTCCGGGCGTAGTGCGCGGGCGCGGGCGACGGGGTCGTCGGCGACTAGCTGATCCATGGGCATGAGCATTTCCTTATAATTGCCCATATTGCGGTGGAGAAGCACGGACGTGTCAACGGGGAAGGAATTGGTCCGGCCAACTTCTCCTCCCGGGCCTCTACCCCCGGGCGTCGAGGTGCTGCGTCTCTCCGGCATCCCACCCACTCTCCAGCGTCATTGTGAGACGGCTGACCAGAGGCCGGCCATCGAAGTAACCCATGGTCATTGAGGCGTATCCGCGGCTCAGATGGGTTGCCGCGCCGGCTTCACCTCCTTGCAATGACGCCGGGGGTGAGGGTAAAGGGGCGATTGCCGTGGAGGGAGGTCCCGGATAGTACTTAGGCGCTTCCGGGAATTCGGTGGTAGGGGCTTTGCAGAAGCTTCGCCTCAGCCTTCTGCGACTTCCTTGAAGCGGCGCAGCACTTCGATCTGCTCGCCCTGTTTGACGCCGCGAGTGCTCCAATCACAGCCAAGCGCTTCGTACTCCACATGGTTCCAGCCGACGCCGATGCCAAGCCGCACCCGGCCTTCGCTCAGGATATCGACCTCTGCCGCCTGTTTGGCGACAACGCCGGTCTGACACTGGGGCAGGATCAGCACGCCGGACGAAAGCTTGATGCGCTTCGTGGTGGCGGCCAAGTAGGCCATGGTGGTGAGGTCTCGTGGAAGGGAGCATCGGCGGCGTAGCGCGGCTCCCAACCATCGCGGCCCGTTGCGCCTAACACGTGGTCCGGCACTTCGATATACTCATAGCCCAGGTCTTCGGCGGCCTGCGCCCAGTCGCGGATGGCGGCAGGGTCGGAGCCGATTTGGACGGTGGGGAACCAAGCGTTCAGTTTCATGGGAGCGTGTCCTCAAGGAAAAGAGAATTTGTCCGGCACCCTAGAGCAGAACGGACGTACGGACTACAATCCCGCGCAGCAAACCCCGATCCACCCTGGAACCCTGCCCATGCAACGCCAATTGCACCTTAACCTGTTCATCCACTCCCGCGGTCATCATGAGGCGTCGTGGCGGCATCCGGATGCCTCGCCATATTCCCTGACCGACGTGCGCTTCTATACGGAGATGGCGCAGAAGGCGGAGGCAGGCCTGTTCGATTCGATCTTTCTGGCCGATCAGCTGTCACTGGGTGAGGATGCAGGGCAAGCCGCGCGCACCTGGCTGGAGCCGATCACCACGCTGACCGCCGCGGCCATGGCGACCTCGCGCATCGGGCTGATCGGCACCTGCTCCAGCACCTATACGGAGCCGTTCAACCTTGCCCGGCAGTTCTCCTCGCTGGATCATATTTCCAATGGGCGGGCAGCCTGGAACATCGTCACGTCGTGGAGTGCGGCAGCGGCCAAGAATTTCGGTGACGATACCCAGGTCAGCCACGCCGAACGCTACGAGCGGGCCGACGAGTTCCTGGCGGTTGTGAAGGCGCTTTGGGATAGCTGGGGTGACGATGCCATGATCGACAACCGGGAAACCGGCGAATATGCCGACATGAGCAAAGTGCGGAAGGCCGGGCACCGGGGCAAATACTACAGCGTCGAAGGCGCGCTCAACATGCCGCGCTGCCCGCAAGGACGGCCGGTGCTGGTGCAGGCGGGCTCTTCCGACACGGGCAAGGACTTCGCTGCCCACCATGCCGAAGCCATGTTCACCGCCCACCTGGAGCAATCGACCGCGCGGGAGTTCTACAAGGACGTGAAGGCGCGGATGCGCAAAGCCGGGCGGCGGGAGGACCAGGGGCTGGTGCTGCCGGGCTTCTCCCCCGCGCTCGCCTCCACGGAAGAAACGGCGATCAAGTATCGGGACGAGTTAAACGCGCTAACCGATGTGGAGGTCGGGCGGAAGCGGCTTTCGGGCCGGTTCGGCGGCTATGACTTTTCGCACCTGCCATTGGATACACCGCTGTCGCCGAACGATTTCCCAGACCCCTCGACCGTGGAGGCGGCCCGCAGCCGGACGGAGGTCATCATCGGCTTTGTGAAACGCGAAAAGGCTACGCTGCGCCAAGTGCTGGCAACGCTGGCGGGCGCGCGCGGTCACTATATTTTTGCCGGAACGCCGGAGCAGGCAGCCGATTTCATGGAAAACTGGCTGAACGAGGGCTGCGCCGACGGCTTCAACATCATGCCGCCCGTACTGCCCGCAATGCTGGACGTATTCACGGCGGAGGTGATCCCGATCCTGCAAAAGCGGGGCCTGTTCCGCACGGAATACACCGGCACGACCCTGCGCGAGCACTACGGGCTGGACCGGCCAGCGGCTTAGTCCGGCGCGCCGGCGCGGATTGCGGCTTCTATGTCCGCCCAGGACAGGCCGGGCGGGATGCCCATGGCGTTGATGTCGACGGCATCGTCCCAGGCGGCGATCATCTCCTGTACCTTCGCAACCGAGCCATAAGCAGCCAGCTGGTCAAGCAGGTGATCCGCCGACGCGGGCACAACACCCTTGGCAGGGTGAGGCTGCGGATTGGCGGCTTTGATGGCCTCCACCTCGCCGGCATAGCCCTGATTGGTGATGGAGTTGGCATAGGCGTCGCCCATCGCTGAAACGTACCAGGCGAGGTTACTGGCCACGACCTGCCGGGCGGCCGCCTCATCCTCCTGAACCGAGACGTTCGGCCCGGCAATGACGGTGAACGGATCGTCTGCGCGGCCAGCCCGTCTGCGCATCCGCAGAATGTCCGGGACCCATGTCTCAAACCAGTCGCGGGTGACAAGGTAGGGGAATCAGCCATCAGTCAGTTGTGCGGTCGCCCGTACGCTTTGCGGCCCAAGGCCGGCCAGGTAGATCGGCAGGTCCGGTTGTGCCGGTTGGCCTAGCTTCAGGGCGCGCGTGTCCAACTCATCCGGCTGCGGTGCCCGCTCGCCATCCAGGATTTGACGGACGGACCGGACCGTCTTGCGGAACTGACGGGTCGGCTTGTCGAAGGGGACGGCGTGGAAGCCCTCCACCAGCGCGTTGGTGCTGGCGCCAAGACCCAGGACATAGCGCCCGCCGCTGATATCGGCGAGCATTGCCGCGTTCATGGCGATGGTGCCCGCAGTGCGCGCCCAGACCGACAGAATACCTGACATGACGGTGATCTGCTTGGTCTTCAGCGCGATTTCGGTCAGCACCAGGGTGGAATCAAAGCCCCAGCCTTCCGGAACGCTGAACAGTTCATACCCTAATTCGTCGGCGAGAATGGCCATCTGCACGATGACCGCGCGGCGGGTCTCCATCGGGGTCAAAGCAATGCCCCGGCGCTGGTTCGCCATTACACATCCTGATTTTTGCTTCGGAAGGAGGCACCATAGCCGCACCAACCATTTAATCCAAATCTGGCCGGTTTGCCGGAGGGCCAATCGGGCCTATAGGATGCGGCAACAAACGCCTCACTCCCGGATCACGCACCGGGGACGTCCTTAAGGAATTCCCATGACCAAAACCGTTGCACTCTATGCGCCCGCCTATGAAGCCTTTCGCGGTGAGGTCGATGCGCTCGGTCTCGACATTTCCGTGCTGACCTTCGATGCCGAAGGCAAGCTCTACAATGGCGGCACGGAAGTTAAGCCCGAGGAAACCAGCATCGACTATGTCTGGCTCTCCAACTTCATTTCCCGCGACAAGGCCCAGCGCCCGGTCTTTGGCCTGATGGAGCGGATCAAGAGCATCGACGTGCTGCAAACCTTCAACGCGGGCCTGGACGACCCGGTCTATGGCCGGATCAAGCAGAAGGGTACGCGCGTCTGCAATTCCAGCGCCCAGGCCATGGCGATTTCCGAGTATCTGGTCGGGCAGGTCCTCAACATCTACCAGCCGTTCCAGCAGCAGCAGCAAATCCAGGCCTCCAAGAAATGGGCGATCACCCCCTTCCGCGAGATCTGGCGCACCAACTGGCTGATCGTCGGCTATGGCCCCATCGGGCGCGAGACCGCGCGCAAGGTGAAGGCGTTCGGCGCGTCCACCACTGTCATCCGCCGCTCGCCGGAAACCAACGAACTGGTGGACCAAGCGGCGACGCTAGCCACAATCGGCGATCATGTAGGCGAGGCTGACGTAATCGTGCTGGCCTGCCCGCTGAACGCAGAGACGCAGGGTTTCGCCAACAAGGAATTCTTCGCCAAGGTCAAGAAAGGCGCGATCCTGCTGAATATCGGCCGCGGTCTGCTGATCGACGACGCGGCGCTGATGGCCGCATTGGACGAAGGTCGGCTGGAAACCGCGGTGCTGGACGTGTTTCACACTGAGCCCCTGCCGGTGGACGATCCGCTCTGGTCGCATCCCAAGGTGCGGATGACCTGCCACACTTCGTTTGCCGGCGGCGGCGGAGCGCTCCGCTGGAAAGAATTGTTCCTCGACAACCTGCCGCGTTATGTGCGGGGCGAGGCGCAGATGAACGAGGTACACCCGAACGACATCCCCTAAAGCGGGCAAAACCAAAGAGCATCTGCCATGTGTATCGAAGCCATCGCCACCGGCAACAATCCGCCGGAAGACGTGAACGTCATCATCGAAGTGCCGGTGGGCGGCCAGCCGATTAAGTACGAGTTGGACAAGGACGCGGGCGTGCTCGTCGTCGACCGCTTCCTGCACACACCCATGACCTACCCCGGCAATTACGGGTTCGTGCCGCACACTTTGTCGGAAGATGGCGACCCGATCGACGTGCTGGTCTGCAACACCCGCCCGCTGGTGCCCGATTGCGTGATCAACGTGATCCCGGTCGGTGCGCTGTTAATGGAGAACGATGGCGGCCAGGACGAGAAAATCATCGCCGTGCCCTCATCTCACCTGACAAAGCGTTATGACGGTGTGCGCAATTACGACAATCTGCCGGAGATCACCCGCCAGCAGATTCAACACTTCTTTGAGCACTACAAAGACCTGGAGCCCGGCAAATGGGTCAAGATCGGCGGCTGGCTCGACGCCGCCCACGCCAGACGGCTGATCGTGGAGGCCATTGAGCGGGCGAAGGGGTAGGGGGCTGGTGAGAGCAGGAACTTAGCCGTTCAGTTCCGGCAGCTGCGAGCCCAAACCGTCTATTTCAGGGCAACTGCAGAGCGTCCGCTTTGTAGCTTTGGTCAAAAGCAAACCTCTATAAGCTTAGAGTTGAAATCGGACATGGCAGTTAGTGTGATCCTTGTGTGCTCACTGATAATATCCGTGTTGCCCAATACCAATTCTCTGCACTCATGGCTTTCGGGCAACGTGGAAAGCCTTCCAAAACTACCGTTCCAAACTAACAAATACGGTTCTTTGCAGTAAGATTGTGGTGCACCCTCAAGGCCTTGTCTTGCGATATCGACTACCCAAGGCAACGAAAATGGCCCAAAATCAATTTCGCTATAAAATGTCAGGTAGGTCATCGGCGTGAAAATCACGAGCAAATAGGTGGCAACGATGAAGACGCCCAAGAGGCAAACCAACCAAAATATTGCTTTCATCAATTGGCCCTTTTGCGCGACGATACTTTTTGAGAAAATTGCGCCGTTAAACGGACATTCAAGTGGCCAATATAAATGGCAACTAAGTCCGCCTAGCAGACGCAGACCGCACGAAAATTTCAGACCATTTGGGCTAGATTTATAGCAACTTCGTCACCAACCCAGTCCCGGAGACCACTTTCAAAAGATGATTCCGAGAATGTGCCCATTCTACCCCACATAGCCATCGGCAGCATCGGCTGTCCTTGCGGCGGCATCGCGCCCGGCTTTGTCGCCGTAGCCGCCGCCGCCGGGGGCTTCAATGATAACCTGTGAACCAGCGGGGGCATCGAATGCGCCTTTGGAGACAAGCGCCCGCTCAGTCCCATCAGGCAGGCGGACTTTGATCTTTGCGGAAGCGCCCGCCTCCCCGCCGCAAATGCCGAAGGGGGCGGAGCGGGTGCGCTCGAAGCACACCGTAGCGCGTGCGTCATGGCCGACGACGGTCCAGGCGCGCTCAGCCCCGCAGCCGCCGCGCCATTGGCCCTCGCCGCCGCTGTTGGCAGTGATGGCGTAATAGTCCACGCGCAAGGGGAAACTCATCTCCAGCACTTCGATCGGTGTGTTCATGGTGTTGGAAATGCCGGAGGCAACCGTGTTGATGCCATCTTTGCCAGGACGCGCACCGGTGCCACCCTTGATGGTCTCATACGAGACATAGCGGTTGCCGTTCCGCGGGTCCTGCCCGCCGAAATTGACGATGGCGCTGGTGCCCTGGCTGCACGCCATCACATTGTCCGGCATGAATTGGGCCAGCGCGCCGAAGGTCATGTCGCAGACCCGGTGGCTCATTTCGTGGTTGGCGTAGACGACCGGCGACGGGAACTCCGCGTTCACGCAGGAACCCTTGGGCGCGGTCACCGTGATAGGCCGCCACGCGCCGGAGTTCGGCGGGATCAGGCTGTTCGGATCGATCACCATCTTTAGCGCCGTGAACACGCCACTTGCGGTCACGCTGAGCGGCGCGTTGATCGGGCCGGGCACCTTGGGGTCGGAGCCGTCGAAGTCGACCTCAATCGTATCGCCCTGCTTCTTGATGCGCATCCGCACCCAGAAGATTTCGTCGTCCTGGCCATCTTCGATGATGCCGTCGCCGTCCAGGAAATCCTCGAAGCGGGCTTCGCCGTCCGGGAGTTTTTGCAGCATCAGGCGCATCATGCGTTCGGAGTAATCCATGATCTCCGCCATGATGGCTTTCAGGCCGTCCGCGCCGTGCTTCTGCGCCAAAGCGCCTAAGCGCTGGCAGGCGCGGCGGTTGGCGGCCACCTGGGCGCGCAGATCGCCGATGCGCTCCTCCGGCGTGCGGACATTGGCCATGATGATGGCCTCGATGTTCCGGTCGATCTTGCCATCGCGGTAGAGCCGGATCGGCGGCAGGCGCAGGCCCTCGCCATAAATCTCCGTCACCGCACCATAAGAGCCGGGGGTGGCGCTGCCTATATCTGGCCAGTGAGCGCGCACGCAAGTATAGCCGAGCAGCACGCCCTCATGGAACGCGGGCGTCACGACGTTTACATCCGGCAGGTGCGAGCCGCCGAAATACGGGTCGTTGTGGATGAAGACATCACCGTCGGCCACATCGTCCCCATCAGCATCAGAACCGAAGACCTGCACCACCGCGCGCACCGCATCCGGCATGGAGCCCAGATGGATGGGCAGGTCGGGCCCCTGAGCCACCATGTTGCCGGCCACATCGAACACGCCACAGGAATAGTCGCCTGCCACCTTCAGGATGGGCGAGTAAGCCGTCTTCGCCAGGACGATCTTCATCTCCTCCGCGATTTTCATCAGGCTGTTCTTGACGACCTCGAAGGTCGCGGGGTCGAGTTTGGTGTCGGTCATTTTAGCGCTCTTTCAGCCCAACAGAGACAATATTGCATTCCCGGACGCTCGGAGTGCGATCTGGGACCGGGTTGAGTTTCTCTCGGCGCGGGTCCCCGGGTCGGCCTTCGGCTGTCCGGGGATGCCAGGACGGTTTAGCGGGCACCATCCCTCACCCCCTCACCAGCCGGATAAAACCGGCATTGTCGACGGTGCCTTGCCAGCCGGGCGGGATGACGAGGGTGCTGTCCAGGGACTCGACGATGGCGGGACCCGCAACGGCCTGGCCTTCAGCCAGCTTTGCCCGGTCATGCACCGGCGTTGGAACCCGCCCCACACCAGCGAACCAGGCGGAGCGTTCGGCTTTCAGACTGTTGCCGTCGCCGGTGGCCTCCGCAAAGTTGGGATTGCCGAGCAGGCCAACCGCGGAGAGGCGAAGGGTCACGATGTGCACCGCCTCTGCCTCGTTCTTGTGGCCGTAGGTGCGTTCGTGGGCAGCGTGGAAGCCAGCAGCCAACCCGGCCAATGTGGCATCCGACACCGCGCCTTCCGGCGCATCCACGGTCAGTTCGTAGGCTTGGCGGCCGTAGCGCAGATCGGCCTGGCGGACGATTTGCTGGCGGTCAGCAGGCACGCGGGCGGCGGCCAGCATCTTGCGGCCCTCCGCCTCCATCTCGTCCCAAATGGCTGCCAGTTGCTGCGGTGAGAGCGAGTCGAGCGGTGCATAGATCGTGCGGGCGTAGTCGCGGCGGAAATCCGCACCCACCAGGCCCAGGGCCGAGAAAGCGCCGGGGATCGGCGGCACGATCACTTCCGGGACGTCCAGTTCCTCGGCGAGCGCGCAGGCATGCAGCGGGCCCGCGCCGCCAAAGGCGACCATAGCGAAATCACGCGGGTCGTGACCGCGCTCGACAGAGACCATGCGTAGCGCCTCCGCCATGGCGTTGTTGACGATGGCGAGGATGCCTGCTGCGGCCTGCTCCACCGTCTGGCCGAGTGGTTCGGCGACCTGCTCCCGCAAAGCCTTCTCAGCGGCGGCAAAACCAATCTGCAACTCCCCGCCCAGCAGCGAGGTGGCGTCCAGATAACCCATGACCAGATTGGTATCGGTGATGGTCGGCTGCGTGCCGCCCTGGCCGTAGCAGACCGGGCCGGGCACCGCACCGGCGCTCATGGGCCCGACCTTTAACGAGCCAGCAGGGTCGATCCAGGCGATAGAGCCGCCGCCTGCCGAGACCTCCGCCAGGTCGATCACCGGCACGCGGATCGGATGGCCGGTGCCATGCAGCCAGCGGCTTTGGGAAGCGTTGGAGCCAACCTCGTATTCTGCCGTAATCTCTACCCGGCCATTGTCGATCAGGGAGGCCTTGGCCGTGGTGCCGCCCATGTCAAAGCTGAGCAGGTTCGGCTTGTTCAACTGCCGTCCGATCATTTGCGCCGCGATTACGCCCGCCGCCGGGCCACTTTCGACCGCAGCGGCTGGCCTCGCCAAAGCACCCGGCACGTCCAGCACGCCGCCGGCCGAGCCCATGACCATCAGGTCAGGCAATCCCAGCAACTGAGTCGCCTCCTGCAAGCGGCGCAGATAGCTCTCCAGGATCGGGCCGACATAAGCACAGACGGAGCTGGTGGAAGTTCGCTCAAACTCACGGATTTCCGGCAGTACCTCGCAGGAAAGGAACACCGGCACGCCGGGCATGGCCGAGCGGATGGCTTGGCCCACCGCCTTCTCATGCGCATCGTTCTGGAAGGAGAACAGGAAGGAAACGGCGACCGCCTCTACCTCCAGCGCCTTCAGCTGATCGATCAGGCCGGGCAGTTCGTCCTCGGCCAGCGGAATGACGACGGAGCCATCCGCCGCCACACGCTCGGTGATCTCCAGCCGCCGGTGGCGGGGCACCAGCACGGTGGGCGGGTCCTGGAACAGGTCGCAGAGATAGGCGAAGAAGATGTCGTCCAGTTGCAGGAACCGGCAGCCTGCATCGTAGAACGCCTGCACCACCTTTTTATAAGTGGCAGCGATGTCGGCGAACAGCACGTCCTGATCCTTATACTCCGCCGGCGCGATGCCCGCCGCCGCAGTCCGGAAATGACAGCAACTCGGCCCCGGGATCGAGATTTTCGGCAGGGCCTTGCTCGCGCGCTGCGCCACAAACCGGAAGTGATCCAGCATCGGATGATCTGCCGGAAAATCCAGCTTGCCGGTGATCATTGGAAAGATCGGACGAAGTTGCATGCCCGCGAACTGCACGCCCTGGATCCGCTCCTCCAGGTCGAAGCCGGTGAGCCCGCCCATGAAGTCGTAGTGCCACCAGGAGCGCCTTGCCTCCCCATCGGTCACGGCAGGCAGATCCACCTCCTCCTGCATCCGGATCAGGTCAGGGATGGCCGCATCTTCCGCCCCCTTCAGACCTTCAGCCGAGAGCGTGCCGTCCTTGAAATGCGCCTTCCGCGCTGCCGTAACGTTTGCCGGACGCAGCAGGCTGCCGACATGCCCGGCGCGGAAGGGGGGAACTCGCTCAACCATCTCTACCACTCCTACGCCGGAACCTTGCCCCGCACCTCTTCCCGCACGATGCGCGCACCGTCGGCCAGGGCCTTCAGCTTGGCAAATGCCAGCGAGCGCGGCAGGTATTTCAGCCCGCAATCAGGCGCCGCAATCAACCGTTCCGCATCGATATAGGGCAGCGCCGAGCGCAACCGATCCGCCACCAGTTCCGGCGTCTCCACTTCCATGGTGCCCAGGTTCAGCACGCCGAAGAGCACGTGCTTGTCCGCCAGCCGCTTTAACATGGCTGGACCGAGCTTAGGTTGCGCCGCTTCGATAGATACCGCGGTCACGCAGGTATCGTTCAATTCGCCGAGGAACTCGTAACCCGTGGGCTTGTCCGACACGACGTAGGCATAACCGAAGCACATATGCACCACGGTCGGCACCGTCACGCCCGCCAGCGCGCCATTGATCGCTACCTTGTTGAATTCCCGCGCCTGGGCCGGGTGAGCGGCCATGTGCGGCTCGTCGATCTGGATCACCTCCACGCCGGCGGCCTGCACCGCCAGCACTTCCTCGCTCAGTGCCTTAGCTATAGGCTTCCACGACCTGGCCGAAGTCGCCATAGTGCTCGTCCAGCGCCATTTTCGCCATGGTGAATGCGCCGGGAATGGTGATCTTCACCGGCTTGTCGGTGTTCGCCTTCATGAATTCCACGTCCCGCACCTGCACAGGACCGTTCCACGCAATCGGCCCGCTGATGCGCGGCACCAGGGTCGGCGTGCCAGTCCAGCCCGGCACCGTGCCCAGATTGTCGATGTCGATCCCGCCCAGGGCGTTGGCAAAGTGATTGAAGTAGCTCTCGCGCCGCACTTCGCCATCGGAAACAATATCCAGCCCCGCCCGCTCCTGGTCGTGCAGGGCCGCAAGCGCTGCGTCATCCTGCGCTTCCTCCAGCAGGTCTTCGTCAGGCCGCCAGACCTCTTTCATCCGCACCCGCGGCGGGCCGCTGCCCAGCAGCACGGTCTTGTTCACCAGCCATCCTGGCTGCGGATAGCTGCCGATCAGCGTCGTCGGGATCAGGGTGTTGAACAACATTATTTCGGTCCTCCAGCCGGCAAGCGGCCTATTTCAGGTTCCGTTCCCACAGATCGAAGATCTTGCCCCAGGCATATTCAGAGGCTTCAGGCGCATAGGCCGGCCGCTCCGAAAACTGAAAGCCGTGCAGCGTGCCGGGCAATTGCTCCAGCGTGTGGTTGGTGCCCGCCTTGGCCAACGCGTCCTTCAACGCCGGGATCACATGATCGGGCACCGTCGCATCGACCTCAGCAAAGAAGTAGCAAAGCTCGCCCTGCACCTTGTCCAGCAACAGATGGGGAGAGTCTTCCTCCTCCGTCACAATGCCGACGCCGTACAGGCTGGCCGCTGCCTTCATCCGGTGCGGGAAGCGGGCGGAAACAGTGGTGATGTATTTACCGCTCATGCAATGGCCCACACAGCCGACCGGCCCCAGCTTCACCATGCCTTGCGCATCCATCCACGCCAGCATCGCACCAGTGTCTTCGGTCACCAGTGCATTGGTCAAATGGTTCATTGAGGCACGGATGACGGCGGACATGCCATCATCCCGCCGCGGAATATCGAAACGCACCGTACCCAGCCGGTAATACATATCCGGCAGCAGGCAGAAATAGCCCATTTTGGCAATCCGCCTCGCCATGTTGCACAGTTCCTCGCGGAAGCCTGGCGCATCCATGTAGAAGATGATGCCCGGCACGGCAGGATCGTCCGCAGGTGCCGCGGCAAAGGCCGGCATTTTGCCGTGCTTGGTCGTGACCGTGACGAACTCTTCCCACAGTTTCATGGCTATTCCCTCGCTGATAAGCAGCGCCTGCAAAGCGATGCGGTTTCTGGCCATGATACTCGGCTCGACGGCGGCGGCGCGCAAGCGCTATGCTGCCTGCCGGAAACGCCGCAGCTCCACACCGGAGGTGATAGCGGCAGCCGCAAGGAAACAAACCATGTCCGCCGACGCCAATAAAACAATACCGCGCGCCAAATTGAATCGCCTGCACCATGCCGCCTGGGTCACCAATGATATGGAAGCGACTCGACAGTTCTACGAGGAGGTGATCGGTCTGCCGATGACGGCCTGCTGGAAGGAGAAAACGCCCAGCGGGCTCGAGTATTGCCACACATTTTTCGAGTTGGGCGACGGCAGCGCCATCGCCTATTTCGACTGGACGAACGAAGACACAAACCCGCGGGGACGGGAATCACCAGGCCACCTGGCGCTGGAGTGTGATGCCGAGATCCAGGCCGCCATACGGCAACGCCTAGAGGCTGCTGGCTACACGATCCGGCAGATTGATCATGGCTATTGCGTCTCGCTTTATGTGACTGATCCGAACAATTTCCACTTAGAGTTCACAGCAGACGCCTCCGACTCAAAGGAAATCTTCGCAAACCATACCCCCAAGGCCCACCAATACCTGCGCGAATGGATGGCTGGCGACCGCACCATCAATAACGACTTTCAGAACCACTGAAACGCCAACCCGCACCACTTCAAAGGAACTCAGCTCACTGCCCGGCTACAATCGCCGAGCAGCCGACCATGACAGCGGGGAGTTTCTTGCAGAAATAAATATAACACCTTTCCCAGCCGGATCATCGGAATCAATTTGTTGAGAGGTGGGACCTCCTGAAATCGCAGTGGATTCCTGCGATGCTCCGCGACCCGCCAGCATCGAGCGGCCTACCCTGTACCACGTCTCCGCCGCGAACCACGCCAGCCGCTGCCGTAAAGGTCGAACCGCCGCTCCTTCAGCTGCTGCACCGTACCCTGGTTCCGGCTGACGAACAGGTCGCCGAAGCGCAGATCGGCAAAGGCAATCATCTCAGTGTTTGCCCCGCTATCCGCAGCCACGCCGTCCCACGCAAACGGGAAATCGCAGGGCATCAACACACAACTTTCGGCATAATGAATATCCATATTCTCCACATGTGGCAGGTTACCGACCACACCCGACATCACCACGTAGCACTGATTCTCCACCGCACGCGCCTGACAGCAATAGCGCACACGGTAATAGCCCCGCCGCTCGTCGGTTGAGAACGGCACGAACAGGAGCAGCGCGCCCTGATCAACCAGGTTGCGTGATACTTCCGGAAATGTCCCATCCAGGAAGGTAATATGGCTGTTTCCTGACCAGCTCTAGTTTGAGTTTGCGCCATCCCTTCAGTGCCTGCAAGGGCGTCTTGCTGCCCAGGGCTGATTGCAGCAGCTGCTGGGTGTAAAGTCAGACATAGCGAGGCAGCGTGGCTTCCAGAACCTCGCCGGATCGGAAGGGATGGCTCTGCAGAACCTCTTCGATGCGGCCATTGAACCGTTCGACCATACCGTTGGTCTGAGGTGACCTAGGCGGCGTCAGGCGATGATCGATATCGAGGGCGGCGCCCAGCGTGTCGCATTCATGCGCGCCTGTTGCGGCGCGCTGGCGCAGACCGAAGAGGCGATCCGTGAACTCTTTTCCATTATCCGGGAGTATGGGGCGGATCCGCATCGGGCAGGCGCGCTCCAGGGCGCGCAGGAAGCGCCGGGCATTGGCCGCTGTCTTGCTGTTGTAGACCCTGACAACAACCCAACGCGTTGCCCTGTCGATGGCCACGAAGAGGGAACGGCGGCGGCTCTCATCTGCCATCGGTGGCAGGTATTTCAGGTCGATGGGGATAGAACCGGGTTCATAGGCTTTGAAGGCGCTGTGCTTTGGCTGGGGCGATGCTGCTTTCAGGGCGCGCAGGGCCCCCACGCCATGCCGACGCAAGCAGCGGTCAAGGCCAGAGCGGGAGGCCTTCGGGTTCAAGAACTCGCACACCACCGCCAGCAGATCATCCAGCGAGACCAAAAGCGTCTTGCGGAGGGCCACCGCGACAGCTTCCTGCGCTGGCGTCAACGTCGTCTGAAGGCGATGGGGCGTGTGGCTGCGATCCTCCACGCTGGCACGCTGGCACCATTTCCATACGGTCTGTTCCGTGGTCCCGTGACGCTCGGCAAGAACCCACGCAGGGTCGTCACTGGCCTGTATGGCCGCCCTGATCTTCGGTGGCGTCGTCGCCTGACTGTGAAGCTTGATCACCATGTCGCTCTCCCATCCCGCGCCTCGGTCAAAACACAGCGTGCCATGAAAAACGCAGAGCGACGAGGGGCTATCCGATCAGCCAGGATGGAACAGGTAGGTCAGATTGCCCTTAACCGGCCATCCTGCTCCGGGAAGACGACAAAGTCACTCCGGTAGTCGCTCGCCACATCGACGAAATATTCGACCTGATCCTCGAACGCCTGCACGCCCGAAATCTGCCACATCTGGAACTGCACGGTCGCAACCCGCACACTCTCCGGCAGACGCCCCATGGGCTGAGCGGAACGCGCTTTCTCTGACTCCGTCACCAGCGGATTGCGCCAAAGCATATGGGTCGCATACCCTCCGGACTGTCTGTCTTCACGCAAATAGTTCGGCAGCACGCCGATAATCTCATAGCCGTTCGCCAAATGGAAATTCACCACCTGATCGCACAGTTGCTTCTCCTGCACCAGTTCCAGGTATTCTTCGGGCGAGCCCACCTTCGCTTTCACCCGGGCATAACCGGGCATCCGCCCGCCGAAGACAATGTCCTTCAGCCCCCAATACTCGCAAAGCTCCCGCCGGGCGTTGTAAAGGCGCTGACCGATGCGTGTGCGCCGGATATCTGGATCGACTGCCACCTCCATGCCATAGAGGTAGTCTCCGTCGGTATCGTGGCGCGAGGCAAAGCCGTTGCCGGTGATCTCCATCCAGGTATGAGGCTGCAGGGCCACGTCCCCGCCAATCACAAAGGTCGCCGCATGTCCGACGATCTCATCACCCAATTCGACAACGAACTGGCCTTCAGGGAAGTTGTTGATCTGGCCTCGTACGGTTTCCCGGGTCGTTGCCATCTCGCCCTTATAGATCTTGCAGCTGAGCGCAACGATCCCCTCCACATCGCCCACTTTTGCATTACGGACGACCAAGCGGGGCTTGTCCGCTCTGGTTTTCCGAGTTGCGTCCTTGGCAGCCACGGCCAACCTCATTTGTTCTTCATGGGGATAACGAACATGACCGATTCAAACGGCCCCGAACAGCAATCAGGCAACCTGCCCGCCTACCTCGGCCAATTTATCCGGCGTATCGATATCCAGCAGGACAGCGTCATCCGCCGGCTCCACTTCAGCAAGCCGGTCGGCAAACTCGCCAAACAGGGGCTTTGCACCTCGGTCGCCCTCCAGCGCCAGCATGGCTGGCAGGAATTCAGCGCTCCACAATACGGGATTGCCCCGTTCACCGTTAGAGGTTGGCACGATGATCGCCCGTCCCTCCAGCGGATTGAAGGCCGCAATCAAGCGGTTGATATGAGCCGCCGTCACCCTTGGCATGTCGCCAAGCGCGACCAGTACGCCGTCTATACCCGGCGGCAATGCCCGCAGCCCCGCTTTCAAGGAGGTGCTCAAGCCGTCCGCAAAATTGGGGTTGTGGACCGCCAGTAAGTCCCGCCCCGCCAGCAAGGGGCTGATCTTGTCGGTCTCATGACCGGTCACAGCAACGATGGCACAGCAATCGGACGCCGCGATGGCATCCAGCACCGAGGCGAGCATGGGCTTGCCGTCGACCAGTTGCAGCATTTTGTTCGCCTGACCCATGCGGGTGGAGCGGCCCGCAGCCAGCACCAGTGCCGCGATCCGCGGCGCGCGCGGTGCCTCTGCGGCCGTGCCATCCGGCAATGTCGCGCGGGGATGGCCCCGGCTAGGAATTTCCGCAAGCAAGCCGCCCGCGCCCATCGCCATGATTTCCTGCGGCCCAACCGGCAGGCCGGCGCAAATCCGGGCCAGCACCCAATCGAACCCGTTCAGCTTGGGCGAACGGGCGCAACCGGGCAGACCAACGACGGGAAGTCCGTCAATCTCGCCCATTAAGATCATGTTCCCCGGGTCGACTGGCATGCCGAAGTGACTGATGGTGCCGCCTGCTGCAACAATGCCGGCCGGCAATGCGTCCCGGCGGTCGACAATAGCCGATGCGCCGGCGATCAGAACAATATCCGGTTCGTCAGCCAGCGCTTCCCGGATCGCGGTGGCTATCGCTTCCGCCTCATGCGCGCAGCGGCGCTCGCCTAGCAATGAAGCGCCGCGCTCCGCCAGGCGGCCCGCAGTGATATCAACGGTTTTGTCCAGTACGCTCGGCTTGACGGTCGGCAGCTTGCTTTGGATCAGCGCAGCCCGCTTTGCCGTGTAACGCGCAACGGAGAGCATCGGCGCTTCGGCTGAGGCGGCAACCGCCTCTATCCGGCGGACGACCGTTTCGGAACTGGCGAATGGTATGATTTTGATGGTGGCCACCATCTGTCCCGCCGCGACCTCCGCATAGGGTACCAGGGCAGCGATCGTTGCGCTCTCATCGATCAGGTTGATCCGGTCGAGCCGGGTACGATCCAGTACCAGCACGCCGTCTACCTCCGCAAAGAGATTGACGCGGCCAGTAAATGGCACGTTGGCCCGCACGCCCTCACCCGGGAACAGCTGGGCGATTCGCTCGGCTGCTTCGTCCTCGCCGATTTCACCAGACTCCAGGCGCACGGCGATGACTTCTGCAACGCCTTCCGCCGATAGAGCTGCGATGTCAGCCGGGCTGAGCAGCCGGCCTTTTTTGAACGTGCGCTTGCCTGCGCGGACCGAGTGAGCCAGCAATGCTCCCGCAGCGCCCGCTACAGGGATTGGGTCGAAGATCATGCTGCCGCCTTTGCCTTTACTTCCTGGCCAGCGCCAAGATGCAATACCTGAGTAATTTTCGCCATGATCGCGATGGCGATCTCCGCCGGTGCCCGTCCGCCAAGGTGCAAGCCGATGGGCGCCTGAATCTTGCCGATTTCAGCAGCCGTGAAGCCCGCTTCCGTCAGTCGTTCAACCCGGCTGCCATGGGTTTTGCGGGAGCCCAGCGACCCGATGTAAAACGCATCGCTACGCAGCGCCACTTGCAGCGCCGGATCATCCAGCTTCGGGTCATGGGTCAGCGTCACCACTGCGGTGCGGTTGTCGGGGGCCAGCGCCTCCATGGCTTCATCCGGCCAATCCTCATTCAGATCGACGCCGGGGAAGCGCTCCGCCGTAGCAAATGCGCCGCGAGGGTCAATCACGGTGACAGCGTAACCGGCAGCGCTGGCAATCGTCACCAACGGCTGCGTGATGTGTACTGCGCCGACAATGACCAACCGCCGGGGCGGGTTGTAGACATGCAGGAAGTACCGCGCGCCGCCGTCCGCTGTCATATCATGGCTGCGGTCGTGGCGCTGGGCATCGCGAGCGGCCTCCATCACCGCTGGATCCAGCGCGCCCGCGCCTTCAACACCGTCAGCAGTCAGCAGCCAGTCCGCGCCATCAGCGAACCGCACGATGCGGACAACCGGCTTGTTCGCGGCACGCAAGGCGACCGCCCGTTCAAACAATGCGGATTGCATAATGTCAGCCCTCTACCCGCTCGATAAAGATTTCCAGCTTGCCGCCGCAGGCCAAGCCCACTTCCCAGGCCTGATCATCGGAAATGCCGAAGTCCAGCAAGCGCGGCTTGCCGTCTTCAATACATTCAATGCCTTCCGTTACGACTGCACCCTCGACGCAGCCACCCGAAACAGAGCCCATGAAGGCCCCATCCTCGTTCAGCACCAATTGTGAGCCGACCGCGCGCGGGGCAGAGCCCCAGGTGGAAACCACCGTTGCCAGCGCCACGCCTTTGCCGCCGGTCCGCCAATCGCGGGCCTGGGCCAAGATCGCATCCGCCTCAGCGTTGGTGAGCGCGTCGGGGTTTACAGTTTGCTCCGCCATTCTCGCATACCTTTCTGCAAGGAAACGTCCGTCGCTGAGAGCGCACCGGCAAGGGCACCTAGGCTCTCCAGGTTATGGACGGGCCGGAAATCATCGACATGGGGCAACATCGCCCGTGCGCCGCTAGATTTGGGCTGGAACTGGTCGTAGCGCAAGAGCGGGTTCAACCAGATCAGACGGCGGCAGGACTTTTGCAGCCGCTCCATCTGTTCCTCAACGCCTTCAGCCGCTTCCCGGTCGAGGCCGTCGGTGATCAGCAGTACCACCGCTCCCTGCCCCAGCACCCGGCGCGACCAAAGCCGGTTGAAGTTCTCCAGACTAGCGCCGATGCGGGTTCCACCGGACCAATCCTGCACCTGCTCCCCGATTTTGGCGAGCGCACGGTCCACTTCCTTGTCCCGCAGGTAGCGGGTGATGTTGGTCAGGCGCGTGCCAAACAGGAATGTGTGCACCCGGTCGCGGTCGTTGGTGAGCGCGTGCAGAAAATGCAGCAGCATACGCGCATAGCGCTCCATCGAGCCTGAGATATCGCAGAGCACCACCAATGGCGGCGGGCAGGTCTTGCGGCGGCGGTATTGCAGAGGGATCGAATCACCGCCACCCCGCAGTGCCTTCTGCATGGTGCGGCGCAGGTCGGCGCGGGCGATGCGGCCCGTCGGCTCGTACCGGCGGACCGGCAGTTCGGCGAGCAGCAGGGCCAGCCGGGCCATCGCGCGCTTGGCGATATCCAACTCCTCCGTGCTCATCTGCTCGAAATCCTTGGCCTGAAGCTGCTCGCGGGCAGACCAGGTCATCTCGGCCTGGATTTCGACCTCTTCCTCCTCGCGCTCCTGGATTTGGTCGCGCGGCGGCATCATCGCCTCCGCCAGCCGGCGTTGGAGCGGCTCGCCCTGCTCCTGCTTGGCAGGATCGTCGATGGCCAGGGTCGGCAGCATCATGTCGATCATGTGGTTCAGAATGTCCGGGTTCCGCCAGAACATGGCGAAGGCCTGGTCGAACAGCTCGATCTGGTCATAGCGGTTGATGATGGAAGAGCGCAGCGCCCAATAAAAATCGCGCTTGTTGGTCAGATCGACCGCCCTGACCGCCTCAATCGCCCGCAGTGTCTGCCCCGGCCCGAGCGGCAACCCCGCCGCGCGCAAGGTGCGGACGAAGTGCATGATATTGTCCGGCAGGCGGCCGGACGGCGGATCGTCGGCAGTGGTGGGCATTGGTGCGGTCATGAAACCCCTCGCCCTATTCCTATGCTTGCTCGCGCAGCAACGCGCAGCAACGCGCAGCAAGAAGCGTTGGATCTTGCCGCCGGGTGTCTTAGGCAATTCGGACGCAAAGGCAATTTCGCGCGGGTAGGCATGACCGCCCAGGCGACCCCCGCACATGCAGGCGCAATTCTTCCGCTAGGGCGTCGGAGCCGACATGTCTGTCCCCCAGCACCACGAAAGCCTTAACAATGTGGCCGCGTTCGGCGTCCGGCTTGCCGACCACGGCGGATTCGAGCACCGCCGGATGCTCGATCAGGCAGCTTTTCACGTCGAACGGGCCGATGCGGTAGTCGGCGGAACTGATCAGGTCGTCCGACCGCCCGACAAAACTGAACGCGCCGTCCTTCCCCTGTTCCAGCGTATCGCCGGTCAGGTAGTAATCGCCGACCCAATCCTGCCCTTCGCGGTCGGCATAACCGGCGAAGAAGAACAGCGGCGATTTCGTGCGGTCCACCGCCAGAATTCCCGGCTCCCCCGGCGGCAACGGGTTGCCCTGGTCATCGACCACCGCGAGGCTGAAGCCCGGCATCGGCATGCCCGCGCTTCCCGGCCGCTCCGGATGGACAAGGTCGTGATAATTCAACAGCACCTTGGCGACCTCGGTCTGGCCGTAATGGTCTTTTAGCGGGCAATCGAGTTCGTCGGCGAACCAACGCGCGACTTCCGGGTTCAGCGGTTCGCCGGCGCTGGAGGCGACGCGCAGTCGACCCTTTAGCCTGGCCGGCACCTTATCGCCGACGGCGATCAGCATGCGGTAGGCCGTCGGCGCGCCCGCCAGGTTGGTGATTTCGTACTTCTCGATCACATTGCAGAGGGCGTCTACCGAAAACAGCGCTTCCTGAAATGTGGTTGCCTGGCCGAGCAGCAGCGGCCCGATAACCGCGTAATAGAGACCATAGGCCCATCCCGGATCGGCGATGTTCCAGAACGAATCGCTGGGCCGGAGGCCGATGCCGTATTGCATGTAGACCCGGAAAGCCCTGAGCGCGGTCAGCGGAAGAGTAACGCCCTTCGGCTCGCCCGTGGTGCCGCTGGTGAACAGCATCAGAAAAGGATCGCTGCCGCGGCGCATCACCGGCGCAAACGCGCCGCCTTGGCGCGCCAGCGCCGCCCCAGTTCCGGCTCGCCCGGCCGCGCTTCGCCCGCGGTGATCACCGGCGGGCAGTTTTCCACCTCGTCCAGCTTGTGCCGGTTCGCGCCGTCCGTCACGATGAGCTTCGCGCCGGAGCCGCGCACCCGCTGCTGGATCGCCTTCGGGCCGAACGTGGTAAACAAGGGTTGGTAGATCCCGCCGGCCCGCAACGTGCCGAGAATGACGGTCAGCAGGTCGGGCGCGCGCGGCAGCATGCCGGCTACACAATCGCCGGGGCCGATGCCCTGCGACTGCAACAGGTTGGCGAACCGGGGCCGCCTTGTCCTGTAATTCGTCGAACGTGACAGATAAACTGCCGGTGAACGCGCTGTCCAGAGCCGCCATGTCAAACCCGTCGTAAAAAGACCGGTAGTCGCTGGTCACTGGTTCGGTCATCATCGTTCCTCCCGTTCAGTCATTTTTCGTAGGCGCTTGATCGGTCAGAGCCCCTCCCGCCGGGCCTGGGCCAGGCTGGCGTTGACCTCGCTCAGGATGCACTGGGCTTCGGAGCCCTGAAGGCGCTGGATATCGTCCTGGTATTTCAGCAGCACGCCCAGCGTGTCATTCACCACGGCCGGGTCGAGTACCAGCGCGTTCAACTGCATCAGCGCGCTGGTCCAGTCGATGCTCTCCGCGACGCCCGGCAGCTTGAACAGGTCCATTTCCCGGACCTTCTGGATGAAGCCAACGATCTGCTGGGTCAATTCCTCGGAAGCTTCCGGTGCCTTCAGGCGGATGATCTCTGCCTCACGGGTCGCATCCGGATAGTCCACCCAGTGATAGAAGCAGCGCCGCTTTAGCGCGTCGTGAATTTCGCGGGTGCGGTTGGAGGTGATGATGACAATCGGCGGCTCGTACGCCTTGATCGTGCCGAGTTCGGGGATCGTCACCTGGAAGTCGCTGAGGACCTCCAGCAAGTACGCCTCGAACGGTTCGTCCGTGCGGTCGAGCTCGTCAATGAGCAGCACCGGCGGGCCTTCCAGGCCACCTTCCATCGCCTGGAGAAGGGGGCGCTCGATCAGGAATTCCTTCTGGAAGATATCGTTACCTAGGGTGCTGCGGTCAGCGTCGCCCATGGCCTCTGCCAGGCGGATCTCGATCATCTGCCTGGCGTAGTTCCACTCGTAGACAGCGCTGGCGACATCCAGGCCTTCATAACATTGCAGCCGGATCAGGCGGCGGCCGAGCTGCTCCGACAGGACTTTGGCGATCTCTGTCTTGCCGACGCCAGCCTCCCCTTCCAGGAACAGCGGACGCCCCAGTTTCAGGGCGAGATAGAGCGCCGTCGCCAACGAGCGGTCCGACACGTAATTGCCGCCGGCGAGCAGGTCCGCGACGCCGTCAACGCTTTCCGGTAATTCCACGCCTGCGCCAACCCTAAGCGATGCTTGCAACGGCGCGGCGGGCCATAACGCCGACCAGGTGGGCACGATATTCCGCCGATGCGTGGATATCGCTGTTCATCAGACCAGCGTCGCCGCCCATGCCCGTAACCGCATCCGCGCTGAACGAGCCTGCCAGGGCAGCCTCGATACTGCCATGGCGGAACACGCTAGCGGCAGCGCCCGTCACGGCGACCCGGATGCCGTCCGCAGCTTCGGCCACAAAAACGCCGACCACCGCGTAGCGGCTGGCCGGATTCGGGAATTTGGAATAGGCTGCGCGTTTGGCCCGTGGAAAACGGACCTCGCGGATGATCTCTCCCGGCTGGAGCGCCGTTTCGAACATACCGGTGAAAAAATCATCGGCGGCAATCTCCCGGCTGTTGTTCACCACCGTTGCGCCGAGACCAACCAAGGCTGACGGATAGTCCGCCGCCGGGTCATTGTTGGCAATGGAGCCGCCAATCGTGCCGCGGTTCCGAACCATCGGATCGCCGATCATTCCCGCCAAATCAGCAAGCGCCGGGCAAAAAGCCTTTACCTCTGCCGAGTTGGCCACCGTGTCATGCTTGGTCATCGCGCCCACGACAAGCGTATCGCCCGCAACGCGGATGCCCGCCAGACCATCGATGCCGCCTAGGTCGATCACATCGCTGGGCATGGCAAGGCGTTGCTTCAATGTCGGGATCAGGGTCATGCCGCCCGCCATCAGCGTGGCGTCGTCGCCTGCCGCAAACTTCGCCTTGGCGTCGTTTAGGGAAGCCGCGCGGTGATAGGTGAATTCGTACATTACTGTTTCTCCTATCCCGCCTGATTACGACTGGCCGCTCATGGCGCGCGAACCCGCCATGATCGACTTGACGATGTTGTGGTAGCCGGTACAGCGGCAGAGATTGCCCTCCAGCCACTCCCGCACCTCGTGCTCGCTGGGCGCGCCGTTGCGGTTTGCGAGCGCCACGCCCGACATAATCATGCCAGGAGTACAGAAACCGCATTGCAGACCATGGTTCTCACGGAAGGCTTCCTGCATCGGATGCAGATCGTCCCCATCGGCAAGGCCCTCAATCGTCGTAACGGCCGCGCCGTCCGCCATTAGTGCAAGGAAGGTGCAGGATTTCACCGCCTCGCCATTCACGTGCACGATACACGCCCCGCACTGTGAGGTATCGCAGCCCACATGGGTGCCGGTCAGGCCCAACTGCTCCCGCAGGAACTGAACCAGCAGGGTACGGCCTTCGACCTCGCCGGATACCAGCTTGCCGTTGACGGTCATGGAAACGGAAGGCATGGCAATGCTTCTCCCTGAGAGAATAGCAACAGATCGGGCCAATGTGGCGACGGGATTGAGTTACGTCAACGATAGGGTGCAAAGCAAAGCTGCTTTGATATTTCTCTTGGCTACAAACCCAAAATCAAACGCTAGAGCAAAAAAAACGCCGCTCCCAGCACCAGTACTACCGCAGCGATCCCCCACAGCCAAAGACGTCTCCCATTTGCCACAGCCTCACCAGACGTAGTGCCACCCGTTTTTCCGTCCTCGACCTCTAAATTTTCGATATTTCTTGGCACACATTCGTCAACAGCTTCTATGGAAGGTAAGGAGGTATTGGTAGAGGTTTTTGCAACATATTCACCAAATTTTGCGAAAAACTCGTCCGCCATTTTTTTAGCGGCACCGTCAATCAAGCGAGAGCCAATTTGAGCAAGTTTCCCCCCGACGGAGGCATTTGCTTCATAGGTCAAAATCGTGTCTGCACCATCCTCCCGAAGCCTTACCGTTGCTCCACCCTTCGCAAATCCAGCAGCCCCCCCGGTACCTTCTCCTTCTATCCGATAGCCATTAGGAGGATCAGGATCGACGATCCGAACTTTGCCACTAAACCGAGCACTTACTGGCCCCACCTTAGCGCGCACCTTAGCGCTAAAACCATCCCCCCCATCGCGCACGAGTTCCTCACAACCGCTTATCGATTCTTTGAGTGCATCCGGATTGTTCAATGCATCCCACACAGTATCTCGGCTTGCTGCGATCCGATACTCTCCGTTCATATCCATCTGGTAGCGCCTTCTACTAAATTTAATCAGGGTGTCGAGCCACACGGTGCACTTTAACGCTAATTCCATTCGATGTCATTAACACCCCTTGGATGTGTCTCATCGAGCTATGCTGGAAAGTTGGTGACGGCTTGATCAGGCGGCGTTTTGCATTTGTTTGATCCCGTCGATGAATGCAATGCCCTGGATTATCCCAGGCATGCGATTTGCGCCGTCGCGCTTTCGCCATGTGCCCTGCGCTGACATCAGGAGCCTGACCGCCATGGCGAGGGCGGTCTTTCGGCTCAGACAGCCTTTGGTTTTACCTGTCCGGTGACACACCGTCGCGAAGGCGCTTTCGATGGGATGGGTGGTTCTGATGTGTTTCCACTGTTCTGCCGGGAAATCATAGAAGGCCAGCAGCACGTCACGGTCTTTGATCCATTTGGCTACCGCTTGTTCGTCTTTCACGCCGTAGGTCTCGATGAAGAAATCGCAGGCCGCCATGGCTTCGGCCTTCGTCTCTGCCTGCCAGATGTCGTGCAGGGGGCCTTTGGCTTTCGCTTGCACCGATTGGGGCATTGCCTTCAGCCCATTGCCGGTTTTATGGAACCAGCAGCGCTGTTCTGCAGTCGCGCCGAAGACCGCGCGAAGGGCGGCCCAGAAGCCCAGTGCACCGTCGCCTACCGCGAGATCGGGCGCGTGATTGAGGCCGCGCCGCTTGAGGTCGAGCAGGAGCGCGCGCCAGCTTTGGGTCCTTTCGCGATAGCCGTCGATCAGCCCCAGTATCTCCTTTCGGCCCCATTCATCCGCGCCGATCAGCACCAGAACACATTGCTTTTCTTCCATCCTTGGCTGGAAATAGACGCCATCCGCCCAGACATAGACGATGCGCCGGGCGCTGAGATCGCGCTTCTGCCAGCGGTCGTACTCCTCCCACCAATCGGACTTCAGCCGCGAGATGGTGGGGGACGACAGGCCCGCCGCGTTCGGCCCGAGCAGCGCGGCTAAGGCCGCCTGAAAATCGCCCGTGGAAATGCCGTTGAGGGAAAGCCAGGGCAGCAAGTCCTCAACGGACTTCGCCTTGCGCAGATACGGGCGAAAGCGCGACGGCGCAAATCGCATGCCTGGGATAATCCAGGGCATTGCATTCATCGACGGGATCAAACAAATGCAAAACGCCGCCTGATCAAGCCGTCACCAACTTTCGGGCATAGCTCACGGTCAACGCAGAGGTCGCACTTCACCGCGTGGTGGCCGCTTGCGTCATAGCCCATCGCACCATAGGGACAGGCCGAAACGCACTTGCCGCAACCGACGCATTTGTCCTCATGCACCTGGACAATGCCGGTCTCCGGGTCCTTGCTGATCCCCTTCGGGTTGACCGGGCAAGCACGCAGGCACGCGGACCGGTCGCAGTGCTGGCAGGCCATGGTCAGGAAATCGAGCGCTGAGCGCGCCGCACCATTATTTGCCTCGCCCGGCAGCCACAGCACGCGGCTCCGCCGTTCGCCGGGGCCAAGGCCGTGTTCGGCCTTGCACGCGGCCTCGCACGATTTGCAGCCGGTGCAGCGCTCAAGGTCGATCATCAGGACTAGTCGGCTCATGGCTCAGAAATCCCAATCGGTGACGTGCCACCAGTAAATTTCGCCGCCATCGGCGACATACCCGGCGAAGAACAGAACGATGATGATGTGCAGCAGCAGCCCGCCGACAAAGCCCCAGGCGAGCAGCCGGTGCGCCAGCCGCCAGTAGCGCTGGCCGCGGGTAAACGCCGCCGCAGCACCGGTAAGCTTAAGCTCCTCCGCACAGAGCGCCTGATAGGCCCGCGCCTGCATCGGCCTGGAAAGCCAATGCCGCGGCTGGAGGGAAAAGGTCGCCTCGCTCTCCTGCGGATCGATGCGCTCCAGCAGGGTGCGCTTCTCGCCGATCAATGCCTTCAGCCGCTCCCGCGTTACCGGAGACGGTGCCGCGAACGCCCCATGCTTCCGCCCGAACGTTCCCGCCATAGCCTTTGCGCGCCCGCTACGGGACCAAAGGCCGAGAGCCACCAGCCCGCAAGTAGCACGATCAAGAAGGTCGGGAATTGCAGGACCTGGAAGCTCCAATGCGCCAGCACCAGAGCCAGACCCAGGCTGGCGAGCACCACATGCTTGCGGAAACCGCGTTTGCCGGGCTGGCCAAACCGCTTCGCCATAACGGCGATGAAGGAGCCCACGAGCATTACGGACCCGGCAATCGCCAGCGATTGCAGCAGTGGACTGCCGGGCCGTGCCCAATCAGCGGCGGAAGCGCCGAAGACAACGGCGGCTACCAAGCCCGCAACCCCGGCCAGGCCGGTGATGCTGAAGAGCAGGCGGTTGGATAAATCCTGGGTGGGAGATTGCACGAAAGACTCTCTGGAAACGGTCCCGCACAGTAGAAACAACGGATTGCGTGTTTAAGCCGCCGTGAGCGTGACGTGAAGTTCAAAGGCCAAGTTTGCCCGGCAAGGCTGTGGCGCTTTAAGCTTCCTAAGAACGTGTTGAACCTATTGTGGATTCCGGGTCCAAATCTGCATACCATAACAGGTTGCCGCTGGCTCTCCACTCCGGTATATGCACCTGACAAGATGGTGGACCTGGATTGCCACAATTTATAACAGAACTAGGGAGAGTGCAGATGACGTATTTAAAGAAACTCGGCTTAGCGGCTTTTTTGTGCCTTGTTTCGTCGGCCTCAAGTGCTTTGAACATCGTTTATACCATCACTCCCGGCACGTTCGATGATGGTGCCAGCGTTTCAGGTAATTTCCAGTATGACGACGTAACCGGCGTTATTTCCAACATTGCCGTCGTGACGACTGCAGGCCCAAACCACACCGCCAACACGTTCGACGTTCATAATCCAAATTATGCGTTCCCTGGGGAGTTTGTGCTTCTGACGAACATCTCAGGGGATATGACCGGCGACCCCGCCATGCGTATCCTTCACGGCGCACCGTTAGGCACGCTTGGCAGTTTCGCCGTTCAGATTTCTGACCTCTTTTGTGCAGTCTCGAATTGCTCTTTGGGCAATCTACCCAGCCGGATCGCTTACACAACCTTCACTGGCGTTGCGGAACCAGTTCCTCTTCAGGCAACGTTACCGCTAATGTTTGCCGGCGTAGTTGGTGTGGCGGCGATTGTGCGGCGTCGCAAGGGCTGACCTGTAGCGCATACGCTGCACATTTTGTGCGCTATATCTGGCCGTCCCCAGCGGGGTGGCCGTTTCCTTTTTTGGGTACGGGAAACCCTGGCACCTCCTTTGCTTGACAGATAAGTGCAGCCGCTTTAGGCTCTATTCCAACATAATGAACACTCGTTGGTGCAAACGCCATGGCCCCTCTCGACAGCAACACCACCACCATCCGCACCATTCCCGTCTACGAAGCCCTCGCGCAAGATATCAAGGCGATGGGCGTCGAGCAGGTCTTCGGCCTGATTAGCGACGACACCGCCCATTTCGGCGTGACGCTGGATGCGCTCGGCATCAAGTTCATCGGTGCCAGGCACGAGAACATCGCCATCGTCATGGCGGATGCCTGGGCGCAGGCGACCGGCAAGCTGGCTGTGGTCTGCGTTGGCCGCGGTCCGGCGCTGGCGAACGGATTGCATGGCGCGACCTTCGCCAGCCGCACCGGCAACTCCATGCTCATTATTTACGGCGAGGCCCCGCTTGTGCCGCCGGGCGTCAACACCGGCGGCCCTGACTATAAGGGTCTGGATCAGGTCGGCGTGCTGCGCGCCGCCGGCATCAAGTCCTACATGCCGACCGCCGGCGGCCAGGCGCGCAAAATGCTGACCGATGCGGCGGCGGAGGCGGCACAGGGCCAGGCCATCGCCTACCTGATGCCAGTCAACGTGCAGCTTACCAGCGTGGAGATTCCGGCGGACGAACCGGCCATCGAGCCCATCTACGCCGATCCCCTGCCCCGCCGTGCGGCCAAGCCAGCTTTGGACCAGACCATGGCCGCTGCCGCCGCAGTACTCGCCAGCGCAAAGAAACCGCTGATCCTGGCGGGCCGCGGTGCCTACCTCTCCGGCGCAAAGGACGCGCTGATCGCGTTGGCCGAGAAGACCGGCGCGCTGCTTTTCACCTCGGCCAAGGGCAAGGACCTGTTTCACGGCCACCCGCTGAACCTCGGCATTATCGGCTCCTTCTCGCACTCCATGGCCAGGCGCATGGCGGGAGAGGCCGATTGCGTGCTGACCTTCGGCGCAGGGCTCAACATCCTGACCATGAGCTTTGGCGAGTCGCTGCCGCCGGTGCCGCTGATCCATGTGGACACGGTGCGCGCCAATATCAGTAAATGGACACCCGCTGATGTCTCAGTCGTCGGCGACGCCAAGCTGGTGGCGGAGCAGCTGACTGCCGCCGTCACCGACCGCACAGCTGCCGACAAGCCGTTCCACTCGGCCCAAAATCTGGCAGCGATTGCGGCCTACGACATCGCCGAGGACTTCAACCCGGAGAACACCGCCCGAACGCTGGACCCCCGCTCCATGGCCGTCAAGCTGAACAAGATGCTGCCCGCCGAGCGCAACATGACCTATGACGGCGGCAACTTCCTGCTGGTCGTTCCTTATTTTGAGACGCCCGGCCCCGGCCACTTCAAGATGGTCAGCGACTTTGCCTCCATCGGCTTGGGCTTTGGCGCGGCCATGGGCTACGCCAAAGCCAGGCCAGACATTCCGACCGTGCTGGTCATCGGCGACGGCGGCTTCGCCATGACCATGGGCGAGTTGGAGACGGTGGTGCGCGAGGACCTGCCGATCATCGTCGTGCTGATGAACGACTGCGCCTATGGGGCGGAGGTGCACTTCCTGCGCCTGCGCCAATTGCCGGCTCAGAAGGCCTTCTTCCCTGACGTAGACTACGCGCCGATTGCCGAGGCATTGGGCTATGACGCGCACACGATCCGGAGCCTGGACCAGTTGGAAGCATTGCGCTCCACGATGGAAAATCCGGAAGGGCCGATCTTCCTCGACTGCAAGATCAACGCCGACGTCTGCGCGCCGTTCTTAAGTGAAATCGCAGCGGCGGACGCAAAGGCTTTTGGCTAATCAATGGCAATGCATACAGCGCCCGAACACAGCCCGCTACCAAAGGTTGAACTGCACCCAACCCCAGCGGCGGGTTCGCCGCATTGCGGCATGGCGTGTTTAACTTATGGTCTTATTTTGTAACTGCGCCGCAGGAAATTCGGATTGAGAACTGGCTCAAGTGCGACGCGATGAGAGAAAAAGGGAGTTACTTATGCGTTTCCTCAAATCACTAACCATTGCCGCTGCGGCGGGCGCGCTTCTCGCGTCTGGCGTTGCACAGGCTCAGGCGCCAAGCTTTTTCCGGATTGCCAGCGGTAGCGCTGGCGGTAACTACTTCCCCATGGCCGGCGTTCTCGCCAATGCCATTTCCAGCCCGCCCGGCTCCCGTCCCTGCGAGAAAGGCGGCCCCTGCGGCGTTCCCGGCCTGATCGCCATTGCGCAGTCCGCAAACGGCTCTGTCGCCAACGTCAACGCGATCCAGTCCGGCGCTGCGGAGTCTGGTCTGGCGCAGTCCGACGTCGCCTATTGGGCTTATACAGGCACCGGCGTTTTCGACGGCAAGAAGAAGCTCGACAAGCTGCGCTTCATCGCCAGCCTCTATCCGGAGCACATCCACGTGGTGCTTCCGCGTGTGACCCCGGTTAAGACCCTAGCGGATATCAAGGGCAAGACTGTCGGTGTCGGCCTGCCGGCGTCCGGTGCTCAGGTTGGCGCACTGCTGATCCTGAACGCTGCCGGTCTGCACAAGAACGGCAACTTCTCTGCCGAGGAATTGAACACCCAGCAATCGGCGGAGCGTATCCGCGACAACCAGCTTGACGCGTTCCTCACCGTGACCGGCGCGCCGTCCTCCGGCATCGCGCAATTGGCGTCGACCGCAGGCATGACCCTTCTGTCGATCCCCGACGACATTCAAAAGACTGTGATCGAAAAAGCGCCTTTCTATGGCTCTTCGCCGATCACCGCTGGCACCTACGAGGGTCAAACTGCTGATGTCAGCACTCTGGCTGTCGGCGCGCAGTGGCTGGTTTCTGCGGATCAGCCGGATGATCTCGTCTATGGCATCACCAAGGCGCTTTGGAGCGATACCACGGCCAAGCTGCTTCGCCACCACGCGAAGGGCAAGGACGTGACCTTGGATTCAGCATTGAAGGCGCGGGGCATTCCACTGCACCCGGGCGCTGAGCGCTTCTACAAAGAAGTCGGCCTGGTAAAGTAAGTTCGGCTTCGGCTGATCAGAGGCGGGCGGCGTTTTCAAAACGCCGCCCGTTTCCTTTGTATGCAGGTTTTTCATGAGCGACACTGATCAAAGCCGCCTCGACGAACTGGAGGCGCGTTACGACCCGGAAATGGCATTCCGGCCAACCAGCAATTGGGTCCGCACCCTGGTGACGTGGCTGCTGGTAATCCTGGGTATTTATCATTTTTATACTGCTGGTTTTGGCATACCGGCAGAGCAGTGGCACAAGGCTATCCATTTGGGCGGCGTGTTGTTTTTGGTATTCCTCGTCTTTGCCACGCGGCGGCGGTCAATCGATCCTGTAAATGCTCCCAAATCCTCGTGGCTATTCCCGGGCAAGATCGCCCTGATTGACTGGGCATTCGCCTTCGCAGCGCTGGCCAGCGCAATATACATCCCGCTGACGTTTACCGGCATCAATTGGAACATATTCGGCCACACCATCCAGTTCGAAGAACTGAACTTTCGCATCGGCGCACCGAACATTTATGACATGGTGTTCGGCACCATCCTGGTTGTCTGCATTTTTGAAGGCGCGCGCCGCGCCATGGGCATCGTGCTGCCAATTATCGTCGGTATTTTCGTGCTCTATGCGCTGTTCGGCAATCTGTCGCCGATCCAGGTGCTGATCATCCCGGACGGCAGTTGGACCCAGTTGATCAACCATATCTACCTGACGACGGAAGGCATCTACGGCCCGCCGATCAAGGTGATTTCCACCGTCGTCTTCCACTTCGTGCTTTTCGGCGTGATCGCGCAGCGCATGGGGCTCGGCCAGTTCTTCATTGAGATATCCCAGTGCATTGCGGGCAGCCTGTCCGGCGGGCCGGCGAAGGTCTCGGTGCTATCCTCCTCCCTGTTCGGCACGATATCCGGCTCCTCTATCGCCAACACAGTTACCACCGGCTCTCTCACTATCCCCGCTATGAAGCGCATCGGCTACAAACCGCACTTCGCGGGCGCGGTAGAGGCCGCCAGCAGCACCGGCGGCCAGATAACGCCGCCAATCATGGGCTCCGCCGCCTTCCTGATGGTGGAGTTCCTGGAGATCCCATACACCACCATCATCGCCGCCGCCGCCACGCCCGCCCTGATGCACTACATCGCCGTGCTCGGCATGGTGCATTTCGAGGCGAAAAAGCTGGGCCTGCGCGGCATGAACAAGGATGAACTGCCGCGCTTCGTGCAGGTTCTGCGCGACGGCTGGACGACGCTGGTGCCACTGACCGTCCTCATCACCGTCCTGTTCAGTGGCTTCACGCCCTATCTGGCAGCATTCTGGGGAATTTCGTCCTGCATTGGACTGGGCGCACCGCTTGTTGGCGTCGGGCTAATGGCAGTAATGGCCGCGCTCAATCCCGACTTCCTGTTGTTCTGGCCCTATTGGTGCCTGGGCCTGTCGGTCCTGCTGGGCTTCACCTTCCACAAGAAGAATATGACCTGGCAGGAACTGCTGGACGCCGTCGCCATGGGCTCGAAATACGCCTTGGCGGTCGGCGCAGCAGCGGGTGCCGTCGGAATTGTGGTGGGGGTCATCACCCTGACCGGCGTCACGTTCCGCCTGGGCTTCATGGTCAACCAGGGCGCGCTCAGCAGTGCCGAAACGGTTTACCAGTTGTTCTCCTTCCTGCCGTTTGAGCTGTTCGACCTCAACCAGGCGACCCTGTTCCTTTCGCTGGCCTATATCGCTATCGCCTGCGTTCTGATGGGCGCGGGCCTGCCGACAACCGCGCTCTACATCATGCTTAGTGCCGTGGCGACACCTGCGCTCGGCAATCTGGGCGTACCCCCGCTCGCAGCGCACCTGTTCGTGCTCTACTACGGCGTGCTGGCGGACATCACGCCGCCGGTCTGCGTATCCGCCTATGCGGCAGGCGGTATCGCCGGAGCTAATCCCTTCAAAACCGGACTGACGGCCTTCAAGCTCGGCAATGCCAAGGTGATGGTGCCAATGGTGTTCTGCTATTCACCAGCCATGCTGATCGTCCTGGACGACTATTTCACCTGGCAGGAATACTTGCTGACCTCGGTCACTTGCATCATCGGCATTCTGATGCTCGGTGCGGCGCTGACGGGTTACCTGCTGCGGGAGATGTCCATGCCCTACCGGGTACTGCTGGGTGTTGCAGCCATCTTGATGGTGGCACCGGACATGATTACGAACCTGTATGCACTCGGCATTGCCCTGCCGGTCCTGGTCAGCCAGGCGCTGGCCTTCCGGCGGGCGCCCAGTTAACAGGACTCGCCCCCTACCGGAACCAGCGCTGGGCACGGTTGGCAAAGGCTACCAGCGATAGCATCACCGGCACCTCCACCAGCATGCCGACCACGGTCGCCAGCGCTGCCCTACTGTTCAGCCCGAACAGGGATATCGCAACGGCCACGGCTAATTCAAAGAAGTTGGACGTACCGATAAGCGCGCAAGGAGCCGCCACATTGAACGGCACCCGCCAGAAATAGCAGCCGGCATAAGCGATAGCGAAGATGCCGTAGGACTGGATGATCAACGGTACCGCAATCAGCGCGATCAACAGCGGGTCAGCGACAATCACATGCCCCTGAAAGCCGAACAGCAGCACGACCATCGCCAGCAGGCCGATGACGGAAAAGGGCTTCACCTTGGCCGTGAAGGCATCCACCGACGCCTGGCCACCCCCGCGCATTAGACTCGCACGAACGACGGCCCCCGCCGCCAGCGGTATGACCACGTAAAGGGCGACAGAGATCAGCCGCGTTTCCCACGGCACCACGATATCGGTGACGCCCAGCAGCAACGCCACGATCGGCGCGAATGCCACGATCATGATCAGATCGTTCACCGACACCTGCACCAACGTATAAGTCGGATCCCCCTTGGTCATTTGAGACCAGACGAACACCATCGCGGTGCAGGGAGCGGCCCCCAGCAGGATCAGGCCCGCAATATATTGCTGCGCGTTCTCCGGCGAGATCAGGTCTGCGAACACCACCTCGAAAAATAGCACGCCGAGGCCAACCATGGTGAAGGGCTTGATGATCCAGTTGACGGCCAGCGTGATGATCAGGCCCTGGGCCGGTCGCCGATATGGCTGAGACTGGCAAAGTCCACATTGACCATCATCAGAAAGATCATTGCCCAGATCAGTACGGCGACCACCAGATTGACCGACGCAACCTCCAGCGAGGCAAGGAAGCCGAACAGGCCGGGCATCGCGGTACCAAGCAGGATGCCGCCACCGATGCAAAGCGCGATCCAGACGGACAACCATTTCTCAAAAAAACCAATCCCGCCCGTACTTTGCTGGGCTGTGTCGTTGCTGGTCATCGGATTGTTCCTGCTTTCGATCCGAACGTCGCTGAATACCTGCCAGAGATCACAGATATTTGCACGCATAGCCTTGCAAGCTTAGGTCGATTGCATCTCTCACGCAGCCACCTTCGACCATTAGAAACGGGGAGCCAGTTCCAGCGGAGAGGTGGCCTTGCCAATGCATTTTCACAAATTGATATGCCCTGTGCACATTGCCTTGCACTTCCTAGCACGCCCACCCTAGGATTGCCTCCGGACACCGCGGGTTCGCTGCAGGTGTAGAACAACAAACGAGGGAGGATCGTCCTCAATGAAGCGTTTGATGAGCGCGGTGGCGGCAGCCGCTGTCATGGTCGGCACCGGCCTTGCAAATGCGGCAGACGTCAATCTGCCAAAGCAGCTGGTTACCACCGCTTACAACACCGGCACCAGTGGCTATAGCCAGATGGTCGCCGTCGGCAAGATGCTCCAGAACAAGTATGGCGTGAACTTGCGCGTGCTGCCCGGCAAGAACGACGTTGCCCGCCTCACGCCCGTGCGTGCCGGCAAGGCTCAGTTCACCGCAACCGGCTCTGACAGCGTTTACGCCCAGGAAGCCGTTTTCACCTTCGGCACCCAAAAGTGGGGACCAATGCCGGTCCGTCTGCTGGCCGTGAACCGCTCCAACGCCTGCACGGTGTTTGCGGTCGCCAAAGATACGGGCGTCGTCAATATGGCTGACCTGAAGGGCAAGCGCGTTGCCTGGGTGCGCGGCAGCCCGGCGCTCCAACTCGCGGCGGCGGCTTTGCTCGGCTATGCCAACCTTAGCTGGGATGACGTGCAGAAAGTTGAAGTCGGCGGTTGGGCAGCCTCAATCAACGGCATTATCGACGGCGACATTGACGCAGCGATCACCTCGTCCGGGTCTACCTTCATGCTGAAGATGGACGCGAGCCCCCGCGGTGTCATCCATCCGCCGACACCGTTTGCGGACAAAGAAGGCTGGAAGCGCCTGCAGGCCACAGTGCCGTGGTATTACCCGCACACCTGCTCCGATGGTCCGGGCGTTGTCGGCGGCAGCCAGGAAAGCGTGTCTTCGATTTATCCGATCCTGATCTCCACCACCGACGTCAATGACGAGACCGCTTATGGCATGGTCAAGGCGATGATGGAGAACAACGCCGACTACAAGGACGACGCACCGGGTGCCTATGCCTGGAAGGCGGATCGTCAGATTGAGGACTTCTACCTGCCGTCCCATCCGGGTGCTATCGCTTACTGGAAGGAAATCGGCATTTGGACGGACAAAGCGCAGGCCAACCAGGACGAGAAGATGCATCGTCAGTCTGTGCTGAAGCGTGCCTGGGACGTCTACAACGGCACCCCAGCCGACGATTTCGACAAGGGCTGGATGAAGGCCCGCGCTGATGCCTTGACGGAAGCCGGCCTCGATCCGGTGTTTACCAGCTGGTAAGCGAGAGCGCCAATCCAAGGGAGGGTGTACTGCACCCTCCCTTTTTGTTCATTTTCTCTTTGATCCCATTTTGAAGGCGTCACCGAACGATGTCTGAATCCGGCCCGGCAACCGGGGATAACACCCCTCGCTATGAATCGACTGAGGTCGAAGACGTAGAAGTGCTCCGCTACCGGCGGCCCGGCCGGTTCTGGATTGGGATGATGTTCGCACTCACGGTCATCGCACTAGCCTTGGCCATCAATCAGATCTTCCGCTTGAATTTCTTTAAGATCGCAACCGGCAATGTGCTGGTTTCCCAGCAGTATATGTATCTGATCCTCGGCACGATGGTGTCGATGGTCTTTATCCTGATGCCGCCTTTCAAATGCGCGAATATGTACAAGGTGCCGTTCTACGACATCATCTTGTTCCTCGGCACCTTGGTCATGACGGCCTATTTCACCTATTTCGGCCTCCAGATTAACATGGAGAGTTGGGAATATTCTTTTAACGCACCCGGCCATTCCCCCTACGTCGCGCTGGCTTTCTGGGCATTGATCCTGGAGGCAGGGCGCAGGGCAGGCGGTTGGTCCGTGTTCGCCGTCTGCGCGATCATATCCACGTTTCCGCTTTATGCAGACCAGGTGCCGGACGCCATCCAGGGTGTCAGCAGCACGCTCCTGGAAACGGCTTCCTATCACATCTATTCCGAAGAAAGCGTCCTCGGCATTCCGATGCAGGCTTTTGCCATGCTGGTCTTCGGCTTCCTGCTTTTCGGCAACGCGCTCGTCTATACCGGCGGCGGTCAGTTCTTCATCAACCTTGCCTTCGCGCTGCTGGGCCATGTGCGCGGCGGCCCGGCCAAGGTGGCGATCTTCTCCTCCGGCCTGTTCGGCTCTATGAGCGGCGGTCCGATTACCAACGTGCTTACCACGGGCGCACTGACCATACCGGCGATGAAGCGCATCGGCGTTAGGGCCAAGACCGCCGGTGCCATCGAGGCATGCGCATCGACCGGAGGCACGATGATGCCGCCGATCATGGGCGCAACGGCCTTTGTCATGGCGGATTTCCTGCAAGTCTCCTATGTGGACGTCGCTTTGGCCGCCGTCGTGCCGAGCGTGCTCTACTATCTGGGCCTCTACATGCAAATCGACGCCTACGCGGCGCAAAACAGTTTGAAAGGCTTACCGAAAGAAGAACTCCCGAAGATTTGGGACGTCATCAAAGACGGTTGGTACTACATCTTCGCCTTCTTGCTGCTGGTCGTGATGCTGGTGGTCTGGTGGCGTGAGGCGCAAGCGCCGTTCTATGCCACTGTCGTCCTGTTGGTCATCAACCAATTCAACAAGAAGTACCGGCTCAGTTGGAAGACGTTTAAGCAATATCTATTCGCCACCGGTGCATTGTTGGCCGAATTGGGCGGCTTGCTGGCTGCCGTCGGCCTGGTTGTCGGTGCACTACAGGCAACCGGGATGACCGGCTCCATCACCAATATTCTGGTGAACGTCGCAGGCGATGCACCGATCCTGCTATTGTTGATGGGTGCCCTGACGTCATTCATCCTGGGCATGGGCATGACGGTGACCGCCGCCTACATTTTTCTTGCCATCATCCTAGCTCCCGCGTTGGTCCAGGTCGGCATGGAGCCAATGGCAGTGCACATGTTTGTGCTCTATTGGGGAATGCTCAGCTTCATCACGCCGCCGGTTGCGCTGGCTGCCTTCGCCGCAGCCTCCGTCGCCAAGTGTGAACCAATGGAGACCGGCGTGGAGGCGATGCGTATCGGCACGGTAATCTACTTCATTCCCTTCTTCTTTGTGTTCAATCCAGCCTTATTGCTGATCGGCACAACGGGCGAAATCATCATTGTTCTTGCAACCGCTCTGATCGGTATCCTGCTGGTGTCCGCAGGCCTGCAGGGCTATTTGATCAGTGCTGGCAGATTAAATTTCAATGTAGTGGGCGTCTTTGGACGTATCAGCCTTGTAATCGGCGGGCTGACTTTGGCGGCCCCCGGTGGCGGTATGTTGGGCATCAGTCATTGGGGCCTGGTAGCAGCGGCAATTGCCATTTCTGCCCCCGGTATCCTGATTGCCTATATTGGCGGCAGGACTGACAAGCGGGCAGCCGCGTAGATAGGGCGCTTAGCGCCCCTTTACTTTGGTGACCTGCTCCGCCGAATAGCCCAGCATTTCGCCAAGTACGCGGTCCGTGTCTTCGCCGTGAAGCGGTACACGCCCCGGTTTTCGCACCGGGGTTTTGGACAAGCGGAAGGGCGAGCAGACCACCTGCTGCTCTTTGCCGTCATGGATTGCTGTCTGTAGCATTTCCCGCCCCTGCACTTCGGGCGAGCCCAGAGCCTCCATCGGCGTGCGCACGGCGCCTACCGGAACACCGGCATCCCGCAGACGCTGGACCCATTCCTCACGCGGCCTTTTTTTCAACTCGGCAATCACCTCCGCTTCGAGGGCCGGGCGGTGCGTAAGGCGGCCGGCGAGCGTCGCGTACCGCTCGTCTGCAAAGAGATCGGGCCGCTCCAGCGCCTGGCAAAAGCGTTCATACTGGCGGTTGTTCCCGACGACGATGAACAATTGGCCGTCCGCGCAATCATAGGAGCCCATGGGTGACAGAACGACGGAGTTGTTTCCCGCCCGCTCCATATCTTCGCCGAGCATTAGCGGATACGTCGCGGCGTAACCAGTCGCGGCAAGCATGGAATCAAACAGCGAGATATCGACAAACTGGCCTTCGCCTGTGCGCTGCCGCGCAACGATGGCTCCCATCAAGGCCATACCGGCGTGCAGGCTGGTGAAGCTGTCAGCTACCGACGCACCGCCCTTCTGCGGCTCTATTTCCGGCGGACCGGTCAGATACATCATGCCTGTCTCCGCCTGGGCAATCGGGTCATAACCCGCCACCAGCCGGAATGGGGAAGTGTGGCCGTAGCCACTGATCGAGCAATAGATCAGGCTTGGGTTGGCGTCTTTCAGGTCGTCATAGGCTAGGCCGTATTTCGCCATCACGTCGGGCCGGAAATTCTCAACCAGAATATCGGCCTTGGCCGCCAGTTCCCGACAGGCCTGACGGCCTTCTTCCGTGGTCAGATCGATCAGCACGCTTTGCTTGTTGCGGTTCAGGCCGATGAAGAATGGCGCGTCACCCGTGCGGCCCGGCGGATTGTAGTGACGGAAATCATCACCGCCGCGAGGGTCTTCGACCTTGATGACTTCCGCGCCCATATCGCCCAACATCTGGGTCAAATACGGCCCGGCAATCACCCGGGTGAAGTCCAACACCAGCATTCCGTCGAGCGGCGGTGCATTCTTGGCGGTCATGGCGGTTCCTAGCAGGCTAATTCGATGGCGGTTCGATGGAAACGGAAGGGTCCGGATATTATCGTTGGACGAACCTTAGCGCTCTTTGCGAGCCCGTTCACCTGCTGAAGTCATTTGCCCAGTAAGATTGCGCCTTCAGCAGCCAGACTATCGACCTCCGCCTGAGAATAGCCCGCTTCCAACATGATTTCAGCCGTGTGTTCGCCCACGGCAGGGGGCTGACGGGTCAGGCCCAACTCGTGCTCCCCCATCTCAATCGGCAGCCGTGGCAGCTTGGCCTGGCCCCCGATCGGCAGGCTGATGGGTAACATGCCCCGGCCCGCATTCAGGTGCGGGTCCTCGTGCAGATGGTGCGTACGGGCGACGGGCGCGAACGGTATGCCGATGCGTTCGGCAATTTCGACCACTTGCGCCGTCGTGTAGGGCTTCACGAGTTCCGCCACCAACGGCAACAGCGTCGGACGCATCTTCACCCGCGCTTCATTCGAGTCATAGTCGGGGTCGTCCAGCAAGTCTTCACGTCCGAATTCCTTGCAGAACCGCACCCAGTGATTGTCGCTGGTCAGGCCGATAAATATCTGGTCCCCATCCGCGGTTTCGAACAGTTCATAGACAGCCCAGGCACCTTCGCGTGCAGGCATCGGCGGCATTTCCCGGCCGATAATTTTCTCGCCCGCCATATGCTGGGTCATCAGCCAGGCCGTGCTCTCGAACAGGGCGCTCTTGATGTATTGGCCTTTGCCGGTGCGCTTGCGCTCTTCCAACGCTGCCAGTGCGCCGACCACGGCCATGGTACCGCCCATCATGTCGATGACGCTGGTTCCGGCCCGCACCGGTTGGCCCACCGGACCAGTCATGTAGGCGAGCCCCCCCATGAACTGCACAACCTCGTCCAATGCGGGCCGGTGTTCGTAGGGGCCAGACAGAAATCCTTTCAATCCGCCATAGATCAGCCCTTCGTTCAGGTGCTTGACCTGATCATAGCCACAGCCCAGCCGCTCTATGGTGCCAGGGCCATAGTTTTCGAACAACATATCGCACTGGCTGATCAGCTTGTGTGCGACGGCCCGCCCGGCCTCACTTTTCAGGTCCAGAGCGATACCGCGCTTGTTGCGGTTGAAGCTGACGAAGAAGCCCGACGCAAACCCAGGCAGCCTGCGGGTCTTGTCACCAGCAGGCGCAGGCTCCACTTTGATCACGTCTGCGCCCAGGTCTGCCAAGATCACGCCTGCCGTCGGCCCCATGATGGTGTGGCAGAATTCCAGCACTTTGATACCGGCAAGCGGCAGCGGGTTGGCGTCAGACATAAGCTATCTCTTGATTTACGGGGCGGCTTGATCGAACTGCGGCCAGAACTCCGCAACCACTTCCTCATAAACTGCACGTTTGAACGGCACAATCAGGTCACAGAGCGCACCTGGCGCCACCCATTGCCAGGCGTCGAATTCCGGATGCTCTGTCGCAATATCGATGTCACTGTCCTGGCCTGTGAACCGAAGCAGGAACCAACGCTGCTCCTGCCCCCGATAGCGGCCGCGCCAGGCTTTGCCCAGCAAATGCGGCGGCAGGTCATAAGGGTGCAGAGAGTTGCTTTGCGCCGTGATAACGGCCTGGTCGGTGCCTATTTCCTCATGCAGCTCGCGCAGGGCTGCATCGGGCGCCGCTTCTCCCGCATCGATACCACCCTGAGGCATTTGCCAGCTATTTGGTGTATCGATCCGCCGGCCGACCCAGATCATGCCATCCGAATTGACCAGCATTACACCGACACATGGGCGATAAGGAAGGTTCTCTGCCTTTATTGCCATCGCCACTACTGCCGCTGATTGTAGAGCGCGATGCCCTTAAGCAGATCCAGGGCACGCTCAAGCTGGTAATCCACCGGCAGCGGATCCGTATCTTCCGCCTCCCCGTTCTCTTCCTGCTGTTCGTCGGCATCCGAAGACTTATCGAGCGCGCCGCGCAGAGCCGCTTCCCTGCGGCGGGCCGATACGTCGATCTCCTCAATCTTGGCGGGTTTCACTTCGATGTCGGGAGATACGCCTTTCGCTTGGATCGAGCGGTCGGACGGTGTATAGTAACGTGCTGTGGTCAGACGGATAGCGCCGTGCCCCGGTATCGCCTGGATCGTTTGCACCGAGCCTTTGCCAAAGGACTGAGTCCCCAGAATGATCGCCCGGCGGTGATCCTGTAGTGCACCGGAGACAATTTCTGAAGCAGACGCCGAACCGCCATTGATCAGCACGACCATTGGCAGACCATGGATAATGTCACCCGGCGTCGCGTTGAAGCGTTGGGCGTCGTCTTTGTTCCGGCTGCGGGTCGACACAATCTCACCGTGCTCGAGGAAAGCATCCGTCACGGAAATCGCTTCGTTCAGCAAGCCGCCCGGATTGTTGCGCAGGTCCAGCACCAGCCCGGTCAGCTTGCCATCCGGCGCATCTTTTTCCAGGCTTGCTACCGCTTTATTAAGCAACACGGTCGATTGCTGGTTAAAGCTGGTGATCCGGACATAACCGACAGAACCTTCCAGCCGCCAGCGTGCAGAGCGTATTTTGATCACCGCGCGGGTCAGGGTTACGTCGAAAGGCGGTTCCTGGCCCCGAATAATAGTCAGCGTGATGTCCGTATCCGGCGCGCCCCGCATTCTCTCTACGGCTTCAGCCAGGGTCAGGCCCAGGACCGCCTCGCCATTCAAATGACTGACATAGTCACCGGGTTGCAGTCCTGCACGGTGCGCCGGCGTATCATCGATGGGCGACACGACCTTGACCAAACCGTTTTCCATCGTGACTTCAATGCCTAGCCCACCGAACTCCCCCTTGGTCTGGACCTGCATGTCTTCGAAATTTTTGGGTGAGAGGTAGCTGGAGTGCGGGTCTAGGGATGAAAGCATGCCGTTGATGGCCGCCTCGATCAGTTTCTCATCGGAGACCTCTTCAACGTATTGCGCGCGCACCCGCTCGAAAACGTCGCCGAACAGATTAAGATAACGATAGGTTTCGGATGACTTGACCTGTGCTGTTGCTGGTGCAGCGGAGAACGCCACCATCGCCGACACCAGCATGATCCCAATACCGCGCAGCATCCCTGTCTCCATTCTTGTACGAGTGGCCGTCCACAGGTTAGCTGCGGCCGACCGTAAACCACGCCAGCGGGTCCACCGGACGGCCGCCTTAGCGAATTTCGATATACAGCGACCCATGGTTGGCCGTCAGACCCAGCGGCTCGCCCGCCAGAACCCATTGATCTGCCACCACCTCACTTAACCCCAATCCGGTTAGGACCGAGTGAAAGCCACCGCCATGTTCAACTATCAGCAATATGCGATAGTCCCAGAAGGGGTCAGCATACACCATCCGCCCATCCGCCGGTGATAAAACCGGCGTGTCCAGCGTGGCAGAAATGGTAACCCCCTCAGTAAAGCGTCCCTCGCCTTCGCCAAAGCGGTAGACCACCTGTCCACTGACCGGTGCAATCAGCCCCCCTTGCTGGCCTTCCAGCCCGGCAAGCCGCAGGGGTGGCGTCTCAACAGACGGTGGCGGCAGACCACGGGCGGCAGCTATCGCGCTCCGCCTCTGTTTTTCCGCATTCACAGCGGCAAGCCAGGTGGCGCGCTCTGTATCAATCCGGCCCAAAAACTCCCGCAGGCTGGCCGCGCTCTTGGAAAGCCGCTGGGCAATTGCCGCCGTTTTGTCTGCAGCAGCGGACTGCGCGGACAGCAATTGGTTCTTTTGTGCTACCACCTGAGACAGCGCACGGTAACGCCGCTCAAGATCGACCTGGGCAGCAGCAAGCCGTTTTTGCTCCGCCGCAATGGAGGTCTCTGCTTTGCGGATACTTTTGATATCACCTGCTAGCAAAGCCGCGCGGGACTGCAGCCTGGCCGACAAGCTTCGCATCAACAGTGCTGTGCGCAAGCGGTCATCGCTGCCGCCCGGCCCTACCAATGCCGCTTCCGGCGGCAGAGCCGTTAGCCGCACCAAGGCTGCGAGCACACTGCCTGCCTGCTCCCGCCGGCTTTCCAACTCTGCCTGGCGCTGATTCCGCTGCGCCTCCAACTGCTCAAGGCTTTGTGTGATCGCACCGATCGTCTGCTCATGCTGCCGCAAGTCAGCAACGGCACCCTGCATGGCTGCACTCAGGGTCTGGAGTTCGTCCTGCAAAGCGGTGAGCACGGCCTATTCCTGCTGCTGTTGGGCCTTGGCGTTGTCCAACGCACCCTCTGCATTACGCAGATCACGTTCGGTCGCCACACGCTCCGGATCGGCCGCAGCCGTCAGAATGGTGACCGAGACAGCCGCCATTGCCAGCCGCAGGGCACGGCGGGTCATTCTCTATTCCCGGTGGTAAGGGTGTCCTGCCAGAATTTGCTGGGCCCGGTAGACCTGCTCCACCAGCCTGGCGCGCGCCAGCATGTGAGGCCAAGTCTGGCTGCCAAACCGGACGGTACGGGTTGCCTTTTTCCGGATACTTTCGTGCAGGCCGTCCGCACCGCCAATGGCAAAGCCACACGCTGATTCGCCATCATCGCGCCATTGGGAAAGCTGGTCTGCAAACGCATTGCTGGAAAGATAGTCGCCTTGTTCATCCAAGGCAATGATCTGACCAGATTCGGGTAATGCTTGCAAAAGCAGAGATGCTTCCGCGGCGATCAGGCCAGCAGGTGGCGACTGCCGGCGCTCGTGCACCTCCCTGATTTCAAACGGCCAAGTAATCCGCTTCTCATAGGTCTCGATCCACGACAAAACCGGCCCCCGCCGCAGGTGCCCGACGGCAGCAATCACGATCCGCATGAGACCCGTCTTGACTATTGGGCAGTAAAGCCGCCGTGTCAGGTTTCCGGCGTCTCGATGCCCCACATAGCCTCGACTTTGTAGAACTCGCGCACTTCCGGGCGGAACAGGTGAACCACGACGTCACCTGCATCGATCAAAACCCAGTCGCCTTGCGCCTTGCCTTCGATCTTGAGCTTGGCCGAAAGGTCCTTCGACGCCCGGCCGACATAATCTGCCAGCGCCTGCACCTGACGCGCAGAGCGACCGCTAGCCACTACCATATAGTCGGCAAGCGGGCTTTTCCCGGCCAGGTCAATGGTGACGATGTCCTCTGCCTTGTTCTCATCGAGAACTTCAAGGATGCGATCCAGCAGCTTTGCGCCGGATGCCTTCTTGACCTTCGCTTTGCGCGGAGCCTTCGCAGAGACTTGTTCATCACGCGATTCGAGGTTGGGTTCTATTGCCAGGTTCCTCCTGAAAGCGCCGCCACCTGCCCTGCATCACGCAGGACCGTCGACGACGCGCTATGTAAACGGATGGAAAAGAAAGCCCACGCCGGGGCGTGGCGGTAAACCAGTCGGCTCGCACCGGCTTCAGACACGCGGCTGCGTGCATATCGTTGGGTTACTTTGCCTTGCATGGCACGGGTAGAATAAGCGGGCCTGCCAAACACCGCAATGGGCACACTTTCGGCTATTTCCTGCCAACGGCCCCAGCGCGGTAGTTGGATCAAGTTGTCTGCCCCCATCAGCCAGACGAACCGTACGCCGGAAAACCGGGTTTTGAGCTTGGCGATCGTATCCGCGGTGTAGCGGGTGCCGAGTGTCTGCTCAATGTCGGTGGCATGAATGCGCGGGTGCCGGGCTATAGCGGTGGCAGACGCCATCCGCGCTGCGATTGGCACCATATCCTCGATGGATTTGAGGGGATTTTGCGGCGAAACCAACCACCAGACCGCGTCCAGCCGCAACAATCGCAATGCCGCCCGCGAGATATGCAAATGCCCTTCATGGGCGGGATTGAACGAACCGCCAAGCAGGCCGATTCGCCCTCCCCCCTTACGTCCCAGCCCCTGAATGCTGGGTGCAACCGGCACACCACCGCTCATGAGACCCAATGCTCCACCAAACATGGATGCAAGCGTTTAGGGCCGGGTTTGGCCATTGCCCTGTACGACATATTTGTAGCTGGTGAGTTGGTCTGCGCCGACCGGGCCACGGGCATGAAACTTGTCCGTGGAGATACCGATTTCCGCGTCGAAGCCGAACTGACCACCATCGGCGAACTGGGTAGAGGCATTGTGCAGCACGATAGCGCTGTCCACTTCCCGGATAAAACGCTGCGCTACGGCCTGATTGTCCGTGATGATCGAATCGGTGTGATGAGAGCCGTATTCGTTGATATGGGCCATCGCACCGTCGATGCCATCTACAACGCGCACCGATATAATCGCGTCCAGATATTCCGTCCGCCAGTCGCTCTCGACCGCTGGCGTAACCCGAGAATCGGCGACCTGGGCGGTCTCATCGCCACGCACTGCGCAGCCCGCCTCGATCAGCGCATCGACAAGCGGCTGAAGGTGGGAGTTCGCAGCCCGGCGGTCCACCAGCAGTGTCTCCGCTGCACCGCAAATGCCGGTGCGGCGCATCTTGGCGTTGACGGTAATCACTCGTGCCATGTCCAGGTTTGCGCCCGCGTCCACATAGATATGACAGAGCCCTTCCAGGTGGCCGATCACCGGCATCCGCGCCTCGTTGAAAACCCGCTCGGTCAGGCTCTTACCGCCACGCGGCACGATCAGGTCGATAGAGCCCCGCCCGCGCAGCATCGCGCCAACCGCGTTCCGGTCCTTCGTTGGAATGCGCTGCACCGCATCCTCAGGCAGCCCCGCCGCCGCAAACCCTTCGCGCAGGCACTCGATCAGCACGCCGGAACTCTCAAAGCTGTCGGAGCCGCCACGCAGTACCGCCGCGTTCCCAGCCTTCACGCAGAGACCGCCTGCATCCGCCGTCACGTTCGGGCGGCTCTCATAGATCACGCCGATCACACCCAGCGGCACCCGCACCCGGCTGATGTGCAACCCATTCGGCTGGGTCCATTCCTGGTCGATCGCGCCGATGGGGTCCGGACGGTCCGCCACAGACTCCAGGCCCTTCGCAATGTCCTCAATCCGGTCCGGCGTCAGCCGCAGGCGGTCAAGGAACGCCGCGCTGATGCCGTTCTTCTCCGCCAAAGCACAGTCGGTAGCGTTCGCATCCAGCAGGCTATTCGCCCGCGCCCGCACCCGCGCCGCCGCTTCGCGCAGCCCATCCGCTTTCGCTTCCGGCGCAGCCGTGCCCAGCGCCTCGGTTGCCTTGCGCGCCTTGACGCCGATTTCGGCAATCAACGCATCCGCGTCTTTATCTGAAAGGGGCTGTGTCATAGGCAAAACGCTTCCTGGGTCGGTGCCTGCGCATCAGCGCCGGGCCCTAAAGCGGTCAGCGCCAGATCATCTCGATGAATCATAGCGCCACGGCCAGGATAGCCAAGCAGCGCCTCTACTTCCTCAGTTTTATGCCCGCGAATGCGTTCGGCCTCTGCACTGTCATATGCCACCAGGCCCCGTGCCAATTCCTGTCCCTGCATATCGGCAACCACAACCGCGTCACCGCGGTCGAAACGCCCGGATATAGCCGCCACCCCGGCGGGCAACAGCGACCGTCCCCTGGCCAAAGCCGCAGCAGCGCCTGGATCGATCCGCAACTGCCCGCGAGGATTCAAACTGCCTGCAATCCAGCTCTTGTAAGCATTGCGCGGCGACGTTGCCGCCTCGAACCAAGTCGAGCGCGCCCCCTGCCCCTGCAGGTCCCGCAAGGCGTGCAACGGATGCCCGTTGGCGATCAGCATGTGACAGCCCGCGCCGAGCGCGATCTTCGCAGCCGCCAGCTTGGTCACCATACCGCCGGAGCCATCCATGCCCGGCGCACCGGCCATGGCCTCGATACGCTGGTCCACCTGGCGGATATGGGGCAGAAACTCGGCCTGAGAATCATGACGGGGATCGCCGGAATAGAGGCCATCGATATCCGACAACAATACCAGCAGATCCGCGCCGATCATTGCCGCCACCCGCGCCGCCAGCCGGTCGTTGTCACCGAAGCGGATTTCCTCGGTCGCTATGGTGTCATTCTCGTTTATCACCGGGACTGCACCATGCTTCAGCAAGGTACCCAACGTGTTCCGTGCGTTCAGATAACGCCGCCGCATTTCGCTGTCTGATAGTGTCAGCAGCACTTGCGCGACTGGAATGCCATGGGGTGCCAGGGCTGTTTCGTAGGCATGCGCCAGCCGGATCTGTCCCGCCGCCGCCGCCGCCTGACTTTCCTCCAACCGCAAGGTACCACGCGGCAACTTCAGGCTGCGCCTTCCCAGCGCGATTGCGCCAGAGGATACGATCACGGTCTCAATGTTGCGTTGGCGCAGATCTGCCACGTCCATCGCCAGGGCATCGAGCCATGCCTGACGGGAAGTGCCGGTCGCCTGATCCACCAGCAAGGCTGAGCCGATCTTGACGACGACACGCTGCGCGCGGTCGAAGGGATTGGTCATGGAACAAATGGTTCCGGCTCAATTTCAGCCAATTTGCACTCGGCGACATGCTGCAGCAGGTCACCGCAGAGCCCGTCCAGCCCTGCCCCGGTTAGGCCCGACAACAGCACAATGTCGCTGGCGGCGCAGCCCGCAGCCTCTGCCAGATAGTCCAATTGCAACGCGCGCTCGTCGTCGTCCATCGCGTCGGTTTTGTTCAGGACCAGAATCTCGCGCTTACTTTCCAGATCAGCACCATAGGCCAGCAGCTCTTCCCGGACCGTCCGATAGGCTTCGGCCACGTCCTGGCCCATGGAGCCATCGACCAGATGCACCAGTAAATCGCACCGCTCAATATGGCCCAGAAACTTGGTGCCCAGGCCCGCGCCATCGCTCGCACCCTCTATCAAGCCGGGAATGTCCGCCAGGACAATGGTATCGTCACCACGCCGGACCACGCCCAGGTTGGGATGCAATGTCGTAAAAGGATAAGCCCCGACTTTGGGCTTCGCCGCACTAAAAGCCGCCAACAGGGTGGATTTTCCAGCATTTGGCAGACCGATCAGCCCAACGTCGGCAATCAGCTTCAGCCGCAGCCAGATCCACATCTCTTCGCCCGGCCAGCCGGGGCCGGCACGCCTGGGCGCCTGATTGGTGGAAGTCTTGAAATGCACATTGCCGACGCCGCCGTCACCGCCCCGCAGCAACACCATGGACTGCCCGGCTTCGATCATATCCTCCAGCACCAATTCCTGGTCTTCGCTCAGGATTACGGTGCCGGGTGGCACTTTCAGCACCACGTCCTCACCACGTCCACCCGTGCGCTGACGGCCCATGCCATGCGTGCCGCGGGCAGCTTTATAATGCTGGCGGTAGCGGTAATCGATAAGGGTGTTGAGGTTATCGACGCATTCGACGATCACATCGCCGCCACGGCCGCCATCGCCGCCGTCGGGTCCGCCGTATTCGACGTTCTTTTCCCGCCGGAAGCTGATACTGCCGGGTCCGCCGTCGCCGCTCTTCACGAAGATCTTCGCTTCGTCGAGGAAGCGCATGGCGAGGTATATCCCTTAGGAGCGTCAGTTCAACAGCGAACCGGCGCGGAACGGCGCGCTAGTCGTCGCCGTCCATTGCTGCAACCGCAGACGCATCCACGGGCTGAATGGCGACATAGGAACGCCCACCCCGTTTGCGCTCGAACTTCACGTGCCCGTCGCTCAGCGCGAACAGCGTGTGATCCCGGCCAATGCCGACATTGTCGCCCGGGTGGAACTTGGTGCCGCGCTGGCGGACCAGGATATTGCCGGCCAGCACGTTCTCGCCGCCGAACTTCTTGACGCCCAGGCGGCGGCCAGCACTGTCGCGGCCGTTGCGCGAGGAGCCGCCTGCTTTTTTATGAGCCATGACTCTGTCTCCGAATTCCTAAAGGACCAGCCTTCGATTAGGCTTCGATGGCCGTGATCTGCAGCACCGACTGCAGCTGGCGATGACCATTCTTGGTCCGCGACTTCTGCCGGCGGCGCTTCTTGAAGATGATGGCCTTGTCAGCGCGATTCTGCGCAACAATGGTCGCCTTCACACTTGCGCCATCGACGGTAGGCGTACCGATGCGCGGGGCATCGCCGCCCAGCATCAAAACATGGTCGAGCGTGACTTCGCTACCCTCATCGCCGGGCAGGCGCTCAACAGTGATCTTGTCGTCTTTGGCGACGCGGTATTGTTTACCGCCCGTCCGGATGACTGCGTACATTATATCAATTCCGCTCGGCGTTCCGGCGGCGAGAAGCTCCAGCCGCGTGGCACGCGCGTTTGTGTGTGTGGTTCGAACCGAGGTCCGCTATAAAAGCGAAGTGGGGGAGCTTAGTGATTTGGCCGTTGCTGTCAAGAGGCAGCGTGCACAAATACGATGTGCGGGTTGCGGCACAGTTGACCTTGCGGCGCCCGTCCGCATTGCTTAGGTTACGCCCCGGATCGAGGCAAGCGGTTTCAGACCGCGATCCCTTGCTTCCCGCGGAGAGGTGCCAGAGTGGTTGAATGGGGCGGTCTCGAAAACCGTTAAGGGTGCGAGTCCTTCGAGGGTTCGAATCCCTCTCTCTCCGCCAGCAGGTTTTTCGTGCAGAGTGATATGGGCTGGTTACTGAAAGCCTCCATTCACCTCATGCGTTCGCCAGAACATGGCGTTGACCAAATTTCTCTGAAACTAAGCTTATCTAATATCAAGCCGCCGGCCCGCCAAATAGCCGAACTTGATCAGCAAGGCCTTGCGCCGGGCGGCGGAGAGTTTGTGCTCAGGCGCCTCCCGTATCAGCGCGCCGCCATAGGCATCCACCACGAACAGCCCAGGCTCTTCCGGCAGTATGTCCTGGGGAAATTCCGCCGACACGGCGAAATAAAAGCGGTCGCAGAAATCCGCGTATTCGTGCCATTTGCCGTCGCTGCGGAAATCGGCGACGGAGGACTTTACCTCCACCACGGTGATCAAGCCTTTGCCATCGATAGCCATGGCATCCACCCGCCGCCCGGTGGCGAGCGTGACTTCGTCCAATGCCGCGAAGTCCAACTGGTGTAAGGCGCGAATCACGCCGCGGGTCAGGATCTGGCCGGGCCGGGGTATGACCTCGTTACTCACCGATGACATCGCCTTTGTTCACGTATTGTTTCTGCCTGCGAACTTGGCCATCAGCGGCTCCTGTGTCAATGTCTGGCCGTTCTGATTTGGAGACCTATCCCATGATTGACCAGCAAATCGCTGGCCCCATTGCCTGGCGTGCTGCCGACCTGCCAGAGGAACCTGGAACGGTGCGAATTGGCGATGCAGCTTTGGCGGAGATTGCTGCCCTGGCCGGCGAATTGGCAGCCAACCCTCTGCCGCTGGAGGCGCTGCGCCCCGCAGACTTTGACCTGCTTGCCTGCCGCGCCCTGATGACAAAGGTAAAGGCGCAGGTCGAGCATGGTCTGGGCTTTGCCATTGTCGACCGCCTGCCGCTGGCGGAACTGGGAGAACAGGCGCACAAAGTCTATTGGCTGCTTTCCAGCATGATACAGCGGCCCGTCGCCCAGAAATGGGACGGCACCATGATCTATGACGTAACCGACACCGGCCTGCCGCCTGGCAATGGTGTGCGGCCCGACAAGACCAATGCCGAGCAGAACTATCACAACGACAATTCCTACAACCTCTGCCCGCCAAACATCGTGGGCTTGCTCTGCATCCGCCCAGCGATGGAGGGCGGGGTCAGCCACATCGTGAGCTTTGCCTCCGCCCATAACCGCCTGCGGGAGCGCAGCCCCGGCCTACTCGCGCGCCTTTACGAGCCCTTCGCCTTCGACCGCCAACGGGAGCACGCCCCCGACGACGTGAAGTATCTCTGGCATTCCTGTTTCGAGGATGATGGCGGCAAGCTGCTCGGCCGCCTCTCCCGCTTTCAGGTGCGGAACGGCTACCCGCTGGCGGGGGAGGTAATAGACCCACGCGGCGGCGATGCCCTGGCGGCATTGGAAGAGGCCATGAACGAGCCGGGCACCCCTCTCTCCTTCCATTTCCATCCGGGCCAGATCCAGTTCGTGAACAATCGCCTGCTCGGCCACCGACGCACCGGCTTCACCGATTGGCCGGATGCGAGCAAAAAGCGCCTACTGGTCCGACTGTGGCTTCGCGACTGGGGCAGGCCGTTTTATAATGGATAGCTGATACGCGAATAATTGGAGGGTGGGTCGGACATGAAATTTCGGATATTGACCGTAGTCGCTGGTCGAATTGCGGCAACCATAGCCATTTCCCTGTTCACATTATTGGCTGCCGTCGCATTATCGGCGAAAGCTGCTGAAAGTGAGTGCGCAAGGATTGGATTTTTCAGAACAACATACATCCCTGGCACTTACGGGATATTTACCCCGCCGAACTTTAAGAAAATCAAGAAAGAGTGCAGCGAAGTTCGCCTGCCGATTGCTACCAAGCGGGAGCGGATAATCACCGGCTATCTAGCGCTTCTCGAACTGAACCTGGAACACTATCGGGAGCGCGCCGATATTCCGCTGCAATCCTATGCTTTTGCAGCAGGGGCAGCCGAACTACTGGGACACGGCGAAAAATCTTACGATCTGCTCGTCTTTGCGGCCCAAAGAGGAGAACCGAATGCTATCTTTAGCTTGGTAAAAGGCGCTCCACTTTTCCAAAAACGAGATGACAATATTTTACATTCCGGCCTTGATAACTTAATCGACAAAGATATTGACGAGGACAACTCCTGTTTTCCGCTATACGCTCTGTACTTGCAATCCTCAAGTGATGTCCTCCACGAAATCCAATACAATTCAGAACGGATCGTTCACCGGACGCGTCAAATTTTGAAGGAAAAGTGCCTCCACATTCTCACTGAGGGGCAACGCCGACTGTTGTTCGCGGAGCCCTGGAAGGTTAACCCCTGGGTTCCGAAACTGCTCAACCGCTAAATTCAGATGATCCGCCGCGCCCTCTACCAGCCCGACATCCCGCAGAACACCGGCACGATCATGCGGCTCGCGGCCTGTATGAGCGTGAAACTGCATGTGATCGGCCCGACCGGCTTTGTCTGGGACGAGAAACGCATGCGCCGGGCAGGCATGGACTACCGTGACCTGGCCGCAGTCACCCGCTATCCATCCTGGGAAGCTTTTCTGACGGCCCGCCCCTCCGGCCGTTTGCTTCTGCTGACGACCAAGGGCGCGGAGCCCTGCCATAGCTTCACCTACCAGCCAGGCGACATACTGCTGCTCGGCCTCGAGTCGGCGGGCGTGCCGCTTGACGTGCATCAAACCGCTGACGCGCGTATTCGCATACCGGTGACGCCAGAGGCGCGTTCGCTGAACGTCGCCCTGTCCGCCGCTATTGTGCTGGGCGAGGCTTTGCGCCAGACCCAGTCCTTTCCCAAAGAGGCCGAGTGAGAGCCCCGATGCAATTCACCGAACACCAGACCCGAGCCGCCGAATGGTTCCAGACCCTGCAAGGCCGCATCATCGCTGCCTTCGAGAAGATGGAAGACGACCTGGCAGGCGGCCCCAATACCGGCATGCAGCCCGGCCGGTTCGAGCGCAAAAGCTGGATCCGCACGGCCAAGAACGACGACCCGGACTCCGGCGATGGCGGCGGCGGCACCATGGCCGTGATGAAAGGCCGGGTGTTCGAGAAGGTCGGCGTGAACTTCTCCATGGTCTATGGCCAGTTCTCGGACAAGTTCGCAGGCGAAATCCCCGGTGCTACGGAGAACCCCAATTTCTGGGCAAGCGGCATCTCGCTGGTGGCGCACATGCACTCGCCATTGGTGCCGGCGGTGCACATGAACACGCGGCACATCGTGACCTCGAAAAGCTGGTTCGGCGGCGGCGCGGACCTGACGCCCGTGTATCCGGTGAACCAGGACACAGCGGACTTCCACGGCGCGTTCAAGGGCGCTTGCGACCGCTTCGATCCAGAATACTACCCCAAGTTCAAAAAGTGGTGCGACGAGTACTTCTTCCTGCCGCACCGGAACGAACCGCGCGGCGTCGGCGGCATCTTTTATGACTATGTGGATTCAGGCGATTGGGACCAGGATCTCGCCTTCACCCAGGCCGTGGGTGAGGCTTTCGAGACCATTTACCCAACCATTGCCCGCCGCCGCATGGACAAACCCTGGACGCCGGAACAGCGCGAGCACCAATTGGTGCGCCGGGGCCGCTATGTAGAGTTCAACCTGCTGCACGACCGCGGCACGGCTTTCGGCCTGAAAACCGGCGGCAACACGGAGGCCATCCTCATGTCCATGCCGCCGGAGGTGAAGTGGCCGTAGGCGTTTTGCGGCGCGGTTTCCCCACCACAACCCGCTTTACCCTGAGGTGGCGCGGTACGCGCCCTCGAAGGGCCGCTTAGAAGCGAAGTGCAAAGCCGCCTTCGAGGCTCGCTCCGCTCGCGCCTCAGGCTGAAGCAAGTTGAGGCGCGAGGGTCAAAGCTAACTTCCGGCAAATGTCATCGCGTCTTCTTCATCTCCACACCCGCCATGCGTTCCAGCAACATGAAGATGCGGGTGAAGTCTTTGTCCTTGCCCTCCTCGGCGATCATCTGGCGGAACATGGTGCGTACAAGGTTGCCCATATATCCGGGCACGTCATAGGCCTCCGCCTCCTGCCACCAAAGCTCCAGGTCTTTCTCGATAATGTGGTTACCGCCGCCATAGTCGAACGAACGCGGCAGTACCGCCTTGGGGATTTTGTCCATCGACGCGCTGTTGCGCCCGCTGGAGGCGTTGATGACCTCGACCATCTGCTCCGGATCGAGCCCGGCTTTCGCACCCAGGCTCATGGCCTCGGAAGCCGCCACCAAGTTGCAGAAGCTCATTATGTTGTTCACCAGCTTCATGGTCTGGGCTGCCCCTGGCTGCTCGCCCAGATAGGTCAGCTTGGCGGACGTTACCTCAAGCACCGGTTTCGCCGCCTCAAAGGTCGCCTTGTCGCCCGAGCACATAATGGAGAGCGTCGCCGCCTCCGCCCCCGGCGGGCCGCCACTGATCGGCGCATCGAGATAGGCGATGCCCTTAGCCTTCAACTTCTCCGCCGCCGCCTGGCTGAATTTGGAACCCGTGGTCCCCAAATTGACAAAGCCCTTTATGGCGGAGCCTTCCGCGGCCTCGTCCACCACTTGCTGCGCGATGGCAACAGACGGCATGCAAGCGAGCACGATCCCAGCCTTGTCCGCAACAGCCTTCACGCTCGCCACTACATCCGCGCCGCGCTGGGCCAGGATGTCCGTCGCCGTTGTGTTCGGATCACGCACGACCAGCGACTGGCTGGACTTGGCGAGGTTCACCGCCATCGGCCGGCCCATGGCGCCCAAGCCGACAAAGCCCAACGGGTTATTCATTTATTTGCACTCCCCTCACCCTTAGCCCTTCGAAGGGTGATGTGCCACGAAGAAAGACACCCTTCGACAAGTTCAGGGTGAAGAGATTTCTTGGAGTCGCAGATCGGTATCAGTAAGGCCGGTCGCCCTTGACCACCACCCGGTGCACGGCGCGTTTCTCGTTTGCGGCGTCATAGGGCTCCACGCAATGCAGGGTTGCGCGGTTGTCCCACATCATCACGTCGTCTACCTGCCATTTGTGGCGGTAGATGTATTTCGGCTGGGTCGCATGCGCTTCCAGCTCCGCAATAAAGGCGTCGCTGTCTGCCCAGGTCCAGCCAACAATGCAGGCTGTATGATTGCCGATATAAAGCGCCTTGGCCCCCGTTTCCGGATGGGTGCGGACCATGGGATGCACCACCGGCGGCGCGGCGCGGATTTCATCTTCCGTCGCTGGGCGCTCGTGGGATTTTTCTCTGGAGCGTTTCCAGTCATGCACGCAAAGCAGGCCCTCCAGCTTGTCCTTGGTCGCTTGCGGCAGGTCTTCGTAGGCGCGGGTCATGTCGGCGAACAAGGTATCGCCGCCCTTCTTTGCAATCGCGGGCGAGCGCAGGATGGTAGTGAGCGATGGTTCGGCCACGTAAGACCAGCACCTTGTGGCGCAGGAACGCCTCATGGATCAATTCAAACGCAGCGTCTGAGATCGGTTGCGAGAGGTCGATATTGCCGACCTCCGCCCCAATCCCGCTGGCCTGGGGGGTAATGGTCGGCAGGCCGGCAGCGTTAGCGGGGACGGCTGCCGGGTTTGAGGCAAGTTCTGGCATTGGCGGCGTTCCTCATCTCATGGCTTTTGTGATTGCCGGTAGTTTGAGGACCGTTGCCGCGGGTGTCACACAATTTTGCCCAGGTGTCTCTGACCTACCGGGTGCCAACCTCCGTCGCGCGCATGACGCGCAGGATGTTCCGACCCCATAGCTTCGCCAGATCGTCTTCGGAATAGCCGCGGCTCAGCAATTCATGGGTGACGTTGAAGGTCTCCGCTGCGCTGTCCCAGCCGCGCACGCCGCCACCACCGTCGAAATCGCCGGAAAGGCCAACATGATCGATGCCTGCCACGCCCACCGCATGGTCCACATGATCGGCAAAGGCGGAGAGCGTTACGTCCGGGTGTTCTGACCGGATGCGGGAGCGCTCACGCGCGAATTCGTCTAGCGTGGCGGGAGAGGCTGCGCGGAAACCGCCCGGTGTGTTGAGCCCCAGTCTTTCGCGTACCTTCGCAATCTCCTCGGTTACAGCTGGATCGACCTTGCCCAGGTACGAGCGGAACGCCACCATCTGCGCGACGCCGCCGGTATCGGTAATGGCCCGCAACTGCTCGTCATCCAAATTGCGCGGATGGTCGAACACCGCCCTGGCCCCGGAATGGGAGGCAATCACCGGCACGCGCGAAAGCGCCAACGCCTCCAGCCCCGTCCGCCTGCCCACATGGCTGAGGTCAACCATGATCCCGGCATCATTCAGCGCCGGTATCAAAGCGCGACCCAGATCGCTCAGCCCTGGGTCTTCGGCTGCGTCGCCCAGACGAGCCGCCGGATCGGAACTGCCGCCGAACTGGTTATGGCCGAAATGGGTCATGGACAGGTAGCGCACGCCCCGCGCGGCCCACATGGGCACGTCGTCGATGCTCTCCCCCAGCGGGTAGGCATTCTCCATACCCACCAGCGCCACCAACCGCCCGGAAGTCGCGATCCGCTCCACATCATCCGCCGTCCGGGCAAGCGCAGTCTGGTCCGGATAGGCGCGGACCATTCGCTCGATGCCGCGGAATTTGTCCTCAGCAGCCTGACGCGCGGCGGCATAGCCGTCCGCATCCAGCGCGCCCTGGGCCGTGTAGACAATGAAGAACCCCGCATCGAGCCCGCCGATCTGCATACCCGGCAGGTCCACCTGCGCCCGCGTCATCCGCCCCGGATCGAGTGCAGGTGTGGCAAAGCCCGGCCCGGTGTCGATATGCGTGTCGATGGTCAACAGCCGGTCGTGGATCGCCCGGGCGTCGGCTTCCAGCACCCGGGCGTTTAGACTATCCGGCACTATTTCACCGTAACCAGATGTTCGAGTATCGCCTCCAGATGCTCGTCCGCCAAGGCGTGCAGTTCCTCCACTGTCCGGTCCTGGATCGGGTGGGGGACGAAGACGTAGGCCGGGTCGGTGCCAAGAGCCTTCGACTGGGCTTCCATCGCCTGGATGAACTCGGTCGTGGCGATGCCGACCACCGGAATGCCGCGGCTTTCAAGGTCCGCCATGTCATGCGTACAGCACGACGTGCAGGAGCCTCAATCGCTCAGCGCTTCGATGACGACGTCGATCTCGTCAGCGATCTGCTGGTAGAGCGGCGTCGGCGCAGGGCGGGTGTTGGTTGGCTTGGCGTAGCGGTGCACTTCCAGGCCGCGTTCGGTCAGGCGCTGCTCCACCCGGTCGAGGAAGATGTCCCCCTTCGACTTGGCAATGTCGAGCAGCCCCACCTTGAGCCCTTCCAGGCTCTCCGGCCGTGCCAGCCGCGGGCGCGCCGCGACGGACCGTTCGGCCGTGGGGTCTAAGATCATTGTCAACGTTTGATCTCCTTCTCTCTGGCGAACCGGGCTAGAGCCGGATTTCGCGGATTACAGGCGACGAACCTTTCTCGCCGCTGGCGGACCAGCCGCCGATGATGCCGCTGAACATGCCCGCACCACCACCGGCGCGCACGATCATGATGCCGCCTTCGCGGAACTTGGCCGCCATTGTACCAGCCGCAAGCCCGCCTGTCCCCTCCGCGATACCACCAACACCGGGCGCGATCTGCTCGGCGGGGGTCTGGGTGCGGGCATGCAGTTCTTCGTACAGCCGCGCCTTGCTCCAGCCAGCCTCCCTGAAGGTGCGGGCATGCTCCGGGCAGACCACGATCAGGGCGTCAGCGCCGGGGTAGAGCTTGGTGTGCTGGAGCGCTTTCAGGCTCTCCGCAAAGCTCTGGGCGAGGCTTTCCGGCGTACGGCTCTTCTGGTCTACAATGCCTTGCAGGCCATAACCGGCAAACACCGTGACCGAACTTTTGCCCTCCGGAATGCCGCGCTCGGTGCCAAGCGATTCCCAGCACGAGCCCTCCTCATCCTCCGCAATGCAATAGGAGAGCTTGCCCGGATTGCCGAGCGTCGCCCGGTCGACTTCCTGGGGCCTGCCGCCGCCGACATTGCGGATGACCAGTTGCAGCGCCCGGCCAATCGTATTGTTGGCGCGGAAGCCCTGGCCGAGGGCGTTGCCCTTCATGTTCATGCCGATATGGCGGCGGATCGGGCCGTTCACCACGACCACCGGCCCCACATACATGGTAGTTGCCAGGACGCCATGCATGGCGAAGGGCTCCTCCAGCACAGCCTCCACCGCGGCAAGGACCACGGGCAGGTATTCCGGCTTGCAACCGGCCATCACGGCGTTAATCGCCACTTTTTCCACCGTGCAGTCGGCAAGGTCGCTCGGAATCTTGCCAATGACTTCCTGCGGGTCGCGCGCGGTGCCATTCAGCATGCGCAGCACCCTCGCCTCGGTTGGCGGGACAACGGGCAGACCATCGGACCAGCCGCGGTCGAACATGGCCTCGATCTCGTCCTCGCCTGAACCGAGTTCGACCTTGCGCGATTTCAGGCCGGTCTCGCCATGGCGCACCAGCAGGTCTTCGATCACGCCAGGCTCGATGTTCTTCGCGCCGCAGCCGGGGCGGAGGTCCGGCAGGTCCTCGCCCAGTGTGGCGAGGCCGGTGAGCTTGCGCCATTCCGCCTTGTCCCAGCCATAGGTACGGGCAATCTCCTTGCCGTTTTCGCGGCGTAGCAGGGTCGGTACCACCTCGATCCTCAGACCGTGAGAGACATCCAGGGTCGAGTCGTACTCGTGCGGCACACTCTCAGGGAAGCTCGGGTCATCCTGGGTGTAGACCGTCAACGTGCCCGCGCCTGCCAGGGCAGCCAGCACAGGCTCGGTCAGTTCGCAGGTCGGGCAGTCGCGTTTGACGATGGCGACGAAGCCGGTATCAGGCAGTTGGGTCATGGTGTTCCTCTCGTTGTCGATCCCCGAAAGGCCCAAGGCCTGCACGGGGTCTCCCTAGGAGCCAATCTCATCCGGGGCTCCCGTTCCCCGGCGATGCCTCGTCCAGGGATCGGAGCCGGTGCTTAACTCTAACCGGTCCGTGCGGCATTAGAGGCGATGGCGCTGGCGATGCGGCCGCAGACGGCGTCCGGGTACTCATGCCCCATGCCCCAGATCACCAGCATGTCCGCGCCCTCGACCGTGTCGGCGAGGTCCTGGCCACTGGCGACAGGTACCAACGGGTCGTCCTTGCCATGGATCACCAGGGTTGGCGCGGTGATGCTTGCCAGATGCTCCACCCGGCCATCGGCGCTCGCGATGGAAGCCAGCAGGTGGCGCAACGCGCCCGCCGGATTGAATGCGCGATCAAACAGCATGCCGGCTTTTTCGCTCAGGACCGCATCGTTCCGCGGATAGCCGGGCGAGCCCAGAATGTCGTTGGCGGCGAGTGCGTCGGCGATAGCGCCATCACGCGTCCCGGCGGGGTTCTTTGGCCGGCCGAGCCACTCGTTGGCTTTCTCGGAAGGACGTGGCAGGCCGCGCCGCCCGCTGGTGGCCATGATGGAGACCAGCGTCGCCGTCTTTTCCCGGTGCCGGTAGGCAAAGATCTGCGCAATCGCGCCGCCGTTGGACGAACCGACGATATGGGCGGATTCAATGCCCAGATGATCAAGCACCGCAGCACCGTCATCCGCCATGTCTTCCAGCTTGTAGGGGGCCTTCACCTCTTCCTTTGCGCGCGCCTGCTTGAATGCCGTGCCGATATCGGCCGGCCCCCAGTCGTCGAAATAGGAGGAAAGGCCGCAATCGCGGTTGTCATAGGCAATGACCCGAAAGCCGCGGCCCGCCAATTCCTGAATCAGCTTTTCCGACCAAGAAGGGATCTGCACACCGAGCCCGCCAACCAGCAGCAGGGCCGGACCATCATCCGGGCCATAGGTGACGTATTCGATTTCGACGTTTTGCGTACTGGGCGCGCGGGGCATGGCTGGGGTTCCTCAGAGCAGGAGATTGATTGATTGCCCCTATCGTGCCCTGTCAGCGCGCGCTAGTCACTCCACGATTTTCCAGTAGGAGTCCTTGCCCACCACCCTTGCCGTCGTCCTGGAAGTGTCAGAGACCCAACTGCGCCTTTGAGATGATGTTGTGCTGGATCTCGTTGCTGCCGGAGTAGATCGATACCTTCCGGAAGTGAAAATAGGTCGGGCTCGCCCCATTCGCGTACTCCGCGCCGATGGGCGGCTCGTTCCAGCCTTGGGTGAGCGCGCCGAACACATAAGGGTTGGCGTAATAGCCCAACGCCTGCACCTTCAACTCCGTCAGGCGCTGCTGGATCTCTGTGTTGCGGATTTTGAAATGGTTGGCCTCCATGCCCAGCACCTGACCGCCCAACTCGCCCGCGCGGGAAACCTTGTCGATGGCGCGGAGGTTGAAGGCTTCCAGCGTCGCCAACTCCACCTCGATTGAGGCGATTTCGCGGGAAAAACTCTCGTCCTCCGCCAACGGCTCACCCCCGCCTGCTTCCTCCAGGCCAGCGATATATTTTAGCTGCCGCAGCAGCGCCTTGTGCTGCCCCAGCGAGCCGCCACCCATGCGCTCATGGGCCAGCAGGTACTTGCCGATGCTCCAGCCTTCATGCTCCACGCCGACCAGGTTCTCCACCGGCACACGGACATTGTCGTAGAAGACCTGGTTGGTCTCATGCAGGCCGTCCAGCAGGTGGATCGGCCTGGTGGAGATGCCCGGCGTTTTCATGTCCACCAGCAGGAAAGAGATGCCCTGCTGCCGCTTTTCGAACTTGCCGGTGCGGACCAGCAGGAAACACCAGTCGGCCCAATGCGCCTTGGTCGTCAGATCTTGGAGCCATTCACCACATAATGGTCACCGTCGCGGACAGCCTCCGTTTTCAACGAGGCCAGATCGGAGCCCGCGCCCGGCTCGCTATAGCCCTGGCACCAGATTGCCTCACCCGCCAGCATGGGCGGCAGGTGGCGCTGCTGCTGTTCCAGCGTACCGAAGGCCATCAGCACCGGCCCGCACATATTGATGCCGAACGAGACGATGCGCGGCACACCAGCAATGCCCATTTCCTTGTCGAAGATGTACTTTTGCGTGAGGGACCAGCCGGGGCCGCCATGCTCCGCTGGCCAGTTGGGCGCGACCCAGCCTTGCTTGGCGAGGATATGGTGCCATTCCAGCATGTCGTCATACTGCTGCTCGACGCCGTTCTCGACCTTGTAACGCAGGCGCTCGAGCAGCTTTTCGGCCAGGAATGCCCGGACTTCCTCGCGGAAAGCAGAGTCTTCGAGGGCAAAAGCGAGGTCCATGGGGTGGGTCTCCTACTTGATGCGCACACCAGGCGGGTGAGTTCGCCTCACAAAAGCCCAACGCTCGGCATGCAACGTTTGTAAGCGGCGCGCGCCGACATTGGAGACATAAGTCGATGTTATGACCCCGGCATACGGCGGGCCCGTGCTCGCCGAGGGCGACGACTGTCTCCAGACCAACATTGAGAACGACAGCGAGTGCAGCCTGCATATGGCATAGGCCAGCAGATCTGGATCACTGACCGGCTTTTCTCTGAAATTATCCATCTGCCTTGTTAAATATTCGTTCTGCGGATTAAATGTACGAACATTCATCATTTAGGGTAGAAATAGAAGATGACATATTGCATTTCTGGTACATGCAATTTCGGTTTCGTTACTTATAAAATCAAAAACGATCCGATTTTAATTTATGTGTGCCATTGCGGAAATTGTCAGAGAAGGAGCGGTAGCGCGTTTGGTATGGAGCTGGTTCTGGCGGCTGACGACCTCGAAATTGAGGGCGAATTAGCCTGCTGGGAGCGTGTTTCCGCAGCGGGGCACAGAAACCCGGTCTACCGCTGTGCCGTCTGCGGCAATGTCATCTATGACCTTGGCGCTTATACGCCGGGGTTAGCGAAGCTCATGCCGGGGACCTTACGGAACACGCAGGACATCGAACCTGATGTCCACGTTTGGGTTAGCAGTGCACAGAGATGGGTCACTATTCCGCCCGATGTTCTGCAGTACCAAGAACAGCCGGAGGATTTTGGCGAAGTGCTGAAACTTGCCGCAGAAAATCGCACCCGAAGGCATAAGGGAGGCCGCGCCTGACGCCTTCAATTAAGCAGCGACCATAATCCAGCAAATGGCAGGTAAACAGCGCCCTTAGCGATCATGCCTCGTGCTGGCCAACGATCGTGACTCATTACCTTAACCTAAAGCGCCGGCGCTTCCCGGATCCCCTGAGGCACGCTGCGTTTCACATACTTGCTATCCGACAACACACCGAAAAACTCGCCGTCCTCCACCATAACCTTGCCATTCCGGGCAGCAGTTCCAACGAAAAACACATGCTGTTCCTCGATAAATTTCCGGTGCCATTCATCGACCTGGGCGAAGCGGGTTTGAGCCATGCAAAGTCTCCTGTTGACTACCCCAGCGTTTCACCGGGCCGCTCACGGCAACATGACAGCCTAGCCGGCAGTTACCTGGACCGCCGCGCGCGCTTCCGGCTCACCAAACCAACGGCAACCAAAGTCCCCGCCATCAATGCGAACGGCGCAGGCACAGGAACAACACTCTGCGGTCTCAGCGTTAGCGGACTGGTGCCGATTATATCGTCAAACACGAAGGACTCTGCCCCACCAATTTGGCTTGTGCCATCGGAGGAAAATCCATACCGGCAACTGGAAACACCGCAGGCGTTAGCGACGGTGAAATTGGCTCCATTCGTCAAACCGCCGCTATCACGGAAAAATTGAGTGGCGATAGCGCCGTTCCACTGGAACCCCTGGGTTGGTTGGTTTTCGCTATATCCGGTCCCGGTATCGCCGCCAATTGCCGACGTTGTAACATCAAAGCCATTCTGAGACGGCACAGGCAGAATATTGAATGTAAACACCCCCAGCGTATCGGCAAACGTGCCGTCAGTCTGGAGGGTGCCCGCTTCGCTTGCAAACGACCAATTCCAGACCAAGGCGTGCGCGTTAGCCGATTAGGCCCATTATGAATAGTATAGCCAAAAATATTGGTTTCATCTACTCGTATCCTTAAATGGTCTGGAGAGATTGCGGAGTTCGTTTCACTTCTTAGCTGATAGATGCTTTTGACAATATGGCGGTTAGTTTAGGCCGACGCCTGTAATATTACAATGCAAATACAAAAGGCGTTGCGGTTTTCATAGCGCCGGCGCCTCCCGAATGCTCTCCGGCACCGCGCGTTCTACGTATTTCCCATCCGACAACGCTCCGAAGAACTGGCCGTCCTCCACCATGACTTTGCCGCGGAGCAGGGTCATGCAGGGCCAGGCGGTCATTGGGTGGCCTTCCCAGGGGCTGTAGTCGGTTTCGTGCAGGTTCTTGGCCTTGATCTCACCGCGCACGGAGGGGTCTAAAACACAGATATCGGCGTCGGAGCCCGCCGCAATCGCGCCCTTCTGCGGGTACATACCCATGATCTTCGCCGCGTTGGTGCTCACCAGATCAACGAACCGCTCCAGCGAGTAGCCACGGCGGGTCACCATCTGGTTGTACATGACGCCGACGCGCGGTTCGCAGCCGGCATTGCCGCCGGTGGTGTCGTCGATGCCAGCCCCGATGGTCTTCATGTTGAGATTACAGCAGATTTCATCCGTCGCGACCGCGTTGATCGCGCCATCCAGCGTGCCGCGCCAGATTTCGTCCTGATCCTCCTGCGTCTTCAGCGAGGGGTAGGTGTGGTACATCTGGCCGTTCGGGCGTTTGTAATCTTCCTGCGTGTAGCACATGTATTGGTGCAGGCTTTCGCCATAGATCGGCTGGCCCTTGGCCCTGGCATCGCGGATGGCCTTGACGCCGGTGCCCGCCGACACGTGCATCATGTAGAGCGGCGTCTGCTCCGCCTCCGCCAGGCGGATGACGCGGTGGAAGCTCAAGTCCTCGCTCAACTGGTTATGCACTTCGGCCAGATTGTGGAAGCTGGTGCGGCCTTCGCGGAACAGCTTCTCGTACATGTGCATGACGATGTCATTGTCTTCGGCATGGATGACGCCCAGGCCCTTGTGCGCGGTCAGTACCTTGAACAGTTCCCAGATGTCGCCGAAATGCACCATCCGGCCCTTACGCGACGGGGTGATGTTGGTGGTGAAAATCTTTACCGTCGGATAGCCGCCCTCAATCAGCGGCGGCAGTTCGGCAAGCGTCTCCGGCTCCAGATCACCCAGCAGCATGATGTGATAGGCATAGTCGCAATAGCACTGGTCCACCCATTGCCGGTCGCGCTCCGCAATCACCTGGGTGAGCGGCTTCGGGTCCATGAGGGCGGCGAAGTCGATCAGCATGGTGGTACCGCCCCAGAGCGCGGCGCGGCTCACATCCTCCGGTGGGCCGGAGGTGACGGCCGAACCATCGGGCAACGGCATATGCCAGGCGCAATGAACGTGCGGGTCGATGCCGCCCGGCATGACGATCTTGGCCGTAACGTCCTTGACGGTCTTCGCCTGAGCATCGGGGATCGCGCCCGGTGCGGCGACGGCAGCGATCTGCTCGCCCTTGATGGCGACGTCGTAGAGCCCCGCGCCTTGCGGGGTGACGGCGGTGCCGCCTTTCAGGAGAAGATCGAACATGGGTGCGCTCCGGCAGCGGATTTGATTGCTTACCGGAAAGTTTCGCGCGGGATTGAGCGGGGTGCAAGGGAAACTGCGCAACGTGCTCCACGCCCGAGGCTAAGCAAATTTCCTCCTGCTGCCTGTCCCGCTGGTAATCTTTCGATCCAAAACCTCAGCGCCAATACACGCCATGGTAGCGATTTCGAGCTTCTACGTACGATTGACTGCGCCTAAGTAATATATGTTTACTTATTGCAAAAAAGGTTTCACGTTCGATCAATGGAGAGAGATAATGTTAAGTAGATTTGCGCACCGGGGCTTGCTAAAAACTATGGCTGCCGCTGTCCTGATGACTGGAGTTCTGGCGTCTCAAGCAAACGCCGCGACCATTTATTTCGGCGACGCTGACGGCAATGTCGGTCAGTACGATACCACGACCAACACGGTAAGCGCGCTTGGTTCGGCATCGACGATCGGGTCAGTCGGCCAGGCGCTTGGCCTTGCCTTTGACGCCGCCGACCTTGCCGCGTACGCTACGCTGCCCCCTGTGCCTGGAGCCTCTGTACCCAGGCGCTCGGCGGTACCGTCGTCATGATGGAGCGCTTCGACGAAGAAGCGGCGCTCCGCTATATCCAGCAGTACCGCATCACCCATAGCCAGTGGGTGCCGACCATGTTCATCCGCATGCTAAAGTTACCCTCTGAAGTGCGGGCGAAATACGACCTCTCCAGCCACCGAATGGCCGTTCACGCCGCTGCGCCCTGCCCGGTGGAGGTCAAACGCCAAATGATCGAGTGGTGGGGGCCGATCCTGCTGGAATATTACGGCGCGTCCGAAGGCAATGGCCGCACGTCGCTGGGTAGTCATGAGTGGCTGCAAAAGCCCGGCTCCGTTGGCACCGCGAAGCTGAGGGTGCTGCATGTGTGCGATGACGACGGCAACGAACTGCCACCAGGCGAGACCGGCCTCGTCTATTTCGAGCAGCCGGAACTGCCCTTCATCTATCACAACGACCCTGCCAAAACGCGGGAGGCGCAGCATCCGGTCCACCCCAATTGGACCGCCCTCGGCGAGGTGGGCTATGTGGATGCGGACGGCTACCTGTTCCTGACCGACCGCAAGAGCTTCATGATCATTTCCGGCGGTGTGAACATCTATCCGCAGCAGATCGAGGATGCGCTGGTCCTGCATCCGAAAGTCGCCGATGTGGGCGTCATCCGCGTGCCGAACGACGATTTCGGCGAGGAAGTGAAGGCCGTCGTCCATCTCGCACAGGGAGTGCCGAAAGGCGAGGCCCTGGCAGCGGAACTCATCGCCTTCTGCAAGGAACATCTGGCGGGCTACATGGTGCCCCACTCCGTCAATTTCTGGGACGAACTCCCCCGGCTGCCGACCGGCAAGCTCTACAAAAACGAAATCCGCAAGGCGTACTGGCCGGAAACGGGCAAGCGGATCTAAAACGGAACCTCGTATGTCATTCCTTCGCGATTTCTCGCTATCCACCATCGCGGCGGGTTTCTTCGTCGTCCTGATCGGGTATGCGGGCCCCCTGCTGATTTATTTGCAGGCGGCGAACGCCATGGGTGCATCGGCAGAGATGTTCTCGTCCTGGGTATTTGCCATCTCACTGGCCGCCGGGGTGTCATGCATTGTGCTCAGCGCCTGGCTGAAAGTGCCTGCGGTTGTCGCATGGTCTGCGCCGGGCACCGTACTGCTGATCAGTGTCGCGCAGACCCTGCCTTTCGCGGAGGTTGTCGGCACGTACCTGTTCACTGCATTGGTCATTTTGGCCGTGGGCGCCAGCGGGCTATACGACCGCCTGGTGGCCTTGATTCCCCGCACTGTCGCCAGCGGCATGATGGCCGGCATACTGTTCCGGTTCGGCACCGATGCAATGGGCAGCCTCGGCTCCGACCCCATGATGTTTGCGGTCCTGCTGACAGCATTCCTGATTTTCAGTGTCGTAATGCCCCGCTACACCGTCATCCTGCTGCTCGGCATTGGCGTCCTGTTTGCGTGGATTGTCTACGACGTTCCGGTCGAGATGGTCTCTGCAACGCTGGCGACCCCGGTTTGGACAATGCCTGCGTTTTCCCTTGATGCCATACTCAGCCTTGGCGTGCCGCTGGTGCTGATCACGCTGAGCGGACAGTTCCTGCCCGGCGTCGCGATCATCAAGGCGAACGGCTACGGCATCACCGCACGCCCGACGCTGGTCGTGGCCAGCCTGGTGTCTATTCCGGCAGCGTTCTTCGGTGGCATTACCGCAGCGCTTGCGGCCATCACGGCGGCCTTGTCCGCCAGCCCCAGTGCCCATGCAGATCCCGCCCGCCGGTATACCGCAGGCATTGCGGCGGGCATTTTCCTCTGCATCGGGGCGGTGTTTGCCGGCAGCATTGTGGAACTGCTGACACTGCTGCCAACAGCATTGATCGTGCTGCTGGCAGGCCTTGCGCTGCTCGGCGGTATTATCAGGGGACTGAGCGACACCCTTGCCGGGCCCGGCGATGTGCAGGCGGGCCTGATTGCCTTCATGGTCACCACAGCGGATTTTAACCTGTGGAGCGTCAACTCAGCCTTCTGGGCGGTGATTGTTGGCGTTGCAGCGGTGCATCTGACGCGGGCGGCGGGTCGGTTTGTGAAGTCTTAGTCTGCGCATGTCGGATATCTGGCGTCATTGCGAGGGGCACGGTGTAGCCGGACGCTAAAGCCCCAACTCCTTCAGCGCTTTATCCACCGCGTCGAAGCTCAGCAGCACGCTGCCATGGCGACTCTTGAAGTCTTGCACCGGAGTCAGAACCGCCATGTCTTCCCACACATCATCGGGCAGCGGCTGCTTTTCTTTCAGCATTGCCCGCATGGCAGCACCCATCCGCTTGACCTCGCCGACGCTCTTTCCGACCACGTGCCGCGCCATGATCGACGCTGCTGCCTGTCCCAAAGTGCAAGCCCGCACCACGTGCCGGTAGTCGGCAATCACCCCGTCCTTCACCTTCAGGTCCACCGTAATGCGCGAACCGCAGAGCGGGCTGCGCACGCTGGCGGTTGCATCCGGCTGCTCCATCCGGCCTTCCAGCGGGATGTTCTCCGCAAATCCCAGAATGCGCGCGTTGTAGAGCGCTTTGATCTTGGCGGCTTCGGTCATGGGCGTGTCTTCCAGCCTCAGGCAGCGGCGGCAGCCGCTTTGGCTTCAGCAAAGATGCGGGTCAGCATGGCGTGCAGACCATTGTTCCGGGTCGGCGACAGGTGTTCGTCCAGGCCAATGGCGTGCACAAAGTCCGGCTTGGCGCTCAGGATTTCGTCCGATGTGCGGCCGGAATAGATGCGCAGCAAAATGGCGATCAGGCCGCGGACGATATGGGCGTCGCTGGTCGCGTGAAAGGTCAGCGTGCCATCTGTCCCGGGCTCCGCCACAAACCATACCTGGCTCTGGCAGCCGCGCACCTTGTTCGCATCGGTCTGCCATTCCGACGGAAAGTCCGGCAGATTGCGCGCCAGGTCAATGATATAGCGATAGCGGTCCATCCAGTCGTCGAAGAAGGCGAATTCCTCGATAATCTCTTCCTGGACCTCGGCAATGGTGGTCATTGATACATCCCAAAAATATCTTCACCCTGAGCCTGTCGAATGGCGTTTTCTTCGATAGGCTCAGGGTGAAGAGCTAAACGCTATGCACAACCCCTAAACGAAGTTCACCTTGCGGCGGTCGGGGCCGGTGAAGCTTTTCAGCAGTTCCTCCAGGAACTCCTTCTCCACGTCGCGGGTGATGAAAACCAGCCGGGTGCGGTGGTCGTCGTTCGGCCACTCGTCCAGCATGACGGGCGGGTGGAAGACGTGCTGCACGCCATGCACCACCACCGGCCCCTTGAAATCCTTCACGTTGACGATGCCTTTGATCCGCAGCAGGTCCGGCCCTTTCAGCATCATCGCCATGTTGATCCATTCCTCGAAGGCAGGCGCCTCGATCGGCTCGTCCATCGTCACGCAATAGGCGCGGATCGACTCGTCGTGACGGTTCACGTCGTGCGAATGATCGTGCCCTTCATCATGGCCGTGGCCATCCCCGTGCCCGTGATCATGGTCGTGATGATGATGGTGACCATGCCCATGACCCTCCGCCTCCTCGCGGGCTGAGACTGCCTCTGCCTGCAGCCATTTCTCCACGTCGGCAATCTTGTTTTTCGGGTAGAACAGACCGGCGTCGAACAGCAGCGCCGGTTCGATCTTTCCATTCGCCGCCTCGTACACCGGCGCGCCGGGATTCAGAAGCTTCAGCCGCTCGCGCAGAGCCTTGGCATACGCCGCATCCGACAGATCGTTCTTGGTCAGCACGATGCGGTCGGCCACTGCCGCCTGCTTGACGCTTTCGAACTGCTTGTCCAGCGTACCCTCGCCATTCACCGAGTCCACCGTCGTGATCACGCCGTCCATGCGGTAGCGTCCGCTCACATACGGGTCGGCCATCAGCGTGTGCAGGATCGGGGCTGGATCGGCCAGGCCCGTGGTTTCAATCACCACCCGGTGGAAAGCCGGGATCTTGCCCTGCTCCGCCGCCAGGCTCTGCTTCATAAGGGTTTCCATCAGGTCGTTGCGCACGGTGCAACACAGACAGCCGGAGTTGATCAGCACCATCTCGTCGTCGACCTGCTCAACCAGCAGATGGTCGATGCCGATCTCGCCGAACTCGTTCACGATGACCAGCGTGCCCTTCATATCAGGCTGTTGGACCAGATGGTTCAGCAGGGTGGTCTTGCCACTGCCCAGGAACCCGGTCAGGACCGAGACGGGCAGGCGTTGGTCGGGCGCAGTGGTGTCCCAGGATTCCATGGATCGGTGCTTCTCTGTTGGGCTTTGAAGGCTCTCTATAGTATAGGCACGCCTCCGAAGCATCCCAACACCCGACCGGGAAGTGATTTTTCTGATGGTGCCCTTTTCTTTCGCCGCCCGCCCCTCCCACGCCGAACTGGAGGAAGGCACCACGCTCACGCCCAAGTTCGATCGCAACGGCCTGATCCCCTGCGTGACGACAGACCATGCGACCGGTGAAATCCTGATGTTCGCCTACATGAATGCCGAGGCCCTCAGCCAGACCATCAACCTGGGCGAAGCCGTGTATTTCAGCCGTTCCCGCCAGGAACTTTGGCACAAAGGCACCACCAGCGGCCACGTACAGAGAGTGGTGGAGATGCGCGTCGACTGCGACCAGGACTGCATCTGGCTGCGGGTGGATACCCAGGGCAAGGCAAGCTGCCACGTCGGCTACCGCTCCTGCTTCTACCGCAGCGTGCCGCTGGGCAGCGACGGCTCAGAGCTGACTTTTGCAGAAACGGAAAAGCTGTTCGACCCGAAGGAGGTTTATGGGAAGGGTGCTTGATCTAGCCTGCCCCTTCGCTAGTTGTTCCATCCCGGCTGATTAGATAGCTCCTCGTCGCTCTGCGTTTTTCATGGCACGCTGTGTTTTGACCGAGGCGCGGGATGGGAGAGCGACATGGTGATCAAGCTTCACAGTCAGGCGACGACGCCACCGAAGATCAGGGCGGCCATACAGGCCAGTGACGACCCTGCGTGGGTTCTTGCCGAGCGTCACGGGACCACGGAACAGACCGTATGGAAATGGTGCCAGCGTGCCAGCGTGGAGGATCGCAGCCACACGCCCCATCGCCTTCAGACGACGTTGACGCCAGCGCAGGAAGCTGTCGCCGTGGCCCTCCGCAAGACGCTTTTGGTCTCGCTGGATGATCTGCTGGCGGTGGTGCGCGAGTTCTTGAACCCGAAGGCCTCCCGCTCTGGCCTTGACCGCTGCTTGCGTCGGCATGGCGTGGGGCCCCTGCGCGCCCTGAAAGCAGTATCGCCCGGCCAAAGCACAGCGCCTTCAAAGCCTATGAACCCGGTTCCATCCCCATCGACCTGAAATACCTGCCACCGATGGCAGAGAGAGCCGCCGCCGTTCCCTCTTCGTGGCCATCGACAGGGCAACGCGTTGGGTTGTTGTCAGGGTCTACAACAGCAAGACAGCGGCCAATGCCCGGCGCTTCCTGCGCGCCCTGGAGCGCGCCTGCCCGATGCGGATCCGCCCCATACTCCCGGATAATGGAAAAGAGTTCACGGATCGCCTCTTCGGTCTGCGCCAGCGCGCCGCAACAGGCGCGCATGAATGCGACACGCTGGGTGCCGCCCTCGATATCGATCATCGCCTGACGCCGCCTAGGTCACCTCAGACCAACGGTATGGTCGAACGGTTCAATGGCCGCATCGAAGAGGTTCTGCAGAGCCATCCCTTCCGATCCGGCGAGGTTCTGGAAGCCACGCTGCTTCGCTATGTCTGGCTTTACACCCAGCCGCTGCTGCAATCAGCCCTGGGCAGCAAGACGCCCTTGCAGGCAATGAAGGGATGGCGCAAACTCAAACTAGAGCTGGTCAGGAAACAACCATATTACCTTCCAGGATGGGACAGGGAGCCGCCTTGCGGCTACTCAGGACAAAATGAGGTATATTGTTACGTCATTCCGTTCTTGTTGCTCGGCGGTTCCTTGCTGACGCACTGTGGCCAGGCGGGCCCAGAATGATCATTTTAAAGTCCGAATATCCATCATATCCTTTGTAAATATGATGAAGATCTGAAGATAGATTTAGATCTTTTCTCAATAGTTTTGCATGCAACTATTCAGATATTTTGACTGAAACATAGCCGATATCCCACTCTTTTTTTCTATTGTTCAACCAATTCTTTATTTCACATACTCCATACACTGCAATTGCATTTGGATCATGAGGGTTATTGGGCTAATGCTCTATCTGAATACCGTATTGAAGACCCTTTTTCTCGGCTTTCTCAACATTCTTCGCAAATTCGGCTGCCGCGTCCTTTCGGTATTGGACGCCCACGACCGAAAAGGTATTGGTCAGGCGCTCCGCCATTGCTTCCTCTCCACCGATTTCGGCTATACTAGGGGCTAACAAGCCTTTGCACGCCAAGGAAACCGCCCGCCATGCCCACCCCCACCTGGAACCTCTACGCCTTCTGCTATGGCCGGCATGAAAACCGGATGATGAGCGACACGTTTATCGGCGGCAATCCGAACGAGCTGTGCCGGGGCCTCGACTATTACATGTGGGCGATTGTCGGCAATGGGCGTTGCATCGTGGTCGATACCGACTTTACAAAGGAAGAAGTCGAAGGCCTGAACCGCACCTGGCTGGCCGACCCCATCGACCTGCTGGGCAAGGTTGGCATTGACGCGGCGGAGGTGGACGAAGTCATTCTGACCCACGCGCATTTCGATCACGTGGGCAACCTGCACCACTTCCCGAAGGCCAAGTTCACCATCCAGGATATAGAGATGGAATCCATCACCGGCCGCGACATGACCCACCCCTTCTTCCGCCACGCCTATCACCAGGAAGACGTGGAAGCGCTGGTCGGCCTGCTCTACGACAACCGCCTGAAATTCATCCGCGGCGACGGTTCCTATGCGCCCGGCATCGATTATCACCTGATCGGCGGCCACTCCCGCGGGCAGATGGCGCTGACGGCCAACACGGAGCGCGGGCCGGTGTTCCTGGCCAGTGACGCCATTCATCTGTTCCAGGAGGTGGACGACGAACTGCCCTTCATCGTCTTCTACGACATGGCGGAGATGCTGGAAGGCTACCGCACCTGCGCCCGGCTGGCTGGCGAGCGCGCATTTCTGGTGCCGGGCCACGATCCCATTGTGACCGACATCTACCCCGCCGTCCGTCCCGATCTGGAAGGGCTGGTGCTGGACCTGGGAAAAGCGCCGAAAGTCTTAAACAGGGCCATCAAGGCCCCGCAGGCCCCTACCGGATAAAGGCGATGTCGCCCTTGGCCGACAGGGTAACAATTCCCAGGCAATCGACGGCTGCACCGCCGGTGGCCGTGCACTCTGTCACGTCGTTCAACAGCACTTCGCCGACATTGCCACATTCCATGTCCGGCATCTGGAACACGTGCAGCGAGGTCTTGTTGGCGCGCAGCGGGCCTAGTTCCACCAGCGAGCGGTCATTGATGACGCCGGCCCGGTCGAAGAAGGCCAAATCCACTTTGAACACATCGAAGCCATTAGGCATTTGATTGCTGACACGCAGATAAACTTCGCAGCTATCGTTGCGCAGACTGATACTGTTCAGCTCGATATTCAGTTTCTCGTCAGCCGCGTAGGCCGTGCCGGTGAACAGCACGGCAATCAAAGTCAGAATTCGCAACACGCCAGTTTCTCCAAACCAATCAAACGCTCAGGATTTCCCGGGACAGCATAAGCATAAATTGCGATAGCGTGAACCACATACATTCGTCCAGTCTGATTGCCTGACGCCTGCCTTGCCATCCAACCTCTTTGCTTTCCGCCGCGGGAATGGCAATCGTAAAGCCAACGCGATAAAGGACAGGGTGGCAGAGAGCCGGGTGATAATCTGGTCACTGCCAATGCCCGCCACTGAAACAGTGTTCGACACCGCAACAGGGAACCCGAGCCCATGCCCGCCATGACCTGGCCCAACAATGCCAAACTGGCCTTATCCATCGTCGTCAACGTGGAGGAAGGGGCAGAGGCCCGCATTGACGAAGGAGACAAGCGGCCGGAACCCGTTGACGAGCTTGGCATTTCCATGAAAGCGCCGATCCGCAACTACGGCAACGAGAGCAACTACGCCTACGGCATCAAGGCTGGCGCGCGCCGCATCATGCGCCTGCTGAATGAGTATGGCATCCGCTCCACCTTCACCGCCGCCGCCCAGGCGCTGGAGCGCGCACCGGACCTGACAGCCGAAATCGTTGCCCAGGGCCACGAGGTCTGCTCGCACGGACACAAGTGGATACACCAGTTCAGCATGAACGAGCAAAACGAGCGCGAATTCATCCGCCGCGCGGTCGAGTCGATTGAGCGAACCACGGGCGAGCGCCCCTATGGCTGGCTCTCGCGCTACCTGCTGACGCCGAACACGCGCCGTCTGCTGATCGAAGAGGGTTTCACCTATCACATGGACGATTATTCCGACGACTTGCCTTTCTGGAACGATCCAGAGAAGCGCGATATCGTCATCATGCCCTACGCGCTCGACAGCAATGACATGAAAATGTGGACCGATCCGGCCATGACGCCTGCAAACTGGCTGGAATACGCCATCGACACGTTCGACTGGCTCTATGCGGAAGGTGAAGCAGGCGAGCCCAAAATGATGAGCTTCGGCGTGCATCTGCGCATCGTTGGACGCCCCGGCCGCATCGGCTATTTCGAGAAATTCCTCGCCCACGTCACCAGCAAACCGGACGTCTGGATCACCACCCGCAAGGAAATTTCCGACCACTACCGCGCGCAATCGGCCTGAGTCTCCCTCCCTCCAATCTCATCCTGAGTAGTGTCGCAGGCTCGTATCGAAAGCGTGGATTTGTTTGTTTAGCCCCTTTGACACGCCTGCTTCGCAGCCTACTCATGATGAGATAGGGTTTTGAGAAAGCCTCCGGCAACCAAACTCTGAAACACCAAAGGAAACTGCCCATGGACGGCATTACCCGCTTCGCCGCCCACGCGGCCGACACTCCGTTCGAGGCCATCCCGCTCGCCGCAGTCGAAGCAACCAAGACCTACCTGCTGGATAGCATCGGCGTCGGCATGGTCGGCTCCATCGCCCCCTACGCTGCGGAACTCACCGCTCTCAATGCGGGCACGGCTCCCAGCGGCACCTCCCGCGTGCTGGCGCAAGGCTCAGGCAGACTGCCCACAGCCGGCGCGGCCTTCTGCAATGCCTACCAGATTCACAATTCAGAGTTTGATTGCGTCCATGAAGGCGCCGTCGTCCACCCCATGGCGGTGATGCTGGGCGCTATCCTCTCCCACTTGGACCGCACAGGCGGCCAGGCTTCCGGCAAGGAGCTTCTCGCCTGCATCGCAACTGCCATCGACATGGCCGCCGGCATCGGCGTTGCCAGCAAGGCCCCGCTGAAATTCTTCCGCCCCGCAACCGCAGGCTGCTTTGGCACCACATTGGCGGTCGGGCGGCTGATGGGCTTCGACGCGGGCCAGTTGGTGGATGCCTGCGGCACCGCTTACAGCCAGATGGGCGGCACCATGCAGGCCCATACGGAGGGCTCTCCCCTGCTGGCGATGCAGGTCGGTTTTAACTCCCGCAACGCGATCATCGCCTGCGATATGACGGCGGCAGGCATTGCCGGACCGCAAAACGTACTGGAAGGCCCCTTCGGCTATTTCAACCTGTTCGAGGGCGAATACGACCTTGCTCCCGTGCTGGGCAGCCTCGGCCAGACCTGGCGGATTACGGAGGTCGCGCACAAGCCCTACCCCTCCGGCCGGGCAACGCATGGCATGGTGGATGCCCTGCTGCAATTGCAGGCAAAACATGGCTTCACGGCGGAGCAGGTCGCCAATATCCAAATCGAGGTGCCATCTCTCACTCACCGCCTGATCGCCCGCCCGGTAAAGCAAGGCATGGCCGTTGGCTATGCCCGGCTCTGCGGTCAGTACGCCTGTGCCAGTGCCTTGATTTCGCAAAGCCTCGGCATTGCCGATTATTCGGGGGAAGCCATCATCGATCCCGAGCGTCTGGCCCTGGCTGCCAAGGTCAGCATCACAACAGACAGCAACCCGGATCCTAACGCCCTGTCCCCCATCACGGTAACAATATGCCTGAGCGATGGCACCGAACATGCCCGCACGCTCAACACCATTTACGGCAACCCGGCCAACCCGATGACACGCAATGCGCACCTCGCCAAGTTCCGCACCAATGCAAAGGCCGCCGCCAAACCGCTGACCGATGCGGGCATTGAAGCCATCATCGCGATGGTGGACACTCTGGAAGAACAGGCAACGGTCGCGCCCTTGCTCGACCTCATCCATGGAGGCCAGCCATGAACCCGGAAGACGTAGAATTACCTTCTTACTGGGCCGGTTTCGATCCGCGCGACGCGCTGGCAGCCTATCCGATTGGCCAGGCCTTTCTGGATGGCCCTGCTCAATGGTCCACCGACGAGCTTCGCGCCAACCAGGAACGCCGCTTTCAGCGCGTGATCGCCCGCGCCTGGGCCGTGCCGTTCTACCAGCGCCGATGGGAAGCTGCCGGGCTGGAACCCATGGACATCCAGACCCTGGATGACCTGACCAAAATTCCCAAATTCTCCAAGGGCGACCTGATGGCCTCGATCGAGGCGCACCCGCCCTGGGGCGACTATCACGGCCTGGATCACAACTTCTCGCACAGCATCTTTCAAACCACCAGCGGCACCACCGGCCTGCCGCAAAGCCTGTTCTTCGGTCCCAAGGATCGGGAGATGCAGAACCTGCTGCTCGCCCGCGCCTACCTGCTGCAAGGCATGACCGGCCAGGACGTGGTTCACTCGGTCTATGGGTTCAGCATGGTCAATGGCGGCCACTATGTGCGGGAGGCCGTGACGCACTTCACCGACGCCCTGTTCCTGCCGGCCGGCACCGGGCGCGACATGCCCTCTACCCAGCAAGTTCAATTAATGCAGCGCTTCGGCGCGACGGTAATTGTGGGTTTTGCCGACTACATCAAGCGGCTGGCCGAAGTGGCGAAGGAAATGGGCCTCGACCCGGCTGAGGACTTGAAGGTCCGCATGATCACCGGCCATCTGGGCTTGGAAGACTGGGACGCGCTGTCGGCCATGTGGGGCGGGGCTGACTCCTTCGACTGGTACGGCGTCGGCGATACTGGCGTGATTGCAGCAGAGGGCCCGAGCCATGACGGCCTGCACCTGTGGGAGGATGCGCACCTGGTCGAAGCGCTCGACCCGGAAACCGGCGAGCAGGTCCCGGACGGCACGCCTGGCAATCTCTGCACCACCGTGCTGTTCAAGGACGGTGTCTATCCGGTCATCCGTTTCGACACCAACGACCTGACCACCCTGCTGCCGCCTGCGGGCGGGATCAATTTCCGGCGGATGGCGGGCTTCCAGGGCCGCAGCGATAACATGGTGAAGCTGCGCGGCATCAACGTCTATCCGACTGCCATCGGCGCGCACCTGGAAGAAATCACAGAGGCCACCGGCGAATATGTCTGCCGCTGGACGCGTGACGGCGTGCGCGAAGAACTGACCGTGCTCGTAGAGGTCCAACAGCAATCCCCCGCCATGGCCGAGCGCCTGCGCGCCTTCCTGCGGGAGAAACTGGGTGTCGAAGTCGGCGTGGAAATGACCACCCCAGGCGGCACAGCGCCCCTCACCCAGATCGAGAACCGCCAAAAACCCATCCGTCTTATCGACGAGCGGACTTAGCCGCGCCCGGCCAGCATGCCAGCCGGTCAGCGCATTCGCGTAAAATACCGGTTTAAACCGATACAAACGGAGAGCAATGCCTGGGAACTGTTACAGAACTGGAATTCTCTCAAGGCACTGCTGCCGTTCGCCTAACTATTGTTGTGGTTTCCAGGTAAGTGTTCTGCAAGGTTGCATGCTCAGCATAGATGCGTGCGCACATAACCACCTTCTGGATGCTGCGTCGTAAGGAATTCATACACAGAGAAGTTCACACTCGCCGCCGGTGCGGCAGCACTAGTTGCAACGCCGGTCGCTGCAGATGCCGCATTGGTCACCAACAAAAGAGCTCGCCGCTTTCGGTGAGTTTCCTCGCAGGGCCGGCGAGTGTTGGATTTGTTGACCAGGCAGTGTGGGATGTGGACGGCCAGAACGGCGCGGACTTTGCGTTGCTTGGTCTTAACTATTTCGGCGTCGGCAGCACCACTGCCAGCGGAAAATTCGTGGACACCCGCACCGGTTTCAATCTGTTTGTCAACGGCAGTTTTACGGCGTCGGGTGCCTCAGCGCCCCTAAACGGTGTTGGTTTCGTCACAACCAGCGCGCCGTTGCCCTTATTAAACCAGGCCTTACGTCCGCTCTCTTCCGGTGCGCAGGTCGGCGGAACGCTTGCCACCTATTCGCCAAACAGCAATCTCGGTGTCGGCGCTTTTGGCCAGGTTCTCCGGTTGTTTTCGTCAGTTTCCGGCGCACTCACCAATCAGAGCAGCAGCCCATCCTCCTATGGCTTCGGTCCAGGTGCGCCTGGCACGTTCAATATCGGTTTCTCGTTCCTTTCTGCGGGCGACACTCACTTTGGCTGGGCCAGTGTCACGATCACTGCTGGCCCCGACTAGACGATGACCGTCAACGAATGGACCTATGACGACCAAGTCGACACGGACGTCACCGTCGGCGTCACCGCAGCCGCAGTGCCGACCACCGTCGTTCCGGCCCTGGCGCTGCTGGGCCTGGGCACCGCCGGTATGCGCACGCTGCGCAAGCGGCAGCGTAGGTGTCCCATCCAGGAAGGTAATATGGCTGTTTCCTGACCAGCTCTGGTTTGAGTTTTCGCCATCCCTTCATTGCCTGCAAGGGCGTCTTGCTGCCCAGGGCTGATTGCGGCAGCGGCTGGGTGTAAAGCCAGACATAGCGAAGCAGCGTGGCTTCCAGAACCTCGCCGGATCGGAAGGGATGGCTCCGCAGAACCTCTTCGATGCGGCCATTGAACCGTTCGACCATACCGTTGGTCTGAGGTGACCTAGGCGGCGTCAGGCGATGATCGATATCGAGGGCGGTGCCCAGCGTGTCGCATTCATGCGCGCCTGTTGCGGCGCGCTGGCGCAGACCGAAGAGGCGATCCGTGAACTCTTTTCCATTATCCGGGAGTATGGGGCGGATCCGCATCGGGCAGGCGCGCTCCAGGGCGCGCAGGAAGCGCCGGGCATTGGCCGCTGTCTTGCTGTTGTAGACCCTGACAACAACCCAACGCGTTGCCCTGTCGATGACCACGAAGAGGGAACGGCGGCGGCTCTCATCTGTCATCGGTGGCAGGTATTTCAGGTCGATGGGGATGGAACCGGGTTCATAGGCTTTGAAGGCGCTGTGCTTTGGCCGGGGCGATGCTGCTTTCAGGGCGCGCAGGCCCCCCACGCCATGCCGACGCAAGCAGCGGTCAAGGCCAGAGCGGGAGGCCTTCGGGTTCAAGAACTCGCGCACCACCGCCAGCAGATCATCCAGCGAGACCAAAAGCGTCTTGCGGAGGGCCACCGCGACAGCTTCCTGCGCTGGCGTCAACGTCGTCTGAAGGCGATGGGGCGTGTGGCTGCGATCCTCCACGCTGGCACGCTGGTGCCATTTCCATACGGTCTGTTCCGTGGTCCCGTGACGCTCGGCAAGAACCCACGCAGGGTCGTCACTGGCCTGTATGGCCGCCCTGATCTTCGGTGGCGTCGTCGCCTGACTGTGAAGCTTGATCACCATGTCGCTCTCCCATCCCGCGCCTCGGTCAAAACACAGCGTGCCATGAAAAACGCAGAGCGACGAGGGCTATCCGATTAGCCGGGATGGAACACTTAGTCCGTTAAACGCCCAATCGAACAGCAAAACGCCCGGCAGAGCTAGAAGTCCTGCCGGGCGTTTTTCGATGCTGTCTGCACTGATTTTAGGCAGTAGGAAGCCTGTGCTGACGGGTGTACAAGACGCCGGCACGCTGAGTCTTTCAACGTGTCAGTGCGCCGGAGTACCCACAAATTGAACCTGCAAGCCATTGTCGACGACATCGCCGCCCGCATGGGAGACGAGTTAGAGCGGGGCACCGTCGCGACTTACATCCCGGAGCTGGCCAAAGCAGACAAAAACCACTTTGGCCTAGCCGTGAAGCCGGTTGGCGGGCCCCTCGTTGCCGCTGGCGACGCCGAGATACCATTCTCCACCCAGAGCATTTCGAAGGTGTTCACACTGAATCTGGCGCTGGACAGGATCGGCAACAATCTGTGGAGCCGCGTGGGCCGGGAGGCATCCGGCAATGCCTTCAACTCGATCGTGCAAATCGAGCAAGAGCACGGTATCCCGCGCAATCCGTTCATCAACGCAGGCGCAATCGTCGTGGCGGACGCGCTGTTGGCCGGCCAATCCGTCGATGAAACCATCATGGACATACTCAACTTTGTCCGCCGCGCCGCCGGGGACGAGAGTATAGAAGTCGACTCCGCCATCGCTGCCTCGGAGTTGGAAAGCGGGCACCGCAACCGGGCGCTGGCCAACTTCATGAAGGCGGAAGGCAACCTGCACAATCCGACAGCCGACGCACTGGCCGTCTATTTCCAGCAATGCGCCATCGCCATGACGTGCCGGCAACTGGCCGCCGCGGGCCATTTCATGGTGCCGCCGGGCCAGGCGGGTTCGGAACTGGCGGCGCAGGGTTTGGCGGCCCAGGGATTAGCGGCACCAGACAATGCCATCTCATGAATGCGCTGATGGTGACATGTGGCCACTACGATGCATCCGGCGAGTTTGCCGTCGAAGTCGGCATCCCCGGAAAAAGCGGTGTCGGCGGCAGTATTCTGGGCGTGGTTCCAGGCAAAGCCTCCATCGCTGCCTGGTGCCCCGGGCTCAGCGTCAAGGGTAATTCTGTGCTGGCCACCCTCGCATTCCGCGAGTTGGCTCGCGCTACCAGTTGGTCGATCTTCGGACCACTAGCGGATTGATACAGGCACCATCCTCCGCCATCATCCTGGCCAACAAATCAAATCTACCCGAGGAAACCAGCCCATGCGCGCGCTAGATGGCATTCGCGTTGTCGACTTCAGCCAGGTTATCGCCGGTCCCTTCGCCAGCCAGCATCTGGCCTATCTTGGGGCCGATGTCGTCAAGATCGAGCAGCCGGGCGTCGGCGACCAGGGCCGCATCTTGCTGGGCGACAATGACTGGGGCAAGGCCGGACTCAGCCCCATGTTCCTCTCGGTAAACGCAGGCAAGCGCTCCATCACGCTCGACCTGAAAAACCCCAAGGCGAAGGAAGTCGTCTGGAAGCTGATTGATAGCGCCGACGTGTTGTTGGAAAACTACAAGGCCGGCGTGATAGAAAAGCTGGGCTTCGGCTACGAGGCGGTGAAGGCGCGCCGACCCGGCATCGTCTATTGCAGCGTCACCGGCTACGGCCAGACCGGCCCCTATGCCGGGGCTGCTGCCTATGACGGTGCCATCCAGGCCACCAGCGGCATGGTTGCCGTCACCGGCACACCCGACACCCCCGTCCGTGCAGGCTTTATGAGCGTTGATGTGCCGACTGCCATCAGTGCGTCAATGGCAATACTGGGCGCGCTGGTCCGCAAGGAGCGCACAGGCAAGGGGCAGCGTCTGGACGTGGCCATGTTGGATACCGCCATGACCGTGCTGGGGCCGCAGATGAGCAACTACCTGAACACCGGCGCAGACTCTCCCCGCGTCGGCAACTCCTCGCCCGCCCTGATCCCGACGGCGGGTGTGTTTACCACGGCAGACGGCTTCATCATGGTGACCTGCCTGACGGACGGACAGTTTCAGTCCCTCGTCCCATTGCTCAACCGCGAGCAGTGGCTGACCGACCCGCAGTTCAAGGACTTCAACACGCGCAAGGCCAACTACGACATGGTCGAAGCCGCGATGCATGAGGCATTCAAGAGCCGCACGACGGAAGAGTGGGACAAGCTGCTGAGCGCCGCGAAGGTGCCGGCCGCGCCCGTGCGCTCCCTGCCGGATGCCAGCAAACACCCGCAGTTGGCGCACCGGGAAGTGCTGACGGAGATGGGCCAGTTCGGCCCGATCCAGCGCCCGGCCTATGGCATCGGTGCACCCTATGTAGCCAACGAGGATGGTCCCAAGGTCGACCGCCCGCCGCCCCAACTCGGCCAGCATACGGAGGAGGTGCTGGCGAGCCTGGGTTACTCGGCGGATGAGATCGCGCAAATGAAAACGGGGGGAGCCATCTAGCTCCCCCCGCCCAATAGTATGGAACAGGCCGAGTGCTTAGGCGCTTCGGCGGCGTCCGATAACGACAAGAGCGCCAATACCGGCTGCCATCAACGGTAAGGCCGCGGGAACCGGCACAGGGCCGATACCTGACGTTTCGGCGAACTCAATGCCGGAGTGGCTGTGGTTTTCGCCGTCGAAAGCCTCAAACAACAGGAAGCCATTTAACTGAATCGTTCCATTCGGGCCGGTAAACCCATTGTTCCAGTGAAACTCAAAAATCGGCACCGCGAACACGCCGGGCGTATTGTTGAAATAAACCCCGCCAAGCGGCCCACCCAGCACACCATCAGTGCCGACAAACTGCGCGCCATAGGTAAACCGCACGAAGCCGCCGTTGCTGACATTGCCGACCAGGCCAAGGTTGGCAAACGAATAGGTCGGCGGACTAAAGCCACCGACGTCGGTCTGGTAGTTAACGCTGAAGTCGATCCGCAGTGAGGCAGCCGTGTGCGGATCCGCGTCGAGCCAATCCTGCGAAATACCCGTACCGCCTGCAATTCCCAACCCAACCAGATTCGGCGAGACGTATGTCGCGGCCCCGCCAGCGGCAAAGCTGGTATTGGTCGCGTTCAGACTTTGGTTGCTGACAAAGTCGATGGCAGGCGGCCAGGGATCGATGGGGTTCTGCACGTGAACCACATGGGCACCCGCACCAAAATCACCATCATGGGTTGCCGTGTAGTTGGAATTGTTAACACCAATCGCAATCGCGAAGGCTTGCGAAGCGGAGAGCGCTGACGCTGCGAAACCGGCAATAATTGCCGCGCGCAGGAGTTTTGGCGATGTCAAGGGTATCCCTCTCACAGATTACCGTGCGTACTTGTTAACCATACGCATTGCCCCCTAACACATCTATTAGGTGTATTTTAAAACTTTTTGGTAGTAACCCTATAGTGGTCGGGTAGCCCCACCCGGAAGCTGCTTTCCTACTCAAACACCCGCTGCCGCCACCAGGAGTAGTAGTCTGGCATGGCCGTTGCCGCACTGTTAGTGAATTTTGGTGCGCGTTTCTCCAGGAAGCTTGCCACGCCTTCCTTCGCATCCGGCGCTGCGCCGAGAGCGCGCATGCCTCGGCTGTCCAGCTTGTACGCCTCCATCGGATGATCGACGCCCGCCATCTTCCAGAGCAGATTGCGGTTGTAGGCGACGGAGACGGCGGCGGTGTTCTCCACAATCTCCCGCGCCAGTTCGCGGGCGGCGGGCAGCAGGTCTTCGGGCGCATGGACGGAGCGCACCAGGCCGCCTTTCAGCGCTTCCTCAGCGCCGCACACCCGGCCGGTCATCACCCATTCCTGCGCCTGGCCCATGCCAACCGCGCGGGTCAGGAACCGGCTTGAACAAGCCTCCATCACCACGGCACGGCGGGTAAAGACCATGCCGAAACGTGCGTTCTCGCTGGCCAGACGCATGTCGAAGGCCAACTGCATGGTCATGCCAAAGCCAACCGGCCGGGCCGTTGATCGCGCCTATCCAGGGCTTCTTCGAGTCGTAGATGCGGATCGTACAGCGCCCGCCGCCATCCCTGCCCGCGTGCGGACCTTACTTCTGCCGGCCTGGCATTCCGGTCGAACGTACTCGCCCCGCGGGAGAGGTCTGCACCTGCACAGAAGGCCCGGCCCACACCGGTGACAATCACCACCCGCACCGAATCGTCGGCGTCGGCGACATCGGCGATCAATTCGTCGATCATCTCTCCATTCACGGCGTTCAGCTTGTCGGGCCGGTTCAGCGTGATCGTGGCGATGCCGTCGGCGGTTTCGTAAAGAATGTGCTGGTAGGTCATGCGGGCGGCCTCTCTTTAGCGTTAGCTGGTCGTTCGTTGGCACTCAGCTTTGCGTCGAACGAACGCCTTTGCAATATGCAGCAGCACGGGCCATGATACGCGCCACAACAAACACACCGTTAAGGGGATGCTTAGCCCATGGATGTCCGCGCCGCCGTAGCCTTTGAAGCAGGCAAGCCGTTAGAAATTGTTGAAGTCCAGCTTGATGGTCCGCGGGCGGGCGAGGTGCTAGTGGAGGTGAAGGCCGCCGGCGTTTGCCACACGGATGAATTCACCCTGTCGGGCGCTGACCCGGAAGGCGCGTTTCCGGCGATCCTCGGCCATGAGGGCGCGGGCATCGTGCGCGAAGTCGGCCCCGGCGTGACCAGCGTCGCCCCCGGCGATCATGTGATCCCGCTCTACACGCCGGAATGCCGGGAGTGCAAAAGCTGCCTGCATCCGAAAACCAACCTCTGCACCGCCATCCGCGCGACCCAGGGCCAGGGCCTGATGCCCGACGGCACCAGCCGCTTTTCTTATAAAGGCCAGAAGGTGCTACACTATATGGGCACCTCCACCTTCGCCAATTACACGGTCCTGCCGGAGATCGCGTTGGCAAAAGTCCGCCCGGACGCGCCCTTCGACAAGATCTGCTACATCGGCTGCGGCGTGACCACCGGCATCGGCGCAGTGATGTTCACGGCCAAGGTCGCACCGAACACCAACTGCGTGGTGTTCGGCCTCGGCGGTATCGGCCTGAACGTGATCCAGGGCCTGAAAATGGCCGGCGCGCGCCAGATCATCGGCGTAGACCTGAATCCGGCCAAGGCGGAGATCGCCAGCAAGTTCGGCATGACCGACTTTGTGAACCCCACAGATCACAAGGACGTGGTCGGCCACCTGGTCGAGCTGACCGGCGGCGGCGCGGACTTCACCTTCGAGTGCATCGGCAATGTCAACGTCATGCGCCAGGCACTGGAAGCCTGCCACCGCGGCTGGGGCGAGAGCATCATCATCGGCGTCGCCCCGGCGGGTGCCGAGATTTCCACCCGTCCATTCCAGCTTGTGACGGGCCGCTCCTGGCGCGGCACGGCCTTTGGCGGCGCGCGCAGCCGGACGGATGTGCCGAAGATCGTCGACATGTACATGGAAGGCCGGGTCAATATCGACGACCTGATTACCCACACCATGCCCCTCGAAGACATCAACAACGCTTTTGACCTGATGCACAGCGGCGAATCCATCCGCAGTGTGGTTCTCTACTAATATTTCCAGGAACGGGAGATCGCAGACCGTGATCCGCTTCTTAACCATCCTCACCGTGTTGATCCCCGGTGCCGCGCTCGCCCACCATCCAATGGGCGGCATGACGCCAACGACGCTCTGGCAGGGCTTTGCCTCCGGCGTCGGCCATCCGGTCATCGGCTTCGACCATCTGGCCTTTCTCATCGGCATGGCGGCGCTCGCCCTGCTGACCAAGGCCCCGCGCATCATGCCGCTGGCCTTTGTCGCCGCCTGCGTCGTCGGCACGTTGATCCACCTGCAAGCCGTGACCTTGCCTGCCGCTGAGATCGTTATCGCCGCCAGCGTGTTGTTGGTCGGTGTGCTGGGCCTGGCTGGCGCTGCGCTGCCGGTTCTGGCCCCGGTTGCCTTGTTCGCTGGCGCGGGCGTGTTCCACGGCTATGCCTATGGCGAAGCTGTGGTCGGTGCGGAAGCCTCCAACATCATCGCCTACCTGGTCGGCTTTGCAGCCATTCAGTGCGCCATTGCCTGGGGTCTGCAACTGCTGGCAGAGCGCTCCGTCTGTATGGCCGCCTGGATCAAGGCGGGCGCAGGCATTGCTGCGGGCGTCGGCGCGGCGTTCCTGGCAGCCTAAAGTGGATCAGTACTTGGTCGCCGTCAGGAAATGGGCGGCGATCGGCATTACCAATGCGCCGTCTCCCTGCTCGTAAGGCTCCAGCGCCTCACTGCAGGCACCGGCAAGACGGTCCATCGCCGTCTGACCAAGGCTCTCCGCCAGCGGGGAGCCTTTTACTTCGATCCGCACGAACTCTTCGACGCTCGCAAAGCGAACTTCGCCCTTGTGCAGCGCCACGGCTCCGCCAGTAATACCGGCGTCCGCCGCTGCCTGCTCCAGCACCGCGGGATCCCTCATGACGAAGGGGGCGGCGAAGATCGCGGCTTCCGCCTTCCCGACCTGTACTGCCGTGATATCGACCAGGGCCTGATAGCTGGGCGCCTCATCCAATCCAGCCAATACGGCCACCGCCAACCGCCCGCCAGGGGAAAGTACGCGCCACATCTCCCTTAAAGCCTGTGCCCAGTCGGGAAAGAACATCAGCCCGAACTGGCTGACGACTGCCGTAAACCGCCGGTCTTCGAATGGAAGCGCCCCCGCATCGCCCTGCTGTCAAGTGATGCCCGGCGCGACCCGCCGGGCAACCGTCAACATGCCCTCATTGATATGCAGACCGGTCACAACCCCACCCGGACTGACCAGCGGCTGGGCGTGGCGGGCGAGGATGCCGGTACCACAGGCAACATCAAGCACATAGTCGCCTAGCCCGACATTCGCAGCCGCCAATACACGCGGCGCCCAGGCGGCAAAAATCGCGGGCACGAACGACGCCTCATAGGCCTCCGCCGCGTCGGTGGAAACTTGCCAAACTTCGGTTTCAGCCATGGTGTTGTCCTCCAGGTCGAAGCATAATGACCCTACCGCAGACAATTGCACCTACATGTGTCGAGGTTCATAGCTAATGGCAAATCACGTTCTCCGCTCCTCCCCCGACACCTGTCATTGGGGCTATTTTGCGCCGGATCTGGGCCCCGTGCTTGAAATTGCATCCGGCGATCAGGTCGTGATCGAGACCATCTCCGGCGCTCCCTCCGTCCTGCCGCAAGGGCCGGAATGGGATGTGCTGCCGGAACACGCGGCGGTGCATGCGGAGTGCCCGCTGCCGCTCGGCAGTGGAGAAGATCGACCTCCGCACGAACTGGGGCTGGAACATTATCCGCCCGCTGGCGGGTGCCTTGCCGGAGGATTTTCACGAGGCGCACCTGCTGCACATCCACCTCGACAAAGAAAAGCGCATCGCCAATCTGCCCTGGGGCACTGATCTGAAGCTCAGCCCATTCTTCGGCGTGATGGGCGTCGCCCCGCCGAGCGAGTGGGGCATGGTCACCTCCATCATTCCGCGCGCCATGGGCGGCAACATGGATTGCAAGGAACTCGGCGAAGGCGCGACCTTCTACCTGCCGGTCTTCCAGTCGGGCGGCCTGTTCTCCGCCGGTGACGGTCATGCGTTGCAGGGCGACGGGGAGGTCAACGTGACCGCCATCGAGACCTCGCTGACCGGCACCTTCCGCCTGACGGTGCGAAAAGACATACACCTGTTCATGCCCATGGCCGAGATCGCCACACACTACATCATCTTTGGCATCGACCCGGACCTGGACCAGGCGGCAAAGCAGGCGCTGCGCGCCATGATCGACTTCATCTGCGAGCGCAAAAACCTGACGCGCGAGCAGGCCTACGCCCTCTGCTCCATCATCTGTGATCTCCGCATCAGCCAGATCGTGAACCAGCACAAGGGCATCCACGCCATGCTGCCAAAAGAGGCTTTGTAGACTCTCCGCAGCGCAGCGCGTATGGTTGGCTCCGTCGGCAGCAATGCATTTGACGGAGAACAATCGATGACCAGCGAGCCAATCCGCTTTGCAAATGGGACAGTCCACGAACGGTCGATGGGTTCTTGGACCAGGCCTGCAGGAGAAACCTTTCTGAATTGGCTAAAGCCGGGTGCCGGCCTGGACTGGGTTGATGTCGGCTGCAGCAATGGCGCGTTCACCGATGTAATCGTGAAGCGTTGCGCCCCGGCTTCGGTCGAAGGAATCGACCCATCTGAAGGCCAGATCAAGTTTGCCCGGAACCGCGATCCGCGCGCACCCGCCCGCTATACCTAGGGTGACGCGATGGACCTGCCCTTCGCGGACCAGAGCTTCGATATTGCGGCCATGGCACTGGTCATTTTCTTCGTTCCCGACCCCGCCAAAGCCGTCGCTGAAATGGTGCGGGGGGTGCGGCCCGGCGGGACCGTTGCCTCTTATTCCTGGGATATCATGGGCGGCGGTTTTCCACTCAATTCGCTGCAGTCGGAGCTGCGCGCGATGGGCATCTCCCCCCGCTTCCCCCCAGCGCCGAAGCCTCGCGCCGCGCACCGCTGGAGGCCATGTGGGCCAGTGCCGGCCTGAAAGACGTTTCGGTCGATGAAATCACCGTTGAGCGGTCTTTTGCCAGCTTTGACGAGTTGTGGAGCCATTTCCTGGGTTTCAGCAGCGCGGGTATCGTTGCCGGGATGGACAGAGACAAACAGGCAAAGCTCAAATCCCGGCTCGGCGCACGCTACCAACCAGCCGCCGACGGCAGTGTCTCGAACAAGGGCCAGGCCATCGCCATCCGGGGGTGGAAGTCTGCTTAGAGCGGCTGGGTTTTAACGGCAACATTTGGGGTCATGTCTCGCCATCGTCATACGTGAACGGTAGAGAGTGGGGAACCTGACCGTTCTTTGAGGAAATTGGGCCGTGACCAACCTGAAAATCGCCATTGTCACCGACATTCACCATGGAGAGCCGAAGCTCTCGAAGAGGGGTGACCGGGCGCTTGATCTGCTGGATAGCTTCCTGGATTTCTGTGCCTACTACGACCCGGACCTGATCGCCGAACTCGGCGACCGCATCAATGACAAGGACCGGGAGACCGACCAGCGCCTGTTGAATGAAGTGGCGGCCAAGTTCCGCGGCCTGAATACGTCGCACGCCCACCTGGACGGCAATCACGACAGCGACTTCCTGCTACCGGAAGACAACCCGGAGGCATTGGGCGACGGCGGCCATCAAAGCCGGGACGTGAACGGCTACCATTTGGTGTTCTGGAACGCTTCCACCAAGATACCCCGGCCCGAACCGTTCCGGGCCAGCGATGACGACCTGGCCTGGCTGGCGCAGGATCTTGCCTCAACGGACCTGCCGACCGTCATTTTCAGTCATGTGCCGTTCAGCGGCGCGTCGATGACCGGAAATTACTGGTTCCAGAACACGCCGGACCACGCGACCTATCCGAATGCGGCTGACGTGCGGGCCATCGTGGAAGCAAGCGACCGGGTGATCCTTTGCGTGGCGGGGCATGTGCATTGGAATTCGCTGCACCGAGTGAACGCCATTCCGCACATCACCATTCAATCGCTGACTGAAAGCTTCACCACGGACGGCGATCCGGCGGAGGCCTGGGCAACGTTGGAGATTAGCGACGGTAATATCCACTGGCGCACCTATGGCTATGACCCAATTGCGATGACATTGCCCATCCGGCAGTCGGGCGAGCAGTGGACACCGTGCCTGCCGCCTCTGGGATCGCGTTAGGAAACTTGTTCGTTGAGGCTGTGAACAAAGTCACATGCCCGTCTACAAGCCATTGCTATCTGTTTAGTGTGAGAGGGCTCGGGGCAACCGATTAGCCGGGACCGTAGGGACGGTTCCGGCTTTTCATTTAAGGGCAAAGGCGTCTCCAACGGTTCATAAATTTTATGCGCACGATATAGGAGCCTGTTGCCGCTCCCGGCGTCCACCTATAGTAATTTTTTAGTGGATTACATCTCTAAGTAACATTTAAGAATATAGGGGTGTTCAAGAAAAGAGAGCTGGATGTTCAGAGGGCAAACGCGGTTTAGACGTTTGCCTAACTGAATAGGTATTTTAAGAAGTGATCTACCTCATTGTCTTTATTGTGGTGGGGCCTGAATTGGAATTAACGTTATATAGACAGATGGTTCGTATTTATTGTCAGCACCTGTCATTGAATCGATAGCACTGCTAGCGCCCCAGGTTAAAATCACATCCAATAGAATGCCTCCTGCACCCGAAGTAGATTCCAAACCGCTATTGTTGCGGTAAGTTGCGGTTTGGTAGCCATCTTTGTTGCAGGTAATCGTTATATCGTGTTTGGTTTTTGTAACTGTTACATGCCCAGGCGATGAGACAATTTCAGCGATTTTTTACCTTGTCTCTCAAGCGTACACTGTGCCGCTATCGGGGATGTGGAAATGTAAATTTCTTGATCTGTGCCTTGTGTGATTGTTGAACAAGCGCTTAATTGAAGTCCGAATAATATAGTCGCTAGTGCAGGGGTGATTTCCATGATTTTTTCTTTAGATTTTGTCAATACACGGGAATAGGAATTATATTTCTAAGTAACATTGCACTGAATTATTCCTAACCTGGTTTTGATTTTCTATCCGGCGACGCCTTGAAGAATGCGTTGCGCAGGTCTTTCATCTCCGCGCCGGGCATATCGTATTCCTGTTCCATTTCAGCCTTGCTCGGCTGGTAGTGAGAGTCAGCTAGTTTTTCAGAGAGTGTTCTGTCTTTGGGTTTGAGTTTGGTCATTTGGCTTATCCTTTCGCGATCATAAGATAGGGGTTTAACCGAACGGGAGCTGTGGTTCAGACTATCTATGCCCATGTGCAATTGAAGGTGTCTGAAACCGCTTATATTCAAGAATGTTTTGAAAGGTTAGTAACCGCATTCGCGCATACTGAACATCAATAATTTCAAGAACAGACTGATTGTTTGCGATATCATGTTCGAGAACCGCTTTCCAAACCATTATCTGCAATCAAATCAACGTAGCGCAAACGCTTTCCCGCCATGCTACAAACCAAATCGCTCATCTGGTCAATGGTATCCTTGGGACGTCTGTTGTGACGGCTAGAGAACTCATTAACATAGCGTTGTAGATGCTTGGGGCTCATCTTGTGATAAATGCCCTGATAGCCACGCTTCATCGGTGCCCAGAAGCTTTCGAAACCGTTTGTATGTGCCATGTTACGGACGTATTCACCCATTGAGTGTTTGACCGCTTGATGCGCCCTGTTAATGCCCTTGTAGGCGCGCGCCTCGTCGGGGAATACCTGGGCATCCTTGGTAGTATGATTGGTCACAAAATCTTGTAGTGTATGCGCAGCGGTTCTTTCAACCACCTTGGCAACCACGCGGCCGGAGTTGCGATCCTTGATCCCGGCCACGGCGGTTTTGCCCACCGCGCCGCGGCCGGCCTTGAGTTTTTTGCTAGCGTGTTTGTTCTGTTCCTTACCACCCATGTAGGTTTCATCCGCTTCAACTGGACCTTTGAAAACTGGACTATTGGACCCATGAGCCTCACGGAGACGGTGCAGCATGAACCAAGCGGCCTTCTGCCCAATCCCGAGCTCACGATGCAGCTTCATGCTAGAGATACCCTTGAGATTGGTGGCGAACAGGTAAAGCCCAACCGCCCAGACACGATAGGGTAGCTTTGATCCCTGCATGATATTGCCAACCCGAACAGTGAACATCGGCTTTTTCGGGCAGTCATTGCAGCGATGCGTCATGCTCTTGTGGGCCACGCCGACTTTTACATTGATAGAACCGCAGTGAGGACAGTGTGGCCCTTCCGGCCAGTGCTGGGCCTCAATCCATTTCCGCGCCTTTTCTTCATCCCCGAACATTTCTGCAATTTGCAAAAGCGTCAGACCATTCCGCTCATGTCGTCCCGGTGCATTTTTTGCCATGTTTCCTCCTAATGTGACTCTATGGTAAATCATAGAATCAAATGGGGTAATAGGAAAATGTTACTTAGAGATATAATTCCCAAATTTTTCATCCAAATTGGTAACTAAGAGAATATCGATGAGAGCATTGTTAGCTATTTTAGCCGCCGGTATCGCAGCATTTGCCTCCACCGCTTCAGCAACGATAACAGCCTACAATTCGCAGGCTGCATTAGATATCTCCTACACCTGGATTGATTTCGACGCAGCGAGCTTTAGCAAGGCCGGCAGCGTTGCGCCGTCCGACGCCCGCTTCACGCCGTTCGGTCTGGACGTGATCAATGGCTCCCCAGGCTTCACCAATTTCCTTGTCACCGCGACCAACTATCCCGCGAATATCGGCGGCCCCACCTGGGCGATGTTCAATGGCTCAAGCACGTCCAACACGGCTGACGATTTCGCTGTCAATTTTTTGAATCCGACCAGCGGCTTCGGTATGGTGCCGAACCGGATCGACGGCGGCATCATCGCTTTTTATTCCGGGCCGAACCTGACCGGCACCTTGCTTGGCACTGTGTCGAACACGGGCTCCGGCGCGTTTGTCGGCGGTATTTCTGACGTGCCGTTTCAGTCCGCCCAGATTACTTGCGAGTTCGACGGGGATTACGTCTGCGGCGTGACCGACCTGCAATTCGGCCTGGACAGCAAGGCGCAGGCGGCGATTCCGGTCCCGGCGATGCTGCCGGTGGCGGGCAGCTTGCTGGCTGCGGCAGGCATTTGGGCGCGCCGCAAGGCTGGCTAGACCTTCGCCGCTTCAAACAGCGCTGCAACTACAGTAGGCTCCGGCAAAACCCGATTTACCGGAGCCTTTTTCATGCACGACCTCGTTATCCGCAACGCCACCCTGATCGACGGCACCGGCGCGGCGCGTAGCCGATGTGGCCGTCGCCGGGGAGACCATCGCGGCAGTCGGGAGCGGCCTTGGCCCGGCAAAACGGGAGATCGACGCAGAGGGTCTGCTGCTTACACCCGGTTGGGTGGGCATCCACACCCACTATGACGGGCAGGCGACCTGGGACCCCTACATGTCGCCCAGCGCCAACCACGGCGTTACCACCGCGATCTTCGGCAATTGCGGCGTCGGCTTCGCACCGGTGCGTCCGGGAGCGGAAAAGTACCTTATCAACCTGATGGAGGGGTCGAGGATATCCCGGAAACCTTGCTCGCAGAGGGCATGGATTTCTCGTGGGAGAGCTTCCCGGAATACATGGACACGCTCGACAGCATGGCGCGGGTAATGGATGTCGGCGCGCAGGTGCCGCATGCAGCTCTCCGCTTCTACGTGATGGGGGAGCGCGGCGCGGACCATGCAGAGAAACCGTCTGACGCCGAAATCGGCGAGATGGGACGGTTGCTCGAAGAAAGCCTGCACGCGGGCGCCCATGGATTTACCACCAGCCGCACGGTCAAGCATCGGGCGAAGGACGGGCGGGCGACGCCAACGCTCTCCGCTGCGGAGCCGGAACTGGCAGGCCTGGCGCTTGCCATGAAGCGCGCGGGCAAGGAGGTGATGGAGGTAAACAGTAACTTTGGCGAGGACGACTTCGCCATCATCCGCCAGGCTGCGGAACTGTCAGGACGCCCGCTGTCCGTGCTGCTGCTGCAGGTCGACAATGACCCTGACCTTTGGCGCGAGACGCTCGCCCAGATCGAGCAGGCGAACAAGGACGGCCTGCACGTGACCGGCCAGGTTGGCTCCCGTTTCATCGGCATGGTGATGGGGCTGGAGACGACGGTGAACCCCTTTGTCAGCCACCCTGCCTGGAAGGAGATGGAGAGCCTGGCACCGCGTGAGCGCTATCAGCGGATTGCGGGCAATTCCGACCTGCGCCGGGCGCTCTGGCACGACCTGCCGGACAATGGGCACACCCGGTGGCTGGGCAAGGCCCTGGAGCGGGCATTCGCCCTGGGCGCTGACATGAACTACGAGCCTGCCCCTGCGGACGCAGTCGCACCGAAATCGGAAGCGCAGGGCCGCGACCGCTTTGACCTGGCGCTCGAACTGATGCTTCAGAATGAAGGCAAAGGCCTGCTGATCCATCCGTTCGAGAACTACACCAATGGCGACCTGGAGAATGTGCGCACCATGCTCTGCCACCCGAACTGCGTTGCCGGGCTGGCTGATGCCGGGGCGCATGTGGGCGTCATCGCGGATCACTCCTCGGCCACCACGCTGCTGACCCACTGGGGCCGGGACCGCACCCGGGGCGAAAAGCTGCCGCTGGAATTCCTGGTCCGCGTGCAGACCATGGACACGGCTCGCGCCTATGGCCTGGGCGACCGCGGCATGATTGCGCCGGGCAAGCGGGCGGACATGAACCTAATTGATTTCAACGCCCTGCGCGTGCGGATGCCGGAGGTGCGGTACGACCTGCCCGCCGGCGGCAAGCGGCTGGTGCAGTTGCCAGAGGGCTACCGCCATACCTTTTGCGCCGGCGTCGAAACCTTTTGTAACGGAGAATCGACTGGCGCGTTACCGGGGCGGTTGTTACGCGCTTAGGCCTTCAGCGGCGGAAAAGCCGCCATCCAAACGGGAGGCCGTATTTGATGAAGTTAGTATTTGCAGCAGCAGCCATTGCCTGCTGCTTCGCCCTCAATGCCGTTGCAGGCTCTATCACCCAGCGCGAGGGCTGGGCGGTGCACGACACCGGTCATTCTTACAAAGACCTGATTGCACGCGTGAAGGACGCCGGCAAGGCAAACAAGATGGGCGTTGTCACCGAGGCCGGATCGACAGACGTGTTGAAGTCCAAGGGCATCATCGTGCCCGGAAACCGCGTCATCGGCATCTACCACCCGCAATTCGCCGCCCGCGTGCTCGCGCTCTCGGTGCCGGCGATGATTGAAGCGCCGATCCGCATGTACGTGACCCAAGACGCCGACGGCACCGCCACCCTCAGCTACAAAACCCCGAGCTTCGTGTTTGCGCCCTATATGAGTGAGGGCGGTGAAAAGCTGGCCGCGATCGCCAAGGAACTGGACGCCAAGTTCGCGGCCATTGCGGCTGACGCGGCGAAATAGGCGGGGCCGCGCCGCAGTCAAGGTTGCCATGCTTACCCCGCTGCCGGAAATTGGCATAGCGCCTAACAGGTCCCGATACCCGGTCTGCGACCCGAGTTCCGGGAATTCGAACCATAGGATAGAGAGAATTCCCGGAACCCCGGATCAAAGTCCAGGATATCCGGGACCTGTTCATGGGCTCCCTATTCCGCCGCTACTGACGGTGTTTTCAGGTCGGTGGAATAGCGCAGGTGAACCGGTGCATTGGCCTCGTCCGGGCTTTTCAGGTCCAGTTCCTTGGCAATCTCGCGGATGGCGGGGAACACCTCCTGGCCCATCAGGCGGATGCAGTTCAGCGAGTCCTCCTGGCTGACCATGCCGTCATTGCCCCAAAGCGCCAGAACGCCTGGCCGCGTCTGCTCCAGAATGATCTTGAGCTTGGCGACCACCTGGTCCGGTGTGCCATAGATGATGCGCATGTCGTCGACCTGCTGGTCGAAAGTCGTCTGCCCGCGCGGGTTCGATTTTAAGCCAGCCGCAAATTCCACAAACGCCCGGCGGTTCGAGGGGCTGGAATAGCCGGACGGCGTCGACCAGACCGGGGTGCGCAAGGCCGGTAAACTCGCCTTGCATCCAGCGGAATTGCTTGGCGTTTTCGCGCGCCTTCTCCTCCGTATCGGCAATATGGGTCTGGATCAGATAGCCCCGGTTTTCCGGCCCGGCGGTATAGCCGACCTCCTCCGCAATCGAGTCGTAGAACGCCCAGATCTGCTTCGTTTGCTCGATCGACGTGTTCAGCGCCACGTAGGGGTAACGCTGCTTAGCCGCCCAGACGATTGTCTCCTTGCTGATCACGCCCGGCACCCAGATGCGCGGATAGGGCTTTTGCAGCGGCACCGCCCAGGGGTTGATGACCCGGTGCTGGTAGTGCTTGCCCTCGTGCCGGATCGGGCCTTCCTCGGTCCAGGCCCGGGTGAGAATTTCATGCGCTTCCTCAAACCGCTCGCGGTTGTAAGCGGGGTTCACGCCTGCCGCCAACTGCTCCTGCCCGCCGCCGCGGACGATACCGGAGACCAGCCGGCCCTTGGAGATCATGTCGATCATCGCCAGCTCTTCGGCCAGCCGCACCGGATTTTCCGCCAACGGCAGCGGGTTGCCCAGCATGACGATCTTCATCTTCTCCGTAACGGCTGCCAGGATCGAGGCGAAGATGTTGGCCTTTGCCTGCATGCAGAACGGCGCATTATGGTGTTCGTTCAGCATGATGCCGTCGATCCCGACTTCCTCGGCCAGTTTGTACTGCTCGATGAACTCGTTGTAGAGGCGGCTGCCTTCCTTGGGGTCGAAATACTTGTTGGAGAACATCAGCGCCGT
>CBDBCB010000016.1:0-214499 GCA_965202745.1 Alphaproteobacteria bacterium
GGACGGGGACATGCAGGGCGAAATTGATCAGCAGTTTATCATCTCGGAAGCAGGTCGAGATATTCTTGATAAAGCGCCCGTTCCAGCAGACTACGAAGCTTACCGAGACGCCGCTGAAATGCGGCAGACAATGCGGGGCTTGCCAAGCGCTTCCCCAAAGAGAATGAGCCGCCCTTGGGCGGCTCAGAAACCGAGGGCGTTGCAGCGCCCTCTGATGCACCGCTTGTTCGAAAGCAAGTGCGATTTTCATCACCATCTGCAAACTGGCAGGCGGACCTTGCCCCACACAGCGGCAAGGAAGGAGGTGATTGAACCATGCCCCGGTATGGTGTGTCGCGATGGCATCCAACGCTTAGGTTAGATGCCTGACAAGGGGGAGCTTCGGCTCCCCCACTTCATATGCTAGGTAGGGCTTGAAGTCAAGAATCTCGGAGAGATACCAGTATGTTATCCTTAAGGAAGGCGCTCAAAAGTGGGCGATTACAAGAATTTATCGCGCAAGAGGAAGCCCGTGGGGTTGGGTCCATCAGCGAGGCGGAGTTTGATCTTACCGCCTCTGCTGTTATCAAAACGCCGCAATCAGACGATCAAACATCTGGTTCTCTTCCCCGCGATGGTTCGCGCGAAAAGTAAACTCGTCCAGATACTTGCGCATGTGCTGCTGGCTGATTGAAACGTGAATGCCTCGGATCGAGTGCTTGAAATGACGCCAGAACGACTTAACATGGTTGGTGTGGTGCAGCGTGTCTGTTTCAGCATCGTAAACCGCCCACTCTTTCGCACCGTGCTTTACAGCAACGTGCGAATAGCCATGATCTTTGAAGCCCATCACGATTGTCTTGCCAGCTGCGCCACGCCCACGCTTGCCGGGGCGCTTTCCGCCTACATACGCCTCGTCAATCTCAACATGCCCTTGCAGCATTGCCTTGAGTTCGTGTTTGTCCATTTGCTCGCGGATTTTGTGTCCAATCCGCCAAGCTGTCTTGTATGTGACACCAAGCTGGCGTTGCAGTTCCTTGGCGGAAACGCCGTGGCGTGTCGTGACGAAGAGGTAGATCGCGTAGAACCACGATTGCAGCGGGGTGCGAGTATCTTGAAAGATGGTGCCTGCTGTGGGATAGACGTGATTCCCGCAAGACGCGCAGGCCCATGCGCGACGCTGTGTTTCCGCCTTAGTGCGCTTGTCTACGGACTTAACGCGGTGGAAAGTGCTTAGCTTGCCACAGGCGCGGCACTCATGGCGCTCACCAAAGCGGACGTTGAAAATGTGCTCAAGGCACGCCTCATCATCGGGGAAGCGCTTGAAGAAGTCGCGGACGCTAAAGTCAGGAGATGCTGATTTGCTCTTTTCCATGCATCATAGATAGCAACTCAAATTACTTGCGTTAAGGGGATACACCCCTATTTCAAAGGACAATCATCCTACAGCGGCTTCAAATTACCAACCCATAACGAGCTGCGATTTCTGCGGAATGCTGCCCCAGCAAGGACGCACCCACGGGTGCCCGCACCGGCGTCTTTTCAAAGCGGATGGGATTGTGCGCCACTGGCACTTCATGCCCGCTGGCATGTGGTGCGGTGCCAACCAGGCCGCGCTCCTGCACTTTCCGGGAGTCGACGGCCTCCCTCACCGTCTGGATAGGCCCGCCCGGTACACCGCCTGCACGCATCGCCTCCACCCAGGTATCACGCGGTTGCGTGGCGAAAATAGCCTCGATCTCCGCCATAATCTCATCGCGATGGGCGACCCGGGCGGAGTTGGTGGCGAAGCGCTCATCGGTCAGCCATTCCGGGCGGGCGGCGATATTCTCCGCAAATTTCCGCCAGACACGTTCGCCCCCCAGGGTCATTTGTAAGGGGCCATCACTCACACCCAGCGGCGCAGCAGCCGGGCTGCCATTGCCGAAGCGTTGCGGCGGATCGCCCGTGACCTAATAGGCAAGGCCATAGAAGTAGCTCATCGCGACAGTATTCCGGAACAGGCCAACGGACACCAACTGCCCCTCACCGGAATCCTCCCGCGCGAACAGCGCTGCCAATACCGCCTGCACCAGAGAGTTGGCGGCACTAAGCTCGATGATCGATAGGCCTGCCTTGGCTGGCGGTCCATCCGGCAAGCCATTGATGGTGCCAAACCCGCTTGCCGCCTGATGCAGCGCGTCCCGCCCGACCGAGCCATCTGGCAGCGCCGGATCGATCAAGCCATAGACCAGCCACGGATTCGCCACGGCCAGACTGGCATGATCCAGACCAAGCGTTGCCAGCTCGCTGTCCGCAACTACAACGTCCACCTTCTCGGCCAACGCATGGGCCGCCGCCCGTCCCTGATCCGTCGAGAGGTCGAGAACCACAGATTGCTTGTTCCGGTTCAACGCCAGAAAGGCCGCCGAGTCGCCGCCCTCCAACTGAGGCCCCGGCCAGTGCCGCACCGGATCGCCACCCGGTGGCTCCACCTTAATCACTGCCGCACCGAAGTCGCTCAGCGTCTGCGCCGCGCTCGGGCCAGCAACGCCCGTTGCCAATTCCAACACCGTGATGTGGGAGAGGATATTGCTCATACCATTTTCCCCATCGCACCGGCGCTACGCACCGCACGCACCTGCTCCGCCGAGTAACCGAGCCATTCACCCAGGACCGTCTCCCCATGGTGACCGAGCAAAGGTGCGCCTTGCGGGGCACGGGCCGGCGTTCCGGCCAAATGCATCGGGCTCGGCATGTTCGGTGTCTCACCGATATCGGCATGCGGCACCGGCCCCAACAGCGCCGCCGCTGCCGGATCAGCAAAGGCCGCGGGAATATCCCGCGCCTCATGGCACGGTACGCCAGCCGCCTGCAGCGAGACCAACGCCTCCGTCCGCTCCATCACCGCCAAGGCCGCAGCAACGGCCGCATCCAGAGCTTCCCGGTCCGCCACACGGGCCGGATTGCCGACCCAAGTGCCGCGCGCTTCCATTCCCAATGCCTGGCAGAGCCCCTCGAACTGCGCGTCCGTCTCCACCGCCAGGGCGATTTCGCCATCCAGGCAGGAATACCGCCCTACCGGCGTCATGAAATAGTCGCCATTGCCCAGCCGCTCCAGCACCGTGCCATCCAGTATATAGCCAACCGCGTGCATGGCGGTCTGATAGAAGCCGGTGTCGAACAATGGCACCTCCAGAAACTGCCCCTCGCCCGTGCGCTTGCGGTGATAGAGCGCTGCCAGCACCCCTGCCCCGCCGGTCAGCCCCGTCGACACATCGATCATGGTGTAGCGCGTCAGAAATAATGGGAAATTCGCGACGTTTCAGTGAGAAATTCAGCCCAAAACGGTCGGGATTTTTGGCGCGGCGAGCGCGGCGCGTGACCGCCGGTTGCCGGGACAGTCGATCGCCGGGACCCCGGCTTTCACGGTTGATCACATCGGTTGTCGGACCCCTCACGGATCGTTGCCTGAGTTCGGCTGGTTTGGAGGCTGCGGCGCCGGTGGGCCTCGCAGGTCGGTCCACGCCCCCCAGGAGCCGTCGGGGTTCCGGAACCGCAGGCTTGTGCCGTCCCATTGGTGTGCGGGGCCGTATCGGGAGATGTTCCGGAACCTGTTACCGACGACGTTTTGCACGAACGCGGTCGTGGCGAGTCGCGTGGTGTCATTGTCGCGGAGCAGCGTCGGTGCGGTCGCGATCCCGTTCAGCATGGGAGAATGGAGCCGCGCGATGCTGTTGGGGATCTGCCCAAGCGGCACGTTGCCATTGGTATCCAGCGACGCCGCGCCGTTCGGCACGTCCAATTCGACGCTCTGCGTCGCGGACGGCGGCAACTGCCCTCCGGGGACCTTTCCGTCGGCACCCAGGGATGCCACGCCACCAGCTCGCCCGCGCCCGGCGATCATGGTCTTGACGCGCTGGAACAGTTTGAAAAACTCCGCCCGTGGCGGGCGGTTGTTTTGGCTGTCGAGTGCTGAGGTCGAGATGTCGTCATTTGGCCAGGTCATTGCCTCTCCGTCAGTTGGTCGCGGCCAGCCCGCGAATGGTAACGTCCACGACGGCGTCGGCGGGATTTCCGCTTCCGTCGAATATTCTGATGCGCAACGGCACCTTTGACTCCAGCGACCAGGTCCAGCCGGCGCCGACCGATTGCAGTGTCAGATCGACGTCGGTCACCAGGGCCAGATCATGGGGCACCTCGCGGCCATTCGAGGCGCTGCCCGTCCAATCGGCGGTGTTCGCATCCAGCAACCGCCGAGTGGCGGTGGGGGCAATCACAGACCAGCAGAGGTGATCCAGGCTGAGCACATCGCCGCCATCTCCCGTCAATCGCCATTGCACCTGCACCCATCGCGCCGTCAGTGTGGTGCCTGCCGCATGGGCGGCCCAGCGCGCGCCCAGAACCGCTGCCCTGGTTGCGCCGGTACGCACCCGGAACTCGACGGTTCCCCCGGCCTCGCCGGACCAGTGCAGCGCAAGCGTGATCTCCGTCTGCAGATCCTCGGGAGGCGGTGTGTATGCCATGCTCTGCGCGGCCCCATTGCCACTGCCCGCGCCCCAGGACTCCCAGGCTGCCCATCTGTCGACGTCGCGCCATGTGTAGCTGCTGAGCCCTTCCAGCGCGTCCCGCCCGTCGTTGGAACGCACGGCGGATTGCACGGTGCCCGGCCACCCCTCGGCAGAGGGGCAGCGCCAGAGCGCCGCATGGCCCTACCGCTGCCCGCCGATTTCCGCGTTGATGCGCGTATCGCCCTCCGACAGGGTACCGCTGGTGCTGATGGCGCGGGCCACGAATGTCCATGCGCCCGGGGCAGGCTCGACTGTCTCGAGCGGTGACGCGGTCAGGAACCCGCGATGCAGCGAGGACATGCTGTCCCAATGCGGCGGCGTGCCGTTGGTGGTCGGAAAATATCTGATGATCACGTCGGCCAGATCGGGATCATCGGGCGGCGTCCAGCGCAGGCGACGGGTGCCGTCGCCCAGCACGTCGATGAGGAAGTTGTCCGGGACACCCGGCGAGAACGGCACCCCCTAGATGTCGTGGAACGTCACGAAGGGCTGTCCGATCGGAGCGATCCGGCTGCCCGGGATCACCGTGATCCTTGCATTTCCCGTTGCGGGCGCGGCCCAGCGTGCCCGTGTTTCACCGTTTGTCATTGTCGCCACGCCAATCGCCCGTGACGGTCAGAATGGCCTCGATCCCGATGGCGTATCCGGCGCTCACGCGCACCGGGTTCTCGGTAATTGACACCGTGACCACACGCGGCGTGCGGGGCCTGATGTCCGGCAGCGGCACCGACAGGTCGCTTGTGGCGGCAGCATGATAGTTTTGGTCCTCGTCGATCGCCGTGAATTTGAACCGGCGGTCGTCGATCGGCTCGACGCCTGTGATGCGGACCCTGCGCGGCGGCAGATTGGTGTCGTACAGCCGCCAGAGCACGTCCTGCGGCTCGGTATCGGCGGGGTCCTCGACCGGCTGGCGCAATTTGAGGTCGCGGGTCGGGCCGACCCCGGCCACGGCCCGGTCGACGCGGCTCATGTGCAGTCGCCCGTCCTGTCGGCGCAGGACCAGCCAGGCCTCCGAACCAACCGCAACAGCCCGGTCGAGCGTGATGTCAGCGCCATGCAGTCGCACCACGCGACCGACCCTGCCGCCGTCAATCAGCGAATGTGTCACCATCACCACGTCGCCCTTCACGAACGCGCGGCCCTCGTGGCTCATCTCCCATGTCAGGCGGCGGCGATAATAGTGCTGTCGCGCCGCCGTGAGATTGCATTCGATCGCCGCGTGATCGCGGTTTGTGATGCCGCGCGCGGTGATCGTCGAGCTGGTGACCGTCGGCCCCGTGAGGCCTGGTCGCGTGCGGCGCACCGAGCTGTACTGCCAGTCGTTTTCAGGATCGACAAACCGCACCACGATCTCATCCGCGAGCCCCCCCGGCGGCCAATCGACCCTGAACGTTCCCTCCAGAATGTTGCCGGGCGTGACAAGGCCGGTCACGTCCCGGTCGGCCTCCTCGTAGACCACGCCGAGCCTGCCTGTCGCCCAGGTCATGGCGGCGCGCCCGCACTGTGCGATCGTGCCGAGGATCCCGTCATGGGTGGCGGCGGATTGCAGCACGAGATCACAGGCCAGCCCCTGATCCCCGCACCAGGTGTACCACGCGGCCAGATTATCATCGTCAATGCGCGCGGCGCGCAGTCCGACCCCGGCGGCCGGGTTGCTGGAGCGTTCGTTTCCAGTGGTCCAGGCACCGTTGTGAAACACCGGCACTTTCTTTGGCCGGAGGCCCTGACGCTCAGCGCCAGGCGCGTCTGCCCGGTGTAGTCGCCTGAATCGGGCTGACAGGCGCGCAGCGCGGCAAACTGGATCTGATCCCGCTCCCGCGTGCCGTCGCGCGGCTCGGTCGTGCGCCTGACGCGCACGTTCCATGCTCCGGAACCATTCGGGTTGATCGAAATCGTGCGTCGGACAGGCGACTGGGAATCGTTGCGGATCGTCACCGTGCGGGAGGACCACGCGCCTGCCGCGCCGCGCAGCCGCCACTGGATGACGATATCAACCTCGCGCGCCACGGTGTCGGCGCGATCATTGATGCCAAACAGATCACCGACAATATCGACGGCGATCCTGTCGGTGTCCGCGGCAGTCACGCGCCTCACCCAGTCTGTATCGTCCAGCATCGCCCCGGCTATCGTGTCGACGTTGCCGGCGAAAATCGTCACCGCAGTGCCGCGCGCGATCTGGGTGGTCACACCCTCATACGCCGACAGATCGGACGTGCCGACCCTGAGATTATCGATATCCAGATCGCCCGGACCGAACTGGAATGTCTGTGACAGGAATTGCTCGTCCCCCATGAACTCCGTGAACCCGGCGGCGGCGACGTCGGGGAACATACGGTGTCGTCCCAGCACCAGCGGCAGCGGCTCGTACAGCCGGGCGCGGTTGCCGCTGCCCGACAGGCTGTATATCGGTTCGACCGGAACGTTTTCGACGCCGCCCAGATCGGGCGCGCGGATCGGGATCAGGGCGTTGACCAGCAGGCCGCCGACCGCCACGAGTCCGGCGGAGGCAAACGTCAGGGCGGCACCGGCAGGCGGTGATCAGCGGGGGGCAGGATCTCGCCGTCGAGAACCACCCCGACCTCATCCTGGTGCGCGCCGCCCATATGCGCCCGCGCCAGATCGGCTGCAGTCGTCTCACCATCGATCACCACCGGCAGTGTCTGTCGGCCCTCGGCGGTGACAGGGTGCGGCCAGACCGTCAGGGATGTGGATGTCGTCAGGTCGCCCATCGATAGATGCCTTCCATTTTCAATCCGACGCGGTCGAGCCGCTCAACCGGCGTCAGCACGGATCCGCACCCGGTCAGGCAGTGCAGCACCGACGGTCGGGTCGCTGGCGGGCTCCCCCAGCATACGCGCGCGCAGGTCCGGTGCCGCGCGGTCGCAGGCGCGATGGCTGGCGGGTGGCGACCATTGGGGCAGGTTTACGCCGAATTCGGCTGCCATGACCTCGCTTGTGAAGTGTGTACACTCGTAGGTGCCCGGCGTGAACTCGCGGCCCAGCCATTTTAACCACCAGTCCATCAGAACAGCCCCGGCGCTGTTTGAGGATCATAGCGCAGCGACACGGCGGGGCGGTTGAGCAGCGGGTCGAAGCCGAGCGTGACGGTGACCAGGTCGTCCACCGCGATCGCGCCGATATCCATCTCGATCTCCCATTCGGGTTCGCCGGCGATGCCGCCGCCGCCGATCAGGACCTCGAAGATCCGGACTGTCCCGCCGCCGCCGCCGCCCACCGCCTCGATCCAGTTCGAGATATCGCGCCCTATATTGCCGATCACGATCCGGGCTGTCGGGGCCTGCTGTTCCACATCGGCGGCGAGTTGCGCCTCAAAGCGTGTCGCGATATAGGTCTCGCCGCCGACCTCGATGTCGGATGTATCGTTGACCACGCGCACCGGCCCGCCCGGGCTGTCGGGGTGCCGCACGTCGAGGCAGGTGACAATGCGGCTGCGCGGCGCCGAGGCGCGGATCGCCACGTCGATCGTCTCATCAACCATTCTCTACTCCTCTTCCGAAAGCCGCTCACAGTGTGTTATCGGGCCAGCCTTCGAGCGTCAGTGTGGCCTCCCATCGGCGCCGGGCCGCCGAGACGAAGGCTGTGCAGGTAATGCCGCGCGCGGCGTCCCGCACCCGGCGCGGCGCGCCGGTGGTGACGTCCGTCCAGGTGAACCATGTATGCGCCTCACGCCGCGCCCAGGCGCGGAACCGGGCCAGATCGTCGTCACTGTCGATCAGCGCCGTGATCGACCATGTGTGGAGCGCGGTGTCGTAGCGGCGCTCCTGTCGCACCAGCTCGTCCTCGAACCGGCTGCGCACCACGTCGCTGTCCTGGCCGATTATCTGGTCCGGCACGACGATCGGGACGTAATCAGGCCAAGCCATCAGAGACGCGTCCCCGGCACAATATTCTGGATGCCCCGCGCCATCGGGCCATCGGCGGCCAGATCGTCGAGAAACAGATTGACAACAAAACCGCGGACATCGACCCGCGCGCCGGCGTTTTCGACGCGCTGCGGCGCGCAGGATTGTCATTGCGCGGTCGCGGTCCTGTGCCGCGTAATCGATGCCGAGCAGGGCTCTCGACTGGTCCGGGGTGAGCACCGCCTCGCCCCGCATGAGCAGTGCGGGCACCTCGCCGGGCGCGAGGCCCGGTGTGTCGGGGCCGGTCGGCACGCCGCCACGGTGAAACGGCGACGGTCGGGGTGTGGGCACGGGCACCTCCAGATTGGCACCGCCGCCAACGCCGCCGCCGAACACATCGGCGAACGCATCGGCGATCGGCCCGAGGATATTGCGGCGGATGGCGATCCGCGCCAGATCGGCCAAAATCGAATTCGCCAGATCGCGGAAGTTCAGCTTGCCGGTGGTGACGAAACTCACCAGCGCGTCCTCAAGACTCCGGAATCCGCCCACCCAGGCCTCCGCCACCTCGTCGCGTGCCTCCAGCGCATCACCCGGCGTAGGCGCGCAGGGCATCGCGTGTCGCGGTCTCCAGCGCGCGGGCCTCCTCGGCCGCCCGGCGTTGCGCCAGGGCCAGACGCTCCATCTCCCTGGAGGCCGCGCGCCCGGCCCCCGATCCTGTACGCCCGAGCTCGCGCAGCGCCTCCTCAGCCCTCCTCGCCGCCTGCTCTGCATCAAATGCCGCGCCGGCCTGCTCGCGCAGCGCGCGCCTCTCGCGATCGATCTCGTCTGCAGTGACCCCCCGGGCCCGCAGGCCCGCCACCCTCGGCTCCAGCGTCTCCCGCTCCGCCTCGTCCTGCGCCTCCAGACGCAGGCGACGGGTCCGCTCGTCCGGAGCGTTCGCGAAGTCGATCCGGATCTGCGCGCGGCGGCGGCGGCTCTCGGCGCGCGCCTGCAGCGTGGCCAGTGATCGCAGGGCGCGGCCGAGTTCGTCCGCGAGCCGCCCCGCAGCGGCGGTGGCATCATCGAGGCCCGGTGCCACGTCCCCGCTCGCGGCAACCAGTTTGAGGGTGGATTCCTCCGCTTCGGCAACGCGGCGCAGAAGGCCATCGAGCGCCGCCGCCTGCCCATCGCTCAAATCGCGGGTACCGTTGGCCGCCCCCTCCAGCGCCGTGCGCAATTTCCCCAGGGCCTCCGCCTGCGCATCAAATCCGTCCGCATCGCGCAACTCCCCGTAGGCGGCGATCAATCTGCGCGCGGCTTCCTCGGTCAGATCAAGCAGCTCAGTGATCCGATCCAACGCCCCGGAGTTGCCGGTTGATTCCGCCTCAAACACCTCTTCACTGAGCCTGGCCAATCTCATCAGACGTTCTTTCAGCGCATCCTCGTTCCGGAGCAACTCGCTGGCTTCGCTGAAAGGGCTTACGAGTTGCTGTGGGTTCAGGTCGCGGAGGGTGGTGCGCAATTGGCGAGCCAGATCGAAGATCGGGGCATTGGCGCGGGAAAAGTCGAGGCCCTCGGCCGCGCCGAGCACGTCGTCAAGGCCCGCGATCACCCCGGCCAGGGCACGGGCCGCCTCGCGGTTGGCCAGCGCGTCCTGGGCGGCATTCAGCGCGCGCGCCTGTGCGGAGGCGCGGCCATAGGCCTCGGCCAGGGCGTCCACGTCCGCCCGTGCCCGTTCCAGCGTCCGCAGCCTGCCCGCCGCATCCGCCAGCCGATCCGTCGCATCTGCGCTGTCCTCTGCCGCGTCACCCAGATTGAACAGAAACGCAGCCAGCGCCGAGGCAACGGCGACCAGTCCACCGACTACGGCACCAACCACGCCGAAGCCGCCGAGCAGCTGCGGGGCCTGCTGTGAAAAGGACTGCAGCGCCGATGTGCCGGACGCGATCTGGACGGCAAAATCCGACACCTGAAACGCCGTGTTCTGGATCGCAGGCCCCAGCCGGCGCGTGCGCTGCACCGCTTGAGCCGTGGCCGTATTGGCCCGCCTCTGCGCCGCCGTCGGATCTGGCTCACCTCCGCGCCTACCGAAACCCGGTCGAATGCTGGTAGCGTGGTAATTTCCTCGTGCGGGATCGTGATCCGGACCTGCTTGCCCCTGACCTTTGCGATGCCGCTCGTGGTGAAACGGATCCGGCCCGTGTCCGCGTCCAGACTGAAGTCGTCGGCCTCAACGGTTGGCGAGAACGGCTTGAATAGGGTTTCGCCACTCAGCCCGCGGCACGCGAAGCCACCGGAGCGCACAGGCGTTGTGCCTAAATCGAAACTCGGGCGCCCCGCCGGCGTCGCGCCCAGCACGCCGGCACCCAACTAGAAATAGGTGCGGTCACTGACGTGCTCCGGCACGCGCATGACGGTGATCAGATCATCGGTACTGGACTCGGCCGCCTCCCTTTTAGGCCGGTCGGCCATCATGAAGAGCGCGAAATTGTCCAGCGTCGCGTCCTGCACCGTGATCGACATGCTCCGGTCAACCTGCCGCACCCGATCGACCAGTTTGCTGGCGACCGCGCCGTCGCCCGAATACACCGTGGTGCGCTCCACCGTCGCGGAGACCGACGCGGCGACCGTGTCGCCCACGTACATCTCCGCACCCCTCGTGTCGCCATTGTCGGTATAGCGATCGATAAACAGGGTGCCCGCGCCTCCTCGGGCGCCGTGAGTCGCCGTATCGGCCGGCAGGGCGGCGGGCTCCGCGATCATTCGGGCACTCCGTCGATATACATCTGCTGCAGACCATTGTCGGGGGTCTCGATGGCCAGTTGCAGCGGGAACTGCTGCGGCGTGTCGCGGCTTTTCAGCGCGGCCTCGCCGGCCGGGCCCAGCGTGGCCTGCGGGATATAGATGTTGCGCCCCTCCATGCCCGGATCGGAATCCTCGATGTACCGCAGCGCTACCCGGATCTGGCTCACCTCCGCGCCCACCGAAACCCGGTCGAATGCGGGCAGCCTGGTGATCTTCGCGGCGGCGATGGTGATCTGGACCTGTTTGCCCCGGACTTTTGCGATGCCGCTCTTGGTGAACCGGATCCGGCCCGTGTCCGCGTCCATACTGAAATCGTCGGTCTCAATGACCGGCGAGAATGCCCGGAACGCGCCGGTGGTGGCAGTCAGCGCGCGATGCATGAAACTGCCGCTGACCACCGGCGTCGCGGCGAGCAGGAACTTCGGCCGACCGACACCTTGCCTAGCATGCCGGCACCCAACTGGAAATAGTGTCTGTCACTGACGTGCTCCGGCACGCGGATGACGGTGATCAGATTATTGGTACTGGACCCGGGCGCCTCCCTTTTGGGCCGGTCGGCCATCATGAAGAGCGCGAAATTATCCAGCGTTGCGTCCTGCACCGTGATCGACATGCTCCGGTCAATCTGCCGCACCCGATCGACTAGTTTGCTCGCCACCGCGCCGTCGCCCGAGTACACCGTGGTGCGCTCCACGGTGGCGGAGACCGACGCGGCGACCGTGTCGCCGACATACATCTCCGCACCTCTTGTGTCGCCGTTGTCGGTATAGCGATCGATAAACAGGGCGCCCGCGCCCAGCTGGATGATCGGTTTGTGCTCACTGATCAAATTGACCATTGTCTGTCTCCTCGGGGGCACGCGGATGCGCGCCGGCTGATACGGTATTCGTCCTGCCAGAGCGCGCGGGCGCCATCGAGCGTCGTGAGCCGCCCCCGCCGCAGCGCCAGCGTGTCCCGCTGTCCCGGACTGTCCACAGGACGCCAGCCGTTCAGCGCCGCGCGGGTTCGGGCGACAAGCCGCGCCATCGGATCGCGCGCCCCTGTGCCGCGCGTGCTGTTGGGCGCGGCGATCAGCGTGGCCGTGATGTGCTGGTATGCGCCTGCCTGCGGAGCCACGCTGTCCGTGGCCGCCTCGGCCCCGAGCCAGACAAGCACCGCGGGCAGGCGCGGTGGCGTGCGTGCGCCCGACAGAAGCCCGCGTCGATCTCCAGCCAGGGCCGCGCCAGCAATGTCACGGATCTGGCAACGACGCTTTCGCCGTCTGCACCGGTGAAGTGCAGGGCACCTCCTGCCTGCCTCGGCACGATCGTGCCGCCGAAATGATGAATCGCGCCGTAAACGAGATTGGTGCCCACCGCGACCTCCGGGCCGCTGACGGACCGGGAGATGGAGGCCCGCAGGCGTCCGGAATCGGTCAGCGTCCTGCCGCCGCGCAGGCCGAGCCTGGCGCGCAGGCTTTCGGGCCATGCGGACCCTGACGCATCGCTCGCCGTGTCGAAGCGGCGATCCACCGCCTCCTCGATCACCGCGCCGACGGCGTCCATCAGGTCCCCGGGCGAGGCCAGCGCCGCCACGGCCTGCGACAGCGCGGCCTGAAGCCCCGCGGTTTCGTATTCAAGAGTGATCCGCGCGCCGTCACGGTCTCGGGGGCCACATCATCGTAGAGTCGCGCGCGCGATATCCGACGCGATGGCGGTCAGCAGCGGCCAGGGTCCGGCTGGCAGGGGCAGATCCCAGGCGGCGGCCAGAACCGCGTCGATCTCCGCCGCCGCATCCGCCAGCGCCGTGGTGACGCGCGCAAACGTGCCGTCCCCCGCGCCGGGATCGAGACTCTCGATCTCGGCCAGCCCGAACCGGTCAACCAGATCCTGGCGGCTGGCGTAGATCACGATGCCCTCCTCAGGCCACTGCGTTGCGGAAAAGATATCCCGCGCGATTGGCAATGATCCGTTCGTCGCAGGTATCGACCACACGGATCTCGTGCGCGCCCCGCGCGCCCGTCTTCACGTTGAACCCGGTCATGGCCTCGCGGCCCCGGTACTCGGCGGTGATGCCCAGTGTCGGCGGGCCCATCGCATCGGCGTTGGGGTCGGCGCGATACAGGAGCGCGTGTTTCTCCCACACGCGACTCAGCGTCGCGTCCTGACCGCGCCTGGCGCTGTTCATCCATGCCTGGCCGACGACGATCTCGACCTCCAGCAAATCCCCCACCATCCGGCGCGAGGCAATCCCCACGTCGCCCTCGTTGCGGTTGACGCTCTTCAGGATCGCCTTGTGCGTGCGCAACGGCTTCCACACCTCCGAGCCCATCACCATATGGGTGGGCATGACGATCATTTTCTCGATCGCGTCGACAATGTCCTCGACCGGATCGGAGGACGCGTGATCGGCGCTCCACTGGTCATTGCCCGAAAGCGTCATTTTGTTGGCGGAACCGTATGCCGAGTCGGCCAGGACGATATCGGCAACCCTTTTCTCGCGATCGATCATCAGCAGGTCGGTCAGCATCATCACGGATCGGTCGATCGGGTCGGCCGCCTGCATCGGCGCGTTGCGCACATCGTCGTCGGGGATCGCGTCCTCAAGCCCGTAATCCTCGCAGGCAGCGGATTTTCCGACGCCGTGAAATGCACCATCGTCGGCCGCGACCGGCGGCCCACGCGGGTCTCCGGAACCGTGAAACTCTCGGATATCGGGTACTCGCAGTAGCGATACTCCTTGCGCATCACCGGGACCCGGGGCAGGACCATATCGGCCACATACATGTCGTTGGAATAGCCCACCGCGATTGCGGTGCGCTCGAAGTCGACCGGGTAGGTGCTGATGATATTGTCAGGCATGGATCACGCTCCTCAGATGCGCTGCGGTGCGATCAGCACCGGAATGATGTCGCCCGCCGCCGTGGCTGCTGCCAGCGCGATGCCGACCACGAAATCATTGCCCGTCGTGGTCGCAATCGCCCGGCCCGAGGCATCGGCCTCGACAGACGAGCCCCGCGTGATCGCCGCGCCGGCCTCGCAATCGGCAATGCCCAGCAAATGCACATCGACCGTCTCGCCGGTTTTGGCACCCAACTCGGCGCAAATTCCGATCGGGCGCTCGGCGATGGTGGTGTCGGAGGACGCATCCGCCCGCACCACCGAATTGTCCTTGGTGCCGACCTGCACGATCCGGCGCCGGGCAATGTTGCCGCCGGCCTCGAAGGCCTTCGTCAGTACCGGAGAATGCATCAGCGTGCTCCCTGCGTGATCTGGCGCACCGCCCGGTCGATGGTCAGCGTATCGGTGGGATCGGCGGCCATCAGGGCCTGCGCGGCCAGCGTCACGCTCTGCACGCTGTGGCCGTTGCGCATCACGACCGCGTCACCGGCGGGAGCGCTTTCGGGGGCGCTGATCTCGGACCGGTCCGGCCCGCGCGCGGGAAGGCCGGCGAGAAAACTCTCCAGCAGCTCCGCCACGTTCGTCTGACGCGGCAGTCCCGTCTCCGCACCCGCCAGCGTGATCTGCTGGCCCTCGTCGAGGGCTGCCAGCAATGCGGTCAGATCGCCCGCCTCGGCCGGCAGAACACGGCCCGCCGTTACATGCGCCTGGATGCTGTCGCGTGCACCCGACAGCCGTCGGGCAGCGGCAAAGGCCGGGCGCTCCGCATCGAGCGCCCGGCGGTCCGCGTCAAGCTGTGTCTGCCCTGCGGCAAGCTGCGCGGCATCCGCTGCGGCGGGCGCGGGTGGCGGTGAGGCGGTTTGTGTGCCGGGCATATCGGTCTCCTGTCGTGCCAATGTCGGTAAGGGGTCGTTCGGGTGCGCCGGTCCGGGCTGGCGGGGCGCGCAGAGCGCTGTCACAGCGCCCGAAAGCCTCGCCGGATCCTCCATGTCGACCTCACCCAGGGCGGTCAGATCAGCGAAATTCCAGTCGGGCAGAACGCGGTCCGCGGTCTCAATGCCGGAACGCTCGATCACCCACTCACGCAGGCCGCGCAGAATTCGCTCCACGGCACGCCAGCCGGTGCGCTCCTCCATGCCGCCCGGGGGGCCGCCAGATCAATGACAAGCGCGCCCTCGGGGGCCAGACGCGCACGGGAAAACTGCGACGGGACCAGCCCGTCCACCGCAAGCGCCGCGGCACCGAGAAACGCCACATGCCAGAGTGTCCAGCCCCGGCCCTCCGTAGGTCGCGAGATCGACACCGAGCGTGGCGCATACCGCCCGGCCTCACAGGCCGCACGGAAACCCTCATCCAGACGCCCGAGCCTCGCCTGCAGCCGGTCGCCCGCCACCCGCAGCGTTTCCACCCAGCCCCAGGCGGGTGCATCGTCACTCTCGGGATGCCCGATCGTGATCGGGGCCGGATCGGAGGTGGTGTAATCGTTGGCAATCGCCGCCAGATCAGCCGCCGAGAAGGAAACATCCTCCCCGGAACTGTCGGTAAACGCGCCCACGCGCAGCACGTCAATCCAGCCGTCAAGGGCCGAGAAGCTCCGCGCGGGCGCGGCAGGTGCGGATATGGTGGTCATGCGCGCCACACTAGAGGCGTTCCGAACCCTCCGACAGCGGACCATGGTCCGCTGACCGACAGGCCGACAGGCGGCTATGATGGCCCGGAAGATCACCGCGGAGACCGTAACCGTGAGCCGTCAGACACAGACCCCCGGCACCGCGCTGCACGCCGCCGCCACCCGCCATCTGGGAACAAGGGAATGGCCGGGCGCGCGGCACAATCCCGTTGTGCTGAAATATTTCCGCGACGCCGGCGTGCCCATGGCCGATGACGAAACACCATGGTGCGCCGCATTCGTCGGCGCGGTGCTCGCCGAATGCGGCCTTGCCGGAACCGGCTCTCTCACCGCCCGCAGCTACCTCAAATGGGGCGTGCCCGTCAATATCGCCGTGCTCTGGCGCGGCGCGCGCGACGGGTGGCAGGGCCATGTCGCCTTCCTTGATGGCTGGGACACCGGAAAGCCACGCCTGCTCGGCGGAAACCAGGGCAACCGGGTGTCGCTGCGAATCTACCCGCGGGACCGCCTGCTGGATATTCGCCGCGCACCCCGCACAGCCCGGCCCCGCGCATCCGTGACGCAATCCACCACAATCCAGGCCTCGGTGAGCCAGGCCGCCGCCGCCGCGGGTACCGGCGCCACCGCGCGGGCCGCGCTCGACGGTACCGCACAGATCGTCGCGCTCGCATGCGCCGGCATCATCGGCATCGCCGCCCTCTGGATCATGCGTGAGCGCCTGCGAAAATGGACCGCCGGAGATTGCTGATGTGGCTCGCCGTCATCACAACATGGCGCTGGCTCGTCACCTCCCGCGCGGGCAGGGCCGCGGCAGCCGTCGCAGGCATTCTGCTGACACTTCTCGTCGCACGCCGTGCCGGCTATCGCGCGGCTCGGCGGGACCGCGCGCTCGAGGACGCCGGGGCCGCGATCGATATCCGCCGCCGCGCCGACCAGGCCTTCCGACGCGCAGAGGGCGATACACGGCCCGTCGACGAAAGGCTCGCGGAGCATGGGAGGCTCAGGGATGACTGAACGCCCGGGGATGATCAAACGCGCGGCGGTGGCTGGACGCGCGGCGGTGATCCTGCCGATTGTCCTGCTCATGCTCGCTGGCTGCGCCACCCGGCGGCCCGCCCCGCCCGCCGCCGTCTGTGACGCGATCCGCCCGGCACTGCCGACATGGTCGGGAACGGATACCGAACGGAGCAGGCGCGAGGCAGCACGGTTTCTGGACGTATGGAACGAAGTGTGCGGCAAGCCGGACAGGCGTTGATCCGAAAGCAGGTCAGCGCCTGCTCGCCCGCCATCCCGCTGCACTGGCCGCGTCCTCCGTGCAGAACCAGCGTTCTCCCGCTGCCTCATTGATCCTGGTTCGCGCGTAGTACGCCCCGCCGGGCACATGATAGATGCGCTTGCCCCTGCTATTGATATTTCCCTTGATTCGGCAATCCGGGCTGCTCGAAACGGAACGATCCGCCGCAGGCAGGCGCGTTCCCCTGCGCCAGTCCCAAGGCGGCACGAATGGACCCTGCCAGAGACCGGACCCCGCTGCCCGGGCCGCGTCTTCCGCCGTGACGTAGTCCATCGAGTAGCGGCGATAGGCCAGTGCGTGACCGGCCGCGACCATCCAGCGGTTGATGTCCGTGCCGTCTCCCTGATGGCAGACCGCCACGAGGCGGCCATACCGGTCCGTGTCCCGCGCGGTGCAGGTGACGGTTCTGCGGCCAAGACGGTCCGACAGCGCCAGGGCCGCGCGTTGTCCGCAGCGCCACGGCGTGCCATCGGCGGTGCGGCAGGACTGGCCGCTCTCCGGTGCATCGATCCCGTGAAGCCGGATACGCTGCCCGCGTATCTTCAGCGTGTCGCCATCCACAACGGTTGCAACGCCGACCAGAGGCCCGGCCCCGGCCGGAACAACAATGGCCCAGGCGAACAGCAGCATCCCGATCCCGAAAAACAGATTCATCGCCCCGAACCTCCCATCCCGCGGACCATGGTCCGCTTATCGCCCCCGAACCGGCATGGTAGCCACCAGACACCTGAAAGCCCGCGCCCGGTCCTTCCGATGGCCTGGACGGGGGCCGGGGTGAGAGAGCACCCCGAACTGCGGCTCGACGCCCAGGTGGTCAGCCACCAGCCACTCGATCGCGGGCCACGGACGGCGCAGCACCTGGCGGACTGCGCTGATCCCGTAGCCATGCTGGCGCGAGAGCTCGGCCATCGACGATCCCTTCATGCGGATCGCGGCCTTGATCTCTTCGGGGTGCCACCCGCGCGCCTTGCGGGCAATCCGTGCAGGTTGCGACATGAACCTGTGTTCCTCTTCCATCTTGCCCCTTCGGACGGCCATCCGGGCGGGCAGAACTCGCGGTGTAAAAAATGACCTTACGGACATACATTGAAGGAAATATCGTCCGTCTGCAAACGAAAAATGCCGGTCACTGTTAGAGCGCGCCTATCCAGGCGATTTATCGTCTGTTTTCGATTTGAATTCAGATGGTTAGAGAAACAGTGACCGAAAAATTGAACAGTGACGAGCCGGTCACTGTTGAGCAGGGAAAGGGTGACCAGGATTTTCCCGCGCGCTTATCGTCCGCCCTGGGCAACAGGAGCGGCACTTGGCTGTCGAAGCAGCTTGGCACATCCGCCTCGACGGTGAACGGCTGGTTGCGTGGCAGCAATGAGCCCGGCCTGACAAACCTCGTGAGCGCGGCGGATGTCCTTGGCGTCTCCGTGCAGTGGTTGGCCACCGGGCAGGGCTCACCCTCTGGCGCACCACAGCCTATCGCGCCGCCCCTGATCTCGCGCCCGACTTCGACCAGGACTTCGCTCTGCTACCGCGATACGAGGTCAACCTGTCGGCTGGTCCTGGTCTTGTGCCCGCGCATGAGGATGTTGAGGAAAGGCTCGCCTTTTCAAAGGCATGGTTGCGCCGCAACCTGATCAACGCCGACCAGTCGGGCCTTGTCCGGGTGCGCGGCGACAGCATGGCCCCCACCGTCCCGGACGGCGCGTTGGCCCTCGTCAACACCGCCGAGGCCCGCGTCGATCGCGAGGGGATCTATGCCTTCAGCCGCGAGGGCGAGGCTTATATCAAGCGCCTAGTGCCCCTGGCACCCGGCCCAGTCGGCACGCCCACCTCGATCGTCATCATCTCCGATGGCGGCAGCTTCCCGCCCGAGTTCGTCACCGGCCCACAGCTCAACGAGCTGCGCATCGTCGGCCGTGTGCGGTGTATACTGGTGAACATGTGACCGCGCCTCGACCCCGGTTTAAACGCTGTTTCAAACGCCCTTGAACGCCCGCCCCATTGCGCAATCCATGTGTCTCAAATCCCCCGACCCGCCTCGATTGTGCAAACCGCCCCGCGCCGCGCGCCCATCAGGACAGACCGTTTAAACCCTTGATAACCGTGATCTATCCCGCCCCGTCCCGATACATCCAAGATGATCCCGGTCTGATCAATCCTTCTGTCTGATTACACCCCGAACCGGGAGACGAAACCTCCCACGACCGGACCCGGCCAGTCCCGGCCGTCCCGCCACCGCGCACGCGGCGGGGCCGTGATCGTGGGAATCCTCCCCCTTGTCGAGTCCTTCAACCGATACCTCAACCGACAATGCGGGCTTCACGCCCGTCGCTCCCGCCGAGCCGCTCGCGCCCTGGTTCGGCGGCAAGAGGCACCTCGCCCGGACCATCGCCGCGCGCATCGAGGCCATTCCGCATCGCTGTTATGCCGAGCCCTTCTGTGGCATGGGTGGCGTGTTCCTGCGCCGACGAATGCGTCCGCAGTCCGAAATCCTCAACGATATCAATGGCGAGATCGTCAACCTCTTCCGCATCCTGCGCGATCATCCCGACGCGCTGGCAGCCGGGTTCGATCTCTGCCTGGCCTCCCGCGCGGAATTCGTCCGGCTGCTGAAGACACCGCCCGGGACCCTCACCGACATCCGCCGCGCCGCCCGCTGGGCCTTCCTCCAGCGCATGTCCTTCGGCGGCAAGCCCGCCCATCTCGCCACGCCGGGCCAGATGGCACCGTCCGTCCATAATCCCGCGCGGCTTTCGGGCACCCGAATGACAGAACTGATCCGCGCCATCCATGCCCGGCTGCAGGGCGTCCATATCGAGCAACTGGACTGGAAGGACTTCATCCCGCGCTATGACCGGGACTTCACGCTCTTCTACATCGACCCGCCCTATTGGGGCCATGAGGCGGATTACGGGCGTGGCGTGTTTGACCGGGCCGACTTCGAGCGCCTCGCGGAGATGCTGCGCGGCATCAAGGGCCGGTTCATCCTGTCGATCAATGATCGCCCGGAGATCCGGAAGATGTTCGGCTGGGCCGCCGTCGAGGAGGTCGAGACGCGCTATTCGGCCAATGCCCGCGCCAACCGGCGGGTCACGGAACTGCTGGTCTCGGGCGGCGGGTGAGGGGCGGTCAGCGCTCCCCTGCCAGCTTCCCAAGGGCATCCGCCGCCAACGCAGCAACGCGCCCATCGTCCTGTTCGCGAGCCAGGGCAAGAGCGGTTTCGAGGTCGGTATGTGCGTCTTCCATGTTGCCGAGGGCAAGTTTCGCGTTGCCCCGGTTGTTGAACGCGTTCGGGGACTCTGGCCGCAACCGGATCGCTTCGTCGTAATCCTTGATGGCTCCCGCGTGATCCTTATTGTCCTGTTTCGCAAGGCCGCGGCAGAAAGCTGTTTCCGCGGTTTTGAAGTTCTGTTCGTTCTGGATATGGCCGATCAGGTCATTATACATTGTCTCCTGCCGAATGTCGTGGAAGCGCTTCAGGTGGTCCAGGCAGGCACTCTTCATGGCCCTGGATACCCGGATGGTCCTGAGCCCTTCGACCTCTTTGCCGGGCACGTGCACGAAGACACTGCTTTGGGCGTCGACCCGCGCACGGGACTGCGGGGTTCGGGCGGCGGAGACAAGAGCCGCATCTGACCCGCGGTCATCGCTGTGAATCCCGCCGCTCCCGATCTTCCCAAGCTTATCGGTTGTTGGCAGGACGAAGACGTAGCCATCCTCTTCCTGATCGCCATTGCAGGCGAAGAAGAGCGCCACGAGCAGATTACGGCTGAAGTCGACCAGGGCGGTGTCGCCCCCGAAATGCCGCAGGTCCGTCAGGATATCCACGGTCGGGGTGTCCTCGGAGAACAGTGCGTCACGGGCCTTACTGACGATCTCCTTCCAGTGCAGCGGGGTGTTGCCCAAGAGCTTGCCCCGCGCGCCCGGATCGGCCCCGGCGTCGAGAAGCGCCCCGATGGCCGCCGCATGGCCTTCACGGGCCGCCTCGTGCAGCGGGGTGTAGTCCAAGAACTTGTCCCGCGCGCCCAAATCGGCCCCGGCGGCGAGAAGCGCCCCGATGGCCGCCGCATGGCCTGAAAAGGCCGCGCTGTGCAGCCGGGTGTGGCCATTCTTGGTCCGTGCGCCCGGATCAGCCCCGGCGGTGAGACATGTGCGTATGTCCCCGATCGTGGCTGCCTCGAAGTAGCCGCGCTCACCCCACCCCGCGCAGACATCCCGAGCCAGGCCTGAAGAGGGGCCGCCAAGCAATCCGGCTGCCGTTGCGGCCGCCATGACCACGCGTCTGGCCGAACGAAGGCTCCGTATGGTGACAATATTCATTTTCATGGCTCCTTTTGCCAAAAGCATTTCACCTCTGATTCTATCCCCCGACCACAACCGCCTTCTCCGGCCCGAACCGGACCACCCGGCCAAGGACGCGGTCTCCCTCCCCGACCGGGCGCGCCGGCCAGTCGGCACCGTTGTCGCTTGTCATGATCCAGTCATCGTCCTCGCGCATGAGACGCTTGACGACGAGACCCGTCTGCGTCCCGAGCACGTAGACCCGCCCCGCCTGTGGCTCCCGGTCCCCATGGTCGATCACCAGAATATCGCCTGAGCGGATTGTCGGCTCCATCGATCTGCCCTCCGCGCGCAGCGCGATGGCGCGCTCGGGTCCGAGGCCCGGCGGCAGCGTGTCCCTGGGTATGTTGATCGACGTCTCCGTTTCCTCGAAGACCATCTCGCCCGTTCCCGCGGCAGCCCGCACGTCGCGGGCAAATGACAGGCGCTGGTCGGTATTCGGCTCGGCGATATTCTCCGGCGCGGCACCGGGATCGTCACCGGCCACAGGCGGCGCGTCCGGAGGCGGCAGGCGTTCGGCAAGCGCGTCCAGCATTGCCGCCAATTCGTCCCGCAGCGCCCGGGTCTTGTCATCAAGCTTGCTGTCGAGCAGCTGTCCCATGCTGCGCCTGTCCAGCGCGGCGGCGGGGCTGGCCGCCGCCGTGCCGCGGGCGGCGAGCTTCTCCCGGATCGCCGCCACCACCACATCCGCCTCCGCGCCTTCCGGCAGGCCCAGCATGTCCGTGATCGCCCCGGGCACGGCGGTCGAAGACACGATGCCCGCCGATTCGGGCGGTTTGGCGTGCTCGGGAGGTTTCGGATCGGGGACATACTCGCATCGCTCCGATCCCGGCTGGCCCCGGAACACCGCGACCACCGGCCAGACCTCGCGGACGCCCGCGGCCATGCGCTCCTCGTCGAAACTCTTCTGTTGGCCGTGCCGCTTCGGCAGCCAGCCCCGGAGCTTCAGGTTGCCGCTCTCATGTTTCCCGACAAGTCGCTTGATCGCGGCCCGGCCCTCGTGGTCGAGGATCCAGACCCGGTCGCCCTCCCGCACCGCTGTGCCGGGAGAGATGAGGCAGGTGCAGCCGCCGTCGATCCCTTCGGGGATCATCGACTGGCCGGTGGCCGAAATGTAAAATGCCTGATCGTCCATCACATTCTCCGGTCTGGGCAGGGGATCGCGATCAGGCTGCGCCTTTGCCCAGCCCTGCAACCCGCACCTGGCCATGCCCCGATGCGGGAGCGTCGCCTCGGCGAAGGTGTCCCATGCAGGCGGTGGGGCAGGTGCTTCGGCGGGGGCCGATGTAGAGTTCGAGGCCAAGCGCGCGGCATAGTCGCTCGACCTTTTCAAAACTCGGAACTTGGCCCCGCCTGATATTTTTGATTAATGCAGGATTGCCTGCAACTGCACGCGAAACGGCAGCTGCAGACCTCCCATCGCGCTGCAAGGCGCGCTCAACAATTGATTGCCAAGTCATCTGGCCACTTTAGCCTGATCAGGCTAAAGGCAACAATCTACATTGAATGGCCTTATTAGGCTATGCGCGAACACCTTATCAGACTAGCCGCAACGTATGGAGCCTTTCTCGAAATCACGCATTGGGCCGTCTCAATGCGTGTTTGCGGTAAGGGCGATTTCTTTGATCGTCTTAAGCGTGGGGGCGACTGCCGAACGTTAACCCACGCCCGCGTCACCCAATGGTTCTCCGATCACTGGCCTGCCGACCTCCCCTGGCCCGCTGATATTCCACGGCCCGACCCCATGCCCGACTCGCCTGCCGCGCTGGCGGCTGGAGAGGCCGCCGCACCGGAGGACGCGGCATGAGGACCGTCCGCCCCCACAGCCCTAGCCGGCTCCGTCCCGAATTCACAGCGTTGCCTCGCGGTGCTCGCGATCACCGTCATGGAGATATTTTTTGTCATGCAGGACCCGCAGTCAGGAGACATGACCAACATCGGGATTTCCTTTCGCCGGATTGTTGTGCGCCACAGCGACATGCATGCACTGATGGAGGAATTGCTCAGGTTGTACACTCACGCCACAGAGCGGGAAAGGCTGGCCCTGTTCGGCCTCGTCGTCCGGGAGTTTTCCGCGGACATCCATGCGCGCGCGCAGATGAGGCGGCTACCCGGCGGCAGGCCCTGATGCATCTTCCGACGCCGGGCTCGCCCGCTGCGCTGGCGGCTGGACAGGCTGCCGCATGAGGACCGTGCGCCCCCGCAGCCCTGTCGATCTGCCCCTGTCCGGTCGCGACTGCGGGGCCGACGGTACCGTGTATTTCGATGTTCAGGCGCTTTGCCGGGATGTCAGCCATCCGGGCGGCGGCGGGTGGCTCATGTGTGATGACGCGGATGCCGGGTGTTTTGGCCTCTACCGGGTTGGAGCGGATGGCCTGTCGTGCTGGATATCGGACCACCCCACGCGGGCGGCGGCCGAGGCAATGGCCGCATGGTGCGCCGCCCGGCACCCTTCGCAAGATCGGCGGGGTGCGTGACGATGTTCGCTGCCAATTCCCGCAACGTCAACCGCAACCCGGTCACGCGCGCCGCGGCCGAGCGTGTGGCCCGGCGTGCGGCGCGGCAGGAGCAGGCCGATCGCATGAAGGCGCGGGCCCGGGCGCAGTGCCCGGCGCGGGAGGCGGCGGAAGCGGGCATGGCGACTGACATGCGCCGCAAGGCCCGTCTGGAGCGCATCGGGCGCTTCCTCATGCGGGCGCCCCGGATCCTGGCGGATTCCGCGGACATGGCGATGCTGCGTCTGATTGCCGGTCGTGTCTGCTAGTTCCATGGCGTCACGCTCGCGGATCTGTGCGGCCCTCGCCAGAACGGCCGTCTGGTGCTTGCCCGCCAATGCGTGTGCTACCAGGCGCGGCGGCGGACCGGCCTTTCCTTTTCCGGGATCGGCCGCTTTCTCGGCAACCGCCACCACTCGACGATCCTCCACGCGGCGCGGGAATATCCTGAACGTGCTGCCCGCGCGCGGGCGGCCCGCCGCCGTGCCCGTAGGGCAAGGGCGGGGGCCGCGCCATGAATGCCGCCAATGACAACGCCCCGCGCGGCCGTCGCGGCCGTGACAGGGCCGGTATGGTTTCGGCCGTCCTGATCCTGTCCATCCTGTTGTGCGGCTTTCTGGCGCTTGCCGGGATCGGAGGTTCCTGATGCACGCGGCGAGGCTTTCGCATTCCGACCGTCTGACGCGCGTCCACCGGCTTCTCGCCGACGGGCGGGAGCGCTCGACGCTGGAGATCATGCGCGGTGCCGGGGTCTGCGCGGTCAATTCCTGCATTGCCGAACTGCGCGCCAACGGGGTGCGGATCACCTGTCGGCAGATCCACGATCCGGCCACGGACGCACGGCTCTGGCTGTACCGGCTTGTACGCGCCGCACCGGAGACCACGGAAACCATCGGGACCATCGGGACCAAAGAACGGGAGACCCGGGAATGATCGGGACAGACGAGGCGATCCGGGCGCGCATTGACGCCGAATGGCTTGACCGGGGCCGTGAGATTGTTGCCCGGGAGCGGGATCTCAACCGCTCGCGCGACAGTCTGGCCTGGGAGATGGGCGACTGGGCGAACAGCCTCGAGCGGTCCCATGGCGACTGGCCGAGGCTGGCTGCCGAGCTTGAAATGCCTGTCGGCACGCTGAAGAACCGCGCTTCCGTGGCGCGCCGCATTGATCCGTCACGACGCTGTGACGGGCTGACCTGGTCGCATCATGCCGGGGTGGCGGGTCTGGAGCCCGACGAGGCGGACGCGGTGCTGGCCGAGACCGCGCTCTACAGCTGGTCGGTGGAGCATCTGCGCGGCGTGCTGCATGAGCGCGGCGCGACACGGCGGGCGCAGCGCGAGGTCGAGCGGCTGCAGGCGCAGCTGTCGGCATTGCAGGCGGCATCCACGACCGTGGATGAGGCGAGGCGTGTGGTGGACAATGTCAGGGTGGAGTTCGAGGCCGGGTGCCGGATGGTCGAGGAGGGCTACCGGCGGATGCTGGTCGCGGTGGAGCGCGGGGACCTGGCTGTCGCGGCGCGGGCGCTGCATGGCAATGCCCGGCGCGGTCTCGGAGCCGGGATAGGCACCATCGGCGATCATATGGTGGATCGCACAAACAACATGGTGGTGCGGATCAGCAGGGTGCTGGACGATCTCTCCGGCACCGGAACCGGGCAAACCGGCGCAATTCGTCACGACGCCGTGACGCCCGACAATGCGGCAATTGCGCCCGATGGCGCGCCGCCGGGCATCAAAACGGGTGCGGGGCCATGAAGTCGCGCCTCAAATTCGCCCCCGTATCGTCCATATCGCCGCAAACGCCCCCCGCAGACCCCCTGCAACGGTCCTGCACGGTCGTTGCAGGGGGCATGCATTGCCCCGTACGGACGCATGTATCCGCGCCTGTGGCCGACCATGGGCGCGCGCGGATGCGGCTCGATGCGGTGGCGCGGTCGGAACGGCTTACGGCCACGGGCATGCGCCAGGCCGGGGCCGATATGCGGGCGGCGGAGGCGGCCGGGGTCAGTGCGGGGACCCTGCGACGCTGGCGACTGGCCTGCCGGGGTCTGCCCCCGGAGGCGCGGCTCGCCGCGTTGACCGACTGTCCCGGTCGCGGACGCCGCGGCCCGCTGACCGAGCCGGCGATGCGGGACTGTGTGGAGGCCCTGATCCACGGGCACGGTCCCCACCTGACCGCCTCCCATGTGGTGCGGGTTCTCAAGGCGCGCTACGGGCACGCCCCGTCCCCGCGGGCGGTCCAGCGCTGGCTCAGGGTCTGGCGCGCCGATGCCGCGAATGCCCGGGCGCTCTCGGCCGTCTCCGATCCCGACGGTCACCGGTCGCGCAGGGCGCCTGCCCTGGGATCGATGACGCAGGCCGTGATGCGGCTCAACCAGGTCTGGGAACTCGACAGCACGCCGGCGGATGTGATGTGTGCCGACGGGTGCCATACGATCGTCGGCGCGCTGGATGTCTGGTCGCAGCGGGGACGGCTGCTGGTGGTGCCTGTCAGCCGGGCCACGGCGATCTGCGCGCTGTTGAGACGCTGTCTGATCGACTGGGGCGTGCCGGAGACGGTGCGCACCGACGGGGGCAGGGGACTATACGTCCGCCCATCTCGCCCGCGTGCTGGCGGATCTCGGCGTGAGCCATGACGTCTGCCCGCCCTACACGCCCGAGGCCAAGCCGTTCGTGGAGCGGTTCCTCGGCACGGTGACGCGGGATCTGTTCGCGTTCCTGCCCGGCTTTACCGGTCACAATGTGGCCGAGCGCAGGAAACTGGAAGCGCGGAAATCCATGGCGGCGCGGCGCGGACGGGCGCGCCACGTTCGGGGTCGATCTGACGGCGGCCGATCTTCAGACCAGGTGCGATCTGTGGTGCACGGCGATTTATGGCCGTCGCGCTCACCGCGATCTCGGCGAGAGCCCGTGGGTGCGGGCGCGGTCCTGGACCGGTGAGACCCGGCGGATCGCCGATGAGCGGGCGCTTGATCCACTGCTTGCGGCACCCGTCGCGGGCGGCGGCCGGCGCACGATCGGCAAGAACGGCATTTCCGTGGGCTGCGTCCGCTATATCGCGGCGGCCTTCGGTGCGCATGTGGGTGAGCGGGTGGATGTGCGCCTCGATGCGTCCGATCCTGCGCGGCTCTTCGTGTTCCGGCCGACCGGCGGTTTCCTGTGTGTGGCCGAGGATCCCGAACGCACCGGCATTGACCCGTGCGGCGGTGGCCGCCGGGGCGAGGGCCGGCGCGCGCGCGGCTGACAGTGCGGCGCGCAAACGCGCCCGCGGCCTCAGGCGCGATCATCAGCCCGGGCGGGCCATGGAGGATGTTCTGGACGCTGCGGAACGCGAGGCCGGCAATATCATTGCCCTGCCACGCCAGGGCGCGTCCCACCGGACGGCGGCGCTGGAGCAGGCCGCACAGGCCGCAGAGGCGGCAGGGGCGGAGCACCGGCCGGAGGCGGGCCGCGGTGCCGCGGACGGGCCGTCGCGTTCGGGCCAGGCGGCGCTGATGGACGCCATGAAGCGGCTTTACCCGATGGATGATCAACCGGAAAAGGAGAACAGGACATGAACGACCATGTGACCCGCCTGCGTACCGCGCCGGCGCCTTCGGCGGCGGAGCCTGCCGCCCTGCCTGCCGCCTTGCAGGACGGTGAACCGGAGAGCGGCGGGGATGGCGGGGACGACCGTATGGACGCCGTGCACGCCGCCGTTGCCGCGGAGATTGCCGCCTGCGGGCTGAGCCAGGCCGAGGCGGCGCGGGGCATGGGCGTCAGCCCCACCACGCTGTCGCGCTGGACGCGCGGCGATTATGCGGGCTCCAATGACAGGGTGACCGGGGCGGGGCAATCGTGGCTTGACGCGCGCGCCGAGTCGCGGGAGCGGACGCTCGCCCCCGCCGGGCTTGATTGCCACGCCGGGCTGGGCGTGACCCACGAGGTCATGGTGGCTTTGGGCCACGCCCGGGCCACCGGCGACGTGGTGCTGGTCCACGGGCGCTCGGGTGCGGGCAAGAGCCATGCGCTGTCGCGTTACGCCGCGACGCGCGCCGGCGTGTATTGCGTGACCGCCACCTCCGGCGTGACCTCTCTGGGCGGGCTGTATGGCCGTGTTGCCCGGTCGCTCGGCGCGCCCGGTCGCTACGCCTCGGCGCTGGCCGCGGAGGATGCCATTCTCGAGCGTCTCGACGGGCGTCAGGCGCTGCTGGCGGTGGACGAGGCGCAGCATCTGGGTGCGCGGCTGCTGGATGCGCTCCGGGGTCTGCGCGATATCTCGGGCTGCGGCCTGGCGCTGGTGGGCGATGACACCATCCGCATGACGCTGGCGCGCTGTCCGCAGGTCACGGGCCGGATCGGCATTCGTGTCGGTCTGGGTGTGCCGCCGGGCACGGATGTGGCCACGCTTCTGACCGCCGTGCTGGGGCGCGGGACCAGCCGGGCGGAGCGGGACGCGGCGGCGCGCGCGGCCTCCGGCCCCGGCGGTCTGCACGCCCTGCGCCGTCTGCTGGCGCGGGCCTTCCTGCTGGCCCATGCGGAGGGGCGCGGGGAGATCACCACGGACGACATCCTGAGCGCCGCCGCCACGGCCGCCGACTGATCCGAAATCCCCTGAAATCCCCTGAAACTCCCTGAAACCCCATGGAGAACCTGACCATGACCATGCCACAGCCACAACAGCCCGACACTGCCCCCGCCACCGCTGCCCCTGACGCAAATGACGGGAGCGGCAACGGCGCGCGGGTTATTGTCGAGGGCGCGGCATACCTGCGCGATGCACAGGGCCGCCTGACGCCGGAGGCGCTGGTGCGTCCGCAGGACCTGCTGCATGACGGGATGGTGCGCAGGACCGTCGCCTTCGCGGTCGATCTGTCGGCGCAGATCACACGGTTCCGCGCCCATTGTTTCGACGATATCGCCGCGTTCGATGCGCTGCTGGAGGACGAGTATGGCGGCCATACCCGGCGCTCGGTCAAGGGCAACCGCACCTATCTCAGCTATGATGGGACGATGAAGGCGCAGGTGCAGATCGCCGAGCGGGTGGCGTTCGGGCCGGAGATGCAGGTGGCGCGCGATCTCGTGGACGAGTGCCTCGCCGAGTGGTCCAGGGACAGTGGCAACGAGATGCGCGCCATCGTTGGCCATGCCTTCCAGGTCGACCGCGAGGGCCATCTACAGCCTGCTGCGGCTCGATATCGCCTATGCGCGCTGGCAGCGGGCGATGGCGGCCATCCGCGACGCCATGCGGGTGATGGGATCGAAAACCTATATCCGATGCTACCGGCGCGAGACGCCGGACGCGGCCTGGATACCGATCACCATCGATCTGGCAAAGGCGGGCTGAGCGATGGCGACGACCCCGACCGCTGCGGCGCGCCGGCCCGGCCGCGCGCGTCTGATGCGCGCGGTCCATGCCGTGTGCCGCAAACTGGGTCTGGACGATGATGCCCGCCACGATGTTCAGGTCAGGCTCACCGGCAGGACATCGATGCGCGATATGGGAGTGCGCGAACTCGACCGCCTGCTCAGGCATCTGAACGGCCACACGGGGGCCGGACCGGGGGCGGGAGGCGCGGATGGCGGGCGCCGGCATGCCACAGCCCCGCGGGCCGATCTCCGTCTTGTCCACGCGCTCTGGGGCGAGCTGGGCCGCAGGGGGGCGCTCACGCGTCCCGTCCGGGGCGGGCTGAACGCCTTCATCCGCGCCCGCTTCGGGCCGCACTGGGCATTTGTGCCGATGGATGTGGACGCGCTCACCGACACGGCCTGCATCACCGATGTGATCCGGGCGCTGAGGGCAATGCTGGCCCGCGCGGAGACGAGCGACAGCCCCGACGATGGAGGCTCGGTGACATGAAAGCGCGCATCCGTATCGCCGATCATGCGGTGCTGAACTGTCTGCATCGCGGCCCCGGTGTCGATGTTGCGGGGCTGCGGCGGCGCCTACGCGCAAAACCGCGGGGATGTTCATGAGCCGCGCGCGGCCGGACCCACTGCTGATCCGCTGCGGCGATTGCCTGTCGCTGCTGCCGGAGCTGGTGCGCGGCGTCGGCCGCTTTGATCACATCATCACCGATCCGCCCTATGAGGACGTGCACCACGACCATCATGCCCGGGCCTCGATCCGGCGCAGCGACGGGCAGCCCGCGCCGCGCCGCGTCGGCTTTGACGGTATCGACGCGATCCGCGATCGGGCGGCGCTCGCGATGGTGCGCGCCGCCCGCGGCTGGGTGCTGGTCTTCTGTATCGCCGAGGGTGTGCGGGCGTGGCGGGATGCGCTGCAGGCTGCCGGGGCGCGCTGGCACGGCACGCTGGCCTGGGTCAAGCCGGACGCGGTGCCGCGCTTTGACGGCGCCGGCCCGGCGCGCGGATTCGAATGCATCGCCTGCGCCTGGGCAGGATCGGGGCGGCGGCGCTGGAACCGCGGCGGCGGGCGTGGTGTCTATACCTGCCTGACCGCGAAGGGGGGGCACGCGGCCGCCAAGCCGGAGAGGCTGATCACGGCGCTGGTGGGGGATTTCACGCGCGCCGGACAGGTGGTCTGCGACCCGTTCATGGGCTCCGGCACCACCGGGCTGGCCGCGCTGCGTCTCGGGCGGCGCTTTTGCGGCATTGAGACAGACCGGAAGACATTCGATACGGCCAGGGCACGGCTTGCGGCGGCGCGGCGCGCGCCGTCATTGCCGCTGCCGGAGCCGCCTGTTCCGCAGGCGAAATTCGGGCTGGATCCACCATGGGCGCGGTGACGGGCAAACAGGTGCCCCTGCCCGGCATTCTCGCGGATATCGAGCGGATCGCGGGTCGCGAGGCGGCGCTGATGATCGCGGTGGCGCATGGCGGGCATGGTGAGTTCTACGTGCCCCGCCACCCCGCGGGCGCACGGGGGCAGGCCCTGGCGGACGTGGTGGGGCCAGCGGCCGCGGCGCGGATCATGCAGGTCATGGGCGGCGAGGCCGTCAGCGTGCCGCTGGCCCGCCGGGCGGTGGTGCAATGGCTCTGCGCCGGGGGCATGACATCGACGGAGATCGCAGATCGATTGCGTATCACCCGGCGCACCGCACGGCGCTACATCAGGGCGGCGAGAGACACCTGACGATCAACGGCTTCCGTGAAATCGAACAGACCCGATGACGGGTGATGATGGAGTCGATGGAAATGCCGATCAGGCCTGGGAACCGCGACCGGTATCCGCCCGACTGGGCAGCGATATCCGGACGCGTGCGCCGCGGGGCCGGCAATTGCTGCGAGCGCTGCGGTGTCACGAACGGCGCGATGATCCGACGCGGACATGTTCGGGGCGTGACGGCGGTCTGGCGTCCGGCAAACGCTGCGGACGACGTGGACGGGTTCTGCGCCGAAACAGGCAATCCGATGCCGGGGACCGCGGTGCAGTGGGGCAAACCTGTCCGGATCGTGCTGACCGTCGCGCATCTGGATCATCGGCCCGAAAACTGTTGTTCCGACAAACTCCGCGCCTGGTGCCAGCGCTGCCACAACCGCCATGACGCGCCCATGCGGCACGCGGGCATTGTCGCGCGCAGGCGGGCGGCGCGGGCGATCGGTGATCTTTTCGGGGACGCCGGGGACACCCCTCCCACGGACCCTCTGCCGGACCATGGTCCGCTACCCCGGCGCGGCGGGTCCGGGTAATATACCCGCAACCGCAGCCTGGAGCCCGCCGATGATCCCGACGCCCGAGGACTGGCAGAGTTTTGCCGGCATCACCGCCATTGTGATCCTGCTGGGCGGGGTCGTGGTGGCCCTGCGCCGCCTCGGGCTTCTGCCCGGAGCTTCCCCCGCAGCATCCCGGCCCGTGTCAGAGGTCGCACAGCGGCTGGACCGGCACGAGGGTCGCATTGCGGGCCTGGAGCAGGCCGTGTCCGGACTGGCCAGCCGCGAGGACATGCACCGGCTTCAGGTGGCGATCGAGCAGCAGGCGGGGTCCATTCACGAACTGCGCGCGCTCATGGAGCGCGATGCCCTGGCCGTGACGCGGCTTTCCAGCGCCATCACCCGCATCGAGGACCATCTGCTGGGAGACAGGCCATGAGCTACGAGACCACACTGGAGGCCCACCGCCGTCTGGCGGTCCTGACGCATCTGGCGGAGTGTCTGGACTATGCATCCAATTCCGAGATCCTGCTCGACGTCTGCAACGGGCTCGGCATCACCACAAGCCGCGACCGGATGATCGGCACGCTGGCCTGACTGCGCGAGGCCGGTCTCCTGGCGACCGGGGATCACGACGGCTTCCTGATCGTCGAGGCCAGCGCGCGCGGGGTGGACGTGGCGAGCGGTCGCGCCCGGGATCCCGGTGTCAGGCGGCCCGCGCCAGGGCAGCGCTGAGATGCCGCGTCGGCGCCGGATCGACCTGCTGCCAGAGGCGTTGCGCTCGTGGCTTCAGGAAGAGCTCAGGGCGCGCGGTTTTGCCGACTATGATGCAGTGACGGATGCGCTGAACGCCCGGCTCGAGGCCGGGGGGCTGGAGTTGCGCATCGGCCGGTCAGCCGTGCATGCCTATGGCCGGGAGTTCAAGGCGTTCGCGGTCATGCAGGATCAGGCGCAGGACGAGATCCGCGCGGCATGAAGGATCTGAGCACGGCGCTGAACGCCCTCATCCGATCAACGAGTCTGCGGCGCGGCATTCTGGCGGGAGCCGGGGAGCGCGCTGAACAGGCCGCTGTCAGAGCCGGTCTGAGCCCAGAGACCAGCGCGCGGCTGCGCGCCCGGGTCGAGGGCACCGGAGACGCGGCGTGACGTGGAGCCTGCTGCCCTATCAGCGCGCCTGGATCAGGGAGACCGCGCCGCTGGCGGTGATCGAGAAATCCCGCCACATCGGCATCTCCTGGGCCGAGGCCTATCACGCGGTCATGCACGCCGCCGACGATCGCGGCGACGTCTATTATCAGTCCTATGACCGGGACATGACGCGCGGATTTATCGAGGATTGCGCCGGGTGGATCGAGGGGCTCGATGTCTCCGCCCGCCAGGTCGGCGAACCAATTCTGGACAATGACGGGCGTGACATCCAGGTGTTTCGCATCAATTTCGCCAGCGGACGCAGGATAATCGCCATGACATCCAGCCCGCGCGGGTTCCGGAGCAAGGGGCGTCCCGGCGATCTCGCGATCGTCGATGAGGCGGCGTTCGTGGACAATATCGACGCGGTGCTGAAGGCGGCTCTCGCGTTTACCAATTGGGGCGGCCGGGTCCGGATCATCTCGACCCACAATGGCGAGGGCAATGCGTTCAACACCCTGCTGCGCGATATCCGCGACGGCCGGAAACCCGGTGTCGTGCACCGCGTGACGCTGCGCGAGGCCCTCGATCAGGGTCTCTATTCCCGCATCGCCACGGTCACCGGCCAGCCCGACACGCCCGGGGCCGCCGCGGCATGGGAGGCGGCGATCCGCGCCCAGCATGGCCATCACGCGGCCGAGGAACTCGACTGCATCCCCTCGGCCGGCGGCGGGGCCTGGATAACCTTCAATCTGATCCGCGGGGCCGGTCTGGATTGGCGTGGACGTCGCGCGCCGCCGCGATCTCTGGGTCGCCGCCGTGATCGAGGAAAGCACCGGCACCCTGTGGCTGCGCGAGATCACCACGCTGCGCGATGCGCCGTTTTCCGAACAGCGCGCCGAGATACGCAGGCTGGCCGCGCTCCACCGCCCGCTGCGTATCGTGGTCGACCAGACCGGCATGGGCGAGGCGGTGGTGGAACAGCTTCAGGAGGACCACGGGAGCCTGACCGTCGAGGGCGTGCTGATGACGGCACCCCGGCGTCTCGATGTGGCCAGCGGTCTGCGCGAGGCCTTCGAGGACCGGTGCATCCGCATCCCCCCCGACGAGGCGCTGCGGGCCGATCTGCACAGCGTGCGTGCCGAGCCCGGCGGCACCGGCGCGCCGCGGCTTGTCGCCGACCGCTTCTGGGCCATGGCGCTGGCGGTGCTGGGGTCCAATTCGACAGCCGGACCGTTCAGGGCGAGAGTTGCGGGCACGCCGTCGCCTGTGCGTGCGGCCTGGGGCGGGCGTCCCGGCTATGAAATCGACCCGGCGGCGGGCATGGTGCGCTCCCCGCTTGATCCCATACGGTCCTGGAGGATGTAGAACATGGACAGTGACACACAGCCCGCGCGGCCCGAGGCGGGCGAGATCACCCCTCCCGCGCTGACCCTGCAGACAGGCCGCGGGGGTGTGTGGGACCAGACCCGGGCCTGGATGGACGAACTGACATCCGATCCGCGTATACTGCGCGACGGGCGCGGCAGTGCGCGGCTTCTGGAGGTCACACTCGGCGACCCCAAGGTGCGCGCCTGTCTGGGACAGCGCCTCGATGCGGGCACCGCCGCACCGCTGGAGGTCAAGCCGGGCGGGCGCATGCGGCGCGACCGCCAGGCCGCGGAGGATCTCGACGGGCAAATGGCCTGCCTCGAGATCGACTGCATCACACGCGAGCTGCTGCACGGGATCTGGTTCGGCTATGCGATCGCCGAGTGTATCTGGGAGATCGACGGGGGCCGGGTGCGGCTGGCCGATCTGCGGGTGCGCAGCCCCGAGGTGATCCGCTGGGATCCCATCACCCATGAGCCGCTGCTGCTGACCCGGCAGACCCCTGCGGGCCAGCCGCTGCCGCCCGCCAAATTCGTGCTGCTGACCGCGCCGCGCATCCATGGCGGGCAACCGCATGGGCCCGGAATCGGCAACTGGTGTTTCTGGCCGGTCTGGCTCAAGCGCTTCGCCTGCTCCTCCTGGGCCACTGCGCTGGAGCGTTTCGGCACGCCGATTGCCACGGCGACAGTGCGCAACCGGACCGGCGAGGAGGCGCAGGCCAAGATGCGCGAGGCCCTTACCGCGCTGGCCGCGCTGGCTTCGGGAACGTCGCTCGTGCTGCCCGAGGGGATCGAAATCGACGTGCTCGAAAGCGCCCACCGCGCCGGTGGAGACTACGGGATCTTCATCCGCGACATGGACCGCATGATTGCCGATGCGGTGATCGGCCAGCACGGCACCGCCGAGATCGGCCCGCATGTGGGTACCGGCGAGGTTCACATGAAGATCCTGAACGGCTGGTCACCGCCGACGCGCGCCGCTGCGCCGCGAGACCGCCCCATATCGCGCGCGCCTCCGGCATGCGCCCGGCGCAGGATTACATAGAGGACGTCTATGGCGGTTCATGGGAGGATGCGCCCCCTCCGGCCATGCCACCCGCCGTGCCCGGGTCGGACGACCCGCCGGCGGCGATGGGCGCACCGCGCCATGCGCTTGCCGGCCCGCCGACACCACCGACCCCGATTGACGCACTCGTCAACCATCTGATTGGGGAAAACATCGCCTCGGCCGCCGCCGCCCCCCTGACCGCATCCGTCGAGGCGGCTCTGGCGGAAGCCACCTCGATCGGGGACCTGCGTGCCCGCCTCGACACGATCGGGCAGACCCCGCCGTCCGCCGCCCTTGCCACGCTCGTCGGGCGGGCCGATTTCGCGGCCGGTCTCGCCGGGGTCACCGACGTTCCGCTGGTGGGGGAACCGGACGGGGCCGACGGGGATGGCTGAACCGTTCGACCCCGCGCCCGCCGTCACCCCGGTGTCCGTGACGCCGCAGGAGGCGCTGCAATATTTCCGCAGCAAGGGGTTCGCCCCGCCCGGGAGCCGGTTCTCCTGGACAGACTGGTGGGGGGCCTCCCACGCCCGCGGCTTTGTCGTCGCCAAGGCCATGCAGGACGATCTGCTGCGCGACATCCGGGACACGCTGGATCGTGCGCTTGCCGAAGGCAGCACGATTGCGCAGTTCCGCGACGGGCTCGAGCCCGTCCTGCGCGCCAAAAGCTGGTGGGGCAAGAGGACACTCACCGACCCGCTGACCGGAGAGACCCGCGAGGTGCAGCTGGGCTCGGCCCGCCGCCTGCGGGTCATCCTCGACACCAACATGCGCACCGCCTACGCGGCCGGCCGGTGGGTCCGCATCCGGCGCACAGGGGCCGTACTGCCCTTTCTGCAGTATATTCAGCTGCAACGTGTCAGTGCGCGCGAGGCGCACGAACCCTTCCACAGGCTGGTGGTCCCCGTGGATCACCCGTGGTGGGCCACGCACTTCCCGCCCAACGGCTATTTCTGCGCCTGCCTGACCCGGCAGCTGTCCGGAGCAGCCGTCAAAAGGCGCGGGCTGACCGTGACCACCGATCCACCTGTGGATACGGTGCCCTGGACCGACAGGCGCAACGGACGAACCGTGGATGTTCCCGCCGGTATCGACCCCGGCTTCGCAAGCAACCCCGGCGCGGTCTTTCTCGCCGACCAGGGCCACCTTGACCGCATTGCCGACGATCTCACACCGCAGGCGCGCGGCGTGGAGCTGAGGCTGATCAACGAGGCCCGCTCCCGCGGCCTGCGCACCGGCACCGGACATCTCGCCGCCATGGAACTGGACCCGGACCAGCCCCTGACCGAAGGCGGGGTCGAGAGCGTTGCACCGGTCGGGTGGGTGAGCGGAACCGGGGACGGGGTCAATCCGGACGACGCACTCGGGACAGCCATCGCCGATCCGAACCGCCGGATCGGCGTGATCCGCAATCACCCGGACTCCCGCGCTCTCTCTCCGCAGGACCTCACCTCCCTCGGGCAGGATCCCGGCCTCGTGCGCGTGGTGGCCGTGGGCCATGATGGCTCGCTCTACCGCGCCACCAGGCCGCAATCAGGACTGGGTGACGTTACCGGGGCTCTCCATGCGATGTCCGATACCCTCGTCAGTGAGGCGGCCGCGGATACGGGACTGGATCAGGCCGCTGTGCGCAGGCTGGCTGCCCATGCCTCCGCCAGCGCGCTGGACCGCGCCGGCTACCTGGATTATGCCCACGCCATTGCGGGCGGCAGCAGGCTGGCCCTCGACCGCCTCGGTGAGCAGGCGATGGACAGGATCATCGATCGGCTGGTGCAATGGCTGGCACGGCAATCATGACGCGCCCGATCTCCGCCCGCCATGCCGATGGCAATCTCACCGGATATCTCGAAAACGGCCTTGCCGCACGATTGCAAGCCCGTTGCAAGGCCGCTTTCGGGCTTCGACAGACAATCCAACCAATACCGATTGAAAACCCCTGTAAACAAGCCGTTTGAGCGATCTCATCCGGCATAGTCCGGATTAACCATTCTTTCTGTCGTCCCACACATGGGAATCGCCGTCCGCACCGGCTCCTGATCAGGATGCCCGGTCAGCGACATGAACCCGCTCTCCGCCTGCGCCACCGGATCATAGCCAAGCCGCTTCTGAAATGGCCCTGTCCGGCCATAGGCTGAGGTTGAGCAATAAATCAGGTCTGGCCGATTAACACTCTCATAATCGAGGGGAAACTTGGTCATGACTCCCGTCGAGAAATTCTCGATCACCACATCTGCACCCAGGTCGGCCAGGTGCATGGAGGCCAGCGGCCCAGCGATCACCCGGCTGAAATCGGCAACATGTATGCCTTTCAGCGGTCCCTCCGATGCACTCACCCGCCATCTCCCGTGATGATGCCGGCGGCACGCAGTGTGGCTATCTCGTCCGCCGAGAAGCCAGCCTCCGCCAGCACCTCGCCCGAATGCTGGCCCAGCAAAGGCGCCGCCACCGGCTGGCTCACCGGCGTCTCGCTATAGCGGATGGGGGAGGCCACGGTCTCAATCCGCCCCGCCCGCGGGTGATCCACCTCCGTCACCATGCCCCGCGCCCGTACTTCCGGCGCGCCAAGCGCTTCCGTCAGGTCCCGCACGGAACCTGCTGGCACACCTGCCGCCCGGAATTTCGCAATCCAGTTCTCTCGCGTGTCTTCCAGCATCAATGCTTCGAACATCGGGCGGAACGTGTCGCAGTTGGCAATACGCGCCGCATCGGTGTTGTAGCGCTCGTCAGTCAGCCATTCAGGCTTGTCCACCACATCGATACAAAAGCGCTCCCACTGCCGGGCATTGCCCATCACGATGCTGATTTGACCGTCCGCCGTGTTCGCCAGACCAAAGGGCTCCAGGAAGGGATGGGTATTGCCATAGCGCAGCGGGCTTTCGCCGGTCATCAAGGCCACCTGGGCATAGTTCGCCGTCACCGCCACGGCGCTGTCTACCAGGGCCAAGTCGATGTGCTGGCCGGCACCATCCCGCTCCTTGGCGATCAGCGCGCCTAGTATCGCCTGGGTGCCGAACATGCCCGCAAAGATGTCAGCATAGCTGATGCCGGTCCGCAGGGGATCGCCATCGGCCTCCCCTGTCATCCACATCATACCGCTTTCCGCCTGGGCAATCGGGTCATAGCCCACCACCAGCTTCAGGGGCGAGGCATGGCCGTAGCCGCTGATCGAGCAATACACCAAGCCGGGATTGATCGCCTTCAGGCTCGCATAATCCAGCCCCTGGCGTTCCATCACGTCGGGCCGGAAATTCTCGACCAGCACGTCGGCCGCCGCCGCCAGCCGTTTTACCACGGCCTGGCCTTCCGGCTTGCTGATGTCGAGCGCAAGCGACTTCTTATTGCGGTTGGCGAACAGGAAATACCCGGCCTCTCCGCCATGGTCAGCGCTAACGGCATAGTGGCGGGTATCGTCTCCCGTCTTGGGATGCTCGATCTTGATCACCGTCGCGCCCAGGTCAGCCAGGTTCAACGTGGCCCAAGGGCCCGCCAGCACGCGGGTAAAGTCCAACACAAGCTTGCCCGCCAACGGGGGGGCTGCGGTTCCTGTCATATTCGGGAGTTTCTACTCGGCACGTATTTGACCGCTATCCTTTGATCCCAGCCGCGTCCTGTCAATCTTCAGCATTGGCGGGCAAGTCATTATCTGATACACTAAAACAAAAGTTGGAACTCAGGTCGAAGAGTTCGATGCTGATGCTTTGGAAGCCAAAAATACGGCTGCGTTTTCTGTTCATGTTAACATTCGTGCTGGCGGCGCTGCTGCCTGCTGCCTTTCTGGCAGTATGGGTGTTCAACCGCACGACAGAGCATGAGTTTGCCAACACCGCCGCCAAGCAGATCGCCCTCGCCCGGACCTTTGCCATGTCACTCGATCGGTATGCCGCCGACCGGCTGCTGATATTCGAACAATGCGCCGAGAGCTATTTGCAGGGTGCCATCACCAACTCGGAACAGGCCCTGGCCCGAAAATCGGATTTCGTGCTCTTCGCCGCACTGCACACAGACAGCGCAGGCTGGACCAGCGTCAGCAGCGGCAACGAAACCGCACTGACGCAGCAGATGATATCCGCCATTGCCCGGGATGCGCGCAGCCAAACTGCCTTTTTGCCGGTGATGCTGGATGGACAGGGAAAGCCCATCCTTCTGATGGCAAAGCGCTTCCCGAACGGGGACATTCTGGCCGGCGGGTTGAGCGCGCATGCGATCAGTTCGATGCAGAAAACCGTCAGTTTTGGGGTGCACGGTCACGCCGTTATCGTCGATCAGTTTGGCCATGCGCTAGGCCATCCCAAAGCCGCGTGGGAGGCCATGCTGAAGTCTCTTGCCGGAATCGAACCGGTGCAGCAGGTCATTCAGGGGAAGACCGGCTCGGCGACATTCTACGCGCCTGCCCGCCATGAGGATGCCTTGGCCGGTTTCACCCAGACCAGACATGCCGGTTGGGGCGTCCTGATGGTCAGGCCATTGGCGGAGATTAACGACCTCGCATGGGCGAATACCCGAGCCGCCTTTTTCTTCATCGGCGCGGGCGTCCTGATCGCCTGTGCCGTTGCCTGTTTTATGGCACGGGTGATTGTCAGGCCGGTCGAGCGAGCAGCCGAAACCGCCCGCAGCCTCAGCCAGGGAAAATTGTCCGCCCGCGTTGACCCTATCCCCGATATGCCGCTGGAGCTTGCGGAATTGGGCAATACTCTGAACCAGCTGGCCGAGCGCATCGACGGCTGGCGCACAGCAGCCGCAGAGACCCTGTCTACAGTCAAAGCCGCCGACCAGGCCAAACAGGATTTCCTGGCGACTTTGAGCCACGAAGTGCGCACGCCCCTGAACGCAATCATCGGCTTCGGCGAACTGACCCAGATGCAGACAGGACAGCCGGAAGAGTTGGAGCGGCATCGCGAGTACGCGGCCAACATCGTGACGGCCGGCCGGCATTTGTTGCGGCTGATTGATGAAATTCTGGACCTGGCATCGATCGAAGCCGGACAGAAACCCCTGGAGGCCCAGGCGGTAAATCTGGCCCACCTCGTTAATGAAGCATCCACCTTGCTTCAGCCTGCAGCCACCAAACACCAGATGACACTCGCCGTCAATATACCGCCACAGATGCCGGCGGTCGTCGGCAAGAGCAGATCCCGCTCAACCTGCTAGGGAACGCCATCAAATTCACACCGAAAGGCGGCAGCGTCCGCGTGAGTGCCGGCAAATCCCTATGCGGCGGCGTCATCGTCTCCATTGCCGATGACGGTGTTGGCATGACGCCCGACGAAATCAAAACCGCCCTCACACCATTCGGCCGCGTACGCAACAAACTGGTCACGAGCGAGCCTGGAACCGGCCTCGGCCTGCCTTTGTCCCGCCGCCTGATCGAAACCATGAACGGCAAGTTTGATCTGCACAGCGAGCCCGGCAAAGGCACTGAGGTCTCGATCATACTGCCGTCTGCCTAGTGGCTCGTTGGAAACGGATGCTCCCCATCTGTTTCCTGAATCAAACCATCAACGTTTCGATCCGACCACTAGCGCCTTAGTCACCGCCCACGGCAGCAAAAACACTTGCCAGCCGGGCTGCCTGTCCTTACGCCTGCCGCCAATTGTGACATTTGGGAGACGACTATGCCGGACTCGATCCAAGCCGCCGACTATGACGACATGACCATGATGCCAGTCGGCGAAACCTACCCCGAAATCCGGGAAGCGGTGCGCAAACTTTGCGCGGACTTCCCAGGCGAGTATTGGCAAGAAAAGGACCGCGAGCGCAGCTACCCCACCGAATTCGTTCAGGCGCTGACCGAAAGCGGCTTTCTCGCCGTGCTGATTCCGGAGGAATACGGCGGCGCCAGTCTGCCGATCTCCGCAGGCTCTGCCATTCTGGAAGAAATCAACCGCTCGGGCTGTAACGCCGGTGCCTGCCACGCCCAGATGTACATCATGGGCACCGTGCTGCGGCACGGCTCGGAAGAGCAGAAAAAACAGTACTTGCCCAAGATCGCCACCGGCGAACTCCGCCTCCAGGCCTTTGGCGTGACGGAGCCCTCCAGCGGCACTGACACGCTGTCGCTTCGCACCACAGCGGTCAAAGAAGGCGACGAGTATGTGGTCAATGGCCAGAAGGTCTGGACCAGCCGCGCCGAGCATTCCGATCTGATGCTGCTGCTTGCCCGAACGACGCCACGCGATCAGGTCGCAAAGCGCACTGACGGCCTGTCGGTTTTCCTGGTCGATATGCGCAAGGTGCTGGGCAATGGCCTGACCATCCGGCCAATCCGCGCCATGGTGAACCACAACACGACAGAGCTGTTCTTCGACAACATGCGCATCCCCGCCGACAGCCTGATCGGCCAGGAAGGGCGCGGCTTCCGCTACATCCTGGACGGCATGAACGCGGAACGCATCCTGGTTGCCTCCGACGCGCTGGGCGATGCCAAGTGGTTCATCGATACCGCCACCGAATATGCCAAGGACCGCGTCGTCTTTGGCCGCCCCATCGGCCAGAATCAGGGTGTGCAGTTCCCGATCTCAGAGGTTTGGGCGCACACCCAGGCTGCCGAACTGATGGTCCGCAAGGCCGCTGCTCTGTTCGAGGCCGGCCTGCCCTGCGGCGCGGAAGCCAACACTGCCAAATACCTGGCGGCTGAAGCCTCCTGGAAAGGCGCAGACATCTGCATGCAGACCTTCGGCGGCTTCGGCTATGCGGAGGAATACAACGTGGAACGCAAGTTCCGCGAAGCCCGCCTCTACCGCACCGCCCCCATCAGCTCCAACCTGATCCTGGGCTTCATCGGCGAGCACGTATTGGGCATGCCACGGTCGTATTAGTGGTTCGATCAGACCATTGGGGAGCCGGTTTCTGGCGGGCCGGATCGGCCTCAGAAAACGAAATCTGAGGCCTGCAAAGCGGCGGTACTGGTCTGGGCAAGCGTAATCGTGTTGCCCGCCAGATCGTCTATGACTGCGTTCGGCCCTTGCTGGCTCAAATGATTGGCAACCAGGTCCGCAAAGTCCGCAATCGCGGAAACAGCGGCCAGGTCGATGCGCTCCAGATGATTGAGAGTCTCGAAACCAATCACCTTGTCCTGCCTATGACCGTCCTCAAAGACGAACCGGTCATTACCGCCCTGTCCGAACAGCGTGTCATTGCCGCCACGCCCTCTGATCACGTAATCGCCATTGCCGCTTCAGATGGTGTTGGCACCATTGTCCCCACGCAGGCTGTCATCGTGGTTTGAACCTTGAATGTCCTCGACAGAGGTATACGTGTCGCCTGCGGCATCGCCGCTGTTAGCGGCCGGAAATCGTAGGTCCGCGGTCACGCTGGCAGCCGCTGTCCAATAGGCCGCCCTGTCTGTTCCGGCGCCACCATCCAGCAGGTCCGTACCTTGATAGCCCAGCAGCAGGTCGTCGCCGTCCCCGCCAATCAGCGTATCATCACCAGCCCGGCCATGGATTTTGTCGTTGCCCGCTTCTCCCCGCAGCGTATTGCCCGCACCGTCGCCCCGCAGGCCGTCATTGTGCGGGGTGCCAAGCAAGTTTTCGGTGGAAAAAATTGGTCACCAGAAGCGTAAAAGGTATTCCCGCCCGTATAGGCAAGGTCGGCTACGATGCCGATAGATGGCGATGCATAGGAAACGGTATCCTGTCCATCGCCACCGTAGAACACATCGCTGCTCCAGCCACCAACCAAATGGTCATCTCCGCCGATTCCAAAAAGAATACTGCCATAGTCACGGTCGCCGATCAGCATGCTCGCTGCCCTCTAACTGATAGATGCCATTGTAGGTGTCGCCCAGCGCATCGCCTGTCTTCGTCCCGTTCCAATTCAGGTCCGCAGTCACCCCAGTTGCCGCATCCCGGTAGCTGGCAGTGTTTATTCCGTCCCAACCTTGAAAATCGTCCGCACCAGGCCCGCCAACCAGAATATCAGCCCCGAATTCGCCACTGAGCGTATCGTCGCCCGGACCGCCGAATAGCAGGTCGTCGCCATCGCCACCCAAGAGAGTGTCGTTCCCGGCTCCGCCCATCAAAATGCCATTCCCAAAATGACCAGCGAGAACATCGTCACCGCCGCCGGCGGAAATCACATCGTCACCGCGTACGCCATGGATCGTATTGGCTTCGTCTCCCCAGTCTTGGGTCAAGATTCCCAGGGTATTGTCAAAAGACCATGATTCGAGTGTCCCTGGTGCCGGGGTTGCACCGCCATACAGAAATTGCAGCGCGTCGATATCAAATGGACCAATGATGCCCGTTGATTGGCCTGAGTAATATATTACAGTCTTGGTTTTATTATCCAAATTTGCTGGGAGAATTGGATCGCTTTCGAAAGGGTGTTTCAATCCCAATGCGTGCCCTAATTCATGGAGCACCAGATGATTAGATAGAGTTTTATTGTTGTTTACGGAAATTTCCCCTCCGATATCAGAATATCGGGACGACATATCACTCGCCCACACGCTCGGGTAATATGCAAACCCGGAACTTGTTTGGTGTGCACTCTCCAAGTTGAAGTTATACTTGGCGATATTGATATCGCCTTCACCCGAATCAACTTCAATAAACAGCAAACCAGCATTCGCTGAAACTTGCGAGATCGCATTCTCCATTATGGTGCGATCATTCTGGGAGAACGGGCGTGATGAAATGAGGAAACTTACAGGAAATTCTTCTTCGTACTGATAGGCAGGCACCACATTCAAATAGGAATAGGTTACGATGCGTGGTATTCTATCAGCATTCCCTGACCGACTTTTGCCACTTATCAATGCTGTATAGTCTTTGACAACATCTGCCATTGTTTCACCGCCTCCCAATTGCCCGAAGAGCCATATCGCCAACACGGTGCAGATGCAATGCTCGCACCGAGTTATCCCCTGCCGTTGGGATTACCCACTTAAAGAAGCTATCACTGCACGCGTATTACTCACCGTACCTACCCGCTCAGCCATTCCGCTTGTCGGCCACGGATAAAACTTACCCGCCGCATGTTTAGGCACGCTAGCCAGCATGGCTTTTCGACCGTAGGCTTTCGGTCAAAGAAGATTTCTGACCCGCGGACCCGCGGACCCGCGCCCAATGCCGTTATTGAATACCGCCAGCCTGCGCACCCTGTTCGACCCCAAGTCGGTGGCCATCATTGGCGCTTCGTCCGATCCGGTGAAGCTTGGCGGGCGTCCTATCGACAACATGAAGGTCGCCCAATACGAGGGGCGGCTGATCCCCATCAATGCCCGCTCCAAGGAAATTCAGGGCCTGGCTGCCATCCCGTCCCTGCGCGATGTGGACGAGCCGGTGGAGATGGCTGTCATCGTCGTGCCGCAACCCGCCGTCCGCGACTCGATTCAGGCCTGCATTGAGAAAGGCGTCGGCTCCGCCATCATCCTGTCCTCGGGCTTTGCCGAAATCTCGGAAGAAGGCGCGCGCGAGCAGGAATACATCCGCACCATGGCGGCGGAGGCGGGCCTGCGCATTCTTGGCCCCAATTGCATGGGCACCATGAACGCCAATACCGGTATGATCGCCACGTTCGCGGGCCTCGCCGGGCAGAAACCCGTGGCGGGCGGCATCTCGGTTGCGAGCCAGTCGGGCGCGTTCGGCGGCCACTGCTTCACCGTCATGCGCGAGCGCAGCTATGGCTTGAACCTCTGGGCCACCATGGGCAACCAGAGCGACGTGGAATTCTCCGACTGCCTCGCCTATATGGCCCAAGACCTGCAAACCGACGTGGTCATGGGCTACATGGAAGGCATCCAGGACGCGCCCAAGCTGATTGAGGCTCTCGGCATCGCCCGCGACCTGAAAAAGCCCGTCGTGCTGATGAAGGTCGGCACGTCCGATGTCGGCAGCGCCGCCGCAGCGAGCCACACCGCCTCCCTCACCGGTTCAGACGCGGTGTTTGACGCCGTGCTGAATGACTTCGACGTCCACCGGGCCAAGACCGTCGATGAAATGTTCGACGTCGCCTATGCCTGCACGGCCAAAAAGTTTCCGACCAAGAAAGACCTGGGCATCATCACCATTTCGGGCGGCGTCGGCGTCATCATGGCGGACGCCGCGACGGAGAAGGGCTTCGACCTGCCGCCGCTTCCGGAGAGCACCCAGAAGCGGATGAAGGAAAAGGTGCCCTTCGCCGGCACCCGCAATCCGCTGGATGTGACGGCGCAGCTCATCAACGACACCCGTGTCATGCAGCCCATGTTCGACGCCCTGCTGGGCGATGGCGGCTATACCAACGCCATCTGCTTTATGGCGGGCGTCGGCTTGAACGAGAACTTGATGCAGGCGCTGCATCCTTCGTTCAAGGCGGTCGCGAAGAAATACCCGGACCGCCTCATCACCTTCTCCGCCCTGACCCGCAACGAGACCCGCAAACCGGTAGAGGACCTGGGCTATCTGGTCTACGAAGATCCCGCCCGCGCTATCAACGCCATGGCGGCGCTGGTGAAATTCGGCGAAGCGTTCTACGGCGGCAAGACCAAGGCCCCGCCGCCTGCCCTGCCTGCCCCCGACGCGGCCATCAAGCCCGGCGCGGAGATCAACGAGTTCGACGCCAAGAAAATGCTCGCCGCTGCCGGGGTGCCCGTCGTGGACGAGCGTATCGTGCAATCTGCTGGCGATGCGGCCTCTGCCGCGGCAGAGATCGGCTTCCCGGTTGTGATGAAGATCGTCTCCCCCGACATACAGCACAAGTCGGAGATCGGCGACGTCATGCTGAACATCGCCGACGAGGCGGCGGCGCAGGCCGCCTTTGACACGCTTATGGACCGCGGCCACACCGCCGCCCCCAACGCCCGGCTGGAAGGCGTATTGATTGCCCCCATGGTGCAGGGCGGCGTCGAGACCATTATCGGCGTACAGCGGGACCCGGTGTTCGGGCCGGTCGTCATGTTCGGCCTCGGCGGAATTTTCGTTGAAGTACTGAAAGATGTGACCTTCCGCACAGCCCCCTTTGGCCTGGATGTGGCACATGACATGATCCGCAGCGTGCGTGGCTTCCCGATGCTGGAAGGGGTGCGCGGGGCACCGCCCTCAGACGTGGATGCATTGGTTGAAGCATTGGTCGCCGTGTCAATCTATGCTGCTGCGAACGCGGATACGCTCGAAAGCATCGACTTGAACCCCGTCTTGGTAAAGGCAAAGGGCGAAGGTTGCGTTGCCGTCGATGCGCTGATCGTGGCGCGGCCTGACTGAATGCAAAACATGAAGGAGACACTATCATGTCACTGAATGAACTGCTGAAAACCGCCGAAAAAATTGCCAATGAGTTCGCGCACCTTAAAATCACCGCCGCCGTCGGTGACTTCAAGTACGAGAAAGCAGCCAATGGTGATGGTTACGAAGTCGCGCCTGGCAGCAACAATTCCGCCATTTTGACGGACATATCAATCTGGCACAGGGCGATATCGTCAACCTGATTGGCCGTGAGTTCACCGGCGATGCACTCGCAGAGGTCCGCAAATTTCACGAGACCCAGGTCATCAATGCCCAGGACATCGTCGAAGCCAATATCAACGCACTGGTGTCGTTGGTGAAATTGGTTGCCAGCATCTCAACCGACGATGATGGCGGCGGCGCAGCAGCAGGCGGCCAAGACGACTCCGTCCTCTAACGGCACCCGGCAATGGCGGGGCTCGACATCCTAGGTGGCCGATGGGGCCGCCGCATCAGCGATATGGTGCAAGACCTCCATACCCTGGAGGTCGACACCATTCAGAAGCACGGTATGACTGCGCGGCGCATGCCGCCAGTGCCGACTGCATTAGCAGAAATATCAGAGTCTTACCGCCGCTGGCTCAAAGATCAGTTAAATAAAAAAAACCTTGCCGGAGGATGCCGCCCCCGCCCATGTCCTCGCGGTTCAGGATGCCCATCGGCGGATGAACCGGTGGCCGTCGCTAAACGACGTCCATGACAAGGAACAGGCCAACGGCACAGACCAGCAGCTGCAAAAAACCCCGGACCGCCAGGAAGAATTCTACGACATCTCCAAGGTCGCGCGCGTCTTGGATGAGCAGGAGTTTTTTGGTGAGGCCGGGCCTGATACTATTATCTGCCAGCGCATTTGGCGGAATACCGCCTATCTCTACGGCCTGGTCGAGGCGACGGAGGAAACATCCGCCAGCAAGGTTTCGGGGCGAAAAATCGGTGAAACTCCCTATGTCGATTGGGAAAAGGCCCAGTCCGGTATGGGAACCGCGAATACCAAGGGCAAGCACCCAACCGCCCAGCCAACCAAAATCTCGCTCTACAATCTGGTCTGGATCAGGGACGAGTTGCTGGAGAAATCCTGGAATGTTGCCTTTGAGGATCGCACCAAGATCCGGAAAATCTGGGAGGTCGGCACCGAAACCGTGTTGGTGCAGACAGCTATCCAGCTTAAAGGCGATGTGATCACCCGCATTTTCCAGCAAATTGCTGAGAAAGACCCCGGCAACATCATGAAAGTACACCAGCAAAGCATCCAGACAGCCATGGGCATGTGGTCGAACATCATCGATGCCGTCATCCGCTTTGTAGAGGTCGTCACCAGGAGAGCGGGCTAGCCCTCTTTTCCATCCGGCAGGATCGGAATTGATGCGGCCTCCAATCACATGACGGACACCGTACAAGCCAAAATCGAACAGGAAATGCTGACGCGGCGGCCCGCGGAGGCCAAAGCAGACTGGGGCTGGCGGCTAATCCGGCGCGCGGCGTTGGAAGGCGGCGTCACGGTCTGGACGCCAAACCTCCAGGCTGTCAGAGAGCCGCCAACCGGTCCCCAACCCGGCGTCTGGACGACCATCAGCCTCCTGGGCGACATCACCACCTATTACAGCCCCGGCACGCCCGACAGCTTGCTGGACAGCCGCTTTGCCAAGGTGCGGCAGACGTCTGCCAGCATGACGCGCTTCGCAGCCGGCGTCCTAACCTTCAGCGGCACCGTCTTTTGGGTGCTGCATCCGGCTTCGCTTTTCGCAAGCGGCGAGAAATGGCTGATGGGCGGCGAGTGGCTGCAAATGCCGAACTTGGCGATCGGCATGCTGGGTCTGTCGAGTCTGATGGAGATCGTTAGGCAATTCGCAAAATGGCGGCTTCGCCGCTGGTTGCCTTAGCGCAGCTCGCTCCTGCTTCGGCACAACCCAGAATAATCGGTCTCACCCGCCCAGCATAAAGCTCAGCGCCACCACAGCCACATCCAGCATAAAGCTCAGCGCCACCACAGCCACATCCAGCATCATGCGCAGCGCCACAAGCAATGCCGCAACCGCGCGGTCAACCTGCAATACGGTTCGCGCAACGAAGTGCTGAAAGGTCAATACCCACACCACCAGCACCACGAACAGAATATTGGTCACCGGCTCCGGAACGAGCCCGAAGCCCTGCACGGAAACCAGCAGCGTCATGACCGCATACTCGACCAAGGCGCACCAGTTCACGGCAGCGACATAGCGGCAATAATAGCGGTCGCGGTCTATGGTCTGCACAACGCTGGCCATCATCACGGGGAACAATAGCCAGCCAACCGCATAGGGGCCGAGGTCAGATACCATTTTGGCTATTCCGGCCCCTGGCGCGCCTCCTGCCGCTGCCCCACCCTCAGGGCCGTCGCCAAGAGTCATGCTCAGGAAGAACAGCGGCAGCGCGATGATGGCTGCCATAAAACTGAACCAGGCGGTAGCGGGGGTGTTGCCAAAGGCTTCCGCCCCCTGCGGATTTCTGGTTGCCAGGCGCAGGGCAGCCTGAATGTGCTCTGGGATGGTGCGGGCAGCCATGGGCTAGGCGCGGCCGAACCAGGTGTCGAGGAAGCGCTTGTAGATTCGGGTCAGGCCTTCCAACTCGTCCAGCCGGACCTGCTCGTCCACTTTGTGCGCCCAGTCGCTGATCAGGCCGAACTCCACCACCGGGCAATAGTCCTTGATGAAGCGCGCGTCGCTCGTGCCGCCTGTGGTCGAAAGCTCCGGCTCTCTGTTGGTCTCCGCCTTGGTGGCAGCGCTCAACAGGTCCGACAGTTTACCCGGCGGGGTCAAAAAGCTCTCACCACTGACCGTAATTTGCAGGTCATAGGGGAAGCCAACCGCATCTAGGCGCTCGCGCGCCCAAGCCTCAACATCGGCGGAGGTATGCAGCTCATTGAAACGCACGTTGAAGCGCGCACTGGCCGAGGCCGGAATAAGGTTCGTCGTCGGATTGCCCACATCCACGCTGGTGAATTGCAGCGAGGTCGGCTGGAAATGCTCCGAACCCTCGTCCAGCGGCTCCACCGTAATGGCGTGCATCATCCGGATCAGCGGGTGAATCGGATTGTTCGCCTGCGCCGGGTAGGCCACATGCCCCTGCACGCCATCAACTCGCAGCAGCCCATTCAACGAGCCCCGCCGACCGATCTTCAGCATCTGGCCAAGCTCGGAGGGGTTGGTGGGCTCACCCACGATGCAGGCACCCAGTTCCTCGCCGCGGTCCGCCAGCTTGGTCAGCATACGCTTGGTGCCGTTGTGGGCAGGGCCTTCCTCGTCGCCGGTGATGATGAAGGCGATGGAGCCCTTCTTCGGCGGCCCATTCTCTTCCAAGTAGCGCCCGCAGGCAGCGGCAAAGGCAGCAATCGCGCCCTTCATGTCCACCGTGCCCCGGCCGATCATCACGTCGCCGACAATCTCCGCACTGAATGGCGGATGGCTCCAGACATCGGCGTCGCCCGGCGGCACCACATCCGTGTGCCCGGCAAAACAGAGCGGCGCGCCCTCTGTGCCCAGGCGGGCATAGAGATTGTCCACGTCCGGCGTGCCATCCATGGTGAATGGCATTCGCTCGCAGGCAAAGCCCATGGGCCGCAGCGCGTCTTCCAACACGCCCAGCGCACCCTCGTCTACAGGGGTCACGCTCGGGCAGCGGATCAGCGCTTGCAGCAGCGCTACGGGATCGGTCGCATAAGCCATGGGCCGGTTGCCTTCCTGCTTAGTCGCGCAGCAGGTCGTTGATGGAGGTCTTGGCCCGCGTTTGCGCGTCCACCGTCTTCACGATCACCGCACAGGACAGGCTCGGATGGGTCGGCCCGCCCGGCAGAGAGCCCGGCACCACCACGGAATAGGCCGGCACGGTGCCGATGTGGATTTCACCCGTGTGGCGGTCGATGATCTTGGTCGAGCCCGACAGGAACACGCCCATGGAGAGCACGGCGCCTTCCTTCACGATCACGCCTTCCACCACTTCCGAACGCGCACCGATGAAGCAATTGTCCTCGATAATCACGGGCTCCGCCTGCAACGGCTCCAGCACGCCGCCAATGCCGACCCCGCCCGACAGGTGGCAGTTCGCGCCGATCTGTGCGCAGGAGCCGACGGTCGCCCAGGTATCAACCATGGTGTTTTCGCCGACATAGGTGCCCAGGTTCACAAAGGACGGCATCAGCACCACGCCCTTGGAGATATAGGCCGGCTTGCGGACGAAGCAGCCCGGCACCGCGCGGAAACCAACGGCATCAAATTCCTTTTGCCCCCAGCCTTCAAACTTGCTCGGCACCTTATCGAACCAGTGCGAACCGTTCGGGCCACCGGGTACCGGCACGGAATCATGCAGGCGGAAGGACAGCAGCACCGCCTTCTTGCACCATTGGTTGACGATCCACTCATCGCCGAATTTCTCGACCACGCGCACCTTGCCACTGTCCAGCGCATCCAACGTTTCGTTTACGGCTTCGCGGGCGATGCCTTGCGTCGATGAATTGACGCTGGCGATGTTGTCAAAAACCTCGTTGATGGTTGCCTCTAGATCGGCGAACGAACCGGCCATGGTAAATGTCCTTACAGCGGTGGTGTCTTGAATTCGGGCGGAACTTGGCGGTGCAGCGCGCGCCTGTCAACGCGCAGCTAGCGGGAGGGCCCGCGTACCGGTTCAACGGGAGGCGGCGGCCGCTTCCAGCCAGGGGGTCAAGTCTTCGGCAATATAGTGGATATGGTCGCAAGCAGGCGTCGGCAGCGCATTCGGCCGCTCGTTTTCCACCCAGACCGTGGTCATGCCTATTTGCGCCGCCGGAGCCAGATTCTTCGCCATGTCCTCGAAGAAAATCGCCTTTTCCGGCGAGACGCCGGTCATTCTGACGAACTGGTCGTAAGCGGGCATTTGCGGTTTCGGGATAAAATCCGCCGCGGCCACATCGAACACCACATCGAAATGATGACCGACGCCAAGCCGGTTCATGATCTCGGTCGCATATTTGACCGTGGCATTGGTGAAGACCACCTTCCGCCCCGGCAACTGCCCGATAGCCGCGTCCAGCGCAGGCTCCGGCTTGATCTGATCCAGGTCCAGGTCATGCACGAAATCCAGAAAGTCCTCCGGCCGGATTTTGTGCTCCACCATCAGGCCGCGCAGCGTCGTGCCATAATCCTTGCCGAAACGCTCCCGCACGGCGAAGGCTTCCTCGCCACTCACGCCCATCTGCTGCTCGATAAACAGCCGCATTTTCTCACCCATCGCCGGAAACAGGTCGTAGCGGCGCGAGCAGTAAAGCGTGTTGTCGAGATCGAACACCCAGCAATCGACATGATCCAGATCGCCGGGTTTCGGGTGCGTGCGGCGCATGGGGTGGGAGTTCTCCTGGAGTTTTGCATTTCGCCACGATGTGCCCGCCAGCATAGCCTCCAGCACGCCCAATGACCAGCGAGGGAGTAGGCATAGGGCGGCAATTCTTTGCTAACCGGCCTAGCGCTAGGTTCACATCGGCAGGCTGTTCTGAGCACCGAGCCAAAAATTCCAGCATCCTGGGTAGCGCGGCCGAAGACCGGGCGTATCGAAGAGCGCACGATGTTGCGGAAAAATTGAGAAAACCAGCACACTTGAGTAGCCCCGGACAGTAGTCCGGGGCGTATAAAAGGACGCTTTAGCAGTCGCTGTTACCGCTGCTTGATCGCCCCGCTCGCTGTCAGCTTGTCGATCTCCGCCGCAGCATACCCCCAGTCGGCCAGCGCCTCCTTGGAATGCTCACCGGCGTAGGCCACACCCATACGGGTTTTGCTGGGCGTGCGCAGGAACTTCGGCGCAGGGCCCGGCTGTTTGAAGCCATCCACCTCAACGAACGAGCCGCGGGCAACGTTGTGGTGATGCTCCATCGCTTCCGACATGGACAGGATCGGCGCAAAGCAGATGTCCGTCTGCTCCATGATCGCCGTCCACTCGGCGCGCGTCTTGGTCTTGATGGCGGCCCGGACCGTCTCGCGGTTCTGAGGCCAGCTATCGCGGTCCAACTGCGCCGACATGTCCACCTTCTCCAGGCCGGTATGCTTCATGAGCAGGGCATAGAATTGCGGCTCGATGGAGCCAAGCGAGATGTACTCACCATCCGCGCACTCGAACGGGCCGTAATAGTGCGCGCCGCCATCCAACCGGTTATGCCCGCGCTGCTCCTTCCAGAGGCCGGCGGCCAGCGCGCCGTACATGCTGGTCATCAGTGAGGCGGAACCTTCCACCATGGAGGTATCGACCACCTGACCCTGGCCGGATTTCTGCGCCTCGATATAGGCCGCCAGCGCGCCCACCACCATGTAGAGGGCCCCGCCGCCGAAATCGCCGACCAGGTTAAGCGGCGGCACCGGCGGACCGTCCTGCGGGCCGATGGCATGCAGCGCGCCCGACAGCGAGATATAGTTAATGTCGTGACCAGCGGTGTGAGAGATCGGGCCGTCCTGGCCCCAGCCGGTCATGCGGCCATAGACGATCTTCTTGTTACGGGCGAACATCACGTCCGGCCCCAAGCCCAAGCGCTCCATCACGCCAGGGCGGAAGCCCTCAATCAGAATATCGGCCTTCTCGCACAGCGAGAGCGCCAGCTCGACGCCTTCCGGGTTTTTCAGGTCAATAGCGATGTTTTTGCGGCCACGCAGCAGGTTGTTGTACTTGGGCTCCACCTTGCCCTTGCCGCCCACATTCATCGCCCGGTCGATACGCAGCACATCAGCGCCCATATCGGCCAGCATCATGCAGGAAAACGGGCCCGGCCCAATGCCTGCGAACTCCACAACCTTTACGCCTGTCAACGGACCACTCATGTTTTCCTCACCTTGATTTCAAATTGCAGTTGGCAGGCAGCATAGCGGTTGCTTCTGGCGGTTCAATGGAGACTCTGCCCATGACCCAACCTTTCACCGGCATCCGCATCCTGGATTTCACCCAAGTCTTCGCCGGACCCTACGCCAGCTACCAGCTAGCCCTGCTGGATGCGGACGTGATCAAGGTGGAGAAGCCGGGCGGTGAGGACATGCGCAACACCAACGGCAAGACCGGACCAAAAGGCGACATGACCTCCCCCATGTTCATGGCCGCCAACGGCAACAAGCGCGGTATCTGCCTGGACCTGAAGCAGCCCGAAGCCATTGCTGCCGTTAAGAAACTGGCGGCGGAGGTTGACGTGGTCATGGAGAATTTCCGGCCCGGCGTGATGGATCGGCTCGGAATCGGCTGGGACGTGCTGAAGGAAATCAACCCTCGCCTGATCTATGCCGCCGTTTCGGGCTTCGGGCGGGTCGGGCCGGATGCGGCTACCCCCGCCTATGACGGCAAGATCCAGGCCGTCAGCGGCATCATGTTGATCACCGGCCACCCGGGAATGGGACCGACTCGCGCTGGCTTCGCGGTCGTCGACGCCGCGGCGGGCATGACGGGAGCCTTCGCCGTCGCCTCAGCCCTGTTCCAGCGCACTGTCACGGGCAAAGGCCAGTTGGTGAACATCTCCATGCTGGATTCGGCGCTGAGCTTCCTTTCCCCCGCCGTTGCCGACTGGACCTTTACCGGCTTCCGCCCGGTGCAGTACGGCAACATGGCGGTCAGCCGCCGGGCCACCGCGGACCTGTTCCAGGCCCAAGACGGCCACTTCCTGCTCGCCTGCAACACGGATGGCCAGTACGAGACGCTGGCGAAAGTGGTTGAGCGTCCGGACCTGCTCACCGACCCGCGCTTTGCCGATTGGGACAAGCGGACGGAAAACGCCCCTGCCCTGCGCGATCTGCTGAACGGCGAATTTGCCAAGGCCACTGCCGCCGACTGAAACGAGCGCCTGAACAAGGCCGGCTGCCCCTGCTCTAAAATCTGGAGCGTCCCAGAGGTGGTTGAGCATCCCCAGCACGCCTACCGCGACGTGCTGCCGACGGTCGGCGGCATCAAGCTGGTCAATGCGGGCTTCGCCTTCGAACACGGCGGCCCCAAACTGGAACGCCTGCCGCCCTCCCCCGGCGAGCACACGGAGGAGGTATTGCGGGAAGGAGGCTTCACCGAAGCGGAGATAGCAGCGCTGAAATAGGGGGAATTGGGGCTACTCCCAACACAATCCATCAGCATCTTGGGTAGCGCGGCCATAGAAACGCACCAGCTCTTCCACCCGTTCCCGCGGCGCCTGGGCGGTGTAATAGCCGCCGCCCGCGGGCTTCACCCCGATTGAGGCGCGCAGGTCAGCCTGCAACTCCGCCATCTTCATCACGGCAGCAATGCCGTCCATCACCGGCGTTTCATCCACGCGGTTGACGCCGTTCAGCGCCAGCAGCACGCAGAGCGGCGCTTCGCCTGGAATGATGACCTCCGCCCCATCCCTGATCATGGCGCGGGCGGATTCCTGGAAGCGCTCAATCACCGGCACGGGATCATTGAAGCCCGCCACCACGTCATTGAAGGTAAAGCCCTCATGGCGTACGCCGGCCAGCCTAGTGCCCAGCCCTATTTCGCGGGCATTGGCCTCTAGCTGCTCGCTGATTTCCGGAATGAAATTCAGGATGCCTAACCGCTCGCCGAGCGTACACGAGAGCAGCATCGCCGCCTCGCCATAGCCCACGGCGGGGATATTCAGCAGGCTGCGGCTCTCCTTCAGGCCCACATCAGGGATCGTGCAGATTGCGTAGGCATCGAAGCCCTGCCGCTCCGCCTCCAGCCCCGCCAGGATAAACTGTACGCTGTGCAAATGCTGTAGCGAGGCATAGCGGATATCGATGCCGGGATATTCTGTCTGGTAGGTGTCCGGGTGCATGCCGTGCAGCACCACTTCCGTATCCGGCCGGCAGACATTGGCTATATGTGCCTCCAGCGCGGCCCGGTACGGCGCAAGTTTGGAGAGCACCGTGAAACTCTGGTGCCAAATGCGAAGTCCCATCGGAAGGCTCCCCTCAGCGCGGTCGGTCGCCACGCACCATCGTGCGGTAGAGCTTATGCTGTTCGCTCATGTCGTAGTCCGAGCCGGCTTTGTGCAAGGCGCTGCGGTTATCGACGATCAGCAGATCGCCCAGGCTCCAGTTATGGGTGTAGGTGACATCATCCGTGATGATTTCCTCCAGCAGCCCCTTCAGGAAATCCTGAGTCTCGTGCGGATCCAGCCCCGTAACCGTCTCGGTCTTGCCCTGATGGAACCAGATCGCCTTGGTCCCCCGGTCCGGATGTGTACGCACCAAGGGGTGCATCATCAGCGGTTCGGCCAGCCGTTGCTGATCGGCGATGGTGTCCGGGTTGCCAAAGGCCAGCCGCGCGCTGCTGATCCGCTGGTTCGCGGTCTGCATCCCAGCCAGTTGTGCCTGTTTCTCAGCAGGCAATGACGCGTAAGCCGCCCGCATGTTGGCAACCGAGGTGCCACCGCCTTTGCTGGGGATAGCCACGGCGTAGAGGCAGGTGAACTTCGGCGGCAGTTCCTTGTTGGTGTGGTCGGTGTGCCAGGTGGCGTTTTTCGGCACCTTCGCTTGGTTGCCTTTGCTGTCTTTCTGGAAGTTGTCCAGGATGCTGACCATCGGCACGCTATCGGCCAGATTGGTCTGGATCTGATCAGGCATCAGCTCTCCGAACAGCTCCATCGCCGCCGCAAACTGCGCCGGGTTCAAGTGCTGGTCCTTGATCACCACCGCGATATTGTCGACCACGGCGTCGTACAAGGCCTGCCGTGTCGCCTCATCCACCGGCTTGGTCAGGTCGATACCGGTGATCTCTGCGCCGATGTTCTGTTTGATCGGCGTAACGGTGAATGACGGTTGTTTTTGAGAATTTACGGACATTTTCATGACTGGCGGTCTCCTCGCGACGCCCATTCTTTGGGCAACTCTGGCAAGGAGTTTACTACAACCAACGTGCCACTACACGTGCATAATTCCGAAACAGCGGGAACGACGGCTTTTCAGCCGTTTGCTTTGCAATCGCTTGCCAGTCGTGGGAATGGGCGGAGGGCTAATTCTTAGCGCCTTTTGCCTTGCAAAAAGTGCTTGGTGGAGCCGAGGAGGATCGAACTCCTGACCTTCGCATTGCGAACGCGACGCTCTCCCAGCTGAGCTACGGCCCCTTGACCATTGGTCGTACCAAGGGTGCACCGCCCTTCTGGTCCCGGCGATGCAGGCGCACCTTATCGCCGGACAGAACTGCCCAAGTCAAGCAAATATCGCGCTGAAACTAGCCCCTGCGCGCCTACGCGCGGCGCTGCGCCTGTCCCAACAACCAAGCCGGCAACATGGCGAAGGCAAACACCGCCGCCAGGGCCAGGAAACAGTCCTGGAACGCAAAGCCCTCTGCCTGCGCCAGCACAATGTTGCTGAGGTAAGAAAGCGCCATGCCCTCGCGCACGCTTTCGCTGATGCCGGTCGTCGCCAGCAATTCAGCCACCTTGGCCAAAAGAGAAGCGCTTGCATCGTTTCCCGCGGTCTGGGTAGCGGTCAGAGCATCGCTATGAACCGACGTCTGCATCACCAGCCAGACGACCGTCAGGTTGATGCCGCTCGCCCCGCCAAGCTGGCGTATGAAGTTCATATTGCCGGAGCCTTTGGGAAGCTCCGCCGCCGACAGCGCGCTCAGCGCCGTCGAAGACAAAGACGGCAGAATGAAGCCCAGACCCATCCGGCTGATTACCGCGAACATGGCAAAATTCCAGAACGGGGTGTTCACGTCGCTGGTCACCATCAACGCCGTGCCGAGGGAGAAGGCCGCCAGCCCCGACAGCACCATCCAGTAACCCGGAATCTTGTCCGCCAGCCGCCCGGTGAACGGCAACATCATCGCCAGAACCAGGGCTGCGGGCACCATGACCGCGCCGGCGCGGGTAGCGGTATAGCCCTGCACCTCCTGCACAAAGACCGGGATCAGGTAGGTAGAACCGAAATTGCCCGCGCCGAACACAAACGCGACGAAGACCGCAGCGGAAAAGACCGGGTTCCGGAACAATTGCACCGCCAGCAAGGGACCATCCATCCAGACCTGCCACCAGACAAAGAACGCGCTTGAGAGCACACCGCCCCCTACCAGGGTCATGACATGGTCGGAGCTCCAACCGTAGCGGGGGCCGTGTGCCAAACCGGTCATGATGCAGAACAAGGCGAAGCACAGCAGGCCATAGCCAAGCCAGTCAAACCGCGGCAGGCGCACCGGGCGCGGCGGATTGGGCATAATCAGCAATCCGCCTATCATCGCCAGGCTGACGAATGGCAACGGCAGCAGGAATATGGCCCGCCAGTTAAATGCATCGATGAGGGCGCCGGCAACCGTCGGCCCCAGGCCCGGCGCCAGCACAACGCCTGTCCCGAACACTCCCATGGCCAGGCCGCGCTTGTCCGGTGGGAACACCTGAAAGATCGTCACCATCACCAGGGGCTGGACAATCCCGGCGGCAAACCCCTGCATCACCCGGCCGACGATAAGAATTTCCATACTGGGCGCGGTTGCCGACACCATGGAGCCCAGACCGAACACTACCAATGTCATAGTGAAGGCTAGCCGCTGCCCCAGGGCTGCAATCATCCAGGCGTTCAACAACTGGCTGGCCGTCATGGTGGCCAGGAAGGCGGTTGCCATCCATTGGACCTGGTCCTGGCCGATACCAAAGCCGCCCATCACATGAGGCACCGCCACGTTGACCAATGTCGCGCTCATCATCATTGCAGCGGCACCGCTCAACCCGACGATTGCTACCAACCAGCGGTATTTCGGACCATACTTCGCAAACAGGTCATCGACTGTTTCGGTGCTTAGCATCCGGTCATAACCGCGCGAGACCTGCCTTCTCCGGGTTGACCAGGATATTTACCACTGGTCCTGTCCCGGACGCTATACAATGAGCGGACGGCATTCCGCACAACCGCAATGAGTATTTCTGGATGATCAAATTCTGGCACGGACTGGCAGCTGTCATTCTCATTTGGAGCATCGGCACGGCCAACGCTGCGGATAGCGCTATCCTCACCGCAAAGGCAGCCTTCGACAAGGCCCGTGCGGGAGAGATAACGCTGATTGATGTACGTTCACCACAAGAATGGCAACAGACAGGCTTACCGGCAGGCGGCATTGCGGAGACAATCCACCGCGATGGGGGACTGCCGGCCTTCGCCACCGCCCTGCTGGCGCGGCTGGGCGACGACAAATCCAAGCCAGTAGCGCTGATCTGCGCGCGCGGCTCACGCTCTGCCTATACCAGGCAATACTTGGAGCAGGCAGGCTTCACCAATGTCAGCGACGTTGCAGAGGGCATGATCGGCGGACAGCATGGCACTGGCTGGCAGAAGCAGGGTCTGCCGGTGGAGCGGTGGGCGGCAGAATAGCAGGCTTGACGGTGCTTCGGACCCTCTATCGCCCGGGTGGCGGCTCCAGAAACTCCGTCTCCATGAAGGCGAATTCGTAGTCGTTGCCATTCAGCACATTATGCTCGACCCCGGCCTCGCGGAAATAGGGCACGCCGTGCTTCAGTTCGGCTCTGGTCACCCTGCCCTCCGCGTCGACCAGTTCCAGGAATCCGTCCATCAGTGGGACGACCACATAGTCATATTCGTGCCGGTGCCAGCCGGTGGCATCGCCGCGCTTTGGGAATCGCCATTCGGTGACGCGGGTACGGGCGTTGTCGATGAAGACGGTGGGGACGGCGGTGCCGGGATTGGATGGGGCGCACATGGTCAAATCTCCTAACAAGCTGCTGCAAAAGCTCTTAGCATGACTGAAACGCCATCCTTCGACGCGCTCAGGATGAAGAGTTTTTACGGAGGCTTGGTGAAAACTAACAAGGTTTATTTCCTTCACCCTGAGCCTGTCGAAGGGTGACGATAGCAACTTGGGTTTTTTCAGTAGCCTCCTAATACGTCGCCCGGCCGCCGGAAATGTCGAACACGCCGCCGGTGGTGAAGCCATTTTCTTCCGACGCCATCCAGGTTGCCATGACCGCCACTTCCTCCACCAGAACAAAGCGGCCGCGCGGAATTTTGGAGAGCATCATGTCGATATGACTTTGGCTCATCTGATCGAAAATGCGAGTCTTGGCAGCGGCTGGCGTGATGCAGTTGACCGTAATGTCATAGTCAGCCAGTTCCTTGCCCAGCGACTTGGTCAGGCCGATAATCCCCGCCTTTGCAGTGGAATAGGCAGAGGCGTTTGCGTTGCCCTCCTTGCCCGCGATGAAGGCGATGTTGACCACGCGCCCATAATTCTGGCCGATCATCTGGGAGATGACAGAACGGCAGCAATAGAAGACCGCGTTCATGTCCAACTCAATCACCCGCCGCCATGCATCTACCGGGGAGTTCCAGGTGACGTCATTCGGGCCGGTGATACCTGCATTGTTCACCAGGATATCGATATTGCCGAAGGCATCATTGGACTCGGCAACCGCCACATCAATCTCATCCAGATCGGTAACGTCGCAGACTTGCGCGAACACTTTGGAGCCGAACTGCTCTGCCGCTTTGCCTAGCTCCGCCTCGTCCGGCCCCACATGGAAACGGTGGCACCGCTTGCCACCATGCGGGTGGTGATGGCGAGGCCAAAGCCCTGCGCCGCGCCGGTGACGACCGCGTGGCGGCCTTCAAGATTGATCTGGTTGGTCTGCGCCATGTGTCTAACTTCCTATGATGTAGCCTCGTGCTATAGAGAGCACAAATCCGCAAGTCATAGAGGCGAGACACATGATCCCACGTTATAGCCGCCCCGAAATGGTCGGCATCTGGGAGCCCCAGACCAAGTTCGAAATTTGGTTCGAGATCGAGGCGCACGCCTGCGATGCGCAGGCCGAACTCGGCGTCATCCCGAAGGAAGCGGCCAAGGCCGTTTGGGAACGCGGTCAGTTCGAGATCGAGCGCATCGATGAGATCGAGCGCGTGACCAAGCATGACGTGCTGGCATTCCTGACCAACCTCGCCGAATACGTGGGTCCGGAAGCGCGCTTCGTGCATCAGGGCATGACGTCCTCCGACGCGCTGGACACCTGCCTCGCGGTGCAGTTGGCCCGCGCCTCTGACCTGCTGCTGGCGGGCGTGGACCGAGTACTGGCCGCGCTGAAAACCCGCGCCTACGAGCATGCGGAAACGCTGACCGTTGGCCGCAGCCACGGCATCCATGCGGAGCCGACCACGTTCGGCATGAAGCTCGCCGGGCACTATGCGGAGTTCGTGCGCAACCGGGAGCGCATGGTCGCCGCGCGCAAGGAAATCGCCACCTGCGCCATCTCCGGCCCGGTCGGCACCTTCGCCGCTATCGACCCGCGGGTTGAGGAGTATGTGGCGGAGAAACTGGGCCTGACGCCGGAGCCCATCTCCACCCAGGTCATCCCCCGCGACCGCCACGCCATGTTCTTCTCCGTCCTGGCCGTGATCGCCAGCGGCATCGAGCGCCTGTCGACCGAAATTCGCCACCTGCAACGCTCCGAAGTGCTGGAGGCAGAGGAGTTCTTCTCCCCCGGCCAAAAGGGCTCGTCGGCCATGCCGCACAAGCGGAACCCAGTGCTGACTGAGAACCTGACCGGTCTCGCCCGCATCGTTCGCTCTGCCGCGGTTCCTGCCATGGAGAACGTCACCCTCTGGCACGAGCGCGACATCAGCCACTCCAGCGTTGAGCGCATGATCGGCCCGGACGCGACCGTGACCTTGGACTTCGCACTCAACCGCATGGCCGGCGTGATCGAGAACCTGGTCGTCTACGAAGACAACATGCTGGCGAACCTGAACAAGCTTGGCGGGCTGGTCTATTCCCAGTACGTACTTCTGTCCCTGACCCAGGGCGGCATGAGCCGCGAGGACGCCTATGCCAAGGTCCAGGTGCATGCCATGGCGACCTGGCGCGAAGGCGGCTCGTTCCTGGAGCGGTTGCAGGGCGACCCGGAAGTCACCAACCTCGTCAGCGCAGACACCCTGGCAGAGATGTTCGAGCCTTGGCGCTATCTAGGCCATGCCCGCAAGCGCATGGAACAGGTGCTGGGCCCGCAATAGGCCCCTCCCCTGGTCCAGCCTGCCGGGCGACAAAGGGTTTGCATGTCTCTGCTGACGCCCCCACCTCTGCCCGAGGCCGGGGGCCTATTTATCGTGCGGGATTATTCTCTATGCAGCTTCTTTCGCGAATAGCGGTTCTACTGACCGGATTGGCGCTACTGCCGCTGTCCGCTCCTGCAGACGGCGCCAGCGTCCATGGCACGGCCTTTTACCGCGAGCGGATCGCTCTGCCGCCAAGCGCGGTATTGACCGCAGTGCTGCTCGACACCTCCCTGCAAGACGTGCCGGCGGCAGAGATCGGGCGGACAGTCATCGACCCGGCGGGCCATCCGCCCTACCGCTTCGCGATTGCCTATGATCCCGCGGCCATCAAAGACCAGCACACCTATACGGTCCGGGCATCGATCACCGATGGCGATCGGCTGTTGTTTACCACTGATACGGCGCACCCGGTCTTGACCAGGGGCGCGGGCGACTCGGTTAAAATCGTGCTGAAAATGGTAAGCCGCGGCCGTCAGCAGGCGGAGCCCAAACCGGCCCGCTACAATGGCCTGTTCCGCTACATGGCAGATGCTGCCCTGTTCCAGGAATGCCGCACCGGTCAGACCTACCCGGTTGCGATGGAGAAGGACTTCCCGCGGCTGGAGCGCACCTACCGCAACGCTGCCACCGAACCCGGCAGACCGGCCCTCGCTTCCGTTTCCGCCACAATTGAGCAACGCCCGAAGGTGGATGGCGCAGGCACCGAGCCCACGATGATCGTCCATCGGTTGGACAACATCACCGGCGAACAGGAATGTCAGCCACCAATCCCAGATGCTTCGCTGACCAATACCTATTGGCGGGTGAGTGAACTGGCGGGAGAGCGCATCGGTGACGTTCCAGGCAGCCGCGAGCCGCATATCCTGCTCGAATCGAGCCGCACCTGGTATCGCGGCACCGCTGGCTGCAATGGTATCGGCGGCGAATATGTGCTTGAGGGGGGCAAGCTGACTTTCAGACCCGGCATGTCAACGCTGATGGCCTGCGGGTCCCCTACTGACGAATATGAACGGGGCATGCGGCAAGCCCTAGGCCAAACCGTCCGTTGGGAAATCCATGGCGTTATCCTCTCGCTAATCGCCGCCGATGGGAAAGTGGCGGCGCGCTTCCGCGCGGTCTACCTTCAGTAACTGCCCCCGACCACTAAACTGCCGGAGAACCACACAAACGTCATTCTCGTTTACTGGCACCCGGAGCCGCAAAGCTTCAACCACGCCATGCTTGAGACCGCGGAAAGGACACTGCGGGAGGCTGGCCATACGGTGCAGGTTTCTGACCTGTTCGCCATGAACTTCGACGCGGCATCGACCCGCGCGAATTTCACAACAGCAAGCGAACCGGCCTATTTCCGACCGCAGATCAAGGAAGAGCACGCAACGGCAACGGGCGGTTTTACCCCGGAGCTGGAAGCGGAGATTGCCAAGCTCCAATGGTGCGATCTGATGATCTGGCAGTTTCCGCTCTGGTGGTTCGGCCTGCCTGGCGTGTTCAAAGGCTGGGTGGACCGGGTATTCGTCCGCGGCCGCATCTACGGCCCCGGCATGACCTATGAGAATGGCAGCCAAAGCGGCAAACGGGCCATGATTGCCATGACCACAGGCGGCCCGGATACCGCCTACACGGCCGACGGCATCAATGGCGAGATGATGGGCGTGCTGCGCCCCATTCAGCGGGGCATGTTCGGCTATCTGGGTTTTGACGTGTTGCAGCCGCATATCGTCTTTGGTCGAGCCCGGATGGATGATGCCGAGCGCCAGGCGGTGCTTGCCGCCTACGCCGAACGCCTGAAAGGCATCGCCGCCGAGCAACCGATCGACGCCGGCCGGTACTAGGCAAAGCGCTTGCGGCCAGGCAGCACCCTTGACCCGGTGCGGGCGCGCGGATTGGATGGCGGCAACCAATGAACGCCCTTCAGGAAGCCTGCCCGCCATGTCTCACGACGAAAAACTCGCCGAACTCGCCCGCCGCCGCGAAGCCAATATGGCCATGGGCGGCGCACGCAAGATCGAGGCGCGGCGCAATAGCGGCGTTCTGAACGCGCGCGAGCGGCTGGACTATTTCCTGGATGAAGGCTCGTTCCTGGAGGCAGGGCTGCATGCCTACTCCATTCGTCCCGAAACACGCGACAAGTCCCCCGCCGACGGCAAGATCGCAGGCTATGGCAAAGTCGATGGTCGGCCTGTTGCCCTGGTCGCCAATGACTTCACCGTGCTCGGCGCCTCTTCAAGCCAGGTAAACATGCGCAAGATGGGGCACATGAAGAAAACCGCGCGGGAACGCGGCATGCCCCTCATCCTGCTGGGCGAAAGCAGCGGCGGGCGTATGCCGGACCGGATGGGAGCGTCCGGCCGCGCAACCATCGGCCAGGACCGGGAAGAATACCGGCGGACCCGCGAAACGCCGTGGGTCTCCACCCTGATGGGTCAGAGCTATGGCTCCTCAACCTGGTACAGCGTGATCTCCGACGTGGTGTTCGCCCGTAAGGGCGCGGTGATGGCCGTGACCAGCCCGCGCGTCACCTCGCTCGCCATCGGTCAGGAAATCAGCCCGGAAGAACTGGGCGGCTGGAAGCTGCACACCGAAGTCACCGGCCTGGTCGATCAGGCCTTCGATACCGACGAGGAAGTGCTCGACGCGGTCAAACAGTCCCTCTCCTACCTGCCCTCCAACAACGGGCAGGAACCGCCGGTCGCGGACGTGCCGGCGGGCTCGGACGACGACCAGGACAAGATCCTCGACATCGTGCCGACCGAGCGCCAGCGGGTCTATGACGTCCGCCGCGTGCTGCGCGTGATCGCCGACAATGGCTCCGTATTCGAACTGAAGAGCCGCTTCGGCCGGGCAATTGTGACCGCGCTCGCCAGGATCGGCGGACGGACGGTCGGGTTCCTCGCCAATAATCCGCTGGTCAAAGGCGGCGCGATCGATCCGGATGCCTGCGACAAGGCCGTGTCGTTCATGATTCTCTGCGACAGCTTCAACATCCCGATTGTCAGCATTGTGGACCAGCCGGGCTTCTTCATCGGCGTAGAGGGCGAACGCAAGCGCGCGCCGGGCAAGATCATGAACTGGATGAACGCCCACGCGCTGGTAACAGTGCCCCGCTTCGCCGTGATCATGCGGAAGTCCTACGGCCAAGCCTACCTGAACATGGGCGGCGGCCGGAATGCTGATGAGACGCTGATCTGGCCAACCGCCGACCTGGGCTTTATGGAGCCGCGGCTGGCGGTCAACGTGCTGCATGGCGTGAAGGCCGACGAAGAGCCCGAACGCTTCACCGAACTGGCGGCAGAGCTAGACCGGGATACAGAAGCCTGGGACCTCGCAGGGCTCTACGAGGCGCAATACGTGGTCGATCCCAAGGAAACCCGCGCCCATCTGATCCGCCTGCTGGAGGTGTATGAGGGTAAGCAGATCGGCCAGCATCTGCTGAGCAATTGGCCGACGACTTTTTAGGCTACCCTCCCCAAAAGAGCGCCTTTCCCGGCGCTCGCCTGCGGCTCAGCCGGGAAAGGCGCTCTTATCTGGCTACGTCGAAGATACCGGGGCGCTCCAGGCCTGGTGGCCGTCTTCGAAGGTGACGCAGGCTTGAAGGGTGGCATCCTCCTCCCTGGCCCCGCGCACCGGCAGCGAGCGGCTCCACTTAAGTGTCTTCGCTGTCAATCGCTCCGGCAGGCGGTAAACGCGAAGCGCCTTATCCAGGCCTCCGCATTCGAAGCGCATATCCTCCATGCCGATATCTTCGATCAGGATTTCAAACCGCCCTTCCGGCGTTTCGATCTCCATGCGCCCGGCTTGCGCCTCCGCCAGCCAAAGATCGAGGCCACCGAAGCCGCCGTCAGTCTCCGCTTTCCAGGCCAGCCCCAGGTCGCCGCGCGTCTCCAGGGGCGGGCCGGCAGGCGGGAAGTTGATCGGCTTCGCCTGCCGGATGCGGTTGCCATGCAGGTAGAGATTGCCGTCCCAGCGCGCCGGGTTGCCCGGCTCAGCACTCTCTGCGCCCTGCCAGATCACCCGCACACGGGCACCGAGATCGCGCTTCCCGTAGGGTCGCATTACGTCGAGCGCCTCCCGCCCGTCGCAGAGTTCGATCCGTTCCACGGGCGAGACACCGGCAAGATCGAGGCTGAAGACTGCATCCTTGACCGCCGCTTCCAGAAATATCCGGGCGCCGGTGGTGGCGAAGTGATTGCTGCGGCTGGCCTCCCCGGTTCCGTCTGCGGCCTCCACAGCCGCCAGGTCGGTTGCCGTCCGGGGATAACCCTGCCCAGCCGCTTCCGCCACGGCGTCGCTCCAGCGGATGGAATAAGGATAGGCGTCCGATACACGGCAGGGGTTGCTCTCCACCAAAACAGAGCCACTTGGTCCGCGTACCCGGATGCTCAGATCGCATTCCTGCTCCACCGAGAGACCCTCGATGCACTTCTTTGCCTCACCAGGCGCAAAGGTCACCGTCTCCGGCAAGCCATGAACCGGCCTCTCTGTCTCCAGGCGCCCGGTCCCGCCGGTCTGATCCGGCGTATTGCCGTTAATATCCTCTACCTTCAAGCAGAGTTGGAAGGGTTGGCCGACAGGCGTCAGCACCGGCAGAACAGCTTTCCAACGCTCCGGTTTTCCTGGTGCGGCAGAGGCGGAACCGGCCCCGCCGGGTGTGTTGGTGGAAAGCGGCATGGAAGCGTCCTTGAGTGTCGGCCCTTGAGTGTCCCAACATGGATGCCGAGCCGTTCTGGTTGAGAATACAGCGCGCGCGCGCCGAAGGCAGCCCTATCCCGTCAACAGCGCAGTGCCTGGTGGTTCGGTGGGAACGGGTGGTACCCATCCATTTGCTGAATCGAACCGCCAACATAGTGAAAGAGTTAGCTGAGTCACGAAATGCATGCGGACGCAAACGTTGCGATCAGATCATTAGCCACCAGAGAATAGCACACCTAGTCCAGCCGGTCCGATGCCCTCGAATGTAATGGACTGGGTCTCGGAAAAGGCGAAGGTCACATCCATGTCGAAAAGCGAGCGCGCCTCTGCTAGCGAGACGAATGCATCTTCGAGATCGAGTTGGTGAAGTCTCAATGAGTCCCCGACACTGAAATCGGCGACAATCTCATGGTTTGTAGTCACAGCAGAGAAAACGAAGCGGTCTGAGCCGGAACCGCCGGTCAGGATATCGCTCCCAGCCCCACCAACCAGAATGTCATTTCCATCGCCGCCGAACAGTTCGTCATCGCCGGCGCGGCCCGCCAACCGGTCATTACCACCAAAGCCGATCAGCAGGTCACCGTCACCTGTGCCCGCAATCCGGTCTCTGCCCTCGCTGCCGCCGATGCGATGGTAGGCGGTGAAAACATCCCGTTGCAGATACTCGATTTCAGTATTGCGCAAGACAATGTCAGAGAGCGTCGTTGACCAAAGCGCGGCTTCCTCCTGGGGCGCAAAGCGGTCGGCCTGGCGCCAAAATCGGTCACCGTCTCGGATGCGGGAAAACTGGTCGACCACAATGGCGGAAAACGTCTCGCCCAGCAGTCCGCCATTTATACGGTCTTCCGCCAAGCCACCGACCCAAAGGTCGACGAGATTGACGTCACCATAGGCGGCTTCCAGCCTGACAGCGGTATCCTGATCGCTGGTAATCCCGGCGAAGTCTTCTGCTGGGCTTAGCCCGATGGCTTCACGCATGTCATTATAGGTTGGGATGCCTATGTCACGCCCGTGCTGGATGTTCAAAGACGCCAGATCAAAGCCGCCTGCCCCTGGGGGGCCAAACAGAAATGACCGCACGTCTTCGACCAGCATTGTGTCGTATGCTTGGGCAGCTCCTTCGGAAACTCCCCGCAGGATTGGGGCAATTCCGCCATTTTCTTGGATTTCGGCATTGTTGAAAAAGGCGTAGCGTAAAGCTAAGTCGCCGCCGTCTATTTCCGTACCATCCTCGTTGTGGCGTTCGATTTCTGGGGAAAGCAGCGTATGCCCCAGCCGGTATGCCGCCACGGAAAATTCCGCGGAAATTCCTGGATCTACATTCTGATCGTAGCCCGTATAACTCGGTACAGCGCGCTCACCAACCAAAGCAGGCAGGAATTCATTAAAGGTGACGGCTTGCATTTCGGCCTCGACCCGGGCTCTTGCCCCGTCGAACAGCGCGTCGCTGGATAGCCAGGGCCCCTGAACTGCCAGCTTGTCTACCCACCAATTGTGTTCGCGAACGAACAGCGTGTGCATTGAGGTCAGGGCGATGTTTTCCGCTGCACGGACATCTCCGGTCAGCACACCGCCCTCGCCATCTGGGAGCAGCAGACCGTCCTGGATTTTGAACTTCCCGCCAGCATCGCGCAGTTGCTCAAGCGTTTCCTCATCCGACCCATAAATGTTGGAGGCATCGATGAATGCCGTGATCTCGTTTTTATACATTCGGGGGGAGATTTACCCGGTCCCCCCACCGGATCGACACGGAAAAACGGTATGGCGGCAGTGCCCGTTCCAAATGGATCTAAATAGGGGTCATAGGCTGGAACAGCGATGGCCGCTCCTTCGCTCGACCCTGCTTCCGAAAGGGTGATGTCGTGGTCGAGAAACTGGCCCCAAAGCCAAAAGAAGTCACTGATGCCACTTTCGTCAGGCAGAGATTCTGTCTGCTGCATGACGATGTTTGAAATTTCCCTTGGGTTTGGCCGGTCTTGCCCTGCCAGAGTTTCGCCGAAGTCTGTGTAGCTGTCTGGCTCAAGCCGCAGTAGCTCCTGACCGGCAACGCCGTATTCCGGGTTATTCAGATTGTTCTCAGACCCATCTACCGAGCGGGATTCGATCTTTGATAGCCAGGGCTGGCGGTGCCCCCTCGTCCACCGCCGAATACAGCCAATATTTCTGCATGCAAATCGTCGTTGAGAGCGTCAGATGGCCGGTGCTCGGGTGTCGCCGGCCAGCGCCAAGACGTCTCCGGCAAGAAATCTGGCACGGCACCTGGCATCCGGTCGGTTTCCGCCGACAGCAGCCGTACGGTTGCACGTCCGAGAAAGTTCATGGACTTCACGCGTATATCTCCGCGAATTTTTTGTTAGGCATTCTACGATCTAAGGGCTTTTTCAGATGAAATATAACCCCTTAGGAATGGATGAAAAACCACCGCATCATCTCCGGGCCATCAATCTTCAGCGTGAATGGCGAGTTTCAGTATGCTCATTGCCGCGCGTTCCCTCGGCCTAGGCGATTTCCCGCTATAGTAATATCAACGGCAGGGAATAATGGCCTATCAAAGCGAAAAGCGACCGGGATAAAGAGAGCCGCATGACCGAGCATTCCACCACAAAAGCTTCACCAGCTGACCGTATCCTGGTGGTGGTTTCAGTCGTGAGCTTCTGGGCAACCATCGTGCTGGTGCCGCTATTGCTGGCCTGGGGCTGGCAGTTGCTGGGCGAGGGCCACTATGGCAGCAGCCAAGACCCGCGCCTGCTGCTGGCGGCAGCACTGGTGCGACTCAGCCCTTGCTTTGCCACCATCGTTCTTGGCGGTTGGCACATCCGGCGCTATCTGCGTTTCCGGCGACCGCTGCGCGAGTTGGACCTGCTACCGATCGTGTCGGTCTTCTGCATCGCGACATTGGCGACGGCAGTGCTGTTGGAGTTCTAATCTCCCCGGCACCAGCAATTTTGGCCTCTACAATTCCGGCACACAACGGAAGCGCACCAGTACCGCAGCGCTGTCTCCGGTTGGTGCAAACCTCGTGCATTTGAACCCGAACCACACCAACTCGCCCACTTCCTGCAGGCAATTGGGATTGGTGCAGTTGTAGTCATCGCGGATGTACTCGGCGACCTTTCCCGTCGCCTGCGCCAGTGCAGCCATCTGGCCTGCAAACGTGCATTGCGCGGCCCGGTTAAAGACGTAGCAATAGACGTAAATATGTTTGCTACAGCTGTTATTGTTCAGCGGCCGCGGCGGCACATTGCCGGTAAAGTCCGTGATATTGACGTCCGGCAAGCGCCAGGAACCGATTTCCGCATCGAAATTGCCAGGATGCTTCTTCCCAAAAAACCGGTTCAGGAAAGCCAGGACAAGCTCGAAAAGCCGGCCGATGGCACTGGGCGGCGCTGCGATGGCGGGGTTTTGCAGGACGGGCGCGAAGAGTTCTTCAGGCATGGCTATGCTCCTTGAATGCAAGTTAGGCGCACAGCCACACGGGCGACGGCGCGCCTATCAAGCTATTCGAAGCATAAGCCCGGATTGGATGCGCCTGCAAACAAGCAGAGCGCACCTTTCGTTTCTTTACTCCACACTACCTTCCATCACGCTGGCCATGCGGCGGGCGAAAGCGACCGGGTCCGGCAAAAGTTCACCCTCCACGATCCGGGCCTGGTCCAGCAACAGGAAGGCATAGTCCTCAGCCTTGTCCGCAGCATCCGGGCCGTCCAACTTCTCCGCCAGGCGCTTCACCAGCGAGTGCCGCGGGTTCAGTTCCAGAATGCGGGGCGCGCGGTCCACCTTCTGGCCATGGTGGCGCATCATGCGCTCCAGGTGCAGGTCCATGTCGTTCTCGTCCGCCACCAGACAGCAGGCGCTGTCGGTCAGGCGGTCGGAGACGCGCACGTCCTTCACTGCATCGCCCAGCGCCAGCTTGAAGGCAGCAATCACCGTGCCAATCGCGCCCTCTGGCTCGGCTTCTGGCTGGTCCGGTGCGTCGGCGGCCTTGATGCTGGAGAGGTCGTCGCCTGCGCGGGTCGCGGACTTCAGCGGCTTTCCGTCGAACTCGCCAACCATGCTGCTCCAGAACTCGTCAACCGGATCGGTCAGCAGCAGCACTTCGACGCCCTTGGCGATAAAGCCCTCTAATTGCGGCGAGCGTTTCAGCGCGTCCAAATCATCACCGGCAATGGTGTAAATGGCGGTCTGGTTCTCGGCCATGCCCTCCACATACTCGGCCAGACTGATCCAGCCATCGCGCTTGGTGGAGCGGAAGCGGGCGATTTTCAGCAGCGCGTCCTTGTTGGCCTGGTCTTCGTAGAGGCCTTCCTTCAGCACCGCGCCGAAATTCTCCCAGAACTGAGCGAATTCCTCCGGCTCCTTCTCCGCCTTGGTGGTGAGTTCGTTCAACACCCGGCGGGTCAGGCCGTTGCGGATCTGGCGCACCACCGGATTGTTCTGCAACATCTCGCGGCTGAGGTTCAGCGGCAGGTCTTCGGAATCCACCACGCCCCGCAGGAAGCGCAGCCAGCCCGGCAGCAGGTCCTCCACGCCTTCGGTGATGTAGACCCGGCGAACATACAGCTTCAGCGCGTTCTTGCGTTCCGGGTGGAACAGGTCGAAGGGCTTGGCGCCCGGCAGGAACAGCAGGGCCGAGTACTCAATCGTGCCCTCGGCCCGCCAGTGGATCGTGTGCCAGGGGTCGTCGAAGCCATGGCCGACGTGATGGTAGAATTCCTTGTACTGCTCATCCATGACCTCGCTCTTCGAGCGGGTCCAGAGGGCGGAGGCGGCATTGACCGTCTCCGGCTCCTTCGCCTCCTCACCCTCGGCGGGTTCTTCGGCCAGAGCGACCGGAATGGCGATATGGTCGGAATAGGTCTTGATGATGGAGCGCAGGCGGTTTGGCTCCAGGAACTCATCCTCGCCCTCCCGCAGGTGCAGGGTGATGCTGGTGCCGGTCTCCGCCTTCTCCGCCGACGCGACCGAGAAGCTGCCCCGGCCATCGGATTCCCAGGAATGAGCGACACTCTCCCCGGCCTTGCGGGAGACAACGGAGACGCGCTCCGCAATCATGAAGGCGGAATAGAAGCCAACGCCGAACTGGCCAATCAGGTTCGAGTCCTTCTTGTCGTCACCCGAAAGCTGCTCGACAAAGGCCGCCGTGCCGGAGCGCGCGATGGTGCCCAGGTTCCCGACCATGTCGTCCCGGCTCATGCCGATACCGTTGTCGGAAATGGTGATGGTACGCTCGGCCTTGTTGGGGGCAATAGATATCCGGAAATCCGTCGCCTCCCCCGCCAGCGCGCTGTCGGTCAGGGCCGCATACCGCAGCTTGTCGCAAGCATCGGAAGCGTTGGAGATCAACTCCCGCAGGAACACTTCCTTGTCGGAATAGACCGAGTGGACCATCAGATCGAGCAAGCGGCCAACTTCGGCCTGAAATTCCATCTGCTCCGGGTTGCCGCTTTCGGCGGTGGTCATGGGTAAGTCTCCAAAATAGAAGCGCGCGCGCGATGCCCCAAAATCAGGCTGCAATATGGTGGCGGTTCCAGACAGATCAAGCCTGTCGGGCTAATCTGTGGCAGACTCGGCGATATGCCCCGCCTCTTTGCGGGCAGCGCCTATTGCGCCCCGCCCGGAATCTCCCCACTCTAAGGGCACGTTCACCCGCCAGCCGGAGGCGCCGATGGATACCTCCAATTTTGGGCGGACCACCGACGAATACCGACACCCCTCCCTCTCGGGAGGCGGGCGAGTCTTGGCTGTGCTTGGGCCTACCAATACCGGCAAGACCTTCCTCGCTGTCGAGCGGATGCTCGCCCACAACAAAGGCTTGATCGGCTTCCCGCTGCGTCTGCTAGCGCGCGAGAACTACGACAAGATCGTTAAGATCCGCGGCGCAGGTCAGGTCGCCTTGGTCACGGGCGAGGAAAAGATCATCCCGCCCCGGCCCAAGTACTATGTCTGCACCGTGGAGAGCATGCCGCTCGACGTCATGGTCAACTTTCTGGCCGTCGACGAAATCCAGATGGCGGCCGATCCGGAGCGCGGCCACATCTTCACTGAGCGGCTGATGCATGCCCGTGGCCATAGCGAGACCATGTTCCTCGGTTCGGAGACAGCACGCCACCTGATCCGCGCGCTGGTGCCGGGCTGCGAATTCATCACCCGTCCGCGCTTTTCTACCCTTAGCTATGCCGGCCACAAGAAGATGACCCGCCTGCCACCGCGCTCCGCCATCGTAGGCTTCTCGGCGGCCGAGGTTTACCGGCTGGCTGAACTTGTCAGGCGTCAGCGGGGCGGCACCGCCGTCGTCATGGGCGCACTCAGCCCCCGCGGACGGAACGCCCAGGTCGGCATGTACCAGTCCGGCGAAGTGGACTATCTGGTGGCGACCGATGCCATCGGCATGGGCCTGAACATGGACGTGCGCCATGTCGCCTTCTCAGCATTGCACAAGTATGACGGCAACCGCCTGCGCGACCTGCTGCCGGGCGAGGTCGGCCAAATTGCCGGGCGCGCCGGGCGGCACATGTCCGACGGCACCTTCGGCACCACCGCCGATGTCGGGGGCATGGACGAGGAACTGGTGCAGCGTGTGGAGAACCACGAGTTCGAGACCTTGCGCACGCTCATGTGGCGCAACCGCGACCTGGATTTCCGCTCCACCGCCGGCCTGATGCGGACCCTGGACGAGAAGCCACCCTACCCCTTCCTCCGCCGCACCCGCCGCGCCGACGATCAGCGCACGCTGGAAGCCCTGGCGAAGATGCCGTCGGTTGCCAAGCGCGCCACCGGATACGATACCATCCGGCTGCTCTGGGACATCTGCCAGGTACCGGATTTTTCCAAGACCCTCACCGACTCGCACACCCGGCTGCTGGCCCGCATCTTCGAGTTCCGCTCTGCCAGCCATGGGGAGGGCAGACTGCCCAACGACTGGGTCGCCAATCACATCAACCGCTTGGACCGCACCGACGGCGATATCGACACGCTGATGGCCAGGATCGCGGGCACCCGCACCTGGACCTACATCGCCCACCGCACCGGCTGGCTGGACGATCCGGACCAGTGGCGCGAGCAGGCACTGGCCATCGAGGACAGCCTCTCCGACGCCTTGCACGACCGCCTGACCCAGCGCTTTGTTAACCGCCGCACCGCAGTTCTGGTCCGTCGCCTGCGCGATGGCGACGAGCTTATTGGCGGCGTCGCAGCCGATGGCCAGGTCCTGGTCGAAGGCGAGCATGTGGGCACGCTCACCGGCTTCCGTTTCACTCCGGATGCCGCCGACCGGGGCGAAGACGGCCGCGCGCTGTTGAACGCCGCCAACCGGGTGCTCCGCCAGGAGATTGATACCCGGGTGCTGCAAGTTGCCCAGGCCAAGCACAAAGAATTCACCCTGGTGGAGAATAATCGCGTTGCCTGGAACGGAGAGCCCATTGGCGCACTGGTCAAGGGTGCCGACTGGCTGAAACCCTGCATCGAGCCCATGGCAAGCGCCCTGCTCGATAGCCGCCACCGCCAGGTATTACGCAACCGCCTGCAAGCCTGGCTCGACGAAGAAGTCCGCCGCAAGCTTGACCCCTTCGCCCGCATCCGCAGCTTGGATGGCAGCCCCGCACTGCGCGGCATTGGTTACCGCCTGATCGAGAATGCCGGAGTTCTCGCCCGCCAGGAAATCCGCCAGGAACTGGACACCCTGGCCAAGCCTGACCGCAAGCGTTTGACTGACCAGGGCGTGCGCATCGGCCATGATTGCCTCTACCTGCCGCAATTGATGAAAGGTGCAGGGCAGCGCTGGCGGTTGCTGCTCTGGCAACTGTATTTCGGCGAGCGGCAAAGCCCTGCCGAACGCGCGCCTCTGTTGCCCGTCACGCACGGGACCGACACGGACTGGCTTCGGGTCTTCGGCTACGTGGTCGCTGGCCAGCACGCGATCCGCCTGGACAAGTGGGAAGGTTTCGCCGCCGCTGTTTTCCGGAGCGCGGCCGCAGGCAGTATCGCCATCACCCCGAAACTGGCGGCCATGGTTAGCCTGCCTGAGACCGATCTGCCCCCGCTGTTGAAGCGCCTGTACTTCTACTCGACCGGCACACAATCAGAAGAGGGCAAGCCCATCTTCGCCCGCCGTGGTTCCAAGGAATTCAAGAAGGCCCGCCCGCCGAAGCCCCGTGCGCCCAAATCGCGTCCGGCCAAGCTTTCAGCGCCGGCAACAGCGCCGAAAGAACGCAAACCGCTCCGCCAGCCACCGCCAACCAGCGCGGCCCCGTCCATCCCAGCGCCCCTGCCCTTTGCCGGCTTGCGTGAAGCGCTCGCCCTGGCCGGTTCATCCTAGCGGCATGCGCAAAACTGAAGAGCAAGAAACAGGCGAAAGCCTGCGCCTGGACAAGTGGCTGGTGCACGCCCGCTTCTGCAAGACCCGCGCCGTCGCCACCACCCTCATCACCAAAAAGCGGGTGCGCATCAACCGCGATGTGGTGCGGAAAGCCAGCCGTCTGGTGCGCATCGGCGATGTGCTGGCATTGCCGCGCGGCTACGACGTGATCGTCGTCAAGGTCCTGGCCATGGGTGAGCGGCGCGGACCACCGGCCGAAGCCCAAACGCTCTACGACGCAATACCGCCAAGCGAAGAAGGCCCGGTGTGACCTTCCTGGAATTGATTTCAGCTTCCAAAGGCGCTAGGCAGATTTAACCGCTTTTTCCGTTGCCCCGCGCCGCAGGAGCTGCGCTGGCACTCCAGGAGTCTTCGATGACCTACATTGTGAATGAAGATTGCATTAAGTGTAAGCACATGGACTGCGTGGAGGTCTGCCCGGTAGACTGCTTCTACGTTGGCACCAACATGCTGGTCATCCACCCGGATGAATGCATTGACTGCGGTGTCTGCGAGCCCGAATGCCCAGTAGACGCCATCAAACCGGACACCGAACCAGGTGCCGAGGAATGGGTTGAGTTCAACCGCGAATATTCCGAAGCTTGGCCCAACATCACCCGCAAGGGCGAGGCGCCGGCCGACGCCAAGGAATGGGAAGGCGTTCCCAACAAGTTCAAAGAACATTTCGACCCGGCGCCGGGTGAAGCATAACTTCACGCCGAAATAAGCCACAGCCGAATACGGTGCGCGCATATATGTATTTGGGGGCCTGGAATCAGACCCCCAAATACATATATGTCATCTAATGATGGTTCCGTTCGGTGCCGTTATATCCCAATGGGTATCTGAGTTAGCACAAGGAAAGAAAAAGCAGCCCGGAACAATCGGTTGGTGAAACCGCACCGGATGGCCAGTAACGAAGGTAATCAGGGCTCATTGGTCCCGGGATTTTCCCGGTCCAATACACGTGCCAGCCCGACTGACACTCGATCCCAGCTGTGAAAATCAGCAACTAACACTGCGTGCAATGGCACCTGCCCGGTGCTCTTCAGGCAACGGCATAGGCAATCAAGAGGTTTTAAATATGGCAAAGCTAACAAAGTTCAAACCAGGCGATCACGTCGTCTACCCGGCCCATGGCGTTGGGATGGTGACCTCCATAGAGACGCGGGAAGTCGCCGGTATGGAACTGGAAATGCTTGTCATTGAGTTCGATAAGGAAAAGATGACCCTGCGCATCCCGGTCGGCAAAGTCGACAGTGCCGGCCTGCGCGGTCTGGCCTCCAAGAAAGATATGCAGGATGCGCTGAAGACCCTGAAGGGCAAGGTCCGGATCAAGCGCACCATGTGGAGCCGCCGCGCCCAGGAATACGAGGCCAAGATCAACTCCGGCAATCTGGTGCAGGTTGCCGAAGTGGTCCGTGACCTCTATCGCAACGCCGACCAGCCTGACCAATCCTACAGCGAGCGCCAGATCTATCAGGCCGCGCTGGAGCGCCTGGTGCGCGAACTGGCCGCCATCGACCGCGTCGATGAGGAGAAAGCTCAGGACAAGCTGGAAGCCATCCTCAGCGCTGCCTCCCCCGTCGCCGCGCCGGTAGTTGATCCGGAAGACGATGACGATGAAAACGGGGACGACAACGATGATGACACGGAAGGCAAGTCGGAAGAAGCCGCCGCCTAGGGGTCTGATCGAAACGCTTGCATCCGCAAGCGTTTCGTGAATCAGCCCACTCTTTCAATATGGTGGTGGTGCGTTCAGCAACCGGCAAGATCAATGCCGCTGGTAGGCGTCGCCCTGCTGGCGGCTTTTTTCTTCGAGCGCCCGCACCGCCGTCACCATGAATTCGCAGGTTGGCGTCGGCACGCCCAGCCGCTTGCCCTCATCGACCACGCCGCCATGGATCGTGCCGATCTCCGACCGGCGGCCTGCCATCACGTCCTAATACATGCTGGGATGCGCGTCCGGCATCTTGTCGATGAAGCCGCTCACCCACTGGATCGGATCGTCATAAAGCAGCTTGATGCCGTTCGCCGCTGCGCAGGCAGAAGCCTCCAGCACGCAGGCCTTTGACAGTTCCCAGGCATGCTCATTCGCCTTCACCTGGCCCGTCTTCAGCCCGAACAGCGAGCATGAGGCACTGACCGCGATGTTGGCGTTCAGCTTGCTCCAGACCACCGGCCAGATGTCGTCAAAGGCATCGCAGGTAAAGCCGGAGGAGCGCCAGGCCTCCACCGCCCGGTCCAGCCGCTCGGACTTACCGCCCGCGGCCTCCGCAATGTTGATCGCCGCCATGCCATTATGATGCGCATGGCCCGGCCCCCGCATGCTGGCGCCAAACCCGCCCGCGATGCCACAGAGCACGCTGCCGGTATGCTCACCCAGCAATGCCTGGATGCGCTCCACATTGCCCAGGCCGTTCTGCAGCGGCAGCACCATGGTCTCCGGCCCGACCATGGCCCGGCCTGCGCCCAGGGCGGCCGCTGTGTCGTGCCCCTTGGTCGCCACAATCGCCATCTCACAGGGTCCTGCGGCCGCGGCATCGGTCGTCGTGTTGATAGCCACCACCCGGTCGCCCGACGCCCCTTCCAGGCGCAAGCCTGTGGTGTTCATGGCGTCCACGTGCTCCTGCCATTTGTCGAACATCCAGACCTCATGGCCCGCATCCGCCATCAGTGCGCCATAGACGGAGCCCATGGCCCCCGCCCCGATCATTCCGATTTTCATGTCTGTTACTGCCTTCCGTGAAGCCTTGTCTGGAGATTGCACCAGCCTTGCCATAAACTCTGCCCTGATAGCCAGCAGAATCGGAAAGTCCACGCCCATGTCCGTCACCACCGCCCTCCGCATCCAGCCATCCGGCAAGGCACTCGGTGCCGACATCACGGGCGTCGACCTCTCCCAGCCCCTGGACGCGGCCACCATAGAGGCCATCCGTAATGCCTGGCTCGACCATCTGGTGATCCGGTTCCGCGGCCACTCCCTGAGCCTGGAGCAGCTGGAGCGCTTCAGCGGCTATTTCGGCACGCTCGACAAGGGCCCCATCACCCCCTGGACCGGCCAGCCGCACATCCCAGATCATCCCAACATTGCCGTCATGTCCAACATCGAGAAGGACGGCCACCCCATCGGCTCCCTCGGCAATGGAGAGGCCGTCTGGCACACCGACATGTCCTACAAGGACGAATGCCCCACCGCCTCCATCCTCTATTCGGTGGAGATCCCGCCGGAGGGTGGCAACACCAACTTTGCCAACATGTACCGGACCTATGAGAGCCTGCCCGCCGACCTGCGCGCCCGCGTCGATGCCGGGCTGATGTGCAAGCACGATGCCTCCACCAACAGCGCGGGGCAGCGTCGCGCCGGGTTCGAGGGCGTCACCGATCCGCGCGAGGTACCGGGCGCCATCCATCCCGTCGCCCGCACCCATCCGGAGACCGGGCGCAAGTGCCTGTTCCTTGGCCGCCGCTGCAACGCCTACCTCGTGGGCCTGGACCTGGACGAGAGCGAGGCCCTGCTCGACGTTCTCTGGAATGCCGCCAGCGACCCCGCCCTGGTCTGGAGCCATACCTGGCGCGTCGGCGACATGCTCATGTGGGACAATCGCGCCCTGATCCATCACCGCGACGCCTTCCAGGCCACCGACCGGCGCCTGATGTACCGCACCCAGTTACAGGGCGATAAGCCATACTGAGGCGCGCAGAAAAAACCTGAACTTTTATGCGCGAAACTAAACGAAACTAAACCGTTTGGCGGCGGAACAGTTTAGGCGCGGTTTAGCCAAAATTTACCCAAAGTTTATCACCTGTTTAGCGCCAGTTGATTCCCTGCCCGGCCCGCTTTCCCAGCCGGGCACCAGGCAAGCCGCGTACCATGATCATATGGTGCCATTAACCATCCCTGAAAAGCGCAGCCGGCCCCGTTCTTGTCATGATCGCAGCGGCTTGCGCCATCCTGCACAAAGAGCGCAGCTACGTCCCACTGCACCGGCAAGGTCTGGCCTGGGGCAAGGCCGATAAGACCAGCCTCTCCCAGAGAGCGAACGACATCTTCGACCTCCACCAGGTATCGGTGCAATAGCTGCTGCAAGCACCTATCCCTGACGGATCTCCGGCCACCGAGTCGGGGGCAGATCGGGGATATCCTTCAAAGTACAGAAAACCCCCGGAAAGCCGCCTGGCTCCTCGGGGTTTTCTTGCGCATCCAAGCAATCATGCATACTCAAGTAAATATCAATTGCAGATTATACCCTTATATGCGCACCATATCGCATGTGAGACTAGCCCCTTGGGCAACGCTCATTGAATTGCCGGATCCACGGCAGTCCAAGCCCGCGTTTCGATCCAATGGAAGGTCTAAAATGCCAAAGCTATTTGCACGCACCGTTGCCGTCGCCGTTTTTCTGACGGCATTACTCGTCAGCCGGCACTCTCACGCGACAATTGTCTACAATATATTCGATGATTTCGGCACGGCGACTATCTCCGGCACTATAACAACGGATGGTACCATCGGTGCCGTCGGCAACGGTAACATCACCGACTGGAGCCTTTCCCTGATCAGTGGGGCAGGAATCTTTTCGCTGACCAAATCTCCACTAAACTCCGAACTCTACTCGGGCAACGGCGTCCTCCAAGCGAGCGTAACGGAGCTGGCATTCGACCATTCAGTCAATCATATCTTCCTGATCCGGAATTTCCCCATTCAGAATTTTTGGTGCCTGGAAGGTCCAAACAGTGGATGTTTTGGGACTCCTTCCTCCTCAAATGTCTCGGTCGGCGGCCGCTTCAATCAACACGTCAATATCGGCCGGACGGGATTGCATGTTTACGGCACGGTGCCCGTTCCCGCGGCCCTGCCGTTAATGGCAGCTGGGCATTGGCGGCTTAGCCCTGCTCTCGCGTCGGCAGCGTTAAGCCCATCCTTAGCGATCCAATCACAACGCGTGTCAAACAAACAAGTCTCTCGAGGTGTTGCGTAAAATGAAAACGACCATCGCGGAGTAGTGCTGGCCATCGCAGCGGTACTGACGCTCGCAACTGCGGCGAAGGCTGCACCGATCATCGGCGGGTCCGGGCTCTCCGCTCCAGCCACAACCATTACCTTTTCCGAGGTAGCAGTTGCGAACGGCGCAGTTGTCACCAGCCAGTTCTCGGCCTTCGGCGTCACATTCGGCAGCCTTTCAGCAACCGAAGGCCTCTACTATAGCTCCGGTGCCGGACTACTGAATTATTTCCCAGACACCTACAATCCGTTCTCGATCCAGTTCAACGGTCCAGTCTCCGACGCTGCCTTTCTGATGATTACCAACGGCAGCACCGATGTTTTCACGGCATTGCTTAATGGTAGTGTGGTAAATCAATTCAGTTCTGCAACAGGCGGTTGGAAATATTTCGGATTCGCTGGAATTGTATTTGACGAAATTCAGGTAGACTTTACCGGACCTGCCAATGGTCCGCACATGCGCCTGGACAACCTTCAGTTTGAACCCGTGCCCATTCCCGCTGCTTTGCCGCTGATGGCAGCAGGAATTGGAGGCCTGGCTCTGCTGGCGCGCCGCCGCAAGTAAGCGGGGCAACCCGCCTTTGAGCCGTTTCCCGGAACCCGCCAAGGGTGTCCGGGACCTCCTCCCGGGGGGTACCAACCTCGAAGAGTCCCGAACGCCCCTAATCCAGCGTCCGGGGCTACTTCATTTCTGCCGTCATTGCGAGGAGACCAGCGCAAGCCGGGCAATGCAACCCACCTGGCTCAATTCCTAACCGCACGTATTCCCGGACAGTGCAACGCACCGATCCGGGATCTCCAACCGGGAGCAGTATCCAGCCGCTACTCCTGTGAAGAGCAAGCAAGCAGGCCATAAAGAAGGCCACATGCAGCATTGATCATGACGGGATCAAAGCCCAGCGACGCCGCCGCATAGAGCACACAGAACGCGGCGCTTTGCAGTTGCAGATTATTTAACATCGTTTGGGTTCCTCCTAGAAAAGGAGCCTGCAGGCCTTTGGGCAGTCAGTCGACACTCCATAAAATGCGCCACTCAGGGGGGAAATCGTGTGCGCGGTTCCCGTGTTCTTAGCCCTCAGACCAATCAGAAAACTTTAATAGTCGTGCAATGTTGTCTCTGCCTGCCCTGGGACAAGCGCCAACCTCGATAAGCTCCGAACGCCTTACATACGGTGCCCGATGCAATTTCGCTTATGGCATTTGCCCCCTCCCCCCTTGCCTCCCAGCGCGCGCGCAACGATACTCCGCGCCACCATGAGCGATACTCCCAAAACCTCCCCGGCATCCGCTGAAAACACCCTCACCGTCCGCGTCTGGCGGGGCGGCGAAGACGGCGCGTTTCAGCCGTTTGACATACCCCGCCGCGAGCATCAGACCGTGCTCGACGTCGTGACCTACATCCAGCGCGAGTTGGACCCGACGCTCGCCTACCGCTTTGCCTGCCGGGTGGGCATGTGCGGCTCCTGCGGCATGAACGTAAACGGCCGCCCGCGCTGGACCTGCCGTACCCACGTGGACACCGCCACCTGCGGCAGTGACGTGCTGGAGCTGGAGCCCCTGCGCTCCCTGCCCGTCATCCGCGATCTGGCGACCGACATGACGCCCTTCTTCGAGAAGTGGCTGAAGGCCAAGGCGCGCGCCACCGGCTCCCGCACCCGCGCCGAGGACATGCACCCCATCGACCCGGCCTCGCCCCGGCGCCAGGCCGCCGACGCCGCCATCGAGTGCATCAATTGCGGCGTCTGCTATGCCGCCTGCGATGTGGTGGCAAGCGATCCGGACTATCTCGGCCCCGCCGCCCTCAACAGAGCCTGGACCCTGGTAAATGACGACCGGGAGGCAGACCGCGCCGGCGTGCTCGATGCCGCCATGGCGGGCGGCGGTTGCCATAGCTGCCACAGCCACGGCTCCTGCACCGAGCACTGTCCCGTCGGCCTCAACCCGTCCCAGGGCGTGGCTGGCCTGAAGCGCATGTCCCTGCTGGCCCTGATTGGAGCAAATGTCGGAGGCAAAGTCTGATGCCGGTGCATGCGGTTCTGTTCCTCGCCCAGCGCGCCTCCGCACTGGTGCTCGCCCCCCTGGTTCTGGTCCATCTGGGCCTCGCGATCTACGCTATTTACGGCGGCCTCACCGCTGGCGAGATCCTGGCCCGCACCCAGGGCTCCTTCGGCTGGAGCCTGTTCTACGGCCTGTTCGTTGTGGCTGCGGCGATCCACGCGCCCATCGGCCTCCGCAACGTCCTGCGGGAGTGGCTGGGGTGGAAGGGCGTCAGCGTGAACGTGGCCCTCGCCGCCTTCGGCCTGCTGCTGCTGGTCCTGGGCTTCCGCGCCGTCTCCGCCGTGACGGGGGTGTAGGAGATGAAGCTCACCCGCAACTTGCATCGATCCCCGGGACCGCGCAGCGGCACCCGGAGTCTCCTTCCGAGCGGAACACCTAGGGGGACCCCGGGCAGCGCCTGCCGGTGCCTTCGGGGCTCGGAGGCGAATTGATGCTGACCCACCGCTCCCAACACCACGCGGGCCGCTACGCCGCCTTCGCCCACCGGCTTTCGGGCGTTCTGCTCGCTGTGTTCCTACCCTTCCATTTCCTCGCCCTTGGCCTGGCCATCGAAGGCGAAGCGCGCTTCGACAGCTTCCTCGCCTGGAGCGACCAGCCGCTGGTCAAGATCGCGGAGTGGGGCCTCGTCACCCTGCTGGCGGTTCACCTCCTCGCCGGCCTGCGCGTCCTAACATTAGAGTTCCTCCCCTGGCGCGGCCCCCGCAAGCCCTGGATCGCAGCTGGCGGAGCCCTCGCCGCCACCACCGGCATCGCCTTCATCGTAAGTGCTTTCGCATGACCACCTCTGCTTCCCTGGGCGCGCCCCAAATCGAAACGCTCCAGACCGACATCCTGATCATCGGCGCAGGCGGCGCTGGCCTGATGGCGGCCCTGCACGCGGCCCAGGCCAACCCGGACCTGCACATCACGATTGCGGTCAAGGGCCTGCTCGGCAAATGCGGCTGCACGCGCATGGTGCAGGGCGGCTACAACGTCGCCATCAATCCGGGCGACTCGATCGAGCGCCACTTCATGGACTCCATCGTTGGCGGCAAATGGCTGCCGGACCAAGACCTCGCCTGGCGCTTGATCAACGGCGCGGTCGAGCGTATTCGCGAGCTGGAAAACGAGATCGGCTGCTTCTTCGACCGCAACCCCGACGGCACGCTGCACCAGAAAGCATTTGCGGGCCAAAGCTTCGACCGCACGGCGCACAAGGGCGACCTGACCGGCATCGAGATCGTCTCCCGCCTGATCGAGCAGATCTGGGCCCGCAACGTCCACAAGCTGGAGGAGCACCGCGCGCTCGCCATCGTGCCGGACAAGGAGGGCAAATCCTGCGCCGGCATGCTGCTGACCGACATGCGCACCGGTGCCTTCAAGCTGGTGCGGGCCAAGGCCGTGCTGATGGCGGCGGGCGGCGGTCCGACCATGTACAAGTACTACACCCCCTCCGGCGACAAGGCCTGCGACGGCATGGCGATGGCGCTGGCGGCAGGCCTCTCGCTCCGCGACATGGAGATGGTGCAGTTCCACCCCACCGGCCTGCTGGCGGGCGAGGACACGCGCATGACCGGCACCGTGCTGGAGGAGGGCCTGCGTGGCGCGGGCGGGCACCTGCTGAACGGCGACGGCCACCGGTTCATGCTGGACCGCAACCCGGCGGGCGAGCGCGCCACGCGCGACATCGTCTCCCGCGAGATCTACCGCGAGATGCGCGACGGCAAGACCACCCAGCACGGCGGCGTCTATATCGAGATGAAGCACCTGGGGCCGGAGAAGGTCGCCAAACTGTTCAAGGGCATGGTCGAGCGCTGCGCCGATTGCGGCTTCGACCTGGCGGGCGGGCGGGTCGAGGTGGTGCCGACCGCGCACTACATGATGGGCGGCATCTCCTTCAACGTGGACACGACCACCGCCATGCCCGGCCTGTTCTGCGCGGGCGAGGACTCGGGCGGCGTCCACGGCGCGAACCGCCTGGGCGGCAACGGCGTCGCGAATTCCACCGTCTTCGGCGGCATCGCGGGCGACGAGATGGCGGCTTACGTCGCGCGCGAGCCCGGCTGGCGTGAGCCTGACGTGGAAGTGGCGCGGGCTGCCGCGGCGGCGTCACTCCGGCCGTTTGCCTTGGGCGGAGGAGACCTGAATGGCCTCCGCAAGCGCCTGCTGGACATGATGTGGGACGAGGCAGGCATCATCCGCACTAAGGAGAGCCTAGGCAAAGCCCTAATAGAACTGGACCGCTTCGAGGCCGAACTTACCGCCACCGGCATCCCCGACTCCTCCCTGGCGTTTAATTTAACCTGGCACGACTGGCTGAACCTGGAAAGCCAACTCACCATCTCCAAAACCATCTGCCACGCCGCCCTGGCCCGCGAAAACTCCCGAGGCGCCCACTACCGCGACGACTTCCCCGACGAGGGGGATTTGCAGGCGTCTTACTTCACCAAGGTGCGGTTCGCCCGGGAGGTTGAGTCCGCGGCCGAGGGCTTCGAAGTCTCCACCCAACCGATAAAATTCACCATCGTGAAGCCGGGTGAGAGCTTGATTGAAGGGAATGTGGGAGCGCCCGTGGCGGCGGAGTGACTCTGTTAGTGGCTTGCAAACCAACTATTTAATATTTATCGGTTTTAAGAGGCGGGAAAGATTAGCATGGTAAAATCTTCCAGAATCTCAAGCGCCGACGGCTGCAATCCGCACATATCCGCCGAAATCGAAGCGCTAGTTGAGCGCGGGAAGGAACGAGGCTTCGTCACCTATGATGAGTTGAATGCCGTTCTTCCATCTGAGGAGGTTTCGTCCGAGGAGATCGATGACGTGATGGCCATCCTTGCGGGGTTCGGCATCAACATCATTGAGATTGACGAAGCGGCCGGTCCGTCGATTATGCGGGAGGAGGAAACCCGCACCTCCGCCGGCAACCCTGAGAGGCGTGCGCATAGAGTTCTTGGCGTCGAAACCGGGAAATCCACCGCCATTCGTACCGCCAAGGATGGTACCGTGATTATGGCACCGGCGATAAAGCCACGTAACTTCACTGCCCGCGAAATCCGCGATGCTGTCCGTGCCGTGAAGGAAGAAGAGCGGCAGAAGCAGGCACCCAGCGGCTCAGCCTAGGCCAAGCGGTTCTGCCCCACATGCCAACATCCAGAGCCAATCCGAAGGCAGTCTTTATCAACTGTCCGTTCGACGGAACCTATACCCCCCTCTTTAAAGCTGTTGTTTTCGCAGTAGTCCGCTGCGGCTTCCTCCCACTCTGTGCACTTGAAGTGAACAACAGCGCAGACATCCGCATCGAGAAGATTGCCCGCATCATTCGCGAATGCCCCATCGGCATCCACGACATTTCCCGGACGGAGCCCGATTCGGTAAACAGCCTGCCCCGGTTCAACATGCCTCTTGAATTAGGCCTGTATCTGGGAGCCCGTTATTTCGGCGACCGTACCCACCGCAACAAGGCTTACCTGATTCTCGATCGCGAACCGTACCGTTATCAGAAGTTCATTTCAGACATCGCCACCCATGGCGACGAGGCGCGGGAAGTCATCAAGGCCGTGCGCGATTTCCTGAACAGCCACAACGGTCCGGAGCCGCTGCCGGACCGGGACCGGTTCCTTTGGCCGGAATACCAACGCTTCCAGAGCGCACTGCCGGAAATTTGCGCCAAGCTAAAGATCGCCGAGGCAGAACTGCAATTCCCGGACTTCCTCTACATCGTTACTGACTACGTCTCCGAGGACACCCCGGAAAACCTCGCCGCCCGCCCTAATCCGTGAGCGCGAGAGGCTACCCCTCCCCCACCACATGCGGCTCCCTATACACCACCGGCTCGTTCGTGGAGCCGTCCAGCTTGAACGCATGCTCCTCAAACGTCGGGAAGCCTGCGGGCAGCACCAGCCTCTCCTGCGCGACGCCGGTGTAGATGTAGCGGGTATTTTCCGGCGTGCGGGCGAACCAGTTGGGGTCGTCGAACGTGCCGCCGAACAGGCCGACAATGCCCGGAAAGCGCTCCAGGTCCAGAAACAGCTTAGTCCCGCAATTGGCGCAGAAGTTGATGGTAACAGTCTTGCCGCTGCCCTCCGACGTGTGGCCGTAGGTCTTGGGCGTGCCCTTGGTCACCGCAAAAGCCTCAGCCGCAAAGATCGGCTCCAACAGATAGGCCGAGCCAGTGCCGCGCTGGCAGAACCGGCAATTGCAGATCGTCACCCGCATCGGCTCCGCCGTCACCTGGTAGCGCACCTCGCCGCAAATACAGCCGCCTTCATGCTTGGTCATCACTGCCGCCTCCGTTAGTAAAAAAGCCAGCCTACTCTTCGCCCGTACCGGCGTCTATCGCCCCCCGCCACTCCCACATTCACGTTCCCGGATAGGCGCAAGTGATTTTTTCCGCTACAGTTCGGCGATGCATGAACGTACGCAACGCAGGCTAGCCGCCATTGTTTCCGCCGACGTCGTTGGCTATTCGCGCCTGATGGGTGCGGATGAAACCGGCACGCTTGCCGCGCTCCGGGCGCACCGGGCTGAGCTGATCGACGCCAGGATCGCAGACTTCGGCGGGCGCATCGTCAAGACCATGGGCGACGGCCTGCTATTGGAATTCCCCTCCGTCGTGGATGCCGTGCAGTGCGTGGTGGAGGTTCAGCAGGCCATGGCCGGGCGCAACGCGGCGGTCGAGCAGAACCGGCACATCACCTTCCGCGTCGGCGTCAACCTTGGCGACATCATCATCGACGGCGACGATATCCTGGGCGATGGCGTGAACGTGGCCGCCCACCTCCAGGAAATTGCCGAACCGGGCGGCATTGCTGTCTCCCAGCGCGTGCACGACGAGATTCGCGACCGGCTCGACGCGCAGTTTGCCAATGATGGCGAACTGGCCCTGAAGAATATCGCCCGCCCCCTGCAGATTTGGCGCTGGTCACCGGGGTCGTCTGGACTGCAAACCGGCGGCGGAACAGGAACCGGCCTGCCTGCCGGTGCCGGATATGCCGTCCATCGTGGTGCTGCCCTTCGACAATATGTCGGGCAATCCGGAACAGGAACAGTTCGCCGACGGCGTTGTTGAGTCAATCACCGCCACGCTCAGCCGTATCCGCACCTTCTTCGTCATCGCCCGGAATTCCGCCTTTGTTTACAAGGGGAAGGCGAAGAATATGTCGGAGATCGGCCGCGAACTGGGCGTCGCCTATCTGCTGGAGGGTAGCGTTCAGCGGGCGGGCAACCGGGTGCGCATCACCGTGCAGCTGATCGAAACGGCCCGCGGCGCGCATCTCTGGGCGGAGAAGTATGACGGCCCTCTGGATGATGTCTTCAACTTGCAGGACCGCATTACGGAGCAGGTCGCAGGCGCGCTTCAACCCTCCATCCACTCGGCCGAGATCGAGCGCGCCAAACGCAAACGGCCCCAGGAACTGAGCGCCTACGACTTCACCATGCGGGCGCTGCGCCATGTCTGGCCGCTGGAGAAGGAGGAGGCCGCCAGGGCGCTGGAACTCCTTGACGAAGCGCTGGCGATTGACCCGGAATACCCGCTAGCGCTGGCGGCCTGGTGCTGGGCGCAGCGATCCGTCTACAACTGGGTCGACGACATCGACGCCGCTAAGGCTGAGGCACTGACCCTGGGCGAGAAAGCCGCCAACCTGTCTTCCGACGATCCGCTGATCCTGACCGTACTCGGCACGATACATTGCTTTGCCCGCAATTTGGGTGCCGCCCGCGTGCTCCTGGAGCGGGCCATCGCGCTCCATCCCAACTCCGCCTGGGCGCTCAGCAGGCTTGGCTGGCTGGAGGTTTACGCCAACCGGCCCGAAGCCGCGAAAGGCCATTTCGAGCGCGCCTTGCGACTCAGCCCCGTCGATCCCATGAACTTCAACGACTACATCGGCCTTGGCTGTGCAGAGCAAATCGGCGGTGCAAACGATGCCACCATCGCGTTGTACCAGCAGGCTTTGCAGGAGCGGCCCAACGCCCTATTGGATCCACCGCCAGCTTGCCGCCGCCCTACACGGTGCTGGCCGCGATGCTGAGGCCCGCGAGTCCGGCGCTGCCCTTCTCGCCGCTTATCCGGAGATCACGGTCCGCCAGATCAAGGAAGCCATGATGCTAAGCCCCCGCGCGCTGGTGACCATCGGCCAGCAACTCAACGCCCTCGGCATTCCCGAAGCCTGAAACCACCGGCATGAGCTTTCAGCGTTCAACCGAGCCTCCGCCTTCCCTCCTAAAACGCCAGCAGATTATCCCGGAACTGCGCGTGCTCATATGCCTTCCGCACCAGCCCCCGGTCCTGGAGCGCGGGCACCAGCCCGTCCTCAATCTCGGCCAAAATCCTGCGGTTCAGGTTCGGCATCGTAAACAGGTAGCCGTCGCCGCCAACCTCCTCCATCACCTCACCCATGCGGTCAGCCACGGACTCGCACGTCCCGCACAACCCTATCGAGTAGTCTACCGCGTTAAAGCTCGCCATGGTTTCGCGGATAGAGCGGCCTTTGGCCATCGCCCGGAACTGCTCCAGGTTCAACTGGTGCCCGTTGGTGGTCACGTCGTCGGGCAAAGGCTTGTCCAGTCGAACTTGCCGAAGTCGATGTTCGTCACCTTGCCAAAATGCGCCAGCCGCGGCTCGATCTGGGCATCGGCCAGCGCCTGCCTGCGCGCCCGCCGCTCCTCGGCCTCCGCCATGGTTTCGCCCAGGACCGGATTGATCAGGTACAGCACCTTGCAGTCCGCAGGGTTCCGCCCGCAGGCAATCATGTGGTGGGAGATGTCCTCGCGGTATTCGCGCATCGCCTCGATGCCTTTGGCGTTCACCACAATCGTATCGGCATGAGCCCCCGCAAACCGCCGCCCCCTGGGTGAGCCGCCCGCCTGGGCAATCACCGGCAGACCCTGGGGCGAAGGCCCGGAATTCAACGGCCCCCGCGTCTGGTAATACTGCCCCTCATAGTTCACGCCATGCACTTTCGCCGGGTCTACCAGCACACCGCTCGCCCGGTCGGCCAGCATCGCCCCTGGCTCCCACGAGCCCCACAACCCCTTACAGACCTCCATGTACTCATCGGCCATGTCGTAGCGCAGATCATGCTCCGGCATGCCGTCCATGCCGAAATTCATCGCCGCGAAGTCGGAGGAGCCGGTCACGCAATTCCAGCCCGCGCGCCCCGCCGATACCTGGTCCAGCGTCGCCATCAGCCGGGCCAGCAAATAGGGGTGATAGGCATAGGTGCCAAAGGTCGGCACGATGCCGATGCGTTCCGTCACCTGAGTCATCAACGCCGCCATCACCGAGGGGTCCTGCCTCGGCACCGCGATGCCGTTCTTCAGATAGATTTCGGTCGAATTGCCAAAGCTCTCCCCCACATAGGAGGAGTCCTCGATCAGGATATAGTCGAAGCACGCCCGCTCCAGCGACCGGGCCATGTCCATGAACAGCGTCGGCTGCATCCAGTCGGTGCCGATATAACCGGTCCAGGGCTCGCCCCATGCCTGCACGCTGGAGCCTTGCAGAAACCAGGCCATGTGAAAGGGTTTGGTGGACATGATGGATGCTCCGCCGCCGTGCCGAGCGCCGGGAAGGCGCTCTCAATCACAATCTAAGAAAATATCATGCCGCCCCGTCGAGAGTAGCCCTCCGACGGCCCCTAAATCATCACGGAGAAGCCGCCATCCACCGGAATGGCCGTGCCCGTCACAAAGTCGGAGCCAGGGCTCGCCAGGAACACCGCGATGCCGGAATGGTCGTCGGGCCTGCCCCAGCGCCCCGCCGGGGTGCGGTCCAGCACGCTCTGGTGCAGGCCGTCCACCTGCTCCCGAGCCTTGACGGTCAGCGCGGTGTCAATCCAGCCCGGCAGGATGGTGTTCACCTGGATGTTGTCGATCGCCCAGGAGGTTGCCAGCGACTTGCCCAACTGGACGATCCCGCCCTTGCTGGACGAATACGGTGCAGAGAACGAAGCGCCGAAGATCGACATCATGGAGCCGATCATGATGATCTTGCCGCCGTCCTGGGCCTTCATCGGCGCGTAGACGGCCTGGGAGCACTTGAAGGCGCTGGTCAGGTTGGTGGTCAACACCTCCTGCCACTCGGCCAGATCATAGTCCTGGGGCTGCTTGCGGATGGCGGTGCCGGCATTGTTGACCAGGCAATCGATACGCCCGAACCGGTCCAGGGTCGAAGCCACCATGGCATCGCAGGAGGCCGAATCTGCCACGTCCACCACCACGGAGTCTGCATCGACACCCATGCTTTTGAGCTTGGCGACCGCCTTCGGCATTCTTCTCCGTGTTCCGCCCCGCCACCATGATGGCCGAGCCCGCATCCGCCAGCCCCTCGGCCATACCCAGGCCGATACCACCGTTTCCACCGGTTACCAGCGCAACGCGGCCGGAAAGGTCAAACATTTTGGAAGGCATGGGGGTCACTCCTTGGAAATACCTATCGGGAATGCCGTTGCGGCAAGGATTGTTGTTGAGAGATCGTTAGCGCTGCAGCCCCGCATAGGCAAGCTCCGCCCTATGCAGCTACCACGCGCTCCCTATAGTGACGGGCAATCAATCGCTCCCAAATCACAGAGACATCTCCAATGGACCTCCCTGTCCCATCCAGGAAGGTAATATGGCTGTTTCCTGACCAGCTCTAGTTTGAGTTTTCGCCATCCCTTCATTGCCTGCAAGGGCGTCTTGCTGCCCAGGGCTGATTGCGGCAGCGGCTGGGTGTAAAGCCAGACATAGCGAAGCAGCGTGGCTTCCAGAACCTCGCCGGATCGGAAGGGATGGCTCTGCAGAACCTCTTCGATGCGGCCATTGAACCGTTCGACCATACCGTTGGTCTGAGGTGACCTAGGCGGCGTCAGGCGATGATCGATATCGAGGGCGGCGCCCAGCGTGTCGCATTCATGCGCGCCTGTTGCGGCGCGCTGGCGCAGACCGAAGAGGCGATCCGTGAACTCTTTTCCATTATCCGGGAGTATGGGGCGGATCCGCATCGGGCAGGCGCGCTCCAGGGCGCGCAGGAAGCGCCGGGCATTGGCCGCTGTCTTGCTGTTGTAGACCCTGACAACAACCCAACGCGTTGCCCTGTCGATGGCCACGAAGAGGGAACGGCGGCGGCTCTCTCTGCCATCGGTGGCAAGTATTTCAGGTCGATGGGGATGGAACCGGGTTCATAGGCTTTGAAGGCGCTGTGCTTTGGCCGGGGCGATGCTGCTTTCAGGGCGCGCAGGGCCCCCACGCCATGCCGACGCAAGCAGCGGTCAAGGCCAGAGCGGGAGGCCTTCGGGTTCAAGAACTCGCGCACCACCGCCAGCAGATCATCCAGCGAGACCAAAAGCGTCTTGCGGAGGGCCACCGCGACAGCTTCCTGCGCTGGCGTCAACGTCGTCTGAAGGCGATGGGGCGTGTGGCTGCGATCCTCCACGCTGGCACCATTTCCATACGGTCTGTTCCGTGGTCCCGTGACGCTCGGCAAGAACCCACGCAGGGTCGTCACTGGCCTGTATGGCCGCCCTGATCTTCGGTGGCGTCGTCGCCTGACTGTGAAGCTTGATCACCATGTCGCTCTCCCATCCCGCGCCTCGGTCAAAACACAGCGTGCCATGAAAAACGCAGAGCGACGAGGGGCTATCTGATCAGCCGGGATGGAACACTTAGCTCCCGGGTCAACAGAAATCGCCGATTTCGCTTTTTTCACTGAGCCCAAAATGCCTCACAAATTGTTAATGTCAGCTGGACGGGCTGCGCACTGGAATGTTCAAAGGTGCCATTTGCGCCGGCCGCGGCGCACCGGACAATTCCGGTGCCGATGCCGGCCCGCCAGCAGACGAACCGGCTGCCCGCGCAGCTTCGGCTTCCAACAGCCGCACTTGTTCCGCTCTGGCTTCCGCCGATGGCAGACCTTGCGGCATTGGCGGAAAATCGCCCAGTTTCGGGAACGGGGCATCCTGGCTCTGCGGCTGCCTCGACAACCGCCAGGGTCTGTCAGACGGCGGCGGCGAGATGTCGTTCAGCCAGTCAGAGGACTCGCGATAGCCACCAGCTAGCGACCCGCCGCCACACGCACCGGCAAGCAAACCGGCAGCGACGGCCGTCACCACGGCCAACCAACGCCGGGTCAGTTTGAAATTGGTCAAAAGCAGCGCTGTAATTACCATGTAATCTTCTATATGTAGATAACGCGTCGAGCATATGCGTGTTTAAGGACCGACTCCATCCCCGGCAACTCTGTTGTTACCGGAACGCGGCAGCGGCAGAGGACCAGAGAGATGACAGAGGCGAGCAATCCATCATCCGAAATGACCAAAGAACTGGGTGAACTGGCTGAGCGTAGCCAGAAACTGGTTCAGGATTTTCTGGCCCGTACAGCGGCAAGCGGTGCGCCGGAAGCGGATGGCGATGTCGACCCCGGCGGCATTGGCCGGGCGTTTCTGGAAATGACCCAGAGCATGATGAGCGATCCGCAAAAGATGGTGGAAGCCCAAACCCAGCTTTGGCAGTCCTATATGCAACTGTGGAGCAATACGACCCGCCGCATGCTGGCCCAGGAAGCGGAACCGGTCGCCGCTCCGGTAAAGGGCGACAAGCGCTTCCGGGATGCCGAATGGTCAGAGAATTTTGTCTTCGACTACATCAAGCAATCCTACCTGTTGGCCGGCCAGTGGCTGATGCACAATGTGGAAGACACTGAATTCCGCGACGATCACACCCGGGAAAAAGTTAATTTCTACATGAAGCAATTCGTGGACGCGATGGCACCGACGAACTTTGCCGCCACGAACCCGACCGTGCTCAAAGAGACGGTGGAGACCCGCGGTGAGAACCTGGTACGCGGCCTGAACCATCTGCTGGAAGACCTGGAAGCAGGCCAAGGGTCGCTGAAGATCCGTCAGACCCCGCCCGACACCTTCGAGGTCGGTAAGAACATTGCGGTCAGCAAGGGCAAGGTTGTCTTCCAGAACCGGCTGATGCAGCTCATGCAGTTCGAACCGGCTACCAAAACCCAATTCGAACGGCCATTGCTGATCGTGCCGCCGTGGATCAACAAGTACTATATTCTCGACCTCCAGCCGAAAAACTCCTTCATCAAGTGGGCGGCGGAGCAGGGTCACACCGTCTATGTGATTTCCTGGATGAACCCGCACCAGGAACTCGAGAACGCCTCGTTCGAGGATTATATGCGCGAAGGGCCGCTTGCCGCGCTCGACGCCATCAAACAGGACATTGGCACTGACGAGGTAAACGCCGTCGGTTATTGCCTGGGCGGTACGCTGCTGGCGTCCCTCCTGGCGCACATGGTGGCTATTGGTGACGACCGGATCAAAAGCGCCACCTATTTCGCAAGCCTGGTCGACTTCTCCGAGCCAGGCGAGCTGGGTGTGTTCATCGACGAAGAACACATCAAGATGATTGAGAAAGTGATGGAGAAGAAAGGCTATCTGGACGGCAGTCAGATGGCGACCACCTTCAACATGCTACGCTCCAATGACCTGATCTGGTCTTTCGTCATCAATAATTACCTGATGGGCAAAGACCCCTTCCCCTTCGATCTGCTTTATTGGAACAGCGATTCGACCCGCATGCCGAAAGCCATGCACAGCTTCTATCTGCGCAACATGTACCAGCAGAACCTGCTGGCGCAGCCAGGCGCGCTGACCCTGTTGGATACGCCGATTGATCTGGGCGCGATCAAGACTCCCACCACCTCTATCGGCACCAAGGAAGACCACATCGCACCCTGGAAGTCCGTCTACAAGAGCGCCTCTCACTTTGGTGGCGAGGTTAATTTCATCCTCGCAGCGTCTGGCCATATTGCTGGCATCATCAATCCCCCGGTTAGCGGCAAATACAGCTATTGGCTCAACCCCGACCGAATCGAAGACCGCGATGCATGGGCAGAGCAGGCAGAGGAACACGTCGGCTCCTGGTGGCCACATTGGCAGGAATGGGTCAGCCAATTCGCGGGCGATCAGGTTCCGGCACTCAAGCCGGGCAAGAACGGTCTGAAAGCGCTTGAAGATGCGCCGGGCAGCTATGTGAAAGCCTAACCAGCTGCCCATCTCGCCCTTCCCAACGACAGGCCGGAGCCGCTATGGTTCCGGCCTGTCTTTATTTGCGGAAGGAAACACCGCCATGAACATGTCCGTCGGCGTCCTCGACCACTTCAACGTCAAGACCACCAAGCTAGACGAAACCGTCCAATTTTATGACAACGTTCTGGGCCTGAAGCCAGGCGACCGCCCGAACTTTGCCTTCCCCGGCGCATGGATCTACAGCGAAGGCCGCGCGGTACTCCATCTGATTGATATCTCTGGCACGGACGAAGCCGCAAAGCCTGACACCGGCAACATCGACCACATCGCGTTCGTCAGCCGTGGCTTCGAAGCAATGAAGACACACCTCGCCGGCGGCGGTCATGAATTCGAAGCCCGCGAAGTACCCGGCAGCAGCCTCCTCCAGATTTTTGTGCGGGACCCGAACGGCGTGCTGCTCGAACTGAACTACGAGACCAAGAACGAGCGTTGACGTTCCCCCGCCCGCAAAAGCTACTGCCCGTCCTGCCACCAGGCAGGAGCCATTCCTGGGACTTCAACCCCCGCTCAATCACTCAGGTATGGATCCTGCGCTAAAGCGCAGAACGATTGTAAAGAAGAATGCCAGCGCCGCATCAGATGCCCTAGAAAGGAAAACGCCCCATGGACGCCATCGCCTACAAGGTAGAGCCCGGCTACACATTCCCCACGGAAAAATTGATCGTCGATGCAGAGGAACAGCGCTGGCGCCATGCCTGCTGCGAGATCCCGCACGGCTTCTACCAGGACCGCATTGACCCGACGATTCTGGCCACGCACCCGATCAAGGTGATCGGCCATGCCCTGTTCACGAACTACACCGACCGTGGCTATGTCCACACCGAAAGCCGGATCAAGCAGCACGCTCCCATCCCCATGGGCACAAAGATTATCTTCAACGGCCAGTTCACGGCCGTGGACGATCACAAGCGCGGCTGGATGATGCACGGCACCTTCACCTACCATGACCCGGCGGGGAATCTCCTGCTGGAGGTCTGGCCAATGGCGCTGATGGCGGATCAGACCAAGATGCGCCCGCGCCCGCCGGCTGAAGCCTCCGATCCCTCTTCGACCGTCTTGCTGCCACCGCCGATGGTCGACCTGGAACCGGGTTGGGAGCTGCTCTACACGCGTCAGATGAGTCCGGCCAAGTGCCTGGGCTACAGTGGCAACACTCAGAACATCATCCACACCGACCCTGCTCATGCGCAGAAATTCGGCTACCGCATGCCGATTTTCGCGGGTAACGGCATGGTGCAAAACCTCGTGCAGGCGATGCAGAAAGACAGCTTGCAAGACAGCTTCGACGTACATGTGCGCATGTTGCGCCCAGTCCACTGGGATGACGGCTTGGCCATCATCGGCCATCGCAACGCCGCCGGTAACATCGATGCGGTCAAGGCTCTCGGCCCGGACGGAAAGGTGACGAACGACCTTCAGGTGCTCGCCTGATCCTGATCCAGCATTAAAATCCGAAGGAGAAGCCGTATGGGCCGCAAGATACTGCTGATCACCACCGACCAGCAGCGCTATGACGGCCTGGGCTTCGCCGGCGGCCAATTCGCGAAAACCCCGGTTATCGACGGGTTAGCCGCAGAGGGCGTGACCTATGGCCAGGCGCGCAATCAGTGTGCCGTCTGCATGCCGGCGCGCTGCACCATCCTGACTGGCCAGCATGTACGCATGCATGGAGTGACCTCTAACGGTATCGCGCTGCTGGCCGACCACCCCAGCGTCGCCCATGCCCTGAAAGCGGCAGGCTACAAGACCGCGCTGATCGGCAAGGGCCACTTCGAACCGCACGCGGCCAAGGACTTCTTCGAGAACACCGCGGCGGGAGAAAATAATTTCGGTCCGCACCGGGGCTCCGACCACATGGAACTGGCAGGGATACCGGCCGGGCGGGTCGATCTCTGTTCCACTATCCGAAGTGGTTGGCTGAGCAGTATCCGGATGCCGTCTCGGGCTTCCACGAGTATACTAGTAATGGCGCACCCAGCGCCCTTGGCGGCGGGGACACCGGCGCACCGCAAGTGGCCGACAACCCCGATGCCTATCGAATTGTACCACACCCACTGGACGGCCCGCCGCACGGTAGACTGGCTCAGCAGCGTCGCGAGCGAGGACAACTGGTTCTGCTGGATGAGCTTCCCCGATCCACATCATACCTGGGATGTCCCGTTGGAGGCCAAGCAACGCTTCGACTGGCGCGACCTGCCCCTGCCCCCCGGCTATCCCGGCAGCCGCGAGGCGTGCGAGGAACTGCTGGCAACCAAGCCTTGGCACTGGCTCGCCTGGTACCGGGGCGAGGCGCAGTTGAACTTCGAAGTCCCGCCGGCCTATGTTCCCGCCGAAACCACGCCCGACCACATCCGGGAGGTCAACGCCGTCGTTCATGCAAAGAACGAGCTGATTGATGAGGCTATCGGCCAGGGCCTTGCCTATGTCCGCGGGCGCGGCTGGGACGATGACACCGACATCATCTACACAACCGACCATGGCGAATTGCAGGGCAACTTCGGCATGCTGTTCAAGGCCCCCTATCACGATAATGCGGGCCGCTGGGCTTGCGGTTCCAGACTGGATGTAGGGCAGCCCCCTGCCCTCTGCTCCCGGCGATGCCTCCCGCGAGCGTGTTGTCACCGAGTGGATCGACGAATACGACGGCAACGAGATCGTCATGCAGTCGATGGTGCGCGATGGCTAGCTGGTCACTGCCTACCTGGCGACCAATCGCTATTCCGGGGACGAGGGCGAGTTGTACGATCTGGCGAACGACCCGCACCAATGGCGCAATCTCTGGGATGAACCCAGTTTTGCTGGAATCAAATCCGACCTGCTGGCAGATTTGGCAGACAACCTGCCCGAAGGCCGCCCGGACCCTCTGCCCAAAATCGCGCCGGTATAGTACATCCGTGCGCCCGGCCCTCCAGTTAGAACGCTTAGGATCATGCAATTTGACACCAAGATCGCCATCGTCCTGCGCGAAAACCTGGCCGTTTGGCAAAAGCTGAACGTCACCATGTTCCTGACCAGCGGGATTATGGGCCAGACCCAGAATCTGCTGGGAGAGGACTACAAGGATGCGGCCGGTAATCTCTACAACCCGCTCTGCATTCAACCGTGCATCGTCTTGAGCGCGCCCGGCGACAAGCTGCACACGATCTACATGCGGGCGCTGAGCCGGGACGTGCCGTTCTCGCCCTACATTGAGGACATGTTTTCGACCGGCCACGACGCCGCAAACTGCAAAACCGTACTCCAATATCAACCGGACACCATGCCGGTGGGTGGAAGTGCGCTGCGGGAGGACAAGAAGCTGGTCGACAAAATCGCCAAGGGTACCAAAATGCACGCCTGACCTGCCTACCCCTGCCATAGGATCGATACCCATGCCCAACAACACTGTATTTGACGAAGCCGCCCGCGTTCTGCCCGGCGGCTCATTCGGCAATGTGGATGCTGGCGTCATCATCCGGAAGGGCAAGGGCAGTCGCGTCTGGGACGTGAACGGCAAGGAATATATCGACTACCTGATCGACTCCGGCGCGATGCTGCTGGGCCACGCTCATCCGGCAGTCACGGCAGCGGTGGCAGAGCAACTCACCCGTGGCACCACGTTCTTTGCCAACAACGAGTATGGCATCAAGCTGGCAGCGGCCATCGTTGACGCCGTCTCCTGCGCGGAGAAAGTGCGCTTCGTCTCGACCGGCAGCAAGGCGACGTTCTATGCCATGTGCATCGCCTTCACCCACCGCAAACGCAACAAGCTGTTGAAGTTCGAGGGTGGCTTCCACGGTATGAGCGACTATGCCCTGATGAGCATGGAGCCCGCCCAGCTCGGCAACTTCCCCCAGGCGCAACCCGATACACCCGGCATACCACAATCGTTGCGGAACGAAATTCTGATCGCGCCCTATAATGACAAAGACACCGCCGTCGCCATGATCCGCGAATATGCGGACGAGTTGGGTGCTGTCATTGTCGAGCCGCAACAGCGCCTGATCCCGGCCAAGCCGGGCTTTCTGCAAGCCTTGCGGGAAGTCGCGGATGAAACCGGCGTGCCGCTGATCTTCGACGAGGTCGTGACCGGCTTCCGCCACGCCTATGGTGGCGGCCAGGAATATTATGGCGTGACGCCAGACCTCTGCGCTTTGAGCAAAGTGATCGGCGGCGGCTTCCCGCTGGGGGCCATCGCTGGCAAGGCGGAGTTCATGGACGATTTCGACGCCGGCACCGTCACGCCGAAGGACTGGGTGCGCATGACCGGCACGCTCAGCAATAATCCGGTTGCCGCTGTCGCTGGCCTGGCCACCATGGAAGAGCTCAAGAAACCTGGCACCTACGAGCGCCTGCACGTCACCGGCCGCGCGCTGATGAACGGACTTGCGGAGCAATTCGCAAGAGCCGGTATTCCGGCCCAGATCGTCGGCGAGCCGCCCATGTTGGACGTGATCTTCACGGAGCAGGAAGTGGTCGACTACCGCTCCTCCCTGACCGGCGACCCGTCATTGCTGAAACGCTTCAATACCGGTATGCGCAAGCGCGGCATCCTCAAGGGCGACGCGAAGATCTATGTCTCCTGCGCCCACAACGCCCGCGACGTGGCCGACACGCTGGCGGCCAGCGCTGAGGTGGTGAAGACGTTGAAGGTTAGCGCCTGAAGCAGGCCCCACTGAAGCCGCCCAGCGGCCGTCCGGGGCCTCACTCAAAGGGAAGCGATGCTTCCCGATCCAGCTGCTTCAAGGTAGCAAATGCACCAATGTGTGCTGGTCCGGCAGGCCGATGGCTGGCACACTCTTCTGTTTCTGAAATCCTGTCAGGGCCAACGCTAGGGCCTCATTCCATTCACCATCAGCTGGGCCGTTATAAAGCCCACGAAGCGCCAATTGCTCCTGCGTCCGGCGGATGGTTTCGCGGTAGACAGTGACTGAGCTGCCGCCGTTCTCAACTGTCACCATGCCGGATTGACTGCCGATGGCACCGGCGCGCATCTGTTCTGCCAATTTGGCGGCGGTCTCGTAGAAGCCCTTAGCGGGATTGGCAGCGCAGTAGCGCGACAAGGCGGCGAGCATCACTTCAGTGGCACGCCAGCCGGAAATGTCATAGACGCCCGGTTCATACCGGTTGACCGCGGACAGGTAGCCCTCCAACCAGCCCGCAAATGATATCAGTTCGGAACCCCGTTGCTGTACCACCGCCGAAAAACGGGCGCAATTGGTGGCGCCTGCGCCCTTAACTGTATAATGGCCGTCGGCATCCGCCGCGTGGTTCACGCCAGGCAGCAGGGTCATAAGCAAAAGCGATGAAGCAAGAAGCGCACGTTTCATGAATTTCGAGACCTAGCGAATAAAGAGGCGGCCCAGGCTTTAGCCGGGGCCGCCGCAAATGGTGATATCGGGGTGTCGGCGCTATGACGGCGCCACGGCACCCATTGCGTCTCAAGCGCGGCGGCGGCGGACCGCTGCCAGACCGCCCAACCCGACCAGCGACAGCATGGCAGCCAGGGATGCAGGCACCGGCACCTCAGAGATGCGGTTATTGGCTTCCGGATAGTCCGCCTCGCTCACCACGCCACCCAGTTCGTCCTCGATGAAGATGCGGAGCGCGTCACCGTAGTTCACGCCGAGATCGACCGGGGTGAAGGCCGCGAACTCATCGAAGCCATCCCCGCCGCCAGCGGTGAAGCTGTTGCTCACCAGATCAAGCGTGCCGTTATCAAGCGTGCCGTTATCAAGCGTGATCGAGACGATCGCGTTGGAGTTCTTGTTGAACTCGAAGCTAAAGCCGCTGATCTGCAGGAAGCCGCTGCTTTGGTTCGGGAACCGGCTGACCGCATTCTCCAATGCGCTGACTAGCAGATCGACGGTGAAGCCGTTGATCACTGCGACCGAGTTGGCGAACGGCAGGCTACCGAACACATCGGCGACAGTAAGTTCGCCCGGCGCGATGACACTGTCATTGCGGATGCCGCCGCCATTGGTAACGCCGATGACCGGATCGCCAGTCAGGTCGCCGATCTGATGCGCCTGATAGACCAGTGCATCGGCGACCAGCGTGCCGAGATTGGTGGAGACCGTCCGCACGCTTGCGCGGCGTCCATCCAGACTAACACCTGTCGTGCTGACAACCTCGGCTTCGAGCGCAGCAACATCGCTACTGAGCGGTGCAATGATGTCGTTCTGAACGTTGGTGCCGTTGACCGTGCCCAGTTCCTGCGGCGAGACCGATGGGTCCACCAGGATCGGGTTCGGGCTGACGCCGGCGACGCTGATAGCATTGCCGGACGTATCGAACTCAACCTGCAACTCACCGATATAGCGGTATTCGCCCTGGGTAGTGACGAGCGCGATATTCTTGCCGTCCATGTCGGTCTGCGTGCTGATTGTCGGGTACGGGCCGTCGATGGCCGGGCCAAACGGAGCAGATGTATTAGCGCCCGGACCGTTCCGCAGCAGCTCGCCGCCGCCGCCCGCAATGATCACGTCGACGCCGGAAAGCAGCGGCACCAGGTTCTGGTCCTCGGCCAGCCCCTGCAGGTGGCCGGAGAGTATAATGCGGTTCACGCCCAGCCCCGCGAGCGTCGCCACTTCGGCGTTCACGGCTGCTGCCACGTCGGCAAGGCTCGGGCCGCGCGGCGAAACGCCACCAGGCTGGGAGATATTGCCAATCGTCGGGGCCGTGACGCCAATGATGCCGTACTGCTCGCCGCTGGTGCCACCGGTAACGACGGTGCTGCTCGCGATCCGCCCGGCAGTGACGTGCGCCTGCAGGTTCGCCTCAGCTGTGAAATCAAGGTTCGCGCTAAGGAACGGCGCTGTGCCGCCGGCATTCTGGTAGCCTGTGATGAAGTCGGCAAGCGTGTCCGGTCCAAAATCGAACTCATGGTTGCCGATGGTGATGGCGTCGTAGCCGATCGCCGTCAGCGCCAGAGCGTCGTAGTAGTTCTGGGCGATCGGATCGATGCTACCCGCAGCGGACGCGCCGACACGGTTGACGCCTGCGGTGAAGGCCAGGCCGGCCAGAAAATTATCGCCGGAGGAGATCGTCAGTACGTCCCGGCCGGCACCAAATGCGTTAGCGCGGGCCTGGTGCAGGGCACCAATGAAATAGTCGATGCCACCAAAGCCCGAACTGCCCAGCAGTTTTGACTCGCCGTCATTGTTGTGGAACAGAGTCAAAAAGGACGGGCTAGCAATGGCCAAGCCTGAGGCCAGGGAAGCCACCATCGCCAGCACAGAAACTCCTGCATATCACCGTATCATCAACTACTTCTCCTACGCGGATATCTGATTAATGAGCGCGATAACTAATCTGGTTACATAGTAACCCTGTAACGGTAATATGATTGAATAATGACGGTTTGAAAGCTGCGGCTTCAGAAGTATTCATCATGTATTGGCGCGGCATCATACATACAACTTATGATGCCCTCTGCAGCGTTGATGGACATATGCAGTTTGGCGGACTAGCCTGCCGCTGGACGCACTATCCGGCCAACAGCCCCACAACCAGCCCGCCAAGGGCGGCGAGCGCGATCAACGGCAAATTGCCGTTCCGCCCATTGCTCCGTTCCAATGCCTGCTCGCTGATGATCTCTGCCTGCGCCAGCAGGCGTGGCAGGCGGTGGATCATCTGACCGGCGTGCTGCAATCCGGCCGCAAGGCGCGTATCCGGCCCCCGGTTCTGGATCATCCAGTCTTCGATCAGCGGCCGTGCGATCACCCACATGTTGATGCTGTCATCCAGGTTGCGCCCCAACCCCTCGGCCATCAGCATCGTTTTTTGCAGAAGCAACAGCGACGGCTGCGCTGGCATATCGAACTGGGCCGTCACCTGGAGCAGCTGCATCAGCAATTTCGCCATGGAGATCTCGGCGATGGGCCGATCCAGGATGGGCTCCCCCACCGCCCGCAGAGCCTGGGCAAACAAGGCCGGGTCCTGGTCCCGCGGCAGGAAGCCGACCCGCACGTGCGCATCGGCAACAGAGCGGTAATCCCGCTGCAGAAACCCCAGCAGCACATCGGCCATGAAGTCCTGCCCTGCATGACCAAGGCGGCCCATAATGCCGAAATCGACCACGGCAAGACCGCCATCCTCCCGCACAAAGACGTTGCCGGGGTGCATGTCGGCATGGAAAAAGCCATCAACGAATACTTGGCGGAAGAAGACTTCGGCGGCGATTGCCATGATCCGCTGCGTGTCGTGCCCGGCAGCATTGACCGCCGCCGCATCGTCGATCCGCAAACCACCAACCCGCTCCAGCGTCATCACACGCCGGGCGGTGCGCTGCCAGTCAACGGCGGGCACTTTGAAGCCAGGGTGATCGGCGAAATTCTCAGCCAGTTCAGAAGCAGCCGCTGCTTCTAGCCTGAGGTCCAGTTCAATGTTCACGCTGCGGGCGAACGTTTCCACCACCTCCCGCGGGCGGAAGCGCCGGGCAAACGGAATGGCGGCATGTACCAGCCATGCCATTGTGGCGAACAGCGACAGGTCCCGCGCAAACTGGTGCTCGACGCCCGAGCGCAACACTTTTACGGCGACCGGTTCGCCCTCCGTCGTCACCGCAAAATGCACCTGCGCGATGGACGCCGCCGCAACCGGCAGGTCAGAGAATTCAGTGAATAATGTGGATAACTCTGTTTGCAGGGCGGTCGCTACCGTTTCCGCCGCACCCTCAAAGGGCGGCAGGCGATCCTGAAGCTCGGCCAGGTCGGCGGCAATTTCCTCGCCGAAAACATCACCCCGCGTCGAGAGCGCCTGCCCCAGTTTGATGAAAGTCGGCCCCAATGCGCCCAGGGCCAAAGCCAGCCGCTGGCCAGAGCGTTCGGGCAGGCCGCGCTTGCGCCCAAGCCGCAGCGTCCAGCGCACCAATCGCCCCTCGCCCATCAGGCCGGGCCAATAGAGGCAGTCATGCCGCGCCAGGACCCAGCCGATCCCGGCAATACGCAGCGGGTGAGACAAAAACCGAAACATTCTGTTTACAATGGTTCCCGGCCACGGTGCAGGGCAACAATGCCACTGGACCAGCTGTCATAGGAAACAGCCTTCATGCCGACGCGGCGCATCATGGCCGCCAGCCCTTCCTGGTCCGGAAATTGCCGGATGCTTTCTGCCAGATAGCGGTAGGATTCCTCGTCACGCGCGACCACCCGGCCGATCTTGGGCAGGATCAAAAACGAATAAGCGTCATAAAGCTTGTCCAGCCCAGGCAAGATCACCTTGCTGAATTCCAGGCAGTAGAAACGCCCGCCCGGCCGTAATACCCGCAGCACTTCTGCCAGGCCCACAGCGGGCTGAGTGACATTGCGCAGACCAAAGGCGATGCAGCAGGCATCGAACGTACCGCTTTCAAATGGCAGGCTTTCTGCATTGCCTACCGTCCAATCGATACCCTCCAGCAAGCGCCTGTCGATGCTGCGATCCCGGCCAACGCTCACCATTTGCTCGTTGATATCACAGACAACAACACTGGGCGCTTCATCCTGCTTGACCAGCCGGAAGGCGATGTCGCCGGTGCCACCCGCGAGGTCGAGGACCAATTCGCCCGGTCTTGTGCGCATCTCGCGCACCAGGCTGTCTTTCCACAGCCGGTGAACGCCGCCGCTCATCAGGTCGTTCATCACGTCGTAGCGGCGCGCGACGGACGAAAACACTCCTTTCACCAACTGGGTTTTCTCTTCCTGCGAAACCGTGCGGAAGCCGAAATGCGTGTCTGCCATCAAGGGAAAATCCTGGGGATATGTTGAGGAAAAGACCATAGCCGAGCAACACTCAGGCGGCTAGCATCGCGCCCATGCCTGAATTGCCTGAAGTCGAAACCACGCGCCACGGTCTGGCGCAAGTGCTGCAAGGCGCGGTGATTGCCCGCGTTGAGGTGCGCCGCCGTGACCTTCGCTGGCCGATACCGGCAGATTTGGAGGCCCGGCTGACCGACCGCCGGATCGAAAAGCTGGAGCGACGGGCCAAATATATCCTGGTGCACCTGGATGATAGCGGCGTCTGGCTCATCCACCTGGGCATGTCGGGCCGGATGATTGTCGAGCGCGCCGGCCACAACCAGGAAACCCGCAAAGACGAACCGCACGTCCATGTGCTGATAGAAACCACAGCAGGCGATCAGGCGCTTTACCAGGACCATCGCCGGTTCGGCTCCATGGACTGGGTCGCGCTAAATGGGCTTGCCGAACATCCGCGCATGAAGTCGCTGGGCGTCGAACCGCTGTCGGATGCCCTAACAGGCGCATCGCTGCTGGCAATGTTCGAGAAGCGGGCAACGCCGCTGAAAGCCGCTCTGCTGGACCAAGGCCGGATCGCCGGACTGGGCAATATCTATGTCTGCGAAGCGCTGAACCGCGCCGGGCTCTCGCCCTTCCGCCAGGCTGGCACCCTAACCGCGCCGGAGGCTGAATGCCTGGCCAATGCGGTCAAACAAACTCTGACCGAAGCCATTGCAGCGGGCGGCTCGTCCTTGCGGGACTATGTCCAGATTGATGGTGAGTTGGGCTATTTCCAGAATGCCTGGCGCGTTTATGGCAGAGAAGGTGAAAGCTGCGCCTGCGGCTCCACTAAGCCCATTGAACGCGCCGTCCAGAGCAGGCGCTCCACTTTTTATTGCCCTGACTGCCAAGTTTAAACTACAACCCTGAACCGGGCCAGCGCTGTGTTGCGTTCGGCCAGCGTTTTCCTGACCACGATGCGAGAGACCTGTACACATGGCATACGAGATGATCGCTGTTGAAACCAAAGGCCGGGTTGGCGTGATCCGCCTGGACAGGCCCAAGGCCCTGAACGCGCTTTGCGCTCAACTCATCGACGAACTCGCCAATGCCATTGACCGGTTCGAAGCAGACGAAAATATCGGCTGCATGGTGCTGACCGGCAGCGAGAAAGCCTTTGCGGCAGGCGCGGACATCAAGGAGATGAAAGACCGCGACTATATGGACGTCTACCTCTCGGACTTCATCACGGTCGGTTGGCAGCGCGCCTCCGACGCGCGCAAACCCATTATTGCCGCCGTTGCCGGCTATGCGCTGGGCGGCGGCTGCGAAATCGCCATGATGTGCGACTTCATTATCGCAGCAGATAATGCGAAATTCGGCCAGCCGGAGATTAACCTGGGCACCATCCCGGGCGGCGGCGGCACCCAGCGCCTGCCGCGCTTTATCGGCAAGTCGAAAGCCATGGATATGTGCCTGACCGGGCGCATGATGGATGCGGAAGAGGCAGAGCGTTGTGGCCTCGTCACCCGTGTCGTGCCGGGCGACAAGCTGATGGAAGACGCGATGAAGACCGCCGAAGCCATCGCTCACAAGTCGCTGCCCATCACCATGATCTGCAAGGAAAGCGTCAACCGGGCCTTTGAATCCACCCTGCGCGAAGGCGTGCTTTTTGAGCGGCGCCTGTTCCATTCAACCTTCGCCACCGAAGACAAAATGGAAGGCATGAGTGCGTTTGCGGAGAAGCGAAACGCGGTTTTCAAGCACCGCTAGGCTTGCCCGGGCGGGCGGGACGCACTAATGCGGCAACATTCCTGCGCCGCCCGGCGCTCTTTCTATTGACCGGATGCCGTGGCCCGACTATAAGCCGCGCTCTTGAATAATTGCAGGCAGTGACACTGATACATGGCTAACTCTCCTCAAGCTCGTAAGCGCGTTCGCCAAGCAACGCGCCGCACCGCGGTCAACCGGTCACGCGTGAGCCAATACCGTTCCCAGGTGAAAAAAGTCGAAGTTGCCATAGCGTCCGGCGATCAGGCCGTTGCGAGGGAAGCTTTCCTGATTGCGCAGCCCGTATTGATGAGCGGCGTCAACAAAGGCATCGTTCACAAGAACACGGTGGCGCGTAAAATTTCGCGCCTTTCCCGGCGCATTAAAGCGCTCGCCTAACACCCCTAAACATCTGGCGAATCTGCCAATTGACGAGCCACACTCTGCGATATGAGTGTGGCTCGTCGCGTTTGCTGGCGTATCCTCAGCTGACCCGAACCGATGACCAATTGCGGAGACAGGTCAAGAATTTTATTTTCCCATCCCTGACATTTCCTGGTTGGTTATCCGGCTCGCTGTCCGCTACTCTCATTACAACGAGCAAACGAAAAACAATACTCAGCGCTCACAACCATGCGACAGGAGGTGAATAACATGAAATTACCCAAGTATTTTTCAGCAAATACACCAAATTATGCTACCGACCAGGGTCTAATCCGGAGAAAAATAACATAATATCTGTAAAAACCAGCGTAAAATCAAAAATTCAACTGGGTAATATTTACAAAACAAGGTAGAGATAATCTGATCATGACTGACCCTGAAAGCATTCCAGACGTAGGCCCGAATGAGACCTACGACGCGTTAACGGGTAACCCGGACAGCATACTTATCGACGTACGCACCGATACTGAGTGGCAAAGCGTTGGCATTCCAACTTTGCAGGATTCGAACGCGAACGTGCATTTCATCTCATGGCAGTTTGCGCCCGACATGCGGATCAACAATTCATTTGTCCAGGGCATGGCTGCAGCGGGCGTCACCAAGGGCAAGCCGATCTACTTTCTTTGCCGATCCGGGGTCCGTTCGAAAGCCGCCGCCGCTGTTGCCACAGCCGCCGGCTACGGCCCTTGCTACAACATTGCGGAAGGCTTTGAAGGCATTGCTGGCCCGGATGGCGTCCGGCGCGGGGGATGGCGAGGTAATCATTTACCCGAATCCACACCAACCTAAAAAATTATAAGAACATGGATAAGAATAGATGAACAAACGGGAAGTGACAGAAGAGCGTGTCGCGCAATGGCAGCGGATTCGCGGGCGGCTGCGGGCGGAATTCGGCGATGGCGTATTTCGCAGCTGGTTAATGCCAATGGAGTTGGCGATGGCCAACAGTGTTTCCGTCACCATATCGGTGCCGACACGCTTCATCCGGGATCGGGTGAACTCCATCTATGGCAATCGTTTGCGCGCGTTGTGGCAGGCAGAGGAAATTGAAGATGTCAATCTGGTCGTGTCCTCCGACCTGGTGATCGAACAGGACGAGCCGGACGAACCAGAACATCCAGCCGCTGAGGAACAGGCCGCCAGCACACGCACCAGCGATGCCCCGCGCAATGGCGAGGCAGTGTCCGGCGAGGCTAGTCTGGCCTCCATCGATGCGCCGTTGGACCCGCGCCTGACCTTCGACAATTTCATCATCGGCAAGCCCAACGAATTCGCCCACGCTGCCTGCCGCCGTGTTGCAGAGGCGGGAGAAGCTGCCTTTAACCCACTGTTCCTCTATGGGCCAGTCGGCATGGGCAAGACCCACCTGATGCACGCCGTCGCCTGGCAGATCGGCCAGCAGAATCCGTCGCGCCGGGTGCTCTACATCTCCGCCGAGACCTTCATGTACCAATTCATCCGAGCCGTGCGGTTCCGGGATCAGGTCGCCTTCAAGGAGCAGTTCCGCTCCGTTGACGTGCTGATGGTCGATGATGTGCAGTTCATCTGCGGTCGGGAATCCACCCAGGAAGAGTTCTTCCACACGTTCAACGCCTTGGTGGACAAGAACCGGCAGATCATCATCAGCGCCGACAAGTCGCCGTCCGACCTGGAAGGGCTGGAAGAGCGGTTGCGCTCCCGCCTCGGCTGGGGTCTGGTCGCCGACCTGCACCCGACCGATTACGAACTTCGCCTGTCCATCGTGGAAGTCAAGGCCGAGCAACTGAAGATGGAAGTCCCGCGCCCGGTTATGGAGTTCCTGGCCCATCGCATCTCCTCCAACGTCCGGGAGCTGGAAGGCGCGCTGAACCGTCTGGTCGCCCATGCCCAACTGGTCGGACGCGAATTGACCATCGAGGCGGTCCAGTATCTGCTGCGCGACTTGCTGCGGGCCAACGACCGCCGGGTGACCGTTGAGGACATCCAGCGCCGGGTGACGGAGCACTACAATATTCGCCTGGCTGATATGTCCTCGCCGCGCCGCGCCCGGGCCGTTGCCCGCCCGCGTCAGGTCGCCATGTATCTGGCCAAACAGCTGACCACCCGCTCCCTGCCGGAGATCGGACGCAAGTTCGGTGGCCGCGACCACACCACGGTGATGCATGCAGTCAAGAAGGTGGAAGAGCTAAAGACGGCCGACCACCACATGCAGGAAGACATCGACCGCTTGCGCCGCAGCCTGGAACACTAGGCTGATGCCCTGCCCCTGCGCGAAAGTGGTATGGTTGGTCACCTAGCGCAAATCATGGATCGGCGCTAAAATTTGCGGGAAACGTTTTAATTACCTGCGGGAGATGCTCCACATGGGGATCACAGGCCAAGATACTCTCGGCGCCCGCCGCAAGCTTCAGGCTGGCGGCAAGTCATACGATTACTTCTCTCTGGAGGCCGCTTCGACCAAGGTCGGCGACCTTTCCCGCCTGCCGAACTCGCTGAAGATCCTGGCGGAGAATCTGCTGCGCTACGAAGACGGCCGCAGCGTCACCACCGACGACATCAAGCAGTTCGCCAAGTGGCTGGAGACCCGCAAGTCTACGGCGGAGATCGCCTACCGCCCGGCCCGCGTGCTGATGCAGGACTTCACCGGCGTTCCCGCCGTGGTCGATCTGGCCGCCATGCGCGACGCCATCACCACGCTGGGTGGCGACCCCCAGAAGATCAACCCGCTGTCGCCCGTTGACCTGGTAATCGACCACTCGGTCATGATCGACCAGTTCGGCACGCCGGAGTCTTTCAAGCAAAACATGGACCTGGAGTTCACCCGCAACCGGGAGCGCTATGAGTTCCTGCGGCTGGGGTGCCTCCGCCTTCCGCAACTTCCGCGTCGTGCCGCCGGGGCACTGGCATCTGCCACCAGGTGAACCTGGAATACCTCTCCCAGACCGTCTGGACGGCTGAGGACAGCGACGGCTCCACCGTTGCCTACCCCGACACCCTCGTCGGCACCGACAGCCACACCACCATGGTCAATGGCCTGGCCGTTCTCGGCTGGGGCGTGGGCGGCATTGAGGCAGAGGCGGCCATGCTCGGCCAGCCGGTCTCCATGCTCATCCCCGAAGTCATAGGCTTCAAGCTGACAGGCAAGATGGCAGAGGGCGTCACCGCCACCGACCTCGTGCTGCGCATCGTGCAGATGCTCCGTCAGAAGGGCGTCGTCGGCAAGTTCGTCGAGTTCTATGGCGACGGCCTGGACAACCTGTCCCTCGCCGACCGCGCCACCATCGGCAACATGGCTCCGGAATACGGCGCTACCTGCGGCTTCTTCCCGATCGATGGCGAGACCATCAACTACCTGCGCTTCACCGGTCGCTCCGCCGAGCAGTGCGCACTGGTCGAAGCCTACGCCAAGGCCCAGGGCGTGTGGCGCACCGCTTGTGGCCCCTACCCGATCTTCACCGACACGCTGGAGCTGGACATCTCCCAGGCTGTTCCGGCCCTCGCCGGTCCGAAGCGTCCCCAGGACCGCGTCGACCTGCCTGACATCCCCGCCTCTATCGCCAAGGCTATCGAGGAAATGGGCACCGGTACCCCAACCCAGGCGGAAGGCACCAACTACCAGGTCAATCCGGGTGACGTTGTGATCGCCGCGATCACGTCTTGCACCAACACCTCCAACCCCCGCCGTCCTGATGGCTGCCGGTCTGGTTGCCCGCAAGGCGCGCGCCAAGGGCCTGACCTCCAAGCCGTGGGGTGAAGACCTCCCTCGCGCCGGGATCCCAAGTTGTGCAGGACTATCTGGAGCATGCCGGTCTGCAGGAAGACCTGGACGCCCTGGGCTTCAACATCGTCGCCTTCGGTTGCAGCACCTGCATCGGCAACTCCGGCCCGCTGGCCCAGCCAGTCGCTGACGCCATCGATGCCGGCAATATTACGGTCGGTTCAGTCCTCTCCGGCAACCGGAACTTCGAAGGCCGTGTCCACCCGCAGGTGAAGGCGAACTACCTGGCATCCCCGCCGCTGGTCGTCGCTTACGCCATCGCTGGCTCCCTGAAGATCGACATCACCAAGGAAGCGCTGGGCAAGGACCAGGACGGCAACGATATCTTCCTGAAAGACATCTGGCCGAGCAATGCCGAGGTACAGAAGGCGCTGACCGAGCACCTGACCCAGCAGATGTTCGAAGACCGCTATGCCAACGTCCTGGACGGCCCGAAAGAGTGGCAGGCCATTGGCGTCACCGGTGGGGAGACCTACCAGTGGAACAGCGGCTCTACCTACGTCCAGAACCCGCCCTACTTTGAGGGCATGACGGCAGAGCCGGGCGACGTCTCCAACATCGCCGGCGCCCGTTCGCTGGCCATGCTGAGCGACTCGATCACCACCGACCACATCTCCCCCGCTGGCTCCATCGCCCGCGGCGGCCCGGCTGGCGAATACCTGACCGAGCACCAGGTACGCCCGGTGGACTTCAACAGCTACGGCGCCCGCCGCGGCAACCACCAGGTGATGATGCGCGGCACCTTTGCCAACATCCGCATCCGCAACCAGTTGGCCCCCGGCACCGAAGGCGGCATGACCAAGCATCTGCCCTCCGGCGAAGTCATGAGCATCTATGACGCCGCCGCGCGTTATCAGAGCGAAGGCGTGCCGCTGGTCGTCATCGGTGGCAAGGAATACGGCACCGGCTCCTCCCGCGACTGGGCGGCCAAGGGCACGTGCCTGTTGGGCGTCAGCGCTGTGATAGTCGAAAGCTTCGAGCGTATCCACCGCTCGAACCTGGTCGGCATGGGTGTGCTGCCGCTGGTGTTCACCAATGGCCAGAACCGTGAGAGCCTGAAGCTGGATGGCACGGAGACCTTCGACATCTCCGGCGTCACCGAGCTGAAGCCCCGCATGGAGCTGGACTGCACCATCAACCGCGCCGATGGCTCTAGCGAGCAGATCAAACTGCTCTGCCGGATCGATACGCTGGATGAAGTCGACTACTACAAGAATGGTGGAATCCTGCAGTACGTCCTGCGCAACATGATGAAGGCGGCCTAAGCACAGTTTTGGCAACTTAAGCGCCGTTTTGGATTGAGTTCCGGCCTCACCGCCGGAACTCATCCTTGCCAAATCAATCAAGCACCGGAGTCCCGAAGGACGAGCAGCCTCCGCCCGGGGTCCCCTTCCGCGTGCGCTCCTTTGCCGGTCATATCCAGTCACCACTCAGATCACGCCAATCGGGATTGATGGTCTCCACCAGCCTATTCTTTCGTGCGCGCGACCACCGTTTCACGCGGTATTCCCGGTCACGCGCAGCCTCCAACTCTTCATGAACCTCTACATAGACAAGGTCATAGAGTTGATAATGCTCGGTAAAGGACGGCTTCACTCCCGCACGGTGCTGCTCAACGCGCCCGGCTATGTCCGCGGTTGCGCCCGTATACAAGGTCGTCCGATGGGTGTTCGACATCATGTAGACGTAATAGGCCATGGCCTCGCTTCCGAGCATTCGCGGAGGGGACCCCGTTCCTAACCTGCGGCTCGTCCGAGGCTCCGGTTCACTCAATCTGCCAGCGCACTCCTTAGCGCAACATTAACGACACGCCCGATCCCCGAAGGATGCGCAGCGTCCGCCAGGGGTCCCCTTCCGTCAGAATTAGTTTCCCGTTAACCTTGTCCCGGACCCTGTTCAAAAAAGACATAAACGAAAATAAACTTTTATGCGCAAAACTAAATTTTTTGGACCCTCAACGGTTTAGGTGTGGTTTAGCCGATGTTTATCTGCAATTTCGCTCTCGTTCACAATAAAGATGCACCCTCAATCCTACTGATAAGGCTGAAAACATGCTGGGGACGGTCCAAATCGATGCCCAATGCAGGTATTTCATTCTCAGGTCACCAAAACACTATTTAGGAAATCTCAACACATATTTCAACGGCACTCCGCTATTGCGCGGCGTCAATACCGCTTCTTCATATAGAACAGCGTCTCGCTGGGCGGCATGTCTTCCAACTCGCCAAAGACGGAATATCCCTGCTTTTCATAAAAGCCGCGCGCCTGAAAACTGGCGGTCGTCAAATGCGCGCCCAGCATGCCATGGCGCTGGCTTAGCTCCTCGACCTGCGCCAGCAGCGCCGCGCCCAGTCCCTGCCCCCGCATCCTCTCGCCAATCCACAGATGGCTGACATAAAGCCAGCCCCAGGCCATGCCGCCATTGACGCCGCCCAGCAACGGTCCGCGCAGAAAGGCTAACCGGGTTGGCCCATGAGCAAATACCGACAACGGCCGCCAGTCATCGGGATGGCCCTTTGTGTCATTGTGATGGCCTAAGCTATGGGCGACCGTCCGGCGGCGGCGATCATCGCATCGCTCGCTGATGGAAAGCCGCCAACCGGAGCCAGCATGGACCGCCGCTGCCCTATTTGCGCCCGGCATACGGGTCGAACGGCGAGGGAAACACGTCCCGCGGCTTGATGTAATCGTAGGGCGCGCGGGCCAGGAACCGGCCATGCCCCTCGTCGCCAACAAAGTCGTCGCCATCGGCCACGACCTTACCCCGGCTGAGCGTCGTTACCGGCCATCCCGTTACCTGAAAGCCCTCATAGGGCGTATAGTCAATGGCGTGGTGCAGGTTTTCCTGGCGGATTGTCACCTGCTTGGTCGGGTCCCAAATCGCGATATCCGCATCGGAGCCGGGCTGAATAGTGCCCTTCTTGGGGTACAGCCCAAACAGCTTCGCCGGGTTACTGCTGGAAAGTGCAACGAACTCGTTCAGCGTGATCCGTCCTCCGGAAACGCCTTCGTTGAAGACCAGCGGCAGGCGCGTCTCCAGCCCGGGCACGCCGTTCGGGATTTTCGGGAATGGGGTGTCCGGTCCGTCCGGCAGCTTCAGGTCGGATGAGAAATCGCTGGGGGTGTCAAAGTTCGTCGGCGCGTGGTCGCTGGATACCATGCCCAGCACGCCGGTCTTCAGATAGCCCCAGATCGCCTCGATATCCTGGGGCGAGCGCGGCGAGGGCGAGCAGACAAACTTCGCCCCTTCCCCGTCGGCGCGGTCCATATCGTCCGCCGTCAGCACGAGGTATTGCGGGCAGGTCTCACCGAAAATCTTCAGGCCGCGCTGCTGGGCCCGGTGGATTTCCTCCGCCGCTTCGGCGCAGGTCACATGGAATATCTGCACGGGCTGGTCCAGCAGTTCCGCCATGGAGACCACCCGGTGCACGGCCTCCCGCTCCACCACGCCGGGCTTCGACCAGGCATGGTATTTTGCACCGGTCAGCCCGGCATCGAGCAGGCGCTGGGTCTGCCATTTGATCATCTCGTGATGCTCGGCATGGATTACCAAAAAGGCTTGGTTCTCTCGGGCCAGCGCCATCAGCTTCAATATACCGGCGTCTTCGACCCGGTTGCTATCATAGGTCATGAATATCTTGATTGAGCGATGCCCGTCCGCAATCAGCGACGGCAACGTTGCCATCACGTCCTCATTCGGATCGTTGATGATCAGGTGGAACGTGTAATCGATGGCGGCTTTCTTGGCCCGCTCGTGATAGTCCGCCGTCGAATCGGCCAGCGACCAGCCCTGCCGCTGGGGCGAAAAGCAGATAACGCTGGTGGTGCCGCCGCACGCCGCCGACCGGGTGCCGGTCAAAAACGTGTCGGCATTCATCTTGCCGCTGATGGAGCTTGGCTGTTCGATATGGCAATGGCTATCGACCCCGCCCGGCAGCACGTATTTGCCGGTTGCATCGATTTCCTGGCGCCCGGCTGGCAGGTTCTTGGCAACGGCGGTGACGGTTTCGCCCTGAATACCAACATCGGCAATCGTCACATCACTCGCCGTCGCGACAAGACCGCCGCGGATCACCATATCGAACTCAGCCATGGGGGTGTTCTCCAAAAGGGGTTTGGTCCCGCACCCTAGCAAAGCCGGGGAAACTTGGACAATCCGGTGCGAAGCCCTTAGAGCAATTACTTGCCAATCAAACGAAAATGTCGCCGCTCTTGCCACTATCCTCACTCATTCTCATCCTGAGTAGCCAAACCGCAGGTCAGGCGTATCGAAGGGCGTCATTGTGCATGTCCAAACGCGCCCTTCGATACGCGCTGTGCGCTACTCAGGAGGAGATTTGGGGGGGAGAGCCCAGCCAATGATCCTCGTCACCGGCGGTGCCGGCTTCATCGGCTCGAACACTGTAGCAGCGCTCAATCAGGCCGATATGAGGCCGGTCGTGGTCTGCGACTGGCTTGGCAGCGATGGCCGCTGGCGCAATCTGGCCAATCATCTGATTGATGACATCATCGCGCCGGAGGCACTCAGCGGCTGGCTAACGGCCGAAGGCCGGGCGCTCAAGGGCGTCATCCACATGGGCGCCATCTCCAGCACCACGGTCAGCGACGGCGATGCCGTGCTGCGCCAGAACTTCCAGGCGTCCAAGCAGCTCTGGCAATTCTGCACACGCCACAGGCTGCCCTTTGTCTACGCCTCGTCCGCCGCCACCTACGGCGATGGGGTGGCAGGCTTCGACGATGATGACTCGGCCGAGGCGCTGGCAAAACTCAAACCCCTGAACCTCTATGGCTGGTCCAAACATTGGTTCGATCGCTGGGCACGGGACCAGGTGGACCGCGGCCAGCCCGCGCCGCCGTTCTGGGCGGGCTTGAAGTTCTTCAACGTCTATGGCCCGAACGAGTACCACAAAGACGACATGCAGAGCATCGTCGCCAAGAACCACGCGCCGGTCGCAGCCGGAGAGACAGCCAAACTGTTCCAGTCCCACCACCCGGACTACGAATATGGCGGCCAGTTGCGCGATTTCGTCTATGTGAATGACTGCGTGGACGTGGCGCTCTGGTTGCTGCGCCAACAGCCCGAAAGCGGTCTCTACAATGTCGGCACGGGCGAAGCCCGCTCCTTCCGCGCCCTGGTTGAAGCCCTCGCTGCAGCCAACGGCCAGCCAGCCCGCATCGACTATGTGCCAATGCCGGAAGCGTTGCGCGGCCGCTACCAATATTTCACCGAAGCCAGCATGACCAAGCTGCGTCAGGCAGGCTATAATCAGCCCTTCGCCTCCATTGAAGACGGCGTGCGGGACTATGTGGCAGCGTACCTCTCCCAGCCCTCCCCCTACCGCTAACTTTTTCTTTCAGATAACGGCCCGGAGCCTTCCTTTGGACTTTCTCGACCATCTCGCCAACGCCCCCCCGGCCCGCATCCTGGTCATCGGCGACCTGATGCTGGACCGGTATGTGGAGGGCAAGGTCGACCGCATTTCCCCCGAAGCCCCCGTGCCCGTCCTTCGCCACGCTGCCTCCCGCGAGATGCTGGGCGGCGCTGGCAATGTCGCCGCCAATATAGCTAGCCTGGGCGGCACGGTAGCGCTGGTCGCCTTGATCGGTGCGGATAGCGACGGCGGCAAGGTGCGGGCCCTCCTCGGCCAATGGGATATCCCATCGGATGGCCTGGTTGAAACCACCGCCCGCCCGACCAGCGTTAAAACCCGCTTCCTGGCCCAAGGCCAGCAGGTGCTGCGCCACGACTGGGAGGAGACCGCCCCGGCCAACAACGAGGAACACCCGGTCCTGCTCGCTGCATTCAATGCGCGGCTGGCCGACGCTGACATTGTCATCCTCTCCGACTATGGCAAAGGCGCGGCCTCGGCAGCTATAGCGGCAGCCGTCATCCAGGCCGCCCGCGCCGCTGGCAAACGCGTATTGGTCGACCCCAAGTCCACCGACTACCGCACATACATGGGCACCAGCGCCGTCACGCCCAATCGCAGGGAACTGGCCGAAGCCGCTACCATGACCATCGGCGACGATGCTTCGGTAGAAGCTGCCTGTACCAAGCTCATCGCCGAATGCGGACTGGAAGCTGTGCTCGCTACCCGCAGCGAGGATGGCCTCTCCGTCATCCGCGCGGGCAAGCCGCCGGTGCATATCCCCACAGAAGCGCAGGAAGTATTCGACGTCTCGGGCGCTGGCGACACGGTGGTGGCTGCCCTGGCGCTGGGCCTGGCATCTGGTCTGGATTGGCCGGAAGCCGCCGCCCTGGCGAATGCCGCGGCTGGCGTGGTCGTCGGCAAACGCGGCACGGCCCAGGTATCCCTGGAAGAACTCCGCACCCACCGCAGCAACAGCGCCCCGCAAAGCGGCCTGGTACTGGACCAGGATTCCGCGCTCCGTCAGGTCCGGGCATGGCGCGACGCAGGGCTAAAAGTCGGCTTCACCAACGGCTGCTTCGACCTGCTGCATCCGGGCCACGTGGCGCTCCTCAGCTTTGCCCGCGCCCATTGCGACCGGCTCGTGGTCGGCGTGAACGACGATGCCTCGGTTGCCCGCCTGAAAGGCCCTGCCCGCCCGGTCAACGCTCTTGCCAGCCGCGCCGCCATGCTGGCCGCCCTCCGGCAAGTGGACCTTGTCTGCGATTTTGCCGAAGACACGCCACTCGCCCTCATCAGCGCCCTGCTGCCGGATGTGCTGGTCAAAGGCGCGGACTACACGGTCGATACCGTCGTCGGCGCAGCAGAAGTCCAGGCCCACGGCGGCACGGTCTTGCTGGCCCCCCTGGTGGATGGCCAAAGCACCACCGGCATGATCGCCCGCATGAACCGGAAGGCCTGACCGTATGTCCTTGAGCCCCACGTCTCTCGCCCAATACCTGACCGACAGCGCCGCGATCATCGAAGCAACCGCCGCGGTTCCCGGCATCGGCAAGACCATGGCCAACGCCGTGGACTGGACCGCCGCAGCCTTGGCGGCGAACCTGCCCGTGCTGGTATGTGGCAACGGTGGCTCAGCCTCTGACGCCCAGCACATCGCAGGCGAGTTGGTAGGCCGCTTTCTGAAGGAACGCCGCGCGCTCAACGTCATCGCCCTGACCGCTAACCCGGCCGTGCTGACCGCGCTTGCCAACGACTACGACTATGCCAGCGTCTTCGCCCGCCAGGTGGAGGCCCACGCCCGCCCCGGCGGCGTATTGCTGGCGCTTTCGACCAGCGGCAACTCCGCCAACGTCGTCCAGGCAGCAGAGGCCGCCCGCAAATCGCAGATGAAAGTGGTCGCCTTTACCGGCGAAGGCGGCGGCAAGCTCGCCCCCTTGGCCCACGCCCTGCTTGCCGTGCCCAGCAAACACACGCCCCGCATCCAGGAATGCCACTTGGCGCTCTACCACTACCTGTGTGAGAATGTAGAGCGTAAAATTTCGGGGGTTTAGGCTAGTGACAAAAGCTGGTTTCCTAAGGGCGGCTCTGCTGTCAGTACTGCTATCCGGTTGTCAGGCACCGGCTATAACGCCCGAATACCGGGTGTTTATGCCGGACAAAATCACGGCCAACACGGTCGAATTCCGGCAAGATTTCATTTTGTCATCGCCCCCGGCATCAGTGCTCAACCAGTACAAAATCACCGGCAAGGCCCGCGTCGTCGATGGACCCAGACCGGCCCCCGGTGACTCTATCGACTTCAGCTCTTTGCTGACCAACTCGGAGGTTCAGCGCGCCTTTATGACCATCGCGTTCGGCGGCGGTGAAGTTGAAGGAGCCGTTTTCGGCATCACGCCCACACAGGAGCCCGGTTATACCGGCGACACGCTAGTGAAAACACCGGCGCACATTGATATTATGGAGTTCGGTTTTAGCCGCAAAATCCCGCCGACGGTGCTGGCCATGCAGCGTGACGTCGAACGGCAGATTGCCCGGCAAACCGGTGTTACCTTCCACCATGCCAAGAAGCATCGCCCGAGCAAGTTCCGATTTGCGATGTTCTACCCGGAAGACCGCGAACACGCGCGCGCTATCGCCCTGGAGTTTCACGACCTGGCCAACAACGCGCCAGACGAGACCGCAAAGAACTGGCGCAACCTGGCAAAAATTCTGGATACATTCTCTGACAGCGAGATCAATTGCTCGGCGTTTCCAACTTTCAACGAGCAGCTCGAACCCCTTGCGGTGCTTGTCATTATCAAAACCGGCAAAGGGTACGACCCGAGCTGCGTGTATGAAGAAATGGTGCAAAGCATGGGCCTCTACAGGGACGACGATTCCCTGGTCAGCACGCTGTTCACCGACAGTTACAAATACTATGAACGCCCGACCGAACTCGACTGGCTCTTACTGAAAGTGCTCTACGACAAACGCCTGAAGAACGGCATGACCCGCGATCAGGCCCGTCCTATTGTCGCGAGAATACTCACCGAACTCCGGCCTTATGCCGACCAGCCACCTGCCGCGAATTAAGCAGTTGGCACCCAAATCAGGATGTAACTCTCATGCAACTGACCTCCGAACGCTACACGGTCAACGACATGATGGCCGCGCAGGAGTTCTATCACTCCCGCAACTGGACCGACGGTCTGCCCATCGTGCCACCGACGGCAGACGCAGTGCAGCAATGCCTCGACTGGGCCATGCTGCCGCCAGAGCATCTGGTGGGCATAGAGCCGGTGTGCGCCCGCTCGATCACAGCGGAGAAGCTGGCGATCAACAGCGTCATGGCCGGCTGCCTGCCCATGCATTTCCCGCTGGTGGTCACGGCGTTTACGGCCATGCTGCAAGACCCCTTCCTCCTGCATGGCGCAACGGCCAGTACGGGCGGCTGCGCAATTCTGACGGTCATTAACGGCCCGATCCGCAAGGAGTTGGGCATGGATGGCACCTTCAACGCGCTGGGCCATACCGACCGGGCGACAACCTCTGTCGGACGGGCGATCCGGCTGGCGCTCGGCAACCTGCTGGACGTGCGGCCGGGCGACGTGGACCGCTCCACGATCGGCCATCCGGGCAAGATCAGCTATTGCGTGGCGGAGGACGAGGAGAACTCGCCTTGGCTGCCGCTGGCCGAAGAGCGCGGAATTCCGCAGCACGCATCCGCCATGACGGTCATGTCGGCGGGTGCGCCGCGGCAGATCATGAACGAGTGGACGACCAAGCCGGAGTTGATCCTCGAGACCTTCTGCGCCGAGATCAAAGCCAGCATGCGGCACTATTCGATCTATCCCGGCAACTACGCCATCATCGTGCCGCCGCAACTGCGGGAGCACTTCGCGCGTGCCAACTGGTCAAAAGCCGACATCCGCGCCTATATCTATGAGAATGCCAAGATCCGGCGCAAGGAATGGGCCGATGTCGGCAAGGGCGCGGTGGTCGGCAGCCGCGGCGAGGAAGAATACCGCGGCCTGTCGGAGCCGGAGGACCTACTGGTGATCGCGGCGGGAGGTCCGGCTGGCGGCTTCGGCGCGGTCATCCCGCCCTGGTTCGGCCCCAAAAGCAAAGCCTGCACCGTCGCTGTCGGCGCATGTGTGGACTGTGAGATTGATTAAGAAAGAGGAGATGGCTCACCCCATGACCCTGGAAGTTCTGGACCCCACCTATGGGGGCGGCGCAAATGCCTTTGCGCTGGCCGAACGGTTGCCTTCGCTGGAAGGCAGAACCGTCGGCATTATCTCCAACGGCAAGCGGGGCACGCGGCCCTACTTCGACACGCTGGAGAAATACCTGACAGCGGCCGGCGTAGCGAATATCGTCTGGCACACCAAAGCCAACTACAGCGCTCCCGCTGAAGCATCCATCGTCGCGGATGTGCAGAATTGGGACGCAGCCTTTACCGGCATCGGCGACTGAGGCTCTTGTTCGTCGTGCAGTTTGCATGACGCAATAATGGTCGAGAAGCTGGGCGTACCCGCAATTGGCGTGATGACCACCCGCTTTATCAGTGCGGCGGACCTGATGGCCCGCGTGCTGGGCGCCGATGGCTACCGCTATGTCGCGATTGAGCACCCGATCAGTAGCGCCACCAGTGCCGCTCTGGACGCCGAAGCCAAACGCACGGTCGAAGAGGCACTGTCTATCCTGGCTGGGTAGCAGCACTTAGCTTCAAAGCTAGGCATCGGACTATCGCTTCACCTTGAGCCGCCGCAAAGCGGCGAGTCGAAAGGGCGTCACGTCAACATCTTTCGACTTCCGCCAGTTGGCGGGGCTCAAGATAAGTGATGGGTGAATTAGGGGGTACGCTGTCTGTTAACCCTACTGCGGCGGGATGAACGCCGCTCGCGTGCCACCATCCACCGGAATGATGGTGCCGGTCACATAATCCGCATTCTCGCTCAGCAGAAAGCGCATCACCTTCACAATGTCAATGGGTTGCGCGATCCGCCCCAGCGGCGAGGTGCCGGATGGCCGCCAGCCGCTATTCTCTCCGGCAGCTGCCAGCCCGCCGGAAATCATCGGCGTTTCCACCGTCCCCGGCGCCAGCGCGTTCACCAGAATGCCATGCTCCGCGCATTCGGCGGCCAGCACCTGGGTGAACTGGCTGACGGCCGCCTTCGACATGGCATAGGCACCGCTATGGTATTTGGGCCGGATGGCGGAGACGGAGGATAGAAGCACGATCCGCCCGATCTCCCCCTCGGCCGTCGCGGCTTCCAGCATGGGCATGGCGTGCTTGCAGGTCAGCCACAACCCGCGGACATTCACGCCCATCAGGCTGTCGAATTCATCAACCGGCATGTCGCGCAACGGGGCGGATTTGAACAAGCCAGCTGAACCGATCAAGGCATTGATGCGTGGCGAGTCCGCCTGAATGCCTTGCATGACAGAGGCGACCGCTGCGACATCCCGCAGATCGCAGGGGCGGGGGTGAAAATTGGTTGAGGCAAGCGCGCGGACAGCGGGAGCGAGCGCGGCGTCTGACACGTCAAAACCATAGACGGCCCATCCTTGAGCGAGCAGATCACGACAGGCTTCCTGGCCGATACCGGAGGCGGCACCGGTAACGATGGCGGTGAGGGGCATGTGACAGTTCCTTCGCGTTGTTTCCCGCGATTGAAGCAGAGGCACAGCGAACAGCGCAACATCGCGTGCCCGATTGTCGGCCAGCGGGGGCTGGTCTATTACCGATGCACGCCAAACAAAAAGGAAACGTCCCCATGACCGGCTCCAAGCCCGACCTGCTGCAAGTCGCCCAACTTCCGCCCTTCCTCGTCGAGCGGCTGGAGAAAGAATACACCCTGCACGACTTCGTTAACCCGAAAGACCCGGACGCCGTCCTGGCTGCCGTCGGCGGCAAGGTCAGGGGCATTCTGGCGGGCGGCATGAAGGGGCCGAACGCAAACCTCATCAATGCCCTGCCCAGCCTGGAAATCATCGCCTCGTTCAGCGTCGGCTTCGATGCGACGAATGTTGCAGCCGCTCATGCCCGCGACGCGATCGTCACCCACACGCCGGAAGTGCTGACAGGCGATGTGGCTGACCTGGCCATGACCTTCATCCTGATGGTCACCCGCCGCATCGGCGAGTCCGAGCGCTTTCTGCGTTCCGGCCAATGGCTGGAGCGCCGCATGGACCTGGGCACTACGGTCAAGGGCAAGCGCCTGGGCATTCTGGGCCTGGGCCGTATCGGCAAGGCCGTCGCCCGCCGGGCCGAAGCGTTCGGCCTGCAGATCCAGTATCATGACGTCAAACCCCTGGGCGACCTGCCCTACCGCTCCTATCCCTCCTTGGTGGAGTTGGCGACGGTCAGCGATATCCTGCTCGTGACCTGCGAGGGCGGCGAGGCCAACCGCGGCTTCGTCGGTGCAGACGCCCTGGAGGCGTTGGGCCCGAACGGCTTCATCGTCAACACAGCGCGCGGTCCCATCATCGACCAGCCTGCCTTGGTAAAGGCTCTGGTCGAAGGCAAGATCGCGGGCGCCGCACTAGATGTGTTCGACGGCGAGCCGGAAGTGCCTGCCGAACTGATGACCATGGAAAACGTGGTTCTGACACCGCACATCGCCAGCTCAACGCACGAAACGCGCCGGGCGATGGCCGACCTGGTCTACGACAACCTGAAAGCGCATTTCAGCGGCAAGCCGGTGCTCACTCCCGTGCCGAAGCAGGTCTAGCTCGCATCAACGAAGCGCGGCGCGCCTGGTGGCCTGATCGAAACGTTTGCGTCCGCAAGCGTTCCGTAAATTAGCCCACTTTTTCACTATGTTGGTGGTTCAAGTCAGAAAACGGACGGGTTCCGTCCATTTCCATTGAACCACTAGCCCGCGTGCCGCGCCTTCACCTCAGCGATCTTCGCGTCGATTTCTGCCTCGGTCAGGTAGCCGAGGTTGATCAGGTTCGTCCGCAGGGCGACCAACCAGCGGTCGTAATAGTGGATCGTGTCATAGACAGCCTCCCCCAATTCCTCCTGTGCCCGGCGGGATGTGTCGGAGGTCAGGCGGTTGTCGACTTCGCGCAGCAACATGCTCATGGCATCGATGCGCTTGTCCTTGAAGGTCAGTTCCGGCTCCTCGCGGACAACCGGCCCAGCGCCTTCCAAGCCGCCCAAATCGGCCACCGTCCGCTCAATGGGGGCGGAGCGGTCCGGGGTCAGGGACTTGCGGGGTGTCGTGTCACTCATGAGCATTCCTTTTTTCCGCACGTGCCTCTGCCGCGCCTGCTTTATTCGGGCCGAAGCTTAGCAGGAAGCATCCGGGGCAGGAAGTCCGCCAACGCGTTCTCCGCCGCCGCAAATAAGGCTGTTTCCGTGCCAGGAGCGGCCACGATCGCAGCATTGCCGTTGCGCATGGCCTCGCCCTCCAGGAATTCGCCGGCAAAGCATCCGGCTTCCTGGGCAATCAACTTGCCTGCCAATACGTCCCATGGCCACAAGTGCCCTTCTAAAAAGCCATCAACCTCGCCACTGGCCGCCATAGAGAGTCCCAACGCCGCCGAGCCGATCGCCCGGTACTGCAAACCATGCTCGCGCAGTCCCCCGACCAGGGGCCCGAACACCGCCGGCGTTTGCCGGCGCGAGGTGCCAAGGTCGATCAGGGCTTCTTCCGGCAGCACCGGATCGCGCCAAAGGCGCTTGCCATTCCGGGTTGCTCCCTTCCCGGCTTCCGCCAGATAAAACCAGTCCAGCGTCGGCGCGAACACAATGCCGAGGCGCAACTTCCCCTCTTCCAGCAATGCCACGGAAACGCACCAGTGCGGCAAGCCGCGGATGTAGTTGGTAGTGCCGTCAATCGGATCGACCACCCACAGCAACGCCGCCTCAACAACGCCGCCATCTTCCTCCCCCAGGAATTTGGAACCTGGCAGCAAACCGGTCAGCTTGTCCCGCAGGAGGCGCTCAACCGCGCGGTCGACCTGGATAACAAAGTCCTGCCGTGCCTTGGCTTCCACGGCCAAACCAGCAGCCCGCTCTGCCAGGGCCAACGCTCCGGCTTCGCGAATAGTGGCGCTAATTGCCTTTAGGGGCAGGGAAATGGGCATGGACATACCTTCTCGCAGGTTGAGATCGGGCGTTGACGGATCGCGCCGGAAAGGCTGCACTCCCATCAACCTGTTTATACGCTCTCTCCTGAGGACCTCCCAATGGTGCCCAATGACCTAGTTTCGCTTTCTGCCGTCGAACTGCGCCGCCGCATCGGCAGCAAGGAAATTTCACCGGTTGAGGTCCTGGACGCCTTCATTACGCAGATCGAGGCAGTCAATCCCGCGGTCAACGCCATTTGCGCCACCGATTTCGACGGTGCCCGCGCCCAGGCAAAGCGGGACGAAGCCGCCGTTATGGCGGGCGAGGAATTGGGCGTATTGCACGGCCTGCCCTGCGGTGTAAAAGATCTGGACGCTACCGGCGGCCTTCTGACGACACTCGGTTCGCCCTTGCACAAAAACGATATTCCTGACCGCGACAACTTCATGGTGAGCCAGGTGCGCGGCGCGGGCGCGAACCTGTTCTGCAAGACCAACACCCCGGAATTCGGCGCAGGCTCCAACAGCCGCAACCCGGTCTGGGGCGCGACCGGCAACCCATTCGATCCCATGAAGACGGCGGGCGGCTCCAGCGGCGGTTCGGCGGCGGCGCTCGCCTGCAACATGATGCCGATTGCGACGGGCTCCGACACCGGCGGCTCTTTGCGGAACCCGGCGGCCTGGTGCGGCTTGGTCGGCTTCCGCACGACGCCCGGCACCATCCCGAACGACAAGCCCGTTTTCGGCTGGTCGCCGCTTTCTGTTGTCGGGCCGATGGGACGGACGGTTGAGGATACCACCTTGTTGATGGCGGCACAGGTCGGCACGACCAATGCGGACCCGCTCTCTCGCGGTCTTTGGCCGGAAGATGCCTTGAACCTGGACCGCGTCGACCTCAGCTCGCTCCGCATCGCCTATAGCGCGGACCAAGGTTTCGCGCCGGTCGAGGAGGCTTACCACCCAGTGTTCGCTGACCGCATCAACGCCATCAAAGGCTTTTTCCGCTCTGCTGATGAAGCCTGCCCTGATCCGGGCGGCCTCGACCGCGCCTTCGACGTGATCCGCGGCCTCTCCTACGCCCAGCGTTACAAAGCGCAGTACGAGGCGGACAAGATGAGGCTCGGCCCGAATGTGCGGGCCAACTACGAACTGGCCGCGTCCATGAGCCTGGCCGATGTCGCCTGGGCCCATGGTGAGCACACGGCGCACTACCGCCGCTATGCCCGGTTCTTTGAGGAATTCGACTACCTCATCACCCTCATCACGCCCATGTCGCCCTTCCCCTGGGAAACGCTCGCGCCGATGGAGATGAACGGCCAGAAGTTCGACAAATACTATACCTGGATGGGCACGGCCTACGGCGTCACCATGAGCGCCCACCCCGCCATCACCCTGCCCTGCGGCACCGATCAGAACGGCATGCCCTTTGGCTTCCAGTTGGTCGGCCGTTATGGCACCGATGATGAGTTACTGGCCACAGCATACGCCCTGGAGCAGGCCATGGCGGGCAACCCGCAGACCGCCCGCGCCGTGCCGGACTTCGCCAAACTGAGCCAGCCGGTACCAGCGCTTAAAAGCATCGTCACCGACCCGCCCGGCCCTTTCACCGCATAGAGGCACCGGTGGCTGACCAACCAATCCTGCTCTGCGACGCCCGGCTGGCCGACGGCCGGGCCGCAGACCTGCTGATCCGGGGCGGCCGGATCGCGGCAGTCGGCGCGGCCGGCTCTCTTGCTCCTGCTGAGGGAGACCAACCGCCGCTTCGCATCGACTTAGGCGGGCAATTGCTGCTGCCCTCGCTCGTGGACGGCCACACCCATCTGGATAAGATGCTTTGGGGTATGCCCTGGCGTGGTCATGCGGCGGAAGACTTCCGCGCCAGCCGCATCGATACGGAGAAGGAAGAGCGCAAGACCCCGCCGCCGGTCGAAGAACGCGCTGGCGCCCTGCTCCGCTCGCTAGTGGCCCAAGGTACCACCGCCACCCGCACCCACGTGGACGTGGATACCGAAATCGGCCTTCAGAGCCTGCACGCCATCCTGCGCTTGCGGGAGAAGTTCGCCGACCTGATCGACATCCAGATCGTCGCCTTCCCGCAAAGCGGCATCTGCCGCTCACCAGGCGTCGCGGCGCTATTGGACCAGGCCCTTACAGATGGTGCAGACCTGATCGGCGGCATCGACCTGGAAGCCTATGACGGCGACCTCGACGGCTACCTGGACGTGGTATTCGGCCTGGCGGAGAAGCATGGCAAAGGCCCTGGGCGCACAGAAGGCCGTCACCGTCAGCCACGGCTTTTGCCTCGGCGAGCTCACCGGCGACGCGCTGGAGAGCCAATTGCAGGCCATGGTGGAGGCCGGGGTCTCCGTCGCCAGCAGTGCGGCGGGTTATGTGCCGATGGCTCCGGTCAAGGCACTGACAGGCAAAGGCATTCCCATCATGGCGGGCTCCGACAATGCCCGCAACCACTCGGGACCTTACGGCAATGGCGACACGCTGGAGCGCGCCATGCTCGTCGGCTGGAAGCAGAACTTCCGCCGGGACGATGATCTGGAACTGGCCTTTTCCATGTGTGCAGACATCGGCCGCCAGCAGTTGGGCCTGCCACCTGCCGGGACCGAGCCTGGCATGATGGCCGACCTGATCGCCCTGCCCGCCGAGAATGTGCCCGAGGTCGTTGCCATGCGCCCGCCCCGCACACTGGTGATGAAGGCTGGCCGGGTTGTAATCAGACAGAAGGATTGATCAGACCGGGATCATCTTGGATGTATCGGGACGGGGCGGGATAGATCACGGTTATCAAGGGTTTAAACGGTCTGTCCTGATGGGCGCGCGGCGCGGGGCGGTTTGCACAATCGAGGCGGCCCGATCGATGGCGTCTGGGGGTCGCGCACCCGCGCCGCCCTGCTGTCGCTGCTTTACGTGCTGCGCGCGATCGCGGTGCCGGGCGCTGCCAGCTGGAATGTCGCGCGCCAGCGCATGGCCGCCGAGCAGGCGATCATGGCGGCCAGCGGTTTCGACACCGGCCCGATCGATGGCCTCGACGGCCCGCGCACCCAGGCGGCGCGCGCCCAGTTCCAGGCGCAGCGCGATCACAGCCTCGACGAGGCGGCGACTGCCGCGCATTCGGAAATCCGCCAGGGTCGCGCCCGCCACCTTGTGCGCGAGATCGTGATCCATTGCTCGGCCACCCGGCCCGACTGGATGGGCAATAACAGTCTGCGCGAGCAGATCGAGGAAATCCGCGCCTGGCACCGGGCGCGCGGCTGGCGCGACATCGGCTATCACTGGATCATCGGCCGCGACGGATCGATGCTGCCCGGTCGCCCCGAGACCGAGGTTGGCGCGCATGTGCAGGGCCACAACAGTGGCACGATCGGCATCTGCCTGATCGGCGGCTTTGGAAGCGCCACCACCGATCGGTTCTCGGATCATTTCACCGCCCGGCAGGGGATCACGCTGGAGCAACAGATCCAGGCGATCTCGATGCGCACCCCGGTCACCCGCGTGAGCGGGCACAACGAGTACGCCGCCAAAGCCTGCCCCGGCTTCAACGTCACCCGATGGCTCGAAGGAAATCAGTGATGAGCGCCTCGCCCCTTCCCCAACTTCCCGCCTGGCATGCGCGGTCCTTCTACGCGCAGCTGCTTCTGGTCGCGACGGTGGTCGCGCATGTCCTGCAGATCGACATGGAGGCGCTGGTCGCCCGGATCGGCCTCGACGCGCCCGACCAGCTTGTCGAGCTGGCGATGATCGTCATGCCCTGGGTGTTCGGTCTCTGGGCCTGGCTGGAGCGGCGCGCGCCGAAATACCTGCTGGTGTTCGGGAGGGCGCGTTCGTGAGCTGGCTGCCTGACATCATCACCCTGATCCTCGGGTTGATCGTGGGCATCGGCGGCACCTGGAAGCTGGCCAAGACCAGCGGGCGGCGCGAGGGACAAAAGGAAGCCGAGACAAAGGCCGAGGCAGCGCGGCTGCAGAACTATGTTGAAACAAGGGAACGAATTGATGAAGCGGATCGCAAGCCTCTTGATGGTGATGATGCTCGCAACTGGTTGCGCGACTTCTCGTCCGGCGGAGGTGCCGGGTCCGAGCGGTGAGGCAATCTGCCAGGGGCTTGAGCAGCCTGCCCGCAACCACGCCGCCTCGCTGGCCAGCGATGGCGGCCCTTCGTCCGTGCAGACGGGCGTGGTGCTGATCAGGGGGCTTGCCGCCGCCTGCACCTACGATCTCGGGCGCGCGGAGTGAAGCATGGATCTGACGTACATCCTGCAATGGCTTCCGATTCTCAACGTGGTGTTCATCCCGGCGGCGGGCTGGCTGATCCGGGCCGCGACCCGGTCGATGGCCACCAAGGAGGACATCGCGGTCCAGGCCGAACGGCTCGACACGCTCGGGCGGCGCGTCGATCTGATGGAGCGTGACATCAAGCATCTGCCGGATGCTGACGATTTTGCCGGTCTCAAGGAACAGATCGCGGCCCTGACCGGCGCGGAAAAGGTCCAGACCCAGCAGCTGATCGGGTTGTCGCAATCCGTCGCGCGGATCGAGGACTGGCTTATGAGGGGCATCAAGTGAGCTACAGGGATTTCATCGCGGAACACCGCAGGCTGTTCGTCATGCAGCTCTTGTCCGAGATCGGCGGCAGCGCCAGCGAGGACATCGTCTACCAGGGCGTCCGGCAGGGCTTCCGCCCCGTGAAGGGCGTGACCCGCGACGTGATCCGTGCCGATCTCGAATGGCTGCATGCCCGCCACCTGCTGGCCTTCGATTGGCTTGAGGACACGCTCCTCGTGGTCGAGCTGACCGAGCGCGGCGGCTATGTCGTGAGCGGCGACATCGAGGTCGAAGGGGTCAAGGTCTCGGATGCGCGGAGGTAAGCATGGCCCGACCCTCCACGATCCAGCGCCTGCCCGGTGAGCTGCGCGAGCTGATCTCAGACCTGCGCGGCAAGGGCTGCACGATCGACGAAATCCTGTCCAAGCTGCGCGAGCTCGATGTCGATGTCTCACGCTCGGCGCTTGGCCGTCACGTCAAGCAGCTCGACAAGATCGGGGACGAGATCAGGCGGTCGCGCGCGGTGGCCGAGGCCCTGGTCCGTCAGTATGGTGATGCGCCCGAGAGCCGCGCGGCGAAGATGAACATCGAGCTGATGCACAGCCTGGTCACCCGGCTGATGATCTCCGAGGAGGGTGAGCGCGCCGAGTTCGAGCCGCGCGAGGCGATGCAGATGGCAACAGCCCTGCAAAAGCTCGTCCAGGCATCGAAGCAGGACGTGGACCGCGAGACGCTCGTGCGCAAGGAGTTCGCCCACAAGCTGGACGAGGCTGTCGCCGCCGCCGAAGAGGCGGGCGAACGGGGTCTGTCACCCGAGCGCCTGGCCGAGCTGCGGCGCGGCTTCCTGGGCGTGGGCCGGGCAAGCTGATGGCCGAGCTTCCGAGCATCCATGACGCACCGCCGCGCAGCCCGGTCGATGACCAGATCCCCGGCATGCTGCCGCCCGAAGACCTCGACCCGCTGGCCGATGGCATTCTCATGGCGCATCAGCGCGCCTGGGTGGAGGACCAGTCACCGCTCAAGCTGGCCGAGAAGGGACGCCGGACGGGCGTCACCTTTGCCGAGGCGCTGGACAGCACCCTGATCGCGGCCGCCTCGCGCGCGGCCGGGGGCGATCACACCTGGTATATCGGGGACACCAAGGACAAGGGCCTGGAGTTCATCTCGGTCTGCGCGCGCTTTGCCAAGTCGATCGCGCGCGAGCTGGTCGACATCGAGGAGTTCCTGTTCGAGGACAAGCAGCCAGACGGGACCAGCCGGTTCATCAATGCCTACCGCATCCGCTTTGCCAGCGGCTTCCAGGTGTCGGCGCTGTCGTCGAACCCCGCCAACATCCGGGGTCTTCAGGGTCGGGTGGTGATCGATGAAGCGGCCTTCCACCGCAACGTGGCGGCCGTGATCGACGCCTGCAACGCGCTGCTGATCTGGGGCGGTGTGATCCGCATTATCTCGACCCATAACGGGGCTTTGAACCCCTTTAATGAGCTGATCAAGGAGACACGCGAGGGTCGCTACGACTACCGCATCCACCGCATCACCTTCGATGACGCGGTCCAGAACGGGCTCTATGAGCGCGTCTGCCTGATCCGTGGCTGGGAGGCCACGCCCGAGGGTAAGCGCGACTGGTACGCCCGTGTGCGCCGCTCCTACGGGACGCGGGTCGAGGCCATGCGCGAAGAGCTCGATGCGATCCCGCGCGAGGGCGAGGGCGTCCTGCTGCCGCTTGCCTGGATCGAGGCCGCCTCGCGCCCCGACTATGTGGTCAAGCGCTGGGAGGCCCCTTCGACGGGCTTCCTGGACCTTCCCGAACAATACCGTCGCGCCGAGATGCTGGACTGGCTGGAGCGCGAGCTCGCGCCGGTCATCAAGACCTTCACGCCCGAGCTCGGCCCCTTCGCCCTGGGCGAGGACTTCGGCATGCGCCAGGACCGCACCTCGTTCGTGATCGGCTACACGGCGCAGGATCTGTCGCGCCATGTGCCGCTGATCGTGGAGCTGCGCCAATGCCCCTATGACCAGCAGAAGCAGGCGCTCTACTGGATCGTGGATCGTCTGCCCCGGTTCCAGAAGGGCATCCTGGACGCCAACGGCAACGGCATGGCGCTGGCCCAGGAGGCGCGCCAGAAGTTCGGCCCCGACATGATCACCGAGCTGATCGCCACAGATGCCTGGCACCGCGAGTTCACGCCCGGCTTCAGGAGCGCCTTCGAGGATCGGACCATCTTCATCCCGGCCGACCGGGATGTGCGCGATGACCTGCGCCAGATCACGATGATCGGCGGCGTGGGCAAGGTTCCGCGCGACGTGCGCACCAAGGGCACGGATGGCGGCAAGCGCCATGCCGACACCGCCGTGGCGCTGATGAATTTCCATGCGGCGACCCAGGCCGAGAGTTTCGATTACGGCTACCGCGCCGCCTCGGACCTGCGCGCCGGGGACCGCGATCATGATGACCGGGCGGGCACCGCCCGCTTTGCAAGGAAGGGTGCGTGGTAATGGCCAGGCTTCTGGATCAATACGGTTGGCCGGTGGAGCTGACGCGCCTGCGGCAGGAGCAGGCCGAGCCGACACTCTCGGGGGTGCGCTCGATCCTGTCGGGGCACCCGGCGCAGGGGCTCACGCCCGCCAAGCTCACGCGGCTCTTGCGCATGGCCGAGCAGGGGGACGCCACCGCCTACCTGGAGCTGGCCGAGGAGATGGAGGAGAAGGATCTCCATTATCTCTCGGTGCTGGGCACCCGCAAACGCGCGGTGGCGCAGTTGGAGATCACCGTCGAGAGCGCCTCGGACGAGGCGGCCGACATCGAGAACGCGGACCTGATCCGCGACTGGCTGCGGCGCGAGGAGCTGGAGGACGAGGTTTTCGACATCCTCGACGCGATCGGCAAGGGCTTCTCGGTTACCGAGATCATTTGGGACATGTCCGAGCGCCAATGGTGGCCCGCCCGCCTCAAGCGCCGCGACCAGCGCTGGTTCGAGTTCGACCGGGAAGACGGCGAGACACTCTACCTCAAGGGGCTGTCGGGGGCCGAGGACCTGTGGCCCTTCAAGTATGTGACGCATTTCGCCGCCGCGAAGTCGGGCCTGCCGATCCGGGGCGGGCTGGCGCGCGCGGCCGCCTGGGCTTACCTCTTCAAGAACTACGACCTGAAGGACTGGATCACCTATATCGAGGTCCATGGCCAACCGCTGCGCGTGGGCAAGTACCACAGCGGCGCGACCGAGGCCGACAAGGAAGTGCTGCTTCGCGCGGTGGCCAATATCGGCTCGGACGCGGCGGCGATCATTCCGTCCAACATGATGATCGAGTTCGTGGAAGCCGCGAAGTCCGGCGGCGGCACCGGCACGGACATCTACGAGAAGCTGGCCAACTGGCTCGACAAGCAGGTGTCGAAAGCGGTCCTGGGTCAGACGCTGACCACCGAGGTCTCGGGCGGATCGCTGGCGGCCGCGCGCGTCCATGACGATGTGCGCCGCGACATCATGCGCGCCGATGCCCGCCAGCTGGCCAGCGCGCTCAACCGCGACATTGTCCGCCCCCTGATCGACCTCAACCGGGGACCGCAGAAGCGCTATCCCCGGATCTCGATCGGCCTGCCCGTGGCGATCGACACCAAGCAGTTTGCCGAGGCGCTCGGCCACCTGGTCGACCGGGGGCTGAAGGTGGAGCAGAGCGTGGTGCGCGACCGCATGGGCCTGCCCGATCCCGACGAGGATGGCGAGGTGTTGCGGCCGATGGGTGCCGCCGATGCCGCGCCGCCGCCGCCCGCCGCACCGCCGCCCGCGCTGCAGGCGCAGGGCCATGCGCCCGGATGCAGCTGCCATGCGGCCGCCCCCGATGCGCTCGACGCCCTGGCCGACGACATGGCCGATGGCTGGCGCGAGGTGGTCGATCCGATGGTCGATCCGATCCGGCGGCTGATGGACGAGGCGGGCAGCCTGGAAGAGTTCCGCGACCGGCTGGCCACGATCATCGCGGAGATGGACACGGCCGCGCTGGAGGAGATGCTTCTGCGCGGCAGCTTCAGCGCGCGGCTGGCGGGCCAGGTGGAGGCGGACATTGGCGGGGATTGACCTCACGGCGCTGGCCCCCGAGGAGGCGGTCGAGGCGTTCCGCCGCAAGGGCTATGAGCTGACCTTCGACTGGCGCGACATGCAGCGCGGCGAGCATTCGCGCGCTTTCACCGTGGCCAAGGTCGCCTGCCTCGATCTGCTGACCGATATCCGGCGCGCCGTCGATGCCGCGATCTCCGAGGGGATCACCCTGCGCGAGTTCGAGCGCCGCCTCACGCCGCTCCTCCAGGAGCGCGGGTGGTGGGGGCGGCAGGCGATGACCGACCCGCTGACCGGCGAGACCCGCGATGTCCAGCTGGGCTCGCCGCGCCGTCTGCGCATCATCTACGACACGAACCTGCGCATGGCCTATGCCGCCGGTCGCTGGGAGCGCATCGAGCAGGTGGCCGAGCGGCGGCCCTGGCTGCGCTATGTCGCGGTGCTCGATGACCGGACGCGCGACCAGCACCGGCGGTGGCACGACACGGTGCTGCGCTGGGATGACCCGTGGTGGAACCAGCATGCGCCACCCAATGGCTGGAATTGCCGCTGCACGGTCCAGCAGCTCTCGGATCGTGACATCGCCCGGCGCGGCCTGGCGCCCTCCGATCCACCCAGTGCGCCCGCCCGCTCATGGGTGAACGGGCGCACCGGCGAGGTGCGCCAGGTGCCGGGCGGCGTGGATCCGGGGTTCGATTACAACGTGGGCCGGTCCAACATGGACCACCTGCGCGCGACCACGGCCGCCAAGCTCGATGCTGCAGCCCCCGATCTGGCCCGCGAGGCGATCGCCAGCCTGACCCGCAGCCCGGCCTTCGAAAGTTTCCTGCGCTCGCCCGGCGCGGGGCGCGCGGGCTATCCCGTGGCGACAGGCGGGCAGCGCCTGGGCGGCAGCCTGCAGACGGTGACGCTTCCGCCCGAGACGGCGCAGCGCCTGGCGGGCGCGCTCACGGCCGAGGACTGGCGGCGCGCCCAGGCGGCGATCGACGCGGGCGCAGTCACGGCATCTGAGACCGGGGCCACGATCGAGGGTGCGGGATATGTCCTTGAGGTCGAGACCCGCGACGGCCGCGTCGAGCTCCGTGACATGCGCCCGGCGCGCCCGTGAGGGGTGCAAAACCCATATGGCCCCAGAACGCGCTCAGAGCGCCGTGGAGCGGCCTCCTGTCCTGTCCGCACCCTCCGGGCATCCGAAGTCCTTAAACGCGCCTTAAACGCGTTTAAGGGGGGTCTGTGGCGATCTGTGATCGATGAGGTCGGGGTCTCAGCGCAATCCGCGCCGGGCCGGGTCCGGTTGCGGGGGACATCTGTCCGGGTGTGACCATCCCCCTGCATCCTTAAAGCTTGCCCAAGAACGGTCGGCAATCAAGCCGGATCGTCACGAAAAAGGGCAAGAACCACCGATGACCTTGATGCTGGCAACCCATGCCGCCCCTTTGACGGGGAGCGCTTCGGGGCAGGCCCCGGAATGGGTGCATCTGATCCCTGCCGGGCAGTTCGCCGGGCGGGATGGTCGGGGTCCGTATGTGCTGAAGGATGCCGAGGCCGTGGTCGCGGCATCGACCCGCGACGGCCTCGATGGCGTGATCGACTACGACCACCAGACCGATCTGTCGGCGGTCAAGAATGTGGGGGGCACCGCGCCCGCCGCCGGATGGATCGTCGCGCTTGAGGCGCGCGCCGATGGCATCTGGGGCAAGGTCCAGTGGACCGACAAGGGTGCGGCCGCCGTGGCCGCGCGCGAGTATCGCTACATCTCGCCGGTCTTCCTTCACACCCGCAAGGGCGAGGTCAAGGCCGTCCTGCGCGCGGGCCTCACCAACAATCCCAACCTTCATCTGACGGCGCTTGCCGCTCAGGAACCCAAGCTCCAGTCCGAAGGAGATGACATGGAAGAGCTTCTTGCAGAACTGGCGGCCGCCCTCGGCCTGCCCAAGGACAGTGATCGCGCGGCCGTGGTGTCGGGCGTGACCGCGCTGGCCACCAGCGCCGATGCCGCCACCACCGCCATCGCGGCCATGGCCCAGGCGGCGGGTGTCGAGCCCGCCGAGGATCCCGCCGCGACCGCGACCGCCGTCCAGGCGGCCGTCACCGCCCTGGGCAAGAAGGATGCGGGCGCGCCCGATCCCAACAAGTTCGCCCCGATCGAGGTGGTCACCAGCCTGCAGGCGCAGGTCAAGACGCTGATGGACGAGCGCGCCGCTGGCGTGGTCGACCAGGCGATCAAGAGCGGCAAGGTGCCGCCCGCGAACCGCGACTGGGCCGTGGCCTATCACGCCAAGGACCCCGAGGGCTTTGCCAAGTTCCTCGAAGGCCAGCCCGCGATCCTGATGCCCGGCGCGAAGCCGGGGGCCAAGGTCGAGACCGACAACGGCACCCTCGATGCCGACGACATGGCGGTCTGCTCCGCGATGGGCCTGACGCCTGAAGAGTTCACCGCCATGCGCAAGAAGGAGGCTGTCTGATGGCCGCGCTGACCAAGGATCGCAACACGCCCGAACGCTCGGGCAAGGACTTCCAGTTCCCGGTGGCCGCCGCGACCCGCATCTTCGCGGGCTCGCTGGTGGTGCTCGATGCCGGTGTCGCCAAGCCCGGTGTCGCCGATACCGGGTTGGTCGCGGTCGGCCGGGCCGATGCTCATGCCGACAACAGCGGCGGCAGCGCGGGCGACGTGACGGTGCCGGTGCGCACCGGCGTGTTCCGTTTCGCCAATTCTGCCGGGGCCGACGAAATCGCCCTGGCCGATGTCGGCGCGGATGCCTGGATCGTGGATGACCAGACGGCCGCCAAGACCGATGGCACCGCTTCGCGCTCGAAAGCCGGGCGCATCATGGACGTCGATGCACACGGCGTCTGGGTTTCGATCGGCTAAGGAGGCCACACATGATCATCAATCAGTCCAATCTTGGCCGCCTGTTCACGGGCTACAGCGCCGCCTTCCAGCGCGGCCTCGGCCAGGCGGACCCGCAGTGGAACCGCGTTGCCACGCGCGTTCCGTCCACCACCCGCGAGGAAAAATACGCCTGGCTCGGCCAGACGCCGAACCTGCGCGAGTGGGCCGGGGACCGCGTCATCAAGTCGATCGAGGCGCATGACTACTCGATCAAGAACAAGTCCTGGGAGAGCACGATCGAGGTCAGCCGCGACGACATCGAGGATGACACGTTCGGCGTCTACTCGCCGCTCTTCGAGGAAATGGGCCGCTCGACGGCGGCGCATCCGAACCAGCTGGTCTTCAGCCTGCTGGGCCAGGGCTTCGCAACCGCCTGCTACGATGGCCAGTATTTCTTCGACACCGATCACCCGGTGCTCGACGAGGACGGCAAGGTCACCTCGGTGTCCAACACCGGCGGCGGCTCGGGCGATGCCTGGTTCCTGATCGACGACAGCCGCGCGCTCAAGCCGATCCTCTACCAGGTGCGCAAGGACTACAACTTCGTGCGCCAGGACCGCGAGGAGGACGAGAACGTCTTCATGCGCAAGTCCTTCCGTTACGGCGTCGATGGCCGCTCGAACGTGGGCTTCGGCTTCTGGCAGTTCGCCTATGGCAGCAAGCAGACGCTGGACAAGACCAGCTACAAGGCCGCGCGCACCGCGCTGATGGGCATGAAGGGCGACTATGGCCGCCCGCTGGGTCTGCGCCCGCGCCTCCTGGTGGTGCCGCCCGCCCTGGAAGAGGCCGGGCTGGAGCTTCTGAACGCCGAGCGCGATGCGGCCGGGGCGACCAACGTCTACCGGGGCACCGCCGAGCTGCTCGTCTGCGAATGGCTGTAAGGAGAGGCACCATGGCAAAGATCCCCGCACTGCGCATCACTGCCCGCCGCGACGGCTTCCGTCGCGCCGGGATCGAGCACGGCGCTTCGCCCGTCGATCACCCGCTGGCCAGCCTGTCCAAGGCGCAGATCGCCCAGCTCAAGGCCGAGCCCGCCCTCGTGGTGGTCGAGGTCGAGATCGACGATCCCGATGCGGCCGAACCCGCCAAGCCCGCCGCCGCGCGCGGCGGGACCAAGACTGAGACGAAGTCCGAACCGAAGGCTTGATGATCCATGGCTTACGCCACATCCCAGGACATGATCGACCGCTTCTCCGAGCAGCAGCTCGTGGAGGTCACCGACCCCGAGATCCTCACGATCAAGGTGGAGGCGCTGACCCGTGCCCTGGAGGATGCCTCGGACGAGATCGATGGCTACCTGGAGGGGCGCTACCGGCTGCCCCTCCAGTCGCCGCCGCGCTCGCTGCGCATCCTGGCCTGCAACATCGCGATGTACCGGCTGCTGTCGCTGCGCCAGATCGATGTGATGGAAGACCAGCGCCAGCGCTACGAGGACGCGATCAAGTATCTGCGCGCCGTGGCCAATGGCGACATCAATCTCGGGCTCAACCAGGTGGGTCAGACCGTCGATCCGGCGGGCGGCCCGACCCTTGTCGCAGGACCGGAGCGGACGTTCAGCCGCGACCGGCTGAAAGGCTTCTGATGTCCGGGGGCGGTGTCAGTGTTACCGTGCGCGTCGAGGACGAGAGGTTCCGCGAGGCGCTCACCCGTCTGATCCAGCGCAGCATGACGCTGCAGCCGGTCTTCGAGGAGATCGGCTCGGCGCTGCAGGCATCGACCGAGGACCGCTTCGAGGCCGAGACCGGACCGGACGGGCAGGCATGGGCTGCGCATTCCCCGGTGACGCTGCTCCGGCGCGGGGCCAGCGCCAAGAAGCTGCGCGACCGCAACCACCTCTACCAGTCGCTGAGCTATGCCGCCGGGCGGCTGCAGGTGGCGGTCGGCACGAACCGGACCTACGCCCGCATCCACCAGCTGGGCGGGCAGGCCGGGCGCGGCCGCAAGGTCACCATCCCCGCGCGCCCCTACCTGGGCGTGAGTGCCGATGACCGGCGCATGATCGGGGAAATCCTGACAGACCACCTGGCCGAAGGGATGCGCCCATGATCCGTGAAATCGAAGAGGCCATCGTCGCCCGGCTGGCCGGGTCGCTCGACAAGCTGCATGTGGCGTCCTTCCCCGACAAGCCCGACGCCTTCAAGATGTCGCACCCCAATGGTGCGGTCCTGGTGGCCTATGGCCGCGAGGTCTACTCGAAGCCGCGCGACCTGTCGCTGGTGGTCCAGGAGCGCAAGATCGAGTGGGACATCTCGATCCTGACGCGCAACCTGCGCACCCATGTCGGGGCCTATGACGTGCTCGACGCGGTGCGCATGCTGCTGACCGGCTGGCGCACCGAGGGGTGCTCCAAGCTGATGCCGGTGCGCGCCGAGTTCATCGATCAGAACCAGGGCGTTTGGACCCACGTGCTGACCATGACGCACACGATCACCACGGTCGAGTGCCATGAGGAAGAAGACCTGCCTGCGCTCAAGCGGGTCAACACCGCCGACGATTACGGCACCACCGATACGGAGACCATCAATGGCTAAGTACCTTTACAGCGGGCCGATGTCCGCTGCCACGCTGGATGACGGCACCGACGTGATCCTGTTCCCCGGACGGGAGGTCACGCTTCCGGCCGAGAACGCCTGGGTGAAGACCCTCGTGGCCCAGAAGCACCTGACGCCGGTCGCAGCCCCCAAGGCCGCACCCGCGCCCAGCCGAAGCTCGGCACCCGCCACCACCACCAAGACGAAAACCGATAGCCCGGCATCCGCCTCGGGCGAGAAGGAGGGAAAGTAAATGGCCGCCAACTTCCTGCATGGCGTCGAGACCATCGAGATCGACAAGGGGCCGCGCCCGATCCGGGGCGTGAAGACCGCCGTGGTCGGCCTCGTGGGTACCGCGCCGATCTTCCAGGTCGACGGGACGCTCGCCAGCCTCAACAAGCCGGTGCTGATCCAGTCCGACCGGGATGCCGCGCGCTATTTCGGCACCCAGATCGAGGGCTACACCATCCCCCAGGCGCTCGACGCGATCTTCGACCAGGGCCGCGGCATCGTCGTGGTGGTCAACGTGTTCGACCCCGAGACCCATGTCACCGCCCAGGCGGCGAAGGACGTGACCTTCGGCGCGGACGAGACGGCCGATCTGGGCCACAAGGGCGTGTTCGACCTGGTCCTGACCGACGCGACCGCCACGACCACCTATGTCGCGGGCACCGATTACACGCTCGACCCGGCCACCGGCATCGTCACCCGCCTGACCGGCGGCGCGATCTCGGCCGCCGAGACGGTCAAGGCCGCCTATGACTTTGCCGATCCCGAGAAGGTGCTGCCCTCGGACATCATCGGCGCGGTCGATGTGTCGGGCAACCGCACCGGCATGCAGGCATTCCTCGACTGCTATGCCGGGCTGGGCTTCTGGCCGAAGATCCTGATCGCCCCGGTCTACGGCACGCTCACCTCGGTCACGGCCGAGCTTGACGTGATGGCGGGCAAGCTGCGCGCCATCGCCCTGGCCGACGCGCCGATCGGCACCACCATGGCCGAGGCGATCGCCGGGCGCGGGCCGAACGGCTCGATCAACTTCAACACGTCGAGCGAGCGCATGGTGCTGTGCTATCCGCACCTGAAGGTGTATGACCTGGCGACCGACACCGAGCGGCTTGAGCCCTACAGCCAGCGGCTGGCGGGCGTGATCTGCGCGGTGGACAATGACGAGGGCTACTGGGTCAGCCCGTCGAACCACGACATCAAGGGGATCGTGGGCGTCGAGCGCCGCCTGTCGGCCATGATCAACGACCCGACCACGGATGTGAATCTGCTCAACGAGAACGGGATCGTCACGGTCTTCAACTCGTTCGGCTCGGGCCTGCGGGTCTGGGGCAACCGCTCGGCCGCCTGGCCTTCGGTGACCCACCCGAAGAACTTCATCCCGATCCGCCGGGTGGCCGACATGCTGCATGAAAGCGTCGAGCTGTCGATGCTGCAGTTCATCGACCGCTCGATCAACCAGGCGCTGATCGACGACATCCGCGAGAGCGTGAACAGCTTCATCCGCACCCTGATCGGGCGCGGGGCGCTGATCGACGGCAAGTGCAGCTACGACCCGGCGAAGAACGAGGCCACCCAGATCGCGGCGGGCCACCTGGTCTTCGACATCGAGTTCATGCCGCCGACGCCTGCCGAGCGGATCACGTTCGAGAGCTTCATCAACATCGAGCTGCTCAACCAGCTCGGCGGCCAGTGAAAGGGGCCTGACCCATGAGCAACAAGATTGCGATCAACCACCTGACCAACGTCAACCTCTACATGAACGGCTCGTCCCTGCTGGGGCGCGCCGAGGAGCTGGAGCTGCCGCAGGTCAAGCACAAGATGCAGGAGCACAAGGCGCTCGGCATGGTGGGCACGGCCGAGTTCTTCTCGGGCGTCGAGAAGATGGAATGCAAGGTCAAGTGGGCCTCGTTCTATTCCGAGGTGCTGCGCGAGGCGGCCAACCCGTTCAAGACGGTGCGGCTGCAGGCGCGCTCCAGCCTGGAGACCTATACCGGACAAGGCCGCACGGCCGAGGTGCCGGTCATGGTCTCGCTGATTGCCGCCTACAAGGATTTCCCGCTGGGCTCCTTCAAGCAGCATGACCGCGTGATGTCCGACAGCAACCTGTCGGTCTATTACGCCAAGATGGAAATCGACAGCCAGGAGATCTTCGAGTTCGACGTGCTGGAGAACATCTACAAGGTCGCGGGCGCGGATGTGCTGGCCACCTACCGCCTGAACATCGGCGGCTGATCCCCGCGCTGATCCCCTCCTGGCCGGGCGCGATCCGGCCGGGCCTGACCCTCTGAACCTCTGACACGCTGAGAAGGAAAGACCATGAGCGACAAGACCGAGACCGCCACCAAGGCCGACGACACCCGCACGATCACGCTGCCCGCCTCGGGCAAGGTGGTGGTGCTGCGCAAGGGCAAGGGGCGCGACATGCGCATCGCCGCGCGGCACGTCAATCCGGCGCAGGACCCGATCGGCTATTCGATGGCGCTGGCGGCGGCGCTGGCCACGATCGACGGCAATGCGGTGCTGCCCGAGGACCTGGACGAGATGGACATGGAGGACGTGACGGCGATCATGGGTGGCCTGCCGGGAAAATCCCTACCCCAAGGGATGCCTTCGCCCTGATCACGGTGACGAAGTGGTCGGCGGCCGAGGTGGACGGGATGGAGATCACCGACCTCAACGACTGGATCGAAGAGGCCGTCGACCACGCCAAGGCGGTCAGGGACGCTCGCGAAGCCGCGCAGCCTTAGCGGCCTGGGCGGCTTCATGCTCCGCCTTGGCCCGCTGCCAGCCTTCTGAAAGGCCGCCGCCGACCGTTTTCGCCAGAGCGCCGGTCCCGCGCACGGTCATGAAGATCGCCTTCAGCCCGACATAGGCCAGACCCAGCAGGGCACCCACGCCGAAGAGGACGAAGAACAGCATCAGGATTTCCATCGCGCTACCTCTTGTTTGTCACGAAGGACAATAACCCGAAATGGACAGCATCTTCAACCTTTCGGTCATCATCGCCGCCGTTGACAACCTGACAGGCCCGGTGCGCAAGATGGTGCGGTCGATGGAGGGGCTCGACCGGATGGCCGCGCGCGGCCGCGAGATGCAGGACTGGGGCACCCGCATGTCGATCGCGGGGGCGATGACGCAAGGGGCCGCCAACCAGATGATGGCGGCGATCAACGGCCCGATCGAGGCCGCCGCCCAGTTCGAGCAATCCATGGCGCTGGTCCGCGCCGTCACCACCAACATCACCGGCGACGAGTTCGAGGCGCTGAGCGCCCAGGCGCGCGAGCTGGGGGCCACCACCGCCTTCTCGGCCAGCCAGGCGGCCGAGGGCATGGGGTTCCTGGCGCGCGCAGGGTTTGACGCGCAAGAGCAGATGGCGGCGATGCCGTCGATGCTGGCACTGGCCCGCGCGGGCGCGGTCGACCTTGGCACCACCGCCGATATCGCCTCGAACATCCTGTCGGGCTTCGGGCTCGATGCGGCCGAGATGACGCGGGTCGCGGATGTGATGGTGGCGACCTTCACCACCGCCAATACCGACATCCCGATGCTGGGCGACACGATGCGCTATATCGCGCCGGTCGCCCGCGCCGCTGGCATGAGCCTGGAAGAGGCCGCCGCGATGGCGGGCCTTCTGGGCAATGCCGGTATCCAGTCGAGCCAGGCGGGCACCACCCTGCGCGCCATGCTGCAGCGGCTGGCCGCGCCCTCGCGCGCGGCGGCGGCGGCGCTTGACGCGATGGGCGTGTCGGTGGCCGACGAGCAGGGCAACATGCGCTCGATGGTGACGATCCTGGGCGAGGTGGGCGATGCGATCGGGGATCTGGGCACCCAGCAGCAGCTCGATATCATCGGCACGATCTTCGGGGTCGAGGCGGCGGCGGGCGCGGCCGAGCTGCTGGCGCAGGGCCAGTCGATCGGGGATTACGTCGACCAGCTGATGGCCAGCCAGGGCCGGGCGGCGCAGGTCGCGGCCGAGATGGGCGACAACTTCCGGGGCGCGCAGACCGAGTTCGCCTCGGCCATGGAGGGGCTCAACATCACGCTGGGCACGATGCTCCTGCCGGTGCTGACCGATGTGGCGCGCGCGGCCACCGGCGTGGTGCAGTCGATCATGGGCTGGGCCGAGGCCAACCCGACCATCGCGGGGATCGCACTGCGCGCCGCGCTGCTGGGGGCCGGGGTGCTGGCCGTGGTCGCGCCGATCCTGTCGGTGGTGGGCGGCTTTGCCATGATGGCCGGGGTCGGGCTGCAGGTGCTGTCGCGGATCGGGGTGGCCTTTGTCTGGCTGCTGCCGAAGATCGGTGCGGCATCTATCTCCGTAGGAATGTTTGCGGGCCGCCTCCTGCTGGGGGCGGCGACGGCGATCCCGGCCTTCATCTCGGGGCTGATGGCGATGGGCGCGGCGGCGGCGGGTCGGGTGGTGGCGGGGCTGCGCGCGGCGGCGGTGGCGGCGCGGGCCTTTGGCCTTGCGCTGATGGCCAACCCGATCGGGCTGGCGGTGGCCGCGATCGCGGCCGGGGCGCTCCTGGTCTGGTATTACTGGGAGCCGATCTCGGAGTTCTTCGTGGATCTCTGGGCGGACGTTCAAACGGCCTTTGAAGGGTTTTCAAGCTGGGTGACAAGCTGGTGGTCGCGGGTCACCGGCTGGCTGGCGCAGGGGCTGGACTGGGCGCGCATGATCCCCAGCCTGTCCTGGGCGGATTTCGTGGGGCTGCTCACCTGGGAGAACTTCCTGACCGTGCTCGACTGGCTGAGCTGGCTGATCCCGCTGCGCTGGCTCGACTTCATTCCCGGCTTCAGCTGGGCCGAGGTGATCGGCGCGGTGCTCGATTGGGCCGACTGGATCACCAGCCTGTCCTGGTCGGAGTTCGTGGCGCTCTTCACCTGGGACAATGCTTTGCAGGTGCTGGACTGGGCCTCGTGGGTGCTGCCGATCCGCTGGCTCGACTTCATCCCCGGCTTCAGCTGGTCGGCCGTGATCGGCGCGGTGCTCGACTGGGCCGACTGGATCACCTCGCTCAGCTGGTCAGAGTTCGTTGCCCTCTTCACCTGGGACAGCGCGCTGCAGGTGCTGGACTGGGTCTCGTGGATCTCGCCCCTGCGCTGGCTGGATTTCATCCCAGGCTTCAGCTGGGCCGCGATCATCCAGACCGCGCTCGACTGGGGCGCATGGGTGGTGGCGCTCGACTGGTCTTCCTATGTGCCGTCCTTCAGCTGGGCCGGGGTGCTGACCGCCCTCGACTGGGCGTCGTGGCTGATCCCGCTGCGCTGGCTCGACTTCATTCCCGGCTTCAGCTGGGCCGAGGTGATCGGCAGCGCCCTGGCCTGGGGTGACTGGATCACGTCGCTCGACTGGTCCAGCTACCTGCCCGCCTTCAGCTGGTCGGGCGCGCTGACCGCTTTGGACTGGGCCTCGTGGATCCTGCCGATCCGCTGGCTCGATTTCATCCCCGGTTTCAGCTGGGCCGAGGTGATCGGCAGCGCCCTGGCCTGGGGTGACTGGATCGCCGCGCTGGACTGGTCGGCATATGTGCCGAGCTTTGATCTGTCCGGCGCGGTGTCGGGCGCGGTGAACTGGCTGACATGGATCTCGCCCCTCAACTGGCTCGATTACATCCCGGCCTTCAGCTGGTCCGATGTGCTGCCCGAGATGCCCGCGCTCGACTGGTCGACGGTTGCGACGGCCATGCAGGCCCCGTTTGAGACCGCCTTTGCCGCGATCACCGCGATCTGGGATGGCATGCGCGCGCTCTTCGCCTGGTCGCCCCTTGAGACGATCCGCGAAGCCTTCGGCGGCATCGGGGAAACCGTGGTCGGGATCATCTCGGGCGCGGCCGACATGGCCGGTGCCGCTTGGAACAGGCTCACCACGATCTTCTCAAGCGGCGATGCGGCCGAGATGGCGATCCGCGATCCGGCTTCGATCGAGCGGGCGCAAGCCGCCGTAGAGGCGCTGGCCGCCGCGCTGGAGCGCCTTGAGGGCGTCGACTTCGCCCCCGCCCAGGCGGGCGTCGAGGCGGTGGGTCTGGCCGCAGGACAGTCCATTGCCCAGGCGGGCGGGATCCCCGCCGCCGCCGAAGCCGCGATCCGCTCGGCTACGGCCGTGCTGCAGGGCGTGTCCTTCCGCTCGCATGGCATCGCCTTCATGCGCACCCTGGCCGAAGGCATCCGCGCCGGGGCGGCGCAGGCGATCGAGGCCACACGCGAAACCGTCCAGGCCATGCGCGACCACCTGCCCCATTCGCCCGCCAAGGTCGGCCCGCTGTCCGACCTGGACCGGGTGCGGTTCTCCGAGACAGTTGCCGGGGCCGTGCGCCCCGCGCCCGCCGTGGCGGCCGTGCATCGCCTGACCGCCGGTATGGCGGCGGCGCTGGCCGGGGCCACCATGAGCCTGCCCGCCATGGCCGCCCAGGTGCCCGAGATCGGCCAGACCAACCTGCCCGTGCTGCAGGCCGCAAGTGCCCTGCCGCAGGTGGGCCTGACCGGCGAGCCGGGCAGCGCACCCGCCATGGCCGCGACCGGCGCGGCTGGGGCTGATGCCGGGACGCGGGTCGAGATCAACTTCAACCCCACCATCACCATGCAGGGCGGCGCAGGCGGCGGCGACGGCTTCCAGTCGCGCGAGCAGATGCAGGAGCTCTTGCGGTCGATGGGCTATGAGCTTGTGCAGCTGGTCCAGGATGAGCTGGCCCGCCAGTCCCGCCGCGATTACTGAGGAGAGACCCCATGTTCGCAATGCTCGGCCCGATCAGCTTCCGCCTCATCACCTATTTCGAGGGGGTCACCAACAAGCGCTCCTGGGATTACGCCAAGCATGACGTGATCGAAGGCAAGCCGCGCCTGCAATACATGGGCGAGGCGCTGGAGGAGGTCACGATCGACCTCGTGTTCCATGTCAGCTACTGCAACCCCGAGGCCGAGCTCGCCAAGCTGCGCATCGCTGGCACCATGCGCACCGCGCTGCCCTTCATCTACGGATCGGGCCAGTATGTCGGCATGTTCGTCATCAAGCAGATCCAGTCCACCACGCGCCAGACCGACCGGCGCGGCGGGCTGGTGGCGGTGGTGGCCAAGGTGACCCTGATGGAGCATAGCGGTCTGGGCGGCCTGCTGGGCGCGATCATCAGCGTGGTCAACAATGCTGCCCGCGCCTCGGGGGCCGGGTCGAATGTCCAGACCGCACCGGCGGCCGCACCGCCCTCCGGCTCGCCCTCGTCGGTGCCGCCGTCCAGCATCGTGAGGTCCTGAGATGGACTATGTCGAGCACCTGACCTCGGACAACGACCGCTGGGATCTGCTGGCCTGGACCTATTATGGCGACCCGCACCTTTATGAGCCGATCATCCTGGCCAACCCGACCGTGCCGATCCGGCCATTCATCGAGGCCGGGCTGCGCCTTCGGATCCCGGTGATCGCGGATGAGGTGGTGCTCGATCGCGATCTGCCGCCCTGGAAGCGGGGCCGCCAGGCATGATCGTCCCCGAGGCCAAATGGGTCCTGTCCTATTCGGGGGCGGACATCACCGGCGACATCGCGGGTGATGCGCTGATGATCGTCTATACCGATGCCGACCACGGCAAGTCCGACGAGATCGAGGTCCGGCTTGAGGATCGCATGCACCGCTGGAAGGGCAGCTGGTATCCCGAGAAGGGCGACGTGATGGACCTCATGATCGGCTGGATCGGCCGGGGCCTTCTCCCCTGCGGCAAGTTCGAGGTGGACGAGATCAGCTTCGACGGCCCGCCGGACACCGTCACGGTGCGCGGCCTGGCCGCCCCGGTGACCGCGAGCCTGCGCACCACCAAGACCCGCGCCTTCGAGAACAAGACCCTGCGCCAGATTGCCGAGCAGATCGCGGGCGAGCACGGGCTGACCGTCGAGGGGGAGATCGAGGACATCACCATCAAGCGGGTCACCCAGAACGACGAGCGCGACCTTGAGTTCCTGCGCCGCGTGGCCGAGGAATATGCCCATGTCTTCGCGGTGCGCGACACGGTCCTGTTCTTCTCGGCCATCGCCGGTCTTGAGGCGCAGGACCCGGTGGCCCTGATCCCGCGCACCGAGATGAAGCGGTTCTCGTTCACCGACAAGACCCACGAGGTCTACAAGGAATGCACTCTGTCCTACCATGACCCCGAGACCGCGCAGCTGATCTCGGTCACGGTCCAGGCTGAGGACATCACCACCGGCGACACGCTGAAGGTCCGCGCGCGGGTCGAGAGCGAAGCCCAGGCCCGCACCCGCGCCGAGGCCGAGCTGAAGCGCGCCAATGCCAAGCGTCTGCGCGGCCGCATCGAGATCGTGGGCGATCACCGCATGATCGCGGGCAACGTGATCGAGGTGGCGCTGATGGGCAAGCTGTCGGGGCGCTACTATGTCGAAACGTCCCGCCACCGCATCGAGCGCGGTGCGGGCTACACAACCGAGATCGAGGTGCGCCGTGTCGCTTAGAATTGGCATCGTGACAGAGATCGACCCGGCGACCGCCAAGGGCCGGGTCCAGTTCCCCGACCATGACAACGTGCAGTCCTACTGGCTGCAGGTGCTGCAGGGCCGCACCCGCACCGACCGGACCTACTGGATGCCCGCCGTGGGCGAGCATGTCGTCGTGATCATGGACCAGGGCGAAGAGGCGGGGGTCATCGCGGGCGCGATCTACTCGGCCGCCGACGCGCCACCATCGTCCGATCCGAATGTTCACACCATCGTCTATGGCGACGGGGCATCGCTGACCTACGACAAGGGCGGGCAGACCTTCACCCTGTCGGTCGGCGGCACGAAGGTCGAGATTTCCCCCGCCGGGGTGGCGATCACCAGTCCAGCCCTGACCCACAACGGCACGAACGTGGGCGACACCCATATCCACCCCGAAAGCATCGGGGTTGTCACGGGGCCGCCCCAGTGAGCCTTTGGGTGCTTGGCGTGAGCGCAAAAGGCGGTTACGGTTAACCATCCCTGGCATTGCGGCACCTGACCCGGACACCTGTCCGGGTATGACCTCGCGCGGGCGCGGGCCATGGTCCGGCCATGGTTCAGGATATCCGCAACATAACCGCCGCAGACTGGCAGCCGCGTCTCGATGCGCATGGCGAGATCGTCGCAGGCATCGACGACATCAATCAGTGCATCCGCACGATCCTGATGACGCCCAAGGGCTCGGTGCCGCACCGGCCCGAGTTCGGATCGGACCTGTGGCGCTATATCGACTTGCCGACCGGCGAGGCCGTTCCCCATGTGATCCGTGAGGGGATCGACGCGCTCCGCCAATGGGAGCCGCGCATCGAGGTGGTGCGCATGGTTCCGATCGAGCTGTCGGCGCATCTGCACATCACCGTTGAGTGGCGGCTGGATGGTCGGGGCGAGATGATCGCCACGGAGGTGCGCGATGTCGCTGCCTGAGCCGAACTTCGTCGATCGCGATCCGGCCGCGCTCACCGCCGAGATGGTGGCCGATTACCAGGCGTATACCGGCCGCAAGCTGCAGCCCGCCCAGGTCGAGCGCCTGATCATCGACCTGATCGCCTACCGCGAAAGCCTGATCCGGGTGGCCATCCAGGAGGCGGCCAAGCAGAACCTGCTGGCCTTCGCCGCCTTCCCGATGCTGGACTACCTGGGCGAGCTTCTGGGCGTGGAGCGTCTGGCCGAGGCCCCGGCAATCGTCACGCTTTCCTTCACCCTGACCGAGCCGCGCGCCTCGGTCACCGTCATTCCGGCCGGGACGCGGGTTCGCACCGGCGATGGCCGCGCGGTCTTTGTCACCAGCGCCGCCGCAGAGATCCCCGCAGGCGCGCTGTCGATCGAGGCCGGGGCCAAGGCGGAGACCGCCGGGCCTGCGGGCAACGGCTACATTCCGGGGCAGGTGTCGTCGCTCCTCGATCCGCTGCCCGGCATTACCGCGACCAACGTCTCGGCGACCTATGGCGGGCGCGCCGGTGAAACCGATGACCTCCTGCGCGCGCGCATCCAGCAGGCCCCCGAGAGCTTCTCGGTGGCGGGTCCGGTCGGGGCCTACCGCTGGCATGCGGTCAGCGCGCATCAATCCATCATCGACGCCGCTGTGCTGAGCCCGCGCCCCGGCCTCGTGCGCATCCACATCCTGACCGACACCGGCTTGCCGGGTTCCGAGATGCTCGACCTGGTGGCCGAGGTGGTCTCGGATGACAAGGTCCGCCCGCTGACCGACAAGGTCGAGGTCGCGGCACCGGTGCGCGTGGGATACCAGATCGCCGCGCAGGTCACGCTCTACCGCAATGCCGATCCGGCCACCACCATGGCCGCCGTCCAAAAGGCGGCCGAAGCCTATGCGGCCGAGCGGCGCGCCGGGCTTGGCCGCGACCTCGTGCCCAGCCAGTTCATCTCGGCGCTATCGGTCGCGGGCGTCTATCGCGTCGAGCTGACTACCCCCGCCTGGCGCGATCTGGGCGCGGAGGAATGGGCCGATTGCGAAGGCATCGCGATCACCCTCGCGGGGTCTGCCGATGGCTGACGATCTGCGCCTTCTGCCTGCCGGGATCGATGACGAGCGCAGCCGCGCGCTGCTGAAGCTGATCGGGCGGCTCGACAATCTCGACCTGACCACGCTGCTGGTCTACCGCATCGACGATCTGCCCGAGGATGCCTTGTCGCTGCTCGCCTGGCAGTTCAACATCCTGGGCGACGATGGCTGGGATCTGGCGACCACCCCCGAGGAGCGCCGCGCTCTGATCCGACGCGCCCTCGATCTGCACCGCCATCGCGGCACACCCTGGGCGATCCGCGAGGCGGTCAAGGCGCTCGGCTATGCCGATGCCGAGATCGTCGAGGGCCTGCCGATCGCGCTCTATGACGGCGACAAGACCTACTCGGCCGTCGAGACCTATGGTGGGGGCACCCGCTGGGCGCTGTTCCGGGTCCTGCTGGACCTGGGCGAGAACAAGGGCGTGGATGCCGCCCAGATCACCCGGCTCGTGGCGCTGATCGAGCGCTGGAAGAATGCCCGCTCGCACCTGGTGGACATCGGGTTCCGCGCGCGCGTCGAGGACAGCCTTGAGCCGGACGAGGAAGCAGACACCACCGTGCGGTATTTCGCGGAGGACGTGCTGCCTTGGGGGCGGCGCTATGACGGCGCGATCCTCCACGACCACGGCACCCGGCACCTGCATGATGCGGCTTTGGCCCATGATGCCTCGGCCGATTACTCGGGCTGGGGCGAGGCGGGCGAGCGCCATGACAGCCAGCGCGTCCTGCTGGCGATGGGGATCGACATTGCCGCCGAGGACCGGATCGAGGTCTCGCCCTCCTACAATGGCCACTACCTGCACTCGGCCATCAACTATGGCGCGGATCAGCCGCCGATGGCCGATCTGGCCATGCCGATCCGGCTGACGCGCCACATCCGGCATGACGGCCGGTATCGCCACGCGGGCGACCTTTACGATGGATCGATCGGGCACGCGGGCACACGCCCGTTCTACACCGGCGTGTTCCATTCAGGTCCCGTTACCACCGATTTAACCGCTTATTGAGGGTGCCATGAACGCCACCGAAACCATCGCCCTGAGAGGCTCGCTCCTGATCAACATCCGCCGCAGCGGGGTCCTGATCGACTGCTGGCGCGACGACAACATGATCATGGTGGGTGCGCGCACCGCGCTGGCCCAGCTGATCGCGGGCGACGGCGCGGGCAAGACCATCAACCGCATCGGGGTCGGCACCAATGGTAGCGGGCCAACGCCCGACGACACCGCCCTCACCGCGCCCTTCATCAAGAACCTGCAAGGCCACAGCTACCCCGGCCCCGGCCGGGTGCAGTTCGACTGGAGACTGGAGACCACCGAGGCGAACGGCAAGGTCATCCGTGAGTTCGGCCTGATCGCGGCCGACAGCACCCTCTTCGCCCGCAAGACCCGCGCCCCGATCGAGAAGGCTGACGACATCAGCCTCGACGGGACCTGGACCATCATCTTCTAAGAACAGGAGCCGCACCCATGGCGAACTTGCCCGAAACCACAACCTATCCCTCCGGGATCTACCAGATCGAGCTGACCGACCCGGTGGTCGGCGGCCCGGACGGCATCTCGAACGTCCAGGCCAAGCAGCTGGCCAACCGCACCGCCTGGCTCAAGGAAAAGGCCGACGAGCTGGTCACCGCGCGCGGCGACTTTGCCAACCTGGGCGACCGGCTGGCGGGCTATGACGCCTTCTCGCCCGAACAGCAGGTCGCGATCCTTGCAGGCATGCAGGAGGCACTCGGCCTCGGCGGTGTTCTGGCGCGCGAGATGCAGGTGTTGCGCAAGCGGGTGCTGGCACAGGGGTCGGTGGTCATCAAGAACAAGCACGTCATCACCGGCATGGTGCTGAGCAAGTCCGACATCCGCGCCCTGCACCTGTCGCAATCTGGCACGGTCGGCACCGGCGTCAGCCGCGCCAAGATCGACGGTATGATCGTGTCGCTGGCCGATGACGACTATCACGTCTCGGTGCCCTCGAACGAGACCAGCGAGGCGCTGGACTACTACGCCTTCCTGATCGGCTCGGGCAGCAGCTACGAGGTGCAGATCGCGCAGGAGGTGCCCGACAACGGCCTGCCACTCTACCGGGTGACCGTGCCCGCCAACAACACCGGCAACAGCCTGTCGGCGGTCACGCTGACCGATCTGCGCGTGATCCAGGCCGCGAACGCCTGGCTGACCATCTTCGATCCCTGGGCATCGGTGTCGTTCCCCGAGGCGCTTCCGGCGGCCGACTATGCTGTCGAGCTGGAGGTCGAGAGCGCGACCGATCCGGCGGCGGTCGGGACGCTCGTGGTCTACGACAAGGCCCGCAACGGCTTCAAGCTTCGCCAGACGGGCAGCGCGGACAATGTCCATGTCCGCTGGACCCTTCTCAATCCGCGCTACCAGTGAGGACGCACCATGAACATCATCCACATGAACGAGGGCCACAAGATCACCGCATCGCTCGATGAGTGCATCCTGACCCTGGGCGGCAGTCTGACGATCGACATCGACGAGGAGCAGCGCGACACCGAGCGCGTGATCACCGTCTTTGCAGACGCCAGCGGCGCGCTGTCTTTCGAGGGCGACACCTTCGCCGCCGTCATCATCATTCCGCCGCGCCGATATGCGGAGGAGGAGGTGACCGAGACCATCGATGGGGAAGAAGTGACCCAGACCGTCTCGGTACCGCAGCCCTGTCAGGTTTCGGCCGTGACATTGCAGCTTTGGGCCGTGCCCGAGGCAAACGAACCCACTGAAACAGAGGAGTGACCTTCATGGGGATCGCCATTTCCACGCCTGACGCCCTGCGCCAGTCCGTCGAGGCCGCATCGGGCGGCGTCAACACCGTGCTCTATGACGCGAAGGGCTATCCTTCGGTCATGTGCGTGGTGCCGCGCTTCAACATCGAGGATATCGACCCGGCGCTCGGCTCGGGCACGCACCCGGCCTTCATCGTCGGCGGCGTCCAGAAGTCCGAGATCTTCGTCGGCAAGTTCCTGGCGCGTGTTCACGACAACCACGCCCTGTCGATGCCGGGGCAGGACCCCTCGGCCTCGATCAACTTCGACACCGCCGATGCGCGTTGCTCGGTCAAGGGTCCGGGTTGGCACATGATGACGAATGCCGAATGGTCGGCCGTCGCGCTGTGGTGCTGGAAGAATGGCTTCATGCCGCGTGGCAACACCAACTGGGGCCGCGATCACGCCCAGACCTATGAGACCGGGCGGCGGCAGGATGGTGGCGCGCCTGGCGATGCGACCGGCACCGCCCGCACTTTGACCGGCTCCGGCCCGGCCAGCTGGTTCCATGACAACAGCCCGGCTGGCATCGCGGACCTGACCGGCAATGTCTGGGAGTGGCAGCGCGGCCTGCGCCTGGTCGATGGCGAGATCCAGATCATCCCCGACAACAATGCGGCGGCCACGGATGCTGATCACTCCGACACCAGCACCCTCTGGCGCGCGATCATGCCGAACGGCACCCTGGTGACGCCCGGCACGTCCGGCACCCTGAAGTGGAACGCGACCGACGCGACCGGCACGGTCAGACCGCAGCTCGCCACCTCGGTGACCAGCCAGTCGGACGGAGCCACCTCGGCTTCTCAGCAATACAAGGACCTCACGGCCGCCTCGGGCGTGACCGTGCCGAACCTGCTGAAGCTTCTGGGCATGTTCCCGCATGATACCACGATCGAGCGCGGGCGTTTCTACATGCGCAACGCGGGAGAGCGTTTGCCGCGCCGTGGGGGCTACTGGGTCACCGACGGCGATGCTGGCGTCTTCGCCCTCAACCTGTACAACGTGCGTTCGAACGAGTTCATGTACCTCGGCTTCCGGCCCGCTTTCGTGATCTGACATCTGATCACCTGATTTCTGCCGGGGCGGGCGATAGCCCGCCCCTTGCCCTTGAACCAACGAAGGAGGGTGCGGTGGAGGACCTTAAAATCCGCCGTAAATGCGAGGACATGATCGCATATGGCTATGTCGTGTTGCGGCAATTTCCCAAGGCTGAGCGCCACGTGCTCAGCCAGGAAATCCGCAACACGATGTGGAACCTTCTTCGTCTGATCATCATCTGCAACAAGCGGTACTTCAAGAAGACCACGATGCAAGACCTGGACGCGGAGCTCGACTTGCTGCGCAGCCAGGTCAGGATGGCCCAGAAGCTCGGATACCTCTCATTCAAAAGCTACGAAGTCTGGAGCCGTCATCTTGATGAGATCGGCCGCATGATCGGCGGCTGGTTCAAGAGCTTGCAGGAAAGGGGCGCGGGTAATGTGGCTTGGGCGTCTGCCGATCCGTGGGGGCTACTGGGCCTACGGCGGCATTGCTGGCGTCTTCGCCCTCAACCTGAGCAACGCGCGTTCGAACGCGAACACGAACATCGGCTTCCGGCCCGCTCTCGGGGAACGCCAGAAGTCGCAGCCTCATGGGGCTGCTTCCAGTGCACCTTCGAAAGGACCTGTGCTCCTCGGGCAAGTGCCGAAAGAAGTGAACAGGCCGGAGCGGGACAGTAGCCATCGGCTGGTGGTGACCCCTCGCTCCGGCCGAACCCCGCGAAAGGCGGCTTGATGGCCAAGACCTACAAGAACCTGTTCGAGCATCTGACAACCTTCGAGGCGCTGCATCGCGCCTATGGCCGTGTCGTGAAAGGTCGGCGGCATCAGATGGACGTGATCCGCTTCGAGACCAACCTCGAAAGCAACCTGATCGAGATCCAGAACAGCCTGCTTTGGAAGACCTACCAGACCGGGCCTTACCGCAACTTCAAGGTCTTCGAGCCCAAGGAGCGCGACATCGCCGCGCTGCCGATCAAGGACCGCATCGTGCAGCATGCGCTGGTCGAGACGATCGACCCGATCTGGGCTTCGCGCTTCATCTTCGATACCTATGCCTGTCGGCCCGGCAAGGGCACCCATGCGGGTGCCGATCGCGCCCAGCAACGGCCGTGCGCTCGATTTCCTCGGCTATCGCATCTGGCCCACCCACCGGAAGATCAGGAAGGACAGCGCAGGCCGGATGCGGCGCAAGATGAAGCGCATGGCCCGGCTCTATCACGAGGGCAAAATGACCTGGGATCAGGTCCATCAGGTCATCATGAGCTGGATCGGCCATGCTGGTCACGCCAACACCTACAAGCTGCGCACCCGCGTCCTGTGCGATGTGCCGTTTATTCCCCCACCGCTTGAAGTCCAAAGGAGGGCCAAATGACCAAGCTGACGGCCGTCGAGCCCCTGACCCCACTCGCGCCCTACCTGGGCGGAAAGCGCAACCTGGCGCGCCACATCATCCAGCGGATCGATGCCGTTCCGCATGACTGCTATGCCGAGGTGTTCGTCGGCATGGCGGGCGTGTTCCTGCGCCGCCATCAGGCCCCGAAGTCCGAGGTGATCAACGATTACAGCCGGGACGTGGCGACGTTCTTCCGCATCCTGCAGCGGCACTATGTGGCCTTCATGGACATGATGCGGTTCCAGCTGACCACCCGCGTGGAGTTCGAGCGCCTGGTCGCCACGGACCCCGAAACCCTCACCGATCTGGAGCGCGCAGCCCGGTTCCTTTACCTGCAAAACACGGCCTTCGGCGGCAAGGTTTCGGGGCGGAATTTCGGGGTCGCGCCCGACCGTCCGGCACGGTTCGACATCACCAAACTGGGCACCATGCTGGAGGAGGTTCACAGCCGCCTGGCGCGCGTGGTGATCGAGTGTCTGTCCTATGAGAAGTTCATCACCCGATACGATCGGCCGGGCACCCTGTTCTATCTGGATCCACCCTACTGGGGCAACGAGGGCGACTATGGCAAGGGCATGTTCGGCCGCCCGGACTTCATGAAGCTGGTCATCCCGCTCCACCAGATCGAGGGGCGGTTCCTGTTCTCGATCAACGATCGACCCGAGGTTCGGGACCTGTTTGCCGGGTTCAATATCGAGCCCGTGGAGACCACCTACACCGTCGCCAAGGGCGGCGCGAAGCGGGTCGGAGAGCTCATTATCAGCAACGTTTGAGGGGCGTTTAAACCGCGCTCAAACCGTCGCTCCGGGAGTGTACAAACCTTGTGTCTGGAATGCGCAAACCTTGTGTCGCGCTATATCCAGGTAGGCGAAGTTGTAGGCGGGGCTCCCGCCCTGGTTGGTCACGCCGCTCATTCCGCCGCCTCCTGCCGCACGGCGGCTTCTTCTTCCCATCGTTCCGCCATTTCCTTGCGCAGGCGGCGGATGAGCTCCAATTCCGACTGGAAGTCCACGTAATGCGGCAGCTTCAGGTGCTGGACGAAGCCCGATGCCTCCACATTGTCGGAATGGTAGAGCACAAATTCCTGGTCCTGGGCCGGGTGGATAGCCTCTTCGCCGAACTCCTCGGCCCGGAACGCCCGGTCAACCAGGGCCATCGCCATCGCCTTGCGCTCGCCGTGGCCGAAGGTGATGCCGCAGCCACGGGTGAATTGGGGCGGGGTGTCCTTGCTGCCTTCGAACTGGGTGACCATCTCGCATTCGGTGACGGTGATCTCGCCGATGCTGATCGGGAAGCCCAGTTCCTCCGGCTCGAACTCCACCTCGACCTCGCCGAGCCGGATTTCGCCCGCGAAGGGGTGTACGCCGCCGAAGCCACGCTGGGTGGAATAACCCATGGCGAGCACGAAGCCCTCATCGCCGCGGAATAGGTTTTGCAAGCGCTGGTCCCGGTCCGCCGGGAAGCGCATCGGCTCCCGCGTTAGGTCGAAAGGCCGGGCGTTTTCGTTGGAGGGTGCAGAGAGAGGCTCCATCAGGCCTTGCGCGCCCAGCATGTCGGCAACGCGTGGCATGGACGCCTCAACGGGTTCCTTGGCAATGGGCGTATCGCCAGCTTCTGCTTACTCGTCCAGCAGAGAGAAATCCAGCAACCGGTGGGTATAATCATAGGTTGGCCCCAGCACCTGCCCACCCGGCAGGTCCTTGAAGGTGGCCGAAATCCGGCGGCGGATCGCCATCGCGCCCGTATCGATGGGCTGGGTGTAGCCAAAGCGCGGCAGCGTGGTGCGGAAGGCGCGAAGCAGGAACACAGCCTCCACCAGATCGCCCTGCGCCTGTTTGATCGCTAGCGCCGCCAGTTCCGGGTCGTAGAGCGAGCCTTCGGTCATCACCCGGGCGACCGCGAGACCCATCTGCTCCTGAATTTGCTTGACCGACAGGGCCGGCACATCCGTCGAGCCGCGGCGGGTTTCTGCCAGCAGTTTGTGCGAGTTCAGGATGGCCTTTTCGCCGCCCTTAACAGCTACATACATGCCTCAAGCCTCCTCGACCGAGACGCCGCGGGGCAGCGCCATCACGCTGTCGTCCGCGATTAGAATCACATCGATGCCGCTCGGATAGAGCGCATGGTTGCCTGCCCATTGCGCCACGAAACGAGGCGGCAGGCCTTTTGGCGACACCAAAGCTTCTCCCTTGATGCCGGTACCGGTCCAGCGCAGCGCCACCCGCCAACTCTTCCATTTGCAGTACCAGGGTTGCCGAACGCTCCGGATAGAGTGGATCGCCGATGCCAAACGCATGTATTGGCAGCAGGGTTTCAGGGTCAGTGATCACAGCAAAGGCAGCCTTCTCAGGTTCTTCCACCATTGGGCAGCCGCAATGAAAGCGCAGATACGCCGCCGCACCCGAGGCCGCTGTATCAAGCCAGACCGGCGTTTCCTGATCGAACAGGGTCAGCGCCAAGGCGGCAAGCGCAGGGCTCCAGCCGTCAGGCAAACCATCGGGTGCGGGCACCTGTCGGACCTCCCCGGGGCGTGCCATCGCATCGAGGACAGCCCGGAAGGCTTGCTGCGCCTGGCCAACCGGATCGGCGAAGCCGGGCAGTAGTCCGCCGCCCGCCAGCATGGAAGCAAACAGAGTCATCGCGGATTCTCCCCGCGCACGAGGGTAAAGAATTCGACCTTGGTTGCTGCTGCCTTGCGCGAAGCCTCGTCCCGCTGCTTCGACGGGATGGCCTCTAGAGGCGCTAACAATGCGTCCGCTTTGTCCGGCTGTTGTTGCAACTGAGCATCGAGGAGCGCAATCAGTTCCACCTTGCGGTGCGAGCGGCTAGCCGCATATCCCATCTCGACCGTGCCATCGGCGAGCCGGACTGCGGCTCGCGTCACCGTCATCTCCCCCATGTTGAACGGCGCGCCGGAGCCACCCATACGGCCCCGCACCATCGCCGCACCGGTCTCTGGACGTCGCAACCACTGCACGCCATCCGGCGTGCCGAGCACTGTCAAGGCCGCTTCAAGGTCCGCTACAGGCGCTTTGGCCAATACGGAAAGCCAGTGCTGGCGGGGATTTTGGGGACCGGCACTCATGCCAACCGCCAGGAAGACGCGACAACATTCAAGATTTATCTAGCCTTTTGAAACTATTCATTTTATGTCCTTTATCTACCCCTTAAATTCATCCTAGACAAGTGACGGTTTCATGATAGGTTCGTCACCGTAGGCGAAAACCGCTCGAAGCCTGCTTTGGCGCTCGATTGCTGATACACTTCAGGCTGATATTCGCCACAATGTGCTGAAGCCCGGCGACCGCGTGCCCACCGAGCGCGAGCTTGTCGCCCGGTTTGGCGTGAACCGGCACACGGTCAGGCGGGCGATAGCAGGGTTGGTGGGGCATGGTGTGCTGCGAGCAGAGCAGGGCCGAGGGACATTCGTCCAATCGGGCCGCATCGACTACCAAATCACCCGCCGCACCCGGTTTTCTGCTACTATGCGGGCGCAAGAATGGGAGGCAGATGTGATAGCAAAGGAAGCATCTGAGCAGCCGGCAGATGCCAAAACCGCCAAGGCGCTGGGAATTGCGCCTGGGGAACGTGTCGCCTTCATCGAGTTGCTGCGTCTGACGGACAATTTTTCCGTTGCCATCGGCGCACATTATTTTCGCTCAAGCAATTCCCCCGGATTTTGGCAGACTTTGCGGCCACCAATTCGATCACCAGTGCTCTGGAGGCAACTGGCGTGGACGGCTATGTGCGGGGCCGCACCCAGGTATCTTCCCGTCTTCCAACACCTGACGAAGTCCGCCTGTTGCAGTTGCCCAAAACCCGGCCTTTGCTGGTGACGGAGTCGGTCAATCTGGACATGGCAGGCCATCCAATAGAGTTTGGTGTCGCCCGTTTTTCCGCCGACCGCGTGCAGTTGGTTTTCGAGCCATGAAAGGGACGCCAAACCTTTTTGCCCCGCCGAGTTCCCGACCACAGTGGCGGATTCCCTGAACACGGTTCAGAGAAGATGTCGGAGGCAGCGAATTAACAGCGCCGAAAGGCTGAATTGGGGAGGCTGGAGTGGGGTCTGAATATCGTTGGCGCTTCTCTACCTGTTCCATTCCGGCTGATCAGATAGCCCCTCGTCGCTCTGCGTTTTTCATGGCACGCTGTGTTTTGACCGAGGCGCGGGATGGGAGAGCGACATGGTGATCAAGCTTCACAGTCAGGCGACGACGCCACCGAAGATCAGGGCGGCCATACAGGCCAGTGACGACCCTGCGTGGGTTCTTGCCGAGCGTCACGGGACCACGGAACAGACCGTATGGAAATGGTGCCAGCGTGCCAGCGTGGAGGATCGCAGCCACACGCCCCATCGCCTTCAGACGACGTTGACGCCAGCGCAGGAAGCTGTCGCCGTGGCCCTCCGCAAGACGCTTTTGGTCTCGCTGGATGATCTGCTGGCGGTGGTGCGCGAGTTCTTGAACCCGAAGGCCTCCCGCTCTGGCCTTGACCGCTGCTTGCGTCGGCATGGCGTGGGGCCCCTGCGCGCCCTGGAGCGCGCCTGCCCGATGCGGATCCGCCCCATACTCCCGGATAATGGAAAAGAGTTCACGGATCGCCTCTTCGGTCTGCGCCAGCGCGCCGCAACAGGCGCGCATGAATGCGACACGCTGGGCGCCGCCCTCGATATCGATCATCGCCTGACGCTGCCTAGGTCACCTCAGACCAACGGTATGGTCGAACGGTTCAATGGCCGCATCGAAGAGGTTCTGCAGAGCCATCCCTTCCGATCCGGCGAGGATCTGGAAGCCACGCTGCTTCGCTATGTCTGGCTTTACACCCAGCCGCTGCCGCAATCAGCCCTGGGCAGCAAGACGCCTTTGCAGGCAATGAAGGGATGGCGCAAACCCAAACCAGCGCTGGTCAGAAAACAGCCATATTACCTTCCTGGATGTGAAAGCTAGGGAAATGCGGCGGCATTGGCCCTGTACGCCACAAGGGTGGATCGGCTAACAGTCCGGCCTTTAAGAGCCCTGATACTTGGCAGCTGCCGAAAGGCCCGCCCTATGACTGATGCGACCCCCGGCGAGACGGTTGGCCCCGCCATTATCCTTGTACAGCCACAACTGGGCGAGAATATTGGCGCTGTTTGCCGGGCCATGTGGAATTGCGGACTCAGCGACCTGCGGTTGGTGGACCCGCGGGATGGTTGGCCAAGTGAGAAAGCCCGGGCCATGGCGTCTGGCGCGAACGTGCCGGTAGACAATGCCAGGGTGTTCGCGACGACGGCTGAGGCTACGGCGGACCTGCAACGCATCTATGCGACGACGGCCCGGCCGCGGGACATGGTCAAGCGGGTGACGCCGCCGCGGGAGGCGGCGGCGGAGGTAAAATCGCTGATTGTGGGCGGCCAGCGCTGCGGAATTCTGTTCGGCAGCGAGCGATTCGGTCTGGTGAACGAGGATATCGTGCGGGCGGAGGCAATTATTCAGGTTCCCCTGAACCCCGCCTTTACCTCGCTGAACCTGGGGCAGGCGGCGCTGCTGGTTTGTTATGAATACTATCTGACCCAGCTTGGGCCAGAGAAACCTGAACTGCTGGAAAAGGGCCGGGAGCCGGCGACGGCGGATCAGGTCGATGGGTTGCTGGAGCATTTGGACCGTGAATTGGATTCGGCTGAATACTACCGGGAGCCAAACCTGCGCCCGACGATGCAGCGGAACCTGCACAATATCTTCCGCCGGGCGCAGCTGACGGATCAGGAAGTGCGCTCGCTGCGGGGGGTAGTGGCGCGGCTGGCTGCCTGGCGCGGGCGGTGGCCCTGGTGATTGGTGCCCGGCAGGCGCTTCGATCAGGCCACGAGATCAGATCCCGATCTGCTTGGATCGGGTGAATCTGCTCGCAATCCAAGAGTTAGAGCATCTTGCCTGGCAAATTGATTGCGGAAGCGGTTCAATTTGAACTGGCGATGCTCTAGTGTTTGACAAAGCGGCGGCGTCACCCCTATAAGCCTGCCTCCTTGGACATTCACCGCTTTTGGCGGTCTTTCTGTTGTGAGAACAGTTTCATGAAACGCACTTATCAACCGAGCCGCATCGTCCGGAAGCGCCGCCACGGCTTCCGTTCCCGCATGAGCACCGTCGGCGGCCGCAAGGTTCTGACGAAGCGCCGTGCCCACGGCCGCAAGCGCCTGTCCGCTTAAGAGCGGGCACCAGCCCAAGGCAGCCAGATTGCTACCCAGGCTGAAACGGGGGGGCGAATTCGTCCGGGCCGCCAAATCGGGCCTGCATGCCTCTGCGCCTGGCATGGTCGTGCAGGCCTACCGGCGGCGGGATGGTGAAGGGCCGGCTGAGGGTATTCGGGTCGGCTTCACCACCTCCAAAAAAGTCGGCAATGCGGTGATCCGGAACCGGGTGCGCCGCCGCTTGCGCGTCGTGGCGGAAGCACTGCTGGCCGAAAACGGCAAGCCGCGGCACGACTATGTGCTGGTCGGGCGGACTGCAGCCAAGGACCGGGACTTTCAGGACCTGCTGGCCGACCTGCAGGCAGCGCTGGCACAGATCGAGCGCCGCGCCGCGGCCCGGAAAGCCCGCCGCCAACAGCGGCCGGAAGACGGGGCGGCATGAGGCTTTTGTCGGGCGCAGCAATCGGTCTGGTGATGATTTACCGGTATGGATTTGCCTGGATAAAGCCAAAAACCTGCCGTTTCGAGCCGACCTGTTCGGAGTACGCAATTGTGGCGTTGAGGCGTCACGGACCCTTTCGGGGGATGAAGCTGGCTTTGCGGCGGATCGTCCGTTGTCACCCCTGGGGCGGCAGTGGCTTTGATCCCGTGCCCTAGTCAGGCTAATAAGCCATACCAAACAGGCTGTAGCAGCCCCACTTTCATCCGCATCTAGGAACGAAGCGCGCCTTATGGACCAGCGGAATCTGATCGTTGCGATCGCGCTATCCGTGATCATTCTTCTCGGCTCTCAACTGGCGATGGAGGAATTTTTCCCGCCGCCCCAGAGCACGCAGACTGACGCGGTAGGCTCAACCAACCTTCCGGGCCCGCCGTCGGCTGAAGGAGTGCCGGCAGCGCCAGGCTCGACTGTGGCGCCCAGCGGGCAGCCGGGTCAGCAATTGGCCACACGGGACAGCCAGATCGCCAGCTCGCCCCGTTTAATGATCGAGACTGACCTGTTGAGGGGATCGATTGCGCTGAAGGGCGCGCGTCTCGATGATCTGGTCCTGCATCAGTACAAAGTCTCGCTGGATGAGGACTCGCCCGACGTAGTGCTGTTCTCGCCCAGCGGTACCGAACATGGCTATTATGCTCAGTTCGGTTGGGTGCCGGCGGATACGTCGATCAAGGTGCCGGACGAAAGCACGGTCTGGACAGCCACCCAGCAGACATTGACGGCCAGCACGCCGGTCACGCTTTCCTGGGATAATCAGGAAGGCCTGGTGTTTGAGCGCACCATCGCGCTGGACGATGGCTACATGTTCACCGTCACCGACCGGGTGTGGGCGACAGGCACCAAAACCGCGACGCTGTTCCCTTATGGCCTGATCGGCCGGGATGGTGTGCCTTTCACCTCCGGCTTCTTTATTCTGCATGAAGGGCCGATCGGCGTTTTCAATGAGACGCTGGAAGAAATCAGCTACGACACGTTGCAGGATGGCGACGAGGGCAAGTTTACCTCCACCGGCGGCTGGGTCGGCTTTACCGACAAGTACTGGCTGGCGGCGCTGATCCCCGATCAAAAGGTACAGGCCAAGTCCCGCCTGTGGCACCGGCTTGCTGATGGCCGAGACAAATTTCAGACCGACTTCCTGAACGAAGCAGGCCAGACGGTCACGGCCAGCCAGCCGATTGAAGCGACCACCCGGCTATTTGCCGGTGCCAAGAAAGTGTCGATGCTGGAGGCGTACAAGGAGCAACTGAACCTGCCGCTTTTCGACCGGGCGGTTGACTTTGGATACCTGTGGTTTTTCACCAAGCCGCTGTTTCATGCGCTGGACTGGCTTTACAGCCTGGTCGGCAACTTCGGCATTGCGATTATGATCCTGACGCTGGGCGTCAAGCTCGTGTTTTTCCCGCTGGCGAACAAATCTTACAAAGCCATGAGTAAGATGAAGCTGTTGCAACCGGAAATCACCAAGCTGCGGGAGAAATACCCGGACGATAAGCAGAAGATGCAGCAGGAAATGATGGCCATGTACAAGCGGGAGAAGGTCAATCCCGCGGCTGGCTGTATTCCCATCGTCATTCAGATTCCGGTGTTCTTTGCGCTTTATAAGGTGCTGTTTGTCTCCATCGAAATGCGCCATGCGCCGTTTTTCGGCTGGATTCATGATCTTTCGGCAAAAGACCCGACGAATATCTTTGAGCTGTTCGGCATGGTGCCCTGGGGTGCGCCGGACTTCCTGCAGTTCGGAGCCTGGCCGCTGATCATGGGTCTGACCATGTTCATTCAGCAACGGGTGAACCCGCTGCCGGCCGACCCGGTGCAGGCCAAGATCTTTATGTTCATGCCGCTGATCTTTACGGTATTCCTGGCCAGCTTCCCGGCCGGTCTGGTGATCTACTGGGCGTGGAACAACACGCTCTCGATTCTGCAGCAGACCTTTATCATGCGCCGTGCCCGCAAGGCCGATGCGATGCAAAAGGCGGCCAAGGTGGCCGGACCCGCCAAGCCTGCACGGGCGTCGGGTGGCGGTAACAATAGCGGCGGCGGCAACAACAAATCCGGTGGTAAAAAGAAGAAGTAATGACCGCAAGACCCCTCCTAAAACCCTCCGACTATGAGACGGAGGAAGCGCTGGAGGCAGGCCGCAAGCTATTTGCGCTGGAGTGCCAGTTCTTCTGGGCGGCTACCAGCCACAAGGGCCTGCCGCCACCAGGGCTGCCGGAAATCGCCTTTGCCGGGCGCTCTAACGTGGGCAAGTCCTCGCTGCTGAACGCGCTGACCGGGCGCAAGGCGCTGGCGCGCTCGTCGCAAACGCCGGGCCGGACCCAGGAAGTGAACTTCTTCAACCTGGGCGACCGGATGACCCTGGTCGACCTGCCGGGTTACGGCTACGCCAAAGCGCCGAAGACCAAGATCGCCGCCTGGACCAAGCTGGTGTTCAGCTATCTGCAGGGCCGTGCGCAGCTGGCGCGTATCTGCCTGCTGATCGACAGCCGTCACGGCCTGAAAGAGTCGGACCGGGAGGTCATGGCGATGCTGGACCGCGCCGCCGTTACCTTCCAGATTGTGCTGACCAAGGCGAACAAGACACCCGGCGCTGAATTGCAGCGGGTCATTCATAACGTGCAGGGCGCGAGCATCGCGTTTACCTCTGCCTATCCGGTGGTGGTGGCAACCAGTTCCGACACCGGGCTTGGTATTGCGCAGTTGCGGTCTTATCTTGCTGGCCTCGCCCTGCCTTCCTAAGATTCCAACCGAGTTTTTCTGATGACGATTATCCCACAAGAACGAGAGATGGCCTCCCGCATCATGTCGGAGGCCCTGCCGTTCATGCGCCGCTATGCAGGCTCCACGTTTGTCATCAAGTATGGCGGCCACGCCATGGGCGACCCGGAACTGGCCGACCTGTTCGCGCGCGATATCGTGCTGCTGAAGCAGGTGGGCATCAACCCCATCGTCGTACACGGCGGCGGGCCGCAGATCACCAAGATGCTGGAGCGGCTGAAGATTCAGAGCTCGTTTGTGGACGGCCTGCGCGTCACGGATGCGGCGACGGTCGAGGTGGTGGAGATGGTGCTGGCGGGCTCCATCAACAAAGAGATCGTGACGGCGATTAACCGCGCGGGCGGCCGGGCGATTGGCATTTCCGGCAAGGACGCCAACCTGATCCAGGCAAAAAAGCTGACCCGGACCAAGAAAGACTCGGACTCCCATATTGAGCAGGTGGTGGACCTGGGCTTTGTCGGCGATCCGGATGTGGTGCAGGCGGATTTCCTGAAGACCTTTGCCGACAGCGACCTGATCCCGGTGATCGCGCCCATCGGCGTCGGGCCGGACGGCAAGACCTACAACATTAACGCCGACACCGTCGCGGGTGCCGTGGCGAAGGCGGTGAAGGCCGAGCGCTTCATGCTGCTGACCGATGTGGCGGGCGTGCTGGACGGGGAGAAGAAGCTGATCCCCGAAATGACCCGGGCGAAGGCCGAGGCGATGATCGCCGACGGCACCATCTCAAGCGGCATGATCCCCAAGATCAAGAACTGCCTGGATGCTGTTGGTGGCGGTGTGGAGGCGGCAATTATTTTGGACGGGAGGAAGCCTCACGCCGTGCTGCTGGAGATTTTCACCGAGACGGGGGCGGGCACGCTGATTAGGGCGGGGCGGGGGTAGGGGGGCAATTCCCTGACCCCGAATGGCAGCATTCGGAAGGGTTGTCAGAGGTTGCTCTGAAAAGTAGCCAAGCGTTTGCAGATGCAGCCTCCAGAATAATTCATGGCTTTAATGATGAAATCGGAGCGTTGTGAAATGAGTCCCTTTTGTATTGGGTAAATTATCATTCTGCCGACTTTGCTAAACTTCTCGCTAATTAAGTAAATTGGCGCTTTTTGTACATTGTATTTCTTGGTTGCAAAAACATCATTGGTGTTTTTACTCCAAAAGCGGCAGTCAGAAAGAAAACTTCAGCAGAGCGGCAACAATAAAGCGGGTGGACCTGCTCGCACTGTAGCCAATGAACGATAGGCAATCTAACGTGTAGTTCCTAAGGTTTTTACACAGAATATTTGAGGTAACCTATGTCAGCAAATGCAAAGCAAATTCTTGGAGAAATCGTTGAACAACGCCGCCAAGAGAAGTATGCCCGATTTATCGTTGCAGGATTTATTTGAGATGTTTTCTGTTGAACAAATTACAAAAGACTATGCATTGAACTTCGAAGAATTAGAATCTTGTATCGTTGACGGTGAGCTTGATGGCGAAATCGATTCTGCATTCATTTTTGTCAACGGAAATCTGATATTCTAATATTTTAATTTTAATTCATACAAAGGAAATGTGATTATAAATTTTATTATCGTTCAGAGCAAAACGACTGGCGGTTTCTCCGAGAATCCGATCAACAGAGTGAAATCCACTTTGGAGAACTTGCTCGAATTAACTGAACACTGCGACCAGATATCACAATACAATGAACAGGTCAAAACAGTTTTTGATAGATTCCGTACAACGTACCGGTCGCTAGCTTCTTGTTTTCCAGAACTTCGCATAGAAATTATGTATGCCGCGATGGCTGAAGATAGTGAAATTCATGACAACCTTAAGTCAAAAATCAGAGAACTATTTGGAATTATTCAGTCAATGTTCGATGAAGCGTCTGTTAATTTTTCCTTTTTTGGTGCCAAGGAAATTCTTTCGCTGGCGCGGCAGAGGCCCAATCAAACATTTAATCTTGGATTTACGAAGTCACTGCCGGGTGATAACGGTTACATAGCTCTATCTGTTCCATTCCGGCTGATCGGATAGCCCCTCGTCGCTCTGCGTTTTTCATGGCACGCTGTGTTTTGACCGAGGCGCGGGATGGGAGAGCGACATGGTGATCAAGCTTCACAGTCAGGCGACGACGCCACCGAAGATCAGGGCGGCCATACAGGCCAGTGACGACCCTGCGTGGGTTCTTGCCGAGCGTCACGGGACCACGGAACAGACCGTATGGAAATGGCGCCAGCGTGCCAGCGTGGAGGATCGCAGCCACACGCCCCATCGCCTTCAGACGACGTTGACGCCAGCGCAGGAAGCTGTCGCGGTGGCCCTCCGCAAGACGCTTTTGGTCTCGCTGGATGATCTGCTGGCGGTGGTGCGCGAGTTCTTGAACCCGAAGGCCTCCCGCTCTGGCCTTGACCGCTGCTTGCGTCGGCATGGCGTGGGGCCCCTGCGCGCCCTGAAAGCAGCATCGCCCGGCCAAAGTACAGCGCCTTCAAAGCCTATGAACCCGGTTCCATCCCCATCGACCTGAAATACCTGCCACCGATGGCAGATGAGAGCCGCCGCCGTTCCCTCTTCGTGGCCATCGACAGGGCAACGCGTTGGGTTGTTGTCAGGGTCTACAACAGCAAGACAGCGGCCAATGCCCGGCGCTTCCTGCGCGCCCTGGAGCGCGCCTGCCCGATGCGGATCCGCCCCATACTCCCGGATAATGGAAAAGAGTTCACGGATCGCCTCTTCGGTCTGCGCCAGCGCGCCGCAACAGGCGCGCATGAATGCGACACGCTGGGCGCCGCCCTCGATATCGATCATCGCCTGACGCCGCCTAGGTCACCTCAGACCAACGGTATGGTCGAACGGTTCAATGGCCGCATCGAAGAGGTTCTGCAGAGCCATCCCTTCCGATCCGGCGAGGTTCTGGAAGCCACGCTGCTTCGCTATGTCTGGCTTTACACCCAGCCGCTGCCGCAATCAGCCCTGGGCAGCAAGACGCCCTTGCAGGCAATGAAGGGATGGCGCAAACCCAAACCAGAGCTGGTCAGGAAACAGCCATATTACCTTCCAGGATGGGACATTCTTCTTCGTGGAGAACCTGATAATGCCAGGGCTCGTCCATTTTCCTTAATCAAAGAAGATGATGTGTACAATTCACTTTTCACAAATTGGTTTGAAGCCTCCGACTTCAGTCGGATAAGAAAACAACTTTGCGCCGAAGGCGCTCAAAACCACTGAACCCTCTGACTTTAGTCGGAGGAGATTCAGTTTCTGGAAGAGTATTCGCACTCCCCCGCGCCGGAAGTGTTCCTGGGGGCAGCGAGCCAGCGGACCAAGAACATACGGCTCGGCCATGGCATCATCCAGTTGACGACGAACCATCCCGCCCGCGTGGTGGAGCGGGTCTCGACCCTGGATCTGCTCTCCAATGGCCGGGTGGAGTTCGGCATGGGCGAAAGCGCCAGCAAGACGGAGCTTGATCCCCTTGGCGTGGATTTCGAGGACAAGCGCAGGATTTGGGAAGAAATGGTGCAGACCATCATCCCGATGTTCGGCGATGAGCCGGTCTCGTTCGATGGCAAGTACTTCTCCATGCCGTCCAGGCTGGTGGTGCCGAAGGCGCTGCAAACGCCGCACCCGCCGCTTTGGGTGGCGTGCTCGCAGCTGGAAACCATCGAGATGGCGGGCCGCCGGAGCATGGGCGCGCTGGGCTTCCAGTTTGTCTCTTCCGACGCCGCGCATGCTTGGGTGAGCGCGTACTACAACTCCATCACCAAGCGGTTGGACAAGCTGGCCGACTACCAGATCAATCCGAACATGGCGCTGGTCAGCTACTTCATGTGCGCCAAGGCTGACGAGCTGGCCAGGGAGCGGGCAGAGGGCCTGACTTTCTTCCAGTTCGCGCTGCAATTCTATGGCCAAAGCAAGACGCGGGAGCGGCCGCCGGCGGGCTCTGTCAACCTGTGGGATGAGTTCGTTAAGTGGAAGGACGCCAACCTAGATGTGGTCGAGCGGGCGCTGCGCGGCGGGCTGGTGGTCTCGCCGGAAACCATCCGCAACAAGCTGCGCAAGTACCAGACTAGCCATATCGACCAGGTGATCCTGCTGAACCAGGCGGGCAAGAACAGCCACGAGAATATCTGCGAGAGCCTGGAACTGTTCGCGAAAGAGGTAATGCCGGAATTCCACGCGGCCGAGGGCGAACACTAGGACTGGAAGCGCCAGGTGATGGCGGGCGAAATTCAGCTGGAAGAGCGCGACACGTCGGAACAAAAGGACCGCTTCGGCCACCTGGTCAAGGTCGCGCCGAAAGTGGCGGCGGAGTAAATGCGTGTGGGCGGTGTGATTTAGGTCATTGCGCCCATAACGTCATGGTTGTAGATTTTTACCATCGTATCGATGGGAGTGTGTAGATGGTCCGTTTTGCGCTGGGTGCGTTTGTTGGCGTTTGTGTTGGTTTGTCGGCAATGGCGGCGAATGCAACGACCATCGTCTTTTCCGATAATTTCGATGACGGCGATGTCACGGATTGGGTGAAGTCTTCCAACTATGGCGGGGCGACCACTGTTGCAGTAGATGCTGGTTTGGCTGTGTCAGGCTCGTCGCTGTTTACCTATTTAAATGCACCGCCCGGCGGGAGCAATCTGGTGGTCTAGGCAACCAAATCCTTCAGCGCGCCGGTCGCCGGTGACTACACGCTCACATTGCAGGCGGTCAGTACAGTCTGTCAGGGCTGTGTTGTCAGCTATGATATTCTAGTTGATAACGGGGCGGCCCATTCGAGCCGCACGCACCACACGGCAGGCTTTCAATCTGTCAGTGTTGACCTACTGGGCTTGGCCGCAGGGTCTCATGAAATCACCCTTGGCGTTCACACCACCAACGCATCATCCGGTCTGTTCGGCGCGCGGTTTGATGATGTGGAGGTCAGCACCGACGCCAACATCGTGCCAGTTCTGGGCGCTGTTGTCGGCGGGTTGACCGCCATGGGCGCGCTGGCTTTTGTGGCGAGGCGGCGGAGCGCTGCCTGACTGGTTGCAGCCTAGAGAGCCAAAAAAAACTCGGTATTGCCGGGGCTTTCGTTTTGAAGGGGGTGCTGAGTTTTACCAATGGTAGAGGATAATGACCTATCTCTTGGTGTTTCTGCGCCGCGGCTAGGCGCGTGATGCAGCCCTGTTCCCGCCAAGGGCAAACTTAGCGCGCCTAAAAACCACCCCGCAGGCCGGCCATAGCGCTTCTCTGAGCGTTGTCGGCGTACGCTAGTGATGGCTCCTCGCCTCGCAACTACCTTCTAGTCAGCGAAGCGTTATGGCTGGTGAGAAGGGTAATTGTCCCCTGTCGTTGGTATTAGCTTAGCTGCCGTAGCTTCTTGTGCTGCTGCCGAAGCCGCCGCGGCTGGCGCTTTGGGTGCGGGTGCGGGTCGACTGAGAGGCCCATTTCGGCAGGGTGGTCTTGCCGAATTTCGCCGGTACGGTCTTGTTATCCGCAGTGCGGAAGTTGCCGGGGCTCTTGGCATCGCGGTAGAGTGGGTTGGCATTGCCGTAACCGCCGCCCAGCATGCGGCCCGCCATATAGCCCATCATCAGCGGCATGAAGATACTGCCGCCGCCGGCGGTCTGCTGCTGGCAGGCTTCAGCACCATGCTCCGCCTCGCACTGTTCGGCGGAGGAGTAGCGGGGGGCGCTTTGCACGTGTTCTGAAACGGCGTCGCGGTAAACTTCCTTGCACTGCGCTTCGGTCAGGTCCTTGGCGTCGATGCAGCTCTGCAAATTCTGGAAAACCTCCGCCTCTACGTTGTTCTGTTCGCAGGCTTGCAAGGCAATGGCGCTGGCACCCATCAGGGTGAGGGCGACGCTTTTCGAGCGTTTCATAGTGAGGCGGCTCCTGTGATTTTCTGTACTAGTACGTCATGCAGGCGGCGTTGACGAGCCCGGCGGCAAGCGAACCTGCGCCGAGCCAGCCACCTGCTTGCGATCTGCCCCTCTGCGATCCTGCCCGACAGATTGTCGATAGGCAGATGCAGCAGGAAATAGGCGAGAATTTGGACCGCCAACGCGACCACTCCCCAGACCGCGCAGTCGCCCAGGCTGGTCGAGTTGCTGACTGCGCTGGACAGCGGCACGACAAAGCCCAGCAGGCTGCCGGTGAAGGCCACCATGGCGGCGCTCTTGTTCTGGCGGATCAGGCCGAATTCGTTGTGCGGGGTGACGGCGCTGTAGACCACCACATAGACCAGCACCAGGGCGATGGACATGGCGAGGTAGGCCAGAAACTCCGGCAGGCCTTCGGTCGATGTGGCGATTGAAAATTCCACGTGTCGTCTTTCGCGTCGTACTGACTAGATAGTGCGGAACATGCCGGGTTCCAGGTCTACGCCGCCCATGGCCTCGACGCTGCGGCCGTCGGGGTGGTCTTCCAGCGACAGCAACAGGTATTCACGGCAGGCGGGCTCCGACGTCAGCGTGCGGGCGAACAGCATGACACGCTGCATCACTTGGGTCTGATCGTTGGCATTGTCGATCAGGTGTTCGGCAAACTCCACGGGCGCGGCCCAGCAGGGCTCGTCCTTGAACCACTCGCGCTGATAGTTTGGGCCGTCATCGAGAGCGATTATGGGCTGACCGATACGGCTGTTTTCGCCGTCCCATTCGTCCCAGCCTTCGTCTTCCGGATAGATGGAGCCAAGGGGCACAAACAGCTTGACCTCCTGGATGTTGGCATCGTCCTCGTCACCGGCGCAGATGATTTGCAGCATCTCATGCTCGTCGGTGTAATAGCGGAGCGCGACGCTGCCATCGCCGAAATCAATGCGGCCTTGCGCCGATATGGGGAAGGGATCGGGCGAGGGGGTAAACCAGAGCTGGTCTGCCACGTGGCTCAGCGCGGCTGGGTCCAGTTCTATGGCGGCACCGATGCGCAGGCCGAGCGGTCCGGCAGCCGCGCCGCCACCACCGAAAAGGCCTTTCATCATACCGCCAAGCGCCATTAACTGCTTCCTTGCTCATTGTTTTGCCGAAGCCCCTGGGCGATTGCTGCCCAGGCGATGTTTGTAACGGGCAGCCTATTTTCGGCGATGTAGTAAAGGGTTTCGCCACCCATGACCATGCGGTCCGCTGGCGGATTGAGGAATATCTCGTCAGCTGCCCTGCCGGAAGCGACGCCCAGCAAGGTTGCCGCGTGCTGTTGATAGAAGGCGAAAAACAGGTCGGCAAAGCGGGTGGCGCTGCCTTCCTCCGGAACGCGCAGGCTGAACAGAGTAGGGCTGACCAGCGTTGAGAGCAAAATTTTCGGCACGCGGGAGGAGCCGGGATCGTCGGCGGTGCGCACCAGCAGTTCGGTCGCCATGGGTATCAGGCATTCGGCGGCGGGGCAATGGGCTTTCAGCAGGTCCGCGATGGCTTCTTCCTGGAAGAACGCCACCAGGTGCGTGGCCGGACTGTGTGCCGAAACAGCTAGGCAGGTCGCGAGTGTTTCGTTGTCGTCATGACCAGTAACAATCGTACGGCCGGAGGAGGTGACGCCCGCCCGCTCCAGCAGTTCGATGTTGGTCAGCGCTTCGCCACGGACGAAATGCACTAGGTCGGGCATGGGGTTTTCGGTGGCGCGGTAGGCCGCCAGCACGATTTCGCGCTCCGGCTGGTCGCCCCGCATGAAGGCCACCATCTTGCGGGTGTGCTCTCCATTCCAGCCGAGAATCACGGTGTGGCCGTTCAGGCCGCGGTAGTCGCCTAAACCAATCATGCGCCGTCTCCAGTATGCGGTGGCGCTCTGCACCACCTTGGCTACAATGCTGGTGAATATGGCGATGCCGCCCGGCATGATCCAGAAGACTGCAATGGCGCGGCCGATGGATGTGGTGGGGGCAAAGTCGCCATAGCCGACCGTGGTGGCGGTCACTAGATAATAGTACCAGAATACTTCGGGGGCGGCGATTTTCTCGCCTTCGGTCAGAGCGATTACCAGCCAGGACGACAGGAAATGCACCGCCGCGATCAACACGATCGCCGGCCAGGTTACCGCCGCCACATGGTGATAGACCAGCCGGGCGAGGCTCTGGAATTTCTGAGGCGCTGCAAATTTCCAGCTGCCGGAGTGTTGTGCGTTGCTCATGGCGTTTGCAGCCTACAGCAAAAGCCTGGCAATCTCACCCCATGCGTTGCCCATTAGCGCGCCGGACGATGATCTTTTGCGGGGTGCGAGGTGCTGCAATGGGTTGATTCAGGCTTCATTGACAACGTACTAGGCGTGAGCGGGCTCGAAATGGGTAACCGTCTGAACGATGGAGAGTGGTGATATTGACGAGGATGGTATTGGTGGCGCTAGCGATGTTTTGCGCCGCGCCGGCACAGGCGTATTTGGTGACGGCGGACTTCAGTGGCCGCGTTACATTTTCCGGCGATCTTGGTGCTGGCGATCTTGGTGCTGGCGATGTTACAACGTCTCTGACCTATGAAACGGTGAGCGAGACGGTTACGGCGCTCTCCATCAATATTGATGGCACGTTCGGCAATCCGGCCGGCACAATTAGCGGTCCTCTGGCGATCAGCAGCAGTTCGATCATGATTGATGGACTAAGTATGACCGATTTCTATGATTTTTTCATCACCATTTCGAACGGCCCGATTTTGCGGACAACCCAATCAAACGGGTTCGTCCGCAGTGCGCAGTTAACGCAGGTTCACTTCAACTCCGGCCAGAACACGAACCCCATTGCGGACAACACGTTCGATGAGAACCTGTTTCCGGCATTTGTGCCGCGCAGTGGTGTGCAACCGCAGAGGATGTTCTTGACCTTCACGCTAGCCCCGGGTGCTGAGTTGAACACGGGCGGTACGGTTGTCCACAACCCGACTTCGGTGCGCGTGTCCGAGGTGCCAGTGCCCGGCACTATCGTATTCGCGTTGAGCGCGGTGGGCTTGCTTGCTGCTGCTAAGCGGCGTGGTGCGTCTGCCAGCTAAAACAGCCCGACCACGTCGCCCGCTGCGTTGAGGCCGATGGCCTCCGCCGCCGGAACGCGGGGCAAGCCTGGCATGGTCATGATATCGCCGCAGATGAGGACGACGAACTCCGCCCCGGCCGATAGACGGGCTTCGCGGATTTCCACCGAATGTCCTTTGGGGGCGCCCTTGGCGCTGGGATCCGTAGAGAAGCTGTACTGGGTCTTGGCCATGCACACGGGGAAGTGGCCGTAGCCTTTATCCTCGAACTGGGCGAGCTGGCGGGCGGCAGGACCGGAGATATCCACGTCCGCCGCGCCATAGATATTTTGCGCGACGGCGCGGGCTTTGTCGGCCAGAGGCATCGAGTCGGGGTAGATCGGCGCGAAGCTGGAGACGCCGCTGTTGGCGGTAGCGGCCACCATCTCCGCCAGTTCAATCGTGCCCTCGCTGCCATTGGCCCAATGGGTGCAGATGGAAGCCTGGACGCCTCTGTCGGCGCAGAATGCTTTGATCGCGGCGTGCTCGGCATCCGTGTCGGCGGTGAAGCCGTTGATGGCGACGACGGGCTGGACGCCGTATTGCTTGATGTTCTCCAGATGCTTGCCGAGGTTGGAGAGACCGGCTTCTAGCGCCGCCACGTTCTCATGGTTCAGGTCGGCGCGGGCGACGCCGCCGTGGAACTTCAGCGCGCGGGCGGTGGCGACCACCACGGCAGTGGCAGGGGAGAGGCCCGCCTTGCGGCACTTGATGTCGAAGAACTTCTCCGCGCCCAGGTCTGCGCCGAAGCCGGCCTCCGTCACCACATAGTCGGAGAGCTTCAGCGCGGTCTTGGTTGCGATGACGGTGTTGCAGCCATGGGCGATGTTGGCGAAGGGGCCGCCGTGGACGAAGGCCGGGTTGTTCTCCAAGGTCTGCACCAGGTTGGGCATGAGGGCGTCACGCAGGAGGACGGCCATGGAGCCATCGGCCTTCAGGTCTTTGGCGGTAACGTACTCGCCTTCGCGGGTGGCACCCACGACGATCTGGCCGAGGCGGCGTTGCAGGTTGTCAAGGTCAGAAGCGAGGCAGAGAATCGCCATGATCTCGGAGGCGACTGTGATGTCGTAGCCGGTCTGGCGGGGGAAGCCGTTGGCGACGCCGCCCAATGACACGACAATGTCACGCAGCGCCCGGTCGTTGATGTCCACCACGCGGCACCAGGTGACGCGGCGGGCGTCCAGGCCGGTGCTGTTGCCCCAATAGATGTGGTTGTCGACCATGGCGGAGAGCAGGTTGTGGGCGGCGCTGATGGCGTGCATGTCGCCGGTGAAGTGGAGGTTGATGTCCTCCATCGGCACCACCTGGGCATAGCCGCCGCCCGCCGCGCCGCCCTTCTGCCCGAAGCAGGGGCCGAGTGAGGGCTCGCGCAGGCAGATGCCGACGTTTTTGCCGATCTTCGCCAGGCCATCGCCCAGGCCAACCGTGGTGGTGGTCTTGCCCTCGCCCGCGGGCGTCGGGGTCATGGCAGTGACGAGGATCAGCTTGCCGTCGGGTTTTTCCGCCAGCCCCGGCACCCGGTCGAGCGCCAGCTTGGCCTTGGTCCGGCCATAGGGCTCCAGCGCCGCCTCCGGCAGGTCAAGCTTGGCCGCAATTTGCGGGATCGGCTGCATAGAGGCAGCGCGGGCGATTTCGATATCGGAGGGGACGGACATGGACGGGGCTCCCTGGGCAAAACCTTTTCGTTGTGCCCAGGATATCCGTCCTGCCCGCGCTAGGCGATAGGGCGGAAGGTCCCTTCCTCGTCATCCAGCCATTCCAGCACGCCTGACGCGATTCCGAAGAACGCGCCGTGAGTCTGCAGGGTGCCTGCCTTTTCCCGCTCGGCGACGAAGGGGAAGCTGCGCAACTGCTCCAGCGAATAGCGGATGGCGGAGTGTTCGAGTTGGGCGGCGGCTTCCGGCGCGGGCAGGCCCTTGGGCAGGCGGTCGTAGGCGGGCTTGAGCAGAGATGCCCAGCGATGGATGTATTGGCCCGCCTGGTCACCGCCCAGCGCACCATCCACATAGGCGCGCACGCCGCCACATTGAGCGTGGCCCATGATGACCACGTGCTCAACCTTCAGCACCGTGACCGCAAATTCAATGGCGGCGCTGGTGGAGCGGAAGGCGTTGTCGTCGGCGGGCGGCGGCACCAGATTGGCAACATTGCGCAGCACGAACAGTTCGCCAGGGCCGGCGTCGAAGATCAGGGCCGGGTCAGCGCGGCTGTCGCAACAGGCAATCAGCATAACGCTCGGGCTCTGGCCCTGGTCAGCCAGGTGCTGGTAGCGCTTTCGTGCCTCCGTAAAGTGGCCCTCTTTGAAACGGCGATAGCCATCGTGCAGGTCTTCGATGCTCCGGACGGGCTGCATAGACTAGGTTCCTTGTTTCGTGTGCTTGTCAGGGCCAGAGGCGGCCGGTAGGGTTTCGCCACTCTATCTAATACTCCAAACGGAAATACCAACCATGGCCGATACTACAGTTGAATCCGAGATCCCAGGAAAAGTCCTGCGTATTGAAGCGCCCGCCGGTACCGCGGTTCAGGAAGATGATCCGATTATCTTCGTGGAGAGCATGAAGATGGAAATTCCGATCGGCGCACCGTCCGCTGGTACGGTTAAAGAGATTCTGGTGGCCAAAGGCGACACCATCGAGGAAGGTGACGAGGTCGCGATTCTCGAATAGTGGTTTTACGCCATCGTACAATCCTCGTTTGACGCTGCTCCGAGAAATCGGGCAGCGTTTTTTCTGCGGCAGGAACTGCGTCACTTGCAGCCCCTAGTGGTTCGATTGAATGAGTGGGCTGATTCACGAAGCGCTTGCGGATGCAAGCGTTTCGATCAGGCCACTAGCGCTTGGCAATGGCGTTTAAATCCGCGTAGCCTCAGCAGGAATACGCACTTCATACCGCAGTTTGCGGATCTGGTTAGAGAGCTGCCGTTGGTATGACGCTGTTACAGAGACAGAGCCGGAGTTCGCCATCCTAACGACGACAGATTCGATCAACGACCTGTTCGCACGTTATGGCGAATCCTACCGGATATTCGTGATGATCGCGGGCATCGCTGCATCGTTCACGATGGTTGTTTCCGGCACTATCGTCAGTGTCTCCGTACCCGATGTCATGGGGGCGTTCGGGGTCGGGCTCGACCAGGCGCAGTTAATGACCTCTGCGTTCAACATCGCAATGGTCACCAGCCAGCTTTTGAGCGCCTGGGTGGTTTCTCAGTTCGGGCAGCGCGGCGGGTTTGTGCTGATGGCGCTGGTGTTTTTCACGGGCAGCGTGATCGCGGGCCTGGGCCAGGAATTCAACATGATCGTCGTGGGCCGCGTCCTGCAGGGCGTGGCGGCGGGTGTTATCCAGCCGCTGGTCATGGTGATTGCCTTTCAGGTGTATCCGGCAGAGCGGCGCGGCTATGCGATGGCGGTCTACTCCATGGGGGTTTTCCTGGCGGTTGCGGTTGGCCCGATTGTCGGGGGCTTCGTCATCGATTGGTTCAACTGGCGTTATATTTTCTGGGCGCCCCTGCCGATCATTGGTGTCGTGGCGCTGATGGCGGTGGTGTTCGTGCCATCGGTCCGGAGCAAGGAAAAAGTGCCATTCGACTGGACGGGCTATGTGCTGCTGGTTATCTGCGTCTATTGCCTGATCACCGCCCTTACCGAAGGGGTCCGCGAAGGCTGGACCTCCACCTACATTCTGGGGCTGTTCGCGGCGGGAATCACGTCGGGGGCCGCCCTGATCGTTACGCAATTGCAGGATCGGCCGACGCTGATCGACGTCTCGCTGTTTGAGCACAAGCAGTTCGCGATGACAGCGCTGATCGCATTCGTTTTCGGCGTGGGCAATTTCGGCACCGGTTACGGCGTGCCGGTCTTCGCACAATTGATCCAAGGTATGACGCCGCTCGATGCCGCGCTGGTCATGCTGCCGTCGGCTTTGCTGATGGTGGCGGCGCTGCCGTTCACCGGAAGGCTGGCCGACCGGATTCCGCCGCATATCGGGATCATGATTGGCTTGACCCTGTTCGCCGCCGGAACTGCCCCCATGAGTGGCGCTGACGTGAACACGCCGTTCTTTGCAATCATGCTGTATTTCATCATCAGCCGGTTCGGCATGAGTTTTACGAGCCCGTTCATTATGAACACCGCGCTACGCTCCCTGCCGGCGGAAAAGCTAACCGCAGGCGGCGGAACCATTAATTTCTGCCGTCAGTTCGGGGGCTCCCTGGGGCTAACGGCATCGGGGGACGATCCATCGGGAACTGGCGCGCAACCGCAACGCAGACGGATAGCGACCGGATAGCGCGGACCGCAGAGCCTGGGTCAGCAAACTTCGGGGGTCGAAGATCGAGCGTTCCACCCGCTTGGGCAATCATGGGAAGGACCGTCTTGCTACGGGATGGTCCCCCGAACAGATCGCCGGGCGGATGGAACTGGACGGAGGGGATCACGTCGTCAGCACAGAGGCTATCTATCGTCATGTCTTCAGCCGTGCCGGACGACGCGATGGCTTGCCCCAATATCGGGCTCAGCGAAAATCCAGACGAGGCCGCAGAGCCCGCAACGGAAAGCGGGAACCTGCTATCCCGAACCGTGTGTCCATCCATCAACGCCCTGTTAGCGTTGCAGAAAGGACTGAGTTCGGACACTGGGAAGGAGATCTGGTGCCCTGCCGAAACCAGCGTGACATCCTGTTGACGCTGCAAGAGAGAAGGACCCGGTTCACACTTGGCCGGCGTCTTCTGAGCCAAGGTCTCCGAAGATACCGCTGCTGCTATCATTGCTGAACTAGGCGGTCTGCCCGAGCAGGCCCTTCGAACAATCACCCATGACAATGGTGGGGAGTTCGCCAGGCATGAAACGGTCAAGGACTGGATATGGAATGCCAGCCTATGGCTGCGATCCTCACAGCCCTTGGCAACGCGGCGGCATTGAGAATGCCAACGGAAGGATAAGGCGCGAGCGGCCCCGATCCACAAGGCTTTCCGAATACCGCGAAACCGATATCGACGACATCGTCTGGATGCTTAACTCAACCCCGCGAAAATGCCTCGGCTTCCGGACACCAATCGAGGCCTTCGCGCCACACCTCGGTGGTGCACTTGAAATGTGAATCCAGCCTAAACGTTTTCAGGCCTAAAAGTTTAGTTTTGCGCATAAATGTCTAGTTTGTTTAGGTAAAATAGAAATCGTACTTGGTTAGCGATTTGCGATGTTGGGCATGGTGGCTTTGATGCCGCAGAATATCGGCTGGACCTGACGAATTTGGAGTGAACCCATGCCAGCCTTCGAAAACATCCTTTATGCGGTTGAGCGGGGTCGCGCGCGCATTACCCTGAACCGGCCATTGAAGCGCAACGCGCTTTCTATCGCCGTGCAGGAGGAGTTGAACCGCGCACTGTGGGAAGCGAACAATGACAAGGCGGTGCATTGCGTGATCCTGCGGGGGGCTGGCTCCAGCTTCTGCGCGGGCTATGACTTGACGCCGTCGCCGAACACCTCTCAGATAGCGGGGACGGACGAGGCCGCCACCTACCGCGATGGCGGCATCTACAACCAGCCGACCATCGACGATGATATTTGGCGGCTGGAGAAGGCACAGCGGGAGCGGATGGCGCTCTTTGACATGCATAAGCCGGTAATTGCGCAGGTGCATGGTTTTTGCATTGCGGGCCGCAGTGGGCGAAGCGGCTGCTGTTGACCGGCGATACGGTGACAGGGGCAGAGGCTGCCCCCATCGGATTGGTGCTGAAGAGCGTGTCGGCGGACATGCTGGAAGCAGAAGTTGAAGGCGTGGCCGACCGGCTGGCGAAGGTGGACCCGGATCTGCTGGCTGCCAACAAGCGCATCGTCAACCTGGGCCTGGAACTGATGGGGGCCAGAACCCTGCAACGGATGGCGGCGGAGAACGATGCCAGAGCGCACCTGGCACCGGGCACTGCTACCTTCCGGCAAGTGGCGAAGGAGCAGGGGCTGAAAGCGGCACTTCAGGGGCGTGGCGACGGCCGTGCGCGGGTCCATGGCCCGGAAGTGAGGGATGCAAACGGGCGTTTGGTGGATTGAGGCGGCTACTGCTCTCGTTGCCGTATTCAACGGGGTTTCCTTTCCCGCGGATGCGGGTACCTATGCCAAAAAGCGTTACAAAGTGCCGACTCTAAAAGTAGCGCTCAGGAATGGCCCCCCATTGTCGTGGGGGCGGGGGTTTTTATACAATCACCCAGGTACGAAATTGCGCGAGCTACCCCGCGAGCGGGTGGTGCTCCAGCACCAAGGAGCGGCGGCGCTCCTCCAGAACGTGGGTGTAGATCTGGGTCGTGCCGATGTCGGCATGGCCGAGCAGGGTCTGAAGGGCCCGCAGATCGGCACCGTGGGCCAGCAGATGGGTGGCGAAGGCGTGGCGCAGCACGTGGGATGAGACTTTGGCAGGGTCCAGCCCCGCCTCCAGCGCCAGCGCCTTCAGCAGTTGGCCCACCCGGCGGCGGGTCAGGTAGCCCTCCTTGCTGCGCGACGGAAACAGCCAGCGGGCCTGGCGTGGCTCTGCAATAAACCCGCCGCGGACAGCCATATAAGCTGCCAGAGCCTCTGCGGCGGCGCTGCCGACGGGAACCATGCGCTCGCGGCCCCCTTTGCCCACCAGCCAGATAACGCCGCTCTCCGCACCCTGGCGGGCGGCGGTGGCGGGGAGGCTGACCAGTTCGGTAATGCGCAGGCCGCTCGCGTAGAGCAGCTCCAGCATGGCGGTGAGGCGCAGGCCCTCCGGCCCCTCCATGCTGCGGGCGGCGTCGAGCAAGGCTTCAACTTCGCGCTCCGAGAGGAGCTTGGGCAGAGCTTTGCCGGTGCGGGGGGCGTCGAGCATCGTGGTGGGGTCGTCGCCTCGCTGCCCCTCGCTGACAAGGAAGCGGTAGAACTGGCGCAGGGCGGACAGACGCCGGGCCTGGGTGCGGGGCGATAGACCGGTAGCGGCAAGGATTTGCAGCGCCTGGCTGATGTCTGCCGGATCGGCCGCGCTGAGGTTGACCGGGTGCAGAATAGTACCGGCGGATGCCAGGTCGCGGCGGTAGGCTTCTACCGTATTGACGGCGGCACCGCGCTCGGCAGCCATCATCTCAAGGAATGCCTCGACGTTGGGGTCCGACGGCAATTGTTTGCCTGGCGCCTGTTGCTCAGAGGCCGCTGGCAACCGCCAGCTCCAGCGCCAGGGCATGGGCATGGCCCGGATGGACGCGCGCCAACAGGCGAACGGCTGTCACTTGCAGGCCGATGTCGGTGGTCGGCGCGTCAGAGAGCGCAGCCAGCGCCCGCAATGTGGCCTCCCCTGGGGCTTTCTCCGCCAGCTTGAGCATTGGATAGGAAACGCTCTTCCGCTTGATCTTGGGCGAGGGCGTCAGGGCAAATCCGGTGCCGAGTGCACCCAGCATGCCGCCCACCAACTGTTGCTGGGCGTCGCTCGGCTTGGCGGCATTCTTCCATGCGGACCACCACTGCTCGGCCGGTGGCAGGCGCTCACCTGCTAGCGCGAGCATGGCGTAGCTTGCGTCCTGGCTGACGGCGCCGGCGGGCAGCAGGGCCGCCGCGCTCTGGGCACCGCGCCAGGCAGAGATGGCGTTGTGGTTCTGGGCCAGCAGAGCCGCCCGGAGCGCATCGCGGATGAATTCTGGATCGGACCCTGCCAGATCCAGCTTGGCGATGGTGCCCAGGGTGAAGGGCGCGAGCTGGGTAATCAGCCCCTGCTGTTGGGCGACGCGCCACAGGTCCTGCAATGCAGGCAAGCGCTCGGCCACGGTCTGGGCGAAAGCGGCCTTGCGGTAGGCGGGGCCAACGCCTTCGCTGCCACCGCCCTCCAGGTACAATTGGGCCAAGGTGTCGACCTGGCCCGCGTTGAAAGCGACGGCGCGCTCCATGGCGTTGGTGCGCATCTCGAACGGCAGGTTGGGGTTACGGCCCAGGCTGGCCATGACGGGGGCTGGAGCGTCGGGCAGGCTCTCGCCAGCGTCTGGGCGAAGACGTATGTAGCGGTACATGGCAGCATGCAGCGGTGTGACCGGGACAAGGCCCGCCGGGCGGGCGCGGTCCGGGTATTGCATGGCGAGGAACATGGCTGCGAACGTGTCGTCCGGCGCGGCATCCGGCAGGCTGCCCAGCATGGCGGACGCGGTGGCTTCGCTGGTCCATGCCTCGACCTGCAGGCAGAAGGCGCGCAGGGGCTGCAAGGCCTCAACCGCCGTCGCGACAGCATTGACCAGCATCAGGTTGCAGGCGCCGGAAAGGTCAAAGCGAAGCAGGCGGACATCGGCTTCCCCTGCCAGCAGTGCGGCGTCGCGGAACTGCCCGGGCGCGCGGCCCGCCAGGGTCAGGGTATCGTCACTTGCGCCCAGCCGGGCCAGGGCAGCCACCCGGTGGCTGAGGAGGGAGGGGCTCTGCGTCTCCCCCTGCGAAGCGGCTGGCGGCGGGGCAGCGGCCGCGCCCAGCATGGCGGCGAGCGCCCGGTGGGCTGCCAGGTAGGGGCTGGCACCCCGGACGGTTGTAAATGCCTCAGCCAGACCGTCCCGGCTGCTGCCTACCCACAGCGCATCGGCCAGGCCAAGCTGTGACGGTTCCGCCGTGCCGACCTGCTGGGGGTCAGTGTCGATGAAGCGGATATTCTGAGCGTCGGCAGCGCCGGGCAACAGCCAGATGATGGCGGCCAGCGCCAAAATGGCGGCAACCGGCCGAAGGCCTGCCCAACCGGTGTATGTCCTAATTGAAGCGGGCATCTGGCAATGTCTTTTCAATGGTTTCGGTCGGCGGCGGCACCTCACCCATGGCGATATACAGCGCGCCGCCTAGCGCAGCCAGGACAATCAGTACGAAGAAAGCGCCGATGATCTGACCCATTTGCCTAACCTATCTGCGGAGGCCTTGCAGCCCCCTGGAGAACATCGCTTTTCTGTGCGGGCGTCAATTTAACGGATTCCTGCCATGCGGACAGCTTGACGATTATACCATTCCTGCGCCATGGAAGCGCACCATGAATGATACATCAATAGCAAGCTCCGATAACGCAGCCGAAATCGTCGCCCGTCCTGACCGCACCATTGTCCTGGTGGGGATGATGGGCGTCGGCAAAAGCACCGTTGGCAAGCGCCTGGCTCACCGGCTGGGCGTGGCCTTCATCGATGCCGATGCCGAAATCGAAAAGGCCGCGGGCCTGACCATCACCGAAATCTTCGAGAAGTACGGCGAGCCGCACTTCCGCGACGGCGAACGGCGGGTGATCGCCCGGCTGTTGCGGGACGAACCGGCCCATGTGCTGGCAGCCGGTGGCGGGGCGTTTAACGATCCCGAAACGCGGCAACTGATTGCTGAGCGGGCCATATCGGTTTGGTTGTCGGCCGATGTGGAAGTTCTGTCGGGCCGGGTGGCCAAGCGCAGCAACCGGCCCATGCTGGAAGGCGGCGACGGCATCCTGGAGCGGCTGCAAACGCTGTCTGCGGAACGTGACCCGGTCTACGCCCTGGCCGATATGCAGATCGACACGACCGAGGGCAATCCGGAAGACAGCGTCAGCCGGGTCATTCAAGCGTTGCAAGAAAGGGGCCTGATGAAGGTCTACGAAAACCGGCAATGAGCGCTATTCAAACATTGAAAGTGGACCTGGCCGGCGACGCGCAGAACCGGTCCTATGATATTCTGATCGGCAGCGGCCTGATTGCGCAGGCAGGGGCGCTGATTGCCGAGCGGCTGCCGGGACGGCGGGCGGTGATTCTGACCGATACGGCGGTGGGGCCGCTTTATGCGGAGAAATTGCAGGCATCGCTGGAGGCTGCGGGCATAGCCTCGGAAGTGATGACCATCCCGTCGGGGGAGGCGTCCAAGAGCTTCGACCTGCTGCAGGACTTGTTGAATCTGGCGCTGGACGCAGGACTCGACCGTAAGAGCTTCCTGGTGGCGCTGGGCGGCGGCGTGGTCGGCGATCTGGGCGGCTTCCTGGCGGCGATCCTGCTGCGCGGTATCGACTATGTGCAGGTGCCGACGACGCTGCTGAGCCAGGTGGATAGCTCGGTCGGCGGCAAGACGGCCATTAACACGCGGCATGGCAAGAACCTGGTCGGTGCGTTCCATCAGCCGCGGCTGGTGCTGGCGGATATTGATACCCTTGCCAGCCTGCCGAAGCGCGAATTGCTGGCAGGCTACGCGGAGGTTGCCAAGTACGGCCTGATCGACCGGCCGGAATTCTGGTCCTGGCTGGAGACGCACCACGAGAAGGTGCTGAACCAGGAGCCGGTGGAACTGGCAGAAGCGGTGCGGGTCAGTTGCCTCGCCAAGGCTGAGGTAGTGGCGCAGGACGAGCGCGAGGGCGGCGTGCGGGCGCTTCTGAACCTTGGGCATACCTTCGGCCATGCGATGGAGGCAGAGGCCGGTTATGGCGGCCAGGTGCTGCATGGTGAGGCGGTCTCGGTCGGCATGGCGCTCGCGTTCCGGCACTCGGCCCGGCTGGAACTCTGCGAGGCGGCAGACGTGGCGCGGGTGGAGAAGCACCTGACGGAAGTGGGATTGCCTGTCGCGCCGCTGGAAGTCATGGGCCAGCAACCGCCGACGATCCCTGAACTGATGGCGCGGATGGCGTCGGACAAGAAAGCCGAGGACGGGCAACCGACCCTGATCCTGGCGCGGGGCATCGGCCAGAGCTTCGTCGCCAAGAACGCCGACGCAGCGGAGGTCGAGCGGACTTGGGCCGAGGCGCTGGCCGGATAATCGCCCGCCGGACTTGACGATGGCAGGGCATTCGACGGCATAGTTCGGTCATCTGAATGAATGCTGAGGAACCGCGCCCATGACCATCGACTATCCAAATTCCGCCGGGTGGCGGGACTTCCCCCGCTATCCGGACTCTGCCGTCGAAATTCTGGACCCGCGCTTCGCCTCTATCCGCATCTTCTCAGCCGCTGTGGAGCGGCTCTACACAGGGTGCCGCTGGTCGGAGGGGCCGGTATGGATCGGCGATGGACGCTACTGCTGTGGAGCGACATCCCCAATCAGCGCATCCTGAAGTGGGAGGAAGAAACCGGGGAGACCAGCATCTTCTGCAAGCCCAGCGACTTCGCCAATGGCAACACGCGCGACCGTCAGGGCCGCCTGGTTACCTGCCATCACGCCCGCAAGCTGACCCGCACGGAGTATGACGGCTCCATCACCGTTCTGGCTGACAGCTATGACGGCAAGAAGCTGAACTCGCCGAACGACGTGGTAGTGAAGTCCGATGGTTCCATTTGGTTCACGGACCCGATGTTCGGCATCCTCGGCAATTACGAGGGCAACAAGGCCCCGGCGGAACTGCCCATGTGCGTCTACCGGCTGGACCCGGACACGGGCGCGATGACGGTGATCGCCGATGATATCGACGGGCCGAACGGGCTCTGCTTCTCGCCGGATGAGAGCATTCTCTACGTGGTTGCCAGCCGGTCGGAGCCGACGCGGACAATCGTCGCCTACGACATGTCGAGCGACGGCGTGAGTGTGCAGAAGGCCACCAAGCGTGTGCACATCGACGCCGGGCCGGGCGGCACGCCAGACGGCATGCGCTGCGACACCGACGGCAACCTATGGTGTGGCTGGGGCATGGGCTCCGCGGCGCTGGACGGCGTCATGGTATTCGCACCGGACGGCGCGGCCATTGGCCGGATAGAGCTGCCGGAGCGCTGTGCCAACGTCTGCTTCGGCGGCTTGGAGCGGAACCGCCTGTTCATGGCGGCGAGCTAGTCGCTCTATGCGGTCTATGTGAACGCGCAGGGGGTGGCTGGGGGATAGAGCGCCTTCAGCTCAATTTGGCACAAAGCAAAATTCTTCAGCCTGAGGCGCGAGCGGAGCGAGCCTCGAAGGCGGGCGCTGGCTTTTGGTTAGCTCCTTCGAGGGCACCTATCGGTGCCGCCTCAGGATGAAGAAACAAAGGGACGCGTTCACTATGCCTCAAACAAATCCGCCAGCCGGTAGCGGGCAGGGGGCAGATCCTTGTGAATGCCGCCAAAGGCATCCCGCTTCAGAAAGTGGCCGGTCAGCCGCAGCCCGGTATGGATATCCGCGTCGGTGAAGTTGTCCGCACCGGCCAGAAAGTCCGGTAGTGGCAGGAGCCGGTCGGCCAACTCGCCTGCCGCTTCAGCCGTCACCGCCGCGCCGGTGCGGGGGGAGACGTAGGCTAGCCCCTCGGTCGCGCCGGTACGGGCGCAGCGGTCAAGCGCCAAGCCAAAGCCCAGGACCGACAATAGCCCTAATTCCCAGACGATATAGCCGGCAGGCCAAGCCTCGGTTTCCAGCATATCCAGAAAGGCCAGCAGACCGTGGTAGACGCCGGGCATGGGCTCGCGCTCCGGCAGGACGGTGGCGACGGCGCAGGCTGACGCAATGCCCGAAAGCCGACGCCGGTCTTCCAGCCAGTAGGAGGCGTGGGCCCGGTCGACCTCATAGCCCAGCGTGCCCAGATGATCAGCGAGCCTGGCTCGCCAGGTGATTTGCATGACCGAGCCGGGCTGCATCTCATGCGCGCGCTTGCGCGATGCGCCGCCCTGAATCAGGCCCGCATGACGGCCATGCTCTGCGGTTAGAAGTTGGGCGACCGCGTGGCCTTCGCCGTGCGGTTCCGCTGACAGCAGGATACCGCGGTCGGCCCACTCAATCACGGGGCCAGCCCATCATGAGAACCGGCCGTCAGGCATTGTAGTCGAGGCCCAAGTCGCGGAAATGGCGCTGGTCTTCGTCCCAGCCGAGGCGAACCTTCACCTGAATGAACAGGTGGATGGGGGTCTCGTACATCGCTGCCAGTTCTTCTTGGGCGGCACTGCGGATACCCTTGATGCGCGCACCGCCTTTGCCAAGCACGATGGGCTTCTGGCTGTCGCGGGCGATGTAGATCACCTGGGCAATGCGGATGGCGCCGTTCTGGAATTCCTGCCAGTCCTCGGTCTTGACCGTCAGGTCGTAGGGAAGTTCGCTATGCAAAGCCATCATCAGCTTTTCGCGGGTCAGTTCCGCGGCCATCAGGCGGTCGGGCATATCCGATAGCTGGTCATCCGGGAACAGCCAGGGTCCATCCGGCAGGCGGGCGGACAGTTTGGCGAACAGGTCTTCGACCCCGTCGCCATTGATGGCGGCAATCATGAACACGTCCGAGCAATCGACGGCTTCCGTCACCTGTTGCGCTAACTCAAGCAGGCGCGGGCGTTTGACCCGGTCGATCTTGTTCAGGACGGCGACAACCTCGCGTCCCGCTGTCCGCAGGCGCTCCGCCACGGCCTGTGTAGTCCGGTCCATCCCTTTGGTGGCATCGACCAGGAAGCAGACGATGTCGGCGTCTCCTGCCTCGCGCCAGGCGGTCTGCACCATGGCCCGGTCGAGCCGCCGCTTCGGCTGAAAGATGCCGGGCGTGTCAATGAAGACTACCTGGGTCTGGTCCGCCACGCGGATGCCCAGCACCCGGGTTCGGGTGGTTTGGGCCTTGGGCGTGACGATGGCCACCTTCGCGCCTACCAAGCGGTTGATCAGCGTGGATTTGCCGACATTCGGCGCGCCGACCAGAGCGATAAGGCCGGCTTTCTGACCGGCGTTTTGGCCGTCACCGAGTGTTGTTGTTTCAGCCATTTGTGGCTTCCAGTGCTGCCAGCAACAGGGTGGCGGCAGCTTGCTCTGCGGCGCGCTTGTTCGTGCCGTCTGCTTTAGCCGATTGGCCATTCTCTGCCAGGACCTGAACCGTAAAGACCGGCGCATGGGCCGCGCCTTCCTGGGCGATGACCTGGTAGTCCGGCAGGGACATGCCGCGGCCCTGCAGCCATTCCTGTAGAGAGGTTTTAGCATCGTGCGGCGGTTTCGGCGTCGCGTCCAACAGCGTTTCCCAGTGGCGGTGCACAAAGGCGCGAGCCGGCTCCAGCCCGCCATCCAGATAGAGCGCGCCGATCAGCGCTTCGCAGGCATCGGCAAGCATGGACTCGCGGGCTCGTCCGGAATCTGCGCGGGCCGACGGTGCGGAGGTGATATGGTGTTCCAGGCCGATGCTCTCCGCCACTTCGGCCAGTGCCTCCCGCCGGACCAGGCCGACCAGGCGCTTTGACAATGCGCCTTCGTCTTCTGTGGGGAAGCGCTGATAGAGGCGCTCGGCGATATTCAGGCCCAGTACCCGATCGCCCAGAAACTCCAGCCGCTCGTAGCGATGCCGGCTTTCCTTGCCGCCGGTGCTGGGATGGGTGAGCGCCGCTTGCAGCAATTCCGGCTCGGCGAAGATATGACGGACGAGGTCGTCCAGTTTCGGGTGCGGATGACCGGGCAAAATGGTTCCCTGCCGCCTTAAGGCGAAATGCGGTTGAATATGCGCTTCCAGCGAATACCGCCCGGAACGCCATAGATGCCGAAATTGTCGCTGTTGGTATCGATGGAGAAGAACATCAGCTCTGCCTTGCCGACCAGGTTGACCATCGGCACGAATCCGATCGAGCGCTGGTCGCGGCTGTCGGCGGAATTGTCCCGGTTGTCGCCCATGGCAAAGAAATGTCCCTCAGGCACCTTGTAGAGCGGAGTATTGTCGTAGGGGTGATTGTCGCCACGCTCCAGGATTTGGTGCTTCACGCCGCCCGGCAGCTCCTCCACAAAGCGTTGCAGGCGGATCACGCGGTTGTACTGATCGCGCTCCTCAAACACGCCATCGGGTGTGCGGGGCGCCATTTCGCCGTTGATGTAGAGGCGGCCCTGCTTCACCTGCACCGTGTCGCCCGGCAGGCCGATAATACGCTTGATATAGTCGACGGAGGTGTCGGCCGGATAGCGGAAGACGGCTATGTCGCCGCGCTTGGGCGGGGTGAACATGATGCGGTCGGGAATGACCGGCACGCTCCAGGGCAAAGAATGGCGACTGTAGCCGTAGGAATACTTCGAGACGAAAAGAAAGTCGCCGATCAGCAAGGTCGGCAACATCGAACCGGACGGGATATTGAACGGCTCAAAAGCAAAGCTGCGGAAGGTGAACGCAATTGCGCCGGCGATGATGACGGTCCGGGCAACCGACCGCCAACCGCCACTAGACTTTTCGGCCAAAGGAAATCTCCCTGCATGGAGGCTCGCACGCGGTGCGATGCATTGAATGGTGGTTGGACGTCAACAGTGTGGATCTTGGGCTAGGTCTTGGCGGCTGCCAATTCCTGAGGGATGGCGGAGATGACGACGAACGCCTGCGCCAGTGGATAGTCGTCTGTGATCGTAATGTCGATTTGCGCAACCATCCCGGCGGGCGTCAAGTGCGCCAGACGGGCGGCTGCCCCGTTGGTCAGGTGCATGGAGGGCTTGCCGCCCCGCAGGTTAATGACGCCCATGTCGCGCCAGTAGACGCCACGTGAAAGGCCGGTGCCCAGGGCTTTGGAGCAGGCCTCCTTGGCTGCAAACCGCTTAGCGTAACTGGCGGCGCGCAGACGGCGGCGGTCGGACTTCGTCTGTTCCACCTCGGTGAAGATGCGTTGGACGAAGCGGTTGCCGAAGCGTTCCAGAGTTTTTTCCACGCGCCGGATGTCGATCAGGTCGCTGCCGATACCGAGGATCATACACTTGCTCCCGCCCGTCCGATGTCCATCGCCTGGCGTATGCGGGTAATGGCGGGTTCCAGGCCGGTGAAAATGGCCTCGCCGATCAGGAAATGGCCGATGTTCAGTTCTACAAGCTGGGGAATAGCGGCGACCGGGCCGACTGTGTCGAAGTCCAGGCCATGGCCCGCGTGGCACTCCAGCCCGAGCGAATGGGCCAGCGCTGCGCCATCCTGCAGGCGGCGCAGGAGGTCTTGTTGCTCTTGGCCCGATGCCTCGCAATAGCTGCCCGTGTGCAGCTCTACCACGGCGGCTCCGTTGGCGGCGGCGGCGCGGATCTGCTCCGGGTCGGCTTCGATGAACAGCGAAACGCGGATGCCGGCATCGGCCAGTACAGCGATCATCGGGCGCAGGCGGTTGTCCTGGCCACGCACGTCCAGGCCGCCTTCGGTCGTCAATTCCTCACGCTTCTCCGGCACCAGGCAGGCTGCGTGCGGCAGGACGTCGAGCGCAATGGCCTGCATCTCATCGGTGGCTGCCATTTCGAAATTCAGCGGCAGATCGACTTCTTCGCGCAGACGGCGGATGTCGCTGTCTCGAATGTGCCGGCGGTCCTCCCGCAGGTGCGCAGTGATGCCGTCAGCGCCCGCAGCCTTGGCTAGCAGCGCCGCGCGCACGGGATCGGGCAGCGCGCCGCCGCGGGCGTTCCGCACAGTCGCCACGTGATCGATGTTCACGCCAAGGCGCAGAAAAGGAAACATCATGGTCATATCTGGCAGAAGATCAGGATCGCGCGCGGCTGACTGAGGCAACCGACGGTTGGGCGCGCAACGCCGCAATAATATTGCTCAGATGCGAAACGTCCATCACTTGGATGTCAATCTGCATCTCCATGAAGTCTTCGGCGCGGTTGGTGAAGCGCAGATTGGTGATGTTGCCGTGCCCCTGGGCGATGGTCGCGGAGATTTCGGCCAGCTTGCCCGGCCGGTTTTCCACGATAACATGTAGTCGTGCTGTGTTGATCGTGGCGGCGTTCGGGTCCCAGCTCACATCGAGCCAGCGTTCCGGCGAATGATGGAAGCTTTCCAGCGATGCGCAGTCATCCGTGTGGATCGTCACGCCCTTCCCGGTGGTGACGATACCAACAATTTTGTCGCCGGGCAGCGGGTGGCAGCAGCGGGCGAAGTGCAACGCCAGGCCCGGAACCAGGCCACGGATGGCAACCGGCTGCTTCTTCTGGTTTTGCTTTGCTTGGCGTTTGCTTGGCAACAAGGGTACAACGTTAGCGTCCGCGTCCTTGGGCAGATCTGCGACCGCAAACAGGCACGTCACCAACTCCCCCTCGGTAATCTGGCCTTCACCGATCGCCGCAAACAGGTCTTCTGAGTCTTCGAATTCGAACTGCTCGAGGGCTGGAGTGAGTGTGCGGTCATTCATGCCCACATTGTGTTCGACGAAGGCATTCCGGGCGATTTCCCGGCCAAGCTGTACATATTGTTCGCGTTGTTGCAGGCGCATGGAGCGGCGTATGCGCGCCTGGGCTTTTCCGGTTACGACAAACCGCAGCCATTCCGGGGAGGGGTTCCGGTTCCGGTAGGTCGTAATATCCACCTGGTCGCCGCTGTTGAGCTTTGTCCGCAGCGGCACCGGCTTGCCGTTGACTTTGGCGCCGACGCAGGTGTCGCCAATATCAGAGTGAACTGCATAAGCGAAATCGATCGGCCCGGCACCCTGCGGCAGCGAAATCAACTCTCCCTTGGGGGTGAAGCAGAACACCTGGTCCTGGTACATTTCCAGGCGCGTATGCTCCAGGAACTCGTCGGAATTGGCTGTCTGGTCCAGGATATCGACCAGGCCGCGTATCCACGAGAACTGCTCACCATCAACCGTCGCGCTGTCGTCCGCTTCCTTGTAAATCCAGTGGGCTGCAACACCGTATTCTGCGAATTCATGCATCTCGCGGGTGCGGATTTGTATCTCGATACGCAGGTTGCGCGGTGCCAGTACAGTGGTGTGAATCGACTTGTAGCCGTTCAGTTTCGGCACGCTGATATAATCTTTAAAGCGGCCGACAATTGCCCGGTAATTGTGATGGATACAGCCCAAGGCCTGGTAACACTGGGCGACATCGTCCACGGTGGCACGGAACGCCATGATGTCGGTGATTTGCTCGAACGGGACGTTCTTTTTCTTCATCTTCTCCCATATGGAATGGGGAAGCTTTTCCCGGCCGAATACCTCCGCTTCGATATTGTCGTTTCTGAGTTTCTGTTGCAGATCGCCAATTACGTCGCCGACCAGATTCTGGCCGTGCTCACGCAAATAGTTCAACCGGGCAATAACGGAGGCACGTGCGTCGGGGTGCATTTCCGCAAACGACAGGTCGGTCAGCTCGTCGCGCCAATCTTGCATGCCCATGCGCTGGGCCAGCGGCGCGTAGATTTCCATTGTCTCACGCGCGACACGCAGCCGTTTTTCGGGCTTCTCGATGAAAGACAGGGTCCGCATGTTGTGCACGCGATCCGCCAGTTTCACCAGGAGAACCCGGATGTCCCGCGACATAGACACGACAAGCTTGCGGAAGTTCTCGGCCTGCTTGGACTGATCCGACCGCAATTCCAGTTTTGAGAGTTTGGTCACGCCATCGACAAGGTTCGCAATTTCAGCGCCGAAATTGGTGCTGACCTCTGTCAGGGTCGCTGTGGTGTCTTCCACCGTGTCGTGCAGCAACGCCGTGACGATGCTGGCAGTATCCAGCCGCTTTTCAGCCACGATGCCGGCAACCGCCAGAGGGTGCGAAATGTACGGCTCGCCAGAGGCGCGCAACTGCATTTCATGGTGAGTGTCGGCGAACCGGTAGGCGCGCTCGATCATCCCTAAATCGGCGCGCGGCGTATGGCGGTTTACCGATTGTTCGAGTTCACTGAAATGTGCAACGTCCATGAGCCGTTTACTTCGTAGTTTCAGGCACAGAGGGTCGTTGCAGCAGTCGGCACGGTATGCCCAGCCTAGTCGTCCCGGCCTTGGTATTCGCCTGCCTGGGCGGCCAGTTCCCGCGCCAGAGAGGCCAGGTCCAGCTCCTCCGCTGGTGGTGGATCATTGTCGTCATGGCGGGCATTGTTATTGCCGCTATCATCCAGGTAGAACGATTGATCATATTGCCGTTGATTACTTTGGATCAGCGACTCGTTCAGTTCGTCCAGTACGATGGTTTCTTCCGCGATCTCACGCAGGGCGACGACCGGGTTCTTGTCGCGGTCACGATCGATGGTGAGTTCTGCACCGGCCGAAATACCCCGCGCCCGCTGGCCTGCCACCAGGACAAGCTCGAAGCGGTTGGGGACCAACTCAACACAGTCTTCTACCGTAACTCGCGCCATTCCAAATCTCTCCAATAGTGAGCCATAAAGAATATGTTGCCCTGCAGCATAATGCAATGGACGAGGTGACGCGAGCTTGCCAACCAGGTCCAGCGGCAGCTCACGCCGGTATGAGACCGGTTTGTATCGCGTCAAAACACTGTTTTCCATGCTATAAGACTGAAAAATACCACAAAACTATTGATGACGGTTGAATGGACCGCCGTGAATCCATATATACCGTTCAACTAGGGCGTGGGTGCACCAATCATTTGGTTGTGTTGTGCGTCTTAGCGCTAAATTGAAACTCGGCATTATGGACATTTCATGGTTAAAGACTACCCTGAAGAGAGAACTGCGCTCTTTATCGACGGCGCAAATTTGTACTCAGCCGCTAGAAACTTGAATTTCGATATCGATTACAGGAAATTGTTAGATTATTTCGGGAGCAACACCTATCTTAAGCGCGCATTTTACTATACCGCGTTGATGGAAGATCAGGAGTATTCGCCGATTCGTCCGCTGATTGATTGGCTGGACTATAACGGCTTTACGATGATCACCAAGCCGACAAAAGAATTCACGGACGTCACTGGCCGCCGCAAGATTAAAGGCAATATGGACATCGAACTCGCCGTCGATGCCTTGGAGATGGCGGAGCACGTTGACCACATCATTCTATTCTCGGGCGATGGCGATTTCCGCAGGCTGGTCGAGTCTCTGCAGCGGCACGGCGTGCGGGTCACTGTCGTTTCAACGATCCGCACCCAGCCGCCGATGGTCGCCGATGAGCTGCGCCGTCAGGCAGACCAGTTCGTCGACTTGACCACCATGCAGCGGTTCATTGAACGGGCCGGCGGTGGCGGTCCCCGTATGAACCGTCCGCCGATGGACGACGGTTTTGACGATGAAGACGAAGACAACGTCTATAACTGACGCGCTCATCTGACGCCGATGCGGGCTCCTTCCCCAGATTGCGTGCTTTGCCCGCGGCTTGTTGCTTTCCGCGAGGAGCAGCGCGCGGCATACCCTGATTGGTTCAATCGGCCAGTCCCCTCTTTCGGGCCGTCTGATGCCGCGTTGCTGGTGGTTGGCCTGGCACCGGGTTTGCGCGGGGCCAACCGCACGGGGCGTCCGTTCACTGGCGACTATGCCGGCGATTTACTCTATGCGACTTTGCTCGCCACCGGATTTGCCGCTGGCGAGTACAAAGCCGCCATCGATGATGGCCTGACCCTCATCGACTGCCGGATCACCAATGCCGTGCGGTGTCTGCCGCCGCAAAACAAACCCGTTGGCGCGGAGATCGGCAATTGCCGGCCTTTCCTGATAGAAGAGTTACAAGGTCTGCCCCGGCTGCGCGTAGTCGTGGCGTTGGGCCGGATCGCCCATGACAGTCTTTTGCGGACTTTGGGAGTGCGCTTGGCCGATTATCCGTTCGGGCATGGTGCGCTGCATGAAATCGGTGGCCTGACCATTGCCGACAGCTACCATTGCTCGCGGTACAACACGCAGACCGGCCGTCTGACCGAACCGATGTTCCGTCAGGTATTCGAGCGGGTGCAGGCATTGATTGCCGCGTAACATAAATCAGTACCCGCAAAGTGCGGCCAACATTGCAATAAGCCGCCCGGCAGACTATTCCCCGCCAGGATCGTTGCCCAATTCACGAAATGGACGCTGATGGACAGCAATATCTGGATTTCCGGTCTCATTGTACTCGTGCTGATTTGCGCGTCTGCGTTCTTTTCCGGCTCTGAGACCGCGCTGACCGCCGCTAGCCGGGCGCGCATCCACCAGCGCGCCAGAAAGGGCGACCGCCGTGCACGCATCGTCCGCCGCCTGGGGGAGGACAAGGAAACGCTCCTGGGTGCGCTGCTGCTGGGCAACAATCTGGTCAACATCCTGGCGGCGTCTTTGGCGACCAGCGTACTAGTTGGCCTCTTCGGTGAGGCAGGGGTCGCCGTCACCACGCTCGGCATGACGGTCCTGCTCCTGATTTTTGCTGAGGTTCTGCCCAAAACCATCGCCATCACACACCCGGACCGAACCGCCGTGCTTGTCGCGCCTGTGGTTCAATGGGTCGTCCGGATATTGCGGCCGGCCGTGATCGCGGTGCGGGTTATTGTTCGCGGGCTTTTGCGGGTTCTGCATATCAAGAGCCAGTCTGCCCAGACCCAGGAAGCCCACGCGGAAGAGTTGCGCGGGGTGATCGAACTACACCGTAGCGATGACCCCGATACTCATGTTGAGCGCCAGATGCTGCGTAGTGTGCTGGACCTGGGGGAGGTCGAGGCGGAAGATGTAATGACCCACCGCTCCCGCATGATATCCGTTGATGCGGGGCTGCCGATCGACGAGATTGTGGAGCAGGTGCTCAGCAGTCCCTACACCCGCATCCCCCTATGGCGCGACGATCCCGACAATATTGTGGGGGTCCTGCACGCAAAGGCGCTGTTGCGCGCGATCCGCAGCAATTCCGGCGAGCTGGACCAGGCCATGCTGCAGGAAATTGCCTCCGAGCCCTGGTTTATCCCCGACACAACCACGTTATGGGACCAGTTGCAGGCATTCCGCAAACGCCGCGAGCACTTCGCACTGGTCGTTGACGAGTATGGCGCGTTGATGGGGATCGTAACCCTGGAAGATATCCTGGAGGAGATTGTCGGCGACATTACGGACGAAACTGATATTTCCGTACCCGGCGTCCGGCTGCAGCCGGACGGGTCGGTGACGGCGCCGGGCACCGTTACGATCCGCGATCTGAACCGCCAATTTGAATGGTCTTTGCCTGATGAGCGCGCAACCACGGTCGGCGGGCTGATTCTTTATGAAGCGCGGCTGATCGCCGAAGCTGGGCAGATTTTTGAGTTCTTTGGCTTCCGCTTCCGTATTCTGCGCCGCACGGGTAACCGCATCAGCGCGGTGCGGATCACGCCGCCGAATGCCCGTCCGCGCGCACCGGTTCAGGCTTTGCGGTAGCACCAAATCCAGGCAGGCGGCACGTTTCTGGCGACAAAACCAGTGCGCTCCGCCCGGATACCCCATTCAGCCAGCTTTCGCCGCGGTACAGGACTGCGGAAACCATAGGTGAACTGAATGAAGATCGAATCAGCGCCGGCAGACAGCGATTGGGTTAGGATTTCCCGCTGAATATTGGTGGACATGGAAAGGATCGGCAGGCCGGAGACGATGGTGCTGACTTCGCTTACCTGGTGCCGCTCCAGCAGATCAGTCAGACATGCGGCATCGCCCATGGCCAGCGGCGCGCTGGGGAAACGTCGCTGCAAACGGGCAAAGAACACCGGGTCAAGCTCGACGATCAGCAACCGGTCGGTTGCCGGCGTTTTCTCCAGGAGCACACGGGTAAACGAGCCCACGCCCGCCCCCAGCTCGATCACGTGGCCAGGGTTGCTCCAGTCAACCTGGCGGACCATGGCTTGCGACAGGGCGCGGCCACTGGGGGTCACCGCACCGACCTTTGTCGGGTGCAGCAGCCAGCGCAAAAGGAATATGGGATCGTCTGCTGTTATGACGCGCTCACGGCACCGTTCATCATCATCTAACACTTCACACCTCCCGCAGGCGGCGTCAGGTGAGTATCACCTGCGGCGCTGCTCGCTTCTGGCGGGAATGAAACCCGGGAATACGTTGCCGCTATTATAAGCATATCCGATAGAAGTGCGGCTAGCCAAGAATTCGAATGTGGCAAGTCTAAAGTCCCAAATTCACTGATTCTCCGATATGAGAAACAGCTGACAGTTGGTGATTTTCCTGAGGGGCGGCATATCATGGCGTTGTTCCCGCGCCGCAATTCTCGCTGAGAAAAGGCTATGCCTCATGACGAGAGATACCATCACCGCGTTGCCCCATCCCAAGGGATTTTCCGCCGATCCGCTGACGGATTTGATCCGTTCCGGGGCGCGGCAGTTGATCGAGCAAGCGCTTGAAGCTGAGTGGAGCGCATGGCTTGCGCCATTTTCCAATGAGACGACGCCCGAGGGGCCCGCGCGGGTCGTTCGTCACGCTCACCTGCCAGAACGAGAGGGAATGACCGGGATTGGCCCAGTGCCCGTGAAAGGGCCACGCGGGCGGGATCGTGATCGGCAGGCTGAGAAGGGTCGGTTCTCTTCTTCGATCCTGCCACCGTATCTGCGCAAGGCGAAGTCCGTCGAGGACTTGCTGCCCTGGCTTTCCCTCAACGGCATTTCCACGGGCGATTTTCAGGCGGCCTTGGCCGCGCTGCTCGGGCCGAACGCGGCGGGCCTGTCGTCCCCCACCATCTCGCGGCTGAAGTCCGATTGGTGGGAGGAGTACGACCGCTGGCAGAAGCGCGATCTCAGCGCCCGGCGCATCGTCTATGTCTGGGCGGATGGCGTCTATTTCCAGCCAAGGATGGAAGAAAAGCAATGTGTTCTGGTGCTGCTCGGCGCGGATGAATGGGGCCGAAAGGAGATACTGGGGCTGATCGACGGCTATCGCGAAAGGACCCAAAGCTGGCGCGCGCTCCTGCTCGACCTCAAGTGGCGCGGCCTCAATCACGCGCCCGATCTCGCGGTAGGCGACGGTGCACTGGGCTTCTGGGCCGCCCTTCGCGCGGTCTTCGGCGCGACCGCAGAACAGCGCTGCTGGTTCCATAAAACCGGCAATGGGCTGAAGGCAATGCCCCAATCGGTGCAAGCGAAAGCCAAAGGCCCCCTGCACGACATCTGGCAGGTAGAGACGAAGGCCGAAGCCATGGCAGCCTGCGATTTCTTCATCGAGACCTACGGCGTGAAAGACGAACAAGCGGTAGCCAAATGGATCAAAGACCGTGACGTGCTGCTGGCCTTCTATGATTTCCCGGCAGAACAGTGGAAACACATCAGAACCACCCATCCCATCGAAAGCGCCTTCGCGACGGTGTGTCACCGGACAGGTAAAACCAAAGGCTGTCTGAGCCGAAAGACCGCCCTCGCCATGGCGGTCAGGCTCCTGATGTCAGCGCAGGGCAAATGGCGAAAGCGCGACGGCGCAAATCGCATGCCTGGGATAATCCAGGGCATTGCATTCATCGACGGGATCAAACAAATGCAAAACGCCGCCTGATCAAGCCGTCACCAACTTTCCAGCATAGCTCCATGGTTTTTTGCGTGATTGCGTTGGGAAATACCCCATTTTTCCGAATCTCGTTGTTTCGGTTTGGATGGAATCAATGCACCGGATGCTCCATTCCCGTTGAAAGCAAAACCGATGCTTTTGCTTGGTAGTGCCATCCTGTCTTGCGCACTGCCTCCGCCGGGGGCAATGGGCTTTTGCTGAGTATCTGCGTACAGCATATCTAGTGGTTTGATGGAAACGGATGGCACCTATCCGCTTCCATCGAACCACCAACATATTGAAATTGTCGGCTGATTCACGAAGAACTTGCTGATGCAAGCGTTTCAATCAGACCACTAGCCATCTGCTCCTATGGGCGCATACCTATATGATATTATGGTGACGGTTTGGCGGAACTTCCATGCCCCATAACGATTGTGGCGCACAGGGAACCGGAACCGTCTTTCCAGGTGGAAAAAGCGTCGCTCTCTGCCGTTGGTTTTTGGGAACGCGGCACCTGAATGCTACGACTGACCTACCAAAGCGTTACCAGTACCGCTGGTGAACAATCACAGCTTGGCAATTCATTGCCGCTGCACGGAATATTAGGCAGACCCATGACAGACTTTCCGAACGACCTCTCCGCCCCGGTAGCCCGCCAGCCACTGCACAAGCGGCAGGTAACATGCCAGGGGTACCTGCGCGAGGACGGCTTGTTCGATATTGAGGGCGAGATCACCGACACCAAAAGCTATGCTTTTGACAACCACTACCGGGGAGAGGTCGAGCCGGGCGAGCCGATCCACCATATGCGCGTGCGCATCACTGTTGACGACGAGTTGCGTATCCATGCGGCAGAGGCCGTCAGTATCTCAACCCCTTATGAGTTGTGCCGCGCGGCGGCACCCAATTTCGAGCGCCTGGTCGGGATCCGCATCGGACCTGGCTATATGCGCCGGGTGAAGGAACGCTACGGCCGCGACCAGGGCTGCACGCATATTCTGGAATTGCTGTACCCGCTCGGCACTACCGCTTTCCAGACGGTCTTTCCCTATCGTGAATACCAGCGCTGCCAGGAAGGGCAGGGTGAGGGCGAGTCCATGCGGAACGGGCCGCCCCTCAATTCCTGCTATTCTTTTTCCTCCAAACGGTCTATCGTGCAGCATCCTTGGCCCGACCGCTATGATGGCCCGGAAGACGAGAATGCTGCGGCCTAGTGGTCTGATCGAAACGTTCGCGTCCTAAGCGTTTCATCTATCAGCCTACTTTCTAAATTTGCAGGTGGTGCGATTCAGCAAACGGATGGGGCCCATCCGTTTCCATCGAACGGCTAGGCGCGGCAAAGGCATCCTTCTATAAAGGGCATCCGGTTTATGACGGCTTTAGGAGCCAACCCATGTCTGCCACCACCATCCGCGACCTGCTGCGCATCGGCGCGGCCGACGCCCCTGCCATCGGCGCGCCAGAGCGTCCGCCGCTTATCTACGCCGGGTTAAATGCGCTGGCCGACGAGACCGGCCGCACGCTGAACGGCTTCGGTATTGGCCGCAATGACCGTATCGCCATCGTCCTGCCCAATGGCCCGGAAATGGCGGCGGCGTTTGTGGTGATTGGCTCCTTCGCCACGACGGCGCCGCTCAACCCTGCCTACCGGGAGGACGAGTTCGCTTTTTATATGGACGACTTGAGCGCCAAAGCACTGGTGGTGATGGACGGTGACGAGACCCCGGCGGTTGCCGCTGCCAACCGACTCGGCACGCTGGTACTGCGCCTCACGGTGCCTTCCGATGCGCCTGCTGGCCATTTCGAGCTTTTCAGTGAGGATGGGGCCGACGGTACCGCCGCTTCCGTTGGGGAAGCCGCCGAAGGGGATGTGGCCCTGGTGCTGCACACTTCCGGCACCACGTCGCGCCCGAAAATCGTACCACTTTCCCACGGCAATGTTTGCGCATCGGCCGGGCACATCGTGGATACTTTGGGGCTGGGCGCTGACGACAAGTGCCTGAATATCATGCCATTGTTCCATATTCATGGCCTGATGGCGGCTACGCTGTCTACCCTGGCGGCGGGCGGCAGTGTCTGGTGCACGCCGGGCTTCAACGCTTTGCGCTTTTTCGCCTGGACCGACGAGATTCAACCAACCTGGTATACTGCCGTCCCGACCATGCACCAAGCGATCCTGGCCCGTGCCCCGCGAAACAAGGAAGCGGTGGAGCGCCTGAATTTGCGCCTGATCCGCTCTTCCTCATCCAGCATGCCGCCACAGGTCATGGCCGCGCTGGAGGAAACCTTCGGCGCGCCGGTGATCGAGAGCTATGGCATGACGGAAGCCGCCCACCAGATGGCCTCCAATCTGCTGCGGCCAGGCGCGCGCAAGCCTGGGACGGTCGGTGTTTCGGCCGGTCCGGAGGTTGCCATTATGGACCTGGCAGGCAAGATTTTGGCTCATGGTGAGACAGGCGAAGTGGTGATCCGCGGCCCGAACGTGACCAAGGGCTATGAGAACAATCCGGACGCCAATGAGGGTGCCTATACCGGCGGCTGGTTCCGCACTGGCGACCAGGGCATGATGGATAGTGACGGTTACCTAACGATTACCGGCCGCCTGAAAGAAATCATCAACCGTGGCGGCGAGAAAATCTCTCCCCCGGAGGTCGACAACATTCTAATGGATCACCCGGCCATTGCCCAGGTTGTGACCTTCGCGATGCCGCACAAATCCTTGGGCGAGGAAGTGGCTGCTGCCGCCGTCCTGCGCGAGGGCATGGAGGCGACAGAGCAGGAAATCCGTGAGTTCGCCGCCACGCGGCTGGCGGACTTCAAGGTGCCGCGCAAGGTGCTGATCCTGGACGAAATCCCCAAGGGCGCGACGGGCAAGCTGCAACGCATCGGCCTGGCGGAGAAACTGGGGCTGGGTTCGTAGCTAGTCCGTGACCCATGCCTGGGAGCCTCCCCCGGGAATCGCGTTTTGTGTTGATCTCTCAGGCATAGGCTCCCGCCTCCGCGAGAGCGGTAGGCAAAGAAATGCGTCAGCGCTTCAAAGAAGGTGAAAGAGGCAAACCCATGAAAATCGCGATATACGGCGCGGGCGCTATCGGCGCGCATCTGGGTGCGATGCTGGCGCGTACTGAGCACGAGGTTTCGCTGATTGCCCGCGGCCCACATCTGAAGGCGATGCAGGAAAATGGCCTGACCTTCCGCTCGGAAGAGGAGACGTTCACCGTCCATCCTACTGCAACCGACGACCCCGCCAGCCTCGGGCCGCAGGACTACGTCATCGTCACGCTAAAGGCGCACCAGTCCGCTGGCGTCGTCGATCTGATGAAGCCTCTGCTGGTGCCGGAGACCGCCGTCGTCACCTGCATGAACGGCGTGCCCTGGTGGTATTTTCATGGTCTGGGCGGTGATCTGGAAGGCAAGACGCTGGAGACCGTCGATCCCGGTCAGAAGCAATGGCGCGACCTGGGGCCGGAGCGCGCTATTGGCTGCATCGTCTATCCGGCGACGGAGATCGTTGAGCCGGGCGTTTGCCAGCATATAAAGGGCAATACCTATTCTCTGGGGGAGCCTTCTGGCGAGCGGTCGGAGCGGGCGAAGGCCCTGTCTCAGGCGCTGATTGCGGGCGGTCTGCGCGCACCGGTGCGTACCGCTATCCGGGACGAGATCTGGGTGAAGCTATGGGGCAATCTCTGCTTCAACCCGATCAGCGCACTGACCCACGCAACCCTGGAGGACATCGGCACAGACCCCGGCGTGCGTGAGGTCATCATCAAACTGATGCAGGAAGGCCAGGCGGTCGGCGAGGCTCTGGGCGCCCGGTTCAAAGTGCCGCTCGAAAAACGCCTCCAAGGCGCAATCGACGTCGGCGCCCACAAAACCAGCATGCTGCAAGACCTGGAACGCGCCCGCCCGATGGAGATCGACGCGCTTGTCACCGCCGTAACCGAACTGGGCGACATCGTCGGGGTCGAGACGCCTATGCTCGACGCCGTGCTGGCGCTGGTGCAACTGCGGGCGAAGACCGCGGGGCTGTACCCGACGTCTTAGTGTGTTGCCATTTCATCCCCGGCCTTGAGCCGGGGCCGCTTTGGGCTGTTATCCACGCCGCGGTCCCGGCTTATCCTGCGGGTGGCCGGGAATGCGGAAGCGGTTGAAGCCGGCTACCCGCCCCAGATTTCTCCCAGCACGCGCATCCAGTTGCCGCCCAGGATCTTGCGCATCTCCTCCTCACTGAAGCCACGCGCAGCCAGCGCTGGGCCCAGATTAAAGAGCGTCTGTGGCGTCTCGATCCCTTCCGGAAAGATATAGGGTGGCGGCGGGTACTCGTCCGGCCGCCAAAGACCTGCCGCAACCAGCCCATTATAGCACCGTGTCGCCGACTCCAGACCCTCCACCAGATGCTAGCCGAGATAGTAGTCGATGCCGAGGCCGACATGATCGATCCCGATCAGGTCTACCTTGTAGGCGATATCGTCTAGGAACCGGTCCATCCCCGGCTGGCCTTCCCAGACTAGCAGCGGTGGGAAACCGACCGTGCCGACGACGCCATCGGTCTCCGCGATTGCCTTCAGCAGATGGTCGGGGGCATTGCGGCGGCTGTCATGCACGCCTCTTGCGTTTGCGTGGCTGATGATGACTGGCGCTTCGGAGGCTTCTACGGCATCTAGGCTAGTCTGCACGCCGGTGTGAGCGCAATCGACCGCCATGTTCAGCCGGTTCAGGCGCTTGACCAGATTGACGCCGAAGTCGGAAAGCCCGGCATATGTCCGCTCGCTCGCGCCGCCGCCGACCAGGTTCTTGCGGTTGTAGCAAAGCTGCGCCGCCCGCAGACCGGTGGCCTGATAGGCGTCTACCAGGTCCAGATTGTCCTCGAAAATCGCCGTGCTCTGGCAGTGCAGGATCAGGCCGATCTTGCCTTCAGCCTTGGCGTGCGTGATGTCGGCAGCCTGCCGGACGACGATGGTGTCGTCCCGCTCCGCCTCATACTTCAGCCAGCCACCCACCATCCCGAAGCCGGTGGAAGCATTGCCGCTCATGCCGCTGATCGTTGGCGCGACGGCGGTCATGCGCCCGTCGCGGCACCAGTCCACATAGCCCGCCTCCCGCAGCAGCGGGCAGGTTATGTCAATGACGATGGACTCGTCGTATATGCGTGCGCCGTCTTCGGCGGAGAGAGCCATCAATCAACCTCCATCGGCAGGTCGCTTCGGGCCCATTCCTGTAGGCTGGCGTCGTAGACCTGGACATTGTCCTGTCCCAGCAAGTGCATGATGAAGGCATCGCCACTGGCCGCAATGCCGCCTCCGCAGTAGGTGATGACCTGGGGGAAGGAGAGAGCGCCAATAGCCTCGAAGTTCTTGCGCAGGTCTCCCAACGGGCGGAATCGGTGGTTGTCCGCGGGGTCGGTCAGACTGCGTGCTGCCAGGCAGACGCTGCCCGGTATGCGGCCCGGACGGCCATAGCTGGTGCCGCTACCGGCGTGCTGTTCCTCGGTCAGGGCATTGAGTGTCAGGATGCCGGCGGCTCCCATGGCATCCCGTGTCTCTGCCAACCCGCAGAACAGCCCACGCCCGTCGGACAGGGTCAGGTCCAGAGCGCCGGAGGCCAATGCAGGGCCGCTTTCAGTCGGCAATCCGCTCGCTTTCCAGGCGTGCAGTCCGCCATCCAGTAGCGCGGCATTGTCAAAGCCGTAGTGGCGCAGCATCCACCATAGCCGTGCCGCCCAATGGGCGACGTCGGCGTAAAGGACCAGGTGGGTGTCATTGCCAACCCCGAGTTTGCTCATGGCAGCGGCAAAGGCTTCCTTGCCGGGCAGGGTGAAGCGTAGCGGGTTGGAGGTATCGCTCAAATCCTCGATCAGGTCGGCAAAGCCAGCGCCGGGGATGTGCTCTTCCTCGAACGCAGCCAGTCCGCTTTCTGCACGCATGTCGCCGCCGGGCAGGGGGTGCAGGGTCACCGTGCAGTCCAGCACTCTTACGCTTGGCTCATGGAGATTCGCGGTCAGCCAGTCCGCGGAAACCAAAGGTCCGAAGCCATTTAGCATTTCGCTCATTGCAGTACCTCTCCTATGCTTGAAACAAGTCTGCCCCGGTGGCAGCGCTTTTCAGTCTGCCCTAATGGGAAGGGACCGTCGATGATCAAAGGCAGCTGCCATTGCGGCTCCGTCGCGTTCGAGGTGACCGCATTGGCTGGCTCTATCGCCCATTGCCATTGTGAAACCTGCCGCAAAACCCACAGCGCAGCCTTCAATACGACTGCCGGGGTAAAGCGCGCGGACTTTGCCTGGACCAAGGGTGAAGGGGCGCTCCGCCACTACGAGTCGACACCGGGCAAAGTCCGCCATTTCTGCGGCAATTGCGGCGCGCACCTCATGGCGGAATGGCTGGAGCGGGACACCGTCATCATCCGGTTGGGCGTGTTGGATGCAGACCCCGGCGCGAGACCCGAACTTCATATCTGGACATCGTATGATGTGCCCTGGATGGCGCATGGGTCTGGCTTAGGACGTTGACCGAAGGGCCGGGCAGCGCAGAGGCAGACCCTGACAAATGACCCCGGTTACCCGCGGTATCCTCTGCATGATCGCTGGCACCATGCTGCTGGCGACGTAGGACGCAATCGCCAAGTTGCTGACGGTGGACTATTCGCCGGGTGAGGTGATGGCGATCCGCAGTGCCTGTTCGTTCGGCTTGCTGGGGTACCTGGTATGGCGCGAGGGCGGTTGGGCCAGGGTCAAACCGAAGAGCCCGCGGCTGGTATGGGTCAGAGCCGTGCTCGGCTTCCTGACCAGTCTGGTAATCGTCACGTCCTTCATGAAGCTGCCGCTGGCTGATGCCATGGCAGTGCTGTTCGCAGCACCCATTTTTGTTGCCCTGCTGCAAGGCCCGGTGCTGGGGGAGAAGGTCGGCGGTGCCCGTTGGCTGATCATCCTGCTTGGGTTTTGTGGTATCCTGGCGATGTTGCGGCCAGGTCATGACGGCATTGACTGGGTAATGCTCTGGCCACTGGGGGCGGCGCTGCTGTCTGCCATCAGGGACACCGTCACGCGCAAGCTGGCAGGCGTCGACAGTTCGACCACCCTGTTGCTCTTCACCCAAATCGCGGGCGTGGTTGGCGGATTGCTGTTCTTTTCCTCAGAGACGCCCATTCCGGAATGGTGGCAGGTCGGAGCCTTCGTGGTGGGAGGCACGATGGTGGGTCTGGCGCACTACCTGACCATCACGGCGTTTCATCTGGCACAAGGAGCGACGGTCGCGCCGTTCCGTTATTTCTCACTGATTTGAGGCGTTGTGTTGGGCTTCGCAATTTGGGGTGATATCCCCGACTGGTGGATCGCGGGCGGAACTCTTCTCGTGGTAGGCTCTGGTCTGGCGATGATGCAGTTCGAAAGGCGAAAGAAGACATAGTGGCGAAGAGCAAGCTGAAACCCTTCCACCTGGCCCAATTCCTGGTTCACGGCCCGACCTATCACTCGCTCGCCATGTGGCGGCACCCAAAGACCGACCACAAAAACTACGACTGGAAGAAGCCGGCGCTCTACCAGCACATCGCCCAAGTGTGCGAGCGGGGCGGCTTCGACATGGTGTTCTTCGCCGACCTGAACTACATCGCCGATACCTATGGCGGCGACATGGGGGCGGCCCTGCGCAACGCCACGCAAGCGCCGGAGCACGACCCGATCCCGCTCATGAGCTACATGGCGGCAGTGACGGAGAAGATCGGCGTCGCCTCCACCTTCAGCGTCAGCCATTCGCATCCATTCTATGTGGCGCGCATGTTTGCCACGTTGGATCACCTGACCGGCGGCCGGGCAGGGTGGAACGTGGTGACGTCCATCAACAGCAACCTGGACAACAATTACGGCGCAGACCGCTTGCCCTCCGACCAGCGCTATGACCGGGCGCATGAGTTCATTCAAGTCTGCCGGGAGCTATGGAATTCCTGGGATGAAGACGCCGTGGTGATGGACCAGGCGAACGCTGTATTCGCCGATCCGGACAAGGTGCACCGCATCAACTTCGAGGGCGAGTATTTCCGCAGCCGCGGACCGCTGAACGTTGTTCGCTCGCCGCAGAACGGTCCGGCGATCCTGCAAGCAGGCACCTCGCCCAAAGGTCGGGATTTTGCGGCTAAGTACTCCGACGGTATCTTTGCTATACAGCCGCGGGCAGAGGATGCGGGCGAGTATCTGCGCTCCATCAAGGATCGGATGTGCGAACTGGATCGTGATCCGAACGAGTGCAAGATCCTGTTCGGTGCGCAACCGATTATCGGCCGTACGGAGACCGACGCGCGGGCAAAGCAGCAGGAACACAACGATCTGGTGACCGTGGAGGGCGGCAAGGCAATCCTGTCCGCTCACCTGGACTTCGACCTGAGCGGTATCCCGGACGACGCCATCATGCTGAAACGGAACGAGCCCCAGCTGGAGCGGATGCGCACCCGCTACCGCGACACGGATGGCCGTCCGATGACCCTGGCAGAGGTCGCGAGACGCCACGGCCAAAGCGTCAGTTTGCCCCAGATTGTAGGCACGCCCAAAAGCGTTGCTGACCAGATGGAGGAGTTCATGCGCACCGCCGACGGCGACGGCTTTATGCTGACCGCCATCCACTCCCCCGGCGCAATTGAGGACTTCGTCGACAAGGTTGTGCCGATCCTCCGCAAGCGTGGCCTGGTGCGGGAGGAATACACCGGCACGACATTGCGGGATCACCTCACGCAGTTTGATTAGCGCGAGGTGGCGCAATCAGGCGGTGTTTTTGTTGCTACGCCTATGCCGCCGATGCCGCCATCTTTGTCGGAGTTTGTCTGGCATTGACGAGCCGGGGACGGGTTTTCAGGGGCTCTCGGCACTGAGCAGGCGGTAAGTACGCTGCAAGCGATGGCAATCGCGGCAAACATTCTGATCATCGGTCGTTCCCCCCAGCTTTGAAATAAACGAATGCGCCACAGCGGAACCGTCCAGTTGCCGTCGGCTTGCTGGCGTCAAGGCGCTGCAGCCGAAGAGCGTGCTCATTGATCTCGGCCAATGCTTTGGATTGGATGGAGCGGGCTAAGGTTTCGAGCTCATCCAGCGATTCCGGCGAAAGTTGGTTGTAGTGCACCGCTCGCTCATAAAACGGCCCCAGTTCCGGCGCTGCCAGCACATTGGTGGCTGCTGCTGCTGCATGGTCGCCGAGATTCATACCAAAATAGTGCAACAGCACTTCGTTATCGCCCGATGGCACATAGCTGGCGGCAGCCAGTGAGACTTCATCCGTTTCGTTGTTGAGAGTTGCAGCGCCCTGCCGGATTAATTCGTCCAGCAAGGTCCGGGGATGAATATCCCTGGTGGTGGTTTGACAAAACTCTTCAAAGGAAGGGCCGCTCGCTGCCCTCAGACGGGGAAGCGAGGCCGGGTTTCCATCCTCGTCCTGATAGACGCTATCGGCGGTCCACATTGCTATCAAACGGGGGATCGGTCCAATGGAACCCGGCAATTGTGAATTGTGGTCCTGCCTTAGTGCTTTGACGTCTTTGCGCTGTAGTCCGGTCAGGATGCTGACGCGGCTGTCGGTTGGTTTCAGACGCAATCGCAACGCCAGATGCTCTGCTTCGGAAACAAGCAGTGTTTTCATGAGCAGCTGAATCTCCGGAAAGCGAATACCCCGCTGGAGCAACAGCCTCATTAGCGGCGCAAACACGCGGGAGGCCGCGCTTTTAACGGTGGGGGAGCTTGAGTTGGTCATGGTAAAAGGGGAAATAGCCCATTTATCCGTTGACAGGCAATGGCGATTCAATAGAACGGGCGGTTATCCAGTTTTATTGATGTTTCGTAATGAATGAGATCAAACGGGGCCTGCAGTTGGCTTATATCGTCGCTGCTGCGGCAATCGCTCTGTCCGCTTGCGGGCCGATTCCGCAAACTTCGTCTGGCAGGGAGTATCTGAGCCGCTACGAGACTGTTGCCAAAGTTTCTGGAAACCAAGCTGCGCTAGATGAGTTCATCCGGAACGCGGCCAATGTCGAGCCTATCCTGGCATTGTCGGCCCGGTTCGGGCTGGCGCGGATAGTCAATGGCAGGCTCTCTGCAGTGCCGGTCGCCGAATAAGAGTTTTGGCGTAAACTTGCAGAGGATTGGGCCGAAATCGGGGAATTTGTGCCGGTAAGCCCATTGGTTGTTGCAATGGCTTCGGAGAAACCAACTTGCACGGGGAAATACCGTTTTCATTGCCGCACTGGTTTGGGCGACATTGTTCAGGATATTCGCACCGGGGCAGCCCGGCAGCATGTAGACGCGGTTATGATCTATGAAGTCGGCACCCGGAGCGCGAACCGCTCGTCAAGGCTGGGATTTGTGGATGTAACGATCATCGGTGGCGCGTTTGTTCCCACGCGCAATATCACCGCGCAGGGGATTGCCCACGCCATGCTGATCGACGTGCGGAACGGGTACCCGTATGGGCATGCAACCGCGCAAAAGTCCCTGGAGGAGTTGTCATCCTCGTGGGGCTCTGACGCGCGGACCGTTGAAAAGCAAGCCGAAGTCGGTCGAATGGCAGTTGAGGTGCTAATGCCTGAACTGAATACAATGTTGCGATCGTTGGTTACGCAAATCGCGAAGATGCATTCTCCACTTCGAAAAGGTGGAAAATCGAAATCTGCAAAGCAGAAAGGCTAGGCGGGATTATTCCCGCCATGGCTTGGCGCAGCGACGCGGGGATCATGGATGAAGGCCGACATTGGATAGTGGAGGCGGTTCGACGAGTGCTCAGAAAGGGCCAAAACGCCGGTATCCGACAGCTTCATATGCCATGTCTGATACTCAGTTGGCGCGGGCTCGGCGAACGCGGCGCAGATTAACAGCGATATGTTAATGCTGCCCGCCGGATCACGCGCAGACAGGGAAGGGATGGCGTCGTAACCGAACTTCCGCGCCTCGTCGGCGTTGGAGTGGCAGGGGTTATAGTCCGTTGGATGAAGCCAGTCTTGGCTGTGCGCTTCATAGGGCGGTGCCGTGAGATCCAAACAAAGCGCTGTATCGAACGCTATAGCAAAGCCGGTCATCTCCAAGGATTGACCGGCCATGGCGTGCCTGGGCTCTCCAGGAAAAACAGCAACCGCCAGACGCAAGTCGACAGCGGTTGATGACGGCCCCAGGAGGTCGGAAATTCCCCCTCTCCTAATCCCGTTTGAACTTGTAGTTAAAGCGCGCTCCGTCGCCATCGGCGGTAATCAATCCGGCGGTGGGGTTGTTGAAGTGGATCGGCAGGATCAGAGTCGGGGTGTCGGCCACGTCCTCCATGAACTTGCGGCGGGACTCGACGCCTTGTTCCGGGTTCCAGTCCGGGGCTGCTGCCCAGCCGGGTTCTCTGCACTGGATGGCGTGGTGGATCAGGTCGCCGGAGATGATGGCGCGCTGGCCCTGGGAATGCAGGTTGATGCAGCAATGGTGCGGTGAGTGGCCCGGTGTCTGGGTCAGTATCACCAGATCGTCCAACTGATAATCGTCATCCACCAGCAGCGCCTGGCCAGCCTCGACGATGGGCAGGCAGTTGTCGCGGAACACGGTGCCGGGCGGGTTCGCGCCTTTCAGGTGCTCCTGCTCCCAGACAGCGTATTCGTCCTTGTGGAAGATGTACTTGGCATTCGGGAAGGTCGGAACCCAGCGGCCATCGCGCAGGGTCGTGTTCCAGCCGGTGTGGTCGATGTGGAGGTGTGTACAGAACACAAAGTCCACATCCTCGAAGGTGATGCCGAGCGCGAGGAACTCCTCCCGCCAGCGCTCCTTGCCTGGAAAGTCGAAGGGGGCTGGGTGGCCCTTGTGCTCGCCGGTGCAGGTATCCACCAGGATCGTATGCTTCGGCGTGCGGATAACGAAGGTCTGGTAGGTCATCATCAGCATGCCGGACGCCACATCGAACACTTCCGGTTCCATCGACGGCAGGTGCGCATCGAAGGTGGCCTGGTCGAAGACCGGGAAGAAGTCTTTAGGCTTCCGCCAGGGGCCTTCGCGTTCGATAACCGCGTCAATGGTGATGTCGCCGATTTGAATTTGGCGCATAGCGTGTTCCTTATTCCTCACAAAATTGTGCTCGTGGTTTCGCCGGGTTTGCGACCAAGCGCATTGATTTGCTGATGTGGCCTAGTATAGCCCGGATGGCACAATATCTGTGAATGGTCATGTTGAACTTTCCCATGACAGCTCCGCCAAGGCAGTTCACAGGCGCGAGCCTGCTGCCAACCCCAACACCCTTATGGAGAAACGACCAGATGAGCCTACGCATCAACGATACAGCACCGGACTTCAATGCTGACACCACACAGGGAGAAATCAAGTTTCACGAGTGGATCGGCGACGGTTGGGCCTGCCTTTTCTCCCATCCGAAAGATTTTACGCCTGTTTGCACGACTGAACTCGGCACGGTTGCCGGAATGGCCCCCGATTTTGCCAAGCGCGACGTCAAGCTGATCGGTATTTCTGTCGATCCAGTGGAAGACCACGTCCGCTGGAAAGCCGATATCAAATCGGCAACCGGTCAGTCGGTCGACTATCCGCTGATTGGGGACAAAGATCTGAAAGTGGCCAAACTCTACGACATGCTGCCAGCTGCTGCGGGCGACTCGTCGGAAGGACGCACACCGGCAGACAACGCGACTGTCCGTTCGGTCTATGTGATCGGCCCGGATAAGAAGGTGAAATTGGTTCTCACATACCCGATGACGACCGGGCGGAACTTCGATGAAATATTGCGTACCATCGACTCAATCCAACTGACGGCCAAGCACCAAGTGGCGACGCCTGCTAACTGGAAGCAAGGTGAAGACGTTATCATCACGCCTGCTGTTTCCAACGAAGACGCGAAAGCGCGTTTTGGCTCGTATGAGACGGTGCTACCCTACTTGCGCAAGACCAAGCAGCCAACCGGTTAAGACGGGCGGGCTGTCCGGCCTGTTCTTGTGCAATTCACAAAAGCAGGCCGGTTTACTCCTAGGTTTGCCATGCGGTTCCCCTGAAACGGGGAGTGCTAAAGTCGCCGCGCCCTGCCGTGCCGATCGACAGCCGCTTCCCGCGAGGGCTCTGATAGAAATGAGTGCATCCGCAAGCGTTTTGTGTGCCAGCCCGCTCATCAGATATGTTGGTGGCTCGATAAAACGGAAGCAGACGAGGCATCAAGCGTTGGTAAAATTGGAGGCAATGCGCTATGTCCCTGCTGAATACTATGGGAGCGAAATCGTTTTCGCAATTAATATTTAAGGGCTTATCTATCAACCCAGCGGCAGTACAGGCTGTGCCGCCCCTTTGGCCCGCGCCACAGAAGGCGTCGGAAACCGCTTGCCGTTAAGAATGTCCTGAACGGTCAGCAATTGCATTCGCGAATACTGAACACCCATGACTTCAAGATCGCCTGCCGACGCCATTTCGCGAGCAAAGTTCCGCATCTTAGTCGGCCCTGGATTGTCCATGATGATTAAGCCTGCCATGGGCACATTTTCGCGTTCAAGAACCCCTCGGAGGTTCCGCACAACACTGATACCGATATTTCTGCCGCCCTTCACTTCCAACATCATGCTTTCAAGATTGCGTCCTCCCATATCAAAATAGAGCCGCCCGTCAATACCGCCATCAGCCGTCTTTCGCGCAGTGACAAAGCCGTCGATCTGCTCAATTGCCCATTTCTGAAAATGATATTTATCACGTTCCCATAGATCGCGAGCGCCCTCGATGTTGTGTGGGACACCCTCGATCTCAAAATCAATACCATCCTTCAAACCAAGCCGATCTTCCAGCCGAACCTTCGCGACACGCTTGATTGCGTGAATGGCTATATCGATCCCGATCCACTTGCGATCAAGTTTGTGGGCAGCTTCCAGCGTCGTAGCACACCGGCAGAACGGATCGAACACCACATCACCTTCGTTGGTGCTGGCAGCAATGATCCGCTCCAATAGGGCAAGTGGTTTTTGAGTCGCATAACCAAGTCCTTCACTATGGGTCGTTGCCAACATTGAAATTTCCCACCAGTCGCGGGCTGTTACAATTGAATACGTCCCTTTTTGATCTTTATAATATTTAATGGCACCACCATGGCCGCCTCCGGATTGGCCGTAAGATTTGATCTTTAACTGATTAAATTTGCAATATCTGTGATTTCTTGCATAAAATAGAATTGTATCATGTTTTTTTGCAAACCAGCGTTTGCTTGCGCCGCCAGATTTGTAACACCAAATGATCTCATTCCGAAAATTTCCGTGCCCGAAGATGCCGTCCATCATCACCTTGATGTAATGACTGGCAGTAGGATCGCAGTGTAGATAAATTGATCCGGTCGGTTTGAGAATACTCCGCATGGGCAAGAGTCTCTCGGTCATGTAGCTGAGATAGGCAAGTAGGCCAGGCTGCGTCTTGCGCAGGGCGTTACACCAAATTTTCCAGAGCTCGGTGATACCGTCATCAACACCGGATTCTCTCATAAGGATTGGCATATTTCTGATTGCCCGTTCGCGATCTTCATCCAAAGTCCACAGATCGGAGAAAGCTTCAATCTGGTCGGGTAATGGACGGCCTGTCTCATCCTTATAAATCGCATTGTAATCACGGTTTGAGTTGAAAGGGGGATCCAAATAAATCAGATCAACACTGCCTAACGGCATTTCTCGCATGACAGTCAGGCAGTCGCCATAAAAGAGTCGGTTCATTTAAAGCATCCCCGCATAAAAGACCCGAAGGCGTTGTCGTTCTTGCGTTGATTGTACTTCCAGCATGCTTCCGCGACATAGAGCGGCATATAGCATTTTCGATAATGATGATGCGATCCGTACCAGGCCCGTTTGAGAAGTGACCAGAAGCCTTCAATGGTGTTGGTATGGATGTTGCCGAAAACATATTCGCCCTTGCTATGATTGATTGTGGCGTGCGCCATGGTTGCCCGAACAGCGCTGTAAGCCTTGAATTCATCAGTGATCAGCAGCGAGCCTTCGGGATCGACGCTGCTACGAATGAAGTTTAGAATGTCCTTGCCAGTCAGGCTGCTGGCGACACGGGCAACGACTTTACCGCCGCGTTTTACCGCGCCAATAACCGACGTTTTGCGTGTCCCTCTTCATCGCGGAGGAGGTGGAGGAGGTAAATCGTTGTTATTAAAACGTTTATTTCGCTTGTGTGGTTTACCACCTACATATGTTTCGTCAGCTTCAACAATTCCTTGTAACAGGATTTCACCCTGCTTGCTTGCCATTTCAGCGCGGATGCGTTTCTGCATAAACCATGCTGATTTTTGATTCATATCTAGATCACGGGCAAGCTGACAACTTGATAGGCTTTTCCTGGCATTAACAATCAAGGCAACACCCAAAAACCATTTTTGAAGGGGTATTTTGGTTTTTTCAAAGACTGTACCAGCCAGGACGTTGAAGCTGGATTTGCATCCATGACAGTTCCATCGGCCAATGCGGTCTTGATCATCTTTACAAGCCACGTTTGTAGCCCCGCAATGCGGGCAATGTGGATCATCGCCCCAGCGAACTTTTCTAAATGCGCAATGCAGGCTTCCTGATCCGGGAACTTATAAAAAACGCTGGTGATGTTCATGATTTCCTCCGTGTGCAACATATACAGCATCAAATGCGCAAAGAATCAAGCCCTTAACTACTAATTGCGAAATGTTTAGGAAAACTTAGAAATATTTAGTTTTGCACTGGGTGTTTTTATTCAAGCAGGTTGCAGCCTAACAATTTCTCCGTCAAAAATCTTCGCACTTGATGACTTGTCGTCATTAATGCCAATCACAATACATGTTACGCCCGCATTGCTGGCCGCGTTATTTTTCCATAGGAACGAGGTGTGTGCGAAGTTTATTCTTTGTTTTTTTGAGAATATGATTGGCCATAGCATTCCGACTTGTTCGCCTTGGCAAATTGAGTTCGTAGTCACAAATGCTGTTGCAGCTTGGGTAGCCTCTGCATATTCAGCGGCGCGCACAAGCCAGCTCGCAACATGGTCTAAGCCTTTGTATCTTGGCAGATACTTGGAAAAGACGTCCGCCATGTCTTCTTTTTGCTCGATCGTTTGATTCACACTTCCCTGATAAGGTGGGTTTCCGCAAATATACGTTTCGCCACCCTCATTCTTGAAGTCGATCTCAGCTTGATCGACGGGTGACATGAACAGGTCTTCAGCATGATGCTTCACGCCCGTCCTCGTGGGCGGGCAGATGCTCAGCCAGTCGAGCCGCAGGGCATTGCCGCAAGTGATCCAGTTCTGGGCATCGAGCGGCAGAAACTCAGCCAAGGCTTCCTTCTGGCCGCGATGGAGCACATCGCATTGATACTCGGCAATGATCAGCGTCAGACGTGCGATTTCGGCGGGGAAGGGACGCAGCTCAATCCCCCGGAAATTGGTCAGCGGAATTTCTGTGCGCCGATCGGCTTCACCGCGCCGCTTGTTGATCTCGGCCTCAATCGCCCGCATTTCCTTGTAGGCGATCACCAGAAAGTTGCCTGATCCGCAGGCGGGGTCGAAGACCCTGATCTTGGCAATGCGGTTGCGCAGGTTCAGGAGCTTGCGAGGATTGTCCCCTGCCTCTTCCAGCTTCTCGCGCAGGTCATTGAGGAAGAGCGGGTTGAGCACCTTTAGGATGTTCGGCACGGATGTGTAGTGCATCCCCAGAGCGCCGCGCTCTTCATCATCGGCCACGGTCTGGATCATCGAGCCGAATATGTCAGGGTTTATCTTTGTCCAGTCCAGATTGCCGATGTGCAGAAGGTAGGAACGGGCAATCTTCGAGAAGCGCGGCACGTCCGTGCTGCCCGAGAAGAGGCCGCCGTTCACATAAGCGAAGATTTGCGCCCAACGGGCGATGTCGGCGCTCGCGCGATCGTCGGCCTTGGTGTTCATCGCGCGGAAGAGCTCAGCGATCACCTCGTGGGTGTTCGAGCTGTCGGGCGCGCTCATCGTCTCGATCCGCGATGTGAACAGATCGGGCTGTGCGAAGATGTCGGTGTCTTCGGCGAAGAAACAGAAGATCAGCCGTGCCATGAAGTGGTTCATGTCGTGGCGGCGCGCGGCCGTGCCCCATTCGGGGTTGTCCTTCAGCAGCTCGACATAGAGACGGTTGAGCCGCCCCGTCGCCTTGATGTCGAAGGCGCTTTCACGGATTTGCTTGACGGTGCTGATCCCTGCCAGGGGCAGGAAAAACCCGAAGTGATCGGGAAAGTCGGTGTAAGCACAAGCGATCGTCTCGCCCGTGGTCAGGTCTTCGGCCTCAAGATCGCGGCCATCGGTTGCCAGGACAAATTTCGCCTTGGCCTTGGTCGTGGCGGGGCTGGCTTTCAACTCGGCAAGGGAATTCGTGACTTCGCCTTCGGGGCAAACCTTCAAGTGGATCTTATTGGTCTGAAGCACACCGCCCTGATCGGACTTATTTCGCGCCCCTTTGCGTAACATTTTGATGGTCGTCGCTTTATTGCCAAAGGCCAATAGAAAAGCGAATGGAAACTCAGAACCATCGAAAGGCAATTCGGCCAATGCCGATATTGCTTCTTCGATCTCAACAGCATTCATGCCTGTTTTCCCTGACTCAGTCGAAATTCTTATTTTTGGTATCCTAACAGTCGGTTATTAGCGATGTACTCGCACATCGCGCTAAGGGAGAGCTATCCACGTTCAAGAACGCATGCTTGCATGCAAAACGCTTTGAATGATTGGTTACGCATGAAGCCCGTTGCTCGGTGTTAGCGAAAAAGACACGCCCTCACGCTGCTTCAGGTGGGCGACCATGGCTAGCAGATTATCGGCGCGTGGGTTTCCCTTAGCGCTGAGCATGCGCATCAGACTCTTGGGGTCTTTCTTCATGTCCTCGGCAAGGGTCTCGAAACCCACGGTAGCGTTCACGTAGTCACGCAGCAGCACCTTGCCCGTTTCGAGATCGTCGCTGAGCATCGCCTCGATCGCTTCACGGAACAGGCCGATACGAAACTCAGGATCGCGGTCGGCGCGTGCCTTGATAGTTTCTTTGAAATCTTTGGTCAGTGGCATGTCAGTCTCCTTTCTGTTTTCGGTTTTTGTAGTCGTCCCAAAATGCTTTGGCCTGCTCAATGTCCTTGGACTGGCGTTTCTTCGTGCCGCCGCAAAGCAGGATCATAAGCTTGTCGCTGTCTTGGCCAAAATAGACGCGATAACCTGGGCCGCAGGTGATCCGCCGTTCGGACACCCCCCGTCCTACGGGCTTCACATTGCCCAGGTTGCCGGTTTCGAACCGCGCTAGCGCGGTTCTGACCTTCAGGGCTGCGGCCGTATCGAGCTTGGTAAACCAATCATCGAACGGCGTTTTTCCCTCTTCAGTGACATAGACAACGAGCTCAACCATAAGAGATTATGGTGGTATATACGTTACTAAATGTCAATTTTCTTTCTAAGCAAAGAAGTTACCCCCCCTGTATTTGTCTTACACCCCATGGGGGTCGAAGCGAGAAACAGCTGACAGTTGGTGATTGTCCTGAGGGGCGGCATATCATGGCGTTGTTCCCGCGCCGCAATTCTCGCTGAGAAAAGGCTATGCCCCATGACGAGAGATACCATCACCGCGTTGCCCCATCCCAAGGGATTTTCCGCCGATCCGCTGACGGATTTGATCCGTTCCGGGGCGCGGCAGTTGATCGAGCAAGCGCTTGAAGCTGAGTGGAGCGCATGGCTTGCGCCATTTTCCAATGAGACGACGTCCGAGGGGCCCGCGCGGGTCGTTCGTCACACTCACCTGCCAGAACGAGAGGGAATGACCGGGATTGGCCCAGTGCCCGTGAAAGGGCCACGCGGGCGGGATCGTGATCGGCAGGCTGAGAAGGGTCGGTTCTCTTCTTCGATCCTGCCGCCGTATCTGCGCAAGGCGAAGTCCGTCGAGGACTTGCTGCCCTGGCTTTCCCTCAATGGCATTTCCACGGGCGATTTTCAGGCGGCCTTGGCCGCGCTGCTCGGGCCGAACGCGGCGGGCCTGTCGTCCCCCACCATCTCGCGGCTGAAGTCCGATTGGTGGGAGGAGTACGACCGCTGGCAGAAGCGCGATCTCAGCGCCCGGCGCATCGTCTATGTCTGGGCGGATGGCGTCTATTTCCAGCCAAGGATGGAAGAAAAGCAATGTGTTCTGGTGCTGATCGGCGCGGATGAATGGGGCCGAAAGGAGATACTGGGGCTGACCGACGGCTATCGCGAAAGGACCGAAAGCTGGCGCGCGCTCCTGCTCGACCTCAAGCGGCGCGGCCTCAATCACGCGCCCGATCTCGCGGTAGGCGACGGTGCACTGGGCTTCTGGGCCGCCCTTCGCGCGGTCTTCGGCGCGACCGCAGAACAGCGCTGCTGGTTCCATAAAACCGGCAATGGGCTGAAGGCAATGCCCCAATCGGTGCAAGCGAAAGCCAAAGGCCCCCTGCACGACATCTGGCAGGCAGAGACGAAGGCCGAAGCCATGGCGGCCTGCGATTTCTTCATCGAGACCTACGGCGTGAAAGACGAACAAGCGGTAGCCAAATGGATCAAAGACCGTGACGTGCTGCTGGCCTTCTATGATTTCCCGGCAGAATAGTGGAAACACATCAGAACCACCCATCCCATCGAAAGCGCCTTCGCGACGGTGCGCCACCGGACAGGTAAAACCAAAGGCTGTCTGAGCCGAAAGACCGCCCTCGCCATGGCGGTCAGGCTCCTGATGTCAGCGCAGGGCAAATGGCGAAAGCGCGACGGCGCAAATCGCATGCCTGGGATAATCCAGGGCATTGCATTCATCGACGGGATCAAACAAATGCAAAACGCCGCCTGATCAAGCCGTCACCAACTTTCGCCATAGCTCCCAATCGCACAAAACTATGCGTAATACACGCCGCCGTTCACCTGAATGACCTGACCGGTGATATAGGCTGCCTCCGGAAGGCACAGATGCCGCACCATAGCAGCGATCTCTTCCGGGTGGCCTTTGGCCAAGCGGGATGTTTTCCGTGCCCAAACGCCCCGGCAATG
>CBDBCB010000017.1:0-398863 GCA_965202745.1 Alphaproteobacteria bacterium
AGGCCGGCGGCGCAACGCTCCATCTGCGCAAGATCACGCCGGACTATGATCCGTCCGACAAGGCCGGCGGCACTGGCGTTCATCGAGGACAAAAACCAGGTCGGCGAACTGGCAACTGGTCTGCTCTACCTTGACCCGACGCCGCAGGACCTGCACGGCTCGTTGAAGACGGTGAAAACGCCGCTGAACAAGTTGCAAGAAGCGGACCTGTGTCCCGGCAGCAGCGTACTTGACCAGATCAACGCCGCGCTGCGCTAGGGCTCTTCACCAATTTTCTGCCCTTCTTTTGAAGCGCTCCGGACCTTGGTTTGGGGCGCTTCGACTTTTTAGAGCATCGCCAGTTTAAATGGAGCCGCTTGCACGATCAATTTGCTGGTTAAGTGTTCCATCCTGGCTGATCGGATAGCCCCTCGTCGCTCTGCGTTTTTCATGGCACGCTGTGTTTTGACCGAGGCGCGGGATGGGAGAGCGACATGGTGATCAAGCTTCACAGTCAGGCGACGACGCCACCGAAGATCAGAGCGGCCATACAGGCCAGTGACGACCCTGCGTGGGTTCTTGCCGAGCGTCACGGGACCACGGAACAGACCGTATGGAAATGGCACCAGCGTGCCAGCGTGGAGGATCGCAGCCACATGCCCCATCGCCTTCAGACGACGTTGACGCCAGCGCAGGAAGCTGTCGCCGTGGCCCTCCGCAAGACGCTTTTGGTCTCGCTGGATGATCTGCTGGCGGTGGTGCGCGATTTCTTGAACCTGAATGCCTCCCGCTCTGGCCTTGACCGCTGCCTGCGTCGGCATGGCGTGGGGGCCCTGCGCGCCCTGAAAGCAGCATCGCCCCGGCCAAAGCACAGCGCCTTCAAAGCCTGTGAACCCGGTTCCATCCCCATCAACCTGAAATACCTGCCACCGATGGCAGATGAGAGCCGCCGCCGTTCCCTCTTCGTGGCCATCGACAGGGCAACGCGTTGGGTTGTTGTCAGGGTCTACAACAGCAAGACAGCGGCCAATGCCCGGCGCTTCCTGCGCGCCCTGGAGCGCGCCTGCCCGATGCGGATCCGCCCCATACTCCCGGATAATGGAAAAGAGTTCACGGATCGCCTCTTCGGTCTGCGCCAGCGCGCCGCAACAGGCGCGCATGAATGCGACACGCTGGGCGCCGCCCTCGATATCGATCATCGCCTGACGCTGCCTAGGTCACCTCAGACCAACGGTATGGTCGAACGGTTCAATGGCCGCATCGAAGAGGTTCTGCAGAGCCATCCCTTCCGATCCGGCGAGGTTCTGGAAGCCACGCTGCTTCGCTATGTCTGGCTTTACACCCAGCAACTGCCGCAATCAGCCCTGGGCAGCAAGACGCCCTTGCAGGCAATGAAGGGATGGCGAAAACTCAAACTAGAGCTGGTCAGGAAACAGCCATATTACCTTCCAGGATGGGACACTTTCGATGGGATGGGTGGTTCTGATGTGTTTCCACTGTTCTGCCGGGAAATCATAGAAGGCCAGCAGCACGTCACGGTCTTTGATCCATTTGGCTACCGCTTGTTCGTCTTTCACGCCGTAGGTCTCGATGAAGAAATCGCAGGCCGCCATGGCTTCGGCCTTCGTCTCTGCCTGCCAGATGTCGTGCAGGGGGCCTTTGGCTTTCGCTTGCACCGATTGGGGCATTGCCTTCAGCCCATTGCCGGTTTTATGGAACCAGCAGCGCTGTTCTGCGGTCGCGCCGAAGACCGCGCGAAGGGCGGCCCAGAAGCCCAGTGCACCGTCGCCTACCGCGAGATCGGGCGCGTGATTGAGGCCGCGCCGCTTGAGGTCGAGCAGGAGCGCGCGCCAGCTTTGGGTCCTTTCGCGATAGCCGTCGATCAGCCCCAGTATCTCCTTTCGGCCCCATTCATCCGCGCCGATCAGCACCAGAACACATTGCTTTTCTTCCATCCTTGGCTGGAAATAGACGCCATCCGCCCAGACATAGACGATGCGCCGGGCGCTGAGATCGCGCTTCTGCCAGCGGTCGTACTCCTCCCACCAATCGGACTTCAGCCGCGAGATGGTGGGGGACGACAGGCCCGCCGCGTTCGGCCCGAGCAGCGCGGCCAAGGCCGCCTGAAAATCGCCCGTGGAAATGCCGTTGAGGGAAAGCCAGGGCAGCAAGTCCTCGACGGACTTCGCCTTGCGCAGATACGGCGGCAGGATCGAAGAAGAGAACCGACCCTTCTCAGCCTGCCGATCACGATCCCGCCCGCGTGGCCCTTTCACGGGCACTGGGCCAATCCCGGTCATTCCCTCTCGTTCTGGCAGGTGAGCGTGACGAACGACCCGCGCGGGCCCCTCGGACGTCGTCTCATTGGAAAATGGCGCAAGCCATGCGCTCCACTCAGCTTCAAGCGCTTGCTCGATCAACTGCCGCGCCCCGGAACGGATCAAATCCGTCAGCGGATCGGCGGAAAATCCCTTGGGATGGGGCAACGCGGTGATGGTATCTCTCGTCATGGGGCATAGCCTTTTCTCAGCGAGAATTGCGGCGCGGGAACAACGCCATGATATGCCGCCCCTCAGGACAATCACCAACTGTCAGCTGTTTCTCAGCTTGGGCAGGCCAAGCACACTGACGACCTGGGCCGCCGTTTTGGCTGGAACCTGACCGAGGCCGAAGTGCGGTGGCTGATGCAGCGCGAGTGGGCGCGGACGGCGGACGACGTGCTATGGCGGCGCAGCAAGCTCGGCCTGCGGCTCTCAGTGGAAGAGCAGCAGGCTTTGGCTGGCTTTATGGTAGGAGAGGCCGCGCGGAAGACGGCAGAGCCCGCATCATGAACTGCCGATGCTGAGCAGGTTGACCACCGGCTTGTAGAGTTCTTCCAGGTAGGCCACGTCTTCGGCGGGCAGTTCGATATCGGCTGCGGCGACCAGCTGGTCCAACTGGGAGAGTTTCGAGACGCCAACGACCGGCGCCGTCACTTCCGGCTTGCTGAGCAGCCAGGCGACGGCGACCTGCGCCGGAGCATGGCCCAGTTTCTCCGCCACTTCCACCACGCGGTCGGCGATGGCGAAGTCCATCTCGCCCTGATAAAGGCCGCGAGTGCGCTCCTTATCGCCGCCCTGGCTGCGCTGGGTCGTACCGGCATCCAGCGAGCCCTTGTACGCGCCTGTTAGAATACCGCGCGCAAGCGGCGACCAGGGGGTCAGGCCGACGCCGGTCGAGGCGCAATAGGCGTTCATCTCGCGCTCTTCCTCGCGGTAGATTAGGTTGTAGTGGTTCTGCATGGAGATGAACTGGGTCCAGCCGTTCTGATCCGCCGTCATCTGAAGCTGACAGAACTGCCAGGCGAACATGCTGGAGCCGCCGAGGTAGAGTACCTTGCCGGCCTTCACCACGTCGTGCAGCGCTTCCATGGACTCTTTGATTGGCGGGTGGGCCACGCCGGGGAAGCCGTGCGGATGCCGGTGAATGATCAGCTGGTCGATATAGTCCAAGCCCGTGCGCTTCAGCGAGGCATCGACGCTTTCCATGATGTGCTTTCGCGAGAGGCCGCCCTTGTTGCCGCCGCGGCCCATGGGAGCGGCGACCTTGGTGGTGAAGACATAGTCCTCCCGCTTGAAAAGCTCGCGCAGCAACTGGCCGACCACCTGCTCGCAGGCACCCAGGCCATAGGCGTTGGCGCAGTCGTAATAGTAGAGGCGGTGGTCCATGGCGGCCTTGAGGATGGGGCGGGCCTCGTCGATGGGCAGGGTCCAGTCGCCCTGGTGGCCGACGCCCGGCTCGCCGAAATTCATGGTGCCGAGGGCGAGGCGAGAGACCTGCAGGCCGCTTTTGCCCAGTTGGACGGTTTTTAGCATCTTGGGTTTCCTGTTTTGGGCGTATGCGGGCGCGCCGCATCATGGTCGAATTTTACTGACAGTTTTTACCCTGAGCCCGCCAAAGAGCCTAGTTCGCGTTTTATGCCACCCTTGGACAGGCTCAGGATTGTCTGTTTCAGCGGGTGTAAGGTTTAAGTGTTCTCTGTCGCGGGGATATCAGTGCCGGGGCGGCTATTCCAGGATTGGTACGGTCGGGTTGGCAGCCCAAGTGTTGCGCTTTGTGCCGGTCTTCATCGGAGCCGCCTGGCAGTTTCCTGCAATCGCTTGATCTATTGAGACGGACTTCTAATGCCCACAGACAATTGCAAGCAAGCCGGAGGATACACCATCATGGCTGGACTTTCCATCGCGTCTCCCGTCTGTCCCGCTGTCTTAGCAGGCCCCTGCGTTCTCGCAGAAAGAACGACTAGATAGATACCGCTATACTTACCCTGTGCGGCCTGGTGCGATTGTGGGCCGATCGAGTCAGAGACCGGACTAGCCACACCTGCCGACTGTAAGCCCCGGGGCGGCGGACCGGACAAGCGCCACATTGCCGCCACGGTTAAGATGAAGGCTATAGTTTGGGTGGCTTTGCGTGATTGTTTCGAGGGCCTAGACTGCGCGCAACCAATCAAAACACCGCTGAGGAAACACCGTCCGATGCTCTACATGGTCGAAATGGAACTGCCGGACCGCTCCCGTTTGAGTGAGTGGCATGACTGGTATACCGCCCATATCCACAAGCTACTGACAGCAGACGGCTATGACGGGGTGCAGCGGTTTGAGGCGATCGGGTCTTCCGACTCACCCTTTCTGGCAATTCACGACGTGGTGGGGCCGGAACTTTTTACCAGCGCGGGCTATAAGGCGGTCGGCGGCCCATCCGGCACTGGCGAGTGGCAGAAGCTGATAACCAACTGGCACCGGAACCTGTTCACCGGCATGGATACCATGCCTGCGCTGGCAGATGGGCAGCGGTTGGCGCTGCTGGCCGACGGTGCGGCGGTGCCAGATGGCTTTGCGGGCCGTGTGACCTGGGTCAAGAATGCAGGGCTGGATGGGACGATCCCGCGGCGCTAGAGGGGCTGGCCGATATCGTGCTCTATACCCCCCGATCACCGGCAAGATAGCCTGAGCCAATCGATGAGCCAGACCGATGTGATTGTGGTCGGCGGCGGCGGGGCCGGAATGGCCGCCACGATTGAGGCTGCCCGCTGGGGCAGGCGCGTTGTGCTGTTGGAGCAGAACCCGGCGCTGGGCGGCAGCACGGCTTGGTCAGTTGGCTCGGTCTCGGCCTCTGGCACCTGGCAGCAGAAAGCGGCGGGGATCGCCGACCACCCGGACGCGCATTTTGAGGACCTGGAAGCGTTTGCGGGCGCTTTGGCGAACCGCGACAACCGGGTGCTGCGCCGGGTGCTCGTGGACAATACGATGGAAATGATGGGCTGGCTGGAGAGCCTGGGGCTGGTGTTTGGCGGGCCGTACCGGGTGCCGCCGTACCGGGTGCCGCGGATGCACAATGTGCTGCCCAACTCCCGCGCTTTCCCGGAGATGCTGGGGCGGGAGTGCCGGCGGCAGGGCGTGCAGATGCGGCTGGGCACCAAGGCAGAGAACCTTATCCTGGAGGAAGGACGCATTGCCGGTGTGAAGCTGGCAGGTGGGCAGGAATTGCGGGCCGCGGGCGGCGTCGTGCTGGCCGCGGCGACTACAGCGCCAATGCTGAAATGCGCGTGCAGTTCGCCGGCGAGGAGAAAGCGAACCTGGAGGCAGTGAACCCGACCGCCAGCGGTGGGGCGATCAGCATGGCCTTGGCTATAGGGTGCGAGGTGTTGAATGGCGACCTGATGAGCGGGCCGACCATGCGCTTTGTCCCTCCGCAGCGCGAGAGCCTGGTGCGGCGGTTGCCGCCCCGGCCCTGGCTGGGCAAGGCCGTGCGGTTGGCGATGGAGGTGCTGCCGGAATCCGTGCAGCGCCCCTTCGCCATGAGCTTCCTGACCACGGCGCTGGGTGTGTCGCGGGACCTGTTCCAGGAGGGAGCAATATTGGTCAACCGCGAGGGCGAGCGCTTTTGCGATGAACTTGGGCGGCCTGCGGTAGAGGTGCCGAAACAGCCGGAGCGGCTGGCGTATGTCGTGCTGGATGGTGCCATGGCGGCGAAGTTCACGGCCTGGCCGCACTTCGTCTTCACCGCGCCGGGCAGCGCCTATGCCTACCTCCAGGACTACCGGCGGAACCGGAAGGATATCTTCCACGAAGGCCGGGATGCGGAGGCGCGGGCGGGCAGCATGGACGTGCCTGCGACCGCTTTGGCGGAGAGCCTGGCGTGCTTGCCGGGACGGGGGCCGTATGTGGCGCTGGGGCCTATCCGGAGCTATGTGGTTTTCACCGATGGCGGCCTGCGTGTGACCGAGCGGCTGGAGGTAATCGGACCGGAAGGCACAGTGCTGCCTGGCTTCTATGCGGCAGGCTCGACAGGGCAGGGCGGGTTATTATTAGAGGGCCACGGGCACCATTTGGGCTGGGTGTTTATCTCGGGCAAGATCGCAGGACGGAACGCAGCGCATGAGGTGGCGATGTGGGGGTGAGAGCTACGCATCCCGAAAACACCCACCTTCACCTTTCGACTCACCGCTAGCGCGGCGGCTCAAGATGAAGGGTGGGAATGGAAGCGAATGCGCTCCCCCGTTGACCGCCTGCTTCTACCGTGATCCCTTTGCGGCTAACGAATAATCACTATCCGAGGAAATATCCCATGCGCTTTGGCGTTTTTTATGAGCTGCAATTGCCCCGCCCCTGGAACGATGGCGATGAGCACCGCCTGTTCAATGATGCGTTGGCCCAGATCATTCTGGCCGACGAACTGGGCTTCGACTACGCGTGGGAGGTGGAGCACCACTTCCTGGATGAGTACTCCCACTCCTCAGCACCCGAAGTGCTGCTGGCCGCGGCAGCCAGCCGGACCAAGAACATCCGGCTTGGCCATGGCATCAAGCAGGTGATCCCCAACTACAACCACCCGGCACGCTCGGCAGAGACCATCGCGACGCTCGACCTGCTGTCCGATGGGCGCGTGGACTTTGGCATTGGCGAGGGTGCGACGCGGCTGGAGTTGGGGGCGTTCGGTATCTCCGCCCAGACATAGACGATGCGCCGGGCGCTGAGATCGCGCTTCTGCCAGCGGTCGTACTCCTCCCACCAATCGGACTTCAGCCGCGAGATGGTGGGGGACGACAGGCCCGCCGCGTTCGGCCCGAGCAGCGCGGCCAAGGCCGCCTGAAAATCGCCCGTGGAAATGCCGTTGAGGGAAAGCCAGGGCAGCAAGTCCTCGACGGACTTCGCCTTGCGCAGATACGGCGGCAGGATCGAAGAAGAGAACCGACCCTTCTCAGCCTGCCGATCACGATCCCGCCCGCGTGGCCCTTTCACGGGCACTGGGCCAATCCCGGTCATTCCCTCTCGTTCTGGCAGGTGAGCGTGACGAACGACCCGCGCGGGCCCCTCGGACGTCGTCTCATTGGAAAATGGCGCAAGCCATGCGCTCCACTCAGCTTCAAGCGCTTGCTCGATCAACTGCCGCGCCCCGGAACGGATCAAATCCGTCAGCGGATCGGCGGAAAATCCCTTGGGATGGGGCAACGCGGTGATGGTATCTCTCGTCATGGGGCATAGCCTTTTCTCAGCGAGAATTGCGGCGCGGGAACAACGCCATGATATGCCGCCCCTCAGGACAATCACCAACGGTCAGCTGTTTCTCCGCCGAATGCTTCGCCCGCAATGACGGTGACCTCGGCCGCGCCGTCGGGGCTCTCAGCCTTTGGAATTTTAGCGGCCGGCAGGAACTGGTAGCCGGGCGTGGCGAACTTGGCGCTTGCAGGCAGGTTCACCCAAATCTGGAAGCCATGGGCCAGGCCGCCGCGTGTCTTGAAAGCAGGGCTGGGCAATTCGGAATGGACGATGCCCGCGCCCGCCGTCATCCACTGCACATCGCCCGCGGTAATCAACTGGCTTTTACCGGTGGAATCCTCGTGCAACTTTTCCCCCGCCAGAATGTAGGAGATGGTCTCGAAGCCACGGTGCGGATGGTCCGGCGCGCCGATGGCCTGGCCGGGCGCGTAGGACACCGGGCCAACTTCATCCAGCATGAGGAAGGGATCGACCTGGTCGAGGCCATTGGTGGGGAAGGGGCGGCGGACGAGAAAGCCAGCGCCTTCCTTCTGCTGGTGTGCGGTGATGGTGGCCGCTACTGGGCGGATGGCCATCAATCAATAACCCGTCGTGATTCCGAGCAGGATACCGTCCGGGTCGCGGAAATAGACCGAACCCTTATCCTCGCCGCCGTGGGCGTCGTGTTGGATACCACGCTCGCGCAAGGTTTTGAGGGTGTGCCGGTATTGTTCCGGCGTGCCTTTCAGCGCCAGATGGTGCATGGAGCCGACTCCCCGCTCGGTCTTGGCCGGGCCTTTCTTGGGGAAGTCGAAAATGGCCAGATAATTCGTGCCGCCCATATCCAGGAAAATTTGGGTGGAGGAGGGCTCGTCGCGGTTGGGAATGACCTTGTTGAGGGTCCTGCCGACGACTTCGGTATAGAACTCGATGGTTTGCTCCATGTCGGAGCAGATCAGCGCCAGATGGTCCACGCTGCCGGTTTGCACGGGGGCAGAGCCCGCGGGCTGGTTGGACGGCTTGAATTTGGCGACCAGGGACGCGCGGCGGTCGTCATAGTCGATGTCGTGGCTGTCGGGCATCGTCTCACTCCAATAATTCGGCGTAACCATAGTAGTCTGATCGAAAAGCAAGCATCCGCAAACGTTTCGTGTGTCAGTCCACTCTTTCACTATGTTGGTGGTTCGATGGAAACGGGCGGCTACCATCCGTTTCCATCGAACCACTATTAGAAAGTACGTCGCGCCGGTGTGTGTTTAACGTTCGTAACCGATTGATAACCTTTGTCTGCTACAATGCAAATTTGAAATGTCGGAAAAGCGCGGCTTCGTTCGATAAAGAGAATAAAAATCAGCCGTTTAGACTGAGCAGGATATAATCATCGTATAAACCGGATCTAAACTTTGCATAAGCACCACCTAAACATTTTTTGGGCAAAATGTCTAATTTTGCGCATAAAATTTTAGTTTTGTTTAGGTGGTTTTTCGGCGTCGCCAAATTTAGCTGATTAACAAAACTTTAGGACTTGGCTTTGGCCCAAACCGTGCACCAGCCATTGGCACTTATCTCGCCATCGACCAGCTTGCAGGCATTCGGTGCCTGGAAGTGGCGGCAGCCTGCGCAGTTCCGGCCCTTCTTCGGCTCATCCTGGTACCGCACCGCTTTCTTAGCGGCCTTGGCCAGCGCCTGAGTCGTTGTGCCGGCCAGCATGGCCAGACACACGGGCAGGGTTGCAAACAGGCGCATTGCGCTGCGGCGGGACCAGGTGCTTTGCGGGGTGGGCATGGCGTGTCGCTCCGTTCCGGATTGTTGAGAACAGACCTTACATACGCAACTGCGCACCGATTGTGAGATGGTGTCACCCCCTCGTGACCGCGAGTGAGGAAAAGTTATCGCGGGTCCGGAGGGGTTTAGATACCGCTTGCCTTTTGCCCTAGCCCTGGGAGGGCATGGCGGGAGCCGCGCCGAGAAGCCGGCAGATGGCCCAGGTCAATTCGGCCCGGTTCAGGGTGTAGAAGTGGAAGTCGTCAATGCCTTCCGCCTGCAGGCGGCGGCAGATCTCCGCTGCCTGAGTAGCGGCAATCAGGTGCCGCTGATCGGGGTCATTGTCCAACCCGTCATAGAGCGTGTGCATCCAGTCCGGAATGGCCGCACCGCACATGGCGGCAAACTTAGCGGCGGTGGCGAAGTTGGTGATGGGTAGAATGCCAGGCACCAGCACGATATTGGCGCCGGCCTTATCCAGCCTGTCGCGGAAGCGCAGGAACGTGTCCGCTTCGAAGAAGAACTGGGTGATGGCGCGGGCGGCGCCGGCGTCGATCTTCTGCTTCAGATAGTCGATCTCGAACTCGGCGCTGGGCGCTGCCGGGTGGACTTCCGGATAGGCCGCCACGCCGATCTCAAAGTCATGCACCTGCTTCAGGCCACGGACCAGATCGAGCGCATAGGGATAGCCGCCGGGGTGAGGTGTGTAGTCATTGCCGCCATCGGGCGGGTCGCCGCGCAGGGCTACAATGTGGCGGATGCCGGCATCCCAGTACTGGCTGGCGATATCGTTGATCTCTTCCCGCGTTGCCGAAACACAGGTCAGGTGCGAGGCGGGTGGCAGGTCAGTCTCGCGGCGGATGCGCATTACGGTGGCGTGGGTGCGCTCCCGCGTGGTGCCGCCAGCGCCGTAGGTAACAGAAACAAAGCGCGGCTTCAGAGGCGCAAGCTGTTGTATTGCCTGCCAAAGCGAGGCCTCCATCTTTTCCGTCTTGGGCGGAAAGAACTCAAAGGAAACATTGGGTTTCCGGCCTGACGAATTGGCCGGCGCGGTACCTTCAGCGTCGCTCATGCTTGGATAGCCTTGTGTTTTACGATTAAAGCCACGGCGACCCGGCTGCCCGGGGCTGTGGGACGGAATTGTCATCGGCGATCTTGTCGGCGCTCCACAGCACCACGGTCAGTACGTCCCCCGGCAGGGCTTCGGCCCGTTTCCAGATCATGCCACTCGCGCCGAGCCATTTGCGGACCTCTTCCTCACTGAAACCCAACCGGCGGTGCGCATGTTTCCGGCGCAGTTCTTCATTCTGATGCGGCGCAAAATCGACCAGGATCAACCGCCCACCGGGGCGCAGAACCCTGGCTGCTTCAGCGACCACCTGCTCGGGCGCGTCGGAATAGTGCAGGACCAGATGGACAGTGACCAGATCGACCGACTGGTCGGGCAGCGGAAGACTGTACATATCAGCCAGGCGCAGGCTGACGCCGGTATGGCCTGCCCGGGCAGTCTGGTCGCGGGCGACCGTCAGCATGGCGCGGGAATTGTCTATGCCGATCGACTCCGTCACGCGCTTGGCCAGCACCAAGAGGACGCGGCCGGTACCAGTGCCAATGTCCAAATGTACATCAAACACCCCTTTCGGCACCAGGCCGAGGAGGGCCTGCTCTACCTGGCTGGCGTCCACATGCATGCCCCGGATTGCATCCCATTCCGGTGCATGGCTACTGAAATAGGCGTCTGCGGTTTCCTGCCGCCGCCGGCGGACGGCGTCCAGACGTTGCCGGTCGTCTGCAATCATCGGGTCGTCGGTATTAAGGTATGCAAGCACAGGGACTGCGATATTCTGGGTATCCCGCGACAGCCGGTAGAAGGTCCAATTGCCCTCACGCATGGGGACAATGATACCCGCATCACTCAACACTTTCAGGTGCCGGGAGACGCGAGGCTGGCTTTGATCCAGAATGACCGTCAGTTCGGAAACCGCGAGTTCGCCATCCGCGCACAGCCTGACGATCCGCAGCCTGGTCGGCTCGGCGATCGCTTTCAGACGTTCAACCAGTTGATGCATGGGGCGGCGCTTTCCCGGAAAGAAACCATTAAAAATATAAAGATATCATTATATAGGTCCGCCGCCAAGGTTTGGCCGTTGTGACGAATGTGAGCTCAAGCGATCCAATTGGCATGCTCCGGGGAGTGTGATAGGAGGAGTGTTGTCCGGACCACATAACTGGTCGGAATTTGTCGGCGCATGGGCGGGACCCGGGGGTGAAGCTACGCCTTCGTCGCGTCAAGAGGGAAGATGAATGAGCCAAACAGCCTCGTTCGCACACCAGGTATTAGGTTATTTTCAGCGTTGTATCATCGTGTTGATGGCGACAGCGCTGCTCGCCGCCTGTGCGACACCATCTGGTCAGCAAACGCCGGGTGGAGAGGCTACTCTGAACGATCCGCTTGAAGGCATGAATCGGCACATTTTCGCGTTCAACGATGCCGTCGACACGATGCTTATCCGTCCTGCGGCTTATGTATACCGGGAAGCTACGCCGCCGCCAATCAAAGATATTCTGAGCAATTTCCTGGATCATCTGACACTGCCACTGACGATCGTGCACGGCTTGCTTCAAGGCAAACCGGAGCGGGCTCAAATCGCGTTTGGACGTCTGTTCATCAACACCGTTGTCGGGGTGGGTGGTCTTTTCGACATTGCGACCCCGGCTGGATTCCCCATGCATTCCGAAGATATGGGGCAAACACTTGCGGGACATGGTAGTGGTCATGGCTTCTACTTAGTGCTGCCGTTCTTGGGTCCGTCATCAGTCCGTGATGCCGCGGGCACACTGGTTGATGCTCTGGCCGATCCGGTTTCGATCGCGACCTATGGCGCTGGTGCCGGCCAAACTTTCCGGACGAGCCGCACGGTTGCGCAAGTTGTGGTAACGCGGGAGAAGCTGATTGAGCCGCTAGATTTGCTGCGGGAGTCACTGGACTATTATGCGACGACACGGGCGGCCTACCGGCAGCGGCGCGCATTGGATGTTCGGGATGGCCAGCCGAAACCGGCCAATGGCGAAGCTGACCCGTTTGCGTCGTTCGATGAAAGTGACAAGAAATAGGCATCATTGCGGGACGGCGGTTTGCGCGTCGCCGTCTGCCTAGTGGTCCGATGGAAACGGATGGTACCCATCCGTTCGCGGAATAGAGCCACCAATATTTAAAAAGAATGGGCTGATTCACGAGGCGCTCGCGGATGCAAGCGTTTCGATCAGGCAACAGGCGCGCGCACCAGGCGTACTCAACGCTGTGCTTCATTCGCCGCGGCATCGGGCAGCATGATCCGGATTTCAGTGCCAGTACCGAGGCTGCTTTCAATGTACAGGCGTCCCCGATGGGCCGCTGTCACCCGCTCAACAAAGCGCAACCTCAGCCCATGACCACTTTTCGCACTCCGGCCGAGGCTGGAATTCCGCGGCAGCAGGAGGCGTTCCGGCGCACAGCCAACGCCGGAATCGCGGACTGTGAAAATGGTATCCGTGGTCTGCTCCACTGACAGAACCACCGATCCGGCGGGATTGGTGAACTTGATCGCGTTTTACAGCAGGTTCAGCAATGCCTGCGCCAGGAAACGCTCATTGCAGCGGAACGACCGGGTGCTTTTCTGGATGTTGAGAACCAGTGAAAGCTCTTTTTCCAATGCAGCAGCCCGCATCATCTCTGCCACCCGCTGAAGAATGTGGGCGGGGTCAGCCTCGTCCTCCATCGCCAACGCGAAGGTCTGACTATCGCCGATCTGCAGGAGGTCTTCGAAGAGGGCAAGCAGATGCTCGCCACTGTTGCGGATGTGACGGGCGTAGTCACGGTAACGGGCCTGCTCGACAGGCCAAGGGTCGAGCGCCTGCTGCTCGATCGTTTCCGCAAATCCAATGATGGAATTCAATGGTGAGCGCATTTCATGGCTGACTTCAGCCAACAATGGGCGGTCAGGCTCGTGAAAGCTGCCGGTAGGAGGTGTGTCAGGCTGATTGGCTGATGCAAACCACAGGGCATGTCGCAAGGCTGTGGTTAGCCGCTCATCCGGCCACGAGTTGGACGTGACGATTTCGAATGCGCCCAACGCACGAAGCTGGGCGTCCGGCGGCTTGATTGTGCTTTCGCTCAGGCAGACGATCACCGGTAACCGGGGCGCTATCGATAGGATCGCAGCCAAGTTTTCTGCTGCATGAAGCGGCTGGCGGCGTGCGTCGAGCAGGGCATAGGCGTACTCGTTAAAGCGCAGTTGTTTGTCGGCTTCGGCAAGGGTATCGCAGCGGTGGATCGCGACGGTATTGCGCCGGACTGCCGGGACCTGCGACCGCACGAATGCCGAAAACGCAGCATCGGCCGACACTACCAAGCCCACGGGTTGCCGCGCGCCGGTGCCGGTACCATAACCCGGAGGGGGAGGCGCAGCCGCCGAACAGGATTCCGCATTTGGCGTCATGGATTAGCGTTCTTCCTCCGCGTGACGACACGGAATGCAACTCGTTCATCGCTCGACCGGGTCGCCTGCGGCTACCCAACCGGCCTGCAATTGCGTTCGTTGTTTGCTTGCAGGCTGTGATTACGATAAGGCAACGCTTGTAAAAGAACCCTTAATGCAGAGCAGTAGTTTCAGGCGCAGTTTAGCGCCCGAATGCTGCGGCGAGGAACGATGACGGATTCGATTAAGCGCGTTGTGTTGGCTTACTCTGGTGGCTTGGATACTTCGGTGATTCTGAAGTGGTTGCAGGAAGAGTATAATTGCGAGGTGGTGACCTTCACCGCCGACTTGGGGCAGGGCGAAGAACTGGAGCCAGCCCGCAAGAAAGCCGAGATGTTCGGCATCAAACAGATATTTGTTGATGACCTGCGTGAAGAGTTCGTGCGCGATTTCGTCTTTCCGATGTTCCGGGCCAACGCACTGTATGAAGGTGTCTACCTGCTTGGCACCTCTATTGCCCGGCCATTGATTGCCAAACGTCAGATTGAAATCGCCGAGATGGTCGGTGCCGACGCGGTGGCGCACGGCGCGACCGGCAAGGGCAATGACCAGGTCCGGTTCGAATTGGGCTATTACGCACTCAAGCCCGACATCAAAGTGATTGCGCTGTGGCGGGAGTGGGAATTGAACTCACGCACCAAGCTGATTGAGTTTGCTGAACAGCACCAAATCCCGATTGCCAAGGACAAACGCGGCGAGGCCCCGTACTCGACTGACGCCAACCTCCTGCACATCTCTTATGAGGGCAAGGCGCTGGAAGACCCATGGACAGAGCCCGACGAGGATATGTTCACCCGCTCTGTTTCGCCGGAGAATGCTCCCAACACCGCGCAATATGTGGAGATTGAGTTCGAGAAGGGCGACCCGGTGGCTGTCGATGGCGTGCGTCTGTCGCCCGCCGCTTTATTGACCCGCCTGAACGAATTGGGTGGCGCACACGGCATCGGCCGGCTTGACCTGGTGGAGAATCGCTTTGTCGGCATGAAGTCCCGCGGCGTCTATGAAACGCCGGGCGGCACCGTTCTGCTGGAAGCGCGGCGCGCGGTCGAATCGCTCTGCCTGGATCGCGGTGCCATGCACCTGAAGGACGAGTTGATGCCGCGCTACGCCGAGCTGGTCTATAACGGCTTTTGGTTCTCACCGGAACGAGAGATGCTGCAAGCTGCCATCGATGAAAGCCAGAAACGGGTGACCGGAACGGCGCGGGTCAAGCTGTTCAAAGGGAACGTCCGCACGGTTGGCCGCAAATCCCCGATGAGCTTGTACAATACCGAAGTGGTCACGTTTGAAGCCGACACGGTTTATGATCAACGGGACGCTGAAGGGTTTATTAAGCTCAATGCGCTACGCCTTCGTCTGCGGGGAATGACGAACGCGGGATAAGTGGCTACGGGCCTTGCGGCAAAAGCGCTAAAGCGGCAAGGCTCGGGTTGCGTCAGGCGGGATCAATGCATAGGTTCCGCACCTTACGCTGGACCGGATCGGCGCACGCGTCAACAGTACAGCGCGTGATCGAGGCAAAAACCAGTCCCCAACCGCATGCTCCCGTTTCGCGCATCCGCCGCGTCTATGCCGCTACAGCTTTGCTGGAGCGCGACGCGTTGCTGCCGTCGCAGGGGGCGGTGAGCACCAGAGTACATGGATAGGAGATACATATGCAGCAGGATCGTCGCCTCAGTGGTAAGAAGGTCGCCATCATCGTTGCCAACGGGTTCCAGGAAACCCACATGACTGAAATCCAGAAAGTGCTGACCTCCGAAGGCGCTGCTTCCATGGTGATTTCCAGTGAAGTCGGTGTGGTCAATGGTTGGCACGAGGGGTCCTGGGGCCACAATTTCTTCGTCGACAGCGGCCTGAACAAAGTACTGCCGAGCCAGTACGACGCTCTGCTGATCCCCGGTGGCGAGCGCAGCTTGTTGGCACTGTCTGGCAATGCACACGCCAAGCGGGTCATTAAAGGCATGGTCGATTCCGGCAAGACGTTGGGTGTCGTCGGCCGTGGCGCAGCTCTGCTGGCCGCGGCAGAGTGCGTTGCTGCCCGCACGGTTACCGGCAATGAAGTCGTGAAGGAAGAAGTTACCCAGGCCGGTGCCATCTGGTCCGATGACGAAGTCGCCATCGACGGCGGCATTATTTCCAGCGCTGGCAATGAAGCGCTGCCGGCTTTCATTGAGACCTTGGTTAACGTGATCGCCGGTACCTTGGCTGAGCCGGAGAGCGAAGCCGAGGCGGCCTAAGTCTTGGCCAGGCAGGCGCCGTCGGTTCCGACCGCGGCATCACGGAACGAGAGTTTCAGAATCGCGGCAGCCGATTCCCGGTTGGCTGCGATTTCTGTTAGTCCCATCGCATTTTCGTACCAGTCGGATACTCCCAGTGCCGCCAACAAATAGGCAGCGGCTTGTAGGGCAAATTGCGGTGCGGCGCGTATTAGATCTATGACCACGACTTTCGCTAGGGTGAGGCAGTATTACCCGCCGTTGGCATAATATAGTGTGTATTTGCCCGATTTAAGGGCCTCGCCAGCCAAAATCCATAAACAGCAGGATCACAGAGCGCTGTCTTCATCCAGGGTGCCGATAATTGGATGGAAGGATGCTGCGTCCGCCCGCATATCGCCAGTCAGTCTAGGGTCTAGCGCAATCTCTACCTCCCGGCGGAAGGCATTGAAGCCGTGGCGCAGGTAGAAAGGCAGCGCCCGCGGATGATCCAGCGTGCAGGTGTGGAGCCACAGCCGCGTGGCACGCTCTTCGTCAAAGGCGCTGCGCCTCTCCCATCATCCAGGCCGCTGCTCCCCGGCGCATTGCTTCCTGCTTCCGGCGCGAGGCCGAAGAAGACAACCTCACATTCAGGTGCCTGCCGCCAGTCAAGCTCCAGCAAGCCGAGTCATGTCCGGTATCGCGGAGAACATAGACACTCACATTGGGATGATGGATCACATCGCTTAGCTGCCGGTCACTCATAATGGCCCTGCTGAACCAGAGCCACTCCTCGTCGATGCGCCGGTAAAGGGCACGGTACCAGCAAAGATCCGGGTCAGGAACCAGGTGCAAAGAAAGGTCCGCACGGGGCTTCGCCGGCACAATGTCTGGCCGTTTGAACATCTCCGGGTGGGTCACGATGGCTGCTATGGCCCCGTTCGGCACGGGCAGGGAGGATCTCATTGACAGTTCTCCTATTCAGCCCGCCATTGTTCAATCCACAATGTCGTAACCGCCAGATGGCCCGTTGGCCGTATGCCCTTCAACCATCGGGGAATGACATAGGGATTTGCCCGGTAATACAGCGGCAGAGCAGGCAAGTCCTGAGCGTAGATCCGCTGCAATTCGTGCCACTTCTGTACCCTTGTTGCCCGGTTCAGATCCAACTCGATCGCATCCAGCAGTTGGTCGACCGCCATGTTTTGGTAGCCGGTATAGTTCTGACCGGCCCAATTGTTAGCCTTGGTGGGTATCATCGAACTGTGCAGAGTGCTGCGCGGCAGGCTTTCGGGCGCGGATATCCAGGCGAACATGGCCATGCCTTCAAACCGGTGCTCCCGCACGGTCTGTCCAAAGAACACACGCGCGGGCTGGTTCTGGATGAGGATCTCGACGCCGATCTGTTTCCAATAGTGTTGGAGAACCTGTTGGACTTGCTCCCGTACCCGCGCGCCTGCAGTAGTGCCCAGAGTTAGCTGAAGCTTCTCGCCATCGCCATTGACGCGGATGCCTCCAGGGCCAGGCAGCCAACCGGCCGCCTCCAGCAGTGCCTTCGCCTTGTTCTGATCGTAGGGATAGTCTGGTACTTCGTCGGTGAAGACCCAGTCCAGCGGGTTCACGTTGGTCTTGGCTACCGGTTGCTTGCCTTGAAACAGCTTTTGACTGATCACCAGACGGTCGATGCCATAGAGCAAAGCCTGGCGCACGCGCCGGTCTGCCAAGATCGGATTGTCCAGGTTCAGGTCGATGTGTTCGTATACAAGACCAAGCTTGTAGAGGAATTCGAACTCGCCGCCCCGGCGCTTTTCCAGGGCGAGCGCCTGATCAAGGGTTAGGCCCAACGCCCCAGCGATATAATCGATGGATCCCGACAGAAGGTTGGCTTCGAGCGCTGCGGTGTTGGCCACCACCCGAATCACGACCCGATCGAAATAGGGCTCGGCTCCTCGCCAATGTTCATTACGCACCAGCTCAACGAAGGCACCGGAGGATACTCTGGCGATACGGTATGGGCCGAAATAGAGTCCAGGATTGGTCGTTTCCGTGTCGTAGAGCGTGCGCCGCTTGTATTCTCGAGGGTTCTCCTCAAACTTGGCACGCTCCAGATGTGTCGGCAGCGGTTGCACGGAAAATGCATTGTAGGTATAGGTGACGCGGTCGGTGTGCAGGATCACGGTTTTCGGGGAAGGGGTCTCGACCTTCCAAATGCGTTGATATACATCTGCGCCCGTGACACCTGATTCCGGGTGCTTTCCGACCTCCCAGGTGAAACGGACATCATCGGCGGTGACAGGGGTGCCGTCGCCCCATGTAGCATCCGGGTCCAGGTGATAAGTGACAGCCACACCGTCCTTTCCGTCCGGCGTTTTCTCCAACACCGCCCCGCCATTCTCCAGCGTCGGCAGTTCCACACACACCATGCATGCCAACTGCCAATCATGGTCATAGGTTGTGACCGGACGCAGAGCAGCGCCGAGGATGTAGCTCTTGGCCAGCATCGCATCGATGATCGGATGAAAAGTCGATGGAAACTGCGTGACGCCAATGGTCAGCATTTTTTTGTTCTGTGCGTCAGCCGCACTGATCATAAAAACCGCAGAGAGCGTCAGAAATCCGGCCAGAAGGGTCTGCATCAGGGTGTCCAACCATCCGGTGCTTCCAGGAAGCTGCGCACCACCTTGGCCTTTTCCGGCGGGAAGTAGCCGCTGTTTTCCGCTTCGGCTATTACATCCCACCAGGTAGCCAAACCGTGCAGCTTCACGCCTAACTCTCCTAGGGTGGAGGTGCTCTCTGGGTAAATGCCGTAGTGAAACAGCACCATACAGTCGCTGATGGTGCCGCCTGCCTCGCGGATGGCGTTAATGAAGTTGACCTTGCTGCCGCCGTCGGTCGCCAGGTCTTCAACCAACAGCACGCGCGCACCTTCCGGCATGATGCCTTCGATCTGGGCCATGCGGCCAAAGCCCTTGGGCTGCTTGCGCACATAGACCATGGGCAGGCCCATGCGCTCTGCAATCCAGGCGGCAAAGGCGATACCGGCCGTTTCACCGCCGGCCACCACGTCGGTGCTTTCATGGCCGATGTCGCGCTCGATCGTCTGCACGGCCAAGTCCATCAGTTTGCGTCGTGCACGGGGAAAGCTGATTAGCTGGCGGCAGTCGATATAGACAGGGCTGCGCCGTCCGCTGGTAAAGGTGAACGGCTCATTGCCATAGCAATAGGCCGATTTGGTTTCGAGCAGGATATGCGCCATGGCGCGCGCGGCGACGGCGCGCTCGATTTCATGTGCCTGGGCAACGGAAATGGACTTAATGGGGTCATTCATGGTTAAAGCGCTTCTCTGGCGGAACAGGGGTCACTATGTTGGCTAACCGCACGCCATAGGCCCGCTGCCGCCTCTATGCTTTCCAGTCTAACCCAGATTTTCGGCGACTTGCAGCCAGCGACATTGCTGTATCTGGTTTTGGGTGCCTATTTCTCCGCTCTTTTCCACAGTGTGGCGGTTTTCGGCGGCGGATTGATCCTGTCGATCATGCTGGCCCCCGTTATAGGTATCAAAGCCGTTGTGCCGGTGATTGCCGTCTCATTGCTGGTCAGCCACACCAGCCGAGTATGGGCCTTCCGCCGCGGCTTTACCTGGCCGGTGTACAGGAACCTGATGACCACGGCATTTCCCGGCATAATCGTCGGAGCTGTGGTGTATTCCTATTTGCCGACCAGCGCGATCGCACTGCTGATGGGGGTTTTCCTGATTTGGACCATACCGATGCGGCGCCTCATGGTGCGCCGGAACGTGAGTGTCGGCAAACGGACCATCATGGGGATAGGCATTCCCTTTGGTATTTTGAGCGGCTCTACTGTGGGGGCGGGGTTGATTCTCGCACCATTCATGCTGGCGGTGGGCCTGGCGGGCGAGGGACTGATGGGCACGATGGCAGCGGTAGCGTTGACGGTAAACCTAACCAAAGCGGCGGTATTTGGCGGATTCTCCGTCTTGGATCCTGGGCTGGCTGTCGCAGGATTCATGGTCGGACTCTGTACTATTCCTGGCAATCTCACTGGCCGGTGGATCGTGCGCCGTACGGCTATTCGCGTACACATCCTTGTGGTGGAGGCCGTTATACTAACCGGCGGAATGTACTTTATCTACGCTGCTGGTATGGGGTGGGGATGGTGGCAATACTAATTGTGCAACGATATTATTGCGATAGAGAAAAAGAGGGGAGTGAATTAGTTAAGCCACGAATTGGTCGATAGATACAATGTTGCTAATATATTTCTGTCGAACTTCATTAATTTTTTCCATTTTTGACGCATGTTCTTCGCGGAACCGAATTGCAAGTTCTTGATTTTGGTATGTGCCAATTTTTCGGTGGCGGCCTTGCGACTCTGCAAATTCCTCCAATGGCATGCCTAAGTTTTTCAAAAAAAAATTCAATACGTTCACTTTTCCGGCGCTGGTTATTCTTTCATAGCTAATTCTTTGGGGAGTATAGTCGTACATTTTAAAAAACTTTTCGAATTTTTTCTCCTGGTCAAAAATGTGCTCAAGCCAATTGGCAATGTCATCGCCGTTGTACACAAATCCTAAATCCGATTTTTCTATTTGCTCGTCGGATGCTGACGCAGAATGAAAAACTGATGTCTTAACTGCCTTTGCAAGCGAAACTGCCTGTAGGACAATGTCTTCTCTGTACAAATAAAAGGATTTCATATCGGCAGGAAAGAATTTATTAAAATCCTCTTCCCCCATGGTTTTTAGGAGTTGGTAGTAAGTTATTTCGAAGCCAAAATACCCTCCTGTTTGCAGGTGTCTTTTTGCCATTTTCACGTAATTGCCAATGTTATCAGCATTAATGCGATTGGCAATATTAGGCACAAAATTAGGATTGAAGTATTCTTCCGGCTTACCAATTTTATTGTATGATGCTAATACCTCCGCCAGCCAAGAGCTGCCGCTGCGAGGCGTGAAAAATATACAGTAGGTTCTACGTGCCCCTACTTTTTCCGCCATTTCTTTACGGAATTTCTCAGGGTCAATTTGTACATTTTCGAATAAGTTCATTATTTTCTTTGACTTTCGCTTTAACAAAAAGCCACTCCCTACCCATGCAGCCTAGCCGGTGAATTTATGCCAGAAAATGCGGCCTTTCAAACCATACTTCCTTTCCTGGACTGGCGCATGTTCGCTGTTTCGCTCTTTTGCCGCTCAACCCTGAGCACCAGTTCAGTATCGGCTACACACGAAGGCACAATTTGGTGCATCGATCGCCTTCCAATGCAGAATCGAGGCTGTCATGATTGCAATCAGATAGCTCATATTCTGAAAAAGGATCCCCTCCATGAAAGCCGCCGTTCTCCGCAAAGCGCACCAGTCTCTCTCGATTGAAGACATACACATCGACAATCCCGGTCCGCGGGAGGTGTTGGTGAAGGCCGCGGCCTGTGGCGTGTGCCATTCTGATCTGCACTTCATCGAAGGCCTCTACCCAACCAAGATGCCTATTGTTTTAGGCCATGAGGCGGCGGGTGTGGTCGAAAAAGTCGGCAATCTGGTTAGCTATGTGAAGCCGGGCGATACTGTTATCACCTGCCTGTCGGCGTTTTGCGGTAGATGCGAGTATTGTGTCACCGGGCAGATGTCGCTCTGCACGCGCATAGGATTGGAGCGCGGCGCAGGCGAAACGCCCCGGCTGGGTACTGTAGACGAACCGGTGCAGCAGTTCGCCAATCTCTCGGCGTTTGCAGAGAAAATGCTGATCCATGAGAACGCGCTGGTGAAGGTTGCAGATGACATGCCGCTCGACCGCGCCGCGCTGATCGGCTGCGGTGTAACCACAGGCGTCGGTGCGGTGCAGAATACCGCGCGTATCCATGCCGGAGAGACGGTGGCGGTCATCGGCTGCGGCGGCGTTGGTCTATCTGCTATCAACGGCGCTCACATAGCGGGTGCCAGCAAGATCATCGCCATCGACCTGTCGGGCACCAAACTGAACCTGGCTAAGGAATTTGGGGCGACCCACGTGGTTAATCCCAATGACGGAGATGTCGCCAAGCAGGTGCGCGCACTGACTGAAGGCGAGGGGGTGCACCACGCGTTTGAGGCCATCGGTTTGAAGCAGACGGCCGAAGATGCCTTCCGCATGATCCGCCCAGGCGGGACGGCGACTATTGTTGGCATGATCCCAGTCGGTCAAAAAGTTGAACTGCACGGCCCGGAATTCCTGCGTGAGAAAAAGATGCAGGGCTCGAATATGGGTTCCAACCGTTTCCGGGTGGACATGCCCCGCTATGTGGAATTCTACAAGCAGGGCCGTCTGAAGCTTGATGAGATGATCAGCCAGCGCATCAAGTTGGAAGACGTCAACGATGCTTTTGAAGAGATGAAGCGTGGGGATATTGCCCGCAGCGTCATTATTTTTGACTGACCCGTTGAATGCGCGCCGCCTCTCATTGCGGACTGGGGGCTTCGACCCCAAACAACCTTCTAGCCAAAAAAAGTGACCGCGGCGCGATTTCCACGTTGACAACCTGGGGTGTGTAACCAAAATAAGATTCAAGAAGTTCAAAAGACCTTCAGCCTTCATGGGCGTTAACGAAGTCTTTGTGAATTTCTTGGGAGCAGCGATCATGCTGTTGTCAACGAAACCAGGAGGGTGCTAACCACATGACTCCGCCGGCTTACTACGGATAGCGCTTCGTAGAGCGTGAATGGCTAAGTAATCAATATTCCGGTTCTTTGGAATGATGGCTGCTGGTCTTAAGTAAGCAAGGTTTCCGTTACTTGGAGGGTGCGAAAAAGCATGATCCTTCCCGATGGTCAAAAACGCGCCGTGCCGAAAGGCATAGGCGGGTGAGATGGAGAACCTTCTGCCGCATACACCGTCGCTTTGTCGGAAGACACTGTCACACTGTTGAAGGCAAGTTTGGTTCGTCTCCCTAACTTAAAATTTGAAGGCAATTGCATTGGCAGAAAGCCGGAAAGCTGAAGCAGCCAAGAGGGGCCCGTGCTGAGAAACGGGTTAGGCAAATGACCTATTGGGAGCTCCGCGGACCAAGTGTTCGCGGGGTTCTGTGTTTTCAGGCAACAGGTTCGCAGCGCTGATGGATTAACCGGATGCTGACGCCCGTGCCTTGGCAGCGGCCAAGCGGGCGACATCGCCGGATTCTCCGGTATAGGCGGCTGGATCTAGCATGCCCTTGATCTGATCGAGAGAGAGGTGACGGGTAACCCTATCGTCCTCAGATAGCAGAGTGGCGAAGTCGCCATACCCCTGCCCAGCCTCCTGTGCCGCGTCATATATGACATCATGGGCTTCCTGGCGGCCTATCGTGGTGCCCAGGGTCAGCATCAGTGCTTCTGCCATAATGAGACCTTGCCCTATATCCAGATTGGCGCGCATCCGTTCCGGGTTTAGCTTCAGACCTCGCATCACCTGGCGAAGGCGAATCAAGACGTCGCCGGTCGCAGTGCAGGCAGTCTGCATCGAATCGCGCAGCATCAGGGACGTGGTCCGGTCGGCTTCATGCTCGGATTGGATAGCCTCCATGGCCAGCGGCACCAACGCTCTGATTTGTGCCCCACCAGCGATGATATCCTGCGCCAGGTGCGGGTTGCGTTTTTGCGGCATGGTGGAGGAGCCGACGGTTCCCGGCGGTACGGGTTCCTCGGCCTCGCCATATTCCGTGCGCATCAGGTGATAAATCTCGCGGCCGATCATTCCTGCCGAGCCGCCGAACAGGCCCAGAATAGCGACATACTCCGCCTGATGATCAGTGAGTGAGCGCGAGGGTACTTCCATCGGCGTCAGGCCCAGCACCTCAGAATACTTAGCTTGCAGCTTCAGGCCGTCACCATCGAAACTCGCCAGCGACCCGGCGGCACCGCCCAGCATGCCGATGAAGATGCGCTTCTCCACCTCGTGCAGCCGCTCTTTAAACCGAAGAAGAGCGTCGATCCATGAAGCCACTTTCAAACCCATGGTTACTGGTACGGCGTGCTGGCCATGGGTCCGGCCTGCCATCGGCATGTCAGCGGAGCGTTCTGCCAGTTCGGCCATGGCAACGAGCGTTTCGTCCACCAGCGTCAGAAAGATGTGATGCGCCTTGCGCAATCGCAGCGTATCACCGGTCCGCACGATATTTTCGGTGGTGGCGCCCCAGTGCACATAACCACCCGCCGGCTCTCCGCAGAGGCGGGCCAATTCCCACACCAGTGGCACGATGGTATGGCCGGTGCGCCGGAAGCCTTCGTCGACACGGTCACGGTCAAAAAGTTCCAGCTTGGCATGAGCAGCGATGATCGGTGCCATTTCCGCTGGAATCATACCGATTTCTGCCTGCGCCTTGGCCAAGGCCGCCTCCACATCCATCCACGCCTGCCAGCGCGCATCAGTGGTGAAGAGTTCTGCAATGCCGGAAGCGGGCAGCCGCGTGCTGGTGGGGGAGTGAGCCATGGCGTGGTGTCCTTGAGCTATGCCCGAAAGTTGGTGACGGCTTGATCAGGCGGCGTTTTGAATTTGTTTGATCCCGTCGATGAATGCAATGCCCTGGATTATCCCAGGCATGCGATTTGCGCCGTCGCGCTTTCGCCATTTGCCCTGCGCTGACATCAGGAGCCTGAACGCCATGGCGAGGGCGGTCTTTCGGCTCAGACAGCCTTTGGTTTTACCTGTCCGGTGGCGCACCGTCGCCTACCGCGAGATCGGGCGCGTGATTGAGGCCGCGCCGCTTGAGGTCGAGCAGGAGCGCGCGCCAGCTTTGGGTCCTTTCGCGATAGCCGTCGATCAGCCCCAGTATCTCCTTTCGGCCCCATTCATCCGCGCCGATCAGCACCAGAACACATTGCTTTTCTTCCATCCTTGGCTGGAAATAGACGCCATCCGCCCAGACATAGACGATGCGCCGGGCGCTGAGATCGCGCTTCTGCCAGCGGTCGTACTCCTCCCACCAATCGGACTTCAGCCGCGAGATGGTGGGGGACGACAGGCCCGCCGCGTTCGGCCCGAGCAGCGCGGCCAAGGCCGCCTGAAAATCGCCCGTGGAAATGCCGTTGAGGGAAAGCCAGGGCAGCAAGTCCTCGACGGACTTCGCCTTGCGCAGATACGGTGGCAGGATCGAAGAAGAGAACCGACCCTTCTCAGCCTGCCGATCACGATCCCGCCCGCGTGACCCTTTCACGGGCACTGGGCCAATCCCGGTCATTCCCTCTCGTTCTGGCAGGTGAGCGTGACGAACGACCCGCGCGGGCCCCTCGGACGTCGTCTCATTGGAAAATGGTGCAAGCCATGTGCTCCACTCAGCTTCAAGCGCTTGCTCGATCAACTGCCGCGCCCCGGAACGGATCAAATCCGTCAGCGGATCGGCGGAAAATCCCTTGGGATGGGGCAACGCGGTGATGGTATCTCTCGTCATGGGGCATAGCCTTTTCTCGGCGAGAATTGCGGCGCGGGAACAACGCCATGATATGCCGCCCCTCAGGAAAATCACCAACTGTCAGCTGTTTCTCGGTGTCCTTCAGTATCTGAGTTATCAGAGATGCTAGTACTTGCCGTGCCCGCCGTCTAATATCAACAGCAGGATATAATTCGAGCGCCAGCGAGAACGAATCGGCAGTGGCTGTTCTGCATAATTGCCGAAACCATTGCGGTTCGGCAGATTCGGTTCTCTGACTTTTGACGATTCAGACCAGATAGAGGACGGCTGGTGGCTGACGCTTTGACGACCAATGCGCTGTGACAAATTCCGGTAAGCACGATGGAATGCGGTCCGCAATCATCTTTGCTGCGTCGGTCCTGTACGTTTTCATTCTGGCTGGTGCAGCCTCCGCTGGTGGATGGTTTCTGGTAAGCGTGCCCGTGGTTCTATGGGGCGGCGCATCGCTGCTTGATATGGTGTGCCCTACAAACGAGGCCAATCCGGCCTTGAGCGTAGAGGGTAAAAAAATATCTTATTATCAATGGATTATACTGCTTTGGCTTCCTATTCAGTTGAACTTAATTTTTGGTGGTTTGGCGGTGGTGGCGCAGACCGAATGGTTTGGCACTGCCGAAGCAGTTGGCTTGATGATTTGCGTCGGTATCGGCACCGGCACCTTCGGAGTGGTCTATGCGCATGAACTGATGCACCGCCGGGACAAGATGTCAAAAATAGCGGCAGAAATTCTATTAATAACTGTATGTTATGGTCATTTTATGACTGAGCATCTTAGGTCTCATCATCGGTATGTGGGCACGCCGCGTGATCCCGCGACGTCCCGCTACAACGAAAGCGCCTATCATTTTCTCCGCCGGGTTATCCCAGAGAGCATCGCGTCAGCCTGGCAGATTGAAGCAGAACGGTTGAAGGGCAGAGGCAAGCCTGTAGCTTCCAGTGAAAATCCATTTTGGCGCTATTTTGGTGGCGCCATGTTGTGCATAGCGGCAGCAGCGCTCATTGCAGGGTCGTTCGGTGTAATATTGTTTCTGATACAATGTTTTATAGCTATAATGCTAACTGAAATGATTAATTACATTCAGCACTATGGCCTGACCCGCAAGCATTTGGGACAGGGTGTATATGAGCACATGCGTCAGCGTCATTCATGGAATGCGCCCTATCCGGCAACTACTGCCTTGTTGATCAATCTGCAACTCCATAGCGACCACCATTTCAAACCGAAGCGGTCTTATCCCTTACTCCAGACCTACTCTGATACGGATGCGCCAAGACTACCCTATGGCTACCCGGTCATGGTTGGCATCGCCTTTTCACCGCAACTATGGCGCTCGGTTATGAACCGGCGGGTGCGGCGATGGCGAGCTGAGCACTACCCGGAAATTACCGATTGGAAGCCGTATGACAGCATGACCCTGCCAATGCCGCGTTAGTACTGATCCTGATCCGTTTGGCTCTGGAAGTCTGCTCTAATTTGAACCGGCTATGCTCTGAGAATTGGTTATCCGTTTCTGCAGCAATTGCAGCACAGCCGCAGCAACCTCCTCGGTGTTGTTTGGCGGCTCGTATTCCCAGGTAGGCAAGGGCGAGCCTGCAAAGCGGCGGGCAAAATTATCCTGATACAAACCGTTCAGAAATGCGCGGAACCGTTTGTTCCCCCCAGTCAACTCAATGATATGCACCGGCTTTCCCGTCGAGCAGGCCTCCGAGACCATGGAAGCGCTGTCGCATGTGGCGACTATATGGTCGGCGACGGCCAACAGGCCGAAATACGGGTTAGGACCGTCGGCCTCGCCGGTCCAGAAGTAAGCATCGGGCAAGGCATCCTGCAGCAAGCGCGTGTTGTCGGTCCCGGTGCGGCGGGAGGTTGTGATCAGGAGGCTCGCTCCGCTTGCACTCAGGTCCTGCAGCTGGCCAGCCAGCATAACCGCGTCTTCTGCATCGAAGGAGAATGCACCACTCTTGCCACCAACCAATACGGCGATCCAGGGGTGAGGGCGGCTTTTAAACTGCGGTTCCCACTCCTGCGCAGCGGCTTGCAGCTTGTTGGGCGTAACCCGGTGAATGGCTGCCCGTGTTGGCATGACGTTTCGCCCACTAAGCCCGTCATGCCGTGGTGGCACAACCAAATCGAACGCGCTGAGAGAGGCACTAGGGTTTTGGATGTGCACGGCAAGTGCGCCGGCTTTCCGAAGTGCTAACGCTGCTGGCACGCTGCGCCGGCCGCAGGAGATAACCAAATCAGGCGCCGGACCGCCAAATTCACTGGGGTTGGCGGCCACACATCCAATACGCTTTGGTGCCAAATGACCCGGCAGCCAGCGCCAGGGTTTGCGCGGCTGTACGATTTTGACGGCAATCTCGCCGCCGACGGCTTCCGCTAGTCCCAGCGCCTGGCTCTGCATACCGGCTTCGCCGGTCGTTAGTGCCCAAATGCGCCGATTGTTAGAGGACACCTTCGGCCTTCAGTGCTGCTATCTCTTCTGCGGGTAGGCCAATTCCACCCAGTATTTCATCGGTATGCTCACCAAGCTTCGGTGCACGGCGGCGGATGGCACCCGGCGTATCCGACAGGCGCGGAACGATATTGTGCATGGGAACACGGCCCATACTCTCGTCCGGCATTTCGACCAGGGCTTCCCGCCCGATCACATGGGGGTCTTTCCGGTACTGTTCCGCGTCGTAAACCGGACCTGCCGTAACCTCCAGGCGTTCGAAAAACTCCAGGTTCTCTGCCAACGTCTTCTCTGCCACCGCGTCAGCAACAACCTGGTCCACATATTCCATATTCTCGACACGGGCGGCTGGAGTGTTGTAGCGTGGATCCTCACCCAGATCCTCGCGCCCGATCGCCCGGAAAATCCGAAGGGCCATCACCTGCATAGAGCCGCTGATGGCCAACCATTTCCCATCATTGGTTAGGTAGGTATTGCGGGGGGCGGCAGTAATGGAGCGGTTGCCGGAGCGCATGGGGGACTTGCCGCTCGACGCATGCACCGCCGCGTCGCCGCCCAGGATAGCGTGCAGCGGCTCCATCAGGGAAAGGTCGATCACCTGTCCTCCGGTGAAAGTGCCGTCGCCTTTCGCCGTCCTGGCTTGAACCGCCACCATTGCCCCGAACGCGCCATAAGTGCCTGCCACCATGTCTGCCAGTGCCATATTAGGAAGGCTGGGGGGCTTGTCGGGGAAGCCGGTCTTTGTCGCAAAGCCGGTCATAGCCTCGATCAGCGTGCCGAAGCCCGGACGCTCGCGGTAAGGGCCGGTTTGGCCAAAGCCAGTGACGCGAACGATCACGAGGCCCGGATTGCGAGCATGCAATACGCCCGGTGCCAACCCCATTCGCTCCAAGCCGCCGACACGATAGTTTTCAATGAAGATGTCAGCGGTTTCGACCAGGCGCAGCAGCAATTCTTTGGCTCTGTCGTCGCGCAGGTTCATCGGCACGCTTTTTTTGTTGCGGCCATAGATGCTCCACTGGATCGGATGACCGGCCGAGCCCCAGGAACGGAGGGGATCGCCGTCCATCGGTTCGATCTTGATCACCTCTGCTCCGAAATCAGCGAGCAAGGCGCTAACCTGATTGCCTGCTACCAGACGGGAGAGATCCAGCACGCGCAACCCATCGAGCGGGCAGGCGGCATCTGGTGAAAATTCCTTAAATGGTCCTATCGGCATCTTGTCTTTGCACGCGAAGGGGGAGAGTTTGTTGACGTAGGATAAACCACGATGGACTGCATCGCTATGGCCCGCATTGCTGTTGCCGGATTCCGGCACGAAACCAATACTTTTGCGCCAGCCAAGGCTTCCATGGCGGACTTTGAGCAAGGGTACTCCTGGCCACCGCTGACCCGCGGGCCCGAAGTTGTAAAAGAAGTCAGAGGCTACAATCTAGCGCTCGCCGGCTTCATCCAAGCAGCGGAGGCGGCAGGCCATGAGATTGTGCCGCTGCTTTGGGCGTCGGCCAGTCCGTCCTCCTATGTTGAAGAACGCGCCTATGAGCGCATTGCCGGCATGTTGCAGGATGCGCTGTGGGCAGTGGTGCCAGTCGATGCGGTCTACCTCAGTCTGCATGGTGCCATGGTGACGGAGCATCTGGAGGATGCGGAATCCGATACGATTAAGCGTTGCCGCGATATCCTGAAGCCGGACGGATGGAAAATACCGGTCGTCGCCACGCTAGACTATCACGCCAATATTTCACCGGCCATGGTCGGGCGAGCCTCCGCATTGCTCAGCTACCGGACATATCCGCATGAAGATATGGCGGAGACAGGTGCGCATATGCTGCGCTGGTTGGAGCGAATGCTGGCGGGCGAGCATTTGACCGAGCGTGTCTTCCGGCAATTGCCGTTCCTGTTTCCGCTGGTCTGGGGCTGCACCTATCATGATCCTGCGAAACGGATTGTCGATATGATCCCGGCCCTGGAGGAAAAGCACGATGTGCTGCTGACCTTCGCCGGGGGTTTTCCCGCCGCGGATATTTACGACTGTGGTCCAAGCATTGTGGCGTATGGCGCCTACCGTTCTGCCTGCCGGGCGGCGGTGGATGAACTGGCCGATGCCGTTTTGGCGGCGCGACCGGAGTTTACAGGAGGGCTGCTGTCAATCGACGCCGCGGTCGCGCGGGCTGAAGCCCACGCGGGGCAAGAGCCGCTGGTGATCGCTGACGTGCAGGACAATCCAGGCGCGGGAGGCACTGCCGATACGATGGGCTTGGTCCGGGCGCTAGTGGCTGCTGATCTGCCGGGGACAGTGTGCGGTATGATCTTCGACCCACATGTGGCGACGCTCGCGGCACGGGCCGGGGAGGGGGCTGTGATATCCGCCGCATTGGGCGCAAAGCATGGGCTTTCTGGGGATGAACCCCTGGTGGCGGCGTTTATTGTCGAGAAAATTGCAGAGCCGCCGGTACTGTGCGATGGCCCGCTCTATTCGGGTGCAAAGATGGATTTGGACCCGTTGGTATTGTTGCGCCACGGCAACGTTCGAATTTTGGTAGCCGGAAGAAAGGTGCAAGCCGCTGATCTGGCGTTTTTCAGGGCGGTGGGCCTGGAGCCATCGGACCAGCGGATATTGGCGCTAAAGTCCTCGGTTCATTTTCGTGGCGCGTTTGAACCTATAGCTTCCGAAGTGTTGTTGTGTGCCGCACCTGGTGCGATGAATATGGACTTGGCGACGCTGCCTTTCAAAAGGCTCCGTCCCGGTGTCGTTTACTAGCGTTGCGTTTAGACAAATACCGGAAGCGCCAAGAAGCTGGCCAAAACGCAGATACCAAACACCCAGAGGGTCAACGCGTTTTTATCGAAGAAGTGCCGGAAACTGGCGTTCTGATGGTCGTGCGGTTCATAAGTGTAGCGATACATGGGAAAGCTCCAATGGCTATTGCTGCTTTGTACTCATCCATATGTAAGCGGAGCTATGGCCGAAAGTTGGTGACGGCTTGATCAGGCGGCGTTTTGCATTTGTTTGATCCCGTCGATGAATGCAATGCCCTGGATTATCCCAGGCATGCGATTTGCGCCGTCGCGCTTTCGCCATTTGCCCTGCGCTGACATCAGGAGCCTGACCGCCATGGCGAGGGCGGTCTTTCGGCTCAGACAGCCTTTGGTTTTACCTGTCCGGTGGCGCACCGTCGCCTACCGCGAGATCGGGCGCGTGATTGAGGCTGCGCCGCTTGAGGTCGAGCAGGAGCGCGCGCCAGCTTTGGGTCCTTTCGCGATAGCCGTCGGTCAGCCCCAGTATCTCCTTTCGGCCCCATTCATCCGCGCCGAGCAGCACCAGAACACATTGCTTTTCTTCCATCCTTGGCTGGAAATAGACGCCATCCGCCCAGACATAGACGATGCGCCGGGCGCTGAGATCGCGCTTCTGCCAGCGGTCGTACTCCTCCCACCAATCGGACTTCAGCCGCGAGATGGTGGGGGACGACAGGCCCGCCGCGTTCGGCCCGAGCAGCGCGGCCAAGGCCGCCTGAAAATCGCCCGTGGAAATGCCGTTGAGGGAAAGCCAGGGCAGTAAGTCCTCGACGGACTTCGCCTTGCGCAGATACGGTGGCAGGATCGAAGAAGAGAACCGACCCTTCTCAGCCTGCCGATCACGATCCCGCCCGCGTGGCCCTTTCACGGGCACTGGGCCAATCCCGGTCATTCCCTCTCGTTCTGGCAGGTGAGCGTGACGAACGACCCGCGCGGGCCCCTCGGAGCGTCGTCTCATTGGAAAATGGCGCAAGCCATGCGCTCCACTCAGCTTCAAGCGCTTGCTCGATGAAAGATTGGTGAGCCGAATACCATTCCGTTGCTGAATTTGTTGGATCAAGTCATCGAGTTAGCGTAGGGGGATGCTGGCAATGCGGATCGAAACCGCTGGAAACAAAAATAGGAAAACTGGTGCGATGGCTGCTCAACAAAAGCACAGGGATAGCAACAAACTGCTGCCCCTGAAGGTATGGGACCTGCCGACGCGAGTCTTTCACTGGCTGTTAGCAGGGCTCGTGGGCGGCGCGTGGTTGTCGATAGAACTCGGCGAGATGGAAATCCACGCGCTGGTTGGTCAAGCGATCCTGACTCTAGTGGTCTATCGGATTATTTGGGGGATAGTAGGCAGCGAAACCGCACAGTTCTGGCACTTTATCAAAGGCCCAAAAGCCGTATTGGCCTATGCGCGCGGCTTGATTTCCGGTCCTAACCAGGAGCCTGTCGGACACAATCCGCTAGGGACCTGCATGATTGTTGGCCTGTTGCTGCTGCTGGCAACCCAGGCGGTGTTAGGCCTGATGAGCAATGACGATATCTTTTTCGAAGCGCCGTTGTTCAATCTGGTCGGCAAGGAATGGTCAGATACGCTGACCGGTTTGCACCATCTATTGTTCAACGTGATTTTGCTCGCGGTGTGTGTGCACGTAGCCGCGGCGCTCTTTTATCTGATCTTCAAGAAAGAAAATCTGATTGGGTCGATGATTACCGGCGTTAAATGGTGGCCAGCGCCACTGCCGGTGATCCGGATGACACCGGTCTGGCTGGCTCTACCAGCGTTGGCCGCCGCCGCCGCCCTGGTCTGGGCAGCGGTGACGTACCTCTAAGCAATCTTACTTCTTGACGCGGAAATTGCTGTGGCAGGCTTTGCATGTCGCGCCCAGCGCCTTCACTTCAGCGAACGTAATGTTCGCACCGGCTGCTGCCGCGGCCTGGCCGGCGGCTTCAAGATCCATCAGGCCCTTTTCGAACTTTGTCCAGTCGGACCAAATCGCGGCGGTTGCTGTGGTTTTGCGTTCACCTTGGCCATCCGTGTTGGGTTTGAAGGCCGGAACGGTGATGGCCGTGTTGGTCACAGCACCCATCAGCGCTGCATGATTGGCCAACGCTTCCTTGTTGCCGACATCGCCTTTTAGGATTGCAACGATCGAGCCCATCTGAGACCCAATCGCTTTCATGACATTCTGGCGGTACTTGATATCGTCGTCCGCGCCTGCGAAAGCCCCGGTCGAAACACATGCTGTAAGAGCGGCCGCAATGAGAGCTTTCTTCATGGTCATAACCTCCTCTGTGTTTATGATAACAAACTGGAACAAATTAGAGGCTAGTACACGTTTAGAGCCAGGCGAGGGGCTATAGGCCCTCGCCTGGCTTCATACCTTTGTGATAGTACCGTTACTTTCGCTCAACCAGTTCAATCAGGTACCCGTCCGGGTCTTTAATGAACGCTATCACGCTGCCGCCGTGCTTCATGGGACCTGCCGGGCGGGGGATTTCGACGCCTTCTGAGGCTAGAAATTCACAGGCAGCGGTGACGTCGGAAACGCCCAGTGCGAAATGGCCAAAGCCATTGCCGACATTATAGGGTTCTTCTTGGTCCCAGTTGTGAGTCAGTTCGATAACGGTGTTTCCGGCTTCTTCGCCATAACCGACAAAGGCCAGCGTGAATTTGCCGGTCGGGAAATCTTTGTTGCGCAGTTCCTGCATGCCCAGCAACCGGGTGTAGTAGTCCAGCGACTTTTTCAGGTCTTTCACGCGGATCATCGTGTGCAGATAGCGCGGCGTACCCGCGGTGAAGGGGTTCGTGGCCATGGGGTCAGTTCCTACTCGGTATTGCTTGATTGATAGCGGCGCGCCGTTCCGCGGCCTCTGCCAGCACCATAGCGGCCGCCATCGCACTTGGCGAGCGATCCTGCGAGTGCATCGCGGCCGATATCTCCTCGAAGCCCAGTGCTTGAGCCTGGCGGCGGTCCGGTTCGGTTAGCAATTTGATGACTTCCTCGGCAACCGATTCCGGCGTGCAGTAATATTGCAGAAGCTCAGGCACCAAAGCCCGGCCAGACAGTAGATTGGGAAGGCTCGCGCTCTTAACCTGAAGCACCCGCTTGCCGATTTCTGCTGTGATCCGGTTCATTCTGTAGGTCGTCAGCATCGGTACTTTTGCCAGAGCAAGTTCCAATGTGATCGTGCCGGAGGCTGCTAAGGCTGCCGTCGAAGCAGCAAACGCGTCCCGCTTATCCTCGTCTGTTTCCGTAATCACAGAAGGTATTGCCAATTTTGCGGCTGTCGCGCGGACCTGATCTGCGACTAGTGGCACTGTTGGAAAGACCAGATGCAGCCCAGGTACTGCGTCTGCAATCCGCGGTAACGCTTCTTCAAACACTGGCAACAATCGCGCCAACTCGCCTTTGCGGCTGCCGGGCAACACAGCCAGCAGGGGCGCACCTGCCGGGATTACATACCTTGCCCGGAATACGGCCCCGTCGCCTGGGGGTTTTTCGGCGGCCGGGTGACTGACATACGTGGTTTTTAAGCCATGTGCTGTGAAGTAGGGCGGCTCAAACGGGAACAGCACCAGAAGATGATGGAACAATTCCGCGAAAGTCTTTGCCCGCCCCGCACGCCAGGCCCACACCATAGGCGCAACATAGTGGACACGCCGCGCGGTCGAGCCCTGTTTAATCAGCTGTTTCGCGATTGGCTTGTTGAAGCCACTGGAGTCAATTGTCACGACAACATCGGGGTTGAATTCGCCAATTGCTGCCATGACCTGGTGCCATCGGCGGCGGATGCGGAGATAGCGAGGTAGCACTTCAATCAACCCCATTACCGCTAAATCGTCATAGGGAAAAACCAGCTCCATTCCAGCCGCCGCCACCCGCGGACCGCCGACCCCCTGGCACACGGCGTCCGGCGCGCTCATTCGAAGGGCCTGGATCAAGCCAGCCCCGAGAGCATCGCCCGACGGTTCCCCCGCTACGAAAAATATCTTCGGCGCATCAACCGGCATTGCCTGGCTCATCCTGAAACAAGCGGTTCAGGTCGATTCCATAGACAAACAGACCACACTCATCTGCCGCCGCGATAACCTTGGCCCTGTCCAGCAGCAACGCGCTTCCAGCCTCAACCGCTATCCCTTTCAGGTTAGCGTTCGCGGCGCTGAGAACCGTATCCAGACCAATGGTGGGTAGATCAACCCGCTTGTCCTGTTGCGGTTTTGCGACTTTGACCAGCACGCCGCCGCCGCCTTCACGCTTCAGGCTAGCTGCCCTGGACAACATGGCGTCGGTGCCCTCGGCCGCCTCGACGGCCAGCACGATGCCTTGCTGTACGACGGCTCCCTGGCCGACATCTGCCTTGCCCAGTGCCACGGCGACCTCTGCGCCACGCCGGATATCAAGCCAGTCTGCCTCTGCGGGGGTATGCTTTCCCAACCGACCTGCCGGCATGCGCGCCTCACCCCAGATGGAGTCTGCGCCGATCACACGAAAGCCCTCTGCCTCAAATTCGCGGATTATGGCGGTTAGCAGGGAGTCATCGCCCAGCGCCCGCAAACTGGCTTTCGCCAGGAACCGGGCCGCGCGGGTGTCCGGACGAAGCGACAAAAGGGAAGGGCGGGTGACGCCGCCAGCGAATATTAGTTCCCGCACGCTGGCCTGGCGCAGCAGGCCTAGCACTTTGCTTCCATCGCCCATTCGTACCCAATTATGCGGGAAGCTGGATACGACACAGCTATCTGCCTGTCCTCGCAATGCAAGAATAAAGACATCCCGGCCCAGACCGTTGGCTGCGCGGGCCAATTCTGCCGGCAATTGCCCCCGGCCAGCAATAATGCCGAGTGTACCCTTTGGGCCGATTTCAGCCATTTCAGGTCTTTGGCGTTAACACGCCACGCGATGTCTCGGAGCCGACAAATTCGACCATACTGCGCACGGCGGGGAAATCACCCAAGGCCGCTTCAACTTCCAGCAGCCTCTCTGTCAGAGTACCACTATCCTGGAACAGCAGATCATAAGCCTGGCGCAGCAGATCGATCTCCTGCCGCGCAAAGCCGCGGCGGCGCAGCCCGATCAGGTTCAGACCGGAAAGGTGAGCGTGAGAGCCGACGACGGTGCCATAGGGGATGACATCGTTGGTTACGCCAGACATGCCGCCAATCATAGAATGCGCGCCGATGCGAACATACTGATGAACAGCAGACAATCCGCCGAATATGGCAAAATCACCAACGTGCACGTGCCCAGCCAGCGTTGCGTTGTTGGCCATGATGACATTGTTGCCGACCTGACAGTCGTGCGCCACATGTGCGCTGGCCATGAACAGGCAACCATTGCCAACACGGGTGACCATGCCACCGCCTTCAGTGCCGGGGTTCATGGTCACGTACTCGCGGATCCGATTGTCACTGCCAATCTCCAGGCGGGAGGCCTCGCCTTGGAATTTCAGATCCTGGGGGCAATGACCGATGGAGGCGAACGGGTAGATCTCTGTTCGCTCGCCCACTGAAGTCTTACCGACAATCGCAATATGACTGTGTAACCGCACGCCAGCCGCCAGAGAAACGCCGCCGCCGACCAGACAGAACGGCCCGACTTCAACATCGTCAGCGAGTGTCGCACCAGCCTCTACTATGGCTGAGGGGTGAATAGTGGACATTTGCTAGCGTTCCACGATCATTGCGCTGAAAATTGCTTCCGTGGCCAGTGTGCCGTCGACCGAGCATTCGCCCTTAAATTTCCATACTGGCCCGCGTTGCCGGTCCTTGGTTACGGTGATGCGGACCTGGTCGCCAGGCACGACCGGTTTGCGGAAACGGGCGTTCTCTATGGTCATGAAATAGACGAGCCGCCCCTCCGCTTTATCGCCCAGTGTGGCTACGACCAGTGCTGCTGCTGCCTGCGCCATTGCCTCTATTAACAACACACCTGGCATAATCGGGTGGCCCGGAAAGTGGCCCTGGAACTGCGGTTCATTGATGGTGATGTTTTTCAGCGCTACTGCACGCTCGCCAACTTCGATTTCAAGGATCCGGTCAATCAGGAGAATCGGATAGCGGTGCGGCAGCATCGCCAAGATCCTGTCGGCCATCACCGGAAGGTCAAAGGATGGGCCGGTTGTTGTCATTGCTGAAAATCCTGTTGTCCTGCTACGCGGTTGGGTTTCTAGAAACGGGTGCCGAAACTAAAAAACACGGTCTGTGTCTTGTCATACTGCTGTTTCATCACGGGAAAGCCAACGTCAACCCGCACTGGACCAAATGGGGAAGTCCATGAAACGCCAACGCCGACCGATGCGCGAATTGCGGTATCGTTTGCGACCGATACCAATTTGCCCGTGTTATCGCGGATCTTGTCATTGTCCAGGCCAAACAGCGAGCCACCTTCCCCGAAAAGCCTACCTCGAATGCCCAGGTCATCCGGTAAACCCAGTGGGAATTCCAACTCCAACGTGCCCGTGTAGTAAAAATTGCCACCGATCGCATCGTCGGTATCGAGGTCGCGCGGGCCGACGCCAGAAACGGCGAAACCCCGTAACCGGTTGCCACCAAGCGAGAAGCGTTGCAGCACGCTGGTATCTCGGGCAATGCCCAAAACCCCACCGGCTCGGCCGACTACCGACAGAACAACGTCTGGCGGCACTTCGTTGTACCATGCGCCGGTAAATCTGTTCTTGATGAAGCGTTCACTGCCGCCAAGTCCGGCAAGTTCGTTTGTAACGCTTAGAATATAGCCGGATCTTGGCGAGAAGCGGCTATCGCGTTTGTCGAAAGTTAGCGAATGTTCAATCGATGAGGTTATCGATTTTCCTCTGGCATCCTGAACAAATGCAGAGGCTTGTGTGCCTGCAAGCAAGTCATCGCTGACTAACCCATAAATCCAGCTTTGCCGCAAATGCTCGCTGATGGCATAGCCCGAACGCAGTTTAAATCCGAGGGAGTTTAATTCGTACGAACTTTCGTCCGTATTATCCTGGTCGGTCTTGAAAATATCAAAACCAGCAGACATCCGGCGATTGAGGAAATAGGGTTCCGTGAATGACATGTCGATCGTTTGCGTCCTGGCCGACACACGCAGACCAAGACGCAGATCCTGTCCTTTGCCTAGCAGATTGCGTTCCCGGATGGATGCATCGCCGATCGGACCATCTTCGGTCGAAAAACCGGCGCCGAATGACAGTTCGCCTGTGGACGTTTCCTGAACCTTGACCGTGATATCGGTCCGGTCGGCTTGTACGGACGGTTTGGTTTCCGTGGTAACGGTCTCGAAATAGCCCAGATTTGTAACACGCTGTTTGGACCGCCGCAGCTTGGCAGTGTTGAACGGGTCGCCTTCAGACAGGCGGAATTCGCGCCGTATGACCCTGTCTTCGGTGCGGACATTGCCTTCAATATTGATCCGATTAACGTAGATTCTTGGGCCTTCACCAATCTGATAGACGATGTTTACAACCCGTTTTGCGCGGTCCGGCCGTGCGGCGGGACGGATATCAACAAACGCAAAGCCCGCCTCTCCCGTGCGATCGGTCATCGCGTCGATGTCCAGATCGATCAGATCAGCATTGTACCATTCGCCTGGCTCGGAGTTGATCAGCGGCAACAGGGTTGACGCATCAATCGCCGGGATATTGCTTTCAATATCGATGGTGCCGAACCGGTAGCGCTCTCCCTCATCAATGGTAAATGTCAGGATAAAGCCGGTTTTGGAGGGGGTTAGCTCCGCCACCGCTGATTGAACCCGGAAATCGGCATAACCTTCCCGTAGGTAGAATTGGCGCAACGCCTGTTGATCAACGGAAAAGCGATCCGGGTCATAGACATCGCTGCTGGTCCAGAATTTCCAAAACCGGGTTTCAGTTGTCAAAATTTCATCGCGCAGCTCGCTATCGCTGAATTTCTTATTTCCAATGAAAACGATGCGCTCGACCGCCGTAAGCGGGCCTTCCTTAACTTCAAACACCACGTCGACGCGGTTTTGAGGCTGCATGATGAGCTTTGGTTCTACCGTCGCCGCAAAACGACCGCTGCGCCGATAGACATCTAGGATGTGTTGGACGTCGGACTGAACCTTGGATCGTGTATAGATGCTACGCGGCTGGGTTTGTACTTCTGGCCGAAAATCATCATCGCTAATTCGTAAATTGCCTTCAAACGCGACAAGACTAATGACCGGATTTTCATCCACCCGTACAATTAGAGACCGCTCGTTCGCGCCTTCCAGAATTTCAATCGCTGAGAAAAAGCCGGTTGCAAAAAGCCGCTTAAGCGACTCATTTACCGCGGCAAGATCAAACCGGTCGCCCGGCTGGATGGTCATGTAGGTCCGGACAGTTTCGGGATCTATGCGCTGGGTGCCCTCGACCTTGATAGTCTCAATATTTCTGGGCACCGCAGATTGCGCCATGGCACCGTTCATCGAGACGGCGATTGTAGCCGTCATCAACAAACAGGCGGCCAAAAGCCGATGGAACACAGCTACTCGCAAGCGGGCGTTTCCCTTGTGCACAGAGACTCAAACGCTAAAAAATTCGAGTACCCGGAAATAGACGAGATCGTTCCAAGACGCAAAGATCATCAACGCGATAACCAGCCCAAAACCGAACCGCAGGCCCGTGTCGCGTACTTTTTCCGGTAACGGTTTGCCTCTCAGTGCTTCGATAAAAAAGAAAAGCAGATGGCCGCCATCCAGCATGGGCACCGGCAATAAATTGATCAGTGCGAGGTTGATGGACAATAGCACCATGAAGTTGAGTGTGGCCGCAAACCCGTGCTGAGCAACCTCTCCAGATATGTGGGCGATGCGCGCCACACCCCCGATTTCGTTAGATGAACGGTCGCCGCTCAGAATTTGTCCGATAACCTCAAAGATGGTCCCGACGAGCACCCAGGTTTGACGGAAGGCCTCTACAACAGCGGTAAAAGGGTCGTGGACTGTCTGCTCGTAACCTTTGCGGGTCACGCCGATCCGGCCAAACGCTTGCGGGTTACCGAAGCTGTTCTTTTGTTCGATTTGCTCCGGCGTCAGGCGCAGTTGAATCGTTTCACCCGCCCGATCGACCTCCGCCATCATCGTTTCGCCGGGCCGCAAGGAAATGATGCGCTGCAAATCCTCGAAACGCTGAACCGATTCACCGTTCAGCCGCGAAAAGCGATCACCGGGTACCATGCCTGCCTGCTCAGCCGGGCTCCCGGCCAATACTTCGCCGACAACGGGCGGCGTGTAGGATTGGCCGATAGTCATGAATGTTGCCGCCAATACCACGATGGCGAACAGAATGTTGGCCGCAGGCCCGGCTATCACGATTGCAATGCGCTTGAGCACTGGCTGTGTGGGAAAGGCTGTTGCCCTTTCCTCCGGTGTCATCGCCATCACGGCGACTTCGTTCGGCGCAGAGGTTTCGTCGGCATCACCCCGCATCCGCACGTAACCCCCCAGGGGCAATAGTGCAATCCGCCAGCGAGTGCCATGCCGATCGTGCCAGTGTAGCAATTCCCGGCCAAAGCCGATGGAGAACACTTCCACATGGACGCCGCAACGCCGTGCCACCCAGAAATGACCGTACTCGTGGACAAAGACCAGCACGGACAGAATTGCGATGAAGGGCAGGATATAGTCGAGCAACAACATTGTCTGGCTTGCGCCCTTCTCATTTTGAAGCGTCTCTACGACGAGGCGCGGCGGGTCATCAAGACGCTGTTCGGTTGGCGGGCGATCACTTTCTTCGCGGTCATCCGCGCAGCATTGTCCGCGGCCCAGACTGTTGGCAGATCCGACAGAGGAACCACAGGTTCTATTTCCAACACGGTTTCGACGATGCTGGCAATGTCGAGAAAGCCAATTTCTTCAGCCAGGAAAGCCTCAACCGCCACTTCATTGGCCGCGTTGAGAACTACCGGTGCCGTACCACCTGCCATCATGGCAGCCCGAGCGAGACGCAGAGCAGGAAAACGCCTTTCATCGGGCGCCTCGAAGGTAAGTTGGCCGATCTGCGCCAAATTCAACCGCTCCTGCGCGCAAGCAGCACGATTCGGCCAATAGAGGGCCACGGATATCGGCGTCCGCATATCCGGCAGCCCCAATTGGGCCAGGGTCGAGCCATCGTGGTACTCCACCATGCTGTGAATGATGGATTGCGGATGCACCAGCACCTCAATCTGATTGGCAGGGACAGGAAACAGATGGTCGGCTTCGATCAGTTCCAGTCCCTTATTGAACATCGTAGCGGAGTCGATGGTAATTTTCGCACCCATGTCCCAATTGGGATGCTTGAGCGCCTCTTTCAGGCCGGCAGCCTGCATCTCTGCCGTAGACCAGGTCCGGAACGGACCGCCGGAGGCTGTGAGGATGATACGGGCAATGGTCTCAGGACGCTCGAAGTCGAAGACCTGAAATATCGCATTGTGTTCGCTGTCGGCTGGCAGCAACTGCCCGCCTGCTGCTTTTGCCGTCTGGGTGAAAAGGTGACCGGCGCATACCAAGCTTTCCTTGTTGGCCAGCGCAACAGTTGCGCCGTGTTCCACCGCCGCAAGTGTTGGCACCAGACCTGCTGCGCCCACGATAGCGGCCATTACCCAGTCGGCAGACATTTTCGCCGCTTCCATGATGGCGGCATCCCCCGCGCCAACAGCGATACCGGATCCGGACAGGGCATCGGCGACAGCAGCAGCTGCTGCCTCGTCAGCCATGGCGACGAACTGAGGATGAAGGCGGCGCGCCTGGGCGATCATTCCGGCGGCGTTTGTATTGCCGGTCAGCGCCACAACATCAAACAGCTCCGGCGCTTCGGCCAGCAGGTCGGCGGTTGTTTCACCGACAGAGCCTGTAGTGCCCAGGACGGTTACTTTGCGTACATCGCTCATAGCCACCGCCATTCCAATAAATACATGCACGCGGCAGCGGGTGCAGCAGCCAGTAGACTGTCTAAGCGGTCGAGTACGCCGCCGTGGCCGGGAATCAGGGCGCCGGAGTCTTTGGCATTGAACCGGCGCTTCATGTACGACTCACATAAGTCGCCAGCCCCGCTCGCCAGTCCGATGATCGCACCGGCAACAGCAGCCAGCCCCAGCAATTCTCCCGTTACAGCATAGGAGAGCGCAAAGCCCATTATAGCTGCGCCCGCCAAACCTGCCAAGGAGCCTGTCCAGGTTTTTGCCGGGCTGATGGTGGGGGCGAGACGCGGGCCACCGACAGCGCGGCCGACCAGAAAGGCGGCTGTATCGGTGGTCCAAACGACCGCAAACAGCCAGACAATCAGGTCGAAACCGTCGCCGGGAATGTTCCGTAACCAGATCAGGCTGAGCCCGGCGGGTACAATCGCCAGTGAGCCGGCCGCCAGCCACTCGCGGCCGCGTTGGGTGTTAAGGCCGATGGGCACCCGGCCGAGTGCGATATACAAAACAACACAGCCACCTAAGCCAATATCATAACGCCCGGTGGCGCTGGAGCCGGCGATAATCAGCAATGCGCCGGTGGCCAGGGCCAAGCTTGGGATATAGCTCTGGGCACCACCGCAAAGGCGCGCCCATTCGCGGGCGATCATGCCAGCACAGAACAGGATCAACAGCGAAAATGGCCATCCGCTCACCCAGGTCAAGCCGATCGCCAGCGGGATCATGACGGCCGCGGCGATAACCCGGGAGCCAAAACTGCTACTGGAAATGGCGTTAGCCAGCACGGCGGCCACCAAAGCGGCGATCTCTCAGAGAGAAATTATTCACCGCCTCAGCCAATGCCTCGCGGCCAAAGTCTGGCCAATAAAGGTCAGTGAAGACAAACTCGCTATAGGCTATTTGCCAAAGCAGGAAGTTAGAAAGCCGCATTTCACCGCTGGTTCTGATCAGAATGTCGGGGTCGGGAATATTGTGGGTGTAGAGGTGGTTGGCAAACATCGCCTCATCGATGGCTGCAGGGTCTATCGTTCCCGCTGCCGCTTTTTCCGCTATCAGGCGGGTTGCGCGAACCAATTCTGCGCGGCTGCCATAACTGAGCGCGATAACCACTGTCAGATCAGAATTGCCGGCTGACTTTTCCTCGAACTCGGAAACTGTATCTTTCACATCCTGGGGCAGGGGCGCGCGGTCGCCAATCACGATCAGCCGCACGCCCTTGCCGGTCATGCTTTTCTGCTCCTGGCGCATAGTATATCGCAGCAGTCCCATCAAATCGGAAACTTCTTCGGTAGACCGCTTCCAGTTCTCGGACGAAAAACTATAGAGCGTGAGATATTTGATGCCCATGTCGAGCGCGGCGAGCACTGTCTCCTTTGCCGCCTGTGCGCCACGGCGGTGACCGGCGGCCCGCGGCAGGTTCCGCTCGGCGGCCCAGCGGCCGTTGCCGTCCATGATGATAGCGACATGCTGCGGCACAGCCGGTGTGGCTGCGGGCGAAGACGTCGGCGAGGCGAGGGGTTTTTCAGTCATGAGCCAGGCGCTGCGCTATGGTCAACACAGCCTAGACCTGCATGATTTCCTTTTCCTTAGCGGCAGCCAACTCATCGATTTCCTTGACGTGGCTGTCGGTGGTTTTCTGGATGTCGTCGGCGAACATCTTTTGCTCGTCCTGGCTGAGTTCGCCGTTTTTCTCCATCCGTTTCAGCGTGTCCATGCCATCACGGCGGACGTTGCGGACGGCGACTTTGGCCTGCTCTGCGTACCGGCCTGCGACCTTGGTCAACTCGCGCCGGCGTTCTTCGGAGAGTTCAGGGATGGGAATCCGGACCAATTGGCCATCGGATGCCGGGTTCAGCCCCAGGTCAGATTCGCGGATCGACTTCTCAACCGCGCTGACCATCGACTTGTCCCAGACCTGAACGGTCAGCAATCGGGGCTCGGGCACGCCAACGGTGCCAACCTGGTTCAACGGCATTTTCGAGCCATAGGCATCTACAGTGATGCTATCGAGCAAGGCGGTGGAGGCGCGGCCTGTCCGCAGGCCGCCAAATTCGCGTTTCAGTGCTTCGATCGCACCGTGCATGCGGCGCTCTACATCATCGATATCGCTGTCAGCCATGATTGGTACTCCACTTTACCTGGAACGCCGCGCCCTGATGCTGCTGCGGCTCAGCCGGTCACGATCGTGAACCGGCCCTCGCCGCGCAGCGCCTGGATAAAGGCGCCGGGCGTATGAATCGAAAATACGAGAATAGGTATGCTGTTCTCACGCGCAAGAGCGATCGCAGCGGTATCCATCACACCAAGGTCGCGCGCCAACACATCCAGGAAGCTCAGTTTTTCAAACCGCTCCGCTGTCGGGTTTGTTTTAGGGTCAGCGCTATAGACGCCGTCGACCTGGGTGCCCTTCAGCAGGGCATCACAGCCCATCTCCGATGCGCGCAGAGCAGCCGCGGTGTCAGTGGTAAAAAACGGGTTGCCTGTTCCGGCAGCAAAAATGACTACCCGCCCGCGTTCCAGGTGACGTTGGGCGCGCCGGCGGATATAGGGCTCGCAGACGGTTGCCATAGGAATCGCCGATTGGACCCTAGTTGACTGGCCCCGGCTCTCAAGCGCGCTCTGCAAGGCCAGCGCGTTGATGACGGTTGCCAGCATACCCATGTGGTCGCCGGTCGCGCGCTCCATGCCCCAGCCTTCGGCCTTCATGCCGCGGAATATGTTGCCGCCGCCGACGACCACACACACTTCCACACCAAGCTCGCAAACGCCGATAATGTCATCAGCGATGCGGGACACGGTGTCAGGATCGATGCCATAGTCCTGCTCGCCCATCAGGGCTTCGCCGGAGACCTTCAACAAGATCCGGCGGTAAACCGGGGCGGTGCCCGGTTTGTCAGATGGACCGTCTTCGCTTTCGTCCGACATCGAATGGGTTCCCTGGTGCGTTTGGAAGCTTAGTCTTTCTTAAGCGTTGCGGCGACTTCTGCGGCGAAGTCGCTTTCCTCCCGCTCGACGCCCTGGCCCAGTTCCATGCGGACAAAGCCGGTGCAGGTCACAGGCGTCCCCAATTCCTTGGCAAGCTCTTCGATCGCTTTGCCGACGGTTTTGTCGGGATCTATGACGAAAGCCTGCTCCAGAAGAACGGATTCTTCGTAGAACTTGCGCATCCGGCCATCGACCATTTTCTCGATGATGTTATCCGGCCGGCCCGAAGCCTTGGCTTGTTCCACCAGAACAGCCCGCTCGCGCTCCACATCATCCTGATTGACCGACTCGCGGTTCAAGGCCAGCGGATTGGAGGCCGCGACGTGCATCGCTACCTGCTTGCCGATTTCGGCCAGCCGAGCGGCATCGCCGCTGGATTCCATCCCGACCAGCACGCCGATCCTGCCTTTGTTGGCGGCGGCGGTGTTGTGCATGTAGCTCGCGACGACGCCTTCGCTGACCGACAGTTGAGCCGACCGGCGCAGCGTCATGTTCTCACCGATGGTGGAAATGGCGTCGACCACTGACTGGCTGACACTCTTGCCATCCGGCAACGTGGCGGCGTTGAGCGCGTCAATGCTGGAGCCGTCTTCGATCGCGGCTTCAGCCAATTGGCCGACCAGTTCCTGGAATTGGTCGTTGCGGGCGACGAAGTCGGTTTCCGCGTTGAGTTCGACCAATGCCCCTTTATTGCCGGCGGTTGCCAGCGCCACGAGCCCTTCGGCAGTGACCCGGCCGGCTTTTTTAGCGGCGGCGGCTAAGCCCTTCGTGCGCAACCAGTCGACGGCAGCTTCGATATCACCGTCGGTTTTGATTAACGCCTTTTTGCAATCCATCATGCCAGCGCCGGTTTGTTCCCGCAGCGCTTTAACTTCTGCAGCACCAAATGCCATAGTTCGATTTTCCTTGAGTCCGGGAAGCGGCGGTTAGCTGCCCCTATTTACGCGCTATCAAAATGCGTGTTGGTGTCGCGCCGGTAAATCAGGGTATTAATTCCGTCACCCCTTGCGCGAATTCACCAGCGATCTATATCCTATTTTGCGGTCAATGCAAAGGCGGGACAGCCATGGATACCCTTCAAAGTATGCGCATCTTCTCTGAAGTGGTGGACTCCGGTTCATTTTCAGCAGCAGGCCGAAAGTTTGGTCTGGCAGCGTCGAGTGTGTCGCGACAGGTCGGCTCATTGGAAGATACGCTGGGTGCTCGGTTGCTTAACCGCTCTACCCGCAAGCTATCCCTGACAGAGGCTGGCCGGTTGTACCATGAGCGGGTCCGGCAAATTCTGGCCGACGTGGAGGATGCGAACCGCTCGGTCAGTCATCTGGAAGCAATCCCGCGCGGCATGTTGCGGATCAATGGGCCGACGGTATTCGGGCGGTTGCACATCGCGCCGCATTTGCCGGAGTTTCTTCGGCGTTTCCCCGAAATCGACATTGACCTGACCCTGACCGACCATTTCGTCGACGTGATCGAAGAGGGCTCTGACGTTGTAGTGCGCGTCGGAGGCTTGTCTGATTCTAGTTTGTTTGCGCGGCGGTTAGCCCCGAACCGTCGAGTCATTTGCGCGACGCCGGCCTATCTTGAAAAGCACGGTCGGCCAACCAAGCCCGCGGAATTGGCTGAGCATACCTGCATCGTCTACAAGCTCCAATCTACCACCGGTACCTGGCATATTTGCTGCGGCGAGTCGGGCGCGAAGGAGCAGGTCCAGGTGCACGGACGCCTGACGGCCAACAACGCAGAGGCATTGCACGAGGCCGTGCTCGGCGATGTTGGGATTGCATTGCTACCGATCTGGCTGGTCGGGCAGGACTTGCAGGACGGACGGCTGGAGCGTGTCTTGCCGACGCTAGAAGCCGACCTGACCAAGGACGAGACGTCTATCCACGCGATCTATCCGCACAAACGGCTCCTGTCGGCGAAGGTGCGGGCCTTCGTTGATTTTCTGGTCGAGAAGTACCAGCCGGTGCCGTATTGGGAGATTGAAGAAAATCTGCCCGAAACGCCGGTGAGCAAAGAACCGGCTATGGCCAAATAGGGGCTTGAGGTATGGTCAGTTAGCGAGAGCCGACGCGATCGCCTGCCCGGCTTTCAGGCCATGACCAGTTAGGATCAACACCGTTTTTTCATCGGCGCTGATCGATTTATCCGCCATCAGCTTGGTTAGCCCTGCGGCACCTGCTGCCGTGGTCGGCTCAACGTACCAGCCCTGCGACAGCAACTCAGCCAGTGCCCCACTGATTTCCGGTTCTGACACCGCAATCACCTTGCCGCCGCTTTCGCGAACAGCATTGATAATCATGTCGCCACGCACGGGTTGAGCGGTTCCGATGCCATCAGCGATTGAGGGCATGATCTCTGGTGAGGGAGCGCCTTTAAAAGCAGCAACGAGCGGTGCGCAAGCCGCCGCCTGAACAGCATAGAGGCGCGGCATGCGGGTGATCTGCCCGCTGGCTATCAACTCTGCAAAGCCGATTGCCAATCCCAGGATGTTCGCGCCCTGACCGGTAGGCGTAACAATGGCGTCCGGTAAACTGAAACCACACTGCTCCCACAGTTCAAAGGCCAGCGTTTTCATGCCGTCGAGGTAGAATGGTTGCCACGCATGGCTGGCATAAAAGCTGGAATCAATGGCCTGCATCACCGCGTCGGTCGTGGCCTGCCTTGGCCCGGGGATGCGGTGCAGTTTTGCGCCCATTGCCTGGATCTGCAGCAGCTTCCCTTCCGGTGCAGCGGCTGGCGCGTAGATCTCGCAGTCTATGCCAGCTGCCGTTGCATAGGTCGCCATGGAGGAACCTGCATTTCCGCTGGAATCCTCCAGAATGCTGGCGACACCCCGCGCCAGCAATTCGTTCATGAGTACAGAGATGCCCCGGTCTTTGTAGGAGCCAGTGGGCATGAGGTGTTCGCATTTGAACGACACTGGCGGGCCTTGCCATTCCGCCTGAACCAGCGGCGTCCAGCCCTCGCCAATCGTGACTGCCTTTGCCGTGCGGATGGCGGCAGCGTATCGCCAGAGCGAGCGTTCGGCTGCGTTGATCTGTGACGGTATGATGCCCGAACCTGCGCTGAGTTCGATCGGCCCATGGTCATCGGGTGCTCGCCACAAGGGCGTTTCAACCGGCCAGGACTGGCCGGTTCGGCGGTTTTCGTAGCGGACGCTCGTTGTGGTAGCCATCAACCGGCCGTCACACCGGCATCGATCACCAATTCGGAGCCCGTCATATAGTTAGATTGGTCGCTCGCCAGGAAGAGGATGCCATTGGCAATGTCCTGTGGCTGTCCCAATACCCCGGTTGGAATGCTCTGCGAGGCACGAACGTTGAGGTCGCCGCGATTCCGGCCAGCCGCACCACCTGGCAGAATGGCGTCCCAGATTGGTGTTTCGATGATGCCGGGATGGACGGAATTCACCCTGATTTTGTCGGCAGCGCCCTCCAGCGCCGCAGTTTTGGTCAGCAAGCGCACAGAACCCTTGGTCGCACTATAGGCGCTTAAGCCAGCGCGGTTGCCTCGCAGACCTGCGATGGATGACAGGTTGATGATTGAACCGCCGCCTGCGGCTCGCATGGCTGGGAAGGCATGTTTGATTCCCAGAAACACACCATCGCAGTTGACGGCCTGCTGTTTCTGCCAGTCGGCGAGGCTAAATGTCTCCAGCGGCCCCGCAATGGCGATGCCTGCATTGTTCACCAGCACATCCAGTTTGCCGAAGGCAGCGACGGTCGCCTCAATGACCGCCTGCCAGCGTGATTCGCTGGTAGTGTTCTGCTGTAGTGCCTGCGCCGTGCCGCCGGCAGCCGTAATTTCGGCAGCAACCGCGTCGGCGCTGGCCCCGTTGAGGTCCGTCACCATGACTGCCGCACCTTCCCGGGCAAGGGTCAGGGCGGTTGCGCGGCCTATACCCGAGCCGCCGCCAGTGACCAGCGCGGCTTTTCCTATCTGCTGTCCCATCCCTATTCTCCTCAACTATCCGATTGTGTTTCGCACGTGGGCTTTGACATAGTACCAAAGCCTTGCATAGATGCACGCCACACCTCTATCGAACTCAAAAACAGCTCAAAAGCTTAGAATAGGGACGCCCGTATGACTGACGTCACTTCCGGTCCAATTGCAACAGACCCCGCCGAACCGCCGTCAGAGCGCATCAGCGGCTGGGTACGGTGGCTGGTAATTATCGTTGGTACTCTGGGCATCATGTTGACCATGAACCAGGTGTTCAATTGGAATTTCTTCGGCGTCATGGAAATTTTCGGCGTCGATCTAATCATCGACACGTCGTTCTTCTACGTCATGCTGGGCACATTCCTGTCGCTGGTGTTTCTGGTTTATCCGCTCAGTCCAGGGGTAAAATCCAAGGTTCCCTGGTACGATTGGATATTCGCAGCAGCGTCAATGTTCTGCGCGTATTACATGGCGTATTTCGGTCAGACGATCATTCAGGAAGGCTGGGATATCCTTGCGCCGTTCGAAGCGACCGTTATTGCTGGCATAATTTGCGTGCTCTGCTTGGAAGCTGTACGGCGCTCCGGCGGGTGGATCTTGTTCGGTGTCTGCGCGTTTTTCTTCGTTTACCCGCTGTTTGCCGAGTACATGCCTGGCTTCCTTTGGGGACCGGAAAGTGCAGTTGAAGAGTTTGTCCGTCAGCATGCCATGGGCACTGAATCGATTATCGGGCTGCCCATGCGTGTGGTCACCCGGCTGCTAATCGGGTTCCTGCTGTTTGGTTCAGCGCTGGTATTCACCGGCGGTGGTGAGTTCTTCATGGCCTTTGCGACTGCGCTGTTGGGCAAGACCCGCGGCGGTCCGGCAAAAGTGGCCATTGTTTCCTCCGGCTTCTTTGGCTCTCTCTCGGGCTCCGTTATCTCCAACGTGGTGACCACGGGCCAGATCACCATCCCGACCATGAAACGCACGGGTTACCCTGCGACCTACGCTGGTGCGGTTGAGGCCTGTGCGTCCACAGGCGGTGCCTTAATGCCGCCGGTGATGGGCGCGGTGGCCTTCATCATGGCCGAGTTCCTGAACGTCTCGTATTCGACGATCGTTATCGCGGCGATTGTTCCAGCCGTACTCTTCTACCTGGCGCTGATATTGCAGGCTGACAATTGCGCGGCGCGCAACGGGCTGAAGGGCCAACCGGCCTCCGAAATTCCGAACCTCTGGGATGTAGTCAAGGGCGGCTGGTACTATCTCTTCAGCCTGGCAATGCTGATCTACATGCTGATCGGCCTTCGCCTGGAGTCGCACGCACCGTATTATGCGACCCTGGTGCTGCTGGTCAGTTCCCTGATCTTTGGCGGCAAGAACCGCATTACGCTTAACCGCTTCATCGACATGATGTTGGATGCCGTTAAGAACATCGTTGCCATCATCGGCATTCTGGTCGGTATCGGCATGATCGTCGGCGCGCTTGCTTACACGGGTGTCGGCCCGGCTTTCTCTGGCGAACTGCTGCAGTTCGCAGGCGATAACACCTTCCTGCTACTGGTGTTGGGTGCCGCGACCAGCTTCATTCTCGGGATGGGTATGACGGTCAGTGCCTGCTACATCTTCCTGGCGCTGGTAATGGGTCAAGCCATTGCCGATGGCGGGCTCGATCTGGTGGCCGGCCACCTGTTTATCCTCTACTGGGGTATGATGAGTTACATCACACCGCCGGTAGCGGTGGCGGCAGTGGCAGCGTCGACAATCGCAGGTTCGCATCCGATGAAGACCGGTGTCATGGCCATGCGCCTCGGCATCATCCTGTTCATCCTGCCGTTCTTGTTCGTCTTTAATCCGACGCTCATCCTGCATGGTGAATTCCTGGATATCGTCCACGATGTGACAACCGCCGTCATCGCGGTATGGCTAATTGCGTCTGCTCTGGAAGGCTGGCTGTATTGGGTTGGCCGGATTGAGTGGACCAATTTCCGCATCCCGGTGCTGGCTGCTGGTGCGGTTCTGCTGTTCCCGGGCGTTTACAGTGACTTGATCGGTGCAGCTATCCTGGCCGCGGTCTTAATTCTCGGCCGGTTGGTGCTGAAACCGAAAGCAGCCTGATTTTGGCGGAGCAGCCGGGACTCTGGTAGGGTGGCAGTGCTCTAATTAAGGAACTCTGTCATGTTTGCCGGAACCCTAGCTGGTCTGCTGGAAGAGGCTGCAAAATCTGCCCCCAATTCCGCCGCGCTGATTGAACCGGCGCGGCGGACATCCTACACCGACTTGGATGAGCTGAGCCGCCGGTTCGCGGCCGGACTTGCAGCGCTTGGGATAGTCAAAGGCGACCGGATCACCCTTTGGCTGCCCAACACGCCGGCCCACTACGCACTGACCTTCGCTGTTTGGCGGCTCGGCGCAACCGTGGTTGGGGTGAACACCCGCTTCCGGGCCAAGGAAGTGGAAGACATCGTCGGGCGCACTGGCGCGAAAGCATTGGTCTATTGGCCCGGCTTCAAGGATATCGACTTCGAAGCCATCCTGGCTGAGATCGATCCCGCTGTGCTCGCGGGCCTTGAGATGGCTATTGCCCACGATGTCGATGGCGCGACGGATGTACCCGAACAAGTCCTGGGTCGCCCTGTGCATCGGCTTTCCGCGCTAGCGAATGCAGAAGCGATGACCCTGGATTGCGGCGGGCCTGATGTTCCAGCGCAGATTTTTACGACATCTGGTACGACGTCTGCGCCGAAATTTGTGCTGCATGCACACTGCTCGCTTGAAGAACACGCAAGGCGGGTTGCAGCGCACTGGAAGCTTGATGCGCCGGACGCCGTATTCCTGCAAACCGCACCACTGTGCGGAACCGTGGGGCTGGTGAATTTAATTGTTAGTGTGGCAGCCAAGACCCCGCAGGTGATCCGGACCCTGTTTGATCCGGCTGAAGCGGGCGAACTCATCAAGCGGGAAGACGTCACTCATGTCATCATTACCGACGAGATTTTGGTGCGGATGCTCGCGGGAAAAGCAGCAGCGCAGCTGTATCCTTCACTCCGCATGGTCGTCGCATTTGGCATCAACCCCCCGTTGCAGGAACATTTGGAAGCGTTCGAGCAAGCCGGCATCTTTGGCAATAATGCTTATGGAATGAGTGAGTGCTTGGCCTATTTCGCGTTACGGCCACGGGATGTATCTCACGCTGAAGTGATGTATGGCGGTGGCGAAGTGATCAATCCCGCCAGCGGTATGCGAATCCGCAACCTGGAAACCGGAGAGCTCTGTCAATCCGGCGAAGAAGGCGATCTTGAGGTTAGCGGACCGACTTTGATGCTGGAATATGCGGATAACCCCGAAGCCAACGCCAAAGCCTGGACAGATGACGGCTGGTTGCGCACGGGCGATCTCGCCTATCTGCGGGAGGATGGGACGCTCGTCTATGTCAGCCGCATCAACGACATGCTGCGGCTCTCGGGCTTTCTGGTCAGCCCGGCGGAAATTGAGGCCGAATTGGAGAAAGACCCGGCGGTGGATCAGGCCCAGGTTATCTCCATCAACACGGAGCGCGGTGTGCGGGCATTCGGCTTCGTGTTACCCAGTGGAGAAGGCGTGGTTGACGAAGCTCGTCTGATCGCCCATTGCCGGGCCCAACTGGCCAACTACAAATGCCCGGTGCGTATAGTTCCGGTGCAGGAATGGCCGTTGGCAATCAGTCCCAACACGATCAAAATTCAACGGGTGAAACTGCGCGATCAGGCCCAAGCGCTGTATGATTCAAGCCGCTAACGGGGAGCTTGTTCCATGAAGTTCGCGCCGCTAATCCCCATCTTCCGTAGCTTCGATGAAGCGAAAGCCCGAGAGTTCTATATCGATTTTCTGGGCTTCTCTGTAGAGTTCGAGTACCGGTTTGAACCCAATACGCCCCTGTTCCTGGGTTTGTGGTAAGGTCATTGTGTGCTGCATTTGTCGGAGCATCATGGCGATGCAACGCCCGGGTCCTCCATTCGGATTGAAGTGCCGGACGTGCATGCAGTGAACGGCGGAGCAATACTCGGCCACGGTAGCGGCAGCGTTGTGTTGTCGCGGGCGGCGTAAAAGTCGGCCACTTTTGTCCTTTCAATTAATGGGAGGGCTTGGGGATATTCACCGTGGAATTGTATTTGAAGGTTCGCCACGCTCACTTTGAGGAAGGTTTGAGGGGGCGTCAGATTGCGCGGGATTTTGGGATCAGCCGGGACAGTGTTTCAAAGATGTTGGCGTATTCTGAGCCGCCTGGTTATCGGCGTACGGCACCGATCAAACGACCAAAGCTTGATCCTTATACCGAGCAGAGTGACCAGTGGTTGGCGGAAGACAAGGCCCGGCCTCGCAAACAGCGCCACACAGCCAACCGTATCTTTGAGCGGCTACGCGACGAATGCGCATTTGATGGTGGCTACACGATTGTCAAAGACTATGTGCGTTCGCCAAAGCGTGGCTCACGGGAGATGTTTGTGCCCTTGAGCCATCCCCCAGGGCATGGGCAGGCGGACTTTGGCGAAGCGTTGGTTGGTATCGGCGGGGTTGAGCAGAAGGCCTACTTCTTTGCCCTTGATCTGCCGCATAGCGATGCGTGCTACATCCGCGCGTATCCTGCGGCGAACACTGAAGCCTGGCTTGATGGGCATGTGCCCGCCTTTGCCTTCTTCGGCGCTGTACCGCGCTCAATCCTTTACGATAAGGATCGCTGCCTTGTGGCCAAGATCATGCCAGATGGCACCCGCAATCGTACGCAGCGGTTCCGTGCGATGCTATCTCACTACGTGATTGGGGAGAGGTATGGTCGCCCCGGCAAGGGCAACGATAAAGGCAAGGGTGAGGGGCTGGTTGGTTACGGGCGTCGCAACTTCATGGTTCCAATGCCGCGGTTCGCGAACTGGGATGCGTTCAACGACTATCTTGAAGAACAATGCCGCAAACGGCAGGCTGACATTCTGCGTGGCCACAAGATCAGCATCGGTGAACGACTGGGCGCTGATCTGGCGGCGATGCGCACCCTGCCAGCCGCGCCCTTTGAAGCTTGTGATCTGCAGAGCGGCTAGGTCACATCAACATCCCAAGGACGATTGCGTGGCAACGATTACTCAGGGCCGGTTGCCTATGGCCACCGCGAGGGTTGGATCATTGGATCAAGGGCTTCGGTGACCGCGTCGTCATCGGGTGCGCCACCGAAGTCATCGCGGACCATCCCCGCTGCTATGACACGGGCGACATGATGTTCGATCCGGTACACTACCTGCCTCTCATCGAGCGCAAGATCATGTCCTTTGATCCAGCCACGCCATTGCAAGGCTGGGACTTGCCTGACGCGTTCCAAACCCTCCAACGATTATTGGAAGCCCGGCAGGGCAAGGCCGGAAAGCGGGAATATGTTCAGGTACTGCGGCGGCTGGAGCGCTTTGAGCTGGAGGTTTTGCATCTGGCAATCAAAGACGCACTGCAGATGAGGGCGGTCAGCTTTGACGCAATCAAACACTTATTGCTTTGCCGGGTCGAGAGACGACCACCGAGACTGGATCTGGATGTTTACCCGTTCCTGCCCAGAACCAATATCGCAACAAGGGCGGCATCATCCTACATGAGCTTGCTGGCGGGAGATAGCGCATGAGCGATGCTCCAGAACTGCTTTTGGCGAACCACCTCAAACCTCTGCGCTTGCCAACCTTCTTGCGCGCGCATGATAAGCAGGCCCGCATCTGCGCCGCCGAAGGTGTAGATCATGGGCGCTATCTGGCGCGGTTGACGGAATTGGAACTGATCGACCGTGAACGGCGTATGGTTGAGCGCCGGATCAAATCGGCAAAGTTCCCGGCCGTCAAAAGCCTTGATAGCTTCGACTTCAAAGCGATCCCCAGCCTGAACAAGATGATGGTGCTGGCACTGGCGCGCGGCGAATGGATCGAGCGCAAGGAGAACGTCATCGCTCTTGGCCCGTCAGGAACCGGCAAAACCCCCGTCGCCCTCGGGCTGGGTCTGGCCGCCTGCCAGAAGGGTATGCCGGTCAGCTTCGTCACTGCCGCCTCTCTCGTGCATGAGTTGATGGAAGCCAGAGATGAGAAACGCCTGCTGCGATTGCAACGCCAATTGGCCAAGGTCAAGCTGCTGATCATTGATGAATTGGGGTTCGTGCCGCTGAGCAAAACCGGGGCAGAACTGTTGTTCGAACTGATATCGCAGCGTTACGAGCGCGGCTCAACACTGATCACCAGTAATCTGCCGTTCGAGGAATGGACAGAACCCTTCGGCACAGAACGCCTGACAGGTGCCTTGCTGGACCGGCTGACCCATCATGGGAATATCCTGGAGATGAATGGCGAAAGTTACCGCCTCAACCAAAGCAAATCCCGCCGCCCCAGAAGCTAATCATCATCTGATTGGCCTAACGGCCAACGCGCCTCGGAACGTGCTTGCTATTTGAGGGCATCACGCCACAAGGCGCGGTGCCAAGGGGCCGACTTTTGCGCCGCCCCAGTGGCAGGTTTTTACGCCGCCGTTGACATATTCGCCCTTGCTATGATTGATTGTGGCGTGCGCCATGGTTGCCCGAACAGCGCTGTAAGCCTTGAATTCATCAGTGATCAGCAGCGAGCCTTCGGGATCGACGCTGCTACGAATGAAGTTTAGAATGTCCTTGCCAGTCAGACTGCTGGCGACACGGGCAACGACTTTACCGCCGCGTTTTACCGCGCCAATAACCGACGTTTTGCGTGTCCCTCTTCATCGCGGAGGAGGTGGAGGAGGTAAATCATTGTTATCAAAACGTTTATTTCGCTTGTGTGGTTTACCACCTACATATCTTTCGTCAGCTTCAACAATTCCTTGTAACAGGATTTCACCCTGCTTGCTTGCCATTTCAGCGCGGATGCGTTTCTGCATAAACCATGCTGATTTTTGATTCATATCTAGATCACGGGCAAGCTGACAACTTGATAGGCTTTTCCTGGCATTAACAATCAAGGCAACACCCAAAAACCATTTTTGAAGGGGTATTTTGGTTTTTTCAAAGACTGTACCAGCCAGGACGTTGAAGCTGGATTTGCATCCATGACAGTTCCATCGGCCAATGCGGTCTTGATCATCTTTACAAGCCACGTTTGTAGCCCCGCAATGCGGGCAATGTGGATCATCGCCCCAGCGAACTTTTCTAAATGCGCAATGCAGGCTTCCTGATCCGGAAACTTATAAAAAACGCTGGTGATGTTCATGATTTCCTCCGTGTGCAACATATATAGCATCAAATGCGCAAAGGATTAAGCCCTTAACTACTAATTGCGAATTTTATTATGACCCAATATAATATCATGATTATAAAATTTACTGTTATTGTTATAAAAATTGAAATACGATGAGAATCTAAGAAATTCACATCGTGTTGCTTAAGCTAGGGCCACTGCTTGAACCAAATAATTTTGTTTGTAGACGGTCTGTACTGTATGATGGCATTTATGTTCCTGGCGCTTAAAAACAAATCACCCTTCTTCCAATAAGGACTATCGAATTCAGCTTCTTGTATGTCGTTCAGGTGCAGCGGGTCGCTATTGCGGCTAGCATGACCATAGATGTCCCATCCAGGAAGGTAATATGGCTGTTTCCTGACCAGCTCTAGTTTGAGTTTTCGCCATCCCTTCATTGCCTGCAAGGGCGTCTTGCTGCCCAGGGCTGATTGCAGCAGCTGCTGGGTGTAAAGCCAGACATAGCGAAGCAGCGTGGCTTCCAGAACCTCGCCGGATCGGAAGGGATGGCTCTGCAGAACCTCTTCGATGCGGCCATTGAACCGTTCGACCATACCGTTGGTCTGAGGTGACCTAGGCGGCGTCAGGCGATGATCGATATCGAGGGCGGCGCCCAGCGTGTCGCATTCATGCGCGCCTGTTGCGGCGCGCTGGCGCAGACCGAAGAGGCGATCCGTGAACTCTTTTCCATTATCCGGGAGTATGGGGCGGATCCGCATCGGGCAGGCGCGCTCCAGGGCGCGCAGGAAGCGCCGGGCATTGGCCGCTGTCTTGCTGTTGTAGACCCTGACAACAACCCAACGCGTTGCCCTGTCGATGGCCACGAAGAGGGAACGGCGGCGGCTCCCATCTGCCATCGGTGGCAGGTATTTCAGGTCGATGGGGATGGAACCGGGTTCATAGGCTTTGAAGGCGCTGTGCTTTGGCCGGGGCGATGCTGCTTTCAGGGCGCGCAGGGCCCCCACGCCATGCCGACGCAAGCAGCGGTCAAGGCCAGAGCGGGAGGCCTTCGGGTTCAAGAACTCGCGCACCACCGCCAGCAGATCATCCAGCGAGACCAAAAGCGTCTTGCGGAGGGCCACCGCGACAGCTTCCTGCGCTGGCGTCAACGTCGTCTGAAGGCGATGGGGCGTGTGGCTGCGATCCTCCACGCTGGCACGCTGGCGCCATTTCCATACGGTCTGTTCCGTGGTCCCGTGACGCTCGGCAAGAACCCACGCAGGGTCGTCACTGGCCTGTATGGCCGCCCTGATCTTCGGTGGCGTCGTCGCCTGACTGTGAAGCTTGATCACCATGTCGCTCTCCCATCCCGCGCCTCGGTCAAAACACAGCGTGCCATGAAAAACGCAGAGCGACGAGGGGCTATCCGATCAGCCAGGATGGAACAACTAGGCAAGATAACCCAGGTTGTTGTCGATCAGTACTTGTGCCAGTGAAACTTCAAACGTTTCTTTACCATCGTTTAAAATATGAACGATGCCGTTGTATTCGAACTGCTTGTCAAAGCCCGGAACAGTCTGTGGTTCGATATTGACCGGCGCCCAAACGCCGCCTTCGTTGCTGCGCTCGATGCTGTGGTGATACAGCCGGTCGATCATCCAAATGCGTTTTCCGCAGGCGTCGATCTTGACGATGGGTGCCGATTGGTCACTATAGACCAGGGTACCATCTTCCGGCGGCAGCGGGTGGGTCATCCGCACCCGGTCGGGCAATTCGTGTGCGTGGACGTTCTCTAGCTCTGATTGCAGCTTCACGCGGCTCTAGATGTCTTCATAGTCCGGCAGCCATCGGTGGACAGTCTTTTGCGTGTTGAGGTCCACCAGTTCGGCAGTGCTCCGGCTGATGTACCCGTCATACCCGGCAACAACAACATAACCGGCATCTGGTTTGCTGCCTGCTGGGTAATTAAAAACAAACCCTGAGCGCTCCTCAAAGCGTTGCTGATTGGCCAGCAGTCCCGGTTTGTTACCCTCCATCAGGAGTTTAACGACCTGTTTGGTATTTTCGGGGATCGTCGCGGTATCAATGGATGCTTCGCCTAGCGCGCCGAATCGCTCGCTGCCTTTTGTCGTGATGTGCACGACTGCACCGAACAGCACAGCAGCCACACAAAACACCAGGAAAATCAGCCCTACGACCCAGACTTCCAGCTTCCCAAACAAAATGCGCTCAAACATATTTTCTCCGCTTTTCATCTGTCTGGGTTGTGCCGGTCAGTATGGACTTAACAATCCCATTTTCTAGCGCATTTGCGGCACCTGTCATCGTGACGCGATGACCTTATTTCTACCCAAGCCGCCGCCGGTAAAGTGCGATTAGGCGTTCCCAATGCCGCTCGGCGGCAAGCTTATCATAGCACCAGCGGACCGGGAAAGGCGAAGCCGTGATGCACGCCTAGATGGATCTCCAACTCGCCTGAATTGCCAGAAGCGTCGAACAGGCCTTTCAGTGTTTTCACCATGTCCAGCGGTGCCAGTTCGTCATGTTCTGCGCAGGAAATATACAGCTCGCCTGCGGCTTTGCCCAAGGTCAGGTGCGGGCTCTCTTCCGCTTCTTCGTTCACCAGCCAGGTGCCATAGAAAGACGCAGCCGCGGCGATCCGGTCCGGAAAACGCGCAGCCGCAGCCAGGGAATAAGGGCCGCTCATGCAATAACCATGGGTGCCGACGGGGCCGCTGCTGATCGCCGGGTCGGCATCGATGTAGGCCAGCATGGCTGCCACGTCGTTCATTACCGGCGGGATAGTCATTTTGGTCCGCACGGCGCGCATGCGCTGTTGCTCGGCGCTGCCCTTTTCCAGCACTTGCTCCGAGTTGTATTTCGTATCCCGGCCGGCCCGGTAATAGAGGTTGGGCAGCAGTACCGCATAGCCCACCGTAGCAAGCCGGCGGGCCATGTCATAAAGCTCGTCGCGGATTCCGGGCGCATCCATCAGCATCAGGACTGCCGGCGTCGGCGCCCCCCGTTCCGGGCGGCAGACAAAGGCCTCCATCGCGCCGTCGGGTGTGGCGATGTCGGTGATGGTCTCGAACATGGGGCGGTTCCTTGTCTGATTAGCGCTCGGCGCTCATTCGGCGCTCAGACTATACGCAATTGTACAGAATCTAAATCGCACTGGTTTACCGGGTGGTAAGGGGGGCGGTGCGAAAGTGCGGGTGGGTGAAGAAGTCGTGTAGTGAATTCGATCGGGAGTGTCTTTTGCTAAGATTCAACCATACATCCAAAGCCACCATGGCCACTGTTGCGCTGGCCATCGGAACAGTTGGCTTGGCACCCCAGTCGGCGTCGGCGTATCAGATCTTCTTTTGGCGAAGACCTTAACAACAGCGCGAGTATCGCGTTGTCGAGCACGCCAAACGAAACCGCGGCTGAGAACCAGTTCCTGAACGTGCTTTCAGGTGTTGGCACGGAAAATTTCGAGAGCTTTTCCACGGGTGTCGGCGCGCCATTGGCATTGTCCTTTCCGGGGGCGGCCGGTGCGACTTTGAGCGCGGGCTCTGGCGCGGTTGCGACTGTAACGCCGGGCTCGACCAATGGGGCTGGCCGGTACGGAACGTCCGGCAGCAACTTCTTTGAGATGTCCGCTGGCGGTGCCGGCAATTTCGTCGTCGATTTCTCCAGCGATGTGGCGGCCTTTGGCTTTTACGGCATCGACATCGGTGATTTTGGCGGGTAGTTGCAAATCCAGCTGAACGAAACGTCAAACACGCTGCTCACTGTCAATAATACGATTGGTTCTGGCGGCAGTACGGATGGCTCTGTTCTTCGGTATCGTCGACGAAGATGGTGATGAGGAATTCACCCAAACCAGCTTCCTGACCTCTACCGGCAGCGGCGACGTGTTTGCGTTTGACGACATGACCGTCGGCTCCCGCGCGCAGGTCGCCTCCGAACCGGCAACCTTGGCCACGCTCGGCCTTGGGGTTGCCGGCCTGACGGCCTTCAGGCGAACCCGGAAAAGCTAGGGCTGTCCGGATACCAGGCTGAATGCCGCGCTTCCATCCAATCGGGAGCGTGGCATCTGCCGTGGATATTATTCTACGCCAGCTGGTGGTGGCGGGACCATTCGTAAAGCGCGATGGCCGTCGCATTGGAAACGTTCAGGCTTTCCATTTTGGCGGCGATGGGAATCTCCACCAGGCCGTCACAACTGCGCGCGGTTAACATGCGCAGGCCTTTGCCTTCCGCACCCAGAATCCAGGCTGTCCTGGCCGGCGGTGCTTCCTGGCTCAGTCGCTGCGGTGCCGGGTGATCCAGGCCCAGGCACCAGAACCCGGCCTCTTTTAATTGCTCGATGGTACGGCGAAGGTTCGGTGCTTCGGCAACTGCCACCTGATCCAGCGCACCTGACGCGGCTTTGGCCAGCGCCCCGGTCTCATTCGCGGCATTGTGCCGGGTGATGACCAGGCCCGTCGCACCAAACGCCGCCGCCGAGCGCAGGATCGCGCCGACATTGCGTGGGTCGGTAATTTCATCCAGCACCAAAATCACTGCGGCGGAGGAGTCTGCGGCGCTGGCGAGCAGGTCCTCGACGGCCAGCGGTGGCAATGGGCGCGCATACGCCGCAACGCCCTGGTGTACTGCTTCGGGGCCGACCAGCCCGTCCAGCATGTCCCGGTCCACGACCTCCGGCGGCACACCGCCGCGCAATTCGCCGCCGAAGCGCTCGATAAAGGCGGCCGTTGCCAGTACTTTGTTGACCTGGCGGCGGGGGTTGGCCAGCGCGCCCAGAACCGCGTGCCGGCCATAAAGCCAGATGTTCCGGCTGCCGCTTTCCGGCTTGCCGCGCCGGGTTGAGGGTCGCTTGCGCGGGTGTTCGTTCCGGTTGCCGCCGCGTGATCTGCCGGGATGGGCCATGGGCCGGTATTCTCCAATGGGCGCATTAAGCGCGGGCGTATGGTTCTGTCCGAGTGGATTTGACAACGTATCCGTAGTTGACAGCGTGGGGTCCCCGCAATATGTGTCCGCACCTTGCTGACGCGACGCGATCGCCTTTCGGGGCTTTGGCGGTAATGGAGGGGTGCCCGAGTGGCTAAAGGGGACGGGCTGTAAACCCGTTGGCGTACGCCTACGTTGGTTCGAATCCAACTCCCTCCACCATCGCGAAAGCAAGCAGGTGCGGGTGTAGTTCAATGGTAGAACCCCAGCCTTCCAAGCTGGTCGTGTGGGTTCGATTCCCATCACCCGCTCCACCAGCGTTTCTGTGCTCCGGACCGGTGTCGGCATCAGAAGTTTGATGAAATTTGGGTTTGGATCGCCGAGGAAACCAACAGACCATGGCGAAGGCAAAATTCGAGCGTAATAAGCCGCACTGCAACATCGGCACGATTGGCCATGTTGATCACGGCAAGACGTCTTTGACGGCAGCGATTACCAAAGTGCTGGCAGAAGCTGGCGGTGCGGAATTCCAGGCATATGACAGCATCGACAAGGCGCCGGAAGAGCGGGCTCGTGGCATCACGATCTCGACGGCGCATGTGGAGTACGAGACGGGAGCCCGTCACTACGCCCACGTCGACTGCCCCGGCCACGCTGACTATGTGAAGAACATGATCACGGGTGCGGCGCAGATGGACGGCGCGATCCTGGTGGTATCGGCGGCCGACGGCCCGATGCCGCAGACCCGCGAGCACATCCTGCTGGCCCGTCAGGTCGGCGTGCCGGCGCTGGTGGTGTTCCTGAACAAAGTCGACCAGGTGGACGACGAGGAACTGCTGGAGCTGGTGGAGCTTGAAGTTCGCGAGCTGCTGTCCTCCTACGACTTTCCGGGCGACGATATTCCGATCATCAAAGGCTCGGCCCTGGCAGCGCTGGAAGATTCCAACAAGGAAATCGGCCACGACGCGATCCTGGAGCTGATGACCGCGGTTGACGAGTACATCCCGCAGCCGGACCGCCCGATCGACCATCCGTTCCTGATGCCGATCGAGGACGTGTTCTCGATCTCCGGCCGTGGCACGGTGGTGACCGGCCGCATCGAAACCGGTGTGGTCAAGGTCGGCGAGGAAATCGAGATCATCGGTATCCGCGACACGTCGAAAACGACGGTGACCGGCGTTGAAATGTTCCGCAAGCTGCTGGACCAGGGCCAGGCCGGCGACAACGTGGGTTGCTTGCTGCGTGGTGTTGGCCGCGAAGATGTGGAGCGTGGCCAGGTTCTGGCCAAGCCGGGCTCGATCACGCCGCACACGAAGTTCAAGTGCGAGTGCTACGTGCTGACGAAGGAAGAGGGTGGCCGTCACACGCCGTTCTTCTCCAACTACCGCCCGCAGCTCTACTTCCGCACGACGGACGTGACTGGCACGCTGTGTTTTGACCGAGGCGCGGGATGGGAGAGCGACATGGTGATCAAGCTTCACAGTCAGGCGACGACGCCACCGAAGATCAGGGCGGCCATACAGGCCAGTGACGACCCTGCGTGGGTTCTTGCCGAGCGTCACGGGACCACGGAACAGACCGTATGGAAATGGCACCAGCGTGCCAGCGTGGAGGATCGCAGCCACACGCCCCATCGCCTTCAGACGACGTTGACGCCAGCGCAGGAAGCTGTCGCCGTGGCCCTCCGCAAGACGCTTTTGGTCTCGCTGGATGATCTGCTGGCGGTGGTGCGCGAGTTCTTGAACCTGAATGCCTCCCGCTCTGGCCTTGACCGCTGCTTGCGTCGGCATGGCGTGGGGGGCCTGCGCGCCCTGAAAGCAGCATCGCCCCGGCCAAAGCACAGCGCCTTCAAAGCCTATGAACCCGGTTCCATCCCCATCAACCTGAAATACCTGCCACCGATGGCAGAGAGAGCCGCCGCCGTTCCCTCTTCGTGGCCATCGACAGGGCAACGCGTTGGGTTGTTGTCAGGGTCTACAACAGCAAGACAGCGGCCAATGCCCGGCGCTTCCTGCGCGCCCTGGAGCGCGCCTGCCCGATGCGGATCCGCCCCATACTCCCGGATAATGGAAAAGAGTTCACGGATCGCCTCTTCGGTCTGCGCCAGCGCGCCGCAACAGGCGCGCATGAATGCGACACGCTGGGCGCCGCCCTCGATATCGATCATCGCCTGACGCTGCCTAGGTCACCTCAGACCAACGGTATGGTCGAACGGTTCAATGGCCGCATCGAAGAGGTTCTGCAGAGCCATCCCTTCCGATCCGGCGAGGTTCTGGAAGCCACGCTGCTTCGCTATGTCTGGCTTTACACCCAGCAACTGCCGCAATCAGCCCTGGGCAGCAAGACGCCCTTGCAGGCAATGAAGGGATGGCGAAAACTCAAACTAGAGCTGGTCAGGAAACAGCCATATTACCTTCCAGGATGGGACAGCTAACTACCGCCCGCAGTTCTACTTCCGCACGACGGACGTGACTGGCACGGTTGAGCTGCCGGAAGGCACGGAGATGGTTATGCCGGGCGACAATATCGCCATGGGGGTGAACCTGATCGCGCCGATCGCGATGGATGAAGGTCTGCGCTTCGCCATCCGTGAAGGCGGCCGCACCGTCGGCGTCGTCGCAAGCATCATCGAGTAGTTAAGGTTCCGTCTGCCTTCGCGCACCGCTTGCATAGCGGTTGCGCGGGCGGTAGGTTGGCACCGCCTGTAGGGGTGTAGCTCAATTGGTAGAGCGTCGGTCTCCAAAACCGAAGGCTGCGGGTTCGAGTCCCTCCGCCCCTGCCAGGCGCAAGCAGCTTCCTGTCCGGCCCGTTCAGCAAAATTTGTTGACATGGCCAGCAGAAAGCGCTTTTCTGAAGTCTCGTAGCGGGTCTGGATAATTTCGGGCTCCGTTTGTATTTCCAGACAGCCGACGTCTTGAAGCGCAACGTAATCGATCCCTAATCCGCAGTGACTGGCAACGGTAAGTAATGGCAAATCCGGGTGCATTCATCCGTCAAGTCCGTCAGGAAGCCTCTAAGGTAACCTGGCCGACCCGCAAAGAAACCGGCATTACGACCCTGATGGTGTTCACCATGGCTGTTTTGGCTGCGCTGTTCTTCTTGGTGGTGGATCAGGTCCTTGGGCTGGCGGTCCGCTTTATTTTGGGTTTGGGAGCCTGATCATTGGCGTCTCGTTGGTATGTAATTCACGTTTTTTCGGGCTTTGAGAAGAAAATCGCCCAGTCGATCCGCGAGCAGGCGGACAAGCTGGGTATTGGCGACCACATCCAAGAGGTGTTGGTTCCTACCGAAGAAGTCTTCCAGGTTCGCCGTGGCCAGAAGGTCAAATCGGAGAGCAAGTTCTTTCCCGGCTATGTGCTGGTCCAGATGGACATGACCGACCATGCGTGGAACTTGGTGAAGAACACGCCGAAGGTTACCGGCTTCTTGGGAGCGGGCAAGCGGCCCAGCCCAATCTCGGACGGCGAAGCGCAACGCATCCTCAGCCAGGTGCAGGAGGGCGTTGATCGTCCGGCGCCGTCGGTCATCTACGAAGTGGGCGAGCAGGTTCGCGTGTGTGACGGGCCGTTTGCTTCCTTCAACGGCCTGGTGGAAGAAGTCGATGTGGAGCGGGCGCGCCTGAAAGTGTCCGTGTCGATCTTTGGCCGGGCAACGCCGGTCGATCTGGAATACACGCAGGTGGAGAAGGCCGAATAGGCCAAGCGTTTTTTGCGGAAGGGCTGGTCTCCGCCCGTACCGCGCCCCGGCGGCCGGCTGTTCGGCTGTACGGTTTTTAACTGGAGCGAGTGAATGGCAAAGAAGATTACTGGCTATATCAAGCTGCAAGTGCCAGCTGGTAAAGCCAACCCGTCGCCGCCGATCGGCCCTGCCTTGGGTCAGCGCGGTGTCAACATCATGGAATTCTGCAAGGCGTTCAACGCCTCGACCCAGCAGATGGAAGCCGGGATGCCCATCCCGACCGTCATCACGGTTTATGCTGACCGCAGCTTTTCCTTCATCACGAAGTCGCCGCCCGCCAGCTACTTCCTGAAGCGCGCTGCCAACATCCAGAAGGGTGCGCAGAACGTGAAAAAGGACAAAGCCGGTGAAGTGACGGTGACGCAACTGCGTGAGATCGCAGAGCAGAAAATGAAAGACCTCAACGCGAATGACGTTGACGCCGCGGTGCAGATGCTGCGCGGCTCCGCCCGTTCCATGGGTCTTGCAGTGGTGGAGAAATAAGCCATGGCAAAGGGAAAGCGTATCCGCAACAACGACAACAGCGTCGATAGCAACAAGCTTTATATGTTGGATGAGGCCGTTGCGCTGCTGAAAGAGTGTGCCAACGTCAAGTTCGACGAAACCGTCGAAGTTGCCATGAACCTGGGTGTCGATCCGCGCCACGCTGACCAGCAGGTCCGCGGTGTGGTCAACCTGCCGAACGGTACGGGCAAGTCGCTGCGCGTCGCGGTGTTTGCCCGTGGTGCCAAGGCTGAAGAAGCCACGGCAGCCGGTGCAGACGTGGTCGGTGCCGAAGAGTTGGCAGAGGCCGTGCAGGGCGGTACCATCGACTTCGAGCGTGCCATAGCAACGCCTGACATGATGGCCGTCGTTGGCCGTCTGGGCCGGGTGCTGGGTCCGCGCGGACTGATGCCGAACCCGCGTCTCGGCACCGTGACCAACGATATTGCCGAGGCTGTTGCGGCGGCCAAGGGTGGTCAGGTGCAGTTCCGTGTGGAGCGCGCAGGCATCGTGCATGTCGGGATCGGCAAGGCGTCGTTCAATGCGGAGCATATTACCGGTAACGTGCGGGCGTTCGTCGACGCCATCAACCGGGCGAAGCCAACGGGTGCCAAGGGCACTTACCTGAAGAAGGTAGCGCTGAGCACGACGATGGGCCCCGGTATTCGCCTTGACGTGTCGGACTTCCGCGCTGCGGAAGCGGTGGCCTCCTAAGGGCTGCCTTTGAGATTCGCCGCAGTTCCAGGCTTCGGCCTGGAACTGCGGAGAAGCCGGCTGCAGCGGACCGCATATGGGGTCCAAAGTAGCCAACCTGTCCGAGATTGCGGGCGCTGATCTCCGGCTCTCCACGCTGTGGTCTGCCGGGCCAGCTTAAAAATCGCCTGCATGAGATAGGGGCAAGATCGGTTGAGATGTAGGGCGCGGTTCCACCCCGCACTAGGTTCTGCCGGATGCCTCGCCTCACACATTCCGGCGCTGCGGTGCAGCAAGGGAATGCGGACTTGAGGGACAGGTCGAACCCCCAGCCAAAGGGGCTCCTGCGGGAGTGCCGGCGGTTGAGATTAGTGCCGGAAGGGTGGTTTTGCTGCCTGAAAGGAATTGTGAAACTGGCACCTTCCGCAATGACGCGGGCGGTGCCTTGGATGGAGTAAAGGCCAGTGCTGCGTCAGCAGAAAGAAGAACTGGTCGAGCAGTTCAGCGAAACGCTCAATCAAATGAGCGTTGTTGTTGTGGTGCAACAGTCCGGCATGACCGTCGCAGAGATGACCACTCTGCGCGGTGAAATGCGTGAGGCTGGAGCGAGTTTCCGCGTGACGAAGAACCGGTTGGCCAAGATTGCGGTCGAAGGCACACCGTTCGAGAACGTGAAAGACTTGTTCCAGGGTTCAACCGCGATGGCCTATTCGGCCGATCCGGTGGCGGCTGCGAAAGCTTGTGTCAACTATGCGAAGAAGAACGACAAGTTCTCGATCGTTGGTGGCATGATCGGCAGCACCGTTATGGATGCTTCTGCGGTGGAACAGCTTTCCAAGCTGCCCTCATTGGACGAATTCCGGGCCAAGATTGTTGGTCTGCTCAACGCCCCGGCCAGCAAGCTGGTGGGTGTGTTGCCGCAGCCCGCGACGCAAATCGTGACCCTAATGGGCGCTCCGCAGGCCAAGTTGGCCCGTGTGTTCGGCGCTTATGGAGCAACCTCCGCTTAACCCGCGGGGAACCACATAGAACTGTTCGGCCCATCCGTTATCAAACAGATGAACCGATCTTAGAAGGACAAACGAAATGGCTGATCTTGATAAATTGGCAGAAGATCTCTCGAACCTGACCGTTCTGGAGGCTGCCGACATGGCGAAAATGCTCGAAGAGAAGTGGGGCGTTTCTGCCGCTACTGCTCCCATGGGCATGCCGATGATGGCTGCTGCTGGCGGTGACGCCGGTGGTGCTGCTCCGGCTGAGGAAAAGGACGAATTTGACGTGATCTTGACCGCCGTTGGCGACAAGAAGATCAACGTTATTAAGGAAGTCCGCGCGATCACCGGTCTGGGCCTGAAAGAAGCCAAAGACCTGGTCGAAGGCGCGCCGAAGCCGGTGAAGGAAGCTGTTGCCAAGGCCGAAGCCGAAGAGCTGAAGAAGAAGCTCGAGGATGTCGGCGCGTCGGTGGACCTGAAATAGGCTCTGCCGGTTGGCAAACGATATTACGGTACCGCGGTTGTCAGGCCCTTGGGCCAGGCAACCGCGCCCGCCGCGGCTTGGGTCGCGGCAGGCACAAAAGAATATGTTTGGGCGCAGATCGCAGGCTTCCATCTGGGGGCGGTGCGTTGCGCCGATTTGCATTGGTAGCGAACCAGTTGCGTACCGGGCGGTCCGGTGATGCTGGCGGATCGGTGAAGGAGATATGGGCATGACAGGCACGAATGGCGTAAGCGCGAACGGTGCGGCCGGAGCGTCCATGCGCGTGCTGGGCGGTGTGAACCGGCTGCGGCGCAGTTTTGGCAAAATCACCGAAGTTGCCGAATTGCCGAACCTGATCGATGTTCAGAAAGCCTCCTATGATGGCTTCCTGCAAGTCGGTGCCGGCCCGGAAGACCGCAAAAATGGCGGTTTTTGGGAAGCGCTCACCTCCGTCTTTCCGATCAAGGATTTCTCGAAGAAATCCCAACTGGAATTCGTCGACTACGAATTCGAAGACCCGAAATACGATACCGAAGAATGCATGCAGCGCGGCATTACCTATGCCGCCCCGCTGAAGGTCACCCTGCGCCTGGTCGTTTGGGATATCGATGAGGATACGGGCGCCCGCTCTATCCGCGATATCAAGGAGCAGGACGTCTACATGGACGACATGCCGCTCATGACCGACAAGGGCACCTTCATCGTCAATGGCACGGAGCGGGTGATCGTCTCGCAGATGCACCGTTCGCCGGGCGTCTTCTTCGATCACGACCGCGGTAAGACTCATGCCAGCGGCAAGTACCTCTATTCTGCCCGCGTGATCCCTTATCGCGGCTCCTGGCTCGATTTCGAATTTGATGCCAAGGACGTGGTCTATGTCCGCATCGACCGCCGCCGCAAGCTGCCGGTCACCACAATGCTGATGGCGCTGGATAGCGCGGCGACCCAGCAGCGCCGCCTGGATATGGCGGAAAACGGCGACGCCGTGCCGTTGGAAGAAGTCCGCGGCATGTCGCCGGAAGAAGTGCTGGAATACTTCTACGAGCGCGATACCTTCACCCGCGAAGCCGAGGGCTGGAGCTCGCTTCTCGACCCAGAGAAACTGCGCGGCCTGAAGCTGAATGCCGACCTGCGCGATGCCGCCACCGGCGAAGTGCTGGGCAAAGCCGGCACGAAGGTGACCGGACGGACTCTGCGCAAGATCGCCGAAGCTGGTGCGACCCGCCAGTTGGCCGAAGAGATCGAACTGCTTGGCCGCTATGTCGCCTATGACATTGTCAACATGGAAAACGGCACAATCTACGTCGAAGCGGGTGAGGAGTTGACGGAAGAGCTGCTCGAAACCCTGCGCGATGCGGGCATTAACGAGCTGGAATTGCTCGCTATCGACATGATCAATGTCGGCCCGTACATCCGCAACACGCTGGCACTCGACAAGAACATGGAGCGTGAGGACGCGCTCAACGATATCTACCGCGTCATGCGTCCCGGTGAGCCGCCGACGCCGGAATCGGCCGATGCGATGTTCAAGTCGCTGTTCTTTGATAGCGAGCGCTATGACCTGTCGGCCGTTGGCCGGGTGAAGATGAACGCCCGTCTCGACCTTGATGCACCGGACACCATGCGGGTGCTGCGCAAGGATGACGTACTGGCCATCGTCAAGACCCTCGTGGGCTTGAAGGACGGCATCGGCGAAATCGACGATATTGACCACCTCGGCAACCGCCGTGTCCGTTCGGTCGGCGAATTGCTGGAGAACCAGTACCGCGTCGGCCTGCTGCGCATGGAGCGCGCGATCCGCGAGCGCATGAGTGCGGTCGAAGTCGACTCGGTCATGCCGCAGGACCTGATCAACGCGAAGCCCGCCGCTGCCGCGGTGCGCGAGTTCTTCGGCTCCTCGCAGCTGTCCCAGTTTATGGATCAGACTAATCCGCTGTCGGAAATCACCCACAAACGCCGCCTGTCGGCGCTTGGCCCAGGTGGTCTGACCCGCGAGCGTGCCGGCTTCGAAGTGCGCGACGTGCACCCGACCCACTATGGCCGCATCTGCCCGATTGAGACGCCGGAAGGCCCGAATATCGGTTTGATCAACTCCCTGGCGACCTTTGCCCGCATCAACCAGTACGGCTTCATTGAGAGCCCGTACCGCAGGGTCGAAAACGGCAAGGTGACTGACGAAGTCACCTATATGTCGGCCATGGAGGAGGGCAAATATGCCGTCGCCCAGGCCAACCTGCCGCTGACGGCGGATAACGAGTTTATTGATGATCTGGTAAGCTCGCGTAAAGCGGGTAACCCGCAGCTGTTGCCGCGCGACCAGGTGGAATACATGGACGTTTCGCCGAAACAGCTTGTTTCGGTTGCTGCGGCCCTCATCCCCTTCCTGGAGAACGATGACGCCAACCGCGCGCTCATGGGCTCCAACATGCAACGCCAGGCGGTGCCTTTGTTGCAGTCGGATGCCCCGTTTGTCGGCACTGGCATGGAAGTGCACGTTGCCCGGGACTCTGGTGCAGCCGTAACCGCACGGCGTGGCGGCGTCATCGATCAGCTGGATGCGCAACGCATTGTTATCCGCGCCAACGAAGACGAGGCAGCGGGCGACACCGGTGTCGATATCTACAACCTGCAAAAATTCCAACGCTCGAACCAGAGCACCTGCATCACGCAGAAACCGCTGGTACGCGTTGGCCAACGCGTGGCCCGTGGCGACATCATTGCTGATGGCCCGTCCACCGATCTGGGTGAGCTGGCACTCGGCCGGAACGCGCTCGTCGCGTTCATGCCTTGGAACGGCTACAACTTCGAAGACTCGATTGTGATCTCGGAGCGCATCGTCCGTGACGACGTGTTCACCTCGATCCATATCGAAGAGTTCGAGGTGATGGCCCGTGATACCAAGCTGGGTCAGGAAGACATCACCCGCGACATCCCGAACGTCGGTGAGGAAGCGCTGCGCAACCTCGACGAAGCGGGCATCGTCTATGTTGGTGCGGAAATCCAGCCGGGCGATATCCTGGTGGGCAAGGTGACGCCGAAGGGTGAGTCGCCGATGACGCCGGAAGAAAAGCTTCTTCGCGCCATCTTCGGTGAGAAAGCATCCGACGTTCGCGATACGTCACTCAAAGCACCGCCCGGGACCACAGGTACCGTTGTTGACGTTCGCGTCTTCTCCCGCCGCGGCGTGGAAAAAGACGAGCGTGCCCGTCAGATCGACCAGCACGAGATCGAGCATTTGGCAAAGGATCGCGATGATGAGCGCAGCATCCTCACCCGCTCCTACAACGCGCGTCTGCGGGAATTGATGCTCGGCCAGACGGTCAGCAAGGGCATCGAAGGTTGCCGTGCTGGCACTGAATTGACCGAAGCCGTCATGGACAACCTGACCAGCGGAGAAATTCGCCGGCTGGTTGTTGGCGATGATCAGATCATGGCCGACGCGGAAATGATGGGCCAGCGCTTCGACCAGGGCGTGAAAGCGCTGAACGAACGGTTTGAGAGCAAGATCGAGAAGCTGGAGCGCGGCGATGAGCTGCCTCCGGGCGTGATGAAGATGGTCAAGATCTTCATCGCCGTGAAGCGCAAGCTGCAGCCGGGCGACAAGATGGCCGGCCGGCATGGCAACAAGGGTGTGGTCAGCCGCGTCGTGCCGATCGAGGACATGCCTCACCTGGAGGATGGCCGCCCGGTCGATGTTGTGCTCAACCCGCTGGGTGTGCCGAGCCGCATGAACGTCGGTCAGATTCTGGAGACCCATATGGGCTGGGCCTGTGCAGGCCTGGGCCGTCAGATCGGCGATATCCTGGATGCCTTCCCGCAAGGCACCGCAGAGATCAGCGATCTGCGCGGCAAATTGGATGACGTCTATGGCGAGGGCTACAAGGACGTGCTCGACGGCATGGACGACGACCAACTGGTCGATATGGCCCACAACCTGCGCAAGGGCGTTCCGATTGCGACGCCGGTTTTCGATGGTGCCCGCGAAGATGACATTCGCGAGAAACTATCCCAGGCCGGTTTGGCCGAGTCCGGTCAGTCCACGTTGATCAACGGACGGACTGGCGAGGCGTTCGACCGTAAAGTGACTGTTGGCTACATCTACATGCTGAAGCTGCACCACTTGGTCGACGACAAAATCCACGCCCGTTCCATCGGTCCGTACAGCCTTGTTACCCAGCAGCCGCTGGGCGGTAAGGCGCAGTTCGGTGGTCAGCGTTTCGGCGAGATGGAAGTCTGGGCATTGCAGGCATACGGCGCAGCCTATACCCTGCAGGAGATGCTGACTGTGAAGTCCGACGATGTGGCCGGCCGTACTAAGGTCTACGAGGCGATTGTCCGGGGCGACGATACGTTCGACGCCGGTATCCCGGAATCGTTCAACGTGCTGATCAAGGAACTGCGGTCCCTTGGCCTGAACGTGGAATTGCTGGAGGAGCAGAGCTGAGCCGGCTTTGCCAAATCCGATTTTTAACGGTGCGGCCCCCGTGGCGGCACCGTCCTCCTGCGTTGTCCACATGCCCTCAATCTTGGGCATAGGAGATAAGCTATGAATGAGTTGATGCGCTTCTTCGGTCAAGTGGTCGCCCCGCCGAGCTTTGACCGCATCCAGATCTCGATTGCCTCGCCGGAGCGGATTCGTTCCTGGTCTTATGGTGAGATCCGCAAGCCGGAAACGATCAACTACCGGACCTTTAAGCCAGAGAGGGACGGCCTGTTCTGTGCCCGCATCTTTGGCCCGATCAAGGATTACGAGTGCTTGTGCGGTAAGTACAAGCGCATGAAATACCGCGGCATTATCTGCGAGAAATGCGGCGTCGAAGTCACGCTGTCCAAGGTACGGCGCGACCGCATGGGCCACATCGAACTGGCCTCGCCGGTGGCGCACATCTGGTTCATGAAGTCGATGCCGTCGCGTATCGGCCACATGCTGGACATGACCCTGCGTGATCTGGAGCGTGTCCTCTATTTCGAACAGTATATCGTGGTGGAGCCGGGCCTGACGGACCTCAAGGACCGCCAGATCATGACAGAGGACGAGTATCTCGACGCGCAGGATACCTACGGCGAAGATGCCTTTACCGCCAAAATCGGTGCGGAAGCTCTGAAGGGCCTGCTGGCTGGGATTAACCTGGAAAAAGACCGCGACATGCTGCGCGAGGAATTGGCGACCACCAATTCTGAAGCCAAGCGCAAGAAAGCCGTTAAGCGTCTGAAGCTGGTTGAAGCGTTCCTGGAGAGCGGGTCCAAGCCGGAATGGATGATCATGGACGTGATCCCGGTCATTCCGCCGGAACTGCGCCCGCTCGTGCCGCTGGATGGCGGCCGGTTCGCGACCAGCGATCTGAATGACCTCTACCGCCGCGTCATCAACCGCAACAACCGCCTGAAGCGCCTGATCGAACTGCGCGCGCCGGACATCATCATCCGCAACGAAAAGCGGATGCTGCAGGAGTCCGTTGATGCGCTGTTCGACAACGGCCGCCGCGGCCGCGTCATCACCGGCGCGAACAAGCGCCCGCTGAAATCTCTCAGCGACATGCTGAAGGGCAAGCAGGGCCGCTTCCGCCAGAACCTGCTCGGCAAGCGCGTCGACTATTCCGGCCGGTCCGTGATCGTCGTCGGTCCGGAACTGAAGCTGCATCAGTGCGGCCTGCCGAAGAAGATGGCGCTCGAACTGTTCAAGCCGTTCATCTACTCGCGGCTTGAGAAGTACGGCATGGCCTCCACCATCAAGGCGGCCAAGCGTATGGTGGAGCGCGAGCGTCCGGAAGTTTGGGATATCCTGGAAGAGGTTATCCGCGAACACCCGGTCATGCTGAACCGCGCGCCGACCCTGCACCGTTTGGGCATCCAGGCGTTCGAGCCGACCCTGATTGAAGGCAAGGCGATCCAACTGCACCCACTGGTCTGCACGGCATTCAACGCCGACTTCGACGGTGACCAGATGGCGGTCCACGTGCCGCTGTCGCTGGAAGCCCAGCTCGAAGCGCGCGTGTTGATGATGTCGACCAACAACATCCTCTCGCCCGCCAACGGTAAGCCGATCATCGTGCCGACCCAGGACATCGTCCTTGGCCTGTACTACCTCTCCTACGAGGAACCGCACGGCGAAGAAACCAACCGCACCTTCTCGGACTATTTCGAGTTGCAGCATGCGTTGAACGCCAAGTCGATCACCTGGCACAGCAAGATCAAGGTCCGCTGGGAAGAAATTACCCCGGCAGGCGAAACGATCCGGCGCACCATCGACTCGACCCCTGGCCGTATGACCTTGGCCCAGTTGCTGCCGAAAGTGGCCGGCGTGACCTATGACTGGGTCAACACGGTTATGACCAAAAAGGCCATTTCCGCGCTGATCGATAACGTCTACCGGAACTGCGGTCAGAAGGAGACGGTCATTTTCTGCGACCGTCTGATGACCACTGGCTTTGGCAACGCGACCCTCGCAGGCATTTCGTTCGGTAAGGATGACATGGTCATCCCCGATACCAAGTGGGACCTGATTGACGAAGCGCAAACCCAGGTCAAGCAGTTCGAGCAGCAGTACCTCGATGGCCTGATTACCCAGGGTGAGAAGTACAACAAGGTTGTCGACGCTTGGTCGACGATCACCGACAAAGTCTCGTCTGAAATGATGAAGGCAATTCAGACCCAGAAGCCGGGCGAGCCGATCAACGCCGTTTACATGATGGCTCACTCCGGTGCCCGTGGCTCCGAAGCGCAGATGAAGCAGCTTGCCGGTATGCGTGGCCTGATGGCCAAGCCGTCGGGCGAAATCATCGAAACGCCGATCATTTCCAACTTTAAAGAAGGCCTGACCGTGCTGGAGTACTTCAACTCCACCCACGGCGCTCGTAAGGGCCTGGCCGATACGGCGCTGAAGACCGCAAACTCCGGCTACCTGACCCGCCGTCTGGTGGACGTGGCGCAGGATTGCATTATCACGGAACTGGATTGCGGCACCAAAGAAGGCCTCGTTATGGAGACCATCGTCGATGGCGGTAACGTCATCGAAGGCTTGGCCGATCGTATCCTGGGTCGGACCTTGGTCGAAGACATGATGCACCCGCTGACGGGCGAATTGATCGTCAAAGCGGGCGAAATCATTGACGAGGAAACCTCGGAAGCCGTCGAAACCGCTGGTGTTGACAAAGTCATCGTCCGCTCGCCGCTAACCTGCGAGACGGTCACCGGTATCTGCGGCAAGTGCTATGGCCGTGATCTGGCGCGCGGTACCACCGCGAACGTGGGTGAGGCTGTCGGCGTCATTGCCGCCCAGTCCATCGGTGAGCCCGGCACCCAGCTAACCATGCGGACTTTCCACATTGGCGGCGCAGCGCAGCGTGGTGCGGAGCAGTCCAGCATCGAAGCAACGCACTCGGCGACGATCCAGGTGGTTAACCGCAACGTGGTTATCGACTCCAACAACGTGCCGGTCGTCATGGCGCGTAACTGCGAGATCGTGCTTATTGACGAGAACAACCGCGAGCGCGCCCGTTATCGCCTGCCGTACGGTGCGCGTATTCTGGCGGACGAGGGTGTCTCGGTTGAGCCCGGCGACAAGATGGCGGAGTGGGACCCCTACACCCTGCCGATCATCACCGAAGCCGAAGGCGTGGCCCATTATGTGGACCTGACCGAAGGCATCGCCATGCGCGAGGTCACGGACGAGGCGACCGGTATTTCCAGCCGCGTTGTGGTCGACTGGCGTCAGCAGCCCCGCGGCGCAGACCTCCGCCCGCGTATTACCCTGCGCGATGCGGCAGGCGAGGTTGTTGTCCTGCCGAACGGCACCGAAGCCCGCTACTACATGAGCGTGGATGCGGTCCTGTCGGTGACCGACGGCCAGAAGGTGCAAGCCGGTGACGTGCTGGCGCGTATCCCGCGCGAAAGCTCCAAGACGCGTGACATCACGGGCGGTCTGCCGCGCGTGGCGGAACTGTTCGAGGCGCGCAAGCCCAAGGATCACGCCATCCTCAGCGAGTCGTCGGGCCGTGTCGAATTCGGGCGCGACTACAAGACCAAACGCCGGATCATCGTGCGCGATCAGGACGATCAGGACGTTACAACCGAATACCTGATTCCCAAGGGCCGCCACGTTGCGGTGCGCGAAGGCGATTATGTGGAGAAAGGCGACCTTCTGATGGAAGGCAACGCCGTGCCGCATGACATCCTAAACGTGCTGGGCGTGCCTGCTCTGGCCGAGTACCTCGTGAACGGGGTGCAGGAGGTCTACCGGCTGCAGGGCGTGAAGATCAACGACAAGCATATTGAAGTGATCGTCCGCCAGATGCTCCAGAAGGTCGAGATCACCGATCCAGGCGACAGCATATTCCTGATCGGGGAGCAGATCGACCGGACCGAGTACGATCAGGCCAATGCCCGCCTCATCAAAGAAGAGGGCAAGCGCCTGGCCGTTGTCCGCCCGGTGCTGCTCGGCATCACCAAGGCGTCGCTGCAGACCCAGTCCTGGATCTCCGCAGCTTCCTTCCAGGAAACCACCCGCGTACTGACCGAAGCTTCCACCGGCAGTAAGATCGACACGCTGAACGGTCTGAAGGAAAACGTCATCGTTGGGCGTCTGATCCCGGCCGGCACGGGTGCATACATGCGCTCCGTCCGCCGCGTGGCTCAAGAGCGCGATCGTGCGCTTCAGGCCGAGCGGGAGGCGCTGCCGGCGTCAGGTGCAGCCAACACCGACGAACCGTTGCAAGAGGTTGCGGGCGACTAACCGCTGCTTCCTTGCATGATACTGTTGCTCAGCGCCGCGTCATCCAGTGGACAACGCGGCGCTGAAGTTTTTGACCGGTGGGCCAGGCCTGCCGCTCTGGACGAGCGTCCCCTGTCATGGCCATTTTCGCGCCTGTCGCCTTCATCTGCCTCTGGTCCGGCGCATTCATTGCCGTGCGGGCAGGCTTGCCTGATGTCTCGCCGCTGTTCTTCCTGACCATCCGCTTCGTTATAGCCGGTGCTGTTCTTGCACTGGTGATCACTGCCCTCCAGCGCCGGTGCTGGAGGGAAATGCAGGGGAAGTGGGGGGCGACAGCGCTAGCAGGCGTGTTGATGAACGGCTGCTACCTGGGTGCGGCCTACTTGGCCATGACGGAAATCACCGGGGCCACCATGGCGCTCGCCGGATCATTGCAGCCGATCATGGTGGCGGTGCTCTCGATCCCGTTGCTGGGCGACAGGTTTGGCTGGCGGCAGTGGCTGGGTTTTGCGCTGGGCACCGGCGGTGTTGCGCTCGTCGCTGGTATTAACCTGGTCGAGTTGCAGAACGGCTCAGGCATGGCGTGGGCGCTGGTTTCCGTCGTCTCCATGGTGGCAGGCACGCTGCTATTCTCCCGCTTCGCCAGGGGCGTACCGGCAGCACATGCCAATGCCGTGCAATTATTGTCGGGGGCGCTGTTCTGCGGCGTGATGATGGTCCTGTTCGATGACGTCTCAGTTACGTGGACGCCCGCGAGCATAGGCACGCTGCTTTATCTGATTTTCGGCGTCTCGCTCGGTGGCATGGGCCTCTATCTCTACATGCTGAACAGCGGAACCGCTGGAAAGGTGGCTGCCAACTTCTACCTCACCCCCGGCCTGACCGCATTGTTTGGTTTCGTCCTGTTGGGGGAGACGCTGACGCCGCTGGCAATTGCCGGCTTCTGTGTTGCCTCAGCCGGGATATGGCTCGTGAACTACCGCAAGAAGACTCCGGCCCACTAGGCTGGAGCCTTCTTGCGGACCGTCTCCCGGTAAATCACAAACAAGCCGCTCCCAATGATCACCGCCCCGCCGATGACCGTGTACTGGTCTGGCAGGTCGCCAAACATAAAATAGCCCAGCAAAACACTCGCCACGATGCGGGTGTAGTTGATTGGCGCGAGGAGCGAGGCATCGGCCAGCCTGAATGCATTGAACATGCACATATGCGCCGTGAAGCCCACCGTTCCCGCGACGAAGGCCAAAGCGATGTCGCCCATATCCAGGGGCGTCCAAAAGAATGGGGCAGCCAGCAGCGCGCCGATACCCGCCACCACTTGCGTATAGAGCAACGTGGTCAGGGCGCTGTCATGCCCGGCAAGCTTGCGGGTGATGAGTTGGAACAGGGCAAAGAACAGGGCGGAGCCTATGGGCAGCAGTGCGGCCCATTGGAATACCTCGCTGCCCGGGCGAACCACGATCATTGCACCAACCAGGCCGGCAACGACGGCCGCCCAGCGCCGCCAACCGACTTTTTCCCCTAGCATGGGGCCGGCCAAGGCCACCATGAACAGCGGTCCCGTGAAATTGATAACCGTTGCTTCGGCCAGGGGCAGATATTGCAGCGAGGCAAAGATAAAGGACAGCGAGCCCAGAATGCACAGACCGCGAACCCCCTGAAGCCCCGGCTTGTTAGCTTTTGCCAGCTTGCGCACATTCTGGCGTTTGAACACCAGATACAGGCTCATATTAATGAACACGAACAGCAGATAGAGCCAAACCACCTGCACGCTGTGCATGCTATGGCCCAGTACCTTCGCCATAGCATCCGCAAGGGCAATGCACGAAAGACCGACGGTAAAAACGAGTACGCCCGCAACCGTCGGCGGTATAGCGGAAAACATCTAGTACATTATGCTTTCGCTTGCAGATCGCTGAGCCGTGTCATGGAAGTATTCAGCTCCAGGTTGGTGCGCACCTCGATGATGACAGGGCCGTCATGCTTCATGGCTTCCGCTATCACCGGCACCGCGTCTTCCGGCGTCAGGATGCGCAGTCTCTTTGCGCCAAAGGCAGCGGCATAGGCAGCGAAATCTGGATTGCGCAGCTTGGTCACTGGGTGGTCGCGGGTCGGGAAGTGGGTTTCCTGGTGAAAGCGGATGGTGCCGTAATGCTGGTTGTTGGAGACAATGATGCGCGGCTTGGCACCGGTCAGCATAGCGGTTGCCATCTCGGAGCCGGTCATTAGCGCGCCGCCATCGCCGCACAGCCCGAACACCTGGCGCTCCGGAAAGCGCAGGGAGGCCGCAACCGCGGCGGGAACACCCATACCCATCGCCTCGCTCTCGGAGCCGATCAGCAGGTTGGTGCGGCGGAAGCGGAAACGGTGATGCAGCCACGACATGAAGTTGCCAGCGTCCGACGTGATGACGGCGTCCGGCGGCAGCAATTGGTTCATGGCATCGATAACGTGGGCAAAGTCGATGCCGTCGTCAGCTTCACGCGTTGGCACCTCGGAAGCGTCGATATAGGCCTTGTGCGCCCGCGCGCACCAGGCGGCTCGGCTGGCAGGGGGTGGCGGCGCGTTGTGCATGGCCAGGGAGTCGAGGAAAAGCGCAGCGTCAGCAACAATCGCGCCTTCTGTGCGGAAGCGCACGCCAACCTCGCTCGGGTCAGGATGGATATGGATGAAGCGTTGGTTCTCGCCGGGAATGGTATAGCCAAGGTTCGGCGCGCCAGTCAGGCGGGTGCCAATGGCAACGACCAGGTCTGCATCCCAAACGGTTTGGCGCACCGCCATGGGCGGGCGCACGCCCAATTCACCGGCATAGAGGGGATGTTCGTGGTCAAACACGTCATCATGCTCATAGACCGGCATCACCGGCACTTGCAGCATTTCCGCTACCTTGGCCAGTGTGTCCTTGGCTCTGCCGGTGTGCTCACAGGCAATCAATACGGGGCGCTCGGCCTGAGTCACGGCTTCTAGCACATCGGTCGGCAGCGGCACGATTACCGGACCCGGTGTGCCACTTTGCGCAACGTGGAAAGCGCGGGCGAGGATTTCGCCAATGCGGTCGGGGTCGTTGACCTGCTCGACCCGCTTGGCCATGTCGGCGAAGTCCATTTCCTGGGTGTGGGTCATGCCGATGCGCTTTGTCCCGACCTGGCCCAACAGCACGACCAGAGGCACGCCGCCCTGGTGGGCGGAGTGGATGGCAACGGCGGCGTTGGTGGTGCCGGTGCATTTGGCATCCGCGACTGCCATGAAAGCCGCACCGCCCTCATGCCGGCAGGAGACGATTTCCAGGATGGGGTCTTCGACCAGTGCATCCATGACCGCCAGATAGCTTTCGCCCGGCACGCAAAAGGCACGGCCGATGCCATGCAGGCGCAATGTATCGACCAATATTTTCGCAGCAGTCTGCGCCATAATTTCCTCGTGGATGAGCAGGTATGTACGGTTGAATCTAGGGCCTAACGTGCACCGTCACTTGACGAACCGCAACGGTTCCGACAGTGGAAGGGCTGACATTCTTAGGGCATGGTAACAGTATGACGCGTTTCGTGGACGAAGAAGCACAAAAAATGGAAGAGCTCACTGCCAAATTTCCTATCGGGCAAATCGTGCGTCACCGCCGGTATCCGTTCCGGGGAGTGATTTTTGACGTGGACCCGACATTCTCGAATTCTGAGGAATGGTGGCAGTCGATTCCCGAAGAATCCCGGCCCCGCAAAGACCAGCCCTACTACCATCTGTTCGCGGAGAATTCGGAAACCACCTACATTGCCTACGTCTCTGAGCAGAACCTGCTGCTAGACGAGACGGGCAAACCGGTGCGTCATCCGGAAGTCTCGTCGGTATTCACCGGGATGGAAAATGGCCGCTACGTCCTGCGGAACGAGCACGCCCATTGAGCGGAGGTGTATGGAACGGTTTGACCGCGCGGCGCTGGAGCAATTCTGCGCCGCTGTTTTTCGCGCGGCCGGCCTGAGCCAGGAAGCGGCGGACGTTACGTCTCGTCTGCTGGTCGAAGCCGACGCTATGGGCCACGACACTCACGGACTGGCCCAAGCACCAGTGTATCTGCTAGGCGCTGGCCGACGGCACCATGATTGCAGACAGTGCGCCGGACGTGATCCGTGACAAGGGCGCGGTGTTGACCTGGGACGGTCAGTACCAGCCGGGCCTTTGGCTAACATGGCGCGCGATTGAGGCTGCAATAACGCGGGCGGAGACTTATGGCATGGCCTCTGTTGCCATCCGCCGCTCGCACCATATCGGTTGCTTGGCAGCATTCCTGCCTCTGATGACCGAGCGCGGCTTTATGGGCACGCTCTATAGCTCCGACCCGGCGATCAAGGCCGTGGCGCCTTTTGGCAGCGTGGAGCAGGTCTATACGCCAAACCCCATCGCCTGTGGTATTCCCACGGCAGGCGATCCGATCCTGATCGATATCAGCGCCTCCGGTACCAACATAGGCCTCTCCATGCGCGCTATCGCGGCAGGGCAAGCCCTGTGCGACGACTGGCTGGTGGATGCAGACGGCAGGCCGTCGAATGACCCAGCCATCCTGCAAGCAGATCCGCCTGGCGCTTTGTTGCCGCTCGGCGGCGGGGATCGCGGGCACAAGGGCTTTGGCCTGAGCCTGATGGTCGAGGCATTGACCAGCGGCCTTGGCGGTTTTGGACGCTTGCAAGGCCCGTCCCACCAGGGTGCCAGCGTCTTTTTGCAAGTGATGGACCTGGATGCGTTTGGCGGCGGTGAGGTCTTCCGGGCAGAGATGCAGCATCTGGCCGATATCTGTCGCGGAGCGAAAGTACCGGACGGCAAGCCTTCCGTGCGCTTGCCGGGTGAGCGCGGTCTGGCGTTGAAACGTCAGGCGGAGGCCGGCGGTGTGCCGCTGCATCCAACCATTCTGCCGGCAATGAAACCCTGGGCGGCTCAATACGGCGTGACCTTGCCGGTTCCCCGCGGATAGACTGACCGTAACAAATCAAGTCTGAGAAAGAGGAAACGCCACAACAATGCGAGCGTTTGAAGAAATTCGTGTGTTCGACGCCACCCAGGGTGTCGCCGGTCCCCACTGCGCCATGCTGCTGGCCCAGCACGGGGTGGATGTCATCAAGGTCGAGCCGTTGGCCTGCGATTGGGGCCGCGCCATCGGCAAGAAACATGGCGAGCATTGCGCCTATGGCCTGGCCGTGAACCGGGGCAAGCGCTCCATCGCGCTGGACCTGAAACATCCGGATGGCATCGCGATTGCACAGAAACTGGCATCGGAGGCAGACGTGGTGCTGGAAAGTTTCCGTCCGGGCGTGATCTACCTATCTGTTACGGGGTATGGACAGGAAGGCCCCTACAATGGCCGTCCATTCACGGATTCGGTGATCCAGGCTTACAGCGGTTGGATGTCCATCAACAAAGATAAGGACCGCATTCCCCAGCGTATCTCGATCATCGCCATCGATGTGATGACGGGCCTCTATGGCTTCCAGGCAGTCGCCCCGGCGCTCTATTGAAGTCCCGCATTGGCGAGGGCCAGTATCTGGACGTGCCGCTGGCTGGCGCTGCGGCGGCGTTCCAGGCCGGCAAAATGATCGAGTACCGGCTGGAAGGGGCGGAGCCCTCTGCACTGGGCTCACCGGTCGGCACGTTCCAGACTAAAGACGGTTTCATCAACATGAACGCCCGGCGCGATTAATACTTCGCCGCGCTTTGTGACATGTTGGATTTACCGGAATGGAAGTCCGACCCGCGCTTCACCACGCCCGAAGGCCGCATCCAGAATGACGCTGCGCTGATGGAAGTGATCCGGCCCGCGATGGTCAACAAGACCAGCGCTGAGTGGATCGCCATTTTGGAAGAAGCCGACATCCTGGCCGCAAAGGTGAACGATTTCGGCGATTTGTTCGAGGATGAACAGGTGAAGGCCGTCGGTCAGATCGAATGGCTTAACCAGAAGGGGTTCGACCAGACCCTACCCGTGCCGCAGATCCCCGGCCAACCCCGGATCGAGCCGGGCAGCTTCCTTGCTCATGTGCCGGTGCCTGGCGAGCAAACTGATGAGATTTTGGCGGAAATGGGTTTCGACGCTGCCAAGATCACCTCGCTGCGCAGCGATGGGGCGATACGGTAATACTTCATTTGTGGACCGCCGGGATTTCCCGGCGGGTTCGCATTTTAATCGCCGCCTGGTCCCGGCGCTCTGGCCGGGAAAGGCTGTTTTCTATATAGCCTCCGCCCGCGCCTTTATCAGCTTCAGGGCATCAACCACCGCCTGCACGCGCACCGCACTTCGGTCGCCCTCGTAAACCCGGTGCAAGGTCTCCGTCTCACCGCCGCGGCTGGCCACTGCCAGATACACTGTACCCACAGGCTTTTCCGGCGAACCGCCGCCCGGCCCGGCAATGCCACTGACGGCGACGGCAATGTCAGCGTCACTGCCCGCAACGTGCAGCAGGCCCTCTGCCATCTCTGTCACCGTTTGGCTAGAGACGGCACCGTGTGTCTCTAGCGTGGCTGTTTTAACGTCCAGTACCTCGTGTTTTGCGTGGTTTGAATAGGTAACGAAAGAGCGGCGAATGCAGTCGGAGGAGCCAGCGATCTCCGTTAGCGCTCCCGCGACCAGGCCGCCTGTGCAGCTTTCCGCTGATGCGCCGCGCAGGCCTTTTTGGCGGAGTGCCTCCAACGTCTCTGTCGACAGAGTGATGATTTCGGCGGGAAAGATGCTCACAGCATGTCTCCGGTCTTGAGAACAAACAGGCCGAGCGCCGCATAGCCGCCAGCGACAAGGTCATCGGCCATAATGCCCAGGCCGCCATGCAACTTTCGGTCGGCCCAACTGGCTGGCCAGGGTTTGAAGATATCGGCGGCCCGGAACAGAAGAAAGGCGATGGCCATGTCTGGCAATGCGATGGTGGCTGGCAGCAGCGCGATCCATTGCCCTGCCACTTCGTCGATGACAATCTCGTCAGGATCGTCGTGCCCGATCAGGTGGGCATGCTCGGCACTGGCCCACCACCCCGCTAGGGTCACGGCCACGATGCCGGCTCCCAACAACCAAGCTCCACCCGCCCAGAGCAACGCCACGCCTATCGGCAGCGCTGCTAGCGAGCCCCAGGTGCCGGGCGCTTTCGGTAGCAGGCCGGAGCCAAAGAACGTTGCGATGAGGGAGGCGGGCTTCATCATTCTTCCGGCAGACGCAGTGTCGCGACGGCATGGGCGGCAATGCCTTCCTGCCGCCCGGTGAAGCCCAGCTTCTCACTAGTGGTTGCTTTGACGGCGACCCGGTGCAGCGGCAGGCCTGCAATATCGGCAATCCGCGCCCGCATAGCGTCGCGATGCGAGCCGATCTTGGGCTGTTCACAGACCAGTGTCAGATCCAGGTGCTGGATAGTGCCGCCGCGTTCTTGCACCAGCCCTGCGGCATGAACCAGAAAGAGGGCGCTGTCGGCGTCGCGCCATTCGCTCTGGCTTGGCGGGAAGTGGCTCCCGATGTCGCCAGCCGCCAGTGCGCCGTAGATCGCATCGCAGAGCGCGTGCAGTCCCACATCGGCGTCGGAATGTCCGGCCAACCCTAGGGTATGCTCGATGCGGACGCCGCCCAAGGTTACGTGATTTCCAGGGGCGCAGGCGTGCACGTCATAGCCAAAGCCCGTGCGTGTCTCCATTTGTGCTGCCAGGCGTGATTCCAGCGTATGGAGGTCGGTCATCGTGGTAACTTTCAGCAGGGATTCTGAGCCGGGGAGGATGGCAACCTTCTCCCCGGCCGCTTGCAGAAGATCGGCATCGTCCGTGAAGTTTTCGTGCGTAGCAGCCCGATGAGCCTCAAGTATCGCTGCAAAGTGGAAGCCCTGCGGCGTCTGGGCCCGCCAGAGCTTGGAGCGCGGCACGGTTTCCTCAATGCTGCCAGCATCATCCGCACGCTTTAGCGTATCGGCGACGGGCAGGGCAGGGATCACGCCAAGGCTGCTGCCCAGCGCTGCCAGAACCCCCTCGACCACTGCCGGTTCGATCAGCGCGCGCGCGGCGTCGTGAATGAGGACAAAATCCGGTGGCGTTGGCATGGCTGCTAGGCTTTCCAACCCGGCCCGCACCGAGGCCTGGCGGGTATCGCCGCCGATCACCGGCGTTAGCAAGCGGGGATCGAGCAGTTCGTTCATAGCCACATCGTAGAGCGCCCGGTCGTCGGTATGGATGACGCAGCGCACGTGCGAAACTTGTGGCACAGCGAGAAAGCCTTCTACAGCGCGGCGCAGAACCGGTTTTCCGGCCAGTAAGCTGTACTGTTTCGGTCCCGCGCCGCCGAAGCGGCTGCCGCGCCCGGCCGCAACGATCAGGACCGCAATTGTCTGCATCACTCTCTCCTCTCAGAAAGGCCATAACATGCGGGGTTGCGGCGCAACAGAGCACTTGCGCTCGCCGAACCCAAATACTATTTTGCTTATTAAATAGGCAAAATAGGTAATGACTAAAATTTATGCAAATGGACGTTACAGTGACACCAGACCCGGCCACCGTGTTGGAGGCGCTCTCAGCAGCGATCCTGGTGGTGGATGCGGATAATGTTATCCGCATGGCCAACGGCTCGGCGGAACACCTGCTGCAAACCAGCCGCAGCGGGCTGATCGGTCATCGCTTGGATGGTATCATTCCGCCCGACAGTTTGGTGCAGGCACTGGCGACGCAGGTCCGAAGCAGCGCTTCAAGCATCGCCGACCACGGCATTCCTCTGGATACCCAGCGGGTAAGCCTGCCTGCGGTGTCGGTGCATATCTCGCCGGTACTGGATCAGTCTGGCCGCAGCCAGGACTGGGTAGCCCTGAGCCTGACGCCGAACACTATCGCCCAGCGAATTGATCAGCAATTGGTGCATCGCCATGCCAGCCGCTCGGTTGCGGCGATGGCGGCGTTGCTTGCGCATGAGGTGAAGAACCCGCTTGCGGGGATCCGGGGCGCTGCGCAATTGCTGGAACCCAGTGTTGGTCCGGAGGACCGGGAACTGATTGCGCTGATTTGCGATGAGGTCGACCGCATCAACGCGCTGGTGGATCACATGGGCCTCGCGGCGGACCCTCGCGGGTTAGAGCGGGGGCCGGTCAACATCCATGAGGTTCTGGGCCGCGGCCGTTTGCTGGCGGAGGCCGGGTTTGGCGAGAATGTCAATTTTGTGGAGCGTTTCGATCCGTCACTGCCGCCAGCCTTTGGCCACCGGGACCAGCTTATCCAGGTGGTGGTGAACCTGATCAAGAACGCTTGTGAAGCTGTCGGCCCGCGCAATGGCGAGATTGTGTTGTCGACGGCCTATCAGCATGGCGTGCGCATCGCCGTGCCCGGCGCAGCAAAGCCGGTGGACCTGCCTCTGGTTTTGCGGGTGCAGGACAATGGGCCGGGCGTGCCCGAAGACATGCGCGAGCACCTGTTCGATCCTTTCGTATCCGGCAAGCTGGGCGGCCATGGGCTTGGTCTGGCCCTGGTCGCGAAGATCGTCAGCGAGCATGGGGGGCTGGTGGAGTGCGATAGCGAAGCAGGGCGGACGGTTTTCACCGTGATGTTGCCCATTGCCGGGACAAGAGATCAGGGAGAAGCAGTATGAGTGCCACTGTATTGGTTGCCGACGACGACCGCGCCATCCGTACCGTTTTAACCCAGGCGCTGGGGCGTGCGGGTTATGATGTGAAAGCTACCGGCCATGCGGCGGCGCTCTGGCGCTGGGTAGATGATGGAGCCGGTGACGTGGTGATTACGGATGTCGTCATGCCGGATGAAAACGGCTTGGACCTCGTCCCTCGCATCAAAAAACGGCGGCCGGAATTGCGGGTCATTGTGATGAGCGCGCAATCAACCCTGCTGACGGCGGTAAAGGCGACAGAGCGGGGTGCGTTCGACTATCTGCCGAAGCCCTTCGATCTGCGGGAGCTTATCCGGACGGTGGAACGGGCGCTGATCCACCCGACTGCACCGCCGGTCGAGGGGGAAGATTCCAGGGATCAGCTGCCCCTGATCGGCCGTTCACCGGCCATGCAGGAAATCTACCGTATCCTGGCCCGCCTGATGAGCACCGACCTGACGGTGATGATCCATGGCGAAAGCGGTACTGGCAAGGAACTGGTTAGCCGCGCCCTGCACGACTACGGCCAGCGGCGGCATGGTCCGTTTGTGGCTGTGAACATGGCGGCGCTGCCGCGGGAGCTGATCGAGAGCGAGCTGTTCGGCCACGAGAAAGGCGCCTTTACCGGCGCCATCCAGCGCACAGCAGGTAAGTTCGAGCAGGCTGCTGGCGGTACGCTGTTCCTGGATGAGATCGGCGACATGCCGCTGGAGGCCCAGACTCGCCTGCTGCGTGTGCTGCAGGAAGGCGAGTTTACCACGGTTGGCGGACGTGCGCCGATACGGGCAGACGTGCGGATCGTGGCGGCAACCCACCGGGATTTGCGACAACTGATCCGCCTCGGCCAATTCCGTGAGGACCTTTACTACCGCCTGAACGTGGTGCCGATCCGCTTGCCGCCGTTACGGGAGCGCTCGGAGGATATTCCGGACCTCGTACACCACTTCCTGTCGCGCGTGGCAGAGGAAGGCCTACCGCACAAAAGGATCGAGCCTGCGGCTGTTGCCCGACTGCGCCAGCATCGTTGGCCGGGCAACGTGCGCGAACTGGAAAACCTGGCCCGCCGGCTGGTCGCGCTTTATGCAGACGACGTCATCCGGCTGGAAGCAGTCGAACTTGAGCTGGCCGAACTCTCTGCAGCGCCTGAAGCCGAATCCGACATGGCGGCGCCCAATCCCGACGAAGGGCTGGAAGGCGCGGTCGAGCGTATCTTGAAGAAATACTACGAAGCTTATGAAGGCGTTCTGCCGCCCGCCGGCCTGCACGAACGGGTGCTGCGGGAGATAGAAGCTCCCCTTATCCGCCTCACGCTCAGCGCCACGCGCGGCAATCAAATTCAGGCATCGAAGGTATTGGGCTTGAACCGCAACACACTCCGGAAGAAAATCCGCGAACTTGGCATTCCCGTAGTCCGTGGCCTGAGCTGACCTGCTCCGAGCGCTGCGATTTAGGCGGCGTTCACAATGAAAGGTTATGCGGCAGCCGTCGGCTGCTCTATCGGGCTGGGACTCGCCGTGGCTGTCGCTCGGTTTGCCTTTGAGGGTGGCACCAATGGAGTCTCGGTTGCAGTATTGCGTGCTTGGCTGTTGGTCGGCTTTGTGGGTCTTTATTGCCTGATGAGTGGCCGGGAGCTTCGGCTGCCCTGGCGGCAATGGCGGTATTGCCTCTGGTTGGGCCTGCTGATGTCGATGATGTTTTACGGCAATATTGCAGCGGTACAATTCATCCCTATCGGGCTCGCAGCGCTGCTGTTCTTCGCCTATCCGACGATAGTTGCCGTCGGTAATGCGTTGGTGGAGCGGCGCTTGCCAAATGGCCTGCGTATGATGGCGTTGCTGACCGCCTTTGCCGGCCTGGCGCTGATGCTGGGCGTCAGTATAGCGAACGCCCACCCCATCGGCATTCTGCTAAGCCTCTCGGCCGGATTGGCGACCGCAATCAACGTGATCGGCAGCGCCCGCCTGCTGCTGCGCGGCGACCGCTGGGTCATGTTCTGGCATATGGCATTCATCGCAGCGTTGACTCTGCTGGCAATCGGCTTGGTGCGCGACGCTTTGGTCTTGCCGCTCACCCCGGGCGGCTGGGGCGGCTGGGGCGGCATGTTGGGCGTTGCGGTTCTGCAGGCTGGCTGCATACCGCTTTTCTATGTGGCACTGAGGGCAGTTGGGCCAGAAAAAATCTCTATTTTCAACAATTTGCAACCAGTGGTCAGTATTTTGGCTGCCTATCTGATATTTGCCGAACTGTTGTCCCCGGCGCAGTTCGCCGGTGCCGGGCTGGTGCTGGGGGGCATCGCTCTGATGCAATGGTTCGATCTGCGCGGGCGGAAAAGGATTGTGTGAGGCGAAGCGGTCTGGTTGGCGTGCGATTGATGCTTGTGTAAGGAATGGATTGCCCGCAAGGGGCGTCTAATCCCGCATCTGAGAGGAAACTGGATGTCTGTCGTTCCGGCCGACTTTCCGGCGGCGTATCGGGTCAGTGACCCGGTCGATCCGTTCGAGACCGCCACTGGCAATTTCTATGAGCCGCTAGATGCGGGCGATGATCCGCGCGTCGTGCTGTTGGTGGAAGAAAAGCACTGCAACAGCAGCGGTGTTACCCATGGCGGCCTGCTGATGACCATGGCCGATTTGACGCTCTGTATGATGGCGCGGCGCGGGTTGGAGAATGAGCGCGCGATTACTGTATCCCTAGACTCGCAGTTCCTCAGCGCGGGTTTGATTGGAGATTTCTTGGTCGCGCGGGCAGAGGTGACGCGGCAAGGTGGCTCACTGGTTTTTGTGCGCGGGGAAATTAAATCCGGAGATTGCGTGCTTTTGACGGCCAGTGCGGTTACAAAGCGGGTGAAACGGAATCGGGACGCCTGAAGCATGAATTGGCGGGTCTGTTCAACTGTGCTTGCTGCCAGCGTGGCTGTCGCCGCCCTTTGGGGTGGTTGGCAAGCACGGGCGGGTGGGCTGGACCAACCCGAAATTACTGACTACCGCGTCTGGTTGTCGACCCGTTGCTACAAGCCACGGCCGCCATCCGTGCAGATCGTCGACCCGCTGACTTTCAATCTGTCGGTCGAAGGCTTCAACCAATACCTGGCGCACATGCGGCGCTACCTTGAATGCGCGGAGCAGGAGGCGAACGAGGATTTTGCCAGCCTGAAGCGCGTGTTGGAGCAAGGCTTGGCCCGCGCAAGAGGCGAAGCCCTGCAAGAATTACAGGATGCCCGCAAAGAGATTGACCAGTACCGCAGCCTTTATGCGCCATCACCCCAAAGCGCCGAAGTGCCCCGGTCCGACCCCCAATAGGCCCAGAAACACCATATGACTCTTGAATTCTCACCAAATGCCAGCCCAAAGGTCGGCATTGTCAGCCTCGGCTGCCCGAAAGCTCTCGTCGATTCAGAGCGTATCCTGACTCGCTTGCGGGTGGAGGGCTATGCGGTGGCGGGCGACTATGCCGGGGCAGATGTGGTGCTGGTTAACACCTGCGGCTTCCTGGGCAGTGCCAAGGCCGAAAGCCTGGAAGCCATCGGTGAGGCAATGCAGGAAAATGGCCGGGTCGTCGTGACGGGATGCCTGGGCAAGGACGCGGACTTGATTCGTTCTCACTATCCGGATGTGCTGGCGATCACTGGGCCGCACCAATATGAACAGGTGATGGAAGCGGTGCATGAGGCGGTGCCGCCCGCTCACGATCCGTTCCAGGATCTGGTGCCGGACGCCGGGCTGCGTCTGACGCCCCGCCACTATGCCTATCTGAAGATCTCGGAGGGCTGCAATAACCGCTGTTCCTTCTGCATCATCCCGCAGATTCGCGGTGATCTCGCCAGTCATCCGCTGGCCCAGGTGATGTTTGAGGCGGAAGCGCTTGTGCGCTCCGGTGTGAAGGAGCTGCTGGTCATCAGCCAAGACACCAGCGCTTATGGCCTCGACCTGAAATACGCCGCCAGCAACTGGAAGGGTCGGGAATATCAGACCCGCTTCCAGGATCTGGCGGAGGCATTGGGCTCGCTGGGTGTTTGGGTGCGGATGCATTATGTTTATCCCTATCCGCATGCGGACCAGGTGCTGCCGCTGATGGCGGAAGGCAAGATTTTGCCGTACCTGGATATCCCTTTTCAGCATGCGAGCCCCAATGTGCTGAAGGCCATGCGCCGTCCCGCCAACCAGGCAAAGGTGCTGGACCGGCTGGCGGCTTGGCGCAAATAAGTGCCTGATCTGACCATCCGCTCCACCTTTATTGTTGGCTTCCCGGGCGAAACAAACGAGGACTTTGCTATCTGCTCGATTGGCTGGAGGAAGCACAGATCGATCGGCTGGGCTGCTTTAAGTATGAGCCGGTGGGCGGTCCGCCCTCAAACGCGCTGCCTGGCGCAGTGCCGGAAGAGGAAAAGCAGGAACGCTTTGAAGCGGTGATGGAGCTTCAGTAGGAAATCAGCGCTAAGAAGCAGCTCGCCAAGATCGGGCGCGAAATCGATGTGATCGTTGACGAAGTGGACGAGGACGAATCCATTGGCCGTTCATCCGCCGATGCCCCTGATATTGACGGCCTCGTCTACCTGGATGGCGAGAACGAGTTGACGGTTGGCGATATCGTTCGCGTCAAAGTCACCGACGCCGACGCCTATGACCTCTGGGGGGAGGTGGTGGACTGAGCTGGGTTCGCTTGACGAAATAGTGCTTGCGCTACCATATCGATCCTCATGAAAGTCATGCGATTGGTAGTCTTCGATGCGCCTAGCAGAACCAAGCGGAAGATATTGCCGCTACGTTTTGCATCTGGCGTTTTGAATCGAGTAGCATTAGAGATCGTATCGATGGCCGGAGTGCGGTCGAATTCTACCACTAGTCCGGTCGCGGTAGGCGCCCCAGCGGCGGTGAAAAGCTTATGATCCAAATCGTCCTTGTCATTCATCTATTGATTGCGCTCGGCCTTGTCGGCGCGGTGCTTCTGCAACGCAGCGAAGGCGGGGGCCTTGGCATGGGCGGTGGCGGTGGCGGCGGATTCATGTCCGGCCGCGGGGCCGCGAATCTGTTGACCCGCACCACGGCAATCCTGGCGGCCTGTTTCTTTGCCACCAGTCTGATCTTGGCAATTTTGGCCAGTGGCTCTCGTCAGGGCGGATCGATCATGGATGCGCCGACACCGGTCGTCCCGGCCGGCCCGCAAGTGCCCGCCTCGCAATGACGGACGAGCCCGAAAAGGCCGGTCCTCACTTCATTTTCATCACAGGCGGAGTCGCCTCTTCGCTTGGCAAGGGGCTGGCTTCGGCTGCGCTGGCAGCACTGCTGCAATCGCGCGGATTTTCGGTGCGGATCAGAAAGTTCGATCCCTACCTGAACGTCGACCCTGGCACTATGAGCCCCTACCAGCACGGCGAAGTCTATGTGACCGACGATGGTGCAGAGACTGATCTAGATTTGGGTCATTACGAGCGCTACACGGAAATCTCCTCGCGCCGTAGCGACAGTGTTTCGACCGGACAGATCTATTCCGAAGTGATCCGCCGCGAGCGCGCCGGGGAATATCTGGGCGCGACCGTACAGGTAATCCCGCACGTTACCGACATGATCAAGGAAATGATGGCCCGCGATCTGGATGGCGAGGATTTTGTCTTTGTCGAGATCGGCGGCACGGTTGGTGATATTGAAGGCCTGCCGTTCCTGGAGGCCATCCGGCAAATGCGGCTGGACTTAGGCATTGCCCGGACCATGTTCGTGCACCTGACGCTGGTGCCCTATATCCCATCGGCGGGTGAACTGAAAACCAAGCCTAGCCAGCACTCGGTGCGCGAACTGCAAAACTTGGGCATCCAGCCGGACATCCTGTTGGCGCGCTGCGACCGGGAAATTCCGGCAGACGCCAAGCGCAAGATGGCGCTGTTCTGCAATATCCAAGAGCCGCGGGTGATCCCGGCGCTGGATGTGGATACGATCTACCGGACGCCGATCAGTTATCACAAAGCCGGCTTTGACGATCAGGTTCTGGTGTATTTCGGCATGACCGCGCCGCCGCCAATTCTCGACGAATGGGTGGAAATCGTCGACCGCGTTACCACGCCTGAAGGTGAGGTCCGCATCGCCGTGGTGGGCAAATACACCAACCTGCTGGATGCTTATAAGTCATTGATTGAGGCGCTAAATCACGGCGGCATTGCCAACCGCGTGAAGGTGCAGTTGGAGTGGGTTGAGTCTGAATCCGTCGAAGACGGTTCCGCCGCGGAAACCTTGGCCGGCGTGGCCGGTATTCTTGTGCCGGGTGGCTTTGGCGAACGCGGCAGCGAAGGCAAGATCGCCGCTATCAATTATGCCCGTGAGCACAACGTGCCGTTCTTCGGCATTTGCTTCGGTATGCAGATGGCGGTCGTTGAGGCTTCACGCAACTTGCTGGGCCTCAAAGGCGCGAATTCCAGTGAGTTCGGGCCATGCGACGATGCAGTCGTTGGGCTGCTGACTGAATGGGTGGTTGGCAATCAGGTGGAACAACGCAACGCCGATGGCGATTTGGGTGGCACCATGCGGCTTGGTTCGTTCGACGCGGCCCTGACAAAAGGCAGCCTTATATCCAGCATCTATGGCGACGCGACGGAGATCAAAGAGCGCCACCGGCACCGCTATGAGGTCAATATCGGTTATCGTGACCGCCTGGAAGCGGCTGGCCTGGTGTTTTCGGGCCTTTCACCTGACGGGCAATTGCCGGAGATTATGGAACTGCCGGGCCATAGCTGGTTTGTGGGCGTCCAATTTCACCCGGAACTCAAGTCCCACCCGCGGGCACCGCATCCGCTGTTCACCTCATTTGTCGCCGCTGCGGTCAAGCAATCCCGTTTGGTCTAGTGGCGTTAAGGATTGGCTATGTCTCAGTCGAACGCTCAAGTTTCCGCCGGCAATGTCACGTTCAGCCAAAGCGCGCCGCTGGCATTGATCGCCGGGCCCTGTGCCATGGAGAGCCGCCAGTATGCGTTGGAGATGGCGGAAGCATTGGTGGAAATTACCACGCGGTTGGGTATCGGCTTTGTCTACAAATCCAGCTTTGACAAGGCCAACCGCACCAGTCTGGGCAGCGCCCGGGGCATTGGTTTGGCCGACGCCTTGCCGATCTTTGCCGAAGTAAAAGGGAAATTCGGCTGCCCGGTGCTGACCGACGTGCATGAAAACAGCCACTGTGCCGTGGCGGCGGAAGTGGTCGACATCCTGCAGATTCCGGCCTTTCTTTGCCGTCAGACCGACCTGCTGGTTGCAGCCGCAGCTTCCGGTGCAGTGGTCAATGTTAAGAAGGGCCAGTTCCTGGCTCCCTGGGACATGGCCAATGTGGTCGACAAGGTTACCGGCACCGGCAACGCTAACGTCCTGGTAACCGAGCGGGGGGTAAGCTTTGGCTACAACACGCTGGTCAGCGACATGCGGGGCCTGCCGGTATTGGCCAAGACCGGCGCGCCGGTAGTGTTCGACGCGACCCATTCGATCCAGCAACCCGGCGGTCTCGGCGGCAAATCCGGCGGTCAGCGCGAGTTCGTGCCGGTGTTGGCGCGTGCGGCGGCCGCGGTCGGTATCGCCGGGCTGTTCGTGGAAACCCACCAGGATCCGGACTCGGCGCCCAGCGATGGGCCGAATATGGTGCCCTTGGCCGCATTGGAAGAGATGCTGAAGCCGATATTAGAACTGGACCGCATCGCTAAAGCTAATCCTATCACGCTCTGAGAGGGCAGGCCGAAATGACCGCAATCGTTGATATTCACGCACGCGAAATCCTGGATTCCCGCGGCAACCCTACCGTCGAGGTTGAGGTTGAATTGGAAGACGGCTCGAAGGGCCGTGCTGCCGTACCGTCCGGCGCATCCACCGGTGCCTATGAGGCAGTGGAAAAGCGGGACGGTGACGCGCGCTATGGCGGCAAAGGCGTGCGGGATGCCGTCAATGCGGTGAACGGCGAAATATTTGACTCACTCTCCGGCCTGGATGCGGAAGAGCAGGTCTATATCGACCGGGCCATGATCGAACTGGACGGCACGCCGAACAAAGCTCAGCTGGGAGCCAATGCCATTCTGGGCGTCAGCCTTGCCAACGCGCGAGCCTCTGCTGTGTCGTTGAGTCTGCCCCTCTACCGTTATGTGGGCGGCGTATTTGCCAACACCCTGCCGACGCCGATGATGAACATCGTCAACGGTGGCGTGCATGCCGACAATCCCGTCGACATCCAGGAATTCATGATTATGCCGGTGGGGGCCGCGACCTTCTCTGATGGTCTGCGCTGCGGTGCGGAAATCTTTCAGGCGCTGAAAGGCAAGCTAAAGGCAGCCGGGCACAACACCAATGTCGGCGATGAAGGCGGCTTTGCGCCGAACCTCTCCAGCACGAAAGAAGCCCTCGACTTCATCATGCAGACCATAGAGGCGGCAGGCTACAAGCCCGGCGGCGATGTGATGCTGGCGTTGGATGCGGCGGCGACCGAGTTCTACATCGACGGCAAGTACGACCTGGCCGGCGAGGGAAAGAAGCTGGATGGTGTTGGCATGGCTGCCTATCTAGCTGACCTTGTGGATAATTACCCCATTGTCTCCATCGAAGACGGCATGTCTGAAGATGACTGGGACGGTTGGAAAGCTCTGACGGATGCAGTCGGTGACCGCTGCCAGTTGGTTGGCGATGACCTGTTTGTCACCAATCCGGCCCGCCTGAAAGAAGGCATCGAGCGTGGCGTCGCCAATTCGATTCTGGTGAAGGTTAACCAGATCGGCACACTGACCGAGACCTTGGAAGCCGTTCAAATGGCGCATCGGGCTGGCTACACGGCTGTGATGAGCCATCGCTCTGGCGAGACCGAAGACACGACTATTGCCGACCTTGCCGTCGCCACCAATTGCGGCCAGATCAAGACCGGCTCGCTGGCGCGGTCCGACCGGCTGGCAAAGTATAACCAATTGCTTCGAATCGAAGAGCAGCTGCACGATGCTGCCCGCTATGAGGGAAGCGGTTTCCTTCGCAAGGCATTGGCATAGCTACGTTTGGTGGCGCTTGCTTGACCGGCAGCGCTTCGGCATGGCATGGGAACAGACATGGTGACAGATTGGCTCTACCACCTTGCTGCTCCCTTGCGCGCCGCCCGCCGCGCCGCGATTCCGTTCGGCCTGTTGATCGTTTTTGGCTATCTGGTGCTGAACGGCATCTATTCTGAGCGAGGCTACTTCAACATGCAGAGCAAACAGGAAACGGTGCGTCAGGCCGAAATTGAACTTTCCATCCTGCGCGAAGAACGTCAGATCTTGGAACAGCGGGTGAATTTGCTGAAGGGCGGCGCGATTGGCCGGGACTTGCTCGAAGAAGAAGCCCGCCGTGTACTGAATGTTGCCCATCAGGACGAAGTCGTGGTGCGCATGCCGCCGACGGCCAATGCCTTGTATGGTGATGATCCGGTCATCAAAAAGCCGAATGTTTTAGATCGCGAAAATTAGATCCAAGCTTCAGTGATTTGCTGGACAAGCGGGCCTTGCTATGCTGCAAGCACGGCTTACCCTTGCTAGGGAGAGAAACCTTGCCCGATAGCGCTGTAGCCCCATCAGTGGGCTCAAACGAACTGCCTTCGGCGGATGTTGTCAAAGGCTTCTACCGCGACATGCTGATGATCCGGCGCTTCGAGGAGTGGGCTGGGCAGATGTATGGAATGGGCCTGATTGGTGGCTTCTGTCATCTGTATATTGGCCAGGAAGCGGTTGTCGTCGGTATGCAATCTGCTGCCAAGGAAGGCGACAGTATCATCACGGGCTACCGCGATCATGGCCATATGCTGGCCTGCGGCATGGACCCCAAAGGCGTGATGGCGGAACTGACCGGACGCGAGGGTGGCTATTCCCGCGGCAAGGGCGGCTCCATGCACATGTCCAGCAAGGAAAAAGGCTTTTATGGCGGGCATGGCATTGTCGGCGCCCAGGTCTCGCTGGGCGTAGGACTGGCTTTCGCGCACAAATACCGGGAAGACGGTGGCGCATCGTTTGCCTATTTCGGCGATGGCGCATCGAACCAAGGACAAGTCTACGAGTCGTATAACTTGGCCAAAATCTGGAACCTGCCGGTCGTTTTCCTGATTGAAAACAACAAGTACGGCATGGGAACGGCGATCACCCGCTCAGCGGCGGGCGACGGACTCTATAAGCGCGGTGAGGGCTTTGGCATACCGTCCAAGCGTGTGGATGGCATGGATGTCGCCACCGTGATGCGCGAAGGCAAAGAAGCGGCTGACTATGCCCGGGAAAATGGTCCGGTGATCCTGGAGATGGAAACTTACCGCTATCGTGGCCACTCGATGTCCGACCCTGCAAAATACCGCAGCCGTGACGAAGTTTCGAAAATGCGTGAGGAGCGCGATCCGATTGAAAGTCTGCGGGTTCGTGCACTGGCGGCAGGGTTGATGACCGAAGATGAAATTAAAGCGATGGACCAAGAAGTCCGCGCGATCGTGGTGGAAGCGGCGGAATTTGCACAGCAGTCGCCGGAGCCCGATCTGAAAGAGCTTTACACCGACATTCTGGTTGACGCCTAAGCGCGCTGCTGACGGAGACGACAAGGCTATGGCTATCGAAATTCTGATGCCGGCTCTTTCGCCGACCATGACGGAAGGCAAACTTGCCAAATGGCTCGTTAAAGAAGGCGATGAGGTGTGCGCTGGCGACGTCATTGCAGAGATTGAAACCGACAAGGCGACGATGGAATTTGAAGCGGTCGACGAAGGAAAAGTCGGCTGCATTCTCGTTCCGGAAGGTGCCGAAGGGATATTGGTAAACGCGCCGATTGCTGTCTTGGCCTTGGATGGCGAAGACGTGTCGGCGGCTGCTCCGTCGGTCAATGGCGCGAACGGTGCCGCTGCGCCAGCTGCTGCACCTTCAGAAGCACCTTCTACACCTGCGGCTCCGGTTGTGGCAGCTGTTGCTGACGGGCTGCCCGGTGCGGACATCAAGGCAGAGGCACCGATGGGTGAAACCGTCAACCAGACAGTGCGCGAAGCCTTGCGTGACGCTATGGCCGAAGAGATGTGCGCCGATGACAAGGTCTTCCTGATCGGTGAGGAAGTGGCCGAATACCAGGGCGCCTACAAGGTCTCCCAGGGGTTGCTGGAGGAATTTGGCGACAAGCGGGTGAAGGACACGCCGATCACCGAGCACGGCTTTGCCGGACTTGGCGTTGGTGCGGCGATGTCCGGCTTGCGGCCCATCGTGGAGTTCATGACCTGGAACTTCTCCATGCAGGCCATGGACCAGATCATCAATTCAGCGGCCAAGACGCTCTACATGTCCGGCGGCCAGATGGGCTGCCCCATCGTCTTCCGCGGTCCGAACGGTGCGGCGGCGCGCGTGGCGGCCCAACACTCGCAGTGCTACGCCAGCTGGTATGCACACATACCGGGGCTGATTGTGGTCGCACCCTATAGCGCAGCGGATGCGAAGGGGCTTCTGAAGAGCGCGATCCGCAATCCGAACCCGGTGATTTTCCTGGAGAACGAGATTCTCTACGGTCAGTCGTTTGACGTGCCAACCAATCCCGATTGGACCGTGCCACTGGGCAAGGCCAAGGTGCTGCGTGAAGGCAAGGACGTAACGCTGACCGCGTTCTCTCGCGCTTGCGGGGATGCGCTGAAGGCTGCCGATCTGCTGGCGGAGCAAGGCATTGAGGCGGAAGTCATCGACCTGCGCACCATCCGGCCATTGGACGTGGCTACCATCGTTGCCTCTGTCCGCAAGACCAACCGTTTGGTCTCGGTCGAGGAAGGCTGGCCGACCGCTGGCATTGGGTCCGAACTGGCGGCGCTGATGATGGAACATGCCTTCGACGATCTGGATGCGCCAGTGCTGCGTGTTTGCGGCGAGGATGTGCCGATGCCTTACGCTGCCAATTTGGAAGCACTGGCCCTGCCCAGCCCGGAGCGTATCGCTGAGGCGGTGCGCAAGGTCACTTACGCCTAAGCCCGGCTGCGGGAGAGGATACACCATGGCGACGCAAATCCTGATGCCGGCGCTTTCCCCAACCATGACCGAAGGCAATTTGGTCAAATGGCTGGTGAAAGAAGGCGATGCCGTGCGCTCCGGCGACATCATTGCCGAAATTGAAACCGACAAAGCCACGATGGAATTCGAGGCCGTAGACGAGGGGACAATCGGCCAGATTTTGGTCGCTGGGGGGGCAGAAGGCGTTGCGGTCAACGCACCTATCGCCGTTCTGCTTGCGGAAGGAGAAGACGCTTCGGTTGTTAGCAGTGCGGCCTCTGCCGCGCCGACTGCGGCTCCTGCTGAAAGTCCTGCTGCAACTGCCACTGCTGCCTCACCAACACCTGCACCGGCAGTCAACGGTGCGGCCTCCGGACCGGTCAAGGCGACACCGCTGGCCAAGCGCATGGCCGCGCAGGCAGGATTGGACATTGGCCCGCTGACGCCGACAGGCGCTGGCGGCAAGGTCGTGAAAGCTGATATTGAGCGCGCGCTGGCGTGTGGCTCCAATGCTGCTGCTGGAGCGGTATCCGCAGGCGGACGTGTCATCGCAAGCCCGCTCGTCCGGCGGTTGGCGGCGGAAGCGAACCTGCCGCTCGCCCGCATTCGGGGTACTGGTCCGAATGGGCGGATCGTGAAACGGGATATTGATCGGGTGGTGAAAGAAGGCCTGCTGGCAGCGGCGCAGGCGGAAGCTTCCGCAGTGACAGCGGCACCCGCGGCGCCGGCAGCCAAGCTGGACAAGCCGGAACTGGCCGGTCTGCCCGACTACGAGTTGATCCCGCACACCAGCATGCGCCGCACCATTGCGCGCCGCCTGACCGCTTCCAAGCAGACCGTGCCGCACTTCTATCTGACGGTAGACGTGGAACTCGACACACTGTTGGAAGCGCGCAAGCAGATCAACGCGAACGCACCGGAAGGCGTGAAGGTTTCGGTTAATGACTTCGTCATCAAGGCTGCGGCCATGGCCCTGATGCGCGTGCCGGACGCTAACGCTGCCTTCACCGAAGAAGGCATCCTGAAGTTCGACTCTGCCGATATCTCCGTTGCTGTCGCGATCCCCGGCGGTCTGATTACGCCGATCATCCGGGAGGCGCACAAAAAGGGCCTAGCGGAGATTTCAGCGGAGATGGCGGACCTCGCCAAGCGCGCCCGCGAGGGCAAGCTGAAGCCGATGGAGTTCACCGGCGGCACGTTCAGCATCTCTAACCTGGGCATGTTTGGAATCAAACAGTTAGACGCCGTCATCAATCCGCCGCAGGGCGCAATCCTGGCGGTTGGTGCCGGCGAGCAGCGTCCGGTGGTGAAGAATGGTCAATTGGCGGTTGCGACGGTGATGAGCTGCTCCATGTCGGTGGATCACCGGGTGATCGACGGCGCGCTAGGGGCGCAATACCTGGCCGCCTTCAAGCCATTGATTGAGAATCCGTCGTTAATGCTGCTCTAGTGAACACCGGCTGCCCGGGCGTTCAGGCGTCCGGCAGCTTGGCTGAGACTTCAATCTCGATTTTCATTTCCGGCCGTACCAGCCCGCAAACCAGCAAGGTGCTGGCAGGGCGGATGTCGCCGAATTTCTCGCCGCAAACTTTCAGGATGTCCGGTACATCTGCCCGATCGCAAACGTAGAGGGTAGAGCGCACGACGTCTTTCAGTGTGCAGCCAGCTTGTTCCAGTGCCCATTCGATATTGCGGAAGGTCTGGCGGGTTTGCTCTTCCGCACCCTCTGCCAGCGAGTTGTTGGAATAGTCCAGGCCGGCGCAGCCCGCGACGAAGACGAAGCCGCCATCCACAACTGCCCGCGAATATCCGGCAGATTTTTCCAAAGCGGAGCCGGAGGAGATCAGTGTACGGACCATGGGCTGGGTTCCTTCTGTCAGGTAAAGGCTACAACCCTAAATATTCCTTGGCGTTTTGAGTAGAGCCGATGGCTCACACCCGCTCCAGGAAGCCGATTACGGAGTCGGTAAAGTGGTCGTTCTTATCGCCTGCCACCATATGGCCTGCGCCGGAGACATCGACGAATTCCGCGTGCGGCACATATTGCAGGAATTCCTTCGCCCGCTCCTCCGTCACCAGATCGCTGGAGCCGCCGCGCACGAGAAGCGTGGGGCAGGTCAGGCGTTTGGCAGCGGCGATCAGCCTGTCTGGATCACGCTCTTCCCGCCGCCGGTCGGCATCGGTCACGAAGCGCGGCTCCCAGTGCCAATAGTAGCGCCCATCGTCGCGCAGGCACAGGTTCTTCAGCAGACCGGAATTGTCTTTCGGGCGTTTGCGGTGCGGCAGGTAGCTGGCAACGTAGTTGGCACAATCATCCAGATCAGCAAAGCCTGTCTCGGCCCTGGCGCATGAAGTCGATGATGCGTTCGACGCCAGCCTGCTCCACCGTCGGGGTGATATCGACCAGTACCAGCGTGGACAGCACAGGCGTATCGCTCTCGCCCTGTCCCAACAGGGAGGAGATGCCTCCCAACGAGGTGCCAACAACGGCGGGCGGCGCATTGAATGTGGCGCAGACGTCCGCATGTCTTGTGCGAAAAAGTCGATGTGGTAGTGCGCGTCAGGCGACCATTCGCTTTCGCCATGACCGCGCTGGTCCACTGTATAGGCACACCAACCCTTCTGCGCGAGGAAGCTGGTGGCTCCACCCCACGCATGTCTGGTTTGGCCGCCGCCATGCAGCAGGACAACCGGTCTAACCTTATCGTCGCCCCAGCGGTCGGCTGCCAGTGTCAAGCCGTTACTGGTGGCAAAGGTCATGCTAACCGGTTCGATGGGGGGCATGGCGAAGTTTCCCGTGATGGCTTTAAGATTTCAGTCGGCATACGTTATCCAACGGATAGCCGAACAGGAGAAGCAGAGTTATGCGCGCAGCTTGGTATGAGGAACTTGGACCCGCCCGCGAGGTATTGCAGGTCGGCGAACAACCCACCGTCACCGCCGGACCGGGTGAGGTGCGGATGAAGCTGCATGCGAGCGGCATCAATCCCTCCGATGTAAAGCGCCGCGGCGGGTATGGCCGCTACACCAAGCCGGACGGCCCTATCGTGATTCCCAACAGCGATGGCGCAGGTGTGATCGACCAGATTGGCGCGGGCGTCAGTGAGGAGATGATCGGGCAGCGGGTCTGGCTGTTCAACGGCCAGCGGCTGGGCCGGACGCTCGGCACGGCGGCTGAATACATCGCGCTCGACGCCAAGCTGGTGACGCCGCTGCCGGAGGGGGTGAGTTTCGCGGCAGGCGCGTGCCTCGGCATTCCCTGCATGACGGCGCACTACGGCGTGTTCTCGGAAGGACCAGTCAAAGGCAAGACCGTGCTGGTGACAGGCGGTGCGGGTGCAGTCGGGCACTATGCAATTCAGTTAGCCAAGCGGAACGGGGCGGAGGTCATCGCGACCGTCAGCGGCCCGGAAAAGGCGGCGGAGGCCAAGGCCGCGGGAGCGGACCACGTGCTGAACTATCGAGGGCAGGATATCGGCGCAGAAGTGCGGGCGCTCACTGGTGGCAAGGGCATCGACCATGTCTGCGAGGTGGATTTCGGCGGCAATCTGGCCGCGAACCTGCAATGTGTGGCGCAGAACGGCTCGATCACGACTTATGCAACGGATGGGGACAAGTCTCCCGCACTGCCGGTCGGTGACCTGATGGCCCGCTGCATCACCATCCGGATTTTTGTGCTGAACTTGCTGCCTCGGGCAAAGCTGAAGCAGGCCCAGAACGATATCAGCCGCTGGCTGGCCGAAGGCGAGTGCGTTCACCGGGTGCCGGAAATCTATCCGATGGCCGAGATTGCCGCCGCACACGAGGCGGTGGAGGCCTATGAGAAGTTCGGGACGATTGTGGTTGACCCGTCGCGGTGAACCCCGCTACGCCCTCGGCAAATAAGCTATTCGCGCACAAGGACGCCATGACCGACTAACGGGTGTTCGCCACCCTCAGCCGCGATGAAGTCCAGAGTATGATTGTTCAGCAGTTTCATCTGGAAGAGTGTGAAATCTCCATGCTCGACTACGTCTATGGTGCCATCCTTACTAATCACGCCGAGTATAATTTCAGTGGATGCATAAGTGTGTCGGTTGCCATCATGGCTATGCATGTTGTTGTTGATGATTTCCCAAGAATGAGTGCCCTTAAGGAACGGTCCATCTTGTTCCGTAAATTCGAAACGCTGAAACTGCTCTGTCTTTCCGGCAGGCAGCATGAAGAAAGACTTCCCGATCCAAACGCCAACAAGATTGGGATAGGGTGCCCGGCAGGTTTATTCTGGGCTCTGGCTTGTTCACTGGAGATAAACAGACAGAGGACAAGACTAAAAGACGCCAAAATACGCAGCATGATTAATGTCCTTCTATCTTCTGCCGGCTACCGCATCGCTTCCAGCAAATTGCTCACCGGCACGTCGGCTGCACCATCCAGCGCCAGGCTCCTCAACGCCGCGCCCTTCTCCCCTAGCAGCGCCTCGTATTTGCCCAGCAAGCCTTCCTGGAAGTTTGGTGAGTCGTGCGCGCCGGAGGGGTTGTCACGATCCTCGCGAACGATGCCGTCCGCAGTGTGTACCTCTACCCAACCCGGATATTTGGCCGGATAGATCGAGTCGAGGTAGCTGTCGCCGACAATCTCAATCCGGTTGGCGAGGCTGACCACATCGTCCGCTGCCATGCGCTCGTAGGTGAATTGGGCGGGGAGAACCGCGCCGTCTGTCAGGGCCGCCGCTACGCAGTACCGCGCCGACATCTGCGCATTCAGCGAGGTGCCGGGGGCGTAATCATAGCCGCACTGCACATCCACCACATTGGCAAGGCCGATCACCACGTGCTCGTCCGGTGTGGGCGCGCGGCCAAGCTGGTTCCGGATGGCGATGCCGCAATCATTGTAGGCATGGACAGAGCCACACGCCGCGAAGGGCTTGAAGTTGGTGGTCAGCAGTTCCCAGCGCTCGCCAAGGCCGTCCAGCAGCTTGCGCCCGTCTGCATAGTCGCTGAAGGCGGTCAGGAAGCTGCCGTTTGCCGTCTCCAGCACCTTTGTCGGGCCTGAGAAGCCACGGGCCGCCAGTTCCGCTGCCATCACACCGGATTGCGCGGCACGGCCGGGGTGGAAGCGCTTGCTCATCGCACCGTCGGCGTTGAAGGCGAACAGGCCGGAGCCCTGGGTCGCGGCCAGGCCGAGCGCCCAGGCGGTTTGCTCTGTATCCAGCCATAACAGCCAGCTCGCCGCTGCCGCTGCACCCATCGGGCCGCAAACGCCGGTCAGGTGCCAGCCGCGCAGCCGAGCCTGGTTCGGGTCCAATGCCATCGACATACGGATCATGGTTTCGTAGCCAATGGCAACCGCCGTTATCAACTGACCAAGCGTCCGCTTTTTCGTCTGGGCCACCGCGACGGCAGCCGGGATAACGACCGCGCCGGGGTGCAGTTTTTGGCAGAAATCGTCCAATTCAAAGGCGTGAGCGGCGATGCCGTTGACGAAAGCGGCATCGCTGGCGCGCAGCAGGGCTTCGTCTTCGCCCCAGACCGTGGCAGCGTCATCACTGTCCGGTGCGGTTGCGCCGAAGGCCCAGTCGCGAGCGATGCCAGTCCAGTCTTCGCCTTGACCGTGCAGGCCGACGCCCAGCGTATCCAGCAAGGCCATGCGGATGGACTTTTCGACATTGGCGGGCAGGGACCCCCGGTCATAACCGGCGATCCAGGCGGCAAGGTCCAAGGTGAGGTTGCGGGCAGAGCGTCCGCGCGGCTGGAAATGGTATCGGGCATTGGGATTTACTCCGCAGCTTGGGAGAGAGGTTGCGCCGCCAGCTTCGGATTCTTGGCGGCGGAAACATAGACGTAGTCATCCATCAGGCGGCGTTGGGTGCAGAAGACGCTGGCGGCCTCCGCATGCCAAGTGCCGTCCGGCTGGCGGTTAACGGAGGCATCCACGACTGTTGTGCCGGAGGGTTGGCCGACGCGGACGGCCTCGCCCGCTCGCGTGACTTCGTGCACGATGGTGCCTTCAATCTTGGCAGCAACTGAGGTGCAGAGCGCCCCCGTCAGCGGAATGGCCCGGTGCGGTGCGCCGACGGAGATCATGCGGGCGAGCAAATCAACGTCATCCGCCGCCATGGTGTTGCCATCGAGCGTTTGGGTTTCGGCCGGCGGCGCGACATAGGCCACCTTCGGCGCACTGGGTGTTTTCGCAGCAGCTTCCAGGTCAGATGTGATGCCCATGGCGACGCTGGTAGCACGGCGCATGGCCTCAAGCTTGGCGAGCAGTGCCGCGTCGTTGTCCATCGACATCGGGGACTCAGTGCCGTTCATGCCGACATCAGCGGCCCGCACGAAAACGCAGGGGTTGGCCGCGTCCACCATCGATGCCTCAATCGTAGAGCCGTCCGCCAAGGCTAGCGTATCGACCACATTGCCCGTCGGCAGCAGCCTACCGGTACGCGCGCCGCCGGGTGAGAGGAAGTCCAGCTTCACCGGCGAACCGGTGCCGGCCACACCAGGCAAGGCGAAATCGCCATCAACCGCGGCGAAGCCGTCATACAGGGCGAAGCCGCTGACGATGATCTTCTTGGTGTTGGTGTTGTAGATGCGGATAGCGGCCTTGCTGCCTTCGACTTGCACCACGCCCTCATCCACGGCGAAGGGGGCCATGGCGCTCGACATGTTGCCGCAATTGCTGCTGTCGTCCACGGCCTCTGCCGTCGGCGAGACCTGGAAGAAGGTGTAGTTGATGTCGGCATCGTCCCGAGTGCTGGGGGCGATCACGCAAACCTTGCTCAGCGAGGAGATGCCGCCGCCCATGCCGTCCAATTGGCGGCCGTTAGGGTCATTGCCGCCGATGGCCGAGCGGAACAGGTCGGCCCAGACCGAGCGGTCGGCGGGCAGGTCGTGGGCATGAAACACAATGGCTTTGCTGGTTCCACCGCGCATGAAAACGGCAGGGACACGGTACTGGCGCATTCTGGGCTTCCCTCATAAGTGTTTGCGGGGCACTGTCGCGCCAAATCTTACCGAACGCAACGGAGCGAGAAAGCACATGACTTGGTTGGAAGCCGCCGATTGGCCGGAGGAACGCCGCGGTGACCGCTTTGCCGCGCTGGTGGAGCGGCCGGGAATCCTCCGCATTCCTGGCGCACACAACGCGATGGCAGGCCTGCTGGCGAAGAAGGCCGGATTCGATAGCCTCTATATCAGTGGTGCAGCGATTACGGCGTCGCTGGGGATTCCGGACGTCGGCATCCTCTCGCTGGAGGAGCTTTGCTTCTTTACGCACTCCATCTACCGCGCGACGCGCCTGCCGATCCTGGTGGATGCAGACACCGGCTATGGCGAGGTGATGAACGTCATGCGCACCGTGCGCGAGTTGGAAGCAGCCGGTGCTGCCGCCATGCAGATGGAAGATCAGGTGCTGCCCAAGAAATGCGGCCACCTGAACGGCAAGCAACTCGTGACGACGGACGAAATGTGCGAGAAAATCGCTGCTGCGCGCAAAGCTCGGACGCACCTGCGCATCGTGGCGCGCACCGATGCCGTGGCGAATGAGGGGCTGGATGGCGGCATTGCCCGCGCCAAGGCCTATGTACAGGCGGGCGCGGATTACGCTTTTGCCGACGGTGTAACTGACGCAGAAGGCTTCCGCCGGTTTGCCGCCGAATGCGGCGCCCCCTTTATGGCGAACATGACCGAATTCGGGAAAACACCTTATTACACCGCAGCAGAGTTTGAGGAGATGGGCTGCAAGCTGGTGATATGGCCCGTGTCTTCTTTGCGGGCCGCGGCGAAGGCGATGGAAGGTGTCTATGCCGAGTTAGCCGAGAAAGATACACTGTTTGGGCACCTCGACAAAATGCAGACCCGCGCTGAGCTTTACGAGACCATCGGCTATCATGATTTCGAGGCGTTGGACGCTTCTGTCGCGACGACCATCGTGCCGGAAGACCGGCGTACGCGTAACTAGCGCTATCTATCGGGTCGGAAGTCTGAACGCAATTTAGGCCCCGCTTCTACAGAAGCGGGGCCTAAAAAGTACTACAAGGAAGGCGCTTCCAGGAAGCGCGCGCCAGCGCTATTTGCGGCGGCTGCTGCCCAGATATGCCACGCCGACAATTGCGGTCGCCATCACCGGCAGAGCGGCAGGAACAGGGGTGGCTGCCTCGCCAGGGCCGAAGCCACCGCCAGCAACGTCAATGGTTTCGATGACGACGTTGCCGAATGTGAAAGAGCCCGCGCTACCAAAGTTGACGCTGGAGATCAGCGGAGAAAACACGCTCAGCGATCCGGTGTTACCCGCAGCAGAACTCAGGTGATTGGTGTTGGTCGGGATGGCGGTCAGGAACGCATCGAAGAGGTTCTGCAGAGCCATCACTTCCGATCCGGCGAGGTTCTGGAAACCACGCTGCTTCGCTATGTCTGGCTTTACACCCAGCAGCTGCCGCAATCAACCCTGGGCAGCAAGACGCCCTTGCAGGCAATGAAGGGATGGCGCAGACTCAAACCAGAGCTGGTCAGGAAACAGTCATATTACCTTCCAGGATGTGAAAGCTGGGGCAGGTTGCCGTTCGACATCAGGATGCCGGCCATGCTGGCCGTGTGTATCAGATAGCCGCTGCCACGCTCGATCATGCCGGGTAGAACCGCGCGCACGGCATAGACATGGGCCATGACGTTGACGTTCCACTGGTCCTCCCACACCTGGAGCGGTGTGTTCAGGATTTCGCGGCCAGAGTTAATGCCAGCATTGTTGAACATCACGTCGACAGGGCCGTAATGCTCCTCCGCCGCGTGCACGAGGGCGTTGACCTCGTCCTCCTTGGCGACGTTGCAGCCAACGCCCAGGCCGCCGAACTCCGCTGCGACGGCTTTGGCACCGCCGGCGTTAAGGTCCGCGACGACCACCTTGGCTCCACGCGCAGCAAAATTCCGGCAGCAGGCAGCGCCAATGCCGGACGTGCCGCCGGTGACGATGGTGACTTTGTTGTTCCAGTCCATGGGCCGAGTTCCTCTTCTGTTGCTTCACCCTGAGCCTGTCGAAGGGTGTGTTGGCTCCTAGTGGTTCGATGCAAATGGATGGTACCCATCTGTTTGCTGGATCAAACCACTAACATATTGAAAGAGTAGGCTGATTCACGAAGCGCTCGCGGATGCAAGCGTTTCGATTAGGCCACTAGGCCCGCCTTCGCCCTTCGACAGGCTCAGGGTGAAGGCTGAGGCTGAGGCTGAGGGAATGGTGTTATGCCGGTGCAAACACGTCTGAATTGCCGGCTCTCTGGCGCTCCAGCGTTGACGGTCCGGCGAAAGCCACGTCGCGTTGCAGGGTCGGCATGACGTCCTTGGCGAAGGCGCGCATGTTCAGCTCGCCCTCATGATGCGGCATGCCACCATAAGAGAAGTCGCAGACCATGTGGTCGGACCCGGTCAGGCGCTGCAATTCGCCCATTTGCTGGATGCAATCGTCCGGCGCGCCCACGATCTGGATCGAGACATAGAAGTCTGTCATTTTCTTGCGGACTTCCGGATCTTTCATCTTGGCGTAGGTCTTGGCGGTTGCGCCGTAGCTCTCATAGCCCTTCACATTCGCCAGGTGCCCATCCGAGAAATTGTAGTGGTTGTCGATCGAGTCCCACTTCGCCCCCAAATACTGCAAAGCCCGCTCATGTGCCTCGTCGCGGCTTTCGGCGCAGGAAACATTGGTCAGGATCACCGGCGGGGTCGGCGTGTGGCCAACGCTGATGGCAATGTCGCGGTATTTCTGGATGTCGGCGGCGGCCTTGTTCCACTCGTTCTGCATGATGACCATCATGCCGAAGCCGAGTTTGGCCATGATCTCCGCCGATTCCGGACTGACGCTTGAGGCATAGAAGCGCCGCTCCGGATGCGACATCGGCCGCGGACGGATCGACATTTTCGGGATCTGATAATACTCGCCAACCCACTCGAACACTTCGTCACGCAGGGCCTTGGTGATGAGCTGGGCGCTTTCGGCAAAGCGCGGGCGGGCTTCCTCCATAGGAATGCGGAAGCCCTCATACTCCTTTGTCGCGGCACCCCGGCCAAAGCCGAACATGCAGCGCCCGCCGCAGAGCAGGTCGAGATAGGCAATCTGTTCTGCTACCCGGATTGGATCGTGCCAGGGCAGCACGATCACACACGTGCCGAGCGTGATGCGGCTGGTCTTGGCGGCGTAATAGCTGAGCAATTGCAGCGGGCTCGGCGACATGGAATAGCCGGTGAAGTGGTGCTCCAGCCCAAACAGCGAGTCAAAGCCGAGGGGCTCTGCCAGATCGGCGAGGGCCAGATGTTCGGCCAGCACGGCGGCATCAGGGCGGCCTTCCTGCGCCAGCACGCTAATATCGGTTCCGACTTTCATGGGCGTATCCTCCAGCTTGACCGCCCGGGGCGGGGATCGGCCCGGCGGCATATACTACCTTCGAACCATGCTACGCCCGTCGCGGAAGGATTCAAGCAAGGGGGTAGCGCCAAGAAGGCGCACGGAAAACCAAACGCAAAAAGCCCCGGCGCAGTGGCCAGGGCTTTTCGTAACTTATCGGTTGGGCGAGGGCCTAGTAGCCTTCGCGCTCCAGCCGCTTGCGCATCAGCTTGCGGTGACGGCGGACGGCTTCAGTTTTCTCACGGGCGCGCTTTTCCGAGGGCTTCTCGTAGGAGCGGCGGAGTTTCATCTCGCGAAACACGCCTTCGCGTTGCAGTTTTTTCTTCAGAGCCCGAAGGGCTTGGTCGACGTTATTGTCGCGAACGCTTATTTGCACGGGAGAGTATCGCTCCGTTTAGTGAGGTGATTGCATTAGGATACCGGACGGTAAACCGCCAGAATTGGAAGTAGTTTAGACAGTTCCGGGGAGAGTTTCAATCCATTTGATGCTAAGAAGCCATAAATCGACACAATGGTGTTAACAATGACCATCCTGAAGATCGCCCGCATGGGCCATCTAGTGCTGCTGGAAAAGGCCGCTCCCGTCGCCGATGTGGCCTCGGTGCAGGGCCTGATCTGCAACATGCATGACACGCTGGTGGATTCGGGCGGCATTGGGCTGGCTGCACCCCAAGTCCATGAAAGCCAACGGGTGATCCTGGTCTCCGTGCCGGAACAGCGGCGCGAGGGCGAGGAGCGGACTGTGCAGATTACAGCGCTGATCAACCCGGAACTGGAGCCTATCAGCGAGGAGAAGGTCACCGGTTGGGAGGGCTGCCTGTCCATCCCCGGTCTGCGGGGCGCGGTGCCGCGCTGGGCCGCCGTGCGCTTCCGGGCGCTGAACCTGCATGGTTAGCCGTTCGAGGGCGAGGCGACGGGCATGATGGCCCGGGTGCTGCAGCATGAGGTCGACCATCTCGATGGTATTCTCTACACCATGCGCATGGACGACCTTTCCAAGATCGGATTTGATGAGGAAATTGCGCGCTACGTCCTATCTTAAAAGGTAGCGACCGAAACGGAGGGCATTTTGATGGCCGACGACAGCGAAACCCCGACCCCACCGGAAACCCCGGAAGACAAGCCCGCGCCCAAGCGCCGCCGCACCCGCAAAAAGGCGGAGGCTGAGACTGAGACGGGGCCCGAACCGCGTTCGGATGGCGTTGAAGAGGATGTGGTTGAGGATTTGGAGGAAGACCCGATCCTGGCCCTGCAACGCACGCTGCTCGATGCGGCCTTGCCCCATGCCTGCATCGATGGCTGGACGGCGGAAATGCTGGCGTTAGCGGCGGCTGACGCGGGTCTGCCGGAAGGCGAGGCCGAACTGGCTTTTCCCCGCGGTGGCATTGATGCCTTGCTCGCCTATGTCCGCTTTGTCGACGACGACATGGTGGCGGAAATGGAAGAACTGGAGCAGACTGAACCAGCTGTCTATGAGAACATGCGCACGCGGGAAAAGATCGCCATCGCGATGCAGGTTCGCCTGGAGAGTCAGACCACCAACCGGGATGCCGTGGCGAAGGGCTTGCGCCTGCTGGCCGACCCCCGCTATGCGCCGGAGGGGGCAAAAAGCCTTGCCCGTACGGTGGATGCGATATGGCGCCTGGCAGGTGATACCTCAACCGATTTCAACTTCTATTCGAAGCGGGGGCTGCTGGCTGGCGTCTACTCGGCGACCTTGCTCTACTGGCTGAACGACAGCTCTGAGGATCAGCATAAAACCTGGGAATTCATGCGCGCCCGCATCGGCGAGGTGCTGAAAGTCGGCCAAGCCGCCGTCGGCTTTGCCAAGGTTGCCGACCGCCTGCCCAATCCGTTCCGCTTATGTGCGACAGGTAAACGCCGTTGGCGGGATGGGCCGGTATTCCGGTAATGCCAGACGGCTGATCACATCTCAGACCACATGCGGGCAAGATTGGAGTAAGCCTTCATCAGGCGGATAGCCTCCATGTGCTCAGTGCCTTCGGGCATGTTGTTTTGCAGGAAGCCCAGGACCTGCGCCACATCCCACAATATCTGGCGTTGGTTCGGGTCACGCACCATGCTTTGGGTCCAACAGACCATCGCTCGCCGCTCGCCTTTGGTTACGCGGTTCACCCGATGCAGCACGAGCGTTGAATAGAGCACCATATAGCCGACTAGCAGCTTAAAACTCTCTGGGTGCACGTCGGTGTTTAGCACCAATTCGCCGCCTTCATAGGAATCCGGCTCTGAAAGAAACAGTGTCAACGACATGTCGGAGCGCCATGGCTCTCCTCTGACCATTCCCATGACCGTATTATCGACATGATCGCCATAGAACATGCCTTCCCGATAACGGCTGAGGAGGATGTCGCCAACGTGCTTTGGTTGAGCGAGCAGGCGGAAATCGTTGTTTGTCACCAGCGCCTTGCGGACCTCCTCGGCGAGCTCTCTGCGGAGCATGCTGGAGGCTTGAATTTCCTCGTTTTTTTTCCGTTTGGAATTCGTACCGCCGGTCGTTTGGCGGCCATCGACAAATTCACCGGAGGTAAAGGTCGCTTGCAGCTTCTCGATGAGCGGCGGAGGCAAAATATTTGGTAGGACGTAGATCACGATATGGTCCTCTATAGCTTGTCGAGGCTGTTTTGCCCCTAAAGTCCGAGCCCGCCATCCACGTGGATGATCTGGCCCGTGATGTAAGCAGCTTCCGGCTGTAGCAGGAAGGCGATGGTTGCGGCGACCTCGTCCGGCGCGCCGAGGCGGGCGAAGGGGATATTGGCCGCTGTCTCCTGGAATTGTGCGGCGGTCAGCGCGGAATGCGCGCCGGAGTCCTTTTGAATATAGCCGGGCGAGACCACATTCACTGTTGTTTTGTGCGCCGCCATTTCTGCTGCAAAGGCACGTGCTAGCGCCTCCAGGCCGGCCTTGGCCTGGGCGGAGGCTGGGAAAAGCGTGCCGGCCGGCGGGAAGCGGTGGGCTACGAAGGAACTGACCGCAACCGCCCGGCCCTGCTCGCTTTGTGCCAGCAGAGGCTGCCCTGCCTGAATCATGTGGAAAAAGACGTCGGTAATGCCCGCATGCGCATGACGCATGGCATCCTCCGGCAGATCGGCTATCCGGCGCTTGTCAGCGAAGCCCGCATTGCTGACCAGCCAGTCAAGCTTTCCGCGGCAGGCTTGCGGGCCGGAGAGGTCATCATAAACCAGCACGGTCTCAGCCCCTTTTGCCTGAGCCTCTGCCGCGGTGGCTTCCAACCCTTCCCGGTTCTGGCGGGTATGAAGCACGAGCCGCACTTCCGGTGATGCCAGCCGCAATGCCAACGCCCGGCCAATGCCGGAGGCTGCGCCGGTGATCAGGCAGGTGATTTTTCCCATTAGGCTACCCACTCGCTGACCGGCGTGTTGGCTTCGTCCAGGGGCTGGCAAATCACGTCCACCAGCGTCGGGCCATCATGCGCCACCGCTTGTTTCAGCACGCCTTCCATCTCTGCCGGGTTTTCTACCCGCCAGGACTTCACACCAAAGGCGCTGGCAACGGCCGCATGGTCGGTGCGGGAGAAGTCCACCGAATAGAAGCGCTTGTCGTAGCCGTGCCGCTGCCCGGCCTTGATCCAGCCGAACAGGCTGTTCGAGACCACGACGAAGGTGATCGGCAGGTTCAGGCGGGTCACGGTCTCCAGCTCGCCGCAGGTGAAGCCGAACGAGCCGTCGCCCATCACCGAGACCGTCTTGACGCCGGGTCGTCCGATATGCGCGCCGACCGCCGCCGACATGGAATAGCCCAGCGCGCCATGCGCCCGGTTGGAGATGAAGTGCCGCCCTGTCAGCGGGCTCTGATAGAAGGCACTGAAATACGGGCAGGGCGTGCCGGGGTCGCAGACGACGGTCGCATCCGGGTCGAGCACGTGGTTCATGGTGGCGACCAGCCGCTCCGGCTTCATTGGGGCATCATCGCTGGCGGCGAGCGCTTCGAACGCCGCGAACTTCTCCGCCTTGGCGGCAGCGACGGCGGAGGCTGCATCACGGCTGCTGCCTGCGCCATTCAGCGCTGACGCGAGCGCCTCCAGCGCCAGGCGCGCATCGCCGACAATAGCAACATCGGTCGTGTAGATAGCGCCGATGGTGGCCGGGTCGCTATCAATGTGGATTATTTTCGCTTGGCCCGCTGCCGGATAGCGCCAGCGCTCTGTTGTGACAGAGCCCGCCCGGCAGCCGATGAAGACAACGCAGTCCGCTTTTTGCACCACGGCGCGGGTCGGCATGGTGCCACCGTTGGAGCCGACCACGCCCACGGCCAACGGATGGTCATCACCGATGGAGCCCTGGCCGGAGATTGTGGTACAGACCGGCGCATCCAGCGCCTCCGCACATTGGGCGAGCGCCGCTTCCCCGCCCGCGATCACTACGCCGCCGCCGCAGACAAATATCGGGAATTTGGCCGCCTTGAGCATCGCCGCAGCCTCCTGAACCGCAGCCGGGTCCGGCCCCTGCGGCCTCGCCGGATAGACGCCCAGCGAGGTATCACCCCAGACCTGATCTGCGTCCACCGGCTGGTTCTGCACGTCGAACGGCAGGCAGAGATGCGCTGCGCCGGGGCGGCCCGTGGTCATCTGCCGGAACGCCTCCCGTACCTGCCCCGGCAGCATGGCCACGGTGTCGGCGGTGGCGTTGTATTTGGTCAACGGCTTGAACAGCGCCTGCTGGTCCAGTTCCGTCAGGGTGAACTTGCCGCGGGCGTTGGTGCCGATATCCGTCGTGATCGCGAAGACGGGGACGGAGCTCTCATGCGCCTCCACCACGCCCGGCAGGATGTAGCTTGCACCGCCGCCGCTAGGGCCCTCGCAGACACCGACCTTGTTGGTCATGCGCGCATAGCCATCCGCCATGTACGCTGCCGAACGCTCGTCGCGGCTGAGCACGTGGCGGATATCCTGCCCGGTGCGGTAGAGCGCATCGTAGAACGGCAGCGAGGTATCCCCGCACAGGCCAAACACCGTATCGACACCGTGGGAGCGCAGCAGGCTGACCATAGCCTCCGCACCGGAGAGTTGGTTGGGGCGGTCGGCATTGCTGGCCATAGGAAGGTTCCTGACGATAAGCGGAAGGTGATCGCGCTTCTTTTACCGAATGTGACGCCTCCTTGCCCAGGGGCAGAATATAAAGCTTACCAAAGGAGCCTACCCCATGAACCGCAAAATCCTCGCCATTGCCCTTGCGGGACTCGCTACTGTTGCCTTGCTGGGCTTCGAGGAGCGCGGCTGGAAGATGACGGCAGCGGTGCTGACCGGGGGCCTTGCCGGCGTTGGGCTATATCACGCCTCCTTTGGGTTCACTGCTGCCTGGCGGCGGCTGGTGCGGGAGCGGCGGGGCGGTGGCCTGCGCGCCCAGATGCTGCTGATCGGCCTTGCTTGCCTTTTCACCTTCCCGCTGATGGCCTGGGGCCGCGACATTGGCCTGCCGGCGGGCGGCTATATCCTGCCTATGGGTGTGGCGTCTGCCATCGGCGCTTTCACCTTTGGTATCGGCATGCAGCTGGGCGGCGGCTGCGCATCAGGCACCCTGTTTACCGCGGGCGGGGGCAGCACGCGCATGTTGATCACGCTGGTGTTCTTCGTTGCAGGTTCTGTCTGGGCAACGGCGCACTGGGACTTCTGGACCAGCCTGCCGCGTACCACCGCCGGCATCTCCATCCCGCGGGAGCTTGGCACGATTCCCGGCCTGCTGCTGATGCTGGCTGTGCTCGCCGCGATTGCCGCCGCCAGTGCCTGGGCGGAGCGGCGGCGGCATGGAGCGTTGGAGCCTGCCAAGCCCACGGTCTCCATCCTGCGCGGACCATGGTCGCTGGCGGCAGGTGCCGTGGTGCTCGCGCTGGTCAGCGTCCTGACCATGGCGATCCAGGGCAGCCCGTGGGGTATCACGTCCGGATATGCGCTCTGGGGAGCAAAGGCCGCGGCCGCGGCGGGAGCACCGGTCGAGACCTGGGCCTATTGGACGCCCGGCTGGCGGCAGGCGCAGCTCAATAACAGCCTGTTTGCGGACCGTACCTCGATCATGAATTTCGGGATCATCTTCGGCGCGATGGCCGCGGCGGCGTTGGCGGGCAAGTTCTCGCCCAACCTGAACCTGTCTGCACGCGACGTGGCGACGGCGGTCATCGGCGGCCTGCTCATGGGCTATGGCGCGCGGCTCGCCTATGGCTGCAATATCGGCGCCTATCTGGGTGGGCTGGTCTCCGGCAGTCTGCACGGATGGTGGTGGCTGCTCTGGGGGTTCCTTGGCTCCTTTGTTGGCACCTGGGCGCGGGAGCGTATCGGCATGGACCCACCTGCCATGTTCTTGAGTGCCAAGCCAGCCTGATAATCTGCGCCAACCGCTAGCAAGCAGTGGGTACGCAAAGCAGTAATCCAAAAGAACAAGCGGCGATTTTGCAATTTATGTTTGTTTTATTTTCTTTTAATTGGTACCGTAAGTTTGCTAGCTGGAACCCTCCCATCACGCTAGCTGCAAGAGCCCCCTGACAAGCCCGGCCCTGACCCTCCGGGCTTGTCGCACTTCGCCACACCATGGCTGCTATGCGCGAAGCGTCATTGCCCTGTGTAAAGCATGGGCATAGGTTACCCGCGTTTTGTTTCGAAACCCTCAAAAGGACCGAGATTATGTTGATCGTCGCCGATCGCCTGTCAGTCATCAAGCCGTCCCCAACGGTCGCGATGAACTCCAAGGCGATGGAAATGGCTGCAGCAGGTGAAGATGTTATTGGACTCGCCGTTGGCGAGCCGGACTTTGATACACCGGACCACATCAAACAGGCAGGCATCAAGGCGATCAAAGACGGCGATACAAAATACACCGCCCCTGATGGCCGACCGGAGCTTAAATCGGCGATCTGCCGTAAGCTGAAGCGCGAAAACGGTCTGGAATACAACAACAGCCAGATCACCATCGGCAATGGCGGCAAGCACGTGCTCTATAACGCGCTGATGGCCAGCGTGAATCCGGGCGACGAGGTCATCATCCCAGCACCCTATTGGACCAGCTATCCGGACATGGTTTTGTTGGCTGAAGGGACGCCAGTACCCGTTGCCTGCACAATCGACAGTGGCTTCAAACTCACTGGCGAAGCCTTGGACGCGGCGATCACGCCAAAGACCAAGTGGCTGATCCTGAACTCGCCTTCAAACCCAACCGGCGCTGCCTATAGTTGGGATGAGATGAAGGCCATCACCGATATGCTGCTGAAGCATCCGCATGTGTGGGTGATGACCGATGATATGTACGAGCATCTCGTCTATGACGGCTTCCAGTTCTGTACACCGGCGCAGGTCGAGCCGAAGCTTTATGACCGGACGCTGACTGTTAACGGCGTGTCTAAAGCCTATGCCATGACCGGCTGGCGCATTGGTTATGCGGCCGGTGCGAAAGAGCTGATCGATGCGATCCGCAAGATCCAGTCGCAGAGCACCACGAACCCCTCATCTATCAGCCAAACGGCAGCAGTTGAGGCGCTTGACGGCCAGCAGAATTACCGGGCCGAGTGGATCGAGAGCTTCAAACGCCGCCGCAATCTGGTCGTTAACGGTGTGAACCAGGCCGAGGGTCTGACCTGCAACACGCCGGAAGGCGCGTTCTACGTCTATCCGTCGTGCGCTGGTGCGATCGGCAAGAAAACCCCCGGCGGCAAAGTGATCGAGAGCGACGACGATTTCGCCTTCTATCTGCTGGAGGCGGAGAAAGTCGTGGTCGTGCCGGGCTCAGCCTTCGGGCTCTCGCCGAACTTCCGCATCTCGTATGCCACCAGTGACGAGAAACTGGCGGAGGCCTGCCGGCGCATCCAGCGGGCCTGTGCGGCCCTTCGGTAACTGGCCTGAGCGGCGCTCTTGTCCAGCAGGGAAACAGCGGTGGCGTCCTCTTAGGGCGCGCCACCCTTTTTTGTCCATAAGTGTTTGAGTCACATAAGCGTTTGTTAGGGGTGTGAATTTATACACTGACTCTGCTTGGCAGTTGTGGTGATTCTCTGCTTTAACCAGGGCAATACCCGGATTAAGGCCTTGGCTGATCCACCGCCGCTACCAATATCCGGTAACAGGAGAGACTGATAGAGCGATGACCGGACAACCGCCCAAACTAGCAAGACGCGCCGTCCTTGGCGGGTTGCTGGCTGCGCCGTTCGTTGCCCGGCCTGCGGAAGCATGGAGCGACAGCCGCTTCGTGCGCTTCCACAACATCCACACGCTCGAGAAGATCAACGCCACCTACTGGCGCGATGGGCAGTACGACCGGCAGGCGCTGAAGGACCTGAACTGGTTCCTGCGCGATTGGCGTGCCCACCGCATCCATGCCATGGACCCGCTTACGCTCGACATTATTTACTGGACCTCGCACCGCATGGGCTCGTCCGGCAACGCGGAGATCATCAGTGGCTACCGCACACCCAAGACCAACGCCATGCTGGCTTCGCGTTCCTCCAAAGTGGCGAAGGCTTCCTATCACATGCAGGGCCGCGCCATCGATTTCCGGCTGCTGGACCGGTCGATCAAGAACACGCACAAGGCCGTGCTCACCCGCCAGTATGGTGGCGTCGGCCTCTATACCAAGTCCCAGTTCATCCATGTGGATATCGGCCCGGTCCGGTCCTGGGGCGCTTGAGAGCAAGCCGTGCCTGCAACGCCCGATGACCTTTTCCAGCACCTAGACGCCCTGGGTATTGCGCACGAGACCACGCAGCATCAGCCTGTATTTACCGTCGCCGAAAGCCAGGCTCTGCGCGGCACCCTGCCCGGCGGCCATTCCAAGAACCTGTTTCTGAAGAACAAGAAGGGCGACCTCTGGCTGGTGACAGCGGCGGAGGATGCTGCCGTCGACCTGAAGGCCCTGACCAAGACGCTTGGCGCCGGCCGTCTGTCTTTCGGCAAGCCCGACCTGCTGCTGGAAGTGCTGGGCGTGGAGCCCGGCTCCGTCACGCCATTCGGCCTGATCAATGATCCTAACCGCCGCGTGACGTTCGTCCTGGACACGCGCCTAGCCGCTATTATGGAGCCGCTGCACTTCCACCCCCTGGTGAACAACGCAACGACCGCTATCAGCACAGCCGATTTCCGCGCCTTCCTCGCGGCCGCGGGCCACACAGTCATCGACTCCGGCGGCGCGATGGTCGAAGCCGCCTTGGCGGAGGCCGGTGCACTGGTGGATGTGAAGCCGGTCGACATCCGCACCAACGCCCAGCGGGACCCGGCCTATCTGGCCATCAACCCGCACGGCAAGCTACCTGCTCTCGTCACGCCGGAAGGGGGCCTCCTCACCGAGACCTTGGCGATCCTCCTCACCCTCGACGACCGGCATCCCGAAGCCGGGCTGCTACCGCCCCGTCCCTCACCAGACCGTGAGAAAGCCTTGCGCTGGCTGACTTTTGCGGCGACTGAGCTTTATCCGATTGTCAAAATTCTGGACTATCCAAACCGCTTCACCGCCGCGCCAGAGAACACCAATGGCACCCGTGAGACTGCGCTGGAGATTTGGTGTGCCCGCCTCCACACCATGGAGGCGCAGCTCACCGACGCGGGGCCATACCTGCTGGGCGGTACCTTCTGCCTGACAGATATCTACTGGGCCGTTGTCTCCCGGTGGGGCTTCCAGCCGGGCTGGACCGCGGCCCACACGCCCAGGCTGGAGCGCCTATTCCACGCAGTCTGCGCCCGCCCGAAGATAGCGGCAGCTTGGGGCGATCGCTGGGAAGCCCGGCCGCCACCGCTTAACGCTTAGTCCTTCTTCACCCCCAGGATCGACTGGCTCATGGCCCGCGCATCCCGCATCGGCCAGCGGCCCGAGTCCACCTGGGCCAGGAAGTCCAGGATGATGCGGTTGAAGGCGTCCGGCTCCTCGATATTGATGGTATGGCCGCAGTTCAGCATCACCACCAGTGCTGCGGACGGGATGGTCTCCTTCATCATCACGCCAGGCAACAGGCAGGGCCAGTCCTCGTCGCCGGTCAGCACCAGCGTCGGGGCGGAGATGCCCGCCATGGCGTCCTTCAGGTCGAAGAGCGAGGGCCTTTCGGCCTGCACGCCGCGCATGGTGTTGGCTGAGCCCAGTGCCGAGTGCGTCGCCAACTGGTCCCGGAACTCCTCCCAGCCGCGCAGGTTCTTGTTCTGGAACTGCACCCGTGTCGGCCCCAGCGAGTAGGTGTTGGCGAAGGCCTCGATCCCGTCATTCTGGATCAGGTCGGCGGTGGCATTCGCCTCCACCTTGAACTGCTCGCGCTTGTCCGGCTCCGCGCCATAGCCGCAGCCCGCCACTGTCAGCGAGAGGGCCCGGTCCGAATGGTGAATGCCGAAGTGCAGGGTCGCGAACCCGCCCATGGAGAGCCCGACAATGTGCGCTTTGTCGATGCCCAACTGGTCGAGCACCGCCAGGATGTCGAGCCGCGCCCGGTCCTGGGAGTAGCTGGCCGGGGTCGGCGGCACATCGGAGGGCGGGTAGCCGCGCGCGTTGTAGGCAATGGCGTGGTAGCGCATGCCACAGGTGCGCAGCTGCGGCTCCCAACTGGCCATGTTGCCCGCGAACTCGTGCACAAAGATGACCGGCGTACCGCTGCCGGCCTCTTCATAGGCGAGATTGACGCCGTCGTCGGTGGTGATGTGGGGCATGGGGCAGGGCCTCTTGGTAGAGCAAAAAAAGGAAGCCCGGAGAATGCCCCGAACCGGCAACCCCTGGCAAGGAGGAGTGCGGCGGGGCGGGCGTTCCTACCTTGGTATGGCTGTCAGATTTTTACCTAAACTTTTCTAAACAAAACTAAATTTTTTGAGGGGGTAAACGTTTAGGTACGGTTTATCTCCGGTTTAGGTGGAGTTTAGATTGGGTTTATCATTGTTCAGACCAGGCTAAGCCGACAAGAAATCAAGAGGTTGGACCTTCGCTCTATTCTTTGGAGATGGTGGCGTACTGTCCCTAGTTCAATAGGTCAGAGGCCAGCATTATTGGGAGCAAGCGAGCAGAACAGGAGGCACTTCAATTCCATCTTATGCTTGAAGCGGACGTTCCCTAAGACTCTGATAGAAGTCTGGGTAACGGACGAAGGGAGTATCCGATCTTCTGTGTATGAGATTTAGCCCATACGCGTTTGACAGGTCATTGATTGACCCGTTCTGGGTATAGAATAGCGAACTGGTTTCGGGCAGCAACCCATTGTCTGACGGCCCTGCCTGTCTTCTCAAAGCTGCCGATTGCCAGATAGATCAGTTTTGTCGCGGCGGCGTCGGTTGGAAAGCTGCCCCGTGTTTTGGTGGTCTTTCGGATCACCCTGTTGAGGCTTTCGATAGCGTTGGTCGTGTCGATGATTTTGCGCCCGGCTGGTGGGAAGGCGAAGAACGGGATGACTTCCTGCCACGCCCGCCGCCAACTCGGGGCGATTGAGGGGTATTTTTGGCCCCATTCGTCTTCGACCGCCGCGCGCGCTTTCTCGGCCTCTTTGTCATCTGTGGCTTGATCAATCGGCTTGAGGGCCGATGCGACGATCTTGCGGTCTTTCCAGCCGCAGAAGTTCAGGGAATGGGGCACGAGAGGCACGATACAGGGTTGCACGGTGGTGTCGGGAAAGGCCGCATTGATGGCATCTGGGAAGCCCTTGAGGCCATGGACGACGGCGATGAGGATGTCTTCGACGCCGCGATTGCACAGGTTGTTCATCACCGAGAGCCAGAATTGGGCCCCTTCATTGTTGGCGATCCAAAGCCCCAGAACCTCGCGTTCGCCCTCGGGGGTGACGCCCAATGCCCCGTAAACTGTAAAACGCACGACTTGATCTGACATTTCTACTCTTATGGAGCTTAATCAAGGAGTGTCGATCAATGACAAGCATTCAAGAGAAGATCATCAAACCAAAGCTGGGACTGCTGGAGCTGGCCAAACAGCTCGGCAGTGTCAGTCAGGCCTGCAAAGTGATGGGATATTCGCGGGACAGCTTTTATCGGTTCAAAGAACTTTACGACCAAGGCGGCGAAGAGGCCCTGATGGATCTCAGCCGCCGCAAGCCTGTGATGAAGAACCGTGTGCCAGAGCCTGTCGAAAAGGCGGTGATTGAATTGGCCATAGACAACCCGGCTCTGGGGCAGAAACGGGCGTCGTGGGAGCTGCAAAAGAAAGGGATCATGGTGTCGTCGTCAGGCCTGCGGTCGATCTGGCGGCGCAATGATCTGGAAACCATGAAGAAGCGGCTCAAGGCCTTGGAAGCCCGCGCCGCGCTGGACGGCATCCTGCTGACCGAGGACCAGATGGCCGCCCTGGAAAAAGCCAAGGCCAGGAAAGAGGCGCACGGCGAAATCGCGCGCCACCACCCTGGCTATCTGGGCAGTCAGGACACCTATTATGGAGGCACAATGAAGGGGGTGGGGCGGATAGATCAACAGACGTTTGTCGACACATATGCCCGCGTGGCGGTTTGCAAACTCTATACTGAAAAGACCGCCATCACCGCCGCTGATCTACTCAACGACCGCGTGATCCCTTATCTTTGCCGCACACAAGATCAGCCTGCTGCGCGTGCTGACGGACCGAGGCACGGAATATTGCGGCAAGGTCGAGAACCACGCCTACCAGCTCTATTGGGCGATCGAGGACATAGACCACACCCGCACCAAGGCCAATTCCCCGCAAACGAATGGCATCTGTGAGCGGTTCCACCGAACCATCAAGGATGAGTTCTACGACATCGCGTTCCGCAAGAAGCTGTATCGTTCTGTTGAGGAACTACAGGTTGATCTGGACGCGTGGCTCGCCAAGTACAACGAACAGCGGCCTCCTTCCGGGCGGCACTGCTATGGCAAAACACCTATGCAACCCTTCCGCGAAACGTTACCCATCGCTGTAGACAAGACGATCCGGTCGCTCGACCAATCGGACAATGCACAACCCATTCTCAGCAACGCAAGCTGAGTTGTCCGTCAGATCAAGTCTGAAGTTTTACACGTAAACAGCTTTGTTTTTGACCTGGCGGCTTTCTGGATCGCGGATTGTGACCCCAAGCGCGTCGAGGAAAACGAGGGGATACATCGGCTCCAGGGCGCGGTTTTGCCAAGCGGAGACCTCCTCCAGAACGGCGTCGGTGACACGGCTGACCAAGTCTGCCGACCCCTTCAGCCCATAGACCTCTTCCAGAGGGGCGCGAATGGCGCGGGTCGACAGACCCGCCGCGTAAAGCCCAATGATCTTGTCGTCCATCCCGTCAATCCGGGTCTGGCCCTTCTTGATCCGCTCAGGCTCGAAACGGCCTTCCCGGTCGCGAGGGACATCAATTGGCAGCGCCCCAGCCTTGCCTTTCAACGTCTTGCGCGAAGGGCCATTGCGCCGGTTGCTTTGGTTGGCAGGCTCTTCGCCGGGTTTATAGCCAAGATGTTCGGTTAGCTCAGCCCCCAGCATCGGCTCCATCAACGGGACCTTCCGTTCCTTCATCAGACCCTGATCGCCCAGCAAGTCCTCCGGTCGTTCAACGCCGCTCAGCAGCTCGTCCAGTAGTTCCTGGGAAATCGTCATGGTCGGCATGCTCCTTCGTGAATGAAGCAGGGACTGAATTACTCATACACAGACGCAATTAGTAGTTAAGGGCTTAATCCTTTGCGCATTTGATGCTATATATGTTGCACACGGAGGAAATCATGAACATCACCAGCGTTTTTTATAAGTTTCCGGATCAGGAAGCCTGCATTGCGCATTTAGAAAAGTTCGCTGGGGCGATGATCCACATTGCCCGCATTGCGGGGCTACAAACGTGGCTTGTAAAGATGATCAAGACCGCATTGGCCGATGGAACTGTCATGGATGCAAATCCAGCTTCAACGTCCTGGCTGGTACAGTCTTTGAAAAAACCAAAATACCCCTTCAAAAATGGTTTTTGGGTGTTGCCTTGATTGTTAATGCCAGGAAAAGCCTATCAAGTTGTCAGCTTGCCCGTGATCTAGATATGAATCAAAAATCAGCATGGTTTATGCAGAAACGCATCCGCGCTGAAATGGCAAGCAAGCAGGGTGAAATCCTGTTACAAGGAATTGTTGAAGCTGACGAAAGATATGTAGGTGGTAAACCACACAAGCGAAATAAACGTTTTGATAACAATGATTTACCTCCTCCACCTCCTCCGCGATGAAGAGGGACACGCAAAACGTCGGTTATTGGCGCGGTAAAACGCGGCGGTAAAGTCGTTGCCCGTGTCGCCAGCAGTCTGACTGGCAAGGACATTCTAAACTTCATTCGTAGCAGCGTCGATCCCGAAGGCTCGCTGCTGATCACTGATGAATTCAAGGCTTACAGCGCTGTTCGGGCAACCATGGCGCACGCCACAATCAATCATAGCAAGGGCGAATATGTTTTCGGCAACATCCATACCAACACCATTGAAGGCTTCTGGTCACTTCTCAAACGGGCCTGGTACGGATCGCATCATCATTATCGAAAATGCTATATGCCGCTCTATGTCGCGGAAGCATGCTGGAAGTACAATCAACGCAAGAACGACAACGCCTTCGGGTCTTTTATGCGGGGATGCTTTAAATGAACCGACTCTTTTATGGCGACTGCCTGACTGTCATGCGAGAAATGCCGTTAGGCAGTGTTGATCTGATTTATTTGGATCCCCCTTTCAACTCAAACCGTGATTACAATGCGATTTATAAGGATGAGACAGGCCGTCCATTACCCGACCAGATTGAAGCTTTCTCCGATCTGTGGACTTTGGATGAAGATCGCGAACGGGCAATCAGAAATATGCCAATCCTTATGAGAGAATCCGGTGTTGATGACGGTATCACCGAGCTCTGGAAAATTTGGTGTAACGCCCTGCGCAAGACGCAGCCTGGCCTACTTGCCTATCTCAGCTACATGACCGAGAGACTCTTGCCCATGCGGAGTATTCTCAAACCGACCGGATCAATTTATCTACACTGCGATCCTACTGCCAGTCATTACATCAAGGTGATGATGGACGGCATCTTCGGGCACGGAAATTTTCGGAATGAGATCATTTGGTGTTACAAATCTGGCGGCGCAAGCAAACGCTGGTTTGCAAAAAAACATGATACAATTCTATTTTATGCAAGAAATCACAGATATTGCAAATTTAATCAGTTAAAGATCAAATCTTACGGCCAATCCGGAGGCGGCCATGGTGGTGCCATTAAATATTATAAAGATCAAAAAGGGACGTATTCAATTGTAACAGCCCGCGACTGGTGGGAAATTTCAATGTTGGCAACGACCCATAGTGAAGGACTTGGTTATGCGACTCAAAAACCACTTGCCCTATTGGAGCGGATCATTGCTGCCAGCACCAACGAAGGTGATGTGGTGTTCGATCCGTTCTGCCGGTGTGCTACGACGCTGGAAGCTGCCCACAAACTTGATCGCAAGTGGATCGGGATCGATATAGCCATTCACGCAATCAAGCGTGTCGCGAAGGTTCGGCTGGAAGATCGGCTTGGTTTGAAGGATGGTATTGATTTTGAGATCGAGGGTGTCCCACACAACATCGAGGGCGCTCGCGATCTATGGGAACGTGATAAATATCATTTTCAGAAATGGGCAATTGAGCAGATCGACGGCTTTGTCACTGCGCGAAAGACGGCTGATGGCGGTATTGACGGGCGGCTCTATTTTGATATGGGAGGACGCAATCTTGAAAGCATGATGTTGGAAGTGAAGGGCGGCAGAAATATCGGTATCAGTGTTGTGCGGAACCTCCGAGGGGTTCTTGAACGCGAAAATGTGCCCATGGCAGGCTTAATCATCATGGACAATCCAGGGCCGACTAAGATGCGGAACTTTGCTCGCGAAATGGCGTCGGCAGGCGATCTTGAAGTCATGGGTGTTCAGTATTCGCGAATGCAATTGCTGACCGTTCAGGACATTCTTAACGGCAAGCGGTTTCCGACGCCTTCTGTGGCGCGGGCCAAAGGGGCGGCACAGCCTGTACTGCCGCTGGGTTGATAGATAAGCCCTTAAATATTAATTGCGTACACAGAAAATCGGATACTCTCAGGATTTTCGAATTCGGTTTTGTACGCATTCGCGCCTCTACCTCCCCGTCACCAATGAATATGGCGACCCTGTCGATATCTGGCGCGATGATGGGGCACGTGTTGAGCGCATTCATACTTATCACTACCGCCCGTTTTGTCTCGACTTCGAGCGATAGTAAGCTTGCCTACGAAAGAGCCACCGGCTTCCCTGAAGACAGGCCTCAGCGTCGATCCATCACACATGGTGCGGCGTTGAGGGCCGGTGGTATCGGCTTTTCACCACCGAAGGCAATCATAGAAGATTTGGTTCCACGTAGCGGGTCCGTCGCGATCAGCGCGCCAAACACCGTCCATGCAGCGTTCAGCCCAACTCGCAACCGAAACAGCATCCTTTTCTTGGCCTAAGTAAGCTATATGCCTCTGTTTCTGTGACACGTTTGTCGCCCCTGGTTTTTCTGGCTTCTTGGGCCATTTTTCGCGGTGATGCTGTGGGAGCATCCGGCCCAGAATCCGAACACGCAGACCGATGCAAAGTCGAGAGACGTGACCGGTCAGAACTTCGACTGCGATATATCCACAGTTTTCCAATTGCCTGAGATAGCGTTGAATCGTGCGCCGCGAGCGGCCCAATCCGGCGGCCAGGTACGACACGGTGACCCTCAATCGGCGTCCAACGCGGTCGCGGCGGTAGGTTTCTTCCAGAATTTTGCGGGCGCACCGCCGTGCTCCGTCACTCAGCGCACGATCATTTTCGATGTTCGCGCTCGCAGGCGGCACAAAAGCGCCTGTGTCTTTCGGCAATTCATACTCTGGTATTTCTAGCGCCGCATATCGGTGAGAAGATCGGAGTGAGCGCATCCGCCGTTCCGTGGAAACGGTCAATCGGCCATCAAAACATCTTTCTTCTTGTTTGTTGTGTTGAGTAGTTTGCTAGGTATGCGCGGCACGGGAGCGTAGGGCCTTCCTGGCCATCTCCCAAAGTTCGATTTCATCGAGTTCAGTAAATCGTGGAGTATTTTCATACATTGACGAGGTCTCCTTGTTGGGAAACTCGCCTGGCAAAGCTCATCAAGATGAGAATTTATTTTGCGAAATCGAGGATATTGTGAAAATATAAATAAAAGAAATAGAAATACTGATGAACCGCTTTGGTGTATTTTATTTTTAGCGTTTACTATTCATAAAAAATGAATAAGATTCAATAATTTGTAACTCACCCGTCTCAAATATTTAGGCAGCCGCAGTTTTTTCTATGTTTCGCACTATGCCAACAAGCTCTTGAACCTGTTCAGGTTTAAATAGGGGAATTATATCTCTAAGTAACATTTTCCTATTACCCCATTTGATTCTATGATTTACCATAGAGTCACATTAGGAGGAAACATGGCAAAAAATGCACCGGGACGACATGAGCGGAATGGTCTGACGCTTTTGCAAATTGCAGAAATGTTCGGGGATGAAGAAAAGGCGCGGAAATGGATTGAGGCCCAGCACTGGCCGGAAGGGCCACACTGTCCTCACTGCGGTTCTATCAATGTAAAAGTCGGCGTGGCCCACAAGAGCATGACGCATCGCTGCAATGACTGCCCGAAAAAGCCGATGTTCACTGTTCGGGTTGGCAATATCATGCAGGGATCAAAGCTACCCTATCGTGTCTGGGCGGTTGGGCTTTACCTGTTCGCCACCAATCTCAAGGGTATCTCTAGCATGAAGCTGCATCGTGAGCTCGGGATTGGGCAGAAGGCCGCTTGGTTCATGCTGCACCGTCTCCGTGAGGCTCATGGGTCCAATAGTCCAGTTTTCAAAGGTCCAGTTGAAGCGGATGAAACCTACATGGGTGGTAAGGAACAGAACAAACACGCTAGCAAAAAACTCAAGGCCGGCCGCGGCGCGGTGGGCAAAACCGCCGTGGCCGGGATCAAGGATCGCAACTCCGGCCGCGTGGTTGCCAAGGTGGTTGAAAGAACCGCTGCGCATACACTACAAGATTTTGTGACCAATCATACTACCAAGGATGCCCAGGTATTCCCCGACGAGGCGCGCGCCTACAAGGGCATTAACAGGGCGCATCAAGCGGTCAAACACTCAATGGGTGAATACGTCCGTAACATGGCACATACAAACGGTTTCGAAAGCTTCTGGGCACCGATGAAGCGTGGCTATCAGGGCATTTATCACAAGATGAGCCCCAAGCATCTACAACGCTATGTTAATGAGTTCTCTAGCCGTCACAACAGACGTCCCAAGGATACCATTGACCAGATGAGCGATTTGGTTTGTAGCATGGCGGGAAAGCGTTTGCGCTACGTTGATTTGATTGCAGATAATGGTTTGGAAAGCGGTTCTCGAACATGATATCGCAAACAATCAGTCTGTTCTTGAAATTATTGATGTTCAGTATGCGCGAATGCGGTTACTAACCTTTCAAAACATTCTTGAATATAAGCGGTTTCAGACACCTTCAATTGCACATGGGCATAGATAGTCTGAACCACAGCTCCCGTTCGGTTAAACCCCTATCTTATGATCGCGAAAGGATAAGCCAAATGACCAAACTCAAACCCAAAGACAGAACACTCTCTGAAAAACTAGCTGACTCTCACTACCAGCCGAGCAAGGCTGAAATGGAACAGGAATACGATATGCCCGGCGCGGAGATGAAAGACCTGCGCAACGCATTCTTCAAGGCGTCGCCGGATAGAAAATCAAAACCAGGTTAGGAATAATTCAGTGCAATGTTACTTAGAAATATAATTCCTATTCCCGTGTATTGACAAAATCTAAAGAAAAAATCATGGAAATCACCCCTGCACTAGCGACTATATTATTCGGACTTCAATTAAGCGCTTGTTCAACAATCACACAAGGCACAGATCAAGAAATTTACATTTCCACATCCCCGATAGCGGCACAGTGTACGCTTGAGAGACAAGGTAAAAAATCGCTGAAATTGTCTCATCGCCTGGGCATGTAACAGTTACAAAAACCAAACACGATATAACGATTACCTGCAACAAAGATGGCTACCAAACCGCAACTTACCGCAACAATAGCGGTTGGGAATCTACTTCGGGTGCGGGAGGCATTCTATTGGATGTGATTTTAACCTGGGGCGCTAGCAGTGCTATCGATTCAATGACAGGTGCTGACAATAAATACGAACCATCTGTCTATATAACGTTAATTCCAATTCAGGCCCCACCACAATAAAGACAATGAGGTAGATCACTTCTTAAAATACCTATTCAGTTAGGCAAACGTCTAAACCGCGTTTGCCCTCTGAACATCCAGCTCTCTTTTCTTGAACACCCCTATATTATTAAATGTTACTTAGAGATGTAATCCACTAAACAAAACTAAGCTTTGGGTAAGCTTTGGGTAAGCTTTGGGTAAGCTTTGGGTAAGCTTTGGGTAAGCTTTGGGTAAGCTTTGGCTAAACTGCAGGTAAACCGCGGCTAAATTTTTTGAGCCGGAAACGTTTAGAAATGCGTATAAAAGTTTAGAAAAGTTTAGAAAAGTTTAGGTGGTTTTGCGGGGCCTCCGACACGCTACGTGAGTATAGAATTTGACCGAGCGCACCTACGCTGCACCCATGGGCGGCCTGCCGGGGCAGGATCAGCTGTTGACCAGCCGGGCGATGTTCACCGATGCCTATGCGGTGATCCCCCGAGGGGTGATGACGGACATCGTCACCAGCCTTCTGCCGTATTGGACGAAGACACGGGCCTGGATACTGGCCCGGCCGCTGACCGGCTTTGCCGAGACCTTCAGCCAATACATTGTCGAGGTGGAACCAGGTGGCGGCAGCGACCGGCCGGAGACCGAAGCCGGGGCGGAGGCAGCGCTGTTTGTGACCGCCGGCGCATTGGAAGTAACGCTGGCCGGTGAAGTCCATGTGCTGACAATGGGCGGCTTTGCCTATCTTCCGCCGGGCAGTGATTGGCAGGTGCGGAATGGCGGCACGGAAAGCGCGGTGTTCCATTGGATCCGCAAGCGGTTCGAGCCGGTGGACGGACTGGCGCTGCCAGATCCGGTCTTTGCTCAGGATCAGACGCTTGAACCCGTTGGCATGCCGGATACGGATGGGCGTTGGGCCACCACACGCTTCATCGATCCATCGGATGTCCGCTATGACATGCACGTCAATATCGTGACCTTTGCGCCCGGCGCCAGCATCCCCTTTGCCGAGACCCATGTGATGGAGCACGGGCTCTATGTGCTGCAGGGCAAGGGCGTCTACCGCCTGAATCAGGACTGGGTCGAGGTCGAAGCGGGCGACTTCATGTGGCTGCGCGCCTTCTGCCCGCAGGCCTGCTATGCGGGCGGGCCGGAGCCGTTCCGCTACCTGCTTTACAAGGACGTAAACCGTCATGCACCGCTGTTCGGCGGGGCGGCGAGGTGAGGCTGCGATGACCCGGATGATAGAGGTACAGGCCCTGACCGCAGAGGCCTTTGCGCCATTTGGGACGGTGATCGAAGCGGCGGGCAAGCCCAGCTTTATGATCAATGCCGGACGCTGCGGGCGCTATCATGATGTGGCCCGGCCACAGGTGCTGGATGCGGCTGGCGCGGTGGCGATCAGTGTCGGGCGGAGTGAGGGTGTGTCTCTGCCGATGAGCGTTGACCTGCTGGAGCGGCATCCGCTCGGCAGCCAGGCTTTCATACCGATGGCCACTGCGCGGATGGTGGTTGTGGTCGCGCCGGATGCAGGCGGGCCCCCAGGCATGCCGGTGGCGTTCCTGAGCGAACCGGGGCAGGGGGTTCAGTATGATGCCGGGACGTGGCACGGCGTGCTGGCTCCCCTGGATGAGGGCGCGGACTTCCTGATTGTTGACCGCGTGGGCGAGGGTGCGAACCTGGATGAGGTCGTGCTAGAAGCGCCGTTTACGGTGGGAGTCCCTCCGCGTCACTCAGCGTGAAAGGCTGGCGAAAACCGGCGCCGTTGGATGACGGCACCTGTCTTATGCCGCCCGCCGGGCCAGTTCGTGCTCAACGGAGAGGATGGGATCACCCTCGATCGGCGTGGAGGGGCAGCCATCGACGCCAGCCGGTACCTCGCCAACCAGGGTGATGCGGTAGAGCTGGCGATCGTAGTCGGACTCGAAAATATCCGTCGGCGCCAAGTGTGAGGTTGAGCGGTTATCCCAGAAGGCGATGTCGCCTTCGTTCCATTTGAAGCGCACCGTGTATTCCGGGCGCACCACATGCTCCCAAAGCAACTCCAGAACCTGCTGGCTTTCGCGCGGGGTGAGACCGGCGACGGATTTCAGGAAGGAGGGGCTGATATAGAGCACCTTCTCACCGGTCTCCGGGTGCACAGTGACCAGGGGATGCTCGCTGACCAGGACCCGGCGCTGGACGTCGCTATCATAGGCAGACTTGCCGGAATTGGCCTCGAACCGGTGGACGCCGCGCAGGCTCTCGACAAAGGCCTGCATCGGTTCGGACAGGCCCGCATAGGCGGCTGCCAGGTTGGTCCAGAAAGTGTCGCCGCCATAGGGCGGGATAGTGACACCACGCAGGATGGACGCCATCGGCGGGTTGATGGCCGCGGTGATATCGGTGTGCCAGCCGGACCAGGGCGTGACTTTCTTCTGCCCGCGAACGGTATTGGCGGTGCGATTCTTGGCGACGGAATAGACTTCCGGATAGTCATCCACATGGCCGAAAACCGCGTGGCCTATCGTGCACTCGCCGAACTGCCGGGCCATGGATACATGTTCGGCATGGCTGAGGTTCTGGCCACGGAAGAAGATCACCTTCCATTCAACAAACGCCCGGCGAATTTCCTGCAAGACGTCCGCCGCCACGGGCTGCTTGAAATCGACGCCTTCGATCTCTGCGCCGATATGCAGGGTCAGCGGATTAACCTTGATCTTGCGGTAGGAGGCCGGGTCAGCGGCGCTGCGCATGGTCATGTTCATGGCGAGGTTTCCTCAGTCTAGGGGGCCTGGCGGGCGGGTGTTCGTCACGGGCCTGTGTTCATCATTGGCCGGATGGTTCAGTCCGGCGGTGGGGAAAGTTTGTTCGGTCTTTGACGGCGATCAATTCGAACGAGCTGGCGGGCTCGTAGCGGGCAGGGTTGTCCGGACTGACACAGGTCGGCGCGCAGTGGACTTTTGTGTGCCGGTTCGGGCCGAAGAAGAACGGCATGGCGTGGCGGATTGCGCCGCTTTGGTTCAGGACACGGTGGGGCGTCGGCACGAAGCGGTCGTTGGAATAGCGGGACAGCATCTCGCCGGTATTGACGACAAAAGCGCCTGGCACGTCCGGCGGTTGTATCCAGGTTCCGTCCTTGTCTTTGACCTGCAGCCCCGGAAACTTCGAGCGCGGTAGGAAGGTGATGAAGCTGCCGTCAGTGTGGGGGGCAAAGCCAAAGAGGCCAGCTTTTCCGGGTGGTTGGGGAGCGTACTGAATCAGGCGCACAGTGCAGTTGGCCCTCTGGAAGTCTGCCGCGAAATAGTCTTCCGGCAGGTCAAGCGCCAGCGCGAAAGCGGGCAGGAAGCGCCGGGCGAGGGCGCGCATTGTTGTGAAATAGGCGATCTGCGCCGCCTTGAAGGCATCCATACCATCCGGCCATTTGTTCAGGTCGGTCGTGACATCCTGGACGGCTGGGTCGGGGTCGGGTGTCGTGATATAGAAGGACTCGCTGAAGTTGGGTTTGTTCGCGACCTCGATGGTGGAGGTCTTCATGGTTTGGCCGCCATAGGGCAGGTAGCCTATGTTCTGGCTACCGATGCGCAGAGCCATCTTGCGCTCTTCACTAAGGGCGAAGAAATCCGCCGCTGCGCCGAATGCACGATCGATCAGATCCTGGGGCACGCCATGGTTGGCAATGACCAGAAAGCCGGTGTCTTTGCAGGTCTGGCGTATTTCCCGCGCCAAAGCGGCGGCTGCGCAGGGCTCTCCGGCTAGGTACGGACCAACGTCCAGCACCGGGATGCGGGCGCTTTCCGCTGCGTTGGAAGGCTGGGCCAGATCGTTCATGGGGAGGCTCCGTCCGGTTCGCATCCGCCGATCATAGGCGCAGAATGGCCCACAAGTTAAGTGGCTTGCCCTGATCGACTGACAAGGTGATCGATAGCGGCGACGTATCTAGCCGAGGGGCGGAAAAGCGCCAATCGCTGGCTGGCTGCGCGGTCATCAAGTTCGAGCTGACGCATCCAAACCTGGACACTGTCTGATTGGTTGAACATCACCTATGGTCATCAAATGTTTGTTCGGCGGGCGTTCAGACGCAGAATTGGGAGAAATACCATGGCACATTTGGCAAGCGATCCGGGCTTTGAAGCAATTGTCGACCTAGCGGTGCCGGTAAAACAACTCGGCACGGGCTTCATCTTTACCGAAGGCCCGGTCTGGCATCCCGTCGAACGCCATCTGCTGTTTTCCGATATGCCAGGGGATGTACGGCGGCGTTGGTCCGATGCTGGCGGTATTGAGGAAGTGGCGCGGCCGTCGAACAAGGGCAACGGCCTGACTTACGATGCGGAACTCAACCTGCTGGTTTGTGAGCATGCGACGTCGACTGTTACCCGGTTCAGCCCTGATGGCAAACGGGAGGTTTTGGCGAGCCATTTCGAAGGCTGGGAACTGAACTCGCCGAATGATATCTGCGTTCAGTCCGATGGTTCGGTCTACTTCACCGACCCGACTTTCGGGCGGATGGAGCATTTTGGCGTACCGCGGCCTTTGGAAATGGGCTTTCAAGGTGTCTACCGGTTGCCGCCCGGACACCGGCCTGGCGATGAAGCGCAACTGGTCTGTGACCGGGCACTTTTTGGCCAGCCGAATGGGCTGTGCTTCGCACCCGGAGAGCGGCATTTGTATGTGAACGACACAGCGCAGGCCAATATCCGCCGCTTCGAATTGGCCGCGGACGGAAGCCTCGTGAACGGCCAGGTATTTGCGGAGGGTATCCAAGACGACGACCGGGCTGGCAGGCCGGATGGCATGAAAGTCGACGCCGGCGGCAATCTGTATGTAACCGGCCCCGGCGGCATTTGGGTCTATGACCCGGCCGGCACGAAGCTCGGCGAACTCGTTTTTCCGGAGGGCGTTGCCAATATGCATTGGGGCGGCGATGGTTGGCGGACCCTGTTCGCTTGCGCGAGAACCTCGCTCTACGCGATTGCGATGAAGGTTAGCGGGTGCGTTGAGCCGTTTATGGCTGCGAAATAGGCTCAGACCAGACCCCAAGAAGGGGCGGCGCAGGGAATGGGAGGGGCGAACCGGACTGGCGGCACTCCGATTGAATACTGCCACTCGGGTATGCCTTGGGCCTATGCCACAATCATCGTGATCTTACGCTTTATAACCCCTCATTCAGTGCCATGGACGCCGCACGACAGCAGTATTTTCCGGAGATATCATGACCATTCGCCTGTTCGAACCGATCGAGCTTCGTGGCTTGAGGCTCGCCAATCGGATCATCGTCGCCCCGATGGCGCAGTTCTCCGTGCCTGACGGGATTGCGGGCGATTGGCACCTTATGCACCTCGGCCAGTTCGCTGGCTCTGGCGCGGCGCTGGTTCTGACCGAATCGACCTATGTCGCTCCTTATGCCCGCAACGCGCCCTCATGCCTCTCTATTTACAGCGATGTTCAAGAGCAGGCCATTGGCCGGGTCGCGACGTTCTTCGACAGCGTCGGGCGGGCCGCGTTCGGCGTCCACCTCTGCCATGCCGGGCGCAAAGCGTCGGCGCGGGAGCCATGGGCCGGGGGTGGCCATCTGCCGATTGCAGACGGTGGCTATGAGGCGGTAGCGCCCTCGGCAGTTCCCCTCACGGAGGGGTTTCCAGCGCCGCGCGCCATGACAACCGCAGAGGTCGGCGAAACTGTTGCGCTCTATGCCGAAGCCGCAAAGCGCGCTGACCGGGCGGGCGTGGCGCATTTGGAACTGCACGGGGCACACGGCTATCTGATCCACCAATTCCTGTCGCCGATTACCAACCGGCGCACCGACCAGTATGGCGGCTCGTCCGCCAACCGGATGCGGTTCGCACTAGAGGTCTTCGAGGCGGTCCGGGCAGCCTGGCCGGCAGACAAGCCGATTGGCATGCGCCTTTCCGCGACCGACTGGATCCAGGGCGGCTGGACGGTCGAGAAGACCGTCACCCTCTCCCAACGCGTGGAGTCCGCGGACATTGACTATATGCACATCTCCAGTGACGGCCTGGTGCCGGAGCAAAGGATCGAGACCGGCCCGGGCTATCAGGTGCCGTTCGCGGCTGCGGTCAAGGCCAGAGCGGGAGGCCTTCGGGTTCAAGAACTCGCGCACCACCGCCAGCAGATCATCCAGCGAGACCAAAAGCGTCTTGCGGAGGGCCACGGCGACAGCTTCCTGCGCTGGCGTCAACGTCGTCTGAAGGCGATGGGGCGTGTGGCTGCGATCCTCCACGCTGGCACGCTGGTGCCATTTCCATACGGTCTGTTCCGTGGTCCCGTGACGCTCGGCAAGAACCCACGCAGGGTCGTCACTGGCCTGTATGGCCGCCCTGATCTTCGGTGGCGTCATCGCCTGACTGTGAAGCTTGATCACCATGTCGCTCTCCCATCCCGCGCCTTGGTCAAAACACAGCGTGCCATGAAAAACGCAGAACGACGAGGGGCTATCCGATCAGCCGGGATGGAACAACTAGGTCGGAGAACAGACGGTCGCCCGCAAATGCACCGCTCACCACCACGGCGAGAAGCACGGGAACCACAATGGATGCCCGAAGGCTGGTCACGCGCACCAAAGGCGCTGCAAGCGCGATGCCGCCCACCGTGCCGATCAGGTTTCCGAGGATGATCGTTGCCACCATGACAAAAACCAGCTCTGCGCGCCCAGTGAACATCTGCGGGCCGGTCTCCAGCCCCAGAATGGTCAGGCCTGACAGGAGTATTGCCATTGAAGATGAGCCAGGCACGCCAAATGCAATGGTCGAGGCCAGGGCCCCTCCCTCAACGGCATCGTTCGCTGCCTCCGGCGCAATGACACCCTCAATATTGCCGCTGCCAAAACTCTCCGGGTCGGACGCCGTCTGTTTTGCATGGCCGTACGCAATGAATGCCGCCGTCGCGGAGCCCAATCCCGGAATGATGCCGATCACAGTGCCCAGGGTCGAACAGCGCAGGACCAGCCACCATTTCCGGACGGTTATGCCGATGCCCCGAAAGACCTGGGATTGAGTCTGCCGGAAACTGCTTGGCCCTTTCCCGGTACCGGCGAGTGTTCCGCCCTGCATCCACAGCGTGATGATCTCCGCCACGGCAAAAAGGCCCAAAACCAGCGGCACTAGCGAGATTCCATCTGCCAATGCCGGAATGCCAAAGGTCAGGCGCTCATTGTTAGTGACATTGTACACCCCAACCAATGCGAACACGACACCGGCCAGGCCCGCAATCAGCGCCCGCACCACATCATCCCTGCCGATAACGGCAACGAAGGTCAGACCCATTGCGCACAGTATGAAAATCTCTGGCGGACCGAACAGCAGCGCCGCTTCACGCATGACGGGTATCAGCAATGCCAGGACCATCGCCCCGAATGCCGCCCCGAGAAAGCACGCGGTCATCGCCGCACCAACCGCCGCGCCGGCTTGTCCGTTGCGGCGCATCGCTGGTCCGTCAAGCAAGGTCGCTGCGTTTTGCCCGTGCCTGGTGTCGAGAACAGGATGGCGATGATGCCGCCGCCATGCGCCACGCTTGTATGGGCTGCCAGCAGAAACGCGATGCCGGTCGCAGGCTCCATCGTGTAGAGAAACGAAATTGCCATCGCCATGGCAAAATGGCCGGAAATGCCAGGCACTACGCCGACGACCAGTCCAAAAAACCGACCCTGCGATCAGATAGGGCAGCACGCTCAGACCGAGCGCCTGAGCAAAGCCATTTGCGAGGCCGTCAAATACAGTCACGGGATTACCAGCGCCTTGGTGCTTCTCGCGAGATGGAACTAGCTCTCCGGTTAGTTTTCGCCATGCATCGCGGATACCAGCATTTCAAGAGCCGGTCCTTTGATGCCGCTCGCCGTTATAATAATCTGCTCAGTTTCCGCACCATCTGCATAGCTGATTAAGCGCTTTGCCGTTTCTGCTTTCGCCAAGAAGTCCGGGTCACTTATAGCTTTTTAGAGCGCTTCCCGCAAAAACATCAAACGGTCATGCGGCGTGCCAGGCGGCGCAACCAGCGGGCGGCCGGTTTCCGATAAGGCCGCCCACGCGGCGAGCAATGATTGGTGGTCGCTAGGGAAATCCCTGGCGAAACTAAAGATACTCGGCACGCCGGCAAGGTACCCGGCCGGTTTGCGGCTGGTGTGAGTAATCGCACGGAAATCGCCGGCAGCCACCCCTTTTCGCAGCGAGCCCGCAGAGCCCCACATTGCCTCAACATCGCCCCGAAGCAGAGCCAATCTGATATCGGCGGATCCATTAATAACCTGCTGGTTGAGTGAGAAAAGGTGACCGGTAACAACAGCATCGAGATAGGTGGAGCCACCGGGGCCGGACGCGCCCAAAATGAAAGAGCGTCCAGTGCTCAACATATCTTTGAAGGTCCGGAAGGAATAACCGGTACGAACGACCAGCACACGGGGCGTGGCAGAAATTCGCCCGATATAGCCGAAGTCGGCGACCTTATATTGCCCGTCATGCTCACCCGACAGTTCCGCTGCCACCAGCGCTCCGCCGTTGACCAGTCCGATATGCAGGCCGTCGGATGGAGACCGGAAGATCTCAACAGCTCCCTTTTTCCCGCCCGCACCTGAGATGTTAACAATTTTGACCCTTGCGCCTGTAGCAGCCTCAAAATAAGGTTGAATTAAGCGTGAATATTGATCGAAGCCGCCGCCCGGACGGTATGGTACAATCCAGCTGATCACATTGCCCCGGTAAAACGCGGCTGTCTCAGATGCTTAACTGTATTGCCCGAAACCGGTCAGCGTGATTGCGATTGCAAAACAAACGGCGCACAAAATATTCCGCATCATCTCTCCCTTTTTTAGCGTTGAGCGGTATGGATCATGTCGCTTTCTTTCGATGTCAAGGTCAGCGGTGCTGGACCTCCGGCAATTTGGGGTTGCTTATTGGTTCCGGTTGCGCTTCGAGCAGGTGTTTTCTTTAAGCCGCTTGGTGATCATACCCAGGATATTTGCGCTGCAGGATCGGTCGCGGCTTTGAGGGCGGAGGTTACAGGCTCAAGGAGTTGAACGGTGAACCCATCGGCATCGAAAAAAGTTTTAACCTCGTCCGATAGGCCGTTCTTGAGCAAGCCAGAATGCCAATGATATCAGTTAGATGCAGAAGTTTCCGTACCGGCAAATTCCCAGCCAGAGAAACCATCGCCAGATAACTGTCTGCGTGCGGGCTGTTCCGGGGGCCAGACTGCGCCTAGGTCAACGGCGTGTGTTACTCACGGAATAGTCGAGAGAATTCTGACTGGGTAAGTGTCAGTCTGTAGTGTCATTGCACTATAAAAGCCCTGGCGGAGAGAGAGGGATTCGAACCCTCGATACGCTATTAACGTATACACACTTTCCAGGCGTGCGCCTTCAACCACTCGGCCACCTCTCCTGCGCAGGACGCGGAACTTAGATAAATCAAACGCGTTGCGCAATGGCGTGTGGCGTGGTTCGTTGCTCCGCAACGTCGCACGGCAATCATGACCGGTGCGGAGCACGTTCAATGGGAGTGGTATGATGCTGATCGGCCGGATATTCGGATGGCTGCTAACCCTGGCTGGGTTGGCAAGAGGGGCATCAACTGCTGTTCAGTGGTATCAAACCGGCGAAGCTAGGTTGATGGCCGCGGGTGAAATGTGGTTCCGGCTGGCACCGGACAGTCTTAACTTGGTTCAGGCGCTGATCCAGCGCTACCTGTTTCCGGAACTGTGGGACCCGGTTCTGCAGACAATTCTGCTGTGGCCGGCTGTGCTCGTGCTGCTGGTGCCCGGTGTCTTGCTATTGTGGGTCTGCCGGCGGCGCTGAGGCTCTCAGCACCGCCATGCAGTAGTGGAAGGGTCAGGCGCCCTTCCAGACCGGCTGACGCTTTTCCATGAAGGCGGTGCGGCCTTCCTTGTAATCGGCGCTGTCGAAACACGTGGTGGCGACTTCGTCGATCTTGCTCATGTCCGGCTGCTTCTTGGAAAGCTCACCCAGAATAACCTTGTGCGCCTTGATCGAGAGCGGCGCGTTGTTCGCCAGCGTCTCGCAATAGGCGCGGGTCTCGTCTTCCAGGGCTTCCGGCGAGAACACGCGGTTGATCAAGCCGATGGAGAGCGCTTCCTGCTCGTCGAAGCGGCGGGCGCTGTAGAGGATATCCTTCGCGCGGGAGGGGCCGACCAGATTGTAGAGGTTGACGATATTCTCGCCAGCGTAGGCGATGGAGAGGCGGGCCGCCGGAATGCCGAAGGTCGAACCTTCTGCTGCGAAGCGCATGTCGGCGGACATGGCAATGCCCAGGCCGCCGCCCATGCAGAAGCCACGGATCATGGCGATGATCGGGCGGTCGAAATCGCGGATGGCGGAGCGGCCTGCGTCGGCGCGCTGGTTGTAGAGTTCGGTCATGGCGGCGTCGGCGCGCATTTTTTCGAACTGGCTGATGTCAGCACCGGAAACGAAGGCCTTGTCACCGGCACCCTGCATGACGATGACGCGGATGTCGGGGTCGGCCTTGAAGTTGGACATGATCTCGCCCGCGGTTTCCCACATCTCCAGCGACATGGCGTTGCGGCGTTCGGGATTGTTGAAGGTCATCCAGCCGATCGGGCCGTCCTTCTTGCCAATCATCTTGTCGGTGGAAAGCTGCATAATGGTTAGCCTCTTGTCGGAGATTTATGATGGTTTGGTTTTTAGGCGGTTGCGCGGCGAAGCGCCAGAGGGAGTGCGATCAGCCTGGCCCTGGCCAGGAGAATGGGGCGAGGTGGCTGCGGAACAGGGCGACGCAGGCGTTCCAGGAAAAGCCTTCGGCATAGCGGCGGCAATGATCGCGCGAGGCCGACAAGGCGCTGTCGACGGCGATGCTCAGATCGTCATTGAGGCAGCCAATGGAAGCCGGGCCGCTGGCAGCAGGACCGATGACGTCAATCGGTCCCATGACGGGATAGGCAGCGACCGGTGTGCCGCTAGCCAGGGCTTCGAGCATGACTAGGCCGAAGGTGTCGGTCTTGCTGGGGAAGACGAACACGTCTGCGGCCCGGTAAGCCTCCGCCAGGTCCTCACCGAACTTGGCGCCAAGGAAACGGGCGTCCGGGTGGGCGCGCTCCAGTTCGGCGCGGGCCGGGCCGTCGCCGACGACAAGCTTGGTGCCGGGGCGGTCCAGGGCCAGGAAGTCGGGCAGGCCTTTTTCGATCGCAATGCGGCCGACAGACAGCATGACAGGCTGCGGCAAGCCCGTGGCCCAGTCAGGCTTGGGGCCGGGTTTGAACAGATCTGTGTCAACCCCGCGGGTCCATTGCGCCAGGTTATGAAAGCCCCGGGCCTCCAGGTCGCGCAGGACGCCGGGCGTCGGCGGCAGCATGCGTACCGCCGGGCGGTGGAACCACCGGATCAAGGCATAGGACAGGCCGAGCGGGATGCGCGCTCTGGCATGGATGTACTCCGGAAAACGGGTGTGGAATGAGGTCGTAAATGGCAGCTGATGCCTGGTCATGTAACGTCGGGCAAGGAAGCCTAAAGGACCCTCGGTCGCGATGTGGACAGCATCGGGGCGGAAGGCTGCAATCCGCCGGGCGACCGCCCCCGGCCCTGCGATAGCGAGGCGGATTTCCGGGTAGGTCGGACAGGGGACGCTGCGGAACTCCGCCGGCGTTATGTACTCGACCACATTGCCGCTGCGCCGCAATTCATCGCCAACCGTGGAAAGCGTACGGACGACGCCGTTGACCTGGGGATGCCAGGCGTCGGTAACGATCAGAATACGCAGGCTCAACTAAGACGCTCGCGCGGTGACGCCGGCTACCAGGGGAATGCGCTCGATATCCTTGCCGGCGGCTTGACGCTCTGCCAGGGGGACGGTCCAGCGCAGCAGTTCCAGCCGGCCATTGGGATGCTCGACCAGGGCAGAGCAGCTCTCCACCCAATCGCCATCGTTCGCATAGAGGACGCCGGTGATTTCCCGCACTTCCGGGTGATGGATGTGGCCGCAGACGACACCATCCGCGCCGCGCTGGCGGGCGAGATCAGCGACGCTTTCCTCGAACCTACCGATATGCGCGACGGCGTTCTTGACCTTGTATTTGAGGTAGGCCGAAAGCGACCAGTAGCGATAGCCAAGCCGCTTGCGCGCCAGGTTGAAAAAGACGTTGAAGACTATGGCGGCGCGGTAGGCCCAGTCGCCGACATAGGCCAGCCACTTGGCCGATTGCACCACGGCATCCAACTCGTCGCCATGGATGATCAGCAGCCGGCGGCCGTCTGCGGTTTCGTGCGTATGGTCCTGGTGGACTTCAATGCCGCCGAACTGGTGGTTAACAAACTGCCGGGCAAATTCGTCATGATTGCCGGGGATGAATAGGACACGCGTGCCCTTCTGCGCTTTGCGCAGCAGTTTTTGCACGACATCGTTATGGGTTTGAGGCCAGTACCAGGCGCTTTTCAACCGCCAGCCGTCCACGATGTCCCCGACCAGATAGAGGCTTTCGCTTTCGGTGTGCTTCAGAAAATCAAGCAGCAACTCAGCCCGGCAGCCTTTGGAACCCAAATGGACATCCGATATCCAAATGGTGCGGTAGCGGTAGGTCTGTGTCATCAGCATCGGCTGGCTCCGTGCCGCGCGGGGGAGGTGGTCGGTCGCGGGATCAAAACAGGTCTATATCTCTGCTGTCGCGTAATCAACTTAGGTTACGATTCGACGACACCCGTCCGTTGGTGGTCCATTATCCGGGAGAAACAATGAGCGCGCCGACTTTAATCCTTTTTCGGCGGAATTTGCGCACGGCCGACAATCCAGCCCTGACCGCTGCCCTGACATCCGCCGCGCTTTCATCCGCGGGACGGTCCGGCCCTGCCGTCGCCCTCTATGTGCTGGATGATGCTGCGGACGGGCGGCCGCTGGGCGGGGCGCTGGTGGCTGTATCACGCGCTGGCACGCTTGCAGGGGCAACTGGCTGACCTCGGCGTGCCGCTGATTCTCCGCCGAGGCGAGCAGTGTGCGGTGACGCTGGCGGTGGCTGAGGCTCTGGGCGCAGGCGCGATCTACTGGAACAGGTGCTACACGCCCTGGGGGGGTGGAGGCCGATGCTGCACTGAAAGCGGAGGCGAAGGACAGGGGCCTGACCGTTAAGAGCTTTGCCGCGAACTATCTGCGTGAGCCCTGGGAGGTAAAAACCAAACAGGGTGGCTGATTCAAAGTGTTCACGCCATTCTACAAGGCCGCTATGGCTTTGGGAGAACCCTCAGCGCCATTGCCGGTGCCGGAAGCGCAGGAACCGACTACGGGCGGCAGAGCCGCCGACATTACGGGCGATGACCTCAATAGCTGGAACCTGTTGCCGAGCAAGCCTGATTGGGCGGGCGGATTGCGCGAGACCGGGCCGGCGGCGGCCGGTACGGGGGAGGCGCGGCTGGCGCATTTTCTGGATGAGATCGCGGCGGACTATGGCGAGGCCCGGAACCGCCCGGACCTGGATGGCACCTCGACGTTGTCCCCTTATCTGGCGTTTGGGGAGTTGTCGCCCAGGCAGGTTTGGCACGTTGGGCGACATACCCAGGCAGCTAATCCAGGCGCTGCCGGTGGCATTCGAGATACTGGGCATTGTCGGCGAGTCCGGGGCGGGCAAGTCCACCATTTCCACGGCGATCACCCGGCTGATCGATTATCCGGGATATATCGAGAAAGGCTCTGTCGTTCTGAACGGCACGGACCTGATGGCGCTGCCCGATGACGAGATGCAGGCCATGCGTGGCAAGCGGATCGGCGTGATCTTCCAGGATCCGCTGACGGCGCTGAACCCGGTGCTGACCGTGGGCTTCCAGATTATAGAGACCATCAGGCTGCACCTGGGCCTGACCGGTGATGCGCTGCGGGCGCGGGCGGCAGAGCTTTTGCGTCAGGTGGGTATTCCCGAGCCGGAACACCGGTTGAACCAGTATCCGCAACAATTCTCTGGTGGCATGCGCCAGCGCGTGGTGATCGCCATCGCGCTTGCAGGAGAGCCCGAACTGCTGTTGGCCGATGAGCCGACCACGGCGCTGGACGTTTCAATCCAGTCGGAAATCCTGGCGTTGATTCAGAACCTGTGCCGCGAGCGGCAGTTGGGCGTGATCCTTATTACTCACGACATGGCCGTCATCAATGAGGTGACGGACCGTGTTGCCGTCATGCTGCACGGCCGCATGATCGAGGTGGATAAGACCCTCAACATCATCAACCGGCCGCAGCATCAGTACACCAAAAGCCTGATCGCCGCCGTGCCGCGCACAGACGTTACGCTGGAGCGCTTTGAACTGGTGCATGCCAGTGCCGAGGCGGGCAATCTTTCGACGACGGAGACGATGAGCCGGCGGCTAACCTGGTTTGACGGTCTGGAGCGCGCGGCCGACCGGGACACGCCGCTGGTCAAGGTGGAGAATATCTCCATCGACTTCGTGAAGACCAAGGGCCTGTTGAAGCGCTTCAACACCTATTTCCGCGCCGTTGACAAGGTCTCATTCGAGATCAAACAGGGCGAAACCTTCAGCTTGGTGGGCGAAAGCGGTAGCGGCAAGTCAACAGTTGCCAAGATGATCGTCGGCCTGGAAGGGCGCATTACTTATGATGGCCGGGACATCACCAACCTTGCCCGCGATCCGAGTCTGCGCAAGGCGAACGTGGACATGCAGATCATCTTCCAGGACCCGTTCTCCAGCCTCAATCCGCGCATGCGCGTGCGGGAGATCATTTCAGAGCCGGTATCCACCACGGCATGGCCAGCGCATCCGAAGCCCGGCAGTTGGCGGCGGATGTGTTGCAGCGGGTGGGATTGGATGCTGACGCGGGCGCGAAATATCCGCACCAGTTCTCCGGCGGCCAGCGTCAGCGTATTTGCATCGCGCGGGCCCTGGTGGTGCGGCCGCGCTTCCTGATCTGCGATGAGCCGACGAGCGCGCTGGACGTGTCGATCCAGGCGTCTCTGCTGAACCTGCTGAAGGATTTGCAGAACGCTCTGGGTTTGACCATGCTGTTCATCAGTCACGATCTGGCGGTGATCCGGCAGATGTGCGACCGCATCGCCGTGATGCGCTATGGCGAGCTTTGCGAGGTAGCTGACAGCGAGACCTTATTCGAGGACCCGCGCCACGAATACACCCAGGAATTACTGCATCTGATGCCGAAATTCAGCCGGGAAGTGGCGGCGTAGAACGGCAGACAGAGAGCAAGTCTTACCAATGCTGCGCTGGCCATAACTTCAGAAGTTGCTCATAATCGTGTGTGTTTATTGTCGATAAGGGTAGTTTGAACCACCGATAAGAGGAAATGCCGAATGAATATGACTCTGGCAGAAGAAGCTCGGCTACGGCCAGCAGTGATGATTGCAAAGCCTGTCTGGATTGAACCAGCGTTCGAAGATCCAGAGGCGGTGTTAGACTTGGTGCACCGCTCTGCGCCGTATCCTTTTTATCCGCGCGGGTGCACAAGAAAAATGACGACGGCCAGGACATTCCATTCTTCCGGATATTCTGGGCGCATACCCGCCAGGCGCGGGTCGAAGGGGCCAAACCCTTTTTCCACAATGAGCGCTTTATGGCGGCGGCACGTGGGTCCTTCGACGCCGAGATCATCGAGCCGAGCGCGGGTTATGATTAACCTCGCCTGCCCGACCGGCGGGAGCCCGCCGCACCGTGATCTGCCGTATTTCCGCGGTTGCGAGAAGTTCCCATTCTGGATGCTGCAATGCATGGGCTACTCGAACCGGTTTCACGAATGGGCCGTGCCGATTGCATCGACACTTTCCTGGTTCTACGCGGGCGAAGGGGGAGAGTTCGAGTACTGGCCCGACGGACCGGACACGCCGTCCGTCAGTGTGACAACGCCGCTGTGGAATGTCGGCGTTGTCTCAGACAATGAATATATGTGGCATCGGGTTGGGCCGGTAGGGCAGGAAAGTGAATGGCTGAAACCCGGCGATATCGGGCGCGAATGCCAGCTGCATGCGGTGGGCGCTGACGGATGGGAAATTCACGACGAGGGCAGCGTACGGGCGTTCCGCGGCGATCAGGTGCGGCTCTCCATCCTGTGGACTATGCCTTCAAGAATCAGGCAGCGGCCGACGAATACCACAACCGATCTAACGACCTGGATCATGACAAGGTCCAGGTCGTCTTTGCCGACGACCTGCGCAGCCGCGGCGTGGCATTTACACCGACCAGCGACCCGGTGAATGATCCTGATTGGAAAGCCGTCCTGCAAAAGACTTACCCGCCCGGGTTTGTCGTTTAGTCCGCTGCCCGGCACATATCCTGATCGGCCTGCTGGCGGAACAGTTGGCTTCAGTCGGTAGCGTAGGGATTTTCCAGGCTGCTCACCAGCCGCTGCAGCACGGCGCGGATTTGTTGCTCGTCGGCGCCCATGATGATGGCGTCTTCCAGGGCGTCCTGGGCCATCTGCTGCAACTCTTCCAGATTCTCGTTCAGGACCTTGATCTTCTCCCGGCAGGACAGGGCCGAGCCGTCCGGCGCATGCCATACTTCGGGGATCAGGTCTTGGGCTTCGTCGCTCATGTATAAGTCCTCACCGCAATCGGTCTACTATACGTAGTCGCTGCCATCCAATTCGGCTAGGCTCCCCCGTTAGAGACACAAGAGGAGCCAGCCCGATGAACAACGTAGCCGCGCTATCCAACCAGGAAGCGCTGAAGAAATCCGGTGCCGAGCACCTGTTCATGCACGCCTCGCCCTATGGTGCATTCGGGAAGGACGCGGGCAAGAAAGTGCTGGTCGAAGGCAAGGGCATCTGGCTGACTGATATTGACGGTAACCGCTATATCGATGCCCTGGCGGGGCTCTGGCTGGTCAATGTCGGCCATGGTCGCAAGGAGATTGGCGAGGCGATTGCCAAGCAGGCCGGAACGCTCGCCTATGCCAGCTCGACCGCGGCGACCACCATCCCGGCCATCCAGCTGGCGGAGCGCCTGGCCCAGATCGCGCCCGGTGACCAGAACACGGTGTTCTTCTGCTCCGGCGGGTCCGAGGCGGTGAAGAGCGCCATCAAGATCTCGCGCCAGTACCACTACCACCGGGGTGAACAGAAGCGACAGAAGATCATCGGGCGGCGCGGCTCCTACCATGGCGGCACCTATGCCGCGATGAGCGTCAGCGGCACGCGCCCGGTGAGCGACCCCTACCACTCGCCCTTCATGCCGGGCGTGCTGCATGCGAGCCCGCCGAACTGCTACCGCTGCGACTTCCGGCAGACGTTCCCGGGCTGCGACCTGCTCTGCGCCGACCAGATCGGCCAGATGATCGAGTATGAGAACCCGCAGACCGTCGCCGCGGTCATTGCCGAGCCGATCAGCGCCGCCAATGGCATCGTCGTGCCGCCGGAGGGCTACTGGCCGCGCCTGCGGGAGATCTGCGACAAGTACGGGGTGCTGCTGATCACGGACGAGGTCATCAACGGCTTCGGGCGGACGGGCAAGATGTTCGCGTCCGAGCACTTCGGCATCGCCGGGGATATGATGACCATGGCGAAGGGGCTGACCAGCGGCTACGTGCCCATGGGTAGCGTCATGTGCCGGCCGCATGTGGTGGAGGCGTTCGAGGACAAGAACACGCTCTCGCACCTCATCATCTATGGCGGTCATCCGGTGGCTGCCGCGGCGGCTCTGGCGAACCTGGACATTATCGAGCGCGAGGGCCTGGTGGAGAACGCCGCCAAGATGGGCAAGCTGTTGAAGGATGGGCTGGAGGGCCTGCGGGCCAAGCACCCGACCATTGGCGATGTGCGCGGGCTCGGCCTGATCGCCGGGATTGAGGTGGTGAAGGACCGCGGCACCCGCGAGAAATTCGCAGAGGGCGGGCCGGAACTGACCACGCTCGGCAATGCCATCCGCGAGCGGGGGCTGCTGACCCGGGCCGGCACCATCATCAACCTTTGCCCGCCGCTGGTGATCAATGCGGAAGAAGTGGGCATGATTGTCGACGCCGTGGATGGTGCGCTGAGCGATATGGAACAGGCTCACGGGCTGGCTTAAGGGAGGGCCTTTCTAATGGACCACGTAACGACTGCGGCTGACCAAATTACCATTACGCCGATGACGCCGACCATTGGCGCGGAGATCGGCAATATCGACCTGCGGGAGCCGCTGACGGAGGCGCTGCTGGACAAGCTCTATCAGGCGCTGCTGGACTGGAAGGTGATCTTTTTCCGCGACCAGGACATCACGCGGGATCAGCACCTGGCCTTCGCCTCTGCCTTTGGCGAGTTGGAGGTCCATCCCTTCGCCCAGCGGCATGTGGAGAAGCCGGAGATCCTGCACATTACCCACGACGACAAACATCCTGGCTCAGAGAATGCCTGGCATTCGGACGTGACCTGGCGGGATGCGCCGCCGCTGGGGTCTGTGCTGCGGGTGATGGAAGCGCCTGCGGTTGGCGGTGATACTCTGTTTGCGGACATGGGGGCGGCCTACCGCGGTCTGCCGCAGGAGGTGCGTGATCTGGTGACAGGGCGCGACGCCGTGCACGACTTCGAGTTCTTCCGCCGCGGCATGGTCAAGAAGGGCGTCAGCGCGGAGAAAATCGCCGCGTTCGATGCCAAGTACCCGAACCCGGAACATCCGGTTATCCGCACCCATCCTGATACGGGCGAGCAGCTGATCTTTGTGAATATCGGCTTTACCCGCCGCATCGTGGGCATGAGCGACGAGGAGAGCGCCCGGCTGCTGGATATTCTTTACAAGCAAGCGGACTTTCCGGAATACCAGTGCCGCTTTAAATGGCGGCCGAACTCCATTGCCTTTTGGGATAACCGCGCCTGCCAGCACTACGCTGTCTCTGACTATTGGCCGGAGCGGCGCACGGCGGAACGGGCGACCGTGGTCGGCGACGTACCGTTCTACCGGCAGAGTGCAGAGCCGGTCACCGGGCCGGACGACCGCTACCACGGCACACTGCGGCGCTGGTCCACTGGCGATGGCGACAACAATGTCAGCATGCGGGATGTGTGGTCGAAGAAGGCGGAATAGGGTAGTCGCGGGGCTCGGAAAAATTGAGATCCCTGTGACCAAGCTCACTTGTCGGACATAAATCTGATTGGATACAATCCGATACAGAGTAGCGCTTGGGCCTGGATTGTCCGGGACCCGCCGTCGCGATCATGGACCGGCGGAGGCAGCGTAGAACAGAGGGAGTGAACAATGAAAGTATTGGGCATATTGACCGCATTTGGTATCGCCGCCTCCTCCATGCCGGCGCTGTCAGTGCCGGTGAACTGGACGGACTGGACAGGTGCCGGTACCAATCAGGTTACTGGCTCTCTGCTGGTTGGCGCCACGGCGGTAACTGTTACCTTCAATGGTGCTTACGGGTTCGCGCAGACAAACGGGGCTGGCACGAATTATTGGGGCGAAGGTTCTCCTGCGCCTTATACGGGTGGTGACGTTGATAATGCGCCGCCGGACTCCGATATCATCGTTCTAAACGCTGGCGGTACGTTCACGCTGGACTTCGGTCAGTCCATCGTTAACCCGATCATTGCGCTGGTAAGCTGGAACAACAATGTTGCCACGTTCAGCGGCCCGATTGAGACGGTCAGTGAAGGTCCCGGACACTGGGGTGACGGTGCGTTCACGAATGTCACCTCCAATGGTTTCACCGGCTCTGGCGAGTTGCATGGTATCATCCGTGTGTTGGGCAGTTATACATAGATCACTGTAACGCATAACTCGGAGAACTGGCACGGCATTCAGGTTGGCGTCGAAGGGCTGACTCCGCCGCCGACACCCGAGGTGCCGCTACCGCTGCCGCTGGCATTGCTGGGCACGGGTATTGCCGCGCTGGCGGTTGCCGGACGCCGCAAGCGTGTTTGATAAGCGCCGCTAACGGCAGAGGCTCAGATTCCAGCGCCATCTGCCGGTTAGCAACAGGGTTGAGCGCTTACTCGATCGGAAGGTCGAGCTTCAGCCAGAGTTCTTCAAGCCGCGCGTCTTCGACCGGGGCAGGGGCCTGCATCATCAGGTCTTCCGCACGCTGGTTCATGGGGAAGGCGATGACTTCGCGGATGTTGGGCTCGTCGGCCAGCAGCATGACGATGCGGTCGATACCGGGGGCAGAGCCACCGTGCGGCGGCGCGCCGAGCTTCAGCGCGTTGATCATACCGCCGAAGCGGGCGTCCACCACGTCGTTGCCGTAGCCCGCGATCTCGAACGCTTTGTACATGATCTCCGGCCGGTGGTTCCGGATTGCGCCGGATGATAGCTCCACGCCATTGCAGACGATGTCGTACTGGAAAGCCTTGATGGTAAGCGGGTCCTGCGTCTCCAGCGCTTCCATGCCGCCCTGGGGCATGGAGAACGGGTTGTGCGAGAACTCGATTTTGTTGGTCTTCTCGTCCAGTTCGAACATGGGAAAATCGACGATCCAGCAGAACTTGAACGCGCCTTGTTCAATCAACTCCAGCGGGGTGCCGATCTCAGTACGGGCGAGACCGGCAAGCTTGGCCGCGTCATTGGGCTTGTTGCAGGCAAAGAACAGGGCGTCGCCGTCGCCGACACCGGCCTGCTCCTTCAGCGTGGCGAGGCGGGCTTCGTCCATGAATTTGGCAATCGGGCCCTTGGCGGCACCGTCCGCGAACTGGATGTAGCCGAGGCCCGGCGCACCCTGGCCACGCGCCCACTCGTTCAGCTTGTCGAAGAAGCTGCGCGGGCGGCTGGCAGCGCCTGGAGCGGGGATACCGCGGACGACGGAGCCCTTCTCAATGTTCCTGGCAAAAATGCTGAAGTCGGAACCGCGGAAGGCTTCCGTAACATCGGCGATTTCGATGGGGTTACGGAGGTCCGGCTTGTCGTTGCCGTATTTCAACATGGACTCGTCGAAGGGAATGCGCGGGAAGGCACCTTCGGTAACTGTGCGGCCGTCGGCGAATTCCTGGAACACGCCGCCGAGAACCGGCTCAATGGCGGCGAAGACGTCTTCCTGGGTGACGAAGCTCATTTCGAAATCGAGCTGGTAGAACTCGCCCGGTGAGCGGTCGGCGCGGGCGTCCTCGTCGCGGAAGCAGGGGGCGATCTGGAAATAGCGGTCGAAGCCCGCCACCATCAGCAGCTGCTTGAACTGCTGCGGAGCCTGGGGCAGGGCGTAGAACTTGCCGGGGTGCAGGCGGGACGGCACGAGGTAGTCGCGCGCGCCTTCCGGACTGGTCGCGGTCAGGATGGGGGTCTGATACTCGCGGAAGCCCTGGTCGATCATGCGGCGGCGGATCGAGGAAATCACGTCCGAGCGCAGGGTCAGGTTCTTCTGCATCTTTTCCCGGCGCAGATCGAGGAAGCGGTAGCGCAGGCGCGTCTCCTCGCCGTAATCCTCCTCCGAGTTCACCTGGAGCGGCAGGGTGTCAGCGGGTCCCTGGATCGTGATTTCGGTCACGTCGATTTCGATGCCGCCGGTATCCAAGTTTGGGTTCACGGCTTCGTCGGCGCGCGCCAGACATTGGCCGGTGACGGTGACAACGGTCTCGTTCCGGAGTCCTTCGAACACGGCGAAGGCTTCGGCCTTGCTGGAATCGACCACGCATTGGGTGAGGCCGTAATTGTCGCGCAGGTCGATGAACAGCAGGCCGCCATGGTCACGCTTGCGGTGCACCCAGCCGGACAGGCGTACGGTCTGACCTACATGATCCGGGCGCAACTCGCCGCAGGTGTGGGAACGGTAGGCGTGAAGGGTTTCACTCATAAGACAACTCTGAGAAGGGCATATTCATTAGAGGCCACTCGCGTGCGCCTCCACAGGCTATCTGTCAAGGCGGCGGGTGCGCGCTCTGCCCGAATTCCCTTTTCTCGTCAGGCTTCTATAAAAGGGCCGCAGTACATTCAGGAGCCCTCATGGCAACACTAATCACCGATACCCCAGCGTTAGCGGAATTCTGCACGTCGCTAGCGTCTGAGACCTATGTGACCGTTGACACGGAATTTTTGCGCGAAAGCACTTATTGGCCAAAGCTGTGCCTGGTGCAGGTTGCCGGCGAGCAACGAGCAGCGGCAATCGATGCGCTGGTGCCAGGGATCGATTTGCAGCCTCTGCTGGACCTGATGGTTGACGAAAACGTGCTGAAGGTTTTTCACGCAGCGCGCCAGGACCTGGAAATCTTTTTCCAGCTGATGCAGGGGGTGCCGGCGCCTTTGTTCGATACCCAGGTCGCGGCCATGGTGTGTGGTTTCGGCGACTCGATTGCCTATGATAAACTGGTGCAGACGCTGACTGGTGCCAATGTGGATAAGGCCAGCCGGTTCACCAATTGGGCCGAGCGCCCCCTGACGGATGCGCAGTTGGACTACGCGCTGTCGGACGTGACCCATCTGCGTGATGTCTATGCCGGCCTGAGCCGCCGCCTGGAAGAAAGCGGCCGGATCGATTGGCTGGATGATGAAATGGCCGTCCTGAACGATCCCGGCTCCTACCAAACAGATCCCGAACTGGCGTATCTGCGCATCAAGAGCCGCACTTCCAAGCCTCGCTTTGTGGCGGTATTGCAGAAAGTCGCAGCCTGGCGCGAGCGCGAGGCGCAGTCGCGCAACCAGCCCCGCAACTGGGTCATCCGTGACGATGCGATCCTGAACATCGCCGCTCAGGCCCCATCGACCGTGCAGGCCATGAGCCGTGTTCGGGGGCTCGGCAAGGGCCAGGCCGAGGGACAGATTGGCCGGGAAATCCTGGAAGCTGTGCAGGCCGGACTGGATATGCCGCCGGACGAGCGCCCTCAGCCCCGCACGCCGCAGCCCGAAGGCGCACGCGCCACCGCGGCCGCCGACTTGCTGCGGGTATTGCTGAAAGGCTGCTGCGACAAGAATGAGGTCGCACCGAAGCTGATCGCCAGCAGTAGCGATCTGGACCGGCTGTCCACGGGCGAGCGCGATGGTATTGCCGCGTTGGAAGGCTGGCGGCGGGAAGTGTTCGGCCAACACGCGATCGATCTGGTTGAAGGACGACTGGTACTCATCTACCGCAACGGGCAAATCGCCTGGGTCCATGTGGACGACGCAAACGAATAGGGGCTTGCAATGGACTATGTGGATTTTGGCAGAACCGGCCTGCGTGTGTCGGTGGCGGGACTGGGCTGTGGCGGTAACAGCCGCTTAGGGCTCGGCCGGGGCAAGAGTGAAGCGGACGCGGTCGCCCTGATCCGGGCCGCCTATGACCTGGGCGTCAACCTGATCGATACGGCGGAGGCCTATCAAACCGAAGGCGTGGTGGGCGAGGCCGCGCGGCAGGTCGGTCGGGATAAACTGGTGATCGCCAGCAAGGCCACGCTGCGCATTGATGGCGAACTGATCGACGGTCCGGCGCTTGAGAAGAAGCTGGAAGCATCGCTGGCAAAGCTCGGCACCGACTATATTGACGTCTACCAACTCCATGCCATCGGTCTGGCCATCTATGACCATTGTGTCGAGCATCTGGTTCCGGTGCTGTTGCAGGCAAAGGAAGCGGGCAAGATCCGGCATATTGGCATGACGGAGACGTCGCCGCGCGATCCGGAGCAGAAGATGCTGCAACGGGCGCTGCATGACCCCTGGTGGGAAAGCGCCATGTTCGCTTTCAGCATGCTGCACCAGGGCGCCAGGCGGGATGTATTTCCGCTTACCCAGAAAAATGGCGTCGGGACCCTGCTGATGTTCGTGCTGCGCAACATCTTCAGCCAGCCGGGGGCATTGAGTGCTGCGATCCAGGAATTATGCGCGGATGGCCGCCTGCCGAAGGAACTGGCCAACGATCCGGCACCGCTGGACTTTCTAGTTCATGAGGGCGGGGCGGAGAATATTCTGGATGCCGCCTACCGCTATGCCCGGCACGAGCCGGGGGCGGACGTGACCCTGTTTGGCACCAGCGATGTGGCGCACCTGAAGGCGAATATTGCCTCGATCCTGCGGCTGCCGCTGCCGGTGACCGACCGGGAGAGGTTGGCGGCGGTGTTCGGGCATTTGTCCGGCGTGGGGCTCGACTTGCCGGAGCGCGCAAAAAAGTAAGCGGACCGTTAGGGACAGGCTTTGAGTTTGGGTGCTGAATGGTGTATATCCTTCCGGGTATTGAGATTATATCGGAAGGATTGCCCGGATGCTCGACCTGGATCAGTTCATCGAAGACTGCAAAACTGCGGTCAAAGTAGACCCGACGCACAAGTCCGTGCATGAAGTGGTGGCCCGCGCGGTTTCCAACCCCACTGCGGTGCTAAACGCCTTGGGTGAACCAACCCGGGCCGGGGTGACGAAGCTCTATCACTCCGATGACCTAACCATTCTGAATTTGGTCTGGGGACCGCATCAGAACATCATGCCGCATAACCACAACATGTGGGCCGTGATCGGCATGTATGGCGGGCGGGAAGACAATGTCTTTTGGTGCCGGGTCGATGATGGGGACGATGGCCGTATCGAAGCTGCAGGGGCCAAGTCGCTTTCGACCGGCGATTGCTCGCCGCTGGGAAAAGACATCATTCATACGGTGCTGAACCCGACCATGAAGCTGTCAGGGGCGCTGCATGTCTATGGCGGTGACTTTTTCGGCGCGCACCGCAGCGAATGGTGCCCGGAAAACTTGACCGAACGCGAGATGGATGTGCAGGCTGTGGTGCAGGCCTTTGAAGAGGCTAACAAGCGTCTGAGCCTGCATTGAGAGGCTGCTGACTTTCGATAGGCCAGCATCCTGCCAATCTTCTTCGGACGGGTGAGGCCGCATGGAAAATCAGCCTGTAGCAGGCGCATTGGGCGTGGAAATCGCGGGTGTGGACTTGTCGCAAGACCTGTCAAACCGCGAAGCTGATGCGATTTATCAAGCCTTCCTTGAGCATAAGGTCGTGTTCTTCCGGGGCGGGGCGCTGGAGCCCGCGCGTATGCGGCAGGTGGCTCATCTGTTTGGCGAGCCTGAAATATATCCCTTTATCAAAGGTTTGCCAGATACACCTGAAGTGATCGAGATCGTCAAAACCGAGACCGATTCGGTGAATTTCGGTGGGTCCTGGCACTCCGATACAACCTATATGCCGGAACCTGTCAAGGGCACGATGCTGCACGCGGTGGAGGTGCCGGAAACCGGTGGCGATACGCTATTCGCCAATACCGCCTTGGCCTACGACGTATTGTCGGATGGCATGAAAGCCCTGCTGGCCGGTCTGAAGGGCGTCAACAATTCCGAGGCCCGGTACAAGGGCGGCCGGGCAGCAGCGATGAACCGGTTGGACGGGATGAAAGACACGAACATCCCGGAAGCGCAGGTCTTTGAATCCGAGCATCCCATCGTGCGCACCCACCCGGAGACCGGTGTCAAAAGCCTGTACCTGAACCGCGGGCACACCAAGCGCTTTGCCGGTATGACAGAGGCAGAGAGCGCGCCGCTTATCGACTTTCTCTGCAAGCACATTACCAGCCCGGCTTTTACCTGCCGCTTCCGCTGGAGCGATGGCGCGGTGGCGGTCTGGGACAATCGGGTGACACAGCATTTCGCGCTGAACGACTACCAAGGCAAGCGCCGCCACATGCGCCGGATCACCCTGAAGGGCGATAAGCCGGTTTAACAGGCTGCGTGTTCAGTCCAGTGCAGGCAGATCACTGCCTCGCGGCGCTAAGACAGCGGAGAGTGGCTGGCTGCGCCCACGAATCGGTAGGTCTGCATGGCGCAGAGATGCTGTTTTGATACCGGCAGCATCAGCCACTTCCTGCGAAATTACGGCCTCGCAGGCATATTCCTTGGTCATCATCTCCAGCCGACTGGCGACGTTTACCGTGTCGCCGATCGCGGTCAGGGAGGCCGCCCGGCCATGGCCGAGCTCTCCGACGATTGCCAGGCCGCTATGAACGCCGATGCCGATGCGCAGCGGCTCTCCCAGTTCGTTCGCCAATTCCTGGTTCAATACGTCCAAGTGCGCGGACATGGCACGCACAGCACTCACGGCCTGACGGCAAGCGGCAGGGTTGTCTACCTCCAAGCCAAACAGCGCCATCAGCCCGTCGCCGATGAACTTGTCCACATAGCCGCCATTCGCTTGAATCTCTTCGCTCATGGCGCGGAAATACCGGTTCAGGATGAAGATCACGTCATAGGGCAGGCGATGTTCGGAAAAGCTTGTGAAACCGCGGATATCGCAGAATAGGACGGCCAATTCCCGTTCCCGGCCATAACGATTGCCCATTTCGTCGCCTGCCGAGGGCGATGACCCGCCAAATGGCGGCAAAAGCGGGATAATGTCCAGCGCTGCTGTAACAGGGATTTGGCAGGCCAGACGGATGCCGGGAGGGGCGGCGATCCTCTGCAAAACCCGCGCTTCAGCCTCACTGGGTTCGGCGAGGCGTTCCGCACCCCGTCCCAATCGCACCCGGCAAGTAGAGCACCGCCCACGCCCGCCGCACACCGCGGCGTGCGGAACACCGGCCTGCCGGCTGGCTTCCAGAACGGTAATTCCGCGCGGTACCCTGAATTGCAGATTGCCGGGATAGGTGACCGTAATTCCGCCACGTACCGCCAGAACGTAGCGCACCAGCCGGACCAGAACGATACCGGCTGCCACCGTTGCCAGGGTGATCTCTGCGGCTTGGGTGCCTGCAACAACAAAGTCGACGCCAGGCTGCCCCGGAAATTTGATAGTCCGCAGCAGGTCGCCGCTCCAGAACCGGTCGCTGGCGGAGAGGCGCGCAACCTCGCGTCCGGCCGAGGCATAGCCGGTATAAGCGAGAAACGGTAACAGCAAAGCCACCGAGCCGAGCCAGAGGCGAAGCCGGCTATAGACGGGATACAGCCTGGCCCAATAGTGCACGCCGATGCAGCCATGCAGCCAAACAACGGCCATCAGCCAGACCATATCCCAGTTTTTGCCTGGCCATGTGACTAGGAGGACAAACGCATATTTGTCTTCCATTCCAAATACTTCATGGGCAATTCGGGTGCCGAGTAAATGTTCCGTCAGGAACAGGGGAATGGCGAAGCCCAGGCCGATCTGCGCCCACTGCCACCATGGCAGGCGCCAGGTTTTGCCTAGGATCAGCTTCCAGATTGCGAGACAGATATGCGCGGTAGTGGCTGCCAATACCACCACGGTCATGGGCATGCTGCGCCAAAAGCCGGTAAACCAAAGCCGTACCGCCTCCATATCCGCCAGCGACCACAGGCCGACGGTGTGATTGGCAAGGTGCGTTGCTGCGAACAGCATCAGCACGAGCCCGGACCACAGCCGGAGGCGCTGAATCAATCCGCCCTGGAGGCCGGCCGTCTTGCCGGTGGATACCCCCCTAGAGGCCCGCGCGACAAGCCAGCTCGACAAGAGAAGTCTCCGGGCGGGCACCCATATGGCTGATTATCTCAGCCGCACAGACTCCGCCAAAGCGGGCGCAGTCGCTCATGCTCCGGCCCTGGATGTAACCATAGAGGAAGCCGGCCGCGTACATATCGCCGGCACCGGTTGTATCCATCACTTGTGAGACGGGCTCCGCTGCGACCGTGATTTTCTCGCCGCCAGCGACGATGACCGATCCGGCGGCGCTGCGCGTCAACGCGGCTATTTCCACAAAAGCGGAAACGCGGGAGGCGGCTTCGTCGAAGGTTTCCGCTTGGAACAGGGACATGATCTCGTCTTCGTTGGCAAACAGGATATCAACCCGCTCCGTGATCAATTCAAGAAAGGTGTCCCGGTGCCGCTCCACACAGAACGGATCGGAAAGGCTCAGAGCCACTTTACGGCCATTAGCGTGCGCAATTTCTGCTGCGTTTGCAATGGCTTCCTTCGCTTTCGGCGGATCCCAGAGGTAACCCTCCAGGTAGGTCACTTTCGCTTGAGCGATCAGGTCCGGCTCTACATCGTCCCGGTCCAGCTCCGTACATGCGCCCAGGTAGGTCATCATCGTGCGCTGAGCGTCGGGGGTCACCAGTACGAAACAGCGGGCGGTCGATGCACCCTCGGTGGCAGGCGCCGTGTCGAACTGCACCCCGCCGGCGCGGATATCGTGCCGGAATATCTGGCCAAGCTGATCGTCACGCACCCGGCCGATATAGGCGCCCTTGCCGCCAAGCGCTGCCAGGCCCGCTGCCGTGTTAGCAGCCGAGCCGCCGGACATTTCCGTTGCCGGCCCCATTTTCGTGTAGATCGCTTCGGCCTGACTTTGGTCGATCAGGGTCATGATCCCCTTGTCCAGACCGTTGTCTGCCAGAAAAGCGTCGTCCACGCTTGCAAGCACGTCGACAATAGCATTGCCGATGCAGACAACGTCCAAATTTGCTTCGCTCATCAAAGGCTCCAAGGCACGTCTCAGTTTTGCGGCCACGCTGGTGGCCCAATCCGTTGCGGGACTATACCGGCCGGAATTTGCAGCTCAATCGGACCTATCCGCACCCCGCCGCGTTGCCACTGGCGGTTTCAATGCCTACATAGGCCAGCCTGCCTGCTGTTTCTGGCCGCCAGCTTTCTTTCTACCGTGCTTGCGAGAGTATTTTCATGATAGCCGATATTGCCCGTGTCATTGCCCAACTTAACGACCCCAAACTGTTGCGTCCCGTTCTGCTCGGGCTGATTGCTTCCGCGCTGGTCCTGGCAGCCCTGATTGCCGGGTCGATTTGGGTCATTGGCGACATCGTGCCGGAAGGCGGGCAGGGGTGGCTGGCCCGTCAGCTTGAAGCAATCGGGTTTTATGAGATCGCGGGCGGGCTGATGGTCACCATCCTGGCTTTCCTGCTGTTCCCCGCTGTCTCTCTGACCATTCAGGGCCTGTTACTGGACAGCGTCACCGATGCGGTGGAAGCCCGTTACTACCCGAGCCTGTCGCCGGGCAGGGACGTGCCGATCGGCGAGGGCCTTTCGGCGGCACTGCGGCTGGTGGGCTTGGTGCTGGCGGTCAACCTGGTGCTGTTGCCCGTCTACCTGATCCTGTTGTTGGTGCCGCCAACCGGATTTCTGCTGTATCTGGCGGTAAACGGCTATCTGGTGGGGCGGGAGTATTTTGAAGTCGTCGGCCTGCGCCGCCGCTCATTGCCGGAGCTGAAAACCATCCGCCGCCGCAACCGCATTGCGGTCTGGCTGGATGGCATTTTGCTGTTCCTGTTCTTCACCATTCCACTGCTGAACCTGGCCGGCCCGACCCTTGGCACCGCATATATGGTGCACCGCTATCACCGGCTGAAGTCAGTTTAAGGCAGAAGCGCATCCCTTTCCCTTTGTTCCCTTCCCGCACAAAAGCGCAGGAAGGGAACAAAGGGAAAGGGACTGCGCAGGCACCTTAGGCGCGCACCAGGGGCTTGTACTTGATGCGGTGCGGCTGGTCGGCTTCTTTGCCAAGGTGCCGCTTCTTGTCAGCCTCGTAGTCCTCGTAATTGCCTTCGAACCATTCGGCGTGGCTATCGCCCTCAAAGGCCAGGATGTGGGTGGCGATGCGGTCCAGGAACCAGCGATCATGGCTGATGACCACGGCGCAACCGGCAAAAGCCAGCAGGGCTTCTTCGAGCGCGCGCAGGGTGTCCACGTCGAGGTCGTTGGTGGGCTCATCGAGTAGCAGCAGGTTCGCGCCTGATTTCAGCATCTTGGCCAGATGCACGCGGTTGCGTTCACCGCCGGAGAGCATGCCTACTTTCTTTTGCTGGTCGGAGCCCTTGAAGTTGAAAGAGCCCACATAGGCGCGGCTCTGCACGGTGCGCTTGCCAAGCTGAATGACGTCCTGACCGTCGGAGATTTCCTCCCACACGGTCTTCTTATCGCCGAGGCTGTCGCGGGACTGGTCGATATAGCCCATGACCACCGTGTCGCCGATTTTCAATTTGCCCTTGTCCGGTGTTTCCTGGCCGGTCAGCATGCGGAACAGGGTCGTCTTACCCGCGCCGTTGGGGCCGATCACACCGACAATGCCACCGGGTGGCAGTTTGAAAGACAGGTCGTCGATCAGCAGCCAGTCGCCAAAGCCCTTGGACAGATGGTCGGCCTCGATCACCGTGTCGCCGAGGCGCGGGCCGGCCGGAATGACGATCTGGGCGTTGTCCAGGGAGCGGCGGTCGTCCTTGTTGAGCAATTCCTCGTAGGCTTGCAGGCGGGCCTTGTTCTTGGCCTGGCGGGCGCGGGGGCTCTGGCGCACCCATTCCAACTCCTCTTTGAGGGTCCGCTGGCGGGCGTTTTCCTCTTTCTCTTCTTGGGCGAGGCGTTTCTGCTTCTGCTCCAACCAGGAGGAATAGTTGCCTTCGAAGGGGATGCCCCGACCACGGTCGAGTTCCAGAATCCAGCCAGCTACATTGTCCAGGAAGTAGCGGTCGTGAGTCACGGCAACGACGGTGCCGGGGTATTCCTCCAGGAAGTGCTCCAGCCAGGCGACCGACTCGGCGTCCAAGTGGTTGGTGGGCTCGTCGAGCAGCAGCATGTCGGGTTCCGACAGCAGCAGGCGGCAGAGGGCGACGCGGCGGCGTTCACCGCCGGAAAGCTTGTCGACGGCGGCATCGCCCGGCGGGCAGCGCAGAGCGTCCATGGCGATCTCTACCTTGCGCTCCACGTCCCAGCCGTTGCAGGCGTCGATCTGGTCCTGCAATTCGGCCTGTTCGGCGATGACGTCGTTCATCTCGTCATCAGTCAGTTCTTCGCCGAAGCGGGCTGAGACGGCGTTAAACCGCTCGATCAGGTCCATGGTAGAGCCAACGCCTTCCATGATATTGCCCATCACGTCTTTGGCAGCGTTCAGGTCAGGCTCCTGTTCCAGGTAGCCGACGCGCACGCCGTCCGCTGCCCAGGCTTCGCCCTGATATTCCTTGTCCAGGCCCGCCATGATTTTCATGAGAGTGGACTTACCGGAGCCGTTCAGGCCCAGGACGCCGATCTTTGCGCCAGGGAAGAACGATAGCGACACGTTCTCCAGAACCTTCTTCCCGCCGGGAAAGGCCTTGGAGAGCTGCTTCATTACATAGATGAACTGATACGACGCCATGGCCGTTGGTCCTCGCACGCGCTGGGAGATGGGGAGCGCTTTGGAAATGGGAATGTTGCGCGTTTGTAGCGAAGCCTCGCTGCCGAGGCAATGCAGGCGGCGCGGTTCCGCAGGCAAGCCCGAGCAGGAGCGCCAAGAGGGCGGCATTAACCGGCGCATAAAGGCTGAAATCGACCAGGCCGTGGCAGAGAAACATGGTAGCCGTGCCCAGCGCAGCCGAGATTGCTGAGCGGGTAGCGGGCGGGGGCTGACGGCAGAGGCTGTGTATTGCCTGCGCCAGCAGAAGCGCCAGCGCCGTGATCGCCAGGACCGTGGCGGGAAGGCCTCTCTCAGCAATGCTTTGCAGGTAGATATTGTGGGCGCGCAGGATGTGCCGGTCGTCCCAACTGCCAGGCTGCATTTGTAATGCCTGATCCAAGCTGCCGATGCCGAGCCAAAGGTGCTGTTGAGCAATGACGGCAGAGGCGTCCCAAATGGCGATGCGGGTTCCGAAATCCTCCCCCAGATTGCCCAGGCGCAGGCCGGTAAGGGTTGCGAGGACACCGCCCGCACACAGCAGAAAGGCAGCGACCAGGGTCAGCGCCACCCGATTCCCGTTTGGCTTGGCGAGGATGGCGGCGACTACCGAACCGGCGGCGGCGGTTGCCAGGCCTGCCCGGGAATGTGAGGCCAGAATAGCCCCGGCGGGATCGTCAAGTTGTTGACCACAATCCCAATTGCCCGTAGCGCCTGACGATGATCAGCCAGATTTCCCAACCTCGCCTAAAAGGCTACCGCTTCCCGCGTTCCATCATTTCTTACGCGGGCTCGGCATACCATCGCTTTGCACTCAGTCTGCGCGACGTTGAGGATTTGCTTGCTGAACGAGGCATCAAGGTGAGTTACGAGACAATCCGTTCATGGGTCAGAAAATTCGGAACTCAGATTGCGAAGCATGTCAGGGCTGCGCGTCAACAGCCCTCGGATAAATGGCATCTGGATGAAGGGGTGATCATCATCCGCGGTGTGAAGCATTGGCTGTGGCGCGCCGTTGCCGGCAACGGCGAAGGTCTCGACATCCTGGTGCAATCACGCCGAAATGCGCGGGCTGCAAAGCGGTTCATTGCCAGGTTGGTAGCCCGCTGGGGGACGCCCCGAGTCATAGTGGCGGACTGACGGACAAGCTGCGCCGCTACGGTGCCGCCCTGCGCAAACGCGCGTTGGAGGTGGATCACCGAGCGCATAAAGGGATAAACAATCGTATCGAAGGATCGCACAGACCAACACGGAAACGAGAAAAAATACAGGGCCGTTTCAAGTCAGCCCGTCAGGCGCAGAGATTTCTGGCCGCCCATGATGAAACCGCAAACCTGTTCCGCCCACGTCGCCACAAAATGACTGCCTCCGCCTATCGCCAGAAACGAGCCGCCGCATTTCACCAATGGAACGAATGCGCCAGCGAACTGGCCGCTTGAAGAGCCTCAAGTCGGCAGTTTCTTAGGCGCTGAAAACAACGTGATAATGCCGCCGGCACCCATCACGAAGGCGCTGGCGCCTACGGCAAGCGACCCGCGCAGAAAGCTGCGGCGGCTGATGAACTTGTCGGCGATAGCGTCGAAATCGGTCTCCGCCGGGCGCGGGGAATTGATTTCATCGAACTCGTCGAACGAGATTTCCTGATTGTCGATGCGATCCACGACAGTCCCCTAGTGAAAAACAGGAACGGGTAGCGGGTTTGTGATGATAATCATCGCCGCGAACCTCAGGGTCTGAATGTCTGGGTACGGTTACAGTTTCGTTATGTTTTGATTACCCTTCCATGGAGTCTGCTGCAGAACGATAGCCGGATTGTGCAAAGCATGCTTGCCAAGCGGCGCGCAATCGCGGCAAAGCTGTATGAACTGCTCACAATGCTAACATGAGAGGAAGTCCACCAATGGCCGTCGTCGAAACTGAACAGCATAGCGAAATCTTTGTCATCCGCATGAACCGGCCAGAGGCCCTTAACGCGCTCAACAACGAAACGCGTGGTCTACTGTCGGAAGCATGGAACCACTACGAGGACTCCAAGGATCTGGAAGTCGCTATTTTCACGGGCGAAGGCCGCAGCTTCTGCGCGGGCGAAGATATGAAAGAGGCGCTCCAGGCGGGCAAGCCGGGCTTCTCGAAGCCGACCGCCAAGCCAGACCCTTTCATGCGCGAAACGCTGACCAAGCCTGTGATCTGCGCGATCAACGGTTTCGCTATGGGCGGTGGCTTCATGCTGGTGGAGAAAACCGACCTGCGCGTCGCCGTCAAAGGCACCCTGTTCGAGATGTCGGAAGCCAAGCGCTGGATGCTGGGTGGCTGGAATCATGGCGAGGTAGCGAACCTGCCCTTCCCCATCGCCATGGAGATGGCCTTCGCCTTCCGCATCACGTCGGAGCGCATGTACGAACTAGGCTTCGTTAACCGTCTGATGGATGCCGACCAACTGATGCCGGAAGCCATGAAGATGGCGGAGCACCTGCTGACCCTGCCGCCGGCGGCGCGCGTCAACACCCTGCACATGATGAAGACCATCCGCCCGAACCCGGCCAAGCCCTACCACGACTTGGCCAAGGCCCTGCACGAGCATGGTGCTCTGTCCGACCGCATGGAAAGCCGCGCTGCCTTCGCCGAGAAGCGCAAGCCGGTCTGGGAAGGCTGGGAGAAGCCGGAAGACCGCTACAACATGCCAACGCTGGAAAGCGTGGCTGCGGCCAATACCTAACAATACAACAGAATAACATCGCCTCTGTAGCTTCACCCTGAGCCTGTCGAAGGGCGAAGCGTACCCATGGCCAACACCCTTCGACAGGCTCAGGGTGAAGGGCATGAATTGAGGCGAAGAACGAGAGGAAACAACCATGACCACCAACAAAGGCCCCCTTGCCGGCATCCGCGTGCTCGACATGACAGAGCACATGGCCGGCCCCTTCGGCACCATGATCTTTGCCGACATGGGCGCGGAAGTGATCAAAGTCGAGCGGCCAGGCAAGGGTGACAGCACCCGCTCCATGGGCGACCAGAGCGAGCGCAACGCCTTCTTCCGCTACATCAACCGCAACAAGAAGAGCGTGACGCTCAACTACAAGGAGCCAGAGGGCAAAGCCCTGTTCCTGGAGTTGGTGAAGACCGTCGACATCCTGTGGGAGAACTACCGTCCCACCGTGATGCCGCGTGCGGGCCTGGGTTATGAGGACCTGAAGAAGGTCAATCCCCGCCTGATCTATTGCCAATCCTCCGGCCTCGGCTATGACGGCCCGCTGAACCATCGCGGCGGCTTCGACCTGATTGCCCAGGGCATGGGCGGCATCATGCACGTGACCGGCGAACCCGACGGCCCGCCCACCAGCGTCGGTCTGCCGATCACTGACCTCGGCACCGGCATGTTCTCGGCCCATGGCGTGCTGGCAGCGCTCTGGCAGCGCGAGAAGACCGGCGAAGGCTGCCTGATTGAGACCTCCCTGTTGGAGACCGCCATCGGCCTCTCCTCCTGGACCAGTGCCGGTTGGCTGGCAGAAGAAAACCCGCCGGAGCCAACCCGCCAGGGCTCGCGCCACCGCCAGAACGCGCCTTACCAGCGCTTCACCACCGGCGATGGCTACATTATGATCGGCGCCGGGAATCAGACCATCTGGACCCGCTGCGCCACGGCCCTCGGCCATCCTGAATGGGTGGATGACCCCCGCTGGCCCACCAGCGCAAACCGCGTGAAGAACCGAGAAGCATTGGAAGCCGCCATTGAAGGCGTGCTGGCAACCAACACCACGGACCATTGGGTCGACGTGCTGGAAGCTGCGAACGTGCCGTGCGGGCCGGTCTACAACTACCAGCAGTTGTTCAGCGGCCCGCAAGTCGTGCATCGCGGCATGGTGGTAACGGCAGAGGACGAGGAGCTTGGCACGGTCAAGCATATCCGCTCCCCGATCAAAATGACCGGCACAAAGAGTGGCAACGGCATCGCAGTCCGGACCACGGCGCCTAAGCTTGGTCAGCACAATGAAGAGGTTTTCGGCTCCGTCGGCGCAAGCGCGGACGATTTGGCTGCATTGCGGGACAAGGGGGTTATCTGACCCCCACAATCCCCAATTAAGGCCCCGGGCGGCTTGCCCACAGGGCGGAAGGGGAGCTTGCCGCAATGCGCGGAATGCGTCTAAAGTACAGTCTCTAATCAACAAAACCCACAGGGACGACCAATCATGATGAAAACGCTTCGCGCCGGCATTGCCGCCGCAGCGCTAATTGGTGCGGCTGCCAGCGCCCAAGCCGCTGACTACCCCTCTATGAACCTCCGCTACGCGACCGGCTTCCCGGAAGCGGTCTACATGAACGAGCCCGCCAAATGGTTCGCAAGCGAAGTCGAGAAACGCTCCGGCGGTAAGATCAAGATCCGCATGTTCTTTGGCAGTACGCTTGGCAAATCCAACGAAATCCTGGATTTGGTTGCCAAGGGCGCGATCGACATGGGCTCTGTCGTTCAAGGCTATTTCACCTCGAATCTGCCGTTTGCGGCCATGACCAACTCCCTGCCGATGACCTTCTTCGACGGTGAAGCGGTGATGCGGACAGCGATCAAGCTGGAAGGGACCAATGCGGACCAGATTGCTGAGTACGAAGCCAACAACGTCAAGCCGCTGATCCACCGCTACCTGCCCAACTACAAGCTGATCTGCACCAAGCCGATCCGCACCGTGAAGGATCTGGAAGGCACCAAAATCCGCACCTTCGGCAACTACATGCCCAAGATGTTCGCTGCTCTGAAAGCGACCCCGGTCAACGTGCTGCCGGTGGAGATGTATGAGGCGCTGAAGCGCGGCTCCATGGACTGCTCCTACCTGACCTACCCGTTCTTCATGGTGTTCAAGCTGTATGAGGTCGCGCCCTACGTCATCGACGTGAAGTTCGGCGGCATCAACGCCTATTGGCTCGCGGTCAACAAGAGCAAGTTCGACGCCATGCCGAAAGAGGTGCAGGACCTGCTGGTAGAGGTTGGCAAGGAAGCCACCGAATGGGGCGTAGCCCACACCAAGGAAGTGGATTCCAAGGCCCTCGATCAGCTGAAAGCGCAGAAGGGCGTCCAGGTGATCAAGTTCGAGGAGCAGCAGCTTCTGGAGGACACTGTGCCTGACATGATCGACGAGTGGGTCAAGGAAATGGCCAAGATCGGCAGGGAAGAGCAGGCCAAGGCCTACGCTGCTGCAGTCCGCAAAGACCTGGGGATGTAAATCTCTGATTTACATCCGCTACATTTCGCTGTCCCGGTCGAATCGCCGGATTTAGTCCGCCGATAGAGTCGGGATCTCTGTTAGAGCTAGTCTCTGCATGAGATCCCGGCGCTACGCCCGGTTTGTAGGCCGGGCATCCGGCTGGGACAGTCACTCCGGTGAAAATCTGAAACACTTATGCCCCTTCTCCGCCTCCTAGACGCGCTGATCCGCTGGCTGGGCACTGCTTGTCTGGCCGTTGCAGCAGTCGCCATCGGCCTTCTCGCCATCATCGGCACAGCAGACAGCCTGGGCACCCAGCTTTTCGCCCTGCCGGTCCCGAGCGCACTGGAAATCAGCCAGGCGGGCCTCGCCGTCGTGGTCTTCATGGGCTTGGCCTTTGCTCAGCGCCGCCGTGGACACGTGACCGTCGATATTCTGTTCAACCGGTTTACCGGCCTTGCAAAAACAATCTTCACCGCACTAGCGCTATTCGCCGCCATCGCTTTTTTCGCGTTCCTTGCCTGGCGCACAGGCATCTCAGCGCTGGAAAGCTACCAGGTGGACGAGCGAAGCTGGGGCCTGACGCGGTTCCCCATTTGGCCGTCCAAGATCGCGGTCGCCTTTGGCTGCGTCGTGGCGCTGCTGGAAAGCATTCTCCAGTTCCTGCATCTGCTGGCCGGTAACCCGGACGCTTACGAGCCCCACGCCCCAGAGGACGAAGCCCTATGACCGAAGCCATCTGGATGGGTGTGATCGGCATTGGCGGCCTGATCTTCTTCGCAGCGCTGGGCGTGCCCATCGCATTTTGCATAACCCTGGTCGGCGCGGTTGGCATGGCGCTGGTGACGGACCTGGAATTCGTCCTGGTCACCTTCCAGACCCTGCCCTATGCCACCGCCAGCGAGTATGCCTTCGCCGTTATCCCCATGTTCGTGCTGATGGGGGCCATCGCCTCCAGTTCGGGCATCATTTCAGAGCTTTACGTTGCGGTGAATCGCTGGCTCGAGGGCGTGCGAGGCGGCCTCTATATCGCCACTGCGGTCGCTAGCGCTGGCTTTGCCGCCATTAGCGGCTCGACCGTTGTCAACGCCGCCATGTTTACCCGCATCGCCCTGCCGGAAATGCTGGCCCTTGGCTACAACCGGGGCATATCAGCAGGCTGCATCGCCGCCGCCGGCACGTTTGCGGCCCTGATACCGCCCAGTCTGACCTTTGTCATCTTCGGCATCCTGACCGGCGAGAGCATTGGCGAACTGTTCATCGCGGGCATCATTCCAGGCCTGCTGACCGCCACCTTCTATGTCGTCTGCATCCCCATCATGCTGCGGGTCAAGCCAGAATGGGCGCCGCGGGTGGAGATACACTCGACGCTCAAGGAAAAGCTGCGCGGCATGACCGGCATCTGGCCCATGCTGCTGCTGGTCTTCATCGTCCTTGGCGGCATCTACACAGGGATAACGCCGCCCACCGCCGCGGGCGCGCTGGGCGCTATCGGCGCCCTGCTGATCGCTCTTGGCCGCCGCAAGATCGGCGCTGCCCAGATATGGGAGAGCGTGCGCCAGACCGCCGAACTGACCAGCGTGCTGTTCATCATTATCATTGGCGGCCTGCTGTTATCGCGCTTTCTGGTAGTCAGTGGCTTTGTCGCGGACCTGACCATCCTGGTGACCGACGCGGGCCTGACGACGGAGACGTTCATCCTGGCCATGGTCGTCATGTACCTGATCATGGGCATGTTCATCGATCCGCTCTCGATGATGATGATGACGGTGCCCTTCGTCTATCCGGTCATCAAGGCCTTTGGCATGGACCCGATCTGGTTCGCTATCATCCTGACCAAGATGATCGAGATCGCCGTGATCACCCCGCCTGTCGGCCTGAACCTCTTCGCCGTGGTGAGCGCTTCTGGCGGGCGGGTGCGCACTGGGGAGATGTTCACCGGTATCCTGCCGTTTGTCATGATGGAAGTCGTCATCCTCGCCATCCTCGTCCTGTTCCCCGGCATCTCTACCTGGCTGCCGAACACGATGCATTAAGCCCCTTCCGCCTCTTCACCCTGAGCCTGTCGAAGGGTGATTTGCGCCACCATGAAAGACACCCTTTGACAGGCTCAGGGTAAAGATTTTGGAGATTTCAGGCCATGCGCATATCCATTCCTGACGCCACGACCCTGCTGAACCAGGTATTCCGCAAGCTTGGCCACGCAGAAGGCGACCTCCACCCGATCGTCGACCACCTGATGGACTGCGAGTTGCGCGGCCTCAGCTATGGCGGCCTCGCCCGTGCCGTCGCGGTGACCGAGCGTATCGGCCACCTGGGCATGCCGAAGGAACCGATCACCGTCACGCATGAGACCCCCGTCTCGGCGAAGGTCCACGGCGCGGACCATATTGGCTACATCGTCGGCCAGCGCGCTACCGACATTGCGATAGAGAAGGCCAGTGCCATGGGCCTGGCGGCTGTGGCGCTCGACAACACCTATTATACCGGGATGCTCTCCTACTTCGCAGAGCAGCTGGCAGCGCACGACATGGTCAGCATGCTGGCTTCCAATGCCGGCCCCTGGGTCGCGCCCTACGGTGCTGCTGAAGGACGCTTTGGCACCAACCCGATCTGCTTTGGCTTCCCCGGCGATCCGCATCCGATCATCTGGGACATCGGCACCAGCGCCATTATGCACGCCGAAGTGATGCTGGCCCGCCGCCTGGGCGAGAAACTGCCCGAAGGCCGGGCGCTTAACAGCGAGGGCCAGCCGACGGTCGATCCCAGCGAAGCAATGAAAGGCGCCTTCACTGCCTGGGGCGGGCACAAGGGCTCAGGCCTTGGTCTGATGGTGCAGTTGCTGGGTGTCCATGCCGGCTCCGAGGGCATGACCGATGACATGGGCGGCTTCGGCATGACCATCGTCGCCATGAAGGCCGATCTGTTCGGCGACGGCGAAGCGGCCAAGCAACGGATCAACAAATACGCCCAGGACGTCCGTACCGCCCGTCCCCTCGACCCGACGAGCCCCGTCCGCATGCCCTTCGACCGCTCCTATGCGGATCGGGAGAAGGTCCGCGCTTCCGGCGGCTTCGAGGTCAACGAGGAGATTGTCGCCAAGTTGAAGGCTTTCCTGGCTTAGAACCCGGCCCAAAAAGGGCCTAAACGAATCTAAACTTTTATGCGCAAAACTAACCCGTTTCAGGTGCTAAAGGTTTAGGTGCAGTTTATCAGGCGTTTATCCAAAGTATATCTCCGGCTTAGTTGGTGCTAAGGCTTCCCAGTCCGCGAGGGAAGCCAGCAACCGCCAAAAAAGCGCCGAACAATCCCTCATCATTGCCAGATGATAGGCGAAATAGGTTAATTGGCGGTTAGCAGAAGCCCATCGGCAACGATGTGGCTCTCAATCAATGCCGCAATCATTATTCCCTGCCGTTGGTATCAGACCAATGACCGTCACTCGTTTCGCTCCGAGCCCAACCGGCCACCTGCACCTCGGCAGTGTCTACTCCGCCCTGTTTGCCTACCGTGCAGCCAGAGTAGACAGCGAGCGCTACCTGGTGCGGATCGAGGATATAGATCAATCTCGATGCAAGTCCGAATTTACGGCACAGATGCTGGCAGACCTTGACTGGCTCGGTTTGAGTTCCGACGACAAACCGGAGCGCCGCCAGTCAGCACATATGGCTGAATACCAGCGGGCGCTGAGCCGCCTGAAAGACTTGGACCTTGTCTACCCCTGCTTTTGCACCCGCGCCGATATCCAGCGCGAGATACAGGCTGCCGGCGGCGCCCCCCATGGACCCGACGGGCCGGTATATCCTGGCATTTGCCGCGGCCTCACGCATACCGGGGTGCAAGACCGTATTGCCGCCGGCGAGGTGCCGGCCTGGCGGCTTGATATGACAGCCGCAGTGGCGGTCACGGGGAAGCTCTCGTTCCATGACCGGGCGCTCAGCCGGGTGTGTTGCCACCCGGAAGTTTTTGGCGACGTAGTGTTAGCCCGTAAGGATACGCCCACCAGCTACCACCTGTCGGTCACGCTGGACGACGCGTTGCAGGGCGTTACGCTGGTGACGCGCGGCAAAGACTTGCTGCCATCCACCGATGTACACCGCGTGCTTCAGTCCCTGCTGGACCTGCCGGAGCCCGCCTACTGGCATCACCCCCTGCTCCTCGGCCCCGACGGCAAACGCTTCGCCAAGCGGGACCGGAGCGTCAGCGTCCCGGAATTGCGGGCAGACGGCCGTAGTGCGGCAGAGATTATAACAATGGCGGAGGGGCTGGCGGGTTAGGGCAAGGAACCGCTCTTTGCGTTCATTGATTGTTTACCTTTGCATCGCTAAATTAGGGGAGGCGATTTAGACGGAGCCATAAAATCGCCGATGCCAACAATGACCTGTTGATGGAAGTGTTGCGAACACTTCAAACCGGTATTTCCGATTTGAAGGACGGGCATCGCATGCTTCATCGCCGTCTTTCAGCGATTGAGCATCAGTTTACATCATCTCAATTGACGGTTAACGGCCACACCGACGACATCGAAGCCTTGCGCGAACGCGTGGAACGGATCGAGCGGCGGCTGGAGCTGGCAGACTAAAAGCGCGTCAGTTACGCTTCACCACATACTCCACACTCTCCCGGTCCCAGGTCTCAACTGTTACGCCGGCATCCCGCAGGTCACCCTTGCGGAGTTTCCCGCTGGCGGTCTTATCCAGCTCCCCCACGAACTGCACGAACCGGGGAACTGCAAAGCGCGGCATCCGCTCGGTGCAGTAGTCCAGCAGAGCGACCTCATCGACACGCTCCCAGCCCGGTTCTGCCACCAGTACCGCCATGACCTCTTCCTCGCCGCCAGCGCCTTCCACCTTCACGCCGACAACCGCACTTTCGGCGACCTGCGGGTGCATGTTCAGCACCTGCTCCACCTCAAAGGCTGAAATGTTTTCGCCACGCCGCCGGATACAATCCTTGATCCGGTCGACATAGTGATACCGCCCCTTCTCGTCCTTCCGGCAAGCGTCGCCCGTGTGGAACCACAGGTTCCGCCAAGCCTCTACCGTGCGGTCCGGCATCTTGTAATAGCCTGCCGAGAAACAGCCCGGCACCTTTGGCCGGATCAGCAACTCGCCGACTTCGCCATCCGGCAGTTCGTCGTCAGTTTCCGGGTTGGCGATGCGCAGCTGGTAATAGTCGCTCATCTCATAGCCCGCGCCGCGCAGCCCGCGATTAAGGGCTCAGGATCCTGCCAGTGGCCCCATAGCGGCATGGCGCACTCGGTCATGCCGAACCCCTGCATAAAGCGCACACCAAACCGTTCCTCGAATGCCGGGCCCCATTCTTTGCTGATCGGCACCGCCATAATCAGCCTGAGTTTGTGTGCGCGGTCGCGCCGGCTGGGTTCCGTGTTGAACACGAACTCCGGCATTACGCCTAGCAGGTTGGTGATGGTGGCCCCGCACTCAATCACCTCATCCAGCCAGCGGTTCGGGCTGAAACGTTCCACCAGATGCACCCGCGCGCCGGCATAGTGGGCGGCTGTAATCTGAAACGCGAGCCCGTTGACGTGGAAGGCCGGCATGGAGACATAGAACACGTCGTCTTCCGTCAGCCCGCAACGTGCATTGAACAGGACCGGCACCAGATAGAGGTGACCGTGGGGCATCATCACGCCCTTGGCCGGACCGGTAGTGCCGCTGGTGTACATGATGGCGGCGACGGTATCCTTGGTGGGCTCGAAGCCCGGCAGAACAAGCCCCTCGCCTGAGGCTTCAAACATATCCCAATGCTCAACCTTCGCTGATGCCAACGCCTCCAGCGGCTGATCCGGCGCATCACTGCCTACCACCACCAGGCAGCCGGGCTTTGCGTCGCCGGCAGTGACGCCGTCGAAGGAACCCAGCAGAGATTCCTCGCAAATCACCGCCGCTGGGTCGCAATTGCGCAGCTGGTGTTGCAGAAATGCACCCCGCAACTCGGTGTTGATCGGCACGCAAATAGCCCCGCATTTCATCACGCCGATCAGGGCTAGCATGAACTCGACCCGGTTCTTTACCAGCATCATCACGCGGTCGCCCACCGCTACGCCGCGGGCCGCCAGCGCCGCCGCGACAGTGTCCGAGCGGGTATCGAATGCGCCATAAGTTAATGGAGGCGCACCACTGCCGAATGTCATGTAGATCCGCTCACCATACTTCGCGGCCTGGTCCCGCACCTGATGCACCAGGGTCCAGCGGCTGTAATCCGGTTGCTAATCGCTCATCTTAGGCACTCGCGTTGGCGTATCATTGGGCTATGCTCTCAACCTAACGCCCGCTGCTCAGCGGGCAAGATCCTACCGTTGCAGAAGAGACAGCCGATGACGACGCCCCCGCCCCAAACCGACTATTCCGCCAGCACGCTTTTCGACCTGACAGGCAAAGTGGCACTCGTTACCGGCGGCAGCCGCGGCCTGGGGCGCGAGATGATTCGCGCTTTCGCCCAGGCCGGTGCCGACGTCATGATCGCGAGCCGAAAGCTGCCCCAATGCGAGGAATTGGCCGTCGAAATCCGCGAGACCACCGGCCGCCGCGCCCTCCCTTACTCCTGTCATGTGGGCGACTGGCAGCAGGTGGAGGGCATGATAGAAGCTGTCTATGAGCACTTCGGAAAACTGGATATTCTGGTGAACAATGCGGGTCTTTCGCCGCTATTCCCCTCGCTCAACGCAGTGACAGAGGACCTCTACGAGAAGGTGCTGGGCGTGAACCTGAAAGGTCCCTTCCGCGCCATGGCGATGGCCGGTCAGCGTATGATGGATGGCGACGGCGGCTCGATCATCAACGTGTCGTCGACCACCAGCATGAACCCGAACAATATTACCGCTCCCTATGGCGCGGCCAAGGCAGCGCTGAACCACATGACCGCCAGCTTCAGCCGGGAATTCGGACCGAAGGTGCGGGTGAACTGCATCATTCCCGGCCCGTTCGACACCGACATCTCAGCCGGGTGGATACACTCGGACGAGTTCATGGCGCGGGCGGCCAACCACATCTCCATGAAACGCGGCGGCCAACCGAATGAAATCGTCGGCGCCGCCCTCTATTTCGCCAGCGACGCCTCCAGCTTCACCACCGGCACGACGCTGCGTGTCGACGGCGGTACGTTCTCCTAGCCGTTCCTCCCTGTGGGGCATTGTCACGTTGTTTTCAGCGCCTAAGAAACTGCCGACTTGAGGCTCTTCAAGCGGCCAGTTCGCTGGCGCATTCGTTCCATTGGTGAAATGCGGCGGCTCGTTTCTGGCGATAGGCGGAGGCAGTCATTTTGTGGCGACGTGGGCGGAACAGGTTTGCGGTTTCATCATGGGCGGCCAGAAATCTCTGCGCCTGACGGGCTGACTTGAAACGGCCCTGTATTTTTTCTCGTTTCCGTGTTGGTCTGTGCGATCCTTCGATACGATTGTTTATCCCTTTATGCGCTCGGTGATCCACCTCCAACGCGCGTTTGCGCAGGGCGGCACCGTAGCGGCGCAGCTTGTCCGTCAGTCCGCCACTATGACTCGGGGCGTCCCCCAGCGGGCTACCAACCTGGCAATGAACCGCTTTGCAGCCCGCGCATTTCGGCGTGATTGCACCAGGATGTCGAGACCTTCGCCGTTGCCGGCAACGGCGCGCCACAGCCAATGCTTCACACCGCGGATGATGATCACCCCTTCATCCAGATGCCATTTATCCGAGGGCTGTTGACGCGCAGCCCTGACATGCTTCGCAATCTGAGTTCCGAATTTTCTGACCCATGAACGGATTGTCTCGTAACTCACCTTGATGCCTCGTTCAGCAAGCAAATCCTCGTCGCGCAGACTGAGTGCAAAGCGATGGTATGCCGAGCCCGCGTAAGAAATGATGGAACGCGGGAAGCGGTAGCCTTTTAGGCGAGGTTGGGAAATCTGGCTGATCATCGTCAGGCGTTACGGGCAATTGGGATTGTGGTCAACAACTTGACGATCCCGTATTCATGCCGTCGTTGAATGAAAAATCTACAACAAGGCTGGTGACATCGCCCGGCACCGAGGAAGCAGAAAAAGGGGCTGCAAACTCAAAGAAATCAGTTATGCGATCGGATGTTTGATAAACCTCTGCCGGGTCAGGCTGGGTTCCGAACTTGACTAACTCAAATTCGTTAAAATTTGGCCCTTGATAATCCAGGAAAACCGAAGCCAGTGCATTCACTGGGGTTAACGGGGCAATCAGCGTAATGAAAACCAGAACTGCCGATGCATGTTGTTTCCAACCGGTCGCCTTTTCCGGGAAGGGGGCTCGGTAGTTGTATGATTGCCTCATTTTCCACGTTCTCTAATTCAAAAATATATTAAAATATCTATATATTTATAATGCAACTATAGAAATTAAATATACAACTGTAAATAACATAATGGGTTAAAATAAAATCGGGACTCAATTGTATCGAATTCGCCGATTTTGTTTCCTCACGGACAGCCAAATGTTGAAATAATATTGCTCGCTTTTTTGACCAGAGGCTGGGTTCGACTCGATTCCTGTCGCCTTGTGCTGCCTGAATGGTGGGATCGCCGGACCAAAAGCCGTCAAAATGATACTGTACCGTCGAGCTTCGGACAGAAGGCGCGGAGGCACTGGCGATGCCACGCGCTTTACCGCTAGGCTAGGTTGATCGTCTGGCGCGCAGAACTTTGGCGCTTGGTTGCCGCGAGAGGTTGTGTCGATGACTACGCCCGAACTGATTTTGCATCATTACGACTTCTCCAATTATGCGGAGAAAGCGAGGTTGGCGCTGGGCTATAAGGGGCTGGCGTGGCGCGGGGCGACCATCCCGCCGGTCGCGCCCAAGCCCCTGCTGACGCCGCTGACCGGAGGCTATCGGCGGACGCCGGTCTTGCAGATCGGGGCGGATATCTATTGCGACACGCGCCTGATCCTGGCCGAGTTGGAGCGGCGCTTTCCGGAGCCATCAATCTTTCCACCGGCGCTGAAGGCGGAGGCAGCGATGATCGCCTATTGGGCGGAGAACCAGTTGTTCCGGCCCATGTCGCTTTATGTTTCCGGCAACAATCTGGACCTGCTGCCGCCGGACTTGCAGGCCGACCGCTCCCGTATGCGTGGCCTGCCGGAGCCGAGCGCGGAGACCGTGCGCCGCGCCGCGGCACGCAATGCGCCCGCAGTGCGGATGCAGATCGCCTGGGTCGAGGACTTGCTGGTCGATGGGCGGAAGTGGATGGCGGGCGAGGCGGTGACGATGGTGGACTTTGCCGTCTACCACGCGCTCTGGTTCCTGACGGCGCGGAGCGAGCGGCTGGCGTTCGAGCTGGAGCCCTATGGCCGGATCAAGGAGTGGATGGGCCGGATGCGGGCGTTTGGGCACGGGGTTGCCGAGCCGATGACGGGGGAGGAGGCTTTGGCAGTGGCCCTCGCCGCGGAGCCGGAGGCCGTGCGGGCGTTGGAGCGATATGATGAGGACCCGGCGGTGGGCTCAGCCGTGCGGGTGAGGGCGGGAGACTACGCCCAGGATGCGATTGACGGCGAACTGGTGATGATCGGGCGGGAGGAGATCGTGCTTCGCCGTGACCACCCGCAGGTTGGGAGCGTGCACGTGCACTTTCCGCGGTTGGGGTATGATTTGCGAGAACAGTTTAATTTGGAAGGGGAAAGTAGGTGACGGCTAAATGGTGTATCCTAATATTGTAAATTTATCTGAGAGTATCGAATCACATCGTTCGGGTACATCAGGGGTTGCACTCCTAAACTCATCTATCTTATTCAATATAGCATCGAATATTAATATGGCGACCATATGCGGTAAATTTTTCTTGTACTGATTGCGAAGTGTTTTTTGCAAGGTATCATTCAGGCTTCCGCGCATTTTGAAGATGTACTCAAATTTTTTTAGACCAATAACTATACCTGAAGACAGGCTCAGAGCATTGGATAGCTTTCGGTTTGCGCAAATGAATTTTAGAGATGCTTCGCGCGAACAGGCACCAACCTTGATACAAGCATAAACTTCTAGTAAGAAATCTTGAAATTCCTTCGCCCCGTTTATGAGCTGTGCATCTGTAGGCTCCTCGATAGCAGCCATTATTGAAATGGCGGGGTAATCATCTGCGAGATGTTCCGTTAGATACTTATAAGTATCATGCGTAATTCCATATTCAACACTTTTGTGAAAAGTTAATACCGCATATGACCCACTAATTATTGTAAAAATAACCGCTATCCACAATAATGTTCGCGATATAAAAATCATATTGACGGTATTTCGCAGTAAGAAGTAGATTTTTTTCACGATTTGTCGCCTACCTTAAGTGATGCAAAAAAATATCTTAATCAAATATTCTAATTTCCCCGAATTTTAAATATCTACGTTTTGCAAACTCAAAACATCACAGCTAGGCTAAATGTGCAGCTAATATCTATCGCGATTAGGGCTGGTACTTACATTTGCCTCAATCCTCCGCCCGTAACGGCGCGACCAGCGGCACGCCAGGGACCTTGATGCCGTCCGGCCTGCCGCCCGACGTCATGCCCTGATGCTCGCCGGTGAAGGCGGCGGGTAGTTCCGGGCCGTCTTCGCAGGCAAGCCACAGGCGCAGCAGATGGCGGCGTTTGTCTAACTCCGGGAAATCTTCATAGGCCGTGCGGGAATGCGCGATGGAGTGGTTGCAGACGTATTGCATGTCGCCGGGCTTGAAGGTCATGTCCAGATGCAGGGCCGGGTCGTTGGCGAGCGCGTCGAACAGGTCCATGGCTTCTTCCTGTTCAGGCGTGATGCGGGGGACCACGTCCATCAGCTGGGCCTTGCGGGTGGCGCTGCGCACATAGGTGCAGATCACCCTGCCATTAACCAGACTGAAAGGCGCGGTGCCGTAGTATGGCTTGCGGCCCTCCGGCACTTCGCCCCAGCGGGTGCGGTAGACGGGGTTGGTCAGCACGGCGGCCAGATCCGGGCGCTGCTTCACCACTTCGTTGTAGACGGTGGTGGTGGAAACGATGGAGGAGAGGCCGCCGGCCTTGCTTTTCTTCAGGCAAAGCAATCCTACGATATCAGAACTGTCCGTGTGGTAGGGCAGGCGGGCGCTGGTCTGGTAGCCGCGGGTCTCCGGCTTGGAATAGTCGAGGCCAAGGTCTTTCACATGGCCCAGCACGTGGCCCTTGCCGTTCTGGCTGACGGCCTCGCCCCATTGTGCGCCGAGGCCCCAGAAGATACGGGCGGCATCCGCCACGTCATAGCGCTCTATCGGCAGGCCGCGGATGACGAAGAAACCGCGTCCGTGCAGTATCTCCTGCTTGATGGCCTGGAGCTTTGGCGCGAGGCCGGGCACCGGGAAATTGGCCCGGCTGATGTCTAGAATTCCGGTTTCGCATACCTGGGCCAGCGCCGCCTCTATCTCCGCCACGTTGGCGGCGGAGAGGTGGTAGGTCCATTCCTCTGCGCGGCTGGCTTGTTCCGGGCCGAACCAGGCCTGTGGGCCGTTGATCTGCGGCAGGTCGGCGCCGGATGGCTCGGTCGAAGGGGCGATGGTGTCGGGCATAACAGGATCCTCGATTGCAGCGCTGACGCACCGGTTGCCATCAAGTATGCCAAAGTTGGCCAGGCTTTCCCAGAGGCAGGCGTTAGGCCCCTGTTAAGGACAGTCATTGTATAGTCTCTCTGCTGGAAACAGAGGAGGAACCAGCGCACTGCACTTGCCCTAAATAGCCTCTAAACAGGCGCTAAGCGTTCTATAAACCGCACCTAAACCGTTTGCCGTCCGAAAGGTTTAGAAATGCGCATAAAAGTTTAGTTTTGTTTATGCCGGAATTTGGCGGGCATGAATGAACGTATTGGGAAATTGTTAATGAGGTGATAATTGTGGGATGGAGGTAATAGGCTGTGGAATACCGCTCTTCGGGTTTGATCTGGATCAGTTCGGGCCGCCGCACCTGGCTCTAGGGTGAAGGCTCCTGCAAACCAGAGGTACCTGCCGATGACCCATACCCCGCATGAACTCGCCGAGATGTTCCCGGATGATGTGGAACTGATCCACGAATTGAAGCTGAAGAACGCACACTTCGCCAAGCTCGCCGACCAGCACCACAAGGTAAACCGGGCTGTTCACCGGATTGAGGCAGAGGTGGAGCCATCGTCTGACGCGCACGCCGAAGACCTGAAGAAACAGCGGTTGGCGCTACAGGACGAAATTGCCGAAATGCTCGCCATAGCCAAGGCACCTGTCTGACGGCTGGCTTGGCTCTCTGCGGCCGCCCATCGGCAGCGCGCTGAGTGGAGAGTGGAGAGGGCGGGAGACAAGCCTCGCCCTCTGAGATGCTACTTCCGTTCGATCAACTGGTACATCACGCCATGGCCTTCCTTCGGATGCAGGAAGACTTGGTTGCCGGCCTGAATGACCCGCGCGCCCCGGCTCTCCATGTCGGCCTTGGCGCTGGCCAGGTCGTCGACAGCGAGGGCGACCAGGTGGATACCCTCGCCACGTTTGGCAATAGCGTTGCGGATGTCGCTCTGCTCGCCCAGCGGCTCCGCCAGTTCGATGAACGTGCCTGACGAGCCCAGGCCCAGGATCGCGCGGCGGAGACCGATCTCCGGCTGATCCTTTGGCGGCTCCGTCACGGTGAAGCCCAGGCGGCTGGTGTAGTGTCCAATCGCCTCGTCCAGGTTCTCGACGCGGACGATCACATGATCGATCCATTTGTGCATGAGGGCGTTTCCTTCTGCTGAATTAATGGCCATGCTACCCTGATCTGCGGCAGGATGACCAGAGCGCTGCGATCCGCCCCGCTAGCAAAGCCGTATCCATGTTTCGCGTGTCCGGCGCTTCCGACCAGATCAAAGGCATCATCTGTATCCTTGTCTCGAACGGGATATTCGGACTGACGGACGCGTTGTCGAAAGTGCTGACCGGCGGCTATCCGCCAGGGCAGATCATGTTCTTCCGCGCTGTGTTCGTCTTTGTATCCATTCTGATCATGGTGCAGTGGCGCGGCGGCTGGCGCGGGCTGCGCATCGTCGATTGGCCGCGGCAACTGGTGCGCGGCGGCCTGATGGCGGGTTCTACCTATCTGTTTATCACCGCATTGAAGCATGTGCCGCTCGCCGACCTGACAGCGATGACGTTCCTCTCGCCTATCGTGCTGACCGCCATGGCTCCTTACTTCCTGGGGGAGAAAGTGGGGTGGCGGCGTTGGACGGCGGTGGGCATCGGCTTCTGCGGCGCTCTGCTGATCGTGCGGCCGAGCGGCGAGGTGCCGCTCTGGCCGATGCTGCTCGCGGCCACCTTCCCGTTCACCACGAGCATCCGGGATATCCTGACCCGCCGCCTCAGCAAGACCGACTCGGCAAACGGCATGATGGTGGTGACGACGCTGTGTGTGATGGCAGGCGCGCTGGCGAGCCTGCCGTTCGGGTGGGAGCCATTGGACTGGCGCGGCATCGGCCTGTTTGCGCTGACCGGGACGCTCCAAGGCGTGGCGCAGTTCTTCATTATCTACGCCTTTGTCTATGGGGAGGCAGTGGTGGTAGCGCCGTTCCGCTACTTCCTGCTGCTCTGGGCGACGCTCTATGGCTGGCTGTTCTTCGGGCAGTTCCCGCGGGTTGAAACCATCCTGGGCGCCAGTATCGTCTCTGCCGCCGGGCTCTACATCTTCTACCGGGAGGTGCGGCATGGCCGGCATTGAGGGAGCGTCACTACCGCCGGGTCAGATGCGCGGCATCGCCTTCATGGTGTCGTCCGGCGCGATCTTCGCCTTCACCGATGCACTGGCCAAGGTGCTGACCGGGAATTATCCGGCCGGGCAGATCATGTGCCTGCGCACCGTGTTCGTGCTGATGCGGCGGCTTTGCATCGGTCAGGATCGTGAATTGGAAAGGGCAGTTGCTGCGCGGCCTGATGATGGCGGCAACAACCCTGACCTTCCTACTGGCGTTGAAGGATGCCCCCCTTGCCGACCTGTTCGCGCTGCTGTTCGTCTCGCCGCTTGTCCTGACCATCCTTGCGCCGTACTTCCTGGGCGAGCGGGTCGGCTGGCGGCGCAGGGCGGCTGTTGCGGTCGGCTTCTGCGGCACGTTGCTGATCGTCAAACCGACGGGTGAGGTGCCCTTTGTGGCCCTGATGCTGGAGCTCGCCGTAACTGTTCCATCCTGGCTGATCGGATAGCCCCTCGTCGCTCTGCGTTTTTCATGGCACGCTGTGTTTTGACCGAGGCGCGGGATGGGAGAGCGACATGGTGATCAAGCTTCACAGTCAGGCGACAACGCCACCGAAGATCAGGGCGGCCATACAGGCCAGTGACGACCCTGCGTGGGTTCTTGCCGAGCGTCACGGGACCACGGAACAGACCGTATGGAAATGGTGCCAGCGTGCCAGCGTGGAGGATCGCAGCCACACGCCCCATCGCCTTCAGACGACGTTGACGCCAGCGCAGGAAGCTGTCGCGGTGGCCCTCCGCAAGACGCTTTTGGTCTCGCTGGATGATCTGCTGGCGGTGGTGCGCGAGTTCTTGAACCCGAAGGCCTCCCGCTCTGGCCTTGACCGCTGCTTGCGTCGGCATAGCGTGGGGGCCCTGCGCGCCCTGAAAGCAGCATCGCCCCGGCCAAAGCACAGCGCCTTCAAAGCCTATGAACCCGGTTCCATCCCCATCGACCTGAAATACCTGCCACCAATGGCAGATGAGAGCCACCGCCGTTCCCTCTTCGTGGCCATCGACAGGGCAACGCGTTGGGTTGTTGTCAGGGTCTACAACAGCAAGACAGCGGCCAATGCCCGGCGCTTCCTGCGCGCCCTGGAGCGCGCATGCCCGATGCGGATCCGCCCCATACTCCCGGATAATGGAAAAGAGTTCACGGATCGCCTCTTCGGTCTGCGCCAGCGCGCCGCAACAGGCGCGCATGAATGCGACACGCTGGGCGCCGCCCTCGATATCGATCATCGCCTGACGCCGCCTAGGTCACCTCAGACCAACGGTATGGTCGAACGGTTCAATGGCCGCATCGAAGAGGTTCTGCAGAGCCATCCCTTCCGATCCAGCGAGGTTCTGGAAGCCACGCTGCTTCGCTATGTCTGGCTTTACACCCAGCCGCTGCTGCAATCAGCCCTGGGCAGCAAGACGCCTTTGCAGGCAATGAAGGGATGGCGAAAACTCAAACTAGAGCTGGTCAGGAAACAGCCATATTACCTTCCTGGATGGGACACGTACCATTCTTCCTAAGCTTTAGCGACATCGCGACCCGGCGGCTGGACAAGACCGAGACCGCCAACAGCATGATGCTGTTCTCCAACATCGTGATGGCCGGGGTCGGCGTGTGTTTGCTGCCGTTTGGCTGGACGACGCCTGACTGGCAGGGCATCGCCATCATCGCAGCGATGGGCACGTTGCAAGGCTTTGCGCAATACCTGCTGATCTACGCGTTCGTCTATGGCGAGACCGTGGTGATTGCACCGTTCCGTTACCTGATGCTGGTCTGGGCAACGGCCTATGGTTACCTGCTGTTCGGCACGGTGCCTCGCTCGGAGACGGTGCTTGGCGCGGCCATCGTCATTGCTGCCGGCCTCTACATATTCCATCGGGAGGCCAGGCATGGCCGGGCTTAGAGGCAGTGGCGGCAAGGGCTTGGCGGGTTCGACCAAGGGCATCCTCTGTATCCTGGGGTCGGGGGCGATCTTCTCGTTCACGGATGCTGTTTCCAAGGTAATGATGGATGACTACCCGGTTGGCGAGGTGATCTTCTTCCGCTCGCTGTTCGTGCTGCTGTTCGCCATCGGGGCGATCATGTTCCAGGGTGGCTGGAGCAGCGTACGGGTCGTCGACTGGCCGCGGCAAGGCGGCCCGTGGCATCAATATCGCGCTCACCGGCATCTGCTTCATGTTCGCGCTGAAGCGGGTGCCGCTGGCCGACATGACAGCGATGGTGTTCCTGGGACCGCTGATCCTGACAGCGCTCGCGCCCTATTTCCTGGGGGAGCGGGTCGGCTGGCGGCGTTGGACGGCGGCGGTCATCGGCTTTGGCGGCGTGCTGTTCATTGTTGACCCGAGTGGGGAGGGGCCGCTCTGGCCGCTACTGCTGGCGGCCTGTGTGCCCTTCCTGACCAGTACGCGCGATATCCTGACCCGGAAGCTGGGCAAGACCGACTCGGCAAATGCGACTGTGCTGATCTCGACCACCTGCACGGTGCTTTCCGGCGCAGCCCTGCTTTCGCTCGGCTGGGTGACGCCAGACCTCTATGCTATCGCATTGTTCGCGCTGATCGGCACTTTGCAAGGTGTGGCGCAGTATATGACGGTCTATGCGTTTGTTTATGGCGAGGCTGTTGTGGTGACGCCGTTCCGCTATTTCATGATTATCTGGGCAACCATGTATGGCTACCTGTTCTTTGCTCACATTCCGCAGATGGAGACCTTTATCGGCGCGGCCATCGTCAGCGCCTCTGGTCTCTACATCTTCTACCGGGAAACGAAGGTGAAGGGACGGTAACCGGGGCCTCAGATCATCCCCTTCAGCCGCAGCAGGCCCATGGCGGCCAGTGTGACCGCGTCTTTGATCCGGCCGTCGGCCATCATCCTGTCCATTTCTTCCAGCGTGAAGGAGCGTGTGATCATATCCTGCTCCTCAGCGTCGGGCGCACGATCACCCTGGGTCAGGCCCTTTGCCAGGAATAGGCGGCAGCGGTGATCGCTGAAGCCGTAGGCGAGGCAGAACTCGCCTACGAAGATCATTTCATCGGCCGAGAGGCCGGTTTCCTCCTTCAACTCGCCATGGGCGACGGTTTCGGCATCGGTATCCGGCGCATCGTGCCAGGCGCCTTGCGGCAGTTCCCAGAAGCGCTCCTGCACGGGGTAGCGGTACTGCTCGACCAGGTGGATGCGGCCGTCCTGGATGGCAACAATGGAGACGAAGTTGGCCTTCTCCACCACGCCATAGACACCTTCGGAGCCGTCACGCCGCCGAACCTGGTCTTCCCGGACAACCATCCAGCGGTTCTGATAAACTACCTTGCTGGCTAGCGTGACGATGTCCGGTTCATCAGCCATGAAGCGCTCGACTAGCCCTTTGCCTGCTGCTGTTGCTTCTGTTGGGCCCGTTCACGCTCCTCGCGCTAGCGGTCGTGGAAGCGGGCCTGGAACTCCGCCGTGGAGTTGGTGTTGGGGTAGGGAGTGTCCGGCACCGGCACATCCAGGAACGCGCAAAGCGGCTCCCAGCCGTCCGCGCCGTCGAACACCAGCAGGCGCTCTGGCGGGATCGTTGCCTTCACGGCCGCATTGTGTGCGCGGTAGACGCTGAGGACGTGATCCTTGTCCAGGACCTTGCCGCCAAACGTATGGCGCAGGATGACCTCCTCCGCCATGTCGCGCTGGGCTCGCCGCTCCGGCGTCACGCCCTCTTCACGGGGGAGGTGAGAGAGACGAAAATGGTCTTTGAGATGCTGGCCCACCACTTTTCCTCGGGCCATTCGGTCAGGATCACCTTGGCATCGGGAAGGCGCTCGCTCAGCGGCTTCCAGAACGCGGCTGACGGCCAGTCGCAGGAGGCGTTGTAACCGTCGAGCAGTGCAGCGTAGTCCACATCCTCACCAAGAGCGGAGCGCCGCCAGCCATCGGCGGTATGAGGCACGTTGCGCATTTCCAGCATGTGATGGCAAGGTGCAAAGCCCAGCATCTCCAAGGCTGTTTTGAGTGACATGGTGGAGGTGCGACCCATACCGGCACCGATGACTTTTACCATACTTTGTTACTCTGCCGCGCGGGCGTTGGGCACCAGCTCTGATAGACAATCATCGGTTAGTGCCTCAATCGGGGTACAGTCCCGATGCGCAATCCATTCGGCGCGCTGGAACTTGGTGATATGGTTCGAGGTCTCGCAGAGGCTGAGATAGACGATGGTCCGGCCCCACGGTGAAATGTTCGGGCTGGAGGCATGCACCAGGCAACCATGGAACATGATCACGCTACCGGCTGGGCCCTTGGGCGCAACCATGCCGCCGCGGGAGGCAAGTTCGGTGATCCGCTCCTTGTCCAGAGTTCATAGCGGGTAGGATGTTGATTGCAGGTCGTGGCCCGCCTCAAACACGCCCTCCCGGTGGCTGCCGGGAATGAACATCAGCGGGCCGTTGAACTCGGTCACTTCATCCAGGAAGACGGCAATGTTCATGGCGCGGGGCTCGGGCATACCGTCATCACGGTACCAGGTTCCGAAGTCCTGGCACCATTGCCAGACGTCGCCATCGAACGCAGCTTTGGCGTTTACCTTGTACTGGTGCATGTAGAGCTTGCCATCGAGCAACTGCTCCACCGGCTCAATCAGACGGGGGTGTGCACCAAGACGTCGGAACGCCTCGTTATACTGGTGGGCGGCAAAGGCGATGCGGGGCGTGGAGCCGTCTTTCTCGCGCCAGACCTCTTCGCGGTCCTGGGCGTAAATGACATCGGCCTCACGGCGCAGCACTGCGGCTTCATCTTCTGAAAAGCAGCCGGGTAAGAAGGCGTACCCGTCTTTTTGGAACTGCTGGATCTGGGTGTCTGTCAGACGCATGGTGTATCTCGGACTGAATTAGTGAAATGTTAACCGTGGCTATAGTCCAATCCTCTATAACATGCCGTTGCGAAAGCGGGGAGAGGGTATGGGCTATGTGCGAACGCAGGCTTGGCAGAAGCTGGCCTTTCGAGCCTTGCGCCGGTGGGAAAACGAATTTGACAGCAGGTGTCTGCGCAATGTGGCAGCCCGCTGGTTCGACTTGCAGGTCGGTATGTACTCCTATGGCTGCTTTGATCCTGACCGGTTTCCGCCTGGCACGAAGATTGGCCGGTACTCTTCTATCGCCCGCTCGACCAGTGCCTTTGACACCGATCATCCGTCCGGCGCGGCCATCCTGCATCCTGTCGCCTATCATCCTGGATTTGGTGTGGTCTCCGATTGGGGGATAACCCCCGAACCGCTGACAATCGGTGACGATGTCTGGATTGGCCACAACGCCACCATTCTCGCAAGTGCGAAAGAAATAGGGCGAGGAGCGATTATCGCTGCTGGCACCGTGATGACGTCCGGTGGAGTCTTATACCATCGTAGCAGGAGTGCCGGCCAAACCGCTGCGGAAACGCTTTCCGGAATCAGGTGTCAAAAAGACTGAAAAGAGTGGATGGTGGCGTCTGAATATCGCGGAATTAAAGGATTTCTTGGAAATGAATCCCGATTGGCTGGGTGATGCTGGGACTGATGTGGGGCCTGATTTTCCGCCGTTCCGCAAGGCGGCCTAGGTCGGTGACGCTGTAGAATATGTTCGATGTGTCAACAAGGCCCTTGTATTTTGCGCTGCACAAAATCAAATTGCGCATTGCGAAGGTGCGCAGCACCTTCGCAAACACCCATCTTGGGCGTTTCCTCCCTGAACTTGAGCCGTGCCCCCGGGTACGGCTCATTTTTTTTGGTCGAGGATAAAATGGACCGTGATTTAGCTCTGCCTAGCTGTCGTACTGAATTAGCGAAGTAAACGGCGCATCGAGGCGGTCCGTCCCATTGAGGAATGTCAGCTCAATAATGCAGGCAGCCCCAACTACGTTGGCGCCTGGGCTCCGGAACAGCTTTATGGCTGCGTTCATGGTGCCGCCGGTTGCCAGCAAATCATCCAGCACCACAACGCGCTGGCCAGCTTGGACAGCATCTTCCTGGATCTCGATTGTGTCGCTGCAATATTCCAGGTCATAGGAATAGGCAGTGGTCTTTCCCGGCAACTTGCCTGGCTTGCGGACCATGGTGAAGCCGCATCCCAGGGCCAGCGCCAGGGGCGGCGGCTACCAGAAAGCCGCGGCTTTCGATGCCTGCCAGTACGTCCGGGCGCAAAGGGGCGATCTGGGCTGCCATCTGATCAATGGCGTGACGCCAGGCTTTCGGCGCTGCCAGCAAGGTGGAAATGTCATAAAAAAGGATGCCCGGCTTCGGGAAATCCGGAACGCCGCGAATGTGCTCTTTCAGGTCCATGGAAGGATAGCTCCGGCCGGAAATTTTGGGAAAAGCGGCTGGACCATAGCGAAAGCTGACTGACGGGGCTAGGCTTCCCAGAGCCTAGTTTCCGGAGATACGCCTAATGTCATCCACCGTCTTTCACCGATCGCTTGCCTCACCACCTTTAAAGGCCGTTGCAGCCAGCGGCAGCTTTATCTTCGACGACCAGGGAAAGCGGTATCTGGACGCCTCTGGCGGCGCGGCAGTGTCCTGCCTGGGGCATTGCCACCCCGCAGTCGTTGAGGTGGTGCGCGAGCAACTAGGCCGGCTGGACTATGCGCACACGGGCTTTTTCACCAATTCAGCCCAGGAAGCGCTAGCAGAAGACATTATCGCCTATGCGCCTGAAAACATGGCCCGGGTGTTCGTGGTCAGTGGCGGCTCGGAAGCCATAGAGGCGGGGATCAAAATGGCCCGCCAATATTGGCTGGAAAATGGGGAGCCACAACGCAACCGGTTTATCGCCCGCCGTCAGAGTTACCATGGAAACACGCTTGGCGCGCTGGCGGCTGGTGGTAACGCTGCGCGGCGAGCGCCCTATGCGCCGTTGCTGTCTGACGCCTTCAGTCACATCGCGCCCTGTTATCCCTACCGTGATCGGGGTGACGGCGAGAGCGAGGAAGCCTATGGCCAGCGCGTCGCCGATGAGTTAGAGGCTGAGATTTTGCGATTGGGTCCCGACAATGTCGCAGGATTTCTGGCAGAGCCGGTGGTTGGGGCAACCTTGGGAAGCGCCCCGGCAGTACCTGGCTATTTCGCCCGTATCCGCGCGATCTGCGACCAGCACGGCGTCCTGTTCATCGCTGATGAGGTGATGAGCGGCATGGGCCGTTGTGGTACTCTCTATGCACTGGAACATGATGGGGTAGTAGAGGCCGACATCATCGTCATGGCAAAGGGGCTGGGCGGCGGTTTTCAGCCTATCGGCTGCGTGCTGGCCAGCCATGGCGTCGTGCAGGGATTTATGGATGGTTCCGGCGCTTTTACCCACGGTCACACCTATATGGGTCATCCGGTGGCCTGCGCCGCAGGACTGGCCGTGCAGCAGGTGCTGCGGCAAGAGGGGCTGGTCGCGCGCGTGCACGACCAAGGCCCGAAGCTGGAGGCCATGTTGCATGAGCGTTTCGGGAATCACCCTAACGTGGGCGATATCCGTGGCCGCGGGTATTTCTGGAGCCTGGAATTCGTGCAGGACCGCAGCAGCAAAGCCGTATTTAACCCGGCCCTCAAATTGAATAGCCGCTTGGGCCAGGAGGCGTTGGCGCGTGGCCTGGTCTGCTATCCGATGGGCGGCACAATCGACGGCCTTCAGGGGGATCATGTCAGCCTCGCCCCGCCCTACAACGCGAGTGACGCGGAACTGTCACTGGCCGTCGATCTGTTGGGCGAGGCGGTCGACGCGGCTGTCGGGTCTGTTTAGACGCCGACCACGATGAACAGGCGCTGGAACGGAAACAGTGTCTCGCCACCTGCGCGTTTCGGGTAGGCCGTACGCAAGGCAGTGCCTATTCCGCCAGCAATTTGTCGCCTTCATCTTTCGACAATGCCGTCAACACTGGCCGCAGGGCTGACCCCTTGACCCATTCCAGTATGGGGTCGTCGCCTTGCAGCACCTGCAGCTACCTTTCCCATCCTGGAAGGTAATATGGCTGTTTGCTGACCAGCTCTGGTTTGGGTTTGCGCCATCCCTTCAGTGCCTGCAAGGGCGTCTTGCTGCCCAGGGCTGATTGCAGCAGCGGCTGGGTGTAAAGCCAGACATAGCGAAGCAGCGTGGCTTCCAGAACCTCGCCGGATCGGAAGGGATGGCTCTGCAGAACCTCTTCGATGCGGCCATTGAACCGTTCGACCATACCGTTGGTCTGAGGTGACCTAGGCGGCGTCAGGCGATGATCGATATCGAGGGCGGCGCCCAGCGTGTCGCATTCATGCGCGCCTGTTGCGGCGCGCTGGCGCAGACCGAAGAGGCGATCCGTGAACTCTTTTCCATTATCCGGGAGTATGGGGCGGATCCGCATCGGGCAGGCGCGCTCCAGGGCGCGCAGGAAGCGCCGGGCATTGGCCGCTGTCTTGCTGTTGTAGACCCTGACAACAACCCAACGCGTTGCCCTGTCGATGGCCACGAAGAGGGAACGGCGGCGGCTCTCATCTGCCATCGGTGGCAGGTATTTCAGGTCGATGGGGATGGAACCGGGTTCATAGGCTTTGAAGGCGCTGTGCTTTGGCCGGGGCGATGCTGCTTTCAGGGCGCGCAGGGGCCCCACGCCATGCCGACGCAAGCAGCGGTCAAGGCCAGAGCGGGAGGCATTCGGGTTCAAGAACTCGCGCACCACCGCCAGCAGATCATCCAGCGAGACCAAAAGCGTCTTGCGGAGGGCCACCGCGACAGCTTCCTGCGCTGGCATCAACGTCGTCTGAAGGCGATGGGGCGTGTGGCTGCGATCCTCCACGCTGGCACGCTGGTGCCATTTCCATACGGTCTGTTCCGTGGTCCCGTGACGCTCGGCAAGAACCCACGCAGGGTCGTCACTGGCCTGTATGGCCGCCCTGATCTTCGGTGGCGTCGTCGCCTGACTGTGAAGCTTGATCACCATGTCGCTCTCCCATCCCGCGCCTCGGTCAAAACACAGCGTGCCATGAAAAACGCAGAGCGACGAGGGGCTATCTGATCAGCCGGGATGGAACAACTATATCGCCATCTGGAACGCCAGCATGCTGTAGGTTGGCGAGATCCGCGAAGCGATGGCAGCCAACAACGAGAAGCGTCCAGGCAACTTTGCCGAATTGCCCAAGAACAAGCGCCAGCGCGCGGCAGAGTCGATTTAAGCGAACTTGGAAGAGCAACCGCGCCCTTCGATACGCACTCTGACGAGCGCTTGGCCCAATCCTCACGTTTCTAACACCTGAAAGAAGCAATCCCATGCAATGGCTCGACCCTACAGAAGACACCTCCGTCCGCGAGTTCACCGTCATGCGTGGTCAACGGCCGGTTACGGGCGTGCTATGGCAATCAGACAATGCCAAACAGGTGCTCCCCTGGTTATGTTCGGTCATGGTGCCAGCGGTTCCCGGCACCAACGGCCAATCCCTTTCCTGGCTGAGCAACTGGTGCGTGAACATGGCATCTTCGCGCTCGCCATCGATGGCCCGGTGCATGGCCGGCGGCAGGCGAGCGAGGGCGGGCGCAAGGCTTTCTGGCCGGAATGGCAGCGCCCCGGTAGCGCGGAAGACATGGTGGCCGACTGGCAGCTCGCCCTGGATGCTGTTCAGGCCCTGCCGGAAGTGGGGTAGGGCCCCGTCGGCTATTGGGGCCTCTCCATGGGCACTATCTATGGTGCCCCCACCGTTGCCGCAGAGCCGCGGATCAAGGCCGCCGTACTGGGCTTGATGGGCATTTCCGGCCCGTCGCATTACCGCCCATTGGTGGAGGCCGCGGCCAAGTCCATCCAATGCCCGGTATTGTTCATCATGCAGTTGGAGGACGAACTCTTTACCCGCGCAGAGCAACTGGCCTTGTTCGACGCACTCGGCAACGAAGATAAGCGCCTGCACGCCAATCCCGGCCTGCATCCGGATGTGCCGCCGGAGGAACTTCGCCACTCCCGTGAATTCCTGATGACCCACCTGACAGGCACGCCGGGGCCGCGGGAAGCCTCGTTCCGCGTTTCGGAGTAAGGTTGATTCGGCTCGCTACGCCCGCTCGAAGCCCCGCGCGACTTCATAGTCGGTGACCGCGCGGTCAAAGTGCTCTTGCTCCCACCAGGCGGCGTGGGCGTAGTGGTCGACCACGACATCGCCAAAGGCTGCCCGCAGCATCCCAGAGCCACGCAATGCCTCGGTCGCTGCCCGCAAGGTCGCCGGGATGGTGCGTGCTCCCTCTGCCCGGTAGGCATCTCCCGTGAACTCCGGTTCCAGCTCCAGCTTCTGCTCTATCCCGGCCAGCCCGGCGGCAATCTGGGCGGCCAGCGCCAGGTAGGGGTTCAGGTCCGCCCCGCCAACCCGGCATTCCACCCGCACCGAGTCGCTGCCCGGTGCCACTACCCGATAGCCAGCGGTGCGGTTGTCCATCGACCAAATGGCCTTGGTCGGCGCGAACGTGTCTGCGGCGAAGCGCTTGTAGGAGTTCACATAGGGCGCCAGGAAGCAGGTCACCTCGTCGGCATGGGCCAGCAACCCGGCCAGATAGTGCCGCATGGTTGCCGACATACCGTAATCTCCGGCAGGGTCGGAAAATACCGGCGCACCGTCCAGCCCGCGCAGGGACTGGTGAATGTGGCTGGAGGAGCCGGCCATTGCGGCATTCCATTTGGCCATAAAGGTTACTGCCCGGCCTTTGCTCCAGGCGATTTCCTTCACCGCGTTCTTCAAGATTGAATGCCGGTCAGCCATGGTCAGCGCATCGGCATAGCGGACATTGATCTCCTCCTGGCCCGCATCGGCTTCCCCCTTGGAGTTCTCGACCGGGACGCCCGCGCCCTGCAAGCCGTTGCGTATCGCCCGCATCACGTCTTCCTCCTTGGTGGTTTGGAAGATGTGATAGTCCTCGTTATAGGGACTGATCGGTGTCAGACCGCGGTACCCTGCGTCGCGCAGCGTCTCGTAGTCCTCGCGGAACAGGTAGAACTCCATCTCTGTTGCCATCATGGCTTGCAGGCCCACGGCCTCCAGCCGCGCCACCTGCCGTTTCAGCACCGCACGGGGAGAGTGCGGCACCTCCGCATGGGCGTGATGATCCAGCACATCGCACAGCACTAATGCCGTACCCGGCAGCCAGGGTGTGCGGCGCAGGGTCGAGAGGTCGGGCCGCATGACATAATCGCCATAGCCCTTGGCCCAATTGGCGGCTTTGTAGCCCTCTACTGGCGTCATATCCATATCGACGGCCAGCAGATAGTTGCAGCTATGGGTCTCCGCCCAGGCTTCTTCGCAGAAGTATTCTGCCTGGAAGCGCTTACCCATCAGGCGGCCCTGCATGTCCACCTGGGCCGCCACCACCGTGTCTATCTCACCGGCTGCCACAGCCTGCCGCAACGTCTCCAGGGTCAGCATTCCCACCATGCCGTTGTACTCGCGTTAAGCGCCGCGGACGTACCGCTTGCCCAGAATGCGGCAGCGGTCGCGCATATGCGGGCGCACGCTGCGGGTCCACGGGGTATCCACCGCCTTGGCCCAGGCCTCCGTCCGGGTCACATCCGGGTCTTCCAGGTGGTAGATCGCCATGAATTTGTGCGTGGTGACGGCGTCATCCGGCGCTATGTAGCGGCGGGCAAGGATGGTACCCGGCACCGCCTGCAATGCCGGAATGTGCTCTTCCTCGTACCATTTATTGAAGTCGTCCTCACCCTCCGGCGCGCAGTTCATGCCATTCAGCAGGAACCCGCCCGCGCCGGTTGGGGAGGCTTTCTCTCCCGGCGTGGTCATAGAGCCCTCAAACTGGCAGAGCCGCTTGCACATGCTCGTCACCCGGTTCGACCAGGGTGAAAGGTTGTCATACGCCACTGCCTTGTAGGCGTCTGACTGCAGGACCGCCCGGCTGTCCAGGTCATAGATCGCCAACGCTGCAGTCGGCTCATCCACGCTGATGAAGCGCTCACAGAGGCCGAAGCCCGGCACCGCCTCCCGCTCCGGAATATGCTCCAGATCATACCAGTCGTAGAACTCGTCCGCATGGGCAGTGGCGAAGTCAAAAGCGACGGCGAGAAGGCCAGTGGACATGGGCGATGTTTCCTGTAAACGCGTGTAATTTATTAGCCCATAAGATGGCAGGCGGCGCGGGAGAAGGCTAGTGGTCTGATCAAAACCTTTGCATCCGCGAGCGCTTCGTGACTCAGTCTACTCTTTCACTATATCGGTGGTTCAACGGAACTACTAGAGTCAGGTAGCTTGTCGCTTGCTTATACAGTTAACAAAGTATAAAACCCTGTTACCGCTGATTTCCTGGGAAAAATATATAAACAAAACTAAACTTTTATGCGCATTTCTAAACGTTTTGTGGGCCTAACGGTTTAGCTGTGGTTTATCATTCGTTTAGGTCACGTTTACCTAAAGTTACGTTCGCAAATCGGCTCCTCTAGTAAAATATTGGTTTGCTCGGGTCTCATCGCACACACGAGTGATACTAACCTAGAAGCCTTGGTATTTCGTTAAAACTTGCAAGGGGAACATCCTCTTGCGGTGGTCAGCAGCTAATGTCAGTCACAAGAAAAATGAGATCATCTTAAATCTTAAATATTTCCTTAACATAAATTACGTTATGATCATTCTGCATCTTCAAAAATCATTGGTTTATTGCGATTTGGATTAGAGACACAATGAAAGTTAGTGTAACACTGGCACCGTCGAACACCATTCAATGGGGAGTGTTTTATGCCTTTCTACAGCAATCTTGGCGATATCGTCCGGGACGAAGGCCACCAGCTCCGCACAATCCGTAACCTCCGCAAATTGCGCGCGCAACTCGATGCAACCGTGCCCAGCAAAGACGCAGAATAATCCCTCCTGTTGAGCACGTGGAACATCCGCGACTTCGACAAAGTCAGCCGCCGTGGTTTTGGTAAGCGCCTGCCAGAGACCCTGTTTTACATTGCCGAAGTGATCTCCCGATTTGACCTTGTCGCTGTTCAAGAAGTGAACCGCTTGCGCGAATGGGAACAAGTGATGCGCATTCTTGGATCGGACTACGACTATATTGCATCCGATGAAACCGATATGACCCTTGGAGGGAACGGCGAGAGATTGTTGTTTGTCTATGACAAGCGCAAAGTGTCTTTTAAAAATATAGCTGGCGAAATTGTTTTACCCAACCATTTGTTGATTACGAAAGCGGGCGATTCTGATTCCGATACGCTTTACGAGGGCAAGCAATTCTGGCGCTCACCCTATATTTGCCGGTTTCAGTCACGCTAGTTCAAGTTTTCCATTTGCACCGTTCACATCTATTATGGCAGTGCTTCCGGGGCCAAGCTGGAGGAGCGGCGGCAAGAGATCGAGCAGTTAGTTAATTACCTCTCGGAGCGTTCTGATGGGGAACTCCGAAACGGGCGCGCGTTGATCCTCCTTGGTGATTTCAACATCGTTCATCCAGAATACAAGACCATGCAGGCGCTCGAACAAAATGGGTTCGTCGTGCCAAAAACCCTCCAGTCCCCTACAAACTTCAAGGGCGACAAGTTCTACGACCAAATCGCGTTCAAGACCAAAAATGACGTTATTGAGTTCATTGAAACGGAGGTCGCGGGCGCAACACCCAATGCTGGTATCGTCCAAATTTTTGAGAACATCATGACGAAGGGTGATTTCGAAAAACATGAACAGGACGCCCTAAATTCGCCCAACGGTAAAGATAAGGCCGACGATGAATTGGAGGAATATTACGAAACCTGGAAAACCTACCAACTGTCGGATCATATGCCGATTTAGGCCAAGATCGACGTCAATGCCAGCGACGAGTACCTTAATGAGCTGGAAGCAAAAATCGCGGATGGGGAGGTGTAGCGCAGACGCGGTGTCGTCCTGACCCTGCCGCGGGCCTCCGTTCTCACCACCGGTACCGCGCCGCCGGGTGCTCATCCCCCAGCCGCGCCCGACCGTACAGCTTCTCCTGCATGGAGTCCTCAGCATACGCTGTCTTGTACCGGCCCCGGCTCTGCAATTCCGGCACTACCTTGTCCACCACCTCTTCGAATGTTTCCGGCATCACCACATAGGCCAGGTTCATGCCGTCGATGCCGGTCTCGTCCATCCAGCCGATCAGTTCCTCGGCCACCTCGCCGCCGGAGCCCACAAACATCGGCGTCCGCCCGCCAATACCGGCGAACTCTCCCATCTGCCGGATTTGTCCAGTCGCCCTGTCCACTTGCCCGCGCCAGAGCCTTCAGCGCGGTCTGAGTTGCGTCCGTCTTCCGGCCCGCCAGGACAGAGACCGGTGTGTCCGGATCGAACTGCGCCAGGTCGATGCCCATAGCCCCGGAAAGCTGCGCCAGCGCTCCCTCCGTCCGTACATAGTGCCGGTAGTCTGCCAGCTTTTCCTCAGCCTCGGCCCGTGTATCGTCCACAACTGGCGTGCCGATGGCGAAGATCTTCAGGTCCTCCGCCTGCCGCTCAGCCTCCACCGCCCGCCGCCGCATGTCCTTCACATAGGCCACAATCCACTCCTTCGATGATCCCGCGATGAGCAGGCATTTGGCATTCCGCGCAGCAAAGGCCCGCCCCATCTCCGACCCGCCCGCCTGATAGAGCAGGGGGGTACGCTGGGGGGAGGGCTCACAGAGATGCATGGCGTCGAGCTGATAGAACGGTCCGTCATGCTGTACCCGCCGCACCCGCTCCAGATTAGCAAACACGCCCCGCGCCCGGTCCTCCACCACCGCATCGTCGGCCCAGCTTCCCTCCCACAGCTTGTAGACCACCTGCATATAGTCCTCCGCCATCTCATATCGGGTATCGTGGCTTTGCTGGCCTTTCTCGCCCATGCCCTGCGCCGCGCTGTTCAGTCCGCCCGCCCGTCAGATGGTCCAGCGTGCTCATCCTGCGGGCAAAGGTGTAGAGCGGCTCGTAGCTCAGCGTGCAGGTGACGCCGAAGCCCAGGTGTTCCGTCGCCATCGCCATGGCGGGCACGGTCATCAGCGGATCGTTCACCGGCACTTGCGTCGCGTTCCTCAGCGCGGCATCGGGCGAGCCGTCATAGACGTCGTAGATGCCAAGCACATCGGCCAGAAACAGGCCATCGAACAGCCCCCGCTCCAGCGTCTTTGCCAGATCGACCCAATAGCCGAGCTTGTTGTAGTCCCGCGCGGTATCGCGGGGATGGGTCCAAAGCCCGTGCGACTGGTGCCCGATGCAGTTCATATGAAAGGCATTGAGGAGAAGTTCTTTCGGCATGCGATCTCCGCCGCTTGCGGTCACGGGCGAACCCGTTACTTTGAGTTTAAGCCTAACCGCAGCACCAACCAAAAGCCAACCCGGAGACGTCTCGCCTATGGAATTCGGCATTCAGTTCTTCCCCGATGTGGGGCCGCAGCACAAAGCCGCCGACCAGTATTTCAACGAGGCGTTGGCGCTTTGCGATCTGGTGGACCCGCTCGGCTACAGCCATGTGCGCATCGTCGAGCACCACTTCCATTACTATGGCGGCTACTCGCCCAACCCCATCGTGTTCCTCGCTGCCGCTGCCGCGCGCACCAAGAAGGCGCGGATGATTACCGGCGCGGTGCTGCCGGCCTTTAACAACCCGCTAAAGCTGGCGGGCGAGATCGGCATGCTGGACGCCATCTCCAACGGCCGCCTGGACGTGGGCTTCGCCCGGGCCTTCCTGCCCCACGAATTCCGCCGCTTCGGCGTCAGCCCGGACGAATCCGTCGCCCGTTTCCAGGAAGGGCTGGAGCAGGTGCGCCTGCTGCTGGAGCAGGAGAACGTCACTCACCAGGGCCAGTTCCACCAGATCACAGAGACCACCACCTACCCCCGCCCGACCCAGCAGCCGCGCCCGCCCTTCTACGTGGCGGCGCTCGCGACACCGTCCTCGTTCGAGTTTGCAGGCAAGGCCGGCCACAACACCATGTGCGTGCCTATGCTGGGCGCAGCCATGAAGGAGCTGATCGGCATCTACCGCGAGGCCCGCGCAGCGGCCGGCTATCCGGGCCGCGGCGAGGTCATGCTGGCTCACCACATGTTCTGTCACCCGGACGGCAAGAAAGCGGTGGAGATCGCGCGGCCCCAATTGGACGCCTACCTGAAATCCCTGGTGGAGGGCGCCAGCGACTGGCTGGGCGGCATGTCCTCAGACGATTATCCCGGCTACGACAAGATCATCACCGCCATGCAGCAGGAAAACACCGACACCCAGATCGCCAAGGGCGCGGCCTGGATCGGTACGCCGGAAGAGATCATCGACAATATCAACATGTACCAGGAAGAAACCGGCGGCTTCGAACACGCCACCATGCAGGTGAACTTCCACAACCTGGACTACACCGAAGCCGAACGCTCCATGCGCCTGTTCGCGGAAGAGGTAATGCCCGTGTTCGGGCAGGGGGCAGGGTAATTTTGCTTTCTACCACAGAAAATCCCACCTTTCCCGGCCGGATGCCCGGCGTGAAGCCGGGCGGAGCGCTAGGATCTCCCTCCGGGTGTGCCTCCTACCGGAATCCCGGCTCTTCCGCCGATTCTAGCCCCGCGATCCGGCCGGGACAGGGCGGTTTTAAAATGACCAACATCGGAATGATTACAACACCATGACCGCCCGCTACTCCCTCGGCATCGATATTGGTGGCACGTTCACCGACATCGTCGTCTTCGACCATGCAAACGGCAGCCAGTTCGCACGCAAGGTGCTGACGACGCACACCGACCCGGCCGAGGGCGTCATCGCCGGCGTCCGCCAGGTGCTCTCCGAAGACTCCCTGCCTGCCGCCAAGATTGGCCGCGTCGTCCACGCCACCACGCTCTTCACCAACGCCACCATCGAACGCAAGGGCGCTGCCACCGGCCTGATCACGACCGAAGGCTTTCGTGACGTCCTCGAAATCGGGCGGGAGCGGAAGTACGAGCTTTACGATCTCTCTATCGCCAAGCCAGCGCCTTTAGTCCCCCGCGAATGGCGCAAGGAAGTGGCTGGCCGTATCGATGCCGACGGCACCGAAAGCACGGCACTCGACCTTGCCGCCTTGATCGATCAGGCCAAAGCCCTGCACGCAGACGGCGTCCAGTCCGTCGCCGTGGTCTTCCTGCATTCCTATACCAACCCGGCCCACGAGCAGGCCGCAGGCGACGCCCTGGCCGAGCAAGTGCCGGACCTGCAAGTCAGCCTTTCCATCGAGGTCGCCCCCGAAATACGCGAGTTCGAGCGCACCTCCACCACTGTCGTCAACGCCTACATCAAACCGCTGGCAGCACAATATCTGCACCGCCTTGCCGAAGAGTTAACCGGCCTCGGCATTGCCGCGCCCCTACAACTGATGCTCTCCAACGGCGGCCTCGGCTCGCTCCAGCAGGCAAAGCAAGCCCCCGTCGCGCTTCTGGAAAGCGGCCCGGCGGCAGGTGCGCTCGCGGGCGCCTGGTTCAGCGAAGCCGACGGCGGCGGCCACGTGCTGGCCTTCGACATGGGCGGTACCACCGCCAAACTCTCCCTAGTGGATGACGGCCAGCCGCTCATTTCCTATGACTTTGAAGCTGCCCGTCAGAAGCGCTTCGCCCACAGCTCCGGCCTGCCGATCAAGATCTCCACCATTGAGCTGATCGAGATCAGCGCGGGCGGCGGCTCCATCGCCCGCCTGAACGCCCTCAGCCTGCTCCAGGTCGGCCCCGACAGCGCCGGTTCCGAGCCAGGTCCTGCCTGCTATGGCCGGGGAGGGGAGTTGCCCACCGTCACTGACGCCAACTTCCTGCTGGGATACGTGAACCCGGACTTCTTCGCGGGTGGTTCTATGAGTGTCGACATCGAGGCCGCCCGCACCGCCGTCGCCTGCCTCGCTGCCCAAGCCGGTCTCTCGACCGAGCAGGCCGCCTGGGGCATCCACGACATCGCCAACGAGGCCATGGCGGGAGCCGCCCGCGTTCACATCGCCGAACGTGGCAAGGACCCCCGCACCTACGCCCTGCTGACCACCGGCGGCGGCGGCCCGCTGCACGGTTATCACGTGGCGCAGAAGCTCGGCTGCAAGCGGCTGATCGTGCCGCCCGCCGCAGGAGTCGCTAGCGCCGTCGGCCTGCTGATCGCGCCCGCCCGGGTGGACCGGGTCGCCTCGGTCGTGGCGGAACTGGACTCGCTGGACTGGCTCGCGTTCGAGGCCCGCTTCGCCGGGCTGGAGGCAGAGGCGAGGGACCTGATCGCAGGTACCGGCCTCAACCCCGCCGCCGCCCAGGTGGAGCGGCTGGCCGATGTGCGTTATGTTGGCCAGGCGTTTGAGGTGGTCGTCACCCTGCCGCTAGGCCCCTACACCGAAGCTTCCAAACTCGCCCTGATTGCAGCATTCGAGGCCGCCTACATCGCCAAATTCACCCGCAAGCCTCCCGCCGTGCCGGTGGAGATCATCAACATCCGCACTGCCGTCAGCGTCGAGGTGCCGGGCGAGCGCCCCCGCTCAGCCGTCTCAGCCTCCGGCGAACCGCAGCCAAACGCTTACCGCCGTGTCTACTTCCCGGAGGCGTCAGGTTACGTCGAGACGCCCGTCTACGACCGCGCCGACCTCCCGTCCGGCTTTGCGTTCGCCGGCCCTGCCGTCATCGAGGAAGCTGCCAGCACGTTAATCGTCGGTCCGAGCGGCAAGGCCCATGTGGCAGACGACGGCAACATCGTGGTGGATTTGTGATGCGCCCGCTTCAAAGCAACCGATCCCCGGAAGCCCCTAGGGCTGTCCGGGGTCTCCTTCCGATTGATACTCCGACGGAGACCCCGGACCTCCGCTCCGCTCCATCCGGGGATCGGCACCTGTTGGGACTGAAACCATGACCACCACCGCCCCCTTCGACGCTGTCACCTTGGAAGTCATCTGGCGGCGCATGATCTCCGCCGCCGACGAGGCAGCCAAGACCATCCAGCGCACCAGCTTCTCCACCCTGGTCAACGAATCTAATGACTTCGCCTGCGTCGTCACCGACGCGGACGGTCATTCCCTCGTCCAGAACACGGAGAGCATTCCCAGCTTCAATGCCTGCCTTCCCGTCACTGTCCAGCATTTCCTGCGCGAGATCGGCCGGGAAAACATGAACCCAGGCGATGTCTATGTCTGCAACGACCCCTGGGTCGGCACGGGCCACCTGAACGATGTCACTGTCGCCCGGCCCATTTTCAAGAACGGCAGGCTCGCGGCCTTCGCTGCCTCCACCGCCCACGCGCCGGACATTGGCGGCAAAGTGCGCTCGGTCGTGGCCAAGGAACTGTTCGAGGAAGGCTTCCAGATTCCAGCCATGAAGCTGCTGGACCGCGGCGAGCCTGACCACACGCTCATCAAGCTGTTCCTCGCCCAGGTGCGCACGCCGGACCAGACCGAAGGCGACCTCTGGGCCCAGCTCACCGGCCTCGCCCTGATCGAAGCGCGCGTCACCGAACTCATGGACGAGTACGACTTGCCCGACCTCACCGCGTTCGGCGAGGAAATCCAGGGCCGCAGCGAGCGCGCCATGCGCGCCGCCATGGCCGAAGTGCCCGATGGCCGCTACGAGGCCCAGTTCGACACCGACGGCTTCGCAGGATTGCCTCTGCACTTTCAGTGCGCCATCACGGTCGAGGGTGAGCGCATCGCTGTCGATTTCACCGGCACGTCCGCGCAAATCCCTCGCGCGATCAACTGCACCATGAACTACACGTTCGCCATGGTCTCCTACGCCCTGAAATGCGCGCTGCTGCCGGATGTGCCCAACAATGACGGCATTTTCCGCTGCATGGAGGTGACCGCGCCCGAAGGCACCATCGTCAATCCCAAATACCCGATCTCCGTCGGCGGACGCATGGCGACCGGGCATTACCTGCCGGCGCTGGTGTTTCAGGCACTCGCCCCTGTGCTACCGGACAAGGTCATGGCCGCCTGCGGCTCACCGCTTTGGAGCATCATCCAGACCGGCGTGGACAAGCGCGGCCGCACCTACGCCAACACCCTGTTTTTCAATGGCGGCATGGGTGCGCTGCCATCGAAGCCAGGCGAAAGCTGCTATTCCTGGCCCTCCAACATCTCCAACGTGCCGGTGGAGCTGGTGGAGCGCAACACGCCGCTCTACGTGCACTCCAAGAGCCTGCGGGAAGGCTCCGGTGGCGCGGGACAGCATCCGGGCGGGGAAGGACAGGAAGTGGTCTTCGAAAGCCGCTCCGATACGCCCATCGGCGTTATTTTCATGGCCGAACGCCTCAATCATGCCGCAGAGGGGCTAGAAGGCGGTGGCCCTGGCGCGCTGGGGGAGGTGCTGATCGACGGCAAACCAACGGACGTGCGCGCCGACCACATGCTGACATCTGGCCAGACAATCACCATCCGCACGCCGGGTGGTGGTGGCTATGGCCAAAAGGCTTTGAAATCGCCGCATTGATAAAGCTGTCATGCCGACTATATGGCTGAATAATTCTCCCAATCTTCAGGGACATCCGCCATGGCGCGGCGCAGTACATTCCGGCGGTTAGCCTTAGGCCTGCTGCCCATCGGCATTTTGGCGATTGGCGCGGTGATCATGATGGGTTTGGTCTACACCAAGCTGCAATTGGCACCGGTTGATGTGGCGGAGAAGGTGTGGACGGTCCGGGCCCAATCCGCAAACACCACCGATGTCCGTCCTGAACTGCTGTTCTATGGTCAGACCGTCGCCGCCCGGCAGGTCGAACTTCGGCCTTTGGTCAGTGGCGGCGTTATTGCGGTCAATCCGGTATTTCAGGCTGGCGCTCCTGTGACGGCGGGACAGGTGCTTCTGGAAATCGATCCGTTCAATTACGAAATCGCCGTTTCATCCGCCCGGGCCAACCTGACGGAGGCACAGGCGGCTTTGGCGGAGCTTTCCACGGAGGTGGAAGCCAACAAAGCGATGCTGGTAGAGCAGGAAACCCAGCAAGAATTGCGCGAGCGTGACGAACGCCGCCTGTCATCCCTGCGGACCCGCGGCGCGGCTTCCGGCAAGGCGCTGGACGATTCCCGTATGGCACTGCTGGATACCAAATCCCGCTTGATCGAGCGCCGGTTCGCCGTCGAACGGTTGGAATCCAATTTACTGCGCCAACAGGCAGTCATCGAACGGGCAGAGACCGAATTGCGCCGGGCAGAGCACAATCTCAGCCAAACCCGTCTTCTCGCCCCGTTTGACGGGCACCTGACCGATATCGGCATCGAATTGGGCAAGCAGGTCAGCCAGGCCGACCGCGCCGCGCGGCTGATTGATTCCTCCCGCATGGACGTGCAGTTTTACGTCAGTACACGGCGCTTTGGGGAATTGATGAGCGATACCGACGTTATCGGCCAGAAGGTCAGCGTAACCTGGCAGGTCCAGGGATCGCCCCAGGTCTTCGCAGGCGCAATCACCCGCATCGGACCGGAGATTGATGCCGCCAGCGGCGGCGTGCAGCTATATGCGGAACTCGCCGGAATCAGCAGTAGCGGCAGCCTTCGACCCGGCGCATTCGTGGAGGTGCGCATGGCAGGGCCTGAATTCCAGGATGTGGTCCGCCTGCCGGAAGCCGCCTGGCACGACGGGCAGGTCTTTGCGATCGAAGATGGCAAGTTGACCGCACGTAAAGCCTCGCTGGTGCGCCGCATCGGTCAGGAAGTGCTGATCCGCGGTGCCTTCGGGGCAGGGGACCAAATCCTGGTGACCCCAATCCCGGCCGTGGCGCATGGCATGCGTGTGCGCATCGCCGGTGGTGGCACCTGACAATGACGGCAGACCCGCCGGCAGCCGAGCCGGAAAGTCAGTCCCAAGGCTTTCTTAGCTTCTTTGCGCGCCACCGCACAGCCGCCAATCTGGTCATGATCATGATGATGCTGGCAGGCGTCATCGGCATCATGCGGATGAAGACTCAGTTCTTTCCTGATTTCGGCATCGATACGGTGCTGACGATCGTCGCCTGGCCGGGCGCGAGCGCAGGCGATGTAGACAGCAATATCGTCCAGCCAATTGACCGCGAAGTCCGCTTTCTGGACGGTGTCAAAAACGTCATTTCCATCTCACGGGAAGGCTCCGCCAGTGTCGTGGTCGAGTTTTTGCCCGGCACCGATATGCAGGCTGCGCTTGCCAATGTGGAGAACGCCGTCGGCCAGGTAACGACCCTGCCGGAAGACAGCGAAGAGCCCAAGATCCAGCGCATCGTCCGCTACGACACCATTGCCCGCCTGCTGCTTGCCGGGTTCGTCGGCGAGGTGGAGTTGAAGGCGCTTGCCAAAAATATCCGGGACGAATTGATCCGGCGGGGCATCGACAAGGTTGATTTCTTCGGTGACCGGCAGGAGGAAATACAGGTTGCCGTGCCGCCGGCAGCCTTGCGCGCATTGGATCTCACTGTCAGCGATATCGCCTCTAGCATCGGCAGATCCAGCCAGGACATTCCATCCGGCGATACCGCCGCCGGTATCGTCAAACAAATCCGCTCTGTTGGCTTGGTTGAAACCGCAGAGGGCGTCGCCGCGATTGAGATACTATCCCGGGAGAGTGGCGAAAAAGTACTGCTGGGCGACATTGCCGAGGTTGCCGACAGCTTCGATCCCGATGGCTACACGGCTTGGTTTCAGGGCGAGCAGGCTATTGAACTGAACATCAAGCGGGCGACCAGCGCCGACGCCTTGAAAACAGCGGAGATACTTCGAACCGCATTGGATGATATCCGTCCGAACCTCCCGGCCGGCGTCTCCCTGACCGTATTTAGCGAGCAAGCAGGTCTGATCGAGGACCGCATCAGCCTGCTGGTCAACAACGGGGTCGGCGGTCTGGCGATCGTTCTGATCGTGCTGGTGATTTTTCTGAATATCAGGGTGGCCTTTTGGGTTGCTATCGGCATCCCAACCGCGCTGCTGGGCGCGATGGGCATCATGCTGCTGACCGGCCAGAGTATTAACATGGTCAGCCTGTTCGGCATGATCCTGGTGCTGGGCATCGTCGTCGATGACGCCATCGTGGTGGGGGAGCATGCCGAAATGCAGCGCCGCCGCGGTCATTCCGCTTTGTCTGCGGCGGAGATTGGCGCGCATCGCATGGCGCCGCCGGTATTGGCCTCGACCCTGACCACCATCGCTGCCTTCCTGCCGATGTTCGTCGTTGGGGATATCATCGGCACGATTATCCGCGCCATTCCGCTGGTCGTTGTAGCGGCCTTGCTCTGTTCTCTCGTTGAGAGCTTCCTTGTGCTGCCCGGCCATTTAAGCCACGCCCTGAAGGGCGATCCCAGCAAGGTGCACCCGCTCCGGGGACGGTTCGACCGTTGGTTTACACGGATGCAGGACATTCATTTCCGTCGACTGATCGAGTTTGCTCTCCGGTTGCGCTACGCGACCCTCGCGCTGGCAATCGCCATTCTGTTGGTGGCCGTCGGCCTGATCCAAGGTGGCAGGGTAGGCTTCACCTTTTTCCCGACGCCGGAAGTCGATGTCATCTTCGCAAACGTCAAGCTGGTGGCTGGCAACGACAGGGATCAGATGCAACAAGTGCTGCGCAAGATCGAGACCGCTGCCTATGCCGCCGAAGGCGAGGTTTCTCCTGACAAGCCGTTGATCCATCTGACCATGGCGCGGGTTGGGCAGCAGACCGGTGCCGATGGTCCGGGTGCGCTCTCGTTCGGAGAAAGTTCCGGTTCGATCTTTTTGGAACTGGTTCCATCCAAAAAACGTGACGTCCGCACCCGGCAATTCGTTGAAGCCTGGCGGACCAAATTGCCGGAAATCGCCGACCTGGAGAGCCTTAGCATCACGCAGGCCCAGGGTGGTCCGCCGGGCCGCGAGATCGATATCCGCTTGTTCGGCGGCGAACCCGACCAGTTGAAGCAGGCATCGACCGAATTGCTGGCGCTGCTTGCCACCTTCCCGGGGGTTTTCGAGCTGGAAGACAACCTGCCCTTCGGCAAGGAGGAGATCGCGCTCAGTCTGACCCCGCGCGGCAAAGCGCTGGGCTTTACGACCGAGAGTGTCGGCCGCCAGGTGCGCAACGCCTTTGAAGGGGCGATAGCCAAGCGGTTCGCGCGCGGTGACGAGGAAGTGGACGTTATCGTCCAAATGGACCGCAGCGCACTGGCGTCTATGTCCCTCGAAGACCTCTATCTGCGCGGGCCGACCGGGGCGGAAGTGACCCTGGGCGAGGTCGTGTCGATGGAGGCAAAGCGCGGCTTCTCCACCATCCGCCGCCATGATGGCTTCCGGGAAGTCGCCGTCACGGGAGAGGTCGACGAGAACATCACCAGCAATGGCGAAGTTCTGGCCGCCCTCGACCCGGAAATACAGGCCTTGGCCAAGAAACACAGCCTCAACGTCCGGTACGCTGGCAAGGCGGAGGAACAGGCCCAGACCTTTGGCGACATGAAGATCGGCGCGATCACGGCACTGGCTTTAATCTACATCATCCTGGCCTGGGTGTTCGGCAGCTATTGGCTACCGGTGGCCGTCATGGCGATCATTCCCTTTGGCATGATCGGCGTCAGTTTCGGCCACTACCTGATGAACTACGACCTGACCTTTCTTTCCATGGTTGGCATGTTGGGCCTGTCCGGCATTCTGGTTAACGATTCCATCGTCCTGATTTCCACCATCTCCCGCCGGATGCGCAGCGGCCTTGCCCTGCATGAGGCGATTGCCCAGGGCACCTGCGAGCGGCTGCGCGCTGTTTTGCTGACATCGCTCACCACTATCGGCGGCCTGACGCCATTGATGTTCGAGACCAGCTTGCAGGCGCAATTCCTGATTCCCATGGCGATAACGATCGTTTTCGGCCTGGGGATGGCGACGGCGCTGGTGTTGCTGGTGGTTCCGGTCTTGGTCGCCATTGGCGTTGATATCAGCACAGTGGCAGGCAGCATCTGGCGCTTCCTCACCCGGCTGTGGCGGCCAGCGGAGTATCCAGCCGAATGAGCGACGAGTCACTGCAACGCGCAACTGCCGACTGGATTATGCAGGCGGCTTTGAATGGCACTGACATGCCGGAACTGGTGCAGGGCGCTGCCAAGCGGGTGCTGGCCAACGGTGTCCCGGTCAGCCGCGCCCATGTTACCTACCGCACGCTGCATCCGTCTTTCGAGTCCGTCAGCGTGATGTGGCAGCGGCAATCTGGTGTCTCGATGCAGGAGTTCGCTCACGGCTCCGGCCTGAACAAATCCTGGGTCCGCGTCCTTTCGCCTTCATGGTCGAGAATGGCATCAAATATCTCCGCCGTCCGTTGGCCGGCCCTGCCAAACTCATTGATTTCCCGGTATTGGAAGACCTGGTGGCGGAAGGTGCGACTGACTATTTCGCCGTCGTCATGCCATTTGTCAGCCCAGACATCGAGATTCCGGGAAATCGTCCGGACGGAATCGCAACATCCTGGGTGACCGACCGTCCGGGCGGTTTCGCCGACACGCATATTGAGGCCCTGCAACACCTGGTCCGACGCCTGTCAGTGGCCTGCAAGCTCGCCATCCGGGAACAGATCGCCCTCAATGTCGCCCGGACCTATCTGGGCGACAGCGCCGGGCGGCAGGTGCTGAGCGGCCAAATGAAACGCGGCGATTTTGAAACCATCGATGCGGTGGTCTGGAATGCTGACCTGCGTGATTCCACCGGCCGGGTAGAGCGGCTTGGCATGAAGCGCTACATGGCCTTGCTGAATGGCTTCCTGGAGTGCGCGGCCGGCGCTGTGCAGAATTTCAACGGAGAGATTCTCGGCTATCCGGGTGATGCCGTGTTGGCGATCTTCCGTGCAGACGATCCTGCGAGCGCGGCAGCCGCTGCCTTTTCCGCCGCCGCTGAATTCCGCCGCCGCTTATTCGATGTGAACGAAAACCTGGCGGATATGGACGAGGAAACGTTGCAGGCCGGACTGGGCATCCATCGAGGAGACCTGGCCTTTGGCAATATCGGCACAGGCGGGCGTCAGTCCTTCACGGCGATTGGCCCCGCGGTCAATGTGGTGAACAGGCTGGAGAATATGACGAAAACGCAGCCCTATTCCGTCATCATCAGCGAAGCTGTTGCCGCGATCATGCCCCAAGGCGCACCCGCCCTGCCGCCGCTCGGCACACACGCAATGCGCGGCAGTGAGCTACCGCTGGTGGTGTTCGGCGCGTCGGATGCCGATCTCCTGCGGTATCAGGTGCCGGAGGGTTATTCGGAAGTGGTATTGAGTCCTCTTCCCGCTACCGCCGAACCTGCTTAGAATCGCCGCAGATAAACATAGCTAGAGGATATGCCCCAATGATCGACCTTTCGGGCAAGAAAGCCTTTGTCACCGGCTGCGCCTCCGGCATCGGCGCGGCAACCGCCAGGGTGCTGGCCGAAGCAGGCGCTTATGTAATCGCGACCGACATCAACGCCGACGGCGTTGCAGCAGTCGTAGCTGAGATACAGGCCGCAGGCGGGCAGGGGGAGGCCCACCGTCTCGACGTTTGCGATCCTGACGGCATCAACGCTCTCGCCGCCGCCATCACGGATAAGAACGTTGCAATGGACTGCATCGTGAATGTGGCGGGCTGGGACAAAGGCCAGCCGTTCCTGGAGAACACACCGGAATTCATCGAGCATATCGTCCAACTCAACTATCTGGGACAGGTGCGCGTCTGCAAGGCGTTCCTGCCGCCGATGGTCGAGGCGCGCCGCGGATCTATCGTCAATGTGGCAAGCGATGCGGGCCGCGTCGGCTCCTCCGGCGAGACTGTCTATGCCGGGGCCAAGGGCGGTGTGATCGCGTTTTCCAAGTCACTCGCCCGCGAAATGGCCCGCAGCGGCATCACCGTCAACAGCGTAGCACCCGGCCCGACCGAAACGGCCCTGCTCGCCGATATGCCGGAAAACCTCCAGGAAGCGTTGAAGCGCGCGGTCCCCATGCGCCGCCTGGGCAAGCCTGAGGATATCGCCAACGCTATCCTGTTTTTCTGCTCCGACCGCTCCAGCTACATCACCGGCCAGGTGCTGAGCGTCTCCGGCGGCCTCACCATGAGCGGTTAGGCTAGAACACACCGTGCGCTTCCGCCGACCAACGCTGCTAACGGCCTCTCTGGGCATCCTCTGCCTTGCCATCCTGCTGGCTCTGGGATTCTGGCAACTCGACCGGCGTGAGTGGAAGCGCGGCATGATTGAAACCGTGGAGCAGCACCTGCAAACCCTGGCAGTTCCGTTGCCGGCGAGCACGGGGCCGGACTGGGAATACCGCCGTGTGCTAGTATCAGGCTCAGTGGTGCCTGACAGCTGGTTCCGGTTTCCTGGCCGCAGCAGGGACGGCAAGGTCGGCGATCTGCTGATGATTCTGATTCGCGAGGAAAGCGGGCGCGTGATCCTGCTGGAGCACACGTTTGTCGGCTTTGGTGAGGCTTTTCCGCAGCTTCCCACTGCAGTCGCTAAAGAGGGCATTTTGCGCCTGCCGCCGGAACCCGGCTTGTTCACGCCCGACAACGAACCAGCCGCAAACCAATGGTACACGGCCAACTCGGCCGTCATGGCTGACACGGTAAAAGCCGGGCAGGGGCCTGTTATGCCATTCTATGTGGTGAGCAAGGATTGGCAGCCAAGCCTGCCCAACGACCACCTGCAATACGCGCTAACCTGGTTCAGCTTCGCCCTGATCTTCACCGTGATTTTCATCCTGTTTCACCGCCGGAAGGGCGAATACTAGGCTTAAAGCCAGCCTTTCTTCTTCCCCAGAGCCTGTCGAAGGGTGAAGAGAACAATATGCCCCGACCCCAAGGAGCCATATCATGACCCTTACCCGCCCAATCACGGCAGATGAAATCCGGGCCTATGAGGAAACTGGCGTTGTCCTCCTGAAAGGCTTTTTCGATACGTATTCGGTCGCACGGATGCGGGAGGCTTTGGACAATTGCCTCGCCAATCCGGGCAAGCTCTACCACAACCTCAGCCACGACGATCCGAACGGAAAATTCTCGTCCGAGACGTTCCTCTGGCACCAGCATGCAGGCTTCCGCGACTTCATTAACGATTCGCCAGCCGCAGAACTCGCCGCGACCGTTATGCGCTCGGCCAAGGCCAACATCGTCTTCGACCAATACCTGGTGAATGAGCCGAACACCGCCCAGCCCACGGTCTGGCACCACGATCTGACATACTGGCCGATCAAGGGCCGGAACGTGGCAACCCTCTGGCTGGCGCTCGATCCTGTCACGGAAGAGACCGGCTCAATGGAGTTCGTTGTCGGCTCACACCGATGGGGCAAGCACTATCATCCCGTCGCCTTTGTCGACCACTTCAAATACAAAACCGAAGAGCCACCCGTCCCCGATATCGACGCCATGCGCGACGAACTGGAATTCATCCGCTTCGACTACGAGCCCGGCGACTGCACCTTGCATCACGGCCTGCTGCTGCACATGGCAGGCGGCAACCGCAGCCAGACCGTCCGCCGCCGCGCCTACGCCACCCGCTGGGCGGGCGACGACGTGGTCTACGATCCCCGCTCCAACATCCAGTCCATGCTGTGGGACCCGCCACTCTTGGCCGGTGACCCGCTCGATTGTGATCTCTGGCCCAAAGTTTGGCAGGCTTAACCCATGCAAGCATACGAAACCCTCGAGCGAGCCTTCGCCCGCCATGCCAAGCTCTCCACCGCTACCCGAAAGCTCGGCTGGGACCAGCGGGTGATGATGCCGCCGGGCGGCGCAGACGACCGGGGGGAGGAGATGGCAACCCTCTCCGCCGTCGCGCACGAGACCATCGCCGCCCCCGCAATCGCCGACGCACTCGCCGCGTTGAAAAGTGCGAACCTGGACGAGGTCCAGGCCGCCAATGTCCGCGAAATGCGCCGGATGCACCTGCACGCCGCCGCCGTTCCCTCCGACCTGATCGCCGCGCGGGAGACCGCCACCGCCCGTTGCGAAATCGCCTGGCGGGAAGCACGCCAGACCGGAGACTTCGCCTCGCTCCTGCCGCTGTTCGAGCCCGTCCTGGCCAATGTCCGCGAAATCGCCGCCGCCAAGTCCGAAGCCCTCGGCGTGCCGCACTACGACGCGCTCATGGACCCCTACGACCCAGGCCGTGGCCTGGCGCAGGTCAACGCCCTGTTCGACGATATCAAGCCCTTCCTGCGCGACGCCCTCCCCAAAGTTCTGGAAAAGCAGGGCAGGGAGCCTGCGCCCGTGCTGCCCGCCCCGCACTTCCCGGTGGAGAAGCAGCGCGAACTCGGCCGCACCCTGATGGCAGCCGTCGGCTACGACTTCCACCACGGCCGCTTGGACGACACCACGCATCCGTTCTCCACTGGCAGCACGCAAGACGCCCGCGTCACCGCCCGCTGGGACGAAGCAGACTTCACGTCCGGCCTGATGGCGGTGCTGCATGAGACCGGCCATGCCCTCTACACCAGCGGCAGCCACCCGGATCGCCGCTGGCAACCAGTCGGTTCGCACCGCGGCATGACCATTCACGAGAGCCAGTCGCTCTGCCTGGAGATGCAGGTCGGGCGCTCCCGCGCCTTCACCGGCTTCTGGGCACCCATTGCGCAGGAAACCTTTGGCGGCAAAGGGCAGGGGTGGGATGCCGATAATCTCTACCGTTGGGCAACCAAGGTGGAGCCTAGCTATATCCGCGTCGACGCCGACGTCGTCACCTATCCTTTGCACATTATCCTGCGTTTCCGGCTGGAGCAGGCGCTGGTCGCAGGCACGCTCGAAGCCGCCGACGTGCCGGAAGCCTGGGACGAGGCCATGCAGCATCTGCTCGGCGTCCGCCCGCCGAACCTCAGCCTCGGTTGCCTCCAGGACATCCACTGGTACAGCGGCGCATTTGGCTATTTCCCCAGCTACAGCCTGGGCGCAATGGCAGCGGCGCAACTGTTCCAAGCCGCGGAGCGCGATGTGCCCGGCCTGCATGAGGCGCTAGGGCAGGGGGACGCTTCTCCAGTCGTGGGCTGGCTACGGAAAAACGTGCACGAGCAAGGCTCGCTGCACAGCCCGGACGATTTGCTAACAAACGCGACCGGAGGCCTGCTTGGCACAGCCGCCTTCAAGGCGCATATCCGCGAGCGGTATTTGTAAGACACACGCATAACCCTCCACCCGTTCCCGTGCAGGCGGGAACCCATGCCTGGGAGTTCCCCACAAAGTCCGGGCTTTGTGATTTGCTTCTCTGGCATGGATCTCCGCCTTCGCGGGGACGGGAAATTGGCGGCGATGCGGTTTTCGGAAAAGGCAAGTTCATGCGCTATATCTCCACCCGCGGGCAGGCTCCGGCCCTCGGTTTCGCCGATGTCACTCTGGCTGGGCTCGCGACCGATGGCGGCCTCTATGTGCCGGAAAGCTGGCCGCAGGTCTCCGCTGCCCAGATGCGGGAGTGGCGCAATCTCTCCTACAGCGACGTCGCCACTCAGCTAATGCTGCCCTTCCTTGGCGGAGAAATTGCCGAGGACGACTTTGCCGCCATGGTGCGCGATTCCTATACCACATTCCGCCATCCGGCCGTCGTGCCGCTGGTGCAACTGGACTCAAACCTCTGGCTGCAAGAGCTTTTCCACGGCCCGACACTGGCGTTCAAGGACGTGGCGCTGCAACTGCTGGGACGCCTGTTCGACCACATTCTGGCAAAGCGCGGCGAGCGCATCACCATTGTAGGCGCGACCTCCGGCGACACCGGTTCCGCCGCCATCGAGGCCTGCCGCGACCGCGATGCCATCGACATCTTCATCCTGTTCCCGAAGGGCAGGGTGTCTCCCGTCCAGCAGCGCCAGATGACCACCGTTCAGTCTTCCAACGTCCATTGCATCGCCGTCGATGGCACGTTTGACGACTGCCAGGACCTGGTGAAGGCCCTGTTCGCCGACGAAGCCTTCCGGGACGAGGTCAACCTCTCCGCCGTCAATTCCATCAACTGGGCCCGCGTGATGGCACAGACGGCGTACTACGCCTTCGCCAGCCTGCAACTGGGCGCGCCGGAGCGCTCTATCGACGTCTGCGTGCCGACCGGAAATTTCGGCAATATTTTCGCGGCTTACGGCGCAAAGCTAATGGGCTTTCCCATCGAGAAGCTAATCGTTGGCTCCAACAAGAACGATATTCTCACCCGCTTTTTCCGCGACGACGACATGAGCCTGAAAGGCGTCGAGCCAAGCCTCTCGCCCAGCATGGACATCCAGTTTTCATCGAATGCCGAACGCCTGTTGTTCGACCTCTATGACCGCAACGGCACCGCAACGGCAGAGGCCATGCAGCAACTCCGCACCGAAGGCCGCATGAGCCTAGGCGAGAACCGCCACGCTGCGGCCAAGTCCATGTTCTCCGCCGCCAACTTTGACGACGAAGCGACTCTCACCGGCATCAAAGCCTGGCACGAGCGGTCCAGCTACACCCTCGACCCGCACACCGCCGTCGGCGTGCTCGCCACCGAGGCCTGCGCTCCCGTCCGCGAGCGCCCGCTGGTCGTCGGCGCCACCGCACACCCCGCCAAGTTCCCCGACGCAGTTGAGAAGGCCACAGGCCAGCGGCCACCGCTGCCGCCCGCAATGGCTGACTTATACGAGCGTGAAGAGCGCCTAACCGGCTTGGCAAATGACTTTGGCGCGCTACAGACGCTGGTTCGCGGCCGCCGCCGGTGAGATTTTCTCTACAACAGAAACCTCTCCCGGCCGTATGCCCGGCTTTAAGCCGGGCATACGGCCGGGACCTCCATTAGATTTCGCAATTAGTAGTTAAGGGCTTAATCCTTTGCGCATTTGATGCTATATATGTTGCACACGGAGGAAATCATGAACATCACCAGCGTTTTTTATAAGTTTCCGGATCAGGAAGCCTGCATTGCGCATTTAGAAAAGTTCGCTGGGGCGATGATCCACATTGCCCGCATTGCGGGGCTACAAACGTGGCTTGTAAAGATGATCAAGACCGCATTGGCCGATGGAACTGTCATGGATGCAAATCCAGCTTCAACGTCCTGGCTGGTACAGTCTTTGAAAAAACCAAAATACCCCTTCAAAAATGGTTTTTGGGTGTTGCCTTGATTGTTAATGCCAGGAAAAGCCTATCAAGTTGTCAGCTTGCCCGTGATCTAGATATGAATCAAAAATCAGCATGGTTTATGCAGAAACGCATCCGCGCTGAAATGGCAAGCAAGCAGGGTGAAATCCTGTTACAAGGAATTGTTGAAGCTGACGAAAGATATGTAGGTGGTAAACCACACAAGCGAAATAAACGTTTTGATAACAATGATTTACCTCCTCCACCTCCTCCGCGATGAAGAGGGACACGCAAAACGTCGGTTATTGGCGCGGTAAAACGCGGCGGTAAAGTCGTTGCCCGTGTCGCCAGCAGTCTGACTGGCAAGGACATTCTAAACTTCATTCGTAGCAGCGTCGATCCCGAAGGCTCGCTGCTGATCACTGATGAATTCAAGGCTTACAGCGCTGTTCGGGCAACCATGGCGCACGCCACAATCAATCATAGCAAGGGCGAATATGTTTTCGGCAACATCCATACCAACACCATTGAAGGCTTCTGGTCACTTCTCAAACGGGCCTGGTACGGATCGCATCATCATTATCGAAAATGCTATATGCCGCTCTATGTCGCGGAAGCATGCTGGAAGTACAATCAACGCAAGAACGACAACGCCTTCGGGTCTTTTATGCGGGGATGCTTTAAATGAACCGACTCTTTTATGGCGACTGCCTGACTGTCATGCGAGAAATGCCGTTAGGCAGTGAACGGCGGAGCAATACTCGGCCACGGTAGCGGCAGCGTTGTGTTGTCGCGGGCGGCGTAAAAGTCGGCCACTTTTGTCCTTTCAATTAATGGGAGGGCTTGGGGATATTCACCGTGGAATTGTATTTGAAGGTTCGCCACGCTCACTTTGAGGAAGGTTTGAGGGGGCGTCAGATTGCGCGGGATTTTGGGATCAGCCGGGACAGTGTTTCAAAGATGTTGGCGTATTCTGAGCCGCCTGGTTATCGGCGTACGGCACCGATCAAACGACCAAAGCTTGATCCTTATACCGAGCAGAGTGACCAGTGGTTGGCGGAAGACAAGGCCCGGCCTCGCAAACAGCGCCACACAGCCAACCGTATCTTTGAGCGGCTACGCGACGAATGCGCATTTGATGGTGGCTACACGATTGTCAAAGACTATGTGCGTTCGCCAAAGCGTGGCTCACGGGAGATGTTTGTGCCCTTGAGCCATCCCCCAGGGCATGGGCAGGCGGACTTTGGCGAAGCGTTGGTTGGTATCGGCGGGGTTGAGCAGAAGGCCTACTTCTTTGCCCTTGATCTGCCGCATAGCGATGCGTGCTACATCCGCGCGTATCCTGCGGCGAACACTGAAGCCTGGCTTGATGGGCATGTGCCCGCCTTTGCCTTCTTCGGCGCTGTACCGCGCTCAATCCTTTACGATAAGGATCGCTGCCTTGTGGCCAAGATCATGCCAGATGGCACCCGCAATCGTACGCAGCGGTTCCGTGCGATGCTATCTCACTACGTGATTGGGGAGAGGTATGGTCGCCCCGGCAAGGGCAACGATAAAGGCAAGGGTGAGGGGCTGGTTGGTTACGGGCGTCGCAACTTCATGGTTCCAATGCCGCGGTTCGCGAACTGGGATGCGTTCAACGACTATCTTGAAGAACAATGCCGCAAACGGCAGGCTGACATTCTGCGTGGCCACAAGATCAGCATCGGTGAACGACTGGGCGCTGATCTGGCGGCGATGCGCACCCTGCCAGCCGCGCCCTTTGAAGCTTGTGATCTGCAGAGCGGCTAGGTCACATCAACATCCCAAGGACGATTGCGTGGCAACGATTACTCAGGGCCGGTTGCCTATGGCCACCGCGAGGGTTGGATCATTGGATCAAGGGCTTCGGTGACCGCGTCGTCATCGGGTGCGCCACCGAAGTCATCGCGGACCATCCCCGCTGCTATGACACGGGCGACATGATGTTCGATCCGGTACACTACCTGCCTCTCATCGAGCGCAAGATCATGTCCTTTGATCCAGCCACGCCATTGCAAGGCTGGGACTTGCCTGACGCGTTCCAAACCCTCCAACGATTATTGGAAGCCCGGCAGGGCAAGGCCGGAAAGCGGGAATATGTTCAGGTACTGCGGCGGCTGGAGCGCTTTGAGCTGGAGGTTTTGCATCTGGCAATCAAAGACGCACTGCAGATGAGGGCGGTCAGCTTTGACGCAATCAAACACTTATTGCTTTGCCGGGTCGAGAGACGACCACCGAGACTGGATCTGGATGTTTACCCGTTCCTGCCCAGAACCAATATCGCAACAAGGGCGGCATCATCCTACATGAGCTTGCTGGCGGGAGATAGCGCATGAGCGATGCTCCAGAACTGCTTTTGGCGAACCACCTCAAACCTCTGCGCTTGCCAACCTTCTTGCGCGCGCATGATAAGCAGGCCCGCATCTGCGCCGCCGAAGGTGTAGATCATGGGCGCTATCTGGCGCGGTTGACGGAATTGGAACTGATCGACCGTGAACGGCGTATGGTTGAGCGCCGGATCAAATCGGCAAAGTTCCCGGCCGTCAAAAGCTTTGATAGCTTCGACTTCAAAGCGATCCCCAGCCTGAACAAGATGATGGTGCTGGCACTGGCGCGCGGCGAATGGATCGAGCGCAAGGAGAACGTCATCGCTCTTGGCCCGTCAGGAACCGGCAAAACCCCCGTCGCCCTCGGGCTGGGTCTGGCCGCCTGCCAGAAGGGTATGCCGGTCAGCTTCGTCACTGCCGCCTCTCTCGTGCATGAGTTGATGGAAGCCAGAGATGAGAAACGCCTGCTGCGATTGCAACGCCAATTGGCCAAGGTCAAGCTGCTGATCATTGATGAATTGGGGTTCGTGCCGCTGAGCAAAACCGGGGCAGAACTGTTGTTCGAACTGATATCGCAGCGTTACGAGCGCGGCTCAACACTGATCACCAGTAATCTGCCGTTCGAGGAATGGACAGAACCCTTCGGCACAGAACGCCTGACAGGTGCCTTGCTGGACCGGCTGACCCATCATGGGAATATCCTGGAGATGAATGGCGAAAGTTACCGCCTCAACCAAAGCAAATCCCGCCGCCCCAGAAGCTAATCATCATCTGATTGGCCTAACGGCCAACGCGCCTCGGAACGTGCTTGCTATTTGAGGGCATCACGCCACAAGGCGCGGTGCCAAGGGGCCGACTTTTGCGCCGCCCCAGTAGGCAGGTTTTTACGCCGCCGTTGACACGCGCGAAGGTTCGGCTGGAAGATCGGCTTGGTTTGAAGGATGGTATTGATTTTGAGATCGAGGGTGTCCCACACAACATCGAGGGCGCTCGCGATCTATGGGAACGTGATAAATATCATTTTCAGAAATGGGCAATTGAGCAGATCGACGGCTTTGTCACTGCGCGAAAGACGGCTGATGGCGGTATTGACGGGCGGCTCTATTTTGATATGGGAGGACGCAATCTTGAAAGCATGGTGTTGGAAGTGAAGGGTGGCAGAAATATCGGTATCAGTGTTGTGCGGAACCTCCGAGGGGTTCTTGAACGCGAAAATGTGCCCATGGCAGGCTTAATCATCATGGACAATCCAGGGCCGACTAAGATGCGGAACTTTGCTCGCGAAATGGCGTCGGCAGGCGATCTTGAAGTCATGGGTGTTCAGTATTCGCGAATGCAATTGCTGACCGTTCAGGACATTCTTAACGGCAAGCGGTTTCCGACGCCTTCTGTGGCGCGGGCCAAAGGGGCGGCACAGCCTGTACTGCCGCTGGGTTGATAGATATAAGCCCTTAAATATTAATTGCGTTAGATTTTAATTCGGAAACAGTTTGGGACACTCCTGTAGAACCAAGCCAGGTGGTCTTTCTAGGCCGGTATTGGTTCAAGTTGCAATAAGTAACACAAGATATATTATGGGAAATATTCTGTCCTATCCAAAGACTAAACTTAAGCCAAACCGCCCTATGGCCGTTCGGACTTAGAGAACAACCGATAGAAATTAGCCGTGGTGATTTCATGCATCGCTGAAACATCTACGCCACGACTCTCAGCAAGAACCCCGGCGGTATAAGCCGTAAACGCCGGTTCATTGGTCTTACCGCGTTTCGGCACCGGTGCCAGAAACGGCGCATCGGTTTCGACCAGTAGCCGGTCCTCCGGCATGATCTTGGCCGTGTCGCGTATGTCCTGGGAGTTCCGGAACGTCAGGATGCCGGAGAACGAAATGTAAAGCCCGCGCGCGACAGCATGCTCGGCCAACGCCCGGCCGGAACTAAAACAATGCAGCAGACCAGTCGCCTGCCCGTCCCCGCACATTTCGTCCAGAATGGCTGAGGTATCTGCATCCGCATTCCGCGTGTGCGTTATGAAAGGCAGACTGGTCTGCCGAGCAGCCTCGATATGGTTAACGAAGCTCTGCCGCTGCATATCCCGCGGGCTCTTGTCATAGTGATAGTCGAGCCCGGTCTCGCCGATGCCGATCACCTTCGGATGTTCGGTCCAGCCGACAATCTGCTCGACCGGAAGCACGCCGTGCTCCTCGACCCGGTGCGGATGAATGCCGATGGCGGCATAGACCTTCGGGTATTTCTCCGCGATTTCCAGCACTTTAGGGATGGAGGCAACGCTGGTACAGATGGTCAGTATGCAGCCCACGCCCGCATTCTTCGCCCGCGCGACGACCGCATCCAATTCCGCATAAAGCTCCGGAAAGTCCAGGTGGCAATGGCTGTCGACTATCATGGTTAAGCCGCCGCCTCCACCAGGCGCGGAAACACGCCCTGGGGCTTCGGCAACTCAGAACCAGGCGTCAGAGCATGGTCCGGCCCGATCGCCGAAAAGTTCCGGTCACTCGCTGCGATATTCAGCAAGTCCAATATTTTGCCGGATGATTCTGGCATATAAGGCGAATTCGTCAGGCCCATATGCCGGATCGCCTCAGCCAGCACATAGAGCACCGTCGCCATCCGCGCCGGATCGGTCTTGCGCAGCGCCCACGGCACCTGGTGATCCACATAGGCGTTAGCGGCGCGCACGTTCACCCAGATGGCCTCAATCGCCTCATGGAAAGCCTGACGGTCCATCAACGGCCGCAATGTCTGCACTAATCCATGCAGCGGTGCCAGCAGCGCCTTGTCCTCATCCGTGAAATCACCCGGCTCCGGCACCTTCCCGCCGCAATTCTTGTTGATCATGCTGAGAACACGCTGCACCAGGTTCCCGTAATCATTGGCCAATTCATAATTCATACGCCCGATCATGGCTTCATGGCTGAAGTCGCCATCATTGCCAAATGGTACCTCCCGCAGCAGGAAGTAGCGCACCTGATTCAAGCCATAGCGCTCCACCAGATCGTCCGGCTTGATCACATTGCCCAGGCTCTTGGAGATTTTCTGCCCCTCATTCGTCCACCAGCCATGGGCATAGACCCGCTTCGGCGGTGTAATCCCCGCCGCCATCAGGAAGGCCGGCCAGTAGACAGCATGGAAGCGCAGAATATCCTTGCCCACCATATGAACATCAGCAGGCCAATATTTTGTAAACGCCTCAGATTTCTCGTCCGGATAGCCGACAGCCGTGATGTAGTTGGTCAACGCATCAAGCCACACATACATGATGTGCGCATCATCATTCGGCACCGGCACGCCCCATTGGAACGACGTGCGGCTGACGGAGAGATCCTGCAAGCCTCCCTTAACAAAGCTCATCACCTCGTTCCGGCGGCTGGCGGGGCCGATGAAATCTGGGTTTTCGTCATAGAGCTTCAGCAGCCGCTCGCCCCAGGCCGACAGCCGGAAGAAGTAGCTCGGCTCCTCCACCCATTCCACCGGCGCACCGGTCGGCGCCAGTTTCTCGCCGTTCGGGCCCTTGGTCAGTTCAGTCTCTGTGTAATACGCCTCGTCCCGCACCGCGTACCAGCCGGCATAGGCCCCCAGGTAGATATCGCCCGAGTCTATCAGCTTCTGCCAGATCGCCTGGCAGGCCTTGCGATGCCGCTCCTCCGTCGTGCGGATGAAGTCGTCATGGCTGAAGTTCATGCGGTCAGCCAGGTCACGGAAGTTCTGGCTCACCCGGTCGGTAAAAGCCTGCGGATCGACGCCTGCTGCCTCTGCCGCCTTCTCTACCTTCTGACCATGCTCGTCCGTGCCGGTCAGAAAATGCACGTCATAGCCGTCCATCCGCTTGAACCGCGCCAGCACATCGCAGGCCAGCGTCGTGTAGGCGTGACCGATATGCGGGTCGTCGTTGACGTAATAGATTGGCGTCGTGATGTAGTAGGGCGTGGCCATGGGAGCCTCGGAGCCGGAAAGAAACGCGAGCCCCACCTATAGCGTTAATTCGAGGCGCGTAAAAGCACGAACCTCAGCGTCCCATGGAAGCGCCCTGCCCTTGTGGTCTAGGCCGCCAGTCATTCGACAGGAGCCGCCGCCGCAATCTTCGGCCTATATGCATCGCGAGTAACCGCCTTGCATCCGCAGCGCGGCCAAGCTTCAACATGACAGAAGTCATGGTGTGCTCTATCAAATCCCGTTGCGCCCGGCTGCCGCCGATACGGGCGTGGTCGGCAATGCCGAGCGCCAGATCGGCCGCCGCGTTCCAATCCTGCTGTGCGATGGCTTGATAGGCAGTCGCGAGTTCCTTGACGAGATCGCCCGCCGGGCCCACCGGATTGGCGATAATCGCTTCTAACGCCTCGGTCCGGCCAGTCATTGCGTAGGCCATAGCGGCATGCGCGTCGGCAAACGCGACGCCGGGATTGGGAAAGAAGCGATGGGCGTAATCTGCGATTGTCTGCCAGCGCTCCGCCCGGTAGAGCATGGCGGTATAGTCGGTCATCACAATCAGCGGGAAGGCTTGGCTCACGCCGGGTGCCACATAGCGGTCGATCAGGTTCCAGACCGTCTCGATATCGCCCACCCCCAGCTTCCAAAGTGCCAAATGCCAGGAGATGTGGCTGTGCATCAAGCCAGCCTAGGGGTAGTCAGGCACCCAGCCCTCTAGGTAGCGTATGCCGGCCGGTGTTTCTCCGGCCTCGTAGTAAGTATGGGCACGAACATGCGCGCCGTGCCCGTTGCGGGGATTAACGGCAAGCGACTGTTCAATCAAAGCGTCGGCCCGGTCGAGTTGGCCGGTCTCGCAGTACGAAAACGCATGCTGGCTGATGAACCACCAGTCATTGCCGTAATGCGGGGCCAGTGTCGAGGTATAGGCGAGCAACTCTGCTTCCCGCCCGGGCTTGCCGGAAAAGCCGATCAGGCCAAAAACGCTGGTGCAGGTCTGGGCCACCATGACATCGCACGGGTGCTCAGCCACATGCGCGCGGATCGCCGGTTACGCCTCGGCTCCCTTGCCGTCAATCAGCAAGCCCAGCGCGTTGATGTGGGATTGCTCCTTCGCGCTAAGGCCTCCGGTAAGGCTGCGAGCGGTGGTCATCGCCTCGCGCACTCCCGCAACATCGCCCTGAATTTGCCGCGCACGGGCAAGCCCGCTGTGGGCCAGTGCAAAGCCGGGATCGGCTTCGACTACCTTATCAAAGGCTGCCGACATGTGAGCGCCGCCGCCTAGAAGATTGTCGACGGCCTTAACATAGAGGTCTCGCGCTTGCGCCGAAGAAGTGGCCAGGGTCATTGCCATAACGGTCCGTGTGCATCGTCGTCCTCCCATGAAAGCGGAGGACAGTTTAGCCTTAAACGCCGCTGACAATCTCGTGAAAGCAGAATGGCTGCCCGTCCGGTTGGCCGATCAGTTGTGCGTCGCGCATCACGGCGCGGCCGCGAATGATCGTTGCCATCGGCCAGCCTTTGCATTGGACGCCTTCATAAGGCGACCACCCTGCTCGGCTCGCCAGCCATGAATTCTCGATCACGCGCTCCGCATTCATATCAACCAGCGTGAAGTCTGCGTTATAACCCATTGCAATGCGGCCTTTTCTGGCGATACCCCAGACTCGGTTCGGCCCGTGCGCCATCAGGTCGACGAGGCGTTGCAAGGTCAGCCGGCCCTCGTTCACATGGGTGAGCATCAGCGGCAGGGTCGTTTGCACGCCTGGCATGCCGCCATGGGTCTCCGGGTAGGTCTTCGCCTTTTCCTCCGCGGTATGCGGGGCGTGGTCGGAGCCCAGAATATCCACCGTTCCGTTAGCAACCGCCTGCCAGATGCGCCGCTTGTGAGAGGCGTCACGCACCGGCGGGTTCATCTGCGCCCGCGCGCCCAACCGCTCATAGCAGTCCGGCGCTTCCAGCGTGATATGGTTCGGCGTGATCTCGACCGTAGCGATATCCTTGTGGTGCCGCAGGAACTCCATCTCGTCGCCGGTCGAAATGTGAAGGACATGCACGCGCCGACCGATTTTATACGCTAGATCAATAATTAAGCGGGTGGCATTTAAAGCGCTGGTTGCGTCGCGCCATTCCGGGTGGACGCGTGGATCTTTCGCCTCCTGCGCAATGTGAAAGCGCTCGCGCAGGCGTGCCTCGTCTTCAGCGTGGACAGCGACACGACGATGGCCGTTCGCCATCACAACCTCGATCGCGCCCGGCTCTTCAACCAGAAGCGAGCCGGTGGATGAGCCCATGAACATCTTCACGCCGCACGTACCAGGCAGCCGCTCCAGTTCCGGCAGATCGCGGATATTGTCCGGCGTCGCGCCCACATAGAAGGCGTGCTCACACCACATCCGGCCTTTGGCCCGGTCCAGCTTGTCCTGCAAAGCCTCGGGCGTGCTGGTGGACGGATTGGTGTTCGGCATCTCGAACACGCCGGTGATCCCGCCCATGACCGCCGCCTGGGAGCCGGTTGCCAGGTCTTCCTTGTGAGTACTGCCGGGCTCGCGGAAGTGCACCTGGGTGTCGATCATGCCAGGCAGCACGGTCAGGCCTGTGGCGTCGATCTCCTCACCGCCCTGCCCCGCCGGGATGGAGCCGATGGCGGTAATCTTTCCATTGTTCACGCCGATGTCGGCGGGTACCAGGCCCGCTGGCAGAACGGCCATGCCGTTCCGGATGACGAGGTCGTAGGTCATTTTCAGCTTCCTTCTACGGAGCCTTCACCCTGAGCTTGTCGAGGGGGCGGCGTCCAAAATGTGGCAGTTCATCCTTCGACAGGCTCAGGATGAAGCTTTGTGTAGTGATATTTGGGCCTTTACCCCATACCCGCCAGCGCCGGGCGACTCGAAAATAGCAGCCTGCTCCGGCTTCAGCACCCGGTTGCCGGTTTTGGGCGGCAGAGCGGTCTCGCTGCCGTCGGCCTCGCGCAGGGCAAAGCGGCCGCTTTGCCCATTCTCACCGCCAAACACGCCCCAAGGCTGCATCAGAAAGCGCTCGCCGACGCCGTTGAACAGGCAGGTATGGCCGACCGGCCGCACGACACGGCGGATGCCGCGCCCGCCCTTATACTTGCCCGTGCCGCCGGAGCCGGGCACCAGGCCATACTCCTCAACCAGCAAAGGATATTCCTGTTCAATGGCTTCCACCGGCAAGTTCGAAGTATTTGTGATGCCCGTCTGCACGCCGTCTTTGCCGTCCTTGCCTGCACGCGCACCGCCGCCGCCGCCGACCGTCTCCAGATAGACGTAACCCTCACCGGTCGCCGGGTGGATGCCGCTGAACACGGCCATGGTATTCGCGCCATTGGGAGCGGCCGTTACCTGTTCCGGTAGCGCATCGGCAATCGCGCCGAAGATCACATCGATAATCCGCTGGCAGGTATGGGCACGGCCAGCGACCGGGAATGGGAAGGTGCAGTTGATCAGACAGCCTTCGGGTGCCAGAACCTCGACCGAATCGATAACCGATTGCGTGTTGGGCGCGTTCCGGTCGAGCAAAGCCTTGATGCCGTAGGTTACGGCTGCAACCGTCGCATTGTGCGTGCAGTTCACATTGCCCGGCGTCTGTGGACAGGTCCCGGCGAAGTCGAACGAGGCAACGCCTGCTTTCACCGTTACGGTCACGGCAATGGTCAGGTGCTCGTTGCCGACGCCATCATCGTCCATGGCATCTTCGAAGCGGTAGACGCCGTCCGGAATACGCGCCAGCGCCGTCCGCATGCGTTCGGCGGAGCGCTCACGGATCTGCTCAAAGCCGCGCTCGACCTTTGCCGCAGTGTAACGGTCGATCACCTCTCCCAAACGTCTGGCACCCAGGCGGCAACCAGCGATCTGAGCGTAATAATCGCCGCGACGCTCAATCGGCAAGCGCACGTTCAGCAGGATCAGGTCGAACAGCTCCTCGTCCAGCACGCCTTCCTTAAACAGGCGGATAACGGGGATGCGCAGACCTTCCTGATAGATCTCCGTCATGCCGCCACTCATGGAGCCGGGCGCCATGCCGCCCACGTCCGCGTGGTGCGCGATATTGGCGACGAAGCCGATCAGCCGCCCTTCGCGGAACACCGGCAGCGCCAAATTAATGTCCGGCAGGTGCGTGCCGCCCGCGGTGTGCGGGTCATTGGCAACGTACAGGTCGCCCTCCCGGATGTCGTTGCCGTACTTCTTCAGCAGCGACTTCATCAGGCCTTCCATGCTGGCCACATGGATCGGCAGGGAGTTCTCCGCCTGGGCAATCAGGCGGCCCTTGGCATCCATGATGGCGGTGGAGTGGTCGTGCCGCTCCTTAATGTTGGTGGAGTAGGACGCCTTCATCACCGCAATAAACGTCTCGTCGGTGATGGAACGCAGCGCGTTGGAGAAGATTTCCAGCGTGATGGGATCGAGGTCGCTCATACTTTCACTCCATAACCAGCCTTCATCCTGAGCCGCGGTGCGCAGCAGCGCGTGTCGAAGGGTGTGCAACGGGATCTTTCGACTCGTCCCGGATCAAGTCCGTGACGGCTCAAGATGAAAGGGCTGTGTGCTATGCTCATCAATTCTTCTCCCCGCCAAGTGTAATGATCAGACTGCCATCCGCGGCCACAACCGCTCGGTCGCGCGGGTCGAGCGGCGTGGTGGCATCCAATTGCTCGATGATAGCAGGGCCGCTAAAGACCATCCCAGGCTTCAGGTCGGTGCGTTCATAGACCGGCGTTTCGGCGACCGGTGCATCGGGCGTGAACCAGACCGCCCGGAACTCCCTTTGCCCCGGCATGGCTGGCGGCGAGGCAGGCACCGCAGGCAGCACCGGCTCCTGATACATGGAGGAGCGGGCCGTCAGGCGGATCGCCACCATTTCCACCTCGTCATGCGGGTTATGGAAGCCGTAAGCCAAATCATGGGCGTCGAAGAACTTCGCCCGCATCTCTGCGGCAGACGGCAGGGCCATCTCCTCTGCCCCGCCCTCAGCCAGCGGCACGGTCAGTTCGAAGTTCTGGCCCTTGTAGCACATGTCGGCAGCAAGGTTCAGCCGCGGTTCGCCTGCATGTTGCTCTGCCAGCCAGGTCCGGGCTTCGGTCAGCAGCGTGGCCACTCGCGCGCCGGCAGCAGCCAGCGCCGCATCCTCGACGGCAATCCGCTCAGCGGCGATAAAGTCCTCTTTCAGATCGGCGACGATCAGGCCCTCAGCGCAGAGGATTCCCGGTGCTGGCGGCACCACCATGGTGTTAATGCGAAGCTCCACCGCGACCGGCCGCGCATGCAGCGGACCTGCCCCGCCGAAAGGCATCAAAGCGAAATCGCGGGGGTCGTGCCCCTTCTCTACCGAGATCGTGCGGATGGAGCGGACCATGTTGGCAACCGCGATATCGATAATGCCCTGAGCCACCTGCTCCAGGCTCATGCCGAGTTTGCCCGCTATATCCTCCAGCGACTTTCGCGCCAGATCCGCATCCAACGCCATGCCGCCGCCAAGCAATCCCCGCGGCGCAAGCCGTCCCAGCATTAGGTTCGCGTCGGAGACCGTCGGCTCCGTCCCACCCAGGCCATAGCAGGCAGGCCCCGGTACTGCGCCCGCACTCTGCGGACCCACCTTCATCAGCCCGTCAAGGTCGAACCAGGCGATGGAGCCGCCGCCCGCGCCTACCGTATCGATATCCACCATAGGCAGGCGGATCGGGAAGCCCGCCACATTCCGCTGAAATGCCAGGGCAGGCTCTGCCGCCCGGATCAGCGCCACGTCCGCGCTGGTGCCGCCCATGTCGAGCGTAATCACATCCGGATGCCCTGCCCGCCTGGCGACCGCCGCAGCGCCCATCGCGCCCGCCGCAGGGCCGGAGAGCGCCGTCCGCACCGGCACCGCTTGCGCCCGCGCCGGGGTCATCAGGCCGCCCGAGGATTGGTTGATACCGAGGCTCGCTTTCGGCGCAATCGCCGCCACGCCCTTCGCCAGCCGGTCCACATAGCCGGTCAGCACCGGTTGCAGATAGGCATTGATAACGGTGGTGGAAAAGCGCTCGAACTCCCGGAATTCCGGCTGAACCTCGCTGGAGATGGATAGGGGCAGGTCCGGCATCGCCGCGGCCAGCGCGTCGCGTAATGTCTGTTCATGCTGAGGCGACTCAAATGCGAACAGCAGGCAGACGGCGCAAGCTTCCGCGCCGCTCGCCCGCACGGTCTCGACAACCCGCGCAATCTCTGCGTCATCCAGAGGCTTCACGATCTTGCCGCCGGCCGTAATCCGCTCGTCCGCTTCCAGCCGCCGTTCTTCCGGCACCAGTGGCGCGGGCGCGTCCAGTTGCAGGTCGTACATATGCGGGCGCACCTGCCGTCCGATTTCCAGCAAATCGCGGAAGCCTTTGGTCGTTACCAGCGTGACCTTGCCGCCGCGGCGTTGAATCAAGGCGTTGGTCGCAACCGTAGTGCCGTGGGCAATGCGCTCCGCCTCTGCCAGCGCGACGCCGGTTGCCGCTGCCATCTCTGCCAAGCCGTCCAGAATGGCCCGCCCCGGATCGTCCGGCGTAGACGGCCGTTTAAAAAGTGCCTGCTGTCCGCTCGTCGGATCGACTGCAAAAAAGTCCGTAAAGGTGCCGCCTACATCGACACCAATCACCCAAGCCATACTGTTTTCCCTATTGTCTAAGCGCTGCCTGTCACTCTGCTGCGGCTAGGATGGCGTGCGCCTCATCCTCGATTTCCAACTGCAACACATCGTTGAACCGGTTGAACGCGCCGCAAAGCGCAATCCGCCAGGTAAGCTCTACGATCTCCGCGTCGGAGAAGTGCGCGCGCAGCCGCTCGAAAATGGCGTCCCGTGTCCGGTTGGGGTTGAGCGTCACCTGTTTGGCGTACTCGATCACCAGCTTGTCCACGTCATCCAGTTCGGCGTGGTTTTCATAGTCTAGCAGCGTCAGCGTGCCTTCGTTGGAGACGCCCTGCACCGTCAGCATAGGCCCATGATGCGCCACGCAATAATCGCACTGGTTCATCAGCGACACTGCCACCAGCGCCAATTCCAGGTAGCGCTTGTTCAGCACCCCTTCCTCACGCAGTTCGGTCAGCATCCGGGCGGCATTCCGCAGGATCGGCGCGCGGTGGCCCATGGTGCCCGCCAGGTGGCCGAATGGGCCATAGCTGGTAAGGTCGTCGAACTCCTTCAGCGCGCCGGGGTCGACCTTGTCGCGCGTGATATACGGTATCCGTGCCATGGCCTGTATCTCCTGAACTGACTGCAAATGAATCGCAGGCTGTATCCTTTCGAACTTCGTCCGATAGGTCCAGCCGCGCGCGCAGCCGACGACAAATTGCCTTGCCGTCCGCTGGAAGTTCCCCGCGACCGATGGCTCTTGGACCTGTGATGTAGCGCACTAGCTTAAACGAAAATTTACCTTTATACTCTTGAACATCGCCTATCCATGGTCAAATCCCCTGGATTGATGAACGCCTGTTTCCAAGACCGTTGGAGTTCGAATGAAAAGGTTTTCAGCGTTTCTTGTTGGCCTGCTGATGATTGTTGGCTCTGCATCTGCTGCTTCCACTGGCACGCGCCAGGAAGCTGCGGTCCAGTCGCTGGCTGACGAAGTGATCATCCTGCTGCGCGATAGCGACATGCAAAAGGCCCCGCGTCAGGAAGGCCTGCGCAACATTTTCACGAAATATCTCGACCTGCCGTTTATCGGCCGGTTCGTGCTGGGTCGGTATTGGCGTCCTTTGGATGAACCGACACGAAACCGCTATGGCCAGGCTTTCGAATCGTACGTGGTCAACATCTACGCCAAGCGCCTGGACGGTTATTCCGGCGAAACCATGAAGGTCACCCGCTCCAGGGCGATCAGCGACAAGGATGTCGCCGTAACATCGGAGTTACAGCGCGTAGGTGGCCCACCGGTATCGCTCGAATGGCGGGTCCGTCAGGAAGGCGACAACAGTCGCATCATCGATGTGGTCGTCGGAGGGGTGAGCATGGTCATCTCCCAGCGCGAAGAATTCTCCACCTTCCTGCAGAACAAGTCCATCGACGCTCTGATTGCACGGCTGGAGCAGGATTCAGCGAAGTAGCTCTGTCAGTAACAGTTTGTTGACCTCAGCCGGGCATTCGTATTGCGCCCAGTGACCGGCCCCTTCGACTATATGAAAGCCGGTCGCGTTCGGCAGCGAGTCGAAAAGTTCCCGGCGATCCCCCATATACGGCCCTGCGGTAGCATCCTTTTCGCCAAAGATGCCGGTTACCGGCAAGTCTAAGCCTGCCAGTACCTGGCGCAGGCTGTCGCCCCGCGGGATCGTGTTGCTTCGGATTCGAGCCTTGCGGGTGTTCCGTTGCTGAATATGCAGCGCCAGCTCATCTATCCGGCCGTGATCGCCGAACATGATCACACCCAGATTGTGGCGATGAACCGCTTTCATCTCATGCGGCAGCATGGTGGAGCGCATCTTGTGCATTTCCAGGCGCGCCTCGTTCAAGCGTACGCCGAGCGCGTTTGACCCGACGATTGCAAAGCCATCGCACCGGTTCTGCAACAACTTTACCGCCTGCCCGCCAACAATGCCGCCGAAGGAAAATCCAGCCAGATGAAAGCGCTCTCCCGGCGCCAGCGCATAATCCATCGCGCCTGCTACCAGCGCGCCGATGCTGGCAATATCCCAGTCTTCCGGCGGTGAATCGCTATCGCCCAAGCCTGGCGTATCCCCTGCAATCACGCGGAAGCCAGCATCCACCAGCGCTTGAATATTCTTGGTCCAATGGGTCCATGCGCCAAAGGAGCCGTGAGTCAGGAATATAGGCCTTCCTGCTCCCCATTGATGCCAAACCATGTACCCCCCGTGGGGCATTGGCGCCCGAATGATGCGCGCACCTGCCTCCAACCCGGCCAGAAAGGACGCCGGATCGCCAATATCCTCGAACAAGTGAGCGCTCCTCTAAGCGGGTGAGCGGGCCGGCGTGACACCGATCAGCGCGTCGCGTGTCACCAATGGCATCAACTGTTCCTTGCTCCACCCTTCCGTGCCGGCCGGTTGTTCCGGCAGCACGATATAGCGCAGATCGGCGGTCGAATCGTGCACCCGCACTTCGACATTGTCCGGCAGGTCAGTGCCGAATTCCCTCAGCACCTCACGGGGCTCTACTACCACGAGGGAGCGGTAGGCCTTCTTTTTGTACCAGGCAGGCGGCACGCCCAGCACCGACCGCGGATAGCAGGAACACAGCGTGCACACGATGACGTTGTGCACGTCCGGTGTGTTCTCCACCACCATCACCTCCGGCTGATGCTCCATGTCGATGCTCATTTCGTCTTTGAGCACGTGCATCGCGTCGGCTTTCAGCCGGGCCTTGAATGCCGGATCAGTCCAGGCGCGGGCTATCAATTCCTGGCCTTTCTCCACGGTCCGGCCATCCATCGCTTCCATCTGTTCCTGGATTTGCTTCGCCGTCAGCAAGCCTTTTTCGATGATCAGCTCCCGGATCGCCATTTCCATGAAGTCGAACTCGGTATCCGGATGATCCGGCTGGAAGGTCAGCGCGTGGTCATGATCGTGATCATGATCATGATCATGATCATGGTGCACATGGTCGTGGTGATCGTGGGTATTAGCCATTGGCGGGCTCCAACCAGTGGTCATAGATATCGGCAATAATACTATCGCTCGCGGGACCATCATAGCGGCCCCACACATCGGCGGGCGAGAAACGCACCTCATAGAGCCGCCGCAACTCGCCCTTCTGGTAATAGGCTAGTTTTTCCGGATTTGGATAGTCGCCAAGGATGGAGACGATCTCGCCCGGTTTGCCCCGCAAATAATGGGGGGTGCGGCAGTGGCCTATCGGCGTTTCGTTGCGGACGGTGATCTTGTCGCCCGGCTTGAAATTTTCTGGCAACGCAGTGCTCTCCGCTGTTGGCAAGCGCTCGGATTGCCTTAGTGTAAGCGGGAACGATCGCGAAGAAAAGGAAAGCCCGCCCATGCCCGCCGACAAAACCGCAACCAGAATGACCACCCGCATGCGCGAATTGATCGCCGAGCCGAAGCTGACCCAGATTCCTGGCGTCATAGACGCGGCCTGGGCGCGGGTCGTGGCCTCGGAAGGCTATGACGCCGTTTACATGACTGGCGCTGGTACCAGTGCCTCCCGCCTCGGCTGGCCTGACGTCGGCCTGCTCACCATGACCGAGATGGTCGACAATGCCGGGCGCATAGCAGACGCGTGCATCACGCCAGACGGGCGTCAGCTACCCCTGATCGCTGACGCGGACACCGGCTATGGCGGCCCGCTTAACGTGCGCCGCACCATCCAGTCCTACGAGCGTGCCGGCGTCGCAGGGGTGCATATCGAAGACCAGAGCTGGCCAAAGCGCTGTGGCCACCTGGCGGGCAAAGCGGTCATCCCCACCGAAGACATGTGCATGCATATCAAGGCCGCTTGCGACGCAAGGCGTGACGATGACTTCGTGGTAATTGCGCGTACCGATGCCATCACGGTGGAAGGCTTCCAGGCCGGGCTCGGCCGTGCTGCGGCTTACGCCGAGGCCGGTGCCGATGTGCTATTCGTGGAGGCCATGACATCGGAAGACCAACTGCGCAAAGCCCGTGCTGAATTGGACAAGCCCCTCATCTACAACATGGCTACAAGCGGCAAGACACCGTTTCTGTCGGCGCAGGAGATGGAGGACCTCGGTTTCTCCCTCTGCATCTATCCAGGTGTCGTGTTGACCACCGCCATTCCCGCCGTACAGGCAATGCTGCGCAAACTGCGGGAAACCGGCGACATCAACTCAAATATGAACCAGAACACCAGCTTCCAGCAGCTCTTCGACCTAATGGGGATGGACCAAGTGAAAGAACTGGAATCCCGCTACGTCATCGATGAAAACCGCCGGGCGGGGTATTAGCCCTGCGGCCAACAGCCATTCATGCTAAGCCTGTCGAAGCATGACGCCACATACAAAAACCACCCTTCGGCACGCTCAGGGTGAGGGAATCAGAAGATTATGACCAAATCCTTCCAATTCGGCGTGATGCAGCGCGGTGTGTTTGAGTGGGAGGACGACATGGTCGCCCGCTTTGACGAATTGATGGAGCAAGCTCGCGCTCTGGAAGCACTAGGTTATGACTCGCTAACCACGGGCAGCCACTTCTCGACCAAGCCGCACCGGGAATTCACCCAGATCCCCTACCTCTGCCGCGTCATGGCGGAGTGCCCGAGCCTGCGCTTAAACGCGGGCATCGTTCTGCTGGCCCTGCACCAACCGCTGGAGGTGGCCGAATACTTCGCCACCATGGATGTGATGAGCAAGGGCAAGATGATCTTCGGCGTCGCCCTCGGCTACCGTCCGGTGGAGTTCAACGGCTTTGGCGTGCCGGAGGGCAAAGGCCTTTCGCGGTTCCTGGAGAACCTGCAGGCCGTCAAACGCCTCTGGACCGAGGAAACCGTGACCATGAAAGGCTCACATTTCTCCCTGGAGGAAGCGAGCATTTCCGTCCCCTTTGTCCAAGACCCGCACCCGCCAATCTGGATGGGTGCCAACGTCGACGCCGCGGTGAAGCGCGCCGCGCGCATTGCCGATTGCTGGTATCTCAACCCGCACCAGAAACTGCCAACCCTAAAGCGCCAGATGGGGCTTTACAGAGAAGAACTAGACCGCCTCGGCAAGCCTTTCCCAACCGAAGTGCCGATCCGGCGCGAAGTTTTCTGCGGCCGCACGCATGAGGAAGCGACCAAGATTGCCGGGCCGTACCTGAAGGCGATGTACGACGCCTACCAGGACTGGGGCCAGGACAAGAAGATGGCGGCGGACGACAACGATATCTCCATGGCCTACGAAGAACTCGCCAAGGACCGCTTCATCGTCGGCGACCCGAATACCGTGGCCGAAGAGATGCTGCGCTATCACGAAGAACTGGGCATCAACCACATCATCATGAGTTGTCAGGGTGTCGGCATGCCCCAAACTCAGGTGCTGGAGACCTTCGACCTGCTGGCGAAGGAGGTATTTCCGAAGGTGCGGGCGGCGCTCTAACGCTCCACCAGCCAATCCTTGATGATCCTGGCGACGTCGGCCGCGTGGGGTTCGCGCAACATGGTGAAGTGATCCCCATCAGACACTTCAATGCTAAGCTTGTTCCCGGCGAGCTTGCTCCATTCCCATTTGGTTTCTTCACTGCGCGGGTTTTCTGCCGACATGATCAATAATGCATCCGTCATGTCCCATCCAGGAAGGTAATATGGCTGTTTCCTGACCAGCTCTAGTTTGAGTTTTCGCCATCCCTTCATTGCCTGCAAGGGCGTCTTGCTGCCCAGGGCTGATTGCGGCAGCGGCTGGGTGTAAAGCCAGACATAGCGAAGCAGCGTGGCTTCCAGAACCTCGCCGGATCGGAAGGGATGGCTCTGCAGAACCTCTTCGATGCGGCCATTGAACCGTTCGACCATACCGTTGGTCTGAGGTGACCTAGGCAGCGTCAGGCGATGATCGGTATCGAGGGCCGCGCCCAGCGTGTCGCATTCATGCGCGCCTGTTGCGGCGCGCTGGCGCAGACTGAAGAGGCGATCCGTGAACTCTTTTCCATTATCCGGGAGTATGGGGCGGATCCAAACTGATAGAACTGCCGGGTAGCCGCCGTGCCGCCGACAATATTACGCCGTTGCAGATCAGCTTGACGCGCTGTCAGGTAAGCCATGCAGAGCGGAAACCGCTGCGCCATGTCTGCGGGCTGGATCAACTGTGCTGTTGTGCGAGCACCGTTGACGATCTCATAGGGGAAGATCATCCAGCTGTTGGCCTCTGCGCGTGTGTAAGGGTGCAGCGTGACATCGTGCAGGCAAAGCCGGAGTACGTCCCGCTCGATCGGCCAATTACGGCCGTCCCACCGCAGCGTTACGGTGTTCGGCGTGCTGCCGACCTCGCGGAAGATGTAGATCGCATCGGCGCTGGTTTGGACGCCGACGAAGATTTCCGATGCTTCCCCCAACTCGCGGTTGCATGCAGCGCGCACCCGTGCAAACAGCGCGCGCGTGGCCGCATCGGCGAATTGCCACGGATCATCCGTCAGCTCGGCGGCCGGCATTGTGCTTCTCGGACCCGGCGCTCCATACCGCCACAAATCCAAGGTTTCGACCCGCTCCACGGTTACATCCGCACTGCTCTGTCGGTCGAGGATCAACAGACAGGTGTAGTTGGTTGCCAAGCGTCCGAAAACTTGCTGCACGCTAAAGTGCACGATCTCTTCGAGCGGGTTCCCGGCCGTTACCAGTCGTCGAAGCGCCCGCCCAGCTTGAATCTCATAAACTTATGCGGGACAATGAAGCCAAGCCGACCGTCTGGCCCCACAAGGCTGAGTGAGCGCTCGATGAACAGCGCATATTTGTCGAAGTTGTCCTGACACGCCGTTGTGTAGGGAGACCCCGCCGATTGATAAAAGGCGGCTTCTTCGGGCGAGTAGGTCTGCATGTTCTGGATGCGGATATAGGGTGGGTTTCCAACGATCACGTCGAAGCCACCGTGTACTTGTTCCGCAGGGAACTCGTCGGTCCAGGAGAAAGGATTGACCTTCTCCAGAAGCCGCGCCGGGAGCGCGCCTCGCGCCGCTGCCCATTCCGCTTGGCTGACAAGGCTATTGCCTGCTCGCAGCGTTCCATTTAACTCCGGCAGCGTCGGCGTTCCGGTGTGATCAACATACTCGCGCAAACCGGCTTCACTCTCGTCTTCGATCAGCTTCAAAAGAAGGCTGAATCGGGCGACCTCAACCGCATTGGCATCAATATCGACGCCGCGCACATGCGCGAGCAGGATGCGCCGCTTTTCCTCGAACGTCAGACGCCACAGCCCTGCTCCGCCTTCATAGATCGTGCGACCAACATGGCATTGTCACGTTGTTTTCAGCGCCTAAGAAACTGCCGACTTGAGGCTCTTCAAGCGGCCAGTTCGATGGCGCATTCGTTCCATTGGTGAAATGCGGCGGCTCGTTTCTGGCGATAGGCGGAGGCAGTCATTTTGTGGCGACGTGGGCGGAACAGGTTTGCGGTTTCATCATGGGCGGCCAGAAATCTCTGCGCCTGACGGGCTGACTTGAAACGGCCCTGTATTTTTTCTCGTTTCCGTGTTGGTCTGTGCGATCCTTCGATACGATTGTTTATCCCTTTATGCGCTCGGTGATCCACCTCCAACGCGCGTTTGCGCAGGGCGGCACCGTAGCGGCGCAGCTTGTCCGTCAGTCCGCCACTATGACTCGGGGCGTCCCCCAGCGGGCTACCAACCTGGCAATGAACCGCTTTGCAGCCCGCGCATTTCGGCGTGATTGCACCAGGATGTCGAGACCTTCGCCGTTGCCGGCAACGGCGCGCCACAGCCAATGCTTCACACCGCGGATTATGATCACCCCTTCATCCAGATGCCATTTATCCGAGGGCTGTTGACGCGCAGCCCTGACATGCTTCGCAATCTGAGTTCCGAATTTTCTGACCCATGAACGGATTGTCTCGTAACTCACCTTGATGCCTCGTTCAGCAAGCAAATCCTCAACGTCGCGCAGACTGAGTGCAAAGCGATGGTATGCCGAGCCCGCGTAAGAAATGATGGAACGCGGGAAGCGGTAGCCTTTTAGGCGCGGTTGGGAAATCTGGCTGATCATCGTCAGGCGTTACGGGCAATTGGGATTGTGGTCAACAACTTGACGATCCCCTTCGCTGGTATGGGCAACAACCAGATGCTGGTGGGCAATACGGAAACCGGTGAGATCACACGCTTCTTGGTTGGCCCCAAAGAGTGTGAGGTGACAGGCCTGACCTGGTCGCCAGACAAAAAGACCATGTTTGTCGGCATTCAGCACCCGGGCGAGAAAGGCGACAGCCATTGGCCGGAAGGCGGTGACGCGGTTCCGCGCTCTGCCATCGTTGCCGTTACCCGCGATGACGGCGGCGTGCTCGGCTAGTTTGCTGGGTCGGTTAAAGTGTGGCGCGGGCTGGCCTTAGGGCTGGCCCGCTTTTTTTGCGCCAAGCGTTTGGTGCCAAGCACTACAGGCCCTGAAATAGCCACGCGATATAAGCAGCATAACCCGTCAGAAACAGCCCGCCCTCAACCTTAGACAACCGTGCGCCGGTCAGCATCAACGGTAGCAGCAGGGCGCTGGACCCCAGCATCAACCATATATCAAGCCCCCGGAAATACGCGTCGATGCTGACGGGGACCGTTAACGCGGTGGCGCCCAAAATTGCGAAAACGTTGAATATATTGCTGCCGATAACATTGCCGAGCGCCACGTCTGTATGCCCACGCCAGGCGGCAACCCCGACGCTGGCAAGTTCCGGCAGGGACGTGCCAATTGCCACCAGGCTCAATCCGATCACGGCTTCAGAGACACCGAAAGCCCGCGCAGTCTCCGTTGCGCCATAGACCAGCATTTGCGCTCCAGCGACCAAAAGCGCCACACCAAACAATAGAAACGCGATTGATCCGATGGTGCCGCCGGGTGGAGTCGGCACTTCGTCGGCTTCTTCCTTGTAGATCTTCCCTGCTCCGTTTCCATGCCAGCTTTCGCGGTAGAAGGAGTAAACGAGAAAGATCACCAGCGCTGCTAACAGGCAGGCTCCATGCCAACGTTCGATGGTACCAGAATAGACCAGGCCGGTAAGCAAAATGCTGCCCGCTAGCATCATGGCACCATCACGGTAGACCAAATCCTTGTTGCACGGCAGCACACAAATTACGGCTGACACGCCTAGAATTAGCAGGATGTTCGCGATATTGCTGCCAATGACGTTGCCTACAGCAATCGCGGGCTGCCCCGCCCAAGCTGCTTCCAACGAGACCACCAACTCCGGTGCGGAGGTCGCCATTGCTACCACGGTGAGCCCGATCAGTAGTGGCGAAACAGCAAAAGACCTGGCGGTGCCGACAGCCCCCCTGACCAGGATTTCGCCACCGGCAAACAGGAGAACCAATCCAGCAACGAGGCAGAAAGTGACCATATGAAATCGGACCTATCGGCGAGGAAAGCGCTTCAACACATATAGGTCGCTAAAAGTGTACGAAAAGGCGCGTTCACTCCATTGACACTAAGCACAACGGACCATAAAAGAACGTCTCTCCGGGCAGGTGGGTGAGTGGCTTAAACCAGTGGATTGCTAATCCGCCGTACCTTTAATTGGGTACCGAGGGTTCGAATCCCTCCCTGTCCGCCACTGGTTTGGCAAGCACTGAAAACTCCCCAATATCCCTAGTGATTTGAAATAGCCTGCTTTTTGCTTTCCATTTATGTAAACCAATGTGAATTCCGCAGCGGGGAAATTTAACTTTCGCTTGTTCAAGTTTTATTGCTGTTGCACGATTGTACAAGCAACAGCAAAGGGCGCTTCCTCCATGACGTATTTCGACCCTGGACCCTATAGCCGCACTGTCACCACTTCCTCCGAAAACGCACAGGTTTGGTTCGACCGCGGCCTGAACTGGCTGTTTGGTTTCAATCACGGCGAGTCGATCAAATGCTTCAAGAAGGCGCTGGAGCACGACCCGGAATGCGCCATGGCCTATTGGGGCATCAGCTATGCTAGCGGGCCGAACTACAACATGCCCTGGCACCTCTATGACCCGAAGGGCCTGGCGATGGCGCTGGCCGCCTCCTATGACGCGATGCTGGAGGCACAAAAGCATGCGGCGAAGGCCACGCCCATCGAGCAGGCCATGATTGAGGCCCTGTCTTCCCGTTACCCCCAGCGGGAACCGGTCGAGGACATGCTGCCCTGGAACAAGGCTTATACCAGCACGATGCGCAAGCTGCTGGATGCGCACTCGGACGACCTGGACGTGCGCTCGGTCTTCGTTGAAGCGATCATGAACGAAACACCGTGGCGGATGTGCGACCTGCCAACGGGCGAGCCCTTCAAGCACGCAGGCACCACCGAGGCGATGGCCGTCATGGATCACGCGTTCGAGACCATGTCGGACGCCTGGGAACATCCCGGCCTGCTGCATCTCTATGTGCATCTGATGGAGATGTCGCCCTTCCCGCAAAAGGCCCTGCGCGCAGGCGACAAGCTGCGGGAAATCATGCCGGATTCCGGACATCTGGTACACATGTCGACCCATATCGATGTCTTGTGCGGCCATTACCGGGACGTGATGGTCTATAATCAGAAGGCTTTGGAGCCGGACCGGCGCTTCCTGGCCTATTCGGACGATCCCAGCATCTACCTGATGTACATCATCCACAATTTCCATTTCGCGATTTACGGCGCGATGTTCCTGGGGCAGTACACGCCCGCTATCGAGGCTGCGGAGAAGTTGATAGCGACGGTGCCGGAAGCAACGCTTCGCATCGAGTCGCCCCCCATGGCGGATTGCCTTGAGGCCTACCTGACCATGAAGCAGCACGTGCTCGTGCGTTTTGGCAAGTGGCAGGAGATCATCGACCAGGACCTGCCGGAGGACCAGGAACTCTACTGTTCCAACGTCGCCATGATGCATTACGCGAAGGCGGCGGCCCATTCGGCGCTGGGCAATGTGGCGTCGGCGGAGATGGAGAAGACCAACTTCCTGGCGGCCAAGGACCGGGTACCCGAAACGCGGCGGGTGCACAATAACACGGTCGAGTATCTGCTGGGCATCGCCGAAGAAATGCTGAACGGCGAGTTGGAATACCGGAAGGGCAATTTCGGTGTGGCCTTCGACCATCTGCGGAAGTCCGTTGCGCTGGACGATGCCCTGCCGTAGGATGGGCCTTAGGGCTGGATGCAGCCGAGCCGCCATTCCCTCGACGCGCTGCTGCTGGAGCAGCGGCATGTGGAAGAGGCAGAGGCCGTCTACCGCTCTGATCTGGGGCTGGACGGCAAGCTAAGCCGCGCCTGCCAGCATCCGGACAATTTGTGGTCGCTGCACGGTCTGCATGAATGCCTTACCCGGCGGGGCGAGAAGGTCGAGTCCGTTCTGATCAATCAGCGCCTGGACCTGGCCGCCGCACGTGCCGAGGTGCCGGTCAAGGCGTCTTGCTTCTGCCGTCAGGTAGCGATGGCAGCGGAATGATCCCGCGCAGTTACGTGTTCGCCCAGGCAAACCGACCTTTGTAGCTGGCTGCGAAAGCGTCGATCTTTGCACCATACTCCATCGTCAGGCCGACCTCATCCAGGCCTTGTGACAGGCGCTGCTTGTCGAACGGCTTGATCTCGAACGGGTAGTTCTGTTGGTCCGGTCCGGTGATGCTTTGGCTGTCCAGGTCAATGGCGATTTCGGCACCGGGGCTTTCGTGCAATTGCTGACGCAACTTGGTGCATTCTTCGTTAGAGAGCCGCACCGGCAGGATGCCGTTCTTGATGCAGTTCATGTAGTGGATGTCGCCGAAACTGGGGGCAATCACGCAACGGATGCCGTTGGCGTCTAAAGCATTGGCTGCATTTTCCCGCGAGGAGCCACAGCCCCAATTGATGTCGGCGACGATGATTTTGCCGTCGCGGAAGCCGGAGCGGTTGAAGACAAAGTCTTTTTCAGAACCATCTTCGTTGAAGCGCAGGTCGTGCAGCAGGAAGCGGTGATACTCCGGGTCGTCGATGGCCTTGCGCAAAAAACGGGCGGGAATGATCTGGTCCGTATCGCAATTGGGAATGTTGATCGGCACTCCGGCAGCGGCAAACGTGGTGAATGGCTGGAGTTTCTTTTTACCACTCATTTGTTTTCTCCCAGCGTGCGAACATCGGTGAAGTGACCGGTGACGGCGGCGGCCGCTGCCATGGCGGGGCTCACCAGGTGCGTGCGGCTGCCAATGCCTTGCCGTCCGCGGAAGTTGCGGTTGCTGGTCGAAGCCGAGCATTGGCCGGGCTCCAGCATGTCGCCGTTAACAGCGATGCACATGGAGCAGCCAGGCTCCAACCATTCCATTCCCGCGTCCTGGAATATTTTGTCGAGCCCTTCCACTTCCGCCTGTTTCTTGACGAGGCCGGAGCCAGGTACGACCAACGTGCGACCTTAGCTTGCCTGCCTTTGGCAACGGCGGCTGCCGCGCGCATGTCCTCGATCCGGCTGTTGGTGCAGACACCGATGAGCATGGTATCCACGCTTATGTCGGAGAAGGCCATGCCGGGCTTTAGCGCCATGTAATCCAGTGACGCCTCCATTTCCGTGCGGAGCACCGAATCCTGCTCCTGGGCGGGATCTGGCAGCGTTTCCGTTACCGGCAATGCCCATTGCGGGCTATTGCCCCACGTCACCATCGGGGCAATCTCGGAACCCTTCAGAGTTACCTCTGCGTCGAAAACGGCATCATCGTCGGAGCCAAGGGTCTGCCAATAGGCAACGGCCTGCTCCCAGGCCTCGCCCGTGGGCGCATAGGGGCGACCCTTGCAGTAGGCGTAGGTCTTTTCATCAGGCGCGATGATGCCAGAGCGCGCACCCGCTTCAATCGCCATATTGCAAAGCGTCATGCGCCCTTCCATGGAAAGGCCCTCGATAGCGCTGCCCGCGAATTCGATGGCATAGCCGGTGCCGCCAGCCGTGCCAATCTTGGCGATCACGGCCAAGATTACGTCCTTGCCAGTGACGCCGAAGCCCAGCTCGCCGTTGACGGTAATGCGCATCATCTGCGGCTTGCGTTGCCAAAGCGCTTGGGTCGCCATGACATGTTGAACCTCGGTCGTACCAATGCCAAAGGCAATGCAGCCGAGCGCGCCGTGCGTAGACGTATGCGAATCACCGCAAACCAGAATGAGGCCCGGCAGGGTGATGCCTTGCTCCGGGCCTACAACGTGGACGATGCCGTGGCGGTCATCAGTCATCGGCCAATGGGTAAAGCCCAGCTCATCTGCCGCCAAGGCCAGGCCTTCGACGGCATCGCGCATCTCGCCAGGGGGAATGTCGGCCACGGTCTTGGCTGTCGTCGGTACGTTGTGGTCGGGTACGCCAAAAAGCTTGTCTGGCTCACGCAGCGTCAGGCGCTGCTCCTTCAATGAGCGCAGGACCCGAAAATGCATGTCGTGGGTCAGGTGCCGGTCGATATAGAGCAGGACGTCGCCGTCTTCCCGCTCAACGATGACGTGTTCGTCCCAAATCTTCTCAAACAGGGTTTTACCCATGATGTGTATGTCGTCCTTTATCGCGGCAACCAATGTTGCGCTCGTGATAAGCTTTTAGGCGGCGCCGATCCCGGTGCCCTGAAGCCGGGCTTCATCCATATGCCTGATGAGTTGGCGGTCATGGCGGGTCATGGCGGAGCGCTTCGCATATTCGGTATAGGCAGGCCAGCGCGGATTATTGCCGACCACGGTGTCGCCCATCACGGTTACGCGCTCGATAATCCGCTCGCCGACCACATCATTGACCACATAGTGCTGGGTAAAGCGATTGTCCCATATACAGATCGTGCCGGCGGTCCAGTTGTAGCGCACGGTAAACGGCGGCTGCTTCACCCAATTGGTGAGGTATGAGAGGAAGTGCTCACTTTCCTGGGCGCTCATTTCCACGATGCGGCGGGTAAAGTGCTCATTCACATAGAGTGCCTTCTTGCCGGTTGCCGGATCGATGCGCACCAGCGGGTGAATGTGCATCCGGTCGGCACGGTCATGCGGATGGGCGTCGTGCAGCGCGCTGAGGCCGTCGCAAAGCTCCTGAAGGGGAGGGGAAAGGGCTTCATAGGCGGCAGTCAGACTGGTCCACATCGTGTCGCCGCCAACTTCAGGGCACTCCCGCATGTTGAGGATCGACATAAGCGCCGGGTTCGGCAGGAAGGTCAGGTCGGTGTGCCACTCGTCGGCTATACCGCCCTCGCTGGCCTTCAGACAGAAGATTTCCGGATGCTCTTTGGCATTCCGGTCTTTGAGGTTCGGATGCCCTTCAAGCGGCCAAAATGACGGCCATAGGCGACATGCTGATCGGCGTTCAAATGCTGGCCGGGAAAGAAAACGACCTTGTTTTCTTCGAGCAGGCCTTTGATCTCGGTGATGTCGCTGCTATTCGCCTCGGCGAGCTTCACGCCCGTGATCTCTGCCCCCAGTGCGGTGGAAAGGCGGCGGACGTTCCAGCTGTTCTTGGTCATGGTGCGTGATCCTTCCAATAGCTGTTTTTGATTGAGCGCGATGCTAGTGCCTTCTGCCGCTGCTGGAAAGGGAGCGAGACAGGCCATCCGCCGGTGCAGTAGGGTGGTGCCAATTCGATCTCTTGAAGGGAACCGCCGGTGATGGCGAAGCTATATGGCATTGTTGTTGAAGATGTTGAGTATGCAACGTTCGGCGGCGTGCGCCTGCTCGCGCGGTTGTACTGTCCCCAAGGGCAGGGATCTTTCCCCGGTGTGGTGGAAGTGCACGGCGGCACCTGGACCCTAAACAACCGTCTGACTAACCAGGATTTTCACCGGCCACTTGCCGAAAGCGGCGTGGTTGTGCTGTCGCTGGATTTCCGGATGCCGCCTGACGCCGTGTATCCGGTAATGCTTGCCTAAATCAATTTCGGTATCCGCTGGTTCAAGCAAAACGCAACGCGCTGGTCGGTGGATGTCAGCAAAGTTGGCGTATTGGGCACCTCCAGCGGCGGGCACCTGGCCATGTTGGGGGCGATGCGGCCGACTGATCCGCGTTATGCGGCAACAGTATTGCATGGCGGGGAGGAACTGGATGCTTCTGTCAGCTATATCGCCATGTGCCGGCCGGTAGCAGACCCGCTGGCGCGTTATGAGATGGTGATGGCCAATGGCAACGAGCGGTTCCAGGGCGCACACCACGCCTTTTGGCCAGACAAAGGCGCGATGGATGAGGGCTCGCCTCAACGTATTCTGGAGCGGGGCGAGGACGTTCGTTTACCGCCAGCCCCGCTGATTGTTGGTACACGCGATGACAATCTGGGGCCAACGATGGCCGGTACGTTCGTCGAGACCTACCGTGGTGCAGGCGGTTAAATGCAGTACGAGGTCTTTGAGGACGAAACCCATGCCTTTGTCGGCAAGGACCCGACGACCGGTAACGCGCGCCGGGCGATGCAACTGGTCGTAGATTTCGTGCACGCGCAGTCAAAGAGCTAATGGTTCAATGGAAACGGATGGTAGCCATCCGTTTGCTGCTTCGAAGCACCAATATGGTAAGGGAGCCGGTTGATTGACGAAGCGCTTGCGGGTGCAAGCGTTTCGATCAACCACTAGCGACCGGTTGCCCTCTTCGTTGAATGGCTTCCCTGTTACAGCCCTTCCCAGCGTGCGCCGGGAAGGGGAATGTTGGAACGGTACTTAGAGGCTGTACTACCGCTCCAGCAGCTCGATACTGACGCCGTCCGGGGCTTCAATGAAGCAGAGGCGAATGCCTGCGGGGTTGTCTTTCGGCGGCGCGGAGAAGGTAACGCCTTTGGCCGCCAACTCTGAGCAGTAGGCTTTCAGGTCGCCATCATAAGCAAAACCGATATGGTCGGAGCCCCAGTGGTTGTGGCTGGAATAATCGCCGTAATCGTTGAATGTGTTAGGCTTTACAGGCTTTTCCCCCGCACGCTTGCCGCGCACCATCAAGTTCATACCGCCGAGTGAAACCGCAATCTGCGGCGCGCCGCGTACCATGGTGTCTGCGGTAATTTCGGCGCCAAGTTTCTCGACATACCATTGGGCTGTTTTGTGTGGTTCCATTGTGATGATGTGGACCTGATCGAACCGGTAGGCGGGATTAGAGGCCATGGCCTGAGGTTTCCTTGCTTTTGTGATGGTTAATTGTGGTTGTATCACGTTCCCGCCCCGGTTGACGATGCTCGACGCAGCAGGATGATCGGCGGCAAGACCCTATTGCCCTGCAACCGGAAATCGGCCGAAAATCATGGCCAACTGAAATCAGAACTCGTTCGCTTTGGTGGATATCCGAAGCATTGTGCAATGACGGATAAAAAAAGGCCGGAAATACTCATGAAAATCTCCATCGGTATCGGCAGTCATTCCTCCCAGGACATCAAAGGCGCGGTTGAGTTTGTCCAAGCGGCAGACCGGATGGGCGTCGAATGCGTCTGGTCGGCAGAGGCCTGGGCGCATGATGCCACCACGAGCCTAGCCTATATTGCTGCCAAGACCGAGCGTATCCACATCGGCACCGCGATCATGCAGATCAGCGCGCGCACGCCCTCCATGACGGCCATGACGGCGCTCTCGCTCTGGGACATCTCCGGCGGGCGCTTCCGGCTCGGCCTCGGCGTCAGCGGGCCGCAAGTGGTGGAGGGCCTGCAAGGCGTCTCCTTTGCCAAGCCGCTGACCCGCCTGCGCGAGACGATAGACATCTGCCGCATGGCCTTCCGGGCGGAGAAGATCCAGTACGACGGTGAGATTTTCAAACTGCCCCGGCCGGGCGGCGAAGGGAAGGCGATCCGTATGGAGTTCCCGCCGAGCCCCATTCCGATCTATCTGGCGACGCTAGGCCCCAAGTCTCTGGAATATACCGGCGCTGCTGCCGACGGATGGCTGGGCACCAGTTTTTCGCCGGACCATCCGGGCGCGCACCTGGACCATATTGCAAAAGGCGCTGCCAAAGCTGGCCGGTCGATGAAGGATATTGATATCAGCGTCGGTGTATCGGTGACCCTTGGCGACAATGTGGAGGAACTGATCGACAGCAAGCGCATGGCTATGGCGTTCCAAATGGGCGCAATGGGCTCGGCCAAGACAAATTTCTATAACGAGGCAATCCAGCGTGCGGGTTATCAGGAGGATGCCTTGGCGGTTCAGGCGCTGTGGAAGCAGGGCCGCCGGGAAGAGGCAGCAGCCCGGGTGCCAGATGCGATGGTGACGGAATTCCAGGCCGTCGGCACACCGGACATGATCCGCGAGCGGTTCGAGAAATACCGGGAAGCCGGCGTTGGCATGTTGAGTATCCGGGGTGACGACAAGCTGCCGACCGCTGAGCGGATCGCGTTGCTGGAGCAGGTGATGGACATCGCCAATTCCATGAAGCAGGCAGCCTAGGGAAGGCGGCGCGCGAGAGGCGGTAGAAAAACTTGGAAGCCATTCTCAGCGCGCTCGCGGACTGGAGCCAGCGAATCCCTGATCGATTGGCGGTTTGCGATCAGGCGGTTTCCCTTACTTATCGCCAATTGGCAGAGGCCAGCGATTTTGCAGCGTCTCTGCTGACCGGTTTCGGCCTGAAGCCTGGTGATATCACGGTCTTTATGGGCAGCAACGGCGTGCAAAGGGTTGTTGCCTACCTTGGGTTTTTGAAGGCTGGCGTTACCATGGTCTTCCTGGACCCGCGTAACCCGTCCGCGACTTGGAAAGAATGGGCCGGGCAGGCTGGTGCTATAGCGATGGTGCGCACGGCAGACTGCGCGGATATCGGTGGTGAGCTGGATCGTTTAGCGGTCATCGACCTGCCTCTGTTTGGGGTTGATGCAATCCCGCATGTGCCGCCGCAGTTGGCGGAGCATTCGCCGGGGGATCGTCAAGTTGTTGACCACAATCCCAATTGCCCGTAGCGCCTGACGATGATCAGCCAGATTTCCCAACCTCGCCTAAAAGGCTACCGCTTCCCGCGTTCCATCATTTCTTACGCGGGCTCGGCATACCATCGCTTTGCACTCAGTCTGCGCGACGTTGAGGATTTGCTTGCTGAACGAGGCATCAAGGTGAGTTACGAGACAATCCGTTCATGGGTCAGAAAATTCGGAACTCAGATTGCGAAGCATGTCAGGGCTGCGCGTCAACAGCCCTCGGATAAATGGCATCTGGATGAAGGGGTGATCATCATCCGCGGTGTGAAGCATTGGCTGTGGCGCGCCGTTGCCGGCAACGGCGAAGGTCTCGACATCCTGGTGCAATCACGCCGAAATGCGCGGGCTGCAAAGCGGTTCATTGCCAGGTTGGTAGCCCGCTGGGGGACGCCCCGAGTCATAGTGGCGGACTGACGGACAAGCTGCGCCGCTACGGTGCCGCCCTGCGCAAACGCGCGTTGGAGGTGGATCACCGAGCGCATAAAGGGATAAACAATCGTATCGAAGGATCGCACAGACCAACACGGAAACGAGAAAAAATACAGGGCCGTTTCAAGTCAGCCCGTCAGGCGCAGAGATTTCTGGCCGCCCATGATGAAACCGCAAACCTGTTCCGCCCACGTCGCCACAAAATGACTGCCTCCGCCTATCGCCAGAAACGAGCCGCCGCATTTCACCAATGGAACGAATGCGCCAGCGAACTGGCCGCTTGAAGAGCCTCAAGTCGGCAGTTTCTTAGGCGCTGAAAACAACGTGACAATGCCCGCTGGCCTATTGGGCCATCGGCAGCCACATCGGCGTCGGCGTCTCCCAAAGCTACAAGGGCGACCGGCTGGGGCAGGTACGCGACATTGGCGAGGGCGGGCGTTAGTTACTACACCGTTGGCGGTGCGTTGGAGATGCACATGGACCCGGTGGACGTGGTCGGGCTCGTCTGCGTCCAGCCTGCCATTGCCGGCGACGAAAGCCGTCTGGTCGCTTCCACCGCCGTCCGGGACGCCATCGCAGCCGACTATCCTGATGTGATACCTATCCTGGAGCGCGGCTACCACTATGCGAGCCGGCCGGAAGACCGCGCGGGCGGCGGTATTGCGGCTAAAGCAGACTGAGGCCCACTCGTACTACCCCACCACCTTCTCCTCAAACTGGCACAAATCCGCCACAGCGCACTTCACGCACTCCGGCTTACGGGCCTTGCAGGTGTAGCGGCCATGCAGGATGAGCCAGTGGTGTGCGTGGCGCTTCCAGTGGTCCGGTATCCGCTCCTCCAGCCCCTTCTCCACCGCCAGCGGCGTCTTGCCCGGCGCCATTCCCACCCGGTTTGAAACCCGGAACAGGTGCGTATCGACGGCAATGGTCGGCTCGCCCCAATAATTGTTCAGCACCACATTCGCTGTCTTGCGCCCAACCCCCGGCAGCGCCTCCAAAGCCTCCCGGTCACGCGGCACCTCGCTGCCATGTTCCGCAATCAGCTTCTCCGACAGAGCAATGACATTCTTAGCCTTGGAGTTGAACAGGCCAATGGTGCGGATGTATTTTTTCAGCCCCTCCTCGCCCAGTTCCACCATCTGTTCCGGCGTTTCCACGAAGGCGAACAGCGGCCCGGTCGCCTTGTTCACGCCCACATCGGTTGCCTGCGCCGACAGCGCAACAGCCACCAGCAAGGTGTAGACATTGGTGAAATTCAGCTCCGTATCCGGTTCTGGCGTTTTGGCTGCCAACCGGGCGAAGAATTCCTCGATCTGTGCGTCCGTCATCAACACGGGCTTCTTCGCGCGCTTGCCCCGTTTGGCAGCAGGCTTCTTCACCGGAGACTTTTTCGCGCTTGCCGCTTTCCCTATATCCGTTGCTACTTTAGCGTTCCGCGCCACGTTCCTACTTCCTTTCAGGCCAGAGCAATGTCTATCGAAGTGATTAGCACAAGCCGCGCATGCGGCGCAGAGATTCGCGGCGTCGATGTCTCAAAACCAATAGACGATACCACCTTCGCTGAAATCGAAGCCGCTTTCGACCGGCACGGCGTGATTTTCTTCCGCGGCCAAGACCTGACCGCAGCGCAGCAAGCCGCCTTCTCCGCCCGTTTCGGCCCAGTCGAGCAAAACCACAATGCCGAAGTCTTCGGCGTCGACGGCTCGCCCGACATTTACCAGCTTTCCAACATTCTGGACGAAGGCGGCAAGCTGACGGGCGTCAAAGGCTCCGTGACCCAATGGCACATCGACATGAGCTACGCCGCCATCCCGGCCCGCGCCACGATGCTCTACTGTCTGGAAGTCCCAACCTTGCAGGGGCTCGCGCTGGGGGACACCAGCTTCGCCAATGCCCGCGCCGCCTACAACGCCTTGCCCGGCGACATGCAGACCTTCCTGGAGGGCAAGAAAGGCGTCTTCGGGCACCGGGGCCGCACGGTGGACCAGGCCACCATCGACCGCTACCCGCCCGTCGAGCATCCCATCGTGCGCACCCATCCCCGCACTGGCGACAAAGGGCTCTACGTCATGCGGGACGACTGCACGCATATCGCTGGCATGGACGAAACCGAAGGCAAGGCCCTGATCGCCGCCCTTGCCGACCACATCACAAGGCCGGACTTCGTCTACCGCCATCAATGGTAGGCGGGCGACTGCCTGATCTGGGACAATTGCACGGTGCAGCACCAGGCCATCATAGACTTCGACCTGCCCCAACGCCGCCGCATGTGGCGTACAACAGTGCGGGGGACAGCGCCGTTCTAACCAGCGCTGTTGCGAGTCTCCGTCAACTTGCCTAAAATCTCGGCACGAAATTCGTCCCCAAGGAACCTGCCCCATGCGCGCCGAATCCCAAGCCATAGTCGACGAAATCCGCGAAGCGCTCTCTATCCTCCGGAGGCATCTTTGACTGGGATCAGTCCCTGGAGCGCATTTCGGAGCTGAACGCGCTCGCTGAAGATCCCAATCTCTGGAATAACCCGGACAACGCGCAGAAACTCATGCGCGAGCGCACCCGACTGACCGATACAATCGACGGCTACCGCGCGCTGGAAAACGGCCTGGAAGATGCCGTCGGCCTGACTGAGATGGCCGAGGAAGAAAGCGACCAGGAAACTCTGGAAGCCGCGGAAGCCGATCTGGCAGCCCTCCAGACAAAAGCCGGCCAGGCCCGCCTGCAATCCCTGCTTTCGGGAGAGGCCGACCCCAACGACGCCTACCTGGAAATCCACGCGGGCGCTGGCGGCACCGAAGCCCAGGACTGGGCGCAGATGCTGATGCGCATGTACACGCGCTGGGCGGAACAGCACGGCTACAAGGTCGAATTGCTCGAGGAATCACCGGGCGAAGAAGCAGGCATCAAGTCCGTAACCCTGCGCATCAATGGCGACAACGCCTATGGTTGGCTGAAGACCGAATCGGGCGTGCACCGCCTGGTGCGCATTTCGCCCTATGACAGCCAGGCACGGCGGCACACCAGCTTTTCCTCTGCCTGGGTCTATCCGGTTATCGACGATTCCATCGAGATCGAGGTGGAAGAGAAAGACCTGCGCATAGACACCTACCGCGCCTCCGGTGCAGGCGGCCAGCACGTCAACAAGACCGACTCCGCCATCCGCATCACGCATGAGCCAACCGGCATCGTCGTACAGTGCCAGAACGACCGCTCCCAGCACCGCAACCGCGCCCAGGCCATGGATATGCTGAAGGCCCGCCTCTATGAGCGGGAATTAAAGCTGCGGGAGGAAGCCGCCGACGCCCAGGAAGCCGACAAATCCGACATTGGCTGGGGCCATCATATCCGTTCATATGTGCTGCAACCCTACCAGATGATCAAGGACCTGCGCACCGGCGTCGAAACCGGAAACAGCCAGGCTGTGCTGGACGGTGACCTGGACCAGTTTCTGGCTGCCTCGCTCGCCGCGAAAGCCGGTGCAAAACGGGCGGGGGTGGAGTAAAAACCCCGCCGCCACCGCCAATGCTGGACGGACGGGCTCTCGCACGCCTATCTTGCCGAAAACCTTCCCGCCGCCCAGGAACCTGCGCCCATGTCTTTGTCCATCGCCATCCAAATGGACCCCATCCACCTGATTGACGTGAAGGGCGACAGCAGCTTGATGCTGGCGCTGGAAGCGCAACGGCGTGGGCATAACCTGTTTCACTACCTGCCGGGCGATCTGTCCTTGAAAGACGGGAAAGTGACAGCCCGCGGCAATCCGCTGACCGTCCAGTACGAGTTGAACAACCACTTCACCATGGGCGCGGAGGAGGTCATCAACCTCGCTGATAGCGATGTCGTGCTGATGCGCCAGGACCCGCCCTTCGACATGTCCTACATCACGGCAACGCACATCCTGGAGCACGTGCACCCGGAAACCCTGGTGGTGAACGATCCGGCCTCAGTCCGCAACGCGCCGGAAAAACTGTTCGTCACTCACTTTGAAAGCGTCATGCCGCCTACCCTCATCACTACCGACCGGCGCGAGATCCTGGCTTTCCGGGCGGAGCACAAGGACCTGATCGTCAAGCCGCTGTTCGGCAATGGCGGCGCTGGCGTATTCCACATCAAGCCCGATGACGAGAATCTGACCTCGCTCCTCGAACTCTTCACCCAGATGTTCCGCGAGCCGGTCATCATCCAGAAATACCTGCCGGAGGTCCGCCAGGGCGACAAACGCATCATCCTGGTGGATGGCGTCGCCGTGGGCGGCATCAACCGCGTTCCTGCCGCTGGAGAAGCGCGCGCCAACATGCATGTCGGCGGCGTCGCCGTTAAAACCAACCTGACCAAGCGGGAGCAGGAAATCTGCGAGATCATTGGCCCGACGCTCAAAGAGCAGGGTCTGATCTTCGTCGGCATCGACGTCATCGGCGACTATATGACGGAGATCAACGTGACCTCCCCCACCGGCATTCAGGAAATGAACCGCTTCGACGGCGGCAGCATCGAAACCCTGATCTGGGATGCGATCGAAGCCCGGCTATAGCCGAGCACCCCTCACCTTCACCTTGAGCCGTGCCGCGTAGCGGCGCGAGTCGAAAGGGCGGTTGCAAATGGGGGCGCTGACCTTTCTACTCGTGCCTGACGGCACGGCTCAAGGTGACGGAAAATCCCCCTCACTCCCCCACACCCAGGCTCGCCAGCATGGAGGCGCGCAACAGGAAGGCCCTGCGTTTCGCGGGATCGGCCATGGTTTCATGCAGCATGGTGCGGAACGCCTGCTGCTCCGCCGGATCGCCGGTCTCCAGATTGCGCTTGTTGCGGATGGTGATCTCGTTGACATAGGCAAGCGCCACGGGACGGCGCTCTGTCTCGTACCGGTCCAGCAAGTTCGGGCCAGCCGCACCCCGCATCACCCGCACCAGCTTTTCCGCCAGGTTATAGGCGTCGTGGATTCCACCATTCATGCCCATGCCGCCCAGCGGGTTGTTGATGTGCGCCGCATCGCCCGCCAGAAAGACCCTGCCCTCCCGGTAGCGCTCCGCCACCCGCTGGTGCACGCGGTACAGCGTCGTCTGCTCGATCTTATACGGTTCCGCCTGCGGCAGCACGCGGTTCAGACGGCGTTGAATTTTGGCAGGATCGAAAATCTCGCTTTCCGGCTCTTCCCGGCCGGTCGGAAACATGCCCCGCCAAAAATCCGGCGCACGCAGCAGGAAGAACCATTCCACCGGGTCGGCAAAATAGTTAACCTAGCATAGCCCGTCGAAGTGGTCCTCGAACGGAAAGGCGGTACTGACCACCAGAAACGCCTCCGGCCAGGTGAAGCCCTCAAACGGAATCTCCAGCGTCCGGCACTCCGCGCGCCATCGGCACCCTGGATTGTTTCCCCGCTGGTCAGGGTAACAGCGACGCCATCTTCAGATTGCGCAGCGCTCGCAACTTCCGCGCCGAAACGAACCTCAACACCGTCCCTGCCCTTCAGATAATCCAGCAATGCGAAGTTCAGCTTGTACTGCTCGCATTGCAGCCGATAGGGGTGGCGGCAGACATCCGACAACTCGCCAAAGTCGAACTTCCCCAGTTTGCCCGTGTCGCGGTCGCGGTATTGGAAAGTCGGCGCGATCAGCCCCTGGGCGATCAGCTTCTCCGTTGCGCCGAAGCGCTCCAGCATATCCAGCGTCGGCGGATGAAAGGTGGAGGCACGCAGGTTGGTCGGCAGGTTGGGCTCCGCCTCCAGCACGATGGCAGGCAGGCCCGCTTCCGCCATATGCGCTGCAATGCTCTGGCCGACAGGCCTGGTGCCCGCGATAATCACTCTGTCCTGCACCATGTGCGCTCCCTGCAAGTATCATGTTCGGCTATGCGCAATTGCGCTCGCCCCATCCCGCCCTTTAACCATGCCGTATTGCATATTGCTGCCAAGGAGCGAAGGCATGCTGAAATTCTACTACAACACCGGCCCCAACCCGATGAAGGTTGCGCTTTTTCTCGAAGAAGCGGGGCTCGACTACGAAGCCGTCCCGATTGATGGCCGCAAAGGCGACCAGCACAAATCGGAATACAAAGCCCTGAACCCGAACGCCAAAGCGCCCACGCTAACCGATGGCGAGACGGTGATCTTCGATTCGAACGCTATTCTGCTCTACCTCGCGCGCAAGTCCGGCAAGTTCATGCCGGATGGGAAGCATGAGGGCGACATGCTCTCATGGCTGATGTTCGTCGCCACCGGCATCGGCCCCTATTCCGGCCAGAGCGTGCACTTCCGCCACCACGCGCCGGAGCAAATACCCTACGCCGTGCAGCGCTACATGTTTGAGGCGCGCCGCCACTACCAGATCCTGGACGACCGCCTTGCCAGCCAACCCTACATGGTCGGCGGCGAGTACAGCATCGTCGATATGGCTGTCTGGGGCTGGGCGCGGCTCATCCCGGTGGTGCTAGGCGAGGACGTCCCCGTACAGATGCCGAACCTGAAACGCCTGATCGACGAGATCAACTCCCGCCCGGCAGCCAAGCGGGCCGAGGCGATCAAGGAACGCTTCACTTTCAAGACCGAGATGGACGACGACGCCCGCCGCAACATGTTCCCGAGCGCCTTCAAGGCATAGGGCTCATCAAACCCACGCCGCCTTCCGGGTGTGCCCAGCGCTATCCGGGAGGCAGGGCACCCAATGCGCGTGCAACAGCGTCTCTATATGGGTCGAATGCAGATAGACCGGCGCGGCAACGCCCGCCTCCATCGCCTCTCGCCAACGCCCGGCGCAAACGCACCAGCGGTCGCCGGCCTTCAGGCCAGGAAAACCAAACTCAGGCCGCGGCGTTGAGAGGTCGTTACCGTTGTCTTTGGAAAAACGCAGGAACGGCGCAGTCACCCGCACACAAACAGTGCGGATCCCAAGGTCATCGGGCCCGGTATTGCAGCAACCATCGCGGAAGAAACCGGTGACCGGGTCCACGCCGCACGGCTCCAGCCGCTTGCCAAACACATTTAGAGATTCATCCATCGAAACGCTCCCCGCATATCCAAAGCAATTTCTTGTGATTGGTTGAACTTTAGCAACAGAGTTGATCAATGCAAATGCGCCTTGGCGCACCGCTATTCCGATGCGTGCTGTACCTATTGCCTTCAGCCGTCCATCCGTGGCAAATCAAGGCCCTCGATCACTTATAGAGCATAAATATATGCTATGGAATAGGGAGCTACCATTGCGAATCACCGAAGTTGAAACCGCCATTCGCAGCGCCCTGCAACCACTTTCATTGTTGGTGATGGACGAGTCACATCTTCATCGGGGGCATGCCGGTGCTAGGCCCTATGGCCAGAGCCACTACAAAGTCGTAGCCGTCAGCACCGCTTTCGAAGAAAAATCGCGTGTCGAGCGTCAACGGCTGGTTCACGCAGCACTCGGCGATGCCGTGGGCGACAGCATTCACGCCCTCAGCATGACCTTGTTAACGCCGGATCAACAAGCATAGCCCTGACGGATCAGGGGGCTTTCGCGACAGCCACCATCGCCGCACGCAGCAAACGGTCGTGCAGCACATAGCCGATCTGCAACACCTGCGCGACATTGCCGGGCTCGATCTCCTCCGACGGCATCTCCACCACAGCCTGATGCAGGCTATGGTCGAACGGCTCTCCAACGCCCGGAACCTGGCGGACATGGTGGCGTTCCAACGTAGAGGCGAGTTCCTTTTCCACCATGGTGATGCCTTCAAGCAGCCCCTGGAGCCCAGCATCCTCCGTTGTCTCCGGCGCTGCAGCCAGCGCCCGGCCCAAATTGTCGGCCACACTCAACAGGTCGCGCGCCAAGCCGACAGCGCCATACTTGGCCGCTTCTTCCCGGTCGCGCTGGGCACGGCGGCGCGTGTTCTCCGCTTCGGCCAGAGCGCGCGACTGCTGATCCTTGGCCGCGGCAAGCTCCGCCTCCAACTGCGCGATGAGCGCATCGCGGGGATCACCCTCGGCCTCTGCTGCTACTGCCTCTGCCGATTCCCCGGCTTCTGCCGTCGGTCCGGTATCCGACCCGGATTCGGGTTCCACGCCCGTGTCTTCAGCGTCGGGACGGGCGTTGTCGTTGTCTTGCATTGTTCAACCTAAAATTCGTCGGATAACCTGGGCGGTATAATCCACCATCGGCACAATTCGGGCATAGTTCAGGCGCATCGGCCCGATGACGCCCACCGCGCCAACCACCTCTTCCACGCCTTTGGCTTCGCGATGCTGCCCCAGTGGTGCCAGCACCATCGACCAGCCAGACAGGGCGAACAGTTCATGTTCTGCCCCGATAAAGATCTGCACGCCCTCGCCTTCTTCTGCAGCCTGCAGCAATTGCAACAGCGACTCCTTACGCTCCAGCACTTCGAACAGAGATTGCAGGCGCTGCAATTCGTTCACTTCGGCAACGCCATTCAGTAGCTGGGCCTGACCCTTGACGACCAGGGTCCCGACTTGCGGCGCATCGTCCAGACGCACGGCCAGGCCCGACTTCACCACCTTGGCTGCCAGTTCGTCCAACTCGCTGCGGTGCTGTTCCAGCTCTTCCAGGATAAAACGGCGTTCGTCGGCCAGCGTCCGGCCCTGAAGACGTGCTTGCAGATAGTTGGTAGCCTGCACCAATGCTGAGGCAGGCAGTCCGCGCGGCAGGTCCATGATCCGGTTTTCCACCTGGCACCGGTCGTCAACAATAATCACCAAGGCGCGAGTTTCCGCAAGACGCACAAATTCGATATGCGCAATCACCCGCTCGCGGCTGGGCGCGATGACAAAACTCGCGTGGCTGGACAGCCCGGAAAGCATTTCGCCCGCCTGCTCCAGCATCGACGACATGTGATGCCCGGCAGCCGCACAGCGCGCCGAAATATCCTTTTGTTCACTGTCTGAGAGATTACCGAACTCCAGCAACCCATTGACGAACAGCTTGAGCCCTGCCCCGGTTGGCAGACGCCCGGCCGAGGTATGGGGCGAATACAACAGGCCCAGATCTTGCAGGTCGGCCATCACATTCCGGACCGTTGCCGGTGACAGCGACGTCTCCAACCTGCGGGCGAGCGTGCGCGACCCCACCGGCTCGCCGGATTCCACATAGGAGTCGACCACCAGACGCAAAATTTCGCGGGAACGCGCGTCCAGGTCCGAGAGAGAAAGCTTCGTCATGCCAGCAATTCTGCCGTTCGCCTGAGATAGCCGGAAGTTAAGCTATAGATAGGAACGGTAAGTAGGTTCTGCCGCAAGCCGCGTCAACGGCACCAGGCTTTGCGTCGACCCATGGTTTAAGATAAAGCCTTAGCCAACCCCTCAAACTCATATGTTTTGCTATGTCCAGCGCTCTGTTCCAGCCGATCCATCTGCGCAGCGTCACGCTGCCGAACCGCGTGATCATTGCACCCATGTGCATGTACTCTGCCAAAGAAGGTTCTGCCACCGACTGGCACACCATCCACCTGGGCAACCTGGCGCTCTCCGGCGCGGGCCTGCTGATCGTGGAGGCCACCGGCGTCGAAGCTCGCAGCCGCATCTCTCCCGGCTGCACCGGCCTCTACAGCGACGCGAACGAAGCCGCCATGAAGCGCGTTATCGACATCGTGCGCACCTATTCCGCCATGCCGCTCGGCATTCAGCTTGGCCACGCGGGCCGCAAGGCCTCGACCAACCCGCCCCAGATCGGCGGCGCGCCGCTGACCGCTGCTGAAGGCGCTTGGGAGACCGTCGGACCCTCCGCCACCCCGTTCGGCGACGGCTGGGATGACGAGGGCCTCCAGGTCGAAGACGCCATCGTCTTCGCCAAGGCGCTGGCCGGCGCGGGTTGCGACTTCCTGGATATCTCTGGCGGTAGCAACAGTCTGGTCCGCCCGCCTCTCGCACCCGGCTATCAAGCCGGTTACGCGGCTCAAATCAAAGCAGCCAGCGGCATCCCGACCATGGCCGTCGGCATGATCCGCGATCCGAGACTGGCGGAAAGCCTGGCGGCGTCCGGCGATGTGGACATGATAGCCATGGCGCGCGGCATCCTCTACGAGCCCCGCTGGGCCCTGGCGCGCCGCCTTCGAACTGGGCGAGACCGCGCCTTACGCCCCGCAATATGGCCGTGCCGAGCCAGGCAAGTGGATCCAGGCATTCCCAGAGGCACAAGCAGCCGAATAGGTGGGGTTGCGGTTCGCGGCTAATATTGGCCAGCGCCTCACCCCAAAAGGACCAATGCGATGACAGTCACAATCTATGGTGCCGCCATGACCCGCGCCGGCCGTTGCCTTTGGGTGGCGGAAGAGCTGGGACTCGACTACAAGCACGTCAGTCTCGACATGATGACGGGTGAGCACAAAGCACCGGCCTTTCTGTCGATCAATCCTAACGGCAAATCGCCAGCAATGACCGATGGCGACCTAAAGCTGTTTGAATCCTTGGCAATCAACCAATATCTGGCAGGGCAATATGGCCAAGGCGGGTTGAAGCCGGACAACGCCAAAGGCCAGGCGCTGACGGTGCAGTGGTCGCTTTGGGTCGCGACTGAATGCGAAACGCCATTGCTACACGCCATACTTCATACTTATGGCATGTTCGGCTTCGAGAAAAGCGCCAGCAAGGTTGATGAACAACGCGCCGCCCTGGACTCCAAATTGGCTGTTTTGAATAGCGCGCTTGACAGCCGTGACTACCTGCTCGGCAATCGTTTCACCGTTGCCGATCTGAACGTCGTAAGCGTGTTTCAATGGGGCAAGACCGCTGGCATGGACTGGGTGCCTCACAGCAATGTAGCTGCGTGGCTGCAACGCTGCTTGGAACGGCCAGCCTGCAAGAAGGTTGGGGGTATGGCAGCTGAAGCCATGGCCAAAATGAGCGGATGAGCCATAGCGCGGATATCCTCGTCATCGGCGGCGGCATGGCCGGTGCTTCCGTCGGTTATTTTCTGGCTCTGCGTGGCCGCAGGGTCGTGCTGTTGGAGCAGGAGGATAGCTGCGGTTACCACACTACCGGACGCTCGGCTGCACTCTACAGTCAGGCCTATGGCAATGCCGCCATCCGCGCGCTGACTGTCGCTGGGCAGGAGTTCTACGACAAAACCCGCCCGCAGGCTTCACCGACCACCCGCTGCTCACCCCCTCCGGTGCCTTGTTCATCGGGCGGGAGGATCAGCGGGAGCTGGTGGAGCAGGAGGTCAGGGACGGGTCAGACCCTGGTGCCCACCGTCCGCCTGCTGGACGGCGCAGAAGCCCGCAAAATCTGCCCTGCCCTGCGCACCGACTATGTCGCCTGCGCCGGTTGGGAGCCGGATGCCCGCGGCATAGACGTGGATGCCCTTGCACCAGGGCTTCCTGCGCGGCCTGCGCGCACATCGCGGAGAGGTAGTGGTCAAGGCAGGCGTGCAAGCGCTGGAGCACAAGGCTGACCTCTGGCACGCCAAAACACCTGCGGGCAATTTCCAGGCCCCGATCGTGGTCAACGCCAGCGGCGCCTGGGCCGACACCGTTGGTAGGATGGCCGGATGCAAACCGGTCGGCGGCATCCCGAAACGGCGTACTGCCTTTCTCTTCGCCCCGCCTGAAGGGGTCGATGTCTCCGCATGGCCGCTGACCGTCGACGTAGAGGAAAACTTCTACTTCAAGCCGATGAGCGGCGTCCTTATGGGCTCCCCCGCCGACGAGACTCCCGTCGAACCACACGACGCCTTCGCTGACGAGATGGACATTGCCATCGGCGCAGACCGTATCCAAACCGCCAGCACGCTCGAAATCCGCGCCATCCGCCATAGCTGGGCCGGATTACGCAGCTTCGTCGCCGACAAACGCCGGTTGCAGGCTACGACCCAGCACAGGAGGGCTTTTTCTGGCTCTGCGGCCAGGGCGGCTATGGCATCCAGACCGCGCCGGGGCTGGGCGAAGCGGCGGCGGCTCTCACGCTCGGCAGTGAAATGCCGGAGCATGTTCGCAAACTCGGCTTGAAAGCTGCCGACCTTTCCCCCGAACGCCTGAAACGGTAACCGTCATGAGCACCCAGTTTTCCGCCGTCCTCTGGGATTTCGGCGGCGTCATTCTCTCCAGTCCATTCGATGCCTTCGCAGAGTACGAGCGCACAATCGGCCTGCCCGCCGGGTTCATCCGTGGCCTCAACACCAACAACCCGCACACCAACGCCTGGGCCCAGTTCGAACGCTCCGACATTTCCCCGGAAGAGTTCTGCCGCGCCTTCGAAGCCGAAGCCCGCGCCGCCGGCGGCGAACTCCAGGGCGAGCGCATCATCGCCTGCCTTTCAGGCGACATCCGCCCCAACATGGTTGCCGCCCTTCGTAATGTCGCCGCCAGGTACAAGACCGCCTGCCTCACCAACAACGTGAAGGGCGCAAAGCGCTCACCCGAAAAGCAGAGCGCCGTCGCTAAATCATGACTATCTTCGACGAGGTAGTGGAAAGCTCCAAGGTCGGTGTGCGCAAGCCGGAGCCCGCCTTTTACGAGCATGCCTGCCGGGCGCTGGAGATCAAGCCCTCCCAGGCAATTTTCCTGGACGATCTCGGCATCAACCTGAAGCCGGCCCGCGCCATGGGCGTGGCCACCATCAAGGTCGGTGATCCAGAGCGCGCTCTCGATGAGTTGGAAGCATTGCTCAGCCACTCCGTGCGCGGCTGACGGTTGACCGCCCGGCGCGGGCAGCCGAAGAATAAGCCGGATAACAAAGGAATAGCGCTCATGACCGCCCAAGCCGCCGCCGACTGGCTCTACAAGTCCATCCAGGCCAAATACGTGCTCGCTAACCCGCCGGAAGGGCTCGGCGATATCCTGCCCGATGCCTACGCCATTCAGGAAGCACTGATCGCGCGCATGGAGCAGGACGATGGCCCCGCCGTCGGTTGAAAAGTGGCCCTCACCTCCCCTGTCATGCAGCAAATGTGCGGCGTCGATCACCCGTGCGAGGGAGCGGTATTACGCGACCGCGTCCAGCAAAGCCCTGCCGTCTGCGACATCTCCAAGCTCGGCCGGCTGGGCGTTGAGGCTGAAATTGCGCTCGTCATCAGCCAGGACATGCCAGCCGTAAGCGGCCCCTAACACCGGCGCATTCATTGCCGCCGCTCACGCCGCCATCGAACTCGTGGATGACCGCAATGCGGACTATGCCCAGATCACCGCAGCGAAGCTGATCGCCAACAACTCCCTGAACGCGGGCATCGTGCTCGGCCCCGCGGTCAAGAACTGGAATGCCAAGGACCTTGCCAGCCGGAAAGGCGCGATGCTTATTGATGGAGACGTCATTGCGGAAGGTACCGGCGCAGATATTCTGGGCCACCCGCTGAATGCCGTCATCTGGCTCTCCAACAGCCTGAATGCGCGGGGCAAGATGCTTCGGGCGGGCGATGTAGTCATGTGCGGCAGCTTCGTGCTCACCCAGTTCCCAGCCGCAGGCCAGACCGTCACCTGCCGGGTGGAGGCGCTCGGCGAAGCGTCCGTCGCCGTCGAGTAGCCACCAATGCCGCAGACCATCCGCATCGCGATGTGGTCCGGCCCGCGCGCGCTTTCCACCGCCATGATGCGCACCTAGGAAAATCGCCCGGATTGCATCGTGGTGGATGAGCCGCTCTACGGCGCGTACCTGGCAGAGACCGGCCTCAACCACCCCATGCGGCAGGAGATCACTGCGGCAATGGATCGACGGCCTGCGCAACACTTTCCTGATTCGGCAGCCAGACAAGGTGCTGGCGTCCTATGACCAGAAACGCCCTGCCCCTACCCTTGCCGATATAGGCATCGAACAGCAGGCCGAACTGTTCGAGCGCATGCACAACCGGGACGGCACGCCGCCGCCGGTCATCGATGCCGACGACGTTCAGGCCGCGCTTGAGGCAGCGCTACAAGCCCTGTGCGACGCTCTCAGCGTTCGCTTTGACCCGGCGGCCCCCGCGAAAGCGATGGCATCTGGGCCAGCCACTGGTACGATAGCGTCTGGAAGTCCACCGGCTTTGCGCAGCCTGGCAATCGGCAACGCGTTCTGTCGCCAGCACTACAGGGGCTCGCGGACGAAGCCATGCCTCTTTACGACAAGCTGGCGCAGCACCGCTTGCAGCCTGCGAGTTGACGAAGGCCGCCAATCCGCCCTAGGTCTGTGCCGCACCTGCAGGATGGGTGGCAGAGTGGTTGAATGCACCGGTCTTGAAAACCGGCGTGCGTGCAAGCGTACCGTGGGTTCGAATCCCACCCCATCCGCCATTGACTTAAAACAAACTTGTCTATGCCCGAAATGGCATAGCCTCAAAAGCCCAGCATTTCCGGGCTTTTTTGCCATTTGCAATTGACTTGCTCTCTATAAAAACACCCCGCTTTTCTCTAATTTTTCTCCTATATATGCCCCTTTCCTGAAAAACACCGTACTTGGAAAACCGAAGTACGGAGCTTTTAGTCATGGAAAATCAAGAGGTTCGCAATTGACTAGTTCGCACCAGTCTATGCCTACCACTGTTACTCATCCGGTGAGATATGAAATTTAGAGCGGTAGCAAACCCAGTTTTTGTGATCTTTGTAATCCTCGAATGGATCACTGTCATATATGCCGAAGAACCTTTGAAAGACCTTCTTCAGCTCTTGTTTTTGCTTTTTCTGGTTACGATTGGCTTTTGGGTTGTCCCATGTGAACTGGCCTCGCTCATCTGCAAAGCCTTCCAGCAGATTCCATTGTTTATTGGGAGATGCCGTTCGGCCATCTGCCATACCCATCTGAGTAAAATTATAAACTTGAGAAACCCTATCTTTACCAGTGTTGCATGTAACACGAACTGTATGCCCGTCAGTAAACTTGATCGTAATATTGGGCCACTCTGCTTCGGCTGGGGTTGGAAATAAGACACAGCTCACTTCTGGCATTGGGTCTTCCTCATTTTCATGGAAGGCAGACAATGCCTCTGATGCTTTTGTCGCATCAATGAGCGTGTCTGCATTGCCCCAATCCTGCAGGCCAAAAAGGGCCGAGCCTCTGGCACGAATGGTATTAATCTTAGATTGGCTGATGTTGTCGATAGATGGCATCAGTAGGGAGTATCCGACACTCTGTGTATGAGATTTAGCCCATGCGCGTTTTACGGGTCATTGATTGACCCGTTCTGGGTATAGAATAGCGAACTGGTTTCGGGCAGCAACCCATTGTCTGACGGCCCTGCCTGTCTTCTCAAAGCTGCCGATTGCCAGATAGATCAGCTTTGTCGCGGCAGCGTCGGTTGGAAAGCTGCCCCGTGTTTTGGTGGTCTTTCGGATCACCCTGTTGAGGCTTTCGATAGCGTTGGTCGTGTCGATGATTTTGCGCCCGGCTGGCGGGAAGGCGCAGAACGGGATGACCTCCTGCCACGCCCGCCGCCAACTCGGGGCGATTGAGGGGTATTTTGGCCCCATTCGTCTTCGGCTGATGTTCTGGCAATGCTCATCTCACGAGTTTTTAGAGAGTTTCCTGATCCGCATCCGACGACGGTTAGCATAGCTAATGGTTTCTCTGAAGTGTTTCTTGGAAATAGTTTTGGAGCGCGCAAGAAGCGCGATTTTCTTGGCTTGGTTACAAATTTTTTCAAGCTCTGCATAGGAATGATCGGTCGTGCTTTGAACCATATCTTTGATATCAAAATCCAGATCGGAGTTTTTCATCGCATTCGACAAATACTTTTGCGTCATCGCTTCATCTGGATGGTAAAACCAAATTACTTCATCGAACCTTCGCCAAATTGCTGGATCCAATTGTCCATCAAGGTTGGTGGCAGCGATCAAAAAACCACTCGGTTGAATCTGATCGATAAAAATCAAGAGTGAATTGACAACACGCCGCAATTCACTGTGATCGTTTCCCTCTTCCCGCGAACGCGCCAAAGCATCGAATTCATCGAAGAACAAAACGCTTGGCTGCCTGCGAGCAAATTCAAAAGTCTTACGGATGTTGGTTGCTGTCTCTCCCAGAAAAGAAGAGATGAGACGATCAAGCTTTACATGGAAGAATGGCAATCCGAGCTGTCCGGCGAAAGCGGTATAGCGTGGCTCAACACGCTAAATGAATTCTCCTGCATCATCCGGGAATGGGATGAGACGGTTCATGCTCTTCGGTGACTGCTTACTTGAAAGACCCTCAAGAGCGTTCCTCAGACCTCGGGCCAGCACGTTGTTGTTCTTTTTTTCTTCTTCAGCGATGATCTGTTCAACAACAGCACGAAACTCGTCGTTCCGCCCGAGCAGCAGCTTTTTCATCAGTTCACCACGGGCCATGAGGCATCCTCCTAGAACAATTTATAGCGTTCACACGAGCTATGCTCGAAAGTTGGGACGGCTTGATCAGGCGGCGTTTTGCATTTGTTTGATCCCGTCGATGAATGCAATGCCCTGGATTATCCCAGGCATGCGATTTGCGCCGTCGCGCTTTCGCCATGTGCCCTGCGCTGACATCAGGAGCCTGACCGCCATGGCGAGGGCGGTCTTTCGGCTCAGACAGCCTTTGGTTTTACCTGTCCGGTGACACACCGTCGCGAAGGCGCTTTCGATGGGATGGGTGGTTCTGATGTGTTTCCACTGTTCTGCCGGGAAATCATAGAAGGCCAGCAGCACGTCACGGTCTTTGATCCATTTGGCTACCGCTTGTTCGTCTTTCACGCCGTAGGTCTCGATGAAGAAATCGCAGGCCGCCATGGCTTCGGCCTTCGTCTCTGCCTGCCAGATGTCGTGCAGGGGGCCTTTGGCTTTCGCTTGCACCGATTGGGGCATTGCCTTCAGCCCATTGCCGGTTTTATGGAACCAGCAGCGCTGTTCTGCGGTCGCGCCGAAGACCGCGCGAAGGGCGGCCCAGAAGCCCAGTGCACCGTCGCCTACCGCGAGATCGGGCGCGTGATTGAGGCCGCGCCGCTTGAGGTCGAGCAGGAGCGCGCGCCAGCTTTGGGTCCTTTCGCGATAGCCGTCGATCAGCCCCAGTATCTCCTTTCGGCCCCATTCATCCGCGCCGATCAGCACCAGAACACATTGCTTTTCTTCCATCCTTGGCTGGAAATAGACGCCATCCGCCCAGACATAGACGATGCGCCGGGCGCTTGCTCGATCAACTGCCGCGCCCCGGAACGGATCAAATCCGTCAGCGGATCGGCGGAAAATCCCTTGGGATGGGGCCAATCCCGGTCATTCCCTCTCGTTCTGGCAGGTGAGCGTGACGAACGACCCGCGCGGGCCCCTCGGACGTCGTCTCATTGGAAAATGGCGCAAGCCATGCGCTCCACTCAGCTTCAAGCGCTTGCTCGATCAACTGCCGCGCCCCGGAACGGATCAAATCCGTCAGCGGATGCAACGTGGTGATGGTATCTCTCGTCATGGGGCATAGCCTTTTCTCGGCGAGAATTGCGGCGCGGGAACAACGCCATGATATGCCGCCCCTCAGGAAAATCACCAACTGTCAGCTGTTTCTCAACTAACAAGCCTGGCACGAAGTCATACACGACTGTATAGCAGATACGGAAGCGCTCGCGAATAACAACAGGAACGTCAATAATGAGTATGCGTAGAAAATGTCATAAGTGTAAAGGGACCGGCCAAATTAGGGCCGGTCTACGTAAGACAACATGCGACGTATGCGATGGTAAAAGCTACGTGGAGATTGAAAACGTTATACCGTTTGTAGGTGTTACGCGCGTAGATAGCGATGCCGACAACGTATTACGTCACGCATTAGGCGAACTTGACGCCGTAGTTATTGTCGGATAGAGTGGCCAGACTAGCGGATTTTTCGCATCTAATATTGCTGACGGTGCTAACGCACTATCGCACTTGCAACGTGGTATCATTGTCTTATGAATATAGTAGAAAATGAAGAAGAATAGAAAGGAGACCTATTTGAGGGTAACAGGAACCGATATCAGTAACGTGTCCCGGCCACGAAGCGAAAGCCGGTGGTTTGCGCCGTGTGGGTAAGAGCATACGGCGGCATACGCATACAACAAAGCGGTGCCGTCTGGCGTCGGACCTTAGCCGCAATCCGACGCGACGCCATATGGTCGCGGCTTCGCTTGCGAAGGAACTGGACGCAGACTTGCGCCGCACCCATGACCGGGTTGCGGGCATCGCGGATGGTATGATCAAGGAAGCCGAAACCGCAATCAACGCCGTGCTTGGTGTTCGCGCCGATAACGGATGGATGGATGTGGCGGCCTTCCAATGGTTCCGCGAAACTGGCAAGGACGCAGCCGGGCTTAAGAACATCAGCGAAGCCCATGATTTGACCCTTGCCCAAGCCGTATTCAACGGGCCGCGTCAAATCATGGGCTTCGGCCAAGACACTCACATGACCATGCGCGAAGGCATTGCGAAGAAATGGGTGCGCGGTTAATGGGCGCAACTCAATGTAGGTATGGCAGTTGAAAAGTCGCTATCCAACTACATGCCGTTTATCGGCGATATTCACGGTGCGTATTACAATCCGGCGGTTATTGACCAAAGCGAAGCGTCGCGGGTTGACGTGTAATGGCGCAGGCGGCGCAGGATATGGCAGCAATCGTCGTATGGGTGAAGGCGTCCAGCCCCGGCAAGTTCCGGGCACCCATGGACGGCGATTGGGTATTCCCCGTGCCCTTCGCCGCCCTGTTGCCGATCGACCCGGACGCGCCCGCAGGGCCGCAGGTTGACCTACCCGAACTTGCCGATGGGGGCTTGGTGTTCTTTGTGTCCACAAGCCAGCTAGCGGCCCCCTTCACTGCCGACCGCATTGAACGGCCCGTGGACGGCCTGCCGTCGCCCGCTGACCGCTTGGCGCACCTATTCGGGCACCGGCGGCTAGGGTAGACCTGCCCGACGTGCTGACTGTGGCTCTGTCGTCGCCCGCACAGAGCGTCATGGACGTTCTGACAGGGGAAGAGCTAGGCGACCTTGACCTTGCTGTGGCCGTCTTGGCGGTGGCCCCTGTGGGCAATCCCTTCGGCGCAACGGACGACCGTCGCAGGGCTGTGCGAATACCCCTGACAACCCATCCCTAAGTGCCACGGGACAACTGGCCCCGGTTCGCGTGCACCGACGCAGCCGTATCATCGGGGCGATGCGCGATGTGTGTTCACTACTTCGTGAGCGTTTGCCGGGGTTTCCGGGGCCGTTTGGTGCCCGCCAAATCCTTAGACAATGCTTAGGCAGAGCGGAAGTTCCTATATTTTGTCATTCAAACTCAATAATTTAAAAGGATAAGCGGCAGCCCCAAGGGGAATCGAACCCCTGTTTTCAACGTGAGAGGCTGACGTCCTAGCCGCTAGACGATGGGGCCACAGAGGCGCGTGATATGCCAAAGCCATGAGACGAATGCAATAGAGAATGCAGCATCTCAGGCTCTGGCAGGCGGGGTGAGTTGTTATGGCGCTTCGGGCAACAGCCTGATCCGGCCTTTTTCCTCGCCGTTGCGGGCGTCAAGCACCATCAGCCAGCTGCTGCCATCCGGCGCCGCGAGCCGCAACAGGATGCGGTCGCCATCGGTTTCGCTTTCGACGATCTGGGTGCCATGCGGAATGCCGACAGAGGTACGATAGGCCTGTTTCAGCTCGCTGATCCCCTGGGTCCGCATGACCAGCGTCACGGCAATGACGATGAACCCAGCCAGGATCAGAACGCCCATCCCGATAACGATGCCTTTGATGGCGCGCATGGCGCTTTCCTTTGCCAATCCGGAACCGGGAGATTCCACTCGCCGGCGCTTGCTATAAGGTCGTGCCATAGACGTCCACCCGCTGGGCGGCAAGACAACAAAAGGAAACGCCCGCCATGAGCAAAGCTCTTGCCCCTCCTTCCACGCCTTCCGGCGGCTCGCACTATCTGCATCCGCGGGACGAGTGGCTCACCCTTTACGACGAGCCCGCGCTGGAGCCGGATTTGCCGATCATCGATCCGCACCACCATTTATGGGAGCGTGAGGACTGGACTTATATGCTGCAGGACCTGCTGGATGACTGCAATTCCGGCCACAACATCATTGGCACCGTGTTCGTGCAGTGCCGCTCCATGCACCGCGCAAGCGGGCCGGAGGAGATAAAGGCCATCGGCGAGACGGAGTTCGTCAACGGCGTCGCCGCCATGAGTGCGAGCGGTGGCTATGGCAAGACCGTGGCATGAGCCGGCATTGTCAGCTATGCGGACATGTTCCTGGGTGCGAACGTGAAACCAGTGCTGGAGGCACACGTTGCGGCCGGTAATGGACGCTTCCGCGGCATCCGCCACATCGTCGCCTGGGACTCCTACCCGGAGGCCCGCAATCCCGCCTACCAGCCAGGCCAGCACTCGCTGCTGAACGAGAGCTTTCAGGCGGGCCTGAAACAACTCGCGCCCCTAAATCTGACATTCGAAGCTTGGCTCTATCACCCGCAGATCCCGGACGTGACCCAGATGGCATGCGACATTCCGGAACTGAACATCGTGCTGAACCACATTGGCGGACCACTCGGCATCAACGCCTATGCCGGCAAGCGGGATGAGGTGTTCCGCGATTGGGAGAAAGCTATCCACGAGATGGCAACCTGCCCGAACGTGACGGTCAAGGTCGGCGGGATCGGCATGCGCCTGAACGGCTATGACTTCCATACCCAGCCAAAGCCGCCCGCAGCGCAAGTGCTGGCCGATGCCTGGAAGCCCTATGTCGATAGCTGCATTGAGGCTTTCGGCGCGAACCGCTGCATGTTCGAGAGCAACTTCCCGGTGGACAAGGGCAGCTATCCCTACAGCGCCTATTGGAACGCCTGCAAAATCCTGTCGAAGGGAGTCAGCGCGTCGGAAAAACGCGACCTGTTCGCTGGGACTGCCGACCGGTTCTACCGGCTGGGGCTGATGGAGTAATCGCGCTCGCTACTCAGGGTGCTGGGGTGCAAAATTCCAGCATCCTGAGCGGGCAAGCGCAGCTTCGCGTATCGACTGGGCATTTCCTTGACCACACTGGCCGATAGTCAGGCAAAAATGCCGGTCCGGACCGAATAATCCATCGCGAGGCCGTAGTCAGGGTCGTCATCGGCATCGATTACCAATTGCCCTGCCCGGTTCAGCAGGCGGTGGCAGTCGCGGAAAAGTTCCCTAAGTTGCAGAGTCTTGCCTTCCGCCTCGTACTTCTGCGCCAAGGTCTCGATTGCCTGCAGCGCGCTTTGATCGACCACGCGGCTGTTAATAAAGTCAGCAGTAACGATCGCAGGGTCGCCCTTCGGATCGAAAATCTCCGCAAAACCATCGGCAGAGCCAAAGAATAGTGGACCCTCGATCCGGTACACCTTGCTGCCCTCGGGTGTTTCTTCGGTTACCGCGCGGATGCGGGTTGCGTTGTTCCAGGCATAGGCAAGCGCTGAGACAATCACGCCGACAACCACTGCAATCGCCAGGTCGGTCATCACCGTCACCAACACCATCACCGCAGCGTCAGTCATGGGGGTGCGCCGCAATATCATCAGACTTTGCCACACAAATGTGCCGATCACGACCATGAACATAACACCGACCAAGGCCGCCAACGGAATTTGCTCGATCAGGGATGAAACAAACAGGATGAAGGTCAGCAGAAACAGCGCCGCCGAGATACCGGAAAGCTGGGTGCGGCCGCCGGACTTTACGTTGATCATCGATTGCCCAATCATCGCACAGCCACCCATGCCACCGAAAAATCCAGTCACGGTATTGGCCACGCCCTGGGCAATGCACTCTTTGGAGGCCCCGCCTCGTTGTTCCGTAATCTCGCCCACCAGGTTGAGTGTCAGCAGGCTTTCGATCAGGCCGATCGCGGCAAGTATCACCGCATAGGGCAGAATGATTTTCAGGGTCTCAATCGTCAGCGGCACCATCGGCAGGCCGAAGTCCGGCAATCCGCCTTTGATAGAAGCCAGATCACCAACCCGCGGTACATCGATGCCGAATGCAATGACCAATCCCGCAACGATAGCAATGGCAGCCAAGGGGGCTGGAACCACGCTGGTAATCTTCGGCATCAGCCAGATCACCACCATTGTCAACGCGACAAGCGCCAGCATGATCGCGAGCGGAATACCGGTCATCCACTCTTTCGCCCCGTCAATGCCGGAAACCTGAAACTGCGTTAACTGGGCCAGGAAAATCACGATGGCCAGGCCATTAACAAAGCCCAGCATGACCGGATGCGGCACCCGCCGGATGAATTTTCCCAACCGAAACACACCGGCGAGCATCTGAAGCACGCCCATCAACACGACCGTCGCGAACAGATATTGCACGCCGTGGTTCGCAACCAGGCTGACCATGACGACCGCCAACGCGCCCGTCGCGCCGGAGATCATGTCCGGCCGCCCGCCGATCACTGCGGTGATGAGCCCTACGATGAACGCTGCATAGAGCCCGACCAACGGATGCACCCCGGCAACGAAGGCAAAAGCCACGGCCTCCGGCACCAGGGCCAGCGCTACGGTAAGCCCGGCCATAATCTCTACCTTCAGGGTGCGTGCGCTCAGGTCGGCCAGAATGGCTTTCGTATCGCCAAGTCCCAAAAAGCCATCCGCGCGGGCTGCGAGGGTCCGTTCCATCAATTGGGTTTATATCCAGGGGCTTCGGAGGATTACGCTGTGTATCACAAAAATGCTGCAATGCAATTGTTGCAGAACTGATTTAACAGCACGTTAGGTCGATAGTGATAACGCCTTCAATTGGCCAATTCAGCCCGATCCTGGAACTGTTCCAATGCTTCGGGATTGCCGAGCGCTTCCTTGTTCTTCATCGGGCGACCATGCACCACGTCGCGCACGGCCAGCTCCACGATCTTGCCGGAGCGGGTGCGGGGAATGTCGGTCACTTGCACAATGCGGGCGGGCACATGGCGGGGGGAGGCCCCTTCCCGGATGCGTGTCTTGATCAGGCGCTCCAGGTCCGCATCCAGCGTGAGCCCCTCGCGCAGGCGCACGAACAGGACGACGCGGGTGTCGTTGTCCCAATCCTGGCCGATAACCAGGCCCTCGACTACCTCGTTCAACTGCTCCACCTGGCGGTAGATCTCCGCCGTGCCGATGCGTACGCCGCCGGGGTTCAGGGTGGCGTCGGAGCGGCCGAATATCATCAGGCCGCCGTGCTCCGTAATGCTGGCATAGTCGCCCTGGTGCCACGCGCCGGGGAAGCGCTCGTAATAGGCGACGCGGTAGCGCTCGTCCTCAGGGTCGTTCCAGAAGCCGAGCGGCATGGAGGGAAAAGCGTTCAGGCAGGCAAGCTCGCCCTTCTCGCCCGCCGCTGCGGGCTTGCCGTCATCGTCCAGCACCCGGATGTCGAGGCCGAGCGCCTTGCACTGGATCTCGCCCCGCCAGACCGGCCCCAGCGGATTGCCGGAGACCAGGCAGCCGCAGAGGTCCGTGCCGCCGGAGACGCTGGCCATCTGGCCGTCCGGCATGATGTCGGCATAAATGTAATCATAGGCCTCCGGCACCAGCACGCTGCCGGTCGACAGCATGGCGCGCATGGCGGAGAGGTCGTGGGTCAACCGAGGCTTCAGGCCTTCCTTGGCAATGGCGTCGATGTACTTGGCCGACGTGCCATAAATCGTGACCTTCTCGCGCGCGATGAAGTCCCAGAGCACGTTCGGCCCCGGATGGAAGGGCGAGCCATCGAACAGCATCAGCGTCGCCCCCGACGCGAGGCCACCCGCCAGCCAGTTCCACATCATCCAGCCGAGCGTGGTGAAGTAGAACAGCCGGTCGCCCACACGCACGTCCGTGTGCAGCAGGTGCTCGCTGTAGTGCTTCATCAGGATGCCGCCCGCCTTGTGCACGATGCACTTGGGCGCACCGGTGGTGCCGCTTGAATAGAGAATGTAGAGCGGGTGGTCGAAGGGCAGTTGCTTGAAGGTCAGCGTGGCTGGCTCACTCCACGACAGAAAGTCCTTTAGGCTAATGGCGCGGGGGATGCCGGTGAGGTCGGGCTCCTCGTCCATGAAGGGGATGACGACGACCCAGTCGCAGGTGTCGAGGCCCCGCATGACCTCGGCCACCTTGGACCGGATGTCGATGCGCTTGCCGCCGTAGCAATAGCCATCGACCGTGAATATAATCTTTGGGCCTATCTGGCCGAAGCGGTCGAGCACGCCCTGCACGCCGAAGTCCGGGGAGCAGGAGGACCAGACGCGTCCACCCGCCGCCGCGCCCAGCATGGCGCCGATGGCCTCCGGCATGTTGGGCAGGTAGGCGGCGACCCGATCTCCCTCCCCCACATGGTGCATGTCGAGCGCATGGGCAATCTTGGCCGTGAATGCGCGTAGTTCGTCCCACGACCACTCGTCCCGGTAACCGTCCTCTCGGCTCATGATGAGCGCTGGCGCGCCGCCGGTGTGGCGCAGCAGGTTCTCGGCATAGTTCAGCCAGGCATCCGGGAAAAAGCGTGCGCCCAGCATCTGGTCTGGGTCTGCAATGACGTGCTCGCCCTTGGTCTCGGCGACGACGCCGGCATAGTCCCACATCAGGTCCCAGTAGGCGGCGGGCTCGGCGACGCTCCAGGCATGCATGGCGTCAAAATCCGGCAGGTCCGCGCCGGAGCGCCGGGCAGCTTCGCGCATGAAGGCGCGCATATGGGTGGCAGCCATACCGGCTTCGGATGGACGCCAGAGGGGTTCGGCCATGGGGAGGGCTCCGGGGGCACAATGAGGCTTTCGTTGACCGATAGACCTAGCGTGGCCAGCGGTCCGGCTCAAGCATGCGCTAGCCCCGTCAGCGGGAGCGCGGCGTGCGATAGCCCCAGGGGACCGATTAATCTATGCTAATGGCATCCGAAACCGCACTCGTGGAGCGAATATCTGCCATGAAGGGCGCACGCATCTGGCCATTGCTGACGGCGACCATCCGCTACGAGTTGGCCGTCTCACTCCGCAATACCGGGCATGGCGAGATGACTACCGCGCCGGTCATGGCATACCTGATCGAAACGCCAAACGGGCGGCTGCTATATGACGTTGGGTGCGACTATTCCAAGGTCAGTGATCCAGCCTTAAGCGCCCGTTATTTCGGCCCGATGGCCCCAATGCTGGAGCCTCCTGTCATGACGGAGGATCAACGCATCCCCTCCTATCTCCGTCGTCTTGGCCTGGGCCCGAAGGATATCGACCTGGTCTTTCTCGGCCATTTGCACTGGGACCATGCGGGCGGTATCTGCGAGTTCCCGGGCTGCGAGGTGCATCTTCAGGAAGCCGAATTGGCTGCCGCCCTTTCCGGCCATGACGAGGGCGTATTCCCGGACGAACTCGCCGGGCATGAGCATTGGCAGCTGCAAGCCGGCGAATACACAGTGACGGACGGCGTGGAGGCCATCGCCTCTCCCGGTCATACCGCCGGGCACATGTCACTATTTCATCGAACTGCCGAAAGGACCGCCGGTCATCCTCTGCGGTGATGCAGCGGACCTGACAAGGAACCTGGAGGAAGAGATCGCGCCCGGCCTCTGCTGGCAGGACGACACGGACCTGGCGCTCGCCAGCATCCGCAAGCTGAAGGATCTGGCAGCCCGCGAGAAGGCCACCCTCTGGCCGAACCACGACATAGCTTTCTTCCGGCGGTTCCCGCCCTTCCCCGCCTGGGTGGACTAGCGCCTCAGGCGGCCATCCGACCATCGTTCCAGCTTGCCAGCAATGGGCGCACCATTGCCTTGAAGCGCCGGGCTTCCTCGTCATGCAGATAGCCGGAGAGGCAAAAGGAATGGCAGCCAACGTCGATGAACTCCTGAAGCTGTGCCGCGCACTGCTCCGGATTGCCGACGACGGCGATGCCTGCGCCGGAGCGTACCTTGGATATGCCGGTCCAAAGCGCCGGGCCGATCATGTCACCCTGATCTGCCAATTCCTGTACCCGGCGGTTCGCCGCCGAATTCGATGTGATGTCGCGAATACGGCTGACAGTGGCCTCTGACGCGCCGGAAGTTCATCCGCAGCGGCCCATGCTTCGGCCTCCGTCTCCCGGCAGATGATCTGGAGGCGCATGCCGAACCCGATAGCCTCCGCCCGGCCATACTTGTCCGCGAGCGCGCGAATGTGAGTGATGTTCTCTGCAATCTTGGCCGGCTGGTCGCCCCAAAAAAGGTGCACGTCCGAGTGCTTGACAGAGACCTCTGCCGCTTCGGGCGAGCCGCCGCCCAGGTAGAACTTGGGGTAGGGCTTCTGGTAGATCGCGGGCACGATTTCGGTGCCGCGCAACTGGTGGAATTTCCCATCGAAGTCGATTGGCCCGTCGGCGGTCCAAATCTTCTTCATGATATCGACCTCCTCACTCATCAGAGCGTAGCGGTCTTATTTGCCGTACTTCACGCCTTCGCGGAGAATCTCGCTCTCGTTCTGTCCGGCGATCAGGTTGACAGCGATCCGCCCTTTTGTGAGCTGATCGAAGGAGGCAATCATCTTCGCCAGCCGCACCGGATTGATATAGCCAGGGCGGGCAGCAATCAGTGGCCGGATCGTCTTGGTCTGCCCGGCAAGAAAAGCCGCGGTGACGTAGGCTTCCCAGCAAATAGGTGTCACCGGGATCAGCATGTACTCGAAACCCGACTCCTCCGCCGCGCGGATCACGCGGAGGAAGAAATCGGCGTCCGGCTCTATCGACTTCTCCGGATTGCCGATCTGAACCGTGTCGCCGTTGGTTGGCAGGTACCAACCGAATTCCAGTGGTCGCATGGCAGTCATTCCGCATCCATCGGGGCATGTAGTGGCACGCCGGGCACCGCAACACCATTTGGGCGTCCACTCGCGGTGCGGCCCTGTAGCGAGGCGAGATAGGCCGGCGGCAGTTCCGGGCCATCGTCACACGCGAGCCACAGCCGCAGCAAGTGCCGCCGCCGCTCCGGCTCCGGGTAATCTTCGAATGCGGTGCGGGAGTGCAGGATGAAGTGGTTGTTGAGCAGTTGGATGTCGCCGGGCTCAAACGCCATGTCGATATGCATGTCCGGACTCTCGGCGAGACGGTCAAACATCTCTATCCCCTCAAGCTGAGCATCGGACATTCGGGGCGCCCCGGGCAGCAATTGCCCCTTGCGAATGGCGCCGCCAAGGTAGCTGCAAACGATGTGGTGCGGGGCCGGTTATAAATGCAGAACTCTTGGTAGGCAGGCATCCCCGGCGGTATCTCGCCATAGCGCGTGCGGTAGACCGGTTGCAGGAGGGCGGCGCGGCCAGGTCAGGCCGCTGCCGCACCATCTCGTTCCAAATGGCGGTGGAACTGACGGCGCTGGACAGCCCGCCGGACTTCGACGGCTTAAAGCAGAGCAGCCCCACCACGTCCGCCCGGTCGGCGTGGTACAGCAGCCGGGCATTGGTATGATAGCCACGGACATTCGCACCGGCGGGGTCGTAGCCCAGGTCCTTCACATGCCCCAACACATGGCCCAGGCCGTTCTGCGAGCAGGGTTCGCCCCAGTGCGTACCGAGCGCCCAATACATCCAGATCGTAAGCTCGTGGCTGAGGCGATCGATCGGCAAGCCGCGCAGCACTTCATCCCGAATGTGTTTCAGCCTGGGAGCCAGACCGGGCAATGGGAAGTCGGCGTGGCCTGTTTCAGTCAGGTCGCGGCCGCTTGCCAGACCGGCGGCCGCTGCGGCCTCCAGTTCGGCGACTTCATCCGGCCGCAGCCGGTAAATCCAATCACCTGACCGCTGCAATTGGGGTCCACGCCATGCCTGCGTATTGTCATAAACCGGCAGAGCAGTGTCAGTCGCCGTATGAATGGCGTCCGCCATTGGCTTGTTCCCTTCAGCGGTGCTCAACGCCGCCCCGCTCCCTCACCTTGACGTGCCAAGGTGTGAAGGAGCGGACGGCTGCACGCAGGTTAGGCCGCCCGCTTGTGCCAGGGCGTGGCCGGCAGGTTGAACAGTTCCGCCGCGTTCAGGCCGAGAATGCGCTTCTTCTGCTGCTCGGTCAGGAAGTCGATGTCATAGATCACCCGCGGCGCGTCGAAATCGAAGTGCGGCCAGTCGCTCGCATAGAGCAACTGGGTTTCCGCCTTGATCATCTCCAGCGTGGCCTTCAGGCCGGTCATGCTGGACTTCTCCAACGGTTGACAAGAGTAGAAGCAGTTGGTGTTCATGTATTCCGACGGCATCCTGGTCAGCAGCGGCGCTTCCGACTGGCGCATCAGGTACTGGTCGTCCAGGCGCTGCATCAAGAAGGGTACCCAGGAGAGGCCGCTCTCGATCCAAAGACTCTTCAGGTTGGGGAAGCGCTCCGGAATACCATTCAGCACCCAGTTGGTCATATGCACGATATTGCACCAGGCGAAGCCCAGCGAGTGCATGCCGAGGAAGCTGTTGCAGGTCGCCAGCGATGGGTCCTGCCAGTGATAGCCCGCATGGAACGAAATTGGTTTGCCGGTCTTTTCGATCTTCTCATAGAGCGGCATGTATTCGTTAGCATGCACCGGCTTGTAGCGGGTGGAGGTCACCGTGAAGCCGATAACGCCCGGCACATCCTTGAACTCTTCTACCGTGTTCATTGCCTCGCGGGGCGAGTTGAACGGCAGCACGACCAGCGCCTTGATCCGCTCGTCGCCGGGCATGACCTTCTGGGTTAGCCAGCGGTTGTAAGCGTTGCAGAGTTGCACCTCCATCTCGATCTGGGGGTGCATGCCGATGAAAAGCATCGGCGTTGGGAATAGGACCATGTAATAGACGGCCAGGCCTTCCATGGCGCGGCGGGTCAGGGTCACGTCACGGTGCACGCTCTTGTCATCCACCTTCTCGCGCAGGCTGGACTGGTGCGGGATGCGGCCGCCCACATCCTGATAACGCAGGCCAAGATCGCCGTTCAGGCCATAGGGTGGCGCGCCGATGCGCTCCTTTTGATACATGCGGGCCTGATCGCGCACGACCGGGTCGCTGATATACTCAATCACTTCCGCCCAATGAACGGTTTCCGAATGGTGAGCGTCGCAATCGATGATCAGCCAGTCGGCGTAGCCTTCACGCTGCGCATGCTGGGCGGACTTCGCCAGATAGTCGCGGGAATCGGTCTCGTTGCTGATCTCGTGGATCGGCGCTTCCGCGCCCGGCTTGATGGTGACATCCATGTGCCATTCTCCTCATATCGGACGCTGGAACTGGCGCCCGGTTGAACCGTTAGACCGTGATAAATACCTGGCCGTTCTGTACCTGCACGTTGGCCGGATCGAGGCCCATGCCAGGCGTGCCGGCGAACTGGCCGGTTCGGATATCGAACTCCATGCCGTGCCAGGGGCAGACGATGTTCAGCCGACCATCGTCCGCGTAATCGCGGCCATGGGCTGTCTTGTCCGCGTGGATGACCTCCACCACACGCTTGAAGATGCGGCCCTGACAAACCGGGCCTCCCTGATGCGGGCACTCGTTCCGCCAGGCGTAGAAATCCTTGCCGAGGCGGAAGATTCCGTATTCCTCGCCGCCTACCTGGACGACCTTTTTGCCGGGATCGTCGAAATCCTCGACCTTGCCTACCAGTATGGTTTCCAAAACCGTCTCCATCCCTTGGCCTCGGCTATTCGTGTGAGTGGGGCGATGCGAAAATTCTGCTTGGAAAAGTACTTGCGGCGAACATCGAGGGTCAAGCGCCCCGTGTCAGCGCCGCCTCAACAGCCGGAAGATCGCGCTCTGCCAGCGCCCGTTTACGGGCCGGGTTCATGAAGCAGCCGCGCACTAAATGCGCCGTTGTCAGCGCGGAAGGCAAGGTAACGAAGCGCGTGCCGCTGACCGATATAATGGGCAATAATGGCCTCTATCCATTGCTGGCTATTCACTATCCAAGCAATCCGGACATCACCCATCTCAACGATGTGGAAGCTGCCACGATCGATGGGACTCATTGGCAACGCGGCGATTGGTTATTGAGCCTGCGCGAACCCAACATGATCATGATTTACCGGCCGTCGACAGAGCAAGTCGTCTGGTTAAAGGTTGGCCCATGGATAAACCAGCATGACCCGGACTACCTGCCTGGAAATAAACTCGCTGTTTTTGGAAATGATGTACTGATTCCTACTGGACCAGGCGTGACGAGCGCAGATTTCCATTTCATCTGGGATCACAGCAATATCTACATCGTCGATATGGAGACGGGCGCGACCACCAAACCTTTTTACACTGTAATGGGCAAACACGGTATCCGAACTCCCAGCCAAGGGCGGTCGTGCATACTGCCAAACGGTGATGCGTTTGTCGAAGAAACCGATGCCGGGCACCTAGTGCGGTTTTCGGCGCAGGGTCTTGTCTAAACCTACCACAATTCGGATGGCGAAGAGGCAGGGGTGCTGAATTGGAGCCGCTATTTGACGGCTGCCGAGATTGAAGGCGTGAATTGGCGCACCGAATGCCCTAACTAGGGAAGCGCGTTGTCCAAATCAGTTTGCCTCGCAGCCTGAACGCTTTCCCGGTTCGTTGAAGGATCCTGCCCATGCTGGCGTTTGAATCAGTCACCTCGCTTTCCCGCAAAATCGCGGAGGGAGAGATAACCTCGGCAGAACTGACGGAGGAACTTCTCGGCCGCATCCAGCGGTTCGACCAGAAGCTGCACGCTTTTGTCGCCGTCTATGCCGATGAAGCGCGGGCGGCTGCCAAGGCAGCGGATGAAGCCATTGCCTCCGGCCACCGTGTTGGCCCGTTGCATGGCATTCCGATTGCCCTCAAAGACCTGATCGATATGGAAGGCCGGGTGACCACCGGCGGGTCCGCCGTGTGGAGGGAGCGCGTTTCGCCCTCCACGGCTGTGCTGGCCGAACGGCTGATGGCGGCGGGGATGATCGTCTTCGGCAAAACCCATACGGTTGAGTTCGCCATGGGCGGCTGGGGCACCAACGAACACATGGGCACGAGTTGGAACCCGTGGGACGCCGACACGCACCGCATTCCTGGTGGCTCCAGTGCGGGGTCGGGTGTCAGTGTTGCGGCGGGTCTCGCGCCCTGCGCCATTGCCACCGATACCGGTGGCAGCGTGCGTCTGCCCGCTGCGTTTTGCGGCCATGTGGGCCTGAAAGTCACCATTGGCCGAATACCGACACTCGGCGTGCTGCCGCTTAGCCACACCCTGGATTCGCCCGGCCCCATGACACGCTCGGTCGAAGACGCGGCCCTGCTATATACCGTGTTGGCAGGCCCCGACCCACGGGAGCCGCGCACACTGGGCCTAACATACGAAGACCTCTTGCCGAACCTAAAGCGCGGTGTTGCAGGCCTAAAGCTCGCACCCATGCCCGACGCTGACCGCGCCATCTGCGATGCGGACGTTCTGGCCGCCTATGATGCCTCGCTGGCCAAGTACAGGGAGCTCGGCGCGACCGTTGAACAACGCGCCCTTCCCTACCGGCTGCTCGACCTGGGTAATGAACTTGGGCGGATCATCGGCAGCGACGGCTACTATCATGTCGGCGCATTGGTGGACGACATGAACCTGCCTATCGACCCGGCTGTTCGGCCGCGGATCTGGATTGGCGAAGATATCAGCACCACCGACTACATCGCAACCCTGCACCGGCAGCAACAGATTAAAGCCGAATTCGCAGCAGCTCTGGATGGGTGTGACGCTCTGCTGACGCCTACCACCGCAACGGCGGCCATTCCCGTCGCAGCGGTGGATCAAGGCGATACGCCCGCCGTGCTGACCCGTTTCGTTAACCTGATTGAAGGCTGCGCCTGTGCGCTGCCGAATGGCTTCTCCGCAGAGGGCATTCCCACATCGCTTCAGGTGATCTGCGCCGGTGAAGAGGAAGCCATGGCACTGCGGATCGCCTGGGCTTTTGAGAATGCCACCTATTTCGGTGGGCGGGTTCCTGCGGCTGTTGCATGAAACACCACATTCCCAACTTATTGACGGCGTTGCGTGTGGTTGCCTCGCTGTTGCCGCTTGCCGTGCTGACCGCCAGCCCGCCAGCCGCCGGGGGCATGGCTCTGCTAGTGCTGATAATCGCCGCCGCAACGGATTCCCTGGATGGCAAGCTGGCTCGCGCCTGGAATGTGACCTCTCGCCTGGGCCAGGTGCTGGACCCGATTGCCGACAAGATGATCCTGGCCAGCCTGTTGGTACTGGCCCTGGTGCATGGAATATTTGGCCCGGTCGGTGCAGCCATAGCGCTGGTATTGCTGCTTCGCGAGTTTTGGATTGGCGGCCTGCGCGAAGGGCTGGGTACACGTTCGGCCTTGCTTGCTGCCTCCCAAGCCGCCAAATGGAAGACGGCAGCCCAATTTGCCGGGTTGATCGTGATCTTTGCCGATGCCTGGGCAGCGCTTGGGCTTGGCTGGATTGCCGAATTGGCGCTGGCACCTGCCCTGGTTCTGAGCCTGATCAGCGCCTGGGACTACTCCCGCCGCGGTATTGCGGCCTTGATGGATGAGGACTGAGCCCCCGTGGACAAGCCCTTGAACGTGCTCTACTTCGCTTGGCTCCGCGCCAAGATCGGTAAAGGCCGCGAGCAGATTGAGCCGCCGGTTGGTGTCATAACAGTGGACGACCTTATTGGCTGGCTGTCGGCCAAAGGCAACGGTTACGCCGACGCCTTCGCCGATCGATCGTGTATCCGCGCCGCCATTGATCAGGAGTTTGTAGAACTGGATACGCCCCTGCGCGCCGGGGCGGAGGTCGCGTTTTTTCCGCCCGTCACGGGGGGCTGAGACCATGACGGTACGTGTTCAGGCGGAGCGGTTCGACACCGGCGCGGAAATCAAAGCGCTGGTGCAGGGCAAGCCGCAGATCGGCGGCGTCGCAAGCTTCACCGGCTATGTCCGCGATTTCTCAGAGGCGTCAGGCGTCGTTGCCATGACGCTGGAGCACTATCCGAGCATGACTGAGCGGATGTTGGAACAAATTGAGGCAGAAGCCCGTGAGCGCTGGGATCTGGAAGATGCTCTCATCATCCACCGCTATGGGCGCATGACTGTCGGTGAGCCTATCGTGTTGGTTGTCACGGCCTCCAGCCATCGGCAGGCCGCGTTCGACAGTTGCGCATTCCTGATGGATTGGCTGAAGACCAAGGCCCCGTTTTGGAAATGCGAGGAAATGGCGGACGGCACCGAAAACTGGGTCGATGCCCGCGAAAGCGATGATGCCGCCGCAGCCAAGTGGGGCAAGAGCAGCAACTGACAACTGAGCGACGGCGATCGAACCCGCCTATAGCGGCGGTTGGACAGCAATCACCGCCACTTTTTATGCCTTTTTCGGCCCGCTTGGCCTCGTCGTAATCCACGCTGCAACGGCCAGCAACGTCACGCCGATCAAGGCCAATGCCCATTCTGGTATAGTCTCCCGCTGGGTCAGCCCAAAAAATGCGGCTGCCATCGCCAGGACAGCCAAGACTTTCGCCCAGACCGGGATCGCGCCGTGCTTCTGCCAGCTTTGCAGCAGAAGGCCGAACAGGCGGCTCTCATAGAGCCAACGGCGCAATCGGTGGCTGGAACGGCCAAAGGCCCAGGCAGCTACCAGCAAGAACGGGGTGGTTGGCAAAAGAGGCAATACTACGCCTAGGATTGCCAGACCGACTGCGAACCAACCAATTCCCAGCATGATCCAACGAGCAGGGCCCGACAGCATCCTGACGTCAGGGTCCGGCTGGTTATCCATTCCGTTAACCCGTCTCTTGCCCCATCAACCGGCGTGTGCGCCAAAACCTTCGACAAAATCTGCTACATCAGGGCGTGCCTTGCCCGGTGCCGGCTTGTTCGGCGTGCCCATGTAGAGGAAAGAGACGACGCTGTCCTCTTCCCCCAGCCCAAAGAATTTTTTCACGAGCGGGTCATAGGCATTGTCGCCCGTTAGCATGACGCTGCCAAAGCCTTTGGCTTCCCCTGCCAGTTGCAGGGCGAGTACCGCCTGGCCGACAGAAACCACCTGCTCCACCTGTGGCACTTTCGGATGATGTTGCGTGCGGGCTAGCACTGCAATCACCACCGGCGCGCGCATTGCCCGGTTTAGTTCGGCATCGACCGATTCCTGGGCCACATCCGGTTTCCTCGCCTTCAGGGCTTTTGCAAACACCTCGCCCATTTTGGCGCGGTCATTGCCCCGCAACACCACAAAGCGCCAGGGCCGCACCATCCCATGGTCGGGAACTCGCGTCGCGGCCTCGAACATCTCAGTCAGGTCGGCATCGCTCGGCCCGGGCTCTCCCATAAAACGGGGCAGGGTTGAGGAACGGCCTTTCAGCAGGGTCAAAGCGTCCATGACATCGGTCTCCCAGAGGTATTGCGATCGGTTACCCGTCATCATTACTGCAATCGGGAGAAAGGCAACAGGAGGAAGCGCACGTTTCAGCGAAGTGCTGGGGAAACCCCGCACAAGCCCTGGTGAAGCCCACCCTCACACTGTAAAAGAACCACAGACGTTTCAATGGAGAGATACGATGACCCGTTTATTGACCGCCCTCATCATGCTCGCACCGCTGCCCCTGGCAGCTCATACCGGGCACGAGCCAGGTGGCCCCTCCTCCATTGGTGAGGTCATGCACTATGTCTTTTCGTTCGATCACTATGCAGGCACGATTGCCGTCATCGTGGCCGGCGTCGGTTTCATCGCTTACCGCAACCTGCGGCGCAAGCTTACCGGCAGTAAGGATAAAGCCTCCGCTGAGTGCTAGTTGCTACCGCTAAACGAACCCTATTCGCCACCAAAGGCCCATCGCGATGACCGATACGACGACTCTCCACGTCAATGGTGAGACGCGGCAAAGCCAGTCTCCAGCCGACACACCGTTGCTATTGGCACTTCGCAACGACTTGAACCTGACCAGCGCCCGGTTTGGTTGCGGATTGGAACAATGCGGGGCGTGCATGGTTCTGGTCGATGGTGAACCGGCCTATAGCTGCACGATGCAACTGCAAGATGCGGCCGGGAAGTCCATCGTCACTGTAGAGGGCATGGCGGATGCCAATGGCAATCTGCATCCACTGCAACAAGCCTTTCTGGATGAGCAGGCCGGCCAATGTGGCTATTGCCTCTCTGGCATTATGATTTCGGCAAAGGCCTTGTTGGATGCCAACCCGCGTCCATCACGGGCGCAGATTGTGGATGCCCTCGACAAGCATCTGTGCCGCTGCGGAACCTATACCCGAATCCTTCGCGCCGTCGAACGGGCCGCACACGCGATGGAGGCTGCCCGATGAACGCCCCTGCCCTGCCCCTCAGCCTGACCAGCAATCCCAGTCTGGACCGGTGGATTAAGTTTGAAGACGACAAGACCGTGCGCGTTGCGAGCGGCAAGGTTGAAATCGGCCAAGGCATCGTTACCGCCCTCGCCCAGATCGCTGCGGAAGAACTGGACGTGCCGCTCGATCGGGTAACCTTATCTTCTGGCAGCACCGAGCACGGACCGGACGAGCTTTATACTTCATCCAGCCTGTCGATCATGGTATCGGGCGCCAGCATCCGGCTGGTTTGCGCCGAAGCCCGGTTGCTGCTGACGGAGCAGGCAGCACTGCGTCTGAACTGCGCGCCGGAAGACCTGACTGTTCAGGAAGGCGCGTTCTTTTCCAATGACGGTCAAGCGACGGGCCTGGATTTCTGGGACGTGGCCCCTGCCTTGGACCTTACCCAGGCCCCCACAGGCCGCGGTGTCCCGAAACCCGCTGATAAGCACAAAATCGTCGGCCAAAGCATCCCCCGCGCCGACCTGCCGGCAAAGGTTACGGGCGGCGGCTTTCTGCACGACTTCAAACGCCCGGGCATGCTGCATGCCCGCATGTTGCGCCAGCCAGGACCCGGCGCAGAGCTGGTCTCGCTGAATGCGGATGGCGTCCGCCGCGCCGCACGCGATCCTGATCTGCAAGTGGTGCAACGCGCGAATTTCGTTGCCCTAGTCAGCTTGTCGGAACATGCCGCAGAACGCGCCGCAGAGGCCGCCGAAACAGCCGCCGTGTGGCGCAACGTCCGGGATATCGACCGCGCCGCCCAAGAAGGCGCGACATTGGTCGGTAAGCCATCCATCGACAACACCATTGGCAGCGACGGCGAAACACCGGCTGGGACGAAGATGGTCGAAGCGACCTACAGCCGCCCCTTCATTGCCCATGCCTCGCTCGGCCCGTCTGTGGCGATCGCCGAATACACGGGCGGGCACCTGACTATCTGGTCTCATGGTCAAGGCATGCACCCGCTACGCAAGAACGTAGCCGTAGGCTTGAATCTGCCAATTGAAGACGTTACCTGCCACCATCTGAATGGCCCTGGATGTTATGGCCACAACGGGGCGGACGATGCTGCGTTCGATGCAGCCATTATCGCCCATGCCCTGCCGGGCACATCGATCCGCTTGCAATGGCAGCGGCAGGAAGAGTTCCGCTATGAACCGGTGAGCCCGTCTATGGCGGTGAAGATTAAGGTCGCGCTCGGCGGTGACGGTAAGCCGCTCGATTGGACCACGGAAGTCTGGAGCGGGACTCATGTGCAACGGCCAGGCACGACCAGCGGCTACCTGTTAGCAGCAGATGCGCTGGAGACGCCCCCGCCGCCGATAGAACCGACCGACCTGCCGATCGAACACGGTGGTGGCGGAACGCGGAACGCCATGCCGCTCTATGACATTCCCGCCATGCGTGTTCAGCATCACCTGATCCGCTCCCTGCCGGTGCGAACGTCGGCCTTGCGTGGCCTCGGCGCGCCGACAAACGTGTTCGCCGTCGAAGGGATGATGGACGAATTGGCGGCGTTGGCAGGCATGGATCCTGTAGCCTACCGCCTCAGCATCATGTCCGACACACGCGCCCGCGCGGTGATAGAGCGGACAGCCGCCATGGCGAATTGGCAAGAACGCGGCAAGGGCGGCGAAGGCACTGGCCTGGGGATCGCCTTTGCGCGTTACAAGAATTCCGCCTCTTATTCGGCTGTTGCCGTCGCGGTTACCGTCGATCAGGAAGTCCATCTGGACCATGTCTGGAGCGCAACAGATGCCGGCCTGGTCATCAATCCGGATGGCCTGCGCAATCAATTGGAAGGCGGCATCATCCAGGCTGCAAGCTTCGCGCTGAAAGAACGTGTGCTGATTGAAGGCGACGGCATCCAGTCCCGCGACTGGGATAGCTACCCGATCCTGCGGTTTAGCGAAGTGCCGCCGGTGGACGTTGAGCTGATCCAGCCAAACGAGCACCCCTCGCTCGGTGTCGGTGAATGCACGGTCGCCCCCACATGCGCTGCTATCGGCAACGCTGTTGCCCACGCCTTGGGGCAGCGGGTCTATGATATGCCGCTGGACTGGGAGCGGATCATGGCGGCCCTGCTGGCGTCCGGCCCAGGCAGTGGACCAGTGTGATTTAAGGTGGCTGTTTGTTAAGACAGCGTATTTTCGCATCGTTCAACGATGATTAAGAACCGGCGCTGGGCGGGGCTTTCCGCGCGACTGCTGATGCTGACCATCGCCTTTGTTATGGTCGCGGAAGTGCTGATCTATGCGCCATCGGCTGCTCGGTTCCGGCTCGACTATCTGAAAGGGCTGCTTTCTGACGGGCACCTGGCAACAATGGCGCTGGAAGCAGCTCCGACCGGCGCAGTGCCGCCACCGTTGGAGCAAACACTGCTGAGCCATGCACATGTGCACTCCGTGGAGTTAAGACTCGGGACGCTTTGGACGCGCATGTTGGGCTCCGAAACCCACCCGCAGCCAGAAATTATCGTTGACCTGCGTAATGGCACTTTCTTCAGCCTGATGTGGGATGCGTTCGTGACGATTGGACAACCGGAGAACCGGGTCTTGCGCGTCATCGGACCATCGCCGATGAACCAATCGGTTCTGGTTGAGGTGGTTGCAGATGAAGAACCATTACGGACTGCCTTGATCGATTTTTCCCACCGAATTCTGCAACTTTCTCTTTTAATTTCAGTCATTACGGCATCACTGGTTTATTTGGCACTTCAGCTTTTGATTGTTCGCCCAATTGGCCACCTCACGGATTCCATGGTGCGGTTTCACGACCGGCCTGAAGACGAGACCGTCGACATTCCGACCTCTGCCAGACTGGATGAAATCGGCACTGCCACGCGGGTTCTGGCGGAAATGCAATCAGGTGTCCGGGCGTCGCTGACCCAGCGGGCGCACCTGGCAGCGCTGGGCGAAGCAGTTGGCAAAATCAATCACGACCTGCGCAATATTCTCACCTCAGCGCAATTGATCTCCGACCGCCTGGCAAAGAGCGAAGATCCCCAGGTGCGGGCCGCAAGCCCTGCACTGGTGCAAGCCATCAGCCGAGCCGTCAACCTATGCAGTCAGGTTGTGCTGTTTTCCCAGGCACGGCGGCCCCGGCTGGAATTGTCCGATCAGCCGCTGCGCGATGTACTGGAAGAAGCAGGCGATACCGTCCTGGAGTTCGGTGAAACCATGGAGCAGACCGCGGTCTGGCACTGGCTGAATACGACCCCGGAAAACGCCATCATCCAGTGCGACCGCCGGCAATTGCTGCGTGTATTTGAGAATATCGGCCGGAACGCCTTTGAAGCGGGGGCAACAGAAGTCAAACTAGACGCTGAGGAGCGCCGCGGGCGTTGGATCATCGGCATCGCCGACAACGGCCCCGGTCTGCGGCAGCGCGCCCGAAACAATCTGTTCCAGCCCTTCAAGGGATCGGCACGCGTTGGCGGCACCGGCTTGGGCCTGGCCATCGCAAGGGAATTGACGGTCGCCCACGGCGGACGCCTATTCCTGGATCGGTCCAATACCAACGGCACCCGTTTCATTGTTGAAATACCGGCTGGCAAAGCCACGAGTGACAATCAGAGAACATCTGCATGAGCACCAGTCCCTCTCTTGAGAGCCCCCGCGGTCACGCGGTTTGGGACCCGGGTCAGTACCACAAGTTCGGTGATCACCGCCTGCGCCCGGCGCTGGAATTGTTCGAGCGGGGCATGCTGGCACTGGGGAGCAAGGCTCCGGCAAACGCCTACGATCTGGGCTGCGGCGCCGGCGAAATCGCCCGCATCATGGCTGACCGTTGGCCGGAGGCGCGCGTCGTTGGTCTGGATAGCTCCGCTGAAATACTGGTGAAGGCCGAAGCCGCCGGCACCAGCCGCGTGGAATGGGCAGAGGCTGACATGCGCACTTGGACGGCTTCCCCCAAGGCTGATCTGCTTTATTCCAACGCCATGTTTCAGTGGGTGGACGGCCATCTGGCGATCTTTCCGCGTATGGTGGAGCAACTAGCGCCCGGCGGCGTGCTGGCCATCCAGATGCCTCTGTCGTTCGGACAGACCAGCCACCGGCTGCTGCGTGATGTTCTGGAAAACTACGGTACGCCGGAACTGCGCACTGCCGTTGGCCGCAAATGGGTCGAAAATCCTGAGTGGTATTATGACCTGCTGAAGCCGATCACCGCGTTCCAGGACATTTGGGACGTCACCTAAGTGTTCCATCCCGGCTGATCAGATAGCCCCTCGTCGCTCTGCGTTTTTCATGGCACGCTGTGTTTTGACCGAGGCGCGGGATGGGAGAGCGACATGGTGATCAAGCTTCACAGTCAGGTGACGACGCCACCGAAGATCAGGGCGGCCATACAGGCCAGTGACGACCCTGCGTGGGTTCTTGCCGAGCGTCACGGGACCACGGAACAGACCGTATGGAAATGGCGCCAGCGTGCCAGCGTGGAGGATCGCAGCCACACGCCCCATCGCCTTCAGACGACGTTGACGCCAGCGCAGGAAGCTGTCGCGGTGGCCCTCCGCAAGACGCTTTTGGTCTCGCTGGATGATCTGCTGGCGGTGGTGCGCGAGTTCTTGAACCCGAAGGCCTCCCGCTCTGGCCTTGACCGCTGCTTGCGTCGGCATGGCGTGGGGGCCCTGCGCGCCCTGAAAGCAGCATCGCCCCGGCCAAAGCACAGCGCCTTCAAAGCCTATGAACCCGGTTCCATCCCCATCGACCTGAAATACCTGCCACCGATGGCAGATGAGAGCCGCCGCCGTTCCCTCTTCGTGGCCATCGACAGGGCAACGCGTTGGGTTGTTGTCAGGGTCTACAACAGCAAGACAGCGGCCAATGCCCGGCGCTTCCTGCGCGCCCTGGAGCGCGCCTGCCCGATGCGGATCCGCCCCATACTCCCGGATAATGGAAAAGAGTTCACGGATCGCCTCTTCGGTCTGCGCCAGCGCGCCGCAACAGGCGCGCATGAATGCGACACGCTGGGCGCCGCCCTCGATATCGATCATCGCCTGACGCCGCCTAGGTCACCTCAGACCAACGGTATGGTCGAACGGTTCAATGGCCGCATCGAAGAGGTTCTGCAGAGCCATCCCTTCCGATCCGGCGAGGTTCTGGAAGCCACGCTGCTTCGCTATGTCTGGCTTTACACCCAGCAGCTGCTGCAATCAGCCCTGGGCAGCAAGACGCCCTTGCAGGCAATGAAGGGATGGCGAAAACTCAAACTAGAGCTGGTCAGGAAACAGCCATATTACCTTCCTGGATGGGAGACCGATATTGGTCTCGAAGATGGTGATGAAAGCATCGGCGCTCGCATAGCGCATGTCGCAGGCGGTGATCAGGTCCACCCCACCGCCAATGCAGCCGCCCTGGATTGCAGCCAGCACCGGCTGACGGCATTCCTCAAGGCAGGAAAACGTCTTCTGGAGCCGCCGCACATTGTTGTAGAAGCGCGCGCCGTGTTGGCGCTTCGCCATCTCGTCCGAGGCATCCAGGTGGCCGTCGCCGAAGGAGCTGACATCCATGCCGGCAGTGAAATGCGGCCCGGTCAAGGAAATGACGATAACCCTGGCCTCCACATTGTCGTCGATGTCGGCAATGATCGCCGGCAGTTCATCCCAAAACTCCGGCACCATGGAGTTGCGCTTGTCCGGGCGATTCATGACAAGGTGGGCGATTCCATTCTCGATCGAGACATCGAAGCAGGTATAGGCGGTCGACGAAGGCATGGCGCTGATCCATAGAAAAGGGCGGTTGGGCGACATGGTAGCCCTGCCCTGCCCGGTTTCCCAGGCCGAAACGGTGGTCTTTGAGCGCGGAGAAGTGTGAAACTTTAATGGCAGGCGCGGCTGCCGCTTGACCCGCCCGCGCACAGGCCGCACGAACAGAATGGAACAACCGGTACGACGAGCGGAGTAGACTTATGGCCAGGATCGCGATCAACGGCCTCGGCCGCATGGGAAAGCTGGTACTGCGGGCCCTGGTCGATGGCGGCTGCCCAGGCAGTGAGATCGTACTGCTGAACGACAAGGCAGGCGATGCTGCCACACACGCGCACCTGCTGGAGTTCGACAGTGTGCATGGCCGCTGGAACGCGGCACTGGGGGCAAGCGAGGGCGCACTGTCGATCAGCGGTCATGCCTTGCAGGTCACTACGGCCGACAAGATCGAGGATCTGCCGCTCGACGCACTCAGCGTTGACCTGGTGGTGGACTGCACTGGCAAATTCAAGACGCCGGCCCTGGTGCACCCCTATTACGACGCGGGCGTGGATAAGGTCGTGGTTTCCGCGCCGGTGAAGGAGGCCCCTGCCCTTAACCTGGTCTATGGCATCAACCATCATCTGTACGACCCGGCCGAGCACCACCTGGTGACGGCGGCGAGTTGCACCACCAACTGCCTGGCCCCCGTGGTGAAGGTGCTGCACGAGTCCATCGGCATAAAGCACGGCTCGATCACGACCGTTCATGACGTGACCAACACGCAGACCATCGTGGATAAGCCGCACAAGGACTTGCGCCGGGCACGCTCGGCACTGAATTCTCTGATTCCGACGACGACCGGCTCCGCGACGGCGATCACGCTGATCTATCCGGAACTGAAGGGCCGTCTGAATGGCCATGCGATTCGGATGCCTCTGCTGAACGCCTCGCTCACCGACTGCGTGTTCGAGATGCAGCGCGAGACCAGCGTTGAGGAGGTAAACGGCCTGTTCGCAGCCGTGGCAGAAGGGCCGTTGCGCGGCATCTTGGGCTATGAAACCCGGCCGCTGGTCTCTGCCGACTATGTCAACGACCCGCGCTCCGCCATCATCGATGCACCCAGCACCATGGTTGTGAACGGCACCCAGGTGAAGGTTTATGCCTGGTATGATAACGAATGGAGCTATGCCTGCCGCCTGGCCGATGTGGTGCGGCTGGTGGCAAAGGGGATGTGAGCTGATGACGGAAGCAAGCCCTGCTGCGGCCCGCAAAAGCGGTCTCGCTGCCTATATGGCGGTCACCGCGGCCTACTGGGCATTTATGCTGACTGACGGCGCACTGCGCATGCTGGTGTTGCTGCACTTCCACACGCTGGGCTTTTCGCCGGTGCAACTGGCCTATCTGTTCCTGCTCTATGAGTTCATGGGCGTGGTCACAAACCTGTCTGCCGGTTGGATTGCGGCGCGGTTTGGGCTGACAACGACACTCTATGCCGGATTGGGTTTTCAGGTCGTGGCGCTGGCGGCGCTCTCGCAACTTGATACCAGTTGGGGCAAGGCTTTCTCCGTTGCCTTCGTGATGCTGGTGCAGGGTATCTCCGGCGTCGCCAAGGATTTGGCCAAGATGAGTGCCAAGAGCGCGGTCAAAGTACTGGCGCCAACCGACGACAGCAGCGCGCTGTTCCGCTGGGTGGCGGTACTGACCGGCTCCAAGAATGCGGTGAAGGGCTTTGGCTTCCTGCTAGGCGCGGCATTGCTGGCGCTGGCAGGATTCCAGGCCTCTGTCATCGGCATGGCCGTTGTGCTTGCGGCTATTCTTGCAGGAGTCGCGGCCTTCATGCCGCCGGGCCTGCCCCAGGGCAAAAAGAAAGTGAAGTTCAGCCAGGTGCTGTCGAAAGACCGCAACATCAACCGCTTGTCGCTGGCCCGCCTGTTCCTGTTCGGCGCGCGGGACGTGTGGTTTGTGGTCGGTGTGCCGATCTATTTCTACAGCGTGCTGTCCGACGGCACGGAGGAAGGCAACCGCGCCGCCTTCTTTCTGATCGGTACCTTTATGGCGGGCTGGATCATCTTTTACGGCGCTGTGCAGGCGAGCGCGCCAAAGCTATTGCGCGCCAAAAACAAGTCGGTCAGTGAAACGGTCGGTCTCGCCCGGTTCTGGGTCGGCCTGTTGGCCCTGATCCCGGCAGCGCTGGCCATGGCGGCGTTCGCGGCAGACGGCAGTGCTGCGCTGTGGTTCAGCGGGCTGCTGGTTGCCGGATTGCTGGCCTTCGGGCTGGTCTTTGCGCTGAATTCCTCACTGCACTCCTACCTCATCCTGGCCTTCAGCCAGACCGAGCGGGTGACAATGGACGTGGGCTTCTACTACATGTCGAACGCGGCGGGGCGGTTGCTAGGCACATTGCTGTCGGGTTTGAGTTACCAGGCCGGCGGCTTGCCGCTATGCTTAGCCACCGTAGCTACCATGGCTGCGGCGAGCTGGGTTTTGGCCAAGTGGCTGGAGCAGCAACCCCAGCCCGGATAGCGACAATACAAAGGTGAGCGCGATGGCTGCGGCCCGAAAATCCTTACTCCGCAGCCTGGTGGTGTGGGCGCTGCTGGGCGGCGTACTGGCCAGCGGTTGGGCAGCCTATATGCGGTACATTTACAGTTATGATTCCGGGCATGTGAAACCGGTTAATGACAACGCCTTCAAAGCTGCGAAAACAGTCAAGATCACACCATTGCGGGACGGCCTCTACATGCTGCAGGGTGATGGTGGCAATATCACGGCCGTCGTCGGTGACCAAGGTGTGCTGATCGTCGACAGCGACTAAGACTGGATGGTGCCCAAGATCGACGCGGCGCTGAAGACCCTCTCGGATTAGCCGGTGCGCTACGTCATCAATACCCAATTCCATGGCGATCACCGGGGTGGCAACGGTTACTTTGCGCGGCAAGGGGCAGCGATCATCGCCCATGCCAACACGGCCGTTCACATGAAGGTCGATACCTACGCCCCGGCCAAGCCAGAAGACATGCCAACCATCACGTTCGACCAAGGTTACCGCATGGATTTTAACGGCCAGGAAATTGAGGTTGGCTACCTGCCCCACGCGCATACCGATAGCGATGTCTATGTCTATTTCCGGACTGCCAATGTCTTGGCGGCCGGCGACGTGTTTTCCTTTGGCAGCTATCCCTTCATCAGCACCGGAACCGACGGCACGATTGATGACATTTTGTCGGCGCAGGCGCGGCTTTTGGAACTGGTTGACGATGCAACAGAGATTGTGCCGGGCCACGGGGATCGAGCGCGTAAGACCGATCTGGCCGAAACCAACGAGCGCCTGACCAGCATCCATAATTACGTGGCCACCCTGAAAAGCCTCGGTATTTCCCGCAACCTCGCCCGGGGCTTCTACCCGACTTATGCGTGGCGGGCCGACTGGCGGAATACCTACGTCACCGACAAGTTCTTCCTGTCGCTGGTCTACAACACCCTGCCGGATTGAACCGGCACCGGTACGCCCTACTCCGCTGCGATGGTGAGCGGCGGTGCGGTCGACGCTGGTGCACCCGCGTTCAGTTCCTGTAGCTGCGGAAAAACTTCCTTGGCAAACATCCGGATATTCTTGACCGTGTCGGCGTTATTCAGCGTGCCGCCTTGGCCGAAGAACAGCAGGTTGCCGAAACCGCCGCACCATTCATGGAAGTTCTTGATCTGCTCGAAAACCTCATCCGGCGTCCCCGCAAAGACGGTGTCGGCCGCCATGAAATCGTCAACGGTGGCGGTGTTGTGATCCACTGACTCGCCGTCCCGGGTGCGCACAAACGCACGCTTGGCCGGGTTCTTCAGCGCGAAGACGTTGGCCCCTGTGGTGTTGTAGCCGGGCGGATTGGTGAAGGGCTCATAGACAATGGGAGAAGTGCGGACATAGCCGCAAATCTGGTCAGCGAAGCGGCGACCTTCTTCGGTGGTGTCGCCAACACCGATCACTGCGGCGTAAGCCAACCTGTCAGGCCCCGCCGTCCAGCCCAATTCCGCCGCACGGTCGCGGTAGGCCTGGAACATGGGCTTGGCGATGGCGCCTGACAACAAAGTGCCGACCACATGGCCCTTTTCCGCTGCTGCCCGGCCCGTGCTTTCGCTCAAGCCCGTCATCCAGACCGGTGGCGTCGGCTGCTACCCGAGAAACAGCTGACAGTTGGTGATTGTCCTGAGGGGCAGCATATCATGGCGTTGTTCCCGCGCCGCAATTCTCGCCGAGAAAAGGCTATGCCCCATGACGAGTGTCAACGGCGGCGTAAAAACCTGCCTACTGGGGCGGCGCAAAAGTCGGCCCCTTGGCACCGCGCCTTGTGGCGTGATGCCCTCAAATAGCAAGCACGTTCCGAGGCGCGTTGGCCGTTAGGCCAATCAGATGATGATTAGCTTCTGGGGCGGCGGGATTTGCTTTGGTTGAGGCGGTAACTTTCGCCATTCATCTCCAGGATATTCCCATGATGGGTCAGCCGGTCCAGCAAGGCACCTGTCAGGCGTTCTGTGCCGAAGGGTTCTGTCCATTCCTCGAACGGCAGATTACTGGTGATCAGTGTTGAGCCGCGCTCGTAACGCTGCGATATCAGTTCGAACAACAGTTCTGCCCCGGTTTTGCTCAGCGGCACGAACCCCAATTCATCAATGATCAGCAGCTTGACCTTGGCCAATTGGCGTTGCAATCGCAGCAGGCGTTTCTCATCTCTGGCTTCCATCAACTCATGCACGAGAGAGGCGGCAGTGACGAAGCTGACCGGCATACCCTTCTGGCAGGCGGCCAGACCCAGCCCGAGGGCGACGGGGGTTTTGCCGGTTCCTGACGGGCCAAGAGCGATGACGTTCTCCTTGCGCTCGATCCATTCGCCGCGCGCCAGTGCCAGCACCATCATCTTGTTCAGGCTGGGGATCGCTTTGAAGTCGAAGCTATCAAGGCTTTTGACGGCCGGGAACTTTGCCGATTTGATCCGGCGCTCAACCATACGCCGTTCACGGTCGATCAGTTCCAATTCCGTCAACCGCGCCAGATAGCGCCCATGATCTACACCTTCGGCGGCGCAGATGCGGGCCTGCTTATCATGCGCGCGCAAGAAGGTTGGCAAGCGCAGAGGTTTGAGGTGGTTCGCCAAAAGCAGTTCTGGAGCATCGCTCATGCGCTATCTCCCGCCAGCAAGCTCATGTAGGATGATGCCGCCCTTGTTGCGATATTGGTTCTGGGCAGGAACGGGTAAACATCCAGATCCAGTCTCGGTGGTCGTCTCTCGACCCGGCAAAGCAATAAGTGTTTGATTGCGTCAAAGCTGACCGCCCTCATCTGCAGTGCGTCTTTGATTGCCAGATGCAAAACCTCCAGCTCAAAGCGCTCCAGCCGCCGCAGTACCTGAACATATTCCCGCTTTCCGGCCTTGCCCTGCCGGGCTTCCAATAATCGTTGGAGGGTTTGGAACGCGTCAGGCAAGTCCCAGCCTTGCAATGGCGTGGCTGGATCAAAGGACATGATCTTGCGCTCGATGAGAGGCAGGTAGTGTACCGGATCGAACATCATGTCGCCCGTGTCATAGCAGCGGGGATGGTCCGCGATGACTTCGGTGGCGCACCCGATGACGACGCGGTCACCGAAGCCCTTGATCCAATGATCCAACCCTCGCGGTGGCCATAGGCAACCGGCCCTGAGTAATCGTTGCCACGCAATCGTCCTTGGGATGTTGATGTGACCTAGCCGCTCTGCAGATCACAAGCTTCAAAGGGCGCGGCTGGCAGGGTGCGCATCGCCGCCAGATCAGCGCCCAGTCGTTCACCGATGCTGATCTTGTGGCCACGCAGAATGTCAGCCTGCCGTTTGCGGCATTGTTCTTCAAGATAGTCGTTGAACGCATCCCAGTTCGCGAACCGCGGCATTGGAACCATGAAGTTGCGACGCCCGTAACCAACCAGCCCCTCACCCTTGCCTTTATCGTTGCCCTTGCCGGGGCGACCATACCTCTCCCCAATCACGTAGTGAGATAGCATCGCACGGAACCGCTGCGTACGATTGCGGGTGCCATCTGGCATGATCTTGGCCACAAGGCAGCGATCCTTATCGTAAAGGATTGAGCGCGGTACAGCGCCGAAGAAGGCAAAGGCGGGCACATGCCCATCAAGCCAGGCTTCAGTGTTCGCCGCAGGATACGCGCGGATGTAGCACGCATCGCTATGCGGCAGATCAAGGGCAAAGAAGTAGGCCTTCTGCTCAACCCTGCCGATACCAACCAACGCTTCGCCAAAGTCCGCCTGCCCATGCCCTGGGGGATGGCTCAAGGGCACAAACATCTCCCGTGAGCCACGCTTTGGCGAACGCACATAGTCTTTGACAATCGTGTAGCCACCATCAAATGCGCATTCGTCGCGTAGCCGCTCAAAGATACGGTTGGCTGTGTGGCGCTGTTTGCGAGGCCGGGCCTTGTCTTCCGCCAACCACTGGTCACTCTGCTCGGTATAAGGATCAAGCTTTGGTCGTTTGATCGGTGCCGTACGCCGATAACCAGGCGGCTCAGAATACGCCAACATCTTTGAAACACTGTCCCGGCTGATCCCAAAATCCCGCGCAATCTGACGCCCCCTCAAACCTTCCTCAAAGTGAGCGTGGCGAACCTTCAAATACAATTCCACGGTGAATATCCCCAAGCCCTCCCATTAATTGAAAGGACAAAAGTGGCCGACTTTTACGCCGCCCGCGACAACACAACGCTGCCGCTACCGTGGCCAAGTATTGCTCCGCCGTTCACATGGTTCTATGGCAAGCCGCAGTTCATGCTTTTGGAGTTTTTCTGGAAGTAGCTTGCCGTTATGGTTTGCCTGTGGCGTTTCCATTTTCTCATTGCCAATAAGAGTGCCTATACGCTCCAGCATGAGTCTCTCGTTAGGCGCAATCACGGCATGCGAGACTATTTCAATGTTGGCGGGTGGCAGCGGTGTAATCCGCTGCGCCCCGCGATTTCGCCTATCAGGTGAGGTGTAGCGCACGGCCAGCGCGTAAGGCGGCATTTCCCCAAGATCATATGTGGAAAATGCTATCCAGTTCATTGGGTAGGAGAACAGCCTTTTTCGCCCATCCTCTCCAATAGCCAGGAACGCGAAGCTGTGATCGCCGCACACATTCTGATAGAGCCTTTCGGTATCATCAGGGACCATTGTACCCATATCTATTCGCGTGATTGCGCCGGTAGGCCACTGGAGCAAGTCATAAAATGAATTTTCGTCATCCTCGATGCCGTACAATGGTGGCTCATTTCGTGAAAGCCAGTGTGCCATCGCCCACGCTTCTTGCATCCGAATGTCAGCCATCGTCATTCCGTAGATCCGACACAAACGCACGAAATCCGTGAAAGTACGCGGCTTAATGACTAGAAGAATCCACATGAGCGCCGATTCTGCCGTCAGGAAGGTTTTCCCACCCAGCTCATGTGAAGGTCGACGCACGACATTACATCGCCGACAGCGCAACGTCATGTTTTCGATGTAGTCCGCATCCAACGGGTCATCGAAGAGCTCGCGACCTTCCACATGGCCTGCCTGCAACTCAAGGCGGCTGCCACAGTCCTCGCATCGCCCAGTTTGGGCATACGCCCAATCCATGACGATGCGCATAGTATTACCCTTGCCATAGCGCCGCTTGAAACCATCAGATGAGGCCAGGCTTGTGCCTGTCTGTGAGGGGTTCAGATGTCCTAGGATAAGCGCCCCAAGTTCTTGCCAGCGTACCATCCCGTTCTTAACGAGCGAGATGATGAGGTCCTGCCACTGATCTTCTGACCAGGCGCTGTCGTGAAGCCCAAACCCTGTTTCTGGCGCTACATAAATAGTGGCTTCTTGCGGCATTGCTTCGTCGGGGCGGTGATCCTTGGGGAGAAGATCATCAGACATGCTGATCTTCTCGTTCAAGATGCGCCTCAAGGGCAGTGATGAATGCCTCAGTAGTAATTCCCAGAGCGCGGCAAATATAAACTAGCTCGACAACATATAGCCTGCGTTCTCCACGTTCTATTTTGCTAATGTCAGATTGGTCAGCGCCGATTGCCTTGGCGAGTTGTATCTGGGTGAGCCCGCTTTGCTTCCTAATTTCTTTGAAGCATGTGCGTAGCGCCTTGTAGTCGCTTTGTTGGATTTTCTTCATCTGCTTGCCTATGATCTCTTGCAAACCATAGAGGGCGCGGATAAATAGGACAAAATCGCATATTTAGGCAGGCAAGAAGGCTACGAGCAGAGATGAGCACAAGCACCGTCGCAGCGCTCTTGGAGGAGTTCAACCACCTCCTGAAGCTGCGCTTTTCATGCCCGTCAGACCTCATGGACGCCGCCCAGCATGCGGCGGATGCGGCAGGCGAAAGCGCTTTGCGGCCAGTGCCGGAGCGCAACCGCGAGCTTTATGCTCTGGTTAACAGTCGGCTTGGCCTGAACAAGCAACGTATCAAGGCATTTATCGACCTAGCCGCCAAGCAGCGGCACTTCTTTAACTACCGAGATAAGAGCACGCTCGCAGCAATCTTCGATAGTACGCGCCGTGAAGCGTTTGCGGCCTGGTGCGAGGCAAAGGGTATTTGTGATGACGTGCGGCAGGCGTTCCTACCGATCTCGAATGATGAAACTGTAGCAGGCCTGCATGATCTTCTGAGCACCGGCCGCGTGAACCGTAGCGACGCGCGGGATTGTGCCCTAGAGGAAAAGCAAATTCTCATTCAGCGTGCCTTGTTCGGTTGCTTTGTGTTCCGCGCTTTTGAAGACGGTGCGATGCACAAGGTTTTCAATGACAATGCGCGTGAAGAATACCACGTCAATTTCTTCTATCATTTGCGCACCCATCATCACGATCAACTTCACCGTGAATGTGCTTTGATTTACCAGGACGTCGACCTCGGTACCTATACAGCACTGACTGATCAGCAGCTATCCGATCTGTTCCTTTCGGGCATTCGAGACAGCTATGACCGTCTAGCAAACCACTGTTACTTCGCGCTGCGCCTGCGGGCAGCGCCTGGCGGGGAAGCCCGTCAATGGCGCTTGTTCTCTGACATCATTCTCTATGCCGAGAAACACCGTGAGGTTGAACTTTCAAAAGGATATTTCCGGCCCGACACTATACGCGAGACCACTAAAGGGCATATCGGCTCAGTGCTGGACGTTGAGGCAGCACGCTTTGAGCTTGCAAATGAAGGCTTCTTTTTCAAAGACTGCTTCGTTCTCTCACACGCGACCGAAGAGGGCACGACCGATCAGCCCTATGACATTCTGCTCTTGTTCGAGAAGAACGAGCGCAATGAACGGGTGATACCGTGCCCTGCCTGCCGTTCACACAGCGTAGGCGGAAACTCTTACCCGACCATTGGTGTGCGGAGTTGGGAGTGTCAGAACCTGATCTGCCCTGAGCGCAGCGCATATGATCGTGGCAACCGGTATTCTCTGGCTTCGATCATAAAGCAGGAAGCCATTGCATCGGCAGAAGATCAGATACCGCTCGAAGTGCGCAAGCGTTGGCGAAATGACGTGCTCTTTGACGTTCGCGATGAAGAGATCACCGACATGCTTATCCGCCAGTTCAGCCTTCACAAAGATCGCATTGTGATCATGGGGAAAGAGCACAGAAATCCGCACAGCTATCTCGGCCGTGAGGTTACCTACGAGCCCTTCGGGACCTGGAGGGCGGAGGACGGCATTTGCCAGCAGTTCTTTGACAGCGCCTTCTTCAAGCGTTTTGCCTTGGATCGTCCTCATCGTGAAATAAAAGCCGCATTGCCAGAGCAGATTCTGGACGCGGGTATACGTCTTGTGAACGGTGACTGTGAAGGTGGAATAGAGGCCTTGCCACCTGAAAGCATCGACGGCGCGGTTACATCACCGCCGTATTACAACGCGCGGGAGTATTCCCAGTGGCCGAATATCTATTGCTATCTCTACGATATGCACAATGCCGCAAGAGCTGTGTTCAAGGCACTGAAACCAGGCAGCCTGTTCATCTATAATATATTCGACTACTTCGATAACGAAAACATCGCCGCGTTCTCGGCGATGGGTAAAAAGCGTATGATACTGGGCGCTTACATTATCCATCTCTTTGAAAAAGCAGGCTTTGAAATTACGGGCAATGTTGTTTGGTTTAAGGGCGACATAGAAGGCAAACGTAATTTTAACGGGGGTAACACTTCTCCATACTATCAGCTTCCGTTTAATTGCTGGGAACATTGTCTTGTGTTTCGTAAGCCAGGAGCGGAGGCAAAGCCGCCGACAGTTCAAATTTTAAAGCAGCGGCCGGTCTTCAAGATGGTACGCGGAAGAAACACGCACGGGCACACCGCACCGTTTCCTCGTGAAATCCCGCAGCTTCTGATCGACACGCTGCCGGAGCGCTCGACCGTCCTTGACCCGTACGGTGGCAGCATGACAAGTGCCTGCGCCGCTGTGCAGAATGGCATGGGTGCGCTGATGTTTGAGCTGGACAAAGACTATTTTCAGCTTGGCCTCAAAAATGTGCGAGAAGCATTAGATGCGCCACGTGATCTGTTTTTTATGCAGAACATACAGGTCAGGAGGCAACAGAATCGGGTATTCTCGGTGCTTAATGCACGACGCACGCCCAAACGTTGAAGCAGTCCGGGCTTGGCCACGCCGCTTCTTCTGCTAGGATTTAACCCCGCGCAACTCTCTGTTGTGCGGGGCTTTTTCCTTCCCGTAGGCTGGAAAAATTGGTGGTGGTCGCCTCAAAACAGCACAAGCTGGCGAGGTTTTTCTTTCGGTTGCGGAGCACGTGCACGTCCCCGAAAGACCTGACTCTGGGCATATTGTTTGTCGGTGAAGAACAGAATCTGGACATTTCCGGCCTCCGGGACGCATTCACCCACTTGCCGCGCGTATGATTCCGCCTTTTCTCGGCTCCAAGCGTGGCGAAGATAGATAGAAAACTGCACCATCTCAAAGCCGAGGTCCAACAGGTTGTTGCGAAACAGCGTAGCGCGCTTGCGCTCCGCCTTGGTGCCGACAGGAAGATCGAAAAGAACCCAAACCCACATGATTTGATACCCCGACAGTTGCTGGTAGCGTTCAGGCATTGTCCGGCTCTCCGATCTCGTCGGGTAGTGGGCGAGACGGGAAATCGAGCCGGAGCTTGCGGTCCAGGAAAGAGCGGGCCAAACTTTGCGCGAGACGCACCAGCACATGGGACAGCAGGGTTGCCCCGTTTTTTGTCGGGAAATTGGCTGACAGGCAGGCTACGAGGTCTGCTCGAGCGTCCGTCACCTCGGTAGTGCCCGAGGCGAGAAGACGGTGTACAACAAGGTCCACCGTCGGGCGGAAGGGTTCCATCAGGTCGTCTGCAAGCGCGAGGGCATCGCCGCCGGATCGGTGGTGCAGCGACAGCGACGGATGCAGGCCGGACGCGACAATCGCCCGCGCGGTCGCGGCCCGCAGCACCGCATAACCGTAGTTCAGCATCGCATTCGCGCCGACTGCATCGCGATCACGTCGGAACTCCTTGCCCATGAGCAGGGGCCAATAGGTCTGCGCCGCCTGCGCCTCACGATTGTCGGGGTCACCGGAGCGCACCGCGACCATGAGCCGCCGCAGCCGCTTGGAAGGGGCACCAATACGATCAAGCGCTTCGGTCTGGGCGGCGAGCTTGTGGCGAACGATATTGGCCCAAGCTTGTTTGCGCAGGGGAAGCGTCGCCTCGGCCTGCGCCCGGAACCGTGCGGCTTGGGCGTGGTGGCCGACAAGGGGCAAGACGACTGAGACCGGAGTGAAAGAGGGGCCGAGTACCATGACCGGGACCTGCCGGGCGGCCAGTTCGGCCAGCACGGTGTTCGACCACATCAGGCCGGGGCTTGAGGCCAGAACAACCTCGATGTCCTCGAGCCCGATGCGGCCCGCCTCCGCGCCACATTCGTCCACCGCGAGAAAACCGCGGCGTTTGTGCACGGCAAAGCCCCGTGCGCGTCAGTTCCAGTATCTGTCCAACCATGATGGCCTCCTTGAAACGCAAAGCCCGATAGGTTGGCGGCAATTCAGATTGTGCCGTGCGGCACAATCCTCACCCGCCCCAATTCGTCAATGCGCACCCGCCGGGCGCAGCGGTGCTTGAGTTTTCCGATGTTGGCGAAATCCCAGCGGAACGGATCGTCTGTATTATCGTGGCGCTTCCGAAAATCGCCGGCTTCGTTGACGCCGACAAGATAGAGCCTCTCCGCGCTGGGATTGAGCCGAACAATCCGCTTGATCCGGTTACTTCCAGCAATCGGAATTCCGTCCTCATCTAGATCGAACAGCTGGATCGTGTCCCCCTTGAAGAGTCGCATGAGGAACCGTGCCCCCGGACATGCGTCGTTCCAGCTCTCCTGATTCGCGGATTGAGCCGCCCATATGTCAGTGGCATGTTGGGACCAGCGACCTTTGGTGTCTTCCATTACGTCGAGATAGGCAATCTCGCTGGGCACCATCCACTTGTAGCAATGCTTGTTCACGTCAACGACTGGTCTCGCCGTTGTTGCCGGCTTGATGACCCGAAGGCGTCGGTGGCCTGTGCGCTCGCTCCAGGCTTTCAGGGTTTTGGCAAGCTCCTTTTTGAGCTCCTTTTTGTCCGATTTCTGGTTCTTGAGGGCGTCGAGGATTTTCTCGGTCGCAGCCAGCAGGGCGTTTCGGATTTTCTTGTCCCGGACCTGGCCAATCTCCTTGGCAGTCAAATCGGCGACGGGCTTCCTCACGACGACATTGCCAATCGTCCTCGCAGCTTGATTTTCGGGAACGTCGCGGACCAACCCGTATGCGGTATCCTCATGCAGCCGTCCGCTGATTGCATGGTCCGGTCGGTGACTGACATTGAGCGTCGCCACCCGGTCGCAGACCTGCTTGCGGAAGCCTTCGAACGGCTCAGGCGGGTCCGGAAGAACCCGATCGGGTTTCTCTACGCCAATCCGCCGTGCATAGGTCTGCAGTTTCTGGATTGTCCGCCGGTCGATCATTCCAACCGTGGCGGCGTCAAGCGCGTGATGGCGGTGATCGTCTCGGGTCTTGGCGTTGTGATCAGGCAGGAAAAGCCCCCAGCGGTGTCGCATCATGGCCGTCATCCTGCCAGACGGCATCCAGATGTTCGAGGTGCCGTCGTTAGGAAACAAAGCCTCGGCATAGGCGCGGACCACTCGCGCGAGATACCCGGTGGCGTGCAACTGGCGGTCCTCGAAGCCTTTCTGTTCCTGCCATTTTTCAAGCGCCCCCGGCAAGAACCGCCAGTGCTTATGCTTCATGCCCGGCGCGCCGTTTACTCGTGCGATGATGGCCGTAAACTCATCTTCAGACCAAGCGTCACTGGGCGCACGCTTGCCCTTGATTCGATTGGCAGCGCGGAAACAGACGGTCTTATTGGCCGGGCCGTCGTCAAACGTGTCTTCGAACGGCAATATATGATCGATTTCCACCTCGTCAGAATGCAACTGATGCAGAGCAATGGGACGGCCGGAATAGGGACAGAGTCGGTCGGCCGGGGTATTGCCCAGTTCCTCCCACAGCCGCATTCGCAGGAAACGGTCACCGCCGCGCGCGCCGGGTGCGATCAGATTAGCTTTCTCCAGCTCATCGCGCCAGTCATCGTTGCGTTTGGTATTCCTGCGGATATCGCTGTCGATCTTCTCCAGTTCGCGCACTGACTTGGCCATGTCACGTGTCGTCTCGATCACCACCTGCGCCGGTTTTCCATGGCGGGCAATGAGCGCGTTCATCACCCGCCTGAACTGGCCGAGCGCTATATGGACGGTTGGGTTCGAGATCCGGCCGAAGCGGATGTCGGGCGGATCGTCCGGATTGCCACTGCCGGTGCCGATCATGTGTTGCAACGCCGAAAGTTCATTGTAGCGCGGCAAAACTGACAGCCCGGGATCTCCTTCCGGGCGCAGGTCAGAGTGTTTGATCACAACTCCATCGCCGAACAGCCCGCGTTCGCTGGCGAGATCGACCGCGCGCGAATAGACGACGACCTCTCCGCGCATGACCTCGACGATTGCATGCACCGCGCGCTCGCCGAGCATCAGATGGCCGTCAGGAAGGTTGATTTTCTCAACCTCGCCTGCCGTTTCTTTAGTCAACCCGCATTCGCAGACAAGCCGGTTGACTGCAGCTGCCAGCGATTCTGCCTCGGCAAGGATGACAAGCGTCTTCGCCTTCTTTTCATCCGACTGGTTCGACCAGGTTTTCGCCAGAGGTCCGGGTTTCTTTGTCGTTCCGAGCAGCCGGGCTGCCAGCACGTTGTGGGCCAGTTCCTTCAACCCGCCAGCTTGGAGATTGATCTTGGCGTCTGACGGAAGATTTAGAACTTTCTTTGAAGATGTCCAAGTCAGCTTCTTGCCCGACATCAGATGGCATGCGAGCAAGTCGCGCACTGTCAGATCCAGCGCCCGTTCCCCGTTATCGTCCAGAATCCTCAGCATGTTGAGCTGTTGCAGGATCAGAAATTCCTGCGCCAGCGGATGCCATTTTGGCAGTCGGCAGTCGTCGGGGAAAAATGTACAACGTCCGGGTTTCACAGGCTTCAATGGTCGCTGAAAGAATACACTGTCTCGGATGGCCTCGCGCACCTCCGACACCAGGACAGAATGATGCGGCGCCTGAATGCGCCAGATGTAATCGAACTCACCCTCCAGCATCGCGCGTGTCGGATAGAAGTCATAGGCTGTCCTCGCACCTTCGCCGACCGACCGCACCCGCACCGCTTCGCCCTTCGCATGACGTCCCGCCAGCCAGGCACCGTAGGTCGGAACACCGTGATCGGCGAGCGTTGCTCGAAGCTCAGCAGAGGCCGTGGCGATCTTGCCCGTATCATCCTCATTGCTGCGGTCGGCCTTTCGATTGCTTTTGAAGCCGCGATGCTTGGACATATGCCATATTGCCCGACCTAGTTCGCGGAGTTCGGCCTTGCCACGGGCCGCGCGGGCGCGGGCGCGGGCGGTATTAGGGATCAATGGCGAAGAACGCTTGCCTCGCTTCCATGTCCTCGCGTGGCGGCATCAACCCGGCCTCGACCAGCTTTTGTTCCAGTTCGACCCTGCGTTTCTTGCGGCGGTCGATCTGCTTGCGTTGCTGACGCGGCTGGCGTCTGCCGATCGCATTCGATTCTTTCGATTGGGGATCCCGACCGGTCGGGAACACTCGAACACCCATATCGCTAAGTGCTATGGGTGATGAGCCGTTTTCACCGAGTTCGAAAACGGCCCAGCCGATCGAGCCCGAGCCAAGATCGAACGCGAACCTGTGTTGTCCCACAATCCATAACTCCTTGACGAAAATTCCTTGACGAATCGTCGGAGATTATGACACAAAAATGTATCTTCTAGCAGAAGAAGCGGCGTGGCCTTTCCCGCGATAAGGTTCAGACCACACCATTGGGGCAGGCTGCGGCCTGCCCCTACTATTTGAGGACGGCGAAAGCGGCAGGTTGTTCGCCCCAATCAGCCGTAAACGGCTCCAACAGCCGCGCCAGCGTCATCCCCGGCACACTCTGCCCATCCAAGATCGTCTCGACGATATCGGGCGCGCGCCCCGTCAGCCGCATGACGCGGATCGTGTAGGATGGCGCAATCCTCTCCTGTTCGGCCAGTTCTGCTATGGTCATGAACTCGCCTGCTTCGAGCATCCGCTTCCGACGAAACGCCCGCGCCAGCGCCTTGACCAAAAGTCCTCGACGGACTTCGCCTTGCGCAGGTACGGCGGCAGGCTGAGAAGGGTCGGTTCCCTTCTGGCGCGCGGCGGGGAAAAGTTCTATATCAAGACGTGTCCCCAACCGGAGCGCCTGCCCATGTCCGTTGCCTTCGATACGCTGAAAGCCGCCCGGCGTCTGGGCGCGGCGGGGTTTACATCGGAACAGGCCGAAACCCTGGCCGGCACCTTTGCGGAGGGGATCACCGAAAATCTGGCCACAAAGGACGATATTGCGCTTCTACAAAAGGATATGAAGGCGCTGGACCAGAAGATCGACACATCGGTCGAGGCGCTACAAAAGGATATGAAGGCGCTGGACCAGAAGATCGACACATCGGTCGAGGCGCTGGACCAGAAGATCGACACGGCGGTCGAGGCCCTGCGCAAGGATATGGTTGCCCTCAAAAAGGACATGACCATCCTGCTGGGCAGCATCATGGTGGGCGGGATCGTGGTCATAACGCTGCTCGACAGGGTGCTGGCCAACTGACTCCCCTGCCCGTCTCGACATGCCCGGCACCCGCCGTCTGATCCGTCCCCGTCAAGGCCGCACATCATTGGCCGTGGTCGACGGGCAGCCGGTAGAGCCAACTACAAGGCGGAGTCGGCAGCACTCGCCAGTAGTCGGGCCACACGGCCTGACGATCAAGCAGGAGCTATTTGCCGTAGCCGTCGCCGAAGGCAAGACATTCAGCGATGCTTACCGGTACGCCTACAACACAGAGAACATGACTGCACCATCAATTTGGCGCAATGCACACGGTCTTGCCACACATACCAAGGTAGCAGCAAGGCTTGAAGCACTATGGCGGGAAAAGCAGGCGCAACTGCGCATGCAGAGCCTCTCAAGGGCCGATCTGGTGCTTGTCAGAGCTACAGGCCATAGCCCTATCTGACAAGGTCCAAGACGGTGCCAGAGTGCGGGCTTTAGAGCTACTTGGCAAGTCTGTCGCCCTGTGGACTGACCGCGTAGAGACCGAAGACAAGATAGAAGACCTTCAGCCAATGACGGCGGTCAGCTTCCGCGAGCGCAAAAAGCCCATCATTATGCCCGGAGAGATCGAGGATCGCGGCGATGTCGAGTTCAAAGAACTGCTCGGATACCGATCGCGCGCCGGAAAAATAGAGCCGCCATTTTGAACCGTTAGTCAGAATGCCCCATCGAAGCGTTCCGGTGGTGATGTCGTCAATGCGGCGCAAGTAACGCAACATCTGGGTTGAGGGAGCTGTTTCCTCTCCGCGTCGGCCAGAACGTCGATCGAGTGGGCGCGCCCATCTTTTGGATTCGACGACAGCACGACCGAACTCATAGCGTCTCCATTTCAAAAAGCAAACCATCAGGCACGTCTTTGCGGCCTCTAGGAGATAAGTTTTGCTGGCGCAAGGATTTAGCCCAGCCAAGCGCTTCAAGGATCGACCAAATCAGATCGTCTTCTGTCTGGCTTTCATTCGGTTTTTTGGGAATTGGGAAGCGGTCGAAATGACCACGAATGCTCTCACCAAACTGGTCAAGATTAACATCGCCAAGTGCGTTCCACTCCGAAATGTTCTTAATGGATTCGGTTAAAAAGTCGGAAGTAAATAAACTGCCCTAGTTTGCGATCTCACTGCTCAAATCGAGATTTCCTTATTGTTTTTGGTATCCTAACAGTCGGTTATTGCCTATGCAATCGCACATCGCGCTAAGGGAGAGCTATCCACATTCAAGAACGTATGCTTGCATGCAAAACGCTTTGAATGATCGGTTACGCATGAAGCCCGTTGCTCGGTGTTAGCGAAAAGGACACACCCTCGCGCTGCTTCAGGCGGGCGACCATGGCCAGCAGATTATCGGCGCGTGGGTTTCCCTTAGCGCTGAGCATGCGCATCAGACTCTTGGGGTCTTTCTGCATGTCCTCGGCAAGGGTGCCGCACTCGACCCCACTTCCCGCGTTTGCCGCTGCCGCTCGCGCCCATAGTCGGTCACAATGGTAATGCCGCCGGTGAAGCCATGCTCATCGCGCAGCCGGGCGGGGAGGCGCTTGGCGGGATGGCGCTGTTTCTTGATGACCCGGTTGTCGTCTTCCAGGATCTGATCGATGATCGGAATGACCCGATCGAGCTTGAGCCGGGATGGCTGTCGTTCACGGCGATAGCCAGGAGGAACCGAGTGCTTCAGGATCTTCGAAACGGTCTTGCGGTCGATCCCAAAATGCTTCGCCGCTGCTCGGGCACTCATTCCATCAACAGGGCATGCCCGGCGGACGCGCCCCTACAATTCCACAGTATACATCTCCCCGCCTTCCGCTCGTTGCATCCAGCGTAAAGGGTCAGACCTGTCTCCTGACTGGTGGAGCGCCTCTGACTGGCAGGCGTATCGCGATGATCTAATATTCCGCTTGATTACGGATGGCGCATCGCATCATCAGGCCCAAACCGAGGCCTACGGCGGCAGTGATGGGTACGTGGAGCTGATGCCGTTCGGCGCGGGCAAGAGCGGTATTGTGTGGCTGCATAACAACTGCTGGCCCCCGTGGCACCGCGAACGGATAAAGACTGCAGAGGCCGCCCTGGCGACATGCGCCATCGTTAAACCACCGGAGCCAAGCTGACCTCGCGCGGCTCGGCGTATTCCTTTGCAAAAACCGCATAGCCAGACCCAAATCGCCGTCGCCGCGTACCCACAGCGCAAAAATATCAGAAGGACCCGCGAAACGATCGGGCTGGTCATCCGCACTATCGGGCTGGCGAGAGCAACGGCGACGATCACGCTCGCCAATAAGGGCTACAACATGAGGCGATGGTGCTGGCTCGACAGGCGAAGTGCGCCTGCATGACCACCGAGCAGGGAATACCAAACCCGAAAAGCCTGCTAAACTGCCAATATCAACGCCCAAACCCTACCAAATTACGTGAAAATCGCCGTCAAACCATGAAAATCGACGTTTCCGGAGGTGTCCAACTTGTTAGCGAGGCTGAGGCTGGCCGCAGCAAGGCTCAACACGCAATGATTTTGGCGTTTTGTAGCCCAATTGCAGACATCACGCGCCCAGCAAGCCCGACCACCGCCTTCTGCATACGATTGGATGCTGAAAGAATATTGCAGGCCCCTGTCGTCTACGATAACGTCCACGCCAGCATTCCAAATGGGAAATGCCGGTTCACGCAAAGTTATAGGCCGCATCCCAAAATATGGCCTGAACCAACTATCCGAACGGCTGGTGAGGGTAGCGGAGAAGCGGTATGAAACGGTCGGAACCTGCCTCCCAACCGGTAGAGCTGCAGGGTCAGATGTAGCGGAATGGAATGAATAGATGTGAACGGCGGAGCAATACTTGGCCACGGTAGCGGCAGCGTTGTGTTGTCGCGGGCGGCGTAAAAGTCGGCCACTTTTGTCCTTTCAATTAATGGGAGGGCTTGGGGATATTCACCGTGGAATTGTATTTGAAGGTTCGCCACGCTCACTTTGAGGAAGGTTTGAGGGGGCGTCAGATTGCGCGGGATTTTGGGATCAGCCGGGACAGTGTTTCAAAGATGTTGGCGTATTCTGAGCCGCCTGGTTATCGGCGTACGGCACCGATCAAACGACCAAAGCTTGATCCTTATACCGAGCAGAGTGACCAGTGGTTGGCGGAAGACAAGGCCCGGCCTCGCAAACAGCGCCACACAGCCAACCGTATCTTTGAGCGGCTACGCGACGAATGCGCATTTGATGGTGGCTACACGATTGTCAAAGACTATGTGCGTTCGCCAAAGCGTGGCTCACGGGAGATGTTTGTGCCCTTGAGCCATCCCCCAGGGCATGGGCAGGCGGACTTTGGCGAAGCGTTGGTTGGTATCGGCGGGGTTGAGCAGAAGGCCTACTTCTTTGCCCTTGATCTGCCGCATAGCGATGCGTGCTACATCCGCGCGTATCCTGCGGCGAACACTGAAGCCTGGCTTGATGGGCATGTGCCCGCCTTTGCCTTCTTCGGCGCTGTACCGCGCTCAATCCTTTACGATAAGGATCGCTGCCTTGTGGCCAAGATCATGCCAGATGGCACCCGCAATCGTACGCAGCGGTTCCGTGCGATGCTATCTCACTACGTGATTGGGGAGAGGTATGGTCGCCCCGGCAAGGGCAACGATAAAGGCAAGGGTGAGGGGCTGGTTGGTTACGGGCGTCGCAACTTCATGGTTCCAATGCCGCGGTTCGCGAACTGGGATGCGTTCAACGACTATCTTGAAGAACAATGCCGCAAACGGCAGGCTGACATTCTGCGTGGCCACAAGATCAGCATCGGTGAACGACTGGGCGCTGATCTGGCGGCGATGCGCACCCTGCCAGCCGCGCCCTTTGAAGCTTGTGATCTGCAGAGCGGCTAGGTCACATCAACATCCCAAGGACGATTGCGTGGCAACGATTACTCAGGGCCGGTTGCCTATGGCCACCGCGAGGGTTGGATCATTGGATCAAGGGCTTCGGTGACCGCGTCGTCATCGGGTGCGCCACCGAAGTCATCGCGGACCATCCCCGCTGCTATGACACGGGCGACATGATGTTCGATCCGGTACACTACCTGCCTCTCATCGAGCGCAAGATCATGTCCTTTGATCCAGCCACGCCATTGCAAGGCTGGGACTTGCCTGACGCGTTCCAAACCCTCCAACGATTATTGGAAGCCCGGCAGGGCAAGGCCGGAAAGCGGGAATATGTTCAGGTACTGCGGCGGCTGGAGCGCTTTGAGCTGGAGGTTTTGCATCTGGCAATCAAAGACGCACTGCAGATGAGGGCGGTCAGCTTTGACGCAATCAAACACTTATTGCTTTGCCGGGTCGAGAGACGACCACCGAGACTGGATCTGGATGTTTACCCGTTCCTGCCCAGAACCAATATCGCAACAAGGGCGGCATCATCCTACATGAGCTTGCTGGCGGGAGATAGCGCATGAGCGATGCTCCAGAACTGCTTTTGGCGAACCACCTCAAACCTCTGCGCTTGCCAACCTTCTTGCGCGCGCATGATAAGCAGGCCCGCATCTGCGCCGCCGAAGGTGTAGATCATGGGCGCTATCTGGCGCGGTTGACGGAATTGGAACTGATCGACCGTGAACGGCGTATGGTTGAGCGCCGGATCAAATCGGCAAAGTTCCCGGCCGTCAAAAGCCTTGATAGCTTCGACTTCAAAGCGATCCCCAGCCTGAACAAGATGATGGTGCTGGCACTGGCGCGCGGCGAATGGATCGAGCGCAAGGAGAACGTCATCGCTCTTGGCCCGTCAGGAACCGGCAAAACCCCCGTCGCCCTCGGGCTGGGTCTGGCCGCCTGCCAGAAGGGTATGCCGGTCAGCTTCGTCACTGCCGCCTCTCTCGTGCATGAGTTGATGGAAGCCAGAGATGAGAAACGCCTGCTGCGATTGCAACGCCAATTGGCCAAGGTCAAGCTGCTGATCATTGATGAATTGGGGTTCGTGCCGCTGAGCAAAACCGGGGCAGAACTGTTGTTCGAACTGATATCGCAGCGTTACGAGCGCGGCTCAACACTGATCACCAGTAATCTGCCGTTCGAGGAATGGACAGAACCCTTCGGCACAGAACGCCTGACAGGTGCCTTGCTGGACCGGCTGACCCATCATGGGAATATCCTGGAGATGAATGGCGAAAGTTACCGCCTCAACCAAAGCAAATCCCGCCGCCCCAGAAGCTAATCATCATCTGATTGGCCTAACGGCCAACGCGCCTCGGAACGTGCTTGCTATTTGAGGGCATCACGCCACAAGGCGCGGTGCCAAGGGGCCGACTTTTGCGCCGCCCCAGTAGGCAGGTTTTTACGCCGCCGTTGACAATAGGTCGCCTACATCTGAATGACCAGTTCTCAGTGGCTTCCGGGGTCCGCTGCAACACCGCTTACTTTCTGGGCCATGCCTGGCATGCGCATACTGTGAGCGTATCGTCCAAACCCATCTATCTCTCCGCCTCACCCCCGCTAACCTGACGATCCCAATGGGGGTGGGTAATTACCTTGGCAAGGATGTTGTAATCCGCTTTACTTGGCCACACTGTTGCACTTCAAACCAGAATATACCAGGAAGTGTTTTGGATCTGTTCGGCTATATTTTGCTGCGATCTTCGCTTTGGTTTCGACGGCCACCCAGCCGCCAGTTTGTCATAATACTTATTTTCGTCGCTGTGATCACAGCCTGTATTGTAGGGTTTGAAAAATTAGGTATTTGGCCCGATTGGGCTCGAACAGAACGATTGCCGCGTCATATGCTACTTCGTTAATGATCTCGGTCATCTCCCTATGATGTCGTCAGAGCTGGTCCCGACAAATTAGACAAGTGCTTAAGGTGTGATTCAGCGAGCATTAGAGCAACTGAGTATGGCGACACGCCGTTGTTTTACAAGTGAGTTCTGTTCACACCAAGTCAGTCCATTTCTGAAAATTTGGCTGGATTGTGAGAGTTTTATAACCAAAACGGGAAACGAGCTTCATACGCGTATCTAAATGATGCTATTTTATATATGAATGAATTTTAGATATTTTACATGATATGAGTAGGAACACAGAAGTAATTTATTACAGGTCACAGCCAACGGGATGAATGGAAATTGCTGCATTAAATACATTCGGGCTATCGCTTCCTGCACACCTGGCCAATTCGGATTGGTATAATCGTCTACTGCAATAATTCCCTCGTTTGACATAACTGACATTGCAAATTCTACGTCATTAACTGTATGTATAACTTCATGACAACCGTCTACACTAAAGTATTTTATATATTCCGATTGTTTTTAATATATTGTCGGCATCTCGAGATCGTAAAGAGAGTGAGTCCGCTTGTATAAACTTGATCTTTTCTCTATTGATGCCTTGCGAATCAAGGTTTGACTTAACCACATCAATTTTCCCAACGCCCGCCCCATCAAGATTGAACTCCTGAAGGTCAAAAACATCAATTGCTGCTGCCCCGTTGATTTCGTTTGTGCCGAATGCCTTGCAAAGACCTATCAAGAATTTCCCCTCAAAAACTCCAATTTCTGCAACAGGGCCATCCCCAATTTCTTTGTAGAGTGGCCATATTGACTGCCATAGTTGCAGGATACACCATCCATTTATATTATGAATCCCTTCGCTAAGATACTTATTGATTATTACGAGGCGTTCAATATACTCAAAATGAGATGCTCCTTTTTCGTTGTGATTTCTGATACGGTGGGATCGGTTTCCCCAGCCCCACAAAGTCGACCGGATACTGGCATTTAGTAAAATCTTCAGCAGCCTTGCCTACACTGAACAATGGCGCGCATCAATAAAAACATGTGGACGCCTCCGGAAACCGCGAATTCCCCGGTTTGATTGCGATTTCCGCGTGATTTGGCATGATTTGGAGGTTTTTACCGCCGATTTGGCATGCTTTTGGTGGATTCAATCGGCACTCAGCGTTCATGCAGGCGCACTTCGCCTGTCGAGCCAACACCACCGCCTCATGTTGTAGCCCATGTTGGCGAGTGTGATCGCTGCCTTGGCGCGCGCCAGGCCGGTGGTACGGATCATTAGTCCCATAGGTCCCTTCTGATAGGCGAAGACCTGCTCGACCCGGGCGCGAACCGATGACTTCCTGGCATTGGCCTGAGACGTCCGCTTCGGCATCGGCTTGCCGCGAGGCTTCTTGCGATGGCCCTGGCTGACCTTGCCACAGTTCTCCAGATGATTCTCGTTGGCCTGGTTGCGGTAGACGGTGTCCTCCCAAACCGGCGAAGCCGTATTGTGCGAATTGATCAGGCCCTCTCGCAGGTGAGCGCCATCGTGCGCTGCCGCATCGCTCACGATTGAACGGCGGATAATACCATGCCGCCGGTCGATGGAGATGTGAGACTTATAGCCGAACGTCGGGATGGCAATGTCCACCGGAGTGCTGCCGTTTTCCGCTGGTTTGGCCTTGGTGAACTTCACGGTCCATCGCGCATCGGTGTCCTTCTGACGGGCGCGAGCCGGCTTCTCCGGCCAGATCTCATCGGCAGTCTTGCCGGCCCTAATCTGAGCCTTCTCGTCCTCAGTGTTGCGCTGCCGGGGCGCGGCCACCAATGTCGCATCGACGATTTGGCCGGACATGGGCAGATAGCCCGCCGCTATGATTGCTAAATTCAACCGCTCGAAAAGGGCGTCGAAGGCGTTTGCCGCGATCAGAGCCTCGCGGAAGTCCCAAAGCGTGTTCGCATCCGGCACCTTGTCGCCAGGGCCGAGCCCGCAGAACCGCATCCAACTGAGGCGGTCGCGTAGCAGATACTCGGTCTGGTCCAGCGACAACCCATGCATCGTCTGCAAGACCAGCATCCGGAACTTCAAGACGGAATCGAAGCCCGGACGTCCGCCCTTCGCCTGATCGCGCCCACCCAAGGCAGCGATCAGATCAGCCCGGAACATTTCAAAATCGACGGTCGCCGACAGTTTTTCCAGCGGATAGCCGTGGGCCGACAATTCCTGTAGCCGATGATCAACATCCCAAAAGCCCGGTTGTTGCGCCATCGCTTAACTCCTCGTGCCGATGGCTTTATCGAGTCACAAAATTCGCCCCCGCGATAGGTTTTCGGAGGCGTCCACGCGCACATCTTCGATATGAATTCCTTCAAAGAGTTCCAAAATCTCAGTCGCATTATGGAAGGCAGTCATGATTCCGGGGCCAGTGACAGCCCAAACGTTCTGGCTGATTTCGTTCTCGATATTCAAAATGGCTTGGTCAATGGTCACCGCATACAGTCGATCACGCGGCAATCGGATGAAAAGAAAATCGTTTGCTATACGTTTTTGACGGTTCATCAGAACGCCACGTGAATGCGGTGCAATCAGTGCGTATAGTCCTCCACCATTGAGGGTATCAGCATCGACATATGCGCCGCCCTCTTGGTAAAGCGCGCAATATTTGAAGAAATCAGCCTGCATTGCTGGAACATCACATTTGTGAAAAGCTGCCAGTGCCCGTGTGCCAAAATGTTGATCGATATAGGAAGTAGCGGTTTCAGTATTGAAAAGACGGTGCTGAAAGTCAGCGTCCACTCGTCAGCTATCGACCAACTGCTGGATCTCATTTGGTAGATTAGGAGTATTACGAAATTAAATTAATTTTACCGTCATGATGTAATTCCTTTATTCCACCCAAAACTTCCACCAATAGCGTCAAGTCGTCGGCGTTGACTTTGAGCAAGAGCGCGTCAAGGGCGCCAGAGGTATTTGTCCAGTTCTTCCTGCTGCGGTTGGTATGCACTTCTCTCCAAGTGAAATCCGGGAAGGGCTCGGCGATCAAAAAGGCCAGTTTTTCCACGAAGTTGCCGAAATCCGACACTAGCCCGACCACCGAAAGCTGCCCAAGCGCAGCCTTTGCCCTTTCGATCTCCGGCGCAGGCCCCGGCAACAGTGAGGCCAACCGATGAGTGTGAAAATTGCGGCACTGCCGGTCATTCGGCAGCGACAATCGCACTTTCACATAACCCTCAAGGTCGGTGTGCTTGGCAAGAACGGAACCAAATGTCTTAGTCTCCTGACTGCGTTCAAAGCGGTAAGCAGACTTTATCCGATCGATTGGGTCGCGCAGCAGCATCAAGGAAACAACGCGGACGCCCTCGATTTTCGGCAATGGCCCCATCATGGTGTGCGATGAGAACGCCGCCGCTTGTTGGTTTTCGCGTATCCATGCCTCGACTTCTGGCGTATTGCCTTTGAATTGGCTTTCATCAATGGGGAATTCGCGAGTCAGCCAAGCGTCACCAAAATTGTCTCTCAGTATTCGGTCGAGTGATGTGCCAGCATTTTTAAAGAGATGGTAGTGCAATATAATGGTCCGCATTGTTCAATCCCCAGCAGCGCTGCATTCTATTCTCGCACTTAAAATCATAATTTCTCCTCTGGCAAAAACATATCCGCTGCTTCGAAGGCAGCGCGCATGGCGATGCGACCCCGCGCGAACGAATAGTGATCGGCCACATAAGCCCGCGCCGCATCCGAGATTTTTTGCCACAGCATATCATCCGTGTTCAGGCACCTGACCGCATCGATCCAATCGTCCGGGGTGCGGGCGATCATGCAATCTTGGCCGTCGCGGAGCCCGATCCCCTCGGCGGCGATAGGGCTAAGGACGCAGGGAATGCCACGGGCCAGCGCCTCGAGCACCTTTCCTTTGATCCCCGCGCCGGAAATCAACGGCGCAACAAAGATGCGATGCGTGTCAAAGGCATCAGCCATGTTCTGCACAAAGCCGACCGCCTTCACGGTATTACTGGCAAGCGACCTGATCTCGCTTGTCATCCGTGAGCCATAGATCGACAGCACAAGGTCCGGATCGTGGGTGGCAAGGCGCGGCATGATCTCGCGCACGAACCACAGCACAGCCTCACCATTGGGATTGTGCAGGAAGCTGCCCAAGAACGACAGTCCGTTGCGCGCCGCCAATGGTGGCACCTGCGTGGGGATGTCGACGACCCAAGGCGTCCGCATGATCTTGGCCTTGCCTTCGCTGTAGGCCTCGATGACCGAGTGTTCGGATTCGCTGTAACTCAGAACCACATCAACTTGATTGATCACGCCCAATTCCTGCTCGCGGGTGTGGCGTGCATCCTGAAGCCGTTTCTCATCGCTATTGGCATGCGCGGCACGGATTTCGCGCAGAAAATGCAAATCGGCATTGTTGAAAAGGATCTTCGCTTTTGGGGCAAGCGCGCGGATTTGACTAAGGACATCGCGGGCCACATAGAAGCGGGTGATGTAAACCGCATCAAATTCGGCCAAGCGTCGACTCAGAAAATCCTGCATCGTCATATAGAAGGGGGCATAGATCATCTCGACCCCCAGCTTTTGCAGGTCTTCGGTGTATCTGCCCAAATGCGCCATGTTGGTGCCGACGAATGAGACCTTATATCCCAGCGACTGAACAAGGCGTATTTCCTGCAAAGCCGCGTAAGAGCCTGCGTCTTGGTCTGGTCGTGGGGTACTATAGTCGATGAAGAGGATACGCCCAACGATGCCCCGGTCCTTTTCAAGATCAAGCATATTCACATCGCGACCGTTTTGTGCATAGGCCTCTACCCAACGGCGCTTGAACTTGGGCTGGTTGATCTCTTGGTAGCGTTTTAAGCCCTTGTCGATATCCGTGCCCGAGGTCTTGCCTTCATAGTGATAGACCACAGAGGAAGGCACGAACCACGTTTTGTAACCTGCTTCGCGCACCTTGAAGGCAAAGTCAGTATCCTCGAAATACATTGGCTCTAGATAGGCCGAGAGCCCACCAACTTCTTGCCAGACAGACTTCGGCACCATCATCGCCGCCCCCGAAAGGTAATCTACTTGGCGTGCGTAGCAGAACCGCGGTTCCTCTGGATTCATGTTATTTCCATAGTTCCAAGGCTCCCCCGATCCCCAGACGACTCCGCCAGCATCTTGCAGACGGCCATTGGGGTAAATCAGCTTTGATCCTACTAGCCCCACACCGTCGAACCGACCGAAGGCGGCGATCAGCTCATCTAGCCAACCCACAGTGACCTCAACATCGTTGTTCAGCAGAACAATGTAATCACCCCGCGCATATTCCGCTCCGGCATTGCAAGCGCGGACGAACCGTTGCGGTTGCTCATCATTGTGCAACACAGTGATGCCCGAGACGATTTCTTCAAGTTGCGCGGTCTCGTCGGTCGATGCGTCATCCACAACGATGACCTCGAAGCTCGTCGCATTTGGCGAAATCAGGAGCGAGCACAAGGCAAGATAAGTCACCTCGACTTTGTTGTGCGCAGGGATGACGATGGACACGTCGGGCTTTTTGATCTGCGGAAAATGCAGCGGTTTCAGAAGGACCTTATCATACCCGGACTCGACCGTATCCAATGCATGGGGGATCTGCGCAAAATCAGCTTTTACGCAGGCTGTAGCAAAGAGCGCACGCAGACTGGAATAGCGCCGCGGGGTTTGGGTGAAGAGAGAAGAGGGAAATGGCGAAGCACTTTCGCGCTGCATGATATCTGCCGGCGTCAGGATAGCCGGAAGCAGACTGAAGGCCTCCCAGTAAGTAACCGAGCCAGATTTGTCGCGCAAACTGATAAGATGAGTCCTGCCGTCGAGATGTAAATCACGCAAGCGCACCGGGGTGTTGCCCGGCTGAAGCGAGACCTGTTTGTCAGGTTTGCCATCAACATAAACACTGAGAAGGGCCTCAGAACGACTTTCTACGAAAATGGTGTGCCCATACTGGTTATCAACCCGCAAGTCGGGCGCGTTGTCGAGCACGATGGCCGTGCTCTGCCGACCGCAATGCAGGTGTATTACACTGCCAGGTTCGGGCAGGGCTGGCAAAAGAGTCGAAAGCCATGTACCATCTTTTGCGACGCTCGAACCAATTGCAATGTGCGGAGTCACGGCCGATGGTGGCAGCACCTTGTGTTCGACCACCCGATTCCCCGCGAGGAAAACAAAAGGTTCAGTGCCAGTGCCCTCGTCTTCATAGCCGCGATATTCAACGGCGATACGAACTTCAACGTGACCAGTCCAGTTCGGCAAAGGCAGGGCAACCTCTTGGTAACCTTCTTTTAACCGACCACCAAGATAGCCGGATTTGAAGGCCACCGTGTAGATCTCTGACTTCTCACCGTTCGCCTGCAAGAATTCGACGACCAACGCGGCGTCAGCGCGGTGCGTCGCAAGGCGGGTCTGGAAAAACAAATCGGGGCTCTGAACCTGGACAGTGATCGGGCGATCAATCTCGACCCGGCAGGGCATGTTGCGATTTGTGAACATTATCTGCAGCGTCTGGGTTCCAGAAAGAACCCAGTCTTCCAACTCGTTCACACGAATCTCGTAAAACTCGCCAGACGCGCTTTCGGCCGGTTTCGAGCGAGTTTGCCGATCAATATTCGCGACCTGAAGGTTGTACTCGGTCACCGGCGTAAATGCTTCAAGCGCCCTGATATCCGTAGGTTCAAGCAAGGCACTAACAGAACGGATCGCAGCTTCTACAGGTTTGTCCGGAAGGGTTGCGAAGTTTGCGAAGATCATACGATTGGCAATTAAAAGGGTCTTGAGCCCAGAAATGTCGCTTCTGCTGTTCCTCATCATAACTACTCCTATCGTATGCAATATATCTTATAGCTGGCCGGCATTTCCCATTTGGAATGCTGGCGTGGACGTTATCGTAGACGACAGGGGCCTGCAATATTCTTTCAGCATCCAATCGTATGCAGAAGGCGGTGGTCGGGCTTGCTGGGCGCGTGATGTCTGCAATTGGGCTACAAAACGCCAAAATCATTGCGTGTTGAGCCTTGCTGCGGCCAGCCTCAGCCTCGCTAACAAGTTGGACACCTCCGGAAACGTCGATTTTCATGGTTTGACGGCGATTTTCACGTAATTTGGTAGGGTTTGGGCGTTGATATTGGCAGTTTAGCAGGCTTTTCGGGTTTGGTATTCCCTGCTCGGTGGTCATGCAGGCGCACTTCGCCTGTCGAGCCAGCACCATCGCCTCATGTTGTAGCCCTTATTGGCGAGCGTGATCGTCGCCGTTGCTCTCGCCAGCCCGATAGTGCGGATGACCAGCCCGATCGTTTCGCGGGTCCTTCTGATATTTTTGCGCTGTGGGTACGCGGCGACGGCGATTTGGGTCTGGCTATGCGGTTTTTGCAAAGGAATACGCCGAGCCGCGCGAGGTCAGCTTGGCTCCGGTGGTTTAACGATGGCGCATGTCGCCAGGGCGGCCTCTGCAGTCTTTATCCGTTCGCGGTGCCACGGGGGCCAGCAGTTGTTATGCAGCCACACAATACCGCTCTTGCCCGCGCCGAACGGCATCAGCTCCACGTACCCATCACTGCCGCCGTAGGCCTCGGTTTGGGCCTGATGATGCGATGCGCCATCCGTAATCAAGCGGAATATTAGATCATCGCGATACGCCTGCCAGTCAGAGGCGCTCCACCAGTCAGGAGACAGGTCTGACCCTTTACGCTGGATGCAACGAGCGGAAGGCGGGGACACTGAGGACAGGGAGCTTTTCTCCAGCATTTCTGCGGGTTTGCGGCTTGTCCTCACTGTCAAAGTCGTGTCCTCACTGACCGACGGAGTGGGGACAGCAAAAACCCTAGATTTTCCGCGGTTTTTGGGGCGTTGTCCTCGGTGTACCCGGTCATTATCGCCATGGGTCGGGATATCAACTGTCGGCATTGTCGTCCCCCTCCAGCACGGATGAGCTGATGCTATACACCCACTGCTTTTTAGAGGTCGGAGGGAGGCGCTTTTGAACCTGCAACCGACCTTCGGTGTGCCGGAGATGCCCCCGATCGCGGAGGTGTTGCGCTATCAATTTGGCATCAAACCCCTGGCAGATTTCCCGTATGAACACTTGTGGAAACACCAGGAAGTGGGCGGTGCCGCCCTCGTTTTTTCGGTAACCAGCTCGGTCTCGCAATAGTGAGCCGCCGCTTGTTGCGTCATTAGTCAGCAGTTCAAAGCGGCTCTCGCCATATTGCTGCAAAAACGACTGCACCTGCTTCATGCCAGCATCAATCTCATGCAGGCCAAGGCTGCCATGGTTGTCGACCCATTCACGGAAACAGCGCGCAGCTGCGTTGAATGCCGTGTCGGGCACCCAAGGCACGATTCGCCACGCAGCAGCCAGTTCACCTGCAAAGGCGATTATCGCAAACCGATCTGCGACGGAAGCCACTTGGCCGCTCGCAGCATGAGGGACAATTTTATCACGGAAGCGTTGTTGGATTCCGTGATGATCCCGCTGGAGTTCATCAAGCCGGGCCGTGACGAGCTTTTCCAGGAAGGCCTCAGCGGCTGTGCCATAGAAGTGGCCGGCCGATTTCATGATATGGTCAGCCAACTGGTTGGCCGAGCTAAACCCGCCGATATCATCAAAGATGCCCATACCAGCGCCAGCATCTGCAGCGATATCCAGCAAACGCATCCCCTGACCGGTCCGCACTCGACTGCCGTGCTCGAGCATCTTGGCCTCCAGGCTCAGTTCCCCCGTTGAGATAAATGGTAGACGTCATGTCTTTACGTCACGCGCACGGCCATCGCGGCCAGCCCGCTGCTTCCCGGTGCCATTTCCCAGCATGTAAACAGCAGCGCCGATTGATCTAGAGTCCGCCTGTCCCATCTCATCAAGACACAGCAACGTGTCGTTCCTGGCGGCCGCAATCCGTTCCAGGCCATTGTCTGTGCTGCACCAGGTCTTGATGAAGCCGCCGTCACCGCCGTCGCCCCAGACGCTCGCAGCGGCTCTGAGAGCCGTCGTCTTACCCGATCGGCTCGTTCCTCGCAGATGGATGCCAAAGTTGATTGGGTCGATGGGGTGCATCAGCGGCCCCACGAATGCGAGCGATATTGCTAGAACCAAACGACTATTACCGGCAGCAGGTCTGGCGATCGCCGTTCGCCATTCATCCAGAGTGCCAGCGGAAGCAAAGGCGTGAGCGACCGCCGTGTTCAATTCGATCTTTTCATTCGAACTCAGCCCGTAAGCGCCGCCTGGCGTGACGAAACTATTGTTGTGCCAACCTATCCGATCGACCATCAAAACCCGTCGCCGGGTCTCTACCATCATCAACAACCCGCTGAGTTCTCCCCTGTCCTTATACTTGGGTGATAGCTTTAGACCGCCTGCCAGCAACCGTTCGCGGACACTCGCGGCGTCATTGGCCAGGGCGGCCCGAGGCATGATCCAGCTGTGTTTTTTCTGGTCGTTGTCATACCACTCCAGCAGCAATCCCCATTGAGCGCTGCTGGAGTGGTATGACAACGATCTCGAAGCGACCCGCAATAAATTTGTCTTTGTAGTACCAGCCGTCCGCTCTGAGCTCATAGCCCTCCGGGATCTCGAGGCTGATATCCTGCGCCGCTGCAGTGTCCAGCATCGCGAGCAAATCATCGGTATCCACGCCTCCAGGCAACTCATCCGCCAAGTCCCAGCCATCGCTCATGGAGTTCACGTCGACCACCGCGACTGACGCCGCCTTCGCCTGCCATAGGCAATTAACGACGCTGTTTGCATAACCTGCGCCGGCGGCATCGGCATCCGGCCATATCCAAACCTTGCGACCCGATAAAGCTGACCAATCCGTTTTATCGGCCGCCTTGGCGCCGCCGTTCGATGTAATGCAAACGTGGTCTTGGAAGATACGTGCGGCTGCATCAGCAGCCTTCTCGCCTTCACAGACGATCACCGGCACCTTTGGGTGGCAGGCCAGTCGATCAAGACCATAGAGTGGACGCGGCTCTGTAAAGCCCTGGTAGCGCCAGCGAGAGGGCAGCTCGGCGTGAGTGCAATAGGTGGCAGGTCTGATTTCCTTGCTGCCATCCGGCTGATCAAAGCGCAGGACGTCGCCCAGCAATTGCCCCTGCTCATCGCGATATTCCCATTGCTGGTCCGGAGGCCGGCGGTTGAGGGTCAGCTTCATCGCTGGCGCGTCTTCAGGCACGGGCGCAATCACTTGCCCATTGGAGGCTGGCTTTGACGCCGGTGCTGCGTTGATTTCTTCATCGCTCAACGCGGCGAACGCGTCATCAGCCATTGTGCACCCCCAGCATCTCTCCGAGCTTCCGTCCGCATCACCTTGGCTCATGCCGTGGATGTAGGCGACCAGACTGATCGGATCGCCACCCCGATCACCGGAGGCAAAGTCAGCCCAGCGACCAGTGCGGAGGTTGATTTTGAAGCTGTCGGCTTTGCAGTCGGGCCGCCTGGGGTTGCGGACGATATACTCGCTGCCAACAGCCCGTCCGCCAGGCAGCCATCGCGCTACCAAAGCAGGCAATGCCGACAGAGCAGCCTTGTTGATGTCGGCGAAGTCGAGTTGTGATCTACCTGCAAAGTCGATCTTCATAACGCATCCCCCTTCTTCTTGCTCTCATACGCGAGAACATCGCGCAGATCGAATCGGGTGCACCCATTGGTGAAACGAATGGGGCGAGGAAATGCGGGATCGCGCCTGACCTGCTGCCAAACCCATTGACGGGTCAGGCCATAGCGGGCCGCGAACTGTTTGTCTGAAAGAAACTGGGCCATCAGGGCCTCCTAAAATTGAAGGAACCCTGACCAATATTCACAGACTAAGACGGCAAGCATGACGCAAATTAAGAAGCCTAATTTGCGTTACGCTCCGCGGAGGCTGTTTCCCTTCCTCCGCCAGATCTCAATGATGGCCCGATAGCTGAATGACCGCATGTCCGTTCGCCGCGTTGCTTCTGAGACGATGTCTGCACCGCAGATAGTATCGGTTGCCTCATTGCGACTTGGCTTGCGGCCTGCATAGTCCCGCAGAATGGAAAGCACACGGCAGATTGCATGCCCGCGCCACGCGTCTGGCTTTGCCCCAGGTTTCCGGCGAGGGCGCTTGATTTGCCCCGATAAGCGCTGCCCAAGGTCTTTAGAGGCAACTTCGTTCAGGGGATGCCCCTGCAAAAGCACCTCCGCATACGCGCTGATGATGGCATCATATCCATCTACCGTCCGTCCAATTTGAGTGAGCAGTTGGATAGCATCTTGCCTGACCAGTTCGACCCGCACGGCCGTCAGGGCCTTTTCAACATTTTGCCGGTAAGCTTCAAACCCTGGGGAACTGGAGAGTTCTGCTGCGGCGAAGGCAATCAGCTCATCATCTGAAGCGGTCTTTAGAAACGCGTAGGCCTTTTCCTCTTTCGCCTTTATCTGCGCGCCAGCCGCCGAAGGAGGGCTCATAGAGGCTTCTCCATCTCGAGCCTCTGGCTGCGCTTTACGCTGCGCTTGGTTATGCGGTGGAGCAGCCACCGGCTGGTCATGGACCGGATCGCGGGTTGGCGTCGGCAGCGAAGATTGGGGCGGGCTATTCACGCCGGGTGAAGCCTCTGGCTGGAAAGCAAACGCCGGATTACCATCCACACCCGGCACCGCCCAGACCGATGCATCTGCGCCGCCGCTTGAAACCGTCAGCCCTGCGAATCGCGTCACCGGTGCGCGTGAGAATTCCTGTGCCTCGACGCCAGACAGCGGCTGTGCTTCGGCTGAGGGCGGATGATCATGCCACGGGTCAGGCGGCGGATCGGCCACCGGTGCCGGCGCGCCGAACGTGCCGACCCCGTTAACGGCAACAGAGCCTGTTGCCAGTCCTCCCGCGCTGCCACTGTCAGTAGCCGCAACACCGGCGGACGGGGCCTGCGGCTGGCTGGCGGAGCGGGATGCGGGCGTTACAGCATTCAGAACCGCAGCCTCCGACCGGGAGACTGGCGCGCGCGCCCGCCGCCGCAGGTCGGCAACCAAACGGGCGCAGAGTGCGTCTAGGGGTTCATCGTCATCCGGGGCGCTATCTGCCTCGCCAAAGACCACCTTCGTCCAGCCACCATCATCGCCGTTCTCCAGCGATGGCGCCAGGCGGGCGGCCAGCCGAGCAGGCGCGCCACCAAAGCCGCCGACGCGGCAAAACCCGGTGCGCCCGAGTCGGCGCCTGCCAGGTGCAGCGCAAGCGCCTGAAGCGCCAGGGGGTTCAGATCACCTGCGTCACCATCCAGCATCTCCGCCAGCAAGACCTGGGCCAAGTCATCGGCGCTCAACGATACCAAGCGGGAACGCAGGCCAAAGGAGATTGGCTGCAACACCGCATCGCCGCCCAATTCCAGACCGCGGGCGGACGCCCTGGTCGGAAGGGTCACACCGCCTAGGCGGGCTATGCCGTCGCCGATGTGTAGGGATGCGGGCACCTGCCTAACCTCCTGGTTAAAGCCCAAAAAAAAACAACATGCGTAGGAACAGGTTTATGCGCCTGGCACCGGATCTTGAGCGACGCGCGTGGCGGTAAAGGCATAGGTCGCCTCCCCATGACCGCCAACGCCAAGGGCGAAGCTTTTCTCCGTCAGCAGGCAGTCATGAAAGCTGAGCGTCACCTCCGTCCCGCCATGGCACAGCACTGCGGTGATCTGAACAAACTCGTCGCCGAGTTTGGCGTCCAGAGCCGGGCTGGCGCTCGCCACGCGGATACGGCCATCAACGCTGATGGGGCCGCTGATCACGTCGATCCGCTCAGCCGAGCCGACGGCATAGACGTTAGAGCGCTGGGCCAGGCGGCGGTACTCCACCGCCTGCACACCTTCCACAGCCTGGCCGTCGACCAGGACGGAGCTTTCATTGGCGGCATAGATTACTGGCATCTGACCGTCCCCTTAGTTCTTCACGCGGATCGTGGCGTAGATGAAGTCGATGGCACGTACCGGGCGAACCACAATGTCGATGCGGACGATGCCCTGGGTGAAGTCCAACTGGGTGGAATAGACATCCACCAGGAAGGCCGGATCGCTGCCGTCAGTCGACGGCACCAGCGCCCCCGCCCGCTCCATGCGCGTGAGCGTGGCGCTGATCTGCGCCTTCAGTGCCGCCCGCGCGTCGGAGGTATTCAGCTGACCGATGAAGTTTTCGCTGATCGCCTTGGTCTCGCGGATCGCCGCGTCGGCGACGCGGGTGACGGAGATCTGATCGCCGGACGTATCCAGACCGCGCAGCACGACGACGACGCGCCCCTGCCGTTCCTGCACCACCGCCAGATTGTGGCTAGGGCCAAGCAGGCGGTTGAGCGGGCTGCCGGAATAGCTGGCCGGGGCCATGCCGAACAGCGGCACGTTCTTAAAGGTCGGCGATTCCTGCGGATTGATCCGGGCAACCAGCCCGGCCACCGCTCCCGCTGCGCCAGCAGGCGAGACCAGGACAAAGCGCCGGTTGCGTACTGCAGCGGCACGGGTGCGGATCAGGTCCAGGTCTGCCTGCTCCCCTGGTGTGACGCTGCCGAAGGCGATGCGGGGCGAGCCCTGGTCCGCCTGGGCAACAGCGTAGGCCTGTAGAGCCTGGTGTATGGCGGAGACGTTGGCCTCCGTCCAGCCGGGCTCTATGGCGGCCAACAGCAAATTTACGCGGGTGTCGTTCGCCAGCAGGTCAATGGCCGTCTGATACGCCGCCACGTTCGGCGTATCAGACGGCCAGCCAGCAATTGCGGCCCGGGCGTCCCCACCGGGAATGCATCCGCGCCCGCCTGGGAGTGGGTCTCCACCACATGAGCGAACTGGCTGGAAGCCAGCAGCGTACTCGGCAAATGGTTGCCGTCATCCGGGTCCATTGTCAGGCGGAGGAAGCTTTCCTCGACCAGGCCGTTGCGGCGGATCGTGACCGTCGAGCGGTTGCCCGCCGCATTAGCGATCTCTACCACCACGCCATTGGGGTCGGCCCCCACGTCCGGAAACAACGTGAAGAGCGTGTTGGCGTTGCCTTCCTGCGGCACGTCTATGCCGGAGCCGTCGGCGGGCAAAGCATAGTTACCGGGCGCTGGCCGGGCAGCCGCAAAGCCGGGATCAACCGCCACAACATACGACGAGCGGCTGTTGACGGTCTCGAACAGATCGTTCGGGTCGCCGAGTGTGAAAGAGAGGTCGGGGAATTCCTCCATCACCTGGCCGTTCAGCAGCAGGCGCAGGGTCACGCGCACCACATTGCCGCCGCCATCCAGCGTCGCGCGAATGTCTGCGGCCAGGCTATTGGCCCAAATTCCGTTGGAGCGGGCGCGCAAGGTAAGCGCGGGCTGGCCGTTGCCGTTGTTCAGGCTGACGGAGGCCGAACCGCTGCCGATCACCGGGGCGATCAGCACCTCCGATGCGCCATTAGCCAGCGTGTGCACCACTTCCGGTGCCGACGCCACTGTGCCAGGACCAACGGCGCCTGCAATCTCTGCGGTTTTGGTGATGCCTATCAGGCGGGCCGGACTGGGCGGCCGGTCAACGATGGCGGTGATGCCAACCACCCCCGATCCAGCTGGCAGGGGTGGAAGCACATCGAAACGCGCCTCCACACGAACACCGGGAACTAGGTGTTCCATCCTGGCTGATCGGATAGCCCCTCGTCGCTCTGCGTTTTTCATGGCACGCTGTGTTTTGACCGAGGCGCGGGATGGGAGAGCGACATGGTGATCAAGCTTCACAGTCAGGCGACGACGCCACCGAAGATCAGGGCGGCCATACAGGCCAGTGACGACCCTGCGTGGGTTCTTGCCGAGCGTCACGGGACCACGGAACAGACCGTATGGAAATGGCGCCAGCGTGCCAGCGTGGAGGATCGCAGCCACACGCCCCATCGCCTTCAGACGACGTTGACGCCAGCGCAGGAAGCTGTCGCGGTGGCCCTCCGCAAGACGCTTTTGGTCTCGCTGGATGATCTGCTGGCGGTGGTGCGCGAGTTCTTGAACCCGAATGCCTCCCGCTCTGGCCTTGACCGCTGCTTGCGTCGGCATGGCGTGGGGGCCCTGCGCGCCCTGAAAGCAGCATCGCCCCAGCCAAAGCACAGCGCCTTCAAAGCCTATGAACCCGGTTCCATCCCCATCGACCTGAAATACCTGCCACCGATGGCAGATGAGAGCCGCCGCCGTTCCCTCTTCGTGGCCATCGACAGGGCAACGCGTTGGGTTGTTGTCAGGGTCTACAACAGCAAGACAGCGGCCAATGCCCGGCGCTTCCTGCGCGCCCTGGAGCGCGCCTGCCCGATGCGGATCCGCCCCATACTCCCGGATAATGGAAAAGAGTTCACGGATCGCCTCTTCGGTCTGCGCCAGCGCGCCGCAACAGGCGCGCATGAATGCGACACGCTGGGCGCCGCCCTCGATATCGATCATCGCCTGACGCCGCCTAGGTCACCTCAGACCAACGGTATGGTCGAACGGTTCAATGGCCGCATCGAAGAGGTTCTGCAGAGCCATCCCTTCCGATCCAGCGAGGTTCTGGAAGCCACGCTGCTTCGCTATGTCTGACTTTACACCCAGCAGCTGCTGCAATCAGCCCTGGGCAGCAAGACGCCCTTGCAGGCACTGAAGGGATGGCGCAAACTCAAACTAGAGCTGGTCAGGAAACAGCCATATTACCTTCCTGGATGGGACACCTACTGACGCATTCATCAGCGCGCCTCTCTCTATCGTGAGCGCCCGCGGGTTAGTCCGTCAGCGAAAACTAGTCCGGAAAACCCGCCGGTTGTCGATCTGCTCAAGAGCATGAACCTATCTGAAACAATCTGCAAGATAATCTGTAAACAAATTTTGAATGAGTGAATCACTTCACACCAGAATCAATTTATAATAACACGCCTATAAATCGAACATGAAGAGTGAATACTCCACGAAAATCTTACGTTAATATTATGCCTTTGGTATTTATTTGATTTTTAGCCATTCCAATCTTCCTTTTCGAATTTATACGTACTGAGGTAGGAATATTCTCTCTGACCAAGGGATTGGTCAAGCATTCTTGAGAACCAGTTTGCTCGACAATAATGAGGATTGCTGTACGAGATGCACCGATGAAAATGCTTTTCGCCTGCCTAGCTCTATTTTGCCCGCTCTTTCTAACCGTGCAAGCCAACGGACAGGGTGCGGTCAACGTGGATGTCGAGCTTGTTCTCGCGGTCGATGCCTCACGGTCCATGAGCGCGAACGAGCTGGAAATCCAGCGCCGCGGCTATGCCGAAGCGCTGTCGAGCCCGGATGTGGTCGATGCCATCACCAGGGGCATCAACAGCCAGGTGGCTATCATGTATTTTGAATGGTCCGGCCGCCATTCACAGCGGATAGTGGTCGACTGGACTCTGATACGGAACCTCCCGGACGCGAAGGCATTTGCGGAGAAGCTCACCGCAAAACTCTTCGCCGGCAAGCGGCTTACGTCGATCTCTAAGGCGCTGGAATTCTCCGCAAAGCAATTTGATACCAATGGCTATCGCGGATTGCGGCGGATCATCGATATATCCGGCGACGGCCCCAACAATGACGGACCGCCGGTTTTAGAGGCCAGAAATCAGCTTATCGACCAGGGCATTGTCATCAACGGCCTGCCCCTGATGACCCGCGAGGGCAAAGGCGCACCCTGGGATATACGCGACATGGACCTATACTATTTGAACTGCGTAGTCGGCGGTCCGGGTGCGTTTGTGGTGCCGGTCTACGAGTGGGATTATTTCCCGCTGGCCGTGCGCCGCAAGCTGGTCTTGGAACTGGCCATGCCCAACATGCCGGTGCCGCCCGCGCGCTTTATACCGGCGCAGGCGGCAGAGTATGATTGCATGGTGGGCGAAAAGGTCTGGGATACGGTCATTCCCGGCGCAAATTAACAAACGCCCGGTTATCTTACGCCCAGGGATTTTCCACTTTCGGCCAGTAGAGCTGGGTGAAGGTCTTGAAGGGGATCAGGCCATAATGCGGGGCGATGGCGCCGGGGGTTGCACAGTACAGCACCACCTCCGCAATCGGATTGAAGCCTGCGTAGAAATGCTGACTGCTTTTAACGAACACCATTAGCTTTTGGCTGAGGTCGATACCCAAATTGGTGAAGGCATTGGGACTGAATACCTGGGTACGATTGGTATTCAGCACGATGTCGATATCGCCCGCCATCTGCAACCAGACCGCGGTACCCAGCGGGTTGGTAGAGGTGCCGAACGTTTGCTCTGCATCGTGCAGGATTTTTTTGACGGTCACTGTCAGATCGAGCGGCGAGCCGCTGGCTTTGCCAACCTTGCCGCCGATGCGCAGGTCGAGCGTCGCGCCCTCCCCCGTTTCTTCGCAGAAGCGGACGGCGGTTGGGTCCCAATAGAGGCCGGTGGCGATATTGGTTAGGCCCTTGTCCAAGGCCGCGCCCAGCAGGAACGTCGCGTCGGACGGCGCACCGCCGCCGGCATTGTCGCTGGTGTCGGCGATGACCACGGGGCCGCTATTGTGGCCGGCTGCGATCTCCAGGATCTCGTTCATGTCCTGGGGCACCATGGCGGTCGCCTCCCGCATGGCCCAGACTTCCTTGCCCAGTGTTTCGGCCAGAGAGGCAGCTTTGGCCTGGTCGCCATCGGCCACGACGACGATCTTGGCCGATGCCTCCGGCACGTCGCCCCAGGGGAAGCCATGCGCAAAGCTTATGGAGAGGATGCCGTCCTTGCCCTCCATCGCTTGCAGCTTGTCGACGAAGCTGCGCGTCGGCTCGAACGGCGTGCGCCAGGTGTTGATCATGCGCAGGTCATAGCGGGCCATGACGGGCTTCACCTCACCCGCGGCGGTGCGGGCGCAGATGTCGAACAGTTCCTTCGCCCGGTCGGGCGCATCGACGTGCGGGTATTCCTTGAAGGTGATCAGACAGTCGGCGGTGCCCACCATCTCCGGCGTGACGGAACAGTGCAAATCTAACTCTCCGCCCACAACCTTGTCCGGCCCGACAAGGGCGCGGACGCTTTGCAGGATATCGCCCTCGCAGTCGAGGTAGCCGTCCGCCACCATCGCGCCATGCATGTTGATCAGCGCGATATCGACAGGCATGGCGGCCTCCAGATCACGCAGCAACTCGTCCCGCAGACCTTCATAGACAGCCTTAACGCAAACGCCGGCGGGCTGGGCGAAGGCAGCGATGCTCTCAACCACCTCCCAGCCGCGCTTCTCCGCCTCTTTCCTCCAGACGTGGAGCGGCTCGGAGAACAGCATGGGCACATGGTCTGTCGCCTTGTTGCCATCCCGGAACAGCATGGTGTCGGCGAATGTCTCCCACCCGGTCGGCAGGGGCGAGAAGGTGTTGGTTTCCGTGCCAAGGCAGGCAATGAAGACGCGCAAGGGGGAGGCTCCTAGGAAAGTTGGACGATGAGGCTGCAAAGCTAGCGCCTAATTGCGCTGGCGCGCTAGGCTTCATCCAAGCAGTTATCGAAGCAGGAGCCTACCGCATGTCTGAAAACACCGATCCAGAAGTCCTCTATGACGTCAGCGAGCATGTCGCCACCATCACGCTGAACCGGCCAGAGCGGATGAACACGATCAGCCGGGTGATGCTGGATGCGCTGAGCGACTACCTGGTTCAGGCACGCGACGATCCAGATGTCCGAGCCATCGTGCTGACTGGTACCGGCCGCGCCTTCTGTGCCGGGCTGGAAGTGCCGCGCGATCCGAGTCAGGGCAGCCGCGGTGTGATGGACCCGAACCGCGGGCCGCGCACCACTATCGACCTGCACAAAATCCCGCCGACCGTACTGAACGACCTGGACAAGCCAACCATCTGTGCCCTGAACGGATCGGCCGCGGATTATGGCTTCGACATTGCCATCGGCTGCGATATCCGGGTGATGGCTGCAGGGGCAAAGCTCTCCGCAGCGTTCGTCAAACGGGGCGTGGTGCCAGAATCAGGGGGCACCTGGCTGTTGCCGCGGATGATCGGCTGGAGCAAGGCTGCGGAGCTGATTTTCACCGGCCGGACGCTATCGGCGGAGGAGAGCCTGGAACTAGGGCTGGTCTCGTCCCTCCACCCGGCCGGAGAGATTGCCGGGGTTGCCCGCGCTATAACCCTGGAGATCGCCGGGAACGCGCCACTGGCGGTGCAGGCTGCAAAGCGGATGATGCGCGCAGGCCAGAACGAACCGTTTCCGCAGCATGTGCACCATGTCTTCCTGCAACTGAATGCGCTGATGCGGACAGAGGATCTGAAGGAAGGCATGGCCTCCTTCGTTGAAAAACGTATGCCGGTATTCAAGGGGAAGTAGGAATGGGAACGTAGGCACCTACCCACAAGAGTATGCTTAAATGATGTGCAGTTTTCGATTCATGCTGGTCCTTTGCCTGTTTAACGCGCTAGGCTTCGAGCGCCTTGCGCGCTTCAGCTAGGGAGAAAGCGCCAGGCGCAGGTGCTGCGGCCCAAGTTGGCATGGTGCTTGCAACGTCAAAGAGCGTGCCAACCGGTACGCCATATCGCTCAATGGAGGGTCTCAGATGCGTCTGCTACCAATCTTGGCCAAAGGCATCGGCATCGCCGCTGTCGCCGCGGCCATGTTAAGCGCTGCCAGCGCTGAAAAAGTGCTGCGGGTTGTTCCGCACGCCGACTTGAAAAACGTCGATCCGATCTGGACGACGGCCTACATCACCCGCAACCACGGCTACATGGTGTACGACACCCTGTTCGCCGTTGACGAAAAAGGCATGGTGCAGCCGCAGATGGTTGGCGATTATTCGCTGAGCTACGACGGCTTGACCTGGACCTTTACCCTGCGCGACGGCCTGAAATGGCATGACGGCGACCCGGTGACGACGGCAGACATCATTCCGTCGATCCAACGCTGGGGCAAACGTGACGGCATGGGCCAGAAGCTCATGGACTTCACCGAAGCGATGACCGCGGTCAATGACAAGACCTTCACGCTGAAGCTGAAAGAGCCGTACGGCCTCGTGCTGGATTCGCTGGGCAAGATCAGCTCCAACACCCCCTTCATGATGAAGAAGAAATACGCCGAGACCGATGCTTTCACCCAGGTGACGGAAATCGTCGGCTCCGGCCCGTTTAAGTTCGTCCAGGACGAGTGGGTTCCGGGCTCCAAAGTCGTCTATGCCAAAAACAACGACTACGTGCCGCGTTCCGAGCCTGCGTCCGCTGCTGCTGGCGGCAAGGTCGTGAAGGTTGACCGCGTCGAGTGGATTTACATCCCCGATCCGGCCACCACGATGAACGCCCTGCAAAACGGTGAAGTCGATCTTTGGGAAACCCCCGCTGTCGACATGGTGCCGATTATGCAGAAGCAGGGAAACATCGTCATTGATGTGATCGACCCGCTGGGCACCCAGGGCTGGATGCGGATGAACCATCTGCATGCGCCGTTCAACAACCCGAAGGTCCGCCAGGCGATCGCCATGGCCGTACATCAGGAAACCTACCTGCAGGCACTGGTCGGTGACCCGGCGCTCTACAAAACCTGTAAGGCATACTTCATCTGCGGCACCCCGAACGACTCGACCAACGGTGACAAAGGCTATCTGGAAGGCAACTTGGACGCTGCCAAAAAGATGCTGGAAGAAGAAGGCGTTGTTGGCCGCAAAGTCGTGCTGATGCAGCCCACCGATATTCCGGTGCTGAACAGTGCTTCGCTGGTAACGGCACAGCTGCTGCGTGACCTGGGCTTCGATGTTGAAGTACAGGCCATGGACTGGTCGACCCTGACCAGCCGCCGTGCCGAGAAGAAAGCTGTTGCTGACGGCGGTTGGAACGTCTTCCACACCTATACAACCGGTGCCGACGCCCAGTCGCCGATTGCTAACATCGGTGTGTCCGGTGGCGGTCTGGAGCGGGCATGGTTTGGCTGGCCGGACAGCGCGGAAGTTGAAAAACTGCGCGATGATTTCGCCCGTGAAACCGATGGCGCCAAGAAAAAGCAGATCGTTGCAAACCTGCAGGCGAAGCTGTTTGAGGTGGTTCCCTACGTCAACTATGGCCAGTGGTTCCAGCCGATGGCCTGGCGTAAAGGCCTGACCGGCGTGCTGGTCTCGCCGGTGCCGTTCTTCTGGAATATCGACATTCCAGCGAAGTAAGGCTCGGCAGCAAACCAAAGTCTCCCCGCTGTTTTAGCGGGGAGGTGCAGCCGACGAAGCAACCCAGGAAGAGCCGCACCAAATCGGCATGGCCCACCTGGGTCGCTTCGCCTTTGGCTCGCAATGACGATTGTTGAAAGCGTTAGCGAACCGAGACTGAAAGCTCCCAGCACTCATGTACGCCTACATTATCCGCCGCATTCTCGCGACCATACCTGTTATGGCCGTCGTCGCGATTTTTGTGTTTTTGCTGCTCTATCTGACGCCCGGCGACCCTGCCGTGGTCATCGCCGGCGACTATGCCCGGCCAGAAGATATTGAACGCATCAGAGAGCAATTGGGGCTGAACAAACCGCTCTACGTGCAATTTTTCAGTTGGGTCGCCAATGTGCTGTCCGGTGACCTTGGCATCTCGATCTTCTCCAACCTGCCGGTCTCCAAGCTCATCGGCCAGCGGCTGGAGCCGACACTGATGCTGGCGCTCTGCACCACGATCTTTGCCATTGTCGTTGCGGTGCCAATCGGTGTTCTAGCCGCCTGGAAAGCACATACCTGGGTTGACCGCAGCGTAATGATTTTCGCGGTGCTTGGCTTTTCCGTCCCGGTATTCGTCATCGGCTATGTGCTGATGTGGGTTTTCTCCCTGTCTCTCGGCTGGTTCCCGGTGCAGGGATATAAGCCCATCGGCGATGGTATCGGGCCCTTCCTGTTATCCATCGCCCTGCCAACCCTAGCGCTGGGGCTGGTTTATGTCGCGCTGATCGCCCGTATGACCCGCGCGAGCGTGATGGAAGTGCTGCAGGAAGACTATATCCGTACAGCCCGCGCCAAAGGCGCCAGCAATCGAACCATCCTGATGAAGCACGCACTGAAGAATGCATCCGTGCCGATCGTCACGATCATCGGTGTCGGTGTCGCCCTGCTGATCGGTGGCGTGGTCGTAACGGAGAGTGTGTTCAATATTCCGGGGTTGGGCCGCCTGACCATCGATGCAGTGCTGCGGCGCGATTATCCGATCATCCAGGGGGTGATCCTGATCTTCAGCGGCATCTATGTGCTGGTGAACCTGCTGATCGACCTTTCCTATACCTTCCTTGACCCAAGGATCCGCTACTGATGACGGCCATCACTGAAAGTGCCGCCGCGGCGGGCCTGCCTGCGCGGCCATCCTTGCTCACACGCACCAAGCGCCTGATCCGCAAGCACCCGACGGCGGTGGTTGGCTTTGTGATCCTGCTGCTCATGAGCCTGCTGTCGGTGTTTGCCTACTGGCTGACACCCGATCCCCTGCGCATCAATCCCATCGTGCGCCTGAAGCCGCCCGGCTTCGACAGCCCACTCGGTCCGGTCGGCCCATTCGGAACGGACTTCCTGGGCCGCGATCTGTTCGCTCGCGTCATCCATGGCGGGCAGATTTCGCTGGTCGTTGGCCTTTCGGTGGCGGCTGTTGCCACGATTGTCGGCCTGACGATCGGCCTGATCGCGGGTTATGTGCGATGGCTTGATGCCATCATCATGCGCATCATGGATGGCCTGATGGCCATTCCCGGCATCCTGGTCGCCATCGCGCTGGTGGCATTGGCCGACGCCAGCATTACAAATGTCATCATCGCCATCACCATTCCGGAAGTGCCGCGGGTGGTTCGCCTGGTGCGGGCCGTCGTGCTTACCATCCGGGAAATGCCCTATATTGAGGCCGCCGTGGTCTCCGGAGTCAGCCTGCCGCGCATCATGCTGCGTCACCTGCTGCCCAACGCGGTCGCACCGCTGATCGTACAGGCGACGTATGTCTTTGCCAGCGCTGTGGTGTTCGAGGCTATTTTGAGCTTCCTGGGTGCCGGTACGCCGCCGGAAATCCCCAGTTGGGGCAATATCATGGCGGAGGGCCGGACCTACTTCCAGATTGCGCCTTGGATCATCTTCTTCCCCGGTCTATTCCTTGCTGTGACGGTGCTGGCCGTGAACGTGCTGGGCGACGGCCTGCGCGACTCGCTGGACCCGCGCATTGCCAAGCGGATGCGGTAAAGACGGAGCGCTGGAGTAAACATCGTGCCGGTTCCTCCCCTATCGCTGGCGGGCGAGTGCTTTGGCCTAGTCCGCAATCAATATGCGGACGGCCAGGCAATAGTCGCGCCTGAATTCATGCAAGCGGCAAACTTCGAAGCAGCTGCCCGCGCGATCCGCGGCTGGCCGGGCTACTCGCCAACACCCCTGCGTTCGTTGGCCTGGGCAGCAGAAGCTGCCGGCGTAACCTCAGTGCTTTACAAGGACGAGGCTCCACGGTTCGGCCTGGAGAGTTTCAAGGCGCTGGGCGGTGCCTATGCCGTTGGCCGCCAGGTCGAGGCCTGGAATGCAGCCGGACGCGATCCCGCTGACCTGACCGTATGTTGCGCATCAGACGGCAATCATGGCCGCTCTGTCGCGTGGGGCGCTCAGCGCTATGGATGCCGGGCCGTGGTCTTCGTTCCTCAAGTGATGACACCCGCGCGTTGCGCCGCTATCGAAAGCTTCGGCACGCAAACCATCACCGTTTCCGGCTATGATGAGGGCCTGAAAGAAGCAGCGCGCCAGGCGGAAAGCAACGGCTGGATCGTCGTCTCGGACACCTCTTATCCAGGCTATGAGCAAATCCCACAGGACGTCATGGCGGGCTATGGCCTGATTGCGGAGGAAGCGGTCGCGCAATGGGAAACGCTGGCCCTGGAGCCACCGACGCACCTGTTCCTGCAGGCAGGCGTAGGGGGCATGGCAGCGGCGCTGGCCCTTCGGTTCCAGCAACTGGGCCATCCGATGCACTTGGTTGTCTGTGAGGCAGAGGGCGCGGCCTGCTGGTTCCGAAGTGTAGCCGCAGACGAATGGCACGCGGTGGAGAGTCGGGGCACCATACAGGCGGGCCTCGACTGCGGCGAGCCTTCAACCCTCGCGTGGGAGATGCTGCGCCACAATACGGCCGCTTCCTGCTGGATCAGCGACGCACGGGCAGCGGATGCCATGCGGCGGCTTGCGGACGGCGATCCCGCAATCCGTGCAGGGGAGTCGGCTGTAGCGGGCCTCGCCGGATTGTTGGCTGGCGCGGCAACCGAGGCCGGGCGGCAGATGATGGGGCTCACCGCGGACAGCCGCGTGTTCATCCTCGGCAGCGAAGGCCCAACCGACCCAGAGGGCTACGCGCAGGTGATGGCGTCTGCCCCGGACTGACGGCTACTGCTTCACCCCGACAACAACGTCGTAGTAGATATCGCCGCCGTTGGAGCTTTTGCGGTGAAAGTGTGAGCCGCGGTGCTTTTGCACGAGCTTGCCGCTGGCGACCTTCTCCTCGACCCAGGCGCAGAGTTCGATGCACTCAGGGTCTGGATCGTTTGGCTTCACGTGGAAAATATACCAGCCACCCGGAATCAGCATCTCAAAGCTGTTTTCGAAACCGGCGAGCGGTATGTGATTGCCCCAGCCGGTCGCAGATGCCATCGCCACCACGTTGAACGCCGTTTCGCGGAAGGCCGAGACGGTTTCCGGACGGAGATCCGTCAGATCGTCGATGTGGTAGGCGTTGTAGAGACCCTGCCGGTCGCGTGTCGCAGCTTCCGGGCAGATGTCGATGGCTTCCAGATGCAGCACGCCCAGCTTGTGCCACAGTTCATATCCGAAAGCCCCGCTGCCAGCGCCTAGCTCCAATGCCCGCAGACTGGCACGGTCAACGTCTTCCGCCTGCCAGGCCTGGTCGATGGCGGCCGACATCTCAGTCGGCGTGCGGCAGACCAGATTGTGGTAGAGAGCTATGTCATAGAGCCATGGCACGCGGTACAGCGTGGCGTAGTCGTGGATATTGTATCGCTGGCGCTTGCCGTCTACTTCAGCCCAAAAGAACTTGTCCGATTGACGCGAGGTTTCGGGAGATTCGTACTCCACATTGTAAAGCTTGGGGATGTAGTCATAGTCACCCATCAACAGTGGTCCGTTTCAATAGGAAGCGAAGCAGAAAGCGCTCCACCGGTAGGAAAGAGTCAAAGCGGGCAAACCGCCATTAAGGCCTAGCCGGAGTGCCGTCGAGGGATTTCCGCGCGGGGAGAAGCGCGCAGGATGCCGCGCACTGGCTAAGCCGTGCAGGAATACCTACAATCATTGGCGGGCGATTGCTACCGCGCCCGGCCGTCCAGGAGCTTTTCATGCCGCGCATTCTTGTCATCAATCCTAACGCGACCCAGACCTGCTCCGCTGCCATCGATAGGGCATGCGAACCGTTCCGGCTGGCTGAAGACCGGACTATCGACTGCGTGACCAACATTGAGGGCCCGCCGGGCATCCAATCCCAGGCGGATTCGGACAGCGTGATCCCGCACCTGCACGCGATCACCCAGCGGGAGGTAGCGGACGCCTACGTTATCGCGTGCTTCTCGGACCCGGGCGTGCATTCGCTCCGCGAACGGACCGGACGTCCGGTGATCGGCATAGCAGAAGCGGGTATGACAGCCGCGCTATCACTGGGTGAGCGGTTTGGGGTAGTGGCAATCCTGCCATCCTCGGTAGCGCGCCAGCGGCGGACGGTGCGGGCCTATGGCCTGAGCGAGCGCTATGCCGCCAGCCGCTCCATCGGCCTGGGCGTGCCGGAACTGGCGGATGGTGAACGCACACGCGACGCCATGATCCGGGCAGGAAAACGCCTGCGGGACGAAGACGGTGCGGACGTGCTGATTTTGGGCTGCGCCGGCATGGCGGACCAGCGAGCCCCGTTGGCAGATGCGACCGGCCTGCCGGTGGTAGAGCCCAGCCAGGCCGCCTTGGCCCGGGTGTTGGGCTCGGTTTTGCAGGGTTGGTAGTTAATACCAACGGCAGGGGATAAAGACCCATCTCACCGGCCGTTGGTATTATGCCTAAACATCGCCGTACAAAAAGCTGAGCACCACATAGCGCGTACCTTTGGTCACGGGCCGAACCTGGTGCAGCATTGAGGAGGAAAAGATCAGCGCCTCCCCCGTGCGTGGCGAGTATTCCTGACCGCCATATTCCGGGAAGATCAGGCCGCCGCCCTCATGCGACTCAGCATTCAGGTTCACCGAGCAGGCAAACCGGCGGTGAGCGACCTGGGGCTCGGTATTGTCCCGATGCCCGTGGGCCGCGCCGATCGTATCGCCACCGACGGCTTTGTACTGACCAATGCGGAAGCGCTCGTACTTGGTGATGGTGTACTGAAAAGCCTTGCGGATTTCCGGGATGACGCGCTTGCTCAGCCGCTGGGCGATGGAGTTGGTCGTATCCGCATTGATGACCCAATGGTCGACCCGGTCGTTCCGGCCATAGTCCGGAATGCGCATCTTATAGTCCTGGGTGCGGTTTTTGTCGCCGTCGCCAGGCTCGACGAACTCGTTCCCCTGCATGACGAACACCGTCATCAGCCGCTGGCAGTCCTGCGGACTTAGGACATCCGGCACCAGCAACACCGGCGCATGCGCCTCCCCAAGCCGATGGGCGCGCTGGACGGCGAGTGTTTCGATATAGGCGCAGGCAATATCCCCATGATCGGCCTCCGGGTCTTCCAGCACTGCCATCACATGACGATTGGGACGCAGCACGACGGTGAGCAGGGGCGGGCCGGCCGGGTTGAGCACATGCGGCATCAACTGCCGCGCCGCATCCAACGGCGGATCGCTCAGCAGCCGGAATGGCAAACCCGTATTCCGCTGATAGGCCAGCGCCTCGGGCGGGGCAAAAGGCACCAGGACAAAGATCTCCGCACCCAGACCCGCAAGCCGCTCTGTCCAGGCAGCCATCCGAGCCAAACCGTCCAGCACTGCCGGATGCTGGGGGTCACGCAGAAACACCATGACATGTGGCTTGCCGCTGACTGCGTCGTCACTGAGGTTCAGCAACTTTCCGGTAGCCTCCATCACCTCAAAGGACGGAGCGATATCGCCAACCTCTAGTCTGGGACGCTGCTGTCCTGCCATTTGCCTATCTCAGCCTATATGCCACGTGGTACGATCGGTTCCGCCGTAGTTTGCTGTACGCTGCTGAGCCGGTCCAGAAGAACCGGAGGGCATCTTCAGGCGCGAGGGCCGGAACGATGAGTATATGGGGTAAAATCCTTGGCGGAGCCGCGGGGCTCGCATTGGCTGGACCGCTGGGCGCCCTGCTGGGAGCGGCGGCAGGGCATTTTGCCATGGACGCGGACCGCGATGGCGAAGCGCCGGAGAAATCGGACGAAGACGTCACCCGTCAGATTGGTTTTACCATCGGTGTCATCGCTCTGGCCGCTAAGATGGCCAAAGCCGACGGGGTCGTGACACGGGATGAGATCACAACATTCCGCCAGCTGTTTGCCTTTGCCCCTGACGAAGAGAAAAACGTCGCGCGCCTGTTCAACCAAGCCAAGACCGACGTTGCCGGGTTCGAATCCTATGCCAATCAGCTGAACCGCCTGCTGTGTAACAGTCCGGCAGTGCGGGAGCAGGTGCTGGATTGCCTGTTCCAGATTGCGAAGGCCGATGGCAAGATTCATCCGGGCGAACTGGATTTTCTACGCCGGGTTGGAGGAATTTTTGGCTTCGCCGGAAACGAGTTCGAGCGCATCCGCGAGACCCACCTTGGCCTCGACGAAAGCAACCCCTACCGCATACTGGGGGTCAATGCCGACACGCCCACAACGGAAATCCGCAAGCGCCATTTGGCGCTGGTACGGGAGTTCCATCCTGACCGGCTGATGGCTGAGGGCCTGCCGGAAGAGGCCATCAAGGTTGCCACCGAGAAGCTGGCCAGCATCAACGCCGCCTGGGACAAGATCCAGAGAGAACGGGGCGCTTAAGCCGATCCTCGGCGCTGGTGCCGGCCCAGATTACATGCCATCACGGGAGTCGCCACCAGGGTGCTGAGTCCGTGTTGGTGTCGTAACCTGCGCCCAAGCCAGCACGCCAATGAAAACGGCAAAACCAGCAACAACAATGCTGAGGAATAGAGTCTCGGTCATGATCGGTCTCCTGGGTTCCTTACGTCTCCCGGGATGATGAAACAGTCCGCTGACTGCCTTCTTTGATGCAAATCAAATGCGGCCTTTTGAGCGACATTGCCGCTGCTGCAATCTGGAAACAGTGCAGTGGCCAGACCTCAGACTCAGCCCAAAACAATAAGGCTTTCCCTGCTGGATCGCTTTGCCTGATACAGGGTGCAGGCCAGGGTCTTCCTCCCCGGCAATCCTAGCGGCTTGCGGTGCAACCGGGCCTTGGCTACTGATACGCAGAGCGGTACGGAGGGTTCTGCCATCCGCCGCTAGAGCATCACCAGGTTAATCTGACCGGGCTCTGCTCTAAGCGCCGTGCGGGCGTGGTGAAATGGTAGACACAGCAGACTTAAAATCTGTTTCGCGTATGCGAGTGCCGGTTCGAGTCCGGCCGCCCGCACCACGACTTCCGACCCCAGCATAACAATCGATCAAAAAGCACCAATTCTAAGACGGGGAAATCCTTTCTATTGGGCCCCAAAAATGGGAAGCTTGTCTGTCTACGCGCCGATTGCGTGATCGCTGGATTCACATTTCAAGTGCGCCACCGAGGTGTGGCGCGAAGGCCTCGATTGGTGTCCGGAAGCCGAGGCATTTTCGCGGGGTTGAGTTAAGCATCCAGACGATGTCGTCGATATCGGTTTCGCGGTATTCGGAAAGCCTTGTGGATCGGGGCCGCTCGCGCCTTATCCTTCCGTTGGCATTCTCAATGCCGCCGCGTTGCCAAGGGCTGTGAGGATCGCAGCCATAGGCTGGCATTCCAATCCAGTCCTTGACCGTTTCATGCCTGGCGAACTCCCCACCATTGTCATGGGTGATTGTTCGAAGGGCCTGCTCGGGCAGACCGCCTAGTTCAGCAATGATAGCAGCAGCGGTATCTTCGGAGACCTTGGCTCAGAAGACGCCGGCCAAGTGTGAACCGGGTCCTTCTCTCTTGCAGCGTCAACAGGATGTCACGCTGGTTTCGGCAGGGCACCAGATCTCCTTCCCAGTGTCCGAACTCAGTCCTTTCTGCAACGCTAACAGGGCGTTGATGGATGGACACACGGTTCGGGATAGCAGGTTCCCGCTTTCCGTTGCGGGCTCTGCGGCCTCGTCTGGATTTTCGCTGAGCCCGATATTGGGGCAAGCCATCGCGTCGTCCGGCACGGCTGAAGACATGACGATAGATAGCCTCTGTGCTGACGACGTGATCCCCTCCGTCCAGTTCCATCCGCCCGGCGATCTGTTCGGGGGACCATCCCGTAGCAAGACGGTCCTTCCCATGATTGCCCAAGCGGGTGGAACGCTCGATCTTCGACCCCCGAAGTTTGCTGACCCAGGCTCTGCGGTCCGCGCTATCCGGTCGCTATCCGTCTGCGTTGCGGTTGCGCGCCAGTTCCCGATGGATCGTCCCCCGATGCCGTCCCAGACGCCGCGCCATCTCCGTCATCGGCATGTCCATTTCCATCAGCCCCCGCAGGCGACATCGTTCTTCAAGCGTAAAGGGATTGTATCTCGTTCCCATAGCGATCCCAGATATACTAGGTGGCGCACTTGGTGTGTGAATCTAGCATCCTCAATCAGGACACGATCATATTTGGGATACTTTTCCATTTTTTCTCCGAAATATCGACATATTATTGAAATTCTTCCGAATCTTTGTATTCTCGCCAAATCGATCAATTGTTCAGCCTCGGCTTTTTATCAACCGATCTGAGGCCATTTGAACAGTTTTATGCACCGTGAGTGCGGGAGACGAAAAATTCGATATTTACCGATTTCACTTGATGTTGAAGCAAAAATCATCGTTGTCGCCGGGGCGCTGGTCAACACGGTCGACAGCATGGAAGCCAGCGATTTCCTGACGCCGGCCATCGTCGGCCGCGCGCCAGTAACCGTGGCGATCGGGACGGAGGGCTCGGCACCTGTGCTGGCACGGCTGATCAAGGCAGAGGTAGAGGCCATGCTGTCGCCACGTCTGGGCACACTGGCCCGAATCGGCGGCCGCTTCCGCCCGCGCGCCGAAGCCATCCCTGCCGGTGCTGCACGCATTGGAAACCGGCGGCGAACCCTGCGCGCAAACCGCGCTGGAAAGCTTGCTGGCCGAAGCAACAACCGGGGCAAAAGCCGATGCTGCCCGCCATGGGCATGTGCAGTTTGTCGGCGCAGGCCCGGGCGATCCGGAACTGCTGACGCTGAAAGCCCGCAGTGCGCTCGATAAAGCTGATGTGGTCATCTATGACCGCCTGGCCTCACCCGAAATCATGGAATTGGCCCGGCGCGAAGCCGAGCTGATCGCCGTCGGCAAGACGCTTGGCGGTCCAAGCTGGCAACAGGACGACATCAACACGCTGCTGGTGGAGCAGGCTGCCAAGGGCCAGCAGGTGGTTCGCCTGAAAAGCGGCGACCCCGGTGTTTATGGACGCCTGGACGAAGAAATCACGGCGCTGGCGGAGGCTGGTATCGGCTACAGCATCGTGCCGGGCATCACTGCCGCCTCTGCCGCTGCGGCCTCTGCCGGGTTCTCGCTGACACGGCGCGGGCGCAACAAGGCGCTGCGTTTTCTGACTGCCCACGATACCGATGGCTTTGCCGAGCACGACTGGCACGGCCTGGCCCTGCCCGGGACGGCAGCCGCAATCTATATGGGTGTGCGGGCCGCCACATTCCTGCAAGGCCGGTTGCTGATGCATGGCGGCGATCCGGCAACACCGATGACGGTGGTCGAGAATGCCAGCCGCGCAGAGCAAAAGATCGTCACCGCAACGCTGGGCAGCCTGACCGCTAGAATGCGCGCCGAAGGCGTAATCAGTCCCGCCGTTATTTTCCTTGGCCTGTCTGCCGCCGCCGCCACCCCTGCACTGCCCGGCCAACAGAGTCTTATCTCCCCCAACAGCACCGCCCATAACAGCGCCGCCCTGGCCGCCGGAGCCTGACCCATGTCCCAGACAGCCTCTCATCAAGTCATCACTGCCAACGACCTGCTCGACGGCGACGTGGTCTTCTGGCGCCCGACGGCAGCTGGGCACGTGATTTGCACAGCGCCCAGGTCGCCACAACCGGCGAGGAAGCCGACCGATTGCTCGCCAAAATTCTGCCGGACGAGTCGGAAGTCGTCGGCCCCTATCTCGCCGATGCGGCGCTCGATGCACAGGCCAAGCCGGTTCTGCTGCACTACCGCGAGCCGATCCGCACGCTCGGCCCCAGCAACCGCAAAGACCTGGGCCGCCAGGCGGAGAGCCAGAATGTATAGATACGACGAATTCGACGCGGATTTCGTCCAGTCCCGCATCGCCCAGTTCCGGCATCAGGTCGAGCGCCGAATGTCAGGCGCAATTACCGAGGATGAGTTCAAGCCATTGCGCCTGCAAAACGGGCTCTACCTGCAGCTGCACGCCTACATGCTGCGGGTCGCCGTGCCCTATGGCACGCTGAATGCGCGCCAAATGCGCCAGCGCGCCATGATCGCAGAGCGCTGGGACAAGGGGTATGGCCATTTCACCACCCGCCAGAACATCCAGTTCAACTGGCCGACGCTGAAGGATGTACCGGACATTCTGGCCGCGCTCGCCGAAGTCGAGATGCATGCGATCCAGACTTCCGGCAATTGCATCCGCAATGTCACCGCCGACCACTTCGCGGGAGCGGCTGCAGACGAGATCGAAGACCCCCGCGCCACGGCGGAACTGGTGCGCCAGTGGTCGAGCGCGCATCCGGAATTCGCCTTTCTGCCGCGGAAGTTCAAGATTGCCGTTACCGGCTCCTCCAATGACCGCGCGGTGACCAAGGCGCACGACATCGGCCTGCGTATGTTGCGCAACGAGGCCGGTGAGCCTGGCTACGAGGTGATTGTCGGCGGCGGCATGGGCCGCACCCCGATGATCGGCAAAGTGATCCGCGACTTCCTGCCGAAAAACCAGTTGCTGCCGTACCTGGAGGCGGTGCTGAGGGTCTATAACCTGCACGGGCGGCGGGATAACAAATACAAGGCTCGTATCAAGATCCTGGTGCATGAGACCGGCCTGGCTGACATCCAGGCGGAGGTTGAGGAAGAGTTCACGCGGATGATGCGCGTCAGGCCCAGTGCCTACGTCGCGGCCGACCCGGCAGAGGTCAAACGGATCGAGAGCTATTTCGCGCCGCCTGCCTTTGAGCAACTGCCGGACGACCCGCCCTCGCTCGAACAGGCGTTGGCAGCCGATGCCGACTTCAAGGCCTGGGTAAAAAACAATGTCACTGCACACCGGGAAGCCGGTTACCGCATCGTGACCATCTCACTAAAGCCTATCGGCGAGGCGCCGGGCGATGCCAGCGCCGGGCAGATGCGGGTCATGGCCGACCTGGGCGAGCAGTACAGCCTGGACGAATTGCGGGTCAGCCACGAACAGAACATCGTCCTGCCTCATGTCCGCGCCCAGGACCTGCCAGTTGTCTACGCCGCCCTGCGCGATGCCGGGCTGGGTACGGCAAATGCAGGGTTAGTTACTGACATCATCGCCTGCCGCGGCATGGATTATTGCGCGCTGGCCACCGCGCGCTCCATCCCGGTTGCCCAGGATATCGCCAAGAGCTTTGCCTCCCCGGCACTGGCAGATGAGATCGGCAAGCTCCAGATCAAAATCTCCGGCTGCATCAATGCCTGCGGCCATCACTATGTGGGCCATATCGGCATTCTGGGCCTGGAGAAGGGCGGGGTCGAAAGCTACCAGATCACACTGGGCGGCGATGCAACCGAGACCGCCGCAATCGGCAAGCGTGCCGGTCCAGGCTTTGCTTATGACGAGGTGCTCCCGGCAATTGAACGCCTGGTGCAGGCTTATCTGACCATACGCAGCGGTCCGGAAGAGACATTCCTGGAAGCATACCGTCGGTTGGGCGACAGGCACTTCAAAGACGCCCTTTACCCGAAATCCGAGCCGGTCGCGGCCTAGCGGCCAACACCGGAATAACAGGAGCAACGCAATGCCTATCGTCAACGATACCGGTTTCAGCGACGAGCCTGTCAGCACCACGCTGATCCTGAATGAACTGCGCCTCAGCACGGATCGTAACCTGTGTGTTCAGGTGCCGAACGACATCTAGCCTCAGTTGCTGGAGCCCTACTTTGACCGTATTGCGATGATCGTGGTGGAGTTCCCTGTGTTCTCCGACGGTCGCGGCTTTTCCATTGCGCAGCGCTTGCGCGGGCTGGGCTTCAAAAAACCCCTGCGGGCAAAGGGTCATGTGATCGCCGATCAGTATTCCTATGCCCGGTCATGCGGGTTCGATGACGTGGAGATTTCATTCGAGCGCGCCGCGCGCCAGCCAGAAGCCGATTGGCGGCAGGCCGCTATCCTGAGCCGTCCCTACCGCTCAAAATGGGCGAACGCACCTGTAGCAGGCGCCATCCCTGCGTCCACCGACTCAATTGCCCCGTTTGAATTCTCACACTTTTAAGCGTGGGCTGGCCGCCCCTACTCGGCGGCCACCGGCTCATACCCATCCGCGCGGTCGTCGGGGGCGGTGGCGACCAGTTCTGTCTCCGCCTCGCCCGCCACACGCACATGGCGCATTACCCGCGGCTCTGAATAGTCATAGGGGCAGGCGCGGTGCAGCACACACCGATTGTCCCAGATCATCACGTCGCCCGGCTGCCATTGGTGGGCATAGGTGCGTGGCGGCTGCACGGCAAACTCCAGCAGATCATCCAGCAGTTTCTGCGCGTCCGCATCGGCCATGCCATCGATCCGGTAGGCGTGACGCCCGATGAACAGGGACTTGCGGCCCGTCACCGGGTGCACCTTTACCAGCGGCCGGATCGGCGCGCCCTTGGTATGGAAGCCATAGCTTTCGCCCGTCTTGAAGACGAACCCTGCCTTGGCTTGGCTTTGATAGAGCGAGTGCTGGGCCGCCAAGCCGGCGATCTTTTTCTTCATGGCATCGTCCAACGCGTCGTAGGCGCCGCGCATATCGGCAAGCTCGGTCTGGCCATCCTTGCTCGGCACGGTGATCGCGGTCAGGCAGGAGGCTTTCGCCGCCAGCGGCATGTAGCTGCTGTCCGTGTGCCAGCCCTCGTTGCCGCGCAGCGACTGGTAGCGCTTTTCTTCCGGCGTCAGGATGTGGCCGTCGGCGGCCTTGTTCGAGATCATGGCGTATTCGTTGCCATCGTTCCGCAGGATCTCGATCGCCCCGAAACGCTTGCCGAACGCCACGTGCTCCTCGTTGGTCAGATGCTGGCCGGGGAATACCAATGCGGCGTATTCGTGAAAGGCGTCTTCAACGACTTTCCACTCGTCGTCGCTCATCGCGCCTAGCTTGATATCGGTGATAACGGCACCAAAGCTTAAATCCATGGGCGTTACGGTGGACATGGTATGTTCCTCCTTCGCTGAAGCGGCGGCCCGCAGGGCTCTCGCCGGATATTGGCAACTATGCTCGCGCCAAATGCCCCCGGAATGCAACGCTAAATCCGTGCGCTGCCTTCCCCGATCTAGTCCGCACCACCCGCTTCGGCAGCAGTTTCCGCCCGCTGCGTCCGCAGGTACAGGCAGGGCGGGATGGCCAGCAGCGCAATCGCCGCCATAGCCAGCATTGCCGTCTCGATGCCGTAGTGATCGCCCAGAAAGCCAAAGCCCACCGGTCCAACCACCGACACGCTGGAGGAGCCATAAACCAGCGCAAAGCCACGCGAAGCCCGGCTTTCGTGCACGAAATCATTGACCATACTGTAGGTAATGGAGGTCGAACCTTGAAGCACGATACCGAGGAACGGCAGCAACAGATAGGCATAGTAGCCGGGCGTGAACACCGCCGCCGCAATGCCCAGACCCGTCAGCACCTGCACCAGGGAGAAAGCAGTGCGCGAACCGATCCGGTCCGCCAGGAAGCCGCAAATCGCCTTGCCGAACATGCCACCGATCAGAATCGTGGTCGCGGCGAAAGTGGCTGCAGCCAGCGGTATGCCCTTCGCCAGCATCAGGAAGGCTGCAAAGGTCAGCGCGCCGGCCTGCACCAGGCTGTCCAGGAATACCACCACTAGCAGGGAGGCAAAGCCCTGCCGGTCGAGGATGCCCCATCCCTTGACCCTATAGTCATCGGCTCCGCTGGCGGCCCCGGCGCTCCGGCGGCGCGCGCCGATCTGGTTCCGGAGCGCGGCGAACACAATGGCGGCCGCCACCAGTGTCACCAGGCCGAATGCGACTGTTGCGAACGACCAGGCAAGCCCCGCGCCGATGGCCAGGCTGAAGCTGGTGGTGAAGAGCAGCTTCCCTGCATCGCCCGATGAATTGTAGAGGCCGAGCGCGCCGCGCCGCCCGCTTTCCGCAAATGCCCGGCTAACCAGCGCGGAGGAAGGTGCATGCTGGAACGCAGTGCCAACACCAACAAGTACCAGGCATGCGAGCACCCCGCCCGAACCATCGGCAAAGGCAAACAACAGATAGCCCGCGCCGGAAACGGCCATGCCGAACACGAGCAGCACCGCGTCGCCCGTCCGCTCTGCCATCACGCCGGAGACGATCTCCAGCATCCCCTGGGCAAGGCTTTTGAGTCCCTTGAATAGGCCGACCTCGCTCAGATTGAGGCCTAGCGACTGAGCCAGCACTGGCAACAGTACATAGACACCAGCGCTTAACCCATCCTGTACGGCATGGGTAAGGCTGCACATCCAGAGCGTTACCTTGCGTCTGGTGGCACTGGCAGAGGCGGCCGGGGCAGGCATGGGGGCGGATTTTTCTCAACAGTGGTTCCAGATGGTGCGCCGGAACGCACCAGTCGTGGGGACTGTAACATAAGTGTCAAAAACATGGGTGCCTTCTGCGAGCCCCGACCCCTGGTTTACCCCTTGCTCTTCCCGGGGCGCACGCCAGCGACCATCCCGGACCCGGACCTTATTATCTGACCAGCTACGCCCCCAGCGCCCGTATCCGCTCTATCGTTGGCTGGCGCACTTTGCTTTTCGTCAGGGCGAAGGCCGCCGGGTCCAGTGCAGCCAGCCGCTCCGCCGCTGCCTTGGCGCACGCATCGAAGTCAATGGCGTCTGCCGTTTCATCCAGGTAGCCAATGCCGGTAGCCTGATCGGGCGAATAGAGTGTGGCGTTGATTGTCGCCTCGCCCAGCACCTGTGGCGCGAGCCGGTCGCGAGCCAGTTCCAGGCCGGTAATGGGCAGCGACAGGCCTATGCCCGTTTCGTTCAGACCAATTCGGAAATCGCCGCGCAGGCCCACCCGCCAATCGCCCGCAAATAAAAGCAGCGCGCCCATGGCGACCGCATGGCCAGTGACGGCAAAGACGATAGGCAGTGGCGAAAGATAGAGCCGCTCCAGCAGGGCCATGCCGGCCTCGCGCATTTGTGCCTTCAGGGCATCATCGTCGCCGTGGATGATCTTCAGATCAAAGCCACCGCAGAGCAGGCCTGGGCGCCCCTTGATAATGATAGCCTTCGCCCATTCAGCAGACGCCCGATCCAATCCGTCATTGATCGCTGCCGACATGGCAGGCGCCATCGCGTTGGCCTTGCCATCGTCCATGGTTAGCGTGGCGATGCCATCGGCAACTGAGTAGCGAAGAATTTCGGTCATGGATTGGCGTTCCTTGTCGCGGGACTGGTTTGGCGGCCATTCAGGCAAGCGCACGCCGCTTCGTCAACCGCCGTCAAACACTGGAGCATCACCAGTTCAAATTGGATCGGTATCGGTATCAATTTGCCGGGCAAGAAGCTCTAACTCTTAGATACAGAGCAGCTTCCTCACGCCATGCCGGGCCGGATCACGACCTTGCAGGCTTCGCGGCGGCGGTTCATCTCGAAGCCTTCAATGCCGTCGGCAAGCGGAATCTGGTGGGTCACGATGTGCTCCAGATCGTTGGCCCAGTCAGGCAGTTTGGCCAGGACGCAGTCCCAATTCTCGTGCCCGCTGCTGTGCGCGCCGCGCAGTTGCAGCTTGCGGCGGACGAAGGGGGTGATGTCGATGGGCGCCGGAGCGTGGTGGATGCCGATGGCGATCATGATGCCGAAGTCGCACAACTGGCCTAGGCCCTGGGTGATGCTGTCGGCAAAGCCGGTGGCCTCAAACACCCGGTCAACGCTCCGCTCTGGAATGTGGTCGGCTAGCGCGCCGCCATCACCCAGATCCACCACGCGGTCGATGCCGATCTTCTCCGCAACGCCCAGGCGCAGCGGATCGTTCTTGCCAACCACAGTGACAGAAGCAGCGCCCTGCTGCTTGGCGATGTAGGCAACCGAAAGACCAATGATGCCGGGCCCGAGCACCACCACGTTCTGGCCAGGCTCCAGGCTGCCATAATCAACGGCCCGGTCGCCGACGCAGAACGGCTCGGTCAGGGCTGCAATGTGTGGGGCGAGCTTGTTGCCCGTGGGCAGGCAGCAGCGCGCGGGTACCGGCACCCGCACCGCGAAGCCGCCATCGACGCTGAGGCCTACCGACTTGCGGCTGGTACAGAAGTCCGACTTTCCTGCCTGACACTGCTCGCACACACCACAGGTATAGAAAGGCATCACGACGACGGGCTGGCCTTCGCTCAGACCCGAAACACCGGGGCCGATCTGACAGATGCGGCCTGCGAACTCGTGCCCCAACGTGACCGACAGGGAGGGAATGAGCCAGTCATAGCCGCTGGTCCACTCATAAACGTGAATGTCGGAACCACAGATACCGGCAGCGTCCACCTCTATCATCACCATGCCGTCGGCCAAGGTCGGCTCCGGCACTTCTTCGAGGACAGCGCCGAATTCCGGGCCGGTTTTGCGCAGGGCGAGCATGGGGCGGTTCCTTTTTTTGGGGTCTATTGGGCACCATTCTTGCGAAAGCGACGCGGTCAGGCACGCAGAAAATGCCGGGACGGGCAAAGAAAAGCCCCCGCCCCAGCGGCTAGGCCGGAGCAGGGGCTTCAAACGCCTAAGCATTATAGCGCGTTGCTACACGCGCTCAATGATCGTCGCGATGCCCTGGCCGACACCGATGCACATGGTGCAGAGGGCGTAGCGGGCCTGGCGCTGCTCCAGTTCGTACATGGCAGTGGTGATCAGACGGGCGCCGGACATGCCGAGCGGATGACCTAGAGCGATAGCGCCGCCGTTCGGGTTCACACGGCTGTCATCGTCGGCAACACCGAGCTGGCGCAAAACCGCAAGGCCCTGGGCGGCGAAGGCTTCGTTCAGCTCAATTACATCCATGTCGTTGATGGAAAGGCCGAGGCGGTCCAGCAGCTTCTGGGAAGCCGGAGCCGGGCCGATGCCCATGATGCGCGGGGCAACGCCTGCGGTTTGCATACCCAGGATGCGCGCGCGCGGGGTCAGGCCATGCTTCTCCGCACCGGCAGCCGACGCCAGCACAGCAGCACACGCGCCATCGTTGACGCCGGAAGCGTTACCGGCAGTCACGGTGCCGGGATTGCGGAAGGGCGTCGGCAGCTTGGCGAGGCCTTCCATGGTGGTGCCTTCGCGCGGATGCTCGTCGGTGTCGACCACGATCGGGTCGCCGCGGCGACGCTGGATGGTGACCGGCACGATTTCCATGGCCAGACGGCCATTCTTCTGTGCAGCGACGGCATTGGCCTGGCTGCGGAAGGCCATGGCGTCCTGGTCTTCACGGGTGACCTGGAATTCCTCTGCCACGTTCTCGCCCGTCTCCGGCATGCTGTCGATGCCGTATTGGGCTTTCATCAGCGGGTTGACGAAGCGCCAGCCGATGGTGGTGTCTTCCATCTTCGCCGCACGGCTGAACGCACTGTCGGCTTTGCCCAGGACGAAGGGTGCGCGGCTCATGCTCTCAACGCCGCCACCGATGCAGAGATCGGCCTCACCGGTTTTTATTGCGCGGGCGACGGAGCCGATGGCATCCATGCCAGAGCCGCAGAGACGGTTGACGGTATTAGAAGGCGCGCTGTCGGGCAGGCCCGCCAGCAGACCAGCCATGCGGCCCACATTGCGGTTGTCCTCGCCCGCCTGGTTGGCGCATCCGTAGGACATGTCATCAATTTTGGACCAATCGACGGAGGGATTGCGCTCCATCAGCGCCTTGATCGGGATCGCGCCCAAGTCGTCGGTACGTACGGCAGCGAGCGATCCGGCGTAGCGGCCGATGGGGGTGCGAACCGCGTCGCAGATAAAGGCGTCTGTCATGGTGGCGTAACTCCCGTCACTTTATTGGAAACTGGCGGCACTTTAGCATGACCGATATATAGCGCACGCGTTTTTGCAGACAGATGCCCAAGGAGGCCCAGCACCGTGACTGCGCTAGAAACCATCGCCAACGCCACCGCCCCGCCGCCATTGGATGGGGTGAAAGTGCTGGATTTCAGCCGAATCATCGCGGGACCGCTCTGCACCGTGCAACTGGCGGATATGGGCGCAGAGGTCATCAAGGTCGAAAATCCCGCTTTCGGCGACGATACCAGGCGCAACACCACACCCAATGCTGCAGGTGAGGCCCATTTCTTTCTGGCCTTCAACCGCTCTAAACAAAGCCTGACGCTCGACCCACGTACGGATGCGGGCCAGGAAGTGCTGCTGCGTCTGCTGGAAGATACCGATGTGCTGGTAGAAAATTACCGGCCGGTCGTAATGAAGCGGTTTGGCCTGGACTATGAAAGCCTGAAGGACCGCTTCCCCCGGCTGATCTATCACTCGGTTTCAACCTACGGGCAGACCGGCCCGATGTGGGACCGGCCTGGCTTCGATCCAGTATTGCAGGCCGAGTCCGGCATGATGTCGCTGACGGGAGAGCCGGACGGCGAGCCCTTGCGGCACCCGCTTAACCTCGTTGACTCCATGACGGGCCTGCAGTCGGTCAGCGCCATTTGCGCAGCCCTGCTTGCGCGGGAGAAAAGCGGGCGCGGCCAACGAATTGATCTGGCGCTGATGGATATGGCCATCGCGTCGCTGGGGAATGCCGGGCTTTATTATCTGGTCTCAGGCGAACAACCGCCGCGGGCAGGCAATGCTCATATGACGTCGACGCCCACGAACCTATTCTACGCCTCCGACAGGCCTCTCTATATGGCTTTGGGCTCCGACCGGCTCTATGGCCAGTTGTGCCGGGACATGCTGGAATGGCCAGACCTTGCGGAGGACCCACGCTTCTGCAGCCCGGCGGACCGGCTGGCGCACCGGGCCGAACTCTTCAAACTGCTGGGTGATATTTTCAAAACCCGCACGCGCGCCGAGTGGATGGCAAAAATGCAGCACTTGCCTGCAGGACCAGTACGCCAATTGGGCAAAGCGCTGGAGTCGGAAGAAGTCGCGGCGCGCGGCATGGTGGTGGAGCTGGACCATCCGAAAGCGGGGCCGATCAGGGTAATTGGCTCACCGCTGAACTTCTCGGACTCGCAATTGAGGCCCTATGAGCCACCAGCGTTGCTTGGCCAGCACACACTGGCAATTCTTCGGGACAAGCTGGGCTATAGTGAAGCGGAGATCGCGGCGATGCAGGAGGCCGGTGCTGTCGGGGAGGGATGACCGCCAACGCGATAGCGGATTCTATTCAGACCGGCTCACCGCCCAATTCCTCCCGTTACCACGCAAGCGGGCCCTAATGCCTGAGTGGCTCTCAGGCATGAAACACATCTGCGGGAAATCGGGAAAACAAGTGATTCAACAAGACCCGAAACCGCTTTAGGAACCCAACTACCCCTGCTCCACCGCCAACACGGTGAACAGCATCCCGCCAGCCTCGCCGAAGCGGCCATGGAAGGCCCGTCTCCCCGCCAGACTAGGCGCATTTGCACCGGTCAGGGCCGCCTCAAACGTCCCGGCCGCAGGGTCGAACACCACACGCGCCTCTGGGAAGTCCAGGAAATACCTGGTCGCCGGATAGTAGGCCTTGAACAGCGCTTCCTTGGCGGAGAAGGCCAGCTTGCCCCGGTCCAGCCGGCACCCGTCAGGCATCTGGACCCAGCCATCCTTCGCCAGTTCCTCCGGCAGGCACACCCGCGCCGCCAGCCCCTCCGGCAAAGGCTCAGGCGTCTCCAGATCGAGCCCCAAGCCGGCATAGCGCTCCGCCTTCCCCACAATAGCCGCCGCCCACGCCGCCTTGTGCGCAATCTGGGGGAGTTCACCAACACCACCTTCCACATCGACACCGAGATGATGCCCATCGTCGAAGGCACTGACCCCTGTCACCCCTTCTTCCGCCAAGGCTACGGCAAGCGCGACTGCGCCACCATCCGCCGGTTCAAGGCCGAAGGGCGGCTGGTTGAGCACGCCAACGTCTCCGTCCCCTGGCAGGGTATCGAGCTGGTCCACATCGGTGGCCATTGCCGTGGCCAGATGGCTATCCGCGTCAACACCAAGCGCGGCCCCATCGTGCTGGCGAGCGACGCCGCCCACCTCTACCAGGAATGGGAGGAGGAGAAGCCCTTCGGCGTCTTCTACGACATGCGCGCCATGCTGGAGGGCTACCAGACCTTGACCCGCCTATCCGGCGGCAAGCGCACGGAGATGATCGCCGGCCACGACTCCGCCGTCATGAGCATGTTTCCGGCACCCGCCGAGGAACTGAAAGGCCAGGCGGTCTCTTTGCATGAGGCTCCAATCGGATAGACGGCTTCCCTCAACCGGGCAGATGCGATGTTTTGCCGGAACCCGGCAATGAACCGAAACGGACCTTTCGGCGTATGGACTGCACGCCAAGCTTGAGGCATTGGGAATATACCCACTGATCGTTTGAACGAACGCCCCCTGCTCCCAAAGGACAGCTGCGCCATGCACCACTCGCCGTTTGCGATAATGTTCGCAATTCTCGCTCTGCTCGCCATAGCAGCGGCACCAGTATCGGTATAGGCGAAGGATACCGTCGGTTCTGGCAATCCTCCGGCGGCTGAAACCGATCCAGAGACCAATGGCGACGACGGCCCGGATCTGCCGCGCAGGGTGATCGATCCAATGGTCGATGATGGGGAATTGGTCGTGCGTCTGTTGCCGCTGACCGTGGACGAGTTGAAGGCTGCGGCGGAAATCTGGCTGGGCATCGTTCAAGACAAGATCAGGGAAATGGCGGACGCCCAGGTCGCGATCATGCAGTATAAAGGCCCGGTCGAAGACGCGGTGCGCGAGACCCTGACAGAACTCTCCCTGGAACGGAAATCTCTGTTTGACAACTACAATGCAGTCGTCGATGCCTGGGAGAAGAAGGGTGGCACACCAGAGGAAATCGCCGTCTACAGGGCTTACCGCAACGCGATCATTATCGAGGAAACCCGCACTGCAGACGCCCAGACCCTGACGAACGAGGCCATCGCCTGGGCCCAGGACGAGGATGGTGGCATCCGGCTTGCCATCCAGGTGGCCGTCGTCATTGTCGCTCTCATCGGGTTGATACTGTTTGCCCGCCTGATCCGAAGCGGCGCCCGCCGCGCCTTCCGCCGGGTGCCGCATTCCTCGGTCCTGCTGATCGCCTTTCTGGTGGGTATGGTTTACTGGCTGACTATCGCCATTGGCCTGCTGATTGTGCTGTCGGCGGTGGGTATCGACATCTCCCCGCTGTTTGCTCTCTTCGGTGGCGCGGCCTTCATTCTGGCCTTCGCACTGCAGGACACGCTCGGCAACCTGGCGTCTGGCCTGATGATCATGATCAACCGGCTTTTCAACGTCGGCGACTATGTGGATGCAGGCGGCGTGGCAGGCACGGTCAAGGCCGTCTCCATCGTCTCCACCACCATTAACACCCCTGACAACCAGATCATCATTCCCAACAAGTCGGTCTGGGGCAACGTCATCACCAACGTCACCGGCAGCGCGACCCGGCGCGTCGATCTGGTATTCGGTATCGGCTATGAGGACAGTATCGAAGATGCCCAGCGCGTGCTGGAGGAAACCGTTGCCGGCCACGATCTGGTGCTGGTCGACCCGGCCCCGATTATCCGGGTGCACGAATTGGGCGACAGCTCGGTCAACTTCGTCTGCCGTCCATGGGTGAAGACAGCGGACTACTGGAATGTGCATTGGGGCCTGCACCGTCTGGTTAAGGAGAATTTCGATGCAAACGGCATCTCCATCCCCTTCCCGCAGCGGGATGTTCATCTCTATCAGGCACTTCCGCCAGCGACCGAAGTGCCCGGCACATCAACGCCTGCTGCTGAGATAGCGTCAAAACCCGAAAACAATCCGCAGCGCGGCAACCGTGGCAGCTTTGCCAATGAAGGTCCGTGCCGACCCGAGCCCGGACTGGATGACGGGGACAAAGACGACTAAAGCGGGAATTTATACTTGGTTAAGCGATAAAAGGCGGATGCTGGGACTATCCGCCAGGTAGAGAAGCCGCGCTAAGGTATTGCCGGTACAAATTGAATTGCTTCGCGATCAATTTACCGGATTAAACTGTTCTAGCTGGCCTCGAACGCGACCAGTTCGACACCTTCTTCCACCTGATCGCCCTCGCCAAACCGCAGGGCGCTGACGGTTCCGTCAGCGGGGGCGGCGATGGTGTGTTCCATCTTCATGGCTTCCAGCACCAGCAGGGCCGCACCCTTCTTGACCTTGGCACCCGCTTGGACGTGCACCTTGGTCACCTTGCCAGGCATGGGCGCGGTGAGTTTGCCGCCGCTGGTGTCCTGGCCGAATGCCGCGGTGCCAGGGTCGTGCACGGCGAAGCGGTAAGTGCCGCGCCTGGCCATGACCGTCACGTGGTTGCCCTCGGCATGGACGCCGACGTTAAAGCGCCGCCCACTGATCTCTACGCCCAAGCGCCCCGGCTCGCGATGCACGACGCGGGTATTGGCGGGCTCACCCGGCAGCTTCATGTGGTATTCGCTGCCGCGGTAGGCGACATCGATGGCAAAGCGCTCCTCCCCCCAATCCAGCGCAACCGTCTCCTGTACCTGCTCGTTCAAACGCCAGCCGCGGGTATTGTTCCAGGGGGAGTAACGATCGGCAGTACGGGCCGCCTTTGCCTCCGCGTCGGCGCGGCGCTGATCCAACAGAGCCAGCACGCCCGCCGCGATGACCTCGTCTGCCGGAGCGGCCATTTCGGCGTGCAACTCTGCGGAATGCTGCTCGATAAAACCAGTATGCACCTCTCCTACGGCAAAGGCCGGGTGGCGGGCAACCGCATGCAGGAAGGCCCGGTTGGTAGTGACGCCCGCGACCTGGGTATCCGCCAGGGCAGAGCGCAAACGGGCCACGGCCTGGGCCCGGTTCTCGCCGCGCGCCACCAGCTTGGCTATCATCGGATCATAGTGGGGCGAGACCTCGTCGCCCTCAATCACACCGGAGTCTACCCGGACAAAGCCGTCATGCTCCGGAAACTTCAGCACTTCCAGTTTGCCGGTTTGCGGCAGGAACCCGCGCGAGGGGTCTTCGGCGTAGAGGCGCACCTCAATCGCGTGACCCTGCACCCGGATGTCGTCCTGGCTAAGCGGCAAAGGCTCGCCGGCCGCAACCCGTAATTGCCATTCCACCAGGTCCGTACCGGTGATCCACTCGGTGACCCGATGCTCCACCTGGAGCCGCGTATTCATTTCGATGAAGTAGAAATTCTCATCCGCATCCGTCAGGAATTCGCAGGTACCGGCGCCCACATAGTCGATCGCGCTCGCCGCGTTCACGGCTGCCTGGCCGATGGCCGCGCTGGTCTCTGCGGAAATTCCGGGCGCCGGTGCTTCCTCCACCACCTTCTGGTGGCGGCGCTGGATGGAGCAATCGCGCTCAAACAAATGCACCACCTGGCCGAAGCTATCGGCAAAGACCTGCACCTCCACATGGCGGGATTTGGTCAGGTATTTCTCCAGCAGGACGGTGCCATCACCGAAGGCCGCGTTGGCTTCGCGCTGCGCCATCTCCAGCTGTTTAACGAACTCATCCGCGCTTTCAACGATGCGCATGCCGCGCCCCCCGCCGCCGGCGACGGCCTTGATCAGCACGGGGAAGCCGATTTCCTCGGCCTTGCCTTTCAGAAACTCTGCGTCCTGATTTGCGCCGTGGTGGCCGGGCACCATGGGCACGCCTGCGGGCTCCAGGATCGCTTTCGCACCGCTCTTGGAGCCCATGCTGTCTATGGCCGCGGGCGGCGGGCCGATCCAGACCATGCCGGCATCCATGACGGCGCTGGCGAACTTGGCGTTCTCCGACAGAAAGCCATAGCCGGGATGCACCGCCTCAGCGCCCGTCAGCTTGGCGGCAGCGATGATGTTAGCAATATTGAGGTAGCTTTCCGCAACGCCAGCCGGGCCGATGCACACGGCCTCATCACAGGCCTGGACGTGCTGCGCATCCCGGTCGGCTTCGGAATAGACCGCGATGGTGCGCAAGCCCATGCGGTGGGCAGTGCGGGCAATGCGGCAGGCGATCTCGCCACGGTTGGCGATCAGAAGAGTGCGGAACATGAAGGGCTCTCGACGGCTCGGCGGTCTCGGACGTGCGAAGCGGGACGGTAGCAGCTTAGCTGGAGCATTGCTATATTAGACGGGCAAAGCGGCAGTGGAAGCCGCCCTACGCGGCTTGCATCCAGCGCCTGTACTGGACGACCGGACGCCGGACGAGATCATCGGCTACGATGAACACGGGTTGCCATCATAGTGATCGTCGATACCTCGGCCATGGCCACGATCATCAGCGACGAACCGGAAGCCGACAGGTTTCCGCGCCTGATCGAAAACCATCCCCATCCAGTGATGTCAGCGGCTCCATATGCGGAGGCTGGCATCGTCATCGCGCAGCGGTGAAATCCGGCAGCGCTGAAATATGGTGATTGCTTCAGCTATGCCCCGGCGCAGGCCCGAGGTGAGCCTTTGCTAGCGAAGGGTGATGACTGCGCGCGCACGGATGTTGACAGGGAGGGTCTCAGCCCGCTTTAAGGCCGCTGGTGCGGGTCAGAACGCCTTCAACGAAGGGGACGGTATTGATGTCTTGGAAGCCGGCGGCCTGAAAATAGCCCTCCACATCGGCGGTGGAGTGCGAGAGGCCGGTGCCGTTCATGATGGCCTCCGACAGGCCCCAAAGCCCAGCATCGGCCGGGGCGGTGCGGTCCGCGTTCAGGGCCTCGCCGACCAGGTGGAACTCACCGCCGGGGGCGAGGGCGTCGTAGGCTTTCTTGACCACGGCGGTGAATTCCTCCCGCCCGTACATGGGCAGGTTGGAGGCCATCACGGCCACGTCCGCGCCTTGCGGGAGCGGGTCGTTGTTGAAGTCGCAGGCCAGCGCCTCCACCCGGCCAGTCATGCCGTTTTCCTCGATGAACTCCTTCGCCACCTCGGCCACGCTGGCCAGGTCGAGGACGGAGGCTTTCAGGTCCGGATACAGCTTGCATGCCTCGATGCAGTACGCGCCGGAGCCGCCGCCGATGTCGATCATGTGCTTCTTGCCGGTCAGATCGACCTGGCGCAGGAACAGCCGCCCGGCGCCGCGGCCGATGGAGTATGTCGCGCGGTGGTACTTGCGCGCGTCGTCCACCGTGAATTCCGAGACCTTCACATTATCGGCGCGCGGCGGGGTCTGGTTGCGCAGGTAGTCGGTCAGGCGGCCCCATTCGTTCCAATCGGGCTTGGTGAACAGCATCCATTCGCCCGCATAGCCGGGCTGCCCCTCGACCAGGAAGCGCTCCACATCCGGCGCGTTTTTCAACTTGTCGCCGTCCCGCTCCAGCAGGCCCAGACCGACACAGGCAACCGCGATCCGCTCCCCATGCAGGCGGGTGATGCCGAGCGCGGCGGCGAGGGTGGCTTCGGTGTGCCCGCCCTCTGCCACTTTGGTGAACAGGCCAAGTTCGACACCGGCCATCAGGGCGGCGCTCTCGCGGTAGGCGCGCACCATGCGTTGCAGGCGGACAGTGGTGGGGTGGGGTTGTTTCTGGTCGCTCATCGGTTGGCGTTTCCCGGTTGGTGTTTTGGCATTAGGGCAACGATAAGCGCTGCCGCCGCATCGAAACAAACAAAGATGAACAGGGCGAGCGTATATGCCCCGGTCAGATCGCGGAGCGTGCCAGCGAGCGCGCTGCCGATGCCTGCCATGGTGTAGAAGGCGATGTTGGCAAAGCCGTAGAGCCTGCCGTAGGCAGCCGGGCCGAATGCTTCCCGGAGCAGCAAAGGGGGCAGCATGACGATATTGCCGATGACGAAGCCCGCGATCACCGCACCCAGATAGAGATCGAACGAGACCTGCGCGAAGCTGAGAATGGCGATGCCGGTCCCTTGCAGGGCGTAGGTGGCGGCGGTCAGCCACTTCACCGGCACGCGCGTCGACAGGAAGCCGGTGACCAGCCTGCCCGCAGCACCGCACGCGATGCCCAGGCTGACGGCATAGGCAGCGTGATCGACGCTCGCCACGTCACTGCCGATGGCAAGCTGGTGGGAGAGGTAGCCGACCTGAGCGCCCAGGCCGAGGCCGCCTGCGATGGCGATACGCCAGAACCGGCTGGTCTTGAGCGCCTGCCGGGGCGTGAAACTGGTTTCGGCAGCGGCGCTGGGTGGCCGTTGCGCGTTGGAGGGGCGGCGGAGGACAAGCAGTGCAAGCGGCACGATGGTGCCGGCAACCAGAATGCCGACGGCCAACGTGACGTCCGGAAAGCCATATTTGGCGCTGGCCCAAACCATGAGCGGCACGCTGATCGCGCCGCCAAGGCCCGCGCCGGAAAGGGCGAGGCTGAGCGGCAAACCCATCTTCGGCCCGAACCAGGGCACGAGGCTCGCGCTGATGGCGGGTGTTGCCATGAGGGGATAGCCGGTCGCAATCAGGGCATAGGCGAGATACAGCTGCCAGGGCTCTGTCAGCTGCCCCATGGCAGCGACACCGCCGCCGATGGCGAGTCCGCTATAGGCAACGGCGAGGCGGGTGCCGAACGTATCCGCGATCCAGCCGAACACCAGCGTGACGGGGATGGCCAGCCAGAAGAACAGGGCAATAGCGCTGCTGACGGTGGCCGCGGACCAGCCATGCTCGGTCTGGAGGGCGGGGACGAAGAAGGTGTTGCCGTAGAACACCGTGCCCCAGGCGAGGGTCGCCATCCAGAAGCAAGCCGCCGTGATGAACCAGGCGTAAGGGGCGGTGCGGGTGCCGCTCATGACTATTTTCTGACGAGCCCCTCACCCGTCGACAGGCTCAGGGTGAAGTCCGTTGGGTATTTGGCACGTATAACACTGCCCGTCTTGCTGAGCCTGTCGAAGCTGGTCCTTAGGTTCAGGGGAAAGGCTACTGGCGGTTTGGCTCGTATCGTACAGTCCTTCATGCTGAGCCTGTCGAAGCATGCGTTGGCAGCGTTCTACAGATTGCTCCGCCCGCTTCGCGGATTCGCAATGACGCCAGGGGTTGGGCACAGGTCACACCGCCAGCCCCATCTGCCTGAGCACCGCTTTTCCCAACTCCGTCACCGGGTTACCCAGGGTGTAGAGGATGGAATAGTGGTTGTCGTAGTCCGGCTGGATCGAGGTCACGTCCGAGCCGTTCGCCCGGCACTTGGCGACGAAATCATCGGTCTGGCGTATCCATTCCCGCGTTTCATGACCGCCGACCGCCGCGATAAGGGGCATGTGCGTTGGCGGCAGGTTACAAAGGGGGCTGACCTGGGGCACAGTCTCCGGCGTCATCAGCAATTCTTCGCCGCCGGGGACGCGCAGCATGGGGGTCAGGTCATAGAGGCCGCTGATCATGGCAGCGCCTTTGATCGCGTCCGCAGGCAGGCCGAGCGCGGCGCAGTCGGTCGCCGCCAGCATGGCGCAGAGATGCCCACCCGCCGAATGACCAGAGATATAGAGCTGATCCCGGTCATAGCCGTACTCGTCCGCCCAGTTGTACACGGCGGCGAGGCCGCGCCTGATCTGCGCGATGACTTCCGTCAACGGCACGGACGGGCAGAGGTCATAGTTCAGCAGCACGATTGCCGCGCCCGCGTCGTGGAACATCGGCGCGATCAGGGTGTGGTCGAAGCTGTCGAGGAAGCGCCAGAAGCCGCCATGCACGAATACCTGCACCGGCGCGCCAGGCTGCTTGGCAGGGATTACGTCCATGCATTGGCCGGGCGTGTCGCCATAGGGCACGCGGAGATGGCCTTGGAGAGACGCCCGCGCCCGCTCGCTGTCGAGGCCCCAATGCGCCTTCCAGACCTCGTGGTCCGATACGGCGGCGCGGGGGTTGTACTGCTGGATCAGTTCTTCCAGTTCCATCTGGTTTCCTGCTGGTCGGTGCATCGTGTAAGTCTGGAGCCGACCCTAATGCACGGACCGCCGCCGATGAACCGCAAATTGACGCTTGCCCGCCGCCCGGAGACTCTGCCGGGGCCGGAGCACTTCGCCGTTGTCGATGAAGACCTGTCGCCATTGGCCAAGGGCCAGGTGCGATTGCGGCTGGCGTTTGCCGCGGTCTCCCCCTGGCAGGCGCAGCGGTGCAAGGACTTTGCGAACTATGTGGAATCGTTTGCCATCGGGGAGCTGATTTCCTGCGATATGCTTGGGCAGGTCGTGGAGAGCAATGCCGCTGGCTGGAAGCCGGGCGATTTCGCGATGGGGCGGTTGGGATGGCAGGAATATGCGGACGCCTCCCCTGCGGCGCTGACAAGATGCGACCCGGCGATGAGCGCGAGCACCTGGCTGACGGCGCTGTCTTCGCCGGGACTGTCGGCGTGGTTCGGGTTCGCGGATCATGCCCGGCCCATGTCGGGGGGGGACCTGCGTGATTACGTCTGCCGCGAGGGGCTTGGCTCGTTCGCCGTGCAGATTGCCGTTGCTGCAGGGATGCGGGTGGTCGGGATTCCGGGCGGTGCGGAGAAATGCCTGTTCGTAAGGGAAGAACTGGGCGCTGCGGTACCGGGAGCCGGACTTAGAGGATCGTTTGCGCGATGCCGCACCGGATGGTGTGCATCTGTTCTATGACACAGTGGGAGGACCGGCGGCGGATGCGGTGTTCGCGAACATGGCGAAATATGGGCGGATTGTGCTGGTCGGGCGCTCCGTGGCGAACAATAGCGATACGCCGGGGACGGACTTCGCCAACATGCGCATGGTCTGGGCCAGGGAATACACGGTAGAGACCTTCAGCATGTACTCCCTACTGCCGGAGCGGCGGGCGGAGGGGCGGAAGCGCATGGCCGCCCTGATCGCAAGCGGCGCGGTCAGGCCGCGCTACACGCTGGTGGATGGGTCCGAGCAGACGCCCCAGGCGCTGGGCGACGTGCTGGCGGGCAGGCTGCTGGGGAAAGCGCTGGTGCGCTACTGGCAACCGGAGGGGATTGAGGCCTAGGCCGCGAAAACCGGGTGGAGCTAAAGCGTTTTCTGTTCAAGTTGGCTCTGTGAGAAGCACTCTGGCGTGGGCTCCCACCTTGGCGGGAGCGGGATGAATTTGTGTGATCCGACCTGTTTCAAATCCGCTCAAGGAAGCCGGGATGTCCCGGCTCTCCGTCCAGCGGAGGGTCAGGGTCTATTCAAGAGGCAGGCTTAGCCGCCATCGGGCAGCTGGCAGCGGTCCGCCGTGACCTGAAGGAAGCCACGCGCCGGCGAGGGCGTGATCACAAACCGGTACTCGTCGCCACCCAGCTCCACCGAGTGCAGCAACGGCACGATGCCGGTGGCTTCGGTCTTCGCACCATTGATCTTGGTAAAAGTCACGGTGATCGGCTTTTCCTGATCGAACCAGGCGTTAGCGGCTCCATTGGCGCTGCGGGTCGGCTCCCCCTGGGCGCGGACGACGATGGCGCTGCGGGCAAAGGCGACCCAGTCGTTCTTGCCCCGTGTGAAACTCGTTTGCACGATGAAACGCTTTTGTTCTGGATAGTTCCGGCAACGGACAGCATCACCGGACGACCGCACCAGGAACTTCAGGCGCTCTTCCTTGACGCCTTTGTTCAACTGCTGGCTGAGCAGGGCGAAGATCTCCCGCTCCTTGCCGGTTGGCACTTGGGTCTGAAGTGCTGCCTGTTTCTCCAGCGCCTCGTCACGTTCCACCTGGAGGCTTTCCGCGCGAGCGGTGATGACGGCGAGATCGCTTTCCAGGCTGCGGACCTGCTCGTTCAGATTACGGACCTGGCCGCGAGCCAGCTCCGAGCCGGCCGCATAAGCAATAACACCCAGTCCCAGCAGAGCCAGGATCAACAAAAGCCATTTGTGGAATGCGAGTTTGCGGCGTGCCTGATCCCGCCGCCTGGACTCGCGAAATCCGCGTGCCATATCTCACCCTGACCGATTGATTTCACGTGCTGCATAAATTGGAACGCCACACTATACAGAATAAACGCTGGTACTAAATCAGAATGTGACGACCAGCCGGTCCCGGACGAATTCGGATGGGCCATAGTGCGTGACCACCGTTTCACGCTCGACCTTGATGTTCTGACGCGCCAGCTGGTTAATACGGTTTGCCACCCGGGTGTCTTCCCACGCTTTTTCCAGCACACCGCATTCCAGTGTCAGCTTGTCGATGTCGCGGGACTTGGCCGCGGCATCGGCGAGGTTCTCCTCGCTCAACAGCTCCAGGACCCGGTGGACTACCATATTGTTGCGCTTGGAAACATTTTCCATCAACAGCAGGCCCAGGCGCCGGCGCAGCATGCTGCGCTCGTCGCGGCCAGAGGACTTTCGGGCTTCGCGGGCCACTATGATTTCTCCGGAGTGACAGCGGCGGGTGGCGGCGCTGTTTCGGTACTGAAAGACGGGCGCTCAAAAGGGCCGGCCCAGTGCAGCGTGCGTTGGGGAAACGGAATTTCGATACCCATTTCGTCGAACCGGCGCTTGATAAGCCCCTGGAACGCGCGGCGCACAGCGAATTGCGTCTGGGGCAGAACTTTAAAGCGGCAACGGATCACGACGGCATTGTCGCCCAGTTGATGGATACCCATCACCTCTATGGCGCCGGTTATGCTCGGCCCAGACACGGCGTCACACTCCAGTTCGGCCCCCAGTTGCTTCAGCACCTCCATCACATGGTCGGCATTTTCACGGTAGGCGATGCCGACATCGACCAGAGCATAGGCAAACTCCCGCGACATGTTCTTGACCGTGCCTACGGAACTGAAGGGGATGGTGTAGAGATTGCCCTCCAGATCGCGCAATTCAATGGTGCGGATAGTGATGCGCTGGACTGTGCCGGAAATGCCGCCTAGTTCCACGATATCACCGACGCTGAGCGTGTCCTGAAACAGCATGAACAGGCCGGTAATAACGTCCTGCACCAGCTTTTGCGCGCCAAAGCCGATGGCGATGCCGACAATGCCCGCAGTCGCCAGCAGCGGCGCTATATCCAGGCCCAGCGAGTTCAATGCAGCTGCAACAAAAGCAATCAACAGGAAAGCGATCAGGATCGTCCGAACCAGTGGCACCAAAGTGCGGGTGCGGGCGCTTCGCTCAATCTTCTTGCCGGTCTGATCGTCCGTGGCATCCATATAGACAGCCAGCATCAGATCGAACGCTTCCCACACGGCCAGGCAAATGACCAGGATGGTGAATAGCTGGGTGATGGCATCCAGCGTTTTGCCGGACAGATGCTCGTCCAGCAACACAAACGGCTCCAGCTCCCAAGCAGAGGCAATCGCAATGGCAGCCATGATATAGACAAAGGCTTTCGCCAGCCGCCCGGCTATCCACGCATAGCGGCGCAAGCGCTTGACGATGACCGCAGAGCTAATGCCAAAATCCGATTGCTCCGCCCGCACCAGCCAAAGCTCCAGAGCTATTGCGACCGGTTGCACCAGGAGCAGCACGGCAAGGGTCAGCAAGGTGCCCTGCGCGACGAGTATGGAAGCGCCGGGAAGGTCCAAAGCCCAGATCAGGTAGAACCCGATGGCATAGACCGTCAGTACAGGCAGCCAAATACGGGCGATGGTCGAGCGGATGAACTTAAAGCGTCCGCTTTCGGCAACGATCCAGGCAGTGATTTCGCTGCGGTAACGCAAAACCAGCACCATCGCATAGATGATCCCGGCCAGACCCCATAACCGCTCCAGTCCTTCGAAAACACCGGATGGTACCCGCAAATCATCGATATTCTCAAAAAAGGCGCGGCCGAGCACAACCAATAGGATCAAGCGGCGCAGCCACTGGAAAAGATCCCGTGCCACGTCGTCCCGCATTGCCACCAGCCTAAAAGACGGATGACGCGGACAGAGAAGCGCACGCACCAGAGAGCAGAGCGCCAGCGCCAAGCCGACGGCAGCAGTGACATCAAACAGCACACGGTCGGTTGTGCTGGGCGAAGGCAGCAAACGGGAGACCACATAGGCTGTTACGGCAAATCCGCCGATGGCCAGGACAGAAATCGCAAACTGCATCGCGAGGAACTTCAGCCGGGTCAGCAGCAGGCGCGGGCCCAGTTGCGGTGTCGCAAACCGCATACGGCGCAGCGCGCGCGACAATCCCCAGTAAGCAGCAGATGCGGCCAACAACACAGCGCCCGCTACCGTCAAAAAATCAATCCAAAAACCAGATAGCTCTGCCGACGATGCCTGCACTTTCAGCCACCCTCCCAGGCGGCCGATATCAACTGCATCATTCAGGAAATACAGCAGCTTGCTAAGCCAGCCCTGCACCATTTCCATGGCGACATTCACCACGGATGGCCCGGACGGCAGTGGAGCGGACGGCGCTGACGCTGGCGCCAAAGACGATGGAACATCAGGCGGTTCAGCGACAACCGAGCCGGGTGCCCCGGCATCTCCTGCGCCGGCTTTACCGGCAGGTGTTTCCAGGTTCGGTGCGGTAATACCCTGTTGCTTAATGAACTTTACAAACCGTTGCCGAAGCGCCGAGTTCTCCAATATCAGGATCAGGGCAGTCAGCGCCTCTGTGTCCAGGGCCTGGAGTGGTGCAGCGCCTGGTATCTGCTGCGCGTCTTCCGTGGTTAGTGATGCAGGGCCATCCGAGCTTGCGGAAACTGGGCCAGGTTGCGCGCCCAGCGGCGAGACAGCACCAATGGCGAGTATAAACACCAGAAAACAGGCCAAGCCGGCCGGAAAAGCCCAGCGCAAACCCTGGATCGGGAAATGGGCCAGGAAATCGGGCAAAATGCGGGGAAAGAACCCGAAACACCGCCGAATTCCATCAGCTTTTACGCAACTTTGGCGAAGGTGTTTCAACGGTGTTCAGTCCTGACGCAGAAACAATTCCGATAAGTGAAGAATTGCTTATAGCGCAAAACGGTGCAGGGCTTCCAGAAATGCAGGGCCGAACTCTTTGCATTTGCGCGCACCCACGCCGTAGAGGCCGCCAAACGCTTCAATATCCGCCGGTTGCGCCGTTACGATCTCCCGCAGGGTGCGGTTGGAGAAGATCACATAAGGCGGCACTTTGCGGTCCGAAGCCAGACGCGCACGCAGGCGGCGCAGGCGCTCGTAGACCTCCGCCGCTTCGCCGGTCAGTTCGGGCTTGTCGCCACCCGCTTCACCCCGCAACTTGGATGTGGTAATTGCCTTGGCGTCCCAGTGCAGGCTGACGGGCTTCTCCCCCTTCAGCACGGCTCGGGCGTCGGGGCCTGCCAGTAGGCTGCCATGGCCGTCCAGGTCCGACCGCACCACATCGGCGGCCATCAGCTGCCGCACGATGGAGCGCCATTCGGCCTTGGTATGCTCGGTACCGACGCCATAGGTCGGCAGCCGGTCATGGCCGAGCTTCACGATACGCTCCGAGATTTCTCCCCGCAGAATGGCGATCAGATGCTCCGCGCCGAAACGCTGACCGGTGCGAACCATGGCAGAGAGGAATTTCTGGGCCGCTACCGTTCCATCCTGGCGCTCAACCGCCGAAAGGCAGCGGTCGCAGTTCCCGCACGGCTCTGTCACGTGCTCGCCGAAATATCCCAGCAGGCCCTTGCGGCGGCAATCCGCCGTTTCGACCAAGGCCAGGAGCTGGTTCAGGCGGGCATGCTCAATGCGCTTCTGCTCCGGCACTTTCTCCGAGCCCTCAATCAGTTCGCGGCGCAGTTTGATGTCGTCGGTGCCAAACAGCAGCAGGGCCTCTGCCGGGTCGCCGTCACGCCCGGCGCGGCCAATTTCCTGGTAGTAGCTCTCAATAGAGGCAGGCAGGTCGTGATGGCAGACGAAGCGGATGTCCGGCTTGTCCACGCCCATACCAAACGCGATGGTGGCGCACATCACAAGGCCATCCTCAGCGATGAAGCGGTCCTGGATCGCGTCGCGGGTGCGGGAGTCCATGCCCGCGTGATAGGCCAGCGCAGGCACGCCGTCGGCCTGAAGGGCGGCGGCGATGTCCTCCACCCGCTTGCGTGAGCGGCAATAGACGACGCCCGCCGCTCCCCTATGCCGTTGGACAAAGGCTTTGACCTGGCTTTTCACGCTGGCTTTAGGCGCAATGGACAGGCGGATATTGGGGCGGTCGAACCCGGAGATGAAGACCTTGGCCTCGCTGCCGAACAGCTTGTCCAGAATATCCTTTTGCGTCGCCGCATCCGCGGTGGCGGTCAGTGCCATGCGCGGCACGTTCGGCAGGGCTTCGGTAAGCTGCGAGAGGCGCAGATAGTCCGGGCGAAAATCGTGGCCCCACTGGCTGACGCAGTGCGCCTCGTCGATGGCAATACGGCCTGGACGCGGGTTTCGCAGGCGGCCCAGCATGTCGTCGGTCAGCAGCCGCTCCGGCGAGACATAGAGCACGCGGAGCGAACCATCGTGCAATGCTGCCATCACCCGTCGGTTCTCCTCCGGCGTGTTGCCGGAGTTCAGGGTGCCTGCCGGCACACTGGCCGCGGTCAGGTTCGCCACCTGGTCGCGCATCAGGGCAATGAGGGGGGAAACAACAACACTCAGATCATTTTTGACCAGCGCCGGCAGTTGGTAGCACAGGGACTTGCCGCCGCCGGTCGGCATGATGGCCAGTACCGGCTCGCCCGCCAACGCAGCCTTGATCACCGGCCATTGTCCCGGGCGGAACGCGCTGTAGCCGAAGACCTGTTGCAATGTCTCAGCCGGGTCTTTCGGCGGGCTGTGCATGGCCTCGTCCTCGCTATGGGGCGGGAAGAACAGCTCGTCTTCTAGCATCGGGTCCAGTCGGCGGCAGGCAGGGGAGAGAGTACCCATGGGCCAGGATTCTCCGCCGATTGGCAAGAGGCACGTGGTTGGTCAGACAATACGGCGGATAACCGGCAGCCGCCGCAGCACAATGGCAACCAGCGTGGACAAAGCCGCGACACCCGCAGCAAATTCCACCGTGCCAGGCACCACATCCAGCAAGCGTATCAACGCCGAATGCACCAAGGGATGCACCAGGTAGATCCCGAGCGAAATCTGGGAAAGGAGACTGGTCAGCCGGGTAGCAGGGAGAGATGAAATCATCGCCACGGCGCACACAACGGATGCAATCAGCGTCTGCAAAGTGCCGCGATGCCAGCCAACCGTTGAGGCGATCAAACAGGCAAGCGAGGCCCCGACGCAAATCCATAGCAGCCGGGCCGGGTCACCGCCCGCAGCATAAAGAATGAGTCCTAGCAAGACCGACGGCACTACAAACAGCCACTGATAAAACGGCCAGGGCAGGGTGTAGACGCTGAGCGCGTAGAACAATCCCAACTGTCCGACGGTAAACACAGTCCAAAGCATCGCGAAAGTGCAATAACGGTGGATAAAGGGCATCAGAGCAACCAGTGCCCACCCTGCGACAAACGCAAATGGCAGAAACCAAAGGTGAATTTTGGTGCCGGTCAACTGCATCCAATATTCGAACTCAGATGAGATCGGCGCGCCTTTGATCAGGGCGTCAGCAATCTTCGCAACGCCATAAATCCCGCTCCATGCTATCCAGGGGAGCAATAGTCTAGTACTGCGGCGGCGGTCTTTTTTTGCCCCGTCACTTGTGGCAAGCGCGAAGTAGGCAGGAACGCAACGAACATCGGCAAGGCAGCATAGCCAACCCAGGCCAGTGGCGCATGCTCGTGAAACCACACGATACCGAGCGCGCCCACGAACCGCGCAATATCGACGGCACCATTGCGGGCCGCCGAAGGAGCCGTGTCGCTGGAAGTGCTCTTTAGCAATGAAACCCTTGCCTAGTGGTTCGATGGCGACCGGACCCTATCAGAATATGCGGTTGGTTCAGATTGGTAGACTGCATTCTCGAAGCTTTTGGTCAAGGGGCTGGTTGTCTATTTCATTTTATTATTTATATATTAATATTATATTTCAATAATATTTACTTTGCCCATACAGTAATATCTGAATTTCTTACCATTGAACAACGAATAGCTGCTTGTCCTTTACGCATGTATGAGGAAGCGACCCCAGCCGATCCGATTGCATAGAAATGCCGCGAACCCCGCACCATGAAAGAGGAGAGAAGCCCGCGGCGATTCGAATCAGAAAAGCGGTAAACCGTCCGTCGGTCTGCGTCAGGCTCTCGCGCCCCTTACCAAACGGCCCGGCAGTGCGCCGGTTTCGCCGCCGTTCCGGTAGACGACCTCGCCCGCGACGATGGTGGCGTCATAGCCCTTGGTACGCTGGACCATGCGCTTGCCGCCCGCGGGCAGGTCGTAGAGCACTTCCGGCGGGTTGATGCCGAGTTCGTCAAAGTCGATGACGTTGATGTCCGCCTTCTTGCCAATCGCGAGCAGGCCGCGGTCCATCAGGCCGATGGCTTCGGCATTGTCGCGGGAGAGGCGCTTTACCGTCCATTCCAGCGGCATCTTCTCGCCCCGGGTCCGGTCGCGGGCCCAATGGGTCAACATGTAGGTGAAGGCGCTCGCGTCGCTGAGGAAGCCCACATGCGCGCCGCCGTCGCCGAGGCCGATCAGCGTGTGCGGGTTGCGCATCATCTCCGCCGTCACTTCGCAATCGCCGTAGGAGTAGTTGGCACGGGCGGTGAACAGCATCGCCTTGCCGTCATTTTCTATCAGCAGGTCGTAGGCCATTTCCTGCGGCTTCACGCCAGCGCGGGCCGCCCGCGCCGTGATCGAGTCTTCCGGGCCGGGCTCGTAGTTCGGCGGATCGCCCAGTGGGAAAAGCTGGTCGAAATTGGCCATGCGGAAGGACATGGGGTGGTTTTCCGGGAACTCCGCAATCAGCTTCGCCCGGAATTCCGGGGTCTTCAGCACCGCGATCTTGTCCGGGAAGTCCAAGTCAGCGACCTGGCTCCAGCTTTCGCAGAGCATGAAGGGGTTCATGCTGATCTCGAAGCCCAGCATCAGGCCGATGGGGCGGGGCAGCACCTGGCCGGTGATCTTCTCACCCGCCGCATTGGCGGCTTCGATGCCGTTCAAGGTCGTGCGCCAGACTTCGGGGCGGTCGTCGAACTGGATCAGGCTCATGCTCATGGGCCGGCCGCTTTCCTGGCCCATGCGGCGCAGCATGGTCATCTCGGCTTCCGGCTCATCGAAATCGCTGATCATCTGGAGCCAGCCCTTGCCGGTCTTACCCACCGCGCGGGCGATCTCTATCAGTTCGTCCGCAGGCGCACCCAAGGTCGGCGTGTGGGCGCCCGCCTTGGTCTTGTGGTTGATCGTGCGGCTGGTGGAGAAGCCCAGCGCGCCGGCCTCAATCGCTTCCGCGGCGAGCGCTGCCATCTCCGCCTGCTCTTCCGGCGTGGCGTCCGCCTGGGCCATGGCCCGGTCGTCCATCACGTAGACGCGGAGGGCGGCGTGCGGCACCTGGGTGACGATGTCCACGTCGAAGGGCTTGCCGTCGATAGAGTCCAGGTATTCGCCAAAGGATTCCCAGTCCCAGGGCAGCCCTTCAGCCAGCACGGGCTCCGGGATATCCTCCACGCCTTCCATCAGTTCGACCAGCTTGTGGCGCTGGTGCGGCTTGCAGGGGGCGAAGCCGACGCCGCAATTGCCGACCATGACGGTAGTGACGCCGTTCCAGGAGGAAGGATCGATGCGGTTCGACCAGGTGACCTGGCCGTCATAGTGGGTGTGGACGTCGATAAAGCCCGGCGTGACGATCTTGCCCTTGGCGCAAAGCTCTTCCTTGCCCGCCGGGATGTCACCGCCGATGGCACAAATCTTGCCGCCGGTCATGGAGATATCGGCCTGATACGGCGCGCCGCCGGAGCCGTCATAGATCATGCCGTTGCGGATAACGAGGTCTGGTTGAGCCATTGGGGCGTTCCTTCCGAATGGTTGTGCGGCGTTCAGTGCGCCGCAGTTTGAGTGTGAGTTTGCCCGCAGGGGGCGGCAACGGCAAGTAGGCAGGGAGATTCCGTCGTTCCACTCGCAGCGTTTGGCTCACTCCTCCGGCACGCCGAGTTCGCGGAGACCTTCGATGATTGGATCGATCCCAGTGGTCCGTAGCCTTCGTAGCCCGCTCTTGACCACGGCGATGGAGAAGGCGGGATAGCGTTTGATCAGCTCGGCATAGGCCTTGTAAGCCATCGCAATGTCACCAATGCGCCGATAAGCAATTGGCAATATCGCGTATGTCCAGACCGCTGACGCGCCGAGTGCGTTGGCACGCTCGCCTGACTCAATGCACTCGTGGTAGTTGCCTGCCAGATAGTGCGCGCACGAATGCATCAGCAAAAGACGCGCCATGTTGGGGTCGAACGGGCTAATTCGTATGGCGTGGTCCAACGACTTGATGGCCTCATGCGGCATGCCTGCCTGGGTGTAAGCCATGCCGAGCCCGTAGTGGCCGCCGATATGATTGGGATTGGCCTCAATCGCCTTCTTCCCAGACGCGATGGCCTCTTCGAAACGGCCCTGAATTGAGTAAGCTCTTACCAAGGCCCAATGATGGGCGTAGGAGTCATGCTGGTCCAAGGCGTAGGCCGTCTGCGCGTCCGTAAAGGCCTGACTGACCAGTTGGTCGTATTTTTCCTGTTCAAAGGACTGTGCCAACGCATTGCGGGCAAGGGAGGCCAGCGCGAAGCCCGGTGCGAATTTCGGGTCCAGGGATTTCACGCGATCCATTATCTCGACGGATTTGTGCAGGCTTTCTTTCGAGGTCAGTACGTGCTGCGCTAAACCTTGCTGAAAGAAGAGCCAGGCATCGATGTCGGCGTTGGCCGCCCTTTCGATCCGGCTTTTCTCTACCGTTTCGATTTCCGGTGCGATCTGAGCTGCTATCGCGTTGGTGATTTCGTCCTGAATGTCGAAAATATTATCGAGTTGCCGGTCGAAACGCTGTGTCCAGATCGATTTATGGGTCTCAGTATCGACTAGCTGGGCCGACACTCGGATACGGGAACCCGCTTGTCTGACGCTTCCGTCTCGTCTACAACGTAGCGTACTCCCAACTCGCCAGAAACCCGCGCGGCTCCAGCGGATTGGCCCTTGTACGTAAACATGGTCCCCCGGGTGATGACAAAGAGCCAGCGGAACTTGGACAGGGCGTTGATGACGTCCCCGGCCATACCGTCGCGAAGAACTCAGCGTCTTCGGCGAAGGAGAGGTTCTGGAAGGGCAGGACGGCGATGCTTGGTTGGGAGGAACGGCTTGCCGCCAGTGGTAGATCATCCGCGAATGGCCAAAGCCAGACGCGGACCGGGTCGTCGATGTTTTTGAGCGAGCGCGCACCAGCGTCGGCGAAGACAAGGGCGCTTTTCCCGCGAAGGTAGTCGTGCGTTCCGGCGGAGAGGGCTATGCCGCCGGGCTCGGCCACCTCTTGGAGCCTGGCCGCGATGTTGACACCGTCGCCGTACAGGTCGGAGCCGTCCACCACTACGTCACCCAGATTAATGCCGATGCAGAGACGGATGGCTTTGTCTTCGGGCGCTCCGGAGGCCCGCTCGTTCGCTGCGGTCTGGATGGCTTCGGCGGCGGAGGCGGCGTCCACGACGCTGGCGAACTCGGCCAGCATCCCGTCGCCCATGAGCTTGAACACCCGGCCCCGGTGTGTGCGCACCGAAGGCTGCACCACCTCGCTCCACAACGCCTTCATCGCGGCGAGCGTCCCCACCTCATCCGCCCGCATCAGGCGTGAGTAGCCGACTACATCGGCGGCCAGGATCGCTGCGAGTTTGCGTTGCACCTGGGTTAGGTTCCCACTCTTCAATGAAGTCCCCGAATCACGCTTTCACGTGTCCGGGGATCATCCTCTATCCGGCGGCAGGCGTCAAAAGTAACGCCCCCGGGTCCCGGGTATTGCTAAGACGCTACTCCGCAGCGGTGGCCAGCGCTTCTTCAGGCTCACCTTGCGCGCTCCGCACCAGACGGCTGGGCAACGCGCCGGTCTCGACGCCATTGCGGTAGACGACTTGGCCCGCAACGATGGTGGCGTCGAAGCCTTCCGTACGTTGCACCATGCGCTTGCCGCCGGCGGGAAGATCGTAGAGCACTTCCGGCGGGCAGATTTTCAGCTTGTCATAGTCGATGATGTTGACGTCGGCCTTCTTGCCCACGGCGAGCAGGCCGCGGTCGAGCAGACCGATGGCCTCCGCATTGTCGCGGGTCAGGCGCTTGACCGCCCAGGGCAGCGGCACGCGCTCGCCGCGGGAGCGGTCCCGGGTCCAGTGGGTCAGCATGTAGGTGAAGGCGCTGGCGTCGGTCAGCACACCCACATGCGCGCCCGTCGCCGAGGCCGACCAGCGAATTCGGGTGCTCCATCATGTCTTTGACGGTGTCGAGATTGCCATAGGAATAGTTCGACTGCGGCCGGTAGAGGATGTTCTTGCCGTCATTCTCCATCAGCAGGTCGTAGACCACGTCCGCGCGGGTCCGGCCTTCGCGTTCGGCGATAGCGGCAACGGATTTCTCCGGCGCGGGCTCATAGTCCGGCGGACCGCCCAGGGGGGAAGATACGCTCCCACTTGATCGGGCGGTGCATCATCAGATGGTCGTCCGTCAGCTCCGAGAGGATTTGGGCTTTGACCGCCGGATTGCGGAGTTCGGCGACCTTCTCCGGGTGGGGCAGCTTGGCGAGCCGTTCCCAGGTCTCGCAGCCCATGAAGGGGTTCAGGCTGATCTCGAAGCCCAGCATGACGCCCGTCGGCCGGGTCAGCACCTAGCCGACAATCTTTTGGCCGGCGGCGTTGGCTTCCGCGATGTCGGCCATGGTCTCGCGCCACAGTTCCGGGCGGTTGTCGCGCTGGAGCACCGTGATGGTCATGGGGCGGTTGGAGGCTTCGGCCATGTGGCGGAGGGAGGCCATTTCCGCTTCCGGATCGTCGAAATCGGAGATGACCTGGAGCCAGCCCATGCCGGTCTCGCCGACCGCCTTGGCGATCTCCACCAACTCCTGCTCTGCCGCACCCAGGGTCGGGGTGAAAGCGCCTGCCACGGTGCGGTGGTTGATGGTGCGGCTGGTGGAGAAGCCGAGCGCACCCGCCTTGATGCCTTCGGCGGCGAGCCGGGCCATCTCCGCCCGGTCCTCCGGCGTGACGTCTTCACGGGCAACACCGCGGTCGCCCATGACATAGACGCGGATGGCGGCGTGCGGTACCTGGGTGACGACGTCCAGATCAAAGGGTTTGCCGTCGAGGGAGTCCAGATACTCACCGAACGTTTCCCAATTCCAGGGCAGGCCTTCGGTCAGGACGGGTTCCGGGATGTCCTCCACCCCTTCCATGAGTTCCACCAGCTTGTCGCGCTGGTGCGGCTTGCAGGGGGCAAAACCGACTCCACAATTGCCGACCATCACGGTCGTGACGCCATTCCAGGAAAAGGGTTGATGCGGTTCGACCAGGTGACCTGCGCGTCATAGTGTGTGTGCACATCAATGAAGCCCGGAGTGACGATCTTGCCCTGGACGTCGATCTCCTCCGCGCCTTTCGGGATGTCGCTGCCGATGGCGCAGATCCTGCCGCCGGTCATGGAAATGTCGGCCTGGTAGGGCTCGTTGCCGGAGCCGTCGTAGATCATGTCGTTGCGGATAACGAGGTCGGGTTGGGTCATGCTGGCGTTCCTTCCGGATGGGGGCTGGCGATCGGTGCGCCATGCCGTTTGGCCGCAGTTTGAGCCCGGAAAGCGAAGGCGGCAAGGGTTTCGGAGCAGGCTAGCTTATTCTCACCATTTTCCCCTTCCCCGCGGAGGCGGGGATCCATGCCAGAGACACCGAACCCGAAGCGCCAGGCGCGCCGAATTACCCGCCTCTGGCATGGGGCCCCGCCTCCACGGGGGATGGGAAGTGAGGGTAACCGAGGCGTGCAAGAGCGTGGTAGACGCAGCCTCAACTATCGCTGAAAGACCGCCGCCATGAATGCCCCCCTGCCTGACGACTCACAGAAGAAGCCGCTCGAAGATTAGGTGGCGAAAGACGCTCGCGGACAGAATTTCTTTGCCGTCGACCGGGGCCTTCAGGACGGGCTGAAGCAGTACATGGACGGCCAGTCCTTGCTGGCACTCTGGCCGCATCTGGAGGAACTGGGCGAGATCGCGGGCAATGAGCTGGACGCGCTGGCCGATCAGGCGGAAAAGCACCCGCCCATCCTGCATCACCGCGACCGCTATGGCCGCGACGAGCAATGGATCGAGCAGCACCCGGCCTATCTGGAGATAGAGCGCATCGCCTACCAGCGCTTCGGCATTCACCGGGCGAGCCATGCGCCCGGCCAGTTCGAGCGCGACAGGCCCTGGACGCCGCTCGCCAAATACGCGCTGCAATACCTGTTCGTGCAGGGCGAGTTCGGCCTGATGTGCCCGGTCAGCATGACGGACAGCGGCTGGGCACTGATCGACGCCTTCGCCTCCGACGAGATCCGGGAAAAGCTGCGCCCGCATGTATTGGCCGACAATGTGGACGACCTCTGGCGCTGCCCCCACCTGCTGACGGAGAAGGGCGCGGGCTCCGACGTGGGCAATCTGGAGACGCGGGCAGTGGCGCAGGACGACGGCACCTGGCGCATTCATGGCGACAAGTGGTTCTGCTCCAACCCCGATGCGGAGGTGATCCTGCTGCTGGCGCGGCCGGAGGGTGCTGCGGCAGGCACGCGCGGACTCAGCATGTTTTATGTGCCGAAATGGCGGGCGGATGGCTCGCGCAACGGCTACCGCATCCAGCGGCTGAAGGAGAAGCTCGGCACGCGAGGCATGCCCAGCGGCGAGATCGTGTTCGAGGGCGCGGAGGCGCACCTGATCGGCGAGGAAGGCAACCGCATCCGGCAGATCATGCGGACCGTGAACTTCTCGCGCTTGAGCCACGGCGTGCGGGCGGCGGCGATGATGCGGCGCTGCTGGAACGAGGCGAAAGCGGCGGCGGAGAGCCGGGTCGTCTTTGGCCAGACCATCGCGGACATGCCGCTGATGAGGGGGCAGCTGATGAAAATCCTGGTACCGGCGGAGCAGGCTTTGAGCGCCTTCCTGTTCACCGGCTGGGTCATGGAACTGGCGGGCCAGGGCGACGAGCGGGCTCGGCGGGCGCAGCGCATCATCACGCCGACCTTCAAGTTCCACGCCTGCCGGGACAATCTGCCGGTCGCGACGGGCGCGATGGAGGTGCGGGGGCACTGTACCATGCGATGACGGCGGCCCTGCTGGCGGTAGAGGGTGCCACAGCGGGGGCGAGTCTGCCGCCTCTACCATGCCTGCCGATCTGCCCGACTGCCAGCACTTCCTGCTGGAGCGTGACCGCGACTGGCTCACCATCTGGTTCAACCGGCCCGCCGCACGCAACGCGCTCAGCGAGGTCTCGGCGGAGCTGGGTGCGGTGGTGGCCATGGTCAGGGAGGACCGCTCGATCCGCGGCGTCACCATCCGCGGCAAGGGCAGGGTATTCTGCTCAGGCGGCGACATCAAGGGCTTCCAGAGCATCTTCCAGGGCGAGCAGTCGGACATGGACAGCGTCGCGGCCAGCAATGCCGGCACCGGCGAGTTGTTCAACCAGCTTAACACCCTGCCGCAGGTGGTGGCGCTGGTGCATGGCGCGGCGGTCGCGGGCGGCTTCGGGCTCGCCTGCTGCGCCGACATCGTCGTGGTGACGAAGGACGCGCTCTTCACCATGACGGAGACCCAGATAGGCATCGTACCCGCCCAGATCGCGCCCTTCGTCATCGCGCGGATCGGCCTGCCCGCCGCCCGCCGCCTGATGCTGACCGGCGGCCGCTTCCGGGGGCGGGAGGCGGAGAAGCTGGGCCTCGCCGACTATGTGGTCTCCAACGAGACGGCCATGGGCGCGACCGAGCTGGAAATCCGCACCGGCGTGCGCTCGTGCAGTCCGGCGGCCAATGCGGAGACCAAGAAGCTCATCATGAGCATGCCCGGCATGACGGCGGAGGAAGCGCGCACGGCCGGCGGCTATGCCTTCGCCCGCTGCATGATGAGCGAGAAAGGCCGCAAGGGCGTCGCCAGCTTCATCGAGAAGCGCGAGCCGAACTGGGCGGAGTAGGTCCGGATGCTAAGAATGGGCGCTGAAAACATGTGCTGAACAGTGCCTATTCTCTCCCCAGGCAAAGTGCGGTAGAATTGGCACTAAAGTTTAACGGAGGAACCACCATGGCCCTCGAAATACGTCAGTTGCACCACCACCCCGAGTTCAATGGCCGCTTCGCCGGCGAGGTCTCGGGCGTGGACCTGACCAAGCCGCTGACGCCTGAAGAAGCCGCCGCCATCGAGGCGGGCATGGACGAGTACGGCGTGCTGGTCTTCCACGGCCAGAACATCACGGACGAGCAACAGATCGCCTTCTCCAAAAACTTCGGCAAGATGGAGCTGCCGGATAGCAAGTCCAACATCACCAAGGCCGATCAGCGCCGGGTGCGGGCGGAGATCGCCGACGTCTCCAACCTGGACAAGGACCACAAGCCGTTCGAGCGGGAGGACCGCCGCCGGTTCTTTGGCTTCGGCAACCAGCTTTGGCATTCCGACAGTTCTTTCCGGGTGATCCCCTCAAAATACTCCATCCTGTCTGCCCGCAGCACGGTGAGCCGCGACGGCAACACGGAGTTTGCGGACATGCGCGCCGCCTATGATGGTCTCGACAGCTTCGGCAAGGAGGAGGTCGAGGGCCTAATCTGCGAGCACTCGCTGATGTTCTCCCGCGGGCTGCTTGGTTTTTCCGACCTAACGGAAGAGAAATTGGCCAACTTCAAGCCGGTGCGCCAGACGCTGGTCCGCGAACATCCGGTGACAGGCCGCAAGTCGCTTTACCTCTCTGCCCATGCCGGCGGTATCGTCGGCTGGCCCGTGCCGGAAGCACGTTCGCTGCTGCGGGACCTGAACGATCAGGCGACCCATCCGCGATACGTCTACGTGCATGAGTGGCAACTGCACGACCTGGTCATGTGGGACAACCGCCAGACCATGCACCGCGTGCCCCGCTTCCCGGACCAGACCGAAGCCCGCGACATGCGCCGCACCACCATCTCCAGCGGCGTTCAGACCGCCCTGCAAGAAGACCAGACGCCAGCGAGCGTCGCAGCCGAATAAAACAATCCAAAGGAAACAACCCAATGCCTTTAGACAGCACCACGAACTACCAGCACATCACCGTGCGCCCCTTTGCCGGCACCATGGGCGCAGAGATCGACGGCGTCGATCTCGCCAACCTCACTGACGAGGTGTTCGCCGAACTGAAGCAAGCCTGGCTGGAGCAGCAGGTCGTCGTCCTGCGCAACCAGAAGATCACGCCGGAACAGCAGATTGCCTTCGCCCACCGCTTCGGCGACATCCACCACCATCCCTTTATGCAGGGCATGGACGCCTATCCAGATATTCTGGAGATCGTGAAGGAGCCCAGCGACACCTTCACTTTCGGTTCTGCCTGGCATACGGACCAGATGTTTAACCCGCAGCCGGCCATGGCCACGATGCTCTATGCGCACGAAACGCCGAGCGCCGGTGGCGACACCATGTTTGCCAACATGCACGGTGCCTATGACGCGCTGTCAGATGGCTTGAAAGAGGCGCTGAAGGACGTGAAGACCTGGTGCGTCGGCGGGAAAAGCGCTGACCGCGGCTCGCGCTACTCCACCAACACCGCCATGGCGTCGAAAGTGCGCGACCCGGGCAACCTCCAGACCGAGAGCGCACACCCGCTGTTCCGCACCCACCCGGAAACCGGACGCAAGGCGCTCTATATCGGCAGCCATGTGAAGTGGCTGGATGGCTTCACTGAGGCCGAGTCTACGCCGCTGGTGCAATACCTGAAAGAGCACGCGATCCGCCCGGAATTCACCTGCCGCGTGCGCTGGCAGCCCGGTACGCTGACGCTTTGGGACAACCGCTGCGTCCAGCACTACGCCGTGCCCGACTATAACGAGCGCCGCCGGATGCACCGCATCACCATCAAGGGCGACACACCGTTCTAGAGCAGATCCTAATTCAGTTGGATCGGGCGATGCTCTAAAAACCGCTCTGCGCGGTTCGGTTACCGGACGGCTAACGATCCCTTGGGTGGGATGGTTGGCCGTCTTTCTGTTTGGGTCCCGTTAATTGCCAGGGATGTCCGCCACGATACGTAGCGGGCTGCCGGAGCCGCCTTCGATCTTCATTGGCAGGGCGACGATAGTGGCGCCGGTTGGCGACATGAGTTCCACATGCGCCGCGAAGTCCTTCGACTGACCATAGTCGATGTAGGGGGTATCGATGCCGACCGCGCCGATCTTCCGTTCAACCAGCATTGCGGCGGCTTCTGCTGACAGGCCCGGAAAATGCAGCTTCGGCACGGCATCCGCCCCGCACTCGGCAGTTCCCATATAGGTGGCCGCATCGGGATAGAGCTTTGCCCGGCCCGTGTTCAGGAGGACGATGGCACCTTCCGGAATCCGGCCATGCGCGGCCTCGAACGCCACAATATCTTCAGTTGAGACCAGATAGTCGACATTCGCGGCGGCCTGCCGAGTGACATCGATCACGCAGCCCGGTCCTATCATCTGATCAACCGGCACCTGGTCAGCAGTGTGGGCACCCTCGGCGAAATGGATGGGCGAGTCCATATGGGTGCCGCCATGCTCCGCGGCGGAGAAATTGTAGGCGGAATAGAACCAGCCGCCTTGCGTATGTCCATGGAACACTTCGGTTTTTTGGAACTTCTCGGCGGTTGGCCAGTAGATTGCGTCCTTGTTGAACGAATGGGTTAGGTCGAGCCATCCTCCTTTCCCCAAATCCTGGGCCATGGCGTGTGTCGCGGTCATCGCAATTGCTGCGCCTAAGATGAATGCAATCGGCTTCATGGTACTGTTCCTCCCGGATTTTGGCATTCGAGAGAACTGTAGGAGCTAGGAGCCGCCGGCACTACCGGTTATCGTTCGTTCAGCGACTATACAGAAACGAGGGAACGCTCTGGTGTCGAACTATGATGGCTACACAACCCTGACCGTAGACCTGCGCGACCATGGCGTGGCGCTGGTCACGCTGAATCGGCCGGACCGGCTGAATGCCTTCGACGGACAAATGCGGCACGAGAGCAGGGACATGGTGCAAAGCCTCGCGGCGGATGCGGAGGTGCGGGCGGTAGTGCTGACAGGCGCGGGCCGGGGCTTCTGTGCGGGTGCGGACCTGGCGGCCGAGGACAAGCGCCTATGGCCGACCGGTCCGGCAGAGCCAACCTTCGCCTGGTGTGTTGAACTGCTGGAAATGCCGAAACCGACCATCGCCGCGGTGAATGGAGCGGCAGCGGGCGGCGGCCTGGGCCTGGCGTTGCTCTGCGATATCCGCATCTGCTCCGACAAGGCGCGGCTGATACCGGTCTGGATCAAGCGGGCGATCATGCCGGACGACCTGATTACCTGGACCCTGCCGAAAATGGTCGGCTACACCCGTGCGATGGAGTGGCTTTACATGGCCGACGACATTCCGCTGGAGGAGGCAAAGGCCGCGGGCGCGAAAGCGAGGACCGGGTCGAGGGCGTGAACGCCTTCCTGGAAAAGCGCGAGCCGCGGTTTAAGGGGCGGTAAGCGCTGGATGCATTGCCTGCGCTGAGAACAGCTTCTAGGATTTCCCCATGCCGGTTCTAAATTTTGATGATCGGCTGTCTATCCGTGCATTTGTGTTTTTCTTTGTTGCTACCCTCCTACTGGAATAGCCACCATCCTATGACCGCCCCTACCGCTCCCATCGGCTCCTTGCGTGATGATGCCCGCGTCATCGGTCTGGTAACGTCCGCACACTTTTGCAGCCATTTCTATCAATTGGTGCTGCCATCGCTGTTCGTCTTCATGGTGGACCATTACGGCTACAGCTACACCCAACTGGGGTTGCTGGTCGGCATGTTCAGCATCATGAGCGCGGTGGCGCAGACGCCGCTCGGCATGCTGGTGGACAAGATCGGCGCGCGCTGGCCCCTGATCCTGGCGACGGGCATGCTGGGCGCGACGTTCGTCGGCTACGGCATGATCGGCTCGTATGAGGGCATGATGGTGCTGGCCGTCATCGGCGGTACGGCGAACGCGGTGTTCCATCCGGCGGACTTCTCGATCCTTGCTGCCAGAGTGCATGAGCGGTGCGTTGGCCGGGCGTTTAGCTTTCATGCGATCTCCGGCAATATCGGCTGGGCGCTGGCGCCGATCATCATGATCCCGCTCGCCGAATTCTTCGGCCTGGAGATGGCGTTCATTGTGGGTGGCTGTATTGGATTGGCCGTTGCGTCCGTGTTGCTCCTGCAAGTCAATCACCTGGAAATCGATGCAAACAAGCCCAAGACCGAGCGCAAGGCGGTCGATGATCTGCCACCCGAAAAGAAGGGTCTGCGGTTGCTTTTCAGCCGGGCAGCGTTGCTGCTGCTAGGCTTCCAGATCGTCAACTCCATGGCTTTTGGCGGCATCAGGAATTTCAGCATTCCGGCGCTGGACGCGATCACATCGATCGATCCGTCGTTTATCGCTATCGCCCTTACCTCCTACCTGATCGGCTCGTCCTTCGGCAATTTGGCGGGCGGTTTCGCGACGGACTACTACCGCAAGCCGCAGGTGTTGTTCACCGTCAACATCCTGATCATTTCGGCACTAACAGCGTTAATCGGCCTGGTAGAGATGCCCGCGATCCTAACGATTGCCGTCTTTGCGACGGCTGGCACGCTGAACGGCATGCTGCTGCCGGTGCGCGATCTGCTGGTGCGGGCCGTCGCGCCTAAGGGGCAGATGGGAACGCTCTACGGCTTCACCTCCTCCGGCCTCAGCCTGGGCAATGCGGTGACGCCCGTGGTCTTTGGCTGGATCATGGACAATGGCAATCCGAGTTGGATCTTTTACGCCAGTGCAGTGCTGATGCTGTTGGCCCTCGCGACCTATACTGAGGCGCGCGGTGAAGCGCACAAACCCAACGCTTAAGCCCTTCATCATCGCCTACCGCAGCGCCTCCGGCCTCGGGCCGGAGAACACTCTGGCCGCGTTTGCAGCAGCCATTGCATCAGGCGCAGACGGTATAGAGTTCGACGTGCATCTGACCGTAGACGGCCACGTGATCATGCATCACGACTATTGCATCAACAGGGAATGGACACGGCTAGACGGCGAGTGGCCAGGCGAGAGACCGGCCCGGCCATCCGCGACCTGACTTTGGCGGAGGTTCAGGCTTACGATGTAGGCCGCCTGGCACCCGGCAGCGCCTATCACGCCAAGTATCCCGAGTATGAGCCCATCGATGGTGCCCGCATCCCCACGCTACAGCAGGTGCTCGAATTGGTGGTAGAGCGTGCCCCGGCAGATTTCCAGCTTTGGCTGGAGTTGAAGCTTGCCCCGCCTGCCATGGAGCAGACCACAGATGCTGTCGATCTGGCGGAAGCCGCACTGGCTTTGATTGCGGGGGCTGGGCTTACAGCGCACACAACGGTTATCAGTTTCTACTGGCCGGCGCTCTATTATGTGCAGCGCGTCCTGCCCGGCATCGAAACCTGCTTTCTGTCAATCCAGCAACCGCGTGAGGACAACATTGCGGCGGGCAAGGCGGGCGTACCGCCATGGACAGCGCCGCTGGACGCCCGGGCCTTTGACGGGTCTGTTCCGGCGATAATCAAAGCCGCCGGGGGCAGTGCCTGGTCGGTCTACTGGCAGGACCTGACATCGGCATTGGTGACAGAGGCCCGTGCGCTGGGCCTGAGCGTTGGCGTCTAGACCATCCGCACGCGGGAAGAAGCGGAAACCGCCCAGGCGCTCGGCGTGGATGTCATCACAACCGACCGCCCAGACTGATTCAGCTGAGCGCTACTCCGCAGCTTGGGCCACCTCGTCTTCCGGGTCGGGTTCCTTGGTCCGCATGGTGACGAATTCTTCGGCCGCGGTCGGGTGGATGCCAATGGTGGCGTCGAACTGGGCCTTGGTCGCACCGCACTTGAGTGCGATGCTCAGGCCTTGTGTGATCTCCGCCGAATCATCGCCGATCACGTGGGCACCCAGTACCTTGTCGCTCGCCCGGTCCACAATCAGCTTCATGAAGCTGTAGTGCTCCCGCTTGGTGATGGTGTGCTTCAGGGGGCGGAAGCGGCTCTTGTAGATATCCACCTTGCCGTATTTGGCGCGCGCCTCTTCCTCGGTCAGCCCCACGGTGCCGATGGGTGGAGTGGAGAACACGGCAGTTGCGATGTCCTGGTAGATCGGGGCGGTTGGCACCCCGTCAAAGACCGTCTTCAGGAAGCACATGGCCTCGTGCAAGGCGACGGGCGTCAGGTTCATCCGGTCGGTCACGTCGCCAATGGCGTAAATATTATCGACGCTGGTCTTGGAATACTGGTCTACCAGAATTTTGCCGCCCTCGCCGAGCTTCACGCCCGCTTCTTCCAGGCCGATGCCACGCGAGCTTGGGTAGCGGCCGGTGGCATACATGATGCTATCGGTCTCGATGGTCTCACCATTGTCCAGGTGCGCCCGCAAGCCCGCTGCGATCTTCTCGATCCGCACAATGTTTACGCCGTAGCTAAGCTTAACGCCGTCGCGTTCCAGCGCCTGGTCCAATTCGCTTGCCAGGTCGTCGTCGAAGCCACGCAGCAGCTTGGAGCGCACCACCATCTCTACCTTGCTGCCGAGCCCGGCGAACACGCCCGCGAACTCCACCGCGATGTAGCCGCCACCAACTATGAGAATGCGCGGCGGACGCCATTCCAGGTCCAGCGCCTCGTTGGAGGTGATGGCGTATTCCTTGCCGGGGATGTCTGGCACAAACGGCCAGCCGCCGGTTGCCACCAGGATGGTTTCCGCGGTGAAGGTCTGGTCACCGACCTTGACCGTGTGGGCGTCCAGCAGACTGCCGCGCGCCTCGTGCACGTCGCATTCCTTCAGCAGGAACTTGTAGATGCCATTGAGGCGGGAAGTCTCCGCGTTCTTGGCGTCGATCAGCTTTTTCCAGTCATGCCCCGGCGAAACCGGGTCCCAGCCATAGGCGACGGCATCCTGGTAGTCGTGGGAATAGTGCGCTGCATAGACCAGCAGTTTTTTCGGAATGCAGCCGCGCAGCACACAGGTGCCGCCGACGCGGTTGTCCTCGCAGATGCCGACGCGCTTTCCGGCAGCGGCGACCATGCGGCTGGCCCGGACACCACCAGAGCCGGCGCCGATCACATACAGGTCATAATCATACTGAGACGCCATCGCCGGCACTCCTGGTTCTGTGGCGGCCAGCGCCGCGAAGTTGTTCATACTTATAGGGTTGCGAGCGCTTCGTCCAAGGCCCAGCCGTCGCGAAGGACCTTGGCAGCGGCTGGCGTGTAGCTGCCGTCCTGCTGGTGCAATACCGATCCGGCACCCAGCCGGAAGGGGCTTGCATCGCCCTTACGGCAGCGAACGATTACCCGCCTCGCCTCTTTGCCGGTCTTCGGCCAAAGCGGAATGACCTCCAGCCCGCCGCGCTGCAACTGCCCGAAACCCGCCAAAATCTCGTCGAGCCTGTCCGCCCGATGCACCAGGTTGACGGTACCGCCCTTGCGGACCAGCGTCCATGCAGCCCTGAGCCATTGCGCAAGTTGAGCGTTGCCCTCGACAGCCGCGATCCGCCGCAAGCGCTCGGGCGGCGGGGCGGCCCGGTCTGCGGCCATATAGGGCGGGTTCATGGCTGCATGATCCAGACTGCCCGGCGTCAATGCCGGCGCAGCGACATCGCCCACCAACACCTGCACACGTGCTTCCAGGCCATTGGCAACGACATTGGCGCGGGCCAGCTCCACCAGATCGATGGCAAGCTCCAGCCCTACCACCCGGCATTCCTTCAGCCGCTCCGCTAGGCAGAGTGCGACTGCGCCAGTGCCGCATCCCAGATCCGCCACGCACTCCCCCGGCACGGCCTGCACCGCTGCGGCCAGCAGAACGGGATCGATAGCCACCCGGTAGCCGCCCTTCGGCTGAGCCAAATTGACCCGCCCACCCAGCAGAGTGTCGTGAGTTAGGCCTTCTGGAAACAAAGCTTCAAGCATCGTCCGGCTTACCATTCAGGGCGGCGCGAGCAGTGCGTAGGACCCATTCCGCTCGGCTTTCATCGGCATCTTCCACCATCAAACGCCGCGGAATTGCACCGATACTCCCCTCTGCGATACTATTGTGAGCATCGAAGACAAACGCATCGATACCTGCTTCGCCCAGAACCGCCTGGGCCCAGGAAAGTTCAACCAGATCGTTCGTTCGTAACACCGGCTTCACGATAGATTGTCCCTTGTGCTTGCAGCGGCATCGGTGATCAGCCATCTGGTCTAGTTGACCAGAGGCGCGCCAGACCTATGGTAGCGTCGTTTCAGTTCTCGCAAGGGGGCATTGTGGCTCCACCCGATACCGCTCAGCCTAACCCATTCAGTGACGCCCTGACCACGCTGCGTGGCCTCGTCGCCCAGGACATGGCTGAAGTTAACAGATTAATCGTTGAGTACATGCAGAGCCCGGTATCGCTGATTCCGGAATTGGCCAGCTATATCGTGGCGTCGGGCGGCAAGCGCCTTCGCCCGCTGCTGACCTTGGGCGCAGCCCGCATGTGTGGCTACGAAGGCCAGCATCACTGGAGCCTGGCGGCAGCTGTCGAGTTCATCCACACTGCGACCCTGCTGCATGACGATGTGGTCGACGAAAGCGGACTGCGCCGGGGCCGGGACACGGCCAACGCCGTATGGGGCAATCAGGCCAGTGTTCTAGTTGGTGACTTTCTGTTCAGCCGCGCCTTTCAGCTGATGGTCGATAGCGGCTCTGTAGAAGTGCTGCGCATTCTCTCCGATGCCTCTGCCACCATAGCGGCGGGCGAGGTGCTGCAACTGACGACAGCCGGGGAGCCTGCCACCGAAATTGCCGATTATATGAAGGTGATCGAAGGCAAGACGGCGGCCCTGTTCTCCGCAGCCGCAGAAGTCGGTGCCGTCATCGCCGGCCGCCCGGCAGAGGAGGCCGCGGCACTGCGCACCTATGGCGCCCAATTGGGCATCGCCTTCCAACTGATCGATGACCGCCTGGACTACGACGCGGATCAGGCCGCGCTGGGCAAGGCGGTCGGCGATGACTTCCGCGAAGGCAAAGTCACCCTGCCGATCATCATCGCCTATCAGAATGGTATAGCGGAGGAACGCGCCTTCTGGCAGCGCACCATCGGCGACGGCAACGCTTCGGATGTGGATTTGCCGGAGGCACAGAGCCTGCTGACCAAATACGACTCGCTGGCAGAAACCGGCCGGGTCGCGGTCAAACACGCCAATGCAGCAGCCGCGGCCCTTTCCATCTTTCCGGCGAATAAGCACCGCGGAGCACTGGAAGATATCGCGGCGTTTTGTGCGGCGCGCGCTTTTTAACGCGATCATGTGCGTTGGCGCTTGCCTTCCCAGGATGCGCCTAGTATACGGGCGGCCTTGCGTCGGTCACGGAGTGTAGCTCAGCCTGGTAGAGCACTGTCTTCGGGAGGCAGGGGCCGGAGGTTCAAATCCTCTCACTCCGACCAATTTTCAAAGATTTAGGCTATATGCGGCCGATAAATCCCGTCGGCTTTGCGTCCAGAATCGCAATTTTTTGTTCCACGATACTATCGAAGTGCGATGCCGCTTTCGGCGGTAATTGCGACTGCCGACCATATCCTTGCCGGCCAGATTGACGGTTAGATTGAATAGCGCTTCGGCTACCCGCGACTGTGGGCCTTGCCAAGGCGGAGTTGGCAGACGTGCCGGTCACCGTCGCTGCCATCGGTTCGGTGCAAGCAATCGTCTCTGCCACCGTACGCGCGCAGCTGGCCGGCACATTGTTCCAAATCGAGTTCAGCGAAGGACAAACGGTCGAAGAGGGCCAGTTGTTGGCAAAGATCGAACGCATCGAATGTGCCTGCCTGGCAGGTGCCGAGGGTGCTGCCTACTGGTAACAACAGCACGGTTGTCTCTGTCATTATTGGCGCGTCGGGAGTTGCACACTGCCATACACCAAGAAAAACCACTGGCCACTCTTGATAAGAAGAGTGGCCAGTGGCGAGTTTTGTCACTTTAGCGAGTTAGCGCTTAGGCAGCCAATTTTGCCCGATTGCCGAGCTTGACCGAGATCTCCATCGCCTTGCCAGCGCGCAGCAGGTGCAGGCCGACCTTGGCGCCGGGCGCATCGCAAGCGATGAGGCGGGTCAGATCGCGAGGGTTCGCGACAGCCTTGCCATTCACCTGCAGGATGATGTCACCCTTCTTCAGGCCGGCTTTCGCCGCCGGTGTACCGTCATCGACCGACATAACCATCGTGCCTGACGCTTCGCCAAGACCGAGGGCTGCCGCAACTTCTTCGCTCACCGGGCCGATGCGCACACCCAGATAGCCGCGCTCGACCGAGCCATCGTCTGCCAGATCGGCAACCACTGTCTTCGCAAGGTCGGAGGGTACCGAGAAGCCGATACCGACAGAGCCACCGCTCGGTGAATAGATCGCCGTGTTGATGCCGACCACCTGGCCCGCCTCGTTCAACAACGGCCCGCCGGAGTTGCCGCGGTTTATGGCGGCGTCTGTCTGGATGAAGTTGTCGAACGGACCAGCGTTGATGTCACGCCCCAGGGCAGAGACGATGCCCGTGGTGACCGTATTTCCGAGGCCAAACGGGTACCAATGGCAATAACCGGCTCGCCGACTTTGAGATGGTTCGACTCGCCGAATTTGAGCGTCGGCAGCCCAGTGGCATCGATCTTGATGAGCGCAATGTCGGTCGCCTCGTCAACACCGACAATCTTAGCGGCGGCGCTGCGGCCGTCCTCGAGCTTTACGGTTACCTTGTCGACACCGCCGACAACGTGCGCGTTGGTGACGATCCGGCCATCAGTCGAAATGATGAAGCCGGTACCGGCGCCTTTCATGGCACCGCCGCCCTGGCCACCACCATCCGGCACACCGGGCATCGGGAAGCCAAAGCGCTTGGCAAACTCATCGAACGGTGAGTTCTGCGGCACCTGGTTGCCATTCGTCTGCTCTGGCGTGGCATTCTTCTCCACTTCGATGGTCACGACAGCCGGGCTGACGCGCGCCACCAGATCAACATAGCCTCCGGCTGGCATAACTGCGGCCTGTACCGGAACCGTTGTTGTGGCTAGTGCCGCAAGGCTGGTGGTGCTGAGCAAGGCAGCCGCCGTTAAGGCCAACACCGGCTTGCGAATTTTCTGGAAGGTCAACATTTCTTGGATCTCCGTTTCAAACTGGCACCGTCGCGTTGCGATGGGCCGTTGCTTGAGAAGATCGGTGCTCAACATTGCAGGCAAAGAGGGTGCCGATTACAATTGTGTAATGTCAGTCTTTGCCCCATGCTCCCCGGTTGCCGCCCCGCTTAGAAGAGACAAATGCGCATATTGCTGGTTGAGGATGACCAAACCACCCGGGAATTTGTGCTGCGTGGCTTGCGCGAAGAGGGCCACACAGCCGATGGGCGCGAGGCGTTGGCGCACGCGGTGGTGGCTGCCTATGACGTACTGATCGTCGACCGCATGTTGCCGGGTTTAGACGGGCTCTCGCTGGTGAAAGCGCTACGTTCCGCCAATGTGACGGCACCGGCGATCTTTCTGACAGCACTCGGCAATGTCGAGGACCGGATCGAGGGCTTGCGCGCCGGTGGCGACGATTATCTGGTCAAGCCATTCGCATTCGCCGAGCTTTCGACCCGTATCGCAGCATTGGCCCGCCGTCCGGCCTTGCAGGAGAACGAGACCGTCTTGCGAGCCGCCGATGTGGAGGTGGACCTTGTCCGCCGCACCGTAACCTGCGCCGGTCAGGCAATCGACTTACTGCCGCGCGAATTTGCGCTGCTGGAGCACTTGATGCGCCGCAAGGGCCGGGTGCAGACCCGCACCATGCTGTTGGAGTCGGTTTGGGGCATCACCTTCGAGCCGCAAACCAATGTGGTGGAGATCCATATCAGCCGCCTGCGGGCCAAGCTGGACAGGCCGTTCGACCGCGAGCTGATCGCGACCGTGCGCGGCGCCGGTTATCGGTTCGAAGAGTCAGCCACAGTGGCGGGTCTCCTCGCCGTGCGACGGCTGATACGCGCAACCCCGATACGCCAGGCGCTGCTTCTGGTGACAATCTTTGCGCTAGTCAATCTGGCGACCCTCGGCGGAACCTACCTGAAAATGCGACAGGATTTGGCCGCGCGCCTGGCGCTGGACCTTGCGCGGGAAGTGGCGAGCTATGACCTGAGCGCCACCGCCAACGCGCTTTCGTTGATCGTCGCGGCCAAGGCGCGGGTCACCGATCCGAACGACAAAGTGCTGGTGTTCTTGTCGGCCGGTGGAGGCCAGGTCGGCAATGCGTTGGCGGTATTGCAGAGCGGGGGCCTGCGCCTCACTCCAATCAATGGTGGTCCGGACTTATCCAATGCCGGCTATCTGCATGAGGTTCGCCGCCTCTCCGACGGGGTGCTGGTGGCCGCGGTCAGCCTGCAACCCCTCGTATCGTTGCGCAGCACGTTCCTGACCCTAATCGGGTTGAGCCTGCTGCCTACCACCGCCGTCGCCCTGTTGCTGGCATCGGTCCTCGCACAGCGCGGCGGGTCGCAGCGATCGAGCACACACTGGCCCGGCTTGCGGACGGCGACCTCGCCGCGCGCCTACCAGCGGAAACGCGGGAGACCGACCTGGCCGGCATCGCTGCCAGCATTAACGTCATGGCGGCCCAAAACGAGGCCGCGACAGAGGCTCTGCGTCAGGTCTCGGCCAACATTGCGCACGAATTGCACCTGCCGTTGCAGCGCATCGCCGTGATTTTGGGCGAAATGCAAGCCAAGCTGGCGAGCGAGGGTAAGGGCGAAAGCGAGGCGGCAGCTTTGGCAGACCGGGCCCTCGCCGAGGCAGACCAGGTGAACGCGATCTTCCGTGACCTGTTGCAAGTGGCGCAGTTGGAGGGCCGCGGCAGACCTCTGGAGCGCGAGCCCGTTGACCTTGGCCAACTGGCAACGCGCATGTTCGAACTCTATCAACCGGTCGCCGAAGACGCCAGTAAAGTGCTGAGAGCGGAGCCGCCAACGCGCGCGGTGGTGGTGTCAGGCCACCCCGACCTGCTGGCCCAAGCGCTAGCCAACCTAATCGAAAATGCCATTCGCTACGCACCTGCCGGTAGCACCATCGACATTCGGGTGGAGGCAGGCGGGACAAGCGCCAGGCTAACGGTTGCGGACAACGGCCCCGGCATCCCGGCAGATGAGCGCCAAAACGTGCGCCGCCGTCTTTATCGCTTGGAGCGGGACAGCGCGACGCCGGGTTATGGCTTGGGGCTGGCTCTGGTCGCCGCCATCGCCAAAGCCCACGGCGCAACCCTAGACCTGGAAGACAATGCGCCCGGGCTTCGGGTTGAGATGCGGTTTCCTGCAGGCAAAGGCGGTTAGGTTCTCCACCGCTGCAATGTCCAAGCGATCGCCAGGGCGCTGTCATCGCACTTGCCGATGCCGCACCTGGTCTTCCGGTGCGCGTAACCTTGCCCAAAGCGGGCGAGGCATAGCGCTTCAAAGCCAGCACAAATACGACATCGGCACGAAGAACAGCCCCATGCCCAAGCCGGAAACGACACCCGGCCACACCAAATTCCAAAAGCCCGCATCGATGATCGGATAGCCGAGCCGCCCTTGGACGAACAGCGGCAGGATCGTAATCGAGCCGAACACGGAAACGCCGAAACCCATGATGGCGACGTTGGCGGCAGCGAAGCTCCGATCCTTCATAATGGCGAAATCAATGAAGTTGTCGCGCTTGCTCCAGCCGCGCCAAACGAACGCCACATCAATGATCAATGCGGCGACAGCACTGACCTGGATCAGCTTGGAGGCGAACCAGTTGCGGCTCTCACCCAGATCCATCGTCATTTGCAGGGTGCCGATGGCCGTGATCATCAGCGCGAGCCCGACCCAATCGACCCGCACTTCACGGATTTTCTCCTTCGGCAGCTCGCCCAGAAGACAAGTGACCTACAGCGCTAACTTGAGGAATGAGCTGCTTCCTGTGATCGTCGCGATCGCATGCCGCTCTAGATTAAACCGCTGCTAGCACTCGCTCCAGATGTGCCTGTACCTCTGCTGCAAGCAAGGCGAGTTCGGGCGCATCGAGGCGGCCCATGGCAGCCGCCGGATCGATGGGGCAGAAACACAGGCCGATGCAGACGGCTGGGCGCAACATTCAGCCTTCCCTGCCAGGTCCTCCCTGCCCCCTTCCTGCCAGCGTTGACCTAACGCGCCGCCACGGCAAGACTAGCGCCTGTATAGTCATGTCAGCAGGCGCACCCATGCCGTTCTCAAAACCCATGCAGATTGCCATCGAAATCGGACGAGTCCGGCCCGGCCAGTTGAACCTGATGACCGAGTGGGTGCAGCACGCCGAGCGTGTTGGCGTCGCAATGGCCTTTTCGGCAGAAGCGTGGTGGAGCGACTCGGTCACGCCCCTCGCCTATCTGGCTAGCCAGACCAGCCGTATCCGGCTGGCTACGGGCATCATGCAGACCACAGCCCGGACACCTGCCATGATGGCAATGACCGCCCTGACCCTGCATGACATGACCGGCGGACGGTTTGCCTTGGGTCTCGGCACCAGCGGGCCGCAGGTGGTGGAGGGGCTGCACGGCCTGAGCTATGCAAGGCCGCTTACCCGGTTGCGGGAGACGGTAGAAGTCTGCCGCCTGATTTTCGCGGGTGAAAAGGCTGAGTACCAGGGCAAGACCATCCAGTTGCCGTTGCCGGACAGCCAAGGCAAGGCGCTGCGCATCGACCACGAGCCCGTCGAAATACCGATATACCTCGCAACCCTCGGCCCCAACGCGCTCCAGTACACCGGCGAGGCAGCGAATGGCTGGCTGGGAACCACCTTCTCGCCGGACCATGCTGGCGCACACCTGGACTATATCCGGGAGGGCGCGGCGAAGGCGGGGCGGACGCTCAGCGACCTCGACCTATGTGTATCCGCGCGGGTGGAAATCGGTGAGGATGTGGAGGGAATGATTGCCCGCCGCAAACCCGTCGTCGCCTTCAACATGGGCAGCATGGGCTCGGCCAAAACCAACTTCTACAACGCCGCTATGCAACGGGCTGGCTACGCCGAGGACGCCCAGGCAATCCAGGCGCTCTGGCTGAACCGCAAACGGGAAGACGCAGCCGCTCACGTGCCTGATGCCATGGTCACGGAGTTTCAGATCCTGGGAACACCATGCATGGTCAATGACCGCCTGCGCCAATACCGCGACGCGGGCGTTACCACCCTGAAACTTGGCCTGGACAGCACACCGCTTGGGCCGGAGCGGTTCGCACTTCTGGAAGAAATCGCCGATATGGTGAAGGACATTTGATGAAGCTCTACATGGTCCCCCTTGCTCCGAACCCAACCAAGGTCATGCTCTATATCGCAGAGCGTGCCGAACTGGGCACAGACATGGGCATCGAGCAGATCGTGGTGAACACGGTGAAAGGCCGCCACAAGGAGCCGGAACATCTGGCCCGCAACCCGTTCGGCACCCTACCGGTCTTGGAATTCGACGATGGCTCCTATCTCATCGAGTCACTCGCCATCATGGAATACCTGGAAGAACAATTCCCGGAAGGCGCGCTCCGGCCTGCCGACCCGCGGGATCGGGCAAGGCACCGGGATGTAGAGCGGATCGTCGATCTGCGCATCGCCAGGCAAATGGGGGCACACGCTCACGCTACCAATTCGCCACTCGGCCGGCCGCCTAATCCGGAACTAGCGGCACAGATGGAAGCCGAATTGCAGACGCCAATGGACTATCTGGAAGGGCTGCTGACAGACAACAGATCATACCTGCTGGGGGCTCAAGTCTCGCTTGCGGACTTTACCCTGCAAGCATCGCTTCAGTTCCTGCGGTTCGTGAAAGTCGACCTGTTCGGCGAGCGCCCACTGCTCCGCGCCTGGAACGAACGCTACCGCGCACGCCCCGCCGCACAGAAAGTGCTGAAGTGGTAAGGAAACAGACCCCAGAACCTACAAACGACAGGGAGGAAAAAAATGAAAGGCATCACCTTTACCGGCGACCGCAAGCTGGACGTCATCAATTTCGAAGACCCCACGCCGGGGCCGCGCGACGTGATCCTGGAGATCAGGCATCCGGCATGTGTGGCACAGACCTGAGCGCTTACCGCAGCCCGACCGGCCGCGTTGCAGTCGGCGCCAACCGGGTCGAGGGGCCAGTGATTGCCGGGCACGAACCTTGCGGAATTGTCGTAGCAGTGGGCTCTGCCGTCAGCGAGCGCGAGGCCAAGATCGGCGCGCGTGTGATGGACCACCATTACGACGGCTGCGGCGTCTGCCGCCACTGCAACTCCGGCTGGACACAGATGTGCCTGGAGGATGCCGTTGCCTATGGCTATGGCGGGCATGGCGCGCACGCCAAATACATGCGGGTCGCCGCCCATTCCCTGGTGCCGCTGCCGGATCAGGTGTTCTTCCAGGCAGGTGCTGCTGTCGCCTGTGGCACCGGCACCGCCTATGGCGCGCTGAAGCGGGCCGATCTGGAGGGTGACGAGACCATTGCTATCTTCGGACAGGGGCCGGTGGGCCTTTCCGGCACTCTGCTGGCCGTTGAGATGGGCGCGCGCGTGATCGCGGTAGAGATGTCAGCCGAACGGCGGCAATTGGCGCTCGACTGGGGCGCGGATGCGGTGATCGACCCGACCGAGGTCGATTCGGTTGAGGCCATTAAAGACCTCACCCATGGCAAGGGCGCAGACAAAACCATGGACTGCACGTCGTCTGTCGACGCGCGCCGGGCGGCGGTGCAGTCCACGCGAATTTGGGGAACAGCGGCGATGGTCGGTGTCGGCGGCGACCTGCATATCGATGCGATGCGTGACCTCATCTTCAAGCAGTTGAACATCGTCGGCCACTGGACCTTCTCCAAGACGATCCAGGCCGACTGCGCCCGCTTCATCGCCGACCGCAAGATCGACCTAGACAATATCTTCACCCACCAGTGGGACATCGGCCAGGCGGCGGAGGCCTATGACCTGTTCGACCAGGCCAAGACCGGCAAAGGCGTGTTCACGTCGTTTGAGTAGGGAGCGTAGCTGGAAATGGATGAACTCCTCCCCGACTATGTCCGGCAGGTCCGCGATACCGTGAACGCCTTCATGGAGCGCGAGGTGAACCCGTTCATGGACGAGATCGAGAAGTCTGGGAAATTCCCCCGCGATCTGGTCAGGAAGGCAGGCGACGCCGGCATCTACGGCGCGGTGTTCCCGGAATCCGTCGGCGGCACCAATCTCGGCTATATTGCGGCCTGCGTGATCAGTGAGGAACTGGCGCGGAACGATGTCCGCTTCGCTGCCTGCAATAACCAACAGGGTTCCACCTGCCCGCAATGCATCTACTCCGCCGGAACGGTGGAGTAGGTGATGAAATACGTGCCGCCGCTCTTGGCGGGCGAGACCATCGGGATGATGTCGCTTACCGAGGTGGGCGGCGGCTCCGATGCCCTCGGCGCGATGAAGACGACGGCGGTGCGGGACGGCGAGGTTTACCGGCTGAACGGCTCCAAAATGTGGGCCAGCATGGCGAACGAGACCGATGTCGGCGTCCTCCTCGCTAAGACCGACCCGAACGCAGGGCCGAAGGATGTCACCGCCTTTATCGTCGAGCCGAAAAAATACCCCGGCTGGACCGCCAATCCGATCGAAACGATCGGGCTTTCCAAGGCTTTGCGCACCAACGCCGTGTTCCTCGACGATTTCGTCGTGCCGGTCGAAAACCGTCTGGGCGCTGAGGGCGATGGCTTCAAGATCGTCATGCGCGCGCTCCAACCGGGCCGTGTGACCGTGGCGGCGAAGGCCCTGGGCGTCGCCCGCGCCTGCTTCAAAGACGCCGTTCAGTATGCCAATGAGCGCGAGCGGCGCGGCTCTCCCATCGGTAAGTTCCAGACGATCCAGGCCGACATTGCGGAGATGGCCGTCGCCATCGAAGCCAGCCGCGCCCTGGTCTACAAGGCCGCCACCTACATGGATGAGGGTCTGCCCTCAAATCGCATCGCAGCGCTGGCAAAATTCCATGCCTCCCAAACCGCGAAGCTGGTCACCGACAAGGCACAGCAGATTTTCGGCGGCTATGGCATGGCGGTGGAATACCGCGTCTCCTGGCTGAAATCCTACGCCGACCTGTTCTTCACCGGCGAGGGTTCGGCCAACGTGCAGAAGATCGTGATCGCGGAGGACGCGCTCGGCTACAAGGTCGCCGACCGCCACCATGGCAGCACGGGCCTGCGCGACCCCCGCCGCGACGACATCGCCGACGAAATGAAAGCGGGATAGGAGAGAAACCATGTCAGAAGAATCCCAAGACCTTCTCTTTGAGGTGACGGGAGGCATCGCCACCATCACCCTGAACCGCCCGGCCCAGCGCAACGACATGACCGGCGAGATGCGCGAGCGGCTGGGCAAGCATCTGCAACAGATCTCCAACGACGCGGACATCCGGGTCGGCGTCATCACCGGCACAGACGGCGTCTTTTGCGCTGGTGCCGACCTGAAGCAGCGGGCAGCGACTGGCGGTGCGCGGGCGGAGGATGCCTCCGCCACCACCGTGCTGGCCCCCGACCCGAGCTCGAAGTGGTCGACGCTGAAGGTATCCAAACCGTTGATCGCCGCCATCGACGGCTATTGCCTGGCGGGCGGCATGGAATTGGCGCTCCTCTGCGATATCCGCATCTGCACGCCGTCGGCCCAATTCGGCCTGCCGGAGGTCATCCGCGGCTTCTTCCCCGGCGGCGGCGGCCCGCAGCGGCTGGTGAAGGCGATCCCGCAGTCCATGGCGATGGAACTGCTGCTGACCGGTGACCGCATCGATGCCGATGGCGCCGCCCGCTGTGGCCTGGTGAGCCGGGTCGTCGGGTCCGACGAACTCATGCCCACCGTTCAGAAACTGGCGAACCGGATCGCAGGCCATGCGCCGCTCGCGGTGCGGACGGTCAAGGAGGTGGCGACCGCCGCACTGGACCAAACCTTGGAGCAGTCGCTCCGCTTCGGCGACACCATGCGCTGGGTCATCGGCCAAACCGAGAACGCGAAGGAAGGCCCCCGAGCCTTCTCCGAGAAGCGCGAACCACAGTTCAAGGGGCGGTAAGGTAGGCTCTGAATCCGAATTCGCCCCGGCGACTGGCTATCGCCTCTCCCTGCGCTTTACTTAGTATGGCGGTCAACAAAGATTGCCACCAAGGCACTCCAGACGAGGAACCGCCATGACCGAGGAATTCGAGGACATTCTCTATGAGGTGAAGGACGGCGTGGCCACCATCACCATCAACCGCCCTGCCAAGCTGAACTCGGTCACGGCGATCACCCTGCGGGAGATCGAAGCGGCGTTGGAGAATGCAGGGAAAGACCATGCGGTCGGCGTGATCGTGCTCACCGGCACCGACGAGAAAGCCTTCTGCACCGGCGCGGACGTAACGTGGCAGCGGGCAGGCAAGATGGGACGGACGGGGGTCGAACAATTCACGCCGCCTTACATGATGTTCATCCGCTGTCCGAAGCCGATCATCGCCCGCGTCAACGGCTACTCCATCGGCGGCGGCAACCATTTCGCCTATTTCTGCGACTTCACCATTGCCGCCGAGCACGCCGTGTTCGGCCAGAGCAAGCCGCGGGTCGCCTATCCGGTCGGCGGCCCGGTGGTAAACTATCTGGCCCGGATTGTCGGTCATAAGCGGGCGCGGGAATTCTGGATGCTGGGGCGGCGCTACCCGGCGCAAACCATGATGGATTGGGGCCTCGTCAATGCCGTCGTGCCCATGGAGAAACTGGATGCGGAAGTCGCCCAATGGTGCGACGAGCTGCTAGCCATCTCTCCCACCTGCCTGAAAATGTACAAGGCGAGCTTCGTCGAAGAGTTCCAGGATTTACTGGGTCCGGCAGACTTCCTGCGCCGCTGGCTGATCCCGCCGGACTTTTGGGAGACGGAACAGAAGGAAGGCACCAGCGCTTTCATCGAAAAACGCAAACTCGACTACTCCCGCTTCCGCGCGCCGCGCCAGACGGAGGGATGAGGCCATGACCCAAAGCACGATCAAGCCGCTGGAGGATATCCGCGTCCTCTCCGTCACTATCTTCCTGGCGGGGCCGTTCCTCAGCATGACGCTAGCTATCACATCCTGGAAGGTAATATGGCTATTTCCTGACCAGCTCTAGTTTGAGTTTGCGCCATCCCTTCAGTGCCTGCAAGGGCGTCTTGCTGCCCAGGGCTGATTGCGGCAGCGGCTGGGTGTAAAGCCAGACATAGCGAAGCAGTGTGGCTTCCAGAACCTCGCCGGATCGGAAGGGATGGCTCTGCAGAACCTCTTCGATGCGGCCATTGAACCGTTCGACCATACCGTTGGTCTGAGGTGACCTAGGCGGCGTCAGGCGATGATCGATATCAAGGGCGGCGCCCAGCGTGTCGCATTCATGCGCGCCTGTTGCGGCGCGCTGGCGCAGACCGAAGAGGCGATCCGTGAACTCTTTTCCATTATCCGGGAGTATGGGGCGGATCCGCATCGGGCAGGCGCGCTCCAGGGCGCGCAGGGGCCCCACGCCATGCCGACGCAAGCAGCGGTCAAGGCCAGAGCGGGAGGCCTTCGGGTTCAAGAACTCGCGCACCACCGCCAGCAGATCATCCAGCGAGACCAAAAGCGTCTTGCGGAGGGCCACGGCGACAGCTTCCTGCGCTGGCGTCAACGTCGTCTGAAGGCGATGGGGCGTGTGTCTTGCTGTTGTAGACCCTGACAACAACCCAACGCGTTGCCCTGTCGATGGCCACGAAGAGGGAACGGCGGCGGCTCTCATCTGCCATCGGTGGCAGGTATTTCAGGTCGATGGGGATGGAACCGGGTTCATAGGCTTTGAAGGCGCTGTGCTTTGGCCGGGGCGATGCTGCTTTCAGGGCGCGCAGGGGCCCCACGCCATGCCGACGCAAGCAGCGGTCAAGGCCAGAGCGGGAGGCATTCGGGTTCAAGAACTCGCGCACCACCGCCAGCAGATCATCCAGCGAGACCAAAAGCGTCTTGCGGAGGGCCACGGCGACGGCTTCCTGCGCTGGCGTCAACGTCGTCTGAAGGCGATGGGGCGTGTGGCTGCGGTTTCCTGAAATCCAGGAATTGGTGACGTTTAGCGCAAGTTCGGAATAGATCGCACCGCCGGTGCCGTCTTCGCTGTAGCCGCCGGTTAGGATCAAACCGTTGAAGTCCGCAGACAGTGGAGACAGATACACTAAGTCCGCGGCCGTGTTGGCACCCTTGGCCACTATTTTGGCATAGTATCCGGACCTGACCTCGAAAATATGCCGGGTATTGTCGTAAAGTGCCCCGGCATACGGACTACCGGCGGTCGGGCTAGGGCCAGACCGGCTTGCGCCGATATCGGTAATTCCTGTCCCGTTGGTAATATCGTTACCGAAGCGGTCGCCGGAGATCACCACATCCGGCGTGCCGTCGCCGTTGATGTCACCGTCGATGGAGATACCGCCATAGACCTGCAGGTGCCCATTGCTCAGGCGGATGATGTCCTGGGCTTCGCCGTTGAAGACCGAACCGTCGAAGGTAATGGTGCCGTAAAGCGAGCCATCGTTGACGTAGTTGATGGCCTCCCGCAGGGAGGTTACGCCGTCGAACGGGTCAACCACATCGTCGGCGGTATCGACGACCAGGCTCTTTTCGATCTGGATTTCGAAAGCACCAAGATCGATGGAGGCATGGGATATAAACTCTGCGCCGACCTTGTCCAACGCCATGACCACATTGGAAGACCCGCCGGAGTCACGCAGGAAACCAGGACCGCGGGCGTCGACGGGCAACCGCTCCAAGGTATTACCGTCATTATCCAGGTCGAACGTGTCAGTCGGCAAGGAAAAGGAGTAGCTGGCGTCAAACGCCGGATTGTCGACTGTTTCGCGCAAAGCGATGGTTTCAACCAGCCCGCCATTGTCGGCCAAGGCACCAGCCAGCCAGAAGCCATTGACCTCCAGGTCTTGGAACACCAGGAACGGATTGCCGTTTTGAACATTACTATAGTAATTGTCCTGGAACGCATACGGCATCTGGCAGACGATATTAGACCCTTGAAAATTAAGGGAGGTGGAGGACAGGTCGATTTCCTGATCCCCCGCATAGCCGAAGCGGGCATAGTTGCCGAGGATGATGGAGTTGGTCACATACAGCGGCGAGTCCCTGGCCCAAATACCACCGGCGTTTGCGCTAGAGCCATGAACGCTGTTGCCGCTAAAGGTGGAGCTGTAGATACGCGCGGCCTCGTTGCTGCCGCTGTTGTCGTAAATATAGAGCGCGCCGCCATGGCCACCGCTGCCGAAGGTTCTGTTGCCGCTGAAGGTCGAGTTAACGATCAGGACGTCGCTCTTGACCGCAACACCGCCGCCCTGGCCGCTGGATTGGTGGACGGTGTTATTGCTGATCGTGCTGCTAACGATGGTGAGCGAGCCGGCATAGTGACCATAGATACCGCCGCCATCCGCACCACCCGAACCATTGTTGTCATTGCCGTCGATGGTGGAGCTGACAACCAGCAGGTCGCCGCGGACGTTCAGATCTGCGCCATCAGCGCCAGAGCCCAGCACGAAGTTGTTGCTGATGGTCGAACCGTAGACAGACACGTCACTGTACGAGAAAATGCCGCCACCATCCGGGCTGCCGGTCGAATTAAACGTGCCGTTATTGTCGACGGTCGTGTTGTTCAACACCAGATGCGTTGAACCGTTGGCTGCGATAGCGCCGCCCCGGGCAGTTGAGCCGTAGGTGGAATTGCCGGCCAGGACGCTGTCATTGATCGTCAGGTCGGCACTGGTCTTGATTGCCCCACCCCGATTGCTTGAGCCATCGTCATAGGTATGACCGCCAGTCAGTGTCAGGCCGGTCAGATACAGGCCGCCTCCATAATAGGTGTGGGCGAAAATACGGCTGTTGTCGGCGAGCAGGTCAGAGCCGATAAGGCTGAGCTATGGCGAAAGTTGGTGACGGCTTGATCAGGCGGCGTTTTGCATTTGTTTGATCCCGTCGATGAATGCAATGCCCTGGATTATCCCAGGCATGCGATTTGCGCCGTCGCGCTTTCGCCATGTGCCCTGCGCTGACATCAGGAGCCTGACCGCCATGGCGAGGGCGGTCTTTCGGCTCAGACAGCCTTTGGTTTTACCTGTCCGGTGACACACCGTCGCGAAGGCGCTTTCGATGGGATGGGTGGTTCTGATGTGTTTCCACTGTTCTGCCGGGAAATCATAGAAGGCCAGCAGCACGTCACGGTCTTTGATCCATTTGGCTACCGCTTGTTCGTCTTTCACGCCGTAGGTCTCGATGAAGAAATCGCAGGCCGCCATGGCTTCGGCCTTCGTCTCTGCCTGCCAGATGTCGTGCAGGGGGCCTTTGGCTTTCGCTTGCACCGATTGGGGCATTGCCTTCAGCCCATTGCCGGTTTTATGGAACCAGCAGCGCTGTTCTGCGGTCGCGCCGAAGACCGCGCGAAGGGCGGCCCAGAAGCCCAGTGCACCGTCGCCTACCGCGAGATCGGGCGCGTGATTGAGGCCGCGCCGCTTGAGGTCGAGCAGGAGCGCGCGCCAGCTTTGGGTCCTTTCGCGATAGCCGTCGATCAGCCCCAGTATCTCCTTTCGGCCCCATTCATCCGCGCCGATCAGCACCAGAACACATTGCTTTTCTTCCATCCTTGGCTGGAAATAGACGCCATCCGCCCAGACATAGACGATGCGCCGGGCGCTGAGATCGCGCTTCTGCCAGCGGTCGTACTCCTCCCACCAATCGGACTTCAGCCGCGAGATGGTGGGGGACGACAGGACCGCCGCGTTCGGCCCGAGCAGCGCGGCCAAGGCCGCCTGAAAATCGCCCGTGGAAATGCCGTTGAGGGAAAGCCAGGGCAGCAAGTCCTCGACGGACTTCGCCTTGCGCAGATACGGCGGCAGGATCGAAGAAGAGAACCGACCCTTCTCAGCCTGCCGATCACGATCCCGCCCGCGTGGCCCTTTCACGGGCACTGGGCCAATCCCGGTCATTCCCTCTCGTTCTGGCAGGTGAGCGTGACGAACGACCCGCGCGGGCCCCTCGGACGTCGTCTCATTGGAAAATGGCGCAAGCCATGCGCTCCACTCAGCTTCAAGCGCTTGCTCGATCAACTGCCGCGCCCCGGAACGGATCAAATCCGTCAGCGGATCGGCGGAAAATCCCTTGGGATGGGGCAACGCGGTGATGGTATCTCTCGTCATGGGGCATAGCCTTGGCCCTGCATAACTACCATCGGCGAAGACATGACGTAGTTTTGGCGCTTCACGCCTGAGCTTTCGAAACACATTCAGGGCCCCGCCGTCACGATCCTGAATGTCGGCAGTGTGAACATGCAGTGCCACCAAATTGCCACGCGTGTCGGTCAGAATATGGCGCTTGCGCCCCTTGATTTTCTTGTCAGCATCATATCCGGAAAGGGATGTGTTTTCAGTTGTTTTTACGCTTTGGCTGTCGATCACACCCCCTGTAGGCTGGATGTCGCGACCCTCTGCCGCGCGCGCCAAAGCCACCAGCTTCCGGTTGATCTCAGCCAGCAAACCATCGTCGCGCCAGCGGTAGAAACAGTACCGCACTGTGGAGACCGGTGGAAAATCCTTCGGTAAAAGTGACCATGCGCAGCCCGATGTCCCGATATACCCGATCGCGTCCCAGACGTCGCGCAGATCAACCTTCCGAGGGCGGCCAAGATGGTTTGGGCAAGGCAAAAGCGGAGCAATAACAGCCCATTCTTCATCCGTCGTATCGCTTGAATACCGCTCATAGTCTTTACGAGTGGTTTCGGTCCAGGGCATATTGATCTCCGTTCAATGTCAAAATCAACAGAATCATAAACCCCTGAAATCACTCAACTCATTTTCGATCAGGCTCTTAGACATCGAGTCCGGCCTGGATGAGGTGCCGTGCTTCCAGTTCTCGAAATGGAAGTAATAGCACCGCATCATCAGCGGTAACGGAAAGCGGGTGCGAAAGTGCCCGCCTTCTTCTGTTTCAGCACAGCAGGCAGGCTCGGGCGGTACTCCTGCGGCGGCCAACACATGATTTCACGGCAGAACCACGATAGAAGCTGCCGCAGGGCTAGCGGTGCGTCGGCGGCCTGACTACACTTCCGGCCCAGAACAAACTCTGACTCGAGGAAATTCCCGCCCATGCCTGACACTACTTCTGGTGCCCGCGTCCTGCTCGATGTCCAAGACGGCATCGCCACCCTGACCTTGAACCATCCGGAGGCGCTGAATGCCTTTGGCTTCAAGCTGAAGCAGGACCTGAGAGCCGCGCTCGACCGGCTGGATGCAGCCATTGCCGACCGCTCTGCCCGTTGCCTGGTGATTACAGGCGCCGGCCGTGGTTTCTCCTCCGGCGCGAACCTGAACGACCCGGACAAGCCGCCCCGCGACCGGGACGCGGAAGCCCGCGGCAAGGCCAAGACCGACCTGGAAGACTTCTACAACCCGACCCTGATCCGCCTGCGGGAACTCCCCATTCCCACCGTCGCTGCCATCAATGGCGTTGCTGCCGGTGTTGGCATGAGCCTCGCGCTTTCCTGTGATTTCAAGGTGATGGCCAAGTTTGGCTTCTTCCTCCAGGCCTTTGCCCGCATCGGCCTGGTGCCGGATGGGGCATGATCAACAAATGCGTTGAAGGTAATGCCGTCATGGATGAGTCCCTGGCATACGCCCGGCAGCTGGCCGGCGGCCCGATGGCACTGGGCCTGATCCGGCAGATGTATTGGGCGAGCCTGGAGAATGACTATGCCGGTCAGATGCAGCTCGAATCAGATCTCCAGAAAAAGGCCGGCCTGACCAAGGACCACGACGAAGGCGTCGCCGCCTTCCGCGAGAAGCGTGAAGCCAAGTTCATCGGCGCATAGTCACTCCCGCGCCCTTTCCCTACACTCTCACCCCTTCCCCCACGAAAGGGGGGACCCATGCCTCAGAGCCCAATCACTAAGAGCGTCCTCTGTGGGAAGCGCTCAGGCATGGGTCCCCACCTTCGCGGGGATAAGGAAGGTGGAACAGACAACCGTTCCAACCAAACACCAAAGAGGAAGCCCCATGGCAAAAGATATTCGAGGCAAGGTGGCCATCGTCGGCATTGGCGAGACCACCTATTACAAGCACGGCCAGGCCCCCGACAGCGAGTTCAAGCTCGCCCTCATGGCCATCCTGAACGCCGCCGAAGACGCAGGCATCGACGCCCGCGACATTGACGGCTTCTGCTCCTACTCCAACGACCGGAATGAGCCCTCGCGCCTGTCCGCGGCGCTGGGGATCAAGGACCTGAAGTACTCGGTCATGCAGTGGGGCGGCGGCGGTGGCGGCGGAGCCGCAGCGGTCGGCACGGCAGCAGCGGCCATCGCGGCAGACTATGCCGATTGCGTGGTCGTGTTCCGCTCCCTCGCCCAGGGCCAGTTCCAGCGCTTCGGCGCGGCGGCTCCGGCAGCCACGGTCAGCGGTGACAATGCCTACCTCTTCCCCTACGGCCTGTTCTCGCCCGCCCAGCGGTTCGCCATGAAGACCATGCGCTTCATGCATGACCACAAGATCGAGCGTCCGGCTCTGCGCGCCCTCTCCATGGCGAGCTACCACCATGCCCAGGCGAACCCCCGCGCAGTCATGTATGGCCGCCCGCTGACGGAGGAGAAGTACGACAATTCCCGCTGGATCGTCGAACCCTTCCGCCTGTTCGACTGCTGCCTGGAGAATGACGGCGCAGCCGCTCTGATCCTGGTCTCGGCAGAGAAGGCCCGCGACCTGAAGCAGACCCCGGCCTATATCCTGGGCGCGGCCCAGGGCTCGGAGTACCGGAACAACGCCCCCGCCCACAACGCGCCGACCTATGGCAGTTCCAGCTTTACGACGGTCGCCCCCAAACTGTGGGAGAATGCAGGCGTCGGGCCAAAAGACGTGGACGTCGTCCAGTCCTACGAGAACTTCACCGGCGGCGTCCTGATGAGCCTGGTTGAGCACGACCTGGTAAAGGCGGAGGAATGCAACGAGTTCCTGACGCTCGACAACCTGAAAGCCGACGGCGGCAAGCTGCCGCTCAACACGTCCGGCGGCAATCTGGCGGAGTGCTACATGCACGGCCTGGAATTGCAGGTCGAGGCCGTTCGCCAGTTGCGCGACACCTCCACCAGTCAGGTGCCGAAAGTCGATGTTTCCCTTGTCTGCGCCGGCCCCATGGTGACGCCGGTATCCAGCTGCGTATTCGGATCGGAGGCCACCCTATGAGCCAGTCATACCTGCCAGAAGGACTGCCTGCCCCGGTGCCGGAGGTCGATGGTCTCTCCACGCCCTACTGGGAAGGGCTGAAGGCCGAAACCCTGATGGTCCAACAATGCGGCAGCTGCGGCACGCACCAGTTCGGCCCGGAGTGGATCTGCCACAAGTGCCACTCCTTCGACATGAATTGGGTCGAGGCCGAAGGCAAGGGCACGATCTATAGCTGGGAGCGCGCCTGGCACCCGGTCCACCCCGCCCTTCGCGCCCGCGAGGAGCCCTATATCGTCGTATTGGTGGAGCTGAAAGGCGCCGGCAATGTGCGCATGATCGGCAACCTGATCGGCGACCCGCACCAAGACGTGGTGATCGGCTCCGACGTAGAGGTTGTCTTTGAGCACCACGCCGGGAACGACCCGCCCTACACCCTGGCCCATTGGAAAGTGGTGTAGCCCAACCCTTGCAATTCGTTATGTCCCGGAAGTGGCGCCAGCCGCTATCCGGGATCTCCTTCCAAGGGATACTCCCCCAGGGATCCCGGCCCTCCGTCCATCATTGAAGGCGGGCATCCGGCCGGGACGTGCTGCTTGTTGACCTAAATGTCTGCTCTTTCCCGGCCGGATTGCCGGACTTGATCCGGCGCAGCCGCCGGATCTATTTTCAAGCTAATCCTACTCACATACCACGCAACCGCGCCACCATTTTTCACCTAAACAAACCTAAACTTTCATGCGCAAAACTAAACCTTTTGAGGCCGAAACGGTTTAGGTGCGGTTTAGATTGTGCTTATCGCCGGTTTAGCCCCGGTTTATCGGATGTTTATCGCCTGCTCAGCCAACGCTCATCTCTATTCAAACTATCTCTCATCCCGCCACATCGCCAACTGCCGCTTCATTCTCACCATAGCGGATCAAGGTTAAAATCCGCTTAAAGCGGCGCCCGGCGCAGCCACCGCTCGCGTTTTCCCTTGATACGCCGTGGCCCAAGCGCCACGTCTATCCCACAAGCCAATCACGCCCACTACGGAGCCTCCATGCGCATCGAGATTATCTGGTGTGCGCCTTGAAACTATGAGCCCAGAGCCCGCCGTGCGCGGGACTTGCTAATGGTCCAGGCACCAGACGCGGACATCGCACTAACCAAAGGGCGGAACGGTATCTTCGACATCATCGTCGACGGCGACCTGCGCTACTCCAAGGGCCAAACCGGCCGCTTCCCCACCGACGCAGAGGTTCAGGCGGTTTTGGCTGGATAAGCACCCATAGCGCCTAATCCGCCGCCTTCACGCCCGCGCCCACCGTACCGGCCTCGGCCCGCGCGCTGGCGGCTGCTTCCAGTTTGGCCTTGGCTGCCGCTTCGCGCCGTCCCTGCCGGGCCACCAGAGCCTCGCGGGAGGCGATATAGGTGGCGCTGCCGAAGATCACCGTGCCGCCGATCTAGGCCCAGGCATCGGGAATTTCGCCCCAGATCAGGAACCCGGCGACGCTCGCCCAGATCAGGCGGGTGAAGTCCAGCGGCAGCACCGCAGTCGAGTCCGCCTTCCGGAAGGATTGGGCAAAAGCCAGATGTCCGACCGTGCCCAAAATGCCCGCCAGCATCAGCCAGCCGAGTTGCTCCCAGGTTGGTGTTTCCCAGACGAAAAAAGCGAATACGCCCGTGATCGGCGTCAGGAACATGCCCATGTAAACCGTCAGGGTTGCGCTGCTCTCCGTCTTGCTCAGAGACTTGATGACAGCGATGGCGATACCCCATGTCAGCGATGAAGTGATGATCAGCATCGTGCCCAGATTGATCTCGGCAAAACCCGGCCGCACCACCAGCAGCATGCCGACAAAATCCAGCACCAGTGCCGTGATCCGGCGGATGCGCACGCGCTCACCCAGCACCAAAATTTCCAACACCGTCGCAAACAGCGGCGCGGAGAAGCTCAGCGCCGTCGTCTGGGCCAGTGGTATTAGCGTCACGCCGGTGAAAAAGGCCAGCATACCGATAGCCTGAATGCCACCGCGCGCCGCGTGCAGATGCAGCTTCTTGGTCTTAAATGGCGCAAAGCCCTGGCTGATGAAGATCGGCGTCAGCGCCACCAGGCCAAACAGGTTGCGAAAGAAGGCTCCCTCGAACGGCGGCAGGGTCTCACCCACAAAGCGGATCATGCTCTGCATCGCAACTAAGCAGAGTGCGGAAAACAGCATCAGCACCATGCCTTGCGTGGCGCTGGACGTCCGGCCGAATGCGCCTTGCAAGACACCGACTGCGGTCATGGGTGGGGAACTCCGAATAAGGAGCACTGCTTATAGCGCATGCTGCACCGCACAAGATGCGCGAATTCCGCAAGGCGGCCATGCACTAAGAGCCCCAACTGCTCAGCCTGACGCCGCTCCTGCCTTATCGTCTGCCGCCTCCTCCTGCTTGGCCCGCTTGGCGACCTGGTTCTCGCGGTAAGCGATATAGGTGGCGCTGGCAAAGATGATTGAGCCGCCGATCCACGCCCACAGGTCCGGTATCTCGCTCCACACGATATAGCCCAGAATGCTGGCCCAGATCAGGCGGGTGAAATCCAGCGGCAACAGCGCGCTGGCATCGGCATATTTGAACGACTGCGCGAACAGTAGGTGCCCAACAGTACCCAGTAAGCCAATGCCCGCCATAATCGCCACCTGTTCCCATGTCGGCCAAACCCAGACCGTCATCGCCGCAGTACAGGTGAACGGCAACAGGAACAGGCCCTGATAGCTGACCAGGGTCGGACTGCTTTCCGTCTTGGACAGAATTTTGATCATGGCGATGGAAAAGCCCCAGGTGATACTGGAGCCCACGATCAGATAGGTACCGAGATTGATCTCCTCAAAGCCCGGCCTAACCACCATCACCATGCCAACAAAGCCCAGCACCAGCGCCGTTATCCGCCGCATCCGCACCCGTTCGCCCAAAAATAGCACTGCCAGCAATGTTGCAAACAATGGACCGGAGAAACTGAGCGCCGTCACTTCCGCAAACGGGATAAGGGTTACGCCATAGAAGAACGACAGCATTCCGAACGACTGCACACTGCCGCGCAGCGCATGCAGCTTGAAACGCTGGGTCTTTAGCGGCTTCAGCCCCTGGCTCATGAAGATCGGTGCCAGCGCCGCCAGGCCGAAAACATTGCGGAAAAAGGCCACTTCAAACGGATGCACCTGCTCGCCCGCATGACGGGTCAGGCTCTGCATGGCGATGAAAGTCACCGTCGAGATCAGCATCAGCATCATGCCGCGGCTGGTGCCGGTGACGCGGCCGGAAAGGCGGTCTGTAACCGCGGAAAGGGACATTGGCTGGGGCGGTCTCTGGTAACGATGCGCTGCTTGTAGCCTATTTCCACAGGTAACAGTCTTGTTAAATCTCCGCGCAGGCAAAGCCCGCAGCCTTGGCTATCCGCCTGAGGCTCCCTAGGTTGGAGTTACCCGAATGGCCTGAGGAGGGCCACCATGTCAGACGATCGCGCCAACCTGCTTGCGCACTACCTCCATGTCCGCGCGCAAACCGAGACGCTGGCGGCACCGCTCTCGGCCGAGGACCAGACAGTACAATCCATGCCGGATACCAGCCCGGCAAAGTGGCACCGCGCCCACACAACCTGGTTTTTCGAAACTTTCCTGCTAAGCGAGTACCGGCCGGGCTATGAGGCGGTGCACCCGGACTACGCCTTCCTGTTCAATTCCTATTACGAGCAGGCAGGTCCCCGCCACTCGCGCCCGCATCGGGGCCTGATCACCCGCCCCGGCATCGAAGAAGTGGCGGCGCACCGTGCTGCCGTGGATGAGCGCATGGCGGACCTGCTCGCGACCGTCTCCGATGCCGATTGGCCCGCCGTTCAGGCCAAAGTGACGCTCGGCCTGCATCATGAGATGCAGCACCAGGAACTGCTGGTGATGGACGTGAAGCACGTCCTCTCCTGCAACCCGACCGGCCCCGCCTATGCAGCCTCTAAAGAGCCCGCCATTGGCACCATCGCCCCGCAATCCTGGGTCTCTTTCGATGGTGGACTGGTGGATATCGGCCACCGCGGCAACGATTTCGCCTTCGACAATGAGGAGCCACCGCACCAGGTCTTTCTCCGCCCCTACCGCCTTTCTTCCCGCCCCGTAACCTGCAGCGCATGGCTGGAGTTCATGGCCGACGGCGGCTATTCTCGCGCCGAGCTTTGGCTCTCCGAAGGCTGGGCCACCGTCCAGGCGGAGGAGTGGAGCTCCCCGCTCTACTGGCGGGAAACCGATGACGGCAGCGGCTGG
>CBDBCB010000018.1:0-441666 GCA_965202745.1 Alphaproteobacteria bacterium
ATCACCAGTGTGCGGGGCGGGCGCATGGCAACGACCTCGGGCACATTCTCGGCGGGCAGGGCGATCAGGTCGGCCATCATGCCAGGCTCGGTCCCGGCAGGTGGCAGGCCCAACTGCTGGCGGCCGATGTCTGCACACATGGAAAAGGCCAGTTCCAGATCATCGTCCCGGCGGAAGTTCTGCTTCCAGCCGACGAGCATGGCGCGCTCCAGCGTGTCGCCATTGCCGTAAGGTCCCGAGTGGTTGCGGGCATTGTCGGAGCCCGCCATGATGGGAATGCCTTTGCCTGTCAGTGCCTTGACCGGAGCCATCGGCACATAACCCGCCGCACTGCTGGCGACGGAGACCCCGGCCTCCACCATGGCCTGCAATTGGCTCTCCAGCGCGTCGCCGGTGAGCTCGCCGAGGCAAAAGCCGTGGCTGACGGTGACGGCCTTCTGTGCGCCCAGGGCCTTTGCCATGCTTCTCCGCCAGGCCGAATACCACGTCCAGGTAGCCGTCGAGGTCGCCGTCATAGGCTTCCAGGTCGATGCCGCCGATCAGGTCTGCACCATCTGTAAGGGCCTGGTCCAATAGCGCCGCGACGCCTGGTGAGCGGCAGATGCCGCTTTGCGGGAAGGCGACGATCTGGATGTCGATCAGGTCGGCGAACTTCTCCCGCAAGCGCAGGATGGCGTGCAGGCTCTGAAGGCCGATTTCGGTATCCACGTCCACGTGGGTGCGGGTGGCGGTGGTACCTTGGGCCACTAGCGAGCGGAGCAGGGCGCCAGCGCGTTCTTCGACCGGCGGCGGGGTCTTGCGCTCTTCCTTCTCCGTATCGATGCGGCTGGCGCGGAAGTCTTCCGCCGCATGACCACGCCAGGGCATACCCCAAAGCATCTTATCCAGATGGGTGTGGCCGTCCACGAGCGAGGGCAGCAGCAATTGCCCGCCTAAGTCGATGCGAAGCGGCGGTTGGTCTCCCTCAGCAGGAGCAAGAGAGCCGGCCGCGCCGACTGCCGCGATCCGGCCGCCCCGGATCAGCAGGTCTGCGGCCCGGCCGTCGGCCAGCCGGGCGTCGCAGAGCAGGATTGGTTGGTCAGCCACCGGTGCCTCTATGCGGTGAAAGGGCCGGGCGGGTCGGTGACGATGCTTTTAAGCGCTGGTACCGGCTGGCTCAGTTTGGCGAAGTCCGGCACGGCGCGGGCGGTCTGCGGGTTGCCCGCCATGGCCTGCTCCAGGGCGTATGCTGTGGCCAGTAACTCATCATCGGTGCCATAACGGCCGACCAACTGGAAGCCAAAGGGCATGCCGTTCTGATCGGTGCCGCAGGGCAGGGTGATGGCGGGGTGGGCGCTCATGGTGACGCCGTAGGCCGTGCCCATCCAGGTATAGTATTTGTCGAACTTCTGGCCGTTCATCTCCATCGGCGCGAGCGTTTCCCAGGGGAAGGGCGACATGGGCGTGATGAGGGTGATGAGGTAGTCGAATTCCTCAAAGAACCGGGCATAGCGGCGGTAGTGCGCCGTGTGCTCACCATGGGCCCAGGCGACATCGGCCAGGCTCATGGACGCGGCCAGTTCGTAGTTGGCCCGCACATTCGGGCCGAGCCTCATCTTGTCCGCCTCGTACTGCGCTTTGTAACGCTGGGCGTAGGAGAGGCCGCGGATCACGTCGAAGGCGCGGTCGAGGCCGCCCGGATCAGGGCAGGCTTCATCAGCAGAGCGGAAAAAGCCTTTGATGGCGTTGATGCGGTCAGCGAACACTGGGTGGTAAGCCTCCTCGACCGGCGCGAAACCTTGGTCCGCGCTATAGGCGATGCGGAGCGAGCTGAGGTCGACGCGGTCCAGGTTCAAGGCATCTTCCGGCCAAAGACCGCGAGAGAGCGGGTCCGCATTGGTCGTGCCGACCTGTGCCGCCATCAACAAGGTGGTATCCTCAACCGTCCGTCCCATCGGCCCGACAACAGAAAGCGGCGACCAGCCGAAAACGGGCTTGTCGTTCGGGATGGTGCCGGGCGTCGTGCGGAAGCCGACCAAGCCGCACCAGGCCGCCGGGTTCCGCAAAGAGCCGCCGGTGTCGGAGCCCGTCGCAATCGGCATCATGTTGCAGGCGAGCGCCGCCGCCGAACCGCCGCTGGAGCCGCCCGCCGTCTTCATGGGATCGAATGGGTTGCCGGTCGCGCCCCAGACCGGGTTGCGGCTGTTGGAGCCTGCGCCGAATTCCGGGGTGTTGGTCTTGCAGAACAGGTTCGCGCCCGCGCCGCGCACCTGGCTCACCATGAAGTTGTCGCGGTCAGGAATATCGTTTTTGTGCAAGGGCGAACCGAGTGTCGTCAGAAGGCCGCCGGTAGCGTCCAGATCTTTTACACCGCAGGGCAGGCCGTGCAATACGCCCAATTCCTCGCCCGCCATAACGGCGGCTTCGTCCCGCTTTGCCTGGGCGCGGGCACCGTCGAAATCGGTGGCGCAAATGGCGTTGACCGCGGGATTGACTGCCTCGATCTGCGTAATGAAGGCGTCCAGGACCTCAACCGGTGAAATTTCCTTGCTGCCGATGCGGCGGCGCAGTTCGACGGCAGAAAGCGAAACTAGGTCATTGGGCACCATTGGGAGGTCCTCAGGAGAGAGCGTATAAACAGGTTGATGGGAGTGCAGCCTTTCCGGCGCGATCCGTCAACGCCCGATCTCAACCTGCGAGAAGGTATGTCCATGCCCATTTCCCTGCCCCTAAAGGCAATTAGCGCCACTATTCGCGAAGCCGGAGCGTTGGCCCTGGCAGAGCGGGCTGCTGGTTTGGCCGTGGAAGCCAAGGCACGGCAGGACTTTGTTATCCAGGTCGACCGCGCGGTTGAGCGCCTCCTGCGGGACAAGCTGACCGGTTTGCTGCCAGGTTCCAAATTCCTGGGGGAGGAAGATGGCGGCGTTGTTGAGGCGGCGTTGCTGTGGGTGGTCGATCCGATTGACGGCACTACCAACTACATCCGCGGCTTGCCGCACTGGTGCGTTTCCGTGGCATTGCTGGAAGAGGGGAAGTTGCGCCTCGGCATTGTGTTCGCGCCGACGCTGGACTGGTTTTATCTGGCGGAAGCCGGGAAGGGAGCAACCCGGAATGGCAAGCGCCTTTGGCGCGATCCGGTGCTGCCGGAAGAAGCCCTGATCGACCTTGGCACCTCGCGCCGGCAAACGCCGGCGGTGTTCGGGCCCCTGGTCGGGGGACTGCGCGAGCATGGTTTGCAGTACCGGGCGATCGGCTCGGCGGCGTTGGGACTCTCTATGGCGGCCAGTGGCGAGGTTGATGGCTTTTTAGAAGGGCACTTGTGGCCATGGGACGTATTGGCAGGCAAGTTGATTGCCCAGGAAGCCGGATGCTTTGCCGGCGAATTCCTGGAGGGCGAGGCCATGCGCAACGGCAATGCTGCGATCGTGGCCGCTCCTGGCACGGAAACAGCCTTATTTGCGGCGGCGGAGAACGCGTTGGCGGACTTCCTGCCCCGGATGCTTCCTGCTAAGCTTCGGCCCGAATAAAGCAGGCGCGGCAGAGGCACGTGCGGAAAAAAGGAATGCTCATGAGTGACACGACACCCCGCAAGTCCCTGACCCCGGACCGCTCCGCCCCCATTGAGCGGACGGTGGCCGATTTGGGCGGCTTGGAAGGCGCTGGGCCGGTTGTCCGCGAGGAGCCGGAACTGACCTTCAAGGACAAGCGCATCGATGCCATGAGCATGTTGCTGCGCGAAGTCGACAACCGCCTGACCTCCGACACATCCCGCCGGGCACAGGAGGAATTGGGGGAGGCTGTCTATGACACGATCCACTATTACGACCGCTGGTTGGTCGCCCTGCGGACGAACCTGATCAACCTCGGCTACCTGACCGAGGCAGAAATCGACGCGAAGATCGCTGAGGTGAAGGCGCGGCACGCGGGCTAGTGGTTCAATGGAAATGGACGGAACCCGTCCGTTTTCTGACTTGAACCACCAACATAGTGAAAAAGTGGGCTAATTTACGGAACGCTTGCGGACGCAAACGTTTCGATCAGGCCACCAGGCGCGCCGCGCTTCGTTGATGCGAGCTAGACCTGCTTCGGCACGGGAGTGAGCACCGGCTTGCCGCTGAAATGCGCTTTCAGGTTGTCGTAGACCAGGTCGGCCATCGCCCGGCGCGTTTCGTGCGTTGAGCTGGCGATGTGCGGTGTCAGAACCACGTTTTCCATGGTCATCAGTTCGGCAGGCACTTCCGGCTCGCCGTCGAACACATCTAGTGCGGCGCCCGCGATCTTGCCTTCGACCAGAGCCTTTACCAAGGCAGGCTGGTCGATGATGGGACCGCGCGCTGTGTTGACGATGAAGCCGTTCGGGCCCAACGCCTCCAGGGCGTCTGCACCGACGAAGCCGCGGTTGGCCTCGCCGCCCTCGCAGGTCACGAGCAGGATATCGCTGACCGTCGCCAACTCCACCAAGGAGGGATAGGAGCGGTAGGGCAGGTCGCCCAGGGGTTTGACGTCATGATACTGGATCTGCAGGCCGAACGCTTCGGCCCGGCGGGCGACGGCCTTGCCGATACGGCCCAGGCCCAGAATGCCCAGGCGCTTGCCCTTGACCGTAGTGCCCAGGTCCATGCGGCGCTCCAGCCATTGGCCGGAACGCAGAAAGCGCTCGGACTCGCCGATGCGGCGGGTGACCATCAGGATGAAGGTCATGGCCAGGTCAGCCACATCGCCTGTCAGCACTTCCGGCGTGTGGGTGACGATCGCGTCGCGGGCATGAGCGGCTGCAACATTCGTCGCATCGAAGCCGACGCTGAACGAGGCGATGATTTCCAGGCTGGGCAGGGCATTGATGAGGTTTGCGTTCGGCCCCTTCATGCCGCCCGCCAGAATGCCCCTGACCTTGCCGCCGACGGCAGCCAGGACGGCGTCCGGGTCTTTCGGGTTAACGAAGTCGTGCAGGGTGTATTCTTTCTCCAGCCGCTCGACGAGGAAGGGCGGAAGTTGGGCGACTTGCAGCAGGTCGGGCTTGGAGCCGGTCATGGGGACGTTTCCTTTTTGTTTGGCGTGCATCGGTAATAGACCAGCCCCCGCTGGCCGACAATCGGGCACGCGATGTTGCGCTGTTCGCTGTGCCTCTGCTTCAATCGCGGGAAACAACGCGAAGGAACTGTCACATGCCCCTCACCGCCATCGTTACCGGTGCCGCCTCCGGTATCGGCCAGGAAGCCTGTCGTGATCTGCTCGCTCAAGGATGGGCCGTCTATGGTTTTGACGTGTCAGACGCCGCGCTCGCTCCCGCTGTCCGCGCGCTTGCCTCAACCAATTTTCACCCCCGCCCCTGCGATCTGCGGGATGTCGCAGCGGTCGCCTCTGTCATGCAAGGCATTCAGGCGGACTCGCCACGCATCAATGCCTTGATCGGTTCAGCTGGCTTGTTCAAATCCGCCCCGTTGCGCGACATGCCGGTTGATGAATTCGACAGCCTGATGGGCGTGAATGTCCGCGGGTTGTGGCTGACCTGCAAGCACGCCATGCCCATGCTGGAAGCCGCGACGGCCGAGGGGGAGATCGGGCGGATCGTGCTTCTATCCTCCGTCTCCGCCATCCGGCCCAAATACCATAGCGGTGCCTATGCCATGTCGAAGGCGGCCGTCAGCCAGTTCACCCAGGTGCTGGCCGCCGAATGCGCGGAGCATGGCATTCTGGTGAACGCGCTGGCGCCGGGGACGGTGGAAACGCCGATGATTTCCGGCGGGCTGGCAGCTGCCGGAGAGAATAGCGGCTGGCGGCCATCCGGCACCTCGCCGCTGGGGCGGATCGCGCAACCCATTGACATTGTGAAGGTGATGCGCTTTCTGCTGAGCGAGAATGCGGATTATGTGACCGGCACCATCATTCCGGTGGATGGTGGCACGCGAGCGGCGTTCATCCCGCCGCAGTAGGGTTAACAGACAGCGTACCCCCTAATTCACCCATCACTTATCTTGAGCCCCGCCAACTGGCGGAAGTCGAAAGATGTTGACGTGACGCCCTTTCGACTCGCCGCTTTGCGGCGGCTCAAGGTGAAGCGATAGTCCGATGCCTAGCTTTGAAGCTAAGTGCTGCTACCCAGCCAGGATAGACAGTGCCTCTTCGACCGTGCGTTTGGCTTCGGCGTCCAGAGCGGCACTGGTGGCGCTACTGATCGGGTGCTCAATCGCGACATAGCGGTAGCCATCGGCGCCCAGCACGCGGGCCATCAGGTCCGCCGCACTGATAAAGCGGGTGGTCATCACGCCAATTGCGGGTACGCCCAGCTTCTCGACCATTATTGCGTCATGCAAACTGCACGACGAACAAGAGCCTCAGTCGCCGATGCCGGTAAAGGCTGCGTCCCAATTCTGCACATCCGCGACGATGGATGCTTCAGCGGGAGCGCTGTAGTTGGCTTTGGTGTGCCAGACGATATTCGCTACGCCGGCCGCTGTCAGGTATTTCTCCAGCGTGTCGAAGTAGGGCCGCGTGCCCCGCTTGCCGTTGGAGATAATGCCGACGGTTCTGCCTTCCAGCGAAGGCAACCGTTCGGCCAGCGCAAAGGCATTTGCGCCGCCCCCATAGGTGGGGTCCAGAACTTCCAGGGTCATGGGGTGAGCCATCTCCTCTTTCTTAATCAATCTCACAGTCCACACATGCGCCGACAGCGACGGTGCAGGCTTTGCTTTTGGGGCCGAACCAGGGCGGGATGACCGCGCCGAAGCCGCCAGCCGGACCTCCCGCCGCGATCACCAGTAGGTCCTCCGGCTCCGACAGGCCGCGGTATTCTTCCTCGCCGCGGCTGCCGACCACCGCGCCCTTGCCGACATCGGCCCATTCCTTGCGCCGGATCTTGGCATTCTCATAGATATAGGCGCGGATGTCGGCTTTTGACCAGTTGGCACGCGCGAAGTGCTCCCGCAGTTGCGGCGGCACGATGATGGCGTAGTTGCCGGGATAGATCGAATAGTGCCGCATGCTGGCTTTGATCTCGGCGCAGAAGGTCTCGAGGATCAACTCCGGCTTGGTCGTCCACTCGTTCATGATCTGCCGCGGCGCACCCGCCGACATGACCGTCATGGCGGATGCGTGCTGCGGAATTCCGCGCTCTTCGGCCAGCGGCAGCCAAGGCGAGTTCTCCTCGTCCTCCGCCACGCAATAGCTGATCTTGCCCGGATGGCCGATCGTGGAGCGGTCCACGTCGCCCGGCCGCACGTCCAGCAGGTTGCCGAGCGCCAGCCGGATCGCCCGTCCGACAGAGGTTGTCGCCCGGTCGGTATGGCCCAGCGCGTTGAAGGTGCCATCCATGCCCAACTCCTTGCGGATCGGGCCGTTAATGACCGTCAGAATTGCGCAGCCGCCCGTACTGGCCGTTGCGCCATGCAGGAGGAAGGGGTCTTGCAGCATGGCCGTAAACGCCGTGACCACCAGCGGGAAATGCATGGGCAGGCAGCCGGCCATGACGCTGTTGATCGCCAGCTTCTCCGCTGTGATCGAGCGGGCGCACACCGGCTCTATGCCCACCAGATGCTCTGGCGGCAGCATGGCCCAGTCGAGGCATTGCTGCACTGCGTCTGCCGTCGGTGGCACGATGGGCAGACCGTCGGTCCAGTTGCGGGAGTGATAGAACTCCTGCGCGGCCATCATGTCGTTGACCGTGTAGCGTTCGGAGGTCAGTTGCATGAGAGTTACATCCTGATTTGGGTGCCAACTGCTTAATTCGCGGCAGGTGGCTGGTCGGCATAAGGCCGGAGTTCGGTGAGTATTCTCGCGACAATAGGACGGGCCTGATCGCGGGTCATGCCGTTCTTCAGGCGTTTGTCGTAGAGCACTTTCAGTAAGAGCCAGTCGAGTTCGGTCGGGCGTTCATAGTATTTGTAACTGTCGGTGAACAGCGTGCTGACCAGGGAATCGTCGTCCCTGTAGAGGCCCATGCTTTGCACCATTTCTTCATACACGCAGCTCGGGTCGTACCCTTTGCCGGTTTTGATAATGACAAGCACCGCAAGGGGTTCGAGCTGCTCGTTGAAAGTTGGAAACGCCGAGCAATTGATCTCGCTGTCAGAGAATGTATCCAGAATTTTTGCCAGGTTGCGCCAGTTCTTTGCGGTCTCGTCTGGCGCGTTGTTGGCCAGGTCGTGAAACTCCAGGGCGATAGCGCGCGCGTGTTCGCGGTCTTCCGGGTAGAACATCGCAAATCGGAACTTGCTCGGGCGATGCTTCTTGGCATGGTGGAAGGTAACACCGGTTTGCCGGGCAATCTGCCGTTCGACGTCACGCTGCATGGCCAGCACCGTCGGCGGGATTTTGCGGCTAAAACCGAACTCCATAATATCAATGTGCGCCGGTGTTTTCACTAGCGTGTCGCCGGTATAACCGGGCTCCTGTGTGGGCGTGATGCCGAAAACGGCTCCTTCAACTTCACCGCCGCCGAACGCGATGGTCATAAAGGCGCGCTGAACCTCCGAGTTGGTCAGCAAAGAGCTGAAGTCGATAGAGTCACCGGGGGCCGGTCTGGGTCCATCGACGACGCGGGCCTTGCCGGTGATTTTGTACTGGTTGAGCACTGATGCCGGGGGCGATGACAAAATGAAATCTTGCCGGAATTCGACCGTGTTGGCCGTGATTTTGTCCGGCATAAACACCCGGTATTCGGGCGTTATAGCCGGTGCCTGACAACCGGATAGCAGTACTGACAGCAGAGCCGCCCTTAGGAAACCAGCTTTTGTCACTAGCCTAAACCCCCGAAATTTTACGCTCTACATTCTCACACAGGTAGTGGTAGAGCGCCAAGTGGCATTCCTGGATGCGGGGCGTGTGTTTGCTGGGCACGGCAAGCAGGGCGTGGGCCAAGGGGGCGAGCTTGCCGCCGCCTTCGCCGGTAAAGGCGACCACTTTCATCTGCGATTTGCGGGCGGCCTCTGCTGCCTGGACGACGTTGGCGGAGTTGCCGCTGGTCGAAAGCGCCAGCAATACGCCGCCGGGGCGGGCGTGGGCCTCCACCTGGCGGGCGAAGACGCTGGCATAGTCGTAGTCGTTGGCAAGCGCGGTCAGCACGGCCGGGTTAGCGGTCAGGGCGATGACGTTGAGCGCGCGGCGTTCCTTCAGAAAGCGGCCTACCAACTCGCCTGCGATGTGCTGGGCGTCAGAGGCTGAGCCACCGTTGCCACATACCAGCACGGGCAGGGCTGCCGCGATACGAGGTCAACCTGTCGGCTGGTCCTGGTCTTGTGCCCGCGCATGAGGATGTTGAGGAAAGGCTCGCCTTTTCAAAGGCATGGTTGCGCCGCAACCTGATCAACGCCGACCAGTCGGGCCTTGTCCGGGTGCGCGGCGACAGCATGGCCCCCACCGTCCCGGACGGCGCGTTGGCCCTCGTCAACACCGCCGAGGCCCGCGTCGATCGCGAGGGGATCTATGCCTTCAGCCGCGAGGGCGAGGCTTATATCAAGCGCCTCGTGCCCCTGGCACCCGGCCCAGTCGGCACGCCCACCTCGATCGTCATCATCTCCGATGGCGGCAGCTTCCCGCCCGAGTTCGTCACCGGCCCACAGCTCAACGAGCTGCGCATCGTCGGCCGTGTGCGGTGTATACTGGTGAACATGTGACCGCGCCTCGACCCCGGTTTAAACGCTGTTTCAAACGCCCTTGAACGCCCGACCAATTGCGCAAACCATGTGTCTCAAATCCCCCGACCCGCCTCGATTGCGCAAACCTCCCCGCGCCGCGCGCCCATCAGGCCAGACCGTTTAAACCCTTGATAACCGTGATCTATCCCGCCCCGTCCCGATACATCCAAGATGATCCCGGTCTGATCAATCCTTCTGTCTGATTACATACCTGGACGAGCAGACCAAGCGGATGATCCGGCGCAACCTGCTGAAGGCGGTGGCGATCGCCGGCTATCAGGTCCCCTTCGGCGGGCGGGAGATGCCGCTGCCCTATGGCTGGGGGACTGGCGGCATCCAGGTGACGGCGGCGATACTGGGCCGCGACGACACGCTGAAGGTCATCGATCAGGGCGCGGACGACACCACCAACGCCGTCGGCATCCGCCGCTTTTTCGCCGTCACGGCGGATGTCGCGACGACCGAGGATACGGCGGAGGCCTCCATCATCCAGACGCGCCACCGCATCCCGGAGGAGCCTTTGCGCGAGGATCAGATCCTGGTCTACCAGGTGCCGATCCCGGAACCGCTCCGCAAGCTGGAGCCGCGGGAGGTCGAGTGCCGCAAGATGCATGGCTATGCCGAATACGGCCTCATGCAGGTGAAACTCTATGAGGACACCGCGCGCTTCGGAGATATCTCGGTCACTTATGACTATCCGGTGCTGACCAACGGCCGGTATGTGACCGCGCCGAGCCCGATCCCCAAGTTCGACAACCCGAAAATGCACGACATGGCTGCGCTGCAATTGTTCGGTGCTGGGCGTGAGAAACGGCTCTACGCCATCCCGCCCTATACCAGCGTCAAGAGTCTCGATTTCGAGGATTACCCCTTCCAGAAGCAGCAATGGGAGGAGGTCTGCGGTCTCTGCGGCGCGGACGATTCCTTTCTGGACGAGGTGATTCTGGATGACCAGGGCGGCCACATGTTCGTGTGCTCCGACAGCGACTATTGCGGCAAGCGGCGCGCAGCAGGCCATGTCGGCCCCCTTGCGACCGAGGCGGAGGAAGCAGGCTATGACTGAACCCCTCCTCGTCGCCGACGGCGTCACCAAGATCTACCCCGGCGGGCGCACCGGCTGCCACGATGTCAGTTTCAGTCTCTACCAGGGCGAAGTGCTCGGCATTGTCGGCGAGTCAGGCTCCGGCAAGAGCACCCTGCTCAACTGCCTCTCTGCAAAGCTGGAGCCGACGGCGGGCTGCATCAGCTTCGACACGCGCAACAGCGGCATGACCGACATCTTTAAACTTTCCGAGCCCGAGCGCCGGCTGCTGATGCGTACGGATTGTGGCATCGTCCACCAGAACCCGCGCGATGGCCTGCGCATGGGCGTTTCCGCGGGTGGCAATCTCGGCGAGCGGCTGATGGTGATGAAGGGCGGCGAGGTCGTGGAAAGCGGCCTGACCGACCAGGTGCTCGACGACCCGTACCACCCTACACCCAACTCCTCGTTTCCGCCGTATTACAGGTTTAGGCCCGTGTCCCAATCCCCCGTCCTTCAGGTCGAAAACCTGGCCAAGACATTCACTCTGCACACCCAGGGCGGCGTCCGTCTGCCGGTGTTCCGCGACGTCTCCTTCACGGTCTCCTCTAGCGAGTGCGTCGTGCTCTCGGGTCCATCCGGCAATGGCAAGAGCACGCTGCTCCACTCGCTCTACGCCAACTACCTGCCGGATGCAGGCCATATCCGCGTGAAGCATGGTGAAGAATGGGTCGACATGGTCACGGCAGAGCCGCGCGAAATCCTCGCCGTCCGGCGGGAGACCATGGGCTATGTGAGCCAGTTCCTGCGCGTGATCCCGCGAGTCCCCGCACTCGACATCGTCGCCGAACCGCTGCTCGCGCAGGGGGTGGACGACGAAACCGCCAAGGCTAAGGCCAGCGATCTGCTGGCGCGCCTTGCCCTGCCGGAGCGGCTTTGGAGCGTCCCGCCCGCGACATTTTCCGGTGGCGAGCAGCAACGGGTGAACATCGCGCGCAGCTTCGTCCGTTCCTATCCGGTCATGCTGCTGGATGAGCCAACCGCCTCGCTTGACGCAGCGAACCGCGATACGGTGGTGGTATTGATCAACGAGGCGCGGAATGCAGGCTCTGCCATTGTCGCCATCTGCCATGATGCGCCGGTGCGCGACGCCATCGCCACCCGCTTGTTTGACGTAACCGAGTTCCAGGCCGCCCCATGAGTCAATTCACGCTTACCGACGTTCAATTGGTGACGCCCAATGCGGTGGTCACAGGGCATATTTCGGTCAAGGACGGCCGCATCCATGCGCTCGGCTCCGGTCCGGCGACGGGCGAGGATGGGCAGGGAGACTATCTCATTCCCGGTCTGGTCGAACTGCACACCGACAATATCGAGAAGAACCTGCAACCGCGCCCCGGCATGCTCTGGTCCACGCCGCTTTCCGCCATCCTAGCGCATGATACAGCCTGCGCGGGGGCGGGTATCACGACGGTCTATGACTCGGTTTCGGTCGGGGAGTTTTCCGATGCACCGGGGCGGCGGGAATTCCTGGAAGTTACAATCAATTCCATCAAGGAAGGTATGGCGGCTGGCCTGTTCCGCGCGGAACACTTTCTGCATATGCGCTGCGAACTGCCGGACCCTTCGGTCCTTCGGTTGATGGAGCCGATCTGGAACGAACCTCTGCTGACCCTCATCAGCGTGATGGACCACACACCCGGCCAGCGGCAGTGGCGCGATATGGATGCCTACCGCACCTTCCTGACGCCCCGTCTGAAGCAGGGGGAGACCTTCGAGAGCCATGTTGCTGAGCGTATCGCCACGGGTCAGGAACTGGCATCAAAGCACCGGGCGGCGATCCTGGAACACTGGCGGGCAAAGGGCGAGGGGCTGCCTCTTGCGAGCCATGACGACACCACATTGGAACACGTGGAAGAAGCCAAGCGTGACGGGATCACCATTGCCGAGTTTCCGAGCACACCTGAAGCCGCAGCCGGGCTGAACGCAGCCGGGATCGGCGTGTTGATGGGCGCCCCCAATGTGGTGCGCGGCGGCTCGCATAGCGGTAATGTCTCAGCGCTGGACTTAGCCCATGACGGTCTGGTGGATGGTCTCTCTTCGGATTACGCGCCATTCAGTCTGCTGCACGCAGCATTTCTGCTGCACGATAAGGCGGGAATGAGCCTGCCTGACGCCATCGCCACGGTGACGGCGACACCTGCGCGGCTCGCGCAACTGAGCGACCGCGGCCGGCTAGAGGCGGGACTGCGCGCCGACTTGGCCCTGGTGCGGCTGCATGAAGGCGTGCCGGTGGTTCGCGCGGTCTGGTCCGGCGGTCAGAGGGTGGTTTGAGGCGGTGCCGGTTCTCGCCAACGCCAGGATCATCACACCGACAGAAGTTCTGGAAGGCGCCGTCCGCATTGACGGCGGCGAGATCGCGGCTGTTGAGCCAGGACGTAAGACCGGTGATGTGGATTGTGGCGGTAATTACCTGCTGCCCGGTTTGGTGGACCTGCACACCGACGCGGTAGAGAAGTATTTCGAGCCGCGGCCCGGCATCTTCTAGAACCCCCTGGAAGCAGCGGTGGCGCACGATGCCCAGGTTGCGGCCAGCGGCATTACCACGATTTTCGACGCGCTACCCTTCGGCACAAGTTACCGCAAGATTGAGCGTAAAACGGCATTGGAGCCGATCCTCGGTGGGCTGGAGGAGGCCCGCCAAGGCGGGTGCGCTTCGGGCCGAGCATTTCCTCCACGCCCGCTGCGAGGTGACGGACCCTGACACGATCGACATTCTGGCACCCTACCTGACCGATCCGCGTCTGCGCTTCATTACGTTGATGGACCATGCGCCCGGCCACCGTCAGTCGCCCGACGTGCTGGAATACCGCCGCCGTCATCTCGACTCTCAACGGCTGACGGAGGCGCAAATGGATGAGCATATCGACAGCCTGCTGCAACGTAGCAAAGAACTCGCGCCACAGATCCGCGCCAAGCTGGTGCGGCTGGGTCATTTGCATGGCATTCCCATAGGCAGCCATGACGACGAGACCGTCGAACATGTGGAACTTTCCGCATCCGAAAAGCTGGCGATTTCCGAATTTCCTACCAGCCTTGCAGCGGCGGAGCGGGCGAAGGCGTGCGGCCTGCTCAACCTGATGGGTGGGCCGAATGTGGTGCGCGGTGGCTCCAGCTATGGAAATGTTTCGGCGCTGGAACTCGCCAAAGCCGGGTTGCTTGATCTACTAGCGAGCGACTACGTCCCCGCCTCCATGCTACACGCTGTGTTCATGCTGGCTGCTGACAATGACTCGGCCAACCTGCCGGAGGTCGTTCGGTGGGCAAGCGCGGCGCCGGCCGCCGTGGCAGGTCTGCCTGACCGGGACGAGATCGTGCCGGGTAAGCGCGCCGACCTGATTGTGGTGCGCCTGGCGGGGCAGGTACCGGTGGTGCAGGCGACGTATGTCGCTGGGCGGAGGGTCGTCTGATGCCTAGCATTGACCGCTACGCCATTTATTTTGCCCCCGCTGAAAATACGGACATCTGGCGCTTCGGCATTAATTGGCTGGGCCGCGACCCGGTCAGCGGCCAGGCTCTGCCGCAGCCAGATGTGCCGGGTCTGACAGCGGAGGCGCTTGCTGCTGCTACACAATCGCCTCGCAACTATGGCTTTCACGCTACGCTGAAACCGCCATTTCACCTTGTCGATGGTTATGCGGCCGACAATCTGCGGGCTGCTGCGCGCGCTTTTGCTGCCAGGTGGGAGGCGTTTGACGCACCGCCGGTCAGCGTGCAGCGCATCGGGCAGTTTCAGGCCTTTGCGCTTACCGCGCCATCGGCGGCGATGGACCGGCTCGCAGCCGATTGTGTGGCAGCATTTGATGCCTTCCGCGCGCCGCCATCGGCACCCGAGTTGGCCAAACGCCGTGCGAGGGGGCTTTCGGCACGGCAGGAGGGTTACCTCCAGCAATGGGGCTATCCCTATGTGATGGAAGAGTTCCGGTTCCACATGACCATGCTCGGTTCGAACAGGGACCAGGCACTGCACGACGCAATTACAGCCTATCTGGCCCCGCTGGCCGCACGATTTGCGGAGGAACCGCTGGCCGTCGATGCCGTTTGCCTCTACCGCCAGGAAACAAGAGAAGCACCCTTCCTACTGGTCGAGCGCTTCCCGTTTCAACGATAAAGGTAGCCGGATCTACTCTTCCGGTTTCAGGTCCAGCGACAGGGAGTTCATGCAGTAGCGGTCACCGGTCGGCTGCGGCCCGTCCGGGAACAGGTGCCCCAGGTGGGCATCGCACTTGGAGCAGCGCACTTCCGTCCGCACCATGCCATAGCTGTTGTCGTGGTGCAGGGACACCCGGTCTTCTGATATCAGCTTCCAGTAGGAGGGCCAGCCTGAGCCGCTTTCGTACTTTGTGTCGGAATGGAACAGGTCCTGGCCGCAGCAGATGCAGCCATAAGTGCCCTTGCGCTTTTCGTCGTTGTAGACGCCGCTCCATGCCCGTTCCGTGCCATGCTGGCGAGTGACGGCGTAGACGTCCGGTGACAGGATCTTGCGCCACTCTTCGTCGGTCTTGATGACTTTCTCGGTCATGGGGTAACAGCCTCCGGCGTGCGGGTGAGGGGTACGATGTGTTGCTCAGAAGATAGGCGCACCGTGGTGCGTTTCAACAGGCGTGGTTGTGTGGGGTCGAGCACCCCGCGGCGGTGCAGCGTGAAACCATTGTCCCACATCACCAAATCGCCCATGCGCCACTCGTGGCGATAGACGAAGGGCGGCTGGGTCGCGTGTTCCTGCAATTCCATAATCAGCGCCCGGCCTTCGTCGTCCGGCATCCCCTCGACGCCGGGCATGGTGCCGGGATCAAGGTAGAGCGCGCCCCAGCCTTCCGTCGGATGGTGATGTACCAGTGGATGCAGCACGTCCGGCGACCTGGCGCGCGCTTTGGCGGATGCTTCCGGGCTCTCGTCATAAGCGGCAGAACGGTAGGTGTAGCTGAACACGCCCCATGCCCGGTCCGCGAGAGTTTTCAGCGGCGGCGGCAGGGTGGCGTAGGCAAGACGCAGATTCGCAAACTCGGTGTGGCCATGGTCCTTGGGAATTTCGACCCCATACAGGAACGAGCCGGTCGCCGGATTGCTCTGGTAGCTTTGGTCGGAATGCCAGGTAATCTCGCCTACGCCCAGGCCGCCGATAGCGGTGCCGTTACGGTCCAACAGGTTCGAGATATAGATGATGGCTTGCTCTTTCTTGCTGGCCCAGTCTTCCCGTACTATCCGGTCCGGTTCACCGAAAACCTCAGAGAAACGGACGAGTGCATCTTCTTCCAGCAACTGGCCGCGGAACACCAAAACACCATGCTCCGACCAAGCCTTGCGCAGGGCATGGGCATCGGCTTCCGCCATTGGCTCGCAGCAATTGGTGCCGGTGACTTCGCGCGCAAAACTGTTAGCTATGGGGTGTAGCTGCATGGTTAGTTTCCTAGCTAGCCAGGAACTGCCCGACCGCTGCGGTAACAGCGTCCGGTTGGTCAAACGCCGCCATGTGGCCGGCTGCGGCAATGGTCTGGACTGTGACTGGTCCGGCGATACCATCCCGCAGCGCTTCGGCATAGACAGGTGGTTGCACCCTGTCGTTCTTCCCCCACAGCACCAGGGCCGGGCAGGTGATCCGGCCCAAGCGTTTCTCTAAGCGGGTAGCTCCATTCGGCCAGAGATAACGCGCGGATGCCTCCCGCGCACGGGTCATGGTGATGGGCCATTCAACGGGGTCGGCGTTGCCCGGCTTTTCAATCAAGCTGGAATAAAGGTCCGGGTCTCTGCACATAAGTGCAGGCAACTTGTCGGCCCGCTGCGCCCAGGGGTCGGCCGGTGGATTGGCACCATCGTACAGGCCGAAAGGAGCAAGCAATATCAGTTTCGCGACACTCTCCGGCCAGATTGCTGCCACCTCCGCCGCCAGCGTGCCTCCGACCGAGCAGCCCATTAGCGCACTGCCTCGGCATCCGGCTGCCACAAACAGATCATGGGTCGCCATCAACCACTCAAACGGCGAGTCCAGTTCCAGATGCCCGCCCCCACCGCCCGGAAAGCCTGGCAGGGAAATGGCGGAAACTTCGCAATGCTCCACCAGAGCGGTTAGCATCGGCGTCCATTTTGGTAGCCCAGCAAAGTCCGCGAAGTAGCCAAGCTTCGGCCCTGAGCCTGCCCGCCAAACCCTGGCCTCCAGCCCATGGGCGGAGACGGTGCTCTCGGTAAATTCCATCTCTATTCAGCCGCCGTGATGTTGGATGCGTTTAGCTGCTATGGTATTCTAAATTGAATAGCCAACGGTGCAATCGTAGATCATAGAGTAGCCTTGCTCACCGCCAACAAGGCCCTTAACGCAGCGGCATTTCGTTGATGTCGACATAGCGCATAGATGACAGTTCCGCCGTTGACAAATCGAGTCGGTCTGACAGGAGTCTGATCACGAAGTGCAACAGGCTGTCGTAGATTGCTGGATGGTCGTGTTGCAGCCGGTCGAAATTCTCACGGTCACGCGAGTATACAGTTGCGGGCGTTTCCGCGATTACAGATGCAGTCCGCCGGGCCTGGCGGAAGAAGCCCATCTCACCGGTTACAGTGCGGCGGCTGGAGCGCCGCACGCATTGTTGCTGGCCGCACGCCAGTTCCAGCATCATTGCAACAGTTCCAGAGGCGACAAAGTCGATGGAATTGGCGGTGTCACCTTGCGCACACAATTGTTCCCCGGCAGGCAGTTCGGTACGCCTAAAATAATCGCTTACAACCGCATGCTCACCGGTGTTGCAAGTTCAGCGGAAAGCCACGACGCGAGGTCAACTTTGGGCTCCGCCGAGTTGGTTGCCTGCGTCAATGACTCAAGCAGGTTTCCTTCGGCCCAATCGAGGGCCTCTATAGTTTCAGAGAAAAGCGTGATGCCCGGGCTACTGCCCTGCAGGGAGGCAGAAATTATTTTCTGGAAACTGCCGCCATCAATACCGCATATGATCAGCGTTATTTCCCGTCTGAGACAATAACCACGCAGTTTGTTTATGGTATTGATAGCAGAACTGTCATAGCCGGTGACCCGCGACAGATTCAGGATGATGCTACGGATGGGTATCCCGGTTTGGCGTTTGTCCTGACACCTTATCTGCTCGAACACTGCTTCCGACGACCCGAAGAAGACGTACCCCTCCGACTCATACAAATGTATACTATTGCCACTCTCGTGGATGAGTGTGTCAATATCATGGGCCCGCTCGGTTGCGCCAGCCAATAAACGCCTAGTGCTGTGCCGTCTCATTACCCCTATGCGTGAATAGCTGAAAGCAAAAAGCAGGCACGCGGCGACAAACCCGGCAACCACGCCGACAATGAAGCCTTGCCATAGACACAAGAGGAGAATGAAAATGGTTAGCAGCATCTCCAGGCTGGCGCGCTGCCGGATGGTGATCTTGAGCGCCTCGGCGGTCATCGTATAGCCGAGCAACAGCAGGAATCCGCCAAGTATCGGCGCCGGCACGAGCCGCGGGAGATCGAGGTCGGCAAAAATGGTGAGAGCGAGAAGAGCGGTAATCACCACATAGACGAACCGGGTTTTCGCGCTGGAATCGGCCAGAAACTTGGACGTACTGAACAGTATGCCACCGGTCATGCCGCCCACAAGGCCGGAGATGAGGGTCGATCCGCCGTAGATGCGCAGTTCGTTGTTGATGTCTGCAGCCGCCATCCGGCTGGATTCAAAGGTAGAAATCCGACAATCAGTGAGATCAACCCGACAATCACGCAGGTCGCCAGTTCCGGCCTTGCGGAAAGATAGACCGTCCAGTCGATCGCTGTAGCTTGAACTTCAAGATAGGGTGCCCACGATGTGAGCCCTTTGGCAGCCCACAGATACCAGTCGGCAAGATCACCCAGCCGCCCGGTCTGCAGAAACATATTCAGCGCCAATGCGGCCCAAAAGAAGACCAGCGGCGTAACCAAGGGAGATTTAATCGCCGAACGAGCTGCGGCCAGCAGCACTGAAAACCCGAACATTATTGCCAATTGGTAGACATATTCATCGGCCCAGAGAGTGCCGATGCTGGTTAAGGCGAATGCCTCGCCTGTAACGATCTGCACGCTGAAGAAAATAAGGAGAATGCCTGTGACCGCCAAAAATCCGGCCACGAGCGGAAACGGCACGAACCGAAGTGATTGGCCCAGGGCTGTCAAACCGATAACCAGAAGCATTAGACTGCTCGCCAGTGCAACCAGTGTCATCCCCAACATGACATGGACCAACACGGCTGCCATGGGGATCCCCGCGGCAAGCATCGGGCCGGCTATTGCAGGGGCCATCAAACCGATAACGGCGATGACAGCGGTATCCGGACCGCCTGCAATCGGCGGCAGTGTTGTGAACATCCCGATGGCAAGGCCGACAGCAATCATCGTCAACAGCATGATCCAGACGCCAGTCGTGAACCCGGCCGCCAACTCTCCCTGAAAAATCGCCGCGGCAAAGCTCACCGCGAGGGCAATGTTGGACGTCGCGATGACAGTGCCGGCAAATAAATCGCCAAGGAGGTCCCGAGCTTTCATTCCGAGCAAACTTTGATGGGCAACGGGACAGAAACGAACAAATTTTCAGGCCGCATCAATATCAACACGTATTATATCTCATATCGGGGACGTTTAGCGAAAGTTGGTCAGGCGTTCATCATTCCTGCATTTGTCGATGTTTCGCGAGGCAAATGCAATCGACATGAGTGCGCCTAACAGCGGCTGGTTTGAGCATAATGAAGAACCGCCCCTGATTTACTGGAGGCTGATTGATTTTGGTTACCCGGCTATGGCTTCAGTTTCCAGGGCTGCGGAGAAGTTGGCCTCGGCTTCTGTGGGCGAGATGATCCCGATGGGCTAGAAAATGCGGCGATAGTTGAACCAATCTACAAATTTTAAGGCCGCAAATTCCACGACATCGAAGCAGCGTCAGGGGCCAAGATGCCGAGCCGCCAGCTGACGATCCGCCGGGCAAAGGCATCGACTATGAAGACGACAGTGGCGAACCCTTCTCAGGTGGCGATATAAGGGAAATCGCTTACCTGTTACCCGCAGGGATTCTTGCATCGCCGTAAGGGCGAAGCATGATTGGCGCGGGCACGCGGAACTCCCGGTTCACCCTATCTAGCCGACGAGGTGCGGTGTTGTCTGGGATGGCAATCTTTATCTTTTTCCCACAGATGACCGATGCGCTGCGCTCGTGCCTAGCCCGCTTCAATATAAGACCCCAAAACAAAAGCGTCTGTGGCCTGAAACAAGTTGAGGACGTGATGGCGCTGTGTGCCACTACCGGTGCCGGAACAGGGCTTCCGCCGGGTTAGCCTCCTCGGGCCCAGCTGCCTCCATCGGCTCCCCCAGGGGATGCCAGAGTTCGCGGCTTTCGATTTTCAGCACCCAGAGGTCCGGGTCGCGGTCGCGCTGGCGCTGCCAGTAGGCGTCGCAATCCGACTCCGCCACAGGGTCAGCGCCTGTCGCCGATCGCCAGACGCGCGCGCCCTCCAGGTTCGTCATCGGGGCGAGCACGCTACCCTGCCCATCCGGACGCCGCCACTTCAGCAGCACGCTGCCTGCATCCGCATCGCCGCGCGCCAGCACGGTCGCGGGCACGGCCTCCGCCCGGCAGACAGTCAGGCAGGCGTCGATCCAGAACCTGGCGCGCAGACGGGCGGGTTGCATCAGCCGAGGTTATAGACGCGCGCAGCCGTGTCATGGAACAGCGCCGCCTTCTCCGCCGCGGAATAGTTCGCGGCTAGCCGCTTGAATGAGTTCCAGAGCACGTTGTCGCTGCACGCGATCTTATCGACCGGGAAGTTTGACTCGAACATGCAACGGTCCACGCCGAAAATGTCGATCGTGTGCTCGTAGTAGCGGCGGGTGCGCTCCATCAGTTCCTGGCTGGATGGCGGCTTCAGCTTCGCGTCCCAGGCAAAACCGTTCACATTCATCACGATGCCGCCGAGCTTCGCCATCACATTCGGGCATTCGGCGAGCGGGCCTATGGCTTTGCGCCATGCCTCGAACACCTCGTCCTCCTTCCCCGCATAGGGGCCGACGCCGATGGGGCCGCCAAAATGGTCCAGGATAATGGTGGTGTCCGGGAACCTCTTCGCCAGTTCGGTCAGTTCCGGGATTTGGGTGTGGTAGCACCAGGCCTCAAAGGTCAGGTTGCGCGGCGCAAGGTGCTTGAAGCCTTCCCGGAAAGTCGCGTCGCCATACATGCCCTGGGGCGGTTCTGTGCGGTGGTTCTCCACCTCAGGGCTGGCACCCCAGGTTGCACCGACATGGATGCCGCGGAACCGGCCATTGCCTGCATGGATCTGCGCGTCCAGGGCTTCAGCACTCGGCTTGTCGCCCAGGCGGATCGGTGCGCTGCCGACGATGCCAGCCGCGATCTGCGTCTTGCCGTACATGCCGGAGGCACACATGGCGGCGATGCCATTCACGAACTCAGTCTCGCCGATATAGGCCATGTGTTTTGGCCCATCCGCGCGGAACATGGCCCCGCATTCGATGAACACCGTCTTCACGATGTTATGTCCGCTGTAAACGTCCGCCAGCATGTCATCCAGCAGGTAGCGGCTTTGCACATAGTGGCTGCCGCGCGCGTCCCAAAGGTGATGATGCGGGTCGATGATCGGCAGGTCGGGTTCCAGGATTTCTTCCTGGGTGAGATCGAGCCAGGCGGCGTTGGAGGAGGCCATGGGCGGGTTTCCTTGTTGCGGTTCGCGCAACCTTAGCACTAGCATTTCCCGGTCCACAATTTGCCTGAGATATCGGGCGCCCAAGAAGGAAATGTTCCATGCGATTGGAAGGTAAGGCCGGAATCGTCACTGGTGCAGGCCGCGGCATCGGCCGAGCGGTAGCATTGTTGCTCGCGAAAGAAGGCACCAGCGTTGTCGTAAACGACCCTGGCGTCGGCCGGAACGGCGAAGTCACGGAAGAACGCCCGGCGGATGAAGTTGTCGCAGAGATCAAAGCCGCCGGCGGCAACGCGATCGCCAATTTTGGCTCGGTGTCAGAATACGACACAGCAGGCCGTATGGTGAAAGAGTGCGCCGATACGTTCGGCAAGATTGATTTCCTGGTGAACGTCGCCGGTATGCTGCGCGAGCGTATGATCTGGAACATGACCGAGGACGATTTCGACCAGGTACTCAATGTCCACCTGAAGGGGCACTGGAACATGTGCCACCATGCGATCAAGCTGATGCGCACCCAGCGTCATGGCCGGATCGTCAATTTCTCGTCGGATGCGTTCAAGGGCTCGGTCGGGCAGTGCAACTACGCCGCTGCCAAGGCAGGCATTATTGGTCTGACCCGCACGATCACGCGGGAGTGCGGGCGCTACGGCATCACGGCGAACGCCATGTGCCCGATGGCGGCGACGCGCATGACGGTCAACGCCACCGTCATCGCAGGCTGGAAACGGCGGCTCGACCGCGGCCTGCTCACCCAGGCGCAGTACGATGCCCGCATGGCGATGCCGGGGCCGGAATACATCGCGCCGATGGTGGGCTACCTCTGCACGGACGAGTCCGCGGACGTGAACGGCCAGATTTTCCATGCGGAGAAGGGCCTGATCCACACCTACTATTATGGCGAGGAAGCTCGCTCCATGTACCAGCATGAGAATGACGGCATGTTTACCGTCGACGACCTAGTCGAGATGATCCCGGCCAGTCTGATGAACGGCATCCCGAATATCGCGCCGAAGCAGGAGGAATAGCGGTCCGTGGGGGCCGCGTGTCCCAGAAGCGCCGCAAGGCGGTATCCGGGATCTCCTTCTGCACGAACCTCTGGTGGAGATCCCGGCGCTACGCCCGGCTCTGCCGGCCGGGCGTAGCGCCGGGAAACGCCTACCACGTGTCGATAATCGGGCGTTTTTTCTTGTCCCTGGGTGCGGGCGGGCGGATGGAGGCTAGCAGGTTCACCACCCACTTCCGCGTGTCCACCGGGTCAATCACCTCGTCGAGCGAGAAGTTCGCCGTGCGATTGATGGCCTTACCGGACTCGTAGAGTCCTGCAACCAGCTTCTCATAGAGTTGCCGCCGCTCCTCCGGGTCTTCGACGGCTTCCAGTTCCGCGCGGTAACCGAGCTTTACCTGGCCTTCGATGCCCATGGGGGGGCGAATTCGCCAGTGGGCCAGGCGACGTAGAAGTACGGGAACCGCAGATTGCCACCCGCCATGGCGCTCTGGCCGAGGCCGTAGGCTTTCCGGGTGATGATGGTGCAATAGGGCACGGTCAGGTTCGCACTGTTGACGAACATGCGCGCCGCGTGCCGGACCAGAGCGGTCTTCTCGATCTCCGGCCCGACCATGATGCCGGGCGTGTCGCAGAGGTGGACGATGGGAATGTCGTAGGCGTCGCAAAGCTGCATTAAACGCGCGCCCTTGTCGGAGCCGTCCGAGTCGATGGCGCCGCCCAGATGCTTCGGATCATTGGCGATGACGCCGACCGCCCTTCCCTCCAGCCGGACCAGGCAGGTGACAATGGTCCGCCCGAAGTCCTTCCGCAGTTCCAGCACCGAGTCCTCGTCCGCCAGCGTCTCGATCACGTCGCAGATTTCGTAAATGCGCAGCCGGTTCTCCGGTACGATGTGGCGCATGCGACGCTGGTCCGACGCTGTCCAGTTCTTCAGCGGCCCCTGGAAATAGGAGACGTACTTCTTAGCTACTTGGACCGCTTCGGCCTCGTTCTCGACCAGAATATCGATGACGCCGTTTTTCGACTGCACGTCGGAGGGGCCGATATCCTCCGGCGCGAACACGCCCACCAGTGAAGCATTGCCTGCATAGCAGCGCCCGGCGACGATGCAGACGATGGGCACATGGCCCGACAGCTTCATGAAATGATGGAATGTATCGAAGCCGATGAAGCCGCCATAGTCGTCATCGCCCGGCCGCCCGCCGCCGCCCTCCGCAAACAGGATAACGGGCATACGGCCATCGTCCGCCAGGTCGATGCCCTTGTCCGTCTTCCAGTGATTGTGGACGCCCTGGGTACCCGCAAAGACCGTGTAGTCATAGGCCAGCACGACAACGCGCGAGGCCGGATCGCCAAACAGATCCTCGTTCACCTGACCGACTCCGACAATGATGCCGTCGGCAGAACTGCGAGTGCGGAGGTCTTCGATGCCACGGCGGCGAACCTGCGCGGCGACCACCATGGGGCCGTATTCGATAAAGGTGTCAGGGTGGACCAGATCGTTGACGTTCTCCCTGACCGTGCGGTGGCCGGTCTTGCGGCGGCGCGCGGCGGCCTGGGGCCGGTTTTCGTCATAGATCAGGGATTTGCGTTCCAGTACTTCAGCCAGATCGGGGCAGATATAGTCCGGATCGATCTCCTCCTCCGCCATGGCGGTGTCACCGGCGGCATCGGAGGGCTCCAGCGCGATCAGAAGCTGCTCTTCCCACATGGTGTCGCCCGCCTCCGCATGGATGGCGCGGACGATGCCGGCGGTTTCCGCCTTGATCTCGTGCTCCATCTTCATGGCTTCCATCACGGCGAGTTGCGCGCCACGGGGCACCACGTCGCCCTCGGAGATAGTGACGGAGATGATGGTGCTTTGCAGCGGCGTGCGGACAGCGACCATGCCTTCCGCCAGGTTTTCTTCCGCGGCGGCACGAGCGGCAGCGCCCTGCCTTGCGTCGGACTGGCCAAAGGCAAGCACGGCCAGCGGATCGACGTTATCGACCTTCACCCCCGCCCGGCCAGAGCGCCCGCCGGACTCCGTCGTCGGAGCGAAATAGAGGTGCGGATGTGCAGCGTGGTCGGCCTCCACCAGCCGGGCGGCGTTGGCCCCGATGAAATCGGTGTCGGTCCGGCCTTCCTTCACCGCGTCTTCGCGCAACAGGGCTTGCAGGAAGGGAATGTTGGTCGGCGCACCCGCCACGTGGAACTCACAAAGCGCGCGGTAGGCTTTGGTCATCGCATCGGGCAGGCTCTTGGAGGCTGTGTGCACGATCAACTTGGCCAGCAAAGAGTCGTAGGCCGGATTGGTGCGGTAACCGGCATAGCTATAGCTATCGACGCGGATATCCCGGCTCGAAGGAGGCTCGAATGCCGAGAGCGGGCCGCCGCCAGGCTTGGCCTCACCGTCGGCCTGCATGGTCTCCGTATTGACGCGCAATTGCACGGCGATGCCGCGAGGCGTCGGCACCTCGTCCTTGCGGAGGCCGAGTTCGGCCAGCGTCTGGCCGCCCGCGATCTGCAACTGAAGCTCAACCAAATTCAGGCCGCTGACTTCCTCCGTCACCGTGTGCTCGACCTGGAGGCGGGGGTTTGCCTCAATAAAGAAGAACTCGGCGGTGTCGGCATCCACCAGGAACTCGACGGTGCATAGATTCTTGTAGTTTACCGCCCCGGTAAGGCGCAGTGCCGCGTCGAGCAACCGGTCCCGCACCACCGGATCAAGCGTCGGCGCGGGCGCGATCTCCACGATCTTCTGACGACGGCGCTGGAGCGAGCAATCACGCTCCCACAGGTGAGAGACTTCCGTGCCATCGCCAATTACCTGCACCTCGATATGGCGGGCGCGGCGTACCAGGCGCTCTACAAATAGATCGCCATTGCCGAAGCCAGAGAGCGCTTCGGACTGGCAACGGGTGAAGGCTTCTTGGACCTGTCACGCTTTTGTGCCGCCCCAAGTGCTCGTTTAAGCCACCTTTCGTTCGAAGGCGACGGGGCTTTTCCAAGCCAGTGCTTTGTGACGGCGGCGCGGATTGTAGAAGCCGTTGATGTACTCGAAGATTGCCATCTCAGCTTGCCGCCTTGTTTCCCAGGACCGTCGCCAGATCAGCTCTGCCTTGATGGTTTTGAAGAAGGTTTCGACAGCGGCGTTGTCGTAGCAGTTTCCCCTTCCACTCATCGATACCTTGAACCCATGCTGGCGCAGGATCTTCTGGTAGTCGTGAGAACAATATTGGCTGCCACGGTCTGTATGATGGATGCAGCCCTTCGGTGGTGCCCGGAAGGCAATGGCCATATTTAGCGCTCTGATGGCCAAGTCGCGTTTCATCCGGTTACTGACGGCCCAGCCGATGACGCGCCGGGAATGCAGGTCCAGGATCACTGCCAGATACAGCCATCCCTCCCGCGTCCAAACATAACTGATGTCGCCCGCCCATTTCTGGTTGGGCTTGCCCGCTGTGAAGTCCCGATTCAGCAAATTCGGTGAGATGTTGAACTTGTGATCGCTGTCTGTCGTCACTTTGTGCTTGCGTGTTCTAACAACAGATATGCCGTTCTGGCGCATCAACCTGCCAACACGGCGGTGGCCAACATCCAAGCCGATCTCCTTTAGCTCCTCGGTCATTCTTGGCCGACCATACCGGCCCAGGCTGAGACGCGACTGCTCTCTGATGTGCGCCAACGTCACCATATCAGACCGCTGTCTGCGGCTGGCCGGACGGGTGCGGAAAGCCCGCAATCCGCGCGGGCTGACACCGACAACATGGCATAAGCGTTTGGCTGGAAAGCTGTCACGGGGCTCTTCGATGAACCTAAACCTCATTGCTTTAGGCCCGCGAAGAACTGGGTGGCCTTTTTTAGGATGTCCCTCTCCTCCTTCAGGAGCCGGTTCTCCCGCCGAAGCCGGTCATTCTCTTTGGCGAGGCTCAAATCCTCTTTGGAAACCACGTCTGTGTCTCGATGCGCGGTGATCCATTTGTTCAGTGTTGACATGCCAACACCTAGATCGTCGGCCACTTGCTTACGCGTTAGCCCGCTTGTCAGCGCGATCCGCACCGCATCCTGGCGAAAGTCGTCTGTCCGTTTCAGTCCCATAGTCAGTCTCCTTTGTTGCAGTAAATGCTATCAAAGGAGCGGCATCAAACCGCGACAGGTCCAGCTTCCAGATCGGCCTCGTTGAGCACCGGCCGCATGCCGCGCCCGCCGCCGCCCGCAACGGCCTTGACCATCACCGCACCGTTCGGGCCGAGGTCTTTGAGGAACGCCCGCGCATCCTCCAAAGAGGTCGGGGCAGCAGGGCCGGGCAGCATAGGTACGTCCTGCTCCGCCACCAGACGGCGGGCGGCGTGCTTATCGCCGAACAGTTCCAGACTTTCCGGCGAGGGGCCGACGAAGGTAATGCCCGCTTCGGCGCAAGCCCGGGCGAAGCCGGCGTTCTCCGACAAGAAGCTATAACCCGGATGGTTCGCCGTTGCGTCGCTATCCTTGGCGGCCTGGATGATCGCCGCGCCGTCCAGATAGGCCGCGCCGCCCCGGCCCGGCAGCTGCACCTCCTCGTCCGCCTTGCGCGTGTGCAGGCTGGCGGCATCGTCCGCCGGGTAAATAGCGACGCTCGGCAAGCCGAGTTCGGCGGCGGCGCGGGCAATGCGCGTCGCGATCTCGCCGCGGTTCGCGACGAGCAGCTTTCCGGAAATCATCAGGGCGGGTCCTCGGAGGGCGGAACAGTGAGTTGGCCGAAAGTCTAACGTCCCACCCGTCGGAGGAGAATGCCTAGAGGTATTTGCGGCTGTTTCAAGCAAGAGGGGACCACAGCAAATCTCGCTTTGCATTGTCGCCCAGCCGGTGCCCATAATAGGTTTCTCTATGTACAGTGACCATTGATAGCAGTTTGGGAAGTGAAATGGGAAACACACTAGGCAGGGACTGGAGGCTCGTTTCGGCGGCCGCCGTGGGAATTGCCTTTTGGGTGGCGGGCTCCGCCCATGCCGGTACCATTGTCATCAACATCGGCGGTGACGATGGATTTGATGGTCTGCAATGTGGGGGCAATTGCGACGTGGGCAACGCCTATACGCCCGGGCTGCCAAGCACCATACCGGGCGGCTCATACGTCGATGCTGCAGGGACCGACGTTTCTACGGAAGCCCCTGGCTCGACTATAGCTTCAGTTTTGTCTTCAACTGGAACGCTACTGGCCTGGCAACTATCAACAGCGCCAGCGTGACCATTCAGTCCGGCTCTGTCGGGCGTCGCAGCGGTGATTCAAGCGGTTTCGGTTTTGCCACTGTTTCGGCCAACGCATCCGGATTGGGCGACTTTTTGGCGACTGCCACCGGCATCACAAGCGGCGGATCCGTTGAAGAGTCGATCAAGCACCACGTCTTCGATGTATCTAGTTTCGTGACAGCCGGTAGCGCCGACATACTAACCATCGTTATTGACGGCACGCAACTGACCGATCCTATCGACCTGTTTGCGCTGGGCTATGCGGAGTTAAACGTCGAGGGCGATGATGTAGTCGTGCCGGTTCCCGCAAGCTGGTCGCTGCTGGGATTGGGAATCGCCGTGTTGAGCGTCTTACGGCGGACCAGACACGGCTAGATGCATACCAGGAACAGGCAGGCGAATGGCCAGCACTGTGCCGCTTCGAATTAGGAGACGCCATGAGTATTTCCATCCGCCCCCTATATAACGACTTCATAGCCGAGGTCGGCGATGTCGATCTCGGCTCCCCCAGCGCCGAACAAATCGGTGAAATCAAAGCGGCCTTCTGGAAGTACGCGGTCCTGGTCTTCCCCAGCCAAAATCTGACTCAGGAGCAACATGTTACCTTCGCCAAGAATTTCTGGCCGATGGACCACTCGGTCATCAAGAAGGCGGTTGCGGACCAGAAGCTCAGGGTGCGGGAGGACATCGCCGATGTCTCCAATCTGAGCGCGGATAACTCCATCTTGGAGGAAAAGAACCGCCTGCGCAGGCTGCAATTGGGCAACCGGCTCTGGCATACCGATAGCTCGTTCAAGTATGTGCCAGCGCTGGCCTCTCTGCTTTATGCGCGGGAGATACCGCCGGTGGGCGGGCAGACGGCGTTTGCTGATTTGCGGGCGGCCTACGACGCCCTGGACGATGACATAAAAGCCCGGCTGGAAGATTTGGTCGCGGAGCACTCCCTGGTCTATTCGCGAGAGCGGATGGGCTATACCGATTAGGAGCAAGGCGGGCGTCAGGCTGTCAGTGCCGTGCCGCAAACCATGGTGCGGACCGTGCCCCAAACCGGCCGCAAGAACCTGTTCGTCGCCTCTCACGCGGGGCACATCGTTGGAATGAATGACCGGGAAGCGCGGGCGCTGATTGACCAGATGCTGGCCCATGCAAGCCAGCGCCAGTTCACTCACGTGCATCGATGGCGGGTGGGCGATCTGGTGATGTGGGACAACCGCTGTTGCCTGCATCGGGGCCTGCCGTTCGATGACCTGCGCTACCGCCGTGACATGCAGCGGGCGACCGTTCTCGACATTGCCAACAGTTGCGAACAGGAAGGCATTGCGCCGCCGCAGGTCGCCTTGCGAGCGGCGGAGTAGCCCCGACCGATACTCCACTTTATCCCAAAGCGCCCATCCTGCCGTCCGGCAGGATCCATACTGGAGAGATAAGCTAGGCTAGCGCTCATAGACATGGGTGCAGCGCTGAAGTGCAACGCGGCGTGCCGCGTGGATACTTTTGCCTGAGGAATCGGGGTTATGTGTCACATCCTGGAAGGTAATATGGCTGTTTCCTGACTAGCTCTAGTTTGAGTTTTCGCCATCCCTTCAGTGCCTGCAAGGGCGTCTTGCTGCCCAGGGCTGATTGCGGCAGTTGCTGGGTGTAAAGCCAGACATAGCGAAGCAGCGTGGCTTCCAGAACCTCGCCGGATCGGAAGGGATGGCTCTGCAGAACCTCTTCGATGCGGCCATTGAACCGTTCGACCATACCGTTGGTCTGAGGTGACCTAGGCGGCGTCAGGCGATGATCGATATCGAGGGCGGCGCCCAGCGTGTCGCATTCATGCGCGCCTGTTGCGGCGCGCTGGCGCAGACCGAAGAGGCGATCCGTGAACTCTTTTCCATTATCCGGGAGTATGGGGCGGATCCGCATCGGGCAGGCGCGCTCCAGGGCGCGCAGGAAGCGCCGGGCATTGGCCGCTGTCTTGCTGTTGTAGACCCTGACAACAACCCAACGCGTTGCCCTGTCGATGGCCACGAAGAGGGAACGGCGGCGGCTCTCATCTGCCATCGGTGGCAGGTATTTCAGGTCGATGGGGATGGAACCGGGTTCATAGGCTTTGAAGGCGCTGTGCTTTGGCCGGGCGATGCTGCTTTCAAGGCGCGCAGGGGCCCCACGCCATGCCGACGCAAGCAGCGGTCAAGGCCAGAGCGGGAGGCCTTCGGGTTCAAGAACTCGCGCACCACCGCCAGCAGATCATCCAGCGAGACCAAAAGCGTCTTGCGGAGGGCCACGGCGACAGCTTCCTGCGCTGGCGTCAACGTCGTCTGAAGGCGATGGGGCGTGTGGCTGCGATCCTCCACGCTGGCACGCTGGTGCCATTTCCATACGGTCTGTTCCGTGGTCCCGTGACGCTCGGCAAGAACCCACGCAGGGTCGTCACTGGCCTGTATGGCCGCCCTGATCTTCGGTGGCGTCGTCGCCTGACTGTGAAGCTTGATCACCATGTCGCTCTCCCATCCCGCGCCTCGGTCAAAACACAGCGTGCCATGAAAAACGCAGAGCGACGAGGGCTATCCGATCAGCCGGAATGGAACAGGTAGGTACTAAGAAGATCCCGGAGCGCCGCTGATGCAGCGTCCGGGACACTCGGTCCTAATGTCGGACCACTACTCAGCCGCTTGCGGTTTCTGACCGCGAGGATTGGTCCATTCCTTACCGGATTGGCTCTCGTAGTTTTTGATCGCGTTTTCCACGCTCTTCGCCGCCGCGTTCACGAACTTCTCGCGGTTTTCGGTGGAGTAGTCGTAGGAGAACTGGCGCAGGAAATTGGACTTGCGGAAGTGCGGGGCAACATAGCGGGCGATCAGTTCGTAGGAGCGCTTGGTCTGCTCCCAATCGGCCCAGTTGTGCGCCAACTGCATCAGCGCGCCGAAGCCGCCAGTGCCCTTTTGCAAGTGCTCAATAAATTCGCAGGCGTCGTCCGGCGTGCCGATGCAAGCGGACTTGCTCTCAATCAGATATTCCATCGGATCATCAACGCCCGGCGGAATAATCGGGAAGGTGGCAACGTCGGAGAAGTACTGGGTCCAGCGCTTCAGACCGAAGGCGACATTGTCCCGCGCCTTCTGCCGGGTCTCCGCTACATGCATTAGCGTCACCATGCGCCAGTTATCGCGGCTCACAGCCTGACCGCTAGCCTTGGCAGTCTCCTCGCAAGTATCCCAGTTACGGGCATGAGCTTCCAGCGCTGCGTCGGAAGTACCGCCGATCGACAGCATGCCAGTGCCATGACGGCCAGCGGCCAGCGCACCGGTGGGCGAGCGGCTGGAGGCGACAGCCACTTCCGGGCCACCCTCGGTATACATCGGCAGTTGCAAGCGCGCGTCCTGGAGCTTGAACCAGTCGGTCTCGGCGTTGACCATCTCGCTGCGCAACAGCGGCATGATCACGTCGATGGCCTCATGCATCATGCGGCGCTGCTGTTCCGGATCGACCCCCATGCGGTAGGCATCGCCCGCCAGCGCGCCCGGGCCAAAGCCGAAGAGAAAGCGGCCACGGGTCATGTGGTCAAGCTGGGCGACGCGGTTCGCAATCATGAAGGGGTTGTGATAGGGCAGCGAAATCACGCCCGAGCCGAGCTTGATGTGCCGTGTCCGCTCCGCAGCCATGGCGCAGAAGATTTCCGGGCTAGAGATGATCTCAAAGCCGCCGGAATGATGCTCTCCGATCCAGGCTTCGTCATAGTCGAGCGTGTCGAGGTGCTGGACCAGCGCCATGTCGCGGTCGATGGCAAGGGTGGGATTCTCGTCCATCGTATGGAAAGGAGCAAGAAAGATACCGAAGCGCATGTGATTGACGGACATGAGGCAGAGTCCTTTGTGCGTGTCCAGAATAAGCTGGCAGTTAGCTTTCACATCCTGGAAGGTAATATGGCTGTTTCCTGACCAGCGCTGGTTTGAGTTTGCGCCATCCCTTCATTGCCTGCAAGGGCGTCTTGCTGCCCAGGGCTGATTGCAGCAGCTGCTGGGTGTAAAGCCAGACATAGCGAAGCAGCGTGGCTGCCAGAACCTCGCCGGATCGGAAGGGATGGCTCTGCAGAACCTCTTCGATGCGGCCATTGAACCGTTCGACCATACCGTTGGTCTGAGGTGACCTAGGCGGCGTCAGGTGATGATCGATATCGAGGGCGGCGCCCAGCGTGTCGCATTCATGCGCGCCTGTTGCGGCGCGCTGGCGCAGACCGAAGAGGCGATCCGTGAACTCTTTTCCATTATCCGGGAGTATGGGGCGGATCCGCATCGGGCAGGCGCGCTCCAGGGCGCGCAGGAAGCGCCGGGCATTGGCCGCTGTCTTGCTGTTGTAGACCCTGACAACAACCCAACGCGTTGCCCTGTCGATGGCCACGAAGAGGGAACGGCGGCGGCTCTCTCTGCCATCGGTGGCAAGTATTTCAGGTCGATGGGGATGGAACCGGGTTCATAGGCTTTGAAGGCGCTGTGCTTTGGCCGGGGCGATGCTGCTTTCAGGGCGCGCAGGGGCCCCACGCCATGCCGACGCAAGCAGCGGTCAAGGCCAGAGCGGGAGGCCTTCGGGTTCAAGAACTCGCGCACCACCGCCAGCAGATCATCCAGCGAGACCAAAAGCGTCTTGCGGAGAGCTTCCTGCGCTGGCGTCAACGTCGTCTGAAGGCGATGGGGCGTGTGGCTGCGATCCTCCACGCTGGCACGCTGGCACCATTTCCATACGGTCTGTTCCGTGGTCCCGTGACGCTCGGCAAGAACCCACGCAGGGTCGTCACTGGCCTGTATGGCCGCCCTGATCTTCGGTGGCGTCGTCGCCTGACTGTGAAGCTTGATCACCATGTCGCTCTCCCATCCCGCGCCTCGATCAAAACACAGCGTGCCATGAAAAACGCAGAGCGACGAGGGGCTATCCGATCAGCCAGGATGGAACAAGTAGACTAAAGGAGAACGCGGCGGGTGATAAGGGGCTTGGCAACGCGCGACGTTGGGTCCGGCAGCGGGATGTCGTGAATCTGGCCTTTCGACTAGGGCCTGCGGTCAGGCTCAAGGTGAAGGATGATGGGACTCCGGCCTCTCTTGGACCGAAGCTGGTGTTGAGCGTTGGCAGCGTGGCTGCTCTTCTCTATGCTTTTATACAAATGAAATCTGCGTCTGAGGAACAACCGCACATGACCGACCAATGGCCCTCCATCCTGGCCCGCACCGGCCTGGAAAAAACCTATGAGGAATACCCGGACGATGTGCGGGAGGCGCTGGCCTCGGCACTGGGGCTGGTGGAGCGGATGAATGCCGAGCCGACCTATGCCGACGAACCCGCGCATGTGTTTCAGGCCGGACGGGCGCTGGAGAACAAGGCGCAGGAGAACGGCCAATGAGCGACGATCTCATCTATATGAGCGCCGCCGAGGCGGGACGGAAGATCGGGGCGAAGGAACTCTCGTCCTCTGAACTGACCGAAGTGCTGTTGGCGCGGACCGAGGCCATCGACGGCAAGCTCAACGCCTATATCCGGCTGTTGGGCGACCAGGCGCGGGCGTCCGCGAAGGCAGCCGACGCGGCGGTTGCCAGTGGTGACGCCAAAGACCTGCTGCATGGCGTGCCGGTAGCGCTGAAAGACATTATCGACCTGGAGGGCGTGCACACGACGGCGCACTCCAAGCTGCTGCTGGACAATGTCGCGAAGTCTGACGCCTTCGTCACTGCGAAGCTCAAAGAGGCTGGAGCGGTCATCACCGGCAAGCTCTCGACCCACGAGTTCGCCATTGGCGGCCCCGCCTTCGACCTGCCCTTCCCGCCCGCGCGCAACCCTTGGAACCCGGAGCATCATCCGGGCGGCTCCTCCTCCGGCGCGGGCGCGAGTGTGGCGGCGGGCATGGTCCCGGCTGCGCTCGGCTCTGACACGGGTGGCAGCGTGCGCAATCCCGCAAGCTGCTGCGGGATCGTGGGCATCAAGCCGACCTATGGCCGGGTGAGCCGCATGGGCGTGGTGCCCCTCTCCTTCTCCCTCGACAATGTCGGGCCGCTGACCCGCACGGTCGAAGACAATGCGCTGATGCTGGGCGCGATTGCGGGCTTCGATCCGAAAGACCCAGTGAGCGATCCGCGCCCCGTGCCGGATTATACGGCAGACCTGAAGAAAGGTGTGAAGGGCCTGAAGATCGGCTTGATCCGGCACTTTTATAGTGAAGACCTGATCGCCGACGAGGAGATGGCCGCCAGCATCGAAGCCACGGCCAAGCTGCTGGAAAGCATGGGTGCGGAGGTTCGGGAAATCCGCCTGCCGTCGCTTTCGCAATATGCGGCCTGCAATCGGGTGATCCTGTTGAGCGAGGCCTATGCCATCCACCAGAAAGACCTACAGACTCGGCCCGGTGACTATTCTGCCACCACGCGCAGGCGCATTCTGCCTGGCGCGTTCATGAGCGGCGCGGACTATGTCAACGCGCTGAGGATCCGGGAGAAGCTGGTAGCGGCCTTCAACGAGGCGATGGAGGGGCTCGACGCCGCCGTCACAGCCTCCAGCATGGAGCCGCCGGTGAACATGGCCGACATGCAGGAGGTGGAGCGCACCTACGTCCGCCAGGCCCGCGCGCCCTTCAACCTGATTGGCAACCCGGCGATTGCGATCCCGACCGGGCTGCACACGAACGGTCTGCCTTTGGCATTGCAGATCGTCGGCCGCGCCTTCGATGAAGCCATGTGCTTCCGCGTTGCCTGGGCGGTGGAACAGGAACTGAATGTGGGTGTGCAACGGCCGCCGGTTTAGACCGCGCCATTAGGGCTTCATGCCCTTCTCTGTAAGTTCCTGGATGGCCTTGTCGTTTTTGGTGAGGTCATCCAACCCCATTCCTCTCAATACGTTCGGCGCTTTGGAGAACTGGATATTGTCGTAGCCGACAATCTCAACCCGGTTCCCCCAGGGATCGAAGAAATCCAGGAATCGGGATGAAGCCATCTCGACACCCAATTCCGAAAGCTTGGCGCGCACGGCTTCCTTGTCCGTGACGACAAGACCGAAATGGCGGCGATTGTCCTTGGGCTGTTGATCGACTTTGGCCAAATTGATGAACTGATCGCCCAGATCAATGAAAGCGGCTGTATCGCTCTTGCTGCGCAGGTTGAACTCTAGTAGCGTACCATAAAAGGCAAGCGCTTCGTCGATATCGCCAACCTCCAGCGCGATATGATTGATTCCAACCGCGCGCTTTGCCATTTGATGTCATGTTCGGCTCCATCTAACTGATATCAGGCCAACACACCGGGCCAATCCATTTCGGGCGACTGAATTCGTGCCAAATTTAACCACAATAGATTGACTCTGGCATGGCCGAAGGTCCGTAATCGCGTTCGGCGCGCCGCCAAAGCGGACGCCGAAGCAGAATATAATCTCACGGAGGAAACCAATGACAATAGCTACGTGGATGCGTACAGCAGTACTGACTGCCGTCGTATCGTTTGCTGCAGGCGGCGCTTGGGCTGGCTGTGCGGAGGGCGATTGGAAAGATTGCGCCGGGCAGCCATGGGTCGACGGCACCGTGATGGATACACCGCTTGGCTCCAAATGGTGGCCGAACCCGCTGTGGGGTGCTGGCGATGAAGCGGGCTCCACCAACTGGTACAAAAAACCAGAAGTCGTGCAGCGGGCAATGGCGCTCGCCAAGACCGGCAACACACTGAAAATCGGCCATGAATATGTGCCCGAAATGCCATTGTTCGGCGCGCGTAAATTCTCCATGCGTATTCCGGGTGGCCCGACCGGCGGCCCCTTCGGCGCAACCAAGCTGATGTACAATGACGAGTTCCTGGCAACGGAAATCGGTCAGGTCGGTACGCAGTTCGACGGACTGGGCCATATTGGCGTCGCAGTCGGCGAGGCCGGCGATAAGAACAACATGCGCTGGTATAACGGCTTCACCGCCCAAGAAATGAATGGCGCCTATGGCCTGAACAAGCTGGGCACCGAAAAACTTCACCCGATCATCGCTCGCGGCATCCTGCTGGATATCGCTGCGGCGCGCGGCGTGGACAGCATGGAAGCCGGTGAAGTCATCACCATGGCCGACGTCAAGAATGCGCTGAAAAAACAGGGGCATGGACGGCTATAAGTTCATGGAAGGCGACGCCATCATCTTCCGCACCGGTTGGGAGAAGTATTGGATCAAGGACAATGCCACGTACAATAACGGCGCCCCCGGCATTGGTATGGAAGTGGCCCGCTGGATTGCGGAAGACGTGAAGGCCGGCGTAACCGGCGGCGATACCTGGCCGGTGGATGCCGTTTGCGGCGCTGGTACCAAGTGCGAAGTGCCGCCCGGCTGCATTTTCTGTGTGCACGCTTTCCTGCAGACACGCCATGGCATCGTGAACCAGGAGAACCTGAAGCTGACCGAACTGGCCAGCAAGGGCGTGTATGAGTTCACCTACCTGTACACCCCAGTGCCAATCAAAGGCGCCACCGGCTCCACCGGTTCGCCGATCGCGATGTGGTAAGCGATATTGTCTAACCGCACCTGCGGAGGCCCTGCCGGAAACGGCGGGGCCTCTTTTTTTGTCTGTAACTCATCGATTGGGGTCCCAGACGCATCTGCCGGTTGACCTTGCCACCATCTCGCCGCAGCATCGGGGTCAACCAAAGTCGTAAGCCTTTCGAGGAAACCCGCCCATGCAATATATCCGCGTTGAACAGGATGGCCCGGTCAAGACCATCACCCTAACCCGGGGTGAAAAACGCAACGCCTTGAACCTGGCCATGCTGGATGAAATGACCACCGCCTTCCGCGAGGAACCCGCCGCTGCCGACAAGGTCATCGTGCTGCGTGCGGAGGGACCGTCGTTCTGCTCTGGCATGGATTTGGCGGAGCGGCTGGAGAAACCGGCCAAGCCCAGCGAGTCGCCGATTGAGGTGATGCTTCACGCCATGGAGATGAACCCGTTGCCCATCGTTGGCGTAGTGCATGGCGATGCGATTGCAGGCGGCAATGAGTTGGCGTTGCACTGCGATTTCGTGGTGGCCTCCACCAGCGCGCGGTTCGGCATGAGCCTGGCGCAGATCGGGCTCGCGCCGACCTGGTTCCTGACCAAGAAACTGATGGAAGTGGCGGGGCCGGTCGCGGCGCGGGAAATCCTGCTGCTGGGCGATCCTCTGCCGAGCACCAAGATGCACGAGCTGGGCATTATCGGCCGGGTGGCACCGCCCTACGAGTTGCAGAAAGAGGCGCAGAAGGTCATCGACCGGCTGGCGGCGAATGCGCCGCTAAGCCTGAGCGCGATGAAGAGCATGATGGTGCGCCAGATGGCCTACCGCGATGGTATCGAGCACGCGGAGCAGGACCGGCTGGTGAACGCGACGCGGGATAGCCAGGACTCTAAAGAGGGCATCCACGCCCGCCTCGACAAGCGCACTGCCGACTTTAAGGGAGTCTGAGCTATGGCCGTACGCATGAGCAAGGCCTGGCGGCCCTTGAATGCCGCCGAAGCCGACAAGGTGGCCGGCAATCTGGGTGTCTACCAACTGGCGAACGACGCGGGCGAAGTGCTCTATATCGGCGTTGCCGGTGGCAAGTCGCTGTTCGGCCTGCGCGGCGAAATCCAGGACAAGGCCGCAGAGCCGCCCGCGGGTGTCACCCAGTTCCGGCTGGAGGTGAACACCAGCTACCGAACCCGGTGCCGGGAACTGCTGATGGCCTATATGTTCGATAACGGAGACAAGCTGCCACCGCTGCAACCGGCGGAGGATGGCCGCGACCTGGGGAAACTCAGCCCGGGTTAAAGCGGCCGCCCATTGGGCTAGCTCAGCACGAATACACAATACGAGAAACGGAAACGCCCCCATGGATCTCTCCCTCTCTGAAGAACAAAAAATGATTGTCGACCAGGTCCGCCGCTTCGTGCGGGAGGAAATCTGGCCGTTGGAAGACAAGCTCGACCCCGACACCGACGAACTGCCGGAAGCCGATCACGCGCGCCTGGTCAGCCGGACGCAGGAAATGGGCCTCTATGGCCTGGATATTCCGCTGGAATATGGTGGGCCGGATGTGGATATTGTCACGCACACGCTGATTGCCATTGAAATGAGCCAGCACCGGGCAGGGCTCTATGCGCCCTGCTATGGCGTGTTTGGCGGGGTTGGCGGCCCCGGCCAGATGCTGGAAGCCAACGACTGGCAGAAGGAAAATTGGCTCTACCCGACGCTGCGCGGGGAGAAGAAAGCATTCTTCGGCCTCTCAGAATCCTCCGGCGGGTCTGACCCGGCCCGCGCCATCCAGACCCGCGCGGTTGAGGACGGAGACGACTACATCATTAATGGCTCCAAGCTGTGGATATCCAACGCAGACCGGGCTCAATACGGCCTGGTGTTCGCGCGCACCGACCCGGACAAGGGCCGCGGCGGCGTCACCTGTTTCATTGTGGATACGGACACTCCCGGCTTCCACGTGCGCCGGATCGTGCACACGCTGCGCTCTGCCCGTTACGCCACGGAACTTGGCTTTACGGACATGCGCGTGCCGAAGACACATATTCTGGGCAAGCTGAATGGCGGCTTTTCCATCGCCAACGACCGGCTCGCCCGGCAGCGCATCCCCTATTCCGCAGCCTGCATTGGCGTTGCGATCAAGGCGCATGAGTTGGCCGTCGAATACGCCAAGATCCGCGAGACATTCGGCGCGGCGCTTGCGTCCCGGCAGGCAATCCAGTGGATGCTGGTGGATAACGAGATGGAAATCCGCGCCGCCCGCTGGCACACGCTGGAAGCGGCCAGCAAGGCGCACAGTGGCGAGCCGTTCCGCATGGAGGCCTCCATCGCCAAAATCGCAGGCAGCGAGGCCGGCGGCCGTGTTGTCGACCGCTGCATGCAGATCCATGGCGGCCTGGGCGTCGCCAAGGATCTGCCGTTCGAGCGCTGGTACCGCGAAATGCGCATCCGCCGCATCGGCGAAGGCCCGAACGAGGTGCAGCGCCACATCGTTGCTCGCGATGTGCTGGGCATGGGGCTGCGATGACCAACCCCACCCTTAACCGCCTGCCGCTGGAAGGCATCAAGGTGCTGGACCTGGGCCAGATATACAATGGTCCCTATGCCGGGCTTCTGCTGGCGCAGGCCGGGGCCGACGTGGTCAAGGTGGAGCCGTTGCGGGGGGATGCTCTGCGGGGAAGGTCGCGCAGTGGCGGGACGATTCCCTGGTCTGTCGCAGCACTGAATCAGAACAAGCGCGGCATCGCTCTCGACCTTAAGAGCGGTCAAGGCAAGGCGCTGCTGTTCGATCTGGCGCGGCAGGCCGACATCCTGCTGGAGAACTTCGCGCCAGGTGTCATGGACCGGCTGGGGTGCGGGGCGAAGGAGTTACAGACTGCTAACCCACGCCTGATCTATGCGAGCGGTTCCGGCTTCGGCACCACCGGACCGGACCGGGACAATCTGGCGATGGACCTGACCATCCAGGCCTCCAGCGGCATGATGAGCGTTACGGGGCCGGAAGGTGGGGCACCCATGAAGGCCGGAATGGCCGTCTGCGATTTCTTTGGCGGCATCCACCTCTATTCCGCCATCATGACCGCCCTCTATGAGCGGAGCGTCACCGGCGTTGGCCGGGCAGTCGAGGTAGCGATGGTTGAAGCCGCTCTGCCGGTGCTGACCACCAACATCGCCGGGATGCTGGAGAATGGCGGCGTGCCTGTACCCCGCCGCGGCAACAAGCACCCGGCCAAAGCGTCGGCACCGTATAACGTCTATGAATGCCAGGACGGGCACATTGCTTTGCTGTGCATCCGGGAAGAGCACTGGCAAAATGTTGCCAAGGTGATCGGACGGGAGGACCTGCTCGACGATCCGCGCTTTGCCGACAATTCCGCCCGGGCCGCGAACGACGCGCTGGTCGACGAAGTGGTAACAGCCTGGAGCAGCCGGCTAACCAAGAAGGAAGCCGCCCGGCAAATGCAGGCTGCGCACGTAGCCTGCGCCGCCATCCGTGACCTGACAGAGATCGTCAGCGACCCGCATATGCGCGGCCGGGGCGCGATCTTCGACCAGGACCACCCATCTTTAGGCACGATTCCCCTGCCCCGTTCGCCGCTGCGTTTCCACGGCGCACCGCTGCCGGACGACGTGCCGAGCCCTGACTTGGGAGAGCACACCCGTGCGGTACTGAGCGACTGGCTGAATCTTAGCCAGACTGAGATCGACTTGCTTTATGCAGAAAATGCAGTTGCCTAAACCACGCCGAACGCCAGCATAGCGTCGGCGACTTTCTTGAAGCCCGCAATTTTCGCACCTTTGACATAGTCCGCTTTTCCGTCTGGTTCTCGGCCATAACGGGCACAAGACTGGTGGATTTCCTTCATGATCTTGCGAAGCGCCGCCCGCAAATCCTCGCGATCGCGGTGCAGATGGGCCGCATTCTGGCTCATTTCCAGCCCAGACATGGCGACACCGCCAGCGTTCGCTGCCTTGGCGGGCCCGAACAATACCCCGGCATGCTTGAAGGTTTCGACAGCTGGCAGAGTGCAGGGCATGTTCGCCCCTTCCACCACGGCGACACAACCATTGGCAATCAGAGCTTCGGCGCAATCAGCGTCCAGCTCGTTCTGGGTGGCGCAGGGCAAGGCGAAATCGCAAGGCACCTTCCAGGGCTGCTGGCCACTGTGATAGGTACCGCCGAACTGCTCGACATAGTCGGTAATGCGGGTGCCACGCCGGGCCTTGTGACGTTTCACCCAATCGAGCTTTTCGTGCGTGATGCCGTCCGGGTCGTGGATAAAGCCCAAGGAATCCGAGAGGGTCACGGGCTTTATCCACGACCCGGTGAATGATCTTTTCCGCCGCGTGCAATGCGACATTGCCGGAGCCGGAGATTACGGCACTCTTGCCATCTATGGTCTGTCCGATGCTCTTCAGCATTTCCACCAGGAAATAGATTGCTCCGTAGCCCGTTGCCTCCGCCCGCATAAGGGAGCCGCCATATTCTAGCCCCCTTCCCCGTCATGACGCCGTTGAAGGTGTGTGTCATCCGTTTGTACTGGCCAAACATGTAGCCTATTTCCTGGCTGCCGACGCCGATATCGCCCGCGGGAATGTCCACGTCCGGCCCGACATAGCGGTAGAGTTCCGACATGAAGCTCTGGCAGAATCGCATGATCTTGCCCTGGCTGCGGCCCTTCGCGTCGAAGTCCGCGCCGCCCTTACCGCCACCCATCGGCAGTCGCGTGAGCGAATTCTTGAAAATCTGCTCAAAACCCAGGAATTTCAGCACGCTCTGATTCACAGAAGGGTGAAAGCGAATCCCTCCCTTGTACGGATCGATGGCGTTGCTGAACTGCACGCGGAAACCGCGATTTACCTGAATCTCTCGGTTGTCGTCCTCCCACACCACGCGGAAGGTCACGACCCGGTCCGGCTCTACCAGCCGATGCAGCACGCGCGCTTTCAGATAGTCGGGGTTTTGGTTGATGAAAGGCACGAGCGTACCGGCGACTTCCTGCACCGCCTGATGGAATTCAGGCTCCCCCGGATTGCGGGCCTTGACCCAGTCCATGAAGCCCGAAAGGTCGATTTCTTCGGCCACGCGCTGTTTCCTCGTGTGCTTCGTTATGAACCGGGCAGATAGGCAGTATGTAGCGCAAAGCAAGGGTGCATTTACCGGCACTTGCCGAACGGGGGCGAACACCGACATGATAGTCCATCGACAACGCAGAGGAGATTCAGCCTATGGCCATTCAACGCATTCACCACGTCGCCTACCGCTGCAAGGACGCGCTGGAGACCGTGAAGTGGTACGAAAAATATATGGGCATGACTTATCAGCTCGCTTTTGCCGAGAATCAGGTGCCCTCGACCAAAGAGCCAGATCCCTACATGCACGTGTTCCTGGACTGCGGCAACGGCAACGTGCTGGCCTTCTTTGAACTGCCGACTAAGCTCGAGATGGGCCGCGACGAGAACACGCCGCCTTGGGTGCAGCACATCGCCTTTGAGGTGGAGACGATGGACGAACTGCTCGCCGCCAAGGCGAAGCTGGAGGCGGATGGCATCGACGTGGTCGGGCCGACGGATCACACAACGTTCGAAAGCATCTATTTCTTCGACCCAAACGGCCACCGGCTGGAACTGACCGTCAACACGCCGATTGAGGGCGTGATGGAGCGGCTGGACGCTGTCAAGTGGCCGATGCTGGAAGAATGGGCGAAGACCAAACGCGCGCCTAACCATGCTGCCTGGATGCATGATGGATCGCTGAAGAAGTAGACGGGCAGCAAACCCTTCGATACGCGCTCCGCGCTATTCAGGGTCAGATGGACATAAATTTGTTTCACCCTGAGTAGCGCGCCGCGCGAGTCGAAGGGTGGACCGATGAAAGGACACTACCATGCCAAGCTGGATCGAGTCCGCCAATGCGCCGGACTGTGATTTTCCGGTCCAGAACCTGCCGTTCGGGGTTTTCTCCCGCGGGAAGGAGGCACCGCGATGCGGCTCTGCCATAGGCGACAGGGTAATCGATCTGGCAGCGCTGGAGGCTGCAGGCGTGCTGGATGCGGGCGGCAGCGGGCCGGTGTTCGCGGCAGCGCCGCTGAACGGGTTCATGGCCTTGGGCCCGAAAGCATGGACAAGCGTTCGGGCGCGCCTGACCTCTCTTTTGCGGCGCGACGGCGATCCCGCCTTGCGCGAAAGCCTGGCGTTGAAGGCAAAGGCGCTGATCCCGATGTCCGACGCGCGGTTGCACCTGCCGTTTCAGGTCGCTGACTACACCGATTTCTATTCGGCCAAGCAGCACGCCTTTAACGTCGGCGTGATGTTCCGCGGGCCAGAGAATGCGCTGCCCGTCAACTACCTGCATATCCCGATTGGCTATAACGGGCGGGCGTCCTCGGTCGTGGTCAGCGGAACGGACTTCCGGCGGCCGCTCGGCCAGTTGAAGGCGGCGGATGCAGACGCACCGCATTTCGGCCCCTGCGACCGCCTGGATTTTGAGTTGGAAATGGGGGCGGTTGTGGGCACGCCCTCAACCTTTGGCGAGCCGGTGACGGTGGCCCAGGCAGACGCGATGATCTTCGGCTATGTGCTGCTGAACGATTGGTCGGCCAGAGATATCCAGGCGTGGGAGTATGTGCCGCTCGGGCCCTTCCAGGCAAAGGCAACGGCAACCACGATCAGTCCTTGGGTCGTGAGCAAGGCGGCGCTGGAGCCATTCCGCCGGGCCGCGCCGCCGCGGGAGAAGCCACTGCTGCCCTATATCGACGATCCGGCACCCCGGCACTACGACATCAAGCTGGAAAGCGCCCTGCAACCGGCGGATGGCGCAGAGTCCCGGCTGTCTGTGACCAATGCCAAGTATCTGTACTACTCCGCAGCCCAACAGTTAGCCCATCACACGTCGAGCGGCTGCCCGATGCGGACCGGCGACCTGCTCGGCTCCGGCACGATCAGCGGGCCGGAGAAGAGCGAGTGGGGTTCTCTGCTGGAGATGAGTTGGGGCGGCAAGGAGCCGTTTCCTTTAGCCGGCGGCGGTAAGCGGTCATTCCTGGAGGATGGCGACACGCTCACGCTCCGCGGCTGGTGCGAGGGTGACGGCTACCGGATTGGGTTCGGGGAGTGCTCCGGAAAGGTGCTGCCTGCCCTGCCACCGCCGCAATAGCACGGCCTGCCGTTATGGACAGGGCTGCAAATTGGATGTCATTAGGTGTTCCATCCCGGCTGATCAGATAGCCCTCGTCGCTCTGCGTTTTTCATGGCACGCTGTGTTTTGACCGAGGCGCGGGATGGGAGAGCGACATGGTGATCAAGCTTCACAGTCAGGCGACGACGCCACCGAAGATCAGGGCGGCCATACAGGCCAGTGACGACCCTGCGTGGGTTCTTGCCGAGCGTCACGGGACCACGGAACAGACCGTATGGAAATGGCGCCAGCGTGCCAGCGTGGAGGATCGCAGCCACACGCCCCATCGCCTTCAGACGACGTTGACGCCAGCGCAGGAAGCTGTCGCCGTGGCCCTCCGCAAGACGCTTTTGGTCTCGCTGGATGATCTGCTGGCGGTGGTGCGCGAGTTCTTGAACCCGAAGGCCTCCCGCTCTGGCCTTGACCGCTGCTTGCGTCGGCATGGCGTGAGGCCCTGCGCGCCCTGAAAGCAGCATCGCCTCGGCCAAAGCACAGCGCCTTCAAAGCCTATGAACCCGGTTCCATCCCCATCGACCTGAAATACCTGCCACCGATGGCAGATGAGAGCCGCCGCCGTTCCCTCTTCGTGGCCATCGACAGGGCAACGCGTTGGGTTGTTGTCAGGGTCTACAACAGCAAGACAGCGGCCAAATGCCCGGCGCTTCCTGCGCGCCCTGGAGCGCGCCTGCCCGATGCGGATCCGCCCCATACTCCCGGATAATGGAAAAGAGTTCACGGATCGCCTCTTCGGTCTGCGCCAGCGCGCCGCAACAGGCGCGCATGAATGCGACACGCTGGGGGCGCCGCCCTCGATATCGATCATCGCCTGACGCCGCCTAGGTCACCTCAGACCAACGGTATGGTCGAACGGTTCAATGGCCGCATCGAAGAGGTTCTGCAGAGCCATCCCTTCCGATCCGGCGAGGATCTGGAAGCCACGCTGCTTCGCTATGTCTGGCTTTACACCCAGCCGCTGCCGCAATCAGCCCTGGGCAGCAAGACGCCCTTGCAGGCACTGAAGGGATGGCGCAAACTCAAACTAGAGGGCTGGTCAGGAAACAGCCATATTACCTTCCAGGATGGGACACGCAACTAATCCCGACCGGACCCACTTGAACGATGTGGAGCCTGTGCGTGAAGACGGGACGTATTGGAAGAAGGGCGACTTGTTCCTTAGTCTGCGCCACTTCTCCATGGTGCTGCTGTACCGGCCGTCAGAGAACAAGATCGTCTGGCACAAACAGGGGCTGTGGTTGCGTCAGCATGATGTGGACATCCTGTCGGATGGCGTCATTGCTGTGTTCGACAAAAACCTTGTCGAACACAGCAATGAGTCAACGTCGAAAGTCGATGGATTCAGCCGCTTCGTCGTCTATGACTTTGCCAGCGATACCATCTCAGAGCCGTTTGCAGACCGCCTCAAAGCCGCCGATTTCCGCACGCCGAGCGAAGGACGCAGTGAGCTATTGCCGACAGGCGAGCTTTACGTGGAAGAGACCGATTCCGGGCGGCTATTATTCCTGAATGCCGACGGCAGCATAGCACTGCAATACGTCAATCGCGCCGAGGAAGGCCGCGTGTTCGAGGTTAACTGGAGCCGTTGGCTAAGCCGGGAGGCCGGCGACGCCTTCGCAGCCAAGATCAAGGCTGCGGACTGCCCGTGACACCGACGCTGAAGGCCTCGCTTTATGGGCTTAAGCCGGTTGGTCTGACGTGACGGGAACACCATTTAATGCTTGGCGGACGCTGCCTCTCCGGCAAGTTCCTGCCTGAGCACCCTCGGTAGATAGAGCGCCGACAATTCCTGCAGTAAAGGTAAGCTTTGGTTACTCTTCTGATAAACTTCACCTAAACCGTAGGTAAACCGCACCTATACCCCTTGCGGTACTCAGATGGTGAAAACGGTTTAGGTTTGCGCATAAAAGTTTAGTTTTGTTTAGATGCGATTCAAAATGAGGTACCTGAATTCCTCATCGTTACAGATCGGGCGCTACAATTGGCTCCAACGCGGACTTGCCAAGGATCATATCGGAGGCTTTCTCCGCTATCATCATGGTCCCGGCGGCCAGATTGGCCGACATCATGCGCGGCATGATTGAGGCATCGACAACGCGCAGCGCCTCCATACCATGCACGCGCAGCTGTTCGTCCACCACGGCGGTCGCGTCGCTGGTGGACGACATCCGGCAAGTGACCATGGGGTGGTAGGTGGTGGAGCCTGAGCGGCGTGCTGCGTCCAGCATCTCGTCATCGGTTTCGATGCGCTCGCCGGGAATCTCCTCGCCATCATAATAGGGTGCCAGCGCCTGCGTGCGCATCAGGCTGCGAGACAGGTGCATGGAGGCAATGGTGACACGCTGGTCGGTCTCATGCGCCAGGTAGTTCGGCTAGATCGCAGGCTTCTCAAACGGGTCTGTTGACTTGGCCCGCACATAGCCGGTGCTCTCCAGCCGGTGCTGCCAAGCGGCAACAGTAATACCGGGCCACGTCGCCAATACGCCGTGCTTGCCCTCGTCATAACTAGGCAGGCGTGAACAGGAATTGCAGGTCGTTGCTCTTCGCGGCCGGGGTCCGAATGCCAGAAACCGTAGACCATCGAGGGGTTCATGTTGACGATGCTATTGCGGTCACCTGCCAGATACTTGGCTATCTCCCAAGTGCGGCGCAGGCCATGGGCACGCTCGTTCAGGGTCTCGAAGTTCTTGATCTTGGCAACAAGACGGGTGGCGTAGTGGTCGCGCAGGTTCTCGCCCACTCCCGCCAGTTCGTGCTGTACCTCAACACCCAGGTCTTTGAGCAGACCGCCAGGGCCGATGCCGGAGAGTTGCAATAGTTGCGGCGAGTTGATGACGCCGCCCGACAGGATCACCTCCTTGTTGGCGCACATTTCCCCAGGCGCACCGCCCTTTCCGCCTTTCGCATAGGCGATGCCGACGGCCTTTTTGCCCTCCAGCAGCACCTTGGTGGCGAAGGCATTAGTGATCACGGTCAGGTTTGAACGCGACTTGGCCGGGTGCAGGTAGGCGCGGGCGGTACTGACCCGGCGGCGGGAACGGACATGACGCTGGACCCAGCTGATGCCCTCCTGCCGTTCGCCGTTATAGTCCGGATTGAAGGGGATGCCGATCTCCTCCGCCCCCTTCAGGAATAGCTCAGCCAGGGGATGCTTGTAGGGCATGGTCTCTACCGACATGCTGCCAGAGCGGCCGCGGAACGTGTCCTCTCCCTCCCCGATCTTGCCCTCGCAGCGCTTGAAGTATGGCAATACATCAGCATAGCCCCAACCGCGGTTGCCCATTTGGGACCAGGTATCATAGTACAGGAGTTGACCGCGGTTGTAGATCATGCCGTTTATGGAGGACGAGCCGCCCAGAGTCTTGCCGCGGGGTACCGGCATCTTACGCCCGTTAATGTGCGGGCCGGACTCTGCCTGGTACATCCAGTTGATATTGGGATTGCTGAGGTTCTTGATGAAGCCTGCCGGGATGTGCAGATAGATATTCCGGTCGGGTGGTCCTGCCTCCAGAATGCAGACCGAATGCTTACCATCGGCGCTCAACCGGTTGGCCAGGATGCAACCTGCCGAGCCTGCTCCGACGATCACGTAATCAAATGTATCAGCCATGGTTCCTCCGCGGCCTTATCCGCACCGCGGCTCCCTGCTATTTGTAGCGTTACTGCAACGCTAGACCACTCTGATCGAATGTCCAGAGACTGGCTGATGCACCAGAACGAGACTGCCAGGACAGCGACAACGAGACTTTGGTGTCATGAAATCCTTCGCGAGCCGCCGAATGTTCGATCATAGAACACCGACTAGTAAATCACGCGGCCCCGATTTGATGGCCCGCCGGAAAACATGGGCGACAGTGTTTGCGGCTGGTGGACGGACAAGGTCATCATAGCCTTCGACCCGACAACCTCCGGTGCTGAGGTTTGGGGGCTTAGCCCTAGCGCCCTCACACACGCACGACTGTCCGGGCCCCGAAAAGGCCGGACGGCCGGATCCATAGCATGCCCAAGATAAGGATAGCGGCAATGACACTGGCGCTGCCTGTGCCAATCACCGGATCCAAGTAGCCCGCGGCCAAGTTCTCCGCGACACCCACCAATATTGCGCCGACAAATGCTCCGCCAAAGCTGGTGAGGCCGCCTATCACCACCACCGGCAGCACTTTGGCCAGAACCAGCCCCATGCCAAAACCACCCAGGCCATCAATGCTCCACAGTACACCACCTGCTACGCACAAAGCCGCGGAAATCACCCAGGCCAGCGCCAGGTACCGGGGCACGCTGATCCCCATGACAGTCGCTGCCTGGGGGTCATCCGCGATGGCGCGAACGGCGATGCCGACGCGACTGTAGCGGAAGAATGCCATGACGGCCAGTACGAGCAAAATGGCGGTCCCGCTCGCAAACAAGCGGGATGGGGGCAGCGGAATATCGCCAAGCCACCAAAGCTGGTTTTGAAAAGGAAATGGAATATCTCCCGGCACTCCCCCAAGGGTCAGCCCGGCTCCGCCCCGCATGAAGACACCCAGCGCCAGAGTGGTCATCACGACCGCCACCACCGGCCGGCCGATCAAATGCCGAACTACCAAACGGTTAAACGCGACAGCCAACCCGCCGAGCACTGCTAGTGCCGCCAACAACGCGCCAATCAGGGGAAGGCCTGCGATATGCATACCTGCGCCCGTCACCCGTGCGCCTATACTGACCCACTCGCCCAGGGAAAAATTCAGGACGCCGGATGCCCGGTAGACTACGATGAAGGCAACGCCGACCAGCGCGTACACCGCGCCGGACAGAAGACCGCTAACCAGAAGCGCCAGGAAAAAATCCATCACCCAGAGGTCCGCTGCTACGCCGCCTCAATACTCGGCAAACATGCGGATGATTTCATCCCGGCTGGCGTTTGCAGCCAGGCCCAACATCAGCAGGATGCGCGCTTTCTGGGAATTGAGATTATCGGCGGCGATAAACCCCCGGTCATTCATGGCTTTGCGCTGGGTCACGCGGCCACTACCAGCGCGGGTGGAGACGACCACGCTCACGCCCTGGCGAACCGCTTCCTCCAATGCCGCCACCTCATCCGGGTGGCTCATGCCGGGGGCGAAGCTGGCGGCGACAATCCCTTTGGCCTTTGCCGCTACAAACGCCCGCACCGCCGTGCCATCGACCCCGCCATAAGAGTAAGACACGTCCACCCGCGGCAGCGCGCTGAGGCCGCTGATGTTGAACTCCGTATCGGGCATGCGGCGGCGCAGCGGCTGGCGGTAGTAGCAGATTGCGTCCCCATCAGCATGGCCCAGCACGCCGAAGTCCGGGGTGCGGAAGGTCTGTAGGCGCAAAGTTGAGGTCTTGGTTACCTCCCGAGCGCTCTGGATCTCGTCATTTAGGAGGACCAGCACGCCCATCCCCCGCGATTGCGGCGCGGCAGCGACCCTGACGGCATTGTAGAGATTAAGCGCTGCGTCGGTGCTTTCAGCGCTGGCCGGGCGCTGCGCGCCGACCACGACAACCGGTTGGCTGCACTTCAGCGTCAGGTTGAGGAAGTAGGCGGTTTCTTCCGTCGTGGCAGTTCCATGGGTAATCACTACGCCGTCCAGTGTCGGATCAGCGGCCACTGCCGCATGCACGGCATTAACCAGGTCCAACCAATTCTCCGGCCCAATCTCCGGCGAACCGACCGCTTTGTAAGGAATCAGCGTCAGGTCGGCAGCTTCCCGGACGATGGGAAACTTTTCCAGCACCTGTTCTACTGTCATCTTCTGCCCGCTATGGGCATAATCCAATAGGTCCAGCGAACCGAAGCCAATAGAGGAAATCGTACCGCCGGTACCGATGATCGCTACTTTGGGCATGGGACTTCCTCCTGCCGGTTCAATAATTTAGGCGGTTTGCTTGTCCAGTTCGGCCAGCAGCGCGCTGCCCATACCTACGGTGGAAACAAGGATGCCACCTGGGGTCATGATATCGCCGGTGCGATAGCCCGCATTCAGGACATTAGCAACTGCCTTCTCCACCATATCCGCATCCTCGCCCATGTCGAAAGAATAGCGGAGCAGCATGGCGAACGACAACACCTCAGCTATCGGATTAGCCTTACCCTGTCCGGCGATATCTGGTGCGGAGCCGTGCACAGGCTCATAGAGCGCCTTCCGGGCACCGGTCGTCGCATCTTCCGCGCCGAGAGAAGCCGACGGCAGCATGCCCAGCGAGCCGGTCAACATCGCCGCGCAGTCGGACAGGATATCGCCGAACAGATTATCGGTGACGATAACGTCGAACTGCTTGGGGTTGCGCACCAGCTGCATGGCGCAATTATCGGCATACATGTGGTTCAACTGGACGTCTGGGTATTCCTCGGCCCCAATCTTGGTGACCTCTTCCCGCCACATCACGCCAGACTCCATGACGTTGGCTTTCTCCACCGACATCAAACGGTTGTCGCGCTTTTGGGCGAGCTCAAATCCGACCCGGGCGACACGTTGCACTTCGTCCGAGGTATAAACCTGGGTATTGATGCCGCGGCGTCGGCCATCTGGCAGGGTTTCGATACCGCGCGGTTCACCAAAATAGATGCCGCCGGTTAGCTCTCGCAGGATCATGATGTTGAGACCAGCAACCAAGTCGCGCTTCAGCGAGGAAGCATCGGCCAGGGCATCGAACACCATGGCCGGACGCAGGTTAGCGAAGAGTTGCAATTCCTTGCGCAGGCGCAGCAGGCCACGTTCCGGCTGGATCTCAAAGGGGATGGTTTCCCATTTTGGGCCACCGACAGAGCCAAACAGCACCGCATCTGCCGCCATGGCGTCGGCCAGAGTCTCGTCTTTCAGCGGCGTTCCATGCGCATCAATCGCAGCGCCGCCGACCAGCCCTTCAGACAAGTCAAAGGAGACATGACGCCGTTTGTCCATCCAATCGATGATACGGCGGACCTCAGTGACGACTTCCGGCCCAATTCCGTCACCGGGCAGAACAAAGATTTTTTTGTTGGCAGGCATTTCTAACAACGTTTCTGGTTCACGGGATAGGAGAACCGCATGTCCCATGAATTGCATCAAGGTGCAAGGGCAGACGCTGCCGCGGCGATGTTACCTACTGGCTTTGAGCCTCCGGAGGCATATCCAGCCTGCGCAACATCTGCATTGGCCTGCCGGGAACTGTGCTAGTTTTGCAGCTCTGAGACGATACCGTGTTCCCTGGCCTATAGCGCCGCCTGGGTGCGGTTAGCTTTCACATCCAGGAAGGTAACATGGCTGTTTCCTGACCAGCGCTGGTTTGAGTTTTCGCCATCCCTTCGTTGCCTGCAAAGGCGTCTTGCTGCCCAGGGCTGATTGCGGCAGCGGCTGGGTGTAAAGCCAGACATAGCGAAGCAGCGTGGCTTCCAGAACCGCGCCGGATCGGAAGGGATGGCTCTGCAGAACCTCTTCGATGCGGCCATTGAACCGTTCGACCATACCGTTGGTCTGAGGTGACCTAGGCGGCGTCAGGCGATGATCGATATCGAGGGCGGCGCCCAGCGTGTCGCATTCATGCGCGCCTGTTGCGGCGCGCTGGCGCAGACCGAAGAGGCGATCCGTGAACTCTTTTCCATTATCCGGGAGTATGGGGCGGATCCGCATCGGGCAGGCGCGCTCCAGGGCGCGCAGGAAGCGCCGGGCATTGGCCGCTGTCTTGCTGTTGTAGACCCTGACAACAACCCAACGCGTTGCCCTGTCGATGGCCACGAAGAGGGAACGGCGGCGGCTCTCATCTGCCATCGGTGGCAGGTATTTCAGGTCGATGGGGATGGAACAAGTAGGTGACGTCCCAAATGTCCTGGAACGCGGTGATCGGCTACGCGCGAATGCAGGCGGAGCGGCTCGGCATTCAGAACGTACGCTTTGCGGAGGCCGATATTCTAACGCTCGGCGGGCTGGACCAACGCTTCGACCATATCGAAGCCATGGGCGTGCTGCACCACCTGGCGGAGCCTCTGACCGGCTGGAATGTGCTGCGCGGCTTGCTGGTGTCGGCCTCTACAGCCGCCGGGGTCGTGGCACCATCCAGGCCGCACAGGCTATGGCTGACGGCTTCCCGCATGATGCCGATGGGTTGCGGGCACTGCGGGTGGCAGGTATTTCAGGTCGATGGGGATGGAACCGGGTTCAAGAACTCGCGCACCACCGCCAGCAGATCATCCAGCGAGACCAAAAGCGTCTTGCGGAGGGCCACCGCGACAGCTTCCTGCGCTGGCGTCAACGTCGTCTGAAGGCGATGGGGCGTGTGGCTGCGATCCTCCACGCTGGCACGCTGGCACCATTTCCATACGGTCTGTTCCGTGGTCCCGTGACGCTCGGCAAGAACCCACGCAGGGTCGTCACTGGCCTGTATGGCCGCCCTGATCTTCGGTGGCGTCGTCGCCTGACTGTGAAGCTTGATCACCATGTCGCTCTCCCATCCCGCGCCTCGGTCAAAACACAGCGTGCCATGAAAAACGCAGAGTGACGACAGGCAATCCAGGCGCTGCCTGACGAGCATCCCGCGGCTCCGGTGCGCCGGGAGCTGGATTTCTACACGCTATCCGGCGTGCGCGATGCACTGGCCCACGCCCAAGAGCACGACTACAAACTGCCGGAAATCAAGGCGATGCTTACCGCTGTCGACCTGCGTTTTCTGGGTTTTGAATTTGCGTTGACCCATGGCGCGGCCCGCTACCGACAGGCTTATCCGGATGACACCACAATGGCAGACCTGGACCGCTGGGATGCGCTGGAACAGGGTGAGCCGAGCCTGTTCCACCACATGTACCAATTCTGGTGCCTGGCGGCGTAGCGCACGGCGTCACTCGGCCGTCACTGCCCCCGGATCATCCACAGGAGGGTGCGGTCGCGGTCTATCAAGTGATGCTTGAGCGCCCCCGCGCCATGCACGGCTGCCAGCACCAGCAGACTGTAGGCTCCCCAAATATGCACAATCGTCGCTACGTCGCGCAGGGTCTCGTCGGGCGCGGTCAGGGATGGCAGGGTCAGCCAGCCAAACAGGTCGAGCCCGTTGCCGTCCGCTGTCGTCATGAGATACCCGGCGAGCGGCACTGCCAGCACAGACAGATACAGCAGCTTGTGCGCGACCCAGGAAGCCACCTTCTCCCCGCGATGAAGCGGCAGGCTCGGCGGCGGGCGATTGAGCAGGTTGCCGGCGGCAAACAGCACACCCAGCAGTCAAGCTATTAGGCCCAGCGCCTCATACCATTGGCGGGAGGCATAGTACCAGGCATCGTACCATCATCCACCAACCGAGCACCACCAGCCCCAGGACCAGCAGCGCCAGGCTTGCGTGCAGCAGCCGGGCAGGCAGGCCGAAGCGCTCGACGGAATTTCCCAGCATGGTCCTTGCTCAGTGACTGGCGGATGCCTTCAACGATGATTTCCAACTCCACCATCTAGGATGACGGCCCGACATTGCGGCTGATACCGAAATCGCGCCTGTCGAACTTGGCGGAGCCTTCAAAACCGGCACGGTAGGTACCCCAGAGGTCCTAGCCCTCGCCCACCTTGCGCACCTGCACCGCAACTTCCTTCGAAACGCCGTGAATGGTGAATGTGCCGGTCAGCACGCCTTTATCCCCGGTACCGCTATAGCCGGTGCTCTTGAACGAGGCCGTGGGGAATTTTGCCGTCTCGAAAAAATCTGCCCGCAAGTGCTTGTCACGCAACGCGTGGTTCGAATCGAGCGAGTTCATGTCAATCTCGATGCTGACAGCCGGGTCGCTATTCGGAGCGTCCGCATCATAGTTGAACGTACCGGAGAACCGGTTGAACCGCCCGACCATGGTAGAGAAGCCCACATGCTGCACCCGCCAATGGATGGATGCATAATCGGGGTCGATCTTATAGGTAGCCGCGGTGGCCAGGCTGCTCCAGGACAAGGTCAGGGCTGCAGCGGCGATCAAGAAAGCCTTGTGCATGAAAACGCTCCTGCCGGGACGCCGGCCACGATGAACCATAAAATCTCATACACCAGATGGCCCCGAACGGTTTGAATATCGAGCCGTCTTTAGAGTTGAGGCAAATTTTGGGGGCAAATAGTGCGCATTTATCGTCATACTTCGTGGAAACTCCAACAGTTGCCGAGCGCCACTGTACATCCCTATCGGGTGCCCTAATTGTAATTTTATTCCGATATTCTAATATGAAGCCGGATGCATTGTGGCTGCCTACCCGACTGCCGTTTTTGCTGGCCTTATTGCCGCGAACGCCAAGCAGTCCCAGCCACGCCTCCCAGCGCAGAATGAATATGCCTGCCCGCCAGGCGCAATCTCTTGGAGGTCTCAAATGAATCCTGCTACCGAAATTGATGTGCACCCGACAACCGAAACCGACGGCTTTCCGGGTATCAAGGCAGGCGGTATGCCGGGCGTTGAAGCCAGTCCGGTTCCCTCACCACCTGCCTGGTTATCCCGCTGCTGCTGGGACTCGAACTGGTAATATTCTGCAGGTTGAACTGGATCTGATCTCTTGCTCGATACACCATGCGAATTACCGTCTCGGGATAGAAGTTATCGACGATGACAGAGACAACAAATAATGCGGCGCCCGTCTCAGTCGACAGTAGTGTCGAATCACTGGTGCAGTCCGTTGAACCGAGAGAAACAGCTGAAAGTTGGTGATTGGCCTGAGGGGCGGCATATCACCAACTTTCAGCTGTTTCTTGGTCCAGAAAGCCTGCCGACGAACGCCACCCTTTGGCTATGGCATGGAGATCTATTTCTAGAGTTTTGTGGTCGCCATCCTCTTGTTTTCCATCGGTGCGGGCATTTCCATTATCGAAGGCCTCGACAAGATCCAACATCCGCATCCGGTGGAAAGTCCCTACATCAACTTCATCGTCCTTGGCTTGGCATTTGTATTCGAAGGTTACGCGTTGCGAGCTGCCGTCAAAGCGATGAACACGCGGCGGCGGGCGGGTGAATCTGCTCTGTCTTATACTCGCCGGTCAAAAGATGCCCCATTGGTCGTAGTATTGTTGGAAGACGCAGGCGCGCTGATCGGTCTTTCCATTGCGGCAATAGCTTTGGCCGGCGCACTTGTGCTAGATATGCCAGAATTGGATGGCGCGGCTTCCGTCGCCATTGGTGTGCTACTCGCATGTGCGGCAATAGTGCTGTTTATTGAAACAAAAGCGCTTTTGATCGGTGAAGCCGCATCGCCGGGCATTCAGAACGGCATCAGGACCATCATCATGGCGGACTGTAATGTTTTGGCTATCAACGAAGTGCTGACCATGTACCTGGGGCCGGAGGATATTTTCTGCGCATTATCGGTGGATTTCAAAGACGAAGCCAATTCAGCCAGTGTTGAGGTATCGATTTCTGCAATGGAACAAGCCATTAAGGCTGAATTCTCGGAGATCAAGCGGGTATTCGTCGAAGCGCAAAGCGTCGTCGGGCATGCGGCCGCATTGGCGGCCCAAAATGGCCCGCCCCCCTCTCTCAACCAAGCTGACAACCGCCGGACTGACGATGACAGGTCGACTTCGCCTTGGACTGTTTTCTTCCACCGATCCACGGAGCGAGCGGTCGTGGTCTGGATCGCCGCCATTTATGTTGAGGGCGCTGGGAAAAGTAAGCGCGCAGGTTGAACCTCTGGTGCCGTTCTCAGAAGCTGTGATGCGGGTATCCCATCTGTATTCCCGGCAGGCACAGCATCTGATCGGCCGTTATGAACCGGCACATTTGAACCCGTTTGTCGTCCGGGCCAGCAGAGCGCGCCTGCGGGCACTGGTATCGCCATCGGATCTGGACGCGGTGATCGGTGTCGCGGCCTCCACATTGGTCAGCGCCATCCCCGAGCGGATGCCGGCAATCTACTTGAGCGACGCCACATTCCGCCTGCTGCGGAACTATTATCCAAAATTCTCTGGCATGCCCGACGGGATCGCAGCGCGGGCAGATCAATTTGAGCGGGAAGCGATCGGCCGGGCAGACGCGCTGATTTTCTCCTCCCAATGGGCAGCGGACAGCGCTGTTGCAGATTATGGGGCCGACCCCGGCAAGATTACCGTCGTGCCCTTTGGTGCCAGCCTGCCGGCCATTCCAGCGCCGCAAGCGCGAAGCTTAACGGGCGAACGCCTCCGCCTATTGTTTATTGGCGTAAAACCGTACCGCAAGGGCGCAGCAATCACCGTCGCTGCTGCGCAGTCCCTCCAGCAACGCGGGTTTAATGCTAGCCTGACCATTGTCGGATGCACGCCACCGGAAGACGTTGAGCTGCCGTCCTGGGTGACGAATGTCCCCTACCTGTCAAAGCGGGATCCCAATGACTTCCGCACGCCGGACAGACTGTTCCGCGATGCCGACCTTTTCATCCTGCCCACTCAGGCCGAATGCACCCCTATCGTGTTTTGCGAAGCTGCAGCCTATGGGCTGCCAATCCTTGCGACCGATACGGGCGGTGTCGGCAGTGTGGTCCAGGATAGCGTGACCGGCGCGCTGCTGCCGGAACTGGCGGATGGCGAGGATTATGCAAACCGTATCTGCGAACTCGTCGCCGACGAACAGCAATACCGGCAGATGACCGCCGCCAGCCGGAATGATTTCGAAACCCGCCTGAACTGGAATTCCTGGGCGGAAAACGTCATGGACGTGGCCAAACGCCTAGTCTGACAGGTTGCCGAAATAGCTCAGCAGCATCCCACTAGCAGATCGACTAGAACTCTAACGGCCGGTTAGCCGCCCTATTCCGCCGACGGTAAGACGTAATCCTTAAACTGCTCACGCAATTGCAGTTTGGACAGCTTGCCCGTGGCCGTATGCGGCAACTCATCGACGAAGGTCACATCGTCCGGCATCCACCATTTGGCGATCTTGCCGTCGAACCAGGCCAGCATTTCCTCTTTGCTTACGTCCTCGCCAGGCTGCTTCACCACCACCAGCAGAGGCCGCTCGTCCCACCGGGGGTGATAGAGACCGATAACGGCGGCTTCCTGAACTTTCGGATGTCCGACCGCTATATTTTCCAGGTCGATCGAGCTGATCCACTCGCCACCCGACTTGATCACGTCCTTGATGCGGTCAGTGATCCAGATATAGCCGTCGGTGTCGATGGCGACCACGTCGCCCGTACCGAACCAGCCGGGAATACGGTGAGAGGGCGACGGATCGGTATTAAAATAGGCGTCGATAATCCAAGGCCCACGCACCATCAATTCGCCGACGCTCTCCCCATCCCAGGGCAGTTCCTGGTCGTTCTCGTCGACGATCATCATGTCGACGCCATAGAGCGGCTGGCCTGCCGATTGCTGCAAGTCCACCTTCGCCTTGCCGGTCAGGTCTTTGAACTTGAACATCGGCGTGTTGACCGTGCCCAGCGGCGACATCTCGGTCATCCCCCAGGCATGCACGATTTCGACACCATACTGATCCTGGAAAGTCTCCATCATGGCGCGCGGACAGGCCGAGCCGCCGATAACGACGCGTTGCATGTGCTCCAGCGTGCCATCGGTCGCACGCAAATGGTTGAGCAGACCCAGCCAAACCGCCGGCACCGCTGCTGTCAGCGAGACTTTTTCGCCATCCAGCAACTCGTGCAGGCTTTTGCCATCCAGGTCACGGCCCGGCATCACCATTTTCGCGCCGACCATGGCGCAGGCATAGGGCAGGCCCCAGGCGTTGACATGAAACATGGGAACAACCGGCAGCACGGTCTCGCGGGCCGAGATGCCCAGCCCATCCGGCGCGACGGCGGCAAAAGTGTGCAGCAGCGTCGAACGGTGGCTATAGAGCGCGCCTTTGGGATTGCCAGTAGTGCCGCTGGTATAGCAAAGCGCCGCCGCATTCCGCTCGTCGAACACCGGCCATGTATAATCGTCGTCCTGGCCTGCAATCAGTTCCTCAAAGCAGAGCGCATCAGGCAGGACAGACGGCATGTTGGCCCGGTCGCACATGAAAATGATGTTCTTTACCGTCTTGAAGCTGGGCACCAGACCAGCGACGAGATCGGCAAAAGAGGTGTCGCAGAAGACGTATTGGTTCTCAGCGTGGTTGACGATATACTCCATCTGCTCCGGGAACAGGCGCGGGTTGACCGTGTGCGTCACCGCGCCGGTTCCAGCGATGGCGTAATAGGCCTCCAGGTGGCGGTAGGTATTCCAGGCCATGGTTGCAACGCGCTGGCTGGGCTCAACCCCCAAGGCAAGCAGCGCTTTCGCCAGCTTTTTGGAGCGGCTTTCCGCCTCGCGCCACGTGTAACGGTGAATGCCTTCATCCAGCGTCCGGGACACAATTTCCGTGTCGCCATGATAACGGGCGGCGTGGGTAATGAGGCTGGAGATCAGCAGCGGCTGGTCCATCATGTTGGCAAGCATGGGGCGGCGTCCTGGGCGTTGGCAAAATCTGCTTAGTCGCCGTTATAGATGCCCTGCCCTCTGCCGGACTGCAATAGGCCGGGTCTTCGTTGTACCAAGGGTGGCTTGCGCCCGAAGGCATGCACGCGGTACTCACTATTGGAACGGTAATGCAAAATCGGCGGCCGGGAGCTGTGTGTGTTTTCCTATCTCATCAACAGGGCAATCGCGCTTCAAAACCTTTGGATGAGCGTTTTGAGGAAGTCATTGTTCCATCCAGCTTTTTTGAACTTGCCGCGATTTGATCCTTTTGCGGGATTGGCTTTGATGATGCTCAATGCGATACGCCTCAAGGTAGCAAAGTTTGCGGGTGCGTGGTCTTTTCGTGCGCGGTGCTGGTCGTCGTTCATCACAACGTCGAGGGACCAATGCAAACTGTTCTCGATCTGCCAGTGTCCGCGGATCAATATGGCGGCGGCCTGAGTGGTGTGTTGTCTGGAGAACAGGTAAAGCCGCTCGGACTGGCTGGATTTGTCACCTACTGTTCGCTTGGATACGACGTGGACAAAGGCCTTTGGATGCGGCCAGTTATGGATGTCTATGAGATACTGCGGCACATCGTAGACGCGATATGATCGCTCCTCGACGCGGCCATGATCAGCATCAATAGTTTCGTATTCATCAATGTAATCAGTATCCTGGTCTTCCACAAAGGCCCGTACATCGGCCAGCATGTCGCCTTGGTTGCCCTTGAGTTGCAGGCAGTAATCGCCGCCCTCTTGCACGATCAATTCACAGGTCTCTCGTTGGCAATGCAGCGCGTCGGCGGTAATGGTGATGCCGCAGATATCAAGCATCCGGATCAGTTTGCGCAGTGCCAATATCTCGCCACCACCCTTGGCGCTTTCGGCGATTCCGAGGGTCAGACGCGCGCCGTGAGCAAACGCCGTTACAATGTTCATATTCGACCGCTCGGCTGCCGCATCGAAGCTGCGCCGCATCTCCTTGCCATCGATAGCGATTGCTGGCTCATCCGCCGTCCCGGCTGCAAAGTCAGCGCGAAACTTGTCGAAAAACGCCTGAAAGCTCGTCGGCTTCATCACGCGGAACAGGCGTGAATACGCGTCATGGCAGGGAATGCCATGGGGCAATTCGAGGAACGCGCGCAAGAAATCTTCCTTCATCTGCCCGAAAAGCTCCATGTCGACCGCCGTCTCACCGCCGCAAAGGGCACATAAAAGGCTGATCGTCATCAGATCACAGAACTTGTGGCGCGGTGCGTTGCCGTTACGTGGATCGTCCATATCATTGAAATAGCTGGTCAATGTAGGCATTTTGAGACTCCATCAAGTGATGGAACTCCAAGAATCCAAGTATCAACCGAAGTCAAACTTTAAGCGCGATTGCCCTGATCGGCAGCTAACGGATATTGTGGTCGACTTTGGTGATGCTGGCAGTATCGCTGATTTCGTTCGTCCTGTTTGCCTTTGTCGGCGATCCGATCAGCAATTTGGTCGGCCAGGACACGACCATTGAAGAGCGCGAAATCATTAGCCAGTCCCTCGGACTGAACGATCCATTCTATATCCAGTTCCTTCATTTTGTCGGCAATGTCATTCAAGGTGATTTTGGCCAGAGCTGGTTCTGGAAAAAGCCCGTGCACGAGCTGATTGGCAGCCGCCTGCCCGTCACACTGGAACTGGTGCTGGTCTCTGCCGTGCTCGCCATGGCCATGGGCATGCTGCTGGGCGTGATTACAACAATCCACCGGCGGCACTGGGCGGCCAAGCTGCTGCTGACCGTATCGCTGGTCGGGGTGTCGCTGCCGACCTTCCTGATCGGCATCGGCTTGATTTACCTGTTCTCCGTTATTTTGGGCTGGCTGCCGTCGTTCGGACGCGGTGAGACCGCAGACCTGGGGTTCCTGAATACCAGCCTTCTGACAACCGATGGCTGGGCCCACATCATCATGCCAGCGGTGACGCTATCGCTTTTCCAGATGACCCTGGTCCTGCGCCTTGTGCGGACCGAGATGCTGGAGACGCTGCAGACCGACTTCATCAAGTTCGCCCGGGCTCGGGGATTGGGCCTACGTTCGGTCTACTACCGGCATGCGCTGCGCAACACGATGGTGCCTGTGATCACCATTGCCGGCCTGAATATCGGCATTCTGGTGGCGTTCTCGATCATCACAGAGACGGTATTCCAGTATACGGGCGTTGGGCTGATGTTCCTGAAAGCGGTGGAGCTGGTCGATATTCCCGTGATGTCGGCCTACTTGATGCTGGTAGCCCTGATTTTCGTCACCATCAATTTTATCGTCGACGTGCTGTATTTCGTGGTTGATTCGCGCCTGCGCACGCAAACGTCCTGAGCGGTCCTGTCGTGCAAGAAAAAGAGCAATCACGCCTGCGTGTCTTCCTGGACAGTGACCTGCTGCACAGCTTCAAGCGCTCGCCCATCGCGATATGCGCAATGGTAGCAACAATCCTGTGTTTTGGCGTCGCCCTGTTTGCACCATTAATCTCTCCCCATTGCGTAGAGCCCGTTTGTCTGGACCTGATGAATGGCCTGACGCCGCCGGTCTGGTCTGAGTACGGCGTGCCGGAGTTCGTACTCGGCACTGACGAGCAAGGCCGGGATATCCTGTCGGCAATCTTCCATGCCTCGCGCATTTCCCTGGTCGTTGGCTTCGCTGCGGTCGGCTTCGGTATGATTTTGGGCGTCAGCCTGGGCGTGATCGCCGGCTATTTCGGCGGCTGGATCGACGCGCTGATCATGCGCCTCGCCGATATGCAATTGACCTTCCCCAGCATTCTGGTGGCCTTGCTGATCGCTGGCGTGGTGCGGTCTATTTTGGTTGATCTGGCAGACAGGAACATTCTGACCGGTGTAACCTTCGATAATGTCGCCGTCTTCGTGCTGGTAATCGCCATCGGCCTGTCGGACTGGCCGCGCTTCGCCCGCGTCACCCGTGGCGCAACCATGGTGGAACTGAGCAAGGGCTACGTCTCAGCAGCGCGGGTCCTGGGCTTGCCGGCCGCACGAATTATGGCAAAGCATGTGCTACCTAACCTGATGGGCCCCGTCCTGGTCATCGCCACCCTGGGCCTGGCGCTGGCAATCATTGCGGAGGCTACCTTGTCCTTCTTGGGCGTGGGCGTGTCGCCGACCAACCCGTCACTGGTACCCTGATCAACATTGGCAACGAGTACCTGTTTTCCGGCGAGTGGTGGATAACGTTCTTCCCGGCGATTGTCTGCGCGATGCCCTTAACCCCAAATTGCGGCGGTAGGGGCCTGAAAGGCACCGGAATTTCATGCCACCGGCAAATTTGATTTAAAACAGTATTTATCCAATTTCTCACCGCCCCTATACAGTTCCCTCTTAACTTCCAGGCTATACATTCCCAAGTAATGGGGATGAGAGGCGGGCATCCTACCCGGTAGCAATGATGTGGAGGAATTGGCGATGTTACGTCAAATTTATCCCGATGGTATTACCAACGTAACTTTTACTGGTGGTATGGTGCGGATTAACTTAGCGTCCCTGAAAGCAGGTGCATCGGGCGGCCAGGAACCGCCGATGGAAATTCACGAAAGAGTCGTGCTGACCCCACAAGCTTTCCTTCGCTCGATGCGCCTGTTGGAAGACATCATGAAAAAGATGGCGGACGCAGGAGTCTATAACACTGCCACAACACCAGAAGCACCCCGCCAAAACAATGACAAAGCCTTAAGAATTGATGCAGTGCATTAAGAGCTAACAGGTGGTCTGATCGAACCGCTAGCTGCCGCGCTGGGGTACGTGTTCCAGCAGACGGGGCATGACCTCGACAAAATTACAGGGCCGGAAACGGTTGTCGAGCTGATAGGCCAGGATATCATCCCAACCGTCCTTTACCGCCCCTGTGGAGCCCGGCAATGCGAACAGGTAAGTGCCGCCGGCCACCCCGGCAGTCGCCCGGCTCTGCATGGTGGAGGTGCCAATCTTCTGGTAGCTGATCCAGCGGAAAACTTCACCAAAGCCCGCGATCTCTTTCTCATAGACGCTGGCAAATGCTTCCGGCGTGACATCGCGTCCAGTGACGCCGGTACCACCGGTAGAAATCACACAATCAATTGCAGGGTCAGCAATCCATGCCCGCAACTGGGCGGCGATATCAGTCACTTCGTCCGTGACGATCACCCGTGCCGCCACTTGGTGCCCGGCGGCCTCTATGCGCTGGCCCAGCGTATCCCCAGAGCGGTCATCCGCCAGGGTTCGCGTGTCGGAGACCGTCATCACCGCAATATTCACCGGGACAAAGGGCCGGGATTCATCAATAGGCATTGGGACGATCTCCTGCCAGTTCCACACCAGAGCCATCAAGTGCTACATATTTTGGCCAGCCGCCCCGCACCAGTTGGTCCAGCGATGGCGTCGGCTGGCCGAAACGCGATCTGTAGGCCCAGAAATTGGCCATCACCCGCTCAACAAACAACCGAGTTTCCAACAGGGGCAGGGTTTCGATGAACATCAGCGGGTCGTTCGACAGCCTGCCGCTCTTACCCCACCGCTTCAGGTTACCGACCCCGGCATTGTAGGCCGCCAATAGCCGGAAAAGATCCTGGCCCACATGGCCCTTGCGCATGAGATAGCGCAGGTAGCGCTGGCCCAGGGCCAAATTCATCGGCGGCTCGTAAAGGAAATCCCGCGACTTGCCGCTGAACCGCTTCTCGCCAGCGATATAGTTTGCAGTCTGGGGCATTAATTGCATCAGCCCGCGGGCTCCGGCACTGCTGGTTGCGCGGGGGTTGAAGACCGACTCTTGCCGGACAAAGGCCCAGATCAGAGCATCATCAACGGTGCGGCCTTCGTCAGGCTGCCATTCGGGCTGCGGATACAAGGCAGCGGCCGGTGGATTGAGGCTGAACCCAGCGGACAAACGGAACGCGCCGCGGACCGCTGCCTGCGGCAAGCCCAGATAGCCTGCAACGCGAGTAATGGTGCCTGTCAGCTTGGAACCGGCATCGCCCAGGAACTGCAGCAATTCTTCGTCGGCACGCCTAATCTCGCCCACTTGAACCAGAGCCAGCGCCCGCAGGCAGCCTTTCTGTCCAAGCATCTTGTTGAGATCACCATTTTTCGGGGTAACGGCCCGCCATTCATCCGGGACGGACAGGCCCAGTTTTGCGTGCGCCAACTGCCCGTAAAACGTAAACCTGTACTGGGTAGCCACTAACCGCCATCGCTTTGCGCCGGCGAGATCACCGGCCTTGTCAAGCGACCGGGCCGCCCAAAAGGCGCCGGCGGATTTGTTCCAGTCTCCCGCGTGCGGCGAGTCGGCATGCCGTCTAAAATAATCGGCGGCCTGGCGGTATTGCCCCAATTGGAACGCGGCCAGACCCGCGACCCAGTCCGGCAGCGAGGTGGAACTGCGGGAACGGTTGGCGGCCGAACCAGCCAAATGCAGTGCCGACGCAGCGTCCTTGCGCAACAAATAGCCGAAGGCAACCTTGGCCCGCAGGCGATCGCTCGGACCGGCAGCCAGAGAGGACGTTTTGATCGTCTCTTCTGCTGCGCTCAGTTTGCCTCGTGAAATAAGCTTCAGGATCGGAGCCGCCAACACCCGGTCGGTAGCGACCGCGGAGGGCGAAACCTTGATCTTCTCGCCCAGGAACTGACGGAGATGCTCCTTGCCATGCACAGGCAGTTTCAGGGCTGGCGCATCCGTCGGCATACGGCGATGGCCGAGCATATAAATACGGTAAGCGCCTGGGTGGTCGGCATACCGCAGCAGCCAATGGGCAAGCTCGTCATACCCTGCCCGGTATTTCGTCGGATGCATCAGGCGCTGAAATCGCACATGACCTAACAGAAGGTTGCTGTCCAAGCGGCGGATCAACCAGTTCGCGTCAAACCAGCGGCCATCGCGTTGCAACTCGAATATCTGGCGGTAGAGGGCCTCATCCTGGCCGGACAATGGCTTCCAGGCTGAATCGATTGCCGGCGCAGCTGCCCCCGAGTGCTGGTAGCTTTCGGGCTTGGGCGGGGGGATTGGGCTAGTAGCCACCGCCGTCGAGCAGACGAGCGCACCCAAGCCGCCAAGCAATGCCTGGCGGGCACCTAAACTGATTTTGTTCAGGAACGTTAGAGTAATTGGCCTCTGCACGCTGCCGTCCGTGGGTTGGATTGAAGCACTTGCTTACAGCATTTTGGGCTTGGCGATAACCCCTTGTTAGCGAGCGTCTCAGCCAAGCCGCTCGCTCACCGATTGAAGGTCTTGCCATGCCTCTCTTTTTTGGGCTGGCGAACGTAGAAGATAGGCTGGATGAAACGTCGCCATAGCAGGGATTGGCGTCTCCGCTCCATCCAAAGCCACCTCGTACCAGCGGCCCCGCAGGCGCATAATGCCCTCGGTTCGCTGCAGCAACGTCTTGGCTGCTGCGCCCCCGACCATCAACAGCACTTTTGGCCGGATCAGGGCGATCTGACGTTGCAGGAAGGGTGAACAGGCCAGCACTTCCTGGGGCGTCGGTGTGCGGTTGCCGGGCGGGCGCCAATAGATGGTGTTGGTCACATAGACCTGCTGCCGCTCCAGGCCAATCGCCCGCAGCATCAGGTCCAGCAGTTGGCCCGACGGCCCGACAAAGGGAATGCCCTGGCGGTCCTCCTGCTCCCCCGGTGCTTCGCCAACGATCATCAAATCGGCGTCAACGGCCCCCGCGCCGAACACGGTGTTCATGGCGGTCGCCTTCAACGCGCAGCCGGTGAACGTATCAAGCCTCGCTCGCAGGCTTTCCAGGTCGCTGATGGTGGCAAGTTCCTGCAACAACGCTGCCGGAGCCTGGACCGTAGCCGGCTGCCGGGCAGCAGGTGACGGCGCCGATACCCCACTCGTGGCCACTGCTGACCGCGGCGTTGCGGGTCTTGCAGGACCGGTTGCGGGTGCCGGGGTGATGGCGGCAGCAGGCGTGAACGGAACCGTCCGGTCCCATGGCTCATCCGCAATCACCTCATCCACACCGGCATCCAAGTACCATTGCAGGATCGCCGGATCGGAACCCATAACGCGCCTTTCCTCTCCAGTGGCCTGACCGAACCACTAATCACCCGCCGCAGGGGCGGACATTGTAACCCGTCTTTTGCAGAGGCCGCCCCCTGGTCTGCGGTTGCCGCCTACGTTATTGTATCCTACCTAGCAGATTAGCACGAATGAAACGAGGATCGGCTCCGTTATGGAACGCGAAAGCATGGAATTCGACGTCGTGATCGTTGGCGGCGGACCGGCAGGTCTGTCAACAGCGATCCGGCTGCGTCAACTGGCGGAGGAAAAGGGCGAGGATATTTCGGTCGTCGTACTGGAGAAAGGCTCGGAAATCGGCGCGCACATCCTGTCCGGCGCCGTGCTTGACCCGCGCTCGCTGAACGAGCTGCTGCCGAACTGGCAGGATCTGGGTGCACCGCTGAACCAGCCGGTAAAGAAAGATAAGTTCGTCTTCCTGACCGAGAACTCCTCCCTGCCCTGGCCAGGTTTTTTGATGCTGCCCGCCATGCAGAACCATGGAAACTACATCGTCAGCCTGGGCAATGTCTGCCGTTGGCTTGGTGAACAGGCCGAAGCCATGGGTGTCGAAGTCTTCCCAGGCTTTGCCGTTGCCGAAGTGTTGTATGACGACCAGGGCCGTGTGCGCGGTGTCGCCACCGGCGACATGGGCGTCGATAAGGACGGCGAGCATAAAGATACATACGAACCCGGCATGGAATTGCTGGCGAAATACACCGTGTTTGCGGAAGGGGCCCGCGGCTCACTCGGCAAGCAGTTGATGGAGAAGTTCGGCCTGCGCGATGGCGTGCAGCCCCAGACCTATGGCATTGGCATCAAGGAACTCTGGCAGGTTGATCCGACAAAGCACGATGCCGGCATGGTGATGCATACCGCCGGCTGGCCGATGAAGCCGGATACCTATGGCGGCAGCTTCCTCTATCACCTGGAGGACAACCAGGTGGCCTGTGGTTTCGTCGTCGGCCTGGACTACAAGAATCCCTACCTCTCGCCGTTCGATGAATTCCAGCGCTGGAAAGCCCATCACTACATCCGCCCGACCTTCGAAGGCGGCAAGCGCATCGCCTATGGCGCCCGTGCGCTGAACGAAGGCGGCATGCAGAGCTTGCCGAAACTGGTCTTCCCAGGCGGCATGCTGGTCGGCTGTGAGGCCGGGTTCCTGAACATGCCCCGCATTAAAGGCTCTCACGCGGCCATGAAGACCGGCATGCTGACGGCGGAAGCAATTTACGATGCCTGCGCCCGTGGCGAGGAAGGCGGCGTGCTGGAGGACTATCCGGCAGCCTTCAAAGCCTCCTGGCTGCATGATGAGCTGCACCGCGCCCGCAACGTGCGCCCGGCTTTCAAATGGGGCTTGTTTGGCGGCATGGCCTATGCCGGGATCGACCAGTTGCTGTTGCGCGGCAAAGCACCCTGGACGCTGAGCCATCACGGTGCCGATCACGACACGCTGATCAACAAGTCCAAGGCCAAGCCGATCGACTATCCGAAGCCGGACGGAATCGTCAGCTTTGACAAATCTTCCAGCGTCTATCTCTCGAACACCAATCACGAAGAAGACCAGCCCGTTCACCTGACGTTAAAGGACGATAGTGTTCCTGTCCGGCATAACCTGGCGAACTTCGACGCGCCGGAGCAGCGCTTCTGCCCGGCCGGAGTGTATGAAATCGTTGAAGACGAAGGCGAACCCCGCTTGCAGATCAACGCCCAGAACTGCGTGCACTGCAAGAGTTGTGATATCAAAGACCCGACCCAGAATATCGTCTGGGTCACGCCGGAAGGCGGTGGAGGGCCGAACTATCCCAATATGTAAGCTGCAGCCGGCCTGTCAGCGGGAAACCAGATGAAGAACGTGCGGAAACTCATGCGGCCAGTGCTGGCTTTCGGTGTGCCTATCGTTGTTTTGGCTGGGACGCTCCTTGCCATCAGCGCAACGCAAGCGGTGCCCGGCTTGCTGGAGCGTTCAGACCGGATCAATCTGAACAAGCCGGGTTGGGGCAACTCCCGGACTGGGCAGTACTTGGCCGGACGCTCCGCTGAACTGCGCAAAGACCCGGCGACGGCGGCTCACTATCTGGAACTGGCGCTCGGGCATAATCCGGCTGATACCGCGCTACGGCGGCACGTATTCTATCTGATGGTCGCCGAAGGGCAGTTAACGAACGCGCGCCAGCACGCCCGCGCCCTGCTGCGCACTGAACAGAATGCCTTCCTACCGCTGATGACCCTGGCCGTACTCACAATGCAGGATGGCAATTACGAGGAAGCCATTTCGCTGTTCGGGCAGCTGAACGGCGGCGGCCATGACGGCATCATGCGGGCTTTGGGACAGGCCTGGGCGGCAGTCGGTGCCAATGATTTGGCAGCGGCACAGGCTATTCTGAACTTTCCGATGGACGCGCCCGGCTGGCAAGGCCTCAAGACCGTGCACCAGGCCATGGTGGAAGATTTGGGTGGAGGCGACGCAACGGCAGCCTTTGACGCGCTCAAGACGGAGCCCGGCCGCAAGTCCACCAGACTGCAAGCGATCATTCACAATTTCGACGAACGCCAGGCAGATCCGGCCACAGCCCCCCTGATCGAAAACGCCGGCCAGGGCATGGCCCAGGCCTTTGGCTCAGTTGCAGCGGCACTGTTTCAGGCAAGGCAGGCTGTGACCGGTACCGTCTATGTGCAGTTGGGATTGGCGCTGTCACCCCACGACGACTCGCTGCTGTTGCTGTTGGCTGATGCCTATCGGGAGAACGACCGCAACGCTGATGCGGCGGCAGCCTATGACAGGATTTTGCCGCAATCCGGCTATTACTATACGGCGCAGATCGCCAGGGCGCAGAACCTGGCGGCTGCCGATCAATTGGATGCCGGCATCGCCCTGTTACATGCCATAACCGCGCAGTTCCCGGACCGTTCGGATGCGCCTGCCAGCCTGGGCGACATGCTGCGCCGAGAGCAGCGTTTCCAGGAAGCTGCAGCAGCCTATGACATGGCGTTCGCCAGAATTCCGGACGGTGGCCAGGCGAACTGGCAGCTTCACTATACAAGGGGTGTCGCGCGCGAACGCCTGGGCGAATGGAGCGCCGCAGAGGCTGACTTTACCACGGCGTTGGCCATGGCGAACGACCAGCCGCTAGTGCTGAACTATCTTGGCTATTCCTGGATCGACCGGGGCGAACATCTGGAACGGGCCACGGAAATGGTGCGCAAAGCAGCGGAGTTGCGACCAGAGGACGGCTTCATCGCCGACAGTGTCGGCTGGGCTGCCTACCGCACCGGCGATATGACCGAAGCCGTACGGGAGTTGGAGCGCGCCATCCTGATCGAGCCGCTGGACCCAACCATCAATGAACACCTGGGCGATGTCTATTGGGTGGTCGGGCGGAAGATCGAAGCCCGCTACCAATGGGAACGCGCGCTGGCGTTCGAACCTGAGGAAGAGCGCATCAGCGGGCTGAAAGAGCGCCTGAACTGCGACGGCGAGCAGTGCGCTCCACTGGCTGAAGATCGGATGCCGGTTGCCCAATAGTGTCACGGAAACTGCCGCGGCCAAGGTTAATCTCTACCTGCATGTGACGGGCAAGCGCCCGGACGGCTACCACGAAATCCAGAGCCTCGTGGCATTTGCTGATGCCGGCGATCAGGTTACCGCAGTGACGGCGGACGGCTGGTCGCTGGCTATTGATGGACCGCACGCGCCATTGCTGGCCAGCGGCAATCATGAGGACAATCTGGCCCTACGCGCCGCACGGCAACTGGCTGGCTCCGGCAGCCGGAAGGCCGCCCTGACCCTCACCAAGAATCTGCCGGTCGCCTCCGGTATCGGCGGCGGCTCAGCCGATGCAGCGGCCACGTTGCGGGCGCTGAAACTATTGCTCGGCTTGGATTTTGGCGATGCCTCGGCATGGGCAGGACTGGGCGCTGACATTCCTGTCTGCCTGCTGAACCAGCCGGCATTAGTCGAAGGCATGGGTGAAAAACTGACGCCGGTATCGGGCCTGCCGGCCTTGCCAGCCGTATTGGTAAACCCTGGCATACCCTCCGGAACGGCAGCAGTATTCCAGGCTCTGGCGAGGTCTGGGCAATACGGCACCGCATCATCCAGTCCCCTGCCCGCTCCGGCCGATTTGCGCAGCCCAGAAACATTGGCAGCCTGGCTGGCCCAGCAGCGCAATGACCTGGCGGCACCGGCTATCGAGACTCTGCCGGTCATTGCCGATGTATTGGCAGCATTGGCCGCCGTACCGGGCAATCTGCTGGCGCGCATGTCCGGCAGCGGCGCAACCTGTTTCGGCTTGTTCTCGACAGAGGAAGTTGCAGCCAAAGCGGGAGCAGAATTGGCCAGGCAGCATCCGGACTGGTGGATACTGCCGACCAAACTGAGTGCCCCAGGTTAAATCCGAAGCACGCCTAGTCAGCCGCATCCCGGTTGGCAAACTCCAGCACAGCCCGAAGCAGCACATCGCAGCCAGCGCCCAGATGTTCCGGTGCCGAATATTCTGCCTCGTTGTGGCTGATGCCGTCCTTGCATGGCACAAAGATCATGGCTGCCGGAGCGATCTTGGAGACGTGAACGGCGTCATGCCCTGCCCCGCTCATGATATCGCGCCAGGCGTGCCCTGCCGTCTCTGCCCCATGCCGGACCGCAGCCACGCAGCCCGGATCGAACATAACTGGCGGCGAGAACCAGGTTTCCGTCACCTCAGCCTGGATCGTACCGTCGGCGATGATGGCCGCAACAGCCGCACGGAACTCGCTGTCCATGGCGTCCAGTTCCGCAACGATTGGGTTGCGGATATCCACGGTAAAGAAAACTTCACCCGGAATAACATTCGGCGAGCCGGGCTTCACTTCCATCACACCCACGGTGCAGCGGCCATCGACGCCGCGCTTCTGCATGATGTCATCTAGGGCCACGACAAGGCGGGCGGAAGCAGTCAGGGCGCAGCGCCGGTTGCCGGGCGGTGTGGTTCCGGCATGGGATTCGCGCCCGCGAACGGTCACCTCGTACCAGCGCATGGCCTGCACGCCGGTGACGACGCCGACGCTTTTTTCTTCGTTCTCCAGAATCGGCCCTTGCTCGATATGGCACTCGAAATAGGCCTCGATCGGCCGTCCCCCCATCGGCTGGTCACCTTCCGCACCGATGCGCTTCAGTTCATCACCGAACCGGGCACCCTCCAAATCATGGATATCTAGCGCCTTTTCTAACGGCATCTGTCCGGCAAAGACAGCACTGCCGACCATGGGCGGCGGAAAGCGGCCACCTTCCTCGTTCGTCCAGTTAACGACCTCAAGCGGCGCTTCCGTCTCCATCCCCAAATCATTGAGCGTACGCACAACTTCCAGCCCGGCCAACACACCGAACACCCCGTCGAAGCGGCCCCCTGTCGGCTGTGTGTCCAGGTGCGAGCCCATCATAACCGGCGGCAGATCGTTGTTCCGGCCGGTGCGGCGCGCGAACATGTTGCCGATACGGTCAACCGTTACGGTCATGCCTGCAGCCTCGCACCATTGGCGGAACAAGGCGCGGCCTTCCCGGTCTTCATCGGTCAGGGTCTGGCGGTTATTGCCGCCAGCAATGCCAGGGCCGATTTTTGCCATATCCATATGGCTATCCCAGAGCCTCGCCGGATCGATGCGCAAATTGTCTAATGTGGCCACGCCTGATGTCTCCGTCGCTATCGGTGAAAGGCGGCTTTACTATAGCCCATTTGCAACCGGTTCTGCGAGCGCCCACATACAGCGCGGTTCCGTTCAATCCAGTCGGGAAGAGAGTTGCAGGCAAGCAAGCAGCCTGTATGGTCTGGCCGCGAACTCAGCAGTCTTTAACGAGAGCACAATGATCAGAATGGTCCGGTGGCTTACGATTTTAAACAGCGCTCTGGCGCTAACAGTATCCGGGCTGACAGCATCCGGACAGCCGGCGGACAAGTCTGCAGCGGCGTTGCCCGGTCCGGTTCACGTCGTGATTGTGGATAGCCGCATTGAGCCTGCGGAGATGGACGTGGTCCGCAATAGCCTTGCCGAATTACGCACCACGGATTCGGACGAAGCCGGCTCGGGCCCGGCTGACATTAAGATTATGAGCCAAAGCGGCGGCTGTGGAGCGCCGTTCCAAACCATCGATCCAGGTAGTTCCTCCAGCGGCAGCTCCGCCGGTAACAATCCCCAAAGCAACGCCACGCCAAAGGCTGCGGATGGCGGCCGGTCTTCCTTGTTCGATCTGGATAGTGCGCTGCGCAGTGCTCTTGAACAGAAGAGGCCTGAAAATCACTTGTCGGTCCTGCTGATTGCCCATGGGCCGTCACAGTGCATGAGCATTGGTTGCGCCCTAGCAGCGTTGATGGCCGCACAACAGGGTGGAACCGAGATTAATGTTATCGGCCTGCGCCCCGCAGCGGCGGCATTGAACTGCCTGGCGCGCGATACGGGCGGGGAATTGAAGCAGGTCGGGCTCGATAAGCTGCCGGCCGCGATCAAAGCAGTTCTGGAGAAGACCGCCACCCCCTTGTCCGTTGCCAACCCGCAAGAGGCAACGTCGGCTGATACATCAACAGCGGAGGGCCAGCCTGACGGAAATGCGGCAGCCACGCAGGCCGCAGCCAGCGCTACCACGACGGCCGGTGGGGACGCGTTAACGGCAACAGCCCGCAATACCAATGACTATCCGCCCATCCCGAAGCCCCGGCCAGACCTGTCTGTGGACGAAGCCGGAGAGAGCACAGCGGACCAACCGGAAGAAAGCTTCGGAAAAAAGCCCTTCCAATGGGCCGCCCTGCCGCCCGGCGCACCGGAGACAGATACGAGCGCAGAGCCAACCGGTCCTGGCGTATCTCTTCGTGTTCTTGCCGGGCCGACCGGACCACTGGTCGAAACACAATTGGCATTTGAAACCCTCTCGCCCGAAGGCGATGGCACCTATCGGCGGGTTGCTCACTCCACACTGCCGAACCCATTTATCGCCCTGCCAAAAGGGCAATATGTTGCCCGGGTGTCGCATGGTGAAGTCATCAGAGAATTTCCCTTCACCGTCAGCGGCGACGGCACTGACCACCACGCTTTCTCGCTGGATCTTGGCTACCTGAGCCTGCAAGCCCGAGCTTCTGCCGACGCAGCGCCACTGGAAAGTGGGATCGTCTATACCGTGTACCGTCACGACACGGAAACAGCGGGCAAAGCCTTGCTGGTACGCCAAGACTCCCAGCCTACCATCGCACTGTCTCCGGGGAATTACCGAGTTCTGGCGCAGTCTGGCTCTGCCAAAATTGTGGCCGACCTGCACATCAGGGCAGGCGAAATGCGACGCCATCATTTCGATTTCAATTTCGGCTATTTGCGCGTCGAGGTTCTGACCGATGCGCAAGATGTCAGCCTGTAGATTGAAAGACGCCTTGCGCGCGCAAACCCATCAGCCCGCCCGCTGGAGGAGCATCAGGGCAGTTCAGCCTTGTTCCGGTTGCCCGCAGGCCAATACGACGCCATCGCAACCGCCGACGGCACCGCGGCACGCCAAACGGTTACGGTAGAGCAGGGAAAGCTGCTTACCGTTACGCTGGAAATGCCAACGGCGGCCAATCAGCCGCCGCAGCAATAGACAATGAACCGCTAAGGGTTCTTAAGAGGCAGGCTTGATCGCAGCGGCTTTGACGCTCGGGTCCACGTGGGCTTCGTACTGAACGAAATTCTCCGCAAACCGGCTGGCGAGGTCGCGCGCGGTTGCGTCGTAAGCGTCCTTGTCCGTCCAGGTATTGCGGGGCGTCAGTACTTCCGCAGGCACGTCCGGGCAGGATTGGGGAATGTGCAGCCCGAAAATCGGATCCTGAACGGTCTCCACCTTAGCCAAACGGCCATCCAACGCCGCGGCGACCATGGCGCGGGTGTGCGCGATCTTTATGCGCTGGCCGACGCCATAGGCGCCGCCGCTCCAGCCGGTGTTTACCAGCCAGCAGTTCACGTCCGAACCCAGGATTTTCTCGCCCAGCAGCTTGGCATAGGCAGAGGGATGGCGGGTCATGAATGGCGCGCCAAAGCAGGTGGAGAACGTCGCCTGCGGCTCGTCCACGCCCTTCTCCGTACCTGCCACGCGGGCGGTGTAGCCGGAAAGGAAGTGATACATTGCCTGCTCCGCTGTCATCTTGGAGACCGGCGGCAGCACGCCGAACGCATCGGCGGTCAGCATGATAACGTTCTTCGGCGAGGGGCCGAGACCGTCTTCACTGGCATTCGGAATAAAGTCGAGCGGATAGGAGGAACGCGTGTTCTCCGTCAGGGTATCGTCGTCCAGCTTGAGCGCGCCGGTCGCCGGGTCCACGACAACGTTCTCCAGCACGGTGCCGAAGCGGTGCGAGGCATCGTAGATTTCAGGCTCTGCCGCGCGGGACAGGTTGATGACCTTGGCGTAGCAACCGCCTTCGAAGTTGAAGAGGCCGTTGCCGGACCAGCCATGCTCGTCGTCGCCGATCAGCGTGCGGGAGGAATCCGCAGACAGGGTGGTTTTGCCGGTTCCGGACAGACCGAAGAAGATCGCCGAATCGCCGTCGGGACCGATATTCGCCGAGCAATGCATCGGCATGATGCCCTGCCCCGGCAGAACGTGGTTCAGGTAGCTGAACACAGATTTTTTGGCTTCACCCGCATACGAGGTGCCACCGATCAGCACCATGCGGTGGGTAAAGCTCATGGCGATGACAGTGCCGCTGTTGCAGCCGTCAATCTCCGGATTGGCAACAAAGCCCGGCGCCTGGACGATGGTGAAGTCCGGCTCGAAGCCCGGCAGGTCGGCTGCGGGCGGGCGGATAAACATGTTGACGCAAAACAGGTTGTGCCAGGCGAACTCGTTCACCACACGCACCCGCAAGCGGTAGGTCGGATCCGCGCCGGCATAGGCATCGCGCACGAACAGCTCGCGGCTCTGCAAATAGACCATAAAGCGCTGATACAGCAGCTCGAACTGGTCCGAACTCATTTCCTGGTTAACCGCGCCCCAATTCACGGTGCTGTCGGTTAGCGAGTCGCGGACAATGAACTTGTCCTTCGGGCTGCGGCCCGTGCGCTCGCCGGTCGTCGCCAAAAGAGCGCCGTCCCCAGCCAGCTGCGCCTCACCACGCTTGATAGCAGCTTCATAGAGCGCATTCACCGAAAGGTTCCAGTTAACCTTGCCGGGATTGCGGATACCTTGAGCGTCGAGAGCGGCGTTGTTACCCACCAGCTTTCCCTTTTCCTGTGACCGAACGACCGTCGGCCGCCAAAAGTGGCGTCCAAGCAATTTCATGACTTTCTAATAGCTGCACCGGATATCACCTCACCCGCGTATTGTCGCGCCTGCCGGGCCATCCAAGAAGCCCGATGGCAGCACACACCGCATGGAAGGCCACTACCATTTGCTTACATTAACGAGAAAACCTGGCGTTAGCGTGTACATGTTAAAATATGAGCGTATGGTGGGCTTCTGCCGCAAATTTGTCACATCAGTAACCCACCGTTTGCTGTTAGGGGTGGTAAATTGCAGGGCCTGGAGAATGGAAGACGTAACGTTCATGCTGAAACATACCCTACCAACTGCGAGCAACACTGACCATGCCGCGCCGCCAAACGAGCGCGCCGACAGTCATATTATTATTCTGAGCGGTTTTTCCGGTAGCGGAAAAACCACGGCGCTGAAAGCGTTTGAGGATATCGGCTACGAAGCTATCGACAATCCGCCCTTCCCGCTGTTGGTGCCCTTGCTGGAAGAGCCGCCGGGGGAGCAGCTGGTTATCGGCGTCGACGCGCGGACCCGCGGCATTGATGTACCCGCTCTGCTGGCATGCCGGCAAAGGCTGACTGACGCTGGCAAGATGGCGTTTTCTGTCATCTATCTGGATTGCGATGAAGATGTCGCGATGCGGCGTTTCAAGGAGACACGCCGGCGCCACCCCCTGGTGCCAGACGGTTCCATTCGCGACGGCTTGGGTGTGGAGCAGCGGATGCTGCGGCAGTTGCGGGACGAAGCTGACCACGTGCTGGACACTTCGCTGATGTCCCCGCGGGAGTTGAAACGCTGGGTTGCCGGGACCTTCGCCACAGAAGACCCGTCGGGGCTGGTGGTACAGCTGGTCTCGTTTTCCTACCGGCAAGGCTTGCCGCGTGAAGCCGACCTGGTGTTCGACGTTCGGTTTCTGAGCAACCCCCACTATGACCCGGTATTGCGCCCCTTGAGTGGGCTTGATGCTGCCGTCGGCGAATATGTGCAGGCTGACCCTGGCACCGCTGTCTTTCTGGAGCAGCTGCGTGGTTTGCTTGATTTCGTGCTACCCCGATACGAACAGGAAGGCAAAAGCTACCTGACCATCGCCATCGGCTGCACCGGAGGACGGCATCGCTCAGTCTATATTACGGAGACACTGTCGGCGCTGCTTTATCACCAGGACTGGCCGGTGCGCACCTCGCACCGCGATATCGACAAAGACCGGCAAGTACAGGCGGACCGCTAAAGCGGTAACTCGGCGCGAGGAATGTGCTGGGAAGAAAGGGTGGCAGGCCCAGGCCATGGTTGGGGGCAATGGGTGCCCGGGCCCACCGCTGCATCGCACGAAAAGCGCGCGTCGCAGTCAAACTCGAACCAGGAAAATAGTACTCGACCGCCCCTATGCCAAGAAGTTTCTTATAGATTCAGCATAACGTGTGTAAAAACGTTACAATAGGTCTACCAAATACTAAAAATTGCTGCGCTTTGCAATCATTGGCAGCAGAGTGAGGCAAATGGCCAGCCACTGAACCAGTGCAGCAAGGCCGAATCTTTGCCGGGCGGAGCGATCAGTTGCAAACCAGCAGGCAGGTCCAAACCGGGCTCGTCACCAGCCGGCAACGGCACGGACAAAGCAGGCGCGCCGGCAAACACGGCCAGGCCCAGAAAATCCGCTTGGCTGGGCGGTGCCAGATCGTCCAGCGGGAAGGCATGCTGCGGCGCGGTTGGGCAGATGATCACGTCGATATGTTCAAACAACGCCGCAATGGCTTTCCGCGCCTGCCGCAGTTCCTCCAACGCCCCAGCCAATTTCGGCGCCGGCATGCGCGCGCCATAATCCAGCATCAGCCGCAAAGCCGCAGATGCCTGTTCGAAGCCGCCTGCGTGAATGAGGGCTGCATCAGCTTCGATCGCCAGCAGTGCGGCCCGGCGCAGATGGACCGGATTGAAACTCGGAGCCTCGACGATAGGGCCCGGTCCCCAACGCGCTTCAATCTCTGCCACCCCTTTGGCATACGCCGCGGCCACGGATGCAGACAGCGGCAGGGCTTCAAACACATCCAGCCGCGCCATGCGGGGTTTAGCCGTGCGGCCGTCAGTGGCCACAGAATCGGCGGAAGCCCCGGCCATGACACGGAACATGGCCTGGGTATCGGCGAGGCTACCGGCGAGCGGCCCAACATGATCTAGGGCCCAGCAGAGCGGCGCTACGCCTTCCGTTGGGACAAGATCGAAGGTCGGCTTGAAACCGAATACGCCGCAATAGGCTGCTGGCAACCGGACTGAGCCCATGGTGTCCGTACCAAGGGCAGCATCACACAAACCAGCAGCAACAGCCGCCGCCGAGCCCCCGGACGACCCCCCCGCCGTATAACCAATTCGGTGAGGATTGTCCGTTGGCCCCCAATGCGGGTTGTTGGTCGTTGTGCCCAAAGCGGCTTCGTGCAGGTTCGTCTTACCGAGAATAATTGCCCCCGCCTGTTTCAGTCTGGCCACGACCGGCGCGTCTTCGGTTGCTATCCAGCCGCCGGGCAGGCCATTCGCCGTCCGGACACCAGCAACGTCGATATTGTCCTTCACCGCGATACCCCAACCATCGATCGGTGAAAGCGGCGTGCCATCAGCGAGGCGGCCCTGTGCGGCGGCTGCCTGTTCCCGCGCCAGTTCGGCCGTGACGGTAACAAAAGCATTCAACCGCGGGTTTGCGGCGGCAATCGCCGACAAAAATGCCTCTGTCCGCTCTACGGGGTCAGACGCGCGTTCTAATGATGCCGTCACGGTCTTATCCTCATTAATCTGTTTCCACCGTATTCTGTTCCGCTCGATGCGAGCCACAATCGCAGCCTGTCGCTGCCCGCCGATGCAGGCGCAGAGTCTGTTGGCCTCGTGCCACAGAAAAGTTATGGTCCGCCAACAATTCCCTTAACCGATTGGGCCGCCAACATGGTCTACCCTGACCGCGACTATCAAACGCTGCATGAGTTCGTGCATCAAACGCGCCTGCATCTGCCGCAAACCACGTGGGGCTACCTCACCGGCAGCACAGAGACTGAAACAGCCCAGGTACGCAATCGCCTGGCGATTGAATCACTGGCTTTCCGGCCGCGTGTTTTGCGCGATGTCTCTAGCGTCGACACGTCAGGCGATGTGCTTGGCAAGCGCCAGCGCCTGCCGGTGATTCTGGCACCGATAGGCTCGGTCGAGTCGTTTACGCCCGAAGGTGCCGTCGCCCCTGCCCGCGCGGCGGAGGCATTCGGCTGCGACCACATGCTCTCCTCGGCCTGCGATCCAGGCCTGGAGGAAGTGGCGAAGTCGGTCGAAAACCCCTCCATGTTCCAACTATATGTGCGGGGCAACCGGGCCTACGTGGACGACATGGGGCATCATGCCATTGAAGCTGGCTACCGCTCCTTCTGTTTCACCGTGGGTATGGCGCACTACTCCCGGTGCGAGCGGGACATGGCCAAGCGCTACCTGCCCCGCGACCGCCGCCGGGCCTGGGCCGGGGCCAACTCCATGTCATTCCAATCTGCGCTGAGTTGGGACGATATCGCGGATTTCCGCTCGAAATTCGACATCCCGCTCGCGCTGAAAGGCATTGCCACGGCGGAAGATGCCCGTCTGGCGGTCGAACATGGCGTGCAGGCTGTCTATGTCTCCAACCATGGCGGCCGCCAACTGGACCATGGCCTGGGCAGCATTGCGGTGCTGCCGGAAGTGGTGGATGCCGTCGAGGGCAAGGCCGAGGTCTGGGTCGATGGCGGCTTTATGCGTGGCTCCGACATTGTGAAGGCCATCGCACTGGGTGCCAGCGCCGTCGGGCTCGGCCGTCTGCAGGGCTACGCTCTGGCCGCTGGCGAAGAAGGCGGCATGGTCCGCGCACTGGAGATTCTGGAATCAGAGGTTCGGATCTCGCTTGGTCTGCTGGGCGTCACCAGCCTGGCGGAATTGAACCGCAGTTTTCTGACCGAAGTGCCGCCAATCCCGCCCGGGTTGAATGGACGCACCGTATTGGAGCGGATGTTTCCCCATTTGGATTTGGACGATCTGGGCTACTAGCAACATCCCCGTCCGATCTCAGTCTGTAAGTTTGCCGAGGAACCCAAGATGCGCCTTATTCTGCCGATCGCACTCGCTCTATGCCTAACCGCACCGGCACTCGCCCAGGATAAGGTGCCGCCGCCTGCAACGACAGACGCAAAGACAGTGGAGAAACCGGCTGCCGAAGCGCAAAAAGCCGATACAGAGAAAGCCGAGACATCAAAGAGTGAGGCACCGGCAGAAGCATCGAAACCGGCACCTGAGAAGCCGGAAGTAACCAAGAATGATGATTGGTTTGTCGGCTGCCGCAAGATCACGGTAGAAGGCAAAACGGTCAAAGTCTGCGAAATGCAGCAAATTCTCGAAGAAACCTCGACCGGTCAGGCCTTCATCAGAATTTCGGTGATCTATCCGCGTGGTAGTACAAAACCCGTACTGCGAATTCTGACCCCGCTTGGCGTACTGCTGCAAAAGGGCATCGCCATCAAAATTGACGACGCCAAGCCAATTACCCTGCCCTTCGCCATTTGTGTCGGCAAGCCGCCCTCCTGCATTGTCGACGGCATCATGGAAGACAGTATCGTCTCTGCCATGAAGCGCGGTAACGCCGGTACCTTGACGTTAAGCTTCGGCAACAATCAGGTTGTAGAAGCGCCGTTCTCCCTGACCGGCTTCACCAAATCCATCAAATCTATCGAGCCCGAATAGATCAGATCGGCGATTCGATACTCTACCTTCGGTTGTTTTGTGAAACACCTGCCTGCAACTGAGAAATCGATGATTAGGCAGGCATCCTGCGGCTTGTAGCGGGGTGTGTCGGCCGGCTCGCTTTTGTGACGAAGCGATTTTATCGTTCTATTTCTGTCCCTTAAAAACTTCCGCATAAGTACATAAAAAGTACATTGCATTTTAGAACAAAATGAGTACGATACCTTCATTGCCAACCGGGCTTGGCCCGTGCGAAGATGGAGACTGTAAAATGAGTGGATCAACTCTCCGCTTGGTTGAGAACGGGGATATGGACAAGAAAAAAGCTCTCGAAGCCGCGCTGGGTCAGATCGAACGTGCCTTTGGCAAAGGGTCGATCATGCGTCTGGGCGACAATGACAAGGTAATCGAAACCGAAGTGGTATCCACCGGTTCGATTGGTCTGGACATCGGTCTGGGGATCGGCGGCCTGCCGCGCGGCCGTGTCGTGGAAATATATGGACCGGAAAGTTCTGGTAAAACCACGCTGGCGCTGCACGTTGTGGCTGAAGCCCAAAAAGCCGGTGCCGCCGCAGCGTTCATCGATGCTGAACACGCGCTCGATCCGAAATATGCCCGCAAGCTGGGCGTGAATATCGGCGACCTGCTGATTTCGCAGCCAGATACCGGTGAGCAGGCGCTGGAAATCGCCGATACGCTGGTGCGCTCTGCGGCGCTGGACGTGCTGGTGATCGACAGCGTTGCCGCCCTGGTGCCGCGGGCGGAATTGGAAGGCGAGATGGGCGACAGCCTGCCCGGCCTCCAGGCCCGCCTGATGAGCCAGGCACTGCGTAAGCTGACTGCCTCCATCAACAAGTCGCACACGATCGTCGTTTTCATCAACCAGATCCGCATGAAGATCGGCGTGATGTTCGGCAATCCGGAGACGACCACAGGTGGTAACGCACTGAAGTTCTATTCCTCCGTCCGCCTGGAAATTCGCCGCATCGGTGCGATCAAAGTCCGTGACGAAGTCGTGGGCAACCAGACTAAGGTCAAGGTGGTCAAGAACAAGATGGCCCCGCCGTTCAAGGAGATCGAGTTCGACATCATGTATGGCGAAGGCATCTCCAAAATGGGCGAACTGCTCGACCTGGGTGTTACGGCCAACATTGTGGAGAAGTCCGGCGCCTGGTTCTCCTATGACGGCAAGCGTTTGGGACAAGGCCGGGAGAATTCAAAAACCTTCCTGCGGGACAATCCCGATGTTGCGGATTTGATCGAAAGCCGTATCCGGGCCAATGCCGGCCTTGTTGTCGATGCCATGCTGGTTGGGCCGGAAACGGAAGAGCCGGAAGACGGTCTGCTGACTGAACAGGCCGGCGATTAACGCCAGTCCACAAGCCGGGACACCATGTTGCCTGGACATGGAGCCCCGCGGGGATTAAGTCAAAAGCTGCCTCCCTGTATGAAACGGCACCGTAACCATGGCGACCACCAGTGACATCCGGACCACCTTCCTGAACTTCTTTGCGAAGAACGGGCACGAAATCGTTGAATCCAGTCCGCTTGTTCCGCGCAATGATCCGACCCTGCTGTTTACCAATGCCGGGATGGTGCAGTTCAAGAACGTATTCACCGGCGTGGAGCACCGCCCCTACTCCCGGGCCGTGACATCGCAGAAATGCGTGCGCGCGGGCGGCAAGCACAACGATCTGGAGAACGTCGGCTACACTGTGCGCCATCACACCTTCTTCGAAATGCTGGGGAACTTCTCCTTCGGTGACTATTTCAAAGACGTCGCGATTGAGAATGCCTGGAACCTGATCACCAACGAATACGGCCTGCCGAAAGACAAGCTTCTGGTCACCGTCTATTCGGAGGACGAGGAAGCCCCCGCTCTCTGGCGCAAGATAGCCGGGCTGCCGGACGAGAAAATCGTCCGCATCCCGACGTTTGACAATTTCTGGGCCATGGGCGACACTGGTCCCTGCGGTCCGTGCTCGGAAATATTCTTTGACCATGGCCCCTCCATTCCAGGCGGACCGCCCGGCAGCCCGGATGAAGACGGCGACCGGTTCATCGAAATCTGGAACCTGGTCTTCATGCAGTATGAGCAGGTAACCAAGCACGAACGGGTCAACCTGCCCCGCCCATCCATCGATACGGGCATGGGCCTGGAGCGCATCGCTGCTGTGCTGCAGGGCAAGCATAACAATTACGACATCGACCTGATGCGCGCGCTTATCCTGGCCTCAGCCGAAGCGACGGGGGTCGATCCGGACGGTGTTCAGGCCGCATCGCACAAGGTCATTGCCGACCATCTGCGCGCTTCCAGCTTTCTGATTGCCGATGGCGTTTTGCCGTCGAATGAGGGCCGCGGCTATGTCCTGCGGCGGATCATGCGCCGCGGTATGCGCCATGCCCACCTCCTCGGCGCACAAGACCCGTTGATGTGGCGGCTGGTGCCGGAATTAGTCCGCCAGATGGGTGCGGCTTTTCCTGAACTGGTCCGGGCACAATCGTTGATTACGGAAACCCTGCGGCTGGAGGAAGAGCGCTTCAAGCAGACATTGGGGCATGGCCTGCGTCTGCTGGACCAGGAAACTGAGAACCTTTCTGCCGGCGGTACGCTGGATGGCGAAATCGCCTTTCGCCTTTACGACACATTCGGCTTTCCGCTGGATCTGACCCAGGACGTACTGCGCACACGCGACATCGGTGTGGACACCAACCGCTTCAACGCTGCCATGGATCGCCAGCGGGCCGATGCACGCGCCGCGTGGTCCGGCTCCGGCGAAGCGGTGGACGAGGCTATCTGGTTCGACCTGCGCGACCAGTTCAGCGCGACCGAATTCCTTGGCTATTCGTCAACAGAGGCTGAGGGCCAGGTATTGGCGATCATCCAGAACGGCGAAAGCATCGATAAAATCACGGATGGGGCTGAAGCGTCGATCATCCTCAACCAAACGCCATTTTATGGCGAATCCGGCGGTCAGACCGGCGATGCAGGTGGCATTACCGGTGAAAATGGCCAATTCACCGTCACCGACACGCAAAAGCGGCCGGGCGATTTGTTTGTCCATCAGGGCCGCGTGCAGTCCGGATCGTTGGCTGTCGGCGATGCGGTCGCCTTGCAGGTCGATCAATCCCGGCGGGACGCGACCCGCCGCAATCACTCGGCAACGCATCTTCTGCACTCGGCCTTGCGCCGGGCCTTGGGCGATCACGTGGCGCAGAAGGGCTCACTGGTATCGGCCGACCGCCTGCGCTTCGACATCTCCCATCCCAAAGCCATGTCGGCCGCAGAGCTGGCCCAGGTAGAGACGGAAGTGAACGAGCGGGTCCGCCTGAACGCACCGGTCTCTACACGGTTGATGCCCACGGACCCGGCTATTGAGGCCGGCGCCATGGCACTGTTCGGCGAGAAATATGGCGATGAGGTGCGGGTGGTCACCATGGGCGGCAGCGATCCGGATCATCCGGACCAGGCATATTCGCTGGAGCTTTGCGGCGGCACGCATGTGGAACAGACCGGCGATATCGGCAACTTTCTGGTGGTCGCTGAAAGCGCGGTTGCTGCCGGTGTCCGCCGGATAGAGGCACTGACCGGTGCCGCGGCTCAGGCCTACACGGCCGCCCGCCTGCAGGTATTGGACGAGGTCGCTCAGCAATTGCGCGCGACGCCGGAATTGGTGGGCGAGCGTGTCGCAGCGCTGCTGGATGAACGGCGCAAGCTGGAACGCGATGTCACCGAGCTTCGCCGTCAGTTGGCAACCGGCGGCAGTGGCGGCGGCGCTGCGGTTCAGGATGTTGCGGGCATCAAGTACGCGGGCCGCAAGCTGGACGGTGTGCCTGCCAAGGACCTTCGTGGCATGGCAGATGACATCAAGGGTCAGTTGGGTTCCGGCGTTGTGGCCATCGTCACGACCAATGACGGCAAGGGCTCGCTGGTGGTTGGTGTGACCGACGACCTGAAGGAAAAGATCAGCGCTGTCGATCTGGTACGCGTTGGCGCGGCAGCCATGGGCGGCAAGGGCGGCGGCAGGCCGGATATGGCGCAGGCCGGCGGCCCGGATGGCAGCCAGGCCGATGCCGCGCTAAAAGCCATCGCTGAGGCCATTGCCGCAGCTGGCTGAGGGTAGAATCGCCGGTCAAAAGTGCCGGTAGCCGCCCTGTGCAATACAGAGAGGCTGCCCGCCACGGCCGGTGACGGTTACGCCCCTGCCCTCCTCCATATGGCCGATCATTGTCAGGTCCATACTGTTTTGAGCAGCCAGCCGGCTTAGCTCCGGACTGGCAGACGCGGGAGCTGTCAGGAGGAGTTCGTAGTCATCGCCACCGGTAATCATCTGCTCAAACCACTGAGGATTGGCGTCAACAGCCATCACCCCACTAGGTGAGAGCGGGATTGCGGCTCCGTCAATGACAGCGCGGAGACTGGACGCCTCCGCAATGTGTCCGAGGTCAGCGATCAGGCCGTCCGAGATATCGGCGGACGCTGTAACCAGTCCCGAGCCTATCAATGCGCTGCCCAGCTCGACCCGCGGCTCCGGCTGGCGGAAGCGGACTGTGACGTGACCGGCGAGAGCTGCTGTCAGGTCAGGCCCCCTGCCCTGGCAGAAGGCCAGCCCCAGAACCGCGTCGCCGATGGTGCCAGACACCCAAACCTGATCCCCAGACTGTGCGCCGCCGCGCCGTGGCGCTGCCGCAGCGGCGTTGCCGATGGCGGTTACGTTAATGGTCAATGGACCGGGTGTGCGTACCGTATCGCCGCCCAGCAGCGACCAGCCAAAGGTATCCTGGTTCCGTCGGAGTCCCGCGGCAAAGGCTGCGATCCAGGCCTCGTCCTGCCCGGTACTCAGAGCCAGGGTCAGCAGGTAGCCAAGCGGTGCTGCTCCCTTCGCCGCCAGGTCGGAGAGATTGACGCGCAACACCCGCTCGGCAATGGCCGCGGGGTCTTCATCGGCTAGGAAGTGAACACCGGCAACGATTGCATCGGCATTCAGGACCAGATCGCCGCCCGTCCGCGCCAGGTTCAGAACGGCAACGTCATCGTTGAGGCCGCGGGCACCCGGGTCGGTGGCCAGAGGCGCCAAATAGCGGGCGATCAGCTCAAACTCGCCCAGAGATTCGCGGTCAGGCGGTTTTGAAGTCATCGGGCCGGAGTTCATGCGCTAACCGGTCGAGCACCGCGTTGACCAGCGACCGCTCGCCGTCATCGAAGAAGGCGGCAGCGATCTCCGTATACTCGTCTATCGTCGAGCGGGCGGGCACGTCCGTCAGTGTCTGAAGCTCGTAAGTGCCGGCCATCAGGATGGCTTGCAGCACGTATTCAAGCTGCCCTACCTGCCGCTTTTGCAGCTTTTCCTGCACCAGCAGGGTCAGGGCCTGGGCGTCCTGGGCAATACCGGCCGTCAGGCGGCGGAAAAATGCTTTGTCAGCATTCAGCGAAAGGCCGTCGATATCATGCCCCAGACGATGCTCCTCAAACTGCTTCGCCACCTGGGCGACGGAGGAATGGGTCATGGCCGACTGGTAGAGTACCTGGATTGCCGCCACACGCGCCAACTGCCGAAGGCCGTCCAAAGGACGCGCATCGACCGGCTCGCCCACAGGCAAAGCCCCAGGGGCAAATGATTGAACTAGATCATCGCCCCGCATGGGAGTTTCCTAACTATTCAGTTCTGAGAAAAGCGGCGGGCTAAAGCGAGATTCATCAGGCAGGCGCGCGTGGCTTCACCACCTTTATCCTTACCATCCGGGTCCGCACGAACAAGTGCTTGCGCCTCGTTCTCTACCGTCAACAGACCTAACCCTATCACCAAACCACCATCCGTTGCCAGATTCTGCACCGCACGTGCGGTTTCGTTGCAGATCAGGTCATAGTGCGAGGTCTCGCCCCGGATAACGCAGCCGAGAGTGATATAGCCGTCATAGTCACCGCTATCGTGCGCTGTGGATATGGCAAACGGCAATTCGAAGGCGCCGGCCACTTCCACCACCTCATGGGTCGCGCCGGCGGCCTCCAGACTGCGGGCAACACCGGCCAGAAGCGCGTCGGTGATATGCTTGTAGTAAGAGGCTACAGCGACGAGGATGTGGGTTTTGTCAGCCATTTTTTAATTCTTTTCGCGGGGCACGGAACGGGTTTCGACGACCTTCAGGCCATAGCCCTCAAGGCCAACAATGTGCCGTTCCGTATTGGACAACAGCACCATTTCCTTAATGCCAAGATCAAGCAGGATTTGCGCGCCAATACCATAGTCCCGCAGATAGCGGCCGCCCTGGTCCTGCTTTTCGCTCAGCTCGTCCAACAGGCGTTGGGAAAGCATGGTCGAGCGGGTTTCACGGATGACGACCACGACACCGCGGCCTTCCTTGCCGATCAGCTCCATGGCCTTGTGCGGGGCCCCGCCGCGCTGCCGGTGCTCATCGCCCAGGAAGTCTTCCAGCAGGTTCATGGCGTGCATGCGCACAATGACAGGCTCGTCCATCGTAATATCGCCTTTCACCAGCGCGATATGTTCGGCGTATTCAAAGGTGGTTCCATAGATAATCATCCGGAAGTCGCCGCCATAGCGGGACTTCAGTTCGGCCTCTACCTTACGTTCCACGGTTTGGTCATAGCGGCGGCGATAGGCAATCAGATCGGCGATAGCGCCCATCTTAAGGCCATGGAACTGCGCAAACGGCACCAGGTCTGGTAGGCGGGCCATCGTGCCGTCTTCGTTCATGATCTCGCAGATCACGCCAGCAGGATTGAGACCCGCGAGCCGCGCAATATCGACGGCTGCTTCGGTATGACCGGCGCGGACAAGAACGCCGCCTTCGCGAGCTTCCAGCGGAAAGACGTGACCGGGTGTGTTGATGTCGTCCTTACCGCGGGCCGGGTCTATAGCGACCGCGATGGTGCGCGCGCGGTCACCGGCGGAGATGCCGGTGGTCACCCCCTCAGCCGCCTCAATGGAGACGGTGAAGGCGGTCGACTGGCGCTGCCGGTTAGCGCTGGGCATCAGAGGCAGGCCCAGTTCCTGTACCCGGTTTTTGGTCAATGACAGACAGATAAGCCCACGACCGTATTTGGCCATGAAATTAATGGCGGCTGGCGTCGCCATCTGGGCTGGAATTACCAGATCGCCCTCGTTTTCCCGGTCTTCATCATCGACCAGGATGAACATGCGTCCGTTCCGCGCTTCCTCAATGATTTCTTCGATAGGAGAGAGGAACGAAAGATCTTCATCCGTGCGGGGCTTCTCGTCACCCTCAAGGGCGGCAGCCAAATCACTGGGGGTTGCGCGTTTCATAGTGTTGGAATCGTCGCTCACGCGAGACCTCTCATTTCTGTCAGGCGTGCAACGTAGCGCGCCAGCATGTCGATTTCTACGTTGATGCGGTCGCCAACCGCTGCATCGCCGAACGTGGTGTTCTCCAGCGTGTGGGGAATCAGGTTTACGCCAAAGCGGTTGCCGTCGACCTCATTCACAGTCAACGACACGCCATTCAGGCAAACAGAGCCTTTTTCTGCAATGAAGGGGGCCAGTTCCATCGGCACATCGAAGGAAAAGCGGACGCTGTCTCCCTCGTCCTGGCGCACGGCAACGGTACCGACGCCGTCAACGTGACCGGAAACGATATGGCCGCCAAGCTCGTCGCCGACTTTCAGCGCGCGCTCCATGTTGATTCTGGTACCGGCCTGCCAGTCACCCAGCACGGTGCAGGCCAGCGTCTCTGCTGACGCATCGACCGCGAACCAGCCGGGGCCTTTATCGACGACAGTCAGGCAAGCGCCGCTGCACGAGATCGACGCGCCCATTTCCACGGTCGCCATATCGTACCGCGTTTCCAGAACCAGGCGGGTATCGCCCCGCTGTTCGATTGACCGTACCCGGCCGATATCACTGACAATTCCTGTAAACATAGGCCTGCTTATGCTGTTTCTAGGCAAGTTCGTAAACGGACAAGACATCGTCGCCCAGTGCGCGGGTTTCCACCAGAGTAAACCCCTGCATATCTGCGATGCGCCGAACACCGAATGGTGCAATCGCCGGAAGCCCGTCACCACCGGCAATGCTGGACGCTCTAGCCCACTCGATACGGTCGACCAAGCCGTTTCGGATTAGGGATGCGACGAGAGTGCCGCCGCCTTCCACCAGCAGGCGGGTAATACCCCTATCCGCCAACAGCCGCAGCGCCGCTGTCATGTCGAGCGTGCCGCCGTCAGTCAATGGCACCCTCAGGTCATCAACATCAGGCAGAGGTTCAGTGGTGGCGGCTGTTAAGCGCCACACCGGTGGCCCCTCGCCGGATAACAAATGCAATGGTCCGGCAACCGAACCCCGCGTATCGAGATACACCCTGATCGGGGAGCGGTCCGCCATTCCCGGCACGCGGCAGGTCAGGCTGGGATTGTCGGTGTCCACGGTGCCCCGGCCAACCATGATCGCGTCATGGGTCGCGCGAAGGTAGTGGCCATACCGCCGGGCTTCAGGGCCGGTGATCCATTGGCTCTCCCCGGTGACCGTGGCGATACGCGCATCCAAGGTCGTGGCGAGCTTCAGTGTAACCAGCGGCAGCCCTTCCTGGTGACGTTTCATGAAACCGCGATTGATCGCCTTAGCCTGATCCGCGAGCACGCCGTGGGTCACCGCAACACCGGCCCTGCGAAGGGCCGCAAAACCGCGGCCGGAAACACGGGGGTCCGGATCACCGCAAGCAACGACCACCCGGGAGACTCCCGCGTCGATCAGAGCGGCGGCGCAGGGAGGGGTGCGGCCATGGTGGCTGCATGGTTCGAGCGATACATAGACTGTTGCAGCCTCGGCGCGTGCGCCAGCCATATCCAGCGCTTGGGTTTCGGCATGGGGACGGCCGCCAGGCTGGGTCCAGCCCTGCCCGACCGTCACGCCGTTCTGCACAATCACACAGCCGACGGCAGGATTCGGCCAGGTGCGGCCAAGGCCGCGGCGGGCAAGGGCCAATGCCGCCCGCATCCAGCGTTCGTCTGTTTCGGCGAAGGCCGCCACGTTACCGCTCGTTGCCGGTCAGGCGCCCGACAAAGTCCTCGAAATCCTTGGCCTCACGGAAATTGCGGTAGACGCTGGCAAAGCGCACGTAGGCAACCGGGTCCAGGGCCTCCAGGGTTTCCATGACCAGGCCGCCAACCTGCTCTGCCGAGATTTCCGCCTCGCCCGATTGCTCAATGCGCCGGACGATGCTGTTGACGGCTGCCTCCACCTTGCGCTCTTCGACCGGACGTTTGCGAAGGGCGATGCGCATGGAGCGCTCGATCTTGTCCCGGTCGAACAGCTCGCGCCGCCCGTTGGACTTCACCACGGTGATGTCGCGCAGGTAGACCCGTTCGAACGTGGTGAAGCGCGCACCGCAATCGACACACTGACGCCGCCTGCGGATGGCGGTGTTGTCGTCAGTCGGACGGGAGTCCTTAACCTGTGTGTCGGGATGATTGCAGTGCGGACAACGCATGGATTGCGGCTACTCAGGTATTGTAAATCGGAAAACGGTCACAGAGGGTTTTCACCTTGGCAGCAGTCGCGGCTTCCGCGGCGCGGTTGCCATACGGGTTCTTGGCAAGCTCCGCCAGAACATCGCCGATCAGGTCGCCGACCTGCTCGAACTCCGCCACGCCAAAGCCGCGCGTGGTTGCCGCGGGCGAGCCGAGGCGAAGGCCGGAGGTAATCATCGGCTTTTGCGGATCGAACGGGATGGCGTTCTTGTTGCAGGTGATGCCGGCGCGCTCCAGCGCGGCTTCCGCGTCCTTGCCCGTCAGGCCCATAGGGCGGAGGTCGACCAGCATGAGGTGATTGTCAGTGCCGCCGGAAACAATGGCGAGTCCCCTCTCCTCCAGCCGCTTGGCCAAAGCCTGGGCATTGGCAAGGACAGCTTCAGAGTAAGCGCGGAAATTCGGCTGCAAAGCCTCACCGAAGGCAACAGCCTTCGCAGCGATGACGTGCATCAGCGGACCGCCCTGGAGCCCTGGGAACATCGCGAAATTGATCTTCTTGCCAATATCCTCGTGGTTGGAGAGGATCATGCCGCCACGCGGACCGCGCAGGGTCTTGTGGGTCGTGGTGGTGACCACGTGGGCGTGGGGCAGCGGGCTCGGCAGCACGCCAGCGGCGACGAGGCCGGCGAAGTGCGCCATGTCCACCATGAAAAACGCGCCGACGCTGTCGGCAATGGCGCGGAAGCGGGGGAAGTCGATCTCGCGAGGGTAGGCGCTGCCGCCGGCGATGATCAGCTTGGGCTTGTGTTCCTGGGCCAGATGCTCGACCTCATCAAAGTTGATGCGGGCATCATCCGCGCGCACGCCATACTGAACGGCATGAAACCACTTGCCGGACAGGTTTGGCTTTGCCCCGTGAGTCAGATGACCGCCGGCGGCCAGCGACATGCCGAGGATGGTATCGCCCGGCTGTACCAGCGCAAGGAACGCGCCCTGGTTGGCTGACGCGCCGCAATGGGGCTGGACGTTGGCGAAGGCGCAGCCGAAAAGCTGCTTTGCGCGTTCAATGGCCAGGGATTCGGCAACATCGACGTGCTCGCAACCACCATAGTAGCGACGGCCGGGATAGCCCTCTGCGTACTTGTTGGTCAGCACGCTGCCCTGCGCTTCGAGCACCGCCTGGCTGACGATGTTCTCGGAGGCGATCAGCTCAATCTGATTTTGCTGACGGGAAAGCTCACCGGTCAGTGCCGCTGTCAATTCCGGGTCGGCATTGGCAACTGAAGCGGTGAAAAAGCCAGCGGAGCGAAGCGCGGCTGCGGTCATGGGCAGCGATCCTAGTTTTGGGGAATTAAGCAGCGTGTTTGCCACAATGGAGCGGGTCAGACAACCGGGAACCTACTAGATATCGGCCAAATAGGGCGGCGGATTGAAGGTGGCGTGTCGCGGACGCACATTCAATGGCTGAAACTCAGCAGAGAGCCGTCTCCATCCGTGTAATTCTTTCTGGGCGCATGGCCCTTTTCCGCAGACCTGCATATTTCGAACCCAAAATTTCTAAGCTCAGAAATATCTGCATCATGAGTAGCCTTAACGATGGCAAGGTATATCGAAGAGCCGGTCGAAAAAATCGCCCCTTCGATACCACTCGCTGCCGCCCGTTACTCACGATGCCGGGTTCTGTGAAGCCTTTACATCCGTAAATGAGGCATAACCCTGCAGCAATTCGCGCTACAGGTCTGCTGGCTGGAAACCCAGTTTCTCTACGAAGCGGTCCTGGTATTTGGGCCAGACTTCCGGGTTGATCAGACGGGGCAGGACTTTGCCGCTGAATATCTCGATCCACTGATCGGCAACCCATTCGCGCATGTTGGTTACGGCTTCGTGGGTGACGCCCGCGCTGTGCGGCGTGGCGATGACGTTGTCGAATTGCAGCAGCGGATGGTCTTTCGGCGTCGGCTCTTCCCACCAGACATCCAGGCCAACCCCCGCCAACTGCCCGGCCTTCAAGGCCACGACCAGATCGTCTTCCTTGTGAATGCCGCCGCGGGCCGTGTTCACGAAATAGGCCGTGGGCTTCATCATGGCAAAGGCATCGGCGTTGATCATGTTCAACGTCTCCGCCGAGCACGGCGTGTGCACGGTGATGTAGTCGCTGGTGGAGAACAGGGTCTCGAAATCCACCTTATCGGCACCGCGCGCCGTGCACTCTTCGGCTGAGAGGTAGGGGTCGTAGGCGATGACCTTCATGCGGAAGGCTTTGGCGATCTCGGCCGAGCGTGTGCCGATCTGGCCGAGGCCAACCACGCCCAGGGTCTTGCCCAGAATGTCGTTACCGGTCACGCCGGAGCGGCTGAAAAAGTCGGTCTCGCGCATGCCTTTGTCGGCCTGTCCGATGCGCTTCGACAACCCCAGGATGAAGCCGAATGCGTGCTCCGCCACGGCTTCCTTGTTGGAGCCGGACTGATTGACCACGATCATGCCCGCCTCGGTGCAGGCGTCTACGTCGATAATGTTGTAGCCGGTGCCCGTGGAACTGACCGCCAGCAGGTTCGGCATGCGGGTAATGAAGTCGCGGTTGGTCAGGTAATCCGGCTTCAATTCGGTGCGGGGCAGGCTCTGGTAGCCATGCATGGTCAGCAGTTCGGGCTCGTTGGCGGCATAGCCGTCGGACTGCATCAGGTGGCGCAGGTCGAGCACGTCGGTGCCGCGCAGCACCTCCATGGCGTTTCCAGCCATCCAGGTATCGAAAATAACCAGCTTGGCGATATTGGCAGTCATGTTATGGGCTTCCTCGGCCTGAAATATTCTGCCTATGGCATAGCGGGTTCCAGCACGATTGCACAAGATATCCCGTGGGCTATCAAGCGGGGCGCAGGATGCTCCTTAGCGTTTCAGTCAGGGCAAGTGCGCCCGCGCGCCGGGGCCAATGCCGAGTTGTGCCGCCTGCCCGGCCGCCAGTTCGAGAACGGCGGCGACGGCCTGGTTGGTGCCGACCGCCCGCTCTGAGTAAGGCATTGCGCCTTGCACGAGATAGACCAGCCGGCCAGCCGAATCGAAGAATAGCAGATCCAGGGATTGCGGCGTGTTCCGCATCCAGAAATGGGCGGGGCCGGCTGGGCGCATATCGAACAGCATGCCGGTTCCATTGGCCAAGCGCGGACGGCCCATCAGACCGCAATTGCGCTGTTCCTCGGTCTGGGCAAGCTCTACCGTCAGGACGATGCGCGCGCCGTTCGCGGAAACCGGCAAGGCTATGGTGGAAAGCGGCGGCTGCGGATAGGCGCTGCAGGCAAGTGCAGCGCCGGGCATCAGCACCAACAGGACCACCGCAAGTAGACGGGCCGTGCGCACGCTATTTCCCTTCCTCTTAAAAATTCCGATGCTCATTTGACCGATAACTGCACGATGTCCATTGCTGGCCTGGCCTCATCCTGCCAAAATCCTGGAAACACAAACACAGCATCATATCTCATGGAGCGAAGCCCAATGCGCAACGACTATCAGCATATCACTGTCACGCCTATCTCCGGCACGCTAGGCGCAGAGATCGGCAATGTCGATCTGTCGGCAGACAATCCGCAAGGCGTTTATGACGAAATCCACCGCGCGCTGCTGGAAAACCTGGTGATCTTTTTCCGGGACCAGGACATCACGCCGGAACAGCACCTTTCCTTTGCCAAGCGCTGGGGCGATCTGCACCAGCGCTTGGCAAAGGAAAGGCATGGACGACTATCCGGACATCCTGGAGATCATCAAACTGCCCACCGACGAGAAGAATTTCGATGGTGGCTGGCATTCGGATCAGATGTTCTCCGAAAAGCCCGCTATGGGCACGATCCTCTACGTAAAAGAGACGCCCACCCATGGCGGCGACACACTGTTTGCCAACATGTACGCGGCTTATGACGCGCTCTCCGACGGGATGAAGGAGATGGTCGGGCAAGATGAAGGCCGTCTCCAGCGGCAACAATTTCAAGCAGCATGGCGGCAAGACCCGCAAGGAAGTCGCGGGCCAGAACAAGAGCATGACCGTGGTCGATCCGCCGGAGGAGCTGAAGACCATCAATGCCCACCCGGTCGCCCGCACCCATCCGGAGACGGGCAAGAAGGCGCTCTATACCGGCGGTCACTGGCGCTATTTCGAAAACATGACAGAAGCAGAGAGCGAGCCGCTGATCGATTACCTGCGCACGCACTCGGTCAGGCCGGAATTCACCTGCCGCTTCCGCTGGGAGCCGGGTTCAATTGCTTTCTGGGACAATCGTTGCACCCAGCATTTCGCCATTGACTACTATCCGGGCCAGACGCGCATCATGAACCGCATTACGGTTTGCGGGGATAAACCGTTTTAAGCGGCTTTCGCTGTAACGCTTCATGGCGACCACTATCCGCGCATGCGTGATGGCTGATCTGCCTGCCGTCGAGGCCGTCTATCCCGCGGCCTTTCCGGTTGAGGATCTGGTGCTGCTCGTGCGCGCCTTGTTTGCCGAGGGCGACGGTTTTGGCCTTGTCGCAAATGCAGATGGACGGTTGGCAGGGCACATGGCTTTGTCGCAGTGCTGGGTGGCTGGTGAAGCCAAGCCGCCCCGTCCTGCACCGGTTGCGCTGCTGGGACCGTTAGCGGTTGTGCCTTCTTACCAGCGGCGGGGTATCGGCTCCGCACTAATACGAACTGGGATTCAGCGGCTTAGGGATGAGGGGTACGGCAGCGTATTGGTTCTGGGCGATCCGGCTTACTGTGGCCGGTTCGGCTTTCAGACCGAGCAGGCCATCCAAGCGCCGTTTCCTCTACCCGATGAATGGGCTGATGCCTGGCAATCGCTGCACTTGCATGGTGATGGCGCACACCCGAGCGGCACGCTGCAGGTCCCGGCCCCATGGCATGACCGGGCACTGTGGGCTCCGTGATAAAGGGATGTATGCAGCGCCCCGGACTGTGTCCGCACTCCTCGCTAAGACGTTGAAGATTATTGCGCCGCAGTTGGTGCCCAGCTCCAACTGCGTTGACAGCGCTTGGCCAAAACGGCCAATCGTCAGAGTGACGCACAAGTGTGCGTCATCGCTTATGGCAGCATAAACGCATAGGAACCCTGATGACTGACCTCCCCAACCGCACCCCCGGCTTTGACACGTTAGCGATCCATGCAGGTGCGGTGCCCGATCCGGCGACGGGCGCGCGCTCGACGCCGATCTATCAGTCGACGGCCTTTGTCTTTGATGATGCGGATCATGCGGCCTCGCTATTCAACCTTCAGACCTATGGCTACATCTATGGCCGCCTGACCAATCCGACGACGGCCGTGCTGGAAGAGAAAATCGCCACACTGGAAGGCGGCAAGGGCGCGATTGCGACGGCCTCAGGCCATGCCGCGCAGATGCTGATTTCATTCGTGCTGATGAGCCCCGGCGCGCACCTGCTGGCGTCGAGCAAGCTCTATGGCGGCTCGCTGGCCCAGTTTAACAACACATTCAAGAAGTTCGGCTGGGACGCAACCATGCTGGACCCGGACGATCCCGCCAAGTTCCGCGATGCGATCCGGCCGGAGACCAAGGCGATCTTCATCGAGAGCCTGGCAAACCCTCAGGGCGTGATTGCGGACATCGCGGCCTTTGCTGAGATCGCGCACGAGGCCGGCATTCCGCTGATCGTGGATAACACCAGCGCCACGCCATACCTTTGCCGTCCGTTCGAGCATGGCGCGGATATAATTACCCACTCGACGACCAAGTTCCTGTCGGGGCACGGCAATGCCATGGGCGGCATGGTGGTGGATTCCGGCAAATTTGACTGGGCCCAGAACGACAAGTTCCCAGCGCTGAGCCAGCCGGAACCCGCCTATCACGGCCTGACCTTTTATGAGACGTTCGGCGACCTGGCGCTGACCGTGCACGGCCACGCCATCGGCCTGCGGGATCTGGGCGCGACCATGGCGCCGATGAATGCCTACCTGACCATTAACGGCTGCGAGACCCTGAGCTTGCGCGTCGCCAAGCATTGCGAGAATGCCATGGCAGTGGCGGAGTATCTGGAGGCGCACCCACAGGTGGACTGGATTTCGTATCCAGGGCTGAAGAGTTCCAAATACTATGCCTTGCAGCAGAAATACCTGCCGAAGGGCGCGGGCTCGGTCTTCGCGTTCGGCGTCAAGGGCGGCTATGAGGCCGGCATCAAGGTGGTGGATTCGGTCGAGCTGTTCAGTCATGTGGCCAATATCGGCGACACACGTTCGCTGATTATCCACCCGGCAAGCACCACCCACCGCCAGTTGGAGGGCGCGGCACTGGTCGCGGCAGGAGCCGGGCCAGATGCGATACGGCTGTCGATTGGTATTGAGGACGCTGCCGACATTATTGCAGACCTGGATCAGGCACTGGCCAAGGCGGCTGGGGGTTGAGCGCGGACAAAAAAATGAGGAAGCCAGTTGCCGGGCTTACTCTCAGTTCTTGGATTACACGGAAGGGTCGGATCCGCGTATCCCCACGGGTCGGGGAGGGTAAAAAACAAGGCTGTCTGCGAACGTCGCCGCGTCGGCCTCATGTGACCCAATATATCGCTGCATCGGATGCAGACGAGTAACGGCTATCAATAGTTGTGATATTTTGTAAATATACACTTATAATGAAGTCTGACGGTTGCCCATGGCGTCGTCGATCAAGGTATCGGCGTTCTCAAGAGATGACTCGGCCAATAGCTGGTCGATAGCAGCACCGTCATAGACCTGCTCACGCCCGACTTCGAGCAGAACCGGCACGGCCAACGGCGACACGCTTTCGAGGCGGCGGTGAGTCATTTTTCCCCTGATTTTAGCCAAAAATGCGCCGAGCCGGCCAATATCGGTCAGGCCACGCGCCGCATCGTGGCGCGTGGCGCGCAGCAGCAGATGATTGGGTTCGTGGCGGCGCAGAACGTCGTAGATCAAGTCGGAGTTGAACGTTACCTGCTTGCGCGTTTTCACCTCACCCGGGTGCCGCCACTCGATCAGGCCGGCAATGACGGCGACGCTGCGGAAAGTGCGTTTCAGGAGGCTGGATTCGGCCATCCATTCCTCCAGATCATCGCCCAGCATATCTTCGGCGAACAAGTCATCCAGATTGCGCGCCTCCTGCAAGGACCAGACCGCAATGACGTAGTCGGTGGCGACGAAGCCCAGGGCCCCAGCCCGGCGCGCTGCATCCGCCGGGTCAACAACATGCCAAGCGTCTGGTGCGCGTTGCGGCCCTCGAAGCAATAGGTGACCATGTAGTACTTGCCGCCACGGGGGAAGGTCTCGACCAGCAAGCCGTCGCGCTTTGGCAGGACCGAGCGCCAGCGCTGGATGCGCAGCCATTCCAGCACATCGCCCGGCATATCCCGCCATTGGGCAGGGTCGGCCAAGATCGCCCTCACGCCGTCGGCCAAGTGCGTGGTCAGCGGCAGGCGGCCGCCGCCATAGGCTGGCACCTTGGGTGCTTCGCCGGTGGCGCGGCGGGTGGCGACCATCATCTCCCGCACACCCAGGAACTCCAGCACTTGGCCCCCAAACATGAAGGTATCGCCGGGCGTCAGGCCATTGACGAAGACTTCCTCCACCTGCCCGACCACGCGGCCACCGACCCGGACCTTCAGCGTGGGCGACTCGACGATGGTGCCAACATTCATGCGGTAGCGCTGGGCGATGCGCTGGTGCGCGATGCCGAGCCGCCCCTTCCCCGCCGGGCGCAGGCGCTTGTAGCGCTCGTACTCGCCCAGCGCATAACCGCCGGTCGCGACGAAGTTCACCACATCGTCGAATGTCTGGCGGTCCAGATCGGCGTAGGGACCGGCGGAAATGATCTCGGCTTACAGTTCGTCCGGCACAAAGGGGCCGCTGCACGCGGTGCCAACCACATGCTAGGTCAGCACATCCAGTCCGCCAGGCTGGGGCGGCGGACCATCCAATTGATCGGGCTCGATGGCATCGAGTGCAGCCCTGCACTCCAGCAGCTCAAAGCGGTTGGCGGGTACCAGCACGGCCTTCGAGGGTTCGTTCAGGCGGTGGTTCGCGCGGCCAATGCGTTGCAGCAGGCGGGAGACGCCCTTGGGCGCGCCGACCTGCAAGACCAGGTCCACGTCGCCCCAGTCAATGCCCAGGTCGAGCGAGGAAGTCGCCACCACGGCGCGCAGGCCGCCGTGGGCCACCTTGCGTCGCTGCTCCGGCGCGAGCGAGCCGTGATGCAGGGCGATGGGCAGGTTCTGATCGTTCACATGCCAGAGCGCCTGGAAGATCAGCTCTGCCTGGGCACGGGTGTTGACGAAGACAATGGAGGTTTGGTGCTCCGCAATCTGGCTGTAGATGGGCTCGATCGCATAGAGCGCCATATGGCCGGACCAGGGCATGCGGTCTTCGGGCACCAGGATGGAAACATCGGGCTTCACCCCTCCCCGGCCAAGCACCAGGCGCACGTCATCCGCCCTGCCGCCGGAGGGTAAGAGCCATTGCGCGATGGCAGCGCGGTCGGTGACGGTGGCGGACAGGCGATGCGCAGAAGGCCCGGCGCGAGCGATTGCAGGCGGGAGAGACCCAGGCTGAGCAGGTCGCCCCGCTTGCTGTCGGCCGGCGCGTGGATCTCGTCGACAATCACGTGGCGCAGGCTTGCAAACATCGCCGGCGCGTCCGGCAGGGAGAGCAGCACGGCCAGGGATTCCGGCGTGGTCAGCAGGATGTGCGGCGGCGCGGCTTTCTGGCGGGCACGGCGGTTGGCAGGCGTATCGCCTCGGCAATCGGTGTTTGCAGGTTGCGCTGCACGTCAACAGCCAGCGCCTTTAACGGCGAGATATAGAGCGTGTGCAGGCCGTCGAACGGCGGATCGCTAGCCAAAGAAACCAGTGACGGCAGGAAGCCTGCCAGCGTCTTTCCGCCGCCAGTGGGTGCTATCAACAAGGCGTTTTCGCCTGCCGCCGACGCCTGTAGCAGAGCAAGCTGGTGGAGATGCGCCGACCATCCGCGCGCCTTAAACCATGAGTGGAAGAGTTCGGGAAGCTGCTCGGTCATTAATCGTGTGACGAATCAGGAATCCGGCGTAAAATGGTCATTATGTTGAACGTACTATACTACCTCGTTAGAGAAAAAGAGGCTTCGCATGGCGGAGAGTCAATTGAACCCGGACCGGCAAAAAAGGTCGTACTCGATCTGTTCCTCGAAGCGTGGGAAAAAGCGATGGAGGCCGGTATTGATACTGACCTGCCGTGCGAAGTGATGGTCTATATGGTCATCACGGATCTGGTGGCTGACCGCGGTGAAGACTGGACAGCAGAGGCATTTGAAGACCTGTCGGAGCGCATCCGCGAAGGCGAATTCACCCTGCCGGAAGAGATAACGGAGAGTCACTCATATGAGGTTCCGAATCCAATCCATGCTTAGGGTGAAGGCGGTTTTTTCAGGTTAGAGCAGCTTCTGTTCAAGGTGGCGTATTGAACGCGCCACCCCGTTCCCGCAGAGGCGGGAATCCATGCCTGAGTCTCAAGAACAAAGTCCGGACATTGTGACAAACTCTCTGGCAATGCCCACCGACCTCTGTGAGGGTGGGAGGGGTTTTGGTCGCGGCAACCAGAACCGGAAACGCTCTAGCCAGCCAAGGCTGCTGCGATTTTCCCCGCCGTTGCCCCGTTATTTTCCAACAATGCAATGTTGGCGCTCAACGTCTTACCCCCGCTGATTTCAGCCAGACGCTGTAACAGATAGGGTGTGATGCGCTTGCCGCGGATTTCGGCGCGTCCCGCATCTGTCATGGCCTGGGCGACCCAGCCCTCTACCTGCTTCGCATCCAGCGCCTCCGATGCTGGAACGGGCACGCCGATCACCATACCGCCAAGCCCCAGCGATACCTGCGCGGCGATCACAGCCGCCGCTTCGGCTGGTGTATCAGCCCGACGGTCCACTGGCAGGCCGCTGGAGTGAACCTGAAAGGCCGGGAAATGGTCCATGCCAAAGCCCAGCACCGGCACGCCGACGGTCTCCAGCGCTTCAACCGTTTTCGGCAGATCCAGAATAGACTTGGCACCGCTGCACACTACGGCAACCGGCGTACGGGCCAATTCGGCAATATCGGCGGAGATGTCCAGGCTTTCCGCCACATGGCGGTGCCCGCCGCCGAGACCGCCGGTGGCAAAAACGCGGATACCCGCCGCATGTGCGCAGATCATGGTGCCGGCAACCGTGGTAGCGCCCGAGCCATTGGCCGCGATCAGCCGGGCGAAATCGCGGCGGCTGACCTTAGCCATCGCCGGTGTTTTGGCGATATGCTCGATTTCTGACGCTGATAGGCCGACGCGCAGGCGGCCATCAAGAATTCCGCACCAGGCGGGGGTGGAACCGGCGGCACGCACTGCTGCTTCCAAGCGATGGGCCACGTCCAGGTTTTGCGGATAAGGCAGGCCATGGGCGATGGCCGTGGTCTCCAGCGCAACCGGCGCGGCGGCAGCGGCGACTTCAGGCGAGACAGTCAGGTAATCAGCAATGGTCATGGGCCATAGTTTACGCGGATGGAGTGATAATACCAACGGCAGGGGCGGCGCAGCGTATGCGCATCTTCCGTAATGATCGCTGCCCCGGCCAGATTCCTGTCTTTACAGCGAGCGGAAGGCACTCAGCCGAGGTACCTGTGCTCCCGCAGGATCAGGTACGGCGATCCGGCGGGAACAGAAGAGGTGTTCTGGCTGCCTGTCAAGGGAATAATAACCTTAACTCTGTAAGGTATTGGTTGGCGCTGATTTTCGAACGTTTCCTCACCCAGGAGGAATAAGAATGAACGCACGGGTTAAACACCGGATAAGCATTTCATAAACCGGAGGTAAACCCCACCTAAACCGTTTCAGACCCAAACAGTTTAGTTTTGCGCATAAAAGTTTAGTTTGGTTTAGGTGGTTTTCACGGCCACTACCAAATTACGATTTTCGTCCGCTCATCGGGTGTATCAGGCGGCTTCCTGCTGCTCGCCTGGGCCGGGTGTGCGGGCGTTGTCGGCCAAAATGGGCGACAGACGGCTCGCCGCCACTGCTTCCGGCACACCTGCGCGCGCCGCATAGCTGAGCAACTGGTCGCGCTCCACCCGGCCAACACCGAAATAGGCGGCGTCCGGATGGGCGAAATACCAGCCGCTGACCGCCGCAGTGGGCAGCATGGCAAAGCTCTCGGTGAGGGAGATACCGGCGGCTTCCTCCGCCCCCAGCAGGCGGAACAGGTCCGGCTTCTGGCTGTGGTCCGGGCAGGCCGGATAGCCGGGCGCCGGGCGGATGCCGCGATACTTCTCCCGGATGAGGTCGGTGTTGGAGAGCGCCTCGTCGGCCGCATAGCCCCAGAACTCCCGGCGCACGCGCTCATGCATGCGCTCGGCGAAGGCCTCGGCCAGCCGGTCGGCCAGCGCCTTCAGCAGGATGGAGTTGTAGTCGTCGTGCCGCTTCTCAAAGTCGGCGACGATCGAGTCGATGCCGTGGCCAGTGGTGACCGCAAAGCCACCGATATAGTCGGTCAGGCCACTGGTCTGGGGCGCGACGAAGTCGGCAAGGCAGAGGTGGGGGCGGCCTTCGCTCTTGTGCACCTGCTGGCGCAGGAACTGAAGGGAGGCAACCGGTTCGTTAATGCCTTCCGGGCCGTAGACCAGCACGTCTTCCTTGCCATCGCTATTGGCAGGCCAGAAGCCGACAACGCCGCGCGCCTCCAGCCATTTCTCGTCAACGATGCGCTGCAACATGGTCTCGGCATCGCGGAACAGGGCCCGCGCGGCCTCTCCCACAACGGCGTCATCGAGAATCTTCGGGAAGACACCCGCCAGCTCCCACGACCGGAAAAAGGGCGTCCAATCAATGCGCTCCACCAGGTCGCCAAGCGGATAGGGCGACAGGGTCTTGGTGCCGAGGAAGGTGGGCTCGGGCGGGGTATAGCCACTCCAGTCGATCTTGATCTTGTTGGCGCGGGCTGCCTCCAACGAGACGGCTTGCCGCTGCCCGCCGGTACGCCGGTTCTCGCGCAGGGTCTCGTACTCGGCATCGATGCCAGCGACATAGTCACCCCGGCTCTCGTCGGAGAGCAGCTGCCCGGCAACGCCGACCGCACGAGAGGCATCCAGCACATGGACCACCGGCCCATCATAGTTCGGCGCAATCTTCAGCGCGGTGTGCAGCTTGGAGGTGGTCGCGCCGCCGATCAGCAGCGGCAACGTAAACTTCCGCCGCTTCATCTCCTCCGCGACATGGGTCATCTCCTCCAGCGACGGCGTGATCAGCCCGGAAAGGCCGATGATATCCGCTTCTTCCGCGATAGCCGTGTCCAGGATATTGGCCGCTGGAACCATGACGCCCAGGTCGACCACGTCATAATTGTTGCACTGCAGAACCACGCCAACGATGTTCTTGCCGATGTCGTGGACATCGCCTTTCACCGTCGCCATCAGGATCTTGCCCTTCTTCTGCTGCGCCTCTCCGCTGGCTTTGGCTTCAGCCTCGATAAAGGGGATCAGATGGGCGACGGCCTGCTTCATCACGCGGGCGGATTTCACCACCTGGGGCAGGAACATCTTGCCCGCGCCGAACAGGTCGCCAACGCAGTTCATGCCGTCCATCAACGGCCCCTCGATCACGTGCAGGGGCTTGTCGGCCGCGAGGCGGGCTTCTTCCGTGTCGGCCACGATCTCCGCATTGATGCCGTGGACGAGCGCGTGCTCGATCCGCTGACTGACCGGCAACTGGCGCCAGGAATCGTCCTGCACCTGCACCTTGCCATCTTTGCCGCTATACTGCTCCGCCTGCTCCAACAGGCGTTCTGTACCATCCTCGCGCCGGTTGAGGATCACATCCTCCACCCGCTCCCGCAGTTCCGCCGGAATATCGTCATAGACCGCAAGCTGGCCCGCATTGACCATGCCCATGTCCATACCCGCCTGAATGGCATGGTAGAGGAACACCGAGTGCATGGCTTCGCGCACCGGCTCATTGCCCCGGAAGCTGAACGAGAGGTTGGAGACACCGCCCGATATCTTGGCGTGCGGCAGTGTCTGTTTGATAACGCGGGTGGCTTCGATGAAGTCGACGCCGTAATTGTTATGCTCTTCAATGCCCGTCGCGACGGCGAAGACATTGGGGTCGAAGATGATGTCCTCCGGCGGAAAACCATCTTTCGTCAACAGCTTATACGCGCGGGTGCAGATCTCGATCTTGCGGGCAGCCGTATCGGCCTGACCCTGCTCGTCAAAGGCCATGACCACCGCCGCAGCACCATAGCGGCGGATCAGGCGGGCCTGGCGCAGGAAGGCTTCCTCGCCTTCCTTCATCGAGATGGAGTTCACAATCCCCTTGCCGCCAACGCACTTCAGCCCGGCCTCGATCACCGACCATTTAGAGCTGTCGATCATCACCGGCACGCGGGCGATATCGGGCTCCGCGGCGATCAGGTTCAGGAACGTGACCATGGCGTGCTCGGCATCCAGCAGGCCTTCGTCCATGTTGATGTCGATAATCTGCGCGCCGTTCTCCACCTGCTGGCGTGCGACTTCCAGCGCAGCCTCATAGTCGCCGTTCAGGATCAGCTTCTTGAAGCGGGCCGAGCCGGTGACATTGGTCCGCTCGCCGATGTTAATGAAGGTAGCCTGCTGTTGTTGCATTGCTTCCGTCAGCCCCTTAAGCAGCCGTCGCGAACGGGTCGAGCCCCGAAAGGCGCATGCGGTTGCTGTTTTCCGGTATGGCGCGTGGCGGCAGGCCGTCAACGGCTTCCGCTACGGCCTTGATATGGGCCGGCGTGGTGCCACAGCAGCCGCCGACAATGTTCACCCAGCCATGCTCCACCCAGTCTCGGATGAAGCCCGCAGTCATCTCCGCCGCTTCGTCATAACCGCCCAGTTCGTTCGGCAGTCCGGCATTCGGGTAGACCACGAGCGGCACTTCGATCTCGCGCGCCAACTCGTCGACAAAGGGGCGCAACTGCTCACCGCCAAAACCGCAATTCAGACCGAATGCCAGGGGATTGGCGTGGCGCACGGCATACCAAAATGCCGTGACGGTCTGGCCGGACAGGTTGCGCCCGGTCAGGTCCGTCACCGTGCCCGAGACGATCACCGGCCGGCGCTCGCCTTTGACCTCGAACAGCTCTTCCAAGGCAAACAGCGCCGCCTTGCAATTCAAGGTGTCGAACACTGTCTCGATAGCGAACAAGTCAACGCGGCCTTCGAACAGAGCCTCCGCCTGCTCCCGGTAGGAGTCCCGCATCTCATCAAAGGTCACGGCGCGGTAGCCTGGCCGGTTCACGTCAGGCGAAATGGAGCATGTGCGATTGGTCGGTCCCAGATTACCGAGCACATAGCGCGGCTTGTCCGGTGTCTTCGCAGTCCACTCATTCGCCACCCGGCGGGCAATCTCCGCACCGGCCAGGCATATCTCCCGAACCAGGTGCTGCATGTTGTAGTCGGCCTGGCTGATCGACGTGGCGTTAAAGGTATTGGTTTCCACAATATCCGCGCCCGCAGCCAAAAACTCGCTATGCACCTTAGCGATGATACCCGGCTGAGTCAGGTTCAGCAGGTCATTGTTGCCACGCACGTCCGAACCGTGCCAGGCATAGCGCTCGCCGCGGTAGTCCGCTTCCTTCAGCCTTTCGGCTTGAATCATGGTGCCCATCGCGCCCTCAAGCACGACTATCCGCTGGCGCATAATCGCATCAATCGTTGGCCGCTGCGTCGCCGTCACTGGACACTCTCCTCTATACGTCTGGAAATTATCTATATAAGCTTTTCGTTATATTGTCGAGCCCCACAATACCGCATCCCGACCCGTCTGGCGCGAACCACGAAGCATTCTATAATGCGTTCGTTCGCAATTCATGAAGGACGCCCCATGGCCGCCGCCCCTGCCGCTGACGAAACGGTTGTCACCGCCGCCATCGCTGTCATTGGCAATGAAATTCTGTCCGGCAGCGTCCAGGACGAGAACATCGCCTATATCGCCAAAGGCCTGAACGAGATTGGTATCCGGCTGCTGGAAGTGAGGGTTCTGCCTGACATCCACCAGGATATAGCCGACGCGGTGAATGCGCTGCGCCACCGTTATGACTACGTGTTCACCACCGGCGGTATCGGTCCGACCCACGACGACATCACCGCCGAAGCCATGGGCGTCGCGTTTGACCGGCCTGTCGCTTATCACCCGGAGGCCTTTGCCCGGCTCGACGCTTTCTACAAGCAGCGGGGGCAGGAATTTACCGAGGGCCGCAAGCGTATGACACTAGCACCCGAAGGCGCGGAGCTGGTGAACAACGAAGCGATGATCGCGCCGGGGCTGAAGATCGAGAATGTCTTTGTCCTGGCCGGCGTGCCGCGCATCGCCCACGCCATGTTCGAAGCGGCCAAGCCCTATTTGAAGCGCGGCAACGTGATGGAATCCCGCGGGATCAGCACCCATCTGAACGAAGGCGATATGGCCGAACGGCTGAACGATATCCAGGACAAATACCCTGCCAGTGACATTGGCAGCTACCCCTTCTACAACACGCCTCGCGGTAGCGGGGTCAAGCTGATCATCCGCGCAACAGATACCGGCCTGATCGAAACCATTGGTTCGGAGATCCGCACCATGATTGGCAATCTGGGCGGCGAAGTCATCGAAGACAACCGGAGCTGGTAGGGACCACCCATGCGCGCATTTTATTCAGATACCCATTTGGCGCACCAACCGCCGGAAATCATCAGCCGTGGCCGCGCGGTGCCTCACTGGGAAGTCGCGCCCCGGGCCGATACCCTGTTGAACGCACTGAAAGCAGGCGGCCACACTGTCGAAGCGCCGGAACCGGTAGGCCTGGGGCCTGTCGCAGCGGTGCATGACCCTGGCTACCTGGCATTTTTGGAGACAGCATGGCGGCGCTGGCAGGAATTGCCGGACGCGCCGCCCAGTGTTCAGCCGAACACCAGCCCCGGTCGCCACATGACCGGGCTGCCAACCGACATAATTGGCCAGGCGGGGTACTATATCGCCACGAACTCCGCACCTATTGTGGAGGGTACCTGGCGCGCGGCGCTGGCATCCGCCGACGTAGCGGTGAGTGCTGCCAGAGCCGTGCTTGACGGTGACGACACCTCTTACGCCTGCTGCCGTCCGCCGGGACATCACGCCTTTAGCGATACGGCTGGCGGGTTCTGTTACCTGAACAACGTCGCCATTGCTGCGACAGAGATGCTGCAGGAATTGCCGCGTGTGGCGATCCTGGACGTGGATGTGCACCACGGCAATGGCACTCAAGGCATCTTTTACGGACGCAAAGACGTATTTTTCTGCTCTCTGCACGGCAACCCGGCTGAATATTTTCCCTTCTATGCTGGTTACGCGCACGAACGGGGCGAAGGCGAAGGCCTTGGCTTTAACCTGAATCTGCCACAGGAACAGGGAACCGGCGACGAAGACTACCTGTCAGCATTGGAAGATGGGCTCTGCGCTATTCGCCGCTTTGCGCCCGATGCGCTGCTGGTCTCGCTTGGGTTCGATGCGTATGAAGCGGACCCTATTGGCTACCTCTCGATCTCAACCGAAGGCTTCGGCCGCATCGGCGAAGCCATCTCACGCCTGGGCCTGCCGACGATGCTGGTTCAGGAAGGCGGCTATAATGTTGCCTACCTGGGCAAAAACCTTTCGAGCTTCCTGAAGGGCTTTGCAGAAGAGCGCTGAATTGCCAAATTCCGCGGGTAATTAGGGCTAGAAACCTGGAAGGTGAAAAATCCAGCACGGATTGCACCTTCTCACCACCCAACAACGGCATAGATTCCCATAGGTCGCGTGGCCACTGCCGTAGCGGTTCGTGGCCTCTTTTTGTATTTCGCAAGAGGAGAACGGCCTGTGCAACTCACCTGCCGTCGTCTGAACTGCGCCGTCATCGTTGTCTCTTCGTTGTTGCTCGCAGCATGCGGCACCAACTACAGCATTCCACGAGTTGATTCTGCGGCCCTGACCGAAGCGTTCCAGATCATTGCCGAGGAACGGGTGCAGGCAGCAAGCACCGGCAAAACGCCTGGCGATGAAGCACGGCGGCGCTTCGCCCGCGTCGTCGATTCCATCGAGTCTGTTGCCGAGGAATTTTGTCAGGAACAAAGGCCCGAAGAGCCGGAAACCTTCTGCGATTTCGAAATCAAGGTCGACAGCAGCATTACTCGAGAGCCGAATGCCTTCCAGTGGATCGGCGGCGACGGGCGCCCAGAGTTGAGCATGACGCCCGCGTTCCTCACTCTGGCGCGCAACAACGACGAAATGGCGTTTGTGCTAGGCCATGAGGCAGGCCACCAAATTTCCGGCCACTTAGAGAAAAAGCACAAACAGATGCTTGCAGGCGCCGCGATCGGCGGGCTTCTGGGGACAGCTATAATCATCGTAGGCACTGCCAGCGGTGCTGACATGTATAAAGGCGGTGACTCCATCCTTATCGGCTCTATTCTTTTAGGCACTTACAGCGGACGGCGTGCGTATTCCCAGACTTATGAACTGGAAGCCGATATGCTGGGCACCTATATCGCGGAACGCGCTGGTTACGACCCGGTATTGGGGTCACGGGTGTTTGCCCGGCTCTCATCCGACCAAGGCAAGCCCGTGCCAAAGAACAAAGCATCGTTCTGGTCCACCCATCCGCGCTCGCCACGACGCATTGCCACGGTTAAAGCCACTGCGGCATTGATCGAAGCGCAACGGGCAAAGGGCGAAGATCCACTTCCTGACAAACGGCGGTCGCTTCTGCGAAAATAGCTTAGGTACGGACGCCCTTCCAAGCCAGCCTTCGTCCCTGTTCTGCGTAAAAGCTTCGGCCGCATAGGCAGGGGCTAACAAACCGGGCGGCCCAGCCTCACCAATTCTCGCCGTAGGGTCTCAATTCCAGCAGAAAGGTCCGGGCGGAGCGGGGTTGATGGGCCAGGTGGTAAATCTCGCTCGCGAGATCGGCAGGCGCTGCGAAGAAATCATCGGGCTTATCCGCCCAGCGTTCACGGCGGCGGGCAAACGGCATGTCGATCACCGCATCTATAATGACATAGCCCACATGGATGCCCTTCGGCCCCAAATCCCGCGCCAGGGCTTCCGCCACCATCCGCTGCGCCGCTTTGGTCGGCGTCCAACCAATAAAATCGGGCTTGCCGCGCAGAGAGCCGGTATTGCCGGTGCAGATCAAGGAACCCTCACCGCGCTCCACCATGGCTGGGCAGAGCGTCTGCGCCGTTGCCAGCAGGCCCGCCGTGTTCACCTTGAAATTGCGTTCAAAATCGGCAATCGCGATCTGCTCATAGCTACCGAAAGACGCCAGTGTAGCGTTGAAAATCACGCAATCCGGGACACCCTGCTCAGCCACAATCCGCCGGAGCGTGGCGCAATAGGCATCCGTCTCTCCAATGTCAGCCTGATAGCCTTTGGTCTCCGGAATTTCATTTCCCCAGCTCTCCAGCCGCCCGGCATGCCGGGCGATCATGGAGACGAAATACCCCTCATCCACAAAATGCTTCACGACGGCCAGGCCAGTCCCACGGCCAACGCCGATAACGATGCAATGCTTCTGCCGCCCGCTCATTGGATTGCTTCCTGGAACACCGGACGGTCAGTCACGTGGTCGTACCATTTCTGCACAGCAGGCGTGGCGGCTTCGTCGAAACCCAGACGCTTAGCGAAGAACAAGGCCCAGGCGATCACGATATCCGCATTGGTAAACCGGCCGGCACACAGGTACTGGCGGCCGTCCTGCAAGGCAGCATCGACACAGCGCCAGCGAGCCAGAAACCAAATGCGGTAGTCTTCAGCGGCCTGTGGCACGCGCCGCTCCTCCGGCTCAAGCTGCGTGTAGCGGAAGTAGATGGTCTGCGGAAAAGTCAGGGTTGCGTCAGACCGGAACAGCCAATTGAGGTAGGCACCATAATCCGGTTCGTCGGGTCGGACTGCCAGGTCGCTCGGACCGTATTTCTCGGCCAGATACTGGCAGATAGCGCTGCTTTCCGCTAGTTCCGTCTCACCATCCACCAACAACGGCACGGTACCCAATGGGTTAAGTTCCTTGAACTCCTTGTGGTGTACGCGCGGCGGGAATTGCAGGGTGACCAGCTCGTGCTTCAGCCCCATTTCCAGCAGGGTCCAAAGCGAGCGTACTGAACGCGCGCCGGAGCAATGGTAGAGTGTCATAGTCATAGCGTGTTTTCTCCCAGGGCGCGGTCGTTGCTTTGAAGCCTATCCGTTCAAACACTCAACCGTCTACGGGCCAAGCCGCATCTTCGATGTGCAACTCCATTGCATTGCCGCCGGTCCAGCGGTCACGCCGCAAGCGCCCGGCTAGATGAATCGTACGTCCCTGGCCGTGCAGCAAAGCCTCCCCCATGGGAGTCTCCGCCGCCCGGAATGCGATGGCTTTCAACTTGCCCTGCCCTAGCCCGCCCAGGCGCGCGCGCACATGGTTCTGGCCGACCGTGTCGACAAACAACAATTGCGCATTGGGGATCACAAAGCGCGGCTCTGCGTTGCCAGGACCGTAGGGGTCAAGGCGCTCAATCTCGTCAGCCAGGTTGGCATCTGCGCCATCCAGGCTTAGCGCCCCTTCCAGCGTCATCGAAGCCGCCGCTTTCGCCTTGTCGATATCTTCAGCCAGGCGTTCATTAAGGAACGCATGCAGGTCGGCCAGCTTGGCACGCTCGACGGAGAAGCCCGCTGCCATGGCATGCCCGCCGCCTGCCAGCAGCAAACCCTCGTTCCGCGCGGCAATGACGGCATCGCCAAGCGATACGCCCGCAATAGAACGGCTAGATGCTTTGCCGATATTGTTCTCGTCCCAGCCGATCACGCAGGCAGGCCTGCCCGTGCGCTCCACCAGGCGGCTGGCGACAATACCGATCACGCCGGGGTGCCAACCGTCACCATCCGCCAGAACGACGGGGCTTTGCTGCGCCTCTGCCTGCCCCAGCGATGTCTCCAATACGCTCTGTTCAACAGCCTGCCGCTCGGCGTTCAGTTCATTCAGATGTTCGGAGATCTCCCAGCATTCGGCGGGATCGGCGCTGGTGAGCAAGCGCGCACCCAAACCAGAGTCCCCCAGCCGGCCACCGGCATTGATCCGCGGCCCCAGCAGAAAGCCCAGGTGATAGGACGACAGACGCTCTTTGACACCCGCAACGTCAGAGAGAGCGGCCAAACCGCTATTCGCTCGCTTCTCCATAATTTTCAGGCCCTGCTGGACAAAGGCGCGGTTTAGACCGGTCAACGGCACCACGTCGCAAACCGTGCCAAGCGCTACCAGATCCAGCAATTCCAGCAGATTAATAGCTGGCTCCTTGCCTACCGTCCGCAAAGCGCGGTTAAGGGCCACGGCAAAAAGAAACGTCACGCCAACTGCAGCCAGTTGGCCAAATCCGGATTCCTGGTCCAGGCGATTCGGGTTCACCACAGATAGCGCTGCGGGCAAGCGCGCCTCTGCCGTGTGGTGGTCCAGAACGATGCAGGAGAGGCCGAATTCCTGGGCAGCCGCCAACTGGTCAAACGCCGTGGTGCCGCAATCGAGGAACACGACGACCTGAGCCCCCTGTTCCGCCAAGGCCTTCAGCGCGGGAATGTTGGGGCCATAGCCTTCGGCGATGCGGTCAGGAATATGGATCAGAGGTTCCGTGCCAACGCTGCGCAACAGGCGGGTCAGCAGAGAGGTCGACGTCGCTCCGTCGACATCATAGTCGCCAAACAGGGCGATGCGCTCCCCCTTGGCGACGGCGTGCGCCACCCGGTCGGCGGCTTCGTCCATACCCAGAAAGAATGAGGGATTGGGCAGCAGGTTGCGGAGCTTCGGCTCGCGGTAGTCGTCCACGGCCTCCAGGCTTTCAACCCTCGGCGCCAGCAAGCGTCCGGCCAGTTCACTCAGGCCATAGCGCTGGCTGATCGCCAGCGCCAAACGGCCGTCAACCGCCCGCCAAAGCCATCGTTTCCCCGAAAGCGATTGCGCAATGTTCAGAGCGTAGGAGGGTTCGTCCGTCATGGCTTGAGGGCGGCCTTGGGGCCGGCTGGTGAAACCCCAGGGTACAATTGCCTCAGGCCCGCCTTAAGCCCAGCGTGCCAGACGCGGGTTGCTGGCGAAGCGATGCTCGGCTGTGATGGTGCGCACGGTGCCGGTTGCCGAGTTCATGGAGATCGACTGGGTAATCGCACCACCGGGGGTGCGACTCAGCCCCTGGAGCATCGTGCCTGTGGTGACGCCCGTGGCGGCAAAAATCACATCGCCCGACGCCAGTTCTTCCAGCGTGTAAACACGGTTCAGGTCGGTAATGCCAACCCGGTGTGCGCGGCCACGCTCGTCATCATTGCGGAAAAGCAATTTGCCTTGGAACTGGCCACCGATGCAGTGCAGCGCCGCGGCAGCCAACACGCCTTCCGGCGCACCGCCGGAGCCCATGTAAATATCGATACCGCTGTCGGCCACCGTGGTGGCAATCACGCCGGAAACGTCACCATCCGTAATCAGTGCGATACGTGCACCGGCCTCACGGGTTTTGGCGATCAGTTCTTCTTGGCGGGGACGATCCAGGATACAAGCTGTCAGCTCCGACACCGCGCAGCCTTTGGCTTTCGCCAGATTGGCCAGGTTCTCGGCTGGGGCGGCCTCGATATTGATTAGGTCTGCCGGTAGTCCGCCGCCGACGCCGATCTTGTCCATATAGACATCGGGCGCATGCAGGAAGTTGCCCCGGTCGGCAAACGCTAGCACGGCCAGACTGCCGGCCATCGCCTTGGCAGTAATGGTGGTGCCTTCCAATGGGTCCAGTGCGATATCGATGCCGGGGCCGCCCTGGCCAACTTCCTCGCCGATAAACAACATCGGCGCTTCGTCGCGCTCACCTTCGCCAATGACCACCACGCCGCTCATCGGCATGTCGTTCAGCGCGGTGCGCATGGCATCCACCGCAGCTTGATCGGCGGCTTTCTCATCCCCCAGACCGATCAAACGTGATGCTGCCAACGCAGCAGCTTCCGCTACCCGAACGGCATCAAGGGCAAGTTGATGATTAATCGCAGACATGGCGGTTGCTATCCCCTAGCATTAGTTTTGTTAGTTCACTCAACATACAGAAGTTTGACTACAGTTCTGCTATCCGAATCAAGGTCGGCGCTGATGCAACGGCACTCAATGCCTCGATATCGGCCAAAGCAGCGCCGATAGATGCTTCACCGCACTCATGGGTTATCATAACGACAGAGACGACCTCGCCAGGATTCCGTCCGCGCTGCAAAACCGATTCGATGGAAACCCCATGCTTGCCCAGCGCGCCAGCCACCCCGGCTATAACTCCAGGTTGATCTGATACCATCAACCGCAAGTAATAGGACCCGTACAAATCGCTTATCGGCACCGCCGGGGCGGCCTTGAGTGCAGACGATGGCACGCCAAAAACGGCGGCGCGGCGGCCGCTGGCTATGTCGACCAGATCACTCAAAACAGAGGAGGCAGTCGGTCCGGCACCCGCGCCGGGACCTGTCAAAACCACGGTGCCCACGGCATCGCCTTGGACTTCGACGGCATTGGTGACGCCATCGATCTGGCCTAGCGGCGAGGAACGGCTCAGCATGACAGGATGCACGCGTTGTTCGATGCCAGCCTCTGACTTGCGGGTGATACCGAGCAGCTTGATGCGGTAGCCCAGTTCTTCGGCGAAGGCGATATCCTCCGCGGAGACACTGGTGATACCCGAGACAAAGACCGCCTGCTCGTCGACCGGAATCCCAAAGGCGATGGAGGCCATGATCGCCAGCTTCTGGGCAGCATCATTGCCGCCGACATCAAAGCTGGGATCGGCCTCGGCATAGCCCAGGTCCTGCGCTTCCTTCAGCACGTCGTCAAAGCTGCGCCCAGTCTCCCGCATGGTGGTCAGAATGAAATTGCACGTGCCATTCAGAATGCCGTAAATGCCGTGAATATTGTTGCCGGCCAGCCCTTCGCGCAGCGCCTTGACGATGGGAATACCGCCCGCAACCGCCGCCTCATAGGCCAGCACGCGGTTGGTCTCCTCCGCCTGCTTCGCCAGCCCGACGCCATGCTTTGCCAACATCGCTTTGTTTGCCGTCACCAGGTCCTTGCCTGCTGCCATCCCGCCCATGGCAATGGAATAGGCTGGACCGTCGGCGCCACCGACCAACTCTACCACCACGTCGACCGGCGCATTCAGGGCCATAGCGGCGGCATCATCGTGCCAGGTGTAGGCAGACAGGTCGATGCCGCGGTCACGGTCGCGATTGCGGGCGCTGACATCGGTAACGATGATGGGCCGGCCAGCGCGGGCGGCTATCAACTCGCCATCCCGCGCCAGGATGCGCACCAATTCCGCACCGACGGTGCCAAGACCGGCGACTGCGATCTTCAATGGTTGGGAACTCATCAGGTCTACTCCGCCGCTTGGGGCATGTATTGTTCGGGATCGCTCGCCAGGAACGTCTTCAGGTTGCGGGCCGCCTGGCGGATACGGTGGCGGTTCTCCACCAGTCCCAGGCGAACATAGCCTTCACCATATTCGCCAAAACCAACACCGGGCGAAACAGCCACCTTCGCCTCAGTCAGTGCCAATTTGGCAAAATTCATCGACCCCATATTGGCGAAACGCTTGGGCAAAGGCCCCCAACAGAACATGCTGGCAGGCGGCGGGGGAACATCCCACCCAGCGTGCGCAAAGGCCTCAACCAGGGTATCGCGCCGCTCCTTATACATCTGCCGGATTTCCGCCACGCACTCTTGCGGGCCATTCAATGCGGCAGTCGCCGCGACCTGGATCGGTGTATAGGCACCATAGTCCAGATAGGATTTCACCCGCCCCAGCGCTTCGATCAACAGGGGGTTGCCGCAGCAGAAGCCAATACGCCAACCGGGCATGGAATAGGTCTTGGACAGCGAGGTGAACTCGACAGCAATGTCCTTCGCCCCTGGCACTTCCAGGATCGAGGGCGGCGGGACATTGTCATAGTACAATTCCGCATAGGCCAGATCGGAGATCACCCAAATGCCGTGATAGCGGCAGAAGTCGATCACTTCAGCATAGAAATCCAAGCCGACGACCTTAGCTGTCGGGTTGGACGGAAAGCAGACGATCAGGCCGACCGGCTTCGGCACCGAATGCTGCACGGCGCGTTTCAGTTCGCTCATGAAGTCATAGCCGTCGGCCACCGGCATATGCCGCAGCGAAGCACCGGCAATGATCGCCCGGCGTAAGCCCGGAATACCCCGGCTGGTGGAATAGCGGTGCGCGCGCGGGTTCAACGCTGCTTCCCGCAACTTCTCCACAATATGCGGCGGCGTCGGTTGATCCGGATTACCCATGCCAAAGTCAATAATATCCTCACCTTCAGCGCGGACTACTGCCTTCATAGCGTTCACTTCGGCGAACAGATACGGGGGCAGACGCTTCAGCTTCGGGAACTGCTGTTCCAGGCGATTGGACATTGCGGACATAGCGGGTCTCTGGGACCTCTCAAATTAGCGGTAAAAATAGTGCCGGTCTCAGACGACGTTCAGGGCGCGCGAACCATGGGAAGTCCCATACCTGCGCGCTGACGAGGAGACACTTTCAACCGGACAACAGCAGTTGTTCGTCCAGGCTCCCTGTCACATCCAGGAAGGTAATATGGCTGTTTCCTGACCAGCGCTAGTTTGAGTTTGCGCCATCCCTTCATTGCCTGCAAGGGCGTCTTGCTGCCCAGGGCTGATTGCGGCAGCGGCTGGGTGTAAAGCCAGACATAGCGAAGCAGCGTGGCTTCCAGAACCTCGCCGGATCGGAAGGGATGGCTCTGCAGAACCTCTTCGATGCGGCCATTGAACCGTTCGACCATACCGTTGGTCTGAGGTGACCTAGGCGGCGTCAGGCGATGATCGATATCGAGGGCGGCGCCCAGCGTGTCGCATTCATGCGCGCCTGTTGCGGCGCGCTGGCGCAGACCGAAGAGGCGATCCGTGAACTCTTTTCCATTATCCGGGAGTATGGGGCGGATCCGCATCGGGCAGGCGCGCTCCAGGGCGCGCAGGAAGCGCCGGGCATTGGCCGCTGTCTTGCTGTTGTAGACCCTGACAACAACCCAACGCGTTGCCCTGTCGATGGCCACGAAGAGGGAACGGCGGCGGCTCTCTCTGCCATCGGTGGCAAGTATTTCAGGTCGATGGGGATGGAACCGGGTTCATAGGCTTTGAAGGCGCTGTGCTTTGGCCGGGCGATGCTGCTTTCAGGGCGCGCAGGGGCCCCACGCCATGCCGACGCAAGCAGCGGTCAAGGCCAGAGCGGGAGGCATTCGGGTTCAAGAACTCGCGCACCACCGCCAGCAGATCATCCAGCGAGACCAAAAGCGTCTTGCGGAGGGCCACGGCGACAGCTTCCTGCGCTGGCGTCAACGTCGTCTGAAGGCGATGGGGCGTGTGGCTGCGATCCTCCACGCTGGCACGCTGGCGCCATTTCCATACGGTCTGTTCCGTGGTCCCGTGACGCTCGGCAAGAACCCACGCAGGGTCGTCACTGGCCTGTATGGCCGCCCTGATCTTCGGTGGCGTCGTCGCCTGACTGTGAAGCTTGATCACCATGTCGCTCTCCCATCCCGCGCCTTGGTCAAAACACAGCGTGCCATGAAAAACGCAGAGCGACGAGGGGCTATCCGATCAGCCAGGATGGAACACCTAACCTTTATCATTCGCGGTCAGTTTCCGGCAGGTGACGACATGGAAACCCGCTTTGAAGAGCTTATGGTGCAAGCGCGCCTGGCCAAGGAATTGGGTTTCAAAACGCTCGCCAAGTCACAGCATTATTCCTCCGCCCCCTTCCAGGAAATTCAGCAATTCCCTTTCCTGGCGCGGGTTGCCGCCGAAGTGCCCGGCATGAAACTGCTGACCGCGATCACCCTGCTATCGCTGCATAAGCCCCTGGATGTGGCCGAGCAGTTGGCGGCCATCGACTTATTCTCCGGCGGCAATCTGATCTTTGGCTCCGGCCTCGGCTACCGTGAGGTAGAGTTCAAGGCGTTCGGCTCCACCCAGGCAGAGCGCGTTACCCGCCTCACCGAAAATTTTGAGGCCATCAAACGGCTCTGGACCAAAGAGACCATCACCATGAAAGCCAGCCACTTCGAACTGATAGAGGCATCCTGCTCGCTCAAGCCACTGCAAAAACCGAACCCGCCCATGTGGATCGGGGCGAACGCCGATGCCGCCATCCGGCGGACCGCGCAAATCGCCGACACCTGGATCATCCCGCCCCACAACCGGACCGACACGATTGTCCGGCAGATGGATGTCTACAAGCGCGCCTTGGATGATGCCGAAAAGCCGTTCCCCAAAACCCTGCCCCTGGCCCGCGAGATGTTCATCGCCGAAAATCAGGACGAGGCCATGCGCCTTGCCCAGCCTTACCTGGAAGTGAAGTACAAAGCCTACCACGACTGGGGCCAGGACAAGGCCATGCCCACCGGCGACGATGACCTGGGCCAGGATTATGACGAGCTGGTCCGGGACCACTTCCTGCTCGGCGGCGTCGAAGAAGTGGCAGAGCAGCTAATCGAATTCACCCGCGCCACCGGAGCCACCGATCTTGTCTGCCCGATCCAGTGGCCCGGCATGCCCCAATCCCAGGTGCTGGAGCAGATGCACATGCTGACCGAACGCGTCATGCCCCTGGTGGAGGAAGGCCTGGAAAAACGCCGGAACGTATAGCAGCCCTTCCGCCCGCCTCCGGCCTGCGCCATACTCTCAGCCAAACTGACAGAGACAACATGAGGACAGCCCGCCATGGATGCCAGCTTTAGCCCCGACGAACTCGCTTTCCGCGACGAGGTCCGCGCCTTCATCCGTGAGCAATTGCCCGACGATCTGGCCGCCAAGGTCCGCCAGGGCCTGGAAATGAACAAGGACGATTACCGCCGCTGGATGATGATTTTGGGCAAGCAGGGCTGGCTTTGCACCAATTGGCCGGAGAATGCGGGCGGCCCAAGCTGGTCGGTCGCACAGAAGTATATTTTCGAGGAAGAAGTCGCCGTCTCCGCCTGCCCGGAACTGGTGCCCTTCGGCTCCCGCATAGTGGGGCCGGTGCTGCTGGCCTACGGCACGCCGGAGCAGAAAGCCCAGCATCTGCCCGACATCCTTTCGGGAGAGACGCTCTGGTGCCAGGGCTATAGCGAGCCGGGCGCGGGCTCCGACCTCGCCTCGCTTTCATGCTCCGCGGTGAAAGATGGCGACGACTACATCCTGAACGGCTCCAAAATCTGGACCACCCAGGCCCACATCGCTGACTGGATGTTCGCCCTGGTGCGCACGTCAAAGGAAGAGAAAAAGCAGGACGGCATCACCTGCCTGCTGATCCCCATGGACTCGCCCGGTCTGAAAGTCCGCCCGCTGATCAAGCTCGACGGACGCCACAAGTTCAACCAGGAGTTCTTCTCCGACGTGCGCGTACCGCAAGCTAACCGTGTCGGCCGGGAAGGCGAAGGCTGGGCCATCGCCAAATACCTGCTGGGGCACGAGCGCTCCTCCGGCACCGGTGTAGCCGGCGCGCGCATGATGCTGGATTTGCTGAAGAAGATTGCGCTGGACCAACAGGCCGATGGCGGCGCGTTGGCCGAAGATGCCGCCTTCCGCAACCGGATCGCCGATCTGGAAATGCAGCTCTCGACCCTGCAATTCACCTCCCTGCGTGTGCTGGCAGGCGCGTCGGCCGACAAGGAAATCAAACCGGAAGCGGCAGCGGGCCTGAAGCTCGGCATGGCGGAAATCCGCAAATCGATCTCAGAGGCCTGTATGGCCGCGGGCGGCTACTCCGCCATGCCCTACAACCAGAGCGCCATCCGCCACGGCTGGAACGAGGAGCCGGTCGGCCCCGACTGCCTGTTCAAGATGGCCCCCGACTACTTCGAATACCGCGCCCGCTCTATTGCTGGCGGTTCGAATGAGGTCCAGAAGAACGTCATCGTCAAACGCGTCCTAGGGCTATAGCCCGCGGCTCGATAGGATATTTGCACAAGCTGGGCTGAGTGAGGGCGCATGCGGTTACTGTTTAGTACGCTCTTAGTCTTGATTGCCGCGCTCGTCGTTTTTTTTTTGGCAGCCGCGACCTCATCCCGCCGAAACATTTGACCTTCGCTGCTGGTAGCAAAAACGGCGGCTATTGGCTGTTGGCGGAGCGCTACAGGAATATCTTGGCCCGCGATGGCATTGATTTGGAAATCCTCGAAACGGGCGGAGCTGTCGAAAATGCAAGGATGATCCGCGAGGGCAAGGCCGATGCCGGTTTTTTGCAAGGCGGCGTGGCCGGGCCTGACAACGCTGAAAGCCTGGGCACCATCTTCTTTGAACCGGTTCTCGTCTTCACCAAATCCGACCATGTGGTTTCCGCCAATCCAGCCGCTTGGGCGGGCCTGCAGATAGCAGCAGGTGGCGAAGGGTCCGGCACGCGGGCAGTCATGAATACCTTCGCCCGAGCCGCGCAGATCAAGCCGGGCGCAAACAAATACCTATCGATCGGTCAACAGCAAGCGGTTGACGCCCTCGCCGCGGGAGAGGCGGATCTCGCATTTTTCATCGCCCCCATCAAAGCAACCTATCAGCGGCACGTGCTGCGTTCGCAGGAATTCAAGATTATTCCGATTGACTATGTGCCCGCGATTTCCGCCCGCCTGCCGCAATCCCAAGTCGTGTATTATCCGGCCGGAGCCGCATCGATGCTGCCCACAATGCCGGCAGAGCGCACCATCGCGTTAGCGATGATCGCCTAGTTGATCGCGAAAGATACGCTGCACCCCTCGCTCGTAGACCGGCTGGTGGAGGCCGCGCGGATTGTTCACTCCCATCGGGATGCTATCACCAGCGACCGGCAATTCCCGTCGATGAACAATGTTTCGATGCGTCAGGATACTTATGCCCACAACCTGCTGCGCGATGGAACCAGCACGCTGGCGCAGTACCTGCCCTATTGGGTTGTCGCCCAAATCAACCGATTCATTATCCTGCTGGTGCCCGTGGTTGTGCTGCTATTACCGATGTTGCGGGCCGTGCCCCGCGTCTACGCCTGGCGGATACGCGGCCGGGTTTACCGGTACTACGACGACATAAAAGCCATCGACGAAAAGGTGCGCAGCCAGAGCGCGGCCGATGCGCTAAACGCACTGAACGAGGAATTGTCCCAAATCGACCAGCAACTCGCCGACCTGGAATTGCCGCTGCCCTATAGCGAGTATTCTTATACCGCCAGGCTTCACATTGATCTGGTTCGCAAACGGATTGAAGACAGGCTGACAAAGCCTTCCACCGCAAGCTAGTGGACCGCCTGCCGCCTATTGCGGCAACAACCGCAACACCTGAACCGGCCCGCCTTGTATCGGCCCCAACGACACGGTCCCGCCCGCCGCCCAACGCGCAGCCAAATCGTCATAATGCGGCGAGAACACATTGCCGGACTGGCCCACCGCCTGGATGAAGCGCGAGCGCTCCAGGTCGGCAAGATCATATACCGCCCGGAAGCCCGCGCCGTGCACCTGATTAAACAGGTTGCCTTCCTTGAACGAGACAATGCCCGCATTGGAGGTATAGCGCCCACCGTCATGCGGCACGATCACGTCGAAAAGGTCCTTCAGCACGGGGATGAAACCGAACGGCAAGTGCCGGAAGCGGGCCACGTGCGCCGCATCCCACCGCCAGCCCTGCCACTCCTCGTCATAGCGGCCCGCCATCTCGGCATAGGCCAGGGTAAAGGCGGCCTGCACCACCTCCCCGCAAGTCTCAATCCTCGGCGTATCCACCACATCGCACCAGTGCGGGGCCTCGGTCAGCATGTACAGCGCGCGTTCCACATTGCCGCTCTGGTGGCTCTCGAACAGCGGCCCTAATTCGTCCAGGAACAAGCCGCGGTTCAGTGCGCGCAGGAAGGCGTGGAAGAACAGCGGCTCCGGCCTGTCAGCGGCCATCGTGCCGTCCCAGACCTGCATTGCCTGCAACAGGTCCGCGGGTGCACCGTCCCCCGCTACGCGCCAGTCCACCGCATCCAGCAACCGCCGAGCCGCAAGCGAATGCAGATCCCGCTGAACGTCGAGAGACGCCTGTACCGTATGCGGCTTGCGGGCATTCAACGCCTGCTCGATGGCTTCAGCACGCATTGGCGAGGCCCAGGCATTGCCCAGATCATAGGGATAATCCGGCCCCACCAGGCGATTATTGGCGTTTACCAGCCTGCCTGATGGCGGGTCCACCACCTGGGGCAGGCCCTCAAACGGAATCCAGCCAACCCAGTCATGTGCGCCAGTCCAGCCAGGCACAGGCAGCAGGCCCGGCGGGCTATTGCGCAATGGCACGTGGGCCGGAGAAATCAGTCCTATCGTGCCGCTCCGATCCGCCATCACGATATTCTGTTGAGGCGCAATGACCGAGCGCGTGCTCTCGATCGCATCTGCTACCGAACCCGCCCGCTGCACATTCCAAAGCGCGGTCACCGTCGTGTCGCCCGGCAGCAAGGCCGTGTGCGAAAGCGCGTAGGCATGGCCATCCGCCGGCGCGCCTTCCGCTTCGCCGCCATCCATCCCGTCGGAGATCACCGGCCCGTGCCGCGTCTCCCGCACGGTCAGGTCGATGGCACTGCCAAAGCGCACCTCGATCCGCTCCTGCCGCTTGGCAAACGCCTCGCTGCCCCCCAGCGTCAGGTAGCGCGCCGGGTCAGCAGGGTCGGTCTTCTCCACGAAAACGTCGGACGTATCGCCATAGGCATTGGTGAAGGCCCAGGCGAGCTTACCATTGTGCCCCAGCACCACAAACGGAAAGCCCGGCGACGTTGCCCCTGCCAGCACGCCGTCCGGTGTCTCGATCCGCACCAGATACCAGACACCCGGCACATTGAAGCCCAGATGCGGGTCGTTCGCCAGGATGGGCATGCCCGTGTCCGTCAGCTTGCCCGCATGCACCCACAGGTTGGAGCCCGCCCCCTCCTCCACCACACGCGCAGCGTTCAGGGCGTGTTCGGTCGCTCGCTCACCCGGCAATGCGCCATCCAGTGCGGCCAGCGTTATCGGGCCTTCGGTTTCAGGATAAAATTCCTTGATTTGTTCCGCGGTCAGGGAATAGGACAGCTGGGCCCGCTCAAGCTCGTCATCCCAGTCGGCCGTCAGCCGCAATGACATCAACTTGATCCACAGCAGCGAGTTCGCAGGCGTCCAAGCCTCCACCGCACCCGACACCAACAGGAATTCCGGCGGCAATGCGCCTGTTCGGCTCGCCAGGAAGCCATTTACCCCGGCCGCATAAGCTGCCAGCGCGTCCTTTACCGGGCCCTTCAGATTTGCCGCATCGGCATCTACCAGATGCGCCAACCCGAACGTCCGCATTCGCTTGTCGATACCCGTAGCAAGGCTGCCAACCAGCTCCGACATGCGCCCACGGCCCGCCCGCCGCATCGATTCCATTTGAAAAAGCCGATCTTGGGCATGCAAAAAGCCCACAGCCTGCCAGGCATCAAGCAGGTTGGCCGCCTTGATATGCGGAATGCCGTCGGCGTCACGCGCAACCGTGACCGGCGCCGCCAGTCCGGCCAGCGCCCGCTCGCCTTCCTCGTGCGGCAGAGAGGTGCGGAGCCACAGCATCAACCCCGCAGCGCCCAGTACCAATGCCAGCAGCAACAGCAACGCCACTCGCCCGGCCCAGCGTCCAAATCGTGCCATCGCGCGTTATCCTCCGCTGAAGTCCGCTCTACAGCGGACTTGCACCATGCCTGCCCCACCTTCTCTACCCAAGGTGACCTGTTAGCGCAACACAACCAAAAAGAGAAAAAATCGGTACTTTTCTATTAATTATAGATTATGTAACTTGATTTATTATTCTCGTTATAATTGTATAAACACTGCCCGGAAACGAATCGGCTTTCTGCCGTCACCGGGAATGCAATTTTGGGAAAGTCGGCCTGATGACCGTTTGTTCCATACCCGTCCTGCGCTTGAGTGCAGGATCCATGCCTGAGCACCAGATCCGTGTTTGTTGCTTGGAATATTCTTCTGAGGAATGGACCCTGCCTCGCGGCAGGGAGGAAGCCGCAATTGGGAGCGGCGTGGAACCTTCCCCGGCCAGGCGCCAAACAGCCCTAGCCTTCAACCTCGGGCGCGCCTTCGATGGCTTTGATCATGATGGTATAGTAGCGGTCGCCATGGCCCTGCTTCGCCGCCCGGTCCAGCACGTCGCGGGTGGCGTAGGCTGATTCCATCTTCACACCGCTCTCTTCCGCCAGTTGGATAGCGTAGGACAGGTCCTTGATGATGTAGTCGACGAGGAAAGAATGCGTCGGGTGCGTGTCCGGCAGCATCGAGCCCATACCGTGATTGCGCAGCACGAAACTGTCGGCGGAGCTTTTGGCCAGTGTCTCGAACAGCACCTTGCCATCCACAGTACCGCTCGCCCGCGCGACGGCCAGCGCCTCACCGATGGCGTGCACGGTCTGGACGACAACCATGTTGTTCATCAGCTTGACCGCCGCACCGGTGCCGACTTGGCCGCAATGGGTAATCGCCTCCCCCATGCAATAGAGCAGCGGCTCTATTCGCTTGAACACGGCCTCCGAAACACCGGACATTATGCTGAGCGTGCCGTCCCTCGCTGCCTGGGCCGTGTGCGCCACCGGCGCATCCGAAAAATCCACCCCCTTAGCCTCACAGGCCGCTGCCAGTTCCTTCGACAGCGACACCGGGCAAGTGCTGGTATCAACCAGGGTCTGGCCCGCCCGCATGTGCGCGATAAGGCCGTCCGACCCCAAGGCCACGGCGCGGACCTGCGGTTCGCCCGGCAGGTTCATGAAGATAATGTCAGCGCGTCCAGCCAGGTCAGCAAGCGAACTGGCACTCTCCACCCCGTCCGCCGAAAGGCGCTACAATGGCTCCGGCCGCAAGTCGAAGGCCAATACCGGCGCGCCGCTTTTCCTGGCTAGATTGCCGCACATGGGCTCGCCCATCACGCCCAAACCGACAAAGCCCAAGGTCAGATTTCCGCTATCGCTCACTGCATGCTCCAAAAGGTCGTTCGAACTCATCGTCTTAAGGATAAAAGCATGAATCGGGGCCTCCAGCGCAAGGCCGCGTTCGCCGCGCCGCAGCCGCTGAGCCCTCCCGATGCCGTTTGCAAACGGTCAACCATCCAGTCCCTACAATAGCGAGCAGCAACGCAGAGACCGCGGGCAACACGCGGCAACAGCAGAAGACGTCACGATCCAAACCAACAAGGATGATCGAGACAAGTCCCAGGCAGAAATCCTAACCGAAAAAAAACATAACAGGTATATTATCGAGTCTTCCCAAACCGCCGAGAGCCTGCTGCTGCCGGATCTGTTCCGGAAAATTTATGGGGATCACTACCTCGCTGGAGAAGTATACGACCCCGCCCATTACATTCGGGCTAACGAAAGCAGCGAGGCTATCTCCATCGTCGCGCGGGGGCCGGACAGCATGCCCGTGGGCCACGTGGCGCTAGTCACCTCAGCCCCACACCGCGGCGTATGAGAAGTTGGCCAGGGCGTCGTCGATCCCGAATGCCGTGGCGGCGGAATCCTGAACGGGATGATCGACCGAGCCATCGTACTGGCAGACCACGATCCCACCGTCTGCGGCCTCTATGGTGCCTCGCTAACCAACCATACTTTCTCGCAACGCTCGGTCTGGCGGGCGGAATTTATGGATGTGGGCTTCGAGATCGGCTTTGTCCCCGCCCACATGATGCAGATCGAGGCCCAGGCACAAGGCCCCGTTGCAACCTGCCTGCAATACCTGCCATTGGGTGACGCCCCTATGCAGCGGACCTTTCTGCCGTCCGCCTACCGCGATCTGGCTGTTCATCTCTACGACCACCTGGGCCTGCGGCGGCAATTTGAGGATGGCGGCGCAGGGCTGGAACGCACCCCGCCTAGCCGCATTGAAGTTTTGGACCTGCCGCGCTTCGACATCGTGCGCGTGAACGTCTTCCGCATCGGCACCTACCTGCCCGTCCTTCTCGCCGCCATCAACCGCGAGGCTGAACAGAATGGCCGCGCCATGGTGCAGGTATTCCTGGAACCGGACTCCCCCACCGCAGACGCCGCCTGTGACGCGCTCCGCCGGCAGGGCTTCTGGTTCGGCGGTCTGCTGCCGCGATGGATGGACCGCGACGCGCTGCTGCTGCAAAAGGCCGGCGGCGAGCCCTGGTTCGGCGGCATCCAGGCATTTACCAACGATGCCAAGGCATTGCTGCGCTTCATCCAGGCCGATGCGAACCGGCAGGGCGCACTCGCGGCACTGGGCGTGGCATAAGCGCGGCAGCCTCCCGCCTATCCTCCGCACGAATAATCGGCAGTATGCTTGCATCGAACACCTCAATTCAGGAGGGCCCCATGCCCGTCACATTGCCGGATATCGTGGCCGCAGCAAAAGCCATTGCTGGACATGTGGTATGCACCCCCATGCGCCCCTCGCCCTCGCTCTCGGCGCTGACCGGGGCAGAGGTCTGGCTGAAGCTGGAGAACCTGCAATTCACCGCTTCATTCAAGGACCGCGGCGCACTCAACTGCCTGCTGCAACTGCCGGCAGAACAGCGCCGCCGGGGCGTCGTTGCGATCTCCGCCGGAAACCATGCTCAGGGCGTTGCCTATCACGCCGGACGGCTCGGCATTCCGGCCACCATCGCCATGCCCACCGGCACGCCCTTTGCCAAAGTCGCCAGAACAGAGAGCTTTGGCGCAACCATCATCCAGGCAGGCGCGGAACTGGCGGAACTGGTAGCGCTGGCCGACGAATTGGTCACCAAGGAAGGCCTGACCCTGATCCACCCCTACGACGACCCGCTGATCATCGCAGGCCAGGGCACGGTCGGGCTGGAAATCCTGAACAGCGAGGCTGACATCGATACCCTCGTGGTACCCATTGGCGGCGGCGGCCTGATGGCCGGCACTGCGATTGCGGTCAAGACTCTGCGCCCGGATATCCGCCTGATCGGGGTGGAAGCCGCCCACTACCCCACCATGAAAAGCGCCATTGCCGGCATCGACGCCCCGCCGGGCCGTCCGACCGTGGCAGAGGGTATCGCCGTTAAGTATCCGGGCAAGCTGACCCTGCCCGTGATCCGGGAACATGTCGAAGACATCCTGCTGATTTCGGAAGATCACCTGGAATGGGGCGTGCAGGAATTGGCGACCGTCGGCAAAGTGGTCGCCGAAGGCGCAGGCGCTGCCCCCCTCGCGGCGCTCCTCACCTATCCGGCGCTTTTCAAAGGCCGCAAGGTCGGGCTCGTGATCTCCGGCGGCAATATTGACGCCACCGTCCTTGCCTCCGCCCTGATGCGCTCGCTGGTGCGCCACCAGAAGCTGGTGCGGGTCCGCCTGCAGGTCAGCGACTCGCCGGGCGGCCTCGCCACCGCCACCCGCATCATTGCGGAACAAGGGGCCAATGTCTGGGACGTGCAGCACAACCGCCTGTTCTTCGACGTGCCGATCAAGAACACGGAAATCGAGTTCGTCTTGCAGACCAAAGACGAGCCCCACGTGCAACGCCTGCTCGCCGCTTTGCGGGCGGAGGGCATCATTGCCGACGTGCTGAGCAACCTCGCCCATAGCGCGCCTGTCCCCTGACGGTCTATGCTCTGCCCAGACAAACACTTGCTGGGAGACCTTCCGCCATGAAGTTGGGCATTATCGGAGCCGGCGGCCGCATGGGCCGTATGCTGACGCAGACCATCACCGAAACCGCTGGTGCCACCCTCGCCGCCGCCAGCGAACACACAGGCAGCCCCTTCCTGGAGCAGGATGCCGGGCTGCTGGCCAATGTGGGCGACCTGGGCGTGAAGATCGGCGACAGCGCCGAAGCGGTGTTCGAGGCCTGCGATGCGGTGATGGAGTTCTCCATCCCGGAGGCCACCATCGCCCACGCCCCCCTCGCCGCGAAGCACGGAACCGCCCACATCATCGGTACCACCGGCCTGACGGCGGATCAGGAAGCCATCCTGGCGAAGGCCGCCGAAAAGACCTGCATCATGTATGCGCCCAACATGAGCGTCATCGTCAACCTGATGTTCGCGCTGGCGGAGCAGGTCTCCGGCCTGCTCGGCACAGACTACGACATTGAAATCATGGAGATGCACCACAAACACAAGATCGACGCCCCCTCCGGCACGGCGGTCGGCCTCGGCCAGGCGGCGGCGCGCGGGCGCAAGGTCGCTCTGCCGGATGTGGCCCAGTGGAGCCGCGAGGGCCAGACCGGTGCCCGTCGGGAAGCCGATATCGGCTTTGCCGCGCTGCGCGGCGGCGATGTTGTGGGCGAGCACACTGTCATCTTCGCCGGTACGGGCGAGCGGCTGGAATTCACCCACCGCTGCACCAACCGCCAATTATTCGCCCGCGGTGCGGTGCGCGGCGCGCTCTGGAGCAATGGGCAGAAACCCGGCCTCTACTCCATGATGGACGTGCTAGGGATTAAGCTATAAGGCTTAATACTTCTTAATACTTAGCGACAGGCGGGCGGCTGGGATTACTCAGCCGCCGCAGCAATGCCGGGGGTCTGTGCCACGAAGAACTGCGCCACTGCCTCATGTGTCCTGAGGGCGTCGCGTTCATCCGGGCCTATGTCCTTGATCTCTATCTGACCGCCCGCTTTCCGGTAGTTGACAACGAAGCGCTCCGGCTCATTGGCGTCGATCGGTGAGTCCGGATCGTGGTAATCGTGCATGAAATCCGGCCGTCTCTGTATCCAAAGCGTCGGCGGCAGAGAGACCTTTTCCCCTTCTCCAGCATCAGCATGGGGTTGCCGTCGATCATGTTGGCGTCATTCTGCCAAAAGCTCGACTGCCGCTCAGCAATGCCCTGGTATTGCTCCGGACAAGTGCCTGCCGCCATGTGGCGCTGCAAATGATGCAGGTGCGACAGCGGATTGATCACCGGCCAGGTCATGCAGAGGCATCAACCGCCGCCGATCCTTCCGGCAGCGGAAGCGCCGAATAGCGCGGATCGGCCGGCCGCATCGCTGACAGCATGGCCAGATGCCCACCGCTTGACTGCCCGGTCATGCTGACCCAGTCAAGCCGCGTGCCCAGCATGGAGGCGTTCGCCTTCACCCAGCGCACCGCATAGTTGATGTCCTGCAACGCACTCGGATAGCCATCCCCGGCCTGCCGGAAATCGATGGCGATCGCGATGACGCCATGGCGCGCCAGCACCGCGTCCCGCGCGTCGCACTCATCCAGCGAGCCCTTGCTCCACGCACCGCCATGCAGATCGATCACTGCGGGTGACGGTCCCGTCACCTCCGGCCGCCAAATACGCATCCCCAGCGCGCGGTCGCCATGCTTCAGGTAAACACGGTCTTCAGTCGTAAATGCGAAGTTGGCAGGCATCATCAGCTCCTATCCGGGCCGCGGAAATGTCCGGGCCTCGCGTAAGGCATTGCGCAGCGTCTCGGCAAACTCGACCCGCTCTTCCGGCGGCAGAAATTTGCCCAGGGTCAACGACCACCGGCCGCTGGCGATCTCCAGACGGCAATCATGCTCCTCCGGCCGGTGCAGTTTCACCCGCGCCCAGGCAGGCTCAAAGCTCCAGACTTTCTGTCTGCCGTCGGGCTGCACGCGCCGCACGGTCAATTGCTGGCGCGTCACCCGCACCACCTCGCACAACCGCGCGCTGCGATAGTTGATGCGGAAGGCAAAATAGAACAACAGCACGTCAACGCCGAAGAACCCCAGCACCGGCCACGCGCCCATGGAGGCGAAAATCAAGCCGGTGGCGAAGCTCGCCAAACCAAAGGCGGCGAACAACACCATAAAGGCCCGCGGCGCCAACGAACGATACGGATACAGCACGGCGTCGAACAGAAAGGGTGAAGCAGTCGTTTGCATAACCGGAAGAGCTATGGCGAAAGTTGGTGACGGCTTGATCAGGCGGCGTTTTGCATTTGTTTGATCCCGTCGATGAATGCAATGCCCTGGATTATCCCAGGCATGCGATTTGCGCCGTCGCGCTTTCGCCATTTGCCCTGCGCTGACATCAGGAGCCTGACCGCCATGGCGAGGGCGGTCTTTCGGCTCAGACAGCCTTTGGTTTTACCTGTCCGGTGACACACCGTCGCGAAGGCGCTTTCGATGGGATGGGTGGTTCTGATGTGTTTCCACTGTTCTGCCGGGAAATCATAGAAGGCCAGCAGCACGTCACGGTCTTTGATCCATTTGGCTACCGCTTGTTCGTCTTTCACGCCGTAGGTCTCGATGAAGAAATCGCAGGCCGCCATGGCTTCGGCCTTCGTCTCTGCCTGCCAGATGTCGTGCAGGGGGCCTTTGGCTTTCGCTTGCACCGATTGGGGCATTGCCTTCAGCCCATTGCCGGTTTTATGGAACCAGCAGCGCTGTTCTGCGGTCGCGCCGAAGACCGCGCGAAGGGCGGCCCAGAAGCCCAGTGCACCGTCGCCTACCGCGAGATCGGGCGCGTGATTGAGGCCGCGCCGCTTGAGGTCGAGCAGGAGCGCGCGCCAGCTTTGGGTCCTTTCGCGATAGCCGTCGATCAGCCCCAGTATCTCCTTTCGGCCCCATTCATCCGCGCCGATCAGCACCAGAACACATTGCTTTTCTTCCATCCTTGGCTGGAAATAGACGCCATCCGCCCAGACATAGACGATGCGCCGGGCGCTGAGATCGCGCTTCTGCCAGCGGTCGTACTCCTCCCACCAATCGGACTTCAGCCGCGAGATGGTGGGGGACGACAGGCCCGCCGCGTTCGGCCCGAGCAGCGCGGCCAAGGCCGCCTGAAAATCGCCCGTGGAAATGCCGTTGAGGGAAAGCCAGGGCAGCAAGTCCTCGACGGACTTCGCCTTGCGCAGATACGGTGGCAGGATCGAAGAAGAGAACCGACCCTTCTCAGCCTGCCGATCACGATCCCGCCCGCGTGGCCCTTTCACGGGCACTGGGCCAATCCCGGTCATTCCCTCTCGTTCTGGCAGGTGAGCGTGACGAACGACCCGCGCGGGCCCCTCGGGCGTCGTCTCATTGGAAAATGGCGCAAGCCATGCGCTCCACTCAGCTTCAAGCGCTTGCTCGATCAACTGCCGCGCCCCGGAACGGATCAAATCCGTCAGCGGATCGGCGGAAAATCCCTTGGGATGGGGCAACGCGGTGATGGTATCTCTCGTCATGGGGCATAGCCTTTTCTCAGCGAGAATTGCGGCGCGGGAACAACGCCATGATATGCCGCACCTCAGGACAATCACCAACTGTCAGCTGTTTCTCCCTTTCTCTCGGACCATCCCCGCTATGCTATTTCTTCGTGATGTAGTTTTTATAGACCGGGTGGCTGGCCATATAAGAATTGAGCTTCTCTGTTAGGCATTGATCGACCGCAGGTTCTTTGGGGCGGACTTCCAATATGGGAGGTATTTAGCTTCTGTATTTATAGCGTGTGATCTTCTCGACCTTGCAGGCTCGGGCAGCGCAAATTGCGGTGTCACGTGCTGCCACCTCAATCGCTGTGCGAGCATTGGGTATACGCTCTTCGCCCATGACCGGTGTGGTTTGCTCTGGGCAGTGGGTCGGTGGCTTTTCGATGACCTGAGACAGCGGTGGCGTGTAAAATTTTTTCGAATTGTTGCTGCTCGCTCTACCCATATACTGGTAATATTTCGGCCATATAAACTTCCCCAGGCCTTGTTCGTTGTGGTCGACAAAGTACCAAATACTTGGCGGGTTCGAGCCCCGGTAGTGGAAGTCGGCCAGCTCATTCATCCGGCAGGCGCGAATGGCGCAGATGGACGCCGCCCGAACCTGTTCTTCGCGCGCATTCGACGGCTTGGAGATATTCTCCTCGCCCGGCACGGAACTGGTCAGTTCCGAACACATATCCGGCGGCGGCACGGTCTTGCAGGCGGAGAGCGCGGCCAGCGCCGCGATGATGATCAGGATCTGTTTCATAAAAGCCCCCAACGCTTTTTAATGACGTTTGCCTGTATAGAGCCTCGCCTGATCCAAATCGATGAGGCGAGGCTCTAGGTAGCTGGTAACCTACTGTGCTGTGATGCCGCCATCAACCACCAGCGCGGAGCCGGTCATAAAGCCCGCATCGTCGCTGGCGAGGAAGATGATGCCGTTGGCGATATCCTCCGCCATGCCGAGGCGGCCGATGGGGTGCATCTTGGCGGAGTATTCCTTGGCGGACGCCGAGTCGTTCAGGCCTTGCTTCTGCGCGCGGGAGACGAAAGTCTGTGCGCCCATGTCCGTGTCGATCACGCCCGGATGGATGGAGTTGCAGCGGATGCGCTGGCCCTTGCGGGAGAAGAACAGGGCGGTGGACTTGGTGAACAGGTTCACGCCGCCCTTGGTCATCGAATAGAGCGGGTCAAGCTGCGAGCCCACCAGGCCGGCGATGGAGGAGGTGTTGACGATGGCCGAGCCGTGCGGGCTGTCGGCACCGCGGGCGGCCAGTGCGTCAGCGCAGAGCTTGGTGCCGAGGAAGACGCCCGTCATGTTGACGGCGACCAGCTTGTTCCAGTCGTCCAAGGTCGCCTCGTCAATGCCGAGGCCGGTGAACACGCCCGCATTGTTGCAGAGAATGTCGAGCCCGCCGAATTGACTCTCGGCGACTTCGACGGCGGCTTTCCAGTCGGCTTCCTTGGTGACGTCGAGGTGGACGTAGGCGGCGGTGCTGCCGAGGCTGGCGGCAAGCGCCTTGCCCGGCTCGTCAAGCACGTCGGCAATGACAACGCTTGCGCCCGCCTTGACCATGAGTTCGGCGGTCTTGCCGCCAATGCCGCGGGAGCCGCCGGTGATGAGGGCTACTTTGCCGGAAAGATCGTTCATGTGTGGGGTTTCCTTGATTTGCTCGGCTTCACCCTGAGCCTGTCGAAGGGTGCGGTTTGTGCTTGGCAGGGCACCCTTCGACAGGCTCAGGGTGAAGGGCTTAGAGGATGGCGTTAGTATGTCACCGTCGCCACCGTGCCGAAACAGGCGGGCTTGCCCTCCGGTTTCATCAGGCTGATGCGGGAGAGGTGGCCATCTTTACGGTCGGCGGTGATGGTCAACAGGTCATCCCAGAACATCGGGCGGCGGAAGCTCACGTCCATGTCCAGGGTCCGGATGGGCCCGCCGCCATCCTGGATCAGCGGCTCCAGCATGATGTGGCTGCCCATGATGCCGGCGGCGATGGGCGCGCGGTAGCCGAACTGGCGGGCAATTTCCGGGTCGTCATGGATGCGGTTGATCTTCTCGTCCGAGAAATTGCCGACGCCGGCCTCTGTCATCTGTTTCTCGCCGATGCGGGGCAGGTCCATGAAGCCCTCGTCAGGGCTGGGGCCGGTGCGAGGTCCGCCGCCGGGGCCTTTGCGTTCTGCGTTCTGATCGGTGCGGACACTGGTCCGGCCCAGTTCCATGGCGACGGAGCCGTCGCTGCGCACGATCTCGTACTGCGCCTTGAACAGTGTGCCACGCGGGGCCGGATCGATGCCGGTGATGCGGCCGCGCATCGTGACCTCCTCACCGAGGCGGATGGGCTGGTGCACCCGGTAGGACTGGGTCATGTGCACGCTGCCATTGATCGAAAAACCCTCGCGGTTGACGATTTTGATGGTGAGAGTTGCGAAGATGCTGGGGTCGGCGATATCGCCCCAGACCGTCGAGTCGATACCGCAGCATTGGAGTTTCTGCGCCTGATGCTCCGGTGCGACCGAGAGCTGCCAGGGCGTGAACTCAAAGCCGGGCACCAACTCGCTTTCGGGACGGAGTGCTTTGCCGGAGGGATCAGGCATCATGGGGCGGGATTCCTCTTTCGGTATTTATTGCTACGCGGCCGGTTTGTCGTCGGACAGGCCCTGGACACCCCCTTTGTTGGTGCCATGCATATAGACTTGGCCCTGAACGCCAGCGATGTGTTCGTGCGGTTTCTCGAACTCGGGCTCGAACAGCTTGGCGGGGCGGGGTTCGGGCTCGAAATTGCCGAATTGGTCCTGCCCACGCACCAACGTGGCGTAGTCGATGGTGACGCGTGTCTGCTTGGCCTTTGGGGTAATGTAGCGCAGTGCCACGGCAACGCGCCGCCCATCGGACTGGTTCGCGTGGCTGGCATGCATCATGTAGAGGTGATGCAGGGAGGCCTCGCCCGGCTGCAATTCCAGGCTGACCGTTTGGCTTTCATCGATCTGCCGATCCAACGTCTGGCCGCGGGTCAAGATGTTTTTGGGGTCGGCGGAATCGTGGTGGCTGACGGTTCCGAACACGTGGCTGCCGGGCAGCATGCGAATGCAGCCATTGGCGGTGGTGGCCGGGGTTAAGGCAATCCAGACCGTCACAATATCATCCGTCGCCAGCCCCCAATGCGCCGAGTTCTGGTGCCAGGAAATGAAGCGCCCGTCGCCAGGCTCTTTGGGGTACAGATGCGTGGTCCAGATCATTAGGTCCGGCCCAAGCACGTTTTTGACCATGTCCAGGATCTGTGGCTGGCGCATCAGGTCGTTGATCCAGGGGAACAGCAGGTGACATTTGTAGCGGTGTTTGCCGTTCACGGAGCCGCCGATACTGGCCTCGTAGGCTTCCAGTTCCGCGAGATACCCGGCCGCGGCATCGGCTGACAGCACGCGTTTCGGGAACAGCAGTCCGTCCTGCCGGAAGCGGGAGATTTCATCGGTGGTCAGGCTTTTGGGCATGTGCGGCCCTCGGTCATCAGGAAGGTATTTCGCCGATATTAGGCAAGAACCGTCCGCTCGACCAGCCGCCGTTCGATGGCGTCCCAGTCGTAGGCCATGCCAAAGCCGGGACCGTCCGGCACGGGCACGCAGCTGTCCTTGTCCACGCAATCCAACTGATCTGAATAATCGTCGGCGTAGATGGGCAGGTGCCAGGCGTTCGGCGCTTTCGAGTGCACCAGGTTCACCTCGTAGAAGTTGGCGTTGCGGGTGGCGGCCATCAGGTGGCGCATGGCGGGGCCGCAGGAGTGAACCTCCACGTCGATGCCTAGCCCTTCCGCCGCCGCGGCGCGCTTCAGGCAGCCGGTGCGGGAGCATTATGGCAAGCCGTTTACGCCGTTGTCGTGGTTCCGCTGCGTGGATCTGTGCAAGGCAATCGGCTCCAGCGCAACCAGCCAGCATGCCAAGGGGCAGGCCGCGGATTTCGAGGTGCCAGGCGTTGCCAATATCGATCTGGCGCGCTGGATTGATGCGAACCTGAAATACGACCAGTTGATTCTGGAATTCTGGGACCCGAACGATCCGTCGGCGGGCTGGATCCATTGCAGCTACGTCAGCCCCGAAAAGAACCGTCAGAAGCCGATGGCCTATAACGGCAAGAAATATACGCCGGGACTGCCGACCTAGCAGGCTGCTGAAAAGCCCTGACCGCGACCTTCACCCTTCGACTGGCTCAGGGTGAAGGGGTTGGGGAAATTCTTGTTTGATTTCAACAAGCCTCAGCAAAATCCCATCATCCTGAGCCTGTCGAATGATGGCGTTTCAGCCCTGCTAAGAACTTTTCCAGCAACCTGCTAGGAAAGTTTCGGGTTTTGTTAAATCACCCTCTCTCCCCGTTCCCCGCTTGCGCAGGAACGCGGGGAGGCTGGGCGGTGTGCCGGTCTGAAATCAATCGAGCCGCTAGTTACCACGCGGGCGAGCGGCACTGGACTCCGGGGCCTATCCCCGCAATTGGACTATATCGGGCAGGAACATGACGATGCCGGGCCAGATCGTGATCAGGATCGCGAGGCCCACCATGATCAGAAAGAACGGGATCGTGGCGAGCGCAATACGGCCAATAGATTCCCCAGTCATGCCCTGGATCACAAACAGGTTGAAGCCGACCGGCGGCGTGATTTGCGCCATCTCCACCACGACGACCAAGAATATCCCGAACCAGATTTTGTCGAAACCCGCGGCCAGCACCAGGGGCAGGGTGATGGGCAGCGTCATGACGATGCTCGACATGCCCTCCAACACGCAGCCGAGAATGGCATAGAACACCAGCAGCAGCATGATCAGCATGAAGGGGGATAGGCCGAGGGCCCCGATCTCGGTCGCAATCGCCCGTGGCACGCCCAGGAAGCCCATGGAAACGCTCAGGAAGTAGGCTCCGGCGACGATCATGCCGATCATGCTGACGGTGCGGACGGCGCCCATGCAGGCGGCAACCAGATTGGTCCAATTGAGCGAGCCTTGGACGGCGCTCACCAGCAAAGCGCCGAGCACGCCGACCGCCGCCGCTTCGGATGGGCTGGCATAGCCGCCATACATGGAGCCGAGCACGACGAAGATCAGGAAGACCACCGGTCCCAGATGGCGCAGGCCGTAGAGTTTTTGCGCCCAGCTGACTTCTTCGTCGCGTTCCGGTGTTGCGCCCGGCGTGATACTGGCGCGCACGCCCAGATAGAGCATGTAGCCGAACGCCAGAGTCAGGCCCGGAATGATGCCGGCGATGAACAGCTTCAGGATGGATGCCTCTGCCAGCACGCCATAAATGATCAGCACGATGGAGGGGGGGATGAGCAGGCCGAGCGTGCCTGCGCCCGCCAACGAACCCATGGCCAGATCTTTGGAATAGCCGCGCCTGAACAGTTCAGAGAGCGTGATCCGCCCAATCGTGGCCGTTGTGGCGGCGGAGGAGCCCGAGACGGCGGCAAACATGGTGCAGCCCAACACATTCACATGCAGCAGGCGGCCGGGCAGGCGGTTGGTCCAGGGTGCCAGGCCACTGAACAGCGAATTTGAGAGTTTCGAATGAAACAGGATCTCCGCCATCAGGATGAACAGTGGCAGGCTGATCAGTTCCGGCGTTGTGGTGACGTTGAAGGTTAACTGCGCCAGTAGCTTTTCCACCGGCATGGAGCGGAAAATCGCCAGGCTGACGATGCCGACCGAGAACAGGGCGACGCCGACCCAGACGCCGAACGCGAGCGTCGTCACCAGGATCGCGAGCACGGTGGCCGAGATGTCGATGACCGTGCTTTTGGCCTCGGCTATGCCATAGATGCCGGCGGCGATGGATATCGCCACGACCAGCAGGGTGACCAGGCCGCTCGGGCGGAAGCCTGGCGTTTCGGCTGATGCGCTATTCAACACCATAGGCTTCCTTCACTGCGGGATCTTCCGGCGCCTGCCCGATCACCAGGCGGATCAGCCGGACCAGGAATTGCAGCGCCAGCAGCGTGATGCCGAAGGCGATAACGCCCTGCGGATAAACCAGCGGCGTCGCGTCGATGGTGGAGGAGGTGCGCCCGGTGGTGAACGACTGCCAGGCGAACAGGATCAGCGCGTAGGCGGCGAAGCTGGTGATGCCAAGCGCAAATACGGTGGCGAGAAAATCGATACCTCGGGCCACCGCCGGCGGCACGTTATGGGTCAGCAGCGAGACTCTGACATGCCCGCCGGTGCGGAGGGTAAAGGCCGCGCCGCAGAAGATGACGCCCGCCATCATGTAGGCGCTGTAGTCCCACGCGAAGGTCAGGCTGATATTGAGCAGGTTCCGGCAGACGATCTCCGTCAGCACCAGGGCGGCTATCCCGCATATCATGAGGGCTGCGGCGTAGCCCGCATAGCGCGAGACCGCATCGATCAGGTGAAGCATTCTGTCATCCCGCCGGAAAAGTGGAGGCGGCCGCCAGCGGCAGCCGCGCTCCGTTTCAAAGTAGGCTTAGAGCGTGATCCGATCCATTTGGACCGAAACCCGTCCTACCGGCCGACGTCTTTCAGGAAGCCCTTGATGATTTCATCGGCTTTCGGGCCAGCGGCTTTGATGTACTTGCCTACCATGGGGGCGGTTGCTTTTTGCATGGCGGCCAGCATGCCGGAGACATCGCCCATTTTGACGCCATTGCCGGTCAGGATGCCCGCTTTGATGTCATCCTCCGAGCGGCTGACGGCCCAGAATACCAGCTGCAATGCCTTAGCTGCGCCCTCAATGGCGGCCCGGTGTTCCTTGGAAATGCTGTTCCAGGCATCTAGGTTGACCGAGACAATGTTCGACGACCAGACGTGGCTGGTCGGGTACATATGGGTCAGGAACTCCCAGAACTTACCGTCCACACCGGAACTTGAAGAGGTGGTGACCGCGTCGATAGTGCCCGCGGCCAGTGCCGGAACAACCTCGCCCCACGGCAGTTGCACGGCAGTCATGCCGATGCGGTTGAACATGTCGGTGGTCAAACTGTTGTAGGTGCGGATCTTCACACCTTTCAGGTCGTCAGCGCTGGCGGCTTCTTTCTTGGTGTAGACGTACTGGCGCGGCCAGGGGACGATGTAGAGCAGCTTCTGATTGTACTGGGCCAACAGTTCTTCGACCGCGGGGACGAAGCGTTTGTGCAGGATTGCCAGTTCGTCCAGGTTCTTGACCATGTAGGGCTGGGCTTCCAGGCCGAACAGTTTGTTCTCGCCCGTCTGTTGGATCAGCAGGATATCGCCGATCGGCACCAGGCCATCACGCACCGCCGTCAGCATCTCCGGCCCCTTGAAGCCGAGCGATCCGCCGGGATGAATGTTGATCTTCACCTCACCGCCGGTGACCTGACCGACTACTTTGGCGAAGGTCTTGGCGTTTTCGGTATGGAAGTTCGCGTCGCCCCAGGCGAGCGGCAGGTCCCAGCTTGTGTCGGCCTGGGCGGGAGCGCCCAGTGCGAGCGATAGCGCCGTGGTGCCGGCGACCGCTAAATGTTTGAAGGAAAGGTATGACATGGCAAATCGCGCTTCCTTGTTGGTGTGCCTGCCGCAGTGTGCAGGCCTGAAGCAGACACTGCAAGTATGACGCCAAACAAGCCACATGGGACAATCTGCATAGTGCTTACCGGCATGGGCCGAATAGTGGTTACCGGCGCGGGGCGCGGCGGCGCTGGAAATCAAGTGTCGACGGTGAATTGCGGCACTGTTCCCGGCAGTTGCAACTTCACCGTGCGATCATATTTTTCGTGGAATTCGTGTCACAAATTGGGACGTGAAAAGGTCTCGAATAACATATGATAATTTTCCGAAGGACGACTGGAGTTCGTCAATTTTTTCGGGAATTACTGTAAAATTATAGTATTAATGTATAATTTTGTTAGAATATAATTATTAACAATTAGAAGGTTCCGAACTTTTATAGGCAGGCTATTTTTTATAAGGGAACAAGCGGATGCGCTTTCTAAAATTCGCTGCAATAGCGGTAGCAATGGTATTGCCGTACCAGGCGTCAGCGGTGGCTGTAACCGGAATATTTTCGGCGATACCTACACCGGCCTTGGTCCCTGGAGACACTGTGCAAGGCAGTGTTGTCGCTACTCCGCATGAAGATTTCGACGATGCGACTGGCGCATTTTCGGCGGCCAGTTTTCTGTATGCGGATGTGACGAGCACGATTAATCCGTACCTGGACAAACTGAGCGGCCCGGGGTTGTCCAACTCGATCGTGTTGCATGATCGGATCAATGCCGGTCCGCTGATCAATATGCCAATCACCAAAGTCAACAATACTGGTTCTGGCTTTATGCCTCAGCTGACGTTGCACAATGGGGACTTGGTGAGGCTCTCGGTTTCGGGTCTGGCTGGCCGTTCAGGCAATGAAACCACTTTCAATGTCGTTGCGACGTCCTCGATACCCGTACCGCCTGCTATGGCGTTGCTCGCCACGGGCATCGCGGGTTTTGCCTATGTCGGCCGGCGCAGGCACCGGGACGCCCGCGTTTTAGATCACGCATAGAGACCGATCCAGTCCATCGACATGGTGGCAGACTGCTCTGAAGGTGTTGTTTCACAGCGTTTTCAGAGCCGTTTTTCAATGCACAGGGCAATAATGCGGAAAATGGGCGGCGCGCTGTATTCGATGCTATTGCGCTTGTCAGGCTGCCAATTCACAAGCGCGCTGCCGGCCGATAGTGATATCTGATCCTTCGCTTCCCCTGCGAACAAGGGCTGCTAGAGCATCGCCGGGTCAAATTGAATTGCTATCGCGATCAATTTGCCGGGTAAGATGCTCTAACTCTTAGATTTCAATCAGATTTACCCGATCCAAACGGATCGGGATCTGCTCTAGGCCTATACCTGTATCGCCGCTGCCTTCTGATAAGCCGGGCGGGCGCTTAGGCGCTCGATATAGGCGGCAACGTTCGGCTTGTCGGAGAGGTCGGCCTTCAGGCGCTTGGAGACGATGCAGGCGTGGCCGGTCATGATGTCAGCGCCGGAGAAATCGCCGGCCAGAAATTCCTTGCCGTCAGCCATATGAGCCTCGACGGCGGTCAGCATGCGGGTCAGGAGTTTGGTGGCGCGGGCGACGTTCTCGTCGTTGCGGCGCTCCGGCGGCAGGAAGAACGTCTCCACCATGATGACATTGACCTGCGGCATCAGCATGCCCTCGGCATAGTGCAGCCATTGCAGGTAGGCTGGATAGTCCGCGCTATCGACCGCGGGACGCATGCGGCTGCCGCCATGGCGGGTCAGCAGGTATTCGACGATAGCCCCGCTCTCGAAGATGGTGAAGTCGCCGTCTTCAACCGCAGGTACCCGGCCCATGGGATGCTTGGCCAGGTATTCCGGCGCGCGCATGGCCGGGTCGCCCAGTTTGTAGAGTTGTACCTCGTAAGGCAGACCCAGTTCCTCTGCAAGCCAGATAGCGCGGACCGAGCGGGAGTTCGGAGCGTGGTGGATTTTGAGGGTCATGGTTAGCCTGTCCTGTTTCGGGTTCGTCTGCTGGTATTGGGCAACCTACGCCCTGGTGTTTTGAAAATCCATAGGGCGAGCCCTGTCGCACCGGCACCGGGTTGAGGCACCGTCGTGAGCTATGGCCGAAAGTTGGTGACGGCTTGATCAGGCGGCGTTTTGCATTTGTTTGATCCCGTCGATGAATGCAATGCCCTGGATTATCCCAGGCATGCGATTTGCGCCGTCGCGCTTTCGCCATTTGCCCTGCGCTGACATCAGGAGCCTGACCGCCATGGCGAGGGCGGTCTTTCGGCTCAGACAGCCTTTGGTTTTACCTGTCCGGTGACACACCGTCGCGAAGGCGCTTTCGATGGGATGGGTGGTTCTGATGTGTTTCCACTGTTCTGCCGGGAAATCATAGAAGGCCAGCAGCACGTCACGGTCTTTGATCCATTTGGCTACCGCTTGTTCGTCTTTCACGCCGTAGGTCTCGATGAAGAAATCGCAGGCTGCCATGGCTTCGGCCTTCGTCTCTACCTGCCAGATGTCGTGCAGGGGGCCTTTGGCTTTCGCTTGCACCGATTGGGGCATTGCCTTCAGCCCATTGCCGGTTTTATGGAACCAGCAGCGCTGTTCTGCGGTCGCGCCGAAGACCGCGCGAAGGGCGGCCCAGAAGCCCAGTGCACCGTCGCCTACCGCGAGATCGGGCGCGTGATTGAGGCCGCGCCGCTTGAGGTCGAGCAGGAGCGCGCGCCAGCTTTGGGTCCTTTCGCGATAGCCGTCGATCAGCCCCAGTATCTCCTTTCGGCCCCATTCATCCGCGCCGAGCAGCACCAGAACACATTGCTTTTCTTCCATCCTTGGCTGGAAATAGACGCCATCCGCCCAGACATAGACGATGCGCCGGGCGCTGAGATCGCGCTTCTGCCAGCGGTCGTACTCCTCCCACCAATCGGACTTCAGCCGCGAGATGGTGGGGGACGACAGGCCCGCCGCGTTCGGCCCGAGCAGCGCGGCCAAGGCCGCCTGAAAATCGCCCGTGGAAATGCCGTTGAGGGAAAGCCAGGGCAGCAAGTCCTCGACGGACTTCGCCTTGCGCAGATACGGTGGCAGGATCGAAGAAGAGAACCGACCCTTCTCAGCCTGCCGATCACGATCCCGCCCGCGTGGCCCTTTCACGGGCACTGGGCCAATCCCGGTCATTCCCTCTCGTTCTGGCAGGTGAGCGTGACGAACGACCCGCGCGGGCCCCTCGGGCGTCGTCTCATTGGAAAATGGCGCAAGCCATGCGCTCCACTCAGCTTCAAGCGCTTGCTCGATCAACTGCCGCGCCCCGGAACGGATCAAATCCGTCAGCGGATCGGCGGTAGTAGTTGGGGTCGCCGACCAATAAAGACGTACTTCCAGCCCAGGGCCTTTGCCAACGCATGGTTCATCAGGCAGGCGCCGACATCCTGCCCCACATAACCGGCCCAAAGCGCTATCGGCCCGAGTAACAAGACCGTTTCGTCGCCCAGCCGCGCAGGCCAAAACTGGATCGAGCCCAGCATCTCGCCGCCAGAGAGCGCAACCAGGCACAATTCCGCAACCGGTGGCACGCCATCGCGGTAGCGATAGCTGATTTTGCGCTGACGATCGGAGCCGAAGGCATGATCCAGCAGGTGTTCAATGTGCGCAACATGTTCGGGTGCGGGGGAAACAATATCGACCATGGCATGGGGTCCAGCAACAAAACCGAGGGACTGCCGGACACGGGTTTAACCCATCGCGCACAGGGGCGCAGTCCGGCCTAAAGGCAGGGGAAAATTCCCAATCGTCGGCGCTCTATGGTCATCATGGCCGGGAACCTAGTAGACAGCAGCGGAAAGCGCCAGCAAGAAATCTCCGCCTAAGACCAGCGTCCCAGACAGGCAGCGCTTGCCATCGCCTTGCCCCTCCGCTCTCATACCAGCAGCAGAATCTGGAATGGAGCACCCTGCCCGATGAAAGTGAACGAACTGGTCACCCTGTTGACCACCGCCGCCGAAAGCCCCGACCCGGCACAAGCCGTGCAGGACGCTATGGCCAGACTCAAAGGCGACCTGGCCGACCTCGCCGAAACCCTATCCTACTTGCCCGCCGACCGCGCCCATGTCGCCGAATGCCTGAGCGATGAGTCGGCCATCGGCCTGCATGTCTATGGCGCAAACGTCCTGGGCGTTGAGCGATCCATGTGGGACCCGGAGAACATGGAGGAACAACGGCTCGATTGGCGGCAGTACGAGCCACTTGCCCAAAAGCCTCCGCCATGACGGGCGCACCGTAAGCCCCTGCACGCCAAAGGCTATTTCCGGGCGCACACTTGCCCCCTTGCCGTGGCCACAGTAAGCAATCGGCCATGGCAAGCGACGACGACAGCAGCAAACGCAGCTATCACCACGGCAATCTGCGCGAGGCGCTGATTTTCGCGGCTACCGGCTTGATCTCTGACAAGGGCTTGCAAGGCTTTACTTTTGCCGAAGCAGCCCGCGCGGCCGGTGTCTCTGCCGCTGCGCCCTACCGCCATTTTAAAGACCGCGACGCCCTGGTCTCCGAGGTTGCCCGTTACGGCTTCGAACACTTTGCCGAAAAGCTGGAAACCGCCTGGGACAAGGGGTGCCCCTCGCCCCTTACCGCATTCGAAGCGGTTGGTCTCGCCTACCTGAACTTCGCCCGGCAAGAACGTCCCCTGTTCGTTGCAATGTTCCAATCCGGCCTGCCGAACGAGCCTGGCCTGACCGCCGCCGCGGACCGCGCCTTTGACGTCTTGCAGAATGCCTGCACCACGGTCGCCAAGCATCTACCGCCGTCGCAGCGACCGCCGGCGCACATGATGAGCTACCACGTTTGGGCCTTCAGCCACGGCATCGCCGAGCTATTCTCCGGCAATGGCCCGCGCCGCTCGCCGATCGCCGCCAATGATCTGCTGGAATCCGGCCTGATAATCTATTTGCGCGGCCTCGGCATTTTGCCTGAAGATGTTTGAGCGGAACTTTCCGCCTCCAGATTGAAGGAACCGCCCCATGTCTCATTCGTCGAAGATAGAGCGCATCGAACTGACCCTGTTCGATGTCGACATTCCGGACATGAGCGCCGACCCGTCCGGCTTCGGCATCCACTACACGCCGGGCAAATCGGAACCTCAACTACGGCTGGCGATCAAGGTATTCGGCGACACGGGCGTCATTGGAGAATACGTGCCGGGCCGCAGACGGGCGCGCATTATCCACGCCGCCGCCGCGGCCCTCGGCCAGAAGCTCATCGGCCAACCGGCGCTGGAGCGGGAGCTGCACTATTACAACCTCCGCCGTCTGACCAAGCATGTGGGCGAGGTCGGCATCGGTATTCTCGACATCGCGCTCTGGGACCTGGCGGGCAAGCACCACAACGCGCCCGTCTACCAACTGCTGGGCAGCGCCTGCCCGCCTACGCCAGCACCCTGCACGGCGACCGGCTGCCCGGCGGGCTTTCCGTGCGCGGCCACCAGATGCTGAAACAGTCGGTCAAAACACCGATCATGATCACCGAGTTAGTGCACAATCTGGAGACCATGACCGACATGCTGGTGGCGGGCGCCACCGACTTCGCCAGGGCCGACCCGGACTATGATGGCGGCCTCACCGGCTGCAGAATATGTTCCGCCACCAGCTTCATGGCGTCGATTTGCTCGGCATTTGGCGTGTTATCGATGCCTTTGCGGACATCGGTTTGGGACTTAACCCCCTCGACCAGGGAAAAATTCGCAGAGAGCTTCATGATATTCGACCTCCATTGGTAGTGCCGGCAAAAGCTTACGCCATTTCGCTATATGCACATGTGACTTTGGCCACAAAGCTGTGCAGGCGACACCCGATAGTGCATCAGTCCGGCCATTATTCCTAATCGCAAGGCAGGTTGCAGGTCCATTCACCGGAAATAAACCAGGACCCCATTGCCTTGCCGCCTCCCCCGCCGCAAAATCGCGGCCATCAAATACGAAAATCCCTCCGGGAAGGAAACACCCCATGCCTACCGTCGCCCACGACAAACTCGAAGCCATCGCTACCGCCCTGCTGAAAGGCGCTGGCTGCTCCGACCACGAAGCCGCCGTCGTCGCCAAGGGCTGCATCGGCGCAAACCTCGCCGGGCACGACAGCCACGGCATTATCGCCGTACCCACCTATATCGACCGGATGAAGCGCGGTCATATCGTGCCTGGCGTGGAGTACGAAATCGTCAGCGAGAGCGCTAGCCACATGGTGGTCGATGGCCACTGGGGCTTCGGCTTCGCCGTGACCGAGCGCACCATGCGGACCCTGATCGAGAAGGCCAAAGTCTCGAACGTCGCCGCCGCAACTGTCTATCACCAAAGCCATATCGGCCGTCTGGCGAACTACCCGCTGATGGCGGCGCATGAGGATATGATCGGCCTGATCACCGCGGACAGCGGGCGTTCACCAAAAGCCGTAGCCCCGTTCGGCGGCCGCGAGGCGCGCCTGGGCACCAACCCAATTTCCATGGCAATCCCGTCGGAGCTTGGTGCACCGCTGTTCCTCGACATGGCGACCAGCGCCGCGGCAGCCGGCAAGGTCAACGTCGCCGTCGCCCGTGGCGAGACCGTGCCCGACGGCTGGGTCATCGGCTCCGACGGCAAACCCACCAACGACCCGACCCAACTCCGCCAGGGCGGCGCGCTGCTGCCACTCGGCGGCCCGGACGGCGGTTACAAGGGCACCGGCCTCGCCGTCATGGTGGAGATTCTCTGCGGCCTGCTAACAGGTCTGGGCTTCGGCGTCGATCCCAAGGGCAAGCACAATGACGGCTGCTTCATGGCGGTGTTCAACGTGGCGGCCTTCCGCGACGTGGCCACCTTCAAGAAGGACGTCGCCGAGTTCGCTCAATACCTGAAGGACACCCCGCCCGCCGCCGGCAGCAACGGCGTGCTGTATCCGGGCGAGATCGAGCACATCAAAGAAGCCGCCCGCCGCAAAGACGGCGTCGAGATCGAAGACGCAACCTGGGCCAAACTCACCGAACTCGCAGTCGAATACGGCGTGAAGGACCAGCTGGGAATGTAGCAATCTCTGTGATCCCAGGCCGTGCTTTACATCAGGCCTGGGATTGCGCCTTTCCTGATCCGGACGTGCGGCGGAGGCTGATCGGGTGAGGATCGCGATCGTCGGCGGTTATGGCGTATTCGGCAGTCGCTTGGCTGAGTTGCTAATCCGAGATGGACACGACGTTTGGATTGCCGGGCGCAATATAGACAAAGCCAATAAGCAGGCCCAGCGCTTAGGGGCAATTGCGCTCTCGATAGACCGGACGGGTGACTTAGAATCGCTGTTCGCTGTTGAGCCCGACCTGGTGGTCGATGCTGCCGGGCCATTTCAAACCTACGGGTCAGAGCCTTACCGTCTTGCCAGCGCCTGTATTGCTCATAGCACCGATTACGCCGATTTGGCAGACGACGCGGCATTTGTGGCGGGCATCTATACACTGGACCCTAAGGCCAAACAGGCTGGATGCCGCTTGATTTCAGGTGCTTCCTCTGTGCCAGGCCTATCGTCCGCTGCCGTGACAGCCTTCGCTGAAGGACTGGACGAGGTAGAGGCGATCTCTAGCGCGATCCTGCCCGGTAATCGCCCACCACGCGGACTTTCCGTTATCGCCTCCATTGTCTCACAAGCTGGTGCTCCCATGCGGATTTGGCGTGGCAGTGAATGGCTGGACGTTCCAACCTGGTCGGGCCGCAAGCTCCATACATTGACAGGCGTCGGAACTCGTGCCGCTCACCGGATCACCGTGCCCGACCTTTGGCTTTTCCCGACTGCGTTCGGGGCAAATACCGTGGAATTTCGGGCTGGGCTGGAGCTTGGCGTGATGAACCGGGCGCTTGCCGTCTTGGCAAGTTTGCGGCGATGGCGGCTATGGCGACCAAGCTAATGGCAATACCAGCTATTGCTTTGGCTATCCGACCGGTTGTTTTCATTCGGCACCGATAAAGGCGGTATGATCGTGCACGTGGTTGGAACTGCGAAAGTCCAAATCGTCGAACGGGAATGGCAGCTTGTAGCCGAGCGAGGGGAAGGGCCGTTCATTCCTTGTACTGTGGTTCGAGCGCTGGCACGAAAATTAACAGGTATTGCTCCGGGCGCGCGGGCCTGTGTCGCCGAACTGTCCTTGGCGGAGATAGAGGCCACAATGATTGATTTGTCAGTACGAACGGCCATCCAAGAACAGGTGATCACACCTCTGTTCCAAGCAGCGCTAGGCGATGCATGGGGAAAACTGCCGGAGCCCGTGCAGAGATTGCATCTGGTTGCCGGAACCAGCTGCTGGACCGGAACTGCCTCGGTCGAGCGGGGAACATCACTTGTCGCCCCGCTCGCGGCATGGTTCATCGGATTTCCCAAGACAGGGGCTGATATCCCTGTGACAGTTACCATGTCCCGCACATCGGCGGGCGAAACCTGGACGCGCAATTTTGCCGGCCGCCGCTTTCGCTCTTACCTTTCCCACTCTCCAAAGCCAGGACATTTCCGGGAGCGGTTCTGGCTAATGACCTTTGAGATCGCATTCCCGGTCGATGGCGAAACTCTGTCATTCCAGGTCAAGCGCGGCTGGTTCTGGCGCATTCCCTTATCATCATGGCTGTTGCCGGGAAGCGATAGCCGGGAATTTTCGGCAGACGGCAAATTTTGTTTCGATGTCGGCTTGTCCGCACCCTTCGGCGGTGCGTTGATCGTGCGCTACCAGGGTTGGCTAAAGCCCGTTCCCTAGGCCTGCCAGCCCCACAAACCGAAGTTTCAGCTTTTCGCCAGGGCGTCCCCACCGCTAGGCTTATGCTCAAACAAGCAACATCACTTCCGCCCTTTCGGAGGAAACGCCATGCTCGGATTAATGCAGGAAGCTGAACTGCTAACCAGCCAGACGCTGGCTTATGCCGCGCGGGGCTATCCGCGGGTGGAGATAGTCACCGTCGACAATGGCCGCGTCATCCACCGCACCAATTATGCGGAGGCGGACCGCCGGGCGCGGCTGCTGGCCTCTGCATTGCAGCAGCGGGGTCTGGCTGGCGAGGAGACGTTTCTGGGCGCGCTTGCCTGGAACACCTGGCGGTTGTTTGAAGTGATGCATGCGGTACCGGGCGCGGGTTCGCGGTACTGCACACCGCGAACCCGCGGCTGCACGAAGGGCACCTCGCCTACACCATCAGCCATTGCAGCGACCGGGCGGTGTTCGTCGATCTCGACTGCCTGCCGCTGGCCGAAGCCATCACGAACGACTGCCCCAGCGTTGAGCATTGGATCATCCTGGCAGACCGGGCAGATGATATGCCGGAGACCACCCTGCCGGGCGTGCTCTGCTACGAGGACTTGCTCAATGAAGGGCTGGCGTCTTACGCCTGGCCAGAGTTTGACGAGCGCCGTGCGTCGACGATCTGCTTTACGTCAGCGACCACGGGCGAGCCCAAAGGCGTGCTCTACAATCACCGCGGCACGGTGCTCAATGTCATGAGCATTGCAGGCAAGAATGGCTGGAACCTTGGCAAAGGCGACTGCGTATTATGCGCCGCCGCCTTCTTTCACTGCAATGGCTGGGGCATGCCCTACATGGTGCCGCTCACCGGGGCGAAGATGGTGCTGCCCGGCCGCGTGGTGAGCCCACACGCCATGATCGACCTGTTCCGGAGCGAGGGCGTCACCCATTCCGGCGGCGTGCCGACCGTGCTGATGGACTTGTTGGGCGAGGCGCAGAAGGATGGCGGCGATTTCGGACCGCTAAAGCAGCTTTGGACCGGTGCAACTGCCCCGCCGGAATCTCTGCTCCGGCCGATTGAGGCCATGGGGCCAAAGGTGATCCACGCCTTCGGCATGACGGAGACCACCCAGGCGCTGACCATTTCTACCCCCGATCCACACGCGCCGGAGGCTGAACGGCGTGCCGAGCAGATGACCCAGGGCCAGCCGATTTTCCTCTCCGACGTGCGCGCGGTCAGTGAGGATGGCAAAGTGCTGCTGGATGATGGCGAGAGTGTTGGCTTGTTGCAGGTGCGCGGCCCATCGGTAGCGGCGGGGTATTTCCGGCGGCCTGATCTCTCGCCGGTTACCGAAGACGGCTGGCTGGATACCGGCGACATCGGCTCTGTCGGGCCGGAAGGCCATATGCGCATCTCAGATCGGGCCAAAGACGCGATCAAATCCGGCGGTGAGTGGATCAGCTCGGTCGAGTTGGAGAACACGGCAGCTGGCTGCCCGGGCGTGGCGGAGGCCTGCTGCATCGGCGTCGAGTACCCGCGCTGGCAGGAGCGCCCCCTGCTATTGATCGTGCGGGAAGCGGGCTCTGACGTGGATGAGGCGGCAGTGCGCTCCTATCTGGACGGCAAGATCGCCAAATGGTGGATGCCGGATGCGGTCCGCTTCGTCGACAGCCTGCCGCGCAATGGCGTTGGCAAGATCGTGAAGGCTGCGCTGCGCGACCAGTACCGCCGGATACTGCTAGAAGAAAAGGCATTGAACGAATGACCCTAGCGAAATCAGACGAGGCCGCCGGGCAATTTCTGGCCAAGCCCTGGGTGGCAATGCTGGGCGTGGCTGCACCCGGCAGAGGCCCGCTCACCATTCCGGTCTGGCATATGCTGGATGCCCAGGGGCGGCCCTGGTTCGTGACGGCGAAGGACTCCTACAAAGCCCAGCTGATAGAGGCGGCAGGCCGAATCACCCTCACCGCCCAGCGGGAAAAGCGCCCCTACGCCTATGTGAGTGTGGAGGGGCCGGCCCTGCTGGAGACCGCCACCTATGACGCCTTCGTGCAAATGGCCATCCGCTACGAGGGGGAGTCTGACGACAGGGCCTATGCGGAAAGCATGCGGACTGCATTCGAGGCAGGCACCCGCTGGCGGGTGACGCTGCAGCCAGAGCGCTGGTCGAGCTACGGCCTGGCCTGGGCGATTAGACAGCTTCCGGCAGGCCTCCTCCCGTATTAAAAGGGGCCATGGACGACGCTCCCGAAATTCGCAACACCATTGTCACCCCGGAGATGGCCGGTCAGCGCCTGGACCGGGCCTTGGCGCAGCTATGGCCGAACCTCTCACGCTCGCGCCTGAAAGCCCTGATCGATGATGGCTCACTGAAGGGGCCGCGACCCCTCACCCCGTCGGCGAAACTGCGGGAGGGCGATGCGCTGGAGCTTACTCTGCCGCCGCCCATGGCGGCCTCGCCGGTGGCGCAGGATATTCCGCTCGACATCATGTTCGAGGACGACTCGCTGCTGGTCATCAACAAACCCGCCGGCCTGGTGGTGCACCCTGCCCCTGGGCATCCCGACGGCACGCTGGTCAATGCGGTGCTGGGCCATTGCGGTAACAGCCTGGCCGGCATCGGCGGCGAGCGGCGGCCTGGCATCGTCCACCGGCTGGACAAGGATACCAGCGGCGTGATGGTGGTGGCGAAGTCGGACAAGGCGCATCAGGGCCTGGTCGAACAATTCTCCATCCACTCTATCGAGCGTGAGTACATCGCGTTTACCGTTGGCATCCCCAACCCATCATCCAGCACCATTGATGCACCGATCGGCAGGCACAAAGTAGACCGCAAACGGATGGCCGTCGTACCGGGCGGACGCGCGGCCCGCACCCACTATAAGGTCCAGGAAATCTTTGGTCTTGGCGCGGCGATGATCCGTTGCACCCTCGAAACCGGGCGGACGCATCAAATCCGGGTGCATCTGGCGCATATCAATCACCCCGTGCTGGGCGACCCGGTCTATCTCCGCCACTCCAAAGCGCGGCGAAACGGCTTGGGAGCGGCCGCCACCGCAGTCGCCATGCTCGGCCGGCAGGCGCTGCATACCGCTGTTTTGGGGTTCCAGCACCCGATTAGCACAGAACACGTGCGATTCGAGGCGGAATTGCCCCCAGATTTGCGTGAACTACACGAAAACTTGACCAGCCTGTTACCTTGAGATTGATCCGCTATGCCACCATTTGCGTATCGAGTGCATTAGCGTTAACGGATATTTAGGAAATGAAGGCGTATGCTAGCGCCGGAGGTAGCCTAAGACCCGTTAATTTTGGCTACCGTTTTTGCATGCCGGGAGGAACAGTTTCATGGCAGTTCCAGCAACCATTCCTGTACTAACCGCAGAGGGCAACCTTTCGCGTTATCTCCAGGAAATCCGCAAGTTTCCAATGTTGGAGCCAGAGCGGGAATTCATGCTCGCCAAACGTTGGACAGAGCATGAAGACCTGGACGCCGTCCACGTGCTGGTTACCAGCCACTTGCGGCTCGTCGCGAAGATCGCCATGGGCTACCGTGGCTACGGCCTGCCGGTTGCCGAGCTGATCTCCGAAGGCAATGTGGGCATGATGCAGGCGGTCAAACGGTTTGATCCGGACCGCGGCTTCCGTCTGGCGACCTATGCCATGTGGTGGATCCGCGCCTCGATCCAGGAATATATCCTGCACTCCTGGTCGCTGGTGAAAATGGGCACCACTGCCTCGCAGAAGAAGCTGTTCTTTAACCTGCGCAAGATCAAAGGCCAGCTGAAAGCTTTTGAGGAAGGTGATCTGCACCCGGAAACCGTGACGACCATCGCGACCAAACTGAAAGTTCCGGAAGCCGACGTCGTCTCTATGAACCGGCGCCTGTCGGGCGGCGACCAATCGCTGAATGCACCGCTGCGCATCGATGGCGACGGCGAATGGCAGGACTGGCTGGAAGACAAAACCGACAACCAGGAAGTCACGCTGGGCCAGGAAGAAGAGCTCGATCACCGCCGGCAGATGCTAACGGAAGCGTTCTGCTGCCTGAACGAGCGCGAACGTCACATCCTGGAAGAACGCCGTCTGAAAGACGATCCGTCGACATTGGAAGAACTAAGCCGCGAATACGGCATCAGCCGCGAACGTGTCCGCCAGATCGAGGTCCGGGCCTTCGAGAAACTGCAACGCGCCATGCGTAATGCCGCGCTGCAGGAGAACATGGCCGCCAAGAAAGCAGTCGACGCCTATATCGCCGACTGATGTTGACGGGAGCAGCCTGCGATGTCAGATTGCTCCCCCAGCGATGCTTCAGTTTAGAGATTCCGCGCAAATTCCCCCAATCCAACCGGACTAATATTGTCCCCTGCGGTTAGTATCAGACCACTTTCTGCGCGCCAACCAAGACAGGCTCTTTGTCAAACTCTGACGCAACGGTTTGCAACCGCCGCCACACCGCATCGCCGGACAAAAGTCCGGGCGGGCCATCCAAGGCCAACCGGTCGCCGTCCAAGGACAAGGGGCAATAACGCAGGCTTTTGCCGCTTGGCGAAACCGCATGGGCCAGCCGCAATGCGGTTCCGAGTTGTACGGCCAGCTTCGCCTGTTCGGGCGACAGAAGCTGGCCGGCGAGGGTACCCTCACCAACCGCCCCGCGCGCCCGTCCGCTGTAACGTACTTTTAGCGCCGTGCCCAAAAAGGCCCGCCCAGCATGGGAAATCGCAACCGACGGAATATTGGAGCCGCGCGCCATGGTGATCTCGCCCCGGCGGTCCGGGTGATCCCGCCCGGCCAGGTCCGACAACCAACAGGCAGCATCGATCCAACGGGCTGCTTCGGCATCGGCTCCGGCAAATAGCGGCGACAGCCAGTTGCGTATCGCGTCGCCGTCCGGCGCAATCCGGGCGGTGAATGCACCAGCAAAACGGCAATAGTCCAGCAAGGAATCGCCCGAACCAAGCGCCAACTCGTGACGCACATAGCCCTCCCGCAAGCCATGCGCGGATGCAATAACCCCCGATGGCTCCACGAACTTGATGATCTGCGCCAAGGTCAGGGCGGCGTAGGGCATGATCGGCCGCCGGCGGCGGGAGACACTGTTTAATAGCGCAACGGAAGTGTCGCTCATCATGCCGATAAGGTCAGCCAACTGCGCTGCTTCACCGGTAGCCATGACGTATTCATGGATGATCGAAAGCGGATGATTGCCGTGGTGGATATGGGTCCGCGCAAAGGCTCGCCATGCACCGCCGACCAGGAAAAAATCGCCCTGCTCCGGATCGGCAAGCCACTCGACCGCCGCCAGCCGTTCCTTAATCCATGCTTTGGTCTTATCCGGCGAGGTATCCATTGGGCGCAGTAATGCGCCGATCTGTAATGTTGCCTGCTGATCGACTTGCCCGTTCACCAGCCGCACCAGTTCCAAACTGCCACCACCCAAATCACCGACAACGCCGGTTGCCCCGGGGATCGCGCCGGCTACGCCCATGGCGGCATAGCGGGCTTCCTCCAAACCGGAGATCACGCGAACGGAGAGGCCAGTTTGTTCGGCTACCGCAGCAATGAATTCGGCACCGTCGCTGGCGTCCCGCACGGCAGCGGTGGCGAACGGAAACAGCCCTTCCAATTCCGCATCCGCCGCCAGTTCTGAAAACCGACGCAACTCACGCAAGGCCTGTGCTCGCCCCTGGGGCTCCAATTTACCGGTCGCCGCCAGGTTCCGGCCCAAGCCACAGGTCGCCTTCTCATCATAAAGCGATATGAGCGCAGAGCCGGTAACACCATAGATTACCAAACGGACAGAGTTGGAGCCAATATCGATGGCAGCGACGCGGCGCATTCAGAAGCCTTCGCCAGAGCATTTCCAGCCCGCACAGGCAAGGCAATCATCCAAGCCGTATCGCGGCCAGGCAATCATCCAAGCCGTATCGCGGCCAGGCAATGGGATTTTGATCATAAGCTACTCGTCGGCCAGCGCGATGTCTGAGGCAAGATAGGCGAGTGTATAACCCTCAAGCGCCCGCGAAATCCAGCCTTGTCGATCACGCTATTTTGTCCGTCTTGGATGCACTGCCGAACAACGAGGTAGAGTTGCCCCTTACCAAATGCCTATAATGCGTTGCTTTCACGCAATATTGCCGGGAAACAAAGGGCCTGAAAATGGCAAATATGCAAACCAACGGGCGCCGGTTAACGCTCGTGCGGCACGCCGAAGCGGGGCTAGCACCGGCAGGCGCATCCGATCATCAACGCCCGTTGACGGCGAACGGCCGCCGCTGGGCCCACACTCTGGGCGCGACCCTGGCGCAATTGAACCTGTTTCCCGATTGCCTGATCAGTTCCGATGCTTTGCGGGCGGCGCAAACAGCGCGGGACCTGGTGGCCGACGCCGGTAGAGAGCTGGAACCTACGTTACTGGCGGACCTCTATCATGGCGGCCCGGACGAAATTCCTACAATCATAGAAGAAAATGCCGATCCGTCTGCCAGGCACACGCTGGTGGTCGGCCACAATCCGGCGATCGCCGCCGCTGCGGAGTACTTCGCGGCACAATCGGACAGAGTAGGCTTGGTCTTTGAAGAATTCGCGCCTGGCACTGCCGCGACCTTCACCCTGCTTGGCGAGGGTTGGCGACGGCTGGGGCCGGACACGGTCAGGCTGGAGCATGTACACCGACCAGCAATGTAGGGTTTTGAGGCGCTAGAGCGTTGCTTAAATTATTCTTAGCAAGACTGAAACGCCTTCCATCGACGGGCTCAGGATGCAGAGGTTATGCTGAAGGTCATTGAAAACTAAGAACATTTATTACCTTCACCCTGAGCCTGTCGAATGGTGAAGATAGCAACTTGGGCGTTTTCGGCAGCCTGCTAGAGAAAATCCAGAACCAAACTGGCCGGGATCGGTCCTAACGCCGCCGGCCACCATCGCGTTCGTCATCGAATAGACCGGTTAGCTGGCTCAGCATGGTGCCGCCCAACTGGTCCGCGTCGAAGATGGTAACAGCGCGTTTGTAGTAGCGGGTGACGTCGTGGCCGATGCCGATGGCAATCAGCTCAACCGGCGAGCGGCGCTCGATATAATCGATCACTTCCCGCAGGTTCTTCTCCAGGTAGTTGCCCGGATTGACCGACAGGGTCGAGTCATCCACCGGCGCACCGTCGGAAATCACCATCAGAATACGGCGGTCTTCCGGCCGGTTCACGATGCGGCTGTGCGCCCAAGCGAGCGCCTCGCCATCGATGTTTTCCTTCAAGATGCCTTCGCGCAGCATCAGGCTCAGATTCTTGCGTGACCGCCGCCAAGGGGCGTCCGCTTCCTTGTAGACGATATGGCGCAGGTCGTTCAGGCGGCCCGGGTTGGAAGGCTTGCCGTCTGCCAGCCACTTCTCACGGCTTTGTCCACCCTTCCAGGCGCGGGTGGTGAAGCCCAGAATCTCGACACTGACACCGCAACGCTCCAGCGTGCGGGCCATGATGTCTGCGCACATGGCGGCAACCGTAATGGGACGCCCGCGCATGGACCCGGAATTGTCGATCAGCAAGGTCACGACCGTATCGCGGAATTCCGTTTCCCGCTCCATCTTGTAGGTCAGCGCGTGTGTCGGGTTGGCGACGATGCGGGCGAGCCGCGCGGTATCCAGCATGCCCTCTTCCAGGTCGAAGTCCCAGGTGCGGGTCTGCTGGGCCATCAGCTTGCGCTGCAGGCGATTGGCCAGCCGGGTCACAACACCCTGAAGATTGGCAAGCTGCTGGTCCAGGTGATGGCGCAGACGGCCTAACTCGTCCTCGTCACATAGCGCTTCGGCGGAGACCACTTCGTCGTAGGCCGTGGTGTAGGGCCTATAAATGGCCGCACCGCTGTTGGAGCGGTCGTTGGGACGTTGCTGGGGCGTGGTGGAGCCGTCCATCTCGTCGTCGCCCAGAGCGGCGTCGGCGTCCATGTCCATCTCGCCTTCTTCCATGGAGGCGTCGTCACTATCGGAGGAGTCCATTTCCCCCTGGGCGGACATGGAGGATGCGTCGTCGCTTTCGCCGGCGTCGTCAGAATCCGCTTCTTGCTGGTCTTCGGACTGCTCCCCGTCTTCTTGGTCGTCGCTGTCGTCAGCGAATTCCGCCTCCAGCTCCAGTTCATGGAGGAGGTCGTGCACCATTTGCGCGAACTCTTCCTGGTTATGCGCCGACTCGTTTAGCCGGCTCATGGCTTCCATGGCGCTCTCGGAGACCTTCTCCCGCAGCTGATCAACCAGCGCGCGAGCCTCCGCAGGGACTTCGTCGCCCATCATGGCTTCGCGCGCCAGCATGGCGAGGGCGTCCGGAAACTGTCCGGCTTCCAGCTCGGTCATGCGGGCATAGCCCTTGCGCCGCACCTGCTCCTCTAGTGCGACATGCAGGTTTTCTGCCACACCAGCTCGGTTGCGGGCACCCAAGGCTTCGCAACGCACCTGCTCCACCGCATCGAAAACCGCGCGGGCGGTTTTACTTTTAGGACTGAACTTGCGGTGGGCTTTGGCATCGTGAAAGCGCTTGCGCAGCGCCATCGCGTCCGACTCGCCACGGATCTGCGCTGCCTCGTTGGCAGGCAGCGAGCGGGCCGGCATTTGCAGGCGGGCAGTATTGCCATCCATGCGGGCCGGATCGGGGCCGAACACGACCTCGATCTCATCCTCCGCCAGCGCAAGCACGCGCATGGTGGACGAAGTCGCCCGCTTGAATTCTTCAATCGCGGTGCGCTTTTCCGGCGTCGCCATAGATGGTCTTCCTCAAACTACCTTTAAGTGACTACGCTGCGGCGCGCGCAACCACGCTTTCCGGCAACTCCTCACCGAAGCAGCGCTGGTAATATTCCGCCACCAATGCGCGCTCAGACTCGTCGCACTTGTTAAGGAAGGTCAACCGGAACGCAAAGCCGATATCGTTAAAAATCTGGGTGTTCTGCGCCCAGGTGATAACGGTACGCGGCGACATCACGGTGGAAAGTTCGCCACGCATGAAGCCGTGGCGGGTCATTTCCGCCAGCGCCACCATCTGGCCACAAAGCTTCTGGCCTTCTTCGCCAAGCAGCTCGGTTACCTTGGCGGTGACGATCTTCACCTCTTCCTCGGCTTCCAGGTAGTTCAGGGTCACCACGATATTCCAGCGGTCCATCTGGCCCTGGTTGATCTGCTGGGTGCCGTGATAGAGGCCGGTGGTGTCGCCCAGGCCGACGGTGTTGGCCGTCGAGAACAGGCGGAAGCCATCATGCGGGCGGATCACACGGTTCTGGTCAAGCAAGGTCAGCTTACCCTCGACTTCCAGCACGCGCTGGATGACGAACATGACGTCCGGGCGGCCGGCGTCGTACTCATCGAACACCAGGGCTGTGGGGTGCTGCAGCGCCCAGGGGAGCAAGCCTTCACGGAATTCCGTAACCTGCTGGCCATCACGCAGGACGATGGCGTCCTTGCCGACCAGGTCAATACGGCTGATGTGGCTGTCCAGGTTGACGCGGATACACGGCCAGTTCAGGCGCGCGGCCACCTGTTCGATATGGGTGGATTTACCCGTGCCGTGATAACCCTGGATCATCACGCGGCGGTTGTGGGCAAAGCCCGCCAGAATGGCCAGCGTGGTCTGGGGATCAAAGTGATAGGTATCGTCCAGGTCCGGCACGTGTTCGCTACGCTCAGAGAAGGCGGGGCAAACCATGTCGGAATCGATTCCGAACACTTCGCGCACAAAACCCTGCGTATCCGGCATTCCGGTCGGCATGCCGGTCAAATCTTGCTCAACGCTCATAGGTATGGATCCAACGGGTGTAGGCTATTTCCTCATCGGTTGCAGCAGTGTCATATACGCTTCGCGCAGCCGTTTGAAGCGTTCTTCTGCATTCGGCTCATCGGGATTGAGGTCAGGATGCGCTGCTTTCGCCAAAACGCGGTAACACGACTTTAAACTATCCTCCGTATAAGGCAGGTCAAGGTCAAGTTCCTTGGCCGCGCGCCGCTCTTCAGCCGTCACGGGCATCCGCTGCCATTTGCCGTCATTCCGGCTTGTATCCGCCGTCTGCCGCTGCCCCATATTGCCCCGGCTGAAAGGCCAGGTGGGCCGCTGCCACGCCGTATCGCGGCGGCGGTGCTGCTCCATCTGTTCCGGCGTCATGTTGGCGTAGTAGTTCCAGGCCCGGTTGTAGGCCCGCACATGCTCCAAACAAAAATAGCGCCGCTCACGTAGCCGCTTGGGGCTGGCCGGTGCCGGGTAGGCCCCTGATTCCTCGCACCCTTCCCATTCGCAGGCACAGGTTGCTTGTTCGGTGAAAGTGGAGGCGTAACGGATGGGTCGGGGTCTTTTGTTGCGGTTGAGCAAAGGAGACAATTTAGTCAGACTGCCGGCCGAAGTACAGCCAGTGCCCGTTCCCGTTTGCCCGGCCGTCATGGTCAAATTGCCGTCTTCGGTTCCGTCCTGGCAAATCAGACGGTTTCGGTTGCAGCAGGCAAATTGAGCGAAAGCGTCACGGTATGGTCGAAACGCGGATGAAAGTGGCTATCGTCGGCACTGGCCTATCGGGCATCTCGACGGCATACTACCTGGTGAATGACCATGGAATTCGCGACCTGGTGCTTATCGATTCCGGGCAGCCGATGGCTTTCACCTCGGCCCAATCAGGAGAGAACTACCGCAATTGGTGGCCACATCCGGCGATGGTGTCTTACACCAACCGCAGCATCGACCTCATGGAAGACATCGCTCTTGCGACCGGCAATCGGCCAAATCTAACCCGGCGCGGCTATGTACTGGCGACACGCGAGCGCGAAATCGGCGCGTTGCTGGACCAGCTCCACAACGGGTTGAGTGGACAGGCGTCAGGTTTGATCAGAACGCACAGTGGCGCATTGTTTGCCACCTATCAGGTGTCAACTTCAGGCGATTGGCAAGCAGCGCCAACCGGTGTCGATGTTCTGCAAAACAAAATACTGACCCGAGGGGGCCTTTCCGTCATTCGACCCCGACATTGAAAGCGTCATCCACATCCGCCGGGCGGGTAATCTGAGCGGCCAGCAACTCGGCATTCACATGCTTGAGGCGGTCCGGGCTGCCGGCGCGCAGATGGTTTTGGGCACCGTAGAGGCGATCCAGCAAGCAGACGGCTTCGCGATTACGGTTTCCTCACCGGAAAGCCGGTCGGTGGTAAAGGCGGACGTGCTGGTCAATGCCGCCGGTCCGTTTGCCGGTACCATCGGACGTATGCTGGACGTCGAATTACCGATCAAAAACGTATTCCAACAGAAGGTCGCTTTTGAGGACACCGCGGGTACCATACCACGCAGCATGCCTTTCTCCATCGACCTGGACCCGCAGCTAATCGACTGGTCGGAAGAGGAGAAAGAACTGATAGAGGGCGATCCAGCCATTCATTGGCTCGCAGAGCAAATGCCGGGGTCGATCCATTGCCGTCCGGACGGCGGAGACGGGAGGACGTGGGTCAAACTTGGTTGGGCATACAACAACTCTGAAGCAGAGCCGACCCGGGAACAGCCGCTTGACGGCAATTTCCCTGAAATTGTTCTGCGGGGTGCCGCTCGGCTAAATCCCGATCTACGCGCCTACTACGGGCAATTGCCGCGGAACCGGCATCACTATGGCGGCTGGTATTCGATGACGGCGGAAAACTGGCCTCTGGTCGGTCCGATGGGAAAGATGGGGGGAATGGGCGCATTCATGAACTGCGCGCCGTCGGGCTTTGGAACCATGACGGCATGTTCCAGCGGTGGTTGTGCGCCGCTTGGATTGCAAACGGGGCCATGCTGGAATACGCCAAGGCCATGTCGCTGGCGCGATATGACGATGCCGATCTGATGGCCCGGTTGCGGGCACTGGATAAGGGCGTTCTTTGAGAGAAGGCAGAAGTTGGTAGCGGAGGAGGGACTTGAACCCCCGACACGCGGATTATGATTCCGCTGCTCTAACCGACTGAGCTACTCCGCCATCCATGTCACCGTAGCGCGGTTTCTGGCGCACGGGAAGAAGCTATATGGCGAGGGGGGTTCGGCCCTGTCAACGGTTGCCTGCCGGATTTGGTGAATGCCAGACAATCGACCGCTCCGTCACAATCATATCCATGGGAATATCATGCGCCTCCGGACGGATGCTGGGTATCTGGCAGGCGCTGTACCCAACGCCTACCGCAACCGGTTTCGGACTGCGCGCAGCCAGGGTCCGGTCATAGAAGCCGCCACCGAAACCCAGCCGGAAGTCTGCACCGTCAAAGCCAAGGCAGGGTATCAAGAGTATTTCGGGATGAGCCTCTTGTACGGTGTCTGGCACGGGAATATCCCAGATGCCGGCGCGCATCGCACAGCCTGGCGTCCAGGGGCGGAATGTCAGCGGCGAGCCTCGCATGGTCTCCGGCAGGGAAGCCGACGTCCCTGCCCGGCACCATATGGTCACAGCATTGCGAAGGTCAGGCTCACCCAGCATCGGCCAATAGAAGGCAATGCTGCGGCTGGTCAGGTCCGGGAAGGCGTTTTCGATGGCGCGGGCGATTTGCGCGTCAGCATCAGCTTTGAATGCTGGGTCCAGGTTTTCGCGCAGGCTACGCAAGCGTGTGCGCTGTTCTTTCTTCCAGCGCACGGTCTCGCTCAAGCGGGCGGATCTTCCGCCGTGCCGGTGATCCAGCCGCCGCCCAGCACGCGGCTGCCGTCATAGGCAACGCAGGCCTGGCCGGGTGCAATACCGAATTCAGGCTGCTCCAGGATCACATGGGCACCGTCTGCGCCGTCGCCAGTGATCAGCGCCGGGACTGCCGGCATGGTCGAGCGCAGTTTCACGGAGCAGGATACCGGCGTGTTAGCGAGCGGGGCATGGCCCAACCAGTTGACTTCGCTCACCCGCACATAGCGGCGGCCCAGCGCCGCTTTCGGCCCAACGATCACGCGCTTTGCAGCGGCGTCGAGCGCGACCACATAAAGCGGCTCGCCCTTGCCATCCGTATTGCCGAGGTTCAGGCCGCGCCGCTGCCCGATGGTGAAGTGGACGATGCCCTTGTGCGTCCCCAGCACGTTGCCTGCCCGGTCCACGATCTCTCCCGGCTCAATCGCGCCAAGGCGCAGCTTCTCCACCACACTAGCGTAGGAGCCGTTGGGGACAAAGCAAATCTCCTGGCTGTCGGGCTTGGCGGCAACCGGCAGACCGAACCGCTCCGCCAGGACGCGGGTTTCGGTTTTGGGCAGGCCGCCCAATGGGAAGCGCAGGAAGTCGAGCTGGTCCTGGGTGGTCGCGAACAGGAAGTAGGACTGATCGCGCGACGGGTCGACCGCCGCGTGCATCTCCGCCCCCTGCCCTGCATCCATGCGCTGGACATAGTGCCCGGTGACCAGCGCGTCGGCCTCCAGGTCGCGGGCAGTCGCCAATAGGTCGCGGAACTTTACGGTCTGATTGCAGCGAACACAGGGAATTGGCGTTTCGCCGCGCAGATAGGCATCGGCAAAGTCGTCCATCACGGACTGGCGGAAGCGGCTTTCGTAGTCCAGCACGTAGTGAGGAATGCCGATCCTTTCGGCCACGTTGCGGGCGTCGTGGATGTCCTGACCTGCGCAACACGCGCCCTTGCGCTCAACCGCTGCGCCGTGGTCATAAAGTTGGAGGGTGACGCCGACGGTATCGTGGCCTGCCGCCGCGACCATGGCTGCCGCAACACTGCTGTCCACGCCACCGGACATGGCAACGACAACGCGGGTCTCCGCCGGCGGCTTGCCCAGGTCCATGTCCAGACCCAGGTCCAGACCAGGCCTCTCCGCAACCTGAATGCTCATCCCTTAAGGCCCATGTCCCACAAGGCGGCTTCCAGGCGGGTTGCTTCCCTGAAGGTAGCGCTGAGCGATTCGAAGCGGCCTTCGCCACCGCGCGAGGCCATCAGCCGATCCATATGCGCCACCTTGCGCCTGGCCGCTGTCTGGTACTCATCGCTGGAATACATCTCGATCCAGGCGCGGTAGGGGTTGCCCTCAAGCGTACCCTCCCCAGCCAGCATGGAGCCAATTTCGCCATAACCGACGACACAGGGCGCAAGCGCCACCCACAGGTCCAGCACATCGCCCGCCATGCCGGCTTCCAGCACATAACGGGTGTAGGCCATGGTTTCCTGGGCTTCCGGTTCCGCCGTCATCTCTTCTTCCGAGATGCCCCAGCCGTCGCAGAATTCCACATGCAAGCGCATTTCCGTGTCGGCAATAGCAGAGAGACCGGCCGCAGCTTCACGAATATCGGTCAGATCGCGGGATTTGTACGCCGCCAGCGCATAAGCGCGAGAGAAATGAATCAAAAACAGATAGTCCTGGATCAGGTAACGCCGGAACGACGCTTCTGCCAGAGTGCCGCCGCCCAGCTGCTTCACGAAGGTGTGCCGTGTATATGCGCCCCATTCCGGCTTGCACGAGGCACGCAGGCGGGCAAACAGACTATCGGCAGCGAACAGCATGGGTAGGAAGCTCCCCTATCCCAACATGTTGCGGGTTTCGGACGGCAGCGTAACGGTGATGCCGTCCAGCTCCTCTGTCACGATGATCTGACAGCCCAGGCGGGAGGTTTCGGTCAAACCGAAGGCAAGATCGAGCATATCTTCCTCGTCCTCCGTCGCCTCGTCCAACGCGTCGAACCATTCCGGATCAACCACGACATGACAGGTCGAGCACGCAAGCGAGCCTTCGCAAGCGCCTTCGACGTCGATGTGATATTTCCTTGCAATGTCTAGCAAGGAGAGGCTCGCGGGCGGCTCCAGCGTGGTGCGCTCACCGGTAGGGCTGACAAATGTAACTTTTGGCATGGCGCGTCCTTAGCGCCTTTTCCATGGCGTCTGCAAGCAAAAGCAGCGGGGGCGGGCGCTAGTGTCGTGGTTCAGCTTGCTGGGCCCCGGCGTTCTGCTAAGCTTAGCGCCGGGCTCCAGCCGGTGGGAAATAATATTTGGGGGCTTCCCTCAGTGCCAGTCGATGCCGTGCATGGCAGTACATTCGCCGATGATCGCTGCGGCCTCGTACCCAACGGCTTGCAGAGCGGCGAGGCACTCAACTGCTCGGGCTGACGGCACCGCAGCCAGCAGGCCGCCGGAAGTCTGCGGGTCGGAAAGGATCAGCGGCGCATCGGGCAGGAAAGCGCGGTTGGATGGGGCGAGCGTGCTCTCAATGCCGACGGTGAGCGATTCGGCAGCGCCCGGCAGCAGTGGCAAGGTCTGCATATCAATCTCTGCGCCCACGCCAGAGGCCACCAGCATCTCCCGCAGGTGGCCGAGCAGACCGAAGCCGGTAACATCCGTCGCGGCGCTGGCACCGTGAGCACGCAAGACACTGACGGCAGCGGCATTGCTGGTCAGCATGCTGGTGATGGCGGCCTCCACCCAGGCACTGCGGGCCTGGCCGAGCATGTCGGCGGCCAGCAGTGCGCCGGTGCCAAGCGGCTTGGTCAGAATCAGCGCGTCGCCCGCCCTGGCCCCCGCCTTGCGCCAAAGCTGACCCGGCTCGGCAAAACCGTTGACCGTCAGGCTGAAGGAAAGTTCCGGCCCCTCGCTGGAGTGGCCACCAACCAGCATGGTGCCGGCTGCCCGCAACTCAAAACACGCGCCTGCCAGAAGTTGGAGCAGGTCGTCGCCGACGGAGGCCGAATCGGCAAAAGGCAATGTCGCATGGGCGAGCGCGCTGTGCGGCTTGGCGCCCATCGCGTACAGGTCAGAAAGCGCGTGGATCGTGGTGATGCGGCCAAAGACGTAGGGATCGCTGACAAAAGCGCGGAAGCCGTCAGTCGATTGCACCAGCAATTGCCCCGGGGGTGGTTGCAGGACGGCAGCGTCGTCGCCCGCGCCCAGGATAACGCCCAGCGCGTCGCCCACATCCAGCTTTTCCAGAGCGAAGGCCAGCACGTCGCCCGCGATCTTGGCCCCGCACCCGGCGCAGCGCATGGGCGGTGCGTTTGGATCGTCATTCGCCGCCATGTCAGGCAGCTCCTGGTATTTCCGCATCCAGCGAACATCGATCCAGTTTTTCCAGCGCCAGACGAGCGGGCCGGAAAGCGCCAGCCTGCCATAGGAAGCGACGGCGCTCTTTTCCCCACAGGATAGCAGCGAGAGAAAGCGGCGCTGCGGCTGGAACAGCTTCAGCGGCTTGTTCCGCGCGGCAAGGCGTAGGTTTTCCGCCAGCACCGGCCCCGCGCGGACGGCGTAGACTCCGGCCTTGGGCAAGGGCCGTGGCGTGAACGCTGCGATGTCACCGGCGGCGAAAACCGTGGGATGGCTGGTGCTGGTCAGCGCCTCTCCCACGGCAACAAAGCCGCGCTCATCCAGCGCCAAACCGGTATCCGTGAGCCAGGCAGCGGGCTGGCTGCCGGTGGCAAGCACGGTCAGCGCGCTGGGGCGCTCGCTGCCATCGGCGAAGCACACGGCATCCGGTGTTACGGCGGTGATGGGGGAGCCGGTCAGCAGTTCGATTGCGTTGGCGGTCAGCGCCCTGGTCATCGCGGCCCGCACCCGCGGCGCGAGTGTTGGCAGGATCTCGGCCGTGTCCGTCGCAAGCGCTATCCGCGGGCGATGGCGGCGCAGCCGGCAGGCCAGCGCCAGCGCCAACTCCGCGCCGCCCGCGCCCCCGCCCCCAATCGTCATCGCCGCGCCATCGGCCAGGGTTTCCTGCCGCTGCGCCAACCTCTCCAGGAAGCGGTCGAGCGGTTTGACCGGCAGGCCATGCTCCAGCGCACCGTCAATGGCCGCAACGGCAGGCGTTGAGCCGATGTCGATGGAAACGAAGTCATACCGCAGCGGCGGCCTGCCGGGCAGGAACACGCGCTGGCCGGCAGGGTCCAGCCCCTCCGCCGGGGCATGGATCAGGCGCGCGTTCGCCATCCGGCAGAGCGGCCCCAGGTCGATATGGCATTCAGCGTGGGAATAATGCCCGGCGATATAGCCGGGAATCATGCCGGAATAGGGCGTGAACGTGTCCCGCGCGATCACGGTGAGCCGCACCCCCGGCAACGGCTTCATGCCGAACATCTTCAGGACAGCAACGTGGGAATGCCCGCCGCCGATCAGGACGATGTCGGTATGGATGGGGGTGGGGTTGAGAATCACCGGCCACCGCCTTCACCCTGCGCGCCGCCCATCAGGGCGGCAGTCGCAGGGCCTGAGGCCAAGCCGCCACACCCTTCAACTCGCGCTGCGCGCGCCTCAGGATGAAGGGGATGGCGGTCATACATGGAATGCTTAGATCGGGTCCCAGCTATAGACCGCGGCGCTGTCCTCCAGGCCGTAGAGGTCAGCGCGGAGCGCGGGCTCAACCATGGCGGCGAGAGCTTCGTGCGACCAGCCGTTGCCATTGTGCAAGGTGCGCACCGGGCGGGGCTGGGTCATCAGGTAGATTTCGTTACCGCGGACGTCGAAAACGTTGCCGGTGATGCCCTTGGCGGCATCGCTGCACAGGTAGGTGCAGACCGGGGCCACATGCTCCGGCTTGGCGTTGTTGCGGAACTTCTCGAAGGCTTCAGCCCGCTCGCCCGACTTGATCGGAATGCTCTCGATCATGCGGGTCCAGGCGAAGGGCGCGACGCAGTTGGAGCGGACGTTCTTGAACGCGCCTTCCATGGCGATCACCCGGCTGAGACCGCAGATGCCGAGCTTGGCGGCGGCGTAGTTCGCCTGCCCCACCTGGCCGACCAGGCCGCTGGTCGAGGTAAAATGCACCATCGCGCCGGATTCTTGCTCGCGCATATGCTCGACGGCGGCGCGGGCAACGTTGAAGCAGCCCTTCAGGTGGACGGCGATGACCGAGTCCCATTCGGCCTCGCTCATGCGGTGGAACATGCCGTCGCGCAGGATGCCCGCGACGTTCACCACGGCGTCGATCTTGCCGAAATTGTCCATGGCGTCTTTGATAATCGCTTGAGCGCCGGACCATTCGCTGACGCTGCTGCCATTGGCGACGGCCTCGCCGCCCATGGCCTTGATCTCGTTGACGACCTGCTGCGCCGGGGAGACGTCGCCGCCATCCTCACCGGTGAGAGAGCCACCGAGGTCGTTCACCACAACCTTCGCGCCCGCTTTCGCCATGTCGAGCGCAATCGCCCGGCCAATGCCACGGCCCGAGCCAGTCACCAGCGTGACTTTGCCATCCATCAAACCCATGAGAGCATTTCCTGTACTGTGTTCACTGCAAGAATGTTCCGCCTCAGAGAGCAAAATCTCAACTGAGGCAGATGGGCCGCATTGCCTACCAGCCGGGACCGGGCCTGTCACGCCTGTTGGGCGGGTGGGGAGTTTGGACGGCGGCGGGCTCTAGGCGCGGAGGTTATTGCTGCGCTTCGGCTTCGGCACGGCGTTGCGCTTCGGCCAGCCATCGGCGGTCCGGCGGAAACAGGATTCCGCGATCCGCCATAGCCTGCCACTGATCGGCCACCTGCCGCCAGGTCACGCCGGTGCCTTCCGTCAGGGCCATCCGCCAATAGCTCACCCCCAAATCCCGCTGCCAGCCCGCATTGCCGGGGTCCTGCGCCGCGAGCGCCTCGCGGATGGCGAGGCTTGCCCGGTAGCTCTCCAGCGCGCCCGCCAGATCGCCCTGGGCACGTTGAACATTGCCGAGTTCGTTAAAGAGCACGCTGCGATTTCGTTCTTGCTCATGGGGGAGCTTAGACAGCGCCGTCTCAAACGCCTCCCGCGCCATGCCCAAATCCCCAGCCCGCACATAGAGCCGTCCTAGATAGATCCCGTCCCAAGCGTCATCGGAGCCCAGCTTGACCGCTTCCCGGTAAGCCTCCAGCGCCCGGGCCGTATCAACGTTGTAGAGCAGCGCGCCAAGCCGCCGCCAGTCGCAGATCGCGTTGCTGACGGCAGCCGTTGCCTGATCCCGCAGCAGCGTGGCGGCGCGCTCGATATCGCCGTCCGCAATCGCCTGCGCCGCATCCTGCGCTGCCGGAGCCGGGTCCTGGGCCAGGTCGGTGACCGCTTCATCGCGGCGTTGCGTGTCTTCAGCCGGTGGCACAGGCGTTTCCGGCGGCTGGTCCTTGGCCGCCAGCTTGTCGAGCTGCGCCTTCATTTTGGCGATCAGCTTGCTCTGCGCTTCCAGCATCTGCTTGGTCTTGCCGTCCGCAGCGATGACTTCTGCGCAATGCTGCTGGCCGGGCTGCCAGCCGGTAGCATCCAACAGCGGCGCGCCCATGCGGCAGAGGGCGGCCTGGCCTAGCACGATGGTCACCACCGCACCTGTCAGGCCGGTTACGGCGCTAAACCCGGCCAGGATGTAAATACACCAGCCGATTACACTGCGTTTTGGCTTTTGCGGGTCCATCGATCCTGCCCCGGCGGATTACTGACCCAGCGAGCTTATCATTCAGGCGTACCGTACTGGAAAAAAATCTCAGCACGAATTTCCGGAAGACGCCGGGCGGCTTTCCGGGACCTGTTTTCCTCCCGGCGCGGCGGCAGCGAACCACCAAACAGGTACCGGACAGCGCTGCGCACTTCCGGAAATTCGGAGTTAGGTAGTGTTTCGAGGAGAAGAATGCAAACCGCAGGTCAAGATAACGGTTGTGTAATTACAGATATTACAATCTTAAGACGGTGTGCTCCCTACACCTTCGGCCGCTCCGGCCAATAGCGGACGCCCTCCCGCGCATAGCCGCCGCCGAGGCCCACCGCCGTGCCGTCCGCGCGCCAGCAGGCGGCGCCGGTGAGCGTACCATCCTCGCCGATCTCAATGCCGTTCATGCCAGCACCGATGCAGGGAGAGAGCACCACGGCGTGGCCCATCCGGCCCAATGTCTCATGCACCGCATCGCCATAGCCGCGCTCTACCTCCAACGACTCGCCCTGGGTCCAGACGCGGGGGGCCTCGACGGCCTCTTGCAGGCTCATGCCATGCTCCAGCAGGTTCACCAGCGCCTGCATGGCGGAGGGGAAAATGCGGAGGCCGCCGACCAGCCCCAGGGCAAAGCGCACGCGGCCGTCCTGACAGGCCATCATCGGGCTCATGGAGGTCGTCACCCGCTTGCCGGGCTCGATGGAGTTCGCCCGGCCCGGATGCGGGTCGAACAGGTTCATGTAATTGTTCGCGACGATGCCCGTGCCCGGAAAGATAAAGCGCGCACCGAACAGGTTGTTGATGGTCTGGGTCGTCGCCACCACCCAGCCGTCATTGTCCGCCGTGGTCATGTAAGTGGTGTGGTCGCTTTCATGTGCCGCCACGCGCGCGCTCCATTCCTGGGTGCGGTCGATCAGGATTTCCGACCGGCGGCGGGCGATATAGGCGAGGTCCAGGACCTGGGCGACCGGCACGTTCACAAAGGCCGGGTCCGCCGTTGAGGCCACCCAGTCGGCGAAGGCGATCTTCAGCGCCTCCAGCAGCAGGTGCGTTGCCTCGACCGAGCCGAAGCCCATGCCTGCCACGTCAAAGCCCTCCAGGATTTGCAGCATCTGGTTGATGTGCAGCCCGCTGGAGGCAGGCGGCGGCGGCCCGATCACCTCATAGCCGCGATATTGGCCCCGGACCCCCTGCCGGTCGATAGGCGCGCAGTCGGCCAGATCGGCCTGGGAGACAATGCCGCCAGCCTTCGCCATGTGATCGGTCAACGCCGCGCCGATAGCCCCGCCATAGAACGCGCCGATGCCTTCCTTGGCGAGCGTGCGCAGGGTCTCCGCATAGTCGCCCTGCACCACCTTGTGCCCGGCCTTCAGCGGAGCGCCGCCGGGCAGGTAGAGCGCGCTCATATGGGGACAGGTGGCCAGGTCTTCCTTGGCCTCGTCCGTGCATTCGGCGAGGTAGGAGGTCGCCGCGAAGCCGCGGGAGGCATGGCGGATGGCAGGCTCCAGCACATCGGCGAGGGAGAAGGTGCCGAACCGCTCCAGCGCGTCTGCCCAGCCCCGCAATGCGCCCGGCGTCGCCATGGCAAGCGGCCCGGCAGTGTTCAGGCGGCCCACGGTTTCGAGGCGGCGGTCGGGCGTGTCGGCGACAGGCTCGAACGTGTCGGGCCGTGCGGCGAGCGGAGCCTTGGACTGATTGTCGATGATGACGTGCTCACTGCCCGGCGTGCGGATATGGAAGATGCCGCCGCCGGAAAAGCCAACCATCATCGGCTCGACCACAGTCAGCGTGAACAGGGTCGCGACCGCCGCATCGACCGCATTGCCGCCCGCCGCGAGCATCTCCGCCCCCACCATCACGCCCAGCGGATTGTTTGCCGTCACCATCCCGCGGGAGCCGGTGGCCGGTTGCTTCTCGCAGTCGAAAGTGACGTTCGCGCGGTCGCGCCAGGCTTTGGGGGCAGATTGAGACATTAGGGCGGTTCCTCTCGTTTGCCCGCGGACTATAGGGTGAAACACCGTCCGTGCTCAAACTTCAGTACCGCCCCACTAGCTGGAGCGCGACCGCTGATCAGGTAAAGATAAAATCAGTATCCGAGAGGAGAGATGGATCAGCGAAACCGTCCAACGTCACGCTGTCCGCCGCGCCCGGCCCACCGAACTCGATAAAGGTCGATGGACCAAGGTCGGTCAGGGTCATGTCGGCAATCGACTGGAAGCCGAACGCGCTGACGTCGATATGATCGGCATCGGCCTGCCGGAAGTCGCTGATTTCGTCGCCGGTGCCGGTACCTGGACTGAACACGAACGTGTCTGACCCAGTCTGTATACCCAAGGCTTTGGCAGTCCGGAAATCACCGGCCATCAAGTCAATGCCAGAACTGGCAATCAGAATATCGTCGCCGCATATAATTGCGGCGGCGGCAGTGCCAGTGTCGCCGGACATAATGTTGTAGGCATTGTCGCCGCAGACGAACTTGGCGTAGATAATGCCTCCGCCACCGACAAGATTGTTTGATTTGGCATCCACACCACCCTTTATGAGATCGTCTCCGCCCTGTCCGGTTGAATGAATCTGCCGGGCTTCGCCATAAAGATGGTTGCTTGTTGTAGCGCCGTTACCGCCCTTGATAACGTCGTCACCGCCACTTGCACTGTTGTACATGGTATCGGCATCGCCATAGAGGCGGTTGGTGGTGGTTCCATTGCCGCCTTCGGCATAGTCGCGGAGGTCCAGTTTCGCATCGCCCCTCAACTCGTTAATGATGGCGTTGTCGCCGCCCATCAGGACGTCATTGCCCCCGGTTGCATATTTCTGGAGGATGTGGATGTAGGCGTCACCGGTCAGCGCATTTCGGGTGTTTTCGGCACCGACAAGCTTGTCGGTGCCGCCAGACGCATAATCGCTGAGAGTCGAAGCGTCTCCGTAAAGGAAGGAGAACGTTCCACCGGTTTCTCCAGCGAATAGTTTGTCATTACCGCCAGATGATGACCCGCTCATGATGTAGCCGTCACCGAACAGGGCTACCGAGCTCTTGCCACCCTTAACAACGTCGCCGCCGATGAGCGTGTCATTACCGCCGGTGGCGTTTTCGGACATCTTATAGGCGTCGCCGACCATGAAATTTCTGGAGTCGGCGCCGCCAACCAGTATGTCGTTACCACCACTTCCATTTCCCGACATCAGATAGGAGTCTCCATAGATCGTATTGTCGGCGCTATCGCCGCCTGTCAGGCGGTCTGATCCGCCCTGCGCGTCGTCATAGATTTTCTCGGCATCGCCGTAGAGAATGTTGACTGCATTGTTGCCGCCGAAAATCCTGTCATTGCCACCTTTGGCGCTGTCTACAAGGGCGGTTACATCCCCAAACGCTATTCAATCGACACCGGGTTTTAACACCAACGTCTGATTCTTAGCGTGATAGTTCCCGCGGAATCGCCGTATTTCGTTTTAAAAGCCATCACTTTTCCTCCACAACATCTCATTCAGTGGGCATGTATATTTTTGTATGCTAATTCATAGTTTGTTGCGGTTGATTCAAATCTATTTCATATATTTTCACTAATATGATGTGGGTACATTATTTCTTTATGTATTGCACCTTAGCCGCACTTCTTCTCATAACCCACAAAGCGCCGCCAAAGCCTGCCTGTACTCATTGCTGTCTGGTGCAATCCATCGCGTCTATTCCCGGCTCCGTTTGCCGGAAATAGACGCGCAATAGTAGGATCACCGCAAACCTGTGCCGTTGCGCCAACAAGGAATTTTTATGAAACGCCTGTTCATCGCCAATCGCGGCGAGATCGCCATCCGCATTGCCCAGACCGCCGCCGGATATGGGGCTGGAGACGGTTGCCGCCTATAGCGAAGACAACGCCCAGAGCCTGCACAGCCGCGTTTGCGATCAGGCGGTGAAATTGGATGGCAGCGGCCCGGCTGCATCAGGCCGCCCGCGATCTGGCGGAGGCGGCCAAATATCAAGGCGTCGGCACGTTCGAGTTCCTGGTGAATGCGGATGATGACGGGCCGGACGCCACCATCGCCTTCCTGGAATGCAACGCCCGCCTTCAGGCGGAGCATACGGTGACCGAGTCGGTCACCGGCCTGGATCTGGTCGAAATGCAGTTGCAGGTCGCGACCGGCAAGACGCTGGCCGCCGTGCTGCTGGGCAAAAACGAAACGCCGGACCCTCAGGGATACGCCATCCAGGCGCGCGTGAACCTGGAGACCATGCTGCCCGATGCCAGCGTTAAACCCTCTGGCGGTACGCTTAGCGCATTTGATCCGCCGGGCGGGCGCGGTGTGCGCGTGGATCACTATGGCTATACCGGCTACCGCACCAATCCGCGCTTCGACTCGCTGCTGGCGAAGGTGATTGTGCACGCGGGCAGTTTTGAAAAAGCCCTGGCGCGGATGGACCGGACATTGCGCCGCTTCCGCATCGGCGGGGTGGCGACCAACCTGGGCTTCCTGCAAAGCGTGCTGAGCCATGAGGCCGTGCAGGCAGGGCGGAGTTATACCCGCTTCATTGAGGAGAATATCGGCGACCTGCTCGCCGCCGAACCGGCCGAGCCTATACACTTTGCCCCCGCGGCAGCCAGTAAGGGGCCGAAGCTGGCGGGCGCGCGCGTCGATCCGAAAGACCCGCTGGCCGTGTTCGTGCTGGGCCGGGAGGAAAACCCGAACACCAGCGTGCCAGAAGACAGCGCGCCTGACACTGACGGCCCGGAAGGCACGGAGGCGGTGCGCGCGCCGATGCAGGGCACCATCGTTTCGCTGACCAAGGCTGAAGGCGACACCGTGATCGCGGGCGAGCAACTGCTCATCATGGAAGCCATGAAGATGGAGCACGTGATCGCCGCCCCCGCCAGCGGCATCGTCCGGCTGGTGGCGGTGGAGCCCGGTGAGACGGTGTTCGAGGAACACGTCCTCGCCTATGTGGAGCCTGCCGATGTGGACACGGGCGCGGCCCAGGCAGAGGAAGACATCGGCCTGGACTTCATCCGCCCGGACATTGCCGAGGTGGAGGCCCGCCGCGCCAAGACCCTGGACGAGAACCGCCCGGACGCCATCGCCCGCCGCCGCAAGACCGACCACCCCACCGCACGGGAGAACATTGCCGATCTGGTGGACGAGGGCAGCTTCCACGAATACGGCGCGTTCCAGGTAGCGGCACGGCAGGCCCGCGCCTCCATGGAGGAACTGATCGACCGCACGCCCGCCGACGGCCTAATCGCCGGACTGGCGCGCATCAATGGCGACAGCCAGGCCCGCGCCATGGTGATGAGCTACGACTACACCGTGCTGGCGGGCACCCAGGGCTTCAACAACCACCACAAGAAAGACCGCATGTTCGAACTGACGGCGGACATGCAGTTGCCGTTGGTGATCTTTACGGAAGGCGGCGGCGGCAGGCCCGGCGATACGGACAAGATATTCTCCGCCGATTTGCACATTCCGGCGTTCAAGCTGTTTGCCCGGCTTTCCGGTCTGGTGCCCATGGTGGGCATCACGACCGGGCGCTGCTTTGCGGGCAATGCAGTGCTGCTGGGCTGTTGCGATGTGGTGATCGCAACCAGGGACTCGAACATCGGCATGGGTGGCCCGGCGATGATTGAGGGCGGCGGCCTCGGCGTTTACACGCCGGAAGAAGTCGGCCCCATGAGCGTGCAAAAAGCCTCCGGCGTGGTTGATATTGCGGTGGAGGACGAGGCGGAAGCGGTCGCCGTCGCCGTCGCCAAGAAGTATCTCAGCTATTTCCAGGGACCACTGGACGAGTGGGAGCGCGCGGACCAACGCTGGCTCCGCCGCGCCGTGCCGGAAAACCGCCTGCGGGTCTATGACATCCGGGAGGTGATCGAGACCATCGCCGACACGGACTCGGTGCTGGAAATCCGCAAGGATTTCGGCCTCGGCATGATCACCAGCTTTGCCCGGATCGAGGGACGTCCGGTCGGTATCATCGCCAACAATCCGAAGCACCTCGGCGGCACCATCGACTCGCCCGCGGCGGACAAGGCGGCTCGCTTCATGCAGCTCTGCGATGCGTTCGACATTCCCCTGGTCTCCCTGATCGACACGCCCGGCAACATGGTCGGGCCGGAATACGAGAAGACAGCGCTTGTGCGCCATTGCTGCCGGGTGTTCGTGATCGGCGCAAACATGAGTGTGCCCTTCTTCTCCATCACCTTGCGCAAGGGCTATGGCCTGGGCGCGCAGGGCATGGCGGCGGGCAGCTACCACGCGCCGCTTTTCTCCATCGCCTGGCCAACGGCGGAATTCGGCGGCATGGGACTGGAGGGCGCGGTGAAGCTCGGTTACCGCAACGAGTTGGCGGCCATTGAAGACCCGGCAGAGCGCCTGCGCGTCTACGAGGAAAAAGTCGCCGGCATGTACGAGCAGGGCAAGGCGCTGACGGCGGCCACCAATTTCGAGATCGACAACGTCATCGACCCGGCGGACACACGCGACTGGATCCTGGCGGGATTGCGGAGCGCGCCAGCGCCGAAGCCGCGGGACGGCAAGAAGCACTCGTGGGTGGATACTTGGTGAGAAAGATCGTTCTCACCCTGAGTAGCCCCGGACTGAAGTCCGGGGCGTATCGAAGGGCCGCCCAGGATGCGAAGCACGCCCTTCGATACGCGCACCGGTGAGCGCTACTCAGGGTGAAACCAAGGAGAATCCCGCCGATGTCCATCGGAACCCAGCTCGACCTGCCAGCGGAAGTGCAAGCCGCCATTCAGAGCGCTATCGGCGTTGTGGACGCCCACATGGCGGCGCTGAATGCGCGTGACCCGGAGGTTATCGTGGCGACGCTCCACTTCCCGCACTACCGCCTGGCGGGGAGCGCGTTCAAGGTGTGGGAGACGCCGGATACCTACCTGGATGATTTCTATGCCCCCGCAGGCGAAGGCTGGGGCCGCAGCCAGTGGAACCGGCAGACCGTCATCCATGCCGAGGCGGAGAAGGTTCATCTCGACATGGAATTCACACACTTCCGCACCGATGGCTCGGAATTGGGAACCTACCGCTCGATCTGGGTCATTACCCGGATTGGCGGCCGCTGGGCGGCGCAACTGCGCAGCAGCTTTGCGCGATAAGGCTGCGCATCACAAAATGCGCCATCGACAAACAAATGGGTACCATCTGTTTTGATCGAAATGCTGGGATAATCTTTCCCCTGTTGCAGTGTCTCGGGTTGCCGTGGTACTTTTATATATTATTATAAAAATAACGTTCCCGAATGCGGATTGGAGCCAATGGAGCATTTCACCCCGGTAAGCGGTTTAATCAGCGGCATGATGATCGGCATGGCTGCTGTCCTGTTCCTGGCGTTTAACGGACGCATTGCGGGGATCAGCGGCGTTCTCGGGTGCTCGCAGTTGCGGGGCTGGTGGTGGGCTTCGGCACCCGGCTCGGCAGTGGCTGTACCAGCGGCCATGGCGTTTGCGGTATTGCCCGCGGCTCCGCGCGTTCCATCAGTGCAACCGTGGTATTCATGGCAGTGGCTGCGCTGACGGTCTTTGCCGTCCGGCATGTGGTGGGAGGCTGAGACTATGCTTGCAGCTTTGACCAGCCTTATTGCCGGAACCGTTTTTGGTATCGGCCTCGCCATATCCGGCATGATGAACCCGGCAAAGGTGCTGGGCTTTCTGGACGTTGCAGGCGACTGGGACCCGACGTTGGCCTTTGTCATGGGCGGCGCACTGCTGGTGACCATTCCGGGCTTCTATCTATTGCGCAAGCGCGGCCAGACCGTGTTCGGCGGCAAGCTGGAATTGCCCACGCACAAGGACATCGACGCGCGCCTGCTGGGCGGGGCGGCCCTATTTGGGCTTGGCTGGGGGCTGGGTGGCTTCTGCCCGGGATCGGCGCTTTCCGGCCTCGCGACCGGCGTTCCGGGCGTCTATGTGTTCGTGGTGGCCATGATCGCCGGAATGCTGCTGTTCCGGCTGGTGCCGTCAAAGTAGCGGACGACAGCCTCTTACCCTGACCGCGCTGGCGAGCCAGAGCAGATCCCGGGCCGGATCGGGATCTGCTCGAAATCTAAGAGCTAGAGCATCTTGCCCGGCCAATTCATCGCGAAAGCGATTCAATTAGAGCCGACGATACTCTAGCATGGAGCGAACCAATTTAAATGCACTGAAGGAACGCCCCATGGCCAAACTCCCCGCCGTCACCATTACCGCTGTGCCGCGCCGCCGCGCGCAAGTACTGGAACTCGCCCAGGAAATCGAGAAACGCGGCTATGCCGGGCTCTATACGCCATCGACGCTCGGCGGCATGGCGTTTTGCGAGGCGCTGTCGGTCACGACCAAGTCCATGCCGTTCGGCATCTCCATCGCACCGATCTATTCCCGCACGGTGGATGATTTCGCCATGAGCGCGGCATTCATGCACGAGATGTCGGGCGGGCGCTTCTCGCTGGGTATCGGGATCAGCCATGGGCCGAGCCTGCAACGCATGGGCGTTGTGCCCGGCAAGCCGCTGGCCGATATCCGGGACTTCGTCACCCGCTATAAAACCACCGAAGGCTATGGCGAGCTGGCACCGGTCGTGCTGGCGGCGATGCGGCCGAAAATGATCCAGCTGGCGGGCGAATTGGGCGACGGCCTGGTGTTTGCCAATGCCGTGCGATCAGCCGCAGCCAAGTCGCTGGAGAACCTGCCGGCTGCCTGCCGCACCGATCCAAATTGGTATATTGGCTGCATGATGCCCACATGCATCTCGGACGATGTGGAAGCGGCCAAGGCGGTGCACCGCAAGACGCTATGGCGCTATGCACAGTTGCCCAACTACCGCAACTACTGGAAGTCGGTTGGCTTTGAAGAAGAGATGATGGGCGTGGAAAAAGCCATGGCCAACAAAGAGCCGGAGAAGATTCCGCACTTCCTGACCGACCGCTGGCTGGCAGAAACCACCATGTTCGGCACCGCGAGCCAGGTACGCGATCAGGTCGAGGCCTGGTACGATGCTGGCGTGAAGACGCCGATCGTGGTGCCCTCCAGTGCCGCTGGCAACCAGTTGAAAGGCGTGCAGGAACTGTTCGACGCCTACGGCACGTAGGCACGCGGCCCAGGGCATTGCCGGTTCAAATTGAATCGCTTTCGCAATCAATCTGCCGGGTGGATCTGCTCTAGCCTCAATCAGTAAATAAAACGGCCAGCCTAGGTTTCCGGCTGGCCGTTTTTCATTTTGGTGCTTCTGCGCTTTATGGGGCGAAGGAGAACCAGCTTTCCTAGACGTCGGCGGCGAGGATGCCTGTGAGGACGATGTCGCCGGCGAAGAAGGAGACTTCGGCACGGCCGGCGACGTCGACAATGGTCAGGTCACCGAAGGTCAGGCCGGCGTAGAAGTCCAGGTCGATGGTCTCTCCCGGTGTGAAGTCGGTGATGCGGTCCGAGCCGAAATTCGCGCCGTCGAAGCGGAACGTGTCCACGTCCAGGCCACCGGCCAGGATGTCATTGTCCGCGCCGCCATTGATGATGTCGTTGCCTTCACCGCCGATCAGCGTGTCGTTGCCCGCCCGGCCAAACACCCGGTCGACGCCGTCGAAGCCGAAGAGCTTGTTCGCCGACGCATTGCCGAACAGAGAGTCATTGCCCGACGAGGAGACGATGTCCTCGATCAGCACATAGGTCTCGCCCGCCGCATCGCCGGTATTCGTCGCCGACACCTGCAGATCGACCCGCAGGCCCACCAGGCTGTCCTGATACTGCACCCGGTCGGTGCCGTTGCCGCCATTGTAATGGTCGCCGCCAGCGCCGCCGTTCAATTGGTCGGTACCGGCATAGGTTATGTGTCCCATCCTGGAAGGTAATATGGCTGTTTCCTGACCAGCTCTAGTTTGAGTTTGCGCCATCCCTTCAGTGCCTGCAAGGGCGTCTTGCTGCCCAGGGCTGATTGCGGCAGCGGCTGGGTGTAAAGCCAGACATAGCGAAGCAGCGTGGCTTCCAGATACCTCGCCGGATCGGAAGGGATGGCTCTGCAGAACCTCTTCGATGCGGCCATTGAACCGTTCGACCATACCGTTGGTCTGAGGTGACCTAGGCGGCGTCAGGCGATGATCGATATCGAGGGCGGTGCCCAGCGTGTCGCATTCATGCGCGCCTGTTGCGGCGCGCTGGCGCAGACTGAAGAGGCGATCCGTGAACTCTTTTCCATTATCCGGGAGTATGGGGCGGATCCGCATCGGGCAGGCGCGCTCCAGGGCGCGCAGGAAGCGCCGGGCATTGGCCGCTGTCTTGCTGTTGTAGACCCTGACAACAACCCAACGCGTTGCCCTGTCGATGGCCACGAAGAGGGAACGGCGGCGGCTCTCATCTGCCATCGGTGGCAGGTATTTCAGGTCGATGGGGATGGAACCGGGTTCATAGGCTTTGAAGGCGCTGTGCTTTGGCCGGGGCGATGCTGCTTCAGGGCGCGCAGGGGCCCCACGCCATGCCGACGCAAGCAGCGGTCAAGACCAGAGCGGGAGGCCTTCGGGTTCAAGAACTCGCGCACCACCGCCAGCAGATCATCCAGCGAGACCAAAAGCGTCTTGCGGAGGGCCACCGCGACAGCTTCCTGCGCTGGCGTCAACGTCGTCTGAAGGCGATGGGGCGTGTGGCTGCGATCCTCCACGCTGGCACGCTGGCACCATTTCCATACGGTCTGTTCCGTGGTCCCGTGACGCTCGGCAAGAACCCACGCAGGGTCGTCACTGGCCTGTATGGCCGCCCTGATCTTCGGTGGCGTCGTCGCCTGACTGTGAAGCTTGATCACCATGTCGCTCTCCCATCCCGCGCCTCGGTCAAAACACAGCGTGCCATGAAAAACGCAGAGCGACGAGGGGCTATCTGATCAGCCGGGATGGAACAGATAGCTACGGATGAAGTCCAGGTGAAGCGGCTGTTCCGTCACCGGATGAACCTGCACGTCCTTCAGCTTAACGCGCTCTACCTTGCCGTCGATGGTGACGGTCATGGCGACAGACATCAGGCCAGGCGTGCGCAGCACGAGGAACAGCTGATGGCCATCGACGGACACCGGCACGGACTCGCCGCTGCCGCCGTAGATCACGGCCGGCACGCGGCCTTCGCGGCGCAGTGCGCGGGCGGCGCTGGTGCCGGAATCGCTGCGGACAGTTGCATCTAGATTTTGGAAAGCCATCGGAGGCTCCTATCGTCTTGCTAGTCTGAGAGCATTTTGGGGCCAACGCCGCCAGCCCAAAGCGGCAGCGTAAGCGAAGTGGGTTTTTTACGGTGGAAGCGCCTTAAAATGCAAGGGGCAAGTGCGCTTCATACCGCCCCTTACACAGTCTGGCTTTTCAGGCAGCTTCTTCCATTGAGGAGCAATCGCCGGAAACCCGGGTCTGGCGCATGTAGCGGCGGAAACGGTCGGCATCATAGCCAGCACCGCGGTGCAGCAGGCAGCGATTATCCCAGATCACCAGATCGTGGGGCTTCCAAGCGTGGGTCAGGATAGCATCGGGCTCTACGGCGCGCTCGACCAGCTCGTCGAGCAGCTGGCGGGCCTCCGCATCGTCCATGCCCTCGATAGTGCGGACGTGCGAGCCGATGAAGAGATTTTTCCGCCCGTTCCCCGGGTTGCGACGGACCAGGCGCTGGTGCACCGGCGGCAAAGACTTGGCCAAGCCGGGACTGACGGCGTCCTTCCCTACCTTGGAACGGCTGAACACATAGTCGTGCACGCCGACCAGGGGATCGACTTTCGCCTGCATTTCCGGTGACAACCGGTCATAGGCAGCGCAGTTGGGGACGAACAACGTCTCCGCCCCTTCCGCCGGGCATTCATAGGCGCACATGATGGAGAGCTTGGTCGGCACCGGCTTGAAGGAGGCATCGGTGTGCCAAAGATTGTTGTCGGTCAGGAAGCGCGTCTTTTTGTGGTCGTTGCCGATTGCCGTGCCGTCGGCCTGTACGTTGCCGATGGTGCCAAAATACTCAATCCGGCCTTCCTCCCCAAGCGCCACGTGACTGGGTTCTGCCGCGCCCAGGGCCTGGGTGAAAGCAAGCTGTTTCGCGTCGTCGAACGGCTGGTTCGGAAAGCAGAGGAAAGAATACTCGTCGATGGCTGCGTTGATGGCCTAGAGGGCCTCGGCGTCAAGAGGCTCTGACAGGTCAACGCCGGTGATTCTCGCGCCGAAATCGGGGTGGAGTTTCTCAATGTGCAGAGCGGACATGGTCAGGTTCTCCTCCTTTACGCTTCGCGATTAAGCGATTGCGGTTTCGCCGGACGCCCGCATGTGCTGTCCGAACGCCTGGCGGGCAGTATCGGGTATGGTTTCTGCCTGCTGGGTATCGTAGTTGAAATAAACGTAGGTGGCACTGCCGCGGGCGCAGATGCGGCCGATCTGGTGCACTTCCTCATACAGGCGGAACGACTTGCCGCCTACGTGGTCAACCCAGGTCAGCACTTCCGCCTCCTCCGAAAAATAAATCTGGTCGGTGAAGTCGATGTTCGTGTTGACCAGGATCACCCGCCAATTGGCGAAATCCAGGTTGGGGGTCAGAATCCGGAAAATTTCCCGGTGCCCTGCTTCAAACCAGACAGGCACGAAGCAATTGTTGATATGTCCCGCGCCATCGGTTTCAGAGGTACGCGGCACAATCGGGGTACGGAACATGGGGCAGGCTCCGGCAAATGGGATTGGACGCTTAGGAAAGGCCGCTCAGGAAAGGACGTCGGTATCCAGACGGCGGTAGGCACCGCCGAAAAACAGCATGGGACGGCGGTCCAGGCCTTCGGTCCAGAGCTTCAGCACCCGGCCGACAAAGATGTCGTGGTCGCCGCCTGGGTGCGTTGCCTCATGCGCGCATTCAATGTAGCCGACGCAGCCTTCCAACAGCGGCGCAGCGCTATGCTCGCCCGCTTTGAGCGGCAGGTCATCCCAGGGCCGGTCATCCTTGGAGGCGAAGACATTGGAAAAATCCGTCTGGTCTTCGGCTAGAATATTCACCGAAAAGTGGCTGCACGAAAGGAACTCCGCATGGCAGTTCGCCGACTTCTCCAGGCTGAACAGCACCAGCGGCGGGTCCAGCGACAACGAAGTGAACGAGCCCACTGTAGCACCGGCCCGGAAGCCGGTATCGTCGCAGGTCGTAATGATGGTGACGCCTGTCGGCATCCGGCCGAGTGTGTCACGGAACTCGCGCTTTTCAATGATCGGCAGTTGTGACACTGGCGTATCAGCCATGGGGCGTTACCTCGTCTGTCAGCAGGTAGGGCAGCGAAAATAGAACTGAGCCAATGTTGGGAAACTAACGCATTGATCGCTTCTGTCGAGAGGATTGGGCCAGAAAAAGGCCACGGCTTGCGCCTTTTATGGCTGTGCATGGCGCATCCCGGCGGACGGATGGCAGGCAGCAGTACCTATTCGGCCGGACCGTTGGGGGCTGCGGCGGCAGCAGGGGCTGCGGCGGCAGCAGGGGCTGCGGCGGCAGCAGGGGCTGCGGCGGCAGCAGGGGTTGGGGGCTGCGGCGGCGGCAGGGGCTTCGGTGACGCTGGTGACTTACGGGGCGGGCGATGCCTTGGGCAATCTCCGCATAAAGCCCGTGACGCCTGCCAAACGCCCCCGTTGGCGGAGCATTGCCAGTGACCTTCCGGGCAGCGCCTGGGAGCTAGCTTCACCCGAAGCAACGGCGACGGTCAAGGCAAAACTGGCAGACGGGCCCTGGCACGCGGTGATAGTGGATCACGCGGCGATGGGATGGTCATTGCCGCTGGTGAAAGGCGCGGGCGTGCCGCTGGTCTATGTCTCGCACAATCACGAAGCATCGGTCCGGCCAGCCGTTGCACGGGCCAGCAAGCCCCGGTGGAAGCAACCGCTCTTGCGATGGGATGCGGCGAAGTTCGCCCGGTTGGAAAAAGCGCTGGCGGCAGAGGCGGTGCTGGTAACAGCCATAACCGAGGACGACGCGGCGTTGTTCCAGCAATTGGGACCGGGCGGGCCTGTGCTGGCGCTGACGCCCAGCTATGACGCGGCGATGGCTCAGCCCCCGGCCCTGACTGGCGAGACGCCGCGGCGGGTGATGCTGCTCGGCCGTTACGATTGGGTGGCCAAGCAAGAGAATTTGGCGCGCTGGGCGGCGGAGGGCGTGCCCGTGCTGGCGGCGGCGGATGTTGAGACCATGGTGATCGGCCATGTACCGGCGGCTTTACAGGCGCGGCTGGCAAGGCCTGGCCTGCGCTTTGCTGGCGAGCAGGCCGATCTGACAGACAGCCTGCCGCGAGGCCGGATCGGGCTGGTCGCGGAGGGATTGGGCGGCTTCAAGATGAAGACCCTGGACTATATTTTTCACGGCCTGCCAATGGCGGCACTGCCTGGCGGCTTCGCTGGATTGCCGGAAGGCGTGGTGCAGAATGCGCTGGAGGCCCCAACGCCAAAAGTGTTGGCAGAGGCCATTCTGGCGGTCATCGACAACCTGCCCCGGCTGGTGCAAATGCAGCATGGCGCACTGGCGGCCGCGCAGGCGGCTTTCGATTGGCAGAGCCGCGGCGAAGTGTTGGTTTCCACCATTGAAGAAGCCTGCTTGCGCAGCAGTGCCCGCTCTCGCTAGATTTGACCGTAAGATGCTGTCCAATAACCCGCTCCGCCTGCGCCAATTCTTTGCAACGGTTTCCGTGCCTTGCCCCTATCTGCCTATGCGGACGGAGCAAAAGCTGGTGATAGAGTTGCGCGCCGCCAATGTGCCTGACCTGCACACCCAGCTTTCGAGAGCTGGTTTCCGGCGTTCGCACCATCTGGCCTACCGCCCGGCCTGCCGTGGCTGCAACGCCTGCGTACCGGTGCGGATCGACACCGGACAGTTTGCGCCGACACGCTCGCTCAAGCGTACCTGGCGGAACTTCCAGCATCTGCACGCCACCTTTCACCGCCCCACCGCAGACCTGGAGCATTTCGCGCTGTTCAACCGCTATGTGCAGGCGCGCCATGGCGAGAGCGAGATGGCGATGATGGAAGAAGCCGACTTTGCAGGCATGCTACACGACAGCCCGGTCGATACGATGGTGCTGTCGCTGCGGGACGATGACGGCAGGCTGGTGGCGGCCTGCCTGTGCGACCGGCTGAACGATGGCATTTCCGCGGTCTATAGCTATTTCGATCCGGACGTGAAGGGCAGCCTGGGCAGCCACATCATCATGCGGCTGGTCCATGCAATGGCAGCGATCAGCAAGCCCTATGTCTATCTGGGTTATTGGATCGACGGCTCTGCCACGATGGCCTACAAGAGCCGCTTTCCAGGCGTAGAAGGGCTGACCGGTGGCCACTGGTCGCCGCTCAAACCGACCGCCTAAACACCCTAATTCTCTTACGGGAGAACCCGATGGCCTATTGGCTGTTCAAATCCGAACCCGGCACCTGGTCCTGGGACGATCAGGTGAAGAAATTGCCGGACGGCGAAGGCTGGGACGGTGTGCGCAACTATCAGGCCTCGAACAACATGAAGGCCATGAAAGTCGGCGACCGCGGCTTCTTCTATCACTCGGTAAATGAGCGGCAGATCGTTGGGATCGTTGAAGTCTCAAAGGAATACCACCCCGACCCGACCGACGCGAAAGAGCGTTTCGGCATGGTTGAGGTCAAGGCGGTAAAGCCCGTCGGCAAGCCAGTGAGCCTGGCGGAGATCAAGGCCGATGGACGGTTCGACAATCTGGCGCTGGTAAAGCAATCACGGCTGTCCGTCGTGCCAGTGTCGGATGAGCACTGGGCCGCGCTGTGTGCCCTGGCGAAGGTGGAGGCTTAGGGCCTCTGCGGTTTCCTAAACCCCCTCTTTAATTTTCATCCTGAGTAGCAACGCAGCGGCGTATCGCAGGGGCGTCTATCATCGCCGCTGCGATACGGGCGCATGCAGAGCGCTGCTCGGGATGAAATGGGGTGGAGTAAGACGCCTACTCGAATTCCACCACGATCTGGTCGGCGGCGAGGCTGTCACCGGCGTTGGAGTTGACGGACTTGACTGTACCCGGACGTTCTGCCCGCAGAATGTTTTCCATCTTCATGGCTTCGACCACCGCCACTTCCTGGCCTTCCTGCACCACGTCGCCGGGCTCGACCGAAACGCGCAGCAACAGGCCTGGCATGGGCGACATGATCAGCTTGGAAGTATCCGGCGGAACCTTGACCGGCATCAGGGACGCCAGCTCTGCGGTCCGTACCGTCAGGACTTCGACAGTGGTCGCGGCGCCTGCGTGGCTAATCGCGTAGCCAGCACCGATCGCCTGCATCTGGGCCGTGACGGGGCTGCCGTCCACATGACCGTTGAAAATCTGATCGCCGGGCCCCCAATCGCTGACAACCCGCACGCTGCGGTCGCCGAACAGCACCGTATAGCCATTGCCGGCAGCGCGGACGGAGACGGGATAGTCCTCGCGGTTGATGCGAACGACCCAATCGGTTGGCACGCGGCACACCTGGCCGGGATGCTGGCCGCTGATGCAAGCCTCCCGCTCAGCCGAACGGGCCTGGAGCATTGCGGCAACCGGAACAAGCGTTTCGACGACATCAGCCACACGCTCAGCGCCAGTATGACCCTCGGGGAATTCTTCCTCGATGAAAGCGGTGGAAAAATTGCCGGAGCGGAACTTCTCGTTGGCGAGCGCGGCGTTCAAAAAGACCAGATTGTTGCCGATGCCTTTGACCACAAACCCGTCAAGCGCCCGTTGCAGGCGGGTAATTGCCTCTTCCCGGTTGCGGCCGTGGGCTATGAGCTTCGAGATCATCGGGTCATAGAACATCGAAATTTCATCGCCCTCCCGCACGCCGGAATCGACGCGCACGCCTTCAGTCTGGGGCGGTTCGGCATAGCGGCGCAGGCGGCCGATGGAGGGCAGGAAGTTCCGGGAGGGGTCTTCGGCATAGAGGCGGGCTTCAACGGCCCAGCCGTTGATCTGCACGTCGTCCTGGCTCCAGCGCAGCTTTTCGCCATAGGCAACACGCAGCATTTCCTCGACCAGATCGAAGCCCGTGATCATCTCGGTGACGGGATGCTCCACTTGGAGGCGGGTGTTCATCTCCAGGAAGTAGAACTCTTTCTCCTGGGAAACGATGAATTCCACCGTACCGGCGCTGCGGTAGCCGACTGCCTGCGCCAAACCGACTGCCTGCGCACCCATGCGGGCCCGCATTTCCGGATCGACCAAGGGGCTGGGGGCTTCTTCCAGGACCTTCTGGTGGCGGCGCTGAACCGAGCATTCCCGCTCGCCCAAGTGAATGACATTGCCGTGGGAGTCGCCCAGCACCTGAATTTCGATGTGGCGGCCCTGGTGGATATATTTCTCGATGAAGACGCGGTCGTCGCCAAAGCTGGAGCGCGCTTCGCTGGCAGCGCTCGCCAGCCCTTCCTTCAGGTCATCATCCCATGCAATGCGCATACCCTTGCCGCCGCCGCCGGCGGACGCCTTGATCATGACCGGATAGCCGATTTCGTGAGCGACCTTCAGCGCATCTTCGTCTGAGGACAAAGCACCGTCATATCCGGGCGCAACCGAAACACCGGCTTTTTGCGCCAGCAGCTTGGACTCGATTTTGTCGCCCATGGCGCGGATGGCGTGCGGCGTCGGGCCGATGAAGACCAATCCGGCTTCAGTCACCTTCTCCGCAAAGCCGGCATTTTCTGACAAAAAGCCAAAGCCCGGATGGATGGCCTCTGCGCCGGTATCTTTGGCCGCCTGAAGGATCCGTTCCTGCACCAGGTAGCTTTCGGCGGCGGTGGGGCCGCCGATGGCGACGGTCTCATCCGCCATTTCAACGGCAAGCGAGGCCTTGTCGGCTTCGGAATAGACCACAACCGTTTTAACGCCCAGACGGCGGGCGGTGCGGATAATGCGGACCGCGATCTCGCCGCGGTTGGCAATGAGGATTTTTGAGAACATGGGTTTAGCTTCCGATGCTTCCAGTAAAACCCGCTGATATCCTCACCCTGGACCGCGCCAAAGGCGCGAGTCGAAGGGGCTGTTGGCGAGCCGATTGGATAACCCTTCGACTCGCGCCTGCGGCGCGGCTCAGGGTGAAGTAAAAGTCGGTGAACATCATCCTACAGCGGGATATTGCCGTGTTTGCGCCACGGATTTTCCAGCTTCTTGTTGCGCAACATCCCCAGCGCCTTGCAGATGCGCCGCCGCGTGTTGTGCGGGCGGATGACGTCGTCGATATAGCCACGGGACGAAGCGATGAAGGGGTTAGCGAACTTGTCCGCGTATTCAGCGGTTCGGGCCGCGATTTTCTCCGGGTCGCCAATGTCCCGGCGGAAAATGATTTCCACCGCACCCTTTGCGCCCATGACCGCAATTTCTGCCTGCGGCCAAGCATAGTTCACGTCGCCGCGCAGGTGCTTGGACGCCATGACGTCATAGGCACCGCCATAGGCCTTGCGCGTGATCAGCGTAACCTTCGGCACAGTTGCCTCTGCGTATGCATAGAGCAGCTTCGCGCCGTGCTTGATGATACCGTTGAATTCCTGGTCGGTGCCGGGCAGGAAACCGGGAACGTCCACCAAGGTTACAATCGGAATGTTGAAAGCGTCGCAGAACCGGACGAAGCGCGCGCCCTTGCGGCTGGAATCAATGTCCAGGCAACCGGCCAGCACCATGGGCTGATTGGCAACGATGCCGACAGTGGAGCCGTTCATGCGGGCAAAGCCGATGACGATGTTGCCCGCATAGTCGGGCTGAATCTGAAAGAAGTCGCCCTCGTCCGCGATTTTGTGGATCAATTCCGTGATGTCGTAGGGCTTGTTCGGGTTTTCCGGCACCAGGCTGTCGAGCGACATTTCCGGGCGTTCAACCGGATCGTTTGTCGGGCGGCTCGGGGGCTTTTCCCGGTTGGAGGTGGGCAGGAAGTCAACGAAACGGCGGGTCTGCAACAGGGCTTCGATATCATTTTCGAACGCCATGTCGGCGACGCCGGACTTGCTGGAGTGGGTGCGCGCGCCGCCCAATTCTTCCTGGGTGACTTCTTCATGGGTCACGGTTTTGACCACGTCAGGGCCCGTCACGAACATATAGCTCGTGTCCTTCACCATGAAAATGAAGTCGGTGATAGCTGGCGAGTAGACAGCGCCACCGGCGCTTGGTCCCATGATGACGCTAAGCTGGGGGACGACGCCGGAGGCCAGAACATTGCGCTGGAACACTTCCGCATAACCGCCGAGGGCCGCGACGCCTTCCTGGATACGCGCGCCGCCGGAATCATTCAGGCCGATGACCGGGGCGCCGACCTTCATCGCCTGGTCCATGATCTTGCAGATTTTCTCGGCGTGGGCTTCGGAGAGCGAGCCGCCGAACACCGTGAAGTCCTGGCTATAAACAAAGACCAGGCGGCCGTTGATCGTACCGTGGCCGGTCACAACACCGTCGCCGGGTATTTTTTGGTCGGCCATGCCGAAATCAACGGAACGATGCTCGACGAACATATCGTATTCTTCGAATGAGCCGTCGTCAAGGAAGACTTCCAGGCGCTCGCGCGCCGTCAGCTTTCCGCGGGCGTGCTGCGCTTCGATCCGTTGCTGTCCACCACCTAACCGGGCGTGCGCACGCTTTTCCTCAAGCATTTTAACGATGTCTTGCATTAGTGCTCTCAGGGAGTCCGGCCGGGAAGAGGCCCAATTGGCTGCCAGACCGACAGCATCCGGGTTGTGCGGCGCACCATGATTGGCACGCGAGTGACAGGCCAAATAGGACGAAACGGCTAGGCTATCAAGGTTAGAAAGTGCTCAACCGCCGCCAAATCCGACCTAAGTTGTGCCAGACGCGCCTCTTCCTGCGGATCGGAGCCCCACTGCTCCATCTGATGTTTTTCATCGATGAAAGCCGCATCCGCCGCCTGTTCGGCTGTGATTCGTCCGGAGATCAGCGCCAGGCCGATCACGACCGAGCCGGTCGAGGAGGTCGCACTGGAGACAGCTACCAGCGGAAAAGGCCCGAATGCGGCGACCGCATTTCTGACAGCGGAAACAGCCGCTGCGGGCTGAAGAACGGGCTGAACACCAAAGGTAACCACCAGCTTTGCACCATAATGGTCGTCCAACCATGCCATAAGCGGAGACCAGGCGTCCTGCTGGCGCTGCACGAGGCTTTGGGGGCTATCCGCGCGGTAACAGACCAAATCCGTCTCGGAATAGCGGGCGACTTCGGCGGCTATGGCCTCTGTCTGTTTAGCCACCCGGTCCAGCGCGGTGCTGGCCAATTGGGTGAGCGGCATGGTGGTGGGCTCGATCGTTTCCTGCTGGGCTTCCCACTCCGCCGCGACGGCGGCGGCCAGCGCCTGGGTGGGTAGATGCAGATAGCCCTTGCCCGGCGTGCGCACGGGACGGCCGTCCAGCATGACGCCAAAGACGCCGTCCTGTGCCGCGGCGGCGGCTTTTTTGTAGAACCGTTTCACCAGCGTTTCTTCTTCGTCTCGCGGTCGCGGCGGGCGCGGTAGTGTTCTTCGCGCATGTTGGGGATGGCCTCGTCAGCCAGTTCGTTTGCCATGTCGAAGGATAGGGCCTTCAGTGTACGTGCGAATGCCGCAGGCGGCGGGGCGGTAATGTGGGTTTCGTGGGTGCGGTTGCCAAAGGGCGGCAGCCAGAGGGCGCGGGCGTGCAGGTGCAACCCTTCCGACACCTCAAACGCATCCAGCATACCGTCGGCCATACCGCCTGCGTCCTCCCCATATTTGGGGTCGCCCAGGATCGGCTTACCCTTGGCCGCCATGTGGGCACGCAACTGGTGTGTACGGCCGGTGCGCGGTGCAAGCGCCATCCAGGCGAGGCGGCGGCCGGCCTGGTCGATGGTGCGGTAATCGGTGATGGCGCGCTGGCCGTCATGGTCTTCCGCCATGCGCTCGTACACCTCTCCCTGTTTGGATAGCGGCAGGTCGATGTAGCCGTCGGCGGGCTTCAGAATGCCAACCGTGATGGCCCAATAGAGCTTTTGTATTTCGCGCAGACGGAAGGCGTCGTTCAAGGCGCGGATGGCTGCCATGGTGCGGCCCAGGACCATCACGCCGGACGTGTCCCGGTCGAGGCGATGGACGAGACGCGGCACCTCCCCTGACTTGGCGGCGAGCGCGGGTAGCATGCCGTCGATATGGCGGCGGGTGTTGGTGCCACCCTGGACGGCCAGCCCGGCGGGCTTGTTCAGCACGATAATATCGGCATCCTGGTGAATGACCATGGCGCGGATGAGCGCCCGGTCGGCATCGCCAACATATTTGGGCTTGCCTTCGGCCACGCCTTCGGATTGCAGCGGCGGGACGCGGATCATCATGCTTTCAGCCAGACGCTCCGACGCTTTGGCACGTTTACCGTCGATGCGCATCTGGCCGGAGCGCAGCAGCTTTTGCAGATGCCCATAAGAGACATCCGGGTAGAGCTTCTGAAACCAGCGGTCGAGACGCTGGTCGGCTTCGTGTTCCGAGACCCTGACCGTTTTTACGCCGCCCTTGGTGGCGGGTTTCGGCGTTTCGGCTTCGGTTTCAGTTTCGAATTCTGTTTCGGCGCTCATGCGGACAGCCTCCAGGCGCGCAGGCCCATGAAAAATAATGCAATACCCGCAACGACCGAACCCGGCACATAGCCGAGCGCCGGGGTCCATTCCCCGCGCTGCATCAGCGTTACGGTGTCGAGAGAGAATGTGGAAAAGGTGGTGAAGGCACCCAGAAAACCAACCACGACCAATGCGCGCGCCTCCTGGCTGAGATGCAGACCGTGCGCCAAGGCGCCGATCAGCAGGCCCAGTACCAGCGAGCCGACGAGGTTCACGGTGATCGTTCCCCAGGGAAAGCCCAGGCCGGTGAAGCGGCCAACCGCGGTGACGGTGCCATAGCGCGCCATTGCGCCGAGTGCACCGCCAAGGGCAACAACCAGGTACATTTTCATCGTGACTGAGCCCTCCCCTCAGGGAGACCCCGGGCAGCCCTCCGGGCTTTCGGGGATCGGCGTGAAGATGAGGTGGGGATGTAGTTGTCCCATCCTGGAAGGTAATATGGCTGTTTTCTGACCAGCTCTAGTTTGAGTTTTCGCCATCCCTTCAGTGCCTGCAAGGGCGTCTTGCTGCCCAGGGCTGATTGCGGCAGCGGCTGGGTGTAAAGCCAGACATAGCGAAGCAGCGTGGCTTCCAGATCCTCGCCGGATCGGAAGGGATGGCTCTGCAGAACCTCTTCGATGCGGCCATTGAACCGTTCGACCATACCGTTGGTCTGAGGTGACCTAGGCAGCGTCAGGCGATGATCGATATCGAGGGCGGCGCCCAGCGTGTCGCATTCATGCGCGCCTGTTGCGGCGCGCTGGCGCAGACCGAAGAGGCGATCCGTGAACTCTTTTCCATTATCCGGGAGTATGGGGCGGATCCGCATCGGGCAGGCGCGCTCCAGGGCGCGCAGGAAGCGCCGGGCATTGGCCGCTGTCTTGCTGTTGTAGACCCTGACAACAACCCAACGCGTTGCCCTGTCGATGGCCACGAAGAGGGAACGGCGGCGGCTCTCATCTGCCATCGGTGGCAGGTATTTCAGGTCGATGGGGATGGAACCGGGTTCATAGGCTTTGAAGGCGCTGTGCTTTGGCCGGGGCGATGCTGCTTTCAGGGCGCGCAGGGGCCCCACGCCATGCCGACGCAAGCAGCGGTCAAGGCCAGAGCGGGAGGCCTTCGGGTTCAAGAACTCGCGCACCACCGCCAGCAGATCATCCAGCGAGACCAAAAGCGTCTTGCGGAGGGCCACCGCGACAGCTTCCTGCGCTGGCGTCAACGTCGTCTGAAGGCGATGGGGCGTGTGGCTGCGATCCTCCACGCTGGCACGCTGGCGCCATTTCCATACGGTCTGTTCCGTGGTCCCGTGACGCTCGGCAAGAACCCACGCAGGGTCGTCACTGGCCTGTATGGCCGCCCTGATCTTCGGTGGCGTCGTCGCCTGACTGTGAAGCTTGATCACCATGTCGCTCTCCCATCCCGCGCCTCGGTCAAAACACAGCGTGCCATGAAAAACGCAGAGCGACGAGGGCTATCCGATCAGCCGGAATGGAACAGGTAGGGAGGCTGACACAGGGCAGCCCTCCGGGCTTTCGGGGATCGGTGTTGCTTGCGGGCTTTCGGTGGTCGAGCCCCGGACGCCTCGGAGAGGCGGAACGGGGTCCCCTTCATAGAAATGCGCATGCCTTGCATCACGCCCCGTTCCCTTCATCAGCGGCCAGCTTGGCCCGCAGGTCCGCCCAATAGGCCAAACGTTCGGCAACACGCTTTTCGTGGCCGCGGTCCGTTGGCTGGTAGAAGGTCTCTCTGGGCATACCGTCCGGGAAGTAGTTCTGGCCGGAAAACCCGGCGTCCGTGTTGTGGTCGTAGGCGTAGCCCGCGCCGTAGCCGAGGTCTTTCATCAACTTGGTCGGCGCGTTCAGAATATGGGCGGGCGGGGCGAGCGAGCCGGTGCTTTTCGCCGACTTCATCGCCGCGCTGTACCCGGCATAAGCCGCATTCGACTTGGGCGAAGTCGCTAAATACAGCACGACCTGGGCGATTGCCAATTCGCCTTCCGGCGAACCCAGCCGCTCGTAGGTTTCCCACCCGGTAAGGGCCTGGGGCATGGCCTGCGGGTCAGCCATGCCGACGTCCTCGCTAGCGAAGCGCAGTAGGCGGCGGGCGATATAGCGGGGATCCTCGCCACCCGCCAGCATACGCGCCAGCCAATAGAGCGCCGCGTCCGGGTCGGAGCCTCGCAGCGACTTGTGCAAGGCGGAGATGAGGTTGTAGTGGGCTTCCTGGGCCTTGTCGTAGACCGGCGCGCGGGCGGCGAGCGCGATGGCATCGGGGCCGAGGGGTTCGCCGTCTGGATAGAGGCTCGCGGCCTGGGCCAGCACCTGCTCCACCATGTTGAGGAGGTAGCGGCCATCGCCATCGGCCATGGCGGCCAGCGCCTCCCGGGCGGCGGGCGTGAGCGGCAGGGGACGGCCAGTTTCTTCTTCCACCCGCCCCATCAGCTGCTCAAGCGCTTCCGCCGAGAGCCGGTACAGCACCATGACCTGACAACGGGACAGCAACGCCGCGTTCAGTTCGAACGAAGGATTTTCCGTTGTCGCGCCGACGAGGACGACCGTGCCATCCTCCACAAAGGGCAGGAAGCCATCCTGCTGGGCGCGGTTGAAACGGTGGATTTCGTCGATGAACAGCAGGGTACCCTGCCCCGCCGCGCGCCGGGCTTTGGCCTCGTCGAAAGCCTTGCGCAGATCGGCAACGCCGGAGAACACGGCCGAAAGCGGCATGAAGGCCAGACCAGCGGCTTCCGCCAGCAGGCGGGCGATGGTGGTCTTTCCACAGCCAGGCGGTCCCCAGAGGATGATGGATGCAAGCGAGCCTGCCGCCAGCATCCGGCCCAGCGGGCCTTCCGGTCCCAGAACGTGTTCCTGTCCCACCACTTCAGCCAGCACAGACGGGCGTAGGCGGTCGGCCAGGGGCCGGGGCGCGGAATGCTCCAGCCCTGCGGCCTCAAACAGGCTGCTCACCTGCGGAACTCCATCTTCAGGCGCTTGCCGTTACGGCGGAGCGCGATGCGCCAGCGGAAGGGCTGCTGGGCGATAATCTTCTCCAGGTCGCGAACCAGATCGGTTTCCCGTCCGTTCACCTCCTCCACCACATCGCCAGTGCGGAAGCCCAAGCGGCGGGCGACAGAGCCGCGGCGAATGCCGTCAACCACAACACCGTCCGTCACGCCCTTCAGCCCCATTTCCTCGACTACCGCAGGCGAGACATTGATAACACGGAGGCCGGTAAACGGGGACTCGCCTTTCAGAACCGTCCGGTTGCGCGGCGGGTCTTCCGGGGGTGGCTCGGTCGCAACACGGGCCGAGAGCTGCTTGCCGCGCCGCCAGTAGGAGACTTCTGCGGACTTCGCCTCCAACGTCTCGAAGCGAAAACGCATGGCGACGGGATCATCGACCCGCTGCCCCTCAACAGCGAGGACAATGTCGTTAGGGCGCAGACCGGCACGGGCGAGCGGTCCCTTTGGGTGCACGGACAGCAGAATGATGCCGCGCGGACGCTCCAGCCCCAGGGCCTGGGCCGTGTCCTGACTGACCGGCTCCCCCTCGCCGCCCAGCCAGGGACGCACGACAGAGCCGCCAGACTGATAGGCAACGACCATGCGGCGCACCAGATTGGCCGGGATGGCAAAGCCGATGCCATGCGAGCCGCCGGAGCGGGTGAAAATCGCCGTGTTCACCCCCACCAACTGGCCATCCATATCAACCAAAGCGCCACCGGAATTGCCTGGGTTAATGGCAGCGTCAGTCTGAATGAAGACCCCGCCGTCACCGATTGAGCGGCTGGTGCGGGCGGCAGCGGAGATAATGCCGCTGGTCACGGTCTGGCCGACACCGAACGGGTTGCCGATGGCCAGGATCAGGTCGCCGACCTCCAGCGCATCAGAATCGCCGAAGGCCAGGGTTGGCAGCTTCGCGCCCTTGGTTTCGACCTGCAGCAGAGCCAGGTCGTTCCGCTCCTCGGACGAGACAACTTTGGCGTCGAACTCGCGCCGGTCGGGTAGAACCACACGAAATTCGTCGGCGCCTTCAATGACATGATAATTAGTAACGATCAGCCCATCGCCGCCGACAATGACGCCAGAACCAAGCGAATTTTGCACCCGCTCCCGCGGGCCGCGTGGACCGACATCACCGAAAAACCGCCGGAAGAATGGATCATCGAACAGCGGCATGGTCTGGCGCTGGCGGACTTTTTTGCTGGTGTAGATATTCACGACCGCGGGCGCGGTTTGCTTGACCAGGGGGGCATACGTCAGGCGGACCTGCTCCACCGTTTGAGGCATCTGGGCCAAGCCAGACGAAACGGTCAGAGAGGCGGCTGCCAACGCAGCCAGCGCCAGCACGATGAAACGGGGCATCCCAGCTCACTATCAAGGGCGTCGATGACGCAATTATACCAACGGCGGGAATACTAATGTGCAGTGCGGCTCGCGGAATGCAACCCCGCGCTCGGGGCTGAATTGGCGTTCCGCCAGACGAAAACGCCGGTCCGCTTGGCCGGATCTTGCCCGGCTCAATGGATCGGATTAGCGTTCACAGTCAAAAAAACAGACACACAAAACCCGAATCGGAGGAACTCGTTATGGAAGTATTGGCTGACCCGATTACCGTGAACTGCCGCAAGGTGCTGGCTGGTCTGAAATTTCTCGGGGCGGATTATACGCTGACCCATGTGGATTATTTCACCGGCAAGCAAAAGAAGTCGGCATTCGTGGCCGTTAACCCGAATGCGGCCCTGCCTGCTTTACGCGACGGGGATCTGGTATTGTGGGAGTCGAATGCGATCCTGCAGTACACCGCCAATAAGTCGGGGAATTCGAGCGCCTACCCCACAGAACTCAAAGCGCGCGCCGATGTTGACCGCTGGCTGTTGTGGGAGGCCTCAACCTGGTTTCCGTCCTGCTATGTCTATCTGGTGGAGAATTACGTCAAGCCGGTGCTGGGTGCCGAGCCGGACCCGGCCGTGCTGGATGGCGAGGCCGAACGCTTCCACAAACTGGCGGGGATCTTGGATGCACGGCTGGCAAAGAACGCATGGCTGTGCGGCGATCAGCCGACAATCGCCGATATCGCCGTTGCGTCGCCCATGCATCTGCACGGGTGGATGAAGCTGCCACTGGACAATTATCCGAACCTGTCGCGCTGGATGACGCAAAACGTCGAGCAGTTGCCGGCTTGGAAAGCCACCCATGTGGGCGAAGGGTTCAAGGCTGGCGGGTAGGCGCTGCGTGGCCGGTTAAGGCTTCAAGACCACCTTACCAACGACTGACCGCTGGGTAAGCCGCTTCAAATCTGCCGAGAATTCCGACAATGGCAGGGTTGATTCGGTGATGGGGCGCAGTCTGCCTTGCTCTACCAGCGAAAAGAGGTCGGCGAACATCGTGCGGACCTTGGCGCGGAGGGCCGGGCTCGCCTGGGTTTTGCCCCAGGCCATGTAGAAGCCCCAGTAGATGCCAATCACGTCGATATTCTTGACCAACACCAGGTTCGCCGGGATCTGCGGGATCGTGCCGGAGGCAAAGCCCATGGGGATGATCCGGCCCGAAGGCGCGATGCAGCGGAGCGACTGGTTGAAGACCTCTCCGCCAACGGAATCAAAGATCACGTCCGCGCCGTGGCCATCGGTGAGGGCGCGGACCTCGCGGCGGAAGTCCGGCGCGGTAGTCGATGGTGTGGTCTGCGCCGTGAGCGGCAGCGATGGCGCATTTTTCCGGCGAGCCTGCGGTGGCGATCACGCGCGCGCCCAGAGCCTTGCCGATTTGGAGCGCTGCGAAGCCGCGGGCTCCTGCCGCGGCGTGAACCAGCAGTACCTCACCCGGCTGGATGCGGGCGCGCCAGACCAACGCGGCGTAAGCGGTGGCGTAGATGGTGGAGAACTGGGTAGCAGCGGCATAGTCCAGCGCGTCAGGGATAAGAAAGACGTTGGCGGCGTCGATCACCGCTTCTTCGCCAAACCACCGGAGGGCAGACCCGCGCAGACGGGGTCGCCGGGCTTGAGTGTGGTCTCTACGTCCGGCGCGATCTCCATGACCTCGCCCGCGACTTCCGTGCCTGGGGTAAAAGGCAGTGGCGGCGTATTCTGGTGCTTGCCTTCGATGACCAGCAAGTTAGCGAAACTGAGAGCGGAGGCGTATACACGCACCCGGATCGTGCCGGGAGCGAGCGGCGGCGGTGGTACGTCCTCCACGCGGTGGGATTCCGGTGGGCCGAACTGGCGGCAGATGACGGCGCGCATAATGGGCCTTAACTTTCATCTTGAGCCGTCCCGGCATCGAGCCGGGACGTGTCGAAAGATGCGGCGATGACCTTTCGACTCGCCCTGGCCTCACGGCCAGCGCGGCTCAAGGTGAAGGAGTGGAAACGGCAGGGTAAAAATCTAAACCGGATACACCATCAGCACGTTAATCTGGCGGGAATCCATGACGACGCGGCGTTTTTTGAACTTCAGCGCGCCGTCCTGCTCCACGATTTCGTCATCATAGCTGGCGACGAGGAAGCGGTCCTGCTTGCCGTCATGCATGGTGCGGTAAACGACGAGGCTGGTGCGGGCATGGACAGAGCCGCTGCCGTTCGCCGTCAACCTTGGCCGGGAAATAACGTGGTTGTAGTGGTGCGGCTCGAAGATGTTGGCCTTGCGCAGCGCGGTGATGCGGTCGCGCAACTGGCCCATGCCTTTGGCCCGCATGATGGCCATGGGGAAGCCGCGCTGGTCGGATTCCTTGGTCGTTACCTCGTACAGGCCGTCATCGGTGAAGAAGTCGGGCCAGATCTCCGGGTTGTTGTCGTCGATGCAATAGGCGTAGTCGCAGAACAGGTCGTCGATGCGGCCGCGCAGTTCGGGCGTGATCTCCAAAGCCATCAGTCAGCGAACCCCATGATCTGGCGGTAGCCGGTCCAGAAGCCGCGGATGGAGGTCTCCGTCGCGCGGCTGCCCTCAGATGTCTCCGCAGTCCTGCCGCCCATTTCCAGGAACTCGTTCGCGTCTTCGCTGCCGTGGGAACCGCGCTGCACGAACTCGTTGATGCAGCCGTCTTCCAGGCTCACATAGCCCGCCGCACCGGTCAAGTTGCCCTGGTTGATGCGCATCTCTTCCTGCTCCGGCGTGTCGTCCTCGTAACCGATATAGTACCAGTGCAGCTCGGTCTTGCCCGGCCCCTTGGGCACGAAATGGCGGATGGCGAGCGAGTTCAGCGTGAACTGGAAGGTCAGGTTGGGGAAGTTCGACTGGATCATGTGGGTGATGTTGTCGTCGAACTCGTGGAACGAATTCAGTAGTTCCGGGCCTTGCAGCGCGTTCTTGTCGAACTGGGCGGAGTGGATGTCCTTGTAGCCCTCGTCCTCCTGAATCGTCGCGCGCTTGGCGTAGGAGAGCGAGTGCCAGGGGATCGGGTCGGCCAGGATCATGCCGCCATCCATATCCAGACGGTTGATCTTGAACGTGGTGTAGAACGTGTGCAGCAGCGTCGCGTGATAGCTGTCACGCACGTTTTCCGCATAGAGTTTCCAGTTATTGTGGATGATCTGGGAGTGGTAGCCGATGATTTTGTGTGGGCGGGAGAAGTTCCGCTTCATGGTCTCGCAGACCATCGGGCCCAGATATTCTTCGATAGGCGGAGTCTCGTCGGAGAAGGTGCCGAAGATCATGCCGTGCAGCACGGCGACGCGCAGCGGCTCCAGCCGGTGGTTCTTCAGATCGAAATCCGGCGGCATGCCCCCCGCACCGCGCAACCCGTCCTGGAAGGCGACGCCGCGCAACTGGCCGGTTAGGTCGTAGGTCCAGGAGTGATAGACGCAGGAGAGGCGCTGGCGGTTGCCGCGTTCCTGTATGCAAATCAGCGCGCCCTTGTGGGCACAGCGGTTGACCATGGCGTGCACCTGCCCGTCCCGGGCGCGGGTGACGATGACCGGAATCTCGCCGACGAAGGTTGTCTTGAAGTCGCCATGGTTCGGGACTTCGATCTCCATCGCCAGATAATTCCATACGGGGCCGCGGAAAATCCGCTCGTGCTCCAGCTTCAGGATTTCCGGGTCATGATAGACACGGAACGGCACGCGGGTCGCGCCTTCCTCCGGCCATTGCAGGGGCTTACTGAGTTGAAAGGAAGGCGGGGCGCCAGCGGGCGCAATTGTATCTGGCATGGAGGTATCTCCAAAGGGGCACAAGTTTGAGCGCACCATGCCGCGAGATCGCTCGCGCGTAAAGTTCCGGACTGTTGCAGGGCCAAGAAACTGTGCTTTGCACAACGACGCATTTCCCCCTTTTGCGCAAAAGCGGTAAGACACAGCTCGTCCGGTTTTATCCGACCCCTGCCCACGCCCGGTGCCTGCTCTGGCAGTTCCGCAATGATAGTGTCAACGCCGCCGAGATATGAGCACCGCTGTCGCCTCCCCTGCCGCATCGTCTGCGCTCAGCCCGGTTGAAACATGGCTGGCAACACTGGCGTGCATGGTCGCGTTCTTTACCGCATTGTTCACGGCCAGCATGGTGAACGTGGCGGTACCGGCGGTCATGGGCTCGTTCGGCGTCGGGCAGGGTCAGGCGCAGCTGTTGCTTTCCGCATTCTTTGCCATGAACAGCACCGGACTGCTGGCCAGCGCCTGGATGGTGGCGCGGTTCGGGCAGCGTGAAGTTTTTTTGGGAGCGCTGCTGACATTCGGCTGCGCCGGGTTGGTTTGCTTCTTCGCGCCATCGTTTGAGATTTTGGTATTGGGCCGCGTGACCCAGGGGTTCGCAGCCGGACTGCTTCAGCCTTTGATCATGACGGTGCTGATGCAGGTGTTTCCGCCGGAGAAGCGCGGCCTGGCCATGGGATTGTTCGGTATGGGCGTCATGGCGGCCTTCGGCATCGGCCCGGCCGTCGGCGGCGCCATTATCGATGCGTTTAAATGGCGATTGGCCTTCCTGGCACCCATCCCCCTGTTAGCCATCGCGGCAAGCCTGGCCTTTTTCTTCGTGCCGGCAGTGCCGCGTCAGGCGGACCCGCCCCGTTTCGACTGGCTGGGCTTTGCGCTGGTGAACGCCTTTATTTTTTGCTGGTTCACGATCCTGGGCAATGGCCAGCGCTGGGGCTGGTCATCGGATATCGTGCTCACCTATGGGGTCGGGGTCATCGTCTCCGCCATCGCGTTCTATTGGTCGCAAAAGCGCCAAGGGCCGACGCTGATCGATCTCAGCCTGTTCCAGAACCGCCGGTATTCCGCAGGACTGATGATCATCTTCCTGTTCGGGTTTGGCACGCTCGCCGTTGTTTATGCCGCGCCGATCTTCGGGCAATTGGTGCAGAACTTCCCGCCGATCACTGCCGGCACTTTGCTATTGCCTGCCAGCCTGATAGCCGCAACGCTCTCGCCTTTGGCAGGCAAAGCTGCGGACCGTTTCCCGCATCGGGTGCTGCTGGCCTTGGGCATCAGCTTCTCGGTAGTCAGCATATTCGGTCTGGCGGACTCGGACACCAACACACAGTACTGGTATATCGCAGCCATGCTGATCGTCAGCCGGATCGGCGCCGCCGTCGCGACCGCGCCGATGATGGCAGCCCCCCTGGCCGGACTGCCGCCGGCCCGGATGCAGCGCGGCGCCGGGCTCACCAACTTCGCCGTTATCTTCGGCGGCTCCAATGGGGCGGCCTGTTATGTGGTCTTTCTAGAACAGCGCATCCAGTATCACGCGAGCAACCTAGGCGCAACGCAGACATTCGCCAACGACACCGCCCACGAGTTGCTGAGCAACGCAGGCGCGCTGCTTTCCCAGGCAGGCCTCGGCGATCTGGAGCAAAGCGGCATGGCGGCAGGGCACCTGTCACAGGTGATTACAGCCCAGGCAACGGCGTTGGGCTTTCAGGATGGGTTCGTTTTTGTTTATGTCAGCATGGCCCTGGCATTTATACCGCTGTTGTTGATGCGGTCCGTTCGCTGATCACCTGCTACCGAGCCTCTAACCGTGACACTGGCCAGCCGGGCGTTGGTCCGGCAATCTGTTCCGCGAACCTTACAGTTGGAGCCTTCCATATGTGCATTCACAATCTCTACACCCACGATCAGGGCGAGAGCCATTTCCGCGATATCGAGGTCGAGTGGACCAACGAGGGTCCAGGTGGCCAGTACACGGACAGGCTGCCGGCGAACGGTATCAGCTTCCGCAAGACGCCCGGCACCTATGATCTGGACTGGCACCCGGCACCCCGGCGACAATACATCATCAACCTGGACGCGGGCGTAACGATCACTGCCAGCGACGGCGAAGCGCGCACCATCGGCGCGGGCGAGGTCATCCTAGTAGAGGACACGCACGGCAAGGGCCATCTGAGCCAGTCGGTGGGCGGGCAGTTGCGCCACTCGATTTTCGTGCCTGTGGAGTGAGCTAGAAGGTTGGCCGGTATGGTTAACGGCCCCATATGCCGGGTGAAGGACGGCTGGCCTTGGGCCGGCGGCCCTTGCACCCGGTAAACCGGCGCTACACTTTGGCTAAACTTGCGATAAGCTGCACCTAAACCGTTCGCTCCGGAAAAGATTTAGTTTTGCGCATAAAAGTTTAGTTTCGTTTAGGTGGTTTTTGCGGCGCACCACCATAACTAAGTACCGTAAAGCCCTCCTTCATGCTGCGCTTCAGTGCAGTACTCAGACCTGAGCATCAGATGTAACTGATTACCTGGCATTATGTTCTCAGGCATGGCCCCTGCCTTACGGCAGGGCGGGAGTGAAGGAGATCAGGCTGCCTTCGGCAAAGTCAGACCGCCTGCGCTGGCGATGAAGGAGACGACGATGTCCAGCCCCTCCCCCGTCTTTAGATTGGTGAAGACGAAGGGCCGCTCGCCGCGCATCTTCTTCGCCTCCCGGTCCATGACGCTGAGGTCCGCGCCGACCAGGGAGCAAGGTCGGTCTTGTTGATGATCAGCAGGTCGGAGCGCGTGATGCCCGGCCCGCCCTTACGCGGGATATTCTCGCCCGCGGCCACGTCGATCACATAGATGGTGATGTCCGCCAGTTCGGGGCTGAAGGTTACCGCGAGGTTGTCGTCGCCCGACTCGATCAGGCAAAGCTCGGCATCGGGAACTTCAGGCGCAGGCGCTCGATAGCGGCGGGGTTGATGCTAGCGTCCTCGCGGATGGCGGTGTGCGGGCAGCCGCCGGTCTCCACACCTCCCAGCCGCTCGACAGGCAGCACCTGGGCGCGCAGCAAGATTTCGCAGTCTTCCTGGGTGTAGATGTCGTTGGTAATCACCACCAGATCGACCTTGTTGCGCAATTCCTTGCAGAGCGCCTCGACCAGGGTGGTCTTGCCGGCGCCGACGCGAAGAGGACCGTGAAGGGACATGACTTCTTATCCGAAGTTAGGAGCGGAACAACCGCGAATACTGGGTTTCATGGGTGGCGCTCAGCCAATCGAGCATGGGCGCAGCGCTGCCAATATCGTCGAGGCTGGCGGCGAGGGCTTGCTCTGTGGCCTGCACGGCCAAGCCGTCGCTCTGGCCGATGGAAATGCAACGCAGCGCAGCGGAGACAATGTTGGCGGCAAAGGCATGCAGGTAGGCAGTGAGCGCAGGCGCGAGCGGGATAGCGGCCGCGGCGCAACAGGCGCCGGCAGCAATGGGGAGGGGCACCTCTCCACCGATCCCCGGACGAGCGCAGCGAGGAACGGGGTCCCCCGCCGCTTTCACTCTTCCCCCAGGGAGACCCCGGGCAGCCGCTTCGCTGCTTTCGGGGATCGGCGATTCCAAAAGCTCAGGCCAGCCCTGCCTGACAGCGCGCAGGAATGCCTCGCCCTGGTTCAGGGTCTCGGCCCGCAGTTCCATGCTGGGGGAGAGGGCGGCGGCGAGTTAGGTGACTTCTGCCAAGTCGGGAAACCGGCGGTAGGCCTCGGCAAACAGGATAGCGTCGTTGCGGGTGGAGCCGAACAGAAGCAGGCCCTCAATCCACTCGGCGAGGCTTGCGCGGTCCGTCACCAGCCCGGCCTCGAATGCCGGCTCCAGCCCGCGAGAGTAGCTGAACGCGCCGATGGGAAAGTTGGCGCCGAACCAGGTCTGGAGGCGCTGGAACTGCGCGGGCGTCAGGGCGTCAGTGGTCATGGTCATGCCCGTGATCGTGCAAATGACTGTGGGAGTGGCCGTGTCCATGCTCATGGTCATGGTCGTGCACATGGCCGTGCCCGCCATCGCCATAAGCGCCGCCTTCCGGCTGGAAGGGCTCGAAGCGCTCGGCGACTTCTCCCCCCAGACCGCGCAGCATGTCGGCCAGCACGCTGTCCGGGCGGATAAGCAGGCGGCCCGGCTGCACCTCCGCCGGGGTGTGGCGATTGCCCAGGTGCCAGGCGAGACGCAGCAGCAGGAAGGGCCAGCCGGCGGTGACCTCATACAATGGTTCCGGCGCAGCCTGGACGGCAATCCAGGTGCCATCATCGCAAAGCAACCCGTCGTCGCCTGCCATCGCCACCGCCCGCGGCAGGTCCAGCAGCACGCTGAGGCCACCGCTGGTGGTCAGCACAATGCGGCGGCGGTGCCGGTCGTCGAAGGCCAGATGCAGGCTGTCGGCAGCCTCATCCGAGGGCCAGGAGCCTTTGGCGTGATGGGAGGTTGCGTGGATCATGGCTGTCGGCCTCCACCGGCGTCATTGCGAGGCGCACCGGCTGAAAGCCGGTGCGCCTCGCAATGACGCCAAAGTTTGAGAGCCATCAACTCCACTCGCCTCAAAACAGGAAGTACCGATGCGCCATGCTCAGCACTTCGGCGGGTTCGCAGGTCAGGATCGCGCCGTCGGCAGTGACCTCGTAGGTCTCCGGGTCGACAGAGATGCTCAGTGTCAAGCTGTTGTGGATCATTGACTGCTTGCCGATCCCGCCGCGGGTGTTCTTCACCGCCGCCAACGGCTTCGACAGGCCAAGCGAGCCGCCCAGATCGCGCGAAAGCGCCGCTTGGCTGACGAAAGTCAGGGCGCTGGGTGCGATGGCCCGGCCGTAATAGCCGAACATGGGGCGGTAGTGCTCCGGCTGGGGCGTCGGGATGGAGGCGTTGGGGTCGCCCATCACTGCCGCCGCGATCATGCCGCCCTTGATCACCAGGTCCGGCTTCACGCCGAAGAAGGCTGGCGACCAGATCACGAAGTCGGCCAGCTTGCCGACCTCGACCGAGCCGATCTCGTCTGCCATGCCGTGGGCGATGGCTGGGTTGATCGTGTACTTGGCGATGTAGCGCTTGGCGCGCAGGTTGTCGTTGTTGCCGGTCTCGCCCGGCAGCGCGCCGAACTGGCGCTTCACCTTGTCGGCGGTCTGCCAGGTGCGTATGGCGACCTCGCCCACGCGGCCCATGACCTGGCTGTCGCTCGCGATGATCGAGAACGCGCCCATGTCGTGCAGGATGTCTTCCGCCGCGATGGTCTCCTTGCGGATGCGGCTGTCGGTAAACGCCACGTCCTCCGGGATCGACGGGTCCAGGTGGTGGCAGACCATCAGCATGTCGAGATGCTCGTCCACCGTGTTGACCCTGTAGGGCCGGGTCGGGTTGGTGGAGGAGGGAATGACGTTCGCCTCGCCGCAGACCTTGATGATGTCCGGGGCGTGGCCGCCGCCTGCGCCCTCCGTATGGAAGGCGTGGATGGTGCGGCCCTTGAAGGCGGCGACCGTGTTCTCGACGAAGCCCGACTCGTTCAGCGTGTCGGTGTGGATCATCACCTGCACGTCCATGTCGTCCGCGACGGAGAGGCAGGTATCGATGGCGGCGGGCGTGGTGCCCCAGTCCTCATGCAGCTTCAGCGAGCACGCGCCCGCCTCGACCTGCGCCCGCAGCTCCGCTGGGTGGGAGGCATTGCCCTTGCCTGCAAAGCCCAGGTTCATGGGGAAAGCTTCGGAGGCCTGCAGCATCCGCCCGATATGCCAGGCGACGAGGGGCAGGTTGTCGCGTTGGTGCCGGTCGCGGGACCCGTGCCGCCGCCCAGCATGGTGGTGACGCCGGAATAGAGCGCCTCGTCGATCTGCTGGGGGCAGATGAAGTGGATGTGGCAGTCGAAGCCGCCCGCAGTGATGATCTTGCCCTCGCCCGCGATAGCTTCCGTACCGGGGCCGACGATGATGTTGACGCCCGGCTGGGTGTCCGGATTGCCTGCCTTGCCAATAGCGCAGATGCGGCCATCGCGGATGCCGATGTCTGCCTTCACCACGCCCCAATGGTCCAGGATCAGCGCGTTGGTGATGACCGTATCAACGGCCCCTTGCGCGCGGGTCGCCTGAGACTGGCCCATGCCGTCGCGGATGACCTTGCCGCCGCCGAACTTCACTTCCTCACCATAGATGGTGTGGTCGCGTTCGACCTCGATAAAGAGTTCGGTATCGGCGAACCGCACCTTGTCGTCAACGGTCGGGCCGTACATGGCGGCGTAAGCGCTGCGGGAGATTAGGGCCATGGTTCAGTCCTTACCCTTTAACGTGAAACACTGCACATCGGCGTCATTGCGAGGCGGCGGAAAAAGGCTGCCAACGAAGCAACCAACAGAGGGACAGGACGCCGGAAGAGGAGCGAGAGAAGCTCAATTCAACGGCCCCATCACGGCCTGATTAAAGCCAACCACCTGCCGCGCCCCGGCATAGGCGACCAAGGTCACCTCACGGGTCGAGCCGGGTTCAAAACGCACGGCGGTGCCGGCGGCGATATCGAGCCGCATGCCGCGTGCAGCGGCCCGGTCAAAGTCCAGCGCCGGGTTGGTCGCGGCGAAGTGGTAATGGCTGCCGACCTGCACGGGACGGTCGCCGGTGTTGGCGACGGTGAGCGTGACGGGCTCCCGCCCCTCGTTCATGGTCAGGGAGCCCTCAGCAATGATGATCTCGCCCGGGATCATTTGCGGCGGTTCCGGTTCTTCGCCAGCGCACGGCTGCCGAAATAAGCGGCGCCGCCAATGGCCAGGGCAGCCAAAAGCGCGAGTCCGGTATCCCAGGCATGCAGGTGGCCGAGCGCGCCGTCATGGCCCGGATGGGCGAGCGCGATACCGGGCAGGGTGGCAGCAAAAGCAGTCAGAATGGCGAGACGTTTCATGGGGTAACTCCTGGTCTATCGGATCGGTTCGTGAACAGTGACGAGCTTCGTACCGTCGGGAAAAGTGGCTTCCACTTGCACTTCATGGATCATTTCGGCGATACCTTCCATCACCTGGTTGCGGGCGATGACGTGAGCGCCCGCCTGCATCAGGTCGGCAACCGAGCGTCCGTCGCGCGCGCCCTCCACCACGAAGTCGGTAATGAGCGCGATGGCTTCGGGATAGTTGAGCTTGACGCCGCGGGAGAGGCGCTTGCGCGCAACCTCCGCCGCCATGGCGACGAGCAGTTTGTCTTTTTCTCTGGGGGTGAGGCGCATGGGGAGCTCCTTCTCTTAAAGAGACCAGAAACGGGGCATGACCGGCGCACCGCCTAAGCGCGCGCGGAAGCTGGTAACGAACCGGGCAACCGCCCGGCGCAACTGAAATACGTCAGGCGCGAGGAAGCGTGTCACCAGGATATTGTCCCAGGCGGTGGCGGCGGCTTTGACAGCCTGCTCCTCGATCAGGGATTCGCGGGCAGCGCTCAGATGATCGGGCGCGCCGGGGGCGGCGAAAAACACGGTGGCGATGGCCGGGTGGCCGCCGAACCCGGCGGGGGAGGCGAAGGCGCGCTCTATTACGTGCCGATCCCCGGACAGCACCTTTCGGCGCTTCCGGGGAACGGTTGCTTTTGAGGCTCTCCGGGTCATCCAACCTCACTGCATCCAGCTTTCCGGCCCGCCGCACCTCGATGCGGTCGGCGAGAAAGCCTTCCTGGAAGGTTTCGCCATGAGCGGCCCGCCCCAATACGCGCAGTTCGCAGGCCAGCACCTGGGCTTCCGCGGCGACGTGGAACACCGTCCGCCGGGAGAGGCGCGCACCGTCGAAGAGAATGGTCTCTTGCGGCAGCCATTCGGCGTAGGCCCCCTCGCCCACGCTCACCAGGTTCTCTACACGAGCCGGTTCATCTTCGGCCCGCGCGCGATAGACCCGCTCGGCGGCTTGCGTGGTAGCACGAGCCGCAGCACCTGCTTCGACGCTAAGGTCAAACCGCACATGGTCGCCGCCCGTCAGGCCACCGCAGGTGGTGGCGTAGACAGCGGTCGGCAGGTCCTCGCTTTGGGGCAGCAGGGCGCGGCAGGGTGCGCTTTGGTGCAGGTCGGCGAGCATGGTTCGTCCGCCGCTCCCAAGGCGGAACGCCACCGCCGCCCGCCCGGCGGAGCGTTGCAGCCGCCGACTGACCGCGGTGCCAACGAATCGCAGCGAGGCGTCCCCGCTAGACGGTAAGGGTTCGGCGTACACTGGCTTCATCCATTTCCCCACAGACGCCGGAGACAACCACCTCGCCGCGATCCATCACGGCAAAGCGGTCGGCCAGGTCTCGGGCGAACTCGAAATATTGCTCGACCAGCACGATGGCCATTTCGCCCGCCGCTGCCAAGTCCGCGATGACGCGGCCAATATCCTTGATGATGGAGGGCTGAATGCCCTCGGTCGGCTCGTCGAGCACCAGCAGCTTGGACCGCATTACCAGCGCCAAAACGATCAGGCAGAAAACGATGATACAGAGCCGGTTATAGGTCAGCACCACGCCGCCGATAATTTCAAAACCGCCACTCATCCAGTTGGGATTGGCGACCTCGCGGTTAGTCGCGCCGAACACGCTGCGCACCGCCTGTTGCAGAATCAGGCTGATGCCCCACGTGGCGAGCAACGTCTCCAACGGCCGGTTGTAGAGGTAGCGGATGACGCTCCGCTCCATCGCCATGCCAACCACGGCTGCTACCATGAAGGCTACCGGGATGGCTGCAATCAGATACAGGTCGAAGAGGGATGGCGGCAGGAAAACTCGGAATGCCTCCTGCACCACAAAGGCGGAGTAGGTGCCGAGCATGATCATCTCGCCGTGCGCCATGTTGATAACACCCATCACGCTAAAGGTGATAGCGAGGCCGATGGCGGCCAGCAAAAGGATGGAGCCAAGGGAAATGCCCTGGAAAACGGCGAGGCCAGCATCCAGCCAGGCGCGCTGGAACTCGATCTTCTCGATGGCCTTGGCCGCGGCGGCGCGGACTTCTGGCTCGGCATTGGCATCGTTCTGAACCTGACCCAGCAAGGCGCGGACCGCCGGGTCCAGGCTGCCGGAGAGCCGGTCGATGGCGGCAATGCGCTCGGCCGGCGTGCCCGCCGCCAGCTCAGCAGCGATCAGGACCGACTGCATGGCAGCCTTCACCTCGGCCGCCTGTTCCTTGTCCAGTGCCGCGCGCAGGCGGGCCAGCATGCTCTGCTGCCAACTGCCGGGTCGCGGCATCGGGGCTGGCGAATTTCAACTGGGCCAGGGCCTCCGCCACTGCACCGCGGACGCGGTTGTTAACCTTAACTTTACTGGTGTCGCGGCGCCCGGCCTGACCCAAGTCGGCTCCGGTCAGCGGATCACTCAGCAGGTAGTCCTGGCCTTCGCGGATGGCTACTACTAGCAGGCCGTCGCTCTTGCGGACATGCAGGTCGCCGCCACTTAGCGCCTCCAACAAGGGAATTGCCCGGGGATCGCCTAGGTTTGCAATGACTTCAACTTGAGCAATTCGTTCGGAATAACCGCCGTCCGGCAGTTTGGCAGCTGCATCCATCAGCGGATCGGCCTTTGCCGAGCCAGCCGCGAATGCGAGCAGCATGAATATGGTGGCGAGTAACAGGCGCATTGATTGCTTCGTTTCTTGGACGCGTTTCACAAAATAAGTTTCTTTGCCTTATGCCGCCGGCACCGGTTTCACACACCTGGCGTCATTGCGAGGAGCCGCAGGCGACGCGGCAACCCATCGAAGCCGGAAAGATCATTGACCGTCGGTGGGTTGCTTCGCCCGCGAACGCGGACCCGCAATGACGCCAGGTGGTGGATTGGCAGAAAAGGCTTCCCCGGACGGCGCGCGGACGCAGCCCGGGGAAGGTTGGGTAGAGGTTTAGTTGGTCATCGCACCGTATTTCGGCTTCTCGCAGTTGCCGCAGACCCAGGGGTAGGTCCAATCGGCAGTCAGCTTCGCGCTTTCCGGCAGATAGTCGGTCCAGGCGTCGCCAACGATGGCGGTTTCGGTCTCAGATACGATCTCGAACTGGCCATCAGCCTGAATCTCACCGATCAGCACCGGCTTGGACAGGCGGTGGTTGGTGTTCATGACCACGTCAAAACCGCTGGGCGAGCGCACCTTCTGGCCGTACATGGCCTGGCGGACGGCGTCCACGTCGGTGGTACCGGCCTGCTGCACCGCCTGCACCCACATCTGGAAGCCGATCACGTGCGTTTCCATCGGATCGTTGGTGACGCGCTTGTCGTCGCCGATGAAGGCGTGCCACTTCTTGATTAACTCTTCATTTTCCGGCGTATCGACGCTCATGAAATAGTTCCAGGCGGCCAGGTGACCGACCAGGTTGGTGGTGTCGATACCGGCAAGCTCTTCCTCACCGACCGAGAAGGCCATGACCGGCACGTCTTCGGCGGCAATGCCCTGGTTGGAGAGTTCCTTGTAGAACGGCACGTTGGCGTCACCGTTGATGGTGGAGACCACGGCGGTCTTTTTGCCTTCGCTGGCGAACGCCTTGATGTCGGCCACGATGGTCTGCCAGTCGGCGTGACCGAACGGCGTGTAGTTGATCATAATGTCTTCAGCTGCGACGCCCTTCTGCTTCAGGAAGGACTCGAGAATCTTGTTGGTCGTGCGCGGATAGACATAGTCCGTGCCCGCCAGCACCCAGCGCTCGACGCTACCGCCGTCTTCGCTCATCAGGTATTCCACTGCCGGGATCGCCTGCTGGTTCGGCGCGGCACCGGTGTAGAACACGTTGCGGGAGCTTTCTTCGCCCTCGTACTGGACAGGGTAGAACAGCATACTGTTCAGCTCTTCGAACACCGGCAGCACGGACTTGCAGCTAACGCTGGTCCAGCAGCCGAACACCACCTCCACCCCATTCTGGGTGATCAACTCGCGGGCTTTTTCGGCGAAAAGCGGCCAGTTGGAGGCCGGATCAACGACAACGGCCTCTAGCTGCTTGCCCAGCAGACCGCCCTTGGCGTTCTGATCGGCGATCAGCATCAGCATGGCGTCTTTCAGCGTTGTCTCACTGATGGCCATGGTGCCGGAAAGCGAATGCAGCACGCCCACTTTGATCGTGTCTGCGGCATAGGCGACGGAGCCCGCCGTCAGGGCCGCGGCGGCAGCGCCCGCCATAACCCAATTTCGAGCTGATTTGCTTAGTGACATCGGTAGAAACTCCCTTGGAAAGCAGCAACGCCCCTTACCAAGCAAACACCATGCCAAAATTCGGTTTTTATATTTTCTGCATATTTTTCAATTAATTAACTTTTTCACCAGATCGGTAAAATTACGTATGTCCAAATTCTAGCCACAAATTGCGCATGCGCAATAGAAGGCTATTTTTTAGGTACATTGCCTGCCTCCAAAAAGGACAGTTCCTGGCGTTGGGCGAAAAAATAGCCTTCTTGCAGATTTTCAAGCCTAGTCAGGCCGGTCCCAGCCCCACCAGTTGCACACTGCCTGCCCCATAATCTGCGGCAGGTCTTCCTTGGCCAGCCAGGGCAGGTGCTCGGTGAACATCTCCACACACTCCTTCCAGGAACACGGCATCTTGGAGATGTCCGTACCCCAGAACATGCGCGCAGGCCCGAAGGCATCGTAAATCTGTTGGAGGTAGGGATGCATGGAGGCAAACGGGTACGGCCCGCTGCAATAGCCGGGCGCGCCGGTAGCCTTCACCGCAATGTTCCGATGTTTGGCCAGCTTGCTCAGCTCTGGCATATGCACCATCGCGGCATCGTCTTTTAGCGTGGTGTTGCCGCCGCGGCCGCCAAGGTGATCGACGGTGAATTTCAAGCCTGGATGGCGCTCGGCAATCGCACCGACGGCGGGCAGGGAATCGGTTGCCAGACCCGCCACCGGGATGCCGTGCTCCTCGCAGGCAGCCCAGAGCCAATCGAGCGCGCCGCTCTCCAGCGCCTCCCGCTGGTGCGGCTCCAGGAACGTGTAGCGGATGCCCAGCATGCCGGGCGTTTCGTGCCAGCGCTCCAGCAGAGGGCAGGCGATGGCTTCATCCCATGGCACCTTGTGCATGATGGCGAAGCGGCCCGGATAGTCCTGCACGGCCTTGATGGCCATATCGTTGGCGTTCGGGTCCCACGGCGGAGGATGAATGACCGCGGCGTCAATACCGGCTTCATCCATCAGGGCGACGGCTTCTTCGGTGGTGAAAGACGTCACCTGCCAGTGCGCCATATTGCTGGGCAGGCCCTGGCCCCACAGATGTATCTGGGCGTCGATGAGTTGCATGGGCGGGTTCCTATCGCGGGAGATCGGGCGTTCCCTGGATAGTGCCGTCACCATTTCGCCACGGCAATGGAGAAGGCTGGTTGCCCCTGAAAGGTAAGTAAGGCTAACAAGGAGGCGGAAGGGATTCCGGTCCGGTGGCCGGCCTGGTCTTCAAAACCAGTCGAGGCGGCGCCAACGTTGCCTGGTGGGTTCGACTCCCACTCCTTTCCGCCAATTTTCGCATGATGGAGAGTGGTTCACCCTTCGACAGGCTCAGGGTGAAGGCGGAAAATTGTTTCTTGGCGACTCAAAATGACCTCACCCTGAGCCTGTTAAATGGTGAAAGCCAAAATTAGGGAATTATATACGAAAATCCCAATTTCCCCTTGCGGTCGTCGTCATAGTTCGTTACAGTAAACTCCCAATTGAGAAGACGAAGGGCAGAAGACATGGCACAGAGCGCACCGGGCAAACATCATCGCAAGGGCATAAGCCTGAAGAAGCTGATGGAGATGTTTCCGACGGAAGACGCAGCTCAGGAATGGCTTGAAGCCCAAGTCTGGCCGAACGGCCCTTACTGCCCGCATTGCGGATCGTTCAACGTCCAGTCCGGGATCAAGCACAAGACCATGACGCACCGCTGCCGCGACTGCCCGAACCGGCGGCAGTTCAGCATGAAATCCAGCACGGTCATGAAGGGAACCAAGCTGGGCTACCGGGACTGGGCAATTGCCATATACCTGCTGATTACGAACCTGAAGGGCGTATCCAGCATGAAGTTGCACCGCGATCTTGAGATTACTCAAAAGTCGGCATGGCATCTGATGCACAGACTGAGAACGTCATTTGAATCCGGCGAAAGCACTCTGTTTGCCGGGCCAGTTGAAGCCGACGAAACCTACGTTGGCGGACTCGAAAAGAACAAGCACAAGAACAGGAAACGGCACGCTGGCAGGGGCGGAGTTGGCAAGTCAATCGTTGTTGGTGTCAAGGATCGCGAGACCAACAAGGTCGTCGCTAAAGTCATACCAAACACCACAGCGAAGACGCTGCAAGGCTTCATAGAAGGCCACAGCCAGCCCCACGCGCAGGTTTACACTGACGACAGCACGTCCTACGTGGGCATCAGACGCGCCCACGAAAGCGTCAACCACAACGCACGCGAGTATGTACGCCTGCAAGCGCACACGAACGGCATTGAGAGCTTCTGGGCTACGCTGGAACGCGCTCACAAGGGTACGTTTCACAGGTTCAGTAAGAAGCATTTGCAACGCTACGTTACCGAGTTTGCCGGTCGTCATAACTCGCGAGGGAACGACACCGTAGACCAGATGAGCGGCATCGTTTCAGGGATGAGAGGGAAACGGCTCCGCTACAGGGATCTGATCGCTGACAACGGACTGGATGCGGAGGCACGAGCGTGACTGCTGCGCCTCAGGTTAACTCGGCAGGGACAGGGCGACGCATCGCAAGGCGACGATCCGGGAAGATGATCGCATTCGGCTGGTACGGCGGGAAGTTCTCGCATCTCGACTTCCTGCTACCGCTGATTCCGACAGACGCAACGCATTTCTGTGATGTGTTCGGCGGCTCCGCTGCTGTTCTGCTCAATGTCAATCCGTATCCCGTCGAAACATACAACGATCTCGACTCTGAACTTGTCAACTTCTTTGAGACGTTGCGCAATCAAAGCGCGAAGCTCACAAAGGCAATTGGCCTTACGCCATTCTCACGCGAAGAACTGCTGAGGGCCTGCACTCCGGAAAAAGGACTGTCGAATCTGGAACGCGCACGGCGATTCTATATCCGGGCACGACAGACCCGGACCGGCCTGGCGCAGACAAGCAGTGAGGGCCGCTGGGCGCACTGCGTGCTCACTTCACGGGCTGGCATGTCGGGCGCAGTCTCGCGATGGCTCGGTTCTGTCGAAGGGCTAGCAGAGATTGCGCAGCGTCTTCAGCGGGTGCAGATCGAGAACGCCCCGGCAATTGATGTGATTCAACGGTACGACACGGCAGACACCGTGTTCTATGTCGATCCCCCTTATGTGCACTCCTCACGCGGCGATCCTTCCGCCTACGGCTACGAAATGGCGGATCATGACCACAGGCACCTGGCTGACGTACTGAACGGCTCGCGTGGTCGTGTTGTGCTGTCAGGGTATAAGACCGATCTCTATGAACGTCTGTACCGGAAATGGCGGCGCGTGGATGCGAAGAAACGGCAATGCCCCTCAGTTCGCAAGATGCGTCAAGAGTCCGTTTGGCTGAATTTCTGATGAACTTTCATGCGGCACGCGAATGGCTGGACGCTAAATGGCGGGAAGCTCTCGATGATGAAGGGCACGAAGCATATCCGGAAGTGGATCAGATCACCAACTCTTCCGTCAAATCCATCCGATACGCGATCTTTACGCAGCTTCTCGGGAAGATCGCTGATCCGAACCGAAACATTCTCGCCCTTCAGCAGAAAGACGATGGTGAAGGCTCATGGGATGCTCGAAGCTTCGCTAAAAACGTGATCGTCCCCTGGGATGCCGACAACCACGGAGTGCTGGGAGCCAGCTCGGATCCTTATGCGAGCAAACCGTTGCGACGAACGAAACTGTCCAGGGGCATGGACAACGTTCGCAACTCGGGCGATTGGGATGCGCTGGTCCGGTTTCTTGAACCTTTCGAGAGTGCGGCACCGGAAGATATTCGACGTGCGTTCGGGCGCGTCATGGCTTCGCTTGCAAGGCTGCTGGCTGAACAGCAGATCGCCTACCCTATCCCCCAGCGCATCAGTCTGATGCAGTTGAACGACATGCTGGAAGCTTTTCTGGCGGAATCGAGCGGGGGGCTGAGGCCGCTAGGTGTCGCGGCAGCCTTGTTCAGAATTATTGGCGATGGGTTTTCTCTGTTCGATGATGTGCAGTCACAAGGGATCAATGAAGCGGATTCCGCGTCAGGGATGCCGGGGGACATCATGTGCCGAAAAGACGGCGAACTGTGTCTCGTAGTCGAGGTCAAGGATCAGAACCTCACGCTTGCTGATGCTCAGTCATCTACACGAAAAGCCAAGCAGACAGGAGCAGGTTTAACGGACCTGCTCTTTGCCGTTCCGGCAACACGGAAAGCAGATCAGGGTGACATCTCGGAACTCCTGAAGAGAAACTTCGCGGCAGGACTGAACATCTACGTTGCGCAAATTCAGAGCCTATCATATCACGTTCTAGTGCTTTTGACGGAAGAATGGCGCACCCGGTTCATTCGGGAAATTTGCGCAGAACTGGACAGGAGACAGGAACAGTCAGCCCGTAAAGCCTGGCACGACTTGCTATTGAACCTGAACTGAGGGAAACAGGGAGACAGCCTATGGCAACGAACAAACCGACTAATCGCCCAACGGTACGGGTCAAACCCCACAGCTACCAGCCGACGAAAGCCGAACTTGAAGACCCGTTCGTGATCCGCAAGGCGGACGGAACCGTTCCGACACTCAGCGAGTTCGCACGGATCGCGCTGCGGCCCAAACGGGTGATCGAAGACAACGACATCTGATCCGGCGAAGGCTCCGTGTCAAAGCGACCCGGAGCATTCAAATTGGGATTTTCGTATATAATTCCCCAAAATTATGTCCGCATTTTAGCCCGGCCAGATCAAACGTGCGGCGTGAAACAGCCCGGCGACCGCCAAGGCGTCGGCGTCAAGCCTTTCAGGGCGCAATCCAGCCACGTGCAGCGCGGTCTCATAGCTCGCGGCGCGGGCCGCTACCGACGAGGGTGACTTCTGAGCCGGGCGCGGGCTTCATGCCTGCGATTTCCGCGCCGATCAGCAGGCCGGAGAGGCGGGCGGCGACGGCATCGGGCTCGCCCGCCCCGAGCAGCAAAGGACCAGACCGAACGGTGAAAAGCGCACGGAGCAGGGCTTCGGGCGCAGCCAGTCCTTCCCGCACGGCACCGCGAAACTCCCGCAGGTCAGAAAGCCCTTCCACCCCCGCGCCCGTAACGAAATGTTTCAGGACGGACTGGTTCGCGAGCAGGCCATAGACCTCCCCCGTCATGGCGATGGAGAAGCGGCGGACGCTGCCTTCCTCCAAGCGGACCCATTTGGAGTGCGTACCCGGCAGGCAGATCAAGCCATCGGCAGCGCCGTTCAGCGCCAGGCCGAGCAGCAGGGTCTCCTCCCCCCGCATCACGTCCGGCACGCCGGGCGGGCGCTGCGCGAGCCCCGGCAGGATGCGAATGTCGCGTGTCACCCCAGGCACCTGCACCGCCTGACCTGGGATCGCATCCAGCTTGGTGGGCGTCCCATCCTGGAAGGTAATATGGCTGTTTCCTGACCAGCTCTAGTTTGAGTTTGCGCCATCCCTTCATTGCCTGCAAAGGCGTCTTGCTGCCCAGGGCTGATTGCGGCAGCGGCTGGGTGTAAAGTCAGACATAGCGAAGCAGCGTGGCTTCCAGAACCGCGCCGGATCGGAAGGGATGGCTCTGCAGAACCTCTTCGATGCGGCCATTGAGCCGTTCGACCATACCGTTGGTCTGAGGTGACCTAGGCGGCGTCAGGCGATGATCGATATCGAGGGCAGCGCCCAGCGTGTCGCATTCATGCGCGCCTGTTGCGGCGCGCTGGCGCAGACCGAAGAGGCGATCCGTGAACTCTTTTCCATTATCCGGGAGTATGGGGCGGATCCGCATCGGGCAGGCGCGCTCCAGGGCGCGCAGGAAGCGCCGGGCATTGGCCGCTGTCTTGCTGTTGTAGACCCTGACAACAACCCAACGCGTTGCCCTGTCGATGGCCACGAAGAGGGAACGGCGGCGGCTCTCATCTGCCATCGGTGGCAGGTATTTCAGGTCGATGGGGATGGAACAAGTAGGTGACGTCCCAAATGTCCTGGAACGCGGTGATCGGCTACGCGCGAATGCAGGCGGAGCGGCTCGGCATTCAGAACGTACGCTTTGCGGAGGCCGATATTCTAACGCTCGGCGGGCTGGACCAACGCTTCGACCATATCGAAGCCATGGGCGTGCTGCACCACCTGGCGGAGCCTCTGACCGGCTGGAATGTGCTGCGCGGCTTGCTGGTGTCGGCCTCTACAGCCGCCGGGGTCGTGGCACCATCCAGGCCGCACAGGCTATGGCTGACGGCTTCCCGCATGATGCCGATGGGTTGCGGGCACTGCGGGTGGCAGGTATTTCAGGTCGATGGGGATGGAACCGGGTTCAAGAACTCGCGCACCACCGCCAGCAGATCATCCAGCGAGACCAAAAGCGTCTTGCGGAGGGCCACGGCGACAGCTTCCTGCGCTGGCGTCAACGTCGTCTGAAGGCGATGGGGCGTGTGGCTGCGATCCTCCACGCTGGCACGCTGGCACCATTTCCATACGGTCTGTTCCGTGGTCCCGTGACGCTCGGCAAGAACCCACGCAGGGTCGTCACTGGCCTGTATGGCCGCCCTGATCTTCGGTGGCGTCGTCGCCTGACTGTGAAGCTTGATCACCATGTCGCTCTCCCATCCCGCGCCTCGGTCAAAACACAGCGTGCCATGAAAAACGCAGAGCGACGAGGGCTATCCGATTAGCCGGAATGGAACAACTAGAGGAAACTGTGTGGGTCCACGTCGATGCTGAGGCGCACGCTGCCGGAAGGCTTAGCGTTGGCCAGCCAGGCGCGCAGAATTTGTGGTACGTTTTGATCCCGCCCGGCATGCAAAAGCAGCCGTACCCGGTGCCGGCCGCGGATCAACGCGAGTGGTGCAGGCGCGGGGCCCAGAACACGCACATGCGGGCCATGCGGCGCGGCTGCGGCCAGTTGCTGGGCGAACTCCATCGCTGCGCCGAGGTCGTTGGCGGAGATGATCAAGGCAGCAAGGCGGCCGAAGGGCGGCATGCCCGCGTCTCGGCGGGCGGCGGCCTCTACCTTATAGAAAGCATCCCGGTCTCCGGCGGCGAGGGCCTGCAAGACAGGCTGGGTGGGTTCTGTTGTCTGGAGCAGCACCCGGCCAGGCTTCTCGGCACGTCCTGCGCGGCCGGCCACCTGAGTCAAAAGCTGAAAGGTGCGCTCGGAAGCGCGGAGGTCGCCGCCGCTCAGGCCAAGATCGGCATCGACCACGCCGACAACGGTCAGCAAAGGGAAGTGGTGGCCTTTGGCAATCAACTGGGTGCCGACGATCAGGTCGATCTCATGCTGGCCGATGGCGTTGATCAGGTCTGCCACAGCCTGCGGTCCTGCCAGCAGGTCGGAGGACATGACCGCCACCCGCGCCTCGGGCCAGCGTTCGGCTACTTCCTCCGCAGTGCGCTCTACGCCTGGACCGCAGGCCGCCAGGCTCTCGGTGGCGTTGCAGGTCGGGCAGGCGGGTGGCACGCGCTCTGTATGGCCGCAGTGGTGGCATTGCAGGCGGCCAGTATAGCGGTGCTCCACCAGCCAGGCGCTGCAATGGGGGCAGGCAAAGCGGTGGCCGCATGTACGGCATAGCGTGAGCGGGGCATAGCCACGGCGGTTTAGAAACAGGAGCGCCTGCTCGCCATTCGCCAATGCTTCGCTGACGGCATCGGCGACCGGTGGCGCAATCCATTGGCCCCGCGGCGGGGGATTCTTGATGAGGTCGATGACCTCAACGGTCGGCATGCTGGCTCCGCCGTGCCGCTCCGGCAGGGGCAGGCGGCGATAGCGGCCGCGCTCCACATTGGCGACGGTCTCCAACGAAGGCGTAGCGGAGGCGAGGCAGATCGGCGCCGATTCGAAGCGGGCGCGGACCACGGCAATGTCGCGGGCGTGGTAGCGGACGCCATCTTCCTGCTTGAAGGCTTGGTCATGCTCCTCGTCCACCACGATCAGGCGCAGGTCGTGGAAGGGCAGGAACAGGGCGGAGCGGGCGCCGACCACGATTCGGGCCGAGCCGTCGGTGATCCAGCGCCATGAGCGCCGCCGTGTCGGCGCTCCAACTTCCGAGTGCCAGACAACGGGCGCAACGCCAAACCGTTTGCGGAAGCGGTCGAGCCATTGGGCGGTCAGGGCAATTTCCGGCAGTAAAACCAGGGCCTGGCCACCATCGCGGAGGGCTTCCGCAATGGCTTCGAAATAGACTTCGGTCTTGCCGGACCCGGTAACACCGTCCAGCAGATCGACCTCAAACCGCCGCTCGCGCACGGCCTCGATCAGCGCATCAGCTGCCGTCTGTTGCTCTGTCGAGAGGGCCGGACCGGGGAGATCTGGATCGGGGAGTGGTGGCGTTGCGGGCGGCAGGGCGATGCGCGTCAGCAGACCCGCATCCGCCATCGCCCACACCACGGCATCGCTGACGCCGGCCGCCGCTGCCAGTTCCCGGGCGGTGAGTGGCGTGGCCGTCGCGGCTTCCAGCACTTTTTGCCGGGCGGCAGTGATGCGGACGCCATCAGGTACCTCCTGCGCGGCTCGGAAGGCTGTACGGGGCGAATCAGGTTGGGAGAGTGCAGGCAGGTGCACTGCCATCCGCAGCACCAGCCCATGCGGGCTGAGCGTGTAGGCTGCGACCCAATCAATCACCCGCCGCAGCGCCTCGGTCATCCGGGGGGCGTCGAGCTTTACCGCGACGATCTTCAGTTTGGCGGCGGAAACGGCCTGGGCGGCGGGTGGATTTTCCTCCGCATCCCAAACCACACCAACCAGCGCCCGCTTGCCGAGTGGCACCTCCACCCAATCGCCCGGCGCAAGTTGCATCCCCTCGGGCAGGGCATAGGTCAGCGGCCGCTCGAACGGCAGCATGGCGGGCAGTCCGACCTGGACAGTCTGGGGTTCTTCCATAGGGTTTTGGGCGTCCGGCCTAGTCTCGCAGGGCAGCATCAGCTAGACTGCGGTCTGCGAATCTAACCCATAGACCATACTCGGTCGCGCTCCTGCGGTCACGGGGCCGAGCGGTGGAGATGGTGCATGAAGTTTTTTGTCGACACGGCGGATCTGAAAGATATCCGCGATTTGAACGAAACCGGCCTGCTGGATGGCGTTACGACGAACCCGTCGTTGATGGCCAAGACCGGCCGGAAGATTGTCGACGTGATCGCTGAGATTTGCGAGGTCGTACCGGGGCCTGTGTCAGCGGAAATCGCGGCAACCGACTACGAAACGATGTTGAAAGAAGGCCGCCGCCTGGCGAAAATCGCGCCGAATGTGGCGGTGAAAGTGCCGTTGACCTATGACGGGCTGAAGACGTGCAAGGCGCTTTCTGATGAAGGCACCATGGTCAACGTCACGCTTTGCTTCTCCGCCAACCAGGCGCTGCTGGCGGGTAAGGCTGGTGCGGCGTTCATCTCGCCCTTCGTCGGACGGCTGGACGACCTGTCCCAGGACGGCATGCAGCTTATTGCCGACATCGTGCAGATTTATAAGAACTACGACGCGATTCAGACCGAAGTGCTGGTCGCCTCCATCCGTCATCCTGTGCACCTGTTGCAGGCTGCGAGGATGGGCGCGCATGTTTCGACCTTGCCGCCGAACGTCATCCGCCAGATCTATAACCATCCGCTGACCGACAAGGGCTTGGCGGCATTCCTGGCGGACTGGGCCGGTACCGGCCAGTCGATCCTGGATCAGTAGGCGGGCCGGTCCGGTGGCGCAGAACCCCGAGCCTAAGCGCCGCCGTGCGCCGCCTGCGGAGACGCTCTCGCCAGAAGCGGTGGCTGCATGGCTGCGCCAGCACCCGGACTTCCTGGCGGAAAACCCTGATCTGCTGTTCGCACTAACCCCGCCTGATCATGACCAGGGCAAGGGCGTGGTTGACTTCCAGCGTTTTCTGGTGGAGCGCCAGCGGCGTGAACTGGAAGCGTTGAAGGGAGCAAGCCGTGAATTGCTCGCTGCCAGCCGTACCAACAAGTCGACCCAGCAGGCTGTTCACAAAGCGGCGCTGACGCTTCTTGCAGCGCCATCTTTCGGTCGGGCCATTTCCACGGTGGTGGATGAGTGGGCTGCCATGCTGGATGCTGACGTGGTGATGATGGGGGTTGAATCCGCGCCTGACCGGGCTGTACCCGGTTCGAAAATGGGACTGAGCCTGTTGGCTCCGGGCGACGTGGACTCGCGTCTGGGGCGGTTGCAGGAAGTGCGCATCATCAGTGAGTTGGACCCGCCTGACCCCGCCATGTTTGGCGCTGCGGCCGGCCTTGCCCGCTCTGTTGTCTGGTTGCGGCTTTCCATCCACGAAGAAGTGCCACCCGGCCTGCTTGCCATTGGCTCCCGCGAAGCCGGGCGCTTTCATCCCCGCCAAAACACAGAGTTGCTGCGCTTTCTCGCCAGCACCCTCGCCATAACGATCCGGGCATGGCTGAACCTGGTCGAACCGCCATGCCTCGCGGATTGATCCCCTTCGCCCCTGACTTGGCCGAGGCAGTCCACGCCTGGCAGGGCTGGATGACGGGCGAGCGTCGGCTATCTCCGCGCACGGTTGCCATCTACACCCACGACATTGTTGGCGTTTGTTCCTTTCTCTCGGATCATCTGGGCGGCGCACCCAGTCTCAAATCATTGGTCGAGCTGCAAGTCAGTGATCTACGCGCCTGGCAGGCTGCCCAGCATAGGCGCGGGCAGTCCGCTGGGTCGCGGGCGCTGGGTGTTTCGGCTTTGAAGAGTTTGGACCGCTTTCTCCGCCGTCAGGGACACGCCGGAATTGGCGGCCTGGCCGCCTTGCGAGCGCCGAAAGTGGCAAAGTCCGCGCCCCGGCCCCTGGAAGTGCAGCAGGCCTCTGCCCTGGTTGAGGTCGCAGATGTAGTTGCGGAGACCTGGATCGGCCTGCGGGATCAGGCGGTGTTCGCGTTGCTTTATGGCTGTGGCCTGCGCATCGGCGAGGCGCTCCGCCTGGACCGAGCCGCCTATCCTTTTGGCGAGAGCGTGCGCGTGACCGGCAAGGGCCATAAGGAGCGCCTGGTGCCCATGATTCCAGCAGTTGCGCAGATGACCGGCACATATCTTGATGCCTGTCCGTTCGGCCTGACGCGGGAGGGACCGCTATTCGTCGGCGCGCGGGGCAAGCGGCTATCAGCGGGTATGGTACAAAAGCGCTTGCGCGAGTTACGGCCATTGCTAGGCCTGGACGAGCGTGCGACGCCGCACGCGCTACGCCACAGCTTCGCCACCCACTTGTTGGGCGCAGGCGGGGATTTGCGCACGATCCAGGAGCTGCTGGGGCACTCGTCTCTCAGCACCACCCAGCGCTATACTGAGGTCGACGAAGCCCGGCTGCTCGATATTTACCGGAAAACCCATCCCCGTGCCTGACGTTGTTTTGATCCGAGAGATGACGCCTGCCGATGCCGACCAAGTGTTGCGAATCTATGCTGAGGGTATAGCGACCGGTCACGCCACTTTTGAGGCCGAGGTGCCGGAATGGGACCGCTTTTTCAACGGAAAGATCGAAACACCGCGTCTGGTGGCGCAAGCTGGCGGTAAGGTCGTCGGCTGGGCAGCATGCTCGGCTTTCTCCTCCCGCCCGGTCTATCGCGGCGTAGCAGAGCACTCAGTCTACGTGGCGGCGGACGCCCGCGGTCTGGGCATTGGACGGATCTTGCTCTCCGCATTCATGGAAGAGGCAGAAGCAGCTGGCCTCTGGCTCATCGAAAGCCGCATCTTGCCCATGCGGTTGTAGCGGGCCCACCACCCGGAAGCCACAGGCAAGGTGGTGGGCCCGCTACAACCGCATGGGCAAGATGCCCTACGGCCCCATGGCCGGGCAATGGCGCGACTGCATCATCGTCGCCTGGCGGTGCGCGCACAACCCGGAATAGGAGAGAGGCAGTTTCAGACCCGTTTTCTCAGCGATTGCCTCTCCGGAAGGAAGACGTACTATCCGAGCCTCAGACTTACCGGTTGTGAACTACGGTACGTGACCGCTCTACCCCGGCGATAATGCCGGGGTTGTTCTAGTTACGGGGAGATCGCATCTGAGCGGCTTGGCGATTTCATCATAGACTAGCGCGAATCTCCTGGCGGCTTGCCACCCTTCGCTGCTTCGTCCTGTGCGATGATGGCACGGGCTGCGCCCGCCGCCGCTTCCTCTCGAATGCGTTGCTGCCGGGCCGCGTCGTTGCCATCGATGACTTCGCCATTGCCATGATGACCGTCGTCGGCGATCCGCACGGTGACCTCGCGGTGAGCGAACTTGATACCTTCCTTTTCGAACAGTTCCCGCAGTTTGGCGAAGACCTTGGTCCGCAGCGTCCACTGATCGCCCGGCTTGGTCTTGAACTTGACCCGGACAATCATCGCCGAGTCGTCCATTTGGATCACGCCCTGGCTCTTCAGCGGCTCCATGAACTTCGGCCCCAATTCCGGGTCTTCCAGCATCTACTGGCCCAGCTTCTTGATCATCTTGCGCAGCTTCTCGACATCCGTGTCGTAGGTGACGCGCAGCGGCAGCTTCATCATCACCCAGTCGCGGGAGAAGTTGGTCAGATACTTGATCTCGCCGAACGGGATGGTGTGCGGCGGGCCGTTGTGATGACGCAATTGCATGGAGCGGATGGAGATGCTCTCCACCGTGCCGGCCACATCACCCAGATTGATGTACTCGCCCTTGCGGAAGGCATCATCGATCAGGAAGAAGAAGCCCGACAGCACATCCCGCACCAGCGTCTGTGCACCAAAGCCGATGGCCAGGCCCAGCACACCGGCACCGGCCAGCAGCGGCGTGATGTTGACGCCCATCTCTCCCAGCACCGCCAAGCCCGCCAGCAGGGCGATGAAGAAGCGGGCGACGCCGCGGATCAGCGGCATAAGCGTGCCAAGGCGCGTGCCGCCCTTGCCACCTTCGCCTTCCTGCTCCTCGTCGGTGTCGATGCCTGCTGAGGCGCGATCGATGGCGATCTGCCGGTCGGCGGCGATGTTCATCGCCTCCCACGCGGCATAGGCGATCATCAGGATGACGAACGAGTGGATGATCGCCCTGGCGAACTGCGCGCCGACGCCCTGGGACGCCAGATCCTGCAGGTTCAGGCCCCACATGCTAGCGAGGCCCAGTATCAACAGCACGATTACCGGAATCCGTGCGACGCGCACGATGCCGTCCTCGGTCAGGCGGTGCGCGGCCTGTATACTCAATTCTGATTCCGGATCGACCGGCCAGGCGGACCGGACGATGGCGGGAAGCGCAACCTCAAGCAGCGGCAGCGTCAGGATCACCACCAGCGTCGCATCGAGCGCGTTCAGGTTAATGGGAACGCCCGTGGACGCCAGCAGCATCACCAGCAGGAAGTTGACGATGACCAAGGCCGACTGCGATCTTTGGCCAGGCGCGCGCGAACCGCTCCCAGCCCGCTTCCACATGGCCTTCGCCCCGCACCATGCGGGTTATCGCATCCGGGGCCTGCCACAAGGTCAGCGCCATCAGCCCGTAATAGATGAGCCCGACCCAGAAGCCGGTGCGCAGCTCTTCCGGCAGGCCAAAGACCTGGAGCCAGATCAGCAGGCCCACCCCGAACGCGGACCAGCCGAAAATAATCATGATACGGCGGGTTAGAAAGCGGGCGGACTCGTCGTCCAGCGCACACAAGCGCAATGACGCCGTCCGCGATGGCAGCACAAAGCCCGCGCACATCCCGGCGAACCAGGTGATGCCGATCGCCTGAATGATGAACTTGCCGGTCATGAAGTCCGGCAGCGTGCCCTGATTGAGCAGCCGGTTCACCATGAAGCCGCCCACCACGAAGCACATCAAATATACCCCGGTCAGCCCGAACCTACCCAACAGGATATTGATACGCGACCCGAGCCCCACCGGCGTTGCGTCCCATAACGCCCGGTACCAGCCACGGGTCAGTATTTGGACGATATAGGAAAGCGCCAGTCCGGCGGCGATTGCGGTCAGGACGCCGGCGAAAAACATCCATAGCGGTTGGTCGCCCCGCCGTTCCGCAAAGGTCATCATCGCTTCGCCAATGGCAACTGGATATTTCGGGATCGACAAGACCGAGCCCAGAATGGTGCCGCCCAACGCCGCGCCCCAGCTTTCAACCACTTCCACGAAGCTGCGTTGATCCTGCGTCGCCAACTGGCTGGCGCGGGCCTTCGCCTGCTTGTCCAGTTCCCCGATAAGTAGCTCTCGCGCCTCGGCATCGCTGATCCCGGACAGCACATCACGGATGGATTCTTGTGTTAACTCTGCCGGTAGAGTCGGTGTTCTGCTTTTCGCCGCCTACGCTGGTAACGGACATTTGCGCTGTGGCTCGCGAAGCCGCCAGCACCAGCATAGCGCAAACAGGGCAACCAGCGCCCGCCGCAAATTCCACCAAGTTCCCGGCATTCCCCCCTCCTTCACAGTATTTGCTGTCCTTCCTGTCGCCTGTCCCTAAATCGGCCGGCTGAGATTCCCCGGAATGCGGTTTACCGCGGCACAAAAAAGAAGACGCCGGTGGAGGTCAGTACTTACTCACCCTTGCATCAGCGTTGGTTAGCAGCTTCTCCATCCGCCGACCATACTCTACCTAGATGGCGTAACTTTCCTCTGCCGAGGCCTCACCCGCGCTGGCGTCGTGGAACACGCGGGCCATGTGCGGCTCGATGGAGATGCCGCCGTCATAGCCGCTCTCCGCCAGCGCCTTCACAACGTCCGGCACCCGGCCGCCGCCCTCGCCCGGATAGGTGAAGACCTCGCGGCCGCCATCCTCCAGCCGGGCGTCCTTGATATGGACGTAGGCGACGTGGGGGCGGATCGCGGCTAGGAATTCCAGCGGGTCCTGGGTCTGCTCGCCTGGCTTGGAATAGTCCTTGGAGATGGCCGGATTGCCTGTGTCGAAGGCCAGTTTCAGGCCCGGTACGTTCTCCACCAGATCCAGCGAGTGCGCCGCACTCATTCCGCCATAATTCATGCAGTTCTCGTGCACGGGCGTCAGGCCCGCTTCCCCGAACAGGCGCACGATTTCCCGCAATCGCCGAAAGCGTTCCTCCGCCTTCTGGGTCGTCTGGTCACCCGCGCCGGCGCAGCGCGCATAGCTCATGATCCGCACCAGCTTGGTGCCGAGCCGCTGCATCCGCGGAATGGCGCGCTCGATCTCCGCCAGGGTGATCTCGAACGGGTCGTCGATGTTCTTGCCCCAATTGGCAATGGTGGAGCCGAAGCAGTTCACCCGCACGCCTGCCGCATCCAGCATGTCCGCCGCGCGTTCGAATTCCGCGTCGGGCAAGTCGTGGATATTGGTGCCACCGATGGAGCGGCTTTCGATGGCGTTCCAGCCCAGTTCCTTGGTGACTTTGATCTGGGTCTATAGGTCCTGGCTCGCCTCGTCGGCAAATCCGGTCAGGTACATGCGCGTCTACTCCACTTCCACTTTCTCGCCGCCCGCTTTGGCAGAGCGGTAGATGGCCTCGATCAAGGCTACCGCGCGCCGCGCCTCCTGGCCATCCACTGATGGTGTCCTGCCCTCGCGGAGCGCACCCAGCGCGTCCTCATAGTTGCGTTGGTGCCAGGAAAAGTCGATGGCCGCCGGGTCCGCCGCCCCCGCGCCTGCCTGGGGTGTGTTCAGCCCGTGCTCTCTGCGGATGCGCTCGTCTTCTGGTGTTTCCTTGGCAAATTCCCAAGCCCGGAACCGGTCACCGGTCAGAAACGCTGAGCCGCTCTCACCGGTGATCTGTACCTCCGCCGGATGGCCTTTAGCCGACCACGCGGCTGTCGTGCCCTGGATCACGCCGAGCGCCCCGCTCTCGAACTCCGGCATGGCGATAGCGGTGTCTTCGACCTCGATGCCTTCATGCGCCACCAGCCGTGTTTCGGCCCGCACGCTGCGCACGTCGCCCATCACGTGTAGCAGCAGGTCGATTGTGTGGATGGACTGGTTCATCAGTGCCCTGCCGCCGTCCAGCGCCCAGGTTCCGCGCCACGCGCCGCTGTCGTAGTAGGCCTGTGTTAGCCACCATTTCAAATAGGCATCGGCGGAGGCGATCCGGCCAAAGCGGCCGTCAGCAACTGCCTGTTTCAGTAAAGCGGTGGAAGGATTGAAACGCCGCGGAAATATCCCCGCCAGCATCACGCCCGCCGCCCGGCAGGCGTCGACCATCCGGTCCACCCGCGCAGTTGTAACTTCCAGCGGCTTCTCGCAGATCACATGCTTGCCCGCTGTCGCTGCCGCCAGCGCGGGCTCCAGATGCGCTCCGCTGGGCGTGCATATCGCCACGGCATCAAGCCCTGGATGCGCTAGGAACGCCGCCAGGTCAGTATAGGGGGCAGCGCCATGCTCCCTGAACCTGCTCTGGCCGCCGGGCGCAGCTCGCTACCAGCTCCGCACCATCCATTGCCGCGATGGCGCGGGCATGGAAGGCAGCAATCATGCCGGTGCCGACAATGCCTATGCGTAGGGTTTACATGCCAAAACAATGCTCCTCACTCCTCGTCCTGAAACAGGTTCAGGACAAAAGGGTTCAAAATCTACCCGTCTGAAATCTACCTACGCCAATTGCCTCCGCAAAGGCACGAGCAGCAAGAGCAATCCGCCCATAATGCAGGCAAGCAATATCAGGGACGGCGAAAACGCGCCGGTCGCATCGTAGACCGCGCCAAGCGTCAGCGGCCCCAGCACGCCCCCCATTTCCGCCGCGGAGAAGAACAGGCCCGACGCCGCCCCGGCATAGCGCGAGCCGATATCCTTGATCTCCACCAGTAGCAGCACCATCACCGTGTTCATGGAGGAGCGGGCGATACCCTGGGCGATCATCCCGACGGTCATGGTTGTGATATCGCCTGTCAGCAACAGCAGAGCGGCAAGCCCCGCTAGCACAAACAATCCCGCCAGAATGGCGAGCCGGCGCTCCGGCGTGGCGAGGCGCGGGATCATCAGCGCGCCCACAATGCCAACTGCCGTTGGGATGGCCGCCCAGATACCAGCCTCCGCCGCGCTCATGCCGCCGTGGCGCAGCAGTTCAGGCAGCCAATTGTTCAGGCCGTGATTATAGAAAAAGATCCCGACCGCCATCAGCAACACCAATTGCACCGAGCGCTGGCCCAACAGCTTGGCGAACACCTGCATTTGGGGTTCTTTTAGCTGAGCTTTCAATTCGCGCTCCATCGCCCGCGCTGCCGGATGGGCGCTGATTGCGAGCTACAGCACGGCACAGACCAGGGCCACGCCGGCAAAGATCATCAGCACAGCCCGCCAGTCATTGCCGGTCATCGGCATCAGCACACTATTAGTCAGGCTGAAGGAGATAATGCCGCCAGTGGCCGGGCCGGTGATGTAGATACCCATAGCCATGCCGCGCTCCGGCCCCTTGAACCAAAGCGAGATCAGTTTGGGCGCACCAATCGACACCATAGGCCCGCCGACTCCGAATACCATTACCGCGGCGAACAGGGTCCAGAAATCCGTCGCCTCTGCCCGCAGGAAGCCGCTCGCCGCCACGAAAAGCGCGGAGAGCAGCAGGCCCACCCGCGGCCCCCACCGGTCCACCACAGCCCCACAGGGCGCGGCGGTCGCGATATAGATCAGCTGCCAACCGCCCAGCACCATGCCCATCTCGGCATGGCTCATATTTAGGTCGCGCACCACTTGCGGTACCAGCGGCGCCATCGACATGGTGGTCAGGCCAAAGCAGAAATAGACCAGCCAAACCCCGCCCAGCACATACCAGCGGTAGGGGCGGGGAGGTGATTCCTCCTCCGGTCTCATCCTGAGTAGCCTGCAAAGCAGGCGTGGTTATTCATGATGGAGAGGACGGGTAACGGGTATAGGGTCGGCACTTCGAGACGGCTCAAACCACCTTGCCCGGGTTCATCAGGTTGCCGGGGTCGAGCATTCCCTTGATCTGGCGCATCAGGTCCATCTCGACCGCGCTCTTTACGTCCGGCAGCTCGTCGCGCTTGAGCTGGCCGATGCCATGCTCTGCGCTGATGGAGCCGCCAAGTTCCAGCACGATCTCATGCACCACGTGGTTCAGTTTTTTCCACATCCCCAGGTAGGTTTGCTTGTCCATGTCCACCGGCTGGGTGACGTTGTAGTGAATGTTGCCGTCGCCCGCATGGCCGAAGGCGCAGGGGCGGCAACCGGGAATGGCCTTTGCCACAGCCTTGTCGGCGCGCTCGATGAATACCGCGACCTTGCTGACCGGCACGGAGATGTCATGCTTGATACTGCCGCCTTCCGGTATCTGGCCTTCCACGATGCCTTCGCGGATGCGCCAGAAATCGCGGGCCTGCTGCTCGCTTTCGGCCAGGGTGGCGTCCAGCACCAGCCCTTCCTCGATAGCCTCACCAAGCGTTTCCTCCACGATATCCCGCAATCCGGAATTCTCCCGGCCGGCACTGGCACGCATCAGAGCGTAATGCTCATAGACTTGGCCCAGCGGGTCGCGCACGCCGGTCACATGCTTGATCGCGAGATCAATGCCGAAGCGCTCCATGAATTCGAACGCACTGACCTGGTCCCCAGTGGACAGGCGCAGGCGCGAAAGCAGTTCCAGCACGCCCGGCACATCCCGCACCGCGACGAAGGCGTTCACCTCCTCCCGCGGCCGGGGGAACAGCTTCAGGCTGGCCGCCGTGATGATGCCTAGCGAGCCCTCCGCCCCGATGAACAGGTGCTTGAGGTCATAGCCGGTATTGTCCTTGCGCAGCAGACGCAGGCCATTCCAGATGCGCCCGTCGGGCAGCACCACTTCCAGGCCCAGCACCAGGTCCCGCGCATTGCCGAAGCGCAGCGTGTTGATGCCGCCCGCGTTGGTGGAGAGATTGCCGCCGATCACGCAGGAGCCCTCCGCGCCTAGCGACAGCGGGAACAGCCGGTCCACCTCCGCCGCTGCCTGCTGGATATTCTGCAGGATGCAGCCCGCCTCTACCGTGATGGTATAATCCAACGCGTCGATGGCGCGGACCTTGTTCATGCGGCTGAGCGAGAGCAGCACCTGGTGCCCGCCCTTGTCCGGGGTTGCCCCGCCGCAAAGGCCTGTGTTGCCGCCCTGCGGCACCAGAGGGATACCGGCCTTCCGGCATTCGGTCACAATCGCCGCCACTTGTTCGGTGGTGGTCGGCCGCAGAACAAGGGGCGTCGCACCCTTGAACAGACCGCGCGGCTCCGCAAGCAGCGGGGTAAGGGTGCCGGGATCGTCGGACCAGCCTTTGGGTCCGACAATCGCCTTCAGCGCAGAGAGATCGGCCATGGTCAACTCGCGGGGTATCAGGTCGGTTTTCTACGATACGTTAGTGCCTATGCGGGCGGATTGGTCAAGGGTGTCTGCCGCAAACCAGCCAACCGCAGGGTGCATGTATCGCAGCGGAAGCACCATAAAGGATATACAAATTTCCTATACTGTTACAGATTACATGGATAAAGTACCATGATGGCAATAATGTAATGGAGAAAAGGCAATGACTGCAGCTACCGCAATAGCGACAGAATTTTGGTGGCTTGGATTGATGGGCCTATTGATGGCTGCAACCTCCCTGCCTTATGTTATGGACCGGATCATTACCTCTGGTATCAGCGGTGCGTTGGGCAACCCTCAGGACAATGAAATTCCAGCCAGCGCGTGGGCTGTGCGCATGAAGGCTGCTCACTATAATTGTGTCGAGAACCTCGTGGTATTCGGGCCACTGCTTGTCGCAGTGGTGGTTTCAGGGCTGAGTAGCGATACAACAGTACTGGCAGCAATGGTTTTCACGTTGTCGCGGATTGCCTTTGTGGTCATCTACACACTCGGAATTCCACTGCTGCGGACGTTGGCGTTCTTGATTGGATGGCTGGCCACGCTTTATCTGGCGCTAGTTTTGCTGGGTGTACTCTGACGTTTCGCCCTAAACAGGCTGTCGACCCAATAGTCAGCCTGAAGCATCCATGCCGTGCTCGCGCAGAGACGCGCGGGCACGGTCGGCTAGCGCATGGGAGCTACGCTTCTCGGCCCAAGCCAGTGAACTACGGAAACATACTTCTGCAACGCCCAGATTCTTGGCGTTTTGGGCCAGTAGCGCCTCGCCCTTGATCCGGTAGATTTCCGGCCCGTACCAACCTTCGCCAGTGGCTTCTGCAGCGTTGATCGCCTGGTCGATCAGGCCGAGCCCGGTATCGAACTCGCCCAATGCAATATGCGCCTGGGCCAGGGATGCTTCCCACCAAGGCAGAGCGACACCGCCACCCATCATGCGCTAGCCGCCGATCGGGCCTGGCATGATGTCGATCACGGCACGCCATTCCTGGTTCATCAGGTGCCGCAGCCCGACCCAAATCGGCCCCAACAGCATCTGGACAAAGGGAATGCGTTGCGCGTCACCGATCGCCAAGGCTTTGTCGACGTTAACGGAAAAGCGTTCGATATCCCCCGAAAGGGACGAGACCAGCGAGCCTGGCATCAATTGCCAACTGCGGTCAAAGGAATAGTCTACCTCTTCGGAGTATTTCTCGCATTCCAGCGATTCCCGCTGTGCTTTTTCGAAATCACCGCTCAACCATGACGCCCAAGACTGAAACCCGATGGAGACGACGCGTGGATCGTTGCCGAACATATAGACGAACCGACCATGCGCTTCCGGATCATACAAGCGGCGAACGTGATTGGCCTGCGCGTCTGTTTCCGCAAGGCTTCCGCCCCAGTTTTCCTGCACCGCGCGCATCGTGTGAATAATTAACGGCCAGTCTGGCGAATCGACTCTACCGAAATCTGCGACAGCGCGATCGATCCAACGTTGCGATTCAACGAAATCTGCTCGGTTTACCCAATGGATCCACAAGCCATACATGGCCATGAAGGAGTTATCGGTCTGTCCAATGCGAGAGCCAATTTCGTACGCCGGACCCAAATGCTCCGCGACGTCGGGTGCCTGCCAGCCTTGCAGCGAAATGTGGGCTAAACCCAGCGCTGTTCGGATCTCGCATTCGTTCTCGTCATGCTCGGCATTTGCCTCTGCGCCTTTAACCAAGGCCAGGCCACGGCCCAAATGCTGTGTCGCCTCAACGATAGCTGCAGTGGCCATGGCTTGCTGTCCGGCACGGAGCCAATAGGGAATGGCACGGCTGTTTTGCTGCGCCAATTCCAGGTGGGTTGCGACCAGCTGCGGGTCTGATTGGGACAGCTCCGGAAACTCTACTTCCGCAACGTCGGCAATACGCGAGTGCAGTGCGATCCGGCGGGCATTCAGCAAGCTTTCATAGACCGCATCGCGGATCAGCGCGTGCTTGAAGATATAGGTTGGTGTCCCTTGCGACTCGCTCCGGAATACGATTTCGGCGTCAACCAGCGCTGCCAGTGCAGGACTCAGCGCTGCCTCCTCATTGCCGGCCACAGCCGCCAGCATTTCTCCCGTAAAGCGTCGGCCGATTACGGAGCCGATTTGGGCAATTTCCTTAACCTGAGACAGCCGGTCCAAGCGGGACATCAGCGAGTCTTCCATGGTTGATGGTATCGACAGAACTGCAATCGGCACCGTCATCACGTACTCGGTCTCCTGCTCCCGCAGCATGTCGGACTCGAGCAGGGTTTTGGTGATCTCTTCTACGAAGAGGGGAATGCCGTCAGCTTTTTGTAGGATTTCGTCTAGCACCCCGTCGGGCAGGGATTTACCGCCTGTCAGGTTGCGAACAACATCCTCACAGCCATCGACCGTCAGGCGGTTAAGTTTGGTTTTCGTGATTTTTGGAGCAAGAGGTTCCCAGGCGGATTCATCCTCCGGCTGGAAAGTCGCCAGAAGCATCACCCGTTTGGTGATTTCAAGCTCCGCAAGGTACTCAATCATTTCCCGGGTCGTGGGATCGATCCAGTGGGTGTCTTCAACAACCACCAGCAGAGGCTGATTGCGGCTGGCTGCAAACAGTAACTGGCCCAACACATCGAACGTCGCCCCTTTCAAGGCGGTCGGTGCAAGGTTCAGGGGCGGGTAGCGGTCGCCGGGCGGCAGCGAAAGGACCGGCGCGAGCAGCGGTCCCACCGCCGAGGCGTCAAACCCTACCGCAGAGACCATCGCGGCGAGCTTGTCCAGCCTGTCTGCTGCCGTGTCGCCATGCTGAATTCCTGCGGCCCGCTCCAAAAATGCAGCAATTGGGTAGTACGCCGCCGCGGTGTGAAAGGGCGAGCAGAAATAGCGCTGCACTGAGGCCCCGCTTTTACCCACGAGGCTGACCGCTTCCTCTACCAGCCGTGATTTGCCGATGCCGGCTTCGCCACAAATCAGTGCGATGTTGGAGTTCCCGCCAGCGGCATTATTCCAGCAATCCATTACACGGTTGAGTTCCACTGCCCGGCCAACGATGGGGGCAACATCGTGCATGGCTCGGAACCGCCCCTCATTTGGCGCCTCGCGTATAACCAGCCAGGGCTCGAGCGTTCCTTGCAAGCCTTTCACCGCAACCGCGCCCAGGCTCTGTAACTCAAAGAGGCGTCCAACCTACCGCCGGGTTTCCGGCCGGTGTTGGGCTCGCCGCAGGTCCTTGGCTTTGGCGCAATTCTGCGGCGGCGCGCAGGATCTTGCGTCAATGTCCAATACTCGTGACGCCGAACTCGATAAGATCGTCTTTTGTAATATCCGGCAACAGTTCCAGCGTAATGTCGTTATCGTCAAAAGCTTGCTGGTACTGTACAAGACCGAGCTGGTGCAGCCACTAGGCGATTGCCATCGACCTTCCTCTCACTCGGATTTGACTTTCTGACCAGCCAATTTCCGAACCCGTTTCCCAATTTACATTGCGCGCACTCTATTCGGCGCTTCAACGGCCAAGCCGGTTTTTGTTGACTTAAACAATCATATACGTCCTTGTTCTGGCATACAATGATAATACTGGTAAGGGGTATCCGATATGAATGATCCCAGTGAAATAGGCGAACAGTGGGGCGCTGAGGCGCAGGACTGGGCGACAATTCAGGAGCCGACCAGCGACCCGTTGTGAATTGCCATGCTTGATGCAACCCGTGTCGGCAAGGGGGCTAAGTTCCTGGATGCCGGCTGCGCCGCTGGCGGTGCAAGCCTGCTGGCCGATAAGCGCGGTGCAATCGTCCTTGGCGTCGACGTGGCCGCTAACTCGATTGATATTGCCCGAGCCGCCTGCCTAACGCGACCTTCCTGGTCGAAGGCATCGGCGAGATGAGCTTTGCCGACAAGTCGTTCGATGCCGTCATTTGCGTCAACATCATCCAGTTTGTGCCCGACGTTACCAAGGCGCTGGCCGATCTGGTGCGAGTAACGCGGCCGGGTGGAAAAGTCAGCGTCGCTATCTTTGGCCCGCCGGAGAAAGTGGATGAAGACGTGGTGTTCAACGCCATCGCCGATCTGCTGCCTCCGCCGAAACCCACCTTCCCGGAGTACAAATTCTCTCAGCCCGGCCGGCTCGAAGAGCTGCTGAAAGCCGCGGGGCTGAAAGACATCGTGTTCGCTGAGAGCGACATGCCCTTCGATTACCCTGACGCGGAAACCGGTTGGCGCGGCCAGCGTTCGGCCGGCTCAAACCAGGACGCGATAGAGCAGGGCGGCGAGGCAAAAGTGCATCAAGCGATACTGGATGCCTTCGCCCAATTCGCCCAGCCGGCTCAAGATAACCAACATCATGTGGTACGCGACAGGGACCCGTCCGTAACGCACTACGGCTTGGCTGGGGGGCGGTAGGCGGTGGTGAAGTCTGCCGCCGCCGCGATGTTCCGCGTCAGCACCTGATCGTCACGCTCCAGGAAAGGGACTGTTTGCCGGAAGGCATTCATGAACCTGGCGGTTGCCAGCGCGATGGCGACAGGCTTCTCGGCCTGCAACCGCAAATCCACGGCCTGCGCGGCATGCATGGCCTCAAAGCCTAGCAGGCCTGCCAGATTGGCTGCGATCTGGCGCAAGTGGCGGGCGGCCAGCGCTGCATTGGTCGCCATGTCCTCAACATTGATCGCGACCGGCATGAAATCCAATGACACCGGATTGGCCAAGCTCCTGTTCTCGGCTGCCAGGGCGACAATCGGCTTTTGGATAGCGCCGAAGGCATGCACGGTCTTGTTGGTACCCAGAAAGCGCTTCAAGCCGGTGAAATGGTCATTGGCCAGCCGCAACGTTCGGGTTCAGGGAGCCGACCGACAGGTGCGCCGCGGCAATACCCGCTTGCTGCGCCGTCACCGGGTCCAATGGGCCCAGGAAAACCACCGGATTATCATCCGCACTGTTAATCTGGATGGTTAGCAGGCGCTCCAACTCATCCAGCGCGCGGTCCAGCGAGCCCAATTGGTGAATGGCCGTGCGGTAACTCAGCGGGTCTTGCAGTGGCCGTTCCTTAGACGGGGTATGTAGGTAGCTGCCAGCCAGAATGTTGCGCAGGTCCGCTGCCACCTCGGCGATAAAGGGAAAGGGCCGCATCAAAGACGGCTCGGCCAGGATTTGCGCCAGGTTGCCGTTCAAGCCTTCCAGGCTCAACGCGTAGACAACGCGGCCTTACGGGCCATGCGCTGCATCTCCCGCAGGGCAAAGACCGACTGGGCGGCGGAATAGGCATTGGAGCTGAAGCTTGCCAGCGCGTCCTTCCCGAAGGGCTGGACCGGCTTTAAACCGGCCGCCTTCAAAGCATCCGCCGCGGCCATGCGCTCGCCTTGATAGGTGACGTCCCATTCTCCCATCATCGCCAGGCCAATATGCGACAGCAGCGTGATATCCGCCTCGCCGACCGTGCCGCGGCTCGGGATGACCGGCAACATGTCGTGGTTCAGGAAGTCGGCGAACCACTGGACCATGCTTTCATCCATGCCGGACCCGCCGGTCAGCGCTGTGTTCAGACGGATCAGCAACGCCGCCCGCACGATCTCCGGCGGCAGCATCGGGCCGACACCGGCCGCGTGTGCGTGGAGCAGGGCAGTGTTAAAAGCGATTGAATCAGCCTTGAATTTTTCCGTCGGCTTGCCGTCCGGCCCGAACAGCACGTCATCGCCAGCGGCGGACTGGTCCTTGTTCGCGCCGACACCCGTGGTCAGTCCATAGATCTGCTGCCCCTTTGCCGCCGCGGCCAGCAGCACGGCATTGGCGTTCCTGACCCGTTGCCACGCCTCTTCGGTAACGGTCACACTGACCGGTGCGAGGGGGCATTCCTCGACGATGGCGGGCGTGAGTGAGCGCCCATCCAATACCAGCGGGGTGGCGCACTGTGCGAGGGCGGCTTGCCCCATACCAACCAGCAGCCAGACAAGGAGAATCGCGCGCTTCCACGGCAGTGTTCCCTGCCGCTGGTAGAAGACCTTGATCATGGTTCTCATCTCCCTTTTTGCTGTCGGTCAGGCAGGGCTTGGCTCCAGCACGGCATGTTCATACGCCCACAGGAATTCCGAGGAATCGTCGATATTGTTGGTGAGAATCTGGTTGTCGCTGGCCAAAAACGGTACCCACTCGCGGTAGGCATCCAGAAACTGCGTCGTAGCCGCCGCCATCGGCAATTCGGGGTCGTCTAACAGCCGCAAATCGACGGCTTGGGCGGCATGCATAGTCTCAAACCCCAGCACATACACCAGGTTGCTGGCCAACTGCCGTAAGCGCCGTCCGACCCTGGCGGAATTGGTCGCCATATCTTCCACGTCGATGGCCACGGGCGCGAAATCCAGAGAGATCACTTCCGCTAGCTCCCGGTTTACACCATTCAAGCCGACGATAGGCTTCTGAATCGCACTGAATGCATGGATGGTCCGGTCGGTGCCCAGGAACCGCTTCAGCCCGGTGAAATGCGGATCGCTGAGCCGCAATGTCCGCTCCAGCGAGCCTTTCGAAAGGTGCGCCGCCGCAATCGCTACACGCTCCATGGCAATGACATAGGGCAGGGGCGAGAAGTTGGCCGACGGAATAACCGCCCCGCGCAGCTCGCCATCACTGATCGGTTTGGTACCCGGCTGGCTGTCTCGGCCTCTACATTGCCAACGAAGACAACAGGGTTGTCGTCGGCGCTGTTGATCTGGATTTCCAGCAGCTCATGCAATTCATCCAGGCCGCGGTCCAGGCTGCCGATCTGGTGAATGGCGGTGCGGAAGCTTAGCGGGTCCTGCAGCGGTCTTGTGTCGGAAGCCTGATGCAGATAGCTGCCCTTCAACATACCGCGCAGGTCCGCCGCCACCGCCGCGATGGCCGGGAAAGGCCGCATAATCGATGTTTCCGCCATGATCGGCGCCAAGTTTCCGTTCAGCCCTTCCAGGCTTAAGGCATACACCACGCGCGCAACACGGGAGACCTGCCGCAACTCGTACAACGCAAAGCAGCCCAGCGCGGCGGAGTAAGCGTTAGAGCTGAAACTGGCCAGGGCATCCTTGCCAAACGGGTCGGCGGGGTGCAATCTCGCGGCCTCCAGCGCCTGGGCAGCAGGCATGCGCTCGCCCTTGTACACCACGTCCCACTTGCCGGTCATGGCAAGCCCGATATGAGCCAATAGCGTTATGTCTGCCTCACCGACCGTGCCGCGTCCGGGGATCACCGGCAGAATGTCGTTGTTCAGAAAGTCCATGAAACCACGAACCAATGCCTCGTTCATTCCCGAGCCGCTGGTCAGCGCGGTGTTCAACCGGATGATCAGCACGGCGCGCACGGTTTCGGGCGGCATCATCGGCCCAACGCCGGCGGAATGCGCATGCAGCAGGGCGTGGTTGGAGTGTCGTGACTTCAGCATGGCTTCAGGTGCTATGTTGTCGGCTTTGGTGAAAAGGTCGTGGCCGCTCAGTTCCGACTGATCCTTGTTCGCGCCAACGCCAGTGGTCAGGCCGTAGATTTTCTGATCGAGCGCTGCGGCTTTCAGCAAAATCTGGTTCGCATCCCGTACCTTTTGCCAAATAAGGTCTGGCACATGAACGATCACGCCACGCGTGGCTGTGGCGATCAAGTCATCAGGGTGAAGCGTTTTGCCATCCAGCAACAATTCCACCGGGCCCTCGGTACCGTCATCAATCACTTCAGGCATAATCTGTCCTTTCGCCCACTTCTCAACCAAATGCAGCTACAATGCTAGCCCACCGCTTGGCTGCTATCCAATGAAAGAAATACTTTAGCCTGCCCAGACCTTCGGCTAGGCTTCGTCCGCATTCAAGGCTCAGGTTGTTCTGACAGGATGTTTCGCAACAATTGGCCAGTGGATCGGGTGCAGCATTTGTGGGGACACAAAATGGCCGTTAATTTAACCATGACCAATTTGGATTTTGGCGATCCCAATCTGCAAGGGCTGTTAGGCACTCTTCAGGGCAATATCGTAAAGAGCCATGGCCGGGATCGGTCCCGCCATGTGTTCATTCGATTTACCGGCGCACCGGCTGACGTTCGGGAGTGGGTTGGGCGGTTGGCGCAACAGGTTACCACTATTACCGAGCAGCGTGCTCAGACAGTAAGTTACAAAGCAACCGGGCAATTGCATCTGTTTACCGGGTTCCTGCTGACACCTACTGGCTATTCTGCGCTTGGCATTCCAGAAGACCAATGGCCCGATGACAAGGTCTTTCGGGCGGGTATGAAAGATACTGAAACGCTCTACGATACCAGGCCGCGCGGCACGCATAATCCCGTCGCAAACCCGCTAGCCGATGACCCCGAGACCTGGGAAGATCAGTTCCGGCAGCAAATTGATGCGATGATCCTGTTGGCTTATGGCCGGCCAGAAGACGTCGCGAACGCCGATAGCTTCCTAGACGCAGAGATCTATACGCTGAGGACCGGCATGGCCGGCGCAGCGGAAATTATCGATATCCAGAATGGCCACGTGATCCGCAATGAAACGGGGCAGGTGATCGAGCATTTTGGTAATCCTGACGGTGTCAGTAACCCTCTTTTCATGCGCCCTGACCTGGACAATGTACGGCGGGAATCCGGTGGCTTCGACCGTTATGACACGTTGGCAACACTGAATTTGGTGCTGGCCAAAGACCCCCTTTGCTGGTGCCAACGAATACGGGACCTACTATGTCTATCGGAAACTCCAGCAGAACATTTTGGGTTATCAGCAGAAATGCGAGGCTTTGGGCGACCTGTTGACCCAAGCGACCGTGGACTTCCGGCACAACGCAGGCGAGCAGGAACTGGCGCCGCTGACATTCGATGCGGACTATGCCAACGCCTTGTTTATCGGGCGCTTCAAAGATGGCACGCCAATTGGTGAGCAGTCTGTTCCGGGGTGGGGAAGTTTGCCGAACAACTTTAACTTCGATGCCGACCAGCGCGGGCGCAAATGTCCCTTCGCTAGTCACATCCGCAAGACCAATCCCCGCCTCGATACCCGCCGAGAGTTCGGCGCGCCCGGGACGGTGGAGCTTTCCAGGCGGATCGTGCGCCGCGGCATCAGTTATGGCTCGGAGAACCTCAACCCGGATCAGGAATGGACCGATGCCGGGCTGCTGTTCCTGTCCTGTCAGAGCAACATCGAGTACCAGTTCATCTTCGTGCAGCACGCATGGTGCAACAACGAGATTTTCCTGGAGCAGGGTACCGGGTTGGACCCGATTTGCGGCGCGCCACTGCACGGCGAGCCGCAGGTCAAGCAGCGCTGACCGCTACGCTGGGGCTTCTCTGTCGCCGGCGGCGCTAGCGGCCAGGAAGAAAACGTCGAATTTCTGATGCACGATGTGGTTCGCATGAGAGGCGACGAATATTTCTTTGCTCCCAGCCGGAATTTCCTACTGTCGCTGGCGAGCTAGCCCGCTGCACTAAAGCGAAGCCCGATCCGTTTGGATCGGGTGAAGCAGCGATAAATCTATCAATTGCAGAACCGGCGTTGCCTTATGTGTCGTCGCCTGGTTCGCAAAACATATCGTAGAGCAATTTCAGCATGCGGTCGGTGCGCTCGTCGCTGATCCGGTAGTAGATCGCCTTGCCCTCGCGGCGATAGTCAACCAAGCCCTCAAGGCGCAGCCGCGTTAGTTGCTGGGACACGGCCGCCTGCCGACTTTGAAGCAGCTGCTCTAGTTCAGACACCGATTTTTCGCCCGAAGCCAAAAAGCAAAGAATCATCAAGCGGCCCTCGTGGGCTAAGGCTTTCAGAAAGCCAGTGGCGCTAGCGGTCATAGTTTCCAGATTGTCGCTGGACGCTTTTTCGGTAGTTCGATCAGTCATACTTAATGATGCCATCCTATTTCTGTACTCGATAGCCGTGCCGCGGTTTGAGCCGACTCTTTCTGCGCGAAACAGTGTTTGATATCGATGTTGGGCACTCTATGGCTTGTGGTTGCCACATATGTTTCCAATGAAAACAATTAGATATAAGCTAACCATTAAGTCTAAAATCCAGAAACTGAAGTTATTAAATTTCTATCACAATTTGTTGATCGTTTAAAAAGAGAGGGCGAAAATCACTGCAATCTTGAGGCGTTTTGCAATTGGGTGAAAAATTTTTCGATATTAATCCTTAATAAGCAAGATTATTCAGAATGCCGATTTGAGTAATTGCCTAAATTTTCTGTAAAATATTGACGTATAGTGCAATATTTTAATGATGTTGCGTAATTGAAATAATGTTTTATTTATGGTTTTACAATGGAAAAACTCAATAGTGGCGCCGAGAATTAAATGTAGCCCGCCGTAGTATCTCTTCGCATTCGATGTCCGAGACTCGGTAACAAGCATCGAGCCGATGCGGCGTAGTTGCTCGCGCATCGTACATTCATCCGGTGCGTAATGGCTGGTTCGGTCAAAGTTAGGAGGGCCACTCACGCCGGATGGGATCGCTGCCGTCCCAATCGACGGCAGCCGCGCGGATTGAGTCGAATATTTGGTGCCGCGCAGGTGTCATGTGGGCCATTTCGATAACGGTGCCGAGGTGCCCTTCGTTCCAGAGATAGACAAAGCGGCCGCGAGCACTGTCGCCTTGCTGCCCGATCTCGTAACCACTGGCCAGGGCGGCTTCCAGCTTGGCGTCATAGTCCACCGGCCAACTCGACCAGTGTTGCATGCCTTCGTGGCCGCTAGCCAAAAAATACCGGTACATAGAGGGTGTTTCGCATCGCTGTTAGATGAGTTCTAACTGGGTATTGCCTGAATTGCCCAGTGCCACCGAAATATGGATGTCATCGTGGCGCTGGCCTCGATAGGAAAATTCGGTCACGGGAAGCCGGTCAGCATAAAACCAAGGACCGACGTCGCATACGCTGGACCAATGCTGCATGGCGGTTTCAATGTCGCGAACAACGATGCCGATTTGGGTTAATTCACCGAATAGCCGGGACATAGACGGACGCTCCGAAGGGGTGGCGGATGTTCAGCAACATGACCCAGTAACCTAGCCTGGGGCAATACCGAACTGGCTCGGCATTTGGCAGAGCGCTATGCTAAGCTCGGCCTGCAGTTCCAGACAGGGCAGCCGGGTTAACGCCAAGCTTGGCCATCGCCAATTGCCACTTATCTTCCAGTTCCAGGCCAAACAAAATGTCATCGTCCGCGTCGACAACCAGCCAGCCGTTGGCGTGAATCTCGTTTTCCAACTGGCCGGCCGCCCAACCGGCATAGCCCAGCGCCAACAACCGTTTGCGTGGGCCGCCTCCTTCGGCGATTGAGCGCAGGATTTCCACCGTTGCTGTCATGGCGACGGTATCTGTCACTTCGACCGAGCCCTTTTGGAAATAATCCCTGCTATGCAAAACGAAGCCGCGGCCGGTATCCACCGGCCCGCCATCATGAACGGGAATCGAATTGATCTGCGGGTCGTCGATGCCGAGTTGTTCAAGCAATTTGTCGAATTCTATGCTATCGGCCTCGCGATTGACCACCAGCCCCATCGCCCCCTCGTCGCCATGGGCACACAGAAAAACCACAGTACGGGCGAAGTTCGGATCGCCCATTTGCGGCATCGCAATAAGGAAATGCCCCGTCAGGCTGTCAGGGCTGTTTTGCAGTGCTGTCGTCATTTTCTGAAAATAGGGTTGTGCAGCCCGGCTAGCAAGCGTTCTCAAAAGCGGGTGCTGGCAGCACATTCTCGTGAGGCGAGGCTGATGTTTTAGGAATTTGGGTTATATTGCAGGCTCCTACCTGCCCGGAAAGCCAATTTTGCATGAGCGCCTTGCGCACCTTAATCCTCGGACTGGCGGCTACTCTCGCCATGTCAGCAAACCAGTTGCAGGCGGCGGCGTCTGATTGGGTTGATAGTGCGGAGGCCTCAGTTCGTTTGATCTCCGCAACAGATGCCGTTGGAGATTTGGACGAATTGCGGTTTGGGTTGGAGATACAGCTACAGCCTGGTTGGAAAACTTACTGGCGCTCGCCAGGAGATGGCGGTGTTCCGCCAAAGCTCGATTGGCAAGAGTCAGCGAATATTGCGGACTCCCGCCTGGATTGGCCGGCACCAAAGCGTTTCTCAGCCTTTGGCATTGATACGGTTGGTTATGAGAAAAGCGTCATATATCCAATCCGCGTGACGCCTGAGCAGCCTGGTAAACCGATGCTGGCCCACGTCAAACTTGATTTTCTTACCTGTAAGGCAATCTGTGTTCCACAGCATGCGGAGTTGAGTATCGATCTGCCTGTTGGTGAGGCGGTTCCCAGCGAAGACGCATTCCTTTTGGGGCAAGCCACCGGGCGCGTGCCTGGCCCCAGCATGCCCGGGTTCCAATTGGCCCGCGCGGAAATCACGGAAGGGCAGGGGGCCCGTTGGTGGCTGAGACTTGAGACCACCACGCCGCTAAGCAAGCCTGACGTGTTTGTCGAAAGTCCGGACCAGGATTTCAGTTTCGGCTCGCCGGAACGTCTGGGTCCCACGCTTGCGCGGATTCCCGTGCTGTATTCCTTCGGCGATCCCGCCAGTCTGGTTTCAAAGCCGCTGACGGTAACGCTCACTGACGGCAAACGTGCTTTCGAGGACAAGGTGTTGGTATCAGCTTCACCCATGTCCAGCACCGGTTTGCTTGCATGGTTAACCTTACTGTTAACGGCATTTGCTGGCGGCCTTATCCTTAATTTGATGCCGTGCGTATTGCCTGTTCTGTCTATTAAGCTGATGGGAGTCGCCCGTTATGGCGGCGGCGAGAAGGCGAAGGCCCGAAGCAGTTTCCTCGCCACCGCTGCTGGCATTTTGGTCAGCTTTGGCGTGCTGGCGGGCGGCGCCGTTGCGATGAAATCGGCGGGTCTTGCCGTTGGTTGGGGGATTCAGTTCCAGGAACCGGCTTTTGTCACGTTCATGGTACTCGTTTGCGTGCTGTTTGCCGCCAATCTATGGGGGCTCTTCGAAATGCCCATGCCTGCGATTTTCGGCAGGGCGGGAAGCAGCAATGCGGGATCATTTGCAACGGGTCTGTTTGCAACGATGTTGGCAACACCGTGCTCAGCGCCGTTCGTTGGTACAGCGATCACCTTTGCTTTAGTGCAGGGGTGGGTCGAGATTCTGATGATCTTTATGGCGATGGGGCTAGGACTGGCCTTCCCCTATCTGGTTGTTGCGATTAGACCCCAATTGGCAACCGCTTTGCCCAAGCCTGGCCGTTGGATGGTCTGGCTGCGCTATGCGCTGGGCTTCGCGCTTGCTGGCACTGCTCTATGGCTCGGTAGCATTCTGTTGTCTCTTGCAGGCCAGGCCATGACAATCGGTATAGCGGTGCTAAGCGCGGTATTGCTCGGTTGGCTGGCATTGCCTGTTGCCCGGCTGCGGCTGGTGGTGGCTGGTATTCTGGTGATCGCTGGCGTGGCGATTGCCGCACAATTGTCCCAGCACGGTGAGGAGATTGGCACGGCAGGTCAAAAGTCAAACACGGTCTGGATGCCTTTCAGTCAGGATTACCTTGCCGACCTGGTGGCCAGTGGCCGGGTGGTCATGGTTGATGTCACCGCTGACTGGTGCATCACCTGCAAAGCGAACAAAGCCGCCGTGTTGGACCGGGGTGAAGTTGCGCAAATGCTTGGTGTTGAGGTGGCGGCGCTGCGAGCGGATTGGACCCGTACGAACGCGGAAATTCAGGCTTATCTGGCCAGTTTCAACCGGTATGGCATCCCATTTGATGCCGTCTATGGGCCTGGTGCGCCTAGCGGTATAGCCTTGCCGGAAATCTTGAGCCAGGAAGCGGTGCTTGAGGCGTTCCGGCAAGCGGCTGCCGCGAAATAGGGTCGCTAACCGCGCGCCATAGTGCGGGCGTGCTCATAAATCTCGAAATCCAATGCGAACAGGCGCTCAAGCAATTGGCGCGCGGCGGGACTGACTTCGGTCTCTGTCTTGGTCGTTGTGTGGTGGGTATGAATTGCGGGAAAGGCACAGCCTGTTTTGGCGGAAAGGCCTTTGCGGAAATTCTCCAGATCCTCGATAACGCCTGCTTGGAAGACGTGCTGTGTAAAGCGCGGCGCGATCTGTGACGGTGTTCCGATGCCCATGTATTGCCCGGCGATATTGGCGAACATCGTGCTTCGGTCGGCCAGCGCCTGAGCGTAGCCTTCCAAGCTGTATTTGGCCGCCAGCTTGGCTTTCACGGAGGCGTCGAAGCGAAGCCATGGCTTCTTTTTGAAGTAACCCGCCCGGCTGTAATTGTACTCCGATACAAACCGCGCCACTGGCTCCCGGAACAGCACCACATAGCGGACGGGGCAGGAAAAACGTGAGAATGTGGCGTGATCGATGTGGCCGCCGCCGATCACGTCCCCATCGGAGCCTTTGCGCTCAATCGCAGCGATAGCCTTGTCGATGGAAACGGTGCTGTAGTCGCGCAGCAGATGCCGGAACTGGCTGCGCCGCGCCCGGAAGCGCTGCATCGGCGAGTCACCCATATCGCCAACCAGAGAGATCGGCAGGTTGAAGAACCGGCGGCCATCAAAGGCCTGCTTCACCATAAGGCTAAGGCTGATGCTACCGCTTTTCGGAACCCTGATGACGCCTATGAACATTTTGTCATCCATTTCTTCCGGCCTGCCTGCCAACCGCTGCATAAAGAAGAGGACGCAAAACGATGCGCCCTCTTCTCATTACGAACCGGCGATCCGGGCGGGCCTGCACCCGTATCGCGGCACTATTATCAGCAAACATCGAACAGGCCCGCCGCACCCATGCCGCCGCCGATGCACATGGTGATGACCACATGCTTCGCGCCGCGGCGTTTGCCTTCAATCAGCGCGTGACCGACCATGCGGGCGCCGCTCATGCCGTAGGGGTGGCCGATGGAAATCGCGCCGCCATTGACGTTCAGCTTGTCATTGTCGATGCCCAGCCGGTCGCGGCAGTAGAGCACCTGCACCGCGAACGCCTCGTTCAGTTCCCACAGACCGATATCGTCGACCTTCAGGCCATGCCGTTCCAGCAGCTTCGGCACAGCAAAGACGGGTCCGATGCCCATCTCGTCCGGCTCACAACCGGCGACCGCCAGCCCGCGGTAAATGCCGAGCGGGGTAAGGCCGCGCTTAGCCGCTTCACCCACTTCCATGACGACCGCAGCGCTCGCGCCATCCGAAAGCTGGGAGGCATTGCCGGCGGTGATCACGCCACCATCGCGCACCGGGCGCAGGCTGGACAAGCCGTCCAGGTTGGTATCGGGGCGGTTGCCTTCGTCCTTTGAAAGCGTCACCGACTGGATCGACTGCTCGCCGGTTTCGCGGTTCACCACGATCTTATCGGCGGTCACTGGGATAATCTCGTCATAGAAGCGGCCGGCCTGCTGGGCGGCGGCTGTGCGAAGCTGTGAATGCAAGCCGTATTCGTCCTGCGCATCGCGGCTGATGCCATAGCGTTTAGCAACAATCTCGGCAGTATCGATCATCGGCATATGCAGATGGGGATGCTGGCTGACCAGTCGCGGATCGGAGCGGCGGAACTGGTTGGCGTGCTCGTTCTGCACCAGGCTGATCTGCTCCAGGCCACCAGCCACAATGGGGCCCATATAGTCGTCGACCACCTGCTTGGCGGCTGTCGCGATCGCCATCATGCCGCTGGAGCATTGACGGTCGATGCTCATGCCCGACACGGTGACAGGCAGGCCACCAGCCAGCGCCGCCTGGCGACCAATATTATAACCGGTCGACCCCTGCTGCAGGGCTGCGCCCATGATGCAATCGTCGACTTCCGCTGCATCAATGCCCGCCCGCGCGACGGCGGCTCTGATTGCGTGACCCGCCATGCTGGGTGCTTCCAGGTTATTGAACGCGCCGCGATAGGCTTTGCCAATCGGAGTGCGGGCGGTGGAGACCATGACTGCTTCACGCATAGGGCGGTTCCTTCAGGTTTTGGCAGAATTGCTGCCGTTTCTGCGCACTCATGCTTCTACTGTAAAGGGAATTGTGCAGTTTCGGAAATGGGGCTAAGGTCGATTTCACCTCAAGGAGTAACAGAATGAGCGAGCAAATTCAGGTCTTCTGGCAGCCCCATTGAACGTCTTGCCTCCGTGTGAAGGAATTTTTGTCGGTCCGTGGGATCGAATTCGAGTCGGTCAATGTGTTGGAAGATGGCGGGATGGACAAACTGCGGGCCCTCGGCGCGCGAAGCATCCCAATTGTGGCGCGCGGCGGTAAGTTCGTCTTTGCGCAGGTTATCAAGGACGTCCTCGACTTCCTGGAACTGAACGAGGATACAGGGCCTGCCCTGTCGGCGGAAGAGCTGGCGGTGCGTTATGATCGCGTGGCGACTGCTGCTGTCGCGAGTGTGCGGCAAATGCCGGACTCGGCGCTAGGCAACATGCTACCGAACCGGCCGCGGTCCTGGCTGGTGCTGATGCACCACATGTTCCAGATTCCAGTGGAGTTCCTGGACTGTCTGGCGGAAAAACGGGTACTGGCATACGAAAAGCTGGTGGCTCCTCCGCCGGCGGATATGACCACCAGCGCCCAGATCGCCGACTTCGGCGAGGCCATGCACCAGCGCTTCAATGCTTGGTGGCAGAGCGAAGGCTCCAAGCTGGACTATACCAAGCCGTTCGAGGCCTATTTCGGCATGACCACCATGCACGAAATGTTCGAGCGTACGGTCTGGCATTCAACGCAGCACGTCCGCCAGGTCCAGAACCTGTTGGAGAAGGAAGGCATCCCGCCAACCGACAAGCTGGGTTTGGATGTCATTGCAGGTTTGCCGCTGACCGAAAAAGTCTGGGACGAGTAGGCGGCCCCTGTGGTCCTGCCTTTTTAGCCCCGCCAGGCCCTGATGGCTTTGGCGGGGCTTTGTCGTTCCTGGGTCAGGTCCGGTCGCGGCCAGGGGATCGGGTTTCTGCAGCAGCGCGGATAGTGGTTTCGCCATGAAGTCCCGCTCAGACTGCATAATGTTGGCCAGCACCCGCAGCGCGTTGACATCTTCCAATACCGGTGTTGCCAGATCCAGCGCCCGCCATAGAACGCCAATCGGCGCGCGGTTGAAATCGCATCCGGCGATCAGGCTTTCGTCGTCCAGCCGTGCGATCAACCCGGCGTCTTCCAACTGGTTCAGCACCCAGGGCGAGGGTTCCGGGTGCAGGTCTGTCAGGTTCAGCGTCTCTCTGGCGCCCGCAGCCTGCCACAGCCGCCGCAAGACCTGCATGGCCGCCCGCAAGCAGCTCTCCGCTGTCGTTTGATCGACCAGCCCGGCCTCTCCCAGCAAATGCCGTTCCGGCAAGGCGGCGGCAATGTGTGCGCCGATCAGCAGCAGGGTCCAGAACGAATAGAGCCACAGCAGAAAGATCGGGATTGCCGCCATCGCGCCATAGACTGTGCGGTAGTTGTCTGCAGAGGCAACGAAAGAGCCAAATCCCATTTTCAGAACTTGAAACAACACCGCTGCCACCAAACTGCCCACAAGCGCATGGCTCACCCGGACCGATCCGGCTGAAATAGCCAGGTAGAGCGCAGAGAAGACGCCCAATTGCAGGAAAAATGGAACTGCAAATCGCGTCTCCCGTACCACCCAGCCGTCACCAACTTTCGTGCATAGCTCTGTTGGCCCGCCAGATGCAGTTGAAGGTGGTTTCGATGGTGGACAGCATCATAACCGCTATTACGCCAAGCGCGATCACACCGGGGGGCCGTTAGCTTCTGTGCGTTCTCCATGAATTGCAGAATATACTCGCTGACCTGATTCGCCGTATCCGGCAGAACGAAGCCCAGCAGCGTCGTCTAAACCTGGGTGCGCATTTCGTCGAACACCCCGAATCCCGACAGAATCACCAGCGATACCGCCAGCAAAGGCACGAGACTCAACAACGATGTATACGTAAGCGCCGAGGCGGTCTGCAGGCCGCCATCCCCCCTGAAACCGCTTGACGACATAGGCTGAAAACCGCCACCAACGCAGCAGAAACGGCGCGGTGGCCCAATTTACGCCATTTCTTGCAGCAAGCGGCATTGCCTATGCTCCCAGCGTACATCATACAGAACGTGCGGGGCGCGGGCTGCGCTTCGGTGAATATGGTGTATGCTGCCGCCAGAGCTGCGCTAAGCCTGCCTGCCACGCCCGGCAGTCCCAGGCTTTCCGCACCCTGAGGAGTAATGATGGAATTGCAGTCGAATTTGATGGCCGGTAAGCGTGGCTTGATCATGGGTGTCGCCAATGATCGCTCGCTGGCTTGGGGCATCGCCAGGACGCTGGCCGCGCACGGTGCAGAACTGGCCTTTACCTACCAGGGCGACGCGCTGGAAAAGCGCGTGCGGCCGCTGGCGGAATTGGTTGGCTCTACACTGATGATCCCCGCCGATGTGACGGATGAAGCCAGCATGAATGCGGCTTTCGCCGCCATCAAAGACGCCTGGGGCAGCATGGATTTTGTGGTTCACGCCATTGGCTTCTCCGACAAGAACCAGCTTAAGGGCCGCTATGCGGACACAACCCGCGACAACTTCCTGATGACCATGGATATTTCGTGCTTTTCATTCACCGATGTTGCTAAGCGCGCCAGCGAGATGATGCCGAATGGCGGCTCCATTATCACGCTCACCTACTATGGTGCTGAGCAGGTCATGCCGCATTACAATGTCATGGGTGTCGCCAAGGCCGCGCTCGAAGCTAGTGTCCGCTACCTGGCCGTCGATCTGGGCCGGGACAATATCCGTGTCAACGCGCTCTCTGCCGGTCCGGCCCGCACGCTTGCCGCCTCTGGCATCGGCGATTTCCGCTTTATCCTGAAATGGAACGAATACAACGCGCCGTTGCAGCGCAACGTGACGCTCGACGATGTCGGCGGCAGCGCACTCTATCTGTTGAGCGACCTGGGCGCAGCGGTGACCGGCGAGACGCATCATGTGGATTGCGGCTATCATGTGGTCGGCATGATGAACCAGCACCGGACCGCCGATACGGCCGAACTGCTGTCGACCTTCAAAGAAAAAGACTGACCGCAAGCTAGCCCGGCAAGAGCCAATCATGAGTCATAATTCTTTCGGCCACGCTTTCCGCTTCACAACCTGGGGCGAAAGCCACGGGCCTGCCATCGGCTGTGTGGTGGATGGCGTGCCGGCAGGCATCCCCATTGACGAGGCCATGATCCAGCAGGAGCTTGACCGGCGGCGGCCAGGGCAGAGCCGCTTTACGACTCAACGCGAGGAACCGGACCAGATCAAAATTCTCTCCGGCATCTTCGAGGGCGTCACCACCGGCACCTCCATCGGCATGGTGATTGAGAACCAGGATCAGCGCTCGCGCGACTATGGCGAGATCAATGACCGCTACCGGCCCGGCCATGCGGACTACACCTACATCGCCAAATACGGCACCCGCGACTATCGCGGCGGTGGCCGTTCGTCTGCACGCGAGACGGCCATGCGGGTTGTTGCGGGCGCGGTGGCGCAGGCGGTGCTGAAGTCGCTGCTGGGCGTGCAATGCCAGGTGCGCGGCGCGCTTGTGGCGATGGGTAGCGACCAGATCGACCGCAGCGCCTGGGACTGGAATACGGTTGGCGGCAACCCCTTCTTCGCACCCGACACAAAGGCTGCCGAGCGCTGGGCCGTCACGCTGGACGCCGCGCGCAAGGACGGTTCATCCCTGGGCGCGGTGATTGAGGTGGTGGCCGACGGTGTGCCGCCGGGTCTGGGCGAGCCGATATACGGCAAGCTCGATAGTGACCTCGCCGCCGCATTGATGAGCATCAATGCGGTGAAGGGTGTGGAGATCGGCGACGGTTTCGCCTCTGCCGCCATGCGGGGGGAGGATGCGCACGACCGCATGTATCCCGGCAATGGCCCAACACCCCGGTTCGAGACCAATCATGCCGGTGGCGTGCTGGGCGGCATTAGCTCCGGCCAGCCGGTCGTTGCCCGCTTTGCGGTTAAGCCGACCAGTTCTCTGCTGATTCCACAACCGAGCGTGACGGTGGATGGCCAGCCTGTTGAAGTGCGGACCAAGGGCCGACACGACCCCTGCGTCGGCATCCGTGCCGTACCGGTGGGGGAGGCGATGATGGCCATTGTTCTGGCCGACCACGTGCTGCGCCAACGCGGCCAGAATGGCGAGACCTGGCGCTAAGCCTTCGAGCCGCGCCTTACGCCATCCCTGCGAGCCGGTCCATTTCTGCACCGGCCAGGCCGAACAGGGCTGCCCCGGCTTTGATCTGGGTCCAGGTCTCCGGGTCCACGTCGATGCCATTCGCGCCGCGCTCGATGCGGGTGGCGCGCTCCGGATCGCCCGGCACCAGCACAGGCTCGGCCGGGTTGGCGGGCGGGGAGGCTTTGACGTGAGCGATGGTCTTGTCGGTTTCGCTGTTGAAGAAAGCGCGGTCCACCAGACGGCCTGGATCGATCACGATTGAAAGCATGCAATTGATCGTCGCCGACGGGTCGCGGATGCTTTCCGGCCGGCACGTGCCGCCGCCGGACAGCACACCTGCGAACAACTCGTTGATCAGCGCCATGCCATAGCCTTTGTGCTCGCCAAAGCTGGTGAGCGCTCCCTTGGGCTCGGTATAGAGCACGTTGGGGTCGCGGGTCGGCTTACCGGTATAGTCGATCAGCGCCCCTTCCGGTGCTTCCACGCCCTTGTTGCGGGCGACCCGGATCTTGCCCGCGGCGACGAAGCTGGTCGCGAAGTCCAACAGGGTCGCCGGGTTGTTCTCCGTCGCCGGCATCACGGCTGTATAAGGATTGGTGACATAGCGCCCGTCTGACCCCCTGAACGGCGCAACGATGCCGCCATGGCCGGTGACGTTGGTGTGGTGCATAGAAACGAGCCCTGCCGCCGCGCATTGCTCCGCCCAGGCACCGATGCGGCAAAGGTGATGGCTGTTGCGGATCGCCAGCACGCACACGCCCCACTCCTTGGCGCGGGCGATGGCGATGTCCATGCTTTCCTTGCCGATCACCTGGCCGAAGCCGGCGTTGCCGTCGACCACCATGACGGCCCCTTCGTCGCGCACCACTTCAGCATGCTGGTTGACCTTCAGACCGCCCGCATGAAGGTTATCGAAATAGGCTGGCAGCATGCCGACGCCGTGGGAATCGTGGCCGGATAGGTTAGCCATGACCAGATTGTCGGCGACCAGGTCAGCCTCATAGTCAGTGGAGCCTGCGGCTTTGCACATGGCGCACACGGCGGCGCGGAGGTTATCGGCGGCGATAATGGGCATTTTTCATGCTCTTTCAGATAGCGAATGACAGGTTCTTAGGTGACACAACCGTATTTTGCGACGTTAGTACAGTGCCAAAGCATAACAAGCTCCCCGCGTGAGGAAAGCGCCCAAACACCGTGACGACAACCGCCCGCTCCGGCCCGTGGTCCCTGCTGCACGAGTCCCAGTTCCGCCGCGTCTGGCTGGCAGGCGCGACCGTGGGCGTTATGCGCTGGCTCGATGTGCTTGCGGTCGGCGTCTACACGCATCAGGTCACGGGCGACGCCCTGGTGGTTGCCACCATGCTGTTCATGCGCATGCTGCCCATGTTGCTGTTCGGCGCTGTGATCGGCGCTTGGTCGGAGCGGGTGAACCGCAAATACCTGTTGCTGTCGGGCATGTTTGTCGTGGCCTTGCTCTATCTTCTGCTGGGTGGACTATCCTACACCGGCAATATCGAACTTTGGCATGTGGGCCTCGGCGCGTGGTTTTCCGGCATGTTCTGGGCGATGGAAATGCCGGTTCGCCGGACCATGTGCGGGGAGGTCGCCGGCAATGAGCGCATCGGAGCAGCCATGGGCCTCGAATCCTCGACCAACAATTTCACCCGCATGCTGGGTCCGAGCGTTGGCGGCTTCCTGCTGGAAGTTATCGGGCTGCATGGCACCTTTTTCATGGGCGCGATTCTCTACACAGTCGGCATGATCCTGTTGTCGGGCGTCTCGGCCGGGGCGGAGATTAGCGGCCGCGGCACCTCCATCGTCAGTGTGATGCGCGATGGCTGGGCGACTATCCGCCAGACCCGCCTGGTGCAGGCCGCGCTGATCGTGACGATCTTTGTGAACTTCTGGGGCTTTTCCTATGTCTCCATGGTGCCGGTCATCGGCAAGGTCGAACTGGGCCTATCGCCTTTTCCCATTGGCATTCTGATGTCGGCGGAAGGCTGTGGCGCATTCTTCGGTGCGCTGCTGATTGCCTTCAACGCGACGCCTGCCTGGTTCGGGCGGGTCTTCTGGTTCGGTTCGCTGATCTACCTGGCGGTGATTTTTGTTTTCTCGGTCTCGGACACGTTTTGGATCGCGCTGCCCGTGCTGTTCTTTGGCGGCTTCGGCATCGCAGGCTTTGCGACCATGCAGAGCGCCCTGATTTTGGCCAACACCCCACCCGAACGGCGGAACCGGGTGATGGGCGTGCTGGCCATGTGCATCGGCTTCGGGCCGCTCGGTATTCTGCACGTGGGCTTTCTGGCTGATCAGTTCAGCGCCGCAATCGCGGTGTCGATCATCTCCGCCGAGGGCTTTTTGGCACTTTGCGTCGCCGGGTATTTCTGGCCAGAACTACACCGTCTTGCCAGACCGAAGATTGAAGCGTAAATGCACGTCTCCCAGCATGGATCTCAGTGACGGGGTGTAGCGCAGTCTGGTAGCGCACTAGTTTTGGGAACTAGAGGTCCCCGGTTCGAACCCGGGCTCCCCGACCACTGATTGCGATCCGCGGATACTCGCCATGAGCATTTCCATAAACAACGACAACTGGGGCCACCGTGCCCGAATCGGCATGTTTATCGTCGGTTCGGAGGCAGTGCCTGAAGCCGAATGGTACGCCATGGTTCCGGCCGGTGTTTCGGTCCACGCAGACAAAGTGACCGCGCCCGCGCCCTGGGCGCCCTGGAAAGCTGACCGCTCCGGCGTTGAACTTGCGCCCGATTTGGCCCGCGGCTGTGAACAATTCGCCGCGATGAAACTCTCCGCCGCTGTGATCGGCCACACCTCCAGCAGTGTTGTCGGCGGCAAGGGGTGGGATGAGGCCGCTATTGAGGCGATGCAGTCGATTCTTGGAAACGACGTACAGGTTACCACCAATGGCAATGACACGGTTGCCGGCCTCCGGGCTGTAGGCTCGGCACGGCCTTTTGTGGTTGCGCCCGCCTGGTTCGGTGATGCGGCAGTGGCTTCTGCCGTGCAGTATTATAGCGACCATGGTTTCGATCTGGCCGGCCACATGCGCTACGACCCTGGCTCGGACTGGCAGCATATCCCGCCGGGCGAACTCTATGCGAATGGAAAAGCTGTGGCCCAAGTGGTCGAGCCGCTGTTCAACCAGATCGTGGCGGCTTGCCCGACGGAGGCGGACGCGGTGTTCATCGCAGGCACAGGCTTCCGCTGCTGTGCTATCATCAAGGCGTTAGAGACAAAGCTCAGCCGCCCTGTGGTCACGGCGAACCAAGCCAGCCTATGGCGCTGTCTGCGTCTTGCGGGCGTTGATGATGCCGCCGCTAACTATGGCCGCCTTCTAACGCTGCCAAGCCTATAACTTGTCCTGCCCTTGTTGGCTGGCAATCAAGGCTAGCCGCCCGGCTAAGCTGCTGCCTGCTCCACCGTCGGGCCTTCACCGGCCAGCGTCGTTCGCCGCACATCCCGAGGCTCGTGCGATGGGAAGGGGCGGGCGCGGTGCATGGTGCGGCGGTTGTCCCAGATCACCAGGTCGCCTTTTCGCCACTGGTGTTTGTAGACGAACTCCCGCTGGGTCGCGTGGTTGGTCAGGTCGCTGAGCAGCAGCATGGCTTCCGGCGTTGGCCAGCCGACGATCTCGCCCGCGTGGGACGCCAGGTAGAGCGATTTCCGTCCGGTATCCGGATGCACCCGCACCAGCCGTTGCAGCACCGGCTTCATCCGTTCCCGTTCTTCGTCGCTGAAGTGGTGAAGCCGATCAGGCGGCGGGAATAAAGCTGCGAGTGCTCGCAGATCAGGTCTTCGATTTCCGCCTTGGTCTCGTCATCCAGCGCATCATAGGCGGTGCGCATGTCCGCGAATTCCGTATCGCCGCCCTTCGAGTTCACCGTGCGGGCGTGCAGCAGCGAATACTTCGCCGGGATCACTTTGAATGACAAGTCCGAGTGCCAGAGCCTGTTGCCGATGCCGAACAGGCGGCGGCGGTCGTCGCGCTCAAACGGCTTGTTGTTCTCGTCCAGGTTGGAGACGTCGGCGAAATTGGTGGAGATGCGCAACTGGTCCTTGTTGCGCAGGTTTGTTGTGACCGGCGGCTCAATCGGGCCAAGGCTGAGGGTGAATGCCATCTGGGAATTGTCGTTCAGCGGCACCTCGCGGAACACCACTACGGCGTATTCATTCATGGCCGCGTGGATTTCGGCGGCCTGCTCCGGCGTGATTGGCTGGGAAATATCGATACCGCTGGCTTCTGCGGCGAAGCAGGGGCCGACCTGGCGAAGAGTCAGAGATGGCTGAGACATAGGCGTATACTCTTTGGCCTAGTAATGGCGCTTTGGCGGCATGTTAGGCCGGAGACCGGACCGCGGGTAGTGGAAATAGTCGCCCTGTAGGTTCCGCCAAATAGGAAATCTTTATTACGCTAATAGGATTAGTCATGGGGAAAATTTGCCATAAAGCAGTCGACGGTCAGTTGTCATCGCTAATTCAGGCCGTTAGCGTGGTCTTAATCCAGAAACGGAACATTTAAGAGGGAGGAATATCCATGAGTTTAGTGTCAAAGGGAATGATATTTGGGGCGACATTTGCCGTTGCCGGTTTTGCGGCGGCACCAGCCAGTGTACTGACCTTGGTCATGTCTGACGCGGCGGGAAATTTGGGTGCGGTAGACGTCAACACCGGGCAGGTAGGCATCCTGCACAATATGGGTGTCGCTTATGAAGGGCTGGCCTTCGACCCGTTGGGCAATCTCTACGGTGTCACCGCGACCGACTTGCACCAGATCGACGTGATTGCCGGTACATCATCCTCGCTGGGTGCACATGGGATTCAAAATGCAGTTGGCATGATCCCCTTTCCGCACCCGGGTGTGTTCGACGCGCAGTTCGACACAATCCCGGCCGAATTGCAGGTTCTGACGTCGAATGGCGACGTTCATAATATCGCCCCGGACCTGAGTATTTTCCAGATCGCTTCCGGGCAGATCGTCAACGCCCTAGCCTTTGGCACCAGCGACTTCGCCGTTGGCGGCTTCGTCTGGGATGGCGGCTGGACGATATCTGTCGAAGGCAGTTTTACGGGTTTTAACGTGTCTCCAGGCGACCCCAATTTCGACTACCTGACCGATACCACCACCAACGGCATCGGCTTCCTGGATCAAACGGCGTTTGACCAGGTGACCGCCATGGCGACCTCGGCGTCGTCGGCGATTGTCTACGGTATCAGCGGCACCACGATCTTTGACACCGCCACCGGCAATGTCATCAACGACTTTGGCGGTCAAGGCCTGGGCGCGCCCGTCGGTGCTGTCTTCCCCACGGAAAACGGCGGCCGGGATATACCGCTGCCAACGGTCCCGGTGCCAGCTGCTATCTGGCCGATGCTTGGCGCTCTGGGCGTCATTGGCTGGATGCGGCGCAAGGCTGCCTGAGGCGGGCCGGGACCGACCGGCTTGCTGTTTGGTCCACGGCATGATCCTCTACGGATGACCATGCCGCAACCAGAGGCTACCATTGACCAACTCCATACGATCCGAGCTTCTTGCTGCGCATGAGCGTGCGTGGGACCGGCTCGCCCGCCCTGGCACTTGGTGGACCTGATCCACCGCCTGCGCACCGACGCTGACCGCTTTGGCCCGAGCCTCTTCAAGCAATACGTGCCTGGCGTGCTGTCGGCGGAGCGCTATACGGAACTGGTGGGCATCGTCGCCACCATCACCGCCATTGATACGTTCGACACCGTCATGGTCCGGGAGCTGCGCGCCCTGCCCGAACCGTTGCCCGGTGCGCCTTCCTGCATGCGGCCCAAGGGTGCGGCCTTCGACCAAGCCTTCGTGCCAATGGTTGCGCCGGAGGCCGTGGACAGCAGCGACCCCGGCCAGGCCGCCATGTACGAGGGCAGGGCGGGCATGTATATCCACCGCGCCTTGAGCCTAGTGCCCGCGGAAATGGTCAACTTATTCGATCTGGACGAACAGATGTACCTGCCGGACCGGCCGTTGCGGGACTATGGCACCGAGTACCGGGCGATTACACACGCCCAGATTGAATTTCTGGCGGCGCTGAACCGATGTACCTATTAAATCACCTCCCATATCGTGCTGCTCCGTGGGAGTGGCCAGCATACGGGGGATGACTATTCCTTCACCGGCATTATGGATGACGAGAGCGAGACGGCCATCCCGCACGGCAAACTGCTAGGCCGCTTCGCCGATGCGGTGCACGCGGGCGCGTTCGCTGGTGTGCGGGAGGAAGTGCGCGCCACGCTCGGTGAGGAGGCGCTGACCGACGCGGCAGGCGTTATCGCCATTTTCTCCGCCGTGGTGAAAGTGGCGGACGGGATCGGCATCCCGCTGGAAAACTTCAAGGCAGAGACCAGCGCAGGCTTCCGCGAGGAGCTGGGTATTGGGGCGTTTTCGCGGGCGTAAAGAGAGAATCAGGTTGACCGGTTAGAAACGATCAGCCCTGCGCGCCCTTGCCCTGCTGCAACTCAATCATGCTGCCAAAAGGATCTTCGAAGAACACCTGGTCAGACCCTGACCCAACCAGGGCTTTGTACTCCCACCACTCCACGCCTTTTGCCGTTAGCTCCTGCCGCGCCGCGTCCAAATCGGCTACAGAGAAGGCAACATGGGCGCGGGTCGGGTCTTCCTTGGCGGAGCGGGATACTGGCGATGCGCCCTCCGCACCCATGATGTGCACCTGCTGGCTGCGGTCTCCACTGCCGCGGATGTTCGACCAGAAACCGGGAATGCCCTCAATGTATGGACGGTTGCCATCGGTATCGAGACCGAGCAGATCTTGGTAGAAATTCTTCGCGGTCGTGGCGTCCTCTTCAGTTGGGCCGATGCGGACGCCCGCGTGCAAAAAGCCGGTTACGTTGATGGTCATGGGCTACCGCCAGTGCTTAAGCCGCGTCAGTTTGTTGGCACTGAAATTACCACGCCCTTGCTGGCCGGGCAAAGCCTACCGTAGCATCTGTGCAACAAGACAAACACAAGGAAACACCCATGGCAGACGAAACCGTCGATGTCCTGATCATCGGGGCCGGAGCATCCGGCGCGGCGATAGCGTGGAGCCTGGCCGAAACCAAGATGCACATCGTCTGCCTGGAGCAGGGCGGCCTGATGAACCCGCTGGCATACCCCTCCACCGGCCGGGATTGGGAGGCGCGGGCGCAGAGCGATTTTGCCACCAACCCAAACGTTCGGGGACTGAAGACCGACTACCCGATCAACGAGGCCAACTCGCCGATCAAGGTGGCGAACTTCAACGGGGTGGGCGGCGGCACGGTGCTCTACGCCGGTCACTTCCCGCGGTTCCATCCGAGCGATTTCCGGGTCAAAAGCCTGGATGGCGTCGCCGACGATTGGCCGATCGACTACAACCAGCTCGCCCCCTACTACGCCGAGAACGAGAAGATGACCGGCGTCGCAGGCATGAACGGCGATCCGGCCTATCCCAGCGACAACGCCCAGCGCCTGCCGCCGTTGCCGTTGGGCGAGGCGGGCAAGCTGCTCGCGAACGGCTTCAACAAGCTCGGCTGGCACTGGTGGCCGAGCGATACTGCCATCATCACCGAGGAATTCGACGGACGGGCGCCCTGTATCAATCTGGGCGCGTGCGGAGCCGGTTGCGCACAGGGTGCCAAGGGTTCGGCGGACGTTACCTACTGGCCGCATGCCCAGCGCGCAGGCGTCAATCTGCGCACCCGCTGCCGCGTGCGGGAAATCACGGTCGGCCCGGACGGTATGGCGACCGGCGCACGCTACGTCACAGGCGATGGCGAGGAGCGGGAGATAGCGGCCCATGTGGTCATCGTCGCCTGCAATGGTATCGGAACGCCCCGCCTGCTGCTGAACTCTAAGAGCCCGCAGCATCCGGATGGGCTGGCGAACTCCAGCGGTCTCGTCGGCAAGAACCTGATGTTCCATCCCTATGCCTGGATACAGGGCGTCTTCAAGGAAAAGGCCGACGGGCACGCTGGGCCATTTAAGCTGATGCGCAGCCAGGAATTCTACGAGACCGACGAGGACCGCGGTTACCTACGTGGTTATACGCTGGAAATCCAGCGCGGCATGCCGCCGGTGCGCACCGCGCAGACCGGCATGCGGCACGGGCGCATTCCATGGGGCAAGGGCCACCACGACGCCTACCGCCGGATGTTCGGGCATGTGACGGGCATGGTCGCCGTGTGCGAAGATCTGCCGGAGGAGCATAACCAGGTTACCATCGACCCGGTTCTGAAGGACTCCGACGGCATTCCAGCGCCTAAGATCAGCTATATGCTGAGCGAAAACAGCCTGCGGATGATGGAGCACGGCGTCGCCCGCGCCACAGAAATCCTGGAGGCGGCAGGCGCGGTTGACGTGCTGAGCGAGTCACCCATCCCCTATGGCGGCTGGCATTTGATGGGGACGGCCCGTATGGGTACGGACCCGGACCGCTCGGTCGTGAACAAGTGGGGCCGGGCGCATGACTGTAAGAACCTGTTCATTATCGATGGCTCGATCTTCGTCACCAGCGCTGGGCTGAACCCGACCAACACGATTCAGGCGCTGGCGCTCTATGTAGCGGACCAGATGAAACAGCGCCTTGCCAATGCAACTTTGTTCGATTGAGGGCTAACGCAATGACCCGCACCGCACCGGCAGACGGCCATTTGCTGAACGAAACCGAGTGGCTGATGCTCCGCGCGCTCGCCGACGTCGTCATTCCACCAAGCGAGACTTACGGCATCCCCGGCGCGGGCGACGAGGCCGTCGCCAAGACAATCGTCAAGGACGCAGGCTATGGCGACAAGCTGCCCCGGCTGATTGCTGCGCTGGAAGCGCTGGAGGCACACGCGGCGACGACGGGCGGCGCATTCCTCACGCTGGCGGAAAACCAGCGTGAGGAAGCAGCCATGGCCTTCCGCGCCGCAAATCCGGCGGCAGCGGCGCTGATCGAGCAGTTGGTAACGCAGTGCTATTACCGTGACGACCGGGTGGTAACCTCGCTCGGCATGGAACTACGGCCGCCCATGCCAGACGGCTATGAGATAGAACAAGGCGACTGGTCCCTGCTGGAGCCCGTGCAGAAACGGCCGCCATTCCACCGCCCGGCGGGTTAGAGGAGAAGCAATCATGGAATTCGGCGTTACCATGTTTCCCACGGACTTCTCGATGGGACCGGCAGAATTGGCTGTTGCGGTGGAGGAGCGGGGGCTCGACGCGCTTTTCGTGCCGGACCACACGCACATTCCCGCAGGCAGCGACGCAGCCTTCCGCATCGCCGACACGATGCCGCTCGACTACTCCCACAATGTGGACATGTTCATCTGCCTGGCGGCAGCGGCGGCGGTGACCAAGCGCATCCGGCTAGGCACCGGCATCTGTCTGGTGGTGGAGCGTGACCCGATCATCACGGCGAAGGAAGTCGCGAGCCTCGACTATATCTCCGGCGGGCGCATCGACTTCGGCGTTGGCGGCGGCTGGAACCGGGAGGAGTTGGAAAACCACGGCGGCAAGTGGAAGCGGCGCTTCAAGCTGATGCGCGAGCGCTGTGAGGCAATGAAGGCGATCTGGACCCAGGAAAAGGCCAGCTATCACGGCGAGTTCGTGAATTTCGACAATATCTGGTCATGGCCAAAGCCGGTGCAGAAGCCGCATCCACCGATCTTTGTCGGCGGCGATGCCTCCCGGACGCTGGACCGGGTCGTGCGTTATGGCGATGGATGGATACCCATGCTGGCCAACCATCCGGACGACGACCGTTGGGGAGAACGCATCGCGATGATGCAGGAATTGCGTGGGCGGACCGATGCCGCTGACGCCCTTTGGCACACCGCGCGACCCGGACCGCATCAACCAGTTGCGGGAAGCTGGCGTGACCCGCTGCATCTTCGGCCTGAAATCCGCCCCGGCAGACGATGTGCTGCGGCGGCTGGACCGGCTGGTCCAATTTTTGGAGGCTATGCGGTAAAACTACCGTGCACCCCCCGTATTTCCCTACAATGTTCCCGCACTGGCAATAAATCAGTCACAGTGGCTATTATGCAACACGACTCGCTCTGTGCTTAGGTGTTGCCTGTAAATATATGAGGGACATGGATTTTAACGAACCACCCGACCGCCCCTCAACGACGGTCTGTTAATCTGTACATTGCCGGAAGATTGGCGCGTTAGTACGTTACACTGCATTCTTTGTGTACTCCACTAATTGGAGATCGGATGGATCTTGATACCTTGGAGGCAATCGCCGGCGTGGGTACTGATCCGTAGAATTAACCAGGTGCGTGTGGAGTGATGATGAAGAAGTTCTACTTAACTGCTTCTGTAGCAGCAATCCTTAGCTTCGGATATGTAGGAGCAGTTGCTGCCGAATACACGGTAGATTTCGCTATGGGGTCCGCCAAACTGAATTCTCAGGCGATGGCGGCAGTGGATGATGCCGTGGCGGCGTTCAAGGCTGGCAACACAGCGTCGATCAATCTGGTTGGCCACAACCGATACGGTTGGCGGCGCGAAACGCAATCAGCAACTCTCGGAGATGCGCGCTGCCGCAGTGCGCGACGCCATGGTTGCGAAGGGCATTTCCGCCGACATGATCTCGATGATGGGTGTTGGCCAAGATTCGCTCATCGTCGCGACCCCCGATGGCGTAGCAGAGCAGGCAAACCGTGCAGTTGTGATCAGCTTTGACTCGATGGCTGCGGCTGCCCCGGCTCCTGCAGCCCCGGTTGTAATGGCAGATACCAAAATCGCAGAAGAGTGGAAGAGTATCAGCATCAGCCCCGGCCTCTATTACGGCTATAACGGGGCACAGGACAAAAACTTGTTGGGCGCTAATATTTCCGCTGACCACTGGCTCTCGAAGCGCATCTCTATTGGTGCTGAGCAAGCCGTGTTTGTCCCGCTCAGCGGTCAGAGTACCTTTGGCGGCCGCTCGGTTGCGAGCGCTGATTTGCACTTTGGCAACGTCACCGAAGTCGGCAGCATGGGCGGCCTTGGCGTCTCCATCGGCGTGAACGCCGGTGGCATCTATGGCCAGGGCGTGAACACCGACTGGATCTACGGTCCGGAAATCGGCATGAACCTCGGGCCGTTCACGGTCAAGGCAGCCTATGACATCAGCGATCAGGGCGTCGATGACAGCACAATCTCTGCAACGTTGGGATATCCCTTACGCTTCTAGGTTCCGGCCTGGACGCACCAGTCTATCAGCCTCCGCCCTTACCGGCAGTGGCGTCACATAGCTGACAAAGTCCCCGCCTTGTGCGGGGACTTTTGATTCAGTGGCCCATGCTGAAAGAACCGCCGCCTCGGCAAACGCTATGCTGGTCAGTGCGGGATTATTTTGGGTGGAAACGCATAACCGCAACCGCTCACCGTCCCAAACTTGATTTGGAACCCATTCCGTTGAGGTGTCACCGGGCAAACCAGTGAGCTGCCAATCACAGGCCGCCGCCGCATCGGAGAGCATGCCATAGACCGGACCAGAGTCCCGGAGACGGCTTCCACCGCTCCGGGATATCGTCCTACATGTAATTTTTGACCAATTCCTGGACGATCTGCACAGCGTTATAGGCGGCACCCTTGCGCAGGTTGTCGCTCACCACCCAGATGCTAAGCCCGTAGGGTACCGTCGTGTCTTCCCGCACACGGGAGACGAAGACGGCGGGATCGCCGACGCAGTCGATAGGAGTCGCATAGCCGCCATCTTCCTGGCGGTCCAGCAGCACAATGCCGGGCGCTTCCGACAGAGCCTCATAGGCCTGATCCAGGTCGATGGGCTCTTCGAACTCGATGTTAACCGCTTCCGAATGGCCCACCATTACCGGCACGCGCACGCAGGTGGCGACGACCTCAATCTCCTGGTCCAGGATTTTTTTGGTCTCGTGCACCATCTTCCACTCTTCCTTGGTGGAGCCGTCCTGCATGAAGACGTCGATGTGCGGAATGACGTTAAAGGCAATCTGCTTCGGGAACTTTTTCGGCTCCACGTCTTCCAGCTGATAGATGCCCTTGGTTTGCATCCAAAGCTCATCCATGCCTGCCTTACCGGCGCCGCCCGCCGCCTGATAGGTGGAGACGACTACCCGCTTGATGCGCGCGATATCGTGCAGCGGCTTCAGCGCAACCACCATCTGGATGGTGGAGCAGTTGGGGTTGGCAATGATGTTGCGGTTGGTGTAGCCCGCCAGCGCCTCCGGATTCACTTCCGGCACGACCAGCGGAATATCGGGCTCCATGCGAAAATGACTGGTATTGTCGATGACAACGCAACCGGCCTCTGCCGCGCGCGGGGCGTGGATCGCAGAAACGCTGCCGCCCGGCGAGAACAGGCCGATGTCCCAGCCTTCGAAATCGAAGGTGGCCAGGTCTTTGACTTTCAGGGTTTTATCGCCGAACGAGACTTCTTTTCCGGCAGAGCGGGAGCTCGCCAGCGCAACAATATCGTCGACCGGGAAGTCGACTTCTTCCAATGCTTCAAAGATTTGATGACCGACCGCGCCCGTGGCACCGGCGACCGCAACCTTGTAGCCCATGGTTAAGGCCTTTCTTCGGCGAATTCTTGGCCGCACATTCGGCCAAGTCGCGTGAGGTACGCCTTGTCTGTTTGTATTGCAAGGTGGCGGTGCTGATTTGTTGCGGACTCTAGGCGGTCGCCGTCGCGCCGGCATCCTCCAGGATCATCGCGCTCGCTTTCTCGGCAATCATGATGGTTGGGCCATTGGTATTGGCTGTGGTCACAGTCAGCATGACGCTTGCATCGACCACGCGTAATCCCTCCATGCCGTGTACCCGAAGTCGTGAGTCGACCACGGCCATCGGGTCCTCCCCCATTTTACAGGTGCCTACACAATGATAGATTGTCCGGCCGGTCTCCCGAATGAAACGCTCCAGGCCAGCATCGTTGGCAACATCCAGCCCAGGCGTGATTTCTTCCGTCAGGTTCTTCGCGAAGGCAGGTTGCGCGAAAATCTTCCTTGCCTGACAGATGCCTTCCTTGGATATCCTTAAATCGTCCAGATCGCTCAGGAAGTTGCCGCGGATTGCGGGGCGGGAGAAGGGATCGGACGAGGTTGCCATGATCGTGCCCCTGCTGCCTGGCCGGGCAACGGAAATAGCGATGGTGGCGCCAGGTTTTTTCTCCAGCACGCCGAATTGGTTATCGTCATAGCTGGCAGGCGTGAACAGCAATTGGATGTCGGGCGATGCCAGCCCTTCCCGGCTGTCGATGTAGCATTGGGTGGACGACACGCCGAAGGTCAGGGTGCCATTGCCCCGCACCAGCCACTTGGCGATTTCCGAGACCATTCTGGGAAAACGGGAAAGCTGGTTGATGCTGACCACGTCTTTGGCGCGGCGTGAGATGCGGACGGTGTAATTGGTCGGAGTAATTCTCGCCCACGCCTGGCAGATCATGCACCACATCCACGCCGATTTTGCGCAGGTGATCGGCCGGGCCGACACCGGAGATATGCAGCAGATTGGGGGAGTTGATAGTGCCGCCGGAGACAATTACCTCAGTCGATGCCCCGATATGCCGGTCCTGGCCGCGCTGTCGGGTCCAGACACCTGTGCAGCGTTTGCCTTCGAACGACAACTTGGTAGCATAGGCGTCCGTCTCAATCGTCAGGTTCGGGCGTTTCTTGGCCTCGGCCAGAAAGGTTTGAGCGGTTGAGCCGCGCCGGCGGGATAGTTCTCCATGCTTTTGAAATAAGGTTTGCACTCTTCATAGCTCTACCCGCGGGCACCCATCTGGGCCCAGCCGTTGTAGTCTTCCGCATTGCCGCGGATAAACAACATGCCGTTGATCGACGACGAGCCGCCCAGAGTCTTGCCTCTGGGCATATGCATTTCCCGGTTGCCCGTCGCCTCTTCGGGCTCTGTATGGTAGTTCCAGTTGATAACTGGATGGTTCAGCAATTTGAGCATGCCAGCCGGAATATGGATCATCGGGTGGCGGTCTCTGCCGCCAGCCTCCAGCAGCTTGACGCTGGCACCGTTGGCGGACAAGCGGTTGGCGAGCACACAGCCGGCGGAGCCGACGCCAACAATGATGTAATCGGCTTACATCTCTGGCACATCCCTTGGTTAGTTGTTTGCCAGATAGACTAAGCGCTTGCGCCATACAGCGCTAGTTCCGGCCAAACCGGTACACGGCATAAGACGTCAAACCAGCGATGACGGCAGAGACCATCATCGCCTCTACGCCGCCGAGCGGCTTTGCGAGCAGCCCCAGGAAAGGCACGAAGCTGGAGTAGGAAAGCAGTGCCCAACGTGAGCGGTAAATGGCCTCCAGCGTGAAGGCGTCGCCAAAGCGGCGGTTCAAAATCCAGAGTGAGGCGCTCATCATAGTGGGCAACGCCAATGCCATGCCGGAAACTGATGGGCCCAGTTCTTTCGAGTAGACCGCAATGGCGGCGATAGTCGTACCGCCAACCACTGCACGGGCAACGGAGGCTGCCCACGAGCCTTGCCCATTTTCGCCTGGCTTGACCTTTGTCGGTGGCGGTTTGCGGATCACCAGCATTCCTGCCGCAAAGCCGCCCAGCGCCAGGCACACCGCAAGCGGCCAAGTGGCCTCATACAGGATCGCGGCGCACGCGATACCGAACCAGGCGGCAATGCCCGTCAGCCAGGGGCGGACAAAGCCGCTTAACCGCCCCGCTGCCAGCGAATATCCGCCAAGGAAAACATAAACCGCGCCGGCACCTGCGAATCCGGCCAGCCCTGACGCGGCCATGAATGAGTCGGAGCGTTCCATCACCATCAATGCAGAACCAACGCCGACATTGAACGGATAGGTCATAGCGATCCCTGCAAGGACTGGCCCTACCCGCTGTCCGGCAAGGACGACCAGCATCAGCACGCTCGCCGCTATGCCAACCTTCCAGGCGAGTTGGATCAGGTCTTCCATGCGCTTCTCTGGCCGGGGGATGGCGCAAGACGCAGAATCCGGCTCGCGCAACCTAGTGTCTTCATCCTAAGCTATTGCTTAACTTTTCATCAGAGAGCCGTTTCTTCCTGTGACCACCCAGCCCCGCCGTTCCTTCCTCGCGCCGTTCCAGGTGCGGAGCTTCCGCTTTCAGTGGCCAGCCGACCTGCTGGCCTCCTGGGCGCAGGAGATGGAGACGCTGATCCTGGGCTGGTACATCCTGACGGCAACCGACAGCGTCATCATGCTAACCCTATTCGCCTCGATGCAGCACCTGGGCACGTTGCTCGCGCCGGCCATTGGCAGCATCGCAGACAGTATCGGCCGGCGGGCCATGCTCTACCGTTTGCGCGGCACGTATGCCTGCCTGGCGGCCATCCTGATGGTGACGGGCCTGACTGGTACGTTGAACCCGACGATTGTCTTCTGTGTTGCTTTTCTGATGGGGCTGGTCCGCCCCTCCGATCTCGTCATGCGCAACTCCATGATCGGCGACACTATGCAGCCGGAAACGCTGGGCTCGGCCATGGGTCTCAGCCGCATGACCATGGATACGGCGCGCATCGCCGGGGCGCTGGCGGGGGCGGGGCTGTTCGCGGTCTATGGGTTGGGCAACGCCTATATTGCGGTTACGACCTTTTATACGCTTAGCCTGCTGTTGACACTGGGTACGTCGAGGGTGAAGCCGGACCGGGGCGAGGGGCCTTTCAAAATTATCCGCCAGGTGAAGGACGGCCTGTCCTTCACCTGGCGAACGCCACGGATTAAGGCGTTCATGTTCTACGCTTTTCTGGCGAACTTCTGCGCCTATCCCATCAACATGGGTGTGTTGCCCTTTGCGGCGCGAGAGGTGTTCGGGCTGGATGAAACCGGGCTTGGTCAGATGATGGCCATGTTCGGCGGCGGTGCCATGCTGGGTTCGATGATTGTCGCCGTAACCGGCGGCCCCCGGCAACGCGGCCGCAATGTCGTCGGCTATATCCTGGTCTGGTACATGCTGCTGATGAGCTTCGGTTTCACCACGGAGGTCTGGCAGGCCTATGTACTGCTGTGCCTGATCGGCTTTTGCCAGGGCATCGCCATGCTAACCATGACCATCGGCTTGCTAGAGGCCGCCGGCCCCGTCATGCGCGGACGGGTCATGGGGGTCAGAATGCTGGCGGTCTATGGCCTGCCGATAGGCCTGGTGGCAAGCGGCTGGCTGGTCGAAAATCTCGGTTATACTACCATGGTAATGATGTACGCCGGCATAGGCTTATTCGCGACCTTGGCGATAGCGCTGACCTGGCGGGACAGTCTGCTTCGGCGGGAGTGAGGTATACTGGCAATTGAGTTTTCTGCATGGTCATTTGTGAGTTAACTTGAAACGATCGACGCAGATCGCTAAAATAATAGGAATGCAGTTTTTTTGGGGATTTAGAATGGAACCGCTAGTAGCTGCTATAATAGTTTGGATAATTGTACCGGTCCCTTTGTTTGTAATGTGGTTCCTGTCGCGGAAGTGATCTGCAGCTGCAATTAAAGAAATAATGGTTCTGCGCGAAAAATTCGAACCTGTGCTGTCATTGGATGAAGAGGTTGGGAAATTAGAAAAAAATACAAAGAACTGAAGCAAGAAAATTATAATATTAAGTTAAAATATAAGAATAATAGGGATTTTGGAAAAACTAAGGCGCCAGGCGGCGATTTATGATGAGCGAATATCTTTTGCTGAACTTGGAGTATATGAATCCCATTTTGATTTTGGTGCCAGTGAAGTTTTGCAAACCAAAATCAAAGAAGTCCATGAACAACAAAAAATTATGGTATCTTCGAAGACAGCCACAATATGTCCTACAGATTGGACCGTAGATGGCAGCCTGTCTAAAGGTCAAACTATGGTGAAATGTCGAATTCCACTTACTATGCGGGCATTTAACAATGAGTGTGAAGCGGCTATTGCTAATACTCGCTGGAACAATATTGTTGCTATGGAGAAACGTATCCTCAATTCAGCGAAGCAAGTAAATGGCGCAAATTCTTCGATGAATTTGGTAATTTCCGAAAGATATGTAGCACTAAAAATCGATGAATTGCATCTCACCCATGAATATCGTGAGCAATTGAAAATTGAAAAGGATGAGCGTGCAGAACTTGCCCGCGCGGAGCGAGAAAAAAAGCGATTGTTGCAAGAAGCTCAAGAGGCGGAACGCGAAGAGGTCCGGTATCAGAAACTTCTAGACAGGGCCCGCAAGTCCGCCGGGGTTGATGAACGCAGGATTGCCGAGCTTGAGGCTGCCTTAGTTGAAGCGCATGCCGTGAGTGAAAGATCTCGGGCGATGGCAGAAATGACGAGATCGGGCTATGTTTATATTATTTCGAATATCGGTTCATTCAGAGATGACGTAGTTAAAATTGGCCTTACACGCAGATTGGAACCAGAAAATTGGGTTCGAGAGTTAGGTCATGCTAGCGTTCCATTTGGCTTTGATACGCATGCTATGATCTATTCGGAGGAGGCGCCTGCTCTGGAGGCAGCGCTCCACAGGGAATTTGCAAATAGACGGGTTAATGAATCTAACACCCGCAAGGAATTTTTTAGAGTTAGTATTCAAGAGGTTGAAGAGGCGGTAAACCGGCTTTCGCCGACAGCTAATTTCTTTAAAGATCGAGAGGCCTAAGAATGGCATGAGACGCTTGCTCGCAGGAATCAGTTGCTTGAAGGCATGATGGTTGAAGGCGAAGAATTTCCGATGGAAATTTGAAACCAGTGCAGGCAGTCACAGTCATGGTGCTGTCTTATGAGGGCGAATTGTGAATCGCGTATTCAGCTTGGTTAAAAGTAGTTGTTTGATGATGTTTACTCAACCTCACCCCCGCCCGTGCGGCTCATCCAGCCAGCGCATGTCTGGCCCCACCGGGATGATGCCTGATGGATTGAGGCTCGGCATGGCGGCGTAGTAGCCGACCTTCATGCCTTCCAGGTCACAGGTCTCGTCGATACCCGACCATTGGTACAGTTCGCGCGTGTAGGCCGACAGATTCGGGTAGTCCTTCACCCGGCGGATGTTGCACTTGAAGTGGCTGTAATAGACCGGGTCGAAGCGCAGTAGCGTTGGAAAGGCCCACCAGTCAGCCTCCGTGATCCGTCCGCCTGCCAGATAGCGCTGTTCGCCTAGCCAGGCCTCCATCCAGTCCAGGCCCTTGAATACTTTGGCCACGGCCTCCTCATAGGCCTCCTGGGTTTTGGCAAAGCCGGAGCGGTAGATGCTGTTTACTTGCTCGTAGACGAATGCGTTGACCGTATCGATCTCCGCCAGCAGGTCGGGCGGGCAGAGATTCTCGCTGTTACCCCCTGCCTGATCGAATGCCGAATTCAGCATCCGGATAATCTCGGAGGACTCGTTGTTGACGATGGTCTGCCGCTCCCGGTCCCAGAACGTTGGTACCGTCACCTTGCCGGAATAGGTGGGGTTGGCGACGGTGTAGACCTGGTGCAGGCGAAAGATGTCGTCATCGCCGGGCTGCAGATGCTCGAAGCCTTCGGTGAACGACCAGCCATGGGTCTTCGGTGCATCCGCGTAGGAGATGGAGACCGCGCCCTCCAGCCCCTTCAGCTTGCGGTAGATGGCGGCGCGGTGGGTCCAGGGGCAGGTCTGGGCGACGAACAGGTGATAGCGGCCGGGATCCGCCTTGAAGCCGCCATTGCCGGTCGGCCCGGCGCTGCCGTCGGACGTGACCGAATCGCGGAAGGCGGAGTCTTTCCGCAAGTAGGCACCGCCCGCATCCGTGGGCCGCTCGTCGCTGTCCGACCAAATACCGTTCACGAGTTGGCCCATGATATTTCCTTTTTACTGGCGTACAGTCGGATAATACCCGTGATCTATGGGATTGTCCGTGGGAAATCGGCTGGAGAGGCGGTGCTTCAAATCCGATTTCTATCCTCAAATTCAATCATGTGATTTATATTCTTCCTATGACCGACCGTGTCCAACGCCGTTTTGCCGCCATCGTTTCTGCCGATGTTGTCGGCTTCACCCGCCTGATGCATGCCGATGAAGCTGGAACGCACCGGCGGTTGAAGGCGCGTTTTCAGGGAATGGTTCAAGCGAAGCTCGACGCCTATGGCGGCCGCCTGTTCAAGCTGATGGGTAACGGCCAACGGCCTGCTGGCGGAATTTCCAAGCGTAGTCAGTGCCGTCGAATGGTCGCTCGACGTGCAAAAGCTGGTCGCAGCGGAAGAAGGTGAACCGGATGGCCGGCAGATCGAATACCGGATCGGCATTAACCTCGGCGATCTGATCATCGACGGCGACGATCTTTATGGCGATGGCGTAAACTTGGCCGCACGGCTACAGGCAATCGCACCAACGGGTGGCATCTGTTTGTCAGACGCCAGCTACCAATATGTGCGTAGCAAGGTGGATGCGGTTTTTGCCGATATCGGGGAAGTGGAACTCAAGAACCTCGATGCTCCCGTGCGCGTTTGGCAGTGGTCGCCACATGGCAGCTTCGAGGCGCCAGCCGAACCTGCTCCAGGCGTAGCGATGTCAAAATCTGCGAATTTGGCGCTTCCCGAAAAGCCCAGTATTGCAGTTTTGCCGTTTGACAACATGTCCAATGATGAGGAACAGGGGCACTTTGCCGATGGCATCACTGAGGATTTGATCACCGGCCTCTCACGCATCCGCTGGCTGTTCGTCATCGCTCGCAACTCCTCCTTCGTCTACAAGGGGAAGGCAGTGGATATCCGGCAGGTCGCGAATGAGTTGGGTGTCCGCTATGTGCTGGAAGGCAGCGTGCGCAAGGCCGGCAACCGGGTGCGGATCACGGCACAGTTGATCGATGCACAGACCTCCAACCACCTTTGGGCGGAGCGGTATGACCGCGAACTGACCGACATCTTCGACGTGCAGGACGAGATTACGGAGTGTGTTGCAGGTGCGATTGAGCCCGCCATCCTGGCAGCCGAAGGCCTCCGGGCGCGTGATCGCTCCGGTGATGACCTCGGCGCATGAGAGATGCTGGCGCAGGGATTGGCTGCATTCTGGCGCCTGACGGAAGCGGAGGTGGCTGAAGCGGTCTCTATTTTGGAAGCCGCGGTCAAGCGCTATCCGGAGTATGCGCCCGCTCATAGCATGCTGGCGTTTGCGCTGCTATTTTCGGCGCATGTGGGCTGGCGAGACCTTGCTGCCACACGAGGGCGGGCGGAGATCCTTGCCCACCAAGCCCTGGCGCTGGATGAGCACGATGCCTGGACCCATGTGGTGCTTGGCTACCTGTACACGATGAACCGGAATGCCGGGGGTGCCTTCCAGGCATTCTCTCAGGCCATTAACCTCAATCCGAATTTCGCTGCCACTTTTGGCTGGCGGGCCTTCGCGGAGAGTCATGCCGGCATGACGGAGGAGGCGCTGGCCGATATCGAAATGGCCCTCCGGCTCAGCCCAAAAGACCCACAGAATGCGATTTTCACGGATGGCAAGGCGCTGGCTCATTTCCTGCGCGATGAGTTCGATGTTTCTGCCGGTATTGTGGCAGATGTTATCTGGCAACGGCCGGAGTGGAACTCCACCCGCCGGGCTTTAGCGCGGGCCGGACGGATGGAAGAGGCGCAAGCAAGCCTTGCGCGCTTGTTGACCCATCAGTCCGGCCTCACAGCAGAAGTGCTGCGTGCAAGCCTGCCGTACCCCAATCCGGAACATTTAGAGAAGTTCGTTGGCGGTCTAGTGTTGGCTGGATTGCCGGAGGAATAAACTCCCGTACCGCTGATGGAGTCCGAACGCCGATGAACCGCGATCAAACCTATTTCCTCTTGCTCAATATCGGGCACTTTCTCGACCATCTGTTCATGCTGTTATTCGCAACGGTGGCGGCGTTGGCGCTCTATCGCGAGTGGGATATGAGTTATACTGAGCTGATCGCCTACGCGACGCCGGGCTTCTTTGCCTTCGGCTTCTGCTCTGCTCCTGCCGGTTGGCTGGCGGACCGGTGGAGCCGCGATGGCATGATGTGTGTGTTCTTCTTTGGCATAGGCACGGTCTCCATCCTTACCAGTTTCGCGGAAACACCCTTGCAGGTTGGCATCGGCCTGTTCGTCATCGGCATGTTCGCCGCCATCTATCATCCGGTCGGTCTGGCCATCGTGTCGATGAAATGGCGGAACACGGGCATGCGCATTGCAACCAACGGCGTTTGGGGCAATCTGGGCGTCGCGTGCGCGGCCCTGCTGACAGGCTATATGATCGACCATGCAGGCTGGCGCATGGCTTTCGTGCTGCCGGGCCTGTTCTCGATCCTGATCGGCGTTGCGTATTTCGCCCTGCAGTGCGACAGCATCCGCGCGGAGGGAGCGAAGAAGGCCGCCGACGCTGCACCTGCTGCTCCCATGACTGCGGCGCACCGGTCGTTGCTGGTATGGGTCTCGATCATCGTGTTTGTGACGGCTGCCGTGTCGTCGGTGATCTTCCAGTCCACAACCTTCGCCTTGCCAAAGATGCTGGACGAGCGGTTGCAGGGCCTCGCCCAGAACATTGCTGCGATCATTGAAGGCCTGCCGAAATCAGAGACCGGAGACACGGCCACGGTGATCGGCGCGCTGGCCTTTATCGTTTTTGCCATGGCCTCCTTCGCCCAATTGGTCGTCGGCGCACAGTTGGACCGGTTCGGCCCGCGCCGGGTATTCATGGTGGTGGCGGCCATCCAGGTCGTGTTTTTCGCCCTAATGCCCGGCCTGGAAGACGCTTTGGCTCTGGCGGTGGCGCGGGGCTTCATGCTGGGGGCATTCGGGCAGATACCGATCAGCGATTTGATGATCGGCAAGATGGCGAGCGGCTCCTTCCGCGCGCGCCTACGCCATCCGCTATGTGGTCAGCTTTACGGTCCTGGCCTCGTCCCTGCCCATGATTGCCTTCGTCCACAGCAATTGAGGCTTCGACAGCCTGTTCCTAATATTGGCGGCAGCAGCAGCCATCATCTTTGGCGTGGTGACGCTGCTGCCGAAGAAGATGCCGACGGCGGAGGGGTGAGGTCAGCGCAGCTTGGGAACGGCCCCGTCTAGCGGGTACGAGTTGGCGAAATCTCTCCGCGCATCCTGTTGGAATCGCCCCATGTCGATGCCAAATCAGCATGTCGGTTGTGATTGAGACCAATGCTCTGAAAGCACGGGAGACCTAATTTTCCTGTTCAATATGGGCGTTGGCGGTTTCCAAGTGCTGAAGCTCCTCGACCTTAATCGTTTCGATCAGGTCATTAAGCCCCCGTCTTTTCGATCCAAAAAGCTCAACTGGTCGTTCAGGTGCCGGTGAACCGTGTCTTCGACTTCTGAAAGCACGGGAGACCTAATTTTCCTGTTCAATATGGGCGTTGGCGGTTTCCAAGTGCTGAAGCTCCTCGACCTTAATCGTTTCGATCAGGTCATTAAGCCCCCGTCTTTTCGATCCAAAAAGCTCAACTGGTCGTTCAGGTGCCGGTGAACCGTGTCTTCGACTGCGGATGTGCCGATCCAAATTCCCTGCTTCCCCAAGAGCGCGCTGGGAAACCCCAAAGTGTACCCGCCGTTCCCCCACAAGTACATGACCCGGCACGGCTTTGCTCTCCGTTCACTCATCGCCTCACGGAAATGAGCGCAATGCTGAATTTCGTGGGACAATGTCTCTTCCAAAAATGGGGTCAAAGAGGGGTAAAAAAATTCGCGCTACGATCAATTGCGCGCGATAGATGCGGATGGCCCCATACTCACCGGCATGATTGACTTTGAGGATACGCTGGACTGTTTTCTGGTCGCGGTTCTCAAGGTGTTGAAACAGCATTTAGAGCATCTCCCTCAGCCGGAGCATTACTCCAGCTTCCCCCTGAGTTCCGCCAGTACCGGCAGGATGTAGGTGCGGAAATGGGCGGGATCTTCGCTCATGGTGAAATGGCCCAGGCCCTTCATCTCCACCACCGGCGGGGCGTTCTTGATCTTGGCGGCCGTTGAACGCGTGTCAGCGGGTGAGCAGGAAAAATCGTACTCGCCGGTCAGCAGATAGAGCGGGCATTTGGTGACGTCGATCCGGTGCGTGTCGTCGCGAAAATCGCCATCCACCCAGTAGAAATGCAGGTCGCCCTTAAAGATGCCCGGCCCGCCCTGCATATAGCCCCAAAGCGTCTCCCACCGGTATTCGTCGGGCGCAGTGGGAGAGCAGAGGCCGCTGACCACAGCCGCCGCCACATTGCCGCCGTCGAAGTCCGGGCGGTTCAGCCACTCCAGATCGTACCAGCTTTCCGGCTGGAAATCCGCGGCCTCCAGCCCGATCAGCCCACCGAACTCTTCCGGGTAGTGGATTGCCAGATAGACCACTTCCCGCCCGCCAATGGAGCAGCCCATGACCACCGGCTTCTCCAGTTCCAGCCCGGCGCAGAAGGTGCGGATCAGCTCAGCATAGCTGGCCGCGGTCAGCGCGTAGTCGCCGTCCTCCCGCCAGCCTTTCGGCGGCAGGGACTTGCCGTGCCAGGGCATGTCGAAGGCGAGAACGCGGTAGTGCCGGGTGATCTCCTGGTCGGTCAGCAGGTGCCGCCACTGCTTCGCGTCGGCGCCCGCCGTGTGCAGGCAGACCAGCGGGATACCATCGGCGGGGCCTACTTCCTCGAAATAGACCCGGTGCGGCTTGCCCGCGAGCGTCAGGTGGATGTAGCGGCCGGTGATCGGCTCAATATAGGCGGGCATTGTTGATCATCTCCGAAAAATTACCGTCGCCATCACCGCTAACCTTCAGCCTGAGGTGTGAGCATTGCGAGCCTCGAGGACACCCCGGTTGACCCTTCGAGGGCGCTTTCAGCGCCGCCTCAGGGTGAAGGGGAAAAGCCCAAGTGTTCTGGTCTGTACCGCCTCAAACCCAGCCGTTGAACTCAATCAGGTTCATGCTTGGGTCAAAGCAGAATACCTGACGCATGTCTTTCATGGCGATGCTGCCAGCGTCGGAGTAGGGCACGCCCATCTCGTCCAGGTTTGCGGTCAGCTTGTCCAGGTCCGGCACGCAGATCGCAACGTGGCCGCCGATGCTGGGATTGTGCGCCAAGCCGTTGTTCACGGCCCAGGCGGCTTCGGGACGGATCAGGTGCAGGCCACGATTTTTGGAGCCGAAAATGCCTAAAGCCTCAGGGTCGACGCGGAAGTTTCCGGCGCTTTCGGGTTGCACCAACGATTTCTCTTCCAGGCCCAGAATGTCCCGGTAGAAGGCCACGGCCTTGCGCACGTCCACGACCGAGATGTTCACGTGATGCAGGTACCAGCCGCCGGGCTGGTCAACACGGCCATGCTCTTCATCCGCTTCGGGCGCAGGGCCGGCGCGGCCGCCCATGTTCTGGTTGATCTCCATCAGATTGAAGGACGGGTCATAGCAATAGACCTGGTGCATCTCCACCATGGCATAGACGCCGGCATCGTCATAGGGGATGCCCGCCGCCGACAGCCGCTTTTTCACGGTGCCCAGATCGTCCACGGTTATCGCAAAGTGCCCGCGCAGGGTCGGGTTATGCATGAAGCCGTTTTCGTGGGCGAACAGCGGCCGCTCGGTCACCAGATGCAGCCCCCGGTTGTGGTTGCCCATGTTGGCGCGGGTGTCGAGCGTGCCATCGTCCGACTTCTCTGGGTCCGGATAGGCCCAGGGCGTTTCCTGCATGTTTGCGGCCTTGTTGAAGAAGGCAACGGACTCGCGGACATTGTGCGCGGGCAGATTGACGTGGTGGACATACCAACCCATCGGGGAAGCTCCTTTATCTTTAGGCGAATAGGGCGCGCGGCTTGGCCAGCACGTCTTTGATGTTCTGAAGCTGCTGCATGTAGACCGCCATGTCGCCATCGATCCGCATTTTCCGGGATTTGGCGAGGCCGAACAGGTCATGGTCCGGCGAGGGCGGCACCGGCAGCCAGTGACTGAGCCAAACCTCTGGCGCGGCGTTGAAGCTGACGGCGGCTGGCTGTAGCACGGTGCCAGCAGGGATGGCGTTTCCTGGCTGCCCGCTCTCGAATGGCAGGAACCAGCGCTCATCGCCTGCGGCGACCGAGAGTTGGCCTGAAAAATGGCGCAGGCGGTGCAGCAGGGGCGCGTCGGCACGCACAAGCGCCGGGATTGCTTGGAATGCTTCGGTAACTGTCAGCATAGGGCAGAGTCCTAAGGGGTCAGGCCGATGGAGCGCAAGGCATAAAGAACGCCCGTGATCGTCGCTACCGCCAGGGTGGTCGAGAACAGAATGCTGGTCGTCGCCGTGCCGACCGCGGCGTTGTATTGGCTCGTCGCAATGAACACCGTTGCGCCGACAGGCATGCTGGCCACAACCGTGGCGACCACCAATGGCAGCACGGGCAGGCCGATCAGATTACCAAAGGTGAAGACCAGGACCGGGAACAGGATCAGCTTGGTGATGACCACCGTTGCAATCGCGCCGGGCTCGTTGTTGACACCGCGGTGCGCCAGATCGCAGCCGATGGCGAACAGGGCGCAGGGCAATACTGCCTGGCTGATGAGCACCAGGGTCTTGTCGGCGATTTCCGGCAAGTGAAGGCCGCTTAAGCCGAACGCCAGCCCGGCGATTACGGCCTGCAGAGCCGGATTGCGGATCACGTTGCCGAAAGCGGTCTTCAGCACCGTGGCCGCGCCCTTCGCCTGACCGCCGCGCCGGCCGCTTTCGATATCGCGTGCCTTTGCAATGTCCAGCAGCACCATGCCGAACGGCAGCAGCACCATGGTGTCGAACACCAGCACCAGCAGCAATTGCGCGACGCCGTCCCGCCCAAACAGCGCGAATGCGATGGGCAAGGCCATGTAGAACCCGTTGGAGAAGCTTGCACCCAGTCCCATGACAACACAGCCCGCCAAGCTGCGCCGGAACACCAGCCAGCCGAGCAAGGCGGCGAACGCGAACACACAGGCCTCTGCCCCCGAATAGGCGAGCAGCAGCCGGAACTCCGGCAATCCGCCGGCAACCGCGCCGCTGACCGTGCGGAAGGCCAGTGCGGGAATGGCAAAGTAGAACACCAGAGCGTTGAGCTTTTGCGCGCCGGTAGCATCGAACACGGAAAGCCGCTTCCCTGCGGCAAAGCCCAGGAAGACAACAACGAACAACGGAACGATGGCGGAGAGGATTTCGGCCATGGGGCCTTTGGTGGTTGGCGGATATACAGCACAGGGACTGAACCGGCACGCTCAGTTCGTCAAGCGCTGGCATCGCCTACCAGCTTGGGGCATAAGAGGCGATCCATTTGCCGATAGAGTCCCAATCATGACTGAATTTTCCGGCAAGATTGCCGTCGTTACCGGCGCGACCAATGGCATTGGCCATGGAACGGCGCGGTTGCTCGCCAATGAGGCCGTGCGGATTGTGGCGTGTGGTTTGGGCTCTGCGGACCTTGATCCTGTGGTGACGGAACTCACCGAAGCGGGTGCCGACGTCACTGGCATGGCGGCCGACCTTGGCACCAAAGACGGCTGGAAGCCGCTGCTCGCCGATATTCGCGCACAATTCGGCACGGTCGACTACTTCGTTCATTGCGCCTCGCCCAAGCGGCTGGAGAGCGACACGATCTTCAGCGTCTCGGAGGAGACCTGGGACGGCATGAACAATACCAATGTCCGCTCCGGCTTTTTTCTGGCGCGCGAATTGGCCCGGGACTGGGTAGAGGCGGGCAAGATCGGCAGCATCATTTTCACCACGTCCCTGCACCGATACAGCCCGCGGAACCTGCCCCACTACAGCGCCGCCAAAGCTGCGCAGGAAATGGTGGTGAAGGAACTGGCAAAGGGCCTGGGCCGCTATGGTATCCGGGTCAATGGTGTGGCCCCCGGAGCCATTCCGGGCGGTGGCTTCGATGCTTCGACCATGCCGGCGATCAACCAGATGGTGGCCCTCGGCAGGCTCGGCACGCCGGATGATATCGCCCAAGGGATATTAACGCTGCTCTCCGAGGTGCGGAACGGGTATATCACGGGTGAAATTCTGAATATCGATGGTGGCATCGCGCTCCATAACTGGATCACGCCGCCCGAAACCCTTTAGCGCGCCCAAGAGGAAACAAACATCCATGCGCATCGAAGTCATCTGCACCGGGGACGAGATCCTCTCGGGCAAGACCATCAACACCAACTTCGCCCATATCTCCCGCCGCCTGCAGGAAGTCGGCATGCCCGTCACCTGGGAAACCACGGTCGGCGATGACAAGGAAGAACTGATCCGCGCCTTCAAACTGGCAGGCGACCGGGCGGATGCGGTGATCGTGAACGGTGGCATGGGGCCGACCCAGGATGATCTCTCCACCCCTATCGCCGCCGAGTGTGCGGGCGTGGGCCTGGTGCTGCACGAGGCCTGGCTGCACAAGATCGAAAGCTTCTATGCCGAGCGCGGGCGGGTGATGCCGCCGAACAACCGCAAGCAGGCCATGCTGCCGGAAGGGGCGGAGTTCGTGGACAATCCCGTCGGCACCGCCTGCGGCTTTGCGATCAATATCGGCAAGGGACGTTTCTTCTTCACGCCGGGCGTGCCACGGGAGTTGCGGGTGATGCTGGAAGGCCAGCTAATTCCGCGCCTGACCGCCATGAGCGGGCGGGAGAGTGTCGTCTACCTGAAACGCTTCCACTCGTTCGGGCTTGGTGAAAGCCGGGTCGATAACATGCTGCAAGGGGTGGAGAGCCTGGCGCCGGAAGGTGCGGTAAAGTTGGGTTTTCAGGCCCATTATCCGCAGTTGGAAACCAAGCTGATGGTGGAAGCCGCGACGCTGGATGAAGCCAAGGCCATTGTCGCGCCGGTTGCCGACGAAGTGCGCAAGCGCATGGGCAACAGCATCATTTGTGAGGATACAGCCACGCTTGAAGGCACCATCCTGGACGAATTGGCAAAGATTGGCGGCAGTATCGCCGTGGCGGAGGTCGGCACCTTCGGCGGCGTCGGTGCGCGCCTGGCCAAGGTAGACAAGGGCCGCGGTATTTTTCAGCGGAGCGCCGGCTGCGCCCGCGCGGCGGACATGATGCACGCACTGGACCTTTCGAGCGAGACTGAGGCTCTGGCGGCTAATGCGGCAACCGCGGTGCGCACGCAGACTGGCACAACCCATGGCCTTGCCGTGGTGATCACGCCGTCCGACGAGGCTTCGCAGCCGTCCTTCACCATGGCGGTGGCGACGGCGGACCACGTCATCACCCGCGAAAGTGTGCTGGTAGGCAATGCGGAGCGGGCGCGAAACGGGGGCACCGAAATGACGCTGGACCTGATCCGCCGCCTGCTGGAAGGCAAGCCCATCGACGAGGCCATGGATTTCGAGCGGGCGGCCAAGTAGGCACGACTTCTCTTAACCCTGGCATCAGGAGAACCCCCATGGCCCAAGCCATCATGCTGCGCGAGCACGGCGGACCCGAAGTGTTGCGGCTGGAGGAGGTCGCCGTTGGCGATCCGGGGCCGGGGCAGGTCCGGGTCGAACAGACCGCCATCGGCGTGAACTTCCATGATTGCTATGTGCGTTCAGGCCTCTACCAGACGCTGAAGCTGCCGGGTGTGCCGGGTCTGGAAGGGGCGGGCCGCGTTGCCGCAGTGGGGGCAGGCGTCACCAATGTAACGGTAGGTGACCGGGTTGCTTACTTCACTGCTGGCTATGGCGGTTACGCCAGTGAGCGGCTGGTTAATGAGGATCTGGTCCTGGCTTTGCCCGATGGGGTCGATGACACCATTGCGGCGGCTGTCCTGCTGAATGGGCTCACCGCTTCCATGCTGGTGCATCAGGTGCATCCGATCGGCCCTGGCGACACGATTTTGGTGCAAGCGGCGGCGGGTGGCGTTGGCTTGCTGCTCTGCCAATGGGCAAAGCATCTGGGCGCGACCGTGATCAGCACCGCGGGCGGACCGGAGAAAGTGCGGCTCGCAAAAGCGGCAAGCTGCGCCGAGGCCATCGACTACAAGAGCGAGAATTTCGTTGAGCGGGTAATGGAGATCACCGGCGGCAAGGGGGTAAATGTCGCCTTTGACTCTGTCGGTAAGGATACTTTTTACGGCTCGATGGAATGCCCCGCCAATTTGGGCGACCTGGTGAATTTCGGTCAGTCCTCCGGCCCTATCGATCCGATGCCGGTGTCGATGCTGAGCAAGGGCTCCTATTCGCTTTCGCGGCCCATGCTGTTTCACTACACGACCGACCGGCAGACGCTGGTGAGCATGGCGGACAGTTTGTTCCAAGCCATCGCCGGTGGCGTGTTGCGCGTGGATGCGCCCCGGTCCTGGCCTTTGGCGCAGGCGGCAGAAGCCCATCGGGCGTTGGAGGCAAGAGAAACCACGGGCGCGGTTATCCTGACGGTTTGACCCTTATCGGGTGCGGACTTCCTTCATCAAACCGTCATTTTGCCGACAAATATCTGCAACGAACTTCGATCGCACGGATGCGTACAGAATGACCGGTGAAGCCCGGAATTTCGCATAATTCTGTAATCGAGGGTCTAAAAATGCATCGTGAATTATCTGGTGGCCGTGGCCGCCTGGCTAATCTGATGGCGGGTGTTGCCATCATTGCCGTGGCGGCTTGATCTAGCGCTGCGGTGACTGGCACCGTGCAGTTAAACTTATTGAAGACGTTTAGCATCGGCATTTTCGATGAAAGCGCAGCGGAGATCGCGGGGTTTGATTCCGCCAGCAACCGCATCTTCGTAACCAACAGTGCCAACGGCACGCTGGATGTGTTCGATCTTTTCGGTGGCAATGCACCAATCAATACGATTGCCCTGGGTGGCGGCGGCCCAAATAGCGTAGCCGTGAAGAACGGCATCGTCGCCGTGGCTGTCGAAGCGGCGGTCAAGACCGACCCAGGGACGGTTCAGTTCTACAATGCGAATGGCGCTATACAGAACACCGTCACTGTCGGTGCGCTGCCGGACATGCTGACGTTCACGCCGGACGGCTCCAAAGTGCTAGTCGCCAACGAAGCCGAACCGGGCAGTACCGATCCGGAAGGCTCCATCAGCATCATTGATATTTCTGGTGGTGTTGGCTCTGCCTCCGTCTCGACGGCTGGGTTCAGCGCATTCAACGGTCAGGAAGCGGCGCTGCGAGCGCAAGGTGTGCGATTGTTCCCCGGTGTCTCGGTCGCAAACGACATGGAACCGGAATATATCGCGGTCTCCGCTGACGGTTCAAAAGCCTTTGTCGGTCTTCAGGAAGCCAATTCCCTTGGTATTATCGATCTAGGTACCGGGATAGTTACCGGCATTGTGGCGCTGGGGACCAAAGACCACAGCCTGCCGGGCAATGGCCTGGACCCAAGCTACCGTGACAGTGGTATCAATATCGCCAACGACGCGGTCCGCGGCCTTTACATGCCGGACGCCATCGCTTCGTTCTCTAAAGGTGGCGAGAATTTCATCGTCACCGCGAATGAAGGCGATGACCGGGGTGAGGATGAGCGGGTCAAGAACCTGACGCTCGACCCGACCGCCTTCCCGAACGCCGCCGCTCTTCAGGAGGACGATGTGCTGGGCCGCCTAGCGGTTTCCACGATCAACGGCGATATCGACAATGACGGCGACTATGACGAGTTATTTGGCTACGGTGGCCGCTCGTTCTCGATTTTTAAGGAATATGGTACGTTGGTATATGACAGCGGCAGTGATTTCGAACAAATCGTAGCCTCGCTATTCCCTGACTACTTCAACTCCTCCAATGACAGCAATGACTCCTTCGAATCCCGCAGCGATGCCAAGGGACCGGAGCCGGAAGCGCTGACGCTTGGCGTGGTCGATGGCCATCTGCTGGCTTTCATCGGCTTGGAGCGGATCGGTGGTATCATGGTCTATGACATTACCTGTTCCATCCCGGCTGATTAGATAGCCCCTCGTCGCTCTGCGTTTTTCATGGCACGCTGTGTTTTGACCAAGGCGCGGGATGGGAGAGCGACATGGTGATCAAGCTTCACAGTCAGGCGACGACGCCACCGAAGATCAGGGCGGCCATACAGGCCAGTGACGACCCTGCGTGGGTTCTTGCCGAGCGTCACGGGACCACGGAACAGACCGTATGGAAATGGCGCCAGCGTGCCAGCGTGCCAGCGTGGAGGATCGCAGCCACACGCCCCATCGCCTTCAGACGACGTTGACGCCAGCGCAGGAAGCTGTCGCGGTGGCCCTCCGCAAGACGCTTTTGGTCTCGCTGGATGATCTGCTGGCGGTGGTGCGCGAGTTCTTGAACCCGAAGGCCTCCCGCTCTGGCCTTGACCGCTGCTTGCGTCGGCATGGCGTGGGGCCCCTGCGCGCCCTGAAAGCAGCATCGCCCCGGCGACAGGGCAACGCGTTGGGTTGTTGTCAGGGTCTACAACAGCAAGACAACGGCCAATGCCCGGCGCTTCCTGCGCGCCCTGGAGCGCGCCTGCCCGATGCGGATCCGCCCCATACTCCCGGCCGTGAATCCCGGAGACCAATTGGTTCACAGAAAGGGTCGGATGCTCTGAGCGTTGCGGAATAAAAGTCCGCCCCTTTACGCTGGATGCAACGAGCGGAAGGCGGGGAGATGTATACTGTGGAATTGTAGGCGCGCGTCCGCCGGGCATGCCCCGTTGATGGAATGAGTGCCCGAGCAGCGGCGAAGCATTTTGGGATCGACCGCAAGACCGTTTCGAAGATACTGAAGCACTCGGTTCCTCCTGGCTATCGCCGTGAACGACAGCCATCCCGGCCCAAGCTCGATCGGGTCATTCCGATCATCGATCAGATCCTGGAAGACGACAACCGGGTCATCAAGAAACAGCGCCATCCCGCCCGGCTGCGCGATGAGCATGGCTTCACCGGCGGCATTACCATTGTGACCGACTATGGGCGCGAGCGGCAGCGGCGACCGCGGGAAGTGTTCGTGCCGTTGGGACAGGCACCGGGCCACGCCCAGGGGGGTTTTGGCGAGGCGCTTAGCGTGATCGGCGGGGTCGCGTGCAAGCTCCATTACTGTGCGATGGCGCTACCACCTTCGGATGCATTCTTCATCAAGGCCTATCCGGCAGAGACAACCGAAGCTTTCTTTGATGGTCACAACGCAGCATTTGCCTTTTTCGGCGGCGTGCCGCTATCGGTACTCTACGACAACACGGTGATCGCCGTGGCCAAGATACTTGGGGGAGGGGAACGGGGTCGGACCAGAACCTTCTCGGACCTCCAATCGCCTTATCTGTTCAAGGATAGGTTCGGTCGTCCTGGCAAGGGAAGCGACAAGAGTAACGTCGAGGGTGTGAGCTGAATGGCTCTTCGAAGTCATCGCCCAGCGCTACGAGCGCGGGTCGATCATCATTACGTCGACCCTGCCGTTCGATGAATGGACAGAGGTCTTTGGCTCAGAGCGTCTCACCGGTGCCATCCTCGATCGGCTAACCCACCATGTCCATATCCTTGAGATGAACGGCGAAAGCTATCGGCTCAATCAGAGATAAAGCCCATAGAACTGGCTTGCGGCCAGTGCCCCTTGGGGCGCGTAAGCCATGTGGTGAGCCCGCGCGCCAAGGGGCAATCTTGAAACCGGAAAGTGGCCCAATATTCCACCGGCAACTGGTCCCTTTTTGCGCCGGGATGGACACTTTGGGCAGCATTTCGCAGACTGCATCCGGCGGGATCGACCGCGGTCGAACGACAAGTGGCACATGGACGAAGTCGTGATTTCGATCCGCGGAAGAAAACACTGGCTGTGGTGCGCGATCAACGAAAATGGTGACGTACTCGACGTTCTCGTGCAAACACGCCGAAACGCAAAGGCAGCAAAGCGGTTCTTCCAAAGGCTGATAACACTATTCGGCGAGCCAAGAGTCGTGATCACAGACAAGCTGCGCAGCTACATTAAGCCTATAAGCAAACTGGCCCCCGAAGCTGACCATCGCGCCCACAAAGGCTTGAACAACGCAATCGAGGTATCGCACAGGCCGACCCGGAAGCGAAAGAAGATGTTTGGGCGCTTCAAATCTCACTGGCAAGCCCAGAGATTTCTATCTGCACATGACCAGATCAACCTAGTCTTCCGTCCTCGCAGATATCAACTCACCGCAGACTCATACCGACACGCCCGTTCCGATGCATTCAACCTCTGGGGTGAGTACACCGCTGAAAGGGCCGCCTGAGTACTGCGAGACAACACTTTGCTCGCAGCCTCAAACAACTTAGCAATACCCTCGGGCCGTGTCGACGGCTGGCGAAAGATTGGGAGAAAACAATCGAAAGCGCCGAGGCCTGGATCCTGATTGCTCATATCAGGTGCACGACCAGACGTTTGGCAAGAACCTGATAAATAACAATTCATTTTGAATCAGACTCTGAGAGTCTGATTCAAAACTAAAGCGCTTCCATTTTACGTAGAAGCATATCCTGCCTCGCAGAAACAGTTCCAACATTCCTGTGGCGTGTAGAGGTCGCAGATTTTGCCGAGGGCGTCGAACAGGCCGGTAAAGGATCGCGCTCCGATACGGCGCAAATGGGCTTTCAGTTTGGAGAATGCCAATTCGATCGGGTTCAAGTCCGGGCTGTACGGCGGCAAGAAGAGGAACCAGCAGCCATGGGTGCGCAGGGCTGCTGGTTCCTCTTCTTGCGATGCGTGGCAAGGTTATCGAGGATCACGACCGTGCCAGGCTCAATCTCGGGGATCAGCACTTCGCGGATGCAGGCGACAAAGGCGGAGCCATCCATCGCCCCGTTGATCACCCAAGGGGCGACCAGATCGGAGGTCCTCAACCCGGCAATCAGGGTCTGGGTTCCCCAAGACACGAACGGCGCGGATGCCGTCAGCCGAGTGCCGCGCAGGGACCGCCCCTTGTCCGCGCGACATGGCGGTCAGGCTTGAAAACCGCAGCATATTACCTCAGCATCAACCCAAACTGAACTTACTTGGGAAATATCGGCTGAATGGGTTGTATTCCGTCATCGAACGGTTAAATGGCACGTTCTTTTGATGTCTGAAGAAACTGTTGCAATCGCAGGCTTTTAGGGCTTTCAAAAAGTGTTTTTGGCGGGCCTTCTTCGACAATGACCCCGTGATCCATAAACACTACCCAGTTGGCAACATGGGCGGCGAAGCCCATTTCGTGTGTCACGATGACCATAGTCATACCCTCGTTGGCCAAGGTCTGCATAACGTTGAGAACTTCGCCCACAAGTTCTGGATCGAGGGCCGAAGTGGGCTCATCAAACAGGATGACCCGTGGCAAAACGGCGAGTGCGCGCGCAAGGGCAACTCGCTGTTTTTGCCCGCCAGACAACTCATGCGGATGGTGATGCGCGTGCTCATCCAGTCCAACCTTCTTGAGGGCATTGTGGGCGATGGCTTCGGCTTCCGCAACTGATTTGCCATGAACGAGTCTCAGCGCCAGAGCCACGTTATCTATTGCACGCATGTGTGGCCATAGATGGAAATGTTGGAATACCATTCCAAGCGGCCTGCGCACCTCACCCAATTCTTTCTCTGTTTGAGAGACTCGTCCCGCGTCTGAATGCCATCCGATCTCGCGGCCAAAAATTCTGATTTCTCCGTCATCGTGGGGAGTCAAAAACGCAAGCGTTCTAAGAAGAGTAGATTTACCGGAGCCGGATGGTCCGATGATGCATACGACATCACCTTCATCGACGCATAAATCGACGCCGTGCAACACCGTTTTCGTACCATAGGATTTGACCACCCCCCGGGCATCTATTGCGTGATATGTGTTGACCATTTCAATGGCCTCCTATGTGATATCGCCGCTCTACGGCAAACCCCATCTGTGCTACCAGTTCGACAAGCGCCCAATAGAGCAGGGCTGCAACCAAGAAAGGCTGAACAGAGAATGTGAGGGTCGCCAATTCGTTCGCGGCCTTGGTCAGCTCGGCAATCGTGATCACCGATAAAACGGCCGACTCTTTGACCAGAATTATGCTTTGCCCAAAAATGGGTGGGATAACGGTGCGTGTTGCCTGCGGGACCTGAATACGAACAAAAATCTGCACCCGACCGATCCCAAGCATCCGCGCTGCTTCGACATCGCCCTTGGGGACAGCGTCGAGACCTGCCCGAAGTATTTCTGCAAACGCCCCGGCGCCAAACAGTCCAAGCCCCGCCAGACCAGCGACCAGTGCTGACAGGTGCAGGCCGATTTGCGGTCCGCCATAATACAACAGGAACAGCAACAAAATGAGCGGAGAACCCCGCATGACCTCGACGTAAAAACGCACCGGGACACTCACCCAAAGCTTGCCTGACCTGAGGCCTATTGCCAATGGCACAGCCAATACCAGTGCCACAAGTGTGCCCAGTAATGTGAGAAGGGCCGTCAGACCGAGTCCCCGGAGCATCAATATACTATCAGCAGAATCGAGGCTCATCCGGAAATCCCGCTACGGCGAAGGCGGCGTTCAAGCCACATCCCCAACGCCGAAAGAACCAGAGCAATGGCCACATACATCATCAACGCGATGGCATAGCTTTCCAGCGGCTTGAAGGTGGAGGATGCAATCTGTTGCGCGCGTCGGGTCAGATCCGTGACTGCAATTACGGATACAAGTGACGAGTTGCGAACTAGTGCCAAAACTTCGCCGACGAGGGCAGGAAGCATTGAGCGGATCGCCTGCGGCGTTTCGAGGCGAGTCAGTATCTGCCACTTTGACAACCCCAGTATTTTTGCTGCGTCAATTTCGCCTGTTGGGATGGCGATGAGGCCCGCACGATAAATTTCCGACTGAAATGCGGCCGTGTTAAAGGCAAGGGCCACCACGGCAGATCCAACGGGTGGCAGGCTGATCCCCACCGCCGGAAGAAGATAAAAAATCAGGAGGAGCTGTACCAATATCGGAGTGCCTCTCCAGAACGATACATAGACCCGTGCGACGCCACGCGCAGCACCGCCTGGTCGGCGGCTGACCGTTGCCAGTAATAAGCCCAGTGGACTACCCAGTGCAATGGCCAGAAGGCTTACCCCGAGCGTTATCAGCAGTCCTTCAAGAAGAACGCCGCTATTAGACGTCAGCAAATCCAATGTCAGCCGATCAATTTTCTGGCAATCCGGTAGGTAGATCCATCGGACCGCCAAACCATTTTACCTGAAGCTCGGCCAGCGTGCCATTCTCGATCAACCGCCTGAGTTCAGCATCAAACATGGCGTTCAGGCTTGCACTGTCTTCATCCGCACGGCCCGCCCAAGAGAAGTATGTCGGCGGGCCAAAAGTGGGAGAAACCACCGCAAACACATCGGGACGTCGGCGCTCCGCCTCGAGAAGGTTCGGCAGGGAATTGACAACCGCGTCGAGCCGACCGGCAGCCAAGTCGGCATAGGCTTCCGAAAAATCCGTGTAAGACGAAACATCGGGCAAACTGTCCAGCGTCGCGGCAAAGGTCTCCAGTGCGGCAAGTTGTGCCGAACCGGCCTGCGAGCCGACCGACCGACCGGCAATGTCAGCCGGCACGGATATCGAAGCGTCGTTTGCACGCCTGAGAACCGCCATCGTGGCATCCGCAATCGGAACAGAAAGATAGTAGGCTTCACGCCGTTCCGGCGTCACAGTGACCGCAGTCACAACATAGTCGAATCGCTCAGAGGCAAGTCCGGGCAGGATACCTTGCCAAGGCAAATCCAGCCGCTCAAGCTCCACCCCCGGAAGCGCTGACGTCATGATTTCAGCCATGATATCGGCCGAATATCCGACGATCTCGCCATCCTCGACAAACTCAAACGGAGGAAAACGTGCTTCGGTACCTACAGTCAGCACGCCTTCAGATAGGATTCGCCCAAGAAGATCCTGGGCCGAAACGACGGCAGGGCTGAGCAATAGTGAAACTGTCGCGGCGAGCAGAGTGACTTTCATGTGTATTCCTCTTTTTTTGGAAGCTGTGGGCCACGTATACCCCATCTCCTCCAAAAATTCAAGTTTTTCATGGGTCAACCCTAGGGCAATCGCGCTCCAAAAACCTTGAATGAGCGTTCGAAGGAAGTCGTTGCTCCAGCCCGCCTTTTTGAACTTTCCGCGATTTGACCCTTTTGCAGGATTTGCCTTAATGATGCTCAACGCAATCCGGCGCAACGCAGCAAAGTTGGCTGGCGCGTGGTCTTTTTTTGGGTAGCTTCCGGGTGAGTGCAGAATAGTACGTTAAAGCTGTTCATCGCCGATTTTGCCACCTGTATTCGCCGGTGAGCAGGATATGCACCCATCCGAGTGGTGAGATGGGCGACAGAAGCTCTAGTGAACAGTCGAGACCGGCGCGTTTTCGGGCTGTGACGGCTTGGCCGAGGTGCTTGGTGTTCCAGTAGATGATGATTGCCGCCAGGAGGTTCAGCCCCGCCATTCGATAATGCTGCCCTTCCGTGGCGCGATCCCGGATTTCACCCTGACGGCCAATGCGCAGCGCGTTTTTGAGAGCATGATGTGCTTCCCCTTTGTTTAACCCGATCAATGCGGGCTAACCTGTACTTCCCCGATGAGAGACAAAGCTGCGCGCCCTTCCGCCCATCTTTCATACAGACGCATTTGAGCTTCGGTCGCCTTCACCGTCATGGTGATGCGTTTTTCCATCGGTACGGGGATGCTTGCCCCCAGTGCTTCCGCCACGGCTTCCATTTCCACCATCATGCGGCGCACGACTTCGACCACATCCGGCGCGCCTTCGAACTCACCATTGATGGCCTCGGTCAGGAAAGCCGCCTGGTTCCAGCACAGGCTGTTGATCATCTTGGTCCAGATCTGGCCGCGGATATCCCGCTGCAAGGGCGCGTGCAGGCCGCCCGCCGTCATCGCCTCCACCAGCTTCACCAGCCGCGGAGACTCGCTGCCGTCCGGCTCACCGATGGGATAGGCCGAGCGCAGGCCGTTCCGCTGGATCGCCTCCAGGTGAGGCCCCCGCGCAATCAGGCTGACCTCCGCCCCGCTGCGGGCCAGGTGCCCGCCAATATGGCCGCCAATCGCGCCCGCGCCGTAGATGCATACTTTCATTCTGGAATTGCCTTTTGCTTGTGCGAACCCGTTCATTTGGCTCTTTTTTTCCGCCTCCCCGGGCTTGACCCGGGGTCCATGCCTGAGCGCTTCTCACAATGTCCGAACTTTGGATTTGACTCTCTGGCTTGGGTCCCAAATCAAGTTTGGGACCGGGGGGAGGCTACTTCATTGCCTCTTTAAACTGGTACATCGCCTCAATCTGCGTGTCCAGGCCGCCGACGCCCTGGCCCGACGTATAGAACGTGGCGTGGCTCGCCCCGGCCGCGGCCCAAGTGTCCACCGCCTTCCGCCAGTCGTCTGGACCGCCGAGATTGTGCCGTATCCAGGCCTCCACCCCGAAGCCTGCCGGGTCCCGCCCCTCGTCGCGCAGGTAGCCATGCAGCTTTTCCAGCATCTGCATGCTGGTCCGCCCCGGATTGCCGAGCGGTATCCAGCCTTGCCCGTATTTCGCCGCCCGCTTCAGCACCGCATCGACGCCGCCGCCGAACCAGACCGGAATGGGCCGCTGTATCGGCAGCGGGTTGACGCCTGCATGCGCCACCTGGTCGAACTCGCCGTCAAAGGTCACGGTGCGCTGGGTCCAGTACTGGTTCATCAGTTGGACCTGTTCTTCCTGTTTACGGCCGCGCTTCGACCAATCCTCGCCCAGCGCTGCATACTCGACCGGGTTCCAGCCGACACCGACGCCGAGGCGCAGCCTGCCGCCGCACAGGATATCCACCTGCGCCGCCTGCTTCGCCACCAAGGCCGTCTGCCGTTGCGGCAGGATCAGCACGCCACTCGCAAAGCCAACTTTCTCCGTGATCGCCGCCATGTAGGCGATGGTGGTGAAGGTCTCGTGGAAGCTGTCGTCGGCATCATAGGGGCCCTCAAAACCCTCAATCTTTTCCCGGTCCGCGCCGAGAACGTGGTCCGAGACCTCGATATAGTCGAAGCCGAGTTCCTCCGCCGCCTGCGCCCAGTCGCGTATCTGGGTCCGGTCGGCAGGCATATCGCGTGTCGGAAAGAACGCGCCGAGTTGCATGATCATGGTATGGGAGTTCCCTGGATTATCGTAGGGCCGCAGCAGGCGCGCCTCACTGTTGCCCTCAGCCTAGCCGATCCGGGCCCATACGGTCTATTTCCACGTGCGGCGCTGGGGAGTAGTACGCCCCGGCAGCATGCTTCACTTCTGATCTTTCAGCGGCGTTGGTATTTCCTCTCCGTCCAGGAAGACAAAGCTGAAATCGACGCCGGCATCGCCATGGCAATTTATGCAGCCCGCCGATGAGAAATGCTTCGCATCAGGCCCGTCATCAATGTTGACCTGGAAGGTCTCCATGGTGGTGTTGCGCAGGCGCAGGCTGTCCGCACCCTTGCGTAGCAGGATCGTGTAGCACTCCGCACCAGCCCGGTTCACTACATCGCGCTGGAAACAGGACAACGTGCGGATTGTGCCTGTTTTCTGGTCCCGCGCGTCGCCCGGCCATTGGGTGTTGACCAGCACGTAATTCTGGAACGGATTGGCCGGGTCGTCCTGTTTGATGAGGGCTTGCATCGCAGCATTGATTTTGGCCGCCTGCTCCCCGATCAGGTCCAGGCGGGTGATGTGGTTGCTATGCAATTGAGTTTTTCCGCTTGCCGCACTTTGTGCTGATGGCTTCGCCAATCCCAGCGCCTCTTTGATCATCGATGGCGTGAAATTGCTGATGATCTGCAGGTTGGCGCAGCAAAGCGCCCGCTTGCTGGCCAGGCCAGGACGGACCGGCGGCGGCAGAATGCCTGGGCGCTGGCTGGCGCAGGCAAGTTCTGTCGGTTTGAAGTCCGGCAGTTCGCACTGGCGGTTGAACAGCGTGTAGTCGATCCCTGCTGCCGCGGCTTCTCCGGCTGGCGGTACGTTGTCCACATGCTCGAACGTTGCCCAGACCCATTGCGGCGCGGTTTCCGTCTTCCGGATCAGGTGCCGACCGATGAGCCCGGCCTTGCCGATAAGGTTGCACTGCGCTGGACGGTCACCGGCAGCCGGTACGTATTTGAGCGCTGGCTTGGAATAGTAACGTTTGGCCGTCTTTTTCTCGTCTGCGGTGCAGACCGGTCCTGCGCACAGCTCCCGCCAGGCTGCCTTGACCTCAATCTATCCGGCACCGGTAACCCCGGTTTTGTTGGTCGGAAAGAAAACCTTCTTGCCGCCCTTGGGCCCGGAATAGGTGTAGTTGCCGGTGTCGGCAAAGTCGTTTTCTGCCAGATACTGGAACTCGTCCTGGTTAAACCGTACTTCGTAACGCACCAGACGGCCCGCCTGATCGATTAAGATATTGAACTGGTTGCCAAACGCCTGGTGCGTCTCGTTGAGGGTCTGGTTGGCCCGGGTTTTGGTGACCATTTGCAGGGTCTTCAGGCTTTCCACCGTATCCGCATCCAAAGCGTCGATGGTTGCCTTGCAGGCCGGCGGAATCGCAGTGCGGTCATTCCATTGTTCGGGCGTCACCTTCCAGCCCTTGATGCTTGGCTGGAAGACTTCGAATGTTTCCTTGTAGCTCTCCCAGACACGCTCCGGCTTTTGGTCGTGGAAGGGCTGATGCTTGGCGGGCTGGCCGCGCTTGGCCTTGTCTGCCGGCCAGTTCAGGGAAATGAACGACTGCCAGGAGAAGCAGTCGAACATCGCTTGCGCCTGGGCTTTGTCGGTAATGCCCATGGGGTTCAGCGGAACATCTGCTGACAGGTCTGCTGACAATGTTATGCCAGGATCGGCGCATAAATCGGCGGGTGTGGGTTGGCCGGTCTGTAAGTCCGGCATTGCAGCGGCGATGGAGGCCGGTTTCGTCTTCCAGAGCGCTGCATCTAGCGTCCAGAGGAAATCGGCGGCCTCCACCGGATTATGGCAATCAGTGCAAAAGGCCCTCGGCTGGCCGAACACCGGCTCACTGGGCAAACGCTGGTCCGGGTCAGTGCCAGTCAAGTCCGCAAACGAGAGAAATGCGCCGAACCGCGAGAGATAGTAGAACCAGTCGCCACCATTGCAGGCGCCATCGGGCGCATTCTGGCAATAGCCATCGACCTTTGCCATGACCGTCAGCCAGGGCGGCGAGAGCACGGCGTCAGGACCGGAATAATTCAGCTTTGCCACAATCGACCCATCCGGCAGGTCGGCTTTCTCCGGCGCTACCGGCATCGCCAATAATTTCACCAGTGCGTCGCGGGCGGTCTTGTTGACATAGACCGACAGCCACCGGCCATGCATGGGTGTCTGATGGTTGACGTGCCGGGGCTGCGCCGCGTTTTGCTGAAGTCCCTCGCCAGCGGTGAACAGCCACCAATTCTCGTTATCGGCCAGGTTGGTGCTGCTCAGGCACTGGTTCAGCCGCTCGGCGCAGGCTTGCGGTTCTGCGCGGCAGGTCAATCCGTTGAAATCGCTCTGGCCATTGGTTGTTTGTACCTTGGCTGGCACGGTTCCGTCGGCCACCCAATCGCAATTCAACCCGCTGTTATCTCCAGAAAATGCCGGCCCGCTCATCAACAGGGCAAGTGCGAAACCGAGCAATGAGAATTTCCGAAGCATTATTTCCACTTTCTATGTTTTATCCGATGCTGGCGCTTGGCACCTTATGCCCTGCCCTTAATGTTGGGTTCATCTTGTTCACCGTTGCTTGCCCGTGCAACTTTTAACGTTAAAGCGGCCGCACTTATCTCATTGGCGCCGGCCGCACGCGCCACCGTGATTTCGACTATTCGGCAGCCCGCTGACTGTCAGCCTCAAACCCCATATCCGCCAGGATTTCCGGATACTCATCGAAGTCGCCAGTCCCATCGATAATAGTCGAGTACGACCGGACCTTGAACAGATCCCCACCCGCCGCGGCCCGCGGCTCCTGGCCTGCCGCTAACGCCTTGGCCGCCCCCAGCAACAGCCGCCGCATGCGGATGACGGCGGTGTCGGAGGTACCCAGGTGCTCCCGCGTCCGGTCGGAGATTGGTCCGGCGCTTTCCACCATCGCGGCATCCTGGGCGCGCGCGCCGTCAATGCCGGAGAAATTCTCGGTCCGCTGTTTCTCCCGGTCGATCAGGTACTCATTGCCTGCGTTGCGCACGGGGATCAGCGTGCCCGGAATGCGCTCCGCATGCTGGTTGACGCCGCGCTTCCAGTCCTCGACCTCTGCTTCAACCCACCGGCTTGTCCTGGCGGTAGGAGACACAGATGATCGACGTGTGCGTGTCGTCGGACGGCACCCACATGCGGAACGCGCGCGCCTCGCCCGGCACCGGCGCGATCATGGTGTAGAACGGCATGTACCACTGGTTCATGCGCCAGTAGTAACGGTCCTCGTCCGTCACCCGCCGCGCGCCCAGCGTCATGCCCCAGTCTGTGTCGATCACCTTCCACTTGGGCACCCGGTCGCCCGAGAAATACGAGCCCGCCAGCGCTGTTTTCTGAGCCACATTCTTGTTCACCAGCGAGTGCAGGAAGCTCACATGGACCGAGTCGATCTCGCCCTCCACGCATTGGGCGTAGTTGCAATCCTGTACCCAGCGGCTAGCGTAGCGATGGCTCTCCGGCACATCCATCCAGTCGAAATTCGGCGGCGCGCCCATCTTCTCCGCCGGTCCCATATAGGCCCAGACCACGCCGCCCGACTCGCAGGTCGGGTAGGCCTTCAGCTTCACTTTGGTCTTGTAGTTGCTGTCTTCCGGCTCGGAGGGCATGTCCACGCAATTGCCATCCACGTCGAACTTCCAGCCATGATAGACACAGCGAATACCGCATTCCTCATTGCGCCCGTAGTAGAAGCTGGAGAGCCGGTGCGGGCAGGCCTCGTCCACCAGCCCGACGCGCCCGTTGGTATCGCGGAAGACGATCAGCGGCTCCCCAACAAGCGAATGCGGACCGGCGTACAATCCGATTCCGTAATTTCGGAGGACATCACCACCGGCATCCAGAACCGGCGCATCAACCCGCCCATGCCGGTGCCGGGACCGACTCGGGTCAGCAATTCATTGTCTTCGCGGCTGAGCATGGTGCTTCCTCACTTTGTGCTGGAGGAAGCGTGCCGCAGACCGGGGCGGGCGTTTAGTCATGAGCAGTGTTAACGACGAAGGACAAAGCCTGCTTGTTCATGCCGCCGATCAGAATCGACGTCGCGGAGTTAGGCCCAACCACCAACCGCGCCAGGACACACCGCAGTCGGTTAAGGCGGAATGCATCACCTCCGGCACTTCCATTATGGCAAACATCAAATAATCAGGATCGAACAATGTATGAGTTTCGTAGGCTCTCGGTTGTCTGGTGTTAAAATTCAAAACGCAATTAGTAGTTAAGGGCTTGATCCTCTGCGCATTTGATGCTATATATGATGATCAAGACCGCATTGGCCGATGGAACTGTCATGGATGCAAACCCTCGGTACGGCGGTCACCAACCTGCATCAGGTCGATGCCGTCGCGGCTGCAATCCAAGAAATGGGACGCCGGCATGCCGAGTACGGAGTAGAAGCCAGCGCACTACGATGTTGTCGGCCAGGCACTGCTCGACACGTTGGAAAAAGGCTTGGGTGGCGATTTTACACCCGCCGTCAAAGACGCACGGGCCGAAACGTTTGCGCTGATAGCAACAACAATGAAAACTGCAGTAGCCGAAATGTTGCAGCCTCCTGCGTCCTAAACGGCGTCTTCAATCCGGATAGCCCCGAGCGGGTATTTTTCTGCTAAGCTAGCAGAGAACTTTACAGAAGGCTCTCCTCCCCGATGCCCGAAAACCGTCAACGTACACTTCTGCTTACAGGCGCGAGCCGCGGCATTGGCCACGCGACGGTAAAGCGCTTCAGCGCCGCTGGCTGGCGCGTACTCACCGTATCGCGCCAGGCATTCAGCGAATATTGCCCATGGGAGGGCGGCGAAGAAAATCACATCCAACTGGACCTCGCTGACTTGGATGGCCTGCTATCCGCGATAGAGAACATCCGCGCCATGCTGGCCGATGGTCATCTAGACGCCCTGGTCAACAACGCCGCCATCAGCCCCAAAGGACCCGGCGGCGAGCGCATGGGCATTATGGCCACCGACCCGGCAGCCTGGGCGCAGGTCTTCAATGTCAATTTTTTCTCTTCCATCATGCTGGTGCGCGGCCTGATCAATGAGCTTTCAACGGCTAAGGGCTCCGTTATTCACGTTACCTCCATCGCTGGCAGCCGCGTGCATCCCTTTGCTGGAGCCGCCTATGCCACCTCGAAAGCCGCCCTGGCGGGACTGACGCGCGAGATGGCCTGGGAATTCGGACAGCGCGGCGTTCGCGTCAACGCCATCGCGCCGGGTGAGATCGACACCTCAATCCTGTCACCGGGCACAGAGGAAATCGTGCAGAACGAGATTCCCCTTCGCCGGTTGGGGACGCCGGAGGAAGTCGCGGCAACAATCTATTTCCTGTGCTCTGCGCCCGCATCTTACGTGAATGGTGCGGAGGTACATATCAACGGCGGCCAACACGTTTAGTATTGGATGATTAATACTAGAGACATCGGTTGCACTGTTGAAACAACCTCGCTCCGAGTGTATCTATAGTCCTCAGCAGCCCTGGATTGTGTGAGAGTTTACACGACCTTTCGGTTGTCGGAACCCCGGAGTTGCTGCTCCGGGGTTCCTTTTTGTTGCGCTACCCTTCCGCGGGCAACACAACCATGAGAGTTCACACGAGCATCACCACCATCACGGCGGTCAGGATAACCTGAGCCGCGGTGAGGAGGATCACCACGCGAGTCTCTGAAAAGAGACCCATGTGCGCTCCTTTCTGTCGGGCGTTCCGGCAACACGGCGGTTGCCGGATAGCGCTTCAGCATCAACAGAACGTCTTGCTGCATGATCGTGCCTACAGGGGCGCTTCTTAAGAAACTGTTAGCTGTACCCAGCCGCTTGCAATGACCAAAACCATCCATACGCCGGCGAGCCACAGCCCCGTGCGCAGCGCCGTTCGGTCGTCCTCACGTTGCCGCTCCGGCAAAGCCGCCAACAGGATGGCAATAATCGGCAGCGATGCCATCGCCGTATGCCCGGCAGCGCTATGCTGCAGTGCTGCAAATAAAGGCCGCAAGCCGAAACTCTCACCGATAGCAGCGGCGCTCGGCATGAATAGGGCGGCCGCGGGCACTGCACTGCCCGTCACGTAGGCCCCCACCCCCGCCAGAGCAGAAACGATCGCGACAGCCGCAAAGCCACCTGCCTCCGCCAACTGGCCTGCCAGAGCGCCAATGCCGCCTATCTCCACCAACAGACGCGCCATCACCAGAAATACCGCAATGGTCAGCAGCGCCCGCCAGGACCGAGAGGCCACGTACGGCAACAGTTGCGGCCCGCCGGCTCGGCGCAGCGCCTTGCCCCACAGAACCAGCCCGGCAACGCCAACGGCCAACAGCGCAATGCCGGGGGAAGACATCACCGTCACCGCAACCCGCTCTGTGGCTATCACCGGTGCAAATCCCATACCCGCCAACACCGGCGTCAGCAGCTTCTGCGCGACAATGCCGAGAATCAACAGGCCCACAATGCCCAGCGACGGTGCCGCCATCACCCGCCAAACGCCCGCCCGGTTTGGTGCGGTCAGCGCCGCCAAGACCAGGACGGCCAACCCGCCGCCGACTCCGGCAACCTCCACGCCTATAGCCCAGTTGGTAACGGCGATCCCCGCAACCAACACCGCGCCCGCTGCGCCAGCAAAGAGAACAGTCGCAAGACTAGCGCCACGCACAAAGGCCAGGCACGCGAACGGCAGGGCGAAGGCGACAGGGCCGCTGGTCCAAAGATACTCCGCAGCCAGAGCCTCGATAGGCAGCCCGGCAAGTTCCGCCCCCAAAATGGCCGAAACCGAAAGCCCGCCCCATGGCATCAGGCTCATGCCGATCAGGCCCAGACCAATCGTCCGCCCCCGGTCATAGAGAGCGGCCAGCAAGGGAATCGTCACCAACAGCGATACGCCGAACCCGGTTAGCGACTCCAGCAGCACGCCAACACCGGTCACCACCACAATCGCTGCACGCGGCGGGTCGAGTTCCATGACCTGGATCACTTTGCTAATCGCCGCCAGAGAACCGATCCGTTTGGCAATTTCCACATACAAAAGGCCCGTCACGATCACGGAGCCCACCAACCCGCAAAGCAGCAGTCCGTCGGCCAGCGCCCGCGGCGGTGCCATCAGGTCTACCGGCGCAAACACGCCGCTACCCCACAGCGCCAGCGCAATCGCCAGCGCGATCACCGCTGCCACGAGTCCTCTTTGCCGAAGCCATAAAACGGCAGCAACCACAGCTAGGCATGGTAGCAAGGCCAATAGGGCAGTCATCAACGTAGCCTTGTGGTTTTGGGTTCCGCCGCTGCATCATCACGACTAAGACTGTCCACCGGTTCAACGATGAGCACCCCGCCTTTTGGAGCACCATTCGATGACCGGCAAGCCCGACCTCGTAATACGGAACGGCACTCTAGTGGATGGCACAGGCGGTGCCATGCATGAAGCCGACATTGCCATCCTCGGCGGCCGGATGGCAGCGGTAGGGAATATTCCAGAGCCCGGCAAGGAGGAGATAGACGCGCGCGGCCGGCTGGTCATGCCTGGCTTCGTCGATGTGCACACCCACTATGACGCCCAGGTAACGTGGGCGAACCAGATCACTCCACCGTCCTGCAACGGTGTCACAACAGTGTTGATGGACAATTGCGGCGTCGGCTTTGCGCCTGTCCGGCCAGAGCATCACGACATGCTGATATCCCTGATGGAGGGCGTGGAGGACATCCCGGAAGTCCTGATGCAGGAAGGCCTGCCCTGGAGCTGGGCCAGCTTCCCCTACTATCTCGACACGCTCGCAGCCCGCCAATACAACGCCGACATCGCCACCCAGGTTCCCCATGCAGCCCTCCGCGTCTTCGTCATGGGCGAGCGCGGGGCCAATCGCGAAGAACCCACTGCCGACGACCGCGCTGCCATGGCCCGGCTGGCAGCAGAAGGCATTCGGGCGGGCGCGTTCGGATTTTCCACCTCCCGCCTCTTGCAGCATCGCACGGCAGAGGGCGAGCCCATCCCTTCCTATGGCGCGGCAGAAGCCGAGCTGGCGGAGATCGCCGACGCCGTGGCGCAAACCGGCCGGGGCTGGATACAGGTCGTTGGCGATTTTGGCGACGCTATCGACCAGGAATTCGGCCTGTTGACGCGCCTGGCGCAGCGGTCGGGCCGTCCGTTGACCCTGACCCTGTTGCAAACCCACCGCTTTCCGGCGCAATGGCGCGACCTGCTGGACCGGATCGCCGCTGCCAATGCCGAGGGCCTGCAGATCACCGGCCAAATCCGCGGACGCCCCACCAGCACCCTGCTGGGCTTTGAACTGTCGGAAAACCCCTTCCTCGGCTGCGCCAGTTGGCAGGAACTTGCACGGCTCGGCATTGACGCCCGCGTCGCGGCGCTGCGCGATCCCGCCATGCGCGCTCGGCTGCTGGCAGAGCCAGGCGGCACCAGATAAGGCGGTTACGGGATTGGGAAAACATCTACCCGCTGGACGATCCGCCTAACTATGAGCCCGATGCCAGCGCCAGCATCGCTGCCGAAGCCCGCCGCCAGGGCAAGGAACCTGCGGAGGTCGCCTATGACCTGATGCTGGAAAAAGACGGACGCAACATCCTCTATCACCCCATGACCAACTATGCGGCCGGCTATATGAGCCCGGTCTACGAAATGCTACAGCATCCCAACACCTTGATCGGACTGGGCGACGGCGGCGCGCATGTGGGCATCATGTGTGATGCAACCGACATGGCGCACACGCTCAGCCACTGGACACGGGACCGGACACGCGGGCCAAAGCACGATATCGGCGGATGGCGTCTATTTCCAGCCAAGGATGGAAGAAAAGCAATGTGTTCTGGTGCTGCTCGGCGCGGATGAATGGGGCCGAAAGGAGATACTGGGGCTGATCGACGGCTATCGCGAAAGGACCCAAAGCTGGCGCGCGCTCCTGCTCGACCTCAAGTGGCGCGGCCTCAATCACGCGCCCGATCTCGCGGTAGGCGACGGTGCACTGGGCTTCTGGGCCGCCCTTCGCGCGGTCTTCGGCGCGACCGCAGAACAGCGCTGCTGGTTCCATAAAACCGGCAATGGGCTGAAGGCAATGCCCCAATCGGTGCAAGCGAAAGCCAAAGGCCCCCTGCACGACATCTGGCAGGTAGAGACGAAGGCCGAAGCCATGGCGGCCTGCGATTTCTTCATCGAGACCTACGGCGTGAAAGACGAACAAGCGGTAGCCAAATGGATCAAAGACCGTGACGTGCTGCTGGCCTTCTATGATTTCCCGGCAGAACAGTGGAAACACATCAGAACCACCCATCCCATCGAAAGCGCCTTCGCGACGGTGTGTCACCGGACAGGTAAAACCAAAGGCTGTCTGAGCTGAAAGACCGCCCTCGCCATGGCGGTCAGGCTCCTGATGTCAGCGCAGGGCACATGGCGAAAGCGCGACGGCGCAAATCGCATGCCTGGGATAATCCAGGGCATTGCATTCATCGACGGGATCAAACAAATGCAAAACGCCGCCTGATCAAGCCGTCACCAACTTTCGCCATAGCTCCCGACGGTGCCGACAATCTGCACCCCCTGACAGAGGCACACCGCACCTCGGACGGCTGGCGGATCGAAGGCACCAAGCATTTCGTCACCATGTCGCCACTCGCAACCCACGTTGCCACCAACGTGCGCATGCGCGACGCCGACGGCGACTATATCGCAAACGTCCTGTTCCCCATGGATACGCAGGGCGTGCAGCAGCAGAACAATTGGGATGCGCTCGGCATACGCGCTTCCGGCAGTCAGTCGGTGACGTTCGACAACTGCCTGGTCCCCTACGATGCGCTCCGCAAGATCGGCCCCTGGGGGAAATGGAGCACCACGGTCCTCGTCAACCGAACGCTCGCCAACGCGCCGCTGGTTGGGGCCTTTCTGGGCATCGCCGAAGCCGCCTTTGAATATGCGATGGAGGGACAACAGAAAAGTCCCAATGCAGCGGACCGCGCCGGCGTTCACCATGCCCTGGCCGAGATGGAGATCGCTCTGGCCACATCACAAAGCATTCTGGCCAGATTGGGTGAAGCGCTTGACACCTTCATGGCAGGCTCAAACGGCGGCGCGGATGCTACTTACGAGCAGGGCCACGAGCTGATGAAAGACTACCAATCAGCCAAATGGGTCGTAAACCAGCACGCGATGGAGGTCGTCAGCTAAGCCATGGACCTGAGCGGCGGCGGCTTCATGGCGGGCAATCCTCTCTCCCACCTTTACCGGAACGTGCGGGCAGGCCCCTTCATGCAGCCCTACTCCCCCATTGATGCCCGCCAGTATGTGGGGAAAGTACTACTGGGCAGTTTGCCTGAAGAGTGAGGCCGACAGCACGTATTTCACCAAACGCAGCTTGACGGCTCATTGTTTCTGCCTCCACTCTGTTCATCACTGCCTGTTTTAGCCGCATAAGTTCGGAGCGCTGGTTTAACTGATGTACACTTATATCGTCAGACGTCTCGGCTTTGGCGCACTCACGGTCTTGGGTGTTTCCATTATCGTGTTCCTGATCATGCGGGTCATGCCCGGCGATCCATTGACCGCCATATTCGGCCCCGAAGGCATGACGAAGCTGACCGAGGCCCAGCGCGAAAGCTACATGAAGGAACTCGGGCTGACAGACCCGCTTATCCTGCAATACCTCTATTGGTTGGGTGATATTGCGACCGGCGAACTGGGCCGCTCGTTCTTCCGCGCGGAAAACGTTGGTGAGATGGTGATGCGCCGCGGCCCGCTTACTGCCTGGATCGCCATCCTGTCCGTTATCCTGTCCTGGTTGATCGGCATTCCCGTTGCCATCATCAGCGCCATGAAGCCAAACAGCGTTATCGACAACGTGGTCCGCTTTTTCTCCATCGTTAGCATCGCCATTCCGGGTTTCTGGCTCGGCATGCTGATCATTCTGGCCCTGCTGTTCTGGTTCGGTTACCGGCCGCCGCTGACCGGCGCGTCCATGTTCGAAAACCCCTGGACCACGTTCCAGATGATCATTGGCCCCGCCATCGTGCTGGGACTGGGACAGGCTGCCTATATTGCCCGCATGGCGCGCTCCACCCTGCTGGAGGTCGTGCGCGAAGATTATGTCCGCACGGCGCGTGCCAAGGGCCTGAACGGCCGGATGGTGGTGCGCCTGCATGCCTTGCCGAACGCGCTGCTGCCTGTAATCACCCTTTCAGGCATTTTGCTGGGCTTCGTTCTGGCGGGCTCCATCCCGGTTGAGCGGGCCTTTGGCGTACCCGGCCTGGGCTTCGCCATGTTCACCGCGGTGAACGAGCGGGACATTTTCGTGATGCAAAATCTGGTGTTTATCTACGCACTGGTGTTCGTGATGCTGAATATCACGGTCGATATCATTATCGCATGGCTGGACCCGAGGATCCGTTACTCATGAGCAGTATTCCCGGAGATATGGAGCCTTCTGCTCAGCAGCATGTTCCGGCACCGCCGTCATTTCTGTCACGGGCGTGGAGCGGTATTCGCGGGTTCACCCAGCGCTCGCCCATGGCAGCGTTCTGGGGCGTGGTATCCATCGCCATCGTCATCATGGCCATCGCTGCACCCGTCCTGGCGCCGCTGGACCCGCTAAAGGCCGACTTCCTCGCCATGGGCAAACCACCGATTGATGGCCACTACTTCGGCACCGACCAGATCGGCCGCGACACACTCAGCCGAACCATCCATGGCAGCCGCACTTCGCTGATTGTGGCTATTTCCGCCGTGCTGCTGGGCACAACGCTCGGCTCCATCTGGGGGCTGGCTAGCGGCTTTCTGGGCGGCCGTTTCGACATTATCAGCCAGCGGATCATCGAGTTTCTTCAGGCCTTCCCGGATTTAATCCTGGCCATGGCGATCGCCATGGCATTGGGGTCTGGCACGACGACGGTCATCATCGCCATTGCCGTAACCCGAATACCATTCGGCGGCAGAGTCATACGGTCCGTGGTGCTGTCGCTGAAGGAAATGTCGTTCGTTGAGGCCGCCCGTGGCCTTGGAGCCTCCAAGCTCCGCATCATGGCTTTACACATCCTGCCGCAATGCATCGCGCCCTTCCTGATCCTGGCGACAACCCATCTGGGCGTTGCCATCATCATTGAGGCATCGCTTGGCTTCCTGGGTGTCGGCATCCCGCCACCAACGCCGACCTGGGGCAACATGCTGTCGGATGCGCTGAACTCCGGCCTGGTACCACCCTGGTGGCTGGTGCTCTTCCCGGGCCTGGCGATCACCATCACCGTGCTGGCCTTTAACCTGTTCGGCGACGGTATCCGCGATGCCCTGGACCCGAGGCTACGCGGGTCGACATAAGGAACGTATTCCCGGCCTGCGGCTTGCCAGAGCCAAGAGGCCGGGAACTGCGCTAGGGCAGGACAAAGAACAGGTTTCCACCCTGAAACATACTGAACACCCTGATGCTACTCCCCCGCAGGCTTAGCCAGCAGGAAGGTGATGCCACCATCGTGCAGATGACAGGCGGCCAGGTGCCCCGGCCGGACTTCGCGCAACGCAGGCTCATCCGTACGGCAACGGGCCATGGCATAAGGGCAACGGGCGTGGAAATGACAGCCGGATGGCGGATTGATCGGGCTGGGCACGTCGCCCTGCAAGATCATGCGACTGCGCGTGCGGGCTTTTGCGTCCGGGATCGGCACGGCGGACAACAGTGCCTCTGTGTAAGGGTGCAGCGGCATGTCGAACAGGCTGGTTTTGTCCGTCGCCTCCACGATCCGGCCCAGATACATCACCGCAACCCGGTGGCTGATATGCTCGACCACGGCCAGATCATGGCTGATGAACAGATAGGACAGGCCGAATTCATCCTGCAAATCCATCAGCAGGTTGATGATCTGCGCCTGAATGGACACGTCCAAAGCCGAGACCGGCTCATCGCAGACTATCAGTTCCGGATTGACCGCTAGAGCACGGGCAATACCGATGCGTTGGCGCTGACCACCGGAGAATTCGTGCGCATAAGCGTACATGCGCTCCGGCCGCAGTCCCACTTTCTCGAACAGCCACGCGATACGGTCACGCTGTTCCTGCTTGGTGCCCACATCGTGGATCACCAGCGGCTCCCCCACCACGGAACCCGCCTGCATGCGGGGGTTGAGAGAGGCATATGGGTCCTGGAAAATCATCTGCATCTGCCGCCGGTACGGCAGCATGTTTTGATGGTCGAGGCCGGCGATCTCTTCCCCCTTGATACGGATCGAGCCACTGGTGGGGTCGAACAGCTTCAGCACCGTGCGCCCAACGGTGGATTTCCCACAGCCGGACTCTCCCACCAACCCCAGCGTCTCCCCCGGCTTAATCGAGAACGAAACGCCGTCGACAGCTTTCACCTGTCCGGCAACGCGGGAGAACGCTCCTTTATAGACAGGGAAATGCTTCTTGAGGTCAGTGACCTCAATCAACGGTTGGCTGCTGCCGGAAGTGGCGGTTTTGTCTTGGTTCATCATCTCAATCCAACTTGTCCACGTTCCAACATGCCAGCCAGTGAGCCGGCCATTTTTCCTCTAAGGGCGGATATGCCTGGTGGCACTGGTCGCTCGCAAACTTGCACCGCGGGGCAAATGCACAACCCGGCGGCAAATCGGTAAGCGAAGGCACCATGCCCGTAATTTCATTCAGGCGGGGCCGCTCGCCCTGGATGTGCGCCAATTCTTCGACGTTGGGAATGGAGCCCAGCAAGCCCCGGGTGTAGGGGTGGCTTGGCCGGTTGAACAGCTCGTCGACATTCGCTTCTTCGACCTTGCGGCCCGCATACATCACCACTATCCGGTCACAGTTTTCCGCCACCACGCCCATGTCGTGGGTGATCAGCACAATGGCCGTGCCGGTTTTTTTCTTCAGATCCCGCATCAGGTCCAGAATCTGAGCCTGTATCGTCACGTCCAGTGCCGTCGTCGGTTCATCTGCGATGAGGATCTTGGGATTGCAGCAAAGCGCCATAGCAATCATCACACGCTGGCGCATACCGCCCGATAGCTGGTGCGGATAGGAGTTAACGCGGCTTTCCGGCTCTGGAATGGAAACCTGGCGCAACATATCCACGGCCACCGCGTTTGCTTCCCGCTTGGAAAGGCCACGGTGCAACACCAGCGCCTCACTGATCTGAAATCCGATTTTGTAGAGCGGGTTCAAGGCCGTCATGGGCTCTTGGAAAATCATGGAGATATCGTTGCCGCGGACGGCCTCCATTTCTTCATCCGTAAGGTCCAGCAGGTTCTTGCCTTCGAACTCTATTTGACCGCCCACAATCCGCCCCGGCGGGTCCGGGATCAATCGCAGGATGGAAAGAGCCGTCACGCTTTTCCCGCAGCCGGACTCGCCGACAACACCCAGGGTTTCACCCTCGTGCACGGTATAAGACAGGTCATCCACGGCCTTCACCACCCCTGCCGGGGAACGGAACTGCGTCTGCAGATCACGGATTTCAAGGACTACCTTGTCACTCCGCGTCTGTGGCTTATCAGCTACTTGGTCTTGCTCGGCCGCCTGATTCACGTCGTACTCTCCGGCTCACTTTCGGGTGCCCTTGAATTTCCGAACCATGGGCAAATCATCAGACCATAAAAACGGCACTACTGGGAAGCCGTGATTATGGAACAAGCATTCCAGGATAGACTCAGGATTGGAGCAGCGCTAAGTTTCAAAAAAAAGAATACCGTTTTCAACATCCAAAGAGGAAACGCCAAATGACCAGATCAGGTTTTAGATTGCCGCCATTGAGCCGCCGAGGGTTCTTGCAGGCGAGTGCTGCCGTAGCCGCCGGTGCCTATGGATTGGGCATGGGCCGCGCCCGCGCCGCTGTCCCGATGGAAATGGACGGTTCCAAGTTCAAACTCGCAGCGCCGGAAGCGAATGCCAAACGCGGCGGCGTCCTGCGTTACGGCATCACCATGCGCCCGCCGCACCTGGACTTCCACCAGTCGGGTACGGTCAACAATCTCGGCAGCCAGGGTTGCATGTATGACAACCTGATCCGCCGCAATCCCAACGACAGCGGCCAGACCATTATTCCCGATCTGGCGCATAGCTGGGAAATCTCCAAAGACGGTACGTCCTACACCTTCCACCTGCGCAAAGGTGTGGAGTTCTCGGATGGTGCAAAGCTGACCTCGGCCGACGTTAAAGCCACCTTCGACCGGATCACCAAGCCGCCGGAAGGTATCAACATACCGCGCTCCGGCCTGTTTAAATCGGTTGAAAGCGTCAATGCCCTGGACGATCACACGGTCCAGTTCAAACTCGCAGAGCCGCGCCCGGCTGACTACATCATGGGCGCGATTGCCAGTGGCTGGAACGGCATCGTCCGCAAGAAAACGCTGGAGGACAATAACTATAACCTCCGCAAGACCCTGGATGTTCCCGGCACCGGACCGTTCCAAAGCGTGCGCCGCGTCGAACAGGAAATCTGGGTGATGAAGCGCAACGACAACTACTGGAACGAGGGCCTTCCCTATCTGGACGGCATTGAGTTCTACCATGCGTTGCCGTTCTCGCCGGAACTCGGTTCCGCCCTGCTGTCTGGCCGTGTCGACTATGCCCGCCTGATCGATCCCGTCACCCGGAAAGAGGTCGATAAGAAAGACGGCATGAGCGCGACCGACTATTACCAGTCGGTTATCCAAGCAACCTGGATGAACGCCAAGAAAGGCCCGTTGTCCGACCCGCGCGTACGCCGGGCTTTCCACCTGGTCCTGAACCGGCCGGTGCTGGTCGATGTGGTTAAGGACGTTGCGCCAATGATGGTTGGCGGCTTCATCTATCCGTTCTCGAGCAATGCAACACCGATTGCCGAGCTAAAAAAACGCCTTGGCTATATGGACAATACCGACTCCGCCATCGTCGAGGCGAAGAAGCTGATGGCCGAAGCCGGCTATCCAGACGGTATCAAAGACCTGGACTTCGTGGTCCGTGAAGTCGCCAGCTTCAAGCTTTGGTCACAGGCCATTCAGGCCATGCTCGACCAGGCTCTGAACGTGAAGTGCAACCTGCGCACGGTTGTTGAGTCCGTCTGGTTCGACGATGTGAACTCCGGCAATTACGACATGGCTATCGGCGCAATTGTGTCAACCCTGATCGATCCGTCGGATTACTTTGGCGCATGGTACGCCAAGGGCGGCCCGCAGAACTACTCCAACTGGGAAAACGAGGAGTTCGAAGGCCTGCTGAAAATCATCGACAGCGAGGTTGATTCCACAAAACGGCAAGCCGCCATCACCGCGGCCGAAATGATCATGGAACAGAACCCGCCGCTATTGCCGGTATCCTGGGAAAAGATCAATGACGGCTGGTATGACTACGTGAAGGGTCATCGTCCGAACGACTATTTCGGCATTTATGACGTGGTCCGGTTCGACACGTTCTGGCTGGATAAGTAATTCCTCCCGCCAGATGGCAACGAAGCGGCGCCGGCTAAACCCGGTGCCGTTTTTGCGTCCGGCTTGTGGCCGCTAATACCAACGGCAGGGGATAATTCCGCCACTACACTGCTGCGCCTTCACCTGCCCAATCCATGTTTCATGCCTGTGGGATCACGGGTTCTCTGGAAAATAGCACGCCACACTGTGGCTATCGGCATCGGCAGATTCCGCCAGAACGGGCGCCTCCCCGGCGCAGATAGCCTGTGCTTTCCAACAGCGGTTGCGGAAGCGGCAGCCGGAGGGTGGATTGGTCGGACTGGGCACCTCACCTTGCAGGATAATCCGCTCCGGCTTTGGTCGGTCCGGGTCCACATTCAACGGCGTTTCCGCTGACAACAGCGCCTTGGTGTAGGGGTGGCGAGGTCTGGTGTAGACCTGCTCCTCCGTCCCGATTTCCACGATGCGGCCCAGATACATCACCGCAACCCGATGCGAGATGTAGCGCACCACCGACAGATCATGGGCGATGAAGACATAGGCAATGCCCAGGCGTTCCTGGATCTCCATCAGTAGGTTAATCACCTGCGCCTGCACGGAAACATCCAGCGCCGAGACCGGCTCGTCACAGATCAGCACTTCCGGATCAAGGGCGATGGCACGCGCTATGCCAATGCGCTGGCGTTGCCCGCCGGAGAACTCATGCGGGTAGCGCTCCGCATGCGCCCGGCGCAGGCCGACGCTTTCCAGTAGCGCCCGTACCCGTTCGGCCTGCTCGGCTCGCGGCACAACATCCGGGTGTATCACCCAGGGCTCTGCGATGATCTGCTCGACCGTCATACGGGGGTTGAGCGAGGCATAGGGGTCTTGGAAAATCACCTGCAAGCGGCGGCGGATGTCCTTTAACGCTCCCGGTGAGGCCGCAAACACATCTTCCCCGCGGAAGAAGGCCTGACCCGCGGTCGGCTCTTCCAGACGCAACAGTGTTCGCGCAACCGTAGACTTGCCGCAGCCACTCTCGCCAACCAGGCCAAGCGTTTCTCCGGGTTTGAGGGAGAAGTTGACGCCATCGACGGCTTTGACTACGCTTTCGTCCTTCCTGAACGACAAGCCGCGGCCGACGCTAAAATGCTTAACCAGGCCACGCACTTCGAGAATAGGCTCATCCATTACCATAGACCTGTTGGGCGTGGTGACACTCAGCCACGCGGCCCGGCTCGACCTCAGCCATCGGTGGCGGGGTAGTCCGGCAAATATCCGTGGCGAAGCGGCAGCGCGGATGAAAGGCACAGCCCGCAGAAATGCGGGCCAGGTCGGGTGGCGAGCCCACAATCGGCTGTAATTTCGAGCCCTTCTGATGGGCGCTGGGTGCGGAATTGATCAGAGCCAAAGTATAGGCGTGGGCCGGCCGGCGCAGAACCCGAACCACCGGCCCGCGTTCAACCACGCGGCCCGCATACATCACCGCCACGTTGTCGGCCACGTCAGCCACCACGCCTAGATCATGGGTGATCAGGATAATGGCCATGTTCAGTTCCTGGCGCAGCTCGTCCAGCAAGCCCATAATTTGCGCCTGGACCGTCACATCCAGCGCTGTGGTGGGTTCGTCGGCAATCAGCAGGGAGGGCCGCAAGGCTATCGCCATGGCGATCATTACCCGCTGGCGCATACCGCCGGAAAATTGGTGCGTGTAGTCTTTCGCCCGCAAAGCCGGGTCCGGGATCCCAACCCGGGCAAGCAACTCGACCGCACGCTGGTTGGCTTCGCGGCCCTTAGCAACGCCATGCGCCTTGAACAGTTCTGCAACCTGCCAGCCGACGCTGAATACCGGATTGAGCGAGGCGAGCGCATCCTGGAAAATCATGGTGATCTCCCGCCCGCAGTGATCGCGCCATTCCGCGTTGGGCATGGAGAGTACGTCACGGCCCTGGAACGTGACCTTGCCACCGGCGATCCGGGCAGGTGGGCTCTGCAACAGGCGCATGATGGCCGCCGCCGTTACGCTTTTGCCTGAGCCGCTTTCGCCCAGGATCGCCGCAGTCTCTCCGGCTTGGACATCGAATGAGACGCCGTTGACCGCATGCACGGTCTCCCGTCCGCTTCGGAACTCAACGCGCAGGTCCTCGACCGAGAGAATAGGAACGTCAGCCATTGCGCTTCCCCTGCTTGCGAGAGCGGTCCAGCCGCCAGCGTTGCTCTGGGTCGCTGACAATGCGCAGCCAGTTGGAGAGGATATTGCCGGATAACGTCGCCAGCATGATTGCCAGTCCAGGGAAGAAGGCCAGCCACCAGGCTTGGCTCAGGTAATTGCGGCCCTGGGCAACCATCAGGCCCCAGGTGATCTCGGGCGGTTGAATGCCAATGCCGAGGAAGCTCAGGCTCGATTCCGCCAACATCACGACCGCGAAATCCACCGTCAGAATGGTCAGCAAGGTTGGCGCCACCACCGGTGCAATGTGGCGGCGCAGGATATGATACCCGCCGCCACCCAGCGCGCGGGAGGCATCGACGAATACCCGCTCTCGAATTTCCAGAACTTCCGCCCGCGTGACGCGCAAATAGATCGGCAGGCGGGTGATGGCCAGCACGATAATCAGGTTTTGAACACTGGGCTCCAACACATAGAGCACCACCACGGCCAGCAGCAACGAGGGGAAACTCTGCAGAATATCGGCAAAGCGCATGATGATATTGCCAAGGCCCTTGCCGAAATACCCAGCGATAATGCCCAGCAAGCCGCCCGCGATCATAGCGAGGAACACCGCGCAAAGCGCCACCGTCAGCGTGTTGCGCGAGGCTACGATCAAACGCGCCAGGATGCTGCGGCCCAAGGCATCGCCGCCCAGAATCATCAGCCCGCCATGCTCGGTCGACCCTGGGGGTAGATTCCGTGCGCGCAGGTTGAGGCCGGTTGCGGCCTTGCCAAAAAACTCGTTGCCGAACAGGAAGCATAGAAACAGCAGCAACAGCCAAAGCGCAGCCGCAAGCGCGAACTTGTCCCGCGCCAGCAATATCCACCAGGGATCGCGCCGGCGGATGGTCAGCGCCTCCTGCTCCGCCGTGACTGGGCTTGTGTGCGGCTCTGTCATCGCTACCGAACCCGGATGCGCGGGTCGAGCGCCAGATAGAGGAGGTCAATCAGAATATTCATCAGAAAAATGGCAGTTGCGGTCACCAGGATCGTCGCCTGTACCGTGGGAAAGTCCCGCTGAATAACGGCGTCAATCATCAACTTGCCGACTCCGGGCCAACCGAACACGGTTTCCACGATCACCGCGCCATTAATCAGACCGACCGTCAAATCGCCGGCTACCGTCACGATGGACAGGCAGGCGTTGCGCAGCGCGTGGACAAAGATGACGGAAGTCTCCCGCACACCCTTCGCCCGCGCCGTCTTCACATAAGCCGAGGACAGCGCCCCTAACATGGAGGCCCGGACCACCTGGACCATCAGCCCGAAGGGCCGAAGCATCAACACGAAAATTGGCAGTATCCAATAGATGAAGCCGCCGGTGCCGGATGTCGGCAACCAGCGGAATGTTACCGCAAACAACAGAATGCCCGTAATCGCCACCCAGAAATCCGGCGCGCTCGCCCCCGCCAGAGAGGCGATACTGCTTATCCTATCGAACAGCCCCCCGGGCCTATACGCCCCTATCGATCCAATGATCACCGCCAGCACGATGGAGAGCGTCATCGCAACACCCGCCAGCGCCAACGTGGTCGGGTAAGCCTCCAGCACCAGGTCAATCGCCGGACGCTGCTTGCGCAGGGAATAGCCCAGGTCGCCTTCACTCAAATCTTCCAGGAATACGACGAACTGCTCGGTCGCGGGACGGTCAAAGCCATGCTTCTTGGCAAACTCGGCCCTGGTTTTAAGCGAGGCGTCGATGGGCAGATACAGGTCGGTCGCGTCGCCCGTCAGGCGCACCAGAAAAAACACTGCAAGCAGCAAGCCGATGAGGGCTATGCCGCTATGAAACGCCCGTCTACCGAGGAATTTTCCCATTGATCATTCATGGCCCATAGGGGGTAGCAGGCCTTATCCGCCTGATACCCGCACTATGACTGCAGCCCTGAAGCATTAACAGCGCGAGGACCTACTTGAACGTTATATCCTCAAGATGTAGTTCGCTGTTGGTCGAAATACTGGGCGTGAAGTTGATCTTGTTGCCCACGCGGGAGTAGCCCACCATGTGATACATCCAGACATCGGCCACGTGATCGTCATAGATCATACGATTGACCTCTTGCCAGGCCGCCCGGCGTTCATCGCCGGACAACGTGGAGGCCTTAGAGATCAGCTCGTCCATCTTCGGGTCGCACATGGATGATTGCGCACCCTCGCACGCGTACTTGTTGAAGATCGAGAAGACCGCATCGCCATTATTGTTGTCATGCTGAGCCTGCAACAGGATGGGGCCACGGTCCGCGTCGTAGGGCTTGGTCAGATATGTCAGCCACGTACCAACTTCCGTCATACGCAGCTTCATATTCAGGCCAACGCCCTGGAACATGGCCATCATCGCCTCCATGGCCTCGGTGCCATTCGGGTAGATATTGGTCCGGCCCAGGATCAGGATTTCCTTGTCCATCGGTACCCCGTCCGCTTTGGCCTCTGCCAGCAGCTTCATTGCCTTTTCCGGATCGTAGACGCGGAGCTTCAGGGCCGGATTATGCCCGTTGATGCTGGGCACGATAATCTGGGTTGCGTGCTCGATGTCTTTGGACAGGATCGAACCACGAAGCGCATCCCGGTCAAAGGCATAGCTGAGCGCCAGACGCACCCGCTTGTCGTCAAGCGGCGGCTGGGTCACGTCGATACGCAGCCGTGTGGTTTCCGAGTTCGGATAACTGAAATCCATGGCCGGGTCGTTGGCATCCTGCACCGCGATATTCGGCGCGATGTCGGCCTCGCCCACTTTGACCATGGCAGCGCGAACGGCGGATTCAGAGCGCCAGATGTAGCGCGCACCATCGACCACCGGCTTGTCGCCCCAATAGCCGTCATACCGCCCCAGCACGATCTCCTGTCCCGGCGTCCAGCTCTTGAAGACATAGGGGCCAGTGCCAATCGGGTTAAGCACCAGCTTATCGGTCGGTGTGTTCGGCGAGGAGAGCGAGACCACACCCATGCGCGTCGGCAGGATCGGTACCGGCTTATTGGCACTGATTTCCAGCGTGTAGTCGTCAATAGCTTTGGAACTGAGTTTCAGGTCACCGAAGGACTTGGTCCGGGTCTCGCAATCCAGGCCGGTATCCATAGTGCGCGATAGAGCCTGAGAGGCCGTTTCCGCGTTGAAGGGCGCGCCGTCGTGAAACTTCACACCCTGGCGCAGCTTGAACTGCCAGGTGGTGTCATTGAGCTTGCTCCAGGACGTTGCAAGGCGGGGCGTAATCGAGCCGTCTTTCGGATCGATCTCAGTCAGCGTCTCAACGATATTTTGCTTGGCCACGCGCCCGACGGTAGAACGATTGGAGTTGCAACCGTCCAGACCTTCAGGCTCTTCCGACAGCACGACCGTCACAATCTTTGCGGCATGGGCGGGAGCAACCGCCGCCGTTATCCCGGTCAAGGCCAGTACTGCTGCAACCCCCAAAAGCCAGCGGTTACGATAGTTGTTCGTATTTAAAGTCATTGGCGTCACCCTTCCTATTTTGAGTCCAGCACAAAGGCCTAAAACACCTTTGTATCACTACCATAATGTCCAGACAAGTTGATTTTGGCACCCTACGGTATTGGGCAGAAAGGCTTTCCTATTATTTCTGGCCTGTCAATATACTTCACAAAACTCGTTGTGAGACGACAGGCTTGAAAGACATGCTTTCAACCGATAGCCTATCTAGACTTGATTGCTAGCGGGAAATCCTAGTTAAGCGGAACGGCATCCAATCCGCCTGCTATTAACGGGAACATACCACCAATGTGGTCGGGAGAGTATCCATTGCAGTTTTTTAAATCGATCTAGATATTTAAGCGTCTGAGATTAGCTGGAACGCCTGCCACATTGGCCGAATTTGAAAGCGAACTGATCCGGGAACGTACTATGGCTGGTCTTCAGGCGGCACGCGCCCGAGGGAGAAAAGGGGGTCGGAAATTTGCACTTACCAAAGCCCAAGTCCGTATGGCTCAAGCCGCAATGGCCAACCGCGACACATCCGTTTCCGAGCTTTGCAAAGACCTCGGCGTGAAGCCTGTAACTCTCTACCGATACGTCGACCCTAACGGCAATCTACGCGACTACGGGAAACGCGTACTCGGGGCTTAACGTACTATCCTGCACCAAGCCGGAAGCCACCCCTATGGGCTGAAGGTGTCGGCAGACTTGGTCAGCCGTGTCACCGACGCCGTTCTGGAGGAGGTCTCCGCTTGGCAAAACCGCGCCCTGGAGCCGATGTATCCCCTCGTTTTCCTCGACGCGCTTGGGGTCACAATCCGCGATCCAGAAAGCCGCCAGGTCAAAAACAAAGCTGTTTACGGGGCATTGGGCGTCACCCCCGAGGGCGAACGCGAGGTTCTGGGGCTTTGGATCGCCAACAATGAAGGGACCCAATTCTGGCTCTCGGTGATGAACAACCGGCGCAATCGCGGCGTCGAAGACATCCTCATCGCCGTCGTCCATGGCCTCAAGGGCTTCCCAGATGCCATCAATGCGGCCTTTCCCGACACCACCGTGCAACCCTGTATCGTGCCTCTCGTGCCCCATTCCCTGAACTTCTGCGGCTGGAAAGACCGCAAGATCGTCGCATCGGCTCTCAAGCCGATTGATCAAGCCACAGATGACAAAGAGGCCGAGAAAGCGCGCGCGGCGGTCGAAGACGAATGGGGCCAAAAATACCCCTCAATCGCCCCGAGTTGGCGGCGGGCGTGGCAGGAAGTCATCCCGTTCTTCGCCTTCCCACCAGCCGGGCGCAAAATCATCGACACGACCAACGCTATCGAAAGCCTCAACAGGGTGATCCGAAAGACCACCAAAACACGGGGCAGCTTTCCAACCGACGCCGCCGCGACAAAACTGATCTATCTGGCAATCGGCAGCTTTGAGAAGACAGGCAGGGCCGTCAGACAATGGGTTGCTGCCCGAAACCAGTTCGCTATTCTATACCCAGAACGGGTCAATCAATGACCCGTCAAACTCCCATGGGCTAAATCTCATACACAGAAGATCGGATACTCCCCGAAAGGCGCGTCACTAGGCGCTTTCTTCGAGGCCTTCGACTACATCGTCAGCATCCAGATCGCTTGACCCCAACGAAATCAGCGCTGGAATAAAAGGCGCTAAAGCGCGGCATGTACGCTCAACACGATCTTCAGTTATGTCCAAAGGCGTATCATCATCAGTAGTTTCGAGCTTTTTGGTGCGCTTATCTTCCAGTATCATCGACAGGTCGATTAGCACGTTGGCATACATGAACTGCTCGCGCAGGAGCGCTGTCGCCTCTTTGGAGAGCCGCTTGAGCTTGGCTTCGCTCTCCAACGGCATATTGTCCATGTTGACCTTGAACTCATAAAATTCGGATGTCTCATCATCCGAGTAACCAAGCGATTCAATTTTCATCGCCGTGAACTCATCGAAGCCTTCTGCGTCCCACTTCTCACGATAGGCGCGTTTGATATTTGGCGATTCTAGTTCGCTTGGCCGTTCCCGTTCCGCACCATCCTTGTCCTTCGGTGGTTTGCGCTCACCACCGCCACCTGTGTGTTTCTCAGCCTTGGGTTGGACCGTCACGTTGATATGGTTTTCAAAGAGGCGGTGCGCATCATGCGTGCCAGCGATAAACTCAATCTCGTCGCCTAAGCTAGCCCCGCTAGGCAAATCGACCATTACGCTCGCAATGCCGTTTTTCAAATTGGGACCGACAGGGCTGGCCTTGAACTCCGTCCCGTCGCTGCCCTTCCATGTCAGATCAAAGTCAGATCAAACGCGCCGCGCTCGGCGGCGCGGGTGAAATAATCGTCGCGCGCATCACTTTCGAAGGTCAGGCGCATTCGATTGTTGATTGGGCAGGTCCTGTGTCAACGGCGGCGTAAAAACCTGCCACTGGGGCGGCGCAAAAGTCGGCCCCTTGGCACCGCGCCTTGTGGCGTGATGCCCTCAAATAGCAAGCACGTTCCGAGGCGCGTTGGCCGTTAGGCCAATCAGATGATGATTAGCTTCTGGGGCGGCGGGATTTGCTTTGGTTGAGGCGGTAACTTTCGCCATTCATCTCCAGGATATTCCCATGATGGGTCAGCCGGTCCAGCAAGGCACCTGTCAGGCGTTCTGTGCCGAAGGGTTCTGTCCATTCCTCGAACGGCAGATTACTGGTGATCAGTGTTGAGCCGCGCTCGTAACGCTGCGATATCAGTTCGAACAACAGTTCTGCCCCGGTTTTGCTCAGCGGCACGAACCCCAATTCATCAATGATCAGCAGCTTGACCTTGGCCAATTGGCGTTGCAATCGCAGCAGGCGTTTCTCATCTCTGGCTTCCATCAACTCATGCACGAGAGAGGCGGCAGTGACGAAGCTGACCGGCATACCCTTCTGGCAGGCGGCCAGACCCAGCCCGAGGGCGACGGGGGTTTTGCCGGTTCCTGACGGGCCAAGAGCGATGACGTTCTCCTTGCGCTCGATCCATTCGCCGCGCGCCAGTGCCAGCACCATCATCTTGTTCAGGCTGGGGATCGCTTTGAAGTCGAAGCTATCAAGGCTTTTGACGGCCGGGAACTTTGCCGATTTGATCCGGCGCTCAACCATACGCCGTTCACGGTCGATCAGTTCCAATTCCGTCAACCGCGCCAGATAGCGCCCATGATCTACACCTTCGGCGGCGCAGATGCGGGCCTGCTTATCATGCGCGCGCAAGAAGGTTGGCAAGCGCAGAGGTTTGAGGTGGTTCGCCAAAAGCAGTTCTGGAGCATCGCTCATGCGCTATCTCCCGCCAGCAAGCTCATGTAGGATGATGCCGCCCTTGTTGCGATATTGGTTCTGGGCAGGAACGGGTAAACATCCAGATCCAGTCTCGGTGGTCGTCTCTCGACCCGGCAAAGCAATAAGTGTTTGATTGCGTCAAAGCTGACCGCCCTCATCTGCAGTGCGTCTTTGATTGCCAGATGCAAAACCTCCAGCTCAAAGCGCTCCAGCCGCCGCAGTACCTGAACATATTCCCGCTTTCCGGCCTTGCCCTGCCGGGCTTCCAATAATCGTTGGAGGGTTTGGAACGCGTCAGGCAAGTCCCAGCCTTGCAATGGCGTGGCTGGATCAAAGGACATGATCTTGCGCTCGATGAGAGGCAGGTAGTGTACCGGATCGAACATCATGTCGCCCGTGTCATAGCAGCGGGGATGGTCCGCGATGACTTCGGTGGCGCACCCGATGACGACGCGGTCACCGAAGCCCTTGATCCAATGATCCAACCCTCGCGGTGGCCATAGGCAACCGGCCCTGAGTAATCGTTGCCACGCAATCGTCCTTGGGATGTTGATGTGACCTAGCCGCTCTGCAGATCACAAGCTTCAAAGGGCGCGGCTGGCAGGGTGCGCATCGCCGCCAGATCAGCGCCCAGTCGTTCACCGATGCTGATCTTGTGGCCACGCAGAATGTCAGCCTGCCGTTTGCGGCATTGTTCTTCAAGATAGTCGTTGAACGCATCCCAGTTCGCGAACCGCGGCATTGGAACCATGAAGTTGCGACGCCCGTAACCAACCAGCCCCTCACCCTTGCCTTTATCGTTGCCCTTGCCGGGGCGACCATACCTCTCCCCAATCACGTAGTGAGATAGCATCGCACGGAACCGCTGCGTACGATTGCGGGTGCCATCTGGCATGATCTTGGCCACAAGGCAGCGATCCTTATCGTAAAGGATTGAGCGCGGTACAGCGCCGAAGAAGGCAAAGGCGGGCACATGCCCATCAAGCCAGGCTTCAGTGTTCGCCGCAGGATACGCGCGGATGTAGCACGCATCGCTATGCGGCAGATCAAGGGCAAAGAAGTAGGCCTTCTGCTCAACCCCGCCGATACCAACCAACGCTTCGCCAAAGTCCGCCTGCCCATGCCCTGGGGGATGGCTCAAGGGCACAAACATCTCCCGTGAGCCACGCTTTGGCGAACGCACATAGTCTTTGACAATCGTGTAGCCACCATCAAATGCGCATTCGTCGCGTAGCCGCTCAAAGATACGGTTGGCTGTGTGGCGCTGTTTGCGAGGCCGGGCCTTGTCTTCCGCCAACCACTGGTCACTCTGCTCGGTATAAGGATCAAGCTTTGGTCGTTTGATCGGTGCCGTACGCCGATAACCAGGCGGCTCAGAATACGCCAACATCTTTGAAACACTGTCCCGGCTGATCCCAAAATCCCGCGCAATCTGACGCCCCCTCAAACCTTCCTCAAAGTGAGCGTGGCGAACCTTCAAATACAATTCCACGGTGAATATCCCCAAGCCCTCCCATTAATTGAAAGGACAAAAGTGGCCGACTTTTACGCCGCCCGCGACAACACAACGCTGCCGCTACCGTGGCCGAGTATTGCTCCGCCGTTCACTGCCTGACCGACACCCTGACCACCAGCTTTGATGCCGAGCGCGACAACGAGGAGGACAAGGAATGAGTGCCCTCCCAGACGTCTCCTGGTGCCGCAAGGGCGGCGCGCGGGGCTATGTCACGACGCAGCCGATTGAATGGTGGATCGGCAAGAAGGAAAGCGGCTGGAAGCTGACGGTTCCGGTCGGCCGCGAGTTTGAAAGCTCGGTGCCGCGCTGGCTGACATGGGTGTTCTCGCCCGACGATCCGTTCTTCCTGAAATCCGCCGCCATCCACGACACGCTACTCGAAGAGGGGTTTCGCCAGGCGTTTGCGGACAGCCAATGGTTTGAAGCCGCTCTCAGTGAGCATGCACCGGGCCTGCGCACCTGGATGGCCTATTCCGCCATGCGCGCACGGCGCTTTCTTCTTTGGGCAACCGGCCGATCACCAGAGTGATCGACTTGGGAGGCCACGGGGGGCGCCAACGCCCCGCAACACGGGGCCAAGTTCTGACGCAAGACCCCGCCGACCAGCAGAAGCCTTATGGCCGCTCCCACCCCTGATCAGGGAAGCGGCATTGAGGCATGATTCTACACCCCATGAAAAGAGACCTTTTACACCCCGTTAAACCCGTCAATCCCGTCGCCCCTTCGATGGGCGGCAAGCGCAATCTGGCAAAGCGCATCACAGCTATCCTCGATGGCGTCCAGCACAAGACCTATGCCGAGCCGTTCGTCGGTATGGGCGGCATCTTTCTGCGGCGTTCGATGCGGCCGCGCTGCGAGGTCATCAACGACTTCGGCCGTGATGTCAGCAACCTCTTCCGGATCCTGCAACGGCACTATCCCCAGTTCCTTGAGGTGCTGCGCCTGGTCGATACCGATCCGAAAACCCTGACCGACCTCGAGCGCGCAGCGCGCTTCCTCTACCTTCAGCGCACGGCGTTTGGCGGCAAGGTCTCAGGCCGCAACTTCGGTGTCTCCAAGGATCGGCCCAGTCGGTTCAATCTGACAACGCTCGAGCCAATGCTCGAGAATCTGCACACGCGCATGGCTGGGGTCGTGATCGAATGTCTGGACTATGCCGACTTCATCACGCGCTACGATGGAAAGGAAACGCTATTCTACCTGGACCCGCCCTACTGGGGCTGCGAGGGCGACTATGGAAAGGAGCTGTTCGGCCGTGAGGAGTTCGATCGGATGGCGGACCAGCTCGGCCGGATCAAAGGCCGCTTCCTGATGTCGATCAATGATGTGCCCGCTATCCGCGAGACCTTCTCCGCATTCCGGGTGACAGAGGTGGCAACCACCTATACGATCGGCAAACAGAACGACAGCCGAGGCAGCCGCGCCGAGCTTTTGATCTCGAATTTCAAGTGGGATTGAACAGGGCGTTAAACAAGCCGCTAACGCTCGCCAAATCACTCAGAGACAGAAAAACCCGCTGCTGCAACTTTTGATGTCACACACTGAAAAAAATTTGGCGAGCTACACCAGTTGAGGCATGCCGCAGCACATGGGGTAGATCACTTCCGCCTCGACGCCGTTCTTGGCCAGCACGTTAAGCGCAGCCATGCCTGTTTCAGTGCGGTTATTTCTCGAGAAGCAGGTGGCGAAGATCAGCGCTTTGCGGCTATGGGCAGGGGCTGACGCGTTGACCGGCGCGGGCTTTGCCTTGGCCTGAGCCTCCAGCGACTTGGCCGCATATTTCGGCAGCGACGCTTCCTGATGAACGCCCAGGGCCTTCTCCAGCAACGGACGGGTCAGGCTGTTGCCTTCCGCGCTCACCCAGTTGCAGACGCCAGGCGCAATCCGCGCCAACGACGCATTGCGGTCGGTCTTGGTTAGCTGCTTGGTGCCGAAGTTCGTTTCGCCCCGCTGGAACTCCGCTGCCCTGTAGCGCAGCATCAGGTGCGGGAAGTCCAGATTGAACTCATGTGGCGGCACATAGGGACACTTGGTCATGAAGCACATGTCACAGAGCGTGCAGGCATCCACGACTGGCTTGAAATCCTTGCTGTCGACAGTGTCCAGCTCCAGCGACGGCGCCTCGTCGATCAGGTCGAACAGCTTGGGGAACGAGTCGCACAGGTTGAAGCATCGGCGGCGGCCATGGCAAATGTCAAAAACCCGCCGCAATTCTTCGTCGATCACTGCCGGATCGGTAAAGTCCGGCCCTTCCCATTCAATGGGATGCCGGGTCGGCGCTTCCAAGCTACCTTCAGCCATAACCATCACCTCCGCAGGCCGCACAATTGGCCCCGGTCCAACACCGCACTATTCTAGGGGGAATGGCGGAGCACCAGATCGGCGCTCCGCCGTGAACTTCCGCTCTTAGGACAGTTCGTCCAGCGCTTTCTGGAAGCGGCCTACGTGGCTGCGCTCAGCCTTCGCCAGGGTCTCGAACCAGTCAGCAATCTCGTCGAAGCCTTCTTCGCGAGCCGTGCGCGCCATGCCCGGATACATGTCAGTGTACTCGTGGGTTTCGCCCGCGACCGCCGCAGCCAGGTTGTCGGAAGTGGAGCCGATCGGCTTGCCGATGGCCGGATCGCCGGTTTCTTCCAGGAACTCCAGGTGACCGTGGGCGTGGCCGGTCTCGCCTTCGGCGGTGGAGCGGAACACGGCGGCGACGTCGTTGTAGCCTTCGATATCAGCCTTCTGTGCGAAATACAGATAGCGGCGGTTGGCCTGGGATTCGCCGGCGAAGGCGGCCTTCAGGTTTTCTTTGGTTTTGCTAGCTTTGAGCGACATTGCGCCGTTCCTCCAAAAAGTGTGGATTTGCAGAGACGAGCAGCATCGTCCCTTCACCTTCCCTAATAAGGCGTAATGGCGTGCAAAGTTTAGTTTAGAATTACTCTAAACTTTCCGCTAACTCACCTATTTTCAGCAATCTTGGCGCACCCGTACAATGATGCTCACCTGGTCGATTGCGGTGCCAGGCGGTGGCACCGGCAGTACCGGAACCGCTATTGCATCCGCGGGGATATCGATCAGCTCTGCCGTATCGGTATTGAAGAAATGGTGATGCCCGGCAATGTTGGTATCAAAATAAGAACGCCCCGGCTCGACCACAACTTCAGACAGCAGTCCGGCGTCGCAAAGCTGATGCAGCGTGTTGTAAACCGTCGCCAGCGAGACCTTCAGTCCAACAGAATCTGCCTCGCCATGCAGCTGGTCGGCAGTTACATGGCGGTCACCGGTATTGAACAGCAAATAGCTTAACCCGACACGTTGCCGCGTCGTGCGTAGCCCTGCTTGGCGGAGAAGTTCGATTGTCCCGGCATAGGGGCGGGTCATCGCAATTGCGCCTACTCTACAGTTCTAATTCCGCCTGCGCGCCATTGCCGAAACGGCGGAATATTCGGTAGTGGGCATATAGTGACACACCCTTCCATTTCCGACTGGTAGTATACCTAAAGATACGCTCAAGCGCCAGTCAGGATACGAACCACCAGGTCACGAACCGTCGGTACATCGCCGTTGGCATAAAACGGGTCATCGGCAAACCGGAAGGCATTGTGCCCGGCAAACATCAGCTGCGTGTCCGGCTCGCTGCCATGGGCAATATTTTGCAACGTTTTCTGGATGCAGTAGGAACGCGGGTCGGTCTTGCGCCCTGTTGTGCCTGACTCGCCTTCCGACCAATTGGAAAACCGGCAGGCGGACAGGCAGCCCATACATTCGATCTGATCGAACAGAATTTTCTTCTTTGACGGATTGGAGACGAAAATCAGCGTCGAATCCGGTGTCCGCATCGGCTCATCATAGCCTTCTGCAACCCAGCCCTTGATCCGCCCAAGGTCTTCGCCAGTAACGTAAACTTTGCGGTTGCGGGGACCCATGGCAAAGGCTGTATCGTGCTCGCCAACAGCCTCCGGCGAATAGGCGACCTGGCGCTCGCTACGCTGGCGCAATTCTTCCAGGAAGTCGTTACGCACCGCCGACGAGTAAAATCCGGTCGGGCTGTAGCGGTTCAGAAAAATATCGCCTTCCTTCAGCGTCAGCAGCCGTTGCTTCCACTCTTCAGAAATCGGGCTTTCCTGGGTGAGCAGCGGCCGGGTTCCGAACTGGAATGCCACCGGTGCAATCTCCGGGTCGTCAATCCAATCCGCCCACTCATCCAGCCGCCAGACACCCCCGGCCATAATCACGGGCGTATTGTTTAGCCCAACCTCATTCATGATCTTCCGCAGGGCGCGAACCCGCGGCTTTGGATATTCCGGCACTTCGGGGTCTTCACTGTTCGAAAGACCGTTGTGCCCGCCGGCCCGCCAGGGGTCTTCGTAGACAACTCCGCCCAGCCATTCCGAATGCTTGTGATACGAGCGCTTCCACAAGGCACGGAAAGCACGTGCCGACGAAATAATCGGGTAGTAGTAAATACCGTAGGAGGCTGCGATCTCCGCCACGCGGTACGGCATGCCGGCACCGCAGGTCACGCCGTCGATCAAACCTTTGGCGCCTTGCAAGGTACCGTGCAGCACGTCTTCAGCCCCGCCCATTTCCCACAGCACATTCATGTGGATCGGGCCACCGCCTTTCGCGGTCTCATAGGCGACACGGGCCTGATAGATAGCGCCGCGGACACCATGCGCGATTAGCTCATGATGTCGTTCCCGGCGGGTTCTGCCGTGATACAGCTGATCTTCGATATTTCCGTTGTCATCGCGGGTATCCGCGTTAACCGCCGGAAAATGTTCCGATGCCACCGGTGGCAGCCCAGGCCCCCGAACTTTCACCATTAGAGATCGCGATGCCCTTACCCCCTTCGATAAGGGGCAGGGCTTCGCGGCCCGACATAACAATGGGATTGAGTTGGAAGCTCAAGGCTACACCTCTCAGATAACCGGACCGATCTAGGCCTCGGCAGCAGCTTCAGACAGGTCTTCACCAGTTTCCTGGTCGACAACACGCATCGATAACTTCACGCGGCCGCGATCATCGATACCCAGGCACTTGACCTTCACTGCCTGGCCTTCGCTGACAACGTCACCAACTGTCTTCACGCGCTCCTTCTTCAGCTCGCTGATGTGAACGAGACCGTCTTTCGGGCCCAGGAAGTTTACGAATGCACCAAAGTCCATAATCTTCACGACCTTGCCGTCGTAAATCACGCCCGGCTCTGGCTCGGCGACGATACCGCGGATCATATTGATCGCGATCTCGGAAGCCTTGCTGTCGACGCTCGACACTTTAATGGTGCCATCGTCTTCGATATCCACCTTGGCACCGCTCTTCTCGACGACGTCGCGAATGACTTTGCCGCCGGTGCCGATCACGTCGCGGATTTTCTCTTTCGGCACCGACATCGTGGTGATGCGCGGTGCGTTGGAGCTGACTTCCGTCCGGGCATTGCCGATGGCCTTCGCCATCTCTCCCAGAATGTGCAGGCGGCCGTTCTTTGCCTGCGCCAAGGCGACCTTCATGATTTCCTCGGTAATCGAGGTAATCTTAATGTCCATCTGGAGCGAGGTCACACCGGCTTCAGTGCCGGCCACCTTGAAGTCCATGTCACCCAAGTGATCTTCATCGCCCAGAATGTCAGACAGAACCGCGAACTTGTCGCCTTCCTTGATCAGACCCATGGCGATACCCGCCACCGGTCGCGACAGCGGGACACCGGCATCCATCAGCGCCAGCGAGGTGCCGCAGACGGTCGCCATGGAGGACGAGCCATTGGATTCGGTGATTTCCGACACCACACGCAGCGTGTAGGGGAAGTCCTCTTTCTTCGGCAGCAACGGACGAACCGCACGCCATGCAAGCTTCCCGTGGCCGATTTCGCGGCGTCCCGGCGAACCCATGCGGCCAGCTTCGCCGACCGAATAGGGCGGGAAGTTGTAGTGCAGCATGAAGTGCTCACGGTACTCGCCTTCCAGCGCGTCCATGAACTGCTCGTCCTGCGCAGTGCCCAAAGTCGCGACGACAATTGCCTGCGTCTCACCGCGGGTGAACAGCGAGGAACCATGCGAGCGCGGCAGGATGCCAACCTCGGAAACAATCGGGCGGATGTCCACCGTGGTACGGCCGTCGATGCGCTGACCGGTTTCCAGGATGGCACCGCGGACGATGTCGCTCTCCAATTCCTTGAACAGACCGCCGGCAATATCCGTCGACAGCTCTTCGGCAGCAATCGCCGCCATGGCTGCGTCCTTGGCAGCGGCAACGCCTGCTTGCCACTCGGCCTTGACCGGGATCGCGTAGGCACTGCGCAAACCATCGGAAGCCAGCTCTGTCAGGCGGCTACGAACCGCAGCAACACCTTCGGCTTCCGGCGGCACTTCGCGGGGGTCTTTCGCCGCTTCTTCCGCCATATCGATGATCATGTCGATCACCGGCTGGAAGCCGCGATGCGCAAACATCACTGCATCGAGCATCAGCTCTTCCGAAAGCTCCTGCGCCTCCGATTCGACCATCAGCACGCCCTGCTGCGTGCCGGCGACGATCAGGTCGAGGGTCGAGCCCTTCATCTGGTCCAGCGTCGGATTCAAGGTCAGCTCGCCGTCGATCTCGCCGACGCGCACGCCGCCGATCGGCCCCAGGAACGGCAGGCCGGAAATGGTGAGCGCCGCGCTGGCGCCAACCATTGCAACCATGTCCGGATCGTTCTCCATGTCGTGCGCCATGACGGTGCAAATGACCTGGGTCTCGTTCTTGTAGCCTTTGACGAACAGCGGGCGGATCGGCCGGTCGATCAGGCGGGAGGTCAGGACCTCTTTCTCGCTCGGACGGGCTTCACGCTTGAAAAAGCCGCCGGGAATCTTGCCGGCAGCGTAGGTCTTTTCTTGGTAGTGGACACTCAGCGGGAAAAAATCGAGTCCCGGGCGCGGCTTGGATTCACCGACTACCGTACACAGCACTGTCGTGCCGCCGTAGGTTGCCATTACGGCACCGTCAGCCTGGCGCGCGATCTTGCCAGTTTCCATCACCAGCGGGCGCCCTGCCCACATGATTTCTTTTCGTACTACATCGAACATGCGTTCGTTTTCCTCAATTCCTATGGGGTGGCGTTCGTATCCGCCACCCGTGTTTTAGCGGCGAAGGCCTAATCGCTGGATCAGTGATTGGTAGCGCTGCTCTTGCTTGCCACGCGCATAGTCCAGCAACTTGCGGCGCTGGCTGACCAGTGTCAGCAGACCGCGCCGGGAGTGCACGTCTTTGTGGTGTTCTTTCAGGTGTTCGGTCAGGTTGGCGATACGCTCCGTCAGGATCGCAACCTGTACTTCCGGTGAGCCAGTATCCCCTTCACTAAGGGCGTATTCGGCGATGAGTTCTTGCTTACGCTCAGGCGTGATCGACATCGTCCATTCCTTTCATGGAGTCGTTGTTGTTGCAGAGCTGGTCGTCACGGCGCGGCGTTTGGTGGATGATCCGCAGCGGTTTCGCCTTGCCAGCATCAAACTGAGCAAGAGCCACCGTTGTTCCGTCGCAAGTAGCGCACACGATGTCACCATCTTCATGCTCGCCGACTCGTTCGAGATCGCTTCTGCGAAACAGCGCCACTGGCCGCCCCTGACGGAGCCCTGCGGCTTCACTTTCGGTAATGGCCAGTGCCGGGATGTCGGCCAGCGCGGTCTCAACCGGAAGCAATTCTTTAGTCTGCTGCGTTACCTGCCCAATTTCTTCGAGTTTTGCTAGTGCATGGGCCTTACTTTCATGGAACGGTCCAACGGCTATTCGCCGCAGAGCCGACATATGACCCACTGTCCCTAACGCCAGCGCAATATCCCGCGCCAGGCTACGCATATACGCGCCCTTACCGCTTTCTACGATAAAGGTCGCATGATCGGCGTCTGGAATATCTTCCAGGCGCAGTGAAAATATCTGGATCTGGCGAGCCTGCAACTCGACTTTCTGGTCTTCCCTCGCCAAGTCGTAAGCACGCGCGCCATCTACCTTGATGGCAGAGAAAATCGGCGGCACTTGCTCGATCAGACCCACGAATTGCGGCAAGACTGCTTCGATAGCCGCCGTATCTGGACGGTGATCGCTGGTTTCGATAACCACACCTTCAGCGTCATCCGTGTTGCGTGCCTCGCCCCAACGCACCGTAAATCGGTAGGTTTTCTGTCCATCCATCACATAGGGTACAGTCTTTGTCGCCTCGCCCAGTGCGATTGGCAGCACGCCCGTCGCCAGCGGGTCGAGCGTACCGCCATGACCGGCCTTTGCGCCGCCCGCCAACCGTTTGACGGCATTGCACACGCCAGTCGACGTGATGCCCGCCGGCTTATCGACAATCAGCCAGCCATTAATGTTCGGCCCGCGCGAACGGCGTCTGCGTCCCCCCATCAGTCACGCCCCTTCGACAGCAACGCATCGATGCGCTCAGCATTGGCAAATGACAGATCCGGCTTGAAGGATAGTTTTGGCACAACACGCGCCTCAATTGATTTCGCCACCTGCGCACGCAGATAGCCCTGAGCCCGCTCCAGAGAAGCAATCACTGCATTCATGTCCTCACCGCCCAATGGCGTGATGAAAACAGTCGCGTCCTTCAGGTCTGGCGACGGCCGCACCTCGGTTATGGTTACGCGCGTGCCAGCCAGCACCGGGTCGCGGAACGTTCCGCGCACCAGCACATCCGACAGCACGTGGCGTATCAGTTCGCCCATCCGCAATTGGCGCTGAGACGGTGCGCGGGCTCCCCCGCGTCGGTTCCGGTTCATTGTGCAATCCGGCCAGCGATGGGGGCGTTAGATGGTCCGGGCAACCTCTTCCACCTCAAAGCATTCGATCACATCGCCAACCTGGATGTCCTGGTAATTCTCGAACGACATGCCGCATTCGTTGCCATCGCGCACTTCCTGAACGTCGTCCTTGAAGCGGCGTAGCGTGGCGAGCTTGCCTTCGTGAATAACCACATCGTCCCGCAACAGGCGGACACCAGAGCCGCAGCGCACGATACCGTCGGTAACGCGGCAACCGGCGATCTTGCCCATCTTCGTGATGTTGAAGACTTCGCGGATTTCCGCATTGCCGGTCTGACGCTCGCGGATCAGCGGTGCCAGCATGCTGCTGAGCGAGGCCTTAATATCATCCAACAGTTCGTAGATGATCGAGTAGTAGCGGATATCCACGCCGGTGCGCGCCGCCATCTCTCTGGCCTGCTTGTTCGCACGAACGTTAAAGCCAACGACAAACCCGCCGGACGCAGACGCCAGCGTAATATCCGACTCGTTGATACCGCCAACGCCGGAATGCAGTATCCGAACCGCGACTTCATCATTGTTCAGGCTGGTAAGCGCGCCGACAATGGCTTCCTGCGAGCCCTGAACATCCGATTTGATGACAACGGCCAGTTCCTTGGTTTCGCCTTCCTTTAGCTTGTCGAACATCTGGTCGAGCGACCCACGGGCCGCTGCGGCCGTCCGCTTGTCGCGATCCAGACGCTGGCGATACTCCGCGATTTCCCGGGCCCGCGCTTCACTCTCGACCACAACGGCTTCGTCACCCGCCATGGGTGTGCCCTGCAGGCCAAGAATTTCTACTGGCATGGACGGGCCGGCTTCCGTCAATTGCTGACCGCGCTCGTCCACCATGGCGCGCGCACGGCCCCATTCGTTGCCAACCACGATAAGATCACCGTTCCGCAACGTACCGCGTTGCACCAGGATCGTAGCGACTGAGCCACGCCCGCGGTCAAGCTTCGCCTCGACAACCACGCCTTGCGCAGAGCGGTCGGGATTAGCTTTGAGTTCCAGAAGCTCGGATTGCAGCAGAATGGCTTCCTGCAGCTCGTCCAGGCCAATCTTTTTCAGTGCGGACACATGTACAAACTGAATGTCACCGCCAAATTCTTCCGCGATCACTTCGTGCTGCAACAGGTCTTGCTTCACACGGTTCGGATCAACGTCCGGGCGGTCAATTTTGTTAACAGCCACGATCATTGGCACGCCCGCCGCTTTGGCATGGTTGAGTGCCTCAACGGTCTGTGGCTGCACGCTATCGTCGGCAGCGACAACAAGGACCACCAGGTCAGTAGCCTTCGCACCGCGGCTACGCATCGCGCTGAACGCGGCGTGGCCAGGAGTATCCAAAAAGGTGATACGGTCGCCCGATGCGAGCTTCACCTGGTAGGCACCGATGTGCTGGGTGATGCCACCGGCTTCCCCACTGACCACATCGGTTTCACGCAATGCATCCAACAGCGAGGTTTTGCCGTGGTCAACGTGGCCCATAATGGTCACAACCGGCGGACGGGAGACCATGGCCTCACCGTCATCGTCCGGTCCAGCCAGACCAACCTCAACATCGGAGTCTGAAACGCGTCGCAGGTTGTGACCGAATTCCTCAACCACCAGCTCTGCGGTATCCGCATCGATGGTCTGGCTGAGGGATGCCATCACGCCCATTTTCATCAGCGCGCGCACCACGTCCGCGGCCCGTTCAGCCATACGATTGGCTAGGTCTTGGACCGTGATGACTTCCGGCACGACAACATCGCGTACAATCTTCGTGGAGTCGCCGCCGGACTGACGCTGGCGTTGCTTCTCCCGCTCGCGCGCACGCCGCACTGACGCGAGGCTGCGTTGCCGCTCTTCCGCTGTCTCGTCGTCCAGCGCCTGGGTAATGGTCAGGCGGCCCGTCCGCCGGCGCTGCTCGCCCCGGTTCCGGCCTGGTGCCGGACGCTTTGCGTCCCGGCGGCGGTTACCTTCTTCTTCCTCAAGCAGCACGGTACCGCGGCTCGGGGCGATCGCCTGCGGAACATCAGCCCGCGGATCATCATTGATGTCGGGTGCCGCATCCTTTTCGCCACAGCCACCACGGGTGCGCGCTTTGGCAGCGTTATCCGAATCCGCTTTCGCTGCGGCCGCTGCATGACGACTGGCGATTTCGTCCGCCTTGCGCCGTTCTTCCGCCTCCGCTTCCTGCAGGGCGCGCATTTCCATTTCTTCGGCGGTCGGCTCAGCCGGTGCCGGAGCGGGTTCAGGCGCAGATGGCGCCTCTTCAGCAGCCGCCTCAGGCTCGGCGGATTTTGCCTCCACTGACGCCGTTTCCACGGGAGCCGGCTCTTCCGCCACCTCAGGGGCTTCGAGTTCCGGCTCTGGCTCTGGCTCCGCTGCTTTCGCCTTGGCTGCTTTTTCTGCGGCCTGAGCTGCATCAATCGCCGCGGCTTCTTCCAACTCGCGCTGCGCTTGGGTCTCAACGTCCAGCCTTGCCTGCTCAGCCGGATCGGTCTTCGGCTCTTCTGGCTTGACCTCTGGCTCTTTTGCGCTTGCGGGGGCAGATGCCGGACCAGTGTCCTGCTGGCGCGCTTTCAGCGCACGCAGGCGGGCAGCACGTTCCTCGTCGCTCAATGCGCTGACGTCGCGGGCACCCTTGCCTAGCTTCACGCTACCGTCAGCACCAGCCCCCCGCTTGCGCTTGACCTCAACGGTTACGGTTTTCGACCGCCCGCGCGAGAAGCTCTGCTTGATCTTTCCAGCATCTCCACCCTTCGAAAGGCCCAGTTTGCCCTTTGTCAGAGAGAGTTTGCCCGGTTCACGTTCCATTGTCTTATCAGCCATGACCTGCTTACCGCTCTCCGCCCGTCTGTGGGTGGTTAAAACCCATGATTCCTGCATATCGGCGCGCATCTGCCATGAAATGCGCACCCAAATTCCCAGGAAATACTGCCAAATGCACCGCTTGAGACCGGCCGACGGCCACTCCAAGCTCTGCCCTAGTGAAACACGTTACAACGGGCAAGTCTCCTGCCCGTGACAATACCTTCGCACGGCCATTCTCGGTGCCGTCGGAGGCCTCAATCAAAAAAGCCACTTCGCGCTGAGCCAGGGCTTCTTTCACCTGAAAGTCGCCCAAACGTAGCTTTCCAGCGCCTCGCGCCTGACCCAACCACCGCATGCAGCGTTTTAAAAGCAAGTCGCCGACGCGCTGCACCAAATCGGCTGGCACAACAGCCGGAGCCTTTGCCGCGCGCGCGAACAAGTTCGCAGACACAGCTTTTTCCAACGCGAACTTTTCTGCTCCGACCCAAAGACCGCGGCCCGGCAGTTTTTCCGCGAGATCAGGCACCACAACATTGTCGGGGCCCAGCACGAAACGCAACATGCCATTACGATGCTGACGCTGTCGCGTCGCAATGCACCGGCGCGGCAACGCTACCTTGCTTGACGCTACGTCTGGTACGTTACTGGCCTCTTCTGGTGCAATAAGGGGGATGCTCGGCAACGCACGTCCCCTACTCTGCTGCTTGCTCTGGCTCGGACGCTTCGGCGTCTTCCGCCTCGTCGTCGAACCAGTGCGCGCGCGCCGCCATGATAATGGCGTCGGCGATTTCAGATGTCATCGGACTGCCGTCAATTCCCTGACGCATCGGCACCTCATCCAGAGAGGCTATTTCGTCAACAGTCGCCGTCTCGGTCTCAGTATTCAGGATGTAGCGCAGTTCATCGCTAGACAGGTCTGCCAGATCGTCGAGCTCCAGCACCCCGGCCTCCGCCAAACGGACCAGGGTCCCCAACGACAGTCCTTCAGTCTCGTAAAGCTCTTCCGTCATGCCCAGCTCTTCCAGGCGGGCGTTCATACGCTCCTGCTCAGCCAGAACAAAATCTTGCGCGCGGCGGCGAAGCTCTTCGGCGATTTCCTCGTCAAAGCCTTCGATCATCATCAGGTCTTCCAGCTCGGAGAATGCCACATCCTCCACACCGGCAAAACCTTCCACCACCAACAGGTGCGCGATCACATCGTCCACATCCAGGTTTTCAATGAATTCCTGCGTGCGAAGCCTGATTTCTTCCTGACGGCGTTCGGATTCCTGCTCTTCCGTCATGATATCGATGGACCAGCCGGTAAGCTGGCTCGCCAGCCGCACATTCTGGCCACGGCGGCCGATCGCCAAACTCAATTGGTCATCAGGAACGATCACTTCGATCCGGTTATCGTCCTCGTCGATCACAACCTTGGCGGCCTCAGCCGGGGCTAAGGCGTTGACAATAAACGTCGCGGGATCCTCCGCCCACGGTATGATGTCGATCCGCTCACCCTGCAATTCATTGACTACCGCGTGCACGCGGCTGCCGCGCATTCCAACGCAGGCGCCAACCGGGTCAATCGAAGAATCGTTAGAGATCACCGCAATCTTGGCGCGGCTGCCAGGATCACGGGCGGCCGACCTGATCTCAATCACACCGTCATAGACCTCCGGCACTTCCTGCGCGAACAGGCGGCGGACGAAATCGGGTTTGGTCCGCGAAAGGAAGATCTGAGGGCCCCTGCTCTCCTCACGCACGTCATAGATCAACGCCCGCACCCGGTCGTTCCGGCGGAAATGCTCACGCGGAATGATCTCGTCCCGGTGAAGGATAGCCTCTGACCGGCCAAGATCGACAATCACATTGCCAAACTCTACGCGCTTGACCACGCCATTGACGATTTCGCCGACACGGTCTTTGAATTCTTCGTACTGGCGCAAACGCTCAGCTTCACGCACCTTTTGCACGATCACCTGCTTGGCGGTCTGTGCAGCAATGCGGCCGAAATCCACTGGCGGCAAGCGATCGGTCAGAAACTCGCCGACAACCGCGTCATCCTTGAACCGCTTTGCAGCAGTAACCGGAATCTGCGCCGCTTCGTTTTCGATTTCCGCATCGTCTTCCACAAGCTCGCGAAAGCGGGTCAGCCGGATTTCGCCGCTGCGCCGGTCAACTTCCGCCCGGATATCGTGCTCAAGACCATACTTAAAGCGCCCGGCCCGTTGAATGGCCTGCTCCATCGCTTCCAGTACTTCTTCGCGGTCAATGCCTTTTTCGCGGGCCGCAGCGTCAGCGACCTGCAGCAGTTCCGCACCGAGGATTTGAACCATCCTTCGCTCCGCTCCCTACTCGACCAGAGAGGCCATGTTTTGGCGGCCCTGATGAGCTGCAATCAACTCGTCAGTCAGCACCAGTTTCGCGCCCTGAATCGCATCCATCAGACATTCGATCTCCGCGCCTTCCACATTCAACCGGATATCTCCGGCTTCCGACAATCCCAGCAGCGTGCCGCGGAACCACCGCCGGCCGTCCACTGCTTCCTGCATTTCGACTTTCACCCGAAAACCGGCATACCGCTCGAAATCCGCAGGGCGGGTTAGCGGGCGGCCGATTCCTGGCGAGGAGACTTCCAGCTGATAGGCGTCAGACAAAGGGTCATACACGTCCAACAATGGCGACAATGCCCGGCTGGCGCTCGCGCACTCGTCCACCGTCACGTCGCTACCATCAGCACGCTCAATCATGATCTGGAGCACTTGCCGCCGGCCGCCGAAAATTTTAACCCGCACCAATGCAAGGCCAAGAAACTCAATCTGCGGCGCAACGATCTCTTCAAGACGATCAAGCAATGTGGGCACCCGCCCTCCAACAATTCAGCCGTTTATCCTGCCGCCGCCATGACGGTTCCGGAAACAAAAAAGTGGCGGGCTCGCTAGAGCCCACCCTCTGTCGCGTTTTCGAGAGAGTGTCTACCTCCAAAGGTCGACAACGGACTATGTATAGCAACGCCGCCCGAACTTCAACCTTAATCACTCGCACCCGATGCATGCCCGGTACGCCGCAGAGACAGATAGGTCGACGGGCACCCAGCCTCCCTGCCTTTTTCCTCGAACCAGGTTTCCGGCCAATCGTCCGGCCGCCGCCGCCAGTCGTCAGCCTGCTGAGGCAACCAGGCAAAACCGGGGTGGCTGCGCAATACCCGCAGCATCCAAACCAGATATTCCGCGTGATCGGTCCCAACACGCAGTTCCGCCTCACCCGGCATGACTTGCGCCAGTTGGTCTAGAACTGCGTGACTGACAATCCTACGCCGCCAATGCCGCCGCTTGGGCCACGGGTCCGGGAATAGAATGAATGTCCGCGCAATACTGCCCGGCGTCAAACACGCCAGTAGCAGCCGTGCATCGTCATCCAGCACTCGGATGTTGTGAAGCTCTTCCCCGCCGGCAATAGTCAGCAGGTTTGCAACGCCGTTGACAAACGGCTCTACCGCAATAATGCCAATCGAGGGACTGCGTGAGGCCTGCCATGCAGCATGCTCGCCATTCCCGGAACCAATTTCCAGCCAAACTTCCTGCACCGCCGGACTGAACAACGACACAGGATCGAGGAGCCCTTCTTCCGGGATCTCGATCTGCATTTCCGGCAGGTGCTTTTCCAGCGCCTCCCGGCGTTCCTGCCGAATGGGCCGACCATACCGCCGGCCATAGAGGCTTCGCTCCGGGCTGCTTAGATAGCCTTCTTCAGCGCATCGACCAGGTCGGTCTTTTCCCATGTGAAATGGCCCTGATCGGTCGGTACGCGGCCAAAATGGCCGTAGGAAGAAGTCGGCAGATAAATTGGCCGATTCAGATTGAGGTGCTGACGGATACCGCGCGGCGACAGGTCGAACAACGTCGGCAGCACTTCTTCCAGCCGGGCTTCGGTAACGCCGCCTTTGATGGTGCCATGGGTATCAACATAGACCGACAACGGCTTCGAAACGCCGATGGCATAGGCAACTTGGATGGTGCACTTATCTGCCAGGCCGGCGGCCACGACATTCTTCGCCAGGTAGCGCGTTGTATAAGCCGCGGACCGGTCAACCTTCGACGGATCCTTACCGCTGAACGCGCCGCCGCCATGGGGAGATGCACCGCCATAGGTGTCTACGATAATCTTGCGTCCGGTCAGCCCCGCATCGCTATCCGGTCCGCCAATCACAAAACGCCCAGTCGGGTTCACATAAAACTCGTCTTCCGGGCACATCCAGCTTTCATCGGGCAGAACCTGCATGACGAATCCGCGAACCATCTCGCGAATGTCGTCGTTGCTCATGCCCTCATCATGCTGTGTAGACACCACAATCGAGGTAGCACCGACCGGCTTGCCGTCACGGTATTGCAGCGTGAACTGGCTCTTGCTGTCTGGGCCGAGCCCTTTGATTGCACCAGATTTGCGCGCATCCGCCATCCGGCGAAGCACTTCATGGCTAAAATGGATCGGGGCGGGCATTAGGTGTTCGGTCTCGGTGCAGGCATAGCCGAACATCAGACCCTGATCGCCAGCGCCTTCGTCCTTGTTGCCCGCCGAATCAACACCCTGTGCAATGTCCGCAGACTGGCTGTGGACTTTCACCAGCACTTCGGCATTTTGCCAATGGAAGTTATCTTGCTCGTAGCCGATGTCGCGGATTGCCTGGCGCGCCAACTTCTCCATCAGCGCATGATCGACACTTTCTGGCCCACGGGTTTCGCCGACGATACACACAAAATTGGTCGTGACCAAAGTTTCTACACCGCAGCGAACCACGTTGGCCTGGTCGGTCGAAAGGTAAGTATCAACGATAGCATCGGACACGCGATCGCAAATTTTATCCGGATGCCCTTCAGACACCGACTCACTGGTAAAGACGTAATCTGCCCGGCTCACTGACTTTCCCTTCTATTAAGTGCTTGAAGCGTCCGCATAGCAGTCATTTTCGCGCCAACATAGATGGCGTTTATCGCTGCATAATTCAAAGTGGGTAGGTAGCGTCAAGTGGCGTGCCGACGCATCGGCAAAAGAATTATGTTCTTTTTAGCCCCGTCCGGCAGCTGGTTAGGCCGGTTCAGCAGCTTCATGAGGGTCGCAAATCCCCATTGAGCGCATCAATTCCAGCATCCTCCGCCGCACGGCCGGGTCTGGAATGGCATAGTACGCGCGCACCAGCAGCAATGTTTCGCGCTGGTTCATTGGGTTGGCCTGATAAGACCTCGTTGCAGCGTCCGTCACGCCGACGGCCCCGGCTTCATCTAATTCATCAAAGAAGTAGGTGACCGGCACTTCAAGGACCCGGGCCAGCTCAAATAACCGCCCAGCACCAATACGATTCGCACCGCGTTCATATTTTTGGACTTGTTGGAAGGTTAGATCCAACGCGCCCGCCAGTTTTTCTTGACTAAGACCAAGCAGGGTTCGCCGTTGCCGAACCCGATTTCCAACATGGATATCAATATTATTGGGTTTGCCCCGGGTTTTTCGTTGCTTTTTCCACTCTTGCACCACCGCTGACACCATTCCCTTGGTCCTTACTCTTCTATGTGCCAGCAGAAATTGTCATCTGAACATTGCCAGCGTCCCGCACCCTATATGCATACGAATGTATGGGTCAACCCTTCCTGCCTACGTGATGCGGAATATGTCGCGCCTACGTCATCCATTGCATTCGATACATCGCTAAATTCCGCTGCGATTGCAATATTTCGCTTAACTTATTGTAGGGAGTATTGAAATTTTCCCTAAATTGCTGAAAAAAGCGAAACTCTACCACCGAAGCCGAGGCGATGCATAAGTTGGAATTGACACTATACGCACAGCCAGCGCGCAAATCAACTCTGGCTGAGGCTTAAGCCCACCAGTATCTTCTGAATGTATGCCCGCAGACAGGAAGAGACTTGAAATACCCTGGTTTTTTGCCCCCAATATATCCGTTCGCAAACCGTCTCCAATCCCCAATATCCGTGATTTCTCAATGCCAGACAGGAATTCGAAACACCGGTCATAAACGGATGTATACGGCTTGCCGTGATAGGTAACCTTGCCGCCCATTTCCTCGTATCGCAGCGCCAAGGCACCGGCGCAAATAACCAAATCATCACCAATATGAACAATCAAATCAGGATTCGCACATACCATCGGCAGCCCGCGAACTAACGCTCTATCCAATATACCTTGATAGGTCTCAACGGTATGACTGTACTCTACAGTGCCTGTATTCAAAATAAAATCGGCCGTTTCAATTGAAAAATCTTGGGTCAATCCATTGCCGGTAAACACGCTTTCATCCCGGGCAGGCCCCATATGGTAGCACCGGGCTCCCAGCGACGCGTGAAAGGCGTCGGACCTGTCGGCAAAAGCCTGCCATGCGGCTTCGCCGGAGGACATTACATAGTGGTAGGCCTCACGCGGGACTCCCATCGAATCAAGGCGAGCAACAAGATCGACACCACGGCGGGGGCCGTTTGACAACAGGCTGATGGTCTTGCCCTGTTCGCTAAGCTTCAACAGGGCATCAACCGCTTCCGGATACGGCTCAATCCCATTGTGAACGCAACCCCATAGATCAACGAGATACCCGTCATATTGGTCGGCAATCGCGGAAATTCCGTCGATCATGATGGGAAGATCGGTGTCAGACATGGTTCTGTAGGGCTTTCTATGGCGTTAGCGGTGATCGATACCAACGGCAGACTGAACCGATGAAATCCCATCCGCCATGAGGCAAGCAGACAGTTCCTCGGTAATGCGGCGCAAGTGTAGCGGTCCGTTGAATATCAGCGACGTATACACTTGGACGAGCGCCGCTCCGGCGCGAATTTTCTCATAAGCGGCCAGGCTGCTATCGACCCCGCCGGCCCCGATGATGGGCGCACCGCCGCTCGCGCGGTATACTCTGCCGACAAGCGCCGTGGAGCGCTCGCGCAAAGGCCGGCCGCTCAATCCGCCCGCCTGGGCAGCCGCCGCATTCTGCAAGGATTCCGGTCGGGCAATGGTGGTGTTGGAAACGATCCAGCCATCGACTTTCCCGTCATCCGTGAAACGCTGTACCAAGGCATCGACAGCATCGTCGCTCAAATCGGGCGACAACTTCACCAACAATGGAGGACGAACTGGCATAATATCGAGCGCTTCACGCGCCGCATCGACGATCGCCGACAGCAAGCTTTCCTGCTGCTGGTCGCGCAGGCCCGGCGTGTTTGGCGATGAAACATTGATGGTCAGGAAATCGGCAACGGATGCGAATTGCTCAACGCCCGCCCGATAGGCCGCTGGCGGGTCGCTCTCGTCTTTGTTCATGCCCAAATTGACGCCGACAACACCTATCCCAAGCCGGCTATAGCGCCGGAAATCAGCCATTCGCGTGCGTGCGACTGCATGGCCTGCGCTATTGAAGCCATATCGGTTAATCACCGCCCCGTCTTCAGGCAGACGGAAAACCCGTGGTTTGGGGTTGCCGGGCTGAGCCTGCGGGGTCACCGCGCCGATTTCAACGAACCCCGCCCCAGCGCGCAAAAGCGGTGCCATGACCTCAGCGTCTTTATCAAAACCCGCGGCTATCCCCAGAGGATGTGGGAATTTGCGCCCCCAAACCGTTGTAGCCAGGATATTCGCAGTCGGCGGGGCGTCGGGAACCAGCCCAGCCGCGAGCGCGCGAACCGCCATCCTGTGCGCCGTCTCTGGATCGAGGCAACGCAATGCACGGGTTGCAGTGCGATACAGACTTTCAGTATCAAAAAGACGCAATGGAGCGGGCATTCATTTGTTTTTAGGACGCCCGTCTCCTACCAGACTCCCTGCACTAGGCGATACCTTGATCGTTAGATCCGGTAAAAAAGAAACTCTCCGACGTGAGCGACCGGGCGGTTTTTGCGGGCCCAATCGGGAAGGTCTCCCACCCGGTGAAACCGGGTCGCGCCACGGCTGTGATCTTCCAGGACGCCAGCCAGCGCCCGCCTAGCGATCCGCTCATCCCCCGCACAGCCGCCGGAGCGCTACGCCAGGCACAGCCGCCATCCTCTGCCGGCAGCGACGCGGCCGCGCTGATTCGTCCCCAGTCGGAGGCGACGATCACTGACGCCAGCGCCTCCATGGAGCGAATATTTCCGTCACGCACCAGCTTAGCGAGCAACCCGCCAACGCGCGCCTCTTCGTCCATGGGCCTGACAGCTTGCTTTCCCGCGCGCTCTGTGGCCGGCGAAAACGCACGCGGCATCGCTGCCGCGGCAGGTACCGCAGTCATATACATCATCAAATTGTCCCTTTGGTTGGGTGAAGATTCAGATCGTAAAATCCGTGGCCGCTTTCACGGCCTGCGCACGGTGCCAGTCCGTGCCGACTTGCCTGGTAGTCAGCGGCAGGCGTACCGGTGCCGCCGCAACCGCTCCAGCAAAAGCATCGAGCCTATCGTCATGCCCCCGGCTGGCTGGATGCCATTCGCGCATTTCGCCGATCAAAGGCGTGCGCCAGACACTGCCATGCGCACGGATCATGTCCGCTGCCAGTGGCGCTTCGAGCGCAGCCAGGATCCGTTGCCCCTTGTTGGTGCGCGACGAGGCACTGACGACACTGGCGGACACGCCCTGCCTTGTGAGTTCACGCCGCAAAATCCCAGGCAGAAAACCGCCGATACCGTTGCTTTCCAGTGTGACGGATGGCAGATGCAATTCCGCCAGCAGCTTTGCGACTTGGCGGCATTGCTGCGTCGCCGGATCGACCGAACTGGTCGGATCAACCTTGAGGTACAATATACGGTGCAGCCAGTACCGGCCCTCAGCATCGATGAACACCACGGCAATCGTGCTGCCGTCGCCCTTCTTGTGTCCCCCGTATGCCGGGTCCCACCATGTGCTGGCAGCGACCATCCTGACGCCGCCTATGCTTAGCTGCGGTTGGCGGTTGCGTTCCACCAGATCAACCTCGTCGTCGTACCGTTGCATCGTAGCTGGGTCGAGGCGGGCAGCTTCAGGCCGCTGCGGCTGCAAAAGCATTTGGCTAGCAAACACGCTGGGCCCGACCCGCCGGCGCATGGCCTCAACTTCATCTGCCGGAAACCGGTCGGGCCAGGCACTCGCCCCATCTTGGTTCACCACAGGAACCACGCATCGGCGGAACCCCTCCATGAAGGGGGCGTCTTCACCGGCCTCTTCCCGCGCCTGGTCAGCATAAACCGAATAGTGTAGGTATGCGGCGTGCCCGCAAAAACCTGCAGTCCGCCCGGAGTCAGAATGTGCTCGACCTCCGTCAGACGTTCGCGCAACCGATCCCGCTGCCCGGCTGTGCCACAGGTATTCGGCACCTCAACGTCATCACAAATAACCGTGTCTGCATGGGTGCCGGTGATGTTGCCGCCAATCCCGCGGGCAAGCAGGGAGGGATCGCGCCAGGTGCCCTTGCGCTGCACGGCAAAGGAATCATCAGCCCAGCTGGTGGCCGTCCCCTTCCCCCGCAGCGCCACGCACAAGGGGTGCCGCTCCACCACTCGGCGGGCGAAACGGCTGAGTTTGGTGGCCAGAGCATGTTCAGCTGCCAGAACCAGGATACGATGGTCCGGATCCCGCACCAAAAGCCAAGCGGCCAGCAAGCCCAGTAGCGTCGACTTGCCGAAATTGCGGAATGCCAGCAGCAACAGGCGTCGCTCGCCACCATCCAACCGTGCGGAAACCCACAACGCCAGCCGACGGTGCAATTCCGGTGTTATCTGGTTGTGCCAGCGCTGCCAGAGCATGACAAATTCCGGGAAGCTAACTGTCATTCGCCAAACTCCTCATCGTCGCCGGCGGACTGGGCAAGCTCGTGCCGAACCTCGGCCAACAATCCGGAAAGCTCCACGCCATCGGCGTGCGGCCCGCTGGCGGCCTGCATGAGGTGTCCGTTGACAAGGTCATAGACCCGGATCAACGCCTGAAGGTGAGCCAGCGCCGCTTTGCGGGCATTCTCCCAGGCCACCATCTCCCGCGGCCCGTCTTCGGGACCGGTATCGGCATGAGCCAGACGGCGGTAGGCGGTGAATTGAGCTTCGACCAGATAGGGCAGCCGCTCGGCCAGCGCCGGCCAGGGCGCAGTTTCAGACATAGATTGCTACGCCGGGTCGGCAGGCTTGGACACAGGAGGTGACGAAACAAAACTCAGATGGCTTCCCGCAACAACAATGCAGCTAAGACCATCAGGTCGGGTCGCCACCAGCGTCCACTCCATCGCCGGGCTGGCGAACAATTCCATAACATGGCCATCCGCCGCCAGACCCAGCAGAACCTGACGTTCGCCATATTGCGCTTGCAGTTCGCTTACGACCTGCTGACGCGGCGCGCATGCCGTCTGCGCATTGGCGATCAGTGGCAAAGATACGAGGGCCGCACAAAGCGCGGCCGAGGAAAGTTTCAGCATGGATAAGTTCCCTTTTTTGCTCTTTTTCTGGCTAAGCGCGGGCGCAAAAATCAACCAATTTCTGCCGGATCAGGGCCACTTCCGCAGCCGCGGGCGGTAGTTGGGCCAGGCTTAGCCAAATTGGCTCGCCGGACCTTCCTGCCTCCAGAACGACTGGAGCCATCGCCATGACCAGCGCGTCCTGGAACGCCGCTGCCGGCGCATCCAAAGAACCACCGCTAGCAGCAGCCCTTTCCATGGATGCCAACGACAGCCGCATACCGCCGGTCTGAAGCGCCGGATAGGCACGGCCAAGGCCGACCATCAGAGACTGCGTGCGATAGACCCGGCTTTCCGGTCCGCAATCAGGACCCAGCACGCGGTCTGCCAGGGTGTCGCTGGATATCAACGACGCACAGCCAGCCAAAAGCACCGACACGGCAATCGCCGCCAATGCGGCCGGCAAAGGCAGATGGGCTACCAATCGATCACCCACCACCGGCAAACCGGCGCTGGCTTCGAGGCTTCGATCCTGGTTCGGTACCAACCAGACCATTAACGAAGTCATGATGATGCCCATGGCCTGCTCCATCTCTGGCGGAAACTGGACAAAGGCTGCGATTAACTGCACGATGGCTTGAGAAGCCGCAGCAGCCGTGGCCTTGTTGTAACGGCCAAAACTGACATTAGTCATATTGTTCATATTTATGTTTGTGTGAAAACATTGCTGACCAGCCCCAGGATGGTAACGATCAGCAGTATCAGGACACTCATGATCCAACGCCAAATGGCGCTGAGCCGGATGTGAATGCGCTCGGTATCGCGCTCCATCTGAGCCATAAACCAGCGCAGATTATGGTGCCGTTCTTCGCAGTGCCGTTCTTCGCAGTCCGTTCATGCGTACCCAAGCGCCCCGCAAGCTCTGCAATGCGCTCGCGGGCCTCCGGGTCGATGACATTTGCTGGCCCCTGCCCAACCATCAGCCGAGTCTTTCGACGGTTAGCATCCGCCCCAGAATATCGCTCTCCAGCACATGGCTTCCGCTCTCCGCCAGCCATTGCAGACGGATATCGTTCATCCCCGCCGCCAGTGTCACCGGCACGCGCATACCCGACAGCACCACGCCGCGGTTGTCCATAGGCGGCACGTACTGCGTAGTTTCCGGAACCTGAGCGCCATTGAGAGATACACGCAGCAGGTTGAAATTGGTTACCGGTGCCTGGTTGCGAATGTGGACGTTGAAACTGATATAGGGTTTGCTCGCCGCCCACGGCACCGATGCTCACGGCCTCGCCCGTATCGGTAAATGAGGTGGAAGACGTTGAAATCACGGACGTATCGGATGCCGAAACCGTTCCGCCCTTTTGCTTTTGCAAGCGCAACGCCGTAGCAAACGCGCCGACTGCCGGGCCATAGATCAGATAATGTCCTGCTGTACTGGGATGATTGATGCCGTTGCCGCCTGCGCTGTCAGCATTCACACCCCAATCGCCAGTGCCGATCAGATCATCTTCGTGCAGCAACGGGCGGGCGTAACGCGCCGTATAACCGATCTTGAGGGTGCATCCGACCTCCGCGGCCGCACCGCTGCCCAGGTAAGCCCGATAGGCGCACGAGCCTTCGGCCAGCGATTCGAAGTCATTCCCATCCAACTTCAATACACCATTGATCCAGAGCCGGTGCCTGGCACCGTCACAGCGTACGCGAACATAGTTGTCCGTGCCGACACTCGCCGCCACATCAACGGCGGAGAGCTTTACAACCCCTTTCCAATAGATTTTCAGGTTCGGGCCCGACCATTGAAACTCGTACCGGTCAGCGCTGTTATCGGGATCGATGCTGTAGTTGAAGGCAAGCACGTCACCTGCATCGGCCGACCGCCAAGTCAAATCAGCCTGAAAGTCAGCCGCAAGCAGCTTCCGCCGGGGGCGGGCCATGCCGGAGAACTGCAACCGCCCCCCGGACAGGGCAACCTGCCCGGAACCGCCTTCCAGAAAACCCCACCAGGCCGTGTTCCAGCCGCGGAAGTCGTCTTCCCGGAACCACTGGCGGCGGCCTTCGTCAATTCCATCGCGCAGGTAGTGATAGACCCGGTTGGCATCAATAACTCCCAGCCGCCGGATCACCGCCAAATCGCGTAAAATGCGGTAGTGCCCGTCATGGGTCACTTGCCGCACACGATAGGCTGGATCCAGACGGGTCGGCAGAAAGGTCGTTGCTAATACCACCGTCGGCGTTTTTGCCCAGGTCGAAGCAAAGTCCAAAAAGGCTGTGACCGCAGTGTAGTACTCAAGCCCGGACAGGTGGAAATTGTTCATGCCGTGGGCCCAGATGACGAGATCCGGCGCTTCATCCTTCACATGATCGCGCCAAGACTTGCCGGACACACTCCCCGTCTGCCAGCTTTCACGCGGGAAATCATTCGCTGGTGCACGGAAGAAGCCCAGGTCTTTGTCTACCGGCTCACTTGTCAGCGCCAGATAGGCCGGGTCAGCCAAATGCTCGGCATGGCGGGAACCAAGAGATAGATTGGCAAAACTCCAAGCCACCTCCGGGAAAATCCGCTCCAGATTTTGGCGCAGCAGAGCGGTCCAGGTATTTTCTTCCTCGACATCCGCTGCTTCGGTGATGCTGTCGCCAACAAAGACGACCTTAGCGGTGCCCAGCGCAATCGCATCATCCAGCGCCGCCAGGTCCATATGCGGCCCGGCAAGGTCCGGCAGCAGACTCGCCAACATACCCAGCGAATGCCCCATACCGCGATCGTTCAGCAATCCCATGCGCGCCCGCAGCGGCGACTCTGTTGCGTTCGGGTCCACCAATTCGCCAGCGCCGCATACATTATAAGGCCGCACAGCGGGTAGATCGTCAGCATTGACGGCATAACTGCCCTCGGGCAGCACATGGGGAGCGGTCAGTGCGGTCAGGACAGGGCCATCATCGGTTCCGCCATCACCCTTTGCCCGTTTATCAAGAACAGTCGGAAGCGCGGAAAAGCGGTCCGCCAATGTGCGCGGCGCGACTTGGCCTGCGCCTGTCACGAAACTGGTGCTAGCATCGTTCGGCAGGTCAATACTGGGCGGCAGTACCACCGGCTTGCCTTCCGTATCGAACGCCAACAGTTTACCCGCACGCTCGCCCTTGGCCGGCAGAGTGGTCGCTGTTTCCGTATCCGTGGGAGCCAGACGCAAGCCCCGCTCCATATCCGACTGGACTGACTGCAGCGCTGCGGTTTGGTAGTCCAGCTCGTCGTTCAAGGTTGCGGCGCGGAAATCGCCGCCTTCCTGGAAGTCGGTAATACGCTGCACCGGCAGCAACCGGCGCAAAGTGATGCGCGCGCCTGAGGCCGGCGTGCTGACGAAGGTAACCGAGCCACCATGGCTCGCGCCGACACCAGTTGCAGTATAGCTATCACATCCTGGAAGGTAATATGGCTGTTTTCTGACCAGCTCTAGTTTGAGTTTGCGCCATCCCTTCAGTGCCTGCAAGGGCGTCTTGCTGCCCAGGGCTGATTGCGGCAGCGGCTGGGTGTAAAGCCAGACATAGCGAAGCAGCGTGGCTTCCAGAACCTCGCCGGATCGGAAGGGATGGCTCTGCAGAACCTCTTCGATGCGGCCATTGAACCGTTCGACTATACCGTTGGTCTGAGGTGACCTAGGCGGCGTCAGGCGATGATCGATATCGAGGGCGGCGCCCAGCGTGTCGCATTCATGCGCGCCTGTTGCGGCGCGCTGGCGCAGACCGAAGAGGCGATCCGTGAACTCTTTTCCATTATCCGGGAGTATGGGGCGGATGCGCATCGGGCAGGCGCGCTCCAGGGCGCGCAGGGCCCCACGCCATGCCGACGCAAGCAGCGGTCAAGGCCAGAGCATGGACGCAAGCAGCGGTCAAGACCAGAGCGGGAGGCCTTCGGGTTCAAGAACTCGCGCACCACCGCCAGCAGATCATCCAGCGAGACCAAAAGCGTCTTGCGGAGGGCCACGGCGACAGCTTCCTGCGCTGGCGTCAACGTCGTCTGAAGGCGATGGGGCGTGTGGCTGCGATCCTCCACGCTGGCACGCTGGCACCATTTCCATACGGTCTGTTCCGTGGTCCCGTGACGCTCGGCAAGAACCCACGCAGGGTCGTCACTGGCCTGTATGGCTGCCCTGATCTTCGGTGGCGTGTGAAGCTTGATCACCATGTCGCTCTCCCATCCCGCGCCTTGGTCAAAACACAGCGTGCCATGAAAAACGCAGAGCGACGAGGGGCTATCCGATTAGCCAGGATGGAACAGATAGGCATAGTCGCCACCGCGTTCACCCATCGCAAAGTCAGCCCAGCGGCCGGTGCGCAGGTTGATTTTAAAGCTGCCAGCTTTGTGATCTGTCCGCCTGGGATTGCGGACCACATACCCGCTGCCGACGGTCCTTCCGCCAGGCAGCCATCGCGCTACCAAAGCAGGCAATGCCGACAGAGCAGCCTTGTTGATGTCGGCGAAGTCGAGTTGTGGTCTGCCTGCAAAGTCGATCTTCATGACGCATCCCCCTTCTTCTTGCTCTCATACGCGAGAACATCGCGCAGATCGAATCGGGTGCACCCATTGGTGAAACGAACGGGGCGAGGAAATGCGGGATCGCGCCTGACCCGCTGCCAAACCCATTGGCGGGTCAGGCCATAGCGGGCCGCGAGTTGTTTGTCGGAAAGAAACTGGATCATTCGAACCATCCTTTAACGTGACGATCCCTGTCTAATAACGCCGGTTCTCATGGAGAGCGTTGGCCGAATAAATTTTCTATTCGGCCAACATTCAACGGAAGGCCGCTGGACGCCACCTAGTGCCCCAAAGCGTGGTGTGACGGCAGGCGATAGCGCTGCTATCCGCACACGTGCCCACCCTTAGCGCTGTAGCGGGGTGAGGGCGTGACAAGTTACCGACACAAATTCCGCCCGCGGTTCGCCGGCAGTTGGCCGATAAAATCTAAAAACCTCTGGGTATTTAGCCTCTCTGTAACCAGCCTCGGCCATTTGGAAGCCCCCGTATCGGGAGGGCTTGACCAAAGTCGGGCACCGTTTTTGATTGGACGCTCCTACAGCCAGGGCTTCGACCAGGGGCCGATAGCAATGGGCGTCATGTCGAGCCTATCATCAGCCATTGGCTCTGAGGTGGAAGCAGCTGCAACGACGAACGACCGGGTCCGTTGTCAATGGGAAGGCGTCTTGCGCTGAATGGCGTAGGCGAAGGAAGTATCAGCGCTGCCGACGATAATAGCAAAGCACAACCACATCGCTGAATTTAACCATTGGACGGGTGCCACGGCCACATCGGAGAGCGATGACTGAACCTCCTCCGACTAAAGTCAGAGGGTTCAGCGGTTTTGAGCGCCTTTGGCGCAAAGTTGTTTTCTTATCCAACTGAAGTCGGAGGCTTCAAACCAATTTGTGGAAAGTGAAATACCAATGTGGTCAGCGTAAGGAGGGCCGGGACGGTCGCGGCGCGTTTGCGTACCAAATTTAATACCAAACACAGGCTGTTTGGAATATCAACTCAATTATATCATATATTTACTGAAGAGAAATGGCGCGCCCGGGAAGGCTCGAACTCCCAACCTTCTGATCCGTAGTCAGACGCTCTATCCATTGAGCTACGGGCGCGCACCTTGCGCGGCGCTGAAAGGCGCGCCGCCGTCGAGCGGCTGCATGTAGCCGATCCTGTCAGCTTTGACAAGGCAAAAACCGCAACGCGGCGAGGCAGAATGGCAACAAAAAGCAATTTCCATCCCCAGCCAACCCGTGCAGCTGGACTCGACCTTCGTCCGCACCGCGTGTAGCTTCCGGCAACGCACGGAAGCCTCGGCCAGAATGCGGACTGCCAGATGGGTGTTGCCCTGTAATATGGGGGCAGGACACCGGCTGGCAGCGCCCATCATGTGGGCTATAATTGAACGGCGTAGAGACCGGCAACGGCAGGATCGAGCTAAGGTAGCATGGGACCGATGAGAATGGAGCAGTCTGGAGCACAACGGCGCTTGCGCGTCCTTGCGTGCAGCTTAGGGGTCGCCCTGCTGCTGGCAGGCTGCAGTTCTATGGAAGAAATGTTCGACGAGCCGATCGAACCGTCGCCGGCTACCGCCAACGCAAGCGACAGCGCGCGGACGCTGGCCCGAATCAGCGACGACGGCACACCGCAATCGCCGCCGCCGGTTGCTGTGACAAACCCGCCGGATCTCTCGCGCAGTGAACGAACCGTGCAGATGACGCCGACCGGCACCTTCGTCGGTAAGAAGGCCGTCCAGATCGGCGGCGATTTCGCAGCTGTCCGCCAGTCAATCGCTACCCATAGCGGACAGTTCGAGCAATCGCGGACTAAGACACGCGGACTGGCCGAGCAGTACTACTCGACCGTCGCCGACATCAACACGAAGCTACAGTCAGGCACCACACCGGGCAACCCGCTGCTGGCACAACAATGGGACGGCGCGCAAACGACGCTGACCGAAATCAGCAGCAACATTCTGAAGCTTCAGGAATTGCGGAGCCTGGTAGCCACCGATGCCACGACGGCAGGCTTCCTGCTGGATCAGGTCGAGGCTGCCTACAGCCTGTCCGGCGCGGTTGACGAGGACCACCAGCAGCTTGCCGTGCTGGAGGAGCAGATCAACGGTGAGATCGTCTCTGTCGAGCGCCAACTGGCGCAGATCGATACGGAGGTCACCCGTCAGAGCGCCTATGTCGCCAGTGAGCGGCTCAACATGACCACGCTCGCCCTGGCCATTAAGAGCGGCCAGCCCTATGGCCCCAACCTTTCCAACAGCCTGCCGTCCGGTTCCGGCCAGGTGGCCGCAGCCACGTCCAGCCGCAAAGCGTCCGTGCAAGCGTCCAGCCGCAACAAGCCGTCAAATATCACCGCGGCCAGCGCACCGGCCAAATCCGGCAAGCAGCCAATTCTGGTGATTGATTTCGACACCGCCAACACGGCCTACGAATCCAGCCTCTACGCCGCCGTTAGCGATGTCGTCGCCCGCCGCCCCTCTGCTGGCTTTGAAGTGGTCGGCGTGACCCCGGGCGCGAAGCCGGGTGCGTCAACCACCACCTCCCGCCGGAATGCCAAGCGCGTCGTGCGCAGCCTGGTGAACATGGGTGTCCCCGAAGCCCGCTTGCGGGAATCCACGCAGACAAACCAGGCCAGCACCAGCGACCAGGTTCTGGTCTACGCGCTCTAACGGTCCGGCAGGCACGGTTGCCAGCACGTGGCCCCGGCGTCCTCTCACTCGTTCACCGTCTCTTGGGATGAATTACACCGGGATACCCGCACCCTAGCATGGCGGCTGGCCGACAACACCTACAGCGGCATTGTCGGCATTGCCCGCGGTGGCCTGGTGCCCGCCGCGATCATCGCGCGCGAACTGAGCATCCGCCATGTGGATACGATCTGCATTGCCAGCTATGACGGCAAAATCCAGGGCGAGGCCCATTTGCTGAAAGGCGTGGCAGGCGATGGCAGCGGCCTTCTGGTCGTCGACGATCTGGTCGACACCGGCGTCACCGCCCGGATGGTGCGCCAACTACTGCCAAAGGCCCATATCGCCACCGTCTATGCCAAGCCGGCCGGGCAGAATGACGTGGACACGTTCGTGACCATGGTCAGCCAGGACACCTGGATAGTGTTCCCGTGGGACCAGGGCGACCCCGTCAAGCCCGGCGGCTAATACCAACAGCCGTTGGTATAAAGCTTTACGCTGCGCCAAATACGCTGTTACGGATCGAGGCCTTTCACGCCCTCCGGAAGTTCAACCTGGAACGTGTTAAGGGTCATCGATACCAGCGTGTAGTAGCCGCTGATGCCTATCAGATCGACCACGCCCTTTTCCCCGAACAGGCCCAGGGCCCGCTGGTAGGTGGCGTCGCTGACCTGCTTATTCTGATGCAGCTCGGTGCAATAGTCATAAACCGCAGCCTCGTCGTCCTGCATCGCGGCCGGGCGCTGCCTGGCGGCGATGGCATCGACAATCGCGTGGTCCAAGCCGCCTTTTACTGCGAGCGGCGCGTGGGCATACCACTCATACTGGGACGTCCAGTAACGCGCGCAGATGATAATCGCCATCTCTGCCAGGCGGGGCTCGAACGAGGTATTGAACCGGCAGTATTCGCCCAGCTTCTGGCCGCGGTCCGCCAATTCCGGTGAGCGTATCCAGGCCGGGAACGGCCCGCGCACCTCGCCCCGCGGACCGGCCTTGATCGCCGCCAGGATCTCTTCCTGCTGCGAATCCAATGAAAGCGACTCAATAGGTTGCAAACGGCCCATAGGCCTACTCCTTATGCGATAGTTGCGTTTGGTCGTATTAACAGATAGTATACAATTCAGAAGAGCAATCGTGGTTTTGCGGTTACCGAACCGTAACTTGTGCCTAACGCACTGGTAAATGTTCTGCTGAGCAAACTGCGGCCTGCGAATACCGGAAACAAGCCGGATTGAAGGAGAGAGAGTATGCGTAAAACAAGTGCCAGGCCTAACTTACGGCGCATTACTGGCCAGGAAGCTCTGGCGGTTGCAGTTGGAAGCAGCGTTCTGATTTGGGCAGGCGTTCTACACTTCCTCATTACCTGATTTGGGCAGATTTCCGGCTAATTTACCCCTGTATTGCCTTGGCAGACCCCTCTTTTCGGGACGGTTTCTGTTACTCTAGCATCCCTTTTGAGTCTTCCTTGCCGCGTCGCGCGAATCCGCGGCGGTTTCAGCGTTGCGCGGACGCAGTCATTCCGTTACCAAAGCCTCTTCGGAAAAAGGGCGCGACGTCAAAAATACGCGTCTCTTAGGAAACAAGGCTTAGTTTGGGAGGGTCTCCCCCGTGATAGCGGTCGCTCGGGCACAATTTGTGCTCCAAGCCCCTTTGTGTGACCATCGACGGAAGGGGTGCTGCTGATGGCGCTTCTCGAAGTCGATAATGTGGTCGTTCGCTTTGGCGGCATCGTTGCGCTGGATGGCGTAACTTTCGATATCCCGGAAAGGAAGGTTGTTGGCCTGATCGGGCCCAACGGCGCTGGCAAGACCACGCTGTTCAACTGCCTGTCCCGCCTCTACACCCCCAACGAAGGCGATGTCCGCTTCGAAGGCAGCTCGATTCTCGGCCTGAATGCCGACAAGATCTCCAGCCTCGGCATCGGCCGGACCTTCCAGAACCTGGCATTGTTCCCGACCCTGTCGGTGCTGAACAACGTCATGATCGGCGGGCACAGCCGTACCAAAAGCGACTTCATCTCCAACGCTTTCCGCCTACCTTGGGTCGGCCGGGAAGAAAAAGAGCTGATGGCCCGTTCCATGGAACTGATTGAGTTCATGGAACTGACCGACGTCATTCACAAGCCGGTCGGCGCTCTGCCCTTCCCCTACCAAAAACGGGTGGAAATGGCGCGCGCTCTGGCCAGCCAGCCGAAGCTGCTGTTGCTGGACGAGCCGGCAGGCGGCCTGAACCACGAAGAGCTGGACCACCTGAAGGACCAGATCCTGGCTGTCCGGGCCGAGCGCGGCATCACGGTTCTGTTGGTGGAGCACCACATGAGTCTGGTGATGCAGGTTTCCGACCAGGTCGTGGCAATCGACTTCGGCCGCAAAATCGCCGACGGCACGCCCGCTGAAGTGCAGCAGGACCCGAAGGTGATCGAAGCGTATTTGGGGACGGCTGACTGATGGCATTTTTGGAAGTCAAAGGCCTCAAGGCCTACTATCACCAGGTGGAAGCGCTGCACGGCATCGATTTCGCGCTGGACGAGGGTTCGATCACCACCATCCTGGGCGCCAATGGCGCCGGCAAGACCACCTCCTTGCGCGCCATCTGCCGGATGGTCCGCACCGAAGGCGAAGTCTCGTTCGACGGCAAGGACATCACGGGCATGGCGACGGAGAACGTCGTCCGCCTGGGCATTGCCCATGTCCCCGAAGGCCGGGGCACGTTTGTGCGCCAGTCGGTGGAAGAAAACCTGCAGCTCGGCGGCTATACCCGCAGCAACAAGGCGGAAATCGCTGACGATATCGAGCGGGTCTACAACTACTTCCCGCGTCTGCGTGAGCGTCAGAAGCAGCAGGCAGGCACACTGTCCGGCGGTGAGCAGCAGATGCTGGCTATTGGCCGCGCGCTGATGCTGCGGCCGCGCCTGATGCTGCTGGACGAGCCGAGCTTTGGCCTGGCACCGCTGATCGTGCAGGAAATCTACGGGATCATGCGGCGTATCCGCGAGGCCGAAGGCACAACGATGCTGCTGGTCGAGCAAAACGCCAACATCGCGCTGAACCTTGCAGACCACGCCTACCTGCTGGAAACCGGCGAGGTGGTGATGTCCGGCGAGTCGCACATCATCCGCGATGATGAAAACGTCCGCAAAAGCTACCTCGGCTACTAGGGGCGGGAAAAATGGATCTCTTTCTACAGCTAACTCTGGCAGGCCTCGCGATCGGCTCGATTTATTCGTGCGTCGCGCTCGCCGTTGTCATGATCTACCAGGCTACCGACCACTTCAACTTCGCCCAGGGAGAAATGGCGATGTTCTCCACGTTCATCGCCTGGACCTTCCTGGGCCTGGGTGCGCCGGTCTGGCTCGCCCTGATCTGTGCGGTCGGTGTGTCGTTCATCGCGGGCGTCATCATTGAGCGCGTGATCGTCAAACCGGTGGAAAACGCGCCGATCCTCAACCAGATCATCGTGTTCATCGGCCTGCTGGTCATTCTGAACAACGTTGCAGGCTGGATCTGGGAATTCACGATCAAGCCGTTCCCCAGCGTTTTCCCGGAAAACCTGGGCTTCAAGTCCGACTTGATCGGCCCACACAACCTGGGCGTGATCGTTCTGACCTTGCTGGTCCTGTTCGGGATTTTCCTGTTCTTCAAGTTCACCCGCGTTGGCCTGGCCATGCGGGCGGCGGCGGCCAATCCTGACTCGGCCCGCCTGGTGGGCGTATCGGTCGGTTGGATGCTGGCGCTTGGCTGGGGTCTTGCGGCTGGTATCGGCGCCATCGGCGGCGTGCTGGTGGCCCCCATTGTGTACCTGGAGCCGAACATGATGAGCGGCGTGCTGCTCTACGGCTTCGCCGGTGCGTTGCTGGGCGGCGTGTCCAGCCCGTTCGGCGCGGTCATGGGCGGCCTGATCGTCGGCGTTCTGGAGAACTGGGTCGGTCAATATGTGCCGGGCGGCAGTGAGCTGAAACTGACGTTTGCGCTGGTTCTGATTGTCGGCGTGTTGTTGTTCAAACCGGCGGGCCTGTTCGGTCTCGTCGTTGTGAAGAGGGTCTAAGCAGCGATGGCGCGTCCCAACCCCCTAACGCCGGGCCTTCTGATCGGCTTCCTCATCGCGGTGGCGTTCGGCATTGTCCTGCCCCACCTCGTATCCGACTTCATCACCTACCAGTTCACGCTGGCCATCGCCTGGGCAGTCGCCATGCTGGGGCTGAACGTCCTGACGGGCTACAATGGCCAGTTCTCGGTTGGCCACAGCGCGTTCTTCGCCGCGGGTGCCTATGGCGCTGCCATCATGATCGAGCATGCCGGCTGGGGCCCGTATGAGGCCATTGTGGCCGCTGCGTTCTTCTCCTTCGTGTTCGGCTTCCTGTTCGGCCTGCCGGCTCTCCGCCTGGAGGGCCTGTATCTGGCGCTGGCATCCTTTGCCCTTGCGGTTGCAACACCGCAGCTCCTGAAGTTCGATGCCTTCGAAGAACTGACGGGTGGTGTGCAGGGCATCTTTGTGCCGAAACCAGAGCCGCTGGTGGCAAGCCTCAGCACCGACCAATCGCTCTACTATGTGGCTTTCGCCATCATGGTGCTCCTGATGATCATCACATGGTGCATTCTGCATAGCCGGTCCGGCCGCGCCATGATGGCTATCCGGGACAATCCCATCGCCGCGAAGACCATGGGCATAAACACTCCGCTGGTGAAAACAACAACATTCGGCATCAGCGCCATGTTCGCCGGAATCGGCGGCGCGCTGTTCACCTATGCCAGCGAGTTCGTGTCGCCCGACGCGTTCAACTTTTTCATCGCGGTCTATATTCTAGTCGGCTCGGTCGTCGGCGGTATCGTCTCGATACCCGGTGTCATTTTCGGTGGCTTGTTCATCGTTTTCGCTCCGAATATCGCCCAGGATTTGCGCCTGGCCTATGAGTGGCTGCCGCCGCCGTGGGCGATCTTTGGTGTGTTCCTGATCGTGCTGATCTACTTCGTGCCGTTTGGCGTGTGGGGCGGCATCGAGCGTCTTGTGGCATGGACGAAACACAAGATGGCAGGCTAGGATACGGGGAGAGCAGCGCCTTAATGCTCTCTACGTCAATAACAGGCTTTAACGTTACCAACTAAGGGAGACCCTTGATGCGTATTCGCAACCTACTGGCCACCTCAGCTGCAGCTGTGCTGCTCGCTGCCTCGGCCAGCGCCCAGACGGTCGGTGTCACCGACACGTCGATCAAAATCGGCAACACCGCGCCGTATTCCGGCCCGGCGTCCTCCTACAGCGTGATCGCCAAAACGCAGACTGCGTATTGGAAAGCCCTCAACGCTGCTGGCGGCATGAAAACCGGCGACGGCAAAACCCGCATGATCGACTGGATCTCGCTGGATGACGGCTACAGCCCGCCCCGTACCGTGGAGCAGATCCGCAAGCTGGTCGAGCAGGAGAAGGTCGCTTTCACCTTCAACACCCTGGGTACGCCGACCAACTCCGCGATCCATCGCTACATGAACGCGAAGAAGGTGCCGCACATCTTCCTGGCGACTGGCGCTTCCAAATGGGGCCACCCGGACAAGTACCCTTGGACCATGGGTTTCCAGCCAACGTATGACGTCGAAGGCGAAATCTACGCCAAGTATGCGCTGGCCAACGTCGAGAACCCGAAGATCGCCATTCTATTCCAGAATGATGACTACGGCAAAGATTACCGCGACGGCTTCCTGCGCGGCCTCGGCGATAAAGCCGATGAGATGGTCGTAAAGATGCTGCCCTATGAGGTGACCGATCCGACCGTCGATGCGCAAGTGTTGGAAATGGCTGCCAGTGGCGCCAACGTTTTCTTCAACATTTCCATTCCGAAGTTCGCTGCTCAGGCGATCAAGAAGTCCTGCGAGATCGATTGGAAGCCGCTGCACCTGCTGAACAACGTGTCCTCCTCCGTGGGTGCCACGCTGAAGCCGGCCGGCCTGGAGTGCTCCAAAGGCCTGGTCACCACCCAGTGGATGCGCGATCCGACCGACCCGCAGTGGGCTAACACTGACGGCTTCAAGGAATGGTCCGCGTTCATGGATGCGAACCTGCCTGACGGCGACAAGGGCGACATCAACTATGCATTCGGCTACAACGCTGTGAAGCTGATGCACCACGTTCTTGAGCAGTGCAAAGACTTCAGCCGCCCAGGCATCATGGCCTGTGCTGCCAACGTTAAAGACCTGCAGCTGCCGATGGTTCTGCCGGGCGTGCTGGTGAACACCGGCCCGACCGACTTCTACCCGATCCAAGCGGCGCAGCTGTCCAAGTTTGACGGCAAGGGCTGGGCTCTGTTTGGCGACGTTATCGACGCCAGCAGCGAATAAGCCTTACCGCTTAAGGCGCTTTGTCAGCGGCCGTCCTGGGAAACCAGGGCGGCCGTTTTCATTTGCCCGGCTGAACGAAGCGGATGCTTGAAGCAGGTAAAATCCGCCCTACCTCTTATACCAGCGCCGAGGATACCAGCCATTGGCAGCAGGCGGTGCGTCTGCGGCTATGGGATGGCCCTAAACCGGCGGTAACCTGACAGTAAACAGGAGATAAACTTGCGATAAACCGCACCTAAACTGATGCACCGCCAAACAGTTTAGATTTGTTTAGGTTTGCGCATAAAAGTTTACACCGATTTTCATCCCGCAGTGATGTTCGGCACCAACACCCCCGGAGAGTGGTATCCAGGAGCCGTTGAAGCTCGCATCGCGTGCAACCAAGGTTGATGGGGACGGCGAAGGATAGTCAGCGCTGGGAGCCGCTGGGACAAGCTTCTAGCGCCAACAAGTTTAAGGTACTATAATTCCTTTATTGCCGCTATTGTTCCGCCGGAACCAGTGTCGGTGCCTGCGTGTCACTGATCGGCCAATGCACCGCCGCAGCGAACAATCCAAGCCCGGCTCCCATCCACCAGACCACGTCATAGGATCCGGTCATGTCGAACAGCAGACCGCCCAGATAGACGCCGGCAAACGCGCCAAGTTGATGGCCCAGGAAGACGAAGCCAAACAGCATGCTCATGTACTGGGTACCGAACATGCTGGCGACCAGAGAGCCTGTGATCGGCACTGTCGATAGCCAGAACAGACCCATGGCAGCACAGAACGCATAGACCGTTATCTCGCTCGGCGGGGCCAGCATCAGACTGGTAATGGCTACAAACCGACCGACATAAATGAAGGCAAGCAGGCGGGGCCGGTAGGTGCGGCTGCCCAGCACGCCTGCCAGATAGGCACCCAGAATATTGACGATGCCCACCAGCATCAACGCGTGCGCGCCGGTGCCCTCCGGCAGGCCCAAGTCGCTGACATAGGCCGGCAGATGGGTGCCAATGAACGAGACGTGGAAGCCGCAGACAAAAAAGCCAATCATCAGCAGCACGTAAGAGCGATGCTTGAACGCCTGCCGCAGTGCCTCGCCGATGGTCAGATTGGCCACCGCTGCCGTGCTCGGGCCACCCACTGGTTGCCCGCGCAGGAAGACCGAAGCAATCAATATGACCAGGCTCAACAGCCCCAGCGCGATGAAACCCTCAGCCCAGCCATAGCTCTCCAGAAAGAACTGAGCGAGCGGCAGGATCACCAGCATACCGGCAGAGCCGCCCATGACGGCAATGCCCAGCGCCCAGGTCCGGCGCTCCTCCGGCACAAGCTTGGCAACAGCGCCCATGGCGATGCTCTGGCCGCAACCGGCCTGTGCCATCCCGACCAGCAAGCCACCGGAAAGCGTGAAGCTGACCGGGTCCGTGCTGACGGCCATCAGCGCCAGCCCGCCCGCATAGAGCAGCGTGCCAACGACGATCACCAGGGCCGAACCGAACTTGTCGGCAAAGCCGCCAAACAGAGGCGCGCATAGACCGACCATCAGCGCTTGTACGGCAATGGCAAAGCCAAACTCCGTGCGGCCCCAGCCAACATCAGCCAACATCGGCACCTGGTAGAGCGGGATCGATACCCGAATGCCGTTCGCAATCAGGACTGCCAATGCAGCAGCGCCGACCACCATCAAAATCGGCATGCCGTTCAAGGCTTTCATGGGCTGCACGTTCCTTGGAATTCGATTAGAAGCCACAGATGGATTTCAGCGCACTGCCCATCCAAAGCACTTCGCCCATAACATCGCCATAAAACGGCGCGGCTATCAGGGCGAGAGCCATCAGTCCGACCGGCAATACGACGTAGGGCGAAATGCGCATGCAACCTCCGCAAAGCGACTGCGTTGAACATACCGACTACTATCTGCCGCCTCTTAGTGCAATTGCCTGCTGACATTTCAGGCCGCATGGCTGTTATGCACTCATCGCCCGGAATCGATCTGCTGCCAGACATTCGGGCGGCCAGGCTCTCCCGTCAGCGCTTCCCGCGGGTCCTTCCCCTCCACATGGCCGTACTGGCCGCGATAGAGGCTATAGCCGCAGAGGTCCTGCAAGCGGGGTGGGAACTGCCGAACCGCCTCCGCCGGGATGCTGAGGAACGGGTTTTCCTGCTGCCGGACCCACCCGGCGCAATAGTAGCTGGACAAGGCCCACCGGCGCTCGCCCGTCCGGTTTTCCCCGCCACCATGCCATAGCTGGCTGTCGAACAGGATGATACTGCCTGCGGGTGCCTCTGCCAGCATGGTCTCATAGGTCTCGCCATATTTGGGTGGCTTCGGGTTCTTGTGGCTGCCGGGCACGATGCGGGTTGCACCGTTCGCTTCCGTGAAGTCCGTCAGCACCCAGAAGGCATTCAGCATCAGGCAGGGATGCGGGCGGCGCAGGCTGATCTGCTGCGAGTCCGAATGCAGGGGCTGCGCCTCCTGCCCCGGCGCCAGCGTGATGGCGGAGAGGGAAGAAAGCAGCAGCCCTTCCCCCAGCACAGCCTCCGCGATGGAATAGACCGGCTCAGCCACCGGCACCTGATCGAACGGCGAGCCGTAACGTAGGAGGTTGTAGATGCGGACGGTCTTGTGCCCCTCGAACGCCGTCTGGCCAAAGCCATGCTCATGCTCATGCTCGCGCTCCACCCGCTCCAGCGCGCCGATCAGGTTACGGCAGAGAGCGAGCGGCACGGCATCCGGCACGATGGCAAAGCCCTGCTCCGCCACCGCTTCCACTGCCGGGGCTATAAGCGAGTCGGTCATGATGCCTGGCTCAGACGACCCCGGCACCGCCGACGGTCAGGCCGCCGCAGATGAACAGGGTCTGACCGGTGACAAAACTGGAGCGGTCATCCAGGAAGAAGCTCACGCCGTTAGCTATATCCTCCGACTTGCCGAAGCGGCCCACTGGCACCTTGGCCTCGTAAGACGCATAGGTTTCAGCACTGTGCGCGGCCTTCAGCATGTCAGTCTCGATCGGACCGGGGCCGATGGCGTTGACGGTGATGCCGTGCGGGGCCAACTCGCTCGCCCATGTGCGGGTGAGGCCGACAACCGCGGCCTTGCTGGCGGAATAGACCGTCAGGTTGGTGTAGCCGAGCGCAGCGCGGCTCGCGATATTGACCACGCGGCCGAAGCCCTGCGCCTTCATCGCCGGCGTGACAGCCCGCATCACCTGGATGTAGGAGCGGACGTTGACGTTCATGACGCGCTCAATGTCCTCGTCTGTCACGTCCTCCACCTTGCCGGTCGCGACAATGCCCACGCAATTGACGACGCGGGTGATGCGCCGGTCGTCACCCATGGCCCAGGCCATCGCCTGCGCCGTGTCGGTAGAGCTGGAGAGGTCGGTCTTGCGAAACTCGCCAAGGCTTGGATCTTCCGGGTCCATGATATCCAGCATCAGGATGTTCTGGCCGTCAGCCTTCAGGTGGGTTGCGATGGCGCGGCCAATATTGCGGGCGGCACCGGTGACGAGGGTGTAGTCGGTCATGGGCAGGATTTCCTCTGGCTTGGTTCTTTGAGCGGAAGCTTAGCCCCGCCCCGCCCTTCGCGGCCAGAGGCAAACTGTTGCCGCCGGAGAAAACCTACAGCAGCTTCACCATCGCAGCGATCAACGCTGCCTGGCCGAGCAACAGCGGCACCACCCATTTCAGGAGGTCTGCTTTCTGCTGCACTATATCGTGCATCAACTCCGATTTCATGGCAGCCATTTCGGAGCGGACGGCGGCAAATTCCTGGGTCATCTTCGTTTCCAGCGCAGTTTCGACCCGCTGCAAATCGTCCTTTGTCGCAACCGAATCGCGTAGGGCATTGTCGAGCGCATGGGCCTGCGCCTCCGCTTGCTTCTCGGTAAAGCCACCGGCCCGCAAAGAGTGCGTATAGGCCAATTTGTCGAAAGTGATCGAAGCCATGCTCACAATATAGCCCGCCTTTGCTGTTCTCCCAACCGGATATTGGCGAACATTGGTTAACGCCAGGCATAGACGAAACTCACCCGGCCGCCGCCTGAATGGCCTCTATCAGCGATAGAGTCCGGCGGGCTTTCTCGACAATCGGATAGTCCACGAAATAGCCTTCCACCTGGATGGAGGCGGAGCCGGCGGCCTCTGCCTCTTCAAAGGCTGCAACGATCTTGCGGGCATAAGCCACCTCGTCCGCCGTGGGCGTGAAGGCTGCGTTTGCCGCCTCGATCTGACCCGGATGGATGCAGAGCTTGCCCTGGAAGCCCAGGCCCTGCACGGTCCGGCAGGAGACTTCGAGTGCCTCCTGCTCCCGCAGGTGAATAAAGACGGAGTCGACAGGCGGCTCCAGCCCGGCGGCACGAGAAACGCTCACCACCTGATGACGCATTGGCAAAAGCTCCGTCTCCCCCAGGCTCCAGGTGCGGCCAATATCCAGCGTGTAGTCGCCCGCCCCGAAGGACAGCCGCTTCACCCGGGTGCCGGCCGTGGCGATGCTCATCAGCGCCTGTTCTCCCTTGGCGGTCTCGATGATGGGCAGCAGGTCGATGGCACCCTCGGCGAGTCCGGCTTCGCGCTCCACCTGGGCGAGCAGCCAGTCGGCGGCCTGGAGTTCCGCCGCACTCTCCACCTTCGGCAGCACGATGCCGTCGAGCCATGGCCCCACCACGGCCTGGAGGTCACCATAGGCAAAGGGCGTCGAGAGCGCGTTCACCCGCACATAGCTGAGCGGTCTGCGCGGTTCGGGCCTAGTCTTCAGCGCCGCCACCACCGCCGCGCGGGTAGCCGGTTTCTCGGCGATGGCGACCGCGTCCTCCAAGTCGAGGATCACTGCATCCGCACCTGCGTCGAACACCTTTTCGACCTTGCGGGGATGGTTGCCGGGGGTAAACAGCATGGTGCGGAAGGGCATGGCGCGGGTCCGATCAGAATAGGTCAGGGCCGCGGCATCCTACTCATGCCACCGGGCGCGCCAAGCCCCTTGCGGTATCGGTATTTTTTCCTATATCGGATAGCATGATCGATACCAAAAATTTTCATGACCGCCGCCTTCGGCTCGAAGCCAGCTTCGACGGCCCTATCCCGAAGCACCGGCTGCCGGAACCCGCGCCGCGACGAAAGCCAGCCGACGCGCGAACCGTCATGCGCAGCCTTGGCGAGCGCCGGCGGATCTTAACCGCCGCAGAGGCAAAATCCGACGCTGTGCTTGCGCGGCTTTCGCAGCATCTGCAATGGCTGGTGCGGGCAGACCGGCGTCAGGCCTGATCCGCGCGGCGCAGCCAATCCATTAGCGCCGCACATTCGGTGCGGGCCTCAGGCGGCTCTGCGGTCAGGGTAATCCGAGGCGTCCCGGTCTCGAACAGCTTCTCGATGGAAAGCCCCACCACCTGCCGGTCGTCCCGCCATAGCAGGCCAGTTAGCGCATCCAGACAAGCTTTGGCGACATTGTCGGCATCGATCCTGTCGTTGCGCCCCAATCCCTCAATCCAAATTTGTACGGCGTAGGACCGGTAATCGGGGCCCCTGCCCTTCAGCGACGAACGGAACAGCCGCACCAGGTTCTGGAGGAGGGCTCGGCTGCTCGTGGATGTACCAGCCGCCTGCATCAGGAATGCGTCACCGATCACCGCTGCCCGCAAGCGCGAACTACCGACTCAATGGCTCATTGCTGCCGGAGGAACAGCCCCACCAATTCCAGATGCGGCGTGTGGACGAACTGGTCAACCGGTGTGATATGGGTAAGCGCGAAGCCCGCTTCTGCCAGTTCCGCACCGTCACGGGCGAAGCTGGCGGGATTGCACGAGACATAGATGATGGCCTGCACCGCGCTATCGGCCAGCAATTCGATCTGAATGCCGGCGCCATTGCGCGGCGGGTCGAGCAGGACCAAATCGGTCTCCGCCAGCTCACCTGGCATTAGCGGACGCCGCACCAAGTCACGCACATGACCTGACAGGCGGCCGCCCAGGCTATTGCGCCCGGTGGCCTGAGTCATGGCGCGCACCATGAATTCGTTGCCCTCAAAAGCAGCCACATGGAAGCCTGCCGCAGCCAGCGGCAATCCGAACGCGCCGCACCCTGCATAGAGTTCTGTGATATGGCCTGTGCCGGGCGGGATCATCTGCTGCACCGCCTGCCTTAGCGCCTGCTCGCCAGCAGCGCTCGGCTGCAAAAAAGCACCCGGCGGCAGATGGGCAGGGACATCGCCAAAGCGCACTTCCGGCGCATCGAACTGCACGATCACTTCCGGCTCGGCCCGTTCGTCCTTTTGCAGGCTGACGCGGGTCAGGCCATGCGCGCCCGCGAAATCCACCAGCGCCATGCGTGTGGGAGCGCTCAGGTTAATCTTGCCAACCAGCAGCATGTCCAGCCCATTGTCGGCGGTCAGCAACTCCACACCGCAAAGCTGCTTGGGCTTCAGCATGCCAGCCAGCAACTCGCGGATCGGTTGCAGCAGGTTGCGGATCGCGGGCTCGGCAATGGTACAGGTTTCCAGGTCGATGATCTGGTTGCTGCCCCGCTGGTTGAAGCCCAGCACGGCGCTGCCCTTCCGGCCCACTGCCGCAAAGCGCAGCCGCCGCCGCGCCGGCGGGCACAGGATCAGGTCGCCCACGATGTCGATTGGCACGCCCTTCCGCTCCAGCGCCTCCAGCAGCAGGCCGCGCTTCCATTCAGCATAACTGGCCTGGGCCAGGTGCTGGGTGGCACAGCCCCCGCAATAGCCGAAATGAGGGCAGGAGGCCTCCACGCGATCCGGCGCGTCGGTTATCCGCTCCACGACCCGGGCGGCAAAGCCTTCCGACCACGGCTTGCCAAAACGCACCAGTACTTGCTCGCCCGGCAGGGCGTTGGGCACGAAGACGGGACCGGCTTCTGTGCGACCACCCAGGCGTTCGATTGTAATCTCGGCCGCCCGGTCGGGGCGCGCTGTCTTGGAATGAGCCGATTTAGAGAGGGCGTTGCGCACTCAACAAAAACTCCACGTTGCCTTCAGGGCCCGTGATCGGGCTCTGGACTATTCCCTGGACCTGCCAGCCCTGGGCTTCAACCCATTCTTTGACGCGGGCACAGACGGCGGCATGCACTTCCGGGTCGCGAACCACGCCGCCCTTGCCGACATTCTCGCGTCCCGCCTCGAACTGCGGCTTGATCAGAGTCACCAGCCGCCCGCCCGGTTTGGTTAGCGCCATGGCCGCAGGCAGCGCCGTCGCCAGGCCGATAAAGCTCGCATCGCAGACCACCCAGTCGATAGGTTCCGGGATATGTTCCGCCGTCAGGTGGCGGGCATTGGTGCGCTCCAGCACCACGACCCGCTCGTCGTTCCGCAGGCTCCAGGCCAACTGACCGTGACCGACATCAACCGCATAAACCCGCGTTGCGCCATTCTCCAGCAGCACATGGGTAAAGCCACCGGTAGACGCCCCAACGTCAATGGCTGTCACGCCGTCTGGCGACAGGCCTAATTCCTCCAGCGCATGGGCCAACTTCAAGCCGCCGCGGCTCACCCAGGGATGGTCCCTGCCCTTTACGCGCAACTCGCTATCCACAGCAACCGACGTGCCGGGCTTATCCAGGCGCTTGTCACCCGCAAAGACATTGCCGGACAGAACCAGCGCCTGCGCCCGCGTCCGGCTCTCGGCCAACCCGCGGTCTACCAGCAATTGGTCCAGTCGTTGCTTTTTCGGCGACGGCATTAAATTTCTCGTCCTCGCATGCGCATTGGTTATAAAGGCCGCAGAATTCATGCCCCACGCAAGAGGAACCTCCATCATGAGCGCCACTGCCCGCCTGAAAGAACTCAGCATCACCCTGCCGGATGCGCCCAAGCCGGTCGCCAACTACGTGCCCGCCGTCCGCTCCGGCAACCTGATCTTTGTCTCCGGCCAGGTATCCGCCGCTGGTGGCGAGGCGGTGAAAGGCACGCTCGGTGCGGGCACAACCATCGAGGAAGGCCAGCAAGCAGCCCGCCTCTGCGCCCTGGCGATCATGGCCCAGGTCGACGCGCTGGTTGGTTCCTTGGACAAGGTGACCCGCGTGGTGAAACTCGGCGGCTTCGTCGCCTGCGCCGCAGACTTCAACCAGCACCCTGCAGTCATCAATGGCGCGAGCGACCTGATGGTCGACGTGTTCGGCGATGCCGGCAAGCACGCCCGGTTCGCCGCCGGCGTGCCGAGCCTGCCGCTTGGCTTTGCGGTGGAGATCGATGCGGTGGTCGAGGTCGCCGACTAGCGGGAATAATTAACCACCGTTCCGTTCTCAGCGAGCGCAACGGTGGACTTCTTCAGTTTTTCGACCATCTGGACGGCAAAACAGCTCTCCAGATAGGCGTGCATTTCCTGGTCCCAGCGGATCTGGGAGCGCAGCGCCAATGCGCTGACGGTGAATAGGCGGGATGCTTCGGTCAGGACGACGGTTGCTGTTGCTGGCTCGCCGGTCAGAACCGTCAACTCCCCAATCATGGTGCCGTCGGTGCTGACTGCAACGGTTTTGCCTTTGCTGGATACACTTGCCTGCCCAGCCGCAATGTAGACGAGGTTGGTGACTGGGTCCCCCTCCCGCGTAAGCTCAATTCCCGGCTCGCCATCAATCCAAACGCCCAAATCCAGAAACTTCCGGGCCTTGCTGCGCGGCAGGAAGGCCAATGCATGAGCCAGCATTTCTTCCTCTTCCGCGGAAAAGCGGAGATGGTTTGAGAGGATATAATAGCGGAACATTCCAACCATACTGATGGTGATCCAGGCCCCTTGGATCAACGCCGACGAGAGATTGAAATCTTCAGAGAGGCTGATGAGAACGCAGGCCGAAGCTGCAAGGTTCAATCCCGCATAGGAATAGCCGCGGCCGCGCAAGAACCCGAACTGCAAGGCAGCATAAGTGCCGATGTACAGCGCGACACCCAGAATGCCGACAAGGCCATGCGCGGAAAGTTCGGAAAATGCAGGCACTTCAATCGCCTATCCGCAAAATTGTTCAAACGGCGGCGTCTGGTTAACACAACGCCAGGCTCCCTGAGAAGCCTGGCGCAAACATATTCAAGCCACGGCCAAATCACCGTGACATAACTCACACAAACTACCGCCCGGTAAACACCGGCTTGCGCTTCTCGACAAAGGCCCGTGCGGCTTCTTCGTGATCCTTGGTAGACTGGGCCAGCGCCTGGAAACCCGCTGCCATTTCGAGGGAGGAAGCCAGCGTCTGCGCTGCGTAAGGTCTATGACCAGATGGCGGAGCCACGCTGGGGCATCTCCATGGGTTCGTGCGCCAATGGCGGCGGCTATTATCACTATTCCTATTCGGTGGTGCGCGGCTGTGACCGCATCGTGCCGGTCGATGTCTATGTGCCGGGCTGCCCGCCAACGGCAGAGGCCTTGCTCTACGGCATTCTGTTGTTGCAGAAGAAGATCGAGCGCACCGGCTCGATCACCCGTTAGTCCCGTTTTGCACCCGTTGCCCGCGCTGAAGGAAATACACGCTTGCAGGACCTAGCCGACCACATCGAAGCTGGCTTGCCCGACGCTGTGATCCGCACGGAAATCGTGCGGGGCGAGTTGAATGTTTGGGTGAAGCGTGATTCGGTCGTTGCCGCCGCCACCTATCTGCGGGACGACCCGGTTTGTGATTTCAAGATGCTGATCGACGTATGCGGTGTCGATTATCCCGACCGTGAGGAACGGTTCGAGGTGGTCTATCACCTGCTCTCGCACCGGCAGAACCAACGCGTCCGCATGAAGGTCGCGACGGACGAAGATACGCCGGTGGCCTCTGTCGCCGGGGTGTTCAGCGCAGCTGGCTGGTTCGAGCGCGAAACCTACGACCTGTACGGCGTGCTGTTCAGCGACCATCCGGACCTGCGCCGCATCCTGACTGACTATGGCTTCGAAGGGCATCCGCTGCGCAAGGACTTCCCGCTCACCGGGCATGTGGAAGTGCGCTATGACGATGAAGAGAAGCGCGTTGTCTACGAACCGGTGAAGCTGACCCAGGATTTCCGGTCGTTCGACTTTGAATCGCCCTGGGAAGGGCCGGAGCGCATGCTGCCGGGCGATGAAAAGGCCGAAGCCGCGGTTGAGGAGGCGAAGGTGCTGGCTGTTCCATCCCGGCTGATTAGATAGCTCCTCGTCGCTCTGCGTTTTTCATGGCACGCTGTGTTTTGACCAAGGCGCGGGATGGGAGAGCGACATGGTGATCAAGCTTCACAGTCAGGCGACGACGCCACCGAAGATCAGGGCGGCCATACAGGCCAGTGACGACCCTGCGTGGGTTCTTGCCGAGCGTCACGGGACCACGGAACAGACCGTATGGAAATGGCGCCAGCGTGCCAGCGTGGAGGATCGCAGCCACACGCCCCATCGCCTTCAGACGACGTTGACGCCAGCGCAGGAAGCTGTCGCGGTGGCCCTCCGCAAGACGCTTTTGGTCTCGCTGGATGATCTGCTGGCGGTGGTGCGCGAGTTCTTGAACCCGAAGGCCTCCCGCTCTGGCCTTGACCGCTGCTTGCGTCGGCATGGCGTGGGGCCCCTGCGCGCCTTGAAAGCAGCATCGCCCCGGCCAAAGCACAGCGCCTTCAAAGCCTATGAACCCGGTTCCATCCCCATCGACCTGAAATACCTGCCACCGATGGCAGATGAGAGCCGCCGCCGTTCCCTCTTCGTGGCCATCGACAGGGCAACGCGTTGGGTTGTTGTCAGGGTCTACAACAGCAAGACAGCGGCCAATGCCCGGCGCTTCCTGCGCGCCCTGGAGCGCGCCTGCCCGATGCGGATCCGCCCCATACTCCCGGATAATGGAAAAGAGTTCACGGATCGCCTGACGCCGCCTAGGTCACCTCAGACCAACGGTATGGTCGAACGGTTCAATGGCCGCATCGAAGAGGTTCTGCAGAGCCATCCCTTCCGATCCGGCGAGGATCTGGAAGCCACGCTGCTTCGCTATGTCTGGCTTTACACCCAGCAGCTGCTGCAATCAGCCCTGGGCAGCAAGACGCCCTTGCAGGCACTGAAGGGATGGCGCAAACTCAAACTAGAGCTGGTCAGGAAACAGCCATATTACCTTCCAGGATGGGACACATTGCGAGTCCCGGGCACAGCCAGGGACGAAGCAATCCATCGGCACCAAGTCTTTTCGCCTTCTATGGTTTGCTTCGTCACCCGGCTTTCAGCCGGGTTTCTCGCAATGATGCCGGTGAGTGTTTAAAGGCCGTCACGGCAGCCGGTACAGGCTGTCCGGGCCGGGCGGATCATCGGGGCTGGCGACGCGGCCGTCTTCGACCATGTGCAGCAGGTGGCTCAGCACACTGCGGCCAGCGGCTTTGTGCAGGTTCTCCGGCGTGTTGATGTAGATGAGTGCTACCATCTCCGGGATATGGCAGGGGTGTTGCGCCAGACAGTCCAGGATCTGCTGCTCGCGCTCGCCCCTGTGCTCGATGAACGCCTCGACGAAGGCCTTCGGATCAGTAATCGGGCCGCCATGGCCGGGGTAGTAGATCGGCTCCGACCGGGCCAGCATCTTGTGCAGACTGGCCATGTAGTGGGCCATGTCGCCATCCGGCGGCGAGACGATACTGGTGGACCAGCCCATCAGATGGTCGCCGGTCAGGATCAGATTATCCTCCTTCAGCGCAAAGCACAGATGGTTGGAGATGTGGCCGGGCGTAAAGATCGCCTCCAGCGTCCAGCCGTCGCCTTCGATCGTGCCCCCATCCGGCACGCGCACGTCCGGGTCAAAGCTGGTGTCGCCGCCTTCCGGTCCCGCGAACGGCCAGTTGCGCCGTGCTCCGATGCCATGCGGGCCGTAGCCATAGGTGGTGGCGTCGGTCCATTCCTTCATCAACTGCACGCCTGGGGAGTGGTCCCGGTGGGTATGCGTCACAATGACGTAGGAGACGGTCTCGCCCTTCTCCGCCAGCACTTCTCGCAGACGGGCTATGTGCGCCTCGTCGGGCGGGCCGGGATCGACGATCCCTACCGCACCGTGGCCCAATATATAGCTGTTGGTGCCATGAAACGTAAAGGAACTGGGGTTGCCACAAGTCAGACGCCTCAGGTTTGGCGAAATAGTAACGACCTCGCCCGCCTTATGCGGGAACTCCTTATTGAACGGGATAATGGCCATAGGTGGAATGCTCCGGATCGGAAGTCGCTGATTACCCCTAATCCGTCACGCACCCCGAAAGATGTCAATAGAGACAAGCGGAGATGGCTTCACGCCAGGTTGAATTTTTCCGCGGCCTGCTAAGCCACCAGCTCCAACGCAGTCTCACCAACGCCGGTTGCACTCAGCACGCCATGGCTGAAGCGTTGGCGGTCTTCCTTGCTGCGGATGGGGAAGCTGCTCAAAAGCCACGAGACAATCTCTGCGTCGGTGGGGTTTCCATCGCCGGACCAGCTTTGACGCATCAGGCCCAGGAACCGTTTCCCCTCAGCAAGCGCTTCCTCGCGCCGGTCCATGTAAATCAGCGCAGCCACCTTCCATGCCGGCAGGTTCGGGATCACATCGCCTGCCTTCTCCGCCGCCTGGAACGCCATTTCATAGTCTTCGCACAAGAACCGCGTGCCAACCTGATAGCCCCATTCCACAGGCGACAGATGCGCGTTAAGCATCAGGGCCTCGTCGCTCAAACCATGCGCCTGGCTGTGCCGTCCGGCAAACGCCAGGCCCTGGCCGGACGATACCAGAGTCCAGGTGTCATTCTCATTCAGGTCGCGGGCCAGATCATAGCGGAATTCCGCCTGATCGAAATCGTTGCGCAACATATGCGACCACGCCAGCGCCAGGTGCGCACGCGAGCTGAGCGGATCAATACTCACCGCCTGCTTCGCCATGGCAAGTGACTCGTCGCTAGACACTGCAGACCGGTAAACGCCGGGGAAAATCAGATGCCGAGAGTTCGCGATCTGCACCAGGCTGCTATAAGCCGGGGCAAAGGTCGGCACCTCGCCAATAATCCGGCTGAAGATGGCCGTTGCTTCTTTCAGCGCGTCCGGACGCCAACGGAAGGTCAGTTCCTGCCTCCGCAGCCACTGATCCTGCACGCCTGCCGAGAACTCGTCCGCTGCCGCCAGGGACCGCACCCGCTCGCTCGACAGGTGAACATTCAGGGCCATCGCCAACCGGCGTACGATCATACGTTGGCGCATGGCCCATTCCTGCAGGGACAACAGGAAACGCTCGGTCCACACGAACTGGCCGGTGACGCCATGCTGAATGAACATGGAAAACCGGATACCGTCGGGTTCCTCCATCGCGCTGGCGTTCAGAAGATAGAACGGATCGTTCGGGCCAAAGGACGGAGAGACCATTGCCGGCGTGTTGCTCATAATGACCCAGTCGCGGAAGCGTACCAGGCCCGTAATCAAATCTCCCTTGAAACCCGTCACGAGGTAACGCTGCGCGTTAGCCATCGCGTCGGCAACGAAATCGCCCACCATGATGGTAACAATCGGCTTTTGACCACTATCGGCAGAGCCTACGGGGCCTGCCTCTTCCAATAGCGGCCGGGTCGCAAGCGGTGTCCCCAGCGCTACCGGCACGTGCACCTTACCGCCACCGGATGCCGCGCCGGCATCGGTCCGCTGGATGTCTCCCAGCTTGATCCGTTCGACCAGCGCCTGGGTCTCTTCCGCAGGTTCCATGTCGTATTCGTTGCCCAGCCGGTCATAGAGCTGGTTGTAAATCTTCAGTGCCCCAGCCGTGTCGCCACTTGCCGCAAAATATTCCATCAGGTAACGGCAGGCTTCCTCGTGCAGAGGGTCTAAATTGCGAATCGCCGTTGCTGCATCGGCACGCACGGCTGGTTCGGCATAGCCCTGAAGGATCTCCCGCAGCGAGCGCATCCAGTTTTCCTGGGTCGTCTGGCGGTAGACGGTCAGCCATTCGGAGAAAACGTCATCACCTACCGGCATACTGCCCAGGATACGGTCACAAACACCCACATGCTGCAGCATTGCCGATCTCCAGAATATCCATCTGCAAGCCGCCGGCATTGATCGATACGGTTTGGTCCGAGGCTGAAAGCACCTTATCGGCTTCATCACCCAAGGCCTCCCGCACTGCCAGCAAAGCCCCCCGCAACGAGGCCCTGGCTTTGCGGTCAGTGGAATCTCCCCACAAAAGGCCTGCCAAGCGCTCGCGCGTCTGCTCCATATTGGGCGACAGCGCCAAATGGGCGAACATCGCACGACGATATTTCCATCCGTCCGCCGGGTCCGCTGAGAAGAAATCCTTCTATCAGCGATAGCGTCACCGGGGAGCGTCAGCGGTCGAGAGGGGTGGATCCTTAGCCATCGAGAAGATTTCTACCAAACGATCAACGTGAACTAGCCATAGATTAAAGTCGCTGCGGTATCATCATATAAGCGATACACCATGATGATACTGATCTCCGCGGCCTATTTCAGCCACCACCGCGGCCAGTCTTCTCGTCTTGGCGCCAGCATCCATCGGCTGCAAGCCTGGTGCCAGCACCGCAGCAACCGGAACGTCCAAGTCAGGCAGGGTACAGTCGATCACGTAGACCGCGCTTTACCCGGCAATTTGCGCGATCAGGCTGCTGCCCTCTGCCGCCGGGTTCCGGGGCGCACCTGACGCCGAAATCAGCGGGCAGGTTCCGGGCGTTATCCGCACGCTCCGCTCGATCTGCCGGAAGTCGGCCTCGGTCAGGCCTTCTTGACCTAAGGCTTTGGCTTTGCCGCGAATCAAGTGCTGGCTCAGTTCCATCTGCGCCATCTCTATCAAGGCATTCCGCATAGCCGCGGCCGGTGCAGCCGATGCCGCGAAACCGCAAGCAAATCCCTCACCGGTTTCCATGACGGAAACCGCTGCCACCACCGTCAGGCCAAACGCCGTCGATATGTCCAGCAGCCAGCATGTGCGTCCGTTTTGCCCCTGCCTCAGCGCCTGCAAAACGGCAGCCGCATCACACGCCGCCAGCCGGTCCAGGCTGATGGGACTGGGCACCATTCCCCCCAGCCACCACAGCGCAGCGACGTCACGCTCCACCAGCTCCGCCAGCGCGCTGTCGACCGCAGATTGCCAATCAGGCCCTGGGGCGATTCCCTTTGCCACCGGCAACGGGCGTTACTCCGCGGTCAAGCCGGGGTCGTGCAGGCACAATAGCGCCGGGACCCAAACTCCCTCCCCATCGCTCAGCCGCTGCCCTTACAGACAAGGCACCGTATCGGCCTGCCTCTCATTCAGCAGAGCCAGCAAGTCCGCCGGGATGGCGCTGGCTGCAACACTCTCCAGGCCGCGCGCCGGTCCACCGCCTCACCCAGGCACCGGACCTCCGCCTCTTCAGGCGAAAGAGCGCTACCGGCTACGCTGACACGGCGTAAAGATGCTGACAGCCCCACCAGTTGAGGATCGGCCAAGCCGCCGTAAAAGTGCAGGCTGGGATTGTCGGGCGCGGAAAACCGAAACGCATCCGCCAACACCCCTCCGCATGCGCTCCAGGGGCTGCGCGTCTATGCGGTGGCTGCTTTGCCGTGCTGGATTGCCGGGCATCATTCCCGCTGACATTGTATCCTTCCCGCCCGCCCCCTCGCTCCGGTGTGAACGGGAGGTCTTGCCGCGACGTTACCAGAGGCTGCGGCGAACCCTAAAGCCTTATGTTCTGCCGTTTGAACTTTACCGCCATCTGGCGCAAAAATAGGCTCAATGAAACGCCCTTGCAGGATTTTGCCGATGCTCGCCCCGCCACCCCTCCTTGCCAAGTTCAACCGCTGGGCCAACGCCCGTCTGCACGCCGCCGCCGCCTCCCTGCCGCCGGACGAGGTAGCCAAGGACCGAGGCGGGTTTTTCGGCTCCATCATGGGCACGCTCAACCACATCTACCTGGTCGACCTGCTCTACCGCGACCGGATCGAGGGGCGGCGCAGCCCATTCAAGGGGCTGGATGATATTCTGCACGCCACCATGTCCGACCTGGCCCCTGCCCAGGCCGCGATTGACGCCTACTTCCTGGACTATGCCAACGGACTTAACGAGGCCGATCTGGCAGGCGAAATCGTGTTTACGACACTGCTGGACGAGCCGGAGGAATGGCGCGTCCCCCGCATGGTCTATCTGACCAACCTCACCCAGCATCAGGTCCACCACCGCGGCCAAGCCTACGCCCTGCTAAACCAGGCAGGCGTGGATGTTCCGTCGGTTGGCTTTATTGAGTACTGCATGGATGAAGAACACGGTATGGTCAGCCACAAGCCCTCGCCGAAAGCCTGAGTCGTATGATCCGCAAAGACACGCTCCACGCTGTTGCCCACGAACTCACGCGCAAGGCGGCGATTGAGATACCCTTGGACTATCTCTCCGGCCTCGAAGCCATGGCGGAGAAGGAGAGTGAGGACCTGTCGTCCTTCGTCCTCCGCGCCATGCTAGAGAACTACAAGGCGGCGGAAAAAGACGCCCGCGCCATGTGCGCCGATACCGGTGTGCCGCGCTTCTATGTGAAGGCCGGCAACGAGGCGAAGATCGAAGGCGGCATGGTCGCAGTCGAAGAGGCGCTGCGATCCGGCTTGGCCAAGGCCACCCACGACATTCCGCTGCGCCCCAACCGGGTGCATCCCCTCTGGCGTTGGGACAACAACAACAATGTCGGCCTCAACGCGCCGGAGATTGAATATTCCTTTGAGCCGGACGCCGACTGGGTCGACATCACCACCGTGCACAAGGGCGGCCTGTTCGGCACTGACTACCGCATGCTGTTTCCGGGCGACGGCATAGACGGCATCAAGCGCTTTTTCCTCGACGCCATGATCGCGTTCGGCAAGCGCGGTCTCGCCTGTCAGCCTGCCATCGTCGGCATCGGGCTTGGCGGCTCCAAGGACACCTGCATGGTATTGGGCAAGCAAGCCGCGTGTCTGCGCACCGTCGGCGACCGCAATCCGGACCCGAAAATCGCGGAACTCGAACTCAAACTGATGGATATGGGCAACAATATCGGCATGGGCCCGATGGGCTTTGTCGGCTCCTCCATGGTCGTCGATTGCCATATTGAGGTCGGGTATACGCACACTGGTGGCATGCCGATGAGCGTGCACAGCTTCTGCCTCTCCTCCCGCCGCTCGGTCGCGCGCCTCTACGCCGACGGTCGCGTGCAGTACCGCCCCGACCCCACCTGGTTCACCCCCTATCACCGCAGGAGCGATGTCTCATGGCAGCCGGAAGCCGCAAAACAGTCCGCCTAAAGACTCCGGTCCGCAAAGAGGACCTGGAGCAACTTGAACTGGGTGATGTGGTCTATCTGGAAGGCCACGTCTACACCGCTCGCGAAGGCGTCTATCGCCGCGTGATAACCGAGGGCTTGCCGCTGCCGGAAGGGCTGAAGGAGCTGACCAACGTCTCGTTCCATTGCTCACCGGCGGCCAGCGTCAACGATGACGGCTCCTACAATATCGGGGCGGTAACGGCGACTGCCAGCTTCCGCTTCGGCGCGCTGATCCCAGCGTGGTTCGAGGCGAGCGATTGCCTCCTGATCCTGGGCAAGGGCGGTATGACGGAAGAAGACTACCGCGATGTCTTCGTCCCCCGCGGCGCGCGCTACCTGACCACGGTCGGCTATGGTACCGGCGCATTGTTGGGCCGGGGCATTCAGGAGGTCGAGGCTGTGCATTGGCTCGAAGAACTGGGCATTGCCCAGGCGATCTGGGTGCTGCGGGTCAAGGAATTCGGCCCGTTCCTGGTCGATAGCGACGGCGAGGGCCGCTCCCTGTTCGAGCAGCACAACAAGCGCCTGAACCAACGGATCGAGGGCCTCTACGACGGCCTGAAACAGCCCGCCCTCAGCCGCATGGGTGAAAGCACCGACCGCCGCGACGAACTGATCTGAACTCAATGCTAACCCAGCCGGAATTCCTGATCTTGGCAGGGTCTCTGACCTTGTTCCTTGTTTATCACTCCTATTTCCTCTGGCAGATCCGCCGACGGGCCGAAAAGACAGTGATCGGCAAGGCCAAGCAATGGCGGCGCGCCTGGATTGAGCGCATGATCGCAAGGCAGGACAATATCGTCGTCCAGGCATTCCGGAACTGGATCATGAGCGCCAGCTTTCTGGCGTCAACTTCTCTGCACATCACCGCCGGACTGCTGGGGTTTCTCGCCAGCGCCGACAAAATTTCCCAGTTCATCCACGAATTGAATTTTCTGGGAATGCGGACGACGGAAGCATTCTCGATCAAGATCCTGCTCTTGATCGGCAACTTTGCGGTGAGCTTTTTTAACTTCACGCTGACAATCCGCTTCTACAACTACGCGGTGTTACGATCGACCGGCGTTGCCGCCGATGATGCGGGCGCAGCGTCAGACGCTGCGCGCTACATGGACAAGGGCGCAATGCATTATGCGCTTGGCATGCGCTGCTATTATTTCGCCATTCCCCTGGTTCTATGGCTGTTCGGACCGATCTGGCGCGGTATCGGCGCAGTCATCCTGATTCTGGCACTCTACCGCCACGACCATCCTTTTTCCCGCAATTCCCTAAAATAATACCGTTAATTCCACATAGGACGGTGCCTCCGCCCCATGATGCACGGTATTCGCCACGACCCGGATATCTGCGTCCGTGTCCCTCGCCATCAGCGCATTGCCGCTATTGGTGTTGCGCGCGCGGCGGGGGAAGTTGCTGGAGACCACGTCTACCTGCAAGCGCGAGCCCGCCGGGATCGTGGCGCGGATTTCGCCCAGGTCGATGGTAATCTCATAGACCACCCCCGGCTCCAGCCGCTCGGGTCTAGCCTGCTGCCGGTCCAGGACGCTCGCCCGGTACATGGCGCGGGTGACGCCGTCCATCAAGCAGCATGGCGCGGCCGTCCGCGGTGACCTCGTTCAGCTTGACGATGAAGTCGGTGTCCGAGCAGTCGGAGCCCGCGTGCAGCGACACCTTCACCCGGCCTGATAGGGTCAGCGGTTCCGCCAAGGGCTCGCCCGTGTAAATCAGGCCATAATTCGGGCGCGCCTGAGCCGGGCGCTGGTCGTGGCTGCCATTGCTGATCAGCATGTTCCGCCCGCCATAGGTCGGGTTCGGCTGGCGCGGGTCGTAGGTATAGCTGCGTGTCTCGCCCTGCGGCTGGGAGGCGAGCCCGCCAGAGCCCGTCAGGTATAGCCGCTTCGTCTCGACACCCGCCGGAGGCCAGCTTTCACTGTGCTGCCAGTCGTCGGGCTTGTAGCTCGCCCGGTCTGCCACAAAGGCGCGCGGCGAGAAATAAACCGGCGGCTCGTCGATGAGCGCCGATTTCTCGTCATTCAGATAGTGCCTGAACCATTCAAAGAACGGGTCACGGCTCCAAAAATTGTTCTGGTAGATGAAGTAATGATCGTTCGGCCCGATCCAGAGTTTCTGGTTGCCCGTCCGCGCCTGAATGTCTTGGAACGCCGCCATCACGCTGGTCAGGAAGATGTCGTACCAACTTGTCGCGTGGAAACCCGGAATGTCGATGGTCCGGCGGAAATTGTGCGCCGCGCGGAAAGCGTCCGGCTCGGGGTGGGTGATCAATTCGTTCAGGAAAGGCTGCCAGACGGAGAAGTCCGGATAGTCCGTCATCGGCAGACGCAGCCAGTCCTCGCTCTCGACGAAGGCCACCGCTGCCCGGCTAGCCGCCTCCAGCCTTGTATAGGTTTCGCCCGCTCGCTGGTGCGCGGCTTCCATGCCCGCCTCGTCCAGCCCGGCGAGCTTCATCACCCTGGCCTTGTGGCTGGCGGAAAGGCCCGGAATGTTCTTCGCAACCCACAGCCAGAGCCGTTCCATCTCGATGGATTGGCCCTCGCACACCACGTCGTCATAGATGCTGGAGCCACCGACCTGCGCCCAGAACGCCTTCAACGCAGGGTGGCCCTGGCTGGCAGCGGCGAGCATCGTGGTCGCGCCCGCCGACGAGCCCGCCATACCGATCCGCTCATTGCACCAGGGCTGGGCCGCGATCCAGTCGATGGTGTCGAAGCCGTCCTCCGCATCGTCGAAATAGACCCGGTCCTCCCGCTCGGAGGCATAGCGCCCGCGCGTGTCCTGGTAGACGCAGGCATAGCCCCGCGCCGTGATCTCCTGCCAGCCGCGCAGGATCGAGCCGCGCAAAGGCTCCGCCGGATCGGGCAGCCAGCCATGCGCCGGGTCGGTGGTGTGCTGGCCCTGGGGCTTGGTGATGCGATAGGGTGCCCGCGCCAGGATGACCGGGAAAGGCCCCTCGCCCGGCGGCAGATAGGCCAGCGTGTTCATCCGCGCGCCGTCCCGCATTTCAACAAAGGCTTGGAGGCCGCGGACTGCGCCTGTGAGTTCAATCATGGTCATGTGCTTGCCCCTTTCCCATTCCTACACGCTTCACCCTGAGCCGCACCGGCCACGGGCCGGGGCAAGTCGAAGGGTCTCTATCCAGTTTCACCCTTGCGCCTTTCGACTCGCCGCTACGCGACGGCTCAAGGTGAAGGGGACGGAAAGAACCTAAAACTCACCACTGCGGTAGGCTTCATCCAGCCGGGCGGCTTCTTCCTCGCTCAACTCAGGCCAGGCCTCGCCGCGCTGGCGCAGGGCACCGGTGAAGTTCGGCGGCTCCTTCGCGTTGAAGGCGCGGCGGCCTTCCTCGCCGTCTGTCGTCACCTGGATCAGCAGGTTGTTGATCAGGTTCTGCACGTGCCAGGCCTGATCGGTCGGCAGGTCGCCGAAGCGCACCACGAATTCCTTCATCATCCGCACCGCGACCGGCGGCATCTTTTTGATGTGGCTGGCGATTTCCTCTGCCCGTTCCATCAGCTTGCCGTGCGGCACCACTTCGTTGATCAGGCCGATACGCAACGCCTCGTCGGCCATTACCGGTTCGTCGGTCAGCAGCATCTTCATGGCGTCGATATAGCGGAGTTGCTTAATCAACAGGCTCGCGCCCGGTCCATGGCCGAGCCAGCCCTGGGAGGTCAGGCCGAACTTGAACTTGGCATTCTCCCCGCTTGCGATGCGGATGTCGGAAGACGCCAGCACCATGTACATGCCAGCCCCCGCCGCCCAGCCGTTCACCGCCGCGATCACCGGCTTCCAAATCCGCGGATAGTGGTCGCCCATACGCCCGTCCACGCCCGTTTGTTGTCCGTGCACGGTGCCTGCCAGCGGCCAGAAGATGCGCTGGGTGCGCAGATATTCCTTGTCCTCCGCCGTCAGGTCCGGACGGGCTGCCAGATTATGCCCGGCGCAGAAATAGCGGTCGCCTGCGCCCGTGACGATCACGCACCGGACGTCCCGGTCCTCCCAAATGTCAATCCAGGCGGCGGAGATATCGTCCGACATCTTTTTGTCCAGGATATTGGCTTTGGCCAGGTTGTTCATGGTGATGTAGGCGACGCCGTCGCGCTTTTCGTAGTCCAGGGGCATGGCGGTTCCTTCCAGGGGCATGGTTGCTTTGCCCTTGAAAATGCCGTCAGATCGCGCGCAACCACAAGCCGAAACCGGTGTTGCCCATGAATTTGCCCTCAAGCCCTGCTGATTTGCTGGACGCCGCTTTCGCCGGAACGCTCCGCACCGCCGATGCGCCAGACGAGACCGCATGGCGCACAATCTGGCAGCATCACCGGCTTGGCCACGCCAGCCCGGTGATGAGCGCACTTGCTGGCGGCCTGCTCGCCAACCAGCCGAGTTGGGTGTTCATCGCCGGGTATCAGGCAGCCTTGCGCGCGATTTTTGACAACCTGCCGCCGGATGGCTGGATCGCCTATGCCGCCACAGAAAACAGCGACGACCCGGCCGCGTATCCCGGCACCCGCATTGAGGAAACGCCAGATGGCTGGCGTCTCTTTGGGCACAAGTTCTGGGTGGCCCACTCCAGGAACCTCTCGCACCTGATCGTCACCGCCCGCTGCGGCAACGAAGACCGCCCCAATTCCAGCGTTCTGGTATCCGGCAAAGCGCGTGGCGTGACCCTCACCCACCGCGAAAAACCGCGGTTTCTCTCCAACCTCAGCCAGGGCTTTGCCGCTTTCGACGGTGCGCTGACGGAAGCGCCACAGTCCTAACCGGAGGAAAGCGCCTGCAACTTTGGCCGTACCGAAAGCCGCTTCGTCATGCGGGCCGCCACTGGCTTCATGGTGAACCAAACCCCGAACGACCCGTTGCGCGACCGGTTGACGGGCGTCGCACTGGCGCTAACAGACACCTGCAAGACGCCGGAGATCGGCACACAGGTGATGGCGGCAGTCGACCGGGAGTTTCAGGTACTGGTCGCTGCGTTCGATGCCGAAGGTCTGGGCGCGGCAGTGCCGGACTGGGAGGCCGACAAGAAGCTCCTCACCATGTACAGCGGGCGGATTCAGAAGCGGGCAACGAAGGCACCCTAGCCCCCCTCTGCCGCCAGGATTGCCTGCAAGCCCTCCCGGAAAGTCGGATATCGCAGATTCACGCCCAATTCCCGCTTCACCAGTCCGTTCCGCGCACGGCGGTTGTCGGCATAGAAGCTGCGGGCCATTGCAGACATGTCAGCCTCCGCAAACAACACTTCCGGCGGAGGCTCCACGCCCAGCAATCCGGCGGCAAACGTCAAAACATCCGCCAGAGCGGCGGGCTCGTCGTCGGCCACGTTGAATACCGGCCCGGCGTCCGGCTTGGCTATCCCGGCGCGCACTACCTGCACAATGTCGTCCACGTGGATGCGCCCGAACAAATGCCCCGGCTTGACGATTCGCTGGGCGTTACCGCCACGCACCCGGTCCAGCGGGCTGCGGCCCGGCCCGTAAATGCCCGCAAGCCTGAAAATCTGTACTGGCTTGCGGGCATTGCTACCCCAGGCAAGCCAAGCCTCCTCCGCAGCCACACGCCGTTGGGAACGCGGCGCAGTCGGCTGGCACGGGCTGTTCTCATCCACCCAGGCACCGCCATGATCGCCATAAACGCCGATCGTCGACAGGTAGCCGACCCACTCCAGGCTCGGCAGCATGGCTAGGGCCTCACCGTGTAAGTCCAGCACCGGGTCGCCATTCTCATCAGGCGGGATGGAGGCCACCACATGCGTCACGCCAGCCAGCGCCGGAATCGGCAGGGGTCGCCCCCGCCCGAACGGCAGCACGCCGTCCCTAGCCTCCCGGCCAGTGCCCGTGACGCGCCAGCCGTCAGCCTTGCACGCCTCTGCCAAGCGCGTGCCAGTAAATCCCTGGCCGAAGATGAGCAGCCTGCGCATCGATCAATCCAGTTTCAGGTCCAGCCAAACCGGCGCGTGGTCGCTCGGCTTCTCCCATCCGCGGGCTTCCCTGTGCACGCCCGCGCCGACGAGCCCGCTCTGCAACGGGTCCGTCACCCAGATATGGTCCAGGCGGCGGCCCTTGTCGGCGGCACTCCAGTCCTTCACGCGGTAAGACCACCACGTGTAGAGCTTTTCCTCCGGCGGAATGAACGTGCGCACTGCATCCACCCAGCCAAGCGCAGACTGCACCCCGTTCAGACCATCCACCTCAATCGGTGTATGGCTGACCACTTTCAGCAATTGCTTGTGGCTCCAGACATCGGTTTCCAGCGGTGCGATGTTCAGATCGCCCACTTTGATCGCTTTCAGCCCGGCTTCTTTGGACCGTTCGCCCCAATAAGCCTGCATTTCATCCAGGAAATCGAGCTTGTGGCCGAACTTGTCGTTCACCACGCGGTTAGCAATGTCGCCGCCCGCCGGCACGTAGAAATTGTGGAGTTCCGTGCCGTCCGCCAGTTGCGTCATGACATGGCGGCCGTCTTCCTTGCCGACCCAGCTTTTGATTTCGACGTTGGCGAAGGGCTCGCGCGCGATGGTGGCAACGCCGTGATAGGCCTTGATCCCGTTTAGCGCCTGATGCGGGTATCCTGCTTCCACCAGGGCATCTGCCGGAAACTGCTCGTTCGTGCACTTGATTTCCTGGAGGCACAGCACGTCCGGCTGCAATTCTTCCAGCAATTTCAGGACAATCAGCAGGCGCAGCCGAACGGAGTTGATGTTCCAGGTGACAATACGGCGGGATTTCTGAGACATGGGCAGGCTGTCTTTTTGGCGGGAGGAGAAGCGCACGGCAGCATAGCAGACTCCCGAAGGATTCGCCTGCGCGGTGTCTGCTAAGGACACTTCTAGCGAATACCAACCCGCTCCGTCGAAGCCAAAAGCTCAGCGAGGCATTCATCCTGTTTTTCGAACAGCATCATGTGGCCGCAATCGGGCATGCGCACCAGCCGGGCTCCTGGCACCCGATCCGCCGCAAGCCCCTGCACCAGCGCCGCCCAGCTGGGCGTTGCACCCTCTCCCGCTGGCTGGCTGGCGACAAATGTCGTGGGGCACGCGAACCGGCCGGCATAGCGGAATGTGGAGGTGTTCATGGTCATGCGGTAACCAGCAACCTCAATCGCTGCCGGGCAGGCCAGTGTGTAGCCTGCCCCCGCTGTCTTCAGATGCAGGATCGCCTGCCCGTGCGCCTGCATCATGGCGGGGTCCCATGCGGCGAACGCCCGGCTACCAGCGAGCCGCTCGATAAAAGCCTGTGGGCTATCCCAATCGGGCCGCCGCCGCAACGCGCCATTGACCAGTACATCCGCCAACTCCGCTGCAACCGCATGGGCGGGGAAGTCCGGCGGCGGCGAAAGTGGCGGCTCAAACAGGGTCGCACTGGCCCAGGATATTTCGCCAAACACGCCACCCAACTGCAACGCCGCCAAGCCTGTGTAGGAGTGTGCAGCGAAGTGCAGGGGCCTATCCGGCCCTATTTCCGCCCGAACCACACCTGCCAACGCCGCCAAGTCGTGCGCCAGCGCATCCGCGCCGCAGCTGGCCGTAAAGGGCTCCGGTGGAATATCGGACCCGCCGTGGCCTCGCTCATCAAAGGCGAAGACCGTCATATTTGCCGCCACCCGTTGCAGCCAGGGCAGGTAGCTTCCCGCGGCAAAGCCATTCGCATGGCCCCAGAGCAGAACGGGGCCGCTCTGCGCCGGACCCGGCAAGCGGTAGAGACGCAACCTTACCCCTGCGCCCTCAACCCACTGCGCATCGGCGGCGCTTTCGGTAATGGAGGACGGCTGGTTTGTTGACGATGTCGCCGTCACGCCTTAGGCAGCCTGCCGCTTCTCGCCATTGGCATAGGCATAGGCATGCACAGCCTCGCCGAACAGGCCGAACAGATCGTTGGACAGCCGGTCCTCGCCATAGAGCGCTTCAGGATGCCATTGCACACCCAAGACGTAGCCAGGGGAGTTCGGGGCGGAGATCGCCTCGACGATGCCGTCGTCGCTCATGGCCTCCACCATCATGCCGGGGGCAACCCTGTTACAGGCCTGGGCGTGCAGGGAGTTGATCATCACCCGCTCCTGACCCGTCAGCTTGTGCAGCACACCGCCTGGGGTCAGTGTCACCCACTGAGACAGCGCCACCTTCTTGCCCATCGGTGCTGCTTTGTCGGAGCGGTGGTCACGCTTGCCAGGCAGCTTGTGCACAAACTGGTGCAGCGAGCCGCCCATGGCAACATTCAATTCCTGGATACCACGGCAGACCGCAAACACCGGCACCCCTCGCTCCACCGCCATCCGGATCAGCGGCAATGTCATGCCGTCCCGCATGGGGTCGTGCTTGATATCGGGGGCGGCCCGCGGCGTATCGTAGTGATGCGGCTCCACGTTGGATGGGCTGCCAGTCAGCACAAGACCATCCAGGCGGGCTAGCAAATCCGCGTGCTCCGTCTTGTCGCCTAGCGCCGGAATGATGATCGGCACCGCACCCGAAACGTCATGCAGGGCATGCAGATAACGCTCGTTTACGGAGTGATGGTTCATCATCGGATGCATCTCACGCACACAGGCGGATATGCCGACCACGGGCCGGGGCGATGCTGCTTTCAGGGCGCGCAGGGGCCCCACGCCATGCCGACGCAAGCAGCGGTCAAGGCCAGAGCGGGAGGCCTTCGGGTTCAAGAACTCGCGCACCACCGCCAGCAGATCATCCAGCGAGACCAAAAGCGTCTTGCGGAGGGCCACGGCGACAGCTTCCTGCGCTGGCGTCAACGTCGTCTGAAGGCGATGGGGCGTGTGGCTGCGATCCTCCACGCTGGCACGCTGGCACCATTTCCATACGGTCTGTTCCGTGGTCCCGTAACGCTCGGCAAGAACCCACGCAGGGTCGTCACTGGCCTGTATGGCCGCCCTGATCTTCGGTGGCGTCGTCGCCTGACTGTGAAGCTTGATCACCATGTCGCTCTCCCATCCCGCGCCTCGGTCAAAACACAGCGTGCCATGAAAAACGCAGAGCGACGAGGAGCTATCTGATCAGCCGGGATGGAACACATAGGCAAAGAACTCCGTTTGCAACTGAATTGCTATATTATGGCCATAAAGTTGCCATTCGGCAAATAGGCTAGTTCATGCTTGCCGCCGTAATTGCAGGCTTGTTCCAACTTTCAGTGACCGTGCGCCATGCAATGGGTTTCAGTCACGAAAAGTTGGTATCAATTGTCCCGCCGCAGATAGTCCGTGCTGAAGCCGGAGAGCAAACGCACAAGCTGCGTGCGGTTGGCGCATTGAATCTTGGTCAGCAAGGACTTCACTTGCGCGTTGATAGTCTCGACCGACCGGCAACGGCGATCCGAAATCTACGCGTTGGTCAGCCCCTCGCCCACCAGATTGCTCAGAGAGGCCTCAGTCGCGGTTAGGCCGAACACTTCCTCCAGGACAGTGGTATCCGCCTCCGTCGGCAAATTGGTATCCAGGCTGTAGACGATCACCCCATCCCAATGGGCGGCGCTCATCTCTTCGGCCATGTCTAGCGGTGCGACTTCATGCAAAGTGCGCTCACCCGCTCCTGGGTCTGGGTAACGATGGCTTCCTTGCGTGGCCTGGCATCGAAATAGCCGTGGTTCAGCGCATTCTCGAACAAGGATTGAAACCGTTTCTGATTGGCTGCGTCGGTAAAGCTCAATTGCCCTCCCGCCTCGGTACGGAACGCGCCGTACGTCTCGCGCTGGCGCTCGAACTCATTGTTGGCAAGGGCCACGCGCCGGTCCTGGTCCAAGATGCATACGCCGATGCGCAGGCAATCCATCGCCGCCACCAGATTACGGTGCTCCGCAGCCAGCCGCGCGGCCGGCCGCCCCAGGTCCATTGCCTTTGCAACAAGCGGTAAGACCTGCCCAAGCACTTGTTTTTCCCCATTCCTCATCGTTCCTTTCCCCTCTCCCCATTGAATAGAGAACCGCGCCCGATATTTATTGTCTTTGTCCAACAGACAAGCTGCGCGGTGGTGAATGCCGTAGGACTTCAAAAGCCGTTCATGTGGGCGCGGGCGGTTTTGCCCCCGCACACCCCGCAGGATGTCGTCGCCGATCATGTCGATGCCGTCGGCTGCCAGCGAGTGGGCTTCGAATGTGTCCTGATCTTCCAGTTCCAGCGCGTGATAGGCTGAAATGTAATGGTCCAGCACACGCCGCGAATAGATACCCGAGTACAAGGGAGCGGTGATTTCCCGCGTAGCACCCCGCCCCTGCATCTCGAAAACGATGCAGCCACGGGCGTTGATGGTGTCGGCAAGCCGGTCGAGCACACCGGGCTACCGGCCCGGATCAACCACTATGTCGTACACATCCAAGATAAGGTCTTTTACTTCGCCGTTCATCGCACCATCCTATGCCGCTTTCCGCGTGCCGCCTTTGCAGCCCCTGAATGCTCGAATTTGCACAATAGTTAGGTCGCAGGCTGCGTGAACTCGAAGTGAATTAAGCGTTAAACTGCACAAACGGTCCGATGCCACGCGCCGGGTAAATGCAATCGTGGTGCTGAGTGCGGCAGCCCGAAGCCACGCCAGCGCACGCGGAGACAGGTTGATGCGCATAGTCAAATTAGCGACTTTGATCGCCCTGCTCGCACCGTCCATAGCCATTGCTGAGGACAGTCGGCCCGACTGCTCCGGCAGTCAGCAGGACATGAACCAATGTGCAGATGCCACCGCCCGGGCGGCGGACAATGACCTGAACATCCGATATGGCCAAGCTATGGAAAATGCACGGGACGGCATTGCGCAGGCTAAACTGCGGGCAGCCCAACGCGCCTGGATTCCCTACCGCGACGCGGCATGCGCCATGGCAGGAGACAGCGCGCGTGGCGGTTCTCTGGCGCCATTGCTCACCCTGTCCTGCCTGCAACACATGACCAGCATGCGGGCGCTTGAACTCAGCCACGACCAGGAACGGACTGACCCTGGATTGTGGGTCGGCGGGGCGTTGGCGCTATTGCGGGAAAAGGTGCCGGCAGATGCCCTCCGCGGGGTTTACTGGCTGCCGGAAGGTGTCGTTTCAGCGGACTTCGATCAGGACGGCATGTACGATCTTGCTTCCGCAGGCCTGCATACGCCGGGCGTGGATGGCGGCGGGGGAAAAGTGCACGTGCTCGTGCTGTTGACGGGCTCTACAGAGCCGCTGCATGCGACGGTGCCGATCGGCGGCGGCGGCCTGTGCGCTGCGCCTGTCACAATACGCGTGGAATACCCCGCCGGCGGCAAACCCGTGCTGGCAATCGACGACGGGGCCTGCGATGCCTTCCGCTTCAGTGTGGAAGGCCCGCAGCTTGGACTATTTTTTACTCGCAACTAGAGAAGAACCCGACCCGTCTGGATCGGGTAAATTGATCGCAAAAGCGCTTCGATTTGAACCGGCGATGCTCTACCCTGCGAACGGGTCCTTCACCAGAATGGTCTCGTCACGCTCCGGCCCGGTAGAGAGCAGCGCGACCGGCGCGCCGATCAGTTCCTCGATACGGCGCACATACTTGACCGCTGTCGCAGGCAACTCCGCCCAGGATTTCGCACCCTTGGTGCTTTCCGGCCAGCCCTTGAATGTCTCGTAAATAGGTGTAACTTCCGCCTGCAGCTTCATGGAGGACGGCAGGTAGTCATAGCGATTGTCGGCTGCGTCCTGATAGGCGACGCAGACTTTCAGCTCTTCCATCTCGTCCAGCACGTCCAGCTTGGTCAGTGCGATGCCGTCAATGCCGCCCACCTGCACCGCCTGGCGCACCATGACAGCGTCGAACCATCCGCAACGACGTTTCCGCCCTGTCATAACGCCGAACTCATGGCCGCGCTGGCCCAGGAACTCGCCGATTTCGTTCAGCTGCTCGGTCGGGAACGGGCCACCGCCAACGCGGGTGGTATAGGCCTTTGTAATCCCCAGAATATAGCCTGTTGCAGCAGCTCCAACGCCCGCACCAGCCCCCGCCGCCGCCGCGACGGTATTGGACGAGGTGACGAACGGATATGTCCCGTGGTCAATGTCCAACATGGTGCCCTGCGCACCTTCGAACAGCAGCCGCTTGCCAGCCTTGCGGGCGTCGTTCAATCGTTTCCATGTGGGCTCTACATAGCTGGCGACTTGGGGCGCAATCTCCGCCAGCTCCGTCAGCAATTCGCCTGCGTCCACCTCCGGCTCACCCAGGCCGCGCAGGAACGCATTGTGGTGCAGCAACAGGGCTTCGACTTTTGAGACAAGCGTGTCTGGCTCAGCCAAATCGCACATGCGGATGGCGTGGCGAGCGACTTTATCTTCATAGGCAATGCCAATGCCGCGGCCCGTCGTACCGATGGCGCCCTTGCCTCGCGCCGCTTCCCGCGCCTGGTCCAATTGGGCGTAGAAAGGCAGGATAACCGTGGCGTTCTCAGCAATCCGCAGGTTTTGCGGCGTTACATCCAGACCCTGTCCGCGAATACGCTCGATTTCAGCCAGAAGCGCCCAGGGGTCAATCACCACGCCATTGCCAATGACCGAAAGCTTGCCCCGCGCCAGCCCAGAGGGCAGCAGAGAGAGCTTGTAGGTGTTGTCTCCGATCTGCAACGTATGGCCGGCATTATGCCCGCCCTGAAAGCGCACGACGATATCCGCGCGTTCCGAGAGCCAATCGACAATCTTGCCTTTGCCTTCATCGCCCCACTGGGAGCCAATGACCGTTACATTCGCCATACCTGGAAACCTTGGCTATTCGCGATCACAAACCGGCGGAGTATAGCGGAGTTAGACGCGAATAGTAAGGCTGCTATTCCGCCGCCTGTCTCAGGCTGTTTCTCCCCGGCCGCGCAGCATGTAAATCCCGGCGATTTTCCAGGCGCCGTCCGGTTGCTGCTCCATCATATACAGCGCCACCATCGGCTTGCCGTCAGGGCCAACCAACCGAACAGGCTGGACCCATTGGCCATCGGTAAAGTCCAGCGGGCCGAAATCGAAAGACTGAGGTCGGTAGACGGAGCGGTAACCACTGCGCACCATCTCCATGAAGGTATCCGGCGTTGGGAATATCGCCTTGATGTTGGGCGCGGCGTAGGAATAGGCGGTCGCCGCGTTGTCCGTCCGGAAAGCCTTGATCTGGCTGGCAATGACGTTTTGGATGGCGGTCCGGTCAGCGTCGCTTTGCGCACGGGCCGGGGCGGGGCGGGGCGGGGCGGCAAGCGCCACGAGAATCACTACAAAGGCTAGAAGCAACCGCATAAAGCACCTCCTCTACTCCGGAATGTTAACCACTATACGTCAAGCAGCGCCCACCGGTTTGTTTTTCAGCCGAGCCTCAGCCAAACTGATATAGACAACGCTGGCCACGATGACCGCCGCGCCCAGAACGGTCGGCAGATTGGGCACTTCCCGGTACAGCAAAAAGCCAGCCAGTGCCGCAATCGGCAGGCGCAGATAGTCAAACGGCATCACGACGCTGGCCTCCCCGGCAATCATCGCGCGCGTCATGCACGACTGGGCACTAAACCCGGCGACGGCCAGCAATACCAGCCAGGGCGTCATCTCCCAGGAAAGCATCCGCCAGTCCAGCGCAGCCGGAATGATGGCGAACAGCACGATGTAACCATTCATCGTGAACACCATCGTCGTCACCGGATCGCGCGGGCGGACCAGCAGCTTCGCGAACACATTGGACGAAGCATAGCAAAGCGAGCAGGTCAGTAGCGCCAATGTGGCGTCATTGATCTCCACGAGCCCTGGGACGGACGATCACCAGCAAGCCGCAAAACCCCGCCAGGGCCGCAAGCCATCGCGCCCGGCCACAGGGCTCGCCCAGCAATACGACGACCAGGACAGGGATAGACCGCTTGCAGGGCCTTTGCGTCGGCCAACGGCGCATTGGCGACGCCATAGAACAGAAAGCTGATCGTCCCGAATGTGCTAAGACCGCGTCCGGCGTGCAGCCAGTGGTTCTCGGCCTTCAATACCTTGAGCCCCGCCCGCATCAGCCAGGGCAGCAGGATCAACAAGCTGGCCCCCGCGCGGAACAGAACAATCTGAAACGGTGACAATCCAGGCGAAAGCTGCCGCGCCGCAATATACATGGCGGTCAGGGAGACCGCCGTCCCGACCATCCAGGCAATGCCGACCAGATTATTGACGGGGAGACCTGCCATGCCATCTAGCCGCGCGCAGGCGCTTTTGCACCGCCCTTCGGCTTGCCCTTACCGCCCGCCTCCGACGCCGCGATGTAGCTGACGGCCGCAAATATGATGGCACCGCCGGTTAAGGTGAACGCGTCCGGCACTTCCGTATAGAGCAGGAAGCCGACAATGGCGGCGAATGGCAGGCGGACATAATTGATAGGCATCACCACACTCGCTTCCCCATGGCTCAGCGCCCGCGTGATGCACATGTTGTGCGGTGTAACCGGTAAGCGCCAGCATGGCGATCCACGGCACCGCCGACAGCGGCGGCGTCACCCAGACATAGGCGCAGGGGATCGCCGCCAGCACCGTGATGATGAAATTGACCGAAAACACCATCTTCGTCGGATGATCGGACCCCGCCATCAGCTTCACCGAGGTATTGGAGATGGAGTAGAAGATTGAGCAGCCAAGCAGCGCCAATGTAGGCTACCCGACCTCCGCAAAGCCGGGCTGTACGATCACCAGAATGCCGGCGAACCCTACCGCCGCCGCAATCCATCGCCCGATTCCCGGCCGCTCCCCGATCAGGATGAGCGCCAGCACGATAGTAAACAGCGGATAGGTGCTTTGAAGGGCGCTCGCATCTGCCAGGGGCGAATTGGCGACGCCGAAAAACATCATGCTCATGGCGGTAAAGGTGGAGATGCCGCGGATCAGGTGCATGTGCGGCTTAGCGCTTTTGAATGCATCCAGCCTTTGCCGCCAGAGCCATGGCAGCATCAAAACCAGCGAGAAAAAGCTGCGGAAGAACAGGATCTCGAACGTCGGCAGCACCTGCCCAAGCTCACGGATCGCCACATAGAGCCCGGTAAAGGCCGTCGCCGCACCCAGCATCCATAAAACGCCGAGCTTGTTGTTAATCGGGTGAGAAGACATTGACGAACAAAGCCTTGATCCGGACGCAGAAGCCCCGCCCGGCCAGTCTCCCGGCGAGGCGGCGCAATCTTCAGAGGCTAATTGTTCCATCCCGGCTGATCGGATAGCCCCTCGTCGCTCTGCGTTTTTCATGGCACGCTGTGTTTTGACCGAGGCGCGGGATGGGAGAGCGACATGGTGATCAAGCTTCACAGTCAGGCGACGACGCCACCGAAGATCAGGGCGGCCATACAGGCCAGTGACGACCCTGCGTGGGTTCTTGCCAAGCGTCACGGGACCACGGAACAGACTGTATGGAAATGGTGCCAGCGTGCCAGCGTGGAGGATCGCAGCCACACGCCCCATCGCCTTCAGACGACGTTGACGCCAGCGCAGGAAGCTGTCGCCGTGGCCCTCCGCAAGACGCTTTTGGTCTCGCTGGATGATCTGCTGGCGGTGGTGCGCGAGTTCTTGAACCCGAATGCCTCCCGCTCTGGCCTTGACCGCTGCTTGCGTCGGCATGGCGTGGGGCCCCTGCGCGCCCTGAAAGCAGCATCGCCCGGCCAAAGCACAGCGCCTTCAAAGCCTATGAACCCGGTTCCATCCCCATCGACCTGAAATACCTGCCACCGATGGCAGATGAGAGCCGCCGCCGTTCCCTCTTCGTGGCCATCGACAGGGCAACGCGTTGGGTTGTTGTCAGGGTCTACAACAGCAAGACAACGGCCAATGCCCGGCGCTTCCTGCGCGCCCTGGAGCGCGCCTGCCCGATGCGGATCCGCCCCATACTCCCGGATAATGGATAAAGAGTTCACGGATCGCCTCTTCAGTCTGCGCCAGCGCGCCGCAACAGGCGCGCATGAATGCGACACGCTGGGCGCCGCCCTCGATATCGATCATCGCCTGACGCCGCCTAGGTCACCTCAGACCAACGGTATGGTCGAACGGTTCAATGGCCGCATCGAAGAGGTTCTGCAGAGCCATCCCTTCCGATCCGGCGAGGTTCTGGAAGCCACGCTGCTTCGCTATGTCTGGCTTTACACCCAGCCGCTGCTGCAATCAGCCCTGGGCAGCAAGACGCCCTTGCAGGCACTGAAGGGATGGCGAAAACTCAAACTAGAGCTGGTCAGAAAACAGCCATATTATCTTCCTGGATGTGATAGCTACAGACTAAGCCAGTGCAGCCAAATCCGCGAGCGTCTTCTCCGGCTCCGGCCGTTTGGTGTAGTCGGGATCGACATCCGCTGCGCGAACCACTCCCGCCTTGTCGATCACCAACCGGCCCGGCATCGGCAAGGTCCAGCTGGGATCACCGTTGAACTTCGGCAGATCGATGCCGAAGCCGGCATAGACGCCGCGCAACGGGTCTTCGACAGTGAAGCGAAGTCCCAGTTCGGCGGCATAGTCGTTCTTCGGATCGCTCAGCAGGTCGAAGTCCAGTTCGTTTTTCTGCACCATCGCCTGGCTGTGATCCGGCAAATGCGGAGTCAGCGCGACGAGAGAGGCACCGTAGGCTTTGATCTGGTCAAGCACCGCTTGCAAAGCGTACAGCTCTGCGTTGCAGTACGGTCACCAAACGCCGCGGAAAACGGTGAGGACAACCGGCCCCTGCGCCAGCAATGCGGCGGAGGTGACGGTCTGGCCCGTCTGATTGTTCAGGGAAAAGGCAGGCAGCGTCGCCCCTGCCTTTATCGCTCCATCCGCAATCCCGCTTTCGCGCTGGATCTTGGTGAAGTCGGCCATTATGGCGCGCTTGTCCGCGGGAATGCGGGTCGCAGCGCCAGCGTAGATGGCCTCGAGCTTTGCAGCCAAGGACATTGGGTTGCTCCTTCTGTCGGTTTACCCATTCCAGCAGATAGGCCCTTCCCCGCAGCCGCACCACCCTTTCGCCATGCAAAGGTCTCTGGCAGAAAAGCCGAAGCGCAATTCCAACGACGGAGAGAACGTCATGGCCAAATCCGATCTGCCCATCCTTGAGCAACGCCGTATTGAAGCGAACCTGGTCAAGCCGATCTACGAAGAAATGGCCGCCGTGCTGGGCGAGGAGAAAGCGCAGGAAATTCTCGGGCAAGCCATCATCAAGCACGCTGTCGCCCAAGGCCAGGCCTATGCTGATGCTTCCCGCGCGGCCGGTGAGGAGCCATCCCTGCAAGGCTTCTACAAGCTGCTGCCGCAATGGACCGCCGGCGGCGCGCTGGAGATGGATGTGCTGGAAGAGAATGAAGAGCACGTGAATTTCAACGTCACGCGCTGCCGTTACTCCGAAATGTACAAAGAACTGGACCTCGGCCATATCGGCCACCTGCTTTCGTGCAATCGCGACGGCACGTTCTGCGAGGGCTACGACCCTTCCATCAAGTTTGAGCGCACACAGACCATCATGAGCGGCGCCAGCCACTGCGACTTCCGCTATTCAAAGAAAGACTGAGCCGTGCCCCGCGGATTTTTGCATCGCGCGGTTTCCCGTTTGCGCGAATGATGGTTATACCTTTGGCCAATGCCGGTTGCGCGAGCGACCTATCTATCCAGGCCAACGAGGAACTCCATGGAATTCGGCACTTTATCTCCTGCTTCAAAGCCCCACCAACCGTCCGTCCGCAGAGATTTTCGGCCGGGGCGTCGAGATCGCCCAGCACGCCGACAAGCTGGGCTTTGACAGCATTTGGTGCGCGGAGCACCACTTCTCCAGCTATGGCCTGCTCTCGCGCACGCTGATGGTGGCAGACCATATCGCCGCCAAGACCGAGCGTATCCGCATCGGCTCTGCTGTCGTGGTGTTGCCCTTGCACAACCCGCTGATCGTGGCGGAAGAGATCGCAACCGTGGATATCCTGTCCGGTGGCCGGTTGGATGTCGGCTGGGCCGTGGCTACCAGCCTTATGAGTTCGAACGCCTGGGCCACGACCTCTCCGAAAGCCGCGCCCGGTTCGAGGAAGGCGTGGATATTCTGCTGAAAGCCTTTTCGGACAAGCCATTCAGCTATGACGGCGAGTTCTACAAGTTCGGCGAGACCCACGTCTTCCCGACACCGGTGCAAGACCCTCACCCGCCGATTTATGTGGTCGGCCAGAGCATTGAATCCATCGAGGCCACCGTGCGCTGCGGCCTCAACGTCGTCTCCGGCGGCTTCGGCGTGCCTATCCAACGCCTGCGGGAGTTCCGCAAAGGCTTTGACGCGATTAATGTTGATCCGGCGGTCAAGTCCAAGGTCCGCATCTCCACACACCGCCCGGTCTATGTGACGGAAGACGAGTCCGAACTCTCCGCCATCGTTGAGCAGGCCCGCTGGAATATGCGCGTCACCCTCAGCCTGCGCGCCGGGCTGGAGCGGGTCGATCATGACGGCAAGGCCATCGCTCTGCCGATGGAGAACGAGCCGACCGAGCAGGAACTGCTGGATAATTACTTCGTCATGGGCTCGCCAAAGCGCTGCATCGAGAAACTGCAGGAATTGCAGGATGCCATGGGCATCACCCACTTCAACACTTCCTGCTGGTTCGGTGACGTGCCGCGCGAGAAGGTGCTGAACTCCATGCGCCTGTTCGCTGAAGAGATCATGCCGGCGTTCCGGTAGGGGGAAGGCTCGTCACTCCTCTTACGATCAAACCCAGTCCCCGCGGAGGCGGGGACCCATGCCTGAGAGACGCACGACATTGTCCGGACTTTGAAAGAAGCTCTCAGGCATGGGCTCCCGCCTCCGCGGGAGAACGGATGTGATGGCAAACGTGCCGGCGCGTCCACCAAAAAAAAGAAAGGTCATCCCATGAGCGTTTTGATCACCGGCGGCGCGGGCTTCGTCGGCCTGGAAGTTGCCCGGCAACTATTCGCCGAAGGCGAAACCGACATCACTGTCTTCAGCCGCAATCCCTCTGCCCGTAGGCTGGGCGATCTGGCGGACAAGGTGACTGCCGTTGCGGGCGATGTCGGCAATTTCAGCCATGTGCTGGACGTGGTGAAGGCATCGAAGCCGCGGGTGATCTACCACCTGGGCGCAATGCTCTCCGCCCCCAGCGATGCCGACCCAGCCAGCGCCATCCAGACCAACGCCATGGGCACGTTTTACGTGCTGGAAGCCGCGCGCCTGTTCGAGGTGGAGCAGGTGATCTTCTCCTCTTCGGTCGGCACGTATGGTCATGGCCTGGACGAAGCCCCAGCGCCTATCGACGACATGACCATCCAACGGCCCATGTTCTTCTATGGCGCGACCAAGGCATTCGGCGAACACATGGGCCTCTACTACAAGCGGAAGCACGGGCTCGATTTCCGCGGCATCCGCTACCCATCCGTGGTCGGGCCGGGGGTCGAGACGCCGGGGGTGGTACAGTACACCTCCTGGATGATTGAACGCAGCGCGGCGGGTGAGCCCTTCACCATCTGGGTGACACCCGAAACCCGCATGCCGATCATGTACATAACAGAGGCCGCAACCGCGACGATCCGGCTGGCGCAAGCACCGGTCGAGAATATCAAAATGGTGAACTATCTGGTCGATGGCGTTAAGCCGACGCCCAGCGCCGCGGAACTGGCAGATATGGTAAAGGCGAAGCTCCCCAGCGCTGACCTGAGCTTCAATCCCGACCCAAATTTCCAGACATTGATCGATGAACTGGCCCGCCCCCTGGACGACACAAAAGCGCGCGAGGAATGGGGCTGGCAACCCACCCACACCGCCGAACGGATTGTCGATGACTTTCTGAAAGCGTTGAACAAGGGATAGAACACACCCTCCCTTCACCTTGAGCCGCGCCTCCAGGCGCGAGTCGAAAGGTCTCTTGGATACGAATGGACATCTTGCGACCCGCCGCATTCGCGTCGGCTCAAGATGAAGAGGGAGATGGGGTTAACGTGGTGGTGCTAACGCTGTTTGGAATCGCTATGGTCGCGTAAATTCAATCTCCTATCCTCAACAGTGTGAATTTCATGACCGGAAAAATCGCCATTGTCGGCACGGGCCTGGTCCATCGTCTTTGCCCGCGCGGGTTACAACGTTGAAATCTTCGATCCATTGGACGGCGCTTCGGAGAAAGCGCTAGAACTGATCGAGCAAAACCTGCCTGCCCTCGCCGAAGCCGACCTATTGCGCGGCGAGACGCCCGCCGCCGTGCTGGGCCGTATCGCCGCGCCAGCAAGCTGGCCGATGCGCTCACCAATGCTATCCACTGCCAGGAAAGCGCGCCGGAGCGGGTGGAGGTGAAGGCGGAACTCTACAAGGAGCTAGACCGGCTCGCCGCGCCGGACACCGTGCTCGCGAGTTCGACCAGCGGCATTCCGGCCTCCCAATTCTCCGAAGGGCTGCCTGGGCAGAGCCGGGTGCTGGTCGCCCATCCAATCAACCCGCCGCACATCATCCCGCTGGTGGAAATTGTGCCCGCCCCCTGGACCGATCCCGCCTGCGTCACGCGCACGCGCGAGTTGATGGCTTGATCATATTTGCCCCCCTCCCCCCGGGGGCCGCCTGCGTCACGCGCACGCGCGAGTTGATGGATGGCGGAAGTGCAGCATCATCCGGTTGTCCCAGCGGTGCGTCACGCGCGACTTGATGGCGGCCATCGGCCAGAGCCCCATCAGCACCACGCGCGATATCAACGGCTTCATCGTCAACCGCCTGCAAGGCGCATTGCTGGGCGAAGCATTCCGGCTGGTGCAGGACGGTGTCTGCTCGGTCGCGGATGTGGACGCGGCCATTGCGGATGGCCTCGGCCTTCGCTGGTCCTTCATCGGACCGTTCGAGACCATCGACCTGAATTCGGCGAACGGCGTTCCCGGCTATTGCGACATGCTGGGCCAACTATACTATGATCTGGCGAAGGAACAGGCGGACCCGCGGGAATGGACACCCGAACTGGTCGCCCGGATCAACGAGGAACGCCGCGCAGCATTGCCCATGGACCAACATCAGGTCCGGCAGGACTGGCGCGACAGGCAATTGACGGCCCTGGTGGGTCACAAAAAAGCACAAACACAAAAGGACGGAAACTCATGAGCCAAGATACCATCCGCATCGGCCTGATCGGTGCCGGCGGCAACGTGCGCAGCCGCCACATTCCCGGCTTCCGAGCGCAATCGAACGTCGAGATCGTTAGCGTCGCGAACCGCACCGTCGCTTCCGGCCAGGCCATCGCCGACGAGTTCGGCATCGCCAAAGTTTGCGATGGCTGGGAAGAGGTACTGGCCGACCCGAACGTGGACGCGGTCTGCATCGGCACTTGGCCCTACATGCACCGCACGCTGACCATCGCCGCGCTCGAAGCAGGCAAGCACGTGATGTGCGAGGCCCGGATGGCCATGAACCTCTCGGATGGCAAGCACATGCTGGCGGCGTCGCGCAAGCACCCGAAGCTGATTGCGCAGATCGTGCCCGCGCCGCACACGCTGGCCTTCGACCAGACCATCCAGGGCATGATCGCGGACGGCTATATCGACAATCTGATCGGCGTCGACGCCCGCATCGCTGCCGCCCGCGCCTTCCCCGACGCCAACGCGCCGGTGCATTGGCGGCACGACCGCGACCTCTCCGGCAACAATGTCATGAACATGGGTATCTGGTACGAGGCCATGATGCGCTGGATCGGTCAGATGAAGACCGTCATGGCGGTCGGCCAGAGCGTCGTGAAGCACCGCATCGACGACAATGGCAACCGCATGGCCATGCGCATTCCCGACCATGTGGATGTCATCGGCGAGATGGAGCCGGGCGGCCAGATGCGCTTCAACGTTTCTAGCGTCGTAGGGCACATGCCTTCGCTGGCAGATGTGCACATCTTCGGCACCGAAGGCACCATCCGCCTGCACCAGCCGGTGGGTGGCGATATGGCCCTGTCGGCGGGCAAGAAGGGCGACGCCGACCTCTCCCCTGTCGCCATTGATCCGGCCAAAAAGGGTGGCTGGCGCGTGGAGGAAGAGTTCATCAACGCCATCCGCGGCGTGGAGCCGATTACCCACACCGATTTCACCACCGGCTGCAAGTACATGGAATGGACCGACGCCGTCACCATGAGCCTGCGCGAGCGCCGCGCCGTTACGTTGCCCTTATAAGATCAACCGTGGCGGGCAACGCGCCCGCCGCCTACCTGGAGGTACCGTGCAAATGCCCAAGCTCCGCCATATCGCGATTACCGTGCCCGACATGGAAGCGACCGCCAAGTTCTACGAAGAGACCTTTGGCACGGCCCGCTCCATGATTTCGCCCATTGCCATCCTGCTGACGGACGGTGTGGTCAGCCTCGCCATTCTGAAGTTCCAGACAGACAAGCAGGCTGGCGACGAGCGCGGCAAAGATTTCCATGGCCTGCACCATATCGGCTTTGTCGATAACGATTTGCCCGGCATGCGGGAAAAGATCGAAGCCAAAGGCGGCAAATACCACATGAGCCTGCCGAACACGCCGGAGGGCGCGACGGAAGTCAAATTCCGCGATCCCAATGGCGTGGTGTTCGACATCGTCGACACTGGCTACGCCGAGCGCGCCTGGGGCCTGACCAAAGAACAGGCTTAGGCCCTACCCCTCCAGCCCCAACAGCGCCGCCGCGTTCCCCCACAGGATCGCACACTTGTCGTCGTCGGATAAATCCGGCGTCTCCAGGATCAAATCCACCGCTTTGTCGGTCCAGGGGAAGGGGTAGTCGGTGCCGACCATCAATTGGCTGACACCGACCTCCGCCGCCAGATGGCGCACGCCTTCGGGGCGGAACAGCATGGTGTCGAAGAAGATGCGCTTCAGGTAGTCACTGGGCTTATGCTCAATACAGCCATGCTCACCGCCGGGGCAGAGGTCTGGCCGTGTGGTGCAACCATGATCGAAGCGCCCGGCATAGCTCGGCAGGAACCCGCCCGCATGCGCCGCGCAGATCTTCAGCCCGGGGAAGCGGTCCAGTGTACCCTCAAAGATCAGATGTGACAGGGCAATCGTGGTCTCCAGCGGGTTGCCGATGACGTTGCTCAAATAGCCGTTGCCCTTGAACCGGTGGCCCAACAGGGTCGGTGCGCCGTCCGCCTGGGGGTGGATGAAGACCACAACACCCAGTTCCTCCGCCTTGGCCCAAAAGGGATGGAATTTCGGATCGGCCAGTTCCTCCCCCGCCACGTTGCCGCCGACGCCTGCCCCCTTCAGGCCATACTTTTTGACGCCATCTTCCAACTGCTGGGCGGCCAGTTCCGGGAACTGCAAGGCCACGCTGGCAAAGGCCACAAAGCGATCCGGCGTGGTGGCGCAGGCTTCGGCCAGCGCCTCGTTCTGCACCTGGATGATTTCGGCGGCAAGGTCGTGGTCATCAACCTTGTACCAATTCGGATTGATGCTCAGCGTTTCGATGTCGATACCCTGCTCGTACATGATCGAAAGCCGCAGATCGAGCGAGCCCTTCATGTCCAGATCTGCCCGCATGCCTGGGCCGCCCAACGGTTTCATACCCATAAGCTCGAGCGCTTTCGGCACGGCGCAATGGGCGTGAATGTCGATGGTCCGCATCTTGGTCCCACCGACTACCACCTCCCGCTTTTTGGGATGGGTATGACCATGAGCACCACTGCCCGCCCCTGTTTCCATGCCGCATGCGACGGGGAGCAAGCCACCTTGCGCGGCGTTTGGTGTGGATGGATTGCCTGGATTGCTGGTCATGGGCCTGCCTCCGTTATTGGTTTGGTTGGCAGCCAGTATCCAATGCTTTCGAGGAAAGCTCTACCCCCTCAACGTCCATTCACTCCGGCGGGCTGCCGTCGGGAAGCGTTCCTGCAAGCCCAGCTCCTCAATGCGCTTGATTGAGGCGTCGAACATCGAGCGTGCGACCGGCACGTCGGCAACATTGCGCAGGAGCGCTTCCTGATCGCCATAGGCGGTCAACACTTCACGCAGCGTCGCCACAGCTTCTTCAGCCTTGTCCACGCGCAGATCGCAGCGGTTCATGCCGTCCGGCCCGGAAACGCGCAGCGCCGCCGAATGCAGAGGTTCCAGGATTTCACCGCCAGCGTCCCGCCCGGCCTCCAGCGCACGCACCAGACGCCATTCCAACGGTTCGGCCTCTACCTAAGTGAAGGCCGCAATCATGGCGTGGGTAATACGGTCATTGCCCAGGATATTGCCGACGGTAATACAGCGCTCGCCCACCGCCTCCGTCGTGATGGAATAAAGCATGTCACCGTGATGGAAAGCGGTGCCGCCGTCCGCATCCAATGCCGCCAACCGATATGGTCTGATTGGGTGACAACGGCCATAGCTTGGGCAGCGGACTTACCACCAGCGAGCAGCGCCACTCCCTGCTCGCCCAGGCGCGGATCGGTGCGGTGCTGGCTGAGGAAAGCACCAACGCCATGCCGGATGTGCAGACAGCGGTTGCCAACTGCCAGCGAGGAGGTTCCGACTGCGCCGCCGAACGCGCCGGTCCTCGGACATTGTGCGATGATAGAATAGGTCACTGGCTTTCCCCGCTACCGCTGCTCGGTCCAACTTTCGCAGAAGGCCAGGGCAGAAGTGCTAAAGGGTCGGCCGTCACGCTCCCGAGGCCAGGCTTGGCCTTTGGCTTGCTGCCCATTCATAACCAGCCGCGTGCCGGCCACCGGGATCAGCACGGTATTAACACCATATTTCCGCTCTACACCTGACTGGGTGTGGATCATCAGCGGATCACCCAGGTCATACCAGGTGAGGGAAAGCTCGTCCTCATCCGTGCTGACATACTCAGTATAGAAGCGGTGCGGGTCGCCATCCTTGTCGAACACCACCTCTTCGACCGGGATCGACAGGTCCGCCAATTCTGGGTTCAGCATCCCCTGGATGGTGCTTTGCAGCCAGCGGGTCATGGCAATGTTATCGGACCAGATGCGCCACTGATCTCCGGTTAACTCGCTTTTCAGGAACAACACGTGACCGGGACCGGCAGGCGACAGCACATTGCGCCAATAGCCGGCAATGGTCGTCTCCGGCCCACCATCGGTTTCGGAGATGCGGATGAACGGATTTTCGCCACAGCAAAGAACGAGGTTCGGATCGGCAGACATGGGAGGACACCTCCAGGCAGTTGCGGTCCTGTCAGGCTACGACCCGTTGCCCATCTATATATATCGCAATGCCGTTGGCCACCAAGTCCACATGCACGTCGCTAACCAGCGTGCCGCCATAGATATGCGCGCCGCGCCAACCGATCAGGTGGTTGGCACCCAATGCAATGTGAGCGGTACCCAAGCGGAATTTGTTCTCCACATGGCCAATTTCGCGGGCAAAGGCATTGGTGCCCAGGCCGAGTTCGGCCAGTATCAGCATGTTGTCGTCTTTGGCTTGGGAAAGGACCGCTTCCAATCGCCGGGCCGCACTGCCACCTTCGATCTTCACGCAGCGGCCCTTGGCGAACGTCAGGCGGATGGGGTCTTCGAGCAGGCCCAAGGGCGGGCCGCCGCCATTCAGATACACCGCCTGGCCAAAGCTATCGGCAACGAACACCCCCTCTGCCGTGCCTTCCTCCGGCGAGGTCATGGCCTCGCCGCTGGGGAAGGAGCCAAAGCCAGTATCCTCCTCCGCATGACCGGTGAGCGGTAGGCTCGGGCGGCAGATGCCGACAGTCAGGTCGGTGCCGTTCGGGCTGGTTACGCGCACCTTCCTGCCGTTGGAGACCGCCTTCGCCAGGGCATGAGTCCGCGTCCTCAGGTCCGCCGGATCGGCGAGAGAGGCACCGCGTCCGAAATCCTCCAAAGGCGAATTGTTGATGAGCACCTGCCGCTTGCCCGCTGCGAACAACGCCTCACTCAGATCGTCATAGGCGCGGGGGAAGCGCAGGCTGGTAGCGACGATGGTCAGGTCGGCCCGCTCAACAGCGGCGATAACGTTCGGCGGATGGCGATAATTCACCATCACCGCCGGGGCCGCGATCGCCGACGCCGTGACGGAGGCAGCGCCTCAACAATTTCCGGGTACTGGTCGGAGGAAGTGACGATCAGCACATCCTCCCCCGCCTGCACGTTGTCGCTCGCCAGGTTCCAGGCAGCGCGCCGAAGTTCGTGCTGGGGGAAGAGCATGGCATGCATGACGGGGCTCCTGAAGCGGTGCGCTATGGCAGCGGGTCTTTGGCTAAGTGTCCCATCCTGGAAGGTAATATGGCTGTTTCCTGACCAGCTCTAGTTTGAGTTTGCGCCATCCCTTCAGTGCCTGCAAGGGCGTCTTGCTGCCCAGGGCTGATTGCTGCCCAGGGCTGATTGCGGCAGCGGCTGGGTGTAAAGCCAGACATAGCGAAGCAGCGTGGCTTCCAGAACCTCGCCGGATCGGAAGGGATGGCTCTGCAGAACCTCTTCGATGCGGCCATTGAACCGTTCGACCATACCGTTGGTCTGAGGTGACCTAGGCGGCGTCAGGCGATCCGTGAACTCTTTTCCATTATCCGGGAGTATGGGGCGGATCCGCATCGGGCAGGCGCGCTCCAGGGCGCGCAGGAAGCGCCGGGCATTGGCCGCTGTCTTGCTGTTGTAGACCCTGACAACAACCCAACGCGTTGCCCTGTCGATGGCCACGAAGAGGTAACGGCGGCGGCTCTCATCTGCCATCGGTGGCAGGTATTTCAGGTCGATGGGGATGGAACCAGGTTCATAGGCTTTGAAGGCGCTGTGCCTTGGCCGGGGCGATGCTGCTTTCAGGGCGCGCAGGGGCCCCACGCCATGCCGACGCAAGCAGCGGTCAAGGCCAGAGCGGGAGGCCTTCGGGTTCAAGAACTCGCGCACCACCGCCAGCAGATCATCCAGCGAGACCAAAAGCGTCTTGCGGAGGGCCACCGCGACAGCTTCCTGCGCTGGCGTCAACGTCGTCTGAAGGCGATGGGGCGTGTGGCTGCGATCCTCCACGCTGGCACGCTGGCGCCATTTCCATACGGTCTGTTCCGTGGTCCCGTGACGCTCGGCAAGAACCCACGCAGGGTCGTCACTGGCCTGTATGGCCGCCCTGATCTTCGGTGGCGTCGTCGCCTGACTGTGAAGCTTGATCACCATGTCGCTCTCCCATCCCGCGCCTCGGTCAAAACACAGCGTGCCATGAAAAACGCAGAGCGACGAGGGGCTATCTGATCAGCCGGGATGGAACAACTAACCTACGCAAAACTGTCTCCATCAGCCAGACAGCTAACTTGCGGATACCGATGCCGGAGCGCATCTCAAACTGCTCAAAATGAAAGCGCGAAGGGCGGTGGCCGAGCCTGCTGAGGCCCTCCTGCAAGCTCTCCCGCATGGCAGCGGGGCCGCAGAAATAGACATGGGTCTTGGCCAGGTCGACGCCGGTAGTCTGCTGAACACCGGTAGCGTCTAGCCGCCCAGCGCTTGACGACTCGATCAAATGCAGGGTCAAGCCCGGCTTGTCGGCTGTCAGTGCCTGTAACTCCGCCAAATGGGGCGCTTCCCCCTTGCTGCGGACGCAATAGAACAGGTGCGCGGGTGCTGCGTCCGGCTTCCTGGCAGATGCCCAGGCAAGAAAAGGCGTGATGCCAATACCGCCTGCAACCCAGACTTGAGCCGCCGCGCCGCCGCTGATGGTAAACGGGTGGGCGGCACTCAAGCTCGGCGCGTCGAAGCGCACGAAGGCGAATTGCCCGGGCCGGTGCCGCAGCCTGCCCCGCTGAGGCTTGAGTGTGACAGCGACAGCGTCGCCGGTCTGCTCAACCGTCTCCACAACAAACACCCGCTCCCGTGCCCAGCGGCGGATCGGCAACAGGGTCCAGACGTAAGCCACCACGCCGATCAGGCAGAACGCACCAACATAGAGACCCGGCGGGTAGCTCATCTGAAACGGCTTGGCAATAAACAGAAAATGGAAGGCAGAGGCCGCGAAGAACGCGCCGATGAACTGGTGCGTGCGGTACCAGAGCCGGTAGGGCACGAAGGTTGCAATACTGAGCACCACCAGCACCAACAGGCCATAGAGGCTGATCTCGCCCAGCGTCTCCGTCAGTTCTTCCAAGGCCGAGCCGTTGCCCAGCCCATCCATCTCCGCATCGATGGTGTCGTGAAGCAGAACCAGCGCGAGGGCAACAATCCCAACCCATTTGTGCAGCACATAGACCCGGTCGAGGCCGCCGAACACGCTCTCTATGCCTGGTGAGCGTGTCGCCATCAGTTGCGAGAGCCCCATCAGGATCAGCACGGCCGCCCCGAAATAGTGACTCAGCACCGCCAGCGGATCGCGAGCGGCAGCCATTGGCAGAAACCAGATCAGCGGCACCGCCACAGCGACAGCGATGATAATCAGGCCCAGCGGAAACGGCACCCACAATGCCCGCGGCGGACGAATCAGGACCGTATTCTCCCCGTACCAGGCTGATGCTGGTGGTCGGCAGGCCACGCTCTTCCAGATAGTGTGCAATCGCGCCCACGGCGCGGGTGCAGTTCGGTCAGACGGGCACTACCAGGACGGCATCGACCTGGTCACGAGTCAGCAGCGACGCCAGCTCATCGCAGGTCGGCTCAATTTCGTGCGGCTCCCACCCGGCCCCATTCAGGGCATAGTGAAAATCCCCGACAGAGCCGATCTCGCCCACTGCCGCCATTTCCCGCAAGCGGTCAATGGGGAAGACGGTGTTCACGTCCTGCTGAAAGCCCGTGCGGTCGAAGTTGACGCTGGAATGGCTCATGGCGAGATCCGCCGCCTCCACCGACCCCGGCAGCACGCGATAGCCGGTATCCCGCAAGTCGAACACCGCATCGGCGGCCCGATGCAGGCCTGCCGTCGTAACGATTGCCACCCGGCGCTGCTGCAAGGGCGGACCGCTGACAAACGGTTCCGTTTCGAATTGAGGGCACTCTTTGGAGAGCAGATGCAATGCATTCGCCTCTGTCAGGTCGGTCAAACGGACCAAGGCTAGGCTCCCGGCTGGTCGGCGATTTCTAATCAAACCTTAAAGGCTGCGGACGCAAATACGAAGTGTCGTGTCATCAAGCACGGTGCGTGAGATCGTTTGACCGGCCGCGCGCAGTCGGCATAGTCTTTCCAGGTTAACGCCGGATTGCTGGAACACCCGCAATCCCAATATCAAGAGAGACAATGCCTTTGAAAATCATCAATCCAGTCTTCGGTTTGCAGCCGGAAGCGGCAGGAGCGGCGAAAGCCGCTCAGGTGCCGACCGACTGGCTGCGCGATCCGATCGCCATCGTCTCTAATTCCAAAGCAAACGCGCAAGCCCTGCTCGAAGGCGTGCGCAAGCTGATGGGCGAGTTCCGGCCGGTCAACAATGTCGACTATTTTTATAAGAACAGCGCCGCAAAGCCTCTGCCGGACGATCTGGCCAGGCATATCGCCAAGAACTACAGGGGCGCGATCCTCGCCTTGGCCGATTGAGGGTCGTGCTCGTCGTGGAGTTTCCATGACAGTACGACCCTTGAAGCCCAAGGTGTTGAAACCTTTATCGTTGTCACCGAAACGTTCCTGCCCCTCGTCCGCGCCTAGGCGAAAGCCCGCAAGGCCGACCCCAAGCTGCTGATCGTCAAGCACCCGGTCGGCGGCCTGAACGAGGAGGAGTTGCGGGAGCGCATCCAAACGGCGTTTGGCGCACTGAAGCTGGCCGTCGCAGCCTGAGGTGGCTGATTGGGGGAAACTTTACAGCTTCCCTCCTGCCTCCCGCCCTGCCGCCAGGCAGGGTCCATGCCGGAGAGGTGAAAGCCATGCCTGGAGTCTCAGGCGTGGGTACTGCACTGCGTGCAGCACAGAGGTAGGTTTAAGTGATTGAAGCCAAGCGGCGGCAAAGCACGCGGGCACCGGAGGAAAACACGGATGAGCGATATCGCAGAACAAGAAATTCTCGATCTCGGTGACATGGACATCGAGGCGTTCAACGACTTCGCCATCGAGCAGGGCTGGAGCGATGGCATGCCGCTCTATCCGCCAACGGAGGAAAAGATCGCCCGCTTTGTGGAGACCTGCCGCGGCGACAACGAACTCTTCTCGCCAAAGATCGCCCGCTTTGTGGAGACCTGCCGCGGCGACAACGAACTCTTCTCGCCCATGTCGCCCCGCCTGGTGCTGCCGACGCTCCACAACATTGCCGCCAATGCGGTGATGGCTGGTTGCAGGCCGGAGTATTTCCCGGCGGTGGTGGCCGCGGTGCGGGCGGTGCTGACGCCGGAATACAACCTGTACGGCACACGCTGGCGACGACGCACCCGTGCGCGCTGATGCTGATGCTGAACGGGCCGGTGCGGCACGAGATCGGCGTCAATTGCGGCAGTTCCTGCTTCGGGCAAGGAACCCGCGCCAACGCCTCCATCGGCCGGGTGCTGATGCTGACGCTGATGAATGATGGCGGCGGCAAGCCCGGCATCATCGATCGGGCAACGCAGGGCTCGCCCGCCAAATACTCCTTCTGCTTTGGCGAGAACGAGGAGGAAAGCCCGTGGGAGCCCTATCACGTGCGTCGGGGCTTCAACGCTAGCGACAGCATTGTGACGGCCCTGCCCGCCGAGCCGCCGCACAACATCAACGACCATGGCAGCACCACCAGCATCGGCATTCTGGAGACGGTGGCGGGCACGCTTTCCCAGACCGGCTCCAACAATATCTATGGCCGCTCGCCCTTCATGATCGCCTTCGGACCGGAGCATGCGGCGACCCTGAACCGCGATGGCTGGAGCGTCCAGGCGGTCCAGGAAAAGCTCTACGAGACCGCGAAGGTGCATTACTCGCACGTGTCGGCAGACAATCGGAAGAACTATCAGGAGCGCGAGGTCGAGCCGGTGAACGACCATTACCATGTCGCCCGCGCGCCAAAGGACATTCAGATCGTCGTGGCAGGCGGGCCGGGCAAGCACTCTGCGTTTATTCCGACCTTCGGCTTTACCGAGGCCTGCTCCGTCCGGCTGTCCGGGTGGTGAGCCGCCTATGACCTTCATTGAGCGCAACGGCCCGCTGCCAGTTTTCCGGGAAGAGGCCGCCTGAGAGGCCGTTCAGGCCGAATTGGCGGCGCGCGGGTTGGGCGATGGCCTGCCGCTGGTGCCGCCAACCGAGCGGCGTCTCAGCGCGATGCTGGCGGACGTAGCGTCGCCGGACGAGGCGCTCGCCATGCTGCCACCCATGTTCGGCGATCTGACCCCAGCGGTAGCGGCCTATTGCTGTGTTCTTGCCGGATGTGTGCCCGCCGAACTGCCGGTCGTCCTTACCGCCGCCGCGTGTGCAGAGCCGGATTTCAACCTGCTGGGCCTACTGACCACCATCGGAACACCCGCTGTCGCCACCATGGTGCACGGCCCCATCGCAGCCCAATTGGGCATGAATTCAGGCACCAACTGCCTCGGTCCCGGCAACCGGGCCAATGCCTGTATCGGGCGGGCAATGTCCCTGGTCATGCGCATAATCGCGGGCGCGGTCGAGCAGACCGGCGACATGGCAACCATGGGCCAGCCGGGCAGGTACACCTTCTGCTTTGCGGAGGGCGGGGACGCCCTACTACCGCCGCTCGCCCAGCGCCGCGGTCTGCCCTCGGATACCGGCGCGGTTACGGTGTTCGGCGTCTCCGGCACACTGGAAGTCCTGCCGCTGGCAGACCGTAACACAGCGGCGGCGATCCTATCGCCCATCGCGCTTGCCATGGCAGCGGCTGGTGCGGCGGCTAGCTCCGGCAAGGAGCGCATGCCGGGCGAGCAGGCCGTGCTGCTGCCGCCCAAGGTGCTGGAGAAGCTGGGCGAGCTTGGGTTTACGCTGCCGGATATCCAGACCTTTCTGTTCAACGCCCACCACGCAGCGGTCCCCGGTAACGCCGCCTTCTCCCGCGAAGCCGTCCTCGCTACCGGCCCCGGCGCCATCCTGCCCATTGAAGCCGGGGGCCGGGGGTAAAGATGACATACTTGCCGCTCTGGGCTGGCGGCAGCCTCAGCCAGACCCGCCCCATCCTTGACCTTTCCCGCTAGTGGTTCGATCAGACCACTAGAGCCGCCTTCAGGATTCACCCCATGAGCGAACCCACCCACCAAGCTATCGTCATTGGCACAGGCTTTGCCGGCCTCACCGCAGCGGTCGAGTTGGCGAAGCGCGGCGTGCAGACCGCCCTGGTCGATGACAGATATTCTTGCGGATTGATCACCAATGTCGGCTTGCTTGATACGCCCGGCCCCTATGACGGGCTGGCGGGCGCTGATCTTACCGGCGGCCTGCTGGGCGAGGCGCTTGAAGCAAGCGCCGACTACCAAATGGGCACCGTGACTGCCCTGGAGCGGGATGGCGGCTGGCGCTTGCCGGAGTTGGACATTGCCGCGCCTGCCGTGGTCCTGGCGACAGGCGCACAACTGCGCCGCCTGGGCGTGCCGGGTGAGGAGGCCCTAACCGGCCTGGGGGTTTCCCAATGCGCGTTCTGCGATGGCGGCCTCTATACCGGTCAGCCGGTTGCTGTCGTGGGCGGCGGAGACGCGGCCTTTCGGGAAGCGCTCCACCTGACGATCCGCCACCAGATGGAAGTTCAGGAAGTCATCGGCAAAGACGGTGTGGACGCCCTCCGTCTCACCAACCGGCAGTCCGGCCAGGAAGAAATCCTCGCCGTCGCCGCTGTCTTCGTCTTCATCGGGCTGGAGCCCCAGAGCAGCCTCGCACCGCCGGACACCTCCCGCGGCGTGGGGGCCGCAGTACAGACCAATGCCGACCGTCTAACCGCATCACCCGGCCTCTATGCTATCGGCGCGGTCAGGGCCGGATATGGCGGCACGCTTGCCGACGCAGCAGACGACGCCAGCGCGGCGGCAGGCGCAATTGCCGACGACTAGTGCGGCAGGCTAAAGCACAGGCTCAATCGCCATCCCTCCCCGCGGCAAGCCCCAGAGGTTAGACATGAGCCTGTTCTTAAAGCTTCAGCAACGTGCCGCCGACGGCAAACCCCTGCGCGCAGGCCTGATCGGTGCAGGCAAGTTCGGCTCCATGTTTCTCGCCCAGGTACAGCGAGTGCCGGGCATTCACCTGATCGGCGTTGCGGACCTGAACGCCGGAAGCGCCCGATCCAACCTCGCCTATGTGGGCTGGCCGGCCGAGAAATACGCTGCCCCCAGCCTCGACGCCGCCGCCAAGACCGGTGCCACCTGCGTGACGGACGACGCCATGGCGCTGATCCGGCATCCGGCTATCGATATCGTGATCGAGGCCACCGGCTATCCGCCTGCCGCGGTCGAACACTGCCTCGCCGCGTTTGATGCGGGCAAGCAGGTCGTCAACGTGACGGTCGAGGCAGATGCCTTCTGCGGCTATGGCCTGTCACGGCGGGCGGAGGCGGCAAGCGTGCTCTATTCCATGGCCTATGGCGACCAGCCAGCGCTCACCTGCGATCTGGTGGACTGGGCGCGCACCTGCGGTTTTATCGTGACCGCCGCCGGGCGCGGCCACAAATGGCTGCCCCAATACCGGACATCAACGCCGGAGACCATGTGGGACTATTGGGGCCTCAGCGCCGAACAGGCCGAACGCGGACGGCTTAACCCTAAGATGTTCAACGCCTTCCTGGATGGCTCCAAGCCTGCGATTGAGAGCGCCGCCATCGCCAATGCCACCGGCCTGGACGTGCCCGCGGACGGCCTCCTCTTGCCGCCGGGCTCCGTCGACGACATCCCCACCCTGATGCGCCCGAAGGCCGAAGGCGGCGTGCTGGCGCGCGAGGGCATGGTGGAGGTGGTCTCCAGCTTGGCCCGGGACGGAACTCCGATCCCGAACGACATCCGCAAGGGTGTGTGGGTCTGCTTCCGTGGCGACACGGACTATATCCGCAACTGCTTCGAGGAATACCAGGTCACCACCGATCCCAGCGGCCGTTACATGACAATGTTCAAGAAGTGGCACCTGATCGGCCTGGAGCTGGCCTATTCCGTCGCCTCCATCGGCCTGCGTGGCGAAGCAACCGGCGTCGCCCGGCACTTCATCGGTGACGTGGTAGCGCTCGCCAAGCGCGACCTGAAGGCGGGCGAGATGCTGGACGGCGAAGGCGGCTATACCGTCTCCGGCGGCCTCCGCCCGGCGCGCGCCTCGGTCGAGGCCGGCATGGTCCCCCTCGGCCTCGCCCATGGCGTCAAGCTGCTGCGCGACGTACCGGACGGCCAGCCCGTCACCTGGGCCGACGTAGAGGCCGACACCGCAAACGCCGCCTACAAGCTGCGCCGCGAGATGGAGCAGGAGGCGTTTGCGTCTTAAGCACCCTCACCGCGCCCCTTCCAAATTCCTCGTAATCAGGCACACTGACCGGCGTAAATACCAGCCGTCCAGGAGCCTCGCCCATGCTGAAGTCTGAAGACAACGAACTCCTCTGTCGCGTTGGCCCTGGCACGCCGATGGGCGAACTGTTCCGCCGCTTCTGGATCCCCGCCTTCATGCCGCACGAACTGGCGGAGCCCGATGGCCAGCCCGTGCGCTTCCGGCTGCTGGGGGAGGAGACCTGGTCGCCTTCCGCGATACGCAGCGCCCAGAGACCGACTTCAAGCACAAGGTCCGCATCAAGATCTACAGCGCCGCCGAATGGGGCGGCTATATCTGGGTCTATATGGGACCGCCGGAGCGCAAGCCGCCGCTGCCGGAATTCGAATGGGCCACGCTGCCGCCGGAGCACCGCTGGCAGCGCAAATGGCACTACAATGCCAACTACATGCAGGGGCTGGAGGGCGAACTCGATACCTGCCACACCAGCTTCCTGCACAAGGTGGACGACCTCGGCACGCTCTCCGATGGGCTGAAGGAGGCCGTCGGCAATTGGGGAAAGGACGGCATGCCCCGGCTCGACGTACGCGACACCGAATACGGCTACTATTACGGCTCGCAGCGGGACATGGGCGATGGGCTCTATAACTGGCGGATCACCCAGTGGGTGCTGCCCTGGAACTCCATCATTCCGCAGCCACAATTCCCGATCTCGTCCCGCGCCTATGTTCCCATCGACGACGAGAACACCTTTGTCTTCGGCACGTCCTATAACCCCGAGGAGCCAATGACGGAGACGGACCGGAATTATCTGGAGACCGGCCTCGGCGCTGCGCCCAAGCTCATCCCCGGCACGTTTACGCCCGAAGTGAACCTGGACAACGACTATCAGCGCGACTACGCGGCCAAGAAGCGGGGCCATTCCTCCGGCGTGCCCGGCATCAACAACCAGGACCGCGCCCTGGTGGAGATGATGGGCACCATCGCCGACCGCTCCAAGGAGCATCTGGGCACGTCCGACGTGGCGGTGATCGCCGCGCGGCGGACACTGCTGCGGCTGGCAAAGGAACTCGCCGCCGGCAAGGAACCTGATTTCCCGCACCATCCTGCCGCGTTCGGCGTCCGCCCCATCGATGTAAAGACCCGTGACGAAGGCTTGGATGCTGTTGTGACCCAGTACCAGGACAAGCTCCAATTGCCATAGATAACCGAAACTGGCCGCTAACAGCCTGGGAGAATGATCCCTTGACCCGAATAAGCCTGACCCGGATATGCCGTCTGCCGCTCGCCGCGCTTGCAATCGCTCTGCTTGCGCTCCCCGTCTACAGCGTGGCTGCAACACCCAGTTTCGATTGTGCCAAGGCAGGATCTTCCGCCGAGAAGGCCGTCTGCGGGAGCGAAGACCTGGCCGCGCTCGACCGGGAGACCGCCCGGCTCTACAGGCTCGCCACCAAAGGCCCACACATGACGGCAGAAAGGTTGACGCATCTCAAAGCCGTCCAGCGCGGCTGGATCAAAGGCCGCGATGATTGTTGGAAATTCGGCGATGGTCTGGAGCCGTGCATTGCCCAGGAATATGTCAGCCGCATCCATAGCCTGCGCGAAAGCTATGCCGATGCGCGGTACAACGATGCAAGCGGCACCAGCCTGGGCCCATTCCTCTATGTCTGCACCGGTCTGCAAGCGGGGCTCTCCGCCGTGTTCGTCAATGGAGACACGGCTAAGTACGTCTCGCTGAAGTGGACAACCCATGCGATAGCGCTTCCCCAGGCAGTATCTGGGTCTGGTGCTCGCTATGTTGGCAGCAATTTCGAGGGCGAGTTCACGTTCTGGGTAAAAGGGCAGAATGCCTCCTTTTCCCGCCCCGACGAACCAGCCCTGACATGCAGTGTCGAAGAAGCCGGATAGTCTGGCGGCAAACGCGATCGTCAGACAAACCAGCGTTCCAAACGCGAATGTCTTTGGCGTTGTCACTGCATCAGCAGAACTAGAAGGCGGCAAGGACCATAAATGCCCCAGCCGGGCGCAAACCCTGTTAGCGCCGCCGTTACCCATCGCCCCTAAATCATGAACGCCCCAGCAAGTCCCAGAAACGCGAAGAAGCCCACAACATCCGTTGCCGTTGTCAGCAGGACGGATGACGCCACCGCCGGGTCGATCTTGAACCTGTCCAGCGCCAGAGGGATGCCAACGCCGAAAAAGCCCGCGATGATCATGTTGAGGATCATCGCCGCCGCAATCACGCAGCCTAAGATTGGGTCGCCGAACCAAAGCCCGGCCAAAACACCGGCGATCACCGCAAACAGAAACCCATTAATCCCGCCGACCATCACCTCTTTCCAGAGGATGCGCATGGCGTTGCGCTTGTTCAACTGGCGCATGGCGAGCGCCCGCACCGACACGGTAAGGGTCTGTGTCCCGGCATTGCCGCCCATGCTGGCGACAATGGGCATTAGCACGGCCAGGGCCATGATCTGGTCGATCGTCGCCTCGAACATAGCGATCACGGCGGAGGCCAGAATGGCGGTACCCAGGTTGATGAACAGCCACTGGAACCGCGCCTTGGTGGTTTCCCAGGTGTCTTGATAAAGGTCACCCTCGGCCACGCCGGCCATGCGCAACAGGTCGTCTTCGTGCTCTTCGTCGATAACGTCGACGATATCGTCAATCGTCACCACGCCCAGCAACCGCCCGTCTTCGCCCACAATCGGGGCAGAGGTCAGGTTGCGCTGCCGGAATTCATGGGCCAGGTCTTCCTGGTCCATGGTCACGGTAAAGGAAATCAGCGGGCTTTCCATGATATCGCTGATCAGCACATGCCGGCGATTGCGCAGGATGCGGCTTAACGCGATCTGACCGATGGGAGCGTGGCGCGGGTCGATCACGAAAATGTCGTAAAAATCGTCCGGCAGCTCGTGGGACGAGCGCAGAAAATCGATGGTATCGCCAACCGTCCAGAAGCCCGGGATCGCTAGCAGGTCGCGCTGCATCAGGCGGCCGGCGGTGTATTCCGGATAAGTCAGACCTTGGCGCAGCAGCACCTGGTCAGCTTCCGGCAGGCGGCCCAGCAGGTCTTCCAGCTGTTCTGGCTCCAGGTCGCAAATGACCTCCAGCGCGTCATCCGATTCCAGGTCGGCAACGGCTGCGGCCAGCTCTTCCGGCTGCAGGATCTCCAGAACGTCTTCGAGGACGGCGCCGTCCAACTCCGGCAGAACTTCCGGATCAAGCGTATCGCCCAGATTGTGGATCAGGCCGGTCCGGTCCTCGCCGCTCAGGCCTTCCAGTATGTCGGCAACATCAGCCGCCGACAGCGGCTCTACCAGTGCGCGAACACTCTCTTCGTCGTTCGCACGGACGGCTTCTTCGATCTGATCGATGAGTTCGTGACTCAACGTACCCGCAGGCACTTTGGTGTCTTCCGGAGCGATTGGCTCAAGCTCTTCAATCTGTGCCATTGGCCGCTCCTTACATCACCAGAAGGGGTGTGTTTTCAGACGTTGCCTCGTTTATTGTTTTGCCACCAGACTCGATGTCTCGGCTCACTTGCTGCTCCTGTGAGGTGGTGCGGTCGAGAAGACTCGAACTTCCACGGGATTTCTCCCACAGCGACCTCAACGCTGCGCGTCTACCAATTCCGCCACGACCGCTTATGTTCCGAGGAGCTAGGAACACTATTTACCGCCAAGCGCCTTCGCTGTGCGGTAAGAGACGAGGCAGATAGCAGAGGGATGCCCATGGATCAAGCGCTCGTTCGCCCCCTTGAGTGGACCGTAGCAGCCACGCCGGTCGCGTACGGTGACGCCGTTGCGCAAATGGAAGCGCGGGTGGCCGCAATCCGCCCCGGTGAAGCCGCAGAATGGGTCTGGCTGGTGGAGCATCCGCCGCTCTATACGGCTGGAACCAGCGCAAATGCTGACGATTTGCTGACGCCGGACCGCTTTCCGGTGTTCGAGACCGGGCGCGGCGGCCAATACACCTATCACGGCCCCGGCCAGCGCGTGGCCTATGTTATGCTGGACCTGCGCGCTCGGCGGTTGGGGGTGCGTGACTATGTCTGCCGTCTGGAGGACTGGATCATCGCCACGCTTGCCCGTTTCGGCCTGCGGGGAGAGCGGCGCGACGGCCGTATCGGCATTTGGGTGGACCGCGGCCCGGATGGTTTGGGCGGCAGACGCGAAGACAAGATTGCCGCCCTCGGCGTCCGAATCCGCCGCTGGGTCAGCTACCACGGCATTGCCATCAACGTAGAGCCGGACTTGGAGCATTTTGCCGGCATTGTCCCCTGCGGCATCAGCCAGCACGGCGTGACCTCCCTGGTCGATCTGGGCTATCCAGTGACCATGGCTGACCTGGATGCCGCACTTGCTGCGGCCTTCGACGACGTGTTTGGCTCAACGTCCGACGGAGAACCCCCTTAACCCTTGACCGCTGTCCTACCCAGAGGCCAGCCTAGGGCCGCATGGCCAAGATGAGGACGAAACGATGAGCGCCAACCTGTTCGCCCCCTCCTACAAGCCAGAATCCTTCTGGTGGGAGCGCAGCCCGCTGACCCAACGGCCAGACACCGCCCTGCCTCAGCAGGCCGACGTGGTCATCATCGGCTCCGGCTATACCGGCCTGCACGCCGCCATTCAGACCGCGCGGGGCGGGCGGCATACGGTGGTGATAGAGGCCAACGCCATCGGCAGCGGCTGCAGCAGCCGCAATGGCGGCCAAGTCTCCACCTCCATCAAACACAGCTACGCGACCCTGGCGCAAAAATACGACACCACGCTGGCCTATAACCTGGTGAAGGAAGGCCACAATGCCCTGCAATGGATCGGTGAGTTCATCGAACGGGAAGGCATCGACTGCGACTACCGCGTGGTCGGGCGTTACTATGCCGGCCACTCGCCCGGCAATTTCGAGAAGCTGGCCAAGTCCTATGAGAATACGCCCAAAGGACTGGAGACTGATTTTCAGGTGGTCACCAAAGCTGAGCAGGCGGCGGAGATCGACAGCTCCCTTTATCATGGCGGCGTCGTGCTGCCGCACCACGCTTCGGTCGATCCGGGCGCCTATCACCAGGGTCTGGTGGCACGGGCGGAGGACGCCGGCGCCACCCTGGTCGAGTACTGCCGGGCATCAGGCATCAGCGGCAGTGCGGGCAATCTGACCGTCCACACGCAGAAAGGCGATATCCGGGCCCGGAACGTGATCGTCGCCACCAACGGCTACACGGCCAAGCCCACGCCCTGGCACCAGCGCCGCATTATCCCAATCGGCAGCTATATCATTGCAACGGAGCCGCTGGAGCCCGCGCTGATCCAGCGTCTGATCCCAAAGCAGCGGGTTATCAGCGACACCCGCAAGCTGGTGGTCTATTACCGGACCTGCCCGGAAGGCAAACGGATCGTCTTCGGCGGCCGGGTCTCCATCGCAGAGACAGACCCCACCGCCGCCGCCCCTGCCCTGCACGCGGAGATGGCTCGCCGCTTTCCGGACCTGGCCCAAACGCCAATCACCCACGCCTGGATGGGATTCGTCGGCTACACGTTTGACGAGATGCCCCACCTAGGAGAGCGCGACGGCAGGCACTATTCCATGGGCTATTGCGGTTCCGGCATTTCGCTCTCCAGCTATTTCGGTGCCAAGATCGGCCAGCAGGTGCTGGGCTTGGCCGAGGGCAACAGCCCCCTCACCGGTCTGGATTTCCCCTCGCGGCCCTATTACTGGGGCAATCCGTGGTTTCTGGCCCCCTCCATCCGCTACTACCGCTGGCATGATGAGCGGGCTGCCTAACCATATCCAGGGCATCGCCGGTTCAAGCTGAATCCCTAACGCGATCAATTTGCCGGGCAAGATGCGCTAATACCACCGGCAGGGGATTGGAAGAGCGGCCAGCGTCAGCCGCTACGGCGCGGCGTCGGCCAGCGGCACCTCCCAAGCGTCGTAGCTGTAGACAGCGTCGATCTCCGCCCTGATCTTTGCCATGTCATTCAGGCGGGAGATCTGCTGGATGCGTGCCGTCCGCGGCCTGCGGCTGTTCTCGTAGACCCGCAGCACCCGGTTGACGTCATCCGGCCCGGCACCATCCAGCGCGCGGGCGAGCACCGCCGCATCCTCGATTGAGGTCGCCGCGCCCTGGGCCATGTAGGGGGTCATCGGGTGGCAAGCGTCGCCCATCAGGGTCGCCCGGTGGCCACTCCATTGGGGCATCGGCTCGCGCGTGACCAGCGCCCATTTGTGAACCTGCGGGCAGACCTCCAGCACTGAGCGCACACGTGGATGGAAGTCCTTGTAGGCCGCGCGTAAAGTATCCAGATTGCCCACCTCCGACCAGGACTCGATCGCAAAATCCGGCTCCGGCGTGCTGGTGACGAAGTAGACCTCATCCCGGCGCGGGTTAATATAATACATCACGATGTGCCGGTCCGGCCCCCACCACTTGGCGCTGCCATCCAGCAGCGGCTCCTTCAGCAGCGAGGCTGGAAACGTCGTGCGGTAGGCAACCCGGCCGGTAAAGCGCGCCTGCTCCGGCCCGAACAATTGCCCGCGCACCACCGAGTGGATGCCATCCGCGCCGATAACCAGGTCGGCAGAAGCCGTGCTGCCATCCTTGAACCGCAGCGCAACACCCCGCTCGCCAGCATCGAAGCCGGTCAGCCGCTTGTTGTGGTGCACATGCTCCGCCGGTACGATGCCCGCCAGTGCCGCGTGCAGGTCGCCCCGGTGCATGTAGAAATAGGGGGCGCCATAGCGCTCCTCCACATGGCTTCCCAGGGGCCGTTCCCAAGTGATTTCCGCTGTATCCGACTGCCGGTTCAGGGAGGAATCAGGCCGGAATGCCAGTTCGCGGAACTTTGGCTCCAGCCCCAGCTTGCGCAGGACCTTGACCGCGTTGGGCGTCTGCTGAATGCCAGCGCCGATCCTGGCAAAGGCCCGCGCCTGCTCATAGACGCGCACCTTGTGACCGCTCCGCAGCAGCGCGGCTGCCGCGGCAAGCCCGCCGATCCCAGCACCGATGATGGCAATGCTGAGGCCGCCAGAGGATTGATTCGTTGGCATTCCCGGTTCTCCCGCGCGTGTTACCCCTTGTCCCCGCCCGCTTCGTCCACCTTCAGCTTGGCATTGCCACCCAGGAACTTGCGCAGGCGATCCTGGGTTTCCGGGGGCTTGGCCAGGTTGGAGTTCATGTACTCCATGAACAGGCCGTCATCGTGCGACAGGTCGTTGATGCGTGGCAGCAGGTTGGTGATCTGCCAATTGGTGAGCGGTGTGTTGGTGGCGATCTTCTCCGCCAGTTCCATGGCCTTGGCCCGTTCCTCACCGGCGGGCACCACGTATTGCATGACCCGCGCCTGGCGCGCCTCCTCGCACGAGAGGATGCGGCCGGTCAGCATCATGTCCGCCATAGTGGCGTAGCCGATGACCCGCTGCACCCAGACGGTGCCGCCGCCGCCGACAAAGATACCACGCTGCCCTTCCGGCAGGCCGAACACCGCGGTGTCCGCCACCACGCGGATGTGGGTGGCGCAGGCAAACTCCAGCCCGCCGCCGATCACCGGTCCGTGCAGGGCCAAGACGAAGGGAATGCCGCTCCGGCTGATCAGGTTGAAGGCCCGGTGCCAGGGCGAACCCTGCACCAGCGAGCTATAGAAGCCGCCCTGCTCCAACCGTTCGGCCAGCCAGCCCAGGTCCAACCCGGCTGAGAAGTTCGGCCCATGCCCGAACAGCACCGCCGCCCGCGCCTCCCGCGAGGCCCGGATGGCTGCTTCGGAGAGCCCCTCCAGCACCGCCAGATTGATGGCGTTCCGCTTGTCCGGGCGGTTGACGCCAATGACGGCAACGCTGTCCTGCAACTCGTAGGTGACGATATCAGCGGCCATGGCGTTTACCCTGCTTGCTTGTTTTCGGGGCCAAGCATGCCGGGTTTGGCAAGCGTACTCCAATGGTTTTTGGCCAGCACCGGCAAAAGGTAACTTAGTAGCACTATCGAAACCCGCCTAAACGTTTCTCTACATTTATGCGCAAAACTAAACTGTTTGGGGCCGAAATGGTTTAGCTGCGGTTTAGCCGATGTTTATCTCCTGTTTAGCAACCTGCCGGGGCATTGCTAAGGGCCGGAACCTGGCAAACACCTTAGCAGCCAAAGGTTAAAACGGACTTAACGCACGCCGGCTTGAGTCGGCCACCTATGTCCGTCAAGGTGAAGCACATAGGCATATGCGCTGGCTTGGTCGGCGCGGTAGATAACACCCCACAGACCGCTCCGGCCCGAGGGGGCCGTGCTCAACCGCCAGGAGTGTTACCATGGTCCGCGAAGCGCTTACTGCTGCCGCCGCGCCCTCTTTCGCCAAAGACCCCGCGCCGGTCGTCGCCGTGATCGCCCACCCGGTGAAGGACTACGCCGCATGGAAGGTGGAGTACGACCGGCTGCTACACATGCGCAAGGCAGCGGGCCTGATCAGCGCCCAGGTGCTGCACGCGCCGGGCGATCCGAACATGGTCATCTTGATCCACGAGTTCAAAACCCTGGAAGGTGCCCAGGCCCTGTTCGCCTCGCCGGAGTTGAAAAAGGAAATGCAGAACGCCGGCGTGACGGCAAAGCCGGTGATCACCACCGGGGTACCGGCGGAGTAGGGAGAAGATGGCCTGCGTCTGCGATGGACGCAGGGTGCTTATCCAGCAATCTGCTTGACGCTTACCGCCCGGTTCGGCGGGAAACAACGCCCAAAACGCCAAGCCCACCCGCTAGGAGCCATATACCGGCAGGGAGTGGAACCTCTACACCGGTCAATGGCGTCGTCGGAACCGGATTGAGGGACGCGCCGGTTGTCGTGCGGAGATAGCCAACGCAGTTGGAAGCGGTGCAGAAGATATCCGAACCGGCATCAGGAGTTGTATACGGGATAGATCCACCATATATGGACGCAGCATCGCCTTTGTTCGGTGACAGTTCATTGGCAATAAAGAGCGCGAAATTGCCGAACATGTCCAAATTGGCCCCAAATTTGCCGAAAAATCGCACGGCGGATGCCGTTGAGCTATCGACGACAATGTTTCCCACAGAAATGCCATAATCGACCAGCAAAACGGTGCTAAAGCTATCGACGGACGATAACGGCGTTTGCCCGGCCGTATTCAGGGTGAAGAAGCCCGAGATCGGATCACCGTCGTTCAATCCGATGCTGGCGCAGTTACTTGCGCAGGTCGACCCGAAATCAAACCGGTAGACCGTTGCGTCTGCCTGCTTGACGCTGACCAGCGCCAAAATGGGTACCACAACGATTGCGAATACTCGTTGAAACATCACACTTCTCCTATAAATTTTACATTCAAAACTTTAATTGTATATAAAATCAAAGGCGCAGTTCAAGTCAGGCTAGTGAACCGCCAATGGTCAGCAGCAGCGCAATAGGCTTAATCCGGACGTTTCGGGCTGGCTTTAACTAGCCACCATACCCCCCGCCCCCAGGCGTCTCGATCACGATCATGTCTCCCGTGTCCACGTCTGTCTGGCCCTGGCCGCCTAGCTCAGTCCTAGAGCCGTCCACCCGCACCACATAGGTCTCCCCCACCTTCCCAGGCTCGCCGCCTGCCATCCCGTAAGGTGGCACCCGCCGGTGGTTCGAGAGAATGGCGGCCATCATGGGCTCCAGGAAGCGGACTTTGCGGATGGAGCCATCACCGCCGCGGTGGGCTCCGGCCCCGCCGCTCCCGGCCCGAATGTTGAAGCTCTCCAGCCGAACCGGGAAGCGCCATTCCAGGATTTCCGGGTCGGTCAGGCGCGTGTTTGTCATGTGCGTGTGCACGGCGCTCGTGCCGTCCCAGTCCGGCCCCGCGCCGCTACCGCCACAGATGGTTTCGTAGTTCTGGTAACGCTCGTTGCCGAAGGTGAAGTTGTTCATCGTGCCCTGAGACGCGCCCATCACCTGCAACGCCCCAAACAGCGTGTCCGTCACCACCTGAGACGTCTCCACGTTCCCGGCCACCACCGCTGCAGGGTATTCCGGGTTCAGCATGCAGCCCTGCGGAATGACGATCTCCAGCGGCTTCAGCACGCCGTCGTTCAGCGGAATATCGTCCGCCACCAGACACCTAAACACATACAGCACCGCCGCCCTTGCGACCGCGCTCGGCGCATTAAAATTGCTCGGCTGCTGCGCGCTGGTGCCGGTGAAGTCCACCTTGGCCGACCGCGCCTCCCGGTCCACCGAAATGGCCACCTGCACATGGCTGCCATCGTCCAGCTCATAGCGGAACGAGCCATCGCCCAGGCGGCCGATCACGCGGCGCACCTGCTCCTCCGCATTGCCCTGGACGTGGCGCATATAGGCCTGGACCACGTCGAGCCCGAACTGCTCGACCATGCCCCGCACCTCCTGGATGCCGCGCTCGCAGGCGGCGATCTGGGCGAGGAGGTCGGCAATGTTCTGGTCCACGTTCCGGGTCGGATACGGGCCGCTCAGCATCAGTTCGGCGAACTCCTTCTCCAAAAACCGCCCACCATCGACCAGCAGGAAGTCGTCGATCAGCACGCCTTCCTCCTCGATATGCGTCGAGTCCGGGGGCATGGAGCCAGGGGTCTTGCCGCCGATATCCGCGTGATGGCCACGGCTGGCGACGTAGAAGATCACCTCGCCATTCTCAAACACCGGCGCAATCACCGTAATATCCGGCAGGTGCGTGCCCCCGTTGTAGGGCGCATTCTGGGCGAAGAAGTCGCCGGGCTTCATGCTATCGCGGCGGGTGCGGATGATGGAGCGCACGCTCTCCCCCATGCTGCCCAGATGCACCGGCATGTGCGGGGCGTTGGCGCAGAGGAAGCCGTCCGGATCGAAGATCGCGCAGGAGAAGTCCAGCCGCTCCTTGATATTGACGGAGTAAGCCGTGTTCTCCAGCGCCGCGCCCATTTGCTCGGCGATGGACATGAACAGGTTGTTGAAGAGTTCGAGCCGAACCGGGTCGGCTTCGGTACCGATGGCGAAGTCGCGGTCCAGCGCCTCCACCCGGTCGAGCACCAGATGCAGCCGCTCGGTCATGGCGGCTTCCCAGCCGGGCTCAATGACGATGGTGCCGGTGCTCTCCAGGATGACCGCAGGGCCTTTGACCTTGGTCCCGGGGGTGAGCGCGTCCCGCTGGTAGAAGGGCACGTTCTGCCACTTGCTGCCTGCCCAAACCGGCCGCCGCGCGATGGGCTTGGCGTCCACTGGGGCGAGCGGATACCGGGGCTCGTCGGGGATTTCGGTCTCGCCGATGACCTCTGCGACGGCGGTGGTGGCCATCAGCGCCTTTTCCGGCATGGTGAAGCCGAAGCGCTGCTTGTGCGCCGCCTCGAACGCCTCGCGCATGGCCGCGGCGTCCGCCTCGAACGGCAGTTCCAGGGAGGCGTCGGTGCCGTCATAGCGCAGATGCAAGCGGTATTCGGTGCGCACCGCGGCGGTCGGCAGGCCCTGGGCGGTCATTTCCTCATGTCCCGCCTCGGCCAGCATCGTGAGCGTCTGCTCCAGCCCGGCGATGGCGTCGGGCGTCAGCTTGGTCTCGACGCTCTGCTCCCGCACCACGCGCAGGTCGGCTAGGCCCATGCCATAGGCGCTGAGCACGCCGGAGAATGGGTGCAGAAAGACGCTGGTCATCCCCAGCGCATCCGCGATCCGGCAGACATGCTGCCCGCCCGCACCGCCGAAGGCGCAGAGCGTGTAGCGTGTCACGTCATAGCCGCGGCGCACGCTGATCTCGCGGATGGCGTTAGCCATGTTGTCGACCGCAATGGTGAGGAAACCCTCCGCCACCTGTTCGGGTGAGCGGCTGTCGCCGGATTCCTCGTGAATACGCGCCGCCAGCGCCTCGAACTGGCGCTTCACCGTGTGGAAGTCGAGCGCCTCGTCGCCATTCGGCCCGAACACTTTCGGGAAGAAGTCGGCCTGCACACGGCCCAGCATGACGTTCGCGTCCGTCACCGTCAGCGGCCCGCCGCGGCGGTAGCTGGCAGGGCCCGGATTGGCCCCGGCGCTCTCTGGCTCGACCCGATAGCGCGAGCCATCGAACTGCAGGATCGAACCGCCGCCCGCCGCCACCGTGTGGATCTGCATCATCGGCGCACACGTCCGCACGCCCGCGACCAGCGTCTCGAAGGTGCGCTCGTACTCGCCCGCGTAATGCGACACGTCAGTAGAGGTGCCGCCCATGTCGAACAGGATAATCTTTTCGAAGCCGGCCATCCCCGCCGCTTGCGCCGCCCCCACGACGCCACCCGCCGGGCCGGAGACGATGCAGTCCTTGCCCTGGAAGCGCTCCGCCGCGGTCAGGCCGCCGTTCGACTGCATGAATTGCAGCGTTGCGGCGCCCAGGTCGCCCGCCACCTGGTTTACATAGCGGCGCAGGATGGGGGAGAGGTAGGCGTCCACCACCGTTGTGTCGCCGCGGGAGACCATCTTAATGAGCGGGCTCACCTCATGGCTCGCCGAGATTTGGGTAAACCCAATATCCCGCGCGATTTCCGCCGTACGCGCCTCATGCTGGCCGTGCCGGTAGGCGTGGATAAAGACGATAGCGATGGCCCGGTAGCCTTCGTCATATTTCGCCTGGAGGTCCTGGCGCACCTGCGCCTCGTCCAGCGGCGTCACGACCGAGCCGTCCGCCGCGAGCCGCTCCGTCACCTCAATGGCGTCGGAATAGAGCAATTCCGGCAGCTTGATGTTCAGGTCGAACAACTTCGGCCGGTTCTGGTAGGCAATGCGGAGCTGATCGTGAAAGCCCTTGGTAATCGCGAGCAGCGTCTTCTCACCCTTGCGCTCCAGCAGAGCATTGGTGCCGACCGTGGTGCCCATCTTGACCGCCGCCACCTGCTCCGCCGGGATTGGCTCACCGGTGGGGATACCGAGCAGATCGCGGATGCCCTGGATAGCGGCATCCCGGTAGCGCTCCGGGTTCTCGCTGAGGAGTTTATGCGTCGTCAGCGAGCCATCCGGCCTGCGCGCGACAATGTCCGTAAACGTGCCGCCACGGTCGATCCAGAACTGCCATTTTTTGTCTGAAGTCGTTGAGTTTGTTTGGTTCATGTTTTGCTCGCTGAGTGCTCGCCAATCCGTCTGACGCTGAAAAATTAATCACTTATGCTAACACGATTCTCGCTATGTGCTCGCCAATCGTATGTTTTAGTTGTAAAACTTCAGACTTGATCTGACGGACAACTCAGCTTGCGTTGCTGAGAATGGGTTGTGCATTGTCCGATTAGTCGAGCGCCCGGATCGTCTTGTCTACAGCGATGGGTAACGTTTCGCGGAAGGGTTGCATAGGTGTTTTACCATAGCAGTGCCGCCCGGAAGGAGGCCGCTGTTCGTTGTACTTGGCGAGCCACGCGTCCAGATCAACCTGTAGTTCCTCAACAGAACGATACAGCTTCTTGCGGAACGCGATGTCGTAGAACTCATCCTTGATGGTTCGGTGGAACCGCTCACAGATGCCATTCGTTTGCGGGGAATTGGCCTTGGTGCGGGTGTGGTCTATGTCCTCGATCGCCCAATAGAGCTGGTAGGCGTGGTTCTCGACCTTGCCGCAATATTCCGTGCCTCGGTCCGTCAGCACGCGCAGCAGGCTGATCTTGTGTGCGGCAAAGATAAGGGATCACGCGGTCGTTGAGTAGATCAGCGGCGGTGATGGCGGTCTTTTCGGTATAGAGTTTGCAAACCGCCACGCGGGCATATGTGTCGACAAACGTCTGTTGATCTATCCGCCCCACCCCCTTCATTGTGCCTCCATAATAGGTGTCCTGACTGCCCAGATAGCCAGGGTGGTGGCGCGCGATTTCGCCGTGCGCCTCTTTCCTGGCCTTGGCTTTTTCCAGGGCGGCCATCTGGTCCTCGGTCAGCAGGATGCCGTCCAGCGCGGCGCGGGCTTCCAAGGCCTTGAGCCGCTTCTTCATGGTTTCCAGATCATTGCGCAGCCAGATCGACCGCAGGCCTGACGACGACACCATGATCCCTTTCTTTTGCCGCTCCCACGACGCCCGTTTCTGCCCCAGAGCCGGGTTGTCTATGGCCAATTCAATCACCGCCTTTTCGACAGGCTCTGGCACACGGTTCTTCATCACAGGCTTGCGGCGGCTGAGATACATCAGGGCCTCTTCGCCGCCTTGGTCGTAAAGTTCTTTGAACCGATAAAAGCTGTCCCGCGACTATCCCATCACTGTGCAGGCCTGACTGACACTGCCGAGCTGTTTGGCCAGCTCCAGCAGTCCCAGCTTTGGTTTGATGATCTTCTCTTGAATGCTTGTCATTGATCGACACTCCTTGATTAAGCTCCATAAGAGCAGAAATGTCAGATCAAGTTGTGTGTTTTACATTTTAGTGATTTAGAGCCACTTTTCATAGATAGGCTTCAAGGCGCATGCTGAGAGCTATGGCCGAAAGTTGGTGACGGCTTGATCAGGCGGCGTTTTGCATTTGTTTGATCCCGTCGATGAATGCAATGCCCTGGATTATCCCAGGCATGCGATTTGCGCCGTCGCGCTTTCGCCATTTGCCCTGCGCTGACATCAGGAGCCTGACCGCCATGGCGAGGGCGGTCTTTCGGCTCAGACAGCCTTTGGTTTTACCTGTCCGGTGACACACCGTCGCGAAGGCGCTTTCGATGGGATGGGTGGTTCTGATGTGTTTCCACTGTTCTGCCGGGAAATCATAGAAGGCCAGCAGCACGTCACGGTCTTTGATCCATTTGGCTACCGCTTGTTCGTCTTTCACGCCGTAGGTCTCGATGAAGAAATCGCAGGCCGCCATGGCTTCGGCCTTCGTCTCTGCCTGCCAGATGTCGTGCAGGGGGCCTTTGGCTTTCGCTTGCACCGATTGGGGCATTGCCTTCAGCCCATTGCCGGTTTTATGGAACCAGCAGCGCTGTTCTGCGGTCGCGCCGAAGACCGCGCGAAGGGCGGCCCAGAAGCCCAGTGCACCGTCGCCTACCGCGAGATCGGGCGCGTGATTGAGGCCGCGCCGCTTGAGGTCGAGCAGGAGCGCGCGCCAGCTTTGGGTCCTTTCGCGATAGCCGTCGATCAGCCCCAGTATCTCCTTTCGGCCCCATTCATCCGCGCCGATCAGCACCAGAACACATTGCTTTTCTTCCATCCTTGGCTGGAAATAGACGCCATCCGCCCAGACATAGACGATGCGCCGGGCGCTGAGATCGCGCTTCTGCCAGCGGTCGTACTCCTCCCACCAATCGGACTTCAGCCGCGAGATGGTGGGGGACGACAGGCCCGCCGCGTTCGGCCCGAGCAGCGCGGCCAAGGCCGCCTGAAAATCGCCCGTGGAAATGCCGTTGAGGGAAAGCCAGGGCAGTAAGTCCTCGACGGACTTCGCCTTGCGCAGATACGGTGGCAGGATCGAAGAAGAGAACCGACCCTTCTCAGCCTGCCGATCACGATCCCGCCCGCGTGGCCCTTTCACGGGCACTGGGCCAATCCCGGTCATTCCCTCTCGTTCTGGCAGGTGAGCGTGACGAACGACCCGCGCGGGCCCCTCGGACGTCGTCTCATTGGAAAATGGCGCAAGCCATGCGCTCCACTCAGCTTCAAGCGCTTGCTCGATCAACTGCCGCGCCCCGGAACGGATCAAATCCGTCAGCGGATCGGCGGAAAATCCCTTGGGATGGGGCAACGCGGTGATGGTATCTCTCGTCATGGGGCATAGCCTTTTCTCAGCGAGAATTGCGGCGCGGGAACAACGCCATGATATGCCGCCCCTCAGGAAAATCACCAACTGTCAGCTGTTTCTCGTTGGGGTATCCCATCGGCCGCTAATTCTATGAGCCTCACCCCGCTGAAACCCAATGGATATATATGTATGTCCATTTCTTACCTACCTATTGGACAAGACATAAATTGCGATCAATGCCCAAATCTCAGCCATGACCAGGAACGACGGTGGTCTGAAGACGCTTTGTTACACACCGGAACAAGAGGACTGAGATTATGAGGAAACTTGGACTGCTTTGTACTTCGGCTTTTATGCTGAGTACAACATCCGCCCACGCCATCAATCTTGCAATGGATGGGTATACCGGGCTCAGCATATTCGGCAACCCATGCCCACTCTGTGATTCACTCGTCAACTTCGCAGTGTATCAGAACACCGATGGTGACTGGACCGACGATGCGTTTTTCAGTGCTGTAACCCGGACGGATTTGGCCGACGTCGCCAATCTTTGGGGTGCAACTGCCAAGTACGTTTATATGTACCAACCGGTCAATATCGTGCTGGATGACCCCGGCCTGGACAATCCAATCCGTGACTTCAACATCACCATCGCACCACTGAACATGCCGCTGATCTCGGGCGCCGGATATTTCGGCGGTGTATTCACCGATGAGGCCGGCAATATCGTCGATGCCAATCCGGATAGGGACTTGGACCAACCGGATGTAGCCGGATTTGTCCCCGATATCGCAGGGGATCGCACGCCCAATCGCGCCTTTGAAGACACACTGGGCCTGAGCCCAACCTCGACCGCAATCTATGCGCCGCAAGCGGTGAACAACGGCAATCTGATTTCCAGCCCCGCTGTCGATGGCGGCACGCCGCATACCGGCTTGATCTTTGACTATGGCAGTGCCGGTATACCGACAGGCAGCAGCTCCACGATGGTATTTTTCACCTCGAACCTGCGCCCTGACTACACCTGGGCTGAAACAGAGTCCGCTGGTGGCACAGGTGCGGTTGGCAACGTTGCCGCTCCGATCCCGGTACCCGCCGGTGCTGCCCTTCTAGGTTCAGCTGTTGCGGCCTTCGGTGTCGTTCGACGTTTCAAAAGGACCTAAAGGCTGCAATTCCCTTCACAAACCCGAATTTGCAGCCTTAACTACAAAGCCGCCGGAAGTTCCGGCGGTTTCTTTTATCCTTGGGAAACACAGTAAAACTTTGCTGCTTGCAGACAATTCTCTGCCCCGTCGTCAATACAAAATAACTCCTAATCCATTAATATCGGGTAATTTCCTCTCTATATAGCAATTTTATTAAATATCTAGGCAAATTTATCACCTTACATATTTAAATTTAGCCGGAAAATATCTAATAATTAGCAAACGTATTCTGATTGCTATTCAAATGCATCACGGCTTGACGAAGAGAAGCCACGGCCTCTTCTAGCTCCAACAGACGGGCATATATTTGCTCGCCGTGGAAGTTCCGGTGGCAATCGCAATCACTGCACTTATCCGTGCGCAATACTGCCTCTGCAACCATAACGGCGGCAACTTCCATCGCCAGCGCCAAATGGCATATGCTGTCTTGCGGCACATTCGTGCCTTCCACTTCCGCGGTTGTTTCCAGCAGATGAGAATAGGCCTTCGAAAGTGGTGGTTTGTGCCCATTCGCAATACAAGCCAGTCAATGGCCAGCGCGTTACGCAAAGATACCTGATGACGGGAGTCATCCGGATCAGCGTATTTGCGGAGCAGAGATTCCGATTTCCGCATGCCTGCATAGGCTTCAATCGCAGCCGCGGCTTGCGGCAATCCCAGGTGACGATAGGCTTCGCGCAGACCATGCTCCACAGTCCCCAATTCAACACTCTTGGTCATTGATCACTCCCTTTGACCACCATCAATCAACAGACAACATAAGGCGCTTAGTGCCCCCGCCCATTCCGATGGATTTGGGCAACGTTCTAAAGCCCATTGTATGCAATCATTGCCGCCCACCCCCTGATCCAGGTTAAAAAACTTACATTTTTTGGATTAGGCGCGTTTCTGCCAGAGGCAACGTCGACCACCGGGTAGCGATGATGATTGAGCGGCAAGTAATCCGTTCTATGTTGACGGAAAATCTCCAGCATCAGGAAACCGCCTGCCATGTCCGCCCCATCCAATAACATCACCGGCCGCGCCGCCTTCCTCTCCGTCATGAAGGACGAGGGCGTGAAGCGCATGTTCGGCAATCCCGGCACCACCGAATTGCCGATCATGCACGCGCTGACGGACGAGTCCGAAATCACTTACACCATGGCGCTGCAGGAAAGCGTGGTGGTCGCCATGGCTGACGGCTATGCGCGCGCGTCTGGCGAGTTGGTGGCCTGCAACGTCCATGTTGCACCGGGCCTCGGCAACGCCATGGGCACGTTCTTCACCGCTGCCAATTCCGGCACGCCGATGATCCTGACTGCCGGTCAGCAGGAGCAGGGCCACGGCCTGCAGGAGCCCCTGCTCTATGGTCCGCTGGTGGAAATGGCGGTGCCAGTGGCCAAGTGGTCCACCGAAATTACCTTGCTGGAGGACTTGCCCCGCGTGCTGCACCGTGCGGCCAAGATCGCGACGACGCCGCCGACCGGCCCCGTGTTCATCTCCCTGCCTGGTGATATTCTGAACGCCGACGCGCCACTCGACCTGGGCAAGGCAACCCGCGTGGATACCAAGGTCCGGCCGGTTGATTCCGCGCTCGAAGCGTTGGCCGAACGCTTGTTGCAGGCCAAGAACCCGGTGATCATCGCCGGTACGGAAATGGTCGCCTCCGATGCCTTTGACGAGGCCGTCGCCTTTGTCGATGCCCTGGGTGCTACCGTATATCAGCAGACGGTGGCCAGCGGCGCGCATTTCCCCAGCAAGCACCCGGCCTTCATCCGCTGCCTGGGCCGCTCCCAGCCGGAAGTGCGCAAGGCGATGGAGCCGCACGACATGCTGATCTGCCTGGGTGCCGACGTTTTGCGCATGTCGGTCTACTCCCCCGTCGATCCGCTGCCGGAGGGGATGCCGGTCATCCAGATCGGCCTGAACGACTGGGAGATGGGCAAGAACTACGCCGCCGAGATCGCGCTCCGCGCTGACCTGAAAGAGACCTTAGCCGCCTTGACGCCGGTGTTGAAAGCCAAGGGCGGCGCTGCGCACGCGGAGACCGCCGCCAAGCGCATCGCGGCACTGGCCGACAGCAACTGGACCGCCAATCGCGCCAAGCGCCGGGCGGCAACCGAGGAAAAGGGCGCGGGCGAGCCGCTCAACGGCGAATGGCTGATGATGCGCATGAGCGACTTGGCCCCCCGCGACGTGATCGTGGTGGATGAGGGCGTCACCACTGCCGCCATGCTGAACGCCCACTTCCCCTACGTGGACCGGCACAGCTATTTCGGCAACGTTTCCGGCGGCATCGGCTGGGGCATCGCTGCCGCGGTCGGCGTGCAGATGGCTAAGCCCGAGCGGCGGGTGGTGGCCGTGATCGGCGACGGAAGCGCGCAATACTCTATCCAGGCTTTATGGACCGCAGCCAACTCCAAGACGCCGGTGGTGTTCGTGATCTGCAATAATGCGGGTTACACGATCATCAAGCAGCGGCTGACTCTGTTCCATGGGAACGAGGAATATATCGGCATGGACTTCCACAATCCCTCCATCAACGCCAGCAAACTGGCAGAGGGCTACGGCATGGACTCCGTCCGTGTCGCCACCGGCGAGGCATTCGAGGAAGCCTTCACCAAGGCGCTCGCCAAGACCGACGGCCCGACCCTGATCGAAGCCATTGTGCACGCTGATTACTAAGCTGCCGATTGAAGGAAGCGCACAATGACCGCCCCCTATCGCCTCTCCACGCCCCGCGTCACCCCGCTCACCGCTGAGGAATTGCAGCCCGACATCCGGGAAATGCTGCTGCGGCCCGGCGGGTTCGAGCACGGCAAGCTGCTGAATGTGTTCGCGACACTCTCCCGCAATCCCAATCTGGTGAAACGGTGGAGCCCGCTGGCGAACCACCTGCTGTTCAAGTCCTCCCTGCCGCCCCGCGAGCGGGAACTGGTCATCATGCGCGCCGGCTGGATGGCCGGCAGTCCCTATGAGTGGGGTCAGCATGTGCAAATTGCCCGCGATCAGTGCGGCTTCTCAGAGGCCGGCTTCCGGGCCATCACCGTTGGCTCCACCGACCCGCATTGGTCGTCGCCGGGCGAGAAGGTTCTGCTGCAGATGGCGGAACAATTGTATGTGCAGCAATTTATCGAAGATGATGTCTGGGCCGCCCTGAACCAGCATTTCTCCGAAAAGCAGATCGTCGACGCCATCTTCACCGCCTGCAACTACACCACGCTGGCGCTGAACGTGATGGGCGTGACCTTGGATGATAGCTGGGACATGCCAGATCCGTCCCTGCCGGTGAACACCCAATTCCCGGCCGACACCCTGCCCAGCATGGCTATCAAGCGCTCAGCGCCCCGCCTCGCCCCGCTGCCCATCGAGCAGTTCGATGAAAAGGGCCTGGAGCTTTGGAACAAGGCGCGCGGGCATCTGGACCAAATCAACGTTATCCAGACCATAATGCACCACCCAGACCTGCTGCGCCGCTGGATGCCGTTCTTCAGCCATTGCCTGCACAAGTGCGAAATCAGCCTGCGGGAGCGCGAGATCGTGATGTTGCGCATCGGGCGGCTCTGCGGCTCCGGCTATGAGTGGGCGCAGCACAAGCCTATCGCCATGGAGCGCGGCCTGTCCGAAGCTGAAGTGGCGGCTGTCGCCGACGGCACGCTCGGCGGCAAGGAAGGGTTGCTGATCGAGGCGGTCAACCAGCTGCACCGTACCAGCATGATTGACGACGATCTTTGGGGCCGGTTAAGCGCCGCCTACTCCGTGCCGCAGATCCTGGACGTGATCTTCGTCATAGGCCAGTACCGCATGGTTAGCTGCGTGCTGAACTCGCTCGCGATGCAGCTAGACGACTACCTCGTGCCGTACAACGAGGCGGCGTAGGCGTTCCCCGCCGCCGCCTGCTACCGTTGCCCCATGCACATGATCGCCAGAGCAACGGTCTTGGCACGCGGCACCATTGTGTCGAGGCGCATGAATTCCTCCGGCGTATGTGCCCGCCCGCCGACAGGGCCGGTGGCGCAGACCGTCGGCGCGCCAACCTGAGCGGTAAAGCCGGAATCTGCGGAACCGCCGGAGAACTCGCCGCCGATGGTCAGGCCTGCCTCTTTTCCGCATTCGACATAAAGGTCGAACACTTCTTTGCTTTCTGCTGATTGGGTCAGCGGCAGGAAACCGCGGCTTTCGGTGATCTCTGTCGCGGTGCCGGGGACGTATGCGGTCTCCAGGATCTTGGTCACTTTCTCCCAAACCGCATCGCGGACTTCCATGATCTTGAAGCGGATATCCACCTCGCCCGCCGCGTGCGGGGCGACCATGTTCACGGCGCTGCCGCCGCTGACGATGCCCACATTGACCGTGGTCCCGACCTCGTAGTCGGTGAGCTTGTGCAGTTCGGTGATCTTCGCCGCCAGCTCGCCGATAGCGCTGATGCCTTTCTCGTGCTGGCCGCCGGAATGGGCGGGCACGCCGGTCACCTGGAACTTGAAGAAGCTCGCGCCCTTGCGTCCGGTCACGACATTGCCGCTCTCGCGCCCTGGCTCCGCATTGAAGACGACGCGGGCGGTACGGGCCTCGTTTTCGATAACGGGGCGTGAAGAGGGCGAGGCGATTTCCTCGTCGGAGGTATAGAGGCCCAACAGCGGATAGGGCGCACCGCCGAACCGCTTGAACGCCGCCAACACGAAGGCGTTCATCACCAGGCCGGCCTTCATGTCGGCGACACCTGGGCCATAGGCGATGTCGCCATCGACGGTGAAGGGGCGGCGCGTGGCTTCTCCATCGGGAAAGACCGTGTCGCGGTGGCCCATGAGCATGATCGCCCGGTTGCCTTCGCCGCCGCTCACATGGGCGCGGATGCAGTCGCCGAAATCGCCATGCGGCACCCGGTCCGTGGGGATATTTTCAGCCTCGAACCAGTCCTCTATCGCGCGTCCGACGGCGTCCACACCCGCCTTGTTGTAGGAGCCAGAGTCGATGTTGACGAGCTTCTCCAGCAGCGCCGTCATCGCAGGCCGTTGCTGGTCGAGCCATTCGAGGATGGCTGTCTGGCTGTCGCCGTTGGGGGATGTCATCGAAATATTCTCTCTTGGTTAGTTACTTAGCTATCACATCCTGGAAGGTAATATGACTGTTTCCTGACCAGCTCTAGTTTGAGTTTTCGCCATCCCTTCAGTGCCTGCAAGGGCGTCTTGCTGCCCAGGGCTGATTGCGGCAGCGGCTGGGTGTAAAGCCAGACATAGCGAAGCAGCGTGGCTTCCAGAACCTCGCCGGATCGGAAGGGATGGCTCTGCAGAACCTCTTCGATGCGGCCATTGAACCGTTCGACCATACCGTTGGTCTGAGGTGACCTAGGCGGCGTCAGGCGATGATCGATATCGAGGGCGGCGCCCAGCGTGTCGCATTCATGCGCGCCTGTTGCGGCGCGCTGGCGCAGACTGAAGAGGCGATCCGTGAACTCTTTTCCATTATCCGGGAGTATGGGGCGGATCCGCATCGGGCAGGCGCGCTCCAGGGCGCGCAGGGGCCCCACGCCATGCCGACGCAAGCAGCGGTCAAGGCCAGAGCGGGAGGCATTCGGGTTCAAGAACTCGCGCACCACCGCCAGCAGATCATCCAGCGAGACCAAAAGCGTCTTGCGGAGGGCCACCGCGACAGCTTCCTGCGCTGGCGTCAACGTCGTCTGAAGGCGATGGGGCGTGTGGCTGCGATCCTCCACGCTGGCACGCTGGCGCCATTTCCATACGGTCTGTTCCGTGGTCCCGTGACGCTCGGCAAGAACCCACGCAGGGTCGTCACTGGCCTGTATGGCCGCCCTGATCTTCGGTGGCGTCGTCGCCTGACTGTGAAGCTTGATCACCATGTCGCTCTCCCATCCCGCGCCTCGGTCAAAACACAGCGTGCCATGAAAAACGCAGAGCGACGAGGGGCTATCCGATCAGCCAAGATGGAACAACTACCGTCTTAACCGCGGGTTCAGCACGTCGCGCAACTGGTCGCCGATCAGGTTGATCGAGACAATGGTCACCAGCAACGCAATTCCTGGGAAGAAGCTTATCCAGTACTTGCCCGTCAGCATGTAGTCGAAGCCATTGGCGATCAGCAGTCCTAGCGAGGGGATCGTCAAGTTGTTGACCACAATCCCAATTGCCCGTAACGCCTGACGATGATCAGCCAGATTTCCCAACCTCGCCTAAAAGGCTACCGCTTCCCGCGTTCCATCATTTCTTACGCGGGCTCGGCATACCATCGCTTTGCACTCAGTCTGCGCGACGTTGAGGATTTGCTTGCTGAACGAGGCATCAAGGTGAGTTACGAGACAATCCGTTCATGGGTCAGAAAATTCGGAACTCAGATTGCGAAGCATGTCAGGGCTGCGCGTCAACAGCCCTCGGATAAATGGCATCTGGATGAAGGGGTGATCATCATCCGCGGTGTGAAGCATTGGCTGTGGCGCGCCGTTGCCGGCAACGGCGAAGTTCTCGACATCCTGGTGCAATCACGCCGAAATGCGCGGGCTGCAAAGCGGTTCATTGCCAGGTTGGTAGCCCGCTGGGGGACGCCCCGAGTCATAGTGGCGGACTGACGGACAAGCTGCGCCGCTACGGTGCCGCCCTGCGCAAACGCGCGTTGGAAGTGGATCACCGAGCGCATAAAGGGATAAACAATCGTATCGAAGGATCGCACAGACCAACACGGAAACAAGAAAAAATACAGGGCCGTTTCAAGTCAGCCCGTCAGGCGCAGAGATTTCTGGCCGCCCATGATGAAACCGCAAACCTGTTCCGCCCACGTCGCCACAAAATGACTGCCTCCGCCTATCGCCAGAAACGAGCCGCCGCATTTCACCAATGGAACGAATGCGCCATCGAACTGGCCGCTTGAAGAGCCTCAAGTCGGCAGTTTCTTAGGCGCTGAAGACAACGTGACAATGCCCTCGCAGGTCCAGCTTCTCCATCACGTCCAAATAAAAGAACGCCAGGTCGGTGGTGTGGTCGAGCCAGTCCGGCGTTTCCGCGGAGTCCCAACCGGGATGCTCCGGCGAAATCAGGTCCACGCTTTCAGCCAGCTTCTCATGCCACGGTGTCCATCCGCTGGATCCGCCTGCGTTGTGCAGAAACAGGACGGTCGGGCCGGAACCCGCCCGGCGATAGGGCAGCTGGAAGCGCGCATGTCCAGATTTTGGGTTTCGGGTTGAGCGGCCATGGTTCCTCCGGACAGATTTACGTTGCTTATTGGCCCTTAGTCTAAGACCGAACATCGCCAGCGACCAAGCATCATGCTTCGTGCCCCCGCCGATGCCGGTTATGCTGCCAACCAAAGCCCTACGACCAAAGGAAATACCTCATGCGCCCCGAAGACATCCTGCAAGGCAAGAACCGCCCCTTCACTGGCGCAGAATTTCTGGAAAGCCTGCGTGACGGGCGGGAAGTCTGGCTCTACGGCGACAGGGTGGACGATGTCACTACCCACCCGGCCTTCGCCAACGCCGCCCGTTCGCTCGCCAGGCTCTACGACGCGCTGCATGACGAGAAAACCAAATCCATCCTGACCCGCGAAACCGATACTGGCTCCGGCGGCTACACGCACAAGTTCTTCCGCGCCGCGCAATCTGGCGACGACCTGCTCGGCCAGAAAGACGCCATTAAGGAATGGGCCAAGCTTTCCTATGGCTGGCAGGGCCGCAGCCCCGATTACAAGGCGAGCTTCCTGTCCACGTTGGGGCCGAACGCCGAATTCTACGGCCCCTGGGCGGACAATGCCCGCGCCTGGTACAAGCGCGCCCAGGAAAGCGTGCTGTTCATGAACCACGCCATCGTCAACCCGCCCATCGACCGCCACAAAAAGGCGGACGACGTGAAGGATGTCTATGTCACCATCGACAAGGAATCCGACGCTGGCATCTACCTCTCCGGCGCGAAAGTGGTGGCGACCGGCTCGGCGCTGACCCACTACAACTTCCTCGGCCAGAACCTGTCGGCGGAGATCACGGATACAGACCTCGCCACCATGTTCATCGCGCCGATGAACACGCCGGGCGTCAAGCTGATCTGCCGCCCGTCCTATGAATTGGCGGCCAAGACCATGGGCACGCCGTTCGACTATCCCTTGTCGAGCCGCTTCGACGAGAACGATGCCATCATCATCTTCGACAACGCCTTCATCCCGTGGGAGAACGTGCTGGTCCACCGGGACCTGGACATGCTGATGAAGTTCTATCCGTTCTCGGGCTTCTTCAACGGTTTCACCTTCCAGGCCTGCATCCGCATGGGCGTAAAACTGGACTTCCTGACCGGACTGATCTGGAAGGCGCTGCGGTGCACCGGCTCCAGCGAAAGCGCGGGTGCGAAGGTGCAGATGGGCGAGATCGTCGCCTACCGCAACATGATGTGGGGCCTCGCCGAGAGCATGGCCGCAACGCCTCAGCCCTGGAAGAACGGCCACGTGCTGCCGAATGCCCGCAGCGGCGCTGCCTATCGCGTGCTCTCGCCGGAGATCTATCCGAAGATCCTCAACATCGCGAACAAGATCCTGGCGAGCGGCCTGATCTACCTGCCCTCATCCAGCAAGGACTTCGGCAACCCGACCGTTGACGCCTACCTGAAGCAATACGTCCGCGGCAGCTTCGGCATCGAGTACAAGGAGCGGATCAAGACGTTGAAATTGCTCTGGGACGCCGCCGGCACCGAGTTCGGCGGCCGGCACGAGCTTTACGAGATCAACTACGCCGGCAACTGGGAAATGACCCGCAGCCAAACCCTGACCCAAAGCCAGAGCAACGGCGTCATGGACGAATGCATCGCGCTAGCCGACCAATGCATGAGCGAGTACGACGAGAACGGCTGGCTGATGGAAGGGTTCAGCAATGGCGGCGAGGGGTAGCTTCGTACCTACACCCCGCCTGCACCCTAACCCACCCTTCACTCTGAGCACCGCAACGAGAAAAGCAGAAAGACCATGACCGTCATCGTCTTCGGCTCTATCAATCTGGATATCGCGCTGGGCGTGGACCATCTGCCGGTACCGGGCGAGACCGTGCTCACCGGCGGGTATCAGGTCGTGCCAGGCGGCAATCAGGCAGTGGCGGCGGCCAAACTTGGCGCGGACGTCCGGATGGTCGGCGCTGTTGGCGACGATGCCTAGGCCGCCATTCCAATGGAGGCGATGGAGGCCGCCGGTGTGGATACCCACGACGTGCGTATCGCGGACAAACCTACCGGCCTCGCCTCGGTCATGGTCGCGGACGATGGCGAGAACGCCATCATTGTCGCCAGCGGTGCGAACCGGGCGGTGCTGGCCTCGCAGCTCAACGACATCCGCGCGGGCGACGTGCTGGTCTGCCAGATGGAAGTGCTGTTCGAGGAAACCGCCGAGGCATTGCTGAAGGCTAAGGCGGCCGGTGCGGTAACGGTGCTGAACCTCGCGCCCTTCGGCGAGTTGCCCGCACGGGCCTGGGACGCAGTGGACTACTGGCTGGTGAACGAGTTGGAGGGCAAAGCGCTGGCCGAACAAATCGGCCTGATGGCCGTGGTGGAGCCCGCAGCGCTTGCCGAGCATCTGGCGGAGCGCCTTAAGGCGACCGTCATCATGACGCTCGGTGGCAACGGAGCCGTCGCGGTCGAGGCTGACGGAACCGTCTGGCGCGTACCGGCTTTACCGGTCCAGGTAGTGGATGCCACCGGCGCAGACGATGCTTTCACCGGCGGATTTGCAACTTCCCTTGCCAAGGGAGACTCCTTGCCGGATGCGCTAAAGCTGGCGGCTGTAGCGGGCGGCCTCGCCTGCACCGGCTTCGGTGCACAGGCAGGGCTGTCTCCGGGAATTGATGTTCACGCAATCACGGCCAACATCACCGTAGAGGTTCTCTAGAGCAGATCCCCGCAAGAAACGGGCTGCGCGTCTGTCGGATGTCGGGCACCATACAGGTCCGTAGAACCGAGTGATCCACGAGTGCCCCGCATGACACAGCCTTCCCGCTCCTACCCCATTCCACCGCTGGCATGGGCGCTGATCCTGGTGCTCTCGTTGCTGTGGGGCGGCTCCTATTTCTTTGCAGGCGTCGCCGTTGCCGAGTTGCCGCCGCTGACCATCGTCACCCTCCGCGTCGGCATGGGATTGCTGAACAATGCTATCCCTTTCAGCCTGATCGTATGGGGCCAGACACAGATCGGCAGCGGCCTTGCCTCCATCATGAATGCCACCACACCAATCTTCGCTGTTTTGGTCGCCCATGCCCTGCCCAAAGCCATCGGCGTCACTTTCGGCTTTGTCGGCATCGTCGTTCTGTTCGGCGCGGACATCTTCACCGCAGCAGGTGACAGTACGTTCTGGCCGTTGATAGCCTGCGCCGGAGCCGCGCTCAGCTATTCCTTCGCCGGTGTGTTTGGCCGCCGCTTCGCATTCATGGGCCTGCAACCCCTGCAAACCGCGACCGGCCAGTTAACTTGTTCGACTCTTTTGCTGCTGCCGTTGGCACTGCTGACCGAACAGCCCTGGACCCTGTCCATGCTATCCATGGAGGTCGCAGGCTCAATCATCGGCATCGCCATTTTCTCAACCGCGCTGGCCTACTTCCTCTATTTCCGCATTCTGGAGTTGGCAGGCGCTGTCAACCTGTTGCTCGTCACCTTCATCATTCCACCATTCGCTATCTTCATGGGCGTCATGGTGCTCGATGAGACCTTGCTCGCCAGTCAGGTTGCAGGCTTGGTTCTTATCCTGATTGGCTTGGGCGCAATCGATGGACGGGTGCTGCGCCTGCTTGACCGGCGCTAGCCGGCGGTGGAAGGTTGGGCAAAAGCCTTACCTAGGAAACGCGCCCCATGAAAATCACCGCCATCCGCGCCCATTGGTTGTCCGTGCCTATCCCAGAAGCCCAGCAGCACACGAGTGACTTCGGCCGCACCCGGTCCTTCGATGCGACGCTGGTGGAGGTGGAGACCGACGCGGGCATCACCGGCTATGGCGAGGCGAAGGCCGCGGTGGGCTCGGCGGGGACGAATGCGGGGCTGGTGACGATCATTGAGAAGGAACTCGCGCCACTGCTGGTCGGCCAGGGCCCGCGGCAGATCTCGCTGGCGTGGGACGTGATGTACAATGGCTCCCGCACGCACTATGCCATCGCGCACGGGCACGTGTTCCCGGTGCTGGGGCGGCGCGGCCACACGGTCAGCGCGATGAGCGGCATCGATATGGCTCTCTGGGACATTCTCGGCAAAAGCCTCAACGCGCCCGTGCATCAACTGATCGGTGGAAGGCGGCACGAGAAGATGCGGGTCGGCTCCGGCGACGGCACACTGGCCCACTCTATCGAGCGGGTGCATGCGGCCCGGGACTATCTGAGGCCGGACATCGATATCATGTGCGACGCCCATGGCACCTTCACCGTCAGTGAGGCAAAGCGTTTCTGCCGGGCGGTCACCGAATGCAATATCGGCTGGCTGGAGGAACCCGTCACCGCCGACGACAAGCGCGGCCAAGCTGAGGTTCGCGCCTCCACGGACATTCCGATCAGTTGTGGCGAGAGCGAGTTTACCCGCTTCGCCTTCCGCGATCTGGCAGAGCTTCGTGCGGCGGACATCTTCCAGCCCGATCTCTCCATTGCAGGTGGGATTACGGAGGCGATTCGCATCGAAGCCATCGCCGCGGCGCACCAAATCCGCTTCGCCGCGCATCTCTGGGGCGGCGTGCTTTGCTTCGCGAGCGGCCTGCACGTGCTGGCGGCGGCTACCAGCGGCTTCATCGTGGAATACTCGCTGGGCGCAAACCCGATGCTGCACGAACTGGTCGAAAAAAATTTCACCGTGGTGGACGGCTACCTGGAAATCCCGGATAGGCCAGGCCTCGGTGTCACCATCGACCAGGACTTCGTCGCGCAATACCGGGTAGCGGCGTAGAAGCTATTCCTCGTCCATTCCCGCCGCCAGAGAGACCAGGTCAGCGTTGGTATAGACGTTCTGAACGTCGTCATTGTCGTCCAGCGCTTCCAATAGTTTCATCAGGCCGGGCTGCGTATCGGCGTCAACAACGACCGGCGCCATCGGCCGCCAGACCAGCTTGGCTTCCTTTACGGTCACAGCGGCGTCGACCTCCTGGTAGACTTGATTGAACGCTTCCACCTCCGTCACTACGATGTAGGATTCTTCGTCGTCCTCCACATCGTCGGCACCGGCAGTGGCGGCCACTTCGAACAACTTGTCAAAATCCGTGCCTTCGGCCGCGACCTGAATCTCGCCGACACGTTGGAACAGGAACGATACGGAGTTGGTTTCGCCCAACGACCCGCCGCTCTTATTGAAGAAGGAGCGCACTTCGGACGCCGTGCGGTTGCGGTTGTCCGTCATCGCTTCGACAATCACGGCAATGCCGCCGGGGCCATAGCCCTCGTAGCGCAGTTCCGTATAGTCGTCTGTGTTTTCACTACCGGAGCCGCTTTTGATCGCCCGGTCGATGCGCTCATTCGGCATGTTCGCGGCTTTGGCCGAGGAGATGGCGGCCCGCAAACGCGGATTGGCATCGGGGTCCGCCACGCCGAGTTTTACGGCCACCGTAATTTCCTGGCCGATCCGGGTGAAAATCTTGGCACGCTTCGCATCCTGCGCACCTTTGCGGTGCATGATGTTCGAAAATTGTGAGTGACCAGCCACGGGTTCACCTCTGTCATTCTGGAAACCAAAAACGCCACCCCATATGCGATGGAGCGGCGTTCAGGTCAACGGTGCACGGTGTCACCGTCAAAAGCGCAAGTTAGTTCCGGGACGGATACACGCCTTCCAGCGCTATGCATCATTGCATACCTTGATACAGGTTGCGGATGGTGACTGGTTGACCGCCGCCATTGTTATCGACCGTAATGGCGGTAGTGACCGATCCGCTTGCCATCACAACACTTGGCGCGGTCGCGTTGTAGATCGAGTTGCTGCCGGTCCGCGCCAAGGAATTGCCGCCAACCACTCCTGCATCGGCGACTGTGCCCGTACCATTCAGGGCTGACGTCGCAGTTGCCGTATGGTTATGCACCGGCATCTGGTTAACGGAGAGCGTGGTGCTTTCAGCTCCGCTCTTCTCGCCAAGCTTGACACTCGACAAGCCTGGACTCGTCCCCTGGCTCAGCGGCACCCTGCCCCTCAAGTCAGGAAGCGCAAAGGTTGACCGGTCATCGCCGCCATAGGCCGTTCCGAGGATCGAAAACAACGCGGAGTTTGCGCTAATCGGCAACAACTGGCCGTCGGCGGTCGACCAGCCGCGGGGGCAGAAACTGCCGCTGAACAGCATCAGTTCGCCAATGAAGGGGTTAGGGCCGGCATGCGCTGCTGTCGGCGCAGAAAGCGACGCTGCGGAAAAAGCAATAGCGTTTACCGAATTACGGATTATTTTTAATATGTTACGGTTCCTGTTCATTTGAATGGTTTGAGGGCTTTTGAACCTCAGAGTCTAGTTGCGAGGTGGAAAAACGCCCATGTAAGCGACACACCATTGCAGACCCAGATACGGGTTGCGGATGGCGACCGGTTGACCACCGCCATTGTTTTGCACCGTCACCCTGGTAGTGACAGACCCGTCCGCCATGGCAACTGTTGGGGCGGTGGCGTTGTAGACGGAATTGGTGCCTGTCCGTGCCAGCGCGTTGCCGCCGACAACGCCGTGTTGCGAATGAACTTATACATCGTGGTGATCCTCTCTATAGTTATTGTAGTACGGAACGGTTGTGAAACTATCTTACCTTTAAACCGTTGAATGTGCAGGAAATCACACTGGTCCGAGAAACGTGTTAAATTGGGGAATATTTCTGCAGCGAGTTTTGATGGAAGGCCCGATGCCTCTTTGGAAAACTGAATTTGTGCTTGGCGCGCCGCGGCTTGCCTATGACGTGGCAGGCGATGGGCCGACCGTGGTGATGCTACATGGGATCGGCGGCAATCGCTCCAATTGGCATGATCAATTTCCGGCGCTGACTGGTGCCGGGTACAGGGCGGTCAGTTGGGATGGCAGGGGCTATGGCCTGTCGGATGACTATGACGGGCCGTTGAATTTCGAAGACTTCAGCCACGACCTAGCCCGCCTGCTGGATCACTTGGCGGTGGAGAAGGCACACCTGATTGGCCTGTCCATGGGCGGACGGATCCTCCAGGACTTCTACCCGCGCTACTCAGAGCGCGTGGCCTCATTGGTGTTGTGTGCGACAGTTCCAGGCTTCGACAAATCCCTGTCTGTTGAACGGAGGGAGGAATTCGTGCGCCTGCGCACTGCACCTCTGCTGGCTGGAAAAACCCTGGAGGAGATGGCGCCAACGGTCGCCGACACCCTTATTGGCCCAAAAGCGCCGCAGATAGCATACGAGCGCTTGTTGGCCTCCATGGCTGCCCTGCACGTGGAGAGCTACATCAAAACGGTCTGAGCGACGGTGCTATACGACCAGCAAGTGAATCTGCCGGCCATAGACGTCCCGACGTGCCTGATTTTCGGCTCAGCCGACAAGCTTACTACCGCCGAGGTCGGTGAACGCATGCATGAGCAGATCGCGGGCAGTGAGTTGCACGTCCTGCCCGACGCCGGGCACCTGGTGAACATAGAGCAGCCTGAAGTTTTTAACGGGATCGTGTTGGATTTTCTCTCCCGTCAACGCTGAGCCAGCCCACCACCTGCAACGAAAAACCCCGGCAGAACTGCCGGGGTTTTTTGTATCTAGCGGAGGATGAGATCTTATCCCCTTCCGCTGGTATTACGACAGCCACCGCTTACGGCGCCTGTAGTGCTTCACATCGCGGTAATTCTTGCGCTCGCCGTGCTCGGAAATGCCCAAGTAAAATTCCTTGATATCGGCATTGTCGCGCAACTGGGCGGCCGGCCCTTCCATCACGATGGAGCCGTTTTCCATCACATAGGCAAAGTCCGCAATGTTGAGCGCCAGATTGGCGTTCTGCTCAACCAAGCCAATGGTAACGACCTGCTCCTTGTTCAGACGGCCAATAATGCCGAAGATTTCCTCGATGATCAGCGGTGCCAAGCCAAGTGAGGGCTCGTCCAGCAGGATCACCTTGGGATTGCTCATCAGCGAGCGGCCAATGGCCAGCATTTGCTGCTCGCCGCCCGAAAGGTAGCCACTGCGACCGTGGCGGCGATCGGCAATACGCGGGAAATACTCGTACACCAGTTCCATACGCTTGCGCATTTCAGCGGTCGATGGCTCTACATGCGCCCCAGCGATCAGATTTTCTTCGCAGGTCAGGTTGGTGAACACCCGCCGTCCCTCAAAAACCTGAACAACGCCCTTACGGACGATATCATGGCCCATCATGCGGTCGATGCGTTCACCGTCCAGCTCGATCGTGCCATGAGTTACCTCACCGCGCTCCGAGCGCAGCACCCCGGATATTGCCTTCAGCGTGGTGGTTTTACCCGCGCCGTTCGCACCCAGGATGGTGGTGATTTTACCTTCCTCAACATTGATCGAGATGCCTTTCAGCACCAGGATCACGTTGTTGTACATCACCTCGATATTGTTGAGCTGCAGCATGACGGGTGCCTGACTGTCTCGTGAATTCCAAAAGGATCAAAGGGGGAGCGCCCCACCGGGGTGCAGCGCTCCCTAATCGCATCAAACCGACGCCTTAGTGCGTGGTGATCAGCTCAAAGACGATGTCACGGTACGCCTGGATCCATTCGGTCACCGGCACATAGACGTCACCTTTAACCTGGAACACGCGAACGAAACCACCGCCTTCGTGGTCTTTTGCCGACATCTGCAATGGCGGCAGCATGCCACCCAAGCTGAAGTCTTTGATGGTACGCATACCGTCGCGAACGTCGGTGCCGTTAATATCGGCCGAGCCCTTCGCTTTGATGGCATTCTCGATGGCTTTCAGATGCACAGCAGCCTGGAAGACACCACGGTTATAGTACGTGGTGAACGCCATTTCCTTCGGCGGCTCTTTGCCTTCGGCTTTGTACATTGCCTTGATGTCTTCCAGCACCTGATAGTCGCTGCCGACGCCAGCAAAGCTGATGACGTTGTAGCCCTGCGCGGCATCCCAGCCACCAGCGGCTGCGATATCGCCTTCAGAACCAGCCCAGACCAGGCCAACCATCTTGTCCAGCGGATAGCCGGAGCGCTTGAATTCTTTCAGCATCACCGCAGGGGCACGGCCGAAGACATGTGCAATCACAAAATCCGCACGGAAGCGGCGGGTGATATCGAGCACCTGCGCGCCCATTTCCAGGCCCGGCGGCGGCACGGCGAACTGGCGCCATTCATAGCCTTCGTCCGCAGCCAGACGCTCCAGTACCGGAATGCCTTCGCGTCCCGCCGGATTATCATAGTACAGGTAAGCGATTTTCTTGCCCTTGAGGCTACCGCCAAGCTTTTCTTTGACGAAGCTCAGGACCGCTGCCGTCTGAGACCAGTAGCTGGCCGCAATCGGGAACATGTAGGGATACTTCTCGCCGTTAGCGGCAAGCGCTGTACCAAAGCCCGGTGAAGTACCTGGGATCTTATCCTCAGCCATCGTCGCGGCCAGCGCGGCGACAATCGGGGTACCGTATGGGGAAACCAGAACAGCGCCGTTCTGTTTGTAGCGCTGGTAGGCTTCCACTGCCGGCGGCACTTTGTATTCGATATCGATTTCATCGACGACAATCTTGTTGCCTTCAACGCCACCGCGTGAATTCACAAGCGCAACATAGTCGTGATAGCCCGGGCACAGCGCCGTGCCGGTAACGGCGGTCGGGCCGGTACGGTCACACATCAGGCCGATCAAGATATCTTTGGCTTGCGCCGTACTGGCTGACGCCAATCCGGCCGTGACCACAGCGGCCACGCCTATCGTTCTAAGAAAGGTCACAGACATTTCTCCTCTCTGTTATGTCCTTTACCAATGCTTGGCGGCACTAGTAAGAGAACGGCCACACCCAGAAGTAGTTCCGGATATTTTGCCAGAGGCGATTCAACCCCTCCGGCTCGACTATCAAAAACATCATGATTAGACCGCCGAAAAAGATTAGCCGCAATTGCCCGATTATTTGAGGCAAGTAGCTAGGATCCATGAACCATGGCCCTATAAACTCCATCACCAAGCGGATAACGACCGGCAGCATAATAATAAAGAATGCGCCGAAGATCGTGCCGATGATAGAGCCTAGACCGCCAATGATGCACATTGCCAGGAAGTCGATGGAAACGACGATCTGGAACTGCTCGTAAGTGGCGATCGAGAAATAGTACATGTAGAGCACGCCGGTAACGCCAGCAAAGAAGCTGGAGATAGCGAAGGCGTACAATTTGTACCGGAACACGTTGATACCGATGATCTCAGCCGCAATGTCTTGGTCGCGAATAGCAACTAAGGCCCGGCCAACTCGGCTCCGAATAAGGTTGATCGTCGCCATAATTGCCAGGATTGCGAAGAACATAATGAACAGATACAGCTCCCACTGCTCGTTCATCTCCCAACCGAACAGGCTTGGCCGGTCCACCTCGATAGCAGCAGCGATACCACCAGAAATGGCGGGCGTATGGTTGATTGTCCATTCGATGATGAACTGCGCTGCCAGGGTCGCAATAGCAAGGTACAGACCCTTCACCCGAAGCGAAGGGGTACCGACGACCAAGCCAACCAGAGCTGCCATGCAGCCGCCGGCAGGCACAGCCAACCAGAACGGCAGCGGTTCACCAAACAACTCGATCCTGGTCACCAGGTTCGCCGCGGTATAGGCGCCAACCGACATAAAGGCAGCATGCCCAATGGAAATCTGCCCGGTGTAGCCCAGCAGAATATTCAGACCCAGCGCGCCGACAACCGCGATACCTACCAATGAAAGCTGTGACAGGTAGTAGTCACTGGCCATCAATGGGAAGGCGAGCAGGAAGACTATGGCGAAACCGATAATCGCCTGCTTCGCAATCGGGAAAGGCAGAATTGCCTGATCAGCTTCGTAGCTGGTTTTGTAGTAGCCGCACTCGCGATGGAACATCGAATTAGATCCTCTCGATCAGGCGGCGGCCAAAGATGCCGTAGGGGCGGATCATCAACATCAGAACCATCAACACATAGGGGGCGAAATCCTTCATCCCGCCACCGACATACGGATCGATAAAGCCGGACGTAAGGGCCTCTGTCATGCCGACAATGATACCGCCGACCACAACGCCGATAATCGAGTCAAGGCCACCCAGGATCACCACCGGGAACACTTTCAAGCCTACCAATGCGAGCTGTGTATCCACGCCGATCATGTTACCCCAGGCCAAGCCGCCCAACAGCGCGACGATGCCTGCCGTGACCCACGCGACCGCAAAGTAGCGTTCCACGTTGATGCCCATGGCCATGGAGACTTGGTGGCTGTCGGCGACCGCCCGCATCGCAACGCCCTTGCGCGTTTTGAGGAAGAAGTAGCCAAAAGCCACCAGGAACAGCACGCTGGCGATAGCACCGGCCAGCTTGATCGGGGTCAGGTACAATACGCCCCAGATAATCGGTGAATCCTGAATAGGCAGATTGATGGTCGTCGGCTGAGCGCCGAAGATCAGCGGCCCAAGCCCGCGCAGGAAGAAGGCCAAACCGATAGTCGCCATGATGATCGCGACGATGTTCATGCCGATCATCGGGCGGAGCACAAACCGCTCCAGACTCATGCCGAACACAACCATGAAACCAAACCCAACGATACAAGACAGCCACAGCGGCAAGCCAACCCACTCCAGCATTCCCGCCACCACCATGGCGGCAATCATCACAAACTCACCCTGGGCGAAGTTGATGGCGTCGGTAGATTTATAAATCAGCACAAAGCCGACCGCGATCAGCGAATACATCAACCCGGTCAGCAGACCATCAACGCCCAGCTCGACCGCGAACCGCCAGTCTTTGATCAGGATATCGATCCCGCCGATTGCCCACAAAACGGCAATAGCAGCGACGAGGAGGATCCAATATTTGAACCGTGAGAGCACTTCCATCTTCGGTTTTCCCTTAGGCCGCGTCTTGGATCAGCAGGCGCGCTTCAACATGGCTGCGCCGGCCGTCTTCGAAAGTGACTTCGGTGCGTAAATCCACCTCCGTCTTGTTGCTGTAGAATGCGTCGATCACCGGCGCATAACGCTCGGTAATATGAGCTCGGCGCAGCTTACGAGTCCGCGTGACCTCTGCATCGTCCGCGTCCAGATCCTTTGCAAGAAGCAGGAAGCGTTTCACCCGCACCGATGCAGGCAGGCTGGTGTTGACCCGCGAAATCTCAACCGCAACCAGCCCGCGCACCTCAGCTTTTTGGCTGAGGTCGGTGTAGTTGGTAAACGGAATGCCGTTCTTCTCCGCCCAGTTGCCGACGGTGTTCTGGTCGATGGCTATCATCACAGAGACAAAATCCCGATCTGAGCCAAAGGACACCGCTTCAGAGATAAAGGCCGAGTATTTCAGCTTACTCTCGATGAATTGCGGCGCGTAGGCGGTGCCGTCGGCCATTTTGCCGACATCCTTCGCCCGGTCGATAATCAGCAACTCGCCGGTCTTTTCATCCAGGACGCCAGCATCACCGGTACGGAAATAACCGTCGGCCGTGAACGCCTCTGCGGTGGCATCATCCCGCTTGTAATAGCCTTTGAAGACGCCTTTCGATTTGACCAGAATTTCGCTGTTCTCGCCTATTTTCACATCGATCCCGGCGCAAACCGGCCCAGATGTATCCGGGTTGACGTTTTCGTTCGTCTGCATGGAAACCAGACCGGAAACTTCGGTCGAGCCGTACAATTGCTTGAGATTGATGCCGAAAGCCCGGAAGAACCGGAAGGTATCGTGGCCCAGCGGCGCACCGCCCGTGTAGCACCAGCGTGCGCGGCGCAAGCCAATCTGGTCACGCACCGGTCCATAGACAAAGAAATTGCCCAACAACCGCATCAAGCCACCGAGCCTGCCGGATTTGCCATCCGCCTTCGTCAGCTCTGCGTCGACCGCAGCATTGCGGAATTTATCGTAGAACCAGCGTTTGACACCGGTCGTGTCGTTCGCCTTTACCTGCAACTGACTGAGGATCGTTTCCCAGCCGCGCGGCGAGGCGATGAATCCCGTCGGCCCCAGTTCGCGCAAATCGCGCTCCAGCGTTTCCGGCGCTTCCGGACAGTTGGTAGAGCAACCGGTCAAGATCGAAATGGTTAAGCCGTACATGCTCTCGCCCACCCACGCCATCGGCAGATAGGAGAGGAAGTCGTCGCTTTCGCGAACGTCTTCATTCGCAATGAAAATCTTGGCTGTTTCAACCAGGTTCCTATGGCTGAGCATCACCCCTTTCGGGTTGCCGGTGGTGCCGGAAGTGTAGCTCATCAACGCTATGGTTTCAGGGTCGAGCGCATCGACAGCCTTCGCAAAGGCACCAGCCTTGGCACGGCCCGCTTCCTGCACATCCGGGAAATGGCGCAGGATTGGGTTGTCATAGTGTGCCATGCCGCGGGCGTCGTCGTAGATCAGGTATTGCAGGGTCGGGATCTGGTCCCGAATGGACAAGATCTTGTCGATTTGCTCCTGGTCCTCCGCAACGATGACCTTTGTATCGGCATCGGCCAGAACGAATGCCATCTCCTGGGCAATCGAGTCCTGGTAGATCGGCACGGCCGCACCGCCCAACCCTTGGGCCACCAGTTGCGCCCAATAAAGCCGCGGACGGTTGTCGCCGATGACAATCAGCTTATCGCCGGCCCCAAAGCCCAGCGCGGCCAGTCCATCGCCAAAGGCGGTGACCTCTTCCGCATAGTCTGCCCAGGAATAGGTTCGCCAAATACCCAGGTCTTTTTCCCGGATCGCCGGCTTTGTTGGCCGGACTTGAGCGTTGCGGAGCACCAGCCCCGGAAGAGTATCCTCGCGCGCCATTGTCTATGCAGCCTCCCCATGTCCGGCGCCCAGATAGGCCTCGATCACGCGTGGGTTAGAGCGGACTTCGTCGGGCGTGCCGTCGGCGATTTTCTCGCCTTGGTCCAGCACCGCAATATGGTCCGAAATATCCATGACAACGCCCATGTCGTGCTCGATCAGCACGATCGTTGTGCCGCGCTGCTCCGCAATGTCGAGCACGTAGCGGACCATGTCTTCTTTTTCTTCCTGGTTCATGCCTGCCATCGGCTCATCCAGCAGCAGCAGCTCCGGCTCCGCCGCCAGCGCCCGGCCAAGCTCCACCCGCTTTTGCAGGCCATAGGCCAGCTCGCCGGTCGGCACCTTACGCAGATCGTTCAGGCGCAGAAAGTCGATCAACTCCTCCACCTTTTCGCGGTGCGCCACCTCTTCGCGTTCCGCCTTGCCCCAATAGACAAATGACGACAGCACACCAGCCTTCATCAGAACATGACGGCCCAGCATCATGTTCTGCAACACACTCATGCCACGGAACAGCGCGATGTTCTGAAATGTTCTGGCAATGCCGTGCTGGGCGATTTCATTCGGCTTCATGCCGGAAATCGATTTCCCCTCGAACACAATGTCGCCAGCATCCGGCACATAAAAGCCGCTGATCATGTTCAACAGAGAGGTCTTGCCAGCGCCATTCGGGCCGATGATCGCGTGGATCTTGCCCTTCTGCACCTCGATACTGACCTCGTTATTCGCACGCACGCCGCCGAAAAATTTCGACACTCCGCGCACGCTCAACGTCGAGTCAAGCCCGTTCGCATCAGCCATGCTTGGCTTTGTCCTCCAGACGCGTTTAGGCGAATTCCGCCTTAGTGATTGAAACTGAGCGTAGGGCTTTTCCAAATAGTTTCAATCCCAAAATGCCGCGCGGCATATTTTTGCAGATACGAAAGCACAATACGACCTTCTGAACCTCCCAGCTTGCCTGGATTTTTCCGCTCTGATCGATGCGTTCCCGATCTCCAAATGTTTTCTCATTCAGCAAGTACCATAATAAATTCGCGGCACACAAAAATGCTAACCGGTACAATACTAAGTTAGCGGCGCGGATGAAAACTGACCTTAAGGAAGTGACAAGATGATGGCGCGGAAGAAGCTTTTGATAGACTGCGACCCAGGTCATGACGACGCCGTCGCCATTCTGGTAGGCCATCGGCATTTCGACCTGTTGGCCGTTACCACCGTGCATGGCAATTCCGGCCTGGAAAATACCACCCGCAATGCGCTGGCTGTGCTGGAGCTGGCGGGAATTGAGGATGTGCCGGTGGCTGTGGGCGCTGCCTCTCCGCTGGTGGGTGAGGCACCAAACGCCACCTATGCTCATGGGAAAAGCGGCTTGGATGGGCATGATCTGCCGCTGCCCTCGCTAAAACCGGTTCCAAAGCATGCCGTTGACGTGATCATCGAGACCGCCCGCGCCAATCAAGGCGAGATGACACTCGCGGTAATTGGCCCGGCAACCAACGTGGCACTGGCTTTGCTGAAAGAGCCCCGTTTGGCGAGCTGGGTAAAAGAAGTCACGGTGATGGGCGGCTCTACCGGAGGTGAAAACATCACACCTGCCGCTGAATTCAACGCCTATTGCGACCCCGAGGCGCTGGCGGCCATCCTCGCCGCTGAATGGCCGGTACGGATGGTTGGCTATGACACAACCTGCACCGTCGGCATCGACCTACCCCATATTGAAACGCTGCGTGCAAGCGGTAAGCGCACGGCCATGGTCATCGCCGATTTGCTGCAATTCTACCGGCAAAACCAGGTCGTGCGCGGCGGCGTGCAGGTCGCAGCCATGCATGATGCCTGCGCATTGATCCCACTGCTGGATCCAGCCTGTATGGCGTACACGGAAACGCGCGTAGAGGTCGAGCTGCAAGGCAAGCATACGCGCGGCATGACCGTGTGCGACCTGCGTGGCCGCCCGGTGAAGAATCCCAATGTCCGCCTTGCCCGCAAAGCGGACCACCAACGACTTGTTGGCCTAATGATGGATACGGTCCTAAGCTATCCCTAACGAGAACACTCAACAGAGGATCGCCCCATGAAAGTCGTCAAAGCCATCTGCGAGATCATGAAGCGGGAGGGCATCGAGACCCTGCTGGCATATCCCGTGAACCATATTATTGAGTACGCGGCCCGCACCGATATCCGCCCGATCATCGTGCGCCAGGAGCGTGTCGGCCTGCATATGGCCGACGCCATCAGCCGCCTCTCCAGCGGCAAGAGCATCGGTGCTTTTGCCATGCAGCACGGCCCCGGCACCGAAAACGCCTATGGCGGCATCGCCCAGGCCTATGGCGAGAGCGTGCCGATCCTGGTGTTGCCGGCAGGCTATGCCCGCCGCATCGCGCACATCCACCCGAACTACAACGCCACCAAGTCCATGGCCGACATCTCCAAGTCGGTCGAGCCGGTGATGGCGGCGAACGAGCTTTGCAATATCATGCGCCGCGCCTTCACCCGCCTGAAAAACGGCCGCGGCGCGCCGGTGATCGTCGAGGTGCCGGGCGACATCATGTTCGAGGAGATTGAGGGCGAGTTGAACTACACGCCGGTGCTCAGCACCCGCTCCGGCCCCGATCCGGCTGACGTTGCCCGCGCGGTTGACCTGCTGATGAGCGCCAAACGCCCGGTATTCTATGTCGGCCAGGGCGTGCACTATGCCGAAGCCTGGGACGAGGTGCGCGAACTGGCCGAGCATCTGGCCCTGCCCGTCGTTACCAGCCTGGAAGGCAAGAGTGCGATTCCGGAAGACCACCCGCTGGCGCTCGGCTCCAGTGGCCGGGCCATTCCGAAGGCGGTGCATGAGTTCCTGCAGGCCGCGGATGTGATTTTCGGCGTCGGCTGCTCCTTCACCGAAACCAGCTTTGGCGTGAAGATGCCCAAGGACAAACGCTACATCCACTCCACCAACGACCACATGGACCTGAACAAGGACATTGAGTGCGAGATCGGCCTGGTGGGCGACGCGCAACTGACCCTGCAAGCCATGCTGGCTGCCGTGAAGGCGAAAGAGCCCAAGGCCCACGGCTCAAAGAACGTGGCGGCGGAGATTAAGGGCATTGAGGAAGGCTGGCTGGCCGAATGGATGCCCAAGCTGACCTCCGGCGAAACACCGCTGAACCCCTACCGCGTGCTCTGGGACCTGCAGCAGACGGTGGACAAGGACAACACCATCATCACCCACGACGCGGGCAGCCCGCGCGACCAGCTCTCGCCGTTCTGGAAGAGCACCAAGCCGCTCTCCTATATCGGCTGGGGCAAGACCACCCAGTTGGGCTATGGCCTCGGCCTCGCGATGGGCGCAAAGCTCTACAAGCCGGATGCGCTCTGCATCAACGTCTGGGGCGACGCCGCCATCGGCTTCACCGGCATGGACTTCGAAACCGCGGTGCGTGAGCGCATTCCGATCATGTCCATCCTGCTGAATAATTTCTCTATGGCCATCGAGCTGCACATCATGCAGCAATCGACGGAGAAATACCGCTCCACCGACATTTCCGGCGACTACGCGGCCATGGCCCGCGCCTTCGGCGGCTATGGCGAGCGCGTGACCGATCCGGCGGAGATCATCCCGGCGATCAAGCGCGGCATAGAGCAGACCAAGAACGGCGTGCCGGTGCTTCTGGAGTTCATTACTTCGAAAGAAGTTTCGATTAGCAGTTTCTGAGGTGCCGTTAACGAACGAGGGCTGGAATGATCGGTCTTTATGTCTTTCTCGCCGGGATAAGCGGCTTGGTGATGGTCGCCCTCGCCGCTTATGGTGCCCATGGCGGCGGGCCGGGAGGCTTGCCGAACCCCGCCCTTTTTCAGGCCGCCTGGCAAATCCACGCGGTGCACACCGTCATGCTGGTGACGCTCGGCATGTGCAGGCGGCCGAACATTTGGCTTCATGCCGCTTTTTGGCTGGTGCTGGGCGGCATGGTTTTCTTCGCTGGGCCGCTCTACGCTGTTGGCCTGGGCAGGCTGGCGGGCGGCGGCGTCATCACGCCTGTTGGCGGAGTCATGCTGATGGCGGGCTGGTTCGCACTGGCCATCGCAGGCTTGTACCGCCTCGGCTATACCGGCCTTTCGCGCAAGGGCGAGGACTGACTTCGCCGGGCCGGGACTGATGCCTATAGACCGAGAGAATAGTTCATGATCGACTCTGAATTTGAGGGTGGCGTACTTACGCTGACCCTGAACCGCCCGGAGGCCCGCAATGCACTGAATGCAGCGGGCATGGCTGACCTGAACGCAGCATTGCGCGACGCGGAGACCAATGCTGACGCCCACGTGATGGTGATCCGGGCAGCGGGCAAGGCGTTCTCCGCCGGGCGCGACCTGAAGGAGGCGCCGGGTCTACCCATGGAGCGCGCATTGCAGCAGCATGACGACTGGGCAACGGTCTATCAGCGGCTGCAACGGCTGACCATTCCGACAGTAGCGGTGGCGCAGGGCTTTGCCGTCGCCGGCGGTTTTACGCTCGCCATGGGTTGCGATTTTGTACTGGCCAGCCGCACTGCGAAATTCGGCGCGATGGAGATGGCGAACGGTTTCCCGGCAGCGGTCTGCACGCCGCTGCTGGCGCATTTGCTGGGACCGCGGCTGGGGCTTGAACTGGCCCTGTTCGGGGAGCCGGTGGGGGCCGAGCGGCTTTATGAGATGGGCCTGATCAACACGCTCGCCGAAAACGACGACGCCCTTCCCGCCCTGGCGGAGGATTTTGTCCAGCGTTTACGAAACCTTAACCCTGGTGCGGTGAAACAAACCAAGGAAGCCTTCCGCGCGGCGCGGACCATGCCGCTGGATCAGGCGATGGTGATCGGCAAGCACCTGAACCAACTGCTGGATGCGGCTGGAAATTTTGCCAAAGGGTCCCAGGTATTTGCGGAGCGGTCCAATCGTACCTAGGTTCCGGCAATGCATGACCGACCCGCAACGCAAGGCCCCACAATGCCCAACCCGCCCACCGCCCGCACCTGCGACGCATTTATCGAACATCATGGCCAGCGGGTGGATGATCCCTACGCTTGGCTCAGGGCGGAGAACTGGCAGGAGGTGATGCGCGATCCCTCCACGTTGGACCCGGAGATCCGGGCACACCTGGAGGCGGAGAACGCCTACACCGACGCCATGCTGGCGGATACGAAGGAACTGCAGGACAAGCTCTTCCAGGAAATGAAGGGCAGGCTGAAGGAAGATGAATCGTCGGTGCCGATGAAGGATGGCCCTTGGGCCTATTTCCAGCGCTTCCAGCCAGGCCAGCAACAACCTCAGTTTTGCCGCCACCCGGCGGACGATCCAGCGCAAGTCGAAATCATGCTGGACGGCAACGTGGAGGCCGAAGGCAAGCCATATTTCCGTGTCGCCTCCATGCAGCACACGGACAACCACACGCTACTTGCCTGGGCGGCGGATGTGAGCGGGTCGGAAGACTACACGATCCGCTTCCGCGATCTTGCGAGTGGCGAGGATCTGGAGGAAACCGTCGGCGAGGCGACGCCCAGCATGACCTGGGCCGCCGATGGCCAGCACCTGTTCTATACCAAGCATGACGAGAACTGGCGGCCCTACAGCGTCTGGCGGCATAAGCTCGGCACGGTGCAGGCGGACGATGTCTGCGTCTTTGAGGAGAAAGATCCCGGCTTTTTCGTCGGCGTCGGACGGACCGCCAGCGGCGACTTTATCGCCATCAACGCGCACGACCACGAAACCAGTGAATGGCACGTGATCCCGGCAGGCGACCCCACCGCCTCCCCCCGACTAATCGCCGCGCGCGACCCTGGTGTAGAGTATGACCTGGAGCATCACGGCGACCGGTTCCTGTTCCGCACCAATGCGGACGGGACGGAGGACTACAAGCTCGCCACCGCACCGGTCACCTCTCCGGGCCGGGAGAACTGGCAAGATCTGGTGCCGCATAAAGCCGGGCGGCTGGTGTTGGGCGTGCAGGTGAACGCGGACCACCTGACCCGGCTGGAGCGGGTGGACGGCCTGCCGCGCATCGTCATCAGCGAATGGGCAAGCGGCAAAGAGCACGCTATCCAGATGGAGGAGGAAGCCTATTCCCTCGGTCTTGGCGGGTCGCTGGAGTTCGACACGGCAACGTTGCGCTTTGCCTACTCCTCCATGACCACCCCGTCGGAGACCTACGACTACGACATGGTCACGCGGGAACGGACGCTGCTGAAACGGCAGGAGGTGCCCTCCGGCCACAATCCGGACGACTACGTCACCCGGCGTATCCTGGCCCCGGCGGTAGACGGCGAGTTGGTTCCGGTGACGCTGGTCTACCGCCGGGACACGCAACTACCCGCGCCGACGCTGCTCTATGGCTATGGCTCCTATGGCATCAGCCTGCCGTCGAGCTTCGGCATTGTCCGCCTTAGCCTGGTGGACCGTGGCTTTGTCTGGGCGCAGGCGCATATCCGTGGCGGCATGGATAAGGGCTACCGCTGGTACGCCCAGGGCAAGCGGGAGCACAAGACCAACACCTTCGACGATTTCGTCGATGCACGCGATCATCTGGTGGCAGAAGGCATCGCCCAGGCTAACGCCATCGTCGCGGAAGGCGGCAGTGCGGGCGGCATGCTGGTCGGCGCGGTCGCGAACCGCGCGCCGGAGAAATTTGCGGGCATCATCGCGAACGTGCCCTTTGTGGACGTGCTGAACACAATTTGCGATGCGACCCTGCCGCTGACGCCGCCGGAATGGCCCGAATGGGGAGACCCGATCAGGGACCCGGCGGCATTCGAGCGGATCAAATCCTACAGCCCTTATGACAATGTGGAGGCCAAGGCCTACCCGCATATCCTGGCCATCGCCGGTATCTCCGACCCGCGCGTCACTTATTGGGAGCCCCCAAGTGGGTTGCCAAATTGCGCGCGACGAAGACCGACGCGAACATGCTGCTGCTCAAGACCGAGATGAGCGCCGGGCATGGCGGCGCGTCGGGCCGGTTCGACGCGCTGAAAGAAGACGCGATGCAGTATGCGTTCGTGCTGAAAGCGCTTGGTAGTTGAAAGCAGCCTGGCAAGCACACACCCCGCTCAACCAATAATCCCTTGAATGGACCTGCCTGATTGTGCGTGACTCCCGGCATCGGATTTTGGAGGGAACGCTCAATGTGTGCGTACAATATCACCCGGCGTGCGTCGCTGTTTGCAGCGGCTGGATTAACCGCCGTGCCGGTTGCTGCCGGTACCGCGCACGCCTTGTCGGGCTCTCCCCCGGACGATCCAAAAACCGCCCCCGCCGTCCGAAGAACGAGAAACAGCTGACAGTTGGTGATTGTCCTGAGGTGCGGCATATCATGGCGTTGTTCCCGCGCCGCAATTCTCGCTGAGAAAAGGCTATGCCCCATGACGAGAGATACCATCACCGCGTTGCCCCATCCCAAGGGATTTTCCGCCGATCCACTGACGGATTTGATCCGTTCCGGGGCGCGGCAGTTGATCGAGCAAGCGCTTGAAGCTGAGTGGAGCGCATGGCTTGCGCCATTTTCCAATGAGACGACGTCCGAGGGGCCCGCGCGGGTCGTTCGTCACGCTCACCTGCCAGAACGAGAGGGAATGACCGGGATTGGCCCAGTGCCCGTGAAAGGGCCACGCGGGCGGGATCGTGATCGGCAGGCTGAGAAGGGTCGGTTCTCTTCTTCGATCCTGCCACCGTATCTGCGCAAGGCGAAGTCCGTCGAGGACTTACTGCCCTGGCTTTCCCTCAACGGCATTTCCACGGGCGATTTTCAGGCGGCCTTGGCCGCGCTGCTCGGGCCGAACGCGGCGGGCCTGTCGTCCCCCACCATCTCGCGGCTGAAGTCCGATTGGTGGGAGGAGTACGACCGCTGGCAGAAGCGCGATCTCAGCGCCCGGCGCATCGTCTATGTCTGGGCGGATGGCGTCTATTTCCAGCCAAGGATGGAAGAAAAGCAATGTGTTCTGGTGCTGATCGGCGCGGATGAATGGGGCCGAAAGGAGATACTGGGGCTGATCGACGGCTATCGCGAAAGGACCCAAAGCTGGCGCGCGCTCCTGCTCGACCTCAAGCGGCGCGGCCTCAATCACGCGCCCGATCTCGCGGTAGGCGACGGTGCACTGGGCTTCTGGGCCGCCCTTCGCGCGGTCTTCGGCGCGACCGCAGAACAGCGCTGCTGGTTCCATAAAACCGGCAATGGGCTGAAGGCAATGCCCCAATCGGTGCAAGCGAAAGCCAAAGGCCCCCTGCACGACATCTGGCAGGCAGAGACGAAGGCCGAAGCCATGGCGGCCTGCGATTTCTTCATCGAGACCTACGGCGTGAAAGACGAACAAGCGGTAGCCAAATGGATCAAAGACCGTGACGTGCTGCTGGCCTTCTATGATTTCCCGGCAGAACAGTGGAAACACATCAGAACCACCCATCCCATCGAAAGCGCCTTCGCGACGGTGTGTCACCGGACAGGTAAAACCAAAGGCTGTCTGAGCCGAAAGACCGCCCTCGCCATGGCGGTCAGGCTCCTGATGTCAGCGCAGGGCAAATGGCGAAAGCGCGACGGCGCAAATCGCATGCCTGGGATAATCCAGGGCATTGCATTCATCGACGGGATCAAACAAATGCAAAACGCCGCCTGATCAAGCCGTCACCAACTTTCGGCCATAGCTCCAGGCAACTGCGTAGGAAGCTTGATTGCCTTCTTCGTGATCAATCAGTACCGGAGTAAGGATGTTTTTATACATGGCCGGACCTCCTTCCAGATTTTCTAGAGTTACAAATTCCAATCTGGCTACGACACGGTCTGTTCACATTGATTTACATCAAGGGTATTGTGCAGCGCGATAG
>CBDBCB010000019.1:0-567657 GCA_965202745.1 Alphaproteobacteria bacterium
CCTGGCGCACTACCGGCCATTGATCGTCGGCGGCGATACCCCCATGCGCACGGGCATTCAGGTATCGGAGCCGGGCTACGAAGCGCCGCCGCACTCCCACCCCTATTGGGAGATGCTGCTGATCCTCGAAGGCGAGGCCGAGGCCTGGATGATGGATGCGCCGGAAAAGGTACTGAGCCTGAAAACCGGTGACATGATCGCCCTGCCGCTGGACCAGGCGCACAGCTTCCGCACTGTCGGTGACAAGATAATGCGCCTGTTGGGCATCCATCATTCGCCAGATCGTATTGTCGAATATTTGGATAAAAAAAACAGACGATCAAGGTTACCCAATCCTAAATACTTAAGTACAACGCGGCATTCTATTTTCGCTTATTGTATTTTTGGTCAGAATGTTGCGGACACAACATAGCCGGAACAACCGGCCACGTGGCCGGAGGCAATGAAGCCTCCCATCAATGAGTGGAGGAAACCCATAACACTCAATACTTGCTAGGCGGAGTCGCCGCCGCCGCGCTTGCGGTATCTGCCGTCATTGCGAACGAACCGCGCAAAGGCTGAAAAATGCATTCAGCCTTTGGCTCTCAGATATCGATCCTGGGTCCGGCAGGCCTGAGGATCGCTGACAACATCACCAAGCTTTCCGACGCCTCTATCCGGGTAAAGTTCTTTGAACCGGGCGCGCTGGTCCCCGGCATTCAGTATTTCGATGAGGTCTCCAGCGGCGTATAGCCCATCGCCTACGGCAGCCCCGGCCACAATATGGGGCAGGAACCGGCTTTGGCGTTCTTTGCTGCCGTGCCGTTCGGACCCGGCTTCGCGGAGTACAATGCCTGGGTATTCCATGCCGGCGGCCATGAGCTGATGGATGAGATCTATGCCAAATACAATATCAAGGCGAAGCTCTGCAGAATGATCCCGCCCGATCCATCCGGCTAGCACCAGCCGTCCAGCTATGCCGAAATCGCCATCAATCTGGACGAGTGGAAAAGCCTGTCCGACCTGCATCTGGTGATCGACACGGTTTGCAAGGCCAACATCATGGAAGAGTTCTCAGAAGCGGAATCGCTCCAGGGTGCCGCTAAGGGACGGATGGAGAATGACCATGGGGTCAATGTCCACCGGTGGAGCGAGGAGACCATCGGCACACTGCGTGGACACTGGGAAAGTGTGGCTGCCTAAATGGCTGATGCCGATCCAACCTTCAAGAAGGTCTGGTAGCACTGCTCTGAATTCCGCGAGATTCACAAGACCTGGCGGACCCGCGGCTACCTGAAATAGCAGGCAGCCAGATGCACAAAAGTACCGCCGCTGTGTGCCTAAAGGGTACGCAGCAGCACATTTGCACTGACGTGTTTCCCCTAGGCGGAACATTGTCTTGCCTGACTTTGACAGAGCGGGCATTGTTGAACCGCGTCATCTTGGTTCCTTGGCTGAACCGGATGGCGTCTTTGTGCCGGGATTCGCCCGGCGCATTGACAAAAACGGTCCAGACTTGGAGGAACCAAAATGGTTTTGAAATCCCTATTGGGAGGCGCGCTTGCCGCTACCGTGGCGTTTGGCGCTGTTACGGCGAAAGCGGCTGATGATCCTGTTCACCGCTGGAAGATGCATTCTGCATTCGGCTCGAAGCTGGCTATCCTCGGCCCGGCTGGTGTGCGTGTATCCAGCAACATCACTGCGCTCAGCAAAGACACGATCCGTGTGAAGTTTTTCGAGCCGGGCGCGTTGGTGCCGGGCGTGCAGTACTATGATCCGGTCGCATCCGGCTCACTCGATAGCGCCTGGGGCAGCCCTGGCTATCATATGGGCCAGAATACGGCTTATGGCTTCTTCACTGCCGTGCCGTTCGGCCCGGGCTTTGCAGAGTACAATGCCTGGATGTTCCATGGCGGCGGACACGAGCTGTACCAGGAAATGGTCGGCAAGGATAACATCCACGGTCGCATTTGCGGCATGATCCCGCCGGAGACCTCTGGCTGGTTCCGCAAGGAAATCAAAGGCGTCGACGACCTTAAAGGTCTGAAGATGCGCTTCTTTGGCCTCGGCGCACGCGTCATGGAGAAGATCGGCGTTTCCACCCAGCTGCTGGCTGGTGGCGATATCTATCCGGCGCTGGAGCTGGGCTCCATCGACGCGACCGAGTTCGCTATGCCGTCCATCGACGAAACGCTGGGCTTCTACCAGATCGCCAAGCACAACTACTTCCCCGGTTGGCACCAGCCGTCGTCCTTCGGCGAGCTGATGGTCAACCTGGACAAGTGGAACAAGCTGACCGATTGGCAGAAGGGCATCGTCAACATCGTTTGTGACGCCAACATCATGCAGGAATTCGTCGAAGGCGAGTCTCAGCAGGGTGCCGCTCTGAACCGCATGTCGAAAGAGCACGGCGTTTCGCTGCACACCTGGAGCGATGACGACCTGGCCGTCCTCCATGAGAAGTGGCTCGAAGTTGCTGCTGAAGAAGGGGAAAAGAACCCGGACTTCAAGCGCATCTGGGACCACTACAGTGCCTATCGTGAAGAGCAGAAAGAATGGCGTTCCCGCGGTTACCTGAAATAAGGTACCTGCTAGCGCTAAGCTTTTGGGAGCCGCCTTCAGGCGGCTCCTTTTTTATGGGGAATGGCCCGAAACGCTGCTACCGCGCACCGCCCGGAAGCAGGTGGGCCAGTGCCAGCGCCATGACCTCCGCGCTTTCGACCATGTCCTGGATGCCGACGAACTCGTCGGGCTGGTGGGCCAGATCCAGGGTGCCGGGGCCGTAGGCGATACAGTCGTGCAGGTGGCCAATGCGCGCGATGTGCTTCTGGTCGTAGGTGCCGGGGGAGACGACGAATTCCGGCTGCTTGCCTAGCACCCCCTGGATGCCCTGGGCCACGGCCTGCACGACGGCAGCGTCTTCCGCAGTCTGGGTGGGGATGACCTCGAAAATATCGCGCATGTCGTAGCAGAAATCGGGACGCTCCGCCGCCAGCCGGTCGAGCAGGCCCCTCACCTCCCCCTTCACGTCAGCCAGTTCTTCCTCGATCAGGAAGCGCCGGTCGATGACCATGCGGGCGCGGTCGGGCACCACAGGGGCGGGCAGGCCCTCAACGCCCTCCGGTGGGCCGCCGTGGATGGAGTTAATGTTCAGGGTCGAGGAGCGCGCGCCCTCCGGCACCACTGGCATTTCGGTATGGCGGGCGGCAAGCGCCGGGTAGAGATCGGTCTCAAACGCCTGAACCACGGCGCTCATATGGTTGATGGCGTTGTCCCCCTGGAACGGCATGGAGCCATGGGCGATATGGCCGTGGGTCTCGATCTCCGCCCACCAGACACCACGATGGCCGAGGCAGATACGGTCCTTGTTCAGCGGCTCCGGGATGATGACGTGATCGACTCGCGGCTTGGAGAACAAGCCCATCTTCGCCAGATGCGCGACGCCGCCATAACCGCCGGATTCCTCGTCCGCCGTGCCGGAGACTTCGATGGCGCCAGGGAAATCCGGCCAGGCTTCGATGAAAGCTTCGGCGGCGATGACGGAGGCCGCGAGCCCGCCCTTCATATCGCAGGAGCCTCTGCCGAACAGCTTGCCGTCTTTGATGGTGCCGGCGAAGGGATCGACAGTCCAGCCGTGCCCGACCTCCACCACATCGATATGGGAGTTGAAGTGGACGCAAGCGCCGGGCACGCGGCCGTCGCGGCGGGCGATGACATTCCAGCGGGGATAGCGGTCCGAGTCGCCGGGTGCGCCCTCCCCGCGGATATAGCTGATGTCAAAGCCTTTGGCCTTCAGGCGGTTGCCGAGGACTTCGCAGGCCTTGAGATAAGCCTCCCCCGGCGGATTGAGGGAGGGTACGCGGATGAGCGCCTGGGCGAAGGCGACGAGTTCCTGCTCCTTGGAGCGGACGCGGGCGCGGATGGTGTCGTGGTCGATGGTCATGCCAGCCACAATACACGCTTTGCAGCCCTAACGCAGCCCTGGCCGGGTGGCCTAAAGGTAACTCAGCGCCAGCATCCACAAACCCGCAGCCGCCATTGCCGCGCCTGCGATTCGGCTGAAGGTCCGGCCCCAGGGGGTTAGCTTCTCTAGCGCCACATAAATGGCCAGTCCAGCGATCCAATAAAGATTCATGATGCCGCCAACGAATAGCAGCGCCATGAGAAACCAGCAGCAGCCTAGGCAAAACGTGCCGTGCTCCAAGCCCATGCGGATCGCACCGCTGGCGCCGGGACGGTGGCTGCCGATCAGAAAGGCGAGCGGACCGCGGCAATGGGCCAGACAGGCGTCCTTCAGTGGCATGAACTGGTAGACGCCCGCCACCAACAACACCGCGCCGCCAAGTGTTGTGCTGACCAGAGTCATCATCATCGGCGACAGGTAGCCGTGCCATTCCAATGCCCACTGAGCCGACGTGGCCAGGATGCTAAAACCCGCCCAAATGGTCAGATAACCCAGGAGGAAAGCAGCCGTCAGGCGCTGGGCGCCACCTGCCTGGGCGGATTTCCGGGTGAGGGCTGCATAGAACAGAACGGTGGGTGCCGCGCTCGGCACCATCATGGCGATCATCATGACCCACCACATCAGGAAGACCAGCACCGCATAGCCCGGCGTCCAGACGGCAGGCATGGCCATCGCCGCCGTCCCGCCATTCTGCATGGATTGGCCGCCGGACTGCCTGTCCATGCCGTCCATCGAGCCCCAGGTCATTTCCAGCGCCGACATGTTCATGCCGACGCCGAAAACGGTGTAGAGCGCTGCGATCAGGACAACGATGCTGAGTGCTGCCAGACCAGTTCCAGCGGGTGGTTTTTAGTCATAGCCACCATTCATACCGTCAAGCGGCGGCGAGTACATCGCTGCCGGAGAGATGCAGGTCCGCAAACTGGGCATAGGACCCGTTATTCTTCTGCAGGCTGATCGCGCCGGAGGTTTTCGTGGTGCCGCTAGCCACTTCGGCAATGCGGTACTCAAAGCCATGCGGCAGGTCGATCCGCGCCCGATGCTCTGCACCGGTAATCGGGTTTTTGATCGGCTCCGCCGTCATTTCAAGAACGCCCGGAACGGAGGCACGGCCAACCCTGGCTTCGATGTCGATAGAAACAGTGATGGGCTTGTAAAGGGTTTCAAGCTTGTTCGGCGCCATGGCGGAGTACACCCACCACATGGTCGCCATTTCCTCAGTATCCTGGCCGGTCATGATTTGCTGCAAGGCATGGCGCTGCTCCGGGGAGGCGCTTTCATCGATGATGATTTGCATCTGGCCATTGCCCTCATGAACCGGCCCCGGCCATTTGGCGACAAAGGCAGACCGCAAACCATCGAGTTTCACATTGCCGTAGAAACCGTGGTCAATCTGGAAGACAACCGCCGCCTCGCAAGTTCCATCCGTCGGCAGGGCATTAAATTGACAAGGACAGCCATAAGCACAATTACCGTTGGCCAGCTCCCGGCCATGAATTTCCCAATTGATCATCGAACACTCCCGTAGCAAAGGTGAATGCTCTCTCCCCTATCTATTACAAATAACTTACGCGATTTTTAGGTAAAAATACATTAACTATATATATTATCATAATTTTTATCAAATTCTTCCTACGATGATATAACAATTCACTAAGAATAATTGGAAATTTCCCTGTGATTTTACGGAAATTCACGATTATTCAGATATTCTAGAACCTTCTCAAAGGGAAATCATAGTGGGGTAGTGGCTAGTCTGCTTTCTCAGCCAGCCCTCTACTTCTAATAAACATCCACTCGATCATCGATAAATCACACCTAAATCACTAGCGGTACCTGGAGACCAAAAAAGAACGCAATTAATATTTAAGGGCTTATCTATCAACCCAGCGGCAGTACAGGCTGTGCCGCCCCTTTGGCCCGCGCCACAGAAGGCGTCGGAAACCGCTTGCCGTTAAGAATGTCCTGAACGGTCAGCAATTGCATTCGCGAATACTGAACACCCATGACTTCAAGATCGCCTGCCGACGCCATTTCGCGAGCAAAGTTCCGCATCTTAGTCGGCCCTGGATTGTCCATGATGATTAAGCCTGCCATGGGCACATTTTCGCGTTCAAGAACCCCTCGGAGGTTCCGCACAACACTGATACTGATATTTCTGCCGCCCTTCACTTCCAACATCATGCTTTCAAGATTGCGTCCTCCCATATCAAAATAGAGCCGCCCGTCAATACCGCCATCAGCCGTCTTTCGCGCAGTGACAAAGCCGTCGATCTGCTCAATTGCCCATTTCTGAAAATGATATTTATCACGTTCCCATAGATCGCGAGCGCCCTCGATGTTGTGTGGGACACCCTCGATCTCAAAATCAATACCATCCTTCAAACCAAGCCGATCTTCCAGCCGAACCTTCGCGACACGCTTGATTGCGTGAATGGCTATATCGATCCCGATCCACTTGCGATCAAGTTTGTGGGCAGCTTCCAGCGTCGTAGCACACCGGCAGAACGGATCGAACACCACATCACCTTCGTTGGTGCTGGCAGCAATGATCCGCTCCAATAGGGCAAGTGGTTTTTGAGTCGCATAACCAAGTCCTTCACTATGGGTCGTTGCCAACATTGAAATTTCCCACCAGTCGCGGGCTGTTACAATTGAATACGTCCCTTTTTGATCTTTATAATATTTAATGGCACCACCATGGCCGCCTCCGGATTGGCCGTAAGATTTGATCTTTAACTGATTAAATTTGCAATATCTGTGATTTCTTGCATAAAATAGAATTGTATCATGTTTTTTTGCAAACCAGCGTTTGCTTGCGCCGCCAGATTTGTAACACCAAATGATCTCATTCCGAAAATTTCCGTGCCCGAAGATGCCGTCCATCATCACCTTGATGTAATGACTGGCAGTAGGATCGCAGTGTAGATAAATTGATCCGGTCGGTTTGAGAATACTCCGCAAGGGCATAAGCCTGAAGAAGCTGATGGAGATGTTTCCGACGGAAGACGCAGCTCAGGAATGGCTTGAAGCCCAAGTCTGGCCGAACGGCCCTTACTGCCCGCATTGCGGATCGTTCAACGTCCAGTCCGGGATCAAGCACAAGACCATGACGCACCGCTGCCGCGACTGCCCGAACCGGCGGCAGTTCAGCATGAAATCCAGCACGGTCATGAAGGGAACCAAGCTGGGCTACCGGGACTGGGCAATTGCCATATACCTGCTGATTACGAACCTGAAGGGCGTATCCAGCATGAAGTTGCACCGCGATCTTGAGATTACTCAAAAGTCGGCATGGCATCTGATGCACAGACTGAGAACGTCATTTGAATCCGGCGAAAGCACTCTGTTTGCCGGGCCAGTTGAAGCCGACGAAACCTACGTTGGCGGACTCGAAAAGAACAAGCACAAGAACAGGAAACGGCACGCTGGCAGGGGCGGAGTTGGCAAGTCAATCGTTGTTGGTGTCAAGGATCGCGAGACCAACAAGGTCGTCGCTAAAGTCATACCAAACACCACAGCGAAGACGCTGCAAGGCTTCATAGAAGGCCACAGCCAGCCCCACGCGCAGGTTTACACTGACGACAGCACGTCCTACGTGGGCATCAGACGCGCCCACGAAAGCGTCAACCACAACGCACGCGAGTATGTACGCCTGCAAGCGCACACGAACGGCATTGAGAGCTTCTGGGCTACGCTGGAACGCGCTCACAAGGGTACGTTTCACAGGTTCAGTAAGAAGCATTTGCAACGCTACGTTACCGAGTTTGCCGGTCGTCATAACTCGCGAGGGAACGACACCGTAGACCAGATGAGCGGCATCGTTTCAGGGATGAGAGGGAAACGGCTCCGCTACAGGGATCTGATCGCTGACAACGGACTGGATGCGGAGGCACGAGCGTGACTGCTGCGCCTCAGGTTAACTCGGCAGGGACAGGGCGACGCATCGCAAGGCGACGATCCGGGAAGATGATCGCATTCGGCTGGTACGGCGGGAAGTTCTCGCATCTCGACTTCCTGCTACCGCTGATTCCGACAGACGCAACGCATTTCTGTGATGTGTTCGGCGGCTCCGCTGCTGTTCTGCTCAATGTCAATCCGTATCCCGTCGAAACATACAACGATCTCGACTCTGAACTTGTCAACTTCTTTGAGACGTTGCGCAATCAAAGCGCGAAGCTCACAAAGGCAATTGGCCTTACGCCATTCTCACGCGAAGAACTGCTGAGGGCCTGCACTCCGGAAAAAGGACTGTCGAATCTGGAACGCGCACGGCGATTCTATATCCGGGCACGACAGACCCGGACCGGCCTGGCGCAGACAAGCAGTGAGGGCCGCTGGGCGCACTGCGTGCTCACTTCACGGGCTGGCATGTCGGGCGCAGTCTCGCGATGGCTCGGTTCTGTCGAAGGGCTAGCAGAGATTGCGCAGCGTCTTCAGCGGGTGCAGATCGAGAACGCCCCGGCAATTGATGTGATTCAACGGTACGACACGGCAGACACCGTGTTCTATGTCGATCCCCCTTATGTGCACTCCTCACGCGGCGATCCTTCCGCCTACGGCTACGAAATGGCGGATCATGACCACAGGCACCTGGCTGACGTACTGAACGGCTCGCGTGGTCGTGTTGTGCTGTCAGGGTATAAGACCGATCTCTATGAACGTCTGTACCGGAAATGGCGGCGCGTGGATGCGAAGAAACGGCAATGCCCCTCAGTTCGCAAGATGCGTCAAGAGTCCGTTTGGCTGAATTTCTGATGAACTTTCATGCGGCACGCGAATGGCTGGACGCTAAATGGCGGGAAGCTCTCGATGATGAAGGGCACGAAGCATATCCGGAAGTGGATCAGATCACCAACTCTTCCGTCAAATCCATCCGATACGCGATCTTTACGCAGCTTCTCGGGAAGATCGCTGATCCGAACCGAAACATTCTCGCCCTTCAGCAGAAAGACGATGGTGAAGGCTCATGGGATGCTCGAAGCTTCGCTAAAAACGTGATCGTCCCCTGGGATGCCGACAACCACGGAGTGCTGGGAGCCAGCTCGGATCCTTATGCGAGCAAACCGTTGCGACGAACGAAACTGTCCAGGGGCATGGACAACGTTCGCAACTCGGGCGATTGGGATGCGCTGGTCCGGTTTCTTGAACCTTTCGAGAGTGCGGCACCGGAAGATATTCGACGTGCGTTCGGGCGCGTCATGGCTTCGCTTGCAAGGCTGCTGGCTGAACAGCAGATCGCCTACCCTATCCCCCAGCGCATCAGTCTGATGCAGTTGAACGACATGCTGGAAGCTTTTCTGGCGGAATCGAGCGGGGGGCTGAGGCCGCTAGGTGTCGCGGCAGCCTTGTTCAGAATTATTGGCGATGGGTTTTCTCTGTTCGATGATGTGCAGTCACAAGGGATCAATGAAGCGGATTCCGCGTCAGGGATGCCGGGGGACATCATGTGCCGAAAAGACGGCGAACTGTGTCTCGTAGTCGAGGTCAAGGATCAGAACCTCACGCTTGCTGATGCTCAGTCATCTACACGAAAAGCCAAGCAGACAGGAGCAGGTTTAACGGACCTGCTCTTTGCCGTTCCGGCAACACGGAAAGCAGATCAGGGTGACATCTCGGAACTCCTGAAGAGAAACTTCGCGGCAGGACTGAACATCTACGTTGCGCAAATTCAGAGCCTATCATATCACGTTCTAGTGCTTTTGACGGAAGAATGGCGCACCCGGTTCATTCGGGAAATTTGCGCAGAACTGGACAGGAGACAGGAACAGTCAGCCCGTAAAGCCTGGCACGACTTGCTATTGAACCTGAACTGAGGGAAACAGGGAGACAGCCTATGGCAACGAACAAACCGACTAATCGCCCAACGGTACGGGTCAAACCCCACAGCTACCAGCCGACGAAAGCCGAACTTGAAGACCCGTTCGTGATCCGCAAGGCGGACGGAACCGTTCCGACACTCAGCGAGTTCGCACGGATCGCGCTGCGGCCCAAACGGGTGATCGAAGACAACGACATCTGATCCGGCGAAGGCTCCGTGTCAAAGCGACCCGGAGCATTCAAATTGGGATTTTCGTATATAATTCCCCAAAATTGATCCGGTCGGTTTGAGAATACTCCGCATGGGCAAGAGTCTCTCGGTCATGTAGCTGAGATAGGCAAGTAGGCCAGGCTGCGTCTTGCGCAGGGCGTTACACCAAATTTTCCAGAGCTCGGTGATACCGTCATCAACACCGGATTCTCTCATAAGGATTGGCATATTTCTGATTGCCCGTTCGCGATCTTCATCCAAAGTCCACAGATCGGAGAAAGCTTCAATCTGGTCGGGTAATGGACGGCCTGTCTCATCCTTATAAATCGCATTGTAATCACGGTTTGAGTTGAAAGGGGAATCCAAATAAATCAGATCAACACTGCCTAACGGCATTTCTCGCATGACAGTCAGGCAGTCGCCATAAAAGAGTCGGTTCATTTAAAGCATCCCCGCATAAAAGACCCGAAGGCGTTGTCGTTCTTGCGTTGATTGTACTTCCAGCATGCTTCCGCGACATAGAGCGGCATATAGCATTTTCGATAATGATGATGCGATCCGTACCAGGCCCGTTTGAGAAGTGACCAGAAGCCTTCAATGGTGTTGGTATGGATGTTGCCGAAAACATATTCGCCCTTGCTATGATTGATTGTGGCGTGCGCCATGGTTGCCCGAACAGCGCTGTAAGCCTTGAATTCATCAGTGATCAGCAGCGAGCCTTCGGGATCGACGCTGCTACGAATGAAGTTTAGAATGTCCTTGCCAGTCAGACTGCTGGCGACACGGGCAACGACTTTACCGCCGCGTTTTACCGCGCCAATAACCGACGTTTTGCGTGTCCCTCTTCATCGCGGAGGAGGTGGAGGAGGTAAATCATTGTTATCAAAACGTTTATTTCGCTTGTGTGGTTTACCACCTACATATCTTTCGTCAGCTTCAACAATTCCTTGTAACAGGATTTCACCCTGCTTGCTTGCCATTTCAGCGCGGATGCGTTTCTGCATAAACCATGCTGATTTTTGATTCATATCTAGATCACGGGCAAGCTGACAACTTGATAGGCTTTTCCTGGCATTAACAATCAAGGCAACACCCAAAAACCATTTTTGAAGGGGTATTTTGGTTTTTTCAAAGACTGTACCAGCCAGGACGTTGAAGCTGGATTTGCATCCATGACAGTTCCATCGGCCAATGCGGTCTTGATCATCTTTACAAGCCACGTTTGTAGCCCCGCAATGCGGGCAATGTGGATCATCGCCCCAGCGAACTTTTCTAAATGCGCAATGCAGGCTTCCTGATCCGGAAACTTATAAAAAACGCTGGTGATGTTCATGATTTCCTCCGTGTGCAACATATATAGCATCAAATGCGCAAAGGATTAAGCCCTTAACTACTAATTGCGAATGAAAAAAAGGCCTGACAAAATGCCAGGCCTAGGGGTCATGTTCGGTTAGGCGAACGTCGCTGTCACCTTGCCGAGCGGGCCGAAATCCGCCTCAGCCACACAAGGGCTTGGGCACTGGATCACGCCGGTCGCAGAGCCGGTGGTGACGAACTGGCCTTTTTCCAGGGTCAGGCCCTTGGAGGACAGGAAGTTGGCGAACCAGGTCAGCGCCTCCAGCGGATGGCCCATCATGGCTGCGCCCTTGCCCCGGCCTTTTTCTTCGCCGGAGAAGGTCAGTACGACTTCGGTGTTGGCGCAGTCTTTGCCCTGCCAATCAGTGAAATTGTGCCCGATCACAAAGCGGCCGGTTCCGCCATGATCTGACAGCGAGCCCAGCGCGCCGAGGCTGTGATTGTCACCCAGGCGGCGCTCCGGGATCTCGAAGCCGATGATCAGCGAGCCGACAGCGGCTTCCACTTCGGCGCGGGTGTAGGGCTCTGCCTTGGGCGGCAGGTCGGCGCTCATGCGGAAGGCGTATTCGCTTTCCACGATCGGGCCCAGCATGTCCTTGTACTGATAGGTGACATTATTCTGGTCGATCATGTCCGCCGTCAGGAAGCCGACGAACGGGCCCGAAAGGCCCATGGCTTTTTGCGCGGCATCGGCGGTCGCACCGATTTTCCAGCCGACGATAGGCTGGCTGTTCTCGCTCAGGATCTGCGCCCAGATGGCGCCGCCTTCAGCCTCCGTTGCGGGGCGCAGGCCTTCCGGCAGGTTGCCCACCCGCTTGCGGGCGGCGGCGGCGTCTTTCAGAAATTTCGCCGCTTGGCGGATTTCATTGGGGGTCATCTCTGGCAGTCTCCTCTACGCCTGCTCGGCGCGTATTTTGACGATGTCGTCTGCGATTCGGCCGGAAAGCTCCTGCAGGTGATCGAAGCGCCATTCGAAGCTGCCGACACCCATGGTGAGCGAGCGCAGTTCGACGATCATGTCCCGGATTTCCGCCTGGGGCATGTGTGCCTCTACCTGATCCCAGCCGGACCAGCCTTCGCGGGCATCATAGCCCAAAATACCGAATTCGACGAGGCAGGCGCAGAAACCGGCCACCTGGCGGCTGTCGTCGATACGCTTGGCCGACCGCGCCATCAGCAATCCCGCTGCACGGCAGCGCGTGGATGATGCTGGCGGGCTTAGGGGTTGCGGGGATCGCTGCGAACCGTCAAATTCGCAGGCGCTAGGCGCGTTTCATAGTAAAAGAAGGGAGCATATGATGCGCAGTTTGATCACGGCAGCCTGCTTGTGTTTAGGCCTAGCAGGTTGCAGCACCGCAACTGATATCGTCGCTGCTCCCTTCCACATCGCTACCGACGTAGTCCGCGTCGTGCCAGTGGTAGGTGATGTCGTCGCGGCGCCCCTGGATATCGTCGGTAACGTCATCGACTGACCAATACCCACCCGCCAGGGCTACCAAGTTCTGTCACCAGCGTTTAGGCTTTCCGGCAATCACACAAACGGAAACGCCTGCGAAACGCCATGAATGAAGACCTGCCCCTTGCTGGCCTGAAAGTCATCGACTGCGCCAGCTTTATCGCTGCCCCCGTTGCGACCACCGTATTGGCCGATTTCGGCGCGGACGTCATCAAGATCGAACCGCCGTCGGGCGAGTCCTACCGCCGGGACGATCCCGCGATGCGCACGCCCTACAGCGAATACCCCTACAATTACGTGGTCGATAACCGCTCCAAGCGCGCCATCACGCTGGACCTGAAGATCGAGGCTGGCCGCAAGGTTCTCCACAAAATGCTGGCGGGCACAGACGTGTTTGTCACCAACGCCCCCTTCCCCGCCCGCGAGCGGCTCAAGGTCCGGTACGAGGACTTCAAGGACCTGTACCCCCGCCTGATCTACGCCAGCGTCACTGCCTATGGCGAAACGGGGCCGGAGGCGGACCGCACCGGCTTTGACTCCACCGCACTCTGGGCACGCACGGGTCTGATGGACCTGGTCAAGCCGTCCGTGGACAGCGCCCCCGCCCGCTCCCTGCCCGGAATGGGCGACCACCCGACCGCCATCAGCATGGTGGCGGCGATCATGACAGCACTCTACCGCCGCGAACGCACCGGTAAGGGCGGCGAGTGCGCCACCAACCTGATGGCAAACGGCCTCTGGTGGAACGCGATCTGGACCCAGGCGGCATTGAGCGGTGCAAAGGTCGAGGGCCGCCCGCCACGGGAAGAAGCCGACAATGCCATGCACAACCTTTATTTGTGCGCCGATGGCCGGTGGTTTCACCTGGTGATGATCACAAAGCCCGACCGCTTCGGAGAGGTCGTCCGCGCTGTCGGCCTGCCCCATCTGGCCGACGATCCCCGGTTCGAGACGGTAGAGAGCCGCAAGCCGCACAGCCGCGAACTGATCGACGCCTTCGACGCCGTATTCAAGACCAAGACCTGGCCGGAGTGGAAAGCGATCCTGACCGAAAACCGTTTCACCTTCGGCGAAATAGGCACAGTGGACGACGTCGCCACCGACACACAGATGCGCGAAAGCGGCACTATTGTGCCTCACCCCGAGCCGGAGCAGGCCGGTGCCAACCTGACGCTCTCCAGCCCTTTCTGGTTGACGGACGTGGAGAAGCGCGCGCCTACCATGTCGCCCGACCTTGGCGAACACAATGACGAGGTGCTGAATGAATTGGGCTTCAGCGATGCCGAAGCGAAGGCATTGAAAGCGGCAGGCGCATTCGGCTAATCAGCAACACCATCCGTTAAGTCATTCTTGAAAAGGCGCGATCCTATGGAACTCGACAAACTCGGTGTTTGGTACTCTTCGGACAAACTTACCCCGCCGCAAATGGCAGAACTCATTCAGAAGGTGGAGGCGCTGGGCATCGGCTCCTACTGGTACCCTGAGAGCCGCTACTATGAGAGCATCGCCACCGGCGCATTCCTGCTGGCGAACTCGTCCACCATCAAGGTCGGTTCTTCCATCGCCAACATCTATGCCCGCGACGCCTTCACGGCAGGTGCCGCCCGCCGCTCCCTGAACGACATGTATGGCGGCCGCTATATCTCTGGCCTGGGCGTTAGCCACATTCCCATGGTCGAAGGCCTGCGCAAGCACGAATACGGCAAGCCGGTTACCACCATGCGCGCGTACCTTGATGGCATGGAGGCAGGCCGCCAGGAGGGGAAGCCGGAATGGCCGGTCGCCATCGCCGCTCTGGGCCCCCGCATGATGGAACTGGCGGCGGAGAAATGCGGCGGCTCCCTGCCCTATAACGTGACGCCGGAGCATACGGCGCGCTCCAAGCAGGTCATGGGCAGTGGCAAGGCGTTGGTGGTGGAGCAGAAATTCTGCCTGGAGAGTGACCCGGCCAAAGCCCGCGTCATCGCTCGGAGCGAACTGAAGCGCTACATGGCGCTGCCGAACTATTGCAACAACTGGCTTCGCATCGGCTTCGGGCAGGACGACATCACCGGCGAGGGTTCCGACCGTTTCATGGACGCCATGGTGGTTTGGGGCGACGAGGCAGCGGTACATGCCCGGATGCGCGAGCACTTCGACCTCTGCATGCCGACGGTGACTTAGCCGCGCGCGACCGCGCATTAGAAGCTATGGCGCGGTACCGCTAACTCTCGATCTCACAGCAAGCCGCGGCCACTCCCTCCGGAATAGCTGCGGCAATCTTGCTGGCTTTTACCGCCTGGTCCGCTTCAACAATCTTCTCGACTAGTCGACGCAGGTGCGTCAATGTCTACCTAGTGCCGCCAAAGAAACAAAAAAACAATCGAGGGCGCGCGCTTTGTAGAAGCCAGGGTAACTCGGCTGAAAAACGCCGGTTTCCCGTCTTATTCCGGAGGAAACCCACGTTGAAGTTATTTACCCGCACTGCGCTTGCCATCTCTGCGGCAGGCATGATCGGTGCGGCCAGCGCCCCTGCTCATGCTGAAGACATCGTCTTCATGACTGGTCCTGCTGGCGGCAGCTGATAATGACTGGTCCTGCTGGCGGCAGCTGGTATCCGCTCGGCGGTGCCATCAAGAACATCCTGGAAGAGGAAGTCAGCGGGCTGAACGTCACCATCCGCCCTGGCGCGGGCCTGATCAATCTGAAAGGTGTCTCCGGTGGTAAGGCTCACATGGGCTGGAGCCTGGTGATGTCGGCTGTGGACGGTGTCGCCGGCAACGAGCCATTCGATGCGCCACTGAAAGACATCTGCAACCTGGGCTCGTTCTACGACAACTATTTGCAGACCACGACAACCGACGAGTCGGTTAATTCCATTGTCGACATGAAGGGCAAAGCGCTGGTCACTCTGCCTCGCGGCAATACCACGGAACTGGGCGCGCGGACCCTGCTGAAAACCGAAGGCTTGACCTATGACAGCCTGTCCAATGTCAACTTCGCCTCGCTCACCGATGGTGTGAACATGATGAAGGATGGCCAGGTTGATGCCATGCTAACCATCACGTCCGTGCCGAACGGCTCGCTGCTCGACCTGACCAACTCCCGCAAGGTTAAGTTCCTGCCGATCACGGATGAGCAGTTCGCCAAGATGAAGGCCGCCAACTCCGGCTGGCAGCGCCTGACGATGAAGGCGAACAGCTACCCTGGCCAGACCGAAGACGTGGTGATTGCGGGCTTCCCGGCCCACCTGATCCTGAACTGCTCCTCCGTGTCGGAGGAGACCGCCTATAACATCACCAAAGCACTAATCAAGCGCGGCCATGATCTAGGCACCATCGTTAAGTCGCTCTCGACGCTGGACGCCAAGAAGATGGCGGTGGACATCGGCGTGCCGTTCCACCCGGGCTCGATCAAAGCCTATAAAGAAGCGGGCGCTATGTAAGCGACTGCTGGCTGGGCTCTGGGCATCCTTTGGGTGTCCAGAGCCACCGGCTTCGTCGATCTGAGTTACCCGTTTGCGCGTAGCGCCGCGGGCCGATGGTGCAGTCCTGGAGAACTAGTGGATGTTAGGCGACGGTAAAATCGGCATCTGGATACCAAGCGCGATAGCGCTGGGCATGCTGGCCTTTCATTTTTGGGTGGTCGCAACGGGCGCACCGGAAGTGTTCCATTTCCGCGGCACCCATTTGATGTTCGCCCTCGTCCTGATTTTCCTGTGGTTCCCGGTTATGGCAACCGGCTCATTCACCAGGCGGCTGACGGGCGCAGTGATTGATTGCGCCTTTATCGCCTTGTCATTCGCCGTCATCGGCTATCTCTTCGTCGAGCACGACCACATCCTCACCCGCTTTGCCTATGTGGATGACTTGCGTCCGATCGAGGTGTTCCTGGGCATCGGCATTATCGTTGTTGCGCTGGAATCGGCCCGGCGCACGGTTGGCCTGGCGCTGCCGATCACTGCCCTGGTCTTTCTGCTCTACGCCCTGTTCTTTGCGGGTCTCGGCACGGGCGAGCTGATCGACCAAATGTACATGACCACCGAAGGCATTTTCGGCATCCCGCTGAACGTATCAGCGACTTACATGGTGCTGTTCATTATGTTTGGTGCCTTGGTGGAAAAATCCGGCACGGGCAAGCTGTTCATGGACTTCGCCATGGCACTGGCCGGTGCGACAGCAGGCGGTCCCGCCAAAGTTGCCTGCATGACCAGTGCCATGTTCGGCACCATTTCAGGCTCGTCCACTGCCAACGTCATGACGACCGGCACCTTCACCATTCCGCTGATGCGCCGTATCGGCTATCGACCTGCCTTTGCCGGTGCGGTCGAAGCCGTGGCGTCTACCGGCGGCCAGATCATGCCGCCAATTATGGGCGCAGCCGCGTTCGTCATGGCGGAGTTTATGGCGGTCAGCTACCTGACCATCATCGGCATCGCGATCTTGCCGGCCCTGCTCTACTTCCTGGCCGTATTCGTCGCCGTGCACTTTGAGGCGAAGCGCGTCGGCCTGAAGGGTCTCCCCAAACCCGATCTGCCGCAAATGGGCAAGGTGCTGCGCGAGCGCGGGCACCAGTTCCTGCCGTTGGCTGTGATTATGGGTGTCCTCGTCAATGGTTACAGCGCGCCCTATGCGGCAACACTGGGCCTGTTGTCGGTGATACCGGTCGCATTGATGCGCAAGACGACGCGCAAAGAAATCACCGTGCCGCTCGTACTGGAGGGTTTGATTGAAGGCATCCGCAACTCGCTGCAGGTTGCTGCCGCCTGTGCCTGCTCGGGCATTGTCATCGGCGTGATCGCACTCTCCGGTGTTGGCATCGAGTTCACCAGCTTCATCATTTCATTGGCCAACGACACGCTGCTGCTGGCGCTGATCCTAACGGCGATTGCAGGCATCATTCTCGGCATGGGCTTGCCGACGACGCCGGCCTATATCGTGCAGGTCGCCCTGCTGGTGCCCGCCATCATCAAGCTGGGCGTGCCGCTGGAAGCCGCCCACATGTTCGTTTTCTACTTAGCCATCCTGTCGGCTATCACGCCGCCGGTTGCAATCACCCTCTACGCGGCGAACGGCTTGTCCGGCGCGGGACTGTGGGAAGGCGGCGTCGCGGCAATGAAGCTGGCTGCGACCGGCTACATTATTCCGTTCATGTTCGTTTACGGACCGTCATTGCTACTGATTGGCGAGCCGCTTAATGTGGCAATATCGTACGTTACCTCCGTCATCGGCGTGGTCTGTCTGGCGGCAGGATTGCACGGGTATTTCCTCCGGCGCGCCAATGCCGTGGAGCGATTACTGCTGGTGGCGGCGGCGCTAACGCTAATCAAACCCGGCTTGTTGACCGACGCAGTCGGAGTAGCCCTGATCGGCGGCGTGGTGCTGCTGCAATTGGTATTGTTCAAGCGTGACGAGGTCGAGGCTTAAGACAGGCCCCAGCCCGGAGTAGGCTTGCCTACTCCGCCGCCACGGCCTGCTCTTTTGCCTCGAAACGGAAGCCTTTGTAGCCTTCCGCCACCATCTCCTCGCAGGTTTGGCGGTAAGAGCCGACGCCCGCGATATAGGGCATGAACAGGCGCGGCTTGCCCGGCATATTCATGCCCATGTACCAGGAGTTGGCCTGCGGGAAGAGTGTCTTGTAAGCCACCACCTGCACGTGATCGACCCATCCATCTTCCGCTTCCAACTCAGGTTCCATGGTCTCCAACCCCCGGTCCCGCATGTGAATCATGGTGTCGACCACCAGGTCAACATGCTGCTCCAGCGAGTTGATCATGTTGCCTTTAACGGACGGGCTACCGGGGCCGGTGATCATGAACAGGTTCGGAAAGCGCTCCGACATGATACCCAGATACGTGCGGGGCCCTGCTTCCCACTTCTTCTTCAGCGCCAGGCCGTCGCGGCCACGAATATCAACATTGAACAGCGTGCCGGTCATCGCGTCGAAACCGGTGGCGAAGACGATGGCGTCGAAATCGAAAGCGCGCTCACCGGCAACCAGCCCCGTTTCGGTCAGCCGGTTGATACCGGACTGGCTGATGTCCACCAGGTCGACATTGTCCCGGTTAAAGGTCTGGTAATAGCCATTGTCGATACAGATGCGTTTGGTACCGATCGGGTGATGGGTTGGGCATAGCAGTTCTGCCGTCACCGGGTCATTGACCGTCTCGCGGATCTTGCCCCGCACGAACTCCGCCATAGTGTCGTTGGACGCCTGGTTGATCAGGATATCGTTGAACGCACCGAGAAAGGCACCCGTGCCGGCCGCCCAACGTTCCTCATAAGTAGCCTGGCGTTCCTCCTCGGACACATCAAGCGCGGACTTGTCATTAACCTCGCGCAGCATGCCGTTCGGCTGATAGCGCATTTCCTGGCGCTTTTCGGCGTAACCGTCCTTCCAGTAGCCCGCATACTCCGCCGTCATCGGCACATTGCGGGCGGGGAGAGAGTAATTCGGCTGGCGCTGGAACACGGTCAGATGGGCGGCCTCCGCCGCGATCTCCGGAATTGCCTGAATGGCGGATGAGCCAGTGCCGATCACCGCGACACGCTTACCCGCAAAGCTGACCTGATGGTGCGGCCAGTTGCCAGTGTGATAGGTCTCGCCTTTGTAGTCGCTCAACCCTTCGAATTTCGGCACCTGAGCGGTCGAAATGCAGCCGCCAGCCATAATGAAGTGCTGGGCAGAAACTTTCTCGCCAGTGCTGGTTTCGATGGTCCAGCGGCGGCTGGCCTCGTCGTAATGGGCAGAGCGGACCTCGGTGTTGAAGGCTATCCGCTCACGAAGGTCAAAGCGATCGGCAACATGGTTCGCGTAAGCCAGAATGTCCGGCTGGGCAGAGAACTTCTCCGGCCAATCCCATTCCTGCTGCAGTTCCTCGCTGAAGCTGTAGGAGTACTGCATACTCTCCACGTCACAGCGCGCGCCTGGATAGCGGTTCCAGTACCAGGTACCGCCGACGCCATCGCCACGCTCAAAGCAACGGGCGGAAAAGCCTGCCTTGGCAAACTGGTGCAACAGGTACAGGCCAGAAAAACCGGCACCAACAATGACGGCGTCGACGGTGGACGAATTGGTTGTGGCGGGCATAAGGCAGTTCCTGAAGCTGTGAGCCGCATGGGGCATGTGTTGGGCTTTAGTATAACGCCATCACCGCCCAATGTGCCAACCCGCGTTTGCTACCCCCGCGCCTGCCACCGCCGCGCGCCTTCCTCTAGCGTCACGAACTCCGCACCCTGCTCCAGCAGGTTCAGGATCAACCGCTCCAGCATCAGCATCCGGTGCCCGCGTCCAATCACCAGCGGGTGGAAGGTATAGGTCAGCAGGCCCCAATCTGCGTTCCGGGTGAAATAGGTGAACTCGTCGGTCCAATTCCCCAGCACGTTGTTTGCGTTTTGCAGGCCTGGAAACAGGCCCTGAGGCGTGCGCAGATATTCGAAATGCGGGTAATCGTCCAAGACCCAAGATATTGGCATCTCGATCAACGGCGTTTCCTGGCCAAACTCCATGCCCTTCTCATCGTGCACCACATCACCGGTGCGCGCGTAGTAGGGCATACAATCGTGAGCCATCATGCTGCTGTCATAGAGAAGGCCGTGCTTCAGCAGCAGATCGACAGTCAGATCAGACAGGTCCCAGGCAGGTGAACGGTAGCCGCGCGCCTTCTTGCCGGTCATCTTCTCCATCAACTCATTGCCGCGCACCAAATGGTCTTCTTCTTCGCCATCCAGCAGGTTGGCGGGCGGCACATGGGTCCAGCCGTGATGGCCGACCTCGTGCCCACCAGCGACAATGGCTTCGACCTGTGCTGGATACGTTTCCAAGGTAAGACCCGGGATGAAGAAGCTGGCTTTGATATCGTAACGGTCCAGCAATTTCAGGATACGGTAAACGGCCATCGCCCCGAATTCGCCCCGGCTGATGGCTGTCGGCGTCTTCATACCACGTGCGATCATCGCGGACATGGCATCGAAGTCGAAGGAAAGATTGGCTAAATGCGTTGGCATGACTTGGGCATCCTTGGCGAATGAGATTGCTGCCCCTATCATCACTGCCACAAACAACACACACAAGTGAGGATGCGCCCCATGGCGGAGGAAATTCTGGTCGGCGACTTGGTAGCCGAATTCTTGCAAGCTGCCGGTGTCGACACCGCCTTTGGCGTGGTCTCGGTCCATAACATCCCCATGCTGGACGGCATTGGCCGGCGCAACGCCATCCGCTTTGTGCCGTCGCGCGGCGAAATGGGTGCGGGCCACATGGCCGACGCCTATGGCAGGGCCAGTAATCATTTGGGGGTTGCCTTCACCTCCACGGGTCCCGGCGCTGCCAATATCACGGGACCTCTGGTCGAAGCAGGCTTTGCTGGTTCGCCAATGCTGCACCTGACCGGCCAGACCGCGACCGGTAACGTCGACAAACGCCAGGGTGCCGTGCATGACGTGCCGAACCAGCTGGGTATGCTGGAGAGCACGAGCAAGACCGCCTTCCGTGTTCGGTCTGCCGAAAGTGCGCTGGGAACCCTGATGCAGGCCGCGCGCGCCGCCATGACCCCGCCGACCGGACCGGTCAGCGTCGAAATCCCAATCGACATTCAGCGCACCAAAATTCCCCGCCCCGAACTGCTAGACAGCCTCTCCATAGCGCCGCCGGAAGCCGAAGCTGGCGATGCTGCCAACCTGGACCTGATCGCGGAGAAGCTGCTTACGGCTAAGCGGCCACTGCTGTGGACCGGCAATGGTGCGAAGTTCGCCCGCGGTGCCGTGCAACGCTTCATCAACATGGGTATTCCGCTTGTAACATCCGGCCTGGGCCGCGGTGTGGTGCCGGAGACCGACCCGATGGTGCTGGGCGCCTTCACCGCGGTCCCACGTGTTGAAGAGCTCTACAAGACCGTGGACTGCATGCTGGTCGCCGGCTCACGCCTGCGCGCCCAGGAAACCCGCGACATGAGCGTCGAGTTACCGGCGAACCGCATCCATATCGACATCGATCCGACAGTCAATGGCCGGACCTATAGCTCCAGCCTGTTCCATGTGGCCGATGCGGGCGCTGCGCTGAACGCATTGGCTGACCGGTTGGAAGGCAAGCTTTCGACAAGCAAGGCCTACCGTGATGAGATCGTTCAGCTGAAGAAGGACGTGCATGCGGACTACAAGAAAACCCTAGGTGTTTATGCCGACTTTGCCGATCAGTTGCGCAAAGCCATGCCGGACGATGCCATGTTTGTGCGCGACATCACCAAATCGCACACCACCTGGGGCTACCGCCTGTTCCCGATCCTCTCGCCGGAAACCAACATCTATCCGGTCGGCGCCGCCATCGGACCAGGCTTCCAGCTTGGCATGGGTGCAGCCCTGGGTTCAAGCCGCAAGACCGTGGCCATGACAGGCGACGGCGGGTTTTTCCTGAACCTGGGCGAGATCTGGACAGCTGTGCAGGAGAATATCGACTGCTGCATTCTGGTAATGAATGACCAGCAGTACGGCGTCATTAAGGACATCCAGGATGCCCTCTATGGCGAGCGGCACTTCTTCGCCGACCCTGTAGGCCCGCCACTAGACAAGCTGGCCGAACTGGCAGGAATGCCCTTCTTCAAATGTTCTGATGGTGCGAAGTTTGGCGAAACGGTCGCGGAAGCATTGAAAGTCAACGGCCCGACCATGGTTGAGGTGGATATGAATGCAATTGGCGAGTTCCCCCGCTACTTCGTCCCACCGCCGTATGCGGCCAAGACGTAGTCCCATTTGGCCAGCAGCCGCGCTACTCGCGCTGTTGCTGGCCAACGGTCTGCCCGCCCGCGCCGAACAGGTCCTTCAAACCGTCCAAACGGAACGGCACACGGTCAGGGTAGTCGAGTTGGCGGCAGGTCTGCGAAACCCGTGGAGCGTGGCCTTCCTGCCCGGCGGTGGCTTCCTGGTCACTGAGCGCGGTGGCCGGCTACTCCACCTGTCCGGTACCGATGGCGAACGCACGGAAATCGACGGCGTACCGCCGGTCTTTGCAGAGCGGCAGGGCGGCTTGTTCGATGTGGTCCTCGACCCGGATTTCGCCAGCAATAGACTGCTCTATCTAAGCTACGCAGCCGAAACCACCGGTGGAGCAAACACCCGCTTGGCCCGAGCCCGCTTGGAGGGCGGTCAGCTTGAAGACCTTACCGTGCTCTTTACTGCCAACCCGGGTCATGCCGGCGGACGGCACTTTGGCGGGCGCATAGTCTTCCTGCCGGATGGTACTCTTACGCTGACCACTGGCGCCCGCGGCCAGAAAGACCCAGCGCAGAACCTGATGGACCATAGCGGCAAAGTCATTCGCCTGACGCGGAACGGCAAAGTCCCGTCAGACAATCCTTTCGTTGGCCGCACAGATGCAAAATCTGAAATTTTTTCCTACGGTCACCGCAATCCGCAGGGTGCTGCGCTGAGCCCAGGCACCGGCCAGCTTTGGACCCAAGAGCATGGCCCCCGCGGTGGCGATGAGATCAACATTATACAACCCGGCGCCAATTACGGCTGGCCACTGGTGAGCTATGGCGTGAACTATTCAGGCTCCCCTGTCGGTAGCGGCAAGCGCGGCGGCCCGGGCCTAGCCGAACCTGCCTATTATTGGGACCCCAGCATTGCGCCCTCCGGCTTGGCTTTCTACACCGGAGAGGCGTTCCCTGGTTGGAAAGGCAATGTGCTGGTCGGTGCGCTCAAGTTCCAACTGCTGGTCCGGCTCACCGTGGATGGTAACCGCATCACCGGCGAAGAACGGATGCTCAAACGCTATTATGGCCGCATTCGGGATGTACGCACTGCTCCGGACGGTCTCGTCTACCTGTTAACTGATGATCGCAATGGCAAGCTGTTGCGGCTCGAACCCGGCAAATAAAAATTCCCAAAAAATAAAACATAAAGAACCGTAATTTGCCAAAAATTTAGACTAAATCTTAAAACTGCTGTCTGATGCATCGTTTTTTGCATATCGACGCGCGCTGGCAAGGCCGTTAACATAGTTCCCGAATGGACAGAAGGATTGGGTACATGGCCACATTTGTAGTGACTATCATCAATGATGAATCTGACGGCAACCTTACGGCTAATGACCTTAGCTTGCGGGAGGCAATCGAGCAGGCCAACCTGACCGGAGCCGCCGATCAAATTACCTTTGATCCCGGATTGTCAGGTAGCACGTTAAGGCTGACCCAAGGTGAGTTGGAAATCACAAGAGCCGTCACTATTGACGGCGATATCGATAATGATGGTGTGGCGGACATCATGAGAGTATCCGATTTTCTGTGTGTGAGTAATTCAGTCCCTGCTTCATTCACGAAGGAGCATGCCGACCATGACGATTTCCCAGGAACTACTGGACGAGCTGCTGAGCGGCGTTGAACGACCGGAGGATTTGCTGGGCGATCAGGGTCTGATGAAGGAACGGAAGGTCCCGTTGATGGAGCCGATGCTGGGGGCTGAGCTAACCGAACATCTTGGCTATAAACCCGGCGAAGAGCCTGCCAACCAAAGCGACCGGCGCAATGGCCCGTCGCGCAAGACGTTGAAAGGCAAGGCTGGGGCGCTGTCAATTGATGTCCCTCGCGACCGGGAAGGCCGTTTCGAGCCTGAGCGGATCAAGAAGGGCCAGACCCGGATTGACGGGATGGACGACAAGATCATTGGGCTTTACGCGGCGGGTCTGTCGACCCGCGCCATTCGCGCCCCTCTGGAAGAGGTCTATGGGCTGAAGGGGTCGGCAGACTTGGTCAGCCGTGTCACCGACGCCGTTCTGGAGGTCGCATCGGCCCTCAAGCCGATTGATCAAGCCACAGATGACAAAGAGGCCGAGAAAGCGCGCGCGGCGGTCGAAGACGAATGGGGCCAAAAATACCCCTCAATCGCCCCGAGTTGGCGGCGGGCGTGGCAGGAAGTCATCCCGTTCTTCGCCTTCCCACCAGACGGGCGCAAAATCATCGACACGACCAACGCTATCGAAAGCCTCAACAGGGTGATCCGAAAGACCACCAAAACACGGGGCAGCTTTCCAACCGACGCCGCCGCGACAAAGCTGATCTATCTGGCAATCGGCAGCTTTGAGAAGACAGGCAGGGCCGTCAGACAATGGGTTGCTGCCCGAAACCAGTTCGCTATTCTATACCCAGAACGGGTCAATCAATGACCTGTCAAACGCGTATGGGCTAAATCTCATACACAGAAGATCGGATACTCCCGACATCATCATCACCGGCGACGCTAACGGCAACGACATCACCGACGCCGGTGGGATCACCGATATCTTTGCAACCAGCCTCGGTTCTCTCGCAGACAACAGTCGGATTTTCAACATCAATGCCGCCAGTGCGACGACCACTCTGGCGGGCCTAACGCTGACTGGCGGCCATACAAACGCTAACGGTACCCCCTATTCCAGCGATTCTGCTTATGGCGGCGGCGCGATCCGGTCACTCGCCAGATTGAATATTCATGACACCACAATTGACGGAAATGGCACTTCCGGCGACTACAGTTATGGCAGCGGTGTATTTGCCAACCAAGTCACTTATGTCAATAACTCCCAGATCAATAAAAACTTAACACGGGGTTACTCCAGTGTTGTTGGCGGTATTGGCATTTACTCGTCACTCACCATTTGCAACAGCACAACCAGCAACGGTGGCGGTGTTGCAACGTATTCGACATTCACCATTGCCAACAGCACCATCAATAACAACGCCACCACCGGTTACGTCAGCGCGGGCGGTGGCATTCTTGTCTATAGCACCGTCAACCTGACCAACAGCACGTTGAGCGGCAACAGCACCGCCGGAGACTTTGCTATTGGCGGCGGAATATTCTCGCAGCGGGCCAACATCACGAACAGTACCGTCAGCAGCAATTCGACAAGCGGATCGTTTGCTTTCGGTGGCGGCATCTCGACGAATGTCAGCGCGACGGTCAAGAACAGCATCATCCTGGGCAACTACTCGGACGCTGGAACATTTGGATCCGGCTTGGCCGAAGACGAACTGATCGTAAGCACCACCAACGTTGGCATGGTTCCCGCAACATTCATTGGCTTTAACGTCGTTGGCCATAATAGTGCTGCATACAACGCCTCAGGCAGCGCGAATGTCGTTAACGCCAGTGCTGTGCTGCCAATATTTTCGAAAACACCGAAGCTACACGCATCGACACCAATAGAGATGGAATTCCGGACTTTGCTTCGGGCGTCTTCAGTGGCCAACTCGCGGACAATGGCGGAGCCGTTCAGACCATCGCGCTGAATAACGGCCCGTCGAACCCGGCCCTTGATCCCGCAGCAGCAAGCTTGCCTCAAGACACCGGCGACGTCGACAATGACGGCAATTTCGGTGAAATTCTCCCCTTTGACAGCAGGGGAATTGGCTTCGACCGTGTCGTCGATAGCGCCGCGGATTTGGGGGCGTTTGAGGTACAGGCTCCCCCCCACGGTTCCCACTGACTTGGCTGATGTTCTGACCGGCACCAGCGGTCAGGATACCATTGATGGCCTGGCTGGTAACGACACCATTTCCGGCCTGGGAGACGACGATCTTCTCATTGGCGGCCCGGGAACCGACACGCTGAATGGCGGCACCGGCAATGATACTCTGAACGGCGGTATAGCACTGGACTTCCTGGATGGCGGCTCCGGAACCGACACGGCCACCTATGCAGACGCCACAACCGCGCTGATCGTCGATCTGGCTAATCCCGGCGTCAACACGGGCGAAGCTGCCGGGGACACCTTTACATCCATTGAAAACCTGACCGGTTCCTCCCTGAACGACAACCTGCGCGGCGACCCGGACCCAATAAGATTTCGGGCGGCGATGGCAACGATACCATTCATGGCCGCGGTGGCGACGACAACCTGATGGGCAACACTGGCGGCGACACCCTAAACGGCGGCGGCGGCTCGGACAGAGCCGCCTATTGGACCTCACGCGGCGGCGTGCTGGCAGATATGATGAACGCAGCGGTGAACACGGGTGAGGCCGGCGGCGATATCTACATCTCGATTGAGGACCTGCAAGGGTCAAACTTTGCCGACGACCTGCGCGGCGACGATGGCGGCAATACGATCTGGGGCGGCAATGGCGATGATCTTATCCGCGGACGCGGCGGAAACGACACCTTGCTGGGTCAGGGCGGCGATGACACGTTTTTCTTCGAAGACGGCTGGGGCGACGACACCATCGTCCGCTTTGAAGCGAACAACGACCTGCGGAGGACATCGATCTCTCAGGAGTTGCCGCAATCACCGATTTTAACGATCTGGTCACTAATCACCTGAGCCAGGTCGGCGCAAATGCTGTTATCGATGACTTGTTGGGCAATACGATTACGCTCAGCAACATCAACACCGCTACGCTCAATGACCTCGACTTTGGGTTCTAGTGGTCTGATCGAAACGATTGCGTACATGTGCGTTTCGTGAAGCAGCCGACTCTTTCACTATGGCGGCGGTTTGGGCCAGTAAACGCATCGGCACCAACCGTTTCCATCAAATCACTAACGCGGACCCCGGTCCGCTTTGGTCAGCTGAAACTGCTCAGGATCAAGAAAAATTCGGGCAACTCACTCGCCCTTTGCGCAGTAATCGGCTGTTGGAACAGCGCGCGCGACCCTATAGGGCGTGCCGGGTGACAGAATGAACTCGCTCGCACCGACTTCCGAGCCATCGTTCGGGCTGCCGCCCCAATCGTACGTGTAGCCGAGACCCGTCCAGGGCACGCCCGGCGGGTAGCAGAAACTATTAAAGTAGAGCGCTTCGTAAAACGCCTGGTAGTCCGTGATCCCTTTCACTGTCGGCAATGTGTCGCCGAACTGAAGCTCGCAGGCATTGTCGTCCGGCTGGGGGTCGACACAGGGCCGGAACATGTCGTCCGGCGATACCCATAGCTCGACGAACAGGTCATAGTTCCAATCCGGATTCAGGCCGAGAAACTGCTTCAAAAAGAGATTAAGCCCTTCGGCACCGGCTTCCGGATTGCCCGCCATGAATTCCTGACAGTGCTGCCGCATTTTCGGCGCTGCGGTGACCCATATGACATAGTCCTCCGATGGTGATGTCGCGGCGTGGCCCTGAATGAAGTTCCTGAACGCCCCTTCAGACTTCCACGTCACAACGAGCCGTTGGGAGCAGTCAGCGTTCCAAACCAATGCGTCATTGTCCCGGCGTATCGCGACCAGGTCCGTTACGATCTCTGCCTCCGTCGCCATGGCCGCGTCGGAGACGCCAGCTTGATAGCGCTGCTGCAACGGGTTCGCTTCGGCCGCCACGCTTGCAGACAGGCCATATGCGATGACGAAAAGTCCGGAAATTCCCCGCATGTTATACTTCCCCCTGCCGAACAGCGGCCTCAGCCGGAGAGCCAACGCTCGATGCGTTCCGCGGTCAGTGTTGTGTTTGCGCCCCGCAACATACCCATATGGTCGCCCGGCGTCGACGCCACGTCCAGCCCTGTCTGCAACAGCCGCCGCCATTCCGCCTGCTCCGCCTTTCCGGCCAACCCGTGCTCGGCCACCAGCAGCAAGGCCCGCGACAGGCCGAGCGGCACCGGCCGAAAATCCAGCAGCGCCCGCAAATGCGCTTCGTCCATGCTCCCCGGTTCCGGACCCAGGGCGGCGGGCGCCAGCAATCGGTGGACCAGACGCCTTGCGCCGGCTTTCCTGTCACCGGCCTTCGCCGCGCGCCAGGCAGACCGCACCCAGCGCAACCGGTCGGTCCAGGCGCAGTTGCTATCCAGCATGATGAGCGCCGGCGGCGGGGCGCCCCGGGCCATCAGTGCCCGCACCGTTTCAAAAGCAAAGGCGCCCACCGCACTGAAACCGATCAGGTTGGCGGGTTTTGCCCCCGCCGCCTCTAAGATCACCGCAGCGGCGTGCTCGGCCATCGCCTCCACCGTGCTATCCGGCGGCACTAGGGCGTCCAGACCGCGCGGGCTGATGCCGAACACCGGACGGACCCCGCTGAATGCGTGCGCCAGTTCGAGATAGTCGGAAAGATGCCCACCCGCCACATGCAGCGCAAACAGCGGGGCGGCGGCTCCGCCCCTGTTCATGGCAACAAGACGACCGTTCTCTGACGGCGTCCGGTTCGCCGATGCCCGCCGGGCGAGACCGGCGACCGTTGCCTCGTCCAGTATCAGCGCCTCCAGCGGAACACGGATCAGAAACCGCCGTTCAACAGCGGTCAATACCGCCATCGCCTGCAGCGAGTCGCTGCCAACGTCGAAGAAATCATCCTCGCGCCCGAAATCGCCGTGGCCGAGGATATCCCGCCAAATTCCCGCCACCGCTTTTTCCGCTTCGCCCTCCGCCGCATCCACCCCGCGGTCCCTGACCTCCAGGTTTTCGAGCGGATTGGGCAGCTTCTGACGCTGGACTTTGCCGGATGGCGTCACCGGCAGCGCCTCATGGCGCATGTAGTCTCCGGGCACCATGTACCCCGGCAACAGGCCTTTCGGGTGAGCTTTGATATCGGCGGCTGACGGACCGTTCGGCTGCTCGGTTACGTAGTGGCATGCGAGACGCCGAATGCCGCGCGGGCCATCAAACGCAACAACGACCGCTTGCTTGATGCCGGGGATTTGCAGCAACGGATGCTCTATGTCCGAGGGGATGACGTTATAGCCTCGAATTTTCATCTGCTCGTCAGCGCGGCCGGTCGGGTGCATGACCCCCTGCAAATCAATCCGGGCACGGTCGCCAGTGAAATAGGCCCGGCGGCCGCCGAACGCTAGCGCGGGCTTGAACTTCTCGGCTGTTCTTTCGGGATCATTCAGATAGCCGGACGGCAATAGAGGTGAGGTGACGACGATTTCCCCTTCCTCGCCTGCACCGACCCTGTTTCCGGCCTCATCCAGGATGGCTACGTCGTCGGGTATCAGCAAATCGCCGAGCGGGAGCGTGTCATGGGTAATCGGGTCGCCATTGGCGTGAAAGAACAGAGTGACGTACGTGTACTCAGATGATCCATAACCGTTGGCTATCCGGGCGCCCGGCGCGGTCATCGCCTCGAAGCGTTCAACGTCGGCCCGCAGCAAGGGTTCGCCGGTCACCGAAAGGATACGGAGGGTGGGGAAATAAAGGTCCGGCTGGTCGGCCAATGCCCGGTAGACGGACATGAACGTGTAGAGCCAGGTGACCGAACGTTCATGCAACCATCAAACCATTTCCGCCGGCCCGCGCCGCTGAAAATCGAAATATTCGAGCGACGCGCCAACGGAAAGAGGGCCGAATATTTGGGCCGGCCAGAAAAATGAAAACACCGTCGCGACGTCGTCGGACCGGCAACCAAACGCCTCTGCCGTAACTTTGGTATTGTGCCATTCGTACCCCTGCGACAGGGGGATGCCCTTCGGCCTTCCGGTCGAACCTGAGGTGTACCGGACATAGGCAACGGCATCATCCGGCACTGCGACTGGTTCGAAGCGCGGGACACTGCCCAGCGCGTTCCAATCCTGCGGCAATCCAATGATTGGCACACCCAGTGCTTCAGCCATCGGACGTACCGTATCCGTATCGATCAGCACCGCGTCAATCCGCGCATGCCCCGCCAGTTCAGCGACGACCGGCAGCGGATCCCGCGGGTCCATCGGAACAAAGATCACGCCGACCCTGATCGCCGCCATCAGACTGACCACACGCAGCAGTCCCGCCTCCCCCAGGTAACCAATCATCGCGCCCGGCCCTAGTCCGTTGTCGGTCAATTGGTGGGCGGCCGCATTGCTCGCGGCATTCAGCCCGGCATAGGTCAGCGTCAAGCCACTATCAGTGATCGCGGGGTGCCCTGGCCGGGCGGAGACCCAATGATCAAAACAGCGAAAAAACTCCTGCACCGGTCGCCCCTAAACGGTCAGCACCATCTTGCCGACCACCTGCCGGTCCTGGATGGCACGCAGCGCATCCTGCACGCCCTCCAGCGGGTAAGTATTCCAGACGCGCGGTTTAAGTTTGCCGGTGGCAACCTCTGGCAGGATTTCCGTGACGCGCTCCCGCGTTTCGTCCGGGAAGCGGTCGGAGTGCTCGCCGAACACCGCGCCGATCACGCTGAAATTCTTCACCAGGATCATGTTGGTTGCAGCTTGGGCGATGTTGCCGGAGGCGAAGCCGATGATGAGGATACGCCCCTCCCAGGCGATACAGCGCACCGACTGGGTGAAAGCATTACCGCCCACGGGGTCGAACACCACATCGGCACCATGATCGTCGGTGATTTCCTTCACCCGGTCGCGCAGGGACTCGGTCGAATAATTCACGGCTGCGTCCGCGCCGGTATCGAGCGCGATCTGACACTTTTCGTCCGTGCCCGCCGCCGCGATGACTTTTACGCCCAGCAGCTTGCCAATCTCAATCGCAGCAATGCCGACGCCGCCGGTCGCGCCCAGCACCAGCAGCCACTCGCCGGGCTTCAGGTTGCCGCGGTGGGTCAGCGCGAAGTGCGCCGTGCCATAGGCGACGGGAAAGGCAGCTGCCGTCACGAAGTCCATGCTGTCCGGGATCGGCGTCACGATATTGCCGGACAGCATGCATTCCTCAGCGAAGCCGCCGCCATGTCGGGCAAAAGCCAGGACACGGTCACCGGGCTTTACGTGGGTGATGCCGGGCGCGCACTCCAGCACCTCGCCCGCCACTTCCAGGCCGGGTGTGAAGGGCAGCGCGGGCTTCACCTGGTACTTGCCCTCCGCCATCAGGATGTCGGGGAAGTTGATGCCCGCGGCCTTTACACCAATCCGCACGCCGCCGGGGACCATGGCGGGAGCCTCCCTCTCGCCGACGATCAGATTGTCGATGGAGCCCAGTTCGGGGCAGAGAACAGCGCGCATGGCTATTGATCCTTTGCAACTTCAGCAGTGGCTTGCGCCCGCAACTCGCGGCGCATGAGCTTGCCCGTGGGGGTGAGCGGCAATTCCCGCTTCAGGAAAATACGGTCCGGCACCTTGTAGCTCGACAGCAGGCTGCGGCAATGCTGGCGCAGGGCCTGCGGGTCCGGGGTCTGGCCAGGGTCGGCAATAACGAAGGCAACGATGATCTCGCCCTTGACCGCGTCATCGACGCCGGTCACGCCCGCAATCGAGACGCCGTCCGCCTGCTGCAATGCCTCCTCGACCTCCGCCGGGGAGACGTTGATGCCAGAACGCTTGATCATCTCCGAGATGCGACCCGCATAGACCAGCGTCCCATCCTCGTTCAGGGAGCCAAGGTCGCTGGACCGGAAGAAGCCGTCATCCGTATAGGTTTCCACGTTGGCAGCGTCGCTGTTTCCTGCATAACCGGGCGAGAAATAGCCGGTAAGTTGGATCTCCCCGACCTCCCCCTGAGTACAGTCCTTGCCGGTTTCCGGGTCGCGTATGCGGATGGTGACACCCGGCAGCGGCGGCCCCTGACAGCGCACACGCTTCTCCAGCGGCCAGTGATGGGGCGTGACGCAGCAATTGCCGTAGCCTTCGGTCTGGCCATAGATGTTGCAGATCTCGGTCATGCCCAGATCGTTGGCAGCGCTCATCACGTCCTGCGGCGCGCCGATGGTGACGCCGGTGCGCAGGCTTTCTGTCCGCGCCTTAGTAAAAGCTTCGTGCCCCAGCAATCCACTGGTCATGGCGGGCAGCGTATAGAACACGGTGCAGCGGTGCTCTTCGATAAGGTCCAGCGCCCCGCCCGGCTTGAACTGGCCTTGCAGCACCAGCGTTGAGCCATGGCTCACCGCCGCGATCAGGGCATTCACCGCACCGTAAGACCAGAACAACGGGATGGAGATCAGGAAGCGGTCGTCCGGCGACACACCCATGCGCTCGCCGATGTTGAAGCCGTTCTCAATCGCGGCAAAGTGCTGGAGCGGCACGCATTTCGGCCGGGAACTGGAGCCCGACGTGTAGAGCATCACCAGCGTGTCGCCCGCGCTCGGCCCATAGCCGGGGTTCAACTCCTCCAGCGGCGCATGGGTGCGGTAGGCCTGATAATCCGGCCCGTCGAGCCGCACCACCGTCCGCACGCTATCCGCTTTGCCCGAAGCACGCAGCCCTTCGACCTCCGCCGCAAAGTCCTTGCTGCGATAGCCGGAGAGCGCGAACACAGTGCCGACCTGTGCATCATCCAGCAGGAACTCCAGCTCCGCCGCGGTGGACCAGGTGCTGAACGGCACCAGCACCGCACCAACCGCCGCCGCACCGAAATACACCTCCAGCCACTCCAGCCGGTTGTTGGAGAGCAGGCCGACCCGGTCATCCCGCCGGACGCCATCGGCGCGCAACTTGCCCGCCACCCGCGCCGCTGCGTCGGCAAGCTGGCCGTAGGACGTGGTGACGCCATCGGCAATGACGGCAGGATGCTCCGGCGCGCGAGCGGCTTGCTCGCAGAGCAGATCGAAGGCAGTGCGGCTGAAGGAGCTTTGCATTGGATGTCTGAAACGGCAAGGTTCGGAAAAGTGCCGCACGATACAGCCCGGCACGCCATCGACCAAGCCCGGCAAGCCAAAAAAGGAAGTTCTAAATGCCGCTGCTCGTGACCGAGCCCGCCCGCCACGTCGTCCAGATCACCATCGACGAGCCCGCCAAGATGAACGCCATGAGCCGCCAGATGATGGCGGAACTCTGTGAACTCTGGGACCGGCTGGACGCCGACCCCGCCTGTCGGGCCATCGTCACCACCGGCACCGGCGAGCGCGCTTTCTGCGCCGGTGCAGACCTTTCCGGCGATCTGACCGCGTCGGAGGAAATGGCGGCGACCGTGAACAAGTCCCTGCTGAAGCTCACCCCCTTCTCCAAGCCCATCGTGGCGGCGGTGAACGGCACCTGCGCGGGTGGCGGCATCGAGTTCATGCTGACCGCCGACATCCGCTACGCTGCAGAGCACGCCAAATTCAGCCTGCCGGAGGTGAAGTGGGGCGTCTACCCCTTCGGCGGCGCGGCTACCAAGCTGGTGCGCCAGATCGGCTACGTCCACACCATGGACCTGATCCTGACCGCCCGCATGATCAGCGCCGCCGAAGCCGCCAAGATCAATCTGGTGAACGAAGTGCTTCCGAAGGAACAGGTGCTGGAAAAAGCCATCGCTACCGCCAGCATGATCGCCGCCAACTCGCCTCCTGCTGTCCAAGCGGTGAAGCAGCAGATCAGCACCATGCTGACCAGCGAGGCCGCCCAGCACGAAGAACGCGACCAGGTGCTCGGCAACAAGGTGCGGGCCAGCGCGGAGTTCCAGGAAGGCATCAATGCCTTTAAGGAAAAGCGGATGCCGGACTATGGCCGACGTATCGCTGCGGCCTGCGACCCGCCCTCCCCTCCGGCGGTGGCCGTGAGCAATTTTTTCGCCGATGCCATCGCTGGCTTGAGCCTTTGGCATATGGTTATCGCTACTGTCGCAACCTTTCTCGGCGGGTTTATCCGTGGCTTTGTTGGCTTCGGCGGCGCGCTGGTTTCCATTTTGGTGATTAGCGTCCTGCTCGGGCCGAAAGCCGCCGTTGCCATCGCAACGCTCGCAGGCCTACCCGCGATGTTTCAGCTTTTGCCAAGTGCCATTCGTCATTCGGAGCGGCGGTTCATTGTACCGTTTGGCCTCGCAACGTTCGTTTCAGCGCCACTCGGGGCAACCCTCCTGGTCTGGCTCGACCCGGCACTGATGAAGATGGCCATTGCCGGTTTTGTGCTGCTGATGGTGATGATGCTCTGGCGCGGCTGGAGCCTGTCCGCCAGTAGCGGCACAGGAAGGATCGTCGCGGCAGGTACGGCTGCCGGCTTCATCCAAGGTTCCGCCGGTGTCGGCGGGCCGCCCGCCGTGATCGTCGCCCTGGCGCGGCCGGGCACAGTAGAGGTACAGCGCGCCAACACCATCGGCGCGATTACGGGCCTGAACTTCTGCGCCCTCGTGCCATTCTGGCTTTATGGTCTGTTTACCCCGCAAGTAATCCTCTTCACCGCCGTCACGACACCGGCCTATTCCTTCGGAACCTGGCTCGGCTCCCGCTATTTCCGGACGGGCGGCCAACGCCATTTCCGCAACGCCGCACTTGGATTGCTGGCTGCCATCGGTGCCGTGACGTTGGCTATTGCCACGCAAGACTATCTAACCAACTGAAGCGCTATAGCTTCCGCCGGCGCCGCCAGCGGAAATCGCAGTGTGGCGCGCCCTGCATCCGGGTCTGGGTGCGGGTGAATTCCCAGCCGGGACGCAATTTCTCCTCCGCCGGGAAATCCACATTGCATGTCATCAATGCCCCTATCTCCGGCTCGCCAATGCTGCGGAAATAGTCGGCGAAGGCGCAGCCGGTGATGTTGTGGCCGTATGCGGTTTCGGTGTCCTCCACCACTTCCTGCTCGACCGGAAATCAGGACCGTCGGCTCCCTCCGTTCTGGGGTGAGCATCTGGCGTGAAGCCGCGGCTCTCCCGCCAGGCGGTGTAGTTGGCGCCGATGGCGCGGCCGACGATTTCGTGCGCCCACGCCTTGCCCAGTTCCTTTTCCAGTTCCTTCACGATGGAGATCACCGCGCGGGCCTGGATCTTGGTCGCCTCCAGGATAGGGGTCTTCTTCGGGCTGTCCGGCATACCTTCTCCCCCTACTTGAAAGCGCTCATCACACCGCGGGCAAAGGCTTCCTGCTTCGCCAAGGCGCGCTCCACCGTGCCTGACGCCACATTGACCACCATGCTGGAGACACCCCCGCTCGGCCAATGCCGCCGCATCGTCAGCCCGTGCTTGGGCGGACCCGGTCATCAGCATTCGGCCGCCCTCGGCGCTTTCCTGCTCGCTCTCAGAATGGCCCATGGTGTTGTAGGAAAGGCCGATCGTGGCGGGATCACGCCCTGCCTTCTCTGCCGCCTGCAATCGGGTACCAGACATCGCCTAATGTCGCGAGGCGGCGCAGGGCCCGGCCACTTTCGCCACCGACCCAGATTTTCGGCCCACCGGTCTGCACCGGCTTTGGTTGGAAAAATATATCCTTGAATCGGGTATATTTGCCATCTAATGACGGGTTTTCTTTAGTCCAGAGCGTCTTGAACGCGCGGATATATTCGTCCGTCACCGCACCGCGCTCCATGAATTCCGGCGTCTGGAGCAATTCGAACTCCTCCCGCATCCAGCCCGTGCCAATGCCCAGTTCCACACGCCCGCCGGAGAGCTGGTCCGCCGTCGCCAACGCCTTGGCCGTGAAGATCGGCTCGCGGTGCGAGATTACCATGATGGAGGTCAGCAGCCGCGCCTTCTTGGTGATCCCGGCCACATAGTTCAGCAGCGATATCTGCTCGAAGCACATGCCGTCGTCGCCACCGTACCAGTCGCCGTTCGGGCTGTATGGGTACTTCGATCCGATCTGACGCGGCACTACGATATGGTCGGAGATCGTCAGAACGTCATAACCGAGAGCCTCCGCGCTTTCAGCTATGGCGCGGATTGCGTCCGGATTGGCGAGCGGGCCGCGGTGAGGAATGGATAGGCCGAATTGCATAGAGGAATCTCCTGAACGTGTACTGACTCGCATTCTGCCCTCGCAGCCGCGATCTGGACAGGGGGAAGCCACCTGCGTAAACTAGGTTGAGCGATTTTGAGGAACTTTGATATGAGCGCCCCCCGGCAATTTGAACGCTTCGACGACAGCCCCGCCAATTGGACGGGGCCGGAACTGGCGGCTCAACCCGAGCGCTGGATGTTTGAGCTTGGCCGGCCCGAACTCGATGATCTGGACGCCGTCATCCGAAAGCATGGCGCGCGCAGCGACGACCTGACCAATCTGAGTTTGGACGACCTGGCCCTGCCCGTATTAGGGCCGCGCCTGGCGCAAGTACGCGATCAATTGCTGAACGGTATCGGCCTGGTATTGCTGCGCGGCTTCGATGTGCAGCAATATTCACTGCGCGAAGCTGCGACGGCTTATTGGGCTGTGGCGCAGCATATCGGCGTTCCGGTATCGCAGAACGCGGGTGGCCATGTCTTGGGTCATGTGCGCGACTTGGGCTTTGACGCCAGCAAGCCCAGCGGCCGGGGATACCAGACCGCAGAGAAACTTTCCTACCATGCCGACTGGGGCGACGTGGTCGGTCTGCTGTCTGTCAAAACATCGAAGTCCGGCGGCCTGTCGAGCGCCGTATCCTCCACAGCGCTTTATCACGCCATGATCGGCCGGCATCCCGAACTGATGCCGGTGCTGCTGGATATCGTCTACCGCGACCGGCGGGACGAGGTGCCAGCCAACCGCGACCCCTGGTACCGCATCCCACCATTCATGCCACACAAAGGCCGGGTGTTTTGCCAATATGTGCGCAGCACTATCCGCAAGGCCCAGCGCTTCCCAGAAGCACCCCGCCTGACTGCATTGCAGGAGAGGGCGTACGACTCGCTGGACGCCCTGGCCCAAAGTGCCGAATTCCGTCTCGATATGGAATTCAAGCCGGGCGACATGCAGTTCCTCTGCAATCACTGGATCCTGCACAGCCGCACCGCCTTTGAAGACTGGCCGGAGCCAGAGAAGCGGCGGCACCTCCTGCGGGTGTGGCTCGCCTGCCCCGGTGGCCCGGAAATGCCAGCCTACTACGATGAACATCAGCCGCTTTCTGTCACCGGGCGGCCGCAGGGCATCCGCTGCCCCGGCGTGGATTTGTCTGCACCGTTGGAGGCGCTGGATGGCAGCGCCGGCGACAGTTCGAAGCGCGTCAGGGCCGGTGGCGCAGCGCCAGTGGCCTGATCGAACCACTAGCGTAAGATCACGCAGCCGGAAAACTGGATATCGGTGCGGAAATCCGGCAAACCCTCCGGAGCGGACCCCAATTATGAGAGCGACACCGATATGAGCAACCGCCCTTCCAGCCGTGCACCCGACCAATTGCGCACCGTCACCTTCGAGCCGGACTTCAGCCTGCACGCTGAAGGCTCCTGCATGGTGAAGTTTGGCAATACGCATGTGCTGTGCACCGCGTCGGTCGAGGACCGTGTGCCGCCCTTCATGCGTGGCCAGGGCCGCGGCTGGGTAACAGCGGAATACGGCATGCTGCCCCGCGCCACCCATACGCGCGGCGACCGCGAAGCCGCCCGCGGCAAGCAATCGGGCCGGACCCAGGAAATTCAACGCCTGATCGGCCGGGCGCTGCGTTCCATCGTCGACCTGAAAGCGCTTGGCGAAGTTCAGATTAAGATCGACTGCGACGTGATCCAGGCCGACGGCGGCACGCGGACGGCCTCTATTACCGGAGCGTATGTCGCGCTCTATCAGGCCTGCCAGTACCTGCAACAGCGCAAGATCATCAAGGAACTGCCCCTCTCCAGCGAAGTCGTGGCGATTTCATGTGGCGTCTATAAGGGCCAGCCGGTGCTTGACCTGGACTATGCTGAAGACGGCAACGCTGACGTGGACGCAAACTTCGTGATGACCGGCAAGGGCGACATAATCGAGGTACAAGCGACCGGAGAAGAAGCACCGCTATCGAAAGACTCCTTCAACGCGTTAATGACCCTGGCCGAAACAGGCTGTGCCAAACTGGTGCGTATGCAGCGCCGCGCCATATTGGGCATTGTCGGCCACGGCTTTTAGAAAGCGTGTGATGAGCAACCGGCTTTTTTCAGAAGCGAAACTGGTCCTCGCGAGCCATAACAAAGGCAAGTTGGCGGAATTTCAGCATCTGTTCACCCTCTTTGGTGTGGAGCTGCTGGGGGCTGGAGACCTGGAACTGCCGGAGCCGCCCGAAACTGGCACCACTTTCATAGAAAATGCGCTGATCAAGGCCAGAGCCGCTGTCGATGCAAGTGGCCTGCCGGCTCTGTCGGATGATTCAGGCATCGCTGTCACGGCTCTGAATGGGGTGCCCGACGTCTATTCTGCGGACTGGGCAGGACCAGGTAAGGAATTCGCACCAGCAATGCAGCGGGTAGAGGACGGTCTTATAGGCAAAGCCGACCGCTCCGCTGCTTTCGTTGCGGTGCTGGTACTGGCCTGGCCTGACGGCCATTTCGAGACTGCTGAAGGGCGCGTGGAAGGGCAGATTGTCTGGCCACCGCGCGGCTCCGGCGGTTTCGGCTACGATCCGATTTTCATGCCGGAAGGCGAGACCGAGACCTTTGGCGAAATGGCCATGGGGGAGGAAGGGTTTGCCCGCAAGGCCGCGCTTAGTCATCGCGCCCGCGCCTTTGCTCGACTGACCGAGAAGTGCTTCCGCCGGTGAATCAGGCGGAGAAAGACCCACTTTCCATTTATCTGCATTGGCCATTTTGCGGTGCCAAATGCCCCTATTGCAACTTTAACAGCCACGTACGCCCGATGGTTGAGGAGGACCGCTGGGTGAGCGCCACAATTGCCGCTTTGGACTATTGGCACGGCCAATATCCCGACCGGCGGATTGAGACCATCTTCTGGGGCGGCGGCACCCCATCTTTAATGTCACCTGCCGCCGTTGAGCGCTTACTCAACCATATTGCCAAGCGCTGGCAAGTAACGCCCGACTGCGAAATCACCCTCGAAGCCAACCCCACCACGCATGAGATCGAGCGCTTCGAAGGCTTCAGGGCAGCGGGCGTAAACCGGCTATCGGTCGGCATTCAGTCGTTTCAGCAGGAAGTGCTGAACTTCCTCGGCCGCACCTACTCCGTAGCAGAGGCAGAGCGGGCGCTGGCTCATATAGCAGAGACTTTCCCCCGCTACTCCTTCGACATGATCTACGCACTGCCAGGCCAAACACTGGCAAACTGGGAAGAACAGCTTACCCATGCGTTGAGCTTCGCCGACAAGCACTTGTCGCTCTATCAGCTGACTTTTGAACAGGGCACGCGCTTCTACCAGTGGATGCAGTCCGGCAAGATCGCACCGCTGGACGACGACACGGCCGCCGACCTGTACGATCTGACGCTGGAGCGGCTAGCTGACCGCGGCCTGGCGCTTTACGAAATATCCAACTTTGCCGCTCCAGGCGAGGAATGCCGCCACAACATGGTATACTGGACCGGCGGTGACTGGATCGGTGCCGGCCCCGGCGCGCATGGCCGGATCGGTCACGGCGCCAATCGGCTTGCCACTGCAGAATGGCGGTCTCCGGAGAAATGGTTAACTGAAATCCAAAAAAATACTATTGGTTGTGCTTCAGCTGATCTGCTCGATCCCTCTGCCGTCGCAGAAGAACTGATACTGACCGGCTTACGCCTTACACAAGGTATTGAGCGTTCGAAATTCCAAACAGTCAGTGGATTGCCGCTGGAAGCCGTTCTGAATGCGGAAAAATGCGTTGAACTGAAAAGAAGTGGTCTGCTAGAGGATGCAGGCAGCCACCTGAGACTGACTGCCAGAGGCCGCCAGGTACAGGATTCAGTCGTCAGTTTCCTGCTGATTGCATAACCGCCAACACAAACTGCGGGGAATTTGAAGTATATCAAAAGTTGTGTATACTTATTATTCAAACAACATCTGCTAGAGCCAGTCTCGGAATTCAAACCGGGTCGGTGAATAGCGGCAGCTCCCACCAGGAACTGAATAGCAAGCCGTGGTCTCGTCCAGTCCCTTCCCCCGGCAACTCTTAAGCCTCCATGATGGAGGCTTTGTTTTGCGCCTTGTCATCAACCAACGGCCAGGGACAGTTTGCTCCGCGCCAGGTCCTTATCTCCTACTTCACAGGGAAACGATTTCCCAAGCGGTCGAGGTGGAACTTTTCTATTCGCAACGCCGTGCTAACCGGTACGCGCACGATGGTGCCCGGCCGTTCAACCTCCGCCAGTGCAAAACGCACCGAGCGTTGCTCAAACCTGCGAAAGAACCCTTCCAGGCCTTTGCCTTCACGATTGACCGCGCGTATCAAAGAATTCCGATGAATGCTGAACAGAAAGCTGTAGTCTGGCGTCAACGCCCACCAATCTTTGCGCAATTTCCGGCCGACTGGCACCAACGTGGGCGGCATGTCGAAAGTCGCGACATCCACGGCATGGATCGGCACAGCAGTGTATTTGCCGTCCCGGCAAAACACATCAACCCGCACCAAATCAGTATAACTCGCCAATCCGCCCCGTATGGGCAGGCCATCCCGCGAGACGCCAGTTTTACCGACCAATTTCAAGCGCACATGACGGATCGGATCGCCTTGTGGTGAGAGCGGTGGCGTATCGATCGGCGACCCCGCCTCGATCCAGGCTGACAGAGCACGCACCAGTGGAGCATTGACTTCGGGGTCGGGAACGCGCGCCAGGTCCGCCAGGCGCAACCGGTGGATCGGACGGCGCTCATGCAGTACACGCTCGCCGCCGACATCCTCCCGAATACGGCGGACTGTGTGAGCGTGGCCTGCTCCCCGCCCCCTTTTCTGCTCGGATTTGCTGATTTTAACCGATAGCAACGACTGGCGGGCGGCCTCGACAAAGCCCGGCCAGGGCAATGGCAGTATCATATCGATCGTGCTCTGGCCCTTGCGCCGCGCTGTTGCCATGCCGAACAGGATGCGATCGCTAGCCGCCGCAACCACCAAGGCATCCTGAGCATGGCTCTTCGCCTCCGCCCGGTCCTTGGAGAGACCCCAGACACGGCGCAACACAGCCGTAAGCTGTCCTGGCCGGGCCGCCACTCTCTGGTATCCCTCTGCCCCAGGGTAGAGCACCCGCAGACCAGCAAGCACGCAGCGGGCAACGTAACTGGTGTCGTTCAGGTTCCGGTTCAGCGCACTGCCTTCCCGCTGCGAGAACTCCTGGGAAAGCAGCAATCGCCGCTTGCGGGGCGCAAGGTGCATCCATGCCAGCCGCCCTTTGAATTCGGCCCACCAGACCGCGTCGCTGCCCCGCCATTCAAACGGTGTCAGATCGCCCTTCTCCTGGTTCGCTTTGGCGAAGCAAACAACCGTATTATTCTTGGAATAGTCGCTGCCTCGGCTGACCGGCTGGATGTGGTCAATCTGCACAATGGCACCGTTCAGCAATTGCAGCATCTCGATCGGCTGACCGGTATAGACACAGTGCCCGCCCTGTTCCTGCCAAAGCAAATATCGTTCGACCGTGGAGTCGGTAACCTGATCGGCCGGTACTATCTCCGCCAAAGTCCCGTGCGCCGTCTGCCGGGCCTTTTTTGTCGGCCGATAACTCTCTTGCGCGGATGCCCGTTGATCTGGCGTCAACCAGGATCATGGGTGACCTCCACATGAATCCGGCCTGGCAGGCACCCGACCTCGACAATCAGGGCGTACACCTGCTTCATCGCCTCCAAGACAGGCTTTACCACTCGGGGTGAGCTTACGGCGTGCAGAATACTCTGATCCCGGACCAGCGGATCAAAGCCTGCTTTTATGGCAGCATCGAAGGCCAAGTGACCCTCGATCAGAAATGGCGTCATCCGGCCTGCGGCGGCGATCGAGACCCGGCCGACACCACAAAATCCATCCAATTCTCCGTCATCGAAAGCCTCCTGCAAGGCTGCAAGGGCGCTTTCCGGCAATTGCACATGTGCTAACTGCTGTGCCAATTGCAGCGCGTCATTGGCGAATGTCACGGCAGCGGCAATTGAGTCGGCAATCCGCGGCTCTTCAGAAATTTCATTCCACACTGCGCGGCCCAGGATGTTGCGCAGCGTAACCGTGCCATAGGCGGCACCCTTGTAGGATATGAGATCGGTATCATCACTGCGGTTATCGATAAAACGGACTTGCGGCCCCAGTGCCAGCCAGCGGCGCAGATCCAAGCGGGTTACCGATATCGTGCGGCCAAACCGTTCCGCTGCCCGCGATAGCTCCAACGGGCTCAACCGCCGTATCACCCCGGCGTCGGCAAGGCGCAATTTGGTCAATCTATCGAGAAAGATACAACGCTCCATCGTCGGCGCCCGCCGGGCGCCCAATCGCTCCGACGGCAGGAAGGGACATGGTCTATTCTTTGCTGGGTAGCGTCTGGGCAATTGCGCGAACGCCAGATCTTCGATGGCCTGCTGCATGTCCTGTCCTGCCACGTGCGAGCGAAAACCGCGCTGGGCTTCGAACATGCGCACTATTTCCTGCTCGACCATCGGACGGGAAAAGGCTGCCCGATAGTCGCCGGGCCGGTTTCGTTTGCGCATATGGAAAAAGGGATCTTTGGCGAGCATTTCGCCGGCCGTCCGGTACGGCGACGCCCGCATCTCATTCCATGCTGCAGTGACGGCGATAGGGCCGCTCGCCACTTGATCAACAGCAAAGCCAGATGATGCCGCCGGACCCAGGTCGCCACGGGGAACATAGCCACGCCGCCGCACCGCATGGAAGATTGCAGCGCCAAACTCTTCCGGCGTCAACAACCGGTCGAGCGCTTCGGCGCGAAGTTGATATGGGTTCAGACCGGCCCTGGCCGTCTCGTCAGGCCACATTTCATTCGCTGATAGCAGCTCACGCAAGGCCGCCCTCCGCTGAGAACAGCGCTTCAGGCGCACGCGCTGTGCCCGCTGCATGCGCCCGTTCGATTGTTTGGGCTGTTGCGTATAGGGATCTTCGGCGGATTCAAATAAACGAACACCTAAGTATTCAATTCTTTGTGGCGTTATGTAGGCCAGACCGCAGGAACTCAGTCCAATATCGATGCCCAATACAGTGGTCTGATCAATTCCGTACCTGCTAGCCAAGGAACGTATTTTCTTTTGAAATGCGAGGATGGGATTATCATCATTCTATTTTTGGTTGATTAATCGTATGAGATAATCACTATGATCGTCGGGACTTCGAGGGGAAGCCGCGTTAAGAAGCTCGACTTCGCAGGGTAACCCTTTCCGATTAGTCGGAAAGGGGGTCCCTCTGTTTTGGGCTTCCGTATCGATGGTTTCTTTCTTGGCTCGCACTTGCCCCTCCTCTACACATGGCCAACCCACCTTTTTTAATTTTTCAGAGTGACTTTTGTCTGAATCGCCGTTTCTTTTTGTTATGCGAAGATTACTGTCCATATAATTTATTATACAACTTTTAATTTTATTTTGAGAGAGCGCTTCCCGTTTGAACGATAGGCAGGTATCGCCGGAGCCAAGCCGTCTGCGCCCCTCGCAGACCCGCTTCTCCGCCTACATGATACGGGTAACCAAAAGCCTGGAGCAGATTGACTACGGCCCGAACAAATTCGGGCTCTTTCGTGGATAAGTTGCCAAGAAATACCAAGGGCAGGGAATAGTGGCCCATCTCACCGGCCATAGCGCTTTGCTGACTAGGAGGTGGTTGCAACGCCCCTCTTCGTAGCCACGGCGCGCCCAGAGACCATGAAAAGGGTCATTATCCCTCGCCCTTGGTATAAGATATACCACCTCCTAAATTTCGAGCAGGTTCACCTGATCCATCCGGATCCGGTTCTGCTTCAGCAAGGGGCCCGAGATGAACGACCGCATGGATGGCAAAACCGTCATGGTAACGGGGGCAACAGACGGGATTGGCTTGGTTACAGCACGCGAATTGGCTGGCAAGGGTGCGCGGGTTCTGTTGGTCGGCCGCAATGAGCAAAAAGGCGCAAACGCGCTTCGGACAATCCGCCAGGCGGTACCCAGTGCTGATCTTTCCTTTCACCGTGCCGATCTCTCCCGCATTGCCGAAGTCCGCCGGCGGGCATTCAGCATCGGCGAAACTGAGCCAAAGCTGGATGTTCTTGTAAACAATGCCGGCGGTATTTTCGCGAACCGCCAGGAAAGCAGCGACGGTATCGAGATGACCTTCGCGCTCAATCACCTCAGTTACTTCGTGCTGTCGCTAGAGCTTCTGGAGCAGCTGCGCGCTGCCCCTGCCGCGCGCATCGTCAACGTAGCGAGCAAAGCCCATGTGGGCGCTACACTGGATTTCGACGACCTGGAATTCCGCAACGGTTATCACGCCCGCAATGCCTACCGCCGCTCCAAACTGTGCAATGTCATGTTTACCCGTGCGCTGGCTAGGCGGCTGGAAGGGTCGACCATTACCACCAACAGCCTGCATCCTGGCTTCGTGCGCACCAATTTTGGCACATCGCGCAATCCGTTCTATTTCGGCTGGGCCGTGAAGGGGCTGATGCTGGCTATCGGCATCGGCGTCGAGGAAGGCGCCAAGACATCAATCATGCTGGCAAGCGACCAGGCATTGGACGGCATCAGCGGCCTCTACTATTCCGAAGGCGTCGAGACCCGCCCGACGAAGGCCGCCCGCGACGACGCAGCAGGCGAGCGGCTCTGGCAGGTGAGTGAGGAGATGGTGGCGAAGGCGCTACGGCCTTAGCGCTACTCCCCGTTCAGGATGTGATCAGCGATCTTCTCCGCCGTCATCAGCGTCGGCCCGTTGGTATTGGCGCAAGGCACGCTTGGCATGATGGAGGCATCGCAGATGCGCAGACCCTGCACGCCCCGTACTCGCCCTGTGCCGGTGGTTACTGCCATCGGGTCGCCATCCGCCCCCATCCTGTTGGTGCAGGAGGCGTGCCAGATGCCGTGGATATTTTCCTTGATGAAATTCTCCAGCACATCCTCGCTGTTCATCAGATCGTCGACGGTCGGGCCTTCTGCGATCACGTTCTTGATCAGATAGTCTCTCAAAGCGCTGTTCGCGTCCATCAACCTGCCGGCGATACCGGTCAGCATCTTGTTCTTGGTCGTGACCTGCGCAAACGCCCGCACCCGGTCGGAATACGCCGCCGGAAACGGCGTATCGATCACGCCGCTCAGGGCCGGATGGCGATAGATGGTGATGGCACGCTTGTAGGCGTCCATCATCCGCTCCAAGTCGCGGCGACCGCTGCAAAGCTCGAAGTCTACCACCGGCTCGTCGCGGTAATCGCGGCTGCCAAGCTTAACCTCGCCGGTGGAATAACTCTTGTAGACGCTCATCAGGAGAGAGCCGAGGCACCAGCCGACATCGTGCCAGGTGCTTTTGGCGATCTGGATCAGGAACATGTCGCCGGGCGGCGCGTCACCGATGTTGGAGCTATAGCGCAGCCCCACATGAATGTGCCGCTTGATCCGGTCCGGCAGGCGGTATTGCGGATGCAGGAAACCCGCAAGGCCCAATGCCGGATGCTCCATCAGATTCTGACCGACGCCGGGCAGCGCGTGCCGCACCTCAATGCCCATCTCGCGCAGATGCCCCCCCGACCCGATACCGTTCCGCATCAGGTGCGCGGGCGAGTGGATCGCACCGGTGCAAAGAATGACCTCTTTTGCATTGAAGGTCTGGCTCTGGCCTTTGTGAACAGCCTTGACGCCGGCGACTTTCAGTCCGTCGAACAGAAACTCAGAGACCATGGTCTCCGCCTGGATGGTCAGGTTCTCGCGCTGGCGGGTCGCCGGATCAAGGTAACCAATGGCGGCAGAGACGGGCCGGTCAAACACGTTGGAGATCGTGATTGGAAAGTAGCCGTCCTTCCATTCGCCGTTCTGGTCTTGGATATAGTCAAAGCCGCTCTGCTTGAAGGCGTCGGCGACGGCGTGCGCGTGGCCCGGCCAGTCCTCCTGGAACAGGCGGCGCACGGTGATACGGCAATCCTTGCCGTGCCACTCGCTATCGCCGAAATCCATGTCACGCTCGAGCTTCTTGAAGTAAGGGAAGCACTTTCCCCAGCTTCAGCCCTCCGCGCCCTGGCGGCCCCAATCGTCATAGTCGTTGGGCGAGCCGCGGTTCAGCAACTGGCCGTTAATGGAGGAGCCGCCGCCCATGACGCGGGCCTGCTCGTACTTGCGGATTGGCGGACGCGGCGCTTCAGAGCGGTTATGCTCACGGGCCTGGGTCGTGACCTTCAACTCGTTCCAGTGGAAGCGCGGGTCGAAACAGACGGTGCCGGGGTAGGAGTTGTGCACTTCCGGCGGAATGTCGCCGTGTGGTGTATCAATGCCCGCCTCCAGCAGCAGCACCTTGTTGGCCGAGCGCGCGGAAAGCCGGTGCGCCAGCACACTGCGCAGAGCCACCGCCGACAATAATATAGTCAAAATCAGTCATGAGAGGCGCTTGTCCCTGGGGTTTTGGTCGTTGAGGGGCATGGTAACATCCCTGCCAAAACGCGCCAGCCTCCACGTACTAGTGGTTCGATCAGACCACTAGGCATACCCGGAAGAGGCGATAGCCGAGAACCGGGGCCGCTTGGCAGCCAAAGTCGAACCCGGCCCCGGCTCTGCCTTCGGCAGGCCGGGGATACTTTCAAAAACTCCCCCTACTGAGCCGTCCAGCCGCCATCGACGGCGAGGCTGGTGCCCGTCACGCTCGCGCTGCCAGGCGCGGCGAGGTAGACGACCGCGGCAGCAACCTCCTCCACCGTGGCGAGGCGGCCAATCGGCATCCGCTCAAACACCCAGTCTGAGAATTCCTTGTCTGCAAAAAACGGCTTGGTCATGGGCGTATCGACAAAGGTCGGCGCGACAGCGTTCACGCGGATACCGTAGGGGGCGAGTTCCAGCGCTGACGCCTTCACCAGCCCTTCCAGGCCGTGCTTCGTCGCGCAATAGACCGAGCGCTTCGGCCCGCCGATGCGGCCCATCTGGCTGCTCATATGGATGATGGAGCCGCCTTTTTCCTGCGCCACCATCTTCTGGGCTGCGGTCTGCCCCAGGATGAACATGGAGGCGAGGTTGAGGTTCAGCAGGTAATCGAGGTCCTCGTCCTTCACCTCCAGATAGTGGGTCGGACGGTTCGAACCGGCATTGGCCACCAGAATGTCCAATTGCGGCAAGTCGGCGATCACCTGCCGGACCTTCGCCCGGTCTGTGACGTCTAGCAGGCAGACGCTAGCCTGCCCGCCGCCTGCGTTGATCTCCTCGGCGAGTTCCACCAGTTCGCTCTCGGTGCGGGCCGCGCAGATCACTTCCGCACCCGCATTCGCCAATGCCATGGCGCAACCGCGGCCAAGGCCCCTGCCCGCGCCAGCAACGAACGCCGTAAGGTCAGTCAGATCAAAGGGGTTCTTGCTCATCTGCCTGTTCACCCACCCATCAGTATGCGGACTTCGTCCCAATTGCTTCGGCCTTTTTGTGCGGCCTCGATAATCGCCTGCTCCCGGTCACCGACTTTGCGGACCGCCGCAGGCAGATCGGCAGCTAGATGCTTGGGGATCACCGCCGCGCCATTTCGGTCCATATGCACGAGTTCGCCATCGCGCACTGTCAGTCCGCAAACCTGCACCGTGCCGCCGAAATCAACCATGTGGAGCTCGCCATGGCTGGGCTTCTCACGCGAGGCCAGCATCTGGATGGCATCCGGCATGCCCGGAATATCCCGGATCGCGCCATTTGTGAGCACGCCCACCACGCCCAGGCTCTTGTGCACGTTCGCCATGACGTCGCCCCAGCAAGCCGCGATGCCGTGCGGGCCGTCCATGTCCTGGTGCACGCAGATCTGCGGACCATCATTCATGGCGATATAGTCGTAGTAGGCGATGCGCCGTTGCTTCAGGGCGAAATCGCTGTCGCCCTGCGCCCGGGTCGTCCTGATCTGTGCGGTCCGGGCATAGCCGACCCTGGCGGGCCGTGTTGAGTGGGAGCAGATCAGAATGTCCTTGGTATAGCTGTAGAGCGTGAAGGCCGGATCCAACACTTCAAGGCCGTTGCAGATTGCAGGCGTATCGAAGCTGGCCAGTTCGGCGAGCAGGTCAGGGGAAAGGTCGGGCATCGGGCGCGCTTCGGTTGCGGAATTTGCGCCACGTTACTCCCTGGAGCCCTTCCTGTCTCCCCGCTGATTATGGACCCAGAAGCGGCTTCGGATCGACGGCACGGTCGTGCTTGCGCAATTCAAAATGCAATTGAGGCTCCGTCACGGTGCCCGTGCTGCCAACGGCGCCAATCGTGTCGCCCCGCTTCACCTGATCGCCCCGCTTCACCGCCATGCTGTCCGCATGGGCGTAGGCGCTGGTCCAGCCGTCGTCATGGCGGACCAAAATCAGATTACCAAAACCCGGCAGCCCGTCGCCTGCATAAGCGATCTCACCCTCGGCGGTCGCCAGGATCGGTGTTCCGCGAGGGGCGGCAATATTGATGCCATCATTGTGCAACCCGCCCGACTTCGGCCCAAATTCCGACACGATGCGGCCCTGTACCGGCAACAAAAAACCGGTTTGTGCTTTGGCCGCGGGCTTTTTGGGCTCTTCCTTGGCAACCGGTTTGGTCGTCGCCACTGCGGTGCTTTTCGGTGCATTTGCTGGCCGGGTGCGCGGCACGGGCGTTGGGCCGGTCTTGGCGCTGCTCACCCCGTCGCTGGTAGCTGTTTCCGTGGTGGCTGCCTGCGGTGCGGTAGTATGCGGCTGAGATTGCGATGCAGCCTGCTGTCCCTGCGCCTCTGTGGCTGGCTGTTTGGCCTGCGCTTCCGGCGCTTTCGGCGCACCGCTACCGATAATCACCGGCCCCGATGGGGCTTGGTTGGTTACCGGCTGGCTTTCCGGCAGAGCAGCAGGCTGCTGCGCGGTTTGCGTGTTTACTGGCCCTCTGGGGATGGCCAAGCGTTGCTCCGGGATGATCACATAGGGACGGTGCAACCCATTCGCGGCGACCAAATCCGCAAACGGCACGCTATAACGGTTGGCAAGAGTCAGCGCCTGGTCACCCGGCTGCACCACATGCACGAACTCATTGGGCATGGTCAAAATCTGCCCGGCCTGTATCTGGTCGTTCGTCAGGCCGTTTTCCCTCACGATGCCCAGCACCGTCACATCGTATTGCCGCGACAGGCCGATGAGCGTGTCGCCCGCGCAAACCCTGACATTGCCGCTTACACCAGTCGAGCGGTCACAGACAGACGCGGTTTTGGAGGACTGCTGCCCTGATTCGTAGGGCACCCGTGCAAAACCACATGCCGTCAGCGCCCCCAGCAGCGCCACAGCCAATATTTTTGCCAACACTCGTACAGAAACCATCGGCTGGTTTTCCTCAACCCGTCACTGGAGCGCAGCCCGCATTCAGCCTGCAGCGAGCCCATAAACTAACATGATTCATGAAATGCGCAGCGCGGCGAATTACGGCCAGCGCGCCGCCAGGCTGGCGAGCATGCCGTGGTTGGTCATATCAACACCCAGCGGCGATACCGTGATCCAGCCTTCTTCGATCAGGTCTTCGTCGCTGCCCGGTGTGGAATAGGCCTGCTCTTTTTCCGTCGATATCCAGACATAGGCGTCACCGCGGGGATCGGTTCCTGTAACCAGATGGCCGCCGGGTTTACGGCGACCTTGCGGCACCACTTTGACACCGCTGACTGCGCCGGGCTCCACATCGGGAAAGTTTACGTTAATGACCACATCGCTCGGCCACTCATCCGTCAGGATCTGCTGCAATATAGGCACCAAATGCGCCTCCGCCGTTTGCCAGCGCGCGTCCTGATGCGGCACCTTATTTTGGGAAAAGGCGATAGCCGGAACCCCCAGAAGCGCCGCCTCCATCGCCGCCCCGACGGTACCGCTATAGAGCACGTCGCCGCCGATATTCCCGCCGCGGTTGATGCCCGAAAGCACTAAGTCCGGCGGCTCAGGCATCACATGACGAAGCGCCAGCAAGGCCGCGTCCGTCGGCGTACCCGCCACAGCCTTGCGCCGCTCACCCAGATGATGAACGCGGAGCGGTGAATGAATGGTCAGTGCGTGGCTGGTGGCGCTTTGCTCGTAGCGCGGCGCAATCACCCAGAGTTCCCGCACCAATGGCGCAACGAGCTTCTCCAAGAGCGCGATGCCCGGCGCCTCTATACCGTCGTCATTGGTCAGCAGAACGCGGGCGTTCGCGAGGTCAATTGCCCCCAATAATTTTTTCCTTTCCCCTCATGTACGGCCGCAACACCGCCGGCACCGTCACCGACCCATCCGCATTCTGGTAGTTCTCCAGCACGGCGATCAGCGTGCGCCCCACCGCAAGGCCAGAACCGTTCAGCGTGTGCACAAAGGCCGTCCCTTTCCCCTCGGAGGGACGATAGCGGGCGTTCATGCGGCGGGCCTGAAAATCACCCATGTTGGAGCAGGAGCTAATCTCGCGGTACGCATTCTGACCGGGCAGCCAGACCTCAATGTCATAGGTCTTGCGAGAGCCAAACCCGGTATCGCCCGACGAAAGGATCACGGTGCGGTAGGGCAGGCCCAGCCGATGCAGCACATCTTCTGCACAGGCCGTCTTGCGTTCCAGTTCCGCATCGGATTGCTCCGGCGTTGTGATGGAAACAAGCTCAACCTTCTCAAACTGGTGCTGACGGATCATGCCGCGTGTGTCACGGCCCGCAGAGCCAGCTTCGGACCGGAAGCAGAGCGTGTGTGCGGTCCGGCGGATCGGCAGGTCGCTCTCGCTCAAAATCTCACCGGCCACCAGGTTGGTCATGCTGATTTCGGAGGTGGCCGTCAGCCAATAGCCGTCCGTGGTCTGGAAGCTGTCTTCGGCGAATTTCGGCAACTGACCGGTGCCATAAAGTGCCGCGTCGCGCACAAGGACCGGCGTATTGGTTTCTTGGTAGCCGTTCTCTTCGGTGTGCAGGTCCAGCATGAACTGCGCGAGCGCCCGATGCATGCTGGCAACTTCGCCCTGCATCACCACAAAGCGCGCGCCGGAGAGTTTCGACGCCCGCTCGAAATCCAGCCCGTTCAACGCCTCGCCGATGGCAACGTGGTCCTGCGGCTCAAAGTCGAAGGAGCGCGGTTCACCGTGCCGGCGGATCTCAACGTTGGCTTTCTCGTCCTCACCGTCCGGCACATCATCGGCCAGGATATTTGGCAGACCCGCCAACAGAGCGTCAATGTCCTCCGCCGCAGATTTCTCCTCGGCTTCGGCAGCGGATGCTTTGTCCTTGAGCCCTTCCACCTCGGCCATCAGGTCAGCGGCGTCATCGCCTTTGCCCTTGGCCTTGCCGATTGCCTTGGATAGATCCTTGCGGCGCGATTGCACTTCTTGGAAAGACGTCTGGGCGGCCCGGCGCTTTTCATCAAGCGCTAGTACGGCGCTGGACGCTGGCACCATGTTGCGGCGGGCGAGCGCGCGTTCAAAGTCTTCCGGGTTCGAGCGGATCCAACGCAGGTCTAGCATGGGCTAGAGGTTTTCCTCTTCATCGTCGTCGCCATATAGCTCACGGTCGCGTTCGGCGCGTTTACGCTCAATCATCCGTGCCATCATGATGGAAATTTCGTACAGAACCAGTCCTGGCAATGCGAGACCGAGCTGGCTGATCACGTCCGGCGGTGTCAACACCGCGGCCAGCACGAACATAATGACTACCGCATATTTCCGGCGCTTGGCGAGCGTTGCCGCGGTTACCAAACCAGCGCGGGCGCAGAGCGTGATTGCAACAGGCATCTGGAAGAAAATGCCGAAGGCAAAAATCAGCTTCATCACAAGGCCGAGATATTCACCGACCTTGGCTTCCAACTCGATCGGCAAACCACCAGCGACGCCTACCGATTCAAACGAGAGCAGGAAATGCCAGGCAAGAGGCATGATAAAGTAATACAGCATCGCCCCACCCAGGAAGAACAGGACCGGCGACGCTATCAAATAGGGCAGGAATGCGCCTTTTTCGTTGGTGTATAGTCCAGGCGCGATGAATTTGTAGAGCTGGTTTGCAATGATCGGAAACGACAGAAACAACGCCGCGAAAAAGGCCACTTTGATGTAGGTGAAAAAGGTTTCCGTCAGACTGGTGTAGATCATCCGGCGGCCCTGCCCCTCCAGCTGATCCGCCAGGGGAGCGACCAGGAAACCAAAGATTTCCTCAGCAAAATAATAGGTGACGAAGAAGGTTAGGATCAGGCCTATCAGCGAATAGAGCAGACGCTGGCGCAGTTCGACAAGGTGCTCGATCAGGGGCGCTCGGGTTTCCTCCTGCAACGCCTCTTCTTCTTCACGGCTTTTCGTATCGCTCATGTTGCCGCTGTCTGACCCGGCTTCGGTTCAAGGGTATCGGCGGCCGCTGCTTTCGTGCCGCCCCCGGCTGCAGGATCACTGCTCACGGCGTCGTTTTTAGCAGTCTGGCTGTCATCCACGCCAAGCGGTAGCTCCGGCTCTTCCTCTGGGGCAGCACTCGCAACCGACATGGCCGCCGGCGAGGCAGCGGCAGCAGAGGCAGCCCCCCAATCCTTTATGTCGCCGTCTTTCTCATCGGTAATTGCGTCGGCGATGCTGTTCTCTGCTTCTGGCTCAACCGGAGCGGCATCACTATCAGCAGGCTTTGCACCGGTTTTCTCCAGGCCGCTCACATAGTTCTCAATCGCCTGCTCCGGCAACTTGAACTTGTTGATGCCTTCCTGGAGTTCTTTCAGTTCATGCTGGCGGGCAATGTCGTCGATGCCGCTTTGAAATTCACGCGCCATCGCTTTCAGCTTGGCGATGTATTTTCCAAACGTATGCAACGCCACCGGCAACTCGCGCGGACCGATAACGATCAACGCCACAACGCCAACTACCAAAATTTCGGTCCAGCCGAGGTCAAGCATCGGGATTCCGCCCAGTCAGCGTGCGCATGGTGCGCAGGATATCAGCTTTTCGCCGTGTCCTTGGGTTCAGAAGTGGTGTCCGCAGACGAGGCTTGAGCGGTACCGTGCTCCACCTGACCGTTAGGCTTGGTGCTGGAGGTCTGGTCGTCCAACTCCTCGTCTTTCATGCCGGCCTTAAAGCTTTTGATGCCCTTGGCCATGTCGCCCATCAAACGTGGGATTCGCCCCGCGCCGAACAACACGACGACAATCAGAACGACAATCAGGATTTGCCAAATACTGATCCCCATGGGGCAGCTCCTTCAGGCTTACGGAAAAAGTGTTATTGAGACTGCCTTATCGCAGAAAGCCAGCAGCGGAGCAACGCAGACTAAAGAGGCATTCACGACCGGGCGAAAACCATGGCGCAGCCGGGTTCCACAGAGACGTTGACGTCGTCGCCTTCCGCCAGGCTGTCGTGCTGGGCACCCCGAGCAGTCAATTGCACCTGCCCGTCATCAACACTGACCTGATAGAGCGTTGACCGGCCCAGGGGACGGCGCAGCACGACCGACCCCGCATTGCAACGGCCACAGGTTGCCGGTCCGTATTCGACCAGCAATTGTTCCGGCCGGACAATGATGTCCACCGGTGTGCCCGACGGCAAATCGGGCGCTTCAATCACACCGGCCGGGGTCCAGCATTCGTCGTCCACCACCACAGAAGCAAAGCGGTTCACCTCACCAAAGAACGCCGCGACGAATGGGCTGGCTGGGTGGTTATAAAGGTCCGCAGGCGCACCAATCTGTTCAATCCGACCGTCATGCATCAAGGCAATGCGGTCGGCCATGAACATGGCTTCTTCAGCATCGTGAGTGACCAATACGGCGGTGCAGTTATTGCGGTGCAGGACCTGGACGGTTTCAGCGCGCAGGGTTTGGCGAAGCGCTGCGTCCAGGCCGGAAAATGGTTCATCCAGCAGGATGATGCTAGGCGACGGTGCCAACGCACGCGCCAGGGCGACACGCTGTTTCTGACCGCCGGAAAGCCTGTCGGGATAGTCGTCGGCTCGTTCTGCCAGGCTGACTTCCGACAACACGGCCCGTGCGCGGTCCCGGCGTGCTGCCGGGCTCATATTTTTGAGGCCGAACGCCACGTTCTCCAGCACCGTCAAGTGCGGGAATAAGGCAAAATCCTGGAACATAAAGCCTATCTGTCGGCGCTCGGCGGGAACATAGCGGCCATTGCCGCTAACCATCTGGCCACGCAGCACAACGGAGCCCTGATCAGGCCGCTCCAGCCCGGCAATCAAGCGCAGGGTCGTGGTTTTACCGCAGCCTGAAGGCCCCAGCAGTGCCAATATTTCGCCTTCAGCAACCGAAACATCAATTTCGCAAACACCGGCAGCACTTTTCGCGCGGGGGCTGGGGTAAGCGAGGCTGACCTGGCGCAGTTCCAACGCAGCATCAATGGTGCCGGCGGCTTCAATTGCATTTCTGGTCTCAGACTCTGTCATCCTCGTAGGATGCTCCGCTGCTGTTCGTAACCGGTGCTGACCTCAGTCATCTGTACACTTAGATAATGAAAACCATTCTCAAGCGCAATGCGTCAATTTTCAGCGATCCAGATTTACTCTTCATTCTCGTCTGAACCACTATTCCCGCTTTCACTCTCCGCCGCAATAGGCGGGGACACCAAATCGAGCATGGGTGCGGTCTCCAGCATTCCTGCAGCGCGAAGGTCTTCTACACCCGGTAAATCGCCAATTTTGGCCAATCCAAAGGCCTCCAAAAAGCCCGGTGTGGTTAGCCAGGTGAGCGGGCGGCCGGGTACTTCCTTGCGTGGGCCGGGCCGGACCCAGCCGGTGTCCAACAATGCATCTAAAGTACCGCGACCGAGCGATACACCCCGTATTGCCTCGATCTCCGGACGGGTAACGGGCTGGTGGTAGGCGATGATTGCCAACACCTCTTCCATGGCCCGGGAGAGCCGCCGCTCCTCCCGTTTGGTCAAGGCCAATGATGGGCCCAGATCGGTTGCCGTGCGGAACGTCCATCGTCCACCGACCATCACGGGTTCCACCCCCCTGCCCGCATAGTCCAACTGCAGACGCTCCATCACCGCAGCCGTTTTCAGATGCGGTGGCAGACGCTTTGCGATCTCTGCTTCGCTGACAGGCTCTTCCGCTGCAAATAGCAGGGCTTCGGTCAGGCGCACCGCCTCCAGAAAATCATCCATTGCCGGGCTCCTCTTTGCCGTCACCGGATCGGGGCGCGATAAACAGACGGCCATAGGTTTCGTCCTGATGCAGGCGCACTTTGCCAGCCTTGGCCATCTCCAACCCGGCGACAAAGGTGGCAGCCAGCGCCGAGCGCTGCTGAATGCCCGGTTGCAGGTTGCGCGGCAGGAAATCAGCCAGGTCCTGCCATACCGGCAGCGCGCCAACGATACTCTCCAAGCGGGCAAGCGCTTCCTCAACAGAGATCAACAGGCCCGGGTCGATGGTCAGCACAGGGGCTGGCGTGCGTTTCGCGGCGATGGAGCCATAGGCCTTCATCAGGCTGACCAGATCAGGCTGCCACTGGATATCGCGCTGCACCGGCAAGCCCTCAGGCAAACCACGGCGCAGCCAGTCGCGGCCCAGTCTGGGCAAGGCCATGAGATCCCTGGATGCTTCCTGCATGGCTTCCAGACGGCGAAGCTGCTCTGCCAGTGCTGCTGCCAACTGCGCGGCGGATGGAGTATCGGCGTTCTGGGGTTCGCGGGGCAGCAACAGCCGCGACTTCAGATAGGCGAGCCAGGCAGCCATCACCAGATACTCGGCAGCGATCTCCAGCCGGGCGTCTTTCGCATTGGCGATGAAAGCCAAATATTGGTCCGCCAAGGCCGAGACTGAGATGACGGTCAGATCAACCTTCTTGTCCCGCGCCAAGGAAAGCAGCAGGTCGATTGGGCCTTCGTAGCCATTCAGATCGAGGAGCAGCTCTTCCGACACACAGCCATCCCGTCAGACAAAGACCGTCAGAATGGCTTGCAACAATGCGCTGACGATGAAGTTGATTGCCTGCCAGATGAAGTTGAAATCCATTCCGATTTCCCGGCCCAGCATCGGCAGCAGAAAGATGAGGCCTAAGACAATGAAAAAGCCGTAGCGCTCCATCTGCGCCAAAGGGCGTGCCAGTTTCTCCGGCAACAAGCCGACCGCGATTCGGCCTCCGTCGAGCGGCGGAATGGGGATCATGTTGAAGGTTGCCAGAATCAAGTTAATCAGGATGGATTTCTCCAGCACTGAGGCGAACCATTGCTGGAAATCGCCTGAAATTACCGGCAGAAAATTGATCAGCAAGGCCGATACACAGGCCAACAGGATGTTGATGCCCGGCCCAGCCGCCGCCACCAGCGCCATATCCCGCCGGGGATTGCCCAGCCTGCCGATCATCACCGGCACCGGCTTGGCATAGCCGAACAGGAACGGTGCCCCCATTACCAGCAACATCCCCGGAATGATCAGCGTACCCATGGGGTCGATGTGCTTCAGCGGGTTAAAGGTCACCCGGCCCAGCATCTTGGCCGTAGGGTCGCCTAGCCGCCACGCAGCCCAGCCATGCGCAGCCTCGTGAAAGGTGATGGCGATCAGAACCGGAACAGCCCAGACCAAAATCAGATAAGCCGTGTGAATGAACTCGCCCATCGGAATCCACTTAAGCTGACGGCAGCAGAGCGGCAAGCCGGGCGGCTCCCTCTGCCAGATCAAAAGATTGCGGTTGCGGGCGCACGATCCGCTGCCAGCGCGCCAGCGCCTTGCCAGTCAGATGAGAAGAGGCGGCGGCAACTTCCTGCATCTCGTCGAAATCGCCGTTGCAGTGGAGCACTGCGTCGCAACCAGCCGCCAAGGCAGTAGCGGTGCGTTCGCCCAGAGTACCGCTCAAAGCTGACATGCATACGTCATCAGACAGCAAAAACCCGTCGAAACCAATGAAACGGCGAACGACGTCGTCGATCAGCGACGGCGACTGCGTTGCCGGATGTGCCGGATCGATGGCTTCGTAGACGATATGCGCGGTCATGCCGACAGGCAGGTCGTTCAACGCGCGGAAAGGTGCGAAATCCGTCTGGTTCAGCTCGGCTCGGCTGGTAGTCACGAGCGGCAGGTCATGGTGGCTATCCACGTGTGCCCGCCCGTGGCCCGGGATGTGTTTGGCGACCGGCAGCACTCCCCCGGCCAGCAAGCCATCGGCGATAGCGCGGCCCAGCGCGGTGACGATAGCTGGGTCGTTGCCATAGGAGCGGTCGCCGATCACGTCGGTCTGAACATCCGGCTGCACCAAGTCCAGACAAGGCGCACAAGCCACGTCGATGCCCAGGGCGCTCACATCTGCGGCGATAATCCGGCCCGCCAGCCACGCTGCTTCTGTCGCTTGCTTCAGCGGTAGAGCAGCAATGACGGCCGCTGATGGAAGCTTGTGCCAATCGGGCGGCTTCAGGCGGGCGACGCGCGCGCCTTCCTGGTCGATCAGTACGGGAGCATCGGAGCGCCCGACGCATCGGCGCAGATCCTGCACCAGCGCGGACACCTGGTCCGGGCTCTCGATGTTGCGGGCAAACAGGATAAAGCCGAGCGGCTGACTGGCAGCGAAAAACGCCCGCTCCGCAGAGGTCAATCGCAACCCGGCCAGACCGAACAGGCAGGCTTTAGGGTTCGATGACAAAGCAATCGACCTTTCGCGCTTTCAACTGACTGCACAGCAGCTCAGCTAGCGCCTTGTCCACCAAAGGCCCGCCTTGAACACGGGTATAGGTGCTGCCGCTACTGCTGGTGAATTGCGGATAGAAGCCTTTCAGACGGCCAAGCAAGTCTGAATGCCGATTGCTGATGCGTGCCCATTCGGCTTCCGCCTGATCGGGATTTCTGACAGAAGCCACCTGAATGCGGAACAATGGCTCAGCCGGGTTGCTCTGCTTGGTTACGGACGGCGGCGTGACGGTTTTGGCCGCTGGAGGAATGGCGGCGGTATGGTCACCGGTATCAGACGGAGGCTCGGCTCCCATCGGCGCAGTAACCGCAGGCGCAACCACTTTTGCGGTGTCCACCTGATTGGGAGAAGCTGGAACCTGCTTTTCAATTGCGGCGGCAAGCTGCTCGCGGCTCATCGGTTGCTCAGCACCCGGCAGCAGCTCTTTGCCCCGGTCAGGATTGCTGCCGGCGGCCAGACGCTCATAAATAGGCTGGTCCTGATGCGCCACTCGGGCAGAATCTTCGGCGGCCTCCATGCGGTCGGGCGCGGTTGAGCCTTTGATAGTGGGCACCGGATGGTCCGGCCGGCCGCTTAAAACCCAAACTGCAATGCCAGCAACGCAAAGGCCGATAAAGCCGAAGATGAACCAGCGAAATCCGCACGCAGCGCCGCTTTCCTGGGGCTCATAGGCGGGATCGTCTTGACGGAACAGGCCATCGCTCTGGCTCGACACTACATGCTCTCCTTCGGCTCGACCCCCATCACGCCAAGGCCGGACGCAACAATAGTGGCCATCGCAGCAACCAACGCGAGCCGCGCCACGGTTGCTTCCGGCGCATCCTCCTGGATGAACCTCAACGTGGTATCTTCACGCCCTTTGTTCCAGAGCGCATGGAAGCTCGCAGCCACCTCGCCAAGATAGAATGCGATTCGGTGCGGTTCATGCGCAATCGCTGCCTGCTCCACAATGCGTGGCCAATTGGCCAGCACTTTGATCAGGCCAAACTCGTCTTCGTCCTGCAGATGAGAGACGTCTGCCGCGGCCAGCGCCGGCGGCGCAACCGCCTCCGCACCGAAGGTCTCTGTGGCATGGCGCAATACCGAATGCGCGCGTGCATGGGCGTATTGCACGTAGAAAACCGGGTTCTCTCGACTCTCTTCCAGCGCCTTCGCCAGGTCGAAATCCAGCGGCGCATCGTTCTTACGGGTCAGCATAATGAAGCGCACCACGTCGCGGCCGACCTCTTCCACCAACTCACGCAGGGTAATGAAGTTGCCGGAGCGCTTGGACATGCGCACCTGCTCCCCATCGCGCATCAGGCGCACGAGCTGGCAGAGCTTCACGTCAAGCACGGCCTCGCCATTGGTCAACGCCTTCACGCTGGCAGCCACCCGCTTGACGTAGCCGCCATGGTCCGCGCCCCAAACGTCGATCAGCGTCTTGGCACCGCGGCGTACCTTGTCCTGGTGATAGGCTACATCGCTGGCAAAGTAGGTCCAGGAACCGTCGGATTTCTTCACCGGGCGGTCTACATCGTCGCCGAACTGGCTAGCCTTGAACAGCGTCTGGGGCCGCTCTTCCCAGTCGTCTGGCAACTTGCCCTTGGGGGGCTCCAAAACGCCCGTATAGATTAAGCCTGCGCTGTCGAGGGTTGCGAGTGCCGTGTCCACCACGCCAGCATCGACCAGCGCCTTCTCGGACGAGAACACGTCGTGCACCACGCCCAACGCCGCAAGATCTCCCCGGATCAGGTCCATCATGGCATCGATGGAGAACTGCCGGACCAATGGCAGCCATTCCGCCTCGTCCTGAGCTAGCAGCACATCGCCATGCGCCGCGGCGAGAGCCTGTCCGACCGGTACCATATAATCGCCGGGATAGAGACCGGCGGGAATCTCGCCGATGTCTTCGCCCAGGACTTCCCGGTAGCGAAGGTAGGCTGAGCGGGCCAGCACATCCACCTGCGCGCCTGCATCGTTGATGTAGTATTCCTTGGTGACGCCATAGCCAGCCTTGGACAGAAGCCGGGCCAGCGCATCGCCCACCACCGCGCCGCGGGCGTGACCGATATGCAAGGGACCGGTGGGATTGGCAGAGACGTACTCCACATTCACCGGATGGCCCGCGCCCAGGCCGCCGTCGCCGTAGGCTGTGCCGCTGGCCAGTATCTCGCCAACGCGCGCGTGCCAGAAGGACGGGTCAAGGCGGATATTCAGAAAGCCGGGGCCCGCAACTTCCGCCTGCGCCACTGCCGGTACATCGAGCAGAGCACCTGCCAGCCGGGCGGCCAGTTCGCGGGGCTTCATCTTAGCGGGCTTGGCCAGCACCATGGCCGCATTGCAAGCCATGTCACCATGGCTGGGGTCGCGGGACGGCTCCACTGTAATGCGGTCTAGGGGCAGGTCTTCCGGCAAAGTGCCATCGGCAACCCAGCCTTGCAGAATGCCTTGAATGACGGTGAGAAAGTGGTGAAAAGGGTTCATCTTGGCCCGTTTTATCTGCCGACTGTATTCGCCGGCTAAATCTGACTATGCCGGTCGAAAATGCGTTCGTGTTCGCGCAGAGCATACCGATCCGTCATGCCAGCGATATAGTCGGCAACGATGCGCCTGACCAACTGCGGATCGCCGCGTTCGGACTCGGCATACCACTCGGTCGGCAGGATGGAAGGCTCGTCCACAAACTGGCGGTAGAGATCGGTTACGATACGCCGTGCCTTCGATGCCATGCGGTTGACCAGATAGTGCCGGTACATCCGCTCGCGCAGGAAGCTGCGAAGCGCGTTCAGGTCACTTAACATGCCGTCGGAGAAAGCCGCCACCGGCCGCCCAAGCGCCCGGACTTCAGCCGCGCTTTCCACACCCGACTGTTTCAGCCGCCGCTCACTCTCTGCCGTCAGGTCATAAACCATAGCGCCGATCATCCGGCGGATGGTTTCGTAGATGGTCCTCTGGCGGTCCATGTCTGGATATTTGGCCCGCACCTCGCGCAGCAAATCACCGATCAGCGGCAGCGTTGCCACGTCGTCCAGATCGAACAGACCCGCGCGCAAGCCATCATCGAAATCGTGATTGTTGTAGGCAATATCGTCCGCGAGTGAGGCAACCTGCGCCTCCGCACTGGCGTAGTCGTCCAGGTCCAGCGGGTGCCGCGCGTCATAGGATAGAATCCCCTTCGGCACCGGCTTCGGCTGTCCATCCGCCTGCCGTGGCCCGTTCGGGCCGGTGAGCGGGCCGTTATGCTTGACCACACCTTCCAGCGTTTCCCAGGTCAGGTTAAGGCCGTCAAACTCGGCATAGCGCCGCTCCAGCCGGGTCAGGATTCGCAGGGTCTGGGCGTTGTGATCAAACCCGCCCGCATCCGTCAGCATTTCTGCCAGGGCGTCCTCCCCCGCGTGGCCGAAGGGCGTGTGGCCGAGATCGTGGGCGAGCGCCAGCGCCTCCGCCAGATCTTCGTTCAGGCCCAGCATCCGACTGATGGTGCGGGCAATCTGGGCCACTTCGATGGAATGGGTTAAGCGTGTGCGGTAATAGTCCCCTTCGTGATACACAAAGACCTGGGTCTTGTGCTTCAGACGCCGGAAAGCATTCGAGTGGATAATACGGTCGCGGTCGCGCTGAAAAGGCGAGCGATTGATAGCTTCCGGCTCCGGGTATAGCCGGCCGCGGCTTTGGGCAGGATCGCTAGCGAAGGAAGCTGGCAAGCGGTTGGCTTTCGGCTTGGGCGGGGCTGGCAAAATGCCAGCATTTGAACTTGGGCGCGAGTGTTCTAAATATGTAGGAATGAATCGCAACCGCTGTGGCTGCTTTTGCTGTATAAAGCACCGATATGCGGAATGAAGGATGCGGATGATGCTGGACTCGATTGCTGATCTGCCGAAAGTGGGCCTGAGCAAGGCTGCCGCCGACCGCGTTGCCCACCTGCGCAAGTTGGAAGGCGACGATGGCCTGATGCTGCGCCTGACGGTTTCCGGCGGCGGCTGCTCCGGCTTTCAGTACGGCTTTGATTTCTCGAAGAATTTGGAAGATGACGACCACGTCTTCGAACACCATGGCGTGCCACTGGTGGTAGATGAAGTCAGCCTGGACCTGCTGGCGGGCTCTGAAGTTGACTATGTCGAAGACTTGGCCGGCGCTGCGTTCGTAGTGAAGAACCCCAATGCAACGGCAAGCTGCGGCTGCGGGAGCTCCTTCGCAATTTAGCGGATCTTTCATGGCGGGAAGCAGTCACGTCCGCTGGGCAGCCATCGCTGCCTGCGCGTTCCTTTCAGCCTGCCTTCTGCCGCCTGCATTCACGGTTATCAGCATGATGGGGGACGGCGTCAGCTATGTGACCACTGGCCGCTCCGTGACAGATCATGGGATTTCGGTTGCCATGAAAGAAGACTGCGCTCTGTTCCGCATCGTTAAAGGCGAAACTCTCTGCCGGCCAATGAAAGAGGACGACCCGCTCTACGATCTGGTCTTCACCTCCCCGGCGCCCGCAGAAATGGCAGGGCCAAAACCGAACGCACAATTCCTGGTCATGGTTCCCAGCCTCAACAACCAAGCACTGGCGGAGTTCGTGAAGAACAGGATGCAGCCCTGGCCGATTGCGCTGTTTTCATCGCAAGCAAAAGGTCAGACATGGTACCATCTGACTGCGGGTCCTGTAACGGACGGTGACCGACCACAGGCCGAAGCGGCGTTCCGGCGCGCGGGGCTGACCGATATCTGGAGCGTTCGAATGGAGCTGCTTAACCGATGATCAAGCACCTATTAGTGGTAGCGGCCCTGTTGCCGCTCGCCGGTCATGCCGCCGCCGCGGACTTGCCGGAGATGCGCCCATACCTGACTGCGCATACCATCTCTTTGGCTCCCGGCGACAACGGGGACGTCGTCAGTATTGATGGATTGAAAACAGTGTCCTGGCATCCGAATTGCGATGGGGCGGCCATGAACCATCGCATTTCCATGACGATCCAATTTAATGACGGGCCGCCGGTACTGGCAGAAGATACGTCATCGACCTGGGAATCTAGCGATGGACAGACTCTCTGCTTCCTCACCGCCAGCAAGTCATCGGAGGGCAGTTTCAAAGCTATCGAAGGCACGGCATCACGCGAAGGCGGACAAGTGGTCGTTCGCTACACCGCACCTGAAAAATGACCAAAACACTGCCTGCCGGGACCTATTTTCCGTGGCACCATTTCAGGTTGCTGCAAGCAGCGGCCGTCAACGGTAACGCCCGGATATCCAATTCGGTATTCACCGGCGAATCATTGGAAAACGATCCGACGCTTAGCGCCACACAGTTTCTGGCCAAAGCCGCGACCAGTGAAATCGATCTCTCTCATGCAGAAGACCTTCGCGGGAAACTGCCCGATAGTTTGTGGCGCTTTACGATCGCGGTATTTGCAACGCCTGCCGACCCCCTGCCCTTGTACGAGATCTCAGGTGTTTCCACCCTGGAAGGTGTGATCGTGCAGGGTAAAATCATTTACCCTGAGCTGACTCTGGCGCTGAAATTGCAGAAGCTGGAGTGGCTTCCCGCTGAAACCTGCGGCTAGACTTCGTCCGGTCTAGGACCTCAACAAACCTCAGTGCTCTGATCGAAACGCTTGCACCCGCAAGCGCCTCGTGAATCAGCCAACTTATTCAATATGTTGGCGGTTCGATTCAGAAAAAAGAAAGCCCCGGCGATGCAGGGCTTTCTGTGTTTGCTTCAGGCTGAGGCAGCCACCGGTTTGGCGCTGCCTTTCATCTGTGTACGGTGCATCAGGCGGCGGCTGTTGGCATCGAATGCGTCGCGGCGGTGCAGCACGCAGCGATTGTCCCACATGATCAGGTCGCCGATCTGCCATTCCTGGCTCCAGGTCCGGCCGTTTTCCAGCAGGAAAGCCCAAAGCTCGTCCAGCAACTTGTCGCTCTCCTCCGGCGAAAGTTCCATGATGTGCGCGTTCAGACGGCGGCCGGGATAGAGAGCCTTCCGCCCGCTTTCTGGGTGCCTGATCACCAGCGGATGCACGGCGCCTGGCAGTTCCTCGCGGGTGTAGTCGTCGCGGAAGCCTGACCGCACCCTGCCGTCGGAGGAGCGGGTCGCGTCGTGCTTGCAGGTCAGACCTTCCAGCTTCTGCTGCATTTCCGGGGAAAGCGCCTCATAGGCCTGGTACATGTCCATAAACCAGGTGTCACCGCCATGATCCGGGATCTCCAGCGAGTAAAGCGCAGAGGCATCGGGCGGCATGTCGATATAGGTCATATCGGAGTGCCAGGAGGCCTCGCCATCACCCAGGCCACCAATGGCCTCGCCGTCGATCTTGATGTTGGAAATCACGGTCACTTCAGGGCGGTCAGTCTTGTATTTCATGCCTTTAAAGCCGACGGGTGCGCCTTCCAGTTCGCCGAAATACTCGGAGAAGGTGGCCATGGCGTCGTCGCTCAGCTTCTGCCCACGGAAGCGCAGCACCTGATGGTCAATCCAGGCTTGGCGGATTTCGGACGCCTGCTCCGCGGTAACTGCAGCCAGATCAACGCCAGAAATATCCGCGCCGATGCCGTTGCCGGTCGGTGTAATGGTAATTGGCATGGCTGTCCTCCGTGTTGTTTGCTTATTCGTTAGTCATCATAGCCGGGCGGTGGCTCGAATCCGATGATTTCCTGCTCCACCTGCTTGGCGAATTCAATTGCCGTATAGTCCAAGTATTGGCCGGTTACGGCTTGATACCCAACGGGCAAACCGCCAATCAGGCCAGCCGGACCAACCGTAGCCGGCAAGTACGTACTACAGGAATAGCCCGCCCAGAACATCTGGTCGGTGCCATAAACCTGCTTGCCATTGACCTCAATCTTGCGGTCGTGCCGCACACCCTCTTCGTTTTTCGGCCAGGCCGGGCCAGCGGCCGCGGGGCAAAGCAGGATGTCCCATTCCTTAAAGAAGTCGGCAAAGGCATAGCGGAACCTATGGCGCTCGTTATTCAGGCCGAGCCATTCCCGGTGGCTGATTAAGTTGCCTCGTGCCATCCGGTAGAGGTAGCTGCCGTCGGGGTCGCCCTTCAGAATTTCTTCAGAAAGCGCAAGCATGGGTTCCGGCAACCTGCCGGAAGTCGCAGCCCGCAGCATCAGAATATAGTTTTCGTATAGTTTGCTTGTGTCGATATCGGGCTCGACCTCCTGGACCGTAGCCCCAGCCTGCGAGAGCCTGTCGGCCAGATTCTGCAGCGCATCGGCATAGCCTTTATCCACATCGCAATTGGGATCGCTCAGCTTCAGCGCTATACGGAATCAGCCAACCGCCGGCGGCGGGATGCCGGCAATCTTAGCTGCCACCCAACCGCATCGACCTCATCCGGCCCGGCCATCACTTTCATGGCTGTCTCCAGATCGCCGGCACTGCGCGCCAGCGGCCCGATTACGGAAATGTCGGCGGTAGCGTAGTTATCCGGGAGGCTCTGACCGAGTGGCGTCACTGTGCCATAAGTAGGCTTGTGCCCGAACACTCCGCAATAGTGCGCCGGGTTGCGGATCGAGGCACCGATATCGCTGCCCGCATCCAATCCCGAAAGACCTGCCGCCAGGGCCGCAGCAGACCCCCCTGACGAACCACCAGGCGTGCGATCCAAGTCCCAAGGGTTGCTGGTGGTGCCATATATCTCGTTATAGGATTGCCAATCGGCCAGCATGAACGGCACGTTCGCTTTGCCGAACAGGTTGACGCCTGCTTTTTTGAGGTGCTGAACACTGATGGCATCCGTGTCCGTCACATTATTGCGGAATTCAGGATTGCCCCAGGTCATGGGCGAACCCGCCACCTGGTAGCTTTCCTTAATGGTCATGGGCACGCCATGCAGCGGCCCCCAAACCTGCCCTCTATCCAGGGCCGCGTCGGCCTCATCAGCCGTTTGGCGCGCGCCTTCCGTATCCATCCAGATAACGGCTTTCAGCGCCGGATTGTACTTCTCCGCCCGGGCGAGAAAGTGTTCCAGCACATCCCGGGTACTGCGCTCCCGGCGGATGATTTGGGATGCTGTCTCCGTGGCTGATTGATAGTGAAGCGGCTCTGTCATCCTGAAGTTCCGGCTTAGAGATTTTTCGTTATGTGCAGGTTGCCATTACTTGTGCGGCTTAGCCAACGCCGCGTCGCTCAACCAGTTCCCAACCGATTTCCGCCAGCCGCCGGGCTGCCTTGCCCCGTTCAATCGCGTCGGGGCTGGAGGCGTTGCCGTCAATGCCGCGCTTGTAGACGCCCTGGCTGATGGCCCCCAGGCGGAACAGAGACAGCACCAGGTAGAAGTTCCATTTGGGAATATCGCTGCGCCCGGTGTGCTTGCAGTAATTGGCGACTGCCTGCTCCTCCGTCGGGATGCCCAGCGCTTCCAGATCATCCGCGGTAATATCCGCCCGCGCCGAGTCGCCGTAGTGGTAGGTCAGCGAGTTATAGGCCAGGTCCGAAATGGGATTGCCTAGCGTGCCCAATTCCCAATCGATCACCGCCAGCACTTCAGGCTGCTCCGGATGATAAATCAGGTTCTCCATGCGGTAGTCGCCGTGGACGATCGTGGTTTCGTCATCATCCGGCATATTGTCGGCCAGCCAGACGATGAGCTTGTCCATCTCCGGTATTTCGTGGGTCTTGGAGGCCTCATACTGGCTCGACCAGCGCTTCACCTGCCGGGCCATATAGCCGCCAACCCGGCCATAGTCTTCCAGCCCGACAGCACGGAAGTCCACATTGTGTAAGCGGGCGAGTATCTCGATCATCAGATCCCAGTGATCAGTGCGCTGGGCAGGCGTATAGCCAGGCATGGAAAAGTCGCGAAAAACGCGGCCTTCCTTGTGTTCCATGATGTAGAACATCTTGCCGATGACGCCCTCGTCCTCGCACAGAGCATAGGCCTTGGCGACGGGCACGTCGGTGTCCCAAAGCGCGCTGATGACCTTGAATTCACGGTCCACGGCATGGGCAGACGGCAGCAAAACACCCGGCGGCTTCTTGCGCATGACGTAGCGTTTGCCCGCTCCGTCCTCCAGCATGAAGGTCGGGTTCGACATGCCGCCCCGGAACTGGCCGACGGTCAACGGAGGGGTAAAACCTTCCACATGTTCCACCATATACTTTTCCAGCCGGTCTTCCGGAAACTTGTGCTGATCCAGAATACTTTTGACGGAGAGGGTCGACGTGATTTCGCCGGTGCCAACCATGAGACGTGCTTCCTCAAAAACAGTTCTTGTTATCTGTTTGCGACAGTGTTCCGCGCCGAAGGGCGGGATGCAAAGCCAGCCTGCCATTCAGTGCACACGTCGGCATCTACCTCCTGCGGCAGCCGTTTTTCGGCGAGCGCCGCGAAATTGTCCAGAGGCAGGAGTTGCGCCAGCGCCCAAACCGCCATTGCCCGCACCAAAGGCGATGGGTCCGGCAGCAGGCGCTCCGCCTCTACCGCGAGGCTGGGCTGTCCGCTGTTGCCGATGGCGATCAGAACATTTCGCACCATCCGGTCCCGTCCGAGGCGCTTGATCGGTGAGCCCGCAAAAACCTCACGAAACGCCGCGTCTTCCAGCCGGGCCAGGTCTGCCAAGGCCGGTGCGCCCAACTCGACACGTGGCTGCATCTGTACCTCACGTGCCCGTTGAGCAAACTTGTTCCAAGGGCATACCGCCAGGCAGTCATCGCAACCGAATACGCGATTACCAATGGCAGGACGAAATTCTGCAGGGATATGGCTCTTGTGTTCGATGGTCAGGTAAGCGATGCAGCGCCGCGCATCCAGTTGATAGGGCGCGGGGAAGGCATCAGTCGGACACACGTCCAGGCAGTTCCGGCAGGTGCCGCAATGGTCCGGTTCCGGCGGATCGGGCTCCAGGTCCAGCGTGGTCAGCACCTCGCCCAGAAATAACCAGGAGCCATGCTCGCGGCTAACAAGATTCGTGTGCTTGCCCTGCCAGCCAAGCCCGGCACGTTGCGCAAGCGGTTTTTCCATTAGGGGTGCCGTATCGACAAATAGCTTCACGCCGCAATCCTGGCTTTCGGCAAGCCAGCGCGCCAGTTGGCGCAGCTTCTTCTTCACCACATCATGATAGTCGCGCACCGTCTGTGCATAGGCGCTGATGGCTCCCAATTCTGGTTCGTCCAGCAGCAAGAGGGGGTCCCAGACCGGGCCGTAGTTCATGCCCAGCACAATAGCGGAACGAACCTCTGGCCACAGCACTTTCGGGTCGGCCCTGCGGTCGGCGGTGCCAGCCATCCAGTCCATGTCGCCGAACCAGCCCTCGGCCATGAAGCGCTCCAGCCCATGACGGGACACTGGCCCGGACTCGGCGAGGGCAAAGCCGATACTGTCGAAGCCCAGCGCCTCCGCCTTGGCATGGATGGCATCTTTGAGCGGTAGCTCTTGTGACTGGCTGGACTTTAGGGTTGGCATTGAGGGATGATAGCGGTTCGCAATCCCGAAAGACAGATTAGTGCCCGCATGACCCTACCTTCTGGTGCCAGCGACTTTACCATCGAAGATTCCGCGGCAGAGCCGGATCAACCGGTCACGATTTTCTCCTGGTGCCCGGAAGATCTAAATCCCGACACGCCGATCCTTATCGTGCTGCACGGCTACAAACGCAATGCCGAGCAGTACCGGGACGATTGGCTACCTCATGCCGAACGGCTGGGGGGGCTGCTTTTATCGCCAGAGTTCAGCCAAGCCGCCTTCCCCGGCCCGCGCGCCTACGAGGTCGGCAACATGCGTACCACCGACCGCCGCAGCTTCCTGCCGCGGGAACGCTGGAGCTTTGGCCTGATTGAGCGGCTGTTCGACATTGTGAAGGAACGCACGGGCTCCGCACGCGACAGCTATTGGCTTTATGGCCATTCTGCAGGCGGACAGTTCGTTCACCGGCTGGCCCTGTTTCAGGAGAATGCCCGCTTCGATGTCGCGATTGCCGCCAACGCGGGCGCCTACACCCTAGCCCGTCCTGGGGAGCGCTTCCCCTATGGCCTGGACCGCATTCCGGACCTGGAAGACGTGCAAATGCAGGGCTTCGTCCGCCCGCTGGTCGTGATGGCTGGCGAGAAAGACACCAACACGGCAAACGCCATGCTGCTGCGCTCCGAAGAAGCCATGCGCCAGGGACCACACCGCCACGCCCGCGGTGTGCACTTCTACAAGGACGCAAAAAAGGAAGCCGGGCGAATGAAGCTGCCCTTCAATTGGCAACTGGTTTCGGTGCCCGATGTCGGACATTCCAACCGCGGTATGGCCCGCGCGGCGGCCGATTGGCTGGCGGAGAACGGGTAACTTTAAGAGCCGTCCCCAAGGCTATCCCCGTTTCAGATTCAGAAGCGCCTCTGCATTGCCGTGGGTCAGCTTCGCCATATCTGCCGGCGCCAACGTGATACGGTCCAGGAATTCCCGGCCCTTGGCGTTTTTGGCATATGGATAGTCAACAGAGAACATCAGCCGGTCGATGCCAAAGGTCAGCAGGGCAGCCAAAAACGGTGGCTCTGTAAAGATGCCACTGGTCGTCACCCAGACCTGATCCGTGATTTGCTGCGTAATGGGCCGTTCCAGGTGGCCGATGATCAGCTTCAGTTTCGGGTGCTTGTCCAGCACACCGGCCAGGACCAGCCGCAGCACATGGATGGCGCACTCCGAATGCCAGCCCCAGCCTCCGGCTTCCAACACACGGCCGGCACCGGGCTCCAGACCTGAATAATAGGCTTCACGGACCGCTTCTGGTGCCAGGTGGGGGTGAATATATCGGCACGTCCAGTTGCACCGCTGCGGCCAGCAGTTCGTCATAGGCGGGATGATCAAGGAAGCGGCCGCCGGTCGTACCGTTAATCAAGGTGCCATGAAACCCGAGATCTTTGACGCATCGCTCCAACTCCGAAGCGCAGGCTTCCGGGCTCAACATGGGCAGCACGGCTGTTGCCGGCAAACCGGTCCGGATTGGCGGCAACAGCCGTCGCCAGATGGTCGTTCATCGCCTGCGCAATCGCTACGCCGTCCGCGCCCAGCACCAGGTCCGGCCCCGGTCCCGTATTGGAGAGCACCTGCATGGTGATGCCTGCTTCATCCATATAACGCAGCCGATCCGAGCCGATCTCCGGAGCCAGATCCATCGGACTGGGGCCGCTGGACGGAACGGCACGCGGGCGGAAACCGCGCGCTGCGATAGCCCCTTTGTCGATCCGGGCAACCAGGGACGGCACCGTAAAATGCTCTTCAAGCGCGATAACCCGCATCAGTGACCTCCGTAATGATAGCATGGCCAGTAAGACATCAGCGCCGCGGCATGCCAAGTTTGAGCGTCAGCGGCGCTTGTTCTTGGCAGCCTCCACCCTCTGCAATTCTTCAGGCGTCAGTTGCAGTCCAACGATCACCCGATAGTCAGCAACGCTCTTGTTCGCCGCGATGGGTATGGAGAGGATGATTTCTTCCTTGAAAATCGCCTGGCGGGCTGTTCCCTCAAACGCCGCAGCCACCGTGAACAACTGCCGCGAGTGCACGTTGTTGTCCGCATCCGTCACGGCCACGAAATACGCGACGGGCAAAAGCGTGCCCAAAGTTGCGGCTGGTCCCCGCTCCGCGAAGACCTGAAGCGCCATGTCCATTTCAAGCTCGCGCTCCTCCTGCATGATTGAGCACGCGTTGCGAATATTGCCCACCCGCGCACGAACGATCAGGTCGGTCAGGTCCCGTTCACTGTTTTCGCGGTATCTTTCCAGCCGTTCGCCTTCTGCCAATACGCCCGTCGTTGGGCAACCGACGGGGATCTCGTTCGGTTCGCCCATTAATCCGCAACCGGCGAGCACAAGTGCCAATCCGAAAGCGAGGAACGGTGCGCCGGTACGCTTGCCTGATGCCCTATTGGTCATGTGGTCTCTCGTGCTGGGATTGTGCTAAACGAGCCACCATAGGCAGCGATTCCGGCGCGGCAAGCACGCGCAACGAAAAGAAGGTTGTGATTTATGCAGAAACCCCCATTGACCGTCCTGCTCGCCGCGCCTAGTGGTTTTTGTGCGGGCGTGGACCGGGCAATTCTCATTGTTGAGCGGGCACTGGAAAAATGGGGACCGCCGGTCTATGTGCGTCATGAGATTGTGCATAACCGGCATGTGGTCGAATCACTGCGGGCGAAAGGCGCGGTGTTCGTCGCCGAACTGGATCAGGTGCCGGACGATGCGCCGGTGATTTTCTCTGCCCATGGAGTGCCGAAATCCGTACCCGCAGAAGCGCAGCGCCGCAATCTGACGTATGTGGATGCAACGTGCCCGCTGGTCAACAAGGTGCATCGCGATGCCGAAAAGCACTTTGAGCGCGAAGGCCGCCATCTGCTGCTGATTGGCCATGAAGGCCACCCCGAAGTCGTCGGCACACTGGGACAGGTTCCGGCTGATGCTGCCACGTTGATCGAAACGGTAGCGGATGCTGAAACGGTCGAGCCACCTGCCGGCCAGGGCCTTGCATATGTGACGCAAACGACGCTGTCGATGGATGATACCGCGGACATTATAGCAGTACTGAAGCGCCGCTTCCCTGAGATCGCCGCCCCGAAACAGGAAGATATTTGCTATGCCACCACCAACCGGCAGCAGGCCGTAAAAGCGGCGGCAGCAGAAGCGGAGGCGCTGTTGGTGATCGGCTCCGCCAACTCTTCAAACTCCAACCGGCTGGTCGAGGTCGCCCGGCAATCAGGCTGCGAACACGCCCAACTGGTGGATGACGCCGATGGTATCGACTGGGACGGACTGACCGGGATCAGCCGCCTCGCCGTATCCGCCGGAGCATCGGCGCCGGAAAATCTAGTGCAAGGTGTTGTGCAAGCATTGGGCGAACGGTTTGACGTTACAGTGGAGACGCTGGAAACCGCAAAAGAGGGCATAGAGTTCAAGCTTCCCCGAATATTGGTACAACGCACCTGAAACGCTGCTTGACTCCAGTCCTCGGCTCAGGCGACTTGCTGTGAGTTTTCCCAATAAACCTTTAGAATTTTGCGGTGCCCATGACGGTCTATACGCCGGTTGAACAAGAAGACCTGCTTTCCTTTTTGGATGCGTACGACCTCGGAAACGTGATCGCATTCAAGGGGATTGCGGAAGGCGTCGAGAACTCGAACTTTTTCCTGGAAACGGACAGAGGCCGCTATATCCTCACGCTCTATGAAAAGCGGGTGGACCCTGGCGACCTGCCGTTTTTTATCGGCCTGATGGAGCATCTGGCAGCGGCAGGCATACCGTGCCCGACGCCGATCCACACCCGCGACGGCGCAACACTGCGCATGTTGAACGAGCGGCCGGCAGCCATCATCAGCTTCTTGCAGGGGCTCTCGCCGCAACGGCCCAAGGTTCAACACTGCGCAGAACTGGGCCGTGGCCTTGCCAAGTTCCATTTGGCCAGCCAGTCATTCGCGCTGGAGCGGCCCAATGCGCTTTCCCTCGATGGGTGGGGTGCGCTGCTGGAAGCCACAGTAGACCGCGCCGACGAGGTGCGCCCCGGCCTAGCAGACGATATCAGCACGGAATTCGGGCACCTGATGGAAGCCTGGCCCAAAAACCTGCCGAGAGGCGTCATCCACGCAGACCTGTTCCCGGATAACGTGTTCTTCATTGGCGAGGAACTGTCGGGCGTCATCGACTTCTATTTCGCCTGTAACGACGCCCTCGCCTATGACCTGGCCATCTGCATGAACGCCTGGTGTTTTGAACGGGACAACAGCCTGAACATTACCAAAGCGCGCGCCCTGCTGGCCTCGTACGAAACCGTGCGCCCACTGACTGCCGAAGAGCGGGACGCATTGCCCATACTGGCGCGTGGCTGCAGCCTGCGTTTCCTGCTGACGCGCTTGTTCGATTGGCTTAACCATCCGCCCGGTGCGATGGTGACACCGAAAGACCCGCTGGAATACTGGCAGCGCCTGCGCTTTCATCAGGGGATCACGGGTATAGGTGGTTACGGTCTTGAGTGATTCCGGAAATAGCCTAGCCGTTGAAGTATTCACGGATGGCTCGTGCCTGGGCAATCCCGGACCAGGGGGCTGGGCCGTGCTGCTGCGCTACCGCGGCGTCGAGAAAGAACTTAGCGGCGGCGAATCCCACACCACCAACAACCGCATGGAGCTGATGGGCACCATTACAGCACTGGAAGCGCTGACCTGGCCAAGCCAGGTCACCCTATCGACGGACAGCGCCTATGTGAAGAATGGCATTACCCAGTGGATGCCCCGTTGGAAAGCCAACGGCTGGCACACGGTCGACAAAAAGCCGGTGAAAAACCAGGACCTTTGGGAGCGCCTGGACAAAGCCCTGGCCTCGCACCGGATTGAGTGGCGCTGGGTCAAGGGCCATGCGGGTGACCCCGACAATGAGCGGGTAGACAAGCTGGCGCGCACAGCAGCAGGCAACGCCTGAACCATCCACCGGCGCGGCGGCCCGATGTCCTTGGCTTTGCCACCACTCCTGCTATGATAAATGCCCATTTCAGAATGCTGTTGCTACAAGCCTCAGTGCGGCAGACGACAGGAGGCACAACATCTTGGTGTCGGTTTTACGATGAAAGTTACGATTGAACGAGCAGCCCTGCTGAAGGGCCTGTCGCACGCGCAAAGCGTGGTCGAGCGGCGCAACACTATACCGATTTTGGCCAATATCCGCCTTAGTGCAGAGGGCGATAGCCTGTCGCTAACCGCAACCGACATGGACCTGTCTGTTGTGGAAGAAGTGGAGGTTACGGTGGGCAGCAGCGGCGGCGCAACGGCACCGGCGCACATGCTCTACGATATCGCGCGCAAGCTGCCAGAAGGGGTGCAGGTCGAGCTGGATTCGACGGCCAAAGAGGGCCAGCTGATTCTACGGGCCGGGCGGTCGACATTTTCGCTAGCCTCGCTGCCGGTCGATGAATTCCCGGTTCTGACCGAAGGCGACCTCAACCACCGGTTCTCGGTCACCGCGCGCGACCTGCGCAGCCTGATCGACCGCGCCCGCTTTGCGATCTCGACCGAAGAGACACGCTACTACCTGAACGGCATCTATCTGCACCCGGCAGACAGCGACGGGACCCAGGTTCTGCGCGCGGTCGCAACCGATGGCCACCGCCTGGCACGGGTGGAAATTCCCCTGCCGGACGGTGCTGCCGACATGCCGGGCGTTATCGTCCCGCGCAAGACCATAGGCGAAGTGCGCAAGCTGTTGGATGAAGCAACGGATGACGTGGAAATTGCCGTCAGCGATACCAAAATCCGCTTTTCCTTTGGCACGGTCGAGCTGACGTCCAAGCTGATTGACGGCACCTTCCCCGACTACCAGCGGGTCATTCCGGAAGGAAACGAAAAGACCCTGACCGTGGACTGCAAATCGTTTCAGGCAGCCGTGGACCGCGTCGCCACCATCTCCACCGAGAAATCGCGCGCCGTAAAACTGGCGATCGATGGCGGCCATGTGGTTCTGTCGGCATCCAACGTGGATTCCGGCTCGGCCAACGAGGAGGTCGAGGTTTCCTACGAATTCGATGCAATGGAAATCGGCTTTAACGCCCGCTATCTGCTCGACATCACCCAGCAGATTGAAGGCGACACCGCCGAGCTATCGCTGGCCGATCCTGCCGCCCCTACCATCATCCGCGATCATACCGATCACAGCGCGCTGTATGTGCTGATGCCGATGCGGGTCTAAGGCCGTAGAATGATGAATAGTGGTACGGCGCTAGCCCAGGAAACGCGCCGGACAATCCGGCTGGCGGTCAGGCGGCTAGCGCTTACCAGCTTTCGGAACTACGGCGAGATCCGCATCGATTTGGATGGCCGGCCGGTAGTGCTGACCGGACCAAACGGGGCTGGCAAAACCAACCTGCTTGAGGCGGTATCTATTTTGACACCCGGCCACGGGTTGCGCGGGGCGCGCCTGGAAGAGCTGGCACCTCATAACTCAGCAGATGGGTCCTGGGCCGTCGCTGCCCGGCTGGAGACCGAAAACGGCCCCGTTGATCTGGGCACCGGTGTCAGCAGTGGCGAAGAGCGGCGGCAGGTGCGTATCGATGGCCGCGTGGCCCGGGGACAATCAGCACTGGCACCGTATTGCGCAGCCGTCTGGCTGACGCCACAAATGGACCGGCTGTTCCTGGACGGTGCAGAAGAACGCCGCCGTTTCCTGGACCGCCTCGTTTTCGGAACCGATCCCGCCCACGCGGGCCGCGTCACCGCCTATCAGAATGGACGCCGCCAGCGCCAACGCCTGCTTGCGGAAGGTGGCGACCCCGCCTGGCTCGATGCACTGGAGCGTACGCTCGCCCAGCGCGCCGTCGCTATCGGTGCTGCAAGATTGGACCTGACCCGGCGTCTGGACAGCGCAGCGGCCGAGGGCACAAGCGGTGCCTTTCCCGTGCCACGCATCGCTGTGGTCGGCGAGATCGAGGAGTGGCTGACAGACCGCCCTGCCCTGGCCGTCGAAGACCAACTGGCCGAAGCATGGAAAGCCAACCGCCGCCAGGATGCCGCTTCGGGCCAGACCTCGCTAGGCGTGCACCGCAGCGACATGGCGGTTTGGTATGCCAGCCGCGGTGTGCCTGCCGCCCAATGCTCCACCGGTGAGCAAAAAGCGCTGCTGATCGGCCTAACTTTGGCGTCTGCCAGCATGATTGCGGCAGAGCGTGGCGTGCAGCCGCTGCTGCTGTTGGATGAAGTCGTTGCCCATTTAGACCAAGACCGCCGCGCCGCGCTGTTCCAGCAATTGCTGGCGAGCGGCGCACAGGTCTGGCTGACCGGCACCGACCCTGAGCTATTCACCCCCCTGGGCGATGACGCCCAGCATTTCAGTGTGGCCGGTAGCCACCTTACCCCTAGTCATGGAAGCACGCGCGCATGAGCGACGAGCCCAAACTGACCCACGGCGACAATGATGATTACGGCGCAGACTCCATTCAGGTCCTGCGCGGGCTGGAGGCCGTGCGTAAACGGCCAGGCATGTATATCGGCGACACCGATGACGGCTCCGGCCTGCACCACATGGTCTATGAAGTGGTGGACAACGCTATCGACGAGGCGCTGGCTGGCTATTGCGACCGCGTAGACGTGATCCTGAACGCAAACGGCTCTGTCACGGTGCGTGACAATGGCCGTGGCATTCCGGTCGACATCCATGACGAGGAAGGCATCTCTGCCGCTGAAGTCATCATGACCCAACTGCATGCGGGCGGGAAATTCAACCAGAACTCCTACAAGGTCTCTGGCGGCTTGCATGGTGTCGGCGTTTCCGTTGTGAACGCGCTGTCCTCTGTCCTGGATCTCAAGGTCTGGCGCGATGGCGAGGAGCACACCATGCGCTTCCGCCATGGTGAGAGCGAAGCCCCGCTGGCCGTCACCGGTCAGGCCGGCGAGCAACGAGGCACGGAGATCACCTTCCTGCCATCGACGGAAACCTTCACCAAAACAGAATACGACTTCAACACGCTGGAGCATCGGCTGCGTGAGCTGGCCTTTCTGAATTATGGTGTGCGGCTGGTACTGAAAGACGCCCGCCAGCTCGATGGCCCGGAAGTGGATATGGAGTATGAGGGCGGGCTGAAGGCCTATGTCGAGTATATCGACCGCAGCCGTACCGCCATTCATCCTGACCCGATCCACGTTATCGGCGAGCGCGATGGCGTTACAGTCGAAGCGTCGTTGGAGTGGAATGACAGCTATCACGAAACGATGCTGTGCTTCACCAACAACATCCCCCAGCGGGATGGCGGCACCCACTTGGCCGGATTCCGCGGGGCTCTGACCCGGCAGGTGAACGGTTATGCCGAAGCGTCAGGCATTACCAAAAAAGAGAAGGTCTCCCTGACTGGCGACGATGCGCGTGAGGGGTTGACCTGCGTGCTGTCCGTCAAAGTGCCGGATCCAAAATTCTCGTCGCAGACCAAGGATAAGCTGGTTTCGTCAGAAGTGCGGCCAGTGGTTGAGAGCATCATGAACGAAGCCCTCAGCCAGTGGTTTGAGGAGCATCCGAACGACGCCAAAACCATCGTCAGCAAAGTGGCCGAAGCAGCGGCCGCGCGCGAAGCTGCCCGTAAAGCCCGCGAGTTGACCCGGCGTAAAGGCGCGCTGGACATCCATTCCCTGCCCGGCAAGCTGGCCGATTGCCAGGAACGCGATCCCGCCCGTTCTGAATTGTTCCTGGTGGAGGGAGATTCGGCAGGCGGTTCCGCCAAACAGGGCCGCGACCGTGGCTATCAAGCTATCCTGCCCCTGCGCGGCAAAATTCTGAATGTGGAGCGCGCGCGTTTCGACAAGATGCTGTCGAGCCAGGAAATCGGCACGCTGATTGCGGCGCTGGGCACCGGTATCGGACGAGACGATTTCAACGTCGACAAAGCCCGCTACCACAAAATCGTCATCATGACGGACGCGGATGTCGACGGAAGCCACATCCGGGCGTTGCTGCTGACCTTCTTCTACCGGCAGACGCCGGAACTGATTGAGCGCGGCTACCTCTACATCGCCCAACCGCCGCTATTCCAGGTGAAGCGCGGCCAGCGGACGTTGCGGTATCTGAAGAACGAGGCCGAACTGGAGCAGTTCTTCATCGACACCGGCCTTGAAGAGGCCGTGCTGACTCTGTCTGATGGTAACCAACGCGGCGGCAATGACCTCGCCGAACTGGTCGCCGATACGGCACGTGTACGGATGAGTATAGGATCCCTTGCCCGGGAAGTCGGTAGTGAGCGGCTGGTCGAGCAAGCTGCCATCGCAGGCGTGTTAAACACCGGCATTCTTGCCGACGAAGCCCAGGCGCAAGCGGCGGCTGAGTACCTGGCAAAGCGTATGGACTCGCTGGAAAACGAGCGGGACCGGGGCTGGAATGGCTTTGTCAGCCCGCAAGGTGGCTTGGACTTTACCCACACCAAGGGCGGATATGACCGCCGCTACCACCTCTCGCCCCGCCTGCTGGAGAGCCAGGAGGCACAGCGTCTCGACATGCGCTCCGCCCAACTGCAGGAAGTCTATGAGAAACCGGCAGTGCTATCGCTGAAGGGCGAAGAGCAACGGATTGTCGGCCCTGTCGGCCTGCTGGACGCCATTGTGGCCGCGGGCCGCAAGGGCATCAATTTCCAGCGCTACAAGGGCCTGGGCGAAATGAACCCGGAGCAGCTTTGGGAAACGACGCTAGACCCCAATGCCCGCACCATGTTGCAGGTAAAGGTCGAGCACGCAGATGCAGCAGGCGAGATTTTCTCCACCCTGATGGGCGACCAAGTCGAACCGCGGCGCGCCTTCATTCAAGACAATGCGCTGAAGGTCTCCAATCTCGACGTGTAAGGCTATGGTGCCTGACATCTCCATCACTCGCGGCTTTGTGCCGGGTGCCATCGGCCGGGTAGTGGAGATGCATGGCCAGTATTACGTCGATGAATGGGGGTTTGGTCCGCAGTTCGAAGCCGAGGTCGCAACTGAGCTAGCAGAATTCATCAGCCGGTATGACCCGGCAAAAGATGGTTTCTGGCTCGCATGGCGGGATGGGCAGATCAAGGCATCGCTGACGCTGGATCACGCCGGCGAAGGCGGAGCCGCGCGAGTCCGTTGGTTCGTTGCGGAACCGGAAATGCAAGGCAGTGGCGTTGGCGAAAAATTGTTCGATGAACTGCTGGCATTTGCGGCGGAAAACGGCCAGCGGGACATCTACCTCTGGACTTTCGAGGGGCTCGCCGCAGCGCGCAGGCTCTATGACCGCGCGGGCTTCGTGGTGACCAAAGAAATTGAGGAGGACGACTGGGGCCGTCGCATCAAGGCACAGAAGATGGCGTGGCGGGGCTAGACGCAAACAGGTCCCGGATGCCTGAAGGCTCCGAGAATTCATCCATCATCACCGAACTCGCGGAATCGTCTGGCGTCCGGGACCGGATTTTGACGCTATTTCCGGTCCTTAACCCCGTAGCTCTTAAACTTCTCCAGTACGTCCGCCATCTGGGCCTTGGAGAGTATGGCCGGGCGTGTGACTTGCAGGGTCCGCCAGTACATATCGGCCAGGATTTCGACCTCAACGGCTACCGCCAGCGCTTTCTCCAGCGAGGTATCGCCAGCAATAAGGCCATGGTTGCCAAGCAAGCAGGCCTTGCGGCCTTCCAGGGCTTTTAGCGCCAAGTCGGATAGTTCCTGCGTTCCGAATAGCGCATAGGGCGCGCAGCGGATCGATTCACCGCCCGCGACGGCCACCATATAGTGGAACGCCGGAATATCCTGATGCAGGCAAGCCATGGTCGTCACGGCCAGGCCATGGGTGTGCACGACGGCATCTAGGTCATCCCGCGCGGCCAGGATGTCCCGATGAAAGCGCCACTCACTGGAAGGCTTCAACCCAGCCTTTGCCGTTACCGCGCCATCGGCGAGGCGCATAAAAACAATGTCCGTTCCGGTCATCGCCTCATATGGCATGCCGGACGGCGTGATCAGCATACCGTCCTTGAAGCGGACACTCGCATTACCGGAGGTGCCTTGGTTGATGCCCAATGCATTCATGCGCTACACGGTATCAACCACGGATTGGCGGAGTTCGCCTTCGGTCATGCTGCTGCCTTTTCTGGGAAGAGTTCTGCTAGTCCGGAAGAAGAGGCCGGGCAGATACCGCGTTCCGTAATCAGAGCCGTCACCAGATGGGCGGGTGTCACGTCAAAAGCAGGATTGCCGCCGGGCGTGGTCTCCGGCGTGATGCGCACACTGGTCAGGTCGCCCGCAGCTGTCTTGCCCCACATGTTGGTCACCTCGGCTTCCGCCCGTTCCTCGATGGGAATGGCGAAGCCGTCATGCAGCGTCCAGTCTATGGTCGGGCTTGGCAGCGCCACGTAGAACGGCACGCCATTATCCCTGGCAGCGAGCGCTTTCAGGTAGGTACCGATCTTGTTGCAGACATCGCCATTCGCAACCGTGCGGTCTGTGCCGACAATGCAGAGGTCAACCTGGCCGCGCTGCATGTAGTGACCGCCGGCATTATCAACGATCAGCGTGTGCGGTACGCCGTGCTTGCCCAATTCCCAGCAAGTGAGCGAGGCACCCTGGTTGCGGGGCCGGGTTTCATCTACCCAAACGTGAACCGGAATGCCGGCATCATGGGCCTTGTAGATCGGTGCGAGGGCTGTGCCCCAATCGATCGTGGCAACCCAACCGGCGTTGCAATGGGTTAGGATGTTGACCGTCTCACCGGTTTTCTGGGCCGCAATATCCTGAATCAGGATCAGGCCGTGGTCGCCGATGGCTTCGCAGATCGCCACGTCCTCGTCGCATATTTCGGCGGCGCGGCACCAGGCGGCCCCAGCACGCTCACTCACAGGGAGAGACGAGAGACGCTGGCGCAGATCGTCCAATGCCCAGCGCAGGTTCACCGCCGTGGGCCGGGTTGCATAGAGCGTGTCATAGGCCACAGCCAGGTTCCCAGGTTCGCATCCGACGGGTCCGCGCGCATCGCCAGCGCCTCCGGTCGCCCCGATCAGCGGCGCGCCCCGCACCAGCATGGCTTTGATCGCATGGGCTGCTTCAGCCATACCGCGCAGGGTCTTGGTTTCGAAGGCATGGGGTAGCCGGGTCTGGTCGATGATCTCCACCGAGCCGTCAGAATTCGGCCAGATGGTGCGGTAAGGCGTGCCGTCTACCAACATGGTCTAAGTGTTCCATCCCGGCTGATCGGATAGCCCCTCGTCGCTCTGCGTTTTTCATGGCACGCTGTGTTTTGACCGAGGCGCGGGATGGGAGAGCGACATGGTGATCAAGCTTCACAGTCAGGCGACGACGCCACCGAAGATCAGGGCGGCCATACAGGCCAGTGACGACCCTGCGTGGGTTCTTGCCGAGCGTCACGGGACCACGGAACAGACCGTATGGAAATGGTGCCAGCGTGCCAGCGTGGAGGATCGCAGCCACACGCCCCATCGCCTTCAGACGACGTTGACGCCAGCGCAGGAAGCTGTCGCGGTGGCCCTCCGCAAGACGCTTTTGGTCTCGCTGGATGATCTGCTGGCGGTGGTGCGCGAGTTCTTGAACCCGAAGGCCTCCCGCTCTGGCCTTGACCGCTGCTTGCGCCGGCATGGCGTGGGGGCCCTGCGCGCCCTGAAAGCAGCATCGCCCGGCCAAAGCATAGCGCCTTCAAAGCCTATGAACCCGGTTCCATCCCCATCGACCTGAAATACCTGCCACCGATGGCAGATGAGAGCCGCCGCCGTTCCCTCTTCGTGGCCATCGACAGGGCAACGCGTTGGGTTGTTGTCAGGGTCTACAACAGCAAGACAGCGGCCAATGCCCGGCGCTTCCTGCGCGCCCTGGAGCGCGCCTGCCCGATGCGGATCCGCCCCATACTCCCGGATAATGGAAAAGAGTTCACGGATCGCCTCTTCGGTCTGCGCCAGCGCGCCGCAACAGGCGCGCATGAATGCGACACGCTGGGCGCCGCCCTCGATATCGATCATCGCCTGACGCCGCCTAGGTCACCTCAGACCAACGGTATGGTCGAACGGTTCAATGGCCGCATCGAAGAGGTTCTGGAAGCCACGCTGCTTCGCTATGTCTGGCTTTACACCCAGCCGCTGCTGCAATCAGCCCTGGGCAGCAAGACGCCCTTGCAGGCACTGAAGGGATGGCGAAAACTCAAACTAGAGCTGGTCAGGAAATAGCCATATTACCTTCCTGGATGGGACAACTAGCCTCCCAATACGCGGCCGGCGACGGCGTCTAACTTGGCGACGGCTTCCGGATCACGCGCATGCGCTGGTGTGATGATCGCCATATCCAGGGCATTGTGGCACCCGGCATGGCACCTATCGGTTCGGCCCGAAAGGTGCGGTACGGTGCTTTGCACCAGGGTTTTAGCTTTCTCCGCGTTCTCGCTCAGCACTTTGATCACTGCTTCGACGGAGACGTCATCGTGGTCTTCGTGCCAGCAATCATAGTCGGTCACCATGGCGACGGTCGCATAGCAGATCTCTGCCTCGCGGGCCAATTTGGCTTCCGGCATGTTGGTCATGCCGATAATCGAGCAGCCCCAGGAACGGTAGAGATGGGATTCTGCACGGGTACTGAATTGCGGCCCTTCCATGGTCAGATAGGTACCGCCCCGGCTTACATCGATCCCGGCATCGTCTGCCCCCTTCTCAATGGCGTCCATCAGGCGGGAGCATGTTGGGTCCGCCATGGAAACGTGGGCAACGCAGCCATGGCCGAAAAAGCTTTTCTCCCGGGCAAACGTTCGGTCGATGAACTGGTCTACCAGCACGAACGAGCCGGGCGGCAGATATTCACGCAAGGAACCAACCGCCGAAAGAGACAAGATTTCCGTCACGCCACAGCGTTTCAGCACATCGATATTGGCACGGAAGTTCAGGCCGGACGGAGGTATGCGATGGCCCCGGCCATGCCGGGGAAGAAACACCAGTTGCTGGCCGTTCAGTTCGCCAAACAGCACTTCATCAGATGCAACGCCAAAGGGTGAATGCACACGCTGCCAACGGACATTATCCAGGCCCGCAATCTCGTAAATGCCGCTGCCGCCAATAATGCCGATAACCGGCGGAGTTCCGTTTTTATCCGTCATCTTTCCGCGACCATCCTCCAATAACAAACGTCACAACGAAAAAGGGACCGCGTATTCAGCGGCCCCTTTGTCTTTAAACCAAGCGATCAGACCATCAGTGGTCCACGTCTGACCAGACTTTCTTTTTCACGAAGTACAGCATCGCGCTCAGGATCAGCAAGAAAGCAACCACTTTCAAGCCGGTCCGCTTGCGCTCTTCCATGTGCGGCTCTGCGGCAAATGTCAGAAATGTCACCACGTCACGCGCCATCTGGTCGGCTGTGGCTTTGGTACCATCAGAGAATTCCACTAGGTCGTCCGCCAGGGGCGGCACCATGGCAATCTGATGACCGGGGAAGGCGGTGTTGTAATACATGCCTTCATTCATGGTCACGTCCGCCGGGGCTTCGTGGTAGCCCGTCAGCAACGCATAGAGGTAGTTCGAGCCGTTCGCGCGCGCCTTCGCCATCAGCGAAAGGTCGGGCGGATAAGCACCACCATTGCTGGCCCGCGCTTCCTTTTCATTCTTGAACGGCGCGGGGAAGCGGTCCGATGGCAGGCGCGGAACGGAAATTTCCTCGCCGTCGTCATTGGTTGCGGTTTTTTCTGCCGTAGCAGCCAAAGCCTTAACCGTCGCTTCCGGCAGACCGATGCCTTCCAAGTAGCGGTAGGACATCAGGTTCATGGAATGGCAACCAGCGCAGACATCTTTGTAGACCTGGTAGCCGCGCTGGGCGCTGGCTTGGTCAAAAGTTCCGAAGATGCCGCTGAAAGACCAATCCTGGCTTTCGATGTGGACACCACCGCCGGCGGCCTGAGCTGCCGGTGCGGCGAGCGTCAGAGCGGCCGCGGCAAGCGCGGTTTGTGCAAAACGAAGCATCCGCATCAGGCCTTCTCCATCGGCTTTGCTGCCGCGGCAGCCGCACCGCCGTTACCGCCACCCAGAACGGATTCTGCGATGCTGGCCGGGGGTTGTTTCGGTTTTTCAAACAATCCCAGGTACGGGATGATGATCAGGAAGTAAGCGAAGTAGAAGACAGTCGCCAGACGGCTCCAGATCACGAACTCCATGCCCAGCCAGACAGCGTCTGGATCGTTTGCACCGCACCAGCCTAGCAGGATGCAATTGGTGCCAAAAACCCAGAAGAACCACTTGCTGATCGGACGGAACCGCATAGAGCGGACCGGCGACCGGTCGAGCCAAGGCAGGATGAACAGCATCGCAATGGCGCCGAACATGCCCAGCACGCCCATCAGCTTATCCGGGATCGCGCGCAGGATCGCGTAGAATGGCAGGAAGTACCATTCCGGCACGATGTGCGGCGGCGTTTGAAGCGGGTTAGCTTCGATATAGTTGTCAGCATGCCCCATATAGTCTGGCGCAAAGAACACCACGGCCGCGAACACGGTCAGGAACACGGCAACGCCGAAATAATCCTTCACGGTGTAGTACGGCGCAAACGGGATCGTGTCCTGTGGGCCCTTGGTATCGATGCCGAGCGGGTTGTTCGAACCATGGGTGTGCAGTGCCACGATGTGCAGGAACACAACGCCAAAGATCACGAACGGCAGCAGGAAGTGCAGCACGAAGAAGCGGTTGAGCGTCGGGTTATCAACCGAGAAGCCGCCCCACAGCAGGATCACCAGGTCCTCACCCACCAAGGGGATGGCGGAGAACAGATTGGTAATCACCTTGGCACCCCAGAAGCTCATCTGGCCCCAAGGCAGCACGTAGCCCATGAACGCGGTGCCCATCATCAACAGCAGGATGAGGACGCCGAGAATCCACAGCAGCTCACGCGGCGACTTATAGGAGCCGTAGTAGAGACCGCGGAAGATGTGGATGAAGACCACGATGAAGAAGAAGCTCGCGCCGTTCATGTGAACGAAGCGGATCGCCCAGCCAAAGTTGACGTCACGCATAATGCGCTCAACGCTGGCAAAGGCGTGATCGACATGCGGGGTATAGTGCATGGCGAGCACCAGGCCCGTCGCGATCATCAGCACCAGGCAAAACCCGGCCAGCGAACCGAAGTTCCACCAGTAGTTCAGGTTCTTCGGCGTGGGATAATCCACGGTCGAATGATTCATCAGGGAGATAACCGGCAGGCGGTGATCAACCCATTTCAGCAACGGATTGGTAATTTCCGTATGCGGCGTCTGATTGTCAGCCATCGCGCTTACCCGATCTTCACAAGAGTGTCGGAGACGAACTCATAAGGCGGCACGGGCAGATTGCTCGGCGCCGGCCCTTTGCGAATGCGTCCGGAGGAATCGTAGTGCGAACCGTGGCATGGGCAGAACCAGCCGTCATAGTCGCCTTTTTTGTCCGAAACCTTCTGACCGAGCGGAATGCAGCCGAGATGCGTGCAGACACCGACCAGAACAAGCCATTCCGGCTTTTGGACGCGATCGCCATCAGCGGCCGGATCGGGCAGGTCGTTCAGGGCAACACCTTGCGCTTCCTCGATTTCCTTTGCCGTACGGTGCCGGATAAACACCGGCGTTCCGCGCCACATCACTGTGACGGCTGAGCCTTCGGCAATTGGGCCGATATCGACCTCAATCTCAGAGACCGCCAGCGCATCTGCCGCCGGGTTCAATGAGTCGACCAACGGCCAAATCGCTGCGCCTGCGGCAACGGCTGCCATGCCGCCCGCTGCCATCATCAGAAAATCACGCCGGGTCCCGTCGTGTTCGCCGTGGCTGGATCCGTGTACGGCTTCCGCCATCGTAGTTCCTTCTCTCACAGAAAGACATTCGCTTAGTGCACCGGTCTAAACGAGAATGAGCCCGCACTCAAAAGTGCGCCCGGTCGCAAGCGTCAATCCGCCACAGAATTGCCGACCCTCGGACGGCCAATCAAAAGCACGATTAACGCCCCGGCCAAACCGCTTATCGCGCCGACCAAAATTGGTAGATCATAAAATTGGTATAGATCGAATGCCCGGCCTGCCAGCGACGATCCCACCAGCGTTCCAAAGGCCACACTCGTATAGAGCCATCCGATGATGCTGGAAAGGCGCTTCATACCGAAATAGTCGGCACTGACCGCAGGCGCAGTGCCGACGAAGCCACCATAACAAAAAGGCCATAGACCACGGCGAACAGGTAGAGCACCTCCAACGAACCGGCCCAAAGCCAGACCAGATCCATGAGTCCGACGCCCGCATACATCATGACCAGCGCATTGCGGCGGCCGATCTTGTCGGCAAAGCCTGCCAGGACAAAACGCCCAAGCGTGCTGCCGGTCAACGAACTGCCGCCAGCCGCCCTGCCCTGCCCTGCTTGTGCGAAGGCGGGTCGTCGATTTGGGTTGCGGCAGCCAGGCCGAGGGTCAGGACAGTTACGCCCAACACCAGGTAGGCAAAGCGCCAGCCGTCATAGGCAATCAGCTCTGCCGCTATCGGTGGCCCAATGAGGGTGCCAACACCGATTCCCGCAACCGCGAACCCGCCAGCCATGCCGCGCCGGACCACAAACCAGCGCTGCACTGCCCCGACCGACGGCACATAGGCAAAGCCGATGCCAATGCCGATACCCAGGCCAAATGCCAGGTAGGCCTGCGAAAGAGAGGACGCATAGCTGCCAGCGATCAATCCTGCGCCCAGCAGAGCCGTGCCGAGCAGCACCACGATGCGGGTACCGAACTTGTCGGCCAGCGCGCCACTGACTGCGCCCCACGAAAAGTACAGAAATCCCGCAATGCCGAACATTAGGGAAATATCTTCGCGGCTAGCTTGAAACTCGGCTTCCAGAGCCGGAAAAAATGCGGTGAAGGAATAGGCCGCCCCGAACCCCAGCACCAGAAACATAAAGGTTCCGGCCACCACCACCCACCCGCAGGCACTGTCGGTTTCAGATTGCAAAGAAGCTGAAGTCATATCGGGGGATTTGCCGCGTTCGGGATCAGAACAGCATAGTGCGGCATCGCCAACCCTGCTATACGCACCACAATAACATCAACGGATCGGTCTGATGAAGCGTGGCACCCTGTTTCTGGTTGTTGGCCCCAGCGGTGCCGGCAAGGATACGCTGCTGGATGCAGCGCGTGCGCATCTGCTCGGCGACCAGCGCTATTTCTTCCCGGCCAAAATCATCACCCGCCCTGCCGACGCCGGTGGCGAAGCGCATGCCGCGGCAACAACAGCGGGGTTTGCTGCACTGTCGGAGGCAGGCGCGTTGCTGCTGGAATGGTCGGCGCACGGCCTGTCTTACGGCGTGCCAGCCGCGGCGGACGAGGCGTTGGCCAGCGGCCGGCATGTGGTCGTCAACGTCTCGCGCGGGGTGTTGAATGAGGCGCGCCAGCGCCTGCAACCCGTCCGGATTATTTCAGTCGAAGTGCCTGCTGATATTCTGCGCGCCCGCCTGGCAGAGCGTGGGCGCGAAACCGCGGCAGATATTGAGCAAAGACTGGCGCGGGCGGCGGCTTTTACGGTTGATGGACCGGACGTAATAACCATCAGCAACGACGCAACCGTCGCTGAAGCATTGGCGCGGTTTCTTCAGGCCTTAAGCATCTAACTTGCGGGCTTCATCAACCAGCATGATCGGGATGCCGTCGCGGATGGGAAAGGCCAGCCGGGCGGCTTCGCTGACCAGTTCCTGGTTGGTGCGGTCGTAGCTTAGGCGGGACTTGGTTACCGGACAGACCAGCATTTCCAACAGCCGCGGATCGAGTTCGCTCATGGGCTCTAAACCTTGGTGAATCGCGCCTTAATGAATTGCAGAAGGGCTAGTGCTGCCCACGTCCATCTCGCACAGCGCCACCATGAGGGCGGCCCGGTCGGCAACAGTTGTCGCCTCCAGCAACGCCTGCTTTTCCTGAGGCCCGAAGGGACAGGCTGCCGAAAGCGCGTTAACCAGCGCCTCGTCGGACGCTTTTTGGGTGTCATCCCAGTTCGCCTGCAGATTGCGGCGCTCCAGATAGCCTTTCAGCGCCGCCAATAGGGCGTCCCGCTCTATTTCCTCCGAGAAGGGCCGCAGATCGCTCTTAAAGGGCGTGTAGTCCGCCTCTACCCGGCGGTAGCCGTCCTTCAATGTCAGTTCCTGGGCGATGCGCAGACGTATCTGGCCCTTCAGGACGATGTTGAGACGGCCGTCGGGCATTTCCTCCGATTTGATGATTTTTCCCAGACAGGCGACCGGATACACTGGCGGGTTCATAGGGTCATCGCCCTGGCCGCTCGGCTGGACCATGGCAATAAAGCCGCCGCCGTCCACGGCGTCACGGATCATGGCCCGGTAACGCGGCTCGAAAATGTGCAACGGCAGGGGCGAGCGTGGCAGCAACAGAACGCCGCTTAGGGGAAAGATCGGGACAATTGCCGGTAACGGCTCGTCGGTCATCGCGCCGCTGCCTAACTGAACATCAGGGACGAGAGTTTGCGGCGCGTCTGGACCGTCAGCTTGTCGGTTGATCCCCAGGCCTCGAAGCACTTCACCAGCTGCTTGCGCGCTCCGTCATCGTCCCAGGTGCGGTCGCGCTTGACGATTTCCAGCAGGTGCTCGGCGCATTCGCCATTGCTCTTGGCACCGAACAGGGCAATCGCAAGGTCAAACCGTGCCTGATGGTCATCAGCATCGGCTTCAACCTGGGCCTGCAGGTCAGCCAAGTCGCCGACGTCGCCAGATTGTTCCGCCAATTCAACGGCACTGATGGCGCCGGCAACGAACGGATCATTGCGCACATTGGCCGGCAAGGTATCGATCAGTCCGCGGGCGTCCGTAACCTGGCCAGCCGCGACACATGCCAGGGCCAGACCGGCCTTGGCGATATGGTTCTCCGGCTCGTGCTGCATAACCTGCCCGAAAATCGCGCCGGCGGTTTCGGCATCGCCCTGCTCGAGTGCTTCCTGGCCTTGCTTGATCGCCTCCTCAATCGGCGAATCGACGGAGCCGCCCACCAGCTTCTCGACGAAGGTTTTCACCTGGCTTTCGGGCAGCGCGCCCATAAAGCCATCGACCGGGCGGCCATCCTTGAAAGCAAAGACCGCCGGAATGGATTGGATGCGCAACTGCTGGGCCACCGCCGGGCTCTGGTCAATATCGACCTTTACCAGCTTGACCTTGCCGCCTGCACCCGTGACCACTTTCTCGACGATCGGGCCGAGTTGCTTGCATGGGCCACACCATGGTGCCCAGAAGTCGACGATCACCGGCACTTCATTTGAGGCCTCAATCACGTCGGCCATGAAGGTCGCGTCGGTACTATCTTTGATAAGGTCGCCCGCAACCGGGCCATTGCCTGCGTCAAGCATGAGATGTCCTCGAACCTGTTTGCCGGTTCTCACGTCAAAAAGAATCTACTCGCAACATGGCGAGACACCAGCGCCTGTGCAAGCTTTCTGCTTGCGCTGCGGCAGCCAAGCCTATCTGCGCCACCTATTCCTGCGTGCGCAGAACGCCGCTGCGGATCAGGGCTGCCACCTGTGTTTCCGTATACCCCAGCTCCAGCAAAACCTCTGCCGAATGCTGGCCCAACAAAGGCGCGCCAACGGGTTGCCTGACGGGCGTACTGGAAAATGCCAGCGGTGAGCGCACGACGGGTACCATTCCTTCGCTGGCATGGGGGGCTTGCTGGATCAGCCCCCGCGCCTGGGTTTCGTAGGAATCGAGCGCTTCACCCGTTGTGCGGATCGGCCCGGCGGGAATGCCGGTGTTCCGCAGCCGCTCCAGCCAGTTCTCCGCCGTGTCGGAGGCAAAAATATTGTCCAACACCGCTTTTAGGGCATCCCGGTTGGTGACGCGGGCGGCATTGTTGGCAAACCGCCCGTCATCCAGCAGGTCCGGACGATTGACCGCGTTGTTGCAGAATTTGGCAAACAGCGCGTCACCCGCAATCGTCAGCAGGATTTGCCCGTCGGACGCCTCGAACACTCCCAGCGGCTGGGCGACCAAGCTGGAATTGCCAACGCGGGTCTCGTCGATACCTTCGACCAGGTAGCGGGCATGATAGGGCAGGATCACCGACAGGCTGCTGTCATAGATCGGCACGTCGATGGACTGGCCATCGCCCGTCCGCCCGCGCGCCACCAGAGCCGCCAGGATGGCTTGAGCAGCATACTGCCCGGCCATCACGTCGAACAATGAAACGCCCACGCGCATGGGCGGGCCATCCGCCTCCCCCGTCAGCGCCATCAAGCCTACTTCCGCCTGTGCGACGGGGTCATAGCCGCCGCGGTCTTTCAGCGGGCCGGTGCGGCCATAACCGGAAATTGAGCAATAGATAAGGCCCGGCAGGGCCTCTTTCAGGTCATCATAGCCCAAGCCATAGCGGTCCATGGTGCCAGTGCGCATGGCTTCGATCACCACATCGGATTTTGCGGCCAGCGCCTTCACCGCCGCGGTGCCCTCCGGCTTGGTGAAGTCGATGGCCAAGCTCTTCTTATTGCGATTGATCGCCATGAAATAGGGCGACTCCCCTTCCCGGCCCGGCGTTTTGAAATGCCGGGTCTCATCCCCGACCGCTGGGTTCTCTACCTTGATCACCTCCGCACCCAGATCGGACAGCATCATGGTGCAGAAAGGGCCAGCCAGGACGCGGGTCAGATCCAGGATGCGGATTCCGGCAAGGGGTATTTCGGACATGAAGGGCTCTATCGGTGGGCGGTTACAGGCTCTATAGCCAGAAGCATTGCCGCCCCACAGCGGTTCTGCAATCGTTTCGGTGCTGGATGCGTGTCCCCGCCAGCACCGAACCCTAGGGAGAATGCCCGTGCGCCTGCATATTGAATGGTTGAGCAGCAAATCGCCCCATATGAGGCTCGACCGGGAAATATGGGAGCAGGCAGCCGCGCGGCATCCGGCGGCGGCGAGGCTCGATGTGAGCTTTGCCAAGGATCTGACCGCGGATGCACCCTATGCAGACGCGGAAATTCTGATCACGCAGACAGTGGACAAGGAGCGCCTTAAGCAGATCGCGCCGAATCTGAAATGGGTGTTCGCTACCTCTGCCGGGGTGGAGGGGTTCATGCCGCTGGATTGGCTGCCGCCGGGTGTGTTGTTTTCCAACAATGGCGGCACGCACATCCCGAAGTTCCGGGAGTTTATCAGCATGGCGCTGACCATGCTGCACATGGGTTTCCCCGCGCTGGGCAGTCAGCAGCGGGAGCGGCGCTGGGAGCAAATATTCTCCGGCCTGATCGGCGGCAAGACCGTGTGCATCTGTGGCTTCGGCGCGTTGGGCGCGACCACGGCTGAGGTGGCGAAGGGCATGGGCCTGACCGTGCGCGCCGTGCGCCGCAATCCCGCGCCGGACCCACAGGCTGACGAGATGTTCGGCACTGGACGCCTGCACGAAGCGCTGAATGGCGCAGACCTGCTAGTGATCACCACGCCATTGACGCCAGAGACCAGCGGCATGATCGGCGCGGCAGAACTGGACCTGCTGGCCGACGGCGCAAGCGTGCTAAATGTTGGCCGGGGCCCGGTGCTGGACAACAATGCGCTTTGTGAACGGCTGGATAGCGGACGGCTGGCCGACGCGATGATCGATGTGTTCGTGCCGGAGCAGTTGCCAGCCGAATCGCCGCTCTGGCATCAAAAGAACCTGCTGATAACACCGCATATGTGCTCCGACGATCCAGAGCAGTATATCCAGCGCTCGCTCGATATTTTCTTTGCGGAGCTGGCCCGGTTTGGAGCGGGAGAGCCACTCCAGAACCGGATCGATCCGTCGGCTGGTTACTAGCGCACACTCTGGCACCCCCAGACCGGCACTTTACAGTCATGCAACACAATCTGCCCCGCGCGATCCTCTTGCTGTGCGGAACGATGATTATCATCGGGACGATGGATGCGGTCTCCAAGCTGCTGGTCCAGGACCTGGCGGTGGGGCAGATATTGGCGGTGCACTAATGGATGTTCTTCTGTGTGGCGCTGTGGATGGCGCACCGGTTCATCGGGATTCGGGCCGCGTTCCGCTCAGCCAGGCCCTGGGTACAGATCGCCCGCTCCGGCATTCTGATGATGGAGATGGCCCTGTTCATTCAGGCCTTCGTCTACATGCATCTGGCCGACGTGTACGCGGTGGTCGCAGCAGCGCCGTTGCTGGTGATGGTTATGGTCGCGCTTTTCCTCGGCGAAACCATCGGCCCGCACCGCAAAGCGGCAGTGCTGATCGGCTTTGTTGGCGTGCTGGTCATCGTGCGGCCCGGCAGCGGGGTCTTTGGCTGGCCCGCGTTGTTGCCCATCGTGGCGACACTGGGCTGGGCCGCCTATCAGGTGCTGCTGCGGCGGGTCTCCGCCTATGACCGGTCGGAGACGACGGTTCTCTATACCGCAACGACAGGGTTTGTAATTTACAGCATTGCGGGCCTGCTACTGTGGCAGGCGCCGACGGGTGAGCAATGGCTGCTGCTGGCCGCCGTCGGTGTAATGGGCTCAGCCGGGCATATTCTGCTGGTGAAGGCCTACGAAAGCGCACCGGCCTCTGCCCTACAGCCGTTTAACTATGGCTTGCCGCTATGGGCGGTGGTCATCGGCTGGCTGGTGTTTGACCATCTGCCCGGCGCCTGGACGTTCGCGGGCGGCGCGCTGGTCATCGCTGGCGGACTGTATGCGCTCTGGCGCGAGCAGTTGCGGGCGGGTTGATCCCGTCCCGCTACCGGTCCGAATTCCAATCATCGTCGGCAGGTTTTACTCTTGGGCGCAGCGCCTACTTCGATGGTTACCAAATCGCCATCCAGGTGAGCGTGAATACCATGCGCATTGATTAGCAGGTTCAGCGCCGACCAAGTCTCAACCCGCCCGACGAATCGCGTCTGAGGCCTGCTTTTGTGCGGCAACCGCATCATCGACATCGGGCGCCATGCCGAAGAAGCCGTGGATCATGCCTTTATAGACAGTGACCTCCGTCGGCACGCCGGCCGCCTGGAGCGCCGCCGCATAGGCGACACCGTCGTCATGCAGCACGTCGCATTCGGCGACGATGACCAGCGCGGGCGCGGTACCAGCAAAACTTTCGGCCTTTAGGGGTGATGCCCGCCAATCCTCTGCTTCGGCTTTGGAATTGAGATAATGATCCTGGAACCAGCCCATAGCCTTGTCCGTCAGGACGCCGTATCCCGCGCCGAAAGTCTGGTAGCTCTTGGCCGAGAGGGAATAGTCGCCGACCGGGTAGATCAGCAATTGCAGGGCCAATGACGGACCGCCTGCATCGCGCGCCATCAGGGCCACGACGCCAGCCAGGTTACCGCCTGCGCTGTCGCCGCCGACCATGAGCTTCGCCGGGTCTACGCCCAGGCTAGCAGCATTGCCGGCAACCCATTGAAGAGCCGCGAAACTGTCATCAACGGCAGCTGGGAATTTGTCTTCCGGCCCCATGCGGTAATCGACAGAGACCACGACCACGCCCCCACCGGCGCAGAGATTGCGGCAAATCTTGTCGTGGATTTCCAGGCTGCCAATGACGTGCCCGCCGCCATGCAGATAGACCAATGCGCCCCGTGTGCCCGCTTCATCCGGCCAGTAGATACGCACGGGAATTTCCCCGGCAGGGCCAGGAATGGCGCGGTCTTCGAGCTTTTTCACCGGCGTTGGCTCACCGCCACGCGCCGTCGACATGGCCGCCATCAGTTCCCGCGCTGCCGGGGGCTCCAGCGTGTGCATCGGCGGCAGGTTGGCTTTGGCGAGGGCTTCAAGCGCGGCGGCGATTTGGGGATGGACGGTGGGCATTTTGGTGCTCCTGGTGCGCCCTGCTGTGGCGCTACGGTGTTTCTGGTTAGTCTTTAGTATAATGCGATCCAGAGGATTGCGGAAGCCTGTGCACAAGCAATTTGGTGGTTCGATCAGACCGCTAGGCCGGAACTGCCCTTCGCCCGTACAATTACCCCATCGGCACGACACGAAAGCAACCAGCGATGACCGAGCGCCCAGCGCGCATCCTGCCGACGATCATCGTCTCCCAGTTCGCGGGGACGTCGTTGTGGTTTGCCGGGAATGCCGTATTGCCGGATTTGCAGCGTGACTGGGGCCTGCCACCGGATACGCTTGGCGATATCACATCTGCCGTTCAACTGGGATTCATCGGGGGTACGCTGGTCTTTGCGGTTTCCGCCCTGTCGGACCGGTTCTCGCCGCGGTTAATCTTCTTTTGCTGTGCGTTGCTGGGAGCGGCGGCGAACGGGTGCAGCGTGCTGTTGGAAAACGATGCTGGCCTCCTGTTGGCGCTGCGGTTTGCAACGGGGTTTTTTCTGGCCGGCATCTATCCGGTGGGCATGAAAATAGCCGCAGGCTGGTACAAGGCGGACCTGGGCCGGGCGCTAGGCTATCTGGTGTCGGCTTTGGTGGCAGGAACCGCCTTGCCCCATCTGATCCGCGGCCTGGGCGGCAGCCTGCCGTGGGAGGGTGTTACGCTGGCCGTTTCAGCCATTGCAGCGGGCGGCGGCGTGCTGATGTACATGCTGGTACCTGACGGCCCTCATCTGTCTGCCGGTGCCAGGTTCGACCCACGGGCGCTGGCTGCGGTCTTCAAATCGCCGAAGTTCCGTGCCTCCGCTTTCGGCTATTTTGGGCATATGTGGGAGCTATATGCCTTTTGGGCCTTCGCGCCCGCTTTGCTGGCGGCCTACGCCCAGTCACAAGGGCTCAGCCTCAACATTTCCCTTTGGGCGTTCGCGATTATTGCAGTTGGCTCGCTCAGCAGTGCGGTTGGCGGGGTTTTATCGACCCGGTTTGGCAGCGCAAGCGTTGCGCACCGGCTGCTGTCCCTATCGGGGCTATGCTGCCTGCTTTCATCCCTGGCATTTATGGCCCCGCCGCTGGTGTTCTTTGCCTTCCTGTTGCTCTGGGGATTGGCTGTGATCGGCGATTCTCCACAATTCTCCGCCCTGAATGCGCAGTCCGCCCCGCCGGAACGGGTGGGGTCCGCCTTGACGATTGCCAACGCCATCGGCTTTGGCATTTCAGTTGTCAGCATTCAGCTTCTAAACAGCACCATTGGCTGGACCGAGCCGCAGTTCCTGTTCGTGTTGCTGCTGCCCGGCCCGATCTTTGGGCTCTGGTCGATGCGTTTGTTGCTGCGGGGTTAGGGCATCAATGCAAGGCGTCCGGGATCTGTTCACCGGCTCGCGCATCCCTGGTCAAAAACAGGTCCCGGACAGCGCTTGCGCACTTCCAGGAATTCGGAGATGCACCTTAGGGCGCTAGCGCCCCGGGAAAATGCGGTGCAACGCGTTCGATGAACTGGTCAAGCGAGCGCCGGGCCGCCGCTTCCAGCAGGTTGCCGAAGGCGAAGCGGCAGAACAGATAGTTGGCCGTGGTGGCCTCAATCTGACCGGCCAGCACCTCTGCCACATGCTCGGCCGGGCCGGCGATGGCGATGCCGCGGGCCTTGGCTTCCGCAAAGTCCTTGGGAAAGCGGAAGGGATCGGCACCATTGTCACGCCAGAGTTTGGCCAGGCTCGCTCGCCATTCAGCATAGCCAGCCGCTCTGCCTCCGCCATATCGTCGGCAATCACCAAATGCCGCGAGAAGCCCATCTTGGCGTCCGCCGGACCGCCTGCTGCCCGGTAGCTCTCAAAGATGGCCCGGCAGGCCTCAGGCTCGGCATTGGCGACGATGTTCATGCCGCGCGCCGCGGTCCACTCGCCATGGTCGGGGCGGCCGACGCCATACCAGATTGGCGGGTGCGGGCGATGTACCGGCGGAATTTCCATGGGGATATTGCGGTAGGTCCAGAACTTGCCCTCATAGGTCAGGCGTTCGATCTGGAGCGCGTGCAGGATCAGGTCCAGCGCCTCCTCAAATCGCGGCGGCGTATCCAGGTGGGTCAGGCCGAAGAACGCGGTCTCAAACGCCACAATTCCCCGCCCGACGCCGATCTCCAGCCGGCCATTTCTTATCTGGTCGAGCATGCCGATCTCCTTGATCAGGCGCAGCGGTTCATAGAGCAGCAGGGTGTAAACCAGCGGTCCGAAGCGGAGTTTCGTCGTGCGGGCGGCAACGGCTGCCAGGAATACGCTGGGGCTGGGGGCCAGGCCCAGGGGAGCCGTGATGCTCCGCCAAGTGAAATGCATAGAAGCCGGCGCGGTCGTATTCCTCCAACAGTTCCAGGCGCTGACGGTATACCTCCGGAATCGGTGCGCCGCTTTTGTCCAGGTGATCGAACGCGCCGAAACGCAGTTGAGACTGAGCCATTTTCATCTGCGGCACGGGATGCGCACCATCCTTTTGCTTTTGCGCTATTGCCGCTGACACTGCACCCATACGCGGCTCCGGTCAATCAAGGGACGATCTCCGGTCAATCGAAGCGGCGGAGCAGGCCCAGCAAAGTCTCATTGAAGGCATCGGGCCGCTCATACATGGCCCAGTGCCCGGCCTCCGGTACGATCAGGAACGGGCAATCCGGCTGGATACGCCGCAGCATTTCCTGACGCTCGTGAGTGAAGGGGTAGGTGGTCGAGTCGAATTCGCCCCAAATGCCGGCAATCGGCGCCGGGCATAACGGCAGCACGCGGGCAAGACTGGCTTCCCTGGCAAATACCCGGCTTTTGGTGACAGCGCGGGTGGTGTTCAGCATCTGCATGAGCACAGCGACATCATCGACCGCCGCCCGGTCGCGCAGCATCAGGATGCCCAGATTGTTGCGGGCAAGCGCCTTGAACTCCTCATGATCCATGTCCCGGCGGAAGCGCGCCATCGGCATGCCATCTGCCCGCCGAAGGCCCATGCCGCCTGCCCCGCCCAGCGTGAAGCTGCGCAGCCTCTGGTCCATATACTGCGCCGTGTGCCCGCCCAGGATCGCACCGAAGGAGAAGCCGACCAGGTCGAAACGGTCGTCCGGATTGGGGAAAAGCTGCTTCAGGCCGTTGGCAATGGTCTCGCCGATGCTGTCGGCGTTTTGCGTATCCGGCGGTGGGTCGCTGTCGCCGAGGCCGGGCGAGTCCGCGCAATAGACGGTGAAGTGTTGCTTGAAGAACGGCACGTTGCGAATCCAGTGGATCCAGGAGCCATAGCCACCATGGAAAAACACCAGGTTTGGCTTGCCCGAGCCGAAGCCCCAGACACGCCAGATCTGGCTGCCTTCACCAGAGGGGGTGCGTAGGATTTCAGCGTCAGCCTCCACCGCGCCGATGGCCGCCGCGGCCTCCGGCATGGGCGGAATGCCGTGGTCCATGCGCGGTTCGCGCAACACTCTCATTTGCGGGGACTGCGAACTCTCGGTGGTCATTAAAATTCAGGCCTCGTCTACAAACGCTTTCAGGTCTTCGGCCACATCCTCGACCGAGGTGCGAAAGATACGTTCGCCGTGCGCGACCGTCGAGAGCGAAGGATCGGAACCGATGCGGCCGTCAGGGAAGCGGCGGCGGTAGTCCTCTGCATCCCGGATTGGGCCTTTGGGGGCGATCTTAGGCTCGATGACGGCTTTTTTCACCTGGTCGGGAAAGGCGTAATAGCTGAGTGAGACTTCGGACGGCGTGGCGTGGCTGCCCTCGCTATCGCCATACAGCTCTTTCGACAGCGCCCGGAAGCGTAAGCCCATGAACCAGCTTTGCAGCTTGAGCCGGAACGGGCGGTTAGAGCCCTTAATGCTGGTCTCGGTGTAGATTTCACTAATGGCCGCGGTAACGGTGGGAATATTGCCGCCGTGGCCGTTCAAGAAATAGATGCGGTCGAAACCATGCTTGGTCAGCGAGGCGACCACGTCCTTCAGCGTCTCAATCAGCACCTGCGGGTGGTAGGTGATGGTGCCGGCAAAGGCCATGTGATGCTGGGCCATGCCGATGGAAAGCGTCGGGCCAACCATGACGCCCGACTTCTCCGCCACGCCATTGGCGATAATCTCCGGGCAGATGGCGTCGGTGCCGATCAGCCCGTTCGGGCCATGCTGCTCGGTCGAGCCGATGGGCATGATGATGTTACGGCGGGTCTGGAGGTAGGCGTCAACCTCCTGCCAGGTGGAGAGTTGCAGGCGGGGCATGGGCGGGGCTCGCAAGGTATGAGGGATGGTCCGTCAGCGGAATGATGTACCCTGCCACGGCAGACCGGCAAGGCCGATGTCGACAACACGCCTTTTTCGCCTAGTTTGCGGCGGTCTAGTTTATGACTGGCCGCCCCCTTTTTTGAGATGAACCACGCCAAGGCACCATGACTGAGCCTAAGAGCAGCGATCAGGATAGAGAGACCCAACAGGGCAAAACCCAATTGGGGGGCACGGCGATCTTTGATCCTGCCAGCGGCCTGGTGGTTGCCAAGCACTGGTTTTCCAAGAACACTGTCCGGTTCTCGATCTGCGCCGTCATCGCCAGCTTCATGCTGGTCTATCCGCCGGAAGGTCTTTTGGGGGACGAGATTACCTACAGGACCTTGTTATTCATTGGGCTGGCGGTCTTTGCGGCGGGCACGTCCTATTACTCGCTGGCCGGATGGCTGAATAAGACGGTGGTATTCGTTACCGGTGGCCGGCTGCGCGTTCGCCACGGCCCAATTCCCTGGTGGGGAAACAAAGACATCAGTACCAGAGAGGTCGTGCGCTTTTTCAGCCGGAAAAAGACGGTCAAACGCACCGGATTGCTCAACAACCGAGTGGTGGAGAGCTTTGCGGTTTACGCTGAGGTGAAGGCAGGCAGCCCCGTGCTAATCATCAAAGGCATTGAGGTGGAAACGCAGAGTGAGGCGGTGATTAAAGCGCTGGAACAGGCGCTGGACAGTGCCGAGAATGGCGGGGCTTAGCCGAAGCAATGCAAGAAAACTCTGAGACGCGAACGAAAGCCAGCTTGGGTTGCTTCGTCGCCCCGAATTAAATCCGGGATTTCTCGCAATCACGGCGACATTCGATAATCGGGCGCTAAAAATAGGTTTATTGCTGGGAATGGTGGGCGGTACTGGGATCGAACCAGTGGCCACTGCGATGTCAACACAGTGCTCTACCGCTGAGCTAACCGCCCATCCGTCTGCGGAGCCGGTGGCCTCTGCAGGAAGGTTGGCTGTATAGCGCCAGCCTGTGGCCTAGCGCAAGGGGCTTTCGGCTATTCTTCTGACAAAAGATAGGTCACATGACCCATCTTGCGGCCGGGGCGGGCTTCACCCTTGCCATAGAGGTGCAGGCGGGCGTTCGGCTCTGCCAGGTAACCGGCCCAGCCGTCCACGTCGTCGCCCAGCAGGTTGATCATGCGGGCCGGGTGCAGAATGCGCACGTCGCCCAGAGGCAGGCCGCAGACAGCGCGGACACACTGCTCGAACTGGTCGGTCTGGCAGGCGTCCATCGACCAATGGCCGGAATTATGCGGACGGGGGGCAAGCTCGTTCACCAGCAGGGAGCCGTCGGCGAGGACGAACATCTCTATCGCCAGCAGGCCCTCCAGCGCGCCATGACGCTCGATACGCTCGGCGAGTTGCACGGCTTTGGCAGCGGTTTCCGGTGCGACGGGAGCGGGCGCTATGGTCTGCCAAAGAATCTGGTTCTTGTGGGTATTCTGCACCGGCGGGAAGCTGCGCACCTGGCCATCCGGCGTCGCGGCGACCAGCACTGAGACTTCGCACGCGAAGGGTACCAGGCTTTCCAGCACGCAGGGCACCTGGCCGAGTTCGTCCCAGGCAGCGGCGAGTTCCGAAGCCGTGGCGACCCGTATCTGGCCCTTACCGTCATAGCCGCTCTGCGCGGTCTTCAGGATGCCGGGCAGCAGGTGTTCCGCCATGGCCAGGTCTGCGGATTGTCCGATGGCCTGATAGGCTGCCGTCTCGGCCCCTGCCGCGCGGACAAAGGCTTTTTCCCGGCGGCGGTCCTGGGCAACGCGCAGCCAGTCGGGCGCAGGCCGGACAGGGGCTGTGGCAGCGATGGTTTCAGCCGCGATCACCGGCACGTTCTCGAACTCATAAGTGACGACATCGACGGAAGCAGCGAAGGCCGTCAACGCCGTGATATCATCATAGGCGGCGTGGGTCGCAGCGGCGCAGACCTGCTCGGTCGGGTTGTCCAACTCAGGCGCATAAACATGGACACGATAGCCGAGCCGTGCTGCGGCGAGCGCGAACATGCGACCCAACTGGCCACCGCCCAGCATGCCGATGGTGGAGCCGGGAGGAATCATGAGGCGGAGCGTTCGCCGCTGATAGATTCAGCGACGGCTTCGGTCTGCGCATCGCGGAACGCCTGGAGCCGGGCTGCGGTGGCGTCGTCGGTCGTAGCGACCACCGCAGCTGCCAGCAGGCCCGCATTGGCCGCTCCAGCCTCGCCAATTGCCAACGTGCCGACAGGAATGCCTTTGGGCATCTGCACAATCGAGAGCAGGCTGTCCATACCGGAGAGCGCCTTGCTCTGCACCGGTACGCCGAACACCGGCACGATGGTCATGCTGGCGACCATGCCCGGCAGATGCGCCGCGCCGCCTGCCCCGGCCACAATAGCACGGAGGCCACGGCTGCGGGCAGACTTGGCGAATTCCACCAGACGGTCTGGGGTGCGGTGGGCGGAGACAACGCGGATATCGTAGGGCACCTGCAACTGATCCAGCATTTCTGCTGCCAGCTGCATGGTCAGCCAATCCGACCGGCTGCCCATAATGATACTCACCAGGGGAGAGGAAGAAGATGTCATGAAGCAAAAATCACTCGGCTGGGTTTCCAGGGTAATCCTGCCGGGAAGCTCACCATATTGACCAGTCCATACCGGGCCGGCCTACCGGGTTGTTAACCTAGACGATGCTAGGCGATCATGTCCGGCTGGTCGCTGCATTCAAGCCGGTTTATCTGATCGCGAACCCAAAGCTTTCGCTTCTTGAGACGTTGCACTTGCACTTGATCGAAAGGGGCCCGTTCGGTCACCGTTGCAATCGCGTAATCGAGGTCGCGATGCTCGGCGCGAAGAGCCTCCAACCGTTGGCCCGATTCCGCGTCGTCTCTCGTTTCGATCATTCTTTTTCTCGGTTTGATGTTAAGCCAATGCGAACGAGGTTTTCAGGCCAAGTCCACCCCGGGATTATAGGCCAGAGGAAAGAAGAAAGTCGATGCTTAACGCCGACCAAACCGCCCTGCCAGCCCAAGAATTCTGGGATTTTGCGGCCTCCCTGTACGCACGGAAGGAGGTGAGTACCCAATTGCCCACCTGGCAGGATGACAAGGGGCAAATGTGAACCTGACCCTGTTATGTATTTGGGCAGGTTTACGCGGCAGGAAGCTGGACGCGGCAGCGGTTTATCAGGCAGTGGCGGCGGTTGCCGGTTGGAATGCCGCTATCACCGGCCCGCTGCGTGCCATGCGCCGCCGGGTAAAGGGCGATTGGAATGCGCTCGCTATCGATTCAGAGCCGGCACGGCAGGCGATTCTTGCTGCCGAGTTGGAAGCCGAGCGAGCGGAGCAGACGCTGTTGCTGTGGGCTTTGGCGCCATGGCCGCACCAGGAACAAAGGCAGGTTGTGTCCGGCGCGGCGGCCTTAATCGCAGCGAACCTGGCGGCTTATTTGGGCTCTGCCGCCACCACAGCGCCTGCGGCCAGCATTGCTGCAATCTGCGCCTCCGAATAGCCCAGTTCCGTGAGGACCGAGGCGGTATCCTGGCCAAAGCGCGGCGGCAGGTTGCGGATGGTGGCGGGGCTTTTGGACAGCGTATAGGGCGGGCGCATCAGGCGGATTTTGCCCTCACCGGGGTGGTCTGCCTCGTGCCAGAAGCCGACATCGGCCAGGTGCGGGTCCGCGACCACTTCGGGCAGCAGGTTGATCTGCATGCATGGCACACCGCCGCCGGGCAAAACATCCAGCCATTCCTTGTTTGTCTTCATGGCTACGATCTCGCCCAGCTTGTCATTAACGACGGCCCGATTCTGGGTGCGCGCGGCGCGGGTGGCAAAGACGGGGTCTTGCAGCAACGCCTCCTGCCCGGCAGCAGCGCAGAGAACCCGCCAGTGCTTGTCGCTGGACGGCAGAATGCAGATGAAGCTGTCTTTGGACTTCATGGGCCATCGCATGGGCGTCGCATGCCTCTCGGAGCCCGGCGGGCCCAGCGGGGGCACGAAAGCCTCTCCCGCCAGATGCTCGATCATGGCGAAAGAGGTCATGCTCTCGAACATGGGCACTTCGACTTCCTGGCCCTCGCCAGTTGCCAGCTTGTGATAGAGCGCGCCTGCCAGAGCATAGGCCGCCATAACGCCGGTCAACTTGTCCGCGATCAGCATGGGCACATAGCGCATTTCGCGCCCGTTGAAGCCTTCCAGCGCCACCAGGCCGGATGCTCCCTGGATCACGTCGTCGAAAGCCGCCTGCCCTGCATAGCGCCCCTCCCGGCCGAAACCCCAGATGTTGCAATAGACGATCCCGGGATTGTAGGCGCTGACCTTTGCATAGTCGAAGCCCAGCCGCGCCAGCGGTTCGGGCCTCATGTTGTGAACAAACACATCGGCGTCTGCGATCAGCTTGTGCATCGCTGCCGCGGCTTCCGGGTTTTTCAGGTCGAGCGTAATGGCGCGCTTGTTGCGGTTCAGTTGCAGGAATGTCGATGACATGCCGCCGTCGCGCCTGGGCATGCCCAGGCGGGTCAGATCACCATCGGGCGCTTCGACTTTGGTCACCGACGCGCCCATGTCGGCAAGCATCTGTGTGCAATAGGGACCGACGACGACAGTCGTCAGGTCCACGACCTTCAGGCCGTGAAAGGGACCGGGCATGGAGTGTTCCTACAGGGAAATTGCATCAATCTTTTCGGTGAGCTTACCGGCTGTCTGCCAGACTGTCACACTGATGTTATTTTCTGCGGTGAACTCTGGCTCAACCGCCGTTTCAACCGGTCTGCATGTTGAATGAGCCGTGCCTCGTCCGGCGAGAATTCCAGCGCGCGCTGCGCTGCTTCCAGACTTTCTGCAAGCCGTTCAGATCTGGCGAGCAACACGCTCAGCGAAAAAACCGCATTGGCCGAATCCGGGTTCCGGGCAATTGCCTGCCGGATCACCTCCTCCGCTTCTTCGATCTGCCCGGCATCACGGAGCGCGTTGCCCCAATGCATTTGGTATTGCAGATTATCAGGATAGAGTTCGATGGCCCGCTCCGCCTCCGCAATCGCTTCATTGATCCGGCCCGCGGGGTTTAGCGCCCGGGACAAAGCGATATGTCCCCTGGGGTCGTCCGGTAAAATTCCAACGAACCGGGAAAAAGCGCCGATGGCTGGCTCCACAAAGCCGAGGCGGTTCAAAACACTGCCATAGTGCAGCCAATATTCCGCATTATCCGGGGCCATCAATACTGTCCGCGCGGCCCCCGCCGCCAGGCATTCGTTGCTGCGTTGCATATGGAACCGGGGCAAGCGGCGTTCCCAGTTAGACCCGCCAGCACCAGGGCTCCTGACCGCCCACACCGCGGTCCAATCATTGAAAATGGCATCGAATTCCGCGGTGTTGCCGAGCGGATCAGCGCCACAGACCAATGCCCACGTTCGTTGAACTAAGCGAAAAACCGGCACCTTGCGGTTGGGAACAGCCGCTTCGGCGCGATGCCGGTGCCATTGCTCGTCGACCAGATCATCAAAGCGATGGTCTGCGGCATTCACCGCAACCAGATCCGGCAAGCCTGCGTCTGTCAAAGCCTGCTGCAGCTCCGATTGCGGGTTCCTCACCAGTGCAGCGTATTGAACCAAGCCCCGGCGCAAACCGCGTGTCTCGCGCTCGGCAGAAAGCGTTTAAGTCAACCACAAGCTAAGCGCATGCTCTTCCCCTATTGCATCGCGGGTTGCGAGCGATGCGGCAACATCCATCGGATGACGCACGCAGATAAGCGCAACAGGTGCAGGCTCAAGCAGGCGCAATGAGCGTAATCAGAAGGGTGCCAGGATAGAGACCCAGGAATCCTTGAATACCGCATTTTCCAGCGGTGATGACGCCAGCGGCGCTTCATCGATTGCGGCCGCGTCACCAGCACCGAACTGCGCCTGTATCAGGCTGGAAGCTTCAGCCTCCAATGCCTGCACACTACCCTGTTCCCACCAAACGCCGGCAAGTGGCTTGGGGTCGGCCCAGTTGCGGGAGACTGTCAGCAAGACACGGGCACTCAACGCTACCACGTCCGCCGGTTCCCAGTAGCCTGTGGGATTCCACTTATTGGCAGCCAGTAGGTTTTGACCGGAGCTATGCTGGAAAGTTGGTGACGGCTTGATCAGGCGGCGTTTTGCATTTGTTTGATCCCGTCGATGAATGCAATGCCCTGGATTATCCCAGGCATGCGATTTGCGCCGTCGCGCTTTCGCCATTTGCCCTGCGCTGACATCAGGAGCCTGACCGCCATGGCGAGGGCGGTCTTTCGGCTCAGACAGCCTTTGGTTTTACCTGTCCGGTGACACACCGTCGCGAAGGCGCTTTCGATGGGATGGGTGGTTCTGATGTGTTTCCACTGTTCTGCCGGGAAATCATAGAAGGCCAGCAGCACGTCACGGTCTTTGATCCATTTGGCTACCGCTTGTTCGTCTTTCACGCCGTAGGTCTCGATGAAGAAATCGCAGGCCGCCATGGCTTCGGCCTTCGTCTCTGCCTGCCAGATGTCGTGCAGGGGGCCTTTGGCTTTCGCTTGCACCGATTGGGGCATTGCCTTCAGCCCATTGCCGGTTTTATGGAACCAGCAGCGCTGTTCTGCGGTCGCGCCGAAGACCGCGCGAAGGGCGGCCCAGAAGCCCAGTGCACCGTCGCCTACCGCGAGATCGGGCGCGTGATTGAGGCCGCGCCGCTTGAGGTCGAGCAGGAGCGCGCGCCAGCTTTGGGTCCTTTCGCGATAGCCGTCGATCAGCCCCAGTATCTCCTTTCGGCCCCATTCATCCGCGCCGATCAGCACCAGAACACATTGCTTTTCTTCCATCCTTGGCTGGAAATAGACGCCATCCGCCCAGACATAGACGATGCGCCGGGCGCTGAGATCGCGCTTCTGCCAGCGGTCGTACTCCTCCCACCAATCGGACTTCAGCCGCGAGATGGTGGGGGACGACAGGCCCGCCGCGTTCGGCCCGAGCAGCGCGGCCAAGGCCGCCTGAAAATCGCCCGTGGAAATGCCGTTGAGGGAAAGCCAGGGCAGCAAGTCCTCGACGGACTTCGCCTTGCGCAGATACGGTGGCAGGATCGAAGAAGAGAACCGACCCTTCTCAGCCTGCCGATCACGATCCCGCCCGCGTGGCCCTTTCACGGGCACTGGGCCAATCCCGGTCATTCCCTCTCGTTCTGGCAGGTGAGCGTGACGAACGACCCGCGCGGGCCCCTCGGGCGTCGTCTCATTGGAAAATGGCGCAAGCCATGCGCTCCACTCAGCTTCAAGCGCTTGCTCGATCAACTGCCGCGCCCCGGAACGGATCAAATCCGTCAGCGGATCGGCGGAAAATCCCTTGGGATGGGGCAACGCGGTGATGGTATCTCTCGTCATGGGGCATAGCCTTTTCTCAGCGAGAATTGCGGCGCGGGAACAACGCCATGATATGCCGCCCCTCAGGACAATCACCAACTGTCAGCTGTTTCTCTGTTGACCGTGCCGATAGCCTAAACGGCCAACCAATGCAGAGGTCAGCGACGTGCCCGAGCGGTGCATGCCGAGCACAAGAATCGGCGGGCGGGCAAGCATTGCTGGGCCCGCCCGACGTATCTAGACCGTACCCAGCAACGCCTTGCGGAAGGCGCTCTTGGTGTGATTGGCGTCCAGGGAGCGTTTGACGTTGGCGGGCGGGCCGTCGTTCACCTTCAGGTGGACGAAAAACGCCGCGTTGCCGCCCTGGATCATCGCTGCCGCGTCGCCGATGCCGCTTTTGTCGGCAACCGTGCGGATCTGCTTGATACCAGCGCCCGCCGCCATAGCAGCCAGATCGGTGCCGAGGCCGGTGTGGGACATCTGGTTGCCGGTCTCGCCATAGTGGCCATTGTCAACGCAGACGATGCCCAGGTTGGCCGGGTTCATGGCTGCGACAACCGCCAGCGCGCCGACGTTCATCAGCAATTCCCCGTCGCCGGTGCAAACCAGTACCCGCTTGTTGGGCTGCGCCAGAGCGAGACCCAGACCCATGGGCACGGCACCGCCCATGGCACCGGCCATGGTGTAGAAGTTGGCGCTGTCAGGGCCGCAGAGATGGGCAATATCGCGCGCCGTTCCGGCCAGGCCCGTTACGATCAGAAAGTCCTGCGGGTTCTGGATGAGTTGCGGCAGGACCATGTTCCGGTCGAGTGTGAAGTCAGACATGGGTTCGCTGTTCCTTTAGCCGAATTTCTTCGCGCCGAGCATTTTCTGGCCCAGCAGCACACAGACCGATTCCTGGCCCTGGAAAGCCATGGTCATGGCGGCGAAAACCGTGGGCACCACTTCCAAGGCATCTTCGACCTTCAGACAGATCACGTCGCAGGCTTCCAGCACCGGCTGGATCGACTTGCCCATGGGCATCTGCCAGGGATTGCCCTCACCGAAATCGCCGCGCATGGACAGGATCGAGAGGAACGGGAATTTGCCGAGACGCGGCAGGCTGAGCATATTGATGCAGTTACCGGCACCGGACGATTGCATGAGCAGCACGTGCTTCTGCCCGCCAAGGTGAGCGCCGGCCGCCATGGCGACGCCCTCTTCCTCCGTCGTCAGCGGGATGGAGTGAACATCCGGATCGGCGAGCGACAGGTTGATCATGACCTTGTGACCGGCATCAGGAACATAGGAGAACTGAGTGACCCCCTCGTCCTTCATCAGCTTGTACATTTCATAGGGCCAGGTGGGATCGCCGGGCGGCGGCGCGGGAACAGTAAAGGGCATTGAAGCCTCGCATATTGGGGACAAAGGCATTGGGTGAAGGTGATCTACGTCTTCAACCTTAGTGCTATCAAGGTACATTCCTCATCATGAAACCGCTATGTAGATTCCCGTTCCTGTCTTTTGCGCTGTTATCCGGGTTTGGATGCGAGCCGATTGCAGGCAGGGGCAGGAGTTCTCTATCGTAGCAATATCCGCCCTATCGAGAAGCCGCCATGTCAGCCATCACTCAGACAACACCGCCCGATCCGATCACCGTATCGGTCATTCAGCACCGGCTGACCGCCATCGTCGAAGAGATGGGCGAGGCGATGCTGCGCACCAGCTATAGCCAAATCCTGAACTCCAGCCGCGATTTCTCCACTGCCATCTGCGATGCCCACGTGCGGCTGGTTGCGCAGGCAGAGCACATTCCGGTGCATGTAGGCGCGCTGACCTGGGCATTGAAAGAGGTGGTAGAGCGGTTTGACGGCAAGGTGAAGAAGGGCGATCTTTACCTGCTGAACGACCCCTACCGCGGCGGCTCTCACCTGCCTGACGTGACGGCATTCGTGCCGGTATTTGCAGGCGACAAGCTGCTGTTCTGGACCATCAACCGGGCGCATCATTCCGATATCGGCGGCACAACACACGGAGCCTACAACCCAGAAGCGACGGAGATCTTCCACGAGGGATTCCGTCTGCCGCCAATCAAGCTTTATGACCATGGCGAGTGCCGGGACGACCTGCTGGACTTGTTGGCGCTGAATACACGCCTGCCGCGCGACTTCCTGGGTGATCTGTCAGCGCAATTGGGATCTGTAAGGCTGGGGGAGCGGCGGCTGGATGCCCTGTTCGCTGACTTTGGGGCGGAGACCGTCACGGCCGCCGTTGAGCAAATCCTGGACGGGGCCGAGCGCCAGGCGCGTACCGCCGTCGCGGAATGGCCGGACGGTGTCTATACGGGCGAGGCAATCCTGGACGATGACGGCTTCGGACGGGAGGACATCAAAATCCGGGCAACCGTCACGGTGAAGGGCGAGGAGGTAGAGATCGACATGACGGCCTCCGACCCGGAAAGTCGGGGGTTTGTGAACTCCAGCCACGCCAACACGCAGAGCGCCATTGCCATGGCGTTCTCCTTCCTGCTGGACCCGTTCACGCCGAAAAACTCCGGCACAATCCGGCCGCTGACGGTGAAGCTGAAACAGGGCACCATGGTCTGGCCGAACGAGGGCCTGCCGGTCACCATGTGTACCAGCCATTGCGGCAATGAGATTATCGAGGCGGTGATTTCTGCCCTCTCTGCCGCGACGCCGGACCGGGCGATGGGCGGCTGGGGACGGCGCTTGCGGCTAGCAATCCAGGGCAAGGACCCGCGCACCGGCAAGGGCTTTATCTGGCACATGTTCCACGCACGCCCTGGCGCTGGCGGCTCGATTGTCGGCGACGGCTGGCATTGCTCTGGCGAGTGGCATTCTGCGGGCGGCCTGAAGTTCGGCTCGGTCGAGGTCGCTGAAGTGCGCTTTCCGCTGCTGTTCAAATCACATGAGTTCCGCCCAGGCTCCGGCGGAGACGGCCAATTCAGGGGCGGCGTTGGTGCGGTGATGGAAATGCAGGTGGAAACCGAAGGCCCCGCCCGGGCCAACACCGCGGGTGATGGCGTTAAGTACGGCGCGCGCGGCATTTCCGGCGGCAAAGACGGCGCCCCGCACGACTACCGCTTGCGGCACGCCCGCGACGGCAGCGAAACCAAACTGAAAACAAAACTGGTTGGTATCCATGTAGAACCGAACGACGTCTTTCACGTGCTGTCTGGCGGCGGCGGCGGCTGGGGCGATCCTGCCTCCCGCGATCCGGCGCTAACGGCGGAGGAGGAAGAACTGGGGCTGCGCTGAGGAAGGATGTATGCGGTTGATTTGAGGGCCCCGGAGCGCCACATCTCGATCGTATAAGAGGATTCTGACTCAGCATCCTTGTGGTTGCTTCATTGGAGGCAAACTCTGCCTAAACCCGGCGTAAACATTGGATAAGCATTTAGTAAACCGGGGCTAAACCGCACCTAAACCGTTTGGGGCCGGCTCGGTTTAGTTTTGCGCATAAAAGTTTAGTTTCGTTTAGGTGATTTTTTCGCCCCTCATTTTCCATAATACAGTACCGTTTTTCGAGCCTGCGACGTGGACAGTGACATGCCGAGGCGGTCATTGGGAACTGGCTCCGCAGCGGTACTCTGCGCTATGGTCGGTCAAACTGCCAACGATGGAAACACCCATGACCGATCTTCTAGAATCCCGCGACGGCGATGTCGTCACCCTCACCATGAACCGCCCGGACCGGCTGAATGCGCTGACGCTCGGTATGCTGGACAGCATCATGGAAGCAGTCACCCGCTTCAATCAGGATGAAAGCGTCGGCTGTGTGGTACTGACCGGCACGGGGCGGGCCTTCTCCGCCGGTGGGGACGTCAAGAACATGGCCGAAGGCAGCGAGGCCAAGCAGGGCTTCGACGCCCGCGCCCGCAGCCTGCGCCGCCGCATGGAAGTCAGCCGCATGATCCACGAAGCGGCCAAGCCCTGGGTGGCGGCTGTCCGCGGGCCATGCGCGGGGGCGAGCCTGTCGCTGGCGCTGGCCTGCGACATGCGGGTGGTGAGCGAGACAGCCCGCTTTATCACCGCTTTTGCCAAGGTTGGGCTTTCGGGGGACTTCGGCGGCAGCTACTTTCTATCGGGCCTGGTCGGCACGGGCCGGGCGCGGGAGCTGTACTTCACCGGTGGCGAGATCAAGGCGGAAGAAGCCCTGCGCCTGGGCGTTGCCAACCGGCTGGTAGCAGACGCCGCACTAGAGGCAGAGGCAGCGGCCTTCGCCGCCAACATCGCCGCCGGGCCGCGGCTCACGATCCAATACATGAAGAAGAACATGAACGTGGCGGAGCGGGGTGACCTGGCTGCCGCGCTGGATGCCGAGGCCCTACACCACGCCCGCACCGGCCAGACCGAGGACCATGCCGAAGCCGCCAAGGCCTTCACCGAAAAGCGCAAACCGGTGTTCCGGGGGCGCTAATCTTCCCGGAACCCAGCCCCCGGCATTTCGACGGTTCCTTTTGCCGCCGGTTTGCTAAGGTCGCTCCCCTCTTCACCGTTAGCCAACAGGCCCTGCGATGCCAGCTCCCATCACCTACCAAGCCCTGGACGGCTTTCCTCATGTCCAACCGGGGGACGACCTATCGCGGCAGATCCTGGACTGCCTGAGCGCCAACGGCCTGACGCTGGAGCCCGGCGACATCGTTGCCTGCGCCCAGAAGATCATCTCGAAGGCAGAGGGCTGCTATGCCCGCCTGGAAGATGCCCAGCCCGGCCCAGAAGCCGAAGATTGGGCACGCCGGACCGGCAAGGACCCCAGGCTGGTGCAGATCACGCTCGATCAAGCAAACTATGTCCTGCGCTACCGCCCGAACCTGCTGGTGGTGGAGCACAAGCTGGGCATGGTGATGGCCAATGCGGGCATCGACCAGTCCAATATCGATGGCGCGGGCGAGCAGGTTCTGTTGCTGCCGGAAGACCCCGACCGCTCCGCCGAAGCGCTGGCCGATGGGTTGGAAGCGCTGACCGGTGTGCGGCCTGCGGTGCTGATCACCGATAGCGTAGGGCGGGCCTGGCGTATTGGTACGGGCGGCATTGCCATTGGCGCGGCAGGTATCCGCTGTGTGGATGACATCCGCGGCGACGAGGACATGATGGGCCGGGAATTGAAAGTCTCCATTGTTGGCCATGGCGACCAGCTGGCGGCAGCAGCATGTGTGGCCATGGGTGAGGGCTCCGAAGGCACGCCGGTCGTGCTGACCCGTGGTCTGCCTGCCGAGCCTGCCCCACTGCCCGCTGCGGCCTTGGTCCGCCCGGCTGAGGATGACATGTTCCGATGACTGTTGTGGCACTCTCCGGCGGTGTTGGCGGCGCGAAGCTCGTTAGCGGCCTGCAGGACATTCTGGCGCCGGGTGAGCTGGTGGTGGTCTCCAACACCGGCGATGACTTTGAGCATCTGGGCCTGCACATCTCGCCCGATATCGACTCGGTCTTCTATGCCCTGGCTGGCCTCAACGACGAGGAGCGCGGCTGGGGCCGGTCTGGCGAGACCTGGCGCTGCATGGAGGCGCTGAGCGGGCTAGGCGGCGAGACCTGGTTTAATCTTGGCGACCAGGACCTGGCCTTGCATCTGGAGCGTTCCAGGCGGCTGCGGGCAGGCGAAAGTCTGACGGCCATCACGACCACGATCTGCGCGGCAGCGGGTGTACCGACCCGGATCATTCCCATGAGCGATACACCAGTGCCGACCATCGTGCATACGGCCGGCGGCGACCTGGCCTTTCAGCATTACTTTGTGCGCGACCGGTGTGCGCCAGAGGTAACGGGCTTCACCCACCAAGGCGCGGCGGCAGCTTCGCTGCCGGGAGCGTTGGAGGAGATAGGCGATGTGGAGGCGGTGATCGTCTGCCCCTCCAACCCCTTCATCAGCATTGCGCCGATCCTTGCCGTGCCCGGCATGCAGGACTGGCTGAACGGCCTGAAAGCGCCGGTGGTGGCGGTGTCGCCCTTGATCGGCGGCGAGGCTGTCAAAGGCCCGACCGCCAAGATGTTCGGCGAACTGGGCCTAAGCGTCACCAATGCGGGGCTGGTGGCGCACTATGGCGATCTGCTGGATGGGCTGGTGATCGATGAGGCTGACGCCAAACACACCGAGCACCTGCCTATCGCCGTTGCCATGACGGAAACCCTGATGCGCGATGCGAATGACCGCCAGCGCGTGGCACATCTCGCGCTGCGCCTGGCTGAAGTCATCAAGGAGCATGACGAATGAAATACGACCTCTACCTGAACCCGCAATTCCCGAACGACGGCGACCCGCGGAAGGCGCTGGACGGACTGCTTGCCCAGGCGCGGCTGGCAAAGCAGATGGGCTTCGACTCGATCTGGCTGCCGCATCATTTCGCGACCAACCCTGTCCGCATGTTCGACACGCACACACTGATGGCGCGCCTAACCGCAGAAGCGCCGAACACGACCATCGGCCCCAGCGTACTGCTGCTGCCGGTACAGAACCCGGTGTTCGTGGCGGAGCAGGCAGCGACGCTCGACTGGATGTCCGGCGGCAATTACGTGCTGACGACGGGCATGGGCTACCGGCCGGAAGAGTTCGCAATCCACGGCGCGCAGATGAAAGAGCGCGTTGGCCGCCTGGTGGAAAGCATCGAGATGATCCGCCGCCTGTGGACGGAGGAGCGCGTCACCCACCACGGCAAATACTACCATCTGGACGATGTCGGCCTCTCCATGCGTCCGGTGAAGCCTGAGGGTTGCCCGATCTGGGTCGGCGAGCGTTACAGCCTCGGTCAAGCGGGCGGCGCGCATCGGCGATGCCTGGCTGGCTGGGTTCAGTCAGCGCTTCGATGAGTTGAGGCGCTGAAGAAAGACTATGATGCAGGCCGCGCCGAAGCCAGTATTGCGCCGCCCGCCACCCAGCCGGTCTGCCGCGAGACCTTCATCGGCCCGGAAGGGGCAGACGCGCTGGAAATCTGCCGTCCGGCCCTGCTCTACAAGTACAAGGCCTATGCCGCCTGGGGCAGCCCAAGCTTCGACGGGGCCGACCTGGAGAAGAATTTCGACGCGTTCGTCGACAGCCACTTCATCGTCGGCGACACCGCCAAGGCCAAGGAACAGGTCGCCAAGGTCGTCGCGGCCACCAACAGCGACCACTTTATCCTGCGGATGCATTGGTCGGGCCTCGACATCAAGGAAACGATGAAGAGCATTGAGCGGGCAGCAGCGATTATCGGGTAAATACCCCACCTCACGCCAGCTTCGTAATGCCGTCCAATAGCGGGGTCAGGCTGACCAGGATGGGCATGATCATGATGGCGACCTGGCGCATTTGGTCGAACGGATTGATCGAAAGCGCCTCGATGGCCTCCTCGGTTTCCTTGTCCGCCGCGGGGTGATCGGCGAGTTGGACCGTCATGGTTTCCGACCACTGCCGCAGCATCAGCGCGGCTGGCAGGTAAACGGCCGCCGCCCCCAGGCTGAAGGCCACGCCTTGCAGAATGGCCGAGCCGGTCAGCAGCTCCATATAGGCAGCCTTCGCTGCGTCATCCGCCAGAAACGGCAAGGGCCAGTACATGCCAACCATCATGGCGATGACGGCGAAGACATAGACCAGCGCCGTCTGCTGGAAGTAGTTCTTCCGCAGGTTCTGGGCGCGCTTCAAAAACCGCGCCTTGTCTGCCGTAGACGCACCGTCGGGCGGCGTCTTCAGGGTCAGAATCATGCACATCGACAGGACGACAACAGAGACCGCCACCGCAATCTTGATCACCTGCTGACCGTCCAGAAATATGGTCAGAGCCGATGGGTGCTTTAGCGTCGCCATCTTGGCAAAGATCGCATCATAAAGGCCGTCGCCCAGATAGGTGTACCAGCGCGTGATGCCGCCGAACAACTCGACGAAAACAACAACCGCTATCAGCAGCCCAACGCACCAGGCGATGATATTCCGGTCGCTGCACGGTGTTTCCCGGCGGAGTGCCAGCCCAGCGCTGCAACTAACGGCCAGGCAAACCGCGGTCAGAACCACATAGGAATTGAGCCAGTAATAGTGGTACTTGGCCTGCCCCGCGGCAGCTTTGAAAGCCGCATCGCCCAAGTCAGCGGGCACGAGATGGGGGAACTGAACCCCGGCCGGGCGGGCCTGATCGATCACGGCATAGGCAAGCACATAGATCGCCCGCGGCAGCAAAAGCAGCAGAAGCCGCCGCCGGTTAAAGCCCGGCGCGCTGGTCATGTAGCGCAGATCCTGTCACCCAGCCGGCGCATAAATTCCTCGCCCTTAGCCAGTTGGTCCAGGGTCAGGAACTCGTCGGGCTTATGCGCCTGCTTGATATTGCCAGGGCCGTAGACAACGGTCGGAATGGCGGCAATTTCCTGGAACAGACTGGCTTCGGTGCCATAGGCAACCTTGGCATGGTCATTCCGGCCGGAAAGCTGGCGGGCCAGGTTCACCACCTCGTGGTTGGCGTCGATCTCCAGGCCGGGGATTTGGCTGATGGCCTCAATCTCAAAGCCGGTGGAGGAATCCACGGCCTGCATCTCCGGCTCCAGTTCCTCGTGGATGAACTTCATGAAGCGGTCGTGGATTTCCGCCGGTTTGTCTTGGGCGATGTAGCGGTATTCGAAGACGAACTCCGCCTCCTGCGGCACGATGTTGAGCGCGGTGCCGCCATGCAGCGTGCCCACATGCACCGTCGTGTGCTGGAGGTCGTAAAGCTCGTCCCGCGCGCCCTCTGTCTCCAACCGCCGCCCTTCACGGCGCAGCCAGGTCACGGCCTCCGCCGCATACTGCACTGCGTTGACGCCGGTCGGCGCGAGCGATGAATGGCATTCCTTGCCCCGCACCTTCGCCCGGAAGGACCACTTGCCCTTGTGCGCCACCACGGGCTGGAATTCGGTCGGCTCGCCGACGATGCAAAGGCGCGGCTGCTTTTCCTCGCCTGCCAGCTTCTCTAGCATGCCGCGCACGCCCAGGCAGCCGACTTCCTCGTCATAGCTGATCGCCAGATGCACCGGCTCCTTCAGGCCCCGCTTCATGTATTGCGGCACCGCCCAGAGCGACAGCGCGACAAACCCCTTCATATCGCAGGAGCCCCTGCCATAGAGCTTGCCCCCCTTCTCCGTCAGCTCGAAGGGGTCGCTGGTCCAGGCCTGGCCGACCACCGGGACCACATCCACATGCCCGGAAAGCACGATGCCACCCGGCTCATCCGGCCCGGCGGAGACGAACAGGTTGGTCTTCTGCCCCGTCTCATCATAGACCCGCCAGCCTTTCAGGCCGTGGCTCGCCAGGTATTCCTCAACGAAGTCCATCAGGGGCAGGTTGGTCTTATGGCTGGTGGTGTCGAAGCTCACCAGCTTTTCCAGGATCTCGCGGGCCGAAAGGTCCATGGGCGGCATTGATTACAGTCCTAGCATTTGAGCAGCGGTGCCGCCGAGGATAGCGTCTTTGTCACTGGCCGAAAGGTTGGCGTTATTCACCACCTGGGCAGGCTTGAAGTCGCCAATCGGGAAAGGCCAATCGGAGCCTAGCATGATCCGTTCCGCGCCGACACGCTGGCAAAGGAACTCCAGTACGTCCGGTTCGAACACCAGGCTGTCGAAATACATATGCTTGAAGCCCGCCTGCGGGTCGGCAAATTCCGGGTGCAGTTCGTGGTTCCGCATCAGACGGCCCAGGCAGTAGGGCAGCGCCGCGCCGCCGGTGAGCACCACGAACTTCATGCCCGGATATTTCAGCATGTGGCCGCTGAACAAAAGGCGCGAGCAGGCCGTGGTCAGATCGTTCAACCGGGCAACGGCGTTGACCAGCTCATAGTCCAGCACCCGCTTGTCGGTCACATCGAACACCGGATGGATCATGATGACCGCACCGCGGTCGCTGGCCATCTGCCAGAAAGGGTCAAGGTCCGGATCATCCAGGTTGCCGCCCAGGCCCTTGGGTTGAGTGCCGATCATGGCCCCGGCAAAGCCCTGGTCCATGGCCTCCGCCAATACTTCCGCCGCCAGCGTACCGTTCTGCAAAGGCACGGTGCAGAGCGTCGTTACTTTCTCCGCCTCTATCGCTGCCGCCATCAGGTGCCGGTTGGTGAAGCGCGACCAGGCCGCGCCCTCCTCGGCAGGCAACTCATAGCCAAATGCATCCAGCCAGCCGCCGCAGACCTGATGGTCCAGGCCTTCGCGCTGCATCCAGTCAAAGCGCTCATCCAGTTCACGCAGGCGGGGCATGATCGGGCGGGTCAGCTTGCCACCCGCGAAACCCAACTGCCACTTGCCGTCAGTCCGCTCGACCTGGATGCTGGGGAAGCGGCTTTTGCTGTCGGGCAACTCCTCCAGCAGGACGTCCGGCAGCAGGTGACCGTGGCTATCGATAATCATGAAAGCAGTTCCTTCCTGAAACGCTCAGCGGAACAATTGGTCCGCAACAAAAGGGTTGGTCTGGCGCTCAACGCCAAAGCTGGAGACCGGCCCGTGGCCGGGCACAAAGGCAACATCGTCACCCAGCGGCCAAAGCTCCCGCCGGATCGCGGCGATCAAGGCGTCGTGGTCGCCGCCCGGCAGATCTGTCCGGCCGATAGAGCCCTTGAACAGCACATCGCCAACGATGGCGACCTTGAACGGCGCGGCATGGAAAATCACGCTGCCGGGTGAGTGGCCGGGGCAATGCTTGACGTCCAGCTTGATGTTGCCGACCTGCACCACATCGCCCTGATCCAGCCATTCGTCCGGCTGGAACGCGCCGGGCGAGCCGAAACCATAGCCCGCTGCCTGCTCCGTCACTTTGTCGATCAGAAACTTGTCGACGATATGCGGCCCGATGATCGGCACGCCCAGCTTCTTGGCCAAGTCTCCGGCGAAGGCAGCGTGATCCACATGGCCATGGGTCAGGATGATCTTGTTGATCTCCGCGCCGCTCTCGTCGATGGCGGATTGGATCACGTCCAGATCGCCGCCGGGATCGACGACCGCGCCTTTCATGGTCTCCTCGCACCAGAAGACGCTGCAATTCTGTTGAAACGGCGTGACGGTCACGATCCGTACTTGCATGAAAACCCATCCTTTAGGCACGGCAAGAGCACGCCCGGGAATGGCGCGGAATTGCACTGGTTATAGCATGCTTTCATAGGATTGGGACGGTGGATCGCCGGGATTTATGTTCTCTTTTTATACATTTTATCCTTGCAAAAAAAAGAACATTATAAGAACAATAAGCGGCGAAGGAGGACATCCCATGAGCCGCCGCTATCTCGCCCTCTGGCTACCCTATTTTGCGACCGACCGCTTGGGCACCGCTGCCGGACCGCTTGTCACCCTGGCGGAGCAGGCTGGTGTGCCACGCGTCATGGCTACCAACATTCCTGCCGCAGCCCTGGGCATTGTCCCCGGCCGTGGCGACACGCGGCGAACCCGCTGCGCGAAAGCCGGGACCTGGCCCAGCTGGCCGATTGGTGCGGCCGCTACAGCCCCCTGGTGGCGCTGGATGGCGCGGACGGGCTGATGCTGGACATCACCGGCTGCGATCACCTGTTCGATGGGGAAGCCGCCATGCTCGCCGACGTGACGGGCCGGATGCACGGTCTCGGCTATAGCGCCCGGGCCGCCATTGCGCCGACGCCGGGAGTAGCCTGGGCACTTTCCCGCTACGCTGAAACCGGTGCAATTACAGGGGATTTCACCGATCTGCCGGCAAAGCTTTCCCCCTGCCAATCGCGGCCTTACGCCTGCCGGCCGACAATGTGGCCCGGCTGGCGCAAGTGGGATTGCGCCAGGTACGAGACCTGCTGGACATGCCGCGCGCGCCGCTGGCCAAATACTTTGGCGAACGGCGGGTCGGCTGGCCCAGGCCCGTTGCTAGCCATATTCCGGAACGGGCATCCACCTTTCTGCCAGCACTGCGCCATCCCCCCGCCGAGGTCACAGAGACCGAACCGCCCCCCCTATAGCAGTGCGGAGGCCCCTTCCCGGCCATTGCGGTTATTGCCGGAACCGGAGCCGGTGCACGCCACCGCCCTGTTGCCGGACCATCCGCCTGCGGCCTTCCGCTGGCACAAGGTCATGCACCGGGTGAGCCAGGGCGGCGGGCCGGAGCGGATAGCGCCGGAATGGTGGCGCAACCTCTCAGCAGAGGAACCCAGTGCTGCTCTAGATGACACTATTACCTGGTGGAAAACGACACCGGGCAACGCTTCTGGCTCTACCGCCAGGGCCTCTACGACCGGCCAAAGCGGGAAACCCCGGAGCCGGAAACCGCCGCACCGCCCGCCTGGTTCCTGCAAGGGGTCATGGCCTGATACCGCCCGCCCGAAGCCTGCCTCACAACCGATCTATCACCCGACAGGAGAGCGCCTATGGCCACCGTCACCATCCGCAACCTGGACGACACCATCGTCGAACGCCTGAAATCCCGGGCAAAACTGCATGACCGCTCGCTGGAAAGCTAATTGCGGCAGGTGCTCAGCACGACGGCCAATGGCGTCGATGCGGAAGAGTTCACCACCATTGCAGCCCGCATCCGTGCGCTCACCCGCCAGCCCCTCACCGCGGATAATGGCATGCTTCCCCACAAAAGCCGGAGACGGTAAGCGTGGTCTTCATCGTCGATGCTAGCGTCGCCATGAAATGGTTCGTGGAGGAAGCGCTCAGCCAGGAAGCGGCCGCTTTGACTGGTCTAGGCGTGCCGCTCTAGAGAAACAGCTGACAGTTGGTGATTGTCCTGAGGGGCGGCATATCATGGCGTTGTTCCCGCGCCGCAATTCTCGCCGAGAAAAGGCTATGCCCCATGACGAGAGATACCATCACCGCGTTGCCCCATCCCAAGGGATTTTCCGCCGATCCGCTGACGGATTTGATCCGTTCCGGGGCGCGGCAGTTGATCGAGCAAGCGCTTGAAGCTGAGTGGAGCGCATGGCTTGCGCCATTTTCCAATGAGACGACGCCCGAGGGGCCCGCGCGGGTCGTTCGTCACGCTCACCTGCCAGAACGAGAGGGAATGACCGGGATTGGCCCAGTGCCCGTGAAAGGGCCACGCGGGCGGGATCGTGATCGGCAGGCTGAGAAGGGTCGGTTCTCTTCTTCGATCCTGCCACCGTATCTGCGCAAGGCGAAGTCCGTCGAGGACTTGCTGCCCTGGCTTTCCCTCAACGGCATTTCCACGGGCGATTTTCAGGCGGCCTTGGCCGCGCTGCTCGGGCCGAACGCGGCGGGCCTGTCGTCCCCCACCATCTCGCGGCTGAAGTCCGATTGGTGGGAGGAGTACGACCGCTGGCAGAAGCGCGATCTCAGCGCCCGGCGCATCGTCTATGTCTGGGCGGATGGCGTCTATTTCCAGCCAAGGATGGAAGAAAAGCAATGTGTTCTGGTGCTGATCGGCGCGGATGAATGGGGCCGAAAGGAGATACTGGGGCTGATCGACGGCTATCGCGAAAGGACCCAAAGCTGGCGCGCGCTCCTGCTCGACCTCAAGCGGCGCGGCCTCAATCACGCGCCCGATCTCGCGGTAGGCGACGGTGCACTGGGCTTCTGGGCCGCCCTTCGCGCGGTCTTCGGCGCGACCGCAGAACAGCGCTGCTGGTTCCATAAAACCGGCAATGGGCTGAAGGCAATGCCCCAATCGGTGCAAGCGAAAGCCAAAGGCCCCCTGCACGACATCTGGCAGGCAGAGACGAAGGCCGAAGCCATGGCGGCCTGCGATTTCTTCATCGAGACCTACGGCGTGAAAGACGAACAAGCGGTAGCCAAATGGATCAAAGACCGTGACGTGCTGCTGGCCTTCTATGATTTCCCGGCAGAACAGTGGAAACACATCAGAACCACCCATCCCATCGAAAGCGCCTTCGCGACGGTGTGTCACCGGACAGGTAAAACCAAAGGCTGTCTGAGCCGAAAGACCGCCCTCGCCATGGCGGTCAGGCTCCTGATGTCAGCGCAGGGCAAATGGCGAAAGCGCGACGGCGCAAATCGCATGCCTGGGATAATCCAGGGCATTGCATTCATCGACGGGATCAAACAAATGCAAAACGCCGCCTGATCAAGCCGTCACCAACTTTCGCCATAGCTCGCCGCTCTATGCACCGGACCTGTTTCTGTCCGAAGTGGCCAATGCTGCCTGGAAGCGGGCAGAGCGTCACGAAATCAGCCAGGAACACGCCCAGGTCATTGCCGATGCCGCAACGCTGGGCGTTCCCACCATCATTTCCAGCAAGCCCTATATCGCCGTCGCAGCCGCCCTTGCTCTGCGTCTCCAGCATCCGGTGCCCGATTGCCTCTATCTGACCTGCGCCGAGCGGCTGGGTGGCCGCATGGTAACGGCCAACGCCCGGCTGCTGGCCGCCGTTAAAGGCACAGAGGCCGACCCCCATGTCTGCCACCTGCGGGACGTGGTGTCGGCGCTTTAGGCAGTTGCCATGCCTGCCTATGCCGAACTCCAGGTCCTCAGCAACTTCAGCTTTCTGCAGGGCGCTTCTCACCCGCAGGAATATGCGCTGACCGCTGCTGCGCTCGGCTATAGCGCCTTTGCGCTTTGCGACCGGAACAGCCTGGCCGGGGTGATCCGCGCGCACCTGGCGGCGAAAGAAGCTGGTGTGCGCTTTGTGGTCGGTACCAGGCTCGACCTGGTGCAGGATCTGCGTGCCTTCGAAACCAAGCCGCTGGACCGGAAGCGCAAGCCTCGCCCGCCCGATGGTCTCAGCCTGCTGGCCTGGCCCATCGACCGTCCAGCCTATAGCCGCTTCTCCAAGCTCATCAGCCTCGGCCGCCAGCGCGCACCCAAAGGGGCCTGCTGGCTGACGCTCAGCGATGTGGAGGAATATGGCCAGGACCTGCTGCTGGCCCTGCTGCCGGAAAGCATCCCTGCGGGCCAAGACATAGTGGGCAAAGACGTAGTGAGTAAAGACGTAGTGAGTAAAGACAGGGGCCGCCAGGACCCGGACGACACGCTGGCCGACCTTCGGCGGCGCTTTGGCCGGAACCTCTATCTGGTCACGCATCCCCGCTTTTCCGGCCGCAATGGCATTGCGCAAGATGCCGCGCTGGCTGCCCGCCATCGGGTGCCCTTAATCGCCAGCAACGCACTCACCATGCACGCACCGGGCCGCAAGCCGCTGGCCGACGTGCTGACCTGCATCCGCGAACGCACAAGCATCGATACCGCCGGCTTCCGACTGGCTGCGAACGCCGAACGGCACATGAAGCCCGCAGCCGAAATGCAACGCCTGTTCCGGGAGCAGCCCCAGGCCATCATCAACACACTGGAAATAGTCTCCCGTTGCACCTTCTCGCTCGATGAACTCCGCTACGAATATCCCGCCGAAATCCTGGTACCGGGCGAGACAGCACAGCAGACCCTCACCCGCCTGACCTGGGAGGGCGAGGCCCGCCGCTATCCGCACGGCGCGCCGCCCGCAATCCGCGCTACCATCAAGAAGGAACTCACCCTGATTCAGAAACTGGGCTACACGCCCTACTTCCTGACCGTCTACGACATCGTGCGCTTCGCCTGCAACCAGGAAATCCTCTGCCAGGGCCGCGGCTCGGCGGCCAATTCTGCCGTCTACTACTGTTTGGGCGTCACCGCGGTCGATCCCACCCGCGTCGACCTGCTGTTCGAGCGCTTCGTCTCCGCCGCCCGCAACGAGCCGCCGGATATAGACGTGGATTTCGAGCACGAGCGGCGGGAGGAGGTTATCCAGTCCTCTATCAGCGCTATGGCCGCCACCGGGCGAGGCTGACCGCCACCGTCGTCACCTTCCGCGCCCGCGGCGCCATCCGGGAGGTGGGCAAGGTCATGGGCCTCTCCGCCGACACTCTGGGCACCATCGCGGGTAACCTCTGGGGCTGGCACGACACGGAAATCACGGAGGAGCGAGTGGAAGCCGCTGGGCTCGACCCCAAGGACCGGCGGTTGACCCTAGCCCTGACCCTGGCACGCGAGTTGACCGGCTTCCCCCGTCACCTCCCCCAGCACACCGGCGGCTTCGTCATCGCGCGCGATAGCCTGGAGGCGCTGGTGCCGATCGAAAATGCCAGCATGGCAGACTGCACCGTGATCGAGTGGGACAAGGACGATATCGACGCCCTCGGCATTCTGAAGGTGGATGTGCTGGGGCTCAGCATGCTGACCTGCGTGCGCAAGGGCTTCGACCTGCTGCGCCACCACTATGGCCGCGACCTGGCACTGGCGGATATTCCGGAAGGGGACGAGGCCACCTACGAGATGCTGTCGCGCGCCGATTCCCTCGACACATTCCAGGTGGAAAGCCGGGCGCAGATTTCGATGCTGGCCCGCCTGAAACCGCGCAACTTCTATGATCTGGTGATTGAGGTCGCCATCGTCCGGCCAGGGCCCATACAGGGCGACATGGTCCACCCCTATCTGCGCCGGCGGGAGGGCAAGGAGCCCGTGGTCTTCCCCTCTAAAGACCTGGAGCAGGTGCTGGGCAAGACGCTGGGCGTGCCGCTGTTTCAGGAGCAGGCGATGAAAATCGCCATCGTCGCCGCCGACTTCACGCCGGAGGAAGCAGACCAACTCCGCCGCACCATGGCAACCTTCAAGAACCACGGCCACGTCACGAAGTTCTATGAAAAGATGGTCGGCGGCATGATCGAACGCGGCTACGACGCGGAATTCGCCGAGCGCTGCTTCAAGCAGATCGAGGGCTTCGGCACCTATGGCTTTCCGGAAAGCCACGCCGCCAGCTTCGCCCTGATCGTCTACGTCTCTTCCTGGATGAAGTGCCACTATCCGGACGTGTTTGCCGCCGCATTGCTGAACAGCCAGCCGCTCGGCTTCTATGCGCCCGCACAGATCGTGCGGGATGCGGTGGACCATGGCGTGCGCGTGCTGCCCGTGGACGTGAACCACAGCGATTGGGATTGCACGCTGGAGCCCGGCGCGGGGCTCGGTCGGCTGGGGCGTCACCGCCTCCCCGCCCGCGTGCACGCTCAGGCTCGGCCGCCGCCAGATCAAGGGCCTGCGGGAGGAAGACATGCAGCGGCTGGTGGCAGTGCGGGGCCGGGGCTATGGCTCGGTCCTGACCTTGCACGAACACGCCAGCCTCTCCCCCGCCGTGCTGGGGCGCTTGGCGGAAGCGGACGCTTTTGCCTCCATGGGCCTCTCCCGGCGGGAGGCGCTATGGGCCCGTGCGCGCCCTGCCGCCGGAGCCGTTGCCCCTGTTCGCTGCTGCCGGAGAGGGCCAAGCCGAGCCCGCCGTCACCCTGCCAAAAGCCGCCCTGGGGGAGCAGGTGGCGGAGGACTACCGCCGCCAGCGCCTGACCTTGCGCCGCCACCCGATGGCTTTGCTGCGGCCTGGCAGTGCCAAGGGGGTGATCTTCGCGACGCTGGAGGACGAGACCGGCATCGCCAACATCATCGTCTGGCCGAAAGTGTTCGAGACCTACCGCGCCACCGTCATGCGCACGCGCCTGCTCTACGTGGAGGGCAAGCTGCAAAAGGAGGGGCTGGTGATCCACGTGGTTGCCAATCACATCGAGGACCGGTCGTACCTGCTGGCGGACCTGGATGGCCCCCTGTCCGATGCCATGCAGCCCTAACTCGCCCATGCGGATGAGGTCGTCCGCCCAATGCTCGGCAGCCAGCGCTTCCCGGTCAAGTCCCGTAACTTCCATTGACGGCGCCCGCGTGCCAGCATTCCTGCCAAGCTTGAAAGCACGCGAGGAAACGCCACGCCCGTCGATCCACAAATCGCCATCACGCCCGAATATGCCGCTGGTATGCGCGCAGCCGGTCTCTGGAAAGATGAAATGCTGGTGGGCTTCCTCGCCCGCCATGTAGCGGAGCAGCCGGACAAGGTCGCCGTCATCGATCGCAAAAGCACACTCGGCGGCAAGCGGCAGGCCTATACCTACCGCGACCTGGACCGGGATTCGACCCGCATCGGCCTGGCACTGGCAGCGGAAGGCGTCGAGGCGGGCGACGTGGTCGCCATGCAATTGCCAAACTGGTACGAGGCCATGGCGATCATGCTCGGCTGCTGGAAGATCGGGGCTATCGTCAACCCGCTAATGCCGATCTTCCGCCGCCGCGAACTGCGTTTCATGCTGGATCTGGCAGAGACAAAGACTCTAATCGTCCCGCGCGAGTTCCGCGGCTTCGACCACGGCGCGCTGGCGGAGGAACTGCTGGCCGAACTGCCCCATCTGCAACACGTGCACGTGCTGGAGGAGGGCTTCCGCCGCAACGTGCTCGATCGCACCTGGAAGACGGAGACCGACGCTGCCGCCCTCTTCGCCGAGCGTCGCCCGGCGGCCACGGATTTCTGCCAACTCATCTACACTTCTGGCACCACGGGCGAGCCCAAGGGTGCACTGCATTGCCAGAATTCACTGATTCCCAGTCTGGGCTCCTTCCTCGACAAGGGCCTGACGGCGGATGACGTGGTCTTCATGGCCTCCCCTATCGCCCACCAGACGGGCTTTCTCGTCGGGTTGATGCTGCCGGTGGTGCTCGGCTGCAGCGTCGCGTTGCAGGACATCTGGGATGGTGCAACGGGCGGCGCGATCATTGCAGCGGAGCGGTGCACCTTCACCATGGCCTCCACGCCGTTCCTGGCGGACCTGACGCACGCGCCGAACTTGGAGGAGCATGACATTTCCAGCTTCGCCGGCTTCCTCTGCGCAGGTGCCCCCATCCCGCGGGTGCTGTGTGAGATGGCGGCAAAGCGGCTAGGCCGCCACATCTTTTCTGTCTGGGGCATGACGGAGGTGGGCCTGGTCACTTCCACCTATCCGGGCGACCCGCCGGAGAAAGTGTTCGGCACCGACGGCCGCTCGTTCGCGGAGATGAAAGTCGCTGTGTTCCGGGAGGACGGCAGCCGCGCCGGCCCGGATGAAGAAGGCGACCTGAAGGCCCGCGGCCCGGCAACTTTCGCCGGCTACATGAAACGCCCTGGCCTTGCCGATTTCACAGCGGATGGCTGGTTCGACTCCGGCGACCGGGCGCGCATGGACGGCGACGGCTACATCCGCATCGTCGGACGGACCAAGGACATCATCATCCGCGGCGGGGAGAACATCCCGGTCGTCGAGGTGGAGGAAGTGCTCTACCGCATGCCAGAGGTGGAAGCCGCCGCCATTGTCGGCATGCCCGACGAGCGCCTCGGCGAACGCGGCTGCGCCTTCGTGCAGTTCAAGCCGGGCCAGAGCATCACCTTCGAGGAAATGACCACCCGCCTCACCGCAGCGGAAGTCGCCCGGCAATACTGGCCGGAACGGCTGGAGCCGATTGCGGAGATGCCGCGCACGCCATCCGGCAAGATACAGAAATACGTGCTGCGGGACCAGGCGGCGGGCCTCACCTCCATGCGGGGGTGAAGCTCCCGCCATTCATCAGCCCGGAAAGATTACCGCCTTGCCGGTGGTCTGCTGGTCGAACAGCTTGTAGGCCTCTTCCGCCTGATCGAGCTTCCAGCGGTGGGTGAAGAGCTTGTCCACCTCCACCTTGCGGTCGGCCACGAACTCGGCGCATTCGGCCTGGCCCTGCTTGGAGAAGGTCCAGGAGCCGACCAGCGTCACCTGGCGGCGCAGCAGATCGTTGGAGACATCCAGTTCCACATGCCCGCGCTCGCCGACAAAGCAGGCAATGCCCCAGGAGCGCACGGCCTGCACCGTCGCCTGACGCGCGGTCGGGGCGGAGGAGCAATCCAGCGTCTTGTGTGCGCCCTCACCATGGGTCAGGTCGCGGATGGAGGCGACTGGATCGTTGTTCATGGCGTTGATGGTGATCTCCGCCCCGAAATCCTTGGCCAGCGCCAGCCGCTCGTCGGAGACATCAAGCGCGATTGCCCGCGCTCCCATGGAAACTGCCAGCTGCGTCGCGGAGAGGCCGACCGGACCCTGGCCGAATATCGCAATCGTCTCTCCGCCCTGGAGCTGCAGCCGCTTCAGCGCGCGCCAGGCCGTGCCCGTGCCGCAGGAGATGGCCGCCCCCGTCTCGAACGACAGGCTGTCCGGCAGTTCCACCAGCGTGTGCGCCGGGACCTTCATGTATTTGGCGTGTGCGCCATGCGCGCCAGAACCGAACACAGTAGCGCCGTCCAGGCACATCTGGCTCCAGCCGCCGAGGCAGTGCTTGCAGCCGCCGCAGCCATCATAGTGGTGGTCCATCACCCGCTGGCCGACACGCACCAGCTTCTCGCTGACCGCAGAGCCGACTTCCGCCACGACACCGCACGGCTCGTGCCCCGCGATAGCGCCGGACATGCGCCGCACACCGCCCGTTACAACCCCGCCCGGTGGATGGGGCGGCGCACGGTATTGGTGCAAATCGCTGCCGCACATGCCGGATGCCTTGATCTCCAGGATCACATCGTTCGGGCCAGGGGTGGGATCTTCGAAATCGCGGATTTCGAGCTTGCGGTCGCCGGTGAATACGACACCCTTCATGGGACTTCCTCTAGATTTTATCGGGATCGCGCGCCCAGCGGAGGCGGCGAATCATTGCCCCTATTTGAGACCGCGCCTCAAACGCGGTCAAACCAATTCCGCCTAACCCATGGTTAGGCCGCCGCACGAACCTCGCGCTCAATCTCCTGCAGCAGCAGGCGCGGCCAGCCAGGCAGCAGGTTCCGCCCGATCAGCACCAGCCGCGTGCGGCGGTCCGGGCCAGGCCAGCGCACCAGCCAATCCAGCGGATGAAAGACGTGCTGTACGCCATGGACAACTACAGGTGTGTCCGGCGCTTCCGCGATTTGCACCAAGCCCTTGATCCGCAGCAGGTCCGGGCCGCAAACCTCGGCCAGCGCTTCCAGGAAAAGGGTCAGCGCGATAGCGGGAACCGGTTCGTTGCGCACCAGCGAGACGCTGTTGATACCCGGCGTGTGCTCCGCTTCTCCCTCCCCGGCCAGATCGAGCCAGCGGGCAAGAGCCCCCGCCGGATCGGCGGCAGGCAACAGCGCGCGCGGGTCGAGCTTGCCATAGTCAGCCGTCAGGAACTCCGCTTGCGGGTTTAGCGCGTGGGCGGATTTTTGGGCATCGCCCTCGGGCGCGAGATCGGCCTTGGTCAGCACGATAGCGTCGGCGAAAGCCGCCTGCTTCTGCGCCTCCCGGTACTGCGCCAGCACGTCCGGTCCATTGACTGCATCCAGCGTGACCAGAATGCGCGCGAGTTCCACCTTGCCGCGCAGGTCATTGTCCAGCGCCAGCGCCTGCACAATGGGCGCGGGGTCGGCCAGCCCCGAAGTCTCGACCACAAACCGCTCAAAGGCGATTTCACCCGCCGCCCGCCGCTCCAAAAGATCGGCGATGGTCCGGGTCAGGTCGCCCCTGACGGCGCAGCAAAGGCAGCCCGTGGAAAGAGCGACAAGGTCCTCGTCGGCGCTCTCGATCAGGTCGTGGTCGAGCCCCACCTCCCCGAACTCATTCACAATCACTGCCGTCCCGGCCAGCACCGGATCCGCCAACACGTGGCGCAGCAACGTGGTCTTGCCGCTGCCAAGAAAGCCGGTGAGGACCGTGACGGGGGTAGGAAACGCGGGAAGGGCCATCACGCCCCCTCCCCCTTCACGAACAGCACGCGGCCAGCATCCCGCTCCGGCGCCAAGCGCGAGCGCAAATCCCGGATCAGTCCGATGACGGAGGGGTAGGTCCGCTGCCGCCCGCCTTCCGGCTGCACCTGCCAGGCAATGCCGAAGGGTGCCTCCAGCCAGGTCACGGTCAGCGGTGCGAGCGCCTGCCCTTCAATCCTGCAAGAAATGACATCACCAGCACGGTCAGCGCACACGGTTGCCTCGGCCTGCCACAAGCGCAGCAGGCCAAGCAGAAGCGCCTCCAGTTCTGCGCGGGTCATGTGGGGAAAGGCTGCCTAGCCCCGCGCTGCCAGCATCTCGGCGATGCCCAGCACGTGGCAGGCCTGCTTCAGGTGGGGCATATCCAGCATCTTGCCGTCGAGCCCGACCGTGCCGGAGCCGAGATCGCCGAACGCCGCGATCACGCGCTTCGCGTACTCGATTTCCTCCGCCGTCGGCGTGAAGGCCTCGTTGATGATATCGACCTGATCGGGGTGGATCGCGATCTTACCGGTAAAGCCGGTCTTGCGGCCCTGGATCGCCTCCGCCTTCATGCCTTCCAGGTCGCGGAAGTTCGGATAGACCACGTCCACCGGCTCCATATCGCCTGCATGACAGGCTGCGAGACAAAGCGAGCGCACCAGCCGGTACACGTCCTCATAGAGGCCGCTCGGCACCCGGTTCGTCGTGGCGCGGAGGGCTGCGGAAAGATCTTCCGCCCCCCAGGTCATGCCGTAAATCCGGGGCGAAGCACCGATGAAACTTTCCATGGTGAAAACGCTGCGCGCTGTCTCCGTCGCAATCACCAGAATGCGGGTCGAGCCAATCTCCAGCCCCTCCCGCGCTTCCAGCGCTGAAAGGAAATGATCGCACTGCACCGCCTCTGCGGCCGAATAGGCCTTGGGCAGGATGATGCCATCCGGCGCGCCCGCCATGATTGCCGCCAGGTCCGGCAGCGCCAGGGGCGTTTCCGGCGGATTGCAGCGCACCCAGAGTTGCTGACGGCCGCGATCATCGCGCTTTGCCTGGAGATACTCCCGCGCCATCTCCCGCGCCTTCGGCAGGTTTTCCTGCGCCACCGAATCCTCAAGATCGAGGATCAGTGCATCGGCTTTGGTGCCGGAGGCTTTCTGGTATTTGCGCTCGCTGTCAGCGGGTACGAACAGGAAGGAGCGGATGGGCGGGCTTGCGGACATCGTTCTGGCTTTTCCCTTAGGCGGCTGTGTTCGCCTCCACCATTCGCGATTTCCGCATGCTGGACAAGCCGCTTCACCAGCGCAGGCGGGTCTTTCGCCAGTTCCAGCGGCATAATCAGACCTTGCGGCACACCAGACAAGCGATCGGCCGGCGCCCCGATGTCGAACACAGCTATCGGCAGACCGGTCTGCAAAGCGGAGGAAAGAACATAGGAATAGCTCTCAGGGCAAACAGAAGGTTGAAATATCAGGTCAAATGCCTGTTCATCGATCTCTTCCAATATCCGGTCATGAGCGTAAGGCCCGGCGATCTCAATACCAGAACGGTCTGCGCCCAAGTCATCTTCCGTATAGCCTAAAACAATGAATTGCACGTCTGGCATGTTCTTCTTTGCCCAGGCAACACTCGCTGAAAGAATATGAAAACCTTTCACTGCACTAATCGCGCCGACTACGCCGATGCGCAGCGGACGCTGGTTTCGAGGAGGGCGCGGCGCTGCCGGTTGAACATTATCCTCGTGGGGAACAACATTCACAACTATTTCGGCAAAGTACCGGTTCAGCCGCCTGGCAACATCCTGGCTCGGTGCAACAACGCTATCCGCCCCGCCCAATAGCCGACGGTAACCGTTCCGCCATGCGTCTATATCCGGCTGTCCAACAGACGAACCACGCTCTCGAAGGCACCTGTTGCAACCTGCGCTGGCAGGCTCTCCACAATAAAAGCCGGTTTCGTCAGCAAGATTAACCCTTGGACAAATCCCGAAGTAATCATGCACATATACTGTGTATGGAACATCAACCACATCGACCAAGCGTTTCAAATTATTAACGGCGTTTGATCCAAAATCTATTGCATGGTGTACTTGCAATTTGGATATACGCAAGCTTTTTATCAAATCAGACAACGCATCAATGTCTGTTACCAATCCCATCACGGAAATATTCGGCGTTGTCGGCAAATCGCGATGAAAGACATAGACCTCCCCCTTATTGCCCGCAGCCGGGACTAATCGGAATACGCCAAACCCTTCTTTCTCGAGCTTCTCCGTTTCATCTCTCACACATTGTTCAGTGCCACCACCACGGGCATGGGACACGATCAGGACATTACGGTCGGCCGCAAGGGACGACAAACGGTGCATATCCAAGGAAAATCGATAGGGCTTCAGCGGGTCCCTCGCGACAAATTGGCGAACTTCGGCCTCATAAAACGGATAGCGCGCGCGTATAACCTGCAGCGCGGCTTCAACCCGTTTGCCTTTCTCGCCCGCGAACGACATGGACCCTAAGTGACGGACAAATACTCCAGGGGCAGCAACGTCCCGCCAACCTACCTGTCGGGCGCGAAGACAAAAATCATTCTCCTCGCCGTAGCCACGGCCAAAGGCCTCCACATCGAATAGGCCAACCTGTGAAATAGCGGCATGCTTGATAAGCATGCAAAATCCCACTGCTGTCGGGATCGTAACCGCTTTGTCGCCATTCACTGCAGCGGCAACCCTGTCCAACTCCTCATACGATATTTCTAGTGCGCCAGGATTGTCTTCGGGAAAAATCGGGTAACTACATATCGTTCCACTATTGGTTAATGGCGTAACAGTTGAAATATCATCGCCGGCTTCCGCTACCCGGCGCAACCGGTCGATCCAATCACCATATACTTCTGTATCAGAGTTCAACAATATAACGTCTGTATTTTCGTCCAATTCCATCCCGTCATTTACGCTATTAACGAATCCGAGATTTTTCTCGTGGTAGATTAATTGGAAATAACCTTCGTCGGCCAATTCTTTTAGTATTTTTGTCAATTCTGCGTCGGGTGAGCAATCATCCACTACGACCAACCGGAAAACTGTCAAATTGTCTGCAGATAGAACGTGGTAGAGGCAACTCAGCGTTTCGTTAGCCGCGCCATAGACTGGAACGATAACATCAATATCCGGGTTTTGCGGCAACGCAGGCGGCAGGGCGCGAATGGCGGACACCGGGTCTGATGGTGGTGCATTCTTTGCTATGTGGCGCGGCGCGGGCAATTGACTGAATGAACCAAGTCTACCGGATTCCTTCTCCGGCTCTCCGCGGATAAAATGCTCCATTGCCGAATATCCTAAAGCACCTACTTCTTGATTTTGTTGCAAGTATTCTTCCGGGTTAAATGCAGATGATGGGCGAATATTCTGCAAATTTCCGTATTCCAAATAATGAAAAAACGAATTTCCTACGCTCAATTTCCAATCGGAAGCTTCCTGCATATAATACACCGGATCAAACCATCGATTGGGTGACAAACCAGAAAAGCGACCAAAGAGGATAAAGTGGATTGCCGGTAGCATATGACGGTCCGCAACCGGCATCTGTTCCACATAATAGTGTGTATCGAAAAGTAAATGCGGCTTGCGCCGTTCCTGGCGTCCGTGTGATATAAAGTGATGAATTGGATCCAACCCTGCATGGCAAACATCGGGATAAACCTCTAGATAAAACGCGCTGTCGAACAATCCAAATCTGATAAGCAACCTGCAGTCGATCCACTCCCGCAGACTGCGCAAGCGGTGCCAACGGAACACGCCTAATCGGTACCAGACCCCCAAATATGCCAGCAGCAACCGATATGCCATCGAGGTTGTCCTTAGTTTCAATCGAATGCGCAGAAGATTCATTATCTGGTTACGTAATCAGATTGATTTTGCGGATTATCCTCTTTTCGCATTGGAAGATACTAAACCTCTATGCATGCAAAGCAAGTTAAACCGCCGACCCGATCGAAGCAGCGCGGCGCCGTGTTCTTCGACCGCGACGGCTGTCTGAACGATGACATCGGCTACCTGCATGAGTGGGCGAAGTTCCGGTGGCTTCCCGGCGCGATTGAGGCGGTGCATCTGGTCAATCAGGCAGGTTATCTGGCCTTTGTTGTAACCAATCAGTCCGGGGTGGCGCGGGGCCTCTATTCGTCCTGCGACGTCGATACCATCCATCGGCACATGGCTGCTGATCTGGCCAGGCACGGTGCGTGGATCAATGGGTTCCGCCACTGCCCGCATCATCCCGCGTTTCCACAAGATGGTCATGCAGCCGTCTGCCTGTGCCGCAAGCCGGGGCCGGGCATGGTTCGAGATTTCATGAAAGGCTGGCAGGTCGATCCTGGCTGCGCCTTTATGGTCGGCGACCGGGAGAGCGATGTCGGCGCGGCTGAGGGTGCCGGGATTTCCGGCTTCCAGATTGAGCCTGGGGAAGTTTTGCCAGTGGTGCGCCGCGAGCTGCAACGCCTAGGCGCGCTTTAGTGCTCGTGAAGAATAGGCGGCGCAAGCGCAATCGCCTATTCCGCAATCGAAAATTTAGCCGACGATTTCTGTCTGGCTAAAGAAGTAAGCGACCTCGATCGCGGCATTCTCTTCGCTGTCGGAACCGTGGGCGGAGTTTGCCTCGATGGACTCGCCGAAATCCTTGCGAATGGTGCCTTCATCGGCATTGGCCGGGTTCGTGGTGCCCATGATGCGGCGGTTTTCTTCCACCGCGTTCTCGCCTTCCAGAACCTGAACGACAACCGGACCAGATGTCATGAATGCGCAGAGGTCGCCGAAGAACGGCCGCTCGCTGTGCACGGCATAAAAGCCTTCAGCCTGAGCCTGGGTCAGCTGCAGACGCTTCTGCGCGACGATCCGCAGGCCGGATGCCTCGAACCGGGCATTGATCTGCCCCGTCAGGTTACGGCGGGTGGCATCGGGTTTCAGAATCGAGAGTGTGCGCTGCACGGCCATGTGTCTGGCTCCGTATGATTGAGACGGCGCGGTCTATACCCATCGCCCCGGCAAACAGCAACGCCCGGCGGCGCGACTAACCCGCGCGCTGCCAGCCCTCAGCCTCAGCCTGCCAGTAAACCGGCTCGAGCCCCTGCTCTTTCCAGATGCGCCATTGCTGGCGTGCAGCCTCACGCGCGGCGGGGTCGCTACGTTCAAAGACATAGTCGATACTTTGCCAATCAGGCTCATCCGGCGCGACAGTATGGTCGATCAGTAGCAGCGCCGCAGCGCCATTTGGATTGCCTTCGCCCGTGGTCAAAAGCACAGGCTGCCCCTCAGCCCGTCCAGCCTCTTCCGTTCCATGGGGCAGGAATGAGGCTGGATCAAAGGTCCATAGGGCCTGATCCAGCGCCTTGATCCGCTCCTCAGACGGCGCGCGGATCAATACCTTGGCTTCCGCCGCGAAATATTCCGCGGCCAGTTGTGCGACCAGTAACTCCAATGGCCGCCCAGCCAGGTTCCGGAAATTGGCTTGCACTGGCAGTGCCTCAGCGCTTCTCGTAACGGTCCGCGATGAATTGGTCGAGCAAGCGCACGCCAAAGCCAGCGGCACCCTTCGGCACAGTCGGTTTGCCCTGCTTTGCCCAGGCCATGCCTGCAATGTCCAAGTGCACCCACGGCGTGCCGTTCTCGACGAACCGCTGCAGGAACTGAGCCGCCGTGATCGAGCCACCATCACGCCCGCCAACGTTCTTCATGTCGGCGATCTCGGACTTCAGGGCCTTATCGTATTCGTCGCCAAGCGGCATCCGCCAAACGGGCTCCCCGACAGTGGCACCGGCGGCGGAAAGGCCGTCGCACATCTCGTCGTCACTGGCGAACATGCCGGCATAGTGATGCCCCAGACTGATGATGATCGCGCCGGTCAGCGTCGCCAGATCAATCATCGCCGCCGGTTTATGGGTGCGCTGGACGTAGGTCATCAGATCGCACAGCACCAGGCGGCCTTCGGCGTCGGTATTGATTACCTCCACCGTCTGGCCCGACATGCTTTCGACCACGTCGCCAGGGCGCTGGGCATTGTGGGAAGGCATGTTTTCCACGAGGCCGATGATGCCAATTACGTTGGCTTTAGCCTTGCGGCCAGCCAACGCGCGCATAGCGCCGACAACCGCTGCTGAGCCGCCCATATCGAACTTCATATCCTCCATGCCCCCTGCGGGCTTGATGGAGATGCCGCCGGTGTCGAAGGTTACGCCTTTGCCGACCAGGGCGATCGGCGCTGCATTGGCATCGTCCGCCCCCATCCAGCGCATTACGACGACGCGGGAGTCACGCTCGCTGCCCATACCGACGGCCAGCAGGGTGCGCATGCCGATCTTTTCCAACTGCGCTTCATCAAAAACTTCGACTTCGATGCCGTGCGCGGTCAATTCCGAGCAGCGATCGGCATAACTTTCCGGGTAGAGGACGTTGCCCGGTTCGCTGACCAGATCGCGGGCAAAGGACACGCCCGCTGCGATTTCCTGAAGTGGCGCAAAGGCTGCTTCCGCCCCGGCGGCTCCCTCCACCAGGATGGTGATGTCAGCCAATGTCGGCTTTTGGTCTGCTGTTTCCGTCGTGCGGTAACGGTCGAACCGGTAAGCCGCAAGCGAAATGCCGAACGCCACATTGGCAGCCGCATCTGCCGAAGCCACCGCGCCGCCCATGGCATCGACCGACACAGACAGGCTCACAGCCCCGCTGCCAGCCAGATGGCCACAGAGGCTGCCGCCCCAGTCCTGCCAGGATTTAGGGCTGGCGTCGGCAGGTTTTCCGATACCGGCCAGAACACTACGAGCGGCGCTGGCGCCGGAAAGTGCGAGCAAATTGAGATGCTTACCACTTTTGCCGGTAAAGCGGCTGGCATCCAGCGCCTTGCGGACAGCCCCAGCCGTTGCAGTATCCAACGCCTGTGCCGCGGACGACAGCATGTTGCCATCGGCAACACAGACGACCATTCCGTCGACGGTCAAGTCCTGCGGGTCTTTGAATGCGATCTTCATGGGGGATGGCTCTCCGTCGGCGGTGCTCGAAAGATTTGATGCAGCCAGGATAGCGTCCGATTGCGCGGGCGTCACGGCTGGCTCGCAGTGTTGGGATGGTTCGGTTATATACGCCGCATGAACGCCATACTAAACCACTCGACCTATTATCTGGCCCGGCAGATTCTGACCGCAACGCTGTTGATTACCGCGTTATTCGTGGTGATCGCTGTGTTGTGGAGCGCCCTGCCTCTGCTCGGCAATCTGAGCAAGGGCATGGGGCTGGATGTTTTTCTGTGGCTGATCGTGCTCGCCATGCCACGCCTGCTGCCGGTGCTGCTGCCGCTTTCGGCCTGTCTTGCCGTGATCTTCGCCTACTACCGGGCACAGCTTGATAGCGAGTTGGTGGTGATGCGGGCGATTGGCGTTTCGAATATGAAGCTGGCCAGGCCAGGCCTGTGGGTGGCCCTGATCCTGACGATCGCCAACGGGCTGATGGCGTTTCACTTCGGGCCCATGGCTTTCCGCGCCTTTAAGGAAGCTCAATTTTTCGAACGGCACAACCTGGCCGCATTGGCCATACAGCCGGGCAAATTCAATGCAATCCGCAAAGGCACCATGTTCTATGTTCGGGAGCGGACAGGCGATTCGGCCCTGCATGGTATTCTGTTCCAGGACGAGCGCGACCCAAAGAAAACCCAGACCTGGATGGCGCGGATCGGCAAGCTGACCACCAATACAGAGGGCCAGCGGCTAATCCTGCAGGACGGAAACCTGCAGGAGATCGACAGGAAGACTGGCCGGGCGACCGTTCTCTATTTCAAGCAGTATACGCTGGACCTTTCCAGCCTGGCCCGGGACATCGATGAGCGCTGGCAACAGCCGGAAGAGCGGGGCACGCTGGAACTGTTCACAGCGAACATCGCCGACGCTGACGACAAGCAGTTGCGCAGCTTGCGGGCGGAAGGCCACTATAGAGTGGTGTCGTCCCTATTCTGCGCGTCCGTAATTCTGGTCTCTGTGGCCGCCATGCTGATTGGCCCATCTAACCGCCGAGGACAATTCTGGCGGATAGGAATTGCTTTCGGGAGTTCGGCAGCCATTCTGCTGGGCGCTTTCCTGTTGCGCAGTATCCTGGCCATGGAACCGGCGGCAGCTCCCGCAATCTATGCCCTGGTCTTCCTGCCAGGGCTTATCGCCTTGCTGTTGCTGGCATGGTCCGACAGGCCAAGAGCCTTCTATCCGCTCCTGCGGTCGTAATCGATGACCACCTTCGCAGTTTTGGGCCGGGTCTGACACGTCAGGATATAGCCGCGGTCCAATTCGTCCTGATCCAAAGCCTGGTTGCGCGCCATGGTGACCTCGCCCTCGCTCAAGTGGGCGCGGCACGTAGCACAAACCCCGGCCTTGCAAGCAAACGGCACATCCGCCCCCAGAGCGCGAGCGGCATCCAGAATGCTCTCCTGGGCAGGGTCAAAGGTAAAAGTCCGCTGGCGCTGATCCAAAATGACCGTAACCTGCGCCCCTTCCGGCGTTGGTACCGGCGGCGGGCGATGGGCGTCTGACGGGCGCGCCGAATCGGCATTCAGAAACACTTCCCGCCTTATATTGGCTGGGTCCAGGCCATGCTCAGCCAGCGAGTCCGCGACAACATCCATCATCACTTCGGGTCCGCAGAGGTAGGCCATATCATGACTCGCTGCATCGGCTGCACCGCCGCGTGCAAAGAGTGAGCGGCATTTGCCATCATCCAGCCTGCCGGTCAGCAATTCCACATCAGATGGCTCACGCGAAAGCACATGAAACGTGCGGAATCGGTTGAGATAGCGGTCTTTCAGGTCCTGCACGCCCTCACGGAACATGATATGGGCAGTGTCGCGGTTAGCGTAAATCAGGGTTGCCGTGCTGTCCGGCTCCCCGGCCAGCAGCGTTTCCAGAATAGCCAGAACAGGGGTGATGCCACTGCCAGCCGCTACACACAGGATGCTGCGGGCGGGGCCATCACCACTGGCAGAGAGCGTAAAACGGCCGTCCGGTGTCATGACCTCGACACTGTCACCAACCGCCGCCTCCCGGTTCAACCAGCCGGAGAAGCGGCCGCCCGGCTCCTCCCGCACGCCGACCCAAAGCCCATCGCCGGGCGCATGGCAGAGGGAATAGCAGCGGGGCAATTCCTCGCCATCAAAGGTGCGGCGCAAGGTCAGATACTGCCCTGCCCGATAGGCAAAGGCTTCGCGCAGATCATCCGGGACGTGAAAGCGGACAGCGACTGCGTCCTCAGTCTCCCGCCGGACTTCGGCAATCGTGAGAGTGTGAAAGCGGGGCGCTACAGACACTTAAACGCCTCGAACGGTTCGGAGCAGGTTTGACAGCGGTGCATCGCCTTGCAGGCCGTCGCCCCAAAGGCGCTGACCAATTCTGTATCCAGACTGCCGCAATGGGGACAGGCAATGGCGGGCGACTCAGCGAACAGAGCGCGCTTGTCGGCGCTTGTCCTCGGCGGCGGCGCGATGCCATGCGCCAACAGCTTCTCCCGGCCCTCCGGCGTAATCCAGTCGGTGGTCCAGGCGGGAGACAACCGGGATTCCACCTTGAGATCGAAGCCCGCCGCCGCCAGCTTTTGCGCAATGGCCAAACCGATCACTTCCGCAGCCGGGCAGCCGCTATAGGTCGGCGTAATGGTGACAGTGCCTTCGTCTAGCGAGATCCCACGCACGATGCCAAGATCGATAACGGAAAGGAACGGCAGTTCCGGATCGCTCACCTCTGCAAGCGCGCACCAGACGCGGGTTTCATTGAATGACGCGACGCCAGCTTCCGGCATCACCATTCCATTCCCGGATAGGCGCGTTGCAGGAACTGCATCTCAGAAAGGATGTGTCCCAGATGTTCGGAATGCGTGCCCTGCTTGCCGGCCGAGCGGATACTCCCTTCCGGGCGGGTCAATGTTGCCTCCGCCAGCACGGCGTCGATACGGGCATCCCATTGCGGGCGCAGCGCTGCCAGATCCGGGCCGACACCTTCAGCGAGCATCGCCTGATCCACAGCATCGATGCTGAACAATTCCGTGGTGTAGCCCCACAAAACCTCCAGCCCGGCCTGCATCCGCCGGTGGCTCTCTGCGGTGCCGTCGCCCAGACGGATGGCCCACTCGGCAGCGTGACGCCAATGGTAGGCCATTTCCTTCACGCCTTTTTCAGCTATTGCCGCAAGGCGTTCATCCTTGGAACGCCCCAGTTGCTCCAGCACCAGTTCATGCCAGGCACTGAACAGCAGGTGGCGGACGATCGTCTGGGCAAAATCTCCATTAAGCTGCTCCACCAATGTGACGTTGCGGAAGTCCCAAGCATCGCGGTGAAAAGCAAGATCGTCCTCGCTCCGCGCCCTGCCCTCGATCTCGCCCGCATAGGACAGGAACGAGCGCGCCTGCCCCAGCAAGTCCAGCCCAAGATTGCCAAGCGCCATGTCCTCCTCCAGGACAGGCGCATGACCGGTCCATTCGGCCAGGCGCTGAGCCAGGATCAGGGTAGAGTCGCCCAGACGCAGCGTGTATTCGAAGAGAGCCTGGTTAGATATGATCCACCTCGTCCGGCAACTGATAGAAGGTGGGGTGACGGTAAACCTTGTCGTCGGCGGGGTCGTAGAAGCTGCCCTTGTCGTTCGGGTTGCTGGCAGTGATGTCGTTGGCCTGGACCACCCAGATGGAGTTGCCCTCACCACGGCGGGTATAGGCGTCGCGGGCGTTCAACAGCGCCATTTCGGCATCCGGCGCACGCAGGGAACCCACATGCCGGTGATCCAGGCCGCCGCGGGCCCGGATGAAGACCTCCCACAAGGGCCATTCTTTTTCGATGGCATCGGTCATTCGGCGGCAACTTTCTCTGCTGCTTTGCGGGCGGCGCGTTTTCCGGCATAGGCTGACGCTGCATCGCGGACCCACGCGCCCTCGTCATGGGCTTTTTTGCGCATCGCCAGCCGGTCGATGTTGCACTGGCCCTCACCATTCACGACGGCCCAGAATTCGTCCCAGTCGATAGCGCCATGCTCATAATGGCCGGTATCTTCGTTGAAGCGCAGCTCATCATCAGGGATGCGCAGCCCCAGGAAATCCGCCTGCGGCACCGTCATGTCAATAAAGCGCTGGCGGAGTTCGTCGTTGGAGTGGCGCTTGATCTTCCAGGCCATGGACTGGGCCGAGTGTTTGGACTCACCGTCCGGCGGCCCGAACATGGCGATGGAGGGCCACCACCAGCGGTTCAGCGCATCCTGCGCCATTTTCTTTTGCGTCTCGTGCCCGTGGGCAAGGGAAAGCATAATCTGGAAGCCCTGGCGCTGGTGAAAGCTCTCTTCCTTGCAGACCCGCACCATGGCACGGGCGTACGGGCCATAGGAACAGCGGCAGAGCGGCACCTGGTTGGTGATCGCAGCGCCATCCACCAGCCAACCGACAGCGCCGATATCGGCCCAGGTCAGCGTCGGATAGTTGAAAATGCTGGAATATTTCGCCTTGCCGGAAAGCAGGTCTCGGTACATCTCGTCCCGGCTGGTGCCTAGCGTTTCAGCGGCAGAATAAAGGTAGAGGCCATGGCCTGCCTCGTCCTGGATCTTTGCCATCAGCGCCGCCTTCCGCCGGAGGGTCGGTGCGCGGGTCAGCCAGTTACCTTCTGGTAACATGCCGACATATTCGGAATGAGCGTGCTGGCTAATCTGGCGGACAAGCGTCCGACGGTAGGCATCCGGCATCCAGTCCTTCGGCTCGATTTTCTCTTCATCATTGATCCGCGCCTGAAAGCGCGCTTCTTCTGTCGAGAGGCTGTCCGGGACGGATGGCGGCATGATGGAACTCCGGTCGGGAGCCTGGCTGGCTCTGCTGATATGCCTTCAATATAGGCAGTCTAACATCAGATTTCGAACCCAAAAAAGGCGATACCGCGCGTACTGGATCTGGTTAGACCCAACGTTTTGAGCGGCTCTTGTATTCCAGGTATTCTTCGCCGAACTTCTTTTCCAAGTAGTCCTTTTCACGCAGGACCACGCCGACGTGCAAAATGATCAATACCGGCAGCAGGGAAAACAGCGCCAGCGGCGCGTCAAGCAGGCAAGCGAGCCCCAAATACGAAACCGCCAATCTGATATAGATGGGATTGCGCGTGGTCTTGAAGGGGTCGCTCGTCACCAATGCCGTCACCGGCAAAGGCGTCGGAACATTGGTGCCAGCAGCGCGCAATTGCCAGACCGCCCAGGCACAAATAGCAAAGCCACTGGCAAGGAACAGGTAACCGATATTGATCATGGTGCCGACATTGAAGCTTATGCCGAGCCACAAATTCAACGCCAGCCCGGCGACAAAGCCAACGCCGAACAATACCGGCGGATGGATCATAACCGGCGGGCTGTCCGGATCTTTCTTGATGAAATTCAGCAAGTTGCCAACACTCCTCAATCCATTTCCAGCAGCGTGCGCGATTCACGGATGACACGGGCAGTTTCGCTCCATGTCAAACGGTCCAGCGCTTCGTCGAAGGGCACCCACTCCGCATTCATCGCGTCGTCGCCTGCAACCGGTTCGCCGGAAACCCAGGTGGCGGCGAAGTCCACCAACGTAAAGTGGGTGACGATCCGATCTTCGCCATCGCGCCGGACTGTGTCGATTACGTCGATGATCGGGCCCAGCCGTATGGTAACGCCCGTCTCCTCCATTACCTCGCGTACGGCAGCTTCGCGGACGGTTTCGCCCAGATCGTGGCTGCCGCCGGGAATGCTCCAGGAACCGCGCATCGGCTCCTTGCCGCGCTGAATCAGCAAAACGTCGCCGCCCTTCCAGACGACGACGCCGACACCGCTCCAAGGGCGGTCGGGGTAGGTGCGATCACTCATGGGACCGCACCCTAGTCGCTAAATCAGTCGCGTGCCACACACATGGCGACCCCCATGCCGCCACCGATGCAAAGCGTGGCCAAACCCTTCCTTCGCATCACGTTTCTGCATTTCATAGAGCAGCATGATCAGAACCCGGGCGCCGGACGCACCAATCGGATGGCCGAGCGCGATAGCGCCGCCATTGACGTTAAGCTTGGCCGGATCGAAGCCTAGGTCCTTGCCAACCGCCAGCGCCTGGGCGGCGAATGCTTCGTTGGCCTCAATCAGGTCCAACTCTTCAACGTCCCAGCCTGCGAGCGCCAGCGCACGGCGGGAGGCGGGGATCGGACCGGTACCCATGAGGGCCGGATCAACGCCTGCCTGCGCGAAGGAAACGATGCGGCCCAGCGGTTCGACACCGCGCTTGCTGGCTTCTTCACCGCTCATGCAGACCAGCGCCGCCGCGCCGTCATTGATGCCGGAGGCGTTGCCTGCCGTCACCGAACCGCCTTTGGCGAAAGCCGGGCGCAAGCCAGCCAGCGCTTCCAGGGTCGTACCATGGCGCGGGAATTCGTCGGTATCGACGATCCTGTCCTCCTTGCGGCCCTTGATTGTCACCGGGACAATTTCGTCCTTAAAGGGGCCCGAAGTCATGGCAGCTTCGGCTTTGTTCTGGCTGGCGCAGGCAAACGCGTCCTGCTCTTCCCGGCTGATCTGGTACTTCTCCGCCACGTTTTCCGCCGTATTGCCCATGTAGTAGCCGTTGAAAGCATCCCAAAGGCCATCGCGGATCATGGTATCGACCATGGCACCGTCGCCCATTTTCACGCCGTTGCGCAGGTGCATGGTGTGCGGGGCCTGGCTCATGCTCTCCTGGCCGCCAGCAACCACAATGCTGCTGTCGCCGGTGCGGATGGCCTGAGCAGCCAAACCGACCGCTTCAAGCCAGAGCCGCAAACGTGATTGATGGTGTAGGCCGGGACCACGTCCGGAAGCCCTGCATTGATCGACGCCTGACGAGCCGGGTTCTGGCCCAGGCCAGCGGTCAGGACATTGCCCAGGATAACTTCCGAAACTTCTTCGGCAGGGACATTCGCACGGGTAAGCGCCTGCTGGATAGCGATGGTGCCCAGCTCAGCGGCGCTTACTAAGGCAAGCGCGCTGTTGAAGCTACCGATCGGCGTGCGGGCAGCGTTTGCGATAATGACATCATGGGTCATGCAGAAAATTCCTCCAGCAATGGGATGGCGGCACAGCCCCGCACTGCAGAGCCGAATTGCGCGCAGACTAGCCAGAATTGCTGCATTGCACAATGCAACTTCGCAGAGCCTTAAATGGGCTGCCGTCGGCGGTGCGGACAGACTTAGCCTGTCACCCGATGCAGCCAGGCACTCAAAGGCGTCCAAACCTGAGCCTGCGCATTCCGGCTCGCCATCATGCCGATATGCCCATTCGGCACCTCTAGTATGGACGCGCCAGGGATGGCCGCTGCCATCGATCTGGCACTGGCAGGCGGCACGATCCTATCAGTCGCAGGCACCACCACCAGCGTATCAGCGTCTATCATATCGAGACAGACCGGCTTGCCCTTGACCGACCAACGCCCGTTTGCGGGCTTGTTGTCGCCATACCACTCCTGCAAAAGCGTACGGGCAATTGGTGCAGGCAATGGAAAACCGTCATTCAGCCAGTCTTCCAAGGCGACAAACGCCTCCGCTTCCGGCGAGGCCTTATCCATCTCCGCGAAAGTCAGGAACTTGTCGATCACCCGGAAGGGATCGAGGGAATAGAACAGAGTTTGGATCCAATCGACCGGCAGCGCTCCCAGAACCTCCAGCACCGGTTCTACAGCCAGCGCAGCATGGTTGGCTGCTGGCGCAAAACCGCCTTTTCCAGCATGAAAATCCCAAGGCGAGGCCAAACTAACCAGGGCGGCTATATCCTTGGGGCGGCGGCTCGCCAAAGCCGCGGCCAAAAGACCGCCCAGGCAATACCCCATGACGACTAGCCTCTGGCTCGTCAGCATGCGGACAATGCCCAACGCCGCCTCCAACTTGCCGACAATGCAATCATCCACCGTCGTGTACCGCGCTGCACGGCCGAAATCTTCCCAGGCAATCAGGAACGGGCGGAACCCTTGTGCCGCCAGATAGCGCACAAAACTTTGGCCTGGCCGCAGATCGAAAATGTAGTGCCGATTGATTAGCGACGGGATCAGCAGCAATGGCGGTGCGCCTGGATTATCTGGCGGGCCGCAATCCAGCACCCGGATACCGTTTTCCCGCCAAACAACCGGCAATTCGGGGTTTACCCGGCGGTAGGGATGGCGGTAATAGCCTTCGATGCCAGCAGCCAGCCGGGCAAACCGCCGCTCTGCTGCCATGGCCAGCTTGTTGATTTCGACCAGGGGGTTGATGCCTTTTTGAGCGGACAGCCAAGCCCCACCGGGCAGTACGGCACCGCTCCAGGACAAGGCCGCCGTTGCCAAATGCAGACCAAGCGGGCGCGGCCCGGTCCTGCCGGACGCGCCTTCCCATTGTTCCGGCAATCCGGTCATCTGCGGCCAGGTTCTCCCTATCGCACGGCGGCTCTGCGCGAGGACCATGCCGAAGCGTCTCTTGAGGGGCAAGCCTAACCCGGCTATTGAAACTAGACATCGTGATTTATTGTGCGGTGCCAGATAACAAAAGCTGAGGAGGATTTCGCTGCATGCCAGCAAAACGCGCACGAGCCGAGGCTCCTGTTGGCGACATGGTCGTCATCAAGAAATATGCGAACCGCCGCCTCTATAACACATCGACCAGCAGTTATGTGACGCTGGATGGTTTGCGGAAGATGGTACAGGAAGATATCGATTTTTGTGTAATAGATGCAAAAACTAATGAAGACCTGACCCGAGCCATCCTGACACAAATCATTGTTGAGGAAGAAAGCCGCGGGCAAAATCTGCTGCCCATCAGTTTTCTGCGGCAAATTATTTCCATGTATGAAGATAATATGCGCTGGACGTTGCCTCAGTACCTGGAAACCGTGATGGGCTGGTACGGCAAGAACCAACAGGAACTGCAAAAACAGTTCAGTTCATCGGTCGGCAGCGTGTTGCCGCCCGGGGTTAAGGAGATGCAGCGCGGTCAAATGGCGCTGTTCGAGAAAACCATGCAGATGTTTAACCCGCTGTCCGGTGCCAATGCAGCCGCCCAATCCGACACCTCCACGCCGAAACCAGCTCCCAAACCCCAGGCGGACCAGGAGGAGATTAACGGCTTGCGCGATCAGATCGCAGCACTACAGCTAGCCGTCGAGAACCTGGCCCAGAAAAAGGGTTAAGCCACAACTTCCTTAGCAATTGCCGCGTCCGCATCTTCCGCTTTCCGGTAGTGCGTGTAGGCCACTGCACAGTGCGATGCACAATAAGGTTTGCCGGACAACACCGTCCCGCCACAGAAATGGAAATCCGGGCTGGTCGGATCGCCAACGGGCCATGCGCAGGAGCGGGGCGTCGAAATCTTGGGACTGGACGTAACCAGCGTAGGGCGGCGCTGACGTTCGCCACGCTTAGGCGGCAGACCCAGACGGTACGCCTTGCCGATCACCGCATTCTTGGAAACGCCCAGCATACGTCCGATTTGGGCGGCCGTGTGGGGCTCGGACCAAAGCTTCCGCAGTTCTGCGACTTGGTTATCTGTCCAACTCATGGTGGCATCTCCGTGGTTGATTGCTGAACGCTATATATTGCGTCCTCACCCGCAATACCTACGAGATACGGCCCGGCGGAGCCAGCCCTAACTACAAAATGTGGTCAACTAGCTGTGGAAATCTATATATAGTCGCCGGAATCTGGGAAAAATCGGCTTTGCTGCGGCGAGCGACCACCGTATCCGGTGCTGTCAGCTTGTGATAGCCTGCCAGTATGCTTAACCGATTCGCCAGGAGGACACGATCCATGGCCAGCGATACCGCGGTGCAGACTGCCGCATCCATTGCCCACGCAAACGTCAATGATCTTGAACCCTGGTTCATGCCGTTCACCGCTAACCGCGCCTTCAAGAAGTCGCCGCGACTGATGGTGAGCGCCGAAGGTATGTATTATACCGCCAAGGACGGTCGGAAGATCCTGGACGCCTCTGCCGGGCTCTGGTGCGTGAATGCAGGCCATGGCCGCAAACGTATCGTCGAAGCCGTGCAGGCGCAGGTTGCTACCATGGACTTCGCCCCTACCTTCCAGATGGGCCACCCTGCTGCCTTCGAATTGGCCTCTCGTGTTGCGGATCTGGCGCCGGCCGGGTTGGATTCGGTATTCTTCTCCAACAGTGGCTCGGAAGCAGTGGATACGGCGCTGAAGCTGGCGCTCGCCTATCACCGGGTTCGGGGCGAGGCGCAGCGTGTCCGCTTCGTCGGGCGCGAGCGCGGCTACCACGGCATCGGCTTCGGCGGCATCTCGGTCGGCGGCATCAGCGCCAATCGTAAGTTGTTCGGCTCCATGCTTCCCTATGTGGATCATCTGCCGCACACCCATAACTTGAGCGAAATGGCCTTCAGCAAAGGCCAGCCGGAATGGGGTGGCCATCTGGCCGACGAGTTGGAGCGCATCTGCGCCCTGCACGACCCCTCCACGATTGCAGCCGTCATCGTTGAGCCCGTGGCTGGTTCCACGGGCGTGCTAGTGCCGCCCCAAGGCTATCTGGAGAAGCTGCGCGCCATCACGGAAAAGCACGGCATCCTATTGATCTTCGACGAGGTCATCACCGGCTTTGGCCGCCTGGGCAAGGCATTCGCTTCCGAGTATTTCGGCGTCACTCCGGACATGATGACGATCGCCAAAGGCCTGACCAACGCCACCATTCCAGCCTCAGGCGTCGTGCTGAAGAGCGAGATGTACGACACCCTGATGCAGGGCCCGGAATGGGCGGTGGAGTTCACCCACGGCTACACCTATTCCGCCCACCCGGTCGCCATCGCCGCCAGCTTGGCGACCCTGGACGTCTACAAAGAAGAGGGTCTGTTCAACCGCGGCGCGGCGCTGGCTCCCATGTTCCAGGAAGCCGTACACAGCCTGAAGGGCGAGCCGAACGTCAACGACATCCGCAATATCGGCCTGATGGGTGCGGTGGAGCTTGCGCCGGAAGAAGGCAAGCCCGGCAAGCGCGGCTATGACGTGTTCCTGAAGTGCTTCGAGATGGGCGTTTATGCCCGGGTCGCGGGCGACGTGCTGGCCTTCTCCCCCCCGCTGATCGCGGAAGAAAGCCATGTGGAACAAGCGGTAGAGACCCTGCGCAAGGCCATTCGCGCCGTGGCCTAGAGGATCGATGCAAACGGATGGCACCCATCAGTTTGCCGAATCAAACCACCAACATAGTGAAAGAGTGAGTTGGTTAACGAAGCGCTTGTGGATGCAAGCGCTTCGGTCAAACCACTAGGCCAGAATTGAACTACTGGCGATAAGGCAGCTTTAAGATGCCGGACCTATGCTTTCTGGATGGGCCCGGCGTTCCCCTTCCGGGCGGTATGATCTGGAGGCGGGGCCGCTTGACCGTTCACTACAACACAACAGCATGCGTATCGCGTATGCCGATGCTGCAACCACTGCCGCAAACAGACCCGCTTACCGGGTTGTTGACGCGCAACGGGATGGTCTCCGCGATTTCGTTTGCGGTCGAGAAAGCCGCTGATCGGCCGAATACCGGGTATGTGGCACTGAACATGGACCATTTGGCCCATCTGAACCAGACCTTTGGCATGGAGTTCGGTGACCGAGTCCTGCGGGCCACCGGGGCCTTTCTGGCGCGGCGGGTACCCGACCTGATCGCAGCCGGACGGATGACAGGCGATGGTTTCAGCATCCTGCTGCGATGCAGCAGCCAGGAAAGCCTGCGCTTCCGGGCGGAGAAACTGGTACGCTGCCTGTGCACAGATCTGCTGCAACTAGACCGCCACGCCCTGGTCAACATGTCGGCTGGTGCGGCGCTGCTCGGCCAGGCCAGCAGACCGGCCAACGCGATCATCTCAGAGGCGTAGTGCGCCTTGCGCCATGCCAATGCCAACGGCCGCAATCAGGTCTGCCTGGGCCCGCAGGCTACATCACACACCGATCTACGGCCAGCAATTGCAGGAAGCACTACACAAAAACCGGCTGCTGCTGGCCTATCAACCGGTTGTGGATGCCGCCACCGGATTCACCGCCTACCATGAATGCCTGTTGCGGCTGGACAATGGCCAAGGTGGATTGATCCCCGCCGCCCATCTGGTGCCGGTGGCGGAGGATGTGGGATTGGTCCGCGCCATCGACCGGTGGGTTTTGGACCGGGTCGCTTCTGAATTGACTGCCTCTACGTCCGCCAGACGAGTGCTGAACGTCTTTGCCTTCAGCATTGCAGAGCCGTCATGGCTGGCACGCCTGGAGGAACTGATCAGGCAACATCCGGGTATTGCCGACCGACTGAGCGTCGAGATTATCGAGACCGCCGCCATGCTGGATGTGGGCGCGGCCGTCGTGTTTACCCGCCAGGTAAAGTCGCAGGGCGTGCGTGTCGTGCTGGACGATTTCGGCGCTGGCTATACCAACTTCGCCCACCTGCGCGACCTGGCCGTCGATATGGTGAAGATCGACGGGCGCTTTACCAAAGACCTTTCCCAAAGCCCGGAAAACCGGCTGATGCTGGCAGCATTGCTGCAACTGGCGTCAGACTTTGGCATCGAAACCGTCGCCGAGTGCGCCGAAACTGCGGCGGACACGGCAGCCTTGGCCGACGCTGGCACCACCTACATTCAGGGTTACTATTTCGGCAGACCGGACCAGCTGCGCCTGCCCGCCACAATCCCGGGACCCGCCAAAATCCCAGGTGACGTGCGCCAGCGATGCAGGCCAAAGGAGTAGAAATGCCCCGCCCGGCGCATTACCATCCGTCGCAATCCTGATCCTTCAAGATGATGCGCCGGGGAGACTGCGCCATGGCCGAGTTCTTCGATACCTACGAGACCCAAGCCCCCGAAGTCCGCGAAGCGAGCCTCCTAGCGGACCTGCCCCGCCAGATTGCGCATGCCCAGCAGAACACCGAGTATTTCGCCGCGTTCCTGGACGGCGTGGAGGCAGGCGACATTACCAGCCGTGAAGCGCTGGCGCAGCTGCCCGTCACCTACAAGTCCGACCTGATCGAAGCCCAATCCGCCAATCCGCCCTTCGGCGGCCTGAATGCCATCCCGGCCGGACAGATGTCGCACCTGTTCCTCTCCCCCGGCCCGATTGCGGAGGGCGAAGGCACCAGCTTTGACTGGTGGCGTGGCGCGCGCTCGCTGTTTGCAGCCGGTTTCCGCAAGGGCGACATCGTCCTCAACACGTTCAGCTATCACTTTACGCCGGGCGCGTGGCTGACCGACCACTCTGCCCGCTCTATGGGTTGCGCGGTGTTCCCGGGCGGCGTCGGCCAGACCGAGCGTCAGGTGGAGGCCATCAACTGGTACAAAATCAACGGCTTCATCGGCACGCCCGACTTTTTAAAGATCGTCATGGACAAGGCAGATGAGCTTGGCACCGACATCTCCTGCATGAGCAAGGCCCTGGTGGGCGCAGGTGCCCTGCCCCCGTCGCTCCGCCAGGAAGTGATCAGCCGCGGTGTCGCCTGCGTGCAGAACTATGGCACCGCCGACCTGGGCGTCGTCGCCTATGAGAGCCAGGCGATGGAAGGCATGATCCTCTCCGAGGGCATGATCGTAGAGATCGTCCGTCCTGGTACCGGCGAGCCCGTTGCAGAAGGCGAAGTGGGCGAGGTCGTGGTCACCCAGATCAGTAACAAGGACTATCCGCTGATCCGCTTCGCCACCGGCGACCTCTCAGCCATCATGCCCGGCCTCTCGCCCTGTGGCCGCACCGCCCCCCGCATCAAAGGCTGGATGGGCCGGGCCGACCAGTCGACCAATGTACGCGGCATGTTCGTTCGCCCGAACCAGGTCGCCAACGTGCTGAAGCGCCACCTGGAAGTCCTGAAGGCCCGCATCGTTGTCGGCAACGAAAACCAGCGCGACACCATGGTGTTAAAGGCCGAGGTGGAGGGCCAACCCGCAGGCCTTGCCGACGCCATCGCCGCCAGCATAGAAGCCGATATCCGCATCCGCCCAACCGCGGTGGAATTGCTCACGCCAGGGTCTCTGCCCAATGACGGCGTCGTCATCCAAGACACCCGCACCTACGACTGAATCCTGCCCGGAGAGCCCTAAGACATGTTTCAGCCCCTTACCGGGAAGCGCGTGATCGACGTGACCCAGGTCCTCGCCGGTCCCTATTGCACCTATCAGCTGGCGCTGATGGGGGCGGAGGTGATCAAGGTAGAGATGCCCGGCCAGGGCGACTGGACCCGTGCTGGCGGCAATGACGCGGAACTCTCCGCCGCTGGGTATTCGCTGGGGTTCCTGACCCAGAACAGCAACAAGAAGTCCGTCACGCTCAACCTGAAAAAGCCGGAAGGCGTGGCAGCGCTGAAGGAACTCATCAAGACAGCCGATGTCTTCGTCGAGAACTTCAAGCCCGGTACCGCGGCAGGCTGGGGCATCGCCTATGACGATGTAAAAGACCTGAACCCACGCCTCGTCTATGCTTCGCTCAGCGCCTATGGTCAGGATGGCCCGATCAGCCACCGCCCCGCCTACGACCACATTATTCAGGGAATGGTCGGCATTATGCACACCACCGGCACGCCGCAGAGTGTGCCGAACAAGGTCGGTAGCCCCTATATCGACTACGCCACCGGCCTGATGGGCGCCTTCGCCACCGTCTCCGCCCTGATGGAGCGGGAGCGCACTGGCGAGGGCCAGCGCATCGATGTAGCCATGCTGGATTCGGCCATGCTCCTGATGACCTCGCTCGCCGTCTCGACGATGGCAACCGGGTCATCCCCGCCGCCCGCCGGCAACGAGGCGTTCAGCGGCTCCCCCTCCTCCGGCACGTACGAGACCCAGGACGGCCTCATCATGCTGGCAGCCAACAATGAGCGGCAGTTCCAGACACTCTGCCGGGCCATCGGCCGGGCCGATCTGCTGGACGATTCCCGTTTCGCCAAGCCCGCTGACCGCAAGGCCAACGCCCCTGCCCTCCGCGCCGAGTTCGCTGCCCTGTTCCGCACCAAGACCGCGGCAGAGTGGGAAGAGTTCCTGGACCGTGAGCGCGTGCCCGGTGTCCGCGTCCGCCGTATGGACGAGGTATTGGGCGAGCCGCAACTCGCCGCCCGCGGCCTGATGCAGCCAGTTGCGCTCGACGGCCTGGACCGCTCTGTCTCACTGCCAAGCCTCGGCTTCAAGGCTAATGGGGAGGTAACAGCCCCCAGCACCTCCCCGCCCCGCCTGGGTCAGCACACGAACGAAGTGCTCGGCGCGCTGGGCCTGGATGTGGAGGCTCTACGGGCGAAAGGTGTGGTTTAGGTCATCAAGGCCAGCAGGATCGCGCGGATGCCGCCGCTGATCAGCATGAAGAACACGCTGATCATACCATAGACACGATAAAGCGTGGCCCCGCTGGATACCGACAGGCCATAGGCGTGGGACAGACGGCCTGTCACCAGCAGAATACCCCAGACATGCAACATCACCGTCTCAGCACCGCCTAGCTCCAAGGCCAGCAGCAGCACCAGCGCCATGGGCACGTACTCGGCAAAGTTGCCATGCATGCGGGTGCGAGTGAGCATTTCAGGGTCGTCGCCGGTGCTAAATCCGATCTGCTTCGACCGTCTGGCGCGGATCACATAGATCGAAAGCGCGACGTAAATCAGGGCCAGCAACCCGGCATAAAGCGGGGTGACACTAAGCATAAAACCGGGCATCGGTGATCCTTTACGGCGGCGGCGGCGTACCGCCTTGGCTAGTTGAGCCGGTCATGGCTTTATCTCTCTATGCTACGCCAGCGAAAGCCATTTGGATGCCTGAAAGCCACCTGCCGCCCAATCACCCTGTTGTGGTGCCTCCCAAAGTCGGCGTGCTGTTCGTCGCCCTTGGCACGCCGGACGGGCACGATCCCGCCTCCACGCGGCGCTACCTGAAAGAGTTCCTGTCGGATCGCCGGGTGATCGACGTCAACCGCGTGCTCTGGTGGTTCATCCTGAACGGCATCATCCTGAACACCCGCCCCAAGAAAAGCGGCGAGGCCTATGCCACTATCTGGAACAAGGAGCTGGACGAGTCCCCGCTGCGCACCATCACCCGCGCCCAGGCCGACGGCGCGGCTGCACGGCTCGGCGACCTGCCGGGCGTGATGGTCGATTGGGGCATGCGCTACGGTAATCCCTCCATCCAATCCCGCGTCAAGGCGCTGATCGAGCGAGGTTGCCAGCGCATCCTGTTCGCGCCGCTCTACCCGCAATACGCCGCCCCCACCAGGGCCACCGCCTGCGATGAGTTCTACCGTGTGCTGATGGCGGAGCGCTGGCAGCCCGCCGCCCGCATCCTGCCGCAGTGGCATGACGAGCCTGCCTATATCCAGGCCCTGGCCGGTTCCGTCCGCGCCCATCTGGCCGGACTCGACTGGGAGCCGGAGGTGATGATCGCCAGCTTCCATGGCGTGCCGAAGCGCTACCTGGAACTGGGCGACCCCTACCACTGCTTCTGCGCGAAGACCGCCCGCCTGCTGCGCGAAGAACTCTGCTGGCCGGAGGAGCGCCTGCGCCTCAGCTTCCAGTCCCGTTTTGGGCGGGAGGAGTGGCTGAAGCCCTACACCGACGAACTGTTCGCCGACCTCGCCCGCCAAGGAACCAGGCGCATCGCCGTCATCACCCCAGGCTTCGCCGCCGATTGCCTGGAGACCCTTGAGGAGATCGCCATCACCGGCGAGGAGCAGTTCCACGCCGCCGGCGGCGAACAATTCACCTTCATCCCCTGCCTGAACGACAGCGAGGATCTCTTGGCCCTGCTGGAAAATCTGGTCCGCCGGGAGCTACAGGGCTGGGTTTAAAGCGCAGCCTACGGGGCAGGCGGCATTGCTCCATCCATAACCAGTTAGTGCAAGCCAGCAACTTGCCAAAAACCACCTAAACAAAACTAAACTTTTTAGCTACCCAGATAGCGCAAACAGTTTAGGTGCGGTTTACCTCCGGTTTAGCAAAAGCTTAGCGTTGGCTTAGCCCCTTCTCCGCCGAAAATAGCTAGCAAATCTGTGCCTTCCAGCATCTTTAGGTAGGCACGCCAACACCCGCTTTCAACGCACCCTCACCCCACTTTTGCATACCTGACCGCCGCGTCCTGCTCAAACAGGTAGAGCAGCGTGCGCAATGCCTTTCCCCGTTCGCTGGCCAACTCCATGTCGCGCTCGCAGATCAGGCGGGCGTCGTCGCGGGCGATGGGCAGCAGATCGGCGTGCACTTCCAGATCGGCCAGCTTGAAGCCCGGCATCCCGCTCTGACGGGTGCCCAGCACCTCCCCAGCGCCGCGCAGTTTCAGGTCCTGCTCCGCAATGACGAAGCCGTCGTCAGTCGAGCGCAGAGTCTCCAGCCGCGCCTTCGCCGTCGCGCCTAGCGGCAGATGATAGAGCAGCACACAGGTGGACGCCTTCTCTCCACGCCCGACGCGCCCCCGCAACTGATGCAATTGCGCTAGACCAAAGCGTTCGGCGTGCTCGATCACCATGATGGTGGCATCGGGCACGTTCACACCGACCTCGATCACCGTGGTCGCCACCAGCAATTGCACGCCGCCCTCAGCGAATTCGTGCATGACGGCCTCTTTCTCCGCCGCCTTCATCCGGCCATGGATCAGGCCAACTTTCTCGCCGAAATAGGCCTTCAACGCCACAAAGCGCTCGTCCGCCGCCGCCAGATCGCTGTTCTCGCTTTCCTCCACCAGCGGGCAAACCCAATAGGCCTTGCCGCCTGCCGCCAGAGTCCGTCCCAGCCCTTCCACCACGTCCATCAGCCGGGAAGCAGGCACCACGCGCGTATCAATCGGCTGCCGCCCGGCAGGCTTGTCCGTCAGCCGCGACCAGTCCAAGTCGCCATAGGCCGTCAGCATCAGGGTCCGCGGAATGGGCGTCGCCGTCATCACCAGCGTGTGGCAGCCGCCCTTCGCCCCTTGCGGCCCCTTTTCCGCCAGCACCAGCCGCTGGTCCACGCCAAAGCGATGCTGCTCGTCCACCACCGCCAGCAGCAGCCGTTGGAAGTGCACCGTCTCCTGCACCAGCGAGTGTGTCCCCAGCACCAACGGTGCAAAACCGTTGGCAATATCCTCCAGAATGCGCTCCCTGGCCTTGCCCTTGTCCCGGCCGGTCAGCACCACGGTCTTGAGCCCCAGCTTGGCGGCAATCGGTGCAATCGTCTCCGCGTGCTGACGTACCAGGATTTCCGTCGGTGCCATCAGTGCCGCCTGCCCGCCCGCATCCACCGCCTCCAGCATGGCCAGCAAAGCCACCACGGTCTTGCCGCTGCCCACATCGCCTTGCAGCAGACGCTGCATCCGCTGGCCCGAAGCCAGATCGCCACCGATTTCCGCCAGTGCATGCCGTTGCGAACCCGTCAGTTCGAACGGCAGCAAAGCCTCCGCCTTTTTGGCCAATTCCCCCGCAGGCAGCACCGGCCCCGGCCGCCGCTTCTGCTTGGCCCGCACCAATGCCATGGCCAGTTGATTGGCCAGCAACTCGTCATAGGCGAGCCGCTGCCGGGCCTTGGTGGAGGGCTCCAGCGCCTCCGCTCCATCCGGTGCGTGCACAGCCTTCAGGGCCTCCAACCAGCCCGGCCAGCCATGCCGCTGCATCAGCGTCCAATCTTGCCATTCGGCCAAGTCCGGCATTCTCTCCACGCCTTGGCCAATGGCCTTGCGCAGGGTCTTGGCCGTCAGGCCCGCGGTCAGCGGATAGACCGGCTCCACCATGGGCAATTCGTCAGCATCTTCCAACGCCACCACATGGTCCGGATGGGTCATCTGGATGTTGCCGCGATAGTCTTCCACCATGCCGTTCACCAGCCGCTCCTCACCGGGCGGCAGCAGCTTCTCCAGGTATGGCTTGGAGGAATGGAAGAACACCAGCCCCACCTCGCCCGTCGCATCGCCCGCAATCACTCGGTAGGGCTGGCGCGACCCCCGCCCCGGCTGGTGGCCAATCACCTTGAGCCGCAACGTCGCCAGCCTGCCCGGTTCCGCCTCGATCACCTTCGGCTGATAGCGCCGGTCCACGACGCCCACCGGCAGCACAAACACCAGATCGCGCACCCACGGCCCCGCCAATTTCTCAATCAGCGTAGCAATCTTCGGCCCGACTCCCTTGATGGAGCCGACGGTGCGGAACAGCGGGAATAGAATTTCGGGGCGCATGGGTTTAGTTTAGTGCAGCAAGACGCCGGACGGTAGGGTCAAGGACTCCGTTGCAATGCCTCGCTTATATCTTATATGATATGAACATGCAGTGGACCGTCGAAACCTTGAATGCGGCTGTGGATGAAGAGGTGGAGGCGCTTCCAGCGGATATGCGCGCCAAGCTCGTCCGCATCAGTAACCTGATCGAAAGCAAGGGCCTGCCGCAGGTAAAGGAACCCTACGTCAAGCACCTGCAAGGCAAATTGTGGGAAATCCGCGTTAAGGGCCGCGATGGTATAGCCCGCGGTATCTACGTCACCGCAACGGGGCGGCGCGTCGTAGTAGTCCGGGTTTTTGTGAAAAAGACACAAAAAACGCCGCAATCTGAAATCGTTCTGGCCCTTTCGCGGGTGGAGGAAGTTTGATGTCCAAAATTAGTGACTTACATGCCAAATGGATGAAAGACCCTGACTACCGCGCAGAGTTTGAAAGCCTCGAAGAAGAGTTCAATTTGGCCGAGGCCATGATCGAGGCACGAGCGCGTCATTCTCTCACCCAGCAACAAATCGTAGAGCGCATGGGCACCTCCCAAGCTGCCATTGCCCGGATCGAAAGCGGCAAGGGCAATCCTTCGCTGAAAACCCTTCAGCGCTATGCCGAAGCAACTGGTTCACGTCTACGGATCGTGTTTGAGCGAGAACAGGCATCCGCAGCGAAATAAACGCCTGCATCTATTCCTGACGCGCCAGCATATAGGCCCTCAATACCGCATTCATGCGGGTCAGGTGCCCTTTACCTTGGGCTTTAAACCACGCCAACACGTCCTCATCCATGCGCAAAGTCACGGTTTTTTTGTCCGCCCCCGCAGGCAGCACCAGCCGGGCGTTGGCGAAGAACGCTTCCCCCAGTTCCGGAAGGTCGGACGTATCGATTGTTTCATCCGGCTGACTGGCAATTTCAGCCAAGCGTTCTTTCGAGATAGGCATAGAAAAGCCTCCGTTCATTTCTCGTTGCCCGTCTGTCGGATATTAGCCTCGTTCGTCCATAACGCTCCGTATGCGCCACGCACAAGACCACAATGCTGCCCAGCAGGCCAAAGCTGATCTCCCGGACTTCATCATAAGGGAACCGCTCGTCCGCCTCGGTCAGAACGGGCCCATCAAATATCTCCACCGCCTCCGGAAAACTGATCCCGTGCTTGCGGCGGTTCTCGGTGTTCTTGACTTCGTCCCATTCAAAAGGGCCCACGGTAAGCCGATCTCATGTAAATACATTTGAGAATACAAATTGGCAATATCAAGATTAGCTGCGCGAGCGTTACCGGCAGGTTAACGCGCTGGCCGCACCGCAACCCGCCGCCCCGGTCAACAAATCCCATTGCGCCCATGGTCCGCCTTCGGGCATTGAGCGTAGTCATGACCATGACTGAACTCGAAAAGACCTGCAAACGCCTGCATTTTCGGGCGTGGCATCGCGGCACCAAGGAAAGCGATCTGCTCCTTGGCCGTTTTGCGGACCAAAACCTTGCCACCATGAGCCTCGACGATCTCGCTGATTTCGAGAAAGTGCTGGACTGCATCGACCCGGAATTGATAGGATGGCTGGTTGGGCGCGAACCTGTTCCGGCCAACCTGCGAACGCCTGTGCTCGACCGCCTGCTGGCGTTTGAGCACGCCGCCAATCCGGACAAATGACCGGCGCAGCAACGCTCGATCAGGCACCGCAACTGGATGCCCAAGCATTCCGCCCGCCCGGCAAGCTCACCCTCGCCGGTGCGCCGGAGGGGGCGGATGCGCGCTGGCTTGCGCAGATATTGGCCGATCCGGCCATGCCCCCCGTACTTGCCATCGGCCTGGACGAGGAAAAGGCCCTGCGCCTGCTACACGGCGTCAAGTTCTTTGCGCCTGATGCCGACACACTATTCCTTCCTGCCTGGGACTGTCTGCCTTACGACCGCTCCAGCCCCAATGCGGAGGTGCTGAGCGAGCGCATCGCCACCCTGGCCAAGCTCGTCAAAGAGCCGCCACGCCTGCTGGTGACGACCGTCAACGCCGCGCTGCAACGCCTGCCGCCGCTTTCCTTATTCCAGGATGCCCGCTTCATCGCTGCGAAAGGGCGCCGCCTGAACCTGGACAAGCTGGCCGATTTCCTAGCCGCCAACGGCTACAACCGCACCGACACAGTGATGGAGCCGGGCGAATATGCTATCCGCGGCGGCCTGATCGATCTGTTTCCGCCCGGCCGCAAGTTCCCCCTGCGCCTCGACCTGTTTGGCGACGAGGTGGAAACCATCAAGCGGTTCGACCCGCTCACCCAGCGTTCGACCAGCGAAATCAAAGCCTTTTCCATCGCGCCGGTGAACGAGCTTCGCCTGACCAAGGACGCGATTGAGCGCTTCCGCATCGGCTACCGCGAAGCCTTTGGCCCGGCCCGGCCCGACGACCGCCTCTATGAAAGCGTCAGCGCCGGACGCAAGCATCCGGGCATGGAACACTGGCTGCCGTTGTTTCACGACGGTATGGCCAGCGTCTTCGATTACCTGCCGGACGACGCGGCGCTGATCCTGGACGACCAGTTCGACGAGGCTCAGCGCGCCCGCTTCGACACCATCGCCGACCATTTTTCCTCCCGCCTGACGCTTGCCGAGACCATGGGTGCCGGCGAAGGCGGCATTTACCGGCCCCTGCCGCCTGACCGGCTCTACCTCTCACCGGAAGACTGGGAAGAACGCACAGCAGAGCGCACCGTCGCCCGCTGGCATCGCTTCCAGGCGAACGAGACCCTGGGCGGCGAAATCTTCGACTTGGGCGCCCGCCGGGTGAAGGACTTCGCCGAAGCCCGCGTCCAGGGCGATTCGGAACTCTACGACGCCATCGGCCGGCGCATCGGCCAGGAGCGAAAGGCCGGGCGCAACGTCCTGTTGGCGGCATACTCCACCGGTTCTGCCACCAGACTGGTCGACCTGCTGCGCGACCGGGCGGAGACGGAAGCGTGCCAGATCAAGGACGCTGCCAAACTGCCGCCGGTCGCCAGCGCTGTCTGGGAGTTGGAACACGGTTTTGCCACTGAAGACCTGGTCGTCTATTCCGAGCAGGACCTGCTGGGCGAGCGCATCAGCCGCCGCCCGCGCCGCCGCAAACGCGCCGACCAGTTCCTGACAGAAGTCTCGGAAATCGCGGAGGGCGATCTGGTGGTCCACCTCGATCACGGCATCGGCCGGTACGAAGGTTTGGAGACCGTCACCGTCAGCGGCGCCTCTCACGACTGCCTGAAACTCTTCTACCATGACGAGAATAAACTTTATCTACCTGTTGAAAATATTGAACTTCTGAGCCGCTACGGCAGCGACACCGGCGCAGTGCAACTCGACCGGCTCGGCAGCGCCAACTGGCAGGCGCGCAAGGCCAAACTGAGCGACCACATCCGCGTCATGGCCGCCGAATTGATCCAGACCGCCGCCGCCCGCGCCCTGCATGAAGCCGACGAAATCCGCCCGCCGGATGGTGCCTGGTCGGAATTCTGCGCCCGCTTCCCGTTTGCGGAGACCGATGACCAGCTAAAAGCCATCGACGACGTGCTCGACGACCTGGCGAGCGGCCGCCCCATGGACCGGCTGGTCTGTGGCGACGTGGGCTTCGGCAAGACCGAAATCGCCATGCGCGCGGCCTTCCTGGGCGTGATGGAGGGCCTGCAGGTTGCCGTCGTCGTGCCGACCACGCTGCTGGCCCGCCAGCATTACAAGACCTTCACCGAGCGTTTCCAGGGCCTGCCGGCCCGCGTCGAGCAGCTCTCCCGTCTGGTGCCAGCCAAGCAGGCCACCCAGACCAAAGCAGACATGGCCAAAGGCCAGGTCGACATCGTCATCGGCACCCACGCCCTGCTGGCAAAGTCGATCCAATTTAAGAACCTTGGCCTCTTGATCGTTGATGAAGAACAACATTTCGGTGTTACCCATAAGGAGCGATTGAAGAAGCTCCGCGCCGACATTCACGTGCTCACCATGACGGCAACGCCGATCCCGCGCACCCTGCAACTGGCGCTCTCCGGCGTGCGGGAGATAAGCCTGATCGCGACACCACCGGTGGACCGCCTGGCCATCCGCACCTTCGTCCAGCCCTATGACCCGCTGGTCATCCGCGAAGCGATTCAGCGCGAACTGTTCCGCGGCGGTCAGGTCTTCTACGTCTGCCCGCGCGTCCGCCACCTGCGCCAGGTCGAGCAGCAGGTGCGGGAATTGCTACCGGAGTTGAAGATCACCGTCGCCCATGGCGGCCTTGCCGCCAGCGAGTTGGAAGACGTGATGAACGACTTTTACGACCGCAAGTTCGACATGCTGATCGCCACCAATATCATTGAAAGCGGCCTGGACATTCCCAACGCTAACACAATGATTATCCATCGTTCTGATATGTTCGGCCTCGGACAGCTCTACCAGCTGCGCGGCCGCATCGGCCGGGGCAAAGTCCGCGCCTATGCCTACCTGACCCTGCCTGGCGACATGAAGATCACCAAGCCTGCCATGCGCCGGCTGGAAGTCATGCAGACCCTCGACCACCTGGGCGCGGGCTTCACCGTCGCCAGTCACGACCTGGACATCCGGGGCGCCGGCAACCTGCTCGGCGATGAGCAATCCGGCCAGTTCCGCGAAGTCGGCATCGAACTCTATCAGCAAATGTTGGAAGAAGCCGTGGCGGAGGCGCGCGAGGGCGGCATGGCCACCTCCACCCGCAAGGAAGAGCGCTGGATACCCACGATCAACCTCGGTACTTCCGTTCTTATTCCAGATAGTTATGTGCCAGAGTTAAATATCCGCTTAAATCTTTACCGCCGCCTCTCGGTTCTGGATAGCCGCCAGGACATCGACGCGTTTGCCGCGGAATTGGGCGACCGCTTCGGCCCGGTGCCGGAGGAAGCGAAGAACCTGCTTGAGGTCATCGCCATCAAGGCGCTCTGCCGCAAAGCCATGATCGAGAAAGTGGACGCCGGCCCCATGGGTGCGGTGCTGACCTTCCGTCATGACCAGTTCCCCAATCCCGCAAGCTTGGTGCAGTTCCTCGCCCGCCAGGACGGTAAGGCCAAGCTTCGGCCCGACCACAAGCTGGTCATCACCCGCGACTGGCCAAAGGCGCAAAGCCGCCTGAACGGCGTCGCCCGCCTGACCGAGAACCTGGCGAAACTGGCGGAGCAAGGCGGATAAACTGTCCATTTGCCCTGCGGCAGACTCAACCGGCGGCTGTGATTTCATCCTTGGTTAATCTGTGCTAAACTTCACAGCCTTAAATATAGTGCTGGCCTTATAAGGGTGCCGTTCGGAACCGGTTAGGATTTATTGATGCAGTCACGCGCAGCACTGCGGGAAGTGGTTGGCGGCGCACGGCGAGCGATGTTAATGGTCGCCCTTTTCAGTATGTCACCAACCTGCTGATGCTTACCGAGCCCATTTATATGATGCAGATGTTCGACAGGGTGTTGCCGACCCGACATACCGATACACTGCTATTGCTGTCCGCCCTGGCGTTGGGTGCTCTGGCGCTGATGGCTGCCATCGAAATTGTCCGCGCCCGTATCATGGTCCGCCTGGGCACCTGGATTGACCGCACCCTGTCGGGTCCGCTGCTGGCCGCCAGTATCCAGGACGCGTTGCGGATGGCAGGGGCTTCGAACCGCGGTGCCACAGCCTTGCGGGATCTAAACACGCTGCACCAATTTTTGACCGGACCCGGCGTCTTCCCGATGATGGATGCGCCCTGGGTGCCGCTGTTCGTCGGCATTATCTTTTTTCTGCACCCAACGCTCGGCTGGATATCGGTCGGCGGCGCGTTCATCGTCTTTCTGTTCGCTATCGCCAACGATCTGGCGACCCGTCCGACCTTGGGCAAGGCCAACTCCGTATCTTCCCGCTCGCTCTACCGGGCCGATGCTGCCGTCCGCAATTCCGACGTAATCGCCGCGCTTGGCATGATGCCGGCACTGAATTCCAGGCCTCGGCCAGTGACATTTCCGGCGCTATCTCGTCCTCCGCCCACCTGATCCGCCTGATTATTCAGATCACCATGCTGGGCACCGGTGCCTGGCTGGTCATTCAGGACGAGCTGACCAGCGGTGGCATGATCGGCGCGTCCATTATCCTGGGCCGCGCTATGGCCCCGATTGAGCAGTCCATTAACTCCTGGCGCGGTCTGATCGGTGCCCGCAACGCCTATAACAGCATCCGCCAGATCCTGGAGCGCCAGGACGACGAGACGCCCATGAACCTGCCGGAACCCACCGGCCATGTGCAGGTCGAAGGCGTAACCTTTGTTCCTCCCGGCCAGCGGGAGCCGATCCTCCGGCAGATCGCTTTTGAAATTCAACCGGGTGAGCAGATGGGGCTGATTGGCCCCTCCACATCCGGCAAGACCACGCTGGCCCGTATGCTGGTCGGTTCGTGGGCGGCAACCGCGGGCGCAGTCCGCATCGACGGTGCTGACTTCGCTTATTGGGCACCTGAAGACCGCGGCCCGCACATCGGCTATATGCCCCAGGATGTGGAGCTGTTCGACGGCACCGTTCGCGAGAACATGGCCCGCCTGACCGAAGCGGAGCCCGACGAGGTAGTCGCCGCCGCCCAGTTGGCCCGTGTGCACGAGATGGTCCTGCGGCTGCCTGATGGCTACGACACCCAGATCAGCGACGACGGCGCGCGTCTTTCCGGCGGTCAGCGCCAGCGTATCGCCTTTGCCCACGCGCTGTTCGGCAATCCGAAATTCCTGGTACTGGACGAGCCCAATGCCAACCTGGACCGGGACGGCGACATCGCATTGCTCGACACGCTGCAAAATCTAAAGGAACTGGGCACCACCGTCGTTATCATCACCCATCGCCCCAGCATTCTGGCGCATGTGGACACGATTACCGTTCTGGCCCACGGCCGGGTGGAAATGACCGACCCCCGCGACGAAATCATGGGCAAGCTGGTACCAGGCGGCGGCGCAGCCCAAATCGGCGGTCCTGGAGGTGGTGCCCCCAGGCAGCGCTCCCCAGGGTGGCGCAGCCAATCATCCAGCCTGGGCCGGCGGTGGCGCTTCGGACCTGCCACCAAACTTCCGCCCAGGCCCTGCTGGCCAGGCTGGCCAGGCTGGACCTACGGGGGCTCCGCCATCCGGGACGGCACCTGGCAACGGCGCACCCCCGCGCCCGGCTCAACAGCCCGACAGCGGCGGCGGCGTCAACGTGCAAACCTTGCCGCCAGGTCAGGACTCAACCATCACCATTCGCCCTGGCAGCGGCCGCACGCCACCGCCGGACACAGCCACCCGCCCTCCGGTTCCCGCCCAGCGCGGCGGCAGTCAAGTTGCGCTGTTCGATGAAGTGCCACCGCCCAAGCCGTCAGTCCGCGAGATGGGCTTCAGTGGCAGCCTGACTATCGGCCTCTTGCTGATCGCCGTGTTCATCGGCGGCTTCGGCTCCTGGGCTGCGCCGGCCAAAGACCGGCCGCCTGCTGCTTTCTCTTTGCGTCCTGGTGCTATTCGCGGTCAGCGCGCTGCCCATCGGCTCCCGGTAGATCAGCGTTCTGAACCCGCTTCCCCCGCCCCGATTTAGCCACCATGGCAGCGCCTGACGGTGTCATCGTCCTCGGCGGCTCGCTCTCCAATCCAACGGTGGTTAAGCTTTTCGGTGCGATTTCACTCAACCAACGGGCGGAACGTATCGTGGAGCTGTTCATGCTCGCCCGGCGCTTTCCACAGGCGCGGCTGGTGTTCTCCGGCGGCTCCGGCGATCTGCGTCAGCGGGTTGCCGCAGAAGCCGAGCACCTGAAGCCTTTCACCACCGATCTCGGCATCGCGCCGGGCCGGATGGAGTATGAGGAGCGCTCCCGCAACACCTGGGAAAATGCGCTGTTCTCCCAAGAGCAAATCAAGCCCCAACCCACATGCCGCGCTCGGTCGGCATCTTCCGCCAGGTCGGCTGGCCGGTCATTCCCTTCCCAGTGGACTACGAGACCGCCGGCACGCCGCCCTGGTTTTGGTTCGACCCCGTCACCAATTGGTACATGGTCAATATCGCGGCGCATGAGACTATCGGCTTGATCGTGTATTATCTGACCGGCCATAGTGCCTCGCTTTTCCCGGGACCGGAGCCCGCCACATGATACGGCTACTCGCCGCCGCCTTCGCTTTCTTTTGGCTGTTCCTTCTTGGCCCAGCAAACGCTTCAAATCCGGGGGATTGGGACCAGTGGCTAGCGGAATTGCGCACCGAAGCCGCCGGCAAGGGCATCAAGGAAAGCATCCTTGCCGAAGCGCTGGATGGCCTCACCCCCGGCCCGGAGATTCTGGAGCGGGACCGCAAACAAGCCGAATTCACCATGACCGCGCCGGAATATCTGGCGAAAGTCGTCTCTGACGCAAAAGTGAAACGCGGCAAGGAAATGGCGGAGCAGCACAAAGAATTGCTCGCCCGCGTCGGCACCAAATACGGAGTGCAGCCACGGTTCATTCTGGCCATTTGGGGGGTGGAGAGTTTCTACGGCACCTATACTGGCAAGAAGCCGGTGATCGCCTCTCTTGCCACCCTCGCCTATGACCGCCGCCGCTCCACCTTCTTCCGGCACCAGCTGATGGCCTCGCTGGAGATGGCCAACCGCGGGCTGATCGAAGTGTCCAACATGAAAGGCTCGTGGGCGGGTGCCATGGGCCAGCCGCAGTTCATACCTACCAGCTATCTGGCCTATGCCGTGGATGAAGACGGCGATGGCCGCCAGGATATCTGGTCGTCGGAAGCCGACATCTTCGGCTCCATCGCCAACTACCTGGCCAAGCACGGCTGGGATGCAAACCAAACCTGGGGCCGCGCGGTCCAAGTGCCGGACAAAATCCGCCAGCAGTGGGGCAGCCTCGCCAAGAAAAACATGACCGGCGACAAGGGCCTGCAGGAATGGGCCAAACGCGGCGTGCGCCGCTCGGATGGCTCCGCCTTGCCGACGCCGAACCTGGCAACCCGTCTGGTCGCTCCGGATGGCCGCAAAGGCGTCTATTTCGCAACATACGGCAATTTCCGCCGGATCATGCGCTACAACCCCTCCTACCTCTACGCCCTCGCCATCGGCACGCTTTCCGACCGAATCGAGTACCAATAGCCCAACGTGAAGAGCACAGAAGAGCCGCCCGCCATGCGATTTTCCACCATGCGTTTCACCGGGCCATTGCTCGTTTGCCTAGCCCTGCTGCTGCAGGCCTGCGCCAGCGACCCGGAGCCCTCTCCCCGTCCCAACCCCGAAACAGCCAGCGCTGCCAGGACCATCCGGCCGGGCTACAAGGTTGGCATCCCCTACAAGATCAAGGGCCAACGCTACGTTCCGCGTGAGTCCTTCGACTACAACCGCAAAGGCATCGCCTCCTGGTATGGCGAATTTTTCCATGGTCGGCTGACCGCCAATGGCGAAGTCTATGACATGAATGCCATGACGGCAGCCCACAAGACGCTGCAATTGCCGGCCATTGTGCGTGTAACCAACCAGTTGAACGGCAAATCGGTGATCGTCCGCGTGAACGACCGTGGTCCCTTTGTCGACGACCGCATTATTGATATGTCCAAAGGTGCGGCAGAGGTTCTGGACTTCCGCAAGCGAGGTATTGCGCCGGTCCGTGTGGAGGTCATGACTGATGCCAGCAAGCACCTGAAAGAGCTTGCGGCCTCTCGCGCGCCGGTCAGTGAGATGAATGCGATGGTCGCCTCTCTCAACAATAGCAGCACAGATCATGTTCCGGTGAGTGTCGCCGCTGTCCGGCCGCCGGCGAAACCGGCCGCTTCTGTTGTTTCGCAGCAGTCGCGGGCCTGGTTCCTGCAAGCAGCGGCCTTCGGCAGCCGCAACAACGCAGATCGTGCCAAACACCAACTGCGGCATGTGGGACCGACTCTCATCGTTCCCCGCGCCAAGGGGGATCGAACCCTATATCTCGTGCGGGTCGGCCCCTATGGTAGCAAACAGAAAGCGCAGTCTGCGCTAGAGCAGTTGCGAGAGGTAGGATTTGATGATGCTCTCCTGGTGGCATCAAGTTAGCTTGTTGACCAGAATTCCTGATCGGCTGACGGTTCGGAGCGCCACGCTCGGCCTGCTCGGTTTCGCCCTTATCCTCGGTGGAAGCGTTCGCGCACAATCCATTGATACACCAGCGAAATTTGCCTACCTGCTCGATCTGTCCAGCGACACGGTTCTGCTGAATAAAGCAGCCGACATATCCACCGCGCCTGCCTCCATGAGCAAGATGATGACCGTGCTGATGATGCTGGAGCGCATCAAGGCCGGCACCCTGAAGCTCGACGACACCTTCCCTGTCAGCGAGAAGGCGTGGCGCAAAGGTGGCTCCAAAATGTTCGTCAAGCTCGGCAGCCGCGTGCGCGTCGATCAACTGTTGCGCGGTATCATCGTCCAGTCCGGCAATGATGCCTGCATTGTCGTAGCCGAGGGCCTTTCCGGCAGCGAGGCGGCTTTTGCCGCGGAAATGACAGTTCGCGCCAAGGAATTGGGGCTCGAACACAGCAATTTCGTCAACAGCACCGGCTGGCCCGACCCCGGCCACATCATGTCAGCTAAGGATCTGGCCACGCTTGCCCGCATCCTGATTGAGAAATACCCCAGCTTCTACTCGATGTTCTCGGAAAAAGAGTACGAGTACAACAATATCAAGCAAGCCAATCGCAACCCGCTGCTCAGCGACGAAATCGGGGCCGATGGCCTAAAGACGGGCCACACCGAAGTATCAGGCTACGGCCTAACCGCGTCAGCCCAGCGGGATTCCCCGAAGCTGGGCCCGCGCCGCCTGATTTTGGTGTTGAATGGCCTGGAGACCGAAGGCCAGCGGGCACGTGAGGCTGAGCGGCTGCTGGAGTGGGGCTTCCGCTCGTTCGAGTCCTTCCCCCTGTTTCAGGGCAAACAGATCGTCGAGCACGCGCCTGTCTGGCTGGGTGACTGGGAGTCCGTGCCTCTGGTGCTGGGCGCGCCCCTGACCGTCACGCTGTCTCACGCTGCCCGCAAAGACATGAAAGTCTCCATCCGCTACGATGCGCCCGTGCCGGCGCCCATCCGCAAGGGCGACCGGATCGGCGTGCTCACCGTCGCCGCGCCGGGAATTGAGCCTATCGAGCGGCCGCTAATCGCCGATGAAGCCGTTGAAGCGCTCGGTCCGGTTGGCCGGGTGCTCGGCCTGACCCAGCATTGGCTTGGCAATATCCTGCCGTGACGGCCAACGCCCCTCCCCGGTTCATTACCTTCGAAGGTGGTGAAGGTGCTGGAAAAAGCACGCAAATCCAACATCTTGCCGACGCCTTGCGCGCGCTTGGCCACGTCGTTCTTATTACGCGGGAGCCCGGCGGCACACCCGATGCCGAAACCATCCGCGGTCTGCTGACCTCAGGCGAGGCCGCGCGGTGGGACCCGCTGGCGGAGACCCTGCTGCACCTTGCTGCCCGCCGCCAGCACCTGGCCCGCGCCATCTGCCCAGCTCTGGCGCGTGGCGAGTGGGTGCTCTGCGATCGTTTCTACGACTCAACCCGCGCCTACCAGGGCGGTGGTCAGGACGTCACCCGCGCCACTATCGACGAATTGCACCGCCCGGTACTCGACGGCCTGCATCCAGCCCTGACCTTCCTGCTCGACATCCCGCCGGAGACAGGCCTAGCCCGCGCCCATGCTCGCGGCGATGCAGGCCGCTACGAACGCTGGCCGCTAGAGCGCCATGCCGCCATCCGCGCCGCTTTCCTTGCCATCGCTGCCGATGAGCCTGCCCGATGCCGCGTGCTCGACGCGGCCCAATCCATCGATACCATCGCGGCCGCAATCATGACCGCCACCGCCGCCCACTTTCCGGAGCTGGCCAGACCGTGATCCCGCCCCGCGAGAACCCGCACCTGATCGGTCATGAGGAGGCGGAAGCCGCCATCCTGGCTGCCCTCGCCAGTGGCCGCCTGCCCCACGCCTGGCTGCTGCTTGGCCCAAAAGGTATTGGCAAGGCCACCCTCGCCTTCCGTTTCGCCCGCCACCTGCTGGCCAATCCCGACTCCGCGGATGAGGGTCCCGGCCTGTTCGGCGATGCAGAGCCCGCTGCAGCTCCCTCCAGCCTCGTGCTCGACCCGGACCATCCGGTATTCCGGCGCACCGTCTCCGGCGGTCACACCGACCTGATGGTGCTGGACGAAAGCAGCGCCACCGGGCGCACCAGCCAGATCCCGGTTGAGGCCGTGTGCGGCCTCGGCCCTTTTCTGCACCAAACCGCTGGTGAGGGCGGGCGGCGCGTCGTCATTGTCGATGCGTTGGACGAGATCAATACGGCGGGCGCGAACTCCTTGCTGAAATTGCTGGAGGAGCCGCCAGCCGGTGCCGTGCTGATCCTGGTTGCCCACGCGCTGGCCCGGGTACTGCTGACTATCCGCTCCCGCTGCCGCCTGTTGCGCATGGCGCCCCTCACCGACGTCGGCGTGCAGGCCGTCCTGCACCAGCAAGCATCGGAACAGGATGCAGACGATTTGGCCCGTGCCGCCGCTCTCAGTCAGGGCAGCCCCGGCGAAGCCCTTGCCCTGCTGGAAGATGACGGCCTGGCTATCCACCAGGGCGTCGCCGCATTCTGGCAGCAGCGCAGCCGCGCTGCCCCCGAAGCCCTCACGGCACTGGCCCAGCTCGGGGGGCAGGACGCCGAGCATTTCCACCATTTCACCACCGCTTTTTCCGCGGGATTGGTCGCCGCCGCCCGCGCCGACGGCGGCGGCCCCGCCTGGGATACGCTCTGGGCTGACACCGTGCATTTGTGCGAGCGGGCAGAGGCCGTCTATCTCGACCGGCGGCAGGTTGTGCTAAACCGCCTGACCGCCGCGGCGAAGCTGGGCTAGACCCGGCGGCCCGCTGCTATTACGTATGCGCGCAACACCTACGGAAAACCGAGAGCCCGTATGAGCATCGTTACCCTATCCGGCCGCGAACCCGTGGTCGTCGCATTGCCCAAGGGCCGCATCCTGAACGAGGCCATGCCGATCGTCCGCGCTGCCGATATCGAACCGGAACCGGCCTTCGACGACCCCAAATCACGCCAGTTGCGCTTTGGTACCAACCATGACGGCATGTCCATCGTCCGTGTGCGCAGCTTCGACGTGGCCACTTTTGTTGCATTCGGTGCGGCCGACATCGGCATTTGTGGCCGCGATGTGCTGATGGAGTTCGATTTCCCGGAGATCTATGCCCCGCTCGACCTGGGCATCGGCCATTGCCGCCTGGCCGTGGCGGAGCCCAGCGAACTGGTCGCCCGTGACGATCCCAAAACCTGGAGCCACATCCGCGTCGCCACCAAATACCCGAACATCACCAAACGCCATTTCGCAGCCCGCAGTGTGCAGGCTGAATGCATCAAGCTGAACGGCGCGATGGAGCTTGCCCCATCGCTCGGCCTTTGCCGCCGCATCGTCGATCTGGTCTCCACCGGTGCCACGCTGAAAGCAAACGGCCTGGAAGAGGTCGAGCACATTGCCGACATCACCTCCCTGCTGATCGTCAACCGCACGGCGCTGAAGACCCGCCCGGTTCTGATCAACGGCTGGATCGAGAATTTCCGGGAGGCTCTCCATGCCCAGGCGGCTTGATGCATCCTCCCCTGACTTTGCCGCCCAGTTCGCGGACTTCCTGATCGCCAAGCGCGACACGGAAGCCACCGCCGACCAGGCCGCCAGAGACATTGTTGCCGCCGTTCAGGCGGAGGGCGATGCGGCCCTGTTCGCCTACACCCAGCTCTTCGACCGCTTCCCCCTCGGCCCGGATACCATTCGCATCCAGCCGGAGGAAATGGCAGACGCATTCGCCGCAACCCCCGCTCCCCAGCGCGAAGCCCTGAAACTGGCCGCCGCCCGCATCCACGCCTTTCATGAGCAACAACGTCCGGCGGACCTGGATTATACGGATAGCGACGGCGTCGGTCTCGGCCTGCGCTGGACCCCTCTGGACAGTGTCGGCGTCTATGTGCCCGGCGGCACTGCTGCCTATCCGTCCTCCGTGCTGATGAACGTCATGCCGGCCAAGGTGGCAGGCGTCCAGCGCATCGGCATGGCCGTGCCGACGCCCGACAACCAGCTTAACCCCCTTGTGCTGGCCGCTGCGCACGTTGCGAGCGTCACTGAAGCCTACCGCATCGGCGGCGCACAAGCTGTTGCGGCCCTCGCCTATGGCACGGAAAGTGTGCCTGCCGTGGACAAGATTGTCGGCCCCGGCAACGCCTATGTCGTCGCTGCCAAGCGGCTGGTCTTCGGCAAGGTCGGCATTGACACCATCGCCGGCCCCTCCGAAGTGCTGATCGTGGCGGAAGCCGGGCGCGCGCCCGCCGAATGGCTGGCCGCCGACCTGCTGGCCCAGGCGGAGCACGACACCGCCGCCCAATCCATTCTGATTTCCCCGGATTCGCTGTTACTTGACGCGGTTGAAGCCGCGGTCGAGACCACGCTCGCGAAACTGCCCCGCGGCGCTATCTCATCAGCCAGTTGGCGCGACCACGGCGCGCTGATCCATGTGCCGGACCTAGAAGCCGCATTGCCCCTGGTCAATGCCATCGCCGCGGAACACTTGCAGCTCGTCCTCGGCAATCCCCGCGCCTTTGCGGACCATGTGCGTCACGCAGGCGCCATTTTCCTGGGTGCTTATACGCCGGAGGCCGCAGGCGACTATGTCGGCGGACCGAACCATGTGCTGCCCACCGACCGCAGCGCCCGTTTCTCCTCCGGCCTCGGCCTGTTCGACTTCCTGAAGCGGACAACATTGCTGGAATGCGATGCCACAGCGCTGGCAACGATCGGCCCGGCAGCCGTTACCCTCGCCCAAGCGGAGGGGCTGGACGCGCACGCCTTGTCCGTGGCGCTCCGTCTGGGTGGCGCGTGATAAAATCCGGCTGGATCACCGCTCTCAGCCTCGATGAAACCTTTGGCCGGGGCAGACGGCCGGAGTTGGAGCAGGAACGCGCCGTCGCGATCGAAGACCTGGTCGAAGAGAACCAATTTGCCCTGGCCGATGGACCGGGCGGCCCCTACCAGCTGGTGTTGAGTATTGCCGAGAACCGATTGCTGTTCCGCGTCCAGGATGATTGCCAGCAGGACCTGAAAATCATCGGTCTGGCGCTCGGCCCATTCCGCCGGATCATCCGCGACTATCACGATATCTGCGAGAGCTACTACAACGCTATCCGCTCTCTCAGCCCATCTCAGATCGAAACCATCGATATGGCCCGGCGCGGTGTCCACAATGACGGATCAGAGCTTCTGACCCGACGCCTGGAGGGAAAAATCACCATCGACCACGGCACGGCACGGCGGCTGTTCACGCTGCTCTGTGTGCTCCACATGAAGGTGTGAGGCAGAAGCGATGGCCAGGAAAATCAGCGCCGTCCTCTTCGCCTGCGAGCGCAATGCCGTGCGATCTCCCATGGCGGAGGCCTCTCTGAAACACTTCCACGGCCGTTCCATCTATTTGGATTCCTGCGGTTTGAAAGACGGCGAAATCGATCCCTTTGCCGCCGAAGTGATGCGCGAAATCGGCATCGACCTCTCCCGCCACCAGTCGAAAACATTTGATGATCTGGACGACGGCTTCTTTGACCTTGTCATCACCCTTTCGCCCGAAGCCCAGCACCGCGCCGTGGAAATGACGCGCAACGATGCGGTGGTGCTGGAATATTGGTCGACCGCCGACGCCACCGCCGAACATGGCTCTCGCGAGCTGCGGTTGGAGGCCTACCGCACCGTCCGAGACGCAATCCGTGCTTTGGTGCTGACGCGCTTTCCTCCCCTGGGTGGCATCTCGTCATGATCGAAAAAGACCTGCCACGCCTGATCCTGGCCAGCGCCTCGCCCCGGCGCATCGACCTGCTGGCACAGATCGGCATAGCGCCGGATGCCATCCAACCGGCTGATATCGATGAATCCCCGCTACCCGATGAAAAACCGCGCGAGCATGCCACCCGCCTGTCTCTCGCCAAGGCACAGGCTATCGTAGCACCGGGTGCCTTCACCCTGGCCGCCGACACAGTTGTCGGCGTTGGCCGCCGCATCCTGCCCAAGGCGGAGGACGAATCCACGGCGCGCCGCTGCCTGGGCCTGATGAGCGGCCGCCGCCATCGGGTCTATGGCGGCGTGGCGCTCATTACATCCGACGGCAAAGCCCTCGCCCGGCTCGTTACGACCGACGTGAAGTTTAAACGCCTGAGCACGGGCGAGGTTGACGCCTATATCGCCAGCGGTGAATGGCAGGGCAAGGCTGGCGGCTACACCATCCAGGGCCGGGCCGCGGCCTTTGCCGCCTGGATTGGCGGCTCCTATTCCAATGTCGTTGGCCTGCCGCTTTACGAAACAGCAGCCCTCCTCACCGGCGCAGGTTTCCGCTGGTAATGCGCAAGCCTTTCCGCCTGCCACCGGTAACAGAAATAGTTGTTTCCACGCCGCCCGGCCAGATACTGGCAGCGGAACTGCGTGGCGATCAGGTATGGGCGTTGTACTGGCGTTGGCCAGACCAGCCCTCGCCGGTCGGCGCAGTCCACGCCATCCGCATCACCCGCTTGACACCCGAAGCCAAAGGCGCATTCGCCGTCGCTGACGAGGCCGGCACCGAAGCCTTCCTCGACCTCGCCAACGCCAAAATCCGCCCCAATGAAGGCGAGCGTCTGCTCGCCCAGGTCACCCGCCCGCCAGAGGCCGGCAAGCGCCTTACGCTTCGCCCGGACGTCCGCCTGCCCGGCCGCTACCTTGTCTACTCCCCCACCCGGCCAGGCATCGCTGCCTCCCGCCAAATGCGGGGCAAGGACAGCGCGCAGCAATTGCAGGGCCTCCTGCGAAGCCACGCCGAACCAGATGAAGGCCTGATCGTCCGCGCCGCTGCTGCCGGCCTGCCGGACCCCGCCGCGCCCATCCTCGCTGAGCTGGCGCGGCACCGCGCAGCCTGGGCTGCAATCCAGGCCCAAACCGGGCTCGGCGAATGCCTGGCGCCGCCCAGCCTGCTCGAAAGCACGCTGGCGGAGCGCCCCGGCACCGGCCCACTCACCATCCTCGCGCAAAGCAACCGCACCGTGGCCGAATTGCAGCACGCCGCCAACCGCTGGTGCCCTGCAGAGCCAATCACCATAGAGCAGGAACGTGGCAATCCCTTTATCACCTCCGGCGCTCAGGAAGCACTGGACGAGGCGTTTCTGCCCGAAGTCTCCCTGCCCGGCCATGGCACGCTCTGGATAGAGCAAACCCGGGCCTGCTGGAGCATCGACATCGACACTGGCAATGCCGCGCCCGGCAGAGCCCAGGAAATCCGCCAGAGCACGAACCGCGCCGCAGCCGTAGAAATCGCACGCCAGGTCCGCCTTCGCCGCCTCGCTGGCTCTGTGGTCGTGGATTTTCTGCGCATGGGTGATGCACGGGCGGAGCAGGCAGTGCTTGCCGACCTGCGTGCGGCATTCGCCGAAGACCCCGCCCAGCTCCGCTTCAATGAACGCTTTGACCAGATCAGCCTCTACGCCTTCAACCGCCAGCGCCTGGGTCCGGATATCAATGCCATGTATGCTGGCAATGGGCGGTGGCTCTCCATTCTCAATGGCCTGGACCGCCTGTGCCAGCAGTCGCTGGCCGATCAAACCCGCCGATATGCTCTGGCAATTTCGCCATCTGCTGGCGAACTGTTGCCTGAACTGCTCATAGCCCTGGTCGACGCAAAGTGCCACCTGGGCCAAGACGCCCTGGTCATCACCGACCCGCACCTCGCGCCCAATGCTTTTGCGGTGCGGCCTCACCAAGCCTGAAGAACCTGATGAGCAAGCCACCAAACAACGTCATTCCGCTACGCCCCCGGCGCAAAGCCAGCCCCTGCGCCATTTGCCGGAAGCCATCCGTCGAAGAATACAAGCCTTTCTGTTCCAAACGCTGCGCCGACATAGACCTGCACAAATGGCTAGGCGAGGATTACAGCGTGCCCGCCACTGAACAACCCGATTGGGAGGATACGGAGTGAGCATCCTCAGTTGGGTTTTCGGTCGCAAAAAGCGCCAAGCCGCGAAAGATCCGACGCCAAGTATCGTCGAAAAAGGCGAACGCAAGCCTATCCATGAATTCGGAGCCCGCCTGACCGGCGTTGATCTGGAGAATAAGGACGGCTCATTCCGCCAGGAGATTATCGCGCGAACCAAACCGGGCGCTGAAACTATCTTCGTCGCGCAAATGGGCGCGCTGAAATTGGTGGCCGTATTCCTCGCTGAAACCGGCGAGCAGCTGGGCTTCCTCAACCGCGAAACCTCGCAAAAGATCATCAAGGAAGCCAAGGGGTACGACTACGGTTCCCGCGTTAGCGAAGTGCATGAACCGGAACCGGACTCAGACATCCGGCATGTTACCCTCACCGTCGAGGTATTCGAGAAAGCCAAGCAGCGCTAGAGAAGAGCCCGTTCCATTTGGATCGGGTAGATCTGCTCTAAATCTATACGTTAGAGCATCTTACCCGGCAAATAGTTTACGCTATAGGAGCCCAAGTAATGACCGCCCTTCTGACTATATGCCCGGAACGCGCAGGACCTGCAAATGACCTACGACCTGAACGATGCCTTTGGCTTCGGCGCGCATGATGCGGAGACCAAGGTCATCATCCTGGCCGGCAGCGATCCGCATTTCTCCTCTGGTCACGACCTGCGCGGCAAGGCAGGCAAGACCTTGGACAACTTCTCTCCCATCTCCACCTGGGGCGGTCACGCAGCGCCCAGCGCGGAAGGCCGCCTCTCGCGCGAGCATGAAATCTATCTCGATGTTTCCCAGCGCTGGCGCGACCTGCCAAAGCCCACTATCGCCGCCGTGCAGGGCAAGTGCATCGCGGGCGGCCTGATGCTCGCTTGGATTTGTGACCTGATTGTCGCCAGCGACGACGCACAATTCTGCGACCCAGTCGTTGCCATGGGCGTTTGTGGCGTCGAGTGGTTCGCCCATCCGCACGAACTGGGCTACCGCAAGGCCAAGGAGCTGCTGTTCACCGGCGACCAGTTCTCTGCTGACGAGGCCTACCGCCTCGGCATGGTCAACCACGTGGTGCCGCGCGCCGAACTCCAGGATTTCGTCGTCGCCATGGCCGCCTGTCAACGGCGGCGTAAAAACCTGCCACTGGGGCGGCGCAAAAGTCGGCCCCTTGGCACCGCGCCTTGTGGCGTGATGCCCTCAAATAGCAAGCACGTTCCGAGGCGCGTTGGCCGTTAGGCCAATCAGATGATGATTAGCTTCTGGGGCGGCGGGATTTGCTTTGGTTGAGGCGGTAACTTTCGCCATTCATCTCCAGGATATTCCCATGATGGGTCAGCCGGTCCAGCAAGGCACCTGTCAGGCGTTCTGTGCCGAAGGGTTCTGTCCATTCCTCGAACGGCAGATTACTGGTGATCAGTGTTGAGCCGCGCTCGTAACGCTGCGATATCAGTTCGAACAACAGTTCTGCCCCGGTTTTGCTCAGCGGCACGAACCCCAATTCATCAATGATCAGCAGCTTGACCTTGGCCAATTGGCGTTGCAATCGCAGCAGGCGTTTCTCATCTCTGGCTTCCATCAACTCATGCACGAGAGAGGCGGCAGTGACGAAGCTGACCGGCATACCCTTCTGGCAGGCGGCCAGACCCAGCCCGAGGGCGACGGGGGTTTTGCCGGTTCCTGACGGGCCAAGAGCGATGACGTTCTCCTTGCGCTCGATCCATTCGCCGCGCGCCAGTGCCAGCACCATCATCTTGTTCAGGCTGGGGATCGCTTTGAAGTCGAAGCTATCAAGGCTTTTGACGGCCGGGAACTTTGCCGATTTGATCCGGCGCTCAACCATACGCCGTTCACGGTCGATCAGTTCCAATTCCGTCAACCGCGCCAGATAGCGCCCATGATCTACACCTTCGGCGGCGCAGATGCGGGCCTGCTTATCATGCGCGCGCAAGAAGGTTGGCAAGCGCAGAGGTTTGAGGTGGTTCGCCAAAAGCAGTTCTGGAGCATCGCTCATGCGCTATCTCCCGCCAGCAAGCTCATGTAGGATGATGCCGCCCTTGTTGCGATATTGGTTCTGGGCAGGAACGGGTAAACATCCAGATCCAGTCTCGGTGGTCGTCTCTCGACCCGGCAAAGCAATAAGTGTTTGATTGCGTCAAAGCTGACCGCCCTCATCTGCAGTGCGTCTTTGATTGCCAGATGCAAAACCTCCAGCTCAAAGCGCTCCAGCCGCCGCAGTACCTGAACATATTCCCGCTTTCCGGCCTTGCCCTGCCGGGCTTCCAATAATCGTTGGAGGGTTTGGAACGCGTCAGGCAAGTCCCAGCCTTGCAATGGCGTGGCTGGATCAAAGGACATGATCTTGCGCTCGATGAGAGGCAGGTAGTGTACCGGATCGAACATCATGTCGCCCGTGTCATAGCAGCGGGGATGGTCCGCGATGACTTCGGTGGCGCACCCGATGACGACGCGGTCACCGAAGCCCTTGATCCAATGATCCAACCCTCGCGGTGGCCATAGGCAACCGGCCCTGAGTAATCGTTGCCACGCAATCGTCCTTGGGATGTTGATGTGACCTAGCCGCTCTGCAGATCACAAGCTTCAAAGGGCGCGGCTGGCAGGGTGCGCATCGCCGCCAGATCAGCGCCCAGTCGTTCACCGATGCTGATCTTGTGGCCACGCAGAATGTCAGCCTGCCGTTTGCGGCATTGTTCTTCAAGATAGTCGTTGAACGCATCCCAGTTCGCGAACCGCGGCATTGGAACCATGAAGTTGCGACGCCCGTAACCAACCAGCCCCTCACCCTTGCCTTTATCGTTGCCCTTGCCGGGGCGACCATACCTCTCCCCAATCACGTAGTGAGATAGCATCGCACGGAACCGCTGCGTACGATTGCGGGTGCCATCTGGCATGATCTTGGCCACAAGGCAGCGATCCTTATCGTAAAGGATTGAGCGCGGTACAGCGCCGAAGAAGGCAAAGGCGGGCACATGCCCATCAAGCCAGGCTTCAGTGTTCGCCGCAGGATACGCGCGGATGTAGCACGCATCGCTATGCGGCAGATCAAGGGCAAAGAAGTAGGCCTTCTGCTCAACCCCGCCGATACCAACCAACGCTTCGCCAAAGTCCGCCTGCCCATGCCCTGGGGGATGGCTCAAGGGCACAAACATCTCCCGTGAGCCACGCTTTGGCGAACGCACATAGTCTTTGACAATCGTGTAGCCACCATCAAATGCGCATTCGTCGCGTAGCCGCTCAAAGATACGGTTGGCTGTGTGGCGCTGTTTGCGAGGCCGGGCCTTGTCTTCCGCCAACCACTGGTCACTCTGCTCGGTATAAGGATCAAGCTTTGGTCGTTTGATCGGTGCCGTACGCCGATAACCAGGCGGCTCAGAATACGCCAACATCTTTGAAACACTGTCCCGGCTGATCCCAAAATCCCGCGCAATCTGACGCCCCCTCAAACCTTCCTCAAAGTGAGCGTGGCGAACCTTCAAATACAATTCCACGGTGAATATCCCCAAGCCCTCCCATTAATTGAAAGGACAAAAGTGGCCGACTTTTACGCCGCCCGCGACAACACAACGCTGCCGCTACCGTGGCCGAGTATTGCTCCGCCGTTCACTGCCGAAGACCAAGTTTTGGCAGATGATCGGTCGTGGCACGCGCTTGCGACCGGGCCTGTTCGGTCCGGGAGAGAACAAGGATCACTTTCTGATCTTCGATTTCTGCCAAAATTTCGAATTTTTCAATCAGAACCCTAACGTAACTGATGGTGCGACGGGTGCTTCAATCGGCGAGCGCCTTTTTGCCACACGGGTTGAGTTGCTTGGGCACTTAGCTGGTGCAGACGAAGATAATTTTGACCTGACCCAGTCCGTGAAATCTAGGCTTCATGAAGAAGTCGCCGGGATGAACGTCGACAACTTCATTGTCCGGCCCAGACGTAAGACAGTCGAGAAATTCCAGGAAGTGAAGTCCTGGGAAGATGTTTCTCCTGAAGATCGACAAGCCTTGGTCGAAGAAATTGCTGGGCTACCCTCGGCTTTTGAGGACGGCGCGCTGCCAGCAAGGCAATTTGATCTATTTGATCCTGCACGCGCAATTGAAGCTGCTTGAAAGCGACTCCACTTTTTCCCGATACCAGGATAAAATTCGGTGGCTGGCATTCGACCTTGAAAGTCTGTCCAACATCCCGATGGTCAATGCCAAACTGGAACTCATCCTCGAAGTTCAAAAAGACGATTTCTGGACGGATATCACTGTCGAAATCCTGGAACAGGTTCGCCGCGATCTTCGAGACCTTATGCAATTGATTAAACCCGCCGAATGAAAAATCGTCTACACAGACTTCGAGGATGAGATCGGCGAGCAAGCAGATGTCGAGCTAACAGACGTGGGCCGAGGCGTCGACAAAGGGCGCTTCAACATGAAGGTCCGTGCCTTTTTGGAACAACATAGGGACCATATCGCGATCTTGAAGCTGAAACGGGCCGAGCAACTGACCCAGAGCGATCTGGAAGAACTTGAGCGGATGTTCATAGACGAAGGCGTGGTCGGATGTGGAAAAGCTGGATGAGCTACGCGCGGACGGCGGTCTTGGCTTGTTTCTTCGATCACTCACTGGCCCTAATCTGTAGTTTAAGCCCTTAAGCGTCCTCGAACGCGTACCCCAGCGCGTCGATTTCCCGCCGGTACCAGCGGCTAACCAGGTCCCGCGTATAGTCGATGTAGTAGGTCGAATAGTGCGGGCGGCCGGCGACGTATTCGCGGCGGCGGGGCATGTTCAGGCCGGTGAGATTGAAGCGCTGGCAGAGATCGGCCAGGGCCGCGTCCAGGTGGGCGTAGTCATAGACCTTGTTCACCGCGATCTTGTCGCCGATGGCGTACATTGCCCAATTGTTCAGGCGGCAATACTCGGTGTTGCGATACCAAAGCGAGCGCATGTCGCGGTCGAAATTCTCCGGACCATTGCCTTTTTTCCAGGCGCGATGGGTGTAGAGGGAAATCTGCCGCTCCCACGGATTACGGTCGACGGCGAAGGTGTAGTAGCCGTCGAAGATCTTGGCTCCGATCACCGCGCGCACCTGGGCTGCGGTGGCGTGCGGGTGCAGGCCGAAGAGCGTGGGGAAGGTCCGCTTCAGTACGCCATGATGAATGGGAGAGTATTTGGACCAGGCTGGGCGCTTCAGGTTGGCGATCTGGTCCTCGGCCCCCAAATGCGGAAAGAGCGCGTCGAACAGCGAAGTGCTGGCGGTCTTTTCGGTGCGCAGGAAGATGAACTTGTGCTTGTGTGAGACGATCATCGGCGGCCTCTGAACTATGAGTGCCAAAGATGAGGGAGCGGTGGCGGCAGGTCAAGGTTAGTTGTTCCATCCCGGCTGATCGGATAGCCCCTCGTCGCTCTGCGTTTTTCATGGCACGTTCCTGACCAGCGCTGGCTTGAGTTTGCGCCATCCCTTCATTGCCTGCAAGGGCGTCTTGCTGCCCAGGGCTGATTGCAGCAGCTGCTGGGTGTAAAGCCAGACATAGCGAAGCAGCGTGGCTTCCAGAACCTCGCCGGATCGGAAGGGATGGCTCTGCAGAACCTCTTCGATGCGGCCATTGAACCGTTCGACCATACCGTTGGTCTGAGGTGACCTAGGCGGCGTCAGGCGATGATCGATATCGAGGGCGGTGCCCAGCGTGTCGCATTCATGCGCGCCTGTTGCGGCGCGCTGGCGCAGACCGAAGAGGCGATCCGTGAACTCTTTTCCATTATCCGGGAGTATGGGGCGGATCCGCATCGGGCAGGCGCGCTCCAGGGCGCGCAGGAAGCGCCGGGCATTGGCCGCTGTCTTGCTGTTGTAGACCCTGATAACAACCCAACGCGTTGCCCTGTCGATGGCCAAGAAGAGGGAACGGCGGCGGCTCTCATCTGCCATCGGTGGCAGGTATTTCAGGTCGATGGGGATGGAACCGGGTTCATAGGCTTTGAAGGCGCTGTGCTTTGGCTGGGGCGATGCTGCTTTCAGGGCGCGCAGGGCCCCCACGCCATGCCGACGCAAGCAGCGGTCAAGGCCAGAGCGGGAGGCATTCGGGTTCAAGAACTCGCGCACCACCGCCAGCAGATCATCCAGCGAGACCAAAAGCGTCTTGCGGAGGGCCACCGCGACAGCTTCCTGCGCTGGCGTCAACGTCGTCTGAAGGCGATGGGGCGTGTGGCTGCGATCCTCCACGCTGGCACGCTGGTGCCATTTCCATACGGTCTGTTCCGTGGTCCCGTGACGCTCGGCAAGAACCCACGCAGGGTCGTCACTGGCCTGTATGGCCGCCCTGATCTTCGGTGGCGTCGTCGCCTGACTGTGAAGCTTGATCACCATGTCGCTCTCCCATCCCGCGCCTCGGTCAAAACACAGCGTGCCATGAAAAACGCAGAGCGACGAGGGGCTATCTGATCAGCCGGGATGGAACAACTAGCGGCAGCAGAAAGACGGCAAAACTGTCGATGCTGATCCGCATGACGGCGCTGAGGAGTGCGCAGATCGACACGACAAGCAAAGCCCACCGCCAATCAGATGGCAGCCGTCTCGTATCGTGCGCAGCTCTTTCTTGCCCTTTAGGCATATTGTTTAGTCGGCAACATTCGTTGGTGCCCTTCGCAACCATGAATGGCCCAGACTATAGGACGCTCCGCTAACTGAATAGTGGAAATTTAGGTGTTAGTACTACACGCCCATATCGTCAAAAACGGTCTTTGCTTCGCGGAAAGCTTCCACCGCGCAGGGCACCCCCGCATAGACCGCAACATGCAGAAATACCGCAGCAATCTCGTCTTTCGTCATGCCATTCGTAATGGTGCCGCGGGTGTGCAGCTTTAGCTCCGCCGACCGCCCGAGCGCTGAAAGTAACGCAAGGTTGATCGTGGAACGCGTCTTCCGATCCAGATCATCGCTACACCACATAGTACCATATACATATTTGGTTACGAATTGCTGGAGCTTCAGCATGAAATCATCTTCGCTTGCGCGCTCTATCGACGGTTGCACATATCCGTCGCCCAGCACCTCGCGGCGGACCTTCAACCCAGCTTGGAATGCTTCCGTATTGTTGAACTTGGACGTATCCATGTTGCATGCTCTCTTCATAGCGTTTTGTTGAGCGGCAAAACCGCAATCTGGGCCAAGCCCGCCCGCAGGCGCAAGCCTTCAAAAGCCATGCTCAAACAAAATGGGAGACATGCTCTTGCTCAGTTTTGATTTCTCCGGGAAAGCCGTCCTGGTCACTGGTGCGTCCAATGGCATCGGCAATGCAATAGCCTGTGCGTTCCGGGATGCAGGCGCACTGGTCCACGGCACCGGCACTCAGCCGCGTAGCAGCTATGAAACGGACCTGGACAACATCCAGTTTCACCAGGTTGATGCCGGTTCGGAGGATCAACTTGAAGCACTAGCAGCCGCCATTCCTGCGCTGGACATACTGGTCAACAACGCTGGCATGGTCATGTACAAGCGCCAGGAATACGAAACACAGAATTTCCGCAAAATGCTGGACGTCAACCTGACTTCCATGATGACCCTCTCGAATGCGCTGCGGCCAAAGCTGGCGGCAAAGCCAAACGCCAGTATTGTTAACCTCACTTCCCTCACCGCGTATTTCGGCAGCCGGGGCAACCCTGGCTATGGCGCTTCGAAAGCTGCGATCATCCAATTGACCAAGACCTTGGCCGTCGCCTGGGCACGCGACGGTATCCGGGTCAACGCCATTGCGCCTGGATTCATTGCCACCAAAATGACAGAAGTATCGCAGTCCGGCGCTGTGAATGATGGCATTCTGCAGCGTACGCCACTCGGCCGTTGGGGCAGGCCCGAGGATATCGCGGGGGCAGCTCTTTTTCTCGCTTCGCCTCTGGCAGGCTTCGTCACTGGCGAGACGCTCACCGTTGATGGCGGCTTTTCATGCAACATATAAATGGTTGGCCAAGTAGCCGCGTTAACCAGCCATGCGCGGGCGCATGCCAGCCACCTAATCAAGAGCGCTCTCATTGGTTGACGGCAATTAGTTAGGCAGCTAATTGCCGTTGCATGGATGAGTTTACCCTTGGACGCCAGATTGCAGTTGCTGCCCGATTGTGGCGATGGGAGCTTGACCAGCGGCTACAACCGCTGGGCTTGAGTCAGGCCCGCTATGTGCTGTTGGTGCATCTGACGGAAGCTCCAGGTCCCATTGCGCAAAACGACCTGGCGGAAAGAGCGGGCGTAACGGGCCCTACCCTCGTCCGTCATCTGGATCATCTGCAAAGCAATGGCCTTGTGGAGCGGCAGGACGCGCCGAACAACCGCCGGGTCAAACACGTCTGCCTGACCAAAACCGGCCGTGAGCATTGTTTCAGCGCTCAGAACATAGCCAACGAATTGCGCATGGAACTTGTTTCGCCATTTCCTTCTCACATGCTCGAAGAATCCCAAAACATGTTGCTAGTTGTTCCATCCTGGCTGATTAGATAGCCCCTCGTCGCTCTGCGTTTTTCATGGCACGCTGTGTTTTGACCGAGGCGCGGGATGGGAGAGCGACATGGTGATCAAGCTTCACAGTCAGGCGACGACGCCACCAAAGATCAGGGCGGCCATACAGGCCAGTGACGACCCTGCGTGGGTTCTTGCCGAGCGTCACGGGACCACGGAACAGACCGTATGGAAATGGCACCAGCGTGCCAGCGTGGAGGATCGCAGCCACACGCCCCATCGCCTTCAGACGACGTTGACGCCAGCGCAGGAAGCTGTCGCGGTGGCCCTCCGCAAGACGCTTTTGGTCTCGCTGGATGATCTGCTGGCGGTGGTGCGCGAGTTCTTGAACCCGAAGGCCTCCCGCTCTGGCCTTGACCACTGCTTGCGTCGGCATGGCGTGGGGCCCCTGCGCGCCCTGAAGCAGCATCGCCCCAGCCAAAGCACAGCGCCTTCAAAGCCTATGAACCCGGTTCCATCCCCATCGACCTGAAATACCTGCCACCGATGGCAGATGGGAGCCGCCGCCGTTCCCTCTTCGTGGCCATCGACAGGGCAACGCGTTGGGTTGTTATCAGGGTCTACAACAGCAAGACAGCGGCCAATGCCCGGCGCTTCCTGCGCGCCCTGGAGCGCGCCTGCCCGATGCGGATCCGCCCCATACTCCCGGATAATGGAAAAGAGTTCACGGATCGCCTCTTCGGTCTGCGCCAGCGCGCCGCAACAGGCGCGCATGAATGCGACACGCTGGGCGCCGCCCTCGATATCGATCATCGCCTGACGCCGCCTAGGTCACCTCAGACCAACGGTATGGTCGAACGGTTCAATGGCCGCATCGAAGAGGTTCTGCAGAGCCATCCCTTCCGATCCGGCGAGGTTCTGGAAGCCACGCTGCTTCGCTATGTCTGGCTTTACACCCAGCAACTGCTGCAATCAGCCCTGGGCAGCAAGACGCCCTTGCAGGCACTGAAGGGATGGCGCAAACTCAAACTAGAGCTGGTCAGGAAACAGCCATATTACCTTCCAGGATGTGATAGCTAGGCCTCGTTCATTCCTTGGAAGCCATGCGTACTGGAGCGTCCAGCGATGACTGATCAAACGCCGTCAACGACATCATCCCAAGCGGCAGCTCAAACCCCGCTACCAACCCGCCCGGCACGCCGCATGAACCTGCGACCTGTCCGCTATGTCATTATCGCAATCATCGCGTTGGCAGCGATCGGATGGGGCTATACGGAAGTCGCGGCCCGGCTGACCCACGTCTATGAATATGACGCGCGGATTGCGACAGACTTGGTCACTGTCTCCAGCAAACGCGAAGGCCAACTGAACTCGCTTACGGTCGAAGAAGGCCAGATGGTCAAGGCCGGCACCGTTCTCGCGATGCTGGATTCCCGTATCCAGGAACTGGAAGCCCAGGCAATCGAGGCACGCCTGCGCGGGCTTCAAGCAGATCGGGAGCGTCTGGTTAGTCAACAGGCCATGCAGGGCCAAACCACTGGCAGCCGCATTTCTTCGCGGAATTCGGAGTTGGTCGCAGCCGAAGCTAAGCGGGCATCGCTGCGGGCAGAGCTGGCCCTGGCAAACCAGGACCTGGCGCGGGTAGAGAGGCTTTACCGCACAAAGGTCATCAGCCGCGCCAGGCTGGATAGCGCACGGGCGGCTGTCGGCCGCCTCAAGAGCGATGTCGCCGAAGCCGAAGCGCAGATGCAACGAGCACGCGGCGCCATTGCCGAGTCCGAAGCAGAGCGTGGCGAAGTAGAAATGATCGCCCAGGAAATAACCATGCTGGGCCACAGCGCCACCGCGCTAGAGGCGGAGCTTGCACAAAAACGGGTCGAAATTCAGGAACACACGTTGGTCGCGCCCATCGACGGAGTCATTGACCGGCTGTTCATTGAACAGGGCGAGTATGTCCGTGAAGGGCAGCGCCTGTTGATGATGCACAACCCCAAGGAAGTCTGGGTGGAAGCCAACATTAAGGAAACGGAGATCCGAAATCTGAGAATCGGCCAGGAAGCACAAATCTCGGTCGATGCCTTTCCCGACCACGCATTTATTGGCTCAGTTGCCCGCGTCGGCACGGCGACCACGGCCAAATTCGCATTGCTGCCCACACCGAACCCGTCCGGGAACTTCACCAAGATCACCCAGCGGGTGCCAGTACGGATTGACCTGAACAAAACCGAAGCTGGCGAGTACCACCTATCTCCCGGCATGATGGTCGAGGTCGAAATCGACATCCGCAAATAGCGGGAGACAAAGCGGGGCTATGACCGCCGGTACGCCAGACACCTTTGAAAGCCTCGGAGCCCGCTATGGCCCGGCGTACCGCTGGTTGGTCGTCATCACGTGCCTGACTGCCATGCTGGGGATGGTGCTGTCATCGGTCAGCATGAACGTCGCAATCCCCAGCGTGATGGGCGCGTTTGGCGTCGGCCAGGATCAGGCGCAGTGGGTGGCAACCGGCTACCTGGCGACCATGGTTATCGGCATGTTGTTGAACAGCTGGCTGGTGGCGGCGCTGGGGTTGCGGCTAACTTTTATTACCGTCGTGTCGCTCTTTCTCACTGCCTCAGCGATTGGCGCATTCTCCACCAGCATTGAAATGCTGATAATCTCCCGGATCATGCAAGGCATTCCGGCCGGCGTCATGCAACCGCTATCCATGATGGTGAACTTCCAGATTTTCCCGCCGGAGCGCCGGGGTACTGCGATGGGCATATTCGGCATGGGTGTGGTGCTGGCTCCAGTATTCGGGCCGTTGATTGGCGGCATCGCCATCGACACCCTGGGCTGGCGCTATATCTTTGCTATGCCGATACCGCTGATCGTTGTCGCCTCGGTGCTGGGCCCGATTTTCCTGCCAGAACGCGCAAACAAAGGGGCGTTTCCTCCGTTTGACTGGACGGGTCTGTTCCTGCTCGCTGCTGCTTTGGCGCTGGTACTCAGCACTCTGACCAGTGGACAGCGGCTGGGTTGGCTATCGGACAAAATCGTCGCCCGAGGGGCGCTGAGCGTCTGTTTGATCATCGCCTTCGTTTGGTGGGAAGGCAAAGCCAAGCGGCCCTTGCTCGATTTTTCGCTCTTCAAAAATCCCCGCTTTGCATGCGCGATGTCGGTCTCTTTCATCTTCGGCATCTGTCTGTTTGGCTCAGCCTATGTGGTACCGGTCTTCGCCCAAATCGTCCAAGGCTATACCGCCATGCGCGCCGGGTGGCTGCTGGCCGCGGCAGGCGGCATTATGATTCTGATGTTCCCACTTAGCGGCCGTCTCGCGGATTCGATGCCGCCAAACGTGCTGATCTCTGCCGGCCTTTTCATCTTTGGCACAGGCTTCATCTTTATCCACCAGGTCGATGTGAACACCGGGTTCGCTGTAATGGCAGTGTTATCGGCCTTTACGCGTGTAGGGCTTTCCTGCGTCATCACCCCGCTTAATGCCACGTCTCTGCGCTATGTGCCGCCAGAGAAGCTGGCCAACGCTTCCAGTAACGCCAATTTCTTCCGGCAATTGGGAGGCGGCATGGGCATCGCCATCCTGGTCGCAGTGCTGGATACACGCATCACCTTCCATGCGAGCGGCCTGACCGCCACGCAAACCCCCGCCAACCCCGTCAGCGGCGAGACCGTCAGCATGCTTACCGATATGCTGGCCACTACGGGCATTCCGGAAGCCGTCCGCCAAGCGATGGCCGCCGATCATCTAGGCCGGATTGTCTATGCCAACGCCTCTATGTTTGGTTTCCAGGATGTATTTTTGGTCCTCGCGCTAATTACATTGAGTGCGATGATCCCCGCCTATTTCCTGCGCAGGCCCAACGCTCCCAATTCCGCTCGCTCGAGCGCGCCGGTGGTCACTCCCCAAGCCACAGGCTCGGCTTTCACACCACCGCCAGTACCGGCATCGCCGAGCATCACATCTCCAGCGTATAGGCTTCTGCATCGCCGCAGCTCGCAGCGGACGCCACCGCCCGCGGCGGTCGCCCCTCCCGGCCGCCGCCAAAACCCCTAAGCTGGCTTCTCAGACCAGACGTTCCCAGGATTTTACCATGCGCCCAACCTCCGCCTCCCAGGACTTCGAGACCTACTTCGCCGCCATTGAGCGCTTCACGGACGAGGAGCTGATACCCAACGAACCGCGCCTGGAGGCAGAAGACTGCGTGCCGGAGGAACTGACCGAGCGTATGCGGGAGCTTGGACTTTTCGGCATCTCCATTCCGGCAGAATATGGCGGCCTGGAATTCAGCCAGGAAGAACAGGTGAGGCTGACCTTTGCCTTCACCCGCGCCTCTGCTGTTTACCGCTCGCGCTTCTCCACCACCATCGGCCTGACCAGCCAGGCGATCCTGGATTTCGCCACCGACGAGCAGAAACGCGCCTGGTTGCCCCGCATGGCCTCCGGCGAGATCACCGGTGCCTTTGCCCTGACAGAGCCCGATGCGGGCACCGACGCGGGGGGCCTGACGACCACCGCCAGGCGCGATGGCGATCACTACGTGCTGAACGGATGGAAGCGCTACATCACCAACTCGGTCGAGGCTGACCTGTTTCTCTGCATGGCCAAAACGGACGAAAGCCTGACCGGTTCGCGGGGCATCTCGGCCTTTCTGATCGAAGCTGGCACCCCAGGTTTTGAACCGCTGGAGCCGCCAAAATTGCTGGGGCTGCGCGGCTCCCATTCCGGCGAGATCAGAATCGAAAACTGCCGGGTGCCGGCTGAAAATCTGGTCGGCGGCGTAGAGGGTTGTGGCCTGAACGCGGCGCTGCGCGGCATCAACTCCGCCCGCACTCATGTCGGCGCCACCTGCGTCGGCCAGGCCATGCGCCTGATCGCGGAGGCAACGGCACATGCCCGCCAGCGGGAGCAATTCGGCGAGCCAATCGGCAATTTCCAACTGGTGCAGGGAATGCTGGCAGACATGCAGGCCGACATGCTGGCGGCCCGCGCCCTCTGCCTGGACGTGGCCCGTCGCTTTGACGATGCCGTCGACGGCGGCACGGACCTGCCCTTCCCGGACATCGCGGCGTCGAAATATTTCGGCTCCGAAATGGTCTGCCGGGTGGCGGACAAGGCGGTACAAATCCTGGGCGGCAAGGGCTTTGTCGAGGACAACGCCGTCACCCGCATGTACCGCGATGTCCGCCTGTTCCGCCTGTTCGAGGGCACAAGTCAAATCCAGCAACAGCAAATCGCGAGAGCGATGTTGCGCGGATAAGTTAAGAAGTGAAAATTGGCTTTGGAGGGCCAACGGGGCGCTCAAAATTGCAACAGGTCTTAGCCTATAACGCCAACTGCTGGCACTTTGCGCAGCAAGGCGGTAATGCTGTTCCCAACAAATCTCCCGACCCGCAAGGACCTCGGCCCGAAATATGAGCGATGAAGAGTTAAGGCTGGCCGCCGATTTCCCCGAAACCAGCTATGCCGATTGGCTCGCCGCGGCCGAAAAGGCGCTGAAGCGGGAGGACGTCGAAAAGGCGCTGGCGACGCGCACCTATGAAGGCTTTGCGCTGAAGCCGCTGTATACGCGGGAGCGGGACTCCGGCGCGCCAGACCCCGCAGGCTTGCCGGGGGTCGCACCTTTCACCCGCGGTGCGGACGCCGCCGGGCGTACAGCCGGCGGCTGGGATATCCGCCAGACCGTCACCCACCCGGACCTCACCCAGAGCAATGCCGAAATCCGGGAAGATCTGGAGAACGGCGCGCACTCGGTCAGCCTGCGCATGGATGCAGCGATCCGCTCAGGAGAGGCAGCGGACGCGAACAGCCCCACCATTGGTGCGGATGGCCTGCCCCTGCATGGCGTCGCCACATGGCAATCCCTGCTGAGCGGTCTCACCGCGTCGGAAACCCAATTGTCCCTACAAGCGGGCGCGGGCTTTCTGCCTGCAGCCGCCTTGCTGGCCGCCGCGGGCGGCCCCGCCCCTGGCTCCCGGTTGGGCGCTGACCCGCTGGGAACGCTGACCGCGCAAAGCTCCCTGCCGCAGGGGCTGGCGCAGGCGCTGGCCGACATGGCTGACCTCGCCGCATGGACGGAGGCCAACTGCCAGCACGTCGCCGCCATCACGGTGGATGCAAGCGCTTATGACGCCGCCGGGGCCTCAGAAAGCCAGACGCTCGCCGCAGCCATGGCAACCGGCACCGCTTATCTGCGCGCGATGGTCGATGCGGGCATGAGTGTCGATGCCGCCTGCCGCCAGATCGTCTTCGCCCTGCCGCTTGGCCCGGACCAGTTCTTTGCTATCGCCAAGCTGCGGGCGGCCCGCAAGCTCTGGGCGCGCATCACGGAAGTTGCAGGTGCTAGCGAGAAAGCCCGCGCCGCCCGCATCGATGCCGTCACCGCCAACCGCAATTTGGCGGAGCGTGACCCCTACACCAATCTTCTGCGCACGACGCTTTCCTGCTTCGCTGCTGCGGTGGGTGCCGCGGACAGCATCACGGTTGCCCCCTATGACGCCGCGCTCGGCGGCATTTCCGATCCGTTTGCGCAACGGGTCGCCCGGAATACGCAATTGCTCATGGCAGAGGAATCCAACCTGCACCGGGTGATGGACCCCGGCGGCGGCAGCCTGTTCCTGGAAGACCTGACCGCCAAGCTGGCCCAGGCCGCCTGGGCGCAATTCCAGGAGATTGAGGCCGCAGGCGGCATGGCCGAGGCTCTGCAATCCGGGCTGGTCGCGTCCAAGATAGGCGAGACCTGGAGCGCGCGGGAGAAGAACCTGGCGAGCCGCCGCGACCCGCTCACCGGCGTCAGCGAGTTCCCGAACCTGGCCGAAGACCTGCCGGATGTGCCGGAGCCCGATATGGCCGCTGTCCGTGCCAGCGTCGCCGGGTGCTTTGGCGGCAAGAGCGTCTCCCTGCCGGCTGCCGGCAAGGGTGAGCGGACCGCCGCCGCCATCGCCGCCGCGAAGGACGGCGCGAGCATCGCCGATCTGATGCGGGCCATCGGCAGCAGCGCTTCAAGTGCCGATCCCTTGCCCCGCCGCCGCTTCGGCGAGGCGTTCGAGGCACTGCGGTGCGAGAGCGACAAGCACCTGAAGCAAAGCGGCAGCCGCCCGGCAATCTTCCTCGCCAATCTGGGTCCGCTGGCAACCTACACGCCGCGCGCCACCTTCGCCCGCAACGCCTTTGAGGCAGGCGGCCTGCAGCCCATCGACCAGGGCGGATTTGAGAACGCCGACGCCGTCGCCGACGCCTTCAAAGCGAGCGGTGCGTCGCTGGCGGTGCTTTGCTCCTCCGACAAGCGGTATGAGGCCGACGCCGAAGCCACGGCAAAAGCGCTGAAGGCCGCCGGTTGCACCTGGCTGTTGCTGGCCGGTTCGCCGGGCGACAGGGCCGACGCCTACGCCGCCGCGGGGATCGACGATTTCGTGCGCATGGGCGGCGACCTGCTCGCGACTCTGAAGGCGGCTTGGGCGAAACTCAGCTAACCAAACCATTCAACCGGCGAGGAGTGCCCTCATGCTGCAAGACCGCTACGGTAACGATCTCTCGACGACCTCCGCCACTGCGCGCGACGCTTATGTTGAGGGCATGGACCGGTTCCTCTCCTCCGCGCCGGAAGTGGAGGAAGCCTACCAACAAGCCCTGCAAGCCGACCCCAATTTCGCCCTTGCCCATCTCGGCATCACCCGTAACCGGCAGGCCAATGGAGACGGCGCAGGCGGGCGTGAGGCCCTCGCCCAGGCAAGGAGCGCCGCCACTACCGCCGGCCTCAGTCCGCGCGAACAGAGGCATCTGAATCAGCGCGGCCTGCTGATTGACGGCAAAGGCAGCGACGCCTACACCGCGGCCCGCGCGCACCTGATGGACCATCCCCGCGATGCTCTGGTGGCGCAGACCTGCCTCGGCGTGTTTGGCCTGATTGGCTTTAGCGGCCGGCCGGGGCGGGAGGCAGAGAACCTGTCTCTGGCCGAATACCTCGCCCCCCATTTCGGCGACGACTGGTGGTTCCTCTGCATCCTGGCCTTCGCACAGATGGAAGCTCGCCAGCCCGGCCCCGCCGAGCCCAATATCGAGCGCTCAATGGAACTGCACCCCCGCAACGCCAACGGCGCACACTATCGCGGCCACCACTATTACGAGGTGGGAGAGCGGCAAACCGGCTATGCCTACCTGAGCGACTGGCGCAAGGGCTATGACCGTCGAGGCCTGCTGCACTGCCATATCGCCTGGCACTGCGCGCTCTGGGCCATGGCGGGCGGCGGCGCGGATACCATGTGGGCCATCGCCGAAGCCGATGTGCTGCCGCAAAGTGGCGCGAAGCCAACCCTAAACGTACTGACAGACTCCGCCGCGCTGCTCTACCGCGCGCAACTGGCGGGTATTGAGGTGCCGTCCAAATATTGGCAGCAAGTCAGCGATTACGCCCTCCAAACGTTCCCCAACCCGGGCATAGCCTTCGCCGACATGCATGCCGCCGTCGCTCATGCCATGGCGGGTAACGGAGAGGCGCTAGCAAAAATCATCACCGACGCACGCGGCACTGCCGCCGATACCGTCCGTTCCGTCGCTGAGGGCTTCAAGGCGCTGGCAGCGCAGGATTGGGCCGCAGCCATCGCCTCTCTGACCTCCATCATGGCGGAGTACGAACGCCTGGGCGGCAGCCATGCCCAGCGCGATCTGGTTGAACACGCGCTTGCCGGCACCCTGCTGCGCGCTGGAAAGTCCGATGAGGCAATTCGTCTGATCGCCATGCCTCGCCCTCACACCCGCATGTCCAGCGCGATTGCCGGGCTTCACTAGGGAAAACCCGGAAAAATAGCCAGACCCAAGTGGTTTCACCCCCGTTAGGCCGTTAGTTCCCCCCTGGCCTGTGAAATAGTTCACTTTGTCATCCCCGCGATCATGCTGTTTTCATTTACAGTACGTTAACTACGTTGCGGTGATTGTAAGGTGGCTGCCGACGATGAGAGGGACCTCGACATCGACGGACAGAGGTCACGCTCTTTAGGACAAGGAACTATCCCAGATGGTAGGCGAGGTTATCTCTCACGAGTTAGAGGCTGTTCGGCCCTTTTTCGATGCTGCCTACTACCTTCATCACAACGGAGACGTAGCAGAAGCAGGCGTCGATCCGCTTGAGCACTACATGGTTTATGGCTGGCGCGAGGGCCGCAATCCCAGCTCCAGTTTTTCGACCAACTACTATCTCGGCACCAACCAGGATATTCGTGACGCTGGGGTTGAACCGTTTGTCCACTATTGCCAGTATGGACGCCTGGAGAAGCGCGAGGGCGCGCCTTACTACGTAGGCCAGTCAGAAAGTTTCCGCCCATTGGTTAGCGTCATTATACCGAATTTTAACCACGCCCAATTTTTGGCGGAACGGCTCCGCTCTATTGCAGCGCAGACCTATAGCAACATTGAATTGATTGTTTTGAATGACTGCTCAACTGACAACAGTGTCGACGTCATACACACACTAATTGAATCGATCTGTATTCCCGTCATCACCAAATTCAATACCGAAAATTCCGACAATGTTTTTGCGCAATGGCAACGCGGCATCGAAATGGCCACGGGCGACTACGTTTGGATCTGCGAGAGCGACGATACCTGCGAACCGGACTTTTTGGAACGGACAGTTCCGCAGTTCGCCGACCGCTCTGTGATGCTGACCTTCGGCAATATTCAGTTCTGCGACAGTGATGGCAATCAGATGTCCGGCATGGATGGCTTCCGGGAACTCTCCGAGCCCGGCATCTGGGCCGATACGATAAAGCGGCCCGCGCATGAGTGGTTTTGTGGAGCATTTGGCGTCAACAATGTGGTGGCAAACGTTGGTGGTTGTGTGTTCCGCAAAGGCCGCATCAGCCAGGAAATCTTTGACCAGGCCAAAACATTTAAATTTGCTGGCGACTGGTATCTCTATTCCCAAATCATTGCCGGCGGACAAATGTGCTACGTGCCGGAGGCCAGAGCCTATTTCCGCCAGCACCAGCGCAACACCTCCGCCTCCAACTTCAACGAGATGTACTATTGTGAGGAGCTCTGGCGCCTCCTGAACCATCATGTCGACCTTTGGAGCTATGGCCGAAAGTTGGTGACGGCTTGATCAGGCGGCGTTTTGCATTTGTTTGATCCCGTCGATGAATGCAATGCCCTGGATTATCCCAGGCATGCGATTTGCGCCGTCGCGCTTTCGCCATTTGCCCTGCGCTGACATCAGGAGCCTGACCGCCATGGCGAGGGCGGTCTTTCGGCTCAGACAGCCTTTGGTTTTACCTGTCCGGTGACATACCGTCGCGAAGGCGCTTTCGATGGGATGGGTGGTTCTGATGTGTTTCCACTGTTCTGCCGGGAAATCATAGAAGGCCAGCAGCACGTCACGGTCTTTGATCCATTTGGCTACCGCTTGTTCGTCTTTCACGCCGTAGGTCTCGATGAAGAAATCGCAGGCCGCCATGGCTTCGGCCTTCGTCTCTGCCTGCCAGATGTCGTGCAGGGGGCCTTTGGCTTTCGCTTGCACCGATTGGGGCATTGCCTTCAGCCCATTGCCGGTTTTATGGAACCAGCAGCGCTGTTCTGCGGTCGCGCCGAAGACCGCGCGAAGGGCGGCCCAGAAGCCCAGTGCACCGTCGCCTACCGCGAGATCGGGCGCGTGATTGAGGCCGCGCCGCTTGAGGTCGAGCAGGAGCGCGCGCCAGCTTTGGGTCCTTTCGCGATAGCCGTCGGTCAGCCCCAGTATCTCCTTTCGGCCCCATTCATCCGCGCCGAGCAGCACCAGAACACATTGCTTTTCTTCCATCCTTGGCTGGAAATAGACGCCATCCGCCCAGACATAGACGATGCGCCGGGCGCTGAGATCGCGCTTCTGCCAGCGGTCGTACTCCTCCCACCAATCGGACTTCAGCCGCGAGATGGTGGGGGACGACAGGCCCGCCGCGTTCGGCCCGAGCAGCGCGGCCAAGGCCGCCTGAAAATCGCCCGTGGAAATGCCGTTGAGGGAAAGCCAGGGCAGTAAGTCCTCGACGGACTTCGCCTTGCGCAGATACGGCGGCAGGATCGAAGAAGAGAACCGACCCTTCTCAGCCTGCCGATCACGATCCCGCCCGCGTGGCCCTTTCACGGGCACTGGGCCAATCCCGGTCATTCCCTCTCGTTCTGGCAGGTGAGCGTGACGAACGACCCGCGCGGGGCCCTCGGGCGTCGTCTCATTGGAAAATGGCGCAAGCCATGCGCTCCACTCAGCTTCAAGCGCTTGCTCGATCAACTGCCGCGCCCCGGAACGGATCAAATCCGTCAGCGGATCGGCGGAAAATCCCTTGGGATGGGGCAACGCATAGCCTTTTCTCGGCGAGAATTGCGGCGCGGGAACAACGCCATGATATGCCGCCCCTCAGGACAATCACCAACTGTCAACTGTTTCTCCACCGTGATCTATGACCAGGTCATCCCCTTCACCATCGGCCTGAAAGACCAGACGACGGGCAAGACCGACCCCAACAACCAGATCACCGGCGCGCTACAGAGCCGCGTGATCAAGGCCAAGAGCACAGGCAACTATATATTCTCCTACCGCTTCCGCGACCTTGTCTTCACCTATCCGCCGAACGTACAGCCGCAGTTCATCGAGTTCGTACAGCTGGATGACTACGACAAGAGCTTCTTCCCGCTGGAGGTGTTCAATATCGATCCCGCCCAGAACCTTGGTAGCGAGACCTGGGGGCCTATCAGCACCATCGCGCCGTCAGGCATTCCCTATGCGATCTACTTCCACGGGGCCTCCTACTTCACCAAGCCGGACGGCACCACCTGGGTCGAGTTCCTGACCAAGGCGACCAAGTTCAAGACCGGCAAGTATCTGTTCCTCTCGCCCAGCATCACCAGCACCGGCCACGCCAATACGGAGGCCACCCTGGACGGCGTCGCCATCCCGGCGAAGTAGGTTTTACTTGCCTTCCGGTCCCCAATAGCCGCGGTAGATGCCGCGGCTCTGGGTGCTCTTCTCGCCTGCCGTCGCCATGATGCGGGCGTCGGTGCGGGTGACGCGGAGCTTGCGGCGGCGGAACCAGCGGAACAGCCGCTCCCGCATCTCTGCCATCACCGCAGCATGGGCAGGGTCGCTGCCGAGGTCGTTCTGCTCAGCATAGTCGGCCTGAAGGTCGAACAAGTGCGCCGGGAAGTGCTCCCAGAAGACGTACTTCCAGCGGGCCGTGCGCACCATATAGCCCTTGGCCTCTGACGGCGGGATGCCGAGGTCGATGCGGGCGTCGCGCATGGAATAGTCGATCTCAGAGAACACCTCGTCCTTCCAGTCCGCACCGTCGCCCTCGAACAGCAGCGGCTGAAGCGACTGCCCCTCCAGCCAGTGCATGGCTGGCTGGCCGCCCAGCGCCTCGACGAAGGTCGGGATCAGGTCCACTCCCTCCATCAATGCGCCCAGATGCTGGCCGCGGGTCGCATCCGCCTCGCCCCGAGGGTCATAGACGATCATCGGAATGCGCACGCTTTCCTCGTGCAGCAGTTCTTTCTCCCCCAGGTAGTGGTCACCCAAATAGTCGCCATGGTCGCTGGTGAAGGCGATCATGGTGTTGTCCATCAGGCCGCGCGCCTCCATGAATTCCCAGAGTCGCCCCAGATGGTCGTCGACCTCTCGGATCAGGCCCATATAGGCCGGGATGACATGCTCCCGCACCTCTGGCTTGGCGAAGGTCGCGCTGTCGCCATGCTGCATGAAAGCCGCATGCACGGCATAGGGCTGCTCCCGCTCCGCATTGCCCTGGTTCAAGGGCAGCAGATGCTCTTTCCCGTACATGTTGTGGTAGGGCGCGGGTGCGACGTAGGGCCAGTGCGGCTTGATGTAGGACAGGTGAATGCACCAGGGTTCCCCGTCCAGTTCCTCCATGCACGCCATCGCGCGGTTGGTCATATAGGCTGTTTCGGAGTGCTCCGCCTTCACCCTGGCCGGTAGGTGCGCCCACTTCATGTGCCAGCCCGACAGCACCTCCCCGTCCGGCCCCTCCGCCGAGTTGGCGAAGTCATGCCAGGGGTTCGGGCTGTCATAGCCCTGGTCGCGCAGCCACTGGTTATAGCGCAGGTTCGGATCGTAGGCCTCATAGGGGTGTAGACCGTCGTCCCGCTCAAACGGCTCAAAGCCCAGTTCGGAAAGGTACAGGCCCAACTCGCCCTTCGCATCGATGCCGAGCCGCTTCATGTCCTCCAGGTTCGCCGCCATGTGGGTCTTGCCGACCAACACCGTGCGCACGCCGAGCGGCTTCAGGTGGTCGCCAAGCGTCATCTCATCCACCCGCGGCGGGAAGTTGTTGTAGCCGGAGCCGAGCGTGAACGGATAACGGCCAGTGTAGAACGACATCCGCGACGGCCCGCAGATCGGCGCCTGGCAGAACGCATGGTCGAACACCACACCCCTTGCCGCCAGCCGGTCGATATTCGGCGTCTCCAGGTGCGGATGCCCCATGCAGGAGAGGTAGTCCCACCGAAGCTGATCGCACATGATGAACAGCACGTTCTTGACCGTAGACAAGGCACCATCTCCTCAAAATCAATACTATGTTAGGGTATTTCCGGTGCGGAAATTCCGCCTAAACTTTTGTAAGCAAAACTAAACAAAACTAAATATTTTGGGCCTGAAAAGTTTAGCTGCGGTTTAGGTCCGGTTTATCGCAAGTTTAGGTGATGCTAAGCCTGGGTTTATCCCAAAGGGTCCGCTCATCCTTCCAGCACATTTCCGTCCCACACCCATTTTTCCCTCACCCTGAGCCTGTCGAAGGGTGTCTCGCCGCCGTAGTACAGCATGCTTCGACGGGCTCGGCATGAAGCGGCCTCTGCTAACCTAGATAGGTACGAGCTCGGCCAGGAAAAAGGCTAATTTTCCTATTATGAAATCACCGCGTGCGCCTCAATCTCGACCATCGCCCCTTCGGCGAGCAGGCCGAAGACCTCCACCAGCGTAATCGCCGGGAAGTGCCGCCCCAGCGTCGCCTTCCAGGCATCGCCCAGCGCCCGGCCCGCGTGCCGGTATTCTGCAATCGAGGTCACAAACCAGGTCAGCTTGACGATATCCGTCGGCTGCGCGCGCGCTTCCGCAATAATCGCGATACAGTTGGCCAGCGCCTGCTCACACTGGGCGGCGAAGCCTTCTGTCATCTCGCCCGTCACTTGATCGACGCCGACCTGACCGGCCACAAACACGTGCCGCCCGTCCGCCGCCGTGCCGTTCGAAAAACCTGGCGGGCACTTCCAGCCGTCCGGTTGCAATTTCTGCATGAGCCTATCCTCCAGTTTGATTGTTGTGTCTCGTGTACGGGAGCTTCCCGCCACCGGCAACAGACTGCCGGAGTCCCTACCTTCAGGGCTTGTTAACGAGAATACCTGCCATGCCGTCCGCTCCGACCCCTGTCCTGCAAACCGTTGCCTTGCCCCAAGGCCCCTGGCCAACGCTGGACCCGTTCCTGTTCTGCGTCCATCGCCTGGACCGCTATCCCGCCGGTGACGGTTCCTTCGGCCCGAAGGGAGGCCTCTCCGGCCGCCAGATCGGCCAGGACTTCAGTGGCAAGGACGGCTGGAGCATGTATCACGGCGACCACGTCCCCGGCTTCCCGCAGCACCCGCACCGCGGCTTCGAGATGGTGACGGTCGCGCGCCAGGGCTATATCGACCATTCGGACTCGCTGGGCGCGGCGGCGCGCTTTGGCCAGGGCGACCTGCAATGGATGACGGCGGGCGCGGGCGTGGTGCACTCCGAAATGTTCCCCCTCCTGAATGAGGGTGACGGCAACCCGATCGAACTCTTCCAGCTTTGGCTGAACCTTCCCGCCCGCAACAAAATGGCAGAGCCCCGCTTCGCCATGTTCTGGAGCGAGACCATCCCCGCCGTGACCGAACACGACGCGGAAGGCCGCGCCGTCACTATCACCAGCTACGCCCGCCACTATCAGCTAGCCGAGCCGATGCCTGCCCCGCCGCCCGCCTCCTGGGCCGCCAACCCGGCCAATCTGGTGACGGTCTGGACGATCAAGCTCGCCCCCGGCGCGCGCTGGACTCTGCCCGCGACCGCGGCAGGCGTAAACCGCGTGCTCTATGCCTTTGGCGGCGGCAGCAGTTCGGTCGCTGGCGAGGAGTTACCGCACCGCCACGCCATGCTCCTGCAACCGACGCCGCCATTGCCATCGCCAACGGCGGCGCTGAGACAGAGATTCTGCTCCTCGAAGGCATGCCCATCGGCGAGGAAGTCGCCCAGCACGGCCCCTTCGTCATGAACAGCCGCGCCGAACTGCAAGAGGCATTCCAGGACTATCAGCGCACCCAGTTCGGCGGCTGGTCCTGGCCCTCGCACGGTCCCGTGCGCGGCCCGGCAGCCAAGCGCTTCGCCCGCCACCCCGATGGTAGTGAACAACACCCGCCGGGGTAGCCTTACGCCTGCAACGCGTCCCCCCTACACAGCCCTTCACCCTGAGCTTGTCGAAGGGTGCGCCCACCTTCCCGCCACATGCTTCGACAAGCTCAGCATTAAGGACCCTTGGGATAAAAAGCGGCCCACACATATCGAGCCGACGCGCGCCCCTGGACAACGCCCAGCAACCGGCCTTAGCTTTCGCCCACCACAACCTCGCGAAAGACGGACCAAGGGAGCTGATCGGCGAAGACCTGAGCGTCACCCATCCCACCTGGGGCAACATCTACGTCCGCAACAAGCGGCCCGCGAGTCAGGATAGCTTCACTCCTGACCGCATCGTCGTGATGCAGCATGGCACGACCTACGACTCCGCCGCGTTCGACCTGCCGTTCGCCGGTATCTCCTAGATGGACTACATGGCGCGCCGCGGCTTCGATGTGTACTGCCTCGACCTGCCCGGCTATGGCCGCTCGGACCGCCCGGCGCAAATGGCGGAGCCGCCGGAAAACAACCCGCCCTTCATGCACACGCCGGACGCGGCTGATTGCATCGGGCACGTGGTGGACTTCGTCTGCCAGCGGCGCGGCGTTGAAAAACTATGCCCGGTTGGCTGGTCCTGGGGCACGGCGATCACTGCCCTTTTCACGTCGCAGAACCCTGCCCGTGTCGAGCGTCTAGCCCTTTACGCCCCGATTTGGTTGCGTGACCAATCAGCCGTGAACGCCGTCGATCCGGGCGGGAGCCCCGGCACCTACCGCTCCCCCACCAAGCAAGCGACGCTCCAGCGCCGCCAAAACGGCCTGATGCTGGACCAGGCGGCCCATGTCATGCCGCCCGAATGGTTTGAGATGTGGTGGGAAGCCACCACCTCCTGCGATCCGGATGCCCCGCCAGACACCGTCCGCGCGCCGAACGGCGTGGTAGACGACGGACGCAACTACTGGAGCGCCGGAAAAGCACCCTACGATCCGGCGAAGATCACCTGTCCCGTTTTGGTCACCGTCGGCGAGTGGGACTGAGACACCAGCCCCGACCTCGCCATCGCGCTCTATCCACTGCTGACCGGTGCACCCTGGAAGCGCCTGTCCATCGTCAGCGGCAGCACCCACCCCATCATGATGGAGCGCAACCGCGTCCTGCTCTTCCGCTCCGTCCAGCAGTTCCTGGAGGAAGCAGCGCCCGATACAGGCAACGTGGAGTAGCGTCACGAGAGCCGGATCCGTACAAGCTGCTCCTCCGCTCCCACGAAGGTGGGAGCCCATGCCAGAGAGCTCCCCACAAAGTCCGGACTATGTGATTGGGCTCTCAGGCATGGGTCTCCACCTGCGCGGAGACGGCGCGGCGCTATGGCCTCTCACCCGATCCGGAAGGCCCTAAATCTCCACCACCACCTTGCCGAAATGACCGGCGGCTTTGAGGTAGTGGAACGCCTCCCGCGCCTCACAAAAGGTAAAGGTCTTGTCAATTACCGGGCGCAGTTCCGCGGCGGTAAACGCCCGGTTCATGCGCTCGAACATGGCGCGGCTGCCGACATAGATGCCGCTGATGCGCAGCGAGTTGCGGAAGATCAGCGCCAAATGCCCGGCAATCCGCGTGGAGGCGATGGAGCGCGGCAGCGTCCCGGCCCCGCCGACCTCCAGCACATGATCGATGCCCTTGCCGCCCGTCGCTTCCAGCACGCCCTTTTCCCAATCCGGATTGGTGCGGTAATTGACCGTACCCCAGGCACCCAGCGCATTCGCCCGCTCCAGCTTGGCGTCGCTGGAGGAAATCACCACCGCCCGCGCCCCGGCCATCCGGGCAATCTGCAGCCCGAAGATCGAAACGCCGCCTGTGCCGATGCACAGGACCGTGTTGCCCGCCTTCAGGCCGCCCTTCTCCACGATGCCGTGCCAGGCGGTCAGCGCCGCGCAAGGTAGGGTCGCGGCCTCGACAAAGCTCGTATGGTCCGGGATCGCGACCACGGCCCGCTCGCTTAGCGCGACCTCTTCCGCCAGCACGCCATCCATGGCCCCGCCGAGCGCGCTCGCCATGCCGTCCGCCGTGATCTCGCCATCCTCCCAGCGCTGGAAGAAGCAGCTTGCCACCCGGTCACCGACCTTGAAGCGGGAGACACCCGGCCCGACGCCAATGACCTCACCCGCGCCATCCGAGTTCGGGATACGCGGAAAGGGCAGCCCGCGCGCCACCGGATCGCTGACCGTCAGCAGATCGCGGTAGTTCAGCGACGACGCCCGTCCTGCCTGGGTGCCTCCCAGACCACGACCCATCTGCCGTCGGAAATACCCGACACCTGCGGGTCTTGCTGGTCGTCGAACGTGGTTGTGTTAACGATGAATTCCGGTCCGTTCCGGGTGCCGACAGCTTCTGCCGCACCAAGATCGGCCTCCTGGGTAATCGCTATCGAGAAACTGCTGGGATCCTGGATAGAACCATCGCCGTCGGTCAGGTCCAGCGAATAAGTGCGGGATGTGCGCGGGTTGTCCGACGTATTGTCATAGACGAGCGCGCTCAAGATGGCCTCGACGGCTTCAACAGAAGCCATCGCGTTGAAATCGACCTGCAGGTCCGCGCCGCCCTGGTCGTCGCTTGCTCAGCGTGCCGATGGAAACGCCATTGAACCGGACATCAGTGCCAACGACTGTGATCGGGCCGATATCGGCTATCGACAGATTATCTTGGGTCTCATCATCCGGCGCGAGGAAATCGTCGGCGTTAGTATCGTCAACGATGCGTGAGAAGCGCAGCAAGCCACCGTCAAAATCGGCGGAATCCGAGTCTGAAAGCGTCACCGCCCCGCCCGCAAACACTTGGGCTCCAACATTTACCGTATTTTCCAAGAACTGCACTGTACTGGGCAGGCTCGCAATTTGCGGTGGATCGGAGATCACAAACTCCGCCGGATCACCCATAATCTGTTGCTGAATATTGTTGGCATCTACTGCATTGGACTGCCACAGGACCACGTAATTGCCGTCCGGCAGGAATGCCAGGGCAGAGTTGTCCTAGCTACTGAGGACTTCGGTATTGATGCGTACCTGGCTATCCAGGCGCGTGCCGTCACTGTCGAAGACCTGGGCGAAGATGTCTGCGCCAGAACCGGGTGCCGGCGTGGACGTATCGGTCCAGCTGACAACGAACTTGCCATCATCCAACGCCGTGATATCAGGCCGCGTCTGATCGCCGGACACCGTGTCGTTAACCCGGAATTCTCCGTCGACGGGCACACCTGCTGCCGTATAATGCTGGCCGAAAATACCGCCGGAACTGGTATCCTGGCCTTCGGAGCGCCACACGATGACGAAATCACCACCGGTTAGGACGGCAATCTGGGCATCGGCCTGGTTCGAATTGGTGAAGGTGTTGACCTGAAACTCGCCTGCTTCTGCAACACCGGAATTGTCGAACAGACGGGCAAACACGCCTTGTCCCGATCCATCGCCCGCCGTTCCGGATATCGCCGATTCCCACACAATCACAAAGCGGCCCCCGGCAAGCGCCGCGACCTGGCCGGCAACCGGATTGCCAGCGGCATCACCGAGATCGTCGGTCCAGACAATCACAAAACCGCCATCGACCAAGCCCGCGGATTGGGGCTGAAACTGCGATGAAACGACGGTCTGGTTAATCTGAAATTCCGCACCGACCGCCTGACCGTTCTGGTCGTAGCGCTGGCCGAAAACGCCTTGGTCATTGTCGCCCGGATTGTCCTGATTGGTGGACCGCCAGGTGGCCAGATAGCCATTCGCCATGCCGGTGCCGGAATCGAACAATGTCGCCACGTGGGGGCTGTCTTGGGAATTGAGCTCAAACGTATTGACGCGAACTTCCCCCCGGACCGGCCCGTCCGTATCGGTTTCGGCGTTAATCTGAATATCAACCGTCACCGGCTCCGATGTACTGCCGTCGCCGTCCTCCAGCAGTATGGACAAAACGGTGCTGGGTCGCGGATCGTCCGAAGTATTCTGATAGGTCAGATGCTCAACAAGAACCTCGACTTCAGCCGAAGTCGCATTGGCATTGAGATCGATAACGAACGCAGAACCATCGATACCATCCGACGAAATTGTACCGACAACCGTACCGCCGACGCTGACATCTGCTCCCGCAATCGACACCGGGCTTGCACCGGATTCATCCAAACCGATTTGGTCTTGGCCATTGGCGTCCTGGAACGGGAAATCGTCTTCCGCCACCGACTGCGCCAGTATGCTGGCGATCAGGCGGCCGCCGTCAAAATCAGCGGAATCCATGTCCGCAACAGCTGCGGCGGCGTCAGCGTCGATACGCTGGGGCGTAGTGTTGACGGTATTTTCGTCAAACACCCGCACGCTCGAGACCGCCTCAACTTCAGGCTGTGTGCTGGGCTGCAGGAACGTGTTGATATCGCCGAACAGGCGATGGAATATGCCCTGCCCGGAACCGTCACCCGCGCCACCCGATGTTGCAGACTCCCAAACGCCAACGAATCCACCGCCGTTCAAAGCCGCTACGTCGGAAAGTGTCTGGCCGCCGCTGATTTCCTCATTAACCTGTACTTCACCGGTCAGCGCAACACCATCCGCGTCGAAGCTGCACGCGAAAACACCATAGGCGCTGCCATCGCCCGCACTCCCGGAGTTGAAGGACGACCAGGAGATGGTAAAGCCACCATCAGCGGTTGCGGTGATTGTGGGCTGGTATTGCCATGACGATGTCTCGACATTGACCTGAAACTGACCGCCGACCGCGGTTCCATCGCCATTGAACACCCGTGCGAAGACATCGTAGGCCGAGCCGTCAAGGCCGCTGTTTTCGTCCCAGACAACAACAAACCAGCCACCGGCAAGACCGACAACCTGCGCGCGTTCCTGCGAACCGCCGGTGGACACGTTGACGAGGAACTCCGTCCTGATCGGCGTACCATCCAGTTGAAATACCTGCGGGTTAATGCCGGTGCCGCTGCCGTCATTGGTACCGCCCCACGCGACGACAAAGCTACCCGCCGCCAGATTATTGCTCCCTGCATCCGCCTAGATGGCAGCGATGGACGACGCCCCCTGATTGCCGCTGATCGCAGAGTTCACCTGGAAGTCGTCGGCCGCTGCAACACCGGCAGCATCATAAATGCGTACACGGATGCCGTCGCTGCTTCCGTCGCCCAAGTCATCGGTAAAGGAGACCGCAAAGCCGCCACCGGGAAGACCGATTACCGACGGATCCAACTGTGTCGATCCCAGATTAACGGCGTTGACCCGGAACTCACCCCCCAGTGTGGACGCATCTGCTGCAAAACGTTGGCCGTAGACGCCAAAATCGAAACTGCCCGGTTGATCCTGGTTACGTGCCTCCCAGACGACAACGAAGCCGCCATCGTCAGTCGCCGCAACGCTGGGGTCCTACTGAATATCCCGCAAGGTGGCGTTTATCGTAAACTCACCGCCGATCCGTTGCCCTTGGGCCGAGTAGTGTTGGCCAAACACGCCGGCCTGGTCGCCATCCTGACCTTCGGAGATCCATATGACGACATAGGATCCGTCGAGCAATATTGCTATTCGAGGCACCGTTTGGTTGCCGGCGGTAAAAATGTTTACGCCATTCTCTGGGGACAAAGGCATGTTCATCTTTACGTCTCCTAGTACAGCAGCACTTTGTTAGAGCCATCTTACGCATAAGATCATAAAGTATGCATCTTGGTTCGCTCTCGTCGGTTAGTCAAAATTTTCCTAGGCAAGCCTGCGTATGTCAAATGATGAATCGGAGCGATAAGTATTAAGCGCTGATTAATTTTAACGACAATTGCGTACACGTAGCGTCGAATTGCTGAAAATAAAGCACTAACCTGCAGTGATTTCTCATCTTTCCATCCAGCATTATTCAGACGCCGTGCGACCGCCCGGCCAATTTTCGGCAAACCAATCGGCAACTCCTTACAAATATAAGCAACCACCTAACACTGAAGCATAAGCGCGTCTGCGCTTTGCTCCTGTGAACCAGTTAACAAGCATGGTTAAATTTTGGCGTAAATCAACGAGGCTCGCTGGTGCTCCCCAGCAAAAAAGACCCTATTCTTGCGATCACGGCTGCAAGTTTCGAATACATAGACGGCGAGCGAAACACTCGGGTACCCAAGTTTTACGCAATTCAGACCGCACACAAAATACTGGCTAACTCGGCCCGCTAAATTGGCGCGCAGGCGCGGATGGCTTCCTCGAACACCGCCGCCGAGCCCGGCCCCCGGGCGAAGGGCGAGATAATTGGCTCATCTATGCCGCTGTCGCGATAAGCTTGCAGCTTGGCCCGGCATTCATCGGGCGCGCCCGCCACGCTTGTGGCCCGAACCATCTCGTCCGTAACAGCCCCAGCTGCGCCAGCCTTGTCGCCTGCGGCCCAAAGGCTGGCGATAGCCGCCGCTTCTTCCTCAAACCCATGGCTTGCGATCAACTTATTATAGCGTGGGAAGAAACCGGCGTAGAGCGCCAGCCCCGGCCGCATCTTGTCGAGCGCGGCTGCGCTGTCCGCATCCACAGCGGTTGGACACAATGTCGTGACTGCTATGCCTGCCGGGTCCCTGCCCGCTCTGGCAGCACCCACCGCCAGTTGCGGGCGAATCTCAGCGGCGGCCTTCAGCGTAGAGCGGGTCAGGATGATGCCGTCGCAGATTTCGCCCGTCGTCTGCACCATCTTCGGGAACAGACCCGCGGCATAGATCGGCAGTTCCCGCCGCAGCGGCTGGAACCACAGGTCGAAGTTCTCGATCGTGATGGTCTCGCCATGGATCGAGGCGACGCCGTCCCGCACCAGATCGCGCACGAACTGCACCGTCTCGCGCGTCCGGGTAATGGGCTTGGTGTAGGCCACGCCGTGTTCCGGCTCCACCTGAACCCGGTGGCTGGAGCCGACGCCCAGCGTGAAGCGCCCGCCCGATAGCTGGTCCACCGTCATCGCCGCCATGGCAAGCGTCGGCGTAGTGCGCACGTAGACGCTGGTGATACACGTGCCGAGCTTAATCCGGCTCGTCTGCATCGCTGCTGCCGAGAGGATGGCGAACTGGTCACCGCCATGCCCCTCCGCCACCCAGGCCGAAGTGTAGCCAAGGTCTTCCGCGAGCTTGATCAGCCGCACGATTTCAGAGGCATTGGGTCCACCGGAAAAGCCGACGCCAAGATGCATGCTCATAGTTTCACCTCATGCAAGGGGCGGCTCCAATCGGCAGCACGCGCCACAGAACGCTCTATGTCTTCTTCCAGCATGAGCCGTTCTGCCACCAGTTCGCGAGCGGCATTTTCAATCGCTGCGACATAGCCCTCAGCCGAGCCATACCGGGCAAGAATGGAGGCACGCGGATCACCGGTTGCGGCCTGTACCTGGTCATCCTCCGGGAAAGGAATATAGCTGCCGGAGAACTCATGCATTGCTCCCTCGCCGAAGCCTCGCGAGCGGATGTTCCAACCGGCATAGGTACCGAGTGGCGCCTGCACCATCGGACAGCGCACGCCCGCCACATCGTTGCCGTCAGCGTCCACCGCCGACACCAGCACCGTGTAGCCATGCTCCGCAATCACATCCGGCGGTTCTTTCGCCAGGATACCCTGCGCCTCCTCCGGCCCGAAATCCATGAAGGGCAGCTGGTTGGGCTCCTGCGGTATCATACGGCCGGGGATGGAAGGGAATTGTTCCCGCCATGTCTCATACGGCACCAATGTGCCGTCAGCAATGCGGGGCACGCGGCTCAGCGGAGGTTCCACGCCTTCACTTGCCCACTTGTCCAGCGCATCTGTCATCGCGCGGAAAAGCATGCTGGTCTGCGCAATATTTAAGTAATGCTCGGTCACAGCCTTGCGCGGTTTTTCCTGCAGTGGATCGGAGCCATGCTGCGTTGAGGCCCAGTGGTAGATACGCACGCCCGGCGGCTCGGCCAAATCGTTGCCCTGCGTATCGGTGTGCACAAGTGAACCGCGCCGCTGCCAGTACTCTGTCGCCGTCTGCGTATGGATCACCAGCGGATCGGTGTCCGGCCGCTTGAGGATGGCGTCGGTCTTGCCACTGTTGTGGTCCATGCATTCTGCATACGCAAAGGGGAACCGGTCCGCCGGACAATAGTGATCCTCATGCTGCTGGCCGCCTGCGACCACGGCGTTGGCGAAGCGCTGGTTCAGCCATTTGCCGCCCGCGCCAGAGACATGCGGCATCAGCCCGTCGAACACACGGCGGTTCTCATGGTCGGCGTTGAAGCCCTGCCAGATGAAATCCCGAATACAGCGCCCGGTTTGAGAGCGGCCATAGCCGTAGGCCTTCTCGATCATGCCCTTTGGGCCCAGCGGGTTTTCCTGGCCCGCCGCGTCGCGCTCACCGTATTTGAGGAAGCTCACGAAATCCCGAACTGCCACGTGGCCGAGGCCCATAACGAGGGGGTCGCGGCCCTCATAGACGAGCTCGTAGATCCAGCCAGGCTCGAACCCGCCCGGCATGTAGATATGGCTATCGCTGGGCGCGATGCCTTTGTCGTCACCAACACCATCCAGCCCACCGGCAGCCTCCATCCGGGAAAAGGACCATTGCTCCGCCGGCACCGGCTGGCGCTTATCCCCGGCATAGCGGCGGCGGGTCAGTTGCGCCTTGTTCGTATCGCGTGAGACAGTGGGATGGGCGCGGGTAGAGCCCCTGCCGGACAGCGGAAAACAGAGCACCCCCGGACTGTTCGCAATGAATTCTGTCCGCACCGGCCCCGTCACCGGCGAGCCGTCCGGCTGGCGGGCAACCGGCAGGTCCAGGATCAAACGGTCGTCGCCCGGCAACATATCGCCCTGCCACGTGCCAAAGACGATGGTGTACCCGCGTCTGAACAGGAAACCGTTACCCGCGTGAGCCTTGCTAACCGGATCGTTGGAATGCAGCGCGTCGCAGAAATACTGCACCAGCCTCTTGTTGCCCCGGTTGCCCCAATCGAAGAAAATCCGCCGATTGCCGAGGCGCATGTCGGTAGGCTTCAGGATACAGAAGTCCTGCTCGAAATGGACCAGCCCGTCGGCGCACCTCTCTGCAAGCAGAATGTCGGTGACGCCGGCTTGCGCTGCCGCGGCAGGGTCGACCGTGTGCAGGATGCGGCCTTTAATGCGCTCATAGGCGCCTGCATACCCAAACGACTCGCCCTCCACGAACAGACGGTGGTCGTCGATGCGGACGGTGAGATGGTTGGTCACAGGCAATTCACCTCTGGTTCGTTTTCACCCTGATTAGCATACAGCGCACACCGGAAGGTCTGGTGAGCACACACGCGGTCCTTCGATACGCCCCGGCGCAAGGCCGGGATCACTCAGGATAAGACAATCAGAATGACGGCTTGGATTATTCCGCAGCCGCCCTTGTTTTCCATTCGCCTAAGGTCGGCTTCGGCAGGCCCAGGATCTCGCGCAAAGTCGTGCCCGGATATTCTTTCCGGTAGATGCCGCGTTTTTGCAGTTCCGGCACCACATGCTTGACGAAGTCCTCGAACGAGCCCGGCAGCCAAGTCGGTGCTACGACAAAGCCATCGCATGCTGGCTCATGGAAGTACTCTTCCATCATGTCTGCGATTTCTTTGCCGGTGCCGACCCACGGGTCATCCATACGGCCTCTGCCAGTCACTTCCATAAAGTCGCGCGGCGTCGGATTTTTGATGCCAGCGACCTTCGTCACCCGGTCGCGCATTGCCTGCATACCGGTGATGCCGTCCAACTCTTCGTCGGTAAATGGCTCGTCGATGCCTTTGGCGTTGAAGTCGTAGTTCAGCGCTTCCGACAGCAGGGAAAGCTGGTCGATCTCGTTCGGCAGGGTCTTGTAGAAGGTGGCTTTGTCTTCAGCCTCCATCCGTGTTTCGGCCGTCATCGGATAGAAGATATTGCAGAGCTTGAAGTGGTCGGGATTGCGACCGTTGGCGACGCATTCGGCCTTCATGTGCGCATAGCCTTCTTTCGCCCGCTGAAGGTCATGCCAGGCGGTGAAGATCACCTCGCCCCAGCGGGAGCCAAACTTCATGCCACGGCCTGAAGCACCGGCCTGGATCAGCACCGGATTGCCTTGCGGAGAGCGCGGTACGGTGAAGGGGCCACGGCTTTTGTAATACTGGCCCTCGTAGTCAAGACGCCGAATCTTGTCCGGATCGGCAAAGCGCATGTTCTGTTTGTCATAGAGCACCGCATCATCGTCCCACGAATCCCAATGGCCACGGACGATTTCCATGAACTCATCAGCGCGGTCGTAGCGGTAGTCGTGCGCAAGCACCTGATCCCAACCCCAATTCCGCGCCTCGTTGTCGTTGACGCTGGTCACGACGTTCCAGGCGGCGCGACCGTGGGTCATCAGATCCACAGTCTGGAACAGGCGCGCAACTTGGAAAGGATTGAAATAGGTGGTGGACATGGTCGCGCCCAGGCCCAGATGCTTGGTCGCCAGCGCCATTACGGTCATGCAGGTGACCGGGTCCATCTTTACGCAGCGGATGCCGTGCTCGACCGTATGTGCATGGTCGCCCATATACATGTCGGGCATTGCCAGCCGATCGTCGAAGAAACCCATATCGAACTTACCCTCTTCGAGGACACGTCCGATATGCTGGTAGTATTCCGGCGAATAGCTATTGGTCCAAGCGTCCGGATGCCGCCAGGCGGCGGGGATGGTGGTGCAGTTCTGAGCCTGAAGAAAGGCTACCAAAGAAATCTGGCGCATGAGGCGGTGGTCCCTTGTCCTCGCATTCACATGAATTGGACAAAAGTCTAAGCCGCTTCCGCGCCAGAGGGAAGCGGTTCGCTTCCGCGCCCGCTTCCCGCCATTGGCACATGGGTTTTAGAGTTTGCTGTGTGTACCGTCGCAGAATGGGCCTTTGCTTGTGTTCTTGCAGGCACACATCCAGGCTTTGCGCGTCTTGTCAGCAGTGTATTTCAACGGCGTAAATTCGGAGCCCTTGTGCGAACCGTCGCACAAGGGTTGCTTACTGCTCTTGCCGCATGTGCACCATAAGTAGTTCTTGCCCTCTTCCAGCTCAATCTGAATAGGCACCTTCGCGGCGATTACCGGTTCTGCCATTTGTTCCTCCGTTTAGGTTTTTGGGTTGAAAGTCAGACAGGAAATTAAGCGCTAACCGACTTCGGCGTCGGCACAATGCGCTGGACCACATTGTTTGGGCGGTCGAGATATTCCGGCACGCGCGGTGCCATCTCGTTCTTCCAATAGTCGCTTTCATAAACGGCTTTGTAGAGCGCCTCGCGCTGCTCTTCGCTTTCAAAGCGGCGCATCCAGACATAGCAGCTTTCGTCTTCTTCACCGCACCAGGAGCCGGTGATCACCATGCCTTTCGACACCTGAAAGGGAATGATTTCCTCCTCCATGATGCGGACCCATTCGTCCAGCTTGCCGGGCAACACTTTGTACTGACGCAATTCGTAGAAAGCCATTTGAGCGACTCCATGAGATATCGGATCGAGAGGCGGGAGATTGAGCGCCCACCTGGTGCGTGGCAAGCCCCTAGATAGGGCGTTGAGCAGGCAAGTGTCATCCGCCTACCGCAAATTCCCGGTGAAGCCGGTCGTGAAAGCATCATCTGCTGAGCCGGATTGGCGTCAAAATCGTAAATTTGATTCCATAAATTTTCGCCTGCACCTCAGGCAACCTAAAGGCGGACAGGAAAGTTCAACGTATTCAAAGCGCTCTGCGCTTGGATTTATTCTTCATTATCCAAATTGATTTAAGATCGAGAGTGGTACCCGGAGCGAGACTCGAACTCGCAAGGCCTAAACCGGCGGATTTTGAATCCGCTGCGTCTACCAATTCCGCCATCCGGGCATCTCAGAGAGACGCAACCTAGCCATTCTCGCGCCTTTTGCAAGGGATTCCAGCAGCCAATCGCGGGGCTGCGTCTCTTTCCGCTCTTGAACCCCACGCCAAGCTCTGCCTTATCCCCCTGACAAAGATAGAGGGTCCGAAATTGCTGCGCCGCCTGTACGGCTACACTATGAGCCTGGCCGCTTCTCCCTATGCGGTTTGGGCGCTTGCTGCCGTGGCATTTGTGGAAAGCTCGGTCTTCCCGATACCACCGGACGTTTTGCTGATCCCCATGATCCTGGCCGCCCGGTTGAAGGCGTTCGAGTATGCACTTGTCGCCACCATCGCCTCGGTCCTCGGCGGGTTGGCTGGGTACGCAATTGGCTGGGGCCTGTGGGAGGTCGTCGGCCAGCCCATCCTCGAGTTCTATGGCGCGATGGACAAGTTCGCGGAGTTCAATGACGGCTACAACGAATATGGCGTGATGATCGTCTTCATCGCGGGCCTCACTCCCTTCCCCTACAAGGTCATCACTATTGCCAGCGGCGCGTTCGGCATGGATATCATGGCCTTTCTAGTCGCCTCGATGCTGGCGCGCGGCGGGCGATTCTTTATCGTCAGCGCATTGCTCTGGCGCTTTGGAGAGCCGATCCGAACCTTCATTGAGAAATATCTGGGCCTGCTCACCATCGTTTTCTGCGTGCTGTTGGTCGGCGGCTTTGTTGTGCTGAAATATGCATTGTGACCCCCGCACTCTTGCAGCCCTGACCTTCGCACTGGGTCTCGCCGTCCTTGGCGGCGCGTTCGCGTTCCAGCATTGGGGCGGGCTCGACCTCTGCGTGCTTTGCGTTTACCAGCGCTGGGCCTGGGTGGCGGTCATCGCGACGGCAGCGCTGGCACTCGCGCTTTCCGGCTGGAAAGCTCTCGCCATAACATTTCTGGTCTTGGCGCTGCTTGCGTTGCTAGCGAGCGCCGGGCTCGCGGGATTTCACGTAGGGGTGGAGCAGCATTGGTGGGCTGGGACCTCGGAATGCGGCGGCCAAACGGGCAAGGCCAAAACTCTGGCGGAGCTAAAGGCCCAACTCATGGCAACGCCCGTCACCCGCTGTGATGAGGTTGCGTGGTCGCTGGCCGGTATTTCCATGGCAGGCTGGAACATGATCCTGTCCTTAGGCGGAGCCGTATTGCTAGCATGGCAATTGCTGTCACATCAGCGGAGCAACCCATGACCGTCAAAAACCGACGAATGCCCGGCGATCTCTCCCGCGCCCAGGAACTGGCGCGCATGTTGCGGGTGGATCACGCTGGCGAGTACGGCGCGACCCGCATCTATGAGGGCCAGCTCGCGGTGCTGGGCCACCGCCCAGTCGGCAAAACCATCCGGCACATGGCCGCCCAAGAAGAAGTGCACAAAGCCAAGTTCGACGAACTTTTGCCACAACACAAGATCCGCCCGACCATACTCTCCCCCTTGTGGAGCAAGGCCGGTTTCGCTCTGGGTGCTACAACGGCTCTAATGGGGGAGCGTGCAGCAATGGCATGCACGGTGGCGGTGGAAGAAGTGATCGGCGAACACTACGCTGACCAGGTGGAGAGGCTGGAGGCGGCAGCGGAGGACGACGGGGAACTGGCAGCCACACTGCGCCAGTTCCGCGACGAAGAACTGGAGCACCGGGACACCGGCCTGGCCCATGATGCCGAGGGAACGCCCGGGTACGCTCTATTGTCCGCCGCGATCAAAAAAGGCACTCGCACCGCAATCTGGCTCTCGGAACGTTTCTAAACGCTTGACGCCGGGCAGGTCCGGCAGCCAGCTTGGGTCGCTATATTTCATGGAGCGGTACAATGAGTGACGGCGTTAAGGTTCTTTTGATCGGTTGCGGCAAGATGGGCGGCGCAATGCTTGCAGGCTGGCGGCAATGGCCGGGTTTTCAGGCCGCCGTAATCGAACCCAAAGCGCCGGTCGATACCGACTACAATGTCACGCTCTATATGGATGCGGGCGAATTGTCTGACGATTTCCAGCCCGACGCTGTGATTGTTGCCGTCAAACCCCAGGAAATGGACAATGTCACCCCGCACTATCGACACTATGTGCGGCCGGAAACGGTGTTTCTGTCCATCGCCGCTGGCAAGACCATCGGTGCATTCGAAGCCTATTGGGGTGACGGAGCAGCTATCGTCCGCGCCATGCCCAACACGCCGGCCGCCGTTGGCCGAGGTGTGACGGTGCTGGTGGCGAACAAGAATGTCGCCGCCGCTCAGCGTGACCTTTGCCAACGCCTGCTGGAGGCCGTGGGCAGCGTCGAGTGGGTTGAGGAAGAAGGCTTGCTGGATGCCGTCACAGCCGTTTCTGGCGGTGGACCGGCTTATGTATTCCTTTTGATGGAAGCCTTGGCTGATGCAGGCGTTGCAGCCGGCCTGCCCAGGGCACTTTCCGATAGCATTGCGCGGGCGACTGTCGAAGGCTCGGGCGAGCTTTCGCGTCAGGCGTCCGAGCCGCCGGAAACCCTGCGCAAGAATGTCATGAGCCCAGGTGGCACCACGGCGGAAGCCATTGGCGTGCTGGATACGCCGGACGGAATGCGTGCATTGTTCGAGCGGGCGATTGCCGCTGCTACCCGCCGCTCGCGCGAGTTGGCCTAAAACGCGAAAAAGGCCGCTTTGCACCCTGGCCAAATCGGCCCTATGGTCGCCCTTCGATATCGGTCCCGCCGTTCCTCAAAAGGCGGGCTCTTCCTTTAGGGAGAGACGGGAAGCCGGTGCGCCTCTGACTTAGGTCAGGAGCAATCCCGGCGCTGCCCCCGCAACGGTAAGCGCTTAAAATCCAAGCGCGAGTCCGGAGACCTGCCGTTATCCAACCTCGAACCCCTGCTGGCGGAGGGCCGACTAGAGAGGAGATGGACGTGACCGAAGTCGGCGACGCAAGTCCCGATCCCATACTAGGCCCATTGCATGATTGGCCGTCTCAGAACCTGACATTGGTCTTAGGCGGCGCGCGCAGCGGCAAGTCGCGCTTGGCCGAAGCATTGGTCCGCCACTGGTGCGCGGACACGACACCAACCTATATCGCCACAGCTGAAGCCTTCGACGATGAAATGCACGAACGCATTGCCAAGCATCAAGCTGACCGCGGGGAAAACTGGGAGACGGTGGAAGCTCCCATGAGCCTGCCAGCCGCCCTGATGCGCGCCCGGGCCAAGCCGGTGCTGGTCGATTGCCTGACCCTATGGCTTTCCAACCTGATGCTGGCGGACCGCCCGACCAGCGGCGCCTCCGACGGACTGATTACCGCTCTTCAGGAGCGGCAGGCACCCACGGTGCTGGTTGCCAACGAGGTTGGCCTGGGCATCGTTCCTGACAATGAACTGGGCCGCCGCTTCCGCGACGCCGCCGGTTATCTCAACCAAGCCGTAGCAGCGACCGCCGACGCCGTGATTTTCACCGCGGCTGGCCTGCCAATGGTCATGAAAGGTCCAAAACCGTGAAAGTTCCAGCAACCGTCATCACCGGCTTTTTAGGCTCCGGCAAGACCACAATGATCCGCCACCTGCTGGAAAATGCCAATGGCCGCCGCTTCGCCCTGATCGTCAATGAATTCGGCGATGTGGGTGTCGATGCCGACCTGCTGTCTGATTGTGGAGACGCTGCCTGCGCACCGGGAGATATCGTCGAGTTGGCCAATGGCTGCATCTGCTGCATGGTGGCCGACGATTTTCTGCCTACCATGACAGCGCTGCTGGAGCGTCCGGATCCGCCTGAGCACATTCTGATTGAAACGTCCGGCTTGGCTCTACCCAAACCGCTGGTTAAGGCGTTCAACTGGCCCACGGTCAAACCGCTGGCCAGTGTCGATGCTGTCATTGCGCTGGTCGATTGCGCTGCGGTCGCCGAAGGGCGTTTCGCGCCCGATCATGATGCGCTGGAAGCGCAACGCACAGACGATGAAAACCTGGATCACGAAACCCCGCTGGAAGAGTTGTTTGAAGAACAATTGGGTGCAGCAGACCTGATCGTCCTGACCAAGACTGACCTAGTAGACGCGCAAACCTTGGAACGGGTGGAAGCCGAAGTTTTGAAGGAGGCCCGCCCGCAGGCCCGCATCATCCGTGTTGCCAATGGCCAGGCTGACACAGCGGCGCTGCTGGGCATTGGTGCGGCGGCAGAAGATGATCTCGATAGCCGTCATTCCCACCATGACAGTGGCGAAGATCACGACCACAATGACTTTAATTCCGTTATCTGCGTGCCGCCGGTCGCGGCCTCGATGGAAGCCGCCGCCGCTACGGTCCGGGAGGCGGTAACAACGCACAACCTGCTTCGGGTGAAGGGCACAATCCGGATCGCTGACAAGCCCATGCGCCTGATCGTTCAAGCCGCGGGGCCGCGGTTGGAAACCTATTTCGACCGACCCTGGGCTGCTGGCGAGGAACCCGGCCTGGTTGCCATCGCGGAATCGGGCGCGGATTGGGCGGGCGTGCATACAGCGCTCGGGCCCGCGCGGGCGCTCGCCTAGGTGCATCTGCTAGCCGCCACTCCCGGCCAAATCGATACCGGCGAAGAAGCTCTGGACCTCGGGCAATCGCCTGGTGACATACTGGTGCTGTCGGCTGCTGATACGGAGATTGCCGGCCTTGCCGCCGCGACCGCGCGCTGGGGTGCCGGGAAGCCAAGCATTCGTCTGGCTAACTACCTGAAACTGGCTCATCCGATGAGCATCGACGTTTATGTCGAGCGCATGATCGCCGCCGCGAAGCTGGTCGTGGTGCGGCTATTGGGCGGCGAGGCCTATTGGCAATACGGGGTTGAACAAATCGCCCTTGCAGCGGCAGAAGCCAGCGTACCTGTCGCCTTTTTGCCGGGCGACGAACAGCCGGACGATGGGCTGGCGCGACGCTGCACGGTAGATGCGGAGACTGGTCACAAACTCTGGCGTTATCTGGCAGAGGGAGGACCGGATAATCTGGATGCCTTCCTCGCATATGCAGCCAGCCAGGTGCTGGATTTGCCGTCTGACGTGCCGAAACCGCGCCCTGTCCTGCGCGGCGGCATTTATGATGCTGAATCGCTGACAGACTGGCGCGCCGCCCAGCCCGATGGACCGGTGGCAGCGGTGATATTTTACCGGGCACTCTATCAAGCGGGCACGCTGGCGCCCATTGATGCAATATGCACTGCCCTGAACGCGCGGGGCATCGCAGCGCTGCCGCTGTACGTTGCCAGCCTGAAGGATCCGGTCGCCGCCGATACCGTTGCCCGCCTGACCCAGGAGGCAGGTTGCGGCGTGGTGCTGAACTGCACCGGCTTTGCGGTATCTGCACCGGGTGCTGCACGCGCGGAGACACCATTCGGCGGGCTCGACTGCCCAGTCCTCCAAGTTGTTCTGGCGAGCAATACGGAAGCTGTCTGGTGCGACGGCACAAGCGGGCTGGGAGCGCGCGACATTGCCATGCAGGTGGCTTTGCCGGAAGTGGACGGACGGATTTTGAGTCGCGCTGTGGCCTTCAAAAGCGCTGCCCGCTTTGATCAGGCAACCAAATGCGATGTGGTCGAACATGCACCGGTCGCGGACCGGGTAGCGTTCGTAGCCGACCTGGCAGCGAACTGGCTACGATTGCGGTCGGCCCGGGTTGCGGACAGGCGAGTGGCATTGGTTCTGGCGAACTACCCGACGAAGGATGGCCGCTTAGGCAACGGTGTTGGCTTGGATACGCCGGCGGCCACCATGGAGATATTGCGGGCGTTGGCTAGCGCAGGTTATTCCATGGCTTCTCACCTGGAGACTCCGGGCGCGTTTTCAGCGCCTCGGGACTTGCAGGTTACTACAGAAAAATACGCTGAACCCCGAAACGACGAAGGAGCGTCCAGGCTCTCCGTCGGGCACCCCCCCGCCACGGTCTCTACGTCCGCCTCGCTTATGGCGCTCCTTACCGAAGGCCCCACCAATGCCGCCCCCCTGCGCGGTTCCATGGAATCCTGGCCGCTGGCTGAGTATGGCTCTTGGTTCAAAACCCTCCCAAACACTGTGCAACAGGCGGTCGTCGAACGCTGGGGACCGCCAGAGCAAGACCCCAGTTTCGCCAACCAAGCCTTCACCCTGCCAGTCCACCGCTTTGGCAATGTCATTGTCGCAATCCAGCCCGCCCGCGGCTATCAGATCGACCCGGCGGAGAGCTATCACGACCCTGCCCTCGTGCCGCCACACGGCTATCTGGCGTTCTATGGCTGGCTGCGCGCGGGCTTCGACGCCCACGCGGTTGTCCATGTCGGCAAGCACGGCAATATGGAGTGGCTGCCAGGCAAGGCGCTGAGCCTGTCGGCTGAGTGCTTCCCGGAAGCCGCCTTTGGGCCGATGCCGCACCTTTACCCCTTCATCGTCAATGACCCGGGCGAAGGCAGCCAGGCGAAACGGCGCTCGCAGGCTGTCATTATCGACCACCTGACCCCTCCCCTAGCACGGGCGGAGGCCTACGGCCCCTACGCTGCGCTCGAAACGCTGGTGGATGAATATTACGAGGCTGCGGGCGTCGATCCACGGCGGCTGGCGCTGCTACGGAGCCAGATATTGTCAGAGGTGGAGAACCTCGGGTTGGCGCGGGAGTGCGGCATTGCCGAGGAAGAGCCGGACGATACGGCGCTGGGCAAGTTGGATGCCTATCTCTGCGAGTTGAAGGAGTGGCAGATACGCGACGGCCTACACGTGTTCGGCGTATCGCCGGAAGGAGAGCAACGGGCATCTCTATTAGTGGCACTAACAAGGTTAGACAGGGGCAGAAAGGCTGGCGACCGGTCCCTATTGCGGGCTTTAGCGAAGGACTTAGGGCTAGAGGGTTTCGACCCGCTGAATTGCGACTTTGCAGCGATTGCACCCGAACCACCTGCGAGCCCCGGAGGAGCCGATGGCGACGCAACGGAGGCCCCGAACGAGTTAATCTCCGAAGGGGACCCCTTGCAGCCCTTCGGCCTTTCAGGGCTCGTGCAAAGAGGCAAATGGCGGACCAATGGTGACGCGCTTGAGGCGCTAGAGATTTTGGCACTCGACCTGCTGGCGGGCCGCTGTGAAGCACCGCCTGAATGGACGCACACGCAAGCCGTCCTAATCGAAATTACAGGCGCAATTGCCCCCAATGTCGATGCTTCGGGCGCAAACGAATTAACTGCACTCCTCTCGGGCCTAGACGGGCGGTTCGTGCTGCCCGGCCCCTCCGGCGCGCCGAGCCGGGGGCGGCCGGACGTGCTGCCGACGGGGCGGAACTTCTACTCCGTCGATAGCCGGGCGGTGCCGACCCCTGCCGCCTGGACACTTGGCTGGAAGAGTGCAAGCCTGCTGATTGAGCGTTATGTACAGGACCACGGCGACTATCCGCGCACGTTGGCGCTCAGCGCCTGGGGCACGGCCAACATGCGCACGGGCGGCGATGACATTGCGCAAGCCCTGGCTCTGCTGGGGGTGCAACCAACATGGGCAACCGGCAGCGGGCGGGTTACCGGCTTTGAGATCATGCCGGCCAGCGTGCTCGGCCGTCCGCGGGTGGATGTGACCCTGCGGGTCTCCGGCTTTTTCCGCGACGCTTTCCCGGCTCAGATTGATCTATTCGACAGTGCGGTCCGCGCCGTCGCCGACCTGGATGAACCGCCGGAGGTCAATCCATTGGCCGCCGCCGCCCGGGCCGAAACCTCGCCAGAAGACGCGCAGGCGTGGCGACAGGCGACCTACCGCGTTTTTGGCTCCAAGCCGGGGGCTTATGGCGCAGGTCTGCAAAGCCTAATCGATTCAAGCGGCTGGAACTCGGCGGAGGACTTGGCCCGCGCCTATACCGTCTGGAGCGGCTATGCCTATGGAGCAGGCGCAGAGGGCAAACCCGCGCATACCGCCTTCGCCCGCAGGCTGGGCAAGGTGCAGGCGGTGCTGCACAACCAGGACAACCGCGAGCACGACCTGCTCGACTCCGACGACTATTACCAGTTCGAGGGGGGGCTTGCCGCCGCGGTTCAGCAGCAATCCGGGCAGATGCCGCCCGTCTACCACAACGACCATTCCCGCCCCGAAAAGCCCGCCATCCGGCGGCTGGAGGAGGAAATCGGCCGGATCGTCCGCGCCCGCGCCGCCAATCCCAAGTGGATCGCAGGCTGCCAGCGCCATGGTTACAAGGGCGCTTTTGAGCAGGCGGCGACTCTGGACTACCTCTTCGCCTTCAGCGCTACCACCGGCGCGGTCTTGCCTCAGCATTTCGAAGCAGTGTTCGATGCCTATCTGGCCGATGAGCAGAACCGCGCCTTCTTGGCGGAGGCCAACCCGGCGGCGCTCGGAGAAATGGCGGACCGTTTTCGGGAGGCGCTGGATCGCGGGCTCTGGCAAAGCGGGCGCAACGACCTTTATGATCGGCTGGAGGCATACGCGCAGGAGGCTAAGCGCCCATGAAAACCGACGGCATGACCGAGGAAGAGATCAACGCCCGCCACGCCGAGAAAATGGCGAAGAAGAAGGCGGTGCGGGACAAAATCATAGCGACCAAGACCATCGAGAAGGGCCTGCTGATCGTCCACACCGGTAAGGGCAAAGGCAAGTCCACCGCGGCCTTCGGCATGGTCTGCCGCGCCATCGGCCATGGCCACAAGGTCGGCGTGGTGCAGTTCGTCAAGGGAAAGTGGCAGACCGGCGAGCGTGTCGTGCTGGAGGCCTTTCCGGACCAAGTCACCATCCGCTCCATGGGTGAGGGCTTTACCTGGGAAACCCAAGACCGCCAGCGCGATATCGCGGCAGCCCGTGGCGCCTGGGAACACGCCAAGAACCTGATCGCCGATCCTGAGATCAAGATGGTGCTGTTGGACGAACTCAACATCGTGCTGCGCTACGACTACCTGCCGATTGCGGAAGTGATAGAGGTGCTGACGAACAAGCCTGAAGACACGCACGTGATCGTCACCGGCCGCAATGCCAAGGACGAGTTGATCGAAGCAGCCGATCTGGTGACCGAGATGACCCAGGTAAAGCATCCCTTCCGCGCCGGCGTGAAGGCGCAGGCGGGTATCGAGTTTTAAGCTGGAGCGAATGCCATGATCTTCTACACTGACGCTTCCACGCCGTTCGGACGCAAGAGCCTGCTCGCCGCGCTGGAGCGGGGCATACCGATCCAGGAAGAGTTCGTCAGCCTTTCCAACCCCGGTCCCTTTGCTGAGGTCAATCCGCTGGTACAAATCCCGGCGCTGAAAGCTGCCGATGGCCAGGTCGGTTTCGACAGCGATGTGATCTTCCAGTATCTGGATACCTGTCACAAAGACCCGCCCCTGATCCCCGAAGACGGCAAGTTCGCCCGCATGACCCGCATTCATTTAGCGAACGGCGTGATCGAGGCGACACTCTACCGGCGGATGGAGACCGTCCGCCCGGAGGGGGAGAAGAGTCCCGGCTTCATTCAGCACCTGGAAGCGAGGATCGCCCGTGGCCTCGCCCGGCTGGAGGATCATTGTGGCGAACCCCATGACGGCCCGCTGGATGCGGAGGACATCACCCGGCTCTGTGCGCTGGACTATGTGGATTTCCGCCACCCGCACGATTGGCGGACGGCGCATCCGCGGTTGGCTGCCTGGCAAACCATCGTGAGCCAGCGCGGTACGGCAGAAGTATCCAAGCCTGGCCGCGCGGACCCGGTCGCCTCCCCGCTCTAGGCATCGGTCAAAGCGCTGCACCGATGACGACGCCCGCTATCATGATCCAGGGGACAGGCTCCCACGTTGGCAAGTCTCTGCTTGTGGCGGGGCTCTGCCGGTATTTCACCAGCCAAGGCCTAAAAGTGGCACCGTTCAAGCCGCAGAATATGTCCAACAATGCCGCTGTCGCAGATGGTGGTGGGGACGTGGGCGGTGAAATCGGGCGGGCGCAGGCATTGCAGGCCAGAGCGAGTGGCTTGCAGCCTCACACCGACATGAATCCCATCCTTTTGAAGCCCGAAAGCGAGCGCGGAGCACAGGTGATCGTGCAGGGCCAGCGCTGGGGGAGGCTCTCCGCGCGGGAGTGGGGCCGCCACAAGGTAGAGTTCCTGCCAAAGGTGCTGGAGAGCTTCGAGCGGCTCTCTGCGGGTGCCGATCTGGTGATTGTGGAGGGGGCAGGATCGCCTGCCGAGGTGAACCTGCGAGCGGGCGACATCGCCAATATGGGCTTTGCGGAGACAGCGGACGTGCCAGTCGTGCTGGCGGGCGACATCGACCGCGGCGGCGTTATCGCCCAACTGGTCGGCGCCCATGCTGTGCTGGCACCGGACGAGCGCGCCCGGATTAAAGGCTTCCTGGTCAACAAGTTCCGGGGCGACCCTACTCTGTTCAATGAGGGCATGAAGATCATTGCCGAACGGACCGGGTGGCAACCGCTGGGCCTCGTGCCGTATTTCGGGGATGCGCGCAGGTTACCCGCTGAGGACGTAATGGACCTAGCCAGCGCCGAGAAGCCCGGCACACGGGTCAAGATCGCCGTGCCCCGCCTGCCCCGCATTGCCAATTTCGACGACCTGGACCCGCTGGCACAGGAGCCGGATGTTTCGTTGGTGCTCGTCGAAGCGGGCGAGCCGCTGCCGGGCGATGCGGATATGGTGATCCTGACCGGCTCCAAAAGCACGATATCGGATCTGGCAGCCTTCTGCGACCAAGGCTGGGACATTGACCTGGCCGCGCATGTTCGGCGGGGCGGCAGGGTTATCGGGCTTTGCGGCGGCTATCAGATGCTGGGGCGGACCATCGCTGACCCGGCGGGAATCGAAGGCACAGCAACCACCGTGCCGGGCCTGGGACTTCTGGATATCAAGACGGTGCTGCACCCGGAAAAGACCGTACGCAGAGTGACCGGGCGCCACCTCGCCAGTGGCGAACCGGTGACGGGATATGAAATTCATCTGGGCGAGACCAGCGGGCCGGGCACCGGCAAGCCATGGCTGGAAATCGGCGGCGAGCCAGCCGGTTCGGTAGCTGCGAACGGCCTGGTTTCCGGTGCCTATGTGCATGGCTTGTTCGCTGCCGACGGCTTCAGACAAGCTCTCCTCCGCAGCCCTTCCGCAGACCTACGCTACGACGTGGAGGTCGAGGCGGCGCTAGACCGCCTTGCCAAGCACCTCGCAGCGCATATTGATACAACCCTGCTGCTGCAGATCGCACAGACACGGTAGAGACAGCCAGTAGAGCAAAGGTAAAAGGTGCGAATGCGCTGGACGGCAGCGTTACTAGGATTGTTGTTGTTGGCCGCTGGAACTGTCGTTTCCAGCGCCGCAGATGCCGACCGTCTGGAATGGACCGTCCGCTACAACAACCGCAACATCCGGGTGTATGTCTTCACCCCGCCGGGCAAGGCCGGTCCCTGGCCCCTGGTTCTAGTGCTGCATGGCGCGAGCGGGATAGGCCGTGGCCATATGATCTGGCCGCTGGCTCAGGAAATCGCCAAACACGGCGTGGCGGCCGCGGTAGTTCATTACTATGATGGCCTGCCACCACGCACCAAACGCAAGCAATCGGTGCACCTGTTTGCCGAGCGGGAGAAAATCCTGGACCGGGTGATCGGCAATCTGCTCAGCCGCAAACAGGTGAAAGGCAAACTGCTCGGTGTCGTTGGCTATTCACTGGGTGGTTTCCACGCCATCGGACTGGCCGCGACCGATCGGCGGATCGCAGCGTCAGTATCCCTAGCCGGCGGTTTGTCGGGCCACATTCCGGCAATAGCCGCCAATCAGGCCGCGCCGCTGATGCTGATCCACGGTACACGGGACAGGATTGTCCCCTATCGCCGGTCGCTGATCGCGCGCGCTGCGTGGCGTCAGGCTGGACAGCCCGCAACGCTTGTGCAGCTTCGCAATGTCGGCCATGTCCCCTATGGTGCAAGCCGCGCGCAGGCGTTCGCAGCAGCAGCGGACTTTGCCTCAGAAAAACTTCTGGGATCGCTGCGTACCCCGATCCCCAGGCCTCGCCTGCGGATAACAGCACCTGACTCCCTCCTGCCCCGTGCCCGGCCGTAACCGGCTAGCGGCCGGCAATCAACTATGGCCCGCACTCGCATGAATTTTCATCGACTGATCTGCCAGAGCCTGTCATCATCGCCCCCGACCCAAACCTTTGCCGCTGGAGAACTGCAATGCTGATGAGCGCCACCGCACGGATAATCGCGATAGCAGCGATCTGCCTGGCCACCGCAGGCTCAGGCTGGGCTGAAATGCTGAAAGGTGCCGCAGCCGATGCGGAAGCCAACGCAGCAGCGGCGCACCTGGGCCAGGTGGCGACCCTGACCGCCGACTTCGACATGGTGACACCGGGCGGTATCAACAAAGGCAAGATATACGTCGATCGGCAACGGGAGGCCATCCGTGTACAGTTCGCGCCGCCGATGAGCCATTTGGTACTGGTGAACGGTCCTTTGACCCAATTCTACGGCGGTGATGGCACGCGGATACAAACCGCAACATCCGGTACGCCATTTACCTTTCTGATTAACCCATCCCAAGCGCTGCGCGATAGCGTTGATGTTCTGCAGGTTACAGAAGCAGGGAGAGAACCTGATGGTTGCCGTGGCTGAGCGGGGCAAAAAGGCTGCCGGGCAAATTATCCTGCAATTCAAGGGCCAGGCCGCGTGGCGCCTGGTCGAATGGGGCGTGTTCGACCGGAATGGCGGCTTCAGCCAGACGAAACTGCGGAATGTCCGCACCAATACAACACTGGACAGCGCCCTGTTCCGCGCGCCGGAGCAAGATCAGTCGCCGGAATAGCCAACAGGCAATAGCGGCGCTAAGCTTTTGGCAAATGAAACAGCCCTAAGGATCACGCCGATGTCGCCTGAGGACCTTTGCTACCTGCCAGCGAGCGAGCTTGCGCCAATGATCCGCGCCAAGCAGGTCTCTCCCGTTGAAGTTTGCGAGACCGTGCTCGCCAGGATCGAAGCGCTGGAGCCGTCGCTTAATGCCTTCGTCGTGCTGGATGGCGACGGTGCCATGGATGCGGCCAAGGCGGTTGAAGCCAAAATCATGAAGGGGGAGGCTGTGGGGCCCTTGGCCGGGGTTACCGCCACGATCAAGGATTTGGCCCAGACCGCCGTGCTGCCGACCCAGCGCGGCTCGCTTTCGCTTAAGGGCAATGTGCACGACACCGACACACCGTTCGTTACCCGACTGAAGGATGCGGGCGCGGTGATCCTGGGCAAGACCACGACGTCGGAATTCGGCTGGAAGGGTGTCAGCCACTCGCCGCTTACAGGAATCACACACAATCCCTGGAAGCATGGATACAACGCCGGGGCTTCGTCTGCCGGTGCCGGAACAGGCGCAGCCGCTGGCTATGGCGCGCTGCATCATGGCTCGGATGGTGCAGGGTCTATACGGATGCCGTCGCATTTTTGTGGCGTGTTCGGCATCAAGCCAAGCTTTGGCCGGGTGCCCGCCTGGCCCACCAGCAACACGGACCAGGTGAGCCACAACGGCCCCATGACACGCACCGTCATGGACAGCGCCATGATGTTAAAGGTGATGAGCGGGCCACATCCGTGGGATCACTATACCCTGGAGGCACCGCCGGAAGACTATCCGCAGCAGCTGCGCAAAGGCGTGCGCGGCCTGCGGGTGGCCTACTCCCCGGATCTGGGTCATGCGCGGGTCGATCCGGAAGTGGCAAACCTGGTTGCAGCGGGGGTGAAAGCCTTTGAGGAGTTGGGCTGCCACGTGGAGCAAGTCAGCGACGCCGACCTCGCCTTCGCCAAAGAAGGTCCGGAGCTGATTAATTTTTTCTGGGCCGTGCATGAGACCGTCGGCTTTGCGCATCTGCTGCCGGAATGGGAAGATAAGCTCGATCCGGGCCTGGTTGCCTGCATTAAAGCTGGCGAAGGTTTCAGCGCTGTCGAGTATATGGCCATGCGCGGGCGCAAACTCGCCTATATGGAAGCCTGGCACCGTTTCATGGACCAATATGACCTGCTGATCACGCCCGCAGTCTCGGTCGCGGCCTTTCCGGCGGACCAGCTAAACCCAGATCACTGGCCGCAGCATGAATGGAACTGGGTCCAATGGGCGGAATTCTCCTACCCATTTAACTTTTCCAACCAGCCTGCGGCGTCGATCCCCTGCGGCTTTACGGAAGCCGGGTTGCCAGTGGGTTTGCAGGCAGTCGGCAAGCGCTTCGATGACCTGAGCGTGCTCCAAGCCGCCGCTGCCTTCGAAAACGCCCGCCCCTGGGCCGACAAACGCCCGGCGCTTTAGCCAAGGAGGTCACTGCCATGCTCACCGACACCCAAATTGCCGAGTACCACAACCGCAGCTATGTCATCCCGCAACAGTTCTCGCTGACCGAGGATGAACTGGCCGATCTGCGCGAGCGTCACGCCCGTCTGGTCGACAGGCACCCGGAGTTCTTCAACTATTGCAGCCACCTGCTGGCGTTCGACCTGGCTTTCCTGAACTATGCCCGGCACCCGGAAATTCTGAAGATGGTCGGGCAGGTGCTAGGACCGGACTTTGCACTGTGGAATTCCAGCTTCTTCGCCAAACCTGCCGAGGGCGGGCTGAAGACGCCGTGGCATCAGGACGGCGAATACTGGCTGATCCGGCCGCTGGCGACCTGCACTGTTTGGATAGCCATCGACGATTCAACACCGGAAAATGGCTGCCTGCGCGTCATTCCCGGCAGTCACAAGGACCAGCGGCTGCGCACCCATCACACCTATGAGGGCAAGGACGTCACCCTGCATCAGGAGCTGAATGCCGACGAGTTCGACGAGAGCAGTGCCGCCGACATGGTGCTGAAAGCTGGCCAGGTCTCGCTGCACGATGTCTATCTGCTGCATGGGTCGGACGCGAACCACTCGGCCCAGCCGCTCCGGGGCATGACCTTGCGCTATATGCCAACCACCAGCCTGTTCGACCGCAATGAGGCAGCACGCATGCATCGCGACATGGGCATTACCGACCACAGCGACCGCACGCTCTATCTGATGGGCGGCCGCGATCTGCACGGCGGCAACGATTTTCGGATGCGGTTATAGGCTAAGGAGCGCGCGCGCAGCCTCTTCGACTGCCGCCGCGCCGCGCGCAGCATCCAGCCGGCTCCAGCGCATCGCGCCCAGATCATAACTGCTCTGCGCCTCTGCCACCGCCGCGCCCGCGTCGGAGGCGTCGCCGGTACGGCTGTCAGTCAACCCGCGCAACCCAGGTTTCGACCGGAGCATCCAGCCAGATGCCCTGGAAAAGCACGCCCATCCGCGCTGCCACCGCCTCCACGGCAAAGCGCTCGGCAGGGCGGGCATAGACAGCGTCCAGCACGACCGATTGCCCCGCTGCCAGGCATTCTTCGGCCGCTTCCAGTAAATGCCGGTAGGTGCGGGCTGATTGCTCTGCGGAGTAGGCCGATGACGGCAGCTTTTCCAGGGGGCCGAGCCCCGCCAGTGCCTTGCGCGTTACGTCTGAACGCAGCCAGCGCGCGCCTGGCGCTCTGCCGGTCAAAGGCGCCAAAGCGCCAGCAAGCGTAGACTTGCCGCTGCCGGAGAGGCCGCCCACGGCCACCAGTTGCGGCGGCGCACTCTTCATGCATGCCGACGCCAAGGTCAAGTGCCCTGCACCACCGCCATGTTTGCACCAACCTCCGCCCGGATCAGTGCCCGCAGGCTCATGAACAGCGGCAGCAGCGACAGGCCCGCTTCATCCGGCCAGCCATCGGCCAGCCGCCGGTCCAAGTAAGTATTCAGCGCCAGATTGGCGAGACCACGCAGCCCCCGCCCCTCCAAGTCCATGAGCAGGAAGGCCAGATCATAGAGCAGGTCAATTCGGGCAAACTCAAAATTGAACTCGATTGCGTCGAACAGGGTTGGTTTCCCCTGAAACAGACAAAGATTGCGCAGGTGCAAGTCGCCGTGACAGTGCCGCTCCAGCCCAGCAGCTGAGCGGCGGCGGATCGTGGCAGTGGCTTTGGTGACGAGGATGGAAAGGCTGTTTTCGACCGCATCGACCGCATCCGGCGGCAGAATTTCCGGATTCTGACGGGCCTAGCGGATAGCGCCCGCCAAGGCGGACTGCACCCTGCCGGCAGGGTCATCGCGAAAGTGCTGCTCCGCCACTTTGTGCAGCGCCGCCACTTGCTCTGCAATGGCGGTGATGTGGCTGGCTTTCAGTTCCCCCCGGTCGGCGATTTCGTCGAAGGTCGCCTCGAACCGGCCCATCACCAGCGCGTGCTCAATCGCATCTGGCGGGCGCTCGCCGATCTGCCCGAGCCCAAGGCCGTCTGCGCCCTCCATTACCGGCGCGATGCCCAGATAAAGGTCCGGCGTAGTCCGGCGGTTGACGCGTTCCTCTTCTTCCAGCGCGGCCAGGCGCTTGGCGCAGGTGGAAAAGTCCATATAGGGAAAATTGACGGCGCGCTTGACCTTATAGACCCGATCCCGGGTCAGAAACACCATCGCACCATGAGTATCGACCTGCACGGGCTGCTCACCGCCATGGGGGGCCGGGCTGCCAAGAAAGGCAGCGACAGCCGATTGATCCTCAACCACGAATGCGTCGCTCATCGGTTTAAAGGCCTAAAATTGAGGGGCCCGCACAGCTTGCTGGCAAAGCGGGAGCGAACGCAACCGGGCATGGAACAACGCGGGCGGGAGTGCGTGCTGTTGAGTATCGCCCGCTAAACCCGCCCGTCGGCATAGCCGCCGATATTGAGGGCTTCCCGGAAGTCGGCGCTGACCTCCGCTTTGACCTCTTCCAGCGGAATGCCGGTAGCATCGGCGATGCGGTCGATGGCGTTGAAGGTCGCGGCGACGCCCGCAGCATCGACCAGCCCTGCATCGCCCACCGCAGCACGCAAAGCCTCCCGCGCTTGGACCAAAGTGGCTTCGTCATCACTCAGCAATGCGTCGGCAAAGGCGAACAACTCAACGCCCGCGGCAACGCCGCCACCGTCGCTGCCATCGCCATGGATGGCTGAGAGATCGTAGTCTTCACCAGACGCCTGACCGCTCGCACGGAGCAGCACCAAATGACTGGTGGTTCAATAGATACATCGGTTGAGCGCCGAGACCCTGGCGGCCAGAAACTCGATCTGGGCATGGGTAATCGGACGGAACTCCCGGGAGAAGTCTCGCATCCACGCGCCCGGTAGATACTGCGCGCCCACCAGACTGAACCAGGAGCGCATCTCGTTCGGCACCAGGGTCAGTGCCTTCTGGATGTTCGCCCCCATCATGCCGCCGTAAATGTCGGCTTCGGGACCGCTGGCGTCTTCACCATTGATGGTGGAAACCCAGCCTGGACCGGGCGAGGCACTGGAGGGGCGGTAGCCCGTCGGCTCTCCCGGTACCGGTTCAGACAGGGGAAGTTGCGCGAGCCCCAATGCCTTGGCAAAAGTATCCAGGCTGACCGTGCGCGCGATGACGCCGACGATCTCTACATATTGCTCTCCGCTGAGGCCCTGTTCCAGCAAGCTGCCATACCAGCTTTTGCCAAGCCGGCCGGGGTCCGACACGATGCGGTGCACGGTCTCCACCACCAGGTCTGGCAGGCCGCCCGCGTGGTCATGCACACCCTGCACCGCGCTGGGTGACAAGGCATCAGCCCGCGCCTGACATAGCATGCAGGAACGGGCATCCCTGGCAGCCTGTGCCATGGCCAAACGCTGGCTGCTGGTGTACCAGCTGCCGGGCGTCGCGATGTGCTGCCACGCGCGCGTTTGCTCGCTCAGGATATCGTCGCGGATGGCGATTTGCGCATCCGGATAGAGGCTGTATATATCGCTCATCTGGCTAGCATAACCTCCGATATGCACACAGCGCAACATGCCGCTGGCCGTGGCTGGGCTGAGGGTTTGACAGCCGCCCGGTCCCGGCCTATAAGCCCCGGCTATTCCCGAGAAAGTGGGCTCGCCTAATCAAGCGATGTCCCCGCCTCCGGCACCCCTGGGTGAGCGGCAGGACTATCGGGACAACAAAGATCATCCTGCAAAAGGACTACAGACCAAATGTCAAAGCGCATTGCCGCTAAGCACAAGATTGACCGCCGCCTCAGCGTAAACCTGTGGGGCCGTCCCAAAAGCCCCTTCAACCGCCGTGAGACCGGCCCGGGCCAGCATGGTGCCCGCCGCAAGAAGGCGACCGACTTCGGCACGCAGCTGCGCGCCAAGCAGCAGCTGAAGGGCTATTACGGCAACATCACGGAAAAGCAGTTCCGCCGCCTGTATGACGCCGCCACCAGCCGCCGCGGCGATACGTCGGAGAACCTGATTGAGCTGCTGGAGCGCCGCCTGGACGCAGTGGTCTACCGCCTAAAATTCGTCCCCACCGTGTTCGCTGCCCGCCAGTTTGTGAACCATGGCCATGTCACGGTGAACGGCAAGCGCGTCAACATTCCGTCCTATCGTGTCAGCGACGGCGATGTGATCGAAGTTCGCGAGAAGAGCCGCAACATGGCGCTGGTGCTTGAAGCCATGGAATCCGGCGAACGTGACGTACCGGACTATCTGGAAGTTGACCACAACGCGATGAAGGGTTCCTTCAGCCGCGCGCCGAAACTGGCGGATGTGCCCTACCCGGTGCAGATGCAGCCGAACCTCGTGATCGAGTTCTACTCACGCTAAACCGATGTTTGGGGAGATAGTTTGATGACGACCGTCTCCCCACCTATCGAGGCGGAGTTTCTCTCGCCGGAAGAACGGGACCGGCTGAACAGTGACCGCCGGATGCTCTATTATTCCGAAGACTGGGTCACCGAGCCTAACCGTGCGGACAGCGGAACAGCGCTTGGTCTGGAAGCGCAAGCCAAGGTCCGCGTGTTATTGCTTCGCGGCATGGACGAAGCGGAAATCCGAGAAGCCGCCCTGACCGCATTGGCAAATGCAGAACAACGCATCACTATCCAACACCGCCGAAAAGGCTGGGCCGCGGTTGCGCTTTGCGTCAGCATCGCATTGCTCGGTGCCATTACCTGGGAAGGCCGCGGCGACGGGCATCATCTGATGAACGTGGTTCTGCTGGGTGCCATCGGTCTGATGATCGCCCACGCTATCCGCTCCCGCGGGACCCGGGTTCGAACCAGGATGCTGGCATCTGTCAACGCCCGCAAAGACGTCTGGCGCAAGGCAATCGCCGAGCTTTAAGAGCCACCCCCAACAGCCCTAATGCAGCGCGTCGTAGATTTTCTGCGCCACCGACTGGTTAATACCGCCAACTTTGGTGAGCTCATCCACGCTGGCCCGCGTCACTGCCCGCACCGAGCCGAAATGGATCAATAACTGCTTTTTGCGCTTCGGCCCGACGCCGGGGATAGAGTCCAGTTGCGAGCCGCGCACCTTGGCCTGCCGGGCCTGCCGATGTGCGCCGATGGCGTAGCGGTGCGCCTCGTCCCGCAAGCGCTGCAGGTGCATCAGAGCCGGGTCGTTCGGTGCGAGCCGGAAGTTGCCTCGCTCCTGGCTGACGAACTGCTCCAGCCCTGCGTCGCGGTCCGGTCCCTTGGATATGGCAACCATGGCAATATCCGTCAGACCCAAGGTCTCCAGCACCTCGCGCGCAGCCGAGAATTGCCCCTTGCCGCCATCGATCAGCAGCAAGTCCGGCCGCATATGGCTGTCGGTATCGGAATCGTCGGAAGCCAGCTTGCGCAGGCGGCGGAACAAAACTTCCTTCAGCATGGCATAGTCATCGTCACCCGCCGTGCCGCTGCCGTGCTTGCCGATCTTGAAGCGGTGGAACGCCTGGCGCAGCCAGCCCTCCGGTGTGTAGACCACCATGCCGCCCATCGGGTTTGTGCCCATCAGGTGGCTGTTGTCGTAGATCTCCACCCGCTCCAGCGGTCCATCCAGGTCGAGGGTTTTGGCGATGGCCTCCAGCGCTTGCGCGTGGCCGGCCTGCTGGTTCAGGCGCTGCTTCAGCGCGTGCAGGGCGTTCTCCTGCGCCTGCTCCACCACTCTGCGGCGCGGGCCACGCTGGGGGGTTAGCAACGAAATCCGGTGGCCCTCACGAATGCTCAAAGCCTCTTGAAGCAGATCGATATCGACGGGCGTCTCGGACAAGACAATGGTCTTTGGCACCGGATGTGTGTGGTAGAATTGCGCCAGAAAGCTGTCCATGATCTCCGCGTCAGTGGTGGAGGCCTCGCAGTTCTGGAAATAGGGTTTGCCACCCTGGTTCTGGCCGGCGCGGAAGAACCAAACCAAAATGCAAATCCGGTCGCCATGGCGGGCAAGTGCGAACAGGTCGCTATCCGCCATTTCCAGCACGTTGACGCCCTGCCGGGCCTGCACATGGCCCAGCGCCCGCAGACGGTCGCGGTAGATGGCGGCCTGTTCGAACTCCATGTTCTCCGCCGCCGACTGCATCCGTCCGGTCCAGGCCTGCCGAACCGCATCGCTGCTGCCTGCCAGAAACTGGCGCGCGGCCTCGACGCTGTCCTCGTAATCTTCTCTGCTGACCAGGCCGACACAGGGTGCCAGGCAGCGCTTGATCTGATGCAGCAGGCAGGGCCGTGTACGCGAGCGGAAGATATGATCGGAGCAGGAGCGCAGTTGAAACGCCTTCTGTAGCGAAACGATGGTGCTCTCCACCGCCCCTGCCGAGGCGAACGGGCCGTAGTATGTATTTTCCGGTTTTTTCTTGCCCCGGTGCTTGGAGAGCATGGGGCAGTCGTGCCCGCGCGACAGCTCGATATAGGGAAAGCTCTTGTCGTCCCGGAACAGGATGTTGAACTTCGGCCGTTCCGACTTGATCAGGTTGTTTTCCAGCAGCAGAGCTTCCGCCTCGCTATTGGTCACAGTGGTCGTGAGCGTTGCCGTCCCCGCGATCATGCGCAGAATGCGGTTCGGCAGGTTGGTAGGGTTAGCGTAATTGCGCACGCGCTTGGCCAGCGAGGCCGCCTTGCCCACATAGAGCACCTGGCCAGCATCGTCGCGCATGACATAGCAGCCGGGCCGGTTCGGCATATCGCGCAAGGCCTGACGCACCACCGCAAAGCCACGCTGGAGCGATGGGGTCGCCCTGTATTCCTGTTCCCCGGCGGCAGACGATGTGGTCTGGGTCATTGCTCTTCTAAGGTTTGTTTTCCGCTGGCCGATCCTAGATGACGCAGGGCGATCCGGAAAATCACCGAATTGTTTGGCCCAGCTTCAGCGGTGCGCGTGCGGTCTCTCGTGCCAACCAGTTCCAGGCTGATGCACTCATCGCCGTAGGAGATGCCGATCGACGAGCGCAAGGCCTTGCCGGTATCCAGATCATGCCGGTGCCGGCCCAGCACCGCCCAATGCTCCGTCACCTGCAACCGCATGGACCCGGCGACTTGGTGGGTTTCCGTCAGGGTCAGACCGTCGAAGGTCCGTTGCTGCTGATAGACGTGCTGCAAGCCGATCTGGACCGGGTCGACATCCAGTTGAACGCCGCTCTCGGCCGCACTGATCGAGCCTTCCTCATAATCCCAGCGCAGCCGCTGATAGCCGTTCAGCCACCCACCGGCATGCAAGCCGTAGCCGAACACGATGTCGGAGAACGACTCGCTGAGGCCGGTGCCAGTGCCAAAGTTGCGGCTCGAGCCATTGCGGTAGGATTGGCCGACAACGCCGGCCAGGCGGACATTCGACAGGTCAACAGCCGCTTCCAGCCCATAGTCGATCCGCTGCCCGTCATCGAACCGGTCACGGCCATCGGCAAAGGTCAGGCGGAATAGAGTGGTGGTATTGAATTCCTGGCTTTGGCTGTCTTCGTTGGGCAGGTCAGCGGTGTTCAGGCCGCCGGGTGCGGCCGTCGCCATGATGCGCGGCGTCAACGTGACGACGGCGCTGCCGACCGGCCGGAACAGCGGATAGGACCATCCGAGCGTAGCCCGCGGAATGAAGCGCGCACCGATGCCCTCGTCACCACCGGCGGTCTCGGTGCTCTGAAACAGATCGCCCCTGCCACTGATTTCAACATCGAACAGATTGCCGGCTAGGTTCCAATGTCGGCTAACCGCAATTTCGCTGGCCAGATGCTGGGTATCGCCGCCTTCCGGCCGGAACAGCACATGGGCACCAACATGGCCTTCGAGAATCAAGCCGCCGACGCCGAGCGGCGCTGCATAGTCGGCGGTGATAAATGGCAGAGCCGTCGGCGTATCGTCATCGGTGAAGTTGGTGCGCTGTTCCTGCACCGTGAAGGCCGTCGCATTCAGATACAGCCGCCGGTAGAAGCCTTCCGCGGTCACAAACGAGCGCAACACGCCCGCGTCATCAATGTCGAAGGTACGCAGGTAGGTGTCGTCTCCCGCCCGGTAATACTGGAAGTTCGAGCGCCAGTACTCGTCGATATCCGCTTCGCCCGTCCAGCGCAGGTGACCGCGCAGGGCATTATCCGTTGTCGCGCCGTTCTCGGTCCGCTCCACATAGCCGCCGCTTGCCTCAATCTCTGTCTGTCCGAACGAAAACAGGTGCCGGTAATTCCCGGAAAAGATCAGCAGCTTCTCCGAGAAGATATGCGGGGTGACCGTCAGGTCGCTGTTCGGCCCGATGTTCCAGAAAAACGGAACTTCCGTCACGATGCCCAGCGTGTCATCGCTGCCGATGCTGGGGGTCAGAAAACCGGTCTTCTTTTTGACCCGCGGGTCGGGTTGAGAGAAATAGGGCGTCCACAGGATAGGAATTCCGTAGAAGTCAAGCGTCGCGTTCTCAAGTTCAATCTCGCGCCGGGTTTCGGAGTGGGTGATCTTGCCAGCCCGCAATTGCCAGAGCGGCGCACGGTTGGGATCGTCCGGGCAGAGCTTGCAGGGGCTGAACACCGCCCGCTCCACTTCCACCCGGTCCTTGCTGATCCGTGAGGTTCCGGCTGCGGCCACGCGGCTGCCGTCAGGCAACAAAATCCGCGGCTGAATGGCAAAGCCCTGGTCCAGGTCTTCGGTCAGTTCGACCTCTTCCGCGAACAACACCTCACCGGTGGGCTCTACCAGCGTTACATTCCCGGCAGCTGCCACGATCTTGTCCGTAAGTCGGTACTCGACCCGGTCGGCAGTCAGTATCCGGCCATCCCGGCTGATCTGCACCGATCCGGTGGCCCGGACGGTATCGGTCACTTCGTCGTAATTGGTCTCGTCAGCCTCCAGCAGAAAAGGCAGGTTCTGGTCGCTGCTGCCGCCAAATTGAAACGCCGACAGCGGCTTGTCCGACCCGCTCGTCATTGCCGCATGGCTGGCACACGCGGCGAGCGCCAGCAGCACGATCGCGGCCAGTTGGGCAAGCAGATGCCGTTGTCGCTCCAAAAGCTTCACGCAGTTCCTCATTATGACGGGCGTCTCAGAGTGGCGGGCGCCTAGCCAATGGCTTATCCTTGAGAATGAATTGAGTCACGTCCCTTCACCCGGAGTTATCCATCCTTGCCTTTGCCACGCACCCCCGGCGCCGGTCCGATGAGCGGAGTCCGCGTTCTCGACATTGCGACATTCATTGCTGCGCCTCACGCTGCCACCATTTTGGGCGAATTTGGAGCGGAGATCATCAAGATCGAGCACCCGAACCAGGGCGACCCCTGGCGGCGTTATGGAACACCCAGTGAGCGCAGTGATTCGTCATTGGCCTGGCTGACGGAAGCGCGAAACAAAGAATCGGTTGCCCTCGATCTGCGCTCAAGGGAGGGCAAGGAGCTGTTCCTGCGGCTGGTCGGCCTGTCAGATGTCATCTGCGAGAATTTCCGGCCCGGCACGCTGGCAAAGTGGGGGCTCGGCTATGATGTCCTGCGCGAGATTAACCCGCGGCTTATCATGCTGCATGTCTCCGGCTATGGGCAGACCGGTCCCTACAAGGACCGTCCCGGCTTTGCCCGCATCGCCCATGGTGTTGGCGGCCTGACCCATCTGGCAGGCGTGCCCAGCGGGCCGCCGGTGACGCCGGGCTCCACCTCGCTCGGCGACTACATGACCGGCATGTACGGCGCGATTGGCATCATGATGGCCTTGCGCGAGGTTGAAGCGGGCGGTCTGGGCCAGGAAGTCGACGTAGCCCTCTATGAAAGCGTGTTCCGGGTGCTGGACGAACTGGTGCCAGCCTACGCTGCCAAAGGCACCATTCGCGGACGAGAGGGCATCGGCACGCTCAACGCGTGCCCGCATGGACACTTCGAATGTGGCGATGGTAAGTGGATGGCCATCGCCTGTACCTCCGACAAGATGTTCGAGCGGTTATGCCAAGCCATGCACCGGCCGGACTTTGCCGAGAGGTATGGCAAGGTTAAGGACCGGCTCGCAGGCCGGGACGAGGTTGATAGCGCTGTCCAGGCCTGGACCGGATCCATGACCCGCGAGGAAGTGCTGGCGCTTTGCGTGGCGTCGGAGGTGCCCGCTGGTGCCATCAACTCGGTCGAGGACATGTTCAACGACGCCCAATATGCAGCGCGCGAGAACCTGCTGAAAGTGATAGAGCCTATCGTCGGCGAACTGACCGTGCCGGGCGTCATCCCCAAAATGAGCGGCACGCCGGGAGTCCTGAAGAGCCTGGGTCCGGCGTTCAAGAGCGCCAACGAGAAGATTTACGGCGGCTTGCTCGGCCTGACGCCGGGTGAGATGGCCGCTTTGGAAGAGAAAGGCGTTATTTAGGGGCGGCTGGCAAACCTAATACCTTCATCCTGAGGTGGCGCCGTAGGCGCCCTCGAAGGGTCAGTTTCCCCGCCGCCTTCGAGGCCCGCTTTGCGCGCGCCTCAGGCTGAAGGTGACGGGAGAACTAGTCCCGACGCGCCGTCACCACCACATTCCCGTGTCCGTCCAACGCGGCGCTCCAGCCGGGCGGCACGACGCAAGTCGCGTCGTATTCCTCGATAATGCAGGGGCCTTGCCTTTGCTGGCTCAGGTCGGCTCGGGCGTAGAGCTTGGCCTCCAGCCAGCCACCATCGGCGCCGAAATAGGAGCGTCACGAGGCCTGCCACCAGTCGGCGTGTCGATAGGCGGCGCGCACGGCTGCATGGCGCTCTCAGGCTCGCCGCGGGCCAGCAGGCGCACGGTGACAAGCTCCACCGGCTCATCGTCGCTGGCGCGGTGGCCGTAGACGGTTTCATGCTCCCGGTGGAAGTTCTCGGCCAGCATTTCCAACGCCGCGGCGTCAATCGCTCCGTCCGGCGCGGCCACCGTCAGTTCGAACGTCTGGCCCTTGTAGTGCATGGAGGCGGTGCGCCTGAGCGTCTGGCGCTCTGCCGGGAAGCCGTCGCGGGCGAGTTGCGCCCGGCCCTCATCCTCCAGTTCAGCCCACAAAGCGCCGATCTCCGCCGGATCGCTCTCACGCAGCAGGCGGCGCTGGGTGCGGGAGTAGTGATACCCCACGTCGGCATAGAGCAGCCCGAAGGCCGAAAACACGCCCGGCGCAGGCGGAATGATGACCTTACCGATGCCCAGTTCCCTTGCCATGCCGCAGGCGAACATCGGCCCGTTACCGCCGAAGGCGAACAGCGCATAGCCGCGCGGGTCGCGCCCGCGCTTCGTCGAAACCGACTTGATCGCCCGGATCATATTGGAAGCCGCCACCCGGTGTGCGCCCAAGGCCGCATCCTCAGCAGAAAGGTTAAGCGGCCCGGCCACTTTCTCCGCAAACACCGCCCGAGCCTTCGCGGCGTTCAACTTCACGCTGCCGCCCGCGAGCGCCTCCGGGTTCATGTAGCCCAGCACCAGGTTCGCGTCCGTCACGGTCGGTTCCTCGCCGCCCGCGTCGTAGCAAACAGGCCCCGGCGCTCTCCGGCCCGATCTGGAGCGCGCCGCCCGCATCGATCCAGACCAGCGAGCCGCCGCCCGCGCCCACCTCCGCCAGGTCGATGGCCTGGGTCTTCAGCTTGTAGCCCGCGCCCGTCAGCAGCCGCGAGCCCGCCAGGATGCCGCCGCCCACCTCGAACTCGTCAGCACGGGCGTACTGGCCGTCCTCGACCATGCTGACCTTGGCCGTGGTGCCGCCCATGTCGAACGTGATGAGGTCGCCGAGTCCCCCCGCCTCCGCCAGAAAGCGTGCGCCGACCACCCCACCCGCCGGGCTGGACTCGATGATGTTCATGGGCAGGCGCTTCGCCGTTTCGGCAGGCGTCAGGCCGCCGTTTGATTGCATCAGCAGCAGTTCCGCATGGACGCCCGCCTTGGCAAGACCGGCCTGGAGGCTCGCCAGATAGGAGCCGACCACCGGCTTCACATAAGCGTTGATCGTGGTGGTGTAGGTCCGCTCGTACTCCCGGATTTCGGGCAGCACCTCCGCGCTGATGGAATAGGGCAGGCCCGGCGCCAGCTTCTCGATGGCGGCCTTTACCACGAACTCATTCGCCGGGTTGGCGTAGGAGTTAATCAGGCAGGCCGCGATGGCCTCCACGCCTTCGCCCAGCAGCTTTTGCACGGCGGCATCGGCGGGGGCGCACGCCTGCATAATCTCACCCGCCGCATTCACCCGCTCGTCCACGGTGACGCGCAGGTAGCGCTCGACCAGCGGCGGCGGCTTGTTCCAGGTGAGGTCATAGAGCCGCGGCATCCGCAGGGTGCGGATTTCCAGCACGTCGCGGAAGCCCTTGGAGCCAATAAGGCCGGTCAGCGCACCCTTACGCTCCAGAATGGCGTTGGAGGCGACGGTCGTGCCGTGCCGAACCTGGTCAATGCCGGCAGCGTCGATACCGGCTTCGGCAAAAACCAGGGCCAGGCCGTCAATAATCGCCTGAGCATAGTCGCCAACGCTGGAAGAAACTTTTTTGACCAGCACCCGCCCGTCCGCATTCATAAAGACGATATCGGTAAAGGTACCGCCAATATCGACGCCAACGCGGAAACGGTTCATGAGCGGGGGCTCCAGGAGAGCGAACGGGAGGTCGTGCAAGGATGGCGGTATGGTGCCGGAGAATGGAGAGGGGCGCAACGGGGAGCGGCTGCGCCATCCCTACACCCGCATTCCCGGAATGGCGCAGCCATATCCGGGACCGTGTGCCACTATTCCAATCGGCCCCGGATAGCCGCTCCGCGGCTTCCGGGGATGCCCGGCAGAGGGTAAGACTAGAGAAACCCCAAGGAACACCGCCCATGCCCTTTGTCGACCGCGGCCCGTCGCTCCGCCTGCACTACGCCTTTGACGATTTCACCGACCCGTGGGAAGAGCTGCCGTTCCTGCTGCTCCAGCATGGCAATGGGCGGAATGCTGGGTTCTGGTACCGCTGGGTGCCCTATCTCGCCCGCCACTTCCGCATTATCCGGCCGGATATGCGCGGACTTGGCGAATCTAAGGGCAAGCTCGACCTCGAAAATGACATCACGCTGGAGGCGCTTATCGGCGATCTGCTGGTGGTGCTGGATCATGCAGGCGCGGAGAAGGTGCATTTCTGCGGCGAGAGCATGGGCGGCATTCTGGGCCTCGCGCTGGCAGCCCTGCACCCGGCGCGGGTTGAGACCCTGACCCTGGTCTCAACGCCTGTCTTCATTGAGGAGCAGATGAAGGAGCGCTATTCCCTCGGCCACGGCTCACGGACGGAGGCTAGGGAGAAGATGGGCATTCGCGAGTGGGTCGCCGCCACCACCCGCATCACCCGCCTGCCCGCCGAGGAGCAGCCCGGCTTGTTCAACTGGTACGTGGACGAGTTCGCGAAGGGCGACCCGGAGGTGCAGGTCGCCATGTCCCGGCTGATAAATGGCGCGAACGCGGCGGATTTCCTGCCCTTGGTGAAGCAGCCGGTGCTCGGCCTCTACCCGACAGCGGGCCAGATCACCAGTGCAGCGCAGGAGACCCTGCTGAAAGAGAAGCTGCCGCAACTGGACCTGATCCACTTACCCACCGGCTACCACATGGTACAACTGCTGTTCCCAGAGCAATGCACCCAGGCGCTGAAGGCGTTTTGTCTAACTTCATCTCACCCTGAGTAGGCGGGCAGCGCCGTATCGAGGGGCGAAAGCAAAAGTCAGTTCCCCGGCTTCTCCCAAAGCACCGTCGGGGGGTTCGCTCCAGCCGCGCGCAGGCGCTTCCGCTCAGCCACCGTTGCGGCCTCATCGACGCCGTACCCATCTGCCGCCAGCACCACGCCATAGTCCCCCAGCGCGGCCTCCCGGCTGATGAACTCGTTGCGCACGTCGCGCGCCACGGCGGCAGGCTCGCGTTCCAGCGGGTCGCCCCAGCCGCCCGCGCCGACCACCTCGTGCCGGAAGACCTCACCCTGCTTGACGATCTCCGTAAACTTGGGCGGCATTGGGCGAACCTCGCCCTCCGGGTCCCAGATGTTGGCGGAAGGCTCGCCCGGATAGCCGCCATAGAGGCCATAGGGCCGGAACTTCTGCCGGTCCGCCCGGATTTGCAGCACGCCTTCCGCCTCCGTGAACCGGTAATCCCGGCGATAGGGCGCGCCGCCCCGGAACTTACCCGCGCCGCAGCGGTCGCTCACGAACTCATAGGCCAGGATCTCCAGCGGATTTTCCGCCTCGATCACTTCCACCGGCTGGCTCGCCATGTTGGCGTAGATGTTGGAGTTGCCGTCGAGCCCATCCGCCCAGGGCCTGCCGCCCCAGGTACCGCAGGTGAAGTCCACGAAGATGAAGGGCTTGCGGTCTTTGTCATAGCCGCCGACCGAGATGCCGGTGTTGCCGCCGTCCGATGCCGCAAACACCTTGTCCGGCACCAGTTGCGCGAGCGCGCCGAACAGGCAGTCGACCATGCGGAAGCCGGTCAGTCCGCGCGCGGCGCAGGCGGCGGGAAGCTCGCCCCAGGCGACGGTGCCCTGTTCCGCCGTCACATCGATGCAGCGGAAATAGCCCTCGTTCGTCGGAATGTCGCCGTCCAGGATGCAGCGGATGGCGGCATAGCTGGCGGCCTTGGTAAAGCTCAGCGTGTTGTTGATGGCGGCGCGCGCCTGCGGGGCAGTGCCGGTCCAATCCACATGAAAGCGGTCACCCTGTTTTTCGATGGTCACGAACAGGCGGATTGGCTTGCCGTGATCAACGCCGTCGTTGTCAATCCAGTCCTCGAAGCTGACCTTGCCGTCCGGTAGCTTGGCGATGGCGTCCCGCGCCATGCGCTCGGCATAGCCGATAAGCTGGTCCATCAGTTCCAGCACCACATCGCGCCCATGGCGGGCGATCAGGTCCAAGAACTGGGCCTCGGCGAGATGGCAGGCTGAGAGTTGCGCGCGCAGGTCGCCAAAATACATGGTCGGCGCACGCACGTTCTTTTCGATGATGCGGAACAGCGTCTCGTTCGGCTCGCCCCGGTCATAGAGGCGGCTGGCGGGAATGCAGAGGCCTTCCTGGTTGAATCCGCCGCGTTGGAGCCCGGCACCCGGCCGCCGGTGTCCACATGGTGGCAGATGACGGCAGCGAAGGCGACGTGAACGCCTTCATGAAAGAGTCGTTCAGGCAATAAACATCGCCTTCCCGGATGTTGTCGCCGTAGCGGTCGATCACTGCGCCCAACGCGGAAGGGATAGAGCCCAGATGCCCCGGCAGGGTCAGGCCCTGCGCCACCAATCGGCCGTCCGCCGCACAGAAGGCAGTGGAGAAGTCCATATTGTCCTTCAGCACGCCGGAATAGGTGGTGCGCACCACCGTCAGCGCCATCTCGTCCGCGATTGCGTGGACAGCGTTCTTGAACAACTCGAACAACACTGGGTCGCGGGCGGCAGCAGAGGACATCGGGCGGACTTTCAGATTTCTTGGAACGGCGGGCCCAATTTTGCGCCACAGTTCCGAGATTTGCCAATAGGGACAGAAATAAGAAGGGGGTTGGCGAGCACGCAAAGCGCCGATAGGGTGCCGGCCAATCGCCGCATTGATGACGGCGTCCGCTGCAAAGGAACATGGCGAGGATATGCCAAAAGCCGACTTGATAGCTGGCGTTCTGCTGATGACCTTTGGCCTGCTGTTGCTGTTCTGGATCATTCCGGCGCATACCGATCAGGACACCGGTGCTGCCGTTCCGCCTGCCCTGCTGCCGCAAATCTGCGCGATCGGTATCACAGCGCTGGCAGCGATCCTGACCATCAATGCGCTGCGCGGCACGACCCCGCCGGGCAAAGCACCCAAATTGACGGAATGGGCTGCGATGGGGGCAGTACTGACCATCATCATCGCGGGCGCTATCATGTTCAAATTCGTCCATCCGGCTGCTGCGGGCGCGTTCGTCAGCGCCGCCACCATGCTGTACATGGGCGAGCGGCGTCTCTACCTGCTGATCCTGCTGCCTGGCACGCTGGTGCTCTCCATCTACCTGTCATTCTATGAGTTTCTGGGGACCGCTATCCTATGATGGATGAACTGATCGCCGGCTTCAGCGCGGCTCTGACCCTTTACAACGTGGTTTTCATTTTTATCGGCGTTGCTGTCGGCTATCTTGTCGGCGCGCTACCCGGCCTGGGCAAAGGCACGGCAACGGCGGTTGCCATCCCCGTTACCTTCTACATTGAGCCCCTGGCGGCCATCGCGTTTCTGATCGGCATCTCCAAAGGTTCAACCGCAGGCAGTGCGGTTAGCGCCATTCTGATGAACACGCCGGGCGAGCCTTCGTCCGCCCCCACTGCCTTGGCAGGCTATCCGTTGGCACGCGCGGGCAAGGCGCAAAAGGCGCTGAAGATGGGCTTATACGCCAGTGTCATCGGCGATTTTGTCTCGACCTGCGTACTGATTCTGTCGGCGCAATCATTGGCAGACTATGCGCTCGGCATCGGCCCCATTGAGCTGGTTGCGATCCTGGCGTTCTCCCTGACATTCATCGCGGCGTTGTCCGGCAATTCGCTAGTCAAAGGCCTGATTGCGGGTCTGTTTGGCATTCTTTGCTCAACGGTCGGTACCGAGATCGAAACCTCGACCGAGCGGTTCACTTTCGGCTCCTTCGATCTTTACGAAGGCCTGCCGTTGATCCCGGTCGCCATCGGCATGCTGGCGCTATCGGAAATGATGATCCAGATCGGCGACCGTCACCGGCTGGAGCGCGAAACCGACCTGCTCCGCGGCTCCGGCAAGCCCGAAGACGCGACTGTTACCTGGGCCGATTGGAAGAAGTCGATCAAGGCTATCGTCCGAGGCACCGGCATTGGCATCTTCATCGGCATTCTGCCGGGCTTAGGGGCCAGCACCGGCTCTTTCCTCTCCTACGGCATGGCGCGGCGCGCATCGAAGGACCCAGACGCGTTTGAGCGTGATGGCGCGATTGAAGGCGTCGCCGCCGCTGAAAGCGCCGACAATGCAGTGGTCCCGGCCAGTTTCGTGCCTCTATTTGCATTGGGCATTCCCGGCAGCGTCATCGCCGCCATCCTGATCGGCGCGTTCGTCATTCAAGGCGTGACGCCAGGCCCGCTGATGTTCCTGGAGCAGGCCGAGCTGATGCAGGGCATCTATGCCTCGATGCTGGCTGCGTCTCTCATTCTGCTGGGTATCGGCTATTTCGGCCAAAACATGTTTGCCCGCATCATCAAGCTCAGCCCCAGCCTGGTGTTATCGACGGTGGTGTTTCTGTGCTGCTTGGGGGCCTACCTGCAAGGCGGCGGCATGTTCGGCGTTTATGTCATGCTGGGCTTTGCGGTGATCGGCTTCTTTTCCCGCAAGTACGACTTCAGTTTCGTCACGTTCCTCATCGGCTTTGTCATTGGCGGAGAGTTCGAGCTGAAATTGCGCCAGTCCATTGGCTTATTAAAGGGCACACCGGAAGCCATGCTCGACCACCCGGTCGCCATTCTCTTCTGGGTTATGACCATCATCGGCGTTGCAGCCATCCTTCGCCGGAAGAAAGTATCACCAACCAGGCCCAAACGGCCTCAGATTAGGAGAAAAAGCCCATGCGTTTCCTCAAATCACTAGGTCTTGCGGCAGCTGCCGCGGCCGCTTTGGCGCTGACAGCAGTGCCGGCTCAAGCCGAATGGCCGGACGGTCCGATCACCATGCTGATCGGCTACAAAGCTGGCGGCGGTACCGACACCAAAGGCCGCGTGCTGGCCAAACAGCTCGGCAAAGAGCTGGGCGTGTCGGTCAAGGTCGTGAACAAGCCAGGCGGCGGTCAGGCCGCGGCCCTGAACTGGTTCAAAGAGCTACCGCCGGACGGCAAAGTGTTCTTCTTCGGGGCAGCCACAGGCATCAACCTGAACCCGCATCTGAAGAAGAACATCGGTTATAATAAAGACGACTATGACTATTGCTGCCGCGTGACCGAGTTCCAGCCCGCCATCGTAGCGCCCGCCAGCGCGCCGTTTGACGACTGGGCAGGCTTCATCGCACACGCCAAAGCCAATCCCGGCGTGAAGTACGCTGCACTGAGCCCCTTCGCCCGCATCATTATGGAGCTGATTGCGAAGAAAGAGGGCTTGGACATCAACTATATCCCAACCAAGGGCGGCGCTGGCATGGTGCAACTGGTGTTGGGCAATCAAGTGATGGCGGCCTATTCCGGCGGCATCCACTCCCGCTATCCCGGCAAGTTCAAGACGCTGGCGGCAGTGACCTCCTCACGGCAGGCACAGTATCCCGACGCGCCGACCTTGGTCGAGCTCGGCTACGGCTTGGATGGCGACGCGCCGACCGTGGTTGCCTTCCCGAAAGGCACCGACAAGGCGATCATCGCCAAAATGGCAGCCGCGATGAAGGTTGCAGCAGCCAGCAAAGACATGGCGAACATCTCGAAAAAGATCATGATGCCGGTCAATTACCAAGACACGGCGGCGTCAGTGAAGTTCATTGAGGACAGCACCGCTGCCTATGCCAAAATGATCAAAGACAGCGGCTACGTCGCCAAGTAAGCCTGTCACGAACAGCTTGCTGCTGCCCCGGTCTGCTCCCAGCAGGCCGGGGCTTTTTCGTTTATGGCAGTGGGAGAGACGCTGGCAGCCCCAATTCCCGCTGCTTCTTCTTGCTCAACCCCTGGGCAACCATCTGCCAGGAGTGCCGGATATGCTCCCGCATCTCCTCGTCCGACGGGCCGGGCTGGGTGTAGAGCTGTATCCATTTCAGGCCCCGGCTCGCCATATAAGGCGCAGGACGGAAGCCCGGCTGGTCCTTCAGCACCTCATAGCCGATCTCGCCCGCCTTGAAGGTGATGGCCGGAAAGTCATCCCGCCAGCCGCCAATGGCAAACACCTTGCCGCCGACCTTCCAGACATGCGCGCCCCGCCACTGCATGACGTAGGTTGTGGCCGGCAGGCCAACGCAGAAGGCGTTGTACTCGCCGTAGGTCACCGGCTTACGCGGTCAGCCACTTCCGCGCTGCCTCCGCGACGCGTGTTACGGTCCGGTCCGCGGCAGGCAGCATCCGGCTCATGTGCAAATAGCCATGCAGCACGCCGGACACCTCGTCGAAATCCACCTCGACCCCGGCCGCCGTCAGTTTCGGCACCAGGTTCCGCGAGTCGTCCCGCAGCGGATCGCAGCCGGCAGAGGTCACCAGACAGGGCGGCAGGCCGGAGAAATCCTCAGCCTTACCGGGATGACGGACCGGGTTGGCATCGTCCGCCGCATCCCGGCTATAGGCCTGGTCGAACCAGTGCATCGCCGCCATGGGCAGGCTGAAGACCGCATCGCCGAACATGGTCCGCGACTCGGTCTCCACATTGTCGAACACGCCATAGATCAGCGCCAGGCCAGCAAACGGCAGCTCGCCTTTGCCTTTCAGCGACAGAGCCGTCGCCAACGTGATGTTGCTGCCAGCTGAGTCGCCGCCCATGGCGATGCGGTTCGGGTCCAGGCCGCGGGTCGCGCCTGCCGCCTTCAGCCAGCTTAGCGCTGCCTCCATATCCTCGACCGCCGCCGGGAACTTGTGCTCCGGCGCCAGCCGGTAGTCCACCGCCAACACCGCTGCGCCGCTGCGCTCTGCCAGCAGGCGGCAGATGCGGTCGTGGCTGTCCAGCGAGCCCAGCACATAGCCGCCGCCATGGGCGAACAGCAGGACGGGTAGGCCGGGCTTGTCGGCTGGCTTATAGAGCCGCACGGGGATCGCACCTGCCGGCCCTGGCACGGCAAAGTCTTCGACTACAGGCAGTTCCGGCTTGATCTCATTCCAATAGATCCGGTCGCGCAGGTAGTTGGTACGCACGGTCTCGACGGTCGAATCCACCTTCACCGCATCGCCGCCAGCCATCTCCTTGCCCTTGGCGAGCGCCGCCTTCATCTCGTCGGAGACCTGCTCCCAGCCCGGTACTGTTACACTCATGCTCGCTTCCTCCGGCCTGGATGCTCAGGCCCGTTTCCGTTGACGCTTGCGCGGTCTCGCAGCCGGCCTGGGCTGGCCTGGCAGCAAACCGCCTTCTGCCAGACTTGTATGGTCTCCTTCAGTGACAATCAAATGGTCCAGCACCTGCACCCTCACTACCCCGCAGGCCTCCATGATCTGGCGGGTCATGTCGATGTCGGCGCGGCTGGGCTCTGCCTCGCCGGTCGGGTGGTTGTGCACCAGCACCAGCGCCGCCGCTTTCAGGCGCAAGGCACGGGCAGCCACCTCCCGCGGCTTTACTGGCGCGTGGTTGACAGTGGCACCTCGTCCCAGACCAGCCGGTGCTGGCGGTCCAGGAACAGCACCCGGAACTGCTCGACCTCGTCATAGCCCAGCGCGGCCCGGCAATAGCGCAGCAGCCTTGCTGCCGCCTCCCCGATCACGCCCAGGTGCACCGCCAGCACTTCCGGCGCATCCGGCCTGCCATCCTCCGGCAGCAGGTCCACGGCATCCGCCAATTCCTCCAGCGGCGCAGAGAGCACCCGGCCCAGGCTGCCGAACTGCGCCAGCAGCGTGGCCGCAAAGCCGCCCCGCGCCGCATCGCCCACCGCCCGGCGCAGCAGCAGCGCCAACAGGTCCGCCTCGTCCAGCCGGTCGGCCCCGTCCGCCATTGCCCGCCGCTGCAACTGTTCCAGGCTCTCCCCCGGCGAGGCTAAACAGCCGCCGCCGTCATCCGCCGCCGGTTCCGGCCGCTCCAGCGGGACCGCCACATAGTCGGGCGCGACCTCCAGCAGCCCCATGCTACGCAGGTTCAGGTGACCCATCGGCGAGACCAGCATGAAGTCATGCAGCGACACGGCATTGACGCCGCCCGCCGTTTTCAGGTGGTCCGCCTGCTCAAAGTCCAGGGGCCGGGGAGAGGCCGGGTTGTCCGGGTCATAGCGCACCACGATCAGCCCGGAAGCCGCCCGCCGCAACGCGGCAGACACCACCTCCCGGGCGAAGTCCGCTGCCCCCGTATCGGGCAGGTATTCGCCCGGCTCCCGCATCAGCCGGTGCCGGTAGTCCAGGAACAAGACATGGGTCCGGTGCTCTTTGACAGAGGCAAAGTGCAGGCTGGTATAGGCCACCACGGCTTCCCAATTGCCCAGCACCGGCGCTTCCATCAGCGCTGCTTCCGCCAGCCGCGCTGCCGCGGCACGCACCGCCGCCAGGTGCAGGGCCATGGCGGAGTCGACGCCCACAACCGTCCCATCGGTCAGCCGCTCCATCGGCTGCTTGAACACCGCCGTCAGCCGCTGTCCCAGCGCCGGACGCTCCCCCTCCGGCAAGCCCGCCTGCCCGAAAGCATCTATCAGGCCATAGGCCTGGGTTTGGTGTCCCGGCGCTGATCCACCTGCGCCAGCAGCATCTCCAGCACCTCATGGTCCAGGAACGCCCGCGGCCCGCCGACCAGGAACCGCTGCCGTAACCGCGCCCGGTGCCCTGGTCTCACTCCTGCCATTGCTCCCGCTGCCATGCTTGCCTTTCCTGTCCAATAAGGTCCGGGCAAGTGGGCCATGAGTCTGGTTAACGCGGGATTAAGAGAGAGCCTGAAAGCCTCCCCAGAAAAACCACCTAAACGAAACTAAACTTTTATGCGCAAAACTAAACCGTTTGGACCGCCAACGGTTTAGCTGGGGTTTAGGTGCGGTTTAGCTGGGGTTTACCCAATGTTCAGCCGGTGTTTATCCCCGGCTGCCCAACTCCCGTCATCTTAAGCCGTCACAAAGTGGCAGGTCGAAAAAGCGCCTGTCTCCGCTCCTCCCACTTGGTGCCGTTAACCATCCTCGTCAACGCCCATTGGCACCGGCCCGTTCAACCGGCTAGGCTTCTGTCGCCGACAGCCTGCCTGTCCCGGAAACAAGCCACGGTGCCGCCATGAACGTCGCTCTCGAAACCGCCGCCGCCAGCACGGAGGCTCTCTGCGATCCCGTCAGCCTGGAAGTGATCCGCGGCGCGCTCAAATCCTCGCAAAAGGAAATGGAAGCGCTGATCGAGCGCACGGCCATGTCCGGCTTCATCCGCGAGAAGAAAGACTTCTTCGTCGCGCTGTTCGACCACCAGGGCGACCTGATCGTCGGCGCCTACCGCCCCTCCTTCGGTGACCCGGTCCGGCCGGTGTTCGATCACTATCCGATAGAGACCATGCAGCCTGGCGACCTCTACTGGTACAATGATTGCTACGGCTCCAAAGGCGCGGTCTCCCATACGCCCGACCAGATGTTTGTGTCCCCGATCTTTGTTGAAGGTGAAATCATCGCTTTTGCGCAAAGCTGGGCGCACTTCGCCGATGTCGGCGGTATGCGGCCCGGCTCGATCTCGCCGGACTGCACCGACATTTTCCAGGAAGGCGTCATCATTCCGCCCGTCCGCCTCGCCCGCGACGGCGTGGTGAACGAAGAGTTAATGCGTATCTTCCAGCGCAACACCCGTTTCCCGGAGATGCTGCGCGGCGACATGCGCGCCTGCATCGCCGACGCCTTCGTCCAGCTTGCTGACCGCTCGGAACAGCACGCCCGCAAGCGCCTGGCCGAGACCTTCCCGCCCGGCAAGTACCAGTTTGCCGATGCGCTCGACCATGATGGCCAGGGCAACGGCCCCTACTGGCTGCGCATGGGATTGGACGTGACGCCGGAGAAGGTGACACTCGACTTTTCCGCCAGCGACGACCAGGCCACCTTCGCGCTGCGTATCGACGGCGTGAAGCAGCCTGCCTGGGGCGTTAAAGGCGGCCTGAACGGCGGCAGCGGCCGCGTCATCGCCAATCCGGGTACACCGCAGGAACGCGAGTTAGAGCCCTGCAGCGACGGCAACGTCCTGAAACGCGGCGACGTCCTGCGCTTGGAAACCGGCGGTGGTGGCGGCTGGGGCCATCCCTTCGACCGGCCTGCCGATATGGTGCTGGCCGACGTGCTGAACGGCTATGTCAGCCCTGAGGCCGCCCGCCGCGACTATGGCATCGCCCTCTCCGGCGATGGCCGCAGCGTTAACGAGACCGAGCGCCTGCGCGCTGACCGCTCGCCCGCCGATGGTCTGTTCCACCGCCACACCTACCGCGACGTGCTGGAGCAAGCCTGATGAGCACGGACCCCAGTCTTCGCTACGCCGTCGCCATCGACATCGGCGGCACCTTCACGGACGTGACCCTGCTGGACCGGGAAACCGGCGCGTCCTGGAACGCCAAGACGCCGTCGACGCCCGACGATCCCTCCCGCGGCTTCATGAACGGCATCGCGCTGGTGATGGCGCAGGCGGACCTTCCGCCACGGCGCTCGCCCAGGTGTTTCACGGCACCACCGTCGCCACGAACCTAATTCTGGAGGGCAAGGGCGCGGAAGTCGCCCTGCTGACCACAGAGGGCTTCCGCCATGTGCTGGAGATCGGACGGCAGGACATTCCCCGCCGGGTCAATCTGTTCTCCTGGGTCAAGCCGAAGCGCCCCGTTCCCGCCGACCGCATCTTCGAGGTGACGGAGCGCATCGGCTCCGACGGCGCAGTCCTGACGCCTATCGCCGACGACGCCGTCCGCACCACCGCCCGCACCCTGCGCGACCACGGCATCAACGCCATCGCGGTCTGCTTCCTGCACAGCTTCGCCAATCCAGCGCACGAGCAGCGCACCCGCGATCTGATTCTGGGGGAGCACCCGGAGGCGCCGGTCTCGATCTCCTCCGACGTGCTGCCGCTGGTGCGGGAGTATGAGCGCAGCATGGCGACGGTCATGAACGTCTACGTTATGCCTGCCGTCTCCCGCTACGTGGCGCGGCTGGAGGACCGGCTTGCCGAGGAAAAGGTCGAAGCCCCGCTCCTCATCATGAAATCCACCGGCGGCGTAGTCAGCGCGCCAGAGGTACGGACCGCGCCCGCCTACACTGCTCTTTCCGGCCCGGCGGCGGGCGTCGTCGGCGCGGGCTTTGTTGGCACCTCAGCGAGCTTCGGCATCGACATCGGCGGCACATCGGCCGACACCAGCCTGACCAAGGGCGGCCGCTTCCAGCTTTCGGAGGGCGGCCAGATCGGCGAATGGCCCCTCGCCCTCCCCATGATCGACATCAACACGGTCGGCACCGGCGGCGGCTCCATCGCCCGGGTGGCAGAGACCGGTGCCCTCACCGTCGCCGACGCCCGCCGCGCGGTGGAGACCCACGTCGCCCGCCCGCTCGGCCTCTCGCTTGAGGACGCGGCCAAGGGCATCCTCGCCATTTCCAACAATGACATGGTCGGCGTGATCCGAGTTATCTCGGTGGAAAAGGGCGAGGATCTGCGGGACTACGCCCTGATACCCTTCGGCGGTGCCGACCCCCTGCACGGCAGCGAGATGGCACGGCTCCTCGGCATGAAGACCATCGTCGTGCCGCCCTCCCCCGGCGTGCTGTCGGCCATGGGTCTGCTGGTCTCCACCCTCCGCGCCGACCACGCCCAGACTTGTGTCGAGGTTCCGCCCTACAACCCGGCCCGCATCGCCCAGGTCTTCGACCATTTGGAGGCCCAGGCCGACGCCTGGTTCGCGCGGGAGAACGCGCCCCTCGCCAGCCGCCGCAAGACACGCTCCGCCAGCATTCGCTACAAGCACCAGGGCTTCGAACTCACCGTCGACTGGCCGGGCGACACCATCGACGAGGCCAGCACCGCCGAAGCCGTCGAGCGATTCCACGCCCTGCACGAACAACTCTACACCTTCGCCCAACGCGACACGGTGGTGGAGATCGTCAACCTGCGCGTGGCCGCCGTCTGCGACCTTGCCCGCCCGCGGCTGGTTGAATCGACCGGCGGTGGGTCGCTCGCCGAAGCGGAAATCGACCGCCACCAGGTCTGGTTCGATGAAGGCCCTATTACGACCCCCATCTACGACCGCGCCCGGCTGGGCGCAGACGTCCGCATCGACGGCCCCGCCATCCTGATCCAGTTGGACGCCACCACGGTGTTTCTGCCGGGTGAGGCCGCTGTCACGGACCGCTACGGCAACCTGATAGTGTCCAGCGCCTAACACCCAGCCCATAGTGGTTCGATCAGACCGCTAGCCGGGGGTTAAATAGCGTAATACCTGCCCCTATCGCATCGCGCTCGCTGACTTGGACAGGCGCTGGAAATCAAGGATTTTCAATAGAACGCGGCGACAACCGGCTGGGTGGGATAATGCATATTCAAGTAAATCCGATTAGTATTAATATTCTATGTATCGCTTGATTTTCAGGCATTAAAGGGTAACATATGCTGGCATCCGAGGCACCTGAAAAAGCTTAGTCGAATAAAATGGCATTTAATGCGTAACAGCCGTGGAGAGGCAACATGAATAGCTCAATTTCTAGCACTTCGGCAGTACAGCCAACGCCATTCAGTAGAGCTCCATCAAAATTGGAGCGCCACTCCTGCGACAGTACCTCATTAACCAATTTTATTGCTTTTGATTCATCGATAGAGCAACCCCTATCATTATTATCCAGCGCCAACAATTTCGACCAGAGCATCATTCTGACTTCTAAGCTATTGCCTCTGCTGCAAATAGCAGAAGCGATGGAGGCCAGCGGCCAACGCTATTCAGCACTACATATCGTGGCACATGGCGCACCCGGCGCGCTTTATCTCGGCGGTCAAACGGTCTCTGCCGCGATGCTTGCGGCCCAGCAGGACACTCTGTCACGCATTGGGGCCCGTATACGTCCGGATGGCTTTATCACCCTGACGGCCTGTCACGTCGCCGCTGGCGAAGCAGGCGATGCGTTGCTTGAAACCCTCAGCCTGCACAGCGGCCGCCGGAACGTCCGCGCTGGTCGGTGCGGGCGATGCCGAAAGCTTCGAATTTGGCGGGCCGTTTGGCGCGATGATGGCCATGGGCATCACCTCGCCCTTCTCAACCACCGCGCGCACCGCCTACGCAGCCACCCTCGCGCCGCCGCTGTTTTTCCATCCAGCGGTCGAGTTGTCAGACGTCGAAGCAGGTATTGGCGGCTTCATCATTAACGGCGTCACTGCCGACGACCGCTCGGGTTTTTCGGTCAACTTCGCTGGTGACGTGAACGGCGATGGTAATGCCGACGTGATTGTCGGCGCAGACGGCAGTGATCCGAACGGCTCCGAGTCGGGCGCGGCCTATGTGGTGTTCGGCAAGCCGGACGGCGTTGCCGTGGAACTTTCCGATGTGGCCGCCGACAATGGCGACTTTGTCATTAATGACGTCTCGGTCGACGATCTGGCAGGCAAGTCCGTCAGTGGCGGCGATATCAATGGCGACGGCCTCGACGACCTTATTGTCGGTGCCGGCGGCGATGACCTCTATGGCGCTTCCTCCGGCGCATCCTTTGTGGTGTTCAGCAAATCCAGCGGCTCCCCGGTCGAACTATCCGACGTGGAAGCCGACTCGGGCGGCTTCGCCATCAATGGTGCCGCTGCCTACGACCGCTCCGGTTTCAGCGTCAGCAATGCGGGCGACGTCAACGGCGATGGCCTGGATGACCTCATAGTCGGTGCCATCGGCAGCGGCCCGAACGGCGTGGCTTCCGGCGCAAGTTTTGTTGTTTTCGGCAAAACCGACGGCACCGCGGTGGAGCTTTCTGCCATTGAAGCCGGCGTCGGCGGATTTGCCATGAACGGGATTGCTGAGGGCAACAGGGCAGGAATTTCGGTCAGTGGTGGCGGCGACGTCAACCATGACGGCCTCAGTGATCTGATCGTCGGTGCGGTCGGCGACGCCCCCAATGGCCTACTCTCAAGTGCCAGTTTTGTCGTGCTCGGCAAGGGCGCAATTGACTTGGTAACCGCGTCGGATACAGGCTCGTCGAATGTCGACAACAATACCGGCGACTTTACCCCAACAATCGCCTTTACGACGGAAGCGGGCGTCACCGTCGAAATTGATTGGGACGACGGAAATGGCTTCCTTCCAGACAACCCCGGCACTGGCTTCATTCAGCAGGAAACCCTTGCTGCGCCTTACCTCAGCACTGGCCTCAAAACTATCCAAGTCCGTGCAACGAACGGTCTGTTAGAATCAACAACGGAGAGAATCACCGTGACGATAAGCACTACCCCAACCCCCGGCGATGATTTCATCGACCTCAGTTCCTCCACCACTGACGAGAACATTTCGGCTCTGGCAGGAAATGATATCGTGCTGACCGGTACCGGTGCAGACATGTTGTTCGGCAACGAGGACAATGACGTCCTCTCCGGCGGCCCCAACGGAGATCTCCTGGACGGCGGCACCGGCAATGATACCGCCTCTTACATGAACTCCGCGGCAGGCGTGCTTGCCGATCTCCAAAACCCTGGATTGAACACAGGTGATGCTGCGGGCGACACCTACGTCTCCATTGAGAACCTCGAGGGGTCGGAGTTCGGCGATAACCTGAGTGGCGATGGTGGCCCGAATATCATCGACGGTCTTGGCGGCAACGACTTTCTCTATGGCCGTGCCGGCGCAGACATGCTGTTCGGCGGCGATGACAACGACGTCCTGATCAGCGGTAACCTGCTCGACGGCGGCGCGGGCGTGGACGAAGCCTGGTATAATCAGGCTGCATCCGGCGTGCAGATCGACTTGGCTGCCAGCCACGTCAACACGGGCGAAGCTGCGGGCGACACCTATGTCAGCATCGAAAACCTGTTTGGCTCCAACTTCAACGACACGCTGTCCGGTGATGATCTCGACAACGTCATTTCCGGCCACGGCGGGAACGACACCATTTTCGGCCGCGATGGCAACGACTTTCTGAACGGCGGTGCTGGCGACGACCAACTGATCGGCGGCCTGGGCGTGGATCACTACAATGGTGGCGCCGGTATCGACCGTGTGCAGTATCAGGACTTCACCACTGGCATGCGTGTCGACCTGCAGAATTCCGGCACCAACACCGGCGCTGCTGCTGGCGAGACCTACACCCTGGTCGAGGATGTTCTGACCACGGCTGGTAACGACTCCCTCTTCGGCAATGCCTCGGCAAACCGCTTGTACGGCTTTGACGGCGACGACCGTGTTTTTGGCCGCGCCGGTAACGACACCCTGTTCGGTGGCAATGGCAACGACTTGCTGAACGGCGAATCGAACGACGATGTGCTGGTCGGCGGCGCAGACGCTGACATTTTCCGTGTCGATGGAACCAATTTCGGCACTGACCGCATCGCCGATTTTGCCCTGGAAGATATCATTGACCTGCGGTTTATTTCAGGCGTTGACGACTTCGCCGACCTCCAGGCCGCCCACATGGTCCAAACCGGCGCAAACGTGACAATCACCGTTCCGGAAGGTCAGCTTATTCTGCAAAGCTTCCTGATCGGCGATCTGACGGTCAACAACTTCCTGATCGTCGGCCTGACGCCGGTTGATTTGGTGGATACGTCCGACAGCGGCGTTTCAGACACTGACGAGCTGACCAACGACACCACCCCGACCATTGAGTTCATTGCCGACGCAGGCACGGACGTCATGATCGATTGGGACGACGGCAACGGCTTCATTGCAGCCTCCAGCGCCGGTGCCGGTGCCGGTGCCGGTGCCGGTGCCGCCCAGCAGGAAACGCTCGGCACTGGCTATACAACCGACGGCACCAAAAATATCCAGGTGCAGGCAACGGGCCCGCTCGGCCAGGTCTTCACTGAGAACCTGACCATCGAAATTGACTCGAGCACCAGCCTGTCGCCGCTTGACCTAGTCGACTCTTCTGATAGCGGCACCTCCAACTCGGATGATCTGACCAGCGATACGTTGCCCGCCATCGAGTTCACGGCAGAAGCCGGGGCGACGGTCGAGATTGACTGGGACGACGGCAATGGCTTCGTTGCGGCCGCCAGCAACGGCACGGGCGCTGCCCAGCAGGAGACCATCGGCGCTGACTATGTCACCGACGGACCCAAGAACGTCCAGGTACGCGTCACCGATGATGCGGGCAATGAGTTGACCGAGAGCTTGGCCGTTACCATCGATACCGGCACCGAACTCTCCAGCGTCGATCTGCTGGCCTCATCTGATACCGGCATTTCAGACACTGACGACCTGACCAACGACACCACCCCGACCATCGAGTTCACGGCGGAAACCGGTTCGACAGTCGAGATCGACTGGGACGACGGCAATGGCTTCGTAGCCGCTGCCGGCAACGGCATCGGCGCAGCCTACACTACCGATGGCGTAAAAACCATCCAGGTGCAGGTAACAGACAGCGCCGGCAACCAATCCGTCGAACAATTGGCAGTGACGATCAATACAGACATCACCCTGTCGGGCATCGACCTGATCGATTCCTCCGATGACGGCCCGTCAAACACCGACGATATTTCCGGCGACATCACCCCGACCATTGAGTTCACCGCCGAAGCCGACGCCGCGATCGAGATCGACTGGGGCGATGGTGCTGGCTTCGTGCCAGCCGCCAGTGCCGGCACCGGCGCGCCACAGCAAGAGACCCTGGCAACGCCCTATACCACCAACGGCCTGAAGGCGATCCAGGTTCGCGCGACCGACGATGCCGGTAACACGCTGACGGATAACCTGGACATCACCACGGTCGGTGTCGGTCCGGACAATGTCCCCGGCGGTTTCAGCGATGACAATCTGTTCGGCTACACTGGCGATGACTCAATCCTGATCCATTGGGGCATGGATACTGCCACTGGCGGCGAAGGAGCGGACGAATTCAAGTTCGATGGACGTTACGTCATTAACGGTGACGCCCACACCATCACCGACCTGAACTTCTCCGAAGGCGACCGGTTAGAGTTCCGCTTTATGGACAACGGTACGTTCGATAACAGCGTTGATCTGACCAACTTCCTGAAAGTGTTCGCCAGTGGCTCCAAGGCCATCGCCAATTCGACCGATGACCTGCTGGAAATCGACCTGAATGGCGTAATGACCGGCACCAGCGACGGCTTTGGCGGTTCGATCCTGACCTGCGAGGTAGATGGAAATACCTTCACGCTTACCCTGGACGGCATCGATATTTTCGGCCTGAGCCCGTAAGGCCAAAACTCTGGCCGTCTCCCCGCCTGACCAAAATCAGGCGGGGAGTGCCGGCAGGCAAATACTGGTGCTACTGCGAGTGGCCACCACAAAAAAATACTCCCGGAAGTGTCAATACTTCCGGGGGTATTTCTACGGGCGAAACTCAAGAGCAGATCCCGATCCGCTTGCATCGGGCGGTTCTGCTCGGAACCTAATATTTGTTCGGAACATAGAGTTCTTTCGGCAGGCTCGCACGTTCATAGTTCTTATTAAAGACGCGGTCCGGCAACTGTACTTCCGGTTGAGTCACCGCCTCATAGGGGATTAGCGACAGCAGGTGGTCGATGCAGTTCAGCCGCGCCCGCTTTTTGTCGTTCGCAGTCACGATGTACCAGGGCGCTTCGGGGATGTTCGTGCGGTCGAACATCTCTTCCTTTGCCTTGGTGTAGCTTTCCCACCGGACCCTGGATTGCAGGTCCATCGGGCTGAGTTTCCACTGTTTCAACGGATCATGGATGCGCATGAGGAAGCGCATCTGCTGCTCTTCATCGGTCACTGAGAACCAGTACTTGATCAGAATGATCCCAGAGCGCCCCAGCATCCGCTCGAATTCCGGAACGTCGTGAAAGAATTGCTGCACCTCGTCCTCGGTCGCAAATCCCATTACACGCTCTACACCCGCCCTGTTGTACCAGGAGCGGTCAAACAGCACCATTTCCCCCCCAGCCGGCAGATAAGGCACATAGCGCTGGAAGTACCACTGAGATTTTTCGCGGTCGCTGGGAGCCGGCAGCGCCACCACGCGCGCCACCCGCGGGTTAAGCCGCTGGGTAATGCGCTTGATCACGCCGCCCTTGCCGGCCGCGTCACGGCCTTCAAAGATCACCACAATCTTGGCATTCGTGTGCTGAACCCAGTCCTGCAGCTTGATCAGTTCTGCCTGCAAGGACAACAGCGCGTGGAAATAGGTCCGGCGTTCAATCGACGGCGGGTGCATCTTGCGGTAGATGCGGCGCAGCTCCAGCGACAAGGCAGGCTCTGACAGCTCCAGCTCATAGTCCTCGTCAAGCGTATCGGCCAGCTCCGCTTCCAGCCAGTCCAGCCAATAGCCTTCGTCTTTGGGCTCGTCCATTGATCGTTCCTCGCGCACCTGCGCGCCTACCGTATCCGTACTTTAGGGCTCGTTATTTCAGCCCACTCTTTCTATGTGTCAGTGATTACCTTCAGCAAACGAACGGGTACCGTCCGCTTCTATCAAACTACTTGTGGCAGCCCCTGCCACACTTTCATGGGTCAGAATTGTTCTATTCTTGTTACACCGGCCAGGTGCCCGGCACGCTTTGTGCCAGCCAGCGTACTAGCGCCGCATTCACCGCAACCGGCTTCTCCTGAGCCATCCAATGACCGCTGTCGATCACCTGTTCAGTCAGGTCAGAGCACAGCGTCCGCATCGGCTTCGGGGTAGGGTTGAGGTGATGCAATCACAAGTATAATCATACGCCGCTGCCAGGAAAAGCACCGGCATTTCCAACTGTCCGCCGTTCACCGCAGACTTGGCGAAATCCGCGTTCGCCGCATGATTCATGTACCAGGCGCTAGGGCCAAACATGCCATTCCGGGTTAGCGATTCGGCGTAGACCCGAAGTTCCTGCTCGCCTACCACATCGCTGTCGCGGGGCAGATCAGGAGCCTCCGCAGCGCCGCCGAACCAGCCTCCGTCCTTGCGCACATGTGCAGTGCGCCACTGACGGCGATCGAAGCCGGGTGTGCCCTTGCGGAACAAGGCTTTCACTGCGTCGTAGGGGTTAGCGTCGAAGGGAGCGATGGCCTGGTCGAAATTCTCTTCATAGAAGCGCATGTATTCCCACTGGCCATAAGGGAACTCATCTTCCGGGTAGGTTTCCCGGTCAACCAGAGGCAATACGGCCTTCACTCCCTTCTCCAGCCCCCCATAGGGTACGCACAGATTTGCCACTGCATGGCAGCGCTCCGGGTGGTGGCTAGCAAAGCTCCAGACAGCGGGCGCACCTCAGTCATGCCCAACCCAAACCGCCTTTTCGATGCCCAGCGCATCAGCAAGCCCGACCATGTCGCCAACGATATGCTTCAGCGCGTAGTCCTCGTGCCGATCGTAAACCGACGATCGGCCATAGCCCCGCATATCCGGCGCAATTGCCCGGAAGCCCAGATTGCCCAGACACTCCAGTTGATGCCGCCAGCTCAGCGATAGTTCCGGCCAGCCATGGATAAAGATCACCGGCGGCCCGCTCTCCGGGCCGGCTGCCAGAAAGAAGGTGCGGTGCGAACCCGTCTGCACACTGTGTTCGGTGACAATGGTCATGGGGCTGCCTTCTGAAATCCACTTCACAGGTCTTGAGCATAGCGCACACCGAGCCCGAAGCAGAACGCCAAAACGGGCGCACTGTTATTGCACCCGTTTCAAACATGCTCTGTTCTGACTTCGCTTTTCTTACATTCCTCTATACGCAACTATTCGGCATTTGGGTTAGTGACGGTCGTCACTCTTTTGGGAAATTGCTGAGTGAAACTTCCAGGTCGGAAACCGATCACACGGAAAGCCAGCAATCGCTTTGCGCCGTCGCCTACGGGTTTTCTGCATATCGGCGGCGCGACGGACTGGTCTCAGGCGTGCTATTGACGAAGGACGCTGGCACGCGGATATACTGACCCTCAAATAATCGCCACTGCTTGGGCCATTCCAGGCGTCTTATCGCCAGACCGCTTGACGTTACCCTTGCCCAGTCGCACAACTTGCCGCCAAATAGCGGCTGACCCAAATAACAACAGGCCCCTATAGCGGCTAACATCGTGAAATCGGAGTGAATGCCATGGCTGAAGATCGCACCAACGAACCCAAAGTTACCGAAGCGCTGGCCGAGTTCGCCTCGACCCTGACCTTCGACCAGATCCCGGAGCAGGCGCGTGCCATCGCCCGCCACTGTCTGATGGACATGGTCGGCGTGACGCTCGCAGGCAAAACAGAGCCCCTCTCCGAGATGCTGCTGGCCCAGATCGAGGATGAAGGCGGCAACCCGCATGCCTCCCTAATCGGTACGGACGAGAAAACCTCCGCCGTACAGGCCGCGCTCTACAACGGCTCCGCCGCCCACGCGCTGGATTATGACGACGTGCTCGGCATCTTCACCGGCCACCCGACCGTCGCCGTCATGCCCGCTGTCCTGGCGCTGGCAGAACGTCACGGCAAAACCGGCAAGGAAGTGATCACCGCCTTTGTCGCTGGCGTCGAAGTCCTCGCCCGCATCGGCGGCATGATGAGCAAAGGCCACTATGCCCGCGGCTGGCACTCCACCGGCACCATTGGCTCCATCGGCGCGGCCGCCGGTTGCGCCAACCTGCTGGGCCTGGATGCGGAAGCCACCAACCGCGCCATGGGCATCGCGGCCACACAGGCTGCCGGCCTGAAAAGCAATTTCGGCACCATGACCAAGCCGCTGCATGCAGGCAAAGCCGCCTCCAACGGTCTGCTGGCCGCATCCCTGGCCGCACGCGGATTTACGGCGCGAGAAAACACGCTGGATATTGACCGCGGCTTTGGCGACACCATGGTTGAAGGCGAAAAGAACATCGACCGTGCGCTGGAGCGTATCGGCGAACTGTTCCACACCCAGGACACACTCTTCAAATACCACCCGGCCTGCTACGGCGTGCACGCCCCGACCGAAGCAGCGCTGCGCCTGCGTCTCCAGGAAGGCTTTGACCCGGCTCTGGTAGAGAAGATCGAAATCAGCGTACCCGCCAATGCCATCGGCATGTGCGATATCGCCGAGCCGAAGACCGGCCTGGAAGCCAAGTTCAGCCTCGCCCACAACGTAGCGCTGGGCCTGCTCGACAAGGCGGATGGTTCGCTGGCGCTGTACCAGGACGAAACGTTTGAGGTCGATGGCGTCTCTGACCTGCGTAAGAAAGCGGTCGTGCATGGCAAGCCGGACTTCGCCTCCTTCTTCGCCGAACTGGTCGTCACCCAAAAAGACGGCAAGGTGATCAAACAAGACTTCGACATCGGCATTCCCATGGCCGATCTGGGCGAGCAGGAAGCCAAGCTCGCCAAGAAGTTCCGCGCCCTGGCAACGCCGGTCCTGGGTGAAGCACAGACCGAAGGCATGGTTGCCGCCATCGCCGGCCTTGAAAACCAGGCCGCCATTGCCGACGTGTTGGGCTTCGCACGGGCTTAAGAGCAGCCCTATTACTGTCCCGGACTTAATCCGGGATCTCCTGCCGAGTCGGCCTCGGAAGGAGATCCCGGGGTCCCGCCCGGGAAAGGACAGTTCGTTGACACTCACCGATAAACGCATTCTCCTGATCATCGCAGGCGGCATTGCTGCCTACCGCTCGCTCGACGTGATCCGCCGTCTGCGGGAGCGGGGGGCGGACGTGCGTTGCGTGCTGACCAAAAGCGGCGCGCAGTTCGTGACGCCTCTCTCCGTCGCGGCTTTGAGTGAAAACAAAGTCTATCAGGACCTATTCAGCCTGACGGATGAGGCGGAGATGGGCCACATCCGCCTGTCGCGCGAGGCCGACCTGGTCGTGGTCTGCCCGGCTTCCGCCGACCTGCTGGCCAAGATGGCAAACGGTCTGGCCGACGACCTCGCCTCCACCGCCCTGCTCGCCACCGACAAGCCGGTAATCGTCTGCCCGACCATGAACGTGATGATGTGGCAGCACCCTGCCACCCAGGCAAACATGCTGACCCTGGAGGCCCGCGGTATCCTCCGCGTCGGCCCCGGCGCAGGCAACCTCGCCTGCGGAGAAATCGGCACCGGGCGGCTGGCCGAAGTCATGGACATCGTCGCCGCTGTCGAGGGCTTCTTCGCCGCCGCCGAGGCGCCCAAGCCCCTGGCCGGACGCCATGCCCTGGTTACCAGCGGCCCCACCTGGGAAGCCATCGATCCCGTCCGCTATATCGGCAACCGCTCCAGCGGTAAGCAAGGCCACGCCATCGCCGGCGCTCTGGCCAGGCTCGGCGCACGCACCACGCTGGTCTCCGGCCCGACCGGGGAGCCAGACCCGCCGGGCGTCGACATGGTCCGCATCAAAAGCGCCCGGCAGATGTACGATGCCTGCCATGCCGCCCTCCCCGCCGACGTTGCGGTCTGCGCCGCCGCCGTCGCCGACTGGCGGGTGGAGACAGACGCTAACAAGAAGATCAAAAAGGGCGCAGGCGGCCCGCCCGGCCTCTCCCTCGTGGAAAATCCGGACATTCTCGCGAGCCTCAGCCAGGCCGGAAACAAGCGGCCCAAGCTGGTGGTCGGCTTCGCAGCCGAGACCGGCGACGTGGTCGACTATGCCCGCGCCAAGCTCGCCCGCAAGGGCTGCGACTGGCTGGTCGCCAATGACGTCTCCCCCGGCACCGGCACCTTTGGCGGCGCAGACAACACGGTGCATCTGGTCTCTGCCGACTCGGTCGAGGACTGGCCCCGAATGAGCAAGACAGACGTCGCCACCAAACTCGCCCAAAGCATCGCCGAAGCCTTCGTTGAGGCCGCAGAGTGAGTGGTTCCAACGTGCCCGTGAAGGTCCGTCTGCTGGACCACGCGAAAGACCTGCCGCTGCCGAAATACGAAACGGCGGACGCGGCGGGTTGCGATCTGCTGGCAGCATTGCCCGCCGATGAGCCGGTCACCCTCCAACCCGGCGAGCGCGCCCTGGTCCCCTGCGGCATCGCCATTGCCTTGCCCTCCGGCTATGAGGCCCAGGTCCGCCCCCGCTCCGGCCTGGCTTTGCGGCACGGCATCTCCCTGGTAAACGCCCCCGGCACCATCGACGCCGACTACCGCGGCGAAATCGGCTGCATCGTGATCAACCTCGGCTCAGCCGCCTTCACCGTCGAACGCGGCCTCCGCATCACCCAGATGGTAGTCGCACCGGTCACGCGCGCCCTTTGGCAGGAGGTTGACGACCTGGACGAGACCACACGCGGCACAGGCGGGTTCGGCTCCACGGGGACGTGAGCAATGAAAGAGCCGCCGCTCGCGAAGGTAACCATTTTTCCAGACGGTAGGGATTTACCCTACATCGAAGTCATGAAAGCAGATGGCATTGAATACGATATCTACGCCGCCATGCCGCTTTACCGGGAACGGACACTTCAATCTGACATGTACGAAGTAGTGCCGACGGGCATCAGCATCACGCCACCGCCGGGATATGGAGTCGTCATCAGGTCAAACCCGGAAAAAGCAGAGAACGAAAAGGTTATCATCTGGCGGAGCCAGGCACGGTGGCGCCAATGCAAGCTGACCAAATTTCTCTGACCGTCTACAATATTGGTATGATGTGGTTTCCATTAACCCGAGGCTTGGCCATTGCACGTGCCAGCATAATCCCAGCCGCCGACATTCCAGACGACTACTACGACATTTCGAAGGTCGAGCCACCCGTATGGATGTTCACTGATAGCACACGCCAATATCAGGCCATTATCAATGCAGAGCGTGCAAAAGAGCGCCGTCGGCAATTGGGCCTCCCTCCCTCGCCAAACCTCTGGCAACGGTTCGTTAAGTGGCTATCTTTCAAGCGTTAATAACCGCCCCCAACCGCAATGACGCCAAATTTAGATCGTTAGCTAGGTGCACAGTTTCATGACCGACTGGACCGACGACCAACTGGAGCGCTACTCCCGCCACATCCTCCTGCCGGAAGTGGGCGGCGTAGGTCAGGAGAAACTCCTCGCAGCTTCCGTCCTGGTAGTAGGCGCAGGCGGCCTCGGCGCGCCGATGCTGCAATATCTGGCGGCGGCGGGCGTCGGACGGATTGGCGTCATCGATGCCGACACCGTGGACCTGTCCAACCTACAACGCCAGATCATCCATCGCACCCAGGACGTGGGCGTACCCAAAGCCGAAAGTGCCGCCCGCATGATCCGCGATCTGAACCCGGACGTGCAAGTCGATGTCTACCAAGAACGGATTACGGCGCAGAACGCCCTCTCCATCATCGCCAATTATGAGATCGTCGCCGACGGCACCGACAATTTCCACACGCGCTACCTGCTGAACGACGCCTGCCACTTGGGCGGCAAGACGCTGGTCTCCGGCGCGCTGTTGCGATTCGAGGGCCAGCTTTCCGTATTCAAGTCTCACCAGGGCGACGGCCATCCCTGCTACCGCTGCCTGTTCCCGGAGCCGCCCGCGCCAGGCTCCGTGCCTTCCTGCTCCGAGGCAGGCGTGTTCGGCGCGGTCGCGGGCGCCGTCGGCACGCAGCAGGCGGTGGAGGTGCTGAAGGAAATCCTCGGCATCGGCGAGAGCCTTTCCGGCCGGTTCATGATGTATGACGGCCTTTATACGGAGTGGCAGAACATCAAGCTGCGCAAAAACCCAGCCTGCTCCCTCTGCGGCGAGCAACCCACCATCCGCGATCTCTCTGGCCATGAGTGACGCCCCGACCCCAAAGCCCCCCCTCGCCATGGTAATCCAGAGCGGCGCGGTCGACCGGGTGCACTACGCCCTGCTCTTCGCAGCAGGCGCGCTTGCCATGGGCCGTGACGTAACCCTGTTCTTCACCATGGCCGGCTGCCGCGCGTTCGAAGGCGTCTCTGCCCTCCTTCCTGCCGAAGACGGCACCATCGCTGCCGACTACGACACCGCCCTGCAAGCCAAGGGCATCGCCGGGTTCGGCGAACTCTGGGAAAGCCTGGAGGCACTAGAGGCGCGGTTTCAGGCGTGCGACTCTGGCCTGCTGGCCTCAGGCGTGACCGCACTGGAGGGCGTGGAAGTCACCGGCGTCGTGGGGTTCCTGACGGATGTGGGAGCGGCAGCGCAGATTATCTGGGTTTAACGCTCTACAATTGCAGGTATCAAAAGCACCGCGTTTGTCACTATACTTTATGGCCTCCCAAAATTTGTCACTTAGGCGCAACTAACATCGTTTCCACACGCGGGTATTGATCATTAAACCGGCTCTCCATCTCTAACATCGAACTCCTGATATCAAAATGTATGTCTATTAACATTTCTTCTGCTTCATCGACCGAATAATTGGACGGCTCTTTCTTAATTTCGGACAATTTTCATCGAGCATAAGTAGCTTCATTTGTAAAATTTTTGTAGAACTGAAATTCTCATACTCTTTCCCCTTAAAAATACTGTCAAAATAGTCTACCCCCATCATCGAATTTGTCATACTTTGCAAACTATATAGATTAACCTCCCACTCCCTCACTGAATCCTGATATTTACCTGAGTAAATTATTAATGCCGATTCTAAGTCACCTGAACGAACCTTTTTTTAGGAATTCCTGTGCATAATAATGGCGGGTCCGCAATAATCAGGCCACGCTTTGAAAGAAACGTAACCCTTCTTCATAACGAAATCGTTCCAATTGATGATTAGCCTGCCTGCCCCATAGCCGCTCTGTGAGAATACTTCTAAGTAAATTAGGTAGCAATAACGGCAATAATACAAATACAAAGAAAGTCAGAACGGGTACATTCACTTGAAAAACAGCAAATTCCCACATAATATCTACCGAATCAATTTGAATTATTGTATCCTATATTGTTTCTTTCTTCAAGAATCTCCCAAAACGGCGCTCCAAATTCTCTGCAGCACCTTCAAGCGATTCAATCGAAGGATCATAACGCCATATCACCACTATCTCCCGACCCGACAAACAATAGTCCCAGATATCATTCATAAAAGAAATACAATTCGTAATAATACTTGTCGGAAATAGGTCATAGTAAATGGAAATTGTGATTTTATTACCTTTTACCCTCTTCTCAATTTCTGACCGAGCCCTCTCAAAATCACTTTTAGCTGCTTGTGAAGAAGGGGGCTTGAGGTTGCCCTCAATTATCCAAGGTGTCTTACTGTCATCAAACATTTTCTGTACCCTCTAGCACGGCAATCTAAACAGCCATTGCAAGCCAATATCGGTTTGGATTCTGCTCGTCACGTTCAAAACTTAGTTGTTCTTTCCTGGACAACAGGGCCATACACACCAGCCCAAGCCTCGCGGTTTGACTGTTTGGGATTGTTGGCGAATCCGCCAGCTCATCGAAACGCATCCGATACCGATCTTTCAATTCATCGAACGAGCGGCCATGTAAATCGCTAACAGCACTTTCCATTTTATCCAAATCGGGCGGCATTGCCGTACCGAGAATTACTATTCTAACGCGATCCGTAGCAATGGACAATTGAACTTCTGAGTTGTCGCCATCCCGATGTTGATTATGAAACCGGTTGTTCTCAAAATGCCCAATCAGAACATCCCGGACTTTTTTAGAGCGGGCTTTGTCGACTCTTAACAGGGTCAATAAATGCTCTACTTCTATAATAAAATCTTCAAATTCCTGATCGGGGTATACCCGCACCACAATTTCAATATTGTTTCCATGAAGCTCTATTGCTTCTTCTAAAATGCGATTTATCATATTCAGAGCCTGCCTTCAGTTAACGAATGCTCGGTGCCAGTTGAGTATCCGATTCGCTGCTCAATAATCGCCGCGGTTTGATAGACCTGGTCTCATGAAGGTGCAATGCCAAATTCAACTCCCTCTCTTCCCGTTTGCCGCCGCATGACCGCGTAATTGAGCCAATAGGTGCTCAACATCTATTACCAGAAGTAATTTATCATCATCATTCAGAGCCTTACTACTAATCGCGATGTCGATCTCTGACAACAAACTCTGCCGTAACGTAGCCGATGTGGGCTCCTCATTTTTCTCCAATGCGCTCACAAGAATATTTTCAAATCCGGACACGCCAATATCTGTTTCCGACTCATTGTCTACCCGTTGCTCCAGAATCCCGTTCGTTGCCACGACAAGAAACCGCACGTCTTTTGACTTGAACTTTTTGCTTTCTAAACTGCTTAGTTGCTGTCCGACGGGAATACGTTTCCCGTCGTGCAATGTACCCACGTGAGAGACTCTATTGTCATCACTAACAATAAATCATGGCAAATCCGCGCAGCATACTGACATGTTTTCCTGGTCTATTCTTATTGATACCGCATCAAAACCATCATCCTCCAAGCTATTTTTTATATCTTCTACATCTTGGTTGGTAAAGGATACGGATGTTTGATTGCAATTTATCCAGTCGCCTAAATCGTCCGTCTGCGCGGCGCTTCCCATATATTGAATGAATTCGTCACCAAGCCACCTTAAGACGTGATGGGCCTTGGCAAACGTCCGCCTTCCGTCTCGAAGCCTCATCTCTTCGTAAGAGTCGAGGATCAAGCCAATCATAAGACTTAGAGTAGCCGCATAGGAATCATGCCCCGATGCGTCTCCGGCGACAACAATCGCGTACCTACTGCCTTCTTTAGCATCAACAAGCTTTCGACCCCAGAAAAATCTCCGCTTGCTAAACCACATGCGGTATTTTGTACGGCAATACTATCGCCCAATCCTGCACCGTTTTCCCCTCGTACGGTAAATTGCTTGAATGATAGCGCCAGACTTGATTGCATTTACAGCGAGTTCGACATGCTCGTTGTTGTCCGTTTGCCACCATTTTTTATATTGGCTTCGTACTATCTTTTCAATATTGCTCAACAAACAGCTCCCAGGTAAATCCTTGCACCATTGTTCTTTGAAGGTAGTCTCAATGTAACAGTATGAAAAGTGTTGCTGGTAACATTTTATTCAAACGAGAGGAACACCTCCATGGGAAAGCTCGACGGCAAAGTCGCCATCATCACCGGTGCCGCCAGAGGCATCGGCGCAGCCGCCACCCGCCTGTTCGTGGCCGAAAGCGCGAAGGTCATGATGGCCGATGTGCTAGCCGATAATCTCACCGGCCTCGCCGCCGAACTAGGCGACAGTGTCGGCGTCTGCCAGACCGACGTCACCGATGAGGCGCAGGTCAAAAATCTGGTCGCCCAGACCATTGCCGAGTTCGGCAAGCTGGATATCGCCTTGCTCAACGCAGGCATCGAGGGTGCGCTCGCCCACCCGACCGAGTACGACACCTATATGTTCGACAATGTCATCGCGGTGAACGTCCGCGGCGTGTTCCCTGGCTCTGAAGCACACCATGGGCCATATGAAGGAAAACGGCGGCTCCATCGTCATTACCGCCTCGACCGTCGGCATCCGGGGCGTGCCCGGCATGGCCGCCTATGCTGCCTCTAAGCACGGCGTTTCCGGTCAGAACTCCAAACCCCTGGCGCGCGCAACGCCCATGGGCCGCTGTGGCGAGCCGGAAGAGGTCGCCCGCATGATGCTGTTCCTCGCCAGCGACGACTCAAGCTTCTGCACCGGCGGCGTCTATATGGTCGATGGCGGCGTCTCGGGCGGGCGGCGCTGACACTGTTCGCCCGCCAATGACCGGCGGGCGATTTTCCGCAAAAAATTCCCGGTGCCCCGTTGACGTCCGCCTTGCCGCACCCATCTATGTTAATGTGAATAACTTTCACATAGGAGGCATGAGGAGACAGATGGACAATATCTCCCGTTGGGCCCGTCAGGTCGAAGAGGCACTGGATAAAAGAGGACGTGGGGCATGGATCGCCGCATTTGTCCTGGGATTTATCCTCTTCTGGCCGGTCGGTCTCGTAATTCTCGGTTACACTATATGGAGTGGAAGAATGGGTTGTTGGAAGCACATCCGCAAGAGCACGCGCCGCGCAAGCAGCAACAGCACTGGCAACAGTGCGTTTGACGATTACCGCGACGAAACCCTTCGCCGCCTGCAGGAAGAGCAGCAGGACTTCGAAGGCTTCATGGAACGGCTGCGCAAAGCCAAGGATAAGGCAGAGTTCGACCAGTTCATGCGGGACCGCCGCACGGGGAACACCGGCGGCAATCCCACCGGCGAGCCCCACCCGGCTTAAACCGGCCTAGCGTCTGCACCTGACGGCAGGGAATAATGACCCATCTCACCATGCTTGGGGCTCCGCATCGCTCGGCGCGCCGCTCCTAACCATTCGGCTGCTGGCTCCTCTGTGAGCAGCTCACCCTCCTTGCGGTTGCCTACCACGAACAACAGGACAAACCCGATCAACGCGCTGGCGATGGAGCCGGACAGCACACCCAGTCGGATCGGCGCGTCAAAGTCTGAATGCTCGAACGCCAGCCCGCCGATAAACAGGCTCATGGTGAAGCCGATACCTGCCAGCGCCGACACGCCATAAAGATGAGCCCATCCGGCACCGTTGGGCATTTTGGCCAATCCCAGCTTAATCGTGGCGTAGAGGAAGCCAAAGACACCCACCTGCTTGCCCAGGATCAGGCCCAGCGCAATACCCCGCGTCACCGGCTCGGCAAAGCTGTCCAGCCCCATACCCTCAAACGAGACCCCGGCATTGGCGAACGCAAACAACGGCAGGATGCCGAAGGCCACCCACCGGTGCAGGCCATGCTCCAGCTCCTCCAGCAAGGTGTGATCGTGTCCCGGCTTGGGCTTCAACGGGATCGCGAAAGCAATGACCACACCGGCCAGCGTCGCGTGCACCCCGGACTTCAATACCAGCACCCAAAGCACTATTCCCAGCAGCACATAAGGTGCCACGCGCGTCACCCCGGCGAGGTTAAGCGCCGCCAGGCCAGCAATCGGTATCAGCGCCAGCAGCAACGCCACATGCGAAAGCTCCGCCGTATAAAAGAAGGCGATGATCAGAATCGCGCCCAGATCGTCGAAAATGGCGATGGCCAGCAACAGGATCTTCAACGATGCCGGCACCCGGTTGCCCAACAGTGACAGTACCGCAAGCGCAAAGGCTATATCGGTAGCCGCAGGAATGGCCCATCCATTCAGATTGGCCGGCGAGTCCATATTGATGACGGCATAGATTAGCGCTGGTACCAACATGCCGCCGATCGCGGCGATACCTGGTAGCGAGACCTGGCTCAGGCTAGACAATTCTCCGGCCCGGAACTCTCGTTTGATCTCCATGCCGACCAGGAAGAAAAAGACAGCCATCAGGCCATCATTGATCCACAGCAGCAAGCCTTTGGAAATTTCCAGAGCGCCTAATTGAATGGCGACCGGTATGCTCAGAAAGTCCTGATAATACCCCGAAAGCCCGCTATTGGCGGCAACCATAGCGACCAAGGTCGCCAGCACCAGCATGATGCCGCCTGCTGCTTCCAGTCTAAAAAAATCACGCAATGCTGATGATACAGCGGCGGTCTGTCGGCGCATCGTTAGGCCCTCTCCTGCATGGCATACGCTGTTGCAGATAGAGCTCCGCCACGCCCATGCAAGGTTACCGGACTAAAATGCTACGATTTAGCTAAGTAGGATATGAAATAGGGCGTCTGGCAGCATGGCACGCTCCCGGTCCCAGACACATCTGGGGGCCGGGAGCGACCACCAACCTTACGCAGCGGCTGCCTTGATCAGGTCCGCGCCTTTTTCGGCCACCATAATGGTCGGCGCGTTGGTGTTACCACTGGGTACCGTCGGCATGATCGAGGCATCGATCACCCGCAGCCCTTCAATGCCGTGCACCCGCAACTGATCGTCGACCACGGCCATGCGGTCATGCTCGCTGCCCATTTTGCAGGTACCGACCACGTGATAGGTCGTCTGCGCGTTGGAGCGGGCAAAATCCAACCACTCATCATAAGTATTGCAGTCGGGACCGGGTGCCGCCTCGAACTTGCGGTAGGGGTCCAGCAGCGGATTTTCGATGATCCGCCGTGCTGCCATCAGGCCGGCAACGGTGCAATCCTGATCGACTTTCTCCGCCAGGAAGTTCGGGCGGATCGCCGGATGCTCGCCCACACGGGCCGATTTCAGATGGATGGAGCCGCGGCTTTCCGGGCGGCACTGGCCGATCACCGTGGTCATGCCCGGCTCTTTCTCCAGCTCCCGCGTCTGCGCCGTGCCGTAGGAGGCAGGCGCAAAGTGGAACTGCATGTCCGGCTCTTCCACATTCGGCGTGGTTTTAATAAAGCCGTAAGCCACACCTGCCGTCAGGGTCAGGATACCCTTGCCGCTGGTGTAATATTTCAACACTTCCTTCACGAGGCTGAAGCCACGGCTCTGCTCGTTCAGGGTAATCGGCTTTGTCACGCGCCAGCGCATACGGGGCGCGCAGTGATCGCCATAATTCCCGCCCACCCCGGCCAGTTCGTGCTTCACGTCGATGCCCAACGGCTTCAGCACATCGGCGCGGCCAATGCCGGAATGCTCCAGAATTCCCGGCGACGAGACGGCACCGGCACAGACAATGACTTCCCGCCCGGCATTCGCGATCTCTTTCTTGCCCTGCACGGAGTATTCAACGCCTACGGCTTTCTTGCCGTCCAGCACCACGCGCTCGGTCATGGCGTTGGTGACGATGTGCAGGTTCTTGCGGCCGCGGGCCGGGTCCAGGAAAGCGCGGGCGAGCGAGTGGCGCTTGCCGTCCTTCTGGGTCACCTGATAGTAGCCGAAGCCTTCCTGGTTGCCGTTATTGTAGTCCTTGTTGATCGGGTAGCCCTCAGCCCCTGCCGCCTTGATCCAGGCATCGCAGATTTCGTGATGCTCGCGCATATGGGCGACGTTCAGCGGGCCCCCCTTGCCGCGCGCCTCGTCGGCATCGCCCTCGAAATTCTCGGACTTTTTGAAATAGGGCAGCACGCTCTCATAGGACCAGCCGCGATTGCCCAGCTGACTCCATGAGTTGTAGTCGAGCGGGTTGCCGCGGACATACAGCATGCCATTGATCGAGGACGAGCCGCCCAGCGTCTTGCCACGCGGAATCGGGATCTGCCGATTGTGCATGGTCGGCTCCGGCTCAGTCTCGAAATTCCAGTTGTAGGTGGAATTGTTCAGCAGCTTGGAAAAGCCGGCCGGAATGTCGATCCACATGGATTTGTCGGCCGGGCCGGCTTCGAGCAGCAGCACGGTTTTCGACGAATCCTCGCTCAGGCGGGCGGCGATCACGCATCCGGCGGAACCGGCACCGACAACAATATAATCGTAAGTGGACATGCTTCCCCATCACTCAGGCTAAGGGCGTTTTTCATTGCCGACCACCCTAGTTAATGATCGCCGCGAACACCAGCGGCAAGGGTGGAAAATGCGCACGCTTTGTCCGGAACGGCGCAAGCTGCATAGGCATCGCACCCGCGACTTGCTATGGTCAGGATCTAGGTTTTCCATTCAGAGAAGCGCCCACATGCCCGCCTCACCAGCCATAGAAATCGATTTCGGCAGCGACACCGGCACCCGCCCCACCGCTGCCATGCGCCAGGCCATGGCCAATGCCGTCGTTGGCGACGAGCAGGCCGGCGAAGACCCAACCGTTAACAAGCTGGTCGAGATGGCATGCGAGCTTACCGGGCACGAGGCCGCGGTCTATCTGCCGTCCGGCACCATGTGCAACGCCATCGCCTACCGCCTCTATTGCCGCCAGGGCGACGGCGTGATCCTGGACGAACTCGCCCACCCGATCCATGCGGAGGCTGGCGGCCCGGCTGCCCTCTCCGGCGCGATGATGATCACGGTCAAGGGCGAGCAGGGCATCTTCACCGGTGACCAGGTTCACGCCGCCATCCGCCCCTACAAGCACAACCGCGTGCAGGCGAAAGTCGTCTCGGTTGAGCAGACTTCGAACTTCGGCGGCGGCGCGGTCTGGCCGTATGAGACGATGAAGGGCGTGGCAAATGCAGCCCGCGAGCGCGGCCTCGCCATGCACATGGACGGCGCGCGCTTGCTGAACGCGGCCATTGCCAGTGGCCGCCCGGCAAAGGACTTCACCCAGCTTTGCGACACCACCTGGATCGACCTGTCCAAGGGCCTCGGCTGCCCGGTCGGCGCGGTGCTGGTCGGCTCCAAAGACGCCATCCACGAGGCCTGGCACTGGAAGCACCAGTTCGGCGGCTCCATGCGGCAGGCGGGCATCATCGCAGCCGCTGGCGTCTATGCCTTCGAGCACCATATCGACCGCCTGGCCGAAGACCACGAGAACGCCCGCCGCCTCGCCCGCGGCCTGGCGCAGATTGAGGGCCTGGTCCTCAACCCGCCGGACATAGCCACCAACATGGTGTTCTTCGACGCGAGCGGCCTCGGCATCGACAATTACCAAATGAACAAGCGCCTGCTGGCCAAAGGCGTGCGCATCGGCGCTGGCTACGGCCCCAAAGGCCTGATGCGCGCCGTCACCCACTTGGACGTGAACGAAGCCATGGTGGACAAGGCGTTGGAGGCTGTGAAGGAGATAGCGCGGGAGGTACGGCCTAATTGAAAACGGAAGAACCTAGGAAACTGAATCCTAACCCTCAACTTGACGTTCTTCCTAGGCCAACAATCGGAAAATGGATGGTAACGATCACCTGCTCCGTTCTATTATCAGGCATCGCAATAGCAATAGTAGTCACGATCCAGTGGGTCTTATGGGACCTATATCGATATTTGCTCGACAACATGCAGCTACCGAGCTTATCGTGGGGAAGGATACACAACCGTCTAAATTTAGGAATGATCACAGCAACAATTATAGGCGCGCCGTTTCTGATAATAGGAAACATTATATTGCAAATATGGTGGAATTTTTGGCAAACAAAATCTATCGCTACATGGATTATTTATCTTATCGTCCCCGAAATCATCGCAAGTTTCATGTTTAAATTCCTCTTTTTTGAAAGTTACTTCGGAGTACCTGTATCAGGTAGTGTCGCAACAATCGTTGCTGTTCTGACGGTGCTAAAAATTCTCCTCTGGACCCAAAAGTCACGTATTAAGTTATGCAATGAACATGAGGTGACCAATATGGCCAAAGGGCAAATGAGGCATCAATGACCGACTCCGACCGTATCGCCGCTCTGGAAGCCCGCATTCTCCAACTGGAGGACAAGGAAGAAATCCGGCACCTGCGCGACTCCTATCACGCCTGCATCAATGACGGGCGCTATAGCGAGATCGTGGACCTGTTCACGGACGACGCCTTCGGGCGCCTCGGCTATCTGGCGGAATACCGCGGGCGGCGATGCGATCAACGCCGGCTTTTGCGGCATGGGCGGGCGTGAGCGCTTTTTCATCAAGCAGTACATCCACAGCCACCGCATCTTCGTCGATGGCGACGAGGCCACCGGCCATTCCTACCTGCAAGCAACCTATGGCCGGTTCGGCACATCCTATTGGGTGGTCGGACGCTATGACGACAAGTACCGCCGCACACCCGATGGCTGGCGCTTCACCGAAATGACCATAGAGTTCGACTAGACCGTGCCCACCGGCGTCGGCTGGACCGGCGACGCGCTGCATTACCTCGACCCGAAAAACCGGATGACTGACTAGCCGGCCGCCGGGTTTTCATGCCAAAATCACAGTTTCGCCACTGGCTCAGCGCCTGGGGTTTGGCCATGGGACCGGCGCTTATGCTGTCAGCCAGGCGCAACTACTGGGATTTGGCACACCCACCCCCTTCTCCGAGAAGCCGATAGACCTCATGGCGCGGCGGGGCTGCTGTTCGCGGTGCCGGCTGTTGCTGCCGCGCTCGGCATCATTGCCCTTTGGTGGACGTCCTTTGCCTGCGCACCAAGCGGCGTTTGGATCGGGCTAGCTATCACATCCTGGAAGGTATATGGCTGTTTCCTGACCAGCTCTAGTTTGGGTTTGCGCCATCCCTTCAGTGCCTGCAAGGGCGTCTTGCTGCCCAGGGCTGATTGCGGCAGCGGCTGGGTGTAAAGCCAGACATAGCGAAGCAGCGTGGCTTCCAGAACCGCGCCGGATCGGAAGGGATGGCTCTGCAGAACCTCTTCGATGCGGCCATTGAACCGTTCGACCATACCGTTGGTCTGAGGTGACCTAGGCAGCGTCAGGCGATGATCGATATCGAGGGCGGCGCCCAGCGTGTCGCATTCATGCGCGCCTGTTGCGGCGCGCTGGCGCAGACCGAAGAGGCGATCCGTGAACTCTTTTCCATTATCCGGGAGTATGGGGCGGATCCGCATCGGGCAGGCGCGCTCCAGGGCGCGCAGGAAGCGCCGGGCATTGGCCGCTGTCTTGCTGTTGTAGACCCTGACAACAACCCAACGCGTTGCCCTGTCGATGGCCACGAAGAGGGAACGGCGGCGGCTCTCTCTGCCATCGGTGGCAGGTATTTCAGGTCGATGGGGATGGAACCGGGTTCATAGGCTTTGAAGGCGCTGTGCTTTGGCCGGGGCGATGCTGCTTCAGGGCGCGCAGGGGCCCCACGCCATGCCGACGCAAGCAGTGGTCAAGGCCAGAGCGGGAGGCCTTCGGGTTCAAGAACTCGCGCACCACCGCCAGCAGATCATCCAGCGAGACCAAAAGCGTCTTGCGGAGGGCCACCGCGACAGCTTCCTGCGCTGGCGTCAACGTCGTCTGAAGGCGATGGGGCGTGTGGCTGCGATCCTCCACGCTGGCACGCTGGCACCATTTCCATACGGTCTGTTCCGTGGTCCCGTGACGCTCGGCAAGAACCCACGCAGGGTCGTCACTGGCCTGTATGGCCGCCCTGATCTTTGGTGGCGTCGTCGCCTGACTGTGAAGCTTGATCACCATGTCGCTCTCCCATCCCGCGCCTCGGTCAAAACACAGCGTGCCATGAAAAACGCAGAGCGACGAGGGGCTATCTAATCAGCCGGGATGTAACAAGTAGGCAAGATAACACATGTTGTTGTCGATAAGTACTTGTGCCAGTAAAATTTCAAACGTTTCTTTACCATTGTTTAAAATATGAACGATGCCATTATTGACCGGTGCCCAAAAGCCGCCTTCGTTGCTGCGCTCGATGCTGTGGTGATACCAGTCTTTGGTGGGGCGACAGGGTTTTTCGCCGAGGGCATTGCCGCGTTGGCTGGCGCTACAGCGCTCTATGTTGCAAAGCGGCGTCTGCTCAACCCTGCTGACCTGCACCCGCCAGTCTGAGCGCATCTGCAGTTACCGTTGCAGCTGGCTACCGTTGACATGTCCTTTCGGCTATGGTCAGCCCAGCCTGGGCAAGTGCCCGCTAACGTTCGGTCTAACCAGATGGTGGAGCACCGGTGCCCGCAACGACCTCTCAATCTGCTCAATCTGCGCCGTTCTACGCCGCCCGCCGGCACGGCTTCGTGCGCGTCGGCACCAGCACGCCGAAAGGCCGCCCGGCGGACGTGGCCTACAACACCGCCAACATCATCGCCGAAGCCAAGCGGGCCGACGCGGAGAGTGTCGACCTGCTGGTGTTTCCGGAGCTTTGCGTCTCCTCCTACGCCATCGACGACCTGCACCTGCAAACGGCCCTGCTCGACGCCGTCGAAGCCGCGCTTGCGGACATCCGAGAGGCAAGCAAACCGCTCGCCGCCGTGCTGCTGGTGGGTGCGCCGCTGCGGTTCCGCGGCAGCCTCTACAACTGCGCCATCGCCATCGCCCGCGGCAAGGTTCTGGGCGTGGTGCCAAAGTCCTACCTGCCGAACTATCGGGAGTATTACGAAAAGCGCTGGTTCGCTCACGGCCGGGACATCAAGGGCGAAACCATGGTCCTCGGCGGGCAGGACGTTCCCTTCGGCACCGACCTGATCTTCGAGTCCAGCGACTTCGCCTCCCTCACCTTCCACATGGAAGTGTGTGAGGACTATTGGGCAACCGTGCCACCCTCCTCCGAAGCCGCGCTGGCGGGCGCGCTGATCCTGGCAAACCTGTCGGCCAGCAACATCACCATCGGCAAGGCGGGCGACCGCCACATGCTCTCGCAATCCCAGTCGATGCGGGCGCATGCGGCCTATGTCTATTCCGCCGCCGGGCCGGGCGAGAGCACCACCGACGTCGCCTGGGACGGCCAAGGGGCAATCTACGAACTGGGCGAAATGCTGGCGGAAGCCGAGCGCTTTTCCCTGGAGCCGCAACTCTGCATCGCCGATGTGGATGGGGAGCGTATCCAGGCAGAGCGCCTGCGCACCCCCACCTTCGGCGACAGCGCGGAGCATGCGCGCCGGAACGGCCAACAATGGCGGCGCGTGCGCTTCGAGCACCAGCCAGCGATGACCGATATTGGCCTCCGCCGCTCCCTCACACGCTTCCCCTTCGTCCCCAACCGCCGGGACAGGCTGGAGCAGGATTGCTACGAAGCCTACAATATCCAGGTAGAGGGCCTGCGCCGCCGCATTGAGGCAACCGGGGCAAAGAAGCTGGTGATCGGCATTTCAGGCGGGCTCGACTCGACCCAGGCGCTGATCGTGGCGGCGACGGCCTGCGACCGGCTCGGCCTGCCCCGCAGCGCCATCATGGCTTACACCATGCCGGGCTTCGCGACGGGCGACGAGACCAAGGCCAATGCCTGGGCCCTGATGCGCGCCATCGGCGCAACGGCGGAGAAAATCGACATCCGGCCGGCCGGCCGTCAGATGCTGCGCGATATCGGCCACCCTTATGCCGACGGCGAGAACGTCTACGACATCGCCTTCGAGAATACCCAGGCCGGTCTGCGCACCGACTACCTATTCCGGCTGGCGAACCATCACGGCGGCTTCGTGATCGGCACGGGCGATCTGTCAGAACTGGCGCTGGGCTGGTGCACCTATGGCGTCGGCGACCAGATGAGCCATTACGGCGTCAATGCGGGCGTGCCCAAGACGCTGATCCAGCACCTGATCCGCTGGGTGACGCGCGACTCCGGGCAGTTTTCGGACGAGACCAACCGTGTGCTGGAAGCCATCCTGGATACGGAGATTTCCCCCGAACTGATCCCGGCGGATGCGGCAGGCGGCTTGCAAAGCACGGAGCAGAAAATCGGCCCGTATGAGCTGAACGATTTCTTCCTGCACCACATCATCCGCTACAGCCAGCGCCCATCCAAGGTAGCGTTCCTGGCCTGGCACGCCTGGCGCGATGCGGCAGAGGGCCAATGGCCCGCAGGCTTCCCGGAGGCGAAGAAGAACGCCTACGATCTGGCGGCCATCAAGGACTGGCTCGGCAAGTTCCTCTGGCGTTTCTTCAACTTCAGCCAGTTCAAACGCTCAGCGCTGCCGAACGGGCCGAAAGTCTCGGCTGGCGGCGCTCTGTCTCCCAGAGGCGACTGGCGCGCACCCAGCGACAGCGTCGCGACGCCCTGGCAGGAAGAGCTAAAGGCGAATGTGCCTGACCCGTGAGCCTCACGCCCCGTGGTCGAGGTTCCGTTCAGCCACGCGGCCCAACGCATCGTAGATCTTCCGGTCAATCTCAATGCCTTCCTGCATTAACCGCGCGCGGGTCTGATAGGCGCGCTCGCCGGGAATCCGGATTTCGGTCACGCCCCCCCTGGCGCGGTGTCGCCTTAATCGCGGCAATTCGGGCGGAGACATCGCGCTTACACTCCTCCAGCGGCAGGAACAAGTCCGGCTTCACAGCGATAAACACATAGCCGGTAATCGCTCCCTCAGGCCGGATACCCGCCGTTAGCGCGCCGAGGGCATCCATGGCAGCGCCAGACCGAACCCCTTGTAGCCGCCCTCCGGTCCGCCAAAAGGCAGCAGAGCCCCCTTCCGCGCCTCGCTCGCATCGGTGGTCAGTTTGCCGTCCGGGCCCAGCGCAACACCCTCCGGAATGGGTTCACCAAGCCGGTCGCGGAATTGCAGATCCGTACCCATAAAGGCAGACGTGCCCATGTCGATGACCAGCGGATCGCCCTCCGCAGGATAGCCAAAAGCGATGGGATTGGCGCCAAGCACCGGCTTTGCACCGCCGAACGGCGCCACCATGAGCGAGGCCGCCACGGTATGAATCCCCACCAGCCCGGCGCGCGCCATCATCTCGCAGAAATAGGCGCTGCGCCCGGTCATCCACGTGTTGGCCATGCAGACAATGGCAAGGCCGTGCTTCTCCGCCCGCTCGATAGTGATTTTCGTGGCATGGTAGGCCGCGACCGTGCCGGTAGTGTTGCCGCCGTCGAGCAGCGCCGCCGCCCCGTTGTCTTTCACCACGCTGACGGGTTGGCTCGGCTGTTGAAACAAACGGTCGTCCACCACGTTCAACAGCTTCGGCAGGCCCGAATACTCATACCTGCAGAGCGCTGCGTCGAGCACATGATCGGTCAGCGCCCAGGCATCTTCCGCGTTATAGCCAGCGCCACGCATGGCGGCTTCGCCCAGGCCCCAGGCCTCGTCCACTGACAGGTGAATGCGGTGCGCTGGAAGGTTGGTGATCATGGTCGATTCCTTGCAATAAGCCCACTATCAGGCTGCCGGAATGATGACCTGCTAACCGCCGCTCGTCCATCGCCTATGGGCGCACATCGCATCCCCTGGCTAAGAGCGCGCCACCAATTCGCCGTTCACCTTCACCGGGTTGGGCGGCACCAGACCCTCCACCTCGCTATCCCTAGGCTTGGCGCGGTATTCCTCCCAGTCTAAATCAACCGACTCTGAGATTTGGAAGTTCTGATCGCCCGTCCGAACATAGTCGACGATCAACTCGCCCAGCCGGTCGAAAAATCGGCTGTGCTCCTGGCCGGTCGCGGCACGTTTCCGGTTAATGACTGGGCCGCGCAGACGGGTCAGTTCCCTGTCCTTCGGCAGAACGCCCGTTACCACGTCCACCCGCACCGCGCGGCCGCGCTTGCGGTTTACCACCATCAGGGCGTTGTTGCCGATCGCGCGGGAGTGCACCAGCATCGCCGTGCTGATATCCGCCGGCGAGATGCCCAGGAAGTGCGCCGGCACGTCACCGGCGCAGGGAATGGCAACGCCGCTGACGAAGGCAAGGTCCCTCCGGTTAATGACCGCCCTATGACCGAAAAGCTGCTCGAGCCCACGTTTGGCGGCGATGAACAACTGGATGGCGACGATCTCTTCCTTGAATTCCAGCACCGCGCTTTTGTGCGCTGTCAGCAGGTTCAGATCCTGCTGCGCGCCATCGTCATCGACGACGGTCACGCTGCCGACGAAGTCCGCCAGGATGCGGTGCATGATGCTGTAATAGTCCAGCCGGCGCACCAGCGGCAGGTAGACCCGCAGGAACACATCCCCGGTCGGTCTCGCTCAGGCCACGCAGCGCTTCCCCCGCTGCTGCCGCATAGTCATCACTGGCAGAGTATTGCTGGAAAAACGCCGTCAGTGAGCCAACAGCTTCGCTCAGAGCCTCTTCCTCTGGCGTCTGCGGATTGCGCAGCAGGTTGGCGGGCAGCCAGTCCTTATGCGCCGGGCTTTCGCGCTGACTGTCGATCTAGTCCTCGTCTGCCGGATACACGCGCTTCCAGTCGGCAAAGACGGTGTTGACGGCCTGCATCAGCGCCTCAGCATCCGGCTCCCGCCAGAGGGCCAGTTCCAGCGGGCGCAGGCCCTGCAACTGCACCGGAGTGCGTTTGATCAGGCTTTGGTGGGTGAACTGGTCAGCGTCGACATAGTCGGTCAGCCTGTTCACTTCCCCTGGCACGAAATCGATGAAGGCCGTGCCGCGGGCGACCCGGTCGTTGGAAGCAACCTCCGCAACCACCGCGCCATGGCCGCTGACCAGACGCGCCGGCTGCCCTTCGCTTAAACCCAGGCCAGCTGCCTCGTCCGGATGGATTTCAACAAAATGGTCGTCCGGGTCCAGGCCGTAGATGGGCAGGGTTTTGATACCCGAATTGTAGCGTCCGCGCCCGCGCAGCGCCTGACGGCCCGGTCGGCCCCGCCCGCTGATCAGGCTGAGCGTCCCCGCTGGCAGCGGCGCTTCCAGCTTGGCCATGAATTCATCCGGCGGGCAGACCAGCTTCGCCAGATGCATCTGGCTCCGGCGCACGCCAGGAAAGACCGCGCCCTCGCCGTCTTTCGCGCCATAGCGGCCATTGCCGCCCCATTGCACGCCCATGCCCGCATTCTCGCGCAGCATTTTGTGGCTGATCGGCTCGCCCGCCTCATCCTCCAGGCGGCAATACATATCCAGCTTGCGGGTGGTTTTGACCGCATGATCGAACACGCGGGCGGGCATGATATTGCCCTCATTGTCCAAGTAGCGGGCAAAGGTGCGATGCACCACGTCGGCGTCCAGCTCGTTCAGCATGGCCGTATCCGGGTTACGCAACCGCTCCGCAATTTTCAGGGCCAGGCGCGCCAGAATTTGCTCGTCAGCCCAGGCCTGAGGCGGCGGCTCGCTCAATTGCTGCTGAAGCTGCAACGTGCGGTCGCCCCGCTGGATGACACCGGTCCGCTCGACATAAGTCATGGAGGGCAGCAGGACATCTGCATGCTCCAGCACGCCATCGGCCAAGAAGCTGTCTATGACGATGTTGAACGCCCGACCCATGCGCCGCGCCCAATGGCCGACGCGGGGTATGTTCTTGGTCATCTGCGTGCCAATGAACAGGAAGCAATAGATGCGGTCGTCTTCCGCTATCTGCGCGACCGGCGTGCCCTTGTGCGCCGGGATATTGTCCTCCGGCAGGCCCAGCGCTTCGGCCAGGGCCTGGCGGTGCTCCGGATTGTCGGGATCGTGGTTGAACACCAGCTTGCGGCCGTTAAAGCCCATCATCAGTTCGCTGGTCGCGTTCGACTGGCCCGCCACCCACATGGAACCTACGCCCGGCCGCCCGACATTCCCGGTCAGCAGCAGCAGGTTCAGGTTGGTCGAGAAGCCATAACTGCCCGTCGATTGATTGATGCCCATGCTGGAAACAAAGGCCGCGCGCGGGCGGTAGCCATCAGCGTGGGGTTTGGCGAGCAGTTCCGCGTAATGGCGGATGGTCGCTGCCAGTTCTGCCGGGTCCTGGTCCGGCAGCGCAATGCGCCGCGCAGCTTCCTCCGGCACGCAACGATCCTCTCCGCAAAGGGCACGGAAGGCAGCCTCGCTCTCCGGGTCGACGCGGTCGGCAATCGATTCCCGGTCTTCCCAGCCATGATCGAGGATCACGCGCGCGACCGACAGGTTGAACAGTACGTCGTCGCCTTGGCGGAAGCGAATATGAAGGGTGCGCGGGTCGTCCGCCTCCAGGTCGCTGACCGTGTCGCTGCGGGTCGGATCAATGACGACCTTCACCGCCTTCGTGCTGCGTTTGATCTTCTCATAGGCCTGGGGAAAGGTGACGTAGGGGTTGGTGCCGTGCATCACGGCGACGTCGTATTCCAACAACTCGTCGAACTGCCGCCAGGTGAAGCTCGCCTCATTGCCAAAGTTCAACTGGTGGGCAACGCCAGCGCTGGTCAGGCAATGTTCGGAGTTCGCGCCAATAGTGGGCAGCTTGAAAACCAGTTTGTAGAGGCTGGCCATCCAGATCGCTTCGACCGTTTTCTGGCCGTTGCCATAGATGGCGCAGGCGTCCGGCCCGACCCACTCGCGCGCGTGCAGGAAAAGCCAGCCGGCTGGTAGCCCAAAAACCTATTGCGCTGGCGACCCACTCGCGCGCGTGCAGGAAAAGCCAGGCGGCGCGGTCCAGCGCCTCGTCCCAACTCACTTCTTTCATCTTGCCGTCATGCCCGCGCAGCATGGGCACGCGGATGCGGTCGTCGGCAATGCCACGATGGGCTAAGCGCTTCACTCGCTCCTTGTCACTGCCGGTGAAGAGCGAAGTCTTGCCCTTCACACACAGGCCGAGTGGCGACATCGGGGGGATTTTGTCCTGACCGCGTTTGTCTTTTTCGACGGTATAGGGGCACCCAACGCCGCAATAGCTGCAAACGCTGGAGCGGTTCAGCAGCCCTTCATGACGGACACGTACCGCCGGGTCATCCAGCAGAGATGGATCAAGGAAAACGGCGGCAGCCAATTCCGCGGGCGGCATAGCCAGCAAGTCATCGATAGCCAAGGCCTGCGCAAGATAATCCAGGGGCACCATGCTTGTCTCCTCCTTAACCCGCTTTGGAAGCAAGTCACTTTCATTCATCTCGCCCCATTTGCTCACCTATTAATTGTGAGTTGGTAAAGACTAGCGCCGTTTTGCCAGCATGAAAGTGATGATACGCACATTCCATCCCGAACCCTCCCGAATGATGGGAAATTGTCGGCAGCTTACTGCTTGCTTTAACTCAAAAAAATCCCCCGCCGGAGACTTCCGGCGGGGGATATTCCGTCAAAGATCAGAAGCTGGTTTACGCAGCGCCCACCTTATGCGGCATGTACCAGCTCTGGTCCGAACCGGCGCCGACATTGGTGATGCGCACGTCCAGCAGGTAGGACTCACCCGCCGCCTGGGCGGCGCTTCCGCGTTTCAGGGCCTTTTCCAGATCGCCCGGCTCATCAACGCGCATGCCTTCGATGCCCTGAGCCTTGGCAAGCATGACGAAGTCGATTTCCGGGTCGCCGAGGAACGTCTCCGGGTACTTATTCTGAGCCGCCATATTGCCGCCCCAGCCCGCAAAGTTCGCCCGCACGGTCTGGTACTGCATGTTGTTGAACACAACGGTCAGGATCGGCAGGCCGTAGCGCGCCATGCTCCAGAACGCGCTGGAGGAGTACATGACCGCGCCGTCGCCCAGGCCCAGCGTCACCGGGCGGTCCGGCGCACCAAGCTGCGCACCGACCGCGCTGCCCGGGCCATAGCCGAGGCTCGCGCCATAGGTCCGCACATAATCCCACTCGTTCTCGCCATAGCCGAGCGGCATCAACTGGTCCGCGGCGCGGAAGGCTTCGGAGACCAGCATGGTGTTCTCAGCCAGGGTCTTACCCATGGTGTAGCCGAGGAAGTCCGGGTGTATCGGCTTGTCGCCGGAGAGCTTCGCGGCCCGCTCCACCACCTTCGTCACGCGCGCCTTGGCCTGCGCCACCAGCCCCTGCTTGCGCTTCTGGATGTGGGCAAGGTTGGCATGGTCCGGCTTCCACAGCGCGTTCAGCGCGGCGACCGAGTGCTTTACGTTGCCGACAACGCCGATATCCACATTGTGCGTGCTGCCGATCATGTTCGGATCGTGGCCGATGGCGATGATCGTGCCGGCATCCTTGAAGCGGTGATCGCCCGCACCGGCGCGCGTGCTCTGCCGGTAACCGACAGTGATTACCACGTCATAGCCATCCGAGTCCATGTTATCGATCGGGCCGACATAGTTCGGATGCCGCAGCGGGAAGGCCGAGTAGTCGAACATATTGTGCACGACAGGCAGGGAGTAATTCTCCGCCAGCGACAGCACTTCCTCATGTGCCTTGGCCGCGTGAATGTCCGGTCCAACCAGCATCAGCGGGTTCTCGGCATTCAGCAAGGCGTCATACATCGCCTCCAGCGACGAAAGCTGCGGGGACATCGCCAGTTCCAGCGGGTGCGCGGTCTCGATCAGCGCCTCAACATTCTTCGCATCCAGCGCCAGGCCGTCATAGGCGATATAGACCGGCCCGCTCGGCATGCTCATCGCCTCTTTGAAGGCGCGGCGGGTGGCGAGCGGAATACCGCGGGGGTCGGTGACCTCCCACCGGTTCTTGGTCACGTCCTGCACGGTGCTCATCTGGGAGAAGCCGGCCTGCGCGCCCAGCGGGTTATGGTCGCCGAACGAGCCATTATCGCGCGAAGCGGCGGTCACCACCATCGGCGTTCCGTCGAAGTAGGAGTTGAACAACTGGCCCGTACCCTGGCGCGTACCGGCGGCAAGGTGAACGTTGACGAAAGCCGGCTTCTTGGCCGCCTTGGCGTAACCGTCGGCAGCAGACAGTACCAGCGCCTCGTTCAGCAGCAGGATTGGCTGCACGCCATCCACGGTCAGGAAAGCGTCAAAGAAGCCCGCCTCCGCACTGCCCGTATTCGTGAATGCATAATCAACGCCCTGAGCGACGAGTTGGTGCATCAGCAATTCGCCGCCCGTGCCGACGACCGTTTTCTTTTCACCCATGAAATCGTTTCCTGCTTTGATTGAACCCGCGACTGCGGTGTAGACGAAAGTATAGGCCGCGGAGCCAAAGATCCGCAATCTGTCATCCACCGGTTGGAAAACTTGCACCTGTCAGCAACGACCTCGGCAGATTAAGCTCCAAATACAGCCCGAAGATGGAAATTGCCATGAAACGCCCCGAACTCGCCGACCACTATGACCCGCTGCCAATTGTTGATGCCCACCACCATCTGTGGGACCTGGAAGGGACGTTAACCTATCCATGGCTGACCAGCGGCGAGCATGCCTACCAGGGTGATAATTCCGCCATTCGCCGGACCTACCTGCCGCCGGAATACTTCCGGGACACAGCCCTGCACAATGTCATCGCCACCGTGCATATAGAGGCCGAATGCGACCGCTCGCGCCAGGTTGCCGAAACTGCCTGGGTCTCTCAGATGGCGTCGCAGCACGGCATGCCCCATGCCATCGTCGCCCATGCCTGGATCGACGAGCCGAACTCCGAAGAGATCCTGTTACAGCAAAAGCAATTTCCCTTGGTCCGTGGCATCCGCACCAAGCCCATCATCGCCGACAGTTCCGACGGTAGCGTCGCTGGCCAACCGCGCAGCTTGCAGGACCCAAAATGGCGGAACGATCTGGCTCTCCTGGAAAAGCACGATCTCTCCTGGGATTTGCGCGTTCCCTGGTACCACCTGACCGAAGCCGCAGAGGTCATTCGGGAACACCCGAATTTGCGAATCGCGCTCAACCACACCGGCTACCCGATGGACCGGTCCACAGAGGCGCTAAAGGTCTGGCGCGACGGGATGGAGGCGCTCGGCGCATGCCCGAATGTCTGGTGCAAACTCTCCGGCCTGCCTGTGCTGGGCCAACCCTACACCGTTGCCGCCAACCAGCCAATCATCCTGGATGCCATCCGCATTTTTGGCGTCGACCGCTGCATGTTTGCATCGAACTTTCCTGTTGATGGCCTGAAGGGCAGTTGGGACCACCTCTATACGACCTACAAGCGCTCAGTCGCGGATTTCAGCCTGGCCGACAGGGAGAAGCTGTTCGCCAAAAATGCACTGGCCTTCTACCGGATCAACCTTGGTTAGCAGGCGAAACCGCTAGGCAAGGTCGAGCTTGAACCCGGCATGACTCGCCTTGAAGCCCAACCGTTCATAGAAGCGGTACGCATCGGCGCGCGTCTTGTCGGATGTCAATTGTACCAGCGAGCAACCGCGGCGGCGGCATTCAGCAATCGCCCATTCCATCATTTGTCCGCCAAGCCCGGTGCCCCGTTCTGTTTCTGCTACCCGCACCGCCTCGATCTGCCCCCGCCACGAGCCCAATCGCGAAACGCCGGGGATAAAGCTTAGCTGGAAGGTCCCGACCACCGCCCCCGCCCTTTCGACCGCGACCAGCAACTGGTTCGGATCGGCCTGGACCGCGCGAAATGCGTCCAGATAGCGGGGGTTCAATGGCTCCGACGCATCCTCCCGCCCGCGTGCCAACCCGTCATCAGCAATCAGGCAGACGATGGCGAGGAGGTCGGCTTCAACCGCCGGCCGGAACAGCGCAGCATCACCCTGCATCACGGCCGCATGAAGCTGTTGTCTTCCTCATCGCCCAGATTGCGGGAGACGAACTCCAGCTCGCTCGCCACCGCTTCCGGTGTTTGCTCTTTCAGTAGCAATTCAATGACCTGATCCAGCATCGCCCGGCCAATCTGATCCAGGGCGAGGCCGTTCTTCAGGCCATCTTCAGCCGCCGCCAAGGCATGCGGGCGGACAATTTCTGTCGGACTTTTGCTCATTCTGCCGCGATATCCTCTCTGGCTTGGGCTGCATAAATCGAGGTGTATCCCCCGCTCCAATCCGGTGGAATAAGACAGGGGCGCGGATCATGATGCGCCCAAAGCGCAGGCTTGCCCCGCACGATCTGATAGGTGTGGATCGATGGGTCCGGATGGGGCGTATAGGCCTTGGCGTCTGCGCTGGTGAAGCAATTCAATAGCAGCGGGCGCGGGTTTGGCGACTTGCTCGGCGGCGAGAAGTGCGCCATGCGGCAACTATGGATCGTCAGCGTGCCGGCTGGACCTGTCAGGTATTTCACCTTGCTTATATCCATCTTGGCTGCGTCCGCCTCGCGAAAATGGCCGGTCCAGTTGCCGTCCTCGGCATACTGGTTGTACAATTCGCCGTCATGGCTGCGGGGCATCACGGCCAACGGGCCATTGTTCATGTCCGTGTCGGCCAGATAGCAGCCGATAGTCAGCACGTTGTAATTGGTATGGGGAAAGAACTGAGCGTCCTGGTGCCACTTCACCGTGTCGGCTTCGCTGAACCATTTGAAGTTCATCTTGGAATGGTGGAACACCACGTCCGGCCCCAGCAAATCGGCAGCCACATCCGCCAGCACGTCCCGCGCGAATCCCCAAAAAACCTCGTCGCGCTCATCCGGGCGCTTCAAACGGCGCAGCACCGGCTTCTCCGCCGTATGCTCCGGCGCGATGTCAAAGATATTACCGGGTTTGGTCTCAGCGCGGGACATCTCGACAAAGTCCGCGGTCGTGTCCTGCAGACGCTTTACCATGGCGGCATCGACGAATCCCGGCAGGCCCAGATAGCCTTCACGGTGATAGAATTCGCGCTGTTCCTGAGTCAGCACGCGCGGCGCATAGGCGAGAATTTCGTCGGGCGTCATGTTCAGCCTCTTGTCATCGGATGATAATCACCCCCATTCTGCGCGAACATTGCCGGAAGGCAATTGATATGGCGCAATAAGCAACTACAGGCGAGGCAATCCCTTGAAAATCATCGTGATGGGCGCAGGTGCGCTCGGGTCCATTTCCGCTGCTCTCCTGCATGAGTCAGGACACGAGGTTGCCCTGGTCGCGCGCGGCGCGCGGGCCGAGCACCTGTGGACCAATGGCGTCACCATCGAGGGACTCGCCAATGTCACGGCTCAGGTGCCCATCGTTACCGATACCAGCACGTTGAGCGATGCCGATCTGCTGATCCAGACGGTAAAGACCTTCGACATGGAGGCTGCCCTCGCCCAACTGGCTCACGTCAAGGCCAAAAGCGCCTTGTCGGTGCAGAACGGCGTGATGAAAGAGGACCAGATGGCCGCCACCTTCGGGCGGGATGCTGTTCTAATATCCACCTCCAACTTCTCCGGCAGCGTCCGCGATGACGGCGTCGCGCTGTTCACCGTCAATCTGGGCGTGACAATTGGAAAGTTCGGTGGGGGCCTCTCTCCAGCGGTCACCGCCGTATGCGAAGCATTCGAAAGTGCTGGCATTAAAGCGATCCCTTCCGCCGACACTGCCTCTGCTGCGTGGAGCAAGCTCGTCATGTGGTGCGGCTCGGCCATTGCCTGCGCACTCACGCGCATACCGACAGGCAAGGTCCTAACCGATCCAGACGGCTCCCTGTTGGCAGCGCGGGTCATGCGGGAGGTTGGTGCGGTCGCCGCCGCTGAAGGCGCAACGGTTGAGGAGGTAAACCCCTACGACCTGCCCGCCCTGATGGCCGCAGCCAGCGATGCTGCCGCTGCCATATATGTACAGGAGGCAGCGGCGGTGTTCCTGGAGAACATGCCCCAGCACAAGCCGTCCATCCTGCAAGCGCTGGAGGGCGGCAAGCAGTTGGAAATCGGCGCGACCCTGGCCGACGTGATAGCGCGCGCCGAAAAGCACGGCATAGCCGTACCGGCCACCCATAGCGGCTATCGCCTGCTGGCCGCTATCGACCGTGATCTTCGGGCGGGAGCATAAGACATGAGTGCCGGTCCTGCATCCTGGCCTGCCCCCGATCCGGAGCGCCTGACGCTCTATGGCAGCTTCGCCTCATCATCCACCTTCAAGCCGATGATGTTTCTGTCCCTCAGCGGCCTGTCGTTTGATTTCCGCACCGTTAACCTGAAGTTCGGCTGGCAGTTCGAGCTGCCCTACCGCGAGCAGGTCAACCGCTATGGCAAGGTGCCGGTGTTAATGCACCGAGGCCTGACCATCGTCGATTCGAACGTGATCCTGGACTACCCTCACCCGCGTGACCGGCGTGTTTCAGCCCGCGATGGAGCAGGAACAATGGCAGGCGCGGGAGTGGCTGGCCTGGGAAGCAGGCAACATCATCAACGTCGCCAAAGTCCGGCACTATCACCGCTTCCGCGAAGTCTACCCCACTGTGATGGCCTATTACCTGCCGCAGGCGGAGGCAGCCATTGGCTTCGTCAACGACTCGCTGGAAGGGCGGGATTGGCTGGTCGGCGACGCGCTCAGCATTGCCGATTTGGGCTGCTGGGGCCGGATGGTGTTTATGGCGGAAGGCGGGCTGGAGATCGAGTGCTGGCCGAGCGTCAAACACTGGTCGGAAGCGATACAGGCCATGCCCGGCTACGCCTATCCCTATGACCTGACCCCCAAAAAGGACCGGTTATTCGAAGCCCGCGCCTAGGGCCATTGCAATGAGCATCAGGGCACTCTGGCAGATCGGTGGCCTCGCCCTGACTCTGGCGTTTCTAACCCTGTTCATCGGCGGCGGCGCGCGGCATGGCATCGGCCTGGTACTGAAGCCCATGGCCGAATCGCTGGAGTGGGACCGCACACTGCTCGGCGCGGTGATTGCCGTGTTCATGATGATGACGGCCTTCGCCATGCTGGCGGTCGGGCGGCTTTCCGATAAGTACGCACCGGCCTGGATATTGTCGGGCGGGTTCTTCATCAGCGCGCTGGGCATCGGCGCGATGGCGTTTGCCGAGACAGCATGGCAGGCCTTCCTGCTCTACGGCGTCGTCTTTGCCATCGGCAACGGCGCGGTTTCGATTACACCGGTCGGGGTCATGCTCACCCGCCGCTTTGGCGCGCAAGCCGGGATAGCCAACAGCATTGCCATTGCTGGCATGGGCCTCGGCCAGTTGCTGATCCTTTCCGGCCTTTCCGTTGTGATGGTGGAGGCTGGGTGGCGGGAGGTGTTCCTCTGGCTTGGCGTCATCAATTTGATTGCCGCCCCCCTATTGCTCACCGCCCTGCGCCGCAGCGAGCCAGCGCGAAGGACCGTAGCCGCCAGCACGCCCGCCGGGGGCCTGAGCCTGCCGGAAGCCTCCCGCTCGCCGGGCTTCTGGCTGCTGATAGTATTTTACGCGATCTGTGGTTTTCAGGATTTCTTCGTCTCCTCCCACGTGGTGGCCTTTGCGCTGGACCAGGGCGAAGGCGCGCTGTTCGCGGGCAACCTGCTTGCTTTCATGGGGCTGGCGGGACTGATCGGCGTGCTAACTGCCGGTTCCTGGTCGGACAAGAGCGGCCCGGTCTGGCCGACGCTTGCCTGCTTTGTGCTGCGGATCGCCATCTTCGCCCTGATACTGGTGGACCGCTCGCCCCTCTCCATTGCCGTGTTCGCGCTCGGCTATGGCGTGACATTCTGGGCGACGGCTCCCCTCACCGTGATTTTCGTCCGCGACCTGTTCGGCAACCGCAACCTGGGCCTGATTTCGGGGCTCGTCACCATGGGCCACCACATTGCGGGCGGACTCGGCGCGCTGACCGGTGCAATGCTGTTCGACAAGGATGGCGACTATCTGGCGGCATTCGCCCTGATGCTGATACTCTCGGTCATCGCCAGCGCGGTGACTTGGCGCTTTGCCCGCCGGTCACGCGCATAAGCTCAAACTATCGGAGACGCCCCAATGCTCGTCATGGACGCCATGGCCCAGATCCTGCGGAAGGAGGGCATCGACACGATGTTCTGCTTCCCGACCACGCCCATCATCGAAGCAGCGGTCGGCGCAGGCCTCCGCCCGATCATCTGCCGGCAGGAGCGCGTCGGCGTCGATATGGCAAGCGGCTATGCCCGCGTCGCCAACGGTAAGCCGCCCGCGGTGTTCGCCATGCAGTATGGACCGGGTGCAGAGAACGCCTTTCCCGGCATCGCGTCCGCCTATTCCGACTCGGTGCCGCTGCTGTTGCTGCCGCTCGGGCATGGCCGGGACATGTCCCAGGTCTATCCCATGTTCAAATCCACCCGCACCTACGAGTCCGTCACCAAACAGGTAGAGGAAATCACTCTGCCGGGCGAGGTCGGCAACGTCATGCACCGCGCCTTCAACGCCCTGAAGAACGGCCGCCAGGGGCCGGTAATGGTGGAAACGCCGGTGGATGTGGTGAAGGCCGAACTCTCCGGCGAGCCTGACTACCAGGTGGTGAGCCGCACCCGCTCCGCCGGTGATCCCGACGATATCGAGCGGGCAGCGGAGATGCTGGTGGCCGCACGCACGCCCCTGCTACTGGCAGGCCAAGGCGTGCTCTATGCCAAAGCCAGCACGGAATTGCGCGAACTGGCGGAGGTGTTGCAGGCCGCCGTCATGACCACCAATGACGGCAAGAGCGCTTTCCCGGAAGACCACGCGCTGGCGCTGGGGACCGGCGGCGTCGTCTACAGCGCACACGGCAAGGCGATCATGGCGGAGGCGGACGTGATCCTCGGCATCGGCGCGAGCCTGACGCCACACCAGATCACCAGCCCGGCCCTGCCGAAGACAGCCAAGGTCATCCACGCGACCAATGACGCCCGCGACCTGAACAAGAACTACACTACCGAAATCGGCATTCTGGACGACGCAAAACTGGTGCTGCGGGCGCTCACCGATTACGTCCGCGACCGGCTGAAGGGCGCGCAGCGCGACAACAGCATGGCCCGCAAGATCGCCAGCATCCGCGAGCCCTGGCTCACCGAATGGCAGGCAAAACTCACCAGCAACGAAACGCCTATGACGCCCTACCGCGTCATCAACGAGTTCATGTGCGTGATCGATCCCGCAGACGCCATCGTCACCCACGACTCGGGCAGCCCGCACGACCAGATCCTGCTGTTCTACAAGGCAACCGTGCCGCGTTCCTACCTCGGCTGGGGCAAAGTCGCACCAGTTGGGCACGGGGCTCGGCCTCACCATTGGGACGAAGGTGGCCCCGCCGGATAAGTTCTGCGTGAACTTCATGGGCGATGCGGCCTTCGGCATGACCGGCCTGGACTTCGAGACGGCGGTCCGGAGCAGTATTCCTTCCTGCACCATCGTCCTCAACAACTCGACCATGGCGATTGAAATTCCGCACATGCAGCTCAGCCATGAGAAACACAAGGCGCGCAACCTGGGCGGCAGCTACGCGGCTCTGGCGAAGGACCTGGGCCGCTGGAGCAAGCGGGTGGAGGACCCCGCCAACGTGGGTAACGCCATCCTGCGCGCCAAGCGGGCGACGGAGGAAGGCCAGACCTGCCTGCTGGAATTCATCACCAGCCCGGAGACGGCGTTCTCCAACCGGATATAGGAGCGGTTGCCTATTCAGCCGCTTCCGGCAGCACCAGCGGCACAGGCTTGGCATAGCCGGCCTTCAGCTGGTGCTCTGCGGCGTTGCGGATCAATTGATCCAGCCGCGGGTCCCGCTTGGCGAGGCGCTGGAAATCGCGGCGCCGCAATACCAATACGCGGCAATACCCGAGAGAGACGATGCTGGTCTCCCAGCGCCGCAGCGGCTGGATAAGGGCAACCTCGCCAAAAAAATCGCCGGTGCCCAGGGTTGCTTCGCTCTTCCCGCCCCGGACCTCAAATGCGCCGGAGGCGACGAAAAACATCTCTGTTCCGCGCACGCCCTTTTCGAGAACGACCTGTCCGGGCGTTGTGAAGCGGGTCCGCAAGGCGCGGGCCACCGTGTGCCGCTGCTTGGCGTCCAGCGCACCGAACAGCGGAATGCGGTCCAGCAGACGCCGTGGCGTCAGGGTTAGGTCAAGACGGGGCGGCACAGCAACGTCCCGCTCCCGCGCGTCCAACTCGGCCATCAAATCATCTTAGAGTTCCTGCCCGACCACCCCGTCATGCAACAGGCGCTCATATTGCTCGCGCTCCCGCCGGACGGATGCGCGGGATATCAGGTTTTCTTCCAGCCTCGACGCATAGAGCGGGTATTGCACGGCAATCGCGTCAATCTCTGCGTTGACTGCTTCATGCCGTGTCTCCAGTAATGCCGACAGGTTCCGGGCGGCGTCCTCGCCGATCATGGGCGCAACGGTGGAGACGACGAACTCCTTTAGCTCCCGGACAACCCGCTCGCTTTCCAGCAACTTGCCGAAATGCAATTCGATGGCGTTCCGTAATGGCCGGTCAAGGCGCAGGAAGACTTGCACCCACAACGCCATGCGATAGCGCCGCGTTGGCTTCAGGACGTCCAGTGCCACGGCCTCATAAGGATCGCGGCCGCCATTGCGGGCAGCGTCGGCCAGGCGGTCGGCATCCAGCCGCAGCACACCGGCAGCCCGCGGACCGATGGTGCCAGCATCGAAAGCCCGGCGGATCAGGCGGACTTCCTGGCCACTGATGATACCAAGGCCCAGCCGCAACCGCTCACCAAAGGGGATGCGCTGCCCCTCCCCCTGCTCAACTGCCAAGGCTTCCACTCTGCGTTACTGCTGCTCCAGCCGTTTTTCCAGCGCCTGTAGTGCTTCCGGCTCCAGATCGCGCGCGGGCGAAGTTGCGCATCACGCTGCGGACCCGCTCCAGCGAGCCGGCAACGATCCGCTCCCGCAGCGCTAGGTCCGCCGGTGTCAGTTCGTTCAAGCCCAAATAGCGCGTCAGCGTGGCCAGCGTTCCGGCATTGAGGAAAATCGTCAGCAGCGTGTAGGAGGCCGCCAGGCCCGCCAAAAGCCTGGCATCGTCGCCCAGCACCGGCAGGTCAGCGATAGAGATTGCCAGCACCAGGGTCACGGAGCCGCGCGCACCGCCCCACAACACCAGCGCCGCGTGTCGACTATCCAGCGGCGCGGTCAATTTTGCTTTGGCCAGCAAGGACAGCACGCCGAACAGGATCAGGGCGCGCGACGCCATCGCCCCCACATAGACCAGCAACGTTAGCGGCGCTGCGACCCAGCTGATTTGCGAGATCAGGCCGGACACCAAGCTCGTCGCAAGCATCATGATCAGCGCGTTCGCCCAAAACCCGATCTGAGTCCAAACCGCACGCACGGTGTACCAATTTCCCGGTCCCATCCGCAAAAAGCCCGCTGAACCCGTCGCCAAACCGGCAAACACCACGACCACCACGCCGGAGCCGCCAAACAGCTACTCTACCGCGATGTAGAAGCCGTAGGCAACCGTTACCGTCAACGAAACCTCCGCCACGGTGGAGCGGACGAGCCACGAATAGATTCACCCGGCGGCGAAGGCCACTGCCAGCCCAACAGCCGCGCCAGAGCCGAAGCTGTAGACGAAATTCACAGTCAGGATGGAGAGCGATGGCGCAATCTCATTGCTCATGATGCCGATCAGTAGACCAAAGATCGCAATGGCCGCCGCGTCGTTCAGCAGGCTCTCGCCCTCCAGAATGACGAGCAGCAGCCGCGGCGCGCTGATTTCCCGGAAGGTGGAGATTACCGCGCCCGGGTCCGTCGTCGCGACGGCAGCGCCCAGAACCAGACTAGCGGCCAGACCGACCGGCCAGCTGAGCGTGCCGGTGCGATTAATGAGTTAGCTATCACATCCTGGAAGGTAATATGGCTGTTTCCTGACCAGCTCTGGTTTGGGTTTGCGCCATCCCTTCAGTGCCTGCAAGGGCGTCTTGCTGCCCAGGGCTGATTGCAGCAGCTGCTGGGTGTAAAGCCAGACATAGCGAAGCAGCGTGGCTTCCAGAACCTCGCCGGATCGGAAGGGATGGCTCTGCAGAACCTCTTCGATGCGGCCATTGAACCGTTCGACCATACCGTTGGTCTGAGGTGACCTAGGCGGCGTCAGGTGATGATCGATATCGAGGGCGGCGCCCAGCGTGTCGCATTCATGCGCGCCTGTTGCGGCGCGCTGGCGCAGACCGAAGAGGCGATCCGTGAACTCTTTTCCATTATCCGGGAGTATGGGGCGGATCCGCATCGGGCAGGCGCGCTCCAGGGCGCGCAGGAAGCGCCGGGCATTGGCCGCTGTCTTGCTGTTGTAGACCCTGACAACAACCCAACGCGTTGCCCTGTCGATGGCCACGAAGAGGGAACGGCGGCGGCTCTCATCTGCCATCGGTGGCAGGTATTTCAGGTCGATGGGGATGGAACCGGGTTCATAGGCTTTGAAGGCGCTGTGCTTTGGCCGGGCGATGCTGCTTTCAGGGCGCGCAGGAGCCCCACGCCATGCTGACGCAAGCAGCGGTCAAGGCCAGAGCGGGAGGCCTTCGGGTTCAAGAACTCGCGCACCACCGCCAGCAGATCATCCAGCGAGACCAAAAGCGTCTTGCGGAGGGCCACCGCGACAGCTTCCTGCGCTGGCGTCAACGTCGTCTGAAGGCGATGGGGCGTGTGGCTGCGATCCTCCACGCTGGCACGCTGGCGCCATTTCCATACGGTCTGTTCCGTGGTCCCGTGACGCTCGGCAAGAACCCACGCAGGGTCGTCACTGGCCTGTATGGCCGCCCTGATCTTCGGTGGCGTCGTCGCCTGACTGTGAAGCTTGATCACCATGTCGCTCTCCCATCCCGCGCCTCGGTCAAAACACAGCGTGCCATGAAAAACGCAGAGCGACGAGGGCTATCTGATCAGCCGGGATGGAACACATACCACGCGCTGGCAAGGGGTACGGCCAATGCGGCTACCCCCAGCAACGCTATCAGCACGAGAAGGCCAAACACGACAAAGCTCATGAAAATGATATGTAGCCAACTTCGGTCTACCGGCAACAGGAATTCAGGCCTGCGACACCACCGCGAACAGACTGGAGCGACACAACTGATTGACGCCGCTAGCTAGGCACCCCCACTATCGCCGACCGATTGAAAGGCCGGGGAACGCCTATGGAATACGACTACATCATCGTCGGCGCGGGGTCGGCCGGTTGCGTGCTTGCGAACCGGCTGTCCGCGGATCCGAAGAACAAGGTACTGCTTCTGGAAGCCGGTCCCAAAGACAAAAACATCTGGATTCACATCCCCCTCGGCTACGGCAAGAACCTGACCAACCGGGCCGTCAATTGGTGCTTCGACAGCGTCCCGGAAAAGAACGCAGGCGGCAAAATCGACTACCTGGCGCGCGGCAAAGTCCTGGGCGGCTCCAGCTCGCTGAATGGCATGGTCTACATGCGCGGCCAAAAACAGGACTACGATCTGTGGGCGCAGATGGGCTGCCGTGGCTGGTCCTATGACGAGGTGCTGCCCTATTTCCGCAAGGCCGAAAACAACGAGCGCGGCGTGAACGAGTTTCACGGCACCGGCGGGCCGCTGCAGGTGAGCGATCTGCGTGACGTGACGCCAGTCTATGATGCATTTCTCAAGGCCGGTCAGGAAGCCGGCATGCCCCTCAACAACGACTTCAACGGCGCGGAGCAAGAGGGCATCGGCCTGACCCAGACCACCACGGGCGGCGGCAGGCGCAGCAGCACAGCGCAAGCCTACCTGAAGCCAGCGTGCGGCAGGCCGAACCTGCACATCGAAACCAACGCCCGCGGCAACCGCGTGATCTTCGACGGCAAGCGCGCCGTTGGGTACGAGTACATCCGGAATGGCCAGCCCAAAGAGGCCCGCGCCGCCCGCGAGGTCATCATCTGCGGCGGCGCCTATGGCTCCCCTCAATTGCTGGAGCTTTCCGGCGTGGGTGACGCAGCGCACCTGAAAAGCATCGGCATTGAGCCCGTGCACCACCTACCGGGCGTCGGCAACGGCCTGCAAGACCATCAGGTCTTTCGCATGAAGTGGCGACTGAAGAGCAAACCGGGCACGTATAATGAGCGCGTGCACGGCCTGACCGCCATCGGCGAGGGGCTAAAGTATATCGTTTCGCGCCGGGGCGTCCTCTCCAGCCCGACCAACCCGATCAACGCTTTTTTCCGCACGAGACCGGAACTGGAAACGCCGGACGTACAGATGCAGTTTTTCCCTGGCACCTATGACTCCTTGCGTGACCGGCGGCTGCACAAGCAGCCGGGCGTGACCCTGGGCCCGACGCTGTTGCGCCTGGAAAGCCGCGGTTCCGTGCATGCGAGGTCAGCCGATCCGTTCGAAGACCCGGCGATTTTCACCAATGTACTGGGGACGGAAAACGACCTGCAAACGGCCATCCTCGCCATGAAGTACTGCCGCAAGGTCATGGAGACAGCGCCCATGCAACCCTACTACGACCATGAAATGGCCCCGGGCAAGGAGGTCCAGTCGGAAAGCGAGTGGGCGGCCTATGCCCGGGAGAGCGGCTCCAGCAACTGGCACCCGGCATCCTCCTGCCGCATGGGACCGGATGGCGACGCCATGGCGGTCACCGACCTTTCCCTGAAAGTGCGCGGGCTGGAGGGATTGCGCGTTGTCGACGCCAGTGCCATGCCCATGGTCGTCTGCGGCAACACCAACGCGCCCACCATCATGATCGCGGAGAAAGTTGCCGACCTGATGCTCGCGGAAGCACGCGGCTGAGGCTTCAAATGCCTGCCCGCCCCCTCTGGAGTAACTTAGTACCCCCTGGAAGGATCAACCGGGTTGTTCACCGGCTCACCCGCCAGCACCCGCCGCACGTTTGCTGCCACTTGGTCCGCAGCAGTCGCGGGCGTGGTGACACCGCTCTCGTGGGGTGTGATCAGTACGTTGGCCTGCTGCCAAAGCGGGTGCCCGGGCGGCAAAGGCTCCGGCTCCGTCACATCCAGCACCGCGCCCAGCAAATGCCCCTCATCCAGTAGCGCCGACAGATCATCGGTGACCACGTGCGCACCGCGCGCCAGGTTCAACACGACCGCACCCGCCGGAAGTTTGGAGAGCCGATCGCGGTTCAGAATACCCGTTGTCTCCGGCGTCAGCGGCAGCATGCAGATCAGAAAGTGGCTTTCCGCCAAAAAGGCATCCAGTTGCTCCATACCGGCAAAGTTGGACATCGGGCCCAGGTCGCGCGGCGAACGGGTCCAGCCATGCACCTGAAAGCCCAGCGCCAAAAGCCCGCGCCCCACCGCTCCGCCGATCTCTCCAAAGCCCAGCACACCGACTTTGGGCGGATACCGCGTCGGCGCGCCCAGCTCTTCCCAGCGTTCTGCGCTCTGCAAGCCACGGTATTCGTCGAAGCGCCGGTAGAAATGCAGCACACCATAGGCCGCCCACTGCACCATCTGCTGGATCATATACGGATCGACGATGCGCGCAACCGGCAGGTCCAGCGGCACGGTGGGGTCGGCGAAAATCCCGTCAACACCTGCGCCGGTGGCCAGCACGCCCTTCAGGTTCGGGAATTGGGCGAAAAAACCGGGCTCTACCTTGAAAGCTAGCACGCAATCCACCGTTGCTGGATCGCCCACATCGGGCCAGACGCGCCAGTCCAGGTCTGGAATTCGCTCGCGCAGCTCCCGCTCCCAGCCCGCTGGATCGCCCGCCCCCGCCTTGAACACTATCGAAACCATCAACCGCTCTCCTTTGAATGCCGCCATCTGGCAATGCTGTCAGCTGGTCTACGCAAGCCCGCCGCAGATGGCTATAACCGAGGCTAAGGAATTCAAAGGAACCTGCCGATGCCGCTCTATTTCCCGCCATTTGGCGAAAGCACCTGGACCCGTGGCTCCCCCGACGCGGCCAGTTTAAAGGCCGACAGCGTGCAGGACGCCGTTGCACACGCGATGGGCAACGATTCGCCGTGGAACCGCAGCCTGACGCGTCATTTGGAAAGCGGCCATTTCGAGCCACCGCCATGGAACGAGATCATCGGCCCGACCCGTGGCAGAGGCGGCCCGGCGGGCGTGATCGTCGCCGGCGGCAAGATCGCCGCCGAATGGGGAACCCCCTGGCGGCCGGACATGACGTTCAGCGTCGCCAAGTCTTTCCTCTCACTCTGCGTCGGCCTTGCCCATGACGACGGCCTGATCCCGGACCTGGACGCCCCGGTTCGCGATCTGGTGGATGATGGCGGCTTCGACGATGCCCAGAACGCGCCGATTACCTGGCGCAACCTGCTGCAACTGACCAGCGAATGGGAAGGCACGCTTTGGAGCAAGCCTGACCTGGTCGACCGCAACCGCGAACTATCCACCGAGGGCCAGAACAAGGAAAAAGGCGCGGCCCGGCCGCTCCAGACCCCGGGCACCTATTGGGAATACAATGATGTCCGGGTCAACCGCCTGGCCCTGGCGGTCCTACGCGTGCTCGGCCGCGGCCTGCCCGCCACCCTGAAGAGCCGCATCATGGACCCGATCGGCGCGAGCCGCATCTGGGAGTGGCACGGCTACTGGAATTCTTGGGTCAATATCGGCGGCAAACCGGTACAGAGCGTCTCTGGCGGCGGCCATTGGGGCGGCGGCATGTTTATCTCCGCCTTCGATCTTGCCCGCGCCGGCCTGCTGGTCGCCCGCGACGGTAAGTGGAAGGGCAAGCAGTTGATCTCAGCCGAGTATCTAGCAGAGGCTGCTACTCCCTGCCCGCTCAATGCCAGCTATGGCCTGATGTTCTGGCTTAATACCCCCCGCGCACAGTACCCGGACGCGCCGGCGCACCTGGTCATGATGCATGGCGCAGGTGCAAACCGTGTGATCATCGATGCGGAGCGGGACTTGGTCATCGTCCTGCGCTGGATTGATGGTGCGGCAGCCAACGGCTTTCTAAAGCGCCTCTATGCCTGAGCCAGACAACCATGACCTTCCCAGCTTGGAGGACATGCGGGATACGCTGACCTTCATGTGGGACTATTTCTTTCAGCAAATGATCGACGAGGCGCTGAAGGTTCCCGGCAGCGGTTACAAGACCACCTGGAACAGCGCCCGTGTGCAAATGCGCTACCGCACCCTTACCGGTGCGGATGGCACGGCCAGCGACTTTGTCGAACTGAAGATCGAGGCATCGGACGAAACCTTCCTCACCCGCGGCACCTTCCATGCAGAGCGCAGCCCGGGGGCTATAGTGTTGCCGGTCGCCTGGACCTGCGATGGTGACTAAGAGGAGTTCGTCGCCTGGATGCTGCCCTGGGTCAGCAAACACGTGTCGGAAGGCGGTGGCTGGATCGACCTGCCCTAAATCAGGGCGGTCCCTCCAGCATCGGCACATGTCCCTGCGTGGCCACAACGCGCACACACCAGGCCTGCACTGCCGGGAATTCATTCAGATCAAAGCCGCCCTGATAGGCAACATGGCTGTAGGCATAAAGCCCGATATCCGCGATGGAGAATTCCTTCCCCACCATCCAGTTGTGTGCCGCCAACCGCTGCTCCCATCCCAACACGCGGGAAGCTCGCCGTATCGCACATGGCCCGCAGGCAGGTGGCGGTGGATGTAGCGCGCGACCGCAACATAGGGCTCGTGGCTGTATTGTTCAAAGAACAGCCATTGCGCCACCTGGGCGCGTGCAAAGCTTTCTGTCGGCAGCAGGGCTGAGCCCTCTGCCAGATACAGCATAATAGCATTGGACTCGAATAGGGCCCGGCCATCGTCAAGGACAATCGCTGGGATCTTGCCGTTGGGATTGACGGCCAGAAATTCCGCCGTGCGAGTCGCGCCGCCATCCGTGTCCAAATCAACCAATTTGTAATCAACGCCCAGGTGAGCGAGCAGCAGGCGTACTTTGTATCCGTTGCCGGAGTCCCAATTGTCGAAAAGTGTGAGCATTCGGTTCCTATGTCAGCCAATCCAGGCGGGCTTGGGTGCGGGAAACGCCGATGTCGTCCAACATCCGCGCATCCAGGTTTTTCAACCGGCGTTGTTGGCGGGCGCGATCATACCAGTGAAGGATCAACCCAACACGACCGATTGCGCCGGCATTCGTGCCCGTAGCTTGAGTTGCATTGGGGGCTGCGGTGACTAGTGCAGTGCGGTTCATGATGCCGTCCATTTCTTCCCAAGTTGTCAGGGCAGGCTGGCCCGTGTGGCGTTTGACTGTCCTCTTTCCAATAGAGTTAAAGTGAATTCGGCCGCCGATAAGTGAGCAAGGTCACACCGGTTCATTTTTTTGGAGCAGGTGTGCCTCGCCCAATATTACAGCCGCCAGACCGGCTTTTTCAGTTCGGCCGCCACATCGGCCCTACTCAGCCCGATGTCTTTCAGCGCAGCGTCATCCAAGGACGCCAGATGTTTTCGTTGCCGCCAGGTCTCCTGCCATCGCAACAGATGCATGGCAGCGGCATCCAGCACGTCCAAGGGTGATGGCACAGCAATCGCTTGCATGCGCAGGAGGAAAAGTCTGAGCGTCATGGGATCCTCCTTGTCGGTGACAGCAACAGATCCCCAGACATTAAGCTCAGTTGTTCTTATGCCAAAACGATGATTAATTGCTCTTTACAAAAGATTTTCTAATGAGACGCCATGCGCCACCTGCCCTCTTTCAACGCCCTGCGCACCTTCGAAGCCGCTGCCCGTCACGAAAGTTTTGTCAGGGCGGCGGCGGAATTGTTTGTCACACCAGCGGCCATCAGCCAGCAGGTGCGGGGGTTGGAGCAGGAACTGGGCATCGCGCTATTCGAGCGGCGACCTCGCCGCCTGCGCCTGACCGATGCAGGGCGGCGGTTTTTGCCGGGCGTCACTGATGGCCTAACCCGGCTTGCTGCCGCAACCGCCAACCTGGACGGCGAGCCTCTGCGCGGTGTCCTGACCGTCAGCATGTTGCCGTCATTCGCTCATAGCTGGATCGTGCATCGGCTGGGCGAGTTCGCCGACCGTTACCCTGAAATTGAGCTGATTATCCAGGCAGAACCGCACAGGGCTGATCTGCGTGCTGGCGAGGCGGACATCGCGATCCGCTACAGCAATGTCCTCTCCAGCGACGGCCTGCACACGCAACATCTGATCGACGAGCTGGTCTTTCCCGTCGCGAGCCCTCAGTTACTGAATGGGCCGCAGCGCTCTTGCTAGGTGTCCCATCCAGGAAAGTAATATGGCTGTTTCCTGACCAGCTCTGGTTTGAGTTTGCGCCATCCTTTCAGTGCCTGCAAGGGCGTCTTGCTGCCCAGGGCTGATTGCGGCAGCGGCTGGGTGTAAAGCCAGACATAGGGAAGCAGCGTGGCTTCCAGAACCTCGTCGGATCGGAAGGGATGGCTCTGCAGAACCTCTTCGATGCGGCCATTGAACCGTTCGACCATACCGTTGGTCTGAGGTGACCTAGGCAGCGTCAGGCGATGATCGATATCGAGGGCGGCGCCCAGCGTGTCGCATTCATGCGCGCCTATTGCGGCGCGCTGGCGCAGACCGAAGAGGCGATCCGTGAACTCTTTTCCATTATCCGGGAGTATGGGGCGGATCCGCATCGGGCAGGCGCGCTCCAGGGCGCGCAGGGCCCCCACGCCATGCCGACGCAAGCAGCGGTCAAGGCCAGAGCGGGAGGCCTTCGGGTTCAAGAACTCGCGCACCACCGCCAGCAGATCATCCAGCGAGACCAAAAGCGTCTTGCGGAGGTCCACGGCGACAGCTTCCTGCGCTGGCGTCAACGTCGTCTGAAGGCGATGGGGCGTGTGGCTGCGATCCTCCACGCTGGCACGCTGGCACCATTTCCATACGGTCTGTTCCGTGGTCCCGTGACGCTCGGCAAGAACCCACGCAGGGTCGTCACTGGCCTGTATGGCTGCCCTGATCTTCGGTGGCGTCGTCGCCTGACTGTGAAGCTTGATCACCATGTCGCTCTCCCATCCCGCGCCTCGGTCAAAACACAGCGTGCCATGAAAAACGCAGAGCGACGAGGGGCTATCTGATCAGCCGGGATGGAACAAGTAGCGAAGGCGCAGGACCTGCTGCAACACCGGCTTCTCAGCGATTCTGACGAGCGTACCCAGGAACCCTGGCTGCATTGGCCCGCCTGGTTTTCCCATTGGGGTATCAAGGGAGAGGCAAAAGTGGCCGGATTGGCCTTCAACGACACGCGGCTGGTAAACCGCGCCGCTGCCGCCGGGCAAGGCGTTGCGATAGGGCGTAGCGTACTGGTCGAACGCCTCTTGGAACTTGGCGATGTGGTGCGATTGTTCGACGAAATCCTGCCGGCAGGCAACGCCTACTACTCGGTCTGCCAGGAAACCCGCCGCGACGAGCCTAAAATCGCCGCATTTCTGGATTGGATCAAAGACGCGCTGGCGAAGACCGCTAACGCGGAAATGTTTACAGCCAGCTAGGGACCGGCAGACCCTTTTCTTCCAGGAACGCGCGGTTGAACATTTTGGACTGGTACTTCGCAGCACCGTCGCACAGCACCGTCACAATGGTGTGCCCTGGTCCCAGGTCCTTCGCCATACGGATAGCGCCCGCCACGTTCACACCAGACGACGAGCCCAGTGCCAATCCCTCTTCCGAAAGCAGGTCAAAAGCCACCTGCAGCGATTCACTGTCAGGTATCTGGTACGGCATGTCGATATTCAGGCCTTCCAGGTTCGCGGTGATCCGGCCTTGGCCGATACCTTCCGTGATCGAACTGCCTTCGCTCTTCAACTCACCGTTCTTGTAATACTCATAAAGCGCTGCGCCTGGTGGATCGGCAATGCCGATCTTGATGTCTGCTTTCTGCTCCCGCAGGTATTGAGCGATGCCCGCAAGCGTACCGCCGGAGCCAACGGCGCAGATAAAGCCGTCCACCTTGCCCCCGGTCTGCTGCCAGATTTCAGGACCGGTGGTCTCGTAATGACCTTGCTTGTTCGCGACATTGTCGAACTGGTTGGCCCAAATCGCACCGGCCGGGTTCCCGGCTGCGATCTCCTCGGCCAGGCGGCCTGAATATTTCACGTAGTTGTTCGGGTCCCGGTAGGGTAACGCCGGGACTTCCCGCAGGTCAGCCCCGCACAGCCGCAGCATGTCCTTTTTTTCCTGGGTCTGTGTCTCCGGAATGACGATCACAGTCTTGTAGCCACGCGCATTGGCAACAAGCACCAGGCCGATCCCGGTATTTCCTGCCGTACCCTCGACAATTACGCCGCCGGGCTTGAGCAGGCCTTTGGCTTCGGCATCCTTCACAATCGCCAGTGCCGCCCGGTCTTTCACCGAGCCGCCCGGATTCATGAACTCCGCCTTGCCTAGTATTTCGCAGCCGGTTGCCGCCGAAACCCGGCTCAGGCGGATCAACGGGGTATGACCGATGCTATCGATAAAGCCGTTTCGAACATCCATGGGGTAGCTCTTTTACTTGGTAGTCTGTACAGGTGGCGCAATCTAACGCGCTTGCTTTTGCATTGCGCGAAAAAATGTTGTGACTAATAAAGCTGCTGACGTTTGTCCCCGATTGAACCCATATTCAGGGATATCATCCGCGATCGAGGCTCCCATGCTACGCGAATTGTGGTCAGAGATTGAAACGTACAAGGCCCGCGACCCAGCGTTGCGGTCGCGCTTGGACGTGGTTTTTAGCTACCCGGGCTTCCACGCACTGGTCTTCCACCGAATTGCGAACAAACTTTGGCGCAACAATTTCTACTTTTGGGGCCGGTTTGTCTCGCATATCGGTCGGGTATTGAGCGGCATTGAAATTCACCCAGGCGCCGTCATCGGCAAAGGCCTGTTCATCGATCACGGCATGGGTGTCGTTATCGGCGAGACGGCGGAAGTCGGTGATAATGTCACCCTTTACCAGGGCGTCACCTTGGGCGGCACCTCGCTGAATTTGGGCAAGCGCCATCCGACCATCGAAGATGGTGTCATCGTCGGCGCCGGGGCGAAAATCCTGGGTCCGTTCACGGTCGGCAAAGACGCCCGCATCGCCGCGAACGCCGTGGTGCTGAAGGAAGTACCCGCCGGTGTTACCATGGTCGGCATTCCCGCCCGCTTAGCGCGTGGCAAAGCTGACAACGACCAGGCTTTCGACGCCTATGGCGTGATGCCCGATGTCAAAGACCCGGTAGACCGCCGGTTTGATGTGCTGCTGGAAGAAATCCGACTGCTTCGCGGACGCGTCGATACATTGGAAGCCGAGCTGGCCGAGTCCCGTCATGAAAACAGCCGAAAGGCAGCAAACAGCTGACCGATTCGGCTGAAATTTTCCGTAGGACAGCCCAGTCAGAGCAGTACTGTCAGAGCAACATCGTCACCAACGCTTTGGTTAACCCGGCAGCCGAAAGGCAGCCCAGCGCAATAATCACCCATTGGCGGAAGCGCTCCGGGTCCATGCGGTGAAATACCTTGGTGCCAATCCAAATACCTAGCAGCATTGGCGGTACGGCGAGCGCCGTCCGCAGCAGAGTTTCACCGACAATCAAACCCTCATAGCTGGCCATTCCAGTCGCAATGATATCCGCCGCCCCCAGATAGGCGATTAGCGAGGCCCGCCCCGCCGCAACCGCTGCCGGGCCGGAGAAATAATAGATCACCGCCGGCGGTCCACCGGCCGACGTAGCGCCCGTCAACACACCGGAAATGAGCCCCACGCCGATTGTACCGAGTACCCCCGGCTGCTTTTCCAGCCGGAAGCCTGAACGCAGGATCAGGCATACGGTCAGCACCACCAGCGCGATGACCGCCTGCATGGGTGCGCGTGGCACGTGGGCCAGCAACGCCAGCCCGAGCGGCAATGCTATTGCGCAACCGATCAACAGCAGAGACAGGCTTCGCCAGTGTGCGAACCGCCAGACCTTGGGCAGCATCCACACGGTCGTTGCCAGTTCCAACAGCAGGATGATCGGCACCACCTCCGACGCTGGCAGCACGAAGGTCAGCCCTACCGCATAAATCATGGAGGAGCCAAAGCCCGTCACGCCGCGCACGAATGATCCGATGCCAACGACACCAGCCAGAAACAAAAGCTCCCAAATTTCCAACCCGGCCATGCCGGCGTAACTCCCTATGCCAAAAGCGAACCGCCGCCCGATACTTTGTGTTTCGGACGGCGGCTGTAGCTGCCTTTGCCCTTTTTGGGCTTAATGCGGCGCGGATGGAAGAGCGTATCTGCCAGGCGCCGCGCGATCGGGTTGCGCGGCTTCATCATACGATGCTCCGGTTGGGGGTAGAGAGAGCCCATATGGCCTCTCTCACGCCGGAAATCCAGCCCCGGCTATTTTGCCGTAAAACCGCCATCGACATAGAGCGTCTGTCCGGTGACATAGCGGCCGGCGGCGCTCGCCAGGAAGACCGCCGTTCCGCCCCATCATCGTGGTATCGGCCAATGCCTGCCATCGTGCCTTATCTGCCACGATGGGCGCGGTCAGCTCGGTCTCGAAATAGCCGGGGCAGAGCGCATTCACCGTCACACCCCAGGGCGCAAAATCCATCGCCATCTGGCGGGTCAGGCCCCAAATCCCGGTCTTGGCTGTGCCATAGATTGTGGCGTTCGGCAGCGCGCGGGCGGTTGAAAGCGAGCCGACATTGATGATCCGGCCCCAGCCCTTTTCCCGCATGGCCCCAACAAATCGCTGGCTGAAGAACAGCGTTGCACCGCCATCACGGCGTTCCAGTCTTCCGGCGTGACCTCGTGCGCCGGCGCACGCCGGGTCATGCCGGCTGCATTCACCACGATGTCCGGCGGGCCGAACGGTGCAGAGACCTGCTCAGCAACGGCATCAAAAGTTTCGTGTTTGCTGATGTCGGCCACCACATAGGCCGCGCCGGTCTGATCGGCGACCTGCTGCAGGCGGTCTTCCCGCCGGGCGACCAGCACCACTTAGGCCCCACAGTCGCGCATGACGCCTGCCAGCGACGCGCCTATTCCCGACGAAGCGCCGGTGATGACAGCCACATGGCCGCTCAGGTCGAACAGTTTGAGCCCTTGAGGCAAGTCCATGGCCGCATCCTTTCCCATTGCCGGAAACGCAGCCCGTAGCTTAGTCGAACAGGCCGGAGACCGAGCGTTCTTCCGCGATACGCTTGATTGCTTCGCCCAAAAGCGGCGCAATGCTCAGCGGCGTAATATTGCGCGCTGCCAGCACCGGTTCGGTTGCCTGAATGCTGTCGGTCATCACCAACTGGTCCATAGGCGAGGCTTCGACACGCGCAACGGCACCACCGGACAGCACGCCATGGGTCACATAAGCGGAGACGCTGGTCGCGCCATTGGCCTTGAGTGCGACAGCCGCATTGCAGAGCGTGCCGGCCGAATCGACGATATCGTCAATCAACACGCACCGGCTGCCCTCGACCTCGCCGATGATGTTCATCACTTCCGAAACGCCCGCCCGTTCCCGGCGCTTGTCGATGATCGCCAGATCCGCATCCACCCGGCTGGCGAGGCTTCGTGCGCGGACCACGCCGCCCACGTCCGGAGAGACCACAATTAGTTTTTCATTGGCATAGCGCTTACGCATATCAGCGACGAAGACAGGCAAGGCGAATAAATTGTCAGTCGGGATGTCGAAGAAGCCTTGAATTTGACCCGCATGCAAATCCGTCGTCAGCACCCGGTTGGCACCGGCAGTCGTGATCAGATTGGCAACCAGCTTGGCCGAAATTGGGGTGCGGGAGCCCGTCTTACGATCCTGGCGCGCGTAGCCAAAATAGGGGATCACTGCGGTTATTCGTTTGGCCGAGCTGCGGCGCAATGCATCGATGCAAACCAGCAGCTCCATCAGCGTATCGTTGGCCGGAAAGCTGGTGGACTGAACGACAAAAACATCCTCGCCGCGGACGTTTTCTTCGATTTCCACAAACACTTCCATATCCGCGAACCGCTTAATCGCCGCATTGGTGAGCGGCAGGTTGAGGTAGCGGCCAATGGCTTCGACCAGCGGACGATTGCTGTTTCCGGCAAGGATTTTCATGGCGGAACCGGTCTGCTGGTGTTTTGGATCTGAATGGTGGCACGCAAAGTCGTACATCCATTCGCGTTGGTCGGCATTCGATACACAGATGACATGAATGTGTAAATGCTTAGGCGCAATGGGTGCGGCATCCGGTTTTCAGAAACCGTGCTGGACCAGGGGCAAATCTGCCGCAAAACCAGTCGCAAATCATCGGTAAAACCGAAATCCAGCGATGGATTCCATGGCCTGATTTTCCGCTGCAAACATCCCCGCGAGCCAGGCATGGTCTGCGTCGGCGATTCGGTCGGGCGCTGTGGTCATCAGAGATTTAGCAAGCCGGTGTACCACTTCCGGGGTCATTCCCTTGACCGCGCCGACAAACCGACTGGCCAACCGCTCGTCCGGAAACAGGTTGAAAAAATACGGCCCAGGCCGTTGAACTGAAATGCCGCATTCTTTGGCTGCCCAAGATCGAACGCGGCAGCGTCAGGATTCAGGCCGGCAAACGCGATGCACCGGCGGGCGACTCCTGCCGGGTCAGCCGTCAACTCGGCAAAGTCGATAAACAGAAAGCAGTCTCGGGGGAAGTGCGCGCGATACAGCTCCACCTGATGACGGTACCGGCTGACATCAGCGTAGAACGGCTCCGCGGTGACCGCGTCCTGCAGGGTGCCGGTCAGACGGCCAGCGCGCCGGTCATGCCGGTAGGCGGAGATGGTCCGCTCCACCGGGTCGCGCAACACATAGATAAAACGCGCTTCCGGTGCGTGCTCCTTGATACGCCGGGGCACCGTATCGTCAGCGCCGCCCTGCACCGGCGCCATTGTATAGTCGGTGGAGGCATCTAGCAGCACCCGGGGCAAACGCTCGGGATAGCAGCTTCGGTACCAGTCCCAACCCCTGCCGAAATGGGCTGCAAAGAAGCCCGGTTCTTTTGGGTTTGAGACCGCAATATCTGGGTGTTGATCCAACAGGTAGGCAAGCGATGTCTTGCCGGCCTTTTGTGCGCCAATCAGAAACAGGCGCGGGGCAAATCCCGTTGTATCAACAGCCATCACTATTCCCTTGGTAAATGTTGGTCAGGCACTGATCAGCCGTTCGTACTGCTAACCATTTTTTAGTTTTCCCAGAAGCGCCTCGGCTTTGGCTCTTTCCGTGAAATTTTGCTCTTCCACCTCATCCGCCAGGATTCGCTCCAGGGTATCGATGGCTTCCTGCCTCTTGCCGCTTTCGTTCAGGGCAAAGGCGACGTGATAGGCGATATCGCCGTTCTTGGGTGCCGCGTCGGTAGCTGCGTAGAGCAACTTCAGGCCTTCCGCGAATTCACCTTCCCGCACCAGAATCCAACCGAGCGTATCGGCAACCGCCGGCGAGTTAGGCGCAATTTTGTATGCGCGCCGCGCAAGATCCAGCGCACCGCCCTGGTTCAGTTCGTATCGCAACCACGAGAAGTTATTGAGCACGATCACATTGTTCGGCAGCATGGAATAGGTGCGCTCCAGCAATATCCGAGCCCGCTTCAGCGCCTTGTCCTGGATATAGTGCGAACTGAGAAGTTGCAGCATCGCGGCATCGTCCGGATTTTTCCCCAGCCAGCCGCTTACCACGCCCGCTGCCTCATCCCGTTTCCCGGTTTCAATGAGAAATGCGTAGGTCTGCTGCACCAGGCCCGACGACGGCGTGATGGCCAGCTGGTTGCGCATCTCCAGGATCGCCTGGTCAATCCTATCGGTTCTGCGGTACACACCCGCGCGCAACACCGCGCCGATCGGTGAACTGGCAGCACCGGCCCGATTGGCGACGGCCATGGCCCCCGCTTCATCCTTGGCTTCCAAAAGCATCGCTATCAGAGCACGGTTGGCAGCGAAGTGGGCAGGCTGCGCTGCCAAAACGCTCTCGATCGTCGCCTGTGCGGCAGGTTGATCACCGCTCAGCAACTGCGCTTGCGCCAGCTTGAGCAAGACGTTGACGGGCTGGTCCGGCTTTTCTGCAAGCTTTGCATAGGCATCGACCGCAGCCGGATAATCTTTCAAGGCAGCATAGGCTTCGGCCGCCACGTTCAAGCCATTGGGATTGCTTGTCAGACCAATCTGGTAGGCCTCATCTGCCCAGCGGCGAGCCTCTCCCAGTCTGCCCTGCCGCAAACTGATATTGATTAGATTGGCCCGGATCGCGAGGGAACCAGGCAATGCAACCGCTTTTTCCTGGAGCAGAGCCAACGCAGCCTCACGGCTGCTGCGGTTCGCCAGGAAGTTCGCCAATTGCAGGATCAGCGGTTCATTTGCCGGTGCCAGAGCCAAAGCATCCCGCAACCTCGCTTCGACAGCGTCGAACTTGCCCTCGCCAGTATCGATGCGGTTCATATTGGTGATGCTGGCGAAGTGCGTCGGGTCAGCCGCCAAAACAGGTGCCAGCGCGGCGCGGGCTTTCCCCAACTCTCCGCTTGAAACGTATAGACGGGACAGCAGGTTGGCGACGGCTGCATTGTCAGGTTGCTCCGCCTGGAGAGCTTGCGCTTTTGCCAGCACTCCCTCGCTATCGCCGAACTGTGCCAGGTCCAATGCCAGCAGAACGCCGAGCGAGACGGGCTCCAGTACGAGATTGTTGGCTTCGTCCTTCGTCGCGCTGCGCAGAATCTGAAGGAAGGTCAAGGCCTGCTGCCGGTCATCCGGCGAGCCGAGCTGCGCAACACGCCGCAGGAACAATTGCACTTTGTTCAGATCACTGGGCCTAAGCGCCGCGCTGGCTGCCAACTGGAACGAGGCGACATCGCTGCTGGTTTCGCCAGTCAGGGCATCCAGTGTCTGCAACGCCGCCAGCGGGCGGTCCGAACGCAACTGGATATTGGCCAACAGCCGCCGAGCCTGGCGGCCCGAAGCGCTGGCAGCGGCGACGAACCGCTTCAGCGCTTCTTCGGCCTGACCGTATTGGCCGAGCTGGTATTTGACCAAGCCAACGATCAAACTGGCCGCCGACTGACGGCGCACCTGATCGGGCAATTTGGCCAGTTCCGCATCTGCCGCTTCGTACTCATTCAGCAGCATCAAGACGCGGGCTTGCAGATAAACGGTAGATGTAACCCCCGGCGACTCCTCCAAGAATGCCGCCAGCACTTCTTTGGCTTCTACCAGAGCATTCTTGCGGACCAGCGCTTCCGCTTTCATCAGCTTGCCGCGCGGATCGGATGGTGCGACCTCTATGACTTTATCGGCGACCGCCAGAACCTTGTCGAACTCGCGGGCCTGCAGCGCCAACTGCGCACGGAGAATATAGGCTTCAACCAATTTCGGGTTAGACGCAAGGAGAGTATCAATGTGCCTCTCAGCCGCCGGCCCATCGCCCTGGCGCGCTTTGATCTTCGCCACCAGAAGATTAGCCGGGGTTGAGGCCGCGTCGGCTTGCAGCATCTTGGCAACGTTGGTCTCAGCCTCGTCCAGCACATTGAGCGCAAACAAGGCTTCGGCCCGGATCAGAGTTTTGGCGGTGCCAAATTTCGGATCATCCGCTGTTTCACGTACCGTCGCCAGGACGTTTTGATACCGCCGCAGACCCAACTGGGCCTGGCCGAGAAATACCTCTGTCTCGTCGCTCGGCTGGCCACGATGCACGTAGGCCAGTTCCTTTTCTGCGCCCGGCAGATTGCCCGACTGCAGATACAAACGCCCGAGCAACAGATGGGCGCTATAATTGTCTGCACATTGCTGCAAGGCGTTGCGCAACTGAGTGATCGACGCTCTGACATCGCCCTTCTTCAGCCAATCGAGCGCATCTTCGTAATACTGATCGGAATCGTCCGTGCAGGCCCAGCCTTGAGCCGGCGAGAACAGCAAAAGACCGGCTACCAAAGACATTGCCAACTTTGGCATCACTTTTCCGGATCGAAAATGGAAGTGGCCGCGGTCATTCGTTGTTTCCTCAAGCGTGTTGCGGCGTTGCTTCCCGATACGTAGGGACAGCCAGCAAGGCCGCAAGCTATTTCAGTTTATGACGGCAGCGGGTCAACAGAAGGTAAACCCAATCAACTTTTTGTCTGCGCTTAGCCGACCATTGCTTAATTTCTCCAGAATGGCCGAGCCTAATTTTCACCCAACACGTCAATCTACTGCACAGCCGGGAACCTACCAGATACGTTAACCACATTCCAATCGCATACTCGCCCACGGCGGACCCGACAGGCCCCCCGCACGCGCCACCACAACAGACGTCTTACCGGGAACCCTCGGCAAATAAGATGATCCGCACCGTTTGCAGCATCACGACCAAGTCAAACAACAAGCTCTTGTTCTTGATATAGAATAAGTGTCCCATCCAGGAAGGTAATATGGCTGTTTCCTGACCAACTCTGGTTTGAGTTTGCGCCATCCTTTCAGTGCCTGCAAGAGCGTCTTGCTGCCCAGGGCTGATTGCGGCAGCGGCTGGGTGTAAAGCCAGACATAGCGAAGCAGCGTGGCTTCCAGAACCTCGCCGGATCGGAAGGGATGGCTCTGCAGAACCTCTTCGATGCGGCCATTGAACCGTTCGACCATACCGTTGGTCTGAGGTGACCTAGGCAGCGTCAGGCGATGATCGATATCGAGGGCCGCGCCCAGCGTGTCGCATTCATGCGCGCCTGTTGCGGCGCGCTGGCGCAGACCGAAGAGGCGATCCGTGAACTCTTTTCCATTATCCGGGAGTATGGGGCGGATCCGCATCGGGCAGGCGCGCTCCAGGGCGCGCAGGAAGCGCCGGGCATTGGCCGCTGTCTTGCTGTTGTAGACCCTGACAACAACCCAACGCGTTGCCCTGTCGATGGCCACGAAGAGGGAACGGCGGCGGCTCTCATCTGCCATCGGTGGCAGGTATTTCAGGTCGATGGGGATGGAACCGGGTTCATAGGCTTTGAAGGCGCTGTGCTTTGGCTGGGGCGATGCTGCTTTCAGGGCGCGCAGGGCCCCCACGCCATGCCGACGCAAGCAGCGGTCAAGGCCAGAGCGGGAGGCATTCGGGTTCAAGAACTCGCGCACCACCGCCAGCAGATCATCCAGCGAGACCAAAAGCGTCTTGCGGAGGGCCACGGCGACAGCTTCCTGCGCTGGCGTCAACGTCGTCTGAAGGCGATGGGGCGTGTGGCTGCAATCCTCCACGCTGGCACGCTGGCGCCATTTCCATACGGTCTGTTCCGTGGTCCCGTGACGCTCGGCAAGAACCCACGCAGGGTCGTCACTGGCCTGTATGGCCGCCCTGATCTTCGGTGGCGTCGTCGCCTGACTGTGAAGCTTGATCACCATGTCGCTCTCCCATCCCGCGCCTCGGTCAAAACACAGCGTGCCATGAAAAACGCAGAGCGACGAGGGGCTATCCGATCAGCCAGGATGGAACACATACTTAGGTCCAGGTTTTCTTCGGCGGGGACTTGATCTCGATTTGGACCGAGTCCTCCAGCGCCTCGTGATAGTGCGGCACGCCGGCTGGGTGGATCCAGGTATCGCCCGGCGCGGCGATAAACTCCTCGCTGCCAATGACGACCCGAACCTTGCCCTTTACCAGATAGCAAATGCTTTCATGGTCGGGGTGGGAGTGCTCCGGATCGACCAGGCCCTTCTCCCGGTGCGCCTCCAGGAAAACCATGTCCTGACCCACCATCAGCGGCTTGATCGACAGATTATGGCCGCCCTGACTTTCCGGCATACCCTCCAGCGCTTTGACGTGCTGGGCCGGAATATCGGGTGGCTGGCGGTCTTGTCCAAGGTGCGGTTTGTGGGAGCGCTCATGGGCCAATGCCTTTCGGTTTACGGCGGGGATCGGTGGAAAACAGGACGCGATGCATGGAGCGAGGCAGCCGCTTGCCTGCCTTGCGCAGACTTGCGTTCAGCTTCGGCTAGCGGCGGCGGGCACGGCGCAACAACTCAGCAGCCCAAACACTGTTGCCGAGCAACAGCACTAGGCCGATGACCATTGTTAGCAAACCGAACGGGATGGGGAACGGTAGCGAAGCCAATCCGCTTAGAAACAAAACCGTCCCAATCAACCGAAGCACCAGTCGGCGCATCAACTCTCCTACACAGCCGGTTTCGTACCGGCTTCAATCCCGCTAAGGTTTCAGACAGACACCCATTCTACGAGGAAAACAGGGTCATGAGCAAAGCCGTTCTGGGGCTGGATCACGCCGTTATCGCCGTCCACGATCTGGATGCCGCCCGCAAGGTTTACGAGAAACTGGGCTTTACCCATGTGCCCATGGGTAACCACCAGAACCGCGCGACAGCAAACTACTGCATCATGTTCCCCGATACATACTTGGAATTGTTGGGAATGAATGAACCTGACCTGCCGGACTTCGGCTTCAAGGAGTTCCTATCGACCCGCGGCGAAGGCTTTCAGCGGCTTGCGAACGGCACGCCGGAGGCTGACGATATTGCCCGCGACTTAACCGCCGCCGGGCTGGATATACAGGGTCCGCTGCTGCTGGAACGTCCCCAGGAGCAGCCGCCGGGCATGGTGACCTTCAACAACGTCATGATCCCCAAGGAACAGACCGCCGGCATCTGGACCTTTTTCTGCTGCCACCGCACGCCAGACCTGATGCGCACCCCTGCCTGGCGGAAGCACGCAAACGGCGCCGTCGCGCTGGCGTCTGCGACCGCCATCGTAGAGGACCTGGTAGCTTCCAAGGAAGCGCTGACCAAGGTCTATGGCAAGGAAGCCATCCACGACGCCCCGCACGGTTTCAGCGTGCATCTGCCCCGTGGCCGCGTGCATGTTACCACGCCCAAAACCTTCCCGGTTCTGCACATCGGCGCTGCCGTGCCCAAAGGCCCCCTCCCCCGCTGGTACGCGCTGCGGATTGCGGTAAAGGACCTGGGCGCGACCGAGCAATACCTGGCCGCCAAGCATGTAGTGCCAGAGCACATGTTCGACGGCAGCCTGCGCATCTTCCCGGAAGATGCGAGCGGTGTGTTGATCGAGTTCGTGGCAGACCACCACTAACGCTTCGGTGTTGGCTTTCCGCGCGCCGGGGGCGCCGCTGCCCCTACCCTTCCAGCAGCCCCCGTGCCCTGTGCCAGGCCTCAAGCGACTGGTCCGGATACTCCGCAAACTGCGCCTCCCCTTCAAGCGCATCATCCCAGACCCATGCAGGCTTCGAACCCAGCATGATGTGCACCTGCTCTGACGGCTCCGGCAATGGCGTGTCGATGGCGCTGGCGAAGGGATGCACCAACTCCGGCCATCGCGGGTCCTGTTGCCACAACGCCGAGCCGCACTTCGCGCAGAAGCGGCGCTCGGCTGGGCTTTCCTTGCCATCAATGACCGCCCGAAATATCGAGATATCCTGCTCGCCTGTCACGGTCAGCGTGTCGGCCCTCGCCCCCAGATTAATCGCAAACCCACCACCCGCCGTCTTGCGGCAAATTGAGCAATGGCAGCGCATATAGGGCACTGGCGCATAGGCCTCGACCGAAAAATGCACCGCGCCGCAATAACAGGAACCAGCCAGTTTCATTGTTCCTTCCTTCCCTTAGCACTTCCCCCGCCCCAAACGCGGTTCGAGCAGATCCCGGTTCAGCTGGATGGGGTGAACCTGGACGAAATCCCTCAATTTGAGCATCTTAGCCTGCCCAATTGATCATGAAAGCGATTAAGTTTGATCGGACAACGTTCTTGCTACCCATGTCGGAGAGCGCACATAGGGGGCGCTCTTTGTGCTATTGCATTGCACTGATATCGGCTGACCACCCAACGCGGCCAAGGAAAGCAACTACGATGAACCTGGACGACCTCTCTCTCATCACGTCGGAGGACGATTTGCGGGCGTTGCATCACGCTCCCATGTCCCGCGCGACGGACAAAGTGCTGACCCGTCTGGACAAACACTGCCAGGCCATCCTGGAACTCTCGCCGTTTTGTGTGCTCTCGACCCAAGGCCCAAACGGCGCAGACGTCTCCCCCAGGGGCGATCCACCGGGCTTCCTTCGCATGTTAGACGAACACACCATCCTGCTGCCGGACCGGGTCGGCAACAACCGGCTGGATGCATTGGCCAATGTCCTGGCCAACCCGCAAGTGGGCCTGCTCGTGCTGGTGCCCGGTATGGGCGAGACTCTGCGCATCAACGGCACCGCCCGGATCACAGACGACTCCCGTGTACTGGAAGACAGTGCCATAGACGGCCGGGTGCCCAAGGTCGGGCTGATCATCCGGGTTGAGGAAGCCTTCCTGCATTGCCCCAAGGCTTTCGTTCGCTCACGGTTATGGGATGCCTCCCGCCACATCGAACGCAAGACATTGCCGAGCTACCCGAAAATGCTGCTCGACCACGTGCAGGGCCTGACCGAGGAAGAGAACGACCGTCAGACGCAAGTGATGACAGAGCGGGGGCTTTACTGACTCCCGCGTCTATGTCGCGAAGTCGAACCAGCTTTCCATCACATCGGCGGCCAGGATACCCGTCAGCACGATGTAGCCGTTGGCGAAGGAGATTTCCGCACGCCCTGCCACATCCACAATGGTCAGGTCTGCGAATGTCAGACCGGCATAGTATTTCAGGTCGATCACCCCCCCCGGCGGTGAAGTCAAGGATCCGGTCGGAGCCAAAGTCCGCACCCTCAAAACGGAACGTGTCCACGTCTAAGCCGCCCACCAGAATATCGTCACCGGTGCCACCGTTAACGATATCGTTGCCGTCGCCACCGAACAGGATATCATTGCCCGCCCGTCCGAACACCCGGTCGACACCGTCAAAGCCGTACAACTTGTTGGCAGAGGCATTGCCAAAGAGCTGGTCGTTACCCGACGAAGAGACAATGTCCTCAATCAGCAGGTAAATCTCGCCCGCCGCCTCACCAGTATTAGTGCCCTGCACCTGCAGATCGACCCGAAGACCATTGCTGGAATCCTGATACTGAACCCGGTCCGTGCCATTGCCACCATTGTAGTGGTCGATGCCCGCGCCGCCGATCAGGATGTCGTCACCCGCATTCCCCAGCAACCGGTCATCCCCGCCGGGGCCATAGACGACGTCATCACCTCCGCTCGCGATGATGGCGTTGCCGCTGTCATCACCACGTAGATTATCGTCGTGGGTCGAGCCCTCCAGGTTTTCGATAGAGATGAAGGTATCGCCAGTCGCATCGCCTGTATTTCCGCCGACGAAGGCTATATCCGCCAGCACTCCCGACGCCGCAGAAATATAGGTCGCCTTGTCAAAGCCAGTACCACCGTCAAGGACATCAGCGCCCGCGCCGCCATCGAGGATATCGTTACCGGCGAGGCCCAGAAGCATGTTGTCGTGGGTATTGCCAATGAGCGTGTCATTACCGCCCGTGCCCTCGATAATGATCGGCTCGATGGTGATTGCCAGCACTTCAGTATGCTGGCTACCCGCCGCATCCGTTGTCCGCACCTGGACCGTCTTCAGCCCGGCTGTGGCATAGGGAACCATCAGCGTCGCCTGCTGCGGCAGGCCAGTCGCCACGCCCGTCGCCTGGAAGCCGTTGCCGTCGTCCCAGTCGATCTCCAGCACCGTGCCGGACTCGACCGTGAACTCGATCGTCGGCATGGTAATACTGGTCAGATTGTCATTGTCCGACGGGCCATTGTCCGAAGCGGCGATCAGGTCTACCCCGCCTGAGCGGCCGAAGATCACGAAGCCCGTACCGGAATCATTACCGTGCGGATTGTCGTACGGCGCACCGACGATCAGGTCGGCCAGGCCGTCGCCATTGACGTCGCCCGCATTGCTGACGGAGTAACCAGCAAGATCGCCCGCCGTCACGCCATTGATGACGAAGCCGCCGGTTCCGGCCTCTATATCGGAGAGTTCGATGGCCTGGAGGAAGCTAGGGCCCGTTGTGTCGATGGTAACGGCCAGCGTCTAGATAACGTCATCCGCTGATGTGGTCGCCCCGTTCGCCCGCACCTGGATGTTCTTGACGCCGTCGGTTGTATACGGCGTCGCCAGCGTCACCTGCTGGAGCAGGCCCGTCGCGACAAAGCCGTTGCCGTCGTCCCAGTCGATCTGCATCACCGTACCGGCATCCGCCTGGAAGGCGATGGTCGGCGTAGAATCGTTGGTCACATTGTCGTTGTTGGAGAAGCCACTGTCGGAGGTGACAACCAAATCCACCGCGGCCCGGCCGAACACCACATAGCTGTTGGTGCCGAACCTTTCTCCAACGAGCAGGTCATCCAGGCCGTCGCCATTGAGGTCGCCTACGCCGCTGACCTGCCCGCCGCTGGTAATGGCGAAGCCGCCGATCCCGGCGTCCACGTCGGAGATTTCAACGACCTGTCCGCTTAAACTCTGTCTTCCAAAAATGACATGGCTGGACGCCCCCTCGCTACCGACGATTACGTCGTCGAAGCCGTCGCCGTCGACATCCCCCGCCGCGCTGACAAAAGTGCCAGCACGATCGTACGCCGCCGCGCCATTCCAGGTGACCCCGCCGGTGCCAGACTCCAGGGCGGAGAGCTCGACCGCCGCACCATCGCTCTTGCCATAAACGATGAAAGCAGCGCTGGAAGAAAGCCCGTTCGGATCGTCGCCAGGCGCGCCGACAATCAAATCGTCGAGACCGTCGCCGTTGACGTCGCCCGCCCCGCCCACCGACCAACCGGCCACATCCTGTTGAGAAACGCCGCGGATGACGAATCCGCCCGTACCAGCATCCACGTTGGAAAGTTCGACCGCAGCCGAATTGTCTGTCCTTCCGAAAATCACGAAGCTCGCGCCGGAGGCAATGGCGTTCGGTGAGTCGCCCCTGGCTCCAACGATCAGATCATCCAGCCCGTCGCCATTGACGTCGCCTGCATTGCTGATCGAATAGCCGAACTCGTCGAATGCCGAGACGCCGTTGATGACGAAGCCGCCGATGCCCGCTGCCACGTCCGACACCTGGACCGGCGCCAGAAACTTCGGCTTCACCAGCGTCGGCGCATAGGCGGCTCTTGCCTCTGCGCTGAACGGGCGGGCGGCAATGGCCGGATGCAGCGCGAAACTCTCCGCATCCTGCCCGCCGACCAGGCCCTTGGTGCCCGTCACCCGGCAGCCCGTAGCCTCCGCCAGCGCCGCCAGCAGCGCCTGGCCTTCCCGGCCATCAGCGACATGGCAGGCGGTCAGTGCTATCATACCGTCTTTGGCCATCGCTCCACCAATCAAGGAGCAAAAAATTCAACTATTAGTATATTTTATGTCAATTTTAGCGTCCATAAGCTGCTATTTGAGGTGTTGTTCTTGTGGTCAAACACAATCCGCAGCACACTTCCTTCGACAAGAGGAGCAGACATGCAGATCGACCCGAACACTCTGTCCAATGCGGAAGCCTATAAGCTGTTAACGGGTATGGTAGTGCCGCGGCCGATAGCCTGGGTAACGTCAGTGTCCGAGAGCGGACTTATCAATGCGGCGCCGTTCAGCGCGTTCACCTTTGTCTCCAACAAGCCGCCCATGGTCGGTATCAGCGTTGGGCGGTTCCAGGGCGGCTTCAAGGACACGGCGCGCAACATCCGCGAAAGCAAGGAGTTTGTCGTCAATATCGCCGACACGCCCATGCTGCACCAACTGCATATGTCCTCGGCTGAATATCCGCCGGACGTCAGCGAAGTCTCGGAGCTGAATATAGACCTTGCACCGTCCGCGGAGATCGGTACGCCGCGGATCGCAAAGGCTCCCGTGTCAATGGAATGCCGTCTGCACCAGATCCTGGAATTCGGCGAGTTGAAGTCGAACTTCTATGTGGGCGAGGTCGTCCTGTTCCATGTCCGCGACGGACTTGCCGTCGACGGCAAGATCGATACAAAAGTCCTGGACCCAATCGCCCGGCTAGGCGGCCCCAACTACGTGGACCTGGGGGATATTGTGACGATGCCAACCGTCCCCGTCACCGTAAACAAGTAGTACCGCTAGCGTTTCGATCAGACCATTAGCGCTCTTCGCCCAGGCAGCGCTGAACCGCCCGCTCGGTCAGGTTTACCAGCAGGTTCGTCTTGTGACTGTTCCCCGATAAAGGCAGCGCGCCATGGACAGCCAGCGCCGCCGCCAACCGGACGGAAGCGGCGGAGAGGTCGCCGCTCAGCAATGCGTTCTCGGTCGCCCTCGCCCGCACGGGTAGAGGGGCAACCGCGCCAAGATTGATACGGGCATCCGCCAGTTTACCTCCCCGCCATGTCAGCACGGCGGCGACGGAAGCATCGGCAAAATCGCCATCCCAACCGGCTGACTTCTCATAAATCTGGTTTTGCTCGCCGCGGGGGAATGGCACCTCCACCGCGAGGATAATCTCGGTTGGCTTGACGACCGTTTCACCGGACCAGACGTAAAAATCCGCCATATCCACCCGCCGGGTCCCCGCGGCAGAGGCGATCACCACTTTTGCGTCCAATGCGGCAAGAATGGGCGCGGCGTCGGCGACGCAGGGAGCGGCGCACCGGCCCGCCCCCATGATCGAATGATGGCGGCTGTCGCCCAGCACCGCATAACACGGGCAAGACGCGCCGCCTGCCTTGTAGCATTGCGCGCCGCTGCGGAAGAACCAGCACCGTTTTTCCTGGCTCAGGTCGCCGGCGATTGTGGCCACATTGCGGATTTGTCTTGTCGCGATCTTCGCAAACCCATCACACAGCATCGGATGCACGGCGCGGATATCGTCCCGCTCAACAATCTCTGAAATCGTGGTGGCGGCACCAATATTAAGGCACTCGCTGTTGGCCTGAATGCCGCGCAACTCTGATAGACCGGCTATATCGATCAGCACGTCAGGGTCATAGATTCCCTGGCGCATCCCGACCTGCAAATCGGTGCCGCCGGCAATCACTTTCGCTGTCTGCCCCGGCTTAGCCAGGTGCCGCAGCGCATCGGACAGATCGTCTGGGCGGACATAGTCATAGTTGAGCTTCGGCTTCCGCTTGCGCCCTACCTTGGCGCCCAGTTTGCGCAAGCCCGGAAACAGCACATTCGGATAGAGCGACCGCGCGGTCGCCACCTCCAGGTTATAGGGCCGCCTCCATGGCTTCAGCGCCAGCGGCTTGTCCTTGTTCCTTGCCGACAAAATATCGGCTGCGGTGATGGGGAGCTTCGTAAAGCGGGTCCCGGTTGCGTGGGCGACCGCGTTGGCAATGGCAGCCGGTGTCGGACAGATGGAGTGCTCGCCGCCGGCCTTTGCGCCATAGGGCCCGGTCGGGTCGTCAGTCTCGATAAAGACCGTCTCTATCTCGGGCGTATCCTTGATGCGGGGCGCTTTGTAGGTAATGAGCGACGCGTTCACGGGCGCGCCCTGGTCGAACACCAACTGCTCGCGCAGCGCCATGCCGATGCCCTGTACGATGCCACCATGCATCTGGCCGTCCAGCGCGAGCGGGTTAATCACGCGGCCAATGTCCTGGACAACCACGACCTTCAACACGGTGACATGGCCGGTCTCCGGATTGACCTCAACCTCCACCGCCTGTGCACCGAAGCCATAGGTCGCTGCGTAGTGACCGTATCCGGTCGAGGGATCAGGCCGCGGCAGGTCGATGTTGTGCCGGTCCTCGACCCGGAATGGGCCTTCCAGATCGGCGATTTCGGCAAGCGTCAAGCGGCGCTCGTTGTCGTCCTTGTAGCCCGCAACACCGTCTTCAAAGGTGATGTCTTCCGCCGACACCTGCCAACGCCGCGCCAGCCGGGCCTTAACCTTCGCGCGGAAGGCCCTGGCAGTCTTGATCGCGGCATTGCCGGTCACGAAGGTCACGCGGGAGGCGGCGCTGCCTAGGTCCGGCGGCGTCTCGTCCGTATCCATGTGGATGACGTCAATCAGGTCCGGATCGATGCCCAACTCCTCCGCCACGAACTGGCCCATCACCGTGTTCTGGGAGGTACCACAGTCGGCAGATTGCGCGCCTACGCGCAAACGCCCGTCGGCAAACAGGTCAATCGCAACTTCGGCAAAATTGCCCTCTGCATAGAGCACACCGACGCTGGGGTTGATCATCCCGGAAAAACCAATGCCGCGGTTGGGCGGCATGCTGTTTTTCTTCTCCTCCCAGCCGATGCGGCGGCCCGCTTCAGCCAGGCACTCCGCGAGGGCGCAGGTGCCGATGTTCCACCCCATGGGCGTGTGGTCACCCGGTCTGTTGGCGATGGAAATGCGGTATTCCAGCTTGTCCCGGCCCAACCGTTCCGCGGTCTGGTCGATCTGGCTCTCGATTGCCCAGATGATCTGCGGCGCACCCATGCCGCGGTAGGAGCCGCCGGAGACCTTGTTGGTATAAACCAGCTTGCCGTCAAAGCCCGCCGCGCCGACGCGGTACAGGTTGCAGGTTCGCTGGCGAACGCCGGAGATATAGGCGGGCCCCATATGCGTATAGGCGCCGTTGTCGACCCAGAATTCCGTGTGCCTCGCGAGCAGTGTGCCGTCTGCGGCGACGGCGGTACGAACCCGCATTTTCTTGGCATGGTCCGACTTGCCGCTCAGGAACTCTTCCTGCCGGTTGAGGGTGATCTTGACCGGACATCCCGCCTTCATCGCCAGCATGGCGGCAATCGCGATGGGTTCCGGTGCCTGCGACTTCCCGCCAAAACCGCCGCCGATCACGACCGACAGAATATGGACCTTCTCTAGCGGCAGTTCGAGAACATGCGAAATTTCCTTGCGCACAAAGAACGGGGCCTGGGTCGGCGCCCAAAGCCAAAGGTCGCCGCCATCCGCATCGAAACGCGCGACGACGCCGTTCGTCTCCATGCAGACCGGCGCGACGTGGCCGTGCACGAACGTCTCGTCAAACACGTGAGCAGCATTCGCAAAACCTTGGTCCACCGGGCCGAACTTTGCCACACTCACCTGCGCCACGTTCGGCGGCAGGTTCGGCTTTTGGTGGAGGACAGGCGCGTTTCCGGCCAGCGCAGACGGCACATCGAAGGCCGGTTTCAATACCTCGTAGTCAACTTTGATCGCCGACAGCGCGGCCACGGCCTCCGCCTGGGTCCGGGCGGCGACAGCTGCGACTTCCTCGCCGGTGAACCGCACCACGTCCCGGGCCATGGCGTACCGGTCCGCAAAGGCCGGGCCTGCATTGATGTATTGCAGCTCGGCAAAGTCTTGACCGGATATGGCGGCAGCAACACCGGGCATCGCCAGCGCACCCGATACGTCCACCGACCTTATCCGGGCGTGGGGGTGCGGGCTGCGCAGGATCGCACCAAACAGCATTCCGGGCAGCGTCACATCATGGGTATAGACAGCGCGGCCGCTGACTTTGTCCGGCCCCTCAATCTGGGGACGGGGCTGACCAATGATACGGTATTCAGCATTCATGCAACCCCTCCCGAACGATTTCCTGAATGGCTTCCAGTAGCTTCACGTAACCGGAGCACCGGCAGAGGTTCCCCTGAAGCGCCGCCTTGATTGCGGCATCGCCGGGCCGCGGCGTTTCCCGCAACAGCGCAACTACCGACATAACGATGCCCGGCGTGCAGAACCCGCATTGGAACGCGCCGCGCTCCACCAGTTTTTGCTGGACCGGATGCAGATCGTCTGGCGGGCCGAGGCTTTCTATCGTCTCAATCCGCCTGCCATACGCCCGGCCAAGTGGCACGAGGCAGGCGCAGACCGCACGGTCATCCATGATCACTGTGCAGGCTCCGCATTCGCCATTACCGCAGCCGACCTTCGTGCCCCGCAGCCCGAGTTCCTCCCGCAGAAAGATGGCGAGCGGCGTCGCGGGGTCACCCTCTGTCTCCACTGGCTGGCCGTTTACCTGAAACGCAATGGATGCCAACGGTCTTCAGGCTCCAACCAACGGCGTGACGTCCTGGATCAGGCGTCGAAGGTTAGTCTCGAAATCATACTGGCCTGCAAGCGCCACCGGCATGCGGAAACCCATCGTGTTGACACCCACACCCGCCAATGCCTCGATCCGCGCCGCGATGTGGTCGGGCGGTCCGGAGATGGAGAAGCGGTCGACTATATCGTCCGGAATAAACCCTTCTGGCAGGGCGGCCGACGGGTCGAACTTGGCGGCGCGGATACCGGCGAAATGCGCCTGGTTCACACCCATCAGGTCACGCGTCGCCCGGTGCATGCCGTTAATTGCCGAACCGATGACGGGCCTGCGCAGGTGCTCCACAACGGCTGCCCGGTCGTCGGCGACTATGGTTGCACACCAGGCAACGATGGAGATGTCAGCGATATCCCGGCCCTGGCTGCGCGAGCCCTCCGCGATCCACTCGACCACCTGCGCCATGGCCTCCGGCGCGACAACGTCGCCGACAATAACGCCATCGGCATAGGCCCCAGCAGCCCGGAACACGTCGCGGTGGGTGGTAGCAACATAGATCGGTACGCTCGGCGGGTTCTTGATCTCCAATCCGACATCGTCCAGCGAGAAAACGCTGTTGCTGATGGTGACCTTCTCCCCGGCGAACAGCGCGCGCAAAGTCCGCAGCGTGTCGATGAGCGTGTCCGTAAACGGGCCGGTGGGCGCGCCGACACGGTCGCGAATGCGCCGTTTCTCGCCAGCGCCCAGGCCAAGGATAAACCGTCTGCCAGTCAGGTCCGCCAACGCAACGGCAGCCCGGGCAATCTGCATCGGATGGCGCTGGAAGTGGTTGGTGATGCCAACGCCCAGCGAGATGTCCTTGGTCCGTGTTGCAAGGTAGGAGAGCGCGACGAATGGGTCGTACATGAAGCCCTGGTCCGGCGACCAGGCGAGGTCGTAACCCCACTCTTCCGCACGGGCGATTGTGTCGCCGAAACCGGAAAGCGGTGCCGACGGAACGAGTGAAAAGCTATAGCGCATCAGTCGGTCAACCGATCCGGTCAAGGCGCTGCCAACCGCGCAACGCGCCAAACGACTTCAGCATGCCTTCGAAATCACTCTGATAATGGAAGTGATAGTCGCCATTGCCGAGGCCGGTCGCGACTTCCAGGCAGAAGCGGGTCGCCGACTCCAGCACCATCGGCTGTTGCGTGTTGGTTGCCGACGGATGCGTTTGCAAGGCCGTCACCAGCGGCACACCAATCACCGGCGCGGTTGAGAAGATGCTGGGCAGCACCATGCCGCAAATATGGTGCACACCCAGTTCATAAGGCGTCACGTCCTGCATGGTGATCGGGAACACGACCGGCGGCTTGCCGGTCACCATCTCCACGGCATGCAGGATCGTCTCGTGCGGCCGCAGGATGAAGCCCTCGCGGACCGGCGGCGTCACCGCAAAGCCAAGGTGAGCAGCCATTTTGTTGCTCTTGCAGGTCTCCGGCGTCAGGATCGCATCCATCCGTTCATCGACCAGACGGGGGTGTTTCTCGCTGCTGGGCAATGGTGAGACGACAAAGGGGAACGGATCATGCGGCGCGGGATGGGCCGACTGGCAGATATGGGTCGAGACCAGAACATCGCCTTGCAATTGCTGGTTCCGGTGATGCTTCCGCGCAAGGCCCAGCGCACAGGCGAGACCGACTACACAGCCATCGGCATCGGAAGAAAGGCCGGGATACTCCCACGGCAGCCGCAAGCCACCATTCGAGCCAATAATCCCGATGGTTGGCGCGCTTCCGCCGCTGCTCTTGCCGTTCTTACCGGGGAACAGGATCTTGATGAAGTCGGTATGGCCCAGATCACTGTCGAACGGCGTGATCTCGACCGTATGCGGACCATCGGGCAGCATCGCCTTAAACTGCTCGGCGCTGTTGCGCGCATCGTCGAGAAAATCCAGAACGTCCATGATCTCGCGTAGCATTTCGTTCGCCTCTTGCGTCGGTTGGTAGATACCCCTGATAATCCTGACGAAGCATAGCCTGCTAGGCAGGGGGCTTGCGAGTTGCAATTTTGGCATGGACGGGAATTTGTTCACATCCGGCCGGGCCTCCGGTCGGACATGAGCAGGTATAGAAGCGAAGAGGGAGACGCTCTTGGCCGCTTACATCATCTACGAGACGACCATCACCGACACCGCCTGGCGCGAAGAATACGGCATCCGGGTAAAACCGCTGCTGGAGAAACATCGCGGCAAGGTTCTCGTGCGTGACAACGCGCCGGAGCGTGTCGAGGGTGACCGGAAACTGCCGACAGTCGTGATCATTATCGAGTTCCCGGATCGCGCATCCGCCAACGCATGGCGCAATGACCCCGAATATCAGCCCCTGTTGCGGTTGCGGCAGACTGGTTCGAGCGCAGAAGCAGTTTTGGTGGACGGTCTCTGAGCCGCAACGGAGATAAACGATGAGTAAAGCAAGAAGCTGGGTTCCCGAATCCGGCCTGCAGATGGGCGTTGGCGCGGCCGCTGGCCAGGCAGCCCAGGAAATCCGCACGGTGTCGCCAGGGCAATGGCAGAGCGTTGCGGCCGGTCTGGAACCGTCCGTCCGCGATTGGCTTTCCGTGCAGAACTTTGACGGCAAACCCGGCACCTCTGCCTACGCACCGGGCGCTGATGGCCGTCCAGGGCCGATCTGGCTTGGCGTCAACGAGAGTGACGCCTCTCCAGCGTTCGCCAGCCTCGCGGCGCGTGCTGCGGAGGGGCAGTACCGGCTAGCCGATAGCGCCGGTGCATCCGTCAGCGCCGGCGAAGCGGCTTTCGGCTGGGCGCTCGGGACGTATCTATTTAATCCTAAGGGCCAGACGGCGGCGGCCAAAGCCGTGCTGCATCTTGATGTGACGCCGGGGGTCGAAGCAGCCGTCCGGCAGGCGGCGGCCATCCGGTTATCGCGGGACCTGATCAACTGTCCGGCGAATGAACTGGGTCCAGCCAGGCTCGCAGAAGCCGCACGGATGGTTGCTGCACACTTCAACGCCGAGGTGTCGGAGACCGTCGGCGATGCGCTGCTTGCCGAGGGTTTTCCCGCCATTCATGCCGTCGGCCGGGCTGGCGCAGAAGCGCCGCGCCTGATCTACATCGGCTGGGGGGACCCGAGCAATCCTCCGGTGGCGCTGGTCGGAAAGGGTGTTTGCTTCGACACGGGCGGCCTGAACGTGAAATCCATGGCTGGCATGCGGAACATGAAGCGCGACATGGGTGGTGCCGCCGTCATCCTGGGCCTGGGCGCGCTGGTCATGAGCGAAAACCTGCCGGTCCGGCTACGTATTCTGTTACCCATAGTCGAGAACGCTATTGCGGGCGACGCGATGCGCCCAGGCGACCTGATAGCCACCCGCGACGGTGCGTCGATCGAAATTGAGAACACCGACTGCGAGGGCCGGATCATCCTGGCCGACGCTCTGACCTATGCCATGGAGCAAAAACCAGAGCTGCTGATCGACTGCGCGACACTCACCGGCTCTGCCAGGACGGCATTCGGTGGCGAGATACAGGCGCTCTTCGCCTCCAACGACACACTCGGCCGGGCCCTGCAAGAGGCCGGCGCCAGAATCGGCGACGGTCTCTGGCAGATGCCGATCTGGGAGGGTTACCGCGCCAGGGTATCCGCCCCAACCGGCGACCTCCTGAACATGGCGCCAGGCGGCTACGCAGGGGCTATAACAGCAGCGCTGTTCCTGCAGCATTTTGCGCGGCAGGCCGCCGATTGGGCGCATCTCGACATTTCGGCCTGGAACGACTCCGCCCGCCCCGGCCGCCCTGTCGGCGGCGAGGCTACCGGCCTGAGCGCCATTTTCGCCTACCTGAAGGACCGGTTCGAATAACGCTGTTCCGTTCGCCGGAATTGCGATTACCAAAAGCTCGGGTCGCCCGCATATCGCTGGCAGAAGGGAGGGATGGGATCAGTAGGAGAAACTCATCATGCCAAACTATACCCTCCCCATGGTCCTCCCAACCTGCACAGCCTCGAACATTGGCAGGGTCGTGGGTCAGAAACGCCCGCAATCATCACGGGGTCGATCGCTCCTTAGGCGAACCCGAATCCGACTGCCTTTCGAAGCGCATGACTTCAAAATTGGTTCCTACCGTCGCGCAAACATGCAGTGACAGATCAACCACGGAATTCCTGCGCAGCTGGAGCGCTTCAGAGTGCAAGCGCTCCAGCGGAAGGGCAAACATAATTGTTAACGACCGAGCAACGTCCACTACGTTCCTAACCGCACTATCGTAACAGGCAATCGCATCGCCCGGCAAGATAAAGGGATCAAGATCGTTACGGTCCGCCCGTTCCAATAAGTCCTCGATACTGCGCTCGATGACGATGGATTCCCCGGTTACAGGATTGCGGGGAAACAGAATGGCAGAACGGTTGGCGTTGGTCATCCTGGTGCCGCCGACACAATTCATGCCCACCACCGCTTGCATCAACCGGGTGCCATAGCGGAGTTCGCGCACGTCCTTATCCACCGCCGACAACGCGTTGGAATCGGCTGGTTTCGTCAGATTGGACATGAAAACCTTGACGCCAGGCGCGGTTATCGAAGTTGGTTTCATGAGGCTTCCTCGACCAGCAGCCGGCGCGCCTTCGGGCTGGCGGCGGACCGTGTGTGCCAGCCGACTGGACGGACACCGGCAGCGGCCTCAATCTCTTGAACGCAGCGGGCGATGATGGCGCGTTCATGCTCCTCCGCCATGTTCGCGTGCCACCGCGTCCCGCGCCAACCAGGGCGAGAGGGTCAGGGCGCGGGCGCAGCAATTCATCCGCGCCTTGAAACCGTGCCGGTCCAACTCGTCCATGATCCGCCAATAGCCGCTGCACGAACCGTATTCGAAATGCGTATCCTTGGACGGATCGGCGACGTCCGCCACCTCCTCAACGATTTCGTAGATCGCCTCATTGCGCTCGTCGCCGAGGCTGATTGAGAGTTCGGCCCCTTCCTCGACATTCACCACAAGCGAGACCACCAGCTTTGCATCGTCCGGCCATTCCGGGTGCGGGGGGCGTTGGCCGTAGCCGAGAAAGTCGCGGTGCATAGGGATGGTCCGGCCTTACGGGAAATCAGGCCTATCGTATGTATTTTCGTATGCAAGTGCATCGACGCAATTAGACCAAGGTGAGGTTATGAGCACGCGACTATCTACCCTGCAGATTGTACGTGGGCGTCACCTGATTACCCACATGCTTAGCCGTTATCGCTGGCATCAGATCGACGATGGAGCTGTCCTGGTTGAAGACGGCCAGGTTCGGGCGACCGCTCCATTCGCGGAGATTCAAACGTCCCATCCTGAAGCAGCCGTCATAGGTGACGGTAGTCATGTGGTGCTGCCAGGGTTCATCAACACGCATCACCATGTCGGCCTGACGCCAGTCCAACTGGGCTCTCCGGATATGCCACTGGAGTTGTGGTTCGCGACGCATCTGGTCTGCCGCGCTGTCGATCCGTACCTGGACACGCTCTACAGCGCGTTCGAGATGATCGCATCCGGCTGCACAACGGTGCAGCACATCCATACCTGGATGCCCGGAACGCTGGACGATGTCCACGTGGCCGCGGACGCAGTACTGCGTGCCTACCGCGATATCGGCATGTGGGTTTCCTACAGCCATACGATCCGCGACCAGAACCGCCTGGTCTATGGCGACGATGCTGACTTCATTGCGACTCTACCGCCGGAATTGCGCGGTCCGATGAACCGGCATCTGGCCCGGTTCCAGACGCGATTAGACGATCATTTCACACTGTTCGAGACCCTGCGAGCCACTTATGCGGATGATCCGAAGGTTGCAATCCAACTCGCGCCAGCCAACCTCCACTGGTGCTCCGACGCAGCGTTGGAGCAACTGGCTGACAGCGCCAAACGTCACTAAGTACCGCTACATATACATCTGGTAGAGACGCCCTACCAGCGGGAGTATGCCCGAAGGCGGAGCAGCGGCGGCACAGCGCTCGAATACATTGACCGGTTCGGGCTTGTCTCTTCAGACATGACCATAGGCCATGGCGTCTGGCTATCGGAGAGCGATGTCGAGCGGATTGCCGATGCCGGGGCGCATATCTGCCATAACTGTTCCTCCAATTTCCGTCTCCGGTCCGGTATGGCGTCGCTGAACCTCTGGGAGCGAAAGGGGATCAACACGGCGCTCGGCATCGACGAGGCTGGGATCAACGACGACCGCGATATGCTACAGGAAATGCGGCTGGCGCGGAACGTGCATCGTACACCTGGAATGGACGACACCCCGCCCACGATGGCGCAGATATTGCGCATGGCGACGGCCGGTGGAGCCGAGACCACGGGTTTCCGTGGACAGATTGGCAGCCTGGAACCAGGCCGGGATGCAGACCTGGTTATGATCGACTGGCAGAAGGCTTCCTTAACTGTTCCATCCCGGCTGATCGGATAGCCCTCGTCGCTCTGCGTTTTTCATGGCACGCTGTGTTTTGACCGAGGCGCGGGATGGGAGAGCGACATGGTGATCAAGCTTCACAGTCAGGCGACGACGCCACCGAAGATCAGGGCGGCCATACAGGCCAGTGACGACCCTGCGTGGGTTCTTGCCGAGCGTCACGGGACCACGGAACAGACCGTATGGAAATGGTGCCAGCGTGCCAGCGTGGAGGATCGCAGCCACACGCCCCATCGCCTTCAGACGACGTTGACGCCAGCGCAGGAAGCTGTCGCGGTGGCCCTCCGCAAGACGCTTTTGGTCTCGCTGGATGATCTGCTGGCGGTGGTGCGCGAGTTCTTGAACCCGAAGGCCTCCCGCTCTGGCCTTGACCGCTGCTTGCGTCGGCATGGCGTGGGGCCCCTGCGCGCCCTGAAAGCAGCATCGCCCCGGCCAAAGCATAGCGCCTTCAAAGCCTATGAACCCGGTTCCATCCCCATCGACCTGAAATACCTGCCACCGATGGCAGATGAGAGCCGCCGCCGTTCCCTCTTCGTGGCCATCGACAGGGCAACGCGTTGGGTTGTTGTCAGGGTCTACAACAGCAAGACAGCGGCCAATGCCCGGCGCTTCCTGCGCGCCCTGGAGCGCGCCTGCCCGATGCGGATCCGCCCCATACTCCCGGATAATGGAAAAGAGTTCACGGATCGCCTCTTCAGTCTGCGCCAGCGCGCCGCAACAGGCGCGCATGAATGCGACACGCTGGGCGCCGCCCTCGATATCGATCATCGCCTGACGCCGCCTAGGTCACCTCAGACCAACGGTATGGTCGAACGGTTCAATGGCCGCATCGAAGAGGTTCTGCAGAGCCATCCCTTCCGATCCGGCGAGGTTCTGGAAGCCACGCTGCTTCGCTATGTCTGGCTTTACACCCAGCCGCTGCTGCAATCAGCCCTGGGCAGCAAGACGCCCTTGCAGGCACTGAAGGGATGGCGCAAACCCAAACCAGAGCTGGTCAGCAAACAGCCATATTACCTTCCGAGATGTGACACCTACCCTTGCCAGGACCCGGAGACCCCGATTCTGGACGCAATGCTGCACCACGCAAAGCAAGACGTCATCACCGCCGTCATGTGCCATGGCGAAATACTTTACGAGAATGGAGCGTTTACGCGTGTTGACCGGGCATCGGTTTTGGACAGAATCGCCGCCGCGCTTACCCTTCCGCTGACACGGGCCGAGGAGGAACGCCGCTCAATCGCCAAAGCGTTGGTGCCGCAGTATCAGGAATTTTATAAATATCGCCCATCCTAAAATCGTTTTAAGTGGCCTATCCGGAAAACTACTCCTAATTTTAAGAAAATAACAATATATTCAAAAATTATTTTATTAAAATTCAACCCGTAGAATGGCTGATTTATTCTGAATTTTACATTCATTTGATGTGTGGAGAATTTCTGCTTCCCGCCCTTTTCGGACATGGCACCTTTCAGCAATTAAATCCCAACGACTGGCACGAAGAACATAGTTAACCGAGCGACAAGAAAGACGAGCAGTTCTGGAAGTTCGACGCCAGTCATAGTCGCCACCCGAGTGAAACTGCGAAACCGCCAGTTTTGACCGCTGGATTTGGTGTTGTTTTTCAGAGCATTACCGACAGGTACCATTTCGGCAAAGTCATAAGCTTTGGAGAATATCGGACCAGAGATAACGATTTCCGGCCCTCTTGCTCCCAACGCAGTCACCAACGCAAAACGCTATAACCCTCGAAAACAACGCTATTTTCCGGGCATCGGCTTCAGCAGAGAACAGGTTCGTGTGGGGGTATTGGCTGGGCAAACCGCCATCTAACTTTGCGGCCCCGGCCCGTTCGTAGAAATACACCTGCCAGTCCTCGGCGTTCCAGCCGTCATCACCGGGGCGCAGGAGGGCGACGATCCCGGCCTTGTTCTGGCTCAGGTCCTCCAGCACGGCGTCCGGTGGCGGCGACGAGGCTTGGAGAGCCAGATTTTCTCCATCGAGAACAACATCGATGCCAACCGCTCGCGCCGCCTCGAGAGCTTTCATCGCCGTCATAGTATTGCCCTCCAGCCTTGATCCCCACATCTCTCCGGTCCGGATCGAGAGGGGGAATTTGCGTCTGTTGCGTCCGCACCGTCTGTATCCTTGGATTTCAGCGGATTGGCGCGGACGGTCGCGCGTGTTTCACCGCGCTCAGCGTCCACCTTACCGTCCGTAACGCCATGAACCGTCCGCAGGGATGTGTCGCCGAGAACGTTGGTTTCGTTGCCATTCGGTGGTGTCGCGGACGATGTGGACGGTGTGGACGGATGTGCCCCGCCATGATCCGAGCTGGCGTAACCGTTGGCCTTCATGACGATGACCCGGGTGCGCGCTCGGCCTTCCTTGATGTGGTCGATCTCGATGCCAATCTGGCGCAGGAAGGTGGCTGCGCGGCGCAAACGACCGGACAACGCCCTCGGACTGGCGGGCCAGGTCTTGGACTTGACAACACGCTCACCCGCTGCATCGGAAAGGGCGCCCAGAAGGTCCGAGGCGGTTCCCGTCCACTCCGTCCTCTCCGCCATCACTGCACGAACCGCCGCCGCCACAGGATCGGCATCGATCACGTTCTCAACCGCATCGTCACGATTGCCGCAATAGGCTGACCAGAAGGTGCCCGCAGGCCAGATCGCCGTCTCGCAGGCCGATGCCCAGAGGGCGAAATCCGCCATACGGGGAAGCCGTTCCAGCCGAGTTTCAGGAAGCAGCTTGAGGCCCTGCACCACGGCATCGAGCAGCATGCCCAGGATTCTCGGGCGCTCCGCTTCGAAGGTTGCCCACAATTCAGTCTCTGGTCGACGGCGTTCCTCTGGGATGGCTTCCAGGGTCAGGAACACCGCCCGGTCGGCGAGGTCGGGGCGGGTCACGATGTCCTCGATTCCATTGAGGATCACCGGGCGGGCCGCATCGAACAATACCTCGTCCTGGTCGGTGTAAAGCTGGCGGACCGCAAATCCACCGCCCGTTGCCAGCCGACAAAGAGTATCGGAAATCCATGAGGGCAGGCCCGAGACGTTGTCGAAGGCTAGCATATGGCCGTTGTTGGCGGCGATGAACAGGTCGCGGTCCTCGCGCGGTAGGGCGCGCAAGGGGGCCGTGTTGGGATCGAGCAGAGCGCGCAGGATGGCCGAGAAGGTGGACTTGGCCGAGCCCTGTTCGCCCGACAGCACGATCACTGGATAAGGACCGCAATTGCGCAGCGCCGCGAGCGCCCAGGCGACGACGAGCACGAAGTCAGTGTCTGTTTGCACGTTGAGAAACGAACGCAGGGCATCGACCGATCCACCGGGTACCGGGTCCGGCAAGGGCTGCATGCCGGCCGCACGGCGGAAATGCACCGGAGGTTCATCGACCACCCGCCATCCGGTCGTGGTGATTTCGACGGCACGCCAAGCGTCGTCCCCAAGGTCGAGGTATAGCTTATCGTCGATCCCGCCAACGCGGATGAATACCGGCAATTCAGGGCCGTCAAAATGGGCCTTTGCTTCAATTACATTGAGCGTGGAACTTAAGGCTTCTGAGTTTGGCGCGCCGCCCGTGGTTTCAAAAAACTGCCGCGCCAGCCAACGCTTGAAGCCCTTCACGCGGACAGGCCAGGTTTCACGGTGTCCATCAATCTCAATATCCGCAAACGCCGTGCCGTCAGCGGAATGGAATAGCTCTGCGGCCTCGGCAAGGTCGATAAGGATGTCAGCCTGGGTTGGTTCAGGATCTGCGCCGCCTCCGCACTCCTTCAGCGCCTCATCAAAGCCAGTCATGCGACAGCCGGCATCTTTAAGGCTTTTACGAAATACCTCGAATGCGGCCCTGTCGCTTTTCTTGAGCGCGACAATCGCCTTCATTGTTTCCGGCTCAAACGGCGCACCGGGGTCATCAGCGACCCGTTCGGCCAGGCCCTCCAGGGGATCAGGAATTTCCTCGGCATCAGCTATTGCTGTGGCAATCAGATTTTCTTCAGCGGCCGATGGAACCTCGGAGCGGATCAAGCAGGCGCGCGATTTAATGAGTGTCAGCAACTCTGCCCTTGCATCATTCAGTTCCGCGTTAAAATCTGACCCTGCTTCTTTGGTCATTTCGCGTTCTCCCTGGTCAGAGTTTCGCTGCCCGCGAGCATGTCGTTGAAATCCTGACCTCGTGGGGGGCGGGCGATGCGGACACGTCGACCTTCCCGTTGCCAACGAAGAGCACAATGGCGTGCGGCGGCCTCGCCAGGGTCGTCTCCGTCAGCTAGGACGATCACCTCGCGGACAGCTTCGGGCAGGTTCAGCGCCTTCAACCCAGAAGTCGACAGTGCCGCCCAGGCGGGATTACCCGTCGCCTGCATGGCGGCGAGACAGGTCTCGATGCCTTCGCCAACCATCAGCAGGTCAACGGGGTCTCCAAGCCGAACGGCTCCGCCACGGCATGGGCCGAGCATCATTTTTGGGGGATCGACCGGGGCCTTGCCGGACCCGTCGCGGGCCAAAAAAGTGCGATGGATGGCCAGCGGGACACCGTCCGGACAACGAGAGACAAGGGCCACCATGGCGGGCCACAGGCTGCCCGCGGGGTGTTTCAATCTCTCATGGAAACGCAGGGTAGACGGAAGGGGTAGGTGCAAACCGCGCGATTGCAGATAGGTTTCGGCCAGGGTGTTCGATGCCGAAACAGAAGCCTGCCAAATACGCAGGGCGTATTCCGTCCTGTCAATGTCGCCGCGGTCAGGTGGCGTATCCTCTTGCGGATTGGCCGCATAGGCTCGACGCCTGATCGGACGTCATTCATTATACCCCCACAGGCCGCGCGCACGTAGGGCGTCGATTACCTGGGCCTGATCGCATCCAGCATGGCAGCGCAGGAGGACCTTACCGTCCTTGCCGGTTGAAATAGACAAGCTAAGCTTACGATCGTTATGGGCTGGGCAACGGGCAGTCCAGCCGTTCCCGGCCTTGCGCCCTCCCAGGGCTTTGGCAATGGTTTCAGCGGTCATGACACCCCTCGCTTGCGTGCACGCCGACGGCATGGTCGTTCGAGCTGTCTGCCTTGGCCCATTCGGCCAGGATGGAAAAGAAACCGCTGACGTTATCTATGATCTGGCAGGCGTCGTCGCGGGATAGCGGTTGATCAATGCGCGGCTGCCAAGTTTCAAGGGTGCGGTCGATCAAGTCGTCATCAATAGCTTTGTTGGCTTGCACCGAAGAATTCACGGATAGCTTCTCGCCTCTCCGTGCCTCTGATCTCCGGCCTCGGACTCACACCGATAACTCTGGATCGTATCGTCATTTGCATGTTCGGCGTCCCCATCCCAGGGATCACCCGCAATTGCCGCGTTAGCGCGGCAGGTCGTCCTCCGGTATGGTGAACTTGTGGGATTTGCCCGCCTCGATCACGAAGTCGCGTTTGTTGTTCTTCCCGATGGCGCTGGTGATGGCGCAGCGGAAATGTCCGTGCCGCAATCCTTCCAAGACCACTTCGATCAGCCGGTTAATGGCTTCGCTGACCTGAGGGCCATAGGTGTCCGATTTGATGTTTTTGTGATCATACATTGTGCAGCGCCGCCTTCATGTCTTTGATGGTGGATGAGAATGATAACGGCGGCACCTTGGTCCGGTCGGCGTAGAATGAGAGCACATCGGTTTCGCGTTGGGGCCGGTCTTCGAACATGAATACCTTCCGGTGACCTTCGGCCCGAAGGCCCAGCAAGGAATAGCCCGAACAGCGCAGGAAACAGGCGAGATAGAAATCTCGTGTTTCAAAGAGCTCATGCTGCCCCAGCTGCGCCTTGATCGTTACCTGTCCAATTGTCACTTTACATTCTCCTCAAAAAAAACGGATTCAGTTGGCGCCGAGTATCAGTTGGTGCGGAACCTCGCGCATCAGCAAGCCAAGTGTCTCTAGCCGAATGCGCATGGCGATGGGCGAGACAAGAAATTTTTGGGCGAACGGTTGAGCGATTCGGTCTAAAGCATCCTCGACGCTATCCATCCAACTATAATACCCCGCGATCCTCCAGGAGGGCCTGCGCACTTCGGCGAACGGGTGTTCAACCGAGGTTTCTGGGGCGATTACCCGTGGCTGACGGTCGGAGTACATCTCCTCCCAGGCAGCGAAAACCAGCTTGCGCGGCATCAGTAAGCAAGAGGCATAGAAATCCGCCTGCCATTCGGCCCGCTCCTTAGCTTGACTGAGCCGACAGATAACGGGTCGAGGAGATTTTCCTCCGAAGAGGGTTGGTTGGGCTGAATCGCTGGCAAAGAACTGGCGATGAAGCCGCCAGTGACCGCCTCCCTCATGCGCAAGCGTGAAACGATAGCGACCTTCCTTCGTCAGATTTTCCTCTGGATCAAGACTTTCGTCGATGACGATACGTTTGTCGTCAAAGAATATCGCGCCCAAAATATCGGGGCCTTGGCTAAGGTCGAGACCGGAACGGGAAATGCCAAACAAATCGTGGGTGTTGTTGAACTCAATACTAAGCTTGAGGTGTTTTTCGACTATGTCTTCAATGGGGACAGGCGGCCCGATGTCCACGCCGCGCGCTTGGGAAAACTCGGCGAGCAATGCCTCTGCGTCGCGCTCTATGGCCTCTTCGGCCAGATAGGGAACATTCCTGCTAATCAATCGTTTATCCTCATCTGCATCAGTTGGCCAAGCCTGCCGTCACTTTTCCTTCGATTGCTCCGCTTCACGGGCTAAGCGGGCTACATCTTCCTTCGTCATCCCCTTGGTTGTTCGTAGCAGTGCCGCCAGTTCGCGCGGGTTTTCACGGATGATTTCAGAGAGATCAGTCGAAACCTTGCCGGCCAGGGCCAGTAACTCGTCCACATCAATCTCGAAAATCTCTGCGATCTTGCGCACCTTATCCTCGGCCGGCGGCGGGAACTCGTCCCGTTCGACCTTAGAAAGATAAGTTGGACTCACACCGATCATCTTCGCCGTCCCGCGCAAACCGAACTCTCTTACCTCTCGAACGGCACGAATATGCGCCCCAAATCTAACATTCCTCCCACTGGTCATGATCAACACCTCCGTTTTATGTTTAGATTTCATTTTACACTTTGCGCCGACTGCGTGTCAAGTATCAGCTAAATGCTTGCCGAAATTTTGAGCCCAGGTTGCGATTTTCAAGTGGCGCGCATCTTCTAGCGCCTGCCGGAAATCAGGCGATGGGGCAACGCACATGGTTCTATAGGTATTCAAGAAGCCCAGCGTCGGCAACACGCCAACCGGCATCAGCTATGTGTTCTCCCTGATCTCCCATCGGGATGTGCGGGCGATGCTGTTAGGCACCGTCGTGGCGCTGGCGCTGATTTCCGGCACCTCAGTCAACCTGGAAGACCAGACCCCGGAACTGGGCGACAAAGCAGTCATCGTCTTCCAAAGCCCCCGCGACATCCACGGCACGGCCCTATTGACCCACAGTAAGGTGGAGCCGGACGATGACGACCAGTGGCTTTACCTGCCAGCGGTCAAACAGGTGAAGCGCATTTCCTCTTCCAACCGCACCGGCAAGTTCGTCAGCTCCGAGTTTTCCTTCGAAGACCTGGGCAGCCAGGAGGTCGGCATGAACGTGCGTGTGATCGAGGCTGGCGACGGCGTCGGCGGCACCTGGTACTGGAACCGCTACCCCGGCGCGCGCTGCGATTCCGAGAGCCATGTCTATTCTTTTACCTTGAGCTATGGCGAAAGTTGGTGACGGCTTGATCAGGCGGCGTTTTGCATTTGTTTGATCCCGTCGATGAATGCAATGCCCTGGATTATCCCAGGCATGCGATTTGCGCCGTCGCGCTTTCGCCATTTGCCCTGCGCTGACATCAGGAGCCTGACCGCCATGGCGAGGGCGGTCTTTCGGCTCAGACAGCCTTTGGTTTTACCTGTCCGGTGACACACCGTCGCGAAGGCGCTTTCGATGGGATGGGTGGTTCTGATGTGTTTCCACTGTTCTGCCGGGAAATCATAGAAGGCCAGCAGCACGTCACGGTCTTTGATCCATTTGGCTACCGCTTGTTCGTCTTTCACGCCGTAGGTCTCGATGAAGAAATCGCAGGCCGCCATGGCTTCGGCCTTCGTCTCTGCCTGCCAGATGTCGTGCAGGGGGCCTTTGGCTTTCGCTTGCACCGATTGGGGCATTGCCTTCAGCCCATTGCCGGTTTTATGGAACCAGCAGCGCTGTTCTGCGGTCGCGCCGAAGACCGCGCGAAGGGCGGCCCAGAAGCCCAGTGCACCGTCGCCTACCGCGAGATCGGGCGCGTGATTGAGGCCGCGCCGCTTGAGGTCGAGCAGGAGCGCGCGCCAGCTTTGGGTCCTTTCGCGATAGCCGTCGATCAGCCCCAGTATCTCCTTTCGGCCCCATTCATCCGCGCCGATCAGCACCAGAACACATTGCTTTTCTTCCATCCTTGGCTGGAAATAGACGCCATCCGCCCAGACATAGACGATGCGCCGGGCGCTGAGATCGCGCTTCTGCCAGCGGTCGTACTCCTCCCACCAATCGGACTTCAGCCGCGAGATGGTGGGGGACGACAGGCCCGCCGCGTTCGGCCCGAGCAGCGCGGCCAAGGCCGCCTGAAAATCGCCCGTGGAAATGCCGTTGAGGGAAAGCCAGGGCAGCAAGTCCTCGACGGACTTCGCCTTGCGCAGATACGGTGGCAGGATCGAAGAAGAGAACCGACCCTTCTCAGCCTGCCGATCACGATCCCGCCCGCGTGGCCCTTTCACGGGCACTGGGCCAATCCCGGTCATTCCCTCTCGTTCTGGCAGGTGAGCGTGACGAACGACCCGCGCGGGCCCCTCGGGCGTCGTCTCATTGGAAAATGGCGCAAGCCATGCGCTCCACTCAGCTTCAAGCGCTTGCTCGATCAACTGCCGCGCCCCGGAACGGATCAAATCCGTCAGCGGATCGGCGGAAAATCCCTTGGGATGGGGCAACGCGGTGATGGTATCTCTCGTCATGGGGCATAGCCTTTTCTCGGCGAGAATTGCGGCGCGGGAACAACGCCGTGATATGCCGCCCCTCAGGACAATCACCAACTTTCAACTATTTCTCTTTTACCTTTTCCGAAAACCTCTACCTCGGCTGGGAGTGGTCGGAGCGCTATCCGCAGCAGCCGGAAATCGTCCGCTACATGAACTATGCAGCCGACAAGCTGGACCTGCGCAAGGACATTGACTTCAACACCCGCGTCAACGGGGCGGAGTGGGACGAGGCGGCTTGCCTCTGGCGGCTCCGCACCGAGCAGGGCGCAGAATACAGCGCCCCTTCCTGATCACCGCCGTCGGCTGCCTCTCCGCCGCCAATGTGCCGAACTTCCCCGGCCGCGACAGCTTCAAAGGCCAGCGGTACCACACCGGCTCCTGGCCGCATGAGGGCGTGGATTTCAAGGGCAAGCGCGGCGGCCTGATTGGCACCGGCTCAACCGGCGTACAGGCGACGCCCTTGATCGCAGCAACTGCCGACCACCTGACCGTATTCCAACGCACGCCGAACTATTCCGTCCCGGCGCACAACCAGCCGCTGAAGCCGGAATTCCGGCAATGGACCAAGGACAACTACGCCCAAATCCGCGATACCACCCGCGCAACCCCTGCCGGCCACCCCTTCTTCGTCGACGACCGCCTGGCGGTTGAAACCCCGGCAGAGGAGTGCGAGCGCCTGCTGGAAGCAGTCTGGGCTGTCGGCGGCATGCAGTTCCGCGCGGTCTTCAAGGACCTGATGCTGGACGTGAACGCCAACAAGATCGTCGCCGATTTCGTCACCCGCAAAATCCGCGAGGTGGTGAAAGACCCGGAGACCGCAGCGGCGCTCACCGACTTCGACCACCACTACTCGACCAAGCGCCCGATCATCGACAGCAACTATTTCGAGGCCTACAATCGCGATAATGTCTCGCTGGTGAACGTGCGCAAGGCCCCCATCGAGGCGATCACGCCGGACGGCATCCGCACCGCCGACGGTGTCGAGCAGAAGCTCGGCATCATCATCTTCGCCACCGGCTATGACGGCGTGACCGGCCCGCTGATGCGCCTGAACATCAAGGGCCGCGACGGCTTCGCACTGAACGACATGTGGCAGGATGGGCCGAAGACCTATCTCGGCGTTCAGGTTTCCGGCTTCCCGAACATGTTCACCATTACCGGCCCGCAAAGCCCCTACGTCCTGACCAACATGCCGGTCGCGATTGAGCAGCACGCAGAGTGGATCACCGACTACATCGCCCACATGCGTGAGACCGGCGCGGCCCAGGTCGAGCCGGAGCCGCAGGTGATGGAGGAATGGCGCGAAAAGGTGCAGAAAGCTGCTGACGCCACCCTGCTGGTGACGGCCAAGTCCTCCTGGTATCTGGGCGCGAACGTGCCGGGCAAGCCGCGGGCGTTCCTCGCCTGGGCGGGTGGCATGCAGGTCTATCGGGACATCTGCAAGCAGGTCGCAGCCAACGGCTACGAAGGCTTCACCTTCTCCGCCGCTCCGCAGAAAGAAGCCGCCGCCGCGGAATAGCAATCACCCCCTCTCCCGCCGTCCTTGCAAGGAACCGGAGACGTCCAGTGTTCGGCAATGGCGGCAGACTAGCGGTGCAGCAGCCGCCTTCCCCCTGTGATCCATTGAGGGCTTGCACGAACGGCGCGCATCCGGCACACCCCGCCCATGCTGCACATCACCGACCTGAATTTCTCCATCGAAGGCCGCCCTTTATTTGAGAAGGCGTCTGCGTTCATTCCGACCGGCCACAAGGTCGGTCTGATCGGCCGCAATGGCGCGGGCAAAACCACGCTGTTCAAGCTAATCCGGGGCGAGCTTCAGGCGGATGGCGGCGATATCTCCATCCCCAGCTGCGCCCGCATCGGCGGCGTGGCGCAGGAAGTGCCGTCGAACGAGGTCTCGCTGCTCGACACCGTGCTCGCTGCTGATACCGAGCGCGCCGCTCTGCTGAAGGAAGCAGACAGCGCCACCGACCCGACCCGCATCGCCGATATCCAGACCCGCCTGTCCGACATCGACGCCTGGTCTGCGGAGTCCCGCGCCGCCACCATCCTCGCCGGCATGGGCTTCGACCATGAGGCACAGCAGATGCCCTGCTCCGCCTTCTCCGGCGGGTGGCGTATGCGTGTTGCATTGGCGGCGGTGCTGTTCTCCGCCCCCGACTATCTGCTGCTGGACGAGCCGACCAACTATCTGGACCTGGAAGGCGCGCTCTGGCTCGAAAACTACCTGATGCGATACGAGCACACGGTCATCATCATCAGCCATGACCGGCAGCTGCTGAACCGCGCCGTCGGCTCGATCCTCCATCTGGAGAACAAGGGCCTGACCTACTATTCCGGCCCCTATGACCAGTTCGCCCGCCAGCGCGCGGCCCAGCGGGCCGTTCAGACCGCCCAGGCCAAAAAGCAGGAGTTGCAACGCGCCCATCTGCAAAGATTCGTCGACCGCTTCAAGGCCAAGGCGACCAAGGCCAAGCAGGCACAATCCCGCGTCAAGATGCTGGAGAAGATGGAGATCATCCGCGCGCCGGAGGACGAGGCGCGGACCAAATTTACCTTCCCGGAGCCGGACGAGCTGGCCAGCCCCATCATCACGCTGGACGGCACCTCCGTCGGCTATGACGGCAAGCCGGTGCTAAAGAACCTCAACCTGCGCATCGACCAGGACGACCGCATTGCGCTGCTCGGCAAGAATGGCGAGGGCAAGACCACGCTCGCCAAGCTGCTGTCGGAGCGCCTCGCCCCCATGGGCGGCAACATCACCAATGCCCGCAAGCTGCGCGTCGGCTTCTTCGCCCAGCACCAGGTCGAGGAGTTGGACGTCAACGAGACACCACTTCAGCATCTTGTCCACGAGTTGCCGAAGGAACATGTCCGCCGCCTGCGCGCGCGCCTGGCGGGGTTCGGCCTGGGGCCGGATCAGGCGGAAACACAGGTCGGGCGGCTCTCCGGCGGGCAGAAGGCGCGGCTCTCCCTGCTGCTGGCCACATTGCCCGCCCCGCACCTGCTGATCCTTGACGAGCCCACCAACCACCTGGACATCGAAAGCCGCGAAGCCCTGGTGGAGGCGCTGACCGCCTATTCCGGCGCGGTGATCCTGGTCAGCCACGACATGCACCTGCTCTCCATGGTTGCCGACCGCCTATGGCTCGTCGACAAGGGCAAGGTGACGCCCTACGAGGACGACCTGGAAGCCTACCGGCAGATGCATCTGAAGGGCATGCGCGGCTCCCGCGATCAGACCACCCCTGCGAACGAGCCGCCTGCCAAGCCCAAGAAACCCGCCCCCAAGCGGATGAGCCGCGAAGACACCCTGGCGCTGCGCAAGACCATCCGCGCCTACGAGGAACGGATCGAGAAGCTGATCGGCATCAAGGACAAGATCGTTGCCACCATGGCAGACCCGGAATTCTACATGAAGGCCGCGCCCGGTCAGGCCGAGACCTTGCAAAAGAAATACGCAGAGGTGCTGGAAACGCTGGAGAAAGCCGAAACCAGCTGGCTGGCAAACCTGGAAAAGCTGGGAGGCGCAGACGCTTAGCGCTACACGTACCGATCAGTCGGGCAAGCCCAATTCCCGCAACGCACTAACCAATTTATCCGTCGAACGTTCATCGTTCACCACAACAAGACCGGCAAGATGGCCTGTTCGAAGATCGGGGGCTAACCGTTGTATCTCAGCCAATGATGCCTTTGCTTTTTCGGTTTGCCCTTGAACATGGCTCACAAAGGCTCGTGTGACATTGCCCTGCAACAGCGAGGCCGGTCGGGCTAGGTTCTCCTCAGCAAAAGCAAGCGCTTCATCCAGCCGTTCCAGGCACCGGAGGGTCGTTGAAAGCCCACCGGCATAACACGCAGGATAGAATGGATTGAGCAGCATCGCTGCCTTGTAGTGTTCTTCCGCTTCCTCAAACTGGCCAGCATGCATCAGCGTAAACGTTAGGAATGCGCGTATATCCGCGTTGCCGGGATACAGCCCGACCCCGCGGCGCGCATCCTCAATCGCTGCTTCGTACCGGCCGAGAGGTGCAGCGGCCATCGCGCTTAGGCCAATTGCCCAGGAAACAGTGCTATCCAGTTCCATCGCCTTCCGGGCATACTCATCCGCCCGTTCAAATTTGGACTGCGTTTCTCCAGTATAGCCCAGGCGACCGTCCCACCACCAAGTAAAGCCCAAAGTTGCCCAGGCATAGGCGTAGTTCGGATCGAGTTTAATTGCCCGCTCGACTAATGTCCGCGCCTCCAGGTAATCTGTCGGGTTGAACCGCATGAACAGTTCAGTCGCGCGCACGCACAATTGCCAGGCCTCTGTGTCGTTGGTGCCGCGCGCCATCACGAAGGCGACCTCACCATCGGTCAGATTTACCTGCGGGGCGGAGACGATTTCCTTCGTGATGACGTCGCCCACGTTCACGCCAATACGGAAGCCGACCTGCCTGTCGTCCGGGATGGCCGCATTACGTTCGATCATGCTGTCCTCTGAATGACGATCATGCAGCGCACAGCGTCCACCGCGCTCGGGAACTCAATCAACATGCTGTCGCCTGCGGTGTTGGCGATGCGCCCGCCATGCTCGGCCAGCTTCGGATCGATCAGTTCATGCCGGTGCCCTCGCAACGCGCGCAGCGTGCCTTCCTCGTCCAGCCCCATCAGCCACGAGTAACCCACCACGTCGGCAGCCACAATTGCCACCAGTTTCCGCTGCTCGCGTTCCAATACTCACGTCTCCACTAGGTTTCAGCGGCAAGATAGGTTCTTGCGGCCCAATGCGAAAGGCGCTTAGGCAGCCGCGTCTTCCATCACCCAGGTATTGTCCGGGTTATCACCCGCCACCGTGGTCCGCACCATGGTGCGCGCCTGGTCGTCCGGCCAGCGGTGGCCGCGGTGCAGGACGCAGCGATCCAGCGGTGCTTCCAAAGACGCGGCGGCTGTGCGCCCTCTTCCGTCAGGCGCTCCAGCAGGGCGCGGCTTTCGGCAAAGTCCTCGCCCAGGATGTGGCTCGCGTGGCGGCCGACGAACAGGTTCTTGCGCCCGGTCGCCGGGTGTACCTGCACCACCGGATGCTCCACTGGCGGCAGATGCCTCAACTCCTCCGGCCCCAGGATTTCCATGCCGCCAAAGGGCTTATGCGAATACTCGTAGGAGTGGACAGCGATCTTGCCCTCCAGCCGCGCCTACATGGCCGCATCGAGCGCATCATAGGCCGCCCGCATATCCGCCCACTCATTCTCACCGCCCTCACTCGGCACCTCATGCGCCGCCAGCAGAGAGGCCTTAGCCCCCGTGCTCTTGTAGGAACTGTCGGAGTGCCAATAGGTGTTGCCGACCAGGAACCGTGCCTGAAGAGAGCTTGGCGGCACCACCTCACCATCCTTCACATTCGAGAGCCGTGACAGGTTACTACGGTTCCGCCGGATGCTGAATTCCAGCCGTCCGAAGCGGCGTGTGAAGGCCAGGTACTGCTCGTCGGTCAGATGCTGCTCCGGAAACAGCAGCACGGCGTATTGATGCCAGGCATCCTCAATTTGGGCAAAGTCCGCATCGGTTAGCGGCGGCGGTTATTACCTGGATGACAGCTACAGCGGCACAGCAAGCGCAGGCACTCCGCAATCCTACAGCGGCGGACTAGGCGGGAGAGAAACAGCTGACAGTTGGTGATTTTCCTGAGGGGCGGCATATCATGGCGTTGTTCCCGCGCCGCAATTCTCGCTGAGAAAAGGCTATGCCCCATGACGAGAGATACCATCACCGCGTTGCCCCATCCCAAGGGATTTTCCGCCGATCCGCTGACGGATTTGATCCGTTCCGGGGCGCGGCAGTTGATCGAGCAAGCGCTTGAAGCTGAGTGGAGCGCATGGCTTGCGCCATTTTCCAATGAGACGACGCCCGAGGGGCCCGCGCGGGTCGTTCGTCACGCTCACCTGCCAGAACGAGAGGGAATGACCGGGATTGGCCCAGTGCCCGTGAAAGGGCCACGCGGGCGGGATCGTGATCGGCAGGCTGAGAAGGGTCGGTTCTCTTCTTCGATCCTGCCACCGTATCTGCGCAAGGCGAAGTCCGTCGAGGACTTGCTGCCCTGGCTTTCCCTCAACGGCATTTCCACGGGCGATTTTCAGGCGGCCTTAGCCGCGCTGCTCGGGCCGAACGCGGCGGGCCTGTCGTCCCCCACCATCTCGCGGCTGAAGTCCGATTGGTGGGAGGAGTACGACCGCTGGCAGAAGCGCGATCTCAGCGCCCGGCGCATCGTCTATGTCTGGGCGGATGGCGTCTATTTCCAGCCAAGGATGGAAGAAAAGCAATGTGTTCTGGTGCTGATCGGCGCGGATGAATGGGGCCGAAAGGAGATACTGGGGCTGATCGACGGCTATCGCGAAAGGACCCAAAGCTGGCGCGCGCTCCTGCTCGACCTCAAGCGGCGCGGCCTCAATCACGCGCCCGATCTCGCGGTAGGCGACGGTGCACTGGGCTTCTGGGCCGCCCTTCGCGCGGTCTTCGGCGCGACCGCAGAACAGCGCTGCTGGTTCCATAAAACCGGCAATGGGCTGAAGGCAATGCCCCAATCGGTGCAAGCGAAAGCCAAAGGCCCCCTGCACGACATCTGGCAGGCAGAGACGAAGGCCGAAGCCATGGCGGCCTGCGATTTCTTCATCGAGACCTACGGCGTGAAAGACGAACAAGCGGTAGCCAAATGGATCAAAGACCGTGACGTGCTGCTGGCCTTCTATGATTTCCCGGCAGAACAGTGGAAACACATCAGAACCACCCATCCCATCGAAAGCGCCTTCGCGACGGTGTGTCACCGGACAGGTAAAACCAAAGGCTGTCTGAGCCGAAAGACCGCCCTCGCCATGGCGGTCAGGCTCCTGATGTCAGCGCAGGGCAAATGGCGAAAGCGCGACGGCGCAAATCGCATGCCTGGGATAATCCAGGGCATTGCATTCATCGACGGGATCAAACAAATGCAAAACGCCGCCTGATCAAGCCGTCACCAACTTTCGCCATAGCTCCAGGCGGGTCGGTGTTCTGTCGTCTGAATAGGGCAAAACACCTGCCACCGCCATGTGTTTCCAGGCCGCCGCGACCGATCCGTTCAGGTCAATGCCGCGGCAGGCGTCGGCAATGACCGGTACGGACAACGCCGCCGCCCGCGAGCCAACAGCACAAGTGCTTTACATCCTTGTGTTAATGCTGACAGGTCTGGTTGCTACACTGCTGTTGCATTGGTTGCGCAGACGGATTTGCGATCCGTTGGTAACCGGGCGTTTTGCTATTGGGAGGGTTCTGATGATCGTTGTGCAAATAACCGACAGCCATATCGAAGCGGCGGGTGTGCTGACCTATGACACGTTCGACGCCGCGGCCTCGCTGGCAACGGTTGTTGAGGCAATCAATGCCCGCGACCCCCAGCCGGATCTGGTCGTGCATACCGGCGACCTGGCGCATCACGGGGCCCCCGAACAATACGGGCCGGCACGCGAAATTCTGGGCCAATTGACGGCACCCTATGTGGTTTTGCCGGGTAACCATGATGCCCGGGAAGGTTTCGTCGCTGCCTTTGCCGATACAGGCTGGCTGCCCAAACAGGGTGAATTTCTGCACTATGTTGTCGGCGAATTTGCTCTGAGGATCGTCTGTCTGGATACGGTTATCCCAGGCGTGCCCTATGGAATGCTGTGTCAGGAGCGACTGTCCTGGCTCAACACCCAGTTATCGGCAGCACCCACAAAACCGACGATTGTTGCCATGCATCACCCGCCGATGGAGATGGGGCTGACCTTTTCCAGTATGGTGGGGTTGAGCGAGGGTGGACCCGAACTGGCAGCAATCCTTGCCAGGCATCCGCAAGTGCAAAGGGTGATCTGTGGCCATATCCATCGGCCAGTAACAGCGATATTCGGCCAGCGGCCGGTCTGGGCAGCACCCGCAACCAGCTATCAATTCAGCCCGGATACCAGCGATGGGCAATTGCTTGCGCTGACGCGCGAGCCTCCAGGTTTTTCCATGCATATCTGGCTGGACGATCCAGTAGCCGGGCAAAACCTGGTTACCCACTATGTGCCGGTCGCAGATTTTGGCGAGCCCATTTCCCTGATGCGACGGGGCAAGCGGGTTGGGCCAGGAGCCAATGCAAAACATTAGAGTAGATTCCGATCCACTTGGATCGGGTGAATCTGTTCGAAATCATGACATTGAAGCATCTTACTCCGCCCAATTAATCGCGAAAGCGATGCAATTGGACCGGGCGCGGTGCCAGCAGTCGCCGCGGGAGCTTGGCCTCAGGCTCAGCTCGCGTCACTATTCGTCCTGATAATCTGATCCAGGAGTACCGCCATGGCTGAACGCAAAACCCCGCCGACAATCACTCTCGAACCGCTCGGCAAACAAGTGCGTGTGGAGTTCGCAGGCGAAGCAGTGGCCGATACCGCCAATGCCCTGGTGCTGCGCGAAGGCGCTTTGCCACCGGTGCTCTATATTCCGAAAGGCGATATCCGCTGGGACCTGACGCAAGCCACCGATCGCAGCACCCACTGCCCCTATAAAGGCGACGCCAGCTATTGGTCTGTCACCGCCAACGGCCAGACGGCAGAAAACGCGATCTGGGGCTATCCACAGGCAATCGACGCAGTCGCGCCGATCCGAGAGTGCGTCGTCTTGTACTGGAATAAGATGGGTGCCTGGTATTTGGGTGGAGAGAAGGCAGATGCACCGGCTTTCTGATTGCGGCCGCCGGCACTCTCCAGAAAGCGATTAATTAATCAGCAAGTTAATGCCTATTAATTAATCGTGGTGGCGAAAAATAGGCATTTTGGCTAGGCCGATGCCAGTTTCTGCTAGCGAAACAGAGCACTTGCCAATCTGGCACGTGTTTTGCTTTATGAGGGTGTGGTATCCCAACCGCACCGCGTATTGAGCAGCAGGCCAATGAAAAAGATCGAAGCGATTATCAAGCCCTTCAAACTGGACGACGTGAAGGACGCCCTGCACGAAGTCGGTGTCAAAGGGTTGACGGTGTTGGAGGCCAAAGGCTTTGGCCGCCAAAAGGGACATACCGAGCTGTACCGCGGCGCTGAATACGTCGTGGACTTCCTGCCGAAAGTGAAGATTGAGGTCATCGTGGACGACGCCATGGTGCCGCATGCGGTTGAAGCGATCCAGCAATGGGCGCATACGGGCCGCATCGGCGATGGAAAGATCTTCATTTCTACCATCGATGAGGTTATCCGGATCCGCACCGGCGAGACCGGTAGCGAAGCTGTCTAAACCCTATCCATCTTTCAGAGATTTTACCCCTAGGAGTGCCAGTCAATGACGCTGAACTGCAAAACGCCCGACGATGTGCTGAAGGCGATTAAAGACAATGATATCAAGCATATCGATTTGCGTTTTACCGATCCGCGCGGGAAGTTGCAGCACCTGACCCAGTGGCACACCACTGTCGGTGAAGACGAATTTGACGGTGGCTTCATGTTTGACGGCTCCTCCATCGCCGGTTGGAAGGCGATCAACGAGTCCGACATGTGCCTGCAGATGGACCCGACCACCGCGGTGATGGACCCCTTCGCTGCAGAGCCCACCATGAACATCATGTGCGATGTGCATGACCCGATCAGCGGCCAGCGCTACGAACGCTGCCCGCGCTCCATCGCCAAGAACGCCTTGGAGTACATGCAGTCCACCGGCGTGGGCGACACCGCCTATTTCGGTCCGGAAGCCGAATTCTTCGTGTTCGACGACGTGCGCTTCGCCACTGACATGAACAACATGTCCTACCAGCTGGACTCTAACGAGGGTCCTTATAACAGCTTCACCGAGTTCGAAGACGGCAACCCTGGCCACCGTCCGCCGGTCAAGGGCGGCTACTTCCCGGTGCCGCCGGTCGACAGCGCCCAGGACATGCGCTCCGAGATGGTCAGCGTTATGGCGCTGATGGGCCTGGATGTGGAAAAGCACCACCATGAGGTGGCTTCCTCCCAGCACGAACTGGGCGTGAAGTTCGACACGCTGGTGAATACCGCTGACGGCCTGCAGACCTACAAGTATGTGGTCCAGATGGTGGCGCACGGCTATGGCAAAACCGCGACCTTCATGCCGAAGCCGATCATTGGCGACAATGGCTCCGGCATGCACGTTCACCAGTCGATCTGGAAAGACGGTCAGCCGACCTTCGCCGGCAACCTCTATGCCGATCTGTCGGAAACGGCGCTGTACTATATAGGCGGCATCATCAAGCATGCCAAGGCGTTGAATGCCTTCACCAACGCCACCACCAACAGCTACAAGCGCCTGATCCCGGGCTTTGAAGCGCCGGTGCTGCTGGCCTATTCCGCCCGCAACCGTTCGGCTTCCTGCCGTATTCCGTATGTGGCGAGCCCCAAGGGCAAGCGCGTCGAAGTCCGCTTCCCGGACCCGGCCAGCAACCCCTATCTGGCATTCTCCGCCATGCTGATGGCTGGCCTCGACGGCATCAAGAACAAGATCCATCCGGGCGAAGCCATGGACAAGAACTTGTACGACCTGCCGCCGGAAGAACTGGCCGACATCCCGACGGTCTGCGGCAGCTTGCGCGAAGCCCTGGAATCGCTGGATGCCGACCGCAGCTTCCTGACCGCTGGGGACGTTTTCTCCGACGATCAGATTGGCGCGTATATCGCCCTGAAGATGGAAGAAGTCCACCGGTTCGAGCACACGCCGCACCCGGTCGAATTCGCCATGTACTACAGCAACTAAGCTGCCAAACGCTTAGAGCTGATAAGCTTGAGAGAGCAAACCTCCGTCAGGTCATCCTGGCGGGGGTTTTCTTTGCCTGTTAGTTTTGGCCTTTGATTGTATAGGCAGACGGCTGCAATAGTGTGACGAGGATCGACCGATGTCTATGAAAGTCAGGGCCTAGCCAGATAATGTAACCTTCGTGGTGGAGGAGGGGGAAAGCGTCCTGCATGCCGGGCTACGGGCTAATCTCGGATTCGCACATGCGTGCGGAGGTCGGGCGAAATGCTCTACGTGCCGCATCTAGGTGAAGGATGGGCTTGGGTTCTGCAACCCGCGAAACGAAGCAGAAAAGGCGATGTCCGAGCGCTTGCGGCTCGATGATCACGTCCGGCTCGCCTGCCAGTTGAAGCCGGAATGACCGGTATCCATCCGCCGTCTGGTGTTGGACGAAACCGATCTGATGATGTGCAGTCAGCTTGATCGGGAGGTGGCGAGCCGCACCGGCGAGATCTCCAACGTCACCATCTTCTTTAGCGATATCGTCAACTTTACGGGCGTCTCAGAGCAATTGCTGGCCTATTATGTCATGTACCTGCTGAACCGCTACTTTGTGCAAGCCGGAGACATCGTCGAGCGGAATGGCGGCTATATCGACAAGTTCATTGGCGACGGCATGATGGCGATTTTCGGGGTGGACGGGCAAACGGATGCAGCACTCCGGGCGGTCAACGCCGATATCCAGACGGCTGCTGTCGACCGGATGAAGCCCTATTTTCAATCGCTCTATGAGGTCGACTTCCATATCCGCATCGGCTTGCACTATGGCGAGGCGGTTATTGGCACGCTTGGCTCCGCAGGCCATGAGTGCATGACGGCTATCGGCGATGTAGTCAATGTCGCAAGCCGGGTGGAAGCGGCGAACAAGGAAGCGGGTACGCGTCTATTGATCTCGGACGCCTTGTTGGAGGAGGTAGAGGAGTTTGTTAACGTCACCGACTTCATCCGCACCCGCTTGCTTTGGCCGGTGTCTTAGTTTCGATGGGTGCCACGACCGCAAAACTTGTGCATGAACATAGAATTTATCTAATAAAAGAACAGAACATTCAATTATTTTTGCTGACAGTTGCGGTTTATGCAAGGAATTAATAAATAAAAGAAAATGGAATTATATTAACGATTCAAGTATTTTCTGATGAATTTATGCCATTGGGCTTTGAATCAGCCTTGGACAATAGTTCAGATTGAACTTGTATCGAAGGTGGCGGGCAGAGGTTCCAGAGTGCATCTGTCTGCAGCTGCAACACAAATTTCCCAGGTTTTGGTCTTGAAGGTCTCAAGAGCCTTGACCAGAAGCTCGCCACTACAACGGTTTTTATAGCCTCACCAAGCTACGGCGGAAACTCTTTGACGCGGCTGTCGCGTATGGACTCTCCCCCTGAACAAACGTTGGCGAACTTAGAATCGGACTATTCCGCCGCTTATTCCAGTGCCGTGACGGTGCGATCATCGCTTAATGATCAACGAGCGGATTGTGCGAGTGGAATTTTCGGGGACCGGCTTTCATGGTACTCGGGCGACGAGGAGTATTTCACGATTTCAATCATTGCCCCTCAACTATCCTTGTGGTGCCGCCTTAACCCTTTCGCTGGCCCGCCGAGTTTGAAATCCGGTGACCTTCTCTACATTGCCAGCGCTGCGCTACTGCACGAAAATCATGGCGCTTGGGCGATAAGCAAAGTTTTCGTTGAAATGCCTGATGGTACAACGCTCTGTAACAACGATGACAAAGGTAATCGCACCATTAAGGATATCGGAGGTGAGTTCGGAGCAGCGACCGTTGTATTGTCTGAGCTCAGTGCAGGGCGATGTGAGAAGTAGAATCAGCGTGAATAGTCCAGAATGGCGCTTACGATAAATCACTTTCAGATTTTTCCGTGACGCGCCGGCCACCTTTTCTAAGGGAGTATCCGATCTTCTGTGTATGAGATTTAGCCCATGCGCGTTTTACGGGTCATTGATTGACCCGTTCTGGGTATAGAATAGCGAACTGGTTTCGGGCAGCAACCCATTGTCTGACGGCCCTGCCTGTCTTCTCAAAGCTGCCGATTGCCAGATAGATCAGCTTTGTCGCGGCGGCGTCGGTTGGAAAGCTGCCCCGTGTTTTGGTGGTCTTTCGGATCACCCTGTTGAGGCTTTCGATAGCGTTGGTCGTGTCGATGATTTTGCGCCCGGCTGGTGGGAAGGCGAAGAACGGGATGACTTCCTGCCACGCCCGCCGCCAACTCGGGGCGATTGAGGGGTATTTTTGGCCCCATTCGTCTTCGACCGCCGCGCGCGCTTTCTCGGCCTCTTTGTCATCTGTGGCTTGATCAATCGGCTTGAGGGCCGATGCGACGATCTTGCGGTCTTTCCAGCCGCAGAAGTTCAGGGAATGGGGCACGAGAGGCACGATACAGGGTTGCACGGTGGTGTCGGGAAAGGCCGCATTGATGGCATCTGGGAAGCCCTTGAGGCCATGGACGACGGCGATGAGGATGTCTTCGACGCCGCGATTGCACAGGTTGTTCATCACCGAGAGCCAGAATTGGGCCCCTTCATTGTTGGCGATCCAAAGCCCCCAGAACCTCGCGGTCGCCCTCGGGGGTGACGCCCAATGCCCCGTAAACAGCCTTGTTTTTGACCTGGCGGCTTTCTGGATCGCGGATTGTGACCCCAAGCGCGTCGAGGAAAACGAGGGGATACATCGGCTCCAGGGCGCGGTTTTGCCAAGCGGAGACCTCCTCCAGAACGGCGTCGGTGACACGGCTGACCAAGTCTGCCGACCCCTTCAGCCCATAGACCTCTTCCAGAGGGGCGCGAATGGCGCGGGTCGACAGACCCGCCGCGTAAAGCCCAATGATCTTGTCGTCCATCCCGTCAATCCGGGTCTGGCCCTTCTTGATCCGCTCAGGCTTGAAACGGCCTTCCCGGTCGCGAGGGACATCAATTGGCAGCGCCCCAGCCTTGCCTTTCAACGTCTTGCGCGAAGGGCCATTGCGCCGGTTGCTTTGGTTGGCAGGCTCTTCGCCGGGTTTATAGCCAAGATGTTCGGTTAGCTCAGCCCCCAGCATCGGCTCCATCAACGGGACCTTCCGTTCCTTCATCAGACCCTGATCGCCCAGCAAATCCTCCGGTCGTTCAACGCCGCTCAGCAGCTCGTCCAGTAGTTCCTGGGAAATCGTCATGGTCGGCATGCTCCTTCGTGAATGAAGCAGGGACTGAATTACTCACACACAGAAAATCGGACACTCCCCTGGACTGCCCTTCAGGGCCGGTAGGTGCCTGTACGGCTTCCCGCCACCCGCACAACTGCTTCGCGGAAAGGCCGGATGTAGCGGGGCGCGGTTTGCCCTACATTCGGCCCAGCATTATCCCACACAAGTGAGTATGAGCCATGAGTGAAGCAGAATACGTTCCGCCGAAGGTATGGAAGCACGAAGAACCGAGCGGCGGCCAGTTCGCCAGCATCAACAAGCCGACCGCCGGTGCCCAGTTCGAGAAGGAACTGCCGGTGGGCAAGCACCCGCTCCAGCTCTATTCCCTTGGCACGCCCAATGGCGTCAAGGTCACCATCATGCTGGAAGAGCTGCTGGCCGCCGGCCGCAAGGGCGCAGAATACGACGCCTGGCTCATCAAGATTCGCGATGGTGAGCAGTTCGGGAGCGGTTTCGTGGCCGCCAACCCCAACTCCAAGATCCCGGCCCTGATCGACCACTCCATGCCGAAGCCGACCCGCGTGTTCGAATCCGGCGCGATCCTGCTGTACCTGGCAGAGAAGTTCGGCGCCTTCATGCCGACCGAGCCCATGGCGCGGGCCGAGGCCATGTCCTGGCTGTTCTGGCAGATGGGTTCAGCCCCCTATCTGGGTGGCGGCTTCGGCCACTTCTATGCCTACGCGCCGGTGAAGATCAAATACGCCATCGACCGCTTCACCATGGAGGTCAAGCGCCAGCTCGACGTGCTGGACCAGCGCCTCGCCGCGAACGAGTATCTCGGCGGCACCGAGTACACGATTGCCGACATGGCCGTCTGGCCCTGGTACGGCAATGTGGTGAAAGGCCTGAACTATGGCGCAGGTGAGTTCATCCAGGGACACACCTACACCAATGTCGTGCGCTGGCAGGAGCAGATCGCCAAGCGTCCCGCCGTCCAGCGCGGCCGTATGGTCAACCGCATGCAGGGTGAGCCCTCCGAGCAGTTGCACGAGCGCCACGACGCCAGCGACTTCGACACCAAGACCCAGGACAAGATCGGCGGTTAGGCTAGTGGTCTGGTCGAAACGTTTGCGTCCGCAAGCTTTTCGTCAATCAGCTCACTCTTGCACTATGTTGGTGGTTCAATTCAGCAAACAGATGGGTGCCATCCGTTTGCATCGAACCACTAGCCCGTGTCTTAACTCGCGACCGTTTGGCTGTCCCGGAAGTCCGGCCCTGGCGGGCCTAGCCGGGATCTCCAACTGCAATTGGCATACTTTAGTACTTCTGGCAAAAAACTACTCAAGCAGAACTAAAATTTTATGCGCAAAACTAAACCGTTTGGGCCCAAATCGGTTTAGCCGCTGTTTATCTTCTGGTTATCCGCCGCTAACCCCGGCGCTGCTGCTTTTCCCGTCCGCCAGCCTCTGCTGGCCCGCGTTCAATCCACACGAAGTTTCCTCTCCTCTTTCCAGCGTTCCCGCATCATAGGGAAAAGAGGTAAACTCCCGGTTAACGCCACTGCCGAAAAGGACCTGCCCGTGACCGCCGCCCCTCCCATCAGCCGTTACCCCGTGCCCGACCTCGCCGACCTGCCTGATGACATTCAGGCGATGATCCTGGCCGTGCAGGAGAAGGCCGGTTTCGTGCCCAACGTCTTCCTGGCCATGGCGCACCGCCCGGCAGAGTTGCGTGCCTTCTTGGCCTATCACGACGCGCTGATGGAGAAGGACGGCGGCCTGACCAAGGCCGAGCGCGAGATGATCGTCGTTGCCACGTCGGGCGCGAACGGCTGCCTCTATTGTGTAATCTCGCACGGCGCGATCCTGCGCATCCGGGCGCGGAACCCTTTGGTCGCCGACCAGGTCGCCATCAACCACCGCAAGGCCGACATAACGCCCCGCCAGACGGCCATGCTGGACTTCGCCATGAAGGTCGCCCAGGACTCCGCCAGCCTCACCGACGCCGACTATGAGCCCCTGCGCGGCCAAGGCTTTTCGGAAGACGACATCTGGGACATCGCCGCCATCGCGGCGTTTTTCGCGCTGAGCAATCGCATGGCCAACTTCCTCTCCATGCGTCCAAACGACGAGTCCTTTTATGATGGGGCGGGAGGGAAAAAAGAAGGGGTGAGGGTCCGTTCGGGAACTTAGTCCGAATATGGTTAGTTCCTGATGGCTTGTCGGGCGTCGATAAATCGGACTTCTGGGTTTCTAACATGGCTTTTCCAGGCGGATTGGAGGGAGAGGTTGCCATCTTGCCAGATAGGATTCTTCGAACTCTCCGCCGCAATTTAAATAAGGGGCTAGCCTAGATAATGAATTTTCTTTCTGGAAGTCAGATAGTTACACCTCGCCGCTGGTGCCGCTTGTCCGCAAGTATTCAGGTTGAGCTCATCAAGCATTTTGTGGCTGGTGCAACGGCCCGCTCCGTGGCCGAGCTGATTGGCGTCAACCGGCACACCGCAACCCTCTATTTCTACAAGCTTCGCAAGGTTATCGCAAAGCACCTGGAAGCCGAAGCACCCGACCTGCTGGCCGGTGAGATCGAGGTGGACGAGAGCTATTTCGGTGGCGTCCGCAAAGGCAAGAGAGGCCGGGGTGCGGCAGGCGAAATTCCCGTCTTCGGCCTGCTCAAACGGGTTGGCAGAGTGCATGCGGTTGTCATTCCAAACGCCCGCGCCGAGACCTAAAGCCTATTGTGCCGCCCCGACAGCCTGACGAAAGGTAGCGGTCAGGCGTTCATTGAACGCCAGATGCGGCGGGGTGGCCTTGCCGTAGTGCAACTGGGCAAGCGCCGCGAGCACCTCGGTCCCGCCTTTGCTATCCACCACCAGCAGCTTCTGGCAGAAAGCGTCGAGGCCCAGGCGCGGAAAGGCCGCCATGGCAACACCGCCGAGCTTCGGTCCACCGAACAGCAGGAGCGTGGCTGGCGGAAGGGTTACGCCTATCGCCGCCGCGCGGGCGGTGAAGTCGACTTCGCCGAACCAGACAGTGTCGTACTGCGCCCTGACCACCGCTTTCAGGCTGTCGATGGTCTCCGCAAATCCGAAGCGGGAAGATATCGACAAAATGCCAAAGTCCCGGTTCACGCCGTCGCCTGTTAACGGTCTGGCAGCACCGGCCATCACGCTGCCGGTGGCGGCCGCCAGTGCCCGGTCAATGACCACGAGCCCTTCGTCGCCGGAAAGCCCATGCCGCGCCTTCAGGAACGAAGCAGCAGTGTAGGCGGCGGCCGGTCCATCCGATCCTTCATAGGCCAGCACCCGGAACGGCAGGTCCAGCCCGGCGCGCGGGTTTTCCGCCATGATGGCCGTGGTCGATTTCCAGTCCGCAAACAGCAGTACGCGGGCAGGCGGCATCGTCTCGCCTGTGTCGGCAGCGAGCCGTGCATGGTCAATGGACACCACCGCTTCTGTTCCCGCCTTGGCAGCATCCACCTCAACCATGGCGAACAACCGGTCAACGGCCTGATAGCGCGAAGGGTTGTCTGCGGCGGCGGGCTGGATTGCCAGACCCAGGACGCACACAAGGGCGAACAAGCTCAGACGAAACTTACGGGGCATCAACATGCGCGCCTATTTCCCTCTGACCGGCACATTTTGCACTCATGAATTTGAGCATGTTTATGATGTTTAGATTCCATACCGCACCACGACATACTGAACAACTCGCGCATCACATTCCGCCCGGATGGTCGCCTCGAAGATGCCGTCGTCGAGCACATCCGTGCCGTGTGCACCGCATTAGTTGCATTACAGGCAGAGACATTCCTCTTAGGGCTGGTATCGCCCCTAAACCGGCAACCATACGCCACGCTGCCAGCGGCTACCGGCACTTACACCTCCAGCGCTTCGTGGTCCGGGTTCAGCTCCAGTTCGACGTCGTTAACCGTCATCGCCAGCATCGCGTAGTACCCGATACACGTGGTTAATTGCACATACTGGTCCGCACCCAAGCGTGCCATCATGGCACTCGCCAGTGCTTCGTCGATGCGGTTTTTGCGCAGCAATTGCCGGGTGAAGTCGATGATCTGCAGGTCCTCGGCCGGTACACCATCCGATCGGTCATCGCGGATCGCGTCGATGGTCGTGCGGGAACATCCCGCTCAGCGCCGATCACGCCTTGGATGCCCCACACGTATTGCGCCTGGAAATGCCGGCCCACGACCAGGGCGGCGAGCGTGCGGGTGCGCAGTTCCAGCGTGCCTTCCCAGCGCACCAGCGTGCCCAGATGTGCGACACGCTCGGCCCATTCCGGCGCGTGCATCCAGACGGAAAACGGGCCGTCCAGGGACTTTCGGGTATCGACGATTTTCTCAGCGATTGTCCGAGCCTCGGCGGGCAGTTCATCGGGTGACTTCAGTACGGTGACGCGGGCCATGGGATTTCCTCAAACTTGGTGTGATTGCCGGCGGGCAGTTGCCCTTTTTGAATTTTTCCAGACGGAATTTCAGCTCAATCAAGCTGTGGAACGCTATCTGATAATCTGGGAATAGGGTAGGGGTGGCGAACCGTGGCGGCAGCGTCTCCGGTGGTCGTCCGGCGCTTCCCCGTTTTCAAAAACGTCCACCTCTCCTACCCTCCCTGGCAACAATTGAAATCCCATTGCCAGGAACCGCCCCATGCCCACCCTCGCCGCCGACCTGCCCGAAGAGCTCACCCAGATCGCCGATGCCGTTACTGCCTTCCGTCAGCAGGAAGTCATCGCCCGGCACGAGCAGCACCATGACTTGCTCAACGATCCGCGCAACACGTACCGGCTTGACGGCCGCCTCGAAGATGCCATTGTAGACCACATCCGCGCCGTGCGCATGGCTTCTGCCAAAGGGGGCTTCTTCAACGTCTCGGTGCCGAAGGAACTCGGCGGGGCCGGGATGGGCATGATCGCCTATTATGTGCTGGTGGAGCATGTCTACCGGCTCTGCGGGCCGCACCACTGGCTTTGCGATTTCGTCATTTCGCACTGGGCCTTCGGTCCCAGCCCGGTGCTCTCCGCTGTCACGCCGGAAGCGGGCGAGCGCATCATGCCGGACATGATGGCAGGCCGGGCCATGATGTCCGGCATGTCGGAGCCGGGCGCGGGCTCGGACGCGGCCATGCTGAAAACCCGCGCCGTGCCCGATGGCGATGGCTAGAAGATCAGCGGCTCCAAGATCTGGACGACGTACATTCCGATTGCCGACTATTGCATCGTCTTCGCCCAAACCGACCCGGACCTGGCGGCGCAGAAGAAGGGCGGCATCAGCGCCTTCCTGGTGCCGACCTCCACGCCGGGGATCAAGGTCGAGAGCATTATTCGCATGCAGGGCCATATCGGCGGCTATGAGGGCATCACCCATTTCGATGAGGTTAAGGTCGCGCCCTGGCAGTTGGTGGGCGAGTTGCACCAGGGATTCAAGATCGGCCTGCTCGGCGTCTCCATGGGACGTATTTATAACTCCGCCCGCGCGGTTGGCCTTGCCCGCTGGGCCTTGGAGATGGCCATCGACTATGCCCAGCAGCGCCAGGCCTTCGGCAGCGCCATCAGCGAGTATCAGGGCGTTAGCTTCCCCCTCGCGCAGGCCGCGACCAAGATCCACGCGGCGCACCTGATGGGCATCAACGTCGCCCAATTGCTCGACCGGGGCGAGCGGGCGATCAAGGAGCTTTCCATGACCAAGTCCTATTCGGTGCAGGCCGCCGCCCGCGCCATCGACCAGGCGATCCAGACCCATGGTGCCATGGGCTTCACCAACGAACTGGGCCTGCATGAGGCTTATGCGAGGGTCCGTCAGGCCAACGTTGCCGACGGCACCAACGAAATACTGGCCCGCACCATCGCCCAGCGCCTGTTCAAGGGCGACGTGGAGCTTTAAGCCTGCGTCCGCCGCGACCGGGTCCGCCGCCGGGCGAGGTAGGCCAGTTCGCCAAACGCAAACCCCATCATCAGGACGGAGGGGGGGCACGGGCACCGGCGTCACCGTGTCGATGCCGGTACTGCCACCGGTACCGCCTGAAGCCCCGCCTGAGTCGCCGCTGTCACTAGTGCCACCACCCGCGCTGCCGCCGGTGCCATAGTCATCGCTGCCACCACCGTCAGAGCCTCTACCAGCCCCGTTGCCGCCGCCGGTGTCAAACAGGTCATCGATAGCGGTCCCGCCATCTCCGCCTGCGCCGGAGCCGGTGTCGCCAGAACTGCCGCCGGTGTTGCCACTGCCACCGCCAGACCCGCTGCCACCGGCACCGGCGGATCCGCCCCAAGCGTCTGTTCCCAAGCCGGTGTTGCCATTGTTCTTGCCGCTGGTCAGCACGACCGGAGCCGAAGCGCCGATCGAGGGAAAGCCGGTGCCCGGGCCGTTGTTCCAGCGCGGGCCCTGGGTCGGCGCGTCCCGGCCATCTGATGTCATGATCGGTGGCGCGCCCGGTTCACCCAAACGGGAAGTGTTCGCGAACATTACGTCGTTGCCGCAAACCGCGGTACCCCAGACTATCGGCACGTTCCAGAGCTGTTTCGGGTTGTCATGATGGGTCAGCGTGACCAGAATCGCATACCGGCCCGCGCCCGTGCCGGCACCGGGCAGCCGCCGCCAGTCGACGGTCACGTCAAGGTCGTGCCGTTCATCACCCTCGGCCACCCAGACCGGGATCGCGGATTGTTGCATCGGGGCACCGCCGGGGCCGCTCCAGCGCCAGCCCTGGCCATAGGTTGTCTTTAGAATGTCGGAGGGATGCAGCCACTTCGTCACCCGATAAGCCGCCGCCCGCCGGATATTGGGTGTGTGGGTGACACCGCGGTCGCCGGTCGTCCAGATGCTGGACAGCACGATGCCCGTCTCCAGCACGCCGTCGCCATCTAGGTCGAGCGCTAGGTCTGCCGGTGAAACCGGCCGTCCGGCAGAGACAACATTGGCGTCGGGGAAGTTCGTTACCAGGGCCAGGTGCAGTTTGCCGTCGGCCCATTTCGCCGCGATGCCTTTGGTGTCGAAGACATCTTCGCCGATGACGTCCCGCCAAAGGGTATCGCTACCGTTACCGCCAGGCTGGAGGCCGGCGGAATCCTGGTACCAGTGACTGAACGGGCCAAAGGGCTCCAGCGAAGATTGAGCATCGCTGGCCATTACCGCGGATGCAGCGATGATTGCCGCGGCGCTTGCCACGGTGGCTCGGAAAAATCCCTTCATGACTTCTCCGCTGGCTCAGCGACGGCTGGCTACGATTTGGCGCCAGGCGCCAATACAGCGGGAGATAGAATTGCCAAGGCCGCAGAGGCCATGGGAACGGTCAGGACCATTGCGGGCCGCCGCCGGATGATTTTTGCTTTGCATGATCACATTCATTTTTTGTACGCTCTTCTCTCGGGCGTACATCTATATGCAAAATGTGAAACGTCAACCGAGTGTTAGCCAAAAGACGCCATTAATATGACGTAAATCACATAAGATAGTAAGATATATGAGATAATAGTGTGGCTGATTGGCGAAATTTACAGTTAAATTTTTCACAATTAAAGATATCAAGCGCGCAGATTGTTAATGATATCCTTCGCTCGGTCGGATTTAGCGGCGGAATATCCAGTATAGAAACGCGGTGCAATGGGCTCCGGTCGCTGAAAGTTTTCCCTGCCGTTGGTATGAGGGCTTCTGTCAGAGCACGAACTCTGTGTTTACCTCTCAGGCATGGGTCCCCGCATGCGCGGGAACGGGAACGGACCGGGGGCGGTGAGCCGGTCTGAAAAAATCCGCTCTAGGCCATAATCTCTAAATAACCGGCAGGTGTTCCGGCGCCCGGCGGCTGAGCAATTCGGGTGGGCCGTCACGGATGACGATATTCTCCTCGGTCACCAGCATTCGCCCTTCGCCAACCGCCATGCTGGGCTCAAGCGTGATGACCATGCCTGCCTCAAGGACCGCGTCATCGAATGCCGCGAGCGACGGTGGCTCCGTCAGCTGCATCCCCAGGCCATGGCCCATCCGCCCCACATCGCCACCATCCTGCCCGATTACGCCGGCCATGATCCGATGCAGGTCGCAGGCGCGAATGCCGGGGCGGGCGGCGTTTAGGGCTTCTTCCGTTGCCTTCCAGAGCGTCCGGTAAGCTTGGCAGGCCGCGTCAGAGGCGCGCCCGATGGCGAAATTACGGTCGAAGTCGCAGAAATAGCCGCGCAATGACGCGCCGATGTCCAGCATCAGCACGTCACCCGCCGCCAGTTCCTGCCCGTCTGGCGGTGAAATGACGTCGACGTAACCATCCGGCCCGGCGCCGCCGACCAGATAAGGCACGTCCTCCGCGCCGAGCCGCAACAGCGCCAGCTTGAATGCGCGGAAGGTCCCGGTAAGGCTCTGGCCGGCGTGAAACAGGACAGGTGCCTCGGCGAACGCTGCCGAGGCGATGCCGCAAATCTCACGGATTGTCTGGATCTCCCGCTCAGACTTGACCATCCGCAGTCGGCGCATGAGCGGTGTCACATCCACGCGTTCCATGCCAGGGGTAAGGTTGCAAACACGCTGAAAATCGGCCAGCGGCATCCGTAGCATGCTCTCCGGCCCCATGGGGATGCCGACCCGCCCGTATGCCGCCAGCACTGAGGCCAGAAGCGAGACGCCATCGTCATCGGGAGCCGGTGACGGCCAGGTGCGGATATCCTCGATCCAGCTTGCCTGCATCAGGGCCGCGCCGATCTCCGGTATCACGGCAATCGGCTTGCCCCGGCGCGGCACGACCAGATGCCAAGGGCGAGTCGGGCTCTGCCAGAACAGGGTGCGGAAGCCGGTGAAGTAGCGGACTTCCGCCTCTGTGGTGAACCAAAGCGCGTCCAAATTGGCGTCATGCATGGCCTGCTGCGCAGGCTCCAGGCGGTGAGCGAACTCGTCCGCCGGAAAATCCGCAGCGCCTGCCATGCGCTCGAGCCGTTCCTAAACCGAGAACCCGCCCAGTTTGGTGTCCAGGTATTCGGTGATGCCTTCGCGCGCACCCTCGCGGCCCAGGCCGCTTTCCTTCATGCCGCCGAACGGCGCACTGGCGCTGGTCGGGTTGATGTCGTTGATGCCGATCAGGCCGAAGTTCAGCGCCTCGAACGCCCGCATACCCGTTGAAATGCTGTTGGTGTAGACATAGGCAGCCAGGCCGTAGGTCGTATCGTTCGCCATGGCGATCACGTCGTCATCATCGGTATAGGGTACCACAGGTGCGACCGGGCCAAAGGTCTCTTCCCGGTAAATGCGCATGTCGGGACGCACATCGGCCAGCAGGGTCGGCGCGTAGAACATGCCGCGGTCGAGGCCGTTGTCCATCAGGCGGTGCCCGCCCGCCAGCAGCCGCGCGCCTTTTTCCACCGCGTCCTTTACCTGGGTGTCGATCTTGTCGATGGCGGCTTCGCTGATCAGCGGGCCGACGCCAATACCGTCCTCCAGGCCGTTACCGGCGCGCAGGCGTGTCACACGGCTGGTGAACTCCTCCAGGAAGGCTTCCTGTTGGCTTTCATGCACGAACATCCGGTTCGGCGAGATGCAGGCCTGTCCGGTGTTCAGGAACTTGACTGCCGCCGCACCCTTGGCCGCATGAATGGGGTCCGCATCCTTGAACACGATAAACGGCGCGTGGCCGCCCAGTTCCATGGAAATACGCTTCATGTTCGCGCCAGCGACGCCCGCCAGCATCTTGCCAACGGCGGTAGAACCCGTGAACGTGATTTTACGCACCAGCGGGTTGGTGCAGAATTCCTCGCCTATCGGCTTGGGGTCTTGCGCGGTGACAAGGTTAATCACCCCCTCCGACACGCCCGCATCGATGAAGCACTTATAGGTCTCGATCGCACAGAGCGGCGTCGCCTCGGCTGGCTTCAGCACGATGGTGCAGCCTGCCGCCAGCGCCGGGGCCATCTTCCGGGTCAGCATGCTGATCGGATAGTTCCAGGGCGTCACCGCCGCGACCACGCCAACCGGCTGGCGCAGCACCATAAAGCGCTGGTCCGACCGCGCGCTCGGCAGCACGTCGCCATAAATCCGTTTGGCTTCTTCGGCATAGAACAACAGGAAGTCGGCGGCATAGCCCACCTCGTTCATGGACATGCGCAGCGGCTTGCCCTGCTCCACCGTCATCAAGTGTGCCAGGTCTTTGCGGCGCTCCAGCATGATCTGGTGAGCCTTATAGATGGTCGCTGAGCGCTCAAACGCCGTCTTCCCGGCCCATGCCGGAAAGGCCTTGTGCGCGGCTTCGATGGCCAGCCGCGCCTCGGCAGCGCCACCATCGGCAACTTGGCTGATCTCCTCGCCATTCGCGGGATTGAAGACCGGGAAGTTGCGGGCAGTGTTGCCCCAGACGCCGTCGATATACATGGGTGAGAGGCTCCGTAGAGAGGTCGCGGGTTGCTGCCGGATAGGCGCTGACGGTCACAGATACTTGGTTTGGCCGGGCGGGGAAAGGGGGCGGAAACAGCGCAATCCAAGGCCCGCGCCGCTTCCATCGAACTACTCTCGGTTCTGCTCAGGCCGTTTCCTTCCCCAACCAAAGCCTCACCGCATCGCCGGTATCCGGTAGACCTTGCCCGTGGCTTCCAGGTCTTCCCGGCTCCAGGGCCCCCCACGCCGTTGATCATCCAACCGAGGATGGCCCACAAGTCCCGGTCCACGGCATCATCATCCAGTGGCTCCAGCGCGTCAGGCAGCGCGAACAACTCCACGCCCGCCGGAAAAGCCTCGCCGCTGCGGCCCGTGAATATGACGGCATACGCCATGCCGGACGGTGCGCGCAGATAGCCCGGTTTGGACAGGCCGACCCTTTCCAGGTCAAAGGTCCGGCTGAAGAACTCGCGGAATTCCGCATAGTGGCCAACCCGGTCCTCCCGTAGCGCAAAGGCCTGGCGTTTGCCGGCGAGGTCGGGCGCGTCGATGATCGTTATCTGGCTCATTTCCTACGCTCCCTGCTTTTCAAGCTTGCCGACGAACTCCCGCACCAACTCCCCAATCTCGAACCCTGAATCCTCCTGCATGAAATGGCGGCCGGTCACCATGTGCGGTCCCTCTGCGTGGGGCAGGAAGGAGGCGGCATCGAACACTTCGTCCTCGCGTCCCCATATAATCATGGTCGGCAGTTTCGATGTCCCATCCAGGAAGGTAATATGGCTGTTTCCTGACCAGCTCTAGTTTGAGTTTTCGCCATCCCTTCATTGCCTGCAAGGGCGTCTTGCTGCCCAGGGCTGATTGCGGCAGTTGCTGGGTGTAAAGCCAGACATAGCGAAGCAGCGTGGCTTCCAGAACCTCGCCGGATCGGAAGGGATGGCTCTGCAGAACCTCTTCGATGCGGCCATTGAACCGTTCGACCATACCGTTGGTCTGAGGTGACCTAGGCAGCGTCAGGCGATGATCGGTATCGAGGGCCGCGCCCAGCGTGTCGCATTCATGCGCGCCTGTTGCGGCGCGCTGGCGCAGACCGAAGAGGCGATCCGTGAACTCTTTTCCATTATCCGGGAGTATGGGGCGGATCCGCATCGGGCAGGCGCGCTCCAGGGCGCGCAGGAAGCGCCGGGCATTGGCCGCTGTCTTGCTGTTGTAGACCCTGACAACAACCCAACGCGTTGCCCTGTCGATGGCCACGAAGAGGGAACGGCGGCGGCTCTCATCTGCCATCGGTGGCAGGTATTTCAGGTCGATGGGGATGGAACCGGGTTCATAGGCTTTGAAGGCGCTGTGCTTTGGCCGGGGCGATGCTGCTTTCAGGGCGCGCAGGGCCCCCACGCCATGCCGACGCAAGCAGCGGTCAAGGCCAGAGCGGGAGGCCTTCGGGTTCAAGAACTCGCGCACCACCGCCAGCAGATCATCCAGCGAGACCAAAAGCGTCTTGCGGAGGTCCACGGCGACAGCTTCCTGCGCTGGCGTCAACGTCGTCTGAAGGCGATGAGGCGTGTGGCTGCGATCCTCCACGCTGGCACGCTGGCACCATTTCCATACGGTCTGTTCCGTGGTCCCGTGACGCTCGGCAAGAACCCACGCAGGGTCGTCACTGGCCTGTATGGCCGCCCTGATCTTCGGTGGCGTCGTCGCCTGACTGTGAAGCTTGATCACCATGTCGCTCTCCCATCCCGCGCCTCGGTCAAAACACAGCGTGCCATGAAAAACGCAGAGCGACGAGGGCTATCCGATCAGCCGGGATGGAAACAGCAGCAGGATCGGCTCTCCGTCGCTGGGGCCTTCGTCGATATAGTGCATCCGCCAGCCGTTCACAGCCTTGTAGCGTGGCTCATAGGGCCACTCTTCCGCCATCTCCGGCGGTAGGGTGATAGCGTGTCTGCCGTCATAGGGTGCCTCTCTTGTCGTGTCGGTTTTGGCCTCAAACCGCGGTTGACGGATTATGCTTCGCAAAGGCACCGCATCAAGCGAAAGGATTTTGGCAGATGAAACGCCTGGTTTTGCGTCTGGCAACAGCCCTGATCGTGAGCGTGATGACCCATGTTGCCACGCCAGCGTCAGCAGCAGAAAAGTAGACTCCATTCTGCGGGATCACGTCAATGGAAACGGACCTGCACTGGACCTATTTCAGCCTCGCCAAACCCTGTTTTCAGCAAAAAAGGTTCCAAATCCGCTCGGATGGGAACCAGAACATCAACCTGCTGGCACACCTGTTTGCGGCGCATGCGGGCAATTTGAAGGTCTCGGTCCGCTGGGATGTTCATGGCTTCGGACAAACCGTGCTTGGCATTAAGACGCGGCCCTAAACGCCTGCCGCTTTAAACACCGGCCACCGCGTGCCCGCCATCCACCACCAGCACCCGCTGGCCGGTCACGTATTGGGAGGCGTCAACTTAGGAACAGCAGCGACCCTGCCAAGTCCTCCGGCAGGCCCAGCCGCCGCATGGGCACACGCGCGGTAAGCGCGATGCCCGACTCGCTTTCGAAATAGGCGCGGTTCAGGTCGGTCAGGATATAGCCTGGCGCCAGAGAGTTCACGCGCACGCCGTTCCGCGCCAGCTCGCTCGCCATTTGCCGTGTCACCATATACAGGCCCGCCTTGGCCGCGTTGTAGGCGATGACGCCGGGATTGGTGCGGCTGCCGAGCAGCGATGAAATATTGACGATGGAGCCGCCTGCACCGGTTTCTTTATAGCGCGCCACCATTGCCCGCGCCGCCGCCTGTGCCACGAACCAGGCCCCTGTCAGATTGGTCGTCAGCACGCTGTCCCAATCTTCCTCGCTCACGTCCAACAACCGCCGCGTTACCGCAATGCCGGAATTGTTGACCAATAGGTCCAGCCTGCCTGCCTGTTCCACACACGCCGCCACGGCTGCCTCTGCCTCTGCCTCTGCCTTGACAGTCACGTCCAGCTGCACGCAAGATGCCTTCCCGCCCGCTGCTTCGATGCCAGCCTGCTGCATCCATACTGCGCGCCGCCAGCGCCATGGTTGCGCCAGCGGCTGCCAGTGTTTCGGCAAAGCCCCCGCCCAGCCCGCGGGACGCGCCGGTAACCAGCGCTACCTTTCCATCCAGGCAGAAGGCCAGGGCAGGGTCGTTCGGCTGGGTATTTGCAGGCATAAGGTAACGGGTCCTTTGCGCGGGTTGCGGCAGGGCTGAGCTTGACCCGAAGGGCTATGCCCCGCAAGGTCCGCCGAAATCAACCCCTTTGGGGAGGCCATCCCATGCGCATAGACATCTATTCCGACACGATCTGCCCCTGGTGCTACATCGGCACGCGCCGCCTGGAGCGCGCCTTGGCTGAGCGTCCCGACGTGGAAGCGCAGATCAACTGGCGCGCATTCCAACTCAATCCCTGGATGCCGGCAGCCGGCGTCGCCCGGGAGGAATACCTGAAGGCCAAGTTCGGCCAGAGCGACGCTCAGCGCATCTATGCCAATATCCGCGAAGTCGGCCTGACGGAGGGATTGGACTTCCGCTTTGACCTGATGACCCGCACCCCTAACACTGTTATGTCCCACCGCCTTATCGCCTGGTCGGCGGACCAACTCGGCGAAGACCCCCAGGGTGCCTTGGTTGAGAACCTGTTCCAGAGCTACTTCCTGAACGGTGCCGACCTCGGCAATCCCAAGATTTTGATAGAGGCCGCAGAGCATGCCGGCCTTAACGCCGCCGCCGCCGAAGCCTTCCTGGCCACCAACGAGCATCACGATGCCGTCGTTGCCGAAGACGCCGAGGCCCGCCGCATGGGCATCCAGGGCGTCCCCTGCTTCATCGTCGATGGCGCCTACGCCATCAGCGGTGCTCAGGAACCGGAATACTTCATGCCCCTGTTCGACATGATCGCCACGGGCCAGGCCGCGGCGGAGTAGTCTGAGTAAGGCCGCAGCCACCACCCCTCAACCTGCCGTCCCTGCCTTGAGCGGGGACACAGGTGGATATGCTTCCGCTGCCTTATGTGCTGCGCTGACTGCCTCCGGCATGGGGCTCGACCGATTTCAGGAAACGGGGAGAAGAACTGTCGAGGCAAGGGGAAGTCCCCAACTATTCCCGCCGCAACACCCGGTCCACCAGGAACGAGCCTGCGCGGCCCTCCTGAAAATCCGCGGCAAAGGCCACGGGGTCATAGACCCCCTCCACCCACGGTAGGAATTTCGCCGGATCATCACCGCCCGTATAGGCGGCATAGCGTTCCAGGAACCTATCCAGCATCCCGGTTTTCGCCGCCTTCACATGGCCATAGCGAATCGAAAGCTGTCCCATGGCCTCGCCGACCGGCATGCCTTCATGTAGGTGTAGGAATAGCGTAGCAAAGAACCCTGCCCGGTCCGCACCCGATTTGCAGTGCATCAGCACCGGATAGTCCATGCTCTCGAACAGCTTGGCCGCTTCGCGCAGGGTGGATTTCTCCGGCATGCCCCGGCTGCGGCAGGGGAAGTTGATAAGCGTAAGCCCCAGCTCTGCGGCGTTGTCCCGCTCTAACTGATACGCCCCGCAGGTATCCCGCCGTCCGCGCAGGTTCAGTACCGTCCTGATGCCATGCCGCTTTGCCCACCGCAGATGCCCCGGCCCCGGCTGGGCAGAGCGCCACAGTTTGTCCGTCACCCGGTACCGGTTGCTATAGACCGCCCGGATAAAGCCGTGGTCCACAAACGTCAGGTCCAACATCGCACGCAGCCGCTCGCCACCAGTCACTGGCGGGGCAGGGGGAGCAATCGTCGGAACGTCTCTGGTGGCGGTCACGCGGGGGGCTCTCATCAATGGCAGATGCTGCCGGATAACGCGTTTGCGGCAGCGGCACAACGCGCCCTTCGTCCTGCCATGTTTGCGGCGCCCCGGCGAAGCGGCTAGAACCCGCGCCTACTGCCCCTTTCCGTGGCCCCAACCGGATGCTTCATGGCTAGCCCCGAGAAAACCCGCATACCCCTCGACCGCAGCAGCTGGCCGTTGATGCGCCGGCTTTGGCGCGAGTCCGTCCAGGATCACAAAAAGCGCCTGTTTCTGGCGGGTCTGCTGATGGCCCTGGTCGCCGGTTGCACCGCGCTGACCGCCTGGCTGATCGACCCGGTCATTAACGAGCTTTTCGTCAAGCAGGACGGCAGCAACCTCGTCTGGATCAGTCTGGCGGTCTTTGCGACCTTCATGATCCGCAGCGCCGCCACTTATGCCCAGGACATCCTCATCGCCTTCACCGGCCAGCGCATCGTGGCCGATACCCAGACGCGCCTGTTCCGGCACCTGCTGCACCAGGATGTGCAGACGCTCCAGTCGGATCACTCGGCAACCCTGCTCTCGCGCTTCACCTACGACATCAACATGATGCGTTACGCCGTATCAGACGCGGTGGTGGTGATCGGCCGGGACAGCCTGACCATCATCTTTCTCGTCGGCCTGATGTTCTACCAGGAGTGGTTGCTTGCCAGCATTGCCTTCGTGGTGGCTCCCCTGAGTTCCTACCCCATCCAACTGCTCGGCAAGAAGGTGCGCAAGATCACCCGCCAGACCCAGGAGGAAATGGGCGAACTCACCACCCAGCTTGCCCAGAGCTTCCAGGGTATCCGCACCGTCAAAGCCTTCCGCATGGAAGGGCAGGAAGAAAACCGGGCCAACCGGCTGGTCGAGCGCCTGTTTGATCTGAACTACGGCATGGCCAAGGCCCGCTCCGCAACCCAGCCCGCCACCGACCTGTTCGCGGGCATCGCCATTGCCGCCGTTATTCTGTATGGCGGCACCCGCGTCATGAGCGGCGAGACCACGGCTGGCGCGTTCTTTTCCTTCATCACGGCGCTGATGCTCGCTTACCAGCCCTTGCGGGTGCTCGGCCGGATGAGCGCGCGCATCCAGGAAGGCCTCGCCGCCGCCGACCGCGTGTTTAAGCTGATGGACCAGCAAGCCAAGATCACCGACACGCCCGGCACCGCCCGGTTGCCGCGAGAGGCGGGTGCCGTGCGGCTGGACAATGTTTCCCTGCGCTATGGAAAGAATGACGACCAGGCCCTGACCGGCGTTTCTCTCGATGCGCCTGCCGGCAAGACCACCGCGCTGGTCGGGCCGTCGGGGGCGGGTAAGTCCAGCGTGCTCAACCTGATCCCCCGCTTTTACGAGGCGGAACAAGGCGCGGTGCTGGTGAACGGTCAGGATGTGCGGGAGGTAACGATCGACTCCCTCCGCGATTCCATCGCCTTGGTCAGCCAGGAAGTTGTGCTGTTCGACGACACTATCGCCAACAATATCCGCTACGGCCGCTGGGATGCCTCCGACGCGGACATCCGGGCAGCGGCTAAGGCAGCGGCAGCAGCGGACTTTATAGAGGGGCTGCCGCAAGGTTATGGCACTATTGTGGGGGAGCAGGGGCTGCGCCTGTCAGGCGGTCAACGCCAGCGGATTGCTATCGCCCGCGCCATCCTGAAAGACGCGCAGATCCTGCTGCTGGATGAGGCGACCAGCGCCCTCGATACGGAGTCCGAGCGCCAGATCCAGCAGGCCCTGGCAACCCTGATGCGGGGCCGCACCACCATCGCCATCGCCCACCGGCTTTCGACCGTGGTCAATGCCGACGTGATCCACGTGATGGACCGGGGCCGGGTGACCCAATCCGGGCGGCACCAGGACCTGCTCGACCAGGGCGGCCTCTACGCCAAGCTGCACGCCCTGCAATTCGCCGCCGCCAAGGAGTTCGCGGCGGAGGAGGGGTGAGCCCTCAGCCCGGTTGTGCGGGCGACTTCACTTGCGGCAGTTCCACCGGCGCGCGTGCTTCGGAGAAATCGAGAAAATCATACAGGCTGGGCGCGTTCAGATCCCGCTCGGTCAGCGAGGCTGGTCCCCTGTTGTCCGCCAGGCCAAACACGTCCCAAACGGTCTTGATGATAGAGGTATGGTCGAACACCCGCCCGCCCGCGGGTGCGGTGATCGTACTGCCGTGCGCGACATAGGGCGAAACGATGATCGTCGGCACCCGGCCGCCGGTGACATTGAAGTCAAACCCATGAGCCGCCGCGTCCAGTGTTACGCCGACCGCGGGAATAGTGACCGGGGAACCGGCGACCGCTGCCGTTTCCGGTTTTGCAATCGCGGTCGGATTCACATGTTCATACAGGCCGCCGGGCTCGTCGTAGGTGATGATAGAAGGGTTTTTTTCCCAATAGTCGGAGGCTGCCAGCAGCGCATAGACATCGAACAACAGCAACTCGCCATAGGTCACATCGACCGGCGGATTGCTGTCCGACAGTTTTGTGCCTGTGCCAAGGTAGTTAGAGGCGCCCGAATGATTGGTATTCGGTTGTAGCCCCGACGGTTCCGAGTTGGTGCTTGTGTCATTGCTGTACCGGGGTTCGATCAGCGAGAACTTGGGCAGAGTCCCCTGCTGGACATCCTCAGCGAAAGTGTTCCATCCCGATCCGCCGAGCCGGTTGGCCTGATAAATCGAAGTCTGGGGCGTGACGTTGACGCTGCCAGCCGCGGGATTTGCACCCCAGTCGGCATTGTCGAACGGAACGACATTAATGTTGCCGGAAGCCGTCGCCGCTTTGAGTACATACGGAACCGTAAACGCAGAAATCGAATAGTCGTGGAAATAGACTTTCCATTGCGGCGCTGCGCCGGCGCCGGCGGCCTGGTCGATGACAGAGAAAATCGAGGCCATGTCCTCAATGTCTCCGTTGAGCAAAGGCAATGCGTAGCTCGCGTCGTCAATGATGCTGGTGCTCGAGGTGAAGGCCGGCGCTGCGCATAGGCTGAAAGCTCTGTTGCAGAATATCTGGATCGGGACGGATGCGTGCCACTTGTCCACGACAGCGTAATTCATGGCGAGAGCGATGGTAATCGGCACATTCTGGGGTGTCATATTAGTCATGATGTGGGAAACGTCGCCGCCGGTATTAGGGTTGGTTTTCCCATGGCCGAAAATGATAGGGTCCAGGGGGTTGGTATTCGTCAGTATCAGGTGATAATTATTGACGAAGCCGCTCATCCCATTGCCGGAGGGGAACCCGTCCGCATACGGGTTCGTTGTCGGGACAGTGGTCCCGCCCGTGAACTGCTGGGCCATGTCGCCAAAGTACTCCCCGGGATCGATGGCGGGTACCGTCGTTGCCGTAAAGGATATCCCGTTGATCGTCGCCGGCGCAGCCGCGCCGACCTTGACGGTGGTATTATTCGGTCCGGGGTTCGTCTCTTTGCCGGAAAGGCCATCCAACCCCTCCTGCCCTTTCGGTGCCTGATTGAAGGGCGGCGGATTGCGGCTGTTGTAGAGCCAGCCCAGGACATTGTCGTAAGACCGGTTCTCCAGCATCACGACGACGATGTTTTCGATGGGGCATGTTGAGGATGGCATAGGCTGGCTCCTTGCATTGCGTTGTTGTCTGATCTGATGGCACGGTCATTTTCCCAACGGTGCACCTCTATTGATTGGCTTGTATGTGCCCATCCGCACATGCCTCTTTGGCTTGGCTCGCCTGCGTGCTAGCTTCCTCCCCAACCAGAGAAATTCAGAGGAAATTCCCATGCCAGACGGTGCGTCCGCGATCCTTGAACCGCTTGTTGCAGAACTCGATGCCGGCTCCTGGGCGGAGCCGACCGAGCGCTACACCATGGACTGGAGCACCAAGTTCTCCGGCTCCTGTATCGGCGTGGCCCGGCCGACCACGGTCGAGGAAGTCGCGAAGATCGTTAAGTATTGCTACGACAACGAAATCGGCATCGTGCCCCAGGGCGGCCACACCGGCCTCTGCGGCGGCGGCACGCCGTGGCCGAACAGCAACAATATTGTCCTCTCGCTCGATCGCATGAACAAGGTACGCAATGTCGATACCGAAGGCATGACCATGACGGTAGAGGCGGGCGTTATCCTGCAGAACGTTCAGAAGACGGCGCTGGATGCGGGCTGTTTCTTCCCGTTGTCGCTGGGCGCGCAGGGCTCCTGCATGATCGGGGGCAACATCTCTACCAATGCGGGCGGGGTGAACGTCCTGAAGTTCGGCAACACGCGCGACCAGGTGCTGGGCCTGGAAGTCGTGCTGCCCGACGGCGAAATCTACCGCGGCCTGAAACGCCTGAAAAAAGACAATTCCGGCTATGACTTGAAGCAATACTTCATTGGCGCAGAGGGTACGCTGGGCGTCATCACGGCGGCGACCCTGAAAATCTATCCCGGCTTCGTCGAGAAAGGCACGGCGATATGTGCAGTGCTGGACATGGCCACCTCGCTCACGTTGTTGAACAAGGTCCGCGCGGCGACCGGTGACCAGGTGACGGCGGGCGAGCTGATCCACCGTTCTCACGTGGAGAACGTCATTGCCCATATCCCGAATACCCGCGACCCGTTCGACGAGCCGCACGAGTGGTATTTGATCCTGGAAATCTCTGCGACCAGCAAGATCGTCGATATTCAGTCTGCGTTGGAAGAAACCTTGGGCGAAGCGCTCGAAGAAGGCTTGGCCATCGACGTGGTCATCGCCCAGTCTGAAGCCCAGAGCCAGCAAATCTGGGACCTGCGCGAGATGCTGCCGGAAGCCGGTCGCCACGCGGGCGAGGCGCTGAGCCACGACCTCAGCGTCGCTCTCTCAGATGTGGCGGAATTCCACGAGGACTTCATCAAATCCTGCCGCGCCGTGGTCCCGGACTGTTTCCCGATGGGCTTTGGCCATATCGGCGACGGCAACCTGCACGTCAGCGTCCGTCCCGCGCCCGGCAAAGAGTATTTCGACAAGGCAACGGAAGACGCGCTCGAGAAGGCCATGTTCGATTGCACGCGCCGGTTCGGCGGCAGCTTCTCGGCAGAGCACGGCATCGGCCAGCGCAAGCTGCCACAGATGCACGCTTACAAGGACGCGGTGGACCTTAAAGTCATGCGCGCCGTGAAAGCCGTGCTCGATCCGAAAGGCATTATGAACCCCGGCAAGGTCGTGGGGTAGCCAGTGCGCCCCGCCGTCCTTCTATGCGCTTCGTTTTTCAAGACGTGAAACGAAGTCTGGTTTGCTGATGCGCGGGGGCTTGCAGTTTTGCTGGTCATAGGCGAAAGTCTAATCTACATGTTCCAAGGTGCGAAACCGTATGACTGCGGTGTCTCGCCGGAAATTCCGCTCAAAGCCAGGGAGTGACGATGTACTCGCCCATTTATGCTGCCCCCACCACGGTTGATGAAGCCGTTGGGCTCCTAGCCAATGCCTCCGGTAAAGCCCGTGTGCTGTCCGGTGGTACCGATCTCATCATTCAGATGCGTTCCGGCCGTCTGCGGCCCGAACTGATCGTCGACATCAAGAAGATTGCTGGCGCTATCGGCATCAGCGAGCAGGCCGACGGCTGGCACGTTGGTGCCGCCACCCCGGGGGCGCAGGTGACGGACCACGCGAAGCTTTGCGCTGAATGGCCGGGCATCACCGAAGGGCTTGACCTGATCGGCTCCACCCAGGTTCAGGGCCGTGCTTCGTTCGCTGGCAACCTGTGCAACGCGTCTCCCGCCGGTGACAGCATTCCCGCTTTGGTCGCCGCTGGCACCAAGGCCGTGATTGCCGGCAAGAACGGCGCCCGTACCATTCCGATAGAGCAGGTTCCGGCCGGTCCGGGCCGCACCAGCCTCGCCGCTGACGAATTCGTGCTGGAATTCATCATTCCCAAGCGCGAAGGCAAGTCTGGCGACGCTTACCTGCGGTTTATTCCGCGCACGGAAATGGACATCGCCGTTGTCGGCGCCGCAGTTTGCGTAACGCTGGATGACAATGGTGTTTGCACCGCAGCGCGCGTGTCGCTAGGTGCGGTTGCGCCGACCGTCCTGCTGGTCGAAGATGCGGGCGCAGCGCTGGTTGGCAGCAAAGCAGGCGATGAAGCGGCACTGGCCAAGCTCGATGCCGCTGCTCAGGCAGCCTGCAACCCGATCACCGACAAGCGCGGCACGATCGAATTCCGGACCAAAGTCGCGGGCGTGATCGCACGCCGTGCGGCAGCGATTGCCTTTGAACGCGCCGCGGCGCGCTAAGAGAAAGCGGACAGAAAATGGCTAAAACCCACGTCACCACCACCATTAACGGTGAAGAATTAGAGTTCCTCTGCGATCCGCAGACCACCCTGCTTGACGTCCTGCGCGACGACCTGGGCCTGACTGGCTCCAAAGAAGGTTGTGGCTCCGGCGACTGCGGCGCATGCAGCGTCATTGCTGACGGTCGCCTTGTCTGCTCCTGCCTGATGTTCGGCGCTGAAGCGGAAGGCAAGACCATCGAAACCATCGAAGGCGTTGCCGACGGCGACAAGCTGCACCCGGTTCAGGAACAGTTCCTGAAGCATGCAGCCCTGCAGTGCGGTTTCTGCACGCCGGGCCTGATCATTGCGACCAAGGCGCTGCTCGAAAAGCACCCGAACCCGACCGACGAACAAGCCCGCTACTGGCTGGCTGGTAACCTGTGCCGCTGCACCGGTTACGACAAGATCATGAACGCCGTCCACGACGCTGCTGCGCAAATGCGAGGGGAAACCGTTTAATGAACTTTGTAGCTGATAAAGATTCCTTGAAAGTTGTAGGCACCCGCCCGGTTCGTCCGGACGGCATCGACAAGGTGATGGGGCGTGCTCAGTTTGGCGGCGATGCCGTCATGCCGGGCATGATCTACGGGGCAACCGTGCGCTCGCCGCACGCTCACGCCCGTATCATAAGCATCGATACCTCTAAAGCCGAAGCGCTGAAGGGTGTTCGCGCTGTCATGACCTCCGCCGATATGCCGGAGATCACATCGGACGAAGCTTTCGTTGGTGAAGGTCCGGTGAACTTCCGCGATCTCTCCAACAACCTGATGGCGCGCGGCAAGGTCCTCTATGACGGCCACGTGGTCGCCGCTGTCGCTGCTACCTCCATGAGCATCGCCCGCGCTGCGGCGGAGCTGGTAGAGGTCAAGTACGAAGTGCTGCCGCATGTCATCGATGAGATGGAAGCGATGGCCGACGATGCGCCGGTCCTGCACGATGATATCTTCACCGCCGGTGTCGATCCGAAGCCGACCAAGGCCTCGAATATCGCCAAGCGTGTTGAGTTTGCCACTGGCGATCTGGATGTAGGCTTTGCTGCAGCCGACGTCATTGTCGAGCGCACCTACAAGACCGCGCCGGTTCACCAGGCTTATATCGAGCCGCATGCGTGCACCGCGTCCTACAACACCGACGGCCAGTGCCAGGTGATCTGCTCCAGCCAGGGCCAGTTCATGGTTCGCGCCTTCTGCGCCAAGCTGCTGGGCATTGAGACCTCCGACATCCGCGTGACCCCGGCCGAAATCGGCGGTGGTTTTGGCGGCAAGACGCTGGTCTACCTGGAGCCGCTGGCTCTGACGCTGTCCCGCAAGGCTGGCCGTCCGGTCCGCATGGTTATGGACCGCACCGAAGTCTTCCGCGGCACCGGTCCGACCTCCGGCGGTACCGTGCACGTGAAGATCGGCGCCAAGAAAGATGGCACCATCACCGCAGCCGACGCGGAGATCATCCTGCAGGCTGGTGCCTATCCGGGTGCTCCCATGAGCCCGGCGGCCATGTGCTGCTTTGCCATGTACGACATCGAGAACGCGCGCGCCCGTGGCGTCGACGTCGTCTCGAACCGTCCGAAAGTGGCTGCCTACCGCGCTCCCGGCGCGCCGATCTCCACCTTCGCGACCGAAAGCGCGATGGATGAGGTCTGCCGCGCAATTGGTATGGACCCGATTGAGTTCCGCCTGAAGAACCCTGCCAAGAACGGCACCAAGGCGCTCTACGGCCCGACCTTCCAGAACATCGGCTATGTCGAGACCCTGGAAGCGGCGAAGAACCACCCGAACCTGCAAGAAAAGCTGGGTCCGAACCAGGGCCGCGGCATTGCTGCCGGTTTCTGGTTCAACATCGGCGGTGAAAGCTCGGCGACCGTTCATGTCAACGAAGACGGCACGATCTCCCTGGTTTCCGGCAGCCCGGACATTGGTGGCTCCCGCGCTTCCATGTCGATGATGGCGGCTGAAATCCTTGGTGTTGATGTGGCGCGGGTCCGCCCGATCGTTGGCGACACTGCCTCTGTCGGCTTCACCTTCCTGACCGGCGGCAGCCGCGTCACCTTCGCCACCGGCACCGCCGTTTGCGAAGCCACGGAAGAAGTCGTCAACATCCTGAAGGGCCGCGCGGCCAAGCTTTGGGAAATCGACGCCGACGCCGTTGAGTGGCGCGATGGTTCCGCTTATCCGGCAGGTGACAATGCCGGTAAGTTCGAGCCGATGAGCCTCGAAGACATCGCCGCGAAAGCAGGCCGCATGGGTGGTCCGATCAATGCCAAGGGCTCGGTTAATGCCCAGGGCGCCGGTCCGGGCTGGGGCGTGCACGTTGTGGACGTCGAAGTCGATCCGGAAACGGGTCACGTGACCGTTCTGCGCTACACCGCCGCTCAAGATGTCGGCCGGGCCATTCACCCGTCCTATGTCGAAGGCCAGGTGCAGGGCGGCGCGGTGCAGGGCATCGGTTGGGCGCTCAACGAAGAGTACGTCTACGACAAGAATGGCCGCCTCGATAACGGTTCCTTCCTCGACTACCGTGTGCCGGTGGCGAGCGATCTGCCGAAAATCGATGTAGCACTGGTCGAAGTGCCGAACCCCCGTCACCCCTTCGGCGCCAAGGGCGTCGGCGAGGTGCCGATTGTTCCGCCGATGGCTGCGATCGCTAACGCGATCTTCGATGCCACCGGTGTGCGCATGGAAAGCCTGCCAATGTCACCCCCGAAGATTCGGGCGGCATTGGACGCAGCGTCCTAAACGCATAGGTAAAGCGGCAGAGCGATGGCAACAGTCCACTTGGGCGCTTTGCTCTGCCGCCCCTATTGCGGCGACATCAGAGTACTGGAAATTGACGCGGCCACCATTGGCCAGTTGATCAAAGCGCTGGAAGCGCGCTTCCCCGGCATCGGTGAACAGATCATCGAGAGTATGGCCCTGGCCATCGACGGCGAAATCTTCCAAGACAGCCTCATTGACCCCATCGCGCCCGACAGCGACGTCCACCTGATCCCCAAAATTGCAGGCGGGTGACTGCCGCGGCTGCCTCGTATTGCCGAGGGGGCTTCAAATTTGAAGTCGTTGCGAGCTGATCCGCTTGCGGGCCGATCCAAAGGAGCGGCGCGGCAACCCATCTGGATCGAACCACCAACATATTGAAAGAGTCAGTTGATTCATGAAGCGCTTGGGGATGCAAGTGTTTCGATCAGACCACTCGACTAAGGCTGTCGTGGATTGCTTCGCCCGGATTGCGTTCGGGATCCACAATGACGCCGTCGGTATAACGAAGGGCGTGGTTACCCCACAAAAGCCTTGTCGCTCTCCTACAGCTTCCGCAACTGAGCAGCGCATTCCTCCGGCAACGGCCCTGCGGCCTCTGCTGCCAGCGCCTGTTCCAGGTGTTCCATCTGCGCCATGCCCACCTCAATGGTGGAGAGTGCCGCATTGCCCAGGCCGAAGCGCAACGCCGCCCAAACCGCTTCCGCCCACGCTTCTTCCGCTTCGTTGCTGGAATTTTCCGTCACCGGCCATTCCCGGCCATGCCGAACCTTGGTCGCCAGGTGTCCTGCCGCAAAAATACGGATGGTCATGACCCCCAGATCACGCTTTTGCGTTGCCTCCAACAGCCCGGCGAAGTCCATGCTGTTCCAGCCCGCCGGTGCGCTCGCCCAGCCTGCGCTGGGATTAATCATGTTGTAATAGGCCTGGACCGCGTCGAACGCCCCGGAATCCGCCACCGTAACCACCCCCGGCGCTTCGCCGAGGCTGGTGTAGCCGATGTGGTCGCAGATGCCCTCGCTCCGCAGCTTGTTCATGGCATCAGCGATCCCGCCCTTGCCCAGCACGCGGGAGATATGGATGCCGCGCGGCCCTTCCTCGGTCGCGCTGTCGTCCGCCAGGATCTGGTTGTGCAGCCAAAGTACGTCGACCCGGCTGCGTTGAAGCCGTTCCAGGCTCGCCTCAACCGAGTGGCGCATCTGCCCTTCCGGGTCGGGCTCGCCCGGCTCCACCCGGAACTTGGTGGAGAGATAGGGCTGATCTGCCTCTGCGCGGGTTTTCAGCTAGTGGCCGATAACGGTCTCGGACACGCCATTGCCATAGGAAGAGGCGGTATCGACCCAGTTGATCCCCGCAGCGCAGGCATTGTCCAACGCCTGGTTGGAGACATCCTGCGCGCTGTCGATCAGCAGACCGCCGACCCAGCCGCCCCCGAATGTCAGGGCGGAAATATCGATGCCGGTGCGGCCAAAGCGGCGGTATTGCATGAGCTTCTACGCTCCCTGAATAAGTTTGAGACGGGTGCCGCACAGCATGACGGTATCGCCATCGACCGCAAGGCCAGCATCCGCAGCGCGGGAGAGCACTGCGTCAACGTCCCGGCAGCCCAGATCCAGTCCACCCAATCCCTCGCCCCGGCCATCGCAGGCTTCAACAAAGCGGAGCGTGGCATCGTCCAGGTGGATGCAGGGGTTGGCATGGGCATCGACCGACAAAGTACGGTCCAGCACGTCGGCCCAGCGCTCCGCCAGTTTCAGCGGATCGGCGCTTTGCAGCTCCGCCGCACGAAAGCCCGAAATCAGCTTGGACGGCGCCATACTAGGCCATTCCGTGCCGGCGGGATGCCAGGGCTGGTCGGGGCGGATTGGGTCGTCTTCGTGCAGGTCGTTGCGGTCTATTGAGAGGATCGCGCCGCCCACATCCCGCGGATGCAACTGCACGCCCAGGAACTCACCATAATCCAGTTCCGCCGCGACCCGCACGCCCAGTTCCGGCAGACGGGCACGCAGCTTCGGGTGCACGTCGTCGGAGGCTTGCAGGATCACCATATAGCCGCCGTCGCCACCTCTCCGCTGGAGGTACCGCCCGCCAGCAGTCTCGTCCGGTTGCTTGTCTGCCATCGGGGCGACCACTTCCAGGAAGGAAACGCCAACTGGCGAGAGGAAATTCTCCAGGCCGTATTTACCCACCGCCGGATCGCGGAAACAGACGGATAGGTTCAGTACGTCGGCAAACAGTTTTTCGGTGCTCGCCAGGTCATGGGCGACCAGGCAGATTTGGCGCATGCGGATCGACATCAGGCCATCCCCTTCTGAAAAATTTTGATGATGGAGGAGAAATCCAGGTCGCCCAGCCCATCCTGCTCCGCCATGGCATAGAGCATGGCAGCCTGCGCACCCAGCGGCGAGGGCTGGCCGGTCTCCACTGCCGCCATCTGGGCAAGGCGCATGTCTTTCAGCATCAGCTTGGTCATGAAGCCGGGTTTGTAGCCGAAATTCGCGGGCGACTGTGGTGTTGGTCCCGGTAGCGGCAGGTACTGGTTCACCGCAACGCACGAGCCAGAGGAGGCAGAGATCACCTTCTGCTATCCTCCACACTCACACCCAGCCGCTGGCCCAGGCTGAAGGCCTCGGAGACAGCAATCATGGCAATGTCGCCAATCATGTTGTTGCAGATCTTCACCGCCCGGCCATTGCCGGGGCCGCCACAATGCACGATCAGCTTGCCCATCTTTTCCAATTGGGGCCGCGCCGCTTCCACGTCAGCGGCGTCGTCGCCGATCATGAAAGTAAGTGTGACCTCATCCGCGCCGACTGTGCCGCCGGAAACCGGGCAGTCGATCATGCGGAAGCCGCGGGCCTTGGCGGCGGCCACCTCGCGGGCGGTCTTCACATCGATGGTGGAGCAATCGACGAACAGCGTGCCGGGCTCAGCGTGATCGAAGATGCCGCCGTCATCCATATAGGCAGTCTTCACGTGCTTGCCTTCCGGCAGCATGGTGACGACCGTGGCGGCGCCCTGTACGGCGGCGTCTGCTGACTGGCTGGGCACCGCGCCTGCTTCTGCCGGGATCTGCATAGAGGCAGGGGAAAGGTCGAACACCTTCACCGCCTGACCGCTGGCCGCCAGATTGCGCGCCATCGGCCTGCCCATATTGCCAACCCTAATAAATGCTGTGTGCGCCATGGCGGTTTTCTCCTGAAAGCGATGAAATTTGGTTGGTGTATGCTACTCGCCGGAAGGGGCGGGCGTATAGACTTCGAACTCGACCCGGCGGTTAAGGCTGTTTTCCCCATGCACGATGGAGATTGGACGGCTGATACCGCGGCCAATGGCGGAAAGCTGGTCGCTAGGAGCACCAGCAGCAGCCAGGTCTTCTACCACCCTGGCCGCCCTGGCCAGTGAGACGCTGACCTGACCGGAGGCTGAACCGGTATCGTCCGAATATCCGACCACGCGCAGATAGACAGCCGCCGGCCAGTCCCGGAACACCTGCGCCATGGCCTTGATCCGTTCTTGGGTCAAAACAGGATCGGCATAAGTTGTACCGGTACGGAAGCGGATCGACTGCTGGGTGAACCAGGTTGGGATACTGGCTTTTAGCAACTCGCCCTGCAGCGCATTCAGCCGGGCGAACAGTGCCTTGATTTGGTCTTCACTGAGACTGTTTGTTTTGGGCGGCTCAAGAGGCTTGAGGGCAGGCGGAGGCTCGATCAGCAGCACGTCGATTGCCAGTTCCGGCAAGGCTGCCGTCAGCGCAGCAACGACCTCCTTCTGTAAGCCCCGGTTTCCGGCTACGCCGCGCACCGTCAGGCGCTCGCGCTCCGGGTCGTACTCCATGGCGAGCGGCAGGTCGGCGAGACGGGTGTCGGCTGCCAGTGCGGCGTCTGCCTGGGCAATCACCTCACGGTTTTGCCATTCCTGCCAGCCCAGATAGCCGGCCAGGCCGATCAGTGCGGCAAGGCACCCGGTCAAAACCATGTAGCCAAACCATGGGCGCGGCCGCGGCGGCAAGCCGCCGGGAGCCGAGGCCAAATGCACCTGACAGCCGTCATCCAGCGCTGCTTTGATATTGGCGCGAAGGCTCGGGCCGAGCGGCTGCTCGGCAGTGCTCAGCGTCTCTCGCCACTGTACCGAGAATTGCTCGTACACCGCAGACAGCTGCGCTTTGATTTGCGACGGCTGTTTGCCCTGCACGACCGCGACCCAGGCGAATGCTGCGTCTCCGGCAATCCAAAACCGCTCTTTTCCGGATTGTCCGGCGCGGGGTGCGATGAAGCCGTCGACCAGCGCCATCTCCTCCAGCAGGGGTACGGCGCTACAGCTTATCCGTTTTGCGCGGTATTTGGGGATGTCCGTAAAAATCGCCTCGCCACTGGTCCGGTCGATCAGGATGGAGCCTTCCAGCCACAGATTTGCGCCGACCCGCGCCGAGCCCAGGCTGCGGCCCTGCACAAGAGCCGCGGCGCGGCGGCCCCACACGACCGGCGAGACAATGCCGTCGATCCCGCGGGCGACCTGGTTGACGGTCCCGCCAACACCGGCGCGCAGCAGTTTCTGGGCATGCGGTCTCAGTCCCTGCGCAATGCGGTACGAGTGCCGGGGCACTTCCTTGGCGACTGTGTGCACCACCAGTGGCGCCAAAGCCTCGGCGACGCGCTCATGGTCTTTGATACCGGACTCGCGCAACACATCAACTATGACCCGGCGAACGCTTTCCGCCAGCGCCTGGTCGTCGCCTACGCGCTCCTGCAGAGCCTGGGTGCGGGCCTCCAACGCCCGCAGCAAGGCCCGCTCTTCACCGAACAGCAGTTCCCGCAGGCGCTCGGTTTCGCCTGGGTCATTCGGGCGCTGCTGTTGATCCGCCATCGTCCCTGCCTTTTTTTCCCGCAAGTTGCGTTTTCAGCAACTCGACTTGTTGGCTTAATTGGTCAAGTTTAGCGGTCGTCACCGCCAGCTTGGCTTCCAGCGCGTCTAAGCGGCGATCCTGGCGGCGTTGTTCCGCGCCGGCCAGGATTTCCCGCACTTCATCTAGTGTGTGGCTGTCATCTGGTGGCGGCGCCGCGTCTGGCACTTCAGGATCGTCGGCGCTCATCCGCTGGTGTCCTTTAACAGAAAGGGCTCAAAGATCGCCCGGCGGTTGCCATTGCCGGTGGCGTCGGAATCGACCACCCGGTCCTCGGTCGCCTTGCCGACGGCCAGCAGCCGGCCGCTCGGCACGCCTAGTCGGGTAAGCTGGTCCAGAATGAAATCGGCGCGCTTTTGTGAAGTAATGCGGTTTGAAACAGAATCGGTTCCATCGAAATCAGCATAGCCGACCATCCGTATGCCCAGCCCCGGGTCTGCCGCCAACAGCAGGGTGGAGACCTGCTGCAAAACGCTTTGCGCATGGGCACCATCGGCAAGCTCTTCCAAGCGCTCCAGTATTATTTGGAACTGGCTGTCCAGGGTTTGGAATGCGGCAATCGCGCTTTGCTCCAAACGCGCAATTTCTGCATGAGCCGCCGCCGCGCCTGCGACGGGCACAAGCGCTGGCATTGCCGGCTTCTGGGTCGCAATCACCTGGGCGCGGGCTGCTTCTGCTTCTGCCAAGCCATCTACCCGGTCAGCCAATTGCCGGACGTAGATTTCCAGCGCCTGCAGTTCCCCGTTTTGGGCGGCCGGCACGGGTGCCTGGAGCGGAATACCCTTAACTGGCGGGCTTTGTTCCAGAAACCGCAGGCGCGCTTCCAACTGGTCGCGGACCGCAGTCACGCTTTCCTGCAGCGTTGCCAGGTCGTCTTGCATGGTCCGGGCGGTGGTTTCGGCGTTCGCCATTCTTGTGGCGAAGCTGGCCAGAGCGGCATTGGCGGCGCTGGTGTCGTCGTTCAGCGTATCCAGACGGCTAAGAACGTCCTTGTCGAATTGGTGAGTGCTTCCGTCGGCTGTCCCGGTTGCCTGCGTTTGCGTTTGCGCTTGAGTGTATGCGGCAGAGGCTGACTCCAATCTTTTAATGGATCGCGACAACTCGATGAAAGCCGCCTCCTGGCGCTGGTTCTCAAGAGCCAAAGCCTCAATCTGTGCGGACTGTTGCGCAATCGTCCAGACGCCTAAGCCCAGCACGCCCAGCCCAAGCGCCGCACAAGCAAGATGCCATGGCTTTTGCCGACCGATGAGGCGCGCAACCTGCGTTCCGTACTCTCTTGCTTTCATCTTCGCGGCCTTCGAAACAAGCATCCGAGATCCGTTAGTTGACTATCGCGGTTGGGGATAAGTCCCGGCGCGTGTCGTTGACCCAGTGCGCCGTATGATATACGGTCCGTATTATGCCAATCCAGCCTCAAAACACCACCGCCAGCGGCGCTGCCGAAGCGCCAGTTAAGCTAGCGCCGAACCACGCCAAGGTCTATGCCGCGCTCCGTGAAGCCGCGCGGCCTGTGACCGCCTATGAGCTGATTGATGCTGTTCGCGCCGCCGGAATTTCCGCACCGCCGACGGTATACCGGGCGCTGAACAAACTGATTGAGCTGGGACTGGCGCACCGGCTGGAAAGCCTGAACGCATTCGTTGCCTGCTCCCACGATGACGAGCATCAGGGTAGCGTCATCTTTATGATCTGCGGCACGTGCGGTGAAACCCGGGAAGTGGTTGACCGCTCGATGGAGCAGCATTTGCGCCAGGCCAGCGGCGACAGTGCTTTCCACGTAGAGCAGTCCACCATTGAATTGCGCGGCCACTGCGCCGATTGCTGTAACGGCACCCATCACGGGGAGGAGCACGCGTGAACGGTCATCACCATACACCGCCTGTCAGTCCCGCTCTCCGCTCTGCTCTCAGCCCCTTGCGCATGGGGGTTCTGGAGCGCCTGGGCATTGCCGGCCTGGGCGCTGCAATGCTTTGGCTTGGCGTTCTGTGGGTGGTCGGGTGATGGCGCGGGGAATGTCGAGTACGGCCGCGTCTAATGTGGTCGCCTTCCAGAACCTGACGCTGGGCTATGACCGGCATCCGGCCGTGCATCACCTTGATGCGGAATTGCAGGCCGGATCGCTGACCGCCGTTGTCGGGCCGAACGGGGCGGGAAAGTCTACCTTGCTGAAGGGCATTGCCGGCGCGCTCAGGCCCTTGGATGGCTCGGTTTCTACCGGCTCTGTCAAACGCCAGGACATCGCCTACCTGCCGCAACAGGCGGAGGTCGACCGCGAGTTTCCTGTCAACGTGCTGGACTTCGTTGCCATGGGCTTGTGGCGGCGTGTCGGAGCATTCGGCGGCATCCGCCGTAGCGTGCGCGACCGGATTAAGGAAGCCATTGCCGCTGTCGGCCTGTCGGGTTTTGAGGGCCGCCAGATAGGCTCGCTTTCCGGTGGCCAGATGCAGCGGGCCATGTTCGCCCGGCTGCTGTTGCAGGATGCCCAGATCGTGCTGCTGGACGAGCCCTTCAACGCGATCGACACAAAGACCGTCAGCGACCTGCTGGCCCTGGTCAAGCATTGGCATGGTGAGCGCCGTACCATCGTGACTGTGCTGCATGATATGGAGCACGTACGCCGCCATTTCCCGGATACGCTATTGCTGGCCCGCCAATTGATTGCTCACGGTCCGACGGCGGAAGTATTGACGGCGGAGAACCTGTTCCGCGCACGTCAGGCCTGCGAAACCTTCGACGACCATGCCGCTGTCTGCCATCTGCCGCCCCAGCGCACGCCCCAGAGGGCCGCATGATCTACGACGCGTTGGTTGCGCCTTTCCTCGAATTTACCTTCATGCGCCGGGCGCTGGTCGGTTGCCTGGCTATTGCACTGGGTGCAACGCCGGTGGGTGTGTTCCTGATGCTGCGCCGTATGAGCCTGACCGGTGATGCCATGGCCCACGCCATCCTACCGGGCGCCGCCATCGGCTTTCTGGTGGCTGGCCTCTCGCTCAGCGCCATGACCATCGGTGGCCTGTTGGCGGGCATGGCAGTGGCGCTGGCGGCGGGTTTCGTTGCGCGCTCCACCACGTTGCGGGAAGATGCCAGCCTTGCCGCCTTCTACCTGATTTCGCTTGCCGCAGGCGTGCTGATTGTCTCTGTCCGCGGCAGCAATATCGACCTGATGAACGTGTTGTTTGGCACCGTGCTGGCGCTGAATGATGATGCGCTTTTGCTGCTGGCAGCAATCTCCACCATCACCCTGGCCTCGATCGCCGTTTTGTTCCGCCCGCTGGTGATCGAGTGCCTGGACCCGTCCTTCCTGCGTTCTGTCAGTGGCTCCAGTTCGCTGGTGCATTATGCGTTTTTGGCGTTGGCCGTGCTGAACCTGGTCGGTGGTTTTCATGCGCTGGGCACGCTGATGGCGGTCGGGATCATGATACTGCCTGCCGCGGCGGCGCGCTTCTGGACGCGGGAAATCGGCGGTTTGATTGCTGTCGCGCTGCTGGTTGGCGTGGCAAGCAGCGTCTGCGGCCTGCTTATCTCTTATCACTGGAGCCTGCCGTCCGGCCCCGCCATCGTGCTGACTGCCGGCGTGATCTATGCGGGCTCCTTGATAGCCGGACCGGTTGGCAGCCTGACTGCCCGCTATTGGGTCCATCCCCACCTGGAAGCGTAGGATCGTCGCCTTGCAATTTTTCCGGCCCACCCTGCACTCGGCGCTTGTCGTCCTTCTCGTTATGACGGCTTTTCTCAACCAGCCAGCCCGCGCATCTGAGCCGCTGCCTGTCGTGGCGACTTTCAGCATTCTGGGCGATATGGCCCGAACCATCGGCGGCGCGCGCGTCAGTGTTACAACCCTGGTCGGCCCCAATGGCGACCCGCACGTGTTCCGGCCAACGCCCCGTCATGCCCAGGCCATGGCTGGGGCAAAGCTGGTGTTGGCCAACGGGCTCGGCTTTGAAGGCTGGATGGAGCGTTTGGTGGGCGCTTCTGGTTTTGCAGGCAATATGGTCTACGTGTCCGATGGGATTGTGCCTCTGGAAGCCGAAGATGACCACGGGCACGCGCATTCTCATGATCGTCATGATGATCACGAGGCACCCGACCCGCACGCCTGGCATGATCTGGCGAACGGCAAAACGTACGCCCGCAATATCGCCGCCGCGCTGAGTGCTGCTGATCCCGCTGGCAGCGCCTTCTATGCACAACGCCTTGATGCCTACACGGCGGAGATCGAAACCATCGAAGCGGACCTTCGGGCGCAGTTGGCCAAGCTGCCAGCCGGACCGCACCGGGTGGTTACCTCCCACGATGCATTTGGCTACTTCGCCCATGCCTATGGCATCGTGTTTCTGGCGCCACAGGGCGTGAGCACCGAATCCCAGCCGTCGGCCAGTGATCTGGCGGCTCTGATCCGTCAAATCCGCGGTGAGGCTGTGCAGGCGGTATTCCTGGAGAACATCGCGAACCCTCGCCTGATCGAGCAGATCCAGCGTGAGACCGGTGTTCGGCTCGGTGGTACGCTCTATTCTGGCGGCCTCAGCCAAGTCGACGGCCCGGCACCGACCTACCTGGCCATGATGCGCCACAATATCCGCGCGTTGATGTCTGCCCTGCACGGCGAATAAGATCGGGGATCACTGGAAATGCCGCCAAATTTGCTGGCCAGCATCAATCCAGTCCGCAGGCGGAGATGATCCTATGAGCGCAATGAGCCCCGATCCCTATATGCTGCCGTTCAAAGGTCTTCGTGTAATCGACATGACCCAAGGTCTGGCCGGCCCTTTCTGCGCTATGCTGCTCGGCCACTACGGCGCGGCCGTAACCAAAGTGGAGCCGCCGGAAGGCGACTGGTCCCGCATGCTCGGCGAAGCCAAGGGCGACCGGACTCCCGCCTATGCCAATTGCAATCGGGGCAAGCGCAGCATCGTCGTCAACCTCAAGCAGCCGCATGGGCGTGACCTCCTGCTTCGGCTTGCCCAAGGCGCAGACGTATTCCTGGAAAGCAACCGTCCGGGCATCGCAGATCGGCTTGGCATCGGCTATGCGGCGGTGAAAGCTGTATCGCCGGAAGTCGTGTATGGATCGGTCACCGGTTTTGGCCAAACAGGTGCCTATGCCAACAGGCCAGCTACCGATGCCATTCTCAGGCGTTCTCCGGCCTGATGAGCCGCAATCGCGGCGACGACGGCCAACCGCGGCGTATCGGCTTTGCTGTGCCTGACTATATTACCGGGTTGATGGCCTATCAGAATGTTTCGACGGCATTGTACGCCAAGGCGATGGGGCAGGGCAGGCGGCATCTGGATATCAGTTTGATGCGTTCCATGATGTTCTTTCAGCAACATGGGTTGGTCCAGGAAGCGGTAGAGCCCGGCTCCTCACGCGCGCCGGTAGAGCAATCGCCTGTCCCGCCGACTGGCACCTATCAGACAGCGGATGGTCCGATCAATATCGCGGTCATGCGGGAAAAGCTGTTCGGAACGCTCTGCGATGTGCTGGGGTTGCCGCCCGCTGCCGCAGACCCGCGCTTTGCCACATTCGATATCCGGCGGGAGCATGAGGAGCCGTTGCGGATGATCATGGCGGCAGCGATGGCAGGTTGGACGCGGGACGCTCTTTGCGCAGCCCTGGAGACGGCAGACGTGCCGTATTCTCCGGTGCACGACCAATGGCAGCCTGGTGAATGACCCGCATGTGCAGGACAGCGGTACGCTGTCATGGTTGCCTGACCCGGTATTGGGGGCGTTGCCGTTTGTAAATCTGTCAGGGACAGCGCCACTGGAGTCTGGCGATTCCCGCAGCACCGCACCCGCGCAGGGCCCGCACACGGATGAAGTGCTGGCCGAACATGACTTCGGCCAGGATGCAATTGCTGCGATGAAAGCAAATGGCGCGGTCGCCTGAACGTGCGTCGATGCCGGTATCAGGCCCGGCGAATGAAATACCGGCTCGGGCGAATGCCATCGGGCAAGGGCAGGGCGATCCAGCCCCTGCCTTCAATCGGATAGTCGGAAATAATTAACGCGCCGGGCGCTACCATTCCGGCCAGCGTCTCAGCCAGGAATTCCGACATGCCGGTTACGTAGTCAGGCGTGCCGGAGCCATAGTCGGCGTGTACCAGCGCTGCCTTCTGGCGGATCCGCGCCATCGAATCCGGCAATGTCTCGCGGAAATCACCCAAGAACAGGTCTTCGTCTGAGGGAATGCAGTCCGGGTGCGCCTGCACTTTCCGCTCAAACACACAAATCCTGCGCTCTGGGAAAAGCTCCCGCAGGTGGTCATAGGTCCGGCCATTGCCCAGGCCCAGTTCCAACACGGGTCCTGGGACGTCGACCAACTGTTTTGCCGCAAAATCGAGGCAGGCCCGTTGGGCTTCCATGCGGCGGATAAAGCTGTCCAGGCGGCTCATGCGGCTGCTTTTGCTTTTTGCAGTTCTGCGGTCGTCCGCTCCAGCCGGCGGGCCAATTCCTTCATGATCTCCATGCCGATATCCGGTATATCCGTTATCAGCTTGAAGAACGTATCTTTGCCGATCCGCAGGGCCGTCAGTTCGCCGACCGCCCGTACCGTCGCCGTCCGCGGGACACCGGTCAGGATGGCGATTTCGCCGATGACCGCATTTTCGTCCAGCCGCGCCACGGGAATCATCGTGCCACTATTGTCGATCAGCACGTCTGCCTGGCCCGACAGGATGATGTAGGCGGCATCGCCCGGATCGCCCTGGCTGACAATGTCCTGTCCCGGATTGAACACCAGCCGTTCGCTGGTGAACGCCAGCAGCTTCAGCCGCCGCGGCTCGATCGGTTGGAACAGAGGGACGCGGCGCAGCGCGTCGACTTCTTGATTCAGGGACATGGTTCCCTCCCGTCCTCCTTATTCAGCCGCCTCGGCGGCTGAGGGTTTAAAATCTTCGGTTTCAGCCAGTCGCCCGTCTTTCGCTACAAATACACGGTCGAAGCGCTCGGGCAATGTCAGTTGATCCATGATGGCGACAACGCCACGCCCCTTTTGCGCGTTTAGAGCCCTCTCTAACACGGCGAGGCGGAGCGATTCATCAAACGAGCCAAAGGGATTGTTGAGGATTAGCAGATCCGGCTGTTTGAGCATCGCCCGTGCTATGGCCAGCTTTTGCCGCTGCACTGTCGATAGCCGTGTGCCGCCGACCCCGACCTGGAACTCCAGGCCGACATCGATGGTTGCCTGTATCAGGTCGAAATCCTGCAATACCTGGCTTAGCGCCGCCCGCACCTGCTGCTCGGCTTGTGGGCGGCCATAGGCGATTTTGCCGAACAGCAGATTGTCCTGTAGCGAGCTGGCCGGGTTGAACTTCTCCGGGTCGAAGAATGCGATTGAGCTCCTCAGATTCTCCGGCAGCTTTTCGGCAAACAGCTTGCGGGCCTCGAGCAACTGCGCCTGGGTATCTTCGTCAATCAATCCCAGGCGATGCCTGCCTGGTGCCAGCCGGAAGGGCAGGGACATCAAGCGGTTGCGGTCGGCCATTGCCGTGCCGTTGTCGCTGCGGTTCAACCGGGAAATGATTGCCTGGAATTCCGGCAGGTCTTCCGGAGAGATGAAACTGAATTGCTCCATCAGCTCGTGGCTGGAATCGAAGTCCGAGAACAGATCCAGCATGATTTCTGCAACCTGCTGGCCTATGTCGACGAACGCTTCGGTCAGTCCGCTCTCGTCCATGATTTGGCGTACATAGGGATGATCGCCCAGATGGTCCATGTCGAACGTATCGCCAACCGGCGTGCCGAACAGCAGATTTTCGGCGACGGTGGCGTTGCGGTTATAGGTGTCCGGGTCGAACGGCTCTACCAAGCCTGACATTTCCTGAGTGCTTAAGCGTTCGCGCAAGGCTGCTCTGGCTGCTAGGAACTGTCCGGCAGGGGAGGATGCTGCCGATGGATCGATACGGCCGCGCAGGCCGAACTCATAAATGTCGTCCGCCAGCAATACGTCCTTCATCACATTTCGGATCGCCCCGGACAGCTCATTCGCATTGCTCACGCCGATGCTGGCATAGTTTACCCAGTCAGCGTCCGGGTCATCGGTGCTATTGCCAGATCGCCCTGCTTCCAGGCGCCAGGCCCGGCCGTCATCGTCGGTGTTCGGGGCCGGTATGTGCCGCAATGCCAGCAGCAGATTATCCCGCACGGTGCCGGAAAAGAGATAGGGCTGGCTGCCAACATAGCCGAACCGCCGGCCGATCTTGGCTTCCGGCAGGGAGGCAAGATCCTGTTCATTCAGGGTGATCCGCCCGCTCGAAGGCTGGTACAGGCGGGCCAGCAAGGGCGCGACTTCTTCTTTGCCGCCGCCACTGGAGCCTGTTACCGCCACCGTTTCTGACAGGCCGAAATGCAGGCTGGTGTGGTGCAGATACACTGTTCCATCGTCATCCGAGAGACTGACGCCGCGGAAGTGAATTTCCGTGTCGGCGGCGAATGGTTCGATGTCCTGCTGTGTCTGCAGTTCTTCGTCGACTAGACCGCGTGGATCGAATTGTTCGATCACGGTCTCGTATTTAATCCGGGCGTCTTCGCGTTGCTGGTAGTAGGCAAGCAATTCTTTCCAGGGCGCGTTCATGTCTTTGTGCGCGCTGATGACAGCGATTAGCGCGCCAACACTCAAATCACCCTGAATCGCCAAATAGCCACCGACGGAATAGAAGAGGAACGGTGTAAATTGGGCCAGAAAATTATTGATAAATTTAATCAGGAACTTCCGAATAAAGATCTTGTACCGGATTTCATAAATAATACCCAGGCGCTGGGCGAAACGCGCGCGTCGGAAGTGGCCGCTATCGTTTGCCCTGATCTCGGTAATGCCGGCGATAGTTTCGCCCAGGTGATCGGATAGCCGCCGGACATTCTGTACCCGCTCCTTGGCCAGCGTATTGACGCGCTTCTGCATGATCGGGATGAAAATCGCCTGCACCGGGAACAGGGCTACCGCCGCGATACCCAGAACCGGATCCTGCATCAGGATAAAAATCAGCAGAGTGACCAGAATGCCCGCCTGGTAGAGCGGCTGTGCGATGGCATCCCCGATAAAGCCGCCCAGCGGCTCTACCTCCTGAGTCACCATGGGAATCAATTCCCCCTGGCTGACGCGGCGGAAGTGCGGCAGTGGAAAGCGTAACACCCGGGTGTACAACTCATAGCGCAATCTGCGCAGCATTCGCTCACCCAAGCGGCCACGCATGACGTTCAGCACATACTTGAAACCGCCATTGATCATCACCAGAAACAAAAATGCGCCGCACAAGACAAAAAGATAAGTTATTTGATCAAAATCAAACCCATACAGTGAAATCGGGAATTTTCCTGAGTCTGCTCCAATCGCATCGTTAACAATTTTCTTAGGAAGTTCTGCCTGTAGATAGATAAAGGGCAATGCGGCAAAGGTTAGTACTACCAAAACAATCTGTTGTGGCAGGCTGTGTTTAAAAATAAAACCGTAAATAGAACGTTGCATTGCTAACTCAGTTGCGGATTTTCACCAACTGGCACCCGCTTTTTGTATGGAAAGATTATAGTAGCCTATTTGGATATCCACAAATGTGTTTTCAGGCATTTCCGATGTGTGCTAGCCCCATATACGTGGTGAAAGGTCTAGGTATCGCCAAGTTCTTGTGGCCGCCATTGACTGCCACTCGGTTGTTTAGGATCGGCAGATGGACTCAGTTTCGGATAAAGCTGCGGAAGGCCGCCAGCTTCTCATCTACAGTCATGATAGTTTTGGCTTGGGACATCTCCGCCGTTGCCGCGAAATTGCGCATGGGCTGGTGGAAGCCTTTCCGAGCCTCTCTGTCCTGATTCTCTCGGGTTCGCCGATCATCGGCAGTTTCGGTTTCCGGCCCAGGGTGGATTTCGTCCGGATGCCGGGCATGATCAAGCTCTCGAATGGCGAGTATTCCAGCCATGTTCTGAATATTGCCGCCGACAAAATCCTGGAATTGCGGGCAGCCATCATCAAGGAAACCGCACGCATTTTCGACCCCGACATCTTTTTGGTCGACAAAGAGCCATTGGGCCTGCGGGGCGAGGTTCGCAGCACCCTTGAATTGCTCCAGGAACGCGGCACCCGCCTGGTGCTCGGCCTGCGCGACGTGATGGACGACCCGGATTCGCTTCAGCCCGAATGGACCCGTAAAGGCGCTCACGCTGCCCTGCGCGACCTCTATGACGAGATTTGGGTATATGGCCTGCCACAAATCTGCGACCCGCTTGAAGGCATTGAGATCCCGGATTCCGTTCGCCGCAAGATGACGTATACCGGCTATCTGCAACGCTCCGTCGGCAGGGACCTGCAAAGCGCGGTGCCTCTGGTCGGCAGTGCGCCCTATGTGCTGGTGACGCCCGGCGGTGGTGGGGATGGCGAAGCCATGGTGGATTGGGTAATCCAGGCCTACGAAGCAGCGCCGGATCTGCCATATCGAGCGCTCGTGGTCTTTGGCCCCTTCATGCAGGCAGAGCATCAGGCGAACTTCCGCCAACGGATCGAAGCGCTGCCGTCGGTGGAGGCGATCACCTTCGACGCCAATATGGAAGCCCTGATGGCGGGCGCCAGCGGCGTGATTGCCATGGGTGGTTACAACACGTTCTGCGAAATCCTGTCCTTCGATAAACCTGCCGTCATCGTTCCCCGTTCCAAGCCGCGGCTGGAGCAAACCATCCGGGCGGAGCGGGCTCAGGAACTGGGTCTCGTCAGCATGCTGGAGCCGAATGGCGGCCGCGATGCCTGGGCGATGGCAACAGCGCTGCGTCAGCTCTCGCAACAGCAGCGCCCGTCGGACGTGGTGGTGCCCGGCCTGCTGGATGGGCTGGAGAACGTCAACCGGCTGGCCGGTCGGGTGCTGAACCGCAAGACACGCCGCAGCGCGCGCTTCGCCGCCGCTGGCAACTGAAGCAGGCGGCCATGCCCTCATCGCCGACGGTCGCGGTTGTTCTGAAGGGCTACCCGCGGCTCTCCGAGACATTCATCGCCCAGGAAATTCTGGCGCTCCAACAGCGTGGGCTGCAGCAGCACATCATATCGCTGCGCCACCCGACCGACCGCAAACGGCACCCGCTGCACGATGCGATTTCCGCGCCTGTTACCTACCTGCCCGAATACCTGTACCAGGAGCCCCGGCGTGTCTGGCGGGCTTGGCGCACGGTCCGGTGCTGGCCGGCCTATAAGACCGCGCGGCAGATTTGGCTGGCTGACTTGAAGCGCGACCGCACGCCAAACCGTATCCGCCGCTGGGGCCAGGCGATGGTGCTGGCGGCAGAACTGCCGGACGGTATCGGACACCTGCACGCTCACTTCCTGCACACGCCCGCTTCGGTCACACGGTACGCCGCCCTGCTTTGTGGATTGCCTTGGAGCGTCTCGGCCCACGCCAAGGACATCTGGACGACGCCTGCCTGGGAAAAGCAGGAAAAGCTGGCAAACTGTGCCTGGGCCGTCACCTGCACGGGCTTCGGCACCACGCATCTTGCGGCAATGGCCGAAGCCGCCGGTGCACCGGCGGAGCGGGTAGAGCTGCTGTATCATGGCCTTGACCTTGGCCGCTTCCCGCCGCCACCACCGCAGCGCCCCGCCCGCGATGGCAGCGACCCGGCTGATCCGGTGCGTATTCTCTCCGTCGGGCGTGCTGTGGCGAAAAAAGGCTATGACGATGTGATCGCCTCGCTCGCGGCGCTTCCCCCAGACCTGCACTGGCGCTTCATCCATATCGGCGGTGGCAAGCTGGCCAAAAGGCTGCAACAGGACGCTGCAGCCCTGGGGCTGGCCGATCGTATTGAGTGGCGCGGTTCCCAAGCGCAGGATGCCGTGGTTGAAGCATGCCGCCAGGTTGACCTGTTCGTGCTGGCCAGCAAAATCGCCCAGGACGGTGACCGCGACGGCTTGCCCAACGTGCTGATGGAAGTCCAGACCCAGGCGCTGCCATGCCTCTCTACTGATGTCGCTGGTATCTCTGAGTTGATCCGCAGCGGCGAGAATGGGGTTTTGGTGCCGCCGGGCGATCCGGCAGCATTGTCAAGCGCGCTGGCCGACTTGATCCGGAACCCGGTAGGGCGGCAAAGCCTCGGCATGGCAGGCGCGCTCAACCTGCGGCGGCAGTTTTCGTTTGAAAGCGGTATCGGCAGATTGGCGGGGCGCTTTGGTCTCGATGGCGCTGCAACCGTTTCCCGCGCAGCCGAATAGCCACCATTATGCGTATCGCCTTTTACGCGCCGATGAAGCCGCCGCAGCACCCCGTGCCGTCCGGCGACCGGCGCATCGCCAGGCTGCTGATGGAGGCGATGCGTCTGGCCGGGCACGAGCCGGTTGTCGCCAGCACCTTCCGCAGCCGTGAGTCCAAAGGCAATATCACCCGCCAGGTGCGCCTCGCCGAGTTGGGGCAGAAACTGGCCCTGCGCCTGGTCAAACAATGGCGTGGACCCAAACCGGACGTCTGGCTAACCTATCATCTCTATTACAAAGCCCCCGATTGGATCGGCCCGTTGGCGGCGGAGGCTTGGGGCATTCCTTATTTGGCTGCTGAGGCCAGCTATGCGCCAAAGCGGGCGGGCGGTCCCTGGGACATGGGGCACCGCGCCGTGGCAGCCGCTGTCCAAAGCGCGGCGGCAGTGCTCTGTCTCAATCCCAATGACAAAGCCTGTCTGGAGCCTTTGGCCGCTGGCCGTCTGCGCGACCTGCCGCCATTTCTGGATTTGGCGCCGCTCGCCGACACCGCAAACATCCGACCGGACCTGGTCGACCGCCACGGCCTCGACCCGGCGCAACCCTGGTTGCTGGCGGTTGGCATGATGCGGCAGGGCAGCAAGCTTCGGTCGTATCAGGTGTTGGCCGATGCATTGATCCGCATCCAGCATCTGCCGTGGCAGTTACTGGTTGCCGGAGACGGTGCCGCGGCAGACGAGGTGCGTGCGCTCTTTGCACCGCTGGGTGACCGCGTTGTCTGGCTTGGCCAGTTGGATGAAGCAGCTTTGGCCAGCGTCTATGCTAGCGCGGATCTGATGGTCTGGCCCGCCATCCGAGAGGCATTCGGCATGGCTCTGTTGGAAGCGCAGGCGTATGGGTTGCTCGTTGTCGCCGGTTGCGCCGATGGCGTGCCTGCGGTGGTCTCCGACGGCGAATCCGGCCTGTTGCCGCCGCCAGGTGATGCAGCGGCCTTTGCCGGGGCGGTGCAGTCCCTGTTGTGTGATCCCGTCCGGCGTGAGGCGATGGGACAGGCTGCAAAAGTGCGGGTGATCAGGCATCATTCGATTCAGTCCGCCGCCCACACGCTCGACCAAATTTTGCAGGAAGTCACATGCCGCTCTTAGGTCTTATCCGCCACGCGCCGACCACATGGAATGAGGCTGGCAAAATCCAAGGTCACACGGATACCCCGTTGAGCGAGGACGGGCGGGCGCAGCTTTTGACCTGGTCGCCGCCTGCGCAGTTACTGGCGTCCGAATGGGTGAGCAGCCCGTTGCAGCGGTGCCGGGATACCGCCCGCCATCTGGCCGGCCACCCCGTGCCGACCGACGATCTGCTGAAAGAAATGTTGTGGGGTGACTGGCAGGGCGAGACCTTGCCCGGTCTGCGGGAGCGTTTCGGTGCGGGAATGGCCCAGCGCGAAGAAATGGGTTGGGATTTCCGCCCGCCGAACGGTGAAAGCCCCCGCGATGTTGCTGAGCGTCTGAAGGCATTTCTGGCCAAGGTTGTTGAGCGGGACAAGCCCACGGTTGCCGTCACCCATCGTGGTGTTATCCGCGCCGCCCTGGCATTGGCGACCGGCTGGGATTTCCTTGGCAAGTCCCCGTTCAAGATGCAGCGCGAGGGCGTGCAGATGCTCTGGGTTGATGCTGACGGCTCGCTCGAACTCCGTGCTGCGAATGTCTCTATGCTGGCGGAGAAGACCTGATGGCCAAGGCGCTGTTCTGGGTCCAGCACCTGCTGGGCATCGGCCATATCAAACGCACTGCTAGTCTCTCCCGCGCCATGACCGCGGCGGGGATGGACGTTGTCATCGCATCTGGCGGCCTGCCGGTGGAAAATCTGCGCATCGGTGCTGCCCGCCTGCATCAATTGCTGGGCGTCCGGGCGGTGGACCTGTACTTCAAAGACCTGCGCGACGAGGGTGACCGGCCCATCGATGACACCTGGCGTGCCCTCCGCAAAGCGGCCACTCTGGCGTTGCTGGAGGCCGAAGCGCCGGACGTGGTTATCACCGAACTGTTCCCCTTTGGCCGCCGCCAGTTTGCCTTCGAACTGGAGCCGCTGCTGATCGAAGCGCGGGCGCGGGGCGCGCTCACTGTGTGTTCCGTGCGCGATATTCTGGTGGCGCCGCCCAAGCCGGAGCGCTTGTTGGAAATGCTGGAGCGGGCAGAGCGCCTGTTCGACCGTATCCTGGTGCACGGCGACCCCGATTTGGTGCCGTTCGAGGAGACTTTTCCCCATACGGAGCGTCTGAAGGGCAAGCTCGCCTATACGGGTTATGTGGTGGAAGAGGCAGCCCCCGCCAAAGACCAGGACGGCTTGGGCGAGGTCATCGTTTCCGCTGGGGGAGGGGCCGTTAGTGAGCCTCTGCTGCGCGTGGCTATTGCCGCCCGGCCGCTTTGCAATGCCGGTAGTCAGTTGCCCTGGCGCCTACTCTGTGGAGCAGGCCTTGGAGAGAGCCTGATGGCCGAATTGCAATCCATGGCTGGCGAAGACCTGATCGTAGAGCCCGCCCGCCCGGACTTTCCGGGCCTGCTGGCCCGTGCCCGGCTCTCAATCAGCCAGGCTGGCTACAACACCGTGATGGATGTGTTGGCTGCCGGGATACCGGGCGTTGTTGTGCCCTACGCAGGTGGCCTGGAAAGCGAGCAGACTTTGCGTGCCCGGCGTCTGGCGGAACGTGGCGTGCTGCAAGTGGTGGACGAGGGCAAGTTAACGCCCGCGGCTTTGGCCCAGGCCATCGACAAGGCACTGGCAACGCCACCGGAAGCGCTGGTGGGACTGACGACCAATGGCGGTGCGGAAACACCGCGCATTTTGTTGGCTGATCTGGCAGCGCGTACGGCGCAGCCCAGGTGAGCGCCTTCGCGCCACTGCTCCAGGAACTCGACCGCTGGCACGACGCCGGCAGGACCGCGGACCTGTGGCTGCGCGACGACGACGCTATCGAATTCACCGCTGCGCTGGAGCCCCTGCTGCTAGCCGCCACCAAGGCACGAGTCGCGGTGGTAATCGCAGCGATTCCCCTGCTGGCGACGAAAGGCCTGGCTGCGCGGTTGGCGGATGAGCCGCTGGTCAAGGTCTGGCAGCATGGCATTTCGCATATCAATAATGCCGTTGCGGGCTCCAAAAAGCAGGAATTGACCAGCATCGCGCCAGACATTTTAACCGGCCTGCGAGAAGGGTGGCAGTGCCTCTCTCATCTATTCCCCGGCCATGCCCAGCCGGTCTTGGTGCCGCCTTGGAACCGGATTGCGCCCGAGTTGGTAGCCTGCCTGCCGGACCTGGGAATGTCCGGCCTCTCCACCTTTAAGCCACGACAGCATCCGAACCCCGCTGGCCACCTCTGGCAGGTCAATACTCACGTGGATGTGATCGACTGGCGGGCAGACCGAAAATTCATCGGACCTGCCCGGACCTGCAACGAAATCACACGTCACTTGGCTGCGCGCCGCATGGGCCCGGCTGACGCGACGGAGCCGACAGGCATTCTTACCCATCATCTGGTCATGGAAGAATCAGCTTGGGCCTTCCTCTCTGACCTGTTAGCCCTTACAAATAGTCATCCAGCTGCACGATGGTGTGTGCCTAACCGCGAATAACAATGGACCGATGACAGAGAAGAACGAAAATCTGACGATCTATCGGTATCCCTTGAAGAATCTGGCTGGGGATTATCTCCGTGCGGCGTTCGGTGTCGGCCTGTTGATCACACCGTTCTTTTACTCCTTTGGCGCGCATTGGATGATCACGCTGATATTGGGGGCACTCCTGTTTTTGTTCGGCAGTTTCGGTGTGGTGACGGGGATCCGGCAGTACTCCCAAGTGCTGGCGGATGAGCACGGTCTGCGCCAGCAGGGGCCGCGCCCCGTCGCCCTGCCGTGGAACGAAATTTCGGAAGTCGATCTGCGCTATTTTTCCACCCGCCGGGAAAAGAGCAATGGCTGGTTTCAGGTAAAGGTGAAGGGCAAAGACGGGCAGATCAAAGCCGACTCGAATCTGGACGATTTCGATGGTCTTTTGTCCTTTCTTGCGACAGCCGTCACTCGACATGACCTGCCCCTTAGCCCTATTGCTCGTGAGAATTTTCAGGCCGCGGGCTTTGCGGTTGCGTCTGGCGAAGAACTTGGCGAGGAACGGCTGTGAGTTTGCTGATGGAGGTTAACAATCTGACCATCGATTTTCGCGTGCCTGGTGGTGAGGCGCGTGCGGTCGATGGTTTGAGCTTCCGCATTCCCTACGGCAAGACGGTAGCGCTGGTTGGTGAGTCCGGTTCCGGAAAATCCGTTACCGCGCAGGCGATCATGGGCATTCTGCCGAATAATGCCCGCATCACCACCGGCTCCATCCTGTTCCGCGATCCCATGACCCCTGGCATGGTGGTCGATGTAGCCAAGCTTGCGCCGAACGGGCGGCAGATGCGCGATCTGCGAGGCGGCCGGATCGCCATTATCTTTCAGGAGCCCATGACCTCGCTTTCGCCGGTGCACACTATCGGTAACCAAATCGGAGAGGCGCTGGTGCTGCACCAGGGCGCGAGCGAAAGCGAAGCCCGGATCAAGACCGCGGAGATGCTGGGGCTGGTCGGTTTTCCCGATCCGAACCGCAGTATCGACGCCTATCCGTTCGAGCTTTCCGGCGGTCTGCGTCAGCGCGCGATGATCGCCATGGCCCTGGTTTGCCAGCCGGCCTTGCTGGTGGCGGACGAGCCAACGACGGCGCTGGATGTGACCATCCAGGCGCAAATACTGAAGCTGCTGCGCGACCTTCAGGAGCACTTCCATATGGCGGTGCTGATGATTACGCACGACCTTGGCGTCGTGGCGAACCTCGCCGACGAAGTGGTGGTAATGTATCATGGCCGGCTGATGGAAAGCGGCTCTGTCAAGGATATCTTCCGGGCGCCCGGTCATCCCTACCTTAAGGCGTTGCTGCATGCGGTGCCCCGCTTTCACATGGAACCGGGCGAGCGCCTGGTACCCCTGCGTGAGGTCGAAACCGGCAAGGGTGATCTGCTGCAGCCGCGCCCGCCGCTGGCTGGCAAGGAGCCGATCCTGCGGGTCGATGGCCTGACCAAAAGCTTTGGCCAGCGCCGCACCGGCCTGCTGAGCGGCAAACCGCAGCGTGTTCTGGCCGTGCGGGATGTCTCCTTTGCCATTGCGCCGGGCGAGTGCCTGGGCCTTGTGGGTGAAAGCGGCTGCGGCAAGTCCACTACATCCAAGATCATCATGCGGGCGCTGGCTCCCGATTCCGGGCAGGTTATGCTGCGCACTGAAGCGGGCGAGCAGGATGTGCTGTCGGCTGGCAAAGAGGAATTGTCGGACATTCGCCGCCGCATTCAATATGTCTTCCAGGATCCGTTCAGCGCGCTCAACCCCCGGATGACCGTGTTCGATATCATTACGGAGCCACTGGTCATCCATAATGTCGGTACAGCGGCGGACCGGCGCGCTTTTGCGCAGGAATTAATGCAGCGGGTCGGCCTTGATCCCCACTATCTCAGCCGCTATCCGCACAATTTTTCCGGCGGACAGCGCCAGCGCATCGGCATCGCGCGCGCTTTGGCTCTGCGGCCTCAGGTACTGATCTGCGATGAGCCGGTGTCGGCTTTGGATGTTTCGGTGCAGGCGCAAATTCTGAACCTGCTGAAGGATTTACAGCGTGAGCTGGGCCTGACCTACCTGTTCATCTCGCACAATCTCGCTGTGGTCGACTATATGGCCGACCGGATCGCCGTTATGTGTGCCGGCCGTCTGGTGGAACTGGTGCCGCGCACCGAGTTGTTCCGCAATCCGGTTCACCCCTATACACTCGCGCTGTTGAGCGCTGTGCCGGAACCGGATTTGGACCATCCGCTGGACTTTGGCCGGGTGACGGATGAACGCGCGTCGGACCCGTCGGCCTGGCCCGCACCTTTTGCGGATAGTGACGGCAGTGCAGTGCTTACAGAAATAGGCGATGGCCACTTCGTTCGTCAAAATGTAACTACCATCGCAGCATAAAAAGAAACAGGGACTGAGACCGGGAGAATTCGATCATGCGGATCATTGTTGGGCTACTGGCGTGGCTCGCTCTTTCTGCGGCAGCATATCAGGAAACGCCCTATTATCAGGGCGATGTTGATGCCGGGATTTTGCCTCCGGTTGAGGAGCGTCTTCCGGCCGACCCCAATGTCGAGCTGTTCCAAGACGGAAACCTGAAGCAAGGCCGCCAGGGCGGGGTCCTCAATATCCTTATGGCGAAAGCCAAGGATGTCCGTCAGATGGTGGTCTACGGCTACGCCAGGCTTGTCGGTTACAACACCAAACTGATGCTGCAGGCGGATATTCTCAGCAGTTTTACGGTGGAAGAAGGGCGCATCTTCACCTTCAAATTGCGCAAAGGGCACCGCTGGTCCGATGGTGCGCCGTTTACCAGCGAAAATTTCCGTTATTGGTGGAAAGATATGGCAAACAATGCCGACCTTTCGCCCAGCGGGCCGCCCGTTCAGATGCTGGTGAATGGCAAGCCACCCTTGGTTGAGTTTCTCGACGAAACCACCATCCGTTTCACGTGGGATAGCCCCAACCCGTCCTTCCTGCCGGCATTGGCTGGCGCCCGGCCGTTGCACATCTATGCGCCGGCCCATTACCTGAAGCAGTTTCACGAGCGCTATCAGAATAAGGACAAGATGGCGGCGATGGTCGCGGAGACCAAGCGGCGCAATTGGGCGTCGTTGCACAGTCGCATGGACAATCAATACAAGAACGATAACCCCGATCTGCCGACCCTTGAGCCGTGGATGAACACCACCGCCGCCCCGTCGGAGCGTTTCGTTTTCAAACGCAATCCCTACTATCACCGGGTGGATGGCCAGCGGAAACAGCTGCCCTATATCGATGAGGTGGTCATTAGCCTCTCCGCCTCGCAGTTGATCCCGGCCAAGGCCGGCAGCGGTGAAAGCGACCTGCAGGCCCGCTACCTGAACTTCTCCGACATCTCGTTCATGAAGCAGAACGAAGAGCAGTACGGCTTCAACACCTACCTGTGGCGTACCGGCAAGGGCGCGCACCTGGCCCTCTATCCTAACATGAATCATGAGGACAAGATTTGGCGCACGTTGTTCCGCGACGTGCGCTTCCGCCGGGCAATGTCGCTGGCCGTGAACCGGGAGGAGATCAATCAGGTGATCTTCTACGGCTTTGCTCTGCCAACCGGAAACACGGTTCTGCCGGACAGCCCTCTGTATGATGCGAAGCGGGATTTGCGCTGGTCGCAGTTCGACTTGGCGCATGCCAACAAATTGCTGGACGAAATAGGCCTGAAACGCCGCGACGATGGTATCCGCCTGCTGCCCGACGGCCGGCCGCTGGAAATCATCGTCGAAACGGCCGGCGAAAGCACAGAGCAGACCGACGTGCTGGAGCTGATCACCCGCACTTGGAAAAAAGCCGGTATCAAGCTGTATTCCAAGCCGCTGCAACGCGAAGTAATGCGCAATCGCGTGTTTGCCGGGCAGACACAAATGGCGATCTGGTTCGGGCTGGAGAACGGCCTGGCGACGAACCTGATGTCACCTGCAGAGCTTGCGCCAACAAGCCAGCAGCAATTGCAATGGCCACGCTGGGGTCAGTACCGCGAAACCAAAGGCCAGGCAGGTGCGCCGATCGACATGGACAAGCCAAAGCGGCTGTATTCGCTCTATCGGGAATGGCGCGTCGCCCGAAGTGAAGAAGAGCGGCTTAAAGTATGGCGTGAAATGTCGGATATCTGGACAAATGAAGTCTACACAGTTGGCTTAATATCCGGCGTCCTGCAACCGATTGTTGCGACTAAACGGCTACAGAACTTACCGGATGAAGGGTTCTATAACTGGGATCCCGGTGCGCACTTCGGTGCCTACCGGCCGGATCGTTTCTGGCTGGCAAGCAAGAAGCGCCGCTAAAAGCGGTGCCGCAGAAAAGTATTGAACACGGCTTTAGGAGAGAGACGCCCCGATGCTGACCTATAGCGCCCGCCGGATCATGGTCATGATCCCGACGCTGGTGGCGATAAGCATGCTGGTGTTCGTCATCATTCAGCTGCCGCCCGGCGATTACCTGACCACTCACATTGCGGAATTGCAGTCGCAGGGAGAGAAAATCGATCAGGGCAAAATAGATTTTCTGCGTCAGCAATATGGCCTGGATAAGCCGTATTGGGAGCAATACCTCTATTGGTTCGGCGGGATGCTCACCGGTGACTTCGGCTACTCGTTCGAATATGACCTGCCGGTGAACGAGGTCGTTGGCGATCGGCTTTATCTCAGTTTTCTGCTGTCTTTTTCGACGATCATTTTCACCTGGGCGGTGGCCTTTCCCATTGGCATTTATTCGGCGACCCATCAGTACAGTGTCGGCGATCATGGCCTGACCTTCATCGGCTTTTTGGGGCTGGCGACGCCGAACTTCCTTCTGGCGCTGGTACTGCTTTATCTGGGCAAAGCCTATTTCGGCACCTCCATCGGTGGCCTGATGGACCCTCAGTATCTGGAAGAGCCCATGAGCTGGGGCAAGTTCCTCAGCGTGCTGGAACATCTTTGGGTGCCGGTTGTCGTCATTGGCACCTCTGGCACTGCTGCCATGATCCGGCGTTTGCGGGCTAACCTGTTGGACGAATTGCAGAAGCAATACGTGACCACGGCCCGGGCCAAAGGCCTCTCGCCGCTAAAGGTACTAACTAAATACCCGCTGCGCTTGGCCCTGAACCCCTTCATTGCCGACATCGGCAACCTGCTACCTCAGGTGGTCTCCGGCGCAGCAATCGTGTCGATGGTGCTGTCATTGCCGACCACCGGTCCCATGCTGGTCGACGCCTTGCGGGCGCAGGACATGTATTTGGCAGGCTCCTTTCTGATGTTTCTGGCGGTGCTGACCGTCGTCGGCGTGTTGTTATCCGATCTGGCCCTTGCCATGCTTGATCCGCGCATTCGCCTCGGCTCCGGATCCGAGCACTAAGCCATGGCTGACGACAGCAAACCCCGTACCCCCTGGCCGGAGCCGCCGTCGCTGGAGCACGTAGTCTCCGACGCGCCGTTCGATCCCTATTCGGTGGAGAAGGTTTCGCCGGAGCAGGAAAAATATTTTCTGGCCACCCAATGGCAGCTGATGTGGTGGAAGCTGAAGCGCCATCGCCTCGCCGTTTGGTCCGGCATATTCCTTCTGCTGCTCTACGGCTCGATCCTCATCAGTGAAATCCTGGCGCCCTACGCGCTGGATACCCGCACCACGAACGCCCTCTATCATCCGCCACAGGCCATCAACCTGTTCCACGAGGGCGAATTTATTGGCCCCTTCGTCTATGGCACCAAGAGTAAGTTCGATCTGGCGAAATTCGAATGGCGGCATACCGAAGACCGGAGCAAGGTCGAGCCGATACGGTTTTTCTGCTTTGGCGACAAATACCGGTATTTCGGGCTGGTAGAAGGCAGCTTCCACCTGTTTTGCCCGGCTGAAGGCGGCAAGATGTTCCTGTTGGGAACCGACAGGCTTGGCCGGGACGTACTCTCCCGCATCATCTACGGCGCGAGGATATCCCTGACCGTCGGCCTGTTCGGTATTATCATTTCGTTTAGCATCGGCATCGTGATCGGCGGGCTGGCGGGATATTATGGCGGCTGGGTGGACAACGTTTCGCAACGCCTGATTGAGATCATCCGCTCCTTTCCGGAATTACCACTCTGGATGGCCTTGTCCGCAGCCTTGCCGGTCACCTGGAGCCCGATTCTGATTTATTTCGGGATAACCATTATCCTGGGCCTCCTGGACTGGACGGGGCTCGCCAGGGCCGTGCGGTCAAAGCTGCTCTCGCTGCGGGAAGAAGATTTTACCACGGCCGCGGTTTTGATGGGCGCGAAGCCGTCCCGCGTCATCGGGCGGCACCTTGTGCCCAACTTTATGAGCCACCTGATCGCTTCGGCGACGCTGTCCATTCCCAACATGATCCTCGGTGAAACGGCCTTGAGCTTTTTGGGACTCGGACTCCGTCCACCGATAACCAGTTGGGGTGTGTTGCTGGTCGAGGCACAAAATATTAATGTCGTTGCGCTGTATCCATGGCTTATGCTGCCGGTGGTGCCCGTGATTTTGACGATCCTGGCGTTTAACTTTTTGGGTGATGGGCTCAGAGATGCCGCAGATCCCTACAAAAATGTTTAAGAATCGATCACTTTCGGATTCCTTGGCCGTGGTTGCCAGGGTGACGGCTGGCACAGCAGAAGGTGCGGCATTCACTACGGCATCGTCGTACGAATTACAGTGTAGAGATCGACAATACGCCGGCAATCTGCTGGCGATCTTGAGGAGGTTACCATGCGTTTCATCATTCTAGTCGCCCTTGGACTTGTTGCAGCAGCGTGTTCGTCGTCAGGCGACAAAGCTGGCGGAGCCGCAGCGACAACGGCGCCGGCGGTTGCCGGTCCGGCTGCTGGCAGTCAGGCTCATCTGGAGCAGGTTGCCGGTTCTGACCGTGTGTTCTTTGACTATGACCAGCACACCCTTACCGACGCAGCGCAGGCGCAGGTTCAGCGTTGGGCCGCTTGGATGCTCTCCAACCCGACGGCCAGCATTCTGGTCGAAGGTCATGCTGACGAGCGCGGCACACGCGACTACAACTTGGCGCTGGGTGCCCGCCGCTCTCACGCTGTGAAGGTTGCGCTGGAAGGCCTGGGCGTCAGCGATAGCCGGATCGAGACCACCACGTTCGGTAAAGAACGTCCGGCGGTTGAAGGTCACAATGAAGCTGCCTGGTGGCAGAACCGCCGCTCCGTCGTCGTGGTAAAGGGCAGTGCTTCGTCCTAAGCGGCTCGCGTTGCTGATGGCCGGCCTTTGCTGCTTTGCAGCGGGGCCGGCTGTCGCGCAACCGGTATCAGACGACTTGCGCCCATTGCTGCTGAAGGGCGCATTCGCTGAGGCCCAGGCGCGCGCAGGCAGCACCGAGCCGCCGCCACAATCCGCCGCTGCGCTGTTCGATCAGGGACTGGCCGTATATGCGATGAAAGATTTCGCCGGTGCCGCTGCCTTGTTTGCAGAAGCGGCGCAGTCGCCGGATCACCCGGGTCTGGCGGTCCGATCTGCTGTGGCGGCCAGCATGGCGCTCAGCAATAGCGGCGACCGGGCCAACACGTGCCAGTTTACCACGGTGATCCAGCCGCTGGTGGAAACCCTGCCGTTGCTGTGGCGCGGCTGGATTGAAGAGACCCGGCGCGCCAACGACTGCGGCTGATGCTGCGGTTGGCGGTGGCCGCATCGGGCGGAGCTGACAGCATCGCGCTGCTATTCCAGGCCGCGCACAAATTTTCCTCTCAGCATGTGATAGCCCTGTCCGTGGATCACCGCACACGGCCTTCTGCTGCGGCTGAACGCTCGCATGTCGCTGCGGTTGCCGCCCGGCTGGGATTCCGCGTTCACACGTTGCAGATCGAACCCGCGCGGCCGAACCAGGCCGCGTGGCGGGAAGCCCGGCTGCAAGCGCTTGTCCAGTTTTGCAAAGCCCATGGAGTCGGGACGCTCTGGTTTGGGCACCATCGCAATGATGCGGAAGAGACGGCAGCATTGCGTTTGCTGGCTGAGGGCAATCTCTCATCGCTGGCCGGGATTTCCGCTGCACGGTGTGAGGCTGGTATCCGGATCGAGCGGCCGATGCTGAACCGCTCGTCGCGTCAGATCCGCCGCGAGTTGATGGCGCGCGGGACCGGCTGGTTCGAAGATCCCTCCAATCGTGATCTGCACTATCGGCGTGTGGCGGTTCGCAGCCTGCTGGACCAGGCCAGTAACAAGGTCGGCCAGGCAGTGCTGGTCCGTCGGACGGCTCATTGGCGGGCTGCGTGGGACCGGCTTTTGGATGATGCGTGGCGTCTGGCTGTTACGGTCGACCCTACCGGAGCCCTGATGCTGAAACCCGCGATTTTGCAGGGATTACCGCCCGTTCTGGCCGAAGCGCTTTTGCGTCAGGCCGCCAGGGTGGCCGCCGGCAGGGATCAGCGTTTGCGGCAGGCGGATTTTCAGGGGGCTTTGGCCTCTGGCTGTCCTCCTTGGCAGTTGGGTGGCGTCCGGGTTTGGGCGCATGCCGGGCTCTGGCTTGCGGGGCGCGACTATCGGCACGTGCGCGATGTTGCTCCTTTGGTGTCAGGGCAGGAGATGACATGGGACGCCCGCTACGCATTGGCGCTACCACCGGTCCTGCCGCCGGGCGATTGGCGTGCTGCGCGACTGGGATTGCCTGCTGCACGTGGCCTGCATCTGGACTTTCCTGCGGAATGGGCTGCGGCAGCGCTCGCGGTCTGGGACGGTCCTACCCTGATTGCTGTGCCTGCATTTCAGGTCTGGAATGGCGCATACGCTGCATTCTGGCAAAAAAAATTGGCCTGGAGTGGCCTGAATCAGCCGAATACCGGATTGTTCCGGGTTGCTCCATAGACTGAAGCGCCTATCTTAACGTGATGGCAGCGATAGAAGCTTAGCGTTCAGGCTGGGCCGTGAGCCGAGGATCTAAGGATACCCATGCGTAATATTGTTATCTGGTTGGTGGTTTTCGTGTTGCTGGTAGCGCTTTTCAATGCGTTCCAGGGCTCCATGGATACCTCAAAATCCAATGAAGTTGCCTATTCGGACCTGCTTGGGCAGATAGAGGGTGCGAACGTACGCGACCTGGAGTTGCGCGGGCGGGAAGCGACGGGCCACTACAATGATGGCCGCGAATTCTACACCTATGTGCCAGATACATCCGACCTGCTGCAGGAAGCGAAGAAAGGCAACGTGCGCGTCAATGCGGCCCCGCCGGAAGACAACACGTTGGTCAGCATCCTGATTTCCTGGTTCCCGATGCTGCTGCTGATCGGCGTCTGGATTTTCTTCATGCGCCAGATGCAATCTGGCGGCGCGCGCGCGATGGGCTTCGGCAAGTCCAAGGCCAAGCTGCTGACCGAACGGCAGGGGCGCGTGACCTTTGAGGACATCGCGGGTATCGACGAGGCCAAGACCGAGCTTCAGGAAGTCGTTGAGTTCCTGCGCGATCCGCAGAAGTTCCAGCGGCTCGGCGGTAAAATTCCGAAGGGTGTGCTGTTAATCGGTCCGCCGGGTACGGGTAAGACCTTGCTGGCCCGCGCTATTGCGGGTGAGGCCAACGTGCCGTTCTTTACGATCTCCGGCTCCGACTTTGTCGAAATGTTCGTCGGTGTCGGTGCCAGCCGTGTGCGCGACATGTTCGAACAGGGCAAGAAGAACGCGCCCTGCATTATCTTCATCGACGAAATCGACGCTGTGGGCCGTCACCGTGGCGCTGGCCTGGGGGGCGGCAATGACGAGCGTGAGCAGACGCTGAACCAGTTGCTGGTCGAAATGGATGGTTTCGAGGCGAACGAGGGTGTGATCCTGGTTGCCGCCACCAACCGTCCGGACGTGCTTGACCCTGCGCTGCTGCGGCCCGGCCGCTTCGACCGCCAGGTGGTGGTGCCGAACCCGGACGTGATCGGGCGGGAGAAGATCCTTAAAGTGCACATGCGCAACGTGCCGACCTCACCGGATGTGGATCCGAAGACTATCGCCCGCGGCACGCCTGGCTTCTCCGGCGCCGACCTTGCCAATATCGTGAACGAAGCTGCGTTGCTGGCTGCCCGCCGCAATCACCAGTCCGTCTCCATGCGTGACTTTGAGGACGCCAAGGACAAGGTGATGATGGGCTCGGAGCGCCGCTCCATGGTCATGTCGGAACACGAACGCGCCCTGACGGCTTACCACGAGGCCGGCCATGCCATCGTCATGCTGAAGGCCAAGGGCCACGATCCCCTGCACAAGGTGACGATCATCCCGCGCGGGCACGCCCTGGGTGTCACCTTGTTCTTGCCGGAGCGTGATGCCTATTCCAAGTCTTACACCGAGCTGAAGGCGATGATTGCCAGCCTGTTCGGTGGGCGCGTGGCGGAAGAACTGGCCTTCGGTAAGGACTTCATCACTACGGGCGCTTCCGATGACCTGAAGAAAGCAACCGGCCTCGCCCGTCGGATGGTTACGGAATTTGGCTACTCCGACAAGCTCGGACCGCTGCGTTATGCCGATAACGAGGAAGAGGTGTTCCTCGGCCATTCGGTCGCCCAGCGCAAGAATGTGTCGGACACGACTGCCGGTCTTATCGATGAGGAAACCCGGGTATTCGTGGAAGAAGGCGAAGCAACGGCCCGCCAGATTCTGGAAACGCACTTGGACGGCCTGCACCGTCTTGCGGTCGGTTTGATGGAATACGAGACCCTCAGCCGTGACAATGTCGAAACATTGATGCGGGGTGAGGCTATTACGATTTCGACGCCGCCAAAGGTGGAGCCGGAACCTGCGCCGCAAAATGACAAGCCGGCGGACCAGGGTGGACGCTCCACCTTCCCCCGCACCAAACCCCGACCCGCGGGGGCGTGACGGCCGCCACCCTCCCCGCAAGCGCGAACCTGTTTCTGGAACCGCTGGACCTGCAATGGGGACCAGCGGCTTCGCGCATGCTGCAACGGCAATACGCGCTTCCCTTGATGGGGCGCGCTGCGGCAGCCGGGGCGATAGCTGTTTGGCGGCCGGGCCGGACACAACCCAAAACTGAAATGTCTGCTGCTGAGGTGCCGGATTGGCTGGCTGCCCTGCCTGATGCCGAACACGCACACGCCATGGCGATTCTGGACGCCTGGCGTGTGCCCCGGCATTTCCCTGGCGTCTCTGGATCCGGGCCGGCGCTGATGGGCGTGGTCAATGTCACGACCGACAGCTTTTACTCCAGCTCCCGGCGGCCGACGCTGGAAGCCGCACTGGTCGAAGCATGGAAGGCTTTGGGGGAGGGGGTCGGCATTCTGGATATCGGCGGCCAATCCACCCGCCCCGGCAGTGGCCCTGTTTCACTCGCCCGGGAGTTGGGTGCCATCCTGCCAGTGATCACGCAGGCAAAATCGCTAGGTGTTCCGATCTCGGCCGACACGTTGCGTCCCGAGGTCGCCCGGGCTGCCGCGCAGGCGGGTGCCGCTATCATTAACGATATTTCCGGTGTTCTGGCTGAGGAACACGCATCCACCGCAGCGCTGATCATTGGCTATATGCGGGGCAATCCGGAGACCATGCAGCGCTGGCCGCGCTCCGGGCAAGGCGTGTTCGATATCTACCGGCGGCTGGAGGCGCGGGTGCGCTCGTGTCTGGCGAGCGGCATGTCGCGGGACAAGATCGCCGTCGATCCCGGCTTTGGTTTTGGCAAGTCGGTCGCGCACAATCAAGCGTTGATTCATCACTTACCGCTATTTTTGGGACTTGGCGTAACGATCGCTGTCGGTGTGTCGCGCAAGGGGTCTCTGGGTTATCTCAGCGGCGCGCCTCGGCCTGAAGACCGCTTGCCTGCCTCTTTAGCGGCCGCGATGGCTGCCGTTAATGGCGGCGCAACGATTCTGCGGGTACATGATGTGGCTGCGACGCGGCAAATGCTCCAAGTCGCGCGCAGTTTCAGGTGAGATATCTGGTGACCTCAGCACGGTAGATTTTTATGGCAGAACGGCTTTTCGGCACAGACGGCATTCGCGGTACCGCCAACCGGCACCCCATGACTGCGCACGTCGCGGCAGATATTGCGATGGCGACAGCAGCGGAATTTTTCGCGCGCGGGGGGGATGGGCACAAGGTCGTGGTCATCGGCAAGGACACGCGCATTTCAGGCTACATGCTGGAATCGGCCATGCAGGCGGGCTTTCTGTCTATGGGCTTTGACGTGGTGCTCACCGGGCCTTTGCCGACGCCGGCAGTTGCCAGCATTACCCGCTCGCTGCGCGCCGGGCTGGGCGTGGTGATTTCGGCCTCGCACAATCCCTTTGCCGACAACGGCATCAAGATTTTCAGCGGCGGCGGTTACAAGCTGCCGGCCGATTGGGAACAGGCAATTGAGCAGCGGATTGCAGCCTGGGACTGGGAATTGGTGCCAGTCGATGCCCTGGGCAAGGCCACCCGCATGGACGACGCGGTAGGCCGTTATATCGAGTATGTGAAGCACACCTTCCCCCGTACCAAGCGTCTGGACGGCCTGAAAATCGCCATCGATGCTGCGAATGGCGCGGCCTACCGGGTAGCACCGCAAGTGCTGTTCGAATTGGGGGCGGAGGTGGTCCGGGTGGCTTGTGAGCCGAACGGCGTCAATATCAACGACCATTGCGGTGCTACCCATCCCCAGGCTTTGGCGGAAAAAGTGCTGGAGACCGGCGCCGATATTGGTGTGGCGCTGGACGGCGACGCTGACCGAATTCAACTGGTTGATGCCAAGGGCCGGATTATTAACGGCGACCAGGTCATGGCGCTGATCGCCGGGCACTGGCAGACGGAACAACGCCTGACCGGCGGCAGTGTGGTGGCCACGGTCATGTCAAACATGGGGCTGGAGCGCTACCTGCAAGGCTTTGGCGTTGGTCTGATACGCACCCCGGTCGGCGACCGGCATGTGGTAGAACGCATGCGGACCGATGGCTTCAATCTGGGCGGTGAGCAGTCGGGTCACATCGTTTTGAGTGACTATGGCACCACTGGCGACGGCCTGATCGCGGCGTTGCAGGTGCTGGCCGTTCTGGTGGAAAGCGGTCAGCCATCGGATTCACTGTTGTTTGTGTTCGAACCGATGCCGCAATTGCTGAAAAATGTCTGGTACGAGAGCGGCAATCCCATGGAGAATGCCAGCGTCAAAGCCGCCATTAGCGAGGCAGAACAACGCCTGAATGGCACGGGCCGCCTGCTGGTACGGCCATCGGGAACGGAGCTTCTGATCCGAGTCATGGCGGAAGGCGAACGGGAAGATGAAGTACAGCAGGTGGTGGATGAGTTGTGCGCGGTGATCGAGTTGGCAAAAGCATGAGCCAGCAACTCAAAACTCTGCCTCCGCGGGTGCTTATCGTTGCCGGATCGGATTCCGGCGGCGGTGCAGGCATTCAGGCCGACATCAAAACCCTGTCGGCGCTGGGCAGCTACGCCATGACGGCGATCACGGCGATCACGGTGCAAAATACCCTGGGAGTGACAGATGTCCACGCTGTCCCTTCTGCCGTCGTCGCTGCCCAGATGCGGTCCTGCCTGGAAGATATCGGCGCGGATGCGATCAAACTCGGAATGCTGCATTCGGCGGAGTTGATCGATGCGGTGGCGGAAGTCCTGGCCGAATATCCGGAAATTCCAGTGATTGCCGATCCGGTCATGGTCGCCAAGGGCGGCGCGGCTCTGTTGCAGTTGGAAGCTGTGGGTGCGCTCAGCAACATGATCCTGCCGCTGGCGACCATCGTTACCCCCAACACAGAAGAAGCTGCTGTGCTGCTTGGCTCGCCGGTTGCCGATGAAGCGGCGGCGGAGAAAGCAGCACTGGAACTCTCGGAACGCTACGATACCGCGGTACTGTTGAAGGGCGGCCATTTAAGCGGTGCTGGTGTGCAGAACCTACTAATGCAGCCCGGCGGCGCGATGCAGCGCTTTGTTTCGCCTAGGCTCGATACGCCCCACACCCATGGCACAGGCTGCACGCTGGCTTCCGCCATCGCCGCCGGGGTTGCCACCGGCCTGCCCTTAAGCTGCGCGGTCAGACACGCGTGCGCCTTTGTGCATGCGGCAATCGCCAACGCGCCCGGCTTTGGGCAGGGGCATGGGCCGATTGACCATCTCAATACCCAGTTCCGACTGGCGACCTAGGGTCAAATCAGCAATAATAGCATAACAAGAGCGACAGCAAAGTCGCCCCGCAGCGGGAAGGTGCCGCTCAGGAAGTGGTGAAATGGTTTGGCTGTGCGCATGATCGACCGCCTGTATTGGCTTTGGCTCTGCGTTAGCGTCTATGACGTTGCGGACCGATGCGCTTTGCGGTGGTCTGTGGAAACTGCCCGATGACGGCCGCTCCGAGCACGATTTGGTCGGATGATGGTGGCGGGCTCCATTTGACCATTTTGGGCGAGTGGACGACGGCCGTCCTCGACCGAAGCGGGTGGGTGCAGACCACCCCGGCGAATGTTGCCGGGCAGGCCGTGCGGGTCGATCTGGGCGGTATCAGCACGCTGGACAGCAATGGCGCGCTGGCCCTGACCAAGTGGCTGCACGCTATCGAACGCCAGGCGGAAGCCGTCGAGCTACACGATCCGCCTGCCCATCTGCGCACCATCTCGCGCTTGCTGGCGGAGCAGCAGGCGCCGGACTCGCCTCCCCGCAAGCGGGCGCTGACCGATCCCTTGGAGAAGCTGGGCCGTGCGGCCATGGATTTTGCCGGTATCGCGGTCAGTCTCATCACCTTCCTGGGGGAGGTGACGGTTAGCCTGGTGACGGCCTTGCTGCGGCCTGGGCGTTTGCGCTTCAAGTCCACGATCTATCACATGCAGCAGGCGGGTGTGGCCTCGCTGCCCATTGTGGGCTTGCTGAGCTTTCTGATCGGCGTGGTGACCGCGTATCAGGGCGCGGATCAGCTGACACGCTTTGGGGCGGAGATATTTACCGTTAACGTCGTCGGTGTTGGCGTCCTGCGCGAGATGGGGGCGCTGATTGCGGCGATTGTGGTTGCTGGCCGGTCCGCCAGCGCCTTTGCCGCGCAGATCGGCACCATGAAAATTAACGAGGAAGTCGACGCCTTGCGGGTGATCGGCATAGACCCGATGATGGTGCTCGTCGTACCCCGGGTGCTGGCCCTGATCCTGATTTTCCCGTTCCTGGTGATCTATGCCGACGCTATGGGCGTTTTGGGCGGCGCGATTATGGCGACGATTTCGCTGAACATCACTTTCAGCCAGTTCGCCGGGCAATTCCAGGCTGGCGTGCCGCTGGACTCCCTGTGGGTTGGCCTGTCCAAGGCTCCATTGTTCGCTGGCACCATAGCAGGCATCGGATGCTATCAGGGCTTGCAGGTCGGTCAGGGGGCCGCGGCGGTCGGCGAGAAAACAACGGCAGCTGTGGTGCAGGCGATTTTCCTGGTCATCGTGATTGATGCGCTAATGTCCATCGTCTACTCCATTCTGGGGGTCTGATATGGCGGAGCCTGCAAGATGGTAGACGCAATCCGCACCGCACTTCACATCCACGAGGCGGCGCAAAATCTGGCGGTCAGCGTGCGCGGTTTGCGCACCCAATTTGGCAGCCAGGTTATTCACGATAATCTCGACCTGGATATTGAGGTGGGTGAGGTCTTTGGTGTTGTCGGCGGTTCCGGCACGGGCAAGTCGGTGATGGTGCGCACAATCATTGGCCTGATCCGGCCGCGGGCAGGCGAAATCCGGGTTTTCGGTCAGGATACCCAAGGCACCGGCCCTGCGATGAAGGCTCTGCGGCGGCAATGGGGCGTCATGTTTCAGGATGGCGCGCTGTTCAGTTCGCTGACGGTGGCGGAGAATATCGAAGTGCACCTGAAGGAACACACCAGATTGACCGCGGCGGGCAGGCGCGATGTGGTAGGGCTGAAGCTGCAACTGGCGGGCCTGGAGCCGTCAGCTGGCAGCAAGTTTCCCTCCGAGCTTTCGGGCGGTATGCGCAAGCGGGCAGGGCTGGCCAGGGCGTTGGCGCTGGACCCGCGCATCGTCTTTCTGGATGAGCCGACAGCGGGGCTGGATCCGGTGAGCGCCGCGCGCTTCGACGAGTTGATCTTGAACCTGCAGCAAGCACTGGGCCTGACTGTTGTCATGATAACGCACGACCTGGACAGTCTTTATACGGTATGTAACCGAATCGGCGTTTTGCTGAACAAGCAGGCAATAGCTGGTACAATCCAGGAAATCGGCGCGCGCAACGAGCCGTGGATTCAGGAGTATTTCGGCGGGCCGCGCGGCCGTGCAGCAGCCCACGCAAAGGAAAGTTGATGGAAACGAGGGCGGGATATATCGCGGTTGGCGTCGCTGTTCTGGCGATCCTGTCCTTTGGCATCGGCTTTGTCGTGTGGATGGGCGGGCAGAACAGTGCGGAGGATTATGACTTTTATTGGATCGACTTTGATGGCTCGGTAGCGGGGCTCCGTCCCGGCAGCTCCGTTACATACCGCGGCATTTCCGTGGGTGAAGTAACGGAATTGCACATCAGTCCTGACAATGTGGAACAGGTGCGGGCCACCATCGAAATCGACGCAGCGACACCGATCAAAATCGATACCGTGGCGAGCCTGGAAATCCAGGGCCTGGCTGGCGGCAGTCTGATCCAGTTGAGCGGTGGCACCCAGGCCGCAGCAGAAATGCCACGGCCTAGTGAGGGCCTACCTATCATTCCGACCAAGCCATCCAGCCTGCAAAAACTGTTCGACGGCGCACCGGCGCTGGTCGATCAGGTTAACCATTTGGTCAGTCGGGCGACCCTGCTGCTGGACGATCGAAATTTGGGTTCAATCGCAGCCATCTTGAGCAACGGTGAACGGCTGACCGACAAGCTGGACAAAGCCAGCGCACCGCTGGCGGCGCTCGTTGCTGATTTGCGGACAACTGTCGCAACCGTCAAAGGGACGGCGGCTCGTGTAGACCGGTTAACGGTCACGGCAGAAGAGGACCTGATGCCTGCGATTTTGGAGGCTGCGGAAACATTGGAAAGTACGGATACTGCGCTCAAGCAGGCGGCGGACGCCCTGATACAGGTTGAAGAAGCCGCTCGCAAAATTGGCAATGCCAGTGCCCAGTTCGATGCCCTGCTGGCGGAAAATCGGGGGCCGATCCGCGATTTCACCAATGTAACGCTCTATGATGCCAACGCCTTTATTGTGGAGGTAAGGGAGTTGGTGATTAGTTTGCGCCAGATTACCAGCGACCTGAACCGTGACCCGTCAGGGTTCATTCTCGGCAATCAACAGCGAGGCTATGAAGCGCGGTGACGAAGCAATTTAGCGACCCAACCCGGCGGTTGGCTTTGGGGCTTTTGGCCGGCGGTGCGGGCCTGGCGCTCAACGCTTGCGGTTCCGTGCTGGAGGTCGCCGCTGGCGCGCCGCCGCGGCTGTTCCGCCTCAGTTCTAAAAGCACCTATCCCGATACCATGCCGTCGGTGGATTGGCAACTGGTGGTCGACACACCGTCGGCACCGGCCAGCATCAACACCAACCGTATCGGGTTGATGGAGTCGCCGTTGCGATTCAATTATTTTGCCAAGGCCAATTGGGTCGATCGCGCGCCGGTCATGGTGCAGAACCTGATCATCGAATCGTTCGACAACTCAAAAGGCATTGTGGGCGTGGGGCCGGGTTCCATCGGCTTGCGGCCGAATTTCGTGCTGCAGCCGGAATTGCGGGAGTTTCAGGCGCATCGCAAGGGCGATCAGCACGAAGTGTTAGTTGTCATCAATGCCCGGTTGATCCAAATGCCGGAGCGCAAAATCGTGGCGGTTATGCAATTCAGCCGGGCGATCAATGCCCCTGTGGAAGTTTTGGATCCGGTCATCGACGCCTTCGACCACGCGCTGGGCAAAGCGATGAAGCGCCTGGTGATCTGGACGCTCGAACAGGGCGAGGAAGCCTGGAAAGCGCAGTTGGCGGAGCAAAAGGCATTATCCTCCAGCCGCTCCCGCCGCAAAACGTCCAGCGCCACCAAGCCCGCCGCAGCGCCTACGCGCCCGGTCCGCCGCCTGACCCGGCCAAAGAGCGCAGGCTAGCCAGAACAGGCATCGACGTTAAGGCATCGTCCGGCAGCTTGGCCCACTCCACCCCCGCGGGCGAGGGCAGGGGCGTGTTGATGCAGATGCTGCGTGTCGGGGTTACAATCATCAACAAGGGTTGATCGTGGCTGTCGATGGGGAAGTCCTCCACCACCTGAACGTCGTGCACCGTCGTCACCACCGATACTGCCCCATGGCCCCGCTCGCGCAGGATGGCGAATTCCAGGTCGCTATAGCCAGCACCCTTGCCTGCACGCTTGCCGCCGGGCGTCACCGCGACGCATCCCGTGACGATCAGGTCCATTTCGGGCAGGGCCTCCAGCATGACTGGCGTTGCGTACCGCTCCCAGTTGGCGTGTGCCGATGCTTTCCATATGGCGTCATGGGGAATGGCGGCTGGGTCCAGCAGCATGAAGCCTCCGGCCAGGCGAGGCGTAGGTACATAAACCTGAATGCCACGCCGCAGGGCCTCAGCCCGGATAAAGCGTTGCGGGCTGTCCGGATTAACCTTGATCTGCCGGACCTGTTGCAACAGTGGCGTTTCAAACAGGCGTAAGGCTGCTTCCCGCGCGCCGCGGAAATTTGGAATGCGGCCGCGTACCGGGAAAGGATAGGCCCCGATCTTTTGCCGCTCCAGCACGCCCCACACATGATCGCGGGCGCTGGCTTTGTCTTCGAACCGCATCGGTTCCCCGTTTCTGTGGAACACTGAGAATTTTGCTGCGAGAGAGGCGTTGACAAGTACCGCAGCCGCCCTTAACACCACGCCTTCACCCGCCGACGCAATGGCGGGCGAAAGCTCGGCCACTATAAATGCCCAGGTGGCGGAATTGGTAGACGCGCAGGTTTCAGGTACCTGTGGCCGCAAGGTCGTGGAAGTTCGAGTCTTCTCCTGGGCACCAGTGGTTCCATCCCGATCAGATTGGGTTGGGGACCAAGCGAGCTAGCAGGCCATGCCCACGGGTGTTGGTCTCCCCGCTGCCAAAAGACAGGACACCGGCACCATGGCAAACATGGTTCACCAAGGTGACATCCCCGCAGATATCGACTGGGGCGGCGCGGTTGCGATAGACAGCGAGACAATGGGACTGCGGCCAGGGCGCGACCGCCTGTGCGTCGTGCAATTGTCTGCTGGCGACGGCAACGCCCACCTTGTGCAATTTCCCCGGCCAGCCAATGGTGCGGAGGCGGACTTTTCCGCTCCCAACCTGCGCGCGTTGCTGCCCGATCCGGATATCGCCAAGATCTTCCACTTTGCCCGCTTCGATGTTGCGGTGCTGCGCCGCTACCTAGGCATCGATTGCACCCCCATATATTGCACGAAGATCGCGTCCAAACTGGTACGCACCTATACTGACCGGCATGGACTCAAAGACCTTTGCCGGGAGTTGCTGGGTGTATCCATCGGCAAGGAGCAGCAATCGTCTGACTGGGGCGCGGCTGAACTGAGCCAGGCACAGGTGGACTACGCGGCTTCCGACGTTTTGCACCTGCACGCATTGCGCGCGCGGTTGGATGAGATGTTGATCCGGGAAGGGCGGGTGGAGATGGCAGAGGCCTGCTTCCAGTTCCTGCCCACACGCGCCGCCCTGGACCTGGGTGGCTGGGAAGAGATGGATATTTTTGCTCACAAGTGAACCCAAAGCGGAGCGCAGTGCGCCGGAGGGCTTTGAGCCGATAGAGATTGCCCGCCGCGTCATGCGGATGGAGAGCGATGCACTTGCCTTGATGGCTGACAAAGTTGGCGAAGAGTTTGCCAAGGCCGTGGAATTGCTAGCCGGTATCAATGGCCGCATCATTGTAACCGGCATGGGCAAGAGCGGCCATATCGGCCACAAAATCGCCGCAACCATGGCCTCTACGGGGTCTCCTGCGCAGTTTGTGCATCCGGCAGAGGCGAGCCACGGCGATCTGGGCATGGTTACGAGTGCCGATGCGCTGCTTGCTCTTTCCAACTCTGGCAATACGGCGGAACTGGCCGATGTTCTGGCCTATGCCGTCCGTATCGGCATTCCGATCATCGCCATTACCAGCTGCTCAACCAGCACTTTGTCGGATTCTGCGACCGTCACCTTGTTGCTGCCCGATGCGCCGGAGGCAGGGTCACTCAAGCTTGCGCCGACAACATCGACCACCATGGCTATGTGCATGGGCGACGCGCTGGCCGTGGCGCTGCTGGAGCGGCAGGGGTTTTCGCCCACCGATTTCCGCTCGTTGCACCCGGGCGGCACGCTGGGCCGCCGCCTGATGCGGGTGTCGGACATCATGCACCGCGCCCCGCCGCTGGTCAGCCCCGACACGCTGATGGACGAGGCGCTGTTGACCATGACTGCCAGCAGCTTTGGTTGCGTGGGTATAGCCGATCAGCGGGGACGCCTGGCCGGTGTCATTACCGATGGCGACTTGCGGCGTCACATGTCGCTCGATCTGGTCAAGCGTCCGGCTGAAGCAATCATGACCCCCGGTCCCAAGACTATCCGCCCGGGTGCGCTGGCTGAAGAGGCGCTGGCGATTATGAACGAGAACGCCATTATCAGCTTGTTTGTGGTTGATGATGAAGCGGACGAGCCGGTGACGATAGGCATTGTGCATGTGCATGACTGCTTACGGGCTGGCATCACGTGACCTCGCCAACGCCTGCCGGTGACAAATTTGCGCGCTTAGTGCGAAGCCCTGGTTCGGGTGCCCGCAGCGGCCGCGGCTATTCCAGCTTTGTCCGTTCGCTGCGGTTGGTTTTGCCACTGACGACCGGTGCCTTGCTGCTTCTCGCGGTGATCTGGCCGCAATTCGACTGGCATCACAGTTTCGACGTGAGTGGGTTGCCGAAGTCGATCGATGACGTCGAGTCCCAGGAAATCCGTATGTTTGCCGCCTGCCTGGTCGGCACGGATGAGGAAGGCCGCCCCTTCACCCTGCTTGCCAAGGAAGCGCACCAGTTGGATGGCGTGCTGAATCGTGTACTTCTAATCGATCCCGAAGGGGAGATTGAGTTGGAAGACGGAACCAGGATGAAATTCACCGCTGACGAAGGCGAATATACCCGCGCGACGGAGCAGATGGTGTTCCGCGGGCATGTGGTGGTCAATCATGGCCTTGGCTATTTGCTGGAAACAGAGATGGCGACCGTCGATGTGCCGAATGCCAGGGCTTTTGGCGACAAGCCGGTATTCGGCATCGGTCCTTCAGGGAAGCTATCCGGCAGTGGATTTGAGATACTGGACAAGGGAAAAACCGTTAAGGTGTTAGGACGCTCCAAGCTGACCATTTCCGAAATGCCGAAAAAATAGTCCTGATGCGTCTATTCCTCCTCACTGCCGCGACCTGCCTGCTGGCCGCCATGCCTGGCTGGGCCCAGCTGAATCCGCTGGGCAATCTGGGTGCTGGCGAGCAGCCAATGGAACTGGAATCGGACGAAGGGCTGGAGCTGCACCAGGACCGGCAAATGGTTGTGGCCAGGGGCAATGTCATCGTGCGTCAGGGCGATGTGCGCCTGCGTGCCGATACTGTCAGTGCGTCCTACAAGGAAATCGATGGCAAGCGCAGCATCCACCGGGTGGATGCCATCGGTGGCGTGGTCATCACCACGGCGAAGGAACGTCTGTACGGTGCACACGCGACCTATGATCTGCCGCGCGAGCTGTTTCTGATGAAGGGCAAGAACCTTCGGATCGAGGCGGAGCAGCAGACCGTCACTGCCAAGGAAAGCCTGGAATATTGGGGCCGCGAAAAGCGCGCGGTCGCCCGGGGTGAGGCAACGGCGATCCAGAACTCGGACAAGACCACTATCCGCGCCGACGTGATTGAGGCGTGGCTGGCGGCGGTTAATCCGGCAACCGGTTCTGCAACCGTCGCCAAAGCGACGGCGGGGCCGGAAAATCTCTCCCTTAATGCCGTGCGTGCGTGGGGCAATGTTCTGATCCGCATCACCAACGAAGTGATCCAGGGCGACGAAGGCAGCTACGACGCCGTCGCCAGGATCGTGACGCTGGAAGGCAATGTCCGCATCACACGCGGGAAGAACCAGCTGAATGGGGCGAAGGCGATCGTCGACATGGAGAAGGGCGTCAGCCGCTTGGTCGCTGGGCAGGGCAAGCGGGTGCGCTCGATCTTCTATCCAGGCTCTGCCGGTGTTAAGACACCAGGTACAAAACCCGCCGCTGGCAAGCCTGGAACCACCGGGCCGGCGGTGAAAAAATCGCCGACCGTGGCCAGCAAGTCAGTGGTGCCGCGCCGGCGGCCGACAGCGGGCCGCTAGCATCTCAGGTCCAACGGAGAAGATGTTGAAGGTTGTAAAATCCACCGCCGATGAAGGCCTTGTCGCCGAGAATCTGGGCAAGCGGTACAAGCGGCATCCCGTCCTTCATGACGTCTCGCTGAGGGGGCGGCGGGGCGAGGTGGTGGGCTTGCTGGGTCCCAACGGTGCCGGCAAGACTACCAGCTTCTACATTATTACCGGCCTGGTCCGTCCGGACTATGGCACGATCTCACTGGACGGGGAGGATATCACTCACCTGCCCATGTACCGCCGCGCCCGCCGGGGCATTGGCTATCTGCCGCAGGAGCCGTCGATCTTCCGCGGCATGACGGTGGAGGCCAATATCCGCTCAGTGCTGGAGGTGACCGAGCGCCGCGCCGACGTGCGGGAAGCTATGCTGGACGACCTGCTGGCGGAGTTTTCCATCACGCGCCTTCGCAATGCGCCGGCGCTCGCACTTTCCGGCGGCGAGAGGCGGCGGGTTGAGATCGCCCGCGCTTTGGCCGCTCGTCCCAGTTTTATCCTGTTGGATGAGCCGCTGGCGGGTATCGATCCTATCGCCGTTGGCGAAATTCGCGCGCTGGTCAGTCATCTGAAAAGCCGTGGCATCGGTGTTTTGATCACCGACCACAATGTGCGGGAGACGCTGGGCTTGGTTGACCGCGCCTATATTCTGCATGATGGCCGCGTATTGATGGAAGGCACGCCGGACGAAATAGTTGCTCACGATAGGGTTCGCCAAGTCTATCTGGGCGAAAGCTTTGCCCGGTAACCTCATGGGATTTGCCGGATTTTAGGGAAAAGACCGTTATCCTGGCGGTGCCGCGCTCCGTTACAAGCCGATTGAAACATGGCACTCGGTATCAGCCAACGTCTCCAGGTTCGCCAGGCTCAAAGCCTGGTGATGACCCCGCAGCTGCAACAGGCAATCAAGCTTTTGCAGATGTCGAACCTGGAATTATCCACCTATGTGGAGGAGCAGCTGGTCGAAAACCCCATGCTGGATGCGGGTGAGGCCGGGGGTGCTGATGGCTATGACGACACTCCCGTATTAGAAGCAGAGCCGCGGGGGCGGGATTCTGCCGATGTCCTGGGTGAAGACTCTGGGTTCGGCCGCCAGATGGAAGCGGCCGACACCGACTATTCCAACGTCTGGGACGACGGGCGGGTCTGGGGCGGCGAAAGCGGCGGCCTGATCTGGGAAAGCCGCGGCGGTGCAGCCGGTCAGGGTGCGGCGGACGGCCAGGGTTGGGAAGCCTTCGCCGAAAGCCCAACCAGCCTGAGCGAACACCTGGAAGCCCAAATCGGTGAGGAATTCCCGGACCCTATCACCCGCCGCGTTGCCATCCTGATTGCCGATCAATTGGACGAGTCCGGTTATTTCATCGGCGACTTTGCCGAGCTGGCCTATCTGGCCGGCGTCAGCCCGCAGGCGGTCGAAGCCGTTCACCAGCAGTTTCTTCAGTTCGATCCGCCCGGCATCGGGGCCCGCAACCTGGGCGAATGCATGGCGATACAGCTGGCCGACCGGGGTGCGTTGGATGAGGCCATGCAAAGTCTGCTCGACCATTTGAGCCTGATCGCCAAGGGCGATTTCCCGCGCATTGCCCGCCTGTGTGGCACCAATCTGGCGGGCCTGGCCCGGATGATGGAGCGTCTGAAGACCTGCGTGCCGCGGCCCGCAGGTGCCTTTGACCACGAGCCGGTGGTGACCGTGATCCCGGACGTGCTCGTGCAACGCCGCGCCGATGGCGGCTGGCATGTGGAATTAAACCCGGAAGCTCTGCCGCAGGTGCTGGCCAACCGCAGCTACTTCGCTTCGATCCGCAATCAGGCCCGCTCAAAGGAAGCGGTGGAGTTCGTCACTGAGCAATGGCAGTCCGCCAACTGGCTGGTGAAGGCGTTGGACCAGCGGGCCAACGCCATCCTGAAGACCGCCGTGGCCATTGTCGAAAGCCAGGACCGCTTTTTCGAGGAAGGTATCAGCGGCCTGCGTCCCATGACCCTGAAAGATGTCGCGGAGGCCATCGGCATGCACGAAAGCACCGTCAGCCGCGTCACCAACGGCAAGTACGCCGCCACGCCCCAGGGGGTGCTGGAGCTGAAGTTCTTCTTCTCCACCGCTATTGCTAACGCGGGTGGCGAGGATGCGCACTCCGCCGAAGCCGTCCGTCACCGCCTGCGCCAGATGATCGAGGGCGAGACCGCTGCAAAGGTGCTGTCGGACGAGAAGCTGGTGGAGATGCTGGAAGGGGACGGCATCACTGTCGCCCGCCGAACGGTTGCCAAGTACCGTGAAGCCATGAACATCCCATCCTCTTCCCGCCGCCGCCGCTTATTGAATCTGGTAGCCGGGTAGTGGCATTGGGTCAACCGGAATGTGACCTAAACTTTTATGCGCAAAACTAAACGAAACTAAACCGGTTGGCGGCAAAACGGTTTAGGTGCGGTTTATGTCCGGTTTACCCAAAGTTTACCCATAGTGTATCCGATGCTTGCCGCTGATTGTATCGTGGTACGTCAGCGGTCCACCATTACCTCTACTCTACTCCAAACCCCTTAATTTTCCCTTAACTACGCCCTTAACCACGGCACCAATCACGGCAGGTAAGGCATATGCGGCGGCCCAACCTGCCGGGCCAGTATCCGCTGGGCGTCCTCCACGAATTCGCACAGCAACGCCCTGGTCTCGCGCGGGTCGATAATGTCCTGGCCCGTCGCCTCGGCGGTGCGGAAGGGGGAGGCGATGGCGTTCAGCCGATCCTCGATCTCCTTCTGCTTGGCAGCCGGGTCGTCCGCCGCCTCGATCTCCCGCCGGTAAGCCGCCGACGCGCCGCCGGCAATATGCATGCTGCCCCAATTGCCGCTTGGCCAGGCATAGCGCTGGTACATGCCGCTTGGCCGGTGATGGCACTGGCCTGCCACCCCATACATCCGCCCGGTGATCACTGTGCACCAGGGCATGCGCGAGAGGTTGACCATGCTCATCAACCGCGCGCCCGCCCGCTCAATGCCCTGTTTCTCCATCTCCAGACCCACGTGAAAGCCCGGTTCATCGCAGAGCGAGATCAGCGGCAGATGGAACGTGTCGCAAAGCTGCATCAGGCGCATGACTTTGCTGCCTGCCGCCACATCGGTGGAGCCACCCTTATGCATCGGATTGTTCGCCATGATCGCCGCCGGATAGCCATTGAACCGGCAAAGCCCGATCATGCGGGAGCGGCCATAGAGCGGCGAAATCTCAAAGAACGAGCCTTTGTCCACCACCATATCGATCAGCTTGCGCACCTTGTACGGGTGCCGCCGGTCCTTTGGCATAAAGCCGATCAGGTCTTCCTCAGCCCTGTCCGCCGGGTCGCTGGTATCGCCGCGCGGTGCCATCTCGTGCACGCTCGATGGCAGGTAGCTGAACCATTGCCGGATTTGGGCAAAGGCGCCTTTCTCTGACGTCGCCACATTGTCGATACAGCCGGAAATGCGTGTGTGGATCTGATCGCCGCCCAGGTCCTCTTTCTTGATGTCGACGCCCAGGGCCGCCTTCACCACCGGCGGCCCGCCCGGGAAAATCTGGCTGATGCCTTTCACCATGACGGAGAAATGACTGAGCGGCGCTTCCACTGCCGGCAGCCCGGCAACCGAACCCAGCACAGCTGCCGCCACCGGCAGGTTCTGCAACATGGCCACATCGTCCCGGCCATAGGAGTTACCGTCAGGCACATAAGTCCGGCCCAGCACCTCAAACCCGCGCACGCTGCCGCCCGCGGCATCCAGCAGCCGGACGAACGGCACCTGCCATTCGAGCGCCCGTTGGCTGGCGCTCATTTCGGAGCCAAGCGCGCCCCTGGCCATACCTGCGCCGGAACCGCCGCGCACCGTAAAATCGCCGGCCGCCACTATCACCTTGCGGCCATCCACCTTGGCCTGGCCCTCGACCATGCCCTTCGGCAGAAAGCCGGTCAGTTTGCCGTCCGGCCCGTATTCCGGCTCACCCTGCAGGTGCCGGAACTCCCGGAACGAGCCTTCATCCACCATGCCGGCGACCCGTTCACGTGCGGTCAGCTTGCCACCGTCATGGTGCCGCTTGATCCGCTCTTCGCCGCCCATTTTCTGCATCAGATCGCGGCGGTGGTTCAGCTCGTCGACTTCCGGCTGCCAGGTATTTTGGTCGGTCATGGTGGCGCGTTTCCTCAATATTGTCTTGTTGCTGTCAGCCTAGCGCCGCGTATGTCCGGCGGCAAACCACTGCTTATCCCTTGCTCTGCCCGGCAATCTCGCTTTCAATCCTCTCCCAAAAGCCTGAACGGCGTGAAATACGGAGGAAACCCACGGCCCCCGGTTCGGCACCGTCATCAAAGGCGGCATGATCGTCGACGGCACCCGCCAGTCCCGCTACAAGGGCGATATCGGCATCACTGGCGGCGTCATCGCCGAGATCGGGTATATCGACGAGAGCGACGGCGCAAAGGTCATCGACGCCAGCGGCCTGAACGTCGCTCCCAGCTTCATCGACTTGCACGCCCAGTTTTTCTGGGACCCGTACTGCACCATCTCGTCCTGGCACGGCATTACCTCTGTTGTCATCGGCAATTGCGGCTTCGGCTTTGCGCCGGTGCGCGAGGGCGAGCGCGATCAGGCCATGCAATCGATGGTCCGGGTGGAGGCGATCCCGCTCGCCTCTATGCAGGCGGGCATGCCCTGGGACTGGGTGACCTTCCCGGAATTCCTCGACTCAGTCGAGCGCACGCCCAAGGCCATGAATATCCTGCCTTACGTGCCCATCAGCCCGATGCTGATCTGGGTCATGGGTTTTGAGCGCGCCAAGGCGGGCGAACGGCCCACGGATGCCGAACACGCCGAACTCTGCCGTTTGGTGCATGAGGCGATGGACGCGGGCGTTTGCGGCTGGTCGGCCCAGCGCATGGTGCAGCGCGACTTCGACGGCACGCCCATGCCCACCGACGTCATGCACGACGACACCTGCCGCGAGCTGGCCAAGGTGCTGCGCGCCCGCAATGACGGCTTCATGCAGATGCTGCTGGTCTCCGGCGACAATGCCCGTGACCGCGCCTTCTATGAAGAAATGGCGGAGACATCCGGCCGCCCGATGATCATGAACGTGGTCCAGGCCTTCGACGACCGCCCCCAGGTGCACCGGCGCATCCTGGAATGGCTGAAATCCTGCCGCGAGCGGGGCATTCGCGTGGTCGGCCAGGGCCTGACCACCGATGCTGGCTTCACCTTCAGCTTCATCGACTGGAACCTGTTCGACGATGCGCCTGCCTGGCTGGATGCAACCCTCGGCACGACGGAGGAGCGCCGCGCCAAGCTCGCCGATCCCGCCCGCCGCCAGGCGCTGAAGGAGCAATTGCCCAAGGCCGCAACCGGCCCGCTGACCGAGATCGTCATCCTCGGGCCGCAGTTGGAAAAGAACAAGCAGTGGGAGGACCACACGCTGGCCCTCGCCGCAGAGAAGATGGGCAAGCACCCGGTCGACGTCATGCTGGATATGGCCGTCGAAGAGAACCTGGAAACCGTGTTCTTCGCCGCCCCGCCAAACGGCAAGGTCGAGCATCTGCGCGAGATCGTGGACGACCCCTACGTGTTGTTCGGCGTTTCGGACGGCAGCGCGCATACCAAGTTCCTGACGGCTGGCCGCTACCCGACAGAGACGCTCTGCAAGATCGTGCGTGAGCATGAAATGATCAGCCTGGAGGAGACACACTGGCGGCTGGCGGCACTGCCTGCCCAGTTCGCGGGCTTCCACGGTTGCGGCGTGTTCCAGGTTGGCGCGCCGGCGGATATCGTCTGCTACGACTACGAGAACCTGCGCGTGCTGGACGGCGAAATCGCTCACGACCTGCCAGGCGGCGAATGGCGGCGCGTGCAAAAGGCGAGCGGCTACCGCTACGTGCTGATCAATGGCGAGGTCACCATTCAGGACTACCAGCAGACCGGCGCCCACTCCGGCCAACTCCTCCGCCACGGCGGCCGTGTCATGCCGCAGGCGATGGCGGCGGAGTAACAACCAAAACCGTCTCATTCTGAGTAGCCCCGGATCGGAGTCCGGGGAGTATCGAAGGGCCTCTTTGGGACAGAGCAACCCGCCCTTCGATACGCTGCCTGACGGCGGCTACTCAGGGAGAGACATACGAAAAGTCTTCACCCTGAGCCTGTCGAAGGATGAGTGTGCCACGATGAAAAACACCCTACGGCAGGTTCAGGGTGAAGCGTATCGGGTTAGCCCAACATGACCACCGAAGCGCTCTCCGGCATTCGCGTTCTCGAACTCGCAGGCGGCGTTGCGGGTGCCTACGCGGCCAAGCTCTTTGCCGTCATGGGCGCACACGTCACCCGTCTGGAGCCGCCGGACGGCGACCCACTCCGCACCCGACGCCTTGACCCGGATGAGCCAAAAACAGAGGGCCTCTACTGGCATTATCTGAATGCCGGCAAATCCAGTGCCGAACCCTCCGGCATCTACGACCTGCTCATCGTCGGAGAGGACGCCCAGCGCCCGGAAAACATCCCCGCCCCCCGCATCGCGGCGCTCGACGTCACCTGATTCGGCTCCAAAGGCCCCCTATGCCAAGTGGAAAGGTTCCAACCTGGTCTGCCAGGCCATTGCAGGCATGACCCATCTCTGCGGTCCCGCGGAGGGCCCGCCCTAGGTGGCCCAGATCGGCGGCGCGCCAGCGGAGCCCCAGACGTTCGATATCAGCATCCTCGAATCCATACCCGCTTCCCACGCAAGACCGCGCTCGAATGGGCGGCCCTCGCGCGGGAGGCCAAGGTGCCCATGGTCTGGGTGCCTGACGCCGAAGGCATTATCGAACACCCCATCTTCAACGCGCGGGAGTCGCTGGCCTCGTTTGAGGCCGACGGCAAGACTTACAAAGTCCCCCGCACGCCTTTCCGGCTGGAGGGAACCCCGCCCCGCCTCGACCTCTCCACCCCGCCGCTGGATGTGCCCCAGTCTGAGCCGCTGACCCCATGGCCCCGCTCACAGGCATCCGCGTTGCCGATTTCTCCATGGGCTGGGCCGGACCGCTCGCAACGCGCATCCTCGCCGACCTGGGCGCGGAGATCATCAAGATCGAGGCCGGGCGCTACCCCGACTGGTGGCGCGCCGTGGACTGGTCCCCGGACGCCATTATGAGGAAGCCCGTCACTTCAACTTCGTCGCCCGCGCCAAGAAAAGCGTCAGCCTGGACCTGACCCAACAGGAAGGCCTGGCGCTGACCAAAGACCTGACCCGCCATTGCGATATCGTGGTGGAGAACCAGGCGGCAGGCGTCATGCCCGGCCTCGGCTGGAATCAGTTAAGCGAAGGCCGGGATGACCTGATCTATCTCTCCATGAGCGCTTTTGGCACCGATAACGCCTGGTCCGACACCCGCGCCTATGGCTCGGTCTTGGAGCAAGGCTCTGGCCTGCCAAGCTTCTGCGGGCGGGAGGGCGATCCGCCGGTCATGGGCCACATCGCTTATGGCGACCCGATCGGCGGCGTCTATGGCGCGGCCTCCCTGCTGACGGCGCTCTATCACCGCGCCCGCACGGGACAGGGCCAGTGGATCAACAACACCCAGATTGAGGCCATGCTGCCGTTCACAGCGCACAGCGTGCTGATCCGCCTCGGCAACCGGCATTCCTTCATGGCTCCGCACGGCGTTTTCGCTACCATGGGCGACGACCGCTGGGTGGCGCTTGCTGTGCCGGATGACAAGGGCTGGCAGGGGCTCTGCGCCTTGATGGGACGCCGCGACTGGGCGGCGGACGAAGGCCTGGCCAGCGTGGAAGGCGGCCGAGCCCGGCAGGATGAGTTGGAGGCAGGCATCGCCGCATGGGCAATCCTCCAGGACGCGGGCGTCGCCGCCGGGGCGGTGCTGCACCTGGACGAGGTGGCGGAGAACTTCCACTTCCAGGCCCGGAACTTTTTTACGACACCAATCGTCCGCATGTGGGCCAGCAATGGCAGGCGAGCCTGCCCTTCACCCGCAATGGAACGCGCTATCCATTCCGGGGCTATGCACCCTATCTCGGCGGTGACAGCGCGCAGGTGCTGACGGACATTCTGGATGTGCCGCCGGAGCGCTATCAGGAACTGCTCGCCAAGACCGTCGTCAGCCTGAAGCCAACCCAGTTGCGGGGCGCATAGACCGGATTTCCGGAAATTTGAGCCAGCTAATTTCTAGAGCGGTGTTTTTCAAACCGGCCCGCCCCTCTTTCTCCTCCGTTCCCGCGGAAGCGGAGACCCATGCCCGAGAGCCAAACACAGAGCTAGAGCGTTTTCTGTTCAAGTTGGCCCATTCAACGGCCCCCCGTTCCCGCGCAGGCGGGAATCCATGCCTGAGAGGCAACAACAAAGTCCCGGTTCTGTGAGAAGCTCTCTGGCGTGGGCTCCCACCTTCGTGGGAGCGGGATGAATTGGTGTGCTCCGGCCTGGTCCGAATCCGCTCTAGCACTTTGTGAGAAGCTCTCTGGCATGGGCTACCACCTTTGCCGGATATGTGGGGGGCGGGCTTGAAGCAAACGTGCCCCAGCCAAGCCCCCACAATCCTAATCCTCGCGCTGGATACGCACAGCATGGGGGTAGGGAATGGAAATGCCACCAGCGTCGAAGGCTTCCTTAACTGTTTCCATCCCGGCTGATCAGATAGCCCTCGTCGCTCTGCGTTTTTCATGGCACGCTGTGTTTTGGCCGAGGCGCGGGATGGGAGAGCGACATGGTGATCAAGCTTCACAGTCAGGCGACGACGCCACCGAAGATCAGGGCGGCCATACAGGCCAGTGACGACCCTGCGTGGGTTCTTGCCGAGCGTCACGGGACCACGGAACAGACCGTATGGAAATGGCGCTAGCGTGCCAGCGTGGAGGATCGCAGCCACACGCCCCATCGCCTTCAGACGACGTTGACGCCAGCGCAGGAAGCTGTCGCCGTGGCCCTCCGCAAGACGCTTTTGGTCTCGCTGGATGATCTGCTGGCGGTGGTGCGCGAGTTCTTGAACCCGAAGGCCTCCCGCTCTGGCCTTGACCACTGCTTGCGTCGGCATGGCGTGGGGGCCCTGCGCGCCCTGAAAGCAGCATCGCCCCGGCCAAAGCACAGCGCCTTCAAAGCCTATGAACCCGGTTCCATCCCCATCGACCTGAAATACCTGCCACCGATGGCAGATGAGAGCCGCCGCCGTTCCCTCTTCGTGGCCATCGACAGGGCAACGCGTTGGGTTGTTGTCAGGGTCTACAACAGCAAGACAGCGGCCAATGCCCGGCGCTTCCTGCGCGCCCTGGAGCGCGCCTGCCCGATGCGGATCCGCCCCATACTCCCGGATAATGGAAAAGAGTTCACGGATCGCCTCTTCGGTCTGCGCCAGCGCGCCGCAACAGGCGCGCATGAATGCGACACGCTGGGCGCCGCCCTCGATATCGATCATCGCCTGACGCCGCCTAGGTCACCTCAGACCAACGGTATGGTCGAACGGTTCAATGGCCGCATCGAAGAGGTTCTGCAGAGCCATCCCTTCCGATCCGGCGAGGTTCTGGAAGCCACGCTGCTTCGCTATGTCTGGCTTTACACCCAGCAACTGCTGCAATCAGCCCTGGGCAGCAAGACGCCCTTGCAGGCACTGAAGGGATGGCGCAAACTCAAACTAGCGCTGGTCAGGAAACAGCCATATTACCTTCCAGGATGGGACATCGCTTCCATCTCAATGAGTCCCCTTTTCAATTGTGTTGCCAAATATGACCAACTAACCGAAATATAGCCACAATACGCAGGATTCGAAGGCCGTATGGCCGCCGCGGCTTGTCTCACTTCGCGCGGGACGCTGTTCAGCGTATAAGAACGCCCGACAAGTCGGATATTTCGATTAGGAGTTACCCCGTGGCAGCCCTTCAGCCTGTCCGTGGCACGCACGATCTGCTGCCGGAAGATAGCGTTAAACACCAGCACGTTGTGGCAACCGCCCGCTCGCTGGCCGGCAACTATGGCTATGGCGAGATTGCGACGCCGATTTTCGAGCAGACGGAAGTGTTCAAGCGGACGCTTGGCGATACGTCCGACGTGGTGACAAAGGAAATGTATACCTTCGAGGACAAGGGCGGTTACAGCATCACGCTCCGCCCTGAAGGAACGGCGGCGGTTGCCCGGGCATTGATTGCCGGCAAGATGAACGACCACCTGCCGCTGAAATTCTTCTACCACGGACCGATGTTCCGCTACGAGCGCCCGCAGAAAGGCCGCCAGCGCCAGTTCCATCAGATCGGTATCGAATTGTTCGGTGTGGCCGAGCCGGTCGCTGACGCGGAAGTCATCGCGCTGGGCGCGCAAATGCTCGACAAGCTCGGTGTCCGGGATTGGTGCACACTGGAACTGAACACGCTGGGCGATACGGAGAGCCGTGACGCCTACCGCGCTGCCCTGATTGCTTACTTTGAGGGATTCCAGGACAAACTGTCCGACGACAGCAAGGAACGCCTGCACCGCAATCCGCTGCGCATCCTTGACAGCAAGGACAAGGGTGACCAGGTCATTATCGCCGACGCGCCCCGCTTAGCCGATCACCTGACCCCGGCAGCGCAGGATTTCTTCGCAAAGGTGAAGGAAGGGCTGACCGACCTCGGTATAGCCTTCCACCTGAACGAGCGGCTGGTGCGCGGCCTGGATTACTACTGCCACACGGCCTTTGAGTTCACGACCGACCGGCTGGGCTCGCAAAGCGCGGTGCTGGCCGGTGGCCGCTATGATGGCCTGATCGGCCAGATGGGCGGTCCGGCGACGGCCGGCGTTGGCTGGGCCGCTGGTATCGAGCGGCTGGTCATGCTGGCCGAAGACTGGCCTGCCACGCCGCGTCCCGTCACCTTCATTCCCATGGGAGAGGCCGCCGACCGGGAATTGCGCCGTGTGGCCTTCCAATTGCGCGCCGCCGGTGTCGCCATCGAGATGGGCTATAGCGGCAACCTCAAACGCCGCCTCAACCGGGCGAATAAGGCGAACGCCCGCCTTGCCGTGATCGTCGGCGATGACGAGCTGGCCGAAAGTCAGGCCACCATCCGCGACATGGATAGCGGCGAGCAGCAAACCGTAGCCCTGGCCGATCTGGCCGCTCATTTGGCGGGTTAAGCACACCATGAACATGGATGAAAAACTCGACCAGGTGCTGGATCGGGTTGACGAGCTGTCCTCCCGCCTCGCCACCGAAACCGACCTGGCACCGCAGGAGATGATTAAGCTCTCCAAGGAGTATTCCGACCTCTTGCCGGTCGCGGACTCGATCCGCGCCCTGCGCCAGATGCAGGCGGAGGCCCAGGAGGCAGCAACGATCACCGCCGACCCGGCCACGGACGCCGACATGCGCGAACTGGCGGAGGAAGAGTTCGCCTACCTGAAAGAGCGTTTGCCGGAGGCCGAACACGCCGTCCGCGTCTCCTTGATCCCCAAGGACGAGGCCGACGCCAAAAACGCCATTCTGGAAGTGCGTGCCGGCACCGGCGGTGACGAGGCTGCCTTGTTTGCCGCCGACCTGTTCGGCATGTACCGAAAATTCGCTGAACAGCACGGCTGGCGCTTTGAGCCGATGGAAATCTTGGAGAATGACGTTGGCGGCTACAAGGAAGCCAGCGCCCAGATCACCGGCACCGACGTCTTCGCCAAGCTGAAGTTCGAAAGAGGCGCGCACCGGGTGCAGCGCGTGCCAGCCACGGAAGCCAGCGGCCGCATCCATACCTCGGCTGCAACCGTTGCCGTGCTGCCGGAAGCGGAGGAGGTTGACGTGCAGATCAATACCGAAGACCTGCGCATCGACGTGTTCCGGGCATCGGGCGCGGGCGGACAGCACGTGAACACGACGGAATCTGCAGTGCGCATTACGCATTTGCCTTCTGGCGTCGTCGTCTCAATGCAGGACGAGAAGTCCCAGCATAAGAACCGCGCCAAAGCCATGACCATCCTGCGCTCCCGCCTCTATGAGCATCAGCGCCAGACCCTGCACGACGAGCGCGCCAGCGACCGCAAGAGCCAGGTCGGCTCCGGCGACCGGTCGGAGCGCATCCGCACCTACAATTTTCCCCAGGGCCGCGTCACTGACCACCGCATCAACCTGACCCTCTACAAGCTGGACAAGGTGTTGGCGGGGGAAGCGCTGGACGAGATCGTTGACGCCCTGATCGCCGAAGATCAGGCCGAGCGCCTCGCCACCCTGGAATGACGAATACCCCGACGGTCGCCGCAGCCCTGACCCGGACTGCCGCGGCGCTATCGGCCGGTGGTGTGCCGGGAGGCCGCCGGGAGGCGCGGTTGCTGGTCGCCATCGCCCTGGCCGCCGAGCCCCTGGCCCTGCTAGCGGCGCCGGAGCGCTTGCTGTCACAGAAAGAGATAGCCGCCTTGGAGGGGGCCCTCCACCGCCGTTTGGCAGGCGAGCCCGCCAGCCGCATCCGCGGCAGCCGCGAGTTCTGGAGCCTCGACTTTACCGTCACGCCCGGCGTGCTCGATCCCAGGCCGGAGACGGAGTTGCTGGTAGAGCAGGCGCTCTCGCACGTGCAGGCTCGCCGGGACGAGCCCCTGAGAATCCTGGACCTGGGCACCGGCAGCGGATGCATCCTGCTCTCATTGCTGCACGAGCTGCCTGCGGCCTTTGGCGTTGGTGTTGACCGGTCACCGGCGGCGTTGACAACGGCACAGCGCAATGGCGTTGCCTTGTCGCTCGCTGGCCGTGCTGCCTGGCTTTGCGGCGATTGGCTGACGGGCTTGGCAGGGAGATTCGACCTGATTGTCGCCAATCCGCCCTATATTCCCGCAGGCTCGCTCGCGACATTGGAGCGCGGTGTCCGCAACCATGATCCGCGCATGGCGCTGGATGGCGGCCCCAACGGCTTATCTCCGTACCGTCTTCTTGTTCCGCAATTGCCAGGGTTTCTGCGGCCTTCCGGGGCAGCTTTCTTTGAAACGGGGGCGGGTCAGGCAGGTTTGGTCGCCGAAATGGCGCAACAAAGAGGTCTGCAAGCACAAATAACGGCAGATCTGGCCGGAATTCCGCGGTGTGTGGGCATGGTTTTACAACTTTGAGCTTGCATTGATCCCATTCGCCGTTAGCTTGTTATTAACGCGGATCCGATTGGATAGCGCCTTCCACGGGTCCTGCTGAACGCTATGGGCCTGACTGCAAAACTCTGATGGCACGGTTTGAGACTCTCGTTGGATGTTGCGGTAATAGACTCGACGCAATGTTGAGATAACTCGGTTCACACAAAAGACGACGGATAGATGAGACAAGGAATGTCTTCACGCCGGACGCGTGGTCGCGGTAATACGCGCGGGCGTCAGCAGCAGAACATCCGCAATCAGCAGATGGATTCGAACGGTTCGGGCAATCGGATTCGTGGCACACCGCAGCAAATTCTCGACCGCTATCTGGCATTGGCGCGCGATGCGTATACGGCAGGTGAGACGGTGTTGGCGGAAAACCTGTTTCAGCATGCCGAGCACTATGCCCGTCTGCTGAACGCCGCCGCCCCGGCCCAGCAGCCAGGGCAGCAGAATAGCCAGCAAAACGGGCGTGATGACCAGTCGAATGACGGTTATGACGACAATGACGGCGACGGCTCGAACGCAGATAGCGGCAATGGAAACGGAAATGGTCAGAACGACTGCTCCCGGCAACAATCTGCCCCGCCCGTGCAGTTGGGAGAGCAGCCGGCTTCACCACAGCAGGCAGGATCGGAAGCACAAGGGGGCGAGCAGACGCCCGCTGATGGCGAGCCGCCGTCCAGTCCACCACGCCGCCGCCGCCGCAGCCGCTTTCAACGCCAGCAGGAGCAGGAAGCCGCTGATGGCAACGGCCAGGGCAACAGCGCTCAGGGCAATGGCGGGCAGGATAATAGCGCCGGCAGCAATCCAGCGCAGGAAGTCATCGCTCCGCCAATCGACCTGTCGGCAGCGGAAGCTGCACCGGAAGTAAAGCCGGAGCCGACCGATCAAACACAGCTTTAGGGCTTCTTACCCGGCAAATTGACCGCGACAGCGGTTCAATTTCGCCCGGCCCTGAGTTTCAAAAGCACCCCGTTTCCTGTGGCGGGGTGTTTTTTGTTACTCCGCCCGCGCTTTTTGATTCTGGCACTCGCGCAGGAATGCCGCGAGTTCCGGGTCTTTGGGATCGGTTAGGCTGATTTGCAGGGTCACATACTGGTCGCCGCCCGGCTGGCCATCCGGCTTCGGCACGCCTTTGCCGCGCAGCCGCAGCTTTGCGCCGCTATTGCTTCCTTCTGGCACTCTCATGGTCACCGGGCCGTCGATGGTTTCTACGGTGATCCGCCCGCCCAATACTGCCAGTGACAGGTCGATGGGCTGGTTCAAGTGAATGTCCCGGCCCTCCCGGCGCATGTTGGGATGGGTGGTAACGGCAACCGCGACGATGGTGTCGCCCCGGCGTCCGTCCAGTCCCGCCAGGCCTTGTTCAGGCAGGCGGAGCCGCGCGCCGTCTTCGGTGCCGGGTGGGATATGAACGTTCACATCTTTGCCTGACGGCAGGCTCAACCGTTGTGTTCCGCCTTTCATGGCCAGGACGAACGGAATGCGGATGCGCACGGTATCGTTTGCAGCGACCGGATCTTCCTCGTCGCCCCAATCATCGGTCCGAAACCCGCTTTGTGCCGAGCGATGGCCGAAAATGCCGAAAATCTGGTCGAAAAGATCGTCGCCGCCGGCTTGTTGCTGCGGTCCGGGGCGGCCGGTTGCGCCCTGCCGGAACCGGAACCCGCCGGATTGGCCCTGTCCACCCATGCCACCCGTCGAGTAGCGGGCACGCGGTGCCCCGTCGGGGCCGATTTCACCCCGGTCGTACTGGCCACGCCGACTGGTATCCGACAGCAGGTCATAGGCTGACGATACGTCCTTGAACCGCTGTTCAATATCGGCCTTGCCCGGATTCAGGTCCGGATGCAGTTCCTTTGCCAGGCGGCGATAGGCTTTTTTGATCTCGCCGGCGCTGGCTGATCGGCTAACGCCCAAGACTGTATAGGGGTCACGCATTGCCGGTGTTCGGCCTCTTCAGTGGGTTGGCAAACATTATACGGATGTTGCGGCTTTGCCGCTACCATCGCAGCGCTGGGGCGTTCATCCGAATTGGGGAGCCGTTCGCTGTTCGGCAAGGGCGCGGCACGATGCAACAGGCGCTAGCGGTGGACTTGGCGGCTGATAGCGGCTGCACTACCTGCAAGTGACAAGAACCGATTGCTCCGAAAGGACGCCGCGATCATGGACGCATCAACCGACCCTATTGCGACATTCCGGGAATGGCTCGCCGCTGCCGGTGAGATGGAATTGAACGACGCCAACGCCATGTCTGTCGCAACAGTTGACGCACAAGGCATGCCGTCGGTGCGGATTCTGCTGCTCAAGGATGTGGATGAGGGCGGTTTTGTCTTCTACACCAACCAGCAGAGCCGGAAAGGCCGTGAGATCGGACAGGGCGGCAAAGTCGCCCTGTGTTTCCACTGGAAGTCGGTACGCCGCCAGGTGCGGGTATGTGGCACCGTCAGCATTGTCGATGGGGCGGAGGCCGATGCCTACTTCGCGACGCGCGCCCGGGGCAGCCAGGTTGGCGCGCATGCGTCTTTACAGTCGCAGCCTCTGGAATCGCGGGCGTTGCTGGAAAACCGGGTCGCCGATATTGACGCGCAATATGCAAACACAGAGGTCCCGCGCCCGGCGCACTGGGGCGGTTACCGGCTGGTGCCGACCGAAATCGAGTTCTGGCAGGATCGGGAGTTCCGGATGCATGACCGCTTCCGCTTTACGCGGGCGGGGGCCGGTTGGTCAGTCCAAAGACTGTTCCCCTGATGCGGGGAGGGCGGGCCGGATGAACCGGCCCAGCTGGCTTACTTCATTTTCTGCTCTTTGAACGCGACGTGCTTGCGCGCGATCGGGTCGAACTTCTTCAGTTCGAGCTTTTCGGGCTTCGTGCGCGGGTTCTTCTTCGCGACATAAAAATACCCGGTGTCGGCGGTGCTCACGAGCTTAACTTGTACGGTAGCCAGTTTGGCCATGGTTCAATTCCCTCAGGATAGAATTTGCTGGCCGCTTTATGGCGATTGCCGGACCATTGGTCAAGATCGGCGGCTATTGTCGGCTTGTTCCTGCGCTGCAATTGCCGCTTTGATGCTGGGTGCGAGCGCCAGGCGGTAAATGCCAGGCTCCAGCAGAATCTTGGCCGCCAGAGATATGTCGCTGTCCGGCGTCTCAAAGCTTGGCGGGCAGCTCCGCCGCAGCGTGTTGGCCAGGCCCGGATCGGCCCGGTCATAGCGCCGCCAATCCCGGAATTGCCGCTCCAACCGGTCCTGCTCGTATTGCAGCATGGTTGCGGCGTCGCGGTTGAAGGGAACGCTGGTACAGATATTGGGCAGCACGCCCAGGCCATCCAGCATGTACCCGGCCGGCGAATACATTCGGGACCAGGTAATTACCAACTCGCCACCATTGGGCATGGCCTGCAGGTTTTGGACCGAGCCCTTGCCCTGGCTCGTGCTGCCGATTGCCACGGCCCGGCCGCGGTCCTGCAAAGCGGCGGCCAGCATCTCAGACGCTGACGCAGAGCGGGCATTGGCCAGAATGACCATGGGAACGTCCCGGGCGACTTCGTAACTGTCGGCCGCAAACGCGCTGTTGGCAGCCGGGTGCCGCCCGCGTGTTGTAATGACCGGCCCATCGCGCAAAAACAGATCGGCAATCTGCACAGCCTGATCGAGCAGGCCGCCCGGATTGTTGCGCAGATCCAGGACCAGGCCCGGCAGGGTGCCACCCTGCATTTCTTCCAGCGCTTCAATCTCGTCTTCCAGATCCGCTGAAGTCCGGCGGTTGAACGTTCGGATTCGGATTACGGCAACGCCATGCTCCAACCAGCCTAGCACGGTGGGCGGGACAATATGCACCCGCTCGATCGACAGCCGCACGCTTTTCGGGTCATCCGTTTTCAGAACATCAATCACCACGTTTGTGCCGACCTTGCCGCGCAACAGATGGGCGACGTCCTGGGTCGACAGGCCGGCAAGCGGTTTGCCCTCCGCATGAGTGATCTGGTCGTTGGGCTGCAATCCGGCTGCGGCGGCGGGGGTGCCGGGCAGCGATTCGACCACAACCGTCTGGTTGTTCTCCGTCCGGATGGTGACGCCAATCCCGCCAAATCCGTTCCTGTTCTCGCGCTGATTGCTGGTAGCCTTGGCGCTTTCATAGCGGGAATATTGGTCAAGGATGCCGACGACACCATTCATCAGGGCGCTGTAGATATCCTCCGGCAGGGCAGTAGCCGACACCGGAGAGGCGGCGCGGGCGCTCTCCACCACATCGGCCGTCAGGGCTGCCCAGCTCTCGCTGTCGTTCTTTTTGGGCCGGGGAAAGCGCTGCACTTCCCGGCCTTCCTTCAACAGCAGGATGGAACCTCCTCTGGGCGCGGCTTGCATGCGGCCATCGATAACACTCAACCCGCTGAGACTGGCCAGCCCGATGGTGTCCATGTCGATTGGCTCAATGAAATGCGCTTGGACATGGCCGTACGCGCTTTCAAACATTTCCTGTGTGCGTTCGCGTGAATAGGCTAACTCGTCCGGGTCAACCGTAGAGCTGCACGCCCCAAGCAAGCCGAAAACCAGCAACGCCCATGCCGCCATGAGACCTGCTCCGATTCCATAGCGCTCGCTGCGGCCGGCGCGTGTGCACGGCGCAACCAAGGTGTGTTTGTGAGGCGGGGCACATCTCATCAGCAAGCAGTATCAGACTAGCCAGCCTTGCTCTAGCAGCGCAGACACAGAACGGTGCGCGGGGTACGCACATCACGTACGATTGATCTGTAAGTCTGGCGACTTCCTATGTTTTACTGCCTCTTGCGGCGTTTGCCGGACGACGGCAGGCCCTGCGGCCGCCCGCGTGCTCCCTTGCGATAGCCCGGCTGTGGCTTGCCGGACAGCCTGCGGCCCGGATTGTCCGGCACGCTGACGGCAGCGGCAAAAATCAGGCCGCCGCTGATGGGTTCTGCGGCTTTCAGGATCACTTCGAGCGTATCGCCCAGGCGGAATTCCAGGCCGGTCGAGCGGCCGATCAGCATGTGGCGTCCCTGGTCATGCTCCCAATAGTCGTCGTGCAGCATTCCGCGCGGGACCAGACCTTCCGCACCGACACCTTCGACCCGCACGAACACGCCGGTTTTGTGCACGCCGGTAACCCGTGCCTGGAATTGCTCGTCGATTTTGTCGGAGAGGTAGGCGGCAGCGAAGCGGTCGTGGACCTGCCGCTCGGCAGCATCGGCCCGGCGCTCGGTCATGGAGATATGTTCGGCGACCGAATGGATGCGGCTGGCATAGTCCGGCGGCAGGCCGCCATCGCCCAGCCCCATGGTGGCTATCAGCGAGCGGTGGACGATCAGGTCAGAATAACGGCGGATCGGGCTGGTGAAGTGCGCGTAGCGGGCCAATGCCAGGCCGAAATGCCCGATATTATCCGGGTGATACACCGCCTGCGCCTGCGCCCGCAGTACCAACTCGCTCACCAGTACCGCGTATTTCGTGCCTTCGGCCTTGCGCACCAGGTCCGTGAACTGGCGGGGCTGGGTGATGGCGCTGGCCGATGGCTTGATCCCCATTTCCCCCAACACGCCGGTCAGCGATTCCACACGGCCCGGGTCCGGCGCGTCGTGGATGCGGAACAGGCAGGGTGCCAGCTTGTCGATCAGGGTCTCTGCGGCGGCGACGTTGGCCGCAATCATGAAGTCTTCAATCAGCCGGTGGCTGTCGAGCCGGGAGCGCGGCGCCACGCCCTGCACCTGGCGGCGCTCTTCGTCCATCTCAAAGACGCGCTCCGCCATTTCCAACTCCAGCGGTCCCCGCTTGGCGCGGGCGGCGGCCAGAGCCTTGTAGGCGGCATAGAGCGGTTTCAGCACCGGCTCCAGCAAGGGGCCGGTCTGGTCGTTCGGGTTGCCGTCGATCGCGGCCTGCACATCCTCATAGATCAGCCGGGCGGCAGAGCGCATCAATCCGCGCACAAAGCGGTGGCTCTTCTTATTGCCCTCGGCGTCAAAATCCATGACCGCCGCCATGCAGGCGCAGTCGCCGTCCGGACGCAGCGAGCATAGGTCGTTGGACAGCGCCTCCGGCAGCATGGGCACCACGCGGTCGGGGAAGTAGACGCTGTTGCCGCGGTTTTCCGCCTCCCGGTCCAGGGGCGAGCCGGGACGCACATACCAGGAGACATCGGCAATCGCCACGGTGATGCGCCAGCCGCCGCCATCCAGTGTCTCCGCATGGACGGCATCGTCGAAATCGCGCGCGTCGGCCCCGTCGATGGTGACCAACGGAATGTGACGCAGGTCTACGCGGCCGCCTTCCAGGCCAACCGGTTTGGCGGCTTCTGCCTCTTCCACCACTTCCGGCGGGAATTCATAGGGGATGTCATGCTCGGCGATGGCCAGCGCGCTGATGGCGTTCGGCTCGTCCAGATGACCCAGCACCTCCGCAATGCTGGCCGTCGGATTGGTGCGCCGCCCCGGCTTGGCAACAGCCCACACAATGCTGCCGGGTTTCGTAACCGGGCCGGTGGAATAAATGCGGTAGTCGTTGCGGTCCGCCCGGTGGGCTGCGCGCAGAAACTGCGCCCCATCCTGCTCCGCCACCACTGCCAGAAAACGGCGCGGGCCGTCCTTCAGGTGCCGGATCATGGTGCCGATATAGGTGTTCTCGCCCCGGCGGATCAGGCGGGCCAGCACTTTGCTGCCGGGCGACAGGACACGGTTGGACTTATCCTCCATGCGGAAGATGATCTCCGGCGGCGCGTCGTCGCCCTTCCATCCCGCGGGATGGGCGATCAAATTGCCGTCGCTGGTGACGCGCACAACATCCACGACAGTCACCGACGGCAGAGAGCCCGGCGTGCCGACTTTCTTGCCCGCGCCGCGCTCCAGTAGGCCTTCGTCTTCCATGTCGCGCAGGGTTTGCTTCAGGTCGATGCGGGCCTGGCCCTTTAGCTTGAAGGCACGGGCTAGGTCGTGCTTGTCGAGCGGCCGGCCAGCGTCCTTGATAAATGCCAGGAGTTCATCGCGGCTCGGCGCCGCGCCAGGCTCGGTCACGCTTCGGTCTTTGTTGCCGCAGGCTTCTTCGCAGCCGGTTTCTTTTTGGCCGGTGCTTTCTTGGCAGCAGGTTTCTTGGCCTCAGCGTTTGCAGTTTTTGCTGCGGCTGCTTTGCCTTTTGCGCCGCCAGCCCGCGCTTCCTTGGCGGCGATCAGCTCCAGGGCTTCATCCAGCATGATGGTCTCCGGATCGTTTGCCTTGCGGAGCGAGGCCATGGTCCGGCCGTGTTTCACGTAAGGCCCGAACCGGCCCTTGTTCAGCGTCACCGGCTTGCTGTCTTTGGGGTGATCGCCCAACTCGCGCAACACGCCGCTGCCGCCGCCTTTTTCAGCCGCTTCCGCAATCAGGGTAACGGCGCGGTTAAGGCCGATGGACAACACGTCATCGTCGCCTTTCAGCGAGACGAACTTCTTGTTGTGGCTGATATAGGGGCCAAACCGTCCGATGGCCGCCATGATTGGCAGGCTGTCTTCCGGGTGCAGACCCACTTCCCGCGGCAATGCGAGCAGCGCAAGGGCCATTTGCAGATCAACCGAGTCCGCCGGCGTTCCCCGCAACAGAGAGGCGCGCTTCGGCTTTTTGTTCTCCTCCGTCGCCTCTCCCAATTGAACATAGAGGCCATAGGGGCCCTTGCGCAGAGAGACCGGCAGGCCGGTTTCCGGGTCGGTGCCTAGCTCTTTCGACAGGGCGATTTCGTCGTTCTCGCCCGGCACGGCCAGCGCGCGGGTATAGCTGCATTCGGGGTAGTTCGAGCAGCCGATAAACGCGCCGGTCCGCGACAGGCGCAGGCCGATCCGGCCGCCGCCGCAGGCCGGACAGGCGCGCGGATTAGTGCCGTCTTCGGGCTTGGGGAAGAAGTGGCTGCTAAGTTTCTCATCCAGCGCGTCGATCACCTGGCGGATCGTAAGGTCTTTGGTTTCCTCAACCCGTGCGAAGAAGCTGTCCCAGAATTCCCGCAGAATGGCACGCCATTCCCGCTCGCCATTGGCGATGTCGTCCAGCGACGATTCCAGGTCGGCGGTGAAGTCGTACTCGACATAGCGTTTGAAGAAGTTCTCCAGGAACGCTGTCACCAGCCGTCCGCGGTCTTCCGCTGTGAAGCGCCGCTTGTCGAGCTTCGCATACTGCCGGTCCTGCAACACCTGCAGGATAGAGGCATAGGTCGAGGGACGGCCAATGCCCAATTCTTCCATCCGCTTGACCAGGCTCGCTTCGGTGAAGCGCGGCGGCGGCTGGGTGAAATGCTGCTCTGGCTTGATTTTGTCCGTGGTAACGGCCTCGCCCTCGGCCATGGGCGGCAGCAGCCGGCCCTCGCCATCCTTGTCGTCCGTCGGATCGTCGACGTCTTCCTGATACAGCGTCAGGAAGCCGTCGAAGCGGATGGTAGTGCCCACCGCGCGTAGCATGGCCTGCTTGTCGCTGTTGGCGATATCAACCGTTACCTGATCCAGAACCGCGTTTTCCATCTGGCACGCAAGCGTGCGCTTCCAGATCAGTTCATAGAGCGCCAGTTGCTGGCCATCCAGCACGTGCTTCAGCGACGTCGGCTCGCGGTTCATGTCCGTTGGCCGGATCGCTTCATGCGCTTCCTGGGCGTTCTTGGAGTTGTTCTTGAAGGTTCTGGCCTGCTCCGGCAGATATTTCGGGCCGAACTTATTGGAGATCAGTCCCCGGGCCTGATTCAGTGCCTCGCCCGACAACGCAACGCTATCGGTCCGCATATAGCTGATCAGTCCGACCGTATCGCCACCCAGGTCCATGCCTTCATAGAGCTTTTGCGCCACCCGCATGGTCTGGCTGGCGGCAAAGCGCAGCTTGCGGCTCGCTTCCTGTTGCAGGGTGGAGGTGGTGAAGGGCGGCGGCGGGTTGCGCCGGACCTGGCGCTTTTCCACCTTGGCGATGGAGTAGGTTGCGGCCTCCAGCACCTTGACGATTTCGCTGGCCTGGCCCTGGTTGCCGATGGCCAGCCGGTCCATGCGCTGGCCCTGCCATTGAGAGAGCCGGGCATTGAAGCTCTTGCCCGCAACGCTTTTGCAGGCAGCTTCTATCGACCAGTATTCCTGCGGAATGAACTTCTCGATCTCGGATTCGCGCTCGCAGATCAGCCGCAACGCTACCGATTGCACCCGCCCTGCCGAGCGCGAGCCGGGCAGTTTCCGCCAGAGGATCGGTGAAAGAGTGAAGCCGACCAGATAGTCCAGCGCGCGGCGGGCCAGATAGGCTTCGACCATTTCCTGGTTCAGGGGGCGGGGGTTGTCGATGGCATCCAGGATGGCGTTTTTGGTGATCTCGTGAAAGACCACCCGCTCTACATCCATGGAGCCCAGCGCCCGGCACCGGACCAGTTCTTCCTTAACGTGCCAGGAAATCGCCTCGCCTTCGCGGTCGGGGTCAGTGGCGAGCAGCAGCCCGTCCGCGCCCTTCAGCGCTTTGACGATATCCTTGATATGCTTGTCGCCATCGCTGTTCACGTCCCAGTCCATGGCGAAATCTTCGTCCGGCCGGACGGAGCCATCCTTGGGCGGCAGATCGCGGACATGACCGTACGAGGCGAGCACAGTGTACTCGCCTCCCAGGTATTTGTTTATCGTTTTGGCCTTGGCCGGTGACTCGACGACGACGACTTTCACGCTTCACCTTTGATCGCTCTCGTCCGTCTTACCGCAGAGAAAGGTATTGCCCTGGATGCCGTTCAAGCCGACCATCAAGTTCCAACTCTGCGAGGAGACGTGCCATTTCTATGCCGGACAAGTGACACCGGCGGCACAGTTCGTCAACGGTTACGGGTGTGCTGCCCAGTGCCGCTAGAACCATGGTTGAACAGTCTTCCTCCTCCAGTGGGGGATTGTCGATGTCCTGAGGCTTCTTGGGTAGTAGCCCGGTAAAGGCTGATACCGGTATCGGCTCATAGAGGAGGCTCTCCGCCGGCGGCATTGCGGCCAGTATAGCATCCGCTGTTTCGATGAAATGCGCGCCTGCCTTCAGCAATTGGTTTGGCCCTGCGGCGCGCGGATCCTGCGGTGAACCGGGCACGGTGCATAGCTCCCGCCCTTTCTCCAGTGCATAGCGCGCGGTGATGAGCGAGCCGGAGCGCATCGCTGCTTCGACCACGACCACCACCTGGGCGAGCGCGGCAACGATGCGGTTGCGGCGGGGAAAGAGTTCGGATCGCGGCTCGATGCCCTGCGGCATCTCGCTCACCAGCGCTCCTTCCTCGCAGAGTGCGGCTGCCAGCTTCTCATGTTCGGGCGGAAAGATTCGGTCGAGCCCGCCCGCCAGCACCGCCACTATGCCCGTATTCAACGCCCCCCGGTGCGCCGCCCCGTCAATACCTCGCGCCAGGCCGGAGACGATAATCATGCCATGATGGCCCAATTGCTCGGCCATGCTCTCGGCAGCGCGCATGCCTGCGGCGGAGGCATTGCGTGCGCCGGCGATGGCAATGCATTGGCGACTGAGGACATCAATATTGCCCAGGACGGAAAGAGCCGGCGGCGGCGCGGCGCTATGCTCCAGCATTTCCGGGTATTCCGGATCCTCCGCAGCAGGAACCGCCCGCCCATGGCTTTGAGCGCCTTGCCCTCTTCCTTGATGGCGGCGAGGGATACTGGCCGCCAGTCCTTGTAGATGCGCTGGCGGATGAAGCCCGCGTCCTTTAACGCGCGCTGGGCGGAGCCAAACCGGTCAATCAGGCTCGCAAAGCGCTTGGGCCCGATCTTCGGGCTGCGGGCCAGTTGCAGGCGCGCCAGCCGCTCTTCCCTGTCAGATGCGTGATCTATCTCTGCCTCCGTTACCGCTGCGGAAGCGGGGTGGAGGCCATCATTAGCCGGGAATGGTTAACGAGTGGCTAACGCTATTCTTTCTTGCCGATCTTCGGCTCTTCGCCGCGGGCCAGGCGCTTGATGTTGGCCCAGTGGCGGATGATCACCAGCACGGCGATGGCGGCAATCACATCACGAAGTTGCGGCAGGGCCAGGAAATGGGCGGCGATGGGGGCGCCCGCCATGGCCAGCAGGGCCGCCAGCGACGACATGCGGAACAGGAAGGCTGCGGCCAGCCAGGTCAGGCACGCAACCGCGCCCACCGGAAAGTTGAGCGCCAGCATAGCGCCGAGCGCAGTGGCGACCCCCTTGCCGCCCTTGAATTTCAGCCAGACCGGGAAGCAGTGCCCCAACACCGCGCCAGCCGCCGCAAACACGGCCATATCCGGGCCAAACCGCCAAGCCAGAAATACCGCCAGCGTGCCCTTGCCGCCATCCAGCAGCAGTGTGATCAATGCCAGCAGCTTGTTGCCGGTGCGCAGAACATTGGTTGCGCCAATATTGCCGCTGCCGACCTTGCGGATGTCGCCATGGCCTGCAAGCCGCGTCAGGATCAGGCCGAACGGGATTGAGCCCAGCAGGTAGGCCAGCGCAAAGCCCGCATAAAAGGGCCATTGGTAGAATGCTTCACCGAGCAGGTCAGGCATGGAACGGGGCTCCCTGCGCCCTAGTCTATCGCCTGGTAGACGATACGGCCATCCACGACCGTCATACGCACCTGCCCCTGGGCCGGGCGGCCCTCATAAGGCGCATTCTTGCTCTTGCCGGTGCTGTTCTTCACGTCGATGCGGAAGGGGCGCTCCAGGTCAAACACTACCAGGTCGGCGGGTCTGCCAATGCCGAGCGTGCCGAGCGGCAGGCTCAGCAGTTCTGCAGGTGCAACCGTCATCTTCCGCAGCAGGTCCAGCAGCGGCAGGTGGCCATCATGGTACAATTCCAGCGCCAGCGGCAGCAGGGTCTCGACACCCGCCATGCCAGGCTCCGCCTGACTGAAAGGTATCCGCTTGGACTCCTGGTCGTGGGGTGAGTGGTCGGAGGCGATGACGTCAATCGTACCATCCCGCAACGCTTGAACCACTGCCAGCCGGTCCGGCTCGGCGCGCAAAGGTGGCGAAACTTTGGCGAAGGTGCGGTAGTCGTCTACCGCGCTTTCATTCAGCGCGAAGTAGGGCGGCGCGGTTTCTGCCGTCATGGGTAGGCCCTCGGCCTTGGCCTGGCGGATGACCTCCAGCCCTTCCGCGGTCGAAAGGTGGGCGGCGTGGTAGCGGCCATAGGTCATGCGCACCAGCCGCCGGTCACGCTCCAGCATCATGGCTTCGGCAGCGGCAGGAATCCCGGCGAGGCCCAGGCGGGTTGCCATTTCGCCCTCGTTCATGTCTCCGCCCGCGGCCAGACTTGGGTCCTCCGCATGTTGGATGATCATCGCGCCGAATGGGCTGGCGTAGGATAGCGCGTGCCGCATGACGCGGGCATTGCTGATGGCTCGGGTGCCGTCGGTAAAGGCCAGTGCACCGGCTTCCTGCAGTAGGCCCATCTCGGTGATCTGCTTGCCTTCCAGGCCGCGGGTGGCAGCGCCGTAGACGAATATCTTGACTAACTTCACCTCACGGGCGCGGCGGGCAACGAACTCCACCACCGCCACGTCATCAATCACCGGCTGGGTGTTAGGCAAGCCGGTCAACGCCGTGATGCCTCCAGTCGCTGCGGCGCGGGAGACGCTGTCGATGGTTTCCTTGTGCTCCTCCCCCGGCTCCCGGAACTGGGTCCGCATGTCCACAAGACCGGGCGCGAGGCAGTGGCCCTCGCAATCCACGATTTCGGTGTCGGCGGAAAGTTCGCCCGGTCGCACATGAGCGCCCCGGTCGGCAATGGCCTCGTCGATGACGAGCAGGCCGCCGTGGGTGTCCAGGCCGGAGGTTGGGTCGAGCAGGCGGGCGTTGACGAAGGCGCGGCGCATCAGTTCAGGCCCTCCGCCCGGTGTTCATCTTCGGCATTGGCCAATTGGTTCCGGATCAGCAGGTCCAGACAGGCCATGCGCACGGCCACGCCCATCTCCACCTGCTCCGGTATGATCGAGCGGTTGATGTCATCGGCCACGTCCGAATCGATCTCGATGCCTCGGTTCATCGGGCCGGGATGCATGATCAGCGCGTCGGGCTTGGCAGCCTTCAGTTTCTCCGCATCCAGGCCGTAATAGCGGAAATATTCGCGGCGCGACGGGATCAGGGCGCTTTCCATGCGCTCGGTCTGAACGCGCAGCATCATGACGATGTCCGCCCCTTCCAGGCCCTCTGCCATGTTGGTGAAGACATCGACGCCCAGCCGGTCCACATCCGGTGGCAGCAGGGTTGGCGGGGCCACGACGCGCACATAAGCGCCCATAGTATGCAGCAGTAGGATGTTGGAGCGAGCAACACGGGAGTGGGCGACGTCTCCGCAGATTGCGACATTCAGCCCGGCCAGACTGCCCAGGTGGCGGCGGATCGTCAACGCATCCAGCAGCGCTTGGGTCGGGTGCTCGTGCCAGCCGTCGCCCGCGTTGATGACCGAGCAATCCACCTTCTCTGAGATCAACTGCACCGCACCTGAATGGGGGTGACGCACCACCAGGATATCCGGGTGCATGGCGTTCAGCGTCATCGCGGTGTCGAGAAGCATCTCGCCCTTGTTGATGGCGCTGGCGGCGACCGCGATGTTGATCACGTCCCCGCCCAGCCGCTTTCCGGCCAGTTCGAAGGACGTGCGAGTGCGCGTCGAGCTTTCGAAAAACACGTTGATGATCGTGCGCCCGCGCAGATCGCTCCGCTTTTTGTCGGGGCCACGGTTCAGATCAACATAGCTTTCGGAAAGGTCGAGAATAGTGGTGATGGCATCGGGAGTCATACCCTCGATGCCCAGGATGTGCTGATGCGGGAAGATGATGTCTTGCATAAAGGTGACGCTTACGCTCGCCGTGGATGAGTCGCAAGTCTGCCTAATGCGCGAGCATTAAACTTGCGACAAAGGCGACGCTCACCATTCCCAGCACATGCTGCATGGTGATGGCGCTTGCCATGGTCTGAGAGTCGCCGCGCATCTGGCTCGCCAGCACATAGCCAGATGGCGACGATGGCAGGGCCGCTGAAATCACCATGACCTGCGTCACCAGCAGGTTCGGCGGGCCGGACCGCTTTAACGCCCGGAATTCCAGCGCCGCGCCCGCTGCCAGCAAGCCAACCGGCAATGCCGCCCGGCCGATCAGGTCGAACAGGCCGAACGCCTCAACCATTGGTCCAAGTCCTGCCAGGTTCAGCCCCGCCCCCAGGGCTACCGCGATGATCACCGGGCTCTTGATAACCGCCAGCGCCGTGCCTTTCAGCGAGGTGCTGGCGCCGTTCGCGCGCACATAGACCATGATCGACAGGCTGCTGGTCAGCACCGGCCAGACAGAGGTCATCACGGCAACATAGGGCCAGACCTCGCCGCCCAGCATGGCGGGCATGATCGCGATCATCACGACGCCATTCAGCCGGATAGAGGCCTGGTGCACGCTCGCCGCCGTGCCGGGCGGCTGGCGCAGCAGCAGGCGGGCAGCCCAATACGACAGCACGGCAATGATCAGAATGGTCCCGACGATCGGCACCACCATCTTCGGCACCTCACCAAAGGCGATATCGCGAATGGCAACGTGGTGGACGATCAAGGCCGGCAGAAACAGGAAGAACACGCTCTTTTCCGCCGCGGCCCAGACAGGCTGGGGCACGCCGCGCAGCTTCAGCGCATAGCCAAGCGCGATGGCGGCCACAACCGGCAGAATGGCAAGCGCGACGGTCGACATGGGTTAGTCTTGGCCGTTCCCGTCTTCGTCATCATTGCCAGGCAATGCCTCATCATCGCCTTCTCCAGGCTCCTCATCGTCTTCCGGCACCACCGGGCGGATCAGGAAATCCAGACAGCCCTGCAGGATGAATGTCGCGGCGGTCTGATCGATCAGTTCCTTGCGGCGGGTGCGCGACAGGTCGGCTTCGTCCAACAGCAGGCGCTCGGCAGCGACGCTAGAGAAGCGCTCGTCCCAGAGCGCGACCGGTATGCCGAAATGCTTGGCCAGATTGTGCGCGAACTGGCGGCTCGCCTGGGCGCGTGGGCCTTGGCTGCCGTCCTGGTTCAACGGCATGCCGACGACGATCCCGGCGACCGCCTCACCCTTCCATAGTTCCGCCAACCGCTCCGCTGTCTCATAAAACCGCTCGGCGCGGCGCATGACGCCAGCAGGGCTGGCAATGCGGCGGTTGGGGTCGGACAAAGCGACGCCAATCTTCTTGGAACCGACGTCCAGCCCGGCCAGCCGCGTGTGACGCGGTAGCCCGGCCAGGTCGCTGGGCTTGCAAATCCGGGTGTGCTGGCTAGAGATGGGCCGAGCCCTCCTGTTACATGGCATTTAGAATAAGGAACGAGCGCATGGCGCTGGATCAGGCGACGGTGGCACGCATCGCCAACCTGGCCCGCATTAAGGTGAGTGACGACGAACTGCAAGCCTGGGCGAGCGATCTGTCGGCGATCATTACCTTTGTCGAGCAATTGGACGAGGTCAATGTGGATGGTGTCGAGCCGATGACCGGTGTCGGCGACTTCCCGCTGCCGCTGCGCACGGACGTGGTGACGGATGGCGGCTATGCCGATGCCGTGACCGGCAACGCGCCGGAAGGGGCGGATCATTTCTATGCTGTGCCGAAGGTGGTTGAGTAATGGCTAGCCTCACCGATCTGACCATTGCTACGGCCCGCTCGGGCCTGGACGCTGGCGAATTTTCCGCGCGGGAACTGGCTGAGGCGCATATCGCCGCGATCGCACAGCACCGGACGCTGAACACATTCATCACCGAAACGCCGGAGGTGGCTCTGGCTGCCGCCGATGCATCCGATGCGCGCCGGGCCAAGGGCGAGAGCGTCGGGCCGATGGATGGCGTGCCCATCGCCATGAAGGACCTGTTCTGCACTGAAGGTGTGCGCTCCACCGCGGGCAGCCACATTCTGGAGCCGTTCGTTCCGCCCTATGAGAGCACCGTTTCCGGCAAGCTGAAGGCGGGTGGCACGGTCATGCTGGGCAAGGCGAACCTGGACGAGTTCGCCATGGGCTCGGCCAATATCACGTCGTACTTCGGGTCGGTTACGAACCCCTGGGTCGCGGGCGGCGGTGACAACCGGCAGCGGGTGCCGGGTGGCTCGTCGGGTGGCTCAGCGGCGGCGGTCGCGGCCCGCATCGCGATTGCCGCGACGGGCACGGATACCGGCGGCTCGATCCGCCAGCCTGCCAGCTTCTGTGGTATCGTGGGCATGAAGCCCACCTATGGCCGCTGCTCGCGCTGGGGCATTGTGGCGTTCGCCTCCTCGCTCGATCAGGCCGGTCCGATGACTCGCACGGTGGAGGACGCGGCTACCATGCTGCAGGTGATGGCCGGGCACGATCCGAAGGACTCGACCAGTGCTCCCTATGACACCCCGAATTTCAGCGAGAAGTTGCGGGCAGGTGTAAAGGGCATGCGGATTGGTGTGCCGAAGGAATACCGCGTTGCCGGCATGCCGGGCGAGATCGACCGGATCTGGCAACAGGGTGCCGCCTGGCTGCGGGAGCAGGGGGCGGAGATCGTCGACATCTCGCTGCCGCACACCAAGTACGCGTTGCCGACCTACTACATCATCGCGCCGGCGGAGGCTTCGTCGAATCTCGCCCGCTATGACGGCGTCCGCTATGGCCTGCGCGTACCCGGCAACGACCTGAAAGAGATGTACGAGAACACCCGCGCCAAAGGCTTTGGCGCGGAGGTAAAGCGGCGCATCATGATCGGCACTTACGTGCTGAGCGCAGGCTATTACGATGCCTATTACATCAAGGCGCAGAAGGTCCGCTCCCTGATCCTGGCCGACTTCACGACGGCTTTTGAGAAGGTTGACGCCATCCTGACCCCGACGGCGCCGAGTGCCGCTTTTGCCATGGGCGAGAAGCAGGACGACCCGGTCGCCATGTACCTGAACGACGTGTTCACCGTCCCGGCGAGCATGGCTGGATTGCCTGCGATCAGCGTTCCCGGTGGCCTGAGCGACGAAGGTCTGCCCTTGGGTCTGCACCTGATCGGCAAACCGTTCGACGAAGTGACACTGTTCCAAGCGGCCCAAGCGCTGGAGGAAGCCGCGGGGTTCGAAGCCCGGCCAGCGGGGTATTAGGGCGGCATCGGTGATCGAATTCGACGACGGGAAGAGCTTCAAAAATTTTGAGGTCCGCGGCTTCGATTTCGCTTATGCTGCCAGGATAATCGATGGCGTAGTCACTACTATCGACAGTACGCGAGGCGAAGATCAGCGCTTTAAGGCGACGGGACTAATCGACGGCAGATTCTGTACCGTCATTTATCCGTGGCGGAGCGGCAATCGCCGGATTATATCCGCACGTAGAGCCAGATGGCGGGAGGTTGAGGATTATGGTGCCTAAGAAATCACCTGGCCGGATTGATCCGGTACATGCCGGCAGCTTTACCGAAGCTGCAATCGAGGGCCAAGATGGCGAAGACGCCTTCTTTGATCGCGATGCACTTGCCCGACCGCGTCGAACGCCCATACCCGGGCAAGTGCCCCGAACCCACCCATTGAGACGATAGAGCGTTAAAGAGAAAAAATGGCTAAACTTCTTGAAACACCGAAGCTGCTTAAAGGTGCCACCGGCGAGTGGGAAATGGTGATCGGGCTGGAGGTACATGCCCAGGTCACGTCAAACTCCAAGCTATTTTCCGGCGCGCCCGTCGCATTCGGCGCAGAGCCAAACACCCAGGTCAGCCTGGTCGACGCGGCTTTTCCGGGCATGCTGCCGGTACTGAACGAGCATTGTGTGGAGCAGGTAGTGCTTACCGGCCTTGGCATCAATGGCACGGTTAACAAATACTCGCGCTTTGACCGCAAGAACTATTTCTATGCCGACCTGCCCCAGGGCTATCAGATCAGCCAGTTCGAGTTCCCTATCGTCACCGGCGGCTTTCTTGATGTGGAGCCGGATGGTGAAGTGGCGAAGCGTATCGGCGTTACCCGCCTGCACGTGGAGCAGGACGCGGGCAAATCCATGCACGACCAGCACCCGACCCAGTCCTATATAGATCTGAATCGCTCCGGCACGGCGCTGATGGAGATCGTGTCAGAGCCGGATATACGCTCTGCGGAGCAGGCGACGGCCTACTTGACCAAACTTCGCCAGATTTTGCGCTATCTGGGCACCTGCGACGGCAATATGGATCAGGGCTCCATGCGCTGTGACATCAATGTGTCGGTGCGCAAACCTAGCGATGAACTGGGTACGCGCTGCGAGGTGAAGAACGTCAACTCCATCCGCTTTGTGCGCCAGGCTATTGAGTTTGAGGCCAAGCGCCAGATCAAGCTGATCGAGAATGGCGGCGAAGTGGTGCAGGAAACCCGGCTGTATGATCCGAACAAGGGCGAGACCCGCTCTATGCGCTCCAAGGAAGATGCGCACGACTACCGCTATTTTCCCGACCCCGACCTGCTGCCGCTGATCCTGGATGATGGGATGATTGAGCGGATTGCATCCTCTATGCCGGAGTTGCCGGATGCCACGCGCGAACGCTTTGTCGCTGAATACGGCATTCCCGATTACGATGCCTGGGTGATGACCTCCGACCAGGTCAATGTCGAGTTTTTCGAGAATGTGGCCAAGGGCCGTGACGCAAAGCTGGCGGTAAACTGGATCACCGGCGACTACTTCGCCTATCTGAACCGCGAAGGTTTCGACGTGACCAATGCCCCCATTGGCGCAACCGAACTGGGCGGCCTGCTGGACCTGATCGCCGACAACACCATCTCTGGCCGCATCGCCAAGGATGTGTTCGAGGCAATGATCGAAAGCGGCAAAGACGCTGCAACGATCGTTGAGGAAAAAGGTCTAAAGCAGATCACCGACACCGGTGCCATCGAAAGCATCATCGATGACATCATTGCCAAAAATGGCGACAAGGTTGCCGAATACCGTGGCGGCAAGGACAAGCTGCTGAGCTTCTTCGTCGGGCAGGTGATGAAGGCCACGCAGGGCAAGGCCAACCCTGCCGCCGTCAACCAACTGCTGAAGCCCAAGCTCGACGGCTAGAGCATCGCCGGTTCAACTTGAACCGCTATTGCGATCAATTTGCCGGGTAACATGGTGTCAACGGCGGCGTAAAAACCTGCCACTGGGGCGGCGCAAAAGTCGGCCCCTTGGCACCGCGCCTTGTGGCGTGATGCCCTCAAATAGCAAGCACGTTCCGAGGCGCGTTGGCCGTTAGGCCAATCAGATGATGATTAGCTTCTGGGGCGGCGGGATTTGCTTTGGTTGAGGCGGTAACTTTCGCCATTCATCTCCAGGATATTCCCATGATGGGTCAGCCGGTCCAGCAAGGCACCTGTCAGGCGTTCTGTGCCGAAGGGTTCTGTCCATTCCTCGAACGGCAGATTACTGGTGATCAGTGTTGAGCCGCGCTCGTAACGCTGCGATATCAGTTCGAACAACAGTTCTGCCCCGGTTTTGCTCAGCGGCACGAACCCCAATTCATCAATGATCAGCAGCTTGACCTTGGCCAATTGGCGTTGCAATCGCAGCAGGCGTTTCTCATCTCTGGCTTCCATCAACTCATGCACGAGAGAGGCGGCAGTGACGAAGCTGACCGGCATACCCTTCTGGCAGGCGGCCAGACCCAGCCCGAGGGCGACGGGGGTTTTGCCGGTTCCTGACGGGCCAAGAGCGATGACGTTCTCCTTGCGCTCGATCCATTCGCCGCGCGCCAGTGCCAGCACCATCATCTTGTTCAGGCTGGGGATCGCTTTGAAGTCGAAGCTATCAAGGCTTTTGACGGCCGGGAACTTTGCCGATTTGATCCGGCGCTCAACCATACGCCGTTCACGGTCGATCAGTTCCAATTCCGTCAACCGCGCCAGATAGCGCCCATGATCTACACCTTCGGCGGCGCAGATGCGGGCCTGCTTATCATGCGCGCGCAAGAAGGTTGGCAAGCGCAGAGGTTTGAGGTGGTTCGCCAAAAGCAGTTCTGGAGCATCGCTCATGCGCTATCTCCCGCCAGCAAGCTCATGTAGGATGATGCCGCCCTTGTTGCGATATTGGTTCTGGGCAGGAACGGGTAAACATCCAGATCCAGTCTCGGTGGTCGTCTCTCGACCCGGCAAAGCAATAAGTGTTTGATTGCGTCAAAGCTGACCGCCCTCATCTGCAGTGCGTCTTTGATTGCCAGATGCAAAACCTCCAGCTCAAAGCGCTCCAGCCGCCGCAGTACCTGAACATATTCCCGCTTTCCGGCCTTGCCCTGCCGGGCTTCCAATAATCGTTGGAGGGTTTGGAACGCGTCAGGCAAGTCCCAGCCTTGCAATGGCGTGGCTGGATCAAAGGACATGATCTTGCGCTCGATGAGAGGCAGGTAGTGTACCGGATCGAACATCATGTCGCCCGTGTCATAGCAGCGGGGATGGTCCGCGATGACTTCGGTGGCGCACCCGATGACGACGCGGTCACCGAAGCCCTTGATCCAATGATCCAACCCTCGCGGTGGCCATAGGCAACCGGCCCTGAGTAATCGTTGCCACGCAATCGTCCTTGGGATGTTGATGTGACCTAGCCGCTCTGCAGATCACAAGCTTCAAAGGGCGCGGCTGGCAGGGTGCGCATCGCCGCCAGATCAGCGCCCAGTCGTTCACCGATGCTGATCTTGTGGCCACGCAGAATGTCAGCCTGCCGTTTGCGGCATTGTTCTTCAAGATAGTCGTTGAACGCATCCCAGTTCGCGAACCGCGGCATTGGAACCATGAAGTTGCGACGCCCGTAACCAACCAGCCCCTCACCCTTGCCTTTATCGTTGCCCTTGCCGGGGCGACCATACCTCTCCCCCATCACGTAGTGAGATAGCATCGCACGGAACCGCTGCGTACGATTGCGGGTGCCATCTGGCATGATCTTGGCCACAAGGCAGCGATCCTTATCGTAAAGGATTGAGCGCGGTACAGCGCCAAAGAAGGCAAAGGCGGGCACATGCCCATCAAGCCAGGCTTCAGTGTTCGCCGCAGGATACGCGCGGATGTAGCACGCATCGCTATGCGGCAGATCAAGGGCAAAGAAGTAGGCCTTCTGCTCAACCCCGCCGATACCAACCAACGCTTCGCCAAAGTCCGCCTGCCCATGCCCTGGGGGATGGCTCAAGGGCACAAACATCTCCCGTGAGCCACGCTTTGGCGAACGCACATAGTCTTTGACAATCGTGTAGCCACCATCAAATGCGCATTCGTCGCGTAGCCGCTCAAAGATACGGTTGGCTGTGTGGCGCTGTTTGCGAGGCCGGGCCTTGTCTTCCGCCAACCACTGGTCACTCTGCTCGGTATAAGGATCAAGCTTTGGTCGTTTGATCGGTGCCGTACGCCGATAACCAGGCGGCTCAGAATACGCCAACATCTTTGAAACACTGTCCCGGCTGATCCCAAAATCCCGCGCAATCTGACGCCCCTCAAACCTTCCTCAAAGTGAGCGTGGCGAACCTTCAAATACAATTCCACGGTGAATATCCCCAAGCCCTCCCATTAATTGAAAGGACAAAAGTGGCCGACTTTTACGCCGCCCGCGACAACACAACGCTGCCGCTACCGTGGCCGAGTATTGCTCCGCCGTTCGCGCGGTCTTCGGCGCGACCGCAGAACAGCGCTGCTGGTTCCATAAAACCGGCAATGGGCTGAAGGCAATGCCCCAATCGGTGCAAGCGAAAGCCAAAGGCCCCCTGCACGACATCTGGCAGGCAGAGACGAAGCCGAAGCCATGGCGGCCTGCGATTTCTTCATCGAGACCTACGGCGTGAAAGACGAACAAGCGGTAGCCAAATGGATCAAAGACCGTGACGTGCTGCTGGCCTTCTATGATTTCCCGGCAGAACAGTGGAAACACATCAGAACCACCCATCCCATCGAAAGCGCCTTCGCGACGGTGTGTCACCGGACAGGTAAAACCAAAGGCTGTCTGAGCCGAAAGACCGCCCTCGCCATGGCGGTCAGGCTCCTGATGTCAGCGCAGGGCACATGGCGAAAGCGCGACGGCGCAAATCGCATGCCTGGGATAATCCAGGGCATTGCATTCATCGACGGGATCAAACAAATGCAAAACGCCGCCTGATCAAGCCGTCACCAACTTTCGCCATAGCTCCAGCTACCCGGGGCGCCGCTCGAAAGACGGCACGCCTTCCGGCAGCACATGGAACGGTTGCTTGTCGATCGTGAAGATCGCGGCCTGCGCCTTGAAAGTGCTTGGGTCGTCGAGGGTGCCGACCTTGATGATCATCGAGTCGGGGCGCGCCGGAGACCACGTTCCGATACCCGTGCCGCAGGTCGGGCAGAAGTAACGCGTCACGGGATTCTCCAGGTCACTGCGCGAAAAGCTGCTCGGCTCACCCTTGGTGAAGCGGAATCCGTCGTTCGGGAATATGGTAATCGCGTTCGGGTGGCCGCCGGTAATATACTGGCACTCTCGGCAATGACACTGTATCGAAGCTTGAGCATCATTCTGCGATTCGTAGCGAATGGTGCCGCAGTAGCATCCACCGGTAACTGTCATTTTCATTTCCTTTGACTTCGTCGGGTTGGCAAGTGTAGGAGCGATATCTGTCGGTACGCACGGCGAGCCGCAAGAGACTAGTTCCAGCGCAGATCCCGATCCGGTTGTGTCGTGAGTGTCATATGGAAACCCTTATTTTAGAGCATCTTACCCCAACCTATCGATGGCGAAAGCGTTTCAGCTGGATCGGGTGATGGTCTGGGGTAAAACCCTGGTATCAACCATTGCCTGCGCACAGTACACATACCGGTGTTGCCGGGTCCGCTTGCAGTCTGGCGGAGGCGATGTCGTCCCCGCATCGCAGACACTCTCCATAGATGCCGTCAGCCATCCGGGACAAGGCACTCTCGATGCGCAAACACTCCAGGCGGCGGCGCTCCCCCTGGGCTTCGGCCATGGCTTGTCCTTGAAGCGCGTCCATGCGGCTGAGCCTCCCGACCCGCGTCTGGTCCAGCTCGACGGGTGCCCGGTCCCTGGCGTTTTGTTCTTCCAGCTTGTCGAGTTGGGTCAGCCGCTCGCGCAATTGTGAGGCCATCAGATTAAGGAAGTGTTCATCGGGCATGAGCGAGTCTAGCCGTCATTCCGGCGGCAAATCAAGCGCGGGCGCGTACCCGTTGTTTCGCCTCTGCGTAAATTAGAATGGCTTAAAAACTTGCGCTATATCGATGGTCAAACATTTATTGGTACAATGGCTACCGTCAAAGCGAAGAATTGTACAACGAGGCGAGACCGGGCTAAAATCAGACAAACTGAGCACGAGCGATGCGCCGCGCAGTAACAATTTGTGGATAGGAGAATTTGAATACTAATATGACAATGTCAAGTAGACCATCAAAGGAAGCAAATAAATATCAAAGTATAAATCCTTTGATAACCATGACTTAAGCTCTTCGCATGACTAAGAATCACGCTACCTTATAGCGCACCTTACGTCAACAAACGAGAAGGAGCAGAAAAATGTTAGAGCGTACCCCACAAGCGTTCATCAATGCGTGCGCAACAGCTCTCTGGAATTCCGGCTACTCAACATTGATCGATGATGATCTGCACAGTTGGGTTGAGTTTTTGAGCCGTGTAAATCCAGGCGGAATCGTCAACGCTGAGGCGAATCCGGATTTTCACCGGCTGGAGCCGGATAACTCCTTCTGGATTGCGGTGCGTAAGCGGACGGGCAATCGGGATATCATCGCGTGCATTTGCCAGCGTATGATCGAGACCGATGATTTTCTGGAACTCCAACGTTCGTTGAAGCTTTGGTATGGTGATGACCTGGACGGGCGGACGCCGTTTGAGCTGGCCTTGCCCCGCGACGCCTATCCGGACATCAAGGGCAAAGTCGGGCACCCGGCTGGCCTGTTCGTAGCGCCGGAAGAGCGGCATAGCGGTCTGGCATGGTTGCTGCAGCGGATGGTGTGCGGGCACTTTCCCTCGTCCGTTGGCCGGATATGGGATGGCAGTGCGGCACGACCCGCGGGCCATTGGTGGCACGCGGCATCCCGACCAACACCTATGGCTATCCGCGCTGTGATCTGTTGGTCGATGGCTGGTTCGAGCCGTCAGGTCTGACGGAAGAAACCTACATGACCAGCATCAGTCAGGATGAAATGCTCGGTCAGGTGTCCAGCGATCTATCCGTTATCGAAATGAACGCCAACAAGCAGGTGGGTGACATCGCCCGAACCGCTAGAGAGCGGCAGGGTCACGCGCCGGTACTCGCGAGCATGGCTGCGTAGGTCGGTGCGCACGGTCTGGAATAGTGGGAAGCGATTTAACTTTGCGAGAGAGTAGTCTTGCTCCAATGCTTGGCGTAGGGCATTGGAGCCGACTTCGCCAATGCGGATACCGGTATGACCGCCGACTGTCCGCATGGCATGTACGTCGTAGCGGTAGTTGAGCGGGTTTTCGTCATTGACGCCAATGACATGGAACCAGCCCAGCACACCGAGACGGGTTAAATCCATCAGACCGATTTCATCGATATCCGGCAGCACGCCGTGGGGGCGTGGCAGGGAAAACCAGTAACGGACCAGCCGGCCCAGCGGCACGTCTTTGGTCTCGTCCAACTCAATGAGCGGGCAAATCCGGCGTTCGACGATTTCGTTCTTATCGATGCCCGGTGTAATGATTTCAGGCTTTTTCATCGGGATTTTCCCGCGCCGGCGTGGTTGGCTTCCGCTGTATATAGCGACCTGCCGGTTACTGTTTCACCAATGATCAGCACATATTCTGCGCGATCTGAGTCCCGCAGGGGGAAAATGAGCTGGTCCATCGTATCGACGTTGCTTTGATCGCGGCGGTAGCGGACAGCGTCGAAATATTCCTGTGCCACCAAGTTAACAAAACGATCGTCTGGGATGCATTCAAGCAAGGCTTCCCGGAAGTCGCGCTGTGGATCGAAGCTCACAAAATCGCCGGCCCAGAGAACACTCCACCGGTCGGGGCTCTGACCTTCGATTTCAAGCAGATAGTTTTGTTGGTCCAAGAAATCGTGGCCCGACAACGTCTCTATGACGTCGGCTTCCGAAACAAACTGGCCGGAGAGGCCACAGATATCAACCCACCGGAGCAACGCGCGTTTCAGACGGTCCGTTGACGACAGAATGGGTATGTCGCGCGCTTCTACAATCACTGCCATATCTCTATTCGTGAGCGGTTGTCATTGGCCGAAATCATTTAATATCGCCACTGAACGCCCTCTTTTTATGGTGCGCGCAGTGTTTCGTACACTACCGCAACGATAGCCACATCGATTGATATCCGCAATAGATTGGTGCCGGAGTTCGCCACCGAACTAGCGGAGCAATCGACCCTAAATTGGGGCAGGTTGGCATTCCTGTGAAGCCATCGGCACCCTGGCGAGTGCGCTCGTCACCTTGGTTGTGCAAAGCCAACTGAAATGGCAATTCGATATAATCTGTTGGCTTTCTAACACTTTTGTAGTGGAAAAGCCGCGGGCGGAAAGTGTAGCATGACGGTACACGCAAATGGACAAATGGCTATTTTCCTCAGGGGGACGGAGAATACAGTCGGATTGCTGGGTCCGTGCGGGCAGCGACAAAAAAGCTGTGATGAAGTGCACTGATTTGCATATTCCTTTGCATTCGGGCTTTTCGGCCGAGCGTATCTCCACTACATACTAGTTTGTCCTTCAATTGCTCGTTAGGCCAAATCCTAGAAGGGGACGAGACGAGGTTGAAGGCGGCTCTTGCGGGATGATCCGCAGCAACTCTGCACACTAGGAGATTGGGCAACCTATGTTGACGATAGTAAAGAACACAGCGCTGGTAGCCGTTGTTGGCTTCGGACTTAGCGCATGCGCAAACATCTATAATGACGCCAAGAATGCTTCCCCAAGCGGCGATGTCTATACCAAAGCTCTTTATAAAGATTTGATGGCTATTGCTGATTTTGAGCGCGGCGAAGAAGATTGGGCCGATGCGAAATATCACGGTTCCCGCGCATTGATGGCCGCCAATGGCGAAGTGCCGATGCTGACCCCCCCGGGCGATCGCAGCCTGGCACCGAAATTCTCGAAGCAGCTTGGCCCGGCTTATGACGGTCTGAAGGGTGTTCTCGACGCTGGTGGCGCCGCCAAGAACCCGGCTGCCGCTGCTAAGGCGTTCGCTGGCTACGAGTGCTGGCTGGAGCAGGCCGAGGAAGGCCATCAGACAGACGATATTGCAGCCTGTAAGGCGCAGTACCAGGCCGGCTTGGCTGAGCTGGTGAAGAACGAGCCGATGATGGCGACCGGTCCCTGGGTCGTGTACTTCCCGACCGATGGCACCGCGGTCGACTTTGACGGCCAGAAGGCGATCAGCGCTGCAGCCGATAATGCTGCTGCTGGTGGCAATTTGATAGTGCAGGGCCATGCTGACGCGGTTGGTCCCGAGGAATATAACCTCGACCTCTCCAAGCGCCGTGCGCAATCTGTTGTTGAAGTTCTCAATCTCCTGGGCATCAGCACTGACAGCATGACTGTTGGCGCTGTTGGCGAAAGCCAGCCCCGTGTTGCGACCGAAGACGGCGTCGCGGAGCAGGAAAACCGCGCTGTGGTGATGCGCCTGGTTAAGTAACCAGCGAGCTATGCTGGAAAGTTGGTGACGGCTTGATCAGGCGGCGTTTTGCATTTGTTTGATCCCGTCGATGAATGCAATGCCCTGGATTATCCCAGGCATGCGATTTGCGCCGTCGCGCTTTCGCCATGTGCCCTGCGCTGACATCAGGAGCCTGACCGCCATGGCGAGGGCGGTCTTTCGGCTCAGACAGCCTTTGGTTTTACCTGTCCGGTGACACACCGTCGCGAAGGCGCTTTCGATGGGATGGGTGGTTCTGATGTGTTTCCACTGTTCTGCCGGGAAATCATAGAAGGCCAGCAGCACGTCACGGTCTTTGATCCATTTGGCTACCGCTTGTTCGTCTTTCACGCCGTAGGTCTCGATGAAGAAATCGCAGGCCGCCATGGCTTCGGCCTTCGTCTCTGCCTGCCAGATGTCGTGCAGGGGGCCTTTGGCTTTCGCTTGCACCGATTGGGGCATTGCCTTCAGCCCATTGCCGGTTTTATGGAACCAGCAGCGCTGTTCTGCGGTCGCGCCGAAGACCGCGCGAAGGGCGGCCCAGAAGCCCAGTGCACCGTCGCCTACCGCGAGATCGGGCGCGTGATTGAGGCCGCGCCGCTTGAGGTCGAGCAGGAGCGCGCGCCAGCTTTGGGTCCTTTCGCGATAGCCGTCGATCAGCCCCAGTATCTCCTTTCGGCCCCATTCATCCGCGCCGATCAGCCCCAGAACACATTGCTTTTCTTCCATCCTTGGCTGGAAATAGACGCCATCCGCCCAGACATAGACGATGCGCCGGGCGCTGAGATCGCGCTTCTGCCAGCGGTCGTACTCCTCCCACCAATCGGACTTCAGCCGCGAGATGGTGGGGGACGACAGGCCCGCCGCGTTCGGCCCGAGCAGCGCGGCCAAGGCCGCCTGAAAATCGCCCGTGGAAATGCCGTTGAGGGAAAGCCAGGGCAGCAAGTCCTCGACGGACTTCGCCTTGCGCAGATACGGCGGCAGGATCGAAGAAGAGAACCGACCCTTCTCAGCCTGCCGATCACGATCCCGCCCGCGTGGCCCTTTCACGGGCACTGGGCCAATCCCGGTCATTCCCTCTCGTTCTGGCAGGTGAGCGTGACGAACGACCCGCGCGGGCCCCTCGGGCGTCGTCTCATTGGAAAATGGCGCAAGCCATGCGCTCCACTCAGCTTCAAGCGCTTGCTCGATCAACTGCCGCGCCCCGGAACGGATCAAATCCGTCAGCGGATCGGCGGAAAATCCCTTGGGATGGGGCAACGCGGTGATGGTATCTCTCGTCATGGGGCATAGCCTTTTCTCGGCGAGAATTGCGGCGCGGGAACAACGCCATGATATGCCGCCCCTCAGGAAAATCACCAACTGTCAACTGTTTCTCGGGTAGCTGGTTAGCGGACGCTCAGGCGTCCGCTTTCTTTTCAAAGATCGACAGCTTGAGGTCAGGGATGGCGCCCATCCACATCGCGTGGTCACGGTGGTCGCCGAGATCGTCTTTGGTATTGGGGTGAACCAAAACCGTCAGTCCATCGCGTTCCAGCGCGACGAACGGCACGATTTGGGGGAACATCGCTACCGGAAAGTGCACTTGGTACGACCATTGGGGATGCGGCCCCACCGGCTTGTCGTGCCAACGGCCATACACGGCATCCGGAAAAGCCGCCTCAAGCTTTGTGCGCAGCGCCTCTGCCTGCGGCTTGCTCTCCGCGTCGTAGTAAACGTGGATGTGATAGTCCTGGATTTGATCGATGACGGCTGCGGCTTCAGACATCGGTGAAACTCCTGTAAGATTGGTCTTTCAAATAGGTACGAACTCATAGCTTTTGGAGCCCACAGGTGCCCGATACCGTTGCAAGCCCTGAACTAGTCTTTAGCGCCTGCCCGCATGATTGCCCATCCACCTGTGCGCTGGAAGTCGAACGGCTCGATCCGTTCATGATCGGCCGGGTGCGAGGCTCGCACGAGAATCGGTACACCGATGGTGCTATCTGCGCCAAGGTTGCGCGCTATGCGGAGCGGGTGCATCACCCGGACCGGCTCACCAAGTGCTACCAGAGGACCGGCCCCAAAGGCTCCGGCGAATTCCGCGAGATCTCGTTCGAGGCGGCGCTCGACGAAACCGCCGAGGCTCTGCTGAAAGCCGAAGCGAAATACGGCTCAGAGGCGGTATGGCCGTATACCTATGCCGGAACCATGGGTCAGGTGCAGTGGCACTCTATCCACCGCCTGCGGCACGCCAAGAAGTACAGCTACCAGCACTCCACCATCTGCACGACCCTGGCCTGGAACGGTATTATCGCCGGCACTGGTGCGTTGCGTGGGGTGGATCCTCGTGAGATGCGGGTCTCTGACATGGTGGTAATCTGGGGCACCAACCCGGTGAATACCCAGATTAACGTAATGACCCACGCAGCCCATGCCCGCAAGACGCGCGGCGCGAAAATCGTAGTGATCGATACCTACCTGACCGATACGGCGAAGCAGGCGGATCTGTTTCTCTGCGTGAAGCCTGGCACGGACGGCGCGCTTGCCTGCGCCATCATGCACTGCCTGTTCCGGGACGGCCACGCCGACCGGGCCTATCTGGAGAAATATGCCGACTGCCCGGATGAGTTGGAGCAGCACCTCCGCAGCCGCTCACCGGAATGGGCGGAGGCGATCAGCGGCGTACCTGCGGCACAGATTGAGGAATTCGCCGGCCTACTAGGTCAACGCCGCCAGCATTTCATTCGCATCGGCTATGGCATGGGCCGCCAGCGAAACGGCGCACATAATGTCCACGCCGTATCCTGCATTCCTGTTGTGACCGGCGCGTGGCAGTTTGAGGGCGGTGGTGCCTTTCACAATAACGGCGCGATTTTCCGCTGGAACAAGAGCCTGGTCGAAGGCTGGGACTACCGCGACCCGGCGATCCGTTGGCTGGACCAAAGCCGCATCGGCGACATCCTGTTGGGCGATGCTGATGCATTACGCGGCGGTCCGCCGGTAACGGCCCTGTTCATCCAGAATACCAATCCGATGATGGTCGCCCCGGACCTGGCCAAGGTGTATCAGGGCTTTGCACGCGAAGACCTTTTCACCTGTGTGCACGAGCAATTCATGACCGATACGGCGAAAATGGCCGATATCGTTATGCCGGCTACCATGTTCCTGGAGCATGATGACGTCTACCAGGGCGGCGGTCACCAATACATAATTTTAGGCCCGAAGGTGATTGAACCGTTGGAAGGCACCCGCTCCAACGTTGAAGTCATCAATGCGCTGGCAAAGCGGCTCGGCTGCACTCAACCGGCGTTCGACATGAGGGCGCGCGAACTTGTGGACGAAACACTAAAAGCATCCAAATGTGGCAGTTTCGATACCCTGCTGGACGAGAAATGGGTCGACTGCCAAATCCCGTTCGAACAGGCGCATTATCTGGATGGCTTTGCCTGGCCAGACAAAAAATTCCGCTTCAAACCGGATTGGCAAGCGGCCCAGCCGACAGACGACGGCACCAAAGCCGGCCGTTTTGGACCGGCAGAGACAATGCCAAGCCTGCCCGACCATTGGGACGTGATTGACAACGCCACGCCGGACAAACCCTTCCGCATGGTGACAGCTCCGGCGCGGAGCTACCTGAACTCGACCTTTACCGAGACGCCGACATCGGCCAAACGTGAAAAACGGCCGGAGGTCATGATCAGGGCCGAAGACGCCGCGAAGTTCGGAATCCAAAATGGCGCAGCGGTCAAGATCGGTAACGAAAAGGGCGCGGTGACCCTGCACGCGAAGTATTTTGAGGGCCTGACCGCCAATACGGTGATCGTCGAGAGCGTCTGGCCGAACCACGCCTTCCCCGAAGGCATCGGCATCAACCTGCTGGTCTCGGCTGAAGCTGCGGCCCCCGTGGGCGGCGTGGCATTCCACGATACAGCGGTTTGGATTAAGCCGGTTTAAAACAGCGCGTTGCGCCGAAAGGCCGGATGACGTTATCCGGCACCTGCATCAGAGCGGAACTCTGGACAGCGACCTTCATCTGCCGCCGGGAAATAGGTTTAAGTCGCCCGGCAACTCAGCTACATAGCGCGCATGACGAAAGACACACCCTATGTCGGCCTGCTGGTCACCTGCCTGGTGGATTCCATCCGCCTGGAGATTGGCTTTGCCACGCTGAAATTGCTGGAAGATGCCGGTTGTCGCGTCGCCGTGCCGGAGAGCCAGACCTGCTGCGGCCAGCCCGGCCTGAATTCCGGCGCGCGATGAGTCAAAGCCGCTGGCAAAGGCTGTCATCAAGGCCTTCCGCAGCTTCGACTACGTGGTTGCGCCGTCAGGCTCCTGCCTTGGCACGGTGAAGACGCGCTATCCGGAATTGTTCAAAGACGACCCGGAATGGCTGGCGGAGGCAGAAGACCTAGCCGCCCGTTCCTGGGAACTGCTAAGCTTTCTGCATGACGTGCGCGGCTGGAAGCCGAAGCGGGTGGAATATAAAGGCACGGCCACCTACCACCACACCTGCTCCGCTCCCTGCGCGACGATACCTGGCGACGTAAGCTGGTGCCGAAGCCCACAAGGCTCGCGGTTAAATTGTGGGCTAAGGTAGCGGCCCGGCCATGGCTCTATCAGACCCTCAACCGTTGCGGCGTCAGGGCGCTCCGGTCTTTTGCCGGAAAGAAATCAATGATCGACCGCCTGCCTTTCGCTGGCGGCTGGACTGGGACGCGGGACTTTCCCACGCCGAGTGGTAAGACTTTCATGGAACAGTACAAAAAACAGCAGAAGCGGAGCCCGCGATGAGCAACGCCCGCGACCGCATCATGGCCCGCATTGCCGAAGCGCGCGGCGTTCTCCCGCTCGCCGCTGACGCCATCGCCGCTGAGCGTGCCGCCATTCTGCCCGACGAGAGCGCCAGCCAGCCGCCGATCCAGGAGCAGGATATCATCGCCCGCTTTAAGGCCATGGCCTCCTCCGAACGTCTGACCGCCACCGTAGACGAAGTCACCGCGCTGGAGGATGTGCCCCAGGCCGTTGCAGCGTATCTGGCAAAGGCCGGCCTTTCAGGTGAGGTCTCGGTTGCCCCGGCGCTGGCGGGGCTCGACTGGGGCAATGTCTGCGCCACGACGGAGATCGGCGCTAACCAGCCGGTTGCCGTGACGCTTGCAGAAGGCTGCGTTGCGGAGACTGACAGCTTGATTTTCCGCTCCGGGTCCGACACGCCGATGCTGCACAATTTCCTCGCCCTGCATCACGTCGCCGTCGTCCGGCGGGCTGATATCGGGCGCTACCTGGAAAGTGTGTTTGCCCCCGGCTCGCCTGATCTGCCGCGCGTGCTGTCGCTCATCACGGGCACTAGCGGGACCGCGGATATTGAGGCAGTAAATATCCGTGGCGCACATGGCCCCCGTTATCTGCATATAGTCTTGGTCGGCTGAGCGCCGCAAAATATCAAATCAACCATCAGGGAGTTTTCACATGGGTATCATTGGTACGATTGTTGCCGGTCTGATCATCGGCCTGTTGGCAAAATGGGTTATGCCGGGCAAAGATCCGGGGGGGCTATGGCGAAAGTTGGTGACGGCTTGATCAGGCGGCGTTTTGCATTTGTTTGATCCCGTCGATGAATGCAATGCCCTGGATTATCCCAGGCATGCGATTTGCGCCGTCGCGCTTTCGCCATTTGCCCTGCGCTGACATCAGGAGCCTGACCGCCATGGCGAGGGCGGTCTTTCGGCTCAGACAGCCTTTGGTTTTACCTGTCCGGTGACACACCGTCGCGAAGGCGCTTTCGATGGGATGGGTGGTTCTGATGTGTTTCCACTGTTCTGCCGGGAAATCATAGAAGGCCAGCAGCACGTCACGGTCTTTGATCCATTTGGCTACCGCTTGTTCGTCTTTCACGCCGTAGGTCTCGATGAAGAAATCGCAGGCCGCCATGGCTTCGGCCTTCGTCTCTGCCTGCCAGATGTCGTGCAGGGGGCCTTTGGCTTTCGCTTGCACCGATTGGGGCATTGCCTTCAGCCCATTGCCGGTTTTATGGAACCAGCAGCGCTGTTCTGCGGTCGCGCCGAAGACCGCGCGAAGGGCGGCCCAGAAGCCCAGTGCACCGTCGCCTACCGCGAGATCGGGCGCGTGATTGAGGCCGCGCCGCTTGAGGTCGAGCAGGAGCGCGCGCCAGCTTTGGGTCCTTTCGCGATAGCCGTCGATCAGCCCCAGTATCTCCTTTCGGCCCCATTCATCCGCGCCGATCAGCACCAGAACACATTGCTTTTCTTCCATCCTTGGCTGGAAATAGACGCCATCCGCCCAGACATAGACGATGCGCCGGGCGCTGAGATCGCGCTTCTGCCAGCGGTCGTACTCCTCCCACCAATCGGACTTCAGCCGCGAGATGGTGGGGGACGACAGGCCCGCCGCGTTCGGCCCGAGCAGCGCGGCCAAGGCCGCCTGAAAATCGCCCGTGGAAATGCCGTTGAGGGAAAGCCAGGGCAGCAAGTCCTCGACGGACTTCGCCTTGCGCAGATACGGTGGCAGGATCGAAGAAGAGAACCGACCCTTCTCAGCCTGCCGATCACGATCCCGCCCGCGTGGCCCTTTCACGGGCACTGGGCCAATCCCGGTCATTCCCTCTCGTTCTGGCAGGTGAGCGTGACGAACGACCCGCGCGGGCCCCTCGGGCGTCGTCTCATTGGAAAATGGCGCAAGCCATGCGCTCCACTCAGCTTCAAGCGCTTGCTCGATCAACTGCCGCGCCCCGGAACGGATCAAATCCGTCAGCGGATCGGCGGAAAATCCCTTGGGATGGGGCAACGCGGTGATGGTATCTCTCGTCATGGGGCATAGCCTTTTCTCGGCGAGAATTGCGGCGCGGGAACAACGCCATGATATGCCGCCCCTCAGGAAAATCACCAACTGTCAGCTGTTTCTCAGGCCCAACTGACCCAAATTTCTTGGACCCAGAGCGCTGACACGTTGCTGGTGACCCACCCGGACGTACCGCCACATCGGATAACCCGAGGGGGCGCAACGGCCTGGTTGGTTGAAGATTGGGCGTTCGTTCAGAAGAACGGCGTGTTGTGTGCGCCCTTCTCCCGGTTCGACATCGCCGGCACGATCCTGACGCCCAGTGCCGCGACCGGAGCTGTCACGATCACGGCTTCCGCTGATGTTTTCGATCTGGCCTATGTGGGGACCCGGCTTCGCCTGGGAACCAAACAGGTCATGATAACCGGAATGAATTCGGCGTCGGAAGTAACGGCGGACGTGCTTCAGGACTTGGCCTCTACCGACCCGACGGACGACTGGGTCGAGCCGGCCTTCTCCGCCCGCCGCGGCTGGCCGGTGACCGTGGCCTTTCATCAGGACCGTCTGGTGATTGGCGGGTCACGGGACTTGCCGAACAGACTGTGGTTCTCGAAGTCCGGCGATCTGTTCAACTTCGATCAGGGCGAAGGCTTGGACGACGAAGCGATTGAGTTCCCGATCCTCTCCGACCAGGTCAACGCCATCCGTGCGCTGTTCTCTGGCCGGCACTTACAGGTCTTTACCTCCGGTGCGGAGTGGATGGTGACGGGCGAGCCGCTTGCTCCGACAACCGTGCGGTTGCGCCGGCAAACGCGGATCGGGTCTCCGATCGACCGGACGATACCCCCGCGGGATGTAGACGGGGCGACCATGTTTGTTGGCCGGACAGGTCACGAACTGCGCGAGTTCCTGTTCTCAGACATTGAGCAGGCCTATCAGGCAGGAGATTTGGCGCTGTTGGTCAGCCATTTTTTCCGTGATCCGGTAGGGCAGGACTTTGATCCCGCCCGGTTGGCTGACGGAACGCTGGCGACCCTGACAATCTACAGGAACGAGCAGGTTACCGCTTGGACACGCCAGATTACGGATGGGAGTTTCCTCGATCTCGCGGTCGTCGGTGATGCGACCTACGTTTTGATAGCGCGTGAACACGGCCTGTTTATCGAGGCATTCGACGATGCATTCGGTGTTGACAGCGGCGTCCGAACGCAGGCTTTCGTGGCAGAGGAGTGGGCCGTTGGCCTGGACCACCTGGAGGGGCAAAGCGTGGCTATCGTGGCGGATGGCACTCTGCGCCAGCCACAAGCCGTCGAGGGCGGACAAGGTCACTGTCGGCGCTCCAGCCTTCCAGGCGCTGGTCGGGCTGCCGTTTCAGCACATCGTGCAGGCTCTGCCTGTTGCAGGACAGGCACCCGGCGGCACTGTCCAAGGCATGTCGTTCCGGGTCGTAGAGGAGACCTTCCGCTTGCATGAAACCGGTGCGCTGGTCTGTGACCTGGGCGCCGGACTGACGCCGGTGCCGTTCAGGCGAGTTGGCGTGACCGAAGGCTTCGACAGTCCGCCGCCGAATTTTTCTGGCGATAAGCATATCCGTGCCCTCGGCTGGCGGCACTCCGGTATCGATCCGCCATGGCGCATCGACCAGGACGTGCCGCTGCCATGCACGGTCCTTTCCGTAACCACTGAAATTAAGGTGACCAACTAATGGGCGCAGTAGCACCAGTCATCGCTGCAGGCTCGCTTTTGGGTCTGAGTTTGCTCGAAAACGTCAACGCAGCCCGCGCGGCGCAAAAAAGCGCGTCGCAATCCTCCGCGGCGGCCCGAGCCAATGCCGATATCCAGCTTGCAAAGCTGCAATCTGACCAGAACGACAGCAACGCCAAACGCCAATCATCCCTGCGCAAGGCGCAAGCTCGCACTTCTGGCCAGCCGCGGCGTTGGCGGCTCTGGCGGCGCAGTCCTGCAAGGTCTGGCAGTCGAAGCTGCGCGTGAACAGGCCTTTGAGCAAGGTGACGCAGACCTTCGCCGCCAGAGTATCGAACTGGGCGTCGACACAACGCACCAGCGGAACCTGCTGGCAGCCCGCAACGCGCAGCAGCGGGCGCAACTCAGCATGTTGCGGTCGGGCGTCCGCACCATCAGCAGCCTTTAGCACAGACGGAGAATGACCGATGGCTCAATCCGAACACATCAAAATTCAATCCCAAATCCCCCGCGTTCAATACGTCGCCGATGGGGCTCAAACGCTTTTCACCTACACCTTCCCGGTATTCGATGCGGACAACCTGCAAGTCTATGTGGATGAAGTACTGCAGGTTGGGACCTAGTTGTTCCATTCCGGCTGATCAGATAGCTCCTCGTCGCTCTGCGTTTTTCATGGCACGCTGTGTTTTGACCGAGGCGCGGGATGGGAGAGCGACATGGTGATCAAGCTTCACAGTCAGGCGACGACGCCACCGAAGATCAGGGCGGCCATACAGGCCAGTGACGACCCTGCGTGGGTTCTTGCCGAGCGTCACGGGACCACGGAACAGACCGTATGGAAATGGCACCAGCGTGCCAGCGTGGAGGATCGCAGCCACACGCCCCATCGCCTTCAGACGACGTTGACGCCAGCGCAGGAAGCTGTCGCGGTGGCCCTCCGCAAGACGCTTTTGGTCTCGCTGGATGATCTGCTGGCGGTGGTGCGCGAGTTCTTGAACCCGAATGCCTCCCGCTCTGGCCTTGACCGCTGCTTGCGTCGGCATGGCGTGGGGCCCCTGCGCGCCCTGAAAGCAGCATCGCCCCGGCCAAAGCACAGCGCCTTCAAAGCCTATGAACCCGGTTCCATCCCCATCGACCTGAAATACCTGCCACCGATGGCAGATGAGAGCCGCCGCCGTTCCCTCTTCGTGGCCATCGACAGGGCAACGCGTTGGGTTGTTGTCAGGGTCTACAACAGCAAGACAGCGGCCAATGCCCGGCGCTTCCTGCGCGCCCTGGAGCGCGCCTGCCCGATGCGGATCCGCCCCATACTCCCGGATAATGGAAAAGAGTTCACGGATCGCCTCTTCGGTCTGCGCCAGCGCGCCGCAACAGGCGCGCATGAATGCGACACGCTGGGCGCCGCCCTCGATATCGATCATCGCCTGACGCCGCCTAGGTCACCTCAGACCAACGGTATGGTCGAACGGTTCAATGGCCGCATCGAAGAGGTTCTGCAGAGCCATCCCTTCCGATCCGGCGAGGTTCTGGAAGCCACGCTGCTTCGCTATGTCTGGCTTTACACCCAGCCGCTGCTGCAATCAGCCCTGGGCAGCAAGACGCCCTTGCAGGCACTGAAGGGATGGCGAAAACTCAAACTAGAGCTGGTCAGGAAACAGCCATATTACCTTCCTGGATGGGACACGCGGCGGTGCCCGCACGTTCGTGGTCGAGTGCCGGGTCCACACTGACGAGGGCGTCGAGTGCGCCATGGCTCTTGGCACATTCATCACCCGCCGCCGCACCGACGAAGACGCCAAGCGCGAGGCGGAGGGTCTGCCTCGCTAAGGCTGGCTACTCCCCGTCAAGCACCACGATGGCTCGGTAAGCGTGCCAGGTCGCATGGCCGATCAGCGGAAATATCAGGATCAGGCCGACGAACAGCGTCGCCATTCCCAGCACCATCAGCCCGGCGATGATCCCGGCCCACAGCAGCATGGCTTTTGGGTTCTGCACCATCGCCTTGACGCTGGTGCCAACCGCAGAGACAAAGTCGGTCTCCTGGTCCATCAGCAGGGGAATGCTGACCGCGGATACGGTAAACGCGACCACTGCCAGAATGCCGCCGATGATCGAGCCGAGCACGAGCATTGTCACGCCATCGGCGGTCAGCAGCAGGATCGGCATGATTTCCGCAATCGTCGGGAATTGCGAATAGCCCAGGAAAAGCCCGTACAGCAGCATCCCGATATGCACCCAAAACAAGAATAGCATGGTCAGGATCATGCCGACATAGGCCAATTGTAAGGGCGAGGCTGTCTTGACGAAGGCGATCGAGCCAAACGTCACCAGCTTGCCTGTCTCCAGTCTTTTGCTTGCCTCATACAACCCGACCGCCATCAGCGGACCCAGCAGCAGGAAGCCCGCCGCCAGTGACAGGATGATCGATTGGGAGCCCTCATAGGCCAGGCCGCCGAGCAGGCCGAAGGCCAGCGCCGCGAAAACCGCGCCATAGGTGATGGATATCGGCCAGACCCGCCAAAGATCGCGCCAGCCGGCGGCCAGCCATTCCCATGGTTGGTCGAAGCGGAGATCGTTGACGGCGTAGCCTAAGCGTCCGGAGGTAGCGTCGGTCTGCTGCATTGTAGCTCTCCCTGGATTTGCCCTGAATAGGGCCTTAACATTCAATCTAACCGCTGGAGGACGACGGATGATTGATCGAGATCAAATGCAGGTTTGGCTGAGTGGCGCGCAGGATTATCCCGGCGGCCCGGAGACGGCAGACCGGGCTGCGCGCATGATTGCCCGCACGAAGCAGAGTATGGCCGTACTCGCGCCGGACACGATGTTCGACACCGAACCGGCTCAGATATTCGCCGTCATGGAGGATTTGGCCGATGACTGAGTCCAGCACCGACCCGTGCCTCTGGAGCCTGACCGAAGCGGCTGATGCCGTCGCCTCCGGCAAGATTTCCTCCCGCGAACTGACCGAAGCCTGTCTGGCGCGTATCGAGCAATGGCAGCCGGTCATCAATTGCTTCATTCATGTGGAAGCCGAGCTGGCTCTTGCCACGGCCGATGCTGCGGATGCTGCCCGCGGCCGCGGCGAGAAGCTGGGGCCGCTGTATGGCGTGCCGATGGCGCACAAGGACATGTTCTACCGTGCCGGCGTGCTGTCCACCTGCGGCAGCGCCATCCGCCGCGACTTCCGCCCGGATTATACCTCCACCGTCATGGCCCGCATGGATGCGGCAGGCGGTGTCTACTTGGGTGGTTTAAATATGTCGGAATTTGCGCTTGGCCCGACCGGTCACAACGACCATTGGGGCCATTGCCGCAATCCCTGGAATTCGGCGCACATTACCGGCGGTTCCTCTAGCGGTTCCGGCTCCTCCACCGGCGCTCGGTTGAGCTTTGGCGCGCTTGGCTCCGATACCGGCGGTTCGGTCCGCCTGCCGGCAGGCGCGAACGGCCTGGTGGGCATGAAGGTCACCTCTGGCCGGGTCAGCCGCTATGGCTGCATGGGCCTCTCCTTCACCCACGACACTATCGGCCCGCTCACCCGCACCGTGGCGGACAATGCCCGCATGCTGAGTGTTGTGGCTGGTTACGACCCGAACGACCCGACCAGCAGCCAGCGTGCTGTTGGTGATTATGAGGCAGCTGCCGCCGCCCGCGACCTGAAGGGGCTGCGCATCGGCGTGCCGGAAACCTACTTCCGCAGCGCCCTGGACCCCGAAATCCGCGAGCATATGGGCCGCAGCCTGCAGGTGTTTAGAGACCTGGGTGCCGAAGTGAAGCCGGTCGATATCCCCGATCCCGATGCCAACATCGACCTCGCCAACATCATTACAGCCAGTGAAGGGGCAACCCTGCACGCCCATTGGCTGCGCACTCGTCCCAACGATTACGGTCCGCAGCCCCGCGCCCGGCTTGAGGCTGGCTTTGCCGTCAGCGCGACCGATTACCTGACCGCCGTACAGTTGCGCCCGCGCCTCGTCCGTCAGTTCGTCGAGGCTGCTTTTGCGGAATGCGACGTGCTGCACGCGCCCACGTTCGAGATGCCGATTCCCACCATCGAGGAGACCGACATCCGTGACCGGCAAGGCTTTGCCGCCGTGCTCGCTCGCACGTCGCGTGCGACCCGGCCGGTGAACTATCTGGGGCTGCCTGCTATCACCCTGCCTGCTGGCTTCGATGGAAACGGCTGCCCCACGTCGCTGCAACTGATAGGCAAGCCCTTCGCTGAGGCCATGCTCTACCGCGCAGGCGGCGCCTTCGAGAGCGCGACGGACTTTGCCGCGAGCGCTCCATCTCTGCCTTAAGTCCGGAGAACAGATAGAGCCGATCCCTATTTCTTTATCTCAAGCGGAAGTACTATTCGCCTGAATGCCCCTGTCTTGGCTGGGGGCGCAGCGGCGTTTACCTTCAAGATTTCCTATTTCTAGGGTTCGAAGCAAAATTTCCTGAATCAAGAGGGCAGGTTATGCTTCGAGGTTGGGATTTCGTTACTTACAATCTACTGTGTGCAAGCCATATTCTTGACGGAATTCCTGATTTTGTCTCCAACGTCCCGTTCGATCATCCTGCTCCAATTGACCCGGTACGTATTGCCGTCGTCAGCTCGGTTAACAAATTCCCACACCAATTCGCCGTCTGTTTTCAGCTGCAACAGCCGCCCATACATGAATTCCTCGACAAAGATGTTCTCGGCATCAAGCACCTTGGAGCGCCCTTCATAAATCGTACGCACATCATGTTTCTCGAGCGCTGCGTCCCAAGGAGACGTAACTTCCTTAGTTTCAAAGTCATAAAGTATAATTTTATCGCAATTAATATTTAAGGGCTTATCTATCAACCCAGCGGCAGTACAGGCTGTGCCGCCCCTTTGGCCCGCGCCACAGAAGGCGTCGGAAACCGCTTGCCGTTAAGAATGTCCTGAACGGTCAGCAATTGCATTCGCGAATACTGAACACCCATGACTTCAAGATCGCCTGCCGACGCCATTTCGCGAGCAAAGTTCCGCATCTTAGTCGGCCCTGGATTGTCCATGATGATTAAGCCTGCCATGGGCACATTTTCGCGTTCAAGAACCCCTCGGAGGTTCCGCACAACACTGATACCGATATTTCTGCCGCCCTTCACTTCCAACACCATGCTTTCAAGATTGCGTCCTCCCATATCAAAATAGAGCCGCCCGTCAATACCGCCATCAGCCGTCTTTCGCGCAGTGACAAAGCCGTCGATCTGCTCAATTGCCCATTTCTGAAAATGATATTTATCACGTTCCCATAGATCGCGAGCGCCCTCGATGTTGTGTGGGACACCCTCGATCTCAAAATCAATACCATCCTTCAAACCAAGCCGATCTTCCAGCCGAACCTTCGCGACACGCTTGATTGCGTGAATGGCTATATCGATCCCGATCCACTTGCGATCAAGTTTGTGGGCAGCTTCCAGCGTCGTAGCACACCGGCAGAACGGATCGAACACCACATCACCTTCGTTGGTGCTGGCAGCAATGATCCGCTCCAATAGGGCAAGTGGTTTTTGAGTCGCATAACCAAGTCCTTCACTATGGGTCGTTGCCAACATTGAAATTTCCCACCAGTCGCGGGCTGTTACAATTGAATACGTCCCTTTTTGATCTTTATAATATTTAATGGCACCACCATGGCCGCCTCCGGATTGGCCGTAAGATTTGATCTTTAACTGATTAAATTTGCAATATCTGTGATTTCTTGCATAAAATAGAACGAAATTAGTAGTTAAGTGCTTGATCCTTTGCGCATTTAGAAAAGTTCGCTGGGGCGATGATCCACATTGCCCGCATTGCGGGGCTACAAACGTGGCTTGTAAAGATGATCAAGACCGCATTGGCCGATGGAACTGTCATGGATGCAAATCCAGCTTCAACGTCCTGGCTGGTACAGTCTTTGAAAAAACCAAAATACCCCTTCAAAAATGGTTTTTGGGTGTTGCCTTGATTGTTAATGCCAGGAAAAGCCTATCAAGTTGTCAGCTTGCCCGTGATCTAGATATGAATCAAAAATCAGCATGGTTTATGCAGAAACGCATCCGCGCTGAAATGGCAAGCAAGCAGGGTGAAATCCTGTTACAAGGAATTGTTGAAGCTGACGAAAGATATGTAGGTGGTAAACCACACAAGCGAAATAAACGTTTTGATAACAATGATTTACCTCCTCCACCTCCTCCGCGATGAAGAGGGACACGCAAAACGTCGGTTATTGGCGCGGTAAAACGCGACGGTAAAGTCGTTGCCCGTGTCGCCAGCAGTCTGACTGGCAAGGACATTCTAAACTTCATTCGTAGCAGCGTCGATCCCGAAGGCTCGCTGCTGATCACTGATGAATTCAAGGCTTACAGCGCTGTTCGGGCAACCATGGCGCACGCCACAATCAATCATAGCAAGGGCGAATATGTTTTCGGCAACATCCATACCAACACCATTGAAGGCTTCTGGTTACTTCTCAAACGGGCCTGGTACGGATCGCATCATCATTATCGAAAATGCTATATGCCGCTCTATGTCGCGGAAGCATGCTGGAAGTACAATCAACGCAAGAACGACAACGCCTTCGGGTCTTTTATGCGGGGATGCTTTAAATGAACCGACTCTTTTATGGCGACTGCCTGACTGTCATGCGAGAAATGCCGTTAGGCAGTGAACGGCGGAGCAATACTCGGCCACGGTAGCGGCAGCGTTGTGTTGTCGCGGGCGGCGTAAAAGTCGGCCACTTTTGTCCTTTCAATTAATGGGAGGGCTTGGGGATATTCACCGTGGAATTGTATTTGAAGGTTCGCCACGCTCACTTTGAGGAAGGTTTGAGGGGGCGTCAGATTGCGCGGGATTTTGGGATCAGCCGGGACAGTGTTTCAAAGATGTTGGCGTATTCTGAGCCGCCTGGTTATCGGCGTACGGCACCGATCAAACGACCAAAGCTTGATCCTTATACCGAGCAGAGTGACCAGTGGTTGGCGGAAGACAAGGCCCGGCCTCGCAAACAGCGCCACACAGCCAACCGTATCTTTGAGCGGCTACGCGACGAATGCGCATTTGATGGTGGCTACACGATTGTCAAAGACTATGTGCGTTCGCCAAAGCGTGGCTCACGGGAGATGTTTGTGCCCTTGAGCCATCCCCCAGGGCATGGGCAGGCGGACTTTGGCGAAGCGTTGGTTGGTATCGGCGGGGTTGAGCAGAAGGCCTACTTCTTTGCCCTTGATCTGCCGCATAGCGATGCGTGCTACATCCGCGCGTATCCTGCGGCGAACACTGAAGCCTGGCTTGATGGGCATGTGCCCGCCTTTGCCTTCTTCGGCGCTGTACCGCGCTCAATCCTTTACGATAAGGATCGCTGCCTTGTGGCCAAGATCATGCCAGATGGCACCCGCAATCGTACGCAGCGGTTCCGTGCGATGCTATCTCACTACGTGATTGGGGAGAGGTATGGTCGCCCCGGCAAGGGCAACGATAAAGGCAAGGGTGAGGGGCTGGTTGGTTACGGGCGTCGCAACTTCATGGTTCCAATGCCGCGGTTCGCGAACTGGGATGCGTTCAACGACTATCTTGAAGAACAATGCCGCAAACGGCAGGCTGACATTCTGCGTGGCCACAAGATCAGCATCGGTGAACGACTGGGCGCTGATCTGGCGGCGATGCGCACCCTGCCAGCCGCGCCCTTTGAAGCTTGTGATCTGCAGAGCGGCTAGGTCACATCAACATCCCAAGGACGATTGCGTGGCAACGATTACTCAGGGCCGGTTGCCTATGGCCACCGCGAGGGTTGGATCATTGGATCAAGGGCTTCGGTGACCGCGTCGTCATCGGGTGCGCCACCGAAGTCATCGCGGACCATCCCCGCTGCTATGACACGGGCGACATGATGTTCGATCCGGTACACTACCTGCCTCTCATCGAGCGCAAGATCATGTCCTTTGATCCAGCCACGCCATTGCAAGGCTGGGACTTGCCTGACGCGTTCCAAACCCTCCAACGATTATTGGAAGCCCGGCAGGGCAAGGCCGGAAAGCGGGAATATGTTCAGGTACTGCGGCGGCTGGAGCGCTTTGAGCTGGAGGTTTTGCATCTGGCAATCAAAGACGCACTGCAGATGAGGGCGGTCAGCTTTGACGCAATCAAACACTTATTGCTTTGCCGGGTCGAGAGACGACCACCGAGACTGGATCTGGATGTTTACCCGTTCCTGCCCAGAACCAATATCGCAACAAGGGCGGCATCATCCTACATGAGCTTGCTGGCGGGAGATAGCGCATGAGCGATGCTCCAGAACTGCTTTTGGCGAACCACCTCAAACCTCTGCGCTTGCCAACCTTCTTGCGCGCGCATGATAAGCAGGCCCGCATCTGCGCCGCCGAAGGTGTAGATCATGGGCGCTATCTGGCGCGGTTGACGGAATTGGAACTGATCGACCGTGAACGGCGTATGGTTGAGCGCCGGATCAAATCGGCAAAGTTCCCGGCCGTCAAAAGCCTTGATAGCTTCGACTTCAAAGCGATCCCCAGCCTGAACAAGATGATGGTGCTGGCACTGGCGCGCGGCGAATGGATCGAGCGCAAGGAGAACGTCATCGCTCTTGGCCCGTCAGGAACCGGCAAAACCCCCGTCGCCCTCGGGCTGGGTCTGGCCGCCTGCCAGAAGGGTATGCCGGTCAGCTTCGTCACTGCCGCCTCTCTCGTGCATGAGTTGATGGAAGCCAGAGATGAGAAACGCCTGCTGCGATTGCAACGCCAATTGGCCAAGGTCAAGCTGCTGATCATTGATGAATTGGGGTTCGTGCCGCTGAGCAAAACCGGGGCAGAACTGTTGTTCGAACTGATATCGCAGCGTTACGAGCGCGGCTCAACACTGATCACCAGTAATCTGCCGTTCGAGGAATGGACAGAACCCTTCGGCACAGAACGCCTGACAGGTGCCTTGCTGGACCGGCTGACCCATCATGGGAATATCCTGGAGATGAATGGCGAAAGTTACCGCCTCAACCAAAGCAAATCCCGCCGCCCCAGAAGCTAATCATCATCTGATTGGCCTAACGGCCAACGCGCCTCGGAACGTGCTTGCTATTTGAGGGCATCACGCCACAAGGCGCGGTGCCAAGGGGCCGACTTTTGCGCCGCCCCAGTGGCAGGTTTTTACGCCGCCGTTGACAATATTTCCATTTCCGGCGCACTGATCTTTAGACAACAACTCGATGCGAAGGGCTTGACAATTTTTCAATTAGTGGGGCTTTAGATCGTCGTAAAAATCTATAATTACCGAAACGAATACAATATGCATTGCGGGTAATTCGATTGTCCGCTGAAATAATGCTTGAAAAAACCAAGTGTTCGAGCGATATCAGCATTGCTGCTAAGGCCGAGAGACTTGAAATCCAATTCCCGCTGGTTGGCCCCATCGCAGTCGCTCTGTTGTCCTATCGTGACCACGCAGCGATCCGAAAGCCACTCCGGGAAAGGGATCACCCATGCTGTACAAGCGAATCGCCGTCAATGGCGAGAAACATTATGGGAAGCACGTTATTCTGACTGCTTCCGGCTGCAATGCAGCACTGTTAGAGAAAGACAAAATCGCGGATTTCTGCCGCGATATGGTGCCGTTTGGCGAACCGTTCGTCGAACGTTTTGGCGGGGGCGACGAGGTCGGTATCTCCGCCGTCCAGCTGATTCAGACCAGCGCCATCACCATCCATACGAATGATGGAGCGCGGGACATGTACCTGGACGTCTTCTCCTGCAAGGACTTCGAAGCTGCTGACGTCGAGAAGGCGGTCAATGACTGGTTTGCGCCGTCGGGCATCGACGCCCAGACGATTCTCCGCAAATGAGCCGGTTCTACCCGGAGCTCGTGCCTCCGTTTCCGCACGAACCGAGCCCGGCAAGCTTTGCTATCCGGCCGATCGCCAACACCGTTGGAGAAGGGGTTGTCGCCTTAAAAGCCTTCGAAGCGGGTCAGATCGTATTCCGATTCACCGGCTTCTATATGAGCGAGCAAACCTTGTTCACATTGCAGGTGGAGCCTGGTCCCTACGTGCATGATCCCTTCTTTATGGGAAAGGTGCTGCATCGTTGCGACCCAAACTGTGCGGTTGATATGAGCAAACGGTAGTTTACTGCCCGCCGCCCGATCATGCCGGGAGAGTGGATCACTATGAATTACGAGACGACGGAGGATCAATTATTCTGATCGTTCGAGTGTGTTTGTGGCGATAAACCCTGTGCTGGCTTTGAGCCGAGCCGTTTGATCCAAGGCCGCAAAGCCGACGACAAAATGGAACGCACCAATCAGCGCTCTAACGGTCTGAGCCTCGGAGAATAAGGCACCTCACACTCTCACACTAAAAAAGAAAGGGCGGCTCTTGGGCCGCCCTTTTTGCTTGTCCGCAGCCGTTGGTATTAGTCCACGCTGGGGAAGGCGGTTTTGGACCAGGTGATACGGTAAAGATCGAACCGCCGGTCTGCGTAGTTCCGGGTGGTGCCAGTGTGCCGGCTGGTTAGCAGTGACGGCAAGCTGAGGTCTGCCAGTGCAATGGTTTCTGTGTTGGGCGCAGTGTCTGCGGCAACACCGTCCCGTGCGAACGGAAAGTCCGAGGGGGTGAGGATGCAGCTTTCCGCGTAATGCACATCCATGGCATCGAAATTTGGCAGATTGCCGACGACACCGGACAAAATCATGTAGCACTGGTTCTCAATTGCCCTGGCATGGCAGCAATAGCGCACGCGCAGGTAACCGCGCCGTTCGTTCGTGCAGAATGGCACAAACAGCATCAGGGCACCCTGGTCGGCCAGGACGCGGGCAAACTCCGGAAACTCGCTATCGTAGCAAATCATGACGCCGATAGGACCGCAGTCGGTCGGGATCACCACCGCGCCATCGCCGCCTTCAATGTTCGAATAAGCGCGCTCGCCCGGCGTGGGGTGGAGCTTGTCCTGGGCATAGATTGCCCCGTCGCGCAGGAAGACAAAGCAGGTATTCCGGATCGATCCGGTCTCTGTCATCGTCAGGTGCGAGCCGCCGATAATGTTGATGTTGTAGCTAACAGCCAGCTGGCTCATGAACGATTTGAAGCGGTCGGTGTATTCGGTGACTTTAACAATTGCCTCATGCGGCGGTTTTTTCTCTGTCTCCAGCGACAAGAGTTGTGTCGTAAACAGCTCCGGGAATGTCATAAAGTCGGCTTTGTGGTCTGACGCCACGTCCACGAAGTACTGAATATTCTGCTCGAACTCCTCTACGTCCGCGATACGGCGCATCTGGAATTGGACAGTTGCAACGCGAACCTGCGCCGGTAACCGGTGGTCGGGGCGCGTGGTCCGCGAGTTCGAGATTTCTGCGACAAGCTCGTTGGTCCAGAGCATGTGCACGGCATGCCCGCCGGAAGCCTTGTCATCGGGCAAATAGTCCTTGAGCACCCCGATGGGTTCAAAGCCCTGCTTAATCTGAAAGTTTATGACCTGATCATTCAATGCCTGCGATTGCACTGCGTCTAGGTAGGCCTGCGGCGTCTGGTAGGTCTTGCGGCGGCGCTGATAGCCAGGCATGCGTCCGCCAAACATGATGCCTTTCAGCTCCAGCCGCCGGCACAACTCGCGCCGCGCCCGGTAAAACCGCTGGCCGATGCGCAGGCGCCGGTAGTCGGGATCGACCGAGACATCTAAGCCATAGAGGTAATCGCCTTCCGGATTGTGGCGCGAACTAAAGCCGCCGCCGCTGATTTCGTGCCACGTATGCTGACGGCGCGCGATCCGCTCCTCGATGATGCAGGTTACACAATAACCGACGATTTTCTCGTCGTATTCCGCAACGAATACACCCTCTGGGAAGTTGTTGATCTGGTCTCTGACCTGAGCCGGCGAATAGCTCAAATCCTCTGCGTAGACCCGTTGCGATAAGGCCACAATTTTGGAAGCGTCCGCCAGAGTCGCATTGCGGATAAGCAGTTTAGCTTTTGTGTCTTGCACTGGATAAAGCCTTGAGTTCGCGCCGGTAAAATACCAGCCGACGGCAGATAGGCTCAATGAAATCCAGGCGCAAGCCAAGGATAATGCCGGACCAGCAATCCGGCTGCGGCTGATTCGCTTGCCGTTAGTCCTGGCGGCTTTGGTTCTTGGGAACGCCAGGATCAACGACCTCCGTGCCATCCTTGGAGCGGACATGGTCGTAGTTCTTGCGCGTGAACCAGAGCATGTAGTCCATGTAGGTTATTGGCTCGTATTTCGGCGGATTTTCCGGGCTCGAACACGACGGCAGACACTTCATCGCGTAGTCGATGCTGGCGTCGAAGAAGAAGGGAATTGCATAGCGGTCGGCACCGGGATTCCGGTTAATGGCGCGGCGCGGGGTCGACAGGAAGCGGTGGTTGGTCCAACGCCGCATCAGGTCACCGGAATTCACCACCAATGCACCTTTAATAATCGGGACATCAACCCAGTTACCGCTTGGCATTTTGATGGACAGACCCGGCAGGTCCGCTTGCGCCAGCATGGTCAGGAAGGAGGAGTCGGTATGCGGTGCCAAGCCGTATTGATCCGCGTCACCATCTTCAGCCGGCGGGTAGTGCGACAGGCGCAGGGTGTATTGCGGATCGTCGAAGGGCTTGTCGAAAAAGTCATGCGGCAAGTCGAGCGCAAGCGCATAGACAGGCAGCATTTTCCGGCAAAGAGCCTCCAGCCCGTCCATATAGGCAACGGCTGTTTCGCGGAAGCCCGGCATCGCCGCGTCGTCGGGCCATTGGTTCATGCAACGATAGCGCTTGTTCGGTAGCACGTCGGGATGATCAGCCGGCATATCGCGCGTTTCAGGAAAAAGGCTTCGACCAGGTTTGGTTTGCGCGCTTTCTCTACCTGACTGGCGCGGCTGACCGAGCTGTTCACTGGCATGTAGCCAACATTATGCTCGTTGGCCCGCAACGCGAGCTTGTCGTCAAGCGGTTGAGCATGGAAGCGGTTAGCGGCATCTAACGTCGCTTCAATCAGCGCCAGCGTCACGTCATGGCCCGTCAGATAATAGAAACCGATATTCTCCAGCGCGAAACGCAGCTTGGCCGCCAGGTCTCCAGCGCGCCTGGCTTTCCTGCCAGGTACGCCGAAACATCCAGGACAGGGATATGGTCGCCGTCTTGGGGAGGGGAGGATGGTTCGATCAGAGGGACGGTATCCGGGGCCATGCCTTTTCTCCTGCGGACGGTGCCGGTTGTTCGACTCAGATTGCACGACGAAAGTATAAGCGCGCAGGCCAGGGATCGTCTATGCCTGCGTGACGCTGGCACCTATCGTCACCGCCAGTCTGTGGTAGACTTTGCCCTTGCCATAGGGGCCTCTTGCAGGAGATTGACAGCAATGAGTCCGACCGGGACCGAAGCGCAGAATATCAAGCTGCTGCGCGGGTGCGCGTTGTTCGAGAGTCTCGATGAACGCGACATGCTGGAGCTGGCCCGGATATGCCGGTCACGGTAGGTGGAGCCCGGTTCGCTTATCTGTGGAAGAGGCGAACCGGGCGATTCGATGATGGTAGTCGCCCAAGGCCGGGTGCGGATCAGTTCCGTCTCGATCGAAGGCCGCGAGGTCATTCTCAACGAAATTCAGGCGGGGCAGGCCTTTGGCGAGATAGCCTTTCTGGATGGGTCGGATCGGACCGCTGATGCGACGGCGCTTGAACCTACCCGTCTGCTGGTTCTTCACCGCCGGGATTTTCAGCCATTCTTGCGCGCGTGCTTCCTTGATTCGGGTTTCGGCCCGGCGGCCCCGTAGCCAAGGAAGCCATCCTTGTCCGCCAGTGGGGCGATCAGGCGAAAGGTCTGTCGGCAGCAATGTTGCCACTGTCTCACTTCCGCTGGGATCTTGCGGCGGTGAGGAGACTGACCGTGCGAGCAAAGCTCTTTTGCGTCGTTCAATTTTAAATGGAATTCCAGGGTATATCTAATGACGGGAACAGTGCGTCTCAGGCACTGCAGAACGCGATGGTGGCACCTTGGTTCAGACTAAAGTGGTAGAATGCGGCCACATATCGCTTGACGTTGGACGACGTGTCCCTTTACCTCCGCCAACCGTATCATCGCTGAAATGCAACGACTCCCTACCCATCTGGCAGGAGGAATGGCCTTGCGGGCCACTGATATTACCGATCCCAACTACTTCCATAAGGTTGTCGATTGCCAATGGGCATGCCCGGCGCATACGCCGGTTCCGGAGTATATCCGGCTGATCGCGCATGGCCGCTTCGACGATGCTTACATGATCAATTGGAAGTCCAACGTCTTCCCCGGCATCCTTGGCCGTACCTGTGACCGCCCGTGCGAGCCCGCGTGCCGCCGGGGCCGTGTCGAGGACGAGGATCTCTCCGGCAGCCGTAAAGAGCCGGTAGCGATCTGCCGGCTGAAACGGGTTGCCGCGGATTTTAAGGAAGAGGATGGCGTCCAGGCGCGGATGCCGAAGGCTCCCGCAGTCTCTAATGGACGCAAGGTCGCCTGCCTGGGTGCCGGACCGGCCTCGTTGACCGTGGCGCGCGATCTGGCCGTGCTTGGCTACGAGGTGACCCTGTTCGATCAGGATCCGCAGCTGGGCGGCATGATCCGCACGCAGATCCCCCATTTCCGTCTGCCCGTCGAGGTGATCGACGAGGAGATGGATTACATCATGGGCATCGGCAACATTAAGTTCGTGCACAAGCGGATCGACTCTCTGAAAGAGGTGCTGGCCGAAGACTGGGACGCGGTCTTTGTTGGTACCGGCGCGCCGCGTGGCCGCGACCTGGACATTCCGGGCCGCGAGGAAGCCTCGCCGAACTTCCATATCGGCATTGACTGGCTGTCGTCAGTCTCGTTCGGTCACACGACCAGCGTTGGCAAGCGCGTGATCGTGCTGGGTGGCGGCAACACTGCCATGGACTGCTGCCGCTCCTCCCGCCGCCTGGGTGGTGAGGACGTGAAGGTCATCGTCCGCTCCGGCTTTGAAGAGATGAAGGCCTCGCCCTGGGAAAAAGAAGACGCCATGCGCGAGGATATTCCGATCCTCAACATGCTGGTGCCGAAAGAATTCAAACTGGAAGACAGCAAGCTGGTCGGCATGACCTTCGAGAAGGTCGAAGCCCAGTACGACGACAATGGCCGCCGCCGCCTGGTGCCCACGGGCGAACCGGACGAATTCCACCCCTGTGATGATGTGCTCTGCGCCATCGGCCAGGAGAACTCCTTCCCCTGGATCGAGCGCGACATCGGCCTGGAGTGGGACGAGTGCTGGGACATGCCCCAGGTGGACCGCATCACTTTCCAGTCGAGCCATCCGAAAATGTTCTTCGGCGGCGACGCCGCGTTCGGCCCGGAAAACATCATCTGGGCCGCTGCCCATGGCCGTGATGCCGCCATCAGCATCCACAAGATGCTGGAAGGCGAGGACATCACCGAGCGTCCGGCACCGCTGCAGGACATTGTCAGCCAGAAAATGGGCATCCACGAGTGGAGCTACGACAACGACATCGAGATCGATGCGCGTTTCAAGGTGCCGCTGCGGGACAAGGCCGAAGCGCTGGCCGATATCAATGCCGAGGTGGAACTGGGCTTCGACCTGGAGCTGGCCTGGAAAGAGGCGCAGCGCTGCCTGAACTGCGATATCCAGACTGTGTTCTCCACCAATCTGTGCATCGAGTGCGACGCGTGCGTTGATATCTGCCCGATGGACTGCATCACCTTCACTGAAAACGGCGAGGAAGAAGACCTCCGCCAGAGGCTTATGGCGCCTGCACTGAATGGCGAGCAGGACCTCTATATCTCGGAGGACCTGCCGACTGCTCGTGTGATGGTGAAGGACGAAGACGTCTGCCTGCATTGCGGCCTTTGTGCCGAACGCTGCCCGACAGGCGCGTGGGATATGCAGAAATACTTCATCGAAATGACCCATGCGAGCGACGCAAGCCGGGGGCTCTAATCATGGAATCGATCCAAGCAACCAATGAGTTCGTGGTTAAGTTCGCGAACGTCAACGGCTCCGGCTCGGCCAGCGCCAACGAACTGTTCGCGCGCTCTATTCTGCGAATGGGCGTGCCTGTCGCGCCGCGGAACATCTTTCCGTCCAATATTCAGGGCCTGCCGACCTGGTATGAGGTCCGGGTGAGCGAGAAGGGCTATCTCGGCCGCCGCGGCGGTGTGGATATGCTGGTCGCGATGAACCCGCAGACCTGGAAGCAGGATGTGGCGGAACTCTCGCCGGGCGGCTACCTGCTCTACGATTCGACGCGGCCCATGCCCGCCAGCATGTTCCGGGAAGACGTGAATGTGATCGGTGTTCCGCTGACCGCGATCACCAATGCGGCCTATACCGACTCGCGTCAGCGGCAGCTGTTCAAGAACATCATTTATGTCGGCGCTCTGTCCATCCTGTTGGGCATCGATCCTGACGTGATTGTTCAGTTGTTCAGCGAGCAGTTCAAAGGCAAGGAAGCGCTGATTGGCGCGAACAAGCAGGCGCTTACCATGGGCCGCGACTGGGCGAGCAAAAATCTCGACCCGGGGCTTTGCAAACTAAAGGTGAAGGCGAGCGACCAAGTCGGCGAGCGCATCTTTATGGAAGGCAATGCCGCGGCCGCGCTCGGCTGTGTCTATGGCGGCGCTACCGTCTGCGCCTGGTACCCGATCACGCCATCATCCTCTCTGGCGGAGGCGTACCAGTCTTTCTGCCAGCGCTACCGGCGTGACAAGGAAACCGGCGAGGCGAAATATGCCGTCGTCCAGGCAGAAGACGAACTGGCCTCTATCGGTATGGTGATCGGCGCTGGCTGGAACGGCGCACGTGCCTTCACCTCCACCTCTGGTCCTGGCATCAGCCTGATGACGGAGTTCATCGGCCTGGCCTATTTCGCCGAAGTGCCGGCGGTGCTGATCAACGTGCAGCGCGGCGGGCCGTCCACCGGCATGCCCACACGCACGCAGCAAGCTGACCTTCTGTCCTGCGCCTATGCCTCCAATGGTGATACCAAGCACCCGCTGCTGTTCCCGGAAGACCCAAAGGAATGCTTCGACTTCTCTGCGGACGCGCTCGATCTGGCTGACCGTTTGCAGACGCCCATCTTCGTCATGACTGACCTCGACATCGGCATGAACCAGCGTCTGTGCGAGCCGCTTGTGTGGGATGACAGCCGCACCTATGACCGTGGCAAGGTGATGACCGCAGAGGAGCTGGAAGTGGGCAAGGATTTTGGTCGCTATCTGGATGTAGACGGCGACGGCATTCCGTTCCGGACCTATCCCGGCACTCACGAGACCCGCGGCACCTATTTCACCCGCGGCACTACCAAGAACCGCTATGCCCGCTACTCTGAAGATGGCAACGTCTATGTGGACAACATGCAGCGGCTGGAGAAGAAGTGGGAGACGGCAAAGGACATCGTCCCGCAGCCGATCCGCCGCGACTCAGACCACGGCACCAAATACGGCGTCCTCTACTTCGGCTCCACCAGCCCTGCGATGGACGAGGCGCTCGACCTGCTGGGCGATCGGGAGCAGCACGTCAATGCCATGCGCTTGCGCGCGTTCCCGTTCCCGGAAAGCGTGCGCAACTTCATCCTGGAACACGACATGGTGTTCATGGTGGAGCAGAACCGCGACTCTCAAATGCGTGGCATGATAGTAAACGAACTGGATATCGATCCGGCCCGTTTGGTTCCGATTTGCCATTATGACGGCACGCCGATCACCGGGCGCTTCATTGCGCGCGTTATCGGTGAGCGTTTGGAAGAATTCAAAGTCGTTTCCCTCGAAAGGGCCGCGTCATGACCTATATAGCAAAGCCGAAACTGCATCACCCGGCCCTGCCGAAGAACGAGGTCGGGTATACCCGCCGCAATTATGAGGGTGCGATATCGACCCTCTGTGCCGGTTGCGGTCATGACTCGATTAGCGCCGCCATCGTGCAGGCCTGCTTCGAGCTTTCCATTGAGCCGCACCGGGTTGCGAAGCTCTCCGGTATCGGCTGTTCGTCCAAAGCGCCGACGTATTTCCTCGGCAACAGCCACGGCTTCAACACCGTTCATGGCCGCATGCCGAGCGTGCTCACCGGCGCGAACATGGCAAACCGCGACCTGATCTACATGGGCGTTTCCGGCGACGGCGATAGTGCCTCCATCGGTCTCGGCCAGTTCGCGCACCTGATGCGCCGCGGCGTGAACATGACCTACATCGTCATGAACAACGGCGTCTACGGCCTGACCAAGGGCCAGTTCTCCGCGACAGCCGACAAAGGCTCGGTTGCGAAGAAAGGCGCTGTGAACAATGATTCGGGCATCGACCTTGCTTCGCTGGCGATTATCATGGGCGCGAGCTTCGTCGCCCGCTCATTCTCCGGCGACAAGACCCAGTTGGTGCCGTTGATCAAGGCGGCGGTCAGCCATCCTGGTGCGGCGATCCTGGACGTGGTCAGCCCCTGTGTAGCCTTCAACAACCATGCGGGCTCCACCAAGAGCTATGATTATGTGCGGGAGCACAATGAGACTTTGAACCGCCTGGATGTGATCCTGGGCGCACCGCCCATGACCGCCGAGTACGAACCCGGCGAGATGGTGGAAGTACCCCAGGCCGGCGGCGCAACGCTCCATCTGCGCAAGATCACGCCGGACTATGATCCGTCCGACAAGGCCGGCGCACTGGCGTTCATCGAGGACAAAAACCAGGTCGGCGAACTGGCAACTGGTCTGCTCTACCTTGACCCGACGCCGCAGGACCTGCACGGCTCGTTGAAGACGGTGAAAACGCCGCTGAACAAGTTGCAAGAAGCGGACCTGTGTCCCGGCAGCAGCGTACTTGACCAGATCAACGCCGCGCTGCGCTAGGGCTCTTCACCAATTTTCTGCCCTTCTTTTGAAGCGCTCCGGACCTTGGTTTGGGGCGCTTCGACTTTTTAGAGCATCGCCAGTTTAAATGGAGCCGCTTGCACGATCAATTTGCTGGTTAAGTGTTCCATCCCGGCTGATCGGATAGCTCCTCGTCGCTCTGCGTTTTTCATGGCACGCTGTGTTTTGACCGAGGCGCGGGATGGGAGAGCGACATGGTGATCAAGCTTCACAGTCAGGCGACGACGCCACCGAAGATCAGGGCGGCCATACAGGCCAGTGACGACCCTGCGTGGGTTCTTGCCGAGCGTCACGGGACCACGGAACAGACCGTATGGAAATGGTGCCAGCGTGGAGGATCGCAGCCACACGCCCCATCGCCTTCAGACGACGTTGACGCCAGCGCAGGAAGCTGTCGCCGTGGCCCTCCGCAAGACGCTTTTGGTCTCGCTGGATGATCTGCTGGCGGTGGTGCGCGAGTTCTTGAACCCGAATGCCTCCCGCTCTGGCCTTGACCGCTGCTTGCGTCGGCATGGCGTGGGGCCCCTGCGCGCCCTGAAAGCAGCATCGCCCCGGCCAAAGCACAGCGCCTTCAAAGCCTATGAACCCGGTTCCATCCCCATCGACCTGAAATACCTGCCACCGATGGCAGATGAGAGCCGCCGCCGTTCCCTCTTCGTGGCCATCGACAGGGCAACGCGTTGGGTTGTTGTCAGGGTCTACAACAGCAAGACAGCGGCCAATGCCCGGCGCTTCCTGCGCGCCCTGGAGCGCGCCTGCCCGATGCGGATCCGCCCCATACTCCCGGATAATGGAAAAGAGTTCATGGATCGCCTCTTCGGTCTGCGCCAGCGCGCCGCAACAGGCGCGCATGAATGCGACACGCTGGGCGCCGCCCTCGATATCGATCATCGCCTGACGCCGCCTAGGTCACCTCAGACCAACGGTATGGTCGAACGGTTCAATGGCCGCATCGAAGAGGTTCTGCAGAGCCATCCCTTCCGATCCGGCGAGGTTCTGGAAGCCACGCTGCTTCGCTATGTCTGGCTTTACACCCAGCCGCTGCCGCAATCAGCCCTGGGCAGCAAGACGCCTTTGCAGGCACTGAAGGGATGGCGCAAACTCAAACTAGAGCTGGTCAGGAAACAGCCATATTACCTTCCAGGATGGGACACTTTCGATGGGATGGGTGGTTCTGATGTGTTTCCACTGTTCTGCCGGGAAATCATAGAAGGCCAGCAGCACGTCACGGTCTTTGATCCATTTGGCTACCGCTTGTTCGTCTTTCACGCCGTAGGTCTCGATGAAGAAATCGCAGGCCGCCATGGCTTCGGCCTTCGTCTCTGCCTGCCAGATGTCGTGCAGGGGGCCTTTGGCTTTCGCTTGCACCGATTGGGGCATTGCCTTCAGCCCATTGCCGGTTTTATGGAACCAGCAGCGCTGTTCTGCGGTCGCGCCGAAGACCGCGCGAAGGGCGGCCCAGAAGCCCAGTGCACCGTCGCCTACCGCGAGATCGGGCGCGTGATTGAGGCCGCGCCGCTTGAGGTCGAGCAGGAGCGCGCGCCAGCTTTGGGTCCTTTCGCGATAGCCGTCGATCAGCCCCAGTATCTCCTTTCGGCCCCATTCATCCGCGCCGATCAGCACCAGAACACATTGCTTTTCTTCCATCCTTGGCTGGAAATAGACGCCATCCGCCCAGACATAGACGATGCGCCGGGCGCTGAGATCGCGCTTCTGCCAGCGGTCGTACTCCTCCCACCAATCGGACTTCAGCCGCGAGATGGTGGGGGACGACAGGCCCGCCGCGTTCGGCCCGAGCAGCGCGGCCAAGGCCGCCTGAAAATCGCCCGTGGAAATGCCGTTGAGGGAAAGCCAGGGCAGCAAGTCCTCGACGGACTTCGCCTTGCGCAGATACGGCGGCAGGATCGAAGAAGAGAACCGACCCTTCTCAGCCTGCCGATCACGATCCCGCCCGCGTGGCCCTTTCACGGGCACTGGGCCAATCCCGGTCATTCCCTCTCGTTCTGGCAGGTGAGCGTGACGAACGACCCGCGCGGGCCCCTCGGGCGTCGTCTCATTGGAAAATGGCGCAAGCCATGCGCTCCACTCAGCTTCAAGCGCTTGCTCGATCAACTGCCGCGCCCCGGAACGGATCAAATCCGTCAGCGGATCGGCGGAAAATCCCTTGGGATGGGGCAACGCGGTGATGGTATCTCTCGTCATGGGGCATAGCCTTTTCTCGGCGAGAATTGCGGCGCGGGAACAACGCCATGATATGCCGCCCCTCAGGACAATCACCAACTGTCAGCTGTTTCTCTTCACCGCCCTGCGCAAGGCGCTATGGCCCATGGGTTTCCCTGCAATCATCGTCGGCGGCATCTATGGCGGCGTGTTTTCCCCGACCGAAGCGGCCGCGATCTGCGTGCTTTATGTGGTCATCCTTGAGGTCGTGATTTTCCGCTCGATCAAGGTGAGAGATCTGTTCGATATCGCACTGTCTACCGGAGCGATCACCTCGGTCGTTTTCATCCTGATTGCGGCGGGGGCGGCCTTCAGTTGGACGCTTAGCTTCGCTCAGGTACCGCAAACCATCATCACCGCGCTAGGTCTGGAAAGCGCCAGCCCGCTAATGGTGTTGCTGGCGATCAACATTGCCTTCTTTGTCGGCTGTATGTTAGTGGACTCGCTTGTGGTGATCCTGATCCTGGTGCCGATCTTCGCACCCATGATCAAGGCCAGCGGGTTCGACCCGGTACTGGTCGGCGTGCTGATCACGCTGCAGGTCGCCATCGGCGCGGCAACACCGCCCTTCGGCTGCAACCTGTTCACCGCAATTGCGGTCTTCCGGCGACCCTTCGTCGAGGTTGTACGCGGGGTGCCCCCGTTCCTGATCATCCTGCTGATCGTGACCGGGCTGTTGATCGCCTTCCCCAAAATCGCCCTGTTCCTGCCGGAACTGGCCTATCGTTAATTTATAAGAAACGGAGAAAATCATGTCTTCCCATGGTTATGAATCTGGTCGTCTGAATCTGCCCTTCGTCGGCATCTCGACCTTTGGCAAGAAACCTTATGTCGAGAACTGGGACGAGATCGACGCCGATGTGGCGATCCTTGGCGCGCCCTTCGATTTCGGCTGCCAGTTCCGGTCGGGCGCACGGTTTGGACCGCGTTCGGTGCGCGAGGCGTCAACCTTGTTCAGCTTTGGCCATGCGGGTGCTTATGACCACGAGGACGACGCAACCTATCTGGGCAGCGACGTGCGCATCGTCGATCTGGGTGACGCGGACATCATCCACACCAAGACTGAGGAAAGCCACGCCAACATCGAATATGGCGTTAAGAAAATCCTCGATGCAGGGGCAATCCCGGTCACTATTGGTGGAGACCATTCGGTCAACATTCCTTGCATCAACGCCTATGCAGAGGATTGCGCCAAGAACGGCCCGATCCACGTAATCCAGATCGACGCGCATCTGGATTTTGTCGATGAACGTCACGGCGTCACCATCGGACACGGCAACCCGATGCGCCGTGCGATCGAAAAAGAATATGTCTCGGGCATGACCCAGCTGGGTATCCGCAATGTATCTTCTACCGCCAAAGAGGGCTACGACGATGCCCGCGCGCGCGGTTCGGACATTCTGTCAGTCCGGCAGGTGCGCAAGCTGGGAACGCAAGGGGTTCTGGACCGCATCCCCGAGGGCAGCCGCTATTATGTCACCATCGACATCGACGCCTTCTGCCCTTCTATCGCTCCGGGCACCGGCACTCCCAGCCATGGCGGGTTCCAGTATTATGATGTTTTGGAAATTCTGCAGGGGCTGTCCAAGCGCGGAGACGTTGTCGGCATTGATCTGGTCGAAGTGGCCCCAGCATACGATCCTACCGAAAGCACTCAAATCCTTGCCGCGCAACTTTTGCTGAACTTCATCGGCTTTATTTTCCATAATAGAAAATAGGTCCGATCCCATACTATACTCTATCTCAGATGTTGCAGTGACCCGTCATGGAATTGAACGCAATTTCGTGACGGGATAATCCATTTCAGTCGAACTGATGGCAGTCAAAGATACCCAACTTTAAGCAAGCAGAGGATTTCTGAACAACTTCTCCACAATTTTCCATTCTTTGAAACTAGCATCTCGTAGCATTGGAGATGCTAGGTCCTTTGACACCGTGCAATATTGCGGGATTGGGTATCGCCGACACAAAACATGACAGCCCCTCAATCTTCCGGCAACCATCTAGCAAAACAACCGTAATCACGTGGGTTCAGGCAATAATTTCTTTCATCCCATACTTTTCATTTTATGATTACTCGGATTTAGGTATTTGTTAGCCAAGTATTGTCGTTTGCTGCACTCACACTTTTTTGCGATGTATCCTGGTGCATGATTCACTGTCCAGATTTATCTAGGACCCGCCGAAACTAACTCAATTTTTAGCTTATATTTGAGTGCGGGTCGGGTCTATCAAATAGAATGAGACCTTCAATTGGGTCGTCTTGGCCTGCGACCGGCTAGAAGGTTCAAAATGCTACTAACAACCACAGGCATTCAAAGGAAGCACTTCGGGCGTGGTTTCAGAAGTTGATTGAAGAGGGGTTAAGCGGGCGCGCGGCAGCGTTGCGCCTGAAGCTTTCACCGGCCACCGGAGCGCGTTGGGGTCTTTCGATCCGACGAGCCGGACGTGCAAGGGCCGCGCGGCAAGGCCGCCCCCGTGGCAAGGGCAAGCTTGATACCCACCGGTCTTTTCTCGTCGAACTGATTGAACAGGACGGGGACATGACCATGCCTGAATTGGCCGGTGCGCTGGCAGATGCGACCGGCGTTCAGGTGCACCCTGATGCGATTGGCCGGTTCCTGCGCAAACTCGGTTTTACCTACAAAAAAAACGATGGTCGCCGCCGCGCGCGGGTAAGGACACGGCGCGACGACTGGTTCGCTCATCGCTTGCCAGCCGTCCCGGCACAACCGGATCGTGTTGTTTTCATTGATGAGACTTCAGTTAAAACAGACCTGACCCGCCAGCGTGGCTGGTCGCAGCGAGAAGAGCGGCTCGTTATGGATGCCCCTTTCGGGTCATGGGGAACACAGACCTTCATCGCCGGTTTGACGTCAGATGCCTTGATCGCGCCGTGGGTCATCAAAGGCGCGATGGATGGCGAGGCCTTTGTGGCTTACATCGCACAGGTGCTGGTCCCTGAACTGGCGCCGGGAACCGTCGTCATCCTGGACAACCTCGCCACGCACAAGAACGCTGTCGCGGCCAAGGCCATGCGCGATGCAGGTTGCTGGTTTCTCTTCTTGCCCCCCTACAGTCCGGACTTGAACCCGATTGAGATGGCGTTCTCCAAACTCAAAGCGCACCTGCGAAGGATAGGTGCTCGAACCTTCACCGATCTGTCACCTCTTCTTGCCGGAAGAGTGCTGGAACTACTTCACAGCAGCCGGATATGTATCAGGTTAAAGGTCGGATGCTTTAGGTGCGTCACGGTCGCCAGACAGTGCGGCTAGAGCAGAAAATACGGCCTAAAAGGGCTATATTAGGAATTAGGACCAAGAATTGGCGCGGAAGCCATGCAAAGTGACAAAACGATCCAGCAAGCGGAGAGCCCCATGACTTACAAGGATTTGCGGTTCGATCAGGGCGAAGACCTTAACCGGGAAGGTTTGGCCGACAGGATTGTTAATGGCGAAGTCTTCGTCTTCCGCGAGGCATTGCAGGCCTTCGACTGCTACGAAATGCTCAAGGAAGCGAGTTTGCGCGGCATTGCGAAATGCGCCGGTCAGGACGTGGCGGACAAGGCGGAAAAGAAGGCTTTCACCGTATCCATGAGTGGATCGGCGCCGGTGACATCCCGCGCCTGACCGATACGGTCTATGACGAAGTGCAGCCGTTGGCCGATGAGTTCCTGCGCCGGTTCATGACTGGGGCTTTCCCGGGCGTGACCTCGTTCTATTACGAGCCGCAGCCGAACGTGCGTTTTCACATCCCCTACGATTTGGCGGCAAAGCATCGCAAGGAATACGACAAGTTCGCGAAGGCGCACGGCCAGGGGAAGATCGTGGCGCATGGTCCGCACCGCGACAGTTGGCTTAACTGTGTGGCCAATGGTTTGAACCTGTGGTTTGCCATGGGCCGGGTGCGCTGCGGCAACGGCCTGACGATCTACAGCCTCGACAACGACGGCACCTTCAAGTTCAAGCGTTCCGGCGACATTCAGGACGGGGAGCAATTGCACAAGGCGACCACCTTTGACCTGGAGCCGGGCGATGTCATCATGTTCCACACGAACACGCTGCACGGCTCGGAATTGAACCGGATCGACGAAACGCGCTTCGTTATTTCCTGCCGCCTGTCGGTGGAGAAGCCGGAATTTCCCAAGCTGCACTACCACCCTTACGTCTATTCCGGCTGGACGAATTCGCCATTGCTGAAGCCGTTGGCGGAAGTGCCGTCGCTCACCCAGTTCAGCTATCCGAAAAGCCTGGTGATCCGCACGCGCAACAAGTTCTTGCCATCCATGTAGCCGCCGGAGCCGGAACCTAACAAAATCGCGACCGTGGGCACAAAGATTGGCGATAAGTTCGAAGTGCCGTTGACCGATGTGCCGGTGGGTGCGATCAAGGCCTTGTCAGGCGCGCTGTGCGTCGCCCGCTTGGCGGAGGACAAGGCGGTCGCCCTGTCGCGGCGCTGTCCGCATGCCTTTGGTGATCTGGTGAATGGCTGGATAGACGGCAACAGTGTCGTCTGCCCATGGCATAATCTGCCCTACGACGCCGATACCGGGCAGTCGCCCTGCAAGAGCCTGCCGAAGCTGAAAAAGGTCGGCTGCGAGATTGTGGACGGCAAGAGAGTGGTTGATCCATCGGTTATCCTGAACCGGGCGTCGGACGATGAGATCCTGGCGGAAGTAGCGGAGGCGACGACTTAGCGGCGGGGCAGGCAGCCCACTGAACCTGCCTTCAATTTAAACCTCAGCCGTTTTAACCCGCCTTCATTGCGAAGAGCCCCAGACTTGATCCGGGGTGACGAAGCAACCCAGGGGGAACCGCTTGAGGCCCTTGGGTTGCTTCGCCCGCTCCGCGGACTAGCAATGACAGCAGAGGGGGAGGCGGCTCCACGCTACTCCGCTGCCATGGAGGGGCGCTGCATGGGCACGGCCTGGGCGCCGGCGTCCAGGGGTTTCGGCCACCAGCGGTCTTCCCACTCGTTCACGAACAGATCCTGCAATTGCGGCATGACCTTCTCCGCGAAAAGGCGGGTGTTGTACATGGTCAAGTCCTTGCCCATGTTGCCGAACTGCAGCAGCGTCATCAGGTGGCCGACATTCAGCGTCTTGGCCATCTCGCGGATCTTGTCGGCGACCTGGTCCGGGTTGCCGACAATGATGTAGCCATTTTCCAGGATCGCATCGAACTCGCGCGCAGACTTGCTGACGGCGCGCTCGGTCGAGGTGCGGATGCGCTCCGGTTGGGCGGCGCGGGCTACCTGGCTCTCCAAACCGGCGCGCTGGGTTGCTTCGGTCACGTAACCAGCCGGCTGGGCGAAGCGCGGATCGACGTGCAGGCAGCGGTCGAAGAAATATTCCGCCGGTTCCTTGTAGAGCTCGTAAGCCTCTTTCTCCGTCTCCGCCACGCCGATGGCCTGGGCGAACCCGGCCATGTAGGGGTTTGGTTCCTTGCCTAGCGACTTCATCTCGTCCCAGAAGCCCTGCATGGTCGCCATACCGGCCTTGTAGCCGTAGTAGGAGAGGTAGGAGTAGACGTAGTCCATCTCCGCGCACCAGCGCCACGTCTCGACACTGCCTCCGCCCGGAATCCATATGGGCGGGTGCGGCTTCTGGATAGGCCGGGGCCAGATGTTCACGTAGCGCTGCTGGTTGAAGCGGCCGTTGAAGGCGAAAGTCTCGGGCGCGGTCCAGGCCTTGATCACTAGATCGTGGGCTTCCAGGTAACGCTCGCGCAGCTGGCTGGGGTTCTGGCCGTAGGCAAAGCAGGTATCCATGGGCGTGCCCACGGGGAAACCTGCGATCAGGCGCCCGCCGGAGATGCAGTCCAGCATCGCGAATTCTTCCGCCACGCGGGTCGGCGGATTGTAGAGCGCGAGCGAGTTACCCATTACGCAAATCGGTATGTTCTGGGTGCGGCGGGCCAGTGTCGAGGCAATCAGGTTCGAGCTTGGCATTAGGCCATAGCCATTGGAATGATGCTCGTTCATGCAAATGGCGTCGAAGCCCATGTCGGCAGCATATTCCAGCTCATCCATGAAGTCGTTGTACATGTGATGAGCGCGTTCGGGGTTGAACAGGCTGGAGTGGATATCGACCCAGACGGACGGGTGATTGGCGCGGAAATCATCCGGCAGTTCCGTGTAGGGCATCAGGTGGAACCACATGAACTTCATGGCACCGGTCTCCTGCTTCGATTGTTCGGCAGTTACGACTTTCGTCTAGTTCGGGCAGCCGCGTCAATGCTCCGTCAGCAGCGAGCCGAAGCCCTCCACCCGGTCCATGATGCCGTTCTGCCGGAGAGTCCACCAATAGGTCGCCGTGTTCACCGCCAGTACCGGCTTGCCGAGCCAAAACTCTGCGATGGGTGCGATGTGGGCAAATGCGAGGTTGGTGCCGATCTGGAGGATGGCCTCCACCTGGGGGTCGTTCACCTGGTTCACTGCGTCCCGCAAGGTCTCTGCCGTTTCGTGAGCGATCAGGGTTGGGCTCTTGGATTTCAGGCCGCAGATCGCCTTTACTTCAAACCCGCAGTCAGTGAAAAACTTGCGCACTTCCTCGTCGCCGACGGGCATGTAGGGCGTTACCACGCTGATGCGCTTGATGTCGCCATAGCACCGCAGTGCGGCCTGGCAGGCGTCCGAGCCCATGGAGACTTCCAGGCCAGAACGCTCCTTGAGCTTGGCTTCCAACTCCTTCGACCCGGCGAGGCCACCCCAGAAAGTCTCCGACGACTGCCCATGACCAGATAGTCGGGCCGTGCCGTCATGGCGCGGTCGACTGCCTGTAGCAGTTCCGCCCGAATACGGACCATCAACTGCTCAAAATCCGCGTCGGAGCCCAGTGGATCGTCCGGGATGTGGATGCGGCTGAAATGGTTGGTGACGCCGTGCGGTGCCATCGCATCGAACTCCGGCTACACAATGGTGTTGGTGGAGGGCGCTACGACCGCGAATTTGCGTCGGTAGCCCAGGGCATCGACCATGGGATTCAGTCCTAGGAATTGGCAGCGACGGTAGCGCGGGCCTGGGCGATGGCTTCCTCAGCCATCATCAGATCGGCGTATTTCTGGCCCATGTCGAACAGGTTCGCCTCGTGCGGGTCTAGCGCGCGGTCGCCGCAGCAATCGGTGACGACCATGGTGCGGTAGTTGTAGCTGATCGAATCGATGATGCTCGCGCGCACGCAGCCGCTGGTAGTTGCGCCCGTGACCATCAGCGTATCGACGCCCTTCGCATTAAGCCATGCCGCGAGTGAGGTGTCGAAAAAGGCGCTGGGGCCGGTCTTGCGGACTACGTATTCGCCATGGATAGGAGCCAGTTCCGGCACGATCTGGGAGATGTCAGCATCATCGGTCAGGCGCTTCAGCGCAGGCACCTTCATGCCGAAGACTCCTGCATCCGAGCCATCATCGGCAAAGACTGCGCGAGTATAGGCGACCGGCAGGCCGAGTTTCCGGCACTCTTGAAGCAGTGGCACGGTGGCGGCCACAGCTTCCTTGACGTTGCCGCCACCAAAGACGTCCGGATCGGCGAAGCCTACCTGGAAATCCACGATCAGCAGGGCGGGCCTTCGGCCAAAGCCAACCCGGTTACCGAAATTCTGGCGGACGTAGACATCGTTTCCGGCGTTGTCGGGCATGGCGATCTCTCAGGTTGGCATAGAATGGCTGGAGCCTAGCCGGTTCTGCTATCGACGCCAACCGGGCCAGGGGGTATCAGGTGTAATGTGCCTTCTCGCCATCTTTCTCCTTGTTGCCTCGTCGGTACTGCCAGGCGTTTTCCGCCCGGCCTGGGCGGCGGAGGCGACGATTGCGGCCGCGACGAACTTCGTACCGGTTTTGCGCATTTTGGAAGCACGCTTCGAAGCGGAAAGCGGGCATCGGTTGAAGCTGGTACTGGGTTCAACAGGCACGCTATATGCCCAGATTAGTCATGGCGCGCCTTTTGACATATTCCTAGCGGCGGATGAGGAGCGGCCAAGGCATCTGGAAGATAGAAGCATGGGCGTGGCCGGTTCGCGCTTTACCTATGCCGAAGGGCGGCTGGTGCTGATCCGGGCAGGGGGCGGGCCGGTGGATTTTAACGGCCTGATGGATGGCGGTTTCCGCAAGTTGGCGCTCGCCAACCCGAAGCTGGCCCCCTATGGCGCTGCGGCGGAACAGGCCCTGCGGCATGCGGGAGTCTGGGAGAGGGTAGCGGCTCGTCTGGTCTATGGGGAAAATATCGGGCAAGCCTACACGCTGGTAGCGACCGGCAATGCGGATGCCGGGTTCGTGGCGTTCTCTCAGATTGCAGGCATGACGGACCCTCCGGCCTTTTGGCTGGTTCCGTCCGATTGGCATCATGCGATACGCCAGAATGCGGTGCTGACGAAACGTGGTGCCGGCAACCCGGCAGCGGAGATGTTTTTGGCCTACCTGAAGAGCGAGGCCGCGCGAAAAATCATCCGCGACTTTGGTTACGGGACACCCTAAAACACAGCCATGCCTGATCTAGGACCCGTTTGGTTGACCCTCGCCCTTGCGGCCACCACTACTATGTTACTGTTGTTGGTGAGTACGCCGCTCGCGTGGTGGCTGGCGAATACCCGCTCGCGCGGGAAGCCGGTTGTGGAGGCAATCACCGCGCTGCCGTTGGTGCTGCCGCCGACGGTCTTGGGCTTTTACCTGCTGACCCTGTTGAGCCCTGCCAGTACGATTGGCGGATTCTGGGTTTCCGTCACTGGCCAGGCGCTGACCTTCAGCTTTACCGGCTTGGTCGTGGCCTCCATGTTCTATTCGCTTCCATTTGCAGTTCAGCCCCTTCAGGCCGCATTCGAAGGAGTCGGTAAAGGCCCAATGGAGGCCGCCGCAACTCTGGGTGCCAGCCGATTGGATGCCTTCATCTCCGTCGCGATGCCGCTCGCTAGCCGAGGGTTCTTGACTGCGACAGTGCTCTCGTTTGCACACACAATCGGTGAATTTGGCGTTGTGTTGATGGTCGGCGGCAACATTCCGGGAGAGACCAAGGTAGTCTCTATCGCGATATATGAGCATGTGGAGACGCTGAACTATGCAGCTGCACATGTGCTCTCGCTTGGTATGCTGGTGTTTTCGTTCCTAGTGCTGTTGCTGGTATTTGTCCTGAACCGGCGGTTCCCGATCCATGCCGGTTGATTTGCACCTAGACCTGTGCCAAAGCCTCGACGGTTTTATGCTCAAGGTGCGGGAAACATTGGCACTGAAGGGCGTGACGGCTCTGTTCGGTCCGTCAGGCAGCGGAAAGACCACGTTGCTGCGCATTATCGCCGGGTTTGAGCCGCAGGCGGTTGGTGTGGTGTCCTTTGCTGGCAAGGTGTGGCTCGACAGCGCTGCTGAAACATATATTCCGCCGTACCGGCGCGCGGTCGGCTATGTGTTTCAAGACGCCCGTCTGTTCCCGCATTTGAACGTCGAAGGCAATCTGGCATTCGCGGCGAAACGCAGCAAGGCAGGCAGCGCACTGAAACGGGAAGTCGTGCAAGCATTGGATATGGACATGTTGCTCAGCCGCCGTCCCGTAGGCTTGTCCGGAGGAGAGCGTCAGCGGGTAGCTCTGGGCAGGGCGTTGCTGACCCAACCGCGGCTGCTATTGCTTGACGAGCCTTTGGCAGCGCTCGACCTGCGGCGCAAGGCAGATATTTTGCCGTATCTCCAGACAGTTAGCCGCCGTTTCAACTTGCCAACGATTTATGTCAGTCACGCAATTGATGAAGTTGCCATGCTCGCTGACCAAATGGCGGTGATGGATGATGGAAGCCTTGTCGCCCAAGGTCCTACGGCGCAGATGATGGAGCGATTGGACCTGCAGCCGCTTACTGGAAAATTTGAGGCCGGCGTGTTGCTGGAGGCGCGGATTGCTGCGCACGATCAGGGGTATTTCCTCACGCGAATGGACTTGCACGGCCAGATTTTGACCATGCCGATGCTGGATCACTTGGCTGTTGGCGATACAGTGCGTGTGCGGATCCGGGCGCGCGACGTTGCGCTAGCGACTACGCGGCCAGAAGGCCTGAGCATCCGAAACGTGTTGTCTGGTACTGTCGTAGAGATCGCCGAAGAGGCAGGAACCGCTTTTGCCGAAGTCTTGGTAGACGCAGATGGTGCAAGGCTTCGGGCGAGGATCACCCGGCATGCTGCAGCAGAACTGCAGTTAATGCCTGGTAGCCTGGTCTTTGCATTGATCAAGAGCGTTTCTTTCGACCGCCGGGGCTTGCCTGCGCCAACAGATATGGACGTGTCCAACCAAGCGGGACTCAGCCCGGCACCGGCCAGCGGGATATGAAGCCGTCCCTGCGCAGCGCGAAAGCCTGTAGGGCAATCAATAGGTTGGCGTTGGTGATCTTGTTGGTGTGCAGCCAGCTGATGGCTTCATCAGCCAGGACCTGGAATACCCGAATGTCTTTGTCTTCATGGTCGAGACCATGGAAACCCTCCTCATCTGCCGCGTCTACATGAGCGGCGTACATATGCCGATAATGTGAAGGATTCGGGGACTCTGGTGAGGTTTTCGGGGGTTTAATGTAAGGAATTCGGGGAAAAGTTATCCACAGAATCAGGTAATTGTGAAGTTTTCGGGCAAGTGTGAAAGGTTCGGGCACAGGTGCGGTCAAACTTGCCGCCTAGCGTCCTTCAGGAAAGGATCGTTGCGTACAAGGCGGTTCTCGCTCTGCTTCGGCTCGTAGACCGTGACGCCTGCTTGGATATCCTGGCCTTGCGGCCAACCTTTGGCCGTCGAACCTCTTTCCAGGCCTCGTCCATTTCTTCCTTGGTCTTGGACCACCACCCTACCTTGATCCGCGTGACTTTCTTGCCCGTCTTGATCGGCATGATCGAGACGTTGAAGGGCGCGAGCGCATTGATCTCCATGGTCACTGGCTTAATGACGTGCTTGTTGAGCGCCCCGAAGGCCGGGTATTTGCTTTCCTCGACGCCAAGCCTTTCACGGAATTCATCTAAGCTGAAGTCCTGAAACACTTTTCTGCTGAGTCCCGTCCACTGAGCGACGTTCTCATAGAGACTGACAGCGTATCTTGACGTGAACGCCATAAGCTGTCCATCTCGGCGCAAAAAGGGACCAGTTGCCGGTGGAATATTGGGCCCCTTTCCGGGTTCAAGATTGCCCCTTGTGGCGTGATGCCCTCAAATAGCAAGCACGTTCCGAGGCGCGTTGGCCGTTAGGCCAATCAGATGATGATTAGCTTCTGGGGCGGCGGGATTTGCTTTGGTTGAGGCGGTAACTTTCGCCATTCATCTCCAGGATATTCCCATGATGGGTCAGCCGGTCCAGCAAGGCACCTGTCAGGCGTTCTGTGCCGAAGGGTTCTGTCCATTCCTCGAACGGCAGATTACTGGTGATCAGTGTTGAGCCGCGCTCGTAACGCTGCGATATCAGTTCGAACAACAGTTCTGCCCCGGTTTTGCTCAGCGGCACGAACCCCAATTCATCAATGATCAGCAGCTTGACCTTGGCCAATTGGCGTTGCAATCGCAGCAGGCGTTTCTCATCTCTGGCTTCCATCAACTCATGCACGAGAGAGGCGGCAGTGACGAAGCTGACCGGCATACCCTTCTGGCAGGCGGCCAGACCCAGCCCGAGGGCGACGGGGGTTTTGCCGGTTCCTGACGGGCCAAGAGCGATGACGTTCTCCTTGCGCTCGATCCATTCGCCGCGCGCCAGTGCCAGCACCATCATCTTGTTCAGGCTGGGGATCGCTTTGAAGTCGAAGCTATCAAGGCTTTTGACGGCCGGGAACTTTGCCGATTTGATCCGGCGCTCAACCATACGCCGTTCACGGTCGATCAGTTCCAATTCCGTCAACCGCGCCAGATAGCGCCCATGATCTACACCTTCGGCGGCGCAGATGCGGGCCTGCTTATCATGCGCGCGCAAGAAGGTTGGCAAGCGCAGAGGTTTGAGGTGGTTCGCCAAAAGCAGTTCTGGAGCATCGCTCATGCGCTATCTCCCGCCAGCAAGCTCATGTAGGATGATGCCGCCCTTGTTGCGATATTGGTTCTGGGCAGGAACGGGTAAACATCCAGATCCAGTCTCGGTGGTCGTCTCTCGACCCGGCAAAGCAATAAGTGTTTGATTGCGTCAAAGCTGACCGCCCTCATCTGCAGTGCGTCTTTGATTGCCAGATGCAAAACCTCCAGCTCAAAGCGCTCCAGCCGCCGCAGTACCTGAACATATTCCCGCTTTCCGGCCTTGCCCTGCCGGGCTTCCAATAATCGTTGGAGGGTTTGGAACGCGTCAGGCAAGTCCCAGCCTTGCAATGGCGTGGCTGGATCAAAGGACATGATCTTGCGCTCGATGAGAGGCAGGTAGTGTACCGGATCGAACATCATGTCGCCCGTGTCATAGCAGCGGGGATGGTCCGCGATGACTTCGGTGGCGCACCCGATGACGACGCGGTCACCGAAGCCCTTGATCCAATGATCCAACCCTCGCGGTGGCCATAGGCAACCGGCCCTGAGTAATCGTTGCCACGCAATCGTCCTTGGGATGTTGATGTGACCTAGCCGCTCTGCAGATCACAAGCTTCAAAGGGCGCGGCTGGCAGGGTGCGCATCGCCGCCAGATCAGCGCCCAGTCGTTCACCGATGCTGATCTTGTGGCCACGCAGAATGTCAGCCTGCCGTTTGCGGCATTGTTCTTCAAGATAGTCGTTGAACGCATCCCAGTTCGCGAACCGCGGCATTGGAACCATGAAGTTGCGACGCCCGTAACCAACCAGCCCCTCACCCTTGCCTTTATCGTTGCCCTTGCCGGGGCGACCATACCTCTCCCCAATCACGTAGTGAGATAGCATCGCACGGAACCGCTGCGTACGATTGCGGGTGCCATCTGGCATGATCTTGGCCACAAGGCAGCGATCCTTATCGTAAAGGATTGAGCGCGGTACAGCGCCGAAGAAGGCAAAGGCGGGCACATGCCCATCAAGCCAGGCTTCAGTGTTCGCCGCAGGATACGCGCGGATGTAGCACGCATCGCTATGCGGCAGATCAAGGGCAAAGAAGTAGGCCTTCTGCTCAACCCCGCCGATACCAACCAACGCTTCGCCAAAGTCCGCCTGCCCATGCCCTGGGGGATGGCTCAAGGGCACAAACATCTCCCGTGAGCCACGCTTTGGCGAACGCACATAGTCTTTGACAATCGTGTAGCCACCATCAAATGCGCATTCGTCGCGTAGCCGCTCAAAGATACGGTTGGCTGTGTGGCGCTGTTTGCGAGGCCGGGCCTTGTCTTCCGCCAACCACTGGTCACTCTGCTCGGTATAAGGATCAAGCTTTGGTCGTTTGATCGGTGCCGTACGCCGATAACCAGGCGGCTCAGAATACGCCAACATCTTTGAAACACTGTCCCGGCTGATCCCAAAATCCCGCGCAATCTGACGCCCCCTCAAACCTTCCTCAAAGTGAGCGTGGCGAACCTTCAAATACAATTCCACGGTGAATATCCCCAAGCCCTCCCATTAATTGAAAGGACAAAAGTGGCCGACTTTTACGCCGCCCGCGACAACACAACGCTGCCGCTACCGTGGCCGAGTATTGCTCCGCCGTTCACAATCATTCCATCAACGGGGCATGCCCGGCGGACGCGCCCCTACAATTCCACAATATACATCTCCCCGCCTTCCGCTCGTTGCATCCAGCGTAAAAGGGCGGACTTTTATTCCGCGACGCTCAGAGCATCCGACCCTTTCTGTGAACCAATTGGTCTCCGGGATTCACAGCCGTGAAAACTGGACAGAGCACCCCATAGAATAGGCTCTGACGCGATTCGCAGGAGCGGGGTGGTGTTCGTCCCCCTACCTCCGAAAAAGGCAGCGTAGTGGAGGCAAAAAACGAGAGGAACGAAAACAGAAAAAAGCCAGTCAGCACAATATCATGCCGCAAGCGCCATGTCGGGTTTCCTACCTTTGTTGCGACGAACCCGAATACCGGAGACGAAAAGGGAGCGCTGGTGGTAAGTCCTGGATTTTGAGACCGGAAGAGGGGATGCCGCCCTCCGAAGCACAGGCTGAGCCTCAAAGGGGAGCGGCTCCGGCGCGTGCGGCTAAGGTTACCCCGGAGCGCGATCCTGTCCGATCCCGGCGCTTGCGTCCAGTTTGTCTCTGGAGAGGGGCGGCGCGCTCAGAGCCGTTCTCAGTGCGTGGAGACCCCGGGGTAGGGGGTTGCCCCGGTTTTGCCCGAGCTATGGCGAAAGTTGGTGACGGCTTGATCAGGCGGCGTTTTGCATTTGTTTGATCCCGTCGATGAATGCAATGCCCTGGATTATCCCAGGCATGCGATTTGCGCCGTCGCGCTTTCGCCATTTGCCCTGCGCTGACATCAGGAGCCTGACCGCCATGGCGAGGGCGGTCTTTCGGCTCAGACAGCCTTTGGTTTTACCTGTCCGGTGACACACCGTCGCGAAGGCGCTTTCGATGGGATGGGTGGTTCTGATGTGTTTCCACTGTTCTGCCGGGAAATCATAGAAGGCCAGCAGCACGTCACGGTCTTTGATCCATTTGGCTACCGCTTGTTCGTCTTTCACGCCGTAGGTCTCGATGAAGAAATCGCAGGCCGCCATGGCTTCGGCCTTCGTCTCTGCCTGCCAGATGTCGTGCAGGGGGCCTTTGGCTTTCGCTTGCACCGATTGGGGCATTGCCTTCAGCCCATTGCCGGTTTTATGGAACCAGCAGCGCTGTTCTGCGGTCGCGCCGAAGACCGCGCGAAGGGCGGCCCAGAAGCCCAGTGCACCGTCGCCTACCGCGAGATCGGGCGCGTGATTGAGGCCGCGCCGCTTGAGGTCGAGCAGGAGCGCGCGCCAGCTTTGGGTCCTTTCGCGATAGCCGTCGATCAGCCCCAGTATCTCCTTTCGGCCCCATTCATCCGCGCCGATCAGCACCAGAACACATTGCTTTTCTTCCATCCTTGGCTGGAAATAGACGCCATCCGCCCAGACATAGACGATGCGCCGGGCGCTGAGATCGCGCTTCTGCCAGCGGTCGTACTCCTCCCACCAATCGGACTTCAGCCGCGAGATGGTGGGGGACGACAGGCCCGCCGCGTTCGGCCCGAGCAGCGCGGCCAAGGCCGCCTGAAAATCGCCCGTGGAAATGCCGTTGAGGGAAAGCCAGGGCAGCAAGTCCTCGACGGACTTCGCCTTGCGCAGATACGGTGGCAGGATCGAAGAAGAGAACCGACCCTTCTCAGCCTGCCGATCACGATCCCGCCCGCGTGGCCCTTTCACGGGCACTGGGCCAATCCCGGTCATTCCCTCTCGTTCTGGCAGGTGAGCGTGACGAACGACCCGCGCGGGCCCCTCGGGCGTCGTCTCATTGGAAAATGGCGCAAGCCATGCGCTCCACTCAGCTTCAAGCGCTTGCTCGATCAACTGCCGCGCCCCGGAACGGATCAAATCCGTCAGCGGATCGGCGGAAAATCCCTTGGGATGGGGCAACGCGGTGATGGTATCTCTCGTCATGGGGCATAGCCTTTTCTCGGCGAGAATTGCGGCGCGGGAACAACGCCATGATATGCCGCCCCTCAGGACAATCACCAACTGTCAACTGTTTCTCATGCATGGTTTCGGTCGAACATGCCGGGTTAATCAAATAGGAACAGATGTATTCGAGGCTTTTGACGGTGTGGCGGGTTTCCTCAAACGTTTCACGGGTTTCCGCACGGTCGGCGACGATTTCTGTCAACCACGGATGCCGCTCTGCGCCGTAAGCGCCGATACGGAATTGCTCGATCAGGACCAGGCGGTCAGCAACGGGATCATAGGGGATGACGGAAACCGCGGTACCACGGACCAGCATTTCACGCGAAACCGGCCGGGAAAGCCCCCCGGCGAACTGATCATACTGAAGGTGGATTTTTTCGAAGGCATTATAGCCATCATAGACTCGTTCCCTTGACAGGATTTTAACTTGATCCGGCAACACAGATGGCCTCCGATAAGGGCGAATAGGGTCGATGGCAGCGACGAATGCTGCTGGAATAGGAATTAGCAAAGAAAGGTCAGAAAATGCGCACTTTTTTGGGAATTGTAATGTGGGTTTACTTCCTGCCCGGACTCATTCTGGGGGCGGTGAAGTTTGGCATGCAAGCGCTGCAGTCGGCGATGGCGGCGCCAGAGCCGGCGGTTCTGGCGGAATCGATCGGAATAGCCTTGGTGCAAGGGTGCTTGCGGATGCTGTATTGGGTCCCAAGTGTCTTTGAGCACGTGGTGGTCAATGGCGTTTCGCCGCTGACATGGCTGCTGACTTAGCAGCCTTCTTTGGTAGTTCGGAGGGCTAGGTATGTTCGGACGTAGCGACAAGGTCAGTTTCCCTGGTGCCAGCGGTGAATTGCTGGCCGGGCGGTTGGATTGGCCATTGGGTGGTCCCAGAGCGTTTGCGCTCTTCGCGCACTGTTTTACATGCTCCAAGGATATATTCGCGGCCAACCGGGTTTCGCAAGGATTGGCGGCCCGCGGCTTTGCGGTGCTACGTTTCGATTTTACCGGACTGGGGGCGAGCGACGGCGAGTTCGGCAACACCAATTTCTCATCGAATGTGGCGGATTTGGTGGCGGCTACCGCGTACTTGCGGGCGACACATGAAGCGCCAAAATTGTTGATCGGTCATTCGCTTGGCGGTGCTGCTGTCTTAAAGGTTGCCGGTGAGGTGCCAGAGGCGCTTGCGGTTGCAACCATCGGTGCGCCGTTCGATCCGGCACACGTTGCACACAATTTCCAGGCGAAACTTGACGAGATTGCCACAACAGGGGCGGCAACGGTATCGCTTGGAGGGCGTGAGTTTCAAATTCAGAAGCAGTTCCTTGATGATCTGGCCGGTCAGTCCATGCGGGAGGCGGTCTTTAGCCTGCGCCGGGCGCTGTTAGTGTTGCACAGTCCACTCGACAACACCGTTTCCATCGATAATGCGGGGGAGATATTCCAGGCGGCGAAGCATCCCAAAAGCTTCATCTCGCTGGACGATGCCGATCATTTGCTGACCCGCCGTGAGGATGCTGTGTATGTGGCAAAGGTGCTGTCGGCGTGGGCGAGCCGTTTTCTGCCGGAACGCCGAGACGGGCTTGTCTCACCCCCACAAGGCGAGGTAACGGTCAGGGAGGCGGGCGAGGGTACCTTCCCGCAGGTGATCGCCGCTGGTCAGCACCGGATGCGGGCTGACGAGCCGGAAAAGGCCGGAGGGACCGACAGCGGCCCTGACCCCTACAGCTTCTTGCTGGCCGGACTGGGTGCGTGCACAGCCATGACTATCCGCATGTATGCCGAGCGGAAAGGCTACCCACTGAAGCGGGCAGAAGTTTGGCTGAAACATGCAAAAGTGCATGCGGTCGATTGTGCCGAATGTGAAACAACGGCCGGTAGGGTCGACGTAATCAACCGTGAGATTGAGTTGCTGGGAGATCTGTCTGATGCTCAACGGGCGGACCTGCTGCGGATAGCGGACCGCTGCCCGGTTCACCGCACCTTGCATAGTGAAATACATGTGGACACGCGATTGGTGGGGTAGGGCGCAGAGGTGCAGGTGCGCATTTACCTGGTGGTAATGGGCATCGGGTATAATTTGCACTGGGCTGCTTGTTAGACAGGGTATTGCTGCGCGTACGGTAAACCGGAACTCAACATTTTCTAAACCTGACCTAAACTGTTTCAGGCCCAAACAGTTTAGTTTTGCGCATAAAAGTTTAGTTTTGTTTAGGGGATTACATCTCTAAGTAACATTTAAGAATATAGGGGTGTTCAAGAAAAGAGAGCTGGATGTTCAGAGGGCAAACGCGGTTTAGACGTTTGCCTAACTGAATAGGTATTTTAAGAAATGATCTACCTCATTGTCTTTATTGTGGTGGGGCCTGAATTGGAATTAACGTTATATAGACAGATGGTTCGTATTTATTGTCAGCACCTGTCATTGAATCGATAGCACTGCTAGCGCCCCAGGTTAAAATCACATCCAATAGAATGCCTCCCGCACCCGAAGTAGATTCCCAACCGCTATTGTTGCGGTAAGTTGCGGTTTGGTAGCCATCTTTGTTGCAGGTAATCGTTATATCGTGTTTGGTTTTTGTAACTGTTACATGCCCAGGCGATGAGACAATTTCAGCGATTTTTTACCTTGTCTCTCAAGCGTACACTGTGCCGCTATCGGGGATGTGGAAATGTAAATTTCTTGATCTGTGCCTTGTGTGATTGTTGAACAAGCGCTTAATTGAAGTCCGAATAATATAGTCGCTAGTGCAGGGGTGATTTCCATGATTTTTTCTTTAGATTTTGTCAATACACGGGAATAGGAATTATATTTCTAAGTAACATTGCACTGAATTATTCCTAACCTGGTTTTGATTTTCTATCCGGCGACGCCTTGAAGAATGCGTTGCGCAGGTCTTTCATCTCCGCGCCGGGCATATCGTATTCCTGTTCCATTTCAGCCTTGCTCGGCTGGTAGTGAGAGTCAGCTAGTTTTTCAGAGAGTGTTCTGTCTTTGGGTTTGAGTTTGGTCATTTGGCTTATCCTTTCGCGATCATAAGATAGGGGTTTAACCGAACGGGAGCTGTGGTTCAGACTATCTATGCCCATGTGCAATTGAAGGTGTCTGAAACCGCTTATATTCAAGAATGTTTTGAAAGGTTAGTAACCGCATTCGCGCATACTGAACATCAATAATTTCAAGAACAGACTGATTGTTTGCGATATCATGTTCGAGAACCGCTTTCCAAACCATTATCTGCAATCAAATCAACGTAGCGCAAACGCTTTCCCGCCATGCTACAAACCAATGCGAATTGGTAGCTTCTTAATCCCGCGGATGAAGTTAGAGACGCTACGAACCGGCTCTCCCAGTACTTCGATCTGCAGGTCCCGTTTCAGGATCTCTTCCCAGAGGATTGCAAGTTGGAGGTCGGCCAAGCGGTCGCCGATGCATCGGTGGATGCCGGCCCCATAGCTCAGGTGCTGGCGATGCTTGCGGCGGTCGACCAGGAACTCGTCCGGGTTGTCGATCATCTCTTCATCATGATTACCGGAGACGTACCACATGATGACCTTGTCGCCCTTGCGGATCGTCTTGCCGCCTAACTCTGCGTCTTTGGCAGCGGTGCGCCGCATGTGGATGATCGGTGCTTGAAAGCGGATGGTTTCGGCGACCAGCTTAGGCACCAGCTCATGATTGGCGCGGACTTTGGCGAACTCGTCCGGGTTTTGGCTCAGGTACCAGAGACCGCCGGACATGGAGTTGCGTGTGGTGTCGTTGCCACCAACAATCAACAGGGTCAACTGGCCCATGAACTTCTTCAGGTCCATGTCTTGGGTCGCAGGCGAGTGCGCCAGCATGGAAATCAGGTCAAAGCGCGGCTCCTGGTGTTTGCGCTCCTCCCACAAGTTGCCGAAATAGGCGGCCATTTCCTTCAGCTTCTCGAACTTATCGTACTCATCCGTAGCCAACGCTTGCGGAGCATCATAGTCAGTAAAGGTCGAAAGGTCGGACCAATACGTAAGCTTGCGGCGGTCTTCCATGGGGAAGTCGAACAATGTTGCCAGCATCATGGTCGTTAGCTCGATGGAGACCGTGTCGACCCAATCAAACTCCTCGCCTTTGGGCAGGCCATCCAACACGAAGCAGGTACGCTTCCGGATGGTATCGGTCATGTTCTTCAGATTGAACGGTGCAACAATCGGGGCGACGGTCTTGCGTTCGGCCGTGTGCTTGGGCGGGTCCATCTGGATAAAGCTGGGGCGACGGATGTCATCCGGTATGTCGCGGATAGTGATGCCGCCGATCTGGGATGAATAGGTTTCCACGTCCAGTTCGACTGTCATGATGTCGTTGTATTTGCAGACGGACCAATACGGGCCGTAAGCGCTTTCCGGTACGAATTGTACAGGGTCTTCAGCGCGCAGCTTGGCAAATAGCGGTTGCCACGTATCGGTGCTGTACAGGGTCGGATCACTGACGTCGATCGGGGCGATACCGGCTTGGCCAAGGTGGGCATTCATGGCAGGCAAGCTCCAGTTGGAATAGTTGCCCGGAAGTCTAGCGCCGCTTACGCATCAGGAACAACACCGGAATGAGAGGCCCCAGCGCCACCATGGTCAGGAAGAAGAATCCATCCTGAAATCCCAACATATTGGCTTGTGCCGTTACGACCCGATCCAGGTAGAGCATGGCAACACCCTGCTGCATGGCTTCCGGCAGGCCTGTGCCGGACAATTGGCCTGCGACCGTGCCCAGCATATCGACGGTCACACCGTTGGCCGACGTTTGGGTTGCGCCAAGCTGGGTGGCATGGAATTCGATACGGTTCTCCAGCAAGATGACGTAGACACTGATGCCGGTGGAGCCGCCCATCATCAGTGACAGGTTGGTGATACCGGCGCCCCACCGCATCTGCTGAGGGCTTAGTGCGCCGATAGCCGTCGTGTTGAGCGCTGGCGAGGTGAACGCGGAACCGACCCGGCCAATCAGCAGCGAAATCGCGACATACCAAAACACGGTATTTGCATCCGCACCGATCAGCATCGAGACGCTGGTGACGATAATCACCAAGCCGAATATCATGATGATCGGGGCGGGCAATTTGTCGGACACGCGGCCGGCAAGCGGCAGGATCGCAGCAGCAAAGAAGCTGCCCGGTAGGAGCATGGAACCAGCGACGGTTGGCGAGAAGCCTTGGACAATCTGGCCGAAGATGGAGAACGAATAAACGCTGGCGAAGTTGCCGAAGCCAAAGAAAAAGGAACAGGCCAACGCGTTGACGAACCGCCCATTGGTGAACAGGTTAAGGTCTAAAAGAGTCGCGCCCCGGCGTTGCTGTGATAGGACAAACCCTATCAGCGCGAACAATGTGAAGGCTGCAAGCATCATCAGGTCATCAGATGTCCAGCCCCACTTCTGGCCGTTGCCCAAAAGCGTAAACCAGCCAAAGACAAAAGCGTTGATCAGCCCAAAACCGAGAACATCGAACTTGCCGGGCTCTATTTTGCTATCTTCGGTGGGTAGAAACAGCATGCCCAGCACGCCCGCGAAAAGGCAGGCTGGTATGGGAATGAGGAAGATCGACCGCCAACTGAAGGCATCAATGGTAATGCCGCCAAGCGAGGGGCCCAGCCCCAGGGCCACGGTGACCCCCATGCTGAACATGCCCATGGCAAGACCGCGCCGCTCCATCGGAAAGACCTGGAAGAGGACCAGCATCACCAACGGCTGTAAAAGACCAGCCGCGAAGCCCTGCAGCACCCGGCCGAGGATCATGATTTCTAGAGAAGGTGCGACGAAGCACAGGACGCTGGCCCCGGCAAAGACAGCCATTACCAGAAAAAATGTCCGCCGCTGGCCGATTTTGGCGATAGTCCAGGAACTGGCCAGCAAGCCGGTAGTGTTCATAGCCAAAAAGGCGGTGGAGAGAAATTGCGCCTGGCTCTGTCCAACGCCGAAAGCGCCCATGACGTGGGGAACCGCAACATTGGTCAGCGAGCTGGTGAAGATCGACGTGAAGAATGCCGATAGCGCAGCCGCCGTCGCCAGCCAGCGGGCGGCTGGCGTAAATGCCGGAACGGTGAAGGCGGGATTCGCGGTGGTCAACGGGCAACTCATGCTGCGGGACGGGGGACACTAGTTGGAAAACTGCTCTGCCGCTACATCCCTGCGCTGAGATTCAATGCTGGCGACCAAGGTGCCGCGACGATAGACAGTGCAAAATCATAGTCCGGCTCTGAAATGAAGCAAAGCGATGGCCTTCAGATTTATCTTTCCTACTGTTTGCCTCCTGCTGGCATTGGCGCTGTTACCGACCGCCAGCCGGGCAGCTGATGAGATTCTGACCGTTCTCTCGTTTAACGTGGAGTCAGATCGAGATACCGATCCGGCGAAAGTGGCGGAAGATATGGCCTTGATCAGCAAGGGCATTGATTTGGTTGGTCTAGTTGAAGTGTCGGGCGAGCAAAACGCCAAGCTTCATAGCGATGCGGTTGAAAGGCCAGGCAATCAGCTCCGCTACTTGAAGGCCCGCCATGGCAATGAAGACAGCATGGCAATTTTCTACAATCTGACCACGCTGAAGTTCAAGGAAGTGTTCGAGCTGGACCGCTTTCCTGGCTCGCGGAAGGCGCTTGTCGGGCGTTTCCGCCACAAGAAGACAGGGCTGGAGTTTCTGTTCATCGTTAACCACTTCAACCGGCGGGACGTGACCCGGCGGCAGCGCCAATCGGAATTGATCCGTGATTGGGTGTTGAGTCAGAAATTGCCTGCAATTTTGGTAGGAGACTACAATTTTGACTTCAACCCGGACACGCTGACAGGCAATCAAGCCTTTGATATATTTACGGAGAAGAAAGGGCTGGTCTGGCTTCGCCCGGAGTATCTTAGTGACAATTCATGCCCGGCAACAGGCACCCAATGCGACCGTCACTACAACAGCATCATGGATTTCGTCTTCGTAGCGGATAAAAAGCGCGGCTAGCAGGGCCTGTCGGATGTGTTGCTGAAGCGGTCTGACTATTGTGACCGGGAACGCCGGGGGTATGCCGATCACCGTCCTGTGCTTGGGGTCATGAGAAACAGCTGACAGTTGGTGATTTTCCTGAGGGGCGGCATATCATGGCGTTGTTCCCGCGCCGCAATTCTCGCCGAGAAAAGGCTATGCCCCATGACGAGAGATACCATCACCGCGTTGCCCCATCCCAAGGGATTTTCCGCCGATCCGCTGACGGATTTGATCCGTTCCGGGGCGCGGCAGTTGATCGAGCAAGCGCTTGAAGCTGAGTGGAGCGCATGGCTTGCGCCATTTTCCAATGAGACGACGCCCGAGGGGCCCGCGCGGGTCGTTTGTCACGCTCACCTGCCAGAACGAGAGGGAATGACCGGGATTGGCCCAGTGCCCGTGAAAGGGCCACGCGGGCGGGATCGTGATCGGCAGGCTGAGAAGGGTCGGTTCTCTTCTTCGATCCTGCCACCGTATCTGCGCAAGGCGAAGTCCGTCGAGGACTTACTGCCCTGGCTTTCCCTCAACGGCATTTCCACGGGCGATTTTCAGGCGGCCTTGGCCGCGCTGCTCGGGCCGAACGCGGCGGGCCTGTCGTCCCCCACCATCTCGCGGCTGAAGTCCGATTGGTGGGAGGAGTACGACCGCTGGCAGAAGCGCGATCTCAGCGCCCGGCGCATCGTCTATGTCTGGGCGGATGGCGTCTATTTCCAGCCAAGGATGGAAGAAAAGCAATGTGTTCTGGTGCTGATCGGCGCGGATGAATGGGGCCGAAAGGAGATACTGGGGCTGACCGACGGCTATCGCGAAAGGACCCAAAGCTGGCGCGCGCTCCTGCTCGACCTCAAGTGGCGCGGCCTCAATCACGCGCCCGATCTCGCGGTAGGCGACGGTGCACTGGGCTTCTGGGCCGCCCTTCGCGCGGTCTTCGGCGCGACCGCAGAACAGCGCTGCTGGTTCCATAAAACCGGCAATGGGCTGAAGGCAATGCCCCAATCGGTGCAAGCGAAAGCCAAAGGCCCCCTGCACGACATCTGGCAGGCAGAGACGAAGGCCGAAGCCATGGCGGCCTGCGATTTCTTCATCGAGACCTACGGCGTGAAAGACGAACAAGCGGTAGCCAAATGGATCAAAGACCGTGACGTGCTGCTGGCCTTCTATGATTTCCCGGCAGAACAGTGGAAACACATCAGAACCACCCATCCCATCGAAAGCGCCTTCGCGACGGTGTGTCACCGGACAGGTAAAACCAAAGGCTGTCTGAGCCGAAAGACCGCCCTCGCCATGGCGGTCAGGCTCCTGATGTCAGCGCAGGGCACATGGCGAAAGCGCGACGGCGCAAATCGCATGCCTGGGATAATCCAGGGCATTGCATTCATCGACGGGATCAAACAAATGCAAAACGCCGCCTGATCAAGCCGTCACCAACTTTCCAGCATAGCTCTGGGGTCATTGCCATCCGCTAGTGTGGGCGCCTATTGCGGCTGCGTGTTGGAGGTGGCAGACTTCCGAACCGTAACACAGGACCAAGAGGAAACGCCGCCATGTTCCGAACCTCCATTTGCGATATTTTCGGCATTGAGTACCCCATTCTGCTAGCCGGAATGGGCACTGCCAGTACACCTGAGTTGGCCGCGGTTGTGTCAAATGCCGGCGGCTTGGGGATCATAGGTTGTGCCGGGCAGGGCCCTCGCGGCTTACGGGAATGGATACAACGCACCCGCGCGTTGACCGACAAGCCGTTTGGTGTGGACACTTTATTGCCAGCCTCCGTTCGGCGGGGGGCCAATTTGAAAGCCCCCAGCAATGGACCTTTGCCACAGGACCTGGTGCCGGAGTTGCAGGACTTTGCCGCTCAGTTCCTCGCAATGGAAGGGATTGCACAAGCCGATCCGTCCTAGGTATGGCCGGAACCCGATGGTCCGGCGATGTTTACAAAGGAATTCTTTGAAGCCCAGATGGATGTGATCATTGACGAGAAAGTGCCGGTTTATGCCAGTGGTTTGGGGAGCCCGCAGCCCTGGATGGAGCGCTTGCGGGCTAATGGAACGAGGGTCTTGTGCATGGTTGGTACCGTCCGTCACGCGTTGCAAGTCGTGCCGGACGGCATAGATGCTGTAGTGGCGCAAGGGCATGATGGCGGCGGTCACAACTCACCCATTGGCACTATGGCGCTGATCCCGCAGGTGGTGGGCGCAGTCGGCGACAAGGTGCCTGTCATCGGAGCCGGAGGCATTTCCGATGGCCGTGGAATCGCGGCGGCGATGATGCTGGGCGCAAGCGGCGTCTGGATCGGCTCGGCCTTTTTGGCCAGCCAAGAGGCCGGTATTCTGGACGGGCAGAAGCAGGCCATCGTCGAGGCGAACGAGGAGGGCACGACGGTCTCCCGTTCTGTACCGGCAAGCCCGCGCGTATGATCAAGTCGAAATGGACTCGTCTATGGGAAGAAAGTGAAAATGATCCACTGCCAATGCCCTTTCAGGGACAGATTTCGCGGCCAGCGTTAACATCCGCCAATCTGGCCGGGCGGGCTCAGGACGTGAATCCGGGCTTCGCCGGGCAGGGCATTGGCATGATCAAGGCTATTCGGCCAGCGGCGGAGATTATGGCTGATCTGATTGCTGGTACGGAGCAGGTGCTGGCCGAGCGCGCAAAATCCCTCGGGCTGATGGTGTAGGTCTGTGGCCGACAAACCGGGGATAAGGTATACCCAAACTACAAATAGTAATTCGGGAGGCTAGCTGTGGAGGTTAGAGTTTTGGTCGCTGTCATGGAGTTCATGGCCACCCTGTTCCTCGTGGTTGTCGGCCTTGCCACAATATTGTTCGTTGTGCTTTTTGTCATAGATAGCACGCAGACTGAACATGCTGTCCGCCGCAATTTTCCTGTTGTTGGGCGTCTCCGATATTTTTTTGAAAATCTCGGTGGATTTTTCCGGCAGTACTTTTTCGCCCTGGACCGCGAGGAGATGCCATTTAATCGGGCAGAGCGGTCATATGTTTATCGAGCGGCCAAAAAAGTCGACACAACGATTGCCTTTGGCTCCACCCGTGACTTGCGGCCAGTTGGTGAAGAACTGTTTGTAAATAGTGCCTATCCGATTTTAGACGAAAATGCGGAGTTGCCGTCTGAAGTGGTGCTAGGGCCGTATTGCCGGCAGCCTTTCAAAACACGTTCGATATTCAATATCTCCGGGATGAGTTTTGGTGCTATCTCCCGCCCGGCTGTCATCGCGTTGTCAAATGGCGCACGCATGGCTGGTGTTTGGTTAAATACCGGCGAAGGCGGCTTGTCTCCGTTTCATCTGGAAGGCGGTGCCGACATCGTATTTCAGATGGGCACTGCCAAGTACGGTGTTTGCGATGAAAAAGGTGATTTGTCTGAAGATCGGCTGCGGACAATTGCTGCACATGATCAGGTCCGGATGTTTGAGATTAAACTGAGCCAAGGGGCTAAACCGGGTAAGGGTGGCATTCTGCCCGCCGAAAAGGTGACAGCAGAAATCGCAGCGATCCGGCATATACCGGTCGGCAAATCCTCTATCAGTCCCAACCGGCATAAAGATGTCAGTAACTCCAAAGAATTGTTGGACCTTATTCACCGGGTACGGGAGGTGACAGACAAACCGGTGGGCTTTAAGGCGGTGATAAGCACGTTCGACTGGCTGGATGATTTGTTCCAGGAAATTCACGCGCGCGGCATCGAAAGCGCACCGGATTTTATCACACTGGATAGTGGCGACGGTGGCACGGGAGCAGCGCCGGGTAGTTTGATCGACTATGTGGGGATCACCATCAAAGAAAGTCTGCCTGTCTTGGCAGACAAGCTGATGGAACATGGGCTGAAGGAGCGGATTAAGCTTATCGCCAGTGGCAAGATGATCACGCCGGCCAAGGCTGCCTGGGCGCTCTGTGTTGGTGCGGACTTCGTGACGTCGGCGCGGGGGTTCATGTTTGCACTTGGCTGTATCCAGGCGATGCATTGCAATAAAAACACCTGCCCGACCGGTATCACTACCCATAACCCGCGGCTGCAAAAGGGCTTGGACCCAAAAGACAAGGCCGTGCGTGTAAAGAACTATGCCGAGCACATGCATCATGAGATGGGAGTGATAGCGCACTCCTGTGGCGTGACGGAGCCTCGGAAATTTGACCGGCATCACTGTCGTATTGTCGATTCTGAGGGCCACTCTATCCCCTTGGACCGGCTCTATCCTCCCGTGCAGCGTCGCCCCTATGCACAGTGAGCCGCTTGCCGGGTAACAGTGAATGCGGGATAAGGGGGAACCTTAGAACAAAGCATAGGAAACGCTTGGTTATGTCCCATCCCCTTGCCGCCGAACTGGCACCAACCGGCACACTGCGCGCCGCCATCAATATGAGCAACTTTCTGCTGGTAACGGGTAAGACCGCGTCCGGCGATCCGGAAGGCGTTGCGCCGTCCATGACGGCGCTGTTCGCCGAGCGCCTGGGCGTGCCGGTGGAATACCACCCGTACCCGAACCCCGGCGCGCTGGCGGATTCTTCCAAGGATGACCTGTGGGACGTGGGCTTTGTCGGCGCGGAGCCGCAGCGGGCGACCTATGTCAACTTCACCGCGGCCTATGTGGAGATCGAGGCGACCTACTTGGTGCCGGCCGGCTCCAAATTCCAAACGCCGGAAGAGGTGGACAGCGCTGGCACCACCATCGCCGTGTCTACACGGGCGGCCTATGACCTGTGGCTGGAGCGGAACATCAAGAACGCGACGGTGCACCGGGTGAGCGGCCTGGATGCCTCGTTCGATCTATTCATGAACGAGAAAATGGACGCGCTGGCCGGTCTGCGGCCGAAGCTAATCGACGACGTGAAGAAGGTGCCGGGCGGGCGTATCCTGGACGGCAAGTTCACGGCGGTACAGCAGGCTTCCTGCACGAAGAAGGGCCGCGATGCGGGCTTCAAGCTTCTCTCCGACTTTATCGAAGAGAAGAAGGCCGACGGCACGGTGCAGGCGCTGATCGACAAGTACTGTGTGACTGGTCGCCTGACGGTGGCGCCGGCTGCTTAGGCGACGCTGCCAAACTGCCAGTAAAGAACGAAGAATCCCCGGGAGCGGAAACGCTGCCCGAGGTCTGTTTTTTTGAGGGGGCCAGCAACTGAAACAGGTCCCGGATCGCGCCTGGCGGCGCCTCCGGGAATTCGGTGTCTCGTTAGGGGGAGTTCATAGGCTACCCCACAAATTTCCCCATCACCCCTTCGGCAAAGGCGGTGAGCTGTTCGATCATGACTGCGCCGGGGGTGCCCATGCTGGACTGGACATTGACGTCCTCCAGGCCGGGGTAGCGATCCTGAAGTTCTTCTAAATAGGCGGCGAAGCCCTCCGGCGGGCCGCAATACCAGGAGCCGGTTTCGACCGCGCGCTCCAGCGTTGGAATTTTCTCCTCCGACCAGCCGCCGCGGGTTTGCAGCTTGGCGAGCGCGGCGGCGGACATGGGCACCATGTTCAGCGGCGCGAACATTTTCAGGTGCTCTTCGAAGAAGGGCGTTGCCTCCTTGATAGCCTTTTCGCGGGTTTCGGCGATGTGGAAGTTCAGACCGAGGCAGAGGTTCTGGCCCAGTGTCACATCATGCCCGGCGCGCTCGTAGGCTTCCTTGAAGGCAATAATCGGCTTCTCTGCCATCAGGGCCGAGCCGCCGCCGACGATCCCTTTGATTTGATGCTTCGCCATAAAGTCCAGACCGCGCGGGTTGGCGCTGACAATGGGCTGCCAGGTTTCTACGGGCTGGCGAAGGGGGCGGGGAACCAGGGTCAGTTCCTCCAACTCGTAACCGCGGTAGGGCATGCGTTCGGGCAGGGTGTAGTGCTTGCCCTTGTGGCTCCAGCTTTCCTCGTGGAAGGCCTTGAGGATGATCTCCACCTGTTCCTCAAACAGGTCGCGGTTGGCGTCTGCGTTCTGCAACACGCCGCCAAGCGACTCGACCTCGCGCGTGTGGTAGCCTCGGGCAACGCCAAATATTACGCGGCCTTTGGTCAGGATGTCGGCCGTGGCAAAGTCTTCGGCCAGCCGGAGCGGATGCCACATGGGGGTTACGTTGAAACCGCAGCCATAGCGCAGCTTCTCCGTCACGTGCGCCAGGTGGACGTAGAACAGCGGCAGGTTCGGAATGACTTCATAGCCCTCATGCTGGAAGTGGTGCTCCGCCATCCAGAACGAATCATAGTCAAGCTTGTCCATGGCGATGGCCATGGCTTCTGCCTTGGCGAAGCCGCCCGCAAGTTCCTCGTTGGAATAGCGCCGTTCGTTGGCGGGTGTTGCGTCCTGGCCCATGTCACCCAGGTCGATATGACCGGCGAACAGGCTGCCAAAGCGTTTGATCATGGCGGGCATTCCCTGATGGTTCTGTGTTGGCCGGTACGGTAAAGCCGAATGCGGCGGCATGTAAACGCGCAATCCCCCTTGCAAGACGCTGAAGAGCCCGGCAGGATTATCGGGTTCTCAGGGCGGGGTGAAAGTCCCCACCGGCGGTATGCAGCCCCGATGCTGCGAGCCCGCGAGCTCCCTCCATTCGAGGGTTGCTGACCAGGTGAGATGCCTGGGCCGACGGTCATAGTCCGGATGGAAGAGAACGCGCAGCCAACCGCACTTCAGGTGCGTTTTGTTGCCGTGACCGCCTTGGGTGACGTGTCAGTTGCTACAAAGGAAATCACTTATGACACCCACCCGTTACGCTTTCATCAAAGCTAATTGGCATGCCGACATTGTCGACCGTGCACTGGATGGTTTTTGTGAGCTTATCCCTGCGGCCCAGGTTGATGTGTTCGATGTGCCGGGGGCTTTCGAGATGCCGTTGCTGGCGAAAACACTGGCGGAGACAGGCCAATATGCGGCGGTAGTCGCGGCAGCCTTCGTCGTGGATGGCGGCATCTACCGCCATGACTTCGTCGCGCAGGCGGTGGTCGATGGTCTGATGCGGGCCGGGATGGATTCGGGCGTGCCCGTGCTGTCCGTCTCGCTGACGCCGCACAACTACCAGGAGACGGAGCATCACGACGCTATCTTCCGGGCGCATTTCGTGGAAAAGGGCCGTGAAGCGACCAGGGCTGCACTGATGATCGACAAGACACGCGAGGCGATTGCAGCTTAGAGAGTTGACGAAGGAGTCGATCCTGTCCCGGCTAGATGCCCGGCCATCGCGCCGGACGGAACGCCGAGATCGCGTTAGGAGTCTTACCCGGCCGTAGGTCCCGGCTCTCCCGCCGGATCAAGCCCGGCGATCCGAACGGGAAAGCCGTGTTTCTAGTGGTTCGACCAGATCACTAGGTAGTTTGTTGTTCAGTTTCACCATTCCAACTTCAGGACCTTATCAATGCCCGGACCCATTCAATCAGTTCTCGTTTGCGGCTACGGCACGATGGGCCGCGGTATCGTCAACCTTTTCGTGAAGGGCGGGTTTCAGGTCTCAGTGCTGACGCGCGACCCGTCCCGCCTGACGGACTTGCCGGGGAGTGCGGTCGCGGTCAGCGAACTGCCCGCAGAGGCGCTGGACCTTGTCATGGAGCATTATCCGGAAGATCTGGGGACCAAGCAGGGGCTGTTCCAGCGGCTGGAGGCGGCCTATGGTGCGCTTCCGGTCTGGTCCTCCAACACGTCGGGCTTGGACCTGACCGAACTGGCGTCAGTGGTGGAGAACAAGCAGAACTTTATTGGCGTGCACTACCTGCAACCGCCGAACGCCTTTCCGCTGGCAGAGGCGGTGCGCATTCCGGAGACCTCCGACGACACCGTGGCGCGCATGGTGGATGCGCTGGCGCGGGTGGGTCAGGAAGCAGTAGTGCTGAACAAGCCGGTGATCGGGTTCCTGTTCAACCGCTTGCAGCATGCGTTGCTGCACCAGGCCTATCACATGATGGAGCAGGGCTGGGTAACGGCGGAGGATATCGACAAGTACGGGCGCCTGGCTTTCGGCCCGCGCATGAGCGTGATCGGCATTATCGAGCAGAAGGGCGTGGGCGGACTGGACGTGAATGCTGCCTCCCAGCGCTCGATTATTCCGCACTTGCATCATGGGGAGGGGCCGGTGCAACTGGTGCAGGCGATGGCCGCCCGCGGCGAGCACGGCGTGAAGGCGGGCAAGGGTTTTTACGACTGGAGCCAGACCGACATCGACGCCTACAAGGCGCGGCGTGTCCTGGAAATCGTACGCGAGGACGAAGGGCGTGCGGACCGGCCGAAAGGGCTGGTTTGAGCGGGTGACGGGTATCTTTCCTGGAAAAAGAATGGCGGGCCCGAGGGCCCGCCAAGTCGTAAACAGGGAGGGAGAAGAGTAATGCCGAGGCCGGTCAGATGACCAACCATCGACAAGATCAATTTAGGCTTACTCCCCTATGGTGTAGGTGACTTTCGTCACACGAAGCCGAAAATTGGCCGAATTTTAAATTTCTTTCGCCCGCTCGCGCAGGACAAATTTTTGCACCTTACCGGTGGAAGTTTTCGGCAGTGGGCCGAACACCACGTGACGCGGGCACTTGTAGCGGGCCATGTTGGCGCGGCAGAACTCGATAATCTCGACGGCTGTAGGCTCGGCAATGCCGGGCTTCAGCTCGATGAAGGCGCAGGGAGTCTCACCCCACTTCTCATCAGCCTTTGCGACAACCGCTGCTTCAGAGACAGACTTATGGCGGTAGAGGGTCTGCTCGACCTCAACGGACGAGATGTTCTCGCCGCCCGAAATGATGATGTCCTTGGAGCGGTCCTTTAGCGCGATGTAGCCGTCATCGTGCATGACGCCCAGGTCGCCTGAGTGGAACCAACCGCCGGCGAAGGCTTCTTCTGTGGCTGATGGGTTCTTCAGATAGCCCTTCATCACCACATTGCCGCGCATCATGACCTCGCCCATAGCCTCGCCGTCGGCCTCCACTTCGGTCATGGTTTCCGGATCGAACACCTGAAGGCCTTCCAGCATGGTGTAGCGCACACCCTGGCGGGCCTTCATTGCTGCGCGGTCGGCAACGGCCATTGCGTCCCAGTCCCTTTGCCAGGCGGAAACGACGGAGGGGCCGTAGGTTTCCGTCAGGCCATAGGCGTGGGTGATGTCAAAGCCCATGCTTTCCATATTCTCGATGGTGGTGGGCGGTGGTGGGGTGCCAGCAGTCATTACCTTGACCATATGGCTGAACTCGCACTTTTGCTCTGCGGGAGCGTTGGCAATCATGTTGAGCACGATGGGCGCACCACAAAGATGATCGACGCCTTCGTCCGCGATGGCATTATAGACGGCGTCGGCCCGCACGGCCCGAAGGCAGATGTGAGTTCCCGCCTGCATGGTGATGGTCCAGGGGAAGCACCAGCCGTTGCAGTGGAACATCGGTAGCGTCCAGAGATAGACCGGATGCAGCGGCATTTGCCAGGCGAGCACGTTGGAAACGGCATTCAGGTAGGCGCCGCGATTGTGATAGACGACGCCCTTTGGGTTTCCGTTAGTGCCGCTGGTGTAGTTCAGGCTGATAGCCTGCCACTCATCGATGGGCGGGGCGTATGGGAAGGTTTCGATGCCTTCATCGAGGAAAGCCTCATAATCCTTTTCGCCCAGCAATTCGCCGGGACCGTCATATTCAGGATCATCCACATCGATCACGACGATGTCGCGGCCAATTTTGGTTAGTGCTTCCTGGATGGTGGGGGAGAATTCCTTGTCGGTGATTAGAACCTTGGCTTCCCCATGGTTCAGCGTGAAGGCGATGATGGCGGCATCAAGCCGCATGTTCATCGTGTTCAGCACTGCGCCGGTCATCGGCACGCCGAAATGGCATTCCAGCATTTCCGGCGTGTTGGCCAGCATGACGGCAATCGTATCGCCCATGCCGAACCCACGGCGCGACAATGCCCCCGCCAGCTTGTGCACACGAGTATGCACTTCCTTCCAGGTGCGGCGGGTCTTGCCATGCACCACTGCCAGATGGTTCGGATAGACCCAGGCGGTGCGCTGCAGGAAGGAGAGGGGGGTCAACGGCTCGAAATTTGCCGAGGTCTTGTCCAGATCGGTTTCGAACGGATTCGAACCTTTAAGTGGCTGCGCCATGGTCAGATGCTTTCACCTAGCGGGGGCGTAAAATTTCGTCGCTACTCTAGCGGGACGGCGGCTCACGGCAAGATGCCTAAAAGAAGAAGAGGGGCCGTCGCCAACCCCTCTTTGGTACGTACTACTCCGCAGCGCGAGCCTGCCTTGGCGGCCAGTCGACCTGGCGGCGAAGTTCCAGGCGGGCGATCTGCTGGCGGTGCACCTCGTCCGGACCGTCGGCGAAGCGGAGCGCGCGCATCCGGCTCCACATGAAGGCCAGCTTGAACTCCTGGCTCATGGCGCCGCCGCCATGGGCCTGCATCGCATTGTCGATGATCTGGAGCGCCATGTTCGGGGCGGCGACCTTGATCATGGCGATTTCCTGGCGGGCTTCCTTGTTGCCCGCTGTGTCCATCATGTAGGCGGCCTTGAGGGTCAGCAGGCGGCACATCTCGATATTGATGCGGGCATCCGCGACGCGCTCCATGAAGTTGTCGCGGTCGGCCAACTGCTTGCCCCAGGTCACTCGCTCGGAGCCGCGTTTGCACATCATTTCCAGCGCGCGTTCGGCAACGCCGATGATTCGCATGCAGTGGTGGATACGGCCCGGGCCCAGGCGGCCTTGCGCGATTTCAAAGCCGCGGCCTTCGCCTAGCAGGATGTTCTCTTTTGGCACGCGCACGTTCTCGAACAGCACCTGGCCGTGGCCGTGCGGGGCGTCGTCATAGCCCATGACGTGCAGCATACGCTCGACCTTGATGCCGGGTGTATCGCGCGGCACCAGGATCATGGATTGCTGGCGGTAGGTTGGGGCGGAGGGATCGGTCTTGCCCATGACGATCAGGATTTTGCAGCGTGGATCGCCGATGCCGCTGGTCCACCACTTGCGGCCATTGATGACGTAGTCGTCACCATCGCGCTCGATCCGGCACTCAATGTTGGTCGCATCGGAGGACGCAACTGCCGGCTCCGTCATAGCAAAGGCAGAGCGGATTTCGCCTTCCAGCAGTGGTGTCAGCCAGCGCTTCTTGTTTTCTTCGGTGGCATAGCGCTCCAGCACTTCCATGTTGCCGGTGTCCGGGGCGGAGCAGTTGAAGGCTTCGGCCGCCCAATTAACCCGGCCCAGAATTTCGCAGATCGGCGCGTATTCCAGGTTCGTCAGACCGGCACCACTGCGGCTTTCCGGCAGGAACATGTTCCACAGGCCCTCGTCCTTGGCCTTCTGCTTCACCTCTTCCAGGATTGGCACAACGCACCAGCGCGAGTCGGCCTCGTCGAGTTGCTGATAATACAGTTCTTCATTGGGGTAGACGTAGCGGTCCATAAAGTCCTGGACCCGCGCGCACAATTCCTTTGTGCGGTCATTGAAATCAAAATGCATGGGGCAACCTCGCCTAGTTATCGTTCGGGCTTTTCTAATTGGCAAACTAGCGTGACCAACCAGCGGGCGGAAGGAGGTTTTGCCGATTCCAGGCCCTCCAGCTCAAAAGGCAGCGGCTGCGCATGGGAATTTCCTGCCGGTAACCGTCTCTTTCCATCGGTTGTTAAGTCACCGGCAGTATTCTCGCTCGTGAGGTACGGGATTGGGTCGGCAAGCGTCATGGGCCGGGCACCACAGTGGTGTGCGGATGAAAGGCGGTTGCCGGTATGAAGAAGGTATTGAAACGCTTTGTGGCGCGTTTTGCGTATTTGCGTCTGTTATTGTGTACGACTGTGATCGTTTTGGCGACGCCGCCGCTTGGCGCTATGGCAACCGGTGATCAATCTCGGAATCTTTCTCCGCCGCAGATCGATGGGCGCGCTGCGGGGGCGGCAGAGGGAATGCCGGACACTGCTGAGCCCGAACAAGTAACTGCGCACCCGCCGCCGGATTGGGTCGCGGCGCATGGCCCTATACACACTGGTATCCCGACACCACGCAATTGGTGCGGAACCGTGACGCTGCGGGTGACCATAAGGCCTGGAAGGACGTTATCGGTACTCGGGAATTCGATACCAAAGGCATCGCAGTTCGCTGGGAGGGAAAAGTGCTCCATCTGGCGATTTTTACCAACTTTCCGGACCGGAATGTAATGGCCGCCGGCCGCCCTGTAGCCCCAGCCGATCTGGCGTTGGATCTGGACGGTAACGGAAGGCTGGAAACCGGCGTCGTGCTTTCCAGTGTGCCGAGTCCGGGCGACAAGGGCGTCGTGCGAGCTGCAAACATCCGCAAGGCAACGGCGTACAAGGTTAAAAAGTGGCTGCGCCCGGATGATATCCTGGAGCATACCTATGGCCAGGGTTGGCGCTGGGTCGGCTTGACCGGCCAGGAATTGGCTTATGCTGCCGTTCCGATTTGGGTTGGGGAGGGAACGCGGCGGGATGATCTGATGGTAACCGTCGATTGGCGGGTAAACGGACGCGGATCTGACCACGTTGTATACGTCACCCTGACCCGAACGAATGGGAACGGCGAGCTTTGGAATTTGCCGGTAATCTGGGGTACGGCGGTTTGCGGGAATGATGTTGTCTTTGCACCGATAGCCCGCCTGGGTGATCTAGTCACGAAGGCTGATGCAGATGAAAAGGGTGATGAGAATGAAGATCAGCAGGGAGCAAACGAGGAAGGCGTTGGCGACGAGGAACTGATTGCCAATGGAGGGTTGGGTGTAGGTGTTGAAACTGCCAATGCTGGCGAGGCAAAGGAAGGCGAAGAAACGATCAGCGAGGGCGTGTCGGAGGGAAGCGACGAGGACTTGCCGACATGGAATGAAACCTATCCCGTAGCTTTTCCCGAATCGACCGGCGAGAGCACTGTATCCGGCGGTGGCGGTAGTGGCAGTAGCGGTTCAAGCTCAAGCAGTAGCGGCGGTGGATCGGAAGGCATGTCAACCGGCGGTGGCAGTGGAGGCGGTGGCGGCGGAGGCGACCCTGAGAATCCGTTGGCACCAGACGGAGAAGAAGGCGAAGAGGGAGGTGGTGAAGAAGGTGGCGGTGGCATCGAAAGCGCCACACAGGTACCGGAGCCTCCGGTAACCTGGTTGCCCATGCCATCCGCCGCTATCGGAGACGGCGGGTGGCCTTGAGTTCATGCAGCTAGTGGGTTCGATGGAAACGGATGGTACCCATCCATTTGCTGAATCGTACCACCAACATAGTGAAAGAGTGGGTCGGTTCACCAAACGCGTGCAGATGCAAACGTTTTGATCAGATCACTAAATTGCGTTTATCGCCGCCAGGTCGTGCCTTCCGGACTGTCCATAATGACAATCCGCTCAGCAGCCAGTGCGTCGCGCAGCCTGTCAGCCTCAGCGAAGTCTTTCGCCGCGCGGGCGGCCTGGCGGGCCTGGACCATAGCATCGATCCGTGCGTCGTCTGCCTGATCCGCTGCGCCGCCAAACCATTCGACGGGATCGCTTTGTAACAGCCCCAGCATAGCGCCGGCGCTTTTTAGAACGGCGCGCAGCCGTGCCTGCTCCGTCGGGTCACCTGCCGCGCCAGACAGCTTGCGGGCAATGGAGTGCATCTCCGCAAAGGCTTTTGGCGTGTTCAGGTCGTCTGCCAGTGCTGCCAGGAAACCGCCGAAATCGGGGTCGTCTGGCGACAATTCCGCCGGCTTCAGCTCTGCCGTGTCGCGCAGCAGACCATAGAGCCGGTCCAGCGTCGCTTTGGCCTGGCCGACACCGTCCTCTGTCCAATTCAGAGGCTGGCGGTAATGCGCAGCCAATAAGCCGAAGCGCAGCACTTCCGGGTGGTGGGCCGCCAGCAGATATTTGATCAGGAGGACGTTGCCGACAGACTTGGCCATCTTGCGGCCTACTACCTGGACCATGCCATTGTGCACCCAATAGCGGGCGTAAAGCTTGCCACCATGCGCACAGGTGCCCTGGGCGATTTCGTTCTCGTGATGAGGGAAGACCAGGTCATTGCCGCCGCCATGAATGTCAATGGTTTCGCCCAGGTGCGCCTCCGCCATGGCCGAGCACTCGATATGCCAGCCAGGGCGGCCATAGCCCCATGGGGAGTTCCAACCTGGCTGGGTCTCGTCAGATGGCTTCCACAATACAAAATCAGCCGGGTCGCGCTTGTACGGGGCCACATCGACGCGGGTGCCTGCGATCATGTCGTCCATGCTGCGCCGGGATAGCGTACCATAGTCATTAAACGAGGGTACATTGAAGAGCACGTGCCCTTCGGCTTCATAGGCGTTACCCGCCTCTATGATCGCCTGAATTTGTGCGATGATCTGGGGGATGTGCTGGGTGACGCGTGGCTCAATAGTTGGGCGCAGGATACCCAGCGCGTCGGTTTCATCCTGATAGATCTTGATGAATTTGTCGGTGATTTCGCCGATCGGCACACCCTGCTCAGCGGCTGCGGCGTTGATCTTATCGTCAACGTCCGTGAAATTTCGCACGAAAACCACTTCGCTGAAGGACCGCAACAGCAGCCGGTAGAGCACGTCGAACACCACGGCAGGCCGGGCATTGCCGATATGCGGATGGTTATAGACCGTCGGGCCGCAGACATAATAGGTGACGGTGTCCGGCTTCTGCGGCGTGAATAGCTCTTTTTGACGGGTGAGCGTGTTGTGGAGATAGATATCAGTCATTGGTCATTTGGTCCGGCGGGCATCTGTTAGCCAAAGGCGGCTGGGGCGCGGAAGGCGCACCGTCCACGCCAGCGCCCGCTTGTCAAGCAGAGCGTTTCGGGACCCCTAAGCGCGCGGATTAACCAGTACCTTGATCTCTTCCGGATTGCTGGCGAGGCTGTCGAATGCGCCTTCGGTTTCAGCGAGGGGCAGATTGCTGGTGATCAGCGTGCGTACCTGCTCCGGTGCGGCAGCGATAGCAGCAAGTGACTGGGCAAATTCTTCTGGCCGGTAGGCGAAACTGAACTCCAGAGTCAGTTCGGTAACGATGGCTTCCCGCGGGGTCAGCTTGTCCTCATGCGCACAAACACCCACCGTGATGATATGGCTATGTTGAGGCGCGTTTTTGATGATGCTGTGAAGCAAGCCCGGCACGTCGACGCAGTCGAATATATTGACGCCGGGCGGCAGGCCCTGGAACTCGCGTTTCAGCAATGGGGAAGTAACAGCGGCTTCGAAGCCCAGATCGCGCCAATGCTGAAAGGGTGAGTGGGTAGCCGGGTCCACGATGATGTCAGCGCCGAGCGCTTCTGCCGCGGTCCGGCGCTGGCTCGAGAAATCAGCAGCCAGGATGGGGCCGCGACCCTGCTGCCGGAGCGCAAAGATCACCGCCAGCCCCACTGGTCCGCAGCTGATCACGACATTCGGTCCCTCGTTCCGCGTGGCCAGATTGGCAGCATGGAGGCCAACGGCCAGAGGCTCGGTGAGGGCGGCCAGGTCGCTGGGTACGGCCTCAGGGATGGCGAAGGCTCGGTTGGCGCTTACGCAACAAAGGGTGGCCAATCCGCCAGTATAGGTGGGTGAAAGGCCGACGACCTCGAATCCATTTGGTGCGTGGGCACTATGGGCAAATGGCAAAGCCGTCAGGCGGTCGCCTGGGCGAAGGATGGTTTCAACGCTCGGGCCAGCGCCGATAAACTCCGCGGAGAACTCGTGGCCGGGCTCAATGGCGGGCACAGTCGAGGGGGCTGCTATTGCCCGCTCCCGCCAATGCAAGTCGCTGCCGCAAATGCTGGTGAAGAGCGGCGCTACCAGCAGTTGACCTGGCCCTGGTGATGGATCGGCCAAGTTTTTGATGACGATTGAACTGCCGTGCAGTGCTGCGGCGCGCATGGGCATTCTCCGGAAAGGGAGGTTTGTTAACTTCTCACGCTTTCCGCCGGTAGCCAAGTGGTTGGGCTGGTTTACTCCGCTGCCGTACGCATGGATGTGCGTTGGGACAGCCGCTCTTTGATAGCCTCTGCCAGGCGCGCAGGGCCTGGCGTCACTCCAGCAGTCAGTTCAGCTGCCGGGTTATAATTGGTGTTGGTGTTGATATCGTAGGTCAGCACCCGTCCATCTGTCGTATTTGCAAATTCAATGCCGGCAACCGCAATTTCGTTGTCTCTCAGGAATGCTTCGTAGGCGGCAATCAGCTCTGTCGGTACACTGTTAGTCACTGCAAAGTGGGGGCGTTCGCCGATATCGCAGGCTTCTGCCGGGCACAATTCAAAGCTGCCTCCGGTTGCGATCTGTACGGCGTGGTGAAACTTCCCGTCGACGAATTCCGCGCGGGTGATGGTGCCGTCCGTGGTCTCAAATAGCTCCTGTAGCAGCTAGACGCCATCGACACTGTCGGCTAGGGCGGCTGCGAACGCTTGCAGTTCAGTCAGGTTTTCGAAGCGTTGTACGCCCAGGCCCTTACCACCACGGTTGGGCTTGGCAATGACGGGCCACTTGCCGAAGCGTTCGGCAGCCTGGATTAAGGCCTGTGTGCCGACCGTTGCGATTGTTGCCGGGGTGGCAATACCCGCGATCTCGAGCGCTGTGTACTGCGCGACCTTGCTGGTCTCGAAATAAAGTGCACGGCTGCCGTTCAGAACTTCGCAACCGTGCATTTCCAGCCAATTAATTGTTGCCTGGGCCATTGCCGGGGCCTGCTCGTGATCCCGGGTATGGGCGGAAGCGCTCATCCGGTTGTAGTAGATAGCGTCCATTGGCGTTGCTTGCAGATCGACTGCGCCACTGGCCAAATGCCATCCCTCAAAGCGCAGACCAGCCGCTTTAAATGCGGCGCGGAACGGTGGAAGCCACTCGTCATTTTCGTGCAGGATTATCACATCGGTCATGGCAATCTGCTTTCTCGCTCACGGCAGAAGCAGCAGTAGATTGATGAGCCATACACAATACAGGGGAAAATTGCCTCTCGACAATTGCGCATACCGCAAAGTTGCGCTGCGATTGCCGCATCCGTCAATTTGATGATAGATTGTCCGCCGAAATCAACACGGAGGAATTTTCATGCCTGATACCGTCATGAGCGGCCCGCTTGCTGGCCAGAAACTAACCCATTCCACCCCTGAAACAGCGCCGTCTGTCGCTGGCCGCCGCTCCTTCTTCGAGTATGCCGATCTCGGCGTTACCGAGGGCAGCAATGGCGCGCTTCGTGCTCAGATCATGAAGACGTCACAAGGCCTTAGCGAGCCAACAGGTTGGCACTATCACGCCTGCGAGGGCCAGTTCATCTATGTGCTGAAAGGCTGGGTGGATCTTGAATTCGAGAACGGCGAGAAAAAGCGGGTAAATACCGGCGACAGCATGTTCATCCCCGGTGGTATGCGCCACAACGAGACGGCGACATCGTCCGAGCTGGAAATTCTGGAACTCTCCATTCCCTCCGACATGGGCACGGTGCCGACCGACCCGCCGGCTGGCATGAACGCCTAACCTGGCTGATCGGTCTCTGATTTCGGTCAGGACTGATGCCATAGACAGGTCGATTGAAGTTACCGGAACTGGCCATGGCCAGTTCCGGGAGGCCCACTCTTGTGGTCTGTTGTGTGGTCGGTAGTTACCCCTCGTGAAAGTGCGCCCATGCCGTTCATCCCCCCTCTGTTTGATCTTTCTGGCAAGGTAGCGGTGGTAACCGGCGCCTCTCGCGGGATCGGTCTTTCGATAGCCCAGCAACTCGCCGCCCATGGCGCGAAGGTGGTGGTCTCCTCACGCAAGCCCGATGCCTGCGATGCGGTCGTAGCCGATATCAAAGCGAACTGGGCGCAGGGAGAGGGCGATGCGATGACCATCGCCTGCAATATCGGTTACCAAGACCAATGTGGGGCGCTGATCGACCAGACCGTTGCCGCCTGGGGCCGGGTCGACATCCTGGTCTGCAACGCTGCGGCCAGTGTGCATAAAGGGCCGATTGAGGACGCCGAAGACTGGATGTTCACCAAGATGTTCGACGTGAACATCCGAGGCGCGCTCTGGCTGAGTGACCGGGCCTGCCCGGAAATGGTGAAGCAGGGGGGCGGTTCTGTGATCATCATTGGTTCGGCAGGCGGGCTGCGCGGCTCCTCCGACATGGGAATTTATGCGATTACCAAGGCAGCGGATATCCAGATCGCCCGCAATCTGGCCGTCACCTGGGGTAAGCACAATATCCGGGCGAACTGCGTCGCCCCGTCGTTGGTTCCGACGGAATTGGCGACGGTACTGACCGAGGACCCGAAGCGGCAGCAAACCATGGAGTGGACCTATCCCATGCAGCGGCTGGGAGAGTTGGAAGATATTTCCGGTGTCGTGGTCACGCTGGCGAGTCCGGCGGGCGCGTGGACGACTGGCCAGACTATTGTCATTGACGGTGGCATGATGGCTGGTTCCGGCCGGGAGGACGGGTAAGTCATGGCGCAGGCAGGGAAAATGCCCAGCATGTTTGATCTGTCGGGCCAGGTTGCTGTTGTAACCGGCTCCACCAAAGGCATTGGCAAGGCCATCGCTGCCCGCATGGCCCAGCAGGGGGCCAAAGTCGTCGTCTCTTCGCGCAAGGCTGATGTGGTTGATGCGGTGACGGCGGAAATCAACAAGGACTTTGCCGCAAATGGGGGAGAGGCGATCGGCGTGCCTGCCAATATCGGCCGCCGCCCGGAATGCGAGGCGTTGGTTAAGGCAGCGTTCGATAAGTGGGGGCGGATTGATACGTTTGTCGCCAATGCCGCTATCAACCCCTATTACGGCCCGCTTCATGAGATTCCGGAAGAGGTTTTTCAGAAGATTATGAGCACCAATGTGCAGAGCCCGATATGGTTCTCCGGCATGGTGTGCCAGCACATGGCGGAGAATGGTGGTGGTAGTTTCATCATCATATCCTCAATCGGTGGGATATGGGGCGATGCGAAGATCGGCGCTTATAACCTGTCGAAAGCAGCGGATATGCAACTGGTCCGCAACATGGCGGTGGAATGGGGGCGGCATAATATCCGCGCCAACTGCATTGCGCCTGCATTGGTGAAGACGGATTTCGCCCGTGCGCTCTGGGGAAACCCCGCGCGGCATGAAAGCGTGTTGATGACCTATCCCATGAAACGCCTGGGAGAGCCTGACGATATTGCGGGTATGGCGCTAATGCTGGCCAGCCGGGCCGGAAACTGGTTGTGCGGCCAGACGTTGGTGGTGGATGGCGGCATGATGGCCGACATTGGGCACTATGAGTAATGCTGATTGAAACAGCACTTGAGAGCTATTAAAATGTTACAAGAATTTCCGTTGATTCTCCAAGTTTTCGCCCGTAACGTGTTGGCAGGTAAGAGGGGTGAGCCGGTGAGTGGGAGACTGCTTTTCGGCCACAGCTGATAAGGCGCGCAGAAAATAACCACGTTTTGATAGTTTGGGCTTGAGGATCGGCGACGAGTCGGCGCCGCTGGTTGTTAGTGCAGCCAGAGATGCCAATCGCTCCGACCTTACCTGCGGCGCGTTGCACCGACCACTCAAAGCCCTGCTAATTCGCGAGCCAACAAATAATGCTCGCTATGGAGTAGTTACCTAGAATGTCTGATTTTCGCTGGCCCCCAATTAAGGCCGAAAATGTCACCGTCACGGTGAAATGGTTCAATTCGACCAAGGGCTTTGGTTTCGTTGAACTGGAAGATGGGACCGATGCGTTCCTGCACGTGTCCGTTCTGCTGGAAAGCGGCCATGACCAACTGACCGACGGCAGCTCTTTGGTGTGTGATATCGCCGATGGCCGGAAAGGTCAGCAGGTTGCTGCTGTTCATCAGGTGACCTTGGCTGAAGGCAGCCAGGGCCGTGGACCAGGTGGCCCTCGTGCGCCGCGCTCCGGCGGTTTTGGTGATCGTGGCGGTTTTGGTGATCGTGGCGGTTTTGGTGATCGTGGCGGCTTTGGCGGCGGTGGAGATCGGGGCGGCTTCGGTGACCGTGGTGGCTTTGGCGGCGGCGGTGGCCGCAGCGCCTATGGCGCGCCGCGTGGCGGCAGTAGATTTGGTGGCGGCCGCGGCGATCGTGAAGATGGCCCAGCAACGGTCGTCGATGGTACGGTCAAGTTCTTTAATGCCGAAAAAGGCTATGGCTTCATCGCCCCTGACGACGGCAGCCCGGACGTTTTCGTCTCTGGCCGGGTATTGGAGCGGATCGGAGTCAATGCGTTGGAGTCGAACCAGCGCGTGCGCGTTTCCGCCCGCCAGGGTCAAAAAGGCATGATCGCCTCCAGTGTTGAACTGCTGTAACGCCCAACACTGATTTACAATGCGAAAACGCCGGGGCGGTTGCTCCGGCGTTTTTCGTTAGGGTGCCTGTGTTACTGGCCTCGATGCTGCGGGGCTGGACTATGCATACTCGCCTTTGGCCTTCCCACCTGGTGCTGGACCGGCGGCGGCAGTGGCCTCGGTTAAGTCCGTCAGGTAGGCTCCGGCGAACTCCACATGGGCTGGCGACAGCATCAGGTGAATTGCCGGTGGCGCGCCTGTGCGGGATGAGACCCACCCTTTGGCAAACATCGCGTCGGCAATTTCCATCACATCCTTGTTTGGATGGGCGAGTGCGGTAAGGCCCAATTTGGGCGAGCCAACAGGTTCAAACCCGAGTTTACGGGCACCCGTCTCTATTGCCTCGCGTGCTGTAAGAACCTTCCGTGTGGTCTCCCGGAAGCCCGCATGTCCCAAATGCTGCAACACGGCCCAGGCACCGGCAATGGCTCCCCCGGGGCGGGTGCCGTGCAGTGTTGGAGTCGTCATGTTACCGGACGGCCAGACGTCAAAGCTGAACGGCTGGTGTTGGTAAAGCTCGCCGGAGCGGTAGAGCACCGTGGATGCCCCTTTGGGTGCGTAACCGTATTTGTGCAGATCGGCAGAGATCGAGCAGACACCTGGCACGCGGAAATCCCATTCCGGCACCTGAACACCCAACTGTTCTGCGAAGGGCAGGAAATATCCACCGACACAGGCATCCACGTGCATCCAGAGGCCGTGGGCAGACGCTATGGCTGCTACCTCCGGAATGGGATCGATCAGGCCGTAGGGGAAGCACGGTGCGGACGCCATCATCATGATGGTGCGGTCTGTGATGGCGGCTGCCATGGCTTCCGGGTCGGCGGTAAAATCCGGGCGCACCGGTACGCGCACCACGGTCAGGTTCATTAGGTGAGCGGCTTTGTTAAAGGCCGGATGGGCGGTTTCAGGCGCAATGATCTCCGCCCCCACCGTGTCCACACCACGGGCTGCTGCCCAGTCGCGGCAGGCTTTGATGGCCATGGTGATGCTGTCGGTGCCACCCGTGGTGAATGCGCCGGCAGCACCCGCTGGCGCGTGTGTCAACTCGTGCGCAATGACTATAACGTCTTCCTCCATCGCAGAAAGGCTGGGAAAGGCCCGCAGGCCTAGCGCATTCTCCGCCATGTAGGAGAGATAGGCGCTTTCACCGACCCTCTTCACTTCCTCGCCCGCATTAAAGACGAACAGGGCAGTGCGTCCGCTCTTCCAGTCTGCGTCGCCGCTTCGGTGATCTTTCAGTGCGGCGGCCAGTTCGTTCCAGCCGCGGCCGGTTTCGGGCATGGCTCCCATGGCGGTGGTGTCCTAGCTGGTGGTAAGTGCGTCCATCAAAGGCCAGGCGCTTTCGGCCTGGTCGAGCGTCATGACAGCGTCGAAAACCTGTTCCGCCCGCACCCGGTTAAAGGCGCGCTCTGCATTGGCCCAGTATTTTTGTTCGATATCATCGGCGGAAAGGGGGTTGGCGTCCGAGCCGCGGTTGACGTCTTCACGATAGCGACGGGTCTGTCCGTCCTTGGTTTCAACCACAATCTCGCCTGAGTAATAGTTCGGGAAGCGGGTATTGGGGTCTTCCGTCCAGCCGACTTTGCCAGCCAGCGCCAAGGCGGCTTCCTCACCATAGGCCTCTGGCTCCAACTCATCCAGTGTAAAGCGGCCGCGCAGGAAGGACTGCGCAACGATATAGGGTACGGAGAATTGAGCTTCGTAAGCGCTGGCCGGGCGCTGTTTGCCGCTCTCTGGGATGCAGACGACTTCGGCTTGGGTCGGGTGGATCAGGGCAGTGATGCGCTCGATCTGGTCGGCGGAGAGGCCATCCGACCGCATTTGAAGGGCTGCATCTGCGAAGGAATGGTTGAAGTGGCAGGCGGGGTATGGCTTGAAGCCGACCTGCTCTAGCTCCCAGGACTGGCCTAAACCGGCCGTGCAGATCGAAAGGTCCGCCTCGTTTTCCTGGCCTAGATGCAGTTTGAACAGACCATAGCGGCCCTCATAAGCCTCGCTGGGTGCCTCAAAACCCTCCCCCGCCAGCGCTGTGGCGGTGATACCGGCAACCCCCGCCCAGCCGGGGTGAATACGTTTGGTCCAGGCACCGTCCGACAGGAATTCCAGTGAACCGGCAGCTATGGAGAGGGCGACGCCCTGGGCTTGAGCCATCTTCCGGGCCGGCTGCCCAGCGAGCTTGCCCGCTGTCAGAGTCGCGCCGAATGCGCCGACCAGACCGGTTGGGTGATGTCCGCGGGAATGGAAGCCGCCTTTCGCGGCCGCACCAATTCGGGCCGCTGTCTCTACGCCGACGAGGTAGGCGGTCAACAGGTCGGCACCAGAGGCCCCGTATTTCAGGCCTTGCCCCAGAGCGGTGGTGAGTGCGCTGGCGCTGGCGTGGATCACACCCGCGGTATGGGTGTCGTCATAATCGAGACCGTGGATCAACGTACCGTTCAGCATGACCTGATCGCGCAAGGGCAGGGACAGAGGCATGCCAATTGCAGGAAAATCACCCTCGCCAGCCAGCCCGCGGATGGCGTTTGCGGCGCGTTGGGCAAAGTCGAACGTGGTTGAAGCGAGGGCGATGCCCAGACAGTCCAATATATGCAGCTTGGCGCGGGCAACGACGTGCTCTGGCACATCGCCCAGGCTGAGGCCCTCAGCGAAGGTGGCTAGCTGGCTAGCGATGGGGCCAGCTGAGGCGGTGGAAGTATTCGCATTGGCAGCAGTTGCCGGTCGGACAATTTTCATCGGTCATTTCCCTTTGATCCCTGCACGCACTATAGCGGAACCGTCCGGTCAAACCAATGTTTGGACGGGGGGTTTCTACAAACTCAACGCCAATTGCTGACCCGCTTTGGGTGGCAGTGTGAACAGGTCGGTGCGAAGTTCATGGTCGCGGCGGTTCAGGCCCAGCTTGTCAGACGCCAGCCGGAAGCGCTGCCGGATCAGGTCGGCATAGGGGCCGGTACCGCGCATCCGTTCGCCGAAATTGCTGCGGTAAAGCGCGCCGCCACGCACCTGGCGGATAAGGCTTTCGACGCGAGCAGCGCGGTCTGGCAGATTTTCCTGCAGCCATTCCTGAAACAGGTCTTTGATCTCCAGAAGTAGGCGTATGAGCGTATAGGCCGCTTCTGATGCACCAGCGTCCGCCGCGGCTTCCAGAGTGGGCTCGATCTCATGGTCGGTGAGGCCGGGAATGATGGGGGCGACGTTGATGCATACCGGAACTCCAGCCTCGCTCAGATGCCGGATCGAGTCTAACCGGCGGGCGGGAGGTAGCTGCCCTGGGCTCCATAGAGCGTGCCAGCCGGCGGTCTAGGGTCGTGACCAAAATCGTCACGTGACATAAATCCTGACGGGCCATTTGGGACCAAAGATCCAGGTCACGCAATATCATCGCGGACTTGGTGACGATACCTGCGGGGTGGCGGAATTTGCTTAGCACTTCAACCACTTGACGGGTGATCCTGTGCTCGCGCTCTATCGGCTGGTAGGCATCGGTGTTGGCACCGAGCAGGATGAAGGCCGGCTGGTATTTTGGGTTCGACAATTCCTTTACCAGAATCTCTGCGGCGTCGTGTTTTGCAAACAATTTTGTTTCAAAGTCTTGACCCGGGGAATAGCCCCAGTATGCGTGGGAAGGCCGAGCGTAGCAGTAAATGCAGCCATGCTTGCAACCGCGGTAGGGATTGATCGTGCGGTCAAAGCCCAGATCGGGAGACTTGTTATAGGTGATGACGTGACGGCTGGTATCAGCAAGAACCTGGGTTTGGACCTGCGCCGGCACGGGTGTTTCCCATCCGTCGTCAAAGGCAACCCGCTGGGCGGCTTCAAACCGGCCCGACCGGTTGGAAAGAGCGGCGCGGCCGCGGAGCTTCGCGGAGATCGAGGATTCGGTCATCGGCGATGTTTTGATCCAAAAACAGAACAAGTAAAGAACATTTTATCGAAAGCGGGCGCGTGCTACTAGAACTATCCGTTGTGATACCGGCGCTCAATGCGGCTGGTAGCTTGGAGCGGACTATCGCCTGTATCAGTGAGCACGCGGGCGAAGTGATCGTGGTGGATGGAGGATCGACGGACGGTACCCCTGCACTGGCCAAAAGTTTGGGCGCGCGTCTGATCCAGTGTGAAAAGGGGCGGGGGCTGCAATTGCGGGCCGGCGGAGCCGCAGCAAACGGAGAATGGCTGCTGTTCCTGCATGCTGACACCCAACTGAGCCTCGGCTGGGAGCAAGCTGTGGGGCTTTTTGCCAATCGGTCCGGCGGTAAACGGCAAGCTGCCGCTTTGCGCTTCAGCCTGGATGATCCGGCACCGGCCGCGCGCAGACTGGAGCGGATCGTGGCTTGGCGCTGCCGAGCATTCGGCCTGCCGTACGGCGACCAGGGCTTGCTAATTTCCCGGTGCCTTTATGAGCGGCTTGGGGGCTACAAAGCCGTCCCGTTAATGGAAGATGTGGAGTTGGTGCGGCGGATCGGGCGGCGGAACATGGTGATGCTGGAGGCCCGCGCGCTCACGTCAGCGGAGCGGTATTTGCGAAACGGTTATTGGAAGCGTTCGGCCAGGAACCTGGTGCTTCTGGGTCTGTATTGGCTGGGCGTGCCGCCTCGGCTGTTGGTGCGGGTCTATGGGTAGGCGAATTGCGCGGCGGCAACGGCATGTGATCGTGTTTGCCCGCAGTCCGGAATATGGCCGGGTAAAGACGCGGCTGGCGCGGGATGTCGGCGCGCTGGCCGCCTGGCGCTTTTACCGCAATACAACGGAGAGCTTGCTTCGGCGGCTGGAGAACAACCCGACATGGACCGTGTGGTTAGCATGGACGGGGGCGGACAGGCGGGGGTGGCCCGGCCTGCGGAAAGCGATGCGCCAGCCGAGGGGCGGGCTGGGACCGCGGATGGAGCATTGTCTGCGCAGTGTGCTGCCGGGTGACGTGGTGTTGTTGGGCTCCGACATTCCTGGCATCGGTGCCGGTCACATTCAGCGGGCATTTGCCGGTCTGCGTAAGGCTCCGGTAGTGCTTGGGCCGGCGCATGATGGTGGGTTTTGGCTGGTCGCTATCCGGCGCGTGCCAAGCGTGCCAAAGCCCCTGTTTCCTGCCAATGTGCGCTGGTCGACCGGGGACACGCTTGCGGATGTTGTGGGCAATATGCGCGTGCCCTACATGCTGGCGGATAGGATGCATGACGTGGACCATGGCGCGGACTTGCGGGCGTTACAGGAACGGAGAGTGGGCAGGAACGGAGAATGGAATGACCGGCTGTAAGCGCCTGCCTGTTCTGGTGATCGCTGGGCCGACGGCATCCGGTAAGTCCGCGCTAGCTTTGCGGCTGGCGCAGGCATTGGATGGAACCATAATCAATGTGGACTCCATGCAGGTCTACGCCGACTTGCGTGTGCTAACCGCGCGCCCGAGCGAGATGGATGAACAAGCCGCGCCGCACAGGCTTTATGGCTACCTGGATGCGGCAGAGCGGTGTTCGGCCTGGCGCTGGCGGGATGACGCGATCGCCGCAATCGAGCAGGTTTATGCTGAGGGCAGGCGGCCGATTATTGCGGGGGGCACCGGCTTTTATATCGAAGCATTGACCCGCGGGTTAAGCCCTATACCCGACGTTCCGGATGACGCGTTAGCGCGAGTCCAATCCAGACTGGATGCGGAAGGGTTGCCCTGGTTGTTTGCGGCAGTTCAAAAGATAGACCCTGCGTTGACGGAGCGGATTAAACCTGGAGACCGGCAGCGCCTTAGACGCGCACTGGTTGTCTATGAGGCTACCGGCAAGCCGTTGAGTGAGTGGCAGAAATTGCCGCCCGAACCGCCGATGTTCGACACCCATGCCCTGTGGTTAAACCCGCCGCGAGCTGCATTGTATGCCCGGTGCGATGCTCGGTTGGAGGCGATGCTGGGTGACGGGGCCCTGGCAGAAGTAGAGGCGCTACTGACCCGCGGACTGGACCCATCCCTGCCCGCGATGAAAGCGTTGGGGATGGCCGAACTCGGCACCTTGGTGAGAGGTGACATGCCTCTAGGCTCTGCCTTGAGTGCAGCGCAACAATCGACCCGCCGGTTTGCCAAAAGGCAGGTAACGTGGTTTCGCAATAGATTCGAAAACAGTTTCCGGGTTAATGCGCAATATTCAGAAAATTTATTCGAAAAAATTCTAAGAAAAATACAGGAAAATGGTTGACGTGCCATCGTGGTCCGACTACTTTGCGCTGCAATGTAGGTAAGGTGGATGATTGCGTCCGCCTTTCGCTAAAAGGCTTCGAGGAAAAGTGAATGACGCAAGAGCGTATGTCTGGTGCCGCCATGATCATCAAGGCGCTGGTGGAGCAAGGAGTTGACTCCGTTTTTGGTTATCCCGGTGGCGCGGTGCTTCCGGTCTACGACGAGATTTTCAAGCAGAATCAAGTGCGTCACTTCCTTGCTCGCCAGGAAGGCGGCGCAGTGCATGCAGCGGAAGGCTATGCGCGCTCCAGCGGTAAAGTCGGCGTGGTGCTGGTAACTTCCGGTCCAGGTGCAACCAACGCTGTTACTGGCCTGACCGACGCACTGATGGACTCGATCCCGATTGTATGTCTTTGCGGCCAGGTTCCTACCCATCTAATTGGCAATGACGCCTTTCAGGAGGCAGATACAACTGGTATTACGCGTCCCTGCACCAAGCACAGCTACCTGGTGAAAAACGTCAACGATTTGGCGCGTGTCATACATGAGGCGTTTCACGTCGCACGCAGTGGCCGCCCCGGTCCGGTGGTGATCGACATCCCGAAGGACGTGCAGTTCGCGGATGGCGATTACATGAGCGCGGAGCAGTCTGTGCACCGCTCGTACAATCCACGGCGGGAGCCGGCGGAGGGCAAGATCGATGAAGCCCTGGCCATGCTGGCGGCAGCGGGACGGCCGATCTTTTACGTTGGCGGTGGCGTGATTAATGCCGGGTCTTCGGCATCGGAAGACCTCGTCAAGCTGGTGCACGCTACCGGTTATCCCTGCACGCAAACGTTGATGGGGCTGGGCGCTTTCCCTGGTTCCGATCCGCTGTCGGTTGGCATGTTGGGAATGCACGGCATGTACGAAGCTAACATGGCGATGCATCAGTCTGATTTGATCATCGCTGTTGGCGCGCGCTTCGATGACCGTGTCACCGGGCGCTTGGATGCCTTTGCCCCGACGGCGAAAAAAATCCACATCGATATAGATCCCTCGTCGATCAACAAGAACGTGCCTGTAGATTTGGCGGTCATCGGCGATTGCGGCGTGGTGCTCAGCCAGTTGCTGGCCGGTTGGAATGCTAAGGGCCTGACCGCCAAAGGGGCAGAGCTTGCCAATTGGTGGGAACGGATCAAAGGTTGGCAGGAGCGCAAATGCCTCGCGTATCGCCAAGAAGGCGAGGTGATCAAACCGCAATACGCCCTGGAACGGTTGCAGGCGGCGCTTGACGCAGACAAGCGTGATTCCTTTATCACGACGGAAGTGGGCCAGCACCAAATGTGGGCGGCCCAATATCTGAAATTAGAGAAGCCTAACCACTGGATGACGTCCGGCGGGCTGGGCACCATGGGCTATGGTCTGCCCGCCGCTATTGGCGTGCAGGTGGCAAATCCGGACGCCCTGGTGGTGGATGTGTCTGGCGAGGCATCGTTCCTGATGAACATGCAGGAAATGTCGTCTGCCGCGCAGTACAGCCTGCCGATCAAAGTTTTTATTCTGAACAATGAATGGATGGGGATGGTGCGGCAGTGGCAGGAGCTGCTGCATGGTGCCCGTTATGCTGAGAGTTATACGGCGTCGCTGCCCGACTTTGTGAAACTGGCGGAATCCTTCGGCTGGACCGGCCTTCGGGCAACCTCGGCCGACCAACTGGACGACGTGATTGCCAAGATGATTGCCGCGGATGGTCCGGTGATCGCGGACATCTGTATTGCCAAAGACGAGAACTGCTTCCCGATGATTCCGTCAGGCGCGGCGCATTGCGACATGCTGATGGGACCCGAAGATAGGGCAGAACGGCCTGTCTCTGAAGATGGGATGGTTCTCGTTTAACCGCAGAAGGTGGCAGGCGCTCCAGCCTGTCGGGAACATCCATGAAAACGAATGCAGGCGCGTGCCGCGCCGGAGGCTTTGTTGAGTACTGACAATATTGAACAGCACACAATCTCGGTTCTGGTCGACAATGAACCGGGTGTGCTGGCACGGGTAATCGGACTGTTTTCTGGTCGTGGCTACAATATCGAGAGCCTGACCGTAGCGGAGGTAAATCCGGCGGAGCATCTGTCCAGGATTACCGTGGTTACCTCTGGAACACCTATGATTATCGAGCAGATCAAGGCTCAGCTTTCGCGGTTGGTACCAGTACACACCGTGTCTGATCTGACCGAAGAGGGACCATTTGTCAGCCGCGAACTCGCACTGGTAAAAGTCGTGGGCAAGGGCGAGCATCGGGTTGAAGCATTACGCATCGCGGATGTTTTTCGCGCCAATGCGGTTGACTCTACGGCGGAGTCCTTTGTCTTTGAAATCACCGGATCTGGCGAGAAAGTAAACGCTTTTATCGACCTGATGCGGCCGCTTGGCATGATGGATGTAGCCCGCACGGGCTCCGCTGCCATTGCGCGCGGCATCAAGGGGTATTAGAAGCCTCGGCCAAGCCTTACCGGCCAGCACCGCTGGCCAATCCCCCAAGAACACCGGCGCTGCCAAAAGCGGCGCATGAATTTCTAGTGAAGAGGAATGAACTCCATGTCCATGCGCGTCTACTATGATCGCGACGCCGATCTGAACCTGATCAAAGGCAAGAAAGTTGCCATTCTGGGCTATGGCTCCCAGGGCCATGCCCATGCCAATAACCTGCGCGATAGCGGTGTTGCGGACATGGTTGTTGGCCTGCGTCCCGGCTCCGGCAGCGCGCCGAAGGCTGAGGGTGCTGGCTTCAAGGTAATGGCCCCGGCAGATGCCGCTGCGTGGGCTGATGTGGTCATGATGCTGACCCCGGACGAGGGCCAGGCTGCGCTCTACGAGCAGGATATCGTCAACAACATCCGCCCCGGCGCGGCGCTGTGCGTGGCGCACGGTCTGTCGATCCATTTTAACCTGATCAACCCGCGTTCCGACATCGACGTGTTCATGGTCGCGCCGAAGGGCCCCGGCCACTTGGTGCGCAGCGAGTATGTGCGCGGTGCCGGTGTGCCGTCGCTGATCGCCATCCACCAGGATGCGAGCGGCAACTGCCACGATCTGGCCATGTCCTATGCCTGCGCCAATGGCGGCGGCCGTGCGGCCATTATCGAGACCACCTTCAAGGAAGAGTGCGAAACCGACCTGTTCGGCGAGCAGACCGTGCTTTGCGGTGGCCTGACTGCCCTGATCCAGGCTGGCTTCGAAACCCTGGTTGAAGCCGGTTATGCGCCGGAAATGGCCTATTTCGAGTGCGTACACGAAGTGAAGCTGATAGTGGACCTGATCTACGAAGGCGGCATGGCCGGTATGCGCTACTCCGTTTCCAACACGGCTGAGTATGGCGACTACACCCGCGGGCCGCGCATCATCGATGCGTCGGTTAAGGAGCGCATGAAAGAGGTTCTGTCCGAAATCCAGCGCGGCGAATTCAGCCGTGAGTGGGTGCTGGAGAACGCAGCCGGTCAGACCAGCTTCAAAGCCAAGCGCCGCATCGGTGCCGAGCATGAGCTGGAGGAGGTCGGCTCCAAGCTGCGCGCCATGATGCCGTGGATCGGCGAGAACGCGCTGGTCGACAAAGACAAGAACTAACAGAAAATTCGGGGCGCGGCTGCGTCCCGTCTTTTTGAACGGCGGCAGCGCGGCTATATCTGGCCGCGCTGTTTTCCGTTTGCACCGCCGCCAATAATGGCCGGTGGGCAGATGGGTTAAAGTGAGGTCGCATGTTTTCCGCACTACTCGGTCTGTTGAGCCAGGATTTGGCTATCGATCTCGGGACGGCGAATACACTGGTCTTTGTGGCTGGCCGGGGCATCGTGCTGGATGAGCCGTCTGTGGTGGCGGTCAAAGATGTCCGCGGCAGGCAGCAGGTGATCGCGGTCGGTGAGGAAGCCAAGATGATGCTGGGCCGCACACCAGGCAATATCGAGGCAATCCGGCCCTTGCGCGACGGCGTGATTGCCGACTTTGAAGCGGCGGAAGAGATGATCAAGTATTTCATCCGCAAGGTTCACAACCGGCGGAGCTTTGTCTCGCCCCAGGTGATTGTTTGCGTGCCTTCTGGCGCAACAGAGGTTGAGCGCCGCGCGATTACCGATAGCGCCTTGGGCGCCGGCGCCAGGCGAGTTCACCTGATAGAGGAACCCATGGCCGCGGCGATTGGCGCTGGCCTGCCGGTGACGGAACCCTCCGGCTCCATGGTGGTCGATATTGGCGGCGGTACGACCGAAGTTGCGGTGGTCTCACTGGGAGGGATCGTGTATTCGCGGTCAGTCAGAGTTGGCGGCGACAAGATGGACGAGGCGATCATCGCCTATGTGCGCCGCCAGTTTAACTTGCTGCTTGGCGAGTCTACGGCGGAACGGATCAAGATCAGTATCGGGTCCGCCAGTGTGCCGGTTGACCGGGAAGAGCGGCGCGCGGTGGTGCGCGGCAGAGACCTAATGAACGGTGTACCGCGCGAAGTGATTATGACCGAATCCCAGGTTGCCGAAGCATTGTCAGAGCCCGTCTCGCAGATTGTTGAGGCGGTTCGGGGTGCCCTGGAGCACACCGCGCCGGAATTGGCGGCTGATATTGTGGACAAAGGCATCGTGCTGACTGGCGGCGGTGGCTTGCTGCCAAACCTGGATGAGGTGCTGGGCGAGGCGACTGGCCTGCCCGTAGCGATTGCTGAAGACCCGCTCTCTTGTGTAGTAGTGGGCGGCGGACGGTGCCTTGAGGAGCGGCACGCCTTGCAAGGCGTGTTGAGCGACTAAAGCATCGCCGGTTCAAATTGAATCGCTTACGCGATCAATTTGCCGGGTAAGATGCTCTAACCTGCAGATTTAGAGCAGATTCACCCGATCCAAACGTGTCGGGATCTGCTCTAGAATTGACCCCGATCCGGCGTCAAGGGAGCCGCATGGACGACTATCTCCAACGTCTAGGCGAATTGGTCGACGAAGGCCTGCGGACCGCGGCGCGAACCGCCCGGCGTTTGGCCTATGTGGGCTTTGCCCTGTTGGCTTTCGGCCTGGTTCTAGTCGGCAAGATTGATGCGCGCCTGATCGATGGTATGCGGGCGTTCGTTGCCGATGCCACCGCGCCGGCCCTGGATGTTTTCTCCTACCCTCTAACTGTCGCTCACGACCTGTTGCAGGATTTGCAGGGCTTTAGTGACCTGCGGGATGAGAACAAGCGGTTGCGGGAGGAAAATGGCAAGTTGGCGCAATTGCGGCTGGCAGCCCATCGTCTCAAACAGGAGAATGACAGTCTGCACCGTTTGATGCGCTTTGATCCGGGTCCTAAAGCGCAATCGATCTCGACCAGGGTTGTTGCCGATACCGGCGGCTTGTTCGCGCGCAGTGTGATGGTGCATGTGGGCAGCGAACATGGCTTGCGACCCGGTCTGGCGGTCATCGGTGCGAACGGCCTTATCGGGCGGGTGCAGAGCGTCGGCACGCGTGCGGCGCGCGTATTGTTGATAACCGATCTGAACTCCAAAATCCCTGTCGCCATTGGTGAAGGACGATTGCGGGCGATCATGAGCGGGCGCAACGATGCCTCACCCATGCTAGAATTCTTTACCTCCGACGAACAGCCGGATGCGGGCGCGCTGGTGGTGACGTCGGGCGATGGTGCGGTCTTTCACCCTGGCCTGCCGATCGGTGTCGCCAAAAGTGACGGCACCGGTGGCTGGCGGGTAAGACCGTTTATCAACTGGAACCTGCTCGACTTTGTCCGGGTCGTGGATTATGGCCGCGGACCGGAACTGGATTTGGCGGAACGGCAAGGCATTGGAGAGCAGGGGATAGGGCAATGACTGCTTTGGACCACGGCATCACCGACCGCGTCTGGCACACCGCATTGCCTGGCGTTATTGCAACAGCCTTCATCCTGGGACTGACGGCACCTAGTCCGGTGCCCAACGCGCTATTGCCGGATTTTGTTCTGATGCTGGTTTATGTCGCCGCTACTTTCCGGGCAGACGCTTTTCCGGTCTGGCTGTGCTTTCTGTTGGGACTGATCGCGGACTTGTTGGGGTCGACGCCGCCAGGGATGCAGGCGGTAACGTTTGTTCTGCTGCAGGGCTTTGCCAGCAGCCAACGCCGCCATTTGGGGCTTGTCCAGTTCTTGTGGAGCGGGTTTGTGCTGGTGGCAGGCATTACCATGCTGTTTCGTTGGGGGTTGTTGTCGGCTTATCACGCGGCGTGGCTGGATCCGGAGCCATTGGTGAGTAATGCGGTCATATCGGTCCTGGCGTTTCCCTTGGTTTCCTATCCATTGCAATGGCTGATCGGAGGGGGGCGGCATGCCAAGCGGCGCACTTGAACGGCGGACCGAAGAGCGCCGCAAGCAGATATCGCGGCGAGCTTTGCTGCTGGGAGCGGCGCAGTTGGGTGCTTTCGGGCTGTTGGCCGGACGCATGTATCAATTGCAGGTGTTGGAGTCCGAGCGCTACACCACGCTCGCCGACAAAAACCGTATCGGCCTCCGGTTGGAGGTCGCGCCAAGAGGCCTGATTCTTGACCGGCATGATAGGCCGCTGGCCCTGAACCGCACCACATACCGCATTGCCGTGGTACCCGAAGTGGCCGGCGATTTGGCCATGGGGCTGGAACGGCTGAACAAGCTCGTGCCCTTGGCCGACGAGCGGCGCGTCAAAGTCTTGGAACAGGCCCGCCGGCAACGCTCGTTCGTGCCGGTAATTGCCTACGACAACCTTACCTGGATCGAGATTGCCCGCATCGGCGTCAACAGCCCCGATTTGCCGGGCGTGGAAATTTCGGCAACTCAGCAGCGCGTCTATCCCGAGCGGGAAATGGGTGCCCACATTATCGGCTATGTGGGCGCAGTGGCGAAGCATGAACTGACCGGTGACCCTGTGCTGTCCTTGCCTGACTTCCGGATCGGCAAGTCGGGCGTCGAGAAGGTGTACGACCTGAAGCTGCGAGGAGAGGCAGGCCGGCGTATGGTGGAGGTCAACGCGGTGGGCCGAACCATCCGCGAGTTGGACCGGACACCGGAAAGTGCAGGCAACACGTTGCGGCTGTCACTTGACACCCACTTGCAACGCTTCTCTGCCGATGCCTTTGGCGAGGAAACCGGGGCGGCGGTGATTATGGATGCCGATGATGGTGAAGTGCTGGCGATGGTCTCCCGTCCGACCTTCGATCCGGACCTTTTTACCAACGGTATCAGTCAGAAGGACTGGGACGCGTTGCTGGCAGCGCCCCATGCGCCGTTGGTGAATAAAGCGATAGCCGGGCAATACGCGCCAGGCTCGACATTTAAGATGGTCGTGGCGTTAGCAGCACTGGAATCCGGCCTGGTGACGGCAAAAACAGCGTTTCACTGTCCAGGGTTTTTGGAGCTGGGGAAGGGGCGCTTTCACTGCTGGCATCGCGGCGGCCACGGCAAGGTCGACCTGCATTCGGGCATCGTGGAGTCCTGCGACGTGTACTTCTACGAGGTTGCGCGTCGCGTCGGTATCGACCGGATTGCGGCGATGGCGCGGAAACTGGGCTTTGGCAGTCCGTTGGGGATCGATCTGCCGGGCGAACTATCCGGGTTGATGCCCGACAAAGCCTGGAAGCGGCGGCGCTTTGATCAGCCCTGGCAGATCGGAGAAAGCCTGATTGCCGGCATTGGCCAGGGATATGTGCTGGCAACGCCCCTGCAACTGGCCGTAATGACGGCGCGTCTGGTCAATGGTGGCCATGCCGTGGTGCCGAGGCTTACCAAAGGCACAGGCCAAAGACCGGACATATCCGGCATGGGTATCAATCCGGCCAATATTGAGCCGGTCATCCGGGCAATGGTCGGCGTCACGACGGAGGCGAAAGGCACCGCGCGTGCCTCTCAAATCCCTGCGCCCGCCATGCAGATGGGGGGCAAGACGGGCACCAGCCAGGTGCGCAGGATTACCGCGCGTGAGCGCCGGTCCGGCGTTCTGACCAACCAGGAGCGTCCGCGGGAACACCGGGATCATGCTCTGTTCGTTGGGTTCGCACCGATTTTGAAACCGAAATACGTCACCGCGGTCATTGTGGAGCATGGCGGTGGCGGTTCGAAGACCGCGGCGCCAATTGCCCGGGATCTGTTGCTGGAAACCCAGCTCCATCTGGGCGGTAAACCAGCATGACAGCAGGAATTGGCTCTGTTCGGCGGCGTGCCTATACCCCGGATGAAACAATTTGGACGCGTATCTGGCGCCTGCACTGGCCACTGATTTTACTGATCATTCTGATTGCGGGACTTGGGGTCGGTGTCCTTTATTCGGCTGCGGACGGGCAATGGTTCCCCTGGGCAGCGCCTCAGTTGGTGCGTTTCGGCGTCGGCTTTGCCATGATGCTGGCGATAGGCCTGATCGACCTGCAGTTCTGGTGGCGCATGGCCTATCCGATCTATGCCGTTTCCCTGTTGCTGCTGGGTATCGTGGAGTTCGCTGGGGTGGGCGACGGTGCGCAACGGTGGATCAATCTGGGCGTCATCAACCTGCAGCCATCGGAAGTGATGAAAATCTCTCTCGTGCTGGCGATGGCGCGTTACTTTCATGATTTGGATGAGAACCAGGTGAACCGGCTGATAGTGCTGGTGGTGCCGCTCGCGGTGACAGCGCTGCCGGTTCTGTTGGTGCTGCGCCAGCCTGATCTTGGTACAGCACTCATATTGGCGGCGTTGGGCGCCGGTAGCGTTTTTTTGGGCGGGCTTGCCTGGTGGAAATTTGCAGTGGCGGGCGCAATTGCCGGGGCGGTGGTGCCGGTAGCCTGGTCGTTCCTGCACGACTACCAGCATGACAGGGTGATGACCTTCCTGGAGCCCGAGCGTGACCCGCTGGGGGCAGGCTATCACATAGTCCAGTCAAAGATCGCGCTTGGATCCGGCGGGCCGTTCGGCAAGGGCTTTATGGAAGGCTCGCAGGCGCAGTTAAGCTTCCTGCCGGAAAAGCACACGGACTTTGTCTTCACCATGATGGCGGAGGAGTTCGGCTTTTTCGGCTCGATCTTCCTGCTGGGCCTCTATGCGCTGATCCTGTTCTATTGCTTCAGCATTGCCCTGCGCGCGCAAAGTGTGTTTGCGCGGATTCTGGCCTTGGGTGCGGCGCTTAACCTGTTCCTCTATGCGTTCATCAATATGGCGATGGTGATGGGCCTGCTGCCGGTTGTGGGCGTACCGCTGCCCATGGTCTCCTACGGTGGAACAGCGATGCTGACTCTGATGATCGGGTTTGGCCTGGTGCAGTGCACGTCGGTGCACGGGGACAAGGAAATTGGCTTTGGCCAAATCGGTTATGGGACGAATATGCGGCGATGAAGTTTTGGGGCTCGACAGGCCCCAAGCCGTCTGGTAGTTAGCCCCTCCTTTGATGGGTGCTTAGCTCAGTTGGTAGAGCAGCTGACTCTTAATCAGCGGGTCGTAGGTTCGAGCCCTACAGCACCCACCATACTCCCTAAATCAATACGCATCTCGCGCCCATGGTGGTCGTTTAAGCGCACATTCTGTGGCGAAATAGAGCGCGTGAGTATTGCATTATTTTAATAAGAAACTTCCTTATCGCTTTGAGGTTCTGAGACTAAAGACTAGGATTGTTACCGGAGCCGCCGGTCTGTCGGTTAATCCCCAAGAATTTTGGAAGGAATACCCCCAATGAAACGCGCCAAATTTGGAGTAGCCGCCCGCGCCTTGGTCGCCGGGTTTGCTGGCTTGATCATTGCCGGATCGGCATCTGCCGAAACTCTGAAATATCTCACCTGGAAAGCGAAGTCGGCCGGGGAAGCCCATGCAGCCACGCTGCAGTGGTTTGCCGATGAGTTCGAGAAACGCACAGGCGGCAAGCACAAGATCGAGATTTTCTGGGGCGGCAGCGTTGCCGAAATCCGCGCAATCCCCGAGGCGTTGGCGATTTGGGTGACGTGGTCGCACCGTATTTTCAGGATCAGTTCCTGCTGAACAATATCGTCAGCTTCCACATGCCTCAGCCGAAGAACGAGCGCGAACTCGGTAAGCAGTTGATGGCCTGGTACGATCAGTACCCGCAGTTCGACGCCGAGATGGCTAAATGCAATCTCAAAAATATCGGCTGGCGGCCGCTGGAAGATTACGGCCTGATGTGCACCAAGCCGATCAAGTCGGTTGAGGATATGAAGGGCCTGCGCGTCCGCACCTACGGTTCCGTTCTGCCTCGCCTGTTCGAAGCGATGGGGGTGACGCCGGTCTCCATGGCGACGCCGGAAACGTATTAAGCGCTGCAACGCGGTATTCTTGATTGCACGCCCATTGGTGTGACGCTGGCGCGTGGCTACCGGTTTGAACAAGTCGCCAAGTACTTTATCAAGTTCCCGCTTGGTGCAAACTGGGGCCATTTCATCACCGTTAACTTGGACAGCTACAACAAGCTGGACGAAGAAACCCGCAAGATCCTGTTCCAATTGGGTCGTGACTACATGGACTACTTTGTAGACGTGCTCTACAAAATGACCGACGACATTAAGGGTGATTGGACGAAACTGGGCATTCAGGTTCTGCCATTCCCGGCCGCGCCGGTTGCCAAGGCTGTGCAGAGCGAAGGCGTACAGGCAATTCGCAAGCAGTTCGTCGACCGCGCCATCGCCAAGAGCGTGTCGGCTGCGGAGATGGTCAAGTTCTTCGCGTTCGAGAACTAACGTTAAGCCTATTCGTCATTGCGGAAAGCCTCGAAGCGCAGCGTAGAGGCGACGAAACAACCCGGGAAAGCTAACAGTTTGTTGAACTGTTGGCCTGGGTTGCTTCCCCCGGCTCTAGGCCGGGGCCGCACCGTGTTTTTTTGAGTTTACTCCCGCTCTCATCTAGCGAAAGTCCGCCCATGGCTCAGTCTTTCGAGCGTCTCTATCAGATCTACGGCTGCTTTGTGCTGGCTCTAGGCATGGTCGCCGGAGCCGCAGTCTTTGGCATCATGTGGCTAATCGATGCCAATATTTTGATGCGCAAGTTGTTCAATGAGCCGGTTACCGGCACACTGGAGATTACGGAGGGTGCCCTGGTCCTCATCATCTTCCTTGGGCTGGCGTATACGCAACGCCGGCGCGGCCATATTCGTGTCACATTGCTGACCCGGTATTTTCCGCAATCCCTGCGCGATCTGCTTTATGTTCTGGTGTTGCTGGTCGGCGCAGGACTGACCGCCTGTACACCTGGGCGGCCTATACCTATGCGCTGCGATCTTTCGATATCGACGAGATGGAGTGGGGCGTACTGATCTTCCATGTCTGGCCGATCAAGGCCGCCATCGCAGTCGGCTGGGCCTTGCTCAGCGTGCAATTCTTGCTCGACGCTATCCGCCACATTTTCGTGGCCAAGGGCCAACTCGAGCCTGTCGCAGGAGAAGAAGTATGAGCGATCTCGCCATCGGCATGATGGGCATTTTAGCGCTCATCCTCTGCATTCTCTCCGGCATGACGGTGTTTGTGGCCCTCGGCCTGTGGTCAGTACCGTCGGTCTCAGCATTCTGGTGGGGCCGCAAGGCTCTATTGGCCTGTTGCGGGCCATGTTCTATGACGTGACGCACAGCTTCCATTTCAGCGTAATCCCAATGTTTCTGCTCATGGGCTTCTTTGCCATGCGGGCGGGCTTGGGCGAGGACCTGTTCGAGGCAGCCACGCGATGGCTAGACGGCTTGAGAGGCGGGCTTGCCATTGCCACCACGGGCGGCGCGGCGGCGTTCGGCGCAGCGTCCGGCTCCAGCATCGGCACGACGACGCTGTTCACCAAGCTTGCCCTGCCGCAAATGCTGTCCCGCGGCTATGACAAGCGGCTCGCGTCGGCCTCCATCGCCATATCAGGCACGCTGGCGGTGATGATACCGCCGTCGGCGCTGGTGGTGGTCTATGGCATTCTGACGGAATCCAGCATTGGCGCGCTGCTGATCGCGGGTATTATTCCGGGCCTGCTGTTTGCCTTTATGCTGTGCCTGGCGACCTCGCTTTGGGTGCGCAGCAATCCGGCATTGGCGCCTTTGATCCCGAACACCTCCACATGGCGCGAAAAGTTCTGGTCGTTGCGCTTCACCGGACCGCTGGTGATCGTCATCATTGCCATTATCGGTGGCCTGTATTTGGGTGTCTTCACACCGACGGAGGCTGGCGCAATCGGTGCCTTGGTCACGTTCATCATGGCACTGATCCGGCAGCGCAGCATTCGCAAGGTCCAGATCGGCTCGGTCGTGGGTGACACTGTACAGACAACCGCAATGATCTTCGGCATCATCATGAGCGCCCTGGCATTCTCGAAGTTCCTGGCGTTGAACGGGCGGACTGGTTCTATCAGCGACTACCTGTCGAATGCAGACGTTAACCGTTGGGTGATCGTCGCTCTGGTGACGCTGATCTATCTGGTTTTGGGCATGATGATGGACGCGCCGCCGCTGCTCGCAATCAGCCTTCCGATTACGCATCCGGTCATGATGAACCTGGGTTTCGATCCTGTCTGGTTCGGCATCTATGTCGTGCTGCTTTGCGAGATCGGCGCTATCACCCCGCCGGTGGGCATCAACTGCTTCGTTGTGCAGGGGGCCTTAGATGGATTGGTGCAGTTGGAGGACGTGTTCAAAGGTCTACTGCCTTATCTGGCTGCCGGTCTGGTGATGCTGGTCATTCTGTGCCTCTTCCCCAACCTGGCGCTATACCTGCCCAGCACGATGCAGAACTAGCGGGAACGAAACCATGACCATGCAATACGGTATCATGATGCGCGGCCAGTTCCCGAAAGAGGACAGGATCGCGGGCCATTTCCAGCAGATGCTGGCGCAGGTGCGGTTGGCGGAGAAGCTTGGCTATCACTCCATCACCAAGGGCTCGCACTATTCGACCCACCCGTTGCAGGACTTGCAGCAGGTGCCGTTCCTCTGCCGGATTGCGGCGGAAGCGCCAAGCTTGCGCCTGAACACCGGCGTGCTGCTGCTGCCCCTCCACAAGCCGCTGGATGTGGCGGAGCAGCTGGGAACGCTGGACATTATTACCAACGGCAAGGCGATCTTTGGCTGTGGTGTCGGGTATCGTGACGTGGAGTTCGAGGTGTTCGGTACCTCTAAAGGCGCGCGGGGCCGGCGTTTTGAGGAGAACCTGGACGCGGTCAAGCGCCTCTGGACCGAGGAAACCGTGACGCTGAAAGGCTCACATTTCAATTTGATTGATGCGGGCTGCTCATCCAAGCCGGTGCAGGACCCGCACCCGCCAATATGAGTTGGCGGCAGCGCCGACGTGGTGATTGAGCGGGCGGCGCGTATGGGCTCGTGCTGGTATGTTGGTCCGAACGACCGCCTGGACGAGATCGCGAGCCAGACGGAGACTTACAAGCGGGCGCTCGATGCTGAGGGCAAGGCTTTTCCGGCAGAGTTTCCGCTGCGCCGTGAGGTGTTCTTCGCGCCGACGCGGGAAGAGGCATTCCGGCTGTGCAAAGAGCCGGTGATGACCAAGTACGCTGCTTATCACGCCTGGGGTCTGGGCCGCTCGCGCCCGGATAACAAGGACGAACTGGGGCAGCCGTTCGAGGAATTGATGGCCGACCGGTTCTTTATCGGCTCGCCGGATGACGTGGCGGAGCAGATCATCAAGTTCAACAAGACTGTCGGCATGAACCATATCGTCATGAGCATGCATTGGCCGGGCCTGGAGATAACGTGGTCGATGGAGTCCATGCAGCTGTTCGCGGAAGAGATGATGCCCCGCGTAGCGCAAGGGCTCTAGAATTATGCGGCTGACGGTTGCCAATGCACGTCGCCTCGCCGAGGAGACCTTCGCTGCCGCCGGCCACACGGCAGACGAGGCCGCCATCATCGCCGACCACATTATCGACTGCGAACTGCGCGGCTTGAGCTATGGCGGCCTGCCGCGGGCATTAAGTGTGTTTGAGCGTATGACAAAGCCCGATTCCCGTCGTGGCGCGATTGAGGTCACGCACGAAACGCCCCTTTCCGCTATGATCGATGGCCACAACAATATCGGCTATCTGGTGGCGCAGCGGGCTGCGGAGGTATGCATCGAGAAGGCGGCGGCCAGCGGTATGGCGGTGGTTGGTGCGCGTGACACCTGGCACGCCGGTATGCTGTCCTACTATGCCGAGCAGGCGGCGCGACAGGGACTGGTTTCCATGATTGCCTCCAATGCCTCGCCAACTGTCGCGCCCCATGGCGGGACTACTGAGGGGCGTTTCGGCACCAATCCCATGGCTTTTGGTTTCCCCAGTGCGGAGGAACCGGTGATATGGGACATTGGCACGTCGCAATTGATGCATGGCGAGGTGGTCCTGGCCGGACGGTTGGGGCAGCAATTGCCGGAAGGCAGCGCCTTTACAGCAGACGGCATACCAACCCAAGACCCGGCAGAGGCGCTGAAAGGCGCGATTACCGCCTGGGGCGGGCACAAGGGTTCCGGCTTGGCGGTTGTGGTGCAGTTGCTGGGGATGCTCTGCAACGTCGCGCCGATGCCGAAGGGCATGTTTGGGTACGGCTGCCTGTTTGTCATGATGCAGCCGGACCTGCTCATGCCGCTGGATGAGTACAAAGCGAATGTCAGTGAGTACGCGACGGCGATCCGTGCGACGCGGCCCGTGCCGGGCGGCCAGCCGGTGCGCATGCCTTATGACCGATCGTTGTCAGAGCGTAAGCGGCGGTTAGCTGAGGATGCGATAGAGGTGCCTGAGGTTGTGGTGCAGAGGTTGAAATCGATTGTGGCAAGGGAAAACCTGCAAGCCTGAGATATCAGGCCGGAGTCTTAGTTCTGTCGGGGGTGTTTGACTTTATAATCAAAAATATGAATTAAAATCATTAACAAGGTTGTTAATCCTCAGAGTGACAGATAACCTCAGGTCAAGTGGTTGAATATGCACGGTTTCGTGCCGTGGGGATGGAGGATTACATGACCGATTTGGAAAAATGGAAAGAATTTCTAGAGAGGTATCTCGTTAAGATTTCAGAGTATAGCAGCGAAGGGGCACAGTATTGTACCTCAATAACTGCGGTAGCCACACATTTACAGTTCGTTTTGAAATTGTAAGGGACAGGATCAAGGGCGATATCTATGTCCACATATTCCTGCATCATCTCAGCAAGACCGGTTGGGCCGCGAAACTCCAGCCTGGCTGGATCGATGCCCTGGTCTGCAAACAGGGTTTGATAGCGGGTGATAGCGCCCTGATCCTGGAAACTGGCGGCCTTCAACAGCAGGCGGGCATCTGGCAAGCGGCTGAGGATACGGGACCACAGGCTGATGGTGCGGGGTGTCAGCTTTGGAATATTGTTGAATGAGCCGAATGTCAGGGGCCGCGAGGCAAACGCCTCCGGGAACTGCGGCATGGGATAAAGGTTGCCGGGCGCGAAACAAAAAACCGTGCCGGGCAAGCGGGCGACCTGTTCTGAGTAAAGCTGATCGTGCTCCGGCGGTGTCACGACCTCATCGCCTAGCAGCCAGTCTATATTTGGAACGCCGGTGGAGCCGGGGTAGCCCAAATATGTCGCCTGCACCGGGGCCATGCGCTGGGCGAACATGGCCATCTGGGCGGAACTGGTGTGGCCGCCGAGGTCGATGAGCACGTCGATCTCGGCGGCCTCTACCATGGCGGGCAGTTGCGCAAGCCGTTCGGCGGATACTTCACGCCAGTGTTTGGCGAGGCGCTGCGCCCGGTCAGTCTGTTCGTCCCTGGCGTTGCCAGTGAAGTAGACAGTCAGGGGAAAGGCCGCCTGGTCCCATGCCGCCAACATGGGTTGCAGGAAAATATTAACCGGGTGCTGGCGATGCAGGTCGCGGCTGACCATGCCGACCCGCAATGGGCGGTCCGTGCGGTGGTCATTGCCAAAGGAACTTGCCAGGCGAGCACCATCGCCCATGTCCGCAAACAGGGAGCGATGCAGGTCTGCCACTTCGCCGGGGTTCATGCGGTCGCTGTAGAGCGCGCTCATGGCGATGCTGGAGCGGATGGTGGTGTCGCCTGCATCCAGTAACAGCCGGTATTGTGCTATGGCAGCCTCGGGGTCGCCGAGCCTGCCGGCAATGCTGCCGCGCACGACGGTGAGGGCTGTATCGGGCACGCCGCCTAGGGCTTCGGCGCGGGCGAGGGCTGACTGGGCTTTTTCCAACTGCCAGGCCTTGGCCGCGATGTCTGCGACGGCGAGTTCGGCGGAACGGCTATCGGGGCGGAGGCTGGCATTGCGCTCCAAAATGCGGAGTGCTTTCTGCCAGAAATTGAAACGGTAGGAGAGGTCGGCGAGACGGCGAAACTGGGTTTCGTCGTCAGTCGGCTGGCCGCTTGCATGGTGCTGGCAGCGAGGTCGGTCAGGCCGATCCGCAGCAAAGTATCAGCCAGGTCGATCTGAACAGCAAACTTAAAGTGCTCTGGCATGGTTTGTGCGCCGGTCAGCAAGGATTGGGCAGCCCGCAATGCCTCAAGCGCGCCAGGCACATCGCCGGTTTCGAGCCGGTATTGGCCGATGCGGTGGTGCGTGTCGGCCTGGGCGGCTGAATCGTCGGCTGATGCGGTTAGGGCTAAGTGATAGTGGGCTGCGGCTTTGTTCCGGTCGGCGTCCGTGCCGCGCTCCGACAGGATGCGCGAAAGGGCAATGTGGCCCCGGCGGTCTCCAGGCGTGATCTGTACAGCGCGTTCATAGCAGGCGATGGCCTCTGAATCGTCGCCTAGCCTGCGGAGGGTGTTGCCCCGCTCCAGCCAAGCACTAAAGCTTTCTGGCTCCAGCTTGAGCGCTTCGGCAAAGGCGGCGCTGGCGTCGCTCAGGCGGTTCAGGTTTGCCAGGGTTCTGGCGCGAAGGATGGCGGCAACGGATAGCCTAGGGCTGGCTTTCAGTGCCACCTCTGTGCCTTCGAGTGCCTCAGCCCATGAACCAGCCTTGAAAGCGGCATTGGCCTGGTTAAAAGCCTGGGCAGCTTCCGGTGAGATGTCGGTCGGCATGTCTCTGTCCGGCTATGCTGGGACTTCGCCGATGAAGCAATGGTGACCGCGTGTCGTGAACAGCGTGCCGTCGGCGGCGGCCTGGGCCTTGGCGGCGTGATAGATTTGCTGTTCGTCTGGTGTGAGCATGGAAAGGGCGTGTGCCTCAGGTTGGCCGAAGACGGGGCCGTCAATCCGCTTGCTGGAGACGGTGTAGGGGCCCATGCGTACCGGTTTGAACCCTGCCTCCAGGCCCATCTGGTAGAGCTTCGCGCTGGCGACGCCTTTGGCTGAGACGGAGCTGGCCGGCAAGCTGAACTTGGCCCGGACCTCATCTGGCACGGACATGTTCCACCATGCATGCAAATCGATGCTTCGGACGACCACGGCGACGCGGCCGCCGGGCTTGACCACTCGCTTTAGCTTGGCGATGGCTTTGGCTGCATCGCATTCTTCCAGCACAGTGATGGTGTAAGCCGCATCAAAGCTATTGTCCGGGAAGGGTAGGACCTCGGCGCGGCCTTGCTCAAAGGTGATGTCAGTTTGCGCCTTGTCTGCTGCAATCCGGGCTTCGCCCAGTAGGTAGGGGCTGAGGTCGACAGCGGTGAGGGGATTGGCGCCGTCTGTGTGCTGCACAAACTGCAAGGCGACCGCGCCGGAACCGCAACCGACATCCAGTACTTCTGAGCCCGGTTGCAGGGCCAGGTCATCTCGGCCAGCGCTGCCCGCTCCTCCAGCAAAGCCAGCATGCCGAGCTTGGGCCCGGAGAGGGCAACCACGCGGAAGTACTTGGCCAGAGACGGCAACAGGGGTTTCCACTGGGATGGAGAGAGCGCCATGGGGGTTAGGAGCAATACCGGCCCGGAGCCAAATGCGCGGTAGCGGATTTCCGTTGTCTCACTGGACTGTTCATCGCCTGTGGCGGTATCGGCGTCGGTAAAAGTAGCCATGTGAGCGGCCAGAATATCAGTGATGTCTGGCCGGTCGGTGGCCAGATCATCCCAGCTTTCAGCGGCATAGCCTTCCAGGCGGGTGGTTCTGGCATCCGGCAATTGGGGCAGCGCGCGGACCGCGGTTTTGGCGAGCGTGCCGCTGTCTGGTGTGATGTAGAGCAGCCTTTTGCCTAACGCCTGGAACTTCGACGCATCGACACGCGGCGGCGCAACCAGAGCGACACCGGCCAACCGGCCGGGGTGCCCGGCAACCAACGCCGCGATATCGCCGGAGATCTGGGTCGCCACATTCGCCTGGCCGATGCCGAGCGCATCCAGCACCGCGATGATGCGTTCTGTGAGGGACATACTGCTCATGCGTTTTGATTAGAGGCCCAGCACACGTTTGGCGATGATATCCCGCTGTACCTCTTTGGTGCCGCCGTAGATGGTGGAAGCGCGGCGCAGCAGGTGCTCTGTCATGACGCCGCGGCCATAGTCTGGACCAACGATTCCGGAGTTGATGTCGATGCGCAGGCTGTCCTGCTCGTAGGGCTGGGCGTAGTTGCCTGGTGCCTCCATGTAGATTTCGTTCAGAGATTGCTCGATCTCCGTGCCATTGATTTTCAGCAGGGAGGCTTCGGGGCCTACCTGCTGGCCGGCAGCTTCGCGGGCCAGCATGCGGAGGTTGCTGATTTCCAGGGCATCCAATTTGGCACTGATGGTAGCGATGCGGGCGCGGAATTCTGGTTGATCCCACAGGCGGCTGCCGTCGCCACTGCATTCCTGTTCCGCAGCTTCGATGATGCGTTCGATCTTCTTGCGGGACTTGCCGACGCCCGCGATCCCGTGCGCTCGTTCCCCAGCAGGAATTTGGCATAGGTCCAGCCGATGTTCTCCTCTCCAATGCGGTTGGAGACCGGGACTTTCACGTCGGTGAAGAACACTTCGTTCAGGTAGTGACCGCCATCCATGGAAATGATCGGGCGGCGCTCGATACCGGGTGTATTCAGGTCGATGAGCAGGAAGCTGATACCTTCCTGCCGTTTTTTGGCCTGCTGATCGGTGCGGACGAGGGCAAATATCCAATCAGCGTGGTGGGCGTGGCTGGTTCAGATTTTGGAGCCGTTGACCAGGTAATGGCTACCATCCTCGCTGAGGTCGGCACGGGTGCGCAGCGACGCGAGATCGGAGCCAGCGCCCGGCTCCGAATAGCCCTGGCACCAGAAACGGTCGCTGGAGAGGATGGGCCCGAGGTGGTCTTGCTTCTGCTTGTCCGTGCCGAAGGTGTAGATGACAGGACCAACCATCATCAGACCAAACGGGCTGAGCCGGGGGCACCTGCTGCCTGGTATTCCTCGTCAAAGATATGCTTCTGCATGGCAGCCCAACCTGTGCCGCCATATTCCGCGCTCCAGTTCGGAGCGATCCAGCCTTTGGCATGCAGGATCTTGTGCCACTCGCGCGTATCTTCCTTTGATACGTAGGAGGGTGTCAGCTCCGTCTGGCGGCGAATATGCTCCAGCAGGGGGATGGCAACGAACAGCCGCATTAGCTGAAGACCGTAAGCACACCCGTGTAGCCGTAAATCCGGTTGTGGGCGATTTCGCCGTTGGCATAGAAGCCGGCAATAGGGAAATCGCCGAGGCCTTCGCGGATGATGGTTAGGTGTTCCATCCTGGCTGATCAGATAGCTCCTCGTCGCTCTGCGTTTTTCATGGCACGCTGTGTTTTGACCGAGGCGCGGGATGGGAGAGCGACATGGTGATCAAGCTTCACAGTCAGGCGACGACGCCACCGAAGATCAGGGCGGCCATACAGGCCAGTGACGACCCTGCGTGGGTTCTTGCCGAGCGTCACGGGACCACGGAACAGACCGTATGGAAATGGCGCCAGCGTGCCAGCGTGGAGGATCGCAGCCACACGCCTCATCGCCTTCAGACGACGTTGACGCCAGCGCAGGAAGCTGTCGCCGTGGCCCTCCGCAAGACGCTTTTGGTCTCGCTGGATGATCTGCTGGCGGTGGTGCGCGAGTTCTTGAACCTGAATGCCTCCCGCTCTGGCCTTGACCGCTGCTTGCGTCGGCATGGCGTGGGGGCCCTGCGCGCCCTGAAAGCAGCATCGCCCCGGCCAAAGCACAGCGCCTTCAAAGCCTATGAACCCGGTTCCATCCCCATCGACCTGAAATACCTGCCACCGATGGCAGATGAGAGCCGCCGCCGTTCCCTCTTCGTGGCCATCGACAGGGCAACGCGTTGGGTTGTTGTCAGGGTCTACAACAGCAAGACAGCGGCCAATGCCCGGCGCTTCCTGCGCGCCCTGGAGCGCGCCTGCCCGATGCGGATCCGCCCCATACTCCCGGATAATGGAAAAGAGTTCACGGATCGCCTCTTCGGTCTGCGCCAGCGCGCCGCAACAGGCGCGCATGAATGCGACACGCTGGGCGCCGCCCTCGATATCGATCATCGCCTGACGCCGCCTAGGTCACCTCAGACCAACGGTATGGTCGAACGGTTCAATGGCCGCATCGAAGAGGTTCTGCAGAGCCATCCCTTCCGATCCGGCGAGGTTCTGGAAGCCACGCTGCTTCGCTATGTCTGGCTTTACACCCAGCCGCTGCCGCAATCAGCCCTGGGCAGCAAGACGCCTTTGCAGGCAATGAAGGGATGGCGCAAACTCAAACTAGAGCTGGTCAGGAAACAGCCATATTACCTTCCTGGATGGGACAACTAGCTCTTCGTTATGCTCGAAGAGGTTCGGTCCTCTGGCCAGGCATGAGACGTAGATGCCGCCGCGGGGCGGGGAGTCGAGCCGGACGGCGACTTCTTTGACCATTCGCTCCAGATCCTTGCGGGCTGCGTCGGTATCACGGCGGCAGAACATGACCTTGTCACCGGGATCGGGGGTCGCCGCTATTCCGACAATACTTTGAGCGAGGTCGATGCCGGTAAGGTTGCGCACGGTGTAGTCTGCGCGGGTCGAGCCGGGTACTGGCAAGGCAGCATGCAGGCTGTTGGCGACCGCGCGAAGGTCTTCGACTTTGTCACTGCCAATGTCGGTTTGCAGGGCGGAAAGGGCGGGCTCTCCATCCAGCTCTATCAGCATGTTCTCGTGCACTTTGGTGACCGAGCGGACAGGGCCAATGGGTGTTCATCCCTGCGTAAGGTTGGTAGAAATGTCCAAGTCCTGGTTGAACATTACGCCCAAAGCGACGCCTTCTTCGATTTGGTCGCCGATTACCGGCATCGGCCCCTGGGCCGATGACAGCCCGCCGATCAGATAGCTGACGCGCTCTGCCAGATCGCCGACAAGTTCGCCCAATTGCGGGTGCCGGGGGTCAGTGTGAAGAAGGCCGATGGCCGGGAAAACGTCGGCAAGCCATTAGTCGCATTCTGCGCTCAATACTGCTTCACTGGTCCGTTGGGCCGGAATCAGGCGGAACATATCCGCGGGCAGGCGCATGGTCAGCACGCTGAGGGTGGGTACGCCGAAATACTCGTCGGCAATGCCCTTGTACGCGGTCGGCCCCGACGTCGCGACCGACATGCCGAGGGCGCCCATACCGACCGAGCCGACCCAATCCTGGATTCCGGTTGCCTGGCGCAGGGCTTGCACAACGCTGCCAAGGTCGCCTACCAGGGAATCGCTGACATAGACCACGCCAAGATTGCTGCCGTGGGGCACTTCGCCCAAGCGGGCAAGCGTCTCTTCAACGGCGCTCCGCCAATCCGCACCGCCGCCATGTCCGGCAGCGAATGACTGAGAAGTGGTTAATTCGCTCATGTGGAGTCTCCTGCTGCCAGCAATGCTTCAATCGCCGGCATGATGCGCTCAACAATCACCGCGACTCCGGCGGCGTTCGGATGCAGGCCATCCGCCTGAATCAGCCCAATTTTACCCGGCAATCCCTCCAAAAAGAAAGGGTAAAGCGCAATTCCGTGCTTTTCGGTCAGCCTGGTATAGGCACCTTCAAAGGCGATCCTGTACTCCGTTCCCAGATTGCGGGGCGCGACCATCCCGGCCAAAAGGACTTTAACGCCAGCGGCCTTCATGCCGGAGATGATGCCGTCGAGATTCTGCTCCATTGCTGCCGGGGAGAGCCCGCGCAACGCGTCGTTCGCGCCCAGCTCGACGAGGGCGTGGGTTGGTTTGCTGGCAAGCGACCAATTGAGCCGTGCGAGGCCGCCGGCGCTGGTGTCGCCGGAGACGCCAGCATTGATCACCTCAACGCTGTGGCCCCGTGCGTCCAACGCACGCTGTAGCTGTGCCGCGAAGCCCTGCCTTTCCGACAGGCCATAGCCCGCTGTCAGGCTGTCGCCGAACAAGAGCAGTGTCTGCTGGTTGGCCAACGCCGGGCCACTGCTCAGGCAGGCAAGCACGCCAAAGGTGAGTAACAGGTTGAATAGTCGGCCCAGAGCACCATATCGGCTAGGAAAGACCCCCTGTCCGTTCCGCAAATCTCTCACGTTGATTGGTAACCATGCTCGCACCGGCTCACTCCGCGATCTCACTTGAAGGCGTCCATCTCACTCTGGAGAGCGCCGCAGGACCGGTCAACATTCTGCGCGGGATCGATTTGTCGATCCAGGCAGGGGAGACCGTCGGGATCGTCGGCCCCTCCGGCAGCGGCAAGACCACCATGTTGATGGTCCTGGCCGGGCTGGAGCGTCCGTCTAGCGGCAGAGTGCAAGTCGCGGGGCACGACCTGACCGCCCTGTCGGAAGATGCGTTGGCTCGCTTCCGCAGAGACAATGTAGGGATTGTCTTCCAGGCTTTCCACCTGGTGCCGACCATGACGGCGTTAGAAAATGTAGCGATACCGTTGGAATTGGCCGGGCGGCGGGATGCTTTTGCCCGGGCCGAGGAAGCCCTGACTGCAGTGGGGCTGGGACACCGTCTGACGCACTATCCGGGACAATTGTCGGGTGGTGAACAGCAGCGTACCGCCATCGCGCGGGCCTTTGTTCCCAAGCCAAAAGTGCTTCTGGCGGACGAGCCCACCGGCAACCTGGATGGCGAAACCGGGCGGCAGGTGATTGACCTGCTGTTTGGCCAGTGCGAGCGCGATGGAACGACTTTACTGCTGATTACCCATGATCCAGCTTTGGCTTTGCTTTGCCAGCGTCAGGTGCGGGTGAGTGACGGACGGACTTTGGATGCTGAAGCCGCTGCCGCGGATGCGCAGGCATGAGCGATGCTTTGCTTGCCCTGACCTGGGCACGGCGGGAGTTGCGCTCCGGCATTGCCGGATTTCGCGTGTTCCTGGCTTGTCTGGCGCTGGGTGTCGGCGCGATTGCCGGTGTGAATGCCGTCAGCCAGGCTATTCAGGATGCGCTGCAACGGGACGCCAGGGCACTGGCGGGCGGGGACGTCATTATCCGCACCTATTACGAGCCGCCGCCGCCGGAGCTTCGCGCCTACTTGCGGGAGGAGTCTGAACGGCTGTCGAGCAGTATCGAGATGCGGGTGATGGCCGGCGGCTCGGACGTGACGCAGCGCCGGCTGGCGGAGATGAAGGCAGTGGATGGACAATATCCGCTGTTCGGTAAGCTGGAACTGTCGCCGCCGATGGCCCTGGCGGATGCGCTGGCTGACCAGGGCGGACAATGGGGGGCTGTGGCCGAGGAGGGCTTGCTAGATCTGCTCGGCCTGAAGATAGGCGATCCGATTACGGTCGGCGAACAGGTCTATGAATTGCGCGGCGTGATCACGCGGGAGCCGGACCGCTCCATGGGGCTGGCGAATTTCGGGCCGCGCCTAATGGTGGCGCAGGACAGCGTGGCAGGCACCGGCCTGCTGCTGCCGGGCAGTCTGGTGCAATACCGCTATCGACTAGGGCTGCCCAGCGGGGAGCGGGCGGAGGCTTGGACAGCCATGACCGAATTGCGCTTTCCGGAGGCTGTTTGGCGGTTGACGCCGGCAAGCCGCGCATCGCCGGGGCTGGCCCAGATGATTGGCCGTATGACCTTGTTCCTGATGTTGGTCGGGCTGACAGCCTTGCTGATCGGCGGGATTGGTGTGGCCAACGCGGTGCAGAGCTTTCTGGGGCAGAAGGCCAGCACGATCGCCATGTTGAAATGCGTCGGCGCGCCCGCCCGCACGATCTTTCTGACCTATGCCTTTCAGGTGGCGGCGCTGGCCTGTATCGGCATTTTGGCCGGATGTCTGATCGGGGTCGCAGCGCCCTTTGTCTTGGGCGCATTGCTGGAAAGCGTGCTGCCGGTCAGTTTGGAGCCGACCATTTATCCGAAGGCATTGGCGTTGGGCGCTGCGTTCGGCCTGCTGACAACGGCAGCGTTCGGCCTTTGGCCCTTGCTGAAAGCGCGGAAGATCCCGGCGGCGGGCCTGTTCCGCAATCTGGTGGCACCCGTAGGGGCGCGGCCGGGCTTGGTGGAGTTTCTGGCGATTGCGGCGTTGTTTGCGGCGCTTGCAGCGTTGGCCGTCTTCACCGCGGTCGATCAACGCTTTGCCATGGTGTTTGTTGGCGGTGTTGCCGCTGCCTTTATCCTGTTTTTCGGGGCGGCGGCGGCCGTGGCTGGCTTGGCGAAACGGCTGCTTGGCACGCGCATCGCGCGCTGGCGGGCGAGCCTGCGACTGGCGCTGGCCAATCTGTGCCGTCCGGGTGCGCCCACGGTCAGCGTGGTGCTGTCGTTAGGCTTCGGCGTGACGGTGCTGGTGGCGGTGGCGGCTATCGAGGCCAATCTGGGACGAACGCTGGAGGACGATCTGCCGGACAGCGCGCCAACGTTCTTCTTTATTGATATCCAGCCGAACCAGTTGCAAGTCTTTAACGAGACAGTGGCGGCCATTCCCGGGCAGCATGACCTGACGGAAGCGCCCATGCTGCGCGCCCGCATCTCCAAGATTAACGGTAAGACCGCCGATCCGATGAGTGTCGCGCCGAATGTCCGCTGGTCTCTGCGCGGGGAGAGGGGGCTTACTTATCGCGCCCTGCCGCCGGATAATGTGGAAATTGTGGCCGGCGATTGGTGGCCGGCGGACTATCAGGGGCCGCCGCTGATTTCCTTCTCCGCGCAATTGGCGGCAGGGTATGGCATTGGGGTGGGTGACACGCTGACGTTCAACATTCTGGGCCGCGAGATCGAGGGTAAAATTGCGAACCTGCGCAATGTGGAGTTCCGCTCGTTGCGCATGGAGTTCACCACGATCTTCGCGCCGGGCGCTATTGAGGTTGCGCCGCATACGATCCTGGCGACAACCAAGACGCATACGGATCAGGCTAGCAATCTGGTGCGGGCTGTGGGGGAGAAGTTTGCCAACGTCACCGCGATTCGTGTGAAGGAAACGCTGGAGGCCGTTAACGCCCTTATCGGGCAGATCAGCAATGCCATCCGGGTGATTGCCGGTGTCGGTCTGGTGGCCGGCGTTCTGGTGCTGGCGAGCGCCGTTGCGGCTGGTCAGCAGGCGCGCAGGCGTGATGCTGTGGTGCTGAAAGTGCTCGGCGCTACACGGCAGAATGTGCTGGCAACCTACCTGTGGGAGTTCGGCGTTCTGGGGCTGGGCACGGTGTTGATCGCGGCTGGGATCGGCGCGGGTGCTGCCTATGTGGTCATCACGGAGGTGATGGGCATGAACTGGGCGATGCCTTGGGTAGCCGTGCTTCTGACAGCACCGATAGCCTTGGCCATAACGCTTGTGGCGGGCTTCGCCGGGGTGTGGCAGGCACTGGGTCAGAAACCGGCGCCGCTGTTGCGGAACCCATAAGGGAGCTTACATAGTTGCCGGTGTCACCGGTCTGCCGAAGGAACATCCAATGCGAACCCTGATTATCGCGGCTATGCTGGCGGTCGCCACACCTGCTTTTGCTTTGGCGCAATCCGACCAAAAGAGCACCGGCGATCAGATTGATGAAGTCTTGTAGGAGGTTCTGGATGCAATCGGTCTGGTTTTACGGGCTGTGCCACAATATGAACTGCCAGAGGTTCTGCCGAACGGCGACATTATTATCCGCCGTGTGCTGCCGGACGCCCCGCCCCCGGAAAAGCGCAAGGACGAGCCGGATAACGGTGATAAAGGTGTTAAGACATAAGACCTGAACCCTTGCGTTATTGCGAACGATGCCCAATATAAGCTGCGCAAAGGCCCGGTGATCGGGCCGCAATAAGTCAGAACCACAAAGGGGACTTCAATGGCGTTCGAAAATCTTCGCACGCAGGCACAGGCAATGACCGGCGCTTACGCTGGGGAGATTGATGAGGGCCTGCGCGCGCACATGCTGCGCGTCTACAACTACATGGTTTCCGGCCTGGTAGTCACCGGCCTGGTAGCCTGGGCCATGTTCTCGATGTCCTTCGTTGTCCAGAATGGCAGCGTCGTCGGCGTGACCGAGATCGGCAATATCGTCTACAATTCGCCGCTGAAATGGTTGGTGATGCTATCGCCGCTGGCGTTCATCATGGCCTTGAGCTTTGGTGTGCAACGCATGAGCTTCGGCACACTGCAATTGCTGTTCTTTGCGTTCGCAGCTGTGATGGGCATCTCGATGGCGACGATCTTCGCCACGTTCTCCGGCGACAGCATCGCACGGGTGTTCTTCATCACCGCGGGCACGTTCGCGGCCATGTCGCTCTACGGCTACACGACGAAACGCGATCTGACCAAGATGGGCTCGTTCCTGTTTATGGGCCTGATCGGCATTATCATCGCGAGCGTGGTGAACATCTTTGTCGGCTCCAGCGCGTTGCAGTTCGCGATCTCGGTGATTGGCGTACTGGTCTTCGTCGGACTGACCGCCTACGACACCCAGAAGATCAAGAACGACTTCCTGGAGTTCCGCTCCCATGGGGAAGCGGTCAGCAAGATGGCTATTATGGGTGCAGTTAGCCTGTACCTGGACTTCGTCAACCTGTTCTACATGCTGCTGAGCCTGTTCGGTAACCGCGAGTAGCGGCTGCCAGCGCGGCCTGGAGGCTAAAGGACCGGCGCGGGGAGCGATCTCCGCGCCGGTTTCTTTTTGGGGAATTTACGGCGTAAGGCAGGCGGCGGTGAGCAAGGCCAGAAGGGCTAGTTGCTGGACCGCACCGAGCACGTCGCCGGTATAGCCGTCCAGCCGCCGTTTGGAGGCACGCAGGAGGACGGCGGCGAATGCTGTGGCTGTCAGCGCTCCCCAGAGCAACAACGGGCCAGCGAGGCCCACGCTCAGGCCCAAGGCCAGCGCGCCGGCGATAACGGCCGCAGCGGGTGATGCTTTTCCGGCGGCGGTAGCAAGTCCTGTTCCGGCGGGCGAGGACGCCGCCATGGCCAGCCCCATCGCGGCGCGGCTCACGCCTTCGGCAGCGATCAGGGCGAGCGGCCCAGCCTCTGTTGCCAGCGCCACACGCAACAGCAGGGAGAGGCATAGTGCAACCACGCCGAACGCGCCCATGCGAGGATCTTTGAGGATCGCCTGGGTACGCTCCGCCGAGCGGGGCAGGCCGAAGGCATCCGCGCAATCGGCCAGCCCGTCTTCATGCAAGGCACCGGTAGCCCATACGATCAGGGCGGTCGCGATAGCAGCCGACGCCAGAGCACCAATGCCAAGATATTGCGCCACCGCCATGACCGCTGCGCCGATGCAGCCAACAGCGAATCCTACTGCCGGGAAGGCCCAGGCTGCCTGGCCAAGCGGCTGAGGCGTGAAGGCCGGGCAGGGCAGACGAGTCAGGAAAGCGAGGGCGCTCCACCACTGCCGCCAGATCAGCGCGGCCGGTCCGGGGGCTGTGCGGTTGTCTTGGGCAGGCGTTTCGGTCACCACCCGAAGCCTGCATTCGTTTTTGATGGAGCAATCATGCCCCTTTCCCTAGACCCGCCAGCCGATTTCGCAAGCCTGCGTGTCATGCTGCAGAACCTGCCGGGCCCGGATGACGCCACCATGGAGGCTGCCCGCGACCGCCAGGCGCAGCTTACCAAACCGCCGGGCTCGCTGGGGCGGCTGGAGGATCTGGCGGTATGGATGGCCGGCTGGCAGGGCGTGGAACGGCCAACGCTGGAGCAGGTGCAGGTGCTGATTTGCGCGGGCAATCATGGTGTGACTGCGCAGGGCGTCTCTGCTTTTCCGGCAGAGGTGACAGTGCAGATGGTGGCGAATTTTGAGGCGGGCGGGGCGGCCATCAACCAATTGGCGGCGCAGGCAGGCGCGCAACTGGATGTGCTGCCTCTTATGCTGGAAACGCCGACCGCGGACTTCACCCAAGGTCCGGCGATGACGGAAGCTGAATGCATGGAAGCGTTTAACGCAGGGCTCAACGCGGTCCGGCCGGATGCTCACCTGCTGGCGATTGGCGAGATGGGTATCGGCAACACGACCGTGGCGGCGGCGCTTTGTGCGGCCCTGACCGACGGCGATGCGGCCCGCTGGTGCGGACCAGGTACAGGACTGACCACCGACGGCGTTTCGCACAAAGCATCGGTGGTGTCGGCGGCAATTCGACTTCACGCCGATAGCTTGAGCGACCCGCTGATCGTCCTAGCTGCGCTTGGTGGGCGAGAGTTGGCAGCGATGGCAGGCGCCATTCTGGCCGCGCGTCTGCGGTCCATACCGGTTCTGCTAGATGGGTATGTGACGGGAGCGGCGGCACTGGTTCTGCACATCATGCGCACGGACGCGCTGGAGCATTGCGCCATCGGGCATTGCTCTGCCGAACCAGCGCACCGCTTGTTGTTGCAGCATATGGGTATGGAGCCGCTGCTCAATCTGGGTATGCGCCTGGGAGAGGGCTCTGGCGCGGCGTTGGCGATACCGCTGGTGCGCGCGGCCCTGGCGGCGCACAATGGCATGCGAACTTTTGATGAGGCGAATGTCAGCGGCCGCTAACAGGAGGAGCTCATGTCTGTTGCGCAGAAAAAAACGCCGAGCGTCTATATTACCGAACAAAACGCATTTCCGAATTCGGTCGTCCAGGTTCCAACCGGCATAGCCGCTTTTACCGGGTACACCGGAAAGGCCATGCGCGATGGTGAAGACCTGACGGGCATCCCGACCAGAATTTCATCGTTCGCTGACTATGTTGCGCTGTTCGGCGAGGGACCGGAGACCTGCTTCACCGTCGCTGATGATGGAGAGGCCCTGGCCGTGCTGCCGGACAGCCGGTTCTTGCTGCATCAGTCGATAAAGTTTTTTTTCGCCAATGGCGGAGCAGATTGCTGGATCGTCTCGGTTGGCGGCTACAAGGATGGAGATGCCTGGAAAACGAAGTCTGCGGATGAGCTGATCGGGGCACTGGAAAAATTCGAGACCGTTGCCGAGCCGGACATCCTTTGCGTGCCGGATGCGGTATTGCTGCCTGACGCGACCGAATGGGCAAACGTTGCGAAGGCGATGTTGAACCAATGTGGCGAGTTGCAGAGCCGGTTCGCTATCCTGGATGTGTTTGACGGCTTCAAGAGCCGTGATCACTCCAGCGACTCCGATGTCATTTCCGGGACCAATGGATTTCGGGCACACCTCGCCGGTGCTGCTGATCTGAAATATGGCGCTGCCTATTACCCCTGGGTCCATACGGTCTTGCTGGAAGCAACGGATATTGGCCTCGGCAATTGCAAGCAGCCGCTGCGGGACATGCTTGCAGGCAAAATAGCGGCGGAAAAAGACGCGGCCTCCGTTAGCGAAAGCCCGGCGGCGGCGCGTAACCAGCAAATCGATGCTCTGGCCGCACAGGTGCGGTCTGCGGATGACGATGCCGAAATGGCGGCGGCTCACCAGGCTGCCATGGTTCTGTCTGCCGGGTACAAGCAGGTCTTCAATCAGGCGCTGGCGCTATTGAACCTGCTTCCGCCGGCAGCCGGCATGGCGGGCGTCTATGCCCTCAATGACGCGAGCACCGGTGTGTTTAAGGCGCCGGCGAACATGACCCTTGCCAGTGTTTCCAGGCCGACTGTGGATATTTCGAGCGACGAGCAGGAAGATTTGAACGCACCCGTGGATGGCCTGGCCATCAATCCAATCCGTATGTTTACCGGCCGTGGGGTGTTGGTTTGGGGCACCAAGACATTGGATGCGAACAGCCTGGACTGGCGTTACATTAACGTGCGGCGAATGATGACCATGCTGGAGCAGTCGATCAAGGCCGCGCTTGAGGCTTGTGTATTCGAACCGAACGTCTCAACCACCTGGGTTTCGGTGAAATCTATGATCGAGAATTTCCTGACCGATATGTGGAAGGCAGGGGCGCTTGCCGGTTCAACGGCGGCGGATGCGTTCGACGTGTCAGTGGGCCTGGGCTCAACGATGACCTCTGACGACATCCTAGCGGGCTACATGCGTGTAACCGTCCATCTGGCCGTGGTGCGGCCCGCCGAGTTCATCGTCATCACTTTCTGCCAACAAATGCAGACGTCGTAAGGCCGCTGTTGGCGCTGCCTATTACCCTGCTGCGCCGCTGCTGACCAACGGCGCACCGTCCGCCCGCCGGGCGTGGAGCTTGCCGTCGATGCCGTCGGCCAGCTGGGGTGCGGTCCATCCTAGCCGCTCATGGCGGATGATGCCGTAGCGCACGATGGCCTCGTCGGTGAAATCGCGCATATTTTCCAGGTCGAACCAGATGCGCATCAGCAGGCGGGCTTCCTCGTCGGACCGGTCGGGGCGTGCGGGGCGCGGCCGTGCAGCATGGTGTAGTTGCTGGCAAACTGGATATCGCCCGGATTGAACGGGAACTCGAAGCAGGTTTCGTGGGTGTACTCGTCGATCAGGTCGAGCAGGGCTTCTTCGTCGGCTTAGAAGCCGCCATTGCGGTTGGCGGCTTTGGTGATCTAGTTGCGGTTGTACCGGCAGGAGACCACGCCGTTTTTCTCGCTGAAGAAAGGCACACGGTAGGCGTTGGTGGGCGTTTCGCCGTCCTCGTGTTCGTTCTGGCGGTCCCAGAGGAAGCCTTCGTAGAGGCGCGCTAGGGTCTCCGGATGCCGCTCCAGCAGTAAGGTTATGCAGGGTGAGGGAGGAGGAAAGGCTGCTGGGCGGATTGTCGGCTGGCTGGCGCACGCAGAGCAGCGAGACGCAGTCGGCCAGATCGACGTGCAGGCTGACCTTGCCGGGATTGCCGACGCCGTGGGTGCCCTGGTTCGGGCGCAGTTTGCCCTCTGTCACATAGTGGATCAGCGTGCTGTTGCTGTTTTGGATCAGGCCGATGCCCAGATGGGCGCAGAAGCCCCAATACATGCGCTCGACATCGTCGAGAGCGTGGCCCTCTACCGGGAAGCCGTGCAGCAAGGCAAAGCCGCGGCCTTCTTTCAGTTGGTAGCGGATGGTTTCGGTGACATCGCGGCTGGCGGGCAGGGGGAAGTCCGCCTTGCCAATGCGGGCGAGGGGCGCGCCGGTTTTCTTGACGGCGGCGAGGGCGTCAACCAGTTTGTCCGCCTGCCGCTGGGTCAGGGTGATGTCGTAGGACGTGTCGGAGGTGAGGTCTTCCGGCGTCCAGGCGGCGGGCTCGGTGATGCGGTGCAGATACGGTTGGCTGGTCATGGCGCGGGTTCCTCATTCGTTGTCTTGAAGCGTAGCGCGATGGTCAGGTGGAGGGGAAGACTTCCGTCAGGATGGCGAGGCCGTTCAGAGCGCGGGGGAAGCCGCTGTAGGGGCCGATCTGGATGACTGCCTCTATCACTTCCTCCTGGGAGAGGCCGATATTGAGGGCGGACTAACTGAGCTTGCGCAACTGGCCCTCCAGGCTGAGGCCGGTGAAGGCGGCGAGGGCGACCAGCATCCGCTCGCGATGGTCGAGGCCGGGGCGGTCCCATATCTCGCCATAGCCATAGCGGATGGCGGCGGGGTAGAGCGCACCGGTGATGGTGTTGCCGGGGGCCGCATAGCCGCCACCCGCGCGCTCGCCATGCAGCTTTGCCATGATTTCCTGGCCGCGGGTGTCGAGGGTCTCGTTGCTGTCGTTGCGGGGCGGCGTGTCGGGCACGGTGACGCCGCGGCTCTCGAATACCTCCCGCGCGGTCTCTACCGCGGCCTCGGTGGTCATGAAGCCGCCATAGAGCCCGGCTTGCAGGAACACCTCGAACATGCATGGCGAGAGGGGCGATACCCAGGTCGAGCGCCGTGCCGATCAACTTCGCCAGTTGCGGTCGCAGGTAGGGGCTGCACACGGCCAGCGTGCAGAGCATGCGGTCGTGCTTGTTCAGGTGGGGCCGGTCCCAGATGCCGCCATAGGCGACTTCGGCCATGAAATCATTGAAGCCGGGCATCAGGTCCGGCTTTTCCGGTGCGAGGTTCAGCTCGGCGCGAAGTTGCTGGCCGCGCGCGCGGAGGTCTTGGCGGGACATGGGGGCGTTCCTTGGGTGCTGAGTTGTTTGGGAAAGACTAGCCTTTCGATCACCATGCCGAAAGCTCTCATAGTCTACATGCTGGCCTGTTGAGCCATGTGGAGCGAGCGCGGCGGCAGATCCTTCGGTTGGCTCCAGGATGTTTGTTACATCGGGTATAAGGTTTGAGCGGCGTCTATCGTAGGAACGCCCGTGCTGAGGCCCATCCCTGAACGGGCAGGGGCAGGCTAGCTGTCTCAAGGTTGGGCTATGTGCCTGTGTTCATCAGAGCCGTCTGACGGCATCGCGCGATCGCTTGATGTATTCATTGGGACTTCTAACGCCCGCATCAGATATGCGTTCTACAATCAACCACTCAAACTGTGTGGATGTGTGGAATAACATGCCAACGGCAACCTTCACTCCGCCAGGGTATTATCCACCATCGTCGCGAAATCAGTGCCGGTCTTGATGAAGCCGGAGCCGATCATGGATTGGCGTAGGCGGTCGAAGCCTGCCTCCTGCAACGCGCCGGTGCGGTTCCAGAGGCCGAGGTCGCAGTAGCGTTTGACGCAGGCTGCCAGCAGTTCCAACGGGAAGTCCGGGAACAGGCGGGTCATAGCCTTGGCGGTTTCCTCCGGCGGCAGATCGTAGGTGTCGTTCACCGCACGCCGGACGGCGCGGACCATGGCGCGGAAGTCGTCGCGGCGGCGCTCCACCGTTTCCTTAATGGAATAGAAGCAGGTGTAGGCAGCGGGGCCGCGGTTTGCGGCGGCGTAGAGCAGGTGCCCGCCGGCCTGCATCGCTTGCTCAGCATAGGGCTGGAAGGTCTGGAACACGTCCAGGGAGCCTGCTGCCAGAGCATCCCGGTTATCCGGCATGGAAGGCTTCTGCACCGCGCCCAGGGACTTCGGATCAATGCCCAGGTCGCGCAGGTCTTCCTGCAGGCAAATCCAGGGTGTTGGCACTTCGCTGACCACATTGAAGCTGCGGCCCGGCAGGTCTTTCAGGCCGCCAGGCTCGCGTCCGATCAGGAAAAAGGGGTCGCGGCCCACCACCTCGCCGAAGCAGACCAGTCTGCAATCGGGTTGCTGGTCGTATTTCCGCAAAATCCGGAGAGGCCCGCCCCAGCAGACATCGATCTCGCCGGAGAGTAGCCGGGGCAGCGTATCGGTCGGGTCGTAGCTTTCCCGCATGACCACATCGACGCCCTCCGCCCGGAAATAGTCCCGCTCGAACGCCAAGTAGAAGGGTGTGTAGAAGACCGCGCGCAAATTTTCCAGCAGGGTGATAGTCGGTCCGGTCATTTTTTGAAATTCCTTGCTGCTCAGCCCCAGTAGCGGCCGCTCGCGCCGATCGCGGCGGTGAGTAGACCCAGGCCCAGATTAAAGGCGACGATCATCCTGATCTGACGGATTTGTGCGGCACCGCCCGGCGTGTCTCCGGCGGCGACAGCGGCTTTAAGCTTTCTGAACGGCGAGAAATAGAGATGGGCAAACAGAACCATCATAATCAGGCCCAGCATCAGCATGGTGTGGATGTGACTGCCTGCATTGGGGAAGCCGCCAAGGCCGACCAGAATGATCCAGAAGCCGGAGCCCAGCAGCACGAACACGCACATCCAGACCCAGGGGAAGAACTTGCCAAACACCCGCGCCCATAGCGCCACCCGTTCCGGCGGCTCCAGCGGGCCGACCGAGGGGCGCAGGCACACATAGGCGAAGAACATGCCGCCGACCCAGACTGTTGCCGCGAGCGCATGGATGGCTGCCATAAAGGCTATCATCGAATGTCATACTCCTCTGGCGTGTGGCCCATGGTTTGATGTAGAGCACCGCACTTGGCAAGCTTGTTGCCCGGCACATCTGTCCCATGCCTCACGGTAGTGTGAGATGGTTTGACCTGACAGGCAACCGGCATCAGCCTATTTCGTTGAAACTCGAAGAACAGCCGTCTCGCAGCGCAACAAATTTTCTCAACAAGAAGCGGATCAGGGTACTGTGAGCGCACCACCCAAACGACTTCCCCGCCGCCAACGCGACCGGCGGCTGGATTTTTTCCGCGGTATCGCGATGTTCATCATCCTCATCGCGCACATTCCGAACGACTGGTGGGCGCTTTGGATTCCCGCCCGCTTCGGGTTTTCTGATGGCGCGGAGATGTTCGTGTTCTGCTCCGGCATGGCCTCTGCCCTGGCGTTCGGCAGCCTCTACCGCTCCCACGGTTTCGGTACGCTGCTCGCGCGGGTCTCGTTCCGGGTCTGGCAGATCTACTGGGCGCATATCACGCTGTTCCTGGCGACGGTGGCAGTATTGCTTGCCGGCAACGCATTGCTGGATACCGGCGTTGTCTATACGCAGCGTCTGTGGGTCGTGCCATTCCTTGAGGACACGGCGACCTATCTGCCCGCCCTGCTGACGCTGACTTATGTGCCTGGCCTGTTCGACATGCTTCCAATGTATGTGGCGGTGTTGTGCCTGCTGCCAGTTGTGGCAACGCTCGGCAGTATTAACCGCTACTACGCTTTTGCCTTCGTCGCGGGCCTGTGGCTGCTGTCGACGACAAACATGATTGACCTGCCCGGAAATCCGAAGACCGATCATGTCTGGTTCTTCAATCCATTTGGCTGGCAACTGGTATTCTATACCGGGTTCGTCTTTGCCATGGGTTGGCTGAAGGCCCCGCCGATTGAGCGGAAATATGTGCTGATCGCCTTGGCTATTGTGCTGATCTCCGTACCTCTGGCTTACTATCGTGCCTATAATGCCGTGCCAGAACTGAAGGATCTGCGGATTGCGCTAACGCCGTTCTGGGCCAAGACCGACTACGGTATCTTCCGCTACATCCACTTCCTGTCGCTCGCGTATCTGGCTTACGCGGCAGTGGGTGAGGGCGGACACCGGCTGTTCGTTGAGGGTATTCCGGGCCGTATCGTCAATATATTCCGGACGGTCGGTCAGCAGTCGCTGGCTGTGTTCATGGCCAGTATCGTGCTTTCGCAGATCCTGGGGATGATGTTCGATGTGATTGGCCGGAACCATTGGACCATGATCGTCGTTAATCTACTCGGCCTTGCCTGCCTGATCGCGGTCGCAAAGGTGGTGACGTGGTACAAGTCCGAGCCATGGCGCAAGATACCGGAGAAAAAGCCGGATCCTGCCGCTGAGCCTGCCCGTATGCCGGGTGGTGCTACCGCTCAGCCCGCGGAATAGGCGCTTACCGGTGCCGGTTCTGGCGAGACTCTGGATTGCGCTAGCGCTTTTAGGCGGGTTGCTGCCGGGTGCTTCTTATGCGTGCGGCGATGATGTCTCCTGCGTAGTGGCCGGCGGGCAGAACGGCGGCAACTACATGATCCGTATGCCGCCGGGGGCCTCGGCGGCCAAGCCGGTTGGGGCCATCGTCTATTTTCATGGTTTCCGCAGCACGGCGGCAGCGTCGATGCGCTTCAAGAGCCTGGCACGAGCAGCGGCGGAGCTGGGCGTTGCCCTCATAGCGCCGGACGGCCTGGAGAAAAGCTGGTCCTTCCCCAATGCGCCCCGTGACCGCCGGGATGAGATGGTGTTTGTGGGGCATGTGTTGGACGACGCGTTGGCGCGCTTTCCGATTGATCGGGGCAAGGTGATGTCCGCTGGATTTTCCATCGGCGGCAGCATGAGCTGGTATATGGCCTGTTACCTGGGGGAGCGGTTTGCGGGGCACACCCCTGTCGCCGGCACGTACTGGCGGCCTGCACCCACTGAATGCCCGGGGCCCGACCCGTTTATCAGCCATGTTCACGGAACGGCGGAGAAAACATTCCCGTTGGAGGGGAGGACGATCCGCAAGCAGTGGCGGCAGGGCGACACGCGGGAAGCAGTCGCCTTTTTCCGGACGCGCGGCGGTCATGCGCCGGTGGTCGAGCATTATCAGGACGGCGGCCTTGCTTGCACCAACGCCGCAACGGCGCATGGTGGCGCGGTAGAGCTGTGCCTGCACGATGGCGGGCACAGCGTCCGCGGTGAATGGATCAAGCGCGGCTGGATGCGGCTTGCGGCCTTCAAAGGCTGGAGTGAGTTCCAGCAGGCGGCGAAGGCTGCCAAATAAAGGTCAGGCGCCCGGCGAGAAGGGGGCCGGGGCCATGATTCGGTCTTCCTGGTGCTGGACCATACCTTCGGTCTTCGCCAGGTACTCGGCCCAGGCCGGGTCTTTGTCCCGCGCGGCCCGCTTGGCCTCCAGATCGGCCATGTTCTCGTACTTGTAGATGTGGATGACCTGGTTCAACTGGCCATGCTTGGCCACATAATAGCCGAGCAATTCTAAGCCGTGCTTTAGCATGACCGGCATGCCGAAATTCTCGGCTGCGTCCAGATACGGCCCCATTTTGCGGGGGACGATGGTGTAGGTGCGGTGGTTGACGATCATGAGGTTACAATCCCAAAACAAATTTGATTTCGTTCCATCGCGCGACAGTCGTCCAAAATGCGCTGGTGGCCATGATGGTTAACAGCACGATGCGCCAAGTTTCGCTTTCATGTCGCCGATGTTTCAACCGTATATCAGCAATTATCTGCTGCAACTCGAGATCATAGCGGTCGTCATCGAATTTTTGCCGTTTGGATGTCACCGGTGACATTTCCATGTGGAGGCTAAAATGCAAAGGCGTGGATGGTTTGGGCTGAGGGTAGCGTCTGCATGGTTAACCGTGGCTTAAGCAAACCCTTCCGCCCGCCGGGTGAATGGCGCTACGGTACCGGCCAACGAATTCTAACAAGAAAGCCCTCTCCATGCCCCAGACAATGACCGGCGGCGAAGCCATCGTTAATGCCCTGATCGCCCACGACGTCGACACCGTGTTCGCGCTGCCAGGCGTCCAGACCTATCCGGTGATGGATGCCTTGGCGCGGAACAAGGACACGATCCGCACCATCGGCGCTCGGCATGAGCAGGCGACTGCCTATATGGCGTTCGGCTATGCCCAAGCGACGGGCAAGGTCGGCGTCTACTCGGTGGTGCCGGGGCCGGGCGTGCTGAACACCATGGGCGCGCTCTGCACGGCGTGGGGCACGAACATGCCGGTGCTCTGCATCACGGGGCAGGTGCCGAGCGCCTACCTGGAGGGCGGGCGCGGCCATCTGCATGAGATTCCGGACCAGCAGGGCACCGTCTCCCGCCTCTGCAAGTACACCGCGCGGATCGAACGGCCGGAAGATGCGCCGCGAATTGTGGCGGAGGCGTTCAAGGTCATGACCTCCGGCAGGCCCGGACCGGCGCTGATCGAGATGTGCTGGGATGACCTGGCGGCGAAGGGCGAGGTCGAGCCGGTGGCTCCCATGGCCGCGGATGCGCCACCCGCGGTCGATGCAGACATGATCGCCAAGGCCGCAGAGTTTTTGCGGAATGCGGAGCGGCCGCTTATCAT
>CBDBCB010000020.1:0-600144 GCA_965202745.1 Alphaproteobacteria bacterium
CCAGCGACCGGATGGTGGAACTGGCCAGTATTTCCGCCAGCAGTCGCGTTCTGGATGTGGGCAGCGGCGTCGGCGGCCCGGCCCTGCACCTGGCGGCAAAGACCGGCTGCAACGTCATCGGCATCGACATCATCGAATGGAATGTCGAAGAAGCGAACAAGCGCTCCGCCGCCCGTGGCCTGGAGAGAAAAGCCAGCTTCCAGGTAGGCGATGCGACGGCCCTACTCTTCGGCGATGCCGCTTTCGACACGGTATGGAGCCAGGATGCCTGGTGCCACGTACCCGACAAACGCCAGGTCATCGCTGAAGCCGCGCGCGCCGTGAAGCCGGGCGGCTGCATCGCCTTTACCGACTGGGTAGCGCTAGGGGAAATGGCGCCGGATTATCTGACAGAGGTTCAACCCGCGGTGGCCTCCTCCAATTTAGGCACGCCTGCCAGCTACGCCGGGTGGCTCGAAGCAGAGGGATGCGCCGTGTTGGACCAGGAAGATATCAGCCATCACTTCACCGCGCTACCGCACGATGATCGCCAACCTCAGCGCCATGGAAGCCGAGCTTTCCGAGAAATTCAGCCCGCGAGCCTACGCCATCATGCAGGAGAAAAACGGCATGATCCTGCAAGCCTTCGAGGACGGCAAGCTGGGCGGCATTCAGATGGTGGCGCGGAAGGGCTAACGCCCTTCCCCCACAACATTACTCGGCCGCAGCAACCGCCAGGCGGGTGGTGTAGACGACCGTATCAACCGTAATCTCGCGCCGCTCACGGAATTTTTCGAGCGCACCCGAGGCATTCGGATCCGGTTCCGGCACCCAGAAGCGGGATTTCTCCCACGCGGCATAGTCCTGGTAGCGGGTCAGCAGGATCAGCCGGTCGAAAGCCCGCTCATGACCAGTCTCGCGCCACAGCGCAAAGATCTTGGTGCCGAACACTTCTTCGAACTGCGGCCAGGCTTCGTCGGACAATTGGACGAAGCGGTCCGTATCCTCGCGCCGTACCTCGAACACCCGATGGGCGAACATTCCCGGCCCTTCCGGCGCGGTCGCGTCGAGCGGGCGGGTGGTCGGCTCCAGGTATAGGGTCTCGGAGGCCGAAATATCGTCGATACCGTTGATCGCCGCCCGGCCATTGCGTTTCGCTGCCTGAAGGTCGGTCCATACAGTGACCACGATGCCCTGATTGGCGGACAGGCCGATCTGACCCGCCCAAACGCCAAACAACTGGCCACCGGCCTCCGCCGCTGCGGCAGCGCCGGTGCTGAAGATCGCCGCTTCGACACTGTTCCAGGTGTTTTGCTTCACCCGAATGAAGCGGTACTCGTAAATGCGTAGCGGCTGGGGTTCGGGCTCCGGCTCCGGCTCAGGTTCCGGCTCGGCCTGGGTAGCCGCTACCGCTGCCGCTGCAACGGCAGCCGCCGCCGTGGCGTCTGCGTCTGCCGGATCGATGCCTTCGCCGTCTGAGGCGCCGGGCGCATCTTCAGCGGGACCGTCGGCAGTTGCTTCCGTCGCCGCATCATCGGCAGCGGCAGGCTCTGCGTCCGGCGCGGGCTCTACCGGCGCAGCGGGGGCCGACGACCGGGCCGCGCTCCACCATGGACGCGGTTTGGAGTCCTGCTCAGGCTCCGGCTCCGGCGCTGCTTCGGTTTCAGCGACCGGCTGCGCAAACATCGCCGCCACAGGAGTGGCCTCTGGCTCAGCAGCCTCTGCTTGTGGCGCTTCCAGCTCGGCCTGTACATCCGCCGGTGCGTCTTCCGCCGGCGTTTCCGCGGCTGCAAATGTTCCCGGCTTCGTTGGCGTGATGTCAACAGCATAGGTTGCTGGTTCGGGAGCGTCTTCCGCCGCGGTTTCTGGGGCCGGCTCAGGCGCGGCTTCCGGGTCAGCCCCCGTTTCGGGCGGAATACCAGGGGCCATGTCTGCTTCGGGTGCGGTATAGGGTTGTGCTGGAATGGCTGCCTCGCCTTCCTCCGGCTTCTTCTCGTTCATCAAAGTCCCAAAGTCGCTTTCGCGATCACATTCCGTTGGATTTCATTGGTGCCGCCATAGATGGTGGCGGCCCGGCTGAAGAAATAGTCGTCGGCAGCGCCACGCAGATGGTCGGGCAGGACCTCGTCCCAGTTCGATCCCATCTCGCGGCCATAGCCAGCCAACGGTCCGAGATACGAGCCACCGGCCGCAATAGCAAGCTCTGTCAGCCATTGACGGATTTCCGAACCCCGGATTTTCAGCGCCGAAGCCTCCGCGCCAACCGGTTTGCCCTGAGCGTCGGCGGCCAGATAGCGCAGGTTCGTGCCTGCCAGCGCCTTCAACTCGATCTCTGTCTGGCTGAGCGCCTGCATGTAGCTCGGGTCATCCTCCAGCCCCTGTTCCCTGGCAAGTTCGCGCAGGTGCTGCACGCGGGCCTGGCTCTCTGCCACCTCCGCGATGCCGAAGCGTTCGTACTGGAGCAGGAACTTGGCATAGCTCCAGCCCATATTCTCCTCGCCTATACGCTGGTCGACCGGCACGCGCACGTCGGTGAAATGCACCATGTTCAGATGGTGCTGGCCGTCGATGGAGATAATCGGCTGGATTTCAATGCCCAGCGTCTTCATGTCGAACATCAGGAAGGAAATGCCCTGCTGCGGCTTGCGGCCGTCAAAGGCCGTACGCACCAGGCAGAAAATCCAGTCAGCGTGCTGGGCGTAGCTGGTCCAGACCTTGGTGCCGTTGACGACATAGTGGTCGCCGTCCAGTTCCGCCTTGGTGCTGAGCTTGGCGAGGTCAGAGCCGCTGCCGGGCTCCGAATAGCCCTGGCACCACCAGATATCGAAATTGGATGTGCCAGGTAGGAAGCGCGCCTTCTGCTCCGGCGTGCCGAAGGTATAGATCACGGGCCCAACCATGGTCGTGCCGAAGGGCGCGGCATAGGGCACGGGGTAGCTTTGCACCACTTCCTCGAACAGGTGCCGCCGCCAGGGGTTCAGGCCCGCGCCGCCATATTCGGTTGGCCAGTGCGGCGCGCTCCAACCCTTCTGCGCCAAGATTTTCATCCAGCGAGTGTAGTCGCCCTTGTAGTCACCTTTATGCGCCTTCACGCGGGCGGCGATGTCGGCGGGCAGGTTTTCTTCGACAAAGGTGCGGACTTCAGCCTGAAAGGCGAGGTCGTCGGCGGAAAGCGGCATACTCATGGGGCTATCTCCGGTAGCGTTTTGGGGAGACTAGCGCTTCTGACCGGTCAACGGAACAGTGCGTCAGTGTGTGGCCGCGCTTTCCATCAATTTCAGGCCGCGAAATAGCATTTCAAGACTGATATCCTTGCCGGTGTCCGGCCAATGCACCCCATAGCCCCGGCCTTAAAGCTTCCAGTTGCGGCGCTCGGCCATGGACGCATTTGCCAACCAGGAATACCAGGAGAGCAGTGCTGTCACTTGCCGTCCATCGGCAAGTCGGCCTTTCAGACTCACCGCGTCACAGGAAACATCCGCAACCTGGCTATTTCCCGAATACCGCTGACCACTCAGCAGCATAGGTCGTCCAATTTCGCGCTATGTGCCTCAGGATACGGCCAACAATTTCGCGCTATGTGCCTCAGGATACGGCCAAAAATGGTTGAGAAGCCGTTAACAGTCCTCCGGAAGCAATTGGGGACCTAAGTCCCCGTCACGAAAGCCCACAGGTCGTCGGCTCCCCGCGAGGCAACCATGCGGCCGAGGCGCATGGACCATTCGGCCTCGTTGCCGAACTCGTCGCGCCAGGCCCACATACGGCGGGTCCGGTGGTGCAGGGAGTGCTCGTAGGTGAAGCCCATGGCACCGTGGGCCTGGTGGGCAATGGCAGAGCCTTTGGTGACGGCCTCGCCAATGCGGACCTTGGCCGTGGCAATTTCGGCAAGGGCCGCCTCGCTCCAACCGTCAGCACCCAGCGCATCAGCGGCAGCAACGGCTTCGGAGACCGCGTCGGAAGCGGCACCCGCCGCCGCGGCTTCGCCTGCCAGCTCTGCCAGCATGTGCTGGATCGCCTGAAACTTTCCGATAGGGCAGCCGAACTGCTCGCGCTCCAGGGCATATTGCACGGTCTGATCGAGCACACGCTGCAAGGTGCCCGCCATCTGCACGCAGCGCCGAAAGCCTCCAGCGCCGCTTCGTCCAGACCATCGGGCGCGGCGACGGCGCTGACCGGCACCACCGCGTCGAAGGAAACATCATTGCAGGGCCCGCCTGCCAGCGAGGTGCCTGGCACGATAGAGCAGGCACCGGCGCACACGATGGCGACGACGAGAGCCTCCTGCTCCGGCACCGGCCCGGCTTCGCGCGCGAGCACGGCAATGTGCTCAGCGTTGCGGGCAAAGGGCACACCGCGGGCGGAGCCCTCCAACTGACCACCTTTCAGCACGATGCGGGCATCGGCGCTGCATGGGGCCACGGTCATCGGGCCTGCGGGAACCTGGATGCCCGCCTAGGCCAGCAGCCAGCCCGCCAGCAAGGTCTCCGCCAAGGGAACCGGTACGGCGAACGCGCCGCCCACCTTCAGCACGTCGAAGCCGTCGGCCATTTCCGCGCCGGCGCCGCCGATCTCGTCGGAGACCCAGGTGAGGGTCAGGCCGCTTTCCTCCAGCGCATCCCAGAGGGCAGTGGGCCATTTGCCTTCCTCCGCGTCATTGATGACGCCCGGCCCACAGAGGTCCTGGCAAACGCGGGTGGCGGTATCGATGATGATGGAATCGGACATGGGTGAACTGCGCTTCTTTACAGGCGGAAACAGGTTACCGGCAGAAAACGCGGGGCGGCGGACCTGTCAAGCGGGCCGGATTAAACCGGCCGTGGCAGTGGTGATCCTGGCAGGGTGTCACCATATGAAAGGCAGCAGCGGATTGCGCCTTTTGCAGGCTCATCATGGAGTAAACTCTGGCTAAACCACTGGTAAACACAAGCTAAACTGCGGGTAAACCGTTGGAGACCGGAACGGTTTAGTTTTGCGCATAAAAGTTTAGTTTCGTTTAGGTCGTTTACGGGTGAAAATCAAAGGCACCTTGGTAGCGCGTTGCCAGCAGGCATTTAGCGCTAGCCTTTGAACCGCGGCTCCGGCGCGCCTTTGATGCCGAGACCCTTGATAACGAACAGGCCGCCATCCTCTGGTCCGTCCACCTTCATGTTGTGACTCTCAGAGATGGAGGTGATGTAGATGTCCTCCAGGTCCGGGCCGCCGAACATGACGCTGGTCGGGCGGGCGCAGGGCATGTCGATGGTGAAGTCCAGCTTGCCGTCGGGCGACAGGCGCGCGACCTTGCCTGACGTCACGAAAGCCGACCAGATGTAGCCCTCGGCATCCACGGTGCCGCCGTCGGGCCAGGCATCGTGCTCACCCTTGGTATCAACCAGGATGCGCTCGTTCGCGACGCCCGCATCGCTGTAGTCGTAGGTGGCAATCCGGGCCTTGCGGCTGTCGGAGAAGTATAAGGTCTTGCCGTTCGGGCTAAAGGAGGGGCCGTTGGTAACGATGATGTCGCCCATCATGGTGTCGAGCGTCAGATCGGGGTTCAGCCGGTAGAGCGTGCCCTCTGCAGCCTTGGTGATCTTGGTCGCCATGGAGCCCGCGAGGAAGCGGCCCTGCTTGTCGACCTTGCCATCATTCAGGCGGTTGCCGGGCTTGTCCGGCTCCGGGTCGATGATGGCCGTGGTCTTGTCAGTGGCGAAGTCGAAGAAGTGGAAGCCATCCTCCATGGCCAGCACCGCCCCGCCCTGCTCCCGCAGGCACATGGAGCCAACGGTGGTGGGCACCTGCCAGTCCTGACGCTCCCCAGTGGCGGGATCGAGGCGGTGAACGGTCGGGCCGCGGCTGTCCAGCCAGTAGAGCACTTGCTCCTGCACATCCCAGAGCGGGCCTTCGCCAAGCTTGTCTCTGGTAGTGCCGACGCGGGTGACGGTGTGTTGGCGGGACGTATCCTTGTGTCGGTTTAAGCCAGTTGATTGTGGCAATCCTACCCCTCGAACAGGCGTCATTGCGAGTCCGCGATACGTCCGCAGGTAGCTACTTCTGGTACTGCTTGATCATGCCCCGGATGCCTTGGGAGAGGTCCGGCCCCTCCGTCACCGTCACCTGGCCGGGCAAGACATAGATGACCGCGTCACCTTCGTCCCGGCGGACCTCGGTGGCGGTCATGGTCATTTGCGGCATCTTGGTGCGCAGCATGATGCCATCATCCGTCATGCACATGTCGCCAATTGACGGGCTCCGGTAGACGCTGCAGGTCAAACCCAGATGTTCCTCCGTCACGCCGGTGGGGGTCATGCCCATGGACCGGGCATACTCAGCCGAGTCCTTGGCCTCGGACTTCGCCATGCCGTCATACATCGGATTTTGGTCTTGGTGGCCGTGCCCGCCTCGCGGTTGATGGCGTAGACGTCTGCGCCGATCGTCACCGTGGTGGAAGAGGTGGTGCGGGTCATGCCCGGAATCTTAATGGTGTTCGTCTCCAGCCGGTAGGTCTCGTAGCCATGTTGGCGATGGCACTGAACATTGGTACCCTCCATCATCTGACCGCTGAGCTGGTAGGTGACGCAGAGCGCCTCCACCGGGTGCAGCTTGGGAGTGTCGGCAGCCATTGCAGGCGACGCTAACAGCGCTAGGGCGCAGGCTGAAGCACCTATCAGTCTCAATGTCATTTGTTCCTCCTCTTGCTCGTTAGTCCCCCGGCGTTGCTGAATTACTGCCCCTCAAACGCCGGGATCACCTCGGCGATCAGTTGCTTGGTCTGCTCCATCAGTTCCTCATCCGAGGCACCCGTGGGCCGTAGCACGAACTTGGAAATGCCGGCGTCCGCGTATTCCTGGATGCGGGCACAGATGTCCGCGCCGCTGCCGACGGCGAAGGTGTGCTTCGGGTCGCGGCCCGTGCGCTTCTGGTAGTTCTTGACCAGGAAGGGCAGCGGGCCATCGTCCCAGCCGCCGAACCGGAAATAGAAGCCGGTGCCGTAATGGTCGTCGTCGATCTTGCGGCCCGCTTCCTTGGCTGCGGCCTTGATCGCGGCCACCACGGGCGCAACTTCCGCCGGGCTCTCCGCGCCCGCCTGCCAGCCGGTGCCGACGCGCGCCGTCCGCCGGATCGCCACCTTGGACGAGCCGCCAATCCACAACGGGATGTTCTTATTCACGGGCCGCGGGCTGATGGAGGCTTCCTTGTAATGGAAGTGCTCGCCCTCGAACGTGACCTTCTCCTCCGCCCAGAGGCGCGAAATCAGGGTCAGCGCCTCGTCCGCAATCTTGCCGGAGCCTTTGGAGGTGCGCCCGGTCGCCTCCCAATCCGATGCGATGGGGCTACCAACACCAAACGCAGGCAGAATGCGCCCGCCAGAGAGGAAATCTACCGTCGCGCACTGCTTGGCAAGCAGCAGCGGATCGCGCAAGCCGACGCTTGCGACGTTCATGCCGAACTTCAACTTGTCCGTCGCGCCTGCCAGCGCGGCCATGGTGCTCATGGTTTCAAGGAAGGGAATTTTGGAGACCAGACGGTCGGTCTGCCAGATCGAGTCGACCCCGCCGTCCTCACAAAGCGCCACCCACTTCCAGAATGCCTTGGCTGAGGAAAACGGAAACTCCGTCATGCCGAGGCCGATGCCGATTGCCATTGTCGATTTGCTCCTATCGCGTTGGCGCGGAGCCTAGCATGGGGTGGCGGCAGGGAAATAGCTTCGACGTGCAAAGTGCCTGTGCCCCAAGGCCGCCGCCGCCATGAAAAGGCGAAGGCAGCCTCAGAGCTTAGGCCGTGAGCTACTTCAGGCCCATGCAGTTGGCGTAGTAGGTCACGGTTGCGGGCCAGTCGCTGAAGATGCCCTCGATGCCGACTTGCCTGTGCAGCGCGTCAAGCATGGTGAAGTAGTCCGCATCCGTGTCCACCGTGTCCTTGACCAACTGGAAGTACCAGCCGCCGCCATTGGTCAGCGGGCCGGAGCGCTCCAGCGTCCAGGTCATGATCTTCAGACCCGCGTCCTTGGCGGCTTTGGCGTAAGGCGAAGCTACCATCTTGTCGCCGTCCAGCGTGACCAGCATCCACATGGGCGGCGCAATATATTGGACTCCGATACCCGCCAGTTCCTGCATGGAGGGCTTGAACGTCTCCGGCTTCATGAAGCTGAAGCCATCGACGTCATAGCGGCCATCGAGATAGACTGCCTGCTTGCCGAATTCCGACTCGTTCTCGATCCAGTAGAGCACGTCATCCAGGTTGAACGACTGGGCCCAGACGTCAGAGGCCGGGATACCCGCCGCCTTGTATTCATCGATCATCTTCTGGGCATAGTCAGCCTGGCTGAAGCCGTCGAACGGCATCTCGACCGCGGGTGACTTCAGTTCCGGGGTGAACTTCGCGCCCAGGCTCTTGAACAGGGCAATGGACTCGGCGTGGGTCAGCAGCGTGCCGTTCTCGACCGTATAAAGCTCGGTGCGCCAGCCTGCCGTACCGCCCATATAGGCTTCAACGCTGGTCGCCGTCTTGTCCGCCGCATCCATTTTGCCGCGCAGGGTGCGGAATTCCGCCAGAGTGATATCGCTGGTCCGGCATTCAGCCGAAGCCTTTCCCCCACCACTGGCAGGTGTGAAGCCCGCGGTGCATTTCTCCGCCAGCTTGGTCGCCAGGATGTTGGTGGTGGTGTGCAGGTCGTTCTGCGCGTGGCGGCAGACCAGATCCTTATCCTTGGTAAAGGTCACGTCGCACTCCAGGATGCCCGCCCCCATGCGCGCGGCGGCGCAGTTGGATTCGGCAGTGTGTTCCGGGAACTGCAACGGCGCACCGCGATGGCCGATCGAAAACAGTATCTGCGCAAAGGGGCCGGCCGCGCAGGATTCCAGCTTGTCCTTCAAGGGGCCGGCCGCCATGCGGTCGATCAGGTAGTAGGGCCGCGGGCCGACCTGAACCGTATCGGCGGCAGCCGTGGCCGCGACGCCCAATGTTAGCAGGGAAAGAACGATTGATCTGAGCAACATGCTATCCTCCGTTTGGCGAAATCCGGCGCACTGTTGCATCGCGCCGGTGACAAGCCTGTGAAAGTTCAACAAAGGTTCTGTTGCAATTCGATGCCGCCCGCCTTGTGTGGGCTTGTGCGACGCAAAGAAACGCCGGCGCCAGTCCCTTGACCGCCGCCGGCGCTTAAACTCCTGAAAGCAGGGGCCTGCAAATGTCCTAGCGGTCTGATCGAAACGCTTGCATCCGCAAGCGCTTCATGCGTCAGCCCACGACATTAATAAATTAGTGGTTCGTTCTAGCAAACGAATGGAGACCATCCGTTTCCGTCGAACCACTAGGCTTGCGGTTCCAGGTCGATCTTGAACAGGGAGGTGTTCTCGATGTCGAGCAGGTCGACGGTCATCACGCCGGAGTCCGCAGCGATCTTGATCTTGCCGTAGAATTGCAGGCCATCGGACGGCGCCAGGTTGGCGGTGCCCGCCGGGTCCTTGGAGAACTTCACTTCCGGACCAAAGGTATTGTCCATCGCGCCCGGACCGAAAGAACCGGCATGGATGGGGCCGGAGACGAACTCCCAGAACGGGTTGAAGTCCTGGAACGGCGCCTTGTCGGGGTTGTAGTAGTGGGCGGCGGTGTAGTAGACGTCGGCGGTCAGCCAGACGGTATTCTGAATGTTGGCCGCCTTCATGAACGACAGCAGTTCGGCAATGTCGAACTCACGCCCCAGCACCGGGCCGTCGCCATTGGCACCGTTCTCGAAGTCGGTCTTGCCGTCGCGGACCAGAATGCCGATCGGCATGTCCGACGCCATGACTTTCCAGGTGGCATTGCTGTTCACCAGTTCGCGCTTGAGCCAGTTCAACTGCTCGCGGCCCAGGAAGTCGGTGGCGGCGCTGCGCTTGTCCTGGCGATTAGCGGAGTTGTCTCCGAGGTAGGACCGCAGGTTGAGCACGAACACGTCCAGCAGCGGACCGTAGGAGACTTTGCGGTAGATGCGGCCTGGCTCGGCCCCGGTCTGGGCGGTGGGCATGTACTCGCGGAAGGCCTGGTTGGCGCGGGCGGCGAGCAGGGCCACCGACTTCTCGCTGTAGCGGTCGTCGGCCAGGATCTCGTTCGGGTACCAGTTATTGACGGTCTCATGGTCATCCCACTGGGCAATCATCGGCACATGAGCCATCATCGCGCGGTAGTGGGCGTCCATCAGGTTGTATTGGTAGTTGCCGCGGAACTCCTGCAGCGTCTCTGCCACCTTGGCTTTTTCCTCGGTCATGACGTTCTTCCAGATGGTGCCATCCTTCAGGGTCACTTTGGCATTCAGCGGGCCGTCGGCGTAGATGCAGTCGCCGGAGTTGATGAAGAAGTCAGGGTTCTGGTCAAGCATGGCCTTGTAACCGCGCATGCCACCCCAGGCCTCGTTAATGCCCCAGCCCTGGCCGCAGGTGTCGCCCGACCAGACGAAGTTCACGTCGCGCCTGGTCACCGGCGCGGTGCGGATGCGCCCAGCCACCGGCTCGCTGACGGCCTTGTCGCTATCGAGGCTGACGAAGCTGATGCGGTAGAACACATCCTGGCCGCCCTCCAGACCGGTGACGACGGTCTTGGCGGTGAGGTCGCTATTTTCCAGCACATGGGGTCCGCGGATCATGCGGGCGTTCTTGAAGTCCTCGGTCGCGGCAACTTCAATCATCATACGGGAGGCCCAGTCGGCGCGGCTCCAGACCACGGCAGAGTTGGCGGTGATGTCGCCGGACTGAATGCCGTGGGTGATGACCGGGCGGCCGCCCCGGGCGGGTGCCGGGAGGGCAAGTCCGCTGGTGGCAGCAAGGGTCAGGCCAGCACCGGTGCTGGCCAGGAACTGACGGCGGGTCGAAATGAAACGGGGCATGGGCATAGATCCGTATCGCTTGCGGAAAGGTTGCCCGAGTTCTCTACGGAACCGCCGCTACGATTCCGTGGCACTTCGTTGACGGTTTGATGACCCGCCGCCAGAGTCTTTTCGGGAGGCCACTACGCTCGGAATTGCGCTCGTCCCGCCTAGCCTACCGGCACGAATTTCGGCGGATGCTCGGCGATAACGTCTTCGTTCAGTTGCGCCCCCCAGCCAGGCGTTCGGTTTCAGCACCTCCCCATTCACGATTTCCGGCTTCCAGGTGATGATGTTGTCCTTCCAGGGGATGTCGTCGATGTCGATCTCCATCACCCGGAAGTTCGGGATGGCCGTGCAGAAGTGCGCCGCCATCAGGGTCGAGAGGTTGCCGTAGAAGTTGTGCGGCGCGCAGTTGACCTCATAATCCTCCGCCATGGCCGCGATCTTCGCGCCCAGCCAGGTGCCGTTCCAGGGCAGGTCGATGATGGCGACATCCATGCTCGCCTGCTTGAAGAAGGGGCGGAATTCGCGCAGGCCGAACAGGGATTCGCACGACGCGATGGGGGTCGCCACCCGCTCCCGAATAGCCGCCAGCGCCTTAGGGTCGTAGAGGTCAATCTCGATCCATATCAGGCCCGGATCGTCCAGGCCCATGCAGACCTGACAGTAGCCCTCCGGCTTGAAGTTCAAGTTCAGGTCGATGCGGATACCCATGTCCGGCCCCGCCCCCTCCGACAGCGCCGCCAGTTCCTCGCGCATGGCGTCGATCATCGCCGGCGTGGTGTTCAGGCTCGGCCAGCCGGGGGAGCGGCCGAAGCCCAGCATGTGCAATTGCGGCCCGCCTTCCCGCCCGAACAGGAAGATATTGGTCTTCAGGCCCCGGAACCCAGCATCACGCACCCGCTGGCCAAGGTGGACCAGATCGTCCAGCCGCTGGATCGGCTCCTGGCCGATCTGGGCGGCCATGTCGGGGTTCAGCAGGTAGGTGCCGCAATGGCTCCAATAGACACCGGGATGGTTTCGCGGATTGCACCGCCGAGCAGATCATAGACCGGCACACCCAGCGCCTAGCCCTTGATGTCGAGCAGCGCATTCTCAATAGCGGCGATGGCCTGTTGGTTGACGCCGCCGGGCGCCTGGCGGGTCATGGCGTAGAGCATTTGGTGGATCAGTTCATGCCCCATCGGGTCCATGTCCTTGATCCGCTCCACCAGCCGCTGGATCACGACCGAGAGGCCGGGCGAGCCATAGCACTCATTATACTCGGCAATACCGCTGATGCCCTCGTCGGTTTACAGCTTGAGGAACGAAAAATCCCGCCAACCGGCATTGCAATGCTTAATCTCGCAGCCTGTGATGCGCATGGGCACCAAACTCCCTAAGTCTCATTGAGCAAAGCTTAGCCCTTCCGTTGCGCGCCGCACAGAGGCGAGGCGCGGAAATTTGGCGGAAAGCGGCCATGCCGCGGCGATTTCCCTAGTGGTTTCGCGCTCCGTCTTAACTATTCTTTGGGCATCGCCCGGCGATATAGGGACTCCATTTGCTGAGCAGGGAGCCGATTGCGCCATGATGCACGCCGTGTGGATTAAGGAGAGATTTCAGATGCAAGAATGGGTAACACCCGCGGTGCTGGAGCAAGTCGCGCAAATTTGCCGTGACGCCGGTGCGATCATCATGCCGTATTTCGAGGCCGATGGCATGGCCTTCGACAACAAAGACGACGCCCGTAAGAGCCAGGTGACGGAAGCCGACACCGCGGCGGAAGCGATGATCCTGCCGCTGCTGCGCGCCATCGCGCCTCACGTGCCAATTGTGGCCGAGGAAGAAATGTCGACCGGCCACGTGCCGGACATCAGCGGCGGCGAGTTCTGGCTGGTCGACCCGCTGGACGGCACCAAGGAATTCATCAAGAAAATCCCGGAATTCACCGTGAACATCGGCCTGATCCGCGACGGCAAGCCGGTGCTGGGTGTGGTCTACTCGCCTGCCAGCAATCACCTTTATGCAGGCTCGACCCTGATCGACACCGCCTATTGGGTGAAGGGCGATGCCGCGCCGGAACCGCTCAACGTGCGTAAGATCGACCCGAAGGGCATCACCATCTGCCTGTCGCGCACCTATGGCCAGAGCGTCGACCTCACCCGCTTCCTGGAGCGCTTCCATGTGGAGAAGCAGGTGGACGCGGGCAGCTCCATCAAGTTCTGCCTGATCGCCCGCGGGGAGGCAGACGTCTACCCGCGCTATGGCCGCTCCATGGAATGGGACACCGCCGCCGCCCACGCGGTGCTGAACGCCGCCGGCGGCCGGGTGTGCGAGATCAATGATGGGCCGGACCTGGCTTACGGCAAGACCCAGTTCCGCAACCCCTATTTCGTCGCCTGGGGCGGAGAAGAGGTGAGTGCTGCCTCGGCTGCTTAAAGCGGATGATGCGGGCATTGCGGCAGCCGCGGCGTGTTTGCGCGGCGGTGGGCTTGCGGCTTTCCCGACCGAGACAGTGTATGGCCTGGGGGCGGATGCCACCCAGGATCATGCCGTTGCGCGCATCTATGAGGCCAAGAGCCGCCCAAGCTTCAACCCGCTGATCGTGCACGGACCGGACGTTGCCGCGCTTAAACCGCTGGTGCAATGGAATGATCGGGCAGAGGCGGTGGCAGACCGCTTCTGGCCCGGCCCATTAACGATGGTGCTGCGCCGCGCTGCCGGTTGTCCAGGCTCCCTGCTGGCGAGCGCCGGGCTGGAAACGCTGGCCATCCGCGTACCCGCCCATCCGGTGGCCACGGCCCTGCTGCAAGCCGCGGGCGTGCCCGTCGCGGGGCCGAGCGCCAACCGCTCCAACGCCATCAGCCCGACTGAGGCGGCTCATGTGGCGGCCTCTCTGGGTAAACGCGTTGACGTGATCCTGGATAGCGGCCCGTGCGGCGTCGGCCTTGAATCGACAGTGGTGGACCTCTCCGGCGAAGTTCCCTTGCTGCTGCGCGAAGGCGGCCTGCCACGTGAAGACCTACTGGCCCTGCTGCCGGACCTGCAAAGCCCGGGCGCAAGGCGCGAAATCCGTAGCCCCGGCATGCTGGCCAAGCACTACGCGCCGGACTGCCCGATGCGCCTGAACGTTGCTCAACCCCTGCCGGATGAGGCGCTACTGGCCTTCGGGCCGGACGTGCCCGCTGCGCCATCGGCTTCCCTGGTGCTGAACTTGAGCCGTGTCGGCGATCTGACCGAAGCGGCAGCGAACCTGTTCCGCCACCTGCACGCGCTGAACGCGGCCAAACCCAAGGCCATCGCTGTCATGCCCGTGCCGGAAACCGGCCTAGGCCGTGCCATCAACGACCGGCTGAGGCGCGCGGCGGCAGTTTAACTTGGCCAAAACGATGGGCGGTGGCACCATTGCCAAAACGCCCTCAAGCCAAGAGCCAAACCCCATGAAAATCGCCAAAGCCGAAGCCATCTGGGTCGCTACCCCCTTCACCAATGCCGGCCCGCCGTCCGGGTTCGGCGGCACAACCTGGAACAAGGTATCGACCCTGCTGATCCGGGTAGAGACCGACGAGGGGCTGGTCGGCTGGGGCGAGGCGTTCGGCCATAACGCCATCCCGGCGACCAAGGCCGCTTTCGAAAACCAGATCGCACCGCTCTGCATTGGGCGCGACGCGACGCAGATCACCGCACTGCTCACCGACCTGCAAAAGGTCTGCCACACCTTCGGCCGCTATGGGCAAAGCATGTTCGCGCTCTCCGGCCTGGATACCGCGCTCTGGGATCTGGCGGCGCGGGCGGCGGGCGTGCCGCTGCACCGATTGCTCGGCGGGGCGACACGGACGGAGATTCCGGCCTATGCCTCCTTCCTGCGCTACGGCGACCCCGATGTGGTGGCCGACGTCACCGCCCAGGCCATCTGCGAGGGCTACAAGTGGATCAAGCTGCACGAACGCACGCCGGAAGCCGTCGCCGCCTCCCGCGAGGCTGGTGGCGAGGAGTTCGGCCTGATGGTCGACACCAACTGTCCCTGGACCCTCCAGGAAGCAGAGGAAATCGCCTGGGCTATGAGCCCGAGTGATGTCTATTGGCTGGAAGAACCGATCTGGCCGCCGGAGAACTTCGACGGGCTCGCCGCGTTGCGCGCCGAATCGCCCATGAAAATCGCAGCAGGCGAGAACGCCTCTACCATTTGGGAGTTCACCCAGATGCTCAACGCTGGCGCTGTGGACTTCGCCCAGCCGAGCGTGGCCAAGGTTGGCGGCGTCACTGAAATGATGAAGATCCTGCAACTCTGCCGGACGCGGAACGTCGGCTTCGCGCCGCACTCACCATACTATGGGCCGAGCTTCCTCGCGACCTTGCAGATCGTGGCCCAGACTGACCAGCCGGTGGAATTCCTCTACGGCAACCTGGAAGCGCCGCTGTTCGATGGTGTCTTCCCGCCGAAAGACGGCATGTACACCCTGCCGGAGGGGCCGGGCATCGGCATGGAGCCCAATCCGGACGTGATCAAGGACTACCGGGTAGAGGGATAACGCCCCCTGCCTCTGGCGTTATTGCGAGACCGCGGGACGCGGCCGAAGCAACCCTTCGAAGCATGACGCAATAACAGCCGCTGCTGGGTTGCTACGGCGCGTTCGGCTTCTCGGAATGACGCCAGGAGGGTTTTCAGGCCGCTTCCCGCCTGCTCGCTTCCCAGCCGATCATGGCCATTTTGCGGGGCAGGCCCCACTCGTAGTTGCGCAGGTAGCCGCTGGTCAGGATTGCCCGGTGGCAAGGGATCAGATAGCTAATGGGGTTCCGCCCGATAGCTGCGCCCACGGCCCGCGCGGCTTTGGGCTGGCCAATGGCCTTCGCCACCCATTGGTAGGGCACGAGATTGCCGTCCGGAATGCGCAGCAGCGCCTCCCACACCCGGATCTGGAAGTTGGTGCCGGAAAGGTGCAGCGGGATACGCTGGCCTTCGCTGCCGAAGATTGCGGCGGCCAGCGCACTCGTCGCCCGCGCATCCTCAACCACCTGCGCCGCCGGCCAGCGGGCGGCCATGTTCATCAGCACCTCGGCCTTGTTATCCGTTGCAAAGGCCAGGCCGCAAAGCCCGCGCTCCGTCTGCATCACCAGCGCCTCACCGAAGGGCGAAGGGTGCCAGCCCCATATGATGGAGAGCCCCTCGCCCCGCTTTTTGTAATCGCCAGGCGTGATGGCCTCATGCGTCACGAACAGATCGTGCAGCCGTCCGGGCCCGGAAAGCCCCGCTTCCAACGCAGCATCCAGCACACTGTCGCTTTCTGCCAGCCGCTGCTTGGCATAGTCGAGCGTCAGGTAGCTGAGAAACCGCTTCGGCGAGATCCCGACCCACTGGGTGAAGGTCTTCTGCAAGTGTGCCGGGGCATAGCCGATATGGTCCGCCAAATCCTCCAGGCTCGGCTGCTCCGGCCGCATGTCGGCAAGCCAGGTCATTGCAGCCTCAATCAACGCGTATTGGGGAGAAGCCGTTTCGCTGGCATTGGCGGTCGCGAGGGAGAGAAGGGCGTTCATGGCAAGCGCTCCGAGGCTGCTGTTCCGATGAGGCTAACATGGGCGATACAGAGCAGGGCAACCACCCGGATTATGCGGTGCGGGTCTACGCCGACAATTCTTCTCTACTCACGATGAGAAGGGGGTGGGGGTCTAAGAGAAAGGCTACTTCCCGCCGTCCAAAACCCCCAGTTCGGTCAGCACTTGTTGGGCGATCTGGGTGGCGTCGCGGGCCGCCGGAAAACCGGCATAGACGGCGGTGTGCAGGATCGTCTCGCGGATTTCCTCGGCGCTAGCGCCATTGTTGACGGCTGCCAGCAGATGCACCCGCAACTCCCCTGCCCGGCCGAGCGAGGTCAGGCTGGCAATGGTCAGCAGTGAGCGGGTTTTCAGGTCCAGGCCCGGACGCGCCTAGACCAGGCCATAGCCCGCTTCTTCCGCCAGCCGGTTGTAGGCGCTGGTGAAATCCGTCTCCCGCCCATCGCGGGTGGCGACGTAGTCCTCGCCAAATATCTGGACGAGCAGTTGGCGGCCTTTATCGGCTGCGTCGGACATGGTTGACTCTTTCTGAAATTGGCCGCTACTGCCGCATGTCATCCTTCGACAGGCTCAGGATGAGGGCTTTAGGGTCCATCGGCGGCGATCAATGTTCGTGAAAACCTCTTCACCCTGAGCCTGTCGAAGGGTGAAAGCAGCATCCACCTCTAAATCTCAATCACCACATAATCGTTCTCGACCGACACGTTGAACACCTCGGCTTTATAGGGGCCGTCTTTGACCGCCGCACCGCTGGCGACTTCCACCGGATAGGAGCGCACACGGATGGACGAAGGGTCCACCTTGCTCTGGCCGGTCTTCAGGTCGAACTCCCAGCCATGCCAGGGGCAGCGCACGATCTGTTGCGGGCGGGAATAGCGGTAGTGGCCGGGCTCGGCTGACTCGATCAGTCCGATCAGGCGGCCTTTGCACAGACTGCCGCCCTGGTGCGGGCACTTGTCCAGAACGGCAAAGAACTCGCCCTCAATGTTGAACAGAGCGATCTCGCGCCGTCCGACGGTAACCAACTTGCGCCCGCCCGGCGGCATCTCCGCCAGGGTTGCGACGACGTGCTTTTCCCGCACACGGCGGGCGGCCGGGGTAGCCATGAGAAAGGCTCCTAGGCATGGGCTGCGGTTTATAGAGGTCCAGCGCGTTCTGCAGGAAGAACTTGTTGCGCCGCTCCTCGTCGATCCGCACCGGTAGGAAGTGCTCCGGGTGGTCAAAATCCCAGTGCGGATAGTCGGTCGCAAACAGCGCCTGATCCCACCCGATCCAGTCGAACACATCCAGGATATGCGGCCAGTGCTCCGGCTCCTCCAGCGGCTGGGTGGTGGCCCAGACCTGGGTCTTTACATACTCGGACGGCTTTTTCTTCAGGTGCGGAACCTCGTCGCCCATGGAGGCCATCAACTTGTCCATGCGCCAGCAAAGCGAGGGCAGCCAGCTAAAGCCACCCTCGACCAGCACGACCTTCAGGTCGGGCGAGCGCGCAAAGACGCCTTCCATCACCAGGCTCATGAGCAGGGATTGCTGCGCCTGGGCGTGGCCGATCATTTCCTCCAAGTAGTAGGAGGGCCAGCCACCGCCAGTAACCGGTACGCCGCCATAGCCGAAGGCGTGGATCGCCACCGGAAAACCGTTGGCCACTGCGGCTTCGAACGTCTTCCAATAGCGTTTCTGTCCATAGGGCTCCGCCGAGCGGGAGAGCAGGAACACCTGGCAGTAGTTCGGGTCCCCCGCCCGCGCCTCGATCTCCTTTACCGCAGCATCGGTGTCTTCATACGGCACCACGACGGAGGCTTTGACCCGCGGTTCTTTCGAGGTCCACTCGGCCTTCTGCCAATCGTTGATTGCCCGGCAGAACGCACCGCCAAACTCCAAATTCTGCATGCCCTGACCCGTGCGCAGCGGGTTGAGAGTCGCGAACTGCACGTTCAGCGGGTCCAGATGGTGCTCCCGCATGAATGCCAGCGAGGAGCCGGGCTTACCGCCGCCCGGCGGGTAGGCATCGCGGCGGGCAGCATCCGGCTGGCCCTTTGGATAGGCCGGGCCGGTAATATAGGGCTGGTGCGGGCGGGCACCATAGGTCGCCATATAGTCCTGCCAGCGCTTTTCCAGGAACGGGAACAGTTCCTTTTTCATGTCGCCGGGCACCACATGCACATCGCAGTCGGCAATGGCCAGTGCAGCCTTGGCTTGCTTTTCAGGAGCGTCGAGAATTTGAGATGTTGGAGGCGTCATGAGCAGAACTCCTATAGGCGCGAATAGGTGGCGCGCAGATTTTCTACCATCATCTTATGAATCAAGTCTTGGGACAAGCTTTCCGGCAGAGCGGCTTTGCCTTCGAACTGCCAGTGGGGAAAGTCTGTCGCGAACAGCAGCATCTCGTCAGAGCGCATGTGCTCGACGATTTTCTCTATGGTTGCGGCATCGCCAGGGCCGTCCAGCGGCTGGGCAGACAGGCGGATATGATGGCGCGCGATTTCCCACGGTGGCTCTGTCACCCACGGGATTTCCGCCCGCATGCCGCGCCAGAATTTGGTGACCCGCCAGATGTGAGAAGGAAACCAGCTAACGCCGGATTCCAGGAAAACCACCTTCAGGTCGGGGAATTTCTGGAATACGCCCTCGCAGATCAGGCTTGTGGTCATCGACTGAAAGGCGATGGATTGGGCGCAGTAATCCTCGATCAGGTGGCTCGGCCAGCCAACCGGTGTTGGCGGGTGGCGATAGCTGCTGCCGGCATGAATGCCGATGGGCAGGCCATGCCGTTCCGCCGCCTCGTAGATCGGCCAGTAGTAGCGGCGGCCAAGCGGCATCTCGCCCATCACTGGGATCAGCACCTGCACAAAGCGCGGGTCACCTGCCCAGAACTCAATCTCCTCAATGGAATACTCCACCGACTGGATGGGCAGCACGATGGAGGCGCGCAGACGCGGTTCCTTGTCGAGCCATTCCCTGGCCATCCATGTATTTACGGCGCGGGCAAAGGCCCTGGCCATGTCCTCACTGAACAGCAGATGAACGCCGTAGATGCAGTTGGCAATGGCAGCGGAAAGTCCGAAGCCATCCAGCGCTTCGGCTTGAAGTTGCTCCAGGCTGGCACCGGGCTTCTCGCCTGGAATGCGCCAATCGGGGCGGCAAGTGAGTGGGGCCGTCGGCGGATAGCCGATGGACTCCAAATCATGCACACCACGCTGCTGTACTGTGTCTGCCCATTGAGGCTCCAGATACGGCAGCAAGGCATTATTGCCCGGCACGCCGGGATGGATGTCACAGCAGATTCCGCCGGGGGGCAGAGAGGGTGGCTTTTCGGCGACGGGTTGATCGGCAGTAACGCTCAACGAAAGGGCGCTCCAGGAAGTTGTCTTTGGAGGCACCATATCGGTAGGCGCGCGTTCCTTAAACCCTCGTCGGATTCCAAGACGGCTTGAGGCATAGCCCTCGGCCAGCGCCTCTGATACTTCTGGCGCTAATAGACGCGCTTAAGATCAGAGGAACACCCATGGATTTCGGTATTGCGCTCGCCACCACGGCGGATTGTTGGAAGACGGCAAAGCGGGCGGAGGAGTTGGGCTTCTCGCACGCCTGGTTCTATGACACGCAGATGCTGAGCGCCGATTGCTTCGTCGCCATGGGTGCGGCAGCAGTCAACACGAGCAAGATCCGCCTAGGCACCGGCGTTCTGATCCCCTCGAACCGCATTCCGGCCGTCACTGCCAATGCCTTTGCCACCCTGAACCAGCTTGCGCCCGGCCGCATCGATTTTGGCGTTGGCACCGGCTTTACAGGCCGCCGCGCCATGGGCGTCGGCGCGATGAAGATGGCAGACATGGAAGAGTATATCCGCGTCGTCTATGGCCTGCTGGCGGGGGAGAAGGTCGAGACCCAGTTCGAGGGCAAGCCCGCCCACATTAAGTTCCTGAACCCGGAAGCCGGCGCAATCAACACAGTCGACCCGATCCGCCTGACAGTCTCCGCCTTTGGCCCCAGAGGCCGCCGCCTGACCGCTGATCTGAAGGCGGATTGGATGACCTTTTCCAACGGACCGGAAGCCGCCAACGCCCAACTCGCCGACATGCAGGCGTCGTGGGCAGAGGCAGGGAATGCCGCCGACGACCTCTATTCCGTGCATTTCGGCCTCGGCTGCGTGCTGGAGGAAGGTGAGCCTGCCGACTCTGACCAAGCCATTACCCAGGCAGGCCCGCGTGCCATGGTGCAATTGCACCGCGCCGTCGATGAGGCCGTCATGGGCCTGCACAATACTCAGAAGCTGCCCGACGGGCTGGCCGCCCTGCGGGAGCGATATGTTCAAGCCGCCGCCCGCTTTCAGCCGGATGAGCCCGACCGCTATCTGGTCAATCACCGTGGCCACCTGATGTTTGTCCGGCCGGAGGAGCGCTCGTTCGTTACTGCTGACCTGATCAAATACACCTCCTTCACCGGAACGGAGGCAGAAATCAAAGACGAGGTCGCCCAGATGCGCGATGCGGGCTACAGCCAGTTCACCATCCAGCTTATCCCTGGCGCGGAAGACGCGTTGGAAGACTGGGCGCGGATTAAAGCCGCCTTCGCGTAACGCTCCATCGCTTCAGGAAAAGCCAAATGACCGATTCCGTCACTGTCGAAGTGTGCGCCGACGCCACTATCGTGACCCTGTCCCGCCCCGATAAAGCGAACGCCCTTTCTGGTGAGATGTTGGACAGCATCCGCGACGCCATCCACGCCGCCACCGCAAGCGGCGCGCGGGCGGTCGTGCTGCGTGGCGAGGGGCGGCATTTCTGCGCCAGGTTCGACTTCGGCAACTTTGACAGCCTGACCGATGGCGATCTGGCCCTGCGCTTCCTGCAAGTGGAGGAAATGCTACAGACGGTCTACTACGCGCCTATGCCCGTGCTGGCGTTGGTGCAAGGCCGGGTGGTCGGTGCGGGCACCGACCACCCGGCACGCGCTTTCAGATGCCGGGACCGCGCTTTGGCGTGGTGCTGGGCACCAGACAGCTCGCCTACCGCATTGGGCCGATAGCCGCGCGCCAGATTCAGATCGAAAACCGGCCGGTTGAGGTAGACGAGGCCCTGGCGCTCAACCTTGTCGACGCCGTGGCAGACACAGAAGGTTGGGATGCTCTGAGCCGGAATTTCGCCGCCAACTAAAGCGTATTGGAGCAGGGCGTTACGGCTGCCCTGGCGGATGTTACCCACCCGGACACGCGCGATGCGGACATGGCGGCGCTCGCCCGATCCGTTGCCATCCCAGGCATCAAGGATCGCATCGCCGCCTTTAGAGCCGCCAGCGTCCGGAAGTAAAGGCGCAGCCTGCCCCCGCTCAGCCGAAGCCTTTCATCACCAGCATGCTGTCGCGCGCCAATCCATGCGCCTGATCCAACGACAGGTCAGCAGAGCGGCGGATCATCCGCTTGGTCATCCAAAGCGCATCATGGTTGAAACCGGCCAGCGTCTCGGCCATGGCCAACTCGGTATCGGCACCGCCGCATCGGGCACAACGCGATTGACCAGACCAATCTCCGCCGCCCGCGCGGCCGACACGTTCTCGCAGAGCAACAGCAGTTCTGATGCCCATTTACGGCCGATCTGGGCAACCAAAGTCGGTGAAACTGCGGTCGCTGCCAGGCCGCGTTTGACCTCCGGATAGCCAAGGACGGCGCTTTCACCGACAATGACAATGTCCGATGCCATGACCAACGCACAGTCGCCGCCAAGCGCATAGCCGGTCACCGCGGCAATGACGGGCTTATCGATGCCCATGATCGCATCATAGAGCGCCGTGGACCCGCCCGACGCCTGGATGTTCCCCCGTTAGCTGCGGTCCGCGTGGGTTTGCGCCTCTTTCATATCCGCACCGGCTGAAAAAGCGCGCTCACAGCCAGTCAGCACGACCGCGGCGACGCTGTCGTCGGCATCTGCTACCGCGAGTGCGCCTTTCAGCTCCGCAGACAACGCGCCATTGATGGCGTTCAACTGCTTGGGCCGGTTCAGGGTCAACAGGCGGACGGCGCCGCGGTCTTCGGCCAGTACAGTATCGCTCATGTTTGCTTACCTCGGGCGGGCGGGTTGGTTTGTTTTGCTCAGCATATGCCTGTGTTTCATGCCATGCCAAGCGCAACGCCGCCACCACCATTGCCGGAGCACCGCCAGTATCTCGACCTTCGCACTCCATCCGCTGGAATTCATGGTAGCCTCCCCCGTATGCCCCTGTTCGATCGCCTCATCATGGCCGACTGGTCTGCGGCCAGCGCGCCGGGTCCGAAGAAGCCGCACAAAGACCGCTGCTGGGTGGGCAAGCTGGATGTTGGCAGCGGTCAACCTCTCCTCACCTACTGCCGGACCCGTGCTGCCGCGCGAGCGGTCATCGAGCAATGGACCGCCGACCCCCCGCCGGGCGGCAAGGTCCTGATCGGCTTTGACTTCCCCTTTGGCTACCCGGCAGGCTCCGGCCTGTCCGGCGGACGCGCCCTTTCCGAACTCTATGGCGCACACTTGCAGGAAGAGGCCAACGACAGGAACAACCGCTTTGAACTCGCGGGCCGCCTGAACCACAACCTGTCGCCGTGCACAGATGACCCATTCTGGGGCCATCCCCCTGGCCGGGAATATCGGGGCCTGAGACCAACCCGGCCCAGCCCCTGGCCGGATACAATCCCGGAATACCGCATTGCCGACCACGCCCTTCGCCACCGGGGCATCCAGACCGTCTGGAAGCTGGCTTACCCGGCCTCGGTCGGTAGCCAGGTGATGACCGGCATGGCGACCATTCACCGCCTGCTGCAACGCCCGGCCTTTGCCGCCGCCGCCATCTGGCCGTTTGAAACCCAATGGGAAAAGGCTCTGGCACCCGTCACCATTGCAGAGATTTGGCCGAACCTCTTCTACAGCGCCTGGAAGGAGCACCCTGTTGCCGCCCGGCATGATATCCGGGATGCGCAGCAGATCGCCGCCACGTTGCTGGCGCTGGCCGATGCCGACCGCAATGGCCGAATCGCTGCGATGCTGGCCGCGCCTGGGGATCGTTCTGGGGATGAATTGGCCATCATAGAGCAGCAGGAAGGCTGGATTGTCGCCGCTGCGGCGGCTAGCTAATTGCGGCGCGGGCAGTGGGTTCGGTATCGTCCGACGCTCGCAAAGACAATCTACCCTCACCGACACTTTATCGATGCCGGACGGCATTCAAGTGGAAGCAACAATCATGACGGATGTAGGCGGTATCACAGCCGGGCAATTGCGCAGCTATATTGAGCGTGTCGAGCGCCTTGAAGAAGAAAAGGCCGAAATCACCGCGACCGTGCGCGAGGTCTTTGCCGAGGCCAAGGCCAACGGCTTCGACACCAAAGTTATGCGCCAGGTTATCAAGCTGCGCAAAATGGAGCCCCAAGACAGGGCGGAGCAGGAAAGCCTGCTGAACCTCTATCTGCGCGCGCTCGGCATGGCACCCGACTTTGAGCCGGCTGAGCCCGGTGCGTGACGAAAAAGTGGCGCCCCGCTCCCTCCATTGAAATGCCGGACGGCAGGCCGCCGCCGCGCAAGCGGGGCTGGTTTGCCAAGGCCATCCGCTGGTCTTTCCGATGGTCCGTCATTTGCGGTATCTGGATCGCTGCCGCAGGCGTGATCGCGCTCGCCTGGTTTGCCTATGACCTGCCGGACGTGGAAGACGCCACCCGTCTGCCACGCCAGCCCAGCCTGACCCTGGAAGCTGCCGATGGCACCTTCCTGACTGCTGTGGGCGATCTTTATGGGGAGCCAGTTCGGCTTGACCGCTTGCCGAAGCACATGCCCCAGGCCGTTACGGCGATTGAGGACCGGCGCTTCTGGGACCATTGGGGCGTCGATCTGCTGGGCATCGCCCGCGCCATCTACGTCAATCTGGCGGAGGGGCAGGTCCGCCAAGGCGGCAGCACGCTGACCCAGCAAATTGCCAAGAACCTTTTCCTCAGCCACGAGCGCTCCTATCGCCGCAAAATCCAGGAATTGCTGCTGGCCTTCTGGCTGGAATACCGCTTTTCCAAGACGGAAATTCTGGAGACGTATCTGAACCGGGTCTACTTCGGCGCGGGAGCTTATGGCCTGGATGCCGCCGCCCGCCGCTATTTCGGCAAAAGCGCCTATGAGGTAACCCTGTGGGAAGCAGCACTGCTGGCCGGGCTGCTGAAATCGCCCTCTAGCCTCTCGCCCACCAACGACCCGGAAGCCGCAGCTTCCCGCGCCGTGCTGGTGCTGGGAACCATGGTGGAGGCCGGTTACATCGACAACGGCCGCGCCCAGCGCGCCATGATCGAAGCCGTGCCGGAGCCGCCCGCACGCTCCGGCCACGCTATCGGCGGCCGCTACTTTGCAGATTGGGTCATCGACCGGGCACAGGAACACCTCTCCACCATCGACCGCGACTTGCTGATCCGCACCACCTTGGACCGCGAACTGCAGGACTATGCCGACGGCCTGGTGAAACTGCGCCTGCAACTCCGCCCCAGCGGCACCAAGGGCTGGCCCACGCAGGCCGCCCTCGTTTCCATGAGCCCGGACGGCGCGGTACGCGCCATGGTTGGCGGCAAGGAATACGCCGAAAGCCAGTTTAACCGCGCGACTCAAGCCAAACGCCAGCCAGGCTCCGTATTCAAGCTGTTCACCTTTCTGGCGGCGCTGGAAGCAGGCTTCAACGAAGACACCCATCTGACCGACGCGCCCATCCGCCAGGGCAAGTATCGCCCCGGCAATTATGAAAACCGCTACTACGGCGACGTCACCCTGACCACCGCGCTCGCCAAGTCCCTGAACAGCGTTACCGTGCGGCTGGCGGACCGTGTCGGTTATGACAAGACCCGTGAGATGGCCAGGCGTCTGGGAATCGGGCCTCCACTGACAGAGCATGCGAGCGTGGTTCTGGGCACCAGTGAAAGCCGCCTGATCGAACTGACCGGGGCCTACGCCGCGCTGCCGAACGGCGGACGCCTTGCCAAGCCCTATGGCATTATCGAAATCCGCGACCGGGAGGGCAACGTGCTCTACCCGCCTTTGGGCAAGGCCCAACCGCCCGGCCGCCTCGTCCTGGCAGCACCCATCGTCGAGGCCACTAACCGTATGCTCGCCAAAACCATAATTGAGGGCACCGGCAAACAGGCTACCATTGGCATCTCCGCAGCAGGCAAGACCGGCACCACCCAGAGCTACCGCGACGCCTGGTTCATCGGCTACACCGGCGATCTGGTGACCGGTGTTTGGACCGGCAACGACAATGCCAAGCCAGCGGAAGGCATCACCGGTGGCCTGCTGCCCGCCCAAATCTGGGGTGCTTTCATGCGCCATGCGTATAAGGGCCGGCGGGCCAAGCCGCTTGCGGGCATCCCGGTAGCCCCTCTACCATTGCCAGCCAAAGCTTCCCAAAACTAAGTCAGGGACTAACGCCGTGGGCCTCGCCATTGTTTTTCTGCTCATCCTGGGCTCGATTTGGGGTGTATCCACCACAACGCAAAAGCTGGCGTTGGAGGCTTATCCGCCGCTGTCGGTGATGTTCTGGTACGCGCTGATCGCGTTCCTGTTGCTCGCGTTTATCTCTGCCATTCGCGGGAAACTGCCGCCCATCGACTGGCGTCATGTCGGCTATTATCTGGCAAGCGGCCTGTTTGGCTTTGCGATCCCTGGCATCAACAATCTGATCGTGCTGGCCCACATACCGGCTGGCGTCATGAGCACCGTGATAGCGACGGCCCCGGTCTTCACCTACGCCATCGCACTGGCAGCGCGGCAAGAGCGTTTCGTTCCCATGCGGGCCGCCGGTGTCGGCCTGGGCCTGGTCGGCGTTCTTTGCATCATCCTGCCAAGGTCGGGTCTGCCCGATGCCAGCATGGCGCCTTGGTTAGCGCTGGGCCTGCTGACGCCGTTTCTCTACGGTGTGACAGCTGTCGTGATCAGCCGCTACATGCCCCGGGAAACGGATGCGCCCACGCTTGCAACCGGCTTCGTCGGCATGGCAACAGCGGGCTTTTTTATCGCTCTTTTGTTCATGGGCGATCTGACACCGCCCTGGCCGCCGGTCTGGCCCGCAACGCACATGATACTCTGGCTCGGCGTGACTGCCAGCATCGCCTACGTGCTGTATTTCCAGATTATCCGGCTCGCCGGACCGGTGTATCTCAGCCAGGTCGGTTATCTGGTTGTGGTGATCGGCGTCGTCACGGGCATGCTGGTCTTCGGCGAGCGGCATTCGCTTTGGGTATGGGGTGGCATAGTGTTGATGGTCGGCGGCCTGATACTGGTTAACGTGGGTCAACGGCTGGCCGTCGCCAAAAAATAATCTTCACATGAGGAATGCGCACCAATGACCGATTTTTCCAACCTGCAGATGGTGAAAGTCGAAATTGCCGACTTCATCGCCACCGTCACCATTAACAACCCGCCGGTGAACGCGCAGAACCAGACGTTCCATGAGGAAATGATGCTGGTGTTCGACACGCTCTCCGACATGCAGGACGTGCGCGTCGCCGTGCTGACGGGCGAGGGCAAGTGCTTCTCCGCCGGAGCCGACATCCGCGCACGGGCGGGCAAAGAACGCGAGGCTGGCGACCAGTGGCAGCACTCCTGCCGCGCCCGTGAGTGCTTTCTCTCGATCCTGGAGTGCAAAAAGCCAGTGATCGGCGCGATCAATGGCCCGGAGCTGGGCGCGGGTCTGGCGGTTGCCGCCTGCTGCGACATCCTGCTGGCAGCGGAAGAAGCGCGGCTCGGCCTGCCGGAGATCAATGTGGGCCTGCTGGGCGGCGGGCGGCACACAATGCGCCTGTTCGGGCATTCAAAGACCCGCATGATGATGTTCACCGGCCAGCGCCTGACCGGCCGCGAGCTGGAAGCCCAGAATATCGTAGAAAAGTGCGTGCCGCTGGCGGAACTGATGCCGGCTGCCATGGTGCTTGCCAAGCACTCCCTCAACACGATTGAGGATATGAGCCTGCGCGATGGCTACAGGTTTGAGCAGAACATGACGGCGGAACTGGGCAAATACGAGAACATCAAGGAAGCCATGCTGTCCTTCGCCGAAAAGCGGAAGCCGGTGTTTAAAGGAAAGTAGCATTTCGCACAGACGGCGGGGATATGCGTGCTATGGTCTGTATGTTCATATCTGAACATATAACAAAATAAGGGGTTTCCCCATGGAACGCCGCCTCGCCGCCATCCTTTGCGCCGATATGTATGGCTTCAGCCGCCTGATCGAGGCAGACGAGGCAGGAATTCTGGCCCGCCAAAAGGCGCACCGCCGGGAACTGATCGATATCGAGATCGAGCGCAACCACGGCCGCATTGTGAAAACCACCGGCGACGGCCTTCTGGCGGAATTTGACACCGCCAATGATGCGGTGCGCTGCGCCATCGACGTGCAAGCCGGCATGCAAATGCGCGAACCGGAAAACCTGAAAGACCAGCGCATCCAATATCGCATCGGCATCAATGTGGGCGATCTGGTCTTTGACGATGGCGACGTGTTCGGCGACGCGGTCAACATTGCCTCCCGCATTGAGAGCTTAGGAGAGCCAGGCAGCGTCTGCGTCTCTGACCTGGTGCACCAAATCACCCAGGACCGCGTACACGAGCCATTCCGGGACTTGGGCCTGCAACGGGTCAAGAACATCTCCCGCCCGCTCCGGGTCTGGCAATGGAGCCCCGACGCCAACGACGAAAATGCGGGAGAGGTCGTCGAGAAGGCACTGTCGCAAAGCGTGCAATTCTGCACCTCAGAAGACGGTACCCTGCTCGCCTACGCCAAGATCGGAGAAGGAACGCCGATCCTCAAGGCACCGAACTGGCTCGGTCATCTGGAGTATGAGTGGCAGAGTCCGGTTTGGGAGCCATGGATCCGAGAGCTCGCGCGCCACTACGAACTTACCCGTTTCGATCAGCGCGGCACTGGCCTTTCTGATTGGGATCCGCCGGAAATCTCGGAGGACGCAATGCAGGCGGACATGCGGGCGGTTGCCGATGCGGCCGGCCTGGAGAAGTTCGCCCTGATCGGCATTTCCCAGGGCTGTCCGTTCTCGATCCGCTATGCCGTCGAGAATCCGGACCGGGTCAAATGCCTGATTCTGCTGGGTGGCTTTACGGCGGGCCGGTTGAAATCCGGCTCACCAGAAGACCAGGCCGTTTATCAGGCAAGCCTTACGATGATCGAGCAGGGCTGGGGCTCGCCCAATCCCGCCTATCGTCAGTTTTTCACCTCATCCCTGATCGCTGACGCAACGCCAGAAGAGTCAAAGAGCTTCGACGAGTTGCAACGCCTTTCCACTTCCGCTGAGAACGCGATGCGCATCACAGGGATGAACGCAAACGTCGATGTCCGCGATCTGGCGAGGCAGGTCAAAGTGCCCACGCTGGTGTTGCATACCCGTGGCGACCGGCGGATTTCGGTCGAACATGGCAGGCGGATGGCGGCCCTCATCCCCGGCGCGCGCTTCGTCATGCTGGATGGCAACAACCACATCCTGCTGAAGGAAGGAAAGAGCTTCGAGGAGTACTTCGACGCCATCCACCCCTTTCCTGAAGGAACACGGGTAACCCGGCCGGAGCACTGGAATCGCGATAGCGATGCAATTTGAACCGGCGATGCTCTAGCCGTCCGCGCGCGAAGGTCAGACCGGTCTCCGTCTCCGTGATCCGGATTACACCCGGAAACGGGATGTGCGCCCCGGCAAGCCGCAGGCCAGACTTTGAAACTGCACCCATCAGGTCCAGCCGGGTCTGCAGGGCGCGGGCGCGGTCTGCGTCGAACAGAAAGCCCCATTCCGGGTGCTTCACCTGCAAGGCCGACAGATGCAGCACGTCTGCCGATATCAGCACCGGGTCCGGTTTCCCAAGCCTGAACCCTATCTGCCCCGGCGTGTGGCCCGGCAGTGCCTGGGTTACGATCCCCGGTAATACCTCGCCGCCTGACTCCAGCGTGATCACCCGCGCGCGGTAAGCCTCCAGCGCCGCGAGCGCGAAGGGCACCTGGGTCGCCTGGATCTCGTCATGCTCTTCCGGCGCATTCCAGAAGCGCACCTCTTCTGCCGAGACATGCAAGTCTGCCTGCAGGAACAGCGCCATGCTACCCTCCACCAAACCAGCCGCATGGTCGCCGTGCAGGTGGGTCATCAGCAGGTCGGTAACGTCTTCCGGGTCAAAGCCTGCTGCCTTGATCGCCTGCCGCAAATGCCCAAGCGAGTCTCCCCTGCGGTTGCCATCGCCCGCATCGACCAGGCAAAGCTTTCCCGGCAGTTCGATCAGGTAGGCGTTAACCGACAGGGTCATGTCGTTCAGGTCCTGACCATCGGCAATCGCCAGATCATCGCCAATGCCGCGCACCACGTCCGGAAAGCGCGACAGGTCCATATCCAGATAGCCGTCGCCCAGCGCCGTCAGCTTTGCTGGACCATCAACGGCAATTTGCATCGCCTTGCCGGCGGACAAGCGGATGCGCTTCGTGGTTTCACCCATGATCCTGTTCCTCGATATTCAGAGCCTAAAGCTCACCGAGCTTCATTTCCGGGTCATACTCGACGCCGGGTACATCTTTAACCACCGCCTGGCCGCAGACCACTTCGCCCCTCTCAGCGTTGAAGGTCAGCGTCGGGGAGCCGTGCAGTTCCCAGCCCCGGTTCAGCATGGACGTGACACGATGGCAGAAGGCCGAGCCGTCCTTGCCGGTCAGATAACGGTAGGCGCGCATGGAGAGTGTCCTATCAACATTTCTTCACCTCTAGCCGTCCCGGACTTGATCCGGGACCAGTCGAAAGGTTATTGCGCCGCCGGCCAATGGCGCTTCGACACGCCCGCGGCTTTCACCACGGGCGGCTCAGGGTGAATGCAGGAGAGGTTAAGCCGCCAGCTTGAACTGGGTACCATCCAAGGCCGCAAACAACGCGGCCTCGTCAGCCGCGCTCAGCGGCGCCACCGGCGGACGGGTAGTCAGCCAGGTCTTATCGCCGGTGTGGCGAGCAGCAACAGCTTTCAGAGCCGGGATCAGCACCTGGCTCTGCAGCGCCAGACGTTGGGCGGTCAGTTCTTCCTGCAACGCATCGACTTCCGGCGAATCCTGCTTGTTCAGCACTTCGACGCACTGGGCAATCGTGGCGTTTGCTGTCGCGCTGATGCAGCCAACGCCGCCCGCGCGCAGCACCGGCAGCAGGAACTGCTCGGAGCCCGCAAACACGCCGAAACCGGGGAAGCGGCGGCAGATTTCCAGCATGTTATCCAGATCGCCGGAGCTGTCCTTGATGCCCGCAATCGTGTTCGGGTAGGCATTCAGCAGGCGCTCGATCAGGGCGTGGCTGATCGGGGTCGAGGACATGGCCGGGAAGTGGTAGAAATAGACCTTGAGCTTGTCGTCGCCGACCCGCTGGATCACCTCCGAATAGGCAGCGAACAGGCCGTCATCCGGCACATTCTTGTAGTAGAAGGGCGGCAACATCACGACGCCTGCCGCGCCGTGGCTCAGCGCGTGCTTGGTCATCTCCACCGTATCGGGAATGGCGCAGGAGCCGGTGCCGGGCAGCATCTGGCTACCATTGATGCCGCTTTCAGCGACGGCATCCAGCAGCTTGCGCTTTTCGGCAACGCTGAACGAGTTCGCCTCGCCGGTAGTGCCCAGCACTGCCAATCCGTTGGCACCCTGGCCGAGCAGCCACTTGCAATGCTGCACGAACTTCGCGGTATCTGGGGAAAGATCGGTGTTCATCGGCGTCAACGCCGCCACCCACACGCCACCAGGCTGGGTCATGGCTCAGGTCTCCATCTAGAATTCAGAATTCGTTGCGCGGAACCTACTCCGCCGTGTGTTTGCGGTCCAGTTAATAGGGGCCAGGTTCGATTTTCGATCCATCGAAGAACCGGCTGGTGCGGAAACGCGATAGATCGTGGCCAGAATCCCGCCCCAACACCAGATCAGCGGTGATGCGTCCGACCGCTGGGCCGATGCCAAAGCCATGGCCACTAAGTCCGGTCGCATAGAACAGGCCGGGCATCCGATGGTCCTCGCCGATATAGGGAACGGCGTCCGGGGTCACATCGATCATGCCGGCCCAGGCTTCCGCAAGGCCCACCTCAGCGATCTTTGGAAAGCGCTTGGGCAACCGCTCATTGATTCGCTGTACGACAACGGCGGATGGGTCAGGGTTGAGCACCCGCTGGCGCTCAAACGGGCTCACCTCATCCGAGGTCCATTTGCGTGGCATCCCCCAGGAGCCCGGATAAGTCTTCGGCGCCATCGGAATAAGTTTCACGTCCTTGGCCGATTTCTGCAGCAATCTCCGGTATTTCGGCATCCACTTGAACGAGTTCGGCGAGATGAAATGCTCGGCCACGTCACCGCTGGTGATGGTATAGCCGCCATCGCTCCGCCGCCGCAGCGTCAAGCCCGGTGTGGAGATGTTCGGGCCATAGTCGAACGCTGCCGGGTTGGTGCGGGCGACGGACGAGCGAACCGCCAGTTGCGGCAAGGAAAGCCCCATATTGGCTGCAAAGAACGTGCTCCACGCCCCGCCGCAGAGGACGATCTGGCGGCAACGCACGTGCCCTTTCTCGGTGAAGACCCCAGCAATCTGGCCTGCCTGCATATCAATGGTGCGAACAGCGCAGCTCTCCGCGATGGTCACGCCAGACCGCTGGGCCGCGCGGGCCAGCGCTAGTATGGCAACAAAGGGCTCTCCCTTGCCATCGGTCGCGGTAACCATGCCGCCCACCCAATTGCCCCGGATGTCGGGATATTCGCGGGCGATATCCTCCGGCGACAACAGGCGGGTACCCAGTTGGTGCTGCGTCGCGATCTCATGGAATTCGCTATACTTGGCAAGCGCCGCTTCGCTCTCCGCGAGGTTCAGACAACCAGTCTCCGTAAAAGCAAGATCAGGCTCACCCGTGCGTTCAGCCAAAGAGCGCCAGATGCGGTTGCTTTCCATCATGATAGGCAGTTCCGCCCAATCACGCCCCTGCTGGCGCACCCAGCCCCAATTGCGGCTGGATTGCTCTCCGGCCACCCGCCCCTTCTCGCACAGCAGCACGCGAGAGCCATTCTCTGCCAGGAAATAAGCCGTTGCCGTGCCTGCCACCCCGCCGCCAATCACCACCACATCAACCTCATCCGGCAACGGGTCGGAGAACTGGATCGGCGACTGGTCGGTGATCATGGAGGATGGCATTGCGTCGGTTTCCAGGCGTTAGGCTGCTGTTAACCCAACGTTACCTAGCTTACCGTCGATAAGAAAGCAGCTTAAATGGAGTCCTGAGAAGGATGCGGAATTAAAGCGGGTCCGTGGCTTCGGATTTGAGAAAATTGCTCATTTCATTCGCGAAAACTAGGTGCCCGCCGGTATTGGCAACCCAAGCCCACACTATCCGAACCAGCGCATCTATTTGGTCGAAATCGATGGATATGCTGTGGCTGTTCCTTAACATTGCTGATCACGGTTCGATATTCCTGAAAACAGCTCTCTGTAACCGGCAATTGATGCAGCAATCGACAAGGATACCCATATCGATCACCTAACCCCGGGACGCAAAGCGGGAATCCAGCAGGCGGCGCAGAATACGCTGGAGGACGTGCGGCGAGCGGTGATGGCGAACGTCTCCGGCCCAGACTTCTGCAAGCTCAGCGACAGAGTAAAAGAGCGCAGCACGACACAGAAAGAACTCCTCGCCGAGATCTTGCACGACTATGTCGAAGGACGGCTGATCAAGGCGGAATAGGGCTTTACCCCCCCTCAAAACACCGGCCCTAAAGCACCTCCCGTACCCGCGCCACGATCTCCTCCGGGGTGCTTTCGATGGTAAAGTGGCTGATATACTCGCCGTTCCTGCCCATGAGGTAGATGATGGAAGAATGGTCCATCAGATAGTCCGACGCTCCGCTGCTGGTGTTTTTGGCGTAGTAGACACGGTATGCCTTCGCCGCCGCACGTATCTGCTCCATCGAGCCAGTCAGCCCTACCATTTTGGGATGAAATGCCTCGGCATAGACTTTGACCTCCGCCACGCCGTCACGCTCCGGGTCAATGGTGATGAAGACCGGGGTCACATCAGCATCTGCCGACAGCAAATCCATGGTTGCGGCGATTTTCGATAGCTCGGTCGGGCAGACGTCGGGGCAGAAGGTGAAGCCAAAATAGACCAGCATGTGCCGACCCAAAAAGTCCTTCTCCGTGACGGCCTTTCCGTGGTGATTGACCAGCGCGAATGGTCCGCCCACCAGCGCCTTCCCGCCGGCATCCATATCGCCTGCTTTGAAGGACCGGTTCAGCGAGTAACCAAAAATCCCAGCCAGCAGCAGGACCAGGGCAATGCCTAGAACCAGAACGATCTTGTTCCAGGGGAGCGGATTCGGGTCCATGAAATTTCCAATTTGCTGACAAGGCTGTGATCTGTGACCGATATAGGACTAATCGGACACAATGTTTAGGCAGCGGACGGAAAAAGCCGATCACATCGCCGGGAACCGCGGTTAGAGCAGATCCCGCTCCATTTGGTTCGGATCAATCTGCTCCATCTCTATCAATTAGAGAACCTTACCCGGCAAATTGATCGGGGTAGAGCATCGCCTGTTCAATTTGAACCGGCGATGCTCTACCCCGCTATCCGCACCAGCACCACCAGACAACAGATCATCTGGGCGATGTTCATAAAGGCTGCTCGCTTGTGCAGGTCGGCAAAAATCTCGGCGGAGCCAGCATCACCGCGTTCCCGCGCCTCGTACGCGCGCACCGTACGCGGCATGATGTAGTAGCGGCTGAACAGGAACCCCATTGCCACAACCCATAGAATGATCCCTTCCGGCTGCCGCACGGTGATCGCGGCAAACGCGCCGATCGCCGACAATACCGTCCCAATGATGTAGAATGGCGGAAATATGCTTTGAACGAAGGGCCCGGAATGCTCTTCCGGCAGACGCGAAAAAGCCAGCGGCGCGAAAAAGCCGGTAAATGCAACCATGCCACCGAACAACAGGGCGGTGGCAACATTGGTTATGGCGAGTAGAACAGGTTCCATAAAGCTCTCTTAAACTTGAGAATAGCCGGAGCCGGGCAATGTGACTCCCCGGCCTTTCAGGTTATCGATCCAGCCGAATTCGCCCAGGATTTCCTGGCTGTAGCATACCCGGCCGTTGACTTTCAAAGCAGGTTCACTTGCCAGCAGCAGACTGGCTTTTGCCATCATTTCCGGCGGCTCGCCCTTGGGGTCGTCCATGCTATCGACCAGTTTGAAGTAGACGGTCGCTTCGGTCGGGACTACCAAGCTGGGCGAGAGCGCGCTGATCGCGATGTCCCCATATTGCGCCACTTCCTGGGCAAGTCCCTGGGTAAACCGCTCCAGCGCGGCCTTTGTCGTGCCGTACATCACGCCGCCCATGGCCTTGTGATTGGCATAGGGGCCGCGGCCAGGCCCGATGGCGGAACCACTGGAGATATTGACGATTGCGCCCTGCCCTGCCGCTTTCATGTCGGGCAGTACCAGCTTGGAGAGAATGAACGGCGCATGCACGTTGACGGCAAAGCAGCGCTCCCACCGGCTGGTCGGGTATTCTTCTGTTGGGATGTAGTAATTCAGCGCCGCATTGTTCACGAGGATCGAGACCGAGCCGAACGCCTCCCGGGATTTGGCGATCAACTCCTCGCAGCTTTCCTCCAGGCTGACGTCGGAGGTAATGGCAACCGCCTTGCCACCGGCTTTCTTGATGTTCTCGATTGTGCCGGAAAGCGATCCTTCCAGGATCTTGTGATCGCCCTCATTCAGCGTGCGGGCCGTGCAGACGACGTTCGCACCTTCCGCTGCGAAAAGTTCCGCGATCTGCTGACCGATGCCGCGGCTGGCACCAGTGACGACGGCTGTACGGCCATCCAATTTGCCCATGGGTCATCTACTCCAGTTCAGTCTTCCGTGGTTGAGCGCATCGTAGAGCGTGCGGGCGTTGTTGGCGATAGGGTCAGCCAGCGACCCTCTGTACATCGGGGCAGGCCCGCAGTGCCTCACCCAGCACACTGGCCCAGCGCCGCTGGCCGGCATCGTCGCGGATCAGATCGTTGCAGACTTCCAGCATGATATGCGGCAGGCCGGTTTCCTTTGCGTGCACCTGGGCGCTGTAGCCGGTTCCACCCTTGCCTGTATAGGGCTCGTTGTCGCCGACCTTGTCGCCCTGCACACCCGCCAGATGGTTCAGCATCGGCTTGGCAAGGCGTTCGTCCTCGTCCCACAGAATGCCGATTTCCCATGGCCGGGGCGAACCGTCTGCCATTTGCGGCGTGAAGCTGTGCACGAACACCAGCACTGGTTGTTGCCTCGCTGACAGCCACACCCGATGCCGCGCCGCCATGCGGTGATAGGGCCAAAAAAAACCTCCTGCCGGGCGCGCCGGTCCTCCGCCGAAAGCCCCATATTGCCCGGAATGGGCCGGGCATCACTCTCCTCCGGCATGGAGCCTGGATGATCGAGCAGCCGGTTCGCGTCGATCACCAGCCGGGAGTAGTTGGCCAGCACTGCCGTTGCGCCGAACATCTCCGCCAAATGCCGGGTCACGCCCGCCGCGCCGATGTCCCAGCCGATATGGTCGTTCAGGTCTTCCTCTGCGATGCTGAGACCGTTCAGCGCCGCTGGCACTTCCTTGCCGGAATGCTCACAGAGGAAGAGCAGCGGCACGTCGGACGTACCGTTGACGACGGTATAAGCCGGCGGGTCGGCGGCGGAGAGTAGGGCGGCGCGCATTGATGTGGATGCTCCTATGGCGAGAGCTTGTAGAAAGCCGGACGGTGCCACGGCTGGCCGCGCGCCGCCATCTGCCGAGAGCGCGCAAGCCGCAATTCCCTGTCAGCCAGGTTGGCGGCGACGAAATCCTCTGCCGAAGCGCCCGGTTGCAGCCAGTCGGCCACCGATTGCTGGACCACACGCTGGCCCATGGCCGGCCATGCGCGGCCCTCGCTGCCGATTTCGGCGAACGGCACCGGCACACCCTCCGGCGCAAAGGCACCGTTCTTGTGAACATAGACAAAAGCGCGGGTCAGCCTGCCGCCGTGTTCTGTTTCGATCGGGGCGTTCAGCACGCCGAAGTCATAGGCTACCCCGATGCCCTCGTTCCGGTGCATGGCGGGCAATTGAAACAGGCTTAGCCAGGTGATCTTGACCGGCAGGCGGCATCCCGGGCTGGGTGCGATCGTAGCCGGGACAGTGACGTAGCTGCCGATACAGGCAGCGTGCACCACGTCAAACCCGTCGAGCCATGCCGCCTCAACCGGAACCTGCTGACCGGATTCCGGATACTTTTGCAGCAGCCGCTCCGGCGAGCGGTTGGAGCCATAGCCGATGACCGGAAACCGTTGCTGGGCATAGTCGGTGCGAGGCGCATAGGCACCAGCCCGGCCACTGTCATAAAGATAGGAGCCGTCCGGCGCGGTATAGGGATATGTCAGGGCGCGTCCGATAGGATCGTTCATGGCTGGAGATACTAGCGGCAAGACATGCTTCGACAAGCTCAGCATGAAGGGCTCATTTTACGGAGCCTCACCCTGAGCCTGTCGAAGGGTGTGCTGGCGTGGTATGCTTCCGCCAGAAAACCCTCGCTACCAAAATCATCTCCCCATGGCCTACACCTCCCTGCGCGAATTTATGGACCGGCTGGAAAAGCAAGGCCGCCTGAAGCGCATCTCTGCGCCCGTCTCTCCCATCCTGGAAATGACGGAGATTCAGATCCGGCTGCTGGCCGAAGGCGGCCCCGCTGTGCTGTTCGAGAACGTGCGCCGGGAGGATGGCTCAGCGTATGATATGCCCGTGCTGGTGAACCTGTTCGGCACAGTGGAGCGCGTGGCATGGAGCAGGAGCCCGCCCAATTGAGCGAAGTGGGCGAGACTCTGGCCTTTCTGCGCCAACCGGAGCCGCCGGGCGGCTGGCGCGAAGCCATGGGTATGCTGCCTCTGCTGAAGACCGTCATGACCATGAAGCCACGCACTGTCAGCCGCGCACCGGTGCAGGAGGTGGTGCTGTCCGGCGACGATATCGATCTCTCACAATTGCCGACCCAGACCTGCTGGCCGGGCGAGCTCGCGCCGCTCATCACCTAGCCGCTGGTCGTGACCAAGGGGCCGGGCAAGCGCAAGGAAGACGATTTCAATCTGGGCATCTACAGGATGCAGGTCACTGGCAAGAACACCACGCTGATGCGCTGGCTGAAGCACCGGGGCGGGGCGCAGCACCATGCGCGGTGGGGCGCGGAAAAGCCAGAACCCTGCCCGCCGCCGTCGTCATCGGTGCGGACCCAGGAACCATCCTGGCCGCGGTGACGCCGGTGCCGGATACGCTCAGTGAGTACGCTTTTGCGGGCCTGTTAAGGAATGCCAAGGTTGATCTGGTGGATTGCAAGACCGTGCCACTGAAGGTTCCGGCGGAGGCCGAAATCGTGCTGGAGGGTCATGTCTCCCTGACTGAATATGGCGACGAGGGACCCTATGGTAACCACATCGGCTACTACAATCAGGTAGAACGGTTTCCGGTTTTCACCATTAGCGCCGTCACCATGCGCAAGAAGCCGATTTATCTCTCCACCTTTACCGGCCGTCCGCCGGACGAGCCGTCCGTGCTGGGCGAGGCGTTGAACGAACTGTTCATTCCGCTCCTTCAGCAGCAATTCCCGGAAATCGTGGACTTCTGGCTGCCGCCGGAGGATTGCTCCTACCGGGTCGCGGTGGTTTCCATGAAGAAGGCCTACGCAGGCCACGCCAAGCGGGTGATGATGGGTGTGTGGTCGTATCTGCGCCAATTCCTCTACACCAAGTGGGTGATTGTGGTGGACGCGGACGTAAACGCGCGCGACTGGAACGACGTGGTCTGGGCAATATCCACCCGCATGGACCCGGCGCGCGACGTGACCATAATCGAGAACACCCCCATCGGCTACCTGGACTTCGCCTCACCGGTAAGCGGGCTTGGCTCCAAGATCGGGCTGGACGCCACGGACAAATGGCCGGGCGAAACCAACCGCGAATGGGGCGTGCCGATCCGCATGGACGATGACGTAGTCGACCAGGTTTCCAAACGCTGGAACGAATTCGGCCTGCCGGGGAGCGGCAGGCCGATTTGGCTATAGTCTTAGCTAAAGCAGGTAGGCCTACTCGGCCTTCGCAGCCTTTGCCTTGCGTCGGCGTTGCATACGCAGGCCCGCAGCACCCAATCCCAACAACGTCAAAGCCGGGATAATAGAGGCCGGTACCGGTACCTGAGGAACAGGTGGCGGAGGCGGCGGCGAGAACATGGTGCCAACATGGACCGCATCACCGGCAGTATCGTTGTAGGTCCAGTTCAAGACTTCCACAGCCTTCGCCGCAAAATCCAGTTCGATTTCGGCCCAGCCATAGTGGAGGCCATCGCCGGGATCGAAGGCAAAGCCAATCGAGTGAATGCCGCCGCCGGCAAGCCCACCACTCGCCGTGTGGGTGTCTTCCCCACCAGATTGGGTCGCACTGCCGTTATAGGTACCGTACTTGATCAGCCGGCGGTGATTATCGATATTGCTCAGACCAAAGACATAGGGATAGGCCAAGCTCTGCCCGACATCGAAACTATTGGCCAGCACCCGGATTTTCTCGTCGGGATTGGTGTAGGTATTGCCGTAATAGTGTGAAACCGCCGACACACCGACAAACCCGCGACCGTTCAACTGCACACCATTATCGTGGCTATTGAGCTCGATAATGGACAAGCCATAAAAATAGCCAGAGCCCACATGGTTATTTTTATGCAGTTTCAGGTGAAATTCATCCAATCCCGTACCATCAACATCCCACGGCACAATCGTGTTGTGAGCCTGCGAAAACGACAGCTGAACCGATCCTGCAGTTGGAGTAACCGTAACCAATGCGGCTTGGCCGGCACCCGGTACCAGCGCCAAAGAGGTTGACCCGGCTGCTAAGGTCATTTTTTCGGAAAAAGTTATACTACCCATGAGCACGCTCCCAAAATTTCACTCGGTAGAAGATACACTACAGGATCATCAATAGTAGTGAATGTATCAATCATCACAACAGACACGAAAATGGCGTAGTCATCCAAATTTGAGGAGTGCTAGGATGGCCAGCCGTTGTTTCCTGCTAGGAATGCATAATCATGGATTTGACGCTAAGCCAACACTACCTTGATTTTCGCAATCAAATTCAGGGCTTTATCGGAGAGCACAAAAAGGATGCTCCGCCTGCAATTTCTATCCGTGATCGGGGTATTCCTTCCCAACAGGTGCTTGACTGGCAGAAAGAATTGATCGCCCACGGGTACGCAGCGCGGAATGTTCCTGCTCAGTATGGCGGTTTTGCGGCACAAGCGGATATCCTGGAGAACATGATCATCGGCGAGGAGTTTAACGCCGCCAATGTTTCTTCGGGGCTTGCCGGCATCGGCGTCATGATGCTGGTCCCCACACTGCTGGAAGTCGGCACGCCAGAGCAGAAAGAGCGCTATATCCCCAAAGCCATCACGGGAGAGGAGTGGTGGTGTCAGGGATACTCCGAGCCAGGTAGCGGCTCAGACCTGGCCAGCCTGCGCACCAAGGGCGAGCTGGACGGCGACGAATGGGTGATCAACGGTCAGAAGATCTGGACCAGCGGGGCCCATTTCTCCGACATGATGTTCTGCCTTGTGCGCACAGAGCCGGACGCGCCCAAGCATCGGGGCATCAGCTATCTGCTGATCCCCGTGGGCTCCGAAGGGCTGACTGTTTCGCCGCTGAAAACCATGACCGGGCGAAGTGAGTTCAACCAGGTCTTCTTCGACATACCGGCGGGCAATATCGTCGGCAAACGGGGCGAGGGCTGGAAGGTCGCCAACATCACGCTGAAGCATGAGCGGGGCGGCCTGGGCGATCCGAACAAGTCCATCGCGCGCTTTGAAGGCCTTCAAAAATTGATGGCAAGCGAGCGGTTCGACGGCGGCCGGGCAATCGACGACCCATTGCTTGCCGACCGCTTGATGCAATTGGAAGCCAAAGTCTTGGCCCTGAAATTCAGCAACATGCGCGTGCTTTCCGCGGATCTGGAAGGGACGGACCCTGGCCTCGCCCGGCTGGTGCAGAAATACTACGGCACCGTGCTAAACCATGAACTCGACGCACTGGCCATTGATGCCATGGGCGAGTTGGGCGCGCTGTATGAAGACGGCGAGCACCTGCGCGACGAGGGCGTCTGGCAGACCTGGTACATGCATGATCTGGGCCTGATCATCGGCGGCGGCTCCACCAATATTCAACGCAACATTATTGCAGAGCGAGGCTTGGACCTGTCGCGGGAACCGAAAGCGGTTATCCCGGCTGCCGGTGCAGGAGGGCGCGCCTGATGCGGTTCGGCCTTTCGACGGAACAAGAAGCATTCCAGGATCAGATCCGCCGTTTGCTGACTGAGCGCTCTCCATTGGACCGGGTCCGGGAGGTCGCGGCAGAGGGTACTGGCTTTGACGCCCATCTCTGGTCCGGTCTGGCGGAACTGGGAGCCATGGGCATTCTGGTGCCGGAAGAGTATGGCGGACTGGGCATGGGTGCGTTCGACGCCGGGTTAATTGTGGCGGAGTTGGGCCGGTTCACGGCACCCGCGCCTTACCTTGGCTCGGCCTTCGTTGCGCCACTGGTGCTGGCCGAAAGCACCTCCAACAGTGTCGTCGGCGAGTGGCTGCCGCGCATTGCAGGCGGCGACGCCAAGATCGGCCTGGCGTTGAGTGAGGCTGTGACCGTACGGCCTGGCATGGGCGTGAGCGTGGAAAATGGCAGGCTTTCCGGCCGCTCCCTGGCAGCGCAAGATGCAGGTGCTGCCGATGCTTTCATCGTTGCCGCGGGGAAGGATCAGCTCTGGCTGGTTTCGGGCGATGCCGCAGGCCTCTCAAAAACACCCATGACCAGCATCGACCGGACCAGGGCTCTGGCTGACTTGCGCTTCGATAAGGTCGAGGCAGAGCCGATCGCCGGTGGCGAAGCACTGGTCTCCCGTGCCCTGAATCTGGCGAGGATCGGGCTGGCCGTGAACTCTGTCGGCGCGTGCGAAGCGATGTTCGACCAGGCGTTGGAATATGCCAAGGTTCGAGAGCAGTTCGACCGGGTTATCGGCTCATTTCAGGGGGTGAAACACTCACTGGCAGACATGATTACCGCGCTGGAGCCCGCCAAGGCGCTGACTTGGTATGCTCTGCACGCCCAAACCGCGCTGCCGCGCGGGGAGGCTCACCGCATGGCTCTACACGCCAAAGCGCATATGGCTGAAGTTGGCCGCATGGTGGCCCGCTTCACCACCGAAATACACGGCGGTATGGGCTTCACCGACGACCTGGGCCTGCACTACTGGTTCAAGCGCATCGGCCTGGACCGGCAACTGCTCGGCAGCCCGGAGCAGATCCGGGCTGAAGCCGCCAAAGAAATGGCGGCTTAGCCAAAGCCAAGCCGCCGATATTCTTCCGCTAACGCTGTCGGAGAACGCGAGTAGGGTTAGCCCTTTTTCTCGCGCTTTTCGACCGGGCCGTCGGCTTCTTTCCAGCCACCCAGTCCGCCTTCGATATGGGAGACATTTTCCATCCCCATCTCGGTCAGGCGGTCGGTTGCCAGAGCCGAACGCCAGGCGCTGGCGCAGAACAACAGGTACTGCTTGCTCGGGTCGTTCAGCTTTTCCCTGAAATAGGGGCTGTCCGGATCAACCCAGAATTCCAGCATCCCGCGTGGGGCGTGGGTCGCGCCGGCAATCGTGCCGTCGCGCTCCAGTTCCCGCACATCGCGGATGTCCACAAACACGACATCATCGCGGCCATGCATCGCTTTTGCATCTTCGACCGTGACGGTCTTGATACGCGCAGTGGCCTCCGCGATCAGCTGCTTAACGCCTTTTTTCATTGCCACAGGATTAGTCTCCTATCCGGTAAACATTTGGTTGGGCAGCCACAGAACGATGCCCGGGAAGGCAACGAACAGGGCAACGGTCAGCACGTCACAGATGAAGAACCACCAGATACCCTTGAAGATATCCAGCAGCGGAATGTCTGGACGCACGCCGGCCACCACAAAGCAGTTGAGACCGATCGGCGGTGTAATCAAGCAGATTTCCACCATCTTCACGACGATAATGCCGAACCAAATCGGATCGAAGCCCAGGGCCAGAACAATCGGCTGCACCAAGGGCAACGTCAGCAGCAACATGCCGATCGCGTCCATGAACATGCCAAGGACACCGTACATCAGCAGGATGCAGAGCAGAATCCAGTAGCGGTTCATCTCCAGTCCGGTGACCAGGGCCTCAATTTCCGCCGGCAACTGCGAGAAGCCGAGGAAGCGGACCAGGATCAGAATGCCCCAGATAATGGTGATGATCATGACTGCCGTACGGGCGGACTCCGTCAGGCCGTGCAAGAACTGCTTGAGGGTCATGCCATGGGCCAACGCCAGACAGAAGATCACGAATGCGCCGACCGCACCGGATTCCGTGGGCGTCATCCAGCCGGTGTAAACACCACCCATGATGATGCAGACCACCGCAATGATGCCCCACATCTGACCCAGCGCCTTGACCTTGGTCACGAACGGCGCACTAAGCGTCGAACCCGCCAATTCCGGCTTCAGCTTCACCCGAACATAGATCGAGCCAGCGTAGATGATCGCCGAGATAATGCCCGGTATGAAACCTGCCAGCAGCAGGCGGCCAACCGATTCCTCGACGATGATCGCATAGATCACCAGAATACCAGACGGTGGGATCAGCGACGCGAGCGTACCGCCCGCAGCCACAACGCCGGCCGCGAAGCCTGGCTTGTAGCCGTACTTGAGCATTTCCGGGATGGCGATCCGGCTGAACACCGCCGCCGTCGCCGTAGACGCACCGGACACAGCCGCAAACGCTGCCGTTGCAAACACCGTCGCCACGGCAAGGCCACCTGGCATCCCGCCGAACCACATGCGCATACAATAGAACGCACCCTGGGTCAGCCGGGCATGGAACGCCATGTATCCAATGAGAATGAACATGGGCAAAACACTAAGTGAATAGTGCGCCAATTCCGCGAACGGTACGATGCCGGCAATGCCGATACCCGGCTCAAAGCCAGCCAGGAAAGCATCCCAAAGGGTGCCTTCGCCTGGCGGGATCTGCGGCACGCCGATCGCCATGACAAGACCCAGCAGGCCGACAAGTGCACCGGCATACGCCACGTGCATGCCAATAACCACCAACACCGCCAGGACGCAAACGCCGACAATGCCGAGAGTAAGAGGTTCAACCAACATCTAGCGGCGCTCCCCGGTATTGCGTTCGTTGGCAGCGGACTCGCGCTGTAGCTCTTCTTCGACGTCGTCATCGGTAATGGCGTCGCGCGCTGCGTCTGCTTCGGCTTCGGCCAATTCGTCGATCGTCGGCGACTGGGGCACCGCATAGATCGGTCCGTGCGGGTTTTTCAACATTTGGATATAGCCAAAGAACGAAATGACCAGCCGACCGAACAAGAGGCAGAAGCCCAAGCAGATGATCAATTTTGGCGGCCAGATCGGCAGCTCAACATCCATCGTGCTATCGCCCAATTCATAGGCACGGAGGAAGTGGTTCCAGGTGCCGTAGATCATCAGCGCACAGATGATGAGTGTTGCGAAGTTACTGATGAACTCAAACAGCCAGTGCGCGCGGCCCTTCAGCTGATTGACGACAATCTCCATCCTCACGTGCCCTGCCATGCGTTGGCAGTAAGCGAGGCCGAAGAAACCCATCAGGGGAATGGAAATCTCCACCAGATCCGCTTGTCCGTGGATCGGAGAATTGAACAGCTTCCGCGCAACAACTTCAGAACACGCCAGAAGCATCAGCGAAAACAAAAATGTTGCAGCCAGGTAATTCAGTGCTTTTTCGACCGAGTGGTAGGCTTGGTCGATTTTGTACAGCATTGAATCGGCAGGCGCATCAGCGGTGCTCATGAAAACCACTCCGCAAGGTCGGGATGAAAGGGAACAATACCATGCGGCCGGTTACATCCCAGCCGCATGGCAATCAACAGTAGCTTACTTCGAGTACTTCTCAGCCGCGGTCAACAGGATGTTGAGCAGGGCTTTGCCGTCGTACTTGTATTGGGTGGTCATCTGATCGACCCAGTCGTTCCAGACCGGCTCACCACCAATTTTCTTGAACGTGTCACGCTCTTCTTTCGTGACTTTGATCTCGGTCAGACCTTTAGCGACGAACTTCGGCGGCAGTTCTTCTTCGGTAGCCTTGTAAGCATCAATCTGCGCGGCATAGCCTTGGGGGCTGTTCTTAAACTCTTCAAACAGCGCTTGATACTGCGGCGGAAGGCTTGCGAACGCATTAGTGTTGTAAAGGGAACCGCATGCGATCGAGCCAACATCCAAGCCACTGGTGAACCAAGTACCCAATTCGTAGGTACGGTAGCTCTCGTGCGCGTAGTAAGCAAAACCAGCGGCATCAATCAAACCACGATCCATCGACGTGTAAACGTCAGGTGCGGGGACCGAAGTCGGGACAGCGCCCAACTTTGCCATGGCTTTACCCTGTTGGCCAAGCGCACGAATACGCATGCCTTTCCAGTCGTCCAGGCTCTTTGGCGGTGTGCCTTTGCCCACCACTTCATAGAGCGGCAACAGTGAAGACATATGGAAGAATCTGTTCCACTTGCTGGTCTCTTTCACCAGTACTTCGTTGTTGTAGTACTCTTCCGTCACATCCCGCAGGGTGTCAAAATTGTTGATCGGCAGGAACGGCAGATCAAGACCGGTATGCGCCGGCAGCTTCGCCGGGTAGTAGCTGGCACAGAACGCACCGCCCTGGAACGCACCCAGGCTCAGGCCGTCCAGCACCGCACGCGGCTGGGAGAGCGTGCCCCAGTGGATGGTCATGGTGAACTTCCCGCCAGTCCGCTCTTTCAGGTACTCGGAGAAGTTGATGATCGCTGTGCTGGAGGCACGAGGCTTACCCCAAAGCGCGAAGTTCCAGTGGGTGCGGGGCCCATCGACCATATCCGCAGCGTGCGCTGCGCTGGTGAGGGAAAATGCGGCGGCAGCCGCACCAATCAAAAGTCTCCGCATGGCGGTCCTCCTTTTCTTTTTTTAGGCGTCGCGCCCGGAACCGGAACGCTGCGGCTGGATTATAGTCGTATGATAGCCTGTGCTGCAAGGGCCGGACATACCCTTGTTGCAACAGATCATTGAATTTTCTGAGGTAGTGCCAATGCAGCGCTATCGGGAGGGTAGCCGTTAGCAGCGGGCGTTGGGGGTCGTGCAACAGACCCCTCAATGCCATTCAACTGCATCCGCTACCCGTGACTATATAAATGTAGCAATGGTTCGAATCAGCAAACGGGCGGTACCCACCCGTTTGCTGATTCGAACCATTGCTACATAGAAAGAGTGGGCTGATTCACGAGACGCTTGCGGATGCAAGCGCCTCGATCAGACCGCTAGTTCGCATGCTTCTCCGCTGATGACAGCAGCAGGTTCAACAGCGCCTGGCCGTCGTAGTTATACCTCTCAGTCATTTGCGCCGCCCAGGCGTCCCAGACCGGCTGACCGCCAGCTTTCTTAAAGGCTGCACGCTCTTCTTTGGAGATCTTGACTTCGGTCAGGCCCGAAGCAATGAAGGTCTTCGGCACTTCGACTTCAGTCCGCTCATAGGCTGCGATCTGTGCGGGATAACCCATGCTCGACGTCTTGTACTCGGCAAGCAATTCCTTGTACTGAGCCGGTAGCTGGTTGTACGCGTCGGTGTTGAGGAGCATGCCACATGCGATGGAACTAATGTCCAGACCGCTGGTGAACCAGTTACCCAGTTCGTAGGTCCGGTAACTTTCGTGGGCATAATAGGCAAAGCCGACGGCATCCAACAGGCCGCGGTCCATCGACGTATAGACATCAGGCGCAGGAACGGAAGTCGGCACGGCACCCAGCTTCTCCATCGCCTTGCCCTGCTGGCCAAGCGCGCGAATGCGGAGCCCCTTCCAGTCATCCAGGCTTTTCGGCGGCGTGCCTTTACCGACAACTTCGTAGAGCGGCAGCAGCGAGCTTGCGTAGTAGATGCTGTTCCACTTGGCCGTTTCCTTTTTCAGGATCGGCTGACCGTAATAGTCCTCGGTCACATCGCGAAGCTGCTCGAATGTGTTAATCGGCAGGAAGGGCAGATCAAGGCCGGTATGGGCAGGTAGCTTTGCCGGGTAATAGCTGGCGCAGAATGTGCCGCTCTGGAACGCGCCCAGGCTCAGGCCATCCAGCACAGCGCGCGGCTGAGAAAGCGTGCCCCAATGAATGGTAACGGTAAATTTCCGCCGGTCCGCTCCTTAAGGAATGTGCCAAGGTTTTGATAGATCACACTGGAGGCGCGTGGTTTGCCCCAGCCAGCATAGTTCCAATGCACCCGAGGCCCGTCGACCATATCCGCTGCGCTAGCGGCGCCTATCGGCGCGCCTGTCAACGCAATGGCCGCTGCGGCAGCACTCAAAAACAATCGCCTCATGGTGTTCCTCCCGTTCTGTGTACGTAACATAATCCGGGAAAACCCAGACATGCACAAAACTATAGGCGTGGTAGAGAGCCAACCACAAGGGCAATGTAGTTGCTGCCGGTGCCTGCGATATCCCCATTTTCTATAGCAGACGATTGCTTTATCCGCAGATCCGATGGCCCTATTCGGGCAAAGGACAAAGCGCGAGAGAGCCTTGCCGGCGGGATATTCCACTCCGCCGCCTGCACGGCCAGGTCTTCCTGGTCCTTTGCGTTGTAGTTCGCGTCGTACCACCAGACGATGTAGTCACTATAGCTGATCGGCGGGAACTGGGGCGGGTCGTCAGGGCCCTGACAGGTGGGCAGGCACTCGATCATGGCGTCAAGGTGCGGGCCCAGGAAGTAGGGGATGGCGTAGCGATCCTGGCCGATGGGCGGCAAGGCCCGATACGGCGTGGACTTGTAATGGCCATTGGTCCAGCGGTGCAGCATATCTCCGCTGTTCACCACGAACGAGCCGGGGACGTAGGGCACGTCCAGCCACTGGTCGTCGCCGACGCGGGCCTGCAATCCAGCAACACCCGATTGCGCGAGGAAGGTCAGGAAGTTGGCATCGGTGTGCGGAGCGATGCCGTACTGTCCGGCTTCCCGCGCGGTGACGGCGGGATAGTGGGAGAGGCGGAAGGAGAATTGGCTCTCGGCGAAGGCGGCGTCGAAGGTATCCTCCGGCAGGTCGAGAGAGATCGCCAGCGCTGGCAGCATGCGGCGCGCCATCGCGTCCACGGTACTTGTGTATTCCAGAAAGTTTTCTTTGAAGCCGGGGAGGTCCGCGGGCCATTCGTTCGGCCCGGCGAAGCGGCGGCCTGCTTTGGCCAGGGGATCGTCCGGGCCGCGCTCGCGCTTGATAAAGAAGGCTTCGTTCAGGTCGGGCTTGGCGTCGGCCTCGCTGGCGCGGGCCGTGCTGACATTATAGCGCCCGGCGGCCATGTAGCCGTTGTTGTGCTCGTTCATCAGCACCGCATGCTTGGCTGCCATCGGCTGAGCATGAAAGCGTTTGGCCTCTGCGAAGGTCCGGTCGATGAGAGGCTGCGGCACGCCGTGGTTCACGATAATGAAGAAGCCCACCCGCTCCAGCGTCTGGCGGAGGGCTTTCGCCACCTGTTCCTTGCCCGCCCGAGAGCCGTCAGCCAGAGGGGCGAGGTCGATGGTGGCGATGCTGTTAAGTGGCTCGGCCGGGGCAGGCATGGTGGAACTCCTTCGCTTCTCGTTTGCAGATTACCATCTCGCCAGACGGCTGAGTAGTGGCAGGTTCCGAATGACGGCCGCATCAGACACAGGCGGTCATCAATAGTGAGACGGAGAGACGAGGAATCTTGAGACTCGCGTGCTATGACCCTGCGGGAACATCCACTACACTGATCGTGGAGGGTCGGCCCCGGTCCGGGCCGGCGCCAACGGGGGAGGATGCTATGCCTTAAACTGACTTGTCACACCAATTCCGGCGCTACAGCGCCACGATGGCGATAGCTGCGTCCATCGCACGGGCGTTAGTCACGCCGGCTCCGCGCAGGCCGACGTCAACGGCATCGAGCGTTTCCGTTAGTACAATTGACCCGCTTAATACTAACGACAGGGAATAGTGAGCAGGCAGTGTCTGCTTCGCCCTGATATGCCCCCGGATTGTTGGCCGGGGCCTATCAGGGTGAGAAAACGGAGAAGCGGACGCGGGTTAAAGCGTCAGATACTGGTCCAGGATTTCCTGGTTGGCTTTCAGGTCGGCGGGGGCGCCGGCATATTTGATCTCGCCCTTTTCCATGATGTGACAGTAGTCGGAGAGATAGAGCACGAAGCTCAGATTCTGCTCTGCCATCAGGATGGAAATGCCAGTTTCTTTCAGCATCTTCACCTGCTCGCGCAGGTTCTCCACGACCTTGGGCGCCAGACCTTCGGACGGCTCGTCCAGCAGGATCAGGCGGGGGTTGCCCATAAGACAGCGGGCGATGGTCAGCATTTGCTGCTGGCCGCCGGAAAGGACGCCGCCGGCGCGTTGCTGGATGTCCCGCAGGTCGGGGAATAGCTCAAAGACGCGGTCTTCGTTCCATTCCTCCGTGCCGGGCGCGGCCGGGCGCCGCGCAATATCCAGGTTTTCCCAGACGGAGAGTTCCGGGAAGATACGCCGCTCTTCCGGCACGAAGCCGATGCCCAGGCGCGCAACCTTGTGCGCGGGCCAGCCGGTGATGTCCTGCCCTTCGAACGTGACCTTGCCCTTGCTGGGGGGCGTCAGGCCGATCATGGAGCGCATGGTGGTGGTCTTGCCAACGCCATTGCGGCCGATCATGGAGATGATCTGTCCTGCTTCCACATCCATGGAAACACCGAACAATACCTGGCTGAGGCCATAGGAGGTGTGAATGCTGTCAACTTCTAGCTGAGCCATGGTCAGATACCCTCCTCATCCAGCGACTCGCCCAGATAGACGCGACGCACCTCCGGATCGTTGCGCACTTCCTCAGGCTGGCCGGATGCGATGATCTCGCCATGGTGCAGCACGCTGATGCGGTCAGCGATGCCGAAGACGACGCCCATATCATGCTCCGTAAACAGCAGGGTCAGGCCCCGGTCTTTGGTGATGCGGTCGACCAGCGCGATGGCTTCCGTCGTTTCCTGGGGGCTCATGCCGGCGGTGGGCTCATCCAGGAGCAGAACCCGCGGGTTTTCGGCCAACGCGATGGCCAACTCCAACTGCTTTTGCTTGCCGTAAGAAAGCTCACCGGCAATCTCCAGCGCCTCGCCTTCCAGGCCGACCAGTTCCAACAGTTCCTGCGTGTCTTGCCGGTTATGTGGCTCGCCCAGGGAAAACAGCTTGAAGTGGTTATGATCGCGCGCGATCAGCGCCACCTGCACGTTCTCAAACACGGTCATGCGCGGATAGATGTTGATCCGCTGAAACGAGCGTGCAAGACCCAGCCGCACCACCTTGTGCGGCACCATCCCGGTGATGTCCTTGCCCTCAAACATCGCCTTGCCGCTGGACGGCAACAAGTGCCCGGTGATCAGGTTGAAGAACGTGGTCTTGCCGGCGCCGTTCGGGCCGATGATGGCGTGGCGCTCGCCCTCCAGCAATTCCAGCGACACGTTGTTGGTCGCGATGAAACCGCCGAAGTCCTTCATCAATTTGTGTGTCTCGAGGATAGCCATCAGCTTGCTCCTCCACTGCCAGAGAGCCTATTTCGAACCTTCTGTGCCAGACCAACGAGGCCGTCCGGCAAGAACAGCAGGATCACCAACAGAATACCGCCCAGCACGGTCGGCCAGTACTCGGTGTAGCGGTTGGTGTTTATCTCCAGCAGATGCAGAACAGCCGCGCCAATGGCGGGGCCGAAGAACGAATACATGCCGCCCAGCAGGGTCATGATCAGCACCTGGGCCGATTGGGTCCAGAAGGCGTTCTCCACATACATGCCGCTTTTGAACAGCGCATAGAGCGAGCCGGCGATACCGGCAAAGGTGCCGGCGACCACAAAGGCCGTCCACCGCATGGCGCGGGTATCGACACCGACAAAGCCGGCTCTGGTACGATTTTCCCGCACCGCCACCAGAACCTTGCCGAAGGCCGAGTGGCAGATCAGCCACAACAGGGCGACGGATGCCACAACGATCACCAGCGTAAAGTAATAGAGCGGCACACGGCCATCCAGGAAGGCCGGGATCGTGATGCCGACAAAGCCGTCGTCACCATTGGTCATATCCCGCCATTTGAACAGGATCGCCCAAACCAACATGGAGAATGCCAGGGTCAGCATGGCAAAATAAATGTCGGTCAGCCTGGTACAGAACCAGGCGACAAACATGGCCGCCACCATCGAAAACAGGATCGCCACCGGCATCGCAATGACGATCGGGACCTCATAGGTGGTCAGCAGGATCGCCGTCGTATAGCCACCGATGGCAAAATAGGCGGCATGGCCGAACGAAACGTTGCCGCTATAGCCGATCAGCACGTTCAGACTGAGGGCGAACAGCGCCAGGATCATAATCTCCACCGTCACATCCATCGCATGCTTGTCGCCAAGCATCGGGATCACGGCCAGAGCGATGAGGATGGCCAAGCACGCCAGCATGGCGGTCTTGCTCATTGGGCTAGTCATGGTTCGGGTCCTCTATGCCTGTTCCGGTTTGCCAAAGAGGCCCCAGGGCCGGATCGACAGGACGACGAGTAACAGAAGGTAGGCAAAAACGTCCTGACCGTTCGGGAAAATCACCGACCCGAAATTGTAGACGAGGCCGAAGATCAACGCGCCGAGGAACGAACCCCACAGGCTGCCCAATCCGCCGATGATGACGATGACAAAGCACTCGACGATGATGAACACGTCCATGCCGGGCACGGGGGAGTTGGTCGGGGCGGCCAGCGCGCCGCCGACACCGGCAAGCGCGGAGCCGATCAGGAACACGCTGGTGTAGATCACCGGCACGTTGATGCCGAGAGCAGCCAGCATTTCCCGGTCCTGCGTCGCGGCTTTGGTCAAACGGCCCCAGCGGGTCCGCTCTGTAAAGTACCAGACGCCCAACAGGATAAGCGGGCCGATCCCGCACAGCACCAGGCGGTAGCTGGGATACCAGGTGACGCCAAGGTTCCACGCACCCTTCAGGCCGTCGGGATAGCTGACGCTGTACTGGTCGGTGCCCCAAATCAGCTTGGCCACGTCACCCATGATCAGCACGATGGCGAAGGTGAGCAGCAACTGCATCAGGTGTTCTTTGTCATAGAGGAATCGGAACAGCGTGCGCTCAAGAAATACCGAAATTGCGGCCAGGAACAGGGCGGCGGCAACCACTGCCGGCCAAAAGCCCAAGCCCCATTGATGAGCCACGGTGTAACAGGTGTAGGCGCCGAACATGAAGAATGCGCCGTGAGCGAAATTGATGACGCGCAACACGCCAAAAATCAGGGAGAGCCCCGCGGCGATGATGAAATAATTCATCCCCATCGAGACGGAATTGAGCAGCTGAATGACGAAGAACGTCGGATTTGACAGCATCTCTAAGCCTTGCATGGACTTTGCTTCCTGTCAGTTGGCGATAATAAGCGGGAATCGCAGACCCCCGGTCCGGTTGGGCCAGGGGCCTTTACGATCCTTCTGTCAAGGAGCGATACCAAAGTGGTACCGCTCTCTGCAAGCCGAACTATTATTTGATTTCAGCCGGAATGTAGGTGACCGGGTCCATGACGCGGTAGGCAAAGTCGTCCTTGTTCACCAGCGGACCCCAGTACTGTCCAGTGTTGGCTTGGTGGGTCTCGGGGTCGATGGTGCGCGGCCCGACCGGGGTATCCAGGGTCATGCCTTCGAGGGCATTCGCCAGGGCATCGGCATCAGCCGAACCGGCTTTTTCGACGCCAGCCGCAATGAACTTCACACCGATATAGGCGAGAACCGGCCACATGGCGGTCTCTTTGGTGCCCGAGCGTTTCGAGAGCTTATCGTGGAATGCAGCATGGCCTGGGGAAGAGTCATCGTACCAAAGCTCATAAGCGTTGGACCAAACGTTGTTCGGATAGTCCGCACCCATCTTGCCGGTAATTTCGTGCGAGGCGATCTCGCCACCGGTGATGTACTTGACGTTGTCGAACAGGCCGAACGGCTTGGCTTGCTGAGCGAAGTTCACAAAGTGTGCGCCCCACAGGCCGCTGGTGACGATATCGCAGCCGGCACCCAGGATCTGGGTGATCTGCGCGTTGTAATCGGTGGCACCCAGCTTGGCGCGCAGGTCGATGACCTTCTTTGCGTCCGGCGCATGACGGGCCAGGCCCTTTTCAATGCCGGCGGCCAGGTCATGGCCATAGGCATAGTCGAGCTGGATATCACAGACGCTCTTGCCGCCCAGCTTCTTCACCAGCTGCGCAATCGCATCACCTTCAAAGTCGGTGTGCGAGGAGGTGCGGAAGACATGCTTGTGCAGCTTCGTGGTGGTCATCTGGATGGTTTTCGGAATGGTCGCCATGTAGACGACGCCTTCCTGCTTGGCCACCTCGCTGATGGCGAGGCCGACTGCGGAGGACAGACCGCCAACCAGCACATCAACGCCGTCTTTCGTGATCAGCTCTTTCGCCGCCGCGGCCGCTGCCGAGGGGTTCAGCTTGCTGTCACGGGCGAAGGTCTTCAGCATCTTGCCGCCGACGCCGCCGACCGCATTGATTTCCTCGACGGCCATATTGTGGCCTTCCATCGCCGGCACGCCGTAAATGGCACCGCCGCCGGAGGTCGGGTACAGAACGCCGATTTTGATCTCTCCGGCCGCCTGAGCGCCCGAAGCCGCCAGCATCGCGCCAACAGCCGCAGTGGCCAGCGCTTTCCCTATGTGTCGCATCCTCACCATTTCCTTTAAGTTGGAATTATTCGCCTCAGAGGCCTTAGCGGGCCAGAGACTATAATAAGATAGCACGATTGCCGGCGGCAGGAAAACAGTGGACGCTAGAGGCCCGCGTCCGCCTATCACTGAAACCACCCCGCGCAGCTGCATACACATGCATTCACAAACGGTATTTTAGTGTTCAAAATTCGTCGCTCAATCGATGATTGTGGCATTGAGACAGCGCTACGTCAAAAGGACGCAATAATTCGGAAATGTGATCAAGATTCTGCTTTCGTGACTTTAATCGGCCGTGAATCCAGGCGACTGCATCTTTGCGTATGGTAATCTCTAGCCAAGGAGATTAGCATCTGTATACTTGCATAACCATTGCGTGCGCATGAGTTTTTGGTGCTTTCGGGTTGGATTAAGCCATTAACTGCGAGGCCATTGCCATGCGATGCAACTATATGTTAACGCCAGAACGGTAAACAAGAAGCGGGTCCAATTCGAACTAATAAGTACACACAAAAGTTGAGTGCATAGTGTCGAAATTAGGAGGGATTTTATGATTCAAGCGCAGTTAGCTCGGCCGACTGTTATTGAGACGATATTTGATGAACCAGCATATTTGCCAGATGATCCACTCTACACTAGTGGCTCCCAATGGTATCTGTACGACACGAGCAATGCACTTGCTTCTTTAAATATTTCAGTTATTTGGGATGACTACACTGGCGACGGCGTAACAATTGGCATCGTTGATGACGGTGTTGAATATGACCATGAAGACTTGGCGGGCAACGCCGACACCAGCATGGGCCGCAATTTTGTTGCACACCAGGTAACGAATCCCAACGATGGCCGCCCCTATGACGGTGGCGACCGCCACGGCACAACAGTAGCCGGCATTGCAGCAGGCGTCGATAATACTACCGGTGTTGTTGGCGTAGCATTCGAAGCTAGTGTTGCTGGGTTGCGCATTGGATTTAAAGCCGACCACTCAACATCACAAGTACACTGCGTCTTTATTGAGGTCAAAAATTTTGATATTGTCAATAATAGTTGGGGTTATGGAGGATATTTTTACGACAATTTCAATGATCTGAATTCATTCGGCGGAGCCACCAATCCATTCGTCACGATCAACCAAGCGTTGATCGAAGCGGTGGACACCGGCCGGCCGCACGAAACCGATGCCGGCGTCAATTTGGGGACGGTCTTTATCGTTGCTTCCGGCAACGAAAAGTTTCTACCCAATTCCAGCAAGCCAGACCAAAACGTCAATTATCACAGCTTCACCAGCTCACCGCACACCATCGCTGTGGGCGGATATATGCAGAACGGCACGGACGCCAGCTACTCGACCCCGGGCGCAGCTGTACTGCTCTCCGGTCCTGCCTCGGGCGTGAAGACCATCGATCTGACCGGGAGTGCCGACTACGGCGGCGGTGACTATATCAGCAAAAGCGGCACCTCCTATGCCGCGCCGGCGGTAGTAGGTGTTACGGCCCTGATGCTCGAAGCTAACCCCAATCCGGGTTACCGCGACGTCCAGGAAATCTTCACTCTGAGTAGTCAATTCGGCGTTCCGAACGATTCCAATTGGATGATCAACGGCGCGGAGGACAGGAATGGCGGCGGCCGCCATGTCAGCGACGATCTGGGCTTCGGCACGCTGGATGCCTATAACGCAGTACGTTTGGCGGAAATCTGAGAGAAACTGGGGATCTACGCCAATCTGGCTGAGGCGACCGTGGACAGCGATGCGATTGGCGCTGCTCTGGACCGGAACACCGTCACGCACACCATCACCGTCGCCGATCAGGGTATCGACCTGGATCAAGTCGTCGTCACGCTCAACCTGACTCACTATCGCATCGGCGAAGTGACCGTGACTCTGACGTCGCCGGACGGAACGACCTATCTGTTGATCGACAAGCCCGGCGGCGGTAAGGCGTTCGCATCGAGCTTTATCGACGAGTACGAACTGACCAGCGTTCAGTATTGGGGCGAAGAAATCGCCGGCGACTGGACGCTGACGATTTCAGACAACGACTACAACAGCAGCGACTCAAGCCAGCACACCGGCACCCTGAACAGCTACAGCCTGACATTCCTTGGCGACACGGCGACCGATGACGATCTCTATGTCTACACCAGCGAGTATAGCAGCTTTGGCCAACAAGCCGCCCGGCAGACACTAACCGATACCGCCGGTATCGACACACTCAATCTGGCGACGATTGCGGGTGGCGTCGTCATTGATCTGACGCCAGGCGCAACCAATACGCTGCTCGGCAACCCATTCAACTTAGCCGCTGGGACAGTGATCAAAAAAGCCTATGGCGGGGACGGTGCGGATATCTTCACCGAAAACGCGGCCGACAATTACCTTTACGGCATGCGGGGCAATGATGATCTGTCGGGTGCCGGCGGAAACGACATCATCGATGGCGGCGCCGGTTACGATACTGCCACCTATACCGGCGATATCGGCGCGTTTTTGATCACGCTGAACCCGGACGATACGGTAACGATCGAGGATTTGGTGGGTGCAGAGGGCATCGACACGCTGATCAACATAGAGTTGGTGCAGTTCGCAGACGATACCTACCAAGTCGGCGACCCAATCGACCCGCCGGATGATTTGGGTAAGCCTTCCGTCGTGCTGTCGGCGATCACCCACATCGGCACCGCGTCTGGTAGCGAGTATATCCAGGGTGATGCCGGCGACAATGTGCTGGCAACCGGCGGCAGCATCTGGGATTCATTGGATGGCGGCAAGGGGAACGATGCCTATATCATCTACAATCCCAGCGTCAGCATCCGGGATTCGTCGTTCCAGGGTAACGACACGGTTTACTCTGGCGCCCACAGCTACAACCTGCCGAACTTCATCGAAACCGGCATCACGCTGGAGACGGCGGTTAACCTGAATGGCGGCACCCTGGACAACTATCTGGAGGGCAACGACCTCGCCAACACCATCAACGGCAAGGGCGGTGACGATCTCATCGCGGCCTGGGGTGGTGATGACCTGATTTATGGCGGCACGCACAACGATACCATCGATGGCAGTGCCGGCATCGATACCACGATCTTTGCAGGCGATTTCGCAGATTTTCTGATTACCGAATAAGCCGATGGCTCGGTCACTGTGCTCGATCAGGTGGGCACGTTGGGCATAGACCGGCTGATACGGGTCGAATTCCTGCAATTCGCTAACCAGACGATCGCTACGCCTGACGCAATCGCCGATTCGGACGACGTCTTTTCGCTGGCGGCGTTGCCGCACCCGACGGGCTTCGTCGCGCCGGAAATAACGATAAGCGGTTCGCCGGACAATTATGAAAAAGTTGACGGCGGTTCCGGCGTAGACGTGATTTGGGGCGGCGGCGGCCATTCCGACGTGCTGCGCGGCGGTGCAGGCGACGACGACCTGAACGGCGGTGACGGCGACGGTGACGTCGCGGTTTATACCGGCGCTAAGGCAGATTACACGGTCGTTGAAAACCCCGACGATACTGTCACGGTGACGGACACTGCCGGCAACGAGGGCACCGATACCCTGACGGATATCGAGACCATCGTCTTCGGTGACGGGATCTACATTCCGGGCGGCATCTCGCCCCCTCCCCCGCCGCCGCCAAACGGCTCCAAACCACCGGTTGACCTGCCGGCCGAAACCCATAGCGGTTCTGCAGCTGACGGCGAGCACCTCACCGACACCAGCGGCGGCGGCAACTGGGACGTGCTGGCAGGCGGTAACGGCAACGACGCCTATATCGTCCTGACCGAAAACAGTATCGTGCTGCAGGAAGGCACATCCGGCGGTACCGACACGCTGTATTCAGATGCATCGGTAACGATCATGCCGCTGCACTTTGAAATCGCCTACCTGCTTGAGAACGCCGACAATATTTCCGGCACCAACTTCAGCAACTACATCGAAGGCAACGACAAGGCCAACGCGATTTACAGCCTGAAAGATACCGACGAGCTGGCTGGCTGGGGCGGCGGCGACATGCTGTATGGCGGTGCCGACAACGACTTTATCAACGGCGGAGACAGTGTGGATACCGCGGTGTTCTCCGGCGTACTGGCCAACTACCTGGTCGAAGAGCAGGGCGACGGTTCGGTTACAGTATTGGACTTGGTGGGCAACAACGGCACCGACCGCGTTATCGGGGTTGAGTTCCTGGAATTTGCCGACCAAACCATCGAAACACCGGGACTGGTGGTTGGGTCTTTGAGCGCGGAACCGCTTTCTGCTCTGCCGGGTCCGAACAACATCCTGCCGCCGACGAGTACGATTTCCGGTACTTTGGAAGGGTACTAAAAGATCAGCGGAACATCCGGCGCTGATGTTCTGATGGCCGGCGGCGGGTATCTTGATACCCTGTCCGGCAAAAACGGCGACGATTTGTACATCATAGACAGCAGCAGCACCCGGATCCAGGAGTTCTACAACGGCGACGACATCGGGTATATCTACGCCTCGACATTCTCAACATCAGCCAATGTCGAAACCTTCTATATGATGTATGGCGCGCTAGAGCTGACCACCAGGAGCCACGACAATACGGTGTTCGGCAACAAGCACGACAACGTTATCAACGGCCGCAATGGCAATGATACGATTGGCGGCGCAGAAGGCGACGACACCCTCCTCGGCATCGGCAGCACGGGCGATATCGCTATCTTCCATGGCGATCTGGCTGACTTTGACATCACCTATCTGGGCGGCACCACTCTGGAGGTGGCTGACACCTCGAACGGTGGTCAGGGCGTCGATACTGTGACGGATTTTGAGTTCCTGCTGTTCAATGACGGAATTGTCGACGCATTGAGCTTCTACGTCTAACGCCTGCGCGTTAACGGGAATGGACTGTTCGCCGCGACCCCCTTGCCGGGGTGGCGGCGAATGCCATTTCTACCGGAGAGCAAAGTCTCAACACGGCGTCAGCCGCCCACAAAACACCAATTCAACCCAGCCTAAACTTTGGCTAAACTGATCATAAACCTCACCTAAACCGTTAGGGGCCAAAACGGTTTAGAAAAGTGTAGAAATGTTTAGGTTTGTTCAGGTAGGATTCTCCCTTCTAAATCGCTACTATATTATGATTTTCTGAATTTGGAATGTGTATGCCTGACACCCTTGCTGCCGCAAAGGCGGGACTCGACCCGGTCCAGCTGGAGATCATCCGCAACGCCCTGATCGCGGCGGCGGAGGAGATGAGCGTCACCATCTGGCGCACCAGCCGCTCCACCGTGGTGCGGGAGATGCTGGACTACTCGGCCCAGGTGTTCGACGGCCAGGGCCGGGCGGTGGCCCAGGCGGCGCGCATCCCCGTACACCTGAACAGCATGAGCGTCTGCCTCGACCGGATCGTCCGGAACTTCATCCCCCTCGACGACTGGAACGAGGGCGACGTCATTCTGATCAATGACCCCTATTGCGGCGGCCAGCATCTGCCGGACTTCGTCGCCTTCAAGCCGGTATTCCACGAGGGCGAGCAGATCGGCATCGCCGCGACCATTGTCCATCACATCGATGTGGGCGGCGGTGCGGCGGGCAGCTACTACGCCCAGGCGCGGGAGGTCTATCAGGAAGGCCTCCGCATCCCGCCGTGCAAGGTGGTCGAAGCCGGCAAGCCCAACCTGGCCGTGATCGCCATCATCCGCCAGAACTCCCGCGAGCCGGAGCAGATCGGCGGCGACTTCGCCAGCCAGCTAGCCGCGATGGAGATCGGGGCGCAGGCGCTGCGCAAGCTCGCCCGCCGCTATGGCCCGGACGTGCTGCAAGCGGCTATGGGCGCGTTGCAGGACCAGTCCGACCGCACTATGCGGGCGATGTTGCGCGACCTGCCGGACGGTACTTACCGCTTCACCGACTATGTGGATGATGACGGCATCACGGATGAGCCGCTGAAGCTGGAATGCGCGGTCACCATCACGGGCGAGCAGTGCATTGTCGACTTCTCCGGCTCCAGCCCGCAGGCAGCGGGGCCGGTCAACTGCACCATCAACATGACGGCGAGCGGCATCTATTGCGCACTGGCCATGCTGGCGGATGGCAAGGTGATGGCCAATTCGGGTGCCTACCGCGCCATCGAGATCATGGCGGAAGAGGGCACGGTGGTCTCCGCCCGCGCGCCCGCGCCGGTAGCCAACCGCATGGCGACGGGCCACCGGGTGGTGACGACGGTGCTGGGCGCGCTGGCGCAAGCCGCGCCGAACCGGGTGCCGGCGGCCTACTATGGCGTCAGCTACGTGCAGACGCTGTCGACGCCGGACCCGAATACCGGCGCGCCACGCGTCTACTTCGAGATCGAAATCGGCGGCTGGGGCGCGCATCCGGCGCAGGACCGGGCGGACGCCTTCTCCGCTGGCTTCCATAACTCCTCCTCCACGCCGATCGAGTTGAACGAGGCCTACTTCCCGCTAACCTTCACCGAGTACAGTCTGATCCCGAACTCCGGCGGCGCGGGCAAGCAGCGCGGCGGCACGGGCCTGCGCAGGGCCTACCGGGTGGATGTGCCGGAGGGGCGGCTCTCTGGCAATTTCGAGCGGTTCAAGGTGCCACCTTATGGGCTTTCCGGCGGCGCGCCGGGGCGGCCGGGGAGGTTCTACTTCGTGCGGGATGGGGAGGAGAACGCGCCCCCCTCCAAGCTTGCAAACCACACGGTACGCCAGGGCGACGTGATCGTGCTGGAGACGGCCGGCGGTGGCGGCTTCAGCGATCCGGCGGCGCGTGATGTAAAAGCCGCCGAACGCGACCAGCTCGGCGGCTATGTGAGCGGGTATAAGCGCCGCGAGCGGCCCCTACTTCCGCTCATAAACCGCCAGGATGCGGGTTTCGCAGGAGCGGCGCGGCGGGGCGTCCCGGTCTACGGTCTTATTGTCGAACGAGGTGTGCGGGCAATAGATCGAGCGGTCACCGCCACGGCCATCCATCTGCTTGAAGACGATGATCTCGTCCGTCTGCATGTTCGGGATGTACTGCCACTTGTGGTCCGGGCTGAAAACCGGGGCGGCAACCAGGGCGTTGTAGTTGCGGCCGGTGTAGTAGTAGTCGATCACGTCATCCAACGGCAGCGATGACCAGTCAAGGAAGGCCATCGGGTTCTGCACAGCCGGGTTGTCAAAGGGCTGCCAGGTGTTGAACCAGACATAATCCCAGTTCTTCTGGGGTTCGACGCCATGTTGCTTCAGCACGTCCTCCGACATTTCCTGCAACCGCTTGATGTTGTAGTCGCAATGGACGAAGCGGGCGTAACCGTCGTTGAAGTCGATGGGAACCTCGGTGCGGATCAGGTGGCTGCGGATGAAGATGCGGTCCGCGCCAGTGGTCCGGTACAGCACGTCTTCAACACCAGGATAATAGGTCTTGCGCACCGTCTCCTCGTCACGGAAGTCCGGGCAGTCGTTGGGATTCTTCGTCAGGATGAAGCCGTTCTGCTCCAGGGTGATGTCACCGCTGGCAAGGCCTGGCCGGGCGTTGTGCACCTGAATGTCATGAAAGCTGGTATTGGCGCGGCGGGTTTCGCGGCTGCCGATGCGCGGGATATCGTCGGTGTGCTTCCACTCGGTGTTCACATAGCGCATCTGGGCGGGCACGGTGCTCGCGGCAAAGCTGGCATCATTCATCGGGAGGTCTCCTGGCTGGGGAGCAGTTTGCATCGGAGCGGAAAACTAAGCCGCCGGGCGTGGCCTGTCCATGCGTGGTTGGACTGCTTGGCCAAGCAGATGCGCCGAACATGCCGGATAGCGTGCCCGGGCTTTAGAACACCGTCGCGCCGGACGAGTTGAAGAAGGCCGCAACGCCCAGCGGGTGGGTTAGCTGTTTGCATCCTGGCTAATCGGATAGCCCCTCGTCGCTCTGCGTTTTTCATGGCACGCTGTGTTTTGACCGAGGCGCGGGATGGGAGAGCGACATGGTGATCAAGCTTCACAGTCAGGCGACGACGCCACCGAAGATCAGGGCGGCCATACAGGCCAGTGACGACCCTGCGTGGGTTCTTGCCGAGCGTCACGGGACCACGGAACAGACCGTATGGAAATGGTGCCAGCGTGCCAGCGTGGAGGATCGCAGCCACACGCCCCATCGCCTTCAGACGACGTTGACGCCAGCGCAGGAAGCTGTCGCGGTGGCCCTCCGCAAGACGCTTTTGGTCTCGCTGGACGATCTGCTGGCGGTGGTGCGCGAGTTCTTGAACCCGAATGCCTCCCGCTCTGGCCTTGACCGCTGCTTGCGTCGGCATGGCGTGGGGCCCCTGCGCGCCCTGAAAGCAGCATCGCCCCGGCCAAAGCACAGCGCCTTCAAAGCCTATGAACCCGGTTCCATCCCCATCGACCTGAAATACCTGCCACCGATGGCAGAGAGAGCCGCCGCCGTTCCCTCTTCGTGGCCATCGACAGGGCAACGCGTTGGGTTGTTATCAGGGTCTACAACAGCAAGACAGCGGCCAATGCCCGGCGCTTCCTGCGCGCCCTGGAGCGCGCCTGCCCGATGCGGATCCGCCCCATACTCCCGGATAATGGAAAAGAGTTCACGGATCGCCTCTTCGGTCTGCGCCAGCGCGCCGCAACAGGCGCGCATGAATGCGACACGCTGGGCGCCGCCCTCGACATCGATCATCGCCTGACGCCGCCTAGGTCACCTCAGACCAACGGTATGGTCGAACGGTTCAATGGCCGCATCGAAGAGGTTCTGGAAGCCACGCTGCTTCGCTATGTCTGGCTTTACACCCAGCCGCTGCCGCAATCAGCCCTGGGCAGCAAGACGCCCTGGGCAGCAAGACGCCCTGGGCAGCAAGACGCCCTGGGCAGCAAGACGCCCTGGGCAGCAAGACGCCCTTGCAGGCAATGAAGGGATGGCGAAAACTCAAACTAGCGCTGGTCAGGAAACAGCCATATTACCTTCCAGGATGTGATAGCTACTCTATACGGCCACCATAGCGTATGCAACTAAACGGTTAGTTAATTTAGCATTTTGTTCAATTATTGGAATTTTAATGAAATTCTGAACACAGCCATGATTATCCCGTTGTGCAGTTCGGAAAGCCGTTGAGCGCGCTTCGATTTGTCTACGCGATTTGGCGTCTGCTTTGTGGTTCATCGGCGGCCAAGGAAATGGAGTTATCGACGGTGGCCTGAACGGCTTAAGCGCCGTATGCAAGGCATATCGCCTGCGAGGTGCCGCCTTCACAAAAGAGGAGAGATGGCATGCGCATAGGCGTGGTGGGTGCGGGTAAAGTAGGCCGATTGCGTATCGAGTCGGTAAAGCTCGATGCAGGGGTGCAACTGGCGGCGGTGCTGGACCTGAACAAGGCCGCGGCGGAAGCGGCAGTGGCAGGCACAGGCGCACGCGTGTTCACGGACCTGCACGAATTCCTGGAAGCAGACCTCGACCTGGTCATCGTCTCACCCCCTCCGCATTTGCATGAGGAACCCTGTGTTGCGGCCTTCGCCAAGGGCTGTCACGTGCTCTGCGAGAAGCCGCTGTCGAACACGGCGGAAGCCGGGCAGCGCATCGTGGATGCGGCGAAGGCTGCGGACCGGATTTTGGCGGTGGGTTTCAACCTCCGCTACTACCCATTCGTGAAGTTCGTGCGGGATGCAGTGGACCGCGGCCTGGTCGGCGATATCGACCATATCCGCATCTTCGGCGGCCATAACGGCCTGCACAATTTCAACGCCGAATGGCATTACAAAATGCCGGAATCCGGCGGCGGCGCGATGATGGATATCGGCATCCACATGACGGACGTTGCGCGCTATTTCCTGGGCGACATCACCAGCGTCTATGGCGTGATGAGCAAGAATATCTGGAACGTGAAGGGCTCTGAATATAACGCCATGGCGGTGTTCAAGAACCCGGAGGGGATCGCCGCCACCTACCATGTCACCTGGGCCGAATGGAAAGACTACCGCTCGCATGTGGAAGTCTACGGTACCAAAGGCATGGCCCGCGGCTCCTACGCCCCCATGCAGAACATGTTGATCACGGTTGAACCGCCGGACGGGCCGACGAAGAAGGTGCGCAAGTTCTACCCTGAGATCATGATCCGGGAGAAACTGAAGACTTGGCAGTCGACGGCTCTGCTGTCGTTTCAGGAAGAATTGCGCGACCTGCAAAAGATGGTTGAAGGCAACTACAAGGTGCCGCTGGCGGATGGCCATGCCGGCCTGCGCTCACTGGAGGTGGCCCAGGCTGTGCACCAAAGCACGGTGAGCGGGGACTCCGTGGCGCTGCCCTATATCGGCAATATGCGGGGCTGAGGGCGGGGCCTGTTACGCCGGTTTTGAAAAAACCCCTGGAACCGGGCGATTCCCTCCGATTTAATCCTGGATCAATCATTTGACCCCGGCACAATCAGGGCGGAACGCCAAAGCATGAGTTTTAACGTGAAGGCCATCGGCGGCTTCCATATCGGTGGCCGCATGGCGGAATTGAGCGGCTTGCCCGTGCGCACTGCGCGCATCACCAGGGGCGGGCCAGCGATCGAGATCGATCCGAACGGCCGCTTCGCCATAGAGCAGATGTATGTGCAATACACCCTGCTGGCGCAGCCATCCTTCCCCTATCCGATCCTGATGTGGCACGGCGGCGGGCAGACCGGCGTCACCTGGGAGGATACGCCGGACGGGCGTCCCGGCTGGCAGCAACGCTTCCTGGAGGGTGGCTTCAACGTCTATTGCTCCGACGCGGTCGAACGCGGCCGGGCCAGCTATGCCCGCTCGCCGGAGTTCTTCCAGGGCAAGGTCATTTTCCGCTCGCAGCAGGATGCGTGGAGCATGTTCCGCTTCGGTCCGTTGGATGGCTTCCACGTGGACCATGTCAAGCGCACCTATTTCGCGAACGGCCAATGGCCAGAAGAGGCGACCGATCAATACCAGAAACAGGTGGTGGGCCGCTGGGCCGGACACGACGAGATCACCCAGAAAGCCTATGACCAACTGATCGAAAAGACCGGACCGTGCGTGATCGTCTCGCACAGCCAGTCGGGCGCGTTTTCGACCCAGGCCGCGGTTAACAATCCCCAAAACGTGAAGGCCGTGGTGACGCTGGAGCCCTCTGGCGGCGCGGAAGCAACTGAGGGGCAACTGGCAGCACTGGCCAGGGCAGGCACGGAGCACCTGGTCATCTGGGGCGACAATTTCGAGGGCCACGAGCGCTGGGGCCTTTTCCGCGGTATCGTGGATGCTTATGGCAAACGCGTCACGGCAGCGGGCGGCCACTGGATGGATTGGGACCTGCCCGCCATGGGCATTCCCGGCAATTCTCACTTCCCGATGATGGATCGGAACAGCGATCACATCGCGAACCTTGTACAAACCTGGTTGACAGAAAATATCCAATGAGCCTCGCTGAAACCCTGAAAGCCGCCCGGTTGGCGGGCAAAGCGGTGGAGATTGCCGCCGCCGACTTCCCCAGGGATGAAGCGGCCGTCATCGCCGTGCAGGAAGAGACCTTCCGCATCGGCAATCTGATACCGGGTGGCTGGAAGGCCGGACCGCCGCCAGCAGGGATGCAGGATACGGGCTGTGCGGCGCTGGCAGCAGAATGGACGGTGCAAAGCGGCGCGACGGTGAAAGCGCCCGGTGCCCCCCTGCTGTTGGAATCCGAGTTTGTGCTGCGCTTCGGCAAGGACGTGCCGCCGTCTGCTGCTCCGTTCACCAAGGACAGCATTGCGGCCTATATCGACACGCTGGCACCGGGTATCGAACTGGTCTGGCGGCGCACCGCCAATCCGGGCGGGCCAGAGACGGCGTTGCTGAATCAATCAGACGCCAACGGCCACGCGGGCATGATCCTGGGCGAATGGCGGACCGACTGGCAGAGCTTCGATCTTTCGGGCCATCCGGTGGTGCAGCATGTGAATGGGGCGGTCCATGCCGAAGGAACCTCCGCCAAGACGATGAACGGGCACCCGCTGAACGTCGCCGCGGCGCTGGCGAACCGGGAAGCGCGGCTAGGCAAAACCATCAAAGCCGGCTGTTGGATCACTACCGGCTCTTGCACCGGCGCGTTGGAAATCCAGCCGGGCGACACGGTGCGCTCGACCTATGGCGACCTGGGCGTTGTGGAAGTCCAGATCGGATGAGCAATGGGTTGAGGGGCGCATTGGGCGCCCGCTTGTGGCTGGCCCGGCGGGATGGCCGGGTTATCGAGATTGCGGACGCAGAAACACCTGCCGATGAAGCCACTTCGTACATGGTACAAGCAGAGGCAGTCGCCGCCAGCGGGCATGACAGGGCAGGCTGGAAGGTCGGCTCTACCAGCCTGGAAGCACAGAAGTTGCTGGGCACCAGCGGCCCCGGTGCATCACCAGTGCTGGCGCCGTTCAGCTATCCCAATAGGTCGGCGGTCCCGATCTATTCTGCGCACCATCCAGCCTTGGAAGGCGAATTCGCACTCCGCTTCGGCAAGGCGCTGCCCGCCCGGCCCGAGCCTTACGAAGAGGCAGAGGTGCTGGATGCCATCGATGCCGTCGCACCCGGCCTGGAGATTGTCGGCTCGCGGCGGGTTGGCGGATTGTTTGGGCAAGGCCGGATGCTGGTCAATGCCGACTTCGGCGCGAACATCGCCTTTGCCCATGGCGAGTGGGTCAAGGACTGGCGCGGGCACGATCTGGCAGCAGCAGGCGTAGCGCTGGTGATTAATGGTGAGACCATTGCCGAGGGTACAGGCGCGCTGGCGCTGGGGTCGCCGCTGAACGTGGCGGTCTGGCTGGCCAATAACCTCAGCCAGCGAGGCTTTGGCGTGCAAGCGGGAGAGTTCGTCACCACCGGCACCTGTACCGGCGTCAAACCGGTAAAGCCAGGCGACGAGGTGGAGGTGGACTTCGGCCCGCTCGGCAACCTGAAGGTGAGCTTTGTAGAAGCATGAGTGGCGTCATTCATATCGACCGCCGGGGCAGCATTGCCGTTCTGACCTTTAACAGGCCGGAAGCGCTGAACGCGCTGACCCAGGAAATGGCAGCGGGCATTGCCGACAGCCTGATCGCGCTGGACAGTGATACCTCCGTTAAGGGGATCGTGCTGACGGGTGCTGGCGGCCGGGCTTTCTGTGCCGGGCTGGACTTGGCAGAAGCGCGCGCGACCCAGGTTGAGGACGTGGAGCGGACATTCGGCACCGTCTGCAACGTCTACAAGCAGATCCTATTGACCGACAAGCCGGTGATTGCTGCCATAAACGACGTCGCTACCGACAGCGACTTTCAGATCGCCCTGGTCAGCGACCTGCGAGTTGCACATGACGGCGTGCGGCTTGACCAGCCGGAGATCAATGCCGGCATACCCAGCGTGATGGGTTTCTACTGGATCAGCCTGCATCTGGGCCGGTCCATGAACCAGGAACTTTCCATGACCGGCTGCCTGATGGATGCAGCGGAGGCCAAGCACTACGGTCTGCTTAACCGGGTGGTGCCCCAGGACCAGGTGATCGCGGAAGCCTGTGATCTGGCGGAGCATCTGACTGGCAAGCTTCCAACGGCCTGGGCGCGTACCAAGAAGCGCTTCCGGGAAGTGGCACTCGCGGGTTTCGAGGAAGCCTTCCGCGCCGGAGTGCTGGGTCAGCAAGAAGCCTTTGCCAAGGGTGAATCCCAAGCCTTCATGGACGCCTTCTTTACGGCGAAGGCCAAGAAATAGGCAGAGGCCGCGGGAGTACCCGACACTCTGTGTATGAGATTTAGCCCATGCGCGTTTTACGGGTCATTGATTGACCCGTTCTGGGTATAGAATGGTGAACTGGTTTCGGGCAGCAACCCATTGTCTGACGGCCCTGCCTGTCTTCTCAAAGCTGCCGATTGCCAGATAGATCAGCTTTGTCGCGGCGGCGTCGGTTGGAAAGCTGCCCCGTGTTTTGGTGGTCTTTCGGATCACCCTGTTGAGGCTTTCGATAGCGTTGGTCGTGTCGATGATTTTGCGCCCGGCTGGTGGGAAGGCGAAGAACGGGATGACTTCCTGCCACGCCCGCCGCCAACTCGGGGCGATTGAGGGGTATTTTTGGCCCCATTCGTCTTCGACCGCCGCGCGCGCTTTCTCGGCCTCTTTGTCATCTGTGGCTTGATCAATCGGCTTGAGAGCCGATGCGACGATCTTGCGGTCTTTCCAGCCGCAGAAGTTCAGGGAATGGGGCACGAGAGGCACGATACAGGGTTGCACGGTGGTGTCGGGAAAGGCCGCATTGATGGCATCTGGGAAGCCCTTGAGGCCATGGACGACGGCGATGAGGATGTCTTCGACGCCGCGATTGCACAGGTTGTTCATCACCGAGAGCCAGAATTGGGCCCCTTCATTGTTGGCGATCCAAAGCCCCAGAACCTCGCGGTCGCCCTCGGGGGTGACGCCCAATGCCCCGTAAACAGCCTTGTTTTTGACCTGGCGGCTTTCTGGATCGCGGATTGTGACCCCAAGCGCGTCGAGGAAAACGAGGGGATACATCGGCTCCAGGGCGCGGTTTTGCCAAGCGGAGACCTCCTCCAGAACGGCGTCGGTGACACGGCTGACCAAGTCTGCCGACCCCTTCAGCCCATAGACCTCTTCCAGAGGGGCGCGAATGGCGCGGGTCGACAGACCCGCCGCGTAAAGCCCAATGATCTTGTCGTCCATCCCGTCAATCCGGGTCTGGCCCTTCTTGATCCGCTCAGGCTTGAAACGGCCTTCCCGGTCGCGAGGGACATCAATTAGCAGCGCCCCAGCCTTGCCTTTCAACGTCTTGCGCGAAGGGCCATTGCGCCGGTCGCTTTGGTTGGCAGGCTCTTCGCCGGGTTTATAGCCAAGATGTTCGGTTAGCTCAGCCCCCAGCATCGGCTCCATCAACGGGACCTTCCGTTCCTTCATCAGACCCTGATCGCCCAGCAAATCCTCCGGTCGTTCAACGCCGCTCAGCAGCTCGTCCAGTAGTTCCTGGGAAATCGTCATGGTCGGCATGCTCCTTCGTGAATGAAGCAGGGACTGAATTACTCACACACAGAAAATCGGATACTCCCGAGGCCGCTGCGCTTCCTCGACCGGCAGCGCCTTTTCCTGTAGACTTAGGCTCCTAGTAGGCAACGAGGGGAACCCCGCCATGGGCAACGTAACTAGGTCCGTTCTAGCTGGGGTCACGGCTTTCGCCTGCCTCTCCGCGACATCCGCTCAGCCGGCCGCCGCCGCTGGTGATCCACGCCCGCCACTCTCGGACTTTGTCAGCCTCAGCACTCTGAATGAATGGATTGCCCGGTTCGGCCTGACATTTGTGCGCTCCGCCGTGGGGCTGACATTTGAGGAAGTTGTCAACGATCCCTATGCCAACCGCACCAGTGTCAGTGGCGTGGTCATTCAACCCGACCTGCCCTGGGACAAGGGCCGCAACTGCCGGATCCATGCGGAGCGGCTGACCTTGCAAGCGGCGGAGCTGGGTGACTGGGACCGCATCAGCATTCGGGCGGAGCTTACCGGCGTGCTGGCACCGCTGGCCTGCCTGCCGCCTGATGTTGCCGGGACGGTTGCCATTGCCGAAATCGGCGAGCTAGCGGTCGACCGGCTGTTCGTCGATGCCTAATAGCTTATGGACTCCTCGTCTCTCAGGACCGATATTCACCTGACCATGCCGGGCCTCGTGTCGGTGAGCGCCGATGTGGACACCGCCTATTTCGCGATCCAAGAAGACGGGCCGGAGCCGCTGATACTGGACTTTGCCCACGCGTCAGTTACAGTGGAAGGCCTGGGGCTTTGGGACAAGGCCAAAAAGATGATGCCGCCGGAAATGACCCAGCCAGATTCGGTGGCGGGCATGGTGCAGGGCGGGCTAACCTATATGCTGGACAGTCTGAACCCGCCCGGTCAGGCCGGCGTGCCGCCGAACCTGACACCGGCACAGACGCAGTTTGTGGCCGCCGCCTCCGCTCAAGCGCGGGAGTTTGCGGCCAATGGCGGCGCGATCGTGGTGGAAACCCAATTGGCGCGCCCGGTCCGCTTATCGGAACGGCTGTTTGATGATCCCGGGCAGATGTTTGCCGTCCTGAACCCGACGGTTGGCAGCCGGCTCGCTGCCTTTGCAGCCATCCTGGATGCCAGCTTATTGGCGGCGGCGTTGAGCGATCCGGCGTCCCTGAGTGACGAAGACAGGCTCGCAGTGGGCCAGGCGCTGGTCTCCGGCAGACGGACAGGCATTGCTGAAACCGTTGGCCGATGGCGGTAATGGAGAGGCGGCGCATGCGCTGGCCGGCTCCCTGCGCAGCAGCGATCCGGCGGCTGCCTATGGCTATGCCTTTCAAGCCAGGGTAAGCGGCACGGATGGTGCGCCGGGCGTGATGGACCGGCTCGAGCAAAACCTGATAACGCCTCAAGTGTTGACGATGCAGGCGGCGGCGTTGACCGCTGCCGGTAACATGGCGAGTCCGCATGACTTTGTACCCTTGGCAACGGTACGGTCGCGAGCCCTGGCGCATCTGCGCGGCAATGGTGCTGTCCGCAGCTATGGCCGCGCATACAATTGGGCATTGCTGGGGGAAGCTGCAGGCTATCAGGCGTCCGCCAATCTGGTGGAGGAGATCGAGTCGCGCATGCGTCACCGGGGTGACGAGGCCGCCGCTGCCCGGGCGACGGTGGCGGAGCAGGCGCGGGCAGATGCGCTGGCCCATTGGCTAACGGCTGATTATCCCGCGAAATTGGCCGGAAAGTAGCCAGCCTTTACGGCGATCATTCTAGGTGTAGCTTCATCCGCGAAGCCGAATATGAGGCTGTCCTTATCCGGCCAGACCAGTGTGGTCCACAATATGAGATACTTTTCCACTTTCTCGCATTGTATGCAAATTGGATACTTCGAGTACGCTCCGCGGGTCGGTTGTCCCAGCCTAGTGTGAGGTACAGAGCCGCTTGCCCTGTAGGTCACCATGGCGTGCACCGTCCGCGTTAGTGCGGGAGGAAGGCTAAGAGAAATAATTACCCTGAAGTCACTCACGTGATACCCCAGGATGGCATTGCCCCCTATTACCTTGTTAAAGACGAATTCGGATTCAAAGCGAAACTACCAGCGTCCAGCTACTCAATTGAAACGGTGATGGATGTGGTCCGCTTGATAGATCATGCGAACCACTCAACCAGCCTACGCCTGATTGAAACTACATCTACTCTGCCGTGTGGTAGCCGGGCGGCACGCTAGGGCTGGCCCAGTAGCCGGGCGTTGCAGACAGGATCGCCGCCGGCTTGACGCCGCGCATGCGGCCATGCGGAGTCTGGCCGTAGTCCTCGATCATGTCCTGCACATCTTCGAGTTGGGGGTCGAAAACGTCGAGCGCGTCCTGCTTGCCAAGCGATTGCAGCCACCGGCCCGTCCGCGCGAGGGAGACGCGCACCAGCCAGCTTCCCCCCTCCTGACTTTGCTTCAGGCGGGCCATCATCCCGCCGAACGCCATTAGGCAGCCGCTAGCGTGGTCGAGCGACTGGCAGGGCAGGTGGTGCATGCCGTCCATTCCCGCAGCAACGCCGCCCGCCTGGCCGATGCCGGATGCCGTCTGAACAACCGAGTCAAAACCGCGGCGGTGCGCCCATGGTCCCTCATGCCCAAAGGCGGAGAGGGAAACATACACGATGCCAGGCCGCAGCTCCGCCATCGCTTCCGGGGAGAGCCCGCGCTTGGCCAGCGTGCCGGGGCGGTAGCCCTGCACGAAGATGTCGGCGTCTTTCGCCAGTGCTTTCAGGTGCTCGACGTTGGGCTCCTTGCGCAGGTCGAGATAGGCGCTGCGCTTGCCGCGGTTCGAGTCGATCACCAGAGCCATAGCGTGCGCCATATGGGCGGCGGTGATTTGCAGGACCTGCGCGCCGTGCTCCGTCATGGTGCGGCCGCAGACAGGGCCGGCAATGACCTTGGTCAGGTCCAGCACCTTCAACCCATCAAGCGGGCGCTTGCCCGCGGGCGGCAGCGGCCTGGGATCAGCCTCCCCGATTTTCTCCAGCATCACGATGGGCTGGGCGTCGAGCGCGGCGCTCTGCGGGTGGTCGCCCCACTCCTCTTCGCTGCGCATGCGGGCGCAGGGCAGCATGTTGGCGGCGAACAGTTCCTCAACCTCTGCCGCGGCCATGCCGTCTAGCACACGCTGGACACCCGGCCGGGAATAGGTGCAGCGCAGCAGTTCGGCTGCCGCCATGCGGTGCTGCGGGAAGTTGCCATGAATCTGTACCCAGCTGCCGTCACCGCATTTGTAAAAGCCGTGGATCGGGTCGAAGCCGGTGCGGATCTTCACGTCATCCACCCGCAAATAACCTTCCGAGCGGAAGGAAATGGCGGCTTGCGCCTGCACGCCGACATTGTAGATACCGGGTAGCACCGGTTCCTGGCCCGGCAGATCAGTATTGCCGAGCGCGGCGGCCTCGCCGCCCATCGGAGACCAGAGGTGGGCTAGCTGTTCCTGAGATGCGGTGCTCATTGGCCGAATAGCTCCTTGGCGCGCCGTTGGATTTCTTCCGGCGTCAGATCTTCCTTGCGGGTGGCAAATGACCAGCGGTGACCGAAGGGATCCGTGATCTTGCCTGAACGTTCGCCATAGAACTGGTCCTGCGCCAGGCGGTCGAGGATCGCACCCTCCGCGCAGGCTTTCTCTATCACTGCATCCACGTCATCCACGTAGAGATGCAGGAACACCGGCGTCGCGCCGATATCCTTCGGGCTATAGGTGCCGTGGTCGGGCGAGGCTTCGGAGACCATGACTTTGCCGCCAAAGACGGTCAGTTCGGCATGGCCGACCATACCGCCCGCATCGATCCGCATGTCTTCGGTCGCGCCGAAGGCTTGCTTGTAGAACTCGATAGCCTCGGCGGCGTTGGTGATGGCGAGGTAGGGCGTGACGCCCTCAAAGCCGGGCGGGGTGTTGGCGGCCATGGCGGGTGCCTTTTGCAGCGGTCTATGTTGAACGGAGTATAGGCGCGCGGGGACGGGGCCGCTATCCTCCAACGTTACGGGAACCGGACGGTGCGGCGCACCGGTCACGGCCACTGGACTATAGCCGGATCCGGCAGCAAGCGCCCCAAAAAGCAAAGGGGGGACCGAAGCCCTCCCTTGCCAAATTGTTGGACGGCGCGGCCTCTGCCGAGGCACGCACTGGCAGTTGCAGATGGGTTACTGGTTCCCGACCGCAGCCTTGCCCGCAGTCTCTCCGGCGATCTTGCCGAATACTGCGCCGGCCATCAGGCCGGTGCCGCCCGGGTAGTTGAACCAGAACAGGCCGCCGATATTCTCGCCCGCTGCATAGAGGCCGGGGATCGGCAATTCTTCCGTATCCATCGCCTGTCCTTCGGTGTTGATGCGGATGCCGCCGAAGGTGAAGGTGACACCGCACGTGGTCTGGTAGGCCTCGAACGGCGCTTCATCGACCGTATTCGCCCAGTTGGTCTTGTCGATGGCAAGGCCCTCGGTACGGCGGCCATCCTTGACGTTCGGGTTGTACGGAATGTCGATCTGGACCGCTGCGTTGTATTCCTTGATCGTGCGCAGGAACTGCTGGGCATCGACGCCTTCCAGCTTCTCCGCCAGTTCTTCAAGGGTGTTGGCGCGGACCTTGGTCACCTGGCGGATGTGGTATTCGTCACGCAACGCCGGAATGATCTTGTTGTCGAACACCTGCCAGGCCATCTGCTTCGGCTGTTCCAGGATCACCCGGCCATATTTGGCGTAGGTGTAGTTCCGGAAGTCGTAACCTTCATCGACGAAGCGCTTGCCGTCCGCGTTGATCATCACACCCCAGGGGTAGGAGTGCTTCTGGAAGTTATCACCCACGTCCAGGTCGCCGAATTCCGGCGCGTTATAGTCCCAGCCGACCGCATGGCAACCGCTCCAGTTGCCATAGGGGCGGGCGCCGGCGGCCAGCGCCATGTTGATGCCGTCGCCGGTGTTGAAGCGGGTGCCACGCACCTTCGCCAGGTCCCAGCCGGGGCCAAGGTAGCGGGTGCGCATTTCCGGGTTCGCCTGGAAACCGCCAGCCGCCATCACCACGGCGCGCGCCGCAATGTCGATGGTCTTGCCCCGCGTGTCGCCATCCTGGCGCAGGCGGACTTTCGCGCCGTGTACACCGTCGTCATCATGGATGAGAGAGGTGGCGCGGGCACCGTACATGATCTTGATGTCGTTCTGGGCGCATGCCTGGGTCAGGGATTCGACCAAGCCGGGGCCACCGCCCCAGGCCGAAACCACCAGGCCACCCCAGAACTTGAACTCCCCGTCGATCTTAAACGCCTGCTTGCCGTAGATGGGCAGGAACCGCACGCCCTTGGTCCGCATCCACTTCATGGTGTCGAGCGAGCGGGTCACCAGCAGTTCGCACATGTCGGGGTCGGTCTTGTACTCGGTCAGCCGGCCCATATCGTCGTAGAATTCGTCTTCGGTGTAGGTGCCGAAGTCGGTCATGGCGACTTCATCGTCCGACAGGTCGGGGCAGAGCGCGCGGATGTCGTCGACGCCGTTGAAGACTGTGCGGATGTTGCCAGCCGTAAAGGCGGAGTTGCCGCCAGCCTCTTCTTCCGGTGCACGCTCCAAGACAATGACGCTCGCGCCTTGCTCTCGCGCCGACAGCGCTGCGCACATGGCGGCATTACCGCCACCGATTACCAATACGTCCGTGCTGATCTCAGCCATTGTTCTGCTTGTTCCTTAAAGTGAACTGTTTCGTGACGCTTATATAGCGGCGCACTAATGGTTCCGTCGAGCCTCACTTTGCGGGGTGAAACGCCGTTTTCTGCATGGTGGCGAGTTGGCTTGCGGCAAGTTGTCAAATAGTTGGATTGACTATTGCGCCTGGGAGCCGACACTTAAGGGGTTCCAAATGGAGAAAGGTGATAGCCATGACCAACAACGTATATTCAGTTACTGAACTGGTCGGTTCCTCCGAAATCTCGATATCGGATGCCATTCAGGCGGCCATCACGAAAGCCTCTGAATCCATCCGAAACCTGGAATGGTTCGAAATCGGATCGATCCGCGGTTGGGTCAAAGAGGGGAAAGTTGGCCACTACCAGGTAACCCTGAAACTGGGCTTCCGCTACGACAAGTAACTCGCCTGCTCTTTTCGGCATTGATGCAGAAAAGCAACCAAAAGTTGCAGAATCTGCATCGCCAGGTTGCTGACAAATACCAGCTATCCATCGTCACCCTTCGACAGGCTCAGGATGAAGGGGGATTTTTATTGAATTCCAATAAAGTTCAGAAAAATCTCTTCATCTTGAACTTGCCGAAGGGCCGCTTTTCCGTCCTGTTAAGAACTGCTCCAGCAACCTGTTAAGTGCGAAGCAGCACAGTATGCGCTCTCACAATGGTTAGATAGTGCTCGCAGGATTCGTTTCTCGCATTGCGATACGCGAATGCCTTGCTATAACTATCTTAAATAAAGAAGAAAATGAGAGCCGCGACAATGGAAAAATTCCTCGACCGCTTTGCTGCGCAGGCATCACAGCACGCTGAACAAATCGCAGTAACCGACCAATTTCGGCACCTAAGCTATAGTCAGCTGGATGTAGCATCAAACCGGCTAGCGTGGCAATTGCTCGGCAATTCGGCAACTGCAAACCAAATCATTGGTTATCTGGGGCGGATGACCGTGGATTGCGTCACCAAATACAATTGCGGCTGCAAAGGCCGGCACTGCCTTTGTTGCGCTTGATCCATCGCATCCGATCAACACACTGCGGGAACTGGTGGACCATTCGGGCATGGTTCGCATCGCAACATCTCCAGAATATGCCGCGATGGCGGCGGAATTGTTGGAAGCAACACCGATTATTATCAGGTAAGATATTCCGGCTCGGGCAGACGTGCCGGTGTTCCGGCGTCCGAACTATGACCCCGAGCATCTTTTCACGGTAACCTATACCTCTGGTTCGACGGGCAGGCCGAAGGGCGTGCCAAACGTGCGGCGCATCGCTGAAGATCGCTGGCAGCGTTCGGTAAAGATGTTTCCACCCCAGCCGGGAGATCGTGTGGCCCAGTTCAACACTTTCTGGTGGGCAGAGCAGCTCTATCCGATGGTGTTGGGACTGGAGATGCATTGTTTTGATTTTGCCAAACGCGGCACTGCGGAACTGGATAGCTAGATGCGCCAGAAGCGCATAACTTTCCTTTCCACCTACACTGCCATGTACCGCCAGTTAATAGGCTCCACTTCAGAAGTTTTCCCCGATTTGCAACGGGTGCTGATTGCGGGAGAAGCAGTCCGGCGGAGCGATTTGGAGAACCTGTCCCGCATTGGAAAGCCAGGCACATCGCTCGGTAATCGCTACGGTGCACAGGAGTTCGGGTCCATATTGATGTTCAACGATCAATGCGGTGACCCGGTGCCCTATGATTTCGTGCCGATGGGCCGGAATTTGTTCCCGGGAACCGTCCGGTTGTTGGACGATAATGGCCGGGAGGTCGCTGATGGTGAGCCTGGAGAAGTAACCGTCACCGCGGACTTCGTGCCGGCCGGCTATCACAATGACCCCGAGCGCTCGGCAACGGTGTTTCGCCGGGAACCGGATGGCCGCATGACCTGCGCCCACGGCAATTTGGCATACCGGGACCATGAAGGGATCTACCATTCCTTTGGCCGTAAAGACCAACAGATTAAAATCCGCGGCTACAACGTACGCCCTCCAGAAGTTGAACAGCTGCTATTGGAACATGCAGAAGTAGAGGCAGTTGCAGTTGCCCCATTCGAAGGGCAACAGGGAATTCGGCGGCTGGCTTGCTACTTCGTGCGCACTCCTGACGAAAAGGTGACGGGGCAGGCACTGCCTCAGTTCCTGTTGGAGAAGGCCCCCAATTATATGGTGCCGGGCGTCTTTATCGAACTTGACGCGCTACCTGTAACGATCACTGGCAAAATCAACCGGAGCGGGCTGCCTGACCCGATGGCCAGTTTGTCCGGCAGATAGGCAAAGGATTTACCGCAGCTTAACCAGACCGAACGGGTACTCGTCGCCGCCTGGGCCGATGTTCTGGGCCACAGTGACTTCGATCTGGACGATGATTTCTTCGACTTAGGTGGCGACTCCTTGCAGGCGATGGCCATGCTCGTCGCTGCTGAGGCGGAGTTGAAATTTCGCGTGCCGCTGGAAGCCCTTATCCTGAACGGCGCAACCATCAGCACTCTGGCGCAGCGTATTGATGCCGGGCGGTCCGAAGGCGGAACGAATTTGCCAATCGTGATGAAGCGAGGCGGAAGCCGTGCGCCTATCTTCGCGACCCACGTTATGGGGGGGGCACCTGTCGGACTATCTGGCATTGCAGCATGCAATGCATCCGCAGCAGCCATTGTTCGGGCTGCACCCGCGAGGGATGGATCGGATCAGCCCGCCAGATACAAGTATCCCAGCGATTGCGGCTCATTGTGTGCGATCAATGCGCCTTCAACAGCCGGAAGGACCCTATCGGATCATGGGGTACAGCTTTGGCGGTTATGTTGCCTACGAGATGGTTTGCCAACTAACCGAAGCAGGCCAGGAGATTTCGCATCTGATCCTGCTTGATCCCGGTGTTACCTGGCTGGAGAAATTGCGGTTCGTAAAAGCCGTGTACCGTCCAATGCGCTATGAGAATAATGTAAAGAAAGGGTGGAGCCGTTTGACACGGGCGGTTCCGTCGGCGCTTGGATTGTCGGCAGCACCATCTGATCTGGACGAGGCACACTTCGCTGCTTTGTTGAAGTACCGGCCAAAGCCGATGGCGTTGCAGAATGTGTTGTTCGTATCTGCGCTGGAAAACAAGCAGCGCAATGCTATTCGGCATAATTGGGCAAAAATGATCGGCTCCGGCGTGACTTTTGCCGATGCAACCGGCAACCATGCCCACATGGTGCGCGAACCAAACATTTGGGCGATGGCGCAGAAGATCGAAGCGTGGCTGGACAGCGGAAGCACCGCCACCGACGACACACCCGAAGCTAGCGCGGACCTGCGGCCGGATCCCGGCCATCAGGCATCCGCGCGAGCTGCATAGATATAGTTACTCAGCCGCCTTTTTCGCCGGCTGCGCACGTTCCATTGCTTCCCAGTCAAACAGGGCTGGTTCCTTGTCTTTGAAGCGGCGGACGGCTTCCTTATGGAAGGCGCTGGAGCGGGCAATGGACTGGCCGGACGCCTCTAGCTCTACAAGCGTCCGGTGGTCTTGGTTGTGCGATTGGTTCAAGATGTTCTTGGCAATGCCGATGGCACTGGTGGATGCATTGCAGAAGCGGCTGGCGAATTCCCGCGCTTCGTCCATGGCGGTGTCTTGGCCGACAACCTTGTATACCATGCCGAGTTCCTGCGCTTCTTCGGCGTAAACGCGGCGGGCAGTAAAGACCAGTTCCTTGGCCTTTTGCAGGCCGACCATACGCGGCAGGACATAGAAACCGCCCCAGTCCGGCACCAGCCCAATCCGCCCGAACGCCTGTACGAAGAACGCCCGGGGCGTCGCCAGCACAAAATCTGCTGACAGCGCAATATTGCAGCCAGCACCCGCTGCCGGGCCATCGACCAGAGAGATCACTGGCAGCTCCAAATGGGTCAGCTGGTACATGGTGTCGTGGCTGCCGCGCATACGGGTGCGGTTGGCGATGGGGTCTTGGGAGCGGTCGCCCATGCCTTTCACGTCGCCACCTGCGCAAAATGCGCCGCCTGCGCCGGTGATGATGAGTACTTTGATATCGTCGCCTGCGCGTTCCGTACATTCGGCCATCGCAGCGTCGAGTTCGACACGCATCTCTGTTGAGAGCGCGTTCTTTGCCTCCGGCCGATTCAGGGTCAGAGTGGCGATGCCGTCGGTAACGTCGAAAATGGTGTGTACGCCGTTTGTCATGGGAAATTCCTCCTTCAGGCTGATTTGGTTTACCTTCGCTTTGCGCGGCGGCAAAGGCAAGTCATGGGGTTGAGACAAGCGTGCAGTCCGGCAGCACTGAAGAGCGAACCGGCCCCAAGGCGCTGGCGATCAATTGGCCCTTGTGACCGGATACTATCGCCGACGGAAACCCGCCGGCCAATTGACACCCAGCCCCGAGCGTCCGATATTATAGATTGTTGCCCGGGGTGCTTCGTGCGCGGTGGCGGGAGGCTGAGAATAGACCCGAGTGGAACCTGATCTGGATAATGCCAGCGCAGGGAGGCGGAGAAACGTGACCACCCCTCTAAAGCAAGTAATCGTCATCGGCGGCGGCGTGAATGGCCTGGGCATTGCCTGGCGGCTGGCGCAAGCGGGCTGTGGCGTTTCGGTTTATGACACCGGCGCTATCGGCCCTGGCACACGCGGCTCGACCTGGGCGGCGGCGGGTATGCTGGCGGCGGGTATCGAGGCGGAACCGGGAGAAGAGGCGCTGACCGAACTCTGCCTGGAAAGTCAGCGGCAATGGCCGGCTTTCCGTGATGAGCTGGAGGCGCTGATCGACATCTCCGTTGGCTACCGGGATGAAGGTACGCTGGTCGTCGCGACCAACCGGGATGAGGCAGCGGCGCTGCGCCATCACTATGACTACCAGATCAAGCTCGGCATCAACCTGGAATGGCTTACCCCGGCAGAGGCGCGCCGCAAGGAGCCACACCTGGGCCGGAACGTTGCCGCGGGTGTCTATTCCGCGGGCGACCATCAGGTAGAAAACCGCGACCTGCTGCGGGCGCTGGTGGTGGCCTGCCAGAAGGCTGGCGTTTCGCTGAATGCGGATACGCCTGTCGAGGCTCTGGAGACCCAGAATGGCCGAGCAACCGGTGTTTGGATCGCCGGAAATCTGGTGCAGGGCGAGGCAGTCGTTCTGGCCGCCGGTGCCTGGTCAGGTGGGCTCAAAGGACTGCCGACAGAAGCCAAGCCGCCGGTGCGCCCGTTGAAGGGGCAGATGATGGCAGTGCAGATGGACCCCGCTGCCCCCATTCTCTCGCACGTGGTCTGGGCGCCGACGACCTATCTGGTGCCGCGCCTGGATGGCCGGCTGATCATCGGGGCAACGGTGGAAGAAAAAGGCTTCGATGAGCAGATAACGGCGGGTGGCCTGCTTGCGCTGCTGGATACCGCCTGGCGCGCCCTTCCCACGATCGAGGAATTGCCGGTGGTGGAGACCTGGGTCGGCTTCCGCCCCACCAGCCGCGACGACGCCCCGATCTTCGGCCCGACCAGTGTGGAGGGCCTGCATCTGGCAACCGGGCATCATCGCAATGGCATATTGCTGGCACCACTTACCGCGGACGCCGTCAGCCGATCTGTGTTAGAAGGCACGATGCCCTCAATTGCAGAGCCTTTCCGCCTGGACCGGTTTCGGTCCGCTACCCCCAATAGAGCCGTCGCCCCCAAACGAGCATTGGCCAAACGAGCATTGGTATGAGCCTTTCCCTGACTATCAACGGCGATACCCGCGCCTCCTCTGCTGCCAATGTGGCCGCACTGCTGGAGGAAGAGAACGTCAAGCTGGACGCCAAAGGCGTCGCCGTCGCGCTGAATGGCGCAGTGGTACGCAAGGCCGAATGGCACGCGACGGCGCTGGATGCAGGCGACACAGTCGAAATCGTTAAACCTTTTTCGGGAGGATGAGCCGTTATGCAGATGGCCGCCCCTGTTTCTCATAGTGACCCGATGGAAATTGCGGGGGTCAAGTTCGCCTCCCGCGTGATGCTGGGCACGGCGGGCTACCCAAACAGCCAGGTGATGCTCGACGCGATTGAGGCGGGCGGAGTAGAGATCATTACGGTCTCCATCCGCCGTATCTCGCTGGAGAAATACGAAGAGAGCATGGCTGACGTGCTGAAGGGCAAGCACTTGCTGCCAAACACTGCCGGCTGCGCGACGGTGAAAGACGCGGTGCTGACGGCCCAGCTTGCCCGGGAAGCGCTGGAGACCAACTGGGTCAAGCTGGAGGTAATTGGCGACCGCGACACGCTCTATCCCGATGTCGAAGAATTGCTGAAAGCGGCGGAGGAGTTGGTGAAAGACGGCTTCATCGTCCTGCCCTACGCCAATGACGACCCCGTCACCTGCCGCAAATTGGCGGATGTTGGCTGTGCGGCTGTGATGCCGATGGGCAGCTTCATCGGCTCCGGCCTGGGCGTCGCCAACCCCGCCGCCATGGCGCGGATCGTGGCCGATGCGACCGTGCCTATTATCTGCGACGCGGGCCTCGGGACAGCCAGCGACGCAGCCATCGCGATGGAGCTTGGCTGCGACGGCGTGCTGCTGAACACGGCGGTCGCCAAGGCGCTGGACCCGGTGCGCATGGCGCGCGCCTTTGGCTTGGCGGTTGCGGGCGGACGCGAAGCCTACCTAGCCGGCCGCATCCCCAAACTTGATCGCGCCGAGCCCTCCAGTCCGCAATTGGGGCTGATCGGGGGTTGATTCCACTCACGCGCCTTTGCCGGTAGAGCTCAATGCGCCCTCTCCCCACCTTACCCGTTCTGCTGATTACCGACCGCAGCCAGGCCTCCCAGCCTTTGGCAGAAGTTGCCGCCGCAGCCTTCGACGGCGGCTGCCGCTGGGTCAGTATCCGGGAAAAAGACATAGCGGAGCTTGAACGGCGGAGGCTGGCCGAAGACATCCTCCGCCGGGCCGAACCCTACAAGGCCCGCGTCGGTGTGCATGAGGATGTCAAGCTGGCAGCCAGCTTAGGCCTGCGCGGCCTGCACCTGCCAACCGGTGGCGATATCAGAGCCGCCCGGCGGGTGGCAGACCCGCGCTGCCTGTTCGGCCGCTCTGCCCACAATGCGGCAGAGGTAGCGGCTTGCGCTGCAGCAGGTGCTGACTATGCGAGCCTCAGCCCGATCTTCCTGACCCGCAGCAAACCAGGCTATGGCCCCGCCGTCGGATTAGAGGCGCTGGCAGGTATTGCCGGTGAGACGGCTCTGCCCATCGTCGCGCTGGGGGGCATCGGGCCGGAGCAGGTGTCTCTCTGCCGCGAAGCAGGTGCCAAGGGCGTCGCCGTCATGGGAGAGATCATGCGCGCTGACGATCCCCGCCGGGTTATGCGGGAACTGGCAAAAGCCTGGGCGGGTTAAGCCGTTCCCTGCACGGCCAGGATCAATCCCGTTTCGGCCGCCACACGCCGGTCACCGGATCTTGCTCCAGTTCCACCTCGCCCGATGCTTCTTCGCCGGTCACCGGTTTCTGATCCGCGCGTTTTTGCACCGGCTTGGGTTTGCCGCGGTCCGCGCGCTTCTCGATCCATTTGAAGAACTGCCACGCGCCGACCACCACGACGGCCAGGACCAGGATCTTGGTGAAGCTCAGTCCAAACATTTCCTAGCCTCCATATCGTTGCCGGGCCAACCGCTCATCGGCCACAGCCAACACGCGTTCGGCCATGTCTTCCGCCGCAAAACCGCCACCGCCCAACCGGCGCAACAGCGGCTGCTTCGCCTTTATAGGCTCAATCTTCACTTTATCGCCAAAGCGCGCCCGCAACAGAGGTCGGAAGTGGCCGATGCCGTCAATCAGGCCGCGCTCCAGTGCCGCTTCCGCCGTCCAGAAGGCCCCGGAGAAGATTTCCGGATCGTCCGCCTTTAGTTTGGCGCCGCGGCGGCTTTGCACCTGGTTCCGGAAGACAGCGTGCAGATCATTCAGAATGCCGTCCAGCCGCTCCACATCAGCCGGATTTTCCGGCTTGAACGGATCGAGGATGCTCTTGTTGTCGCCTGCGGTATAGACGCGCCGTTCAACACCCAACTTGGCGATAGCTTCGGTAAAGCCAAAGCCTGCGCTGATCACGCCGATTGAGCCAATCACCGAAGCCTTGTCAGCGTAAATCTCGTCCGCCGCCGTCGCCAACCAATAGCCGCCGGAGGCCGCCACATCCTCCACGAACGCCTGTACCGGCAGCTTCTTCTCTGCCGCCAGTTCCCGGATGCGGGCTGCTATCAGCGAAGACTGCACGGGCGAGCCGCCCGGCGAATTAATGGTCAGCGCCACGGCCTTGGCCCGCGGAGTGGAGAAGGCCTGCTCCAGCAGCGGCGCGACCGCCGCCAGGCTCAGCCCACGGCGCAGGGCTGAGCTGTCAGCAGAGATCACTCCGGTCAATCTGACCAAGGGGACGCGCGGGGCGCGGTTCCAGAATTTCACGGTAACTCCCATAGACTTGTCGCCTGTGTGCGTAGCGGCTCGCGACCATCGGCGCAACGGCGAAACTAGCCCCGCGGTTGACCGCGCCGCGCCCGTGGGCTACCCGCAGGAACGCTCCCTGCCAGAGGCATGCCGTGCTGCCCCCCTTCTCCGTCATCATTCCCGTCTATAACGAGGCCGAGAATATCGGTCCGTTGGCGCGTGAAACCCTGTCCGTGCTGCCCCAGGATGCCGTCTTCGAGGTTATCTTCATCGACGACGCCAGCACTGACGATACCGCGAGCCACGTTCTGGCGATTCGCGCCGAAGACCCCCGAGTGCGGCTGGTGCGCCACCGCCGCAACGCCGGACAATCCGCCGGCATCCGCAATGGGGCCAAGATCGCCGCCTATGAGTGGGTCGTCACCATGGATGGCGACGGTCAAAACGATCCCGCCGACATTCCCAAATTGTTCGCCGCCATGGAGGGCGCTCCCGCCGAGCCGCCGCTGGGCCTGGTTGGCGGCCTGCGCATGAAACGGCAGGACACATGGGCCCGGCGCTGGGTCTCCAAGACGGCAAACGCCATCCGTCAGGCTGTGCTGAAGGACAATTGCCGCGACACCGGCTGCTCGCTGAAGGCCATCCGCCGCGACTTGCTGATCGACTTGCCCAACTTTAAGGGCCTGCACCGCTACCTGCCCGCCCTCGCCCCCGCCTATGGCTACGCCACGCGGTTTGTGGATGTGAACCACCGGGCACGGGCAGCGGGCGTTTCCAAATACACGAATTGGGGCCGCGCGCTGATCGCCGTTCGTGATATGCTGGGCGTGCTCTGGCTGATCAGCCGGGCATCCGTACCGTTCCCTTATGAAGCCAAGACCGAAGCGAGTGACGAATAGATGGCGTCTCTGATAGACGGCCTGCAAGCCTGGTACGACGGCCTTTCCAGTCAGGAATTGGCCTGGATCGTCGTAGGCTTCGTCGCGCAGTTCATGTTCATGATGCGCTTTGTCATGCAGTGGATCTATTCCGAGCGCGCCCGCCGTTCCATCGTGCCGGAAGTGTTCTGGTATTTCAGCATTCTGGGCGGGGCGATGCTGCTGGCCTACGCCATTCACCGGGCCGATCCGGTGTTCATTGCCGGCCAGGCGCTCGGCCTGCTGATCTATAGCCGCAACATCTATTTCATCTGGCGGGAGAAGAAAGATGGAGCAGGCTCCTCCGGCGGCTGACACCGTCCCCGCGGCGTTGGCCGCGCCCGCCCCCGCCCGCCCTGCCACCGACCCACCGCCGGACTCATGGGTGCCGGGCTGGGCGCCTGTGGCTCGCCGCACGCAAATACCTGCTCTACCCGTTCCTGGTCCTGTTGGCGCTGGCGCTATATCTGCCGGGACAGGTTGAAGTTCCTCCATTGGACCGTGACGAGCCCCGCTTCGCCCAGGCCTCCAAGCAGATGGTGGAAAGCGGCGACTATGTCCGCATCGCCTTTCAGGACCAGGACCGGCTGAAAAAGCCCATTGGAACTCTACTGGCTGCAAAGCGCCAGCGCGGCGTTATTCGCAGAGAAACCAACCGATCTCTGGACCTACCGCCTGCCATCCCTGATCGGGGCCATCGCCGCCGTCGTGCTCTGTGCTGCCGTGGGTGCGGTGCTTTTTGCCGGACCGATCGGCGGCATCGCGGGGATGCTGTTCGCGCCTGTGCTCTTGTTGAGCGTCGAGGCGCACCTGGCCAAGACCGACGCCGTTTTGCTGGTGACCATCCTGGTGGCGCAATGGGCGCTGGCCCGCGCCTGGATGGCTGCCCACCCGGACACGGCACGGGGAACCATCCGCGCCTGCCCGCGCACTGCCCTGGCCTTTTGGCTGGCCATTGGCTGCGGCGTGCTGATTAAGGGGCCGGTCATCCTGATGATTACCGGCCTGACCGCCATTACACTGATGCTGTGGCGCTGGCGCGCCCGCTGGTTCCTGGCCTTGCGGCCGCTCTGGGGCCTGCCGCTGGCCCTGGCTGTCATCATCCCCTGGTTCGTCGCCATCCATTTCGCCACCGACGGCGCATTCTGGGACGAGGCCCTGGGCAAGGACTTCATCGCCAAGATCGGCGCGGGCAAGGAACAGCATGGCGGCCCGCCAGGCCTCTACCTGGGCTTGGTTTTCATTACCTTCTGGCCCGCGGCAGCCCTGCTAGGCATGGCGGCCCTGAGCGCCTGGCGGGGCCGCACTGCGCGTGCCGTTCAGTTCTGCATCGCCTGGATTGTGCCCAATTGGCTGGTGTTTGAGGCGGTCGCGACCAAACTGCCCCACTACGTCCTGCCGCTCTACGTGCCGCTGGCCTTACTTGCAGCATACATGCTGGTACGCGCGGGCAAGGAGCCAGCCAAACGCTGGGTCGCCCGCCTGGTGGCCGCCCCTGCCTGGATCGCCGTCGCCGTCGCGGCACTAATGGCGCCAGCCGCTTTGATCGGCTCGTTTTTCCTGGGTGGCGGCTTCACCGATGGCGCCGGGCTGGCGGCCGCAGCGGCATTCGCCGCGCTAGCCTATGGCCTTTACCGCTATGCCCGCCGGCCGTTCGGCAATGCCTTCCCCATCGGCATCGTGCTGGCAGCAATGCTGCTGGCGTACTGGCCAACCTACCGTGTTGTCATCCCCAGCCTGTCGGAGCTTTGGGTATCCAACCGTCTTGCCGCCGCCTTTGCCGCCAACCGCCCGGCGGCATGCAGCGGCGAAGCGGTGCTGTTCACCGTCGGCTACAACGAGCCAAGCCTGATCTTCCTCGCCGGAACCAACACCCGCTATGGCCAGCCAGAAGAAGCCACGGCTTTTCTGGCCGAGGATTCCGCCTGCCATCTGGCTGTGATCGACGCTCGGTTCTGGGACAAATTCCAGACCGCATTGGGTAATAGCCAAGTGCAAGAGCTGGCGCAGGTCAAAGGCCTGAACTACTCAAAGGGCCGCAAGATGGACTTGAAACTGGTGGCCGTCATCCGCCCATAACGAACGGGCGGCGGCCCAGACGCATCCTGGCTTTTACAGGCTCTTCAGGAACTCCAGCAGCGCTTCCTTATCCACCGGCGACAGGTCGGTGCCGTAGTTATAACCGGCATTCGAATTGCCGACCTTCGACGTGTCGAAGGTAAAGGCGTGAGCGCCAGCCGCCGGCTGATAACCGACATTCACCGGATCTAACTCCCAATTGCCGAGTGTAAAGGTCTTCGGCCGGTTGCCAGGTGCGTCCAGCAGGGCGGCAAGCGTCAGCACCGAGCCATTGTGCAGGAATGGCACCGTCGCCCAAATTCCGTCCAGCGGACGTGCCTTATAGGCCTGGAAATCCTTGAAAGGGTTCGGCTTGAACGGCACCTTGCAATGGTCCTCTCCGACCTCTAGCCCCAGGTCCTTCAGCAGGTCCTCAACGCCCTTTACGGGATTGGCGGTAATGGCCTTGATGGTGCCAAACGCGACCTGGTTTGCCGTGATCTTGAGCTTGGTCGACGCCGGGCCGAACTTCGTTTTGCTGCCCGGCGCTTCCGGCGTGCCCTTCAGTGGACTGGTCGCCCCCCCTTGATCGAGTTCCTGGCCTGCCCCAGATTGGTGCCGATCTTATCGAGACCGACCATAACCGCATTGTAGCAATCCAGCGGGTCAGCCAGAACCTGATGGCAGGCAGCGCAATTGCCCTTTCTCGGGTCGGTATAGACAGCCTTGCCCGCCGCCACCTTGTCAGCATCCAACCGGCCGAACATCTGCGCCGGCCATTCCGGCGGCATCAACTGCGCCAGCCATTCCTCGACCTTGATCAGATTGCCGATCTCTACCGAGTTGCGGTAGGTGGTTCTGCCGTCTGTTTTGGGTTTGGCCTCGATCTTGCCGAACACGCCCAGCACTTCACCGAAGTTCCGGTCCAGCGGTCCGATGATGCGGATATCGTTGGACAGAACGACATTCGGGGCAAAGCCGTTCCACTGCACCACGTTCGATTGATGGGTTCCCCAGAGGAACGGGTAGCTGACCGGCGCATCTGGCGGGTAGCGGTTCGCGGCCACGTCAATATTGGCCGAAGCGGTTGAGTTGAAGATCTCACCGACCGCGTCCACCCGGCCATAGCCATAGGCGCTGTCCGTCGCATTAAGCTGGAACCGCGCCTCCAGCCCATCCGTGGCAGCCTGCAGGCGCTGGCGCAGTTTCTGCCGGTCAGCCGGCGTCTGACCCGGCGGCAGGATGCGGCTGGCAAAGGCGGCAAACTTGGACTCGCTCTCCAGGGTCGCCTGGTGCGCCCGCATCAGGTCCTTGAAGAAAGTCTGGAAGTCGCCCAGCGTCGGCGCGCCATCCACCAGCAGCCCCTGCCCCTTGTAGATCACAACAGTCGAGTGGCAGGCAGCACAGTTCATGCCGAGGTAGGAGGTGCCGTCGTATTTCGTGCTGCTCTTCGTAAAGCCCAGGGGCAGCGCATCCGGATTGAACGATGAGATGTTTTGCGGGACGTACCGGTAGCGGGCGATGTTTTCGCCGGAGAAGAACAACTCCTCCCCGTCGGCCACGGCTATCGCCAGCGCAATATCGTAGGGTGTCGCCAGCGAGCCCTGGTCCAAATGCCAAAAGCCAGTCCGGAAACTGTCCGGCCAGTTCTGAGTGGTTTGGAACATAGTCCCAGGCTTCAGGCCCAAATACTCAGGTGGCGTGGAGGCGTGTGGCTCCAAGGCCGGTAAATCGACGGGCTTGGTCGTGCACGAGGCAAGCAATAAGAAAGAGGCCACAAGCCCCAGAGACAATAGTTTCATCAACTGAATTTCCCCTATTAAAGCTCGGATTATCGTTCCTGCACCGGCAAATTGTTTCTTGAGCCTATAGGTAACTTGCCCGCGCGGCCAATAGGCGATCGTCATCGGCCGGCAGCCCATCATTCTTCTCCACAGTGCAGTGGCTTTTGCGATCACGAACATATACCCTTGATTGACAAACTGTAGAGCCCATCTGAGGCGGGTTTTGGTAGAAAGCTGCGTGTCAGAACCAGACCACCCCATCGCCAAATCTCAAAAGCCCGCCAATCCCAGCCGGCGGAACCTTTTGTTTGTCGGAGGAGCCGCCGCGGCGGCAGCCAGCGCATGGTATATCTGGCCGACGATCGAGCGGCTGATACCCCGCAGCTTCTCCTTCGAACCCTATGACAATCCGAAAGGCTTCCGCCGTTTGTCGGCCGGACCGGTTACCGGAGACGGCAATGTGCTGGTGGACCTGAACGACCGCCCAACCCGTCTTAACGAGCGGGCGGCCGCGGCAGTTCGTGCAAATCTCTGCAATGCGTTGTTTGGCCGGGTGCCGGTTCCGCCGGGCGTTGTGCCGATTGCCTCATTCTCGGACTATAACTGCCCCTATTGCCGGGTGCTTTCCGGGATGCTGGCAAATCTGGAGGACCATTACCCCCAGGGGCTGCGCGTCACCTGGTACGAATGGCCAATGCTGGGCCGCTCTTCCCGCATCATGGCGCGGGGGGCCCTGGCAGCACGCAGGCAAGGCAAATACGAGGAGTTTCACCACTTCCTCATGCAAAGCCGCCTCATCGCCACCCGTTATTATCTGGAGGAGCTGGCCAGGTTGAAGGGGATCGACCCGGAAGTCCTGGTGGCCGACATGCGCAGCCCGGAAGTCGCCTGGGATATCGCCACAAGCACGGCGCTAGCCCAGGTATTCGGCTTCCGCGGCACACCTGCCCTGGTGGTTGGCCGCACGGCTGTCGCCGGCGCAATCGGGCAATCTTCGCTCAAAGCCCTGATCCGGCAGGAAACCTGCCCATGCTACTTCAGCTTTCCGACGAACAGCGCTAGCTTCAGACCATGCTCCGCCGCGTAGCGGACGAACGGGTCGCGCCCCGCGCCGCCGACCTCGACCGCACCGCCGAATACCCCCAGGACATGTTCGAGTTGCTGAAGGAACTCGGACTCTTCGGCCTGCCCATCAAGGAGGAGTTCGGTGCCGCCGACAGCTTGGTCTCCGCCTGCCTGGCGGTCGAGGAGCTGGGCCACGTCTGCTACAACACCGCCTACCTGCTGGTGGTGCAGTGGAGCGCCTTTGGCAGCATCCAGTCCGCAAGCTCGCCCGAGCAGCAGCAGAAGCTGCTGCCGGGTCTGGCCGATGGCTCGATCCGTGCCTCCATCAGCGTGACGGAGCCGCAATCGGGCAGCGACGTGGCAGGCATCCTGACCCGGGCGGACAAGATGGCAGGCGGCTATGACCTGCACGGGGCCAAGGTCTATTGCACCAATTCCACCGTCGCCGACGTGTTCATCGTCGCCGCCAAGACCGATCCGTCCAAGCGCCATGCGGGCATCAGCGCCTTCATCCTGGACCGCGACACCCCCGGCTTCACCATCGGCAAGCCGGAGAACAAGCTGGGTGCGCGCGGCATCCCCTCCTGCCCGCTCTATTTCGACGGCGCTTTCGTGCCGGAGGAGAACCGCCTGGGCGCGGAGGGGGCCGGTTTCCGCGCGATCATGGACGCCTTCAATCACAGCCGTCCGATCATGGGCGTGCGCGGCGTCGGCCTGGCGCAAGGAGCGATGGAACTGGCCGCCCGCTTTGTGGATGACCGCCGCGCCTTCGGCCAGAAAGTGGCGGACTTCCAGGGCGTACAGTGGGTGATCGCCGACATGGCGATTCAGACTGAAGCGGCCCGCGGCTTGGTCTACAAGGCAGCCACCCTCGCCGACCAGGGCGTGGTGGGCCGCGAACTCGCCATGGCCGCCGCCACCGCCAAGACCTTCGCCACCGACACCGCCATGAAGGTCGCTACCGACGCGGTCCAGCTTTGGGGCTCCGCCGGCATCAGCAAGGACAACCCGATAGAGCGCTACTTCCGCGACGCCAAGGTGCTCCAGATCATCGAAGGCACCAACCAGATACAGCGCAACCTGATTGGCCGCTAGACATTGCAGGACCTGACCGGATGAAAAACCAACCTGAACGAATCTGAACATTTATGCGCAAAATTAAACCGATTGCGCTATTTAAGTACCGCTAAATGTTTAAATCAAGTTTAGGTCAGGTGTATCCAATGCTCATATCAGGCTTACACCAACGGCATTGAGTTCCTACCCATCCTCACCCGGAAGAGGTGCGGTACGCGCCCTCGAAGGGCATGTCCGCGGGCACAGCGCCGCCTTCGAGGCTCGCTTCGCTCGCTCCTCAGGCTGAAGGGCATGAAAGAACGGGGCAAAACAAAACGCCGTTAGTCCTGAATCCGCCTCGTGTGCCTGCCTGACTGCCTGATCGATGTCGTCGGCGAAGCGGGTTTTGTGCCCCTGAATCCCATACTGAAGCAGGACCCGCCGCATCTCACCGGTAGTGCCGGTGATATAGACGTGCACGCCGGCCCGTTGCGCTTTGCGTACAGCGCCCACCACGGTGTTGGCTCCCGTTGAGTCCAGAAACGGCGCGCCACTGAAATCCAGAACAAAGGCCCGGCGATGGTCTGCGATCCGGTCCAACACCGCCCCAACGGTCGCCGCAGCACCAAAGAAGAAAGCTCCCTTCAGCCGGTAGACCACGACGTCCGGGTCGGAAGCCATGCCGGGATCGTACTCAGACCGGTCGCCATTGCCGGTGTCGGCCACATCATCCAGCACCATGGGAGCAGGCCGCCCGGCCTCAATCAAAGCCGCTTGCGACATGCGATGAATGAAAAGCACTGCCCCCAGGGCAAAGCCGACGACAATTCCCTCCGCCAGATCATGAAAGACGGTAAGCAGCAAAGTCACCAGTAACACCACCCAAATCACCGCGCGAAGTGCGGGCCAGTACCGCGATGGCATGGCGCTCAATCATGTTCCAGGAAACGACAGCAAGCACACCGCCCAGTGCCGCCAGCAGCATGAAGCCCAGCAGGAACAGCGAATGCAGCATTCCCGACACCGGCCCCCGCGCGCCGGAACGCACATTGGTTGCCGTCCGCGCGATCGTCCCCGTCACGCAAATGCCACCGAACAGGCCCGACGCGATATTGGCCACACCTTGGGCCACCAACTCGCAGTTGGAGCGATACCGCCGGCCGGTCATGCCATCAGCAACAACAGCCGAAAGCAGCGACTCGATGGCTCCCAACAGAGTGAACGAAAGAGCATACGGCAGCACCGCCAGCAAACGGTCGCCCGTGATTTCCGGCAGGGCCGGCATAGGCAAGGCCTGCGGAATGCCGCCAAAGCGTGTACCGACGGTCTCTACCGGCAGCCCGAATAGGGCCGTCGCGGCCGACGCCAGCACCACCGCCACCAGCATACCCGGCAGCCTGGTTTTGAGCCGGGTGCAGGAGACAATCACGACAATAGACAAACCCGCGACCATAACCGCCAGCGGGTTCACTGTGCCAAGTGCGCCTGCCAGCATCTCCAGCTTCAATAGCAACGGTCCCGGCTCCGATGCGGGCAGCGTCAGGCCAAGCAATTCCTTGATCTGGCTTACGAAAATGATGATGCCGATCCCCGCTGTAAAGCCAACGGTCACAGGATAGGGTATGAATTTGATATAGGTTCCAAGCCGCGCCAACCCTATCAGCAACAGAAACAGACCCGACATCATCGTTGCCAGGATCAGCCCGTCGATGCCCTGGATCTGCACCGTCGCCAGCACCAGCACGATAAAGGCGCCCGCCGGGCCGCCGATCTGAAACCGGCTGCCGCCCAGCAATGAAACGATGAAGCCGCCAATGATAGCGATATAAAGCCCCCGGTCAGGCGTCACGCCGGAAGCGATGGCTATGGCCATCGACACTGGCAGCGCAACGATGGCAACCGTCAGGCCCGAAACCACGTCTGCCCGCAATCCCGCCAGGCCGTAGCCTTCGCGCAGCACGGTCACGAGCTTTGGGGTAAAAAGCTCAGAAAAAGTGGGGCGTTCCCGCCCGGTCAGATCGTCCGGTATCGCGGTCACGGTGAACATAGCCCTTCAGCGGCGGTGAGGCAGCAGACAGCGCCTCCTGAAATAAGCCTATTCCTCCACGACTACGCTGACCATCGCATAGCACCGCGCGATAGTGTCATGGGGAAGAATTCCGGCGGCCGTCCGGGACTCGCATCTTGCCCAATATTGCCGTAAATTTTTCCCCTGACTATGCCCTGCTAAAAGCAACAATGTTCGAGGGAACGCCATGACCGACGCAACAGGGAACGCCCGCAACAAGGCTGGCGAGTGGCGACCTGCGGAGCCGATTGCCCTCGCACCGATCAACGATTGGCCCCCCGCACCTGCCAGGCTCACCCGCTGGGCCTTTGGTTTTCCCGGTTACCTCTGGCCCTACAACGCGCTTTGGCTGGGCGTGGCGCTGGTCACCTGGCTCTGGCTCACCCCTGATCTGGCCCAGATGCAAACCCTGGAAGCCTGGTGGGTCGGCCTGATCTTCGCCCGCAATCTGGCCTTGCTGCTGGCCGTGTTCGGCGGCCTGCACCTCTATTTCTACATCGCCCGCCGGCAGAGCGACGAGTACCAGTTCTCAACCAAGCCCTTCATCAAGGGTGCCCGCCACTTCCTGTTCCGCGACCAGGTGCGGGACAACATGATCCGCACCTGGTTCGTCGCCGGTCCGATCATCACGTTCTACGAGGCCGCCACATATTGGCTGTTCGCCAACGGCTTCCTCGGTCTGTTTGATTTTGGCGGCAATCAATTCCTGTTCTGGACCTGGTTCGGCGTGATGATCCTGGCCGCGCCGATCATTCACTCGTTGCATTTTTACCTGGGCCACCGGCTACTGCACGTGCCCTTCCTCTACCGCAAGTTCCACGCCCTGCATCACCGCAACGTCGATGTCGGCCCCTGGTCCGGCCTCGCCATGCATCCGGTCGAGCACCTGATCTACTTCTCCACCATCGTGGTGCCGTGGCTGCTGGCCCTGCACCCGGTCAACGCGCTCTATCAGTTGCAACTGGCAGCCTTCCTGCCTGCCCTCTCCCACAGCGGCTTCGACAAGCTGAAGGTGGGCAACAAGCTGGAAATCGACGCGGGCGCGCACTTCCACTACCTGCATCACAAGTATTTCGAGGTGAATTACGGCGGCAGCCTGCTGCCTCTGGACAAGATGTTCGGCACCTTTCACGACGGCACGCCCGAAGCCCACACCCGCATGCGGGAGCAAATCCGCGAGCGGCGGAAGGCGATGGCCTGAAGCCGGACGGCGGCACCTTGAACACTCTTGGCGCTGACGCAGCAACGCGCTTATCCTTTCCTCCAACAACCAAATCACCGGAGGAACTTCCCATGCGTCTCACCAACAAGATCGGCCTTGTCACCGCCGCCGGGTCCGGCATGGGCCGGGCAGGCACCATCCGCTTCGCCCGGGAGGGCGCTGCCGTCGGTGTCGTCGATCTCGACCAGGCCGCCGTCAACGCCGTCGTCGCCGAAATCGAGGCAGCAGGCGGTCAGGCCCTCGGCATTACCTGCGACCTGCGCGACGACAACAACGCCCGCCGCATCGTCAAGGAAACCGCCAACAAGTTCGGTGGCTTGGATTTTGTCTGGAACCATGTTGGCCACCCCGGCCCCGCCGCCATCGAAGGCATCGACATGGCGGACTACGAGCTTGCCATGGACCTGAACGTGCGCAGCGTCCTGGTCACCACCGAGGCAGCCTTGCCGGAACTCCGCGCCCGCGGTGGCGGCGGCGGCTCCATTCTGTTCACGGCCTCGGTCAGCGGCCTGAAGGGTTCGCCCTACAGCCCTGTCTATGCTGCTGCCAAGTTCGGCGTGGTCGGCATGGTGCGCTCCATGGCAGGGCGCTATGCGACGGACAAAATCCGCGTCAACGCTGTTTGCCCCGGCATCACAGACACACCAATGGGCCGGGTATTCGTCGCGCGTCACGACCAGCAATCGACCCAGGGCGCGGATAAAGAAGCGATTCTGGCCACGGTTTCCGCTTCGACCCCTATGGGCCGGGCTGCAACCCCAACCGACGTTGCCAACGCCGCCCTGTTCTTGCTGTCGGACGAAGCAGAGTATGTCAGCGGCGTTGCGCTGCCGGTCGATGGCGGCTGGATTGCTTGAAGGATAATGCACCATGACCAGGCTCACGAAACTCTCCCGCTCCATCGCGGGCAAAGCCGCTTTCGTCACCGGCACGGCCAGCGGCATGGGCCGCGCCACCGCCTATCTGTTTGCTGACGAGGGCGCGCATGTGGCCTGCGTGGACATCAACGGCCCCGGCGCAGAAGAAACCGCCGCCGCCATCCGGGAGGCAGGCGGCTCTGCCCAGGCCTGGACGCTGGACGTGGGTGACCGCGTGGCGGTGAGTGAGATCATTAATGCGGCGGCGGAGCATTTCGGCGGTCTTGATATCCTGGTCAACAATGCGGGCATCTCCACCCCCGCCCGCATCGATGCGGACAAGTACGAGGAGCAGTGGGCGCGCGCGGTGGCGGTCAACATCTCCGCCCACACCTACACTGTCCGGGCGTCCCTGCCCTACTTGCGCAAGTGCGAGAGCGGCGGCCGCATCGTCAACATCGCCTCGACCGAGGGTCTGGGTGCCACGCCGACCATCAGCCCCTACACCGCGACCAAGCACGCCGTTGTCGGCCTGACCCGCTCGCTGGCTGTGGAGTTGGGCAAGGAGGGCATCACCGTCAACTGCATCTGCCCCGGCGCCATCAACACCGGCATGACGGCCAAGTACCCCGACGACGCCAAAGCCATCTTCGCCCGCCGCCGCATCCCCCTCGCCCGCTACGCCGACCCGGAAGAGGTAGCCCACGGCACGCTCAGCCTGGTTTTGCCTGCTTCGAGTTACATTAACGGCGTGGTATTGCCGGTGGATGCTGGGCTGACGATTAAGAATGCTTGAGATGTAACAAGCAAAATTGGGGGAAGAGACATCCGGTATGCGTTAATTGTTGGATTGGTCGCCGCCTTGTTCGGCTGTAAGCCGGGGGGGAACGAGTATGTAGATTTCGCCAAGCATGGCTGCCGCGCCATGATGTTTGTCCCACCGTTTGACGCCAAGACCGAAACCTGCCGCACTAAAACCATCGGTAACAAGGAGAGCAATAACCGTCAGATGACGAGCATTCAGGCTGTCTATGAGGCTGATGGATGGCGCATGGAAGTGGTCAACTTAGACACGCACGGCACGCTGATTTCCCTGCCGCCATCCATGCTAGGCACGCTTGGGGACCAATTCCAGGCCCGTTTGTTCCCCCGCTACGTCGATTGGCGGTCGTGGCAGGATGGTGGGCCGCCGGACAAAATCTACTTGTCCAAGTACTTCGCTTACACCGGCCCTGATGCGCCGCCCGACGCCCATTGCCTGGTCTTCTGGCGCGGGCACGAGCGGTCCCGCAATCTCAAAGGCCGTTGGGCCTATGGACCAATGGCCGGTGCTTACCTCTGCGGAACCGGCCGCAGCCAGGAAGAGTTGACGGCGCTAGTCCCCAAAAGTGTGAACCCCTTTTGGAGTGATGGGACATACAACTCGAACTGACGCAGCCTGGGCAACGTCAGACCATTAACTGCTTTGACATCAGCCATCTCCCAAGCTCAAGCTGCAACACGCGTTCGCACAGAGCCTCCAAAGGCGCAGGCAAGCTTAAAGGAAGGCGCTCCCATGTCAGGTGAAACACTGCACTTCCAGCCTATTACCCCCGCCATCGGCGAGGAAATCTGCGGCTTCGACGTCACCGGCACGACCGAAGCCCAGGCCGATACGCTGCGCGCCAAGCTGGCAGACCGGAAGGTCCTGGTCTTCCGCGATCAGACGGCCTCCCCCGCGGCGTTTGCCCGCTTCATGCATCATTTCGGCGAACTGGTGCCGGAGGACCTGAAAGTCGAAGACGGCAACCCGCCCGAGGTTGGCGCGATCCATATCGGCCCCAGTGAGCGCCAGACGATCAATTTCTGGCACCAGGACCACACTTTCCGCGAATGCCAGACGCCGGTATTGGCGCTCTATGCGAACCTGCTGCCCCCCTGCGGCGGCGACACGCTGTTTACCAACCTCGAAGCCGCCTACGACGCGCTGCCGGAGGGAACGAAGGCGCGCATTGCGGGCCTGCACACCTTGCACAAGGTAACGGTGACACAGAACACCAGACGGCGGCAGACGGAGGAGGAGATTGCGGCCTACGAGACCGCCCCGGCGATCCGCCATCCGCTGGTTGCCCGCAATCCGGACAATGGCCGCCCCTACCTGTTCGTCAATGTGCCGATCTACTGCCGCAGCATCGCCGAAATGCCGGGGCCGGAGGGCGACGCTCTGCTGGCCAAACTCTACGCCCATTCCTCCCGCCCGGAGTTCCATTTCCGGCTGACCTGGAAGCCCGGCACGCTGATCGTCTGGGACAATGCCCGCACCTTGCACTACCCAGTGGCCGACTACTTCCCGCACGAGCGCAGGCTCTGGCGCGTCGTGATCAAGGGAACGGAAAGGCCGGTGGCGGCCTAAATTCACCTGTCAGATCAATCTGCCAAGCCTCTTTCCTATCCCGTTCCCGCGCAGGCGGGAACCCATGCCAGAGAGCCAAATCACAAAGTTCGGACCGTGTAGGATAGTCTCAGGCATAGGCTCCCACCTTCGTGGGAGCGGGACGGATTTCACGAGTCTGTTTGACCTAAATCCCCCTCAATTCCGCCCTTCCCGCCGGTTCATCTTCCGGTACATGTCCAGCACCGCCACCACATCGTGGCCTTCATAGCCGCCGGCTAGCGCCATGGTCATCATCTCCCGCACGAGCGAGGCGATGGGCATTGGCTGTTGCATGCTGCGGGCCACATCTACCGCCAACGCCACATCCTTCTCGCCCAGTTCCATCTTGAAGCCGGGGTCCCAGTTCGATTTCAGCGCGTTGGGAAAGCGCTTCAGCAGATGGTGTGAGCGCCCGCCGCTCTGGGATAGCGTGTCGTACAGCACCTGGGAGTTGACGCCCGCCGCCTCCCCCATGGCGAACGCCTCGGCGGCGATCAGCACGTTGCCCATAGACATGACGTTATTGACCAGCTTCACCGTCTTGGCCGTGCCCACGTCGCCCGTGCGCAATTGTGTGGAGCCGAGCGCGTCGAACACCGGCTTGGCGCGCGCCATGTCCTCGTCGGAGCCGCCCAACAGTAGCACCAGCGTGCCGTTCGCTGCTTCCAGGGGGCCACCGCTGACCGGCGCATCGATCACGCCCAGCCCCTGTGCCCGGCAGGCCTCCGCCACTGTCACCATGGCAGCGGCGTCAATGGAGCTGAAGTCGATGCAGACCGCGCCCTTCTCCGGCCCGCAAGCCAGAATGCCCTCCGCCCCCAGCCAGGCATCCAATACAATCGGCGAATTCGGCAGGCTGGAGAGCAGAAAATCCGCGCCTTTCACCGCCTCGGCCAGGCTGCCGGTCACCGCCAGACCATCGGCAGCAGCCGCATCCCGGCTGGCCGCGCTGATGTCATAGCCGATGACGTTAAAGCCTGCCATCTTCAGGCAGAGCGCCATCCCGGCGCCCATCTGGCCAATCCCGATATAGGCGATACGCATTTGAGGGCTGTTTCCTTGTTCCGGTGGTACTCATTAGTGATCTGATCGAAATGCTTGCATCCGCAAGCGCTTCGTGAATCAGCCCACTCTTTCAATACGTTGGTGGTTCGATGCCGGAACCAAGGACGATATGCCCACCCCTATTGGGAGGAACTCTATGTGCTGGAAGGCTCCATGGAGATCCATGACGGCACCGACGGCTGGAAAACCGTCACCGCCCCCGCCTTCGCCACCCGCAAACCCGGCGTCATGCACGGTCCCCTCCGCTCGCCGGAAGGCAGCCTGCTGCTGGAATTCTCCTGGTACGAGAATGGAAAATAGGGCCCTTACCCCACTTCCATGGGCATGGCAGGATCTGCCGACCGTTCGTCCAGCGACCCGTCATAGACACTGACATTCCGGTAGCCGAGCTTCATCAGAACGAAGGCGTTCATGGTGGCCGCGATACCGCCCCCGCAATAGCTGATGATGCGGTCGTCCTTGCCGCTGCCCAGGGGATTGACTGCGGCTTCCAGTTCCGGGTCGGCGCGGTAGACGCCGGTCTTCTGGTCGATGTGTCCGAGCGCGGGCAGCAACTCGCTTTTTGCAATCCGGCCGGGCCGCGCATAGCCCAGGTCGCTTTCGCCGGTGAATAATTGGCGTGAGAGCGCATTCAGAACACACGGAACATCCACCAGAGCCGCGTCACCCACCATGGTACCGCTGAAATATAGATAACGACCTGCGTGTCGTTTCCAATGCCCAAGGCCGCCATCTTCTCTGCGAATTGTTCCGCGGCCGGCAGCATGTAGCCGTAAGGACTGGCCGTGTCCTTCAGCTCGGTCATCAGATCGACGAATTGCGCCCCGGGAATGTGGCCCTCATCAAACGCGCCGCGCCCGCTGACGTCCTGCCAGCTGCCATCCGGCTGCTTCGCCATCGCGATGGTCGAGTCGAGAACGCGGACCGACGGATCGTCCAGGTGCGCTGCCAGCCAGTCGGTTTCGACCAGGAAATGCTGTGGGATCATCGATTTTTCGCTCCTACTTCTCAGCCCTGGAGACCACCGCGTTCAGCAGCACGTTCAGCGCCGGAAGTTGGTCTTCCAGCGTGGTGTTTTCCGCTTCATTGTGCGTGATGCCGCCGCCGCAGGGCGAGAACAGCATCGCCGTCGGGTATTTGGCCGCCATGTGGTAGGCGTCGTGGCCCGCCTGGCTCAAAATATCCATATGGCTGAAGCAAAGGTCCGCCGCCGCATCCCGCAAGCGCCCGACGCAATCGGCATCGAACTGCTCGTCACCAAAAGTGAAACGCTCGGCAATCTCATACTCCACCTGGGCGCGGCGGGCGGCCTGCGCCAGCGCCTTTTCCAACTTCGCCAGCATTTCGTCCGCGACCGCAGGGTCCGGATGGCGCAGGTCCAGGCTCAACTCCGCCCGGTCAGACAATATACCGGCCAGGTTGGGGGAGGCCGTCAGCCGCGCCGCCGTCACCTTGCCCAGCGTCCCGGCATACTCCCAGCCCAGATCGTCGGCGGCGACCATCATGCGGGCGGCGCCGACCAGCGCATTTTTGCGCTTCTCCATGGGCGTCGGGCCAGTGTGTGCGGTCTCGCCCTTGATGCGGATCAGCATGGCCCGCACGGCATAGCCGCCGGTGACGATGCCCACCTGGGTTTTCTGGCGCTCCAGTTCCGGGCCCTGCTCGATATGCAGTTCGAAATAGCTGTCCACGTCGCGCACGCCGACCGGCTCCGGCCCGTCGAAGCCGATGCGCTTCAGTTCCTCACCCAGCGTCTTGCCTTCATGTTGTTCGGGCTCGCGGGTTGGGCGCGCCAGGCCCCACTCCAGGTCATAGACGCCAGCGAACACGCCCGCCGCTACCATTGGCGGCTGGAAGCGTGCGCCTTCCTCATTCGTCCAGTTCACGACTTCAATCGGCCGCTTCGTCGTGATGCCCAGGTCGTTCAGTGTGCGCACGATCTCCAGCCCAGCCAGAACACCGGCAATGCCGTCATAACGGCCCCCGGCGATCTGCGTGTCCAAGTGGCTGCCGATCAGCACAGGCGGCAGGTCCTCGCGCCCCTCCCGCCGCGCGAACATCGAGCCCATCTGATCGACCGTGACCGTGCAGCCCGCTTCCTCGCACCAGCGGCGGAACAGATCGCGCATTTCCTTGTCTGAGTCCGTCAGCGCCAACCGGCGCAGGCCCCCTGCCACCCCCGGCCCGATCCCGGCCGAGGCCTCAATCGTGTCCCAGAAACGCGCGCCGTTTGCTTGAAGCTGGTTGGTGCTCATCCGTCTATCCGCTGTCTGGAGTTTCCTGTTTTGGGATCATGCCGGGAACAGCCGGAAATGGCCATGGCCGGTGCCGTTACAATGTAATACCAACGGCAGGGGATAGATTCATCGGTGCTTGAATCCCCGGCGGAAATCTGTCTGTGTTGCGGTAGTCAGTCTCAAAATGGACAAGCCCGGAATGAAATTAAAACTCCTTGCCTGCGCTGCGATTCCAATGGCCCTTGGCGGTTGCGACTTGTACGAGGATATGAACCGAGACGCCGTGACGGATACCCGCGCGAAACTCGTGATCGAGAACGCAGGCACCGACGCCGTTTTACGGGTGAACGGCGAAACCGTTGGCCGAGCTGCCGCCTATGATGACGAAAGCAAGGCGTTCAGGCTGAGCCAGGGCACCTATATGGTGGATGTCTGGCAGGGCAAGCAGCATGTGCTGACCTCTACGGTTCCTGCAACCGATGGCACCGTCCAGACAATCACCGTACCTGCCCCGCCAAACGAGTAGCGGTAGGCAATATAGGCAGGCAGCCTACATCAACCGTTCGATACCGGCAGGCGCGTGGCCCTGCTCGACCGACTGCACGGCCTCAACCAGCTTGCTGCTGGCGGGAGTCGGGATGCCGATTTCCTTGCCCTTGCCCGCGACCAGGCCGTTGATGAACTCGATCTCGGTGCGGCGGCCCTTCAGCATGTCCTGACCCATGGAGGGGCGAGCGCCTTCCTTGGCCTTGGCAGCATTCGCCAGCAGTTTCTCCTCGACCTTCTGGAAGTTCGGAGCATCGTTCGCACCGCTCTCCAGTTCCTCACCGGCCTTGACCCAGACCTCGGGCGCAAAGCCGTTAATGTCTTCCAGCGCATAGCCCAGCGCCTGGCCGACTTTCACGGACTCGCCAGCAATGCGGATCGACAGATGCCGCGCCGGTTCCTGCACCATGTATTCCTTGATGCTCATACCGGTGGACGCGCTGACGCCGTTGCCCATGGCGTTCGCCACCAGCTTCGACCAGCGCTCGCCCCACAGGTTCGTGGTGGCCTTGGCCGAGTCGATCTTAGAGAGCCAGTCGACCAGCATTTCCAGGCGGGGCGTGATTACGCAAGTCGCCTCGCCCGCACGGAAGACCGTGTGCTCTGCACCGCCCTTGGCGATGCGGCGGATGACGTGGCCGGGACCGACCAGTTCCACGACGATCTTGGCCGCGATACAGCCGAGCGTCTTGCCCCAGCCGACGATGTTCGCAATCGTCTCCTCGTTCATGCAGTTCTGCAGGCTGACGACACAACCGGTCGGCGCCAGATAATCCTTCACCAGCATGGTCGCCCAGGCGGTGTCGTAGGACTTCACGCAGATAAAGGCGATGTCGATGGGACGCTCGCGCTTCAGGCCCTGCAATTCGGTCACATTGTAGGCCTTCACCGGCACAGTGAAGCATTCTTCCGGCGTCGTGCCTTCCAGCGTGATGCCGTCGGTGCGCATCTTCTCCACATGTTTCGGCCAAGCGTCGAAGAAGCTGACATCCAGGCCCTGTTTGGCGAGGTTGCCGCCGACGTAAGCGCCGACAGCGCCTGCGCCAACGATGAGGATGCGGGGGTTGGTCATGTTGGTCATGTTTGGCGTTTCCTGAGTGAGTTTGTCTTTAGATACTAAGCGGCTTCGACCGTAACGCGCCACATTTCGCGGCGGTGGCCTTGGTAGTCATTGATGGCATAGTGCTGGCTGCAACGGTTGTCCCATACGCCCAGCGTGCCAGGAGCCCACTTGTAGCGCGCGGTGAACGCCGGCTGTTTCAGATGATTGAACAAAAAGTTCAGCACGGGCGCGCTCTCGGCCTCCGTCCAGCCTTTGAAGGTCAGGGTGTGGATGAAGTTGACGTAGAGAACCTTCCGCCCGGTTTCCTCGTGCACGCGGACCACAGGCTGTTCGGCCTCCATCACCAACTTGTCCAGGTTTTGAAGCTGAATGCCCTTGCTATCGGCATTCATCAGCTTCTTACGGTCACCGACCCGGCCCGCACCAGCGCTGGAGATGCCGGTCAGCGGGTCGATCAGCGCCTTCATGCCGTCCGACAGCATGTCATAGGCCTGGTACATGTTGGCGAACACGGTATCGCCGCCAGCAGGGATGTTTCGACTGCATAGAGCATGGTCGCAACTGGCGGCTTCGGCAGATAGGTGGTGTCGGAGTGGAAACCGCCGCCACCGAAATTGGCCTTGTCCTCCGGGTTCCTGATCAGGGGCGTGATCTTGGGGTAGCCATCCATGCCTTTGGCAAAGGGATACTCGTTCGGCACACCGAACATGTGCGCGGCCCGCACAACCTCTTCCGGGGAAAGCTTCTGACCGGGAAAGAACACGACCACATTTTCCAAGTAAGCCTGATGCACCTCCTCTGCCTCTGCATTGGAAAGCGGGCGGGACAGATCCGCGCCAAACACCTCGGCGCCGAGTGCGCCTGCAATCTTCTTCACTTCGATATGCTGAAAGGCCATGGGCAGCATTTCCTGATGGAATGAGAGCGGTTGGCCGGATTGTAGCGGGCGCAATCGACCTACGGCAATGGCTCAACATCTGCCATCTGATTGGTGCGAGCCGAATTTATCCCTACAATCGAAATTCTCTTCTTCACAGGCCGGAGCTCAATCCATGTTTCACGACGGCATGCGCGAATTGCAGGACAAATGTGGAGGGCGCAAGGTGGCGGACGCCATCGCCAAGAACCGCACCCACGTCGCGTTCACCGACGATGACCGCGCCTATATCGAAAGCGTGCCGTTCTTCTTCCTGGCGACCGGCTGGGGAGAGAGCATGGATTGCAGCATGAAAAGCGGCCATCCGGGCTTCATCCGCGTCTCAGGGCCGGGCCAACTGGAATGGCCGGACTATGACGGCAACTTCATGCAGCGAAGCCGCGGCAACATCACCCGCAACCCGTCCGTTGGCCTGCTGTTCGTGAAGTTCGACAGCACCAGCCTGCGTATCCGCATGACCGGCAAGACGGAGATCATCGACGACCCCGCGGCCTTCGCCGACCTGCCGGGTGCGCTGCGGCTGGTGCGGGTGACGGCGGACTATATCTACTACAACTGCCCGCGCAGCGTGCCAAAGATGGAGATGGTTGAGCCCTCCAAATACCTGCCCCGCACCGGCTACAAGCCGCCGGACCCGGAATGGAAAAGCCGCGACTACATCAAAGCCGCAATGGAGGAGTGAGCGCGCGCCGCTACTCCGCCGCAGCAGTCGCCGGTTCGCCCTCATAGTCGAACAGGTATGGCTCCATGGTCTCCTGTGCTGCCATGCGCCGGTCGTGCCAGCGCTGCCCGCCACCGTAGTAGGCCAATGACCCAGGCCGCGCATTGCCGTCGCCATTATAGTACGAAAAGCAGTCCCGTAGCGGTGCCGACAGCGTGTCCATCGCCGCGCAATGCTCGGCATAATCGTCTTCGGCCTGCTTCTGCACATCCACCGTCCACGCACCGTTCTCGCGCATGGTCTCCAGCATCCAGGTGATGTAGTGGGCGTGCATCTCGCTCACGCGGGTGAAGTTGAACTGCCCGCCGCCGCCCTGGGGGCCGTTCATGATGAACAGGTTCGGGAAGCCCGCCGAGTGCATGCCGAGGAATGTCCGCGTACCCTCGCTCTCCCATTTCTCGCGAAGGGTCCGGCCATCCCGCCCGCGGATCATGTTGAAGGAGCCAGTCCCCATCCACTCAAAGCCGGTCGCGTAGATCAGCACGTCCATATCATACTGCACGCCGTCATGCACGATGCCGGTCTCGTTGATCTCCTGCACGCCGAGCGGCGCGGTGTCGACCAGATGTACGTTCGGGCGGTTGAAGGACGGCAGGTATTCATCGTGGAAAGTCGGGCGCTTGCAGCCATACGGGTAATAGGGCTTCAGCGCCACCGCGGTTTTTGGGTCATCGACGACTGCGTCCACGCGGGCGCGGATCTGCTCCATGATGCGGAAGTTGGTGTTGAGCTGACGCTGGATCAGCTCCTCCGGGGTGATTTCCTGGTTGTGCTTGCGCTTAGCCTTGACGCTGTCGACCTTGCCGGAGAGGAAGTCGTCATTGCCCTGCAGGGCCGTCCGCCCGGCGGAGATCAGGGCAAGGCGCTCGCGCCGTTTGACCGCCCAGTTCTCCTCCGTCGGCCAGGTCTTGTATTCTTCCTCGCTCGTCGCGCGCTGGTCGCGCACGTCGATGGTGGAGGGCGTGCGCTGGAAGACGTAAAGCTGGTCCATCACCTTGGCGATTTCCGGCACGATCTGCACCGCGGTCGCGCCCGTGCCAATAATGCCGACCTTTTTGCCTTCAAGATCCACGTGATAGTTCCAGCGCGAGGTGTGGAAGGCCTCGCCCTTGTACTTTTCCATGCCCTTGATATTGGCGAGCTTGGGCGTGGTCAGGATGCCATTCGCCAGCACCACATAGCGTGCCTTCATGGCGTCGCCGCGGTCGGTCTTAATAATCCAGCGGCCCTGCGCCTCGTCCCAGCTGGTGTCCTGAACCGTGGTGTGGAATAGCGTGCGGTCGTAGAGGCCGAACTTTTCCGCCATCGTCTGGCAATATTCCAGGATCTCGAAGCCGCTCGCGAACTTCATGGACGGGATGTAGCCCATCTCCTCCAGCAGCGGCAGGTAGGAGTAGCTCTCCACGTCGCAGGCAATGCCGGGGTAGCGATTCCAGTACCAGGTACCGCCGACGTCGCCGCCCTTCTCGCAGAAGCGCACATCGGTGACGCCCGCCTGGCTGAGCCGGTACCAGAGCAGCAGCGCGCCGAAGCCTGCGCCGATCACCAGCACCTCGCACTCATCGGTCAGGGCTTCACGCTCGACCGGCGGTTCGGAATAAACGTCTTCCAGATACTTCGAAAACTCGCCTTCCATGGCGATATAGTCAGCCGCACCAGCGCGGACTTCCTTGAATTCCTTGTACTTCGCCTGTTCCTGGGCATCGAACTTCGCCCCCGCCGGCGCATCCGGCAGGGTGATGAGGTTCTTGTCGGTGATAATGGAATAACCTTTGCCCGCGATTTTGTCGGAAGCCTTGGCGGCCCGGGTGTTGAAGATTTTGCGGCCGGTGGCCGGGTCGGTCTGGATGGCGGCGGTCATGGTGCGGCTTTATCCTGTCTGGGTATTTGACCAATACTTTTGACCAATACGGCGGATGAATGCAAACCGGTTTGATAATTCCCTCCCCCGGATGGTGCGGTGCGGCGGTCCGGGACCCAGCGTGCTGCGTCCGGCAGCGGAGACAAACCGGGGTGCCGGACACTCTCGCGGGCTCCGGGTATCGTTACCTTTTCAGCTTCTTCAGTGGTTCCACCAAGCCTGGTCAGAGAAGGCGCGGAGGTCGAGTTCGAAGGTCCAGGCGCTGCGGTGTTGCTGATGCAGGTGCCAGTAGGTGTCGGCAATACGGTCCGGCACGATCAGGCCGTCCGCCGCGCCCTTGGTCTCGCGCAATTGCTGGAAGCGCTCCGCCCCCAGCATCTTGCCGAGCGTATCCGGCGCATCGACTGAGCTGTCGATGATGATGTGCGCAACGTGGATGCCTTGGGAGGCGAACTCTGCATTCAGCGACTGGCAGAGCATCCGCCGTCCCGCCATGGCCGAGGCGTGGGAGTGCTGGCCCTTGTTGCCGCGCATCGCCGCCGTCGCCGAGGTCACCAGGATAGAGCCGCCGCCGCGCTCCGCCATCAGTGGGCAGACGCAGGAGGCGATCCGGAACAGGGCGAATGTTGCCATGCGCCAGCCTAGCTCGAACTGCTTGTAGGTAGTCTCCACCAGGCCCCGGTTGCCGATCTGCGCGCCCAGATTGAAGACGACGGCCTCAATCGGGCCGATGTCTTTTTCGATGGCAGCGATCCGGTCCTCGATCACGTCCGGCTCGACCACATTCATCAGATGGCCGGAGGCTGAGCCGCGGTCAGCCTCTATATCCGCCACCAACCTTGCCAGGCCATCCACGTCGCTGCGCCGACAGAGCACCGCATGATAGCCTTCCCGGGCAAAGCGCTTGCCCACATTGCCGTCGATCCCAGCGCCCGCGCCGATTACCAAGCATGCTGGTTTCATGCAGCACATTCCTTCCTCTGGCTGTTGGCCTCTAGCCGTTGGATGGAAAGCAGTATAGGACTGCCTCTCCGGCTAAGCGAGAGTGCATTTCATGTCCATCCCTGGCAGAGACAGTCCCCAAACGGGCATAGCCTTTGTCTGCCTTGGCATGGTTTGCATTACGGTAAACGACGCCATCGTCAAGCAACTCTCCGATACTTATGCCCTGCATCAAATCGTGTTCACTCGGGCTGCGATCGGCCTGATTCTATGCCTGGGCATCATCCAGTTCGAGGGTGGGCTCCGCACGCTTAAGACCAGACGGACCGGCTTGCATTTCCTGCGCGGCCTATGTCTGGTCGCTGCCAACATGATGTTCTTCGCGGCGCTGGCGACCTTGCCGCTTGCCGACGTCACGGCTCTGTTCTTCGTCGCACCACTCTTCATCACACTGCTCTCGATCCCGGTACTGGGCGAAAAGGTCGGCATACGCCGATTGTCCGCGGTGCTGGTCGGTTTTGCAGGCGTTCTGATCATGCTGCGGCCCGGCGAGGCGCTGTTTGGCGCGCAGACGATGGGCGGGCCGGACCGCCTGACCCTGCTGCTGCCGGTTGGCGCTGCCTTTGCCTATGCATGCATGCAAGTTCTGACGCGCAAGCTGGGGGTTGCCTCCACCGCGGCGGCCATGACGATCTATCTGCAATGCACGTTCCTGCTGGTCAGTCTCGCCTTCTGGGTCATCGCCAGTGATGGCCGCTATGCCGAGGGCACCGAAAGCAAGACCCTGCTATTCCTGCTGCGCGCCTGGCATTGGCCGCCCCTGGCGGACTGGCCCTTGTTCGGCGTGGTCGGATTGCTGATCACGACGGCCGGCTATTCGCTCGCCCGCGCATACCGCGCCGCCGACGCCGCGACGGTCGCGCCGTTCGAGTATGTGGCGCTGCCGTCGGCGATCATGCTTGGCTGGACGGTGTTCGGCCACCTGCCGGATATCTGGGTCTTTGTCGGCTGCGCCCTGATTGCCGGCTCTGGCATCTACGTCTTTATCCGGGAGAAGCAGCGGGCGCGGCCGAACGCCAGCCGCCGCCCCCTGCGCCGCGGTGCGTGAACAGATCCCCTACTGGTGCGAGTAGAGCGTTGCGCCCGCCACCGGCAGCGTCGCCTTCAGGATGGTGCCGGTATCGCTCTCGGTGATGTAGAGGTCTTTGTTCTCCGGCCCGCCTAAAGCAACGTTCGTCGTCGAATGGCCGGTCGGCGAATTCACGCAGTAGATCGGCTGACCGAACTTATCGAACACCCAGACCGCGCCCAGACCCACATGGGCGACCACCAGGCCTCCGTCCGCCGTGATGGTGATGCCGTCCGGCCCGCCGCCGCCTGACATCTGAATGAAGGTGCCGACCTTGCTCGCAGCGCCATCCAGCATGATCGGCGCGCGCCAGACCGCATTCGCCCGCGTCACCGCCACGAAGAGGGACTTGTCGTCCAGGCTCCAGACCAGACCGTTCGGGCTGGGGATGCCTTCCAACAGGCAATCGAGCTTTCCGTCCGAGGTCAGGCGGTAGACGCGGCCTGTCGGGTCCTGGTGGCCGGTCTGGCCCTGATCGGTCCAGGCGAGCGTGCCGTCACTGGCGAAGGCCAGATCGTTGACGCCCTTGAACGCCTCCAGCCGGAAGCGGGTGCAATGCTCCGTCACCGCGCCGGTGTCGGGATTTAGTTCCATCACGCCATGCTTGTAGTCGGTGATGAAGATGCGCCCATCCTTGTGGATGCGCAGGCCGTTCGGCTCGCCGTCATACTCCGTCACCAGATCGACGGTGCCGTCCGGCTTCGCCTTGAACACACGCCCCCAGGGAATGTCGGTGAAGTAGAGATTGCCTTCCCGGTCGAAGCTCGGCCCTTCTACAAAGCAGTCGATGGCCGTGCCCTGGCGGTTGGTATCCGCCCAGATGGAGCGCTCCGGCCGACGGTACTTGGCCGGAACCTCGCAAAAGACTTCGGCCTCAATCACAGTGGGGAGCGGGTACCAGGACATGGGGGTTTCCTTTTATGGGGGCCGACAATTTGCCGTTAAGTCAGTTCCCTACGACATATGACAATTTCCGGGGAGCGGCAAAGGCAATCCCCGATTTGCAGCCGCCGCCAGTGCAGCAGGGCTATTGGCCTGGAAGGCGGGGAGAGGATGATGCCGTCAAATTTTCAGCCAATGCTACGATACCGGAATTCCCAGGAGACTCTCTGATGGGCGTTGTTATTCCCGTTGACCGGTTAGACGCGGTCATCACCAAGATCTTTGAGCATACGGAGTGCGGTCCCGAGGAATCGGCGCTGATCGCGAAATACCTGATCGACGCCAACCTGACCGGGCACGACAGCCACGGCGTGCTGCGCACCAGCCGTTACGTTAAGTGGTTGGCTGAGGGCCTGTTCAAAGGTGGGCGCTCGATCAAGATCGTGAGCGAAAACGACAGCATAGCCATCATCGACGGCGACTATGGCATGGGCCATTGGGTGGCGAACCAAGCTGTCAATTTCGGCATTGAGAAGGCCAAGGCCAACGGCTGCTACATCGTCGCCTTGCTCAATGCCGGCCATATTGGCCGGGTTGGCTCCTGGGCGATCAATGCGGCGGCGGAAGGGTTGGTCTCCGTCCACTTCGCCAATGCGCGCGGCTCGGTGCTGGTCGCCCCCTATGGCGGGACCGAGCGCCGCTTTTCCACCGCGCCTTTCTGTGTGGGCGTACCCCGCAAGGGCGAGCCGCCGGTGATCCTGGACTTCGCCACCAGCATCGTGGCGGAGGGCAAGGTGATGGTCACCGCCAAGGGCGGCAAGCCGCTGCCGGAAGGGGCGCTGATCGATGAGAACGGCCAGCTCTCCACCGATCCGAAAACCCTGTATGGCGACGCCGGGCCGGATGCGCCGGTCGCACTGCGCGACGGCAAGGGCGCAATCCGTGCGTTCAGCGATCACAAGGGCAGTGGGCTGGCGCTCATGTGCGAGTTGCTGGGCGGTGCGCTCACCGGCAACGGTACGGCTGGTCCGCCCGGCAAACCTTTCGCCAACGGCATGCTGTCGATCTACATCGATGCAGCAACCATGGACGATCAGGGCGGCTTTGCAGCCGACGTAGCGGAGTATGTGAACTTCGTCCTGCCAGCCAATCCGGCAGACCCTTCGAAGCCCGTTATGGTACCCGGTGATCCGGAACGCGCGACGGAGGCCGAGCACCGCGCCAACGGCATTCCCCTGGCCGACGACGCCTGGGCCTCCATCCAGGAAGCGGCGCGGCTGGTCGGCATCAACGACACAGAGTTTGCTTCGGTGTCCGGTGTTTAAGCCGACCGCAATTCGGGGAATGCATAAAGATCTATAACATGATACATTGTGGGACATAGGGAGAGAGGATCAACGTCTGAAATAGGAGGATCCCTCATGTCAGCATTCGAAAACGCCAAGAAATTTTTTGAAGCCTGCGAAACCGGTAAAGGCTGGGCGGGTTGTCAGAGCTATGTCAGCCCTAGCGCCCCGTTCTCCTGTCAATCAAGCGTCCTTGCCGACGTGAAAACCCTGGAAGCCTATTGCGAGTGGATGAAGGGTCTCGTGGGCGGTCCTCTTCCGGATGGCCGCTACACCTTGCATACCAGTGCGTGGAATGACGCGAACAATTGCGCCATTTTCTCGGCGACATTCCATGGCACGCATACGGGCGACGGTGGCCCGGTTCCACCGACAAACAAGAAAGCCAATGCCAACTATGTCTATGCCGTTACGATGAATGGCGATGGCAAAGTCGCATCAATGACCAAAATCTGGAACGACGCGCACACGCTGGTGGAGCTTGGCTGGGCGTAGCGTGAACCAGAGGCGATGAGCAACAGCGACAGCAAGTTTGCCGGTTCGATCCCGGAAATTTACGACACCTTCCTGGTGCCATTGATTTTCGAGCATTATGCACCGGATTTGGCTGGCAAGATTGCCGCGTTATCGCCTGCACGGTTCTGGAAACAGCCGCGGGCAGCGGTGTCGTCACCCGGGCCCTGGCGCCGCTTTTGAGCAGGGATGCTAGGTTTACCGTCACCGACCTGAACGAGCCGATGCTGGATCGGGCGCAACAGCGCCAGCCCGCCGACATCCGCCTCACCTGGCGGCAGGCAGATGCACTGGCTCTGCCCTTCGAAGACAAGTACTTCGATGCTGCCTGCTGTCAGTTCGGCGTGATGTTTTTCCCGGACCGCATCGCTGGATATCGCGAAGCCCTGCGCGTGCTGAAACCGGGCGGCCAGTTCATCTTTAACGTTTGGGACCGGATCGGGGAGAACGTTTTCGCCGATACCGTCACTACCGCAGCGGCCGAATTCTTTCCGGACGATCCGCCCCGGTTCCTGGCCCGGACACCGCACGGCTACCATGATCCAGCGCAAATCCGGTCGGAACTCCTGGCGGCCGGTTTCGACAGCATCACCATTGAAACCGCTTCGGCGCTCAGCGCGGCCGCGTCCCATCGTGACCCGGCCGTAGCTTACTGCCAGGGAACACCGTTGCGGAACGAGATCGAACAGCGCGACCCGAACGCGCTATCCACCGTTACCGAAGCGGCGGCCAACGCGATCGCCGGGCATTTTGGCAGCGGTCCGGTGTCGGGGAAAATGCAGGCAATCATCGTTACGGCATCGCGCCCCACCTAGGGCGGAACCACATCAGATGGCAGCGAGCATCTTCGACGGCCCATCTTCCCAAACTTGATTTGCGATCCATTCCGTTGGCGTGCCATTTGGAGCGCATAGCGCTCAGGACCGCCGTGCGCCGGAGTAGCTTGCAGCCGTGTCTAGCGGCCGGTCAGGCCCAGGACGATCAGGATCGTCCCCACGATATGCGAAACTGCAATCAGGTCGATGAAAAATTTTACGTATTCATCCTGATTGGCGAGTCCCGCCCCATCAAACTCAGTCGGCCTGCTCCGCGTACCGCCTCAAAGCCGGTGGGCTTTAATCAATTACCGTAGCCGCTGTTTTGATCAAGCTACTCACCTGTCTGCAAGCGCCAGACTTTCCCATCTTTCTTTAGATGTCCCGCTGTCGGCGTGTGGAAATGGGTGCCGATCACAAGGGTCAGCGTATCGGCCAGCCGGTTGTACATGTTGATCCGGGTCGCATGTCCCTGCAGCACGTCCCAGTCCGGCGCGCTTGGCCATTCGGGGTGCGCGAATTGGCAGGGATGGTGCAGGAAGTCGCCGGTGATCAGCGCGCTTTCACCCTCGCTTTCGATCATCACGCTGTGGTGGCCGGGGGTGTGGCCGGGGGTCGGGATCAGGCGCACTTCCGGGCAGAGCACGTGTTCCTGACTGATGAGCTTTTGCAGGCCCGCCTCGACAATCGGCGTTACCGAGTCGGCCATGACCTGGCTTTGACCTTCGCGGTCATGCTTCATCGAGTGATTGTATTCAATCTCACCGAACAGATAGTCGGCGTTCTTGAAGGTCGGCACCCACTTGCCGCCCTCCCACTTGGTATTCCAGCCCACATGGTCAATGTGCAGGTGCGTACACAGCACGGTATCGATGCTGTCCGCCGGATAGCCCGCTGCGGCCAGATCAGCCAGAAACTGGGTCTGCATCATGTTCCAGGCCGGAACGGCGCGTTCCTTGTCGTTGCCGACGCAGGTATCGACGATGATTTTGCGCTCGCCCGTGTCGATAATCAGGGAATGGATCGCCCCCCGCATCCGGCCTTCTTCATCGACGAAGTTCGGATAGAGCCATTCGATTTCCTTCAGCCGGTCGCGCGTCGCGTCCGGGATGATGCGGGACATGCCGCCAGTGGCCTCGATCTCCACGATGCGGGTGATCTTCACGTTGCCGATTTGCCAAACTTCGCCGACCATAGGAATTCCTCGTGCTATGGTTTGGCGGAAGCGTACACCGCTCCGGCGGCTAGGCGCTATGGCATAGGACAAAACCGATGGCAGAAATCGTCAATCTCAACAAAGCGTGCAAAGCCCGGAAGCGGGTCGATGAGGACACGCAGGCCACCGCCAACCGGGCCAAATATGGCAGGACAAAGGCTGAAAAAGCCCGTGACAAGGCGGAAACCGGGGGAAATGATCGTCTGCTGGATGGCGCAAAAATAGAAAAGCCGGAGAGCGAGATTTAACCCCGCCTACCGGCCTTTCGTTGTCTTGGAACAGGTAACGACGAACCGGGCTTATGCGCCCCAACCACTGACGGCTTTGACGTCGCAGAAGTCTTCCAGTCCCCAGACGCCGCCTTCACGGCCATTGCCAGAGGCTTTCACGCCACCGAAGGGCGCGCCAGCCCCGCGCGGCTGGCCGTTCATTTCGACCATGCCAGAACGCAGCTGCATGGCAACGCGGTTGCGGCGGGCACCATCCTGGCTCTGCACATAGTCGGTCAGGCCGTAGGGCGTGTCGTTGGCGATCTCGATGGCCTCCTCCTCCGTATCGAACGGAATGATGGAGAGCACGGGGCCAAAGATTTCCTCGCGCGCGATGGTCATTTGGTTGTTGACGTCTGCGAAGACGGTCGGACGGCAGAAATAGCCCCGATTCAGTCCATCCGGACGGCTTGGCCCACCGGCAACCAGGCGCGCGCCTTCATCGATGCCGACCTGAATCAGAGTCTGGATCTTCTCGAACTGCGCGGCGCTGACGGCCGGACCCATCTGGCGGCCGCTGGCGCTTGCCGGGCCGACTTCTAACGCCTTGGCAGCGGCGGCGGCGGCTTCCACCGATTGCTCATAGATATCGCGCTGCACCAGCATCCGGGTCGGCGCATTGCACGACTGTCCGGTGTTGTTGAAACAATGCATGGCACCGCGGCGCACCGCTTTCTCATCCGCATCGGCAAAGATGATGTTCGCGCCCTTGCCGCCAAGCTCCAGGTGCACGCGCTTCAGCGTTTCCGCCGCGTTCTTGGAAATCAGACGGCCGGCACGGGTAGAGCCGGTGAAAGACACCATGTCCACATCGGGATGGCCGGACAGCGTGGTGCCGATGCCCGGGCCGTCGCCATTCACCAGATTGAAGACGCCTGCCGGAACGCCTGCCTCGTGCAGGATCTCGGCGAAAATAAGGGCGTCCATCGGCGCAACTTCCGACGGCTTCAGCACCATGGTGCAGCCGGTCAGCAGCGCCGGGATCACCTTCAGCGTGATCTGGTTCATGGGCCAGTTCCATGGCGTAATCATGGCGATAACGCCCGCCGGGTCCATGATAATATGGTCGTTCGGCGCATGGTCGCCCAAGGGCCGGACGAACTGGAAATTCTCTGCGGCTTTGATGAAGTTGGTGATGTGGCCCAGGCCCGCCGGGGCCTGCTGTTGCTTCGCCATATCGATGGGCGCGCCCATTTCCTGGCTGATGGCGGCGGCCATGTCGTCCATGCGGCTTTTGTAGATCTCGCGGATTTTCTTTACCAGCGCCAGCCGCTCCTGCGGCGGGGTCTTGGCCCAGGCCGGAAACGCGCGTTTGGCGGCGGCCACCGCAGCATTGGCATCGGCTTCCCCGCCCAGCGAGATGGTGGCAAAGGCTTCTTCAGTGGAAGGATCGATCACTTCCAGTGGCGTGCCTTGCAACGGCGCGGTCCATTGACCATCAATGTAGAAGTCCGTTTTGGTAATCATGCTTTCAGGTCCATTCGCTGGAGTTTCGCGCCGTAAGGCGGCGAGCGGAGCCTGAAAGCTACCGCCTGCCCCGCCTTCCCTTAATGATATAGGTGCGCCAGACGGCTCGTTCGATATGCTGCGGCAGAATTAATATGAACGGCAGGATTTTACTTTGCGGCGGCGGTAAGCGGCATAGGCACCGGTCAGGCCGAACGCAGAGCCCAACATCAGCAACGACGCCGGAACCGGCACAGCAGAAACGTTTACATCGTCGCTGCCAACGTCGTCGCAATAGGGCGAAAGCGTGTGCTGATGGCAATTGGCAGTATGGCCCGGCTTGTGATGCGCCAGGGCGGGATTGCTGACCAGTACCGCCAGCAGAACACCGGCGCAGGCAGATTTGACGATTGTATTAAAGGTCACTGCTTCTCTCCGAAATTTATAGCGCCGCATGGTTGCACTGCGGTTGGACTGACCGCCCGCTATCCGGATCGTCTCTATTCCATATGGTGAATAACTTAGGGGATTACATCTCTAAGTAACATTTAAGAATATAGGGGTGTTCAAGAAAAGAGAGCTGGATGTTCAGAGGGCAAACGCGGTTTAGACGTTTGCCTAACTGAATAGGTATTTTAAGAAGTGATCTACCTCATTGTCTTTATTGTGGTGGGGCCTGAATTGGAATTAACGTTATATAGACAGATGGTTCGTATTTATTGTCAGCACCTGTCATTGAATCGATAGCACTGCTAGCGCCCCAGGTTAAAATCACATCCAATAGAATGCCTCCCGCACCCGAAGTAGATTCCCAACCGCTATTGTTGCGGTAAGTTGCGGTTTGGTAGCCATCTTTGTTGCAGGTAATCGTTATATCGTGTTTGGTTTTTGTAACTGTTACATGCCCAGGCGATGAGACAATTTCAGCGATTTTTTACCTTGTCTCTCAAGCGTACACTGTGCCGCTATCGGGGATGTGGAAATGTAAATTTCTTGATCTGTGCCTTGTGTGATTGTTGAACAAGCGCTTAATTGAAGTCCGAATAATATAGTCGCTAGTGCAGGGGTGATTTCCATGATTTTTTCTTTAGATTTTGTCAATACACGGGAATAGGAATTATATTTCTAAGTAACATTGCACTGAATTATTCCTAACCTGGTTTTGATTTTCTATCCGGCGACGCCTTGAAGAATGCGTTGCGCAGGTCTTTCATCTCCGCGCCGGGCATATCGTATTCCTGTTCCATTTCAGCCTTGCTCGGCTGGTAGTGAGAGTCAGCTAGTTTTTCAGAGAGTGTTCTGTCTTTGGGTTTGAGTTTGGTCATTTGGCTTATCCTTTCGCGATCATAAGATAGGGGTTTAACCGAACGGGAGCTGTGGTTCAGACTATCTATGCCCATGTGCAATTGAAGGTGTCTGAAACCGCTTATATTCAAGAATGTTTTGAAAGGTTAGTAACCGCATTCGCGCATACTGAACATCAATAATTTCAAGAACAGACTGATTGTTTGCGATATCATGTTCGAGAACCGCTTTCCAAACCATTATCTGCAATCAAATCAACGTAGCGCAAACGCTTTCCCGCCATGCTACAAACCAAATCGCTCATCTGGTCAATGGTATCCTTGGGACGTCTGTTGTGACGGCTAGAGAACTCATTAACATAGCGTTGTAGATGCTTGGGGCTCATCTTGTGATAAATGCCCTGATAGCCACGCTTCATCGGTGCCCAGAAGCTTTCGAAACCGTTTGTATGTGCCATGTTACGGACGTATTCACCCATTGAGTGTTTGACCGCTTGATGCGCCCTGTTAATGCCCTTGTAGGCGCGCGCCTCGTCGGGGAATACCTGGGCATCCTTGGTAGTATGATTGGTCACAAAATCTTGTAGTGTATGCGCAGCGGTTCTTTCAACCACCTTGGCAACCACGCGGCCGGAGTTGCGATCCTTGATCCCGGCCACGGCGGTTTTGCCCACCGCGCCGCGGCCGGCCTTGAGTTTTTTGCTAGCGTGTTTGTTCTGTTCCTTACCACCCATGTAGGTTTCATCCGCTTCAACTGGACCTTTGAAAACTGGACTATTGGACCCATGAGCCTCACGGAGACGGTGCAGCATGAACCAAGCGGCCTTCTGCCCAATCCCGAGCTCACGATGCAGCTTCATGCTAGAGATACCCTTGAGATTGGTGGCGAACAGGTAAAGCCCAACCGCCCAGACACGATAGGGTAGCTTTGATCCCTGCATGATATTGCCAACCCGAACAGTGAACATCGGCTTTTTCGGGCAGTCATTGCAGCGATGCGTCATGCTCTTGTGGGCCACGCCGACTTTTACATTGATAGAACCGCAGTGAGGACAGTGTGGCCCTTCCGGCCAGTGCTGGGCCTCAATCCATTTCCGCGCCTTTTCTTCATCCCCGAACATTTCTGCAATTTGCAAAAGCGTCAGACCATTCCGCTCATGTCGTCCCGGTGCATTTTTTGCCATGTTTCCTCCTAATGTGACTCTATGGTAAATCATAGAATCAAATGGGGTAATAGGAAAATGTTACTTAGAGATATAATTCCCTTTTGAAAGCCCCGTTGGCGGCGATTAAGGGGGCGGCGGAGCTGCTGGAAAGGTCTTTGCCCGAAAGTCACCGGCAGCGGTTCATCGGCAATATCGGCACACAGACTGAACGGATGCAGGGCCTGATCGACCGCCTGCTGGAACTGGCGGCGCTGGAACACCGCAACCAGCTGGACCGCGCCGAAAGCATCGCGCTGGGGCCGTTGGTGGCGGAGGCCGCCGCTAACCTGCAACCCACGGCGGAAGCGCAGGGCGTTAACATCCGCGTATCAGCTACCTCGCAGCCATTGACGGTACTGAGTGACAGCTTTCTGTTAACCAAGGTCCTGACCAATATCCTGAAGAATGACATCGAATATTCACCCGCGGGGAGTACCGTCATCGTCGAAACAGCCAGCGAGGCCGGACAGTCCGTCATCCACGTCACGGACCAGGGGCCCGGCACGCCGGACTATGCCATCAACCGGTTGACCGAGCGGTTTTACGCATTGGCGAAACCCGACGGCCAGAAAGGATCCGGCCTGGGGCTCAGCTTTGTGAAAGAGATCGCCAACCTGCACGGCGTAGCGCTGGATATCCGCAATGCTCCGGGCGGCGGCCTGGTTGTTTCGCTGCGCTGGTAGGCTTCGCTCTATGCGGCAGGGGAGCGGCGTTTCAATCAGACCACTTTTTCACTATGTTTGGTCGCTCAGACTGACGCCTCTATAGCAGCTCCAGCATCTCCGCGACCAAGGGGTGGCGGACAACGTCGTCGTTAGTCAACTCGACCACCGCAGCGCCATCCAGCACACCCAGGCGGTGAGCGATTTCCGCCAGGCCCGACATGCCCGGCAACAGATCGCTCTGCTCCAGGTCGCCGGTAACAACCATGGTGGAATGCCAGCCAAGACGCGTTAACAGCATTTTAATCTGGGCATAGGTACAGTTCTGGGCCTCGTCCACGACGACGAAGGCGTTATTCAGTGTGCGTCCACGCATGTAGGCAACCGGCGCGATTTCGATCGTGCCGTCGCTCATCATCGCCCGCAGGCGCTTGCCGCCCAGACGCTCGCCCAAGGCATCGAACAGGGCGCGCAGGTAGGGATCGAGCTTGTCTTCGAGCGCGCCCGGGCAGGAAACCCAGCTTCTCGCCAGCATCAACCGCGGGGCGGGTCAGAACGATGCGGCTAACCGAGCCTTTCTCCAGCGCCTCAACGGCGGCAGCGATGGCCAGGTAAGTCTTGCCGGTGCCTGCCGGACCGATGGCGAAGGTCAGGGAATGCTTTTCCAGCGCGGTCATCAGTTCGCGCTGATTTTCGCTCATAGGCCGGACATGGCGGACATAGCGGCGGTCGCGCTGCTCGTCCACGGCCGCCAGCGGGTCCCAGTTGCTCGGACCATTGGCTACGTCCGGCCCCCGGCCTTTGTGGCCGAGAAACTGCGTTTCTAAAAAAGCTTGATGCTGGCGGACGTCGTCCAGGTGGGTAACAGCCTGCTTTACGGCTTTCTTGCCCATCTAAGGCTTCTCCTGCAGTGCGGTTTCGATGGAAAGGCAACAAAAAAGCCGCCGGGCGGAATGCCGGGCGGCGGTCAAAACAGATGGTCCGCAAAACAGGGGCTGGCCTGAGGCAGACTCGCGAGCCGTAAACCGGCGATCATCGGCTCTCTGTTGGGCAATCAACGTCCCTTTTAATCCGTATGACTGTCTTATGAGGCGACGGGATTCGGGTCGTGTCCAGCCGGTAAACGTGAAGCTTTCATGACTTGGCTGGTGGTCATGGCGGTAGCCGTGTCCCGGCGCCGCAGCCTGGGCACAGAACGCATTGGCCGGCCTATCAGCGGTCGGGCAGGACGGCTGTTGCAACCTTCTTCATCAGGGTTGGCAGGGCGTAATTTCCGAACGCGGCGGACTGGGCCCAGATGCTGCCGGCAGGTGGTGCTGCACCCGCCCACACGCCGCGCTGAACTGTCAGTTCTAGTTCATAGTGTGTGAAGCCATGGCGGACGGGTTCGTTCAGGGCGGTCCAGTTCGCGGCGAGGGCGGTGATGGTTGGGTCGCCCGGCTTGGCCGTGCGGGTATCCCACCCGGCGGAGGGAAACTCCCAAAGGCCGCCCAGCATGCCCTTTGGCGCGCGCTGGCGCAGCAGAACCGCGCCGTCGCTCCGCTCCAGCCAATAGACCACGCCACGGCGCAGCGGCCGGGCCTTTTTCGGCACCTTGCGGGGCAGGTCGGCGGCGATGCCTTGCGCGTGGGCCTGGCAGTGCTCGCGGGCGGGGCAGAGCAGGCATTGCGGCGTGCGCGGCAGGCAGATGGCGCTGCCGAGGTCCATGAGAGCCTGCGCCCAGTCTCCCGGACGTTCGGGCGGCTCCAGCGCAGCGGCGGCCACCCGGACCAGGGATTTGGCGGCGGACAGTGGCTCGGCGATGGCGGCGAGACGGGCGGCGACGCGCTCCACATTGGCGTCCACGGGCGCGGCGGGCAGGCCAAAGGCGATGGAGGCGACTGCGGCGGCAGTGTACTCGCCAACACCGGGCAGCGCGCGGAGGGCGTCAAGGGATGGCGGAAACTGGCCGCCATGCGCTGCCGCCACGGCCTGGGCGCACTTGTGCAGGTTGCGGGCGCGGGCATAGTAGCCGAGGCCTTGCCACTCATGCAGCACGTCATCGAGCAGAGCCGCGGCGAGGTCGTGGACGGTGGGCCAGCGCTCCAGAAAACAGGCGTAGCGGCCGCGGACGGTGGCGACCGTGGTCTGCTGGAGCATGACCTCCGACAGCCAGACGTGGTAGGGGTCGGGCTGCTGGTGCGGGCGCGCACGCCAGGGCAGGTCCCGGCGGTTGGCGTCGTACCAGCCGAGCACTGCCTGTTGTAGGGCGGCGATGGATTTGGGTTTCAGGGACAGTGAGGCCGGCTGCTTCTCAGACATGATTGCGCTAAGCTAGCGGCGCTTCGCAAAGGAACAAGAGCGGTGGCGCGGAAAGCCTCTTCGAAATTAGCGTCCGGATCGTCTTCCAAGGACTTTCGCAAACACACGGCCACGCCCAGGCCGGTGGCGGCGGCGATCGCGCCGTGGCTCGCCAAGCCGGCGGCGAAGCGGGGCTTGCGTGATGCGCGGCAGATGGCGGAATGGGGCTCAATCGTAGGCGCCGAGCTTGCCGGGCGGACCAGGCCGGATAAGTTGGACCGGCGCGGACGGGACGGCATCCTGCGCATGACGGTGGTGCCTGGCTGGGCGCTGGAGGTGCAGCACCTGGAGCCACTGATCCTGCAACGCATCAACCAGTTCTTCGGCGCGGGGGTGGTGACAAGGCTGGTGCTGAAGCAGGGGCCGGTGAGCCCGCCTGCTGCGCCGAAGCGGGCAGAAGCCACACGCCCGGCCCTCTCACCCGAAAGCGAGCGTGCGTTGGCGGATGCCTGTGCCAAAGTCGAGGACAAGGAACTCGCCGCCGTGCTGGAGAAGCTCGGGCGACAGGTATTGGGGTAGGCGCGCAGACCGAAAGCGGCCCCGGGTTTCGCTGTCGCTCGCCCGGGGATGCCAATTCAGGACATAAACCATTTGCATTCCCGGCCACTCGCAGAGTGAGCCGGGACCGCATGAAAAACAGCCGCTACCACTGGATCGACCGCAGGAAGCCGGAGCGGGCTTTGGCGGCCTGCATCATCCAGCCGAGGTCCTGGCCCGACAGAATCATCTGCGCGCCGGCTTTGATGTATTTGGCGGCCAGCTCCTCGTCATAGACACCGCCCATGCCGAGGAATTTGCTGTTGTCGCGGCAGGCCGCGGCAGCGATGTCGTAAGCCTTGGCCACCTTCTCGTCACCGTACTGGCCATGAATGCCCATCTCCGCGCAGAGGTCGTTGGTACCGATCAGCAGACAGTCGATGCCCGGAATGGCGGCGATCGCGGTCGGCGTCTCCAGCATAACGGTGACCAGCAGGTTGTCGTTGATCACCTCCGCCATCTGCTTGATCGGCAGGCTTTCATAGCCCAGCACCGGCTGCGTGCAGCTGATGGAGCGGTGGCCGAGCGGCGGGAACAGCGCCTGGTCGGCAACGCGCTTGGCTTCCTCGACCGTATCCACATGAGGCACGACAATGCCCTGTGCGCCGCCATCAAGCGGGCGGGAGGTCTGGAAGCGCTCATGGGCCGAAGCGCGGGGGATCGGCGTAATGCCGGCGTCCAGGGCCGCGACTGAAATCTGCACGGCCATGTCGATGGACATGGTGTTGTGCTCCAGGTCGATGAAAAGCCAGTCGTAGCCGCAAACCTTGGCGATCTTGGCGATGTCGACGCTGCGGGCATTACGGACGCCGAAGCCGAGCGCGAGTTCGCCGACTTTCAGCTTGTCTTTGGCGATGTTGGGGACGATGGGCATGGACGTTTCCTTAAAGTTGGTTGCTGGCGCGACTGTAGAACTGTCGCCAGCCTTAGCCAATCGGCTATGCTACGATGAAAGTGCCTATTTCATTTGGAGCAAACCCCATGGCTACCCCCCCTACTGTTTCAGCCGCTGACGATCCGCGGCCTCACCATGAAGAACCGCGTCTGCGTTGCGCCGATGCACCAGTATGCCAGTGACCACGGTTTCGCCACCGACTGGCATCTGATGAACATCGGCCGGTTCGCGGCGGGTGGAGCGGGCCTGACCTTTGTCGAGAGCACCAAGTGCGACCGCCGGGGCTGCGGCACGGTCGGCGATCTGGCGCTCTGGGATAGCTGGGAGCTGGTGGCTCCCTCCGCCGAGCCTGCCAGCCCGAAAGACCCGACGCCGCGCGCGCTGACCAATCAGGAAGTGAAAGACCTGGTGGAAATGTGGGGCCAGGCGGCGCGCCGGGCCAACGAATGCGGCTTCGACGTGTTCGAAATTCATGGCGCACACGGTTATCTGATCCACCAGTTCCTCAGCCCCATGGCGAACTTGCGGAACGACGAGTATGGCGGCTCCGAAGAGAACCGGATGCGCTTCTGCTCCGAAGTGGTGGAAAGCGTGCGGGCACACTGGCCGGACGACAAGCCCCTGTTCCTGCGCCTGTCGTGCGAGGACCGGGCGGGCTGGGATCTGGACGCCAGCATCCGTCTGTCGAAACAGGTGAAAGCACTGGGTGTGGACGTGATCGACTGCTCCGGCGGCGGCATGCAGGGCAGCCCGACCGAGTTCGCACCAACTTATGGCTATCAGGTGCCGTACTCTGATGCCATCCGGCGCGAGGACAACATGCTGACCATGGCGGTCGGCCTGATTGTCCACGCAGAACAAGCGGAAGAGATCTTGCGGAAAGGCCAGGCGGACATCATCGCGCTGGCCCGCGAGATCCTCTACAACCCGAACTGGCCGATGGATGCGGCGCGCAAGCTGGGCTTTGAAGGTCACTTGGAGACCGTGCCGCCGCAGCAGCGTTTCTGGCTGGGCCGCCGCGACGCCACCGCGACCGAGGTGCAACCGAGCACTTATGGCCGGGGGTAACCCGTTGTTGTCATTGTGGTTATTCCATTACCCTTTCCCCGTGTTCGACACGGGCCCCATGCCTGAGAGGCAAACACAGAGTTCCGACTTTGGATGAAAGCCTCTGGCATGGACCCCCACCTCCGTGGGGGCAAAGGGAGTGTTTGGGCAGGCCGTGACTCTATTGTACCCGCTGGCCGAAAACTCTCTGAAGGGCCTTCATGCTGAGCCTGTCGAAGCATGCTGCTCAAACCGAAAGACACCCTTCGACAAGCTCAGGGTGAAGGGCTGCCGTTGATGAACCCCCTCGCCGTTGTCGCCGGTGCGATGCTGGTCCAGCAAACGCTGATTACGTTTGCGAGCAACGCGGTGCCCGTGCTGCTGCCGCCGATCTCGGATGCGTTCGGCATCAATCCAGGCTTGCTGGGCGTCTTCACCAGCATCCTGTTCGGCTGCGGCATCGCAACGGCGGTGGCGAGCGGCGGGTTCATTCTGCGCTATGGCACGTTCCGCATGAGCCAGGTGGCGCTGACCATGGCGGGTATCGGGCTACTGCTCTGCGGGCTTGGCTGGCTGTGGCTATTTCCGGTGGCCGCCATGTGCCTTGGCCTTGGCATGGGGCCGTCAACGCCAGCTTCCAGCCACATTCTGGCGCGGTTCGCGACGCCCAAGGTCGCGCCACTGGTGTTCTCCATCAAACAGACGGGCGTGCCCTTCGGCGGCATGCTGGCCGGGCTTTTCCTGCCTTTTGCCGTCGCCGTCGGCGGCTGGCAGTCGGGATTGCTGGCGGGAGCCGCTGCGTGCTGGCTGTTGGCGCTGCTGCTCTGGCCCGCCCACCGGGCCTATGACGACGACCGACAGCCGGACCGGCGGCTGACCTTCGCCGATATCGGGCTTGCCCTCAAAACCGCCGTTAGCAGCCGCAACATGGCGGAACTGGCCTTTGCCGGGTTCGCCTTCAGCGGATTGCAGGTCGCCTTCACCTCCTACTACGTCACCTATCTAGTGGAGGACGCCGCCCGCCCCTTCGCCGAGGCGGGGGAAATGCTGGCCTGGGCGAGCGCTATTGCCATTGCCGGGCGCATCTTCTGGGGTTCGCTGGCAGGGCGTGCGATCCCATCCAGGTCGCTGCTGGCGTTCCTGTCGTGGGCGATGGTGGCGGCGACATTCGGGATTATCCTGTTGGGGCCGGAAAGCTCCCGCCTTTGGGTGATTGCGACGGGGCTTTTCATGGGTGCGACCACGGTCAGCTGGAACGGCGTGCATCTGGCGGAGGTGGCCCGGCTTGCCCCGCAGGGCAATGCCAGCGTGGCGACGGCTGGCGTGTTGTTCTGCTGTTTTTCCGGCCTGCTGGTGCTGCCGGGCGCGTTCGGCGCTATCGTTGCGGTAAGCGGTAACTACGATCTTGGCTTCTATGTCGCGGCGGCTCCCACGCTGTTAACGGGCATCATCTTGTTGCGCCGCACAAAACCCACGCCTCCAACAACCGCCTGAGCCAATGACAGCCGCCCTGTTCATCGTCATCACCGCCATGCTGATCCAGCAGGCATTCGCCTATTTCTCCGCGGTGGTGCTGCCGAATATGGTGCCGGCGGTGGCCGCGGGGCTGGATTTGGACGCCAACCTGGTCGGTTATTACACGGGCCTGCTCTATTTCTGCTCCAGCTTCGGGCAGGTGGCGTGCGGGGCGTTCATCCTGCGCTTCGGTGCGGTGCGGATGAGCCAGATCTCGCTGATCCTGATGGGCGCGGCGCTGATGCTGGGCTATGTGGGGCAGTTGTGGGCGTTCGTGCTGGGCGCAATGGCGATCGGCATCGGCTCGTCGGTCTCCACGCCGGCCAGTTCGCACCTGCTGGCGCGCTACAGCCCGCCAAAGTACGCGCCGCTGATCTTCTCCGTAAAGCAAACGGGCGTGCCGGTCGGCGGCCTGATGGCGGGCATTCTGGTGCCGATCCTGCTGGGATGGCTGGACTGGCGCGGCGCGTTTTTCTTCTGCGGCGCAATGAGCCTGACCTTTGGCTTAATGCTGCAACCAATCCGCAAGCAGTTCGACACTGACCGCAACCCGCGCCCGCGCCTGAAGCCCGGCTATATCGTCGGCAATATGCGGCTGGTGCTTGGCACACCGATGCTGCGCGATCTGGCAATCGGCATGCTGTGCTTTGTGGGTTTGTAGGGGCTGTTTGGCTCCTACTTCGTGACCTATGTGACGGAGGTGCTGGACCGGCCGCTAGAGACCGCCAACTATTTCTTCTCCATCGCCATGAGCACGGCCATCGGCGCGCGTATCCTGTGGGGCTGGGTTGGCAGCGCGCTGATGCCCGCACGGCGGGTGATTTCGTATCTGGCGCTGGTGATGTTCATCGCGGCAGTCGGCATGGGCTGGCTGGGCACGCATGACCCTGCCGACTGGTTGATTATCGTCGTGGCGATCCTGTTCTGCATCTCGGCCATCAGCTGGCACGGGCTGCTGCTGTCGGAGATCACACGGCTTGCCCCGCCAGGGCAGGTGGGGTCGGTGACGGGCGCGAGCCTCGCCTTCGCCACCATCGGCATGATGAGCTCCCGACGCTCTATGCGCTTCTGGTGAAGTTCACGGGCGACCGCTCGCTGGGCTTCTATATTGCGGCGGTTCCTGCTTTCATCATGTTCATCAAGCTGTATTTCCCGCCGAAACAGGCAAAGGGAGCCACCACATGACATTTAACGAACTGCTGGCAAAATTCACCGCCGCCGTAGAAGCGGGCGACGGCAAGGCGCTGGCCGCCTTGTTCACGCCGGATGGAGTCTATCACGACACCTTTTATGGCGAATTCCAGGGCAGGGAGGCCATCGCCGACATGCTGGAAAACCACTTCTGGCGCGATGCGAAAGCCTTCCGCTGGGACATGAAGGAGCCGCTGCACGCCGGAGACCTGGCCTATGCGCACTGGCTGTTCAGCTATGAGAGCAAGTTGCCGGGGGTGGCGGGCAAGCGCGTCGCCTTCCGCGGGTTTAGCTGCTTTCACCTGGAGGGCGGGCTGATCAAGCACTACGGTGAATTGTTCGACCAGGGCATCGCGCTCGCGCAGACCGGCTTTACCGCAGACCGGATCGGGCGGCGTTTGAGCAAGGAAGCAGACGCACAGCGGGAAGCGGCGGCGGGCACGCGGCACTTGCAGGCTTAGGCGCAGAGGAGCGAACGCCATGGGAAAGATGACGCTTTGGGGGGCGGTTTCGTCCCGAGCGCTGCGGGTGCATTGGGCGCTGATTGAGCTTGGGCTTGAGTATGAGTGGGTGCCGACACAGAGCCGCTCCGGCGAGACGAAGACGCCAGAATATGGCAAGCTGAACCCCAGGCGGAAGATCCCGACCTTTCAGGATGGCGACCTGATCATGAGCGAGAGCCCCGCCATCGTGACCTACCTGGCAGAGACCTACAGCACGCCAGCCTGCCAGCTGATCCCGCTGGAGCAGCCCGCGCGGGCCAAGTATTTTGAGTGGGTCTCGTTCGTGTCCATGGAGTTGGACGCGACCTCGCTCTACGTGCTGCGTAGGCATGAGGGGTTGCCGCATATCTATGGCGACGCTCCGCAGGCGAGCAAGGTCTGCCGCGAGTATTTCGACAAGATGATCAAGGCGAGCGCCGAGGACCTGGCCGACGGGCGGCGGTTTTTGGTGGGCGAGCAGTTTACCGGCGCCGACATCTGCATGACCACCTGCATCGACTGGGCGGAGCGGTATGAGTGCCCGCTGCCGCGGGCGTGGTTGGATTACCGCGAACGGGTGCGGGAAAGGCCGAGTTACGCGGCGGCGATCAAGGCGAATGCTTTGCCTGAGTGAGCCCTGCTGTCCTTCATCTTGAGCCGTTCCGGACCCTGGTCTGGGGCGAGTCGAAAGATGCGGGTTTTCTCAGACCTTTCGACTCGCCGCTGCGCGGCGGCTCAAGGTGAAGAGGCAGTGGGTTAGGTGAGGGCCACCCACTCCTCCGCCGTTAGCCGCTGGGGGATATGCTGGGGGCAATTCCAGTCGTAGGCGGCGATGGCGACGGAGACGACGCGTTCCGGCACGGCCTTGTAGCCTTCGGGGAACAAAGCCTGGACCAGGCCGGGGTTTTCGCTCGCATCCACGATCTGCGCCCGGCCCCAGAGTTTCAGGCGGCAGCGGTTCGGGTAGTCCATCAGGAACAGTGAGACCCGGTCGTTCGCGGCGAGATTGCCTGCGCTCAGATACTGACGGTTGCCGCGGAAATCGGCCCAGGCGATGGTCTTTTCGTCCAGTACACGGAGGAACCCCTGCGGGCCGCCGCGGAACTGGATATAGGGCCAGCCGTCCTCGCTGACGGTGCCCAGATAGAAGCCGTCGCGGGCCTGGATGAAGGACGCCTCGTTCGCGGTAAGGGTGTCGCGCCGGTCGATGTCATCGGGCAGGAAGCGCTCGCCCGCCTTGGCGGAGCCATACCGCTCCTGTGCGGCGCGGACGGACGGGGTGAAGGCGATTTCGGCGAAGGCGCGGGCCATAGCGGTTGCTCCTGAATGGCGGTCGCACTGATTTAGTGTGCGGAATAGGTGAAAATAGAGGCGGCCAGGGCTTGGCTTGTTGCAGGCAGCGCAAAGGCGGTAGCGGTATGCCTGCCATATCGCCAATTTCTCAACATTCCGAATTCCCGGAAGTGCTATGCGCTATCCGGGAATTCGGTCGGTGGCTGGTATCACAGACATTGCATCCATGACAGCGGCGGAATGACGGGTTAGAAGTAGTCCCATGACCGCCATCACCCTCACCAACCAGGAAGCCCGCCGTCTGTTCCTTGCCAAGCACGGGCTGGCCGGGCCGTTGAAGCAGCGGCTGACCCAGGCCTCTCTGCTGGAGAGCATCCACGGCCTGGGCTTTGTGCAGGTGGACAGCATCAGCACGGTGGAGCGCGCGCACCACATGATCCTGCACGCGCGCAACCACACCTACCGCCCGCACCGGCTCGCCAATCTGCATGAGCGCGATGGCAGCGTGTTCGAGAACTGGACCCACGACGCGGCCTATCTGCCGACGGCGTTCTATCCCTATTGGATGCGGGTGTTTGAGCGGCGGCGGGAAAAGCTGCACGGCCGCTTCCACCGCTATCACGGCCCGGCCTTCGCCGCTAAGCAGCAGGAAGTGCTGGCGAAAATCACTGGCGGTGGGCCGATGATGGCCCGGGAGTTTGAGGGCAAACTGGACCCGGACTCGGAGAAATGGGGCTGGAATTGGCACCCCTCCAAAGCCGCGCTGGAGTACCTCTGGCGCACTGGCGGCCTGGTGGTGAAGAAGCGGGAAGGCTTCCAGAAAGTCTATGACCTGCCGGAGCGGGTAGTGCCGGGATTTGCAGAAATGCAGCCGGTGAGCGATGCCGCACTGGTGGACTGGGCCTGCACGGCGGCGCTGGAGCGGCTGGGCTTTGCCACGCCGGGCGAGCTGGCAGCGTTCTGGGACGTGATCTCGCCCGCCGAAGCCGCAGCCTGGTGCGCCGCGCAGCCGGCGGGTGGGCTGGTGGAGGTCGTGTGCGCCGCCGCCGCGGCGGACCGAAAGGACAAGCGCGCCTATGCGAGGCCGGAGACGGTGGAGCCGGCGCACGATCTGGCGCCGCCGCCGGGCGCAGTGCGGGTGCTGAGCCCCTTCGACCCAGCGATCCGCGACCGGAAACGGGCGGAAGCACTGTTCGGCTTCGACTACCGGATCGAGATTTTCGTGCCGGAGGCCAAGCGCAAATATGGCTATTACATCTTCCCTCTGCTGGAGGGCGAGCGCTTCATCGGCCGTGTGGACATGAAGCGCGACCGGGAGGCGGACGCGTTGCGGGTCGCCGCGCTGTGGCTGGAGCCCCGGCTGAAAATGACGCCGGGGCGGACGGCGAAGCTGGAGAAAGCGCTGGCCGAAGTGGCGGCGTTTGCAGGCGTTTCGCGCGTGGTGTTTGCAGATGGGTGACTGCGGGGAGCGTGAGCTTTTCCTGGCGTTGGGAGGCAGGCGCAGAAGCTGGTCCCGCCTCTACCGCCAGGTCTTCGCCCGGCGATCCGGCCGGGTAAGGTGCCACATTATGATTGAATAAATTATCGTGCTTTCCAGGCTGAATACCCGGCCGTCAGCGCCGGGCAGAAGGCCGGGATCTCAGCGAGAGGCTGGCTCAGATCAAAGCCGCAACCCGTGCAAACCCTCTGCCGCTACTCCAGCGATTTCAGGTAGGCGATGAGCTGCTCCACCTGATCGGGCGTGAACTCAAAGGCAGGCATGTCTTCATGGCCGACCATGATGCCCTCCGCCAGTGCTTCTTCCAGGGATTCCGGCGGATAAAGCTTCGCCACTTCCTTGAAAGGCGGTGCGTCAGGGTTGGGGCTTTGATCGCCCGGCGCGATGGCATGGCAGCCGCCGCAATTCTCCACCGCCAGATTTCGGCCGATGCCGGAGAGCTGCACATCCATCCCCGCCAGGGCAGGCGCAGAGGCCGCGGCGAGGGCAGCAAAACAAGCGAAGGTGGCGCGCAGCAGCATGATCGGATCCGGTTAGTGACGTCGCCCCCATAATACCGCGCGCCGGGGGCCGGTGTCGAATGGTTAGGGACTTGGCAGAGGATTTGAGCGGGACCATTGAAATGCCGCCCGCTACCATAAAGGTGGGAGTCAATACCGGCGACCTTCTTATGAGGCGAAGGCCGGGCTTGATTTGACCGGAAACGTCCAAGCCAAGCCCATGAAATACTGTATTTGAGTAGCGGTATTCTGGCCGCAGGGAAAGCGTTCCTTATCGGCTGGCGGTTAACCAGATAGTAACAATCCTGCCCGTATACTTCCCGTTGCGCACCGAGAGGGTTTGGCCGCTTTTAGCCATTGTGACCGCCATAGCCGGCGGTAAACCGGAGGTAAGCGCAGAATAAACTTTTGATAAACCGCACCTAAACTGTTCGGGGCTGAAACGGTTTAGTTTTGCGCATAAATGTTTAGTTTTGCTGATGCCGTTTTTTTTGGAGAAAGAAATCGTGGTAACTGGGTAATAAAAGGCGCTTGCGCCGGATGGCCTCCCGGACCGCCGCAGGGCAGCGGCCGGAAACCATAACCGGGCCAGCCAGATACGGGCTTACTTGACGTCCGCTTTGACCTTCATGCTGATGATCGTGTCCGGGTCCTGGACGACACCATTCATGGCGCTGATGCCCTTCTTGATGCGGTCCACGTGCTGCATGCCTTCAGTCACCTGGCCCCAGACCGTGTACTGGTTATCCAGGTGCGGCGAGCGGTCGAACATGATGTAGAACTGGCTGTCGCCGCTGTTCGGATTCTGGGAACGCGCCATGCCGACAGTGCCGCGCTCAAACGGCGTGTTGGTGAACTCGGCGTCGATGTTCTGGCCGGAGCCGCCGGTGCCATCGCCGCGCGGATCGCCGGTCTGGGCCATGAAGCCCTCAATGACGCGGTGGAACTTCAGGCCGTCATAAAAGCCCTGGCGGGTCAGCTCCTTGATGCGGGCCACGTGGTTCGGGGCCAGGTCCGGGCGCATCTCGATGGTGACGGTGCCGGTGCGAAGCTCCATCAGCAGCATGTCTTCCGGGCTGGCTGCCTGTACGTCACTACCTGCCATCATGCCGGCGACTGCGGCCGCTGCAACTGTCTTGTTCATGGAATAGTCCTCAAGGGTTAACGAAATTGCGGCGGACCCTACCCACCGAAGCGCCCGCGGGCAAGCAGGCCATGCTCAGGCCAGGCGAACCCGGTCGCCCTGCAGCAGCGATTCCTTCAGCGCAATGACCGCAAGGGATGAGCCGAGCAGCGCCTCCTCGGCAATCGGCGGCGGCCCGCCCTCGCGCGCCGCGGCAGCGAACGCGGCCAACGCCGCCGGGTGTCCCTTGTCCTGAGAGCCGCGGCTACGACGGGTCTTGCCGTCCCGCACGGTGGTCAGGCTGCGGAAATCCTCGATCCGGAACACCTGCCCAGCGCAGAAAACCTCAACGCTTTCCTTGCTGTAGGCCGCATCGCCGAACGTCGTGTAGGCGATAGTGGCCAGGCTGCCATCGGCGAACTCCAGCTGAGCGCCAAAGTCCTCCGCCGGGCAGCGCCCAACCTGTACCGAAGCCGCCTGGACCGCTGCAAATGGCGCGCCCGCCAGGTGCTGGGCCAGGTCGACAAAATGGCAGGCCTCGCCCAACAACCGCCCCCCACCCTGCTCCTGGTCGGCTTCCCAGGCGCCGGTCCCCGTGGTGCCGGCCCCAGCGGCACCAACGTTAACCCGGATGAAGATCTGACAGCGGCCTTTGAGCGCTTCCAACTGGGCAGCTACCTGCGTGGTACATGGCGCAAACCGGCGATTGAAGCCGACCTGCAGGAAGCCGCTGGAGCCCTGGCGCGCCTCGACAACCTGCGCCAGTTGCTGCCGGTCGAAGGCCAACGGCTTCTCCACATAGACCGCCTTGCCTGCGGCCAGGGCCCGAGCCGTCAGCGCGGCATGGGTGCCATGGGGCGTTAGCACGAAAACCGCCATGATTTCCGGATCTTGCAGTACCTCGTCCGCATCGCTGACGGCCTGCTGAAAGCCGAACCGCTCCCGCGCCAGTCCGGCACTCAACCCACGGGCAGAAGCGACGGTCTTGAGCCGCACACCCCGCAGTTTCGCCAACCAGGGCAATAGGATCGTCCGCGCAAATTGCCCGGCACCCAGTACGCCAACCACGAGAGGCCTCTCCCCCACTTTACCACTGGCAGACGGATCGGCGGCGCAGGGTCGGCGGCCAGGGGGTCGCGCGCCGGATAGTCCAGGACGATGCCCAAGTGCGGTTCGGTCCGCTCGGCCATCATGCGGTAGGCGCCAGCGGCCTCAGCGAACGGCAGACGGTGCGCGGTCAGGCGCTCGACATCCAGCCGGTCCGCCGCCAGCAACTGCACCACGGTGCGCAGGTTCTCGGTCTCTGTCCATCGGACATAGCCCTCCGGGTAGGCCATGCCCTGGCGCTCATAGGCTGCGTCGTAACGGCCAGCGCCGTAGGACCGGGCGGTAACGATCGAAAGCTCCTTGTGCATAAACGGCCGGTACGGAAATTCGGTACCACTGATGCCGACCATGCATACCGTCGCCCGGTCGCGGGCGATGGCTGCTGCGGTCTCAAACGGCTCTGAGCGTTCGGTCGCAGCGGCCAGGATGACAGCGTCGCAACCAAAGCCGCCGGACGCCTCTATCACCGCTGCGGCTGGGTCTCCATCGGCCAGGCAAAGCACGCACTCCGCACCCAGGCTTTTGGCCAGATCCAGGCGGTCGCGGTCATAGTCCAATGCCACAACGCGAGCCCCGGAAAGGCGGGCAAACTGAAGCGCCAGCAAACCTACCAAACCCGCACCAACCACGCCGACCCATTCCCCCAACCGCGGCCGAACCAGCCGCACGCTGTGCAACGCGACAGCGCCCAGAGTGGCAAAGCACGCCTGCTCGTAAGGCACGCCAGGCGGCAGGTTAACCGCCAGATTGCCCGGCACCAGGTCGACATCGGCATGGTTCGCCTCCCCGGCCCCGCCGATGGCTACGCGGTCACCGGGCCTGAAGCGTCCCTCCAGGCCGGGCCCCACGGCCAGCACCTCACCGGCTGCCGAATAGCCCAGCGGCATAGGGTCATCGAGCCGGGCATTGACCGACCGCCAGGCCGCTCGCAGCCCGTCCCGCTGGACCTTGGCTCGCACCTGATGCACCAGATCAGGCCGGGCGCGGGCTTTGCCCAGCAAGGACTTCCCGGCAAAGCCCGTTACCATACGCTCTATCAGGGAGGCCCGTACGGCAACCTGCAATTGTCCCTGGCCAACACAGGGCCGCGGCACTTCAACCAGGCTGACATCACCTCCTCGTGGATTTTGTGCCAGCTGTCTCAACGGTTCATTAACCATCGTTCGTCATCATCCCTCAACCAACGGCTATGGCTTGCGCCCTGGCCCTAGTTTTGGGGATGAAATGATGAGGAAATGGTTAACGAAGCATCACACGCCTAACGGTCGTTTGACCAAACACGGCAGCGCGCCAGCCAATGCGGCTGGCGGTGGTTACCAGCCGCCTGCCTCTGCCGATGACCCGGGCTGACCAGATGACGGTCGCGCACTGGCTCGCCTATCTGTCCGCCAGAGGTCATCAGGTGGAACTGTTCGCCCTGTCCGGCAAGGCACCGCCACAAGCGGAGGCCATGGGCTGGTTAAACCACCATTGCGTAAAAGTGCACCTGTTCCGCCGCTCCCGTTGGCGGGCAGCGCTGGGGGCCGCTCTGGGCTTGCTGCGTGGGCGGCCCCTGCAGGTTGGCTATTTCACCGACGCCGCACAATCGCTGGCAGTGCGCCAGGCGGCGAGCCGGTTCGACGCCGTCTACGTCTACTACATGCGCAGTGCCGAATTGGCGCGGGGTGGCCTGGCAGCGCCGGCGGTCCTGGGCCTGCAGGTCTCGCAGATGCTGAACATTGCCCGCATGTTGGAGACATTCCGGCCTGGGCTCGAACGCATGCTCTACCATCTCGAAGCGCCTCTCGTGCGCCGCTACGAAACACGCATCTGGCGGCATTTCAACCGATCGGTATTTGTCGGACCCGCCGACCTTGCTGCCGTCCAAACAGCCTGCAACTCCGCCAATCTGCCGCTGATCGACAATGCCCTGCTGCTGCCCCATGGCAGCGACATGAGCACCCGCCCCCCTGCGCCTGCGGATGATGGCAATACGGTGATGTTTCTCGGCGGGCGGGCGACCAACACGAATGTGGAGGGCGTGCAGTGGTTCGTGCAGGAAGTCTGGCCATTGGTCAGGCAGGCCCAGCTCTCGGCCCGGTTTATGCTTGCAGGGCGGCGGCCGCGCAAATTCATCCAGGCCCTGCATGGCCAGGACGGCATTGAAGTACTGGGTGAGGTGGCCGATCCCCTACCACACTTGGCCCAGGCTACGGTCTGCATCAGCCCGGTAAGGGCAGCGGCGGGCATGCAGAACAAGCTGCTGGACTATTTCCGGGCCGGAAAAGCCGTCGTCGCGACCACGATCGCCAACGAAGGGATTGGCGCGCCGCCCGCCCGCGCCATCCATCTGGCTGACCATCCGGCGCAGTTTGCCAAGCATATTCTCAACCTTATGGATAATCCTGCCGAGCGGCACGCCATGGGCAAGGCCGCACGGTCCTTTGCCGAGCAAGGCTGGAGCTGAGAAGCCTGGTTCAGCAAGCTGGAACAAGCGATTGAGGCTATGATCCGCTATCCCCGGCCGATCCCGTTGCACGCCCCAGCACCGGTTTCGGAGGGCTATGAACTGCCGGCAAGCGTTCCAACCTATGGGATTGCAGAGGCAGAGGCACCCTGGAATGCCAGCCAACCAGCGTCGGTTTCCGGCGAAAACGCATGACTGCCACAACACTCCGCGATGAAGGCAGCGTGGCAGCAGCAAAATCCGTCTCCGCCTGTCTGCTGCTGCTGTTCACCGTTGGCTATTACCTCTATGCAGACCTGCCGCTGTCGCCTCAATTGCGTCTGCCTGCGGTTGGGGCATCGTTGGCGGGTGGGGCCTGTTGGTCTGGCACTTGGGGCAGGTGCGGGCGGGCGATCTGGTTTTCACAACCGCCATCATGGCAATCACGCTGGCGAGCCTGTTGCTTAATCCGGCATTTTATGAGGATACAGAGTTACAGCGCTTTTCCGCGGACTATGCCACGTCCTATCTTGTCTTTCTGGTCAGCCTGCCCATGGCGATAGGAGTGATGGCGGGGCTCAGGTTACTGGTGCCGGAGTCCCTGGCGAGCGCCGCCCTCGCCGCAGCGGTTCTGATCCTGACCGGGGTTGCGGCGGAGCATTTCGCCGGACTGAGTGCCGTCTCGGAGCCCGTGCGCGCTGCTTTGTTCGCGAACGAGATCATCTATGCCGAAGACTTTCGCGACCAGCTCATCTACGGAGCGGTCCGCGCCAAGCTGTTCACCAGCGAGCCGTCCCACGTGGCGAAGGCTTTCGTTCTGGCATTAATGGCCTGGTATGCGGTCAGCACAGGGTTTTGTCGTATTCCGGTACTGTATGGGTTGCTGGCAGCCGGCGTGTTGCTGGTGAAGAGCCCAGGCATAATGATGGTATTGCCCGCCATTTGGGCTTGCGACCTGTGCCGGAGGCGTGGCAGCGGCGGGCTGGGGCTTTTCGTGCTGGGTGGCGTGCTTGCCGCCATTGCAGCGGCGTTGGCGGGGCAGGCGCTTTTTCCGGACCGCTTCGCCCACATCACCAGCGGGCGCGACAGTTCCTTCATCATCCGAGCCTCACTGCCATGGGAGATCCTGGCGCAGGTTTGGGCCAAGCATCCGATGTTCGGCCTGGGCTTTGGCGCAAAAGAAAGCGGCATCCCCTATGCCATTTCAGCAGGCGGGGCCCTTAGCCGGGACCTCAACTTCCTGCTCGGCACCAACGCCCCGCTGGGCAATAACGACCTGTTCATTGGCATGATCCAATTGGGACTAGTCGGTAGTGTGCTGTTCGCCGCTGCTTTACTGTGGTTCTGGCGGTTCTCCTGCGGGGCCTATTGGCCGTTTGCCGCCGCGGCGCTGGGCGGCTATCTGACACTGATCGGCGGCATTAACGATCCCCGGTTTTGGGGAGGCTTTGCGCTAATCACTGCGGCGGGAGCCGCGGCTGCCCGGCTAGATGAAACCCGTCGAGATGGCAGGCCAGCGCTTCGGCAATCTGCGCAGCGATAGCGCCCGTCTCCACTACCGCCTCGCCCCAGCGCAGGCAAAAAGCCACCACCTGGCCCTGCGGCGCGAGGGAAACCCGCTTTACCGGCTCGGGCGCACCTAACCGCGGCCAATGTTGGTCGGTGCTGCGGCTGACTTCGGTGCCGGTGAAGGCCTGGATGCTCACATCGTTGGCCAGCAGCAAGTCGGTGAGAGCCGCGGAGTGGCTATTGCTCCAGCAATCCACCACCAGCAATTGTCGGCCTGGCCAGAGACCCAGCCATCGACTGACTGCAATGCCTGCTTGCCGCTCGTACCCGTCGGCAGTGCCCGCCAGCCAGAGCAGAGCGAGGCCATCCGGCAGGTCTTTCACCAAGAAGCCGGCCTTGCCCCTCGCGCCGACACGGAAAGAGGCCCACGCCTCCATCGGCTCTAGCCCTGCCAGCCGGGGACCATTATGGGCGCGGGCGGCGCGGCAGGCGTTGCGCAGCGGTCCCGCCGAATAGGTGGGCGTACCGGTGTCCACCACCGCACGCTTGCCATCAATCGACAGCTCAAACGACAGAAAATCGGCATGAGCGTGCCCTGGATTGTCGTCGGGTCCTACCGGTCCTGCATCGAACAGCACGCAATCTCCCCGACCCGCCAGGCGGCCATAGCCGATCTCCCTCAGTATCTGCTGGCCTGCCTCCAGCGGCGAAGCCCCAAGCTGTGCGGGTGGTGGCGCTTCACCGATCCACACATCATTGAACAGCGCAATTTCGCCATCCGGGTGCAGCATCGCGGTCCAGGCATCCCGTGCCCTGCTCACCAGCGGCGTGAGCGCCTGTGCTGCTCCAGCATCTAAAGCCACCGCTATCTCCAAGTCCTGCAAGGCCAACCCCTGGTAAATGGGCGAGCGTTCAACGTGGCCTCCGTCGGCCAGAAACTGGGCTTCAGCGCAGGCGGGCAGCGCGGCCGCCAGCCAACCGCTCCAAGGGGCTTGCGCCGACGTGCAGCCCTCGAACACCGCCAGCGCCACAAGGTTCTTCAGCATGTGGTTATAGCCCAGCTCGGCCGCGCGCAGATGATAGGTATAGGCCGCGCAGCGCCGGATGTGCCGGGCCAGCACCTGCTCTTCTTCAGGTTGCCGCGGACCACCGGCCTCCCGGTAAAGCGTCCAACCCGCCAACAGGTGGATCACCCGGAAGCTGGCGGCAAATGCTGTCCATGCATCGCCTAAGGCACCCGGCGACCCGGGGCCGCAATTTTCTTCAAAGTCCGCAATCAGCGCCGTCGCATCGCGCCTGGTTCGCCCGTTGCCAGCATGGGCACCAGATAGCCGAAATATGAGAGGTTCATGCGCCAGAGCGGATTGTTTGCCTCCCCCAAATCCACCCGCCAATCAAGATGAGGCCACACACCCAAATCAACAGTCCGGTTCAGGAAGGTAAAGCGTCCGGCCTGCATTTCCTCCAGATTAGGACGGTGCAGATAGGTCTGATGCGCCAGAACCCGGGCAGCGCCACCCATACGCGGATCCGGCAGTGGCAGTCCCGCCGCGCGCCGCGCCAGCCAGGCTTCAAACCGGGTAGGGTTCGCAGCTATCAGCCCGCGCGCACCGCGATTGCGCATGCGGTAGGCCCATTGCTCCGGTGTCAAATGCCTGACCGTCCGCCAGGCGCGGCCCGCCGCCCGCAACTTCGCTGCGATATCCATGTTGCTTCCCCCCACCGCCCGCAAAACAGCGGGCAGGAGAAGGGTAGCCACCACATGGTTAACTGGCGGTTAAGGGTGGCGAGGAAGGCAGAAACCTAGGCTACCGCACAATCCGTCATGATTTCCGGCTTGATCTTCAGGCCGTGGCCCGGCGCCTCCGGGGCAGTCATCATGCCGTTTACCGGCGCGGGCGCATCGACGAAAACGCCGTCCATCAGGCCCATATCCTCGATGATTTCCGCATTGGGGATGGAGGCGCAGAGGTGGATCATCAGCTCCGGATACAGATGCGGTGCGATTTTCAGGCCCCATGTATCTGCGATAACCGAGATCTTACGCAATTCCGTCAGGCCGCCGCGCACCATGTCCGGTTGCAGGATCGGGCAGCAGGGGTCCTCAAAGAACGGTTGCAGGTCATACCGCGTAAAGTGGCTTTCGCCGCCCACGACGCGGGTGCGGGTCAACGCCTTGGCGATGCGGCGGTAGCCGGCAAAGTCCATGGGGATCACCGGCTCTTCCAGCCAATAGATTCCGTGATCTTCAAGCTTGTGGCCCATGATGATGGCCTTGTCAGCCGTCCAGGCCATGTTCACATCGACCATAATGTCCACGTCCGGCCCGACCGTGTCGCGCATCAAGGCAACGTTTGCCACGTCCTCCGCATCGGTCCAGATGTGGCCCACCTGCATCTTGATTGCCTTGAAGCCCTCGGAGACGAACCGCGCGCCCTTCTCCGCCATGCCCTCGCCACCCATCCCGCGCCAGCAACCGGAGCCATAGACCGGCACTTCCTTCCGCACATTACCCCAAAGCCGGTGCAGCGGCAGGCCTGCCGCCTGGCCGACAATATCCCAGAGCGCCACGTCGATGGCGCTGATGGCATAGAGGTTCGCGCCCATCCGACCATCGGCGATGGAGCCCATGTACATTTCGCGCCAGAGCCCCTCGACCTCCGTCGCGTCACGACCGATGATCTGGGGCAGGTATTGCTCCTCCAGCGCGCTCTTCACCGTGCGGAAGCCATCACGCAGAAACAGCAGGTAACCAAGGCCCACATGCCCGGCTTTCGTCTCGACCTCCAACGCCAGGATTTCCCGGTCGCGTGTAAAGTTGGCGGAGAGCTTGGGCTGTTCGACGAAAGACATCCGCAGCAAGGTGACTTTGGCGGCGGCGATGGTGGTGTCTGGACGGCTCATGGCGCGTTGCATCCCGGGAGGTTGGTTAAGCGGTTGCCGTCAACTCTATCCCAGGCCGTGCCGTCTGGCAGCTAATGTTTTGGCCGTTTAAGCCAGAATATCGCCGTCAGCGCCAGTATAATCCAGACCAGGCGCGTTTGGTAACGGTCAGCAGGTTCCGACAGCCCGCCATAGATGCACGCATTGGCAATGAGTGTCGCCAGGATCACCAGATAGACGGAAAACGCCCGGTCTTCCGGCCGGAATTGCCGCCGGTAGAACATCATTCCGACGACACAAAGCACGCCCAACAGAACCAGAACATGAACGATATTGAAGACAACAAAGACCGTGCGGTCGCGGTCCCGCGTTTGGATAAACTGCACCCGGCCATTATCCAGACGCTCCAGCCTGACTTGCCCGAAGTCCTCCAGACCAAAGGAGATGAATTGATCGCCGGAATTATAGAGAAACGAGCTAATCTGCTCGACAGGGTATTCCTGCAAGGCGCGCCAAAGAATAATTGGCTCCTCCTGCCGGACTTTATCCAACTGTTCAGCAGTGGCGTGGCGCAGGCCTGTTTCCTCGAACAAAAGGCCTGAAACCGTGTCGGGAACGTCGCCCAGGATAACGCAAAGCTCGCACTGATGCTTTGCGCAATGCTCTTGCAAATGCCGGCGCGCCGGGCCGTCTTCCATGGACCGGGCCAACAGGATGGGCAACCGTTTCGGGGCAACGCCGCTGCTCTGGAAAGCCACCAAGCTGAGCAGTACGTTCGCCGCCAGCGCCAGCACGAGCGGTGCCAATCCCAACGCCAGTACGCTGATGCGCAACCGCCATTGCAGCAACCGCAAGCCCAGCGCCGAGCCCAACGCGCCGACAGCCAGCAGGATATGGCCGTAGTGGCACGTGATGGCCAACGCCGTAATCAGCGCCAGCACGGCGCGCTGCAGCCAGGAAAGCTCGTCAAACCGCCCAACCAGCACAACCGCATATAGGACGATCGCCGCGGCAAACAGGTCTGGGATGATGAACGACGCAAACCAGGGCAGCGATGTGAGAAATACCACGGCGAGAAACAGGGCGGCCGAACGGTCGGTAACCATGGTCTGAACCGGCCTGACTGCGCCGCCGAGCACCGGCAACACCAGTACCGTTTGAGCCACCGCCGTACCAAAGAAACCCAACGGCGTCAGTTGACTGCCATAGGTGAAAATCGAGTACGGAACCGATCGCACAGCCCGGACAGAATCACCGTCTTCGAGGGTGGCAATCACGCCCGCAGTCGCTTGAGCAGCCGCGCTGTCCCCCCAAAACGGCAGCGCCTTCTCCACAATCGCAAAGATCTGATAGCCGCGGTTGAAATAGGCGTCCGTGTCGTAAAAGGCGATCGGCGTCTCTACGATCAGCATTGGCCAGCAAAGCAGAACTGAGACGGCCAGCAGCACAAAAAAGCCATGGACAGACAGCAAGTCCAACCTCAGCAGCGGCTTGAAGCTGTTTGATTGATGATGCCACATGGTTCGTACAGGCACCTTTCGCAGCGGCCACCTAAACCGCCAGTTCTTCTCTGAAATAAGCGACCGTCTGCTCAAGGTCAGTACGCAGCGCAGTCGATGGTTTCCAGCCTGTCAACTCGCCCACCAAATCAATGTTCGGCTGGCGCTGGCGGGGATCATCCGTCGCTGCCGGCATGTGAATGATTTTCGAGGCGGATCCGGTCAACGTCAGAATTTCCTCTGCCAGCTCCAGAACTGACATTTCCGCCGGATTGCCGAGATTGATCGGCCCGGTAACCGCATCATCGGTGTCTTCCATAATGCGGATCATGCCATCGACCAGATCATCGACGTAGCAGAACGAGCGCGGTCCAACAGGGTTAACGTGGCCCCAATAGGACTCGGTCTGCGGGTGCTCCAACGGGTCGCCATAAACTTCCGACGTTGACGCCTGCAGGATTTTGGTACCGCAGCGCTTGGCCAGCCCCAGCATGTTGATCGCGCCATGCACACAGGTCTTGGTCGTCTGCACCGGATCGTGCTGATAGTGCACGGGCGATGCCGGGCAGGCCAGATTGTAGATTTCGTCGACTTCCACATACAGCGGGAAGGTCACGTCGTGGCGCACCACCTCAAAATTCGGCCGGTCGAGCAGGTGGTAAACATTCTTGCGGCGGCCGGTGTAGTAGTTGTCGATGCACAGTACGTCGTGCTCGGCGTCAACAAGACCGGTACACAGATGACTGCCCAGAAAGCCTGCGCCAGCAGTTACCAGAATCCGTTTCATCGTTTCTGCATCCCGCTCTCTTTCCGAAGTATGGCGTGCCGGACCAGGCTTCGGGCCCAAGGAATTGTCTTTAACAGCCAGTATTACTCCGAATGACCGCCATTGGGCGATGGCATATTTGGCAGCACGTCGCGATGCCACCGCACGGCGGTTTCGGCAATCTGCTCCACCCGCGATAGCCGCGGTTGCCAGCCCAGCATTTCGTTCGCCCGCAGCGGCTCGGCTACCAATCGCGGCGGGTCGCCGGCGCGGCGCGGCCTTTCCTTGACCAGCGGACAGGAACCGGCGGCTTCCGACACCGCGTCAATGATCTGGCGTACCGACATTCCGTGCCCAGTGCACAGGTTTAGCGCAAAGCTCTCGCGCTTGCTCTCCAGCAATTCCATCGCCGCCACGTGAGTCGTCGCCAAATCTCAGACATGCACGTAGTCGCGGATTGAGGTACCGTCCGGCGTGTCATAGTCGGTGCCGTTGATCTGAATATAAGACCGCTGACCAAGCGCCGCCTGCACCATGATCGGCACCAAATGTGTCTCCGGGTCATGCGCCTCCCCGATCATGCCGTCGGGATCGGCACCTGAGGCATTGAAGTAGCGGAGCGCCGCAGTGCGGATGCCGTGGATCGTACCATACCAGCGCGCCAGCTCCTCCATCATCGCCTTGGACGAGCCATAGGGGTTAATCGGCGCAACCGGCGTATCTTCGGTCAGTGGCAGCTTCTCCGGCAGGCCATAGATCGCGCAGGTCGAGGAGATGACCAGGTTCTTAACGTCTGCCGCCACCATCGCATCCAGCAGGTTCAGGGTTAGCGCGACGTTGTTGGTGAAGTACTTCGACGGATCGGTCATCGATTCGCCAACATTGGAAAAGGCGGCAAAATGCATGACCGTCGATATACCGTACTGCCGGATGGCGGCTTCCAGGTCAGCCCTATCTTCCAGCCTGCCTTCGACCAGCGGGGCCCATTGCACGGCCCAGCGATTGCCCAGCCGGAAATCGTCATAAACAACCGGCGTATAGCCCGCTGCCGCCAAAGCCTTGCATGCATGGCTGCCCACATAGCCGGCACCGGCCGTGACCAGGATCTGTTTACGCACGGCCGGACCTCTCGCAGCATCCGGCAAGACAAGGCCCCGCCCCAGTTGTCAGAACACCGGTCTTCAGAACACCGGTCTTCAGAACACCGGCTGTTGCAAAGGCACGCAGGGAGCAGCGTATTTTGGGCCGGTAATCATGAGCTTACAAGACCACGGGCAGGGATATTGTGGTGATCACATTTCTGTGATCAGATCCTGGAACCGCTACGATTTCTGCATCGCCAATAGTCGCTCTTCGGGCCATGATGTGATCGATCTTGAGGTTGAGAACCGGCAACCATGCCGGATAGGTGCCAAAGACGACCCTCCATCAGGGACTGGCCTGCAGGTCGGTCGCGACACCCGTCTGCGCGATCATCTACTCCATCTGCGGCGTGTACAACATCGAGTTGAAGTCGCCGCCCATAACCAGCGGTTCCTTTATACTCTGGACCCACTGGGAAAGGTAGGTCAGTTGCTGCCACTGCAAAATTTGCCCGTCTTCAGTGTTCGGTTTCACCAGATGCGTGCTTGCCACCCAGAGCGATTGACCCTCGAGCAAGATGCGGGCCGCGGTCAGGTGGCCCGGAAAGGACCCCAGAAAGGGCCGGGTAGAACCGGTAAACGGAAAGCAGCTGAGAACCATCGTGCCATGAAGGTCGATCAGGTTCCGCGCCAGCGTCAGGTTCATATGGTAGGGATAGAGATCGTGCACTAACGTCAGATCACGGTCCCAACGCCCTGTAACCTATTGTAATAGAACGACATCCAGGTTAAGTTCCATCAGGCGTTTGCGCAACGAGGCGACATCATGGTTCGCAAAAAGCACGTTCAGGGTCATTACCCGTATGCTTTTCTCCGTGCGGCTTTGAGCGCCCGTGCTTACATCAAGGCCAACCGGTCCGGGCGCGCTGGAGGCCGGAAGCTGACCGGCAACCAGGCCCAGATTGACGGCCACAACCACCACGCCGATCCCCACCTGAAGCCACCGCCGCCAAACGGCGCCAGCCGCCAGGATCGCCAGACCGGCGACGGCGAGATGCAAGTGGAAATTGGTAAGAAGGTTCGCCCCCCACCACTGGCCGGGCAGCATCGCCAACAGCGAAAGCGCCAGCACACCAATGCCGGCACCGGCAATCATGGTGCGGTCAAGTTGCATCAAGTCCGAGCCGCCCTGAACTTGCGAAACAATATCATGATACTGATGATTTGCGTCATTCGAACCCGTCACTTCAATCACCGATACATAATATTAAAGATTCGCCGCGGACAACGTGACGAATGTCACGCCTGCCCTTCTTTCCGGCGCAGCCTAGGGCAAGAAGATGAACAAATACCGAGCGGGCAGTGCTGCTGCTCAGGTATTCGAAACAGGACGAGAGAATGGCCGAACCTGCCTTGCGCATCGCGATGGTGACCACCTTCTACCCGCCCTACAATTTCGGCGGCGACGGAGTCTATGTACAGCAGCTGGCGCGAGCGCTGGTTGGGTGTTCCATCCTGGCTGATTAGATAGCCCTCTTCGCTCTGCGTTTTTCATGGCACGCTGTGTTTTGACCGAGGCGCGGGATGGGAGAGCGACATGGTGATCAAGCTTCACAGTCAGGCGACGACGCCACCGAAGATCAGGGCGGCCATACAGGCCAGTGACGACCCTGCGTGGGTTCTTGCCGAGCGTCACGGGACCACGGAACAGACCGTATGGAAATGGTGCCAGCGTGCCAGCGTGGAGGATCGCAGCCACACGCCCCATCGCCTTCAGACGACGTTGACGCCAGCGCAGGAAGCTGTCGCCGTGGCCCTCCGCAAGACGCTTTTGGTCTCGCTGGATGATCTGCTGGCGGTGGTGCGCGAGTTCTTGAACCCGAATGCCTCCCGCTCTGGCCTTGACCGCTGCTTGCGTCGGCATGGCGTGGGGGCCCTGCGCGCCCTGAAAGCAGCATCGCCCCGGCCAAAGCACAGCGCCTTCAAAGCCTATGAACCCGGTTCCATCCCCATCGACCTGAAATACCTGCCACCGATGGCAGATGAGAGCCGCCGCCGTTCCCTCTTCGTGGCCATCGACAGGGCAACGCGTTGGGTTGTTGTCAGGGTCTACAACAGCAAGACAGCGGCCAATGCCCGGCGCTTCCTGCGCGCCCTGGAGCGCGCCTGCCCGCTGAGCGACATCAGGTCGGCATGGGTCAGGCTGTGGCCGCCGAACTCAATCCCCTCCGCTGCCAGATCGCGCACCGTTTCCCACGACATCAGCGGCCGGGCCGGATTGTTGGCCCCTGACCAGTTTTCCGGCCCGCCCATGCAATCCGTCGGCAGGTACACAATCGCGCCGAAGCCATGCTTTTGCAGGATCGGATAGGTCACGTCCGCGAAATCGCAGAAGCCATCGTCGAAGGTGATTACCACCGGCTTCGGCGGCACGGCACTCTTGCCCGCCCGCCACTCCGCCACATCATCGAGCGACACCACCGAAGCACCCGCCTCCGCCAGCGCTTCCATATGGGCTGCGAACACGGCAGGCGCGATGCAGGTCGGGCCGCCTCCATTCGAGATGGAGTGGTACATCAGGATGTCGACATGTTCCGCCATCACCTGAGCCCTGCTTAGTCCTCCACCACGTGGCTTTCGAATTCCTTGCGCTTCTTCACCCACTCGCTGCGGTCCAGAACGCCATCCGGCAGCAGACAGTCCGCAGCACCGTAGGCCATGGTGAAGGCGTGGTGTGTGTTGTCGTGCGCAAAAAGGCCCTGACGGCCGAAGGTCAGCAGCCCGTCAATACCAGCCAGCCAGGAGTCCATTGTGTGGAATTTCTCTTCATAGCCAAGGTCGTAGACCGGATAGGCATGACCCAGCCTGCGGGTCAGCGTCTTGCGCACCTTGGCCTTGACCGGTAGGCCCACGCCACCCAGCCATTCGCAGAACAACGCGCCCAGTTCATCGTCGCTCTTGCCCCAGTATTCCTCGCCCGGATCGCAGGGCAGTTCGGCGCAAAGCACGGTCAGACCACGCGGCTCAGTGACGTTGTTGTAGTTCTTCGGCTCCGATATACGGGAGATCGGCGTCGCCAGTTCGGGGAAATAGTGGGCGTCGTATTCGGTGAACTGATCCTGCTCCAGGAACAGATAGATCAGGATCATACCGCGGCTGCGCGCACCGTTCGCGGCGGCCAGTACTTCCGGCGGGGCGGGCGGGTCCATGGACTTGATCAGATTGGTAATCGGAATGGTCAACCAGATGTGATCGGCCACGATCTTCTCCTCGTTACCATCCTTCTCCGCATAGACCGCGACCGCGTTATTTCCCTCCCGCTCGATCCGGGTGAGGCTGGTATCGAACTCAAAACGCGCGCCTTGGGCCTCCGCCGCGTCCGCCATGTTTTGGACGATCTGGCCGAAAACCTTGCGCGAATAATAGAACCGCCCGGCGGTAGGGGAGCGGAAACCAGGCAGTTGCCGCATCATCTTCAGCAGGATTTTCCCGACCGAACTGCCGGAAACCCGCCGCTCCGCCAATTCCACCGCCAGTTCTTCCGGCTTTAATCCCCACAATTTGGTGACATAGGGAAAGTAGAACTGCTCCGAAATTATCGGTCCCAGGCCAGAACGCAGGGTCGTTGCAAAGGTCGGGTCGCCCTTCGGTTTACCGCGCAGGGGGCCTGTCACCATGTCTATCAGCAACGAGGCGGCAAAGGGCTTGGGCAGGCGCAACAGCGCGTCGTGCGACTTCAGCGGAAAATGGATCCACTTGCCACCCAGCCGGATGCGGCCATGACGCGGGCGCAGCAGCAGGTCGTCGCCAAGCAGCTTCTTCACGTCACGTATGATATCTGGATCGGCCACGGGGTAGAAGCGGTGGCTGCCATAGTCACACCAGATGCCGTCCAGCATAAAGCTGGAGGAGTTGCCGCCGACCTGCGGTCCGCGCTCCAGCACCTGCACCGATACGTCGTCCCGCTGGGTCAGACGATAGGCAGCAGCCACCCCGGCCGGGCCTGCGCCGAGAACGGTGACTTTCGTCTTTTCGGTCATCGTTGCGCTCTCTCCATTACGGATATTGTGATTAGGATTGCGGCTGCGCGCCGGTCATGCGCGCCGTATTTCGGGACGTGATAACCCACATGATAGCGCCAAGCGCCCCGGCGGCGAACAGGACACCCTGCCAGGTCAGGCTGGCCGCCACCACGCCCGCTGCATCCGCCCCAAACAGCGCCATCAGGGCTGCCAGGCTTGCCTCCCTGACGCCGATTCCACCCAGGCTGATCGGCGCAATTGCCAGGATTTTCGCAAGGGGCCAAGCGAAGAACCAAATTTCCAGCGGCGCTTCGACGCCAACGCCTTCGGCCAGCATCACCGCCAGCAGCACCAACCCCGCCTGAATGCTGAACGACACCACCAGCGCCAGCAGCAGTGCGCCGCGCCGCCCTACCAACTCGCTGACAGCGACGGACAAATTTTGCACTACGCCCGTCTTCTGTTTCCGCCCTACCCACCCTGCCAGCATCCTCGCCAACAAGGGCAGCAACAGGAAGCCGGCGGCAATCCCGGCGATCGCCGGTAGCCCGACAATCAACAACAGACCTGTGTGGGATATTTCGAACAAGCCGATGCTTTCCAGCAACTCCTCGCCAATCAGCAACATGCCCAGGCCCGCCAACAGGCCCAAAGCCGCCGTATCCACCAACCGATCCGCCAGCGACATCGTCACTAGGCGGCTTGTGCTGCCCATCTCCCGCATGAGCAACCCGCCACGGACAACATCACCGCCCGCCACGCCCGGTAGACACAGGTTCGCAGCCAGTCCGACAAAGTGCGCCCGCACGGCCGAAACCAGGCGGATACCCCTGCCCAGCAGGAACCACCACTTTGCTGCCGCCACCACATGGCTTGCCAGGAACAGCACCAGAACCAACAGGAAAAGGGGCCAGCGCAATTGCGCGATGCTGTCGGCGACTTTCTCGATCGGCAACATCAGCAATGTGATGGTCAGCAATGCCGCCGATGCCAGAACACGGATCAGCCAGCCGCGTGTGAAGCAGTGAACGGCGGAGCAATACTCGGCCACGGTAGCGGCAGCGTTGTGTTGTCGCGGGCGGCGTAAAAGTCGGCCACTTTTGTCCTTTCAATTAATGGGAGGGCTTGGGGATATTCACCGTGGAATTGTATTTGAAGGTTCGCCACGCTCACTTTGAGGAAGGTTTGAGGGGGCGTCAGATTGCGCGGGATTTTGGGATCAGCCGGGACAGTGTTTCAAAGATGTTGGCGTATTCTGAGCCGCCTGGTTATCGGCGTACGGCACCGATCAAACGACCAAAGCTTGATCCTTATACCGAGCAGAGTGACCAGTGGTTGGCGGAAGACAAGGCCCGGCCTCGCAAACAGCGCCACACAGCCAACCGTATCTTTGAGCGGCTACGCGACGAATGCGCATTTGATGGTGGCTACACGATTGTCAAAGACTATGTGCGTTCGCCAAAGCGTGGCTCACGGGAGATGTTTGTGCCCTTGAGCCATCCCCCAGGGCATGGGCAGGCGGACTTTGGCGAAGCGTTGGTTGGTATCGGCGGGGTTGAGCAGAAGGCCTACTTCTTTGCCCTTGATCTGCCGCATAGCGATGCGTGCTACATCCGCGCGTATCCTGCGGCGAACACTGAAGCCTGGCTTGATGGGCATGTGCCCGCCTTTGCCTTCTTCGGCGCTGTACCGCGCTCAATCCTTTACGATAAGGATCGCTGCCTTGTGGCCAAGATCATGCCAGATGGCACCCGCAATCGTACGCAGCGGTTCCGTGCGATGCTATCTCACTACGTGATTGGGGAGAGGTATGGTCGCCCCGGCAAGGGCAACGATAAAGGCAAGGGTGAGGGGCTGGTTGGTTACGGGCGTCGCAACTTCATGGTTCCAATGCCGCGGTTCGCGAACTGGGATGCGTTCAACGACTATCTTGAAGAACAATGCCGCAAACGGCAGGCTGACATTCTGCGTGGCCACAAGATCAGCATCGGTGAACGACTGGGCGCTGATCTGGCGGCGATGCGCACCCTGCCAGCCGCGCCCTTTGAAGCTTGTGATCTGCAGAGCGGCTAGGTCACATCAACATCCCAAGGACGATTGCGTGGCAACGATTACTCAGGGCCGGTTGCCTATGGCCACCGCGAGGGTTGGATCATTGGATCAAGGGCTTCGGTGACCGCGTCGTCATCGGGTGCGCCACCGAAGTCATCGCGGACCATCCCCGCTGCTATGACACGGGCGACATGATGTTCGATCCGGTACACTACCTGCCTCTCATCGAGCGCAAGATCATGTCCTTTGATCCAGCCACGCCATTGCAAGGCTGGGACTTGCCTGACGCGTTCCAAACCCTCCAACGATTATTGGAAGCCCGGCAGGGCAAGGCCGGAAAGCGGGAATATGTTCAGGTACTGCGGCGGCTGGAGCGCTTTGAGCTGGAGGTTTTGCATCTGGCAATCAAAGACGCACTGCAGATGAGGGCGGTCAGCTTTGACGCAATCAAACACTTATTGCTTTGCCGGGTCGAGAGACGACCACCGAGACTGGATCTGGATGTTTACCCGTTCCTGCCCAGAACCAATATCGCAACAAGGGCGGCATCATCCTACATGAGCTTGCTGGCGGGAGATAGCGCATGAGCGATGCTCCAGAACTGCTTTTGGCGAACCACCTCAAACCTCTGCGCTTGCCAACCTTCTTGCGCGCGCATGATAAGCAGGCCCGCATCTGCGCCGCCGAAGGTGTAGATCATGGGCGCTATCTGGCGCGGTTGACGGAATTGGAACTGATCGACCGTGAACGGCGTATGGTTGAGCGCCGGATCAAATCGGCAAAGTTCCCGGCCGTCAAAAGCCTTGATAGCTTCGACTTCAAAGCGATCCCCAGCCTGAACAAGATGATGGTGCTGGCACTGGCGCGCGGCGAATGGATCGAGCGCAAGGAGAACGTCATCGCTCTTGGCCCGTCAGGAACCGGCAAAACCCCCGTCGCCCTCGGGCTGGGTCTGGCCGCCTGCCAGAAGGGTATGCCGGTCAGCTTCGTCACTGCCGCCTCTCTCGTGCATGAGTTGATGGAAGCCAGAGATGAGAAACGCCTGCTGCGATTGCAACGCCAATTGGCCAAGGTCAAGCTGCTGATCATTGATGAATTGGGGTTCGTGCCGCTGAGCAAAACCGGGGCAGAACTGTTGTTCGAACTGATATCGCAGCGTTACGAGCGCGGCTCAACACTGATCACCAGTAATCTGCCGTTCGAGGAATGGACAGAACCCTTCGGCACAGAACGCCTGACAGGTGCCTTGCTGGACCGGCTGACCCATCATGGGAATATCCTGGAGATGAATGGCGAAAGTTACCGCCTCAACCAAAGCAAATCCCGCCGCCCCAGAAGCTAATCATCATCTGATTGGCCTAACGGCCAACGCGCCTCGGAACGTGCTTGCTATTTGAGGGCATCACGCCACAAGGCGCGGTGCCAAGGGGCCGACTTTTGCGCCGCCCCAGTGGCAGGTTTTTACGCCGCCGTTGACATCCGGTTTAGCCGTTATGGCGCCCTGGCGCTAACGCCCACCTGGCAACCTTTGGAGAAGCGAATAGCGATGGCGGTCGAAAGGGATGGGCCCCAATCTATCATCAGTGTGGTGATACCGGCCTACAATGCTGCCCATTATCTGCCTCTCGTGTTGCCGCCCCTCCTCAACATGCTGTACGACGGCGAAATCTGCGAAGTGTTGGTGGTGGATGACCAATCCACTGACGATACGGTCGCCGTCGCCCGCGAGATGGGCGCAACCGTTGTCATCAACCCTGTGAATGGTGGCCCCGGTGTCGCACGGAACCTGGCCGCGCAACATGCGAAGGGCGATATTCTCTGGGACGTCATCGCCTGGCCGGGCGGGGCCGAGCACATCCTGCCAGCTTTTGACGACCCCGAAATCGTCGCCGTCTTCGGCTCCTATGATGAGACACCCAGTGGCCAGACCTGGATCAGCAAATATAAGAACCTAACCCATCGCTACTACCACCAGCGCGGCAACGAAGAGGCCACCACCTTTTGAGCAGGTTGCGGCGCGGTGCGGAAATCGGCATTTCGCGACATTGGTGGCTTCGACGTGGAAACCTACCAGCGTCCGTCAATTGAGGATATCGACCTGGGCTACCGGCTGCGGGCAGCGGGCAGCGGGCAGCGGGCGGGCGCATTATGCTGCTGCCTAATCTATTGAGTAAGCACCTGAAGGTCTGGACGATCCGCAACGTCATCCATACCGACATCTTCATGTGGGCCATCCCATGGTCACGCCTGATGATTCAGCGGGAAGGGCTGACCGATGATCTAAACACCAGCTCTGGCGAGCGTATTCGCGCAGCGCTGGCAGGGCTGCTCCTGTTTAGCGTTCTGACCATAATCATCGTGCCGGGGCTCTGGCCCCTCAAATTGGCGATGCTGGCCATTGTAGTTATCGCCAACTGGAGCTTTTTCCAGTTCATGATCAGCAATGGCGGCGTACCATTTGCAATCTTCGGACTGGCGTTCCACCAGCTTTACTATCTGTATAGCTCTGCGGCATTCGTATGGTGCATGATTGAGGTCAAGGTGTTACGCCGCACAAACGCAGTTGTGCGGTAATCCCGACGCGGGCTTCAGCAGCAGCACAACAAAACACCACCGGTCCCCCGGTGAAAGGAAAACAACATGGCCTGGAAACGAATAGTCCTGGAAATCGGTATGGGCACCGATATCCGCGGCGGCGATAGCACCAAAGCTGCCGTCCGCGCGCTGCGCGATGCGCTCTGGCACAACTCCCTCTCCATCGCGAAAGCGCTGGGCATGGACACCGACTCCATGCAGGTGAAAGTAACCATCGGCGCGCCGAACCCGGAAACCGTAGACAAAGCCCAGGTGCTGGCGGTGCTACCGCATGGCACCGGCACCGTCGATGTGGTCGAGGGCGGCCTCACCATTCCGAACTATAATGGCGACGTGACCCTGGTCGCGCACGCGGCCGCAGTCGTCTACCTGGATCTGCCCGAAGGAGCTTCCGCATGAGCAAGCGCGCAATCCTGGAGATGGGCGCCGGCAACGACCTGCACGGCGGCGACTACACCAAGGCCGCGGTCCGGGCGGTGCAGGACGCACTGCATCACAGCTCGCTTTCCTTCATCCGAACGCTGGGAATCAATAAGGACGAGCTGGAAGTGAACGTCACCATCGGCGTTCAGGACCCCTCCAAAGTGGATACGGACAAGGTCAAAGCCAGCCTGCCGATCGGCAAGGTAACCGTGACCGCCGTCAAGGGCGGGCTAGACGTGCCGGACGAGGCCGTGGGCGACGTCGCCGTCATCGCCACCGCCGCCATCGACGTGCGCATCCCGTAGCGCTCAGACCCCCGTCCCGCGGCGAATTGGAGCCGGAGGTCATGCCGCATCCTGGTTTGGGGATGGGATCAGGTAGAAATAGGGCAACGAAATATTGGTTTAGGAGCGAGCGATGAGTGGGGTTGATCTCTCCGTTATTATCCCATCGGTGAACAGCTACAGCGATCTGACTGGTTGTCTGCAAGCATTACAGGCGATGGAAGATGTGACGACGGAAATCATCGTCGTTGACCGCCTGGGCTACCAGGTCCGCGAATATCTCTGGCGCGAATTTCCGGACATCACGGTCGTCTCCATGCCTGGAGACGCCACCATCCCCCACATGCGCATGGTCGGGATCGATCGCGCCTCCGCCCCCTTCGTCGGCGTGATAGAGGACCATGTGCTGGTGCCGCCGGACTGGGGCCGCCGCATGCTGGATGAGCTGGACAACGGCCAGGACGTGGTCGCGGGCAGCATCGCCAACGCCGCCACGGACAGCTTCATGGATTGGGCGGCCTTCCTCTGCGAATATTCCGGCTCCCTGCCGCCGCTGCCGGAAGGCCCGGCGGACGGCGTGCCCGGCAACAATGTCGTTTACCGGAAAGAAGTACTCAACCGGTACAAAGACGTGCTGGCCGAATGCAAGTGGGAGAACAACCTGCACGACGCCATGCACCGCGATGGCGTCACATTGATGATGAAGCCGGATATCGTGGGCGGCCACAAAATGCACTACAACTTCCGGCTCTATATGGAACAGCGCTTCTTCTACTCCCGCTCCTATGCGGGTGCCCGTGTGGCTGGACAGCCGATGAGCAAGAAGCTGTTCTTTGCCGCTGCCGCCTGCGCTGCTGTACCGGACCGTGCAACGCATCGTCTCCAAGAAGTACCATGTTGATCTGCTGATCAAGTCAATGCCCCTGCAAGTCGCCTTCGTCTGTTCCTGGGCATTGGAGAGGCCGTCGGGGCGCTGCTCGGCCCTGGCAATGCCATGAGCCGGGTTCGCTAGCCGATGGCGGGGCTGGGCGGCATGATCGGGCAGAAGCTCTACCGGCTGGGGGAGGCGCTGAGATTCGTCTGCTCCTATGCGGCGGACATGCAGACGCGCAAGACGTTGGTACATATATCTACGCCAGTCTGTCGAACCCGGCGCGCTATAACGACGAGGTCACCCTGAACCTGAAAATTGCCGGGCGCACGGTGCCGTTCGTCATGCGGCTCAGCGACATTTTCATCATTGCCGAAATCCTGCACGAGCAGCAGTACAAGATGGAAAGCCGCCTGCCCGCCAACGCAACGATCATCGACGCAGGCGGCAATGTGGGCATCTCCGCCGTGTGGTTCCTGGCGCACTATCCGGATGCCACGATGCACGTGTTCGAACCGGCGGAAGAGAATATCAGCTTCCTTGCACGCAACCTGGCGGCCTTTCCGAAGGCCAAGCTGTTCCAGCAGGGCGTCGGCGCGGAAACCGGCACCATGAACCTGCTGCATAGCGAGTTTGCGGGTATGCACTCCCTGCTGCCGGGCCTGGCGGAAGAAGGCGCGCCGGTGGAGCAGATCGAAGTCGTCACCCTCGCCGATCACATGGCGGCACACAACATCGAGAAAATCGACCTGCTGAAGCTCGATATCGAGGGCAGCGAGATGAACGCCATCCATGACCTGGGCGAGCGCATCGCCGACGTAAACGTCATCGTCGGCGAGGTACACGAGGCACTGATCGACGTGGATGCCTTCTACGAGGCGCTGACCGATGCCGGGCTTGTCATCCTCTGGCGCAAGAATTTCCGCGAGAGTGAGGAACAGCAGGTGCACGGCTTCGAAGCTGCGCGCCGGGGCTAGCCGATGGCTGAGGGCGAGGGGATGAGCGAAACCAGCACGGCAGCGCCTGACCTCAGCATCGTGCTGACCATCGTCGACAGCGGCCAAACGCTGGAACGCTGCCTGGAAGCGCTGGCAAAACAGACCGGTGGGCCCAGTATCGAAGTGCTGGTCCCCTACGACCACATCACGCCGGAAGTGGCCGGGATCGCGGAGAAATTTCCGCAATTCACCTTCATCGACATGGGGGTGATCCTGGACGGCCTCCAGCCGAAAGACCCGCTGGAAACCCATCTGTTCTTCGACGCCCGCCGCACAGTGGCCTTGAAGGCGGCGAAGGGCCGGCTGCTTGGCATTATCGAGGACCGGGGCATTCCGAAGCCTGACTGGTGCCGCAATATGATCGCGCTGCATGACCAGTATCCGCACGCAGCCATCGGCGGTGCGGTGCGGAACGGTGTCGATCACATCAAGAACTGGGCGATCTATTGCTGCGACTTCAGCCGCTACCAGCCGCCGCTGCATCAGGACAATCCCGAATACGTCACCGACACCAACATGGTCTACAAACGCGAGCCGTTGGAGGAAGTGCGCCATATCTAGGACGAAAGCTATCTGGAAGCGCCGGTGAACTGGGAGCTTCGGCGGCGCGGCTACAAGCTGCTGCTGTCCGACAAGGCGATCACCGTGCAGCACCGCAAGCCCGGCAGCCTCTGCGCCATGCTGGGGGAGCGCTACCACTGGGCGCGCATGTTCGGGCGCATCCGCGGCAAGGAAATCGGGGCGCGTGAGCGCATTAAGCTGGCGATCGCTATGCCGCTGCTACCCTTCGTGCTGCTGTTCCGGCAGTACCGTCAGCAAAAGGCCAAGGGCCATCATATGGCCGAGTTCCTGCGCACCGCGCCGCTGACGTTCCTGCTGCTGCTCGCATGGTCGCTGGGAGAGCAGGTCGGCTACCTCCAGGCTGACAAAAGCTAGGTCTGCGCATGGCGGAGCAGCAAATCCACGTCGGTATCGACGCGACCACCTGGTCCAACGACCGGGGTTTTGGGCGCTTCACGCGGGAGTTCGTCTCCGCGCTGGCCGAACGCGCGCGCCAGCCCGGCAGCCGTTTCCGCTACACACTGGTGTTCGACCAGCCGTCCGCCTTTCCCGTGCCGGAGGGTGTTGAAACCATTATCGCCTCGACCAAAGGCAACCTGAATGAGGCGTCCCAGGGCGATAACGCGCGCTCTATCGGTTACCTCTGGCAAATGGGTCAGATCGTGCGGCGGGCGGGCTTCGACCTGTTCTACTACCCAACGGTCTATTCCTATTTCCCGCTGCTCTCCCGCGTGCCGAAGGTGATCTGCTATCACGACACGACGGCGGAGCGGCTGCCGCAATACCTGTTCCCGATCAAGCTGAACCACCGGCTCTGGCAGGTAAAAACCTGGCTGGCGCTGCGCCAGACAACGCGGGCGATGACGGTCTCGGAATCGTCGGCGCGGGACATGGTGCAGTACCTGAAAATTCCGCGGGCGAAGATCGACGTGGTGACCGAAGGCTCCGCGCCAGAATTCCAGCCGCGCGCCAGCCGTGAGCCTGGCCTCGCTATTAGGCGCCAGCACACCATTCCGGACGAGGCTCACGTGCTCACCTATGTGGGCGGCATGAACGCCCACAAGAACATCCTGACGCTGCTGAAACCCATGCCCGCCATCGTGGCGGCGCGGCCCGATGTGCACTCTGGCCATTGTTGGCAGCACCTCTGGCAAGGGCTTTTGGGACAATGTGCCGGAACTCCAGGCCTTCGTCACCGAAAATCCACCGCTGGAGCAGAACGTCCACTTCACCGGCTACCTGAGCGATGAGGCGCTGGTCGACCTGTTCTCGGCCACCGATGCATTGGTGTTCCCCTCTCTCTGGGAAGGCTTCGGCCTGCCCACGGTGGAGGCCATGTCCTGCGGCGTGCCGGTGCTGGCAAGCAATCTCAGCAGCCTGCCGGAAGTGGTGGGGGATGCCGGTCTATTCTACGACCCGCTAGACCTGGACGACATCACCCGCACGATCCTGCGGTTTTTCAACGAGGATGGCTTGCAGACTGCATTGACGGCCAAGGCCCTGCCCCAAGCCGCAAAATTCAGTTGGGAGAAAGCGGCAGCGCTTGGCGAACAGAGTTTCCTCCGCTGCTATCAGGGCAAGCGGGGGTCGAAACGCGCCTAGCCCGTCGCCATATCCAGGTGTCTGCCGGTACACCGTCCTATGGAGACGATGATGTTTTCCGCCTTGCGTGAGCGGCTCCTGACCTGGAGCCTGCTGCTGTTGTTTCCCTTCTGCGCCCTCGCCCAGCCGGTCGAAGTAACCATCGACCCGGCCAAGCGCTACCAGACCATGAGCGGTTGGGAAGTGACCGTCTACCTCACCCAGTTCGGCAAGGCCCAAAACCACTTCGACCCCAGCTGGCACCAATACCAGGACCAGATTATAGACACGCTGGTGGACGATATCGGCGTAAACCGCGTCCGCCTGGAACTGTGCAGCAATTCGGAGAACTCAACGCCTTACTGGTCACAGTTTGAAAGTGGCGCGATCTCTCAAAAGGACATGCAAAGGCGCTTCTATCACAAGGTTAACGACAACAACGATCCGTTCAAGGCAGACCCCGCCAGGTTTCACTTCGAGGAGATCGACTACCAGGTCGAGCGGGTGCTGCTGCCCATGGCAAAGCGGCTGAAGGCGAAGGGGGAGAAGCTCTATATCAACCTCTGCTTTGTGGATTTCGACAAAGGCAAGAACCAGACGCACTACAACCACGCCCAAAATCCGGAAGAGTATGCGGAACTGGTGTCTCAGGTCTTCATCCACCTGAAGACCAAGTACGGTATCGTTCCGGACGGGCTGGAAGTCATCCTGGAGCCGGACCACACGGCCCGCTGGAAGCACAGCGGCCGGCTATTGGGGGAGGCCGCGGCAGCCGCCATGAAGCGCCTAACCCCCTTGGGCTTCAAGCCCGAACTGATCCTGCCATCCACCAAACGGGCGGCTCTGGCCGTCAAGCTGTTCGAGGAAGCGATGCAGGTACCGGGCGTCCGCCAGTATGTGGGCGCGATATCTTACCACCGCTATGCCCGCGCCACGCCCGAAGTTCTACGCGGGATTACCGCCACGGCTGACCGCTACGGCATCAGAACCGAGATGCTGGAACTGGTGAAAGGCAATTCCTACCACCTGCACCAGGATGTTCAGAACGCTAACGCCTCGGCCTGGCAATCTTTCGGCATCGCAACCTGGGCGCCCGACGACGGCAGGCCCCGGCGGGGCATGCTGGTCTATGTGGACAAGGAAACCGGCGAAACAACACCATCGCACCAGGGACGCCGCCTGATGCAATACATGCGCTATATCCGGGGCGGAGAGGGCAGGCTCGGCGCGGTTGTTGAGAAGCCGAAGTTCTTCGCAGTAGCCTTCGAGAACCCCGATGGCGGGCAGGTTGCCGTGATCCGGGCGGAAATCAAGGGCCCGATTGCCATTCACGGGCTGAAACCCGGCAAGTACGCGGCAACCTTCGCCAACTGGAAGAGCGGGGAAAACCCGGTAAAAGTGGCCCAGAGCCAGGGCGGCGGACCGGTTACCGTACAGATGCCCACCAAAAGTGTCGTCACCGTCTTTCCGACCACCATGGCCCAATAAGCGACGCTAAAACGACCGCTTCCACAGCTGCAAGACCGTCTCCACCGCGCGGGATGGTGTCAGCAGCCCCTTTGCCACTTCCGCCTCGATGCCGGGCAGGGCGTCCCGCACGCTCGGTTCGCCGCGGAGACCAGCCATCAGGCGGTCTTCCAGCATCGCCCACATCCAGCGCACCTGCTGGGTCCGGCGCTTGTCCGCACGCTCACCGGATTCGGAGAAAATGCGGCGGTGTTCCTCAATCTTACCCCAGAGTTCCCCCAGGCCCTGACCGGTAAGCCCGGCGCACGTTACTACCGGCGGCGACCAATTCGGCGACGCGAGCGTCAGGATGTGCAACGCCGCCATGTATTCCCGGGCCGCTGCGATTGCGCGCTTGGCGTTGTCGCCATCGGCCTTGTTCACCGCAACCATGTCGGCCAGTTCCAGGATGCCTTTCTTGATGCCCTGCAACTCGTCGCCCGCGCCGGGCAACATCAGAACTAGGAAGAAGTCCACCATCTCCGCGACGGTGGTCTCCGACTGGCCAACGCCGACGGTTTCCACCAGCACCACGTCGTAGCCCGCCGCCTCCAGCACCACCATGGTTTCGCGGGTGGCGCGCGCGACACCACCGAGAGTCCCTGCGGATGGGCTCGGCCGGATAAAGGCGTTTTGGTCCGCCGCCAGCGCCGCCATGCGGGTCTTGTCGCCCAGGATAGAGCCGCCCGTGCGGCTGGAGGTGGGATCTACCGCCAGCACCGCGACTTTAGAGCCCCGCGCCGTCAGCGTGGTGCCCAGGCTCTCGATAAAAGTGGATTTTCCGACGCCCGGCACGCCGGTAATGCCGACCCGGTGAGCATTGCCAGCATGAGGCAGCAGGCGGTGCAGTAGCTCCTGCGCGAGTTCCCGGCGTTTCGGGTGACGGCTTTCCACCAGCGTAATCGCGCGGCCCATCAGGGCGCGGTCACCGGCGAGAACGCCGTCGGTCATTGCGTCGATGGAAGGGGGAGAAGCAGGGGGCAAGCAGCGATCATCCGGTTCGGCAAAGGGAGACACTGTAGCCGGATTCGCCAGCCGTTCTAACCGGTTCTAAACATCTAGGCATCGCCGGTTCAAATTGAACCGCTATCGCGATCAATTTGCCGGGTAAGATGTTCTAACTCTTAGATTTCGAGCAGATTCACCCGATCCAAAACGGATCGGGACCTGCTCTAGTGCGACAGGCCCTTCACCACCAGCCAGCGGTAGTAGAGACAGAAAATTGTCACGAAGATACCGTAAAGGCCTAGGCCGACCGGAATATACAGCACAGAGAGGATAATGTTGCTCCAGACCGACACCATGAATGGGCTGGAGGCAACAGACGCCAGCAGCGTTACGATCATCAGCCCGGCAATGGTCAGCGGCAGCATGGCGGCGAGTGATGTGGGGATAAAGAGCACCGCGGTCCAAAACATATGCCACCGCCCGGTGCGACCGGCCTGCGCAGCCAGGGCGAGATCGCTGGGAGCACCCACTGCTGCCGCAACCGGGCTGAGGCAAAACCGGACCCACACAGCCACAACCGCCGCCGTCATTGCCAAGCCGGGCAGCACGGCAGCCGTACCGATATCAGCCAGTCCAAACGGGTCAGTCGCGCCGGTGTCCAGGCTGGGACCGGTGCCGGATAGGAACAGTTTCAGGACAAAGAAAATCGCAACCGCTGCCGCCACACCGGCGAGCAACCCCAGCAGATAGACCTGCACCAACCGGCCGAGCGTGACCCACTCGCTGCGCCGCCATTGGATGCGGGTTGGCGCGGCCGGATCGACGACCCATCGGGCCCACGCGGTCATGCCCACCAACACGACGACGCCGGACGCCAATTGCGCTGCCAGACTAAATACCTGGCCAAGCAGCGGCAGTTGAATACCACCATCGGGCCCCGGTTCTCCGGTTGAGACAACCAGAACCTGGCAGATCATCGCCGCCAACAGCGCCAGAAACGGCCACTTCATCAGCCGCACAAACGAGGGTCTGCCAACGCCGAGCACCAGCTTGTACGCGAGCAGCAAAGTGCCCCAACTCGATCTTGGCAGCATGGTCGGCCCGTTCCCTCGAAAAGTGGGTTTGAACCTGCCTCCTCGCGGCAGGGAAGCGCAACATTATGCGCCTTTGTTTTACTGCTTATCACTCAAAAACATTCTTTCCCATGTTTCAGGGTGAACCGTAATGCCATCCCGCCTTCGCTCAACCAACGGACCCAGACGCCGGTATGCTGCAGCCATGACACCCCTGGACAGAGCAATTGCTGACAGAAATACCGCCATCGATACGAGCAGGACAAGGACCGCCACGAGCGCCCTCCAATGAGCGCCAATGCACTAGTTGTCCCATCCAGGAAGGTAATATGGCTGTTTCCTGACCAGCTCTAGTTTGAGTTTGCGCCATCCCTTCATTGCCTGCAAAGGCGTCTTGCTGCCCAGGGCTGATTGCGGCAGCGGCTGGGTGTAAAGCCAGACATAGCGAAGCAGCGTGGCTTCCAGAACCTCGCCGGATCGGAAGGGATGGCTCTGCAGAACCTCTTCGATGCGGCCATTGAACCGTTCGACCATACCGTTGGTCTGAGGTGACCTAGGCAGCGTCAGGCGATGATCGATGTCGAGGGCGGCGCCCAGCGTGTCGCATTCATGCGCGCCTGTTGCGGCGCGCTGGCGCAGACCGAAGAGGCGATCCGTGAACTCTTTTCCATTATCCGGGAGTATGGGGCGGATGCGCATCGGGCAGGCGCGCTCCAGGGCGCGCAGGAAGCGCCGGGCATTGGCCGCTGTCTTGCTGTTGTAGACCCTGACAACAACCCAACGCGTTGCCCTGTCGATGGCCACGAAGAGGGAACGGCGGCGGCTCTCATCTGCCATCGGTGGCAGGTATTTCAGGTCGATGGGGATGGAACCGGGTTCATAGGCTTTGAAGGCGCTGTGCTTTGGCCGGGGCGATGCTGCTTTCAGGGCGCGCAGGGACCCCACGCCATGCCGACGCAAGCAGCGGTCAAGGCCAGAGCGGGAGGCATTCGGGTTCAAGAACTCGCGCACCACCGCCAGCAGATCATCCAGCGAGACCAAAAGCGTCTTGCGGAGGGCCACGGCGACAGCTTCCTGCGCTGGCGTCAACGTCGTCTGAAGGCGATGGGGCGTGTGGCTGCGATCCTCCACGCTGGCACCATTTCCATACGGTCTGTTCCGTGGTCCGGTGACGCTCGGCAAGAACCCACGCAGGGTCGTCACTGGCCTGTATGGCCGCCCTGATCTTCGGTGGCGTCGTCGCCTGACTGTGAAGCTTGATCACCATGTCGCTCTCCCATCCCGCGCCTCGGTCAAAACACAGCGTGCCATGAAAAACGCAGAGCGACGAGGGGCTATCTAATCAGCCAGGATGGAACACTTAGCTTAGGTCACCAATCAAAACTGAGGCTGCACATCTGACAAACGGAGTGAGGTGCTTGGGACTGGCTGAACGCGGACCTATATTTCTGGAAACCACCGTGTCTACAGAAAAACGTGTCGCGCTCATCACTGGCGGTGGCAAGGAAAACGGCATTGGCACCGCGACAGCTCTGCGCCTCGCCAAGGACGGCTTCATCATCGCAGCCTCAGACGTGGCAGCAGCGGGCGTCGCGAACGACCGGACCGCAGCAGGCCAGTAGTCATCCTGGCAGGGGCTCGACACGTTGGTTGCCAGGATCGAAGAAGCCGGCGGGGAGGCCATCAGCCTGACCGGTGATGTTTCACAGGAAGCCAGCGCCAAATCCCTGGTGGATCGCGTTGTTGAGAAATATGGACGGCTGGACGTACTGGTAAACAATGCGGGTGCCCCGCACGGCAAGGACCGTGGCCAGATCGAGGACGTGCCCGAAGAAGGCTGGGATGCCGTCATGAACATTAACACCAAGGGGGTGTTTCTGATGACCAAGGCAGCAGTACCGCACATGAAGCGCCAAGGCTGGGGCCGCGTCATCTCCATGTCGTCTGTTGCCGGATTGGTGCCGCTGCCGGAGCGGGCGGCCTATTCCGCGTCAAAGGCAGCGGTGATCGGCCTTACCCGCTCGGTTGCGCATGACCTCGCGCCGCTGGGCATCACGGTCAATTGCATTTGCCCCGGCTCCATCACCACGGACCGCACCATTTCGTCGACCATGCGTGCCGGGTGGACGGATGTTCAAGCCGGGCTGGCAGAACGCGCGAAACTCCTGCCCGCCAAACGCCACAGCCAGCCGCAGGAGATTGCCGCCCTCATCGCCTATCTCGCCAGCGAGGACGCAGGCTACACCACCGGCCAGGCCATCCCAGTCGATGGCGGTGGCCTGCCGGCGCGCGCGTTTTAAGCTCTGTAACGACAGAAAAGAGGAGGCAGCCCATTCTTTGACCCCAACACCGCTCCCTTTCTCGGTCCCACCCCATCATTGGTACGGGACATTTCCGGCAGCGCGTTTATGAGCCTGCCGTAATCGTAAAGATGTTCTGCTTTTCGCCTTTGTCATTGGCCGACTGGTATTTGCCGTCGGGCGTCTGGTAGATGGAGTTGCAGGATTCCCCGCCGTTACAGACGTTCACCCACTGGCTGCAAACCATATTGCCATCGATGCGGTAGGTGCCGGTGTCGGTAAAATCACTGCTGACCATAGCAAGGGACTGCACCCCAGCGCCGTCGCGCGTAATTTTCCACTCGCGGCCGCTTTTCAGCGACGTGCCGTGACTGAGCGTCTGCCCGCCGGACATATAGAGCGCCGTCACTTCCGCCGCCGACAATTGCGTGCCCTCGGCCTTGGGCGGCGGTGCGGTGTTGCAGGTAGCGCCCAGAGCGGCCAGCGAAATACCGGCCAGCACGGAAACAGCGCGGCGCGTATGAAAGCCAGTCAGCCGGGCAGAGTGGTTCGTCGATTTGGTGAGTGTGTCAGCCATCGTCCATTGCTCCATTTGATAGTGAAGACAGCAATGGTTAAGTTCTTTTCCAACACCCCCACATCACCCATTTGGGTGAAAATTCATACAAATGTGTGTTTTTTACGGCAGCGCCCGAAGATTGACGCTGCCGTTGCAAGTGCGTTTAGCCCGGCTGGCCAAAGGTCGCGATGCGGTCGACACGGCACTCAAACAGCACCCGCCGTTCCTGAATGGAGGGGTCGCGCAGGCTGTATTCCTCGCCCTCGCCAATATATTTCTTCCAGATGCGGTTAACCTGCTCTGTCACCCACGCACCATCTTTCGGGTCGTCCTCGTGCATTTCGCGCTCCACCGTCACTTTCAGGCTCATCCAGTGGTACATGTTGGCCGGATTGAGCAGCAGCAGGGTGATTTGCGGTGTCTTACGAATCCACTCGGTTTTCTTGCGGTGCTCGGCGACGTTCACCAGGACCTTGTCGTCCTCGTAATCGAACCACATGGGCGTCAGATTGGGCCTGCCGTCGCCGCCCATGACGGCCATCACCACCGGAATTGGCTTGTCCATCAGCTGTTTATAGGTCTCGGGCAGATCCGAAATGCTGTTGATCTGCTCCCGGTCACCGACACTGAACTGGCCCGGCTGCAACCCTTCGGCAACATCCAGAAACTTTGCAACGGTAACGGTCATGAGGCTTCCTCCTGCTTGTGTTGAACGCGAAGGATATAGCGCTCAACAAAAAACCCCAACCGGCGCGAACCGGTTGGGGCTGGAATTCGCCTGGATAGCGAATGAGGATCAGGCGGCTTTCGGAAACAGGTCCGCAACCACCGACCGCGGCGATGCATGTTGCCTGCGAATTCCTGATCAAAGGTGTCGTGAACGGAACCCGTTACCATCTCTGTCGACAGCAGCGCCTCGCACCACACCTTCACCAGCGGGAACTCGTCGAGCAGGCCGGTTTTCTTCTTTTCCTCGACTTTCATAAAGCGTTGAAAGAAGGGTGCGTAAGCCGCATCGACCAGGCAGAGGTCGGGTCCGTTGAAGTACGGCCCATTATTACCGCGCTCGCTTGCAATAGCGCCCTCAAGTTTCGCCAGCACTTCCCGTGCTTTTCCGAAGCCGACCTCGTACGCCTCCTTGCTGGTGGAGTAGTAGGTGGCCGATAGGCCGCTGGAGAAGGTCGGCACATAGTCCGTCCAGGCCCGGTTCCGCGCCCGCTTGATGGCGTCCTGCGGGTGCAGTGGCGGGTCGACGGTCTCCTCAATGAACTCCGCAATGGCGTTCGATTCGAAGAGCGGTTCGCCGCCCACATTCAGCACCGGCACCTTGCCGTGCGGAGAAATTTTGAGGAACCAGTCGGGTTTCTCGCGGAGGTTAATATAGGTCACGTCGAACTCGACCCCTTTGGCACGCATTACGATCACGGCGCGCTGAACCCAGGGTCAAGTGACGGAGCTGATCAGATGATAGCGCTCTGTCATGAGGGGTCCTTAAAAGTTGGCGGCCGCTTGGATAACAGCCAGGGCCGACTATAGCCGCTTTGTGCCGCACCGGAAAGTCACTGCATTCTCCCCTAGGCACCGACCTCTGCCGCCGAGGCATCGCTGAGAGCCGACACCCAGATCAACTGCCAGCCGCTAAAAACTCCCGGACCAGCCGCACCAGCTCCTCCGTTTTGGTCTCCGGCAGTATGTGGCCACCGCCATGCACTTCCTCATAACGGCCATTGGGCAGACTTGCTGCAATATCTCGCCCGAACCAATAGGGCATGAGCTGGTCGTCGGCTGCAGAGACCACCAGCGCCGGCGTCCTGATTTCCGGTGTTACAGGCCACGTGTCGAAGGCGAGGATAGCCTCCAGCCGGCTCGCGATCTGGTCCGCATCCTGGGGCGCGGCAGCCGCCGCCTGGGCGGCGAAGCCCTCCGCATGCACCCTGCGGTAGGAAGGCGGGAACAGTAGGCTGGCGTTGTAGATGGCGTAATCCCGGGGACTTAGCGCCCGCGCCGCGGCAATCCGCAGGTTCTGCATCATGGTGATGAACCGGTCACCATACTCCCACGGTGTGGCAAGAACCAGCTTCTCGGCCCTCTCCGGATAGGTGGCGGCAAAGGCAATCCCGATGCCGCAACCGGTCGAGTGGCAGAACAGGTGCGCCTTGGGAATCGCCAGCGCCTCCAGCAACGCCGCCACCTCCTCCGCTCGGTCGGCCATAGTGACAGCGGCGGGGTCTGCGGGCGGTGGCGACCCACCCGTACCTCTCTGGTTATAACGGATAACGTCAAAGCCCTCCGCCACCGCCTCCACGAAAGGCCCGACGCCAACGGGCCCGGAGCTTTGCGGCAGACACAGCACCAACGGCGCGCCAGTGCCAGCGCGTGTGTAGGCGATATCGCCGTTTCGGGCAGCGGCTATCGGCATGGGTATGTCCTTTCCACTGCCGGTCGGGAGCAGAGAGGTAGACTCTGCGCGGCAGTGGACGCGGGATCAAGCCCGCCGGGCAATGTTTCCCGCCTACACCAGGAATTTGCGCAAACGCGCGGACAGGATGTCGATCAGCGTCACCGCCACAACAACCACGATGCTGATGGCCGCCGCCCGGTCATACTGAAACGAGCGGAAGCTCTCGTAGAAGGTAAAGCCGATACCGCCCGCACCGACGATGCCCAGCACCGTCGCCGACCGAACATTGGTCTCGAACCAGTACAGCGTCAGGCTCGACCAGAGCGGCAGCACTTGGGGAATGACGCCATAGATTATCTCCTGCAGGCGGGAAGCTCCGGTTGAGCGAACACCCTCAACCGAGCGGGGATCGATGGCCTCGACGACTTCCGAGAATAGCTTGGAAATGATGCCCAGATTGTGGATGAAGGTTGCCATGACACCCGCAAACGGCCCCAGGCCGACGGCGGCAACGAACAGAATAGCGAACACGATCTCGTTGATCGCGCGCGCCGCATCCATCAGACGGCGGATGGGCTGCACCACCCATCAGAACGCGATGTTGGATGACGACAGCAGCGCAAAAAGCACACCGACAACGGTCGACAGAAACGTGCCTCAAAGCGCGATGTAGATGGTCTCCAGCATCTTATCGAGATACTGCCGCCAGTCCTCGAAATTGGGCTCCAGGAAATCGGCGATGAACGTCGCCATGTTCCCGGCCTCCGTAAATAGATAGGTCCAGTTGAACACCTCTGCCGGGTAGTAGGCCACGCTCAAAAACAGAGCGATCACCAGCGCCGTCACGCCATAGGTACGAAAGAACCCCAGCGCGGCTTCAATTGCTCCTGGATTTCGGGGGATAAAGCCAGGTTGCCGGTATCGGTTTGCGCCATTGGAATTCTACCCTGAAATATACAGCGGCTGCCGGCAGCCATTCCTGACCACCGGCAGCCTGAAAACCGCGGTTAAGCCGAGCTTAGTAGCCCGATTTGCCAACCACTTTGGCCATCTCGGCCAGTTTGGCGAGTTCAGCATTGGCCTTGGCCACGCCGTCCGCATCACCCTTGCGCTCGGCTTTCAGCTTTGCCTTGAACGCTTCGATTTGACGAACGTCCAGCATCTGGGCGTTGGACAACGCCAGGAACGGCCCCCAACCGTCAGAGACGCTGGCCATGTCCCATCCTGGAAGGTAATATGGCTGTTTCCTGACCAGCTCTAGTTTGAGTTTGCGCCATCCCTTCAGTGCCTGCAAGGGCGTCTTGCTGCCCAGGGCTGATTGCAGCAGCGGCTGGGTGTAAAGCCAGACATAGCGAAGCAGCGTGGCTTCCAGAACCTCGCCGGATCGGAAGGGATGGCTCTGCAGAACCTCTTCGATGCGGCCATTGAACCGTTCGACCATGCCGTTGGTCTGAGGTGACCTAGGCGGCGTCAGGCGATGATCGATATCGAGGGCGGCGCCCAGCGTGTCGCATTCATGCGCGCCTGTTGCGGCGCGCTGGCGCAGACCGAAGAGGCGATCCGTGAACTCTTTTCCATTATCCGGGAGTATGGGGCGGATCCGCATCGGGCAGGCGCGCTCCAGGGCGCGCAGGAAGCGCCGGGCATTGGCCGCTGTCTTGCTGTTGTAGACCCTGACAACAACCCAACGCGTTGCCCTGTCGATGGCCACGAAGAGGGAACGGCGGCGGCTCTCATCTGCCATCGGTGGCAGGTATTTCAAGGTCGATGGGGATGGAACCGGGTTCATAGGCTTTGAAGGCGCTGTGCTTTGGCCGGGCGATGCTGCTTTCAGGGCGCGCAGGGCCCCCCACGCCATGCCGACGCAAGCAGCGGTCAAGGCCAGAGCGGGAGGCATTCGGGTTCAAGAACTCGCGCACCACCGCCAGCAGATCATCCAGCGAGACCAAAAGCGTCTTGCGGAGGGCCACCGCGACAGCTTCCTGCGCTGGCGTCAACGTCGTCTGAAGGCGATGGGGCGTGTGGCTGCGATCCTCCACGCTGGCACGCTGGCACCATTTCCATACGGTCTGTTCCGTGGTCCCGTGACGCTCGGCAAGAACCCACGCAGGGTCGTCACTGGCCTGTATGGCCGCCCTGATCTTCGGTGGCGTCGTCGCCTGACTGTGAAGCTTGATCACCATGTCGCTCTCCCATCCCGCGCCTCGGTCAAAACACAGCGTGCCATGAAAAACGCAGAGCGACGAGGGGCTATCCGATCAGCCGGGATGGAACAACTAGGCTCGACCGTTTCGCTCGCGGCATGGCCGTCTAACCGAATGCCGGGCGTCTCGTCCTCGCCGTCGGTGTCAGTCAGGTTGACGCCATAGAGCGAGCTTAAATTGTCGGGTGTGATATCCGCCGTGGGGCCATCGAACACGACCTCGCCCTCTTTCAGAGCGACAATGCGGCGGCAGTGTTTGAAGGCGTGGTCGATCTGGTGCAGCGAAACGATCACCGTCACACCGTCGGTCCGGTTGATGTCGGCCAGGATCTCCATCACGCGCTCGGCCGAAGCCGGGTCGAGGGAGGCTATGGGCTCGTCCGCCAGGATCACTTGGGCCTCTTGCGTCAGCGCGCGGGCGATGGTGCCCCGCTGTTGTTGCCCGCCGGATAGTTGGGAGGTGCGCTGGTGGGCAAACTCCACCATGCCGACACGCTCCAGGCTTTTCAGCGCCCGCACTTTGTCTTCGCGGGAAAACAGGCCGAACGTGCCACGCCAGCCCGGTGCCCGGCCCAGGCGGCCAACCAGCACATTGCTCAGAAGCAACAGACGGCCGACCAGGTTGAACTGCTGAAATACCACGCCCAGTTCGCGGCGAAGGCGGCGTTGGGAGGGCAGGCGGCGGCCGTTGGTTTGGGTTGGCTCGCCCAGCACGGCAATACTGCCCGCGCCGGCATCGACCCGCTCCATACCTGCGATCAAACGGATGAGCGTCGACTTGCCGGAGCCAGACGCACCGATCAGCGCCACCAACTCGCCTTCCCTGAAGGTGAGATTGATGTTTTTCAGAACCGCCGTGTTACGCCGGAACGATTTTGAAACGCCGGAAACTTCCAGAACAGAGGCCATGACCATGTCTTCTCCCTGGGAAGGGAAGATAGCCGCTCCATGTTACAATGGCATGGCGAATATAAGACGGTTTTGTGGAGGGAGTTGGTGGTGCGCAGCAAACTGCCTGATCGAGGCTCAGCTGGCAGATTGTTTCGGCTATGCCTCGCAGTAACGGCTAAAGGCTAAGATTCAATACCCCAACTGCTTGTTCAGCTTTGCCAACAAGTCCTTCGCGGCCTCGGCAATCACGGTGCCCGGCGGGAAGATGGCGCTCGCGCCGGCCTCATAGAGCTCATCGTAGTCCTGGGGCGGGATAACGCCACCGACGACGATCATAATGTCTTCGCGGCCTTGCTCCCGCAGCGCGCGGCGTAGCTCCGGCACCAGGGTCAAATGCCCCGCCGCCAACGACGAAGCGCCGACGATGTGGACGTCGTTCTCCACCGCCTGGCGGGCGGCCTCGTACGGGGTTTGGAACAGGGGGCCGATGTCCACGTCGAAGCCCAGGTCCGCAAAGGCCGTCGCGATCACTTTCTGGCCGCGGTCGTGGCCGTCCTGGCCCATCTTGGCGATCAGGATGCGCGGGCGGCGGCCGTCGTTTTCCTCGAAGGCCTCGACCATCTTCTGCACCTCGGTCACAGCTTCGCTCCCCTGGCCGACCTCCTGGCGATAGACGCCGGAGACGGTCTTGATCGAGGCCACATGCCGACCCCAGACCTTCTCCATCGCCTGCGTGATCTCTCCCACGGTGGCCATGGCACGGGCGGCATCCACGGACAGGGCCAGCACGTTGCCCTCGCCGGTCTCCGCCGCCTTGGTCAAAGCGGCCAATGCCGCGTCTACCTTGCCCTGGTCCCGCTCTGCGGGCAGGCGCTTAAGCTTCTCGATCTGGGAGCCGCGGACGGCCTTGTTGTCCACCTTCAGGATCTCAATCGCCCGGTCGTCGGTGGGCTTGTACTTGTTCACGCCGACCACGGTCTGGCGGCCGCTGTCGATGCGGGCTTGCGTGCGGGCGGCGGCTTCCTCGATCTGCATTTTGGGCACGCCGGCTTCAATGGCCTTGGCCATGCCGCCCATTTCCTCGATCTCCTGGATGTGCGCCCAGGCCTTGGCCGCCACTTCCTGGGTCAGCCGCTCCACGTAATAGGAGCCGCCCCAGGGGTCGATCACCTTGGTCGTGCCGCTTTCCTGTTGCAGCACCAACTGCGTGTTGCGCGCAATTCGGGCGGAGAAATCGGTGGGCAGGGCCAGCGCCTCATCCAGCGCATTGGTGTGTAGCGACTGGGTGTGGCCCTGGGTGGCGGCCATCGCCTCCACGCAGGTGCGGACCACGTTGTTGAACACGTCCTGCGCTGCGAGGGACCAGCCGGACGTCTGGCAGTGGGTGCGGAGCGCCAGCGATTTCGGGTTCTTCGCGCCCTCGGCCTTCATCATCTTCGCCCAGAGCAGCCGGGCGGCGCGCATCTTGGCGACTTCCATGAAGAAGTTCATGCTGATCGCCCAGAAGAAGCTGAGCCGCGGTGCGAAGGCGTCAATATCCAGGCCCGCTTCCTTGCCCGCGCGGGCATATTCCAGGCCGTCCGCCAGGGTGTAGGCCAGCTCCAGGTCGGCGGTCGCGCCCGCTTCCTGCATGTGGTAGCCGCTGATGGAGATCGAGTTGAAGCGCGGCATCTCCTTCGACGTGTACTCGAAGATGTCGGAGATGATCCGCATGGAGGGCTGCGGCGGGTAGATATAGGTGTTGCGGACCATGAACTCCTTCAGGATGTCGTTCTGAATTGTCCCGGTCAGTTGGTCGTGCGCGACGCCCTGCTCCTCAGCCGCGGCAATGTAGAGGGCGAGCACCGGCAGCACCGCGCCGTTCATGGTCATCGACACACTCATCTCGCCGAGCGGGATGCCGTCGAACAGCGTGCGCATATCATAGATCGAGTCGATGGCCACGCCCGCCATGCCTACGTCGGCTGCGACGCGCGGATCGTCGGAGTCGTAGCCCCGGTGCGTCGCCAGGTCGAAGGCGATGGAGAGGCCCTTCTGCCCCGCCGCCAGGTTGCGCCGGTAGAAGGCGTTCGAGTCCTCCGCCGTGGAGAAGCCCGCATACTGGCGGAGCGTCCAGGGCTTGTTCACATACATGGTCGGGTAGGGCCCGCGCACATAGGGCGCGATGCCCGGCATGGTATCGAGGAAGTCCAGCCCTTCCAGATCCTTGGCCGTATAGACCGGCTTAACCACAATGCCCTCCGGCGTCTGCCAGGGCTCCGGCTTATGCCCAAGCTCCGCCTCCGCCTGAGCCTCCCACGCGGCAAAGTCTACCGCCGGCGGCGGCGCGTTGTCGGGCTCCAGGTGGACATTGGCAAAGCTGGGAATGGCAGGCATGGTCAGCGTTCCTGTAACTGAATAACGTTCGTGCCGGTCAGAGGTGGCTGCAAAAAGCACCATAAACAAAAATGCGCAAAACTAAACTTTTCTAAACCGCTTGCGGTATAGGGTTAGGGTTGCCAGTTTAGGTGCGGTTTATCTGATGTTTAGGGGTGGTTTAGGTGGTGTTTAGGCCTGCTCTGTCCTTTCCGCCTAGCTCTTCTGATGCTTGGCGCGCTCTTCCGCAAGGTTATCTTCCAGGGCATGGATGACGGCGTCGGTCATGCTTTCTCCGGTAAGTTCCGCGAGTTCCTTGGCCATCTGGTGGGCGCTCTCATTCTTGATGTGCAGTTGCATGGTGAACCTCACCCGGAAATTCCCATTGTAGGTTAGAATAGCATCAGAAAGTTAACAAAACCCTCCCATCGAATCTTCAGCGCCAAACGTTGAGGGAAGCGGCCGTCCAAAGATCCAAGCCTCAATTCCCCTTGTCAAAAACCTGCCAAAACGCCCAGGGGTTCTGACAAGGGCTTCTGTCCATTTAATTTTCTCGAATTCCTACCTAACGCCCTTCGACGTCAAAAACAACTGGTTTTGGTGCATCGTTCCTGAAGGATACACACCCTAAGGTTGTGATAATAGGCATCAATAAAGATCGCGTCCGAGCCTATTCCTATCAATGCTTTGGTCTGCATGGAGGTCCGGTTCCAGAAGGCGGTACATACAGCTATGAACTTCAGTTTTTCGATCCTTGAGCTATCTGTTTTCAAGCACGATGGGTAATTCTCGTTTGAGGAAGCTGAGGAATGCTTCAAACGCTGGCAGAAGACCGCGCCGGGATGGCATCAGTAAACTTATCTGCGGATTGCCCGCCGTCCAGCCTGGCAGGACACGCACGAGGGTCCCAGCTTCGATCTCTGGCCTACAAACGTACGAGGGCAAAGCAACAATTCCTAGGCCAAGTGTTGCTGCTCGTTTCAGCGTTGTCATGTCGTCACTCGCCAATCGAACCTGACAGGGTACGGAAGCGGTTTTTCCATCGCTTCCGCTGAGCTGCCATCGATGCCTTCCTGTTGAGCGTCCGAGAACCAAGGCTGGATGTTCCGCCAGGACAGCCGGCTTGGCTGACGGGTCTGGGCTGTCTCGGTAGTCGGGTGAGCAAAACAAGTGCCACGCCGCGTTTGCCAGCTGGGTTTGTATCAGGCTTGAGTCCGGCAGCGTGTCCAAGTGCCCGCGGATCGCGACGTCGATCCCGTCCTTTACCAAGTCCACCATCCGGTTCGAGGCAAGCTGCACCACCGTAACCTTCGGATTGTCCTGCAAAAACCGGGGCAGGATCCGGTCCAGTGCGAATTGAGCCATGCCCACAGAACATGAGACAGTTACCACACCTTCAATACTGTTGGTCCTACGGCGAACGGCGGTTTCGGCAGCCTCAAACCGGGTCAGCGCTTCTTGTGCATGGCGAAGATATTCTTTGCCAACCTCTGTTGTGGTTACGAGGCGGGAGGTTCTCTGCAGGAGACGGACGCCGAGGTCATCCTCAAGCTGCTTCACTCTTCGGCTCAGCCGCGATTTAGGGACATTCAACGCCCGGGAAGCCGCGGAAAAGCCACCCTTTTCAACGACCTGAACGAAAAAGAACGCGTCATTAAAATCCATCATGAGTCCTCCGTTTTTGTTCTAATAATAGAACGATCAGTTCCGATATTGACTGATTTTCAGCCTATTGTCCCGTTCTTATTATCAATGGCACAGAAAACAGGAGACCGACATGAACACACAATTTCTCGATAGGTCCGCGAACGCCCTTCGTCAGGGCCAAGCGCGAAGCGACGGAAAACAGATCGCAATAGGCGATGGGTTCTCGGCCAAAAGCTACATGCACAGCAATTTTTCAGGGCTGATGGATCCTCTGATCATGGTGGATCACTTCGTAATGACTGAACCGACGTTTGGGACGCATGCCCATGCTGGAATGTCTGCGGTTACGGTCCTGTTCGAAGACAGCGCGGGCGCGTTCCGCAATCGCGACTCCCTAGGCGGCGATGTCGATTTGGCACCTGGCGATCTCTATTGGTTCACGGCCGCGCGCGGCGCAATGCACAATGAAGAGCCGCGTCCCGACGCCAGGACCCATGGACTGCAGGTCTTCGTCAATCTGCCTGCGGAAAACCGGGATGATATGCCCGCCGCATTTCATCTGCCTGCAAACGGCATCCCGCGCATTGCCGGCGACCGGACCAGCACCCGACTGGTGCTCAGCAAAAGCAACGGTGTCACGGGCGCGCGTGCGCCAGACGTCTCCCGCCTGGGCGACAAGGCGGCTTGCTACTCGATATCAAGCTTCACGCGGGAGGCGGGTTCACGCACCAGGGCGAACGCGGCCAGCATGCATGGATCCTCGCCATTGAAGGTTCGCCAACCGTTGCATGGAACGACACATCAACCGTGCTGCAACCTGGTACGGCCGTCGCCGTGAAAGAGGCCACTGACATCTCTATTTCGTCTGAGCGAGGCGCGCATGCCCTTCTCTTCCAGGGACATCCGCTGCGCGAACCCTTTGTCCAAAGGGATCCGTTTGCAATGGGCAGCGACGCGGAACTCGACGCTATTGAAGCCGACTACCGTGCCGGCCGGCTTGGATCAATCGACTGAAAACCAACCCCGAAAGGACAAGTCTATGACCAATCCCCATAACCCGGAATCATTGACCCGAGACAACGCCGCCTTGGTGCTTGTCGACCATCAGGTTGGCCTGATGACCGGCATCCGTGACTATTCCATCGCGGAGCTCAAGCACAATGTTGTCGGACTGGCCAATGCCGCTAAGGCACTCAATCTGCCGATCGTTACAACGACAACCTCGTCAGAGACCCTGTGGGGACCGGCGTTTCCAGAACTTGCCGACGCTTTGGCCGGGCAAAGCTTCATCGACCGGACAAGCGTAAATGCCTGGGATGATACCAGGGTCGCAGAAGCCATCCGGGCTACCGGCAGGCGCAAACTGATCTTTGCTGGCGTTTCGCTGGAAGTCTGTGCTGCCTTTCCGGCCATGCAAGCCATGCGCGAAGGGTACGAAGCCTTGTTGCCGTCGATGCAAGCGGAACCTTCAACGTGACAAAGCGCGAGACCGCTCTTGTCCGGCTGACCCAAGCCGGTGTTGTGGTCGCCGACGGCGAGAGCCTCATGGTTGAAATCCTCGCAGACAATGCGAGTGCCGAAGCGGGCGATGTTTACGCGGCTCTCGGCATGGATTGGTCGATCCTAGTCGGGCAGGTGCGCAGCAGCGCCGCTTAGTTATCGATCACAACTACGAACAGGAGACCCCTCATGCAAGATCAACCTACCCTCATCATTGGTGCCACCGGGAAGACCGGCCGTCGTATCGCCGGCCGACCGGAGGCAGATGGCAAGTCCGTTCGCCGTGGCTCCCGCGGCAGCGCTACGCCCTTCGGCTGGGAGAACCGCGCGACCTGGGCCCCTGCGCTGGAGGGCGCGCGCGGCCTATATCAGCTACTTCCCCGACCTTGCGTTCCCCGGTGCAGTGGAGGCCGTCGGCGCGCTGGCCGAAGCAGCGCGTGCGGCGGGCGTCGAACGGCTGGTCCTGCTTTCGGGTCGGAGCGAGCACCATGCCCAACAGGGCGAGGAGGCTGTCCTGGCCGCGGGCGTCCCCACCATCCGCTTGCGTTGTGCATGGTTTGCGCAGAACTTCTCCGAAGGCTACCTGCGCGATCCGATCCTGTCGGGCGCGCTGCTAATGCCCGGCGGAGACGTGGCCGAACCCATTCTCGACGTGGATGACATCGCCGAGGTGGCCGTGAAGGCGCTGAAATACAACGAGACGGAAAACCAGTTCTACGAACTGACCGGCCCGCGGCTAATGACCTTCGCCGGGATGGCCGCAACCCTGTCGCAGGCCGCCGGCGTCCCGGTGCGCTTCGTGCCCATCAGTTTCGAGCAGTTCCACGCCGGTCTGGCGGAGGGCGCGGGCACCTACGTCGCCGACGTCTTCACCGCCATCGCGCGGGAGACGCTGGACGGGCGCAACGCGGTCATCTGCGACGGGGTGGAGCGGGCGCTTGGCCTGCCGCCGCCTGACCCCAAGCGGCGCGGGCTCATCGGTCCGCGCCGAATGGACTCGCTCCCATCATCGTCCCTGCGGCCGCGATCGTCTATGTCGACCGTCCGTGTCCGGCCCGACCGCCTATAGCAGCTACTAGTTGTTATGTTGAATTAGGCCAATAACCGCCGTTTTTGGAGTGCTAGCTGTCACATCCAGGAAGGTAAATATGGCTGTTTCCTGACCAGCTCTAGTTTGAGTTTGCGCCATCCCTTCAGTGCCTGCAAGGGCGTCTTGCTGCCCAGGGCTGATTGCGGCAGCGGCTGGGTGTAAAGCCAGACATAGCGAAGCAGCGTGGCTTCCAGAACCTCGCCGGATCGGAAGGGATGGCTCTGCAGAACCTCTTCGATGCGGCCATTGAACCGTTCGACCATACCGTTGGTCTGAGGTGACCTAGGCGGCGTCAGGTGATGATCGATATCGAGGGCGGCGCCCAGCGTGTCGCATTCATGCGCGCCTGTTGCGGCGCGCTGGCGCAGACCGAAGAGGCGATCCGTGAACTCTTTTCCATTATCCGGGAGTATGGGGCGGATCCGCATCGGGCAGGCGCGCTCCAGGGCGCGCAGGAAGCGCCGGGCATTGGCCGCTGTCTTGCTGTTGTAGACCCTGACAACAACCCAACGCGTTGCCCTGTCGATGGCCACGAAGAGGGAACGGCGGCGGCTCTCTCTGCCATCGGTGGCAAGTATTTCAGGTCGATGGGGATGGAACCGGGTTCATAGGCTTTGAAGGCGCTGTGCTTTGGCTGGCCTGGCTCTACCGTTGGGCGCGCGGGTGCAGTCCAATTGGCTGAACAAGGGCACGGACCTGCTGGGGACGGCCACGGGTGGCTCTGGCGGTTCGGGTGGCTCTTCCGGGGGCGGGTTCAGTGAGGTGGAGATCGGCAAGGGCCTGCGGGAGGCGTTGCGGATTGGCTCCGGCAATGTGGTGAATGACCTGGGCCGGGCAGATGGCTTTTATGGTGTGAGCGACGTGCATATCCCGCTGCCGGGCACGCTCGGCCAGGTGCAGCAGGCCCTGCAACTGGTCGGCAAGAGCAAACTGACCGACGATCTGGAACTGCGCATGAACCGGGCGGCCGAGGCGGCGGTGCCGAAAGCCAAGTCGGCGTTCTTTGAAGCCATCGACGCCATGACCATCGACGATGCGCGCAAGATCCTGAGCGGCCCGAAAGACTCGGCGACCCGCTATTTCGAGGCGAAGATGACACCGCGGCTGACCGATGACTTCACGCCCATTGTGAACGAGGAACTGGCGGCATCCAGCGCGGTGAAGGCCTATGACAACACCATGGGCAAGTACGCGAAACTGCCCTTCGTGCCGGACGCCAAGGCCGACCTTTCCAGCTATGTGGTGGAAGAGGCGCTGGACGGCGTGCTCCTTTACCTGGCACGCGAGGAATCCGCGATCCGCGACAACCCGGCGGCGCGCACCGCAGATTTGCTGCAGAAAGTATTCGGCTAGTCAGGCCGGGCTGTATCGGCGGAAACCAGCCGCATCTCATGCATGGGAGCTGTTTCTGCTAGCTGGTTCGCGCGGCTTGCGATAGGGATGACTGCGTGCCGTCAATCACCGGCCAAGGCATTTAAACAAGGCTCTAAATGAGGCCCGGAAATCGGGTTGATCGGCCCATTTTCTGCTGATATTTCTACCGACAGCGCTCCATAATGGGACTGCCAATCCATTATTTTCTCCCCGGCAAATACCCTTCAAGATACTTGAGGAAGCGGCCTGACTATGAGCGATGCTCCAGCGCCAAAAAAAGCTGAAACTGCCTCCAAGAAGGCGGAGTCTGCAAGTCCTGCTGCGACCAAAACCGACGGTGCCAAATCCGAAGCAGCGGCTTCTGGTACCACTGCACCAGAAAGCTCGGGGGCGGATAGCTCGGCCAGTAAAGCTAGTTCCGGCCCTAAATCCGCCTCCCAATCGTCAATCTGTCACTTTTCAAGCGTCTCGACACCGCAGTACCGGTCAGGATGGAACGCCATTTTCGGCGGCGCTGGAAATTCCAAGAGCACAAAAACTGAAGACGAACCTTCTCATAACACAAACGAGAATGAACCCCTTAGCAAGCTAACGCTGAACGATGCAGACATTACTGCCGAATTGCGGGCTTTGCTGGACGAGGCCTTTAGACTGGAAGCAGAGAGAAATGGCGTCGATATGAATGATATGCAATTGAAATCAAAATTTATGTACACGATAGATTGCGATTTATCCTAGCGGTTTAACAAAATCTTTCTCCTATGGAATTTCTTCTGCATTTGAATTGATATCCTAGTGGTTCGATCAGACCACTAGAGCGGATTTGGGTCAGACGACTAGAGCAGATTCACCCGATCCAATTGGATCGGGCGATGCTCTAGGGCGCAGGTGCCGGGTTGGTGGTTGCAGCGCAGGAAAATACACCTATCTAATAGGTTTGAGAATAGGTTATGCCGCGCCAAAACCGGGCCCACGCGCCCTAAACCACAGCTAAACCCTCGATAAGCCGACGATAAACTTTAGGTAAACCGTACCTAAACATTTTTGGCTCAAAACGTTTAGTTTTACGCATAAAAGTTTAGTTTTGTTTAGGTGGTTTTCTCCAAAAATAGCATTGCGGTACCATAATGCTGATTTAATGCTCTGTTAACACTCAGGAATTTCATTGGATACATGCAGCTACATCGGTTTGGCGCTTGGCAATGGATGGTTGGCTTGGTTAGGTCTCGACGTATGACATGGTTTAACACGCTCACGGGCATCCAGAACGAAACGCCGGGCTCGGCACGGGAAAACCTCTCGATTGAGGGCTCCCATCTGGTTTCCAAGACCAATTCGCGGCACTCTCAGCCAGCCGACGCTCTACCAATTGCACGAGGGCGAGGTGCTGTCGGGCGCGGGCGTGTCATTGTCCGAAGTCGTCCCCGACGTCCAAGCTCTTCACCTGCTGCCAGAGAACGCCGGTGCTGTGTTCCAGGTCGCCTCCCAGTTCAACCTGCTGGAGATGGTCGGGCCATCGGTGACGCCGGAGGATGGGGTGGGCGGCTATGAATTCGACCGGACCCAGGGGCCAGCCTGCGCCATCGCCTGCGGCGCGGGCTCTCACCGGAGGAACAGGACGACCTGCGTGGGCGACTGCGGATCGGCGTGCATGCCGGCACCGAGGTAACGCTCAACGATGCAGGGCACCTGGTCACGCAGGTCTACTGCAGTGCGATGCCGATCGCCTATAGCAGAGAAGGCGCGGACGACTGGGAGCCCATCGCGAAGCTGGTTCTGGAAGGGGCCTATGAGGCGACGTTGCGGGTGGCAGCGGAGAACCTGGCGCGAACCGGGAACAACAAGGTGTTCCTAACCTTGCTGGGCGGCGGGGCATTCGGCAACGAGCCCGAATGGATCGCGGATGCAGTGCTGCGGGCGCCGGCGCTGGTGCGGCATTCCGGGCTAGATATCCAACTGGTGAGTTATGGCCGCTCCAGCCGGATCGCCCAGGACATCATCGCACGATGGAACAGCGCCGGGACGTGACGCATGAGCCGCGATAGTGGTGGCGATCCCACGCGGTCCGCTATTCTGCCGCGTTTGCTGCCTGGATCTCAGCGCGGCGCTGAATAGCCCAGCCGTAGTTCGGCGGCCACATCTGCCGGTCCTCGCCACAGCCGAGCGCCTCCGCCGCGTGCAGGGCCCAGAACGGGTCGTACATCAGCTCGCGGCCGACGGCGATCAGGTCTGCACGGCCACTCTGCAGGATGTCCTCCGCCTGAGGGCCGGTGGTAATCACGCCCACCGCCATGGTGGCGATGCCGGATTCGCGGCGGACCTGGTCGGCCAGCGGCACCTGGAAGCCCGGCGGGCGCTCGCTGTTAGTCTTGAGCGGCTGGCCGTCGTCGCGGGCACGGAAGGCCGGGGCGCCAGCAATGCCGCCTGCGGAGCAATCGACGACGTCGACGCCGCGCGCCTTCAACTCCCGGGCGAGGACGACCGAGTCCTCGATGCTCCAGCCGCCGGAGCGGCCGTCGATGGCGGAGATGCGGAAGAACAGCGGCAGTTCCTCCGGCCAAGCGGCGCGGACGGCCTCGGCGACTTCCAGCGCAAAACGCATCCGCCCGGCGAGGTCGCCGCCATAGCTGTCGTTCCGCGTGTTGGAGAGCGGCGAAAGGAAGAAGTGGATCAGGTAGCCGTGTGCGCCGTGGATCTCCAGCACCTTGAAGCCCGCCTTGACCGCGCGGCGGGCGGCGTCCGCGAACTTCTGCACCATCGCGCCGATATCGGCCTCGGTGAGGGCAGCAGGTGCTTGCCAGCCAGGGCCGACCGGATCGGAAGTTGGGTCGACAACCGGCCAGGGCTGCTGACCAATGGCGATGTCGCTCGCGTCGAGGGGGGCACTGCCCCGCCAGGGCTCACGGGCGGAAGCCTTGCGGCCGGCATGGGCGATCTGGATCGCCGGGACCGCGCAGAGCGCTTCGATGGCGGCGGTGATCGGGCGGTAGCCTTCCACCTGCGCGTTATTCCAAAGGCCGCAGCAGCCATGGCTGATCCTGCCTTCGGGGGCAACCGCTGTTGCCTCCGAAAACACCAGGCCGGTGTGGCCGCGCGCGAAGGCCGTCAGGTGCGAGAAGTGGAAGTGGTTCGCGACCCCGTCCTTCGTCACATACATGCAGAGCGGCGATAGCACAACGCGATTCGGCAATGTCACCGAACGAAGGGTAAGCGGCGAGAAGAGAAGCGGTGCGGTCATGGGAGCTCGCGATCAGGCTGGCGGATGATTGGCGCGCAGAATACAAGCGGATCAGCGGGAGGTAAGATTGCCCGCCACGCTCGGGATAGGCCGCGGCGCGGGCCCTATGGTACGTTCACTCCAGCCTATACGGAGAAGAAACGATGACAACACAACCCTTCCGCGCCGCGGGGCACGAGTGGCGGCTCTATTGCGGGCCGCAGGTGCTGGAGCAGTACCTGCCCGAAGCTGCGAACCGCGCCAAGGCCAAGCGTGCCTTCGTCGTCTGCTCGCCCTCCATTAACCGGCGGACGGATACGGTGGAGCGGATCAGGGCCGCGCTCGGCGACCGCTTCGCCGGGGTCTATGACGGGATCGAGAAGGACTCGACCTATGCCTCCGTCCAGGCGGCCCCCGATGCGGCGCGGGAAGCTGGCGCCGACATGCTCATCGCGGCGGGCGGGGGCATTGTGCTGGTGGCGGTCAGGGCGGTGGCCATCTATCTGGGGGAGAACGCCAGCCCCTTCGACCTGATGACCCAATACCCGGAGGGCAAGCCGGCCTACAGCCCGCGCCTGATGGTGCCCAAGCTGCCCATCGTCAACGTGCCCACCACACCGACCAGCGCCATGAACCGGGCGGGCACGAGGCTGAAGAACCCAGACCTCGACCACCGGATGGAGTATTTCGACCCTAAGACCAGGCCGCACTCAATCTTCACGGACGAGGGTGTGCTGCTCTCCTCCCCGCCGGAGGTGATCCGCCAATCTTCACGGACGAGGGTGTGCTGCTCTCCTCCCCGCCGGAGGTGATCCGCTCCACGGCGACGACGGTGTTCGCGGGTGCGGTCTCCGCGACCAGCCAGATGGGAGCCAATCCGCTGGTGGAGGGCGACCTGCGCCACGGCTTCGCCCTCGCCCATGACGCCTATCTGCGGCTGATGGGCGAGCTGGACAATCCGGCGCTGCGTATTGACCTGTCGCTGGCGGCCTTCCTGGCAAACCGGGCGGAGGATGATGGCAGGCGGCGCTTCACCGCCGGGCCATTCAGCGGCAACTACGCGGTCTCGACGGCCCTGCATGTGCGCTACCCGAAAGTCGGCCAGGAGGGGGAGAGCACGTCGGTGGTGCACGCGCCTGCCCTGCGGCTCGCGGCGGCTGGGGCGGAGGAGGCGCAGGCCCGGAAAGTAGCGGAAGCGCTGGGGCTTTGGCGGGATGGCATGGGTGCAGAGGCAGCGGCCCTGGCCGTCGCGGACCGGCTGGAGGAAGTCTATGCCGCCCAGGGTGTGCCAACCCAGGTTCGGCAATTGGGCATCTCGGAGGACGACCTGATCGGCATCGCACGGGAGACGGTGAAGAACTTCAACGCCAATGCCGCCACCTGCTCCAGACCGCATGGTAGCGCCGCAGCGCCGCCGTCCTCGTTCCTCTTCCCCGCGCAGGCGGGAACCCATGCCTGAGGCCACGGACCCGAAGCACCGGGCGCTTGTGAGACGCGCCGCTGGCATGGGTCCCCGCCTTCGCGGGGAATGGGGTTGAGTTAGTGGCGGGGACAGGGCTCTAATCTCGCCGACAAGCAAACGAAACGTCCGAGGCCGCCCTTCCATGAGCATCAACCCCCACAGCCCGTTCTCCCAGGAAACGCTGACCCAATCCGGCTTTCCCACCATCACCTACGAGGTGTTGGAGGTCGGCAAGAAAATGCGCTCTGGCGAGATACACCTCCGGCCGGAGGATGTGGAGGCCTACGCCTATGCCGTGGAGGATGAGGATCCGTGGTTCTTCGCGTCCGGCCCATTCGGCGGGCCGGTGGTACACCCGACCCTGCTGGCGAACCAGGCACTGCTGCTACGGCACGACCACTTCGTCGTGCCCGCCGGCCTGCACGCGCGCATGATCTTCAACTTCCGCAAGGCCATTCCGCTGGGCGAGCGGGCGCGGACCACGGGCGAGGTGGTCGACAAGTACTGGCGGCGCGACAAGCCCTACATGGCCACGGAATTCGAGACGCGGGGCGAGGACGGCACGCTCTATACCGACGGGCGCTTCGTGCAGATGCTGTTCGCGAAGGACACGGTGCCTGCGTCCGGCTCTTCGGCAGGTTTGAACCGGGCGGGGGACGCGGAGACTGCCTATGACGACGCTATCCAAAGCGCGGAGGCGCGCGGCGGCAGGCTGGATCGACATTTATTCCGGCCTGCGCCCCTACTCGATCCACTCGGACGAGGCATGGGCACGTGAGAAAGGCTTCGCCACCACCATCGCCCAGGGGATGATGAGCACGGCCTATATCTCCACCGCCATGACCACCGCGGTGGGGGAGGGCTTTGTCGAGGGCGGCACCATGGACGCCAAGTTCCTGAAGCCCGTGCTCTGCGGCGACACGCTGACGATCACCGGCACGGTGGCAGGTTTCATGCGGGAGGCGGATGGGCGCATCCGCTGCCACGCCAGCTTCGCCGCCCACAACCAGCGCGGCGAGCAGACCATGGCGGGCACAGCGAGCGGGCCCTGCCGGGAATGAGTGGCCCTCCTTCGCCTACACCGCGCCCGACGCCGGGCATCGACCCCGGGTTTACCGACCATTGCCCCAGCCCTGCGGACTTCCCGGACAGCCCGCTTTCCCGCGTGCTGGAGCAGCCCTTTCTGATGGGCCTGTTCCTGCCGATCCAGGATGGTGGCTGGACGCCCTCCACCCTGCTGCGCACGACGGACTGGACCTTCGACTACAACGCCGCGCTGGCGAAGCGGGCGGAGGAGTTGGGCTTCGACCTGGTCTTCGGCCTGGCGCAATGGGTGCCGAAGGGTGGGCATGGCGGCACCACCAAGTACCGGGAAATCTCCATCGACAGCTTCATGACGGTGGCCGGGCTCGCGGCGATGACGGAGCGCATCCTGCTGATCTCCACCATCCGCGTGCTCTACGGCCCCTGGCACCCGATGCATCTGGCGAAGTTCGGGGCGACGCTCGACCATATCTCCAGCGGGCGCTGGGGCGCGAACATCGTTACCGGCCATATCCCGCGCAAGGCCCGCATGTTCGGCCAGATCCGCCCGGAACACGGCAAGCGCTATGAGATGGCGGATGTGTTCGCCACGCGCCTGAAGCAACTTTGGTCATCGCACGAGAACCTGACGGTCGACGACCCCTATTGGGCGATGGAGGGCGCGTTCTGCACGCCGAAGCCCCAGTTTGGACGGCCGGTGCTGGTGAACGCGACCGGCTCGGCGGACGGCATCGCTCATGCCGCGAAGCACTTCGACATTGTGTTCATCACCAGCCCCTCCGGCAATCAGATGGCGGATGCGCTGGAGAGCTTGCCAGCGCATACGGCAGAAATCCGGCGGGTCGCGGCGGAGGCAGGGCGCAGCGTCAAGACGATCATCAACCCCATGGTGGTCTGCCGCCCGACCGAACGGGAGGCCATCGCCTACCGCGACGCCATCGTAGACGCGGCTGATATGGGCGGGGTCAAGGGCTTCGCGGAGGTCACGCGCGGCGGAGACGCCGTCGCCTGGAGCGGCCAGAAACGGCAGTACGCGGCGCTTGGCGGCAACCTGCATGTGGTCGGCTCGCCGGAGCAGGTGGTGGAGCAATTCCTGGCGTTAAAGGAAGCGGGCGTGGACGGCGTGCAGGTCACCTTCTACGACTTCGCCCCCGACCTGGAATATTTCGGCGAGGCCGTGCTGCCGCTGATGCGGGAGGCGGGAGGCGGGGTTGCGGGCCTCATCCGCCGGCCGGCGGATGAGTATGTCCGATGGTGTTCGGCCGCCCCATTTGTTCTATCAAGTCACAGTCTGTCTATCCGGAGTGAAGCGTGTACACCTACCTAAATCGCCTGGCGGCAGTGATAGAACGGCAGCCGGACACGCCGGCGGTCAGTGACGACACAAAAGAAATTACGTTCCGCGCGTTGGACAATGCCTCCAACCGCCTCGGGCGGCTGATGTTCGACCGGCGCAGGACCGGCAACGACGTGTTTGCCTATCTCGGCAATCCCGGTGTGGAGCGTATTGTCAGCCTGATAGCGTCGCTGAAAGCTGGCGCGGCCTTACTAGGCCTCGACCCGCAGGCTCCGCGGGCCGTTATACAGGACCTGCTGGATACCTGTGACGTCACCCAAATCCTGGCGGAGCCAAGCTTCGAGGAACAGGCGCGGACGCTGCACCCAGAAGAGCCGTTCGTGCTGCCTGCTGACCTGTTGGACCCGCCGCCGGTCGCCCCTTTCCTGTGGTTGGACTGCGATCCGGAGGCATTGGCCAGTGTTCTGTATACTTCCGGCTCGACGGGCAAACCGAAATGCGTTCCGCTGCTGCGGGGTGTGCTGGACATGCGTCAGACCCGGAAGTACGAGGTGCTTTATCCACCGCGCCCCGGCAGGCAGCGAACCAATTTGGTAACCCATTTCCGCCTGTTTCCAGAGCTTTACACCCTTCAGAACGGCGAGACTGCAGACTGTTTCGACCTGCGCAAGCATGGGGTGGCGGCGATGGCGGATTGGCTCCGCAAGAAGCGCATCACCTCCTACAGCTCTCAGGTGTCGGTGTTGCGGCAGTTGATGGAGGCCACAAACGCGCCGTTCCCGGACATCATGCTGATCACCGTGGTTGGCGAGCAGGTCGGCCGGTCCGATATCGAAGCCTTCGAGGCTCATTTCCCGCCAGGCGCAGAGTTGGCCGTGCGATTCGGTTCGACCGAGCATTGCGATGTCGCTATCTACCGCCACCGCAACGGCGATCCCATACCGGGAGAAACGCTGCCGATTAGCTATCCAGCCTTTCCCGAGCAGATACGGTTGCTGACCGAAAACGGCGAAGATGCCCAGCCCGGGGAGCCGGGCGAAATCGTCATGATCAGCAACCACATGGCCAAGTACTACATCAAGGACCCCGAGCGCTCTGCGGAGATATTCGCGACAGTTCCCGAGGATGGCAGCCTGAACCGCTGCTATACCGGCTTCGTCGCCTATGCCGATCAACGCGGCATACTGCACCCCGTGGGCCGCAAGGACGAGCAGATCAAAATCTGCGGCTACAACGTCCGCCCGCAGGAGGTCGAACAACTGGTGCAGCGCCATCCGGGCGTGGAACGCGCGGCAGTGGTACCATTTGAAGGCGCTAACAATATCCGCCGGCTGGCATGCTTTTATCTGGCCGCGCGGGACCATGCCCCGACAGACCAGGAGTTGCGGGCATTCATGGCTGATCTTGCGCCGAATTACATGATCCCCGGCCTGTTTCACCGGATGGATGAGTTTCCGCACGCGGACAGCAGAAAGCTAGCCAAGAAGCAACTGCCCGACCCTTTGGCGATCATGGCAAGCCAGCGGACAGCCAGCCCTGAGGGGGCAACGGAGACCCAGCGGCACGTCGCAGCGATCTGGGCGGAGATCCTGGGCTTCGCCAGCTTCTCCCCCACGGACGACTTCTTCGACATCGGCCGCGACTCGCTGCAAGCCATGGCGATTGTCGTTGCGTTGGAGGAGCGCTTCGGCTTCCGCCTGCCGCTGGAAAGCTTGATTTTGGATGGCGCGACGGTCCAGGCGCTGGCGGCGAAGGTCGATGCCGTGCGGGGCAAGGGAGCGGGCGCGGGCGGCGACCGGGTCGTGGAACTGCGGGCGGGTGGCAGCAAGCCGCCATTGTTCGCGCTGCACGTAGCCGGAGGGCACCTCTCCGACTATCTGGCGCTGGCGCACATCGCGAATTCCGAGCAGCTGATCTGGGGCCTGCACCCTCGAGGGCTGGACGGCGAGGCAGCCCCGGCCACTACCATGGAGGAATTGGCCGCCGATGCGATCAGCGCGATGCGCAGACACACGCCCGGCGGGCCGTACCGGCTGATCGGCTACAGCTTTGGCGGGCTTGTGGCCTACGAGATGGCGCGGCAGTTGGTCAGCGCAGGCGAGGCGGTCTCGCACCTGATCCTGTTGGATCCGTTCGTTCCTTGGAAAGACTCCAAGCGGCTGCTGCGGACGGTCGCCCGGCCTTTGCGGGCGGAAGACACCCGGGAAGCGCTTGGCAGGGTGGCACGGGTCGTACCGGCGGCCATGGGCATTCGGGAGGCATCCAAAGACCTGAACGAAGCCCACCGGACCGCCATGCTGCGCTACCGCCCGCAGTCACTGCCTTTGCCGAAGACGCTGCTGGTCTCCGCAACCGAAAACCCCGAGAGAGCCGCCATCTAGCAGGAATGGCGTGCGCTGCTGGGGAGCGGGCTCACGATCGTGGAGCAGTCCCCCGACCATCCGAACCTGGTGCGGAAGCCGGCAGTATGGTCCGTGGCCCAGGCGGTAGAAGGGTTCTTGGAGTGATGGGGAGTGAGGCAAGGAGCCTTTCGTAAAAGGATTGGCGACCCCCTACCCCTCTAGCATATCCTTCACCACCACGTCGCGCACTTCTTCCGCGCCCAGCCCATACTCCGCCATCTGCCCGGCGGAGGCGGCCAGCACCGCGTCCGCGTCGGCCATCAGCTTGAGTTCCTCGAAGCGGTCCGGGTGGGCGAGGCCCATGCTCTCGCCGATCAGTTCCATGTAGTTCTACATGGCGAAGGGATAGTCCGCCTCGCGCCCCGCGAACATCCGGTGGTCGCCGTGGTAGATGCCCATCAGCGTGTCCACGCCCGCCGCCTCAGCATTGCGCATGGCGGCTTCCGCGGTATCGCTGAGGTAGCTGCCCATGGGTGCCAGGGCCGTGCCGGTGTAGCCGATGGCCTTGGTGTCGATCTCCACGATCTCGACCCCCGGCACCGCGTTCAGCAAAGCGCGCACGGCCTCCATCACACCAAGCTCTCCGGCGTATTCGAACAGGGCGACCCGCTTCTCCACCCGTTGGGTCAGCATGGGGCGAAGGCGGTCCAGCTGCGCTGCCAACCAGACCGGGAACATGGTCATGTCGATGCTGGACCCGGTGATCTCGCGGTAGGCGGGGATGGCCGTCTCGCCGAACTGGATCTGGCAGGTCGGGCACCAGGAAAGCACTTGGTCAGTCTTCGACGCCGCCATCCGGTCGAGCGTGCCGAATGCCTGCCGCCCGCCAAGCGCCGTGTCGGCAGGATCCCGCAGCAGACGCTGGGGCTGCCCTGCACCTCATAGGTGACGCCGAGCGCCTCCATCACGTCCAGGCAATAGAGGCCGATATGGGGTGTCTTCAGCATGTTGCAGCCAGTGTAGAACACCATGTCCGGTGCCTCGTCCCGCTCCGGGTGAGAGCGCGGGCGGAGCTTTTCCAGCAGGTCCGGCGGCAGGGAGAGGCGGAAGAGCACGCGCACGCCGCGGCTCATCTTCTGGAAAGCGGCCTTGCCTGTTGCGCGGCGCTCCGGCTCTGGGTTCGCCTGGGTCATCGCGCGGCGGGCCATGGTCAGCATGAAGCGCGGGTTGATGCCTTCCGGACAGACGGTCAGGCAATGGCCGGAGCCGCAGCACATCTTCGCCCATTGCTCGGAGGCTTCCGGCCCCAAGCCCGCCCGCAGCACGTCCCGCACACCGGCGGTGAGCGCTTGGGCATCGCTGCCTTCCATCTGGTCTATGCCCGCAACGGCAAGAGTCGGACAGGCTTCCGCACACGCGCCGCAGGCCGTGCAGGCGGCAGCAATCTCCTCGACCCTGCGGTCCAGGCTCTCAATGAAGGCGTCACTGCGGTCTGACATGCCGGCTCTCCTGACAAGAATACAGGCGCGCGCTTACCGGAAAGTGAACGGTCGGGCCACGCTTCCTCGCGGAAAGGGGCTCGTGGTTCGATCAGACCACTAGGTCAAGCGCGCAGCAGAGCGCTAGGATGATGGTCCGAGGTCCAATGGCAAGGGTAATCCCTATCCGGATGTGGTGGCGCGCACTTTTTCCTGTTTTGATAGCCGCCTCGCTGCTGCTGGCGGCGGGGCCTTTCGGCGTGCAGGCAGGATCGGGGTCTGTGCCGCTGGAGCCCTTGCGGTTCCGCTGGCCCTTGCCTGCCGAGGCTCTGGTAACCCAGGCAACCATCGACAATTTCGGCAACTTCTCCCTGCAATACCGGCTCACCGCATCGTCTGTAGCGGGAGGCCGTCAGGTGAGACTGGAGGCCAGTGACTACCGCCTGCTTTACCACAACCGGCTGTTGCTCAAAGGGCGCAAGCTGGACGGATTTGACATGCTGGGTGTGCTGCACCGGCTGACTATCCCGACCTATCTGGCGGATGCTTCGGGCGGTTTGCGGCAAACGGAAGCGGCTGATCCGCGAGGAATAGAGGCTGCCTTTCTGCAGAATGTCGGCAGCCAGCGCGCCGCTTCCCTGCGGGAATGGTATGTGGCGCGGCGGCCGGGCGATTTTCAGGCGGTGCGGGCGCGGGGCGATGCTTACTGGCGGGTACAAATACCCTACTGGGAATACTGGATCGGTAAGTGGCGCAGCCTGTTCGGGCCGGACCCGGTAACATCGGGCGACAGGCAATTGCTGCACCTTGCCGGCCTGCTCGTGCCGGGCCGCACCCGCCTGATTGAGCGCCTGCCAGCGCCCGACTGCCCGTCCTGCATGGCTGTTGCCGCAGAAGACCGGTTCACCGCCGCGGACCTGGCACCCTTCGCAGACGATTTGGCCGAACGGCTGGGCCTGACCAGGCTGCCCGGCGAGGCGGCCATGACGGGCCTTCGCGCCTTTGTGCGCACCGAGGCCATTATTGACTGGCAGACGATGCAGCCCTATCGCGTGCAGGCAATGACCATTGCCTTCCAGGATCTGGCCGATGGCGGTACGGTGAATGCTGACCAGACCAAGCACTTCTTCTTTGAGTGGCAGACCAGCCCGGTGGAGCGGCAAAACCAATGACCCCAGAAGACATCCTCTCCCACAAGCCGCTGGCCATGAGCCAGGAACAGCGCGAAGCGTATTTCCGTGATGGCTTCGTTGCCGTGCCGGGTGCCGTGCTGCCGGACCTGCTGGCGAAGATCCGGGCCAAGTCGGACGAGTTCCTGGACAAAAGCCGTGCCTTCGACGGTCCGAACGAGTTCTTCGACCTGGGCCCGAACCAGTCGGCAGACAGCCCCCATGTGCGCCGCCTGCGCAAGCCCATGGATACCAACCCGTTCTTCTGGGAGGTGGCAGCCGGCGATGCAATGACCCGTGTCGCCGCCGATCTGGTGGTGCCTGACGTGAAGTTCCATAGCTGCAAGCTGAACTACAAATGGCTGGGTTCAAGCGAAATCGTGAAGTGGCACCAGGACATCAATGCCTGGCCGCACACCAATTACAGCCCGGTGACGCTGGGCATTCACCTGGATGACGTGGGCGAGGAGGAAGGCCCGCTAGCCTGCGTGCCGGGCAGTCACGACGGGCCGCTTTATTCCCAGTATGGCGCAGAACGGCAGTGGACCGGTCGCCTGTCGGCAGAGGACGAGGCGAAAGCGAAGTTGGATACTGCCGTCAACCTGACCGGCCCGGTAATCGCCATCAACTGCCGGACGATCCACGCTTCTTTCGCGAACAAGACCAGCCGGGTGCGCCCGCTGCTGCTCTATATCTATAGCTCTGCCGATGCTTTCCCCTGGGCAGTCTCGCCGACGCCGACCAGCTATACCGGCCAGATTGTGCGTGGCCAGACGGCCCGCTTCGTCCACATGGACTCCCGCCCGTGCGAGGTGCCGCCGGAGTGGGATAAGGTCGGCTACAACTCTATCTTCGCCGCGCAGAAAGTGGCGGCGGAGTAGCAGCCCGCTCTTTCACTATGTTGGCGGTTCAATTCAGCAAACGGATGGGTGCCGTCCATTTCCGTCCAACTACTAGCGCGGATTTGGGTCAGGCCGGATCACCCAAATTCATTTTCATCCCGCTCCCACGAAAGTGGGAGCCCACGCCAGAGAGCTTCTCACAGAGCAGGGACTTTGTGGTTGTGCCTCAGGCATGGATTCCCGCGTGCGCGGGAAAGGGGTTGGTAGTGAATGCGCTAACTTGAACAGAATTCGCTCTAGCAGGCCGCTGAAAAAGCTCAAACCGCGATCGTCACCCTTCGACAGGCTCAGGGTGAAGAGAGACGATTCTTGTTTGGTTTCAACAGGCCTCAGCTAGATCCCATCATCCTGAGCCTGTCGAATGATGGCGTTTCAGTCCTGCAAAGAACTTTTTCAGCAGCCTACTAGCGTATCATCACGCGTTCGGCGAAATCCGGCGAACCGGTGCCGTTCAGATCCAGCAGGATGGCTTCCCCCGAACCTGCGCCGGTGCCGGCGATGGCGGAGATAGTGACAGCGTGGGTGACCATGATCACCGGCTCATCGGTCCGGCCGCCCAATAGCCAAATATGCGCGCGCAGTTTCGCGAGCCAGGCTTCTTCCATTTCCGGCACGGTGTAGAAAGAGTTCAGGCCGGTAAATTCCTCGGGCTCGCCAAAACCCTGCAATTCCGCCGTTTCCTCGCACCGGCACCACTGGCTGGTCAGCACACGGGCGCGTTCGATCCCCTGGGCTTTTATGTAAGCGCCTAGCCGCTCCGCCTGGGCGCGGCCTTCATCGTTCAAATTGCGCTGGGTGCTACAATCGCCGATCCGGAAGTTGGCCGGGTCGCCGTTCCCGGGCGCATAGGCATGGCGGATCATCATGATCTGGCGGCCCTCGGCAAATCGGGCGAGGTCCTGGGCCTCTGCGGCCAGCGGCGCACATGCCAGGATGGTTCCGAGAATGGCCCAAAGAGCCAGCTTCAGCTGCGCTGCCCGGCCTGCTCCATTAATGGCAACACCTGATCAATCCATTGTTCGCATTCTCCCAGATAGTCCAACCAGCTTATCAGCAGCCCATCGACGCCCATGGCCGACAGTCGCTCTATCTGGTCTACGATCTGCTCCGGCGTTCCGATCAATGGGTAGCCGCCGTGACCCGCCTTAAAGTGGAACTTAAAGGCCTCCATCACGGCAGGCTCCAGCGTTTCCGACTCCATGCCGAAGGTGGCCAGCATGTTGCCGACGGCCACGTCGTCGCCATAGTCGATCACTTAGCGGTTCAGGGCGTTGCGCGCCTCCCGCTCCGTATCGCGGCAGACGACGTAGACATGGATCCAGCATTGAGAGGTGCGGCCGTGCTCTGCCGCCAAGGCTTTGAGGCCGGCGATTTGGGCCACGTCCGACGCCTCGTCCTTCTGACGCAGCATGACGAAGTTCATGTCGCAATGGCTGGCGGAGAAGCGCTGCCCGACCGGCGAGGAGCCCGCGTTCATCACCACCGGCCCGCCCTTCTGCACCGGCTTCGGCTGGCTCCACAGGCCCTTGCCCTGGAAGAACTCGCCGTTCCAGTCAAACGCCTGCTCTTCGGTCCAGAGCTTACGGGCGAGCGCCGGCCATTCGGCGGCATACTCATAGCGGCGGTCATGCTCGCGCCATTCGGCACCGAACATTTCGAACTCTTGCCTGAACCAGCCGCAGACGATGTTGAGGACGAAGCGCCCGTTCGTGATGTGGTCGATGGTGGCTGCCTGCTTGGCGACGGCGACTGGGTGCATCAATGGCACGTGCACAGTGGAAAGCACCGCGATCCGCTCCGTCACCGCACCCAGGCCCGCCGCCCAGGTCAGTGTTTCGAAGGTGCGGTTGTTGAAGTTGCTCTCACCGCCATAACCCTTCCACCGGCCCACGGGCAGCAGCGCCTCGAACCCCGCCCGGTCAGCCATCTGCGCCAGCTTTACGTTGTCGGCCCAGGTCATGGGCCAGGCTTCCGGCGCGGTGATCACGGTCGAGCCGCCCGAGCAATTAAAGGCCATCATGCCAAGTTTCACGCGGTTGGCGCTGTGGAGGGGGTGGGTGGTCATGCGGTGTTCCAGAACTTTTTATTACGGTGACCAATCTTACCCTCCGTCGCCACCGTGACGAAAGTCAGGCCCCATTGCAGAAACGCCAGAACGATGCATCAGCGGCCTCCGCTATGGAGCCTGAATGCCACTGTGCGGCTTTAGAGAGGCAGGATTGTAAAGAATTGCCGGGAGGTACTAACACGCAGGCAACAGCCGCTGCACCACGGCCTGCGGGTCGCCTTCCAGCGTATCGCCCGCCTCAATGGCCCGGCGCATGGCAGCCATCAGGTCCTGGTAGATTTGCAGATTGTGCCAGGTGAGCAGCATCATGCCAAGGATCTCCTCCGCCTTGACCAGATGGCGGAGGTAGGCGCGGGAATAGCTGCGGCAGGCCGGGCAGGAGCAGCCCGCATCCAGAGGCGCCGGATCATCGGTATGGACGGCGTTCCGCATGTTGAGCGCGCCATGGCGCGTGAACGCCTGGGCCGTGCGGCCGGAGCGGGTGGGCATCACGCAGTCGAACATGTCGATACCGCGCGCGACCGCCCCCACCAGATCCGCGAGCGTGCCGACGCCCATCAGGTAGCGGGGCTTGTCCTGCGGCAGGTGCGGGGCGGTGAACTCCAACGCCTCGAACATCTGCGCCTGGCCCTCACCCACCGCGAGCCCGCCGATGGCGTAACCGGGGAAGCCGATTTCCTGCAGCTTTTCAGCGGACTCCCGCCGCAGGTCCGGAAACACGCTGCCCTGGACGATGCCAAACAGGCCATAGCCTTCGCACTCAACGAAGGCGTCCTTCGACCGCTTCGCCCAGCGCATGGAGAGGCGCATGCTGTCGGCAGCTTGTTCGTGCGTCGCGGGGTAGGGCGTGCACTCGTCGAACGCCATGGTGATGGTAGCATCCAGCAGGTGCTGGATCTCGATGGAGCGCTCCGGCGTCAGCATGTGATAGCTGCCGTCGATATGGCTGCGGAAGCGCACCCCTTCCTCCGTCATCTTGCGGAGTTCGGTCAGGCTCATAACCTGGAAGCCGCCGGAATCGGTCAGGATCGGCCCCGGCCAGTTCATGAATTTGTGCAAGCCGCCATGTCGCGCGAGCAGATCCGCCGTCGGCCTCATCATCAGGTGGTACGTGTTGCCGAGGATGATCTGCGCACCAGTCGAGGCCACGTCTTCGGGCCGCATCGCCTTGACCGTGGCGGCGGTGCCGACGGGCATGAAGACAGGCGTCTCAATAGGGCCATGGGCGGTATCGATCCGCCCGCGCCGGGCCTTGCCCGCGGTATTGAGGAGGGAGAAGGTGAGGGTCATGGAAATTCGCACACTTTCCGTTCCATGGGCTTCATCCTGAGCCTGTCGAATGAGAAGTCCATCGGTAATTCACGCTTCGACAAACTCAGCGTGAAGGTTTGCATGGTCATTCGGACCGCTCCAAAAAGCTCGCGTCGCCGTAGGAGAAGAAGCGATATTCCTCCGCCACGGCATGGGCATAGGCCGCCCGCATCCGCTCGTACCCTGCAAACGCACTTACCAGCATGAACAGGGTCGACTTCGGCAGGTGGAAGTTGGTCAGCAGCGCCTCTATCCGCTTGAAGCGGTAGCCGGGCGTGATGAACAGGTCGGTGTCGCCTGTCCACTCGGCGAGCCGGCCATCGTCTGCCGCCGCGCTCTCGATCAGGCGCAGGGCCGTGGTGCCAGCGGCCACCACCCGGCCCTGGCAGGCGTTGATACGCTCGGCGGCCTCCGCGCTCACCTGCCCCCATTCCTTGTGCATGACGTGCTCGGACAGGTCCTCCACCTTCACCGGCAGGAACGTGCCTGCGCCCACATGCAAGGTCACGGCCACGATCTCCACGCCGCGTGCCCGGATCGCTTCCACCAGCCGCGGCGTGAAGTGCAGGGAGGCTGTCGGCGCCGCCACCGCACCGTCGCGCTGGGCAAACAGGGTCTGGTAGCTGTCTCGGTCCTCTGCCTCACCCGCTGCCGGGCGCTTGATGTAGGGCGGCAGCGGCATGACCCCGTGCTTCTCCAGCCCCGCCGCCAGATAGGCGTCGTCGCCATGGAAGCGGAGCGTTACCTCCCCGCCGTCGCGATGCTCCACCGTGGCTGCCAGGTCGTCCGTAGTGTCTGACGCGAACCGCACTTCATCGCCTGGCTTCAAGCGCCGGGCAGGCCAGGCGAAGGCCGCCCAGCGCACCGCCCGGTCCTCGCCGGGGCCAAGCTGTTTGTGCAGCGTCACCTCGACCTTTGCCTCGCCTCTTTTCCCGGTCAGGCGGGCGGGGATCACGCGCGTGTCGTTCACCACCAGCACGTCGCCGGGCTGCAACAGCGCGGGTAGATCGCTCACACTCGGGTCGCTGAAGGGCGCATCGCCCGCCGGTACATGCAGCAGCCGCGCCGCGTCGCGCGGGTCCGCCGGATGCTGCGCAATCAGGCGCTCCGGCAGGTCAAAGTCGAAATCGGAGAGGTTCATGGAGCTGAGATACACGCAATCCTGACAAAATCCACCCCCTCACCCTGAGCCGGTCCGGCCGCAGGCCGGGGCGAGTCGAAGGGTCTACCAGCTGCTTGGAAACGCCCTTCGACTCGCGCCTCGCGGCGCGGCTCAGGGTGAAAAAGGGAGAGAAGGCGGCGCGGTACGGGGTAAGGACTACAGAAGAATTGGCACACGGCCGCTTCTTGCGGCACACTTTCCCCAACTGCAAGCCTGCAAAAGCATCATTAAGGAGCGCTCTGCCATGGCAACCTTTCGTCCGGACATTCATGCAAGCCGCCACGCGGTCTCCACCGGCCACTACCTCGCCACCGGCGCGGCCCTCGGCATTCTGGAAGCAGGCGGCAACGCCATCGACGCCGGCGTTTGCGGTGGCATCGCCCTCGGCGTATTGCAAAGCGATCTGGTCGGCGTTGCCGGTGTCGCCCCCATTATGGTCTGGCACGAGGAAAGCCAGAAGATGGTCACCATCTCCGGGCTTGGCTGGTGGCCGAAAGCCGCCAGTTCTGCCTGGTTCCGCGAGCATCATGGCGGCAAGCAGCCGTCCGGCGTAATGTCCATGGTGGTGCCTGCCGCGCCCGACGCCTGGCTGACCGCGCTGGAGATGTGGGGCACCATGAGCTTCGCCGATTGCGCCGAGGCCGCCATCCGCTTCGCCCGCGACGGCTTCGCCATGAACACGCTGCTGAACCAGACCATCCGGGAAAACCAGGGGATCTATGCCAGCTTCCCCTCCTCCGCAAAAATCTACCTGAAGGATGGGGAGGCGCCGCCGGTCGGCTCCCGCTTCTTCCAGACCGACCTCGGCCGCACCCTCCAGCACATGGCGGACGTGGACCGCGCCGCCGCCGCCAAGGGCGGGCACATGGCGGGCCTGCAAGCGGTGCGCGACGTGTTCTACAAAGGCGACATTGCGCGCGCCATCGTCGATCATACCCAAAGCCAGGGCGGCTGGATGACCATGGAGGACATGGCTGGCTACAAGTCCGGGATCGAGGAGCCGGTCTCCACCCGCTTCGGCGATACGGAGGTCTTCACCTGCGGCCCGTGGTGCCAGGGACCCGCCCTGCTGGAAATCCTGAACATCCTGGAGCGCTTCGACCTGGCGGGCATGGACTATAACAGCCCGCGCTACGTGCACCTGCTGACCGAGGCGACCAAGCTCGCCATGGCCGACCGGGAGGCCTGGATCGGCGACCCGCGCCACTTTGAGGTTCCCATCCAGGCGCTCTCGTCCAAGGAGTTTGCGGCCAAGCGTGCCGCCCTGTTCGACTGGCACAAGGCCTGGCCGGGGCGCCCACCTGCGGCCTCCGGTGCCGACCTGGGCGTGAACAGCGACCGGCCGATGTTGCGCGAACCGCCCTTCGCGCCGGTGGGCGAGCCGGAGCGGGCCTCCAGTCTCGACACCTCCTACCTGTGCGTCACCGATAGCCACGGCAATGTCTTCTCCGCCACGCCCAGCGACGGCTCCTACAAGGGACCGGTGGTCGAGGGGCTGGGCTTCGTCCCCTCCGGCCGCGGCGTGCAAAGCTGGGCGGATGAGGGCCACCCGTCCGAGATCAGCCCCCACTGCCGCCCACGCCTGACGCCGAACCCAGCCATTGCCATCCAGGGCCGGAAGTTCATGCCCTTCGGTACGCCGGGCGGCGACGTCCAGACCCAAGCCATGCTGCAAACCCTGCTGAACCTAGTTGTCTGGGAGAAGAGCCCGCAGGAGGCCGTCGAGGCTCCACGTTTCGCCAGCTACAGCTTCCCCTCCAGCTTCGAACCGCACGGCGAGCATCCGGGCCTGCTGCGCCTGGAAGGCCGGATGGAGAAAGAGACCGGCGACGAACTCGCAAAGCTCGGCCACAAGGTCGAGTGGTGGCCGGACATGACCTGGCTCGCGGGCTCCATGGGCCTGATCGTGGACGACCGCGACACCGGCTTCAAATCCGCCGCCGCTGACCCGCGCCGCATGGCTTTCGCGGCAGGGAGCTAAGTACCGAAGCTACTGCGCCGACTTCGGCATTGTTTGCCCGGACCGTGGCATAGATAACCGCCTCGGCGGTGGCGAGCTTGTGATTGATGCAAGATTCCGCCACCAGGTTCGCCAGACTATTGTCCAATGGCACGATCTGGCATGTGTCGGCGATGCCTGGTATCCAGTCCGCCATCTCTTCCGGTGCCACGCGCAACAGCCACGTGGACAGTTCCAGCCGCACCATGTGGTCGGGACAATCCATTCGTCCCGCGGTGTCAGGTGCTTTCCGATATTGTTGCCGGTAGGAGTGACCGTAACCCACTCGACCCGAGCCGAGGTGTCGAGCACAAGCATCAGTAGCGGTCATTGCGGTCGCGGAGATCAGAGGGATCGGCATCACCCCCTCTCCTTAGGAAAGAAGGCGAATTCCTGGCCAGGCTTCCAGCCCGTCAACGATCGCTGCGTCCAGCATCCGTCATGCCCGTAGCGGTCCAGGTGCGATCTGCTATCATCCGGCACCTGCATTTCCGTTATGCCACAGAGGCCCCCGCATGTCTGACGCCAACGATTCCACACCCAAGACCCCTGGGATGAAGCAGGGCCTGGCCCAGTACGGCGACGCCCAGTTTTCACTGTTCATGCGCAAGGCCTTCATCAAGGCCATGGGCTACACGGATGACGCACTGGAGCGGCCGATCATCGGCATCACCAACACGTTCAGTGGCTACAACGCCTGCCACCGCACGGTTCCGGACTTGGTCGAAGCCATCAAGCGTGGCGTCATGCTGGGGGACGGCCTGCCGGTCGAGTTCCCCACCATCAGCGTGCATGAGAGCTTTAGCCACCCGACATCCATGTTCCTGCGCAACCTGATGAGCATGGATACGGAGGAGATGGTCCGCGCCCAGCCCATGGACGCCGTGGTCCTGATCGGCGGCTGCGATAAGACGGTGCCAGCATTGCTGATGGGGGCTGCGAGCGCGAACAAGCCCGCCATCCTGGAAGTCACCGGGCCCATGATGACCGGCCATTTCCGCGGCGAGCGTCTGGGCGCCTGCACCGACTGCCGCCGCCTCTGGGGCATGCACCGGGCAGGAGAGATCTCCGAGGACGACATCGACGAACTCGGCAACCGCCTGATGCCTACCGCCGGCACCTGCATGGTGATGGGCACGGCCTCCACCATGGCGCTGATGGCCGAGGCACTGGGCATGATGTTGCCCGGCGGCGCGGTGATCCCAGCCGTCATGGCCGACCGCCTGCGCCATGCCGAGGACACCGGGGCTCGCGCCGTGGCCATGGCGCTGGAAGGCACCAAACCCGCCGACATCATGACGAAGGAGGCGTTTGAGAACGCGCTCCGCACCCTGCTGGCGGTGGGCGGCTCGACCAACGGCCTGGTGCATATCGCAGCTGTCGCAGGCCGCCTCGGCATCGACATCGACCTGGCGGCGTTCGACGCCATGGGCGCGGATACGCCGGTGCTGGTCGATCTGAAGCCCTCCGGCCAGCACTATATGGAAGACCTCTACCGCGCGGGCGGCCTCGCCCCCATCCTGCGGGAACTGGGCGAGAGCCTGAACCTGGATTGTGTTACCGTCTCCGGCAAGACACTGCGGAAGGACATCGCCGCGGCTGAGCCCGACTGGGGCCAGCAGGTGGTTAAGACCAAGGCCGACCCGATCTACAAGGAAGGCGGCATCGCCGTCCTGCGCGGCAACCTCGCGCCGGGCGGGGCGGTCATCAAGCAGTCGGCGGCGGAGATCCTGCAACATGAGGGCCGCGCCGTGGTCTTCACCTCGCTGGAGGACATGGCCGACCGCCTGGACAACCCCGACCTCGACGTGCAGGCCGACGACGTGCTGGTGCTCCAGAACGCCGGGCCCAAGGGCGCGCCAGGCATGCCGGAGTCTGGCTATATCCCAATCCCAAAGAAGCTGGCCCAGGCGGACGTGAAGGACATGGTCCGCATCTCGGACGCCCGCATGAGCGGCACTGCCTTTGGCTCCATCGTTCTGCACTGCACGCCGGAGGCAGCGGTGGGTGGGCCGCTCGGCCTGGTGCGCAACGGTGACCGTATCCGCCTGGATGTGGCCAGCCGCTCGCTCATGCTACTGGTGGAAGATGCCGAGCTTGAGCGCCGCAAGGCCGACTTCCAAGCCCCCTACCACGAGGGCCAGGAACGTGGCTACCTGAAGCTCTATCTCGATGAAGTCACCCAGGCCGACACCGGTGCCGACTTCGAGTTCCTGCGTGCGGTAAAGAGATAGCGCATTAGAGACTGGCCGGGAAAATACCTAAACTTTTATGCGCAAAACTAAACGAAACTAAACCGTTTGACCCCGCAACGGTTTAGGTGCGGTTTAGGAAAAGTTTAGGCTCGGTTTAGCTAGGGTTTACCACCTGCTTGCAACCGGAGTAACGAGGCAAGATACCCGCAGTGGCTCTCGCACCATGATATAGGACTGATTTCCTCTATCGCAAGCCTCTACCCCTCAGGCCTCGTTCACAAACGTCCCGCCCTGGAAAATCTCGCCCCGATCGTCGGGTGCATGCTCTGGCTCGGCGGCCAACACTTCCTCAGCATAGTCTTCCGAGCAATCCTGCGGCTTGTACCCCAACCGGTAGGCATTCGAGTTGTCATAGAACGTGCGGTCATTGTCCGAGACGCCATAGACGATCTCGTAGCCGATCTCCTCATGCTCCAGCCCGATCCGGCAGATTTGCGCCATGTCGCGCGGGCTGAGCCAGATCGAGAGCCGCCGCCGGTCCGCCGGGGTCTCCGAGACATTGCCGATGCGCATCATCAGAACGCCAAGGCCATATTTCTTGGCGTACATCGCACCGATAGCCTCACCGAACACCTTGGAGACGCCATAGCGCGAGTCCGGCAGCACTTTCAGGTCGGTGCCGATGCGCCGGTCCCGCGGATAGAAGCCCACGGCATGGTTCGACGTGGCAAAGCAAACCCGCTTCACTCTCTGGTGGCGGGCTGCCTCAAACAGATTGATCGCCCCGTCGATGTTCTTGGCTCTTATATCGTCCCAGGTATTCTCGCCCGCCTGACCCGCGAAGTGCAGAATGCCGTCTACCCCGTCGCATGCCGCATGAAAGGTGCCAGCGTCCGTAATATCCAACGGCAGAAAGCTCTCGCCCGGCCCCAGATCCGTGATCTCACGGACATCGGCCAGCACCAATTCCGGATAGACCCCCGCCAGTTCGCGCCGCAGGAATGTACCGATCGATCCGGCCGCGCCGGTCAGGAGTACGCGTTGCATGAAGCTGCTCCTTTAATTCCACCAATTGAACGATGTAGTTGGCACAATTGTACGCGAAAGACCACAGAGGCTATTGTAGGCCGCGCTCAGCCAACCAAGGAACCGCCCATGAAAACCACCGCCATCGAGACCATCCGTCTGGCCGAGTTTCCCAATCTCATCTGGGTGCATGTGGAAACCGACGAGGGGATCACGGGCCTGGGGAAGTATTCTATGGCGCGGGCGCGGTGGAGGCGCATATCCATGAGTTCATCGCGCCCTACCGGCTGGGCAAGAACCCGCTGCTGATCGACCGGCACGCAAAGGCGCTGGTGCCCTATGTCGGTTACACCGGCCCCGGCGCGGAGATGCGGGGCTTCTCCGGAATTGATATCGCGCTCTGGGACTTGTGGGGCCAGGCGACCAACCAGCCCATCCATCAACTGCTGGGCGGGGCGGCGCGCGACGAAATCCGCGTCTACAACACTTGCGCCGGTTACCAATACGTGCGCTCCGACCCGAACCAGGGCACCCACAATTTCGGCCTCGACAGCCAGGAAGGCCCTTATGAGGACCTACAATGGTTCCTGAACGACGCCGGAACGCTGGCCCAATCCCTGCTGGAGCAGGACGTGACCGGCATGAAAATCTGGCCCTTCGACTATGCGGCGGAGGCCTCCAACGGCACCCACATCTCCGCTGCCGACCTGAAGAAAGCCATTGAGCCGTTCGAGAAAATCCGCGCCGCGGTCGGCGACCAGATGGACATCATGTGCGAACTGCACTGCATGTGGAACCTGACCGCCGCCAAGAAAATCGCCCGCGCTTTGGAGCCGCTGGAGCCCTTCTGGTACGAAGACCCCATGAAGATGGATAACATGCCGACGCTGAAGGAATTCGCGGATTCCACGCATATCCCACCACCGCCAGCGAGACGCTCGGCGGCCGCAGCCAGTTCCGCGAACTGATGGAGGCGCAGGCGGCCGGCATCATCATGTTCGACCTCTCGTGGGTCGGCGGCTTTTCGGAGGCGCGCAAGATTTGCAGCATGGCCGAAGCCTTCCAACTGCCGGTCGCCCCGCACGACTGCACCGGGCCAGTACTGCTGACCGCCAGCGTCCACCAGTCCCTGAACGCACCCAACGCCATCATCCAGGAGATGGTGCGTGCCTTCTATTATGGCTGGTACCAGGAACTGGTGACGGAACTGCCGCCGGTCGAAAACGGCATGATCCGAGCGCCGGATGGCCCGGGCCTCGGCACCAAACTGCAACCGGGCGTCCGCACCCACAAAGACGCAACGCTCCGGCGCAGTACGCTGTAGTCCGCTTCGCTCTTCACCCTGAGCCGCGCTGCAAGGCGCGAGTCGAAAGGTCTTGGCCTCGCGTTCCATCTTTCGACTCTCCGCTGCACGGGAGCGCAAGATGATGGTCCTAGAGCAGATCCCGATCCGTATGGACCGGGTGAATCTGCTCTATATTTAATAGTTAGAGCGTTGCCGAATCCCATCCCATTGGCGTAGGGTCTGCTCAAACAAACCAAGCGGCAACAGCAGGCACCTATGACACCTCAGGATGAACAGAAGCGCGCGGCAGCCATGGCGGCGGTCGCGCTGGTTGAAGACGGCATGACGCTTGGCATGGGCACCGGCTCGATGGCAGCCTGGTTCGTCACGCTTCTCGGCGAGCGGGTGCAGCAGGGCCTGCGCGTTCGCGGCGTTCCCACCAGCGAGGCGACCGCGAAACAGGCCCGCGAATGCGGCATTGAGGTCATCACGCTGGACGATATCGGCTTCGGCCATGGCTGCCGCATCGACCTCTGCGTCGATGGCGTGGACGAAGTCGACGCCGAAAAGCGCGCGATCAAGGGCGGCGGGGGTGCATTGCTGCGCGAGAAGATCGTGGCGGCGGGCTCTGACCGGGTAGTTTATATCGCCGACGCCTCCAAGCGGGTCGAGACACTCGGTGCCTTCCCCCTGCCGGTAGAGGTCATTCCCTTCGCAGCCGCGTTCGTTCAGTCCCGGATTGCCGCGCTGGGTTGCGCGCCCGTTGTCCGCTTGAATAAAGACGGCAGCAAATTCCGCTCCGACGAGAACAACCTGATCCTCGACTGCCCCTTCGCCCGGATCGAAGACCCGAAAACCCTCGCCGCCGAGCTGGCCCTGATCCCCGGCGTCGTGGAACACGGCCTGTTCCTCGGCATGATCGACGAGATGCTGTTCAGTTGAGATCACTGGATTTTGGAGATATATATCTAACTAGCCAAAATTTACTTGACACTCTTTGTCATCTTGGCTAGTTTAATCTCAATAACAGAGATTAGGCCCATGACTGACACATTTAGCACATTCGAGTTCTTCCAGAAATTCCCAGACGAGGAAGCTGCGCGGAAATTCTTTGAAACACGCCGTTGGGCTGGTGAGGCATCTTGCGGGCACTGTGGTTCGGTTGATGTGTCCGAGTGCAAAGCCCACAAACCAATGGCTTACCGATGCAAAGACTGCCGCAAGCATTTCAGCGTTCGCACCGGCACCGTCTTGGCCGAAAGCCGCCTTCCTTTGCTCAAGTGGTTGCTGGCGATCTACATGCTAACCAGCGCCCGCAAAGGCATCCCTAGCACACAGATGGCCCGCGAATTGGGCGTCACGCAGAAAACCGCATGGTTTCTTGCGCAGCGCATCCGCGAAACAGGGATGAAGGGCAAAAACAGTGGCGACATGGGTGACCATACGCAAGTTGACGAGACTTACATCGGCGGTAAAGAGAGCAACAAGCACGCTGACAAAAAGTTGCGCGTTGGCCGTAGCGCTGTAGGAAAAACCGCTGTTGTGGGTATGCGCGATCAACACGGCGCAGTTCGCGCAGAGCCCGTCAAAAGCACCAATACCGCAACACTGGTGAAGTTCATCAAGGAAAACGCACCCGCTGGTGCAACTGTTGTCACGGATGAGTTTGGCGCATACCGCGCGCTGTCAAAACACGGCTTTGACCATAAGACTGTGCGTCACTCCGCTGGCGAATATGTCCGCGACATGGCTCACACAAACGGCATCGAAAGCTTCTGGTCACTGCTCAAGCGCGGTTACATCGGCGTTTACCACTACATGAGCACCGATCACCTGCACCGCTACGTGAATGAGTTCTCATTCCGCCACAACACCGCCCAAGCTGGCACCATGAACTTCATCAACATGACGATTGACCGGATGGTTGATAAGCGTCTGACCTACAAGGAATTGATTGATGGCTAAAAAGCTCGATACAACCATTCAACCGATTACTGACGGTTCATTTGATGATGTGGTAGATTCTATGTTTGATGTTCCGGCACCAAAACCTGATGTGTCCAGTATCCTTGCTGGCTCGCCCGACAATCCTCTTGAGATTGATGGGATGCAGATTGACTGCTACGTGCTGGACGACGAAACGCGCGTGCTTAGCCAGCGGGGTATGTTCAAGGGGCTGGGCATAAAGCGTGGCGGACCGCGCAGTGATAAAGAGCCGTCTAACACCGGCGCCGAAATACCCCGTTTTGCATCCCAAACATGGATAAAACCATTTATAAACAGTTAGTTATAGATGGCGCTGAAATAGCCCATTTTGTTTCAACCACCTACGGGGCATCCGGGCTACGGCTACCCAGCAGAAGTCCTTGTGAATGTTTGCGATGCAATCATTGAAGCGGAGAAACAAGGTGCAACTGGCGTCCCGCAAGCCAACATGGTTGAACACGCTTGGTCCCTCATCCGAGGGTTCGCGAAGGTAGGTATTATCGCCTTCGTCGATGAGACAACAGGCTATCAGGAAATGAGGGCCAAGAACGCCCTTGCTGAAATTCTTGAGAGTTTCCTGTCTGACTACCGCCAAAAATGGACAAAGACCTTCCCGGATGAGTTCTACAAGCAAATCTACAGGCTGCGTGGATGGGATTGGGACGGCTCTGCGCGCCGACCGGGCGCTATTGGCGGTTGGACAAACAACATCGTATATGACCGACTTGCCCCAAATCTGACAGATGAATTGAGAGCACTTAACCCCACGAACTCAAGCGGGGAGCGGCTTTCAAAGCATCACCAATGGTTCAACCCCGAATATGGTCATCCACTGCTGAAAGAGCATATTTCTGGCGTGATTGCCCTTATGAGGGCATCTTCTACTTGGGAAGGGTTCAAGAGGTCTCTTGACCGTGCCTATCCAAGATATGGCGACACAATCGAAATGCCATTGGATGACATGTGACAAGAAGCGAGCGGGTTTTTGGCTAAGAAGTACATATTTTCTGATGAGGCTGGTTGCTTCACATTCAACAATAGCCCGAATGTCTCGAAATACTTCATTATCTGCACTGTGACGATGAGTGATCTGAGTGTCACTGCGGCGCTGGTGAAGTTGCGTCGAAAACTGCTTTGGAATGGTGCCCCTGTGGGGAATTTCTTCCACGCGACTATCGACAAGCAAGAAGTGCGCGATGAGGTTTTTGCGGAAATAGGCAAGCATCCTTTCAAGGTTCAAGCGACAATTTGCGAAATGGCAAAAGCCCAACCACACATCACAAGGTCCAGAGCGCAATTCTACAAATACCCTTGGTACTACACTCTAAAGCATGGTCTCGGCCACCAGATCAACGAGGGCGACGAACTGTTAATCACGGTGGCATCCCTAGGGACTAAAAAGGAGCGAAAAACGTATTGCAACGTCTTGGACAATGTAATGGGGCAAACGGTCAATGCAGGAAAATGGGTCGTGGATTTCAGGCCCTCAAGTTGTGATCCGTGCCTGCAGCTTGCAGACTATTGCGCTTGGGCAATCCAAAGGAAGTGGGAGCGAGACGACACGAGGTCTTATGATCTCATCAAGCACAAAACCACCAGAGAGCGTGATTTGTGGGCACACGGTAACAAGAGATACTATTATGTCGTAGCCCGCCATGTCAGCGATTTTGGCTATCACGAGGAGGCCCTAGGACCGTTCACCAAGCAGGCACTACTTTGGACAATTTAGCACTGAATAGTTGAGACGTCAACAACACTTATCGACCTGCGGCTAGTTAAGTATATAGGCCCCGGATTTTGCATCCCCGGACAAGCGTCAGCGTGAGCCGGAGCCTGCTTGAAGCCCGCTCTACCCCCGGTCCCGGCTCTTTGCTTCTCAAGCGCCGGGAATGCAAAGCCTGCTACCCCTCCACAAACCACCCCAGCCGCCGCAAGCGCCAGCTGCTCAGGCAGGCCTCCACCACGTACGATAGCACCCACGCGCCAAAACCCAGCACGCCGCCATTCAGCTCCGGATAGGCAGGCTGACCATCCCCGCCGCCGCGGTCCCCACGCGCAATACGCCTGCCGCCGCCAGGGAGGTCGTCGTCCGCGCCTTGGCCAGCAAGCCCCAGAACAGCGCGGTGCAGGCCCAGAATGCCGCCATCGCAAAAGCCATGCCCATAGCAGACCGCAATAGGCGGCCAGTTCCGGCGTCAGTCCCATCACATCCCGCAGAATCACGTCGCGCAGCGGGGTCTGGAACAGCAGCAGCGCAAAGACGATGAACCCGGCGATCAACTGACCGGTAAAGACAAACATCACCCGCACGTCCTCCCGCCGCCCAATGAGCGTTTGAGCGGTCTGCGCCAGATTGCGCATCGGTCCCATCAGCAGCGAAACTAACCCGTGGATCACCCCGAACGCCGCGATGGCAAGCTCGGACTCGTTCAACCGGCCCAAGTAAAGGTTGATGGTGAAGATCACGCCCATCTCCGCCGAGCCGTTAATGATCAACGGCCAGGCAAAGAACCAGGCGAACACTGTCTCTGACGCCATGCAGAACACCAGCGCCGCCGCCCCTATTGCGGCCCCCTCCGGCCACAAGGGCAGCACCAGCAGCGACAGCCCCAACGAGGCCAGCCGAATAAAGGTGCTGCACGTAATGATGATGGTCTTGCGGTTCAGCATCAGCAGCGCAAACGCCGTGCCCCGCATCAGAAGCACCGGCGCGCTCAGTGCCAGAATGCCCACCGTCCAGCGGGCCTCAACCTGTCCCTGGGGACTGAGACTGAACCAATTACCGAAGATTTCCGCCCCCAGCGGTGTGAACACGGCACAGAGCGCCACCGTCCACGGTACCGACAGCACAACCGCCGTAAAACCGATCACCCGCCACAGATCGCGTCGGCTCTTCAGGTAGGACAGGCTCAGCGCGACAATGACCTCCGTCGCGCTGGTGATGGCATAGTAGAAGGTGAAGCCCGCGTTGAACGCCGCCAAGGTCACATCCGGCGTCGCCGTCCGGGCCAGGAACGCATGGATCGCCGACTTCGAGATCATGTTCAGCTCGACCATCAGCACCAGCGGCGCGAAGAACGCATAGTAATCACGCAGACGCAAATGCGGACGAGCAGTTTCGATTTTTGATTGGGCCGTAGCCATTCGTTCTTGTTTCTCGGTACCGGACTAACGGCGACAAAGGATGGTTCTTTGCAGCCGCAACTATGGCAGGCTAGCAGAAACGCCGCCAGCGGCATGCTGCTGGCTTTTACGCAATTAAAGGAAACGCACCATGGCAAGCATGGATCAATTCGGCCTCGACGTCGGCATTTACGGACCGCTCGCTGAGCCGGAGACCATTACCACGCTCGCCCGCTTTGCCGAAGACGCCGGATTCCATTCCATCTGGCTGGCCGATCATGTGGCCTTCCCGGCCGAGATCGCCTCGAAATACCCTTTCAGCCAGTCGGGCAAATTCCCCGCGCCCACGTCCGGTCCTCTGCTGGAGCCCATCGCTGCCATGGGCGTGCTGGCAGGCGCGACCACCCGCCTGCGTATCGGCACCGCGGTGCTCGACAGTCCCTATTTCGCCCTGCGCGGCAAGGCGACCGACGAATATCTGGAGATTTTCAAAAAGCTTTCCGCCGGCGGTGAAGTCGGCTTTGAGGGCGAAACCTACAGCTTCAAGCCGGTGCACTCCGTCCCCGGCTCATTCCAGCGCCCGCACCCGCCGGTGCTGATCGGCGGTGTCTCCAATCCGGCGCTGCACCGTGTGGCACGCAATGACGGCTGGCTGGCGACCGCCCTCGGCCCGGAACAGATGCCCGAACGGCTGGCAGCATTGAAACGCATCTGCGGCGAGCAAGGCCGGAACTTCGACGACCTGGAGACGGTCTACAAGCTGTTCATCGCGCCCGGCGAGCCCAAAACCGGCGTCTATGGTCAGCGCGAAATGGGCAGCGGCTCGCCGCAACAGATCGTCGATGATTTAAAGTCCGTCCTCGACTCCGGCTTCGAGCGGGTCATCGTCCGCTACCGCGGCGACAGCGCGGCGGCCCAAATGGAACAGATGGAGCGCTTCGCCGCCGACATAGTGCCAAAACTTTAAGGCGTTACTCCACCGCGCCGCTTTCCTTCAGCCAGCGCGCCATACCCTGCACGTTCAGCGGTCGCCAATTGTCATTGGCGGCCCAATCCTTGTAGGCGTCCATGGTCACGCTCTCGACCAGCTCCGCCTCGGTCTCGCCTTCTTTCAGGCCCGCCAGCACCTGCTCGCGCAGTTCCTCCATATAGTGACGGGCGTCGGTCATATCGGCCTTGACGCCCAGGCTGCCATGGCCGGGCGCAACGACCTCGAACGCCAGGCCCTCAATGGTCCTGATCTGCTCGATCCAGCCGTCTACATCCGAGCGCGGCAGATCCCGGTACGGCAGGCGTTTTGGCGAGGCAGCATCCACGATGAAGGCCACATTCTCCGGCCGCACCACCACGGCAATCAGATCCTCGCCATGACCCTTGCCCAGCCAGGTCATCTCAAAGGTCTTGCCGCCCAGGCTCATGCTCATCCGCTCCGAAAAGCGGATATCCGGCACGACGCCGTCGATATCATCCGGCGCATTCTCATGCGCAATGGCCATGGCCGCATCGCTCTCCTTGCCGCCCGAAGCATGGGCACCATGACTATGACTATAGATCAGCGCGATGACTGGCTGGTTAAAGCGGATGTCGATCTGCTCTCGCAGCGCCGCGGCGGCCTCCGCGTTGATCGGGTCAACAACGACAATCCCGGCCTCTGTCTTTACCACGAACGAGTAGTGGAAATTGTTCTGAAACCGGTAGGTATCCTCCCGCACCTTCTCAAACGAGCGCTTGGCTTCCTGGGCGGCAGCAGGGGCCGCAAGTGCCAGGCAGACGAAAGCAGCAATAACGGGGAAAAAGCGCATGGGAAAATCTCCACAATGGGTGCGGTAACCTAGTTTTACGCGCTGTTGGCCCGGAGTCCATTGCCTTTCCCCAGCCATCACGGGCAAACTCCCCGGCAACAGGAACCGCCTAGTCGAAAGCCGCCTTTCATGAGTAAACAGCAACTCGATACCCTCGTCACGATCCTTCGCGAGCGCCGCGCCGAAGGTACGCCGACGGTCGCCGAACGCCGCGCCGGCATCCAGGAAATCGGCGACAAGCTGCCGGTGCCACCCGAAGCCATCATCGAGAAGATTGAGGTTGCCGACTGCTGGACCGAGTGGGTCTCCGCCCCCGGTGCGAATCCGAACCGCCAGGTGCTGTATCTGCACGGCGGCGGCTATGTCATCGGCTCGCCGCACAGCCACCGCCTGCTGGCCTACAACATCGCCAAGGCCATGGATGCCCGCGTGCTGGTCATCGACTACCGCATGGCCCCGGAAGATCCCTTCCCCGCTGCCGTGGACGACGCTGTCGCGGCCTGGAAGTGGATGTTGGCCCAGGGCGGCAACCTGGCCAAGATGGCTATCATGGGTGACAGTGCAGGCGGTGGCCTGACCGTCGCGACCCAAATCGCGCTGAAGAACCAGGGCATCGCGCTGCCAGCCTGTTCCTGCTGCATCTCCCCCTGGGTCGATCTGGAAGGCACTGGTGAGAGTGTTAAGACCAAGGCCGATGTGGATCCGATGATCCAGCCGGACTCCCTCACCTGGTTCTCGGAGCTTTACCGCGACGGCGCTGACGTACGCGACCCGCTGGTCTCTCCGCTCTATGCCGACCTTTCCGGCCTGCCGCCCATGCTGATCCAGGTCGGCACCGCGGAAATCCTGATGGATGATTCCACCCGCCTGGCCGCCGCTGCCCGCGAGGTCGATGTCGATGTCACGGTCGAGCTTTGGGATGACATGCCCCACATCTGGCACATTTTCGCCCCCATGCTGGACGAGGGCCAGCAGGCCATCGACAAACTGGGCGCCTGGGCGCGTGAGCGGACGGCCTAACCCATGAGTGCACCAGCCGGAGAGACCGTCACCCTTACCCTGGATGAAGTCCGCGCGCTTACAACTGCTGCGTTAAAAGCCAGCGGTGCGGACCAGGCCAACGCCGATGCCGTCGCCGACGTGGTAACACGGGCGGAGCGTGACGGTTGCGCCTCCCACGGCGTCTTCCGCGTGCCCGGCTATTGCTCTGGCCTGAAGGCAAACGGCGTCAACGGCCATGCCAAGCCCACGGTCGAGCGCCGCGCGCCCGGCGTGATCTTCGTCGATGGCGATGGTGGTCTTGCCCCGTTGCCCATGGCGATGGGCCACCCGGAGCTGATCAAAGCCACCAAGGAAAACGGTATCGCCTCCCTCGCGATCCGCAACTCCGCCCACTTCGCCGCCTTGTGGCCCGATGTGGAGCCGCTGGCGGAGCAGGGCCTGCTCGCCATGAGCTTTGTCAATTCCCGCGCCTTCGTCGCCCCGGCGGACGGCACCAAGCGGCTCTACGGCACCAATCCCATGAGCTTCGCCTGCCCCCGTTTGGACGGCAGCGCACCGATGGTCTGGGACCAGGCCTCCAGTGCATCCGCCCGTGGCGAGATCATAATCGCCGCCCGCGACGGCCATAGCGTGCCGGAAGGCTTCGGCCTTGGCCCTGACGGCCAGCCCACCACCGACCCGAACGAAGTCCTCAAAGGCGTGCAGCTGACCTTTGGCGGCTACAAGGGCGCAGCCATCGCCATGATGGTGGAAATCCTGGCGGCGGGCCTCTCCGGCGGCCAGTTCTCGTTTGAGGCCGACGCGGAATATACCGGCCACGGCGGCCCCTCTCACGCCGGCAATCTAGTCATCGCCATGGACCCGGCCAAGTTCGGCGCGGACACGTTCCTTGCCCGGATCAAGACCTTGTTTGCCATGATCCTGGACGACGGAGACGCCCGCCTGCCCGGCGACCGCCGCCTCGCCAATCGCGCCCGCATCCCGGCGGAGGGCGCCGTTCTGCCAAAGCCGCTGGTGGACGAAGTACGGGCAATCGCGGGAGCTTAAGCCAGCGTCTTGGGTCGCCGTCGGTCCTCAGCCCCTCACGAAAAGGCGGAGTGGTTTTCCGCCGTAATATGCTCGGTCTTGGTCTCGGCCTGCAATTCCTCCGCCCCAAACAGCCGGACCGACAGGCGGATGAAACTGGATATGCCCGCCATCAGCAGGGTCAGCGGGCCCAGGAAGATGAAGAACTTGATGAACCAGCCAGCGGTGGTTAATGCCGTTGGAATCGCCGCCGCTCTCATCGATCAGCCAGGCCAGGTAAAAATACTTGAAGGCATAGGGGCTGCAGACCGCCAGGAATGGCAGGAACAGGATCAGGCCGCCAACCCACTCGATCCAAAGCCGGGTTTCGGGCCGGAAGCTCGGCCGGAACAGGTCCAGGCGCACATGAGCATGCCGGGCATAGGCAAACCCCAGCGCGCAGAACGTCACGATATTGTGCAGATACCACTCCCCATCCTGCAGCACCGGCGAGTTAATTAGATAGTGCCACTCCCGCTCCACCACGAACGACTAGGTGCGGATATAGTGCCTGCCGAACCGAAGGTAATCAGGAACGCCAACCCCAGCATCAGCCACGACGACCACGCACCCAGCCACAGGGCCGGCTGCTCCAACCGGTCGGCAAGCCTCAGCCAAAAACGGGCACCGGTATGCGGGCGCAGGTTCGGGCGAGGCCATGGTCATCTTTCGCTCATGTCTTTCCAGGCTCAGAACGGCTTCGTGTCAAACAGCAATTGCGCCAGGCTGAGCACTAGGCCCGGCTGCCACATCACCAGCGCGACACAGCCCATCTGCAACAGCACAAACGGAATGATCCCGACTGAGATCTGGCTCATGGTAACACCCTCCGGTGCGACGTCCTTAATATAGAACAGCGACAAGCTCATGGGCGGTGTCAGAAACGAGGTCTGGAGAGTGATGGCGACCAGAATGGCGAACCAATAGACCACATCTGCCTGGGCAATGTGGTCGCCGAACTCCAGCGGCACGACGATCAGCAGAATTTCCAGCACGTCGAAGAAAAAGCCCATCAAAAAGATCAGGCCGATTACCAGGGTCAGCACACCCCAGGAATCGAGGGCGCTGAAATTGATCAGGGCGAGAATGGCCTCTTCTCCGCCCAACACCCGGAAAACATAGGCAAACGACGTCGCGCCGATGAACAGCACCGCCACCATGCCAATGGCCATGGATGCCCGCTTCAGACTCTCGTGCAGGCTGGAAAGGCTCAGCCTGCCGCGCACAATTGCTAGCCCCATCGCACCCAGCACACCAACCGCCGCAGACTCGGTGACGGTGAAAATACCGGACAGCACGGACCCCATCACCAGCATGATCAGGATCGCCGTCGGCACGATTCCCTGGGCTACCAGCCGTATCAGCGTCGCGCGGCTAGGCACAATATCCCTGTATTCCGGCGGCTGAGCCTCCAGAAATTGCTGCTGCGAAAGCTTCGGCGCGGCGCTCGGTTTCAGAAAGGCGTAGGTGGCGATATAGACCAGATACAGCCCGGCCAGACAGAGCCCCGGATAGATGGCAGCCGCAAACAGATAGCCATAGGAAGTCTGCAGCATCTCACACGGGAACACCAACAGGATGCTGGGCGGGATCATAATCCCCAGGGTGGAGGCCGCCGCAATAGTCCCCAACTCCAGCGGCGGGTGATAGCCCGCCCGCAGCATCGGCGGCAGGGCGATCAGGGTCATCACAATGACCGACGCACCAACCACACCGGTGATGGCCGCAAACAGCACACTCATGATGGTGACTGAAAGCGCTGTGCCACCAGGTATGCCCCGCATCAGCAGGCCCAGCGCCAGCAACAGGTCCTGGGCTAGCCTTGAGCGTTCCAGCATCACGCCCATCAAAATAAGGGGCCTATATACTTGACTAGCCAAAAAGCGCTTGCGGAGCTTGGCTATTTAGATTACAAGGGTGTCAGAAGGAGACGCCCGATGTGCAGCAAGCCCGAAACACTTTCGACCTTTCAATTCTTCGCCAAGTTTCCGGACGAGGACGCAGCGCGCAAGTTTTTTGAGGCTAAGCGTTGGGGGGATGAGCCTGTCTGTGGTCACTGCGGTTCTGTCAGCGTCACTGAGTGCAAAGACCACAAGCCCATGGCTTACCGCTGCAAAGACTGCCGCAAGCATTTCAGCGTTCGCACCGGCACCGTCTTGGCCGAAAGCCGCCTTCCTTTGCTCAAGTGGTTGCTGGCGATCTACATGCTAACCAGCGCCCGCAAAGGCATCCCTAGCACACAGATGGCCCGCGAATTGGGCGTCACGCAGAAAACCGCATGGTTTCTTGCGCAGCGCATCCGCGAAACAGGGATGAAGGGCAAAAACAGTGGCGACATGGGTGACCATACGCAAGTTGACGAGACTTACATCGGCGGTAAAGAGAGCAACAAGCACGCTGACAAAAAGTTGCGCGTTGGCCGTGGCGCTGTAGGAAAAACCGCTGTTGTGGGTATGCGCGATCAACACGGCGCAGTTCGCGCTGCACCAGTGAAGCGCACCGATGGCGCTACCCTCGTGGGTTTCATTAAGGATAACGCACCAGACGGCGCAACGGTTGTTACAGATGAGTTCAGGGCTTACCGTTCACTCCCCAAGCATGGGTTCGACCACAAGACGGTCCGACACTCTGCGGGGGTGAGTACGTCCGCGACATGGCTCACACAAACGGCATCGAAAGCTTCTGGTCATTGCTCAAGCGTGGGTACATCGGCATTTACCACTACATGAGCGAAAAGCACCTGCATCGCTATGTGAACGAGTTCTCTTTCCGCCACAACACGGCACAGATTGGGACGATAGCCTTTATTGGCAAGACAATCGACGGGATGTCCGGTAAGCGCCTGACCTACGGGGAGCTAACCGCAAATGTCTAAATCGCCAAAAACAATTGACCCTCTAAATGCCGATTTTGACGATGTAGTAGGTGCCCTTCTTGGAACGGATAAACCCACAGCAGATGAACCCTCTCCCCCAGACCACCGTGAGTTGATCGAGCAACTTACTACACCCATTGGATGGGAAGTGTCTGTCGAGCAGGTGTTTGATCAAGATAGCAAGCGGCTGGATGCGGAGCACTATGACCCTGTGGTCATGGAAAACGATGCAAACTTGAGGGCGTTAGGGGTTGATCTGGCCCCGCTGACTAAGTTCGCCGAGGTTCGTCTCCCGAGCATGTTTACTCGTATCTGGGCCAAAGATGCTGACCATGGTCTTCCTTATCTCAATGCGACTGATCTCATGGGGTATTTTGCGCTCGGCCTCCCAGCCCAAGAGCGGTACCTTTCATACGCATCAAACATAAAGATGGAGCCGTTGATCCTAGAAAAAGGGATGATCCTTCTGACATGCTCAGGGACCATTGGGCGCGTCTTTGATGTGCCTGATACTCTCGTTGGAAGCGCTGGAACGCATGATATCGTTCGGGTTATCCCGCATGACCCAAAAACGAGGGGGTTTTTGCGCGCCTATTTGACGACGAGCTTGGCTCAGATTCAAATTTTGAGCCATACTCACGGTGGACAGATAGACCATGTGACTGCAGAGCAGGTTGGTTCTTGTTTGGTACCGGAATTAGGTGGAGAGGCTATGGCTCGCGTTTCTGACCTCGCCGATCGCTCTGATGCAATGAGGGCTGACGGGTTGGCGACTATGAAAAAAGCGGTTTTGCGATTGAAGAAGGCGCTGCCAAATGCGGAGTGAAGAGAAGATTGTTCCGCTAATTCCACCGGGGAAGGTTCTGTGCTTCATCACTAGCGTACTGCGGTTAGATACCCTTGAAGAAAATGTGCGACAACGTTGGGCGCGGGCGCTTGTGGTGGACTACGGATACCCAAAGGTTGATATTGGGGTGGAGACCAAGATCAAGATGGGTCGCGCTTCCAAAAAGTGTGACCTCACCATCTTTCGGCCTGGAAGTGAGCACAAGCAAGAGAACATTGCGATCTGCATTGAGGTGAAGCGCGATGACATCAAACCGTCCGATGGTAAATCCGGTGACGGCCAGTTGATAAGCTACATGTCGGCATGCCCGGCCCAATATGGCCTTTGGGTCGGGCAAGAAATGCGCGGCTATCAAAAGAACAGTGAAGGCCATATCTCGCAAGTTGCAGATATTCCGAGGTTTGGCGACAACGCGCCGCGACGGCCACAAAGAACCGATTTACGGACGGTCCACGAACTGACATCTGTTTTCCGGCGGTGCCACAACTTCATTCATGTGAACGGCGGACTTCAAAAAGCCGAAGCATTCCAGGAAATGCTAAAACTGATTTTCTGTAAGACGTGGGACGAACAGGAAGGTGGGCTGGAACTGGACTTTTCGATTTCTCCAGTCGATAGGCGGACAGCGGAAACTAGTGGCAGAACGGCTCAATCCACTCTTTGAGCACGTCAAGCGCAACTACCCATTCATTTTCCGGCTAGATGAGAGCATCAAGCTTGAGCCCTCGGTTGCCGCATATGTTGTTGCTGAGCTTCAATTTATCTCAATCCTCAATAGCCCAACCGACGTAAAGGGAGAGGCCTACGAGACGCTCGTCGGGGCTAATCTGCGTGGGGATAGGGGCGAGTATTTTACCCCCCGAAATGTGTGTGACATGACAGTGCAAATCATCATGCAGCACTTCGAGGAAACCGACTTGGGATCGATCAAGGTGGTCGATTGCTGCTGTGGAACTGGTGGATTCCTAGTGTCGTGGATCGACAATCTGCGCAATCGGCTTAATGCGCAGGAGATTGCGCGTCGAAACCCTGACCCCATACTAGCCGTCAGAGACAGGATCAAACAGATTTGCGGTCAGAACCTTTACGGCACAGACATCAACCCCTGTCTCGTTAGAACTGCCCAGATGAATTTAGTGATGTACGGCGATGGATCGACAAACGTCCATCGGGCAAGTTCCCTGCTGCGTCCCGGTGAATGGTGTGGACCTGTCGCGGTTTGATGCCGCTCCTTTGATAGCATTTACTGCAACAAAGGAGACTGACTATGGGACTGAAACGGACAGACGACTTTCGCCAGGATGCGGTGCGGATCGCGCTGACAAGCGGGCTAACGCGTAAGCAAGTGGCCGACGATCTAGGTGTTGGCATGTCAACACTGAACAAATGGATCACCGCGCATCGAGACACAGACGTGGTTTCCAAAGAGGATTTGAGCCTCGCCAAAGAGAATGACCGGCTTCGGCGGGAGAACCGGCTCCTGAAGGAGGAGAGGGACATCCTAAAAAAGGCCACCCAGTTCTTCGCGGGCCTAAAGCAATGAGGTTTAGGTTCATCGAAGAGCCCCGTGACAGCTTTCCAGCCAAACGCTTATGCCATGTTGTCGGTGTCAGCCCGCGCGGATTGCGGGCTTTCCGCACCCGTCCGGCCAGCCGCAGACAGCGGTCTGATATGGTGACGTTGGCGCACATCAGAGAGCAGTCGCGTCTCAGCCTGGGCCGGTATGGTCGGCCAAGAATGACCGAGGAGCTAAAGGAGATCGGCTTGGATGTTGGCCACCGCCGTGTTGGCAGGTTGATGCGCCAGAACGGCATATCTGTTGTTAGAACACGCAAGCACAAAGTGACGACAGACAGCGATCACAAGTTCAACATCTCACCGAATTTGCTGAATCGGGACTTCACAGCGGGCAAGCCCAACCAGAAATGGGCGGGCGACATCAGTTATGTTTGGACGCGGGAGGGATGGCTGTATCTGGCAGTGATCCTGGACCTGCATTCCCGGCGCGTCATCGGCTGGGCCGTCAGTAACCGGATGAAACGCGACTTGGCCATCAGAGCGCTAAATATGGCCATTGCCTTCCGGGCGCCACCGAAGGGCTGCATCCATCATACAGACCGTGGCAGCCAATATTGTTCTCACGACTACCAGAAGATCCTGCGCCAGCATGGGTTCAAGGTATCGATGAGTGGAAGGGGAAACTGCTACGACAACGCCGCTGTCGAAACCTTCTTCAAAACCATCAAGGCAGAGCTGATCTGGCGACGGTCCTGGGAAACAAGGCGGCAAGCTGAGATGGCAATCTTCGAGTACATCAACGGCTTCTACAATCCGCGCCGCCGTCACAAAGCACTGGCTTGGAAAAGCCCCGTCGCCTTCGAACGAAAGGTGGCTTAAACGAGCACTTGGGGCGGCACAAAAGCGTGACAGGTCCACAATACCAACTGTCGAATTGGGGAGCTGAGAACCGACGTTCAGCGATGCCAGCCGAGCAACTCTTTCTTGAAGCGGGGATGAACTTCTTGAAACCCGGTGGTTTTATGGGCATCGTTCTACCCGATGGGATACTCACAAACCCAGGCCTCGCTTTCATTCGAGACTGGCTTATTCGACGCTCAAAGATCGGGGCATCAATTGCATTGCCAAAAGAGACCTTTGGTCGCAACGGCGGCGTCAACAACCCGAGTGTGCTAATAGTTCAGAAATTTACTCATGAAGAATATCTGAATTCAGAAAAGAACATCATCGACACAAGCGGCAAAGCGTTTATGTGCGCCCCAGCTACATCGGGCATCGATAAGCGCGGGAACCCCGTTTTCTTACGGCATCCCAATGGTCAGTTTATTCTGGATAAGGATGGAGAGCGTGTTGCCGATGATCAGATAGCTATGGTTCCCGTGGCATATGAAACTTGGCGGTCGGCGGCTAGTTAAGTATATAGGCCCAAAAAAAAGGAGGGGCACGGCCACCAGTTGCAGGTTCTCCGCAAAGAACCATACCCGCGGCACCAGGTTGAAAAACTCGACCATCCGGAACAGGTCGAATGCCATCCCAATGCAACCGAATAGTATCGCAACGCCGCCCAGAATGACACCGATCGGATAGCCCGTCAGCATCAGACCCAGCAGCGTCACAAACATCAGAAGGGGGAGAATTTGCTCAGCCACCCGGGTTTCCCCAATCCTGACAGGGCAGGCAGAACCCGCCCCCAAATCGTTTCGCTGGAGCAAATCCCGATCCGTTTGGATGGGGTGAATCTGCTCTATATTTCAGAGTTAGAGCATCTTACCCGGCAAATTGATGGCGGAAGCGATTCAATTTGAACCGGCGATGCTCTAAATACGTTCTGGCCATGGAGGCGCTTTGCGCTTGCCGCCGGAAATCAATGGTCGCTGCGATGCAGAATGCTGTCGGCGAGCCCGGTGTCGTAGGCCAGCGCCTCCGCGGTCAGCGTGATCGCGTCCGGGAACATAGACCGCGCCAGTCCCTTACGCTGTAGCGCGTTCCAAACGTTCTGGTTTTGCAGCCCCGTCGCATCCTTGCTCATCACCACCGCGTCGCCACAATGGAAATGGTCGCCATGGGGCCGCGGCATCTGCCGGATCATGACCTCGCCGGTCTCTTAGTCGGTCGTCGTAAACATCGGCGTGCGCGCCAATTGCTGCAACACTGTTAGGGTTTTTAGCTACAAGGCATTCAGTTACAGCGGATTTTTCTTTTGCGGCATGGGCTTCGTCCGGCTGGATGAGGTAAGGCTGCACAATGCAGCGTCGCCATATCTGCTGGCAAGCCCGCGTTCGAACCCGCGGCTCGATTTGCTAGGCCCAAACGGAAAACACCGCCGGTTTCCCAGCGGTGCTCTCTGAAAACGCTAGAGCAGATCCCAATCCACTTGGATCGGGTGAAGCTGCTCGAAATCTTAGAGTAAAAAGCATCTTAACCGGCAAATTGATCGCGGAAGCGATTCAATTTGAACCGGCGATGCTCCAGTGCTTGATCGCCCCGGATCAATAGGGGACGGGATGAACCGCCTGCACTTCCGGAATGTAGTGGCGCAGCATGTTCTCGATGCCCATTTTCAGCGTCGCGGTAGAGCTGGGGCAGCCGGCGCACGCGCCCTGCATAGCCAGATAGACCACGCCTTCCTCGAAGCGGCGGAAGACGATGTCGCCACCATCCTGCGCCACAGCAGGGCGGACGCGCTCGTCTAGCAATTCCTTGATCTGGGCGACCACTTCCGGGTTGCCGCCATCGTCCTCGGTATGCTCGCTGTCGACCTCACCCACCATCACGGGCAGGCCCATGGTGAAGTGGTCCATGATCGCCGCCAGCACCTGGGGCTTCAGCGTCTGCCAGTCGCGGGCCTCATCCTTGGTCACGCTGACAAAGTCCGCGCCCAGGAATACCTGGGTCACGCCACCCATGTTGAACAGCGCTTCAGCCAACGGCGACTTGCCCTTGGCCTCTTCCAGGCTGGGGAAGTTGGCGGAGCCATGGCCCAGCACATCGATGCCCGGCAGGAATTTCAGGGTCGACGGGTTCGGGGTCGACTCGGTCTGGATGAACATGGGGCAGGGCCTCCAAGGCTTAAAAGTGTCTAGTTATAGTACAGGGAAACGGTGTGCTCGGCCTCTGCGAAGAACAGCCAGCGCTCGAACAAGACGCCCGTACCCGCAAACATCAGCGCAATGAAGGACAGCAGCATGCCGAAAGCATTGCTATCCGATCCGATCATGATGACCGCAGCTATCGCCGGTATGGCGAAGGTCAGCAATTGGACCAGCCAGCGCAGGCGGGTCGCGTGATCGCGCGCGATCCGAAACACCATTTCCTTTTGCAGGTAATTGGGGCTTGTGTTCGGCGGTTCCAAGGGCTGAACTTTGCCGAATTTGCCAAGGCCCGTTGCGCTCTCGCGCGTTGTCGCCGACGTTTCGTTGTCAATCGCACGCCAATACATCAGCTTCAGCGCCCACGCAGCAACCGCCGCCAGCAGCATAACCCAGGCAAAAAGCCCGTGCTCGCTCTTGAACACATAAGCGATGGTGTTCAGGCAAACCGCGCCCGTCAGCAATGCCAGCGCCAGATAATTCGGTGCCGTTAGCGGCGAATGCCACTGCCGGATCGGCTTTAACGAGGCATAGATCATCGCCGTGCAATAGACCGTTATCACCGCCCCCACGGCCGCCACCAGCCCGGCAAAGGCAAAGATATGGCCCGTATCCTCCAGAAAGACCCAGCCCACGAACAGCAGCACGGCCGGCAGATAGGTCAGGATTGCCATGACCCCTTCCCGGCTGAGCCACGAGCTTTTCCATTGGCTCAACGCCCGCCATGCCCGCTCCGGATGGCCCAGGTGAAAGGTGGAGGACAGAAGGCCCGCCGTGATCAGGCCCAGCGCCACAAACAGGCCTAAAAAGCCTACCCACCGGTCTTCAGGCAGCAAGCCAAAAGCACCGAACAGACCCAACAGCGTAAGCAGGCCATAGCCTGCGCCTGATGCAGTGGTGAAGAAGATAATCGAAACAGCTGGATGCATCGCGCGGCCTCTGGAGCGCTGGGTCATAGGAAGGGCAGCACTTTAGCGCCTGAATCCACGTGCGTCTCCCCGTGATTACGCGTGGGCAGGCATCAATTTGAGCCGGCGGCGCTCTACCTCCTGAATTTTGAGCCGATTCACCCGATGGCAATGGTTCGGGTGAAATAGCTTTAGCGGGTTAAGGGTCGATGCGGACGGGAAACGGCCGTCCGTTTACTCCTGGCGCGCTGGCGGCGGGTCTGAAACATCTTCCGACAAGGGGCCTTCATAGATCGCCTCGCCTTTCGGTATCTCGGTCCAATCCTGATGTGACCGGGTGAAGATATAGCGGAAGTCGTGCTTATGCCGGTTCAGGATCGACGGATCATCCAGTGTTCCGCCATCTATGGCTTGTGCCGTGGCTCGGCGTTCCTGGGTGAATCCGATATTGGTGCCGCACTTTTCGCAGAATTGGAGGTCGAGCCAGCGATCGGAATCGTTGACGCTTCGATAGGTTTTCAACGTGCCGGACGTCAGACTGAAATTCGTCCGCTCCCATTTCGGGATCATGGCAAACGCTGAGCCGGTGCGCCGCTGGCACCATTCGCAATGGCAGACGACCACGATATCCGGGTCACCTTGCACCGTGTAACGGATATCGCCGCACAGGCATCCGCCCTCGAAAATTTCATCACTCATCCGACATTTCCCATCTGGAACGGCTCCGTAAAGCTTATTGACGCAAATTCCGTCGTTCAATCCAATTTGCCCACTCTATTGAGGGTTCAGGATACCACCCACACCTGCTGAGAACGTGATGCATGGGGTTGCCTTTGATGCGGACGGCATTGTCCCTGCTTTCCGCCTTCAGCAAGCCCCGGTCCGGTTAAACCGGGTGAATCTACCGGAAACCTATGAACTGGAGCATCTTATGGCGTAATCCGAAAGATAGTTAACAATTTACTGCGCAGTATATAAACAATTATTTCCTGAAAATTAAATATTAACAAATAATTTTAACAAAATTTCAAGAATAATCCATGATTTCAATCAATATTATGAAATATATTACATTAATATACTATAAATTGTGCTCCGGAATTTAACCCCTTGGGCGCAAAAGGTTAACCCATGCCAGAAGATCTAGGGCCAGCAGATCCAGGGACAGAATATCCAGGAGACGTATCATGAGCTGTTTTCTCACCCGCACCGCCAGCCTTGCAGCGGTCATCGCCATCGGTTTTACCTCAGGCGCACAGGCGCTCGTCATCGGCAACTGGGATGGCAGCGGCCGTTCCTGGAACGCTGGGCCAACGCTGGTTAACCTGATGCAGTCCCGCGGCCACACCGTAGAGGCCGACGGCGGCATCTCTGCCGCCGGGTCTAGCGGGGGATACGCTGTTCGTCATCGCAGAGGCAACGCGCGCCACCAACGCCCAGGAAACCGCGGACCTTGCCGCCTGGATCAGCAGTGGCGGGCGATTGCTGGTTACCGTCGACAACAACAACAATGGTGCTGCCAACGGCAACACGATCCTCTCATCCCTCGGCAGTTCGCTGACATTCGGCGGCTCTGCAAGCAACGGCCCGCTCCAGACCGGAAGCTTTCTGACCCAGGGCGGCCCCTATAATATCGTTGGATCGTCCCTCGTGGTGACACCGGGCGCCGGCGTTTCCGGCGGTACAGCGCTCGCCAGTTCCTACGTTGCGGTAGAGGCGCTCGGCGCCGGCTACATCTTCGGTTTCGGCGACCACTTCGCCCATGATTATTTCAACAATAACGGCAGCAATACCAACGGGCAGATGCACATCAACCTGGTTGAAAGCATGACCGCCGACGGCCCCGTTGCTGGCCCAAGCACCGTACGGCTGCCGGTGCCCCTCGTACTTCTGGGCGCAGGGATCGTCACTTTGGGAGCAATCGCCCGCAAGAAACCGATGGCCTGAACTTATTGCCCCCGGTTTAGTACCAACGGCAGCCTTCCACCCGTAAACCGGGGGCTACTCAGGCGAAGCGAAAGCCTTCATTGGCCGGCTCTTCGTCATTCTCCAGCCGCTAAATGCGTTTGGTCCCGAAACCGCGAATGTCGTGCTCGCCCAATACCGTGAAGCGGAAATCATGCTCGATATGCGGATGCATGTCCTCGCAAAGCAGGATTTCCATCGGGCCGCACAATGGCTCCATCCGCGCCGCCAGGTTCACGCCAGGGCCGAAAATATCATAGACGTATTTCTGCAAACCGACGACCGAGCCAATCACCGGCCCGGTGTTCAGGCCGATCCTGGCCTGCCACTCCATCTCGCTCGCCTCATTGCGGCGCTTCAGATAGCGGAGCATCCGCAGTGCCACCTGCGCGATATTGCGGGCGTGGTCGGGGTTGGGGTCCGGCAGTCCCGAGACCGCAACATACGCGTCGCCCATGGTTTTCAGCCGCTCACAGTCGAATTGCTCCACGATGCGGTCGAAGGCGGTAAAGATATCGTTCATCTCTGAAATCAGTTTGGTCGGATCCCGGCTGACCGACATTTCGGTAAAACCGACGAAATCCAGCATCAGAATCGACGCCTCGTCATAGCGCTGCGGAATGGAGACGCCGAACCCCTTCCACTCGTCATAGACACGCTGCGGCATGATATTGAGCAGGATCTTCTCCACCCGCTCCTTTTCTTTCTTCAGGTCGCGGTTCTGACGCTCAATCAGCTTGGAGTATGACTCGATCATATACTCCAACTATTTGATTTTAGAGACATTCTGGCACTGCACCAGCAGCGCGCCAGGGTTGTCGCCTAGGGCGCTGGCCACCTCGACCGCCAACGAAATCTGCCACCGCTTGAGCTTGACCTGCACTTCGAATTTGTGACTTTGCCCATGCTCTATTGCCAGGCGGGCAGCATCGGTATCAAAGTCCTCGATGATGGAGTAGATCGCCGCGTCTTTCTCGGTTGCATCCGGGAACCATTCCGCGAATTGCGCATTGTGCATCAGCGCCCGGAAGCGCGTACTATCGACCATGGCCAATCTGACCCCGGCGGAATCGATCAGCATGGTCCGGAACAGGTTCATGTCCATCGACGCTGCCGCACTCTCTCCGCCTTGTTGCACTGGCGGCACAGGATCAGATTCAGTCATTGCCGGACCCCTGACTGCTTCAAGAGCTGATAATATAGCGTGCGCGGCCCTGAATATCCGTCATCACCAGGTCCACATCGGCAGGCGACATGCCGTGGCTCGCCAGCGTTTCCGCCAAGATTTGAGCCACCTCGGTAAACGCTTCCTGGTCGATGTCGTGGAGGGCGTGCACCCGCTGCAATTGCTCGTTGGTATAGGCCGCCGGCCCACCAAGCACTTGTGCGATGAACTTTGTCTGGTGATCGATTTGCCGGCCCATCTCAACATTGTCGAAAAAATGCCCGACACCATCGGAATCGAGTACCCGGCCGTAAAAATCCATTACGATCTTGCTAACAACCGCGAAACTGCCGTATTTTTCAAACAAGCTGCTTACAAAAGGTGCCTTTCGCGTCGGCCCCGCGCGGATGGCATCCAACGCGGAATTCTGTGCAGTGACGCAGCCTAAATTTGCAAACCGCACCGGCTAACGACGGGAACATAACATTCTATGGCGCTTTGGTGAAGCAATGCGGTCGGTACATCTGACGTTGCGCGGAACGTTCCAAAACCGCTCAGGCTCCAGGCTGGATCAACTCGCCGTCCAATGCCAAATCTTGCCGCGCTGAGCGCACGTGCGAGCCGGCAGAGCCGATCTTCCTGTCTTCCTAGAGCGCTGCCGCGTTGACCGGCGCACCGGCGGCAAATGCCGCCCTAACGGCCAGCAACAGCCCTTTGACCGATCCGCTGTGCGGCTTGACCCCGACGGCATGATAGCCCTGCGCCCGCGCCGCATCGACAAACTTACCGCTGCAACTCACATCGACCAGCAGGTCTGCCTCTATCGCGGCCAATGCCTGCTCGGGCTGGGCGGAGGCTGCAAATTGCTCAACCAGCAATTCCTTCGCATCCCCGCCGTCCTGCACCACATCCCCGGTCACCGACGACACCATAGGCATTGCCGGATCATCGAAGGCACGCTGTTGCAGCGCCATGCACAGTCCGGACGGGCTGCCCATTTTGGCGGCGAGCAGCATCACATCGTATTCATCAACCACACCGGCAGCGGCGAAGGCCAGCAATTCTCCCCTACCAGTACCCATCGCCGTGCTCGGTCGGATATTGCAGCGTTCCAGCAGCTTCCAGCCAGCAAATTCGGCCGCAACGGCGCGGATTTTCTCCGCTTGCGGCTGGGTAGCAGCACTACCCAGGCTGGCTATTTCCTCTTCAATCCAGCGGCTTTCGGCAAAGCGTTCCGTCCACAGGTCGTTGCATTGCGCGCGCGGCGGCATCTCGCCGGAAAACAGCACTGCGATCCGGCATTGCTCCCGCGCTTTTCCGATGAAAACGCCCTCAGCCCGGGGCTCTGCCCCCATCCGGATGTCAAAGGCCAACTCCGCCAGTTTGCGCACCAGTTCGCCTGGGTCAGCGGCAACAACGGCCGCGAGGTGGCTTCCGTCTTGCCGACGGTTGCAGGCCGATTCACGCGCTCCGAGCACAAACGCATCATCATCCCAGCTTTGTGCCGTTCTCGCCAGTTCGGCGGCGGCAGTTGCCAGGGCTTTCGCCGATGCGGCTCTCAGCAGAAACAATTCTGCATCTTGGACCAGAACCCGGTCTTTCGCCGGGTCTCTCTCTTCGGGCGCAGCATGTTCTACGCTCCCGATTGTTTTGGTGGTAAGACTCTAACCTACCGCTCTTTGTATCGTATTGTAAGTTAGCACAGGTGCACAACCAAGTCTGCGACATACGTCACACTTTGATAAGAAATTTACGGTTGTGCACCGCACTTGGACATCGCGCAGATTGCCCTATCGCTATTGCGCACCGGTTAACCGGAATGATACCGATTGCAGCCTTATACCAACGGCAGGGATGCTGCCGGCAGACGTTATTCGCTCAGCGTATCATTGGTTCTCCGCGCCCAGCGATTACGCAAGTAGCTGAAAATATAGGGTTGGCTGATGCCCAGCACCGCCAGGATCAGGAACACCGCTGCCAGCGGCTGCACCATGATCTGGGTCCAGTCTCCATCAAACATCTTGAGGCTGTTCTGGAGATTGGTTTCCACCATCTCCCCCAGAATCAGGCCGATGGCCACTGGCGCCAGCGCAAAGCCGAAGCGGCGGAACAGATAGCCGACCACGCCGAAGATCAGGCAGATGTAGACGTCCAGCATTGACTGAGCCAGCGAGTAGCAGCCCACGACCGAGAACGCGAACACCACCGGCCACAGGATCGAGCGTGGGATCAGGGTCACCCGCGCGAACAGCTTCGCGCCCCAAAGCCCTAAGAAAAAGAACATGATGTTCGCCATCAGCATCGTGCCGAAGATGGCATAAACCTTGTCGATCTGCTCGGTGAACAGGTGCGGGCCGGGGCGCAGGCCATGCACCATCAGTCCGACCAGGATCACCGCCGTCGTGCCGCTGCCCGGAATGCCCAGCACCATGGTTGGTACCATCGCGCCACCGGTGGCGGCATTGTTGGCCGCCTCCGCGCCTGCGATACCCTCCACCGCGCCCTTGCCGAACTCCTCCGGCGTTTTCGACCAGCGTTTGGCTTCGGAATAGCCGATCATGCTGGCGACCGTCGCACCCTCGGCTGGCAGAATACCGATGAACATGCCGACACCGCACGAGCGCAGCACCGCTTTCCAGATACGTTTGTAGTCGTCCATAGACGGCAGCTTTACCGCCTTCATGGAGATGCGCTCCATGACCTGATTCAGCGATTTGGACTGCACCAGCAACTCACTCAGTGCGAACATGCCAACCAGAACCGGGATAAAGTTCAGCCCCTCATAAAGCTCGATATTGCCGAACATGAAGCGCTCCACGCCCGTGATCGCATCAGCACCGATGGTGGCCAGCCAAACACCTAACAAGCCGCCCATCAGGTTGCGGATTGCGCCGCCCTCACTGATCGAGGCCAGCATGGAGAGGCCGAAGACTGTCAGCGCGAAATATTCCGGCGGCCGGAACTCGTAAGCAACCCGGGCCAGCATGGGCGCTGCGATGGCCAAGACGATGACGCTGAAAATGCCGCCAATGGTTGACGCTACCACCGCAATGCCCAGCGCCCGCCCAGCTTCGCCTCTTTGCGCAAGCGGGAAGCCGTCCAGGCATGTCGCAGCGGCGGCTGGCGTGCCCGGCGTGTTGATCAGAATGGCCGTAATCGCGCCGGCGAACGTCGCGCTCACATAAATCGTAGTCATCACGGCGATAGCGCTGACCGGCTCCATGGTCAACGTGAACGGCAGCAGCAGCGCCGCGCCGGTCGTGGCTCCCAAACCCGGCAGCGCGCCAATGATGACGCCGCCCACCGTGGTGATAAAGATCAGGCCAATCAGGTAGGGGTCCGCCAGGACCGAGACCATGGCTGCAACGGCGTTGGCGAACATCAATTGTTATCCATAATAAGGGTCGGTCAGGATCCCGCGCGGGAACCGGACTTCCAGGATTTGGTCGAAGCTGAAGAAAATCGCTGCGGTGGTTCCAACGGCAACCATGATGGCCACCCACCAGCGCCGCTCCCCCCAAACCATGCACAGCGTGAACATCACCACCATCAACGCCAGCATCATGTCCAGATGGGTGGCGATGAAATAGAACACGCCCAGCAACACGGCGGAAAGCCAGGTCTGGTGCGGCTCCCAGTTCCGGCGGCTGGCGGGCTTGCCCATGATCTGCGCAATCAGCGCCAGATTCAGCACACCGATGATGATCATCAGAAAGATCGGCCAGACCCGTGGCTGCATCGAGTCGCCAACGATCAGCGGCAGCGCCTCTTCCAGTTGCAGCGAGAAATAGGTGACGATGCCGCAAAAGGCGAACACGATGATCGGAACGCAATAATCGCCCCAACCGAGGCCTTTTCCGGGTTCGGCGATGGCAGTATCACTCATAGGATTTCCGCTGCTCAGAGGAGAACCTGCGGTCGTGGGCGGGAATGCCTTCAATCAGGCGCACCCAGGGGCTGCGGGAGGCGCACCACACCTGAAAGGCAGGCGAAAGCGCGGCCCGCTGGTTCACGGTGCCGACGCGCAGGCTGAAGAAACTCCCTTCCCCGCCTGCCGGCTTGCCGAAGAGCTGAGTGCCGCATTCCGGACAGAAGGCCAGCTCACGGCGATTCCCGCTCTCAGCGGTCTTGGTGAATGTTTTCAGGTGTCCCGAAAGCAGCCGGAAAGAGTCGCCATCCACGCCCGCCATCACCCGGTAGTCCGATGCCGAGCTTCGCTGGCAGTCGGAGCAGTAGCATATCCCGACGCGGGCTGGATCGATCTCGGCTTCGTAGGAGATGTGCCCGCAGAGGCACTGGCCGGTTACATGCATGCTCGGACTCCTTTGCTACGGCAGGAACTGCTTTTCGCGTACCGGAATCCCGGAAAGGTCGTCGACCCAGGGCAGCTTCGACTGGCACCAGACCTGAAGCTTCGGCGGCAGTTCCGCGCGTTGGCGCACCGTGCCGAGGCGCAGGCCGATAAAGCCTTCGGTCTCACCGGACGGAGCCGCGTATATGCGCGTGCCGCACTCCGGGCAGAAGGCGAGGTCGCGGCGATTCCCGCTTTCCGCAATCTTCACATAGGTCTTCAGCGTGCCGGCCGTCAGTTTGAAGGCGCTGGGCGCAAGCCCGACCACCACGCCATAGGCGCTGGCGGCGTTGGTCTGGCAGTCGGTGCAATGGCAGATGGCGACCCGCTCCGAGTCGGCTTCCGCCTCATATTCCACCTGTCCGCAAAGGCAATGACCATCGATTTTCATGGGGTAATGCTTTCAGACAAAACCGTCATTGCGGAGAGCCAGAGGCGGCGAAGCAACCCATCGGTCCTTACGAGAATAAAGACGGCGATGGATCGCCCTGGCTTTGTCCCGCAATGACGAGCGAATGCGTGCAGGCGGGGCCTGCCTACTTCACCAGGCCCATTTCCTTGGCGGCCGGTATCAGGGCGCTCATCAGATCCTTGATCTGCTTGCCCCATGCCTCAGCACCCAGCACCGAGGTTTTATCCAGGCCGGACGCGGTCAGGTATGCCTGATAGATCGAGTGATCCATCGCTTTCAGCAGGCCTTTTTCCAGCACTGCAGCCTTGGCGTCATCGACAGCCGCATGGGTAACGAAGCCGCGGACTGTCGCGAATTTCACGTCCACGCCCATTTCAATGGCGGTCTTGGCGTCCGGGATCGGCGCCATGCGCTTGTCGTCGAGAACTACCATCGGGCAAATATCGCCCGCTTCGATCTGAGCCGACGCTTCCGACAGGTTCAGCACGCCAACGTCGATGGAACCGGCAACAAGCTGGGTCGCGAGTTCGCCACCGCCCTTGAACGGCACGATGGTCGGCTGGATGGCTTCAGCCCGCTTGGCGAACATGTAGGCTGTGATGTGGTCCAGACCGCCAATGTTAGTAGTGCCGAACTTCAGCTTGGTTTTGCGGACCCCAGCCAGGAACTCATCCGAGGTTTTGTAGTCGGACTTCTTGCAGTTCACCATCAGCACCTGCGGGTCGTTGGTACCGCGGGCGATGGCGCGCATGTCTTCGACCTTCAGGTCGGACTTGCCCAGCGCCATGGTCAGCGCGTGACCGTTGGTGAAGGTCATGATGGTATAGCCATCGGCCGGACGGCTCTTGAAATACTGCATGGCCAGCGCGCCGTTGCCGCCGCGCTTGTTAACGACGACCATGTCAGTCTTCAGCACCCGGCGCGCGCGCAACATCATCATGCGGCTGTTGACGTCGGTGCCACCGCCAGCACCGGCGTGGGTAATGATTTCAATAATCTTGGACGGATAGTCATCCGCGATTGCGCCCGTTGCAGCAAAAGCCGCTGCAGCTGTGGCGAGGGTCAGATATTTGACGAATTTCATTGGCGTGTCTCCCTTGTTTGTTTTAGGCAAGGGGATCGTGACCTGCTTCTTCAACCCCCGTCAACGCAAATTTCCGCATGGCGGGCATGGCCCAAAAATATCTCCCGCCCCGCCAGCATCTGCTCCAGGGTGCCCCAGCCGCACATATAGTGTCCCTGAAAGCCCGCGCCTTCGATCCGCCGGAACATGTCGGTGAAGTCCACAGTTCCGGTTCCGGGGTGCATGTGCAGCTCATACTCGCCGTTATTGTCGGCGACCCGCACCTCTTCGCAACGGCTCATATCCATGCCGTCGATCCATCCGGCGATACCGTCCTCGTCATAATGGGCATGGTTAATGGTGAAGGCCCATTTCAGGTTCGGCGAGGGGATGGCCGCAAACCATTCCAGCGTGTCGGGCATGTAGTGCACTTCCGCCCGTGCTGGCTCGCCGTTCAGGTTTTCCAGCAGCAGCTGCACGCCCTGCTCCTCGGCATAGCCAACCGCCCGCTTCAGCCGGTCGATGCTGGCGGCTTTGCGCAAGCCGTAGTCATCCGTGAAATGATAGCCGCCGTGAACCACCACCCACCCCGCCGCCATCTGCCTGGCCAAATCGATGTAGGCACACAGGTACTGGTCTGCAGCCTCCCGCACAAAGGGCGCGATCTCGGCCACGTTCGGTGCGCTGAGAGTGTGCAGCGCCAGGTGCAGGCCGTCCTGCGCACAAGCCTCACGGATCGCGGCGCACGTCGCGCCATCAAAGCGCTCTATCGGGTTCGGTGCGATATCGCATTGAATATCGAAATAGGAGACCTGATTGGCCGCCGCCCAGGCGATTGCTTCCTCCGCGGGCAACTTGCGCCCGATGTCGATGCCGATGCGGTCGCGTAGGGACATGGGGCGTTCCTTGATTTCCTGTGATCCCATTCGCCGTCCGCGGCCCGTGAGCATGACCGGCTAATTTGTGTACATGATAAATTGGAGGCTATAGAGGTCTGCCGGCTCGACTCCAAGATCAAACGCCATCTTCCCGCTGGTCATCAGCACTAGCAGCGCCAGAAGAATACGGAACTGGGCACCCGAAATTTTGGCACCGATGATAGCGCCGATGATAGCGCCGAATTGCACCCCGATGACCGAACCGACCAGCAGCACCAGTGCCAGCAGCACATCGACAGACTGGGTGGTGTAGGCCTGGAGGAACGTCACCTTGATCACGACAAACAGAATTTGAAACAACGACGTTCCAGCTACGATACTGGTTGGCATACCCAGCAAATAGATCATGGCTGGAACCATAATGAAGCCACCGCCGACGCCCATCAGAGCTGCCAGCAGGCCGACCAACGCGCCAATACTCAGTGGCATCATTGCAGAAATATAAAGGCGCGAGCGGCGAAACCTAATCTTGAATGGAAGACCGTGCATCCAGATGTGGCGGTGCAACTGGCCCCGAACCGCTCCACCTTTGCGGGTCTTCAGCAAAGCCCGCAGGCTTTCTGCGAACATCAACAGGCCAATAGCGCCGAGAAACACAATGTAGAGCAGGGAGATGACCAGATCGACTTGCCCCAGCTCCCCCAGAATTTTGAAAACGTAAACCCCGACAGATGAGCCAATCACGCCACCGATGAGCAACAGACCGCCCATCTTGAAATCCACGCTGCCGCGCCGCCAATGCGCAATCACGCCGGTGATGGAAGTTGCGACCAGCTGGTTTGCGCCGCTTGCCACCGCGACCGTCGGCGGGATGCCGATGAAGATTAAGGCCGGCGTAGTCAAAAACCCGCCACCAACCCCGAAAAGGCCGGACAAAAACCCGATGCCGCCACCCAAACCCAACAGCAAAAAGATATCGACCGAAACTTCCGCTATGGGGAGGTAAAGCTGCACTATGGGATAACTCTCGGTAACGGACCGATATCAGGGGTGAGCTTTCCTTAGGGGCGCAGAAAGCCGACGATTTCCTTCACCTCTTTCAGGTGTAGCGCAGCAATAGCGGCGGCCCGTTCGTAGCCTTTGTAAAGGATACTATCGACATAGCCTGGATCGGCCAGCATCCGGTTCATTTCACCCGTGATCGGGCTTAGTACTGAGACTGCAAGCTCAGATAGTGTCGGCTTGAACACGCCAAAGCCCTTGCCACCGAACTCCGCCAACACTTGATCGACGGTCTGATCTGCCAGCGCGCCATAGATGCCGACCAGGTTCTCGGCTTCTGGTCGGCCTTCCAGACCTTCCGCCTCGCTGGGCAAAGCCTCAGGGTCGGTTTTAGCGCGTTTGATCTTGTTGGCGATGGCGTCGGCATCATCCGTAAACGTGATGCGCGACATATCGGAAGGATCAGACTTGCTCATCTTGGCAGTGCCGTCCCGCAGGCTCATCACGCGGGTGGCCGAGCCAAAAATACGCGGTTCCGGGATCGAGAAGAATTCCACGTCGTAATAGCGGTTGAATGCGCCCGCCACGTCGCGCGAAAGCTCCAAGTGCTGCTTCTGGTCTTCGCCGACCGGCACATCGGTCGCCTTGTACAGCAGGATGTCGGCAGCCATCAGCACCGGATAAGTATAGAGCCCGGACATGGCCATATCGCGCTTTTTGCCCGCTTTCTCCTTGAATTGAGTCATGCGGTTCAGCCAACCCATGGGCGTGTGGCACCCCAGAATCCAAGCCAACTCGGCGTGGCCCGAAACGGTGGACTGGTTGAAGATGGTACACTCGTCCGGATCAATACCGGCGGCGATATAGGCGGCGGTGACCTCTCGCGTGGACTGGCGCAGCGCTACCGGATCTTGGGGCACAGTAATGGCGTGCAGATCGACGATGCAGAAAATGCACTCATAGTCCTTCTGCATCCCTACCCAGTTGCGGATCGCGCCCAGATAATTGCCGAGGTGCAGGTTTCCGGTCGGTTGAATGCCGCTGAAGATGCGGTTTTGAGGGGCGCTCACGGGTTGGACTCCGCTTCGGGGGATAAGGTCAGGCCTTATCGCGGCGGCGGCGCAGCCGGTCAAGCGGCCTCTTCGCCAGCGCGGCAACAGCGTCTCGGTCCGCAGCGCCAAAAACCCACGCCAGCCCAAAGTAGACCGCAGCGCTGGCCCCGCAAACAATCGCCAGCGCCACGGCCCGGACAAGCTCGTTCCCCACCAATGCCCCACTCGCCAACGCCGCCCCCGCCAGCACAACCGCCCCCATGACAAGGCTGGCTGCCAGAAACCGCGGCAAGCGGCCCAACAGCAGCGCATCCGGCGCAAAATGGCCCCGCCAGTGCAGAACAACGCCCAGCATCACGGCATTGATCCATGACGCAAGACTGGTTGCTGCCGCCAGGCCAACCGCACCGAAAGGCCGGTACAGGGCAAAACCCAGTACGATATTCGCGGCGACCGACACCATCGCAATCCGCACGGGCATTCTGGTGTCCTCCCGGGCAAAGAAGCCGGGACTCAACACTTTCACCAGCACGAAAGCCGGCAGGCCAAGCGCATAGGCCGCCAGCACATAGCCCGTCGCCATAGCATCCGCCGCCGTGAATGCGCCCCGCTCAAACAGCACGCTGACCACCGCCTGAGGAATGACCGCCAGCGCAACGGCGGCGGGCAGAGTCAGGAACATGGCAAGCTCTAAGCCCCGGTTCATCGCGCCCGCAGCGTCGGCGGCATCGCCATTTTTCAGCGAGCGGGACAACCGTGGTAGCAAGGCCGTGCCCATGGCAACGCCAATCACGCCCAACGGCAGTTGGTAAATCCGGTCAGCATAGTAGAGATAGGCAATCGCGCCGGTAGGCAGCAGAGAGGCGATCAGCGTGCCGATCAGCAGGTTGATCTGCATGACCCCCGCGCCCACTGCGCCCGGCCCCAGCAGCTTCAGCACGCGCACCACCGCCGGGTCCAGCTTCGGCCAGACCAGCCGCATCGCATAACCTGAACGCTTCAGCGCCCAGGCCATCATCACCAGTTGCGCCAGCCCCGCGACCGCCACCGCCGCCGACAGCACATGCCCCGGTGTCTCCATCGCATCGGTGGCCAGCAGCAGGGCGCCAATCATGATGATGTTCAGCAGGCAGGGGGCCGCTGCTGCCGCCGCGAACTTGTCCAGCGCATTCAAGATCGCGCCCATCAACGATGCCAGCGTAATGAACCAAAGGTAGGGAAAGGTCAGCCGCGCCATCTCGACCGCCGGACCAAAACTTTCAGGCTTGTCCGTAAAACCAGGCGCCAGCACAGTCATGAACCAGGGCATGGTCAGCTCGGCGGCCACCGTGATCACGGTTAGCACGATCAGCATGAGCGACAGTACGCGCTCGGCAAATTCCTGCGCCCGCGCCTGTCCGTGCCCGGCCAGCTCACCGGAGAAGACGGGGATGAACGCAGCGTTGAACGCGCCCTCCGCAAACAACCGCCTGAACAGGTTCGGCAGGCGCAGCGCTACAAAAAAAGCATCGGCGACGGGGCCTGCGCCGAGGACCGCCGCAATCAGCAGATCGCGCACAAAGCCCAGCACCCGGCTGGCCATTGTAAAGCCGCCGACGGTGGCGACCGCGCGCAACAGCATGGGCTAGACCGCTTCCGCAGCGACTAAGGCATTGCTTTCGCGGATGGCTTCCACCAGCTCGGACTCGATCCGGGCGATCTTGCCGGCGTGCTCGACCTTCATGCCGAACAGGTCCTTCACGTAGAATACGTCCACCGCCCGTTCGCCATAAGTAGAAATATGGGACGAGGCGATTTGCAGGCCCAGCCGCATCATGGTGTAGGCCACCTTGTTGAGGAAGCCGGGCCGATCCCGTCCGTTGACCTCAATCACTGTGAAATACCGGCTTGCCTCATTATCGATGATGACCCGCGGCTCCACGGTGAAGATGGCGGTACGGCTTTGCGATGCCGGGGCCTGTTGCAGCACATCACCCAGGTTGATCTTGCCTGATAAGACCTTGTTCAGGCGGTCCCGTATCCGCTGTTGATCGGTGTAGGCACTACCATCCGGCAACTGTATCCAAAAACTGTCGATTACATAGCCATTGGTCAGGGTAAAGGCGCGCGCTCCCACAATATCAGCACCGGCCAGGGCCATGACGCCGGCCAACTGGGAGAACAGCCCTGAATGATCCAGGGTGCAGATAGTGACGACCGTGGTCGCCCGGTCCTTGTCCATATGGAAGTCGACCGCCAGCTTACTGGTAGACGATATGGTCTGACCCAGCATTGCCGCATGCGCAGCAAGTTCCGGCACCTCATAGGCAACTAAGTAGGTATCGGGCGCGGTATCCAGGAACAATTGCCGGTCATTTTCCGGCAAAAGCGCGAGCTGTTGCTCAAGCTGCTCTCTAACGTGGGCTGCCCGATGCGGCAGCGATCCCACTTCGCTGGCACCGGAAAGCCGCTCATCTGCCCGGTAATACAATTCCCGCAGTAACGATGCCTTCCAACCGGTCCATGTATCCGGACCAACCGCACGGATATCGCAGACAGTCAAAATCAGCAACTGGCGCAGATGGTTCGGCGACTGCACAATAGCGCAGAAATCCTGGATGGTTTGGGGGTCGTTCGGATCGCGCCGTTGCGCTGTATCCGACAGGACCAGATGGTACCGCACCAGCCATGATGCTGTTTCGATCTCCGCCGGTGTCAGGCCCAGCCGCGGCCCATATTCTTCGACCAATTCCGCACCCAGGATCGAGTGGTCCATCTCCCGACCCTTGCCGATATCATGGAACAGCAGGGCGACAAAAAGGGCGCGTTGATGCGATACCTGCCGAACAACAGAGCTCGCCACGGGCGCAACATCTTTCAACTCGCCACTGATGAGTTTGTGGAGTTCTGCAATGGCCTGGATCGTGTGCTCGTCGACCGTGTAACTATGATACATGTTGTACTGCATCATCGCGACGACATAGCCAAACGGTTGCAGGAAGCGCCCCAGCAGCCCCGCCTCGTTCAACCGGCGAAGCGTTACCATCGGTTCCTTCGGGCAGGTCAGCATTTCCAGGAACAGCCGGTTGGCTTCCGGGGTTTCGCGCACCTGGTCGATCAGCTTCAGATTCCGGCGTACCAGCCGCAACGCTTCCGGGTGAATGTCGACTTCATACTCCTGCGCAGTATGGAACAGCCGCAGCAGATTGACGGGGTCTTCAGCGAAAACATCGTCACCTTTCATGGTCAGCCGGCCATGGCTCAACATGCAGGGACCAACAGACTTCTGGAACGATACCAACCGGCTGAGTGAAAAGATTTTTTGGCGCTGGTGCTGCTCTTCAAAGGCAGCGCACAGGATACGGGTCAGGTCGCCGACATCCTTCGCCACGATGAAATAATGCTTCATAAAGCATTCAACACTGCGCGCGCCCGGGCGGTCGTGATAGCCCATGCGCTCCGCCAGCGCATACTGATGGTCGAAGGTCAGGCCTTCCTCTGCCCGGCCGGCCGCATAGTGCAGATGGCACCGCACGTCAGAGAGAAAGCGCTCCGCCTTGCGGAAACGGCGGCCCTCACCGGGCGACAGCACGCCCTGCGTTACCAATTCCGCCATGTCATTGACGTGATACAGCGCCTTGGTGATCCAGGCGAGCGTATGCAGATCCCGGTGTCCGCCCTTGCCTTCCTTGATGTTCGGCTCCAGCACATAGCGGGTGTCACCCATCCGTTTGTGCCGCGCGTCCCGTTCAGCCAATTTGGCATCGACAAAGGCGGTCGGGTTCGAGCCCAGGTCCTTTGCCCAAAAATCCGTCCGCATTTCGTCGAACAGTTTCTCGTTGCCCCATAAAAACCGGGATTCCAGCAGCGCTGTTGCGATCGTGTGGTCATCGCGGGCCATCCGGATACAATCGGCGGGCGTCCGCACCGCATGGCCGACCTTCAGCCCCAGATCCCACATAAAATAGAGCACATACTCAATAATTTGCTCACCATTGGCGGTCAGCTTGTGCGGATGCAGGAAAAGCAGGTCGATATCTGAAAACGGCGCCAGCCCGCCCCGCCCATAACCGCCAACCGCAGCCGCGGCAATCGCATCACCCGTCGTCAGATTGGATGCCGGAAACACGTCGCGGCGCGCATAGTCTAGCAAACCGCAGATCAGGCTGTCGTAGAGTTCCGCCCGCGCAGGCATCAGCGTGCTGGCCCGGCCTCCATGCTCAAAATCATGCTGCAATTTTGCTTCGGCCGCCGCCAACGCCGCCTTCAGGCGGGCGAGTGTCTCGGCCCGGGCGGCCTTCTTCGCCTCGCGGTCGGGCGTCAAAAGCTTCCGCCAATCGGGCGGCAGTTCTATTTCTGCGGTATCTTCTGCGATGTCGTCCATCGTCTGGTTGCTCCTCGCGTCCGGCGGGCTCTTTTAGGCAGGCACGATATCGAACGCGACACTTACCCGTTCCGCACCGGTTTCCAGCGGAACTGTGTGATGCCATATATAGGACGGAAAGAGAAACATCATCCCGGGTTGGAGCCTCAGGAACCGCGGCGCGAAACCTTCCGGTGCCGGCAAGCCATACCCCGGCTCCCCGAACACAATCCATCCTTGGCGGCTGCTATTATCAATTTCCGGCGGCAAATCAGGATAATAGACGCCCGACAACCAGCCCAGATTGTGAATGTGAGAGGCCTGGTGCCCTCCCGGTGCGAGAATATTGCCCCAGACTGTCAGGTTATAGGCCGCCGGCTTGGCACCAAAGAACGGATGCCCGGCCTCGTCAGGCAGCCGCGCGATCAGGCTATCGACGGCACTGCGGATTAAACGGACAAAGGATTCGATCGCCGGTGTCGGGTGGCTCATCAGCTCGGCCGTGACCTTGCCACCACGGGCCGCCCGCCGCGCGGGGTCCCATTGTTCCGTAAGGGTAGGGTGGGCGCGGATATCCGCCTCCAGCGCCTTCGGAAAGCTGGCGGGCGCATCCGGCTGGTGCGGAAAAACCATGGTTTCCGGGTCAGACCACGCCCTGGCCTCGTCCAACCGCCCTAGCATTTGCAAAGCCAGCACGCGGTAGGCAGCCACGTTGGCGCTGCGCTGGCCGGTAGCCAGATAGGACTCTGCATCGGCCAGCGCCTCCTGTGGCTGCCCAACTTTCAACCGCGCCGCGGCGCGGTTGCTCAATACGAGGTTTTGCCCCGGCCGGCGGGCGAGGCTTTCCGTATAAGCCGCAATCGACTGATCAAATGCCCCCTGTTCATGCAGCAGGTTCCCCAGGTCAAAACACGGCGCGGAGGCTTCCGGATGCGCGCTCACCGCCGCCTTGAGGGCACGTTGCGCACCGGCAACGTCTCCTGACAGTCTCAGCGCCTGCGCTAGCCCCGTCTCCGCAGGCAAATAGCCGGGCCGGGCTTCCAACGCCCGCTCAAACGCCTGCTTGCTCTCGTCTGTCTTGCTCTCGTCTGTCTTGCCGGTGTCATTCAGCAAAAGCCCCAGGTTCACCCAGGCTTCCGGATAGCGCGGCGCAGCTTTGACGGCTTTGCGGAACAGGTCCAGCGCCGCGTCCAGGTGCCCAGCCCGGCGCGCAGTCACGTCCAGCAAGTGCAAACCGCCCGGATGGTTCGGAGCGGCCTTCAACGCATTACGGCACGCCCGCTCCGCCGCCACCAGATCACCGGATTGCAGCGCTTGGACTGCCCGTTGCAGCAGGGGGGTTGGATCATTTCGTCGGGGTGAAGGCACGGTGGATTGTGACCATTTCAACGCTCCCCTTCCCATGAAGAGGTATCGCCAGATTACGCCTGACCTTCCCCGTCCGCTAGGCGTTTCAGCCGGTACACAACGTCCAGGGCCTCGCGCGGGGTCAGGCTGTCGGGGTCCACGCCACCCAGCGCTTTTACCAATTCTGCCGGAGCCAACGCTGCCGGCGGCGGCTCTGGCGCGGCGGCGGCAGGCGGCTTTTTCGGCGCAGCAGCGGCGAATAACGGCAGGTCCTCGACCAATCGGCGGACGGCGGAGCCCTGGTCGCCTTCCTCCAGCAGTTTCAGCACCTCATCGGCCCGCACCACCACCGGATGCGGCAGTCCGGCCAGCCGCCCCACATGAATGCCGTAGGAGCGGTCTGCCGTGCCGCTTGCGACCTCATGCAGAAACACCACACTGTCCTGCCATTCGCGAATACGCATGGTGGCGAGATGCAGGCCGTCCAGCCTGCCCGCCAGCATGGTGAGTTCGTGATAGTGCGTCGCGAATAGCGCCCGGCAGCGGTTCTGGTCGTGCAGATGCTCCATCACCGACCAGGCGATGGACAGGCCGTCAAAGGTCGCCGTTCCGCGTCCGATTTCATCCAGGATTACCAGCGATTTCGGCCCTGCCTGGTTCAGAATTGCCGCTGTCTCAACCATCTCCACCATAAATGTGGAGCGGCCCCGTGCCAGGTCATCCGCCGCGCCCACCCGGCTGAACAGGCGGTCCACCACGCCGATATGGGCAGCGCGTGCAGGCACGTAGCTACCGATCTGCGCCAGAATGGCGATCAATGCGTTCTGGCGCAGGAACGTGCTCTTACCCGCCATGTTCGGGCCGGTTATCAGCCACAGCCGTTCGGCGGGCTCCCGGTCCGCTGTCAAATCGCAGCCATTGGCGACGAAGCTCTTATTCTCCTGGCGCAGCACCGCCTCGACCACGGGGTGCCGCCCGCCCTCCAGCTTAAAGGCCAGGGAATGGTCCACCCGCGGCCGCACATAATCCTGCTCCGCCGCCAGCGCCGCCAGGCCCGCCAGCACATCGATCGTCGCCAGCCCATCCGCCGCCCGGGCCAGGTCTTCCGCGCGCGCCAAGACCTCGCTTGCCAGGTCATTGAACAAGCCCATTTCCAGCGCCAGCGCCCGGTCGGCAGCTTGCAGAATGCGCGCCTCCAGGTCGGAAAGCTCTACCGTGGTAAAGCGCATGGCGTTCGCCATCGTCTGGCGGTGCACAAACCGGTCGTCGCTTTGCAGCGCGCCCGCGTGGTTCTGGTTCACCTCCACAAAATAGCCCAGCACGTTGTTGTGCTTCACCCGCAGGTTGGCGACGCCCGTATCATCGGCATAGCGCTTTTGCAGGCCCGCAATATGGCGGCGACTATCGTCCCGCAGCGTGCGCAATTCATCCAGATCAGGCGCATAGCCTGGCGCAATGAAACCGCCATCGCGCGCGGCGGGCGGCAATTCCGGCTGTAAGGCCCGGTCCAGCCTTTCCACCAACGGCCCAAACTCGCCCAGCGAAGCGATGGCAGCGGTCAGCAGCGCCAAGTCACCGGACACCTCACCCAGCAACACTTTCAGCACGCCACCCGCCCGTACTGCCTCCCGGATCGCAGCCAGATCACGCGGACCTCCCCGCTCCAACGCCAACCGTTGCAGGGCGCGCGCCAGGTCAGGGCAGCGTTGCAGGCGGTCGCGGGCATCGGCGCGCACCGATCCTTCTGCCAGCAGGAATCCAACCGCATCCTGCCTGGCGGCAATCGCCCCCGTATCCGTTAACGGCGCCGCCATCCAGGATGCCAGCATCCGCGCACCCGCACCTGTTACCGTGTCGTCGATGGTGTGCAGCAGACTGCCCTGCCGGTCACCACCCAGCGTCTCGGTAAGCTCCAGGTTTTGGCGCGTCGCGGCATCGATCTCCATCGCATCGGAACCAGCAAACCGGCGCGGCGGGTCCAGCCTGGGCAACCGCTCCACCTGGGTCAGCTCCAGGTAGTCCAGCAACGTGCCTGCCGCCGACAGTTCCACCCGGTCAAAGCTGCCAAAAGCATCCATGCTCTCAACATGGAACGCCTTCGCCAGCCGCCGCTCGCCGTTCGCCGTATCGAATTTCACGGCGGGCAGAGGTGAGAGCGAGTCCCGATGACCGGCCCAAAGCTCGAACAGGCTCTCCCTGGCCGTCAGCCGCTCCGGCAGCAACAACTCGTTCGGCTCCAGGCGGGCCAATGCTGCGGCCAGGCCAGCTTCCTCCAGCGTCTCCACGAAAAAGCCGCCGGTTGAAATATCGACCCAGGCAAGCCCGAACGCACCCGCCGCCTCACTCAGCGCGGCCAGATAGTTGTGCCGCCTTGCATCTAGCAGCGAGTCTTCCGTGAGCGTGCCCCGCGTCACGCGCCGCACCACATCACGCGCCACAACGGACTTGGAGCCGCGCTTCTTCGCCTCCGCCGGGTCTTCGGTCTGCTCGCAAATGGCGACCTTGAAACCCTTTTCGATCAGCTTATGCAGATAGGTCTCGTGGCTTTTGACCGGCACTCCGGCCATGGGTATGTCGCCGCCGCCATGCCTGCCCCGCTTGGTCAGCGCGATGTTCAACGCGGGCGCGGCCTGCACCGCATCCTCAAAAAACATCTCGTAGAAATCGCCCATTCGGTAGAACAGCAGAAAGCCCTCATTCGCCTCCTTGATCGCGAGGTACTGGGCCATCATCGGCGTGACGGGCGGTTCGGTGTCGGTCATTGTTTGATGAAAGTGGTTCGCCATTGCGGGAGCGGGAAAGCACCCGTAGCATAGCCCTTTGCACACGGAACGCGACGGCGCTGGGCGAGAATGTTTCCACAGGAAGCGGCATGGATCGAAGCCGCCTTAAGCCAGATGCCCGCAGAACCCCTTTCACCGCTGCTGGATATCGGCTCATCCGACCTGAAATTCCGCACCGAGCAGCAGCCCTGGATCGAGGCCCGGATTTTTGCGCCTTTGCGTGCGCGGGGCGTTACCATCCACTTCTGCGACCTGAAAGATTCGCCCGGCGTCGATATCGTGGCGGATTTATTGAGCGATGATGGGTTGGCAAAACTGCAGGCGCGGGGCGTGAAAACAGTCGTCTGTTGCAACGTGCTGGAGCATGTGCTGGATGCGCCCCGCTTTGCCGAGCGGCTGGGGCAGCTGGTGGAACCTGGCGGCCGCATTGTGCTGACCGTGCCGCACCGCTACCCGCACCACAACGACCCCATCGACACCATGTTCCGGCCGAGCGTGGCGGAGGCCGCCGCCCTGTTCCCCGGCTTCCGGGTGGAGCAGTCCGCAACATTGCAGCCTGCCACCTACCGCGAAGAGTTCGCCAAGCGCCCCTTCACCTTGTTTTTCCGCCACCTGTTCCGCCTGCCCGTGCCGTTCCTCGGTTGGTCGAAGTGGAAACGCTCCGTCAGCAAGCTGCAATATCTGGTCAGGCCTTACGAGGTGACGGCGGTGTGTTTGATCAAGAATTGAGAATCATTCTCTTTACATGAAGCTACGGGTTGCCTAAGTTCCCGGCTACCTGAACAGATTAGCGGAGTCCGCCCCATGCCCGTCATCAACTCCATCGCCGCCATGAAGGACGAAATGGCCGAATGGCGCCGGGATATCCATGCCCATCCGGAACTGGCGTTCGAGGAAGTCCGCACTTCCCAGAAAGTGGCGGATCTGCTGGAATCCTGGGGCATTGAGGTGACGCGCGGCCTGGGCAAGACCGGCCTGGTCGGCACACTAAAGGGATGGGAGCCGGGCTCGCGCAGCATCGGCCTGCGCGCCGACATGGACGCCCTGCCGATCCTCGAAGAGAACGACCTGCCCTATAAGTCCCAGATTGACGGCAAGATGCATGCCTGCGGCCATGACGGGCACACCACAATCCTGCTGGGCGCGGCCAAATATCTGGCGGAGACGCGGAACTTCAAAGGCACGGTGCATTTCATCTTCCAACCGGCGGAGGAAGGCTTCGCCGGCGCTAAAGCCATGATCCGCGATGGCTTGTTCGACAAGTTCCCCTGTGACGAGGTCTACGGCCTGCACAATTATCCGGAACTGCCCCTTGGCACGATTGGCGTGGTTGCCGGGCCAATGATGGCGGCGGCCGACACGTTCGACATCAACATCAATGGCCGCGGCGGCCATGGCGCTTACCCGCATGGCTGTGTCGATCCGGTGCTGATCGGCGCGCAGATCGTGACGGCGCTGCAATCCATCATCTCCCGCAATGCCGACCCACAGAAAAGCAGCGTCATCAGCGTGACCCGTTTCCTGGCGGGTGAGGCCTTTAATGTCATTCCGGATACGGCGCTGCTGGGCGGCACCGTCCGGACGTTTGATCCGAAAATCCAGGACCTGATCGAAAAGCGCATGGGCGAGATCGTGACGGGGGTGGCGTCGGCGCTCGGCGGCAAGGCAGAACTGGTCTACTGCCGCGGCTATCCCGTCACCGCCAACAATGGAGAGAAGGCGGAAGTGGCCGCAGCCATCGCCGGCCAGGTGGTCGGCGGCGAAAAGGTCAACCGCGACGTGGCCCCAGTGATGGGCGCGGAGGATTTCTCCTATATGCTAAATGAAAAACTGGGCTGCTATGTCTGGCTCGGCCAGAATGGCGAAAGCGCCGGCGAGGGTTCGCTGCATCATCCGAAGTACAACTTCAACGATGACGCCCTGCCCATCGGTGCCAGCTACTTTGCGACTTTGGTCGAGGAGCAGCTTTCTACCGCAGCTTAAGGGATGGAAAGACCGGGATTTTGCTTCCGGGTTGTGGAAATCGACTAGGCGATGGGGAAATGGAGGGCCACTACTAGTCCTTCAAATTCGTTCGGAGGGCTGCCATCGTATGCAGCCTTCGCCTGGAGACTGATCGCATGACCGAAGAGAAACAGTACTCGGCGCTGGACCAAGAATCCCTGCGGATGCACAAGCTGTGCCCACCCGGCAAGATTGAGGTCGTGCCGACCAAAGCGCTGACGACACAGTACCACCTGTCGCTGGCTTACTCACCGGGCGTGGCGGCACCCTGCCTGGAAATCGAGAAAGACCCGGACACTGCCTACGACTATACGTCAAAAGGCAATCTGGTGGCCGTCATTACCGATGGCTCCGCCGTGCTGGGCCTGGGCGATATCGGCGCGCTGGCCTCCAAGCCAGTGATGGAAGGCAAGGCAGTGCTATTCAAACGCTTTGCCGACGTGGACAGCATCGATCTGGAAGTCGACACGCGCGACGTCGATGAATTCATCGATTGTGTGAAGCTGCTGGGCAAGACCTGGGGCGGCATGAATCTGGAAGACATCAAAGCGCCGGAATGCTTCATCATCGAGCAACGCCTGCGCGAACTGATGGATATCCCCGTCTTCCATGACGACCAGCACGGCACGGCCATCATCGCCGCCGCCGGCCTGATCAACGCGCTGAAACTGACCGGCCGGGATCGCAGCAACATCAAGATGGTGGTGAACGGCGCAGGCGCTTCCGCCATTGCTTGTGTGGAGCTGATCAAGGGCTTCGGTGTTCCACACAATAACATCATCATGTGCGACAGCCGTGGCGTGATCTACCAGGGCCGGGAAGCCGGCATGAACCAGTGGAAGTCGGCCCACGCCGTACCAAACCCGCTGCGCTCGCTGGAAGAAGCGGTGCGCGGCGCGGACGTGCTGTTCGGCCTGTCGGTCAAGGGTGCATTCACCCACGATATGATCCGCTCCATGGCCTCCAACCCCATCATCTTTGCGATGGCCAATCCCGATCCGGAAATCACGCCGGAAGAGGTGAAGGAAATCCGCGACGATGCGATCATGGCTACTGGGCGCAGCGACTACCCGAACCAGGTCAACAACGTGCTGGGCTTCCCCTTCATCTTCCGGGGCACCTTGGACGTTCGGGCCACCTCGATCAACGAGGAAATGAAGATCGCCGCGGCGGAATCCCTCGCCGAGTTGGCACGTGAAGACGTACCGGACGAGGTTGCAGCCGCCTATTCCGGGCAACAGCTGCGGTTCGGCCCGGAATACATCATTCCAACCCCCTTCGATCCGCGCCTGATCACGCGAGTGCCGATTGCCGTTGCCAAAGCGGCGGTTGCGTCCGGCGTTGCCAAGAAAGAGATCACCGACTGGGATGGATACGAGCGCCATCTGGCCCGCAGGCTCGACCCGACCGGCGGCAGCCTGGAGCGGGTGTTTACCGATGTCCGCGCCAAGTCGCAGCGTGTTGTCTTTGCCGAAGGCGAGGAAGAACGCACCATCCGCGCAGCGCTGGCCTTCCGTAACGAAGGCCTGGGCGAACCGATCCTGATCGGGCGCGAGGACGTGGTGGCCGAAGCCATGCGCAACCTGGGCCACGGAACGACCGAAGGGCTTGATATCCATAACGCCCGGCTCAGCCAGAACAATACCCGCTACAAGGACTTCCTCTACAATCGCCTCCAGCGGCAGGGTTTTATCGAGCGCGACTGCCAGCGCATGGTGAACCAGGACCGCAATGTCTTTTCCGCTTGCATGGTGGCGTGTGGCGATGCCGATGCGATGGTTACCGGCCTGACCCGCTCGTTTCGAGTGTGCTTTGACGAGGTCAGCCGGGCCATTGGGCCAGCCGATGGCGCTAACGTCATGGGTATCAAGGCCATCAATGCCCGCGACCGGTCTGTCATCATTGCCGACACGTTGCTGCATGAAGTGCCAAATCCTGCGGAATTGGCCGACATTGCCATCCAGGCGGCAGCAGCAGCCCGCCGTTTGGGGCACGAACCACGCGTGGCTCTGGTGAGCTTCTCCAACTTTGGCAATCCCGCCCGCCCAACGGCAGAGCGGGTGGCGGAAGCCGTCCGCATCCTGGATGCCCGCGGCGTAGACTTCGAATACGAAGGCGATATGTCAGCGGATGTGGCGCTGGATCACGCGCTGATGAAGCGCCTCTATCCGTTCGCGCGCCTTTCAGGTGACGCCAACGTTTTGGTCATGCCGACCCTCCATGCCGCCAACATCAGCGCCAAACTACTGGGAAAAATGACCCCCGGCTCAGTCGTTGGCCCGCGGCTGATTGGCCTGGAGAAACCAGTACAGATCGTTCCCATGGGCGCAGTAGTGTCCGAAATTGTTAACATGGCCGCGCTTGCAGCCCACGACTCTCTGACGTAAAGGCGGGAATCTTAAGCTGGTTGCCGCTCGATGGGAGGCGCAACTAGCTCCACGGCCTACCATGGAGGAATGGCAGGGTGGCCCGCTTACCGATCAACCGTGGTGATTACCTTTTTGCGGTCGGTGGCGCTGCCTTCGCCGGACTGGTTGCCATATCCGTCATTGCTCTGGTCGGGGGCCTCTCGGCGGGATACGTCCTGGGGGCAATCACACTAACGTTGGTCTCTGCCGCCTTCGCGGCAATCCCGCTGGCGCGCGACGTGGCTACGCTTCGGGACAAAATCACAAATATCGCGATTGACGGTCACTCAAGCAGCCGCGCAGCCTATTGGACACCTCTGGGCGGCCGGTTGGCGAGCCAGTTGCAGGACGCCCGCCGCCGGATTGCGACCATACAGCGGGCGATGGAGGCTCGGGCCGACGACGCCGAGCGGGTCATTGATGCCTTGGCAGAGCCCTTGTTCGTGCTGGATACTCGCAGGCGGATCCTGCATGCAAACCTGGCGGCAGAGGAGCTGTTCGGCAAAGAACTAACCAACCGGAATCTCTCGCAAATCCTACGCAATCCGGATGTATTGCGCGCCGCCGACCCTTGCCTGGCCTCCGGCGGCCAAGCGGAAATTGAGTTCGAACTTATTCACCCGGTCGCGCGCAATTTCGAAGCCCATATCCGCAGTTTGCCAACGCGGGGAACCGGCGGCGACGCCTTGCTGCTGACCTTACAGGACCTAACGGCGGTGCGGCGTGCAGAGCAGATGCGTGTCGATTTCGTCGCAAACGTCAACCATGAATTGCGCACTCCCCTCACCAGCCTGGGCGGCTTTATCGAAACCATGCAGACCGTGGGACGCGATGATGCCGCGGCCCGCGACCGCTTTCTAAGCATTACGGCGGCTGAGACCCAGCGGATGAACCGCATGGTCGAAGACCTGCTGTCCCTTTCGCGCATTGAGATGGAGGAACACAATCCACCGGTCGGCGAGGTGGATTTACGGCCTATTGTTGAATCGGTTGTGGACCTTTTGGGGCCGGTGATCGCCGAACGCGGGACAACGGTTGAAGTGGATTTGCCGGAGACGCTCCCCACGGTTACAGGCGACGAGGATCAGCTGGCGCAAGTAGTGCGTAACCTGCTGGAAAATGCGATCAAATATGGAAGAACGCCTGGCAATGTTCGAATCACTGCGGCGCTCAGCAAGAATATTGTTTCTCTGGCGTTCCACGATAATGGCGAGGGTATCCCGCCGGAACTGCATTACCGGCTGACAGAGCGGTTCTATCGGGTCGAAAAAGCCCGCTCGCGAAGTGTCGGTGGCACAGGGCTTGGACTGGCTATCGTCAAGCATATCGTCAGCCGCCACCGTGAGCGCTTACAGATTGAAAGCACCGTGGGCAAAGGCAGTATTTTTACGGTGCATTTGCCGGTTCGCACCGAAAACGAACAAGCATAGCAAGGCGTCATAAAAGCTTCACAAAATTGACACATAAAGTCCGAAGTTAGGGCTTAGCTACGGCTTGGTTGGCATTCATTGGGAACGCCGCCACCTCTCACCCACTATTCCGGAGCACCCCCAGTGCTGAAACACATCATTTCCGCCACAGCCATTGCTGCCGTTGCTGGCCTCACGGTCGCTGGCGCTGCGCAGGCACGCGACCAGATCCACATCGTCGGTTCCTCGACGGTGTTCCCGTTCTCTACCGCAGTTGCCGAGCAATTCGGCAAGACCAGCGGCTTCAAAACTCCAGTCGTTGAGAGCACTGGCTCTGGCGGCGGTCTGAAGCTGTTCTGCTCCGGTGTCGGCACCGAGCATCCGGACATCACCAACGCTTCCCGCCGGATCAAAAAGTCCGAAGTCGAGAAGTGCAATGACAACGGCATCACCGTCGTTGAAATCAAAGTTGGCTTTGACGGCATCGTACTTGGCAACTCAAAAAGCGGGCCGAACTTTGCCGTAACCCGTCAGCAGATTTTCCTGGCGCTGGCCGCACAGGTTCCAGGCCCGGACAGCAAGCTGATTGCAAACCCGAACAAGAACTGGTCCGACATCGATCTGCAGCTGCCGAACGAGCCTATCGAAGTTCTCGGCCCGCCGCCGACCTCCGGCACCCGTGATGCGTTCGTAGAGCTGGTGATGCGTGAAGGTGCCAAACAATTCCCGCAGATCAAAGCGCTGCCGAAGAAGGAATTCCGCGCCGTGTCCGACGCGGTCCGTGAAGACGGCGCATTCATCGAAGCTGGCGAGAATGACAACCTGATCGTTCAGAAACTGGATGCTAGCCCGAAAGCGCTCGGCATCTTTGGTTTCTCGTTCATGGATCAGAACGCTGACAAGATCAAAGGCGTGATCGTCGACGGCAAGCTGCCGACCTTCGAGAATATCGCCAGCGGCGACTATCCGGTTTCCCGCTCGCTGTTCTTCTACGTGAAGAAAGAGCATGTCGGTGTGGTTCCGGGCATTGCCGAGTACGTCGCTGAATTCACCAGCGAAGATGCAGCCGATGAAGAAGGCTATCTGGTGGACAAGGGCCTGATCCCGCTGCCCGCCGCTGACCTTGAAGCGTTCCGCAAGGCCGGTGCCGAACTGACCCCACTCAGTTTGTAGGTTGAAACTGTGAGGATGGACCTGTCCAGTCCACCCTCATTTTTTGCCGCCATCGACGGCCAAAGGTATTTCCTGATTTTCCCTTAGCAGAATGGATAGAGCGCGATGAGCGGGTTAACGCTGGCTGCCATAATTGTTCTGCTGGCTGTCGGTGCCTATGTCCTTGGCCGCAGCCAATCACTGCGCACCGTTTCTGGCAATATCAAGAACCTGCATTCACTGCCGGGCTACTACGGACTCTACGCGGCGATTTGGTGCGCCATTCCTGCTTTGATCATCGTCCTTGCCTGGACCGTCGCGTCTAGCGACATCATAGAGGCCATCGTGCAGGGGTCGCTGCCTGCAGACCTCGCCAATATGCCGAAGGACCGGATGTCGCTGTTCATGACGGACGTGCGCAACGCGGTTACGGGCAATATCGTTTCCAATCCCAGCCCGGAAGTCCTGGCCGCTGCCGGGCACTATTCGAGCCTGCAAAGCATCAGCACGTGGGCGTTGACCGTCGTCGGTCTGGCCGTATCGATCGGTGGACTGTGGCTGTCGCGTCAGCGAATCGTGCCGTACCTGAAATCGCGTGAGGCGGTGGAACGCATCGTGATAATCGCCATGATTGTCGCCTCCACCATCGCGATCCTAACCACCATCGGCATCGTGGTGTCATTGTTCTTCGAGGCCTATCGCTTCTTTCTGAAAGTGCCACTGACGGATTTCCTGTTCGGCCTGGAATGGTCGCCACAGACGGCCATCCGCGCAGACCAGGTTGGCTCGTCCGGAGCGTTCGGCGCGATCCCCGTTTTTGCCGGCACCCTGCTGATCACCCTGATCGCCATGTGCGTATCGGTACCGGTCGGCCTGATGTCCGCGATTTACATGTCGGAATATGCCTCGCCGCGCGTGCGTTCCTTTGCCAAGCTGCTACTGGAGATCCTCGCGGGGATCCCAACGGTCGTCTATGGCTTCTTCGCAGCCCTGACAGTAGCCCCGTTCTTCCGCGGACTGGGCGAAAGTGTCGGCCTGGAGGTCAGCTCTGAATCGGCACTGGCGGCGGGTGTCGCGATGGGCATAATGATCATTCCGTTCGTATCGTCCCTTTCGGACGACGTTATTACCGCCGTTCCCCGCGCCCTGCGCGATGGCTCTCATGGCCTGGGCGCGACCAAGTCGGAAACCATCACGAAAGTCGTCCTGCCGGCCGCATTGCCGGGCATCGTAGGTGCGGTCCTGCTCGCGGTGAGCCGCGCGATAGGCGAAACGATGATCGTGGTGATGGCCGCCGGTCTCGCCTCCAACCTGACGGCCAATCCATTCGAGGCGGTCACGACCGTTACGGTACAGGTCGTAACGCTATTGGTCGGTGACCAGGAATTCGACAGCGCCAAAACCTTGGCGGCATTCGCGCTGGGCCTGATCCTGTTTTTCGTTACCCTGGCGCTCAGCGTCGTCGCGTTGTCGGTCGTCCGCCAATATCGAGAGAAGTATGACTGATCAATCTTCTGCTCCTCCGCAGCGGCGCGAGCTAAAAAAGCGCAGCACAACGGACGAAAACGTGCGCAAGCGCTACGGCAAGGAACGCCGGTTCCGCCTCTATGGCATTGCCGCAGTGTCCTCCGCCATCGCCATGCTCGGCGTTCTGATGTTCACCATTATCGGCAGCGGCTTCTCGGCTTTCTTTCAGCACGAGATCGCGTTGAACGTCGACATTGACGCTGACCGGCTGGGTATAGGATCTGCGCGGGACGGAGATACGCTCGGCAAGGCCCCGTATCTGCGCGTGGTCCGTGAAGCATTGAAAACCGACTTCCCCGGTGTCAAAGACCGCCAGGAACGCCGGACGCTCTATGGCTTGGTTTCGTCAGGCGCGGATTTTTCTGTTCGTGATACCGTATTGCAGGACCCCTCGGTTGTCGGCACCACGCAGACCGTGTGGGTGAAGGCGTCGGACGATATCGATACCTTCATGAAAGGCCAGATGACGGCAATTGAGAGCTGGGCTCCGACCGGTACCGCTACGCCGACCGGCACTTCCGGCGAAGTACGGGTGTCTGTTACCACCGATGCCTTCGCAGGCATTATTGCTGACGTTAAAGGCTGGCTCAAGAGCCTGGCGGACGAGCGCCAGGGCGAAGTCGAAGAGTTACGCGCCATTATCGAACAGCAGAAAGAATATCTTACCCGCTTGCGCGCCAATGGCGGCGCCAGCCAATTGGCTGACCGCACAGCGCAGTCCATCGCAGTGGGTGAAAACGCCCTGAAAAAGCTTATCGTCGAGGCTGACGGTTTGCGGGCGCGGGCAACCTCACCCGGTGGCAGCGAAAGTCTGAACCCGCAGCTACCCAGCTATCTTGTCAGCATCAATGGCGGTCTGGTGAAAATTGAGCAGGTGTCGGGGAGCGAGATTTCCGGCAAGACTCTCCTGCCGCTCGATAGCAAAGCAGACACCTCTTCCGGCGACTGGCAGATTGTCAGCTACGTGACATCCGAATCGGACCGCCGGGTGAAAGACCAGGAAATCGCCGGGATTTCCGCTCTGGAGCGAGAAGGCAGAATGGAAAACCGCTTCAACTGGTCATTCTTCCAGACCGGTGACAACCGCGAGCCAGAGCAGGCAGGAATATTGGGCGCGCTCGTCGGCTCGCTCTTCACGCTGATTATAACGCTGCTGATCAGCTTCCCGATTGGCGTGCTGGCGGCAATCTATCTGGAAGAGTTTGCTCCGAAAAATCGCTGGACAGACATCATAGAGGTGAACATCAACAACTTGGCTGCGGTGCCGTCGATTGTCTTTGGCCTCCTGGGTCTTGCGGTCTTTCTGAACGTGTTCGGCTTGCCCCGCTCCGCGCCCGTTGTTGGCGGTATGGTGCTGGCTTTGATGACCCTGCCAACTATTATCATTGCAGCACGCGCGGCTTTGAAGTCGGTTCCGCCCTCCATTAGACAGGCCGCGTTGGGCATGGGTGCATCCCGGTTACAGACGGTAACGCATCACGTTCTACCCCTGGCAATGCCCGGTATTCTAACCGGCACGATTATCGGTACGGCCCAGGCGCTCGGCGAGGCTGCACCGCTGCTGATGATCGGCATGGTGGCTTTCATTGTCGACGTACCGGGCGGCTTCACTGATCCAGCGACCGTTATGCCGGTGCAGATTTACCTTTGGGCGGATAGCCCAGAGCGCGCGTTTGTGGCGAAAACCAGCGCCGCCATTATGGTGTTGCTGGCCTTCCTAATCCTGATGAATGCTCTGGCGGTGTTGCTCCGCAAGCGGTTCAAACGCCGCTGGTAGAACGGGAAAACGAGGAATATCTTATGCCTGACACTCAACACGCGGCATCCAACGTCCACACGAACCCGGCCGAGCCCTTAAGTCAACCAAAAGTTCGAGCCCGCAAGGTGAACGTATTCTACAGCGGCAAGCAAGCGCTGTTCGAGGTGGACCTAGATGTGCCTGAGAACCAGGTTACAGCCCTGATCGGCCCGTCAGGTTGCGGCAAGTCCACGTTTTTGCGGTGCATGAACCGCATGAATAACGTTATCGACGGTTGCCAGACAGAGGGCGACATTGAAATTGACGGGCACAATATTCTGGACCTCAATGAAGACGTGGTCCAACTGCGCCAGAAGGTAGGAATGGTCTTTCAAAAGTCCAATCCCTTCCCGAAGTCGATCTATGAAAATATCGCTTATGGCCCCAAAATTCACGGCCTCTCGAACAGCAAAGCCGACTTGGATGAAATCGTCGAGGTCAGCCTGGAACGCGCTGGCCTTTGGGAAGAGGTGAAGGACCGGCTGGATCAGCCAGGCACCGGCCTGTCTAGCGGCCAGCAGCAACGCCTTTGCATAGCCCGTGCGATTGTAGTCAGCCCCGATGTAGTGCTGATGGACGAGCCCTGCTCGGCGCTCGACCCAATTGCCACCGCACGTATCGAAGAGCTGATCGACGAACTGCGGTCAAAGTTCACGATAGTTATCGTGACCCACTCCATGCAGCAGGCCGCCCGCGTCTCGCAACAGACCGCATTTTTCCATCTCGGAAAGCTGATTGAGGTCGATCAGACGGAGAAGATTTTCACCAACCCCCGTGACGAACGCACCCAAGGTTACATTACCGGCCGCTTCGGTTAGCGGGCCGACGGCTCTCCTACAACGCGTTCTATACGAGCGAACTGCCCCGATAGGCCGGCGGAGCCACCCGCCAACCCAGTGAAACAGTGGCCGGATCGAAACATTTAAAGTGCCGAAGGTTTCGATCAGGCCACAAGGAGTCTTCAAAATGAATGACCACCATATCGTCAAAGCCTACACGGAAGAGATTGCCCGGATTACCGGGCTGATATCGGAAATGGGCGGTTACGCCCAGGCGGCGGTCGCCAACGCCATGGAAGCGCTGCGCAAGCGGGACAGCGCCCTGGCCACGGCAGTAATCGAAGGCGACAAACGTCTCGACGCCATGGAAGTGGAGGTCTCAACGCGGGTTATCCAGCTGTTGGCTCTGCGTCAGCCCATGGCGATTGATTTGCGGACGGTCGTTGCCAGCCTCAAAATTTCCAGCGATCTGGAACGGGTCGGCGACTACGCCAAAAATATCGCCAAACGGTCCTTGGTTTTAAATCAGGCACCGGCGATTGGCGCTATCAGCAGCATCAACAATCTAAGCCGGATGGTACAGGTCATGCTGCATGAAGTGCTGGACGCCTACGCCGACGGAAATGCGCAGATTACCGAGCAGTTGCGCGTAAGTGACGAAGCGGTCGATACAGCCCACGCCGGCATCTTCCGCGAGCTTATTACTTACATGATGGAAGATCCGCGCACGATCACGGCAAGCACCCACCTTGTTTTCATTGCCAAGAACCTGGAGCTTATCGGCGATCATGCAACGAATATCGGCGAAAATGTTGTGTTCCAGGTGGAGGGAGAGCGCCCGGTCGAGCGCCATCTGGCCTCCAACAGCCCGGGTGAGGCACCAACTCAGTAAAGCAATAATCAAGGAGCTGGCACCATGAACCCCTACGTGCTGATCGTTGAAGACGAGCCAGGTATTGCAGAAATGCTGCGCTATAACCTGGAAGCTGCCGGCCTCGAGGCTGGGCTTGCTACCGACGGCGATGAGACGCTGATCAGCGTCTCCGAACGCCTACCCGACCTCGTACTCTTGGATTGGATGCTACCTGGCACCTCTGGAATAGAGGTCTGCCGGCAATTGCGCCGCAAGCGTGAGACACGCAGCCTGCCGGTTATCATGCTAACCGCCCGCGGCGAGGAAGCCGACCGCGTCAGAGGTCTGAACAGCGGCGCAGACGACTATGTCACCAAGCCGTTCTCGCCGACGGAGCTGGTTGCACGGGTGGGGCTGTGATGCGCCAGGCACGTCCCTCGACCGATGCTGAACATCTGTCCTTCTCGGACATCGTGATGGACCTGACGACCCATCGCGTTTAACGCGCCGACCGGCCTCTGCACCTCGGCCCAACAGAGTTTCGCCGACTGCGTCACCTGAGCTGTAGAACACACGACTTGATCTGACATTTCTACTCTTATGGAGCTTAATCAAGGAGTGTCGATCAATGACAAGCATTCAAGAGAAGATCATCAAACCAAAGCTGGGACTGCTGGAGCTGGCCAAACAGCTCGGCAGTGTCAGTCAGGCCTGCAAAGTGATGGGATAGTCGCGGGACAGCTTTTATCGGTTCAAAGAACTTTACGACCAAGGCGGCGAAGAGGCCTTGATGGATATCAGCCGCCGCAAGCCTGTGATGAAGAACCGTGTGCCAGAGCCTGTCGAAAAGGCGGTGATTGAATTGGCCATAGACAACCCGGCTCTGGGGCAGAAACGGGCGTCGTGGGAGCGGCAAAAGAAAGGGATCATGGTGTCGTCGTCAGGCGTGCGGTCGATCTGGCGGCGCAATGATCTGGAAACCATGAAGAAGCGGCTCAAGGCCTTGGAAGCCCGCGCCGCGCTGGACGGCATCCTGCTAACCGAGGACCAGATGGCCGCCCGGGAAAAAGCCAAGGCCAGGAAAGAGGCGCACGGCGAAATCGCGCGCCACCACCCTGGCTATCTGGGCAGTCAGGACACCTATTATGGAGGCACAATGAAGGGGGTGGGGCGGATAGATCAACAGACGTTTGTCGACACATAGGCCCGCGTGGCGGTTTGCAAACTCTATACCGAAAAGACCGCCATCACCGCCGCTGATCTACTCAACGACCGCGTGATCCCTTATCTTTGCCGCACACAAGATCAGCCTGCTGCGCGTGCTGACGGACCGAGGCACGGAATATTGCGGCAAGGTCGAGAACCACGCCTACCAGCTCTATTGGGCGATCGAGGACATAGACCACACCCGCACCAAGGCCAATTCCCCGCAAACGAATGGCATCTGTGAGCGGTTCCACCGAACCATCAAGGATGAGTTCTACGACATCGCGTTCCGCAAGAAGCTGTATCGTTCTGTTGAGGAACTACAGGTTGATCTGGACGCGTGGCTCGCCAAGTACAACGAACAGCGGCCTCCTTCCGGGCGGCACTGCTATGGTAAAACACCGATGCAACCCTTCCGCGAAACGTTACACATCGCTGTAGACAAGACGATCCGGTCGCTCGACCAATCGGACAATGCACAACCCATTCTCAGCAACGCAAGCTGAGTTGTCCCTCAGATCAAGTCTGAAGTTTTACAGCTGATGGAACATCCGGGCCGCGTGTATTCGCGTGAGCAATTGCTGGACGCCGTCTGGGGCCATAATGTCTATGTGGAATCCCGGACCGTTGATGTTCATATCAGGCGCCTACGAAAAGCACTGAATGAAGGGGGCGGGCCGGATATCATCCGTACAGTCCGATCTGTCGGGTATGCGCTTGATGAAAGTCTGGCGGATGCACCCACCAAAACTGCATAGGTTCTGACGCCGGCACCCGGTCTGCCTCACAATACGCCTTCAAGCCTAAAATTCGGCTGATTCCCTAGGCTTTTCACTAATCCCCACAGCCTGTGGATAAACCTGTAGAGAACCCAATGACATGTGCCGTAGTCGTGCAGGATCGCAGGGCTTCCGTCTCTTTGCCCAATAAACAGGCAAAAACTATAACATATTGATAAAAAAGAGATATTTTCTTAACATTCTATGAACAATTTGTTGCCTGCGCGATTCAAGCCCGATTTTATCCTTGCCAAGGCCAGGTGTGCAAAACTTTCGCCTGTAGATGCAGGTATCTGATACTTACAAGTGAAAGCAGGTCCGGACAGCGCGATTCGTTTGCCCCACTATTCTCTTTCAGGATGGCGTTGCTCAAACTCCCAGACCTCATCGAATCCGAGCAAAGCGTTCATGTCCGAGAAAGGTAACAACGGTGTATTCGCTCCGATCGTTGCACCGGTATCTTTGAGGGTTCCGTAGATACTCTTGTATGCCGCCGCCGCAGCCATGAACCCCGAGCCCGGATGAATTGAAATTTGGTAACCCAGTGCTTCCAGACGCTCACGTGGCAAAACTGGCGTCCTACCGCCCTCGACGATATTGGCAAGTAGCGGGGTGCCTTTCAGGCGGGAACAGATGGTAGCCATCTCCTCCTCGCTCTCGGGGGATTCGATGAACAGGATGTCCGCCCCTGCCTCCGCGAAGGCTTCGCCACGGCGGATGGCTTCATCCAGGCCCAGGGTGGTGCGGGCGTCAGTGCGGGCGACGATCAGGAAATCTTTGGAGTCGCGCGCCTCGACCGCCACTTTGATCTTGCGGCACATGTCTTCGATGGGGACGACGCGGCGGCCAGGCGTGTGACCGCAGCGTTTCGGATATTCCTGGTCCTCCATCTGGATGGCTGCGGTGCCGGCGCGCTCAAAGCCTTTGACTGCATGATCGACGTTCAACAGGCCGCCAAAACCGGTGTCGGCATCGGCGATGAGGGGCGTCTTGGTTCCGCGAGCGATCGTGTCGACCCGGCTGACCATGTCGGTATAGGTCACCAACCCGGCATCCGGCAGGCCAAGGTAAGACGCAGATACGCCATAGCCGGTCATATAGAGCGCTGGGAAGCCCATGCGGTCGGCGCTCAAGGCTGAGATCATGTCGAAGACGCCGGGGGCAACAATGAACTCGCCCGCATTCAGGCGCTGGTGCAAAGCAGAGATCGTCATAACGCAAAGGTTCCTGGCTGATTTGTCGTTAGTAGCGGCACAATCTGTGCCATATCGGGGAGCGTCAACCAATTCTAACGTCAACCAACTTTCACAAGGTGACTGTGCGATGGCTTTTTCCGTACTGGGTATTTCGGGCAGCTTGCGGGCTGCGTCTTTCAATACGGGGCTGCTGCGGACGACGCAGGAACTGGCTCCGGAAGGGATGACGGTGGATATCGCCGATATTTCCGCCATTCCGCTCTACAATGAAGAGATCTATCAGGCGGGCTTCCCGGCGGCAGTGGAGGCGCTGCGCCAGCAGGTTGCGGCTGCCGATGCCGTGATCCTGGCAACGCCGGAGTACAATTTCTCCATCGCAGCACCGCTGAAGAACGCCATCGACTGGGTTTCCCGCCCGCCGGTGCCCCAGGCGTTCGACGGCAAGCCGGTTGCTATTATGGGTGCGGCAGGCGGCAAGCTGGGCACGGCGCGGGCGCAGTATCACCTGCGCCAAGTGATGGTCTTCCTGAACGCGCACGTCATCAACAAGCCGGAAGTCATGGTTGGCAGCGCGAATGGCGCGTTCACTGACGGCAAGCTGACGGACGAGGCCGCGCGCGATCTGATCCGTCAGCAGTTGGAGGCGTTGGAGGCGTTTGCCAAACACCTTTCGTAGGAAGTTAGAGGCGCTCCAGCACCTGTTCGGCGCTGGAGACGCCGTACTCGCCTGACGGCTCCACGTCGATAGCGGTGACCTTGTTGTCGTCAATGACCATGGCGTAACGCTTGGAGCGGACGCCGTAGCCGCGCTGGCTCATGTCGGAGAAAATGCCGATGGCCTTGGCGAAATCAGCGATGCCGTCGGACAGCATGGTCACCCGGCCCTCTGCACCATGGGCGAGGCCCCAGGCTTTCATCACGGCGGCGTCGTTGACGCTGATGCAGGCAACTTCGTCGATACCCTTGGCCTTGATGTCGTCGGCATGTTTGACGAAGCCCGGCAGATGTTTGGCGGAGCAAGTGCGGGTGAACGCGCCCGGGACGGCGAACAGCACGGTTTTCTTGCCTGCAAAAACATCGTGGGAGGAAATGGCTTCCGGGCCGCCACTCTCGCCGATGTGGTAGAGGTTCACGTTCGGGATGGTGTCGCCAGCTTTGATGGTCATGGCGTTCTCTCTGTCGAATCTTGGGTGGCGCTATTGAAGCGGCGCAAATTGTTAAGGTCCAGCCCTGAAGGGATCGATTCCAGCATCAGAAATCGATGCAGCGGCCGTTGAGTTCCCAGTCGCCGAAGCGGGTGGGGTCGGCTTTGTCCTGTTCTTCTCCGGCTGGGCCAGCGCCTTTTACCTTGCTGGCGGGCTGGAGAACTTCACTGTCCGGTTTGGGCTCCACAATCGGGCCCTTGGGCGCGGGATATTTCATGGCGGGTATGTCTTTGCCTCATTTACTGGCGTCATCGCGTTACCATTCATATAGAATGGGCAACGGTGAGCGCCAATGGCTTGAAAGCACCGGCGGCGTCCACCACTTGCGCTAAAGCATCGCCGGATCAAGTTGTCCGGGCAAGATGCGCTACTTCTTAGGTTTCGAGCAGATTCACCCGATCTCCATAGGTCGGGATTTGCTCTAAGCGGAAGTTTCACCCTGACCTTGGAATCTCCCATGGCGAAAACCATTATGCTTTTGGCGGGAATGACTGCGGTATTCCTCGGCGCTGGCTGGCTGATAGGCGGCGAGGGCGGCATGGTGATCGCGTTTGTGGTCGCGCTTGGCATGAACGCCTTTGCCTATTGGAACAGCGATAAGGTCGTGCTGCGCATATACCGCGCACAGGAAGTGGGGCGGGACTTTGCACCGGGCTTTTACGACATGGTGCAGGACTTGGCGCATAAGGCGGACCTGCCGATGCCCAAGGTCTATATCATCGATGAGGACCAGCCGAACGCCTTCGCCACCGGCCGGAACCCGGAGAATGCCGCCGTGGCAGCCACGACCGGCCTGCTGAACCGGCTAAGCGAGGAAGAGGTCGCTGGCGTGATGGCGCATGAACTGGCGCACATCAAAAACCGTGACACCCTGCTGATGACCATCACCGCGACCCTGGCCGGCGCGGTCAGCATGTTGGCCAACATAGCCTCGCTCCAAATGTTGTTCGGCGGCAACCGGAATAGCCCGCTGGGCATTGTCGGCGTGATCCTGACCATGGTGCTGGCCCCGATGGCAGCAATGCTGGTGCAGATGGCGATCAGCCGCGCCCGTGAATATGAGGCCGACAAGCTGGGCGCTAAAATTTGCGGAGAGCCGCGCTGGCTGGCCAGTGCGCTGGGTGGACTGTCGCGCAGTGCAGCGCAAATCGATAACCAGGCGGCGGAGCAAAACCCCGCTACCGCCCACATGTTCATCGTGAACCCGTTGCATGCACGATCAATCGATGGTTTGTTCTCGACGCACCCCCCAATGGAAGAACGCATCCGCTGCCTGCACGCCATGAGCAGCGATGGCGGCGGCAGCCTGCGCGGCAGCTTTGGCGGCCGTGCGGCGCGCAAAGGCCCTTGGGGTTAATCCTTCTGGGCTAGAAGACAGTTTGCAGGATATCGTTACCCCATGAACACGCCCCGGCCGCCCTATCCTCCCCGCCGTGACGGCGCGCCTCAATCTCCCCGCCGCGATGGCGGGCCGCAACGGACGCCGACGGCACGCGCTCTCGCCCAGCGCGCGATCTATCTGATTATCGACCGGCATATACCGCTGGAAGATACGCTGACCGGTGCGGAAGATTGGATGAAGCTGGCTCCCCGCGACCGGGCATTCTGCCGGCTGCTGGTGGCGACCGTGTTGCGGCGGCTTGGCCAGATAGACGACATCATCCGCCAATTGGTTCAGCGCACGCCTGAGGGTAAGGACGCCTACGTTCAGCAAATCTTGCGGGTAGGTGCTGCCCAATTGCTGTTCCTGGAAACCCCGCCGCATGCCGCCATCGACGAAGCGGTAAAGATGATCCGCGGTGCTGGTATGAAGGCGATGGTCAACGCCGTGCTGCGCAAGGTTGCGACCCAGCGCCATGCCTTGCTCCGTGCACAGGACTCAGAGCGCCTTAACCTGCCCGATTGGCTGTGGTGCAGCTGGTGCGAGGCCTATGGCGAGGCGAACACCCGTGCCATTTCCCGCGCCCATACTTTCGAGCCGCCGCTGGACATGACCATGCGCGATCCCAGTACGCTCGATATTTGGGCGGAGCGCCTGAAAGGCCGGACCCTGCCGAATGGCTCCGTCCGCCTGGGCAAGCCAAAGGCGGTGCCGATGCTGGAGGGCTTTGCCCAGGGCGTCTGGTGGGTCCAGGACGCTGCGGCGACCTTCCCAGCCCTGCTGCTGGGCGATGTCAAAGGCCAGAAAATCATCGACCTGGCCGCGGCGCCCGGCGGCAAGACCCTGCAACTTGCAGCCGGCGGGGCTGAGGTGACAGCCTTGGATCAATCGCGGGAGCGGTTAGAGCGTCTGTTCGAAAACCTGGAGCGGATGAAGCTTTCCGCCGATACGGACGTGGCGGATGCCCGCTACTACCGGGCCAAGCAACAGGTCGATGCTGTACTGCTGGACACGCCATGCAGCGCTACCGGCACCGCGCGGCGGCACCCGGACGTTGTCTGGAGCAAGACGCCGGAAGCGGTGGCCGGCCTGACCCAGATGCAGGACGCGCTGCTGAAGAATGCGGCGGGCATGGTTAAGCCCGGCGGCAAGCTGGTGTACGCCTGCTGCTCGCTGCAACCGGAGGAAGGGCCGAAGCGGATCGAGGCCTTTCTGCGGCGGCACAAGGACTGGAGCCGCCAGCCGGTCGGACGCAATGAAATACCCGGCACGGCGGAATTTGTAACGCCGGAGGGCGACATGCGGACCTTGCCCTGCAACTGGGCGGAAAATGGCGGCATCGACGGCTTCTACATCGCGCGGCTGGTGAAAGCGGAAAGCGCATAGCACTGCCGGTGGATAAATAGACTGAAGACGCCTTGAAGCAGGACGAGTCGCCTGCTATCATCGGGAATCCATCATGAGCAAGAAACAACCTATCGTGATTTCGCCATCCATTCTGTCGGCGGACTTCGCGGTACTTGGGCAGGCAGTCCGCGATATCACGGCAGCAGGTGCCGACATGGTGCATGTGGACGTGATGGACGGGCATTTTGTGCCGAACCTGACCATCGGGCCGATGGTGGTGGACGCCCTGCGCAAGCATTCCAGTCTGCCCTTCGATGTGCACCTGATGATCTCCCCCGTCGACCCGTATATCGATGCCTTCGCCGCGGCTGGCTCCGATATCATCACGGTTCACGCGGAAGCCGGGCCGCACCTGCACCGCTCCCTGCAAGCGGTGCGCGCTGCGGGCAAGAAGGCAGGCGTCTCCATCAATCCAGGCACCCCGGCTGAAGCCGTTTTAGGCGTGCTGGACCTGTGCGATCTGGTACTGGTGATGAGTGTGAACCCTGGCTTCGGCGGGCAGAAATTCATCAATAGCCAGTTGGACAAGATCAAGGTCCTGCGGCCCGCCATCGACGCTCAGGACCGCGATATCCGGTTGGAAGTTGATGGTGGTGTAACGCCCGACAATGCAGGCGCCATCTGTGCCGCCGGTGCCGACACGCTGGTCGCTGGGTCCGCTGTCTTCAAGGACGGCCCGGACGGCTATGCCAAGAATATCAAAGCGCTGCGCGATGCGTGCGCCTCCAACTAAGAGCCAAGTCATGACCGATCTCGTCAAAATCACCCGCACCCTCATCTCTGTCTCGGACAAGACCGGCCTTGCCGAATTCGGGCAGTTCCTGGCCTCCCAGGGCGTCGAAGTCCTCTCCACCGGCGGCACGGCGCGTACGCTGCGCGAAGCCGGTGTGGACGTGAAGGACGTGTCAGAAGCCACCGGCTTTCCGGAGATGCTGGACGGCCGGGTCAAGACCCTGCACCCCATCATTCATGGCGGCCTGCTGGGCCTGCGGGATGGCGGCGCACACGCGGCGCAGATGGCCGAGCATGGCATCGAGCCCATCGACCTGCTGTTCGTGAACCTCTACCCGTTCGAGAACACGGTCGCAGGCGGCGCGGATTTCGATGATTGTATCGAGAACATCGACATCGGCGGCCCGGCCCTGATCCGGGGCGCTGCCAAGAACCATGCCTTCGTCACCGTCGCGACGGAGCCGGAGGATATCGCCGCTATTCGGGCGGAGATGGAAGCCAACAACGGCGCGACCACGTCCGCCACCCGCCGCCGCCTCGCCGCGGCAGCTTATGCGCGGACGGCGGCCTATGACGCGGTAATCTCCAACTGGTTCGGCCAGCAGATCGACGAGCCGATGCCGCGCCACCTGGCCTTTGGCGGCAAGCGTGGCGAGTTGCTGCGCTATGGCGAGAACCCGCACCAGGCCGCGGCCTTCTATGCCAATGGAGAGGCTCGCCCCGGCGTAGCCTCCGCCCAGATCGTACAGGGCAAGGCGCTTTCCTATAACAACCTGAACGACACCGACGCGGCCTTCGAGTGCGTCGCAGAGTTCGAGCAGCCGGCCATCGCCATCATCAAGCACGCCAACCCCTGTGGCGTCGCCATCGGCTCCGACCTGATGGACGCCTGGGTGAAGGCGCTGCGCTGCGACCCGGTCAGCGCGTTTGGCGGCATCGTCGCCACCAACCGCGCCGTCACCGCTGAACTGGCTGAGGAACTGAACAAGCTGTTCCTGGAAGTGGTGATCGCGCCGGAAGCTGATGCGGCCGCCCTCGACGTTCTGGCGAAGAAAAAGAACGTGCGCGTGCTGCTGACCGGCGGCATGCCCGACCCGATCGCCGCCCGCATGACGACCAAAACGCTATCCGGCGGCCTGCTGGTGCAGACCAGCGACAATGGCCGGATGAGCGAAGACACGCTGAAGGTCGTCACCAAGCGCGCGCCGACCAATCAGGAAATGACGAACATGTTGTTCGCATTCCGCGTCGGCAAGCACGTGAAATCGAACGCCATCGTCTATGTGAAGGACGGTGCCACCGTCGGCGTCGGCGCTGGCCAGATGAACCGCCTGGATTCTTCCCGCGTTGCGGCGCGCAAGTCGGCGGATGCGGCTGAGACTGCGGGCTTAAGCGAGCCTTTGGCCATCGGCTCCGTGGTGGCGTCTGATGCATTCTTCCCGTTCGCCGATGGCCTGATGGCGGCAGCGGATGCTGGGGCAACGGCGATTATCCAGCCGGGCGGCTCCATCCGCGACAAGGAAGTGATCGCCGCGGCGGACGAGGCGGGCCTCGCTATGGTCTTCACCGGCATGAGGCACTTCCGGCACTAGCGGCGGCTGGTTAAGCCGCCATCTCATCGGCAAGAGGCGCGGGTGCCCTGTCCGCCGCGGCATTGCCCATCACCTCGGCCAGGAACCGGTCGACCCAGACATCGATCAGCGGGTCGAGCGTGGGATAATCTGCCAATTGTTTTTCCCGCGGCTGCGCGCCAGGCATATGCAGCATGTGGCCACCACCGACGCTCCAGCGCTGCATAATTTCCGGGGTCACTTCCGGGTGGAACTGCACCCCATAAGCCTTGCCATAGCGGAAGGCCTGCTGCGGGAAATGCTCATTGGTAGCTAACAATTCTGCACCGCGCGGCAGGTCGAAGCCATCCCGGTGCCATTGGAACATTTTCTCTGGCCACTCGAACAGTGCCTGGCCAGCCGCTGTCGGAAATACCGGCGTATAGCCAATTTCCATCCGGCCTTCCGGGTGGGGCCATACCCGAGCACCCAGGAACCGCGCCAGCATTTGCGCACCCAGGCAGATACCGGCGAACGGCTTGTCCGCTTCCATGATCTTCGGCATCCAGTCGAGTTCTTTGCGGATCGCCGGGATATGACAATCCAGCGCACACATCGGGCCGCCGAACATAAAGACGGCAGCATATTTCTCGAGATTGTCTGGCAGCGCCTGTCCGATATTCGGACAGCGAATGTCTAGCGGATAGCCCTGAGCCATCAGCTTTTGTGCGACCCGGCCCGGATAAGAGCCGCGTTGGTGCACCACCATGAGTACGGGAGCCTGCATGACGACAGCATATGATGCGAACGGTTAGCAAATCAATGCCATGTTGCGCTGCAACAAGCACGCGGGATACCGCAGGGCCAACATTTCTGCTGCCCGAATCTCTCCGCTAGCGTCGTAGCAATCCCGGTGAACAGGACTGGAGGTTACCCTTCCTGCACGATATACCGGCGATTACCACCTTAGAGAAACTCTCGCCAACTGATGACATCCAGCCAGAACAAGACCAACAACTCGCTGCGCCACGACGCCAAAGGGCCCGCCAGCCTCACTGGCCCGGCTCTGCTGGCGGCGTTGGCAATGCTTGTCCCTGGCTTGGTTCTCCCCACTCTCCATCTGGTCAGCCTCGGTCTGTTCGCGCAGGAGTATTCCCTGCTCTCCGCCATTCTAGCCTTCTGGCAAAAGCAGCATTACAACCTGTTTACGCTGCTGCTGGCCTTCACCGTCATCTTCCCACTGGCCAAGATTACCGCCGGGCTCTGGCTGTTTTACCTGGCCTCCCCCAACTCCCAAAAACTGAAAGGCTGGGTCGGTACCCTCTCGGCGCTTTCCAAATGGTCGATGCTGGACGTGTTCATCGTCGCTGTCCTGGTGCTGGCGCTGGAGGGGTCGTTGATCACGGCTGCTAGCCTTGGCGGCGGTATCGCGCTATTTGCTGGGTCAGTGGTTTTATCTAGCTGGGCCTATGGCCAACTCATGCGCCTGCTGGTTCGCCGAATCGAAGAAGAAAGCCAATAGACATGCACGATCTGGTTCTGAAGGGTGGCCGCGTCATCGACCCGGCCCAAAATATCGACCGCGTCACCGACATCGCCTTCGCTGACGGTAAAGTGGCTGCCATCGGCGATGGTCTGCAAGGCCAGGACACGCGGGACGTTTCTGGCAAGATGGTTACGCCCGGTCTCATCGATTTGCACACGCACATCTATGCCGGTCATACATCCATCGGCGTTGAGCCTGACCCCTATGCGCTGAAGACCGCCTGCACCACGCTGGTTGATGCTGGTACAGCCGGACCGGCCAACTTCGCTGGATACCGCCGCCACATTGTCGAGCCAGCGGACGTCAACATCGTCAGCTACATCAACATTTCCTTCGCGGGCATTTTCGCCTTCTCCAACATGGTGATGGTCGGCGAGTGCGATGATTTCCGCCTGCTCCATGCCGAGGCCTGCCTGCAAGCCATCGAGAAACACCGCGAGCTGATCTGCGGCGTCAAAGTCCGTATCGGCATGACCGCATCGGGCGGGAAGGGCGCTGCGCCCCTAGATATCGCCCTAGAAGTCGCGGATGCCGCCGGTTTGCCGGTCATGTGCCATTTGGACTACCCGCCGCCGGGCCGGGCAGAGACACTCGCCCGCCTGCGCAAGGGCGACGTGCTCACCCATTGCTTCCGCCCATTCCCCGGTGCGCCCGCCCACTATGATGGCCGCGTCCGGGAAGAAGTTCTGGATGCCCGCGCCCGCGGAATCATCTTCGACATCGGCCATGGTGGCGGTTCGTTCGGCTGGAAAACAGCGGAGGCAATGGTGAGGAACGGGTTCCTGCCGGACTGCATTTCTTCCGACGTGCACACCATCAGCGAACTTGGCCCGGCCTATGACCAGCTCGTGACCATGTCAAAGTTCCTGCACCTGGGCATGAGCGCGAACGAGATCATCCGCGCCTCGACCGAAGGCCCGGCGAATGCCATCTCGCGGCCGGAATTGGGCTCTCTCGCCATCGGCACCCAGGGCGACGCATCAGTACTCAGCATCAAGGACGGCGCTTACACGCTAACCGACTCCAAAGGACTGGACCGTACCGGCAAGCAACATTTCCGCGCCCACGGCATGGTCATGCGCGGCGGCTGGCGTGCAACGACGTAAGAGATTCTTACGGTCAATTATCGAGAAGATCCTGATCCAACCGGATTGGGATCTGCTCTAGCGGGCGGATGAAGAAGAAGTTCTTTGCAGGACTGAAACGCCATCCTTCGACAGGCTCAGGATGAAAAGAATTTGCTGAGGCTTGTTGAAATCCAACAAACATTCCCCCTTCATCCTGAGCCTGTCGAAGGATGGCTGTAGAGGTTAGGGTTTTTCAGCAGCCTGTTAGAACTTGCCCCAACGGCGGTGCAGCCAGAACCAGTCCGCCAGGTTTTGGCGGATATGATACTCAAGCCGGTCGTTGATCTTGGCCGTGGTTGCCGCGACCGCCACGTTGCGCGCTGCCACAGACCTATCCGCTGGTTCGACCGGCTCAACATTTTCGGCGCGAATTTGATAGCGCGCCGGTCCCAACCGCTCTACCCAGCCCAGAACGATGGGCGCTTTGAACCGCATGGCGAAGTGAGCAGGCGCGGGCGTCGTCATGGCGGGTTTGCCGAAAAAATTAACGGCAATGCCCTCGTTGAATTTTTGGTCGACCAGCAATGCCAGGTTCCCGCCCTTGCTCAGGGTGCGCAGCGCACCGCGCGCGCCATCCGCTCCCTTCGGCAGCATCTCCGTTGTCGGCCGTAGTCGCCGCCACATCCGGTCGACGATCGGATTGTTGGGCGCGCGGTAGATGGCAGTCAGCGGAAAGCCTTTGGCCGCAGCAACTGCGCTCACCAGCTCAAAGTTCGAGAGATGCGCCCCAACGCAAATCAGTGGCTGCCCGCCCTCTTTTGCAGCACGCAACACCTCCACATCATCCGGCAGGGCAAAGGCGCGGCCGGTATCGACCATGTGTTGCATATAGGCCATCTCGCCAAAGACCCGGCCGTTGTTTTCCCAGGTCCCGCGGATGATTGCCTCGGTCTCCGCTGGCGAGAGTTCTGGCATGACCAACTCCAGATTCCGCCGTGCCCGCTTTGACCAAGGCAGCATTGGGCCGAGGTTCCGCGCGAGCCAGCCGCCGAAATTCGAGGCGTCTTCTGCCCCCAGTATCCGGAACAGTCCCAGCCCGAGCCAAAGCATGCCCGCCTCCAGCGGGTCGGTTAGCCAGCGTTGCAGGCGTGTGTGGGGCGTCAAGTTCGCGTCTCCCCTGCCAGCCGCTTCTGCAGGAAAAGCGCGACCGCCGCAGCATCCTCAAAGCGCAAAGCCACCGGCAAAGCCTCAACCCTGGCCCGCCAGGCTTCTGGCAACCGCACCCAATCCTTTTCCGTCGTCATCATCACCACGTCATCTCCGGCAGAGGCAGCCACGCGCCGAAGCTCAGCCTCCTGAAGGACGTGATGGTCCACAAAGCTGTGGGTTTCAAGCACCTGTGCGCCTGCTGCGGCCAAAGTATCGAAGAATTTCTGCGGCCGTCCGATTCCGGCGAATGCCACCACCTGCCGTCCACGCAGGTCCGCGGCTCCTGCCACTGGCTCAATTCTGGCACGGAATACAGGTTTGGCGGTCTTTGGCTGGAAGCCGCCATCGCCAACCAGCACCACCGCGTCCGCCCGCGCCAATGCCCTCACCTCAGGTTCCCGCAACGGCCCCGCCGGCAGACACAGGCCATTGCCAAAGCCTTGCGCCGCATCAACAACCAGCAGAGAGGCGGTCTTTACCAGCGTTGGATTCTGGAAGCCGTCATCCATCAGTATGACACCGGCCCCTGCTCCCGCCGCAGCCTTCGCGCCCGCCACCCGGTCCCGTGCAATCCAGCTCGGCAGGTGCTGGGCCACCAGCAATGGCTCGTCGCCGACCGCGGCAACAGAATGAATCGACGGATCAACCCGCAGCGGGCCTGGCTCACGGCCACCATACCCACGACTCAGCGCGTGCGGCTGCTGCTCAGCCAGCATCGCCGCCAGCGCGAGCAGAGTGGGTGTCTTGCCTGCACCGCCCGCTACCGCATTGCCGATACAGACGACCGGCACGCTCACGGCCTCTGGTGTGGTCAGCCACTCCCTCAACCAGCCGCCCGCCGCATACGCCCAACCTGCCGGAGCCAGTACCAGCGCAGGCAGGCCCCTTTTCTGCCAAAAGTTAGGCGCGCGCATCGCCGGCCCAGACCGCTTCGCTCACAGCCACATTGTCCACAGAGGCCAAATGCTCCACTGCTGCCAGCACATGCTCCAGCACCGCCGTTTCCGCTGCAGCCACCCGGGCGGCAGCCTCTACCATGGTGGTCCGCAACTTTGGTTCCTTGCGCAGGGTCAAGATAGCGCTGGCCAGCGCGGCAGCCTCCTCCACCTCCTCCGCCGCCCCAGCTGAGCGCAGCGCGTCGCTAACTTCCTGGAAATTGAACTGATGCGGTCCGAACAGGATGGCGCTGCCCAGTCGCGCAGGCTCCAAGGGGTTATGCCCACCGATAGGCGCAAGCGAGCCTCCAACAAACGACACTGGCACCAGTCGGTAGAACAAGCCCAGTTCGCCCAGCGTGTCGGCGATGTAGACCTTGCCGTCCGCCCAATCGCCCTTGCTGCGCAAGCGCACATCGGCATTGCGGAAGTAAGTCTCTGCCCACTCCACGCCACGCTCTGGATGACGGGGAACGATGATGGTCAGGCAGTCCGGCCACTGCATCGTCAGATAGCGCTGAACTACGGTGATTTCCTCTATCTCTTCTGGATGAACACTGGCGGCCAGCCAGCAGGGCCGATTGCCAATGATGGCCCGCAGAGACCGCAATTCCTTTTCATCCACCGGCAGGGGCGGGGCGGCGGACTTTAGATTGCCTAGCGTCACAACATTACCGGCACCCAGCCGCACCAGCCGCTTGGCATCCTCCGCTGACTGGGCCAGCACCACATCGAAGCACCCCAAGAGGTGCCGGATCGCCCCCGGCCATCGCAGCCAGTTCTTGAACGAGCGCGCCGACATTCGTGCATTGACCAGACCCGTCGGCACCCCGCGCCTGCGGGTTTCACGCACCAGGTTTGGCCAAAGCTCGGACTCGACCCACAACGCCGCTGTAGGCTGCCAATAATCCAGAAACCGCACGACGGCGTCCGGCCGGTCCACGGGTACAAACTGATGGATCAGGCCAGGGATAGCCCGGTTAGCCACCAGAGCGGCTGAAGTCAGGGTGCCCGTCGTCAGTAAAACCGTCCAATCTGGATGAGCGGCCTGATAACGCTCCAACAATGGCAGAACGGAGATCGCTTCCCCCACACTGGCCGCGTGGCACCAGAGTAGCGGACCCAGCGGGCGTTCTGCACCGGCATGACCGAAACGCTCGCCAAAACGCTCTGGATGTTCCCGCCCTTTTGCCAACCGTCGTCGCAGGTAGAGCCCGATCAGGGGCGAGGCCAGCCAGCTCGCAGCACGGTATGCGGAGAGCAGCATCGCCGCCGCCTCAGGCCAGAACCGGTTCGGCAGGCTCAATCAAGGGCGCACCGACCAGTTGGTCCGCTTCTGCCGACATGGCGTTAAGCTGTTCTTCGACCGTCAGCCGGATGATTTCCAGCTCAGCATTGTTTGACTCGGCGGGAACAGGGATCGGGTCTCCAAACAGCAGTGCGCCCCGCGAGCCGAACATGGGGTAGGGCATGACCATCTGATCCCATGAATTGGCGCACCTTGAAGCCGAAACGCTGCCTGCAACGGGGACGATATCGACACCTGCCAGTTGCGCAAGCTTGATGGCACCGATACTGGCACGCATCCGCGGGCCGCGCGGGCCGTCTGGCGTGATGCCGACGAACCGGCCTTGCTGCAGGCGGGTAACCACGTCTCGGGCCGCGGCCATGCTGCGCCGGTCTCGCTTGCCTTTGGCGGTGGAGCCTTCGATGTAGCCATGACCGAAGCGTTTCGCCGTCTCTGCGATCAACCTGCCATCGCGGGAGCGGGAAATCAGCATATCGATCCCCGGTCCACGCCAGCACAGAGTTAAACACAGCAAGCGATTGTGCCAGAAGCATGCGATAATCGGCCTGCCCCGTGCGATAATCTCATGCGCTTTCGGAGAGTCGTCGCGCACCATCCGCAAGCCCAAACGAGCTGCTTTCAGATAGCTCGCTGCAAGCCCTGGCAAGGCAGTCTGGACGATCGAACTTTGCAGTATCCGCTTCACAGCCTAAGCACCTGCGATCGTCATGCCATCGATACGGATTGACGGCGCATTGGTGCCTGCCCGAAATTCCAGATCGTCTGCTGGCTGCGCTTCGCGGAACATGTCGCGCAGGTTGCAAGCAATGGTAATTTCGCTCACTGCGTGGGTGATTTCACCCTTTTCGATCCAAAAACCCGTGCAACCTCGGCTGTAGGTGCCAGTGATCAGATTGACGCCCTGACCGATCAGGCCGGTGACCAACAACCCCTGCTCAATCTCTGCCAGCATGTCCTCGCGGCTAATATCGCCGGGTTTCATATAGAGGTTGGTTGCGCCAACGCCAGGCGCGGCACCCACACTGCGCGTCGCCCGCCCATTACTCTCCAGCCCTAATTGCCTGGCGGTCGCCAGGTTCAGCAGCCATTGCTGCAACACCCCGTCTTTGATCAATTCCAGCGGTTCTGCCGCCAGGCCCTCGCCATCGAACGGAGCTGAAGCCAACCCTCTGACCCGCCGGGGGTCATCAACGATCTGAACGCCTGCGGGAAAAATCTGCTCGCCCAGGCATTCACGCAAAAAGCTGGTGCCCCGCGCGATGGACTGGCCGTTGATCGCACCCGCCATATGGCCGACCAATCCCGCTGACACCCGCCGGTCAAAAACAATTGGCACTTGCTGGCTTTTAATTTTCTTTGCGCCCAGGGCTCGCACTGCCCTCTCGCCCGCTTGTCGGCCAATGTCTGCCGCAGCCTCCAGGTCAGCGGCATGAACGGCGCGATGCATATAATAATCCCGCTCCATGCCGGTGCCCTCACCCGCCAGCGCCACGGCGGCGATATTGGAGCCGGTGCGGCGGTAGCTCGCCGACACACCATTGCTGGCAACCACCGACAGCGATGAACGCCCCCACGCAGCGCCCGCGCCTTCGCTGCTCTGCGATACGCCGGGAACCTGAAGCATAGCCGCTTCCGCCGCCGCTGCCCGCGCCTGGATTTCTTCCACCGAGGGTTCAACCTGGTCCTCAAGGTCCAATTCGGGCCATTCGCTTACCAGTTGCGATGGATCAGCAAGCCCGGCGGTCGGGTCTTCCGGTGCAACCTTTGCCATTGCAATAACCCGATCCACCAATGCGGCAAGCGCCTTGGGTGAGGGATCGGAGGTCGAAGCTCCAGCCTGCCGCTGCCCGATCAGCACGCGCAGTCCGATGTCGCCACCTTCGCTGCGGTCGATCTGTTCCAGTTTTCCGCTGCGCCAATCGATGGAAAGGCTTTCGCCACTGACAGCCACCGCGTCGGCACCATCGGCACCTGCAGCTTTGGCTTTAGCGACCAAGTCGCCGAGAAGAGAGAGTGTATCGCTGATCATCCCGTACTCATACCGAATGCTGCCGAAACAGTCACCCTCGCTACGGACTAATCTTAAAGCTGACGGACGCTTTTAACCGGCCAGTACAGGATCAGCGCCGCGGCACCAGCAATCATCGACAGCCAGATGACGCCTTCATAGCCATTCATATCGCGGATCCACCCGCCACTGGTGGCTCCGACAGCAGCGCCCAAACCCATGCCCAGTTGCACGAAGCCAACCTTGAATCCCAGGCCCGAGCTCCGTCCAACCATTGCCGGCACCATCGCGTTAACGATGGGGCCGCGCGAGCCAAAAGTCGGCCCGTAAACGAAAACGAACAGAACGACGAGCAGCCAGCTTGGATTTACCAAAACCGCGAGCAAGACCCCAAAACCGCCAATCGTCATGAGATAGCTTAACGTCATCGCGATTTGCCGTCCGCGTTGGTCTGCCAGCCAGCCGAAAACGATAACACCGATGGAGCCGGCAATACCTGCCGCACCAAACGCCAATGCAGAGCGAACTGGGTCAAACCCCTGCTCAACCAGAAAGGCTACCATCTGCGGGTTAAGCGCAAACATGCTTATTACTGGAAAAAAAGGGGGATTACATCTCTAAGTAACATTTAAGAATATAGGGGTGTTCAAGAAAAGAGAGCTGGATGTTCAGAGGGCAAACGCGGTTTAGACGTTTGCCTAACTGAATAGGTATTTTAAGAAATGATCTACCTCATTGTCTTTATTGTGGTGGGGCCTGAATTGGAATTAACGTTATATAGACAGATGGTTCGTATTTATTGTCAGCACCTGTCATTGAATCGATAGCACTGCTAGCGCCCCAGGTTAAAATCACATCCAATAGAATGCCTCCCGCACCCGAAGTAGATTCCCAACCGCTATTGTTGCGGTAAGTTGCGGTTTGGTAGCCATCTTTGTTGCAGGTAATCGTTATATCGTGTTTGGTTTTTGTAACTGTTACATGCCCAGGCGATGAGACAATTTCAGCGATTTTTTACCTTGTCTCTCAAGCGTACACTGTGCCGCTATCGGGGATGTGGAAATGTAAATTTCTTGATCTGTGCCTTGTGTGATTGTTGAACAAGCGCTTAATTGAAGTCCGAATAATATAGTCGCTAGTGCAGGGGTGATTTCCATGATTTTTTCTTTAGATTTTGTCAATACACGGGAATAGGAATTATATTTCTAAGTAACATTGCACTGAATTATTCCTAACCTGGTTTTGATTTTCTATCCGGCGACGCCTTGAAGAATGCGTTGCGCAGGTCTTTCATCTCCGCGCCGGGCATATCGTATTCCTGTTCCATTTCAGCCTTGCTCGGCTGGTAGTGAGAGTCAGCTAGTTTTTCAGAGAGTGTTCTGTCTTTGGGTTTGAGTTTGGTCATTTGGCTTATCCTTTCGCGATCATAAGATAGGGGTTTAACCGAACGGGAGCTGTGGTTCAGACTATCTATGCCCATGTGCAATTGAAGGTGTCTGAAACCGCTTATATTCAAGAATGTTTTGAAAGGTTAGTAACCGCATTCGCGCATACTGAACATCAATAATTTCAAGAACAGACTGATTGTTTGCGATATCATGTTCGAGAACCGCTTTCCAAACCATTATCTGCAATCAAATCAACGTAGCGCAAACGCTTTCCCGCCATGCTACAAACCAAATCGCTCATCTGGTCAATGGTATCCTTGGGACGTCTGTTGTGACGGCTAGAGAACTCATTAACATAGCGTTGTAGATGCTTGGGGCTCATCTTGTGATAAATGCCCTGATAGCCACGCTTCATCGGTGCCCAGAAGCTTTCGAAACCGTTTGTATGTGCCATGTTACGGACGTATTCACCCATTGAGTGTTTGACCGCTTGATGCGCCCTGTTAATGCCCTTGTAGGCGCGCGCCTCGTCGGGGAATACCTGGGCATCCTTGGTAGTATGATTGGTCACAAAATCTTGTAGTGTATGCGCAGCGGTTCTTTCAACCACCTTGGCAACCACGCGGCCGGAGTTGCGATCCTTGATCCCGGCCACGGCGGTTTTGCCCACCGCGCCGCGGCCGGCCTTGAGTTTTTTGCTAGCGTGTTTGTTCTGTTCCTTACCACCCATGTAGGTTTCATCCGCTTCAACTGGACCTTTGAAAACTGGACTATTGGACCCATGAGCCTCACGGAGACGGTGCAGCATGAACCAAGCGGCCTTCTGCCCAATCCCGAGCTCACGATGCAGCTTCATGCTAGAGATACCCTTGAGATTGGTGGCGAACAGGTAAAGCCCAACCGCCCAGACACGATAGGGTAGCTTTGATCCCTGCATGATATTGCCAACCCGAACAGTGAACATCGGCTTTTTCGGGCAGTCATTGCAGCGATGCGTCATGCTCTTGTGGGCCACGCCGACTTTTACATTGATAGAACCGCAGTGAGGACAGTGTGGCCCTTCCGGCCAGTGCTGGGCCTCAATCCATTTCCGCGCCTTTTCTTCATCCCCGAACATTTCTGCAATTTGCAAAAGCGTCAGACCATTCCGCTCATGTCGTCCCGGTGCATTTTTTGCCATGTTTCCTCCTAATGTGACTCTATGGTAAATCATAGAATCAAATGGGGTAATAGGAAAATGTTACTTAGAGATATAATTCCCAAATTTTTCATCCAAATTGGTAACTAAGAGAATATCGATGAGAGCATTGTTAGCTATTTTAGCCGCCGGTATCGCAGCATTTGCCTCCACCGCTTCAGCAACGATAACAGCCTACAATTTGCAGGCTGCATTAGATATCTCCTACACCTGGATTGATTTCGACGCAGCGAGCTTTAGCAAGGCCGGCAGCGTTGCGCCGTCCGACGCCCGCTTCACGCCGTTCGGTCTGGACGTGATCAATGGCTCCCCAGGCTTCACCAATTTCCTTGTCACCGCGACCAACTATCCCGCGAATATCGGCGGCCCCACCTGGGCGATGTTCAATGGCTCAAGCACGTCCAACACGGCTGACGATTTCGCTGTCAATTTTTTGAATCCGACCAGCGGCTTCGGTATGGTGCCGAACCGGATCGACGGCGGCATCATCGCTTTTTATTCCGGGCCGAACCTGACCGGCACCTTGCTTGGCACTGTGTCGAACACGGGCTCCGGCGCGTTTGTCGGCGGTATTTCTGACGTGCCGTTTCAGTCCGCCCAGATTACGTCTGCGGCGTGACCGACCTGCAATTCGGCCTGGACAGCAAGGCGCAGGCGGCGATTCCGGTCCCGGCGATGCTGCCGGTGGCGGGCAGCTTGCTGGCTGCGGCAGGCATTTGGGCGCGCCGCAAGGCTGGCTAGACCTTCGCCGCTTCAAACAGCGCTGCAACTACAGTAGGCTCCGGCAAAACCCGATTTACCGGAGCCTTTTTCATGCACGACCTCGTTATCCGCAACGCCACCCTGATCGACGGCACCGGCGCGGCGCGTAGCCGATGTGGCCGTCGCCGGGGAGACCATCGCGGCAGTCGGGAGCGGCCTTGGCCCGGCAAAACGGGAGATCGACGCAGAGGGTCTGCTGCTTACACCCGGTTGGGTGGGCATCCACACCCACTATGACGGGCAGGCGACCTGGGACCCCTACATGTCGCCCAGCGCCAACCACGGCGTTACCACCGCGATCTTCGGCAATTGCGGCGTCGGCTTCGCACCGGTGCGTCCGGGAGCGGAAAAGTACCTTATCAACCTGATGGAGGGGTCGAGGATATCCCGGAAACCTTGCTCGCAGAGGGCATGGATTTCTCGTGGGAGAGCTTCCCGGAATACATGGACACGCTCGACAGCATGGCGCGGGTAATGGATGTCGGCGCGCAGGTGCCGCATGCAGCTCTCCGCTTCTACGTGATGGGGGAGCGCGGCGCGGACCATGCAGAGAAACCGTCTGACGCCGAAATCGGCGAGATGGGACGGTTGCTCGAAGAAAGCCTGCACGCGGGTGCCCATGGATTTACCACCAGCCGCACGGTCAAGCATCGGGCGAAGGACGGGCGGGCGACGCCAACGCTCTCCGCTGCGGAGCCGGAACTGGCAGGCCTGGCGCTTGCCATGAAGCGCGCGGGCAAGGAGGTGATGGAGGTAAACAGTAACTTTGGCGAGGACGACTTCGCCATCATCCGCCAGGCTGCGGAACTGTCAGGACGCCCGCTGTCCGTGCTGCTGCTGCAGGTCGACAATGACCCTGACCTTTGGCGCGAGACGCTCGCCCAGATCGAGCAGGCGAACAAGGACGGCCTGCACGTGACCGGCCAGGTTGGCTCCCGTTTCATCGGCATGGTGATGGGGCTGGAGACGACGGTGAACCCCTTTGTGAGCCACCCTGCCTGGAAGGAGATGGAGAGCCTGGCACCGCGTGAGCGCTATCAGCGGATTGCGGGCAATTCCGACCTGCGCCGGGCGCTCTGGCACGACCTGCCGGACAATGGGCACACCCGGTGGCTGGGCAAGGCCCTGGAGCGGGCATTCGCCCTGGGCGCTGACATGAACTACGAGCCTGCCCCTGCGGACGCAGTCGCACCGAAATCGGAAGCGCAGGGCCGCGACCGCTTTGACCTGGCGCTCGAACTGATGCTTCAGAATGAAGGCAAAGGCCTGCTGATCCATCCGTTCGAGAACTACACCAATGGCGACCTGGAGAATGTGCGCACCATGCTCTGCCACCCGAACTGCGTTGCCGGGCTGGCTGATGCCGGGGCGCATGTGGGCGTCATCGCGGATCACTCCTCGGCCACCACGCTGCTGACCCACTGGGGCCGGGACCGCACCCGGGGCGAAAAGCTGCCGCTGGAATTCCTGGTCCGCGTGCAGACCATGGACACGGCTCGCGCCTATGGCCTGGGCGACCGCGGCATGATTGCGCCGGGCAAGCGGGCGGACATGAACCTAATTGATTTCAACGCCCTGCGCGTGCGGATGCCGGAGGTGCGGTACGACCTGCCCGCCGGCGGCAAGCGGCTGGTGCAGTTGCCAGAGGGCTACCGCCATACCTTTTGCGCCGGCGTCGAAACCTTTTGTAACGGAGAATCGACTGGCGCGTTACCGGGGCGGTTGTTACGCGCTTAGGCCTTCAGCGGCGGAAAAGCCGCCATCCAAACGGGAGGCCGTATTTGATGAAGTTAGTATTTGCAGCAGCAGCCATTGCCTGCTGCTTCGCCCTCAATGCCGTTGCAGGCTCTATCACCCCGCGCGAGGGCTGGGCGGTGCACGACACCGGTCATTCTTACAAAGACCTGATTGCACGCGTGAAGGACGCCGGCAAGGCAAACAAGATGGGCGTTGTCACCGAGGCCGGATCGACAGACGTGTTGAAGTCCAAGGGCATCATCGTGCCCGGGAACCGCGTCATCGGCATCTACCACCCGCAATTCGCCGCCCGCGTGCTCGCGCTCTCGGTGCCGGCGATGATTGAAGCGCCGATCCGCATGTACGTGACCGAAGACGCCGACGGCACCGCCACCCTCAGCTACAAAACCCCGAGCTTCGTGTTTGCGCCCTATATGAGTGAGGGCGGTGAAAAGCTGGCCGCGATCGCCAAGGAACTGGACGCCAAGTTCGCGGCCATTGCGGCTGACGCGGCGAAATAGGCGGGGCCGCGCCGCAGTCAAGGTTGCCATGCTTACCCCGCTGCCGGAAATTGGCATAGCGCCTAACAGGTCCCGATACCCGGTCTGCGACCCGAGTTCCGGGAATTCGAGCCATAGGATAGAGAGAATTCCCGGAACCCCGGATCAAAGTCCAGGATATCCGGGACCTGTTCATGGGCTCCCTATTCCGCCGCTACTGACGGTGTTTTCAGGTCGGTGGAATAGCGCAGGTGAACCGGTGCATTGGCCTCGTCCGGGCTTTTCAGGTCCAGTTCCTTGGCAATCTCGCGGATGGCGGGGAACACCTCCTGGCCCATCAGGCGGATGCAGTTCAGCGAGTCCTCCTGGCTGACCATGCCGTCATTGCCCCAAAGCGCCAGAACGCCTGGCCGCGTCTGCTCCAGAATGATCTTGAGCTTGGCGACCACCTGGTCCGGTGTGCCATAGATGATGCGCATGTCGTCGACCTGCTGGTCGAAAGTCGTCTGCCCGCGCGGGTTCGATTTTAAGCCAGCCGCAAATTCCACAAACGCCCGGCGGTTCGAGGGGCTGGAATAGCCGGACGGCGTCGACCAGACCGGGTGCGCAAGGCCGGTAAACTCGCCTTGCATCCAGCGGAATTGCTTGGCGTTTTCCCGCGCCTTCTCCTCCGTATCGGCAATATGGGTCTGGATCAGATAGCCCCGGTTTTCCGGCCCGGCGGTATAGCCGACCTCCTCCGCAATCGAGTCGTAGAACGCCCAGATCTGCTTCGTTTGCTCGATCGACGTGTTCAGCGCCACGTAGGGGTAACGCTGCTTAGCCGCCCAGACGATTGTCTCCTTGCTGATCACGCCCGGCACCCAGATGCGCGGATAGGGCTTTTGCAGCGGCACCGCCCAGGGGTTGATGACCCGGTGCTGGTAGTGCTTGCCCTCGTGCCGGATCGGGCCTTCCTCGGTCCAGGCCCGGGTGAGAATTTCATGCGCTTCCTCAAACCGCTCGCGGTTGTAAGCGGGGTTCACGCCTGCCGCCAACTGCTCCTGCCCGCCGCCGCGGACGATACCGGAGACCAGCCGGCCCTTGGAGATCATGTCGATCATCGCCAGCTCTTCGGCCAGCCGCACCGGATTTTCCGCCAACGGCAGCGGGTTGCCCAGCATGACGATCTTCATCTTCTCCGTAACGGCTGCCAGGATCGAGGCGAAGATGTTGGCCTTTGCCTGCATGCAGAACGGCGCATTATGGTGTTCGTTCAGCATGATGCCGTCGATCCCGACTTCCTCGGCCAGTTTGTACTGTTCGATGAACTCGTTGTAGAGGCGGCTGCCTTCCTTGGGGTCGAAATACTTGTTGGAGAACATCAGCGCCGTCGCGCCGAAGTCGCGGCCAGCTTGTTCCGGGTAGGCGGACATCGGCTGTTCGGTGAAATAAAGCAGATCCATTGTTTTTCTCCTTCCGGGCCGATTAGCCCAGGAAACCGCCGATCAGGCCGGCCAGTTCATCGGGTTTCTCCATGTCGACGGCATGACCGCATGCGGCCACCACCTCTTTCCGCGCATTGGGCAGCGCGGCGCAGTAGAGGGCGGCGCATTCGGCCGGCACGATCTTGTCGTCATCGCCCCAGACCACCAGCGCCTCGTTCGGCACTGACTGCAGCAGGTTCGGCAAGGTATGGCTGAACATGTAGGGCTTCCAGGCAGTGCGGAAACACATCTCGCGGCAGATGTCGAAATTCTCCAGCATGTCGCCATCCGGCTCACCCCAGACGCTTTCGAACTTGCTTTCGTCGTGGAAGAACATCCGCGCATAGTCGAGATAGCCGTTGATCGCCATGTCGGTGATGAAGGCGTCCTTCGGCTGAACCCCCATCGCACCGACCAGCGCCAGCTTGCCGGTATCGGTAGGGGCCATGGTCGCCATTTCCGCCGCAATCCAGCCACCGAAGCCAAGGCCGGCCAGATGGGCTTTTTCCACCCCCTGGGCCGCCATAAGTATCCGGTACATGGCGGCAATATCCCGGACGGATCGCATCCATTCCGGCCGCTCGCTATGCATGCCCCAGCCGGGGTGGGCCGGCAGGATCACACGATACTTTGCAGCGAGAGAATCGTAGAACGGCAGCCGTTCCGGCGTGCCTATATCGTGGTGTAGAACCATGACTGGCGCGCCGTTGCCTGCCTCCCTCACGGTCAAGTTTGTACCGGCGACCGAATGGGCCACCTCCTTCCAATCAACAGCCATTGGGTTTCCTCTAGTTATTTTGTTTAACAGGAAGCGTCCTCTCCCTGCGGCAGACTGTCAAGTATTCCGCTCTTGTGCGACGGTTGGCAGTCTTGTGCCTTGACGGTCACACAAGTTTGCTGCGATGCACCATTACAGCCTGTTCCGGAGAGCCTCCCCAGTGGCCGCCCCACAAGAAACGCCCCTTTCCTTCCAAGACATGATCCTGGCGCTGCAGCGCTATTGGGGCAACCAAGGTTGCGCCTTGCTTCAGCCCTATGACATGAGCGTCGGCGCGGGCACGTTCCATCCGGCGACCACGCTGCGCGCGCTGGGTCCGGAGCACTGGAAGGCGGCTTACGTGCAGCCTTCCCGCCGCCCGACCGACGGCCGCTATGGCGAGAATCCGAACCGCCTGCAGCACTACTACCAATTTCAGGTGATCCTGAAGCCGAACCCGGAAGACATTCTGGATCTTTATTTGGGCTCGCTGAAAGCCATCCACATCGATTCGGACCTGCACGACATCCGCTTTGTGGAGGATGACTGGGAAAGCCCGACGCTGGGCGCCTGGGGCCTCGGCTGGGAGGTCTGGTGTGATGGCATGGAAGTCACGCAGTTCACCTACTTCCAGCAGGTCGGCGGCTTCGACTGCAACCCAGTCTCCGGCGAGATCACCTATGGGCTGGAGCGCCTCGCCATGTACATCCAGGGCGTGGAGAACGTCTACGACCTGGACTTCAACGGCGCGGGCCTGAGCTATGGCGACGTGTTCCTGCAGAACGAGCGGGAATTCAGCGCCTACAATTTTGAGCATGCGGACACCGAAACCCTGTTCCGCCATTTCGAGGATGCCGAGCGCGAAAGCGCCCGTTGCCTGGCCGCGGGCCTGCCTCTGCCCGCCTACGACCAGTGCATTCTGGCCAGCCACACCTTCAACCTGCTGGACGCCCGCGGCGTCATCAGCGTCACCGAGCGCCAGGCCTATATCGGCCGCGTCCGAACGCTGGCGCGAGGTGCCGCCGCCGGTTGGCTCAAAGCCCGCGGCCACGGGCAAGAGGAGGCAGCGTGATGGCTGAACTCCTCATCGAACTGCTCTCCGAAGAGATCCCCGCCCGTATGCAGGCGCGGGCCGCTGCGGACTTCCAGAAGCTGGTCGAAGACCGCCTGAAAGACGCCCACCTCGCCTACGAGCGTGCCCACGCTTACGTCACGCCACGCCGCCTGGTGCTGGTCGTCGATGACCTCGCCGAGCGCCAGCCCGACCGGAACGAGGAGCGCAAAGGCCCTCGTGTCGGCGCGCCGGACAAAGCCGTCGAAGGCTTCCTCCGCGCCGCTGGCCTCTCCTCGCTGGATCAGTGCGAGCAACGCACGGTGAGCAAGGCCGACTTCTGGTTCGCGGTCTCCAAAATCGAGGGCCAGGCGACCAAAGCCGTGCTGCCCGGCATGATCGCAGACGCCATCCGCCAGCTTCCCTGGCCGAAGTCCATGCGCTGGGCCGATGGCGCATTCCGCTATGTGCGCCCGCTGCAACGCATCAATGCTGTCTTCGGCGGCAAGCCCCTGCCGGGCTCGCTCGACCTGGGCGGCAGTCTTGGCGAACGCGCGTTCGGGGCGGAGACGGAAGGTCACCGCTTCATGGCGCGCGGCCCCATCGTCATCGACCACTTCGCCCAGTACAAGGATGCCCTCTACGACCATAAGGCCATCCTCAACCAGCAGGAACGCATGGCCAAGATCGGCGCGGACCTGGAAATTGCCGCCATTGGCGCTGGCCTGAAGGTCCGCTCCGACCCCGGCCTGCTCCAGGAAGTGACCGGGCTGGTCGAATGGCCGGTGGTCCTGATTGGCCAGATCGATGCGGAGTTCATGGAAGTCCCGCCGGAGGTGCTGACCACCTCCATGCGCGAGCACCAGAAGTATTTTGCGCTTGAGAACCTGGACGGCACGCTTGCGGCCCATTTCGCGCTCGCCGCCAACCGGGAGACCGCGGACGGCGGCAAGGCCGTAATCGCAGGCAACGAGCGCGTGCTGCGCGCCCGCCTGTCCGATGCCAAGTTCTTCTGGGACCAGGACCGAAAGCACACCCTGGCAAGCCGCGTACCCGCGCTGGAGAACGTGGTCTTCCACGCCCGCCTGGGTTCCCTTGGCCAGCGCACCATGCGTATCTCGGCGCTTGCCGGGCAGTTGGCGAAACACGTGCCCGGCTGCAAATCCGACCTGGCCATGGAGGCAGGCACCCTCGCCAAGGCCGACCTGACCAGCGGCATGGTGGGTGAGTTCCCGGAACTCCAGGGCATTATGGGCCGCTACTACGCCCGCGGCGAGGGGCTGGACGAAGCCGTCGCCGAAGCCATCGCAGAGCACTACAGCCCCCAGGGACCGGGCGACGCCTGCCCGACCGCGCCCATCTCCGTTGCTGTCGCGTTGGCGGAGAAGATCGACACGCTGGTCGGCTTCTTTGCCATCGACGAGAAGCCCACCGGCTCCCGCGATCCATTTGCGCTGCGCCGTGCCACCCTGGGCGTGATCCGGTTGGTGCTGGAGAACGGCCTCCGTCTGCCGCTCCGCCAGGCGTTCCTGCATTCCCATAAGATGTATGACGGCATCCTGTCGGCCCAGAATTCGGCGGACGAGACGGCCTCCGCCCTGCTGGACTTCTTCGCCGACCGGCTGAAGGTCCACCTGCGCGAGCAAGGCATCCGCCACGACCGCGTCGCCGCTGTGTTCAACCTGGAAGCTCAGGACGACCTGGTCCGCCTGATGGCCCAGGTGAACGCGCTGTCCGCGTTCCTGGAAAGCGACGACGGTGTGAACCTGCTCACTGCCTACCGCCGGGCCGCAAATATAGTGGCGGCAGAGGAAAAGAAGGACGGCAGCCGCCAGACCGGCGCGCCCGATCTGAAACTGTTCACCGATGATGCTGAAAAGGCGCTCGCAGAAGCGCTGTCTATAACCTCGGATGAAATGGCCAAGGCTTTGAAGGCAGAGGGTTTCGATGACGCAATGAGCCAGCTGGCAAAATTGCGGAACCCCGTGGATTCCTTCTTCGATCAAGTAACGGTTAACGCTGATGATGCATCATTGCGCGTCAACCGCCTGAAGCTGCTGAACACCATTACCGGCACCATGGGCCGTGTAGCGGATTTTGCAGTGATCGAGGGTTAGCCCGCCGCAACGGGTGCTGGCATCGTTATTGCCTGCTTCCTCTAGTAGCGTCATAAGGCTTTGGAGAGAGCACAATATGGCCCAATGAGTTTACTCGTTCGGCGCCAGCAAGTCCGAAGGCAACGCCTCTATGCGGAACCTGCTCGGCGGTAAGGGCGCGAACCTGGCGGAGATGAGCAATCTCGGCCTGCCGGTGCCGCCCGGCTTCACCGTCACGACCGAGATCTGCACCCACTTTTACGACCACGGCAAGACCTACCCGGACGAACTGAAAGCGCAGGTCGATGCCGCACTCGCCGCCGTCGAGGCGGAGACCGGACGCGCCTTCGGTGACGCCGCCAACCCGCTGCTGGTCTCCGTCCGCTCCGGCGCGCGGGTCTCCATGCCCGGTATGATGGACACAGTCCTGAACCTCGGCCTGAATGACGAGACAGTGCGCGGCATGGCTGCCGATGCCGACGCCCGCCTCGCCTGGGACAGCTACCGCCGCTTCATCCAAATGTACGGCGACGTGGTGCTCGGCATCGGCCACTACATCTTCGAAGAAGAGCTGGAGATGCTGAAGGACTCGCAAGGCGTGTTCCTGGATACCGACCTCTCCGCTGCGGATTGGTAGAAGCTGGTGGGCATCTACAAGGAGAAGGTAGAGGAGGAACTCGGCCACCCCTTCCCGCAGGACCTGCGCGAACAGCTTTGGGGCGCCATCGGTGCGGTCTTTGCATCCTGGCAGACGCCGCGCGCCATCACCTACCGCCGCCTGAACGAGATATCAGACAAGTGGGGCACCGCCGTCAACGTCCAGGCCATGGTGTTCGGCAACATGGGCGAGAGCAGCGCGACCGGCGTCGCCTTCACTCGTAACCCCTCCAACGGCGCACGCGAGGTCTATGGCGAGTACCTGGTCAACGCCCAGGGCGAAGACGTGGTCGCCGGCATCCGCACGCCCCAGCACATCACCATCGCGGCCAAGCAGTTCCATAACTCCAGCCTGCCCGCCATGGAAGAGGTCATGCCGGAAGTGTTCGGCCAGTTGCTGGAAATTCAGCAGCGGCTGGAGAAGCACTACCGCGACATGCAGGACATAGAGTTCACCGTCGAACGCGGCCGCCTCTGGATGCTCCAGACCCGCTCTGGCAAGCGTACCGCCACCGCGGCGCTGAAGATTGCCGTGGACATGGTGGACGAAGGCCTGATCACCCGTGACGAGGCCGTCGCCCACATCGAGCCTGCCTCCCTCGACCAGATGCTGCATCCGGCCCTCGATCCGGACGCGGAGCGCACGGTGCTGGGTCACGGCCTGCCGGCCTCTCCCGGTGCGGTGTCGGGCGCGGTGGTGTTCTCTGCCGATGAGGCGGAGAAACGCGCCGCTGAGGGCGACGACGTCATCCTGGTCCGTATCGAGACCAGCCCCGAAGACATACACGGCATGCACGCTGCCCGAGGTATCCTGACAAGCCGAGGCGGCATGGGCCGACCTTGCGTCGCGGGCGCGGGCGACATCCAGATCGACTACGAAGCCGGCCAGTTTTTTGCCGGGGAGTACACCATTCAAGCGGGCGAGATGATCACGCTTGACGGCACCACGGGCGAGATCATGGCGGGCAAGGTCCGCACCATCGACCCCGAAGTCTCCGGCGAGTTCGCCACCATCATGGGCTGGGCGGATGAAATCCGCCGCCTTGGTGTGTGCGCCAACGCGGAAACACCCAGCGATGCCCAGACGGCCCGCTCCCTGGGCGCGGAAGGCATCGGCCTCTGCCGGACGGAGCATATGTTCTTCGACGCCGACCGCATCATCGCGGTGCGGGAAATGATCATGGCGGAGAACGAGACTGGCCGCCGCGCCGCGCTCGCCAAGCTGCTGCCGATGCAGCGCGCCGACTTTGCTGAGCTGTTCCGCATCATGGGCAGCCTGCCGGTCACTATCCGCCTGCTCGACCCGCCCCTGCACGAGTTCCTGCCGCACCAGGATCACGAGATCGACGCGGTCGCCATCGCTTCCGGCTCCACGCCGGAAGCCGTGCGCCAGCGCACCCTGCGCCTGTCAGAATCAAACCCCATGCTGGGCCATCGCGGCTGCCGCCTGGGCATCTCCTACCCGGAGATCACCGAGATGCAGGCCCGCGCCATGTTCGAAGCCACCGCCGAGGTCAAAGCGGAGGGCGTGGATGTCTTCCCCGAGATCATGGTGCCGCTGGTCGCCACCAAGCGCGAACTGGACATTCTGAAGGCTGTCATCGACCGCGTTGCGGGCGAAGTTGCCGCCGAAAAAGGCGCAGCCATCCCCTACATGGTCGGCACCATGATCGAGCTGCCGCGCGCCACCTTGCGTGGGGCGGAGATAGCCGAGTCGGCGGAATTCTTCAGTTTCGGTACCAACGATCTGACCCAGACCACCTTCGGCATCAGCCGTGACGACTCGGCCAGCTTCCTGGAGGCCTACCAACGCCAGGGCATCTTCGAGCGCGACCCCTTTGTCGGCCTCGACTAGGATGGCGTGGGAGAGCTGGTGGAGCTGGGCGCTACCTGCGGCCGCTCCGCCCGGCCGGGCCTGAAGCTCGGCATTTGCGGCGAGCATGGCGGCGACCCGGAAAGCGTCGCCTTCTGCCACCGCATCGGCCTGGACTACGTCTCATGCTCTCCCTATCGTGTGCTGGTCGCGCGCCTGGCCGCCGCCCAGGCCGCCATCGCTGAGAAGAACGGGGCCTGATGCCGGGCTCCGCCAGAGGAGCCCGCAATGACCACCATCCTCCGCCTGGATTGCAGCCCCAGTGGCGAAGCCTCTTTCAGCCGCAAGCTGGGCGACGAGGCCATGGCGCTGCTGCTAGCTCAGCATCCCGGCGCATCAGTGGCGACACGCAACCTTGCTGACTGCCCTCCCACCGCGGTGACGGAGAGCTTTACCCGGCACATGCGCACCCACCAAACGGCGGAGCAAGCTGCCACCGTACCCGCGTTTGCAGAGTCGGAAGCGCTGATTGCCGAACTGGAGGCAAGCGATATTCTGGTGCTTGCCACCCCCATGCACAATTTCACCGTGCCCGCCGTGCTCAAGCTCTGGCTGGACCAGATCGTCCGTTTCGGCCGTACCTTCCAGAGCACGCCGGACGGCAAAGTCGGCCTGCTGGCGGACCAGCCGTGCTACATTTGCGTAGCCTCCGGCAGCCCGTTCTCCGGCGAAGCCGCGCGTCAGCCGGACCACCTGACACCCTACCTTACCGACATTCTCGTCTGTATCGGCCTCCGCAACCTGCACTGGTTCCAGGCCGAAGCGGCAGCGCGCGATCCGGAAACCGTCATGGCCAGCACCCTTGCCGCCATGCGGGCGCATACGGCCCTTAGGTAGCGCTGCAAAACAACCTAAACGAAACTAAACTTTTATGCGCAAAACTAAACCGTTCCGGCCGCAAAAGGTTTAACTTCGGTTTATGTGAAGTTTAGCCAAAGTGTATCCCCTGTTTAGCCCGTGTTTAACCCACGTTTCGCCCCAGCAGTACCGGAACGCGGCCCGTCCTTTTCTTCCGGCAGGGTCAAGGCACGCATGCTCGAGCGGCCTTACGCGGAACCGTGTCGGTTGCCTCCTTCGAGGCTTGCTCACGCTCGCTACCCAGGCCGCCAGAACTTCTTCCGCAGACTGCTAGAGGTCAAAAGCAAGTGCCATTGGCACAAGCTAGCGCATTAAGGCTAAAATATCGTTTACCGGCAGCAAACGCCACCCGAAAGCCGCCAGACATGCCCCAGCTGCTCATCGTCTACCATTCCCGAACCGGCGGCAGCCGCCAGATGGCGGAAGCTGCGGCGGCGGCCGCGCAAGGCGAAGCCCCGACCGTGCTCTTGACCGCGGACCAGGCTGGTCCGGACGACCTTCTCGCAGCCAGCGGCTACCTATTCTGCTGCCCGGAGAACCTTGCTGCAATCGCGGGCGTGATGAAGGATTTCTTCGACCGCTGCTACTATCCGGTCCTGGAGCGCATCGAGGGCCGCCCCTACGCCCAGATGATCTGCGCCGGATCTGATGGCGAGAACGCCGCCCACCAGATCAAGCGCATTGCCACCGGCTGGCGGCTGAAGGAGGTGCAACCGCCCCTCATCGTCTGCACCCACGCCCAAACACCGGAGGCCATCCTGGCAGCCAAAACCATCCCGGAAACGGATCTAGCTCAATGCCGCGATCTGGGTGCCGCAATCGCAGCGGGGCTGGCCCTGGGGGTGTTTTAACAGGTTGCTGAAGGAGTTCTTATACCAACGGCAGGGCTGAAAAGTGATCCGTCGACAAGCTCAGAATGAAGGGATTTTGCTGAGCCTTGTTGAAATCCAATAACAATCCCCCTTCACCCTAAGCCTATCGAATGGTGAAGGGAGAGGTTTCGGCATTTTCTGCAGCCTGTTAGAGCGTCACCCCGCGTTGCATTGTAATGCTCGTTGGTCGGTTGTAACCGGCATGCGCGTTCTCCGCTGTCTTAACAAAGCCCAACCGTGCGAACAGGACGTGGTTCTCTACCAACTCAATCCGCACCTCCAGTTCAAGCAGAGGCAGCCCCAGCGCCACCGCCCGCTCGCTGGCCTTCTCCACCATCAGCCGCGCCAACCCTGCCCTCGCGCAACAGGCCGCACCGCCATCTTGCCAAGATAAAGCCGCGCAGGTTGGCCCGCTTCCGCCGCCTTTGCAGTAAAGAAAACGCAGGCTATCAATTCACCTGCGTCCTCCCAGAGCCAGATTTCCTGGTTCTTTGCATGCATACGCACACTTTCCACCGTCAGCCGATGCATGGAGGACGGCGGGTCGATCAGCGCCTCCATATAGGCGAAGCAATCCTGCACCAGCTTCAGGATGGCGGCGAAATCGTCACCCTCCCCCGCTTGGCGCAGGGAAGCCAGCGCCATCGCGCCTAAACCACCGGCACCTGACCGGAGGCCAACATGGCGGGCGAGATTACGTCCACGTCCAGCGGCACGCGCCAGCGCTCGGTCTCGCGCACCTTGGGCTCTTGGTTCGAGGGCGGCGCCCCATCCAGCACGAAGCCTTCATAGCCGTTGGTCTGCACCTCGTTGCACTTTTGCACATAGATCGGGAACCCGCCGATATAGGGCATGAACACGCGCGGACGGCCCGGAATGTTCGCGCCCACATACCAGCTGGAACAGGTGGAACGCAGCGAGATTTCGGATACCTCGTTCACGTGATCGACCCAGGCATCCTGGGCGGCCAGGGTCGGCTCAATCACCTCCACGCCCACATCCCGCATATGCGCCATGCAGTCGATCATCCAGTCGGCGTGCTGCTCGATCGACTGGATCATCTGGGCCAGCACGCTGGGGCTGCCCGGCCCGGTGATCATGAAGAAGTTGGGGAAGCCCACGGTCGACAGACCCAGATAGGTCCGCGGCCCGGCCTCCCAGGCTTTTTTCAACGACTGGCCGCCATTGCCCCGGATATCGATCCGGTCGAAGGAACCGGTCATCGCGGCAAAGCCGGTGGCACAGACGATGGCATCGACCTCGTATTCCTCGCCATTGGCCACCACACCATTCGACGTGATCCGCTCAATGCCGGACTCCGCAATATCCACCAGCTTCACGTTCGGGCGGTTGTAGGTCTCGTAATAGCCGGTATCGACGCACAGGCGCTTGCAGCCGAAAATATCCTTCGGGGTCAGCAGTTCGGCCGTTTCCGGGTCTTTGACGATCTCGCGGATTTTCTCGCGCGCGAACTCGGCGATGGTGTCGTTGGCTTCCTTGTTGAACAGCAGGTCGCCGAAGGAGCCCAGGAAAGGCAGGCCGCCCCGCGCCCAGAATTCTTCATAGGTCGCCCGCCGCTCTTCTTCGCTGGCTTCCAACGCCGGTGTGGCATTGAACTCAAAATAGAAGCCGGTCGGCCGGGCGCGGGCCTTGGCCCGCATTGCGGGATAGTCGGCCTTCACTTCGGCTTCCCACTCGGGATCCACCGCCGAATTCCAGGCCGGCACGGTGTAGTTCGGCGTGCGTTGGAAGACGTAAAGCTGCCCCGCCTGCTTAGCGATGATCGGGATCGACTGGATACCGCTGGAGCCGGTGCCGATCTCCGCAACGCGCTTGCCGGTGAAGTCCACTTCCTCCTTGGGCCACTCGCCGGTGTGGTAGACCGGCCCTTTGAAATCTTCCAAGCCTTCAAAGGGCGGCTTGTTCGCTGCCGACAGGCAACCGACGGCCATAATGCAGAACTGCGCCGTCACCTCGTCGCCCTGGTCGGTCTTGACGGTCCAGCGCTTGGCTTTCTCGTCGTAATGGGCCGAGGTCACGCGGGTGTTGAACTGGATGTCCCGGCGCAGGTCAAAGCGCTCGGAGACGTGCCTTACGTAGCGCTGAATCTCCGGCTGCGGCGCGTATTTCTCGGACCATTTCCATTCCTGGTCCAGTTCCTCCGAGAAGGAATAGGAATACTGCATGCTCTCGATATCGACGCGCGCGCCCGGGTAACGGTTCCAGTACCAGGTGCCGCCGACATCGCTGCCAGCCTCGAACACGCGGGCGGTAAAGCCTTGTTTGCGCAGATTGTGCAGCATGTACATGCCGCCGAACCCGGCACCGACGACAATGGCGTCATAGGTGGCAGATGAGGTCATAGGTCAACAAATCCTTCGATAGGCCGATTTTGGCTCGGATTGTTCCCAAAGGAGCCGCGGAAATCAACCGCCCTGGCGGCCTAGTGGTTCGATGGAAACGGATAGTGTCCATCCGTTTCGATCAGGCCACTAGGCGCTTAGTTACCGCCCGGTGCCAGGTGTTTCACCAGGGTTTCCAACGCCACTTTATCGGACAGATAGACCGAGCACCCTTTCCGGCGAATTTGGCCGCTTTCCTGCAATTGGCTGAAAACACGCGCCACCGTCTCACAGGTGGTGGAGGCGCGGCCCGCAGTCTCCCGCTGGGCCGGACAGGGGTAAATCAGCCAGGAACCCGCGGTAATTGGGTCCGGTTTGGCCATGCGGCACAGATCCAGGATCACCCGCTGCATGGCCCCCAGCGTTGCCAAATCCATGATCCGCTCATCGCAGGAGCGCACAATCAGCGCCAGCCGCCGCATGACAGCCAGCGCGATCGGCGGGTGCCGCTCCATCAGCTCGATAAAACGGGTTTGCGACAGCGATGCGACCTCGCAGCGCTCGTCCGCCACCACTGTGGCAGAGCGCGGCGCATCGCCGCTGGCCGCATCCGGTCGCAGATCTCCGCCTTCCCCTGAATCCCGCACCTGGCGCGCAGCGATAGCAGCGAAGGCCTCCACCCGGTATAGTCCTGGAAACTCCCTTTCCTTCAGGCTCAGAGGAACAGAACCGATGAACCTAGCGGCGCTTATGGCCCGTGCGGCCCGCACCCGTCCGGACAACCCAGCCATCCTGGTCGGCGGCCAGCTTGTCTGCACCTATCGCGAATTGGCAGGGCGCACAGCACGGCTGGCAGGCTGGTTGCGCACCAGCGCCGGATTGCAGCCGGGCGACCGGGTCGGCTTTGCCATGACCAATTGCGCGGAATTCGTCGAGGTGCTGTGGGCCTGCTGGCATGCGGGCCTTGCCGCCGTGCCGATCAACGCCAAGCTGCACCCGAGCGACTTCCAGTATATACTCAGAAATTCCGGCGCACGCACCTGCTTCGTCACGCCGGACTTGGCGGACGACGTGGCAAGCATCCTGCCCCAGGCCCCCTCCTGCGAGCAGGTGATCACCACAGGCAGCGACGCCTATGCCGCCATGTTCGATGCAGAACCCATGCCCATGGTCGCCGCTTCGCCGGAGGACCTTGCCTGGCTGTTCTACACCAGCGGCACCACCGGACGGCCCAAGGGCGCGATGCTGACCCACCGCAACCTGTTCGGCTGCCTGAATGGGTATCTCAGCGACATGGACCGGGTGACGGAGGATGCGCACTGGCTGCACGCCGCCCCCATGAGCCACGCGAGCGGCCTTTACAGCCTGCCCTATGTGGCGCTGGCTGCCCGGCAGGTGATCTCGCCCAGCGGCAAGTTCGATCCGGCGGAGATTGCCGAATTGCTGAAGAAACTCACCAACCTCTCGTTCTTCGCCGCCCCCACCATGGTCAAGCGCATGACCGAGCATCCCGTCATGCGCGAAGCCGACACGACCAACCTGCGCACCATAGTTTATGGCGGCGCGCCCATGTATCTGGCCGACATCAAGACCGCGATCGACTATTTCGGCCCGAAATTTTCCCAACTCTACGGCCAGGGCGAAAGCCCTATGACCATCACCGCCCTCTCCCGCACGGAGTTCGCAAACCCGAACAAGACGGAGTTCGAAAGCCGCCTCAATTCTGTCGGCCGCCCCTTCGTTAATACCGAAGTCCAGATCATGGATGCCGGCGACAATCCCCTGCCCCCCGGCGAGTTGGGCGAGGTCTGCGTGCGCGGCGAGCCTGTCATGGCTGGCTATTGGAACAACCCGGATGCAACGGCTGAGGCATTGCACGGCGGCTGGCTGCATACCGGCGACATCGGCGTGATGGATGAAGCGGGATACCTGACCCTGAAAGACCGCTCCAAGGACATGATCATCTCCGGCGGCACCAACATCTACCCGCGGGAGGTGGAGGAGGTCATGCTCCAACACCCCGGCATCCTGGAAGTCTCCGTCATCGGCGAGCCCGACCCGGACTGGGGAGAGAACGTCGTCGCTTTCGTCGTGCCGCGGGAAGGCGCGGGCCTGGACGAGAAAGCCCTGGACCGCTTCTGCCTGGACAACATGGCCCGCTTCAAACGCCCCAAGAGCTACCACTTCATCGACGTCCTGTTGAAGAACAACTACGGCAAAGTCCTGAAGACTGACCTGCGGGAGCGGTTGGCGGCGTTCTGACCGCTAACCTAACTCCAATTCTCATCCTGAGTAGAGCCGAAGGCTCGTATCGAAGGGCGAACAGCGAAGACCAATGCAGAACGCGCGCCGACGATACGCGAGCGCTGCTGGCTACTCAGGGTGAAATTTTTTCTTTAAGCTCCCCACACAACACCACGCCACCAAGAGAGTCACCCATGGAACTCGTCTTCCGCGACGACGCTTATGCCACTGAATGCGAAGCCACTGTCATCAGCGCCAGCCCTGACGGCGTAGTGCTTGACCGCACGGTGTTCTACCCGACCGGCGGCGGCCAGCCCGGTGACTCCGGTGTTCTCATTACCGCTGATGGCAGCGAACTCTCTGTCACTGAAGCCCGCAAGGGCGAAGGCCCCGACGACGTCCTCCACAAAGTCCCCGAAGATGCCGCCCTTCCCACCGTCGGCTCAACCGTGACCGCCAAGATCGACTGGGAGCGCCGCCACAAGCACATGCGCATGCACACGACCATGCACCTGTTGTGCTCGATGGTGCATCATGGCGTGACCGGCGGTCAGGTCGGCGCAGAGAAAAGCCGTCTGGACTTCGATTCCGGCGACCACACCTACGACAAGGAAGAGCTGACCACCCAGCTCAACGCCCTTGTCCAGGCCGACCACCCCGTCACCAGCCGCTGGATCGAAGAAGCGGCGCTGGATGCGAACCCGGAGATGGTCCGCACGCTCTCTGTTCAGCCGCCGCGCGGCGCGGGCCGCATCTGCCTGATGGCTGTTGGCGATGGCCCGGATGGTGGAGAAGTCGACCTCCAGCCCTGCGGCGGCACTCACGTGGCCCACACCGGCGAAATCGGCAAGGTTCGTGTCTCCAAGATCGAAAACAAAGGCAAACGCAACCGCCGCATCCACATCGTGTTCGACAAGTAACGCCTAACTCCACCGCCCATAGCGCCTTCACCTTGAGCCTGTCGAAAGGTGTATTCGCGGCGCACCTCGACACCCTTCGACAGGCTCAGGGCGAAGAAAGAGAAGAACCATGACCGACTATGCCAACCCACAGGCCCTCGTCAGCACAGAGTGGCTGGCGGAGAACCTGAACGACCCCAAAGTCAAAATCGTGGACGCCTCGAACCACCTGCCAACCGCAGGCCGGAATGCGAAGAAGGAATTCGCCGAGAAGCATATCCCCGGCGCGATTTTCTTCGACATCGAGGCCATCAGCGATCACGACAGCGACCTGCCCCACATGTGGCCCAGCGCGGAGCAATTCGCGGAACAGATCGGCGCACTAGGCATCGGCAATGATGACAAGGTCGTGGTCTACGACACTGTCGGCCCGACCGGCGCCGCGCGCGTCTGGCAGACCTTCCACGTCTTTGGGCACACCAACGTCGCGGTCCTGAACGGCGGCCTGCACAAGTGGGAGGCCGAGGGCCGCCCCGTCACGGCAGAGGTGAAGCAGTACGCCCCCCGCGATTTCAAAGCCGCCAAGAACGAGGCCATGATCCGCTCCCGCCAGCAAATGCTCGCCAATATCGAGCACCCGGTGGAGCAGGTAGTCGATGCCCGGGCCGAGAGCCGCTTCTACGCCCGCGATCCTGAGCCACGCGCCGGCATGCGCAGCGGCCACATCCCCGGCAGCCTGAACCTGCCCTACCCGCAATTGCTGGGCGAGCACGGCACCTATAAAAGCGCGGACGAGATCCGCGCCGCCTATGAGGAAGCCGGGCTCGACTTCAACCAGCCCGTGGCCACCACCTGCGGCTCCGGTGTGACGGCATGTACCTTGGCCCTCGGCCTATTCCTGATCGGCAAGAGCGATTTTGCGATCTACGATGGCTCCTGGAGCGAGTGGGGCAGCCGTCCCGATACACCGGTGGAGACCAGCTAGGTGAGCAAAGACCTGAAGGGCAAACAGCCCGAGACCATCCTGACCCATTCCGGGCGGCATCCGTTCGACCATTTCGGCGTGGTCAACACGCCAGTCTTCCGCGCGTCCACGATCCTCTCGCCCACCTATGCCGACCGCAAGCGCGAGAAGGGCGAGCGCGAGCCCCGCTATGGCCGCCGCGGCACGCCCACCACCTTCACCCTCGAAGACGTGCTGGCGGATATCGAGGGCGGCGATCACTGCGTGATATGCCCCTCTGGCCTCAGCGCCATCACCACGGCCATTCTGCCCTTCGTCTCCCAAGGCGATCACATCCTGATGGCCGACTGCGTCTACGGCCCGGCCCGCAACTTCGCGACCAAGTTCCTGCCGCGCTTCGGCATCTCCACCACCTTCTTCGACCCCGCCATCGGCGCGGGCATCGCCGGGCTGATCCACGAGAACACCAAGGTCGTCTACCTGGAGTCGCCCGGCTCCCTGACCTTCGAAATCCAGGACACGCCCGCCATTGCCGAGGCTGCGAAGAAGCGTGGCTGCATCGTCATCACGGACAACACCTGGGCGACCGGCCTCTACTTCAAACCGTTTGAGCTTGGCTGCGATATCTCCGTGCACGCGGCGACCAAGTACATTGTCGGCCACTCCGACGCCATGCTGGGCGCGATCACCTGCACGGCGGAGACATATGGCCCGATCCAGGAAGCATGGAGCCAACTCGGCGTCGCCGCCCCGCCGGACGATGTCTATCTCGGTACACGCGGCGTACGCACCATGGCCGTGCGCCTGGCCCAACACCACAAGAATGGTTTGGAAGTCGCCCACTGGTTGGAAAGCCGCCTGCAAGTCGCCCGCGTCCTGCACCCCGGCCTGCCGAGCCACCCGGACCACGCCCTCTGGCAGCGCGATTTCTCCGGCGCCAGCGGCCTGTTCAGCTTCGTCCTAAACCCGGTGAGCGATGCCCAGTTGGAGGCCCATTTTGACGGCCTGGAACTGTTCGGCATGGGCTCCAGCTGGGGCGGCTACGAAAGCCTAATGACCCCCAACGACCCCAGCGCCTACCGCACCGCGACGGAGTGGAACGCCGAAGGGCCTTTGGTGCGCCTGCATGTGGGCCTGGAGAACCCGGCGGACTTGATTGCCGATATCGAAGCCGGGTTCGAGCGGATGAAGGCAGCGGGGTAGAGGCCGTCAAGGCCTCCCATCCCTCCGAGCCCCGAAAGCGCGGAAGCGCTGCCCGGAGTCCCCTTCCGCGTCCGCGCTCACCCCGCGGGAGACCCAATTCGCCTCTGGCGAGGCTCCGGGGATCGGCGCATTTTTGATGGTACAGGTGCAGAAACGCCCCCGCCCCCTACAGCGTCGCGTGCCTGGCCTTAGCACCACGCTCGATCGCGGCGGCGGGCAGGCGGCCGACCTCTAGCTGATAGCGCACCATTTCCAGCAACCGCAGTTCTTCCTGGCTCAAAGCGCCATCCGCCGCGGCCACATCACAGGCCAGCGCATAGGCGGTCTCGTGCAGTTTCTCCGGCAGCGCCTTCGCAACCAGCGACAGGACCGTATCCAGGCCCTCGTCATAGTCCAGCATGGCGGTGCAGTTTTCGGCCATGCTCGGCAGCAGGTCCACGTCATAGTCCCGGAAAATCGGCAGGTGCTGAACGATGCCGCCAATGCTGGAAAGCTCGGCGTCGGTCATCTCACCGTCGGAGGCGGAAACCAGCACCATCACGTAAACCAGGGCTGCGTGATGGTCGAGAACGGAAGAGTCGGACACGGGCGGAACGCCTTTCTGCGATTGAAATGCGGGGCCTCTCGCCAGCGCAAAAAACATGACACAAGCCGATAAAGGACGCCAAAGGCTCGACGTCAAGGGCCAGCGCTACGGCAACCTGCAAGAATCCACCGCTCAGCGCCCGTCTATCACGCCCTTCTCGACCAAAAACGCCCGCGTCTGGCTGGCTGCCTCCGCCAGACCCACCCGCTGGATCTCCACCCCCGGCGGGAACGCGCTGGCGAGCCTGGACGGAAGCGCCGAGTCCAGCATGACGAACACACCGGCATCCCCCCCCCTGCGCACCAGCCGCCCGAACGCCTGGCGCAGCTTGCCCCGCGCGATCTGGTCGTCGTAGCGGCTGCCGCCGAATGCCTTGCGCCGCGCTTTGTGCAGGATGTCGAGTCGTGGCCACGGCACCCGGTCAAACACGATCAGGCGCAGCGCCCGCCCCGGCACATCCACCCCGTCGCGCACCGCATCGGTGCCCAGCAGGCAGGCATTCTCATCCGCCCGGAAGATATCCACCAGGCTCGCCGTATCCAGCTTATCCACGTGCTGGGCGTAGAGCGCAATCTCCGACTCCTCCAACGAGCCGGCCAGCCGCTGGTAGACCGCGCGCAGCCGGTGAATGGCCGTAAACAGGCCGAGCCCGCCGCCCTGGCTTGCCTGAAACAGCACGCGGTAGGCGGCAGCCACCTGGTCGGCGCTGTTCCGGCCCACATCGCCCACCACCAGCACCCGCGTGTTGGCGGCATAATCGAAGGGCGACTCCATCGCCGCGCGCAGTGGATTGGCTGACAGGTGAGCCGCGCCCACCCGCGTCTCTGCCGCTATCCAGTCCCGCTCCGGCTGTCCCGTGGTATCGCGCAGGGTCGCAGACGTCACCACCAGACCATGCGCCGGTTCTGCCACCGCGCCCGCAAAGGGAATAGAGGGGTCCAGCCAGTGCCGGTGCATGCCCACGTCCCGCTCCTGGCCGCCCGCCCGCTCCAGCGCGAACCAGTCCACATATTGCTCCAGCGGCTCCTCGGCCAGCGCAGTCAGCATGTCGGACCAGGCCGCCAGCTGGTGCTCACCCCGGCGTGTCAGCGTGCGGGCCAGGCCGTCGATGCGCTGGCGGGTGGTCTGGTCCAACTCGTCCGCCTCGTCGTCCAACCGCCGCAGCAGCATCAACCGCAGCTTCGCCATCGGCTCCCGGATACTCTCCAATGCTGCAGAGAGCTTCACGGCAGCCTCGTCCAGCCCCTCCACCGTCGGCCGCGTCTCGCATTCCAGACTAAACGGGCCATCGGTGGAGGCCGCCCTGGCCCGCACCTGCTGGCGCACCTTGGCCAAAAACGCTTCCGAGGGGCCGCTTGGCTTGTCGTCGGTCAGGCGTTGCAGCCAGCCTTCCCCCGGCAGCTTGGTGCCTGCCATCAAAGCGGCATCCAGCAATTCCGTCGCTTCCTGCTCCGCTGGCAGCAAGTCCTCCAGCCGCCGGCGCAGGCCCCTGGCCCGGCTGTCACTCCGCCCCTCCGCACCCAGCAGCCAGCGCCTTAGCTCCCGCCCCTCCAGCCCGGTGATGGCAGCGGCAAAGGCGCTGTCTGCCGCGTCGAAGACATGGTGCCCCTCGTCGAACACATAGCGGGTCGGCAGATAGCCTTCCTCCGCCCCGCCCAGCGCCGCCTGCGCCATCACCAGCGCGTGGTTGGCGATGACGATGTCGGCCTTCCGCGCCGCGCGCACGCTCGCCTCGATGAAGCATTTCCGGTAGTGGGTGCAGGCCGCATAGATGCACTCGCCGCGCCGGTCAGCCAGCCCCAGCGACAACCGCCAGCCCGCCAGATCGATCAGCCAGGCCGGCAGGTCGCCGCCCACCATGTCGCCGTCGCGCGTCGCCCCTACCCAACGCGCCATCAGGCCCAGGCCGATCGCATCCGGCCCCTGCGCAAACAGGGAGCCACTGGCCTCGTCAAAGTTCAGCAGGCAGAGATAATTCTCCCGCCCCTTGCGCACCACGACACGGGCCTGCTTGTCCACCGGCAGCGGGAACAGCCGGTCAAGCTCCCGGTCGATCTGCTGTTGCAGGTTGCGTGTGTAGGTGGAGACCCAGACCGGCACCTCATTGACCTCCGCCCACAAGGTGGCGGGGGCCAGATAGCCCAGCGTCTTGCCAATGCCCGTGCCCGCCTCCGCCAGCACTATGTTCGGCTGGTCCTCGAACGCCCGCGGCTGGAAAGCCGCCGTCACCGCGTCGGCATAGTCCGCCTGTTGCGGCCGTTGCTCAGCGCCATGGCCCAGCAATTCGATCAGGCGGCGGCGCGAGTCGGCGGGGTCGATGGGCTCCGCACCCGGCTCCCCCTCTGGCGCGCGCTCCTCCCAGTTGGGGCGACGCTCCCAGGCTTGCATGGCATGGCGGGCACGTCCGGCAGTGTTTCCCTCCGGCAGCCCGGTCCGCGCCAGCACCAGCGGTCCCCAGATCCAGCCGCCCCGTGCCATCTGCCAGGCAAGCGGCGCGAGCGTTTCATCCCGCGACGCCGCAATCTCCTGCAGCAGCAGCGCTGCGGCGTCCGCCAGCAATTGCGGCTCGTCCGCCAGATGCCCGAGTACCGGCAGGCCCAGCGCCGCCGCCAGGCCCCTCGGCGTCGGCACGCAACCCATCGCGGGCCGGGCAAAGGCGAACAATTCCAGCAAGTCATAGCAACGCAGATCATTTACCCGCAGCCGCTGCGCCGTCGTAATCCGGTGACAGACCAACGGCGGCGTGTCGCCCGCCAGCCGCACCGCATCCCGCAAGGGCATGGTAGTCGCAGCGCCATCCACCGCCCGCCATGCCGCCTGCCGCACGCCGCAGACCAGCGCCGGGATGGCAGCCAGCGAGGGGCCGCTATCGTCTTCAGGAAAGGTTGGTGCGTCACTCATAAAGCCGCTGGCAGGTCCGGCATCCGGTCGGTGAAAGATTGCCCCACCTTGCCGTGTGATTTGCGCCCTAGGCAACCCGCACACCCGCCAGTCAAGCCCTACCCTTAGCCTGAGAGGCTTACTTGCTGCACCCAGACCACCTGCACCATTGCAACCGGCTGTCCCAGCGTGCTTGATTCGGTAACGGACACCCACGTTACGCTGGCACTCAACCGGAAGAGACATCATGCAACGGCTCTACCTCTTGTTCCTCGGCGACATACACGACCAATTGGCGGCAAAGACCGCCCACGGCATCGCCGACTGGCGGCCGGAATGGTGCGTCGGCCAGTTGCGCCTGCCTGGCTGCCAGGCCAGCACCTCCCTGCCCGACGTGACCGTGGCTGAAGCCGCCGCCAAAGGTGCCAAGACTCTGATCGTCGCCGTCGCCAATTCCGGCGGCACCATGCCGGAGCACTGGTCCAGCGTTTTGGTGGAAGCCATGGCCGCCGGTATGGACATCGCGAGCGGCCTGCACTCCCGCCTGGGCTCCGTCCCCGCGGTTGCGGAAGCGGCAGAGAAATATGGCCGCAAGCTTTACGACGTCCGCCACTCCACCCAGACCTTCAAGACCGGCACCGGTGCTAAGCGCACCGGCAAGCGCCTGCTGACGGTCGGCACGGATTGCTCAGTCGGCAAGAAATACTCGGCCCTGGCGATCACCAAGGAGATGGAGGCCCGCGGCATGGACGTCAGCTTCTGCGCCACCGGCCAGACCGGCGTCTTCATTGCGAAGCGCGGAGTCGCCATCGATGCCGTCATCGCCGACTTCATCTCCGGTTCGGTCGAATGGCTCTCCCCCGAAGCCGACCCCAACCATTGGGACATTATCGAAGGTCAGGGCTCGCTGTTCCATGCCGCCTTCTCCGGCGTGACCGTCGGCCTGGTGCACGGCGCACAGCCGGACGCCATGGTGCTCTGCCACGAGCCGACCCGCACCCATATGCGCGGCCTGAAGCACGCGCCGATCCCCTCGCTGGAAAGCTGCATCCGGCCCTATACGGCGCTGGCGTCCCTTACCAACCCCGATGCGCGGTTCGTCGGCATCAGCATCGACACCCACCATCTGTCGGATGCCGCCGCCGACCGCTACCTGAAGCAGACAGCAGATAAGTTCGGCCTGCCCTGCGTGGACCCGCTGAAGGGCGGGGCCGGCCCCATCGTAGACCGGCTGGCGAAGCTATGAGGCGGCTTGTCGCCAAGGAGAGCGTCTTCCCGCTCGCCAATCCCTTCACCATCTCCCGCGGCACCTACACCACCTCCCCCGTCGCCGAAGCGGTGATCCAGGCGGACGGTTTTACAGCCCGCGGCGAAAGCTTCCCCTATCCCCGCTATGGGGAGAGCATGGAAAGCGTGCTCACCCAGATTGAAAGCGTGGCGGACGCCATCGCTGGCGGTGCCGGACAGCAGGAATTGCTGGGCCTGTTGCCAGCGGGCGCGGCGCGCAACGCCGTCGACTGCGCCCTTTGGGACCTGGAGGCCAAACAGGCGGGCAAGCGCGCCTGGGAACTGGCAGGACTGCCCGCGCCGCCGGTGCTGACCACGGCCTACACGCTCTCCAGCGGCTCGCCTGCTGATATGGGCGCCGCGGCGGGCGAACACGCCTGGCGGCCCGTCCTGAAGCTGAAACTGATGGGCGATAGCGACGACGAGACCCGCGTCGCCGACGTCCGCGCCGCGGCTCCAAAGGCAAAACTGATCGTTGACGCCAACGAAGGTGCGTCCTCAAACGATGTGGAGAAGCTCTGCCACGCCCTCGCCAAGCACGGCGTCGATCTGATTGAGCAGCCGGTGGCGGCAGGCGACGATGCCTGCCTCGCCAGTTTCGAGCATCCGGTACCGCTCTGCGCCGACGAGAGCTTCCACGACCGCTCCAGCTTCGATGCGGTCGCCGGGCGTTATGAGTTTATTAACATTAAGCTCGATAAAACCGGGGGGTTAACGGAAGCGTTAGCCGTTGCGGCGGAGGCCAAGCAGCGCGGCCTGCGCATCATGACCGGCTGCATGCGCGGTACATCTTTGGCGATGGCCCCGGCAACGCTCGTTGCAGCCATGTCGGAGGTCATCGACATCGACGGCCCCCTGCTGCTGGCCGAGGACCGCGAGCACGCCATGGTCTACAAAGGCAGCGAAGTGGAACCTCCGTGCCGGGAGTTGTGGGGGTAGGAAAGCGAGCATGAAGGGGGCAGGTTCAAAAAAACCAGAAAACAGCATTCCCGGAAGCGCACAGCGCTCTCCGGAACCTCCTTCCGAGTAAAACACCCATCACCGATCCCCGGAAAGGCGCAGCCCTGAACGGGGTCCCCTTAAGCGCTTTACTCCCACGGGCACCCCGTTCGCCGCTCCGCGCCTCCGGGGCTCCGGAATGCAACAGAACCGGAGGGCGCTGCGTTTGAAACTCCCCATCCCGCCCGACGCCATCCTCCTGGCGCTCAGCCAAGCCGCGCGCGTACTCGGCCCCGGGCTTGCCATGATCGTGCTGGCGGCTCATTGGAGCCCTGAGATATTTGGAAAATTCGCCAGTTCGTTCGCCTTAGCTCACCTAATTGTTTTCGGGCTAGCTAGTAGGAGCAACGGCGTATATACTGGATCATTCGGCCCGCGCATCAGAACACTCGAAAGCAATCCGATTTAATGCCTGGATTATTTTATACTCTATTTCTGGAATAATTTTTTTACTTTTTCTTTCCTCTATTTAACTTTTGATATCAACCCCCTGTCATCGTCGTGGACTAACGTGTTTATGTGCGCGGCTGCGTTGAGTGCGGCTAAGGTCGAATTCTACATTGCAAGCCATCGCAGTTTGCAGCACGAACGATCAGTCGCGATTTCTGCAGTACTAGGCAATATCGCCCTCTTACTCGCTACTATAGCTTTGGCCGATGCAGATCATCCAGAAATGGCAATTCCGATCGCGTGGATGCTCATCCGCAGCAGCCAAGCTATTTTCCTGAGGCAGGACCTTCACCGGATAGAACCGCAGCAGAAAGAAGATCGCCTGCCATTACGCGACTGTTTCCCTTTCACCGCCCAAAGCCACCGCGCCCGCGATTCATGGCTGCTGCTTGCCGTGTTCGTGTTGCCGTGTTCGTGTTGCCGTGTTCGTGTTGCCGTGTTCGTGGCGCTCGCATGGCCGCTCGCAACGAGCCAAGGCGGCAGCGGCGTGATGATGGCCCACCTGCTGGCGCTCGGCCCGGTCGCCACCTTCAGCGCCCGCAGCCTCGCCCGCGCCGCCTCAGTAGGCAAAGCAGCTCTAGTCGTCGCTCATCTTCAGCGCAGCGATGAAGGCTGATTGCGGGATTTCCACGCTGCCAAACTGGCGCATACGCTTCTTGCCCTCTTTCTGCTTCTCCAGCAGCTTCTTCTTGCGCGTGATGTCGCCGCCATAGCATTTGGCGGTCACGTCCTTGCGCATGGCGCTGATGGTTTCGCGGGCAATGACCTTCGCTCCAATGGCCGCTTGGATCGGAATCTTGAACATCTGCCGCGGGATCAGGTCCTTCAGGCGTCCGCACAGCGCCCGGCCGCGGAACTCCGCCTGGATGCGATGCACGATAGCCGCCAAGGCATCCACCGGCTCGCTATTCACCAAGATGGACAACTTGACTAGCTCGCCTTCCTCGTAGCCGACAATGTGGTAGTCGAAACTGGCATAGCCTCGGCTGATCGACTTCAGGCGGTCATAGAAATCGAACACAATCTCATTCAGCGGCAGCTTGTAGACCACCATGGCGCGGTTGCCGGCATAGCTCAGTTCCTGCTGAGTGCCGCGGCGTTCCTCGCACAGTTTCAGCACGCCGCCCAAATGCTCATCCGGCAGGAAGATCGTGGCCTGAATCCAGGGCTCCTCGATCTTTTCAATGCGCGTGACCTCCGGCATGTCCGCCGGATTGTGCATTTCCCGCATGGTGCCGTCGGTCATGTAAACCTTGTAGACCACGCTCGGCGCGGTCGCGATCAGGTCGATGTCGAACTCGCGGTTCAGCCGTTCCTGGATGATTTCCAGGTGCAGCAGCCCCAGGAAGCCACAGCGGAAACCGTATCCCAGCGCCGGGGAGCTTTCCGCCTCGAACTCAAAGCTCGCATCGTTCAGGCGCAGCTTCGCCAGGCTGTCGCGCAAATGCTCGAAATCCGCGGCATCCACCGGGAACAGGCCGCAGAACACCACCGGCAGGTTCGGCTTGAAGCCCGCCAGCGCTTCCTTGGACGGCCTGCGGTCATCGGTAATCGTATCGCCGACATTGGTATCGGCAACGGCCTTGATCGCGGCGTTGACCCAACCGATTTCTCCCGGGCCCAGTTCGCCGGTCAACAGACGCTTCGGCGAGAACACGCCGACATCGTCGATCTCATAGACAGCGCCGGTCTGCATCATCCGCATACGCATGCCCTTTTTCAGCACGCCATGCATTACCCGGATCAGCACGATCACGCCCAGATACTGGTCGTACCAGCTATCGACCAGCAAAGCCTGCAACGGGGCAGAGGCATCGCCCACCGGCGGCGGCAGGCGCTCGACCAGCGCTTCCAGCACTTCCGGAACACCCATGCCGGTCTTGGCCGAAATCTCCAGCGCGTCGCTGGCGTCCAGGCCGATCACATCTTCGATCTGCTGCTTGACCTTTTCGGGCTCAGAGGCGGGCAGGTCGATCTTGCTCAGGACGGGCACGATCTCATGATCGTTGTCGATGGCCTGATAGACATTGGCCAGCGTCTGCGCCTCAACGCCCTGGGTGGCGTCCACCACCAGCAGTGATCCCTCGCACGCCGTCAGCGACCGGCTGACTTCGTAGGAGAAATCCACGTGGCCGGGGGTATCGATCAGGTTCAGGTAGTAGGTCTTGCCGTCCTTGGCCGGATAGGTCAGGCGGACAGTTTGGGCCTTGATCGTGATACCGCGCTCGCGCTCGATATCCATGTTGTCTAGGACCTGCTCGTGCATTTCCCGCGCGGTGAGGCCGCCACAATGCTGAATCAGGCGGTCGGCCAAAGTCGACTTGCCATGATCAATGTGGGCGATGATCGAGAAGTTACGGATAAGCGCTAAATCAGTCATAGGCGCACCTATAGGCGATCCGGGTCGCCGGGGGGAGTAATCTTATTGGCGCTGATGCCGCGGCGGCACGGGCCGCTCCGGGAATGCCAGCTCCTGACGGTTTTGCCAATCGGCAGTAACAAAATTGATGATCATGGAACGCCGGATGCCGTCAATCTCCCGCGCTTCGAAGCCGTGCCAAGTATCCTTGCCCGGCACGAACATCAGCGCATTGTTGAAGCTCGCGTCCATATTGCCTGCCCATTGCCGCTCCCCATCATAAATGCTGGTGCCCCAGGCTGAAGCCTGCGGGTCGCGGGCGCAATAGACCTGCAGGGTTAGCCACTTCACGCCCAGGTCGGTGTGCGGCTCCAGCCAGAAGCCCTGGCTGTCCATGCAATATTCAATCCGCAAATAGAGGCCGGTCAGGTCCAGGCCACACCGGTCCTCGACCGCGGCCAGCATATCCGGCGACTGCAGAGCCTCCGCCAACGCCGCCGTCTCCGGCACCTCCCGCTGCATGGCCGGATCGACGAACACGCGCTCATTGTTCCAGGCGCGGCGGCCATCGGCCCCCTGCCAGCTTGGCGGCGCCAGCGGCCGCTCGTTCAGTGCATCAATGGCGGCTTCAGGCAAAACGCCCGCCAGCCGCCAATGCCGATAGGGCTGCGTTTCCTGCGGCACGGCACGCAGGACGCCCGCAATCCGCTCTGCGTATCCAGCGATTTTGTCAGTCATAACTGAAACCTAACCCGTAACGTTCATATCTTAGCTAGGGCATTTGGTGACTCGAGTCTATTCGTCAAAGGTCAAAACGATCTTGCCTGCTGCCTTCCGGTCGAGCAGCAACTCGTAGGCCTTCGCGTATTCCGCCGCCGGCAGAGCGGCGCGGACCAGCGGTTTCAGCTTGCCTTCCCCTTGCCAGCGGGCCAGTTCCGCAAACGACCTGCGCAGACCGTCGGGGTCATTGTCGAAATGCGAGTTCCAGAACACGCCCGTAGCTGAAACGCTTTTCACCAGCAAATGGTTCGCCGGGATCTGCTGAATGCGCCCCGCCGCAAAGCCGACGATCAACAACCGCGCACCCCAGTTAACGCACCGCAGGGACTGGTCCGCCAAATCACCGCCGATAGGGTCATAGACCACGTCCACGCCCGCGCCTCCGCACAGATCCTTCACCGTCTCGCGCAAGTCCTGGGTCGTCGTGTCGATAATCGCGTCCGCGCCCGCGTCGAGCGCCGCCTTGCCCTTATCCGCGTCACGCACCTGCGCCAGCACGCGCGCGCCCATGGCCTTGCCGATTTCAATGGCGGAGAGGCCCACGCCGGACGTCGCCCCTAGCACCAGCAGCGTCTCCCTCTCACGCAGGCCACCGCGGGTTGCGAGCCCAATGTGAGAGGTGCCGTAGATCACCGGAAAAGCCGCAGCGCTCACGAAATCCACATTGTCCGGCAGCGGAAACACCCGTTTTTCCGGCGCCAGCACCAGGCTCGCCTGGCCGCCATACTGCAGCGCCGTCATCACCCGGTCGCCCGGTTTCACCAGCGTCTCGCCTTCGCCCACCGCAGCGACGGTGCCCGCCGCCTCAAAGCCCGGTGTGAAGGGAAACGGCGGCTTCACCTGGTACTTGCCCTGCACGATCAGCGAGTCGGCAAAGTTTAGCGCGGCAGCTTCCGCCTTCACCAGCACCTCCGCCGGCCCCGGCGCACCGGCCAACGGCTCACCGAGTTTCAACGCGGCGGGCGCGGCCCACTCATTGCAGATTAATGCGGCCATGGCGCGTTTATCTTTCGGACAACGGTAACAGTATATTTGCGCGAGACATACCTAACGCGGGCCGTTTATTCCACCGTCACGCTCTTCGCCAGATTGCGCGGCTGGTCCACGTCGGTGCCCTTCAGCATTGCGCAGTGATAGGATAGCAATTGCGCCGGAATGGCGTAGAGGATCGGCGCGACGAACGGGTCGATCTCCGGCATCTCCACGGCGAAGACGGCGCTCTCCCCCACTTTCTTGATGCCGTTGCGGTCGGCGAAGAGGATGGGCTTGCCGCCGCGCGCCACAACCTCATGCAGGTTGGAGGCAGTCTTCTCGAACAAGGGGTCGCTGGGCGCGATTACCACCACCGGCACGGAATCGTCGATCAGGGCAATCGGCCCGTGCTTCAATTCACCCGCCGCGTAGCCTTCGGCATGGATGTAGCTGATTTCCTTGAGCTTCAGCGCGCCTTCCATGGCGATGGGGAAGCTGGAGCCGCGGCCGAGATAGAGCACGTCGCGGGCCTTGCTCACCTGCTTCGCGATTTCCCGGATGCGGTCGTCATGGTTCAGCACTTCGGCCACCCGGGCGGGCACTTCCAGCAGCGCCTGGGTCATTTCCGCAGCGCGCTTGCCGTCGATGCTGCCCTTGGCCACCGCTGTTGCAATGGCCAGCGCCGCCAGCACGGTCAGCTGCGTGGTGAAGGTCTTGGTTGAGGCAACCCCGATCTCCGGCCCGGCAAGGGTTGGCAACACGGCATGGCTTTCGCGGGCAATCGCGCTTTCTGGCACGTTGACCACGGACAGAATGATCTGCCCTTCCCGCTTGGCGTAGCGCAGGGATTCCAGTGTATCGATGGTCTCTCCCGACTGGGAGATACACATGGTGATGCCGCCTTCCGGCATCGGCGCTTCGCGGTAGCGGAACTCGCTCGCGATATCCACGTCGGTCGGCACGCGGGCGATCTGCTCCAGCCAATACTTCGCCACCAACCCGGCATAGAAGGCCGTGCCGCAAGCGTTGATGGTGAAGCGGGTGACTTTGCTCAGATCGATGGGCAGGTCCGGCAGCTGCACTGCGCGGGTCGACGGATTGAACAGCGAGCGCAGCGTGTCGCCCACCACGCCCGGCTGCTCGTAGATTTCCTTGAGCATGAAGTGCGGATAGTTGCCCTTGCCGATGGCCTCGCTCGAGACCGCAGACTCCTTGATCTCTCGGCTGACCGGCTCGTTCGCCGCGTTGTAGATCTGTGCAGAGCCACGGTTGATAACGACCCAATCGCCTTCCTCCAGGTAGGAAAGTCGGCGGGTCAGTGGCGCCAGCGCCAGCGCGTCGGAGCCCAGATACATCTCCCCCTCGCCATAGCCAAGCGCCAGCGGGCTGCCCTGCCGCGCACCGATCATCAGGTCATGCTCGCCGGAAAAGACGATGGCCAGCGCAAACGCGCCTTCCACCCGGGAGAGCATGTACTTGGTCGCTTCCACCGGATCGCGGCCGGTGTCCAGGGCGTGGGTCAGTAGCTGGGCCACCACCTCCGTGTCGGTCTCCGAGCTGAAGGTGCAGCCATGGCCTTTCAACTCGGCCCGCAGTTCCTGGAAGTTCTCTATAATACCGTTATGAACGACCGCAACCTTGCCCGTCGCGTGCGGATGCGCGTTGTTCTCGGTCGGCGCGCCGTGGGTTGCCCAGCGGGTGTGGCCGATGCCGACCACGCCCTCAATCGGTTGGTTGTTCACCAGGTTTTCGAGGTTGATCAGCTTGCCTTCCGCCCGGCGGCGGTCGATGGAGCCATTGACCAGGGTCGCGATACCAGCAGAATCATAGCCGCGGTACTCCAAGCGTTTCAGGCCATCCACCAGCAGGTGCGCCACAGGCCGGGTGCCAACGATCCCAATAATTCCGCACATATCGCTCTTTCTCCGTTGCAGGGTCCCAGCCGTTTGACTGCTATTCCGCAGCTCTTGGTTTTTTGGCGCGCGCCTTGGCATTCCGGAACCGGGCGGCCCAGCCTTCCCGCGTCTCCTGCTTTGCCCGTTCGATCGCCAATGCATCGGCAGGGACATTCCCAGAAATCGTGCTACCTGCCGCCACCAGGCCGCCGTCGCCGATCGTCACCGGTGCCACCAGCGCCGAGTTGGAGCCGATGAATGCACCAGCGCCGATATCGGTAAAATGCTTGTCGAAGCCGTCATAGTTACAAGTGATGGTGCCAGCCCCGATATTCGCGCCCGCGCCCACCCGCGCATCGCCGATATAAGACAGGTGGTTCGCCTTCGCGCCCTCCTCGATCACCGCCTTCTTCACCTCGACAAAATTGCCGATATGGGCATCGCGGCGGATATCCGCGCCGGGACGCAGTCGGGCATAGGGCCCCAAAATCGCGCCATCAGCGACGGTTGCACCCTCGAAGTGGCAGAAGCCCTTGATCTCTACGTTGTTGCCGATGCTGACATCCGGGCCGAACACCGTATGCGGCCCGACGAACACGTCCTGGCCGAACCGGGTATCGCAGCACAGGTACACCGTCTCCGGCATCGGCATGGAAACCCCCGCTAGCATCGCAGCCTCCCGCAGGCGGCGCTGCAGGATAGCCTCCGCCGCCGCCAGTTCGACGCGGGAATTGACGCCCAGAAGCTCCTCTTCCGAGCCTTCCACCACGGCGCACGTACCGCCATCCGCGCGGGCCAGGCCCACCAGGTCAGTCAGATAATACTCGCCCTTGGCATTGTCGTTGCCGATCTGGCGGAGCCAGCCGAACAGGCGCGCGCCGTCCACCAGCATCACACCAGAATTGCAGAGCGGTGCGGCTTTCTCCGCATCATTCGCGTCACGGAACTCCACGATGCGCTCCAGCGAGCCATCTGTTGCCTGGATCAAGCGGCCATAAGCATTGGGCTCCGCAGCGCGCATGCCCAGCACGACGACGGCAGGCGCATCCGGCCCTTGGCGGGCGGCGGCCATGGCCTGCAACGTCTCCGGCGTTATCAAGGGCGTATCGCCGAACAGAATGAACGGGTCGCCCGCAAAACCTTCCATCACCGGCGCGGCGGCCAGGGTAGCGTGCCCCGTCCCCAACGCTTCCGCCTGAATGGCGGTGCGGCAGGGGGCGACGGCTGCCTCTACCCGGTCCATGCCGGGGGCCACCGCCACGCAGACGCGCGATGCGCCCAGTCCCGACACCGCGTCGATCACGTGGCGCACCATTGGCTTGCCACCGATCGGATGCAGGACCTTCGGCAGGTCCGATTTCATACGGGTGCCTTTGCCAGCGGCCAAAATGATCGCGCCTAACGCGGTTGCTGTCATGGGGACCGTCCGTGTCGGGTGAGATGGAATTCGTTACCGTCCAGCAATTTATGCGAGGATCAGCTTCCACTTACAGGGAGTCTTTGATTTTCACCGCTATAGCACCGTTTCCTTAAGGAATGGCTGCAACGGTTCATCTGGCAACCGGGACAAAAGCGCTCTTCCGCCCGAATCGAAGATGCAATTCATGTGCCACATATGCCAAAAGCGGCCTACTCAACAATTGTTTCGGAATATTTCGCCCTTGCCCTTACCTGATGCCCTAGTTTTGGACTTGGACGGAACCTTGATCGACAGCGCTGCCGACCTGGCAGACGCGGTCAACAGCCTGCTGGCTGAGTCGGGGCTGGAGTCGGTCAGCCTGGACGCTGTCCGCGGCATGATCGGCGACGGGCTGGGGATGCTGGCGTTCCGGGCTTTCACCGCCGCTGGTGCGCCACCGGAACGGGCCGAAGTGCCCGCGCTCGCCGCCCGCCTGCTGCAACACTATATCGATCCGGCCCGCGTTCCCCGCACCGAAGTCTTCCCCGGCGTGCCGGAGACGTTGTCGGCATTTCAGGTAGCAGGCGTGAAGCTCGGCCTCTGCACGAACAAGGCGCAAGCGGCCACGGAACTGGTGCTGAAAAAGACCGGCCTTACCGGCTACCTCGATTGCGTCATCGGTCAGGACCTCGCGCCCCGGCCCAAACCGGATGCGGCGCACGTGCAAGCTGCGCTGGACGGGCTCGGCAATCCTGGCCACGCAGTTATGGTCGGCGACAGTATGAATGACCTGATAGCCGGCCGCGCAGCAGGCTTGCCGGTGGTGCTGGTAACCTATGGCTATGGCACACCGGCGGCTCTGGCAGAGGCAGACGCCACAATCGCCAACTTCGCCGATCTGCCGAAGGCTCTCGCCTGATTGGGCTTCACGGCCTAGAGGCCGGATGCAGGCCCCAGCAGCTGCTGCCATTGCGCAACCTGCCGGGCCGGATCATTCAAGACAGCTATAGCGTCAGCCACCGCCGCTGCATTCGCTTGCCACTCCGGCAAGCCCTCAATCGCCAGCAACGCCGCGTCTACCCAATCCTCGACCGTGTTTCTGGCAAGAGCGCCTGCGTCTGTCGCCACCACTGTTCCGGCATGAGACCAGTTTTCGCTGAACAGGCCAAAAGCGCCAGTCAACGCCTGCTCCGTCAGCTTGTTCAACGAACGCCCTGCCGCGAAGGGCGTGTCCAGGCTGGGATAGAGGCACAGGTCGTAGCGCTCCCCCGCCAGCATGTCTTCATACTCGAACCACGGCACTGGCCACCGCAGCCGCACCCGCGGGTGATTGCGCAGGATGCCTGGCCACTTCGTTCCTGCCGGCAAGGTCAATTCAACATCAGACCGCGCCGCCAGCAAGGCGATAAACACCGGCACCAGAAAGCCTAGCTCCGCTTCATGGCTGCCAGTCCCCAGATAGGCAACCTGCACCCGCCCGGGCAATGCTGGGCTTTCAAGACGCCCGCGCAAACCTTCAAACAGACGCTCGTCCCAAACAGGGTCCATCCGTTCTGTCGTTGCATAGCTACTCAACAAGTGCTGCAGGTATCCGGAGCAGATGACGATCCGGTCCGCCCGTCGCAGCAAAGGCTGAAAAGTCCGCTGCCACCGGTCGGCCAAGCGTTTGCGGTACTTCTCCGGCAGGCCCGCATCGCTGGCATAGGCACCGACATTGTCGTCGAGCAGGTAGACCAGCCGCCGGGTCCGGTCGCTCATTGCTGCGGCCACCACCTCCGGCAGGTCCTGGCGGATGATCAGGTTCGCGCTGCCGGTGCGGAAACTATTGGCCCCCAATTGCTGCACCATGCCGCCCCTGGCCTTGTCGACGACCCTGTCGCCATAGGCATTCAGAAAGTACAGGGCGGTGGTCGGCACCAGACTGCGCCGCCAAAGCAAGGAATCGGGCCGCGTGTGATAGATCGCTTTCCGAAGCTTACTCATGAATTCCGCCGCTGAGTGATGCTGACAGCCCGGCTTATCACGACAAGTGCCGCAACACTTCCATCGCTACCGCAGGAGAAGCGGTCAAGCCGGGCGATTCGATGCCGAACAGGTTCACCAGCCCCGGAATGCCGTGGGTTTCCGGACCCTGGACCATGAAATCGGGCTGCGGTTCGCCAGGCCCGTGAATCTTCGGCCGCATGCCGCTATAGGCTGGTATCAATGCACCGTCCTGCAAGCCCGGATAGTAAAGCCGCACGGCATCGTAGAACGAATCAGCCCGCCGCGGATCGACCTCGTAGTCCAGTGTTTCCACCCACTCCACGTCCGGACCGAACTTGCACTGCCCGCCCATGTCGAGCGTCACATGCACGCCCAGGCCGCCGGGCACCGGCATGGGATAGACCAGATGCCGGAACGGCTGCTTGCCCAACAAGGAATAATAATTGCCCTTAGCCAGATAGTCCTGGGGGATGCTGTCAGCCGGAATGCCCTTGATCGAGCGGGCCAATTTCGGCGCGTGCAAACCTGCGCTGTTCACCACGGTCGTCGCCAGCAGGTCCATGGGCTCTTCGCCGCCCACATGCAGCAGGATGCCGTCTTCCTTCACCTCTCCCCCAATCACAGGCGAGAGGAAGGCGATCATGGCCCCCGCCTCTTCAGCATCGCCCTGATAGGCCAGCATCAGGCTATGGCTGTCGATAATACCGGTTGAGGGCGACAGCAATGCGCCGACGCAAAAAACCTCCAGCTCCATCTGGCGCACCACTTCCGGCGACAGATATTCCAGGTCCCGCACATTATTGGCGTCCGCCTGGGCTTTCAGCGTATCCAGGCGGGGCAATTCGCTTTCGGCGCTGGCGACGATCAGTTTGCTGATGCGTTTGTGCGGCACGCCTCGCTCGGCGCAATACTGATAGAGCCAGTTCTTGCCCTCGACGCAGGCCTTCGCCTTGAACGTGCCTGTCGGATAATAGATACCCGCATGCATGACCTCGCTGTTGCGGCTGCTGGTTTCGCTGCCGATCATGTCGGCCGCTTCCAGTACAATCACTTCGCGCCCGGCTTCGGCCAGCCACTTGGCACAGGCCAGTCCGACGACACCCGCGCCGATCACGACGCAATCTACCCGTTCAGTCATGCTCAACTTCAATGCGTTGCAGGGGGACAAGGTTGCCGTTGTGGCCCGGCCATCCGCACCGGTCAACCGTCACGCTATTGTGACGTCGCGTTGCTTTGCCGCTAGGATCGCGGGCGGTCACCTTAAACCGACCGCCGCCTGCTGAAAGGTACCCCGGATGCGCACATTTCTTGGCATTCTCTGCCTGCTCGCCACAGCCATGTCGGCGGCGATGGCCAATCCCGCCTATTGGCAGTCGGAAGGCTGGAAGACCAATTTCGACAAGTCAGAGGTCAACCTGAAGGAAATTGTCGGCGGCGGCCCGCCCCGTGACGGCATCCCGCCGATCGACGATCCTCAGTTTAAGTCCCTGGCCGCCGTGGAATTGGGGGATCGGGAGCCGGTCATCTCCCTGAAGATCGGCGATGACGCCCGTGCCTATCCACTGTCCGTTCTGATCTGGCACGAGATCGTCAACGACGTGGTCGGCGGCGTGCCGGTCGCGGTTACCTATTGCCCGCTCTGCGATGCCGCCATTGTATTTGCCCGCACGGTAGACGGCAAAGTCCTGCGCTTCGGCACTACGGGCAAGCTGCGCAAATCCGACCTGGTCATGTGGGACGACGCGACTGAAAGCTGGTGGCAGCAGTTCCTGGGGTGGGCGATTGTCGGCGACTATATAGGCACAGAGCTGGCCATGCTGCCGTCCCGGGTCGAATCATGGGAGCGCTTCAAGGCGCGCTTTCCGGATGGCGAAGTTCTTGTGCCCAGCAATCCGGGCCTGCGCCGCTACGGCGACAACCCCTATGTTGGCTATGACAAGGCACCCTGGCCCTTCCTCTATCGGGGCGAGGTACCGGAAGGCATCTTCGCGATGGAGCGGGTAGTCAAAGTCGGCGACCGCGCCTGGAGCTTGAGCCTGCTGGAGAAGCGCCAGGAGATTAAAGCTGCCAACGGCCTGGTGCTGAAGTGGGAGCGCGGACAGGCCACAGCCCTGGGCGAACAGACCATCGCCAACGGCAATGACATCGGCAACGTCATCGTCCAGCGCGACGGCCAGGACGTGGTGCACGACCTCACCTTTCTGTTCGCCTTCCACGCCTTTCTGCCGGAAGGCTTGATCTACATCGGCTGCGAGCCGGGGGAGTCCATCCCCAAACCGCCGCTGATGTGTTTCTAGGGCTGCCAAAACGCTGACGGCAAAAAAGGCAACTGCCTGCTTCTTGTGCCGCAGTGGTGAACGGTGATACTGCCGGTCCCTTCGAGACTGGCGAGGCGCAGTGCGCGATTTCACTTCCAAACAGTGGCTGACCCTGCTGACCGTCCAGGCGGTCACGATGCTGTTTGGCGTCACCATCACCAGCGTGACCGTGATCCTGCCCCAGATGCAGGGTGCCCTTTCCGCCACCCAGGACCAGATCGCCTGGGTCCTGACCCTGAACCTGGTCGCCACCGCCGCCACAACGCCGCTGACCGGCTGGCTGGCGGCAAAGCTCGGCTGGCGCACGCTGATGCTCTGCTCCGTTCTGGGCTTCACCACAGCATCCGTCGCCTGCGGAGCGGCAGAATCGTTTAAGATGCTGCTGATTTTCCGGGTGGTCCAGGGTGTTTTCGGCGCACCTATCTTCCCGATGGGGCAGTCGATCATCCTCGCCCGGTTCGAAAAGCGTCATCACCCGCTCGCTCTGATGCTATGGGGCGTCGGCGGAGTCATGGGGCCGATCCTGGGGCCGACTTTCGGTGGTCTGGTCGCGGACCAATTGGACTGGCGCTGGTCGTTCTTCATGATCGCGCCGCTAGGGCTTGCCGCCTGCATCCCGGTGCTGTTCTCCCTCGCCAACGAGGAAAAAGGCACCGCGCGCCGCTTCGACTTTATCGGCTTTTTCTGCATCGCCATCGCCATCGGCGCGTTGCAGTTGATGGTGGACCGCGGCCAACGGCAGGACTGGTTCTATTCCGCCGAGATCATCATCGAATGCACCCTGGCTGGCGGCTTCTTCTACCTGTTCTGCGTGCATGCCCGCTTTGCCCACTACCCATTGTTCGACGATGCGGCCTTCCGGGACCGCAATTTTGTCCTGGGCATCTCGTTCGCTTTCATCATGGGCATGATGCAATTCGGGCCGATGATCCTATTCCCGCCGCTGCTACAGGACCTGCGAAACTTCCCGGAATCCATCGTCGGCTACCTGATCGCCATGCGCGGCGTCGGCAATTTCATGAGCTTCTTCATCGTCGCCACCCTGACGCGCATCAATCCAAGAGCCACCTTTTGCTGCGGCCTGCTGATCCAGGCCATCGCCGGTGCCTGGATGGGCTCGCTCGACATGCATATGAGCATCGAGCACGTGATCTGGACCAACCTGATCCACGGCTTCGGCTTTGGCCTGGCCTACACGCCCATGGCGGTGCTCAGCTTCTCGACGCTTACGCCCAACCTGCTGACCCAGGGAAATGCCGTCTTTGCCCTGACTCGTATGATGGGCAGCAGTATTTTCATCGCCGTCATCCTGATGATTTTCGTCCAGTCCTCGGCCGAAGCGCGCAACTATCTCATTAGCTTCGTCACCGTGTTTAACGCGGACCTGCTCGCCCCATGGATAGCTAACTATGGCAATATGGCTGACGCCCGCTTCTCACAATTGGCGGGTGAGCAGGTACGCCGTCAAGCCGCCATGATTGGCTACATCAACGCCTTCCACGTGCTGACTTTGGTGCCTTTGTGCGCCGCGCCGCTGACGTTTCTGTTCCGGGTTCGGCAGAGCTAAAGCGCAGAGAATGAGAGTGGCGCGCGCCCCCGCGCAACTCAGAGGCTAAGGCTTTCATCCCTACAGTATCCGCGCACGATCCATATACAGTCAGTGCATGATCAATCTTTTAGCGATGGATGGCCGGAAGGGGGGTACTAATACTATTTAACGGACGGAGTAGAGCTGTGTTCGTTGACTTTGTAAATTCATTCATGTCGTATTATTTATATATGAAAATAAACAATAGAAAACAGCGCCATGCTGAAAAGCGTAATTGCAGCTGCCGCCCTGTTGACGGTGGGAACAACATCGTCCCAGGCTGGTGTTTTATCGACCGGATTTTCAATTACTGCAGGTACCTCCGCCGCAGCCTTCGACATATCAATCGGATCGCAGGACCTGACTATAACAGCCCTTGGCTTTAACCTGCAGGAAAATCCTGGGGTCCAGGCTTTTATCCGTTCAGGATCGTTTGTCGGTAATTTGAACTCGCCCACTGGTTGGACAGAGATATTTAACGACAACACGTTGGTCCCCAATGGCACAGGCACTGAGACCGTTCTTGATGTTGCTGACATGCTTCTCCAGGCCGGTCAGACCTACGGCATCGCCGTTGTGGTGCAGGACCATTTGGAAATCGAAAGTGGTACGAGGGTTGGCAACACAGTTGTCTCCAACGCCGACCTCTCGATCTTGGAAGGGGAAAGCTATAACGCTAAGTATGGTAATCCATTTCCGGGTCGTGCGCCTATCCCAGGACCCGACATCGTCCAAACTTCAGTTTACTATGATGTAGAGGCTATTCCGCTGCCTGCCGACTTGGTGTTGCTGGCTTCAGCCCTTGCCGTGGTCGGCATAGCCAACTTCCGAGGGAAGGCTCAGCAAGCCTAAGGTACAGTCACCTCCCTCACCGGCGGGTGCCAAGGGGTGCCTTCCGGCAGTTCGTCGCCGAAGAGTTCCGGATCGATGAAGTCCTGCATCGCCTGCCAGTGTTGCCCAAGGTTGGCCCGGAAGAAATCCGCCGCCATGCCCTGCGCCAGCCGCTCCGCTCCCTCTCCCGCCGCTGGAATATTGCCGGAGACGTTGCCATGCGTCATGGCGGCGGCATAGGTGAAGCAATAGAGGTCCTGCAGCCAAGCCGCGCTGCCTGGCTCCCGCTCGACGAACTGGAAACTGGGCGATAGCGCCGGGAAGGCCAGCCATTCCGCCTGTGCCTCCGTCGCCTGCACCGCCAGCAGGTCGGCGTGCGTCTTGATCAGCGGCACATACTCAGCCAGTTCGCTGGGCGCGGACAGGTCAATGGCAAAGCCGGTGCCCAGGATCACATGGTCCACGCTCAGGGCGCGCTCCGGCAACTCCAACCGCAAGCGCCCGCCCTCCATGCTCGCGGAACGCACCGGCGAATCGAGCCACAACGCAGCATTCTCATGCCCGAACACCCGCAACACGGTGTCTCTGGGCCGCGTAACTCGGTAGCTGGAGACATAGTCGAGCAGCTTCAGCCGCCATTGCGGTGCCAGGGCCGGTAAACCATGGGTAAAACCGCCATAGACTACGCCCTTGGCCTTGTTGATGCGCGGCACGGTCGGAGAGCGCGCCAGAACGGTGACCTGCTTTGCGCCTGCCTCCAACGCACACGCGACATTGTCGAGCGCGGAGGCTCCCAGGCCGATCACCGCCACGTCCTTGCCTGCCAGCGCGGCGAAGTCGATGTCCTGCACCGTATGGCTAACTTGCTGCCCCAGGAAAGGCACGAACGGTGCGGGAATGCGCATCCGCGCCTGCCCCTCCCGTCCGGCGGCCAGGATCAGCTTGCGGCTGGTTGCAGTCTCCGTCCGGCCATCGGCATGGCGGAGCGTCAAGTCCACCCCGTGCGCAGCAGGCTTGATCGCCTCCAGACGCACACCGTTTTCGACCGGCAGGTCCAGCACCTGACGGTACCAGATCAGGTAGTCCATCCACATGCCGCGCGGAATCTTGCCCAGTTCGGCCCACGCCGCCTCGCCATTCTGAGCCTCGTACCAGGCGCGGAAGGTCAGGCTGGGCAGACCGAGGACAGGACCGGTTAAATGGTTGGGACTGCGCAGCGTGTTCATCCGGGCATAGGTGACCCATGGTCCCTCGCGCCCTCCCTCCGCCTGGTCGAGCACCCGCACCCGCGCGATCCCTTGCCGCTTCAGGGCAAATGCCACCGTCAGGCCCAGCATACCCGCGCCTGCTACGATCACATCAACCACGGCTCGGCCATCGCCCGCCTTCATTTCCGGCACCCATGCGGCAGGCGGATAGTTCAGAAGCTGCAGGTTACGGGCGAGATCGGCCTCTAGCTGGCCCAGCGTCGTTGGTATCAGCATCCGTCAAGGATAGGACAGGAAAAGCCCAGGAAGCATTGCGGCATGAAGGTCCAGCCGGGCTGTCCTGCCATTGCACCCACCATCTCCCGCCTCTAGATTGCCGCCTACCTCATATTCAAAGGGAGTTAGAAGCAAAGATGGCTGATGGTATGCTAGACGGCAAAGTGGTGCTGGTGACCGGCGCTGGCCGGGGCATCGGCGCGGAGGTGGCAAAACTTGCCGCCGCCGAAGGTGCGAAAGTGGTGGTCAACGATCTGGGCGGCGCCGTGGATGGCGACGGCGGCGGCGACGCCACCCCGGCCCATGAAGTCTGCAACGAGATCATCGCCAATGGCGGTGAGGCCGTGGTCAACGGCGACAGCGTCGCTGACTTCAAAGCCGCTCAAGGCATGGTGCAGCAGGCCATCGACACGTTCGGCAAGATCGACGGTATCGTCAACGTGGCCGGCATTCTGCGCGACGTCATCTTCCATAAGATGAGCAAGCAGGACTGGGACCTGATCATCGCGGTCCACCTGAAGGGCTCGTTCAACATCGCCCGCGCCGCTGCCGAGCATTTCCGCACCCAGGAATCGGGCGCGATGGTGCACTTCACCTCCACCAGCGGCCTGATCGGCAACTTCGGCCAGGCGAACTATTCCGCCGCCAAGTTAGGCATTGTCGGCATGAGCACCAATATCGCGCTCGACATGGCTCGCTATGGCGTGCGCTCCAATTGCATGTCGCCGTTCGCATGGTCGCGCATGATTGGCACCATTCCGTCAAACACGCCGGAGCAGGAAGCCCGCCTTGCCAAGATCAAGCGCATGGTCCCGGCCCAGGTCGCCCCGATGGTCGTCTATCTGCTGACGGATGCCGCCGAAGGTGTCACCGGTCAGATCTTCGGCTCCCGCATGAATGAGCAGGTGCTGTTCAGCCAGTCCCGCCCAATCCGCTCGGTCCACAATGCCGACGGCTGGACTCCGCGCAGCATCGCCGAGGAAGGCATGCCCGCCATGATGCCCAGCTTCCAGGCACTCGACCGCTCCGGCGACGTGTTCAACTGGGATCCGATCTAAGCAACATCCCCTTTCACCCTGAGCCGCGAAGCGGAGCGGAGCGAGTCGAAGGGTAAGCTGCTTTCTGGTCACGACCCTTCGACTCGGCCCTACGGGCCGGCTCAGGGTGAAGGTAAAGACAAGCAGCAGAGACAGACAAAGGACTGAAAAGAATGAGTGAAGGACTATTAGAGGGCAAAGTCGTCCTCGTGAACGGCGCAGGCCGCGGCATCGGCCAGCAAATCGCCATCACCTGCGCCGAAGAAGGCGCACGAGTTGTCGTCAACGGCCTCGGCGGCAACGTCGAAGGCCAGGGCCGCGACACCGGCCCGGCGCAGGAAACTGTCGACAAGATCCAGGCCATGAGTGGCGAAGCAGTCGCCAATGGCGGCTCCATCGCCGATTGGGACGACGCCCAGGCCATGGTCAAGCAGGCGGTCGATACCTTCGGGCAGATCGACGGCGTGGTGAACGTCGCCGGCATCCTGCGCGACCGCATCTTCCACAAGATGACGGAAGACGATTGGGACAGCGTCATCGGCGTGCATCTGACCGGCTATTTTTACGTCGCACGCGCCGCAGCGGACTATTTCCGGACCCAGGAATCCGGCGCGATGGTTCACTTCACCTCCAACTCCGGCCTGATCGGGAATGTGGGTCAGGGTGAACTACGGCGCGGCCAAGATGGGCGTTGTCGGGCTTTCCCGCTCTATCGCGCTGGACATGGGCCGCTTCGGCGTCCGCTCCAACATCATCAGCCCATCGGCCTTCACCCGCATGATCGAGACCATCCCGATCAAGGGCCCGGAAGGCGAGGTGCGCCGCAAGCGCCAGAAAGCCATGACGCCAGCCAAGATCGCAGCCCCGGTCGCCTACCTGCTCAGCGACGCGGCAAAGGACGTTACCGGACAGATCTTCTATGTGCGCTCGAACGAGATCATGCTGATGAGCCAGAACCGGCCTGTCCGCATCATCCACCGCGGCGAAGGCTGGACCCCGCAGCTCATCCATGAGCACGCCATGCCGGCACTCCGCCCGCACTTCACCCCAAGCGCCCCCAGCGGTCAGTACTTCACACTGGGACCCGGTGTAAGCGGCCGTCTCAGCATCCCCGGAAGCGGCAATGCCGCTTCCGGGGCCTTTCTGGCTCTCGGTTTAGCCCCTGCGGCGGTACTCATTCGGTGCCAGTAAAAGTACCTGGTTCACCTGACTCCAATTCCGGGACACACACGTACCAACATACCGACCCCAGAATTTTTCTCCGAAATTCATACAATATTGTGCTGATCGTCACATCGATTGGTTACCAGTGAAGATAAGGTCCCCGCACCATTAACACAGTGCAGGAGACCTCCCATGAAGGCATTCCGTACCCTTGCCGTTGCAGCAGTGCTGCTCACCAGCGCACCGGTGCTCGCAGCGCCATCGACCAGCTCTGTCTCCTTTAGCGCAGGCATCGTTTATGACGCCAAGGGCGTGCCTCTGCCCATCACAGCGGCGGCGGACCTGCTTGATTTCACTGCCAACGACCCTACCGGCCTAGCCACACTGGATGGGCTGGGTCCGATCAACACGTTCGGTTTTCTGGCCCTGACCGGCTTTTCCCTGAACGTGCCGGACCCCAATCTACCAGTCACCCTTTCGCTCGGTATCGATCTGACCATTACCGGCAGCACTACGGCGGCCGGCATCAATTATCCGGTATCGACCCATGTGACCTCCCTGCCGTCATATCTCGACCCGTTTGCCCGGCATGCCGCCTAAGACCCTCAACACCATCACCGGTAACTTGTTCGGCTCGACCTTCCCGAGCGCCGCTGCGCTTGAGGCAGAGATACTGGAAACCATCGGCGAGCTTGCCGCCTTGATTCCTCCCTGTCTTTACAGATCCATCCGTCGGCGGCTTTGTCACCGGCGAGTTCGGCGGCGGCGCTCCGGGCCCACTGGGTCCCATAGCCGGGCCGGGCATTGTCGGTGGCCTGACCGGTGATCCATTGCCGTTGGTCGGTGGGCTGCTGGGCACCCTCGGCGTAACTCTGCCGTTCGACCTCGGCTACCTGGAAACCGCGGGCATCATCATTGATGGCATGCTTTCCCTGACCGCAACGCCGGCAGTCACCGACCTGCCGCCGGCCGGACCTAGCGAAGTGCCCGTCCCGGCACCGCTTGCCCTGCTGGCAGCGGGTATCGCCGGCCTGGCCGGATTGGCGCGCAAGCGCAGTGGCTAAGTGTTCCATCCCGGCTGATCGGATAGCCCTCGTCGCTCTGCGTTTTTCATGGCACGCTGTGTTTTGACCGAGGCGCGGGATGGGAGAGCGACATGGTGATCAAGCTTCACAGTCAGGCGACGACGCCACCGAAGATCAGGGCGGCCATACAGGCCAGTGACGACCCTGCGTGGGTTCTTGCCGAGCGTCACGGGACCACGGAACAGACCGTATGGAAATGGCACCAGCGTGCCAGCGTGGAGGATCGCAGCCACACGCCCCATCGCCTTCAGACGACGTTGATGCCAGCGCAGGAAGCTGTCGCGGTGGCCCTCCGCAAGACGCTTTTGGTCTCGCTGGATGATCTGCTGGCGGTGGTGCGCGAGTTCTTGAACCCGAATGCCTCCCGCTCTGGCCTTGACCGCTGCTTGCGTCGGCATGGCGTGGGGGGCCTGCGCGCCCTGAAAGCAGCATCGCCCCGGCCAAAGCACAGCGCCTTCAAAGCCTATGAACCCGGTTCCATCCCCATCGACCTGAAATACCTGCCGCCCTCCATCAGCGAGAGCGCGGCAATAGCTCTTCTCCAGGCTGAAATCTTTGATAGGCTTGACCCGGAAACCTACGGGCTCGAATAGGCGCCCAGGTCGAGGAAACAGCCCCAACGGGCAAGCCAAGAGTGCCGCGCCATGAGCTACGAGAAGCCCTACAAGGGCATCAAAGTCGTTGACCTCTCCCAGGGCATTGCCGGCCCCTACTGCGCCATGCTGCTGGCCCAGTACGGTGCGGACGTGGTCAAGGTCGAGCCGTTCGAGGGCGACTGGGCGCGCATCCTCGGCACCACCTATGGCGACCACTCGGCCTTCTCCATCGCAGGCAATCTGGGTAAGCGCTCCATCGCGCTCGACCTGAAGACTCCCGAAGGCAAGGAGATCGTCGAGAAGCTGATCGAGGAAGCCGACGTCTTCATGGAAGGCTTCCGCCCCGGCGTGATTCAGCGTCTCGGCCTTCAGCTATGAGGAAGTGGCCAAGCGCAATCCAGAAGCTGCTCTACCTCTCCATTTCCGGCTTCAGCCAGCAGGGCCCGCTCTCGACCAAGCCCGCCATGGACCCGGTGCTGCAAGCCTTCAGCGGCTTCATGATGGAGAACAAGGGCCAGGATGGCATTCCCCACCGGGCGAACCCGATCGTCGTTGATATGTCCACTGCGCTCTATTGCTTCCAGGCCGTCTCCGCCGCGCTGTACGCCAAGCGGGACGAGACCAAGGGCCGCTTTATCGATGCCTCGCTGATGGCCGCCGCCGACCAACCTCCAGATCGTGCGCATGATGGCGGTCTACCTGGAGAAGGGCGAGATGAAGGCCCCCTCCGCCCCCTCCGGCACTTTCCCGACCAAGGATGGCTTCATCCAGATCGTGGTGCTGCGGGACAAGGCCTATGTCACCCTTGCACCTGCACCTGCCTCGGCCTGCCGAACCTGGGCGCCGACCCGCGCTTCCAGACCCGCGACGACCGGGTGACCCACACGGTCTACCCTGACCCGCGCGGTCAGCGAGGCATTGGCCGCGCGCACCACCGCCGAGTGGACCGCCATCCTGACCGAGGCTAAGCTCCAGAACGAGGCCGTCCTCGACTACATGCAGTTCCTGAAGCACCCGCACATCCAGGCCATCGACCTGGTCAGCTGGCTGAACCATTCAGGCTTCCCGGAGCCCATCCCCGTGCCCAATCCGCCCGGCACCGTGCCGCTCACCGACGGCATGCCCACCGCCCACGCCCCCCACCTGGGCGAGCATACGGCGGCGGTGTTAAGCGAACTCGGCTACAGCGCCGCCGCGGTCGAGGCCATGCGCGCCACCAAGGCCATCATGGGGTAACAGGCCGCCTTCCCCCTGAGCCTGCCGAAGAGTCCCCTCCATTTCATCCTGCCTAGCCCAGGACCACAATCCGGGGCGTATCGAAGCCCCCCCGCCGCTTACGCTAGACTAACGGCTAACCAACCAAACACACCCCAGGAACCGCCAATGCCGCTCTCCATCGTCCCTTCCGCCAACAGTTTCGCCCATGAAGTCCGCGGCCTGAACCTGTGGGAGCCGATCTCCGAGCCCAACGCCAGCGCCATCCGCACTGCCTACCGCGAACATGGCGTGCTCGTCTTCCGCCGCCAGGCGCTCGGCGAGCAGGAGCTTCTCGAGTTCGGCAAGGTGGTCGGCAACCCCGCCATCTATGCGGAGAAGGCCTGGCTCTCCACCTATCCGGAGGTCATCATCCTCTCCAACCTGCGCGATGCGGCGGGCGAGATGCTGGGCGGTCTCGGCAATTTCGAACTCACCTGGCACACCGACCAATCCTATTACGCCAAGCCCGTGACCGGCTGCTTCCTCTATGGCGTCGAACTGCCGGCAGCGGGCGGCATGACCTCCTGGGCGAGCCTCTATCACGCCTACGACACCCTGCCCGCCCCGCTCAAAAAAGCCGTGGATGGCGCGGTCGGCATCTTCAGCTTCGCCGCCCGCATCGGCCCGCTGCATCCCGGCCGGTACAAGAACCACGACCTCGCCAAGCGCCTGGCGGAAACGCCGGACGTCAAGCATCCGTTGATGAACGTGAACCCGGCAACGGGCCGCAAGGCGCTGTTCATAGATCCCAAGACCGTCACCGGCATCGACAACATGCCCCAGGACGAAGCCAACGACCTGCTTAACCAGCTGGAGGCGCACACCGTCCGGCCGCACAATGTCTATGACCATGACTGGCAGCCGGGCGACCTGGTGCTTTGGGACAACGCCGTCGTGCTGCACAAGCGCGAGGAGTTCCCGAACGAGTGCCACCGCCTGGTAAAGCGCATGATCATCGACCTGGACCCCGCCCAGCACATTATTCCGCCTGCCCTGCAATAAGGCGGGCGGACCGCGGAATTTAGCCCATATGGGTGATGCCTGCCCCTCCGCGGCTCTAGTAGGGTCGAAGCCTGACCAACCAACTGCACCGGAGTCAAAGCCATGTTGACCGACCTGCAAAAGAAAACCGCCCAGGCCATCGACCAGATATTCGAAACCAGCAAAGTCACCGGCGACTATGGCCGGGTCGCCCTGCTAGCAAGCGATACCAGCCACCTGACCTATGGCAAGGCGCAGATGACACTCGCCAGCGGCAACCTTCACCTGCTGATCGCTGAATACTGCCGCACACCGGGCGCAGCGCTGGCGGGAGCCCTCTCCCCCTTCCTGCCGCAATTGGAAAACCGTGACCTAGCGCTCGACCATGATTTCACCTTCCGCGGTCTGCTGCGCGATGCGGGGGAGGATGCCGTCATGCATGCGGTGCAGGACGGCTTTTTCGACCGCGTCTACTGGCAGCCCGCCATGCGCCAGATGAATGCCATTGGCGGCAGCCAGGCGCTGACGGCCGCCACCGTCTACGACAGCACCATTCACGGCTCCTGGCGGCTGATGCGCGACCGCACCAACAACCGCCACGGCAGCATGGCGCAACTGGGCGAGCAGCCCTGGGTTGGCGCCTATCTCGCCACCCGCCGCGACTGGCTCGCCAACCACTCCAACACTCCGCTGCACAAAACCGTCTACCAGATGGACGCCCTGCAGGGATTGGTGGCCAGCGCCGCCTGGGACCTGGCCCTGCCGTTGACAGTGCGCGGCATCCGCATTGACGAGGCAGCACTCTCCAGCGACGTCCGCGTCTCCGCCGCCGACCCGTCCGAGCGTATCCTCAAGCTCACCCGCCCCATGATGCAGGGCCGCGACGTCCGCGCATTGCAAAAAGCGCTCAAGGCCAAAATGGTAGCGGTGGAGGTTGATGGCGTCTTCGGCAGCGGCACGGAGCGCGCAGTGATCCAATTCCAGGTCCAAGCCGGCCTGATCGTCGATGGCATTGCCGGGCCCGCCGCCTGGGCAGCGTTGGAGACCTGACGGCAAGCCCCGCCGTTTACGCATAGGCCGGCAACCTCCCGCCACCCGGCAGCGGACGTCGGGGATTTGGTTGCGCGCCGGGCATCAGGCAAAGAAATGAACCACGCCTTATACCAATGAACGGTGGAAAATGTCACTGTCACCGATCATTGGCGCTAATGACAATCAATGTATTAAATAAAGATAATTAAATGTTAAACCACCGTTAGTTAGTTAAATAACAATGAATTTTGGTTGGTTAATTTTCCAGATCACCCCATTCGTTTTATTGTCTTAACGCAATGGACTGAACCTCCTCCGACTAAAGTCAGACGGTTCAGTGGCTTTGAGCGCCTTCGGCGCAAAGTTGTTTTCTTATCCGACTGAAGTCGGAGGCTTCAAACCAATTTGTGGAAAGTCACACTGGATTACGAGCAAATCATCACGCAAATCGCCGTCGATGATTTTCCGGAGTCCGACAAGCGGGGCAAGCTGCCTCAGGCGATCCATCACGAGCCCGGCCTGTTTCTGAACATGACCAATGAAACGACCAACGGCATCAATATCGCCCGCATGGGAACGGTTCCGCACGGAAATGCCTTCAACGCGTTGGGCCGCAGCGGAACGACCAGCGGCCCGCCGGAAATTCCGGCAATCAACAGCCTGCCAATCGATGTTCCGCATAACCTGGATGGGCGCTACCTCGCACCCTACAAGCACTTTAACAACAATCTTTTCGAAGGCCGGCTCAATCCGGTCGAGCCGCATTTGCTGCTGGACGCCGCCAACCAGGACCCCAGCATCGAGATCGTCCGGACAACAAAGCTGGAGTTCGACACCACCATCGAACAGGCCGGCATCCGAAATATCCCGTTTATTGAGCGGCAGGCGGATGCTGCCTCCATGAAGGCGACATTCTGGATTCAGGAACTGGCGGAGAAGGACGCCAATGGCGCACCCAAACTGCGGCTGCAATACCTGCAGATTGTCATGCTGGACTTCTTCCCCCGCCGTGACGGTTTTCCCGGCCTCATCGGCTGGCCGCATGTCAGCATCAACACGATGGAAAAGGTCGTGCCCGAGCCGGATATGGAAAAGGCGACGTCTTACGGCAAGTCCTAGCTAGTGGCCTGATCGAAGCGCTTGCGTCCGCCAGCGCTTCGTAAGTCAGGCCGCTCTTTCACTATGTTGGTGGTTCTATCCCAGTCCGGCTTGCCACCGCCGACCGTTTCTCACCGGAACTCCTCTCCTGATACGCTGTCCGATAGCGCGGGGAATGGCGATGCGCTAGGCTGGCCGCCAACACGGCAACAATGATTACCACCCGATAAACGCCCCGCCAGAGGAACCCGCCCCATGACCGGAGAAACTGAAGAACAACCCGCCCAAAAGGGCATGTTCGACGCAGGCCGCGCCCTCGCCCGCCCCTCGCGCGGCGGCTTGGGCACTGTGTCCGTGCCGGTGGGGCAGGTTGCCGGTGTTCGCCTCCACCGACGTGCTGGTGATCGGCGGCGGACCGGCGGGCACCACGGCGGCCATCGCCGCCGCCCACACCGGCGCGAGCGTTATCCTGGTGGAGCGCTACAACCATCTGGGCGGGCTCTCGACAGGCGGGCTCGTCATCTGGATCGACCGCATGTCGGACTGGGACGGCAAGCTGGTGATCCGCGGCATGGCGGAGGAACTGCTCGACCGCCTGCCCAAGGACGCAATTAAAGGACCCTCCCCCTCCTCCTGGGGCCGCCGCGAGGAAGCCATGGTCCGGGAATGGGGGCCCCGCGCCTCCGCCCATCATGGCACCGTCACCTGGGCACCGATGATCGACCCGGAATGGCTGAAACTCGCCTCCCTCTCCATGATTTCGGAGGCAGGCATCGACGTGCTCCTGCACTCCTGGGCCAGCGCGCCCCTGATGGAGAACGGCAAGCTCGCGGGCACCATCATCGAGTCCAAAGAGGGCCGCCAGGCGATCCGGGCAAAGGCCGTGGTCGATTGCTCCGGCGACGGCGACATGTTTGCCCGCGCTGGCGAGAATGCCGAGGGCGATATCGAGCAGGACAATATCCACCACTGCGCCAACACGGCCTCGCTGCTCTCCGGCGTGGACGTGAACGCCTGAATGGCCTTCCGCACCTCCGACAGCGACGGCTTCAAGCAGTTCATGCAAGCCGGCCGGGATGCCGTGAAGCATTTCATCCTGCCCATGGCGGGCTGGCGCGATGACGTGATGGTCTTCATGGGGCCGCGGTCTTCCGGCTTCGACGTGCTGAAGATCAACGACCTGACCCAGTTGGAACTGCTATCGCGCCAGGCCATCGTCGACCTGCTGAATTTCTACAAGGCCAACGCGCCCGGCTTCGAGAAAAGCTGGCTGATGCTGACCGCCCCGCAACTGGGCGCGCGCCACAGCCGCCGCCTGGTCGGCCAGCACCGCATGACCGCAGCCGAGACCCGCTCCGGCCTGATCCTGGACGACGAGATCGGCGTGTCACCCAGCCTCAGCCCGAACCACCCGACGGTCTCCGTGCCCTATGGCGCGCTGCTGCCCCAGAACACCCACAACCTGCTAGCGGCAGGCCGCCACATCTCAACGGACGCCCAGACCCATACCTTCATGCGCGAGATCCCCCAATGCTGGCTCACCGGCCACGCGGCGGGCGTCGCCGCGGCTTTGACGGCAGGCAGCGGCGTTGAGGCAAGGCAGGTGCCAGTGGCCGACATCCGCAGGGAACTGACGAAGCAGGGAGCGTATATGCAGGAGGCGGACTAATACCACAGCAGCTCAATTTCACCTTGAGGTTGAGTGCTATACAATGTTATCGACGTATTGAATGATACGGAGAGAGCTTTAAATGTGGTCAATATCCAAACTGCTCCACCCAAGCCTGCGCAGCGGCGGCATTCGCTGCCCCGGCAAACGCAGTGGTGCTGACCAATGCCACCGCCACCCACAGCCAGGCTGGTTTTGGTGCAGGTGAAGCCAGCAATGACGCAGTCACTGCAGCCGACGGCTGGGCCATCGCCCCTAATATCTCGGGTCAGACTGCAGTCTGGAAGACCCAGACGGACATCACCGGCAATCGCCTCGACTTCCAGCTATTCCAAAGTTTCACGGGACCAGCGTTTCACCTGATCGGTCGCTTCCGTCTCTCCACTACAACAGATGACCGCAGTACCTTCGCTGACGGCCTGACGAGTGGCGGCGACGTAACGGCAAACTGGACCGTCCTTACGGCCCCGGCAGGCATGACATTCACGACTCTGGAGGATAATTCCGTTCTTGTCGGTGGCACGACCCCGGCCACGGCGACCTATGACGTTTCCTACGCAGGCGCATACTCGAACATCACCGGCATCCGCCTGGAAGTACTTGAGGATGCCTCACTGCCCTTCAACGGACCAGGCAGACAGCCAGTCAACGGCAATTTCGTACTCACGGAAATTACCCTGAATCCGTCCACCGTAGTGCCAGCGCCACTGGCCCTGCCCCTACTGGCGGCGGGTATTGCCGCGTTCGTATACCTTCGCCACCGCCGGTAAGCACACGCCTGGCTAAGCAAACTCCCCGGCAATCCCCTGATACCGGTCCAGCAGACGCAGTACCCTGCCCTCCTGTGCCGGGGGCACGTGGAACACAACGCGGTTGAAGCCAAGGCTGATCAGCCGCTCGATCGCCGCCGGGTCCGGACCCAAGCCGAACACGGTCAGGTTGATCTCCGCCATGCTGCGCCCGGCTTTCTCCACCGACACACGCAACCGCTCCAGCCCGTCATCCAATTCGATGCCCTAATGCACCCGGCCCGGCATCGGATTGATCGACAGCCAGCCGTAGGCATAGTCCGCCACCCGGTCGAACACCCACTTGGAGTTCGCGCCAATCAGCACCTTTGGCCCACCCTTCTACACCGGCTTCGGGTAGGACCAGATCGGGTCGAAATCCACATACTCGCCGTGATATTCGGCCTCGTCTTCCGCCCAGATGCGCTTCATCGCCTGGATACGCTCGCGCAGGATCTTCCAACGGTGCTTGAACGGCACGCCGTGGTTCTCCATCTCCTCCGCGTTCCAGCCGGCGCCGACGCCCAGCAACACCCGCCCGCCGGAGAGATGATCCAAGATCGCAATCGCCTTCGCGAGCCGCACCGGATGGTTCTCCGTAATCAGGCAAATGCCGCTCGCGAACTTTAATTTGGTGGTGACGGCGGCCGCCGCGGTCAGCGCCACGAACAGGTCATAGGTATGGGAGTATTCCATCGGCAGATCGCCACCGACCGGATAGGGCGTCCGGCGGCTCGCCAGAATGTGCGAGTGCTCCGGCAGGAACAGCGATTCGAAGTCCCTGTCCTCCACCTCCTTCACCAGCCGCGCCGGGCCGAGGGAATAGTCGGTGACAAAGGTAAAAATGCCGAAATCGGTCATGGGTAGCCCTTTGATCCAATGATGCGGTCAGCCCCTATCATTATGCATCCCTACCCGCCTTCTCCAGCCTTTCCGCCCGCAAGCGCCAGGTAGACAGCACAGATCAGCGAAACGACAGACAGCACAATGAAGCAAAACGCATAGCTGTCCGTCGCCCGCAGCAGCGCGCCTAATATCAGCGGCCCGCACACAATCCCCAGATAGGTGAGAAACTGGCTGCCCGCTGCAACATCGGCCACCCGGTCCGGCGGCGCCAATCGGGCAAGTTCCGCGAAGTACAGGCCGACCCAGCCGTTGCCGCTAGCCCCAGCCATCGCGACCACACCGTAGACAGCCACAATAGGCCAGCCGGAGTGCAGGCCCGTAATCAGCAGCAGCGCGATGCTCAGCACCGCCCCAATGAGCACCAGCACCCACCGGGCGGCTATCAGGCTGTCGGCGATGAAACCGAGCGCTATCCGCGATCCGATACCGGACGCGTGCAGGACCGAGAAGATCAGCCCGGCAACCGCTGGCGCATACCCGGCGCTCTGCCAGAGGAACACCACTAGATACGTCGCGAGCCCCATCTGGCAGACCGCGAGGCCAAACCCGGCAAACGTCATCGCCCGCAAGGCCGGTACGCCAAGCACGAGCTTCACGGCTCCAAGCGCACTACCGCGTTCTGCACCTCCCGGCCCGGCCGATGCGTCCCGTCCGCCCAGTCCGCCAATTGGCGCCAGCGCCAGTAACACCAGGCCCATGGCGGGTATCGCCAGCACCGCAGCCTGCCAGCCATAGGCCAGCATCAGCGCGGGCAGCACCGCGCCTGCCAACATACCACCCGCCGGGGTTCCGCATTGCTTGAGCGAGAATATCAACGCGCGGATCTTGGCTGTCGTCAGGCGTGCCAAAACCTGGGAGCCCGTCGGATTCATCGGCCCGGACGCGCACCCTACCAACGCCGCGGCGAGAAAAGCCGCCTCTATCGTGGCGAGCGTCAAGGCGGCAGCCCCCAGCCCCGCCAATAGGAGCAGCAGCTGAAACACGCGCGTCGGCCCGAGCCGCGCCAGCAACCAGCCGGAAGCCAGCCCGAAGGTCATGCCGGCCACATAAATCACCGATACCAGAAAGCCGACCGACTCCGGCGCGATTCCCAGGTCCGCTGCGGCAACCGGGATAACCACCGGAAACGCATAGGCAGCCACCGTCAGCGCAGACTGAATGCCGAAGATGGTAACGAGCGGAACAGCAACTTTGCGGGGTACCAAACCGGTCATGCCCCGGCTCCTTCCCAAGCCCTTTTCCCGCCATTGCGCTTTAATTGCATTCTATTGGTCAGACACAGACTAGAGGGGCGGGGAGCCAAGTAGGTCATATCAACGGCTCATTCACCTTTCATAGCATGCTCTGCAATTGACCTCCAGCGCGCCACATGGCTTATTCGCAGACTAAGCAGGGCAGTCTACGCCCTCATGTGATTTGTTGCTGGAGGAACTCCCCGAAATGACCACCGAACCCCGTGCTTTTGAGGGCATCAACGTCCTGGACTTCACCCAGGGCGTCGCCGGCCCGCACTCGTCCATGCTGCTCGCCCAGCATGGCGCTAACGTGCTGAAGATCGAGCCGCCGGATGGCGATTGGGGCCGCACGCTTGGCGCGATGTATGGCGACCAATGTGCCCACTCCATCGCCTTCAACCGCGGCAAGCGCTCACTCGCCATGGACATGAAGCACCCGGACGCCCAAGCCGCCGCCCGCAAGATCGCGGAGAAAGCCGACGTCATCGTCGAAGCTTTCCGCCCTGGCATCATGGCGAAGTTCGGCCTGTCCTATGACATGGTCAAAGAGTTCAATCCGGACGTTATCTATCTGTCTGTGACCGGTTTCGGCCAAAAAGGCCCGAACATGAACCTGCCGGTCACCGACGCGGTGATTCAAGCCTATAGCGGCCTGATGACCATCAACAAGGACAGCCAGGGCCTGCCGAACCGCCTGAACATGATCCCGATTGACGTCACCACCGGCCTTTATGCCTTCCAGGCGCTGTCGACCGCCCTGATGCGCAAATTCCGCTTTGGCGGCGGCTGCTACATCGACAACAACCTGCTGCAATCCGCCATGGCCTTCCAGGCGGCAAAGATCATGGAATTCTACATGGAAAAGGGCGAGAGCCAGCCGCTCTATGTACCGGTCGGCACAATGCAGACCACCGACGGCTTCATCAACATCACCGCCATGCGTGAGGCGCACTACGTGTCGCTCTGCGAAGTGATGGGCAAGCCGGAATGGATCAAGGACGAGCGTTTCGATGACCGGACCAAGCGGCTGAAGAACGAAAAGATTCTGATGCCGATGATCTGCGAAGTCTTCGCCACCCGCTCCACCAAGGACTGGGCCGATAGCCTGACTGCCGCCAGCGTCATGAACGCGCCGGTGCAGAATTACGGCGACCTGATGGAAGCCGAGCACGTCAACGCCGTCGATGCGCTGGAATACCTGGAGCACGAAGGCACCGGCACCATCCCGCTGCCGCACATCCCCGGCCAGCCCCGCCTGAACGGCGCGGACGCCCTGACCCACGCTCCCAGCATCGGCGAACACTCCGACGCTATCCTGGGCGAGTGGGGCTATTCCGACGCCGAGATCGCCAACATGAAAGCCAACGGCGCGGTGAAGTACCCCGCCCTGCAAGCTGCCGCCGCGGAGTAACGGCACCGGCCCTACCTTCTCTTCACCCTGAGCTTGTCGAAGGGTGAAGCTCTTTCCGGCCTCGCCCTTCGACAAGCTCAGGGTGAGATCTTTGCTGAAATGGAAACATCCCATGAAACTCCTCCGCTACGCTACCGGCGACCAGATCAAGCCAGGCATTCTGGATGCCGACGGCAACATCCGCGACCTCTCCGCCATCGTGGTCGACATTGACGGCGACTCGATCAATCCGGAAGGCCTGGACGAAATCGCCATGGTCGACCCGGCCAGCCTGCCAAAGGTCGTGGGCAACCCCGTCCTCGCCCCGCCGGTCGCAAACCCGTCCAAGGTAGTCTGCATCGGCCTGAACTATTCGGACCATGCCGCCGAAGTCGGCGCGACCCCGCCGTCTGAGCCGATCATCTTCCACAAGGCCACCACCGCCTACAACGCGCCGAACGGCAACGTGGTGAAGCCGCCACACTCCACCAAGCTGGATTGGGAGGCGGAGCTTTGCGTCTATATCGGCAAGCGAGCCTCCTACGTCTCCGAGGATGAGGCCATGGATTGCGTCGCCGGTTACGCTGTCGGCAATGACGTCTCCGAGCGCGAGTTCCAGCAGGAGCGCCCGGCCGGCCAGTGGACCAAAGGCAAGAGCCCCGACACCTTCGCTCCCGTCGGCCCCTGGCTGGTGACCAAGGACGAAGTGCCGAACCCGGAAGACCTGAAAATCTGGCTGAAGGTCAACGGCGAGATGATGCAGAACGGCTCCACCAACAAGCTGATCTTCGGCATCAAAAAGATCGTTTCATTCGTTAGCGAATACATGACCCTGCTACCCGGCGACGTCATCATGACCGGTACCCCTCCGGGCGTCGGCGCAGGCATGAAGCCCCAGAAATGGCTGAACCCCGGCGACGTAATGGAAGTCGGCATTGAAGGCCTGGGCGTGCAGCGCCAGAAAGTGGTGGCCTGGTCGCGGGACTGACGCTATAATATATTGAGCTAGCATAAATTGGAGTCGGCTTTTTTTGTATTGCACAAAGATGGGTCGTCTCCATTTTACGTAATTAGAATTTGAAAATCGATGATATAGTATAATATATTTATAGAATACATAAGATAAGCAAATAAGTCGTTATCTGATCATTTTTTAAATCTAGAACTTTACTAAGCTTTAGTAGAGGTTTCTTTGCTCACCATTTTTTAGCGATGATTCTTGGTTTTGCCCTAGCTTCGGATAGAATTCCAAAAGGTCTAGTTAGATTCCTCAGCGTTCTTGTAATTACGATATCAATAGTATTTTTTGCTTTTGAAAAACGAGACACTATTGTTGAGCATGACTACAACAAACATTTAGAGTTGTCAAAAAACGCAATATCTGCTGCGCAGGAATGGGCGAATTCGGAAATTCAATCAAATTGTACAAGCTATACGCTATATGTAATAAAAACCCTTTCTGATCTTATTAATGAAACGGTAATCAGAGCATTATTCTGTGCAATATCCACCGATTTCGACAAAATTTAAAATATTGAACATTTCTGATGCGATACAATTTTTCAAAATCAGACACCATGTAGAAAATATCTTTGATGAATTTTTTACAAAAATAACCTTAATCAATTTAATACTTATTAAAACATACTAGATGAAATATAAATTTTTTTAAATTCTCTAGTAATATCATTTAATATTCTCGATAAATCCAAAAAATTTATCTATTATTTATTGTATTTTGTTATTTTTCTTATTTTTGAATCCAGATTTACAATGGCAAACGAAAACAGGGATTATTTTAAGAAGTACAGGGTAAAGATTTTCACGATAATCAACAACTATCGCATCAAAAGAGGGGAGAAATCACGCGCTACCTTAACCCAAAATAATCCTAAACCTCAGCAATCAGACAGCGAGACCTAGCATTATATGTAAAACACACGACTTGATCTGACATTTCTACTCTTATGGAGCTTAATCAAGGAGTGTCGATCAATGACAAGCACTCAAGAGAAGATCATCAAACCAAAGCTGGGACTGCTGGAGCTGGCCAAACAGCTCGGCAGTGTCAGTCAGGCCTGCAAAGTGATGGGATAGTCGCGGGACAGCTTTTATCGGTTCAAAGAACTTTACGACCAAGGCGGCGAAGAGGCCCTGATGGATCTCAGCCGCCGCAAGCCTGTGATGAAGAACCGTGTGCCAGAGCCTGTCGAAAAGGCGGTGATTGAATTGGCCATAGACAACCCGGCTCTGGGGCAGAAACGGGCGTCGTGGGAGCGGCAAAAGAAAGGGATCATGGTGTCGTCGTCAGGCCTGCGGTCGATCTGGCGGCGCAATGATCTGGAAACCATGAAGAAGCGGCTCAAGGCCTTGGAAGCCCGCGCCGCGCTGGACGGCATCCTGCTGACCGAGGACCAGATGGCCGCCCTGGAAAAAGCCAAGGCCAGGAAAGAGGCGCACGGCGAAATCGCGCGCCACCACCCTGACTATCTGGGCAGTCAGGACACCTATTATGGAGGCACAATGAAGGGTGTGGGGCGGATAGATCAACAGACGTTTGTCGACACATATGCCCGCGTGGCGGTTTGCAAACTCTATACCGAAAAGACCGCCATCACCGCCGCTGATCTACTCAACGACCGCGTGATCCCTTATCTTTGCCGCACACAAGATCAGCCTGCTGCGCGTGCTGACGGACCGAGGCACGGAATATTGCGGCAAGGTCGAGAACCACGCCTACCAGCTCTATTGGGCGATCGAGGACATAGACCACACCCGCACCAAGGCCAATTCCCCGCAAACGAATGGCATCTGTGAGCGGTTCCACCGAACCATCAAGGATGAGTTCTACGACATCGCGTTCCGCAAGAAGCTGTATCGTTCTGTTGAGGAACTACAGGTTGATCTGGACGCGTGGCTCGCCAAGTACAACGAACAGCGGCCTCATTCCGGGCGGCACTGCTATGGTAAAACACCTATGCAGACCTTCCGCGAAACGTTACCCATCGCTGTAGACAAGACGATCCGGGCGCTCGACCAATCGGACAATGCACAACCCATTCTCAGCAACGCAAGCTGAGTTGTCCCTCAGATCAAGTCGTGTGTTTTACATATAATTTCAGGATTGATCTCCGCCATGTCAGCAACCGTCTAGCGCCGGACAGATGAAACCCGCCCATGACCCCGTAAATCGGGATCGGATCGAATACCTCCCGCGCGTGCTTTAACACGTTCACGATGCCAACGTGGGAGCAGGCGCTGAATACCAGCATGCCTCGGTCTTTCAGATGTACCGCAACGAAGCGCTCCTCCATCAGCAGTTCGTCGTCCTCCCAGCCACCGTCCGCCGACCGCCGTTTCTGCCCCTTCAGTCCCTGTTCATAGCCGGTCACGCGAGGAATCTCTCCGCTCTGGTAGAACCCGGTCGCCCAGCAGCAATCTCGCGTTGTCGTCCAGATCAACCCGCCCGCCGGCTTCCGCCAATTCATCGGCCGAGGGCGCGGCCTCGAACGGAAACAGCACGCCATCGGGGCCCAACATCGCGCGCTCCACAAACATGCCTTCGTTCACGAATACCGGCGTTTCCTTGTGCCCTTTCGCATCCGAAATCAGCCACAGCGCCGTCGTCATGCCGCCCACATGATCCCAGTGCCCATGAGAGAATACCGCTCCATCGATACCGCCAAAATCCACGCCCAGCCGATCGCCATTCCGCTCGACCCCATAACCTTCCGGCCCGGAGTCGAACAACAGCGTGCTCTCGCCATCGCCTGACCGCGCCTTGATCACCAGCGATAGCCCCTACTGGGCGCAACACAGGCACTTGCCCGACTGCACTGTCGCCCCAGCCTTGCGCACGTTAGCAACCTCGCTGGTCACATAGCTTGGCGTGGTCGATAGGATATCCATCATGTTGTCGACCAACACGGTGACTTCGCAGGAATCGAGCGGAACCAAGGTCATAGGAGCTTCCTCATTTGGCGGGATTTGCATCGCCCTGCATTTCAACCTACTGCGCAGCCAACCACAAGAGCAGCCCCTTCTTTCGATGTGTCGGTGGTTCGATTTTGCCGGGCATACACTTTCCAAACACCACTGAAGCCATCACAATCCCCCGCAGAAAACCGCCAACCGCGGGAGGAAAGCCATGTCACTCGCCATCACCCCCATCGCCCAGGGTGCCAAGACCCCAGACTTCGCGGGCGAGGTCACCGGCCTTGCCTGCCGGGATCCCCTCTCACCAGAGCAGGTTGCCGCCATCGAGGCGGGCATGGACCGCTTCGGCGTGCTCGTCTATCGCGGCCAGCACCTGACCGACGAGGAGCAATTGGCCTTCACCCTCCATTTTGGCGAGATCGAAGGCAAAGGCCGTGGCCGCGGCTCCGGCCACATCCATTTCCGCACCGACGCGCAGGCCCGCAAGCTTGGCCAGGGCATGGGTGATTTCTCCAACATCGACGGCAAGGGCAAACCACTCCCCGCCGACAGCCGCGCCCATATGTTCAAGCTCGCCGACCGGCTCTGGCACTCGGACAGTTCGTTCCGGCCTACCCCTGCGAAATACTCCCTGCTTTCCGGGCGCTCGGTGCCGTCGTGGGGCGGGAATACAGAATTCGCGGACATGCGTGCCGCCTATGACGCCTTGGACGACCGCACAAAAGCGGAGGTGGAGGACTTAGTCTGCCTGCACTCCCAGATATTTTCACGGGAGAAAGTCGGCTTCGGCGAAATGACCGATGCCGCGCGCGCGGAGTTCAAGTCGGTCCGCCAGCGCCTCGTGCGCACGCACCCGGTGACCGGGCGCAAATCCCTGTTCCTATCGTCCCACGCTGGCCAGATCGAAGGCTGGAGCATCGCGGAATGCCGTATGTTCCTGCATGATCTGGCAGAGTTCGCGACCCAGCCGCAATTCGTCTATTCCCACCAATGGACGGTTGGCGACCTAGTCGTCTGGGACAACCGCGCCACCATGCACCGCGGCCGCCGCTTCGACCCCGCCGAACCCCGCGACGTCCGCCAGACCCGCCTCGCGGGCCACGCGCCAACGATTGAACAATTGGATTAATCTAAACCTAAGGAAACCCCACCCATGCGTCTTCTCCGTTACGGTGACATCGGAGCTGAAAAGCCCGGCATTCTTGATGCTCAGGACCAGATCCGCGATCTCTCCGGCCTGCTGCCGGACATCGGCCCGGCCCAACTCTCCCCTTCCTCGCTGGCGGCCCTCCGCTCGCTCGATCTCTCCACGCTCCCAATCGTCGAAGGCTCACCCCGCCTTGGCGCGCCGGTCGGCGGCGTCGGCAAGATGATCTGCCTCGGCCTCAATTACCTGGATCATGCCCGCGAAGTGAACAAGGAGCCGCCGACCGAGCCCCAAATCTTCAACAAGGCTATCAATTCTCTTTGCGGCCCGAACGATCCAATCATCCGGCCCCTGAACAGTCAGAAGCTGGACCATGAGATCGAGCTTGCCATCGTCCTTGGCTCGGTCTGCCGCTACGTCTCGGAAGATGACGCCCTCGACTATGTCGCCGGGTTCTGCACCTTCAACGATGTCTCCGAGCGCGCCTTCCAGATGGAACATGGCGGCGACTCAACCAAGGGCAAGAGCGCCGACAATTTCGGCCCGCTCGGCCCCTGGCTGGTCACAACGGATGAAGCGGGTGACGCCGGCAACCTGCGCATCTGGTGCGACGTGGATGGCGTCCGTCACCAGGATGGCACGACAGCAGACCTGGTCTTCGGTGCGCGCAAGGCCATCGTGAACCTTTCCCAGTTCATGACCTTCCTGCCCGGCGACGTCATGGCGACCGGCACCCCCGCCGGCGTCGGTCACGGTGCCAAGCCGCCACGCTATATCCAACCAGGCCAGGTGGTCCGTTGCGGGATTGAAGGCCTGGGCGAGCAGGAGCACACCGTTATTCAATACGAGAGGTAAACAAACAGCCACAGGATCAGCAGGGTTACTGACCCTGCTGATTGAATCGGCCGAGATTGCCCAGGATCTGCTCAATCGCGGAGATTGAGTTACCCTCGGTTGGCGTTTCCCGCGAGACAAGTGTCACTTCCTTGCCGTCTTTCTCCGACAATGTTGCTACCCGCGCCAAAAGCAGATTGTTGTCGAAATCGAGAATCAGCACTTCGCGGGCGACCACATCCGGTCTGAAGAAGGCCTGATGCTGCTGTACTTCGCCGATATAGTACCAGCGGTTGCGGTCAAAAGCGGAAACAGTACTGGGGGTGCCCAACAGCTCGACAACCCGTTGCTGGGGCATGTTTGCGGCGCTTAGTTCGGCAGCGACTCCTTCCGGCAAAAGATGCCCGCGCTGGGTCTCGGTAACGGTACAAGCCGCGACCAGTCCCCCCAGAGCAATGGCCGCAAAAGCCTGTTTTAGGCCGGATGGCAGCGGTAGTGTAAACGTGTCACGCCGTTTCCGAACGGTCATCGCCTTATGTACCTGCAAACGTCAGAACCAATCTAGACAGTTAGCGTGATTTCAACCTGGATCAAGCGCGCACTTGGCGCAAAGCCCGGCGCAGACCCGCAACCCGCCGCTCAGGCGGTGTTTGAGGCCGCGCGTGCACCAGTGTTTTTTACCAGCTTGGGTGTGCCTGACACATTCGACGGCCGCTTCGAGATGGTGGCGCTGCACTTGCACCTGCTGCTGGTCCGCCTGCGCCGCGATGGCGAGGCCGCAACAAATTACAGCCAAGGCGTCTTTGATATCATCACCGGCCATTTCGACGAAGCCCTGCGCGAAACCGGTGTCGGCGACATGTCGGTCGGCAAGCGGGTGAAGGCGATGACGCAGGCGCTTTACGGTCGCCTGTCAGCCTACAATGCTGGTTTCAATGCCGAAACGGCGGACGAAATGCAGGGCGCACTGCGCCGCAACGTTTACGGCACGGTCGAAGCTCCCGAGGGCACATGGGTCGCTGCCATGCTGTCTTACCAGGAAGCTGCCACCGCGCATCTGGCTGCATTGCCGCTAGCAACAATCCAGGCCGGTAAAGGCATTTTCCCACCGCCGCCTGCTGGTGCCGATTCATGACGGAATTCTCCCGCCTTTTGCCACTTGCAGACGTCAATCGCAGCCCCGTCCGGCTGAAGCTTGATGCGGAAGCAGCCGAACTGCCAGCGCTGGCGGCGCGCATGGGCGTGCCCTCCGTCGCGCGCCTGCACGCCTTCCTGACCGTGCGCCGCACCAATTCCCGCCTGCGTGTCGATGGCACGTTCGAGGCTATATTTGATCAGGTATGTGTTGTCAGCCTGGAGACGTTCCAGAACAAGGCAGCCGGCGAGATCGAGGAGGAGCTCGTGCTGACCGATGACCCGGACAGTTTGGAAGTCGACCTGGATCCCGACGCTGTAACCGCGGAACCTTTGTCCGGCGACACACTCGATCTTGGCGAAATCATCGTGCAGAACCTGTTGCTCGCCATTGATCCACACCCCCGGGCCAGCGATGCAGAATTGACCAACCTCGATTTCGATCCCAAACAATTGGGCGCTGCCGACAACCCGTTTGCGGCACTCGGTAAACTGAAACTTGAGCGGTAAGCGTTGCCGTCAGGCGCGCCGCCCGCTATCAACAGCCTACCTTTTCCGTTCCTGCTAGGATTAAACAGCAAAGTATGCCAAAGTACGCGATTATCGCATTGGATGCTATGGGCGGCGATGAAGCGCCGGACAGCGTGCTGCATGGTGCCAACATTGCGGCCGAACGCTTTCCCAATTTGCATTGGCTGCTTTGCGGGAATGAACAGCAGATCGGCCCATTACTGGAGAAGCTGCCCCGCCTGAAAGACCGGATGGAAGTTCAGCACACGGACGCCAAAATCGCCTCGGACGAACGGCCGTCGGTGGCGCTCCGCACCGGCAAGGACTCTTCCATGTGGCACGCCATCCAGGCGGTCGGCGACGGCAGGGCGGACGCGGTGGTGTCCGGCGGCAATTCCGGCGCGCTGATGGCCATCTCCCGGTTCATTCTTCGCTCGCCGCCAGATATAGCCCGCCCGGCCATGATCAGCTTCTTTCCGACCGCGCGCGGCGAAACCGCCATGCTGGACCTGGGCGCCAACGTCGATTGCAACGAGGAGCAACTGGTGCAATTCGCCGTCATGGGCGCGATTTTCGCCAAAGCCGTTTTCGGCCTGCAAAACCCGGGGGTTGGCCTGTTGAACAATGGCATTGAAGCCATCAAAGGCCGGGATGAAATCCGGGCAGCAGCGCAACAACTCCGCAACGGCAACTATCCGTTTGTCTTCGAAGGTTTTATTGAGGGCAACGAGATTACCAAAGGCAGTGTCGATGTCGTCGTCACCGACGGCTTCAGCGGCAATATCGCCCTAAAAACCGCAGAGGGCACGGCGGAACTCTACAGCCACTTCCTGAGGAACGCCTTCGAGTCATCCTGGACCGCGCGCATCGGCTATCTCTTCGCCCGCAAAGCCCTACGCCAACTGCGCAGCCGCGTTGACCCGCGGCGTTACAACGGTGCAGTGTTCGCCGGGCTGAACGGCATCGTCGTCAAAAGCCATGGCGGATCGGATGCCCTCGGATTTGCCAACGCGATCGGCGTTGCCGCAGACATGGTGGAACAAGGTTTCATGGCGGACATCCGCAAGGAGTTTGAGCGGTTGCATTGGAACCAGAACCAGACCAACAACACAGCAACGGCGTGAGCGGAAGATGTACAGAACCCAAATCGCCGGATGCGGCTCCTATTTGCCCGAACGCGTGATCAAGAACGCCGAGCTGGCGGCCCTGGTCGATACCTCTGACGAATGGATCATCGAGCGTACCGGCATTCGCGAGCGCCATATCGCTGCGCCGGAACAGAACACCAGCGACCTGGCACTGGCTGCGGCCAAGGCAGCGCTGCGCAATGCCGATATGAGCGTCGATGATATCGACCTCATTATCCTGGCAACGGCCACGCCCGATTACACCTTTCCCGCCACCGCCACGCAGGTCCAGGCTCGGCTCGGCATGCATCACGGTGCCGCCTTTGATGTACAGGCGGTCTGCTCCGGCTTTATCTATGCACTGTCTGTCGCCGATAATTTTGTGAAGAATGGCCAGTCAAAAGGGGCCCTAGTGATCGGTGCGGAGACGTTCTCACGCATCCTCGATTGGGAAGACCGCGGCACCTGCGTGCTGTTCGGCGACGGCGCGGGCACCGTTGTCCTGCGCCAGTCCCAGCTTGGCGACCCAGCCAGTGACCGGGGGATCCTGTCGACCCACCTGCATTCCGATGGGCGGTACAAAGACAGCCTGTTTGTTGATGGCGGGCCCTCGTCGTCCCAATCAACCGGCTATCTGCGCATGCAGGGCAAAGAAGTCTTCCGCCACGCCGTCACCAATCTGGCGAACGTGGTCCAGGAAGCCCTCGACGCCAATAATATGAGCGCCGACGATGTCGATTGGGTGGTGCCGCACCAGGCAAACCAGCGCATATTGGATGCCACGGCGCGCAAACTGCGCATTGACCCGGCAAAAGTCATCAGCACCGTCGCGCTTCACGCCAATACGTCCGCCGCTTCTGTTCCGCTAGCGCTGTCGACGGCGCTCGACGATGGCCGCATCAACACCGGCGACCTTCTCATCCTAGAAGCGATGGGCGGCGGGTTTACCTGGGGTTCTAGCTTAGTTCGATGGTAGGCCTTCCAAAAAGTTCTGTTTTTCATGTTATCGATGGTTGATAATCCCCGGTCTTCGTACTGTTGTGAGTGCATAGTGGAGGGAATTCGGTTATGGCTGGGCAAACACTAACACGCGCAGACCTTTGCGACGCGATCTGCGAAGAAGTCGGCCTCTCGCGGGTCGATGCTTCGGAACTTGTTGAATCCATCCTGGATCAGGTCTCCGACGCGCTTGTGCGCGGAGAGCCGGTAAAAATATCGTCATTCGGTAGCTTTTGGGTGCGTGCCAAAGGTGAACGTTGGGGCCGGAACCCGAAAACCGGCGAGCCCGCGCGCATCGAACCGCGCCGCGTGCTGGTGTTCCGCCCCTCGAACATTCTTCGCGACCGGCTGAACGGCATTATCCGCGAAGACGTGAGCGACACCGACCACGAATGACGGGTCCCCTGCCATGACAGCACCGCCCAAGCCTCTCGGCCGCCGGAAAAGTCCCGATGCTTTCCGCACCATAGGCGAGGCTGCGGCTGAAATCGGCGTAGAACCGCATGTCTTGCGGTTTTGGGAAACCAAATTCGCCCGCCTGAAGCCGCTGACCCGCGCCGGGGGCCGCCGCTATTACCGGCCTGAAGACCTGGACCTGCTGCGCCGGATCAAAAAGCTCCTGCACGACGACGGTCTGACCATTCGCGGTGCCCAGAAAATCCTGCAAGGCCGTCCGTCCGGCGATCTGCTGGAAGCCTTGTCCACTGATTCGGCAGAGCCGGCGCAAGCGCCAATAACATCGGCTCCGGATGCCCAGGCTGCCCCAGCTGCAGCCGGTGTTCCGGCCGCGCCCCGCCAAATGCTCGCCAGCCTTGCGGCGGAGGCGCGCGGCATCGCCGCGGGCGGGCCTATCCCGCATAAATCAGCGACGGATTGATTGCCATCGGCAAATGCCGCCGCTATGATCCTCGCCTTGTCGGAGCGTGGCGCAGCTTGGTAGCGCGCCTGTCTGGGGGACAGGAGGTCGTGGGTTCGAATCCCGCCGCTCCGACCATTTCCTGAATCTTCTCACTGTCTAGGAATGAGAGCGTCGCCGTCATGCGGCAAAGCTCAGCAGCGGCTTGACCTCTTTGCCAAACTGCTCGATCTGCGCGTTGCGTTCTTCGGTGGAGCCCAGGAATTCCAATTCAAGATGCCGGACGCCGGCCTGATAGAAGGCTTCGATGGCCGTGGCGATCTCCGAGGGCTTCCCCAATGCAGCGTACCGCTTGGTAGCGCGGGAGAAATCCATGGCATACCGCTTGGAAAGCAAGGCATTGGCATCGGCAAAGGCCGACTCGTAAGACGGCCCCAGCCGCGTAAACAGCAGGTGCGATGCGCCGAATTCCGGAATGTTGCGGTCCGCCGCCTCATAGTGCCCACTGATACGGTCGAGCGCCTCCCGAAACTGATTCGGCGTCACCACGTAGCTGATATAGCCATCGCAAAGGGTACCAGCCCGCCGGATTGCCGCCTCCGTCCGTCCACCGACCCACAGCGGCGGCCCAACCGGCCGCGCGGGCTTGGGCAGCATCTGCGTTTCCGGAAAACTGAAGAAGCGTCCCTCGTGGCTGACTGGCTCACCAGTCCACAGCTTTCGCAACACCGCAATGCCCTCGTCCAGCCGTGCGCCGCGCTGGTTGTGTGGCACACCCGCCGCCGCAAACTCGCCCGGAAACTCACCGCCTACACCCAAACTCATGACGAAACGCCCGCCGCTGATCAGGTCCAGGGTAGCCGCCTGCTTGGCGACCGGCGTTGGATGGCGCAGGGGCAACAGGTAGACCGAAGTGTGCACCGACAGCGTGTCGGAAAGCGTCGCCACTTGGGCCAGTTGGATCATCGGATCAAGGATTGGTAGCGCAAACGCAAGATGGTCGCCGACCGCAATTGCGGTAAAGCCACCCTCCTCCGCCAGCCGCACAATGGTTCGGGCCGCTGCGGGGTTGGGCAATTGGGCATGCAGGCCAAACGTGATTTTTGAGGCCAGGGGCAGGATCAAAACAACACCTCCGGGAAACCACCTCTCCACCTTGTATGACTGCGGGAATGGCTTCCATGCTCGCGTGATATCAGCGGTTTCAACATGCAGACACTAACGGGCAACGCTCATCAGCCTACACGGTGTACAATAATCTCCCATCTCTTCAGCATATTGCCAAGTGTTCATACCAGCCTGAAAACCCGGATCCAAGCAGCACATTTTTGTTAAGAATTTCAATTTACGCTGTTTTTTTCCGTTTGAAGTTCATGGAGCACTTATCGGACGATTCGCATTTTCCTCGTGCAAACTTGGCGATACTTACAAACGTAGTGCATTCTTGTATTTTTTAACGCAATTAGTAGTTAAGGGCTTAATCCTTTGCGCATTTGATGCTATATATGTTGCACACGGAGGAAATCATGAACATCACCAGCGTTTTTTATAAGTTTCCGGATCAGGAAGCCTGCATTGCGCATTTAGAAAAGTTCGCTGGGGCGATGATCCACATTGCCCGCATTGCGGGGCTACAAACGTGGCTTGTAAAGATGATCAAGACCGCATTGGCCGATGGAACTGTCATGGATGCAAATCCAGCTTCAACGTCCTGGCTGGTACAGTCTTTGAAAAAACCAAAATACCCCTTCAAAAATGGTTTTTGGGTGTTGCCTTGATTGTTAATGCCAGGAAAAGCCTATCAAGTTGTCAGCTTGCCCGTGATCTAGATATGAATCAAAAATCAGCATGGTTTATGCAGAAACGCATCCGCGCTGAAATGGCAAGCAAGCAGGGTGAAATCCTGTTACAAGGAATTGTTGAAGCTGACGAAAGATATGTAGGTGGTAAACCACACAAGCGAAATAAACGTTTTGATAACAATGATTTACCTCCTCCACCTCCTCCGCGATGAAGAGGGACACGCAAAACGTCGGTTATTGGCGCGGTAAAACGCGGCGGTAAAGTCGTTGCCCGTGTCGCCAGCAGTCTGACTGGCAAGGACATTCTAAACTTCATTCGTAGCAGCGTCGATCCCGAAGGCTCGCTGCTGATCACTGATGAATTCAAGGCTTACAGCGCTGTTCGGGCAACCATGGCGCACGCCACAATCAATCATAGCAAGGGCGAATATGTTTTCGGCAACATCCATACCAACACCATTGAAGGCTTCTGGTCACTTCTCAAACGGGCCTGGTACGGATCGCATCATCATTATCGAAAATGCTATATGCCGCTCTATGTCGCGGAAGCATGCTGGAAGTACAATCAACGCAAGAACGACAACGCCTTCGGGTCTTTTATGCGGGGATGCTTTAAATGAACCGACTCTTTTATGGCGACTGCCTGACTGTCATGCGAGAAATGCCGTTAGGCAGTGTTGATCTGATTTATTTGGATCCCCCTTTCAACTCAAACCGTGATTACAATGCGATTTATAAGGATGAGACAGGCCGTCCATTACCCGACCAGATTGAAGCTTTCTCCGATCTGTGGACTTTGGATGAAGATCGCGAACGGGCAATCAGAAATATGCCAATCCTTATGAGAGAATCCGGTGTTGATGACGGTATCACCGAGCTCTGGAAAATTTGGTGTAACGCCCTGCGCAAGACGCAGCCTGGCCTACTTGCCTATCTCAGCTACATGACCGAGAGACTCTTGCCCATGCGGAGTATTCTCAAACCGACCGGATCAATTTATCTACACTGCGATCCTACTGCCAGTCATTACATCAAGGTGATGATGGACGGCATCTTCGGGCACGGAAATTTTCGGAATGAGATCATTTGGTGTTACAAATCTGGCGGCGCAAGCAAACGCTGGTTTGCAAAAAAACATGATACAATTCTATTTTATGCAAGAAATCACAGATATTGCAAATTTAATCAGTTAAAGATCAAATCTTACGGCCAATCCGGAGGCGGCCATGGTGGTGCCATTAAATATTATAAAGATCAAAAAGGGACGTATTCAATTGTAACAGCCCGCGACTGGTGGGAAATTTCAATGTTGGCAACGACCCATAGTGAAGGACTTGGTTATGCGACTCAAAAACCACTTGCCCTATTGGAGCGGATCATTGCTGCCAGCACCAACGAAGGTGATGTGGTGTTCGATCCGTTCTGCCGGTGTGCTACGACGCTGGAAGCTGCCCACAAACTTGATCGCAAGTGGATCGGGATCGATATAGCCATTCACGCAATCAAGCGTGTCGCGAAGGTTCGGCTGGAAGATCGGCTTGGTTTGAAGGATGGTATTGATTTTGAGATCGAGGGTGTCCCACACAACATCGAGGGCGCTCGCGATCTATGGGAACGTGATAAATATCATTTTCAGAAATGGGCAATTGAGCAGATCGACGGCTTTGTCACTGCGCGAAAGACGGCTGATGGCGGTATTGACGGGCGGCTCTATTTTGATATGGGAGGACGCAATCTTGAAAGCATGGTGTTGGAAGTGAAGGGCGGCAGAAATATCGGTATCAGTGTTGTGCGGAACCTCCGAGGGGTTCTTGAACGCGAAAATGTGCCCATGGCAGGCTTAATCATCATGGACAATCCAGGGCCGACTAAGATGCGGAACTTTGCTCGCGAAATGGCGTCGGCAGGCGATCTTGAAGTCATGGGTGTTCAGTATTCGCGAATGCAATTGCTGACCGTTCAGGACATTCTTAACGGCAAGCGGTTTCCGACGCCTTCTGTGGCGCGGGCCAAAGGGGCGGCACAGCCTGTACTGCCGCTGGGTTGATAGATAAGCCCTTAAATATTAATTGCGATTATTTTATTAACACCTAATTTAGGACTTCACACTTAATCATCGCCACCCAATATATATTCGCGCTTTGGACCTGAACTGTTGCTCGCTAAACAGCCGCTAGTATGTCCATTCCCGAAGTATGAAGGCCTGTTTGAGCGGATCACGATCCTTTTGTATCGGTTAGATCTGTTCGATATCCAAACGTTCGAGCAACTTGGTACTTCCGATGCCCCTTAACGGCAGCAGCCGGAACCATCGCACGGTATATGGCTTCAGGTCAGGCGTTCACCAGCAATGGCGCTGCCCGCTTCCCGCATGAGGGCCAGCCCCTCTGCTGTCACCCGCACTTCGCCATTGATCCGCGCCAGATAGGCTCGGTCGCAGGCGGTTTCCCATACGGGCAGGCGGGGACAGAAGGTACGCCAGGCATCCATGACCGTGTCATAGGCACGAGGCTCTTTGGCGATCCACTCGACTAAGTCCAGGACCAGGGCTTCCGTTTCGGCCGATACATCGGCTGGAGCATCGAACAGCATGGGCATCACTCCTCAATCTCGTTCATCCATCCATCTTGCAAGGGCTACAATAACGCCGCACCATAGGCATTCCCAATACGCCAATAGTCGGGAGCATCACCGCCATGTCCAAACGCCTGACCCAAAGCCAGATCGAGGAATATGAGACCGAGGGCTTTACCTGCCCCGTGCCCGTGCTCTCCCCCGCGGAAGTGGCGGAGGCCCGCGCCGCGATCGAAGCGTTCGAGGCAAAATCCGGGCTCACACTGGACTATCCGGAGAAGTCCAAGTCCTACCTGCTGTTCGACTGGGCGGAGAAACTGATCCGTCACCCCGCGGTGCTGGACGCAGTTGAGGATCTGATCGGGCCAGATATCCTAGTCTATCACACCACCATGTGGATCAAGGATTCAGGCACGCCCCAATACATCGCCTGGCACCAGGACGGCACCTATTTCTACCTGGACCCGCAACTGCACGTGACCGCCTGGGTTGCGCTCTCCGATGCCAGTGTAGAGGCAGGCTGTATGCATGTGCTGCCTGGCTCTCATCTGGATGGCCAGCACGACCACTCAGACGACACCAGCCCGGACAATCTGATCCTGCGCGGCCAGGCGATCTTCGGGAAATTTGAGGGCGAGAAGGGCGTACCCATGCCGCTGAAAGCGGGCGAAATGAGCCTGCATCACACGCGGCTGGTCCATTGCTCTCACCCCAATAATGCTCCCGACCGGCGTATGGGCTTCGGCATTTCCTACATTCCGGCCCATGTACAGGATGTCGGCGCAACGCCCGGCTCCGCCATGCTGGTGCGGGGCCAGGACCGGCATGGCAATTTCGTGCGCGAAGAGCGCATCGGTGGCGAGTTAAGCCCGGAGGCCTATGCCAACCACGAACGCCTGATGAAAGCCTTCCGCGCCCGCCAGGACGCCGCCGCAGAAATCCGGAAAACCATCGAATACGCGCCAGTCCGGTAACACTGTCGATCTGTTGGTGGTTCGATTCAGCAACCGGATGGGTATCCTCCGTTTCTATCGGACCACTAACGCGCCTCGCGCCACCAGGTTGCAGCCAACAGAAAGGCCGCCAGCAGGAACATCAGCCATGCAGGCAGCAATTTGTGCTGCTCCAGGCCCGTCACCGTGTGGGCATTGTTCGCTTGCAGGCCGATCCACCGGCGTCCGGCCATGTCACGCCCAGGCTGCATCTGCCGGATCGCAGGCACCCGGTCGGCCAGCCAGTGCACGGTGCCGCCATGGGCTTCTATCGCAGGCGACAAGGGCTCCGGGCTGGTACGGGCGTCCTCGAATTCCAGCGGGTCAAGCACGCCCACCGGCACGATCACGCTATGGGTTCCATCCTCGACCCGGTACAGCCCCTGCCCCGTCACCTGCGCACTGCCCAGGAACCGGCCATTGCTGCGCATGGTGAGAGGAAGTTCCCGCGCATTGCCATCCGGCGTGATCAGGCGCACCGGCGGCGGCTCCGCAGCCATGGTACGGCGCTCGACCGTGATGCGGTTGCCGTTGCTGCTGGCCAGCAGGGCTTCCTCTTCCAGTTCCGGCTCTTTCATCAGCCAATGCGCCAGCCGCCGCAAAAGTTCTCCGTGCGGGCCACCGCCATCATAGCCTCGCGCCCAGAGCCAGATATGGTCGGACATAAACTGCGCCACGCGGCCTTCATTACCCGCGGCGCCAATCTTGTCCAGCACCAGCAAAGGCCGGGAGTCCGCCCCATTCAACAGCACCTGCCCCCGCATCGCCCGGGCAGGCACCTGCCGGTACCAATGACCCCAGCGCTCACCGGTGCCCAGATACTTGGTGACCGGATGCCGCTTGCCCAGGTCAGTGACCGCCGGGCGGTACGGCTGTTCCGTAACGGTCATGTCGGGCACGGTCGGCATCACGTTTGCAATGGGGGAGCGCGCCAGCGAGATCAGCGGATCGCCATAGCCTGGCCCCACCGCCTCCAGCAAAGCCCCGCCGGAGCGCACAAACTCCGCAACATTCTGCAGATAGCCTGGCGGTATCAGGCCCCGCCGCGTGTAACGGTCAAAGACGATCAGGTCGAAATCGTCCAGCTTCTCCATGAATAGCTCACGGATCGGGAAGGCGATCAGCGAAAGCTCGGTGATTGGCGTTGCATCCTGCTTTTCCGGCGGACGCAGGATGGTGAAATGCACCAGATCAACCGCCGGATCAGATTTCAGCAGGTTGCGCCAGACACGCTCGCCCGCATGGGGCCTGCCAGAGATCAGCAGCACCCGCAGCCGGTCCCGCACCGCGTTAACTTCCGCCACCACCCGATTGTTTTCCAGCGTTAATTCCTGCTCGCCCGGCCCCACGGATATGTCGATCAGCGTCCGCCCGGCACGCACCAGCGGCACCGTTACGAGAGCTGACAGTCCCGGCAGAACGCTCGGTTGGCTAATCAGCTCGCCATCACGGCGGACGGTCAGTAGGGCGGGCGGCGGATCGAATTCCTCGCTGCCCAGGTCATCGACCTGCAGGTCCAGCGTGATGCTGTCGCCGACAATGCCGTATTTCGGCGCCCGGATCAGCCGGACCCGCCGGTCACGCTCGTCCCGCTCCCCCGTCAGCAGCACGTGTATAGGCCCGGTGGTCTCTTCCGGGCCGGACAGGTCATGCACCTGGCCGTCGGTCAGCACGATGACCCCGGCACGGCGGCCCGCGGGTACATCCGCCAGCGCCTCCCGCCAGCGGGAAAATAGGCGTGTGCCAGGGGCCGCAGCCGATGGCTCCCCGGCGCGGACCTCCCGCCACTCCAGGTTGGGCAGTTTCCCGGCGGCGGCGCGCAAAGCCTCCAGCGCCTCTTCCCGCCGGATGCCGCGCTCGCCAATATCCTGGCTCGGCGACTCGTCGATCAGGGCGATGGCCACATCCGGGTGCACGCGCCGTTGCTCCTCCAGCCAGTGCGGCTGCAACAGGCCCAAGCCGATCAGAACAAAAGCCAGCGCCCGCCAACCCGTGCCGCGGGCGCGACGCCACAATGCGAACGCCAGCAGCAACAGCGCCAGTCCCCCCAGCACAGCCAGTGCCCACCAGGGCAATAGTGGCAAAAAGGCAATGGAGTAATCGCTCATTGGCCCAGCCGCTCCAGGATGGAGGGCACGTGCACCTGGTCACCTTTATAATTGCCCGTCAGCACGTGCATGACAAGATTGATGCCAAAGCGGTAGGCGTATTCCCGTTGCCGCTCGCCGCCCGGCATCACCGGGAACTGCGGCCGCCCGCTGCGGTCCACCGCCCAGGCTGCTGCCCAGTCATGGCCGCCGATAATGACGCTGGTGACGCCATCGCGGGTGGCGTCGGCATTGGTTTCCACCCAGACAGCGCCGCCTGCGTACCGTCCCGGATATTCCTGCAGCAGATAGAAAGACCTGGTCAGCACGTGATCAGACGGCACCTTAGCCAGCGGCGGCACCCGCACGCCTTCCAGAATCTGGCGCAGCCGCAGGCGCTCTGGCGTATCGCTGCCGCCGCTACCTGCCTGGTACTGGTCGCGCGTGTCGAACAGAATGGTTCCGCCCTGCTCCAGATAGCGGGCAATCCGCTCACGCGCGCCGCCGGTCGGCAGGCGCTGCGCGGCGCTCACTGGCCAGTAGATCAGGGGGAAAAAGGCCAATTCCGAGCGCTCAATATCGACCGCAGCCGGCTGTCCAGGCTCAATCGAGGTCCGGTCAGCCAGCACCCAGCTTAGCCCCGAGAGGCCGGATGCGGTGACCCGGTCCACCGTATCGTCGCCGGTCACCACATAGGCCAGCCCCGTATCCAAGGTTGCCCGCCATGGCTCGTCCTCTGCCGCCTCCACCCGGCCCGGCGCCAGGGTGGCTGCAACCGCTGCCAGCACCAAAGCCGCCGCAGCCCACCGCCAGGGCGCATGACCGCGCAACAGCAGAGAGGCCACGAAATCACCCAACAGCAATACAAAAGCCGCCAGCCACAGCCATGGGGCAATATCCGTGCTGACACCCCCGCCATACGGCCGTTGCTCCACGCCCTCCGGCCATTTGCCCGGCGCTTCGATATTTTCGACAGCGGTACTCAGGTTCCAGGCTCGCAAATTTTCCTGGTCTCCGTAGTAGCCTGGGGGCTGCTGCGGCCCCAGGTCGGCGGCGGTGGTTCCAGAAAGCAACGGCAGCACGCCCGGCACCGGCTCCTGCAAACGGCCAAAGCCATCCAGCACCTGCCGCGGGGCAAGCGCGGCCCCCTCCGGCAGAGAGCCTGCCTTGCCGGTCCCCAGGCGTACCAGCCGGGTCAGCATGTCGACAAACAGGCCGGAGAGCGGCAGATCAGACCAGTCAGCATTTGCGGTCACGTGGATCAAAACCAGCCAGCCGCCGCCACGCCGCTCCGCGGTCACCAAAGGCGTGCCATCAGCCAGGGAGGCCCAGGTTTTGTCCCGCAGGTCCGGCGCAGGCACAGCCAGTACCTGGCTGCGTACAGTCACATCGTCCGGTACCGGCAGACCGGTAAATGGCGAGGTTTCGGGGAAGGCTGCCAGCGGCTGCGGCTTGTCCCAACTGAGGGCGCCGCCCAGCACACGCGAAGCAGAGCGCAACCGCACCGGCAGCCAATTGTCCGGCTTGGCTGCCAGCTCTGACCCGGCAAAGCGCACCAGCACGCCGCCCTGCTCCAGCCAGGCATCCAACGCCGCCGCCTGCTGATCATCCGGCGCCAGACGATGGCGGGTCATCATCAGACTGGGCTTCGCTTCGATCATCCCAGCCAGGCTGCCCTGCTCCAGAAGCGCCATCTGCGCCAGCGCGCTGCCTATATAGTGGTTCGGGTCGAGCAAGGGATGGCCCGATTGCTCGGCTCCGCCCGCAACCAGTCCAACACTGCGCAGCAACCAGCGATCATCCAGCAGGACCGTGCTGCCTGCACTCGCCCGGCCGGTCACGCGCAACTGCCGTACCTGGTTGACCAGATCGCGCGGCAAGATCCAGTCTGACTGGGCTTCGGCGGCGTCGGGCTCAAATGCCATTTCATGAGACGCCGCGACGCGCCCATCTTCGGCCACCGCCTCCACCGTCACCGTTTCCGGCAATGCCCCCCCGGCACGGCGCACGCGCAAGCCGAAGCCGGTGGCCGTTGCTTCCGGTTCGTCCAGCAACAGCGGGGCAGAGCCCCCCGCCATAACCGTCAGGCCGCCCAGGCGCTGAAGCCGTGTGGTCAGTGCTGTATCGCTCTCGCCACGCAAGCCATCACTCAACCAGATGGACTCAACCGGCCCTCGCACATCCGTCAGTGCCCGCAATACCGCGCTGCGGTCTGTCGGCCAGGGTTGGGGCACCATCGCCCCGACGGTTGCCCGCCAGGCAGCGGCGGGCTGGAACGAAGCATCGGGCAGCGCTTCCGTCTGCCGCGCGGTCGGTAGAATGGTGACAGCCCGCTCGGTCCGTGCCGCCTCGTCCAGCAGGTTAGAGAGCGCAGCCTTGCGGCTGTCCCACTCCGCTGCCGGCGCCCATCCATTGTCCACGACTATCACCAATGGCCCATTGCCCCGCAGCGCCTGTTGCGGCGACAGCACTGGCCCCGCCAGCGCAAAGATCACCAGCGCCGCCAGTAGCAAGCGAAGCACCAGCAGCCACCAGGGCATACGCGCGGCACTCTCTTCCTTTGCGACCAGGTCCATCAACAGGCCAATTGCCGGGAATTGCACGCGGCGCGGCGTCGGCGGCGTCAGCCGCATCAGCCACCAAAGCGCCGGCAGCGCCAGCAACCCGGCCAAAAGCCAGGGCTGAGCAAAGCCGATCACCCCCAACTCAAGCATGAGCCACCCTCCGCCCCAGGCCAATCGCCTGATGCAGCGCCAGCAGCGATGGCAGCGGCGAGGCATTGGTCAAATGCTGGTGGTAGGTCCAGCCCCGGCGGGAACATAGCGCCTGCAAACCTCTTATGTGCGCCGCAAAGCGCTCGCTATAGGCGTCGATCAGGTCCTCTGCCCGGCGCAACAGTAACTCCCCTTCGCCCTCCAGCCCCTCCAGGCGCACCCTGCCGGAGAGGTCAAGCCGCTCCTCCGCCGGGTCCAGCACCTGCACCAAATGCCCGCGCACGCCAGGCGCGGTCAGCGCACCCAGCCGCCGGTCCCATTCTTCCAACGGCTGCCAGCCATCGGTAAACAGAACAACGGTACTATGGCGCGGCAAGCCGGAGAGTGGCGGCAGGCTTGCCTCAGTCGCGCTGTGCGCCAGCCGGTCCGTGATGCGGTGCAACGCTGCCGGCGTCTGTCCCAGAGGCTTCGCGTCTGCGCCATCCAAAAGACCAACACGCTCCCCGCCCCGCATCAACAGCGAGGCGGCGGCCAGCATCAACACCGCCGCCCAGTCGCGCTTTTCCGGCCTGCGAGCGGAGGCGGCATACGCCATAGAGGGCGATTGATCGAGCCACAGCCAAAAGCTTTCCGCCGTTTCCCATTCCTGCTCGCGGATGAACAGGCGGTCGCTGCTGCGGGCGGAGCGCCGCCAGTCGATCTCCCGCATTGCGTCGCCCTGTTGATAGGGACGGTATTGCCAGAAACTGCCGCCCGGCCCCGGCCTGCGCCGTCCATGCTCGCCCAGCGACACGGTTGCTGCCACACGCAATGCCTGGATGCGCAGATCCGGCAGCCGTGCGGCCCAATCTTCCGCCTGATGACGAAGCTGCGAGGCGGGCAGAGCGTTCAACCGAGCACCGCAACCAGATCATTGATGATATCGGCCGGCTCAACACCCTCCGCCCGGGCGGCATAGGTCAGACCGATACGGTGCCGCAGCACCGGTGCGGCCAACGCAGCAACATCATCCAGCGACGGCGCATAGCGTCCGTCCAGCAGCGCGCGGGCGCGGCTTGCCAGCATCAGCGCCTGCGCCGCGCGGGGGCCCGGCCCCCAGGTCAAATTCTGGCGAACTAGTTCGCGCGCGCCTGCTTCCTCCGGGCGGCCGGCGCGGACCAGATCCAGGATACCGTCCATCACCTTTTCACCGACCGGCATCTGGCGGACCAGCGCTTGGGCTACCAACAGGTCGGCCGGCGTCATCGCCGCATCCGGTCTGGCCTCGTCTGCCCCGGTGGTCATCCGCAGGATTTCCGCCTCCGTATCGCGGTCCGGATAGGGCACGCAGATATCGAACAGGAACCGGTCGAGTTGCGCTTCCGGCAGCGGATAGGTGCCTTCCTGCTCAATCGGGTTTTGCGTCGCCAGCACCGTAAAAGGCGAAGGCAGGTTACAGTGCTCCCCCGCCACAGCCACCCGCCGCTCCTGCATCGCCTGCAACAACGCCGACTGCGTGCGCGGGCTGGCGCGGTTGATTTCGTCGGCCATCAGCAATTGCGTGAAAACCGGCCCCTCAATAAAGCGGAAATGACGTTTGCCGTCGGCGGATTCCTCCAGCACTTCCGAGCCCAGAATATCGGCTGGCATCAGGTCGGGCGTGAACTGAATGCGTTTTGCATTCATGCCGAAAACAACGCCAAGGGTCTCCACCAGCCGGGTCTTGCCCAGGCCGGGGACACCGACAACCAACGCGTGACCACCAGCTAGCAGCGCGATCAGCACCTGATCGATGACGTCGCGCTGGCCGAAAAATACCCGCCCGATCGACTGTCGCGCCTGTTCCAGGCTGGCAGCAGTGCGGTCCACATCGGCAACCAAATCGGTGGCGGTCTCGACAGTATCGGTCTCGGCCATGGGAAAGTCTCTCAGGCTAGTGGCCTGATCGAAACGCTCCCATCCGCAAGCGCTTCGATCAGGCCACTATTTCACTATGGTGGCGGTTCGAGTCAGCGAACAGATGGGTACCATCCGTTTGCTGAATCGAACCACAGAAAATCATTACTGGCATTATGCCGGGAACCTCGGCGAATGGCGAGCAAAGCCTTCGGCCTGCAGATCACATTTCCAAAGCCGCGCCCACCCCGCTCCGGTATCCCAAGTCTGGCCTTGCCGAGCCACCGGCCAACGTAAACCCACGGCGCGTTAACCATTTGTTGGTTGAGCATGATGTTTAGATACGCTACCGATTTCCCGTTACAGTTGTTGCGCGAGGGGAAGACTTGGCCGGAACAGTGACTTCCCGATGGCTGGATATGCTGGGCATTGCAAAATCGCCCACCGGCAGCGCTGATGCCGCGGCGCGGCCCCGACCTCAGACTGATCTACGTTAACCGCAGCTATACCGATGCCGTCGGCCAACTGGACATGACAACGGCCCTGGCGGCGCAGAGTGAATTGGGAACGGGCCAACTCGGCACCAATGGCAAGGCACTGGCCAAGCACGTGCTGCGTACTGCCCAGGAACAGACAGAGAGTATTTCCGTCATCGTCAACGGTGCCCGCCGTCTGTTTCAGGTAACGGAACGGCCGGATGCAGCCGGTGGCTCGGCCGGTGTTGCCGTGGACATGACTGCGCTGGACGACGCACAGTCTCAACTGGCCTCTCACATGAGCGCACACCAGGAAGTGCTGGAGCAATTGCGCGCTGGCATCGCCGTCTTTGATGGGGAGCGCCGGCTGCGCTTCGTCAATCGCGCCTATGCTGAAATGTGGGGCCTGGATCATGTCTGGCTCAACCACGGCCCCACCCAGAACGATATTATGGAGCGCCTGCGCGAGACCCGGAACCTGCCGGAAGTCATCGACTTCGCCGAATTCCGCCGCCATTCCGACTTGCGGTTCAGCAGTGTCATCACCCCGCAGGAGCAGTTGGTTCACCTGCCGGATACGCGCTGCTTTCGGGAAATTTGCGCTCCCCATCCGCTGGGCGGCCTGCTGTTTGTTTTCGAGGACGTGACGGACCGGCTGGCGCTGGAGCGTTCCTACAACACGCTGATCGACGTGCAGCGGGGCATCCTGAACCAACTGGCCGACGGGATCGCCGCGTTCGGCACCGACGCCGCCTGACTGTCTGCAACCCCGCATTCGAGCAGTTGACCGCGCCGCCTGCCTCCGACCTCACGGTGAATGCGCACCTGTCAGCGATTTTGGAGCGCTTCGGCGGCCTGAGCCAGGATGCCGGCGGCTGGCAGACGTTCTGCGACACGGCACAGCGGGCCTTCAACGCCCGGGACAGTGCCCGCCAGCGCGCCCATCTGGGCGACGGGCGGACCATCGACATAGCGCTCAGCCCCTAGCCGATGACGGCGCGCTGATGACCCTGCGCGACGTCACCGATACGTACAATGTCGAGCGCATTTTGATGGAGCGGAATGCAGCGCTGGAAGAAACCAACCGCCTGAAAACCGACTTTCTGGCTAACGCCTCCTATGAGTTGCGCACGCCGCTCACCACCATCTCCAGGTTTTCCGAACTGCTGATCGAGGAGATCGGCGACCCTGTCACCGAACAACAAAAAGACTATCTGCGCGGCATCCTTAAAGCATCGCAAACACTGGCAGCCCTGATCGATTCCATCCTGGATGTCTCGCCAGGCGAGTCCGGGCAACTGGACATGAGCGCGGCGGAAATCGCGTTGGCCCCTCTGCTTAATTCCGTGGTGGAGGTGGTGCGTCCGCAAATCGAAGCTAAAGGCGCGACCCTCTCGCTGGACTTCGAGCCGTCATTGGGAACCATCCAAGTCGACGAACGCCGCATGCGCCAACTGGTGTTCAACCTGCTGTCCAGCACCGCCCGCCTGACCGCGAGCGAGGCCGCGATCCGTGTCTGCTGTGCCGGCGACACCAAGACCATTCAGATACAAGCGTTGGTGTAAACATCCCTCAGCCCGTCAGAAGTCCGGGCGATTGAAAGCAAACTGACTCTGACCCTGGTGCAGCGCCTGACGGAAATGCATGGCGGGGAGATGGACATCGCCATCAGTGGCGCCGAAATGGTCACGATTTCCTGCCGCCTGCTGCGCAAACGTCCGCTACAGGATCAGGCCCAGAACGACTAACGGTTCGATCAGACCACAACTAGGGCACCTTTGCGCGTTGCGCTTCTTGTACCGAAGCCGAAGCCTATCTAGGGTGTGCCGTCTCCCATTCATTCTGGAAAACATCACCATGCAAACCCGCGCTTTTGAGTTGGCAGCCACCGGCGGCCCCGAAATTCTCGAGTTTAAAGAAGTCACCCTCGGCAGGCCCGGCCCGGGCGAGGCTTTGGTCCGCCATCAGGCTGTTGGCCTGAACTATATCGACACCTACCAGCGCTCCGGCCTGTATCCGATGCAACTGCCGTGCGGCCTGGGCCTGGAAGCCTCCGGCGTGGTCGAAGCCGTCGGCGACGGCGTCACAAACGTGGCTGCTGGCGGCCGTGTTTCCTATGGCACCGGCACGCTCGGTGCCTATTCCGAGGCCCGCATCATGCCCGCCGCCGTGCTGCTGAAGCTGCCGGAAGCCATCCCGTTCGACACAGGCGCCGCGATGATGCTGAAAGGCATGACGGTCGAGTATTTGCTGCACCGCACATTCGAAGTGAAGCCCGGCATGACCGTGCTGTTCCAGGCAGCGGCAGGCGGCGTCGGCCTGATTGCCGGTCAGTGGCTGAAGCAGCTTGGCGCTATCGCTATCGGCACTGCTGGTGGCCCAGAGAAGTGCGCGCTGGCCAAAGCCCACGGCTATGAGCACGTGATCGACTACAACAGCGAAAGCGTGCCGGAGCGCGTGCGTGAAATCACCGGCGGCAAGGGCGTGCCGGTTGTTTATGACTCGGTCGGCAAGTCCACCTGGGAAGGCTCTCTCGACAGCTTGAGCCCGCGCGGCCTGATTGTCAGCTTCGGCAATGCTTCCGGCCCGGTTGAGGGCGTGAATTTGGGCATTCTGGGTGCCAAGGGCTCGGTCTACGCCACCCGGCCCTCGCTGGTTGCCTATACCTCGACCCGCGCTGAACTGGAACTTTCCGCCGGCCGCCTGTTCGACATGGTCGGCAGCGGCAAGGTGAACATTCCGATCAACCAGCGCTATCCGCTGGCAGAGGTGCCCCAGGCCCACCGTGACCTGGAAAGCCGCAAGACCACCGGCGCGACTGTGTTCACCGTGTAGGATCGTTATTGCCGGAGAAGCCGGTTGCGCCTATCTTTTCCGGCACCGGTTGCATTACGCAACCTGGCGCGGGTGTAGTTCAGTGGTAGAACGTCAGCTTCCCAAGCTGAACGTCGTCGGTTCGATCCCGATCACCCGCTCCAAATTCCCCTTTTGCTCTGCCTCCCCATTCGCGAACGGTCAGGCTTCTGTGGCAACGGTGCCGGCTGTGACGGGTTCGACCGGTTTGTCCCAGTAGAACATGGCGTACAGGCAGGGGATAACCAACAGCGTTAGCACCGTGCCAATCAGCAGGCCGCCAGCGATTACCAGCGCCAGATCGTAGAACAGCACGTCCCGCGAAACGATGATCGGGGCCAGGCCCAATGCCGTCGTGCAGGTCGTCATGATGATCGGGCGCAGGCGGCGCACGCCTGCTTCGACAACCGCCTCCGCCACACTGCTGCGCACCTGCCGTTCTTCCTCGATGCGGTCGATGAGGATGATGGCGTTGTTGATGACAATGCCCATCAGCGCCAGGAAGCCCAATATCGCCATAAAGCCAAAGTTCGCGCCTGGAGCGAGCGTCAATGCGAGGCCGACACCGGTAATGGTCAGGGGTATGACAGAGATAATCAGCGCCGGTTTCAGGAAGCTGTTAAACTGCCAGATCAGCACCAGAACCATGAGTGCGAACGCCAACGGCATGTTGGACGACAGCTTCTCGTTGGCATCCTTGCTGTCTTCGATCTCGCCGCCCTGTTCGATGCGGTAGCCATAGGGCAGTCCCTCGCGCAGTTCAGCAATTGCCGGGGCCAGCTGGGCATCAAAGCTGGCGGCACTTTCGGTAGCATGCTTGGCCGAAACCGTGATGACCCGTTCCAGATCCTGGCGATTGATGCGGGAGTATTGCGGCACGCCCTCGAAGGTGACGACCTGCAGCAGCGGCACCGCTGCACTGCCCGATCGAGCCACATTCAACGTCCGCAACCGATCCAAGTTTTGCCTGGCATCGCCTTCAGCCCGGATCAGCACGGGTATGGAAAGGTCACCAACCCGGTAGTCGGTAATCTCCAGTCCCGCCAGCTGAGCGTTCAGGGCCTGGGCAATGTCGGAGGAGGTGACGTCCGCGCGCCGGGCGGCTTCCTGGTCGATGACGACACGGATCGTAATCGAAGGATTCTCCCAATCATCCTTCACATCGCGCACACCAGGAACCGCACGGATCGATGCTTGAAGGTCTTCGGCTGCCTTCTTCAATTTAATCACGTCCGCACCATAGAGTCGGTATTCTACCAGCCCGGCCTCGCCTGGCCCCATCGACATGAGCTTGGGTGTTACGCGGGCTTCTGGAATTTGGGCGGCGGCAAAGGCACTAACGCGGTGAGCCAGCAGTCCTACGTCGGGAGAGCGTTGCACGTTGACGATAAAATAGCCCTTGTTCGGAAAGCCATCGATCGGCGTCAGCGACAGGTAAAAACGCGGGCCGCCGGTGCCGACATAGCCAATCGTATCCACCACCTCTGGATTGTGAGCAGGATTGTTCAGCCAGAGAGATAGCCGCTCGACCACATCGCGCGTTGCATAGGTATTAGCGCCCACCGGCAGCTCGACCACGATCTGCAACTGCGTCCGTTCTGAGGCTGGAAAGAATGTCTTGGAGACGCCGCTCATTAGCGTGACGCCGGCGATAACTGTTACAAAGGCAACCGGCACCGAGACCCAACGCCAGCGCACGGCGAACCACAGCATCGCGCGGAAATAATCGTAATAGCGGGCGCTATAGGCGTCGGCTTCTTCCACTTGCTTGCCCCGGCGCAGGAACCAGACGCAGAACAGAACCAGCACCGATAGCGCCACCGCCCACGAAACCAGCAGCGCAATACCGACCACCAGCGAGATGGAACGCGTGTACTCTCCGGCTGAGCCCGGCATCAGCATCAGCGGCATGAAGGCAAAGATCGTGGTGAGCGACGCCGCAAGCAGCGGCCCACTCAAAAGTTCGCCGACCACACGCGCCGCCTTCTGCCGGCCATCACCTTTCGACAGCCGCCCCTGCATCTCTTCCGCAACGACAATGCCGTTGTCGACCAGCAGGCCCAGGACAATGATCAGCGAGGCGAGCGACATGCGCTCCAGATCGATGCCAGCCCAACGCATGATCAGGACGGTTACGACCATGACCAGCGGCACCATCGTGCCAACGATCAGACCCGTACGCAGGCCCAGGAAGGCCACAACCACCGCCAGAACAATCAGGATGGTCTGCCAAAGATTTTTCACGACGCCAAAAACCGCCTCTTTGATCTCATCCGGCTGGTAGGTGATGACATCAAGCATCAGCCCCCAGGGCAGATCGATCGCAGCCTGCTCCAGATAGGCGCTGATGGCACGGTCAAAGGCATTGGCGTCGAAGCCATCAATCATTGAAACGCCAATGACGATAGCGGGTATGCCCTTGTAAAAGGCATGCGGCCCAGGCGGGTCCTGATAGGCAAGCGAAACGCTCGCAATATCCCGCAGATACAGCGAGCGTCCCGCATCACCCGGGATAGCAATCACCAAGGTTTCCAGTTCCGTCAGACTGGAGAAATCGCCCGAAGATTGGATGGTCAGTGTCTGGCCCCGCACTTCTACCCGGCCACCGGGCTGGATCACATTTTGACCCTGCACCGCCGCGATAATGACGGCCGGATCAATACCCAGTTGGGACAGGCGGACATCATCGAACTCGATAAAGACCTGTTGCTCCATCACACCATAGAGCGTCACCTTGCGGATGCCTGGGACAGAAGCATAGAGCTTCCGCCGAAGCTCCTTGGCCGCGATATACATTTCAGCGTTGGTAAAGCCGTCAGCGGTCAGGGCGATTGTGGCCATCGCAACATCGCCCTTGTCGGTATCGACATTCGGACCACGGGTACCTTCCGGCAGGTCCGGGACCACTTCATCCATTTTATCGCGCAGCGTGGCCCAAATCGGATCCAAATCCGAATATTGGTCGGCAACCTCCACATTAATCAGCGACTGTCCGGTGCTGGATGTGGAGCGGATCTCATCCACTTCCGGAATTTCGCCGATCTTTTCTTCCAACACTGAGGTAATCAAATCCTCAACCTTGCCCGCCGGCATTCCCGGGAACTGGGCGACCACCGCGGCGGAGCGGATGGTGATTTCCGGGTCCTCACGCGAGGGATGACTGAGGAAACTGATAGGGCCGGCAACCATGGCTATGAGGACCAAGGCCAGCATCAGCATCGGGTTAGAAAGCGCGATTCGCGTCAGCATTCCGGCGACCCCTATTGTAGGGATTTCGGGTCGAACAGGCGCACTTGCAGGCCATCACGCAGCAAGCTGACGCCGGCCGTCGCGATAACCTCACCCGGCTGGATATCGCCGGCGATCTGCAAAGAATTGTCGCGAATGTTGACAACGGTAACGTTGCGCGCCTGCAGCGTGCCCTTGTCGAACACAAACACGCTGCCGCCTTGTTCATCCACTTTCGGCTTCATGGCGCTGATGGGAATGGTGAAGGCGTCGGCGGTATCGGCCGGCTTGAACTCAAACAACACCTGGGCGCTCATGCCGGGCCGGATACCGGGGGGCGAGGTCAACAAGCCGACAATCACCGGATAGGCGTTGACCGACTCGGTCAGGGGCGAGATCTCAGTGATCCGGCCCGCGATTTTCGTCTCGGCTGGCAACGAGACGATTACCTGCACGTCGTCACCTACCGAGAAGATATTAATCAGCGTTTCCGGCAGCGAGACCTTGACCTCGTTTTCGCCCTCGGTTTGCAGGGTGTAAATCTCCTGGCCGCTGGCTACTTCCTGAAATACTTCGACAGACCGGCGGCCAACCACCCCATCGAAGGGGGCTTTGAGCGATGTTTTCTTCAGGTTGCGTTCGGCTAGCTGCAACTGGCTCTTCGCGACATCCACCGCCCCGCGCGCCGTTCGCATGGTCGCCAAAGCAGATTCATAGGCCGTGCGTGTGACGAGGCCCTTGTCGAACAACTGCTTCTGCTGATGGTATTTGCTGGTCGCATCGGTAAGGCTAGCTTCGGCTTGGCCTATCGTGCCTTTTGCCTCCTCCAGACGCAGCGTGAACGGCTCCGGGTCCAGCACCGCCAGCAAATCGCCTGCTGAGAACTGATCACCAATCTCCAGTTTCAATTCAAGGACTTTGCCCGCCGTCTCAAACGACGCAATGGTCATTGTTCCCGCAGCCACCAAGCCGGCGATCCGGCGTTGCTGGGCGGCGGCACCTTTTTCAAGGGTCATGTATTTGATCGCCCGGACCGGCGGAGGACTTGCGGCGGTTTCTTCTTCGGAGCAAGCCGACACTAGAAGTCCGATTGCTGTCAGCGCGCCAACCACTGCTGCCATGCGAGATCGTTTCTGCATCGCTTTCCCTTCCCTCTTCGCCCGGCACCAGACAAGACCAGCCGGCCCCCCCCTACATAACGCATACCGCTACAGATCAACAGAGCTTCGACAATCAGCGCTGCCGGTTGTCACCCTTTCCCGGTTTCGGCCTTTGCTTGCCTGATTAAATTCCAAAGCCGCCCGGGCGTCGCCGGGCCTTCAATCGCAGTAATTCCATAGGGCCGTAACGCATTCAGCACTCCGTTGGTGACGGCGGGGAAGCCGGCAATCGCCCCCGCTTCGCCGCTGCCTTTGACGCCCAGCGGATTGGTTGCACATGGTATGCCGGACAGCGTCACATCGAAGGATGGCAGATCGTCAGCCCGCAGCATGCCGTAGTCCATAAAAGAACCTGACAACAACTGCCCGCTCGCGCCGTCATAGACAGCCTGTTCCATCAGTGCCTGCCCCGCACCCTGGGCGATGGTGCCATGCACCTGGCCTGCAACCAGCAAGGGGTTGATCACCGTGCCGTAATCATCGACCGCGGTGTAGCGGGCCAGAGTCACCACTCCGGTTTCAGGGTCGACCTCCACCTCCGCAATGTGACAGCCGTTCGGGTAGGTATGATCCTCGCGCTCATAGTGCTGGAAGGTGTTGAGCGGGCTGCCCACTTCGCGCGCCCGGGCAGCAACCTGCATCAGTCCCACATGCCGGTCTGTGCCGGCGATTTGGAACGCGCCGTCGCTGAAATCGATGTCCGCCTCTGCCGCTTCCAGCAGGTCGGCAGCGATGCGGCGGCCTTTCGCTTTGATCTGCTCCGAAGCCAGAAAGATCGCTGTGCCGGCCATATGGGTCGCGCGTGAACTGCCATGCCCGCCGCCCTTGGCGATCAGGTCGGTATCGCCAGCCTGGTAGCGGATATCCTCCGCCGGAACCCCCAGCAGGTCCGAGATGATCTGCGGAAAGCTGGTCTCGTGCCCCTGGCCGATGGCCTGGGTGCCGGTGGTGAAGGTCAGCTTGCCGTCATCGTCGAAACGCAGTTCGACGTTTTCCTCCGGCACGCCGTGGGTCGCTTTGATGTGATAGGCAGCGCCAATGCCCCGATGCTGGCCTTTGGCCTCCGATGCGGCTAGGCGTTCTGCGAATCCATCGAAGGCGCGCTCTGCCGCCGCGCTCAAGTTCGCCGGGAAGTGCCCGCTGTCGATCACCGCGCCAACTGCATTGGTGAAGGGCATGGCGGCGGCAGGGATGAGGTTCTGCGCCCGCAGCGCCATGGCATCGCGCCCGGTTTCGGCGGCGGCCTGGTCGATCAGACGCTCCATGATATTGGCAAATTCAGCAAAGCCGGGACCGCGGGTAACGCCCGTCGATGTGGTATTGGTATAGACTGCGCCCACATCGACAAAAACCGCCGGAATGCGGTAGGGACCGCCCGGCAGCTTCACGAACTGCTCCGTATAAATGCGCGCCATGCTGGCCGTCAGATAGGCACCCAGATTGCCCCGGCTCCACACCCGCAGGCCCGCGAACTGCCCGTTGGCATCAAGCGCGAGTTCCGCCCTGGCATCATTGTCGCGCGCCGGACGATCGGAGAGAAAGCTCTCGCTCCGTGTGTTGATCCACTTGACCGGCCGCCCGGCCACTCGCGCCGCCCAACAGAGCAAGACCATCTCAGGATAGATAAAGTTTTTCACGCCGAAACCACCGCCCACGTCGGGCGCAACGAAGCGCACTTTCGCGGAATCTACGCCCAGCGTTTCCGCCACGCGGTCGCGGATGACGTGCAAGCTTTGGGATGAGACGTGCAGCGTGTACCTGCCTGTATCCGTATCAAACGATCCAATCGCGCCCCGTGGCTCCATGGAATTCGTGACGATCCGGTGATTGTGCAGCTCCAGCTGCGTGACATGGGCCGCTGACTGAAAAGCCGCATCCGTCGCCTGGGCATCGCCCACGGACCACTCCAGGCAGGTGTTTGCCCTTGCATCGCTGCGCAGGGCACCGGCGATGGTGGTGACAGCCGGCAGCGGCGCATAATCGATGGACACCAGCGCGGCTGCATCCAGCGCCTGGTTCCGGGTCGCCGCAATCACCAGCGCCACCGGCTGGCCCGCATACCGCACGCGGTCTATGGCCAAGGGGTGCTGTGTTGGGTAGTGGAACGGCTCGCCCGAATAGAGATTCGCCCGCTCCGACGGTTCAATCGGGCCGATTCCTGCCACTGCCTGATCCTGGCCGGTCAGCACCGCCAGGCAACCAGGCGCAGCAAGCGCCGCTGCCGTGTCGATCGAGCGGATATCCGCGCGGGCGTGATCCGGGCACACGACCACCGCATGCACCAGACCGGCCGGGCGCAGGTCGTCCACATAACAGCCGCTGCCCGTGATAAACCGCAGGTCCTCGGTACGCCGGGGCGTATCGCCAATTTTCAGTTTTGCCACTTGCGAACTCTCCCTATAGTCGGCCGTCCTGGCTTCGGCGCAGACGGATACTGGATTGCGCACTCTCTCACCTGCTGACCGGTTCGCGCCAGTGCATCTTGATCCTGAGCGCCACCGGTTGCAGATTGGCCCCACCTATAAGAAACCTTCAACCTTTCCAGGAAACAGACTGATGAACCCCGATGTCCAAGCCGCCATGCCGGAGCTCGAAAAGTGGATCGGTACCAAGCGCGTAGTGGTCGATGAAATGGGCCTGACCTCCGTACAGCGGGTGGCGGCGACCATGGATGTGGATCCGGCGTCCTTTAAAAATGACACACCGATCCCGCGGCAATGGTTCAATATGTTCTTCCCCGACATCTGCCGCCAGTCGGAACTGGGGCCGGACGGGCACCCGAACAAGGGCGTGTTCCTGCCGCCAATTCCCCTGCCGCGCCGCATGGGCGCTGGGCGCCGGGTGCAAATCATGGGCAATCTGGTCGTCGGCCAGGAAGCGACCAAGACGGCGGAAGTCGCCGCGATTATTCCGAAGAGCGGCCGCTCCGGCAATATCTGCATTCTGACCATGCGCCTGACCTTCGAGACGGCAGGCAAGGTCATCGCCATCGATGAATTCGACGCCATCTACCGCGAAGCGGTGCCGCCGGACGCGAAGGCTACCGCGACCCAGCCAAAGGAAGCGCCGAAGGACAGCGAGTGGCAGGAGATCATTCACCTGAGCGAGACCATGAACTTCCGCTATGGCGCGGTTTCCTGGAATGCCCACCGCATCCACTACGACGCCGACTACACCCGCACGGAGGAGGGCTATAACCACACCGTGCAGAATGGCGGCATGACCATGCAAATCGTAACAGACTGCGCCTGCCGGCATACGGACAAGACGATTACCGGCCTGAACGCGCGCTTGTCCAAGCCGCTCTGGGTCGGCGACACGATCACGGTGCATGGCAAGACCACGGATGAAGGCCAAGCCTGCTGGATCGAGGACAAAGAAGGCTACCTTTGCGCCGAAATCAACGTGGACTTCGCCTGATGGTGGATGGTGCTGGCGGGCCTCTTTCCGGGGTCCGCGTCATCGACATGACTACGGTCGTTGTCGGTCCCATCTCTGCCCGCACACTGGCGGATCAGGGGGCGGACGTGATCAAGGTGGAAACGCTGTCCGGCGACCTGCTGCGCCCCATGACGCGCGGCGGCCGGAACCCTGGCATGTCCGGCAAGTTCATGAACTTCAACCGGAACAAGCGCTCCATCGCGCTAGACATCAAACAGCCGGAAGGGCTGGCGGCACTGAAAAAGCTGCTGGCGACGGCGGATGTGTTCGTGACCAATGTGCGCCCGCAGGGGCTGGCGCGGGCGGGCCTTGACTACGAATCGCTCAGCCAGACAAACCCGCGCCTGATCTATTCCGGGATCGTCGCGTTTGGCAAAGGCGCGCGCTACTACAACCACCCGACCTACGATCCGATCATCCAGAGCCTTTCCGGTGTCGCCGGAACCTTTGAGCGCGCCATTGGCGAGCCTCGCTTTGTGCCGATGGTGATGACGGATCATATTACCGGCCTGATTGCCGCCCAATGCATCGGCTTCGCGCTCTACCGGCGGGAGAAGACGGGCAAGGGCGAGGCTATCGAAACGCCCATGCTGGAAAACATGGCGAGCTTTGTCTCGTCGGAGCATCTGGCGGGCCTGACGTTCGTGCCGCCGGCAGGAGAGTCCGGCGACAACCGGCTGCTGAGCCCGGACTACCGGCCACTGGCGACAAAGGACGGCTACATTACCGTCGGCCCGAACACGAACCCGCAGGCGTTTGCCTTCTTTGAGGCCATCGGCAGACCGGAGTTGAAGGACGACCCTCGCTTCGACAGCGCTGCCAGCCGCACCGCGCACGCGGCGGAGTATTTTGAGGTTAGGGCGGCGGGCCTCGCGCAGAAGACAACGGCGGAATGGCTGGAAATCTTTGCGGAGAAGGATGTTCCTGCGGCCCGCTATAATAATATCGACGACCTGCTGGACGATCCGCACCTGACCGATGTGGGCTTCTATACGGAAGCCGATCATCCGAGCGAGGGGCGTATCCTCTACACCAAGGTGCCGAATACGTTTTCCGGCGGTATGCGGGAAGACACCACTCCGGCACCCAGGGTGGGCGAGCACACGCGGGAGGTGCTGGCGGAAGCAGGATTCGACGCAGCAGCAATCGACGCGATGCTGGCAGGGAAAGCGGCTCCGGAGCCGGAGTAGAGGCTTGGGTCTTGCGCGGCGCGCGAACCCCTCGGTACCAACTGAGCTGCGAGCGATTGTGAGTGTATCGAGGGGGCCGTTCCGAGCCACAATGGAACAAAACACTCTAAGCCCCGCTGTCCCGGCCAGATACCCGGCTTAGAGCCGGGTGGAGAGCCGGGACCTCATGCAGAGCCACGCTCGGAAGGAGAGCCCGGCGCTGCCGCCGGATCAAGTCCGGCGATCCGGCCGGGAAAGCAATAAACTTTCCTGCTGACACCTACCCAAAACCGCTTCCCAGCTCCCGGTTTGCCGTGTTCAGCAGGGCCCAGACATGCGGGAAGTAGGAGCGCCAGACTTCAAGCTGGTATTCCGTGACTGAGGTCCGGGTAAGCACGATCTGCACGGTGTCGAAGATGGTTCGCGTGCCGTTGCCGATAGGGATGGCATCCACGTCGCGCGGGCAGCCGGTGCTAAGCAATTCGGTGGCGAGCGGGCCGGAGATGGTGACCAACACCTCCCGGTCGCTGATGTCCGTCAGGCTGTGCGGGGCATCGCCATAGATGGCGGCGAAGGCCTGCTGCATGGCCGGGGCATCCTCTGCGCTCGAATACAGCACCCACTCGTCCGGCCCCAGACAGAGCGCTGAGCGCAGCCCGGTGGCCGCCCGCTCGCCGATGCGGGTCGGCAGCGCTGTGCCGAAGGCTCGGGAGACCGCGGCCAGTTCGTCCGGTGCGGCGCGCAGGCTGAACTTGGCTGCATCGGGCAGGATCGTCAGGGCAACGGGGCCGGTCGGCCTGTTCGTACCGGTCATCTCACCCCTCCCCCGCCAAACGCTTGCCGTCGGGGTCGTAGAACACCGTTCCGGCCACTGTGGCGCTATGGGTAGCGCCTGGCATGGGCAGGTACAGCGTTGCACCCATGCGGGCCCGTCCGCCTTCTACCAAAGCCAGCGCGATGGAGCGGCCCAGTGTTTCGCTCCAATAGGAGGAGGTGACATGGCCGATCATGGTCATGGGGATAGCTTGAGCGGAATCATCGACGATCTGCGCGCCCTCCTCCAGCACCACATTGGGGTCATCGGTCAGCAGGCCGACCAACTGCTTGCGGTTCGGTGAAACAATGTCGGGCCGGGCAAGAGAGCGCTTGCCGACGAAATCGGGCTTGCGCTTGCCGATGGCCCAACCGAGCCCGGAGTCGTCCGGTGTGACCGTTCCATCCGTGTCCTGGCCAACGATGATGAAGCCTTTCTCCGCCCGCAACACGTGCATGGTCTCGGTGCCATAGGGGCAGATGTCGTAGCGCCCGCCCTCTGCCATCAGCAATTCCCAAAGCGCGCGGCCATGGCGGGCGGGGACGTTGATTTCATAGCCCATTTCGCCGGTAAAGCTGACCCGGAACAGACGGGCCGGGTAGCCAGCCACCTGGCACTCAGCGACGGACATATGCGGGAAGGCGTCGTCGGACAGGTCCTGGCCTTCCACCAAGGGCTCCAGGAGCTTGCGGGCGTTTGGACCGTTCAGGGCGATGGTCACCCATTGCTCTGTCGTGGAGGTCAGCCAGACTTTCAGGTCCGGCCATTCGGTCTGGAGGTAGTCCTCCATCATATTGAGCACGCCGGGCGCGCCGCCGGTGGTGGTCGTCACGTGGAAGCGGTGGGGCGACAGGCGGCTGATCACGCCATCGTCACGGATAAAGCCATCCTCGCCCAACAGCACACCATAGCGGCAGCGGCCAACGCCGAGCTTGGTCCAGGGATTGGTGTACATCCGGTTCAGGAACTCGACCGCATCGGGCCCGGCAATCTCGATCTTACCCAAGGTAGAGGCGTCGAAAATCCCCAGTGAGGCGCGCGTGGCCCGACACTCGCGGGCGACGGCGGCATGCATATCCTCGCCTGCCTGCGGGAAATACCAGGCACGCCGCCAGAGCGAGACCGGCTCGAACACCGCGCCGTTTTCGGCGGCCCAGGGGTCGATGGGCGTCTTGCGGGTGACGTCGAACTGACCGTCCTTGTGATAGCCTGCGAAAGCGCCGAACGTGGTCGGCGTGTAGGGTGGACGGAAGGTGGTGAGGCCGACTTGCGGCGGCGGCTTGCCCAAGGCATCGGCAGCAATGGTCAGGCCGTTCATGTTGGCGAGCTTGCCCTGGTCAGTTGCCATGCCGCTGGTGGTGTAGCGCTTCACGTGCTCGATAGAGTGCATCCCCTCCCGCACGGCGAGGCGGATGTCCTTGGCCGTCACATCATTCTGGAAGTCCACAAAGGCCCGGGTACTTTGGGCCGCGCGGTTCGTGGGCAGTTCCGTGACAGTGGTGCCTTTGCCTGGTGCGTCATTCTCAATGGCTGGAGTATCGGTCCCGGCAGAGAAGCCGGCGGCCTCCGCCGCATTACTGCCCGCCAGCGCGCCGTCCTGTATGGCGTTGGCGATACCCCAAAGGCCGCGGCCCGCACCGGCAATATGGCAGTCCTCTGTCTTGCGGTCCGGCAGATACACGCCCGACACCTCGTCCCAGGCCAGCTTGCCTTGGGTATGCGAGAACAGATGCAGCGAGGGCGTCCAGCCGCCGCTCATCAGCAGGACATCGAAGGGAATGTTGCGCACTTTGCCAATCGCGCGCCCGACAACGGGCTGAACTTCAACGGAAGCGACACGCAAGCGGCCTGATGTGGCGGTAACGGTGTGGCCCGCCAGCACTTCGATGCCGCGGTCTGATGAGGCCTGGAGCAGTGACTGGTCGACGGCCTCCCTGACATCAATGATGGCGGCAATCGAGACTCCGGCATCCGTCAGATCGAAGGCCGCTTGCCAGGCACTGTCGTGGGAAGTGACTACCGCAGCGCGCTTCCCGACTTTCACCCCATAGCGGTGCAGGTAGGTCTGGGCGGCACCCGCCAGCATCACGCCGGGCCTGTCGTTGCCGTGAAAAACCAGCGGCTTCTCCAATGCGCCCTGGGCCAGCACCACCTGCCTGGCGCGCACCCGCCACATTCGTTCGCGCGGGGCGTGCAGGGGAAGGGCTGCCAGGTGATCGGTTACGCGCTCGGCCAGCCCGACCATGTTTTGGTGGTAATAACCGATGGCGGTGGTTCGGGTCAGCACACGGACGTTCGGCATGGCCTCCAACGCTGCCATCGCACCGGCCAGCCAGTCCGCCGCCGTCTTGCCGTCGATCCGCACCGAGGCGTCGGCCAGGAGCGCGCCGCCGATCTGCGCGGTTTCGTCGGCCAGCACGGTCTTTGCCCCACTTCGGCCCGCGGCCAGCGCTGCTGCGATGCCAGCCGGGCCGCCGCCAACGATCAGCACGTCGCAATGCAGGTAGCGGGCGGCGTAGCTGTCCGGGTCAGGCTCGCTGGGCGCGATGCCCAGCCCGGCAGCGCCGCGGATAGCGGGCTCGTAGAGCTTATCCCAAAAACTCTTTGGCCACATGAAGGTCTTGTAATAGAAGCCCGCGGGCAGCAGCCGGTGTAGCAGATCGCTGACCGCGCCAATGTCGAAATGCAGGCAGGGCCAGTGGTTCTGGCTCTTGGCGGCCAGGCCCTCGTAAACCTCCTGGAGCGTGGCGCGGGTGTTCGGCTCCTGCCGTCCGCCGCCGCGGGAGACGCCGACCAGGGCGTTTGGCTCCTCCGACCCTGCCGCGACGATGCCGCGGGGCCGATGGTATTTGAACGAGCGCCCGGTCAGATGCACGCCGTTCGCCAACAAGGCGGAGGCCAGCGTGTCACCAGCCAGCCCCTGATAGCGTTTGCCGTTGAAGGTAAAGCCAACCGGCTTTTCGTGATTGACCCGGCCCCTGCCGGGAATGCGGAAGGCCGTCATTTCAACTTGTCCGCGGTCAGCGTGGCCAGGTCCGGCTTCGGCTCGCCCGCCTTGTAGGTCAGCAGGAACTTGTCGCTCACCGTATCCCGCACGGCGTTGAAGAACCGCCCGCAGCCATGCAGGTGCCGCCAGCGCTCGAAATGAGCGCCGCGCGGGTTGGAGCGGATGAAGAGAAAATCCCGCCATTCCTCATCGCTGTAGGCGGAGGGATCGGCGGGCCGGGCGATATGCGCCTCGCCTGCATAGGCGAATTCCAGTTCCGGCAGGGTTTCATCGCAATAGGGGCAGTGGACTAGCAGCATTGGTTCTCTCCCCCTTAGTGCGCGACCGCGGCGGCGGCTTCGTCGATCAGGCGGCCGGTGGTGAAACGTTCCAGTGTGAAGGGCGCGTTCAGCGGATGCGGCTCGTCGCGGGCGATGGTGTGGGCCAGGGTGTGACCGGCCCCCGGCGTGACCTTGAAGCCGCCCGTGCCCCAGCCGCAATTGACGTAGAGACCCTGAACCGGCGTCTTGCCCAGAATGGCCGAGCGGTCAGGCGTCACGTCCACGATACCGCCCCACTTGCGGAGCATCCGCATGCGCCGGAAGACGAGGAACATCTCGCAAATGGCGGCGACCGTGTGCTCGATCAGCGGCAGGCCGCCCCGCTGGGAATAGGACGTGTACTGGTCCGTGCCGGAGCCGATCACCAACTCGCCCTTGTCGGACTGGCTGATATAGGCGTGCACACTGTTCGACATGACCACGCAGGGGAAGACGGGCTTCACCGGCTCGCTCACCAGGGCTTGCAGGGGGAAGCTTTCCAGCGGCATGCGCACGCCTGCCGTCTCCATGATGACGGAGGTGTGGCCAGCGGCGGAGACCGCCACTTTCTTCGCCTTGATAAAGCCCTTGGCCGTCTCGACGCCCTCGACCGAGCCGTCCGGCCCGCGCCGGATCGCCGTCACCGGACAGTTCTGAATAATGTCGACGCCCCGCGCCGTTGCGGCCCTGGCATAGCCCCAGGCGACCGCATCGTGCCGGGCGGTCCCTGCCCTTCGCTGCAAGGCTGCGCCCATGACAGGATAGCGGGCGTCCTTCGCAATGCTCAGCGGCGGGCAATACGCCTTGGCCTCCGCCGGCGTCAACCATTGGTTATCCACGCCATTCAGGCGGTTTGCATGGATGTGCCGCTTGAAGCTTTGAACGTCGTGCACGTTGTGCGCCAGCATCAGCACGCCGCGCTGGGAGAACATGGTGTTGTAATTCAGTTCCTGGGAAAGCCCGTCCCACAGGTCGATGGCGTGATCGTAGAGCCTGGCGCTTTCGTCATAGAGGTAGTTGGAGCGGATGATCGTCGTGTTCCGGCCCGTATTACCGCCGCCGAGCCAACCCTTCTCCACCACCGCCACATTGGTGATGCCGTGTTCCTTGGCCAGGTAATAGGCCGCGCCCAGCCCATGCCCGCCCGCGCCGACGATGACCACGTCGTACTCCGGCTTGGGTTGGGCATCCGGCCATTGCTCGGGCCAATTTTGATGCCCGGTCAAGGCATGGCGAACTAGCGAAAATGCCGAAAACCCGGCCATAGCATTGGCTCCAAAAAGCAGCGGTCATTGCGGGATGGCGTTACATCTCATAGTGCAACGGGCGGCGCAACGGCAGCGCGACCGGATTGCGTTGAAAACGGTGTTCTGGCAGTTCGATCAGGCCGCTAGATCTCGCCGGTTAGTGCACGTTTGCAGCTGCGTCGCGGTACAGGCTGCGCGCGGCGACGTGCTCAAACCCAATGCTGGCAATGTCGTCCAGCAGGATACCAACTTCCGCCTTACGGCCAGCGCGCATGGCGGCATCGACCAGCACCTGGAAGAAAACATCGCGCTGGGCATGACTGCCGCCAACCTGGTGCAGATCACGGCGGACGGCCCAGAGCAGGTCGACAACCTTGTTGTAATCACAGGTCCGGTGCGCAGCCATCGCCTCCACCAGCGGCACGCCAATGATCCTAGTCGCAGCCGCGACCGGTCCCTGGCCGCCATCGACTTTCTGCATGCTGTCCACCAGGGTATCCACCAAATCGAACCGGCCAACAGCGGCCAGCGCCATGGCGTCGTGGGCGCTGCTGAACGGGTTGGCATGATCGTGCACGCGGCCACCGCAAATCTCGGCGATCGTGTTCCAACGGTCGCCCACATCGACGCCGCGCAATTCCAGCCGGGTCAGCAAGGACGCCACGTTCTGCAAATCGATGGTCGCGTCGGGCATGGCTTTGACCAACGGCGATTCCGGATTGCGGACCTTGGTGTCGAGCAACTCCAGAATGCGGTCATAGTGGCCCTGCTCCAGCAGGAACAAGCAGAGATGCCACCAGCAATGGTGGGCGATCTGGTTCGAGCGGCCCCAGTTGGCAGAAAGCGGCTCCAGAAAATCAGCGCCTTCGTCAGCGCGTGCCTGCATCACCAGGGTATGAGCAACAGCATGGGCGCCCCAGGCACTTTCCGGCACGCGCTCCACCGCGCCGCGGCCGCACCGCTCCGCCGTTTCATAATCGCCGCCTTCCTCGTTAGAAAAGGCGCGGACGGCGAGGAATTGGGCATAGTCCGGCGTGTCTTCATTCCAGGCTGACGCGGCACGTTCCGCGATATCGCGCATCCAGCGGCTCTCGCCGCTCCAGAACAATTCAAACTGGGCCAAGCGGTGTACCAGAATATCGGTCGGGTTCCGGGCCAGGTAAGCCTCAAGCAGGGAAACCCCGCCTTGCAGGCTGCCATTGCCGGCCACCTCAACTGCCTGAGCCAAGACCTGATCGCGCACCGGCGCACCTGCCAGATGAGGCTTAGCTTCCGCCAACAGTCCCTGCACGACCGGGCGGAATTTTTCGGTCCTCGCCGCATGCAGTATCCAGGCTTTCAACAGCTTGGCGGTCACAAAATCGGGGTCTGCCTCAATCGCGGAATTCAGAAGGCCCATCGCGTCGGTGTACCAGCTAACGAACGAGCGGGAACCATCAGCAAAGATTTTGGCCGCATCTGGATTGGAGGTGGACACTTCAAAGCCGTAATGGTCGGTCATTCCGCTCATGGATTTTGCCTCGTGCTTGCAACGTCGATCATCAATTGGCGATAGTATGCCCTCGCGCCTGGTTCAAAGGTCAAGCCTTATCGTTTGGACCAAGAACCCACTGGTGCGCCGCCACCTGTAACCACTGCCGACCAATTCACCGAGCCCCAACGGCAAGACTAGCTGACGCCAACGGCACCTCAACGGCAAGCACCAGGCGGCACACAGTACCTGGACCTGCCAACTTCCTGGCCGATAATAACATTGAGCACGCAATGACACTCGACACCCACCACCAGCAACGCCGCGACCGCCGCAATGTGGCCGTTCTTGCGACATGCCAGATGCTCTACAATTCGGGGCGTTCGCTGCTGGTGGCGACGAACCCGCTTATCGCCTACCAGATTGTGCCGGATAAATCGCTGTCGGCCGTGCCGATTTTCCTGGCGGTGGTTGGCACGGCAGCCGCCGGCATCCCTGCCTCGCTGCTGATGCGTCGGATCGGCCGGGGGCCTGGCTTTGCGGCGGGATCGGCGATTGGCGTTGCGGGCGGTCTCGCCTGTATCTGGGGCATTGAGACCGCCGGATTTCCGATGTTCTGCCTGGGCGTGCTGCTGTTCGGCTTTTTCTCCGGATTTGCCCAATTGTACCGCTTTGCGGCAGCGGACGTGGCTTCCGAGGAATTCAAGAGCCGCGCCATCTCCCTGGTGCTAACGGGCGGCCTGGTGGCAGCCTTTGTCGGACCGGAGTTGGCCAAGCTCGGCGAGTTCATGATCGCCGACCGGCCCTTTATGGCGTCCTATGGCTTCCAGACCGCGCTTACCGTGCTGAGCGGCATTGTCGTCATGGCGGTAGACATACCGAAACTAACGAAGGAAGAAGCCAAGCAAGGCGGCCGTCCCATCGGCCAGATCATGCGCCAGCCGGTGTTTATCGTGGCCACGCTCTGCGCAACGGTCGGGCAGGCGGTGATGAACCTGCTGATGACCTCCACCCCGCTTGCCATGCAGCATGCGCAGCACCAGTTTTCGTCCACAGCGCTGGTGATCGAGTGGCATATCTTTTTCATGTACGCGCCGGGCTTCTTCACCGGCTCAATCATCAAACGCCTTGGAGTGACGCGGGTAATCGCGCTGGGGATCGCGATCCAGACGGTTTGCGTCGTGATCGCCCTGGCGGGCCAGCAAGTGATGCACTTCTGGGCCGCCATGGCTTTGTTGGGGCTGGGCTGGAATTTCGCCTTTACCGCATCCACCAACCTGTTGACCGAGGTGCACACATCGGCGGAGCGGGCAAAAACCCAGGCTGCCACCAACTTCATTATCTTCTCGGTCGTGGCCGCCGGCACCTTTTCATCGGGCGGCCTGATGCACGCGTTCGGCTGGACCTGGGTCAATCTCGGCGCGCTGCCATTGCTGGCGATTTCCCTGTTCGCCGCACTTTGGCTCCGGCAATGGCGGCGGAGGCGGCTGCGCTCTACCTCGGCAAGACAGAGGCGAAAGTGGCGGAAAGCCTAGCCTTCCCGTTCGGCGACACCCAGTTCACGCTCGGCACCTGGGGCATTGGCCAGTGTATGGCGGCGGCCGGGCAGCCAGTCTGGCGCTATTTCCTGAATCGGCATCCGGGCGGACGCGCCTGGCCACCGAAGCATGGCGAGGACGTGACCTATACCTTTGGCAATTTGCAGCACACGGATGCCCAGGAGGGCACTATCGGACCACTGGATGAGGCGGTCTCCGGCTCCATCATGCAAAGCTGGGTCCGCTTTGCCTATGGCAAAGCGCCTGATGGCACAGACTGGCCATGGGTGACGGCGGACGCGAGCCCCTACCGCGTGCTGGGTGATAAAATCAGCACCGGCGAAGGCTGGCGCGCGGAGCAGATCGCCTTCCTAGACCGGTATTTTGATGCACGGGGGTAAGTGAGAGGCTCAGGCCAATACCGGTTCCCGCCTCCAGTGCGGCAGGACTGACGAAGTCAAATTGTGAACGCCAGCTAAATCCAATCTGGCGTTGGCGGTATGCGTCCTGGCTTCAGGGCGGGATGGTCGGCAGTGATGTCGTCCATGCGGTGGCGGGTCAGGCGCATGAAGGAAATGCGCCATTCGCCATCTGCGCGGACATATTCTTCCTCGTAGACGCCCCAGCCGATCCAGCCGCGCCCCTCAGCCGAAGCAGCAGCAGCGGGGAACTCCACATAGTCCATCATCGGCCAAGCGGCGCGGGCGCTGCCGGAGCCGAGGAGGACGATTTCCGGTGCATGGACGTGATGAATGGAAACGGTCGAGCCTATACGCTCTGCAATGCCATCGACGAAGCTAGCGATGCCGGTGCCATCAGGTACGGAGCCGAAACCCGCTACCGTGGCATCGGGCGTGAAAAGCGTCTTCAGTCGCGCCCACTGCTTCGTATCAACGAAACGGCAATAAGCGGCTTTGACTTGGCGGATGGCCTTCATGGCCAGCAGATCGTCCAGTGAGGCAGGTGTCATGGAAATGGCTCCCGCTTCACGACGATTTCAGCAGGCTTTTGTCCTGCACCGTCGCGTCCTGTCCCTTGACCGGGTCAGCGATGGCAGCTTCCAGGGAGGGCGAGCCCTTCCACTCATCGCGCGGACGGGAGACGCCTGGCGCACCGACCTGGTCGATGCCCCAATAGATCTCCAACCGATGATTGTCCGGGTCACGGAATTCCACGGCGAACTGGCAGCCGGCGCGGCGGCGGCCGTCGAAATCGATCTGTACACCGGCAGCGCGCAGATGGTCCCGGGCCCGCAGCACCTCATCGAGATTGGCGACCTCAAAGGCAACGTGGTTCAGTTCCGTGTTCTGCGCCGGACCATCCAGGCCGCCGACCAGCGCCAGCCCGTGATGGTCGGGGCTGAAGCGCAGGAAGGTCATGCCGCCGGGCATCATGTCTTCGGCATAGACATCGGAGATTTCCATGCCCAGCACGCCGACATAGAAATTGACCGAGCACACCATATCCGCCACTTGCAGGACCACGTGGCCGATTTTGCCGATGCGGAACGGCAGGCCGTGCGGGCGTTGCTTCTTGGCGATGGCTTCAACGTCGATACCCATAGGAATGCTCACTCTGCTGCTTGTTTGGTGTAGTCGGCGGCCCGCAGGGCGCTTGCGACTTGTTTCTCGTAGGCCTCTTCCCAATCCACATCGGGCTCCTCCACAAAGAAGCCGCTGCGGGCGGTGCGGAAAATATCCGGATCTTCCACGCCGGGCGAGGGTTTGCCCGTTTCCGCATGAGCGCGGGCGGCGCGCAGGATGGCACGGCGGGTGCGGGTGATCATCTGATCGCTGGGCGCCAGATGTTCGAACGTGTGATCGATGATGATGCCCATGCTCTCTGTAATGGCCTGATCCTGTAGGTGGATGCCGTCGATGCCCATATAAATCTCGTCTCGCATCTGTGCGTCACGGTCGATCAGATAGTCGTTCTCCGCATTGGCTTCCATCCGCCAGCGGCCATACCAGTCTGCCGTGTTGGGCAACAGCTTGTCAGGCGAGGAACCGGGGATCGTGCCGCCATCGTTCAGTGGGGCACCACGTTGGTGCGGTTCCGCGCTACCTCCTTGCCCATCCATTGGATGGAGACAAACATGGTGTGGGTGTCGTCCATGGGAACCCAGCCCCGCGCAATGATGTAGGTCTCAAACCGCGCCTGGGGCGTCTGCGTCCAGAAAGGGAACATGAAATTGTTGAAGCGCCAGTAGGTGCGGCGGCCATCCTCATGCGGGCGGTATGCTGCGTATTGGGTGCCGTACTCGCGCTCGCGCAACAGGTATTGCGGCACCCGGTCGGAGACCGTGCCGTGGATCGGATGCCCCTCCGGCACATTGTCCGGCTTAACGCTGCCCACATGCAGAAAGCCGAAATGCGAGGTGTCGATGTCGCCTTCCAGCGCCTGCAACCAATGGCACTCGCGCTGGATAAACCGGACGGTCACCTCCCCCTCCGGCATCAGGTTAGCCTCGAACGAGGGCAGTTCCGGCATCTGCTCTGCATTGCCCATATAGACCCAGACGACGCCGTTCCGCTCCCGGACCGGGTAGGCCTTGGCATGGACCTTGTTGGCAAAGTTCTGCTCGGCGGTCAGGTTCGGCTGTTCGATGCACTGGCCGTCGGCGGCGAATTTCCAGCCGTGATAGACACAGCGGATTCCGTCATCCTCCGTCCGGCCGAAAAACAGGGACGCGCACCGGTGCAGGCAGCGGTGATCCATGATCCCGGCCTTGCCGCTCTTGTCGCGGAAGCCAATCAGCTTTTCGCCGAGCAGCACCAAGCGGACCGGCAGCTCCCCGGCTTTAAGCTCCGAGGTCATGGCGGCGGGTATCCAGTATTGCCGCATGAAATTGCCCATGATCGTTCCTGGGCCGACGCGGGTTAACTCTACGCTTTCTTGCGCTGTTGTCATGGTTTCCTCCGTCTATAGGGCCGGGATTTACGGCGCAGCCTTATTCTTTGGAGAACGCTAGACCGAAAGACGGGTCTGAGCCAGACTCTTTCGTTGGAAATCAGGCGAGCGATTGCGATTTGCTAGCTGGCTGGCGGAAAATATCGGAATGATCGCCTGGCATCCGGCGCGCCGGCGTGGGTCCTGCGCTGAAGCGCAGGACGGGAGGAGGCGTATTGCCGGTTTCAGCCTTCCCCGCCGTCCGCATCACCGCCGAACATGTCTGCCTGGCCGTTGCCGGATAACGCCCCCTTCGGCGCGGTCAGGCCGAGGTGGTCCCAGGCCTGGCCGGTCAACATGCGGCCGCGGAGCGTGCGGGCGACGAAGCCTTCCTGCATCAGGTAGGGCTCGATCACTTCCTCGATCGCGTCGCGCGCTTCGGAGAGGGCAGCGGCGATGGTCTCCACGCCCACCGGGCCGCCGCCGTAATGCGCCGCCAGAATGGTCAGATAGCGGCGGTCGGCACTGTCCAGGCCGCGGGCATCGACGCCCAGCCGCTCCAGCGCGCGTTTGGCGAGGGCGTGAGTCAGGTTGCCTTCGGTCTCGACCAGGGCAAAGTCGGCCACCCGGCGCAACAGGCGTCCGGCAACGCGGGGCGTGCCGCGGGCGCGGGCGGCGATTTCGGCGATACCGTCCTTTTCCGCTGTCATCCCCATCAGGCCCGACGCCCGTGCGACGATCGAGGCAAGCTCGTCGTGGGTGTAGAATTCCAGCCGGACCGGAATGCCGAAGCGGTCGCGCAAGGGCGTCGTCAACAGGCCAAGCCGGGTGGTCGCGCCGATCAGGGTGAAGGGCTGGAGGTCGATGCGAACGGTGCGGGCGGCAGGCCCCTCCCCGATCACCAGATCGAGTTCAAAATCCTCCATGGCCGGATAGAGGATTTCCTCCACCACCGGGCTCAGGCGGTGGATTTCATCGATGAACAGCACATTGCGGGCTTCGAGATTGGTCAGCACGGCAGCCAGGTCGCCGGGCCGCGCAATCACCGGGCCAGAGGTCATACGGAAATTCACGCCCAACTCCCGCGCCACGATCTGCGCGAGCGTGGTCTTGCCGAGGCCCGGCGGGCCATAGAACAGCAGATGGTCCATGGCCTGTGCCCGCTGCCGGGCCGCCTGGATGAAGACGCGCAGGTTCTGGCGCGCCTCCGTCTGGCCGGTAAAATCGTCCAGCAATTGCGGGCGGAGCGCCCGGTTGTCGGCCTGGGCGTCCTCTTCCAGGTGGGCATCGGCCCGCAGGATGGGATCGGGATCAGTCACCAATGATCCCTAAAGCGAACGGGCCAACAGGCGCAATGCGGCCTTGATCAAATTTTCCGCCGAGGCGCTCTCGCCCGCGTGCGAAGCCTCCGCCACCGCACTGGCAGCCTCGCCCCGGTCGTAACCGAGGTTGATCAGCGCCGATAGCGCATCGGCGGTGGCCTCTGCATTGCTCGCGCCTGCGCCACCATCTGGTTCGGGCTTAGGCCCGGCCGGAGCGGCGACAGGCGAAGCCGCACCTGTCCGCGCTTCAGCCGTACGCCCCGCCTTCGCGCCCAGGGCCATGATCGTCGGTGCTTTGTCCTTCAGCTCGTTGACGATGCGGGCGGCGAGTTTCGGCCCGACGCCGGGGGCGGCGCGCACCGCGTTCGTATCGCCAAGGGCAATGGCGCGGCTGACGCCATCCGGCCCCAGCGCACCCAGAATGGAGAGCGAGGCCTTCGCGCCGACGCCCTGCACCGTGGTCAACAGGCGGTGCCATTCCCGCTCCGCCACCGTGCGAAAGCCCAACAGTTGCAGCAGGTCTTCGCGCACCACCAGCTCCGTGTAGAGGCTGGCGATCTCCCCCGGTCCCGGCAACGACGCCAAAGTGCCGGGCGCGCAATAGAGGATATAGCCGACACCCGCCGTTTCGATCAGCGCGTGATCCTCGCCAATATAGTCGACGACGCCTGTTATCTTGCCGATCATTCACCCGTACTCATCGAACCGCACTCATTGTTTTGCTCATGGCATTGGCCCGGCGCTGTTCCGCCGTGGCGCTCCAGATATGACAGATGGCTATAGCCAGCGCGTCGGCCGAGTCGGCGCTGGCGGGCTCCACGCCGGGAAGCAGAAGGCGGATCATGTGCTGCACCTGGGCCTTGTCGGCATGACCGACGCCGACGACGGCTTTCTTCACCGTATTGGGCGCATATTCCGCCACGGGCAAGCCAGCGCGGGCGGGTACTAACAGCGCCACGGCCCGCGCCTGACCGAGCTTCAAAGTGCCAGCCGCGTCCTTGCTGACGAAGGTCTGTTCGACGGCGGCTGCTTGCGGCGCGTGGCCGTCGATAACGTTCTGCAATTCGTCGTAGAGACGCCCCAACCTCTCCGCCAAATCGCCCTTGCCAGACTTGCAAAAGCCGTCACCCAGATGGATCAGCTTGTCGCCCCGCGCCTCCACCACACCCCACCCGGTACGGACCAAGCCAGGATCGATACCGATGACACGCATGGATAAAAACGCCTTCTGCTTTGCATTTTATAGCCGTGCGTTGGCACGCCGACTCTGCACCGTAACCAACTTACTGTTGATTCGCGGCACACCGATGCAGAAATCGCCGTAACCATTTCTGAGCCTCAATTGCAATCACACGATTGTCATAGGCAGGCATCCTGTGGTTGATTAGGGACATGCTACTTTGGAGCAATGCGCGTCGAGGCTGGTTAAAAAACCAGCCTCGACGCGCATTGCTCCAGAATGACCACGCGATGACACTAGAAAGCATGGACACAGACATGGCTGAAGCAAAGCTGAAAGACGCCGGCGCGAAGCATAATGACCCGAACAAGCAGGCACGCCGGGCTGCATTTGATCCAACTGTCGCTTCTGACAAACCGCAGAAATTTTACGACAGCATCAAGGCGAAGTTCGCAGAAGAACGCGACAAGCGCCTGAACTACCGCCCGGCAGGCCTGAGCCAGTACACGTCCGAGCTGACCGGCGACCTGGCCAAGTATGAGACTGACCCCTGGGCGGAAGAGCAGATCGAGCGCGATCCGGTCGAGGAATACTCCGAGTGCGTGTTCATCGGTGGCGGCTTCTCCGCCCTGTTGACGGCGGCCCGCCTGCGCGAGCGGGGCGTGGAAAGCATCCGCATCGTGGAGAAGGGCTCCGACGTTGGCGGAACATGGTATTGGAACCGCTATCCGGGCGCGGCCTGCGATGTGTCGGCCTATGACTACCTGCCCCTGCTGGAAGAACTGAACTACGTGCCCGAGAGCTTCTTCGCCAAAGGGCCGGAGATTTTCGCGCACTGCCAGAACATCGCCAAGAAATACGACCTGTATGATCTGGCCATGTTCCAGACCACCGTTACCTCCACCCATTGGGACGAGAAAGAAAAGCTCTGGCGCTTAACGACCGATCGCGGCGACAAGCTGACGGCCCGCTTCGTCATCGTCGCCAACGGAACGCTGGCGAAGCCGAAGCTCTCAAAGATCAAGGGCATGGAGAAGTACAAGGGCCATTCCTTCCATTCCTCACGCTTCGACTATCTCTATTGCGGCCAGAACCTGGAGAACCTGAAGGACAAGCGGGTCGGCATTATCGGCACGGGTGCTACGGCCGTGCAGTTGATTCCCCACCTGGGCCGCGCGTCGAAGTCGCTGCATGTGTTCCAGCGCACGCCGTCCGCAATCGACATTCGGGACGATATTCCGACCGATCCGGAATGGGCCGCCAACCTGAAACCCAGCTGGCAGAAGGAGCGCATCGACAAGCACGTGCTCAGCACCAAGCCGGACCCGGAAAAGCGCAAGGAGATCGAGGCGATGCCCCGCGAACTCCGCACCCAGCGCTACGAGAACCAGAACATCGAGCACCAGATGCGCATTCACCGCCGCGTCGAAGAAATAGTGCACAACCCGGAAACGGCTGAGAAGCTGAAGCCCTGGTACATGCACCGCTGCAAGCGGCCGACCTATGACGACGAGTATCTACCGGCCTTCAACCTGCCAAACGTCCATCTTGTGGATACCGACGGCAAGGGCGTGACGGAGATTACCGAGAACGGTGTGGTATTCGAGGGTGTCGAGTATCCCGTCGACGTGCTGATCTACGCTACCGGCTTTGAGGTGCAGGTCACCGGCATTTACAACGACATCCGCGGCGAAGGCGGGCTGGAGTTGAATGACAAGTATTCTGAAGGCATGCGGACAGTGTTCGGCATCCACTCGGCCGGCTACCCGAACCTGTTCATCATGGGTGGCTATCAGGCGAGCTTCCAGTTCAACCTGACCTTCATGCTCCAGACCCAGGGTTTTCACATCGCCGAGTGCATCAAGTACACGCGCGAGAATAACTACACCACCATCGATGCCAAGCCAGATACCGAGAAGTGGTGGGTGAACGAGGTCATCAAGTACCGCGGCACCACCAGCCGTAACCAGGAATGTACGCCCGGCTACTATAACTTCGAAGGCGAAAGTAATAGACGAGAGGATGGTAACTACAATGGCGGCATGTACCAGTATGTCGAGCATCTTAACAAGTCAAAGGGCAAGTTCATAGAGTATTTTGACTTCCAGCAGTAGGGCTGGAAAAGACGGCGGCTTCGTAGAGGAGCCGCCGTTTTTAATTGCGCATTATTGTTCACCCTCGTCCTTACCCTGAGCCGGTCCGCAGGGCCGAGCCGAAGGGGCCATCGTCTGGACCAACGAAAGAAGCCACATGCTCGCCAAATGGATCAAACTGCGGATCAAGCCTGAGTGCCGGCAGGAATTCCTGGATTCGATTGAGGTTGCCGCCCTCGGCTCCGAACGTGATGAGCCTGGGTGCGCGCGGTTCAATGTCCTCCAGGATATGGAAGACGAGAACGTCTATTATTTTTACGAGGCCTACCGGGACGACGACGCCGTCGCTGCCCACCGCGCGGCACCCAACTATGCCGTCTGGAAAGCCGTGCGGCATGTGCTGGACGGCGACCCCGTCCGCACGGAAACGCGGGCGGTGATCCCGTCCGATGAAAAGTACTGGTTCCCGAAGGGGTAGAGTGCAGTTTGGAAAGCGTGCTCCGGAAGGCGCATAGCCGATTTCCGGGGTCTGGGTCCAAGGCGGTTTTCGTGGCCAGGCCGGTTTACCCTTGCGCGCCTCCCATTAACGCGGTGGTAACCCCGCATCGGTATAGTGGAGCCGAATAGCCCAGACGGTCTCCCAAACGGGCACTGCGCAGCGTAACAGAGGCTAAACAGGCGGTAAGCATCCGCTAAACAGGGGATAAACCGCACCTAAACCGTTTGGGGCTCATTCGGTTTATTTTTGCGCATAAAAGTTTAGTTTCGTTTAGTTGATTCTTGTTTTCCTACCATATCAATGCATTGAGATGCACCACCGGCCGAGCCGGACCCAGCAGGCTTGCTACCATAGTGGCGGTACGCCGTTGATATAGATCAAGGCCCCCGCACGGTACGGGCCTAGGCTTTCTCCCAGCGTCTACGGATCGTCGGAGAATGTTATGGTACCCCAAGCCCAGCCGAGTAGTGATCGATCATGGTCGGATGTGTTGTCGGCAATCGGGCTGGTGCTGGGCGTGCTCGCCGGGCTCTACCTGGCGGCCCGCGCCACTGACGATGCGATCGCCTTTCACGCCTGGCTCTTCGTTGCTGCCTGCGCCATCGGGGCCTTCTACATCTGCAAGAATGCCTTCGACATCGGCAATGGCATCAAGCCCGCACCCGACAGCGGCGCCTATAACGAGACCGTGGTCAAAGCCTGCGTGATCGCCGCCATGTTCTGGGGCGTCGCAGGCTTTCTGGTCGGCGATATTATCGCCTGGCAGCTGGCCTTTCCCGCCCTGAACTTCGACATCCCCTACACCACCTTCTCCCGGCTGCGGCCGCTGCATACCTCGGCAGTGATCTTTGCCTTTGGCGGCAATGTGCTTATCGGCACCAGCTTCTATGTGGTGCAGCGCACCTGCCAGGCGCGCCTGGCGGGCTACTGGTCGCCGTGGTTCGTGTTCTGGGGCTACAACCTGTTCATCCTGATCGCGGGCACCGGCTACCTGCTGGGGATCACCCAGGGCAAGGAATATGCCGAACCCGAGTGGTACGCCGACCTGTGGCTGACCAACGTTTGGGTGGTTTATCTACTGGTGTTTCTGGGCACCCTGTTCAAACGGCGCGAGCCGCATATCTACGTGGCGAACTGGTTCTACCTGGCCTTCATCGTCACGGTTGCCATGCTGCATATCGTAAACAATATCGCGGTGCCCGTGAGCCTGGCGAGCTCCAAGAGCTATATCGTCTGGTCGGGTGTCCAGGATGCCATGATCCAGTGGTGGTACGGCCACAACGCGGTCGGTTTCTTCCTGACCGCGGGCTTCCTGGGCATCATGTATTACTTCGTGCCCAAGGCGGTGGGCCGGCCGATCTTCAGCTACCGGCTGTCGATCGTGCACTTCTGGGCACTGATCTTCCTCTACATCTGGGCAGGGCCGCACCACCTGCACTATACGGCGCTGCCCGACTGGGCGCAGACGCTAGGCATGACCTTCTCCATCATGCTGTGGATGCCATCGTGGGGCGGCATGATCAACGGCCTGATGACGCTGTCGGGCGCGTGGGACAAGCTGCGCACCGACCCGGTGGTGCGGATGCTGGTGGTCTCCGTCGCTTTCTACGGTATGAGCACCTTCGAAGGACCGCTGATGAGCATCAAGGCCGTCAACGCGCTCAGCCACTACACCGACTGGACCATCGGCCACGTGCATTCCGGCGCGCTCGGCTGGGTCGGCTTTGTCAGCTTTGGTGCGATCTATTGCCTGGTGCCGTGGCTCTGGCGGCGCGAGCGGCTCTACTCGGCAGCGCTGGTGGAGTGGCACTTCTGGATCTCGACCATCGGCATTCTGCTCTACATCGCCTCCATGTGGGTGTCGGGCATCATGCAGGGCCTGATGTGGCGGGCCTACGACAGCCTCGGCTTCCTGGAATATAGCTTCGCCGAGACCGTGGAGGCCATGCATCCGATGTACATCATCCGGGCGTTCGGCGGCCTGCTGTTCGTCATCGGCTCCCTGATCATGGTCTACAACTTGTGGCGTACCGCCCGGGGCGATGTGCGGGAGAGCGAGACAATCGTGACCCCTGCCCCGCAACTCGCAACCGTACCGGCGGAGTAGGGCAACAATGTTTGAGAAACACGCATTCCTGGAGCGGAACTCGCTGCTGCTGACCGTCTGTGTGCTGGTGGTGGTTGCCATTGGCGGGCTGGTGGAGATCGTGCCGCTTTTCTACCTGAAGAGCACCATCGAGAAAGTGCAGGGCATGCGGCCCTATACGCCGCTGGAGCTGGCCGGCCGCAACATCTATGTGCGCGAAGGCTGCTACCTCTGCCATAGCCAGATGATCCGCGCCTTGAAGGACGAGGTCGAGCGCTACGGCCATTATTCCCTGGCGGCGGAAAGCATGTACGACCACCCGTTCCAGTGGGGTTCCAAGCGCACCGGGCCGGATCTCGCCCGCGTTGGCAGCAAATATTCCGACGACTGGCACGTGCTGCACATGACCGATCCGCGCTCGGTTGTGCCGGAATCGATCATGCCCGGCTATCCGTGGCTGGCCACCAACCGGCTCAAAACCGATCTGGCGGCCGAAACATTGTCAGCCAGCCGGGCAGTCGGCGTGCCCTACGACGATGACATGATCGCCAATGCAAAGGCCGACATGCTGGCACAGACCAATCCGGACGCGGACGGCGTCGAGGGGCTACAAAACCGCTACCCGAAAGCGCAGGTCCGTAATTTCGACGGCAATGCTGAGCGCTTCACCGAAATGGATGCGCTGGTCGCCTATCTGCAAATGCTAGGCACATTGGTCGACTTCGCCGACTACGACGCCGAAGCCAACCAGCGTTAAGGGAGGACAGCAGTATGGATCACGCAACACTGCAAATGATCAGCGGCACGGTCGGGCTGATCATCTTTGTCGGCTTGTTTTTAGGCGTACTAACATACGCTCTATGGCCCAAAAACAAGGACAAGTTCACCCACGCCGCCCGCCTGCCTCTGGATGACGCACAAGATTCAAAGCCCTTAACCGGGGGAGACAACGGTGAGCGATAGCAAACGCACCGACGACTTCACCGGGTTCGAGACGACCGGTCACGAATGGGACGGCATCGAAGAATTGAACCGACCATTGCCCAAATGGTGGCTCTATACCTGGCATGCCTCGATGATTTGGGCTTTTGTCTACTTCATCCTATACCCAGCCATTCCGCTAGTGAGTGACTACACCAAGGGCGTGCTCGGCTATTCCCAGCGCGCGACAGCCGCCGCCGATGTTGCCGCCGGAAAAGACGCGCAGAAGGTTTGGCGGGACCAGATCGCTGCCAAAGACCTACAGGCCATCGCGTCCGATCCCGAACTCCTCCGCTTTTCACTGGCGGGCGGCCAGGCAGCCTTTGGTGACAACTGCGCCCCCTGCCACGGTTCCGGCGCACAAGGCTTCACGGGCTACCCGAACCTGAACGACGACGCCTGGATTTGGGGCGGCTCGCTGGAAGTCATCTACACAACCCTGAAATATGGCATCCGTTCAGCGCATGAGGACACACGCCTGAATGACATGCTGGCATTTGGCCGGGATCAAATCCTGGACAGACAGCAGATCGGCGACGTGACGGAGTATGTGCTGGCTATCTCCAACCAGAACCATGATGCGGCGGCGGCCGAGCGCGGCACCGGGATCTTTGTCGACAATTGCGTCGCCTGTCATCAGGAAGGCGGGACCGGCAGCCAGGAACTGGGAGCGCCGAACCTGACGGATGCGATCTGGCTCTATGGCGGCGACAAAGTCTCCATCACCGAGTCGCTCTACCAGGGCAGAGCGGGCGTGATGCCTGCCTGGGTTGACCGGTTGGACGACGTCACCGTCAAGCAACTGACGCTGTTTGTACACTCCTTGGGCGGTGGCCAGTAAAGGAACTGGAAAGCCAACGCAGCACCGCACCTGACACAGAGATCGAAACCGCTGACGTCGAGGCCGTCAACGCGAAAGAGCGGCGGCCGCTCTACGAAAGCCGGGTGAAGATCCACCCGAAGCGGGCAAGAGGCACATTCCGGAAGATCAAGTGGATCGTCATGGTGGTAACGCTCGGTATTTACTACGGCGTGCCCTGGCTCCGCTGGGACCGGGGGCCGTACCTGCCTGACCAGGCTGTGCTGATCGACATTCCGGAACGCCGGTTCTTTTTCTTCTTTATTGAGATCTGGCCGCAGGAGTTCTATTTCGCTGCGGGCCTACTGATCCTGGCGGCCCTGGTACTATTCCTGGTGACATCCGTCGCGGGCCGGGTCTGGTGTGGCTATACCTGCCCGCAGACCGTCTGGACCGATCTGATGATCGCGGTCGAGCGTTGGGTGGAAGGTGACCGCGCTGCGCGTCTGCGCCTCGATAAAGCTAGCATGTCCGGCGCCAAAATTCGCAAGTATGTCGTGAAGCACACGCTGTGGCTGCTCATCGCCCTGTTCACCGGCGGCGCCTGGGTGTTCTATTTCGGCGACGCCCCTACCCTGCTGGTGGAATTGGTGACTGGCAATGGCCCCTATGTGGCCTACACCACCATCGCCATCCTAACCGCCTCCACCTATCTGCTGGGCGGCTTGGCGCGCGAGCAGGTTTGCACGTACATGTGCCCTTGGCCCCGCATTCAGGGGGCGATGCTGGACGATCAGAGCCTCATGGTCTCCTACCGCGAATGGCGGGGCGAGCCGCGCGGGCACCGCCGCAAAGACCAGTCCTGGGACGAGCGCAGCGACTGCATCGACTGCAAGCAGTGCGTCGTGGTCTGCCCGATGGGCATCGACATCCGCGAAGGTCCGCAGTTGGAGTGCATCAACTGCGCCCTGTACATCGATGCCTGCAACGAGATCATGACGAAGATCGACCGCCCGCCGAACCTGATCGCCTATGACAACTTTCAGGGCCTGGAGGCGGCCGCCGCGGGCCAAAAGAGCAAGATCTCTCTAATCCGGCCGCGCACCATCATCTATTCGGCATTGATTGCGGTTGTCGGCCTGATCATGCTGGCAGCGCTGGTGATGCAGACACAGTTGGAAATCAGCGTGTTGCGCGACCGCAACCCTCTTTTCGTGACCCTGGCAGACGGCAGCATCCGCAACGGCTACAGCTTGCGTCTGCTCAACAAATCCTACGCCCCCATTGATATCAGGCTGTCGGTTGAGGGGCTGCCAGGCGCTCAATTGTCTGTGCTGGGGCACGATGGCACGACGGTCAGCGTGCTGCCCGACGATGCCTCCAGCATCCGCGCCTTTGTGACCTTGCCGTCAGGCCAAGTTGCTGCCCTGACCAAGGCCGGAAAGGTAGCGCCTGAGCTCAATTTCATTGCACACGACGTAAGTGGTGACCTCTCGGCTCACCACACATCAACCTTCCGGCTGCCCGAGAAGTGAGAGAAGAATAAGCACCATGAAGGAAATTACCGGAAAGCGCGCCCTGGCCATCTTGCTGGCATTTTTTGGCATAATGTTCGCCGCAAACGGCGTATTTGTGTACTTCGCTACCTCGACCTTTTCTGGCGTATCGACGGAGAACGCCTACAAAAAGGGGCTTGACTACAACAAAGAGATCGCAGCCCATACCGAGCAGAAGGCAAGCGGCTGGCACGCGCGTGTCTGGATTAAAGGGGAAAGGGTCTTCCTGCAGATTAGGAACGCCGACGACCTGCCCGTCGAAGGCCTGATTGTGCGCGGCATTCTGGGACGCCCGGCCACCAGCCAGTTCGACCAAACCGTGGTCTTGCAGGAACAGCAGGATGGAACCTATGCAAGCGATGCGCAGGCTCTGCCGGAGGGCCAGTGGCTGCTTCAGGTGGAGGCGCGTTCCGGCCGCGCGTCAGACGCTCCTCCCTACAAAGTGACGGAGCGGCTATGGCAGAAACTCTGAAAATGCAGAACCCGCTGATGACGCGATATGGAACGAAGCCATGAACGCGCTGATCATCCTGCTACCGGCTGCGTTGCTCTTGGGCGGGCTTGGTCTCGCTGCGTTCCTTTGGAGCTTGCACAACGGTCAATATGACGATGTCGAGGGGGCCGCCGACCGTATTCTTTACGACGACCCCCATCGTGATGGACCGGAGAGCTAGAGCAGATTTGGATCAGACCAGATCACGCACGTTCATCCCGCTCCCACGAAGGTGGGAGCCCAGGCCAAAGAGTTGCTCACAGTGCCAGGACTTTGTGGTTGCGTCTCAGGCATGGATTCCCGCCTGCGCGGGAATGGGGGTTGGTGTTGAATGAGCCAATTTGAACAGAATACGCTCTAGCTGCCCAAGAACTTGAACCGGAAGCTGTCACCCTCGCTATGGATGTGGCCCATGCTGGGCGAGGGGAAATGGTGGGTGCAGATCTGGGTGCTGGTATCGGCGTACTTCTCCAGGAAGGCACGCCGAGTCTTATCAGCCAGAGGCTTATCCACGTCGGGCCGCGCCGGAGTTTCCGGATAGACCATCTGGATGGGAGAGTGAATCAAATCGCCGGTCAGCACGCCGCTCTATGACCGCCATGGGCAACACAGACACTGAAATGATCCGGCGTGTGGCCTGGGCTTGGCTCGCACCAGATCATGTCGTCCAACTGGTGATCGCTCTTGATCTTGGTCACGCAGCCAGCCTGCACGATCGGCAGCACGCTATCGACAACATAGGGAATTTCCGTCTTGGCGTTCACCTGCTCCCAATGGGCCAATTTTTTCTTGGAAAATAGGTACTTGGCATTGGGGAAGGTCGGGACCCAGCGGCCATTTTCCAGCTTGGTGTTCCAGCCGACATGGTCTGGATGCAGGTAGGGTGCGCATGACAAAGTCGATGTCGTCGACCGTCAACCCCGCCTTGTTCAGGGCATCCATATAGGTGCTATCGGTCTTCTGATGCCAGGCAGACAGGTTCGGGTGGTTCTTGTGATTACCTAGGCACGTATCCACCAGAATGTTGTGGTGGCCGGTGCGGATCACGTAGCTCTGCATGCAAAAGGTCATCAGTCCGCTGACCGGATCGAACGCCTTCGGCTCCAGCCAGGAGTGGTACGGATCGATCATTTCCTTGGTCAGTTCCGGCAAGAACTCAGCCGGATCGAACATGGGGAATTCCTGTTCGATGATGCGGTCGATGCGAATGTCGCCAATATGGCTGCTCAGCATGGGGCGTGCCTCTGGTTTCAGTTTGGTTGGCCATGAGTCTAGCGCATCGCAGGATTAAATTGAATCGCTATCACAATCAATTTGTCCGGGGCGATGCTGCTTTCAGGGCGCGCAGGCCCCCCACGCCATGCCGACGCAAGCAGCGGTCAAGGCCAGAGCGGGAGGCATTCAGGTTCAAGAACTCGCGCACCACCGCCAGCAGATCATCCAGCGAGACCAAAAGCGTCTTGCGGAGGGCCACCGCGACAGCTTCCTGCGCTGGCGTCAACGTCGTCTGAAGGCGATGGGGCGTGTGGCTGCGATCCTCCACGCTGGCACGCTGGCACCATTTCCATACGGTCTGTTCCGTGGTCCCGTGACGCTCGGCAAGAACCCACGCAGGGTCGTCACTGGCCTGTATGGCCGCCCTGATCTTCGGTGGCGTCGTCGCCTGACTGTGAAGCTTGATCACCATGTCGCTCTCCCATCCCGCGCCTCGGTCAAAACACAGCGTGCCATGAAAAACGCAGAGCGACGAGGGGCTATCTGATCAGCCGGGATGGAACATGTACTCAATGAGCGAATGCATGGTCGGCTGGGCGCATGTGCCCTTTGGCAAGCGCGATGACGATGTGGAAAGCATGATCTGCCAGGTCACCATGGCCACACTGGCCGACGCGGGTCTGGAGGCGAAAGACGTGGATGCGGTGGTCGTTGGCCACTTCAACGGCGGTTTCGTGCAACAGGACTTCTCCGCAGCGCTGGTGATGCAAGCCGATCCGGCCTTCCGCTTTAAACCCGCCACACGGGTGGAGAACGTCTGCGCCACCGGCTCCACCGCCATCCATGTGGGCCTCAATGCCATATGGGCCAAGAAAGCGCGCGTGGTGCTGGTGGTCGGCGCAGAAAAGAAGGACGGCTCTGCCGACCAAGGAAGTCGGCGATGTGCTCCTCAAATGCTCGTACGTCAAAGAGGAAGCAGAGATCGACGCTGGATTCGCCGGGGTCTTTGGCCAGGTGACGGCCCGCTACTTCCAGAAATACGGCGATCAGTCCGACGTGCTGGCGCAGATCGCGGCCAAGAACCACCGCAATGGCGTGCAGAACCCCTATGCCCATATGCAGAAGGACTTCGGGTTCGACTTCTGCAACACGGTCTCCGACAAAAATCCTCTGGTTGCCGGCCCTCTACGCCGCACCGATTGCTCCCTGGTAAGCGATGGCACCGCGGCGATTGTTCTGACCGATACGGAGACAGCGCTGAAGCTCGACAAGGCCGTGGTCTTCCGCGAGCCGAGCATGTCACCGACTTTCTGCCAGTCTCCAAACGCGAGTTCCTGGACCTGGAAGGTCCTGCGCTTGCCTGGCAGCGTGCCTTGGCAAATGCTGGTGTCGATCTGCTCGACCTGGACGTGGTGGAGAGCCATGACTGCTTTACCACGGCAGAACTGATGGAGTACGAGGCCATGGGCCTTGCACCCAAAGGCCAGGGCCGCATGGCCATCGACGAGGGCTGGGTGTTCAAGGATGGCGAGCTGCCCATCACCCCCTCTGGCGGCCTGAAAGCCAAGGGTCACCCTATCGGGGCTACGGGCGTCTCCATGCACGCGATGATCGCCATGCAGATGCGCGGCGAGGCCATGGGAATGCAAATCCCGGGCGCGAAACTTGGCGGCGTCTTCAACATGGGCGGTACGGCAGTTGCCAACTTCGTCTCCATATTGGAGCCTTTGCGTTAACGGCTGCAGGCCTCAAACGTATTGCAGGCGTTGAAGTCACCCTTGCCGGCACCAAGGCGGAACCAGCGCTGGGCATGAGCATTCGAACTGCGCCTGCCACCGCACCAGTTTAACGGTCAGCCTCCACCCTGCCTAAATTGCATCGCCTCGCCGGGACAGCATTAACTATTGCGCAGAACCACGCGAGAGTCGATTTCCGTGGCGAACTCCCTGCGATCGCGGCATGGGCTGCGACGCGTATTGGCATTTTGCGCGCGGCCATCTCGACAGCCGTTTTCAAGCACGAAAATCTGCCCTATAAGGCGTTGGTCGCGAAAAACACCACCTTTCGCAACACCCAAAAGCCGGCTTAGCTCAGTTGGTAGAGCATCTGATTTGTAATCAGGGGGTCGGGGGTTCGAGTCCCTCAGCCGGCACCAATTAAATCAACTACTTAGCTGACATGAAAGTTTTAGGACGGTCTGAAAAGACGGTTTTTAGGACGGTGCGGCGGGGCTTTCTGTTTCGCTTGTGGGTGATGTTTCCAGGTCGAGATTCGCGAAGGCGTCCGAAACGGCTTGTGACCTGTGGCGAACGTGCGCGCGCACGATGGCTTTCCTCACACATTCTTTCATTTGCTCTTTAAAATTGCGTGCTTGCGGCAAGATGCGGTCACCTTTGGGGCCAAATGTATGCGCAGCGCGTTTCAGGTAACTGTAGAAGGTCCAACTCTTGTAGTCGTCGGTCAGTTCGCCCTTCTTCACGCGGCTGAACTTCTGGCTGAAGAGTGAATATTTGAAGCTTCCGATCAGTGTTGCACTGCTTACCGTTGGGTTGGAGAGGACATGCATGGTCCCGTCACGCTTTGCTGCGACCGACACCTTTCTATAGAGACGAGAAATGGTGCTTTCTCTGACATAGACCTTCCTGCCGTCGTACCTAAAGCCAAGGTACTCCAACCCGTTCTTGCCCTGCGGGCCGGTCAGGTGCTCAAAGGACAGGTCTTCTCCCGAGCGTGTGAATTTGACGACGCATGTTTTGGCGGCCTTTATCTCAAGGACATCCCCGTGATTCTTGATCTCATCCGTCGCAAACGCCGTCGCTGCCGCAGCCTCGGCATCGCCACCCGGGATGATCAGCAAAATGTCGTCTGAATAGCGCATGTACTTGCCACCACGCTCACGCGCGTACTGATCCAGCTTCGCGTCAAAGTCGATGAGGTAGAAGTTGGCAATAAGGTCAGAAATTGGAGCGCCCTGCGGGACGCCATGCGGAAGTACATTCTTCTGGACTAGGGAGGGTTTGGTTGGGTCGCCGCCGCAAATCTTCTCACGAAAGTCCCCCGGCGAGCATAGCTGTTTGGGCATGTCCTTGTACGGGACCTTGAAACCCTCAATGGTGTGTTTGCCGCGTTGAATCAGCCCAATGTAGCCCAGCCGCTTGTATACCGAACGTTGGTCAACAAAACGGTACTTGGTGATGTTTTTGAAAACAGCGTAGTGATCCGGTGGCAACTCATCGACGCCCAGAAGGTCGCACCAGATTGCCTTGATCCGTGAATGGGACAGGTTTTCAAAATAGCCTTTGATGTCCAAGGCAACCGCCACGCAGTCGCCCAAGCGGTCAACCTCGTCAAAGGCGTCCTTGGCGAAGTCGATGTTGCACTTCCCGCCATTCGTGCCGGTCTTCGGCATCTGTCGGTAGGCTATTGAGCAGTCGGATATGCCCATATCTGTCCCGGCGGGATCGTCAAGTTGTTGACCACAATCCTAATTGCCCGTAACGCCTGACGATGATCAGCCAGATTTCCCAACCTCGCCTAAAAGGCTACCGCTTCCCGCGTTCCATCATTTCTTACGCGGGCTCGGCATACCATCGCTTTGCACTCAGTCTGCGCGACGTTGAGGATTTGCTGGCTGAACGAGGCATCAAGGTGAGTTACGAGACAATCCGTTCATGGGTCAGAAAATTCGGAACTCAGATTGCGAAGCATGTCAGGGCTGCGCGTCAACAGCCCTCGGATAAATGGCATCTGGATGAAGGGGTGATCATCATCCGCGGTGTGAAGCATTGGCTGTGGCGCGCCGTTGCCGGCAACGGCGAAGGTCTCGACATCCTGGTGCAATCACGCCGAAATGCGCGGGCTGCAAAGCGGTTCATTGCCAGGTTGGTAGCCCGCTGGGGGACGCCCCGAGTCATAGTGGCGGACTGACGGACAAGCTGCGCCGCTACGGTGCCGCCCTGCGCAAACGCGCGTTGGAGGTGGATCACCGAGCGCATAAAGGGATAAACAATCGTATCGAAGGATCGCACAGACCAACACGGAAACGAGAAAAAATACAGGGCCGTTTCAAGTCAGCCCGTCAGGCGCAGAGATTTCTGGCCGCCCATGATGAAACCGCAAACCTGTTCCGCCCACGTCGCCACAAAATGACTGCCTCCGCCTATCGCCAGAAACGAGCCGCCGCATTTCACCAATGGAACGAATGCGCCAGCGAACTGGCCGCTTGAAGAGCCTCAAGTCGGCAGTTTCTTAGGCGCTGAAAACAACGTGACAATGCCCCTGAGCCGCCTGCCGCCGTTCTGGGTTCACTCCGCCCAGATCGACCCCATCCGCGACGATGGCCGGGAGTTCGCAGCAAAGCTCGCCCAGGCCGGCGGCAACGTCACCTATCGCGAAGCCCAGGGCATGATCCACGGCTTCATGCGCGCCCGCTTCTATGGCGACGCTGCCCGTGCGGAATACGACCTGATCTGCCGGTTTTTGAGGGAGCATTTGTAGGGGCGGCCTTTGATTCCCCCCGTTGTTGCCTTCACCCTGAGCCTGTCGAATGGTCAGTTGCCGGGTTCGCATCCCATGCTTCGACGAGCTCAGCATGAAGGGGCTGCCAGCATGGTAGAACCATGCATCACACACCGCTCCCCTCCCTCTCGAAGGCCGCTACTCCCCAACCCCACCGCTTAGCGTTTCCAAAAAAGCCACCAGGTCCGCGATCTGCCCCTCACTCAGCCCCAGCGGTCGGATCAGAGACTCGCCGTTGGTGTGCAAGCGCTCCATGTCGACTTCCGAATAGTGCCGCACCACGTCCGCCAAGCTGGCCAGCGAGCCGTCATGCATATAGGGCGCGGTGTTCGCCACATTGCGGAGCGACGGCACGCGCCACTCTCCCCAATTGCGGTGGTTCAGCACCAGGAATTGGCTCGGAGCCTTCGCCGCCGTCGCCCGCGGCTCGTCACTGAACGGTCCGGCGCGGGTGTAGGGGCTGGCCCGCACCGCCTGCACCCCGGTATAGCGGCCCGGATCGACCTTGCCCCCGCCCACAAAGAACAGCCGCCCGATATCATGAAACTCGCCATTGGAGAAAGCCGGGCCAGAGTGGCAGAAGCTGCAACGTCCCTCCCCGACGAAAATCTTCAGCCCGCGCTTCGCCGCCGCCGGATAGGCCACCATTCCCGCCTCATCCCTCGTCGCCAGCGCGTCCCGGAACCGGTCGAACGCCGTGCGGGGCGTCACCAAAACCTCCTGATACGCCGCCAGGGCCTTCGCAAGATTTATCGCCAGCGTCTCGTCATCATCCTCCCCCGGCGCGCTGCCTAACGCGGCTTGGTAGTCAGCCGCCAGCGCACCATCCCCCCGCACCATGGCCGCTACGCCTGCCACAGAGGAATTCATCTCCCGCTCGTTCAGGATAGGCCGCAAGGACTGCGCCCAGAGGTTGTCGCTGCCACCGCCCCAGCCGAACCAGCGCTGCCCCGCCAGATTGGCGAGCGCGGTAGTGTTCCGGTGCAGCCGCTCCTGCCCCATGGTCAGCGGCAGGCCGTCGGCGAAGTGGTTGCCAGGCTCATGACAATCCGCGCAGGCGAAATCGCCCGCCCCCGACAATCGCCGGTCGCCGAACAGGCCCTTGCCGAACGCAATGGCCTTGGCATCACCGGAAAAGCGGTTGCTGGGGTCCGCCTTGAAAGCAGGCGGCCACGGCCCGTGCCAGAGGATGAGGCCCCGCTCCTCCACCGAGAAAGCCACCTCCTCGCCTTGCGCGAAAGCTGCGAACGGCGCGAGTGGCGCCAACGCCACAAACACCACAACCAAAGCCAGGCAGAGACGGAGGCAGGCAGCTAGGCGCTTCACGGTGAGACCATGACCTCCAGTGTATAGCGCACGCGCCGACCGTCCCGCCGCGTGTCCACGCTCAGCAGCCATTGGCCCGCCATGTGTATCAGCATGCTTTCTGCCAGGTAGAGGCCCGGCCCATCCCCCGGCAGCACGCGCGCCTGATAGTTCATGCCATGACCGTGCTTCGGCATGGTCGCGTCCACGGCGGAGACCTCACTACCCGCAGCCTCTCCACAAAGGGTCAGCGCCAGTTCGAACTGCTGCCCGGCGCTCAACGGGCCGGACAAGGGCCGGGCCGCGACTGCTCCGGCGCTTTCCGCCGACCGCAGCAATAGCACGCCCGCCGTACCCTCATCACAAACGTCCGCCAAAGCACCCCCCGGCAGCCCGGCAGCAGCCAGCGCCAGCACGCCAGGCGCGGGACCATTCCGCGTGCGCCGGCACATAGGGCCAGCGCTCCGGCGTGTAGGTGTAGGTGCCGACCATCATCCGGTCCGGGAATTCCTCGAACAGCGCCCGCCATTCGGGCGGCACCTTGCCGTTATAGCCCTGGCCCGACCGCACCGCGAGGTCCGCCCACAGGTTCCGGTGCTTGCACAGCATGGCGGCAATGTCCTCCGGCCCATCAAAGCCCGAATGCGCCCACAGCACGCGGGCCGAGGGGTCGGCCTCAAAAATCAGGTCCACCGCCGCGGCATCGGAGTGCGCATGCAGGAAGATATCGTACTGCTTCGCCAGCCGGACCACGCCCTGCAGCACGTCGGTCTTGATGTCGTCACCAAAGGCATGAAACTCGCCGATGCCCGCATAATGGTTCTTGGCCAGCAGGTCGGTCAGCATGGTGACGCGCGTGTCATCATGCATCCAAGTCGAAAGCTCCCCCCGCCGCCGGTAGGGCCTGAGCACCGGCACCATCAGGTCCGGCGCAGCCTCATACAGCCGCTGGGTGCCCTCATCGCTTGAGGACGACACAAATGCCCGTTTCAGCCCCGCCTCTTTCAGCAGCGCGATAGCCGTGTCGGTGGGAAAAACCTCCCAGGCATCATGGCTGTAATGCAGATGCGTATCGGCAATGGGCAGGCGTTCTATGGCTTGGGCGGGGAGGGCATAGGCGTTGGCGAACAGCAACGCCGCCAGGATGGAAATGCCGAGTGATCGCCGCATCGCGAGCCTTCCTTGTTTGCTGCCGGTTAACGATTTTGCCATAATTTTACCCCAACCGCTTTGGGATTGCATCCCAAAGCGGTTGGGGTAACGCCGGTACCGGCACAGCATTTCATGAAACAATATAGTTACCGGTCGGCGGATGATCATCATCCCACACCGCAAAGAGTGCCTTTGGCTCCTTCGAGAACCTCGCCCCCTCCAAGTGCGCCGTCCGTCCTATCAGCCTCGTACCGCTTCGCTATTCCTTAACCATCCGTCTGCCACAATCGGTTTGCTCTCCCCCTCCCTTTCCCCGTGCCCGGCACGGGGTTCGTGCCTGAGGGCCAACCACAAAGTCCGGTCTCTGTAGGAAGCTCTCAGGCATGGGTCCCGGATCAAGTCCGGGAAGGGGTGGGGAGGTAAGGGGAAGGGCCGGAATTTGGCCCAATGGTTAGAATTTAGAACAAGCAGGCAGCAACCGGCGCCCCCTACCCCCGGCTGGGCAGCCTTGCAACGCCGGTGCCGAAGCTGGTCGTCTCACCCCGCTGGTTGTGAGCGACCAGGACGCACTCGATCAGCTTCTCGCCACCTTCTTCGAACTTGTCCGTCACCTTACCGGAAATCCGCGTCAGGTCGCCGACCACATTGAAGCGCCGAACTTCCGCATACAGCTTCTTCACGAAGCCATGGTCGCCGACAAAGTCCGTCATGGCCTGGCTCAGCCACGCGATGCGCTCCGGCCCATAATCATAAGCGCCGGGTGCGCCGATGTGTTTGGCCATGGCCTCTTCCCAGTGCACGCGCTCCGGCACGTCGGGCACGCCCTGCTCGTTGGGAATGCCGAGCGCCGGGTGCTCCTCGAACATGTCGAAGGCCATCTTGTGTGCGCGGATGTAAAGCCCGCCCCAGCCCTGGTCCCAGCAGATCATGCCGGTGATGGTCAGCGGACCCTTTTGCAGCATCGGCATGTCCTGGCCGACGGTCACGTCCTCCCAATAAAGCGGCGTGGAGCCCTGCGGCTTGTACTGGCGGTAGGCATCGGCAATCGCCTCAATCTCGTCGGCGGAGTATCCCTGCTGCGGGTCGATATAGGCGTATTTCTTCTCTTCCCGGGCCGAGTGCCGCTCGGTGCGGAAGCACCAGCTATCGGCATCCGCCACCATTTCCTCACGCTGATTATAGAACTCGATCAGGTAGGTCTGCTTCACCGCCCGCTTGGAGAACTGCGATTGCTTCAGCTCGATATCATTCAGGCTGGCCTTGGCCGTGATGCTGTCGCCGCGGCGGATGTGGTCGTGCCAGCGGAACTCCGTGCCCGCGAACAGGGCATGCACGCCCGGCAGCCCGCCCACATAACCGCTCACAATCCGGTCGAAAGCATAGAGCATGGCGGGCGGCGCTATCAGAGCACCAGCGGGCGAGGCTTTGGCGTAGTCCTCATCCAGATACAGCGGGTTGGGATCGCCCATGCCCCAGGAGAAATGCCGGATCGTATCCTTGGAGGCTTCCTCCACATGCGGCTGGGTGCGTCGCTCGATGACCACGCCCAGGTGGGATTTCAAGCGGGAAAGGCCATCATCGGTAATCTCGCCGGTGTTGGATTGGGTAGACATCAGGGTACTCCAAATTTTCTATAATTTACCAAACATTTTCATCCTGAGTAGCCCGGATGCAATCCGGGCGTATCGAAGGGCGAAGGGCATGCGGCGAAAGGGCTAGGTCCAACTTGACGACTGACCCCTTCGATGCGCACCTTCGGCGCTACTCAGGATGAGGTGGGATGAGGGGCGCAGCTAATCCTTCAACGGCACGGCGAGGCCGAATTTCTGGCCGTCACGCTCGATATGCTCGATATGCTGGACATTGCCTTGAGTGCCGGGCACGCCCTTGATCGCGACTTCGCTGAAGCCATACCCGGCTTCCTCGGGGATTTTCATGATGCGCCCGCCTTCGATGCGGGTGACTTCCGGCAGCACGGTCACGACCTTGTCCTGGGCGATATTGGCCATGGCGGTCGCCACGTCCTTGCCCATGCGGTCCAGCTTTTCGATGTTCACGCGGGTCGGGAAGATGATGGTGTAGGTACCCGCATCCGCGGCGGCGCAGGCATCGGGGGGCGTGATCCAGACGGAGTCCACATTCTCCGAGCCATCATGCTTTGCCAATTGCCGGGCGGGGGTGCGCGCCACATAGAAGTGCGTATCGAAGCGTTTCGGCATGTCAGGCGGCGTGATCCAGTGGGCGAAGTGCGCCAGCCGGTCCAGGCAAGCAATCAGGTTTTCCGCCTCCAGGAATTGGCCGAAGTCCAGCTCGTTTGCCTCCAGTTTATCCTGGTAATGGTGTAGCGCTTCGCACTCGTCGGCCTCCAGCACCTCCGCAGCGTCCGCCTTGCGGCAGAGCAGCAGACCGGTTTCCTCAAACGCCTCCCGGATGCTGGCGATACGGAAGCGCAGGGCATCTTCGCTCAGCCCTTCAGCCCCATCCAAGCGCGCCCGCACCACATCACTTGCATCGCCCGGATCGGCACTGCCGCCCGGAAACACCAGCGCGCCGGTGGCAAAGTCGATCTTGTGGTGGCGCTTCACCATAAAGACTTCCATGCCTTTCGGTCCGTCGCGCAGCATCAGCACGGTTGCGGCGGGACGCGCCGGGACAGGCGGCTTTTTCTCTTCTTCGCTCACGAGAGAGGATTCCATTCGGCTTCAGAATTTACTGCCAGTGTTTTACCGGGTTTTGCCGGACAGCACACCCCGCTTCAACGAGAACGAATCTCTGGAAGGGCGAAAGCCCTGTCCGGGGCCTGTTTCTAATCCGGAACCTGCTTCTAAAGGGAGGGGCCGGAGCGGGTCCCGGCCCGAGGCCGGGAATTCGAAAGTGTTGAGGCATAGACCTCCATACTAAACCAACGCCCCGTCCAGCATTTCAGACCCAGACGAGCGCGGGTAACGGTTTATCCTCGCCCGGAGCACCGTCTCCAGCTGGATAGGTCATCGTCGTCATCATCTTGACCGCAGAGCGGAAGCTAATATTGGCTGCAAACGTGGGCCCGCCTATTACGTTTTTCGGAGCCCCTGAGACCACAGGCGCACCGCTAGAGAAGAACTTTCCCTCTCCGCTCGCATCGACCAAACATTCCGGCTCGGTCCAGAACACCGCGTCGGAACTGCGCCGGAGATAGGTGTTGTTGCTACCAGCCTCTTCGCCGATGAAGGCGACCCAAAGCTCATCGCCTGCCCCTAGGATCGACGTGCCGCTTTCAACGGCACCGCCGCCAATATTCAGCAGCGCGCTCCACTTGGTGCCATCATAGGCAATGATTTGCATCTCTCCGTCAGCGGCCGCAGAATAGGAGAACCAAAGCTTCCCGGACCAAACGGTTACGCCTGGCCGCTGCGATGCGCCGGCCGGATTGGTGCCGATCGCCTTCTTGTTTTCCCAACCGCCGGTCGCGTTAAGCGCCATGAAAGCCGGCTTGGTATTTTCATTCAGGTAGGCGACGTAGAGCTTGCCCTCGAAATACACCGTCGACATGGCATCGCTTGCGCAACTGTACAACCCTGGTTGGACAGGCTTCGACCACGGCCCGCCGTCTTTGCTGGACGTCGTATAGAACTGGTTACCGGCCACATAGGTCAACCACAGCGTATCTTTTCCATCGTACAAGAGCGCCAGCGGGCCGGTGGGTTGAAGGGGCGTATTCCCGGGCGGCGGTACCACGGGCTTGATGTTCCATGTGCCGTCCTTTTCAGTACGGTCGGCAAGCTGGGCGTTTCCGTCGGCATCGGCATAGGCGATCCAGGTCATTCAATGTTCCCCGTCATTCTTGAAATTTTGATGGGCTCAGATTTTGCTGGCAGGCGCAGCGTGAAGGTTCTTGTGCCAGCTTTCAATGTCAGCATCAGCTTTATGCAGGTTGAAACCGGTGTTCAGACCAACGCCCGCTCCAGCACTTCCGCCACGTGCAGAGCATTTCGCCGCGCGCCATCCTTGATCTGATGGCGGCAGGAGGTGCCGTCGGCGACGATCAGCGTGTCGGGCCCAGCCTCGCGCACCGCCGGCAGCAGGGATGCTTCCGCCATGGCCTGGCTCACGTCGTAGTGCTTGGCGTCATAGCCGAAGCTGCCCGCCATACCGCAACAGCTTGACTCAATCAGCGATGTCTCGAGCCCCGGAACTAACCCCAGCACCTGCTGCACCGTACCGACCACACCAAAGCTTTTCTGGTGGCAGTGCCCGTGCAGCAACGCCTTGCTTTGCGTGAGCCGTTTCAGGTCCAGCTTCAGGCGGCCTGCCTTGTGCTCGTCCGCCAGGAATTCCTCCAGCATGAAGGCCTTGTCCGACAGCGCCTGCGTATCCGCACCCGGCAGCACCGCATGGAACTCATCCCGCAACGTCAGCAGACAAGCAGGCTCCAGGCCCACGACCGGCATGCCCGCGTCCACATAGGGCTTCAGCGCTTCCACCGTGCGCCGGGCCTCGGCCCGCGCCTGCTCCACCATGCCGACGGAGAGATACGTGCGCCCACAGCAAAGCGGCCGCCCCTCCGCCTCCACCGCATGCACCCGGTAGCCCGCCGCCCGCAGCACCTTCAGCGAGGCACGCAGAATCTCCGGCTCAAACACCCTGTTGAATGTGTCGGCAAACAGAACCACGTCCTTGCTATCCTGTCCCAACGGCCAGGTTCCTGCCTCAACGCTGCGGAACGGGCTGCCCGCCCATTGCGGCAGCGAGCGCTTCCGGTGGAAACCCGCCAGCTTCTCCTGCAACCAGCCGCTACCAGGTATTAAGCTATTTAGCGTAATCATAGGCGCAAACAGAGCCGCCCATTTCGCATAGCGCGGCAGGTGCGCCACCAGCTTGTCCTTCAGGCTCCAGCCATGCTTGACGTGGTAGTGGTGCATGACCTCGATCTTCATCTTGGCCATGTCGACGCCGGTCGGGCATTCCCGGCGGCAGCCCTTGCAGCCAACGCAGAGGTCCAGCGTCTCCCGCATTTCCTCGCTGCTCACTGCATCCGGCCCCAACTGCCCGCTCAGCGCGAGGCGCAGGGAGTTCGCCCGCCCGCGGGTCACGTGCTGCTCGTCCTGGGTCACGCGGAAGCTCGGACACATCACGTCCGGCGCCATTTTGCGGCAAGTGCCATTGTTGTTGCACATCTCCGCCGCGCCCAGGAAACCGCCCCACTCGCTCCAGTCGAGCGTGGTTTTCAGCGGCTCTTCGTGGTAGCCGGGCTTGAAGCGGAACAGGTCGCGCTCATCCATGGCGGGCGGGCGCACCACCGTGCCGGGATTGAACAGGCCCGCCGGATCAAACGTGTCCTTGATCTCCTCATAGGCCCGCACGAGCTTCGGCCCCAGCATCTTCTCCGTAAATTCGGAGCGCACGAAGCCGTCGCCATGCTCGCCGGAGTGAGAGCCGCCATATTCCGCCACCAGGTCGAACGCACCCTCCGCAATGGTGCGCATCTGTTTGGCCCCGGCTTCTTCCTTCAGGTTGATAACCGGGCGCACATGCAGCAGGCCGACGCTGGCGTGCGCGTACCAGGTGCCGCTGGTGCCGTTCTTCTCGAACACTTCCGTCAGGCGGGTGGTGAAGTCTGCCAGATGCTCCAGCGGGATGGCGCAATCCTCGATAAAGCTGATAGGCTTGCCCGCCGACTTCATCGACATGACAATGTTGAGCCCGGCCTCCCGCACACTCCAGACCCGGCCCTGCCAGGCGCTGTCAGTCACCTGCACCACCGCATCGGGGTAGCCCAGGCTGGTCATCATCGCCTCCAGCGCATCCAGCCGCGCCTGCAAGTCCTTGGCATCGTCGCCGGAGAACTCCACCAGCAACAGGCAGTTGGGGTCGCCCTTAACCACCTCCGCCATGGTCGCCGCGAACTGCGGCATCTCACGCGACAGGGTGAGAATAGTGTTGTCCACCAGTTCCACCGCATCGGGCCCCAACGTCACCAATTCTTTCGTCGCCGCCATGGCGTTGCGGAAGCCGGGGAAGTGGCAGACGCCCAGCACCTTCTTCGCAGGCACCGGTTGGAGGTCCAGTTCCAGGCCGGTAAAAAACGCCAGCGTCCCTTCAGAACCAACCAGCAGGTTTGCCATGTTGTGGCCTGCCGGATCGACCCTGTGCAGGTTGTAGCCCGCCACGTGACGCAGCACTTGCGGGATGCGGGCGCGCAGCTCGTCGCTGTTAATGATCGCCAACTCACGCATCTTCTGCACGAGTTCCACATAGCCGGGCGAGCCGTCGCCGCCATCCAAATTGCCCGGCACCCAGCCGAAATGATGCGCCGAGCCATCGGCCAGCAGAGCATCAATGCTGCGTACACTGTGCACGGTCAGACCGTACTTGATCGAGCGCGCGCCGCTGGAATTGTTCGCCGCCATGCCGCCAACTGTGGCGCGGTTGGCGGTTGAGGGGTCGATGGGGAAGAACAGCTTGTGCTTCGCCAGCGCCTTGTTCAGTTGGCCCAGCACCATGCCCGGCCGCACGCGCACCCTGCGGTTCTCCACGTCCAGGCTCATCTGGTCGTTGAACCAGCGGGCGCAGTCCACAACGATGCTCTCACCCACGGTCTGGCCGCACTGGCTGGTGCCGCCGCCACGCGGCAGGACGGTCACGCCCTCCTCCCGCGCCAGGCTCATCACCGCCTGAATGTCGGCCACGCTTTTCGCCCGCACCACCCCAATCGGCTCGACCTGATAGATGCTGGCGTCGGTGGAGTAGCGCCCGCGCTCGAATGCATCGAACAGCACGTCGCCCTCGACCTCCCGCCACAATCGCTCGGCAAGCTTGCTATCCCCGACACGATTGCCGGTCTGAAGAACGCTGGCGGGGGTAAAGCCATCAGGCATGGCGGCGGATCCCAATGTTGGCGGGCGCAAGAAGACGGTGGACTTTGGTAACACGCTGGCACGCGCGCGCAACCATCCCTTCCACCCGCCGCAAGCCCCTACACTCTATCCACACGGCGCAGCACAAACCGGGTCAATAGCGGCCCGAACAGTTCGAAAAAGATCGTGGTTGCAATGGTCGTCACCAGGATCGGCTCGGCCAGGTCAGGCGCAACCTCGCTGGCGACCAGCGCCATGCCCAGCGCCACGCCGGCCTGCGGCGTCAGCGCCAGTCCGATCCAGCGCCCCTCCTGCCGGGACAGGCCACCCACACGGCCACCCAGCCAGCCGCCAACGAAGCGCCCGGCGACACGCGACACAACGAAAGCCGCGGCCAGCCAGGCAACATTGCCGATACCATCCAAGTCCACCGTCGCCCCGGCCAGCACGAAGAACAGCACCAGGAAGGGCCAACTGATGTGCTCAATCTCGTGGAAGGAGTTTTCATGGTGGTTGGCCAGATTGACCACCACCGCCCCCGCAGTCATTCCCGCCAGCAGGAACGACACTTCGAAGTGCAGGGATATGCCGGCACACAGCAGCACCACCCCCAGCGCTTCGACCAGAGTCGGCTCGCCCGGCGCGATCCGCCCCGTGGCAAACGCGGCAGGAAGACCGACCGCCAAACCAACGAGGATGGCGCCAAACACTTCCTTCAGCCCGCCCAGCAAGCCATCGACAACGCCGCCGCTGGCAGAGGCAACCGCGCCCAGAATGATGCTAAACGCGATCACGCCCCACGCATCATCGATAGCAACCACACCCAGCAGCGTCTTGGAAAAGCGGGTGCAACGGCCATCCTGACTGACCACGTCCCGCGTTGCCGCCAGATCGGTTGCAAGCCCGATACCGGCCAGCAACAACGCCAACGCCAACGGCACACCAACCGCGACCAACCCTGCCCCGATCACCAGCGCAGAGACCAGAGTCACCGACAGGGACACAGCCAGTATCGTGCGGCCATGGGCAGCCAGCATTGGCTTGGACAACTCCCCGCCCAGCAGAAAGGCGACCATCGTCAGCGACAGCTTCGCGACAATCCCATGCCAGCCATCGGCATCGATGGGCAACAAATCGAAACCCGACGGCCCTATGGCCAACCCAAACAATACCAGCAGCGTAATACGCGGCAGCCGCATCCAGCGTCCCACCGCATCCAGAGCTAGTCCGGCAAACAGCAGGCACCCGAACGTCACAAGCAATAAGCTGAGTTCCATGGCCAACGCTTCTTTCCGCGGTATTCCGGGCGCACGGCGGCTTCACAACCGATGGGCTTGCCGTGCGATTTCCAGCATAATACCAATGACGGGCAATACCTATCCACCGCCAGCCAATGCTGTATTGGAGCACGAACGTTGACCAATCTTTTCGGCATCATCCCGCCCATGACCACCCCCTTCGACGAAGCAGGCGAGTTCCAGCCGGACAAAGTCGCTGCGCAGGTGAACTGGATGGTCCGCGCGGGTGCCCATGGCCTGGCTGCTGGCGGCTCCACTGGGGAGGGTCATGCGCTGGACCACGACGAGTACCGCGACCTGATTGCCGCCACGTCCGACGCGGCTGACGGCCGTATCCCAGTCATTGCAGGCGTCATCACCGACTCGACGCGCGAGGCAATCAAGCGGGGCAAGGCCGTGCACGATATGCCGGGCGTTGCAGCACTGCAAGTCACCCCTGTCCACTACCTCTTCCGCCCGACCGACGATGCCATGGTCGACCATTTCCGCGCCATGGCAGATGAAACCGGCGTGCCGATCATCATATATAACGTGGTGCCCTGGACCTATCTCTCTCCCGCCCTGCTCTGCCGTATTTTCGAGGAAGTGTCGGGCGTGGTTGGCGTGAAACAATCGGCTGGCGACCTGAAGCTCCTGGCCGACCTGCTGGTCGATGCACCACCGGACCGGAAAATCTTCTCTGCGGTTGACGCGCTGATGTATTCGTCATTCGCCCTCGGCGCACACGGCGCTATTGCCGCCATCCTCTCCGCCGTGCCTCACGCCTCCGTCGAACTATGGAACGCCGTTAACGTCATGGGCAACCGCCAGAAAGCCCGCGACCTGCACGTTAAATTCCTGCGCCTTTGGAACGCCATGTTTGCCGACAACCTGCCTGCCTGCACCAAGTTTGCGCAGGAAATCCAGGGCATTCCGGCAGGCCTGCCCCGTGCGCCCATGCCCGTTGCCAGCCCAGAGCAGCAGGTCGCCATCCGCCAGTGCCTGGAAGCATTGGAGGTCCGCATTGTCGCGTGATATCGCAGAAGTCGTCAGCCTGATCCGCGTCATCCCGGTCCTGACGATCCAGGATGCCGTCCACGCCGTTCCGCTCGCCCAGGCATTGATGCGCGGCGGCCTGAACATACTGGAGGTCACCTTCCGCACCGATGCCGCCCGAGAAGCCATCCGCCGGATCGCTGCCGAAGTACTGGACGCCATTGTCGGTGCCGGCACCGTTACGGCGGCTCATCACTTTGTGGAGGCCCATGCTTCGCGGTCAGCCCCGGCACCACGCCGCGCCTGCTGGATGCGGCAAAGGACAGCCCGCTCGCCTGGCTACCAGCCGCCGCCACGGCCGGCGAGGCCATGTTGCTTGCGGAACATGGCTACACTCATTTGAAGTTCTTCCCGGCAGAGGCCTCCGGCGGAGCGGCCGCGCTCAAGCGATTGGCGGCCCCCTTGCCCCTGATCCACTTCTGCCCGACCGGCGGTCTCGACCAGTCGAACGCGGCCAACTACCTCGCCTGCCCGAACGTCTTCGCCGTCGGTGGTTCCTGGCCAGCGCCTAACAAACTAGTCGATGCGCAAGACTGGGACGAGATCGAAAAATTGGCCAAGAAAGCATCCACCCTGTGAGTCAGGTTGAAACCCTCGAAGCCCCCAAAGCCAAACCCGCCCAAGGCGACTACGACGTCATCGTCATCGGTGCCGGCATGTCCGGCCTCTACCTGATCCACAAGCTGCGCCAACTGAGGGTGCGCTTCCGGGTGTTCGACAACGGTACGGATCTGGGCGGCACCTGGTACTGGAACCGGTACCCCGGCGCGCGCTTCGACTCCGAAAGCTGGTCCTACGGCTTTGCCTTCTCGCCGGAAGTGCTCCAGGAGTGGAACTGGCGCGAGCATTTCTCCGCCCAGCCCGACACCCTCGCCTATATGCAGTTCGTGGCGGACAAGTTCGACATGCGCCGCGACATTCAATTCAGCAACGAACTCAAAGCCGCCTATTGGGACGAGGACACGCGGCTCTGGCGGCTGACGTTCGACGTCAACGGCAAGAACGAGACCTACACCACCCGCCTGTTCATCCCGGCGCTGGGTCCCTTGTCGGCCTACGTCATGCCGGTGATTGAGGGTGTTGGTTCCTTCAAGGGCCCGGCCTTCCACACGGCCCGCTGGCCAAAGGAGCCAATCGACTTTTCCGACAAACGCGTCGGCATTATCGGCACGGGCGCGACAGCCATCCAGGCAATCACGGAGATTGCAAAGACCGCCAAGCACCTGACCGTCTTTCAGCGGAACCCGAACTGGGCCGCCCCGCTGCACAACCGCGAGATCACGCCGGAAGAGCAGGCCGACATCAAATCCCGCTACCCGGAAATCTACGCGCATTGCCGCAACACGGCGACCTGCTTCATCCACAATGCCGACCCGCGCAAAGCGTTGGAGGTCTCAGCGGAGGAACGGGAGGCATTCTGGGAGCAACGCTATGCAGAGCCCGGCTTCGGCATCTGGGTCGGCAATTTCTCCGACGTGCTGGTGAACAAAGAAGCCAACAAGTTGCTCAGCGATTTTATGGAGAAGAAAATCCGCGCGCGCGTAAAGGACCAGCGCATCGCCGACCTGCTGATCCCCACCAACCACGGCTTCGGCACCCGCCGCGTGCCGCTGGAGAGTGGCTATTTCGAGGTCTACAACCAGGAAAACGTGGCTCTGGTGGACGTGAACGCCACGCCCATCGAGCGTATCACGCCCGCCGGGGTGCAATGCTCGGACCAGGAGCACGAACTCGACCTGCTGATCTACGCCACCGGCTTCGACGGTGTCACCGGCCCCTATGACCGGATCGACATCCGCACGTCTGCGGGCCGGGTGCTGCGCGACGATTGGGCGGAGGGTCTGCCCCGCACCTATCTTGGCGTGCAGACCGAGGGCTTCCCCAACATGCTGATGGTGCTCGGCCCCCACACCGCCCGCGGCAACATTCCCCGCAACAGCGAGCAGATCGTCGACTTCGTGACGGCCACGGTAAAACACATGCACGACAACGGCCTGACCCGCATCGAGCCCCGCCCGGAAATGATCGACGAATGGGGAGGGCAGGTCGAAGCCGCCGCCACACCCCTGCTGGCGAGCCAGGTGAAAAGCTGGCAAACCGGCGTCAACCACAACGTGGCAGGCCGCGACGTGCTGCGGGTACTGGGCTACAATGGCAGCGCCAAAAAATACCGCCGGATCACCGAGGGCGTTGTGGCCGGGGGATTTGCGGAGTTTGAGGTGGATTGAGGCGCTTCAAAACCATTGCGTATTGGAGCGCTAACATCCCACCGTCAAAACCGGCCCGGCGGGTGACGGAAGAAACCTTTCGTGCCTTCTATCCCGTTTGAGATGATTCCGACCGTCTTTCCGGCCAGGTCTTCCAATCGGGGCGCGAGCGTCGTCACTTGCGCAACCGCCTCGCTAGTTGGATCAAGAACGCGAAATGTCATTCGGCGGCACTCCTTATCATAGGGTTCGCAGTCCAAACAAACGCCAACCGCAGCAGTCGCAGCATGGCTTTTATGGCCTAGCCAAGGGGGATGACCGCGCCAAAGCCGCCTGCAGGCCCTCCGGCTGCGATCACCAACAGATGATTTGGCGATGGCAGAGCAGCATATTCCATGTCGCCCTTGTTTCTGACGACGCTGCCTTTACCCACATCAGCCCAGGCGCTGCGTTTGATACGAGCCCGCTCGAAAATGAAATGCGCCACGTCATTTTTGCTCCATCCGGCGGCTTCCAGATACATCCGGTGCTGGCTTGGAACGACGATTGCGTAGTTACCGGGCCAGAACGAGTAATGGGTCATGTTAGCGCGCATCTCGGCAGCATAGGTCTCCAGGATTTCCTCCGGTGCCGTGGTCCATTCGTTCATTACCTGGCGCGGCCCGCTCGCGGACATAGCCGTAACGGCAGACGCGCCTTCAGGCACATCCCGTTGCTGGGCGAGCGGCGTCCAGCTCGTGTTTTCCTCGTCCTCAGCAATGCAGAAACTGAACTTACCGGGATGGCCAAGCGTCGAACGGTCGATATCGCCCGGCCTTACCTCGAGGATGTTGATTAACCCCAGTCGGATCGCCCGGCCAATCGCGGTCGTCGCCCGGTCGCTGCCGGCGAGTACGTTGAAGGTGGATGAGGTGCCGAGTTCCAGCCGGGTCGGGCCGTTCAGTACCAGCAGCACGGCGCATCCACCCGTGCTCGCGGGCGCGCCGTGCAACAAAAACTGGTCCTGCAACATGACCGACCAGGCAGTCGCGACCACCGGGAAATGCATCGGAAGGCAGCCAGCCATCACAGCATTGACCGCGATCTTCTCAGCAGTGATCGCACGCCCGCGCACCGGCTCGATGCCGATCAGTTGCCCAGGTGGCATCATCCCCCATTCCAGGCAGGCGCGTACCGCTTCCGCCGTCGGTGGAACAATCGGGAAACCGTCTGTCCAGCCCTGACTGTGGTAGAGTTCCTGAACGCCGAAAATGTCGTCGGCTTCCAATTCCCGTGAGGCGAGCTTCATTTTGCAGACCTTCCAATGTAGCGAGCGCTTGAAAGTTAGAACGGGAAAAACATAATATATAACGCTAATTTATCTCTTTAGTATGTTTTGGAGTTATGGAGCGTGTCTTAAAATGAACCCTCGGCAAATTGAGGCGTTTCGCACCGTCACACGCGTTGGAACGGTAACGGGCGCAGCCGACCATTTGAACATTTCCCCACCGGCTGTCAGTCGGCTCATTACACATCTCGAGAGTGATCTTGGTCGTGCGCTATTCACGCGACGCAAAGGGCGCTTGCATCTGACCCCGGAAGGGGCGGCTTTCTTGAGAGAGGTCGACCGGCATTTCATGGGACTCGATGCTTTAACTGAAGCAGCGGATCGCATTGCTGAACACGGTCCCGAAAGCCTGCGCAGAGCTATGCTGGAAAGTTATTGACGGCTTGATCAGGCGGCGTTTTGCATTTGTTTGATCCCGTCGATGAATGCAATGCCCTGGATTATCCCAGGCATGCGATTTGCGCCGTCGCGCTTTCGCCATTTGCCCTGCGCTGACATCAGGAGCCTGACCGCCATGGCGAGGGCGGTCTTTCGGCTCAGACAGCCTTTGGTTTTACCTGTCCGGTGACACACCGTCGCGAAGGCGCTTTCGATGGGATGGGTGGTTCTGATGTGTTTCCACTGTTCTGCCGGGAAATCATAGAAGGCCAGCAGCACGTCACGGTCTTTGATCCATTTGGCTACCGCTTGTTCGTCTTTCACGCCGTAGGTCTCGATGAAGAAATCGCAGGCCGCCATGGCTTCGGCCTTCGTCTCTGCCTGCCAGATGTCGTGCAGGGGGCCTTTGGCTTTCGCTTGCACCGATTGGGGCATTGCCTTCAGCCCATTGCCGGTTTTATGGAACCAGCAGCGCTGTTCTGCGGTCGCGCCGAAGACCGCGCGAAGGGCGACCCAGAAGCCCAATGCACCGTCGCCTACCGCGAGATCGGGCGCGTGATTGAGGCCGCGCCGCTTGAGGTCGAGCAGGAGCGCGCGCCAGCTTTCGGTCCTTTCGCGATAGCCGTCGGTCAGCCCCAGTATCTCCTTTCGGCCCCATTCATCCGCGCCGATCAGCACCAGAACACATTGCTTTTCTTCCATCCTTGGCTGGAAATAGACGCCATCCGCCCAGACATAGACGATGCGCCGGGCGCTGAGATCGCGCTTCTGCCAGCGGTCGTACTCCTCCCACCAATCGGACTTCAGCCGCGAGATGGTGGGGGACGACAGGACCGCCGCGTTCGGCCCGAGCAGCGCGGCCAAGGCCGCCTGAAAATCGCCCGTGGAAATGCCGTTGAGGGAAAGCCAGGGCAGCAAGTCCTCGACGGACTTCGCCTTGCGCAGATACGGTGGCAGGATCGAAGAAGAGAACCGACCCTTCTCAGCCTGCCGATCACGATCCCGCCCGCGTGGCCCTTTCACGGGCACTGGGCCAATCCCGGTCATTCCCTCTCGTTCTGGCAGGTGAGCGTGACGAACGACCCGCGCGGGCCCCTCGGGCGTCGTCTCATTGGAAAATGGCGCAAGCCATGCGCTCCACTCAGCTTCAAGCGCTTGCTCGATCAACTGCCGCGCCCCGGAACGGATCAAATCCGTCAACGGATCGGCGGAAAATCCCTTGGGATGGGGCAACGCGGTGATGGTATCTCTCGTCATGGGGCATAGCCTTTTCTCGGCGAGAATTGCGGCGCGGGAACAACGCCATGATATGCCGCCCCTCAGGGCAATCACCAACTGTCAGCTGTTTCTCGCGATTGGCCGTTGACGTGGTAACCGTCAACCGCTAGATACGGCCTCCTTGTTGACCGGGTGCCTCTACATCCGGACACCCTTTGCGGGGGTGTAGCTCAGTTGGTTAGAGCGCTGGCCTGTCACGCCAGAGGTCGCGGGTTCGAGCCCCGTCACTCCCGCCACTTCCTCCCAAAAAATATCGAAAAATCGAAAAACAGCGCATTCCATTGGTGAAGCGCGTTGCCTTTGGCTTTGCCATCGCCTACACCTTCCGCGACCAAAGGCGTAGTCATCGAGCCTGACCTTTTGAGGTTCGACTATAAGCTGATGTCTATAAACTGGACCGTTTTCGCGTGAGGGCGAGGAAGCATGCCGAGCCTAGAGCCGTTGCTGGCAGAATATCTGCCGATACTGATGTTTTTGGGAATTGCGACCGCGATGGCCGCGATGGCCGTTTTGGCGTCCCAATTGATCGGCCGCCAAAAGCCGGACCCGGAAAAGAACTCCGCGTATGAGTGCGGCTTCGAGCCGTTCGACGACGCACGCGGCAAGTTCGACGTGCGGTTCTATCTGGTGGCGATCCTGTTCATCATCTTCGATCTGGAAGTGGCCTTCCTGTTTCCCTGGGCGGTCTCGCTCGGCGGGATCGGCTTGTTCGGCTTCTGGTCCATGGTGATTTTCCTGGGCATCCTGACTATCGGCTTCATCTACGAGTGGAAAAAGGGAGCCCTGGAATGGGAATAATCTCACCCTCCACCCCAGCCGGTCTTGTCGGCCCCGGCGCAGAGCAGGATGCGATTCTGCGCGGCGTGACGGACGAGCTGCAGGACAAGAGCTTTGTGGTTGCGCAAGCTGATAAGCTGGTGAACTGGGCGCGCTCCGGTTCGCTCTGGCCGATGACTTTTGGTCTGGCCTGTTGCGCTGTGGAGATGATGCACACGGCTGCCAGCCGCTATGACCTGGACCGCTTCGGCGTTGTGTTCCGGCCCAGCCCGCGCCAGTCTGACGTGATGATTGTTGCCGGCACGTTGACCAACAAAATGGCGCCGGCGCTGCGTAAGGTCTATGACCAGATGGCGGAGCCACGCTGGGTCATCTCCATGGGTTCGTGCGCCAATGGCGGCGGCTATTATCACTATTCCTATTCGGTGGTGCGCGGCTGTGACCGCATCGTGCCGGTCGATGTCTATGTGCCGGGCTGCCCGCCAACGGCAGAGGCCTTGCTCTACGGCATTCTGTTGTTGCAGAAGAAGATCGAGCGCACCGGCTCGATCGCCCGTTAGTCCCGTTTTGCACCCGTTGCCCGCGCTGAAGGAAATACACGCTTGCAGGACCTAGCCGACCACATCGAAGCTGGCTTGCCCGACGCTGTGATCCGCACGGAAATCGTGCGGGGCGAGTTGAATGTTTGGGTGAAGCGTGATTCGGTCGTTGCCGCCACCACCTATCTGCGGGACGACCCGGTCTGTGATTTCAAGATGCTGATCGACGTATGCGGTGTCGATTATCCCGACCGTGAGGAACGGTTCGAGGTGGTCTATCACCTGCTCTCGCACCGGCAGAACCAACGCGTCCGCATGAAGGTCGCGACGGACGAAGATACGCCGGTGGCCTCTGTCGCCGGGGTGTTCAGCGCAGCTGGCTGGTTCGAGCGCGAAACCTACGACCTGTACGGCGTGCTGTTCAGCGACCATCCGGACCTGCGCCGCATCCTGACTGACTATGGCTTCGAAGGGCATCCGCTGCGCAAGGACTTCCCGCTCACCGGGCATGTGGAAGTGCGCTATGACGATGAAGAGAAGCGCGTTGTCTACGAACCGGTGAAGCTGACCCAGGATTTCCGGTCGTTCGACTTTGAATCGCCCTGGGAAGGGCCGGAGCGCATGCTGCCGGGCGATGAAAAGGCCGAAGCCGCGGTTGAGGAGGCGAAGGTGCTGGCTGTTCCATCCCGGCTAATCGGATAGCCCCTCGTCGCTCTGCGTTTTTCATGGCACGCTGTGTTTTGACCGAGGCGCGGGATGGGAGAGCGACATGGTGATCAAGCTTCACAGTCAGGCGACGACGCCACCGAAGATCAGGGCGGCCATACAGGCCAGTGACGACCCTGCGTGGGTTCTTGCCGAGCGTCACGGGACCACGGAACAGACCGTATGGAAATGGCGCCAGCGTGCCAGCGTGGAGGATCGCAGCCACACGCCCCATCGCCTTCAGACGACGTTGACGCCAGCGCAGGAAGCTGTCGCGGTGGCCCTCCGCAAGACGCTTTTGGTCTCGCTGGATGATCTGCTGGCGGTGGTGCGCGAGTTCTTGAACCCGAAGGCCTCCCGCTCTGGCCTTGACCGCTGCTTGCGTCGGCATGGCGTGGGGCCCCTGCGCGCCCTGAAAGCAGCATCGCCCCGGCCAAAGCACAGCGCCTTCAAAGCCTATGAACCCGGTTCCATCCCCATCGACCTGAAATACCTGCCACCGATGGCAGATGAGAGCCGCCGCCGTTCCCTCTTCGTGGCCATCGACAGGGCAACGCGTTGGGTTGTTGTCAGGGTCTACAACAGCAAGACAGCGGCCAATGCCCGGCGCTTCCTGCGCGCCCTGGAGCGCGCCTGCCCGATGCGGATCCGCCCCATACTCCCGGATAATGGAAAAGAGTTCACGGATCGCCTCTTCGGTCTGCGCCAGCGCGCCGCAACAGGCGCGCATGAATGCGACACGCTGGGCGCCGCCCTCGATATCGATCATCACCTGACGCCGCCTAGGTCACCTCAGACCAACGGTATGGTCGAACGGTTCAATGGCCGCATCGAAGAGGTTCTGCAGAGCCATCCCTTCCGATCCGGCGAGGATCTGGAAGCCACGCTGCTTCGCTATGTCTGGCTTTACACCCAGCCGCTGCCGCAATCAGCCCTGGGCAGCAAGACGCCCTTGCAGGCACTGAAGGGATGGCGCAAACTCAAACTAGAGCTGGTCAGGAAACAGCCATATTACCTTCCAGGATGGGATAGCTAAGCGATGGCCGAGCAGCTAATCCAGAATTACACACTTAATTTCGGTCCCCAGCATCCGGCGGCGCACGGCGTGCTGCGCATGGTGATGGAACTGGACGGCGAGATCGTCGACCGGATCGACAGTCATATCGGCCTGCTGCACCGCGGCACCGAAAAGCTGATCGAGTACAAGACCTATACCCAGGCTGTGCCCTATTTCGACCGGCTGGACTATGTCGCGCCGATGAACCAGGAGCATGCTTACGCCCTGGCCGTCGAAAAGCTGATGGGCATTGAGGTTCCGGAACGCGGCCAGTATCTGCGGGTGCTGTTCTCCGAGATCAGCCGCATTCTGAACCATCTTCTGAACCTTACCGCGTTCGCGCTGGACGTTGGCGCGATGACGCCGCTGCTCTGGGGCTTTGAAGAGCGTGAAAAGCTGATGGAGTTCTATGAGGGCGCCAGCGGCGCGCGGCTGCATGCGGCTTACTTCCGGCCCGGCGGCGTTCATCAGGATATTCCCGCCGGCATGGCTGAGGAAATCCGGGAGTGGGCTGCCAATTTCCCGAACTTTATCCGGGACATGGAAGCACTGCTGAACGAGAATCGTATTTTCAAGCAGCGCACCGTCGATATCGGCACCGCCAGCCGGGAAGAGGCGATGGATTGGGGCTTCAGCGGCCCGATGCTGCGCGCTTCCGGTGTGGCGTGGGACCTGCGCAAAGCCCAACCTTATGACGTCTACGACCGGATGGATTTCGACATTCCCGTCGGCAAAAACGGCGATTGCTATGACCGCTACCTGGTGCGGGTCGAGGAAATGCGGCAATCGCGGAGCATTATCGAGCAGTGCCTGCACCAGATGAAGCCCGGTCCGGTGATGACCACCGACGGCAAGATCGCGCCGCCCAAACGGGGCGAAATGAAAAAGTCGATGGAAGCGCTGATCCATCACTTCAAGCTTCATACCGAGGGCTATCACGTGCCGGCTGGCGAGACCTATGCCGCCGTCGAAGCGCCCAAGGGTGAGTTCGGCGTGTATCTGGTGTCGGACGGCACTAACAAACCCTACCGCTGCAAGATTCGTGCGCCGGGTTTTCCGCACCTGCAGGCGATGGACTATCTTTGCAAAGGCCACATGCTGGCCGATAGTGTTGCCGTGTTGGGTGCCATGGATATCGTTTTCGGGGAGATCGACCGTTGAGCCGCTTCAGCATCGCGGACGATGCCCACCAACCAAAAAGCTTTGCCTTCACGCCTGATTTCCAGGCGCAGGCGGAAAAGCACATTGCCAAATACCCGGAAGGCCGCCAGCAAAGCGCAGTGATGCCGCTGCTTGATCTGGCTCAGCGCCAGCATGGCTGGGTAACCCGCGCCGCGGTCGCCCATATCGCCGGGATGCTGGACATGCCGGAGATCCGGGTTTGGGAAGTGGTGAGCTTCTACACCATGTACCGCACCAATCCCGGTGGGCGTTACCACATCGAAGTATGCACGACGACACCGTGCTGGCTGCGCGGTTCGGATGACGTGGTGGCCGCCTGCAAGAGCAAGCTGGGCATTGGCTTTGGCGAAACGACCGAAGATGGCATGTTCTCGCTGCATGAGGTTGAGTGCCTGGGTGCTTGCGTGAATGCGCCGATGATCGCTGTCGGCGATGATTATTACGAGGACCTGGACGGCCCGAAAATGGAGGCCATCCTGGACGCGCTCGCCAAAGGTGATGCGCCGAAGCCTGGCCCTCAGATTGAGCGGATGACCTCAGCCCCGGCTGGCGGTCTGACCTCGCTTACTTCGTTGGGTGGAGACGACTAAGGTATGTTGCGCGACGAAGACCGCATTTTCACCAACCTCTATGGCCAGGACGACTGGGCCATCGAGGGCGCGCGCAAGCGCGGAAGCTGGGACAATACCAAGGCGTTTCTCGACCTTGGCCGTGACGAGCTGGTCAACCGGGTTAAAGCCTCCGGCCTGCGCGGCCGTGGCGGCGCAGGTTTCCCGACCGGCCTGAAGTGGTCCTTTATGCCCAAGGAAACGGGCGGCCGTCCGTCCTATCTGGTGGTGAATGCCGATGAGGGCGAGCCTGGTACCTGCAAAGACCGGGATATCATGCGCCACGACCCGCACAAGCTGGTTGAGGGCTGCCTGATCGCTGGTTTCGCCATCGGGGCGACGGCGGGTTACATCTACATCCGTGGCGAGTTCTACCGCGAGGCGGAGAACCTGAACGCAGCTATCGACCAGGTCTACGAGGCCGGGTATCTGGGCAAGAATGCCTGCGGCAGCGGCTACGACTTCGACTTGTACGTGCATCGCGGGGCTGGCGCGTATCTGTGCGGTGAGGAAACCGCGCTGATCGAAAGCCTGGAAGGCAAGAAGGGCCAGCCGCGGCTGAAGCCTCCGTTCCCGGCGGGTGCGGGTCTTTATGGCTGCCCCTCCACCGTGAACAACGTCGAGAGTATCGCGGTGGTGCCGACCATTCTGCGGCGCGGCCCGGAATGGTTTGCGGGCCTGGGGCGCGAGAACAATACCGGCACCAAGATCTTTTGCATCTCCGGCCACGTAAACAATCCGTGCAACGTTGAAGAAGAGATGGGCATCCCCATGCGGGAGCTGATCGAGAAGCACGCAGGCGGCGTCCGTGGCGGTTGGGACAATCTGCTGGCGGTGATCCCCGGCGGCTCCTCGACCCCGGTTCTGCCGAAAAGCATCTGCGACGACATCCTGATGGACTTCGACTCGCTGCGCGGTGCGCAGTCGGGCCTCGGTACAGCGGCGCTGATCGTCATGGACAAGTCCACCGACATCATTAAGGCCTTTGCTCGGCTGGCGCAGTTCTACCGCCATGAGAGCTGCGGCCAGTGCACGCCGTGCCGTGAAGGCTTCGGCTGGGTGGAGCGCGTTATGGGCCGCATGGCGACGGGCAATGCCCGGGTCGAAGAAATCGACATGCTGTGGGACGTGACCAAGGAAATCGAAGGCCACACCATTTGCGCCCATGGCGACGGTGGCTCGTGGCCGGTGCAGGGCCTGATCCGGCATTTCCGGCCGGAGATGGAAGCCCGCATTGCCGAATATCACGCCAAAGCCGCGGCTTGAGGAGATGCTAGAGTATGCCGACGCTCAAGGTTGACGGAATAGAGGTCGAGGTACCGCCGGGCAGCACCGTGCTGCAGGCGTGCGAGGCTGCCGGCGCGGAAATTCCGCGCTTCTGCTACCACCAGCGCCTCTCGATTGTCGGCAATTGCCGTATGTGTCTAGTCGAGGTGAAGCCCGGCCCACCGAAGCCCCAGGCTTCCTGCGCGCTGCCCGCCGCGGACAACCAGGAAGTCTTCACCAACAGTGAAATGACTGTGAAGGCCCGCAAGGGCGTCATGGAAATGCTGCTAATCAACCACCCGCTGGACTGTCCGATCTGTGATCAGGGCGGCGAGTGCGATTTGCAGGACCAGGCGCTGCATTACGGTGCAGATACCTCGCGGTTTGAAGAGCACAAGCGTGCCGTGCCCGATAAGGACATGGGGCCGCTGATCAAGACGATCATGACCCGCTGCATCCATTGCACCCGCTGCGTGCGGTTTGCTGATGAAGTGGCAGGCGTGCCGATGATCGGGGCGCTCGGCCGCTCCGGTGACATGGAAATTACCACGCTGGAGCAGGCGGTTACGTCGGAAATGTCCGGCAACGTGATTGATCTGTGCCCGGTAGGTGCACTGACTTCCAAGCCCTATGCGTTCAACGCGCGGCCTTGGGAGTTGACCAAGACCGAGAGCGTGGACGTGCACGACGCGATGGGCTCCAATATCCGGATCGACTCGCGTTCCGGCGAAGTGCTGCGCGTGCTGCCCCGTCTGAACGAGGACGTGAACGAGGAGTGGATCGGCGACAAGTCCCGCTTTGCCGTTGACGGCCTGAAGCGCCAGCGTCTGGACCGCCCCTATGTGCGTGGCACCGACGGCAAGCTGAAGGCGCCGTCCTGGGAGCAGGCGCTGCAAACGGTTGCCTACAAACTGAAAGGCACCGATGCAGCCAAGATCGGCGCAATTGCCGGTGATCTGGTGGATTGCGAGAGCGTTTTTGCGCTGAAGAGCGTGCTGGATGGTCTCGGTGTTACCAGCATGGACTGCCGCCAGGACGGTGCAGCGATCGACCCAAGCTGCCGCGCTGGCTACATCATGAACACCGGTCTGGCTGGTATCGATGAAGCCGACGCGGTGCTGCTGATCGGCACCAACCCTCGGCTGGAGGCACCGGTCTGGAACGCGCGTGTTCGCAAGCGCTGGCTGGAAACCGGCATGAAGGTCGGCGTGATCGGCGAGAATGCCGATCTTTCCTACCGCACCCAGTATCTGGGCGCTGGGTCGCAGACGCTGAGCGACGTTGCTGACGGCAGCCATGATTTCAGCAAAGTGCTGGACGGGGCAGAGAAGCCGCTGATTGTCATTGGCCAAGGGGCGTTGACCCGCGCTGATGGCGCAGCGGTACTGGCCGCTGCCCGCGCAATTGCGGAGAAATACGCCGGCGGCCGCGATGGCTTTGCCATGCTGCACACCGCGGCGGGCCGCGTTGGCGCACTGGACCTGGGCTTTGTGCCGGGAGCCGATGAAGAGGGCAACCAGGGCCGCGATACAGCGGGCATCCTGGATGGCGCTGCTTCCGGCGAGGTTGAGGTTGTCTTCCTGCTGGGCGCTGACGAAGTCGATTCGGCCAAGTTGGCCAATGCCTTCGTGGTCTATCAGGGCCATCACGGCGACAAGGGTGCGCACGGGGCGGATGTGATCCTGCCGGGTGCGGCCTACACGGAGAAAGACGCGACCTACGTCAACACAGAGGGCCGTCCGCAGCAGAACTTCCGCGCGATTTTCCCGCCGGGCGAGGCCAAGGAAGACTGGGCGATTGTCCGGGCGCTTTCCGGCGCGCTGGGCAACCCGCTGGCTTTCAACGACCTGGACGCTCTGCGCGATGCCATGGAGGCAGCAGTACCGCACCTGGCGGCGATCGACGAGCGGGCCGAGGCCGAATGGGGCTCCTTCGGTGCGGCTGGCGATATGGACGATACGCCCTTTGCCTCAGCGGTACAGAACTACTACCACACGAACGCCATCGCCCGTTCCTCGGCGACAATGGCCCAGTGTATCGAAGAGCTGTTGCAGGCCCAGAATGCAGACGAGAAGGTGACGGGCACCGATGGATAGCGCTACCGACATCGGCTTTTGGAGCGGATACGTCTGGCCTGCCCTGATCGTCGTCCTGCAAATTCTGGCGATCGTGCTGACATTGCTGGGCGGTGTCGCCTACCTGATGCTGGCCGAGCGCAAGGTTATTGCGGCTATGCAGTACCGCCGGGGTCCGAACGTGGTTGGTCCCTTCGGCCTGCTGCAGCCTCTGGCCGACGGCCTGAAGCTGCTGACCAAAGAGACCATCATCCCCACGGGAGCCAACCGGTTCCTGTTCCTGATCGCGCCGATGGTAACCTTCATCCTGGCGCTCGTGGCCTGGGCGGTGATCCCGGTGGATGCGGGCTGGGTTCTGGCGGATATCAATGTGGGTATCCTGTACCTGTTCGCGATTAGCTCGCTGGGCGTTTACGGAATCATCGTGGCTGGTTGGGCCTCTAATTCGCGCTATCCGTTCCTGGGCGCGCTGCGTTCGGCGGCGCAGATGGTGAGTTACGAAGTCTCCATCGGCTTTGTCATTATCTCAGTGTTGCTGTGTGTTGGCTCGCTGAACCTGAGCGCGGTGGTCGAAGCGCAGCGCGGTCTGTGGTTCTGCATCCCGCTGCTGCCGATGTTTGTGGTCTTTTACATCTCGGCCCTGGCGGAGACCAACCGTGCGCCTTTCGATCTGCCGGAGGCGGAGGCGGAACTGGTGAGTGGTTACAACGTCGAATATTCGGCGATGACCTTTGGCCTGTTCTTCCTGGGTGAGTACGCCAACATGATCCTGATGAGCGGGGTCGGCACGATCCTGTTCCTGGGTGGCTGGCTGCCGATCATCGATATTGCGCCGTTTAACTGGCTTCCGGGCATCTTCTGGTTCCTGCTGAAGACCTTTGCCCTGCTGTTCGGCTTCCTGTGGGTGCGGGCGACGCTGCCGCGCTACCGCTATGACCAGCTGATGCGGCTGGGTTGGAAAGTGTTCCTGCCGTTCACCCTGTTCTGGGTGGTGCTCACTGCTGGCGTGCTGGTCGCGTTTGGCTGGGTGCCGGACCCGGTGCTGGTCAACCCCAATTTAGCCAACCCAGCGGGTTAGGAGAGTAGAAGCTATGTCATTCTTCGACCGTACCGCCCGTGGCTTTTTGTTGAGCGAAATCGTCTCCGGCATGGCCTTGACCTTCAAGACCATGTTCAAGCCGAAATACACGCTGAACTACCCCTACGAGAAGGGGCAGCTGTCCCCGCGCTTCCGGGGCGAGCACGCCCTGCGGCGCTATCCCAATGGGGAAGAGCGCTGCATCGCCTGCAAGCTGTGCGAAGCGGTGTGCCCGGCCCAGGCCATCACCATCGAGGCAGAGCCTCGCGAGGATGGTTCCCGGCGGACGACCCGCTACGACATCGACATGACCAAGTGCATCTATTGCGGCTTCTGCCAGGAAGCCTGCCCGGTGGATGCGATCGTCGAAGGTCCAAATTTCGAGTTCGCTACCGAGACCCGCGAAGAGCTGATGTACAACAAAGACAAGCTCCTCGAGAACGGTGACCGGTGGGAGAGCGCCATTGCCAAAGCGTTGGAAGCCGACGCGCCTTACCGCTGACGCCAGGCGAGAGAATTCAACCCCATGATCATCCCCGCCATCGCCTTCTACCTGTTCGCCGCCGTGACCATCATCTCCGGATTGATGGTCGTGACCGCGCGCAACCCCGTGCACTCCGTGCTTTGGCTGATCCTCGCCTTCTTCAACTCGGCCGGCCTGTTTGTGCTGCTGGGGGCGGAGTTCCTGGCGATGGTGCTGGTGGTCGTCTATGTGGGCGCGGTCGCGGTGCTGTTCCTGTTCGTGGTTATGATGCTGGACGTGAACTTCCAGAACCTGCGCCAGGGTGCCCAGAACTACGCCATGCTGGGCGGTATTATCGGCGCGATCCTGCTGATCGAACTGGTCATGCTGATGCTGGGCAATGTGGTTCTGCCGGAAGGCCTGGTTGCGGCAAAACCCGTCCCGCCCATTGATGTGATGAGCAACACGCACGCCATCGGGCACATTCTCTACACCGACTATTTCTACCTGTTCCAGGCCGCCGGCATGGTGTTGCTGGTGGCGATGATCGGCGCGATTGTGCTGACACACCGCCAGCGCCCGGGCGTGCGTAAGCAGAAAATTGCCAACCAGATGGACCGGCACGCAGCGGATACGCTGGAAATCGTCAAGGTCGAAACCGGGCAGGGGGCATAAGGAAATTCACCATGCTGGAAATTGGCCTCGCCCATTATCTGACTGTTGCAGCAATTCTGTTCACGCTTGGCATATTCGGGATTTTCCTGAACCGGCGGAACGTCATCGTCATTCTGATGTCAGTGGAATTGATCCTGCTGGCGGTGAATATCAACTTCGTCGCGTTCTCCGCACACCTAGGTGACCTGGTGGGACAGGTTTTTGCGATGTTCATTCTAACCGTCGCGGCCGCGGAAGCCGCAATTGGGCTCGCCATCCTGGTGGTCTATTTCCGCAACCGCGGTTCTATCGCGGTGAACGACATTAACCTGATGAAGGGCTGAGATGTATTCCCTCGCCATCTTCCTGCCGCTCATTGGGGCGCTGATAGCAGGTTTCTTCGGCCGCGCCATCGGCGACCGCGGGGCCCAGCTTGTGACCTGCGGGCTGGTGATAGCCGCCGCGGTGATTTCGGTGATCGCTTTCATCGATATCGGCGTCATGGGCAATCCGCACCATGTCGACCTCGGCACGTGGATTTCCTCCGGCACATTCGAGGCTCGCTGGGCGCTGCGCTTTGACGCGCTGACGGCGGTCATGTTGGTGGTCGTCACCGTCGTGTCGTCCTGCGTGCACGTCTATTCCATCGGCTATATGAGCCATGACCCGGCCATTCCGCGGTTCATGGCTTACCTGTCGCTGTTCACCTTCGCCATGCTGATGCTGGTGACCGCGGATAACCTGCTGCAGCTGTTCTTTGGCTGGGAAGGCGTGGGCGTCTGTTCTTATCTGCTGATCGGTTTCTGGTACGACCGGCCGAGCGCTAATGCGGCGGCGATCAAGGCGTTTGTCGTCAACCGGGTCGGCGATTTCGGCTTCGCGCTGGGCATTGTTGGTTGTTACCTGCTGTTCGACAGCATCCAGTTCGACGTGATCTTCAAGGCCGCGCCGGAAATGGTTGAGCAATCGCTCGGCTGCCTCGGCATGTCCTTCCCGGCGCTGGAGGTGCTTTGCTTCCTGCTGTTCATTGGCGCGATGGGCAAGTCGGCCCAGCTAGGTCTGCACACCTGGCTGCCGGACGCGATGGAAGGCCCGACACCGGTCAGCGCGCTGATCCATGCCGCGACCATGGTGACGGCGGGCGTGTTCCTGGTCGCCCGGATGAGCCCGGTTTTCGAGTACGCGCCCGACACGCTGGCCTTCATCACGTTTATCGGCGCATCGACCGCGTTCTTCGCGGCGACGGTCGGCCTGTGCCAGACCGATATCAAACGGGTAATTGCGTACTCTACCTGCTCGCAGCTGGGGTACATGTTCTTTGCCTGTGGCGTCAGCGCCTACCCGGCAGCGATCTTCCATCTGATGACCCATGCGTTCTTCAAGGCGCTGTTGTTCCTTGGCGCGGGCAGCGTGATCCACGCCATGTCCGACGAGCAGGACATGCGCAAGATGGGCGGCATCCGCAAGCTGATCCCGCGCACCTATATCCTGATGTGGATCGGCTCCCTGGCGCTGGCGGGTATTCCGTTCTTCGCGGGCTTCTTCTCCAAGGATATCATCCTGGAAAGCGCCTTTGCCTCCGGCACACCGATCGGCACGCTGGCCTTTGTGTTGGGCATTTTGGCGGCCTTTATGACGGCGTTCTATTCCTGGCGTCTGCTGTTCATGACCTTCTACGGCCAACCGAAAGCCGACGAGAAAGTGATAGCGCACGTGCATGAGTCGCCGAACATCATGCTGATCCCGCTTTACGTGCTGGCATTTGGTGCGGTGTTTAGTGGATTGCTGTTCGCGGGCATGATGGTCGGCGACCACCCGGAACACTTCTGGGGTGACTCGATCCTGATCCTGGAGAGCCATCATGCGCTGCATGATGCGCACTATGTGCCGATTTATATCATACTGCTGCCACTGGTCGTTTCGGCCGCCGGTATTGTGCTGGCCTACCAGTTCTATATCCGCAACCACGCTGCGGTGGCCGAGCTGGCGGAGAATGCCAAGGGTATCCACCAGTTCCTGCTGAACAAGTGGTACTTTGACGAGATTTACGACTGGCTGTTCGTCCGCCCGGCCCATCTGTTCGGGCGTTTTCTCTGGAAGCGGGGCGATGGCAATGTCATCGACGGTATAGGCCCGGACGGTATTGCGGCCCGGGTGATCGATCTGGCGCGGAATGCCAGTCGATTGCAGAGCGGTTATGTCTATCACTATGCCTTTGCGATGCTCATCGGTGTGGTGGCGTTGCTGACCTGGTACTTTAGCCAAGCGGGAGCGTGACGGTGACCGGTCTTCCCTTGTTATCGCTCACGATCTTCCTGCCTCTGATCGGCGCTCTGCTGATCCTGCTGCTGGCACGGGGTGATCGGGAGTCAGAGGTCCGCAGCGCTCGGATGGTGGCGTTGTGGAGCAGTGGCATCACGTTTGTGGTCTCTATCTTCCTGTGGATCGGGTTCCAGCCCGATACTGCGGACTTTCAGTTCGTCGAAGAAGTGCCCTGGTTCCCGGAATTCAACATTGCCTACCGCGTCGGCATTGACGGCATCAGCCTGTTCTTTGTGCTGCTCTCCACCTTCCTGACGTCGATCTGCGTGCTGGCTTCCTGGAAAGCCGTGCAGACGCGGGTGAAGGAATACATGATCGCGTTCCTAGTGCTGGAAACGTTCATGGTCGGTATGTTCTGCGCGCTGGATTTCTTTGCCTTCTACGTCTTCTTCGAAGGCGTGCTGATACCGATGTTCCTGATCATCGGTATCTGGGGCGGTGCCCGGCGCATTTATGCGGCGTTCAAGTTCTTCCTCTACACCTTCCTCGGCTCCGTGCTGATGCTCATTGCCATCCTGGCGATGTACTGGGATGTCGGTTCGGCCAGCATTCCGGAGGCACTGGCTCACGCCTTCGATCCGGAGATGCAGACCTATCTGTGGCTTGCCTTCTTTGCCTCGTTCGCGGTGAAGATGCCCATGTGGCCGGTCCACACCTGGCTGCCGGATGCACACGTTGAGGCGCCGACGGCAGGTTCAGTGATCCTGGCGGGTGTGCTCTTGAAGATGGGCGGCTATGGCTTCCTGCGCTTCTCCATACCCATGTTCCCGGAAGCGAGTGCGGAGTTTGCGCCGCTGGTCTATGCCCTGAGCTGCGTGGCGGTGGTCTACACCTCGCTGGTGGCGCTGGCGCAGGAAGATATGAAAAAGCTGATTGCCTACTCCTCCGTTGCGCATATGAGTTTTGTCACCATCGGCCTGTTCACTATGAACCTGCAGGGCATCGAAGGCGCGATGTTCCAGATGCTGAGCCATGGTATCGTCTCCGGCGCGCTGTTTCTGTGTGTTGGCGTGGTCTACGACCGCCTGCACACGCGGGAGATCGCGCGTTATGGCGGCTTGGTGCACAACATGCCGAAATACGCCTTCGTCTTTATGGTGTTCACCATGGGCAGCGTCGGCCTGCCGGCGACCAGTGGTTTCGTGGGCGAGTTCCTGGTTCTGGCCGGCGCTTTCCAGGACAATACCTGGGTTGCCGCCATTGCTGCGATGGGCTTAATCCTGGGCGCGGCCTACATGCTGTATCTCTATCGCCGGGTGATATTCGGCAAGCTCGAGAAAGAAGACCTGAAGGGCCTGTTGGACCTGAACTGGCGCGAAGTCACGATTATGGTGCCGCTGGTGATCCTGGTGTTCTGGATGGGGATCTATCCCAGCTCCTTCCTCGATCTGATCCATCCGTCGGTTGCTGCAATCGTCGATAACACGTCCGCAGCGCTGGAGGCCGCCGCCTCTCACGTGCAGGCCGCCGCGCCCGCGGCCGGCAGCCACTAAGGAGGCAGTGCGAAACTCATGGCCTGGACTATAGCCCTGCCCGAAGTCGTGCTGGCCGTCGGTGTGATGGTGTTGCTGATGCTCGGCGTTTTCCATGGCAATCAAGGCACCGGGTTGATTGCGACTCTGTCGGCTTTGTTGCTGGTCGCCGTGCTAGTTCTCAGCGTGACAGGCGAGAGCGGTTCTGCGTTCGATGGCCTGTTCATCGAGAACGGCTTTACCGGTTTTGCCAAGGTGTTGATCCTGATCGGCAGCGCGGTCGCCATTGTTATGGCTGCCGACTATTGCCGCCGCGAGGATATGTGCCGCTTCGAATACCCTATCCTCATGGCTGTAGCGACGCTTGGCATGATGATGATGGTGTCCGCGGACGACTTCATCGCGCTATATCTGGGCATTGAGCTACAATCGCTGTCGCTCTATGTGCTGGCAGCGTTCCGGCGAGACTCCCTGCGTTCGACCGAAGCCGGCCTGAAGTATTTTGTGCTGGGCGCGCTATCGTCGGGCATGCTGCTTTACGGTTGTTCGCTGATCTATGGCTTCAGCGGTCAGACGGGCTTTGCCGGGGTTGCCGAAGCGCTGACCGGAGGCGAGCAGGTGCCGTTGGGCGTAGCCGCTGGCATCGTATTCGTTGCTGCTGGCTTGGCGTTCAAGATCTCCGCTGCGCCGTTCCACATGTGGACGCCCGACGTCTATGAGGGCGCGCCGACACCGATCACTGCCTTTTTTGCCGTAGCGCCGAAGATCGCAGCGATGATGCTGTTCGTCCGGGTGCTGCACGGCCCCTTTGGCGGGCTGGTCGATGTCTGGCAGCAGGTGCTGGTGTTTGTTGCCCTGGCTTCCATGATCCTGGGTGCCTTCGCAGCGGTTGCGCAGACTAATATCAAGCGCCTGATGGCCTATAGCTCTATCGGCCATGTGGGTTACGCCCTGGTCGGTGTTGCGGCTGGAAGCGAGGCGGGCGTCAGCGGTGTGCTGATCTACTTCACGCTGTACCTGTTTATGAATGTCGGCACCTTCGTCTGCATCCTGTCCATGCGCCGCGGTGGCTGCATGGTAGAGCGGCTGGAGGATCTTGCCGGTCTGTCGAAAACCCATCCGCTGATGGCGGCAGCTCTGGCGGCTTTCATGTTCTCCATGGCGGGTGTGCCGCCGCTCGCCGGGTTCTGGGGCAAGCTGTATGTGTTCCAGGCCGCGGTCGGCGCGGAGCTCTATGTGCTGGCGGTTGTTGGCGTTTTGGCCAGCGTCGTCAGCTGCTTCTATTATTTGCGTATCATCAAGCTGATGTATTTCGATGAAGCCAGCGATCCGCTCGATCCGCAGATTGGCCGAGAAATGTCGGCGGTGCTGCTGGTTAGTGCCGTTGTCGTTCTGCTGTTTATCATTGTGCCCGGACCGATTACCGGCCCGGCAACGGCAGCGGCGGCGGCCCTCTTCGGGGGATGACCGCCGCTTGGCCTGCGGGCTACTCAGTCACGTACGTCGAGTCCGCAGGCAGTACCAACGATCTGGCCAAACAGGCCGCCCTGACCGGCGTGCCGGATGGAGCCGTATTCTGGACGCCACACCAAACCGCGGGCCGGGGTACGCATGGCCGGGAATGGACCACGCCGCCCGGCAATCTGGCTGTGTCGATCCTGAAGCGTCCACAGATGCCCATCCGCTTTGCGCCCCAGACTGCATTGGTTACCGCTGTCGCCCTGGCAGAGGCGCTGGGCGCGCTGGGGCTCGCGGCGGGACGGGTAACGCTGAAATGGCCGAACGACGTGATGGTCGATGGGCGCAAGATCAGCGGCATTCTGCTGGAGGGGCAGGCAGCAGGCCACAGCGTTGACTGGCTGGTAGTCGGTACCGGCGTTAATGTGCTGCATCACCCGCCGGATACCCGCCACCCGGCCACCAATCTTGCCGAAGCCGGTTTGAGCGCGCCTATCGACACAGTGTTGGCCCATTACCTTGCCGCATTCGATAAGTGGTGGAGCCGCTGGCGGCGCTATGATTTTCAGGTGATCCAGACCGCGTGGACGGCGCGCACGATGCATGTGCCTGGCGATCGGCTCAATCTGTTGCATGGTGGCGAGATGGTTTCGGCGCGATATAAGCGCCTCGGCCCGGACGGCACTCTTGTGGTTGAGGGGGCAGACAGGTTAGAGACACAGGTGGCTTCCGGCGAATTGTTCGCGGAATCAGACCCTCCACCCGAGACCACGGACTAACGACACCCATGCTCTTGGCGATTGACGCTGGCAACACCAACACTGTTTTCGCCGTTTATGAAGGCGAGGAACAGCGGGGCTATTGGCGCGCGGCAACAGACACGCACCGCACCGCAGATGAATACGCGGTATGGCTGATTCAGCTGATGTCGCTAAAGAAGATGACGCCCGATGACATTGATACCGCGATCATCTCGACCGTGGTGCCCGCGGCAATGTTCAACCTGACGAACCTTTGTCAGAACTATTTTCAGACAAAAGCGCTGGTGGTCGGCGATGCAGACGTTGATCTGGGTATTTCCATCAATGTGCCAAACCCGGCGGAGGTTGGCGCGGACCGGCTGGTGAACGCCGTGGCCGCCCACCATGCCCACGGCGGGCCGCTCATCATTATCGACTTCGGCACGGCGACGACGTTCGATGTGGTCAGTGCGGACGGCGCTTACGAAGGCGGCATCATTGCGCCCGGTGTTAGCCTGTCGATGGAAGCATTGCATATGGCGGCGGCCAAGCTGCCGCTGGTGGCAGTACGCCGTCCGCAGAACGTGGTCGGTACCAATACTGTTGGTGCAATGCAGTCCGGAATCTTTTGGGGCTATGTCGGACTGATTGAGGGCCTGGTCGCCCGGATCAAGTCGGAAACCGGCCAGCCGCACATGAAGGTGGTTGCCACAGGCGGCCTATCTTCCCTTTTCTTTAATGCTACGGAAGCGATTGATTTGACCGATAAAGACCTGACCCTGCGGGGTCTGTTGGACGTGCACCGGTTGAACCGCCCGTGAAGCGCCGTTCGGGAAAAAAGCCTGTCGATGATTTCCTGCCTAATCTGCCGGTTCCTGGCAGGGATGAGCTGTTGTTCTGCGCCCTGGGGGGCATTGGCGAAATAGGCATGAACGCGGCGCTGTATGGCCATGCCGGGCAGTGGATCATGATCGATTGCGGCATTACCTTTGCCGACGATCAGAACCCCGGCATTGACGTGATAGTGCCCGACATGGGCCCCGCCCGCGCGTTGGGTGACAAGCTGTTGGGTGTGGTCATTACCCATGGGCATGAGGACCACGTGGGTGCGGTGCCCTATGTCGGTTCCCATCTGGGGACGACGGTTTATGCGCCGCCCTTCACCGCGGCCTTTCTGAAACGCAAGCTCCAGGACGATGGCGACGGCGATGTCTCCGTTCATACTATCGATGCGGGCGGCGAGTTCCGGCTGGGGCCCTTCAAAATCCTCTATCTGCCGGTGCCTCACTCCGTTCCGGAAGCCCAATCGGTCGCGATTGAGACTGGCATCGGCACTTTCCTGCACACGGGTGACTGGAAGACCGATCCGGAGCCAGTCGTGGGCAAGGGCTTCAAAGACGAGCGCTTTCGCAAGCTGGGTGATGCCGGTGTGCTGGGCATGTTCTGCGACTCGACCAATGCCATGGTGGAAGGCGAGTCAGGCAGCGAGGCGGGATTGGCAGCGGGTATTGGCGAACAGATCGCGAATGCGCCGGGCCGTATCCTCTTTACCTGCTTTTCCAGCAATGTCGCCCGCATGATAACGATCTGCCGGGCGGCGGCCGAACAAGGCAAGCACGTGGCGCTGGTGGGCCGCTCGCTACAGCGGATGCGCGACGTGGCGGAGGCGACAGGCTATTGGCCGGACGATCTGCCGGCATTGGTGGAAGAAAACCATATCGGCTACCTGCCGCGGGAGCAGACCGTCATTATCTGCACCGGCAGCCAGGGAGAGGCCCAGGCTGCGTTGGGACGGATGGCGTCTGGCGCTCACCAGCACGTGACGCTGATGTCTGGCGATACCGTCGCCTATTCCTCCCGCGATATTCCAGGCAATGACCGGGCAATCGGGCGTATCCGGAACCGGTTGATTGCATCTGACATTCATATTGTGCGGGAGGACGATGCCCATATTCACGTGTCCGGCCACCCGGCGCGGGATGAACTGCGCCGCATGTATGGCCTGGTCCGGCCTAGCCTCTTGGTCCCCTGCCATGGCGAGGCCGCGCACTTATATGCCAACGAGGCTTTGGCCAAGGAATGCGGCGTGCCTGCCGTGGCGCAAGCCCCGAACGGCACGGTGCTGCGTATCAAGAAGAACGAGGCGACGGTCCTCGGCAAAATCCGCACCGGGCGGCAAGCGGTGGATGGCGGGCGCACGGTTGCTGTCGGGGGAGAGGCGCTGCGCAGCCGTCAACAGGCGCTCTTCAACGGGGTGGTGATGGTCAGCGCGGCTGTGGACCGGGCCGGCGACCTGGTGGCCGATCTGGAGATCACGCTGCACGGCCTGACCGATGCCGAAGATGAAGACCTGCTGGATGACGTTGCACAAGTGGTCGAGGACACGCTCGCCAGCGTGCCAGGCCGCGACCATGACGATCAGACCGCGAAATTGGCGACGGCGGTGCGCCGCCTGATCCGGGCCCGCTTCAATAAGCGCCCGGTGGTTTCCGTCCATTTGTTGCGGGTCGACACCATATTAGTGGATTAGAGCATCGCCGGTTCAAATTGCATCGCTTCCGTGATCAATTTGCCGGGTGAGATGCTCTAACTATTAGATTTCGAGCAGATTCACTCGATCCACACGGATCAGGATATGCTCCAGAGGATCTGAGCTGAGGAGAGAGTGCATGTTGGGACGCCTGAACCATGTCGCCGTCGTCGTGCCGGACCTGGCAGCAGCAGCGGCAACGTACCGTCAATCGCTGGGTGCGACCGTGACAGAGCCTGAGACCCTGCCAGAGCATGGGGTGACGGTGGTATTCGTCGAATTGCCAAACACCAAGATTGAACTGCTGGAGCCCTATGGAGAGGGTTCGCCTGTGGCGGCATTTCTGGAAAAGTCACCGTCTGGCAGTATGCACCATGTTTGCTATGAAGTTGACGACATTCTGGCAGCCCGCGACCACCTGAAAGGGGAGGGAGCGCGGGTGTTGGGCGATGGCGAGCCAAAGATCGGTGCGCACTGCAAACCAGTGCTGTTCCTGCACCCGAAGGATTTCTGCGGCACGCTGGTGAAGTTGGAGCAGATTTAAATGGGCATCGGGACGGGCGTCGTCGCCTTCATCATCATCTGGTGGCTGGTGATTTTCACAGTTTTGCCCTGGGGCGTACAGCGCAATGACGCTCCGGCGATGGGCGAGGACCGCGGTGCGCCGCTCCGCCACCGTATCTTGCTGAAGGCGCTGGTGACGACCGGCATCACAATCGTTATCTGGGGCTGCCTGTTCGCAGCGGTTGAGTTTGACGTGTTCTCGTTCCGGGATATTTCTGGTAGCTATAAAGCCGAGTGATGGCCGTTTCTGCCTGGACTGAATTGGCATATCATTTGCACGCGACAACAGGAGACTTGCCGCTATGAAATCCAGTCCACTGCCGCGTTCTGGCAAGTCATCTGCCGGGCGAGCGCCCGCAAATCCCGTATCGTTGGTGTCACAAGTGCTGGGCGGTTTGGCGCTGGTATTTGGCATCGGGCTGGTGATCCAGATCCTGGCCGGTGCCGTGGACGGTTTCGCCGCCATCGGTGCTTATGACATCGCCGTCGGCAGCATGTTCCTGGTGTTTAGCTGGCAGTCGTCGAAGTTCAGCTATGAAGTTATCACGGGACGGCAATCCGTGACAGGCAAGCTGCTGGGCTGAATAGCGCGGCGGCGCACTGATTACAGCCAGCGCTTGGTACGGGCTCCGCGCAGGTCCATTTCAAAATCCAGGCCGATGATCGGCGGGCGCGAGAGATGCCAGTGCACGCCGTGCACCGCGTCTGCGCCCATGCGTGAAAGCACGTGGCTTGAGAGCCAGTCGGCAGCGGTGTTGGCAGTGTAGAGGTTTACGGTGGTGACATTCTCCCACCGCATGCCGAGTCCAGCCAGCCGTTCCTCCATGATGTCCATGACCCGCGCTGTTTTCTTGCGCATGCCGCTGGGGGAGGTGTCGCCTTTCTGCACAATGCCGTCGCCCAGCGTTTCTCCGCCACCGGTGCCGCAGAATGTGGTTGGGGCGTTCGGGTTTTCGACCGTGTAACTGAAGCCGTACATCAAATCTTCATCGGGCGGATTCAGTACGGGCGAGACATTGGTCCGGCCCACCGGATTGACGCCGTCAACGATGATGTCCCAGTCCTCCAGGATCGCACGGTAGCCGGTGTTGAATTCATGGAAACCGTCCGGTGTCATGGGGGCGGGGCAACGCAACTCGACGCTGCAAAGCGCCTGTTTCGGACGGTTGGCGTTGGCCAGCTGCTGCTCGATCACGTCAAAGCCCTGACGCCAAGGCACTGGCCGCCGGAAGACAGCGTTGACCACCTCATACCCCGGCATCGCTGCCGTGCCAGACGAGAACGGAAACCCGGCGGGCAGGTAGATGTAGTTGCCTTTGGGATGCTCGGCTGCGGTCATGGGGCGGGCTCCTGGGGTGGGCGAAGCATCAATGGCAATTAATGCATTCATTCAACACATTTTAGCTTTTTGGTGTTGGCGTACGCAACCGTGGGGACATTGCGGGGGTGGAGTTGCGTCGGTTAACCCTAGGGAAATCAGATGGATGACCTCGTTGCCTGAGAAGGGTTTGAAAACAGAACGAGGTTTTGGCCAGGGGGTTGGCGCATGGGATTTCTGATGTTCACTCGGGCAATCTCGATGAGTCAGGAACGATCGTTTATGGGGGGGCCATAGATGTTTACGATGAATACTCATCGCTCATTGCCCCGTATTATCTCTTCTACGTCCTTTATGATTTCGTCGATGATGCGTGTTCGAAAGGGCGGCTCCGGCGAAATCGCCATCATGTTCAAATTGCTGGCATCGGTGAGGGCAATAGATTTCAGGTCGAAAATTCTAGCGATATGGGTCGCATAGGGATGTACGACTGCAACGCCGCAACCTTCAGCTACGAGGGCGCACATGCTCTCGATAGTTTAAGCGGCAACCTGATAGCTGGGACTGACATTTGCTGTATTGTGAATAGACTGTTGACGCTTTGCCGAAGCCTCATAGCTGGGGAGAAGGCGACAAGCGCTTCGCCATCCAAGTTCGCCACTTCAATGGTGTCGCGATTTGCGAGTGAATGTCAGAGCGGTACCACGCAGATCCAAGGTCTCGACGCGACGATCTGTGACTGTACGGCATAGCCTCCGGCACACTACCGGTAGCGACCCAAGGTCGAACTGCGCCGCACTGACTTGAGGAGCGATCCGGTCAGTCGTGTCGGTGTCCAAGGAGACACGAGCGCCCGGATGGCGCTTCAGGTGGTTAGCGATTGCTTTCGGCAAGATGCCACTGGTTATCGAAGGGAACCCGACGATGCACGGGTGAGAAACAGCTGACAGTTGGTGATTTTCCTGAGGGGCGGCATATCATGGCGTTGTTCCCGCGCCGCAATTCTCGCCGAGAAAAGGCTATGCCCCATGACGAGAGATACCATCACCGCGTTGCCCCATCCCAAGGGATTTTCCGCCGATCCGCTGACGGATTTGATCCGTTCCGGGGCGCGGCAGTTGATCGAGCAAGCGCTTGAAGCTGAGTGGAGCGCATGGCTTGCGCCATTTTCCAATGAGACGACGCCCGAGGGGCCCGCGCGGGTCGTTCGTCACGCTCACCTGCCAGAACGAGAGGGAATGACCGGGATTGGCCCAGTGCCCGTGAAAGGGCCACGCGGGCGGGATCGTGATCGGCAGGCTGAGAAGGGTCGGTTCTCTTCTTCGATCCTGCCACCGTATCTGCGCAAGGCGAAGTCCGTCGAGGACTTGCTGCCCTGGCTTTCCCTCAACGGCATTTCCACGGGCGATTTTCAGGCGGCCTTGGCCGCGCTGCTCGGGCCGAACGCGGCGGTCCTGTCGTCCCCCACCATCTCGCGGCTGAAGTCCGATTGGTGGGAGGAGTACGACCGCTGGCAGAAGCGCGATCTCAGCGCCCGGCGCATCGTCTATGTCTGGGCGGATGGCGTCTATTTCCAGCCAAGGATGGAAGAAAAGCAATGTGTTCTGGTGCTGATCGGCGCGGATGAATGGGGCCGAAAGGAGATACTGGGGCTGATCGACGGCTATCGCGAAAGGACCCAAAGCTGGCGCGCGCTCCTGCTCGACCTCAAGCGGCGCGGCCTCAATCACGCGCCCGATCTCGCGGTAGGCGACGGTGCACTGGGCTTCTGGGCCGCCCTTCGCGCGGTCTTCGGCGCGACCGCAGAACAGCGCTGCTGGTTCCATAAAACCGGTAATGGGCTGAAGGCAATGCCCCAATCGGTGCAAGCGAAAGCCAAAGGCCCCCTGCACGACATCTGGCAGGCAGAGACGAAGGCCGAAGCCATGGCGGCCTGCGATTTCTTCATCGAGACCTACGGCGTGAAAGACGAACAAGCGGTAGCCAAATGGATCAAAGACCGTGACGTGCTGCTGGCCTTCTATGATTTCCCGGCAGAACAGTGGAAACACATCAGAACCACCCATCCCATCGAAAGCGCCTTCGCGACGGTGTGTCACCGGACAGGTAAAACCAAAGGCTGTCTGAGCCGAAAGACCGCCCTCGCCATGGCGGTCAGGCTCCTGATGTCAGCGCAGGGCAAATGGCGAAAGCGCGACGGCGCAAATCGCATGCCTGGGATAATCCAGGGCATTGCATTCATCGACGGGATCAAACAAATGCAAAACGCCGCCTGATCAAGCCGTCACCAACTTTCCAGCATAGCTGATATTTTGGGTGATGGAAAGTTTAGATTTAATGGTTGCGGGGGCAGGATTTGAACCTGCGACCTTCAGGTTATGAGCCTGACGAGCTACCGGGCTGCTCCACCCCGCGGTATAATGCTGGCATATTGGCCAAGCATAAATGCCGCCTCGGGCTTTAGGGCCTTTGGCGGCGTGTATTGTCATTTGGAGAAGTGTTTCAGAGATGAGGATATTTTCCATCTGCTGCCATGACCTGGCAGCGACCTACTCTCCCACGTCTTAAGACGTAGTACCATTGGCGCAGACGCCTTTCACGGCCGAGTTCGGGATGGGATCGGGTGGGGCAACGCCGCTATAGCCACCAGGTCATGGCAGCAGATGGTGATGCGTTTTGTTCTGTGAACCGTTAGTCACTGTGTGCTGTTTGTTGCGTCTCGAAGGATTGAAGGGGTTGGCCTTCAGTTTCGAGGGTGAGTGTCTTGTCAGCCGTCATCTCGGCTAACGCTGACGATAAAACTCAAGACTATCGAGCAATTAGTACAGCTTAGCTCCATACGTTACCGCACTTCCACATGCTGCCTATCAACGTGGTGGTCTTCCACGGCTCTCAAGCGAAACCTGGTTTCGAGGAGGGCTTCCCGCTTAGATGCTTTCAGCGGTTATCCCTTCCGTACATAGCTACCCGGCGTTGCAGCTGGCGCTACAACCGGTACACCAGAGGTACGTCCATCCCGGTCCTCTCGTACTAGGGACAGCTCCTCTCAAGTCTCGTACACCCACGGCAGATAGGGACCGAACTGTCTCACGACGTTCTAAACCCAGCTCACGTACCACTTTAATCGGCGAACAGCCGAACCCTTGGGACTTGCTCCAACCCCAGGATGTGATGAGCCGACATCGAGGTGCCAAACACTTCCGTCGATGGGGACTCTTGGGAAGTATCAGCCTGTTATCCCCGGAGTACCTTTTATCCGTTGAGCGATGGCCCTTCCACTCGGGACCACCGGATCACTATGACCGACTTTCGTCTCTGCTCGGCCCGTCGGCCTCGCAGTCAGGCGAGCTTTTGCCATTGCACTCAGCGGTTGATGTCCGACCAACCTGAGCTCACCTTTGCGCGCCTCCGTTACGCTTTGGGAGGCGACCGCCCCAGTCAAACTACCCACCATGCAGGGTCCCGGATCCAGCTTCATGGACCGCGGTTAGATACCAAAGATCAAAAGGGTGGTATTTCAAGGTTGTCTCCACACCAGCTGGCGCCGATGCTTCATAGACTCCCACCTATCCTACACAGTCCATCTCTAGTACCACTGCAAAGCTATAGTAAAGGTTCACGGGGTCTTTCCGTCTGACCGCGGGAACTCCGCATCTTCACGGAGAGTTCAATTTCGCTGAGTCGATGTTGGAGACAGTGGGGAAATCGTTACGCCATTCGTGCAGGTCGGAACTTACCCGACAAGGAATTTCGCTACCTTAGGACCGTTATAGTTACGGCCGCCGTTTACTGGGGCTTCAATTCAGAGCTTGCACCCCTCCTCTTAACCTTCCAGCACCGGGCAGGCGTCAGACCCTATACGTCGTCTTACCGACTTCGCAGAGCCCTGTGTTTTTAGTAAACAGTCGCTACCCCCTACTCTGTGCCCCCCGCCACTAGTTGCCTAATAACGGGGCTCCCTTCTTCCGAAGGTACGGGAGCATTTTGCCGAGTTCCTTCAACATCGTTCTCTCAAACGCCTTGGTATACTCTACCAGTCCACCTGTGTCGGTTTGGGGTACGGTCTTAAGCTGGGGCTATTTCCTGGAACATCCAGGCAGCCGGGATCAATCCGATAAGACCCGACTACTTTCGATATTCGTCACCACCAGCAGGCTCAGGAATATTAACCTGATTCCCATCGACTACGCCTTTCGGCCTTGCCTTAGGGGCCGGCTCACCCTCGGCGGATTAACCTGGCCGAGGAAACCTTGGACTTTCGGCGAGAGTGTCTCTCACACTCTTTTTCGCTACTCATGCCAGCATTCGCACTTCCGATACCTCCAGCATCTCTCACGAGACACCTTCGCAGGCCTACGGAACGCTCCGCTACCGCATTAGAAACAATTATCAGATAACAAACGACGATATTGCACGCCGCCCATTATCCCTCAAAGACATCGGATCCCATGCCTTGCTGAAGCAAAACATCTTCTCCAATGACCGTGACCAATTAAAGACAAACTACACCTTTAACGATAGATGCACGCAACACACCACTTACGTGACATGCGCAATAAAACTACCGCTACAGACATCGTCATCTCTTATCTGATAATCGTTGTCTAATACCCTCAGCTTCGGCGGGCGGCTTGAGCCCCGGTACATCTTCGGCGCAGGACGGCTTAACTAGACCAGTGAGCTGTTACGCTTTCTTTAAAGGATGGCTGCTTCTAAGCCAACCTCCTGGCTGTCTTGGCTATCCCACATCCTTTCCCACTTAGCCACCACTTGGGGGCCTTAGCTGGAGGTCAGGGTTTTTTCCCTCTCGACACTGGACGTTAGCACCCAGTGTCTGTCTGCCATGCTCATACTCACCGGTATTCGGAGTTTGGTTCGAGTTGGTAAGGCTCGCGCCCCCCGTCCCGATCCAGTGCTCTACCCCCGGCGGTAATACATGACGCGCTACCTAAATAGCTTTCGCGGAGAACCAGCTATCGCCGAGTTTGATTGGCCTTTCACCCCTAACCACAGGTCATCCCCGTCTTTTTCAACAGACGTGGGTTCGGTCCTCCAGTACGTGTTACCGCACCTTCAACCTGCCCATGGCTAGATCACTCGGCTTCGGGTCTAATCCTTGCAACTCTGTCGCCCTATTCAGACTCGCTTTCGCTACGCCTACACCTAACGGTTTAAGCTTGCTGCAAAGATTAACTCGCTGGCCCATTATACAAAAGGTACGCGGTCACCATCCCGAAGGACAGCTCCCACTGCTTGTAGGCATTCGGTTTCAGGTCTCTTTCACTCCCCTACTCGGGGTACTTTTCACCTTTCCCTCACGGTACTGGTTCGCTATCGGTCGCTAAGGAGTACTTAGGCTTGGAGGGTGGTCCCCCCACGTTCAGACAGGATTTCACGTGTCCCGCCCTACTTTAGGGCCTGTATGCTTTCTACCTATACGGGGCTATCACCCACTATGGCCAGACTTTCCAGACTGTTCTAGTTCTTACATACAGGCCACTGGCCTGGTCCCCGTTCGCTCGTCACTACTAGGGGAGTCTCTGTTGATGTCCTTTCCTCCAGGTACTGAGATATTTCAATTCCCTGGGTTTGCTTCTCTATCCTATGTATTCAGATAGAGATGACCTTACGGCCGGGTTTCCCCATTCGGATATCCTCGGATCAAAGCCTGCTCGCGGCTCCCCGAGGCTTAACGCAGCGTGCCACGTCCTTCATCGCCTCTTAGCGCCAAGGCATCCACCAAACGCCCTTCTCACACTTGAGTTTTCTCGCCCTCGAAGCTAAAGGCCGGATAACAGCACGATGGCTGCAACCAAGCCCGGAACTCGCTTCAAGAACAACGCAAGCGAGTAACGGTTAACTAAGCGCCGCTTTTTCCTTCCCTAGAAGTTTCCCTCAAAGGCAGGGCCAAAACACGGCACCAAACAAAACGCGTCAGAAGGTGATCAGCATTCCATGCCCTCATCACGATGGCATAGATCTGCGATCACTTGACCTCATCTCTTCACTTGTCCAAGAGCAATACTGAACCTGGGTTCAGTTGCCAAACGGTCTCTAACCGTCTCGCAGCCCAACCCAGAGCATCACCAATAGTCTTATGCGTACTTCCTGCTACTCTCCAACAGAAGCTAACGGCTTCTCGTCGATTGCCCTTCACTTTGTTCCGGTCAATCGCCTGCCCCGCCTAACGAGCTGTCCGTGCCTGGCTCTGCGTCGTTTGCAGGGCAAACGACGTTGGTGGAGGCTGACGGGTTCGAACCGACGACCTACGGCTTGCAAAGCCGTCGCTCTCCCAGCTGAGCTAAGCCCCCATATCCATGGGTAGCAGTCTCCGGCTTCTCGTCGACTGCCCTTCACCTTGTTCCAGTCAATCGCCTGTCAGCCTACTGAACTGTCCGTGCTTGGCTCAACGTTGCTTGCTTCGCAAACAACGTTGGTGGGCCGAGTAGGACTCGAACCTACGACCTCACCCTTATCAGGGGTGCGCTCTAACCACCTGAGCTACCAGCCCGAAACAGGTGACAGCCATCATCGCCGACAGCTGTCGTCATTTATGCGGAAGGGATACGCCGACGGCGGCGTAAGTCTGTAGTCTGGTGCCCACTGACCAAAGTCAGCAGACTGCTGTATTGGCCGAAGCCAACCAGCTTATTAGATGGTCGTCGAGGTCACTGCCCCAAAGGACAGTCCATACCAACATCCAACTCTTAGAAAGGAGGTGATCCAGCCGCAGGTTCCCCTACGGCTACCTTGTTACGACTTCACCCCAGTCGCTAATCTTACCGTGGTTGGCTGCCTCCTTAAGGTTAGCGCGCCAGCTTCGGGTAAAACCAACTCCCATGGTGTGACGGGCGGTGTGTACAAGGCCCGGGAACGTATTCACCGTGACATGCTGATCCACGATTACTAGCGATTCCGCCTTCATGCACCCGAGTTGCAGAGTGCAATCCGAACTGAGACGATTTTTGGGGATTCGCTCCAGGTCGCCCCTTCGCTGCCCATTGTAATCGCCATTGTAGCACGTGTGTAGCCCAGCCCATAAGGGCCATGAGGACTTGACGTCATCCCCGCCTTCCTCCGGCTTGTCACCGGCAGTTTCCTTAGAGTGCCCAGCCGATCCTGATGGCAACTAAGGATGAGGGTTGCGCTCGTTGCGGGACTTAACCCAACATCTCACGACACGAGCTGACGACAGCCATGCAGCACCTGTGCGGTATCCAGCCGAACTGAGGGGATCCATCTCTGGAACCCGCGATACCCATGTCAAGGGCTGGTAAGGTTCTGCGCGTTGCTTCGAATTAAACCACATGCTCCACCGCTTGTGCGGGCCCCCGTCAATTCCTTTGAGTTTTAACCTTGCGGCCGTACTCCCCAGGCGGTTCACTTAATGCGTTAGCTGCGACACCGGAGGCCTAACCCCCGACGTCTAGTGAACATCGTTTACAGCGTGGACTACCAGGGTATCTAATCCTGTTTGCTCCCCACGCTTTCGCGCCTCAGCGTCAGTTCCGGTCCAGCGAGCCGCCTTCGCCACTGGTGTTCCATCCAATATCTACGAATTTCACCTCTACACTGGATATTCCACTCGCCTCTCCCGGACTCTAGCAGATCAGTATTAAGCGCAATTCCCAGGTTGAGCCCGGGGCTTTCACGCCTAACTAAATCCGCCGCCTACACGCCCTTTACGCCCAGTAATTCCGAACAACGCTAGCCCCCTCCGTATTACCGCGGCTGCTGGCACGGAGTTAGCCGGGGCTTCTTCTCCTGTTACTGTCATCATCATCGCAGGTGAAAGCGCTTTACAACCCTAAGGCCTTCTTCACGCACGCGGCATTGCTGGATCAGGGTTTCCCCCATTGTCCAATATTCCCCACTGCTGCCTCCCGTAGGAGTCTGGGCCGTATCTCAGTCCCAGTGTGGCTGATCATCCTCTCAGACCAGCTACCGATCGTCGCCTTGGTGCGCCGTTACCACACCAACTAGCTAATCGAACGCAGGACCCTCAAACAGCAATAAATCTTTCCCCTGAAGGGCGTATGCGGTATTAGCAGCCGTTTCCAGCTGTTATTCCCCACTGCTTGGCAGGTTCCTACGCGTTACTCACCCGTCCGCCACTAGACCGAAGTCTCGTTCGACTTGCATGTGTTAGGCATGCCGCCAGCGTTCGTTCTGAGCCAGGATCAAACTCTCAGATTGAGTGTAATGCATCCAGGCCAAAACCCAGATACAACTCAACTGACGAAAGCATAATCCCGCACAAAATAGAGCGTTCCAACCCGGCAGCATCCAATCCCAACACTCTCGTGTCAGAACAAAACACCCACCAGGTAGGTCTATAGGTTGCGATATCAGAAGACCTGATACCACAGAACACTACGGACAGCTCTATAATGTACAGTCCTAAACCTAAGTCCAAGACCTACACCGCCGCCCGCGCATCCCTTCCATACGCATAAAACTAATTGTCAAAGAACAAACGGCCGCAAAGCGACCGCTCGATCAAAACCACATAAGTGGCCGAGAACGAAAAGCTGTTTATTCCCATCACCCGGGAGTGTCAAGCGTCTTTTTTCGAAAATCCAGCAGCCAATGAAGGCCGCCGCCGCCACAACAACCAGGGCCGCCGCGATGGAGGTGCCTCATATGCCGACACTAGCCCGGGACGCAATAGGTACATTTCCCTAATTGCGTTTTCCTCTACATCGCCGTGATACCGCCGTCTATGGTCAGGTTCTTGCCAGTAATATAAGTCGAGCCAGGAGACATCAGAAAGATCACGCTCGGTGCCACATCGCTGGTCTCCGCATAACGGCCAAGCGGAATACGGGACATGGTCTGGGCCGCAAACTTTGGCCCGCGGATAACCTCAGTCATAGGCGTGGATACGGTGCCGAAGGCCACGGAGTTTACGCAGATGCCATAGCGGGACCATTCCTTGGCAGCGCTCATCGTGATACCGAGCACTCCAGCCTTGGCAGCGCCGTAGTTAATTTGGCCGACTGTGCCTGCTGTGCCAGCAATTGAGGAAACGTTGACAATTTGGCCATTCGTTACTTGAGCATCTGAGCCCTTGGATTGCTCAATCATCTGTCGACCAACCGACTGCAGAGTTAGGTATACACTGGTCAGGTTGACATTAATGACCTGATCCCAAGTCTCGCGCTCCATCTTGTGGATCATCGCAGCGCGTACAATACCCGCGTTATTGAACAGGCCGTGCACCCAACCCCACTCCTTGGTCATGTCAGCGACAACGCTGTCGACCAGAGATTGCTCAGTCACCGAGCCTACGTAGCCGAGACAGGAGTCACCGAGTTCTTCCCGGAGGGTATTGATGCCGTCACCATTCATATCGATCGCGGCGACACGGCCGCCGAGCCCTACGATGGTCTTGGCAACTTCCCGGCCGATTCCCTGGGCAGCACCCGTCACCAGAATGTTACGGTCTTCCATGCTGAATGGGTTTTGCATTGATGCGCTTCCTTTTGCTTGCGTCATGTCCATTACGATGAGCCTTACTCTGCCGGAGCCCGTTTTGCATTACCAGTCACTTGCACCCTTCCCCCTTATGGCAACGGCTCTTGCAGCCACCATTACACTGGGGTTGCAAGGGCCCGCTTTTGCGGCGGATGTCGTCCCAGATGGAATTCGCGGCCCCGCTGAGCCCGGCTGCCCCATATGAAAAGATAGTAGAATTGGGCAAGGGCGATACTCTCGCCTCTGTATTGGCCAAGGCTGGCATTGCACGCAAGGAAGCGCATGCAGCCATCACCGCCTTGCAACCTCTGTTCAATCCCAAGGGATTGCAAATCGGCCAGGAAGTTGCGCTGACCCTCGCGGCCGGTAATAGCGGCACCACGTTGGTCGGACTGGAAGTCGAGTCCCGTTTCGACCGCTATGCCGGCATCACCCGCTACCCGTCCGGCGATTTCCACGCCTACGAGCAGATGAAACAGTGGAACAAGCTCGCCTTCCATACCGAAGGCACAGTGAAGTCCAGTCTGTTCGCCGATGGGATCGGCAGCGGTGCTCCGCCGGCCGTGATGGCGAATTTCCTGCGCCTGTTCTCGTTCGATGTGGATTTTCAGCGCGATATCCAGCCGAATGACCAGTTCGAAATGGTTTTTGAGCGCTACCAGGACCGCAACGGCAAGCTGGTTCACACCGGAGAATTGTTGTTCGCCGGTGTGAACCTGCAGGGACGCCGGCACGAATATTTCCTCTTCGGTGGCGATCATGGCGACGGGCTCCACTATGACCGCGCCGGCAACGGTTTGCAGCGCGCCCTGTTGCGGACGCCCGTCGATGGCGCCCGGCTGACGTCCGATTTCGGCACCCGCCGTGACCCGATGCGTGGCTACCGCAAGAGCCACAAGGGTGTCGACTTCGCAGCGCCGACCGGCACACCGATTCGGGCCGCCGGCGATGGGGTTCTGTCCTTTGTCGGCCGGCAGCGGGGTTATGGCCGCTTCATCACAATCCGCCACAATAGCGATTACACGACCGCCTATGCCCACATGAGCCGCTTTGCCAAAGGCATGAGCAAAGGCAAACGAGTAAGGCAGGGGCAGATCATCGCCTATGTCGGCACGAGCGGCCGCACGATTGGACCGCACCTGCACTATGAAGTGCGGTTCAAGGGCAAAAAGATAAACCCGCGCAAGATCACGCTGCCCAGCGGTAAAAAGCTCAACGGCAAGGACTTGCTCGAATTCCGCACTCAGATCGCGGCGATCGAAGCGTTCCGCCAGGGCGCAGGCGGGGCCTTGGCCTCAGCCAATAAGATCAAGTTCTAATCTGGCCGGAACCAACGGCAGGATCTCCCGCCGTTGGTTCTTGCTTCAAATCACGCCGCCACGGTGTGCAGGCGGGCTGGCGCGATCACCAGCTCTCCTTCAGCGGCTTGCACACTCACAACCTCACCATCATGGATGGCGCCGCTCAGCACAGCCTCCGCCAGGGGGTTCTGCAGCTCGCGCTGGATCACCCGCTTGAGTGGCCGGGCACCGTAGGCCGGATCATATCCCGCCGCCGCCAGCCACTGCACGGCCTCCTCACTCAGTTCCAGCGTGATCTGCCGGTCGGCCAGCAGCTTCTCCAACCGGCCAAGCTGGATCTTGACGATATCCGCCATCTGGTCCCGTTGCAGGCGGTGGAACACCAGCATCTCGTCCAGCCGGTTCAGGAATTCCGGCCGGAAGTGTGCCCGGACGGCATCCATCACGCGGCTTTCCAGGATATCCGGGTCGGTGCCTTCCGGCGTACTCGCCAGATGTTCCGAGCCCAGGTTGGAGGTCAGCACGATCAGCGTGTTGCGGAAGTCCACGGTCCGGCCCTGGCCATCGGTCAGGCGGCCGTCGTCCAGCACCTGCAGCAGCACGTTGAACACGTCCGGGTGCGCCTTTTCCACCTCGTCGAACAACACGACCTGGTAGGGACGCCGGCGCACGGCTTCGGTTAGCGCCCCGCCCTCGTCATAACCGACATAGCCGGGCGGCGCGCCGATCAGCCGGGCGACCGAGTGCTTTTCCATGTACTCCGACATGTCCATGCGGACCATGGCAGTCTCGTCGTCGAACAGGAAGTCGGCCAGTGCCTTGGTCAGCTCAGTCTTGCCAACGCCCGTCGGGCCAAGGAACAGGAACGAGCCGATAGGACGATTCGGGTCCTGCAGTCCTGCCCGCGCCCGTCGCACGGCCTGGCTGACGGAGACAACCGCCTGATCCTGGCCAGTGACCCGTTTGTGCAGGAAGTCCTCCATGCGCAGCAGCTTCTCGCGTTCGCCCTCCAGCAGCTTGTCCACCGGCACGCCTGTCCAGCGAGCGACCACTTGAGCAACGTGACTGTCGGTAACGGCTTCTTCCACCATCCGATTGTCGGCCAACGCGTCGGCTTCCGCCAACTGCTTCTCCAGACCGGGAATCATGCCGTACTGGATCTCACCTGCCTTGGCGAAGTTGCCCTGGCGTTGGGCGGCCTCCAGTTCCTGGCGCGCGTGATCCAGCTGTTCCTTCACCTTGTTGGCGCTGGTCAGCGTGTCCTTCTCCGCCTGCCAAACGCTGGTCAGGTCGGCGGATTTCTTCTCCAGGTCGGAAAGTTCATCCTCCAGCTTGGCCAAACGGTCCTTCGACGCGGAGTCGGTCTCCTTCTCCAAAGCCGACTGCTCGATCTTCAACTGGATGATGCGGCGGTCGAGTTCGTCGATTTCCTCCGGCTTCGAGTCAATCTGCATGCGCAGGCGGCTTCCGGCCTCGTCCACCAAGTCGATGGCCTTGTCCGGCAGAAACCGGTCGGTGATATAGCGGTTGGAGAGCGTCGCCGCCGCCACAATCGCGCCGTCCGAAATGCGGACGCCGTGGTGCAGTTCGTACTTCTCCTTCAACCCGCGCAGAATGGAAATCGTGTCTTCCACCGTCGGTTCGCTGATGAAGACAGGCTGGAAGCGGCGGGCCAGCGCCGCGTCTTTCTCCACGTGCTTGCGGTATTCTTTTAGCGTTGTCGCGCCGATGCAGTGCAGTTCGCCCCGTGCCAGCGCCGGCTTCAGCATATTGGAGGCATCCATGGCGCCATCCGCCTTGCCCGCGCCAATCAGCGTGTGCATTTCGTCGATGAACAGGATGATTTCGCCTGCCGCAGCTTCAATCTCGCTGAGCACGGCTTTCAGCCGTTCCTCAAACTCGCCGCGATACTTGCTGCCCGCCACCATCGCACCCAGGTCGAGCGCCATCAGGCGCTTGTTCTTCAGGCCTTCCGGTACGTCGCCATTGACGATCCGCATGGCGAGCCCCTCGGCGATGGCGGTCTTGCCGACGCCAGGCTCACCGATCAGAACCGGGTTGTTCTTGGTGCGGCGGGCCAACACCTGGATCGCGCGGCGGATTTCCTCGTCGCGGCCGATCACAGGGTCAATCTTGCCCTCGCGCGCGGCTTCGGTCAGGTCGCGGGCATATTTGTTCAGCGCGTCGAAGCTGTCTTCCGCGCCCGCCGAGTCGGCGGTACGACCCTTGCGCAGGTCGTTGATCGCTGTGTTCAGCGCCTGGGCGGTTGCGCCGCCGTCCTTCAGCATTTTGGAGGCTGGCGTGCCTTCGGCCAGCGCCAGCGCCTGGAGCAAACGCTCCACGGTAACGAAGTCGTCGCCCGCTTTCTTGGCGATCTGCTCGGCCTGATCGAACAGGCGGGCCGATTCGGGGGCAAGGTAAACCTGGCCCGCGCCCTGGCCCTCAACGACCGGCATTTTGGCGAGTGCCTGCTCGGCAGCCTGCATGATTTGCTGGCCATTGCCACCGGCTGCCTGAATCAGGCGGATGGCCAGGCCCTGTTCGTCTTCCAGCAGCGCATAGAGCGCGTGCTCCGGCGTAAAGCGCTGGTGGCCGCGGCGGAGCGCCAAAGTCTGTGCCTCTTGCAGCATGCCTTTGGCGCGGTCGGTATATTTCTCAACATTCATTTCTTCAGTTCCCCTGAACTTAGGCGGAAGTGGAACGGAGAGCCCTTCTTCAGAAGCAGCCCTGTGCAACGGATATGGGTGTTGCCGATTGGCCACACAAGAGGCCCCTATGGGTGAAATGCGATAGGCGGTCTCCCTATCTAGTCTCTGCGAAACCCATTGGGTTTGGGCAGCGAATCGCTACAACTTGACGGGCCATGCTAGCCCTCACCGCCATCGACCTGCCCGACGAGACCGCGACACGCCTATTGGGCGCAAAACTGGCGTTGATCCTGCGTGCGGGCGACGTTGTGGCGTTGCTGGGAGACCTTGGGGCAGGCAAGACCACGCTGGCCCGCGGCTTGATCCAATCGATACTGGGCCCGAATGAACCCGTGCCGAGCCCAACCTTTACCCTGGTTCAAGCCTACGAGCCTGCCTCCGGCGGCACGCCGATCTATCACTTCGATCTCTACCGCCTCTCTCATGCGGAGGAACTTGTTGAACTGGGCTGGGAGGATGCGTTGACCGGCGGTATTTCCTTGGTCGAATGGCCGGAGCGTGCTGGCGACTCGCTGCCAGACACGGCACTATGGATAGAATTGCTGGAGCATGGCGAAGGCCGCAGCGCGCACTTCTTTGGAAGCAGCGAGTGGGCGGAACGCCTGGAAGGAAGCCTGAATTGATGGATCGGGAAGCCGCAAAACACGCATTTCTGGCCGACAACGGTTTCGGTGCGGCGACCCATGACCCGCTGCCCGTCGACTGCTCGTACCGCAGCTATGTGCGCCTGCATGATGGGCCCCGCCCAGCTCTGCTGATGGATGCGCCGCCGGGGCTGGAGCCCCTGCGGCCCTTCGTCGATATTGCGGGCCATTTGCGCGGCTTGGGCCTGTCCGCGCCGGAAGTCCCGGCCGCCGACTATGCCAGCAGCTATGCCGTGATCGAGGATTTCGGCCAGGCGACCTTCACCCGCCGGCTGGACACGGGCGCAGATCCCATTGCCCTGTACGAACTGGCCATCGACACGCTGATAGCCCTGCAAAGCGACCCGAGGGCGGTCGAGATCGACGTCCCCGCCTATGACCTGGACAAGCTGCTCGGCGAGACCGCCCTGTTCCTGGATTGGTACTGGCCGGCTGTCCAGGGCACACCGCCGCCGGCAGAGGCCCGCCGATCCTTCAATGCCATTCTAGCCGACCTGTTTGCCCCCATCGTCGGCGCGCCGCCCGTGCTGGTTCTGCGCGACTTTCACGTGGACAATCTCATGACCCTGGACGGTCGCGACGGCATTGCTGCCTGCGGCTTGCTCGATTTCCAGGATGCCGTTCTCGGTCACCCTGCCTACGACCTTGTATCGCTGCTGCAGGACGCAAGACGCGATCTTGAGCCTGCCCTTGTTGCCGCGATGAAGGCCCGCTACGCCCAAGCCTTGCCGGCATTGGCGGACGACAGCGCCTACTACATTTTGGGCGCACAGCGGCACCTGAAGGTCTATGGCATCTTCGCCCGCCAGTCGCGGCGCGACGGCAAACATCGCTATCTTGGCCATATTGCGCGGCTGTGGCGCCTGACGGCAGAGTGCATAGCTGCCGAACCGAAACTCCATCCACTCGGTGCATGGCTGGATGAATACTGGCCGCCGGAAAGCCGCATCGTCCCTCCCCTGCCGGAGACCCCATCATGACCGCAGAGCGCCAACCCGACCGCGCCATGATCCTGGCTGCTGGCCGCGGAACCCGGCTCGCCACTCTAACGGCATCCACGCCCAAGCCTCTTTTACGCGTCGGCAGGTATGCGCTGATCGATATCGCCCGCGCCCAGGTAGCAGCGGCCGGGGTGCGCGAAGCGGTGGTCAACGTGCACCACCTGGGAGAGCTGGTCGAAGACCATGTGCACCGTTGGAACGAACCATGGGTCACAATCTCCCGCGAGCAGGAACTGCTGGATACCGGCGGCAGCGTCCGCCGGGCACTGCGCTGGCTGGGACTGAACCCCTTCTATGTATTAAACAGCGACCTGGTTTGGCTGGGTCCGCCTGGGCGCGGCCTGAAGATTTTGGCGGATAACTGGCACGCCGGGCAAATGGACGTGCTGTTGCTGCTGGTCGCCACCATCGACGTGAAGGGCTATAACGGCTTAGGGGACTTCACCATGACCGCCGATGGACAGGTGCAACGGCGGCCACAGGCCAGCATGGCGCCGTTCCTGTTCACTGGCGCACAGATCATCCACCCCCGCGCGTTTATTGGTGCACCGCAAGGCCCCTTCTCGCTGAACCAGATCTATGACCGCGCGGCCGCACAAGGCAGGCTGTTTGGCGTCCGTTACGACAGTCCCTGGATCGATGCAGGCACGCCGGAACGCCTGCATCTGGCGGGCGAGGCCATGCATGATGCCCGCCAGGGCCAATTATGGTGATTTAACGACATGCGGGGGCTCTTTACCATTCCGGCGGGAACGCCGTTCCTGGATGCTTTGGCGTCCGGTCTGCTAGGCGAATATGGCAAGGACCCTGCGCTGCTGTCCGCCGCACGGATATTCCTGCCGACACGCCGCGCCTGTCAGGCCCTGGCCGACGCTTTCCTCCGCGTGTCAGATGGCAAGCCGTTGCTGCTGCCGCGGCTGGAGCCGCTGGGCGATATCGACCCGGAAGACTGGCACGAACCAGCCAGCGCAGCGGCGGCTGCCGCCGACCTGCCGCCCGCCATCGGCCAGACCCGGCGGCAGTTGCTGCTGGCGCAGCTGGTGCTCAAGCGCGGCGACACCACGCCGGACCAGGCCCTGAAACTGGCTGAGGCCCTGGGCCAGTGGTTGGACCAGGTGCAGATCCACGGCCTCGATCCGGCAAAGCTGGCGGACCTGGTGCCGGACGAATACGCTACCCACTGGTCTCAGACACTGGAATTCCTGCGCATCGTCACCGAGTTCTGGCCTGCGATCCTCGAGCAGGAAGGTGTGATGGACCCCGTCGCACGCCGCCGGGCCATTATCGAAAGCCAGGTGACGGCGTGGGCCGCCTCGCCACCAACCGCGCCGGTCTTTGCCGCCGGCTCAACCGGCAGCCTTCCATCGACGGCGGCACTGATACGGGCGATCCTGGAATTGCCGCAAGGGTCGGTCGTCCTGCCCGGCCTCGACATCGGCCTACCCGCTGCGGCGTGGGAGATGGATGGATTGCCGGACGGCCATCCGCAGCGGGGATTGGCAAACCTGCTGCATTCGCTCGGCCAGAGCGCGGCGGCCGTCGCGCCTTTTCCGCATGAGTTAACGCACGAGCCCATGCGCAGCCGCCGGGCGGCGGGGCGGGCCTTGTTACTGCGTGACGCCCTGATGCCGGCAGATCTGTCCGAACCGCTGGAGACAGGCGGCCCGGCGGTTGATGGGCTGGAAGGCTTGATCGAAGTGGCAGCACCCGGACCGGAAGCCGAAGCGCGGGCTATTGCTCTGCGGTTGCGCCTGTTCCTGGAGGAGACCACCGCCAGCAACGGGCAACAATCTCAGACAGCAGCGTTGATTACCACGGACCGCGGCCTGGCCAAGCGGGTAACGGCGGAGTTGCTGCGCTGGGATATCGAGATCGACGATTCTGCGGGCGAGCCTCTGGGCGAAACACCGGCTGGCGTGTTCCTGCGGCTGGTGGCGGAAGCCGCGGCTGAGGGCCTGGCCCCCGTGCCATTGCTGAGCCTGCTGAAGTCCCCGCTCGCCGGGGTTGATCAGGCAGCAGTTGAAGCGCTGGAACGCTCCACTTTGCGCGGCATCAGACCTGCGCCAGGCATTGCCGGGCTGGAAGGTGCGCTGGAAGCCTGCAAGCACGGCAACGAGCGCGATGCTAAAGCGGCGGAGCCTGCGGAAACCCTGACCGCCAGGCTGGCAGAATTGCTCAAGCCGCTGTTGAACCTGGTGGAGCATGAAAGTCCGATTGCCGGGCTGGATGACTGGCTGACTGCCCATGTTGAGGCTGCCGAAGCGCTGGCGGCAACGAATGATGCCTCCGGTGCGGAACGCCTGTGGGCCGGGGAAAGCGGCGAAGCGGCAGCGGCGGCCATCGATGGCCTGCTGGCCGCGGCGGCGGATTTTCCAGGGGTACACGCCCGCGACTACCCAGCAGTGTTCGAAGAGCTGACGGCCAGCCAGACCGTCCGCCCCCGCTATGGCAAGCACCCCCGGCTGGCAATCCTGGGGCCGCTGGAAGCCCGCCTGCAATGCCCGAACCTCGCCATACTGGGCGGACTGGTGGAGGGCTCCTGGCCGCCGGAGCCGTCCCGCGACCCCTGGATGGGCCGCCCCATGCGCAAGGACTTTGGCTTGCCACTGCCCGAATGGCGCATCGGACTGGCCGCGCACGACTTCTGTCAGGCCATGGCCGCACCTGATGTTATGATGACCCGCGCCGAACGTGTGGCCGGCACGCCCACCGTGCCATCCCGCTGGCTGGCCCGCCTGGACCTGGCGGCCCGGCAATTGCGCGGCATGACCGGCAAGGATGACCCTAGCCCGTTGAAGACGAACGCAGAGGACTGGCTCGGCTGGCAGGAAGCACTGGACCGGGCAGAGAAGCCGGAACCCCTCAGCCTGCCAAGGCCAACACCGCCGGTCAGCGCCCGGTTTACTGACCTGTCCGTCACGGGCGTCGAGAATTGGGTGGCCGATCCCTATGGCCACTATGCCGCCCGTATCCTGAAACTGCGTGCGCTGGACCCAGTGGACCAGCCACCGGATGCAAGCGACCGTGGCTCTCTGCTGCACGAGGCGCTGCACCGGTTCATCCGCAGCCTGGGCAGCCAATGGCCGGATGATGCACAGGAGCGGCTGGTGGCGATCGGCCGGGAGGTGTTTGCGGACTGGCTGGACCGCCCCAGCGTGCAGGCATTCTGGTGGCCGCGGTTCCTGCACATGGCAGCATGGTTTGCCGCTCACGAAAGTGCCCGCCGCGCAGACCTCACCAACACCGAAACGGAGATCCCGCTGGTCGCCGAGCTCAGCGCAGGTCCGATACCGATCAACCTCACCGCCCGCATGGATAGGCTCGATCAGTGGAGCGATGGCACCTATTCGGTCATCGACTACAAAAGTGGAACCCTGCCGACCGCCTCTAACATTGCCGACGGCTGGCCCCCGCAATTGCCCCTGGAGGCAGCCATGATCCGGCGTGTCCGCGAGGCTGATGTGACCACCATCGAAGCATGGAGCGTCGGTGGCCGCGGTAAAGACGGCACCAATGGTGAAGCCAAGAACCTATCGCCTAAAGGCAAGAATGCTGTCTCTGCCACCGATGCTGGCGAAGCCGCCTGGGTTGGCCTCTCCAGCTTGCTGACCCAATTCGCCGACCCAACCATGCCGTATCTGGCAGAGCCCCGCAGTTTCCCCGACCGCCGCTATAGCGACTACCGGCACCTGGCCCGCATCGACAAAGAAGGCGGTGGCGATGAATAACCTGCAACGCCCCGCGCCCGACCCCAGCGCACAGCAACGGCTGGCTGCCGATCCGGCGGTATCTGCCTGGGTGGATGCCTCGGCGGGTTCCGGCAAAACCAAGGTGCTAACCGACCGGGTGCTTGCCCTGCTATTGTCCGGGGCCGCGCCGCACAAGATTCTGTGCCTGACTTTTACCAAGGCGGCCGCCGGAGAGATGGCGAACCGTATCGCGGGCCGCCTGTCGTCCTGGGCGCGTCTGCCGGAGCCGGACCTTGTCAACGACCTGTCGGAGCTTTCCGGCAATGTGCCGTCTGCCGATGAACTCGACTGCGCCCGGCGCTTGTTTGCGCGCGTGCAGGAAGCCCCCGGCGGCGTGCGGATCGACACCATGCACGCCTTCTGCCAGGGCGTATTGCAGCGCTTCCCGGTCGAGGCGAACGTGCCACCACACTTCGACATTCTGGACGAGCGCGACCAGCGGGCTCTGCTAGCGCAAACGCGGGACAGCCTCGTGCTGAGCGTCGCGGCCGAGCCGGACTCGGCTCTGGCACAGGACTGGAACCGCGTGCTGTCGCGCCTGAGCGAAAGCTCGTTCGCCAAGCTCATGGGCGAAGTCACCAAGCACCGCAGCCGGTTGGAAGAGGCTGAGGTAGAGGATGTGGCAGGAACTCTGGAGATTTCCATCAGTCTGACAGCGGACCTGGTCGGTAAGGCAGCATGTGCCAATGAAGCATTCGACCATGCAGTGCTGTTGTCCCTGATCGAACCAATGCTTGGCGGCCCGACGACTGTTCAGACGATCGCTGATGCAATGGCGGACTGGTTGGCCTCTTCCCCCGCAAAGCGGGATTTAAGTGCCTATGCCACGGCCTTACTCAACAAGGACCGGACGGTCACCAAGCTCGAGCGCTTCAATCCGTTCAAGTCCGATCCAAGCCTGCACGAAATCATCCGGACCGAGCAGGAGCGTCTTGTTGCTGTTTATCAAGATCTGGCCAAGATCGAAGCCTTGGCCGACACCCGCGCCCTGCTGACCGTTGCGCAAGAGCTGATCCAGCGCTACTCGGCAGCAAAGGACGTTCGCTCCAAGCTGGACTATGACGATCTCATCGAAGGCACTGCCCACCTGCTGGTCGATCCCGGTGCTGCCTGGGTGCATTTCAAGCTGGATGGCGGCATCGACCATGTGCTGGTGGACGAGGCCCAGGATACCAGCCCCGCCCAATGGCAGGTGATCGATGGCCTGATCGCAGAATTCTTTGCCGGCCAGGGCGCGGATGGCCACCATTTGGAAAGCCAGGGGGCACAGGGCCGCCACCGCACTTTCTTCGCTGTCGGCGATCCAAAGCAGTCGATCTATGGCTTCCAGGGCGCGGACCCGGCTGAATTTCACCGGCGGCGGCTGGATATCTCTGCCCGGTGCAGAGCCAGCGGCCAGGAATGGCGGGATGTGCCGCTGAACGTCTCGTTCCGCTCCGCCCCGCCGGTTTTAACCATGACCGACGCGGTCTTTCAGGACTCCAGCGTGTTGGGCCTGGACGGCGGCGCTCCGGCCCATGTGCCGTCTCGTGACACGGCGCCCGGCTGGATAGAGGTCTGGCCGCTGGCCACAGAGGCCAAGGACGAGGCAGACGGCGATCTGGATATCTGGAAGGTGCCGCGGGACTATGACAGCGCCTTCTCTGCCGAGGAGCAGCTGGCCCGCACCGTCGCCCGCAAGATCAAAGACCTGATTGAAAGCGGCGAGGTCTTAGCTGCCACCGGCAAAGCCATCACGCCGGGCGATATCATGGTGTTGGTGCGGCGGCGGCGGCGCTTTGGTACGGCGCTGGTCAATGGGCTGAAGCGCCTGGGTGTGCCGGTTGCCGGGCTGGACCGCATGACGCTCACCCGGCAATTGGTGGTGCAGGACCTGACCGCCTTTGGCCAGTTTCTGCTGCTGCCATCCGACGACCTCACCCTGGCTGCCGTCCTGAAAGGCCCGTTCTTCGCCTGGAATGAAGAGCGCCTGTATGCCTTGGCTTATGCCCGCCGCGGCAGTCTTTGGGCAGCGCTGAAAGATGCTCAGACAGCGGAAGACCAGGCCGACTGCCAGCGCTTGCAGGAATGGCTGCACCGGGCGGCTGGCATGACGCCCTTTGCTCTCTACAGCAACCTGCTGACCGCTCATCGCGGGCGGGAAGCAATCCGCAGGCGCCTGGGGCCTGAGGCTGATGATCCGATGAACGAATTCCTGGCCCTCGCCCTGGCTTTCCCCCAGCATGGCCCCCCAACCGTGCAGTACTTCCTGCATTGGCTGGATGCGGACGAGATCGAGATCAAGCGTGAGATGGAGCAGGGTGAGCTGAGCGAGGTTCGACTGTTGACCGTGCACGCCGCGAAGGGCTTGCAGGCACCGATTGTCTTCCTCCCGGACACGGCCTTCGCCCCACGGCCCAACGGTAATGCCCTGACCTGGGACGGAGACACACCGATCTGGGCGTCAGGCAATGGAAAGCACCGGGACCCGGTCAGCGCCAAGCTGCGCGATGACGGACAGACGCTCAGCGAAAAGGAAGAGGCCAGGCTGCTCTATGTGGCGCTGACCCGCGCGGAGGACCGGCTGTATATCGGCGGGTGGCAGCCAAAGAAGAAAAGCAACGCCGAGACCTGGTACAAAAGGATTGTCGAAGCCTGCCAGGGTCTCGAGACAATAGGCCGGATGCGGCCGCAAGCCTTCACCTTGGATGGTTTGGAGGGCAGCGGCTTTGCGATGGGCGACGACCCTGTGGCTCCTGGTGTTGCCACGCCAGCAGGCGATGCGGCGGCGGTCGCGCTGCCCTATTGGGCCCCGGAGCCAACCCCCAGGGAAAGCGCCCCGGAACGTCCGCTCGCGCCATCGCGCCCCAATCCACCGCCACCGGCGGCGCGCAGCCCCTTGCGCAACCGGTCGGACGAGGCTCGGCGCTTTCGCCGGGGCACGCTGCTGCACCGTCTATTCCAATTCCTGCCGGGCGTGCCGGCAGACGAGCGCCTGGATGCCGCCGCCCGCGTACTGGCCGATGTCAGCCTCTCCGCCGAAGAGCTTGCCCAGTACGTGGAAAGCGCTGGCCTTGTGCTGGATGACCCCGCGTTCGCCGCCATTTTCGGTCCCGATGCCCTGGCCGAAGCACCGCTGACCGGGCTCGTTGATGGGTTTGCGGTCAGTGGTGTCGTTGACCGATTGCTGGTGACCCCTGCAAAGGTGCTGGTCGTCGACTACAAGACCAACCAGAATCCGCCCGCCGATCCTGCTGCTGTTCCGGTGGCCTATATGCGCCAAATGCGAACCTATGCGCGGCTGCTGGCTGGTATATACCCGGCGGCGGATATCCAAACCGCCCTGCTTTGGACCGAAGCGCCGCGGCTGGACATTGTGCCCGCTCCACCAGGCGTGAATTGACGTTTGGGGGTCGGCTCCCTAGCTTCACATCAAAGTTTTCTATTTCCGGCTGCCTTACGGAGAGCATCATGGCTACCAGCCCAACCACCGACGCCAACTTCGAAACCGACGTTCTGAACTCCGACACCCCGGTTGTGGTGGATTTCTGGGCGGAATGGTGCGGCCCCTGCAAGATGATCGGCCCGTCCCTGGAAGAGATTTCCGAAAGCATGGGTGAGAAGGTGAAGATCATTAAGATCAACATCGACGAGAACCCCGGCACGCCCGGCAAATACGGCGTGCGTGGCATCCCGACACTGATGCTGTTCAAGAACGGCGAGTTGGCTGCCACCAAAATCGGCGCCGCCCCGAAAGGTGCGCTTCAGCAGTGGGTTGAAGAGCACATCTAAACGCTCCTGGCCTAACCGCCTTTGATATAGAAACGCCCGGCCGCTACTTCAGCGCCGGGCGTTTTCTTGTGGGGGGAGCCGACCGCCACCCACGTCCCTCGATACCCACAGGCATTCAACCGTTCGAAGCATCCAGCCGCAGCACCTCGCCGGCAAGATACAGCGAGCCTGCAATCAGCACCGGGGCACCTGCCGCGCGACGGCCCGCTTCGACCAGCGCGTCCGCAATGTCATCGCATGCATGCGCATTAATCCCGGCATCGCATGCCGCCTTGGCCAAGTCTTCTGGCAGAAGGCCCGCTTTGCTGCGCGGCACGGGCACGGCCACCAATCCAGAGACATGCGGGGCCAGGATCGCCAGCATCTCCCGATAGTCCTTGTTCTGAAGCATCCCCGCTACCAGCAGCGGCTTTACCGGCCAGCCAGCCAGTTCCACTGCCAAAGCCTTCACGGCTGCCGGATTATGTGCGCCATCAATCCAAACCGGTCCGGCAGGCATTACCAGCCGCGCAATCCCGCCATCATCCGCCAGGCGCTGCAAGCGGGCGGGCCATTCCGCCGCCGCCACGCCTTGTGCCGCTGCCGCCTTACCAAAGCCGTCAGCGCCAGTGCTCTCCAGCGCGGCTATTGCGGCGCCCGCATTCCACAATTGATGGGCACCCTTCAGCGACGGCGCTGGCAGCACCCAATCAGCCGCCGCGCTCCAATAGCGGAAGCCGCCGCCGGGTAAAGGCTCAACCGACCAATCCCGCCCGGCCACCAGCATCGGCCCCCCCAGGGCGTTCGCTTCCGCCTCGATCACTGCCAGGGCTTCCGGCAATTGCGGGCCAACGACCACTGGACGGCCCGCCTTGATGATCCCGGCTTTTTCACCTGCGATCTTGGCGATCGTATCGCCCAGGAGCTCACGGTGATCCAGGCTGACTGGTGTAATCACACTCGCCGCTGGAGCCGCCACAATGTTGGTTGCGTCGTAGCGGCCGCCAAGCCCAACCTCCAGCAGCAGGAAGTCCGCGTCAACACGGGAAAAGGCTAGTGTCGCCGCGGCCATCGCCATCTCAAAAAAGGTAATTGGCGCTTCACCGTTCGCTGCCTCGCTCTCCTCCAGCAGGTGGACGAGATACGGCTCCTCAATCAGCTTGCCCGCCAGCCGGATGCGCTCGTAAAAATGCACCAGATGCGGTGATGTCAGCACGTGCACGCGCTGCCCCGCTGCTTCCAGCACGGCGCGCAGGAAAGCCACCGTTGATCCTTTGCCGTTGGTGCCCGCGACATGGATGACCGGCGGCAGAGCGTTCTGCGGATTGCCGAGCTGCTCCAGCAGCCGCAACAGCCGGTCTAGCGTCAGGTCGATGACCTTCGGGTGCAGGCGGCCCAACCGCTGCACAATCGGGTCGAACGGTTCGACCGGGTCCAGCGTGGCGAGTGAGGTAGTAGGGCGGGAGTTTTGGGTCAAGGAAGCAGCAACCGAACTCACAGAATCCCCGGACGCGGCAAAGCCGCGAGCCGGGGCCGGGTTAAATTTGCACGTTTGTTACCGCGGCCCGCGCTCAGCGCCAAGCGCTGGCCGGGGATGCGCAGTGACCGTTAAGCCGCGTGCGCACCACTGGCCAGGTCGCGCACCACGGTCAGCACACCGTCCACCAGGCCGGGCTTGGCCTTGCCGTTCGCATCGAGATTATCCCGGACGGCGTTAACAATGGCAGAGCCAACCACCACCGCATCGCCAACCGCACCAATAGTGCGGGCTTGCTCCGGTGTATTAACGCCAAAGCCAATGGCAATCGGCAGGTCCGTGTGACGGCGCAGGCGCTCAACCACCGGAAGCAACGCCTCAACCGTCGGCGACTTGGTGCCAGTGATGCCGGTAATGCTCACATGGTAGATGAAGCCGCTGGCGGTGCCGACCACCTTCGGCAGGCGGTCGTCCAGCGTTGTCGGCGCGGTCAGGCGGATGATGTCCAGCCCCGCCGCCTCCGCCGGTATGCGCAGTTCCGCGTCTTCCTCCGGCGGCAGATCGACCGTAATCAGGCCGTCCACGCCCGCCGCAGCCGCGTCCTTCGAGAACGCCTCACAGCCATAGATGTAGATCGGGTTGAAGTAGCCCATCAGCACGATCGGCGTCTCATTGTCCTGCTCGCGGAAGCGCCGGACCATGTCCAATACCTTGCGCATGGAGCTGCCCGCCTTCAGCGCCCGCTGGCCAGCCGCCTGCACCGAGGGGCCATCCGCCGCCGGGTCGGTGAACGGCACGCCCAGTTCGATCACATCCGCGCCCGCGCCCGGCAGACCCTTCAGAATATCGAACGAGGTCTCCAGGTCGGGGTCACCGGCGCTGATATAGGAGACAAAGCCCTTTTTTCCAGCCGCCTTCAGGTCGGCAAAGCGTTTCGCAAGGCGGCTCACATCGACACTCCCAGGGCTTCGGCAACGCTGAACACATCCTTGTCGCCGCGGCCGCACATGTTCATGACCAGCAGATGATCATTTGGCAGGTCCGGTGCGATCTTAATGACGTGGGCCAGCGCATGAGCGGGCTCCAGCGCCGGAATGATGCCCTCGATCTTGGAGCAAAGCTGGAATGCGTCCAGCGCTTCCTTGTCCGTCACTGGCACGTATTGCACGCGGCCCTGATCGGCCAGCCAGGAGTGCTCCGGTCCGATGCCCGGATAGTCGAGCCCCGCGGAGGTCGAATGCGCTTCCGTAATCTGGCCGTCCTCGTTCTGAAGCAGATAGGTGCGGTTCCCATGCAGCACGCCGGGCGAACCGCCGGTGATCGCCGCCGCATGCTCGCCGGTCTCTACGCCGCGGCCCGCGGCCTCCGTGCCGATAATCTTCACGTCCGGATCGTCCAGGAACGGATGGAACAGGCCGATGGCGTTGGAGCCGCCGCCGATGCAGGCAACCAGTGTATCCGGCAGGCGGCCTTCAACTTCCATGATCTGCTCGCGGGTTTCTTTGCCGATGATCGACTGGAACTCGCGCACCATCTCTGGGTAGGGATGCGGGCCGGCCGCCGTGCCGATCACGTAGTAGGTGTCATCCACGTTGGCGACCCAGTCGCGCAGCGCGTCGTTCATGGCGTCTTTCAGCGTCGCAGAGCCGCTGGTAACCGGCACGATCTCCGCACCCAACAGCTTCATGCGGAAAACATTAGGCTTCTGCCGCTCCACGTCCGTCGCGCCCATGTAGACAACGCAGGGCAGGTCGAACAATGCGCAGAAGGTGGCCGTGGCAACGCCATGCTGGCCCGCCCCGGTCTCGGCAATGATGCGGGTCTTGCCCATGCGCTTTGCCAGTAGAACCTGGCCCAGCACGTTGTTGGCCTTGTGGCTGCCGGTGTGGTTCAGCTCATCCCGCTTGAAGTAGATCTTCGCGCCGCCCAGATGCTCGGTCAGGCGGGAGGCGAAGTAGAGCGGCGACGGACGGCCCACATAATGCTTGGCGTAATAGTCCCAAAGCTGCCAGAATTCCGGATCGTTCTGGGCTGCCCGAAAGGCCTTTTCGACCTCCAGGATCAGCGGCATCAGTGTTTCGGCGACATAGCGTCCGCCGAAGATGCCATAGCGGCCATCTTCATCCGGACCTGCGCGATAGGAATTCAGCGTGTCGGGCATGGTTCCCGAGCCCTCTGCTCTAATGGGGGGAAGAGGGCGATAAACTAGATTGCCGCCGCCGCGTCAAGGAAGGCGCGGATGCGCGCGGGGTCCTTCTGTCCGGGCGCGCTCTCCACGCCCGACGATACGTCCACAGCCCGCGCGCCTGTCAGTCTTACCGCTTCCGCCAAATTGCCTGCATGCAGGCCGCCCGAGAGCAGCCATGGCAGCGGCCATTCGGTGCCGGTCAGCAGGGTCCAATCGAAGCTGACGGCATTGCCGCCAGGCAATGGGCTGCCCTTCGGCGGCTTCGCATCGAACAACAGCCGGTCGGCGGTTTCGAAATATTCGCGGGCGTTTTCCACATCGGCCTGTTCGGAGATCGAGACCGCTTTCCAGACCGGCAGACCAAACTTGGTCTTTACCTCGGCGACGCGCTCCGGCGTTTCCTTGCCATGCAATTGGATAATATCAAGCGGCACCGCGGCCAGCGTTTCGGTCAGCAGCGCATCATCGGGCGAAACAAACACACCGACGCGCCCGGCCTTGCCCTCGGCCTGCTTCGACAGCGCCGTCGCCTGTGCCAGATCAACGAACCGCGACGACGGCGGAAAAAACATCAGCCCGACCCAGGCCGACCCGCCCTCCAGCGCTGCCATCATGGCTACGCTAGTGTTTAGCCCGCAGAGTTTTGCTTGGATGATCAAATGCGTGTCCTCTGGCTTGAAGCCATGTCACCCTTCGACAAGCTCAGGGTGAAGCAACTCAAAGTGTGAATTGTTTCAGGCCTTCATGCTGAGCCTGACGAAGCATGGTTGAGCCCACGCTCCCATTTCGGCTCCATTATTCAAGCCATGGAGGCCGCAATCGCCCGCGCAGCCTCACCCGGATCGGCTGCGCCGGTGATCGGTCGGCCGATGATCAGCGCGGTGGCACCTGCGGCGATAGCATCGGGTGGCGTCATAATACGCTTCTGGTCCTGTGCATCCGCACCCGCAGGACGGATACCCGGCACTACCAAGTCAAAATCCGATCCCATCTCCAGCCGCAGCATGGCGACTTCCGCAGGCGAGCAGACCACGCCGTGGCAGCATTGCGCCTGCGCCAGTTTTGCCAGCCGCAGCACCTGCTCCGCTGCCGGACTCTTCTGACCGACGGCCGCAAGGTCGGTGTCATCCAGATTGGTGAGCACGGTCACGGCCAGAATACGGGTTTCGCTATTGGAGGCTTCGGCGACGGCTTCGGCCGCCCGCATCAGCATTTCCGGCCCGCCGCCCGCATGGACATTGATATAACGCGGCCGCAGATAGCCAAGCACGGCACGCAGCCCACCCGCTACCGTGTTCGGAATGTCGTGCAGCTTTAGGTCGAGGAACAGCGGCGTCTCACCCGCAATTTCCAGCGCGCCAACCGCGCCGTGGGCATAGAAAAACTCCAACCCGAGCTTCCACACCCATCACATGGGGCACCACTGCAGCAGCCAGCATTTTGGCGCGCGCCAGATCGGTCGTATCAAGTGCTACGAAAATGGGTGCTTTCATCGAAGCAGATTACCCTTAGCGCGCACGGCCCGGCAGCATCACCGCGCCCTTGTTATCATTGCCCGGAAGCTGGGCAGCCGCATTGATGGCATCGGCTCTGTCCGCATCCTCCCGCGATTTGGCGAGGTCGGCCTTCAGGGCGGCAATTTCGTCCTGCGCGGCTTCCAGATCCATAAGGCTTTCCCGCGCCAGATGGCGCCAGCGGCCCTGGATGCACCACATGACAACACCGCCGCAGACAAAACCTAAAACGGCCGCCGCCAAGACCGCTGCGAAGAGCGGCAATTCAATTTGCTGAGGGAAAAGCGCCAGCTGCAACGTGACAATGTCGCGGGAACCGATCATCAGCAGCACGGCGCCAACAAGGACGATTGCTGCCAATATCCAGCCGATAAGGCGAGTCAAAAACCGCATGCCGGGCGCATCCTTTCCTGCCGCACAGGTGCTGTATCTGTCAGTGCTATACCTAAGAGACCTGACGCCCGGTTGGCATCAAAATATCGACGCAGCAGTCAATTTTTTTCGTTCAGCCGCTCGCGAAGCTCTTTCCCGCACTTGAAGAAAGGCACCTGCTTGGCGTCCACGTCCACGGTTTCGCCGGTACGTGGATTGCGGCCCATACGGGCATCGCGCTGACGTACGGAAAAGGCACCGAAGCCGCGCAGTTCGACCCGGTCACCGGATGCTAGAGCGCCGGATATTTCTTCAAAAACCGTCCCGACAATACGCTCGACGTCACGCAAATACAGGTGCGGATTTTGCTCTACAATGGTCTGAATCAGTTCGGACTTTGTCATAAATACTCCCCACTTGAGCAGGTTACGCACGACCGACCTCTATAGGGGGCGACACGTTCGAAATACTCCCAAACCAGATCAACAACGTGTTGATTTTGTACGTCCTGCGGTCAGATCATACCGTACTTTTGTATTTTTGGAAAATTTATTGATGCCAAACTGCCCAAGGGCCGTCCATGACTGGCGATACTCCCAGGCGCACGCGGTTTTCCAGCTGATCGAATGCCTCTTCCCACCACGGCAATCCGGCCGAGACCGGGCGGTCAATAACCGGCAAATTTCCAGCCAGGCTGCGGTCATTTTCCAGCCATTGCAGCGCTGTGTCTTCGCCACCAATAGCATCGATCAGGCCGAGTTCCAGGCCGCGCCTGCCGGTGTAGACACCGCCCCGCTTGACCTCGTCCAGCGCCGCCCGGCTCAGACTGCGCCGGTCGGCGACAATGCCGACAAACTGCTGGAAAAGATCTTCCACCAAGCCTTCTGCTGCCTGGCGCGCTGCCGGTGTGGTTTCTTGCGTCGGGCTGGGAACCGCCTTCAACTCGCCACTGCGCACGGTCTCAATGTCGATACCGATATCATCAAGCAATCGATGCAATTGCGGCATCTGAAAGATCACACCGACCGAGCCAACAACGCTGCCGGAGCGGGCGACGATGTGGTCGGCGGCAACAGCGGCCATATAGGCGCCGGACGCTGCCATGCCGCCAACGACAGCCGCCGTCGGCTTGGCCGCTGCCAGTTTGCGCAGGCTGCCATAAAGCGCTTCGCTGCCGCTGAACGTGCCGCCAGGGCTATTGATGTGGAGAATAACGCCCGCAACCCGCGGATTATCCGCCAGGTTGAGAAGATGAGCTTCGGCAGCAGGGCTGTCTTCGATCACGCCTGCAATGGGCACCCGCGCGATGTAGGCGCCGCCGCTATCCCAGGCTTCGCGCCCGCCCTGAAAAAAAACCACCGCCGCGATCAACGCAGCGATGGCAATAATTGCCGATGCCCGCCACCAGACCAACCGCCGTTTCAGGCGGCGGCGGTCGGTAGTGGCATCAGCCAGACGTTGGGCGAGGGGGTCAGCCATCGTTAACTAACCTCCCCCTATCCCAATACCTGCTAATCGTCGTTCTGCTCTGTGGTGCGGTTGCGCAGGGCTGCACCAAGGATATCGCCGAGCGACGCGCCGCTGTCCGAAGAACCGAATTGGGCCATGGCCTCCTTCTCTTCTTCGATCTCCAGCGCCTTGATCGACAGGCTGATGCGACGGGAACCCTTTTCGATTTGGGTAACCTTCACATCGACCTTCTCGCCGACTGCGAAGCGGTCAGGCCGCTGCTCGCCACGCTCGCGCGCCAGATCCAAGCGGCGGACAAAGCCAACCAGATCGTTGCCCAGGCTGAGCTCCACACCGCCGTCGTTCACCTGCGTGACCGTACCGGTGATGACCGAGCCTTTGCGCAGATTGTCGGCGCTCTTCAGCGCGTCGGTGAACGGATCGTCGACCAGCTGCTTCATGCCGAGGCTGATGCGCTCTTTCCCCAGATCGACGTCAAGGACCTTCGCTTTGACCATGTCGCCGCCCTTGTAGTCCTCCAAGGCCTCCTCGCCGGACTTCTCCCACGAGAGGTCGGAGAGATGGACCATGCCGTCGATGTCGCCAGCCAAACCGACGAACAGACCGAATTCGGTGATGTTCTTGATCTCGCCTTCGACTTCGGTGCCGATCGGGAATTCCCGCTGGAACACCGTCCACGGATTTTCCTGGGTCTGCTTGATGCCGAGCGAAATGCGGCGCTTGACCGGGTCCACGTCCAGAATGCGGACTTCCACTTCCTGGCTGGTGGCAACGATCTTGCCGGGGTGGACGTTTTTCTTGGTCCAGGACATTTCGGAGACGTGCACCAGGCCTTCGACGCCCGGCTCCAGCTCCACGAACGCACCGTAGTCGGTGATGTTCGTGACGCGGCCCATGAACTGGGACTGCATCGGGTACTTGGCTTCGACGCCTTCCCACGGATCGGCCATCAGCTGCTTCATGCCGAGGCTGATGCGCTGGGTCTCCGCGTTGAAGCGAATGACCTGCACCTCGACCGCCTGGCCGATGGTGAGCGCTTCGCTCGGATGGTTGATGCGGCGCCACGCAATGTCTGTGACGTGCAGCAGGCCGTCCACACCGCCCAGGTCGATGAACGCACCGTAGTCGGTGATGTTCTTGACCATACCGTTGAGGACCTGACCTTCTTTGAGGTTGGCCACCAGCTCGTTGCGAGCTTCGGCGCGAGTCTCTTCCAGCACGGCACGGCGGGAGACGACGATGTTGCCACGGTTCCGGTCCATTTTCAGGATCTGGAACGGCTGCGGCATACCCATCAGCGGGGTGATGTCGCGCACGGGGCGGATATCGACCTGGCTGCCTGGCAGGAACGCCACGGCGCCGTCGAGGTCGACCGTGAAGCCGCCTTTGACCCGGCCGAAGATGACGCCTTTGACCTTCTCGGTGTTTTCGAAGGCGCTGGCCAGTGCCAGCCAAGCTTCCTCGCGGCGGGCCTTGTCGCGGCTGAGGACGGCTTCGCCGTTCTTGTCTTCGATACGGTCGACATAGACGTCAACCTGATCACCAATGCGAAGCTCCGGATCTTGTCCCGGGCCAGAGAATTCCTTCAGTGGAACACGGCCTTCGGACTTCAGGCCAACGTCGATCAGAGCCATGTCATTCTCGATAGAGATAACGCGGCCTTTGACCACGGTGCCTTCGAAGCTTGCTTGTTCTTGGAGACTTTCTTCCAACATCGCGGCGAAGTTTTCGCCTGCGAATTCCATTTCCTGTGTCTCAGCCATGAAAGCCGCTCGAACTCCAAATTACTGTTAGGGTTGCACAAGTCACCGGTTCAGCCTCCTTTTCAGGCCGAAACCGCTGACGGTTTCAAAACGATTTGCTACTGTTGCACTTTTCGCAAAAGATGAAGTTTCTCAATAGCTTGAGCGTAGACTGCATCTGCATTCAGGTGCGTTGTGTCGATGACAAAGGCATCAATAGCGGGTACCGAAGGCGCAGTTGCACGTTCAGAATCCCGCTTATCCCGTTCCTCCATTTGCTTGAGGATGTCGGCGTATATACTCGGCTCGCCCGCCGCCCGCAACTCTTCGAATCGTCGGCAGGCGCGGGTTTTACTATTAGCGGTAAGATAAAGTTTCAAGTCTGCATCCGAACAAATGACCGTACCGATGTCACGCCCGTCCAGAATTGCCCCCTCGGCACCGCCCGGCGGATGGGTTGCAAACTGCCGTTGAAAAGCCAGTAAAACTGCCCGGACGCCTGGCATGGCAGCCACGGAAGACGCTGCCTGCCCCACCTGCTCGGTACGCAGTTTGGAGTGATTGACTACGGCGTCTGTCTCCAACGAAGCCGCGATTGCCTCCGCCGCCGGGACGTCATCGACGGCCGCCCCGCTTTCCAACAGCGCCGCGCCAACAGCCCGGTAGAGCAGACCGGTGTCCAAATAGGCGAACCGCATCTCGGACGCCAGCCGCCGGGCGAGCGTGCCTTTGCCGGTGCTTGCCGGGCCATCGACCGCAATAATCATCGGCCGTCAGATGCGCGAACCTGCAACGCGCCGCCCAGACCATTCATCAACGGCACAAAATCCGGAAAGCTGGTGGCGATCGGCGCTGCGTCATCCACCAGAACCCCATTGCGCGAGACCAGGCCCAGCACGGCAAAGGCCATGGCGATGCGGTGGTCCAGGTGCGTGACCACGGCGTCGCCGCTAAGCAGGTTGCCATCGATGCGATTGCCCCCGAACACCGACAGGCTGTCCTCGCCGACCTCCGCCCGGACTCCGCATTGCGCCAACCCTGCAGCAGTGGCTGAAAGCCGGTCGCTTTCCTTTACCCGCAACTCGCCCACGCCCATCATCCGCGTCTCACCCTTGGCCGTCGCGGCAATGGCCGCCAGCACCGGGTATTCATCGATCATGCTGGGCGCGCGTTCCGGCGGCACCGTCACACCGGTCAGCGCGGAATAGCGCACGCGCACGTCACCGATGGGCTCGCCATTCAGTTCGCGCAGGTTCTCGATCGTCAGGTCCGCGCCCATCTCGCGCAGGGTATCGATCAGGCCGATCCGTCCGGGATTCAGGCAGAGGTCGGTCAATGTCACATCCGAGCCCGGCACCATCAGCGCCGCTGCCATGGGAAAGGCCGCCGAGGAGGGATCCGCCGGTACCGTCACGTCCGCCCCGCGCAGCACCGCCTCGCCCTGCAGCTCAATCACGCCTTCGCCGCCTTCCTCGCCCCGGCTGACCAGCGCACCGAAATGCGCCAGCATCCGCTCGGTATGATCGCGCGTGGCTTCGGGCTCTATCACGCGGGTCGTTCCAGCCGCATTCAGGCCCGCAAGCAGCACGGCGGACTTCACCTGGGCAGAGGCCACCGGCAGGCGATAATCGATGGCCAGCGCCTCCCGCGCACCGGTAACGGCTAGCGGCAGGCGGCCACCCTGGCGGCTGACGAAGCTGGCCCCGAACTGCTCCAGCGGGCCAATGACCCGCTGCATCGGGCGGCGGCGCAGTGACGCGTCTCCGGTGAGGAACGCAGTCAGGTCGTGGCTGGCCAGGATGCCAACCAGAAGCCGGGCACCGGTGCCCGCATTGCCCATATCCAGCACATCCGCCAGTTCAGCCAGGCCGCCAACGCCGACGCCATCGACCTGCCAGACACCATCGCCCTGGCGTTCAACCCTGGCCCCTAAGGCCCGCATGGCCTGGGCTGTGGCCAGAATATCCTCGCCTTCCAGCAGGCCGGTGATGCGGATAGTGCCAACGGCAAGGCCGCCAAGCATTAACGAGCGGTGCGAAATTGACTTGTCGCCCGCCACTCTCACACGACCGGAGAGAGGGTCAGAAGCCGGAGAGGCCACGAGCGGTGCAGGCATCATTGACATGCGCGTCTCAGATTAGCGGAATGGAAACAGTCCATCGGCGATGGTTTTTTATCTTTGACACTTTCCACCAATTCTGGCAATGGCGCACGCTACATTCTAACCCGACCTTGGTTGATCCATTTAGGAGCAACCGGCCTGGGCCGGAAAACGAACTTAAGGACAGTCATGCAGTCAGCCCAAGCCACACGAGGGACCAAACGCACCTGCACCAGCTGCGGCGCGCGTTTTTACGATCTGGACCGTGATCCGATTGTTTGTCCCGCTTGCGACTTCGCCCATGCGCCCTCCGCCTTTGTCCGCATCATGCCGGTCATTCCGGTGCCGGAAGTGAAAGCCAAACCAGCCGCAGAAAAGGACGAGAGCGACGACGATCTCGAGATCGAGGACGTCGAGCTGGACGACGATGACGACGATCTGTTGCCGGACGATGATGACAGCGACATTGCGGACGTCGCCGTAGATGTTGACGACGACGAGGAAGAAAGCTAAACGCTCCTCTCCCCTGTCGGCGACCCACCGTCGGCGCACCAGTTTCATAACAGTTACCGGGGCCATAGCTCAGCTGGGAGAGCGCTTGAATGGCATTCAAGAGGTCGGCGGTTCGATCCCGCCTGGCTCCACCAAACTACCGGGAAATCCAGTGCGATTTTCCAGGACTAGGGCAAAGCCATGCTCACCGGTCTGCCAATAGAATCCCTTGCCTGACCATCAGGTGAGGGGTTTTTCGTTGCTTGCGGCCGGCTCAGGCCACTTTTGAGCCCCTACTCCTCAACGCTCTCGCGCAGCGCAGCAGCTGCCGCGCCCAGGGCGGTCTGCAGGATCCAGGAATCACCGGAAATAGCGATCAGGTCGAAGCCCTGGCCATACAGCGCCATGCCTTCCTTGACGTCGCCTGCAATGCGGCCAACCGGAATGCCCGCTGCCTTTCCCGCGGCGCATGTGCGGGCTACCGCTTCCGTGAATGCCGGGTGGTCGAACTGGCTCGGTATTCCCAGCGAGCAAGAAAGATCGAAGTGACCGAGCCACAGGCCGTCCACACCTTCCGTCTGCGCAATAGCCTCCACTTCCGCGACACCGGCTGCCGTTTCGATCAGCGGAAAGATCACGGTCTCGCGGTTGGCCTTGCCAAGTTTCTGCATCACCGGTCATGCATGATGCCAAGCGCCACGCCGCGCTCACCGTCGGGCACATATTTGCACTGCTGGACGATGGACCTGGCCTCTTCGGCGCTGGAGACCATCGGCAAGCAAAGCCCTTCCGCCCCGATGTCCAGCATGCGCGCCATGTCGTAGTAGTCTTTCCCCGCCGGACGGACCAGGCACGGCAGATCGGCGGCTTCGAAATAGCGGAGCACCGATTTCATCGTCGAAACGTCGAAGCCCGAATGCTCCATGTCGAGAAAAACGAAGTCCAGCCCGGCGTTCTTCAGGATATAGCCGATACCGGGCGTTGCGAACTCGCAAACGAACGTACCGATTTTCAGGCCGCCGGCGGTGGCGACTTCTTTCATTGTGCTCATGCGCGTTTTTCCTCCAAGCCTTCATCCACCACTCTGCCTGCTCACTCCACCAGGTAAGCCAGGTTCTGGCAGTTCCGCACCGAACCATCGCGGATGCGTTGTGCTGCCGTTGCGACCGCCTTCGACCGCAGGTCCAGCAGGCCCGGCGGGCTGTAGAAGGCGGCATGGGGCGAGAGCATCAGGCGGCCTTCCAGCCATTCCTCCCGGGCCATATAGGCCTTAACCAGCGGATGGCTGGCATCTGCCGGCTCCCTGGGCAGTACATCCAGCCCCGCACCGGCGGGCTTGCCTGCTTTCAGGGCCTCGTACATGGCGTCCAGGTCGACGATCGGACCGCGCGCGGTGTTGATGACAACCGCCTTGTCGCGCATCCGGCCCAGCAGGTTGCCGTTGATCACGCCGCGGGTTTCATCCGTCAGCGGCGAATGGATGGAGACGGTGTCCGCCGTCTCGAACAGTTCTTCGGCCGAGCCAAGCCGCTTGTACCCGGTCGCCAGTTCATAGCCGTCCGGCTGGTGCGGATCGAAGAAGACCACGTTCATGTCGAACGCCGCCGCCCGCCGCGCTGCCGCCAGGCCAATACGGCCCATGCTGAACACGCCAAAGGTCCGCCCGCGCAGCCGGTCGATGCAAGGGCTGTCCACATAGCGCCACAGGCCCGCGGGGTCCTGCCGCATGCGTTGCTCGTACCGGTCCAGACCACGCCGCAGCGCCAGCATCAGGGCAATGGCGTGGTCAGCCACCTCCGTCGTGCCATAGTCAGGCACGGTGCAAACCGCGATGCCGCGCTCGCCCAGCGTCTTGAGGTCGAGGCCATCATAACCGACACCGCCCCGCACCACGATCCGCGCCCGCTGCAGCTTGGGCAGTGCCGCCATGACGGCTGCCGTCCCGCGGTAGGTAACAATGGCGTCCGCTCGCGCCCAGGCGTCATCAGTCACATCTTCGGGTGAGTCGAAGGCTTCGATCTCGATATCAGGCCCGGCAGCTTCCTGCTCCAGTTCAGAACCGCCGGTGTGACGGTCGGTAAGAAGAATGCGCATGGCAAAGTATCCTTTCGCGTTCGTATTTCAGCCGGGAAACCCGGCGCTAACCAGAATCAGATGCGGTAGAAGCGGGCTGCCGTGTCATGGAACAGTGCTGCCCGGTCGCTGGCGGAATAGTCCCGCGTCATCCGTTTGAAGGAATTCCAAAGCACGCCGTAGGAGCAACTGACCTTGTCCACCGGGAAGTTGCTCTCGAACATGCAACGCTCCGGCCCGACCAGCTCGATCACCGTCTCGTAGTAGCGGCGGATGGCGTCGCAGAGTTCCTGGCTGGACGGCGGCTTGGGCTGCTTTTCCCAGCTGAAACCGCAATAGGTCATGTTCAGTGCGGCAAGCTTCACCACCACGTTGGGGCACTTGGCCACTTCCGCGATGTCCTTGCGTCAGCTTTAGCAAATTTCGTCCCGGCGGCCGACATAGGTGCCGACGCCGATCACGCCGCCGATATGATCCAGCACCATCTTGGTGCCGGGAAAGGCGCGGGCGAGGTCGGTGAACTCGGGGATTTGCGGATGCCGGATAGCCGCCTCGAAGATCAGGTCCAGCGGTGCCATTTGGGCAAAGCCTTGCCGGAATTTTGCATCCAGTATAGACACCGGGGCCCGGCACCCTGGCAGGCGTGAACACAGCCTTATCTTCCACCCAGGCGCCGATATAGCGAATACCGCGAAAACGCTCCGGCGCGGCAGTGATCAGGGCCTCCAGCACACCCTTTACCCGCAAGCCGAGCATCAGATCGGCATGGCCAATGATGGCCGCGCCCACCTGGGTTGGCCCGTACATGCCCGAGGCCGCCATCGCTGCGATGCCGTTGACGAACTCCACCTCGCCAACGGGCCGCATTTCCTCCGGCCCGCTTTGCCGGTGCATGGCGTCGCATTCGACGAAGACGGTGGAGACAATGTTGTGGCCGCTGTTCAGATCTTCCTGAATTTCGTCCATCAGGTAGCGTTCCTGGATGAAGGTGCCGTGCCGGTCCCACAGGTGGTGGTGGGTGTCGATGATCGGCAGGTCAGGCTTTGTTTTCCAGCAGTTCAACCCAATTGCCGTCCGGGTCTTCGATCATGGAAATGCTGGTGCCGGGCCTGACTTCACGCGGCTCAACCGCCACGGTGTAGCCCGCCGCCCAGCATTTTTCGGTCATGCCGACCAGGTCTTTGACCGTGATCATCCAATAGCGGATGCCGCTCGCACCGCGCGGCCCGCCCGAATTGTCCTTCTTCTCCGGTACGTTATCGTGTGCGACGACCTTCACCAGCGTCGTGCCGCAAAGCAGACGGTGCATGGTGCCGCCGCCATTGGCGGGCGTGTCCGCCACGTGCTCCAGCCCCAGCGTATCGCGGTAGAATTTCAGCGCCGCTGCGCCGTCGCGTACCAAGATACCGATGTCGATGCAGTCTTTGCCCAGTTCGATGCTCATGTTTGGGATTTCCTCTTAGATCCTGTGGGTGTTCACGCCGTGAACCGGCGCATTTTTTCGCTGAAAGCATACTCTGCCTCCGCCGCCCAGGGATCAAGCCATCGCCGTCCGCGTACCGCCTGGCTTGAAATTTTGCGGCGTCTCCCCATCTGAATGGCTCGGCAGGCCGTACAAAGTAGGCTGCCCAGGTCGTTCGTAACGCCGCTTAACGGGTCACGTGGTTTCCCCTGTGCCAGCGTTCGCTTGGCTACACGCATATCGGAGGTGCGCAAGTGACACGGGTATCAGTTTTCGACAGCCCCCTATTGCTGGGCTTCGACCGTATTGAGCGCATGCTCGACAATGTGTCGGAGGCATCAGCTGAGGGCTACCCTCCCTACAATATCGAGCAAACCGCAGCGAATGCCCTGCGCATCACGCTCGCCGTTGCCGGCTTCACCGAAGCCGACCTCGACGTGATGGTCGAAGGCAATGAGTTGATTATCCGCGGCAAGCTGACGGATGACGGCCAGGAGCGGGTTTACCTGCATCGTGGAATCGCCGGCAGGCAATTCCAGCGCCGCTTCATGATGGCCGAAGGTATAGAAGTACAGGGCGCTATCCTGCGCCGTGGCCTGTTGCTGGTCGATCTGGTCAGGCCGGAACCCGTTGTCCGCAGCCGGACGATCGAAATCCGCACCGGCGAGCCCGAACACCGCAATGAAGTCAGTGTCAATTCCGGGAGGCGTTAGGAACCATGACTGAAACAACCGCTTTAACTGTTGAAAATATCAATCTGCGCGGCTTGGGAATGAACCACCTGGCCTATCTGCGGCCGGGAGATATGGATGGCATGAAGGGATTTGTCATCTGCGCCGCCGACGGCACCGTGCTGGGTTTTGCACCGAACCGCGCACAGGCAATTGCCGCCATCATGCAGAACGATATGGAACTGGTCTCCCTGCAATAGGGAGACGGGATTAGGCTGCCCGCTGTTCGTCCGCTTCCGCGGTCAGCATCTGGCGCAGGGACTCGTTGTTCTGGGAATTGCGCAGCAACGCACACTGATGCGGATCGCGCAGCATCCGGGACAGGCGGGCCAAAATACGTAGATGCTCTGCACTGCCTGAATCCGGCGCAAGCAGGACAACCACCAAATCTACCGGCTGCTCGTCGAAGGCATCGAAATCGACCGGTGTTTCCAGTTTGACCGCATAGCCAACCAGGCTTTGCAGTCCGGGAAGTTTGCCATGAGGGATGGCAACACCGCCGCCAATCGCTGTTGAGCCAAGACGTTCCCGTTCATGCAGGACATCGAACACCTGCTTCTCGTCCAGGCCTCGGCTGGCGGAAACCGCTGCCGCAACCGCACTCAGCACCTGGCGCTTAGATGTTGCTTTGATACCGTCGGTCATATCGCACGGCAGGAAAATTTCATCCAATCTCATGGTATATGTATTTTCACTTGACCAAGGTTGGCCGGGTGCCCGCCGACCGCGGTACTCTCCTGAGAAAGCAATCTGTCCTTTAGCGGACATGTTTTGATTAGAAGCAGCACGAGTTATCCCTAGTCACGGTCAGATGCAAGTGCGCATGTTTGCCATTCCACAGAACGGTATGATTTCCCAAACGCACCCGCTCCTCAATCTAGCCTTTCACACGCGCCACGCCTGCCGCCATGGCATCCAGCTTCGACAGTACCTCGTCAGCGCTTTCTGAGGCCATAGATATCACGATTCGTTCCATTCCCGCAGCCTGATATTCCGGCCAGACATCCGGGTCATGCTCCGCACCAGACGGTGTCACCGGGATGTCGCGGCCTGCTTCCTGCTTCATGTCTTCCCACAGATCCAGCCTGTCAATCAGCCGGTATTCCGGGCGGAAGGCATGGGGCAGCCAGCCGTCGCCATACTGCAAGGCCCGCTTGGCGCCCGCAGGGATGCTACCGCCCACCCAGATCGGCGGATAGGGTTTCTGCACCGGCTTTGGCCAGGTCATCATCGGGTCGAAGTTCACGTATTGGCCGTGATACTCCGCCTTGTTCTGAGTCCAGATTTGCTGCATCGCCTCTATATTCTCGCGGCAAACGGTTATCCGCTTATTAAAGGGCGTGCCGTGGTTCTCCATTTCGTCCGCATTCCAGCCAATGCCGACGCCGAAAAGGAAGCGTCCGCCCGATAGCTGGTCCACCGTCGCCACGCTCTTCACCGTCTGAATCGGATCCCGCTGCAGCACCAGACAGATGCCCGTCGCCACTTTCAGCGAAGTCGTCACGGCGGCAGCAGCGGCTGCCACCGGGAATGGGTCCATCACATCATAATACTTCTTTGGCAGATCCCCGCCCTGGGGGAAGGGCGACTTGCGGGTGAGTGGAATATGGCTGTGCTCCGGCAGCCAGTAACTCTCAAAGCCCCGGTTTTCCAGTGCTTTCGCAAGCTCCGTGGGAGCCATGGAGTAGTCCGTGGCGAACATGGCGACGCCGACATGCATGGGCGTGTTTCCTTGAACGGTTGGTTGTTTCTATTGGGCCCTACTATACACATTTCGGTGGCGTCATAGCGAGACTCCGGAATGCGGGTGTGGCGGTCCATGGCTGAAATCGATCCCTGGGTAGAGCGAAGGCGGATGGGAATCCCGTTCAGCCTCTTGCGAGGCTTCCGGGACTCCCGCGCGGCAAAGAATCAGGCGACCTGCGCCAGCCCTTTTGCCAGCCGGTCGAGTTCCGGCAGTACCTCGTCGGCGGACTCCGACTGTACCTTGACGATAATGCGCGCGGCCCCTGCATCCTGGTAGCGGCCCCATTGCTGGGTATCCGTCTCCACCAGACAGTAGGTCAGCGGCACATCGCGGCCATATTCTTTCTTCATCGCCTCCCATTCCGGCACCTTGTCCAGGATATGGTAATCGGGCCTGACAGAGTTCGGCATCCAGCCGTCGCCATACTCCAACGCCCGTCTGGCGGCGTGAGGCCAGCCGCCACCCATCAGCACCGGTGGCCCGCCCGCCTGCACCGGCTTCGGCCAGGTCATCATCGGGTCGAAATCTACGAACTTGCCATGATATTCGGCCTTCGATTTCGTCCAGATATCCCGCATAGCCTCTATCCGCTCCTTGCTCTGGCTCAGGCGGGTTTTGAAGTCGATGCCGTGGTTCTCTATCTCGTCCTTGTTCCAGCCGACGCCGGTGCCGAACAGGAACCGCCCATTCGACAGGTGATCGACCGTCGCCACGCTCTTCGCCGTCTGGATCGGGTCGCGCTGGGTGACGATACAGATACCGGTTGCGAGCTTCAGGGTCGTAGTCGCCACCGCCGCCGCGCCGATCACCGGGAACGGGTCCATTCAGTCGTAATAGCGCTTCGGCAAGTCGCCGCCCGCCGGATATTGAGACTTACGGCTGATCGGAATGTGGCTGTGCTCCGGAATCCACAGGTTCTCAAAGCCGCGGTCTTCCATTTCCTTCGCCAGTTGCGTCACCGGCATGCCGTAATCCGTCGTGAAATAGAGTACGCCGGCATCCATGGGCTTGTTCCTCGTGTGTCTAATTCGTTGGCAGCAAGCGTGCCGCAAAATTCGGCACGGCGTCCAGCCTTTCCGGCACGGTTGCCGCGTGACCAGACGCGGCCCTGCCAGTACAATGTGGGCATGACACAGATAGAACACACCGCGCCGCGCATCGACGGCCCATGGAGCCAAGCCGAAATCGGCAGCTTTCTGAGCGCCACCGCTGTTCCCATACACCTCGCCGTTAACACGCGGTCGGGCTTTCCCGCCGTAACGCCGCTGTGGTTCCTTTGGCAGCAGGGGGCCTTATGGGCCGCCTCCAAGCCGGACGCCGCCATTGTCAAACTGCTGCGCAAGGACGGGCGCTGTGCTTTCGATATTTCCGTCTAGACGCCGCCCTATTACGGCATCCGCGGCCAGGGTACGGCCAACGTCCTGCCGGACGGTCTCGCAACGCTACAGATCCTGCTGGACCGCTATGTCGGGGAGGAAAAACCGGGCTTCCGCACCTGGCTGCTGGCCCGCAGCACCGACGAATGCGCCATCAGGATCGCACAGCACCGCATCACCAGCTGGGATTTTCGCCAGCGGATGGGGCGTTAGACGCAACTGGTTACCACGGGATTTCCAAGCCGTTCTAGTCGTAAAATCCGCCGGACTGCCCCGCCTCCAGACGGTCGACTACCCGCAGCAAGTGGATTGCGGCTGTGTCCGGCTTCTGGATATCCAAACCGGTTTTGGCGAAGGAGACGGAAAGACCTGTTTCGACCGTACCAGGATGCAGAGCTATGCAGACGGCATGGGGGTGACGGCGACGCAACTCAACAGCGGCGGTCCGCACGATCTGGTTGAGAGCGGCTTTTGAGGTGCGGTAACCATACCAGCCGCCCAGCTTGTTATCCCCGATACTGCCAACCCGCGCCGACAGCGTGACGAACACCGCTTTATCCTCGCGGGGCAGCAGGGTTAGGAAATGCTTTGCCAACAAGGCTGGGCCAATGGTGTTCAGCGCGAAAGCCTTAGCCAGGCCCTCCGCTGTAAGAGAACGCCAAGTCTTTTCCGGTTGATGTTGAGAGTCATGGAGGTAGCCAGTCGCATCAAACACCAGCCTTACCTCTCCTAGAGAGGCGCAATGCGCGGCGGTGGCTGCAATGGACGCTTCGTCCGTCAGGTCGAGAGGCGGGTCTGTTCGGCGGCCAATCTGAACGAGGCGTATGCCGGGATAGTGGCTGGTAATAGCTCTGCACAAAGCCGCGCCTATCCCCCCATGCGCACCAACGACAATCGCGACGCTTCCTTGGAGCATCCACGTCACGGCAGCGCGCGCCGGCGGAGAGCGATGTACCGCGCCATACGGCTGACCAACGGGCGGACCAGCAGAAATGACCTGTAGCAGCCCTCCAGCAAAGGAAGAACCAGCGGTGCACGGGCAACCGCGGCGGCAAACCGCCAACCGGCCAGAACACTCCAAATTGCAGTGAATGCCTCCGCGCCGGACTTCAAGCCGCTGCCTGTCATCACATGCAGGCACCTCAGCGCGAGTTCCCGATCAAGCGCCGCCGGCAATTCGCCCCTATCGCCAGATACATCAACAAAATTCAGGTTCTGACCAGCATCCTGCGCCGCGTACTGTTTGATCTCCCAGGCACAAAGAGGACAGGCTCCATCATAAAATACCGTGATCGTTTGCTTTGAAACCGGCAAGCAGATGCCCTCCAATGAAACTCTCTAGAAGTGCCCGGCGCAACCACCGCTGCGCCGGGCCGGTCTTGGGCTACTGGCCGAGTTCGGCAAGCATGGCCTTCAAGCGCTTGCCCGCCTTGCCGGGATACTTTTTGGCGGTGGCGGCTTCGAGACCGCTCATATCGTCGCCAACAACGACGATGCCGACCATGCCCAGGCCATAGTGAGGTGTGCACTTGTAGACGTAGACGCCCGGCGTTTCGAATGTGAAGGATGCGTCCTTGCTCAGCTTGGAACGAAAAGCGGGCACCCCGTCCGGCACCGCACCCTTAACGAATTCGACATTGTGCCCTTTGTTTTTCGCAACCCAGGTAACCATCTCACCGGGTTGGATTTTAACAATTGGCGGATAGAAGACGTTACGTTCTTTAGAATCAGGGTGTTTGTTCAGCATATCAACGCTTTGATCGGCAAGCGCCGGCGCGGATATGGAACTAACGGAAAGGGCGGCGAACACGGCGGCACCGCGGAAGAAGGATGCAACTCGCATCGACTGGTCCTTTTGATCCAAGGGGGTAACACTGCCAATACGCAAGCACAGGTGCTTCAGACGAGGGCAGGGTGTCGCTGCGACAGGCGGGGCGACTAGGTCGGAGGTGTCAGCCCCAGCCGCGCCGCAAATTCACTGATCGCGTCCAGCGTTTCCGCTTCTGCCTCCCGCCAGGAGGCATGGCCGACGTCTTCCATCAGCCGCGTGTCCACCGGCTCTGGGCAAAGGCGCTCTGCTATGTGAGCCTGCTCCGCCGTGCCATAGGGATCAGCCAGGCCCTGCAACACCAGCAACGGCACGCGGATACGCGATAGTGCGTCGGTGATATCCCAGGTGCGGAAACCCTCCGCCAGCCAGGAGGCATTCCAGCCATAGAAAGCGTTATCCACGTTCGCGCCGTGATGTCACGCGAGCCGCGGTTTCAGATCGCCCTGTTCATAGGCTTCTTTCGCTTCGGCAATCGCATCCAGGCAGATTTGCTCGATAAAGAAATGCGGCACCATTAGCACGCAGCCCTGTACCCGCGGGCCGCTGACCGACCCTGCATAAAGCGCGGCGATGCTAGCGCCATCCGAATGCCCCATCAGCAGACCTTGGCGAAGGCCGATCGCATCCAGCACACCGGGCAGCACCTCTGCCGCATGCCGCTCCATATAGGTCAGCGGCCAGGGCAGCGGATCGGGATCGCTGCCACCATAGCCTGCCCGCGAATAGACAAATACGCCGAGCCCTGTTGCTGCCTGGAGCTTCTCCGGAAAATCCCGCCAGAGGCCCATAGAGCCCAGTCCCTCACGCAACAGCACCAGCGTCGGTGCTTCCGCGGGAGGCGGGCCGATGAAGCGGCATTCGAGGCGGGTGTCGTTGACGGTGATGCACTGCATGGCGGTGGAATGTGGAGGAGCGCCTGCGGCCCATCCAGCGGTGAGTCACACGAATTGCGAAACCCCACAGTCCTCCATAGGCTCTCCTCAACCAAGGAGGACACGCCAATGAATGACCAGCTACAGCGCCTGCTAGACCGGGCGGAAATTCAGGATCTTATGGGCTTCTACGCCCGCGCCGTGGACCGTGCCGACTGGAAGGCGCTGCGCGAAGTTTACCACCCCGACGCCATCGACGAGCATTGCGACTTCAATGACGGGGTCGACGGATTCATAGAGTTCGCCATCCAACTGGCCGGCGGCCATTCGCAGGCTATGCATTTCCTCGGGCAATGCCTGGTGGAATTCCCGGACTCCGCTCCCAATCCGGAAAAAGACACCGCCGTCGCCGAGACCTACTTCATGACCGCGCATACTCTCAGCGCCGAGTCAGCCAAGGGCTACCGGGTCGAGGGCGCGGAAGACCAGACGGTGTAGCTTTCCTATTATGGCCGCTATGTGGACCGGATCGAGCGCCGCGGCGGGCCCTGGCTGATCGCGCACCGGCTGTGCGTGGTGGAGACACCGCGCCTCAGCATCGGCAACGTCCCACCGCTCGGCGCAAACTGGGTGCACCACCGCTGCGACCAGGACGACCCATCTACCAGATGAGGCGCGAGGTTGGGATCGGCGGCTAGTGGTTCGATCAGGCCACTAGGCCCTGAGCTTGTAGCGCTGAATCTTGCCTGTTGCGGTTTTGGGCAGTTCGTCCACCACGTCCACCCAGCGGGGGTATTTCCAGGGGCCGACGCTTTTTTGCACGTGGTCCTTCAGCGTGTCGAACAGGCCGTCCGATGCCTTCGCCGGGTCCTTCAGCACCACGAACGCCTTGGGCTTCAGCAGGCCGTCGCCCTCGTCATGGGGCACGACGGCGGCTTCCAGCACGGCCTCATGGCTGATGAGCGCGCTTTCGACCTCGAACGGCGAGACCCAGATGCCGCTAACTTTGAACATGTCATCCGTCCGGCCCTGGTAGGTGTAGTAGCCGTCGGCAGAGCGCATGTACTTGTCGCCGGTGTGGGTCCACTCGCCCCGGAAGGTCAGGCGGGACTTCTCCCGCTGGTTCCAGTAGCCCTCCGCCGCCGTTGGCCCGCGCACCACCAGTTCGCCAATCTCGTCATCGCCGAGCAGCGAGCCGTCATCGTCCACCAGCCGCAGGTCGTAGCCGGCAATGGCGTTGCCGCTGGTGCCGTAGCGCACCGCGCCCGCCCGGTTGCTGAGGAAGATATGCAGCAACTCGGTTGAGCCGATGCCGTCCAGGATCGGCACGCCGAAGCGCGCCTCCCATGCCTTGCCGATTTCTTCCGGTAGCGCCTCGCCCGCCGAGACGCAGTAGCGGAGATTGCCGCCTGCATCGCTCTCGCTGTCCGCCAGCATGGCGGCATAAAGCGTCGGCACGCCGAAATAGAGCGTCGGTTTGTGCTGCTGCATCAGCGCGAACATGGCGTCCGGCGTCGGCCGCTCCGGCCAGAGGATCGCCGTGCCGCCGATGCTCAAGGGGAAGGTCATGCCGTTGCCGAGGCCATAGGCGAAGAACAGCTTGGCGGCGGATAGGAAAACGTCGTTCTCAGAGATGCCCAGCACCGGCTTTGCGTAAATCCGGCAGGTCTCCATTGCCGACGTGTGCAGGTGGTGCGTGCCCTTGGGCGTGCCGGTCGAGCCGCTGGAATAGAGCCAGAAAGCCACCTCGTCCGACACCGTGTCGGCAAGGGTGAAGTCCGCGGACTGCGCCGCCCGCTTTGCCGTGTAGTCGTCGCCCTCGCCGACAACGACGACATTCTCCAGGGAGGGCAGGCTACCCAGGATCGGCTGCACCACCGGCAGCAGGGGGGCCGAGATGAACAGCGCCCGCGCCCGGCTGTCCTCCAGAATGTAACGGTATTGCGCGGTCGTCAGCAGGGTGTTGAGCGCTATCGGCACCACGCCCGCCTTGATCGCGCCCCAAAAGACCGGCGGGTAATCGCAGGTATCCAGCAGGATGCAGGCCACCCGCTCCTCCCGCCGCAGGCCCAGCGCGCCCATCAGGTTCGCTGCCTGGTTCGACTCCGCCGCCAGTTCGCCATAGGTGAGCGTGCGTCCCGGATCGATAAACGCGGCTTTGTCCTTCCGTCCCTCGGCCAGGTGACGATCGACCATGTCGGTGGCGGCGTTGTAGTGGCGGGGATATTCAGCGGCTTCGAAGTCGGACATGGGCGGGTTTCCAGACTGGCGGTTCCTTGCAGCGGATCATAACGTAGGGAACAGGCAGCGTCAGCCGCGTTTCCGGCAACAGGAGAAACCCCATGCACACCATCGACCAGGCAACCCAACCGCGCGAGGAATGGCGCAAGGGCGTGGAGACCGTGATGCTGGTCTCCGCCGTCACCGGCTCCCGGCAACTGACCGTGTTTGAGCAATTCTGCGCCCCCGGCCTCGGCGCGCCGAACCATTTGCACGCGGTGGAGGAAGTGCTGACCATCGTCGCCGGGGAGGCGGAGGTCTGGGTCGGCGAAGAACGCTACGCCGCCAAAGCCGGACACAGCGTCATCATCCCGGCTGGCAAGTTCCACGGCTTCCGCAACACGGGTGAGAGCGAGCTTCACGTCCGCGCCATCCTCGCCACCCCGATCTTCGAGGCCAGCTACGACGACCGCAATGAATTGAACCGGCGGTGGGTGCCGTGAGGCATAACCTGTATACCCCGCGCCAAGCGTGCCTGGACCGCGCGCTTTCGGCCGGTCTATGTGGAGCGCACGTCCCGCGACATCACCGGCATTCTTGCTGACTCTCTGGATGATCCGGCAGCATTCGAGCCGACCATACATATCTGCACCAGTTCATCCCAGCAATGGCTCAAGCTCTCCGACGCCCTGCCCGCCCATGCGGAAAAACCGCCGGGAATGTCAGCCACGGTGAGCTATGACGCAGCGACCGGGAATGTCACGGAAGCATCGTAGCGGCCATGGACGTGCCTGCTTTCGTGACCTAAGAGTGTCTCAATCGATACGAAAACTGGACACACCGGAGGCTCCCCATCCTATGGCCACATACCTGAAACGCGGCGAGAATGCCGAAGCCTTCGACCGCGCGAAAGTCGAAGCGACCGTCAGCGCCATGCTGGAAGACATTCGCGTCAACCGGGAGGACGCGGTCCTCAAATACGCGCGTGACCTGGACAAGTGGACCAATCCGCAAATCCGCATCTCCGACGACCGCATCGCCCAGGTCGAGAACATGCTGCCGGAGACCTGGAAGGACGATGTCGCCTACGCCATCACCCAGGTGAAGGAGTTCGCCCACGCCCAGAAGGCGACCATGCAGGAGTTGGAGATCGAACTCCGCCCCGGCGTCACGCTCGGCCATAATCATATCCCGGTAGGCGCGGTCGGCTGCTACACGCCGGGCGGCAAGTATCCGCTGGTGGCGAGCGCGTTTATGACGGTCGGCACGGCCTCCGTCGCGGGTGTGGAGAAGATCATCGGCTGCGCGCCGCCGAGCGATGCCGACGGCATGTACCCCCAGACGCTCTACACGATGAAGGCGGCAGGCGGGCACGCGTTCTACTCGCTGGGCGGGGCGCAGGCGCTGGCCTCCATGGCCTATAGCTGCTTCGACATGCCGGAATGCGATATCATCTGCGGGCCAGGCAATCCTTTCGTCGCGGCGGCCAAGCGGCAGCTTTTCGGTGTCTGCGGCATCGACCTGCCCGCCGGACCCACCGAGGTGCTGATCATTGCAGACGGCACCATTGATGCCGCCCTGGTCGCGACCGATCTGCTGGGCCAGGCGGAGCACGGGCCGGACTCGCCGGTCTGGCTGATCGTGCTGGATGAAGCCTTCGGGCGCGAGGTCATGGCCGAGGTCGAAAAGCAGCTTCTGACCCTGCCGACCGCGCCTGTTGCCGCCGCGGCCTGGGAGAATAATGGCGAAGTCGTGGTTGCGAAGGACCGGGAGGAAGCTGCCGAACTCTCCGACGCCTACGCCGCAGAGCACCTGGAGCTGCTGACAGGTGAGGATGACTGGTATTTCGCTCGCCTGAAAAACTACGGCTCGCTGTTCATCGGCGAAGAGAGCACGGTTGCCTATGGCGACAAGGGGGTTGGCACCAACCACACCCTGCCGACCAGCCGCGCCGCGCGGTTCACCGGCGGGCTCTGGGTTGGCAAGTTCCTGAAGACCTGCACCTACCAACGGCTGACGCCGGAAGCCTCCCGCCACATCGCGCCGATCATGAGCCGTATCTCGGAAGGCGAGGGCATGATGGCCCACGCCTTGACCGCCGACGTGCGCTACACCCGCTTTGCGCCCAAGAACGAAGACGCATAGGTTTCGACCCAAGTGAGCAAGGTAACGTCCGCCGCGGAGGCGGTTAAGCGCATCGAAAGCGGCTCTGTGCTGGCGGTGGATGGCTTTGTCGGGTCCGTCTGCCCGGAAGAGCTGCTGATTGCGCTGGAGCAGCGCTTCCTTGACACCGCAGAGCCGCGTGGCCTGACGGTGTGGGCCTCTACCGGCTCCGGCGACACGCGGGGCAAGGGCCTGGACCGGCTGCACCATGACGGCATCATCGACCGGCTGGTGGTCTCCTACCTCAACCTGAACCGCAAGCTGCAAAAACGGCTGGTGGATGAGGAAATGGACGCCTACCTGCTGCCCCTGGGCGTGATGGTGCAGTTGTACCGGGAAATCGCGGCGGGCAGGCCCGGCCTGGTAACCCATGTAGGCCTCGGCACCTTTGTCGATCCGCGCCATGGCGGCGGGCGGGTGAACAAGCGGACGCAAGGCGACATCGTCAAAGTGGTCGAGCTGGAAGGCCGGGAGTGGCTGCTCTATCCGAGCTTTAAACCGGCGGCGGGACTGTTGCGCGGCTCGACGGCAGATGAGGACGGCAACATTTCCATGGAGCGCGAAATTGCGACGTTCCAGGGGCCATCTTTTGCCCAGGCCGTGCACAATTCAGGCGGCAAAGTCATTGCGCAGGTAGAGAAAGTGGTGCCGCGCGGCACGCTGCATCCGCGCCAGGTGGTGATCCCAGGGCATCTGGTCGACCATGTGGTGGTGGCCCGGCCGGAAAATCACAAGCAGACCTTCAAGGTGGCCTACAGCCCGGTGTTCGCGGGCGACGAGCGGGTGGATGTGGCGGCGATGGAGCCGATGCCGCTGGATATCCTCAAGCTGGTTGGCCGGCGTGCAGCCATGGAGTTGCGCCGGGGTGACGTGGTGAACCTGGGCGTCGGCTATCCGGAGTTCGTTGCCACGGTGGCGCGGGAGGAAGGCGTCGGCGACCAGTTCACGCTGACGGTCGAAAGCGGCTCCACCGGCGGCTTTCCAGCCTATGGCCTGTCATTCGGCGCGGCGACCAACGCGACCAGCGTCATCGATCACACTTACCAGTTCGACTTCTATGACGGCGGCGGGCTGGACATCACGTTTGTCGGGCTGGCCCAGATGGATCAGGCGGGGAACGTGAATGTCTCGCGCCTGGCAAACCGGGTGCCGGGCATCGGTGGTTTCTTTAACGTCACCCAAAGCGCCGACCGGGTGGTGTTCTGTGGCCAGTTTACGGCAGGCGAGACCGACATCGCTATTGAAGACGGCCAGTTGATGATCCGCCGGGATGGCGACGTCACCAAGTTCGTGGAGGCGGTCGAGCAGATCACCTTCAACGGCAGCGTCGCGCTCTCACGCGGGCAGCAGGTCATGGTAGTGACCGAGCGGGCAGTATTCCGCATAGACGGGGATGGCCCGGTGCTGATCGAGATCGCGCCGGGTGTGGACCTGGAGCGGGACGTGCTGGCGAAGATGGCCTTCCGCCCGCAGGTCGCGGCAGATCTGAAGGAAATGGACGCTGCCTTGTTCGGCACGGATCAGATCGGGCTCGCCGCGCAACTGTAAAGGATGCCGAACCGGGACGCGCGGTCGTCAGCGGCACCGCAATCCCCGGTCAGATTAAACCGCTGGGGCGGTTGATTTGACCAGGGGTAATGCGTTGGAAGCTAGGCAGCCACCTGGTCGGCCGTTGCTTCAACCACGCCGTCTTCGCTCACCGGGTCGCGCAGCACGTAGCCGCAGCCCCAGACCGTCTCAATATAGTTGCTCCCACCGGTGGCATTGTTCAGCTTTTTGCGCAGCTTGCAGATGAACCCGTCGATGATCTTCACCTATGGCTCGTCGATGCCGCCATAGAGATGGTTCAGGAACATCTCCTTGGTCAGGGTTGTACCCTTGCGGATTGAGAGGAGTTCCAGGATTTGGTACTCTTTTCCGGTCAGATGCAGCAGCTGTTTATCCACCTCCGCCGTGCGGCTGTCGAGGTTCACTGCCAAACGGCCGGTACGGATAACCGATTCCGCGTGTCCCCTGGCGCGCCGGATAATGGCATGGACCCGAGCTACCAATTCCCGCCGGTCGAAGGGCTTGGTCAGGCAATCGTCGGCACCGATACCGAAGCCTTTGATCTTGCTGTCGGGCTCCGTCAGGCCAAAGAGAATAAGTGTTGGCGTTTCCACCTTGGTGCCGCGCAGGCGGCGCAACACTTCGTAGCCATCGATATCCGGCAGCAGGATATCCAGAATGATCAGGTCGTAGTCGTAGAGTTTGCCGATTTCCAGGCTGTCTTCGCCTAAATCGGTCGTATCACAGATGAAACCTTCGGTCTTAAGGATCGCTTCGACAGTGCGGGCGGTGGCACTGTCATCCTTAACAATTAGAACTCTCATGCTCTGCACCTCGATTGATATCGGGTAATTCGTTTCCGTCTCAAATCACACCTTATGCGGCAAAGGTTAACAACTTATAAAGTTTAAGCGAATTCGTTCGAGTTTTGTACCGTTTTTATTGCTATTATTGTCATCAATTCGCCGAATGACGCTACGATTGACCCTCGCGGCCACGGTATTGGTTAACCCGCGTGGTGCGCAGGCCCATGAGTCCGTGCGATTCCGCGAGACGTTGCCACGATGCTATTTCCTCCTCACTCAAGCCATAGCGGACGCACGCTTCCTCAGCGCTCAGCAGGCCGCCGCGGATAGCTGCGACCACTTCGGCTTTTCGGCGTATCACCCATCGGCGGGTATCGGCCGGCGGCAGCGTTTCCAACGTCAACTCATCCCCGCTAGGGCCAATAACCCGCTTGCCGGTGCTCATATTTACGAGTCTGGTGTTCATACCAATCCAATCGTAGCCCGATCAGCTGTAACCAACTGCCGGACAATTCCGTAGCTCGACAGCCGATGTTTACAGCAGAATCCTTTCCGAAGACCTAACCCGGATTGGAATTTTCACTCTATTCCAATCTCTTGACATTCAACCTTGACGGGAATACCGCCACCGCCCGATTGGAAAAAATTGGCCGATGTTAGCCTAAAGTCGCAATCGGCAATTGACCGGCCGCCCGCGAGGCGCTATCAGCACCCCAAATCGCCCTAATCGGCTTGGGGATGCCGCATGAAAGTCGTCTTGCCGCCGGATTATCGACCGTCCGACACCGAAGAATTCATGAACCCGCTACAGCTGGAATACTTCCGGCAGAAGCTGCACGAATGGCGCGCTCAACTCATCCAAGAGTCCGAGGGCACGCTGAGCCACCTGCAACAGGAAAGCCTGGTCGAGGCTGACTGGACCGACCGTGCGTCTGCTGAGACAGACGTTGCGTTGGAATTGCGCACGCGTGACCGCGCCCGCAAACTGATCGTCAAGATCGAGGAAGCGCTGGTTCGGGTCGAGGATGGCTCTTACGGCTATTGCGAAGATACGGACGAACCTATCGGTTTGCGCCGCCTGGAAGCCCGACCGATCGCGACCCTGAGCCTGGAAGCGCAGGAGCGGCACGAGCGTATGGAACGCAGTCACCGTAACGATTAACGCCGTTCGCCTGTCCTTCACAGGAAAAAAGTGCGGCGGCGTTAACGAAATATCAGCTTGGAGTCAGCAACCAAGAGGTGCAATCTGCACGTCTCTGGAGGAAGAGTCTGATGGCTTTGCTGATCGACAAGTGGGACGGTGCGGCACCGCTGCCGCCGCGTTCACCCCTGACCAAAGGCATGCAGTCCTGGCTGGGCAGCAATGTGCCGGGCTTGGCCGCCGGTGTGTTGTCGCTCTGGCGGAAAGACCGGAATCCGGATGCGGAAAGTACCGTACCGGCTGCGGCCGTGCGGAGCGAGCCGGAGCCTCCGCCGGAGAGCGATAACGGCGCAGACGGGCGCCGCCAGGTGTTTGACGACGGCCCGATCGGCATTGCGGTTCTCGATCCGGCGGACCGCCTGCTACAGAGCAGCGCCGCGTTCCAGGCCCTTGTGGGATCAGACCGCGCGGCCGACGGCCAGCCGCTGGACACCATTCTGCGGGCGACCGATGGCAGCGACCTGGGCGACAGCCTGGCAACCGACGGCACCATCACCATCGACGTGACTATCATCCCCGCCGACAAAGAGGCTGAGGAGCGAAGCGGCAACCTGCTGGCAGCGCCCCTGGAGGGCGGTACACGGGTGGTGCACCTGATCGAAACCACGCGCCAGAAAAAGTTGGAGCTGCAATTTACCCAATCGCAAAAGATGCTGGCAGTGGGCACTTTGGCTGGTGGTATTGCTCATGATTTCAACAACCTGCTGACGGCGATGAACGGGTTCTGCGACCTACTGCTGCAACGTCATCAGCCGGGCGACCCCTCGTTTGCCGACATCATGCAGGTAAAGCAGAACGCCAATCGAGCGGCCAATCTGGTGCGGCAATTACTCGCTTTTTCCCGCCAGCAGACATTGCAACTACAGGTGCTAAGTCTGCCGGATGTGATCGCTGATCTGTCCAGCCTCTTGCGCCGGCCTGTTGGGCGCCGGCATCGAGCTTCAGGTCGCGCATGGCCGCGATATAGGCGCGGTACGGGTGGATCGTGGCCAACTGGAGCAGGGGCTGATCAACCTCGCCGTAAATGCCCGGGACGCCATGAATAGCGAGGGCTCCCTGACTGTCGAAACGCGCAATATCACGCCTGCGGAGGCCGGAATCCCGCCGCGCCAGCCGCGTCCTGGATACTCATAGAGGTCACCGATACGGGCAGGGCATCCCGGCCAGCCTGCTGGACCGTATTTTCGAGCCCTTTTTCACCACCAAAGCCATTGGAGAGGGCACCGGCCTGGGGCTTTCGACGGTCTATGGCATCGTCAAGCAGACCGACGGCTATATCTACGCCGACAATGCACCGGGCGGCGGGGCGCGCTTTAGCGTTTACCTGCCGCTCTATCAGGGCACCGACGAGTCGGAGGCCGGCGGCACGCTGGCTGCCTCTACGGCGGACCTGACCGGGGCTGGTACCTTGCTGCTGGTGGAGGATGAAGACCCCGTGTGCCTGTTCGCCTCGCGCGTGCTGCGCAGCAGAGGCTACCGGGTGCTGAAAGCCCGCACCGGCCTGGCGGCGCTCACCCTGCTGGAGGATGCGGAGGAGCAGGTAGACCTGATCGTGACCGATGTGGTGATGCCGGAAATGGACGGCCCGGCGCTGATAGAACGGGTGCGGGCCAGCCAGCCAAGCATGCGGATCATCTGTATCAGCGGCTACGCCGAGGGGGCGTTCCGCGAGAAGCTGGGCTCCTTCCGCAATGTTCACTTCCTGCCGAAGCCCTTCACGCTCAGCCAGCTGGCGGAGCTGGTGAAAGACGTGCTGGAGGGCTGAGGGGCTTGCTCCCCCGCTGGAGCCTGCCATAATTTTCAGCAGGCAAACCAACAGCAGCCGGGGAGTTAACCATCATGCAACAGGGCCGCGTCGCGTTCGGGAATATGGACGCCGTCACCTTTGGCACACCAATGGAAGAAGCCATCGCTCACGAGGTCGAGCGCATCGGGGCGGAACGGGTGTTCCTGATGGTCAGCGGCACGCTGAACCGCGAGACGGGCGAGATCGAAAAGCCGCGCCGGGCGCTGGGCAATAAGGTGGTCGGCGAATTCGACAAGATGGCCCCGCACACGCCCCGCGGCGACGTGATCAAGGCGGCGGCGATGGCGCGGGAGGCCAAGGCGGACCTGATCGTCACCTTTGGCGGCGGCTCCCTGACCGATGGGGCGAAGGCGGTTTCGCTCTGTCTGGCGAATGATATCGACACGCCGGAAGGCATGGACCGGCTTCGCGACGGTCCAGACACGCTGACCGCCCCCACCGTCCGCCAGATCAGCATTCCGACCACGCTTTCAGGCGGCGAGTTCAGCGCGATCAGCGGCGTCACCGACGAGCGAACCAGCATCAAGGAACTGTTCCGGCATCCCGATATCATGCCGATAGCGGTGATCCTGGACCCTGCGCCGACGGTGCACACGCCGGAATGGCTGTTCCTGTCAACCGGCATCCGCGCGGTGGACAACTGCGTGGAGGGCTCCTGCGCCAAGGAAGCCAACCCGTGGACCAATACGCAGGCATTGCAGGGCCTATCGCTGCTGACCAAGGGCCTGGCGCGGGTGAATGAAGCGCTGGATGATATCGAGACGCGGTTCAACTGCCTGATGGGCACGTGGATGTCCATGGCGGCGCTGGCGGCAGGCGTGCCCATGGGGGCGAGCCACGGCATCGGCTATGTGCTGGGCGCGGTGCACGACGTGCCGCACGGGCACACGTCCTGCATCATGCTACCTTATGTGATGCGCTGGAATAAGAGCGTGAACGCCGCCCAACAAGCAGAGGTGGCCCGCGCCATGGGCTGTGAGGAGGAGGATGCGGGCGATGCGCTCGACCGCTTCATCGGTGGCTTGGGAATGCCGCGTACCCTGAGTGCGGCGGGCGTAAAGCCGGAGCATTTCGACCGTATCTCCAAGCAGGCCATGGGCACACCCTGGATCCCGCGGAACCCCAGGCCTATTCCGATACCGGCAGAGGTGATGGAGATATTGGCGTTGGCGAAGTAGGGGCAGATAGGCAGCGATGACTGACTACGTAATCATCAGCGGCGGGGTTTATGGCTGCGCTACGGCCTGGCATTTGGCCAAGGCAGGGGCGAGTGTGACCGTGCTGGAGCGATGGACGGTGGCTTCCGGCGCATCTGGCGGGCCGGGGCATCGGGGGGGTGCGGGCGAGCTGGCGCGACCGGCGGGAGTTGCCGTTGATGCGGGAGGCCTACCCAGTCTGGGAGGGTCTGCACGATGCGCTTGGCGAAGATAGCCTTTTTGAGCGGCAGGGCAACCTGAAACTGATCGGGCGGGAGCAGGACATCGGCATGGCCCACGCCCAGGCCTGGATGCATAACCAGGCGGACGTTGAAACTATCGTGCTGGATGCCCAGGAAGTGCGTGAGTTGGAGCCATACGTGGAGGACGGCATTTTCGGCGGCATTCTTTGCCCACGGGACGGATCGTCCGATCACACGAAGACGACCCGAGCCTATGCGGCCGCGGCAAAGCGGGAAGACGTGACGATCCGGGAGGAGACCCACGCCGTGGCGGTCGTCTATCGGGATGGCCGCGCCACAGGCGTCAGACTCGTGGATGGCTCCGTGGTGGAGGCTTCTGTTGGCGTGCTGATGCTCTCCAATTGGTCGGTCGCGGACCTGCTGGAAGGGCTGGTGGAAATCCCGGTATGGAGCGAGGCGCTGCAGGTGCCGAACCGCAACGTCATCAGCCACACCAACCGTATCTTGTCGCTGAAGCCGGAGCCCGGCAACCGGGTGATGATCTCCGGCGGTTATCGCGGGCACTATGACCGGGAAACCCATGTGGGCAAGGCGATTCAAGCCTCCATTGACGCCAATGTGGCGGATGCGGTGGCAACATATCCGAGCCTGGCCGGAATCGAGATCGACGTGGCCGATGCGGGCCACCTGGAGAGCCTAACTATCGACCAGGTGCCGGAATGCCCGAACCTCTGGTACGGAACCGGCTGGTGCGGCCATGGCTGGGCGATAGCGCCGGTGGTCTCGGAACTGCTGGCCCAGTTTGTGACGGAGGGCGAATGTCCGGCATTGTTGCAGCCGTTCGCGCTGTCGCGGTTTGGGTGAGTGGGGCTCCGCCTAAGAAACTATCGGATTAACCTGGAATTAACCGCAGCGTGCTAGTCTGCAAAAGCTTGAACAGGCATCCCGCGCGGTACCAAAATTTGGCCTTCACTTCAGATGAAGCGGCGATAAACGGAAGATAAGCAGGAGGTAAATTTTTTATAAACCGCACCTAAACCGTTTGGGGGTGAATCGGTTTAGAAATGTTTAGAAAAATTTACTTTCGTTTAGGTGCAATTTTTCTCCGGCACTCCTCCCCTATTTGGGTACCGTTAAAACTTGCCGTTGTCGTTTTTCCACTCACCCGCAGGCGGAACGGCTTCTCTGGTATCCCAGTGTTCAGCGAGCTTGCCGCCAGCAACCCGGTAGAGGTCGTAGAACGAGGTGTGCACGCCGTTGAGAAAGCCCTCGCAAACGGTGAAGACGAAGTTACCCTCGGCCAGAATGCGGTGGATGCGGGCATAGGCGATGGCAGGCGCGCCGTCTGCCAAGGTATCAGCCAGTGAAGCGCCCAGCGGAGCAACGCCGTCGGCGAGGTCTGGGCTGTGCTGGGTCAAGGCTGTGCCATCAAAAAAGCTAGCCAAGCGGTCCAGGCGGCGCTGGATCAAGACCTCCTCGGTGAAGGCCCGGACCAACGCGCGGTTGGCATCGGTGCGCTCGCGGTCTTGGGCCTCCGCCGGGCCATCCACCATGGAGTGGCCGGAGGGATTGGGGCCAAGCCTGGGCTGGATGTTGTCCCAGTGCTCGACCGCCAAGCCGTCCTCGAAGCGGAAGACTTCAAAGCCGATGCGACGGGTGGCGAAGTCATACTCGGTATGGCCGAAGACGAAATCGCCGTCCTCGAACGCGCGGACGATATTGACCCGCGGATTGGTGGCAGCCAACCGCTTGAACAGCTTTGCCAGCCCTTCCCGACCCTCATGGGTTTGGGGATTGTGCTGGATGTAGCGGTCGGGGTGGATAACCTCCACCGCGGAGGGATCGCCGGTCTCGATACCCTTTAGCAGGCGGCGGACCCTGTCTGCGTTGCCGGTACTCATTGGCGGCGCGACTTGCCGCTGGTGGCCAAGCCCAGCATGCCAAGCACGCCCAGCACAGCGAAGCCCGCGGTGACCGGTATGACCAGATCATAGCCGCCAGCTTGCCAGATCAGGGAGCCGATATGCGGGGCAAAGGCGAAGCCGACCAGGTAGGGCAGGGCGAGCCAGCCCGCGATGGCGCCAAAGCCAGTGCGGCCCAGGAAGTCCGCTGTGATAACCGGTTTGATGATGCTGGTGAGCCCGTAGGAGCCGCCCTGGAATACCGCAAACCCGAAGGCAAAGGCAGGCGAGACGCCGGCGAACATCAGCAGCAGCGCCGCAATCACCACGCCGCCAAAGGCGAACACCGCCACCTGCATGGTCGCCACGCGGTTGCCGACCAGAGTCAGGATGATGCGGCCCGTCACCTGCATCGGGCCGATGGTGGAGGCGACCAGCACGGCGGTGGTGAGCGCGATGCCCTTCTCCGTCAGCAGCGGCATGATGTGGTTCAGCAGGATGCCGTGGTTCAGCGCCATGACGGGAAAGGCGAGGGCGATGATCCAGAATTGCGGCTTCTTCAGGGCCGCGACCAGGGCCGCCTTGTTCTCCGACTTGGTCACCGGGTTGACCGCCTCGCCCGCAGCGCCCTCCATCAGCGCCGCACCGATGTATAGCGAGGGCGCGGCCAAGAAAGCGGCGGCGGCGGCGAAGACCAGGGCCGTTGTGCGCCAGTCCGTGGCCTCGATCAGAGCAGCTGCCGAGAGGAAGCTGACAGTGGAGGCGAAGCCCGCCATCAGGGTGATCTTGGTGATGGACGGGCGGGCATCGGCACCCTTGGCCCGCGTGACGACAGAGAAACAGGGCTCATAGAGGCAGAACGCCTGCGCCGCACCCATGACGACCCAGGCCGCGATGTAGGTCGTCACCGTTTCTGCCTGGGAGAGCCAGGCGAGACCGCCAGCCCCCACCAGCGCGCCGAAGCCCAGCACACTGCGGCCATGGCCTGCATCGATCAGCCGGCCCGCTACCGGTGAACACGCGGCCGCGGCCAGGATCGCTAGGGTCAGACCCAGGGTCAGGTCGGCCTTGCCCCAACCCAGATCCTGCTCCCAGGTCAGCAGCAAGGCAGCGAAGACATAAAAGATGCAGGCCCAGATCGTTGTCTCGCCGATCCCAAGCAGCCAGACGCCAAGCGACGACGCCCGCGCTGGGCGGGTGGTAGCAAACGATGCGATGCTCATCCGTCCAGGCTAGGCCGGTTCGAACATAGGCAGGGTGACATCGTCGTAGCAGACCTTGACCTTCATCCCGATATGCACGCTTTCCGGGTTGCAATTGACGATGTTGGTCATCATCCGCGGCCCCTCCGCCAGGTCCACGATGGCAAGCACGAACGGCGTCTTCGCGGCAAAGCCCGGATGCCCGGCGCGGTAGTTGACCGAGCAGGAATAGACGGTGGCTTCACCGCTCGCCTCGTTCCATTTCAGATCGCTGGACAGGCAATGGCTGCACACGCCGCGCGGGTAGAATTGATGCTCGCCGCAGGTGTTGCATTGCTGGACGATGAAGCGGTGCTCCTTCGCCGCTTTCCAGTACTCTTCCGTGTCCTGGTAAGGGGTCGGCAGTGGTATCTGGCTCATGATTATTCCCTCCCCAGGATGATAGTGCCGGTTGATGAGAGTACGCCGCCGGTGCCATTGGCGATGGCGACCTGGGCATTGTCCACCTGCCTTGGCCCACACTCGCCGCGCAATTGGCGCACGGCCTCAATCACCGTGAAAATGCCGAACATGCCAGGGTGGGTGTAGCTCAAAGCGCCGCCCTGGGTGTTCATCGGGAAGTCGCCCCCAAGAGTTGTGCGCTGGCCGGAGACGAAGGCCCCGCCCTCCCCCTTCTTACAGAAGCCCAGGCTTTCCAGGGTCAGCAGCACGGTGATGGTGAAGCTGTCATAGATCTCCGCCAGTTGCTCCGATGTGGTGCCGTATTCGTGCATGTGGCAGGCTGCGGCGAGGGCATAGCTGCCGACGGTGGAGGCGCCATACGGCTCCTCAATCTGGCCCGGGGCCGAAAATGTGGCTCGCACCCGATACCGGACCGGCGCGCCCGCCGCGGTCGGAGATGTTGGTGGAGCCGTGGCAGATCAGAGCAACCTCGCAGAGGCCCGTCGCAATCGCCATGGCGGCGTGCTCAACATAGGCCACAAACGACGAGCCGCCGATGGAGGTCGAGTCCGTGTAGCGGGGTGTGATGCCCAAATACTCGGCCATCATCATGGAGGAGAACTGGCCGCCATCGGTGATGATGGTGGTGAAGACGCCGTCGACGTCGTCTTTGGTGAGTCCGGCTTCATCCAGCACTTTCTTGCTGGCCTCCGTCGATAGCTGGAACTTGCTCTTGTGCGGCACGCGGCCAATGTCGCTCTCGGCGACACCGACAATCGCGACCTTGCGGTGTGTAAGTCTTTGGGGTCCACTGGCGCGGTTCCTCCGATCTATCTGTCGAATATTGCCGACAGTTTACACCATCACCCACCAATGTCCCGGACAAAGCAGAGGCGGGACCGCCGATACCCGCCTCCGTTCCAATCGCCGGTTAGTCCAGCGTACGCATTCCCAGGCGCTTGGCCTGCACCAGCACGGCCATATTGCCCGGCTTGTGCTCGTTTTTCATCATGCAGGTATGGGCACGCGGAATGTCGTCCCAGGAAAAAACTTCCGACAGGCAGGGATCAAGCCGCTTCTCGATCATCAACTGGTTCGCCTGGCTGGCCTGTTGCAGGGAGGCAAAGTGGCTGCCCTGGATCCGCTTCTGACGCATCCAGACAAACCGCGCGTCGAAGGTAAGATTAAAGCCGGTCGTGCCAGCGCAGAAGACCACCATGCCGCCGCGCTTCACAACAAAACAGGAAACAGGAAAGGTCTGCTCCCCCGGATGTTAGAACACGATGTCGACATCCCGCTTGCCGGTGAGTGCCCATATCGCTTTGCCGAACTCCCGGCACTTTTTGTTGTAAACGGTGTAAGCCTCCGCATCGTCCACATCCGGCAATTGGCCCCAGCAATCGAAGTCGTTGCGGTTGATGACGCCCTTTGCCCCCAGTTTCATGACAAAATCGCGTTTGTCCTCGCTGCTGATGACGCCGATGGCGTTGGTGCCGGCCGCCGCAATCAACTGTACCGCCATGGAACCGATGCCGCCTGCGGCCCCCCAAACCAGAACATTGTCGCCAGGACGCAGGCAATGGGGCCGCTGACCGAATAGCATGCGATAGCTGGTAGCGAGGGTGAGTGTATAGCAGCCGCTCTCCTCCCACGTCAGATGCTGCGAACGCGGCATCACCTGACGGGCTTGCACCCGGCAGAACTGCGCAAATGAGCCATCGGGTGTCTCGTACCCCCAAATCCGCTGCGAGGGGGAGAGCATCGGGTCGCCGCCATTGCATTCCTCGTCGTCGCCATCATCCTAGTTGCAGTGCACAACAACCTCATCACCCACTTTCCAGCGCTTGACCCTAGCGCCGACTGCCCAGATTACCCCTGCCGCATCGGACCCAACGATGTGATACGGGGCTTTGTGTATTGCAAATGGCGTCACCGGCCTACCCAATGCCGCCCAGATGCCGTTGTAGTTCACTCCGACGGCCATCACCATGATCAGCACTTCATCATCCTGAATCGTTGGTGTTTCGACGATTTCCTGCAGCATCGCTTCTTCAGGCTCTCCATGACGGTCCTGACCGATGGCCCAGGCGTATATTTGCGCCGGAACATGACTAAGCGGCGGGATTTCGCCGATCTCGTACAGATCCTTGCCGGTCGGCATAGACGGTTCGGTTTCCGGCGGGCGGGTGAGGGTGGCAACGTCGTTCATCGGATGGGTCTCCGTTGTGTGCACCGTCTCGGTGGCGCGGGGTTGGGTCAGATTTGCAATCCCTGAGCAGTCAGAAATGCTGCACTGCGTATAACGCTGCGAATTTCACACATCAACCCCAAAACGTTATTTAATTTCATATTATTAATATTTTTAGAAATTTTATATCTTTATTATGTCCCTGAACGAAATATAGAATCGTATACCCAGGTGTGACGCCCAATCTGGCGAGTGACTAAAGGAGCGTGAATTTTGCAATGCGATGAAATCCAGCGGGATAGGCCATGGCTGTTCCGCACGTATGCGGACCACTCGACCGCAGCGGCGAGCAACGCGCTCTACAAAACCAACCTGACCAATGGGCAGACGGGTCTTTCCGTTGCCTTCGATCTGCCGACCCAAACCGGTTACGACGCCGATCACCTGATGGCGCGGGGTGAAGTGGGAAAGCTGGGCGTGCCTATCGGGCACCGTGGCGACATGCGAACGCTGTTCGACGGTATTCCGCTGGAGCAGATGAACACGTCGATGACCATCAACGCGACGGCAGCCTGGCTGCTGGCGCTGTATGTGGTTACAGCGGAAGAACAGGGAGTCGACCGCCGCCGCCTCAGCGGCACAACCCAGAACGACATCGTAAAAGAGTATCTTTCACGCGGCACGTATATCTTCCCGCCCGCGGCTTCGCTGCAACTGACGACGGACACGATCGTCTGGTGCGCAAACGAAGTGCCACGCTGGAATCCCATCAATATTTGCAGCTATCACCTGCAAGAGGCAGGCGCGACCACGGTCCAGGAACTGGCCTTTGCACTCGCCAATGCCTGCGCAGTGCTGGATGGGGTGAAAGCATCGGGCCAGGTACCGGATGCTGACTTTCCGCGCATCGCCGGGCGCATCAGCTTCTTCGTCAACGCGGGCATCCGCTTCCTGACCGAGATGTGCAAGATGCGCGCCTTCACCGGTATGTGGGACGATATCTGCCGCGAGCGCTATGGCGTTGAATACCCGAAAATGCGGCGCTTCCGCTATAGCGTTGCAGGTAAACAGCCTGGGACTGACCGAGAGCCAGCCGGAAAACAACGTCTACCGTATTCTGCTGGAGACTCTGGCGGTGACCCTGTCGAAAGACGCCCGCGCCCGCGCCGTACAACTTCCGGCCTGGAACGAGGCCATGGGCCTGCCCCGCTCCTGGGACCAGCAGTGGAGCCTTCGCCTGCAACAGGTGCTGGCGTTCGAGACCGACCTCTTGGAGTTCGGCGATATCTTCGAGGGCAATCCGGCTGTCGACGCCAAAGTCCGGGAATTGACCCAAGCCGCCAACCAAGAGATGCGCCGGGTGGCGGAACAGGGCGGTGTGGTGGCGGCCTTGGAAAGCGGCTACCTGAAACGCGCGTTGGTAACGGCTCACGATCAGCGCAGACGCGACATTGAAAGCGGTGACCTGCCGGTCGTGGGCGTCAATCGCTACACGGAAACCGCCGATTCTCCTCTGACCGGCGGCGATGACGGCGCGGTGCTGAGCGTTGACCCGGCAGTGGAGGCGCAGGAAATCGCCAAAATGCAGGCCTGGAAGGAAGCCCGCGACCCGGCCGCCATCCGGAATGCTCTGCAAGCGGTCGAAGACGCTGCCCGCGAGAACCGCAACATCATGGAGCCGACCGTAGCCGCTGCCCATTCACAGGCGTTACCACCGGTGAATGGGCAGCCGCGCTCCGCCAGTTGTTCGGCCAGTACCGGCCGCCAACGAGCACTGAAACCCGCACCGAGCCGGTGGCGGACAGTGCACTCTCTGACTGCATAAAAGTGCTGGGCGAAGCGTTGGGGCACACGCCGCGCTTTCTGGTAGGCAAGCCGGGGCTGGACGGATACTCGAACGGGGCAGAACAGATCGCCTTACGCGCGCAGAAGGCGGGCTTCGATGTCATCTACCGCGGCATCCGCCAGACTCCGGAAGAGATTGCCGAACTGGCATTGACCGAGAACGCCGATTTTCTCGGACTTTCCATTCTATCCGGTTCTCACATGGTGCTAGTGCAAGCGGTAAAAGACGCCCTGGCAGAGCACAATCTGGGGCACCTGCCGGTCATTATCGGCGGTATCATTCCGTACAAGGACGCCACTGCATTGAAAGAGATGGGCGTCTCCGCCGTCTTCACCCCTAAGGATTTCGATCTAGGCGCGATCCTCGATACGGTGACCGAAATGCTGGAAACCCGCTATCTGCGCCGGAACGAACCACTGGAAGTGGAATAATGCCGTGGCGTTACTGGATCTGCCAGCATTCCCCACTGAAACGGTGCTGGTGACCCCGGCAGGATTCGAACCTGCGGCCTACAGATTAGGAATCTGCCGCTCTATCCTACTGAGCTACGGGGCCATGAATCGCTTTATACACGTTTGCAGCAGCGGATTCTACCGCCGCAGATCGCCAATCGCAGCAACTTAAACCTTGGGTGCGACCTGGGTCATCAGCCTCGTCAATTGCGCCTCATGGAAAGCCGGGTCAGTGCTGGCGATGGAGACGACGACCTCCTGCACGCCTGCTGCGGCATAGGCCTGTAGCGTGGTGGCGATGTCGCCCTCCGTGCCGCCCAGAGAGCGGCGTTCGCCGGGTGGACGGGTGTTGGATGTCTCGTCGAACTGCAAAGCGGAACTGATGGAGACTTGAAGGACCGCCGGGTCGCGGCCGCCTTGTTTCATCATGGATGATAGGGTCTCGTGGCCGGCAGCGACCTCGTCCGGCGATTGGCGTAGCGTATGCCAGCCATCGCCATATTGCACGATCCGGCGCATAGCAGCCGGGCTGGAGCCGCCGATCAGAATGGGCGGGTAGGGTTTTTGCAGGGGCTTCGGTGAGAACTTCAGGCCCTCGTACCAGTAGAACTCACCGTCGAATTTGGGCACACTTTGCGTCCAGAGTGCCTAAAGCGCCCCCAGCATTTCGTTCACGCGCTTGCCGCGGGTTTTAAAGCCCACGCCCAGGTTTTCGAATTCGTCCTTGGTAGTGGCGACACCCACGCCCAGGTCTACGCGTCCACCCGAGAGGTGGTCCAGCGTCGCGACCGTCTTGCCCAGCCTAGGCGGATCATGCCAGGGCAGCACCAGAACCGATGTACCAAGCCGCACCTTGGACGTGGCGCTGGCAACCGCGGTCAGGATGGTCAGCGGCTCCCAATAGGGCAGGTCACCCAGGCGCTCGGCGATATAGGAAGAGTGGAACAGGTGCTCGCTCGCCCAAACGCTGTTGCAGCCGAGTTCCTCTGCCAGAACGGCCAGCTTTACGAGGGCGGCGGGGTCTTCGACGCCCTGGTTACTGGAGATACTGTAGCCGATCTTCATGGGGGCGTATCCTTTGAAATTTCCGTTAGCATAACATAACTATTAACTCTTGGCGTAGTGCTGCATCGATTGACTGGGTGCAGACTGCATCCCTTTTCGCGAGGGTAGGCCTGTGCAATAGTTGCTGCCAACAAGATCCAACAAACCCTGTAAGGAATTCGCCCATGAAAGCCGCCGTAATGTTCGAGGCGCACAAGCCGCTGGAGATCTGCGAAGTCGAGATGCGCAAACCGAAAGCGCGCGAGGTGCTGATCCGCACCGGTGCCGCCGGTCTCTGCCGCTCGGATCTGCACTTCGTTGAGGGCCTGTATCCGCACCCGCTGCCGGTTGTTCTCGGCCATGAGTCAGCCGGCGTGGTCGAAGCGGTCGGCGACGAGGTCAGCTATGTGCAGAAGGGCGACCACGTTATCACCTGCCTCAGCGTGTTCTGCGGCACGTGCGAGAATTGCGTGCAGGGCCGCACCCAGCTGTGCCTCAACACCAGCGTTAAAGAGCCGGCTGGCCAGGCCGACAAGTATATCTGGGACCGCAAGGAAAAGCTGAATACCTTCACCAACCTGTCATCCTATGCCGAACAGATGCTGGTGCATGAAAACGCCGTCGTGAAGATGCGCAAGGACATGCCCATGCCCCATGCAGCCCTGATCGGCTGCGGCGTGATTACGGGCTTCGGTGCGGCGGTGAACTCGGCCAAGGTGCGTTTCAACGATACCGTCGCGATTATCGGCTGCGGCGGCGTCGGCATAGCAGCCATGAACGGCGCGGTTATCGCAGGTGCGAGCCGGATCATCGCGGTCGACACCAACCCGGTGAAGCTGCAACTGACGGCCAAGCTGGGCGCGACTGACCTGGTCAACCCGAATGACGGCAACCCGGTCGAGCAGATCATCAACCTGACCAATGGCGGCGTCCACCATGCGATTGAGTGCCTGGGCACCAAGCGTACGGCGGAGCAGGCATTTGAGATGCTTGCCATCGGCGGCACAGCTACCATCGTTGGCATGGTGCCTTTCGGCCAGAAGCTGGAACTGCACGGTGCCGACTTCCTGCGTGAGCGGAAAATCCAGGGTTCGTCCATGGGTTCCAACCAGTTCCGCGTGGACATGCCAAACCTGGTCGAGCTTTACATGAGCGGCAAGTTACAGCTCGACGACTGGGTTTCGGACCTGATCAAAATAGAGGAAATCAACGAAGGCTTCCAAAAGATGAAAGAGGGCAAGGTCGTGCGCTCCATCATCGACTTCGGCATCGTCTGACCGTCCGGCTTCTGAGCCAATTTTCGCTCAAAAGGGTCATTCCTCGCGGGATGGCCCTTTTTTGTAGCGTTTTTCTCACCCAGTCATCCCGTGCTGCACATCAGTGCAGTACCCATGCCTGAGGGGCGGAATGAAGCTCAGGCTCTCCGGCATGGCTCCTGCCTGTCGACAGGACGGGCAGGAGTTTTAAGGATCAGCAGGCACAGGTTGACTGCTTGGGCAAAAACCGCCCTAATTCGCCAGTTCGGCGCGCACCTTCTGGCGCAGCAAGTTGATCGGCACCCACTCCCGCTTTTGCTGGAAGTGCCAGAAGGTCCAGCCGTTGCAGGCTGGCGCACCCTGCACCGCAGCGCCCACTTTGTGAATGGAGCCGCAATGGTCCGCTGCGATTAACGTGCCATCGGCCCGCACTTTGGCTTGATAACTCTGACGGGAGTTCTGCGGCCCACGCAACAAATCGCCCGGCCTTAACAATCCTCGCTCCACCACCGTGCCGAATGGCACCCGCGGCTCGCTGCGCTTCGACGGAGTCTCCGCCAGGCTCGGATCCGCCAGTACCGGCGTGGCCGCCACGCGCTTCATCGCCAGCTTGGCGTAGGTGTGGTCGCGCTCAATGCCGATCCAGTGCCGGGCCAGGCGCTTGGCGACAACGCCGCTCGTACCGCTGCCGAAGAACGGGTCCAGGATCACGTCGCCAGGGTTGGTGCTCGCCAGGATCACCCGGTGCAGCAGGGATTCCGGCTTTTGCGTCGGGTGCGCCTTTGCCCCGTCCTCGTCCTTCAGACGCTCGCCGCCGCTGCAGATCGGCAACAGCCAGTCGCTCCGCATCTGTAATTCGTCGTTCAGCACCTTCATGGCGTCGTAGTTGAAGGTGTATTTCGCCTTCTCGCCCGTCGAGCACCAGATCAGCGTCTCATGCGCATTAGTAAAGCGCCGACCGCGGAAGTTCGGCATAGGGTTGGTCTTGCGCCAGACCACCTCGTTCAGCACCCAATAGCCCAGGTCCTGGAGCGCCGTGCCCAGGCGGTAAATGTTGTGGTAGGTGCCGATCACCCAAAGCGAGCCCATCGGCTTCAGAACCCGCTTGGCTTCCTTCAGCCAGGCGCGGGTAAAGCCGTCATAGTCGCCGAAGGAGTCAAACTTGTCCCAGTCATCGTCCACGCCGTCGACGACCGTGTGGTTCGGACGTAGCAGTTCGCCCCGCAATTGCAGGTTATAGGGCGGGTCGGCGAAGATCATATCGACGGAATTGGCAGGCAAACCCGCCATCGTATCGATGCAATCCCCGATCAATAATCGGTTTTTTGAAAGAACCATGGTCTGGCCGAATCCTTTTTGACGACTCATGGCGGCGCACCATGATTCGTCCGGGATTCCGCGTCAATAGCCTTGTTTTTAGTTGCGAATCTCCAGGCGTGCACGAATAGGTGCGAAACTCCGGCGGTGATGGGCTGTCACGCCTTCCGCGGCGAGACCTTCCTGATGGGCTTTAGTCCCGTAACCCGCATTATTCTGCCATTTATAGGCCGGATAGCGCACTGCCAGCCGCGCCATCAGCCGGTCGCGCAAGACCTTTGCGACGATTGAGGCCGCCGCGATAGAGAGGCTGCGCGAGTCCCCTTTCACCACAGCCTCTGCCGGGCAATCCAGGCCAGGCAGGCGGGTGCCGTCCACCAGGCAGGCCCCAGGTTGAACCGGCAGCCGGGTCACCGCACGGCACATCGCCAGGCGCGAGGCTCCCAGAATATTCACCCGGTCAATCTCCGCCACCGAGGCCGCACCAACCCCTACCCATGCACACTCAGGTATTGCTTCGGCCAACGCCTCCCGTTTTTTGGCGGAGAGTTTCTTCGAGTCATTCAGTGCTGCGAGCAGATCGTCCGGTGCATCCGGCTTCAGGATAGCTGCCGCCGCCAGCACCGGCCCGGCCCATGGTCCCCGCCCGACCTCATCTACCCCGGCGATTAGACCGCCGTGGCGGGCAGCCAACGCGTCCTCAAGAGAGAAATCCGGCAAACTTGATCGACCTCAAAAATAAAAACCCCGCCGCACCTTGATCTAAGGCGCAGCGGGGCTTGATACTCGAAATAGAGCAGACAGGCTATTTCCTCAGGCGGCGGGCTCCGGCAACGAGCGCCAGCCCGGACAGCATCAGCACTGCACCCGCAGGAACAGGCACGGTCCCGGTCACTTCGACATTGTCCAGGCCGCCAGTGTCTGCGCCGCTAATGTACTCAGCACGGATGCGGAGGTCGGTTACATTACTGGGCACAGCCTTAATCTGAGTATTTGTCGCAGCAGCACCTGCGCTGCTGCCAACTTTCCACCCTCCGGTATCGTCGAGAGCCATAGAGTAGCCCGTCCAGACATCTTTCGCCGGATTAGCAATATCCCTCACGATCGTTGTCCCACCGCCAGTAAGCAAGACGTCTTCGTTTGTTGCGTAGGAGCCTCCCCCGGAAATAAGCAGGTCGAAGCTCAAATCCCCACCAAAGGCTGCTGACAAATCACCAAGATATGCGGACGGGGCTACGAAATAGATGTACGGACCCTGCGCCAAATCCGTCACTTCTATGTGCCCACCCGGATTGCCGCCCGCCACTTGATGGCCGAATGCTGCAACATCGCCAACAGCGGTCCAGCCTTCAGCGGTCGCATCGAAGATGCTGGACACTAGAGTCGTCACAGGTGCCGCCGCGGCGCTGGTCATCGACGCTGCTGCAGACCCTAACGCCACAACAATGTTTCTAATCCCGCCCTGATCCTCTTGTTTGTGTATACTCGTGTAGCTGGAGTACCATCCACTAGTATCGGTGGCAAGGCACAACTAATAAGATGTATACGCACCTAAAATCCATCGCCCGGATAACGCTCTCGACCTTTGCCAGCCGGGTTGGGTTGCGCCTTCTGCTGCTGGCAGATGCGGTGATGATCGGCCGTTATTCGGCGGATCAGCTTGCCTGGACCGGTGCGGCTTACGTGGCTAGTGGCATTCTGCTGGTCCTAGCACCGGGATTGCTGATCGGTTGCCTTGTCAACGCCTCCAGCGCGCGGGCGCAAGGGGAGATGCAGCGTATAGGCCCGATATGGCGGCTCGGCCTTCTGTATGGTGCCGGCGCGGGCCTAATCTGTGCGTGCGTAGCGCTCGCCGGGCCATGGTTCCTCACGCACCTCGGCCAGACCGCGCAGGTTTCGGCGGAGGGTGGCCGCCTGCTCCTCTTTATCGGCCTCGGCCTGCCCTTTCACTTCGCCGGGTTCGCAACCCTCTATGTGCTGGAAGGCATCGGGCGGGCGGATGCCGGGGCCAAAGTGCTGATCCCGGCGGTGGCTGCCAACGTCGTCCTGAATGCCGTTCTGGTCTTCGACACAGGCGCGGGTCTGGGGGCAATGGGTGCCCTGGTGGGAACTTCCCTTGTTCGGGCGGGCATCTTTGCCGCTCTGGTCTGGATGCTGTTCCGCGGCACGGATCACCAGGGCTTCGGGCTCAACCATTGGGGCCTGCCGCCCCTTGCTGAAGTGCGGGGTCTGGTCCGGCTGGGCCTTGCAGGTGGCGTCGCCTTGTTGGGGGAATCCGCGGCCTTCTCCTCGCTCACGGTTTTTGCAGGCTGGATCAGTGAGCACGCGCTGGCGGTCCACACCATCGTCTACAATGTGCTCTCTGCCGTTTTCACGACAGCCCTGGCCGTCGGCGTCGCCACCAGCGTCGAGGTCGCCGCCGCCCGCGCCCGCGGCAACCGGCAAGGGATGATCGATGCCGCGAAGGCCGGCGTTGTCTGCGGACTGGCGCTGATGGGAACGCTCGGCGGTGCTGTCTGGCTCTTCTCAGACCACGTTGCCGGCGCCTTCACCGCCGATCCGGCTACCGCTGGGGCAGCCTCTGCCGTTATGGGTTGGCTCGCACTGTTCCTGCTGGCCGACGGCACCCAGATTTGCGTCCACAATGCGGTGCGCGGCATGAGCGACGCCTGGACAGCCACCGCCCTAAACCTGTTCTGCTATGTGGGCGTGATGACTACGCTTGCCTGGACTTTCGCCATCCCACTCGATCAGGGTAACGCCGGTCTTTTGCAGGGCGGTCTTGTTGCGAGCTTGCTGGTGGTCCTGTTCCTCGGCCTGCGGTTCCGGGCGCTGGTTCGTCGAGAAGCTTGATGCGCGCGTGTACTCTTCCTATAGACTGTCTGCACAATTGTTGACCGCCGCCTCTGGAGGCTTCCCGCTCATGGCCCGCGCCCGAATTTTCCGCCCCGCCCGCACTGCGATGCAGCAGGGTCAAGCCAAATCCAAGAATTGGGTGTTGGAGTTCGAGCCGGCCAAGGCGCTGCGCCCCGACACCCTGATGGGCTGGGCCGGCGGCGGCGACACCAGCCGCCAGATCCGCCTGCGCTTTGCCAGCCAGGCAGATGCGGTGGCCTACTGCAAGAAACACAGCATCGCGCACGACATCTCGGCCGAGCACAACCGCGTGGTCAAGCCGAAGAGCTATGCCGACAACTTCAAATGGGACCGTATCGCCTGAGACGGCGGCCGGCGAATGTTATGGTGAGCGCCCTTAGCTCAGTTGGATAGAGCAACGGATTTCTACTCCGTGGGTCGGGGGTTCGAATCCTCCAGGGCGCACCAATATTTTCGATGGGTTAATAGGCAATCAGAAGGCCAATCAATCATTTTAGTCCCTTTGTAGTCTCATAAATTTGGGTGATAGGCGCTTAGTCGCTGGCGAGGCTGAGACTGAGCCTTGCTTCCAGAAATTGCATCCCGCTGCCAAATTCAACCGATGATACGCTCACCGCTGCCTGGGTATTGTCGTAACCTAGAGCATCGCGATGCTCTTCATTCATGGTGATATCGTGATGAGGCTACTTTCAAAGCGCCAGTTCAAGGAAATGGTCCTGTACTCACCGCAACACATCGCCCGCCTGGAGGCTGTACCCTGCATAAATGAGGTTAGCTATCACATCCTGGAAGGTAATATGGCTGTTTCCTGACCAGCTCTAGTTTGAGTTTTCGCCATCCCTTCATTGCCTGCAAGGGCGTCTTGCTGCCCAGGGCTGATTGCGGCAGCGGCTGGGTGTAAAGCCAGACATAGCGAAGCAGCGTGGCTTCCAGAACCTCGCCGGATCGGAAGGGATGGCTCTGCAGAACCTCTTCGATGCGGCCATTGAACCGTTCGACCATACCGTTGGTCTGAGGTGACCTAGGCAGCGTCAGGCGATGATCGGTATCGAGGGCCGCGCCCAGCGTGTCGCATTCATGCGCGCCTGTTGCGGCGCGCTGGCGCAGACCGAAGAGGCGATCCGTGAACTCTTTTCCATTATCCGGGAGTATGGGGCGGATCCGCATCGGGCAGGCGCGCTCCAGGGCGCGCAGGAAGCGCCGGGCATTGGCCGCTGTCTTGCTGTTGTAGACCCTGACAACAACCCAACGCGTTGCCCTGTCGATGGCCACGAAGAGGGAACGGCGGCGGCTCTCATCTGCCATCGGTGGCAGGTATTTCAGGTCGATGGGGATGGAACCGGGTTCATAGGCTTTGAAGGCGCTGTGCTTTGGCCGGGGCGATGCTGCTTCAGGGCGCGCAGGGCCCCCACGCCATGCCGACGCAAGCAGCGGTCAAGGCCAGAGCGGGAGGCATTCGGGTTCAAGAACTCGCGCACCACCGCCAGCAGATCATCCAGCGAGACCAAAAGCGTCTTGCGGAGGGCCACGGCGACAGCTTCCTGCGCTGGCGTCAACGTCGTCTGAAGGCGATGGGGCGTGTGGCTGCAATCCTCCACGCTGGCACGCTGGCGCCATTTCCATACGGTCTGTTCCGTGGTCCCGTGACGCTCGGCAAGAACCCACGCAGGGTCGTCACTGGCCTGTATGGCCGCCCTGATCTTCGGTGGCGTCGTCGCCTGACTGTGAAGCTTGATCACCATGTCGCTCTCCCATCCCGCGCCTCGGTCAAAACACAGCGTGCCATGAAAAACGCAGAGCGACGAAGGGCTATCTGATCAGCCGGGATGGAACACTTAGCTCAACGATAGTGTTGCGGTGATATTTCAGCGCGTTCACGGATGAAACGCTTTCGATCATCCGAAACGCCTTGAGATTTATCACCAGTCAAACGGCGGTATTCATCCGCTGATAGCAACACCAAACGATCACGCTGATGGCTTGTGATGATAACTGGCTCTTGCATTGCAGCGTCGCTGAATGCGCCGATGTTGTTTTTAAATTCTGTTGCTGTGACGCGTGTCATGGCACCCTCCTTTCGTTGTATTCATTATGTGGTTAAAATGTCCATTTTACCTATAAGAAAATATTCCTACTTGTGGGTATATGGGAGGGGTTTTGGTTAAGTGCCTTTCCCTTCGGAGCCTGTTCGCTGATCCTGAAAAGAACCGTAGCAGGTTGTCCGTCAAGGGTGCGTAGCACAGGCGAAGCCTGCTTGCCCTTGATGGATGTTCTGGCATGGATCAGGGATCAACTCAGCGAAACAGGTGCAAGGGTTCTAGGCACGTCGCCCTTTCCCTTTGGTGAGTGAAGCTAACTAAAGCCGCACGCGCCGTAGGCGCATATAGCGGCTAGAGTATCCGCCAAAGGCGGATGCCTTTTAGGCGAAAGGCAAGGCCGAAGCCTAGTGTTAACCAAGTTAACTAACTTAGTGAGTTACCAACTACAAAATGACCCTCTACAGATTGCTATATATAGGAAAAGTTATCCAGATGGTTCCGAAAGGTGCGAATCTAAAATGAGAACATCTGGTTCCTGATAGTGCGAAAATCAGATACGCTGATTCCTATGGCTTCGTTACCTGTCCGTCATCCGCAACGGGATTTCTTCGTCCTCGATATCTCCGATGTGGTGCCGAAGGACGACATGGCCTCGATGGAGCATCCTCTGTTTTCGCTCGCCACCAGGCCAGACATGCGCCACCTCGAATATCGCGGTGGCGATAACCGACTGAAAATCGTGCCGTCTGGAGCCGGGCTGCCAACGATTTTCGACAAGGACATTCTGATCTTCTGTGTGAGCCAGCTCATGCACCGCAATAACCGGGGCGAGAAGATCGGCAAACGGGTGCGTTTCAGCGCCCGAGAGCTGATGATTACTACCAACCGCAAGACGGGTGGGATCGAATATCAACACTTGGAACAAGCGTTCCAGAGGCTCATGGGCACAACCTTCCAAACCGATATTCAGACAGGCAAGAAGCGCGAGACGCGCTTTTTCAGCCTATTTGAATCGGGCAGCGGGTTCGTCATGAAGGAAGAGGGCAAGTGGCGGCTCGACTACTGCGAGGTGATCCTGTCCGACTGGGTGATGCGCGCGATCGAGGGCGACGAGGTCGTGACAATCTCGAACGACTATTTCCGCCTGCGCCGACCGCTTGAGCGCCGCAGCGCGAAGCTCCCGCCGATCCGTTTGACGGAGGCGGAGCTTGCCGATCTGCACATGCAGGCCGATCGGGCAGGGCTTTCGGTCACGGAGCTGGTGCGACAGTGCGCGACATCGGGAAAGGTCACGCCTAAGCGTGGCCTCGCCGATGCGCAGCTCTTGTCCGAGATCAACCGCGTCGGGGTCAATCTCAACCAGATTGCCCGCGCGCTTAATCGCGGCGGCGACCGCGATCCGCACCATCTTGATCATGTCCTCGGTCAGCTCGTTTCCGTCCTCGAGCATGTCGGGAGGCGCACATGATCCCCGACATTGCCAAGCGTGGAGCGAGCTTCAAAGGCGCGCTTGCCTACTACCTTCACGACAAGAAGCTAGAGGGCGAGCGCGAGCGGTTTACGTCCGAGCGTGTGGCCTGGACGGAAACCCGCAACCTTGCCACCAACAATCCTGAAATGGCGGGCAAGGTTATGGCGACGACGGCGATGGATGCCGACCGGCTGAAGCGCAAGGCGGGCGTGCGCAACACCGGCCGTAAGTCGGATCAGAGCGTCTATGCCTACACGCTTTCATAGCATCCCGACGAAGCCCCTGCCCTCTCGCGTTCCGTAATGCTGCGCGCGGCCGACGAGACGATCCGCGTTCTTGGCACGGAGGATCGGCAGGCGCTCATCGTTTGCCACACCGACCACCCTCACCCGCATGTGCATGTGATCTTGAATCGTGTCTCACCCGAGGACGGCCGCATGCTGAAGACCGGCAACGACCGGCTGAAGCTTTCGCAATGGGCGCTTGGCTACCGGCAAGCACGCGGCGAAGAGCACTATTGCCCCAAGCATGCCGAGAATTGGGATATGCGACTTTCACGCCATGACGATCAGGACAAGCTGAAGCTTTGGCGCGCCGAGGCGAATCAACCCCGTTCAATGGCCGAGGACATCAAGCAGACGAAAGCTGCGAACGATCCCAAGGCCGAGAAGTTGGTTGCCGAGTTCAAAAAGAAGCTCGGGAAGCTTTCGGCCGATGGTAAGGCCATGAAAGAGCGCCACGGCAAGGAGTGGAAAGACCTGGGCACGCGCTTCAAGGGGCGCAAGGCGCAGGTCTACAAACAGGCCGACAACGGCATCAAGGGCGCGATTGCCAACATCAAGCGCGCCTATCGGCCGAAGTAGCAGGAGATCGGCCGCGCGCATTCACGCGAGCGCCGCGAATTCGAAGCGCGTGAAACGCGGGTTTCGGGGAAAATCAGGAACGCTATCGACGCCGTTGTGCATGCGCGCAGGCTCGATCCCGACAGCTCACGCGGATTTTTGGGTGGCGCGTTCAACTATCTCACCAGTTCGAAGAAGCGTGGCGAAGCTTTGGAAAAGCGGCACAAGGTGCAGGTGCGCGAGCTCAGCACCGCGCAACGCGCCGAGATAGGCGCGGTAATTAACGGGATCAAGAGCGAGCGTGCCGCCCTGCTCAAATCGGCCGAAGGCTCGTTTCTTTCGAAGCCCGCTGCCCTCATACAACGCCAAGCGACTGATAAGCAGCAGCTCAAGACGGCATGGCGAAGGCATGGTGAAGAGCGCAAACGCGCCTTCGAGGCGTCTCGTGGCTTTGCCAAATCGAAGCAGGAAGCCAAGGAACAGCCCGATCCCTCACGTGGAAAAGCAAGAGCTGAGCAAAACCGAGCAGCACGTTCGGGACGCAAGCCACGCTCTACTGGCCGGACGCGTAAGAGGACACGCAAACAGGAATAGCGCGTTGCATGCAAGAATGCTTTCTACTCGGCTGCGTCGTACATGTTTTGAGCTTGGCCAAAATCATCGACGCGGCGCTTGATAATCCGCTTTTTCAGTTGCTTGCTTATGGCCTTGGCCCGTTCCTGGATAAATGTTTCATAGTCGTCGCTGTGAACGGCGGAGCAATACTCGGCCACGGTAGCGGCAGCGTTGTGTTGTCGCGGGCGGCGTAAAAGTCGGCCACTTTTGTCCTTTCAATTAATGGGAGGGCTTGGGGATATTCACCGTGGAATTGTATTTGAAGGTTCGCCACGCTCACTTTGAGGAAGGTTTGAGGGGGCGTCAGATTGCGCGGGATTTTGGGATCAGCCGGGACAGTGTTTCAAAGATGTTGGCGTATTCTGAGCCGCCTGGTTATCGGCGTACGGCACCGATCAAACGACCAAAGCTTGATCCTTATACCGAGCAGAGTGACCAGTGGTTGGCGGAAGACAAGGCCCGGCCTCGCAAACAGCGCCACACAGCCAACCGTATCTTTGAGCGGCTACGCGACGAATGCGCATTTGATGGTGGCTACACGATTGTCAAAGACTATGTGCGTTCGCCAAAGCGTGGCTCACGGGAGATGTTTGTGCCCTTGAGCCATCCCCCAGGGCATGGGCAGGCGGACTTTGGCGAAGCGTTGGTTGGTATCGGCGGGGTTGAGATGTAAAACTTCAGACTTGATCTGAGGGACAACTCAGCTTGCGTTGCTGAGAATGGGTTGTGCATTGTCCGATTGGTCGAGCGACCGGATCGTCTTGTCTACAGCGATGTGTAACGTTTCGCGGAAGGGTTGCATCGGTGTTTTACCATAGCAGTGCCGCCCGGAAGGAGGCCGCTGTTCGTTGTACTTGGCGAGCCACGCGTCCAGATCAACCTGTAGTTCCTCAACAGAACGATACAGCTTCTTGCGGAACGCGATGTCGTAGAACTCATCCTTGATGGTTCGGTGGAACCGCTCACAGATGCCATTCGTTTGCGGGGAATTGGCCTTGGTGCGGGTGTGGTCTATGTCCTCGATCGCCCAATAGAGCTGGTAGGCGTGGTTCTCGACCTTGCCGCAATATTCCGTGCCTCGGTCCGTCAGCACGCGCAGCAGGCTGATCTTGTGTGCGGCAAAGATAAGGGATCACGCGGTCGTTGAGTAGATCAGCGGCGGTGATGGCGGTCTTTTCGGTATAGAGTTTGCAAACCGCCACGCGGGCATATGTGTCGACAAACGTCTGTTGATCTATCCGCCCCACACCCTTCATTGTGCCTCCATAATAGGTGTCCTGACTGCCCAGATAGCCAGGGTGGTGGCGCGCGATTTCGCCGTGCGCCTCTTTCCTGGCCTCGGCTTTTTCCAGGGCGGCCATCTGGTCCTCGGTTAGCAGGATGCCGTCCAGCGCGGCGCGGGCTTCCAAGGCCTTGAGCCGCTTCTTCATGGTTTCCAGATCATTGCGCCGCCAGATCGACCGCACGCCTGACGACGACACCATGATCCCTTTCTTTTGCCGCTCCCACGACGCCCGTTTCTGCCCCAGAGCCGGGTTGTCTATGGCCAATTCAATCACCGCCTTTTCGACAGGCTCTGGCACACGGTTCTTCATCACAGGCTTGCGGCGGCTGATATCCATCAAGGCCTCTTCGCCGCCTTGGTCGTAAAGTTCTTTGAACCGATAAAAGCTGTCCCGCGACTATCCCATCACTTTGCAGGCCTGACTGACACTGCCGAGCTGTTTGGCCAGCTCCAGCAGTCCCAGCTTTGGTTTGATGATCTTCTCTTGAATGCTTGTCATTGATCGACACTCCTTGATTAAGCTCCATAAGAGTAGAAATGTCAGATCAAGTCGTGTGTTTTACAACCAAAGCAAATCCCGCCGCCCCAGAAGCTAATCATCATCTGATTGGCCTAACGGCCAACGCACCTCGGAACGTGCTTGCTATTTGAGGGCATCACGCCCCAAGGCGCGGCGCCAAGGGGCCGACTTTTGCTCCGCCCCAGTGGCAGGTTTTTACGCCGCCGTTGACAATATCCTATGGCCAGCCGAGAAAATCAGCATCGCGGCTGTCTGCGCCTTTAGCCTCTGGGCCGGGTTTTTCATTGGTCGGCTGCGCTTTCACAGCCGCGATTTAAGCGGCTCAGAGATCTCGGGCGTGATCTGGGGAACCTATGGTCATCTGAACCGCAAGCGGCGCGATATCGCCGCTGCCATCCGCGCGGCCAAGGCGGAGGGAAAGTCATGAGCCTCAAGACCCCTGACAGCTCGATTGCCTCCGTCAACGGGCATTTTCTGGTGGTTTTTTTGCTCGGGGCCAGTGCCTACTGGCTCTGGCCATCCTCGCCCGAATGGTGGGGGTTTGGGCTCTTCAGCATCATTCTCGGCTTCGCCGCCCTTGGCAAAATGATTGCGGCTTATCGCGCTATGATCAAAATCTATGGCCGCGAGAAAGAACTGGCGCGCCTTGCTGCGACGAGCCGCGCGCCTGACCCTTCCGATCTTGCCTATCAAAACGCGCTCAAGAACGCAGGAATAATGATCGAAGACTAAGCCTGTGAAACGCCGGCTTGGCATCAGCGCGATTGACGGCAAGGCGATCTATGCGCCGAAGCATTCCCACAGCCTGCTCTTGTCGGCTGCGGGAGACGGTAAAACCAGCTGTGGGGCTGTGCCATGGCTCTTGTCGCTACTGGGAGATACAGACCGCGCCATCGTTTTCAATGACTGCAAGGATGGAGAAATCGCAACCCAGACCGCTGACATGTGCGCACGTTACGGGCGCAACGTCGCCATCATCGATGACTTTGGCGCTGTGGGGAAGGATAATCCTTGTCGCGTATCGCTTTCGCCTTTTGGTTCTTTGCGCGCCTCCCAAGAGAAACAGGATGGTGAACTGGTTTTTGCCGTTGATAATGCAAACCATGCGTTGATCCCTGAGTCCCCAAATGATGCCAAGAACCAGTACTTCAGGGATGAGCCGCGCACGCTTTTGGAGTTCTGCGAAAACGAACTCCTAAGCTGTGATCCGTGCCTCGCCGTACCTGGCGGGGTGTGGTCGATGCTGGCCGATCCCGATGTGCTGCTGAGTGCTGCGCGTCTTGCCGTCGAAGAAGGCGATGAGGTCCGCAAAGCCCTTGGCGCGCATGTTCTCGACATGCAAGAGAACAACAAAGAACATTGGGGCCAGCACCGCGCTGCCGCCCTCAAATCTTTGCGTATCTATGGGTCAAGACGGCATCGCGCAGGCCGTCTTGACCCATGAAGACTTGCTCAAAGGCCTCTACATCGTTTTCATCGTGGGTCCGCAGCGCCATATGGCGCGCCTTGGGCCGCATTACGCTCTGCACCTGCAATCCTTCATCGATGTTGTGCTCTCAGCCCAGCGCATCCCTGTGGATTTCATCCTTGATGAATCCACCAATGCGCCGCTCAAATCCCTGATCTCGGCCATGACCGTGATCAGAGGCTATGGGGCCAATTTGCACTTCATCGCCCAATCGCGTTCTGAAATACAGCGCGCCTATTCCGACAAGGAAACCGCGACAATCGAAGAGAACGCGATTGTGAAGCAGTATTTTGGCTTCAGCTCGTTCGAAGAATGCGAGCGCATCAGCCGCGCCATCGGCGAAACCTTGGTGCAGCAACATAGCCTTGGCCTCAACTGCGGCGTGCTCGATTACACGGCCAATATCGGCACAGGCAAAGACCGCCTGATCTCGGCTGAGCGCCTTATGCGGATGAAGCCCGATGAGCAGCTAATCCACGTCAAAAATGTCGGCTGGATACTCTGCCTCAAGGTCGGCCAGCACCAGATCGCACCGTTCTGCCACGGTGAGCTTGCCGACAACCCGCACGAAAGGCCGCAACTGCCGCCCGATCCCAATGTCACAATTCCGATCAGGAAGGGTGCAAGACCATGAAGCCACGTTTTCTCAAACTCAGTTACTTCGCCTGGGTGATCGTGCCTGCAAGCATGTTCACCTATCAGGAGATCGGCTTGCCGCATGTGATCGGCTCATATGCCTGGTTCGATGAAGGTCAGGGCATGGACCCGTTTGCGCAACGCCATTACACGCGCTGCCGCTTTATCGGCCCTTACGGCCATTTCGAGCTTCCTGCGCAACATGGCCGCTGTGGCTGGGTGCGGTTTATCAAGCGGGAGGAGCGCTAATGCACCGACATCATCGGTACATCGGTGCGCCATTCGAGCTTGAGGATGGAAGTCAGTTCCATCCGCGCAAAATTCTTCATGACGTAAAGCACGGTCTCTTTGTCCGTCGCGCCGCTGGCGATGTCCGCATCGCATTTTTCGTGCGACAACATGATCAGGCAGAAGGGTTTTATTTCCTTCCAGAACGTTTCGTACTCCATCAGCTCAAGCCATTCCACGATCTCATCTATATTTTTGAATTTCATAATGAATTGATCCTATCAGATCGGATTCCAGCCATGCAAATCCTGTCCGCAAATCAAGGAAATCCGACATGTCGAGTCTGACTGATGAAGTGAAAGGCCTGTTCGAGCCACGCAGTAAACTGCTAGAACTGCGCCGAGAGGCAGCAGGTGTTCTGAACAACGACGAATGGGCGGCCTTCAAAATGACTTCCGAGAAGTTGGACGGTGAACGCCGTTATACAAAGCGTACGTTCGAGCTGGAATATTCTGACCGGGTATCAGAAGCGCAGCGTCGTCTCATCCACAAGGCCGGTTCGGTGAAGCAGCGGCTGGTTGATCGCAGGTTCAGCTCAGACCCGTTCAACAAACAAGAAATCAATCGCCAGGCACAGCTTGAGGTGCGGTCGCGTATAAACAAGACATGGCGCGGATCGATGATCGAGAGTGCGATGCCATTCGCACCATGCTCAACAGCGCGAAAGCCCGCGTCGAAGCCCGCGAAAAACCTATCAAGGATTTCCAGAAAGCCGTTGATCGTCGCTCAGGCGAAGAACAACGCATGCGGTCTTGGAGCTGATAGAAATAGAAGAAAGAGAGAAAGGAAATGGACAAAAGACTGGTAGAAATTCTGCGCTGCTTTCGGCATGGGTTCCCATGCCCGATCTGCGATGACGCCCGCCTGTATTGGGACGAGAATTCCCAGGATGTGGAAAGCTGTGATGATTGCGATCTCTTGGAAAATTTCTTGGAGCAAGAAATTGGCCACAAGTGTGATGTCAAAATAGCGCAGCTCTTTCGAAGCCCTAACACAGGCAAGCTGGATGACATTCCATTTTAGCGGGGTAGAGAATGCGAAGAATCCTCTGAAAGCCGCAGAAATTAGGCGTTTTCAGAGGGTTGTGGTAAAATATAAGGAGGTGGAAACACCTCGCTCCGAAAGGAGGAGCGTATGGATGACTAGATAAATATCAAGACGGGTCATGACGACCTCAAGGCCAAGTTCGATGCATCCGCCAAACGAATGATAAAGGTGGATGTCGAACGCTATCAATCATACCTCGATGGTGCGAACTTAACTGCTGTGCAGAAGGCTGAGTTTCTTCAGGCTATGTGGCAGATCATAGTAAGCTTTGTCGAACTGGGCTTTGAGGTCCACCCTGTCCAAGAAGTCTGTGGAAAAAATGGTGAAAGAGCCATCCAAAGTGCCGTTGGCTTAGTCGATGGGGTACAATCGAACAAATCCAAAGACGATGAAACCGAGCCGGAGCCTCGCCCATGATGGCGGACTGGAGATGCGATGAAAGATGAATACAACCGAAAGCCTGAAGCAGCTGCTGCTCTGATTTATTGCCGCGTTTCCTCCACGAAACAACGCCTCGAAGGTAGCGGGCTGGAAAGCCAGGAGTAGCGTTGTCGCGCCTACGCCGATGAGAAAGGCTATGCGGTCGAAGCTGTCTTTCCTGACGATGTTAGCGGCGGCGGTGATTTTATGCGCCGCCCCGGAATGGTCGCGCTGCTGAGTTATCTCGATGCCCAACAAGGCAAGCCCTATATTGTCATCTTTGATGACCTGAAACGCTTTGCCCGTGATACCGAGTTTCACCTCAAGCTTCGCCGCGAATTTGCGCGTCGGGGGGCAATGATAGAATGCTTGAACTTCCGCATTGAAGACACGCCCGAGGGCAAATTCATAGAAACCGTAATCGCAGCGCAAGGCGAGTTGGAGCGCGAACAGAACCGCCGCCAGGTGGTTCAAAAGATGAAGGCGCGCGTTGAGAACGGCTTCTGGGTTTTCCGCGCACCTGTCGGATATCGCTACGTCAATGCGCCCTCGGGTGGGGGTAAGGTGCTGGTGCCTGATGAGGTTTTGGCTCCCGTAGTTCGCCAAGCTCTCGAAGGCTATGCGACGGGTCATTTCGCCTCGCAGGCCGAGGTGCAGCGTTTCCTAGAACGCAATCCGCATTTCCCCAAAGACAAGAAAGACGGAACGCTCCGTCCGATGACAATCAACAGATTGCTGAAGAAGGTCGTCTATGCCGGGTACGTTGAAGCGCCCAAATGGGGTGTCAGCGTGCGAAAAGGCTAACATGAAGGTTTGATAGACTTTGAGACCTATCAAAGAATCCAGGACGTTCTGGATGGCAAGAAAAGAAGGCCTGCTGCGCGTACCAATATCAATCAAGACTTCCCGCTACATGGCTTCGTAGCGTGCAACTGCTGCGGCAACGCGATGACGGGGACATGGTCAAAGGGCAAGTATTGCCACTATGCCTACTATCGGTGTCAGACGCGCAACTGTGAGAACAAGGGCAAATCGGTTCCTGTTGCGAAGATGGAAGAAGGCTTCGCCAGCATCCTCAAGAGCCTTCAGCCCGCCAAGGAGCTCTTCGAGCTGGCAAGAGCCATGTTACGCGATGCTTGGAACATGCGCGTTGCTCTAGCGCTCAAGCAGCAACTTGCAGACATCAACGACCAGCTTGAAAACATGTTGGATCGGATCGTCGAGGCGAACAGCGCCTCCGTGGTCAGTGCTTATGAATCGCGGATTGATAAGCTTGAGCGGAACAAGATGGTCCTACAGGAGAAAATAGCAAGATGCGTTCCTCCAAAGGGACGGCTGGAGGATTGTATTGAACTCTCCTTGATATTTCTCTCAAGCCCCTGGAATATATGGAAAAATGGAGACTTCGCAATGCGCCAGACAGTGCTCAGATTGGCCTTTGCCGCGCCTCTTCGATACAGTCAAAATGGGGTGTATAAAAATTCAAATTTATCCTTTCCTTTCAGATGCTTATGGAAGTTTTTGGAGCCGAAAAGCGAGATGGTGCCCCGGTTGAGCATGGAATTCGGTACCACCGGCTGGTTGCCGCTACCCACGGTCACTTCCAGCGTTGCCGCAGTCCACGTGCTATCCATCGGCAACACACAAACCACGATATCGGTCCACGGGCCGGTTCGCCCGCTCGCTTTCAGGCCTGATGCCTGCCCCTTGGCGCTCGCAGTGTCGTAGCTGGCCGTGTAGTTGCTGCAGTCACTTCCCGCAGCCACCACAAAGCGCATTTCGACGGATGGCGGCACGAACCTGCCAGCGGCGGTTTGATCCGTCGAACCCGTTATCTGACTCCATGCCGCGAGCGCCACCGGTGCTTCCGCCGCAATCGCCGTTCCAGTCATCGAACCCAGCAGAGCCACAATCGCAGCCGTTAGAATATTCCGCATCGTCGAAACCTTTCCTGATCCTGTCAGGGTCGAACAAAATCCCTGCTGCAAATACTGTCGGTGACAAAACACACAGCGCGTCCTCCAGCATTGCATTTGCCCCTCACATCCGCTTAGCGCACGGCCTGGTAACAGGCATTTGCATTGCGTGCGAACGGCCATCGTCGCTACTCTGCAGCAGTCGGTTGCCCAGGACATACCTGCCCGCCAGCAACAGTATCTGATGGAGGCCTCATGTCACCCCCTCTGCTTTATGCACGCGCAGCGTTTGCGCTCTTGGTCATGGCCACAGCGTTCTGCACCATCATCCTGTGCTTTCCCGCTCAAGCTGCCCAGCCAGCAGGCAATGGCAAAATGGTCGATATCAAGGGCGAAGTGATCGACACTTGGTGTTACTTCTCCGGCGTGATGGGCGCGACGGACCTTGTCACAGGCACGGCCCACCACACCTGCGCTCTCTGGTGTGCGGCGGGCGGCATTCCCGTCGGCGTGCGCACGGAGGAAGGCAAGGTCTTCATGGTGCTACATTTAGAGGGTGAAGACCCCCTCGCCCAGACCGACACCGTCATGGAAATTCAGTCCGACGTTATCACCGTCCGCGGCATGCACTATCTGCGCGATGGCATCGACTATCTGGTGGTGGAGAAAGTGGTGTCCAATGACGGCATCACCTACCGCAGCCACGACGGCTACGGCTCAATTCCCCCATTCTCGGCTCCGAAAAAAGCAAATTAGGAGGCAAAGGCGATGCGCAAATTGCAACTGATCGTAACGCGTCTACTGTGCGCCCTGTCGCTGGTTTTCATGCTGGCGAACAATGCCAATGCCGACAGTTTCGCGGAAGGCAGCCAGGCCAAAAGCTGGAACCTGAACGGCGAAGAGAAAGCGCTGTTTTCGGGAACGGTCGTGGACGTGCTTTGCTATCTCTCCGGCAATTGCCCTCCCAATTGCGGCGATGGGAAACGCAATCTCGGCATCTTGCGGGATGCCGATGGCCAATTGGTGCTGGTACTGAAAAACAGCCAGCCGGCCTTTAACGGAGCTGCCGAGGATCTGCTGCCTTATTGTGGTCAAAAAGTTGACGTCGATGGCCTGATGATTGGCGATGACGATGTGGTAGCGGCCAAGTTCTACCAGCTTCAGCTGATCCGCGTTTCGGGTGAGAAGAAATGGAACAAAGCCAACCTCTGGACCAAGCGATGGGCGGAAAAAAACCCGGACGCCTCGGGCAAGGGCCCCTGGTTCCGTCGCGACCAGCGCGTGAAAAAGCAAATTGCCCTGGACGGCCATTTCGGCCTGGGGTTTGAGGAAGACCGCAAATTCATCGAAGCCAACCAATAGTGGCCAGCGTTTCGCGCTTCCGTATCGGCCTTACGGCCTTTGCGGCCGTCCTTGGCCTGGGTTCAGTAGTCGCGGCAAGCCTGCAAGCCGCGCTCTCCGAAAAGCGCGTTCCCGCACCAGCCATCAATGTGGCGGAAGCGCAGGTTTCGGCGCGCAACACATCAGGCTTTCCAACGGTCAAAGGCGGCGACTTCCGCCTGATTGACCACCACGGCGATGTGCGCACTTCCCGCAACCCGTCGGGACACTTCCAGCTGGTCTTTTTCGGCTATGCCAGGTGCAAGGCGATCTGCACTGCGGCCCTACCCAGCATGGCGCAGGCAGTGGATATCCTACAAGCCAGCGGCGTAACGGTTACGCCACTGCTCGTCACCGTCGACCCCGTCCGCGATACCGTTGCTGCCTTGCGTGAGGCCGCCCCTGCCATCCACCCGCGCCTGATGGGCCTGACCGGCAGCGAAGAAGCGCTAGCGGCCGCTTATCAGGCCTTTAACGTAAAGAAGCAGTTCCTGTTCGACCATCTGGAGGAAGGGCCGATCTATACTCATGGCTCCTTCATCTACCTACTCGACGGCGACGGCCGCTTCCAAACCCTGTTCCCGCCGATTATGAGCGCCAAACAGGTTGCAACAGTAACCGCTGGCTACGTAAATGCAGGCGGGGCCGTGAATTAGACTGAATCACCCGTCTCACCCCACCTTCGCCATCACCTCCGTTGCGAATTCTTCGATCTGGTCAAGTGTGCAGGGCAGGTCGTCCCGTCCCCACCGATAAGGAAGTGCTGCAAGCCTGCTCCTGCCATGCCGCCAATGTCGTCGACAATCGCCTGCGCGCTGCCGGTAAAGGCCATGCGCTTGCCATCGCGGCCTTCCTGCTCCGGGCCAATACGGAATTTGATCGCCAACAAGGCTGCATCAATCGCCATAGGATCACGCCCTGCCTTATCCGCCTCACTCCGCACTTCATCCAACACCGCTTGATAGAGGTCTGGCGTATCCAGCGGGATGCGCGGGTTTGCGGCTACCGGGTACGACCCATCGCCATAGCGCCCCGTCCTGCGCAGCGCCCCCTTTACCTCGCCGCCAACCCAAATCGGCATGCCGCCCGCCTGCACAGGCTTCGGCGCGAACAGCAGGTTTTCGAACTGCACGTGTTCCCCCTGAAAGCGCGGCTTGTCCGCCGTCCACAGCGCACGGAACACCTGGATAGTCTTATCAGATGCCGCCGCCCGGTGACGGAATTCAGGCCCGCCCAGCAGCGCAATTTCCTCGGCCATCCAACCGATGCCGACGCCGACAATCATCCGGCCTTTCGAAAGCACGTCGAGTGTCGCCAGCATCTTTGCCGATAAAACCGGCTGCCGGTGCGGCAGCACCAACACCGACAACAGCAGCCTGATCTTGCTGGTCGCGCTGGCAACAAAGCATAACGTCGTAAGCGTCTCCAGCGAAACGCCGGTATCTTGGGCGAAGAACTTCCCCGTTTCGGAATAGGGATAGGCGCTATCGACATCGGTCGCGACGACCACATGGTCGCTCATACCGAAATGCTCGTAGCCCAGTTCCTCGGCTTTTTGGGCGATTGCTTTCAGAGAATCGGGCTCACTGGCGGTGCCGCGCGAACCGAAATGCAGACCGAATTTCATGGCGGGACAGGCTCCTGTTAGAGGCGATACCGGAAAGGTACTTGCTTGCCACTATCATAAATCCGCGTTCAGGCTTGTCCGCTAAATCTTGGCGAAGCGTTGCACAATTTTCGGCAGCCAGCCCCGGGACAACAACGGCGCATCCGGCACGGTCAGGCAGATACAAGGTTCGGCCGGGCCAATGACCTGTACGTGCCGGGCACCTTCATCGGCCACCGCAACATCGCCCCGCCGAAACTCCAAACTGTCCTCGGAAAAGCTGCCAGTCAATACCATGGTGAGTTCCATCCCACGGTGTCCATGCTCCGGCAGCGCCATTCCCTTGCGCACATGCAATGGCCTGGCTTGACCACCGCTTTTCAACGGCAGAGTGTTCTGCTCAATTCAATATACGTTGAGAATCCCTACGCGGCTCCCGCTGCGGCGGACCGCCGAACTTGTCGGCAAAAGAAAAAGGTGGCGAGCCCGAAAGCCCGCCGCCTTTCCCAGAAAACTAGACGCCACGAGTTACTTGCTAAGGGCAGCAAGCACCTTCGGCGGCGACATTGGCAGTTCGTACATGCGTTTGCCGCTTGCGTGAGCAATCGCATTCGCGATAGCGGCCAGCGGCGGCACGAGCGGGATCTCACCAACGCCCTTCACACCATAGGGATGCGCCGGGTTCGGGTTTTCAACCATGACTGCATCGATTTCCGGCAGGTCCGAGGCGACCGGCATGCGGTAGTCCAGGAAGCCAGCATTATCGAGGCGGCCATTCTTGTCGTAAATTAACTCCTCGTTCAGCGCCCAGCCAATACCCTGCACCACGCCGCCATGGATTTGTCCTTCGACATAGGCGGGGTGAATCGCGCGGCCAACGTCCTGGCTGGCGGTGTAGCGACGGATATTCACATGACCGGTTTCCGGGTCGACCTCCACATCGACCATGTGTGCACCGACAACGCCCATGTGGCCTGCGGTGTTTTTGGAGACCGCCGCCGTGATCGGACCGCCGGTGGACTCAGCTTTGGCGGCCAGTTCCGGCAGGCTAAGAGGGTCGAACTCACCGGCGTTCGGGCTGGCCGGATAAGCAGCGCCGTCCTTCCACTCCACGGCTTCCTCATCGATACCCCAGATCTTCGCAGCCCTGCCTTTCAAGGTCTTGATTACCAGGTCGGTTGCTTCGTTCACCACGATACCGGCAGCAAAAGTCACACGGCTGCCGCCGGTTACCGCGCTGATGCCGACATTGTTGGTGTCGCCGATCTGCGCCCGCACCTTGCGGTAGTCGATGCCCAGCTTCTCCGCAGCGATATTCACCATAGACGCGCGGCTGCCGCCGATGTCCGGGTGACCGGTAATGACCAGCGCGGTGCCGTCCTCGTTAATGTGGAGTTGCGCGCTGGATTCGCCGCCCGCATTGCCCCAGTAGCCAATGGCAATGCCGCGGCCCTGGTTCGGCCCAAGCGTTGCTTTGGCATTTGGGTGGTTGCGGACTGCATCAATGCATTCCTGAATGGCGGCATTGCCGATCTTCGCGCCATAGATGGTTGGCTTGTCCGCAGCCAACTCGTTTTTCAGGCGGAACTCCCAGGGGTCCATGCCCAGTTCATCTGCGATTTCGTCCAGGATCGCCTCAAACACATAGTTGCCCTGTGGCGCACCGGGGCCGCGGTAGGCAGCAACATTAGGCCGGTTCGAGACAACGTCCAGGCCCTTCACATCCGCATGCGGAATGTCGTAGCAGGAGAAGGAGAAGTTACAGGCGCGGCCCACGGGCGAGCCCGGATAGCAGCCAGCCTGGAAATTATAGGCACCCTGCACGGCCTTGATTTTGCCGTCCTTGGTCACGCCAACTTTCAAGTGGGCGGACATGCCCGACGCCGGGCCGGTGCTGTGGAACACATCCTCGCGGCTGTTCTGCATTTTGACCGGACGGCCGCACTTTTTGGAGAGAACCATCGCTACCGGCTCCAGGTAGATGATGGTCTTGCCGCCGAAGCCGCCACCGATCTCCGCCGGAATTGCCTTGATGTCGCCGGTTGCCATGCCGGTGATCGTCGCTGTCAGGCCGCGGACCATGAACTGGCCCTGGCTGCTGCTCCAGATCGTGGACTGGGAATCCGGCTTGTAGCTGACGATGCAGGCCTGGGGCTCAATGTAGCCCTGGTGAACCGCTGCCGATTTGAACTCACGCTCAATCACCACATCGGATTCAGCAAAGCCCTGATCGACGTCGCCACATTTGACGGTCATGACGTTCGAAACGTTGGTCGGGCCATCGATGCCTTTGGTGCTGATCCAATCGTGCAAGATCGGTGCGCCGGGCACCATTGCCTCGTCCACGTCGATCACGTGCGGCAGCACTTCGTACTCAACCTCGATCAGTTCAAGCGCGGCATTCGCGATGCTCTGCGAGGTGGCGGCGACGGCGGCAACCGGGTGGCCAACATAAAGGATTTTCTCACGCGCCATACAGCCACGGGAAATCCAGCGGATGTCGTTCGGACCAGTCGGCAGCGGCACGTCCAGCGGCAACAGCGGCAGGTCGTCGCCGGTCATGACGGCCAGGACGCCCTTCACCGCAGCGGCTTTGGAGGTGTCGATCTTCTTGATCAGGGCATGGGCGTGCGGGCTGCGCAGAATCTTGCCCCAGAGCATGCCGGGCATGGTGAAATCAGCGGCGTACTGAGCCGAGCCCGTCACTTTCTCGGTGCCATCCGGCCGGATCGTGCGCTGGCCGATCCATTTATTCAGAGAGGTGGTGTCATTCATTGCGGAGATTTCCTATTGGTACACTGAACAAAGAAATAGCTAGTCTATAGAAGAGCGGTAGTTCGGCGTTTTTGTCAACGGTTCACACGGTTAAATTCTGGGTATTCGGTACCGTTCCTATAGCGCTTCGGCGGGTGCAACACGGATCATGCGGCGTATCTCGTCACTCACCAGCCCTATTGCCATCGGGCGTTGCACGCCGGGCAAAACTGCGACGTCGTAGAGTTCGCCAATCACGCCTTCGATGCGGAGCCAGTGGACGATGTCGCCAGTCTGTAAATCCACCACCCAGAGTCCGCAACGCGGCTCGGAATCGCGCTTCTGCAACGCGCCATCCAGAGCCAGCCCAGAGAAGGTCTTGTTATCCCGCGGCTTTGACAGTCCAACCACCGCAAACTTGCCATGCAGGGCCAGCCCGCGGCCGGCGACCTTCTCAACCTCTCCTTTGCCTGGCTCCAACGCGGAAAGGTACCCGTTCCCTGAATCGATGAACCATAGCTTCCCGTTGTGCCAGCGGGGTGTCGGCTGCGTCGGAGCGGCTGACCGCTGTGGCATAAGCCGGCTTGCCATCTCGCATGGCGAGCCCATTCAGGTGACAGCGATCCTCCGCCGCCAGGCGCGAGATGAAGGGCGGTTGCCAAACAGGCGCAATGCTATGGCTTTCGCTTACCCGCGCCAGACAGCCAAACAACGTATTGACGAATACCGGACGGCCCTGGGCGTCTTCCGCAATGTCGTGGATGTCCACGTCACCTGTCGTCCAGGCCATTTGCGGTACATAGAGCCTATCATAGCCTTCATGTGTTTGCCCTGGCTCCAGCACATTGTCGAAGCGCCAAAGCTGATAGAGCGTCGCCAGATACAACCGCTGGGTGTCGGTCCAAAGCTCCATCGCCCGGTTAAAGGTCCGCTCAAAAATCGAAAGATTGCCGTTCGGCTGAGCCCCGATGAGAAACAGCTTCCCCACCTGATAAGTCGTAAACGCCAGACTGAGCTTTTGCTCAGCAAGCCACGCTGGCAACTGACGCGGGCCGGTAATTTCGAGGGTGGGAGCAGTGGCGGGTTCAGTGGGCTGGTCGGTCATTTGTCTACTCAATAGAAAACCGCCGGGACATTCTCGCAAGAACGCCCCGGCGGCTTCTCAAAATACGATGGTCCCCAGACCAGATAACCAACGCACCAGGTCTACCCCTGTCGCGCGATCATCATCTTTTTGGTTTCGGCGATAGCCTTGGCCGGGTTCAGGCCTTTCGGGCAGGTGTTGGTGCAGTTCATGATCGTGTGGCAGCGGTACAAGCGGAAGGGGTCTTCCAGGTTGTCCAACCGCTCACCGGTCGCTTCGTCACGGCTGTCAGCCAGGAAACGGTACGATTGCAGTAGCACCGCCGGCCCCAGGTAGCGGTCACTGTTCCACCAGTAGCTCGGGCATGAGGTAGAGCAGCAGAAGCACAGAATGCACTCCCACAGACCGTCCAATTTGTCCCGCTCTTCGACGCTTTGCAGGCGTTCGCGGTTCGGCGGCGGCGTGTCGTTCTTCAGCCACGGCTCGATCGAGGCAAGCTGCGCATACATGTGCTTCAGGTCGGGCACCAGGTCTTTGACCACCGGCAAATGCGGCAGCGGATAGACCGCCAGGTCGCCCTTCACCTCATCAACAGCCTTGGTACAGGCCAGCGTGTTGGTGCCATCAATGTTCATGGCGCACGAGCCGCAGATGCCTTCGCGGCACGAGCGGCGGAAGGTTACGGACGAGTCGATTTCGTTCTTGATCTTGATCAGCGCGTCAAGGACCATCGGCCCGCATTCATCCAAGTCGATGACGTATTCGTCCATCCGGGGATTTTCGGAATCGTCTTGAGACCAGCGGTAGACCTTAACAGTCTTCGCATTTTTCGGAGTCTGCGCCGGGGCGTGTTTCTTGCCCGGCTTGATCTTCGAGTTTTTCGGCAGGCTGAATTCGGCCATTATTCGTTCTCGCGACTAGCGGTCGTTCAATAGGACGTTCAGATCAGAAACGCGCACTTAGTACACGCGAACCTGAGGAGCGATGTACTCAACCTCATCCGGGTTGAGCGTGTAATTATGCACCGGACGGTAGGTCAGGCTGACCTTACGGTCTTCTGAGTACCAGGCCAGCGTGTGCTTCATCCACTCTTCGTCTTCGCGGTCCGGAATATCGTCGCGAGCGTGGGCACCGCGGCTTTCCTTGCGCGCTTCGGCGGAGAACATGGTGGTCATGGCGCAGGCCATCAAATTGTCCAGCTCCAGTGTTTCCACCAGGTCAGAGTTCCAGATCAGCGAGCGGTCGCTGATTTTCACGTTAGCAATGGCGCCGGCGGACTGCTCCATCTTGCGACACCCTTCTTCCATGGAGCCCTGCTCGCGGAAGACTGCCGCATGCAACTGCATCGACCGCTGCATGGTGTCCCGGATGTCCGCGGTCATGGTAGAGCCGTCGGCGTGGCGGAATTTGTCCAGGCGGGAAAGCGCCATGTCGGAGCTATCGGCAGGCAGGTTCTGCCGCTTCGCGCCAGCCGTCAGGGTCGCTGCACAATGCAGGCCCGCCGCCCGGCCGAACACAACCAGATCCAACAGAGAGTTGCAGCCCAGGCGGTTCGCACCATGCACCGACACGCTGGCGCACTCGCCCACGGCCATCAGGCCGGGCACGACACCGTCCGGGTTGTCTGCGGTCGGGCACAGCACCTCGCCGTCATAGTTCGTCGGAATGCCGCCCATGTTGTAGTGCACGGTTGGCAGAACCGGGATAGGCTCCTTCGTGGCGTCAACGCCAGCGAAGATGCGTGCGATCTCCGTGATACCCGGCAGACGCAGGTTCAATACGTCCGCGCCAAGATGCTCCAAATGCAGCAGGATGTGGTCGTTGTTCGGACCAACGCCGCGGCCTTCGAGAATTTCCACCGTCATGGATCGGCTGACCACGTCGCGGCTCGCCAGGTCCTTCGCGGTCGGCGCGTAACGCTCCATGAAGCGCTCGCCCTCGGAATTGGTGAGGTAGCCACCCTCGCCGCGTGCGCCCTCAGTGATCAGGCAGCCCGCGCCGAAAATGCCGGTTGGGTGGAACTGCACGAACTCCATATCCTGGTTCGGCAGGCCTGCGCGCGCCACCATGCCGTTGCCGTCGCCGGTGCAGGTATGGGCGGAGGTACAGGAGAAGTAGGAGCGGCCATAACCGCCGGTCGCCAGAATGACCTTCTGCGCCTGGAAGCGGTGCATGGTACCATCGTCCAGGTTCCAGGCGACGACGCCCTGGCAGCCGCCTTCCTGGTTCATGATCAGGTCGATGGCGAAATATTCGATGAAGAACTCGGCCGAGTGGCGCAGGCTCTGCTGATAGAGCGTGTGCAGCAGGGCGTGGCCGGTACGGTCGGCGGCGGCGCAGGCGCGCTGGGCCGGCGACTTGCCGTATTCCTTCATGTGACCACCGAAGGGGCGCTGGTAGATCTTGCCCTCTTCCGTGCGGCTGAAGGGCATGCCGAAATGCTCCAGCTCAATCACCGACGGTACGGCCTGGCGGCACATGTACTCGATGGCATCCTGGTCGCCCAGCCAGTCCGACCCCTTGACGGTGTCGTACATGTGCCAGTGCCAGTTATCGTCGCTCATATTGCCCAGCGAAGCGGCAATGCCACCCTGCGCCGCGACAGTGTGCGAGCGGGTCGGGAACACCTTGGTCACACAAGCGGTCTTCAGACCGGCCTGCACACAACCCAAAACGGCGCGCAGGCCTGAGCCTCCGCCACCAACCACGACTACGTCATATACGTGATCTTGGACGTCATAAGCTTGCGTCACTTGGATCAGCCTCCAAACGCGATCTTGAACACAGAAAAGATACCGAGCACGCCAAGGAATATGGCCGCGCCCTTTACCACGAGTAACGCCGCCATCTTGCAGGTTTCGGCGTGAATATAGTCTTCGATGACCACCTGCAGGCCCAGCTGCGCATGATGGAACATGCCGGCGATCAGGCAAATCATCAGCACGGCCGGAACCGGAGAGCCGATCCAGAAGCGCACTTCCTCGTAGGAAGCGCTGCTATGGGCGATCAGGCTGACGACGAACCAGATGGTCAACGGCACCAAAGCAACGGCTGTTACCCGCTGCAACCACCAATGGTGGGTGCCGGATTTGGCGGAGCCAAGGCCGCGTGCGGCGGCGAGAGAGGAACGGAGAGTCATGTTCTAATTCCCCTTACATGGCTGCGTAGGCAGCGATCCAGCTGACCACCGTCAGCACCGCCGCAGAAATAACAACATGGTAGCCGGATTTGCGCGCCTGCTCGAGTTCCAACCACTTGCCCGCGTCCCACATCAGATGACGCAGGCCGTTGAAGAGGTGATAAAACAGGCAGAAGGTCCAAACGAACAGCGCGAGCTGCCCGATAACGGAACCGGCGACACCGGCGAAGCTTTCATAATATTCCGCAGAGCCCGCAGCAGCAGCCAGCCACCAGACCAGCGCGATAGCGCCTACGGACAAGGCTATGCCGGTCGCGCGGTGGGAAATCGACAGGACGGAAGTCCATTGCGGACGGTAGACCTGCAAATGCGGAGACAGCGGACGCTCAACGCTGGCCATCTGTGTGGAGTCCTTCACATCAGGAAGATAGACAGGATACGACGAGAAACCGCCGTTGGATTTAAAAATGGTGTAGAGCCGGGCTTGGGCTAAGTCAACAAACCGGCGACGCCGGGACCGTGGCCATGCTGCCGCGTTGCTGGTTAGCGCAGCTTGGCGGCCAATTCGATGATTTTTTCCAGGTTCTGAACAGGCGTTTGCGGCACCTTGCCGAAATCCACGTCCTGGGGGAAAATACCGGCACCACTCGTAGCAAGCTTTCGCTGCCATCCTCCGCCAGCAGGAGAGCGTCAGCTTGGCTGAGATTGTAGGCCGACAGACGCATTGTGTATCGGTACAGGTTCACCAAAACCTGCACAATAAACAGCGTGATAAAGAGTACGCTGAAACGGGTGATACCTGAAGCAATTAGCAGGTTGAGGTTATCGGCTTGTTTGGCAGATCCAAAATCATCCTGGATCGCTCTACGCAGGTATTCCGTCCGTTCTTCCAGGATGCCCTCGACCGAGCGGGCATGCGCGCTGCCGATACGCTCGAGGTTTGCCTTTCAAATCAGATAGTCTTGGTAGGCATCAGTCCGACGGAATAGCTCTCGATTTTCAGGCAAAATGTTCTTGTCGTCCAGGTTACGTATGTTCGCTCTGCTGGTGAATTTCGCTCGATGAAAGTCCATCTCTTCACGCACAAGGCGCGCATCAAGATTGCGGAGGCTGGTTTGAATGTTGTCCAGAGCCAGGGTTTCTGAATCAAGCAATTGCTGAATGCGCTCCGGCCCCGTGACGCCAACACCCAGGTTGGCGATAAAGCCTGCGAATAGGATCACATTGACCGCAACGACCAACAAAGCGGCGATACCTGCCAGCGCAATAAACGAAAAGCGCCGCATATTCGCGGCCCGGTTCCGAAGGTCTTTTGCCAGTTCAAAACGCAGTTCCGGTTTGCCGAGCATTTCCTGCGTTATGGATGCAGGCAATATCCAACCCGAAGTCCGTTTGTCCGAGGTGTTGCCTTCGGTATTTCCGACCAAATCCGGGTTTAAAAGAAGACCATGAAAATCGCGCAACACCATGCCGACGTAAGCTAGGCCTATGACCGCAAATATAAGCAACACAATATCTTGAGCAACGCCGGATGGGTCAACAACCGAAACAACTATCATGAAAATCATCGTAGCGAGGGCAAAAACACCAGTCCGAAGGAAGAAGCTTGCCGTCGGACGGTGCGCCAATGGCCAAGCGGCCACTGAGTGCAATAGGCGCTGCCGCAAGTTCGTGACCGACATTGCGATGCCATAAGCAAGCCACGCGGTCCCGAGGCCAACCAGCCCGATCATGGCTATTGTGTCTGCATCAGAAAAAGATCCAAACAGCGCCTCAAACAAGCCGCCTAGCGCACGGTCCAGCCTTAAGAAATCGACCGCGGCAACGGCCAGAAAAAGACTTGCTCCGAATATCACCAAAAACAATAACGTTCGTATCATTACCGGACTCAATCCAATATTCATTGCGCATGGTCAATAAATTCTCGGTTAATATGGCACCAAGGCTGCATTTTAGCGGTGAATTGAACCGGGTACAGCAATTTTTACTAAAATTTAACTATCCCGGCTCTGATGGCTTGGTTAGAATTGGTTGAACCGGGGGTTGATGCTTTCCCGGTCACCGGGCGTTGAGTAGACTGGCGTTCCCCTATGCCCGCTTAACGAGGCCTGAAAAATGTCCGCCGCCATCGAACGCTCCCCCACCATCCGGCTGGATGCCGCCGACAACGTCGCCGTCGCCCGCGTGGAGATCGCCAAGGGCACGTACGCCGCCGCGGAGGATGTCACAACACTGCACGACGTGCCCCTCGGTCACAAGATCACTACCACGGCCATGCGCAAAGGTGACCCCGTTCTGAAATACAACACCGTCATTGGCTATGCGGGCGAGGATGTAGAGCCGGGTGCCTGGATGCACACGCACAACGTGCTGATGGACGAGGTGCAAAAGGACTGTGCATTCGGCTGCGACTACAAACCGACTGACTTCATTCCGCCGCCGCAGCGGGCAACTTTCATGGGCATCAAATGGTCGGACGGTCAGGTCGCGACCCGTAACTATATCGGCGTGTTCATCACCGTGAATTGCTCGGCCACGGTGGCACGCAAGATCGCCAACTATTTCGATGAAAAGCGGATGGAGGACTATCCCAACGTCGACGGCGTCATCCCCTTCGTGTACGAGCAAGGCTGCGGCATGGAGATATGATAGGCGAGCCCATGGCCCTGCTGCGCCGCACGCTGGCAGGCTATGTGCGCCATCCCAACATGGTGGGCGCGCTGGTGGTGGCGCTGGGCTGCGAGCGGAATAACTTGGCTCAATTTTTTGCCGAACAGAGCCTCGCCAGCGGCAAGATGCTGAAGGCCATCACCATGCAGGAAGCAGGCGGCACCAAAGCCGCGATCGACATGGGCAAAGCCGCCGTCCGTGAAATGCTGGCCGAGGCCGACAAGGTCCAGCGCGAGCCCTGTTCCGCCAAGCATATCTCCATCGGCCTGCAGTGCGGCGGCTCCGACGGTTTCTCCGGCCTGTCCGCCAACCCGGCGTTGGGCAAGGCCATGGACATTCTGGTGAAGAATGGCGGCACGGCCATCCTGTCCGAAACGCCCGAACTTTATGGCGTCGAGCACACACTGACCTCTCGCGCGCAGACACCGGAGGTCGGCAAAACCTTCGTCGACCGCATCAACTGGTGGCTCGACTATAACGAGGGCCGCGACACGCAGATCAATGCCGCGTCTCGCCCGGGAACAATGCGGGCGGCATCGCCAACATCATCGAGAAGGCGTTGGGCGGCGCCAAAAAAGGCGGCTCCAGTGGCGTTATGGGCGTTTATGAGTACGCCCAGCTGGTGACGGAAAAGGGCCTGGTCATCATGGACACGCCTGGCTTTGATCCGGTCTCAGCCACCGGGCAGATCGCAGGCGGCGCGAACCTGGTGTGCTTTACTACCGGCCGCGGCTCGTGCTTTGGCTCCTACCCCTCGCCCACCATCAAGCTTGCCAGCAACACGCCCATGTACGAGCGCATGATCGGCGACATGGACATCAATTGCGGACCTGTAATCGATGGCGAGAAAACCCTCAACCAGATGGGCGAGGAAATCTTCGCCGAAATCTTGGCGGTAGCCGGCAGCAAGCCCTCGAAGAGCGAAGCCTTGGGCGTCGGCGAGGACGAGTTTGCGCCCTGGCCCATCGGTGTGCTATCATAGTACCAGTGGCCTCCCCCTTCGACCGAATCAGGGCGAAGAGGCTACTTCCTAGTATTTTTCAAAAGGGAATTATATCTCTAAGTAACATTTTCCTATTACCCCATTTGATTCTATGATTTACCATAGAGTCACATTAGGAGGAAACATGGCAAAAAATGCACCGGGACGACATGAGCGGAATGGTCTGACGCTTTTGCAAATTGCAGAAATGTTCGGGGATGAAGAAAAGGCGCGGAAATGGATTGAGGCCCAGCACTGGCCGGAAGGGCCACACTGTCCTCACTGCGGTTCTATCAATGTAAAAGTCGGCGTGGCCCACAAGAGCATGACGCATCGCTGCAATGACTGCCCGAAAAAGCCGATGTTCACTGTTCGGGTTGGCAATATCATGCAGGGATCAAAGCTACCCTATCGTGTCTGGGCGGTTGGGCTTTACCTGTTCGCCACCAATCTCAAGGGTATCTCTAGCATGAAGCTGCATCGTGAGCTCGGGATTGGGCAGAAGGCCGCTTGGTTCATGCTGCACCGTCTCCGTGAGGCTCATGGGTCCAATAGTCCAGTTTTCAAAGGTCCAGTTGAAGCGGATGAAACCTACATGGGTGGTAAGGAACAGAACAAACACGCTAGCAAAAAACTCAAGGCCGGCCGCGGCGCGGTGGGCAAAACCGCCGTGGCCGGGATCAAGGATCGCAACTCCGGCCGCGTGGTTGCCAAGGTGGTTGAAAGAACCGCTGCGCATACACTACAAGATTTTGTGACCAATCATACTACCAAGGATGCCCAGGTATTCCCCGACGAGGCGCGCGCCTACAAGGGCATTAACAGGGCGCATCAAGCGGTCAAACACTCAATGGGTGAATACGTCCGTAACATGGCACATACAAACGGTTTCGAAAGCTTCTGGGCACCGATGAAGCGTGGCTATCAGGGCATTTATCACAAGATGAGCCCCAAGCATCTACAACGCTATGTTAATGAGTTCTCTAGCCGTCACAACAGACGTCCCAAGGATACCATTGACCAGATGAGCGATTTGGTTTGTAGCATGGCGGGAAAGCGTTTGCGCTACGTTGATTTGATTGCAGATAATGGTTTGGAAAGCGGTTCTCGAACATGATATCGCAAACAATCAGTCTGTTCTTGAAATTATTGATGTTCAGTATGCGCGAATGCGGTTACTAACCTTTCAAAACATTCTTGAATATAAGCGGTTTCAGACACCTTCAATTGCACATGGGCATAGATAGTCTGAACCACAGCTCCCGTTCGGTTAAACCCCTATCTTATGATCGCGAAAGGATAAGCCAAATGACCAAACTCAAACCCAAAGACAGAACACTCTCTGAAAAACTAGCTGACTCTCACTACCAGCCGAGCAAGGCTGAAATGGAACAGGAATACGATATGCCCGGCGCGGAGATGAAAGACCTGCGCAACGCATTCTTCAAGGCGTCGCCGGATAGAAAATCAAAACCAGGTTAGGAATAATTCAGTGCAATGTTACTTAGAAATATAATTCCTATTCCCGTGTATTGACAAAATCTAAAGAAAAAATCATGGAAATCACCCCTGCACTAGCGACTATATTATTCGGACTTCAATTAAGCGCTTGTTCAACAATCACACAAGGCACAGATCAAGAAATTTACATTTCCACATCCCCGATAGCGGCACAGTGTACGCTTGAGAGACAAGGTAAAAAATCGCTGAAATTGTCTCATCGCCTGGGCATGTAACAGTTACAAAAACCAAACACGATATAACGATTACCTGCAACAAAGATGGCTACCAAACCGCAACTTACCGCAACAATAGCGGTTGGGAATCTACTTCGGGTGCGGGAGGCATTCTATTGGATGTGATTTTAACCTGGGGCGCTAGCAGTGCTATCGATTCAATGACAGGTGCTGACAATAAATACGAACCATCTGTCTATATAACGTTAATTCCAATTCAGGCCCCACCACAATAAAGACAATGAGGTAGATCATTTCTTAAAATACCTATTCAGTTAGGCAAACGTCTAAACCGCGTTTGCCCTCTGAACATCCAGCTCTCTTTTCTTGAACACCCCTATATTCTTAAATGTTACTTAGAGATGTAATCCCCCTTTTTTTCAGGTCAATGTCGAGATAAGGCAGTATCAGCTTCTGCTTGATGAAGTCCCAGATGATCCGGGTCATCTCGTCCCCATCAAGTTCCACAACGGGGGTTTTGACTTGGATCTTGGCCATTGGGTGTCTCCGGGGATCGGGAAAAGCAGTGCGGGTGCCGCAATAATAGCGGCACCGCTAGTTCTGTAACGACCGACTTTCTGTCAACCCGAGCGCGTCAAACGCCGCATCCGGTGAATCGGCCATCGTGACGAGGCCGCGAATACTGCCGCTCGCAAATTCCTGGGCGATAACATGGTCCACCAGGGCGAGAAACGGCTGCCAATAGCCATCATCACCCAGCAGCACGATAGGCTTATCGATCTGGCCCAGTTGCCGCCAGGTCATGACCTCCAGCAGTTCGTCCAAGGTACCCAATCCGCCGGGCAGCACCAGAAAGGCATCGGACAGGTCGATCATCGCCTGCTTCCGATCCAGCATTGTGTCGGTAACAATCGTCCTGGTCAGGCGCATCTGCTGCACTTCTGCGTGGCGCAGGAAGGTCGGTATGATGCCGGTTACCTGGCCGCCAGCATCAAACGCCGCATTGCTCACCACCCCCATCAGACCCAGCGAGCCGCCGCCGTAGACAACCGTAACCCCGCGCTCAGCCAAGCCACGCCCTGCTGCTTCCACTAGTTGCCGGTAGTGCTCGTGTCCCCCCATGCGGGAGCCACAAAAGATGCAAACCGTTTTGCCGTGCATGGCCCTGCCACTCGTTTCGACCAAAGCCATATGCCTTGATCGCGGCGCGTGAGTAAACCTCGACCAAAGCGCGGCTTGTCGCTGCTCGCGAAAGGTTCAACCAGCCTTGATTTGCCGTGACCGGCCGGGCCCGTTACCCAGGAGAGTATGAGAAAAGTACTATCCATTCTGGCGCTGGTCCTCGCACCACTCGCCGCTAGCGCCCAGCCCCCCGTGGTCGTCGAGCTCTTCACCTCCCAGGGCTGCTATTCCTGCCCGCCGGCCGACACATTCCTCGGCGAATTGGCGAAGGAAGACGGCGTCGTCGCCATCGGCTATCACGTCAATTATTGGGACCGGCTCGGCTGGCCTGACCCCTACGCCACCAACTGGGGCACCGACCGCCAGTATGGCTATGCCGCCGCCCAGCGCACGCGGCGGGTATACACGCCGCAAATGATGGTGGATGGCCAGCAGCCTGCCGTCGGCTCCGACCGGTCACTGGTGCGCACCCTGATCCGCACGGCCAAAACCTCCGCAAAGCCCGCCAGCCCGGCCCTTTCCTGGCGGGACAAGGGCACCGTCCGCATCGCTCTGCCTGATGCGCCGCAGGCCAAAGGCGCGGAAATCTGGCTGATACGCTTTGACGAAAAGCAATCCACCCGTATTGTGCGCGGCGAGAACGGCGGCAAACGTCTCGCCTATCACCACGTCGCCCGTGAGCGCCTGGCCCTGAGCCGGTTCGACGGACAGGCGCAGGTGGTTGAAGCGAGCGTCACACCCGGCGACGTGGACTGGGGAGTAGCAGTGCTTGTCCAACAGAGCGGACCAGGGAAGATTTGGGGCGCAGCGAGCCTACGCGCCGAGTAGTGCGGCCGCAGAGTTGCGCGCGCTACTGGATAGGCGCGCCCTCAGCTTGGCAACCCTGTTCATCCTGGCGCTGACGCTTTGGCGGCTTTGGGCGCTTTCCATCGTCGACATCAATCTGTTCTTCGACGAGGCTCAGTACTGGTACTGGTCCGTCAATCCAGCCTTCGGCTATTTCTCCAAGCCGCCGGTACTTGCCTGGCTGATTTGGCTTTCCACCGCCGTCTTTGGCGAGAGCGAGTTAGGCATCCGGGCTATGTCGCCCATCTGCTACGCGATCACAGCCGCATTCAGCGGCGCCACTGCCTACCGCCTCTTTAACGCCCGCGCTGCTGCATGGACTGCCGTCATGCTGGCGCTGCTGCCGGGTGTGAGCGTATCGGCGACCATCGTCTCGACCGACGTGCCCCTGCTGCTCTGCTGGGCCGCGGCGCTCTATTGCTATGTGCGCTATACCCAGCAAGGGGGCCTATGGTGGATTGGGCTCGGCATAGCGCTTGGCCTGGGACTGCTGTCGAAATACGCCATGAACTATTTCCTGCTGGGTCTGGCCGTCACCATGCTGGTTGCCCCCTCCCAACGCGCCATGCTCCGCCGCGGCGGCCTTTGGGGCGCGCTCTTGCTGGGGCTGGTGCTGTTTCTGCCGAATGTCTGGTGGAATTGGGCAAACGATTTCGTCAGCTTCGGCCACACGGCAGAGAACGCCAACTGGCACGGCTTCCAACTCAAATTCGGCAAGTTCGGCGAGTTCGTCGGCGGCCAGTTCGGTGTGTTTGGCCCGCTGTTGCTGATCGCGCTCGGCTGGGCTGTCTGGCGCTGGCGAAGCCTGAGTGATGCGGAAAAGATGCTCGCCGCCTTCGCCTTGCCGGTGCTGGCCCTGATGACCGTGCAATCGCTCCTGAGCCGGGCCCACGCCAACTGGGCCGCGGTTGCCTATGTCTCCGCCGCGATCCTGGTGACCGGCTGGCTTGTCCGCCACGACCGCACACTCTGGCTGAAGCTATCCCTCGCCCTGCATCTGCTGGTGAGCGCCGCCGTGCTGCATGGCGCATCGCTCGCGCCGCTCACCGGCACCGATCCCTGGCACCGTCAGCGCGGCTGGACGGCATTGGCTGCCGATGTCCGCACCCTGACGGACCAGCATCCGGGCGTGCTTCTGCTCGCCAGCGACCGCAAGATCGCCGCCCAACTGATGTTCTATGTCCGCCCCCACCCCTGGGACATGGTGAAGTGGAACCCAGATGGCCACATCAGCGATCACTACGAACTGACCAACAGCATGGCCCTGCTCAAAGACCGGCAAGCCCTCTTCCTCACCCGCCAGCAAGAGCCGCCGGACCTGGAGCAGCACTTCATGCATGTCACGCCCCTGCCCAGCGTCTCCCGCCTGCACCCCACCCGCTCGCCGGAGGTCTATTACGTCTTCCTGCTGGAAGGCTACCGGGGGAGCCCGTGACCGCCCGCCGCCTGCCGTCCGCCCATCGGGTCGATGTGCTCGCCCACGGCATCACGCGCACCATACCCCACCTGCACGCCTTCCTCCCCGAAGCAGAGCAAATCGGCTTCCGCCTCCGCCCATCCAGCGCTACCGAGGCCATCTCGGGCTGGGGGTACCGCCCGACCGCAGACCGTGCCCGGCGGCTCGCGGCCGGTCGCAATATTCCCTATTGGGCGCTGGAAGACGGCTTTCTCCGTTCCGCCGATCTGGGCTCCAACGGCGCACCGCCGCTCAGCCTGATCGCCGACGATCTGGGCATCTATTTCGACGCGACCAAGCCCTCCCGCCTGGAAAAACACCTGAACGCGCCCAGCCCCTTGGCCGAAGACCTTCTCCGCCAAGGCCGCGACCTCACTGCGTTCAAGAACGCGCACGCCCTCTCCAAGTACAACGCCGCCCCGCCCTTCGACCCCACATCCCTGCCAAGCTCGGCAGGCCGCGAGCGCATTCTTGTCGTGGACCAGACCGCGGGCGACGCCTCAATCGAATACGGCCTCGCCAGCCCGGATAGCTTCAACGCAATGCTCGACGCCGCAGTAGCGGAGAACCCCGGCGCACAGATCGTCATCAAGCGCCATCCCGCCACCGCCTCCGGCTACCGCCAGGGCCTGATCGATCTGGCCCGACACCCGGACGCCCTCACACTGGACACCCCCTGCAACCCGGTCGAACTGCTACACACCGTCGACAAGGTCTACACCGTCACCAGCCTGCTGGGCTTTGAGGCGCTGCTGCTGGGCCTGCCAGTTCATTGCTTCGGGATACCGTTCTACGCGGGCTGGGGCGCAACCCGTGACGCCCTGTCCTGCCCCCGGCGCACCCAGCAGCGCTCTGTGGAAGAGATCGCCGCCGCCGCCCTGATCGGCTATGCCCGCTATGTGAACCCGCTCACTGCTGAGCCCTGCACCGCCATGCAGACCGCCGAGCGCCTGCTCACCTACAAGCAGCGGGCCGACGCCAACCGGGGCCACTGGTCCCTCGCCGGTATCGCCTTCTGGAAGCACGCGCCGCTCCGCCAGCACCTCGGCGGCCCCACCAGCACGGTCAGCTTTCACCGCACCCTAGAAGCAGCCGCCGCGGATGCGGAAGCCAAACAGGGCCGCCCCGTCCTCTGGTCCGCCCGCGAGCGTCCCGAACACGCCGAACTCATGCGTTCAGCCAAGGTTCAGCGCATGGAAGACGGCTTCATCCGCTCCGCCGGTCTCGGCTCCGACTTCCACGGCGCGGCGTCCATCGCGCTGGACGACACCGGCATCTACTTCGACCCCGCCAGCAACAGCCGCCTGGAGCGCATTCTCACAACCCACCCCTTCCCGGATGATCTCACAAGCCGCGCCGCCGCCCTCATCACCCTGCTGCGACGCGAGAAAATCACCAAGTTCAACACTGGCGACGACGCCCCTCTGCCCCTGCCCCCCAATCTTCCGCCAGATCGCCGCGTTCTGTTTATCCCCGGCCAGGTCGAAGGCGACGCTTCCATCCGGCGTGGCGGCGCAGGCATCCAGACCAACAGCGCCCTGGTCGAAAGCATCCACGCGGCAAATCCGGACGCCTTCCTGCTCTACAAGGAGCACCCGGACGTCCTCGCAGGCAACCGCAAGGGCAAGCTCTCGCCCGATGCAGAACGCCTGATCGACGCCCGCGCCGACACAAACGCGATCCCTGCGATCCTGGACCACCCAGCGGTCAGCGAAGTCCACACCCTGACCTCTCTCGCCGGCTTTGAGGCCCTGATCCGCGGCAAGCCCGTCACCACCTACGGCCAGCCCTTTTATGCAAGCTGGGGCCTGACAACGGACCATGCGCCCATCGCCCACCACACCCGCACGCTCTATCTTGAAGAGCTGGTGGCAGGCGCTCTGCTGCTCTACCCCCGCTATATCGATCCCGTTACCGGCCTGCCATGCGAGGTGGAATTTCTGGTGGAGCGTCTCGCCAGCCTGATCCGCACGGGCGGCCCGGTACGCACCGATGGTCTCTACGCGCTCGCCCGCTACCTCCGGGCGCTGCGCTACGGCCTGTTCCCGCCGCGGCGTGCCCAAACCTTTTGAACTTCCCCATGACACCCAGTCATCTTCTTTGCGCGTGCCAGCGTAGATAGAGCATCTTACCCGGCAAATTGAACGCGAAAGCGATTCAATTTGAACCGGTGATGCTCTAGAACACGCCAGCACTGAATGCCCGGAGCCACAATCTCATGACCACCGTCCCTACCCTGCCCGACCTGCTGCCAACCGCGGCCAATGCACTGAAAGCTGCCGAGGCTTTCACCGAGCAAGCGCGGCAGAGCGTTTCCGGCATGGTTTCCAAGGACGGCCGCGTCTCTGCCGGTCTGCTGGAGCAGGAGCAGTTGGCGGCCCACGGCCTCGCCTGGCTCACCACCTACAGCACCGCACTGCGCGAACTGCTGAACTGGGCGGAACGGCTGGAGGCAGGCAACGGCTTGGGCGAGTTGGAAGCCCTCATACTGCAAGCCGGCTTCGGCGAGTATCTGGCGCAAATGGCTGGCGGCATCGCCATCAGCGCGGGCGAGATCGTGCGCCCGTCCGACATGGGCCTCGACGCCTCCGCTCTGGCCGTGCCAGCGGTGAACGCACTGGCCACCAACGGCAACACCAATGCCGTGCGGATGCGCATCGCAGAACTGATCGAAGAAGGAGCCACCACTGGCGAGTTCGGCGAACTGGGTCTGGATGCCGAAGAGCTGGTCATGATCCGTGACCAGTTCCGCCGCTTCGTGAACGAGCAGGTGCTGGAAGCCGCGCACGAATGGCACCTTAAGGACGAACTCATCCCCATGCCGATCGTCAACCAGATGGCGGAGATGGGCGTCTTCGGTCTGACCATTCCGGAGGAGAATGGCGGCTTTGGCATGGGCAAAGTCGCCATGTGCGTCGTGACGGAGGAACTCTCCCGCGGCTATATCGGCGTCGGCTCGCTCGGCACGCGCTCCGAAATCGCCAGCGAACTGATCCGCCTCGGCGGCACCGAGCAGCAGAAGGAAGACCTGCTGCCCAAGATCGCGTCAGGAGAAATCCTGCCGACCGCCGTCTTTACCGAGCCCAATACCGGCTCCGACCTCGGCTCGCTGCGGACCCGCGCGATCAAGGACGGCGGCACGTACAAGGTCACCGGCAACAAGACCTGGATCACCCACGCGGCACGCACCGACCTGATGACCCTGCTCGCCCGCACCAATCCGGACCAGCCGGGCTATAAGGGCCTGTCCATGTTCGTCGCGCCCAAGCCGCGCGGCATGGACGAAAACCCCTTCCCGGCACAGGGCATGAGCGGCGGCGAAATCCACGTCCTCGGCTATCGCGGGATGAAGGAATACGAGATCGGCTTCGACGGCTTCGAGGTCGCCGAAGAAAACCTGCTGGGCGGTCAGGAAGGCCAGGGCTTCAAGCAGCTCATGGCGACCTTCGAGAGCGCCCGCATCCAGACCGCCGCCCGCGCCGTCGGCGTCGCCCAGCGGGCGATGGAACTGGCACTGAATTACGCCACTGGGCGGGAGCAGTTCGGCAAGCCGATCTACCACTTCCCGCGCGTCGCCGGTAAAATCGCCTGGATGGCGGTCGAAACAATGATGGCCCGCCAGATTTCCTATTTCGCCGCCCGCCAGAAAGACCAGGACCGCCGCTGCGATATCGAAGCCGGCATGGCCAAGCTGCTGGCCGCCCGCGTCGCCTGGGGCAATGCGGACAACGCCGTCCAGGTGCATGGCGGCAACGGCTACGCACAGGAGTACGAAATCAGCCGCGTGCTCTGCGACGCCCGGATTTTGAATATTTTTGAGGGCACCGCCGAAATCCAGGCCCACGTGATCGCCCGCGGACTATTAGAGCGCCGGAATTAGGCGTGCTCCGCAGGGCGGGATGGCACCTTAACTCAGATTGAATACGATATCCGTCTCGATGAGTGTCACCCCTGTCAGTAGCAGGGTCGACGTGCCGTCGCCATAGGTAACGACCGTTTTGGCCCCAGCAATTGCCACGTTCACGGTGCTGGGATCGAATGCTCCCAGCTCAATGGCGATGGTATCCTGGGTGTTCGAGAAGCCCTGGATCGTGTCGTTCTGCAGACCGTCGAACACCGAGAACTCGAACCGGTCCGCGCCGGCATCGTCATTGTAGGTGTCGTCCCCGGCACCGCCGTTCAGCGTGTCGTTGCCGCCAGTGCCATTCAGCACGTTGTCGCCGCTGTTACCGGTGATCGTGTCCGCCTGGCTGTTGCCGGTGCCATCGACATTGCCGGTGCCGATCAAGGTCAGGTTCTCCAGATGCTGGCTCTTGTCCCGAAGCGCAAAGCTGATCGGCGAAAACACGCTGTCCGTGCCCTCACCAGCCAGCTCGAACAGTTTGTCGAACGGGCTGTCGACAAAATAGGTGTCGTCGCCCAAGCCGCCGGTCATCTCGTCGATGCCATTGTCGTCCAAAAACGTATCGTTCCCCAGCCCGCCAAACAGCAAGTCATTGCCGTCGGCGCCGTTCAGCAGGTTGTTGCCGTCATTGCCGCTGCCGGTCAGGGTCAGCAGCTCAAGATGCTGGCTATAGTCCCGCAACGCGAACGTGACGGGCGAGAACACATAGTCGGTGCCCTCGTTCGCGTACTCGACCAGCTGGTCGTCGATAACGTCGACAAAGTAGGTGTCGTCCCCCATACCGCCCAGCATTCGGTCAGCGCCCGAATGGCCGCGCAATGTATCGTTGCCATCATTGCCGTTCAGCGTGTCATCACCCCAGCCGCCATTCAGCGTGTCGTCGCCGTCGCCGCCCGACAGCTCATTGGCCACGTTGTTGCCGTTGATCGTATTGCCCTGGTCATTGCCGATACCGTCGATCTCTTCCTCGCCCTGCAGGATCAGGGTCTCAATGTGGTCTGCCATCGTATAGCTGACCCAGGTCCGAACCGTGTCCGCGCCTTCTCCGAAAAGCTCCACCAGGTCAATGCCAGCATCATCGATCAGGTATTCATCGTCCCCATTACCGCCAAATACATTGCCCACGAGCGAAGGATCCTGGTTCTCGATTGTGCCGCCCCGGCCATCAAAACGGTCATTGCCAGAACCCAGAGAAACCCGACAAATAATATTTCCACTATTTACAATGTATTCATCACAATTACCACCTGCAATATCTTCTATTACTGAAATAATTCCAAAATTTATTACAGTTGCCACATCACAAGAATTATTAGTTAATTCGATTACTTCATTCCCTACAGCGACGTTCGTTGACGTAATACTCCCATAATTTGTTATGACCGTCCCACTGCCAGCCACTTCGATGCCTTCATCTGCGCTCTGTATAACGCCATAATTTGTGATACGGACAAAATCGCCGAACGCATCAATACCGTCCGAAGCACCAACTATAGAGCCGGTATTCACAATATTATTAAAATCTTCGGACACAAATACACCATAAAAATTGGAAACAATCTGAAATTCATTTAGAAAAACAAGATTTCCCCCCTCACTTTCTACCGCATTTCCTTCAGCGAACAGGTATCCGGTCTGCGTAACATGAACTCGGTTGAAGCTGCCAGTGCCTACAGCCCCCAAATCAATTGCATTGGATTCTGATATCAGACCGCCATGAACGATAATCGATTTCGACGACGACGAATTCGCTCCGTTCACAGCATCCAGCGCTGACGTCACGAATACGTTCGGCAATACTAGGTATGTATTGCCCGTTGTATTAGCTACTATTGGCGTGGTTATGCTTACTGAGGTAACGATGATCGCCATAGCCCGTCTCCTGCTATGAAAAAGTCAGGCTGCGATCATCATCCTCATATTGCTATTTATATAGCCTAATAATTTCTTTTTCACATGAAATCATATAGTTAGCTAAAGTGTCAGCCCGCCATCCGCCACGACCACTGTACCCGTGGTGTAGTTGCTCTCGTCGCTGGCGAGGTGAACGGCGACCGCCGCAATCTCCTCCGCTATGCCCAGGCGTCCCAGCGGCTGGCGGGCGATGAAGTCCTTGCGCGCCTGTACCGGATCATCGAAGGTATTGATGCGCTCATCCAGGCTCGGCAACTGCACCGTGCCCGGCGCGATGGCGTTGCAGCGCACGCCTTGGCCGATATAATCACGGGCAACCGATTTGGTGAATCCGATCACGGCAGCCTTGGTCGCACCATAAATCAGACGGTTCGGCACCCCGGAGATCGAACCCGAGACGCTCGCCATGTTGACGATGGAGCCATTGCCCACCGCCAGCATGCCGGGCAGGAAGGCGCGGGTCATGCGGAACAGCGACTTCACGTTCAGATTGAAGCCGAATTCCCACTCCTCTTCTGTCGCATCCAGCACGCTGCCGTGATGCACGACGCCCGCGCAGCTCATCAGCACGCCCGGTGCCGATACGCTCGCCGCCAGCGCCTTGACCGCCGCATCGTCCAGCACGTTCAGCGGGCGGGTTTTGATGCCTGGCATACCGTTCAGTTCGGCGAGCTTGGCCTCGTTGATATCGGTCGCCGGCTTTCACATCCAGGAAGGTAATATGGCTGTTTCCTGACCAGCTCTAGTTTGAGTTTGCGCCATCCCTTCAGTGCCTGCAAGGGCGTCTTGCTGCCCAGGGCTGATTGCAGCAGCGGCTGGGTGTAAAGCCAGACATAGCGAAGCAGCGTGGCTTCCAGAACCTCGCCGGATCGGAAGGGATGGCTCTGCAGAACCTCTTCGATGCGGCCATTGAACCGTTCGACCATACCGTTGGTCTGAGGTGACCTAGGCGGCGTCAGGCGATGATCGATATCGAGGGCGGTGCCCAGCGTGTCGTATTCATGCGCGCCTGTTGCAGCGCGCTGGCGCAGACCGAAGAGGCGATCCGTGAACTCTTTTCCATTATCCGGGAGTATGGGGCGGATCCGCATCGGGCAGGCGCGCTCCAGGGCGCGCAGGGCCCCCACGCCATGCCGACGCAAGCAGCGGTCAAGGCCAGAGCGGGAGGCCTTCGGGTTCAAGAACTCGCGCACCACCGCCAGCAGATCATCCAGCGAGACCAAAAGCGTCTTGCGGAGGGCCACCGCGACAGCTTCCTGCGCTGGCATCAACGTCGTCTGAAGGCGATGGGGCGTGTGGCTGCGATCCTCCACGCTGGCACGCTGGCGCCATTTCCATACGGTCTGTTCTGTGGTCCCGTGACGCTCGGCAAGAACCCACGCAGGGTCGTCACTGGCCTGTATGGCCGCCCTGATCTTCGGTGGCGTCGTCGCCTGACTGTGAAGCTTGATCACCATGTCGCTCTCCCATCCCGCGCCTCGGTCAAAACACAGCGTGCCATGAAAAACGCAGAGCGACGAGGGCTATCCGATCAGCCGGGATGGAACAGCCAGCACCTTCGCGCCCTCGGCAGCAAAGGCGACGGCGCAGGCCCGGCCAATGCCCTGGACAGCGGCGGTGACGATAGCGAATTTACCGGCTAGGCGGTCGGTCATGATCTCTTCTCCTGCATACGGGCCACGGCCCTAACCCTTTAGATTGCTTCCCAGAAATGCCAGCGAGCGCTCCAGCGCCACCTTGGCCGCTTCCGGATGGAAGGGCGGGTAGCCATGGCGGTTGAAGCCGTGGTCCGCCCCCAGATAGTCATAGATGCTCACGCTGGTGTTGCCCTTGGTCGCTTCCTTCACCATCGCGACAGTCGCCTGCGGCACGTGCTCGTTCAGTTCCGCAAAGTGCAGCATCAGCAGACGCTCGATGTCGGCGGCTTCGTCCAGAAATTGGTCCAGTTGCACGGCATAGTAGCCGACGCCCGCATCGGCAAGCCCACGCGCCATGGCCAGATAGACCAGTTTGCCGCCCAGGCAATAACCGACCGTCCCGACCTTGCCAGTGCAGTCACCCCGCACCGCAAGCGACTTCACATAGTCGGCCATGTCACCGGTAAAGGCGTCCAGGTCCATGGCATAGCCGAGGCTGCGGGCAACCTGCTGGCCTTGCGGATTGTAGTTCAGGTAGCGCCCCGGCTCCTGGTGCCAATAAAGGTCCGGCGCGAGGCAGACATAGCCCTGTTCGGCATAGCCATCCGCGACTTCCCGCACCCAATGATTGACGTTGTAGACCTCCGACAGGATCACGAGGCCGGGCCACGGCCCCTTGCCTTCGGGGACCGCCACATAGGCATCCACCGCCGTGCCATCGGTCATGGTGATCTTGGTCATGGCGCCGCTCATCTGCGCACTCCCTGAATTCGTTTGGATGGTTGAATGAGAGGCCGGTAAGCTAGCATGACATAACCCGAATGGGAGGAAATTCGGTGCCAACAGCACAACCCGCCGCCACCACCACCCGCCAGGACGTCACTGCCGCCCTCGCCGAGTTCGCCATGGCGATCCGGTTCGAGGACCTGCCCGCCGACGTGGTGGAGGTCGCCAAGCACTACTTCCTCGACTGGATCGGCGTTACACTGACCGGCCGGGACGAGCCGCTGACCCGCATGCTGATCGACCAGGCCCTGTCTGAGGGCGGCAATGCCCAGGCGACCGTGGTCGGCCTCGATACCAAGATGAGCATGAACCAGGCGGCGCTGATCAATAGCAGCGCCTCCCACGCGCTCGACTATGACGATGTGTAGGAGCGCCTGCACGGCCACCCGACCGCGACCTGATCGCCGCCTTCGTCGCGGGTGTCGAGGTCGAGTGCCGCATCAACCAGTTCATGGGCGAGGGCCATTACGAGCGCGGCTGGCACTCCACCGCCACCAACGGCACGTTCGGCGCAGCGGTCGCGGCGAGCCACCTGCTGGGCTTTACGCCCTAGCAATGCGCCGTCGCCATGGGCATTGCGGGCACCCAGGCCGCCGGGCTCCGCGCCATGTTCGGCACCATGTGCAAGCCGATGCACGCGGGCAAGGCAGCCCAGAACGGCCTGTTCGCAGCCCAGATGGCGGCACGCGGCCTGCCCTCCCGCGCGGACGTGCTGGAACGGCCCCTGGGCTTCGGCGCGACCCAGTCGGACGGCTTCAGCGCGGAGGCGGCCCTGTCCAGCCTGGGGGAGCGGTATGAGGTCAGCGACGTTCTGTTCAAATACCACGCCGCCTGCCACGGCGTGCATGCCTCGGTCGAGGCGTTGCAGGAGATCCAGCGCAGCACTGGCCTCGCCGCGAACGATGTGGAGGCCGTCGAACTGAACCTGCGGGATGAGTACCTGAACATCTGCGGCATCGATCGCCCCGTGACCGGGTTGGAGGGCAAGTTCAGCCTGAAGTTCTGCCCCGCCCTGGCATTGACCGGTGCGGACACGGCGAACCCGGAGACCTACAACGACAACGCCGTCGTCGATCCGCCGATGGTCGACCTCCAGGACTGCGTGTCGATCATCACCAAGCCCGAGATGGAGATGAAGACTGCCAACGTTGTCGTGCGCCTGAAGGGCAGCGTCGTCCACCGCCGCTCGTGGGACGCCGGCATCCCGGACACGAACCTGCCCCGCCAGCCCGCCAAACTTTCCGCCAAGTTCCACACCTGCGCCGACCCGGTCATCAGCGCGGAACAGGCGTCGAAAGTGATCGTGGCAGTGGACGCTCTCGATAAGGCAAACAGCATCGCCGCGCTGGTGGAGGCGTGGCGATAACGCATCGTTCACGCGATCAATCACCAGAAACGGAGGCGTGAGTTTCTGCGCCTCCGATGTTACCAACACCTGTGTAGGCGTGAAGCGGTTGTCATTCGCTAACCGACAACAGGCTGTGCACTCTTCCAAACGTCTCCACATCGGGGGCAAGCCATTGGCAATTTATGGAGAATGCAAAGCCTACCAAATCCATCCTGGCCGGCGGACTGCTTGCCGCCGCACTCGCTACCGGCGCAGTGGGCCAAGCCTCCGCCCTCACGCTTAAAGTCACCATCACCAATATCGCGCCAGCGGGCGGCCTCTACCTGACGCCCGTCTGGGTCGGCTTCCACAATGGCAGCTTCGACAGCTATGACGGCGGCACCGCATCCGCCGCCGAGCTGGAAGCCCTGGCCGAAGACGGCAATACCGGGCCCCTCTCCGGCGTGTTCGGCACCAAAGGCACATTGGTCGCGACCGGCACCACCCAGACCGGCACCCGCGTGCAGGCGACTCTCGGCGGCCTGATCGCGCAGGGCGCATCGGCCATGGGTACGTTCAGCGTCGATACGTCCGGCGCGAACCAGGGGGCGGATGAAGGCGGTGTGAACGTCAATGTCTCAGCACCCTACGCCAACTTCCTGAACCAGCCGTCAGGCGGCGTTGCCCCTGAACTGGACTTCAACAACTACCAGAACGGCATCGCCCGTGTGGACGTCGAGGCCGTGCCTGTTCCGGCACCGATTGCACTGATGGGTGCGGTCATCGCGGGCGCTGGCTTTGTCGCTCGCCGAAAGCGCAGAGGCTAGAACAATAGCCGCCCGCTACGGCACGATCCCGTTAGGGAGAGAGCGGCAGTGGGCGGCAATCGCGCCCGGCGCAGGTGGCGCAACCGGTAGGGCTGCCCGACCAGGTAGGCGTGCAAAGCAATGCCCATTACCAAAGGTTGGTGGGCGGACTGGTCCAGCATCTCGTCAAAATTGTCGGCGATCATGCCTCCGAACTCCGCAGCCCCGACCTTGCGCGCGACGATGGCCGGAATGTCGTTCAGCTCCTGCGGATAGGGCACGGAGAGGATGCGGCCGCCCAAGCGCGTGCGGAACTAGACCGGCTGGTCGTCATGGCACCAGTCCAGCAGGTAAGCATAGCCCGTCTCCTGCAGCAGATCCGGTGTGACCCAGCTCTCCGAAATCCAGTGGCCGAGCCAACCACCTGGCCTGACGCCCTCATGCTGCTCGATAATCGCCGCCGAGTCCGCCAGAAGGGCACGCTCCTCCGCCTCACTCATGGTGCCCTGACGCTCCGCATTGGTGCGGCCATGGCCGACCACCTCCACGCCCAGCGCGCGGAAGGCATCCATAGCAGGCGCGGCGTAGTCGTACATGCTGGTGTTCGCCAGCACCGCCACCGGCAAGTCCAGGTCGCGGAACAGGTTGAGCAGCCGCCAGACGCCGATGCGGTTGCCATATTCCCGCCACGAGTAGTTGAGGACGTCCGACTGCGGTCCGCCCGACGCCAGTTCCGCGCCCAGTCCCTCACCAAAGGCGAAATGTTCCAGGTTCAGCCGCCCTTCCGGCCAGGAGTAGTCCGGCCGGTCGGGCAGGGCCACATAATCATAGCGGCCGTGGTCGGGTATATCGGGCACCGGGCCGCCTCCCACCAGCTAGTGCGAGTGCCTCGGCGTTTTGTTCCGCACCCGCTGGTACTTGACGGCGCTTTCCAGCACGCCGCCGGTCTCCAGCTGACCCACATCGTTCCGGTAGATCTCCTGCCAGGGCGTGTGGTTATCGAACACCGGTGGTTCATAAGCCGCGCGCCGGGCTGCCATCTCCTCATCGGAGATCAGCATGTCCACCCGCGCCTTGTTCAGGTCGATGCAGACCGGATCGCCATTGCGCAGCAGGGCCAGATTGCCGCCCGCCGCACTCTCCGGCGAGGCATTCAGGATCGAGGGCGAGCCTGATGTACCGCTCTGCCGCCCGTCGCCGATGCAGGGCAGGCTCTTGATACCAGCCCGGATCAGCGCGTCCGGCGGTTGCATGTTCACCACCTCCGCCGAACCCGGATAGCCCAACGGCCCCGCGCCCCGGATGAACAGCACCGTCCGCTCATCAATGCCGAGGGCCAGATCGTTCAGAGTGGCGTGGTAGTCCTCCGGCCCATCGAACACGATCGCCTTGCCGGTGAAGACATTCTCGCTGCCCGGCTCCGACAGGAAGCGCTTACGGAAGTCCGCATCGATCACACTGGTCTTCATGATGGCGCTGTCAAAGATGTTGCCGCGCATCAACAGGAAGCCCGCTTTCTCCTTCATCGGCTCGCCATAGGCCTTGATCACATCCCGGCCCATCGCCTCCTTGCCCGCGCAATTCTCACCGATGGTCTTGCCGTTGATGGTCAGCGCGCTTTCGATGATTTTGCCCGCACCCATCAGCTCGTTCACCACGGCCGGCACGCCGCCCGCACGGTGATAGCCTTCGCCCAGGTACTCGCCCGCGGGCTGCATGTTCACCAGCAGGGGCAGGTCGTAGCCGGTGTTCTGCCAGTCATCGAGGCTCAGCTCCACGCCCGCATGGCGCGCAATCGCCGCCAGGTGGATCGGCGCGTTGGTCGAGCCGCCGATGGCCGTATTCACCGCGATGGCATTCAGGAAGGCGTCCCGCGTCAATATCTTGGAGGGCGTCAGATCCTCCCACACAATCTGCACGGCCCGGCGGCCGGTCTCATAGGCCATCTGGCCCCGCTCGCGGTAGGGCGCGGGGATCGCCGCACAGCCCGGCAGCGACATGCCCAGCGCCTCGGCCAGCGAGTTCATGGTCGAGGCCGTGCCCATGGTGTTGCAATGGCCCATTGACGGGGCGGAGGCCGCCACCACCTCGATAAACTCCTCATAGTCGATCTTGCCCTCGGCATACTCGACCCGCGCTTCCCATAGAACGGTGCCGGAGCCGACGCGGCGGCCCTTGTAGTTGCCCTCCAACATCGGCCCGCCCGACAACACGATGGCCGGTATGTCCACGGTCGCCGCCGCCATCAGCAAGGCGGGCGTGGTCTTATCGCAGCCGATCGTCAGCACGATGCCATCCAGCGGATAGCCGTGCAGCAGCTCCACCAGCCCCAGATAGGCCAGGTTCCGGTCCAGCGCCGCCGTGGGCCGCTTGCCGGTCTCCTGGATCGGATGGGTTGGGAACTCCATGCAGACGCCGCCCGCCTCGCGGATTCCCTCCCGCACGCGCACGGCCAGGTCCAGGTGAATGCGGTTGCAGGGCGACAGGTCGCTGCCCGACTGCGCAATGCCGATGATCGGCTTGCCGGACTGCAATTCCTCCCGCGTCAGGCCGAAGTTCATGTACCGCTCGATATAGATCGCCGTGGCGCTCACATCATGCGGATCGTTGAACCATTCGGCGGAGCGCAGCTTGCGGGATTTGTCTGTCATCGGGCGTCCCTTTCGTGGATCCCACCATTGAAAGCGGGTGGTCGTATTTTTCGTGTAATACCGCTAGCATATCTCCCGTCACGGCGCGCAGGGAAATAATCGACGGGCACCATTCAGGCTTTCAGGGGACGGTACGATGACAGAGCAGGCAAAAAAACCAGAGGCTGACCAAACACCATTGACGGTGGATGCCGCCCACCGGTTCGTCACAGATAGCGCGATCCGCTTGCTGTTCCTGGGGCTGTTCGCCTTCTGGTCGCTGAAGCTGATCGCCCCCTTTGTTACGCTGGTGATCTGGGCCGTGGTGCTGACCGTGGCGCTCTATCCCATCTACGCCTGGCTGACGCGGATGTTGGGCGGACGGAAGAAGCTTTCGGCGTTCCTCGTCACGCTGGTCATGCTGGTGATCATTATCGGCCCGGTCGGCCTGCTGATTGCAGGTCTGGTGGAGTGGATGGCGACCCTGGTCGGCAAGCTCGGCAGCGGCAATTTCCACCTACCCCACCTGCCGGACGCCATCCAGAACCTGCCGGTGATCGGCACCAAGATCCATGATTTCTGGGTTCTCGCCAGCACCAATCTGGCAGGCGCGCTCTCCAGCATCGGGCCGCAATTGGTGGATGCCAGCAAGATCGTGCTCAGCTCCGTCGCCGGGCTGGGCGGCAGCGTGCTGGCCTTTGCCGTCTCGAGCATCATTGCGGGCGTCCTGTTCGTGCCGGGGCCGAAGTTGGCGCACGCAGCAGGCCAGTTTGCCGAGCGCATCATTGCCCGCCGCGGCCGGGCGTTCGTGGAGATGGCAGGCACCACCATCCGCAACGTCTCCCGCGGCGTGATTGGCGTCTCGCTGCTGCAGGCGCTGCTGATCGTCATCGGCGTGCTGATCTGGTCCTGGTCCACCCAGGATACGCTGACCGTCGGCCTGCTGACCGCCTGGCTGATCCCGGCCATGCTATGCAACAACGTGCTGAAGCCAATGGTCATGTCCAAGGGCCTGACTGTGCCCATGCTGGTCATCCTGATCGGCGTCACCGGCGGCACGCTCGCCTACGGCCTGATCGGCCTGTTCCTAGGGCCGATCGTGCTGTCGGTGTTCTATGAATTGCTGGTGGCCTGGGGCCAGGATCAACAGGATGAGCCGGAGAAAACACTATCTGAGTAGCGTTTCGAAAAACCCATGCGCAAAAGTAAACCTTTTGAACCCCAATCGATTTAGCTGCGGTTTAGCCAAAGCGAACCGGAAGCGTACCCGGCGTTTACCATCAGTTTAGCCTCCGCACCCATCCCCCCGTGCTGCCCTTCAGTGCAGTACCCATGCCGGAGAGCCACCGCTTGGCCGGAGCGCTCAGCCATGGCCCCCGCCTCCCGGCAGGGCGGGAATTGGGTTCGGCGCGCCACCTCTGCGTGAACCAACGGTAGAGCCGCGCCTCTCCTATATGGTGCCGCAAGACGCCTGTTCCAACCACCCAACCGAACTGCGGAGCCCCCCATGACCCACACCATCGGCAATCTGGACGCGGGCCTGCAAAGCTAGCGGCTCGCGACCAACCACAACCGCATGATGGAGCTGCAGGAGGCCGCGCTAAGTCCCAGGCAAGGCCCCGTAGAGCTTGCCTATTTCGGCTCCTCCGCCTTCCGCCTGACTTCGCCCGCGGGCATCACGGTGATGCTGGACCCGTGGCGCAACCATCCGTCGGGCAAGTGGGACTGGTACTTTCATGATTTCCCGCTGACACAGGTGGATATCGGCGTCTCCACCCACGCCCATTTCGACCATGACGAGCTGCACCGCCTCGACAGCCACGTGAACTTGGACCGGCTGATCGGCACCTATCAGTTCGGCGACGTGAAGATCACCGGCATCGCCGACAAGCACGCGACCGACTCCAGCGCGGCCATCTCCGTCCCACACCGGAAGCGCACGGTCCGCTCCGCATCCGCGAACTGCTGGAACCCGTCCGGCTTGAGTGCAGCCCAGAAGGCGCTCTGGCTCTCGCGGTCGGGGAACCATAGTTCGGGCATCCCGGCATAGGGTGCCCGCCCCAGATCGGTACTCAGGTTCACCACATAGCGGAATCCGCCCGCCTTCACCATGGTCTCCACCACGTTCGGCAGGTGCACGTCCAGCCAGTGGTCCACCAGCTTCTCCATGCTCACCCCCGCCCGCAGCGGCACCAGAGACACCTGCTTGACGAAGCCACTGCGCACGGCGCATTCAGCGTTAAAGGCTCTAGGGCCAAAGCCCCGTCCACCGCCACATATTCCCTGGTCGCCCAGGGCCAGTAGGGCTCCACCTTCTGCTGGAAGGTGTCGGTCGGCACCTCCCCGCTCGCTCGCGCCGGCCAGGGCGGCGCCTCATCGTACCAAAGCTGCGCGCAGCCATCCCAGACCATGCGCCCGCCCTCTAAATCCCCATCCGGCTGCTCGTCATAGAGCGTCGCCACATAGTGATGAGCGAACGGCTTGCCCGCCGCCTTCGCCTCTGCATTCCGCTCGATCACCGCGGGCATGTGGTTGGCGAACCAATGGGCGATCAGCTCCTCCCGGCTGGTCTCTGCCCGGCGCTTGATCAGATAGTTCAGCTTCACGCCAGGCGTGGGTTCGGGCCTGCTCATGGAAGTGTCTCCGCCCGCTCATACCGCCGCCAGGCGCTCATTTGCAGGGCGGAGGTCTTGCAGTGCACCACCACCGGCCTGGTCTTCACGGCGAAGGCGGCTGCGATGCCTGCTGCCACCTCCTCCTCGCTCTCAATGGTGATGCCCTCCGCCCCGAACGTCCGCGCCCAAGCGGCAAAGTCCGGGTTGGTGAGCCGCGTGCCGTCCATGAACGCCCGCTCCGGATAGCGCACGTAGGAGTGCATCCCAATCGTGCCGTACATGGAGTTGTCAGAGATCACCATGATCGGCGCTGCCCCATACTGGATTGCCGTCGCCAACTCATTGCCTATCATCAGCGCGCCGCCGTCGCCAATGAAGCAGACCACCTGCTTGCCCGGCCTGCGCATGGCCGCCCCCACCGCCATCGGCATGCCGGAGCCCATGGCTCCCACAATGCTGGAGAGGAAAATCTGGCTCTGCCGGAAGCCGATATAGCGGTGCACGAAGCTGCCGAAATTGCCTGCATCGCTGGTGATGGTGGCGTCGTCCGCCAGGTGCTTGTCCACCTCGCACACGATGGCAGCGAAGTTGACGCCATCTGTCGTCGGCTCCCATTCCTTCGCCAGCAGGTCGTTGTGGATCTTGTTCAGACCCGCAACCCAGCCCTGGCGCTTGCTGGCATCGCCCGGCGCGCCGCGTTTGAGCAGCGCCTTGATCACCTCATGCGGGTTCGCCGGAATGCCCAGGTCAGCGCGCCAGACCCGCCCGATCTCGTTCGCATCCGGCCAGACATGCACGAAGGGAAGTTGCGGCTGCGGAGCGGCGGGGAAGCTGTAGGATTGGCTGACCGTATCCGTCATGCGCTCACCCAGGCACACCATCAGGTCCGCCTTCTTCATCTCCCCGATCAGCGCCGGCGGCACGCGGATGCCCATATAGCCGCCATAGTTCGGATGGCGCGCGTCGAAGGCTTGCGGGCGGCGGTGGGAGGGGCTGACGGGCAGCACCCAGTCCTCGGCCAGCTTGTTCAGATCGGCGAACGTCTGAGGGTCCGCCACCGCATCGGCCAGCAACGCGCCGCCGACCACCACCATGGGCCGCCCCGCTTTGGCCAGCATATCCGCCAGCCGGTCGAAGTCGCCCTCGGTCGCCGCCGCCTTCACATGAGGCCGGGGCAGATCGACAGGCGCGTCGGTCTCCTCGTCGAACACGTCTTCGGGCAGGATCACCGCCACCGGCCCCTGCGTGCCGCTCTCGGCCAGGTGGAAGGCGCGGGCGATGGCCTCCGACGCCGTTTCCGGCTCGTTCACATGGATCACCTGCTTGGTGATGTCGGCCAGCAGCACGGAATAATCCTGCTCCTGCAACGCCTGGCGGCCAAAGTCCTTGCGCTCCACCTGGCCGACCAGCATCACCATGGGCGTCGCGTCGTGATAGGCGGAATGCAGCGCCACCAGCCCGTTGGAGAGCCCCGGCCCGCGGCTGACCATGCAGACCCCCGCCCGGTTCGAAAGCCGCCCATCGGCCACCGCCATAAAACCCGCCCCCGCCTCATGCCGGCAGACCACAACGCGCATGGAGTTCCGCTCCACCATGGTGGAGGTCAAGCCGATATAGCTCTCCCCCGGCACGCAATAGACCTGGTCGACCTCATGCGCCTCCAGGCTTTCCACGATCAGACGGGCAACGGATTTGGTTTCGGCAGATTGACTCATGGCGCGCAATTCCTTGCTCCGCTGCGCTTTGATTGCACGCGGGCTATCAGTGGTTGTCGGTTAGAACTTTGTGGGAATTGTAGGCCGGTTCGCGCCGAAAGCTAGCACCGTCATAGACATCTTCCTGATTTGACCGCTTTCCGCCTCCGCATAACCCAAACGGGTGATGCAGCACATGGCACCCGCTGGTACCATTGCCTCTCAGAGCAGGCACAACTCCAAGACAAAGCTTGCCCCGCGGGCGCTTGCTCAATCGGTGGTACAAACCGCGGCAATGGAGGAATTCACTATGACGGACTTATATGCTTCCCCTAACGGCGGTCCGGTTACTATCGGCGGACAAACGGTTCAAAGCCTTCCACTGCCAGATGCTGTGGCGCAGGCACAAGGAGGCGACCGGGTTATCATAACGCCGGGTACCTATACTTCGCCGATTACGGTCACAACGGGTGGCAGTTCCGGCTCGCCCCTGATCATTCAAGGCATGCCGGGCGCGGTTTGTGACGGTAAAATCTTCCCAAAACCATTCTCACATCGGCCGAAAATACCCGACCCGGACAGTTTCTCTTTCATCAAGATCGTCGGCGCAGACCACGTTTTGCTTGAAGGCTTAACCTTTAAGAATTCCTGGCCAGTTTCGATTGGCATTTTCGGTGCAAAACATATCCACATCCGACAATGCGGCAGCGAGGGCAGCACGTACTTCGTCTTTGCAGGCAATAGCTGGCAACACTATATGCCTCGGATCGGCCACGACCTCCGCATCGAGGACTGCAATTGGCCGCAAGACCCCGATGGAAAAATGTGGCGCGGCGAAATTTCATGGAGATCCGTAAAAGGTCAGAAAGCCCCGCCTCATCACCAATACCTTCAAGCTGCGATGGTCGGTGGCTCAGACTTTGGCGGTGATGTGCGCATTTTCCGCTGCATCGCCAACGGCGTTCGTCTGGTAATGTGAGGATGACCCGAACCTGACCCGCCACCGCAACGTCAATGTAGAGGTCGCTGACTGCCGCTTCGAATACATCCGTGACAATGCCATAGAGCCGGAGGTTTCAGCGCAGAACTGGTGGGTCTACCGGAATGAATTTTTTAACGTCCATGCAGCGAATTCCCTGCACGTCTTCAGTGGCGGTCCTGTCTATATCTTTGGAAACCGCCACTGGTTCGATGGCGGAAAGATGTTAAAATTTGGGAATTATATCTCTAAGTAACATTTTCCTATTACCCCATTTGATTCTATGATTTACCATAGAGTCACATTAGGAGGAAACATGGCAAAAAATGCACCGGGACGACATGAGCGGAATGGTCTGACGCTTTTGCAAATTGCAGAAATGTTCGGGGATGAAGAAAAGGCGCGGAAATGGATTGAGGCCCAGCACTGGCCGGAAGGGCCACACTGTCCTCACTGCGGTTCTATCAATGTAAAAGTCGGCGTGGCCCACAAGAGCATGACGCATCGCTGCAATGACTGCCCGAAAAAGCCGATGTTCACTGTTCGGGTTGGCAATATCATGCAGGGATCAAAGCTACCCTATCGTGTCTGGGCGGTTGGGCTTTACCTGTTCGCCACCAATCTCAAGGGTATCTCTAGCATGAAGCTGCATCGTGAGCTCGGGATTGGGCAGAAGGCCGCTTGGTTCATGCTGCACCGTCTCCGTGAGGCTCATGGGTCCAATAGTCCAGTTTTCAAAGGTCCAGTTGAAGCGGATGAAACCTACATGGGTGGTAAGGAACAGAACAAACACGCTAGCAAAAAACTCAAGGCCGGCCGCGGCGCGGTGGGCAAAACCGCCGTGGCCGGGATCAAGGATCGCAACTCCGGCCGCGTGGTTGCCAAGGTGGTTGAAAGAACCGCTGCGCATACACTACAAGATTTTGTGACCAATCATACTACCAAGGATGCCCAGGTATTCCCCGACGAGGCGCGCGCCTACAAGGGCATTAACAGGGCGCATCAAGCGGTCAAACACTCAATGGGTGAATACGTCCGTAACATGGCACATACAAACGGTTTCGAAAGCTTCTGGGCACCGATGAAGCGTGGCTATCAGGGCATTTATCACAAGATGAGCCCCAAGCATCTACAACGCTATGTTAATGAGTTCTCTAGCCGTCACAACAGACGTCCCAAGGATACCATTGACCAGATGAGCGATTTGGTTTGTAGCATGGCGGGAAAGCGTTTGCGCTACGTTGATTTGATTGCAGATAATGGTTTGGAAAGCGGTTCTCGAACATGATATCGCAAACAATCAGTCTGTTCTTGAAATTATTGATGTTCAGTATGCGCGAATGCGGTTACTAACCTTTCAAAACATTCTTGAATATAAGCGGTTTCAGACACCTTCAATTGCACATGGGCATAGATAGTCTGAACCACAGCTCCCGTTCGGTTAAACCCCTATCTTATGATCGCGAAAGGATAAGCCAAATGACCAAACTCAAACCCAAAGACAGAACACTCTCTGAAAAACTAGCTGACTCTCACTACCAGCCGAGCAAGGCTGAAATGGAACAGGAATACGATATGCCCGGCGCGGAGATGAAAGACCTGCGCAACGCATTCTTCAAGGCGTCGCCGGATAGAAAATCAAAACCAGGTTAGGAATAATTCAGTGCAATGTTACTTAGAAATATAATTCCTATTCCCGTGTATTGACAAAATATAAAGAAAAAATCATGGAAATCACCCCTGCACTAGCGACTATATTATTCGGACTTCAATTAAGCGCTTGTTCAACAATCACACAAGGCACAGATCAAGAAATTTACATTTCCACATCCCCGATAGCGGCACAGTGTACGCTTGAGAGACAAGGTAAAAAATCGCTGAAATTGTCTCATCGCCTGGGCATGTAACAGTTACAAAAACCAAACACGATATAACGATTACCTGCAACAAAGATGGCTACCAAACCGCAACTTACCGCAACAATAGCGGTTGGGAATCTACTTCGGGTGCGGGAGGCATTCTATTGGATGTGATTTTAACCTGGGGCGCTAGCAGTGCTATCGATTCAATGACAGGTGCTGACAATAAATACGAACCATCTGTCTATATAACGTTAATTCCAATTCAGGCCCCACCACAATAAAGACAATGAGGTAGATCATTTCTTAAAATACCTATTCAGTTAGGCAAACGTCTAAACCGCGTTTGCCCTCTGAACATCCAGCTCTCTTTTCTTGAACACCCCTATATTCTTAAATGTTACTTAGAGATGTAATCCCCATTAAATTTCTATCTGATGGTTGCCGAAGGGGTTCACGCTGGAAAATCCGGGTGTCAACGGCGGCGTAAAAACCTGCCACTGGGGCGGCGCAAAAGTCGGCCCCTTGGCACCGCGCCTTGTGGCGTGATGCCCTCAAATAGCAAGCACGTTCCGAGGCGCGTTGGCCGTTAGGCCAATCAGATGATGATTAGCTTCTGGGGCGGCGGGATTTGCTTTGGTTGAGGCGGTAACTTTCGCCATTCATCTCCAGGATATTCCCATGATGGGTCAGCCGGTCCAGCAAGGCACCTGTCAGGCGTTCTGTGCCGAAGGGTTCTGTCCATTCCTCGAACGGCAGATTACTGGTGATCAGTGTTGAGCCGCGCTCGTAACGCTGCGATATCAGTTCGAACAACAGTTCTGCCCCGGTTTTGCTCAGCGGCACGAACCCCAATTCATCAATGATCAGCAGCTTGACCTTGGCCAATTGGCGTTGCAATCGCAGCAGGCGTTTCTCATCTCTGGCTTCCATCAACTCATGCACGAGAGAGGCGGCAGTGACGAAGCTGACCGGCATACCCTTCTGGCAGGCGGCCAGACCCAGCCCGAGGGCGACGGGGGTTTTGCCGGTTCCTGACGGGCCAAGAGCGATGACGTTCTCCTTGCGCTCGATCCATTCGCCGCGCGCCAGTGCCAGCACCATCATCTTGTTCAGGCTGGGGATCGCTTTGAAGTCGAAGCTATCAAGGCTTTTGACGGCCGGGAACTTTGCCGATTTGATCCGGCGCTCAACCATACGCCGTTCACGGTCGATCAGTTCCAATTCCGTCAACCGCGCCAGATAGCGCCCATGATCTACACCTTCGGCGGCGCAGATGCGGGCCTGCTTATCATGCGCGCGCAAGAAGGTTGGCAAGCGCAGAGGTTTGAGGTGGTTCGCCAAAAGCAGTTCTGGAGCATCGCTCATGCGCTATCTCCCGCCAGCAAGCTCATGTAGGATGATGCCGCCCTTGTTGCGATATTGGTTCTGGGCAGGAACGGGTAAACATCCAGATCCAGTCTCGGTGGTCGTCTCTCGACCCGGCAAAGCAATAAGTGTTTGATTGCGTCAAAGCTGACCGCCCTCATCTGCAGTGCGTCTTTGATTGCCAGATGCAAAACCTCCAGCTCAAAGCGCTCCAGCCGCCGCAGTACCTGAACATATTCCCGCTTTCCGGCCTTGCCCTGCCGGGCTTCCAATAATCGTTGGAGGGTTTGGAACGCGTCAGGCAAGTCCCAGCCTTGCAATGGCGTGGCTGGATCAAAGGACATGATCTTGCGCTCGATGAGAGGCAGGTAGTGTACCGGATCGAACATCATGTCGCCCGTGTCATAGCAGCGGGGATGGTCCGCGATGACTTCGGTGGCGCACCCGATGACGACGCGGTCACCGAAGCCCTTGATCCAATGATCCAACCCTCGCGGTGGCCATAGGCAACCGGCCCTGAGTAATCGTTGCCACGCAATCGTCCTTGGGATGTTGATGTGACCTAGCCGCTCTGCAGATCACAAGCTTCAAAGGGCGCGGCTGGCAGGGTGCGCATCGCCGCCAGATCAGCGCCCAGTCGTTCACCGATGCTGATCTTGTGGCCACGCAGAATGTCAGCCTGCCGTTTGCGGCATTGTTCTTCAAGATAGTCGTTGAACGCATCCCAGTTCGCGAACCGCGGCATTGGAACCATGAAGTTGCGACGCCCGTAACCAACCAGCCCCTCACCCTTGCCTTTATCGTTGCCCTTGCCGGGGCGACCATACCTCTCCCCAATCACGTAGTGAGATAGCATCGCACGGAACCGCTGCGTACGATTGCGGGTGCCATCTGGCATGATCTTGGCCACAAGGCAGCGATCCTTATCGTAAAGGATTGAGCGCGGTACAGCGCCGAAGAAGGCAAAGGCGGGCACATGCCCATCAAGCCAGGCTTCAGTGTTCGCCGCAGGATACGCGCGGATGTAGCACGCATCGCTATGCGGCAGATCAAGGGCAAAGAAGTAGGCCTTCTGCTCAACCCCGCCGATACCAACCAACGCTTCGCCAAAGTCCGCCTGCCCATGCCCTGGGGGATGGCTCAAGGGCACAAACATCTCCCGTGAGCCACGCTTTGGCGAACGCACATAGTCTTTGACAATCGTGTAGCCACCATCAAATGCGCATTCGTCGCGTAGCCGCTCAAAGATACGGTTGGCTGTGTGGCGCTGTTTGCGAGGCCGGGCCTTGTCTTCCGCCAACCACTGGTCACTCTGCTCGGTATAAGGATCAAGCTTTGGTCGTTTGATCGGTGCCGTACGCCGATAACCAGGCGGCTCAGAATACGCCAACATCTTTGAAACACTGTCCCGGCTGATCCCAAAATCCCGCGCAATCTGACGCCCCCTCAAACCTTCCTCAAAGTGAGCGTGGCGAACCTTCAAATACAATTCCACGGTGAATATCCCCAAGCCCTCCCATTAATTGAAAGGACAAAAGTGGCCGACTTTTACGCCGCCCGCGACAACACAACGCTGCCGCTACCGTGGCCGAGTATTGCTCCGCCGTTCACTGCCGTCATTACCAAATTCAATACCGAAAATTCCGACAATGTTTTTGCGCAATGGCAACGCGGCATCGAAATGGCCACGGGCGACTACGTTTGGATCTGCGAGAGCGACGATACCTGCGAACCGGACTTTTTGGAACGGACAGTTCCGCAGTTCGCCGACCGCTCTGTGATGCTGACCTTCGGCAATATTCAGTTCTGCGACAGTGATGGCAATCAGATGTCCGGCATGGATGGCTTCCGGGAACTCTCCGAGCCCGGCATCTGGGCCGATACGATAAAGCGGCCCGCGCATGAGTGGTTTTGTGGAGCATTTGGCGTCAACAATGTGGTGGCAAACGTTGGTGGTTGTGTGTTCCGCAAAGGCCGCATCAGCCAGGAAATCTTTGACCAGGCCAAAACATTTAAATTTGCTGGCGACTGGTATCTCTATTCCCAAATCATTGCCGGCGGACAAATGTGCTACGTGCCGGAGGCCAGAGCCTATTTCCGCCAGCACCAGCGCAACACCTCCGCCTCCAACTTCAACGAGATGTACTATTGTGAGGAGCTCTGGCGCCTCCTGAACCATCATGTCGACCTTTGGAGCTATGGCCGAAAGTTGGTGACGGCTTGATCAGGCGGCGTTTTGCATTTGTTTGATCCCGTCGATGAATGCAATGCCCTGGATTATCCCAGGCATGCGATTTGCGCCGTCGCGCTTTCGCCATTTGCCCTGCGCTGACATCAGGAGCCTGACCGCCATGGCGAGGGCGGTCTTTCGGCTCAGACAGCCTTTGGTTTTACCTGTCCGGTGGCGCACCGTCGCGAAGGCGCTTTCGATGGGATGGGTGGTTCTGATGTGTTTCCACTGTTCTGCCGGGAAATCATAGAAGGCCAGCAGCACGTCACGGTCTTTGATCCATTTGGCTACCGCTTGTTCGTCTTTCACGCCGTAGGTCTCGATGAAGAAATCGCAGGCCGCCATGGCTTCGGCCTTCGTCTCTGCCTGCCAGATGTCGTGCAGGGGGCCTTTGGCTTTCGCTTGCACCGATTGGGGCATTGCCTTCAGCCCATTGCCGGTTTTATGGAACCAGCAGCGCTGTTCTGCGGTCGCGCCGAAGACCGCGCGAAGGGCGGCCCAGAAGCCCAGTGCACCGTCGCCTACCGCGAGATCGGGCGCGTGATTGAGGCCGCGCCGCTTGAGGTCGAGCAGGAGCGCGCGCCAGCTTTGGGTCCTTTCGCGATAGCCGTCGGTCAGCCCCAGTATCTCCTTTCGGCCCCATTCATCCGCGCCGATCAGCACCAGAACACATTGCTTTTCTTCCATCCTTGGCTGGAAATAGACGCCATCCGCCCAGACATAGACGATGCGCCGGGCGCTGAGATCGCGCTTCTGCCAGCGGTCGTACTCCTCCCACCAATCGGACTTCAGCCGCGAGATGGTGGGGGACGACAGGCCCGCCGCGTTCGGCCCGAGCAGCGCGGCCAAGGCCGCCTGAAAATCGCCCGTGGAAATGCCGTTGAGGGAAAGCCAGGGCAGCAAGTCCTCGACGGACTTCGCCTTGCGCAGATACGGCGGCAGGATCGAAGAAGAGAACCGACCCTTCTCAGCCTGCCGATCACGATCCCGCCCGCGTGGCCCTTTCACGGGCACTGGGCCAATCCCGGTCATTCCCTCTCGTTCTGGCAGGTGAGCGTGACGAACGACCCGCGCGGGCCCCTCGGACGTCGTCTCATTGGAAAATGGCGCAAGCCATGCGCTCCACTCAGCTTCAAGCGCTTGCTCGATCAACTGCCGCGCCCCGGAACGGATCAAATCCGTCAACGGATCGGCGGAAAATCCCTTGGGATGGGGCAACGCATAGCCTTTTCTCGGCGAGAATTGCGGCGCGGGAACAACGCCATGATATGCCGCCCCTCAGGACAATCACCAACTGTCAGCTGTTTCTCATGGCGATGCTCCAGGGGATTTCCCAAGTGCACGCAGCAGATCGTTGCGTAGCTCTTTCACCTCTTCGCAGGCGGCAACCAGATCGGCTTCGGTTTCGGGTGTGACGGGCAGCGAGCCTGTATTCACCGCCTTGGCGAGCTGGTTCAAGTTCGAGGACAGACGCGAGGTGCCGAGGGCACCCAAGACCCGACCTAGCGCTTCACCATCCCCAACGGGACTATTGCCAGGCTTTCGACGTGGTGAGATCGCATCGCCGAACAGGCGTTTTCGGATGTATGACGACAGGGCTTCACGCCTGCGCTCGGCATCCAGCCGTGCCCGTTCTTCGAAGGTATAGCGGATGGAGTATGGCGGTGGGCAGTTCGCTTTGTCAGCCGCTTTGGCTGACTTGCCATCGGCTATGTCATTGAGTTTACGGGCTAGGCTGCTCATCATCGCACCTCAGACCCTGACGGTCTAACTGTGCGAGTTGATGCTCCAATTCTTCCAATGATTTGAATAAGTTGTACAAATCTTCAGCCGAAAGGGAATCGAACCGGGAGTTCAATCTTTTTCTCTCCAGCTGCTCCTACGTCAACACGGAGACCAATGTTTTCTACGAAGACAGCGGCTTGACGAAGCGGTTCCCAGGCAGCCGGGTGCTTCTGATGGAGAGACTGTCACCGTAGCTGGGCCGGCCTTTATCGGTGCCAGTGGCAAGCTAACGATGGTGAGCATCGGCGACACCGGTTGCCGTGGCAAACAACCAGAACATGGACAGCAGGACTGTGAAACAACCGCCGGCGGCGATGCCTGGCCCCTGCCGGAACTGGCGGCTCAGGCCGCGAAGAACAATCTGGATTTGGTCATTCATGTGGGCGACTATCGCTACTTCTATGAGCACGATAACGGCACGACGGAGTGGGTTTACTGGCAAAAGGATTTTGTTCCGGCGGCCCAGCCTTTGCTGTTGGCTACGCCATGGGTGTTCATCTGTGGCAACCATAAAAGCTGCGATCCGGATGATAAGCCATTCGGCGCGGGCTATTTCCAGCTATTCGGCTGGCAGACGGGCGAAGATTGCGGTCAAGTTGATACGGGCACGAACAAAGACGGTGGCTTGCAGTATATGAAGCCATGGTTTTTCGATGTTTTGGCTGCAGGCGCGCCGGAAGACGAGGCGCACAGGTTTGTAATTGTGGACGTCAACGATTTCGGCGAGGGCGTGAACCAGAACCAGGCAGAGGCTGACTTTGCCACGGCAGCAGCAATGTCCGAGGCAGGACCGGAGTCCAGTTGGTGGGTTATGCATACGCCGGGCGTACAGGTGATTTACTACGGCAAAGCAGTGCATAAGGGCCAAAAAGATGTGCGTCACGCCCTTGGCGATGCGACCGGCTATGCAATGTGCAGCACAATCGATAAGCCCGCTGCCTGTAAACCCAGTCAGTTCTTGCTGGGGCACGAACATCTTTACCAGAGCGTCGTATTTCCGCGCGCCTTGCAGGAAAAGGCAGGCGGGGCGGGTGACTATCCTTGGGCCTTCCCGCGGATGTTCATCACCGGTCATGGCGGAACGCAGTTGGTGTACTCCAGCCCAACACCGGGCGGTGCCGGGCCATGCGCATATGCTTTCGACGATATTGCGATACCAGGCTTAAGCGGTGACCTGAGTGCCATCGCCGACACGGTAACAGAGCATGGTTACGTGGTCTGGACCCGAGAAGCCGACGGTGCAAGCGACCCGTCGGGCTGGGATCCTACCTTCGTCTGGGCGGATGGCAAGGCAGACGCGAACCCTGACCATGGCAGCGCGCCGGTCAAGTGTATGGATTAGGGCTAGCCCTGGGGCTTTTGTGCAGCCTGCTAGAGTATCGCCGGTTCCAATTGAATCGATATCGCGCTCAATTTGCCGGGTAAGATGCTCTAACTCTTTGATTTCGAGCAGATTCACCCGATCCAAACGGATCGGGGTCTGCTCTAGCGCACCGGCTCGCTTTTGCCGGAGATGGCGGCCCGCTGGATTGCCTCCACCACTTGCAGGGTACGAAGGCCTTCCTGGCCAGAAACCAGGGGTGTTGTCTCGCCTCTGATGACCTGGGCGAAGTGCAGGATTTGGCGGACCAGCGGGTCTTCGGGCTCGACCGTATAGGGTGTGGAGCGGATCGGTGACCACCAACTCCGTTCGCCCTCGTGATGCCAGAGGCGGCCGTTCGGTAGCTCCAGGGAGCCTTCCGTACCGCCGATGGTGTAGCAGGTCTGGTCCGTGCGGTCGTAGGCGGGGTTCTCGGCTGCGGTGAGTTCCCAGCTCCATGGCGCGACAACCGTATCGGAGACGCTGAAGGTGCCGAACGCGCCATTCTCGAAGGTCATGATAATGGCGGCAGTGTCTTCCACCTGAAAGCCGCGAGTGTGGTTGGCGGTGATGGCTTGGACACTGGCGATCTCCCCGGCCAGATGGCACAGCAGGTCGATATCATGGATCAGGTTGATGAGGATCGGCCCCGCGCCTGGCTGGGTGCGCCAGGCGGCATCGAAATAATCGGCGGGCTTGTAGAGCCAGAACATGCCGTGCACGGCGACAGTCCGGCCGATTTCGCCTGCTTCGATCCGACGTTTCGCCTCCCGGATCAGCGGATTGTGGCGGCGGTGGTGGCCAACCAGAATGGGGATGCGGGCTTCTTCGGCTGCCTGGACCAGTTGCCGGGCGGAAGCCGTGTCGGAGGCGATGGGCTTCTCGACCAGCACGGGCAGGCCCGCGGCGATGCATTCCAGGCCGTTCTCGACGTGCATCTGGTTCGGTGTGGCAATGATGACGCCGTCGGGCCTGTCTGCGGCGAGCATGCTGGTCAGGCTCGGGTGCCAGGGCAGGCCCTGTTCTGTGGCGAAATCGCTGGCCGCGCTGGTAGGGTCAGTGATGGACGCGACGAAGACGCCCTCGCACTGGCCAATAATTTCCACGTGGCGGCGGCCAATAAGGCCAGCGCCAACGACGGCGAGATGGGAGTCTGGAATCGGTTCAGCCCTCGCCGCGCAGTTCGACCCGGCGGATTTTACCGCTAATGGTCTTGGGCAGTTCCGTCACGAAATGAATGCGCCGCGGGTATTTATAGGGCGCAGTCAGGTCCTTGCAGAAATCCTGGATTTCCTGCGCCAAAGTCGGCGTACCGACGAAGCCTTTCGTCAGGATGATATAGGCCGTCACAATCTGGCCGCGCATCTCGTCCGGCTCGCCGATGACGGCGCTTTCGGCGACAGCGGGATGCTCCAGCAGGGCGCTTTCGACCTCAAACGGGCTGATGCGGTAGCCGGCAGAGCCGATCAGGTCATCGGCCCGGCCCACGAACCAGAAATAGCCGTCCTTGTCCCGGGTGGCGGTGTCGCCGGTGTAGTAATAGCCGTTGCAGAACGCCTTCCGGTCGGGCTCGCCGCCGGTGTAGTAGCCATCGAACAGACCCGGCGGGTAGGGATCGGTGATCTTGCATGCGATGTGGCCGATCTCGCCCACCGGCATTTCGTTGCCGTCATCGTCCACCACCCGCATGTCGAGGCCCGGCACAGCCTGGCCCATGGAGCCGGGCTTGACCGGCTGGTCCGGGAAGTTGGTGACGATGTTGATGGTCTCGGTCTGGCCGTAGCCGTCGGCGATGGTGGTGCCCGTCTGCTCTTTCCAGTAGCGGATGACCTCCGGGTTCAGCGGCTCGCCGGCACCCATCGAGCGGCGCACCGACGAGAGGTCGAACTGGGTCAGGTCCATCTGCGCAAACATGCGGTAGGCCGTGGGCGGGGCGCAGAACGTGTTGACCCGCAGCTTCTTGATGATCTCCAGATGCAGCACGGGGTCGAAGCCCGCGCCATCGAATAGCACGACCGAACAACCGATCAGGAATTGCGGGAACAGCATGCCCCAGGCGGCCTTGGCCCAGCCGGTGTCGGTGAGGGTCCAGTGCACGTCGTCCCGGCGCAGGTCCATCCAGAACAGCGCGGTCGAGGCATGGGCGAGGCCATAGGCAAAGTCCCGCGGCACCATCTTCGGCAACGCCGTAGTGCCGGAGGTGAAATAGGCCATCATCATGTCGGTGGACTTCACCGGCACCCGCTTCTCCATCACCGGGGAAGCGGCAGCGCACATCTCGTAAGACGAGGTCCAACCAGCCTGCGCGTCCCCAATGACGACGAAGTACTTCAGCGTCGGGCATTCGGCGCGGATGGCATCGACCTTCTCGCAATGCTCCGGCGTCACGATCACGCCGGTCGCGCCCGAGTGGTTCACACGGTAGGCGATGTCCTTGGCCGTCAGCAGGGTCGTGCCCGGCATAGAGACCGCGCCGATCTTCATGGCTCCGGACAGAGCGTCGTACCATTCTGGAATGCGGCTGCTGATCAGGCAGACAAAATCGCCCTGCTGCATGCCTAGCCCTGCCAGGCCATTGGCGAAGCGGGAGGAGTTTTCGGACATTTGGGAGTAGCTGACCTCCCGCACCGTCTGCCCATCGCCAGAGATCGCAATGACAGCGGTCTTGTCGTGGTCGCGGCCTTGGCGGTCGATGACGTCGTAGGCGAAGTTGAAGTCCGCCGGGATGACGGGCTTGTAGGTGACGACGGCGCTCTTGTAGGCGCGGTCCACGTTCATGAAGTCGTAGAGATAGGGCTCGGACATGAGGGCGGCTCCCGGAGAGAAAACGGGGATTGTTTGGCTGTTGGGGGCACCATTAATCACCCGGCCAGCGTTGTAAACGGAGACGTTAGGCTTGCTGCGGCTAGCGGGCGGCAGGCATGCCGGTTATGCTTTCTCAAAAAGCGCTCATGCTTTGGGGAAACGCCTTTTGTCTGACGGAATCGCCAGTCCCGACTTGCCTGTTGCCGAAGACGGCTCCGATACGTTGCGCGCCTAAACGGATGCGACGCGTGAAATCATGCGGGTTGTGGCGAACTCCCGCCATGATGAGCAACCTGTGTTCGAGGCGATTCTGGAGGCTGCATGCAGGCTTTGCGATGCGCCTCTGGCATTGCTTGCGATCGCGGACGAAGCCGCAGGCACCCTCCCATTACTTTCCACAAATTGGTTTGAAGCCTCCGACTTCAGCTGGATAAGAAAACAACTTTGCGCCGAAGGCGCTCAAAACCACTGAACCCTCTGACTTTAGTCGGAGGAGGTTCAGTGGCATTTGATCTAAATGGCAGTAGATTCGCTGCCCAAGCCGTGCGTGAAGCCAGGTCCGTCCACGTAAGGGACAGGGCGGAACTGGAGGGGTACAAGAATGGTGATCCGGTTGAAGTTAAGTTTGTGGATGGCGAAGGTGTTCGAACCTTTCTGACCGTTCCACTGATCAGCGGCGGGAAGGGAATTGGTACCATCGATCTGTTTCGCCGAGAGGTGAAGCCGTTCTCAGACGACCAAATCGCCCTTGTCGAAAGCTTCGCCGCTCAGGCAGTCATCGCCATCAAGAACGTGCGCCAGTTCCGCGAACTGCAGACCAGGCTAGAATGGGAGGCGGCGACGCGCCAAATCCTCTCTGTCATCAGCCAAAGCCGGGACGATGAACAACCAGTGTTCGATGTTATCGTGCAGAATGCTGCCCGGCTGTGCAACGCGCCCATGGCCCGGCTCTTGATTGCCAATGACGAGCGGACGCATTTCAAAATTGCCGCAGGTTGGAGAATAGAGCTACAGGCGATCAGTGTCGGTGAATTTATGGAACTCGATCCCGCCATCCTTCCGGCACGGGTAATCCTGGAGAACAAGGCCATCAATCTGCTTGACATGCGGGACGGTGAGAACTACCGGTCCGGTCTTCCGGTGGCGGTTCGCATGGTTGAGGAAGAGGGAATCCGTACGCTCTTAATGGTGCCGCTCAGCGTTGGCGACAGGGCAATCGGCGCATTTGTCGTGAACAAACGGGAAGTTGCGCCGTTTACTGACGACAAAATAGCCCTGGTAGAAAGCTTCGCCGCCCAGGCCGTCATCGCCATCGAAAACGTCCGCCAGTTCCGTGAACTCCAGACCAGGCTGGAGCGGGAAGCGGCAACCGGTGTAATTCTACACGCCATCAGCCAAAGTCGTGACGATGAGCAGCCAGTTTTCGAATTGATTGTAGAGCGCGCCTGCCAGACCTTGGCCAATGCCGCCACCGCGGCCGGAGAAATAGTGACCGGTGCCCGCGATGTTGACCGACTTGGCGAAGTCCAGATTGGCGGTGATCGCTTCTTCCATGAAGATCGCATCGTCCGGCACGGCCTGGGCCAGCGCGTCCATCATAACCGACATGGCCATGGGGCGGCGGGAGCGCGCGTGATGCGGCTTTGCTGAGCCTCGCGCTCCTGCTCCTTCTGGGCGGCAAGGGCAGCAGCCCGCGCTTTGGCAGCGGCGGCGTCCGGCTTCACGGTCGCGGCGAGTTCCTCCAGCGCCGGTTTCATACCAGCGACGATGCCAAGCGAGAGCGTGTTGTTCTTCGCTAGCTGACCGGCGCTCTCCTCCACCTGGATGACGTTTGCGCCCGCCGGAAAGGGAGAGCCGGGCGTGAACCAAACTTCCTCAAAGAACGGTCCGCCCAGCATCAGCACGCAGTCGCTGGACCCAAGGGCGGAGGCGATGGCTGCATTCTCCAAAGGTAGCCCGCCCCGCATCAGCGGGTGGCGGTTGGGTGCTACGGCCTGGGCGCGCAGGCCCTCCACATAGACCGGCGCGCCGAGCTTCTCCGCCAGCGCCAGCAGCGCGTCACCGGCTCCCGCGCGGGCGATATCGTCACCGGCGACGATCACGGGCGACTGGACGGCACTCAGCATAGAGGCGGCTTCGGCAAGCGCGGCGGCATCGGGCCGCCCGGCGCGGAAAAGCGGGCCGGAATTGGCGGCGAGGTTCTCTGTCTCCTGCTCCATCACGTCGATGGGCAGTGCTACGAACACGGGGCCGAAGGGCGGATCGTTCGCGATTTTGAAGGCGCGGTGCATGATGTCGACCATGTCGTCGGCGCGCTCGACCTGGGTGCTCCACTTGGTAACGGGCGCGGCCATGGCGGCGAGGTCATGGCTAAGGATCGGGGCGCGCAGCAGGGCGCGCGTGTCCTGCTGGCCTGCCGTCACCACCAGCGGCGAGCCGGTCTTCAGCGCGTTGAAGATCATGCCGATGCCATTGCCGAGGCCGGGGGCCACGTGCAGGCTGACGACGCCGGTCTTGCCGGTCGCCTGGGCCTAGAAGGTGGCCGCACCGACGGCGATTCCCTCATGCAAAGCGACGATATAGTCGATCTCCGGATAGTCCGGCAGGTGGTCGATCAGTGGGCTTTCGGTGGTGCCGGGGTTGCAGAACATCCGGCCAACCCCGTGCGCCCGCAGGCTCTCCATGATACTTCGCGTCCGCGCATCTGGCGTTTCCTCTAGAGGCTCAAGCATTGGTTAGCCTGAGCCTATAACAGAGCCGCGCGGCGGGGTAGGCCTGTTCGACGGACAGGGTCAGGGTAAAAGACCCTGAAAGCCCTTCATGCTGAGCCTGTCGAAGGGTGCCTTTCCATGCTCGCGCCATGCTTCGACAGGCTCAGCATGAAGGGCTCTATAAAGGCGTGCTTGGGCGAGCCCTACCCCTTGCCAGCCGCGACGCGGTGGATGGCGTCGGTGGCGTAGTGGGCGCTGTCGAGCGAGCCAACCTGCCAGCCCGGCCAGTAGCTGAACCAGTCACCCGCCAGGAACACCTGGCTGCCGACGGGATCGGCGTTCTTCATTTACTCAAAGACGGCGGGCTGAGTGAAGGCGGTGTCATTGGCCCAGCCGCCAGCTTGATACGGCATCTTGGCCCAGGCGATGGTGACGCCATTCTCAGCGAAGACCTTGTCGCGGTAGCCGGGATGCAGTTTCTCGCCGCCCTGCAACGCAGCCTCCAGCCGCTCGGCGCGGCTGTAGTCCTGGAAGACGTTGGCCTGGTCCAGCCGGTTGTAGGCCGCGGTCAGCACGCCTGTCGCTGAGTTGAAACTGTAGGACGGATACCAGATCTGACTGATGATCTCCTTGGTCCAACTGATGCCGTCATATATGCGGTTCTCTTCCTCCCAGAAGCGGGAGCGGCCTTGGAGACCGACCTTACAGGCCGGGGTGATGTAGACGTCGGCCAGTGTCTGGCGCGTCGTGGCGTTCAGGAAGTTGCCGCCGAGTTTCGCCACCAGCGGCGCGAACAAAGTGGCAATAACATAGTCGCATTCCAGATCGGGCGCGCCGCCTTGACGGGAAACATAGCTTTTGCCGTGCTCAATCAGGTCATTGACCGTGCGACCGTCCGGCAGAGCGGCGCGCTGGAAGCCCTTGACGATCATATCCATGCCGTTGACCGGCTGCATCAGAGTCGTCTGCCAGAAATATTCGAGATTGTTGAACATTTCGCTGTTCCAGAAGTCGGATTGCAACATGTCGTCCATGGAAAGCATCGGCCATGGCGTGCCCCGGCTGGTTCACGTCGCCGGGGTCAAGCTGGCGGTAGTTCAGCGAGTCGATAGCATAGCCGGCTCGCGGGTAGTCATCGGCCAGCGATGCGCCCAGATAGACCATCTCCGCCCCTTCCGCCGACAATTGGCCGAAGTGCTGGAGCATACCGAGGAAGGCATCGGCCTCCGAGGGAGGCACCAACTGGTCGAGCGCGCCCTGATTCTGCACCTTGGCAATCATCTCTGCCAGGTGCCCGCGCATGTCGTTGTTCAGACGGCGGAGTTGCACCGGTGCACCATTGTTCCAACCATCGTTCTGCATCAGGTTGGCGGCGCTATGGAAAATGTAGGGCTGGAGCGCGACGCCCAACTCTTTGCAATAGTCGATGACGCGGGTGTGGTGCTGCGGAATGCGGCCCGGCCCGGCGTTCAGGTAGTTGTCGGGGTGGTCGGCCGGCATATCGCCGACAGCCTCAAACTTCATGGTGGTCGGCATATTCCAATCCCACTCGCTGTACTGGTCGCCATTGCGCAGGGTCAGGCTGCGGCCGCCCACATGGTTGGTGGCTTCCAGGATGACCACGTTCGCCCCGGCCCGTGCCGCCCTGAGCGCAGAACAGAGCCCGGCGATACCCACGCCGATAATGACGATGTTCTTGCCGTCCAGGCTGCCATTCGGCAGGGCCGCGGTTGTATCGAAGACGCCCGTGCCCTTCGCCAATGCCTGACCGGAGCCGAACAGGCCTATAGCGTGCATGGCGGAATAGGCCGCACCAGAACCGCCGACAGCGGCAATACCGTGGATAAGGGAGCGGCGGGTGATGGCAGGGCGTTGCGGTGGAATTGATTTCGGCATGGGTCGTCCTCCATTTCTGAAACCCGAAGGGGCATCGCAGGACAGAGCCTAACACACTGTTTCAATGATCATCTGTGCCTTTCGTCACCAAGCGGCTGGCGCATCTGTCCTTAAGCAGAGAGAATGTGACCAACCAAAGTGCCGAAAAGGAAACGCCATGAGCGCCTTCAATCTCGCCGAGACCGATCGCCTACTCTCTACCACTCGCGCCGTTCGCAAGCGGCTGGATATGGATAAGCCGGTGCCGGACTCCGTCATCCGCGAATGCCTGGAACTGACCTTGCAAGCGCCTACCGGCAGCAACAAGCAGGGATGGCGCTGGGTTGTGGTGAAGGACGCAGCCAAACGGGCAGCGTTAGCGGACCTCTACCGGCAGGGTGTCGGCAACTACCTGAAAGACGCGGAGAAGCAAGCGGCGGCCAGCGGAGAGATACAGAACAGGCGCGTGTTCTCCTCCGCCGATTATCTGGCAGACCGGCTTCAGGACGTACCGGTACACGTGATCCCGTGCATCAAAGTCGACCACCTGCCCGCCGATCCGCCCCGCCGGGTCTGGCCTGGCCTGATGGGCTCCATCATGCCAGCGGTCTGGAGCTTCCAACTGGCACTGCGCTCACGCGGCCTGGGCTCCTGCCTGACTACGCTGCATCTGGCGAAAGAAGCCGAAGCCGCCGAGCTGCTGGGCATCCCCGACGGCATCATGCAGTGCGGCCTGCTGCCGGTCGCCTACACGCTGGGCACAGACTTCAAACCCGCCAAGCGCCCGCCGCTGGACGAGGTGCTGCATTGGAATGGCTGGACCCAGTAATAGCAACGGCAGGCGACAGACTGGCCCTCAACGAAAGAACACCCGGCCAGAAACCGGGTGTTCGATCATTATGACCATGGGGCCGTCTTGTTTGGCAGAGCCTACTCCGCCGCCACTGATTTGCTGGAGGGGTCGAGGTGTGCAACCCTGGGCGCAACCTCGCTCTTGATCAGTTCGAGCGAGCGGTGCCAGGCTTCCGGCTGGTCGGCGTAGTCGAAGCCAAACACCAGGGTTTGACCAAAACCGCCAACTTCTTCGTAGACCTTCTCGATCTTCGCCGCGACTGTCGCGGGTGAGCCCACCAGCCAGTTGTGCTCAGCGCAATAGGCCGCCGTCACATCGCTGTCAGGCACGGACGGGTCGTGCTTCAGGTACTCCAGGAAGCCAAACTGGGCGAGCAGCGGCAGGAAGTATTCCGTCATCATACGGCCCATGGGACCGTTGACGGAAAGCTCCCAGGCTTCCTCGTCCGTATCAGCGACGAACATCTCGCGCACCATGCGCCACTCGCCCCGGTCCGGCGTGCGGCCCGACTTCTTCGCGCCGGCCTCCACCGCATCCCAGTGGCTGCCCACATAGGCCGGATTTAGGTTCAGGCTCATGGGCATGTAGCCATGCTCGCCCGCCATTTTGAGGGTGTCGGAGTTGGCGGAGAGGCCTGCAACGCCAATCGGCGGGTGCGGCTGTTGCAGCGGCAGGATGTGGGGCTTGAGGAAGCCGAACATCTCATCGGCCTTGGTCACGTGCCAGTACTTGCCCTTGTGGTCGAACTTTTCCTCCGTCCACATTTTCAGGATGATATCCAGCGCCTCACGGGTCATGTCGCGGTTATCGCCGCTCATGCCGTCGACATTGAACATGGTCCAGTCACTGGGCAGGCCGCTGGCCGCCACCCCGAAATTCAGACGGCCTTCGGACAAGTGGTCGAGCATGGCAACGCGGTTCGCCAGCTCAGCCGGGTGGTGATAGGGCAGCAGGAAGCCGCCGGGGCCGATGCGTATGTTCTTGGTCTGCATCAGCGCCTGGGCGATCAGCAGGTCCGGGCTCGGATGCGGCTCCCAGGGGGCGGTGTGATGCTCACCGATCCAGATTTCCTCGAAGCCCAGTTCGTCCAGCCAGCGGAAGGTCATCAGGTCGTAGTCATGCCCTTCCTTCAGCCCACGCTCCGGCGGGTGAGACGGCATGGTGAAGTATCCGAATTTCATGGCGTTTCTCCAATGGTTTTTCTGTGCCGTACTGAGACAACCGCCCAAGAGTTTGCCAGCCATGCGGAAGCCTGGCGAGTGGTTTATCGCTCGGGCCACCAAGCGTATTTGGTGGCCCGTTTAACATATTGAAATCGGCTATTTGCTCTCGCTTCCAGCCATCACCTTGTAGATCACTGCACCGATGGCAGCCCCCATCAACGGAGCGACCCAGAACAGCCAAAGCTGCTCCAGCGCCCAGGAGCCCTGGAAGATAGCCTGGCTGGTGCTGCGGGCCGGGTTCACCGAGGTGTTGGTGACGGGGATGCTGATCAGGTGGATCAGGCAAAGCGCCAGACCAATCGGCAGCGGCGCGAAGCCGACCGGAGCCCATCCATCGGTTGCGCCCAGAATGACGATCAGAAAGCCTGCCGTCAACACAACCTCGATCACCAGCGCTGCCACCATGCTGTAACCGCCAGGCGAATGTTCGCCATAACCGTTGGACGCAAAGCCGACACTTGCATCAAAGCCACCGGCACCGCTCGCAATGACATACAGCACGGCAGCAGCGGCGATCGCGCCCAGGACCTGCGCGGCGACATAGCCTGGCAGTTGTCCGGCGGAAAAACGCCCGCCAATGACGAGCCCCAGCGATACTGCCGGGTTGAAATGGCCGCCACTGATATGGCCGACAGCATAGGCCATCGTCAGCACGGTCAGGCCAAAGGCCAGCGAAACACCCAACAGGCCAATGCCGACCTCCGGAAAGGCCGCTGCCAGGACTGCGCTGCCGCAGCCACCGAATACCAACCAGAAGGTTCCAACAAACTCTGCAACCAGCTTGTTCATAAGTGATATTCCCCAGGTTTTAGGATTCTGCGTTTAAAATCCAATTACTACTTCCCATTCTGGGATACTTTTACCTATACGATAGCATATTGCAGCCGCCGGCAATGCGTTTTCCTGCACACCGAAGAAGCCAACGCTATTAATTCACCAACCTGCCGTCATTAGCCAATCGAAACGGCAGCATTGTGACGCAAAACACCCTCCGAAATTCACAGTATGCCTGCCGGCACAAGCCGGGGGCCAACAGAGCCTGTTTCAGATCGAACACAGGACAAGCCCGCAAAAGACCGGGCACCAACAGGCGCGTCCGACCCCGATGATCGGGCGGAAGTCCGCGAATTTTTGTCGTCTCTATTTGACTGTCTATATTCCGGCCAATTCGGTAAATCTGAGCCTGCCTTGCCCCATGACAACAGAAGTGGCCAGATCGATGGAACGCCTGTTTTTCAGCAAAATTCCGTTTTGGATAGTCGGTCTGCTCATGGTGTTGGGCTTGGTTGGCGCGATTTTGTTTACCAATGTTGCGGTTTTTCTCACCCAAAAGCCTGACCGTGGCGGAGTCTTCCGCGAGCCGGTCCTCGCCATCGGCAACATCCGGCAGTTGCTGGCGAAATCGAATGAAGACGCCTACTTGATGGTGACGGACCCGAAACTTGATGGCAAATCGGGGTTCAACTTTTCCTATCCGGCGGGCAGCAAGCCGGACGCTGGTTACATGCTGCTGACGTGGTATGACAGCGACGACCGGCGCGCGTATGCCGAACTGATCGACCTCAACACGCAAACGCAGGTCCACCGTTGGGTGCCTGACACCGATGCGATTTTTGCCCAGTCACCCATGAAATCGCGCTTTGTAGACCTGCAGCGGGACCGGCCGGCCCATCGCATGGTCTACCGGCACGCGATGCCGTTGGAAGACGGCGGCCTGCTGATTCAGTCGCTCTCACCGCTTGTGAAAATCGATGCCTGCAGCCGCCTGGTCTGGATGAACAGCGACACCGCCCACCACCACTCCATCGAACGCGATGCAGAGGGCAATTTCTACGCCCCCAGCGTGCTGGAGCCGTCGCAAATCTCTAACATTAACCCCAAAACATTCCGCGACGACGGCATCAATCACATCAGTGCCGACGGCAAAACGATCTCACAGAAGTCCGTCGCTGAAATTCTGCTCAAGCATGACCTGGTGCATCTGAACGATATTCAGCCGGTGCTTGAGGACGGCCCTCATTGGAAGCAAGGCGATTTGTTCCTAAGTGTCCCATCCTGGAAGGTAATATGGCTGTTTCCTGACCAGCTCTAGTTTGAGTTTGCGCCATCCCTTCAGTGCCTGCAAGGGCGTCTTGCTGCCCAGGGCTGATTGCAGCAGTTGCTGGGTGTAAAGCCAGACATAGCGAAGCAGCGTGGCTTCCAGAACCTCGCCGGATCGGAAGGGATGGCTCTGCAGAACCTCTTCGATGCGGCCATTGAACCGTTCGACCATACCGTTGGTCTGAGGTGACCTAGGCGGCGTCAGGCGATGATCGATATCGAGGGCGGCGCCCAGCGTGTCGCATTCATGCCGTGAACTCTTTTCCATTATCCGGGAGTATGGGGCGGATCCGCATCGGGCAGGCGCGCTCCAGGGCGCGCAGGAAGCGCCGGGCATTGGCCGCTGTCTTGCTGTTGTAGACCCTGACAACAACCCAACGCGTTGCCCTGTCGATGGCCACGAAGAGGGAACGGCGGCGGCTCTCATCTGCCATCGGTGGCAGGTATTTCAGGTCGATGGGGATGGAACCGGGTTCATAGGCTTTGAAGGCGCTGTGCTTTGGCCGGGGCGATGCTGCTTTCAGGGCGCGCAGGCCCCCCACGCCATGCCGACGCAAGCAGCGGTCAAGGCCAGAGCGGGAGGCATTCGGGTTCAAGAACTCGCGCACCACCGCCAGCAGATCACCCAGCGAGACCAAAAGCGTCTTGCGGAGGGCCACCGCGACAGCTTCCTGCGCTGGCATCAACGTCGTCTGAAGGCGATGGGGCGTGTGGCTGCGATCCTCCACGCTGGCACGCTGGTGCCATTTCCATACGGTCTGTTCCGTGGTCCCGTGACGCTCGGCAAGAACCCACGCAGGGTCGTCACTGGCCTGTATGGCCGCCCTGATCTTCGGTGGCGTCGTCGCCTGACTGTGAAGCTTGATCACCATGTCGCTCTCCCATCCCGCGCCTCGGTCAAAACACAGCGTGCCATGAAAAACGCAGAGCGACGAGAGGCTATCCGATCAGCCGGGATGGAACAACTAGGCTCAAAACGTTTACTTATGTAAGTTCTCTAGCATGTCCACCACGCTATAAGAAGTGAAATTGGTCACACTTTTTGCACAAATTCACCCAATAATTGCATGCGGCAGGAACCGAGAGGTATCGCGGGTGATGGGGGTCGAGTCTTCGCGGATACCGAGCCCTGCCGGTTTGCCGCCGACAACCCAGGAGCCCAGCACCGTGTAGTTGCCATTGATGCGCGGCAGGGGGTGCAAGGCCTGCACGATACCGCCCTCTTCCCCATACGGACCATCGACCGAAATGCGCTCGCCGTTGGCCCCGAGCCACTCGACATTTGCGCCTTCGCGGCTGAACAGCGGTTTGCTCACATAACCGCCACTCAAGTCAGCAGCGGCAGGCTCGCCCGCGAAATAGGCAGGCAGCAGATTCGGATGACCGGGAAAAAAACGCCAGAGCAACGGCAGCAGGCCCTTGTTAGAGAGGACGGCCTTCCAAGGCGGCTCCAGCCAAAGCACGTCGGCGGCGGGGGCTTTGCCACCATAGGCATCGGTAAACATGTGCTCCCAAGGGTAGAGCTTGAACAGGGCGTGGATGACGAAATCGTCGGCGTCGGCGAACTGGCCCTGTGTATCCATGCCGATCTTCTCCAGTGGCACATAGGCCGTATCGAGCCCGGCTTGGCAGGCGCAATCCTCCAGGTAATGGACGGTGCTGCGGTCCTCCGCATGACCGTCGGCACCGGCGAAATGCAGGGTGCTGACAATGCCGATGCGGGCCAGCGCTTCCACCAATTCTTCCTGGATGATGTTGTATTGGTCGGCATCGGCAGGCACGAGGCCGTAGATGCGCGCCTGCTCGAGCCAGACCCATTGAAAGAAGGCGGCTTCGTAGAGCGAGGTCGGCGTGTCGGCATTGTACTCGTAGAGCTTGGCCGGGCCCTGGCCGTCATAGGCAAAATCCATGCGTCCATAGAGGGCTGGCTCCCTGGCCCGCCAGCTGGCGGCAACGAAATCCCAGTAGGGCTCAGGGATCGCCAGTTCGCGCAGCAAGAACTCGTCGCGGCAAGCACGGTCCACTACCACCAGGCACATGGCTTCGATCTCTGCCGTGGGCTGCTCGATGTCCTGCTCTATCTGGCGGACGGTGAAGCGATAGTGGGCGCGCTCGTCCCAATAGGGCTCGCCGCCAATGGTATGGAAGTGAAAGCCAAGCGAGGTCGCCTGCCCCTGCCAATTCACGCGCTCTTTGGTTGAGACCCGCAGCATCAGCGCGCAAGCTCCCGCACGGCGGCGACCAGTGCGGGCTCGTCCCACTCTGCCGGGCCAATATAGCTGGCGGTGACTTCGCCCTTGGTATTGAGAATATAGGTGCGGGGCAGACCGCGCCCCTCCATTGACGTGGTGAACGCCCCCATGGGGTCAAGATAAGGCTTCAATGCCTCCAGCTTGTATTCATCCAGGAACGGTTGAACGATAGCCAGTCCGCCCCGGTCGGAGGAGACGGCAAGCACCTGAATGCCATCCGCCGCTACCTGTTGCTGAAGACGGTTCAGAGACGGCATTTCCCGCACGCACGACGCACACCATGTTGCCCAGAGATTGACGACCAGGCCCTTGCCCTTGAAATCTGCGAGCGTGAGAGGTGAGCCGTCCGCGCTGGTGAAGCCCGTGGCAGAGGCGGCCAGAGGCGGCGAATGCCGCTCCAGGTTGGCCACCCAATCGACGGCCACATGAGCTGGTGCACGGCTTTCCGGAATCGGCACGATTTGAACCGTGGGCGAGCCGTCGCCTTCCCCTTCAGACATCACCATGCCATAGAAGACGGCAGCGGCTCCGATGACCGCCGCCAACAGCACAAAAGTCAGAGTTCGCATGTCCGCTTCTTCTTCCTTCTTCTCTCAAGTCGCCCGCAGCCAACCAGCTTTGGGGTGGCCGGTTCGCCGCCGGTCCGTCTGCCATTATGGCGGAAATCAACGTTTCCATCGGCTTTGACAAGCGTCTTGCCGACCAGGACCTGGCGGGCAGCCGCGCCCACGCCGCCATGCTGGCTGCGCAGGACATTATCAGCGCTGACGACGAAGCCGCCATTCAACAAGGTTTACAGCAGGTTGAAGCCGAGATCGCCGACGGCAGCTTCCCATTTAGGGACGAATACGAAGACATCCACATGAATGTGGAAGTTCGGCTGCGGGAATTGATTGGTGAGCCAGCCGGAAGATTGCATACCGGCCGCTCCCGAAACGATCAGGTAGCAACAGACTTCCGGCTCTGGGTGCGGGAGGCCTGCGATGCAGCTGATGCGGCACTGGCATACTTGCAGGCAGCCCTCGCGGATCAGGCGGAGGCGGAGGCGGACGTGGTCATGCCGGGCTACACGCACTTGCAGAACGCCCAACCCATTACATTCGGCCATCACCTGCTGGCCTATATGGAAATGTTCGGACGGGACCGGGGCCGCTTTGCCGATGCGCGGGCCCGCATGAACGAGTCGCCGCTGGGCGCAGCAGCGCTGGCAGGCACCCCCTTCCCGATCGACCGGCGATTGACGGCCCGGACCTTGGGCTTCGACCGCCCAACCGCCAACTCTATCGACAGTGTTTCCTCGCGTGACTTTGCGCTTGAGTATCTTTCCGCCGCCGCGATCTGCGCGACCCACCTCTCCCGCCTGGCGGAGGAGATCGTGCTTTGGTGCTCCGAGGGCTTCCGCTTTGTGAAGCTGACAGACGCCTTCACCACCGGCTCCTCGATCATGCCGCAAAAGCGCAACCCGGACGCCGCCGAACTGGCGCGGGCGAAGAGCGGGCGGATGATCGGCTCGCTGAACAGCCTGCTGGTGATGATGAAGGGCCTGCCGCTCGCCTATTCCAAGGACATGCAGGAAGACAAGGTGCCGACCTTCGAGGCAGCAGACGCCCTGATGCTGACGCTTGCTGCCATGTCCGGCATGGTGCGCGACCTGACCCCGCAGCCGGAAAACATGCGTGCGGCGGCGGCCCGCGGGCACATTACCGCGACGGATCTGGCCGACTGGCTGGTGCGGGAGCTTGGCTTGCCCTTCCGGGATGCACACCACGTCACCGGCAACCTGGTGGCGGAAGCCGACCGCCAGGAATGCGCGCTAGTTGAACTGCCGCTGGAAGCCATGCAAGCGGCGCACCCCGACATTCACGCCGGTGTCTTTGAGGTTCTGTCCATCGAAGCCTCAGTCGCCAGCCGCATCAGCGAGGGCGGCACTTCGCCGACCCGCGTCCGGGAAGCAGTGGATGAGGCCCGGATGCGCTTCCGTCTGTCCGCATTTGACCCTGCGAATGATGCAACCAATGGAGGGCCGCGATGATCCGCCTGACGATTATGTTGCTCGCCGTGACCGTCGCCGCTTTTCTGGTGACGGCCTGCGGGAAAAAGGGCTCTCTGCAACAGCCTGAAGACGTGAAACCGACCTATCCGCGGACCTATCCCAGCAAATGAGCGCTTTTCACTACCAAAATGGCGAAATCCACGCCGAAGACGTGCCGGTCTCCGCAATCGCCGCGGCGGTTGGAACGCCGGTCTATATCTACAGTACTGCGGCGTTGGAAGCCTCCTACCGGGAATATGCCGACGCGTTCGACGGCATGCCCGCCACGATTTGCTACGCTGTGAAAGCCAATGACTCGCTCGCGGTGTTACGCACGCTGGCAAACCTGGGCGCGGGCGCGGACATCGTCTCCGGCGGAGAACTGCGCGCGGCGATGGCAGCCGGGATACCGGCGGAGAAAATCGTGTTCTCCGGTGTGGGAAAAACCCGCGAAGAGCTGGCCTTTGCCATGCAGCAAGGCGTGATGCAGATCAACGTCGAGGTCGCGAGCGAGCTGGATGTCATCAGCGAACTGGCGGTGGCGCAAGACGTTACCGCGCCGGTGGCGATCCGCATCAACCCGGATGTCAACGCGGGCACCATCGCCCAGATCTCCACTGGCAAGAAAGAGAACAAATTCGGCATCGCCTATGACGCCGCGCCTGACCTGTTCCGGCGCGCGCATGCTTTGCCGGGTGTGGAGCCGGTCAGTGTTGCCGTGCATATCGGCTCGCAGATCACCAAGCTGGAGCCTTACTGCGACGCCTTTCACCGGGTGCGCCGTATGATTGAAGACCTGCGGGCAGAGGGCATTGCCATCACCCGCGCCGACCTGGGCGGAGGCTTGGGCATCACCTATGAGGCCGAGCAACCCCCGGCAGTCGCCGACTATGCCGCCATGATCGCCGATGTGTTCCAGGGCCTGGACGTGGAATTCCTGTTCGAGCCAGGCCGCCGGATTTCGGGGCTGGCAGGCGTGATGGTAACCAGTGTCATCGCCGAAAAAGAGACCGAGACCAAGCGCTTCGTCATCATTGACGCTGCCATGAACGACCTGATCCGCCCGGCACTCTATCAGGCCTATCACCCGTTCTATCCATTGCGCGAAAGCGGTCCGGAAAGCGGCTGGAGCCCGGCGGATATCGTTGGTCCCGTCTGCGAAAGCACGGACCAATTCGCCAGCGCCCGCGCCCTGCCGCCACTGACTGCCGGTGACAAGTTGGTGATCGGGGCCGCAGGAGCCTATAGCGCGGTGATGAGTTCGGAGTACAATGGACGTCCGCGCGCGCCGGAAGTGCTGGTGCGCGGCAAAGACTGGGTAACCGTGCGCCGCCGCCCCACGTATGAGGAAATGCTGGCGACGCAATCGGTGCCCGACTGGCTGGTGTCTTAAGAAGGCACCGCCGCAGAACGGAGGACAAAAGGCTGGCACAGGAGCAAGCCTCGTTCCGGATCAAGTCCCGCATAGCGCTCGCCTGGGCGAGCCTGTGGGTAGAACGCATCTGGAATGGCCTTTGGCCGTTACAGGCATTCATAGCCGCTTTCCTCGCCGTCGCCTTTTCCGGGCTGCTGCCTGCGCTCGGGCCTTGGTTGCATAGCGCGGCACTGGCTGGCAGCCTTGCCGGGTTGGGCTGGCTGCTTTGGCATCGCCGTCAGGCCTGGCGGCTGCCATCGTGGAACGGCGCTGCCCGGCGTTTGGAGCGTGACAGCGGCGTCAGTCATCGCCCCCTGCATGGCCTGGATGACAAGCCGCTGCCTGGCGGCCCCGCAGCCATGGCACTGTGGGATGCCCATCAGCGCCAGTTGGCGGCGCGACTGGCCGCGCTGAGGCCGAAAGCGCCGACCAGCGATCTGCCGCGGCTCGACCGGTTTGCGCTGCGCGGCGGCGCTTTGTTGGCCCTGGCCGTGGCCCTGTTCCTGGTCGGTAGCGATGCGATCTACCGCTTTGGCGAAACCTTCCGGCCGAGCTTTGCCGCTGCACCGGTGTTGAGCCCCGTCGTTGACATTTGGGTAGAGCCGCCAGCCTACACGAACCTGCCCCCCCTGTTCGTTCAGCCGGAGATGGAGACGCTTGCCATCCCTGCCGGCAGCACACTGATGGTCAGGGTAAGCAACGGCAGCATGCCCGCGCTGACCGTGGATGCGGAAACATACCCGCTGACCGAAGAAAGCCCCGGCCGGCATAACCTGAAACTGGAGATCCAGGCCGGGACGCAACTATCGTTACAGGACGGTGAAGAGGATCTGGGCCGTTGGCCATTCCAGGTAGTGCCGGACTTGCCGCCAACGGTCAGCATGCCTGCGCCGCCGGCCGGCACCGAGCGCTTTGCCACGCGCATCGACTATCTGGCGACCGATGACTATGGCGTCACCGAGGCGTGGGCGGAGTTGACGCTCGTCGGCGACGATAACCTGCCTGCTGGCACGCCTATGCGCCTGTCCGTGCTGCTGGGCGATCAAGCCCCGCCGTCGGCAGAAGGTGCTATTTTCCAGGACCTGACCCCGCATCGCTGGGCGGGCCGCGATGTGGAAATTCGCGTATACGCCACAGACGAGTTGGACCAGCAGGCCGTCAGCGAGTCTGCGCGTATGCTGTTACCGGAACGTGTGTTCCAGCATCCCGTCGCCCGGCAAATCATCACCCACCGCAAATGGCTGGATGAAGGCGCCGACTTCGTACCGCTTGCCCGGTCTTTGATCCAAATTGCCGAGCGCCCGGCGGCGTTTGACGGCGATATCGTGATCTTCCTGGGTCTGTCGGCGGTGCATGCCCGTCTCCACCTGACCGATCAGCAGGCGACGAGAGAAGAAACCCGGGATTCAGCACGCGATCTGCTTTGGGATATGGCGCTGCGGCTAGAAGATGGTGGCCTGGGCGCGGCGGAGAAAGCCTTGCGGGCCGCCCAGCGCGCGTTGCAGGAAGCCTTGGCCCGCAATGCCTCAGACGAGGAAATTGCGCAATTGGTGGAGCAGTTGCGCCAGGCGCTGCGGGAGCTTGCGCGGGAAATGGCCAAGCAGGCCGATGCACCGCTGGAAGGTGCACCGGATGGCGCGCAGGAGAATATGATCAGCGGCCAGAATTTGGAGAAGATGCTCGACCAAATCCGCGAACTTTCGCGCACCGGTGCCCGCGACGCCGCCCAGCAAATGCTGAGCCAGATGCAGAAAATGCTGGAGAACCTGCGCAATCCCCGCATGACCCAGCAGCAGCGCGAGCAGGCCGCCGAAATGATGAAGCGGATGAATGAGCTGGAGAACCTGCGTCAGCGCCAGCAGAAAGTCATGGACCAGACCTTCCAGCAGAACCAGCAAACGGCAGAAAGGCCGGAACGGTCCGCCCCGGCCAAGTGCGCCGCGTGATCAGCAAGGCCAGCAGGGACAGGAGGGCGAAGGCCCACCCATGAGCGATCTGGCCGAATTGCAGGAGTTGCTGCGCCGCGACCTGGGCGAATTGATGCGCCAGTTGGGCGAAGGCCAGAGCGGCGGCATTCCCAAGTCCTTGCAGGACGCCGAGGGCGCGATGCGGGACGCGGGCAAGAACCTGCAGAAAGGCAACGGCCCCGGCGCACTAGGCAATGAGGGTGAAGCCCTGCAGCACCTGCAAAGCGCGGCCCAGCAAATGGCCAACCAGTTTGCGCGCCAGATGGGCATGGGCCAGGGCCAAAGCCCCGGCAACGAGGATTCAGACGATGGCCAGGGGCGAAGCGACCGCGATCCGCTGGGCCGCGAGGGCATCGGTGGACAGGCGGCGACCGTGGGCCCGAAAGTGCCAAAAGAGTTCGACATCCAACGCGCCCGCACCATCCGCGACGAACTCTACCGCCGCAGCGCCGACCCCAGCCGTCCGCCGGTGGAGCAGGAATACCTCAGGCGTCTGCTGGAGCGGTTTTAGGGCTGTTAGATGGGGAGAATGAAGAGGCCGAAGCGCCCCTACATCCGGAACACGCCGAAGCCTGTCTCCTCCACCGGCGCATTTAGGCTGGCGCTTAAGCTCAGGCCCAGGACCATGCGGGTTTCCGCCGGGTCGATGATGCCATCATCCCAGAGCCGCGCCGACGCGTAGTAGGGATGGCCCTGGTGTTCGTACTGGTCGCGGATGGGGCTGCATAAAGTTCTCACGCTCGCCGGGCACCCAGTCCTTACCACCGCGGGCCATAACGTCGTCGCGCACGGTGGCAAGCACGTTGGCTGCCTGCTCCCCGCCCATGACGCTGATGCGTGCGTTCGGCCACATCCACATGAAGCGGGGCGAGTAGGCCCGGCCGCACATGGCGTAGTTGCCTGCGCCGAAGGAGCCGCCGACGATCACGGTGAACTTCGGCACCCGCGCGTTGGCAACTGGCCATGACCATCTTCGCGCCGTCCTTGGCGATGCCGCCCTGCTCGTACTTCTTGCCGACCATGAAGCCGGTGATGTTCTGCAGGAAGATCAGGGGGATGCCGCGCTGGGCGCATAGCTCAACTAAGTGCGCGCCTTTCTGGGCGCTCTCCGAGAACAGGATGCCGTTTGTTGGCGACGATGCCGACCGGGTAGCCAAACAGCTTGGCAAAGCCGCAGACCAGGGTCGTGCCGTACAACTGTTTGAACTCGTCGAACTCGGAACCGTCCACCACGCGGGCGATCAGTTCGCGCACGTCGTAGGGCTGCTGCAGGTCGGTTGGCACGACGCCGTAAAGTTCTTCCGGGTCGTATTTGGGTGCGGCTGGCGCCTCCATGCCGATGTTCGGAGCCTTTTGCCAGTTCAGATTGGCGACGATTTGGCGGACGATGGCGAGCGAGTGCGGATCGTTCAGCGCCAGGTGGTCGGTGACGCCGGAAATGCGGCTGTGCATGTCGCCGGCCGCCCAGGTCTTCCGCCGAGACTTCCTCGCCCGTCGCTGCTTTTACCAAGGGCGGGCCGCCGAGGAAGATGGTTCCCTGCCCTTTAACGATCACTGCCTCGTCGGACATGGCGGGCACATACGCCCCGCCTGCGGTGCAGGACCCGAGCACGGCGGCGAGTTGGGGGATGCCCGCCGCGCTCATGTTGGCTTGGTTGTTGAAGATGCGGCCGAAATGCTCCCTGTCGGGGAAGACCTCATCCTGCTCCGGCAGGTTCGCGCCGCCGGAGTCCACCAGATAGATACAGGGCAGCCGGTTCTGCATGGCGATTTCCTGCGCCCGCAGATGCTTTTTCACCGTCATCGAGTAATAGGTGCCGCCCTTCACCGTCGCGTCGTTGGCGACGATCACGCATTCGACGCCGGAGACACGGCCAATGCCGGTGACGATGCCCGCGCCGGGTGCCTCGTCCCCATACATGCCGAAGGCGGCAAGCTGGCTGAACTCCAAGAAGGCGCGCGCCGGGGTCGATCAGGCCGTGCACACGGTCGCGTGGCAGCAGCTTGCCGCGGGAGAGGTGGGCGCTCGCGCGCACGGTCGCCGCCGCCGAGCTTCACCTGGCCGACCTTGGCCTGCAAATCATCCACCAGCGCCCGCATGGCGGCAAACGTTGGCGCGGAACTCTTTTGAGCGCGGACGCAAGGCACTCTCGATCACTGGCATCGGTCGGGGTGACCTCCCTTCAAGGAACGCTTAAAGTCTTGGCGTGTCGGGCGCGAAAGTGCAAGCCGCCGTGGCCGTTCCTGCCTATATTCTTGCGGCCAAGCAGCACCCGCACGCAGGAGCCCCCGCAGCATGCATATCGGATTGATCGGCGGCATCGGTCCCGCCTCCACCACGTTCTACTATCAGGGGATCGTGGACCTGGATGGCAGGCACCGGAAAACCGCTGCACCTGACCATCGGCCATACGGACGTGCACGGGCTCGTCGCCAATGTGGAAGCAAACCGGCCTGACTTGCAGGCCGCCGAGTACCGCCGCATCGCGGAGCAACTGGCAGCAGCGGGCGCGGAGCGGGTGGCCATCACGTCCATGGGCGGCCGCTTCTGCGCGCCGGAATTTGCCGCGATCTCTCCCCTGCCGCTGATCAACGGACCGGGGGCGGTGGCGGCGTATTTGCAGGCCGAAGATCTGAGTAAGGTCGGCCTGATCGGCACGCGGGTGGTGATGCAGACCGGGGCTCTATGGCTGGATCACAGAGGCAGAGGTGCTGGTGCCGGAAGGTGCGGACCTAGACCAGACCCCACGCTGACTACATTGCCGTCGGCACCACAGGCAAGGCGACGCCGGACCAGCACCGTCGCCTGGTAGAAGCCGCCCGCGTACTATGCGAAGACCGCGGGGCTGAGGCCGTTATCCTGGGCGGCACCGACCTGTTCGTGGTGTTCGAACACGAGACGCCAAACTACTGCGTCATTGATGCTGCCGAGGTGCATATGGATGCAATTGTGAAGGCGGCTATGGGATAGGGAGCGGTAGAAGCCGTCAATTCGCATAAATTCAAATCGAGCAAGCTTATACAAACTGGGTCGGTTGCCATAAAGCAATGAAATCGATTGATATTGACCTTATCAAAATTACAGATAGAACTTACCTCGTTGGGGATAAATATATTAATAATATGATGTCCGATGATTTGTAACATACTGTAAATATGAGGTAATACAATGTTAAAAGCAGCAATCCTTGTGCTCGGTGCCTTGGCGATACCACTGGCGGCCTGCAATACCACCTCCTCGGACAGCGGCGGTCAAGCATCCAGCGGTTCAACTGATGTTCCGGTTACGCTCACAGCTGAAAACCTGCACGAGCTTAAAGGTACCTGGGTCGGCCGCTATACGCTGGTATCAGGCGATGCCGCAGGCAATGGCGGTAGGATGACGGTCACTATCGAAAAAGTTGAGCCTTTTGCATCTGCAGAGGCAACAACAACTAACTTTGAAGGATATCGTGAATGGAACTGGGGCAACGATACTACGACCGTCACCCTAGTGGAAACGCATCTGCTCGCGGTCTCATAAATGATTCTCGGATTTCACTTTCCGGCAGTGCATATCAGATGATCAAAGCAGGCGATAAGCTCTGCCTTGTTGGAGAATCTAGCCTGCGCGTCGGTCGAACAGACGACCGCATTTGTAAACGCTAACTCAAAAGAGCGGTTCTAAGCCCTTCGATACGCCGCGTTGCGGCTACTCAGGATGAGATTCTTTGATGTTTTTCATCATGAGTGGCGCTCGACAGAGCGCGTATCGAAGGGTGTAGGGCCGCTGCGCTCCTTACCAGGCGATCGCGTCGCCGGTGTAGTCCACGAACTTGCCGCCTGTCGGCCATGGTCGCGTTATCGACAATGCGCTTCATGCCCTGGGCGCTTTCATCCGGCTGAACGGGAGCGCTCGCGCCGCCCATGTCGGTCGCCACGTGGCCCGGATGCAGCGGCAGCACGATCACGCCCTGCCCGCGCAGGTCGCCAGCCAGCGACTTGCAAGCCATGTTCAGACCAACCTTCGACGGGCCGTAGGAGTAGCGCCCGCCACCATTCAGCTCGATCGAGCCGAGCTTGGAGGAGGTAAACGCCATTTTCTTCTGACTGCTGGCCAACACGTTCTCGCGGAAAGCCTCCGCAATCAGGATGGGCGCGTAGGTGTTGATCATCAGCGTGTCGCGCAACTCGTCCGCATCGATCTGGCCGAGGGTGGCGGAGTTCCGGCCGATCACGCCCGCATTGTTCCAGAGCACGTCGATGGGCTGGCCCTTGTACTTGGCAGCCAATGCCTGCACAGCGGCGTGGTCGGTGACCTCCAGCGGCTCGACCGTGATGTCGCCGGGCAAGGCGGCCAGGGCGGAGGCGGAAGCGATGGCGCGGGCGGTGCCTATCACCGTCCAACCGTCAGCGGCATACAGGCGGGCGAGTTGCAGGCCGATGCCGCGATTGGTGCCGGTGATGAGGATGGTGGGCATGGATGGCTTTCCTGAGGCTTGAATTTGGGCTGGCATACCTAGTGGCCTGATCGAAACGCTTGCATCCGCAGGTGCTTCGATCAGGCCACGCTTTCAATACGTTGGTGGTTCGATTCAGCAAACAGATGTGTACCATCCGTTTGCATAGAACCACTAGCAAGTCCCCACCGGAATACCAATGGTGCAAAGGTCGCCAATCTTGCGGGCAAGCCGGTAAGCAGACAGGATCACGTCCCCACTTGCCGGAGCACGCCTCATGCCCAATACACCTACCTCAGCCAGCGGCCTCGCAGCCGCCAAGGCTGCTACATTGGATGACGCCCGCCCCGACGCCATGGCCAAACGGGCGCGGGACGGTAAGCTTTCCGCCCGGCAGCGGGTGGCTTCGCTGCTGGACGCGAGCTCCTTTATGGAGACCGGCGGGCTGGCTGGGCCACACCGCGACAATCCCTGGAATGCCGATCTGCAAGCACCCGCCGATGGCGTCATCACCGGCGGCGGTCTGGTCGATGGCCGCCCAGTCGCGGTGGTTTCCCATGACTTCACCGTGCATGGCGGCTCAACCGGCGTGGCGGGCAGCACCAAGAACAACCGCACCATCCAGCGCGCGACCGAGAGCGGCGTGCCCCTGGTGATGCTGGTCGAGGGAGGCGGCCACCGCATCCAGGACGGCCAGAACTCCCGCCACTTCGCCGCCGGCTCCCGCGTGTTTCACCTGCTGGGTATGAATTCCGGCTGGACGCCCATGGTCGTCGCTGTGCTGGGCGCGGGCTTTGCCGGGCCGTCCAACTACGCCAGCATGGCCGATTTCGTCGTGATGCTGCGGGGCGGCGCGCAGATGGGCATGGCGGGTCCCGCGTTGGTCAAGGCAGGCGTCGGCGAGGATATCGACAAGGAAGCGCTCGGCGGCGCAAAGCTTCAGGCCGACCGCTACGGCATCGCTGACCTGGCGGTTGAGACGGAGGCGGAAGTGATGGAATCCATCCGTCGTTTCCTCTCTTACCTGCCGTCCAACTCCAACGAACCGTTACCCCTGGCAGAGCCCATCCCACCGACCGCCGATCCGGCCAGCCTGCTCGATCTGGTGCCCGCCGACCAGCGCCAGACCTATGACGTGCGCAAGGTCGTGGACGTGATCGTGGACGAGGCCAGCCGGTTCGAGTTCAAGCCGACCTATGCCCGGAACGTACTGACCTGCTTTGCCCCGGCTGAACGGTCGGCCGGTCGCCATCTTCGCCAACAATCCCCGCCACCTGGGCGGTATGCTGGATGCCAAGGCTTGTGAGAAAGCGGCGCGGCTGGTCGCGATGGCCAATGCTTATGGGCTGCCGCTGATCACGCTGGTCGATGTGCCGGGCTTCGCCATCGGCTCAGCAGCGGAGTCCACCGGCCTCGCCCGGCGCAGCGGGCGGCTACTGTTCGAGATGGCGCACGCGACCGTGCCGCGTATCTCCGTGACACTGCGCAAAGGCTACGGCGCGGGCTACATTGCCATGGGCGGCCGCAGCTTCGATCCGGACTACGCCTTTGCCTGGCCGACGGCGGAGATATGTGCCATGTCGGTGGAGGGCGCTATCGACATCGCCTTCCGCCGGGATTATGAGCGCGCGGACGATCCCATGGCCCGCCGCCAGGAACTGATCGACGAAACCCGCAGCCGCATTGGCTCCAGGCTGGCTGCGGAGGGCTTCGGCATTGACGACATCATCGACCCGCGCGAGACACGGGCGGTGCTGATCCAGGCCCTGCAAATGCCCCCGCCCGCCGTCCCTTCGTCGGCCCGCCGAAGCGCCGCTCCATCTCGCCGATTTGAGCGGAGGTAAAAAACTCCCGCCTTTCCCGGAAAGGGGGCCGCACTTACCTCGACGCGGGATCCCGGCTCTCCCGCCGGGTCAGGCCCGGCGATCCAGCCGGGAAAGCGGGAGATTTGTGTAACCCTTTTGTTGTGTCTTGACCCGGCGATGATCTAGGCTCTGGCAAGGAAGAAAAAGGAACGTCCGCCATGAACCACGCCGCCTCCACCATTGCCGCCGACTATGCGCGCGATGGCTTTGTCTTTCCTCTCGATATCTTGACCGAAGCCGAGGCCAAGGTGATCCGCGCCGACCTGGAAGCGGCGGAAGCCGAATGCGCGGGCGACAAGGAAAAGCTCGCCATGGTGCGGGGCTTTCCGGCGCGCCTGCTGCCGTCCTACGCGGCGCTGGTGAAGCATCCGGCGATGGTAGCCGCCGCCCAGGCGGTGCTGGGGCCGGACGTGCTGCTCTGGGGCTCCGGCCCTTCATCAAGGAAGCCAACACGCCGAATTATGTCAGCTGGCACCAGGACCTGACCTATTGGGGCCTGGACAATGTGGAGGAGGTCACCCTCTGGGTCGCCCTCTCGCCTGCCACGCGCGAGAGCGGCTGCATGCGCTTCATCCCCGGCACCCACCGGGAGCAGATCGTACCGCATTCCGATACCTTCGCTGAGGGCAACCTGCTTACCCGCGGCCAGGAACTGGCGATGGAGGTGGATGACAGCAAGGGCGTGGACGCCGTACTGCAAACCGGTCAGGCCAGCGTGCATCACGGCCACCTGTTCCACGCGAGCGGCCCGAACACCACCAATGACCGGCGTATCGGCGCCGCCATCCGCTACATCGCGCCCAGCATGAAAGCCCGCTCCGACCCGCAAACGGAGGTGCAACTGATCGCGGGCGAGGACCGCTACGGCCACTTCACCATCGTGCCGCCACCGACCGAGCGCCTGTCAGAAGCCGACTTTGCCGCCGTCGCTGGCAACATGGCCGTGCGCGAAGGCGTGCTCTATGACGGTGCGAAGAAAGAAGGCCACAAGCGGTCTTGAGGATAGACTTGGCATGAGCATCGACTTCACCGACGAGCAAATCCAGATCCGCGATGCGGTGGAGCGGCTCTGCGCGCAATATGGCGACGAGTACTGGCTCGCACGCGACATTGACAAACAGTTCCCGGAGGATTTCTGCCAGGCAATCGCCGACAACGGCTTCATGGGCATCGCCATGCCGGAGGAATATGGCGGCAGCGGCCTCGGCATTACCGAAGCCGCCATCCTGATGCAGGAAATCAGCCGGTCCGGTGCTGGCAATGGCGGGGTTTCCAGCGTCTCCCTCGGCATTTTCGGCCTGAACCCGGTGGTGAAGTATGGAACGGACGAGCAGAAAGCCCGGGATGTTGCCGCCGATCATCAAGCGGGAGAAGCGTGCCTGCTTTGGCGTGACGGAACCCAACACTGGCCTCGACACGACGCGGCTGCGGACCAAGGCCGTGCTAAAGGGCGACCGCTACATCGTCCATGGCCAGAAGACCTGGACCACGACGGCACAGGTGGCGGACAAGATCCTGCTGATCGCGCGGACCAAGGATATCGGCGAGACCAAGCGCCCAATGGATGGGCTCAGCCTGTTCTACACCGATCTGGACCGTTCCAAGGTGGAGGTGCGGCGCATCTCCAAAATGGGGCGGGAGCATGTGGACTCGAACCAGGTGTTCATCGACGGCCTGGAAATCCCGGTCGAGGACCGGATTGGGGAGGAAGGCAAGGGCTTCCGCTACCTGCTACACGGCATCAACCCCGAGCGTATTCTGATCGCTGCTGGGCTGGTGGGCCTGGGCCGCCTCGCCCTGGAGAAAGCCACCACCTACGCCCGCGAGCGGGAGGTATTCGGGCGGCCCATCGGTATGAACCAGGGCATCCAGCACCCCTTAGCCGAGTCATGGGTGGAGCTTGAAGCCGCCAACCTGATGGCCTTCCGCGCCGCCCAACTCTACGACCGGGGCGAAGACGCGGGCACCATGGCCAACGCCGCCAAATACCTGGCGGGAGAGGCGGCGTTCAAAGCCTGCACGACGGCCGTCACCACCCATGGCGGCATGGGCTACGCCAAGGAATACCATGTGGAGCGCTACTTCCGCGAATGCATCATCCACCGCCTGGCCCCGATCACGCCTCACCTGGCGCTGTGCTATATCGCGGAGCGCGTGCTGGGTCTGCCGAAGAGTTATTGAATGAAGGCGGTCAATTCCAGGGATTAACCAGCAGAGTGCCTACCCGCTGGAAATTGTCCATGCTCCACTTAGTTGGAGAAGCCCTGCCTCGTTTATACTGTCCGTAGTGGTCGCTGGATTCATATTTCAAGTGCGCCACCGAGGTGTTGCGCGAAGGCCTCGATTGGTGTCCGGAAGCCGAGGCATTTTCGCGGGGTTGAGTTAAGCATCCAGACGATGGGGAGTATCCGACGCTCTGTGTATGAGATTTAGCCCATGGGAGTTTGACGGGTCATTGATTGACCCGTTCTGGGTATAGAATAGCGAACTGGTTTCGGGCAGCAACCCATTGTCTGACGGCCCTGCCTGTCTTCTCAAAGCTGCCGATTGCCAGATAGATCAGTTTTGTCGCGGCGGCGTCGGTTGGAAAGCTGCCCCGTGTTTTGGTGGTCTTTCGGATCACCCTGTTGAGGCTTTCGATAGCGTTGGTCGTGTCGATGATTTTGCGCCCGGCTGGTGGGAAGGCGAAGAACGGGATGACTTCCTGCCACGCCCGCCGCCAACTCGGGGCGATTGAGGGGTATTTTTGGCCCCATTCGTCTTCGACCGCCGCGCGCGCTTTCTCGGCCTCTTTGTCATCTGTGGCTTGATCAATCGGCTTGAGAGCCGATGCGACGATCTTGCGGTCTTTCCAGCCGCAGAAGTTCAGGGAATGGGGCACGAGAGGCACGATACAGGGTTGCACGGTGGTGTCGGGAAAGGCCGCATTGATGGCATCTGGGAAGCCCTTGAGGCCATGGACGACGGCGATGAGGATGTCTTCGACGCCGCGATTGCACAGGTTGTTCATCACCGAGAGCCAGAATTGGGTCCCTTCATTGTTGGCGATCCAAAGCCCCAGAACCTCGCGTTCGCCCTCGGGGGTGACGCCCAATGCCCCGTAAACAGCCTTGTTTTTGACCTGGCGGCTTTCTGGATCGCGGATTGTGACCCCAAGCGCGTCGAGGAAAACGAGGGGATACATCGGCTCCAGGGCGCGGTTTTGCCAAGCGGAGACCTCCTCCAGAACGGCGTCGGTGACACGGCTGACCAAGTCTGCCGACCCCTTCAGCCCATAGACCTCTTCCAGAGGGGCGCGAATGGCGCGGGTCGACAGACCCGCCGCGTAAAGCCCAATGATCTTGTCGTCCATCCCGTCAATCCGGGTCTGGCCCTTCTTGATCCGCTCAGGCTCGAAACGGCCTTCCCGGTCGCGAGGGACATCAATTGGCAGCGCCCCAGCCTTGCCTTTCAACGTCTTGCGCGAAGGGCCATTGCGCCTTATCCTTCCGTTGGCATTCTCAATGCCGCCGCGTTGCCAAGGGCTGTGAGGATCGCAGCCATAGGCTGGCATTCCAATCCAGTCCTTGACCGTTTCATGCCTGGCGAACTCCCCACCATTGTCATGGGTGATTGTTCGAAGGGCCTGCTCGGGCAGACCGCCTAGTTCAGCAATGATAGCAGCAGCGGTATCTTCGGAGACCTTGGCTCAGAAGACGCCGGCCAAGTGTGAACCGGGTCCTTCTCTCTTGCAGCGTCAACAGGATGTCACGCTGGTTTCGGCAGGGCACCAGATCTCCTTCCCAGTGTCCGAACTCAGTCCTTTCTGCAACGCTAACAGGGCGTTGATGGATGGACACACGGTTCGGGATAGCAGGTTCCCGCTTTCCGTTGCGGGCTCTGCGGCCTCGTCTGGATTTTCGCTGAGCCCGATATTGGGGCAAGCCATCGCGTCGTCCGGCACGGCTGAAGACATGACGATAGATAGCCTCTGTGCTGACGACGTGATCCCCTCCGTCCAGTTCCATCCGCCCGGCGATCTGTTCGGGGGACCATCCCGTAGCAAGACGGTCCTTCCCATGATTGCCCAAGCGGGTGGAACGCTCGATCTTCGACCCCCGAAGTTTGCTGACCCAGGCTCTGCGGTCCGCGCTATCCGGTCGCTATCCGTCTGCGTTGCGGTTGCGCGCCAGTTCCCGATGGATCGTCCCCCGATGCCGTCCCAGACGCCGCGCCATCTCCGTCATCGGCATGTCCATTTCCATCAGCCCCCGCAGGCGACATCGTTCTTCAAGCGTAAAGGGATTGTATCTCGTTCCCATAGCGATCCCAGATATACCAGGTGGCGCACTTGGTGTGTGAATCTAGCGCCCTGGTTTTGAAGCGATATTGATAAGCTAACCTAATAACATTGGAACAAAGACAAAATCTATAACCGCTTCTATTGCTGCATATATCTGATAATACATAGATGGCTTTATATCTCCATACCCCAATGCAGTGAATGTGACCAACGAAAAATATAAATATTCATAACTATTTTGTGCAAACCCAGAATCTGCTGTTTTGTAAAAATATGCGAACGTTACTATTATAAGAGATATAAATAAAATAGATACTACAAGCACACTTTTCTGTACGTCTATAGGAAATTTTCTTGATCTACATACATAAAAAAACACAAAATTTGTTTATAAAAATAAATAAACTAAAATTACTATCAAAATTTTCTTTTTATTAATATTTATTCTAAAAATATAAATTTAATATAACCAGAATTATTATTGAAATATAACAAAAATTTCTTATTAAATTATTAATTTTTATCTAATTTTTACTATAGAAACCATGACATGATTAGCGCCACAATTCCACCCACTCCTACAGCACCTCCAACCTTAGCCATCATACTTTCATCCGTCTCCGAATTAACGCAATTAGTAGTTAAGGGCTTAATCCTTTGCGCATTTGATGCTATATATGTTGCACACGGAGGAAATCATGAACATCACCAGCGTTTTTTATAAGTTTCCGGATCAGGAAGCCTGCATTGCGCATTTAGAAAAGTTCGCTGGGGCGATGATCCACATTGCCCGCATTGCGGGGCTACAAACGTGGCTTGTAAAGATGATCAAGACCGCATTGGCCGATGGAACTGTCATGGATGCAAATCCAGCTTCAACGTCCTGGCTGGTACAGTCTTTGAAAAAACCAAAATACCCCTTCAAAAATGGTTTTTGGGTGTTGCCTTGATTGTTAATGCCAGGAAAAGCCTATCAAGTTGTCAGCTTGCCCGTGATCTAGATATGAATCAAAAATCAGCATGGTTTATGCAGAAACGCATCCGCGCTGAAATGGCAAGCAAGCAGGGTGAAATCCTGTTACAAGGAATTGTTGAAGCTGACGAAAGATATGTAGGTGGTAAACCACACAAGCGAAATAAACGTTTTGATAACAATGATTTACCTCCTCCACCTCCTCCGCGATGAAGAGGGACACGCAAAACGTCGGTTATTGGCGCGGTAAAACGCGGCGGTAAAGTCGTTGCCCGTGTCGCCAGCAGTCTGACTGGCAAGGACATTCTAAACTTCATTCGTAGCAGCGTCGATCCCGAAGGCTCGCTGCTGATCACTGATGAATTCAAGGCTTACAGCGCTGTTCGGGCAACCATGGCGCACGCCACAATCAATCATAGCAAGGGCGAATATGTTTTCGGCAACATCCATACCAACACCATTGAAGGCTTCTGGTCACTTCTCAAACGGGCCTGGTACGGATCGCATCATCATTATCGAAAATGCTATATGCCGCTCTATGTCGCGGAAGCATGCTGGAAGTACAATCAACGCAAGAACGACAACGCCTTCGGGTCTTTTATGCGGGGATGCTTTAAATGAACCGACTCTTTTATGGCGACTGCCTGACTGTCATGCGAGAAATGCCGTTAGGCAGTGTTGATCTGATTTATTTGGATCCCCCTTTCAACTCAAACCGTGATTACAATGCGATTTATAAGGATGAGACAGGCCGTCCATTACCCGACCAGATTGAAGCTTTCTCCGATCTGTGGACTTTGGATGAAGATCGCGAACGGGCAATCAGAAATATGCCAATCCTTATGAGAGAATCCGGTGTTGATGACGGTATCACCGAGCTCTGGAAAATTTGGTGTAACGCCCTGCGCAAGACGCAGCCTGGCCTACTTGCCTATCTCAGCTACATGACCGAGAGACTCTTGCCCATGCGGAGTATTCTCAAACCGACCGGATCAATTTATCTACACTGCGATCCTACTGCCAGTCATTACATCAAGGTGATGATGGACGGCATCTTCGGGCACGGAAATTTTCGGAATGAGATCATTTGGTGTTACAAATCTGGCGGCGCAAGCAAACGCTGGTTTGCAAAAAAACATGATACAATTCTATTTTATGCAAGAAATCACAGATATTGCAAATTTAATCAGTTAAAGATCAAATCTTACGGCCAATCCGGAGGCGGCCATGGTGGTGCCATTAAATATTATAAAGATCAAAAAGGGACGTATTCAATTGTAACAGCCCGCGACTGGTGGGAAATTTCAATGTTGGCAACGACCCATAGTGAAGGACTTGGTTATGCGACTCAAAAACCACTTGCCCTATTGGAGCGGATCATTGCTGCCAGCACCAACGAAGGTGATGTGGTGTTCGATCCGTTCTGCCGGTGTGCTACGACGCTGGAAGCTGCCCACAAACTTGATCGCAAGTGGATCGGGATCGATATAGCCATTCACGCAATCTTAACTGCGCTGGTGGAACGCACTAACCTAAAGGGAAATTTATCGAAAGTGCCGCCGCGTGAGCTGTTGGCCCGGGTTGTCCTGCCCTCCATCTGGCATCAATGGCCGCAGAATGTCCCCCCTGCAGGGGCCCACGCGTAAGCTTGAGCAAAGATCCGTTTGTATTGCCTGGTCTACTCCAGCAATACGAGACGAGCGAGCTTCATCAGCTGCTGTTCAAGTGCTACAATCATCAAATGGATGTTCTGGTCAATCACCACGAATTGCGACTAACACCACAGTATAACCCAGATCTGACCGCCACTAGGCGCGTGCTGGATCTCAGTAGCCTGGCCGGGGTCGTATCGTGGCTGAAAAGGGTGGTCCGCACTAAAGCATCTCGATTTTAACCTCAGAGTCTGATTCAAAATGAATTGTTGTTTATCATGCTCGTGCCAAACGTCTGGTCGTGCACCTGATATGAGCAATCAGGATTGAGAAACAGCTGACAGTTGGTGATTGCCCTGAGGGGCGGCATATCATGGCGTTGTTCCCGCGCCGCAATTCTCGCCGAGAAAAGGCTATGCGTTGCCCCATCCCAAGGGATTTTCCGCCGATCCGTTGACGGATTTGATCCGTTCCGGGGCGCGGCAGTTGATCGAGCAAGCGCTTGAAGCTGAGTGGAGCGCATGGCTTGCGCCATTTTCCAATGAGACGACGTCCGAGGGGCCCGCGCGGGTCGTTCGTCACGCTCACCTGCCAGAACGAGAGGGAATGACCGGGATTGGCCCAGTGCCCGTGAAAGGGCCACGCGGGCGGGATCGTGATCGGCAGGCTGAGAAGGGTCGGTTCTCTTCTTCGATCCTGCCGCCGTATCTGCGCAAGGCGAAGTCCGTCGAGGACTTGCTGCCCTGGCTTTCCCTCAACGGCATTTCCACGGGCGATTTTCAGGCGGCCTTGGCCGCGCTGCTCGGGCCGAACGCGGCGGGCCTGTCGTCCCCCACCATCTCGCGGCTGAAGTCCGATTGGTGGGAGGAGTACGACCGCTGGCAGAAGCGCGATCTCAGCGCCCGGCGCATCGTCTATGTCTGGGCGGATGGCGTCTATTTCCAGCCAAGGATGGAAGAAAAGCAATGTGTTCTGGTGCTGATCGGCGCGGATGAATGGGGCCGAAAGGAGATACTGGGGCTGACCGACGGCTATCGCGAAAGGACCCAAAGCTGGCGCGCGCTCCTGCTCGACCTCAAGCGGCGCGGCCTCAATCACGCGCCCGATCTCGCGGTAGGCGACGGTGCACTGGGCTTCTGGGCCGCCCTTCGCGCGGTCTTCGGCGCGACCGCAGAACAGCGCTGCTGGTTCCATAAAACCGGCAATGGGCTGAAGGCAATGCCCCAATCGGTGCAAGCGAAAGCCAAAGGCCCCCTGCACGACATCTGGCAGGCAGAGACGAAGGCCGAAGCCATGGCGGCCTGCGATTTCTTCATCGAGACCTACGGCGTGAAAGACGAACAAGCGGTAGCCAAATGGATCAAAGACCGTGACGTGCTGCTGGCCTTCTATGATTTCCCGGCAGAACAGTGGAAACACATCAGAACCACCCATCCCATCGAAAGCGCCTTCGCGACGGTGTGTCACCGGACAGGTAAAACCAAAGGCTGTCTGAGCCGAAAGACCGCCCTCGCCATGGCGGTCAGGCTCCTGATGTCAGCGCAGGGCAAATGGCGAAAGCGCGACGGCGCAAATCGCATGCCTGGGATAATCCAGGGCATTGCATTCATCGACGGGATCAAACAAATGCAAAACGCCGCCTGATCAAGCCGTCACCAACTTTCCAGCATAGCTCGTTAAACGGTGAACCCAAGCTGTTCAGCGCTTCAAACAAATCATAGATGTTATCCAGCTTGCCGCCCAACACGGTCATGTAATTGGGATTTACAGCATTGTGGTGCAGCATGATCGGCCGGCCATCATCACTCTCGTTCCGCAACAAAACCGTCTTCACTTCGTAGCGCGACCCTATTGGCTCCAGCCCTTCCAACACCGGCAAATACCGCTGAGCATCCCGCAGCATATACAGCCAAAGCGAGGTTTCCAGCTTCGGCGGATCAATCGGGCTCTGCGCCGATGTCCAGGCCCGGTGCGGGGTATAGCGCACATGGGTCAGGGAATAGCAGTCTGCCGCAGGGTAGGGCATGACGGAGAAGAACGGCCCGTCCATCACCGTGACACCAAACCCCCGCAACGCGGGCGGAGGTTGCACCAGCGCAATTTCAGCCAATTCATACTTTAACGGAATGGCCTGATAGTTGCCGCCCATCTGATTGGCGAATTGGCCATAGGTGGCGTCGAACACGACCGGCGCCTCCACTGGCGTGCCATCGGCCAGCGCCCCGGGAGATGGCTCAGCGTTAATCCGCGCCACCCTGGCACCCTGCCGCACCAGCACGCCGGCATGGACCAAGCGCTCATTCATCAGGGCCCGCAACCGCACAGCATCGAACGCATATGCCCGGTACCTCAGTACGTAGGCGATAAGGTCCGGGTTGAACATGGCGCGCTCGGATTTACTTGCCGGTTCCATGGGTGCGCCCATGCTCTCGAACATCTTGACGAAGCGTTGGGGCGTTACCTTCGAGCCATTGCGCGCGATGGCGTAGAGCATTTGGAAATCGTCGACGATGCAATCGGCGAAATCCGCCATAAACCGCTCATACAGCGCCAGCGACCGCCGGGCGGTGACAAAGCTGCGGGGATAGTGAAAGCCCGTGTGTACCCGTGCCTGGTTTACCAAAGACGCGCGGGTGAGCAGGTCGTCTTCAGCTTCCAGAACCAGCACCCTGTCAGCGATACTGCGCATGTAAAGCGCCAGGCAGCAGCCATAAAAGCCGCCCCCGACCACAACGGCGTCGAACTGTTCGGCAGCGCTATCCGCCACGCCGTCAGCCCCCGTCGATCAAGCCGCGCAGCAACTCTGCCGCCCGTAACAATTCCACCATTGGGTCATCGCCCTCCCCCAGACGCATTTCCACCGTTACCACGCCATTATAGCCAAGATCGCGCACGACCGGGATCACCTGACCGACAAAGTCCGCACGGTCCGCTACCGGGCCCAGTTGTGACGCACTGATATGCGGATGCCGGATATGCGGGGCAACGGCACGGATAGCTTCCGGCGGTTCCTCTTCCATCATCATGTTGCCGGTATCGACAACCTGCCCGACGCCGGGATGTCCAACAGCCGCCGCATCGGCAACCGTCGCCGTCAGCGCGTCGGGAAATACCCGGCCCGGCGCGACCTCAATTGCCTCCACCCCGGCATCCCGCAGCCGCGGCAATGCACTCTCATCTTCGGCCGCCGTCCAGCCGATATTGCTAACCGCCAGCCTCACGCCGCATTCTCCCGCCGCCAGTTTTCCGCGAAGGCCTGAATGCCTGAAAGGCAGGTTTCTGCGCTCTCCAGATACGCGCCGGGCTCGCCCCAGGCGCTGCCATGGATAGTCTGCATGTCATAGTGGAGCGGCGGGTTTTCCATCCGGTTGGCATAGGGTTTGCCCGTCACACGCGCCGCCACATCGGCCACAGTCACCGGCGACACCGCAAAGTTAACCGTCCGAAGACCTGCCTTGGCCGCCAAGTCCAGATCATTACCCAGCCGGGCCAGATTATAGAACTGAAAGCTGGAACGCTCGTCGAAGCCATCCACCGGCTTGCCGGTCAGCAGATCGAAGATCAGGTTCTTCTTCAGTCCCTCGCCAAACAGCCCTGGCAGCCGCACAATCATGTGGTCAGCCACCTGCTCCCTCGCCCATTCCTCCACCTACCAACGATGCACGCCATCGGTTTCGATCGGCGTGTTCTCGTCCACGCCAACCGGATTCTTGTAGACATCGACCGTCGGGATCAGCACCAGCCGCTTGATCTCCGTCTTTCCCAGCACCTCCAGCAGAGGCGTAATGCCGACCCAATCTTCCTCCGGATTCTGGTTCGCCCACCATTTGACGGCCTGGATGCCCGCACAGACGACCTCGTCGAACTGCTGGCCAGCCATCTCGCGGAAATTTTTGGAGTTGTAGCGGTCTGTGAAGGCCTGTTGCCGGTCCAGGGTTGGAGCCACAACAAAGCCCGTAAAACCAATCAACGCACGCCGCATCAGCCTGCCTCTCCCTTTGCCGCTTGGTCGTCTTCAGTTGCCGCCTCGACATTCAGGCGATTGCTGCGCAGGAACAGGTCGCCACCGCTCAGTTCCGTTGCGAACAATTCCACCGGGTCGGGCGTCGATTGCCGGATGATCTGCAACAGACCCAGGCAGATAGCCGCCATCACGCCAAAGTTTGCGCTGAACAACAGCGACAGCACAATGGAAAGCGATGTCCACCCCGTTGCAATGTCATCCAGCACCAGCCAGGTGATGAAAGCCCCACCGGCAAAAATCATGCTGCCGACGCTCAGCGCGGCACAGACCAGTGCTAGCCATTGCACCAGACGGCCTGCCGACGACGAAATAAACATCGAAGCGATTTGCAGCTCTCGCCAAAACTACCCAGCACGCTGAGGCGCAGCGGCGCGTCAAGTTCCATCCGGCCCTCGGAAACCAGCCCGGACAGATCAAAAAGCCGGAAAAAGCGGGTAGCTCCACCAATGGTTTGCAACCGGGTCAGCGCCGTCCGGTTCATGGCATAGGCATGGGCCTGAAAAGTTTGGATATCCCGCCCCATGGCCAGCCGCATACTCCAGCGGATCAAACTTGCCGTCAGCCGCTCGGAGATCGGCCGGGCCCGGTTTGCCGGGAACGTCTTGATCAGATCCCACCGGCCACTGGCACAGAGTTGCAACATCCGCTCGATGTCACCAGTTCCGATCTCCCCCGGATGCAGGGACACAATCAAATCCCCGATGGCAAAGCGCAGAGCGGCGGTGCTGAGTTCCTCATACCCCATGGCTGCGTCGACCATGACGATCCGCAGGTTGCGGACTTCCAACCCCAGGTCGCGCAATTGCTCCCGCCATTCGGCGCTGGGCATGGAGGCTACAACCACGATCTCAAAATACTGGAAAGCATCTTCGGCGTCGCGGTGAACTGCCCTCACTTCGCGAATGTCATCAGCAACTGATTGCGAAGACACGATGACAAAGGCGATCAAATTTTCCCGCTTCATTCGCCGTAATGCGTCCACCTCCGCACTGGCGGGGGGGCTTTCGGGCACCAAAGCGTTTGGGCTTGCCTGGTCCATGCGGGTGCGGGCCTTCTCTCCTGCTGGATCGGAGCCAAGGCGGCCTTTCACCGCCCCGGCTGATGTCTGGCATACTGTCTAACCGAAAAACCACGAAATCGCGAACCCTAGCGCTCAGCCATTCCGCCGCTTCTTCATAACATTTGGCTTATGGCCGAACTGTCGTAAGCTTCCCCTTAACAAAACCAAATCCTGAATGCTCGAGGACGCCGCCATGAACGCCATCCCACCCGAGAAAAAAGCCAACCCCTGGCAGCCCGAACTGGACGAACTCGCCCGCCGCGAAGCCTTTGCCGAAGAACTCGGCGGCGAAATGCGCGTCAAACGCCAGCACGACGGCGGCCGCTACACCATCCGCGAGCGTATTGGTCTGCTGGCTGACAAGGGCTCGTTCCATGAGGTCGGCAAGATTGCGGGCATGGCCCAATATGACGGCCAGAACGACCTGGAGAGCTTCATGGCCTCCAACTTTGTTTTTGGCCGGGCCAAGGTAGAGGGCCGACCAGTCGTCATTGGCGGCGACGACTTCACCGTACGTGGCGGCTCTGCTGACGCCACCATCAAGGAGAAGCACCAGCTTTGCGAGCGCATGGCCAACGAGTTACGCCTGCCCCTTTTGCGCCTGGTTGAGGGCTCCGGCGGCGGCGGCTCAGTCAAAACCATCGAGACCACGGGCCGGGCAAATGTGCCGGGCGTCAGCGGCTGGGAAATGGTGGTGAACAACATGGCGACCGTGCCACGCGTCGGCCTGGGCTTGGGCTCCGTCGCCGGTCTTGGCGCGGCGCACCTGGCCGCCACCCACTACGCCGTCATGGTCCACAAACAGTCCGCCCTGTTCGTCGCCGGACCGCCGGTGGTCGAATGGACCGGCCAGAAGCTTACCAAGGAAGAGTTGGGCGGCACCAAGATCGCGCTGCGCTCCGGCGCTATCGACCACGCGGTCAATACGGAAGAAGAAGCGTTCGAGTGCGCGCGCAAGTTCCTCTCCTATCTGCCGTCGTCGGTCTATGGCCTGCCGCCGCGGGTTGAGCCGACGGACGACCCAGACCGCTGCGACGAAAAACTGATCGAGGCGATACCCCGCGAAATCCGCCGCGCCTACAAAATGCGCCCCATTGTCGAGTCGCTGGTGGACGAAGGCTCGTTCTTCGAAATGGGCCGGTTCTATGGCCGTTCCTGCATCACCGGCCTGGCCCGCGTCGATGGCTGGCCGGTTGCCGTCATGGCCTCCGACCCCATGTTCTTCGGTGGCGGTTGGACCGCGGAGACCTGCCAGAAGGTGGAGAAATTCTGCGACATGGCGGAGACCTTCCACCTGCCAGTGATCTACCTCTGCGATTGCCCCGGCTTCCTGATCGGCAAGCAGGCGGAAGAAAGTGGCGTCATCAAGCAAGGCGTGCGCGCCATGAGCGCCATGTGGCAGACCAGCGTTCCCTGGTGCACGGTCATCGTTCGCAACTCCTTCGGGGTAGCCGGCGCGGCACATAAGAATGGCGGACGCCTGGCGCTCCGCTACGCCTGGCCAAGCGGGCGTTGGGGCTCCCTGCCGCTCGAGGGCGGGATTGAGGCCGCCTATCGCGCCGACATCGACGGCGCCCCCGACCCGGCAGCCAAGAAACAGGAGATCGAGGAGCGCCTCGACAAACTCCGCTCCCCCTTTCGCTCAGCAGAGGCATTCTGGATCGAGGAAATCATCGACCCGCGCAAGACCCGCCCCCTGCTGGTCGAATTCGCCAACCTTGCCGCCCCCCTGCGCACGCCAGGTTCGGTATCCTTTGGCATGCGGCCGTAAGCAGCCGGTCACAATAATAAAAGGCGGAGCAGGTAACTGCTCCGCCGAATAAGGATGGACCGCAGCCGGGATTGAAGCGACCCATCTTCAGTTCTGACTAGCCCGCTGTGCGCCTAGCTTTTGCCCTTGTCGTCGTCTTTGTCATTATCATTGTCATGGTGATTGTGGTGACGGCGCTTCTTGCCCATCTCCGTTTTGTCGACAGCACCGTCATCGTTTTTATCAAAGCGCTCGAACATATGGTCGATACGGCTGGACAGCTCTGCCTTATCCAAGGTGCCGTTCTTGTCAGCATCTTCCCGCTCAAACCGGCGCTTGATATGCTCGGCCATCATCGCATTAACCATGGCTGTATATTCAGCCTGATTCAGCTTTCCGTCCTTGTTTGAGTCAAACTCAGCCAGCATCCCGTCGCGGTAGGCGACCGCTTCCACGCGGGTGATTTTGCCGTCCTTGTTCGTGTCCAATAGCTCGAACATCATAGTGCCGCGCGAGTGGCGGCTGCGTTCTTTGCCATTGTTATTGTCGTCGCTCCGGTGGGCCAAAGCACCCGACGCAGCACCCAACATTACGATAGCTGCCGATGCCGCTAAAACGATTTTGGTACGCGTAAACATGGCTTATCAACTCCTCGTTAGTTTCTGCCGTGTTGCAAGCGGGTGGTGGTGTTCCTCCGCTCTGACAATCAGGAATGTAGTGGGCGCTTGTCGCAGATTGATCCCAGCAAAACGGCGAAACCGTGAAGGTTTGTATCGCTGTCTCCGCCTGATACAGCTTGATACAAATTTCTCTGATGCAGATCGGGATGCCTCTGCCAATATGAGCGGACATGAGCGACGAACCCCACATTCTGGTCGTTGACGACCACCGCGACATCCGCGATGCCCTGGCCAAATACCTAGCGCGCAACGGCTACCGCGTTGCACAGGCCGACAGCACCGCCGCGGCCCGCAAAGTGCTGTCGGGCGCTGCCATCGACCTTTGCGTGCTCGACATAATGATGCCCGGCGAAGATGGCCTGTCGCTGACCCGCGAACTGCGGGCCCAGGGCACCTTGCCCATCATCCTGCTGACCGCGGTGACAGAGGAAACAGACCGGATCATCGGCTTGGAGATGGGCGCGGATGACTATCTGACCAAGCCCTTCAACCCGCGCGAGTTGCTGGCCAGGATCAAGGCCGTATTGCGCCGGACCCAGGCACTGCCTGCCCAACCGCTGGCTCAACCGCCGGGCCGCCTGCAGGTCGGGCCGTGGCAGGTGGACCCAGGCGCGCAGGAAGTCTCCAGCGGCGACGGCCTGCCCCTTACTCTAAGCACGGCGGAATTCCGCCTGCTACATGCCTTTATCACCCACCCCCAACGGGTACTGACCCGGGACCAATTGCTGGACCTGACCCAAGGCCGTTCCGCCCTGCCCTTTGACCGTTCCATGGACAACCTGATCAGCCGCTTGCGCCGAAAGATTGAGCCCGATCCGAAGAACCCGACCCTCATCAAAACCCATTGGGGCAGCGGCTATTCCCTTTCGGTGCCGGTAGGGCCCGCATGAGTTGGCGCTCTATTTTGCGCTTGCGCCTCTGGCCCCGCGGCCTGGCAGGGCAGTTGATCGTTGGAACTGTCGCCGTTCTGTTGATCACCCAAGGAATCGTTATCTCGATTGCCATGCATGAACGATCGGAGCGGTTCGAGCGTGACGCGGGTAGTTTCCTCGCCCAGCGGATTGCTCTTGTTGCCGACCTGTTGAAAACGTCGCCGACACCACTTCACGGTCACGTGCTTCGTGTTGCTAGCGCACCCGGTTTCCGCTTCCGCCTGCGCCGTCAGCAACCCGGCTTGCCGCCAGCACCATTTTTTCAGAACTGGCTGGAACCACATTTGCGGGTGCAGGGGCTGCAAGGCAGCGTTGTCTTCTCTCTGCCACGCACGGATTACGACGATGACCACCAGCATGGCGGCCTGGTTGCCGTGCCCGTCAAGACCGATAATCAGGAGGTATGGCTGACGCTATCCGCTCACCGGCGCTCGGCCCCGCCATGGCCCCGTTATGCGCTAACTTCCCTGTCAATGGCCGGTATCGGCAGCATTCTGGTCATCACACTGCTCGTGCGCCGGGCCAGCCGTCCACTTGCCCGCCTGACCGCAGCGGCAGAAAGACTGGGCCGGGGCGAGACCATGCCGCCCCTGGACGAACAGGGCCCACGGGACATACGCACCACCATCGCGGCCTTTAACCGGATGCAGGAGCGTCAACAGCATTTCGTTCAGGACCGCACCCGCATGGTTGCTGCCATCAGCCACGACCTGCGTTCACCCATCACCGCGCTGCACTTGCGGGCGGAGATGCTGGATCAGGACGATCTGCGCGAACGGATGATCGCCAGCCTGGACGAGATGCAACAGATGGTGGAAGCGACGCTGTCTTTCGCCCGCGAAGACGCAACCAAGGAAGCAACCGAGACCACCGACCTAGCGGTGTTGATCTCGGAAGTGGTGGCCTCCCGCAAGGATATGGGCCATCATATCCGTTGGTCCGGTATCCCAGAGTCCGGCGTGTCAGGCTGCCCCTATCCCTGCCGCCCGGCCTCAATCAAACGCGCTGTAAGCAATTTGCTGGACAATGCCATCTGCTATGGCGGCGCTGCCGAAATTGCCTTGGAAGGCAGCACCATCGTGGTGCGGGACAACGGCCCTGGCATCCCTGACGACCGGCTGGACTATGTGTTCGAACCATTCGCGAGATTGGAAGAGTCCCGCAACGCAGAAACCGGCGGTACCGGCCTCGGCCTCGCTATCGCCCGCTCCATCGCGCGGAATCATGGCGGCGATGTGATCCTGACGAACCGCCAGGCAGGCGGGTTGGAAGCGCGGTTGGCCCTTCCCTGCGCTTAAGACATACATTTTATCGTATGCAGTTACCTGAATTCAGTTGGATTGATCCAGAATATCTTACTATATTAATTTTTTTGGCGAGATTCCATTGGTATTAATCCTAATTTGCACCGCATGAGATGCTTTTCCGTTTGCTCTCCTTACATTTTCCGTATAATTAGCTACATATGTCTGTTCCATCCCGGCTGATTAGATAGCCCCTCGTCGCTCTGCGTTTTTCATGGCACGCTGTGTTTTGACCGAGGCGCGGGATGGGAGAGCGACATGGTGATCAAGCTTCACAGTCAGGCGACGACGCCACCGAAGATCAGGGCGGCCATACAGGCCAGTGACGACCCTGCGTGGGTTCTTGCCGAGCGTTACGGGACCACGGGAACAGACCGTATGGAAATGGTGCCAGCGTGCCAGCGTGGAGGATCGCAGCCACACGCCCCATCGCCTTCAGACGACGTTGACGCCAGCGCAGGAAGCTGTCGCGGTGGCCCTCCGCAAGACGCTTTTGGTCTCGCTGGATGATCTGCTGGCGGTGGTGCGCGAGTTCTTGAACCCGAAGGCCTCCCGCTCTGGCCTTGACCGCTGCTTGCGTCGGCATGGCGTGGGGCCCCTGCGCGCCCTGAAAGCAGTATCGCCCGGCCAAAGCACAGCGCCTTCAAAGCCTATGAACCCGGTTCCATCCCCATCGACCTGAAATACCTGCCACCGATGGCAGAGAGAGCCGCCGCCGTTCCCTCTTCGTGGCCATCGACAGGGCAACGCGTTGGGTTGTTGTCAGGGTCTACAACAGCAAGACAGCGGCCAATGCCCGGCGCTTCCTGCGCGCCCTTGAGCGCGCCTGCCCGATGCGGATCCCGCCCCATACTCCCGGATAATGGAAAAGAGTTCACGGATCGCCTCTTCGGTCTGCGCCAGCGCGCCGCAACAGGCGCGCATGAATGCGACACGCTGGGCACCGCCCTCGATATCGATCATCGCCTGACGCCGCCTAGGTCACCTCAGACCAACGGTATGGTCGAACGGTTCAATGGCCGCATCGAAGAGGTTCTGCAGAGCCATCCCTTCCGATCCGGCGAGGTTTCTGGAAGCCACGCTGCTTCGCTATGTCTGGCTTTACACCCAGCCGCTGCCGCAATCAGCCCTGGGCAGCAAGACGCCTTTGCAGGCAATGAAGGGATGGCGAAAACTCAAACTAGAGCTGGTCAGGAAACAGCCATATTACCTTCCTGGATGGGACATATAGATGCGGGCAACCTTATGGAGATATTTATGCGAGCCAGGAAATCCCATTTCGCGACCATCTCAGCAGCGATTATCGTTGCTGGCCTGACAAGCAGCAGTGCGTTTGCACTCGCCATCACGAATGGGACTACCGCAACACTCAATGACGGTGTGTTTCTGGATGCCAGCCCTGGCATACAAACGAATGCATTTTCCCGGGAACTTTCGATCAACGATCCCGACAACACGATCACGGCGCAGGGCAAAACGAACCCCGGCGCGAATGGGCCAGCACCCGTCTACACAAACGACCCTGCCAAGGGGAATGTGGCGCTGGCCAACCTGCCGGTAGACAATGCAGCAGCGCCGAAAAACTTCCTAGTGCACTTCAATCCCAATGAACCCGCCGCGCCCAGCAAAAAGAGCATCACGATGGAAGACGTCGTGTTCGCTTCCGCGGGTATAATCATCTGGGACTTCGACGAGAAAACCTATGGGCCACTGGAGCTCGACCGGGGATACTTTCGGCGGGAAAAACAACCATTCCGACCTCATCCTCTATCTCCCAATCGGCTTGTTCCAGGGCAAAGGACTGACCGGGGTATCACCGTTCGAGATATTCTGGGCGGTTTCCGGCAGCGAGGATACAGGCACGCCGGAGCAATGGGCGGTAATTCCAGGCACAAACTACAGCCCGAATACTGTAATTCTCCCCGGGTCCAATCCCCCCAATCACACCTAAAGCGGTGGTCCCCCTGCCAGCGGGCCTAGCGTTGATGTTGACAGCACTGGCTAGCTTCTCCGTGCTACGCCGACGTCGTTAAAGTCGGTAAACTGGAAGGTGTGAAACAGGGCAGCTCACCTAGGGTTGCCCTGTTCCGACACACGCCATTCGATTTTTGGTTGTTGTTTTTTCAGTAATTTTAAATAAATTCACTTCCGTTATTCATATTTTTATACAGAGCGACGTAATAATTAATATTTCAGAAAAATATTGAGATTTTTTCTTGAACTACATTGTTAAAATTATCACCTCTGCTCTCAACAAAATAATGACATCAGGAGAGCGTGATTAGGTTTCAAAAATTGAAACCCTTCGTGATTGCCACAAATTTGGCAATTATCGCAGTAAATGGAAGCGAGGCGCTCGCACTTGCGATTACGAGCGGAACAACCACCACTGTTAACGGTAGTGTATTTCATGGAAGCTAGCGCTGGTGTTCAGACAAATACTTTTTCAAAAGAATTACTGACAAGCAATCCAGATAACACGATCACCAATCAAGGTAAGGCTAATCCGGGCGTTAGCGGGCCAACGCCCGTATATACCAACGACCCGTCTACGGCGTTCTCTCCGGGATCCATACCCCAGATCGCCCCAGCCGCTATCGTTCCTTTGCCTGCAGGCCTTACACTAATGCTGACAGCAATTGCCGGCTTCGGCCTGATGCGCCGCCGCTGCTAGGGCAAGCGACCTGCGAGAGCCACAAGGGGCGGTCCGGCAAGGGCCGCCCTTTTTGCCCAGGGGTGCCTTTTTTCGTTGATCACAGCACGGTCCATTGCGACGAATGACGGACGCCTTCCGTATTTGTGAGCATCACCATGGATTTTGGCCTGACTGACGACCAGCGCGCCCTGCAAGAGGCCGCGCGCCGCTATTCCCGCGAGAAGCTGCTGCCCCACTACCTGGCCCGCGAGGCCGAGGGCCACTTCAACCGGGAAATGGTGGAGGAAATGGGCGACCTCGGCCTAATCGCGCCCGACCTGCCGGAGAAGTTCGGCGGCTTGGGCGTGAGCGGCGTCACTGCGGGCCTGATAACGGAGGAAATCGCTTACGGGGATCACTCGGTCAGCTACATCCAGCTGCTCACCATGCTGTGCGGCGGCGTGGTCGCGCAATTCGCGGCGGAGGATGTGGCGACGGAGTATCTGCCCCAGTTCATCAATGGCAAGAAACTCATCGGCCTCGGCCTGACGGAGCCGCGCGGCGGCACCGATGCTGCCAACCTGATCCTGCGCGCCCGGCGCGATGGCGACAGCTTCGTGCTGAACGGCGAAAAGGCCTCGATCTCCGCCGCGGCGCAGGCCGATTATCTGGTGGTCGCGGCACGCACTGGCGCTGAAGGCTCCGGCGCACGCGGAGTCACGGCCTTCCTAGTCGATCTGCACAGCCCCGGCGTCAGCCGCGCCGCCTACAACGACCTGGGCTCCAAAGCCATCGGCCGTGGCTCCATCTGGTTTGAGGATGTGCGCGTACCTGCCCACATGATGGTCGGCGACGAAGGCGCTGGCTTTACCCAGGTCATGCGCGGCTTCGACTATTCCCGCGCCCTGATCGGCCACATGTGCCTGGGCCCCGCCCAGGCCAGCATGGACGAAACCTGGCCCTACACGCTGGAACGCGAAGCCTTCGGGCGGCCGATTGCGGAATTCCAGGGCGTGACATTCCCCCTCGCCGAGTTCGACACCCAAGTACAAGCCGCACGCTTGCTCTGTCTCAAAACCCTCTGGCTGCGCGACCAGGGCATGGAGCACACCAAGGAAGCCGCCATGTGCAAATGGTGGCTGCCAAAGCTTTGCACCGATGCAATCCAGCAGTGCCTGCTAACCCACGGCCACCTCGGCTACAGCATGGACCTGCCACACCAGCAGCGGATGCGCGATGTCATGGGTCTGCAAATCGGCGACGGTACGGCCCAGGTCTCGAAGATGGTCATCGCCCGCGAGACGGTGGGCCGTGCCTCTGTCCAGTACGCGCGGAAGTAGACAGATGGCAGGCCCCCTCAAAGGCACCCGCGTCCTGGACCTGACCAGCTTCGTCTCCGAGCCTCACGTAACGCAGATGATGGCCGATTTCGGCGCCGACGTGGTGAAGGTGGAGCCGCCCGGCCTGGGCGACCCAACCCGCGAACTGGACAAGCTCGCCGGGGAGCCGGACAGCCTGTTCGCCATCACCATCAGCCGCGGCAAGCGAAGCCTGACCCTCGATCTGTATAGCGAGGCTGGCAAAGCGGTCCTGGCTGGCCTGATCAAAACCGCCGACGTGCTGGTCGAAAATTTCCGCCCCGGCACCATGGAACGCATGGGCTTCGGCTGGGAGCAGGTCAAAGAGCTAAACCCGCGCCTGGTTTTCGTGCGCGTTTCCGGCTTCGGGCAGGATGGCCCCTGGGCAGGCCGCGCCGCCTACGACCCGGTGATCCAGGCGCTCAGCGGGTTTCATGGAACTGACCGGCGCAGCGGGCGGCCCGCCGACTGTCTGCGGCACCATCATCACCGACTACCTGACCGGTCTGCACACGGTCATCGGCACCCTCCACCGCCCTGCAATCATGGGAGCGTATGGGCGAGGGCCAACGGGTGGACATCGCCATGCTGGATGGCGCTACCACCATGCTGAACACGGTCCTGCCCGAGTATTTTCATGAATGGCCGCGCCGGCACCCGGCAGGGCAACCTCAATCCCATCTCCGTGCCCTCCCAGACCTTCCCCTGCCGGGATGGGCGCTGGGTGCATATCACCGCTGCCAACGACGCTGATTTCGTGAAGATCTGCAAGGTGATGGGCCGCCCCGAACTGCCACAAGACCCGCGCTTCAACACGATCAAAAACCGCAAGCAGCAGCCCGATCGAGCAAGCCATCACCGAATGGACCATGAGCCTCGATTCAGAAGAAGTGGAACGCCTGCTGCTGGCCGAAAAGCTGGCCATTACCCGCGTCGCCACCATCGAAGACGTCGCCAACAATCCACAACTGGCGCACCGCGGCCACTTCGTCGAGGTCGAGCATCCCATTCAGGGCAAGATCAAAGTCGCAGGCCCCGCCGTCCGCTTTTCGGGCCACACGATGCCCAAAGATCACCACATCCCCCTCGCCGGCCAGCACACAGATGAGGTGCTCCGCGATTGGCTCGGCTATGCGCCAGAGCGGATCGGCGAACTGCAAGCGGACGGAACTCTTGGCACGCCTGCCTACGCCCACTCCCCTGACTTCGGAATAGAGCCATGACCACACCGACCTGATCCTCCCCTCCATGCGCCTCGACGGTATGACCGCGCTCGTCACCAGCGCTGGCCGGGGCATCGGCCGCGGCTGCGCGCTTGCCATGGCGGAAGCTGGGGCGGAAGTGATCGCCGTCAGCCGCACAGCCGCGGAAATCGAGGACGTCGTCGCCATCATCCGCCAAAAGGGCAGCAAGGCGCAGACAGTTACCTGTGACGTCTCCGACCCGGCAAGCGTGCAGCAGGTCTTTACCTCGCTGGAGCGGCTGGATGTGCTGGTGAATAATGCGGGCGTCAGCTTGCCGGAGCCCTTCCTGGACCTGACCGACCAGGCCATCGCCATCAATGTCAAAGGCTCCGTGCTGATGGTCCAGGCCGCCGCGCGTATCATGGACCGGCAGGGCGGCGGCGTGATCATCAACATGTCTTCGACCTTCGGCAAAGTCGGACGGCCCGGTACCAGCGTCTACTCTGCAACCAAGCACTTCATTGAGGGCCTGACCAAGTCCGCAGCGGTGGAGCTTGCGCCGAAGAACATCCGCCGTCGTCGCCGTCGGCCCGACCGCCATCGACACGCCCATGACCCACGACCGTCTCCTCGATCCGGTGCGCGGCGGCGACCTGCTTTCACGCATTCCC
>CBDBCB010000021.1:0-648794 GCA_965202745.1 Alphaproteobacteria bacterium
TGGTTCCATAAAACCGGCAATGGGCTGAAGGCAATGCCCCAATCGGTGCAAGCGAAAGCCAAAGGCCCCCTGCACGACATCTGGCAGGCAGAGACGAAGGCCGAAGCCATGGCGGCCTGCGATTTCTTCATCGAGACCTACGGCGTGAAAGACGAACAAGCGGTAGCCAAATGGATCAAAGACCGTGACGTGCTGCTGGCCTTCTATGATTTCCCGGCAGAACAGTGGAAACACATCAGAACCACCCATCCCATCGAAAGCGCCTTCGCGACGGTGTGTCACCGGACAGGTAAAACCAAAGGCTGTCTGAGCCGAAAGACCGCCCTCGCCATGGCGGTCAGGCTCCTGATGTCAGCGCAGGGCAAATGGCGAAAGCGCGACGGCGCAAATCGCATGCCTGGGATAATCCAGGGCATTGCATTCATCGACGGGATCAAACAAATGCAAAACGCCGCCTGATCAAGCCGTCACCAACTTTCGGCCATAGCTCCCTTGCCCAGGGTGACCAGCAGAGCCAGCGCGATGGGCAGGTCATAGTGTGAGCCTTCTTTCAGCACATTGGCAGGCGCAAGGTTGCAGGTAACGCGCAGCGGCGGAATGGCCATACCGATAGCGGCCAGGACAGAACGCACCCGCTCCCGGCTTTCGGAGACAGCCTTGTTGGCGAGCCCCACGACGTTGAAGCCCGGCACAGCTCCACGCGCCAAGTGCACCTGGACGTCAACGCCAAGTACCTCCACGCCGTTGAATGCCGCTGTTTGAATGCGCGCTACCAACTCAAATCTCGCCTGATGGTAAAGGACTATTGAGAGGCGTTCCTGGTTAACAACGGATTAATTCGCGCGAAACTGGCAAGGCTAGTGGGCTGATTCACTATGTTGGTGATTCGATTCAGCAAATGGATGGGTGCCATCCGTTAGCACCGAACCATTAGGAGCTACTCGGCAGGGGCAATCGAGGAGTCGGGCTGGTTTTCCGGACGCACCCGATGCGTAACCATCTGTTCGTGCAGGTGACGGATCGTGTTGCTGCCTGTCTTCAGGCACAAAAACGGGAAGAAGCCATGGATTGCGCAGGCCAGCGCGCCAATGAACAGCCGGGATGCGAAATAGCAAGCCTGGCCCATATGTTCGAAATAACTCTTGCCGAGGGTGGCTGGATGGCTTGTGAAGGGATTGGACATCAGAATGGATCCTGCGAAACGATCTGATAGTATAAAATAGCGATTTTGCGCAGAATTAGTATCCAAAATTTCTGCAAAAATCGGTATAATGCAGAATAATATTCTATGATAGGATGAATTTACAGAATGGATCGCATCGACCTGCGCATTCTCGGCGCTTTGCAATCCGATGCGACGCTCTCGGTTACAGCGATTGCCGAGCGTGTGGGCTTGAGCCAGACGCCTTGCTGGACCCGGTCGCATTGGGTGTCCCGGTCACGATGTTTGTTTCCGTCCGCACCAACCAGCACGCGCCGGAATGGCTGGAGCGTTTCGCAAGGGAAGTAACCCGCCTGCCGGAGGTGACAGAGGTTTATCGGATGAGTGGTGACATTGATTACCTGTTGAAGATCGTGTGCCCGGATATTGCCGGTTATGACCGGGTCTACAAAAGCTGATCTCCATCGTAGACCTGCACGATGTGTCGTCAGCTTTCGCCATGGAAGAATTAAAGGCAACCACAGAGTTGCCATTGAGCTATGTGCGGACAGGTACGTGATTTTTAGCCGTGGGTATTAGGCGCCGCCGCTGATATTTTCAGCCCGCGGCGGCTGTTGTATCCGAGAACTGACTGCTCAGTCCGCCGCGAAGCAGTAGAAGAAACCCGCGCCGCCGGTGCTGTTCAGGTTGTCCTGGCTGCAGCCGCGGGAATCATGGGCGGCGTTCCAGGAGGTGTTGCCGCCGCCGTGGCGATCATGATGGCCGACAGTGGCGCTGCCTTCGCTGTTGCTGGTCCAGCTGGAGCAGGTCTTGTCGCCTTTTTCCCAAGGGAAATAGGCGGTGCCGTCGGCTTTGGAGCCGGTCAGGATGTCGTGCTCGTTCGGTTTGTCGCCCCGGCCTTTGATCAGATTGCCGTTCTCGTCCAGCGCCGTGCGCTTCACGATGTTTGGCATGATGTGCAACTGGTCCAGATCGACCGCGATCAGCTCGCCGCGTGCGTTATACCAGGGACCGCTGCCGATGCGATCACGGGCAGAGATGCCGCGTTTCCCCTCAACCTGGGTGCTGAGGTAGGCGCGCCACGTGCGGCCGGCGGAGCCCGCCGCTTCAGCCAGCTTTGCACAATGGGCATCCGCTCCGGCGAGGCCACCAAGATTGGCGCCATCGCCCATGCCGGTGCTAGTAACGAAAAATCCCATGGGTTGGTCTGCGGCTGAGGCTGGTGCTGCAACGGTGGACGCAATAACTGCCGCGGCAGCTAAGGCTCCAATACGGAAAAACTTGACGGGATTCATGGCATTACCTCTGGTTGCACTGAGAAGTCCTAAGCATAGGCTCGGAATGCCGTGCTCAATCAATCGACATTTGTGTGATTAGCGCGGCAGCAGGAGCCTGATACGCTAATTTCCCGCTACTTCGGTGTGTGGAGCGCATTGCCCATGGCGTCATTCTAGGGACTGGTTGGGCTATCTTCAGTAGCGAATACCGGCCTGCCATCGGTGTGGTTGAACACCATTTTGCCTGCTTGCTTGTATTCAGTGTTGATCGGATTGCCGGGGTTATTCAGGTCTTCCGACCCTGCTGTCTCCAGCGTAGCAAACGGCGAGCCCTGGTTGCGCAATCGGTAGTGCACTGTATTGCGCCAGTCATGGCGGGCATCCGGCCGGTCGTATGCCTCGAAAACAGCGCTGGCGGCCTTGAACGCTGATGGCTCGTTCAGAGCGGCGGTGCGCGGTACGGTGATTTCGTAGTCCCGCAGAGTGAAGTGGGCTGGGTTCCGGAAGACCTTGTTGGCCGGTGGTTTGGCCATATTGTTGATCTTCAATTTCACGTCTTTTAGATGAACGGTGCTGGTGCCCGTGTCGTCGATGATGCAGTCGGTGTTGGTCTGGCTGTTGTTCGAGAGGTGAATGTCCGCGCCTTGCCAGACCCGGCTTTTGTTGCCGTGCTCAATCAGAATGGGGGCTTGCGGGCTGTGTTCGCACTGGATGTGCATCCGGAAGGACCGGGGGGGCTGCCGTTTACCAGATCGAACACAACGCAGTAGTTACCATAGGTAAGCGCATAGCTATTGGCGACGTGGACGTCATGCGAGCCGTTGAACAGCATGGCAGGGCCAGTCTGATTCTGCACCCGGCCAGCTTCAACCGCAATACCGCCCCGGTTGTCATACCCGGCCAGCGCGGATGTGCCCGCAGCGTGGTTCACATTGGCGACAGTTTGCACGGTAAACTGTAGCTTGGAAGCGGCTGTGATGTCGTAGAATCAGACCTTGTCGCCATTGCGCAAGTCCCCCTGCTTCATGGCCTCCGGATTGCGGACAGTCACGACCGCTGGGTCGGTTTGCGAGATTTTGGCGATGAGCCCGTTGAAACGCGCCGACCGTAGCATCCGCACCTGGTCATAGCTATGGACGATATTGGAATAGCGCGCGCCGGCTTTCGGCAGTGTCGCCGCCGACCGCACCTGTCCGATTCTGTCGGTCACCGCTTTCGCGTTCTGCATGTGCATATAGGCGAACGCGGGAATGTTTTGCTGTCGTTTTCGATCGAGCATTGCAGGAAAGAGGTCACCTCGTTGGCGATGCTGACGACAGCCGCGCCGGAAAAGCTGCCCCAGGTGCGAACATTGAACCATTCCAGGTTAGGTGCGATGCTGAAATTGCCTGCCTCCTTGGAGCGGCTGGTCAGAATACCGACCTTTGGCGGATCGTTGCGGGCCCCAAAGACGGAAATATCATGCAGGTGGGCGCTGTTCGTGCCGGAGAGATCCAGCACGGTGCTGTCTGCGCCAGCCCCCTGCAGCGTACCGTTGCGCAACAGGAAGCCCGGCTGGCGCAAATTGACGAGATGGACCCCCCTTGCCAACATTCCATGCACGATCCGCCAGGTCCGGCAGCCGGTCGAACCGCCCCGCCCGCGGGTTCCAGCTGGCTTTGCAGTCATCCAGCATGGCCTGCACGGCTTTTTGCTGGTTGGCGCCAGCCTCTGCCATGGGGTCTGCGCCATAGTCATAGGGGGTTCTTCGTGAGCTATGGCCGAAAGTTGGTGACGGCTTGATCAGGCGGCGTTTTGCATTTGTTTGATCCCGTCGATGAATGCAATGCCCTGGATTATCCCAGGCATGCGATTTGCGCCGTCGCGCTTTCGCCATTTGCCCTGCGCTGACATCAGGAGCCTGACCGCCATGGCGAGGGCGGTCTTTCGGCTCAGACAGCCTTTGGTTTTACCTGTCCGGTGACACACCGTCGCGAAGGCGCTTTCGATGGGATGGGTGGTTCTGATGTGTTTCCACTGTTCTGCCGGGAAATCATAGAAGGCCAGCAGCACGTCACGGTCTTTGATCCATTTGGCTACCGCTTGTTCGTCTTTCACGCCGTAGGTCTCGATGAAGAAATCGCAGGCCGCCATGGCTTCGGCCTTCGTCTCTACCTGCCAGATGTCGTGCAGGGGGCCTTTGGCTTTCGCTTGCACCGATTGGGGCATTGCCTTCAGCCCATTGCCGGTTTTATGGAACCAGCAGCGCTGTTCTGCGGTCGCGCCGAAGACCGCGCGAAGGGCGGCCCAGAAGCCCAGTGCACCGTCGCCTACCGCGAGATCGGGCGCGTGATTGAGGCCGCGCCGCTTGAGGTCGAGCAGGAGCGCGCGCCAGCTTTGGGTCCTTTCGCGATAGCCGTCGATCAGCCCCAGTATCTCCTTTCGGCCCCATTCATCCGCGCCGATCAGCACCAGAACACATTGCTTTTCTTCCATCCTTGGCTGGAAATAGACGCCATCCGCCCAGACATAGACGATGCGCCGGGCGCTGAGATCGCGCTTCTGCCAGCGGTCGTACTCCTCCCACCAATCGGACTTCAGCCGCGAGATGGTGGGGGACGACAGGCCCGCCGCGTTCGGCCCGAGCAGCGCGGCCAAGGCCGCCTGAAAATCGCCCGTGGAAATGCCGTTGAGGGAAAGCCAGGGCAGCAAGTCCTCGACGGACTTCGCCTTGCGCAGATACGGTGGCAGGATCGAAGAAGAGAACCGACCCTTCTCAGCCTGCCGATCACGATCCCGCCCGCGTGGCCCTTTCACGGGCACTGGGCCAATCCCGGTCATTCCCTCTCGTTCTGGCAGGTGAGCGTGACGAACGACCCGCGCGGGCCCCTCGGACGTCGTCTCATTGGAAAATGGCGCAAGCCATGCGCTCCACTCAGCTTCAAGCGCTTGCTCGATCAACTGCCGCGCCCCGGAACGGATCAAATCCGTCAGCGGATCGATAGCCTTTTCTCAGCGAGAATTGCGGCGCGGGAACAACGCCATGATATGCCGCCCCTCAGGACAATCACCAACTGTCAGCTGTTTCTCCCCCTGCCGTTGAAATATGCAGTGGCGGCCAGCACAAACAAGAAAGGTGCCGGAAATTCCCGGCGCCTTTAGCAGTCGTCTGTCGTATGCGGCTAGTCTTAGCCTTTGCGGCGGCCGACCCAGGCCAGGCCTGCAACGCCGGCCAGCATTAGCGGCAGCGCAGCCGGAACCGGCACACCGCTGATGGAAGGCGGACCCAGGTGATCGGTAGCAGCTTTAAACTTGTACAGGGCGTCTGCGCCAAGGCCACCGCTGTCCAATCCAATGAAGCTGACAAACATCATTGCATACAAGTCACCCAGTGCCGGGTTGGAGGTGACATCGACGGGCTTTGCGTATTTCACGTTGATCGTTCCGAGCACGCCCGGTGAGCCATCAGTGAACGGCCTGCCATTGTTACTGTTCGAAGTGACGACCGGCTGGAACACAGCGTCGAATACTATCGCACCGCCAACCGCTCCGCCACTGGTGGCACCAGTGGCGTTCCAAAAGCCAACGTCAGACGAGCAATCTGCGAACTTGGCAGTTACCTTGTGCCATCCATTGTGGTGCCAGTTGTGGCGTCCGTCGAGATGCCGATCGCGGACTGTGACGAGGCAGTCGATGTCGTCACATTAATGACAGCTGCTTTGACAATGCCGCCGACTAGAGCCAGCGCTACCGTTGTGGCTGCGAGAATCGGAAACTTCATGCTAACTCCACACGCACGATTAATTTTTCTGAACATACAATTAAGCGATTTTCATGCACATTAATACAAAAATGACATCACTAAATTGGTGTATTTTGTGGAAAAATCTCGAATTTCCAAAAGAGTTACCAGATGGATCGATGGGCTTAATCCTATGAGGTTATGCATTGTATCTTAAAGTTGTGTTGGTGACTGCGAGTTGTAATATACAGGTGTAGCCCGGCGCGTCCGCGGAATTGACATGATGTGTAAAACTTCAGACTTGATCTGAGGGACAGCTCAGCTTGCGTTGCTGAGAATGGGTTGTGCATTGTCCGATTGGTCGAGCGACCGGATCGTCTTGTCTACAGCGATGGGTAACGTTTCGCGGAAGGGTTGCATCGGTGTTTTACCATAGCAGTGCCGCCTGGAAGGAGGCCGCTGTTCGTTTGCGGGGAATTGGCCTTGGTGCGGGTGTGGTCTATGTCCTCGATCGCCCAATAGAGCTGGTAGGCGTGGTTCTCGACCTTGCCGCAATATTCCGTGCCTCGGTCCGTCAGCACGCGCAGCAGGCTGATCTTGTGTGCGGCAAAGATAAGGGATCACGCGGTCGTTGAGTAGATCAGCGGCGGTGATGGCGGTCTTTTCGGTATAGAGTTTGCAAACCGCCACGCGGGCATATGTGTCGACAAACGTCTGTTGATCTATCCGCCCCACCCCCTTCATTGTGCCTCCATAATAGGTGTCCTGACTGCCCAGATAGCCAGGGTGGTGGCGCGCGATTTCGCCGTGCGCCTCTTTCCTGGCCTTGGCTTTTTCCAGGGCGGCCATCTGGTCCTCGGTCAGCAGGATGCCGTCCAGCGCGGCGCGGGCTTCCAAGGCCTTGAGCCGCTTCTTCATGGTTTCCAGATCATTGCGCCGCCAGATCGACCGCAGGCCTGACGACGACACCATGATCCCTTTCTTTTGCCGCTCCCACGACGCCCGTTTCTGCCCCAGAGCCGGGTTGTCTATGGCCAATTCAATCACCGCCTTTTCGACAGGCTCTGGCACACGGTTCTTCATCACAGGCTTGCGGCGGCTGAGATCCATCAGGGCCTCTTCGCCGCCTTGGTCGTAAAGTTCTTTGAACCGATAAAAGCTGTCCCGCGAATATCCCATCACTTTGCAGGCCTGACTGACACTGCCGAGCTGTTTGGCCAGCTCCAGCAGTCCCAGCTTTGGTTTGATGATCTTCTCTTGAATGCTTGTCATTGATCGACACTCCTTGATTAAGCTCCATAAGAGTAGAAATGTCAGATCAAGTCGTGTGTTTTACACATGATGCTCATATCAGTTCCGCGTCTTTACCGGGGCGTTTACCCGCCCCACACCTCCTCCAAAAAGCCCAGCCAGTTCTCGCCCAGCACCTTGCGGATGCGCTTTTCGCTCCAGCCGCGCTTCATCATGGCTTCGGTCAGGTTTACGTACTCCGACGGCCCGTCCAAGCCTTTGGGGTTCTCCGGCCGCCGCGTCATGCTCGCACCCAACGAGCGCCCAGTGCCCTTGTCGCTCCGCAAGTATTCGAAGAAGTCCACGCCATAGCCCTGGGTGAAGTCCGTGCCTATGCCGACCTGATCCTCGCCTACCACATTGATCATGTGCTCGAAGCCATCCAGCACGTCCTCGACGGTGGAATCGTCCCCCTTGGGCATGAACGGCGTATAGGCGACCACGCCGACAAAGCCTCCTTTGTCCGCCAGTTTCTTCAGCATCTCGTCCGGCTTGTTGCGCGGATGATCCATGATCGCATTGGGAAAGCAGTGGGTGTAGGCCACCGGCTTTTTCGAATGCTCAATTGCATCGCTGCTGGTTGTATCGCCCACATGGCTCAGGTCGACCAGCACGCCCAACTCGTTCATCAGGTCGATGACGTCACGCCCATAATCGCTCAACCCGCTGTCCCGGCTCTCCCAGCAGCCCGAACCAACCAGGTTCTGTGTGTTGTAGGTCAGCTGCATCACCCGCACACCCAGGTCACGGAACAGGCGCATATGGTCGATATTCTGTTCCAGCGCATAGGTATTCTGCCAGCCGAGGAAGATTCCGACCTTCTTCGTCTCCTTCGCGGCGCGGATGTCGGCTGCGGAGTGCATCTGCATTAGGATGTCGGAATTTTCCGCCAGCATTTTCTTCCACTCGGCGATGTTGGCCATCGTGTCGTTGAAGCCGTGCCAGACGCTGCACGTGCAGTTTACGGCGGTCAGGCCGCCTCTGTGCATCTGCTCGAACACGTCGCGCGACCAGTTGGAGATGATCAGCCCGTCGATAACAACGGAACTTTGATGCAGTGCGTCGGCAAGGATGCTGGCCATGGGTGACGGTCCCTTCGAATGCGGTTATGGTTTCAGGCAAGCCTACCTATGCCTGCGTCCAGAAGGAAGCCAAGCCGTGCCGGATACCGCTCTCTCCAATTCCGCCATCATTTCCGACTACCGTGCCAAAACCCCGGCTTCCGAAGCTTGGGCGGCCCGAGCCCGCGAAAGCTTCCCCTCCGGCATCACCCATGACAGCCGCCACCTGGCCCCGTATGCCCTTTATATAGAGCGGGGTGAAGGCGGGCATAAATGGGACGCCGACGGTAACGAATATATCGACTATTTCGGCGGCCACGGCGCATTGCTGCTGGGCCACAACCACCCGAAGGTGCTGGCTGTCATGCAGGCGGCGCTGGCCGATGGCACCCATTTCGGCGCAAGCCATCCGCGCGAAGTTCTTTGGGCGGAGCAGATCAAGCGCATGGTGCCCTGTGCGGAGCGCATCCGTTTCACCTCGTCCGGCACCGAAGCCACCATGATGGCCGTTCGCCTCGCCCGCGCCTTTACGGGGCGGGAGACCATGCTGCGCTTCCGCACGCACTTCCACGGCTGGAACGACCACATGCCAAGCGGCCAGGCTGGCCACATGGACGGCACGCCGACGCCGGGCGTAATTGCCGGCATCACATCGGCGACGGTGCTGGTCGACCCAAACGACCGTGCGGCGGTGGAGCGGGCCTTCGCCGAGCACACCATCGCCGGCATGATCCTGGAGCCGACCGGTTCCTCCACCGGCATGGTGCCGATCGCGCCGGGCTTCCTTCAGTTCCTGCGCGAGCAGTGCGACAAGCATGGCGCGGTGCTGATCTTCGATGAGGTCGTGACCGGCTTCCGCGTCTCCCCCGGCGGCGCGCAGCAGGCGAGCGGCGTCACGCCTGACCTCGCCACCTTCGCCAAGATCATCGCGGGCGGCCTGCCCGGCGGTGCGGTCTGCGGCAAGGAAGCGATTCTGGAACTGCTGGACTTCGAGAAAGCCGCGTCCAAGGGCTTCGAGAAGATCGGCCATCAAGGCACCTACAACGCCAACCCGGTCACTGCTGCGGCAGGTTTGACAGCCCTCGAAATCATTGCGAACGACGACATGTGCGGCAAGGTCAACGCCTATGGCGAGGCGCTGCGTTCCGAGCTGAACCAGGTCCTGCGCGACGAACAAGTGCCGTGGGCGGTCTACGGCCAGTACTCGACATTCCACATTTTTACCAATCCCAAGGGACGGCCTGACGTCTCGCCCGACAATTTCGACCCACTGGCGCTCAGCTATGACGAGTTGAAGGCCAACGCACCGGGCGCGGTACAGAAGCTCCGTATCGCTATGATCCTGAACGGCGTCGACATCATGGGCTGGCCGGGCGGCAACATCTGCGCCGTCCACACCGACGAAGACCGCGCCGCAACGGTCGCCGCGTTCGGCGAGTCCATCCAAATGATGAAGGCTGAAGGCGACCTTATAAATGCCTGGCATCCCCGGACGTGGCAAAGCCGCGAGCCGGGGCCGCGGTCTGCTGTTACTTTAACTGCGGTCCCGGATCGTACGTTCGTGCGTCCGGGAATTCGAAAGCGCAAGGTCTTGACAGGCCAAACCGCAATTCCCACCTCTCTGCTGTCACCAAGACGCGCTGCTGAAGCGGGCGTCCTCCCGGTGGCAGAGTCGGCTCATGACGGGCGGCTCTATGCATCAACTTGTTGCTCTATGCAGAGGACTTGTACGCTATGACTACGTTTGATTTCTCTCCCCTGTACCGTTCTTCCGTCGGTTTCGACCGCATGCAGCGCATGCTCGAATCCACCATGCGGTCCGACGAGGCAAACGGCTATCCGCCTTACAATATCGAGAAGATGGATGAGAACGCCTACCGCATTACCATGGCGGTTGCCGGTTTCTCCGAGGCTGACCTCGACCTAGAGGTGAAAGATGGCGTCTTGTTCGTCACCGGCAAGCAGCCGGAACCTGCCGAAGATCGTAGCTTCATGCATCGCGGCATCGCAGGCCGAGCCTTCCGCCGCAGCTTCCAGCTTGCGGACCATGTGAAGGTTCAGGGCGCAGCGCTCGAGAATGGGCTCCTGCACATTGACCTCGCCCGCGAAATTCCGGAGGCGCTGAAGCCCCGCAAGATCACGATCAACGGCGTCGTCCAGACCCCGCAGATTGAGGCCGAGACCCAGGTGCAAGCCGCCTAACCTCTCCCCTCCGACCACTTGTTTCCCATGCCTGCCGGAGGAGCACCCGCTCCTCCGGCTTTTTTGTGTTGAAAGGAGAGTCTAAAGCGGTTTCGGGTCTTGTTGAATCACTCTCTTTCCCATCTCCCAGCTTCGTGGGGGCGGGGGAGTATCGAGAGGCCAACCTTAACGAAATGTCGCCTACCCCCTAGGCTGGCCCGGCAATGGGATGGGACAGACGCCTGGCGTGGCGTTGCCGGCCTCCACCTCGGCCAGTGTGCTGGCATCCACATCCGTCTGGAACGTCGCGTGGAAGCGGTTGATCATGTTGCTTATGCCGATGATTAGACACAGATCGATGATCTGTTCCTTGCTGAAATGGGCCGCCAAATCGCCATAGGTACCGTCGTCGATCGGCTTCAGCCATGTGGACTTCTGGGCATAGCGGACTACCGCTGCTTCCGCCGGGGCATAGATCCCGTCCGGCAGCGGATCGGCCGTCAAATGGCTCATCTGTTCTTCAGTCAGTCCCAGCACCCGACCGAGCGCTGTGTGTGTCGGAATTCAATAGAAGCAGTTGTTGACCGTGGTCGCCGTCAGATAGGCCAACTCGCCGTGCTTGGGCTCCACTGTGGAGTCCTTGCGTAGACGGCCTGGATCAGGTCATTCATGGCGGTGAGCGTCTGGGGCCGGTTGCCGAGCGAGGGGTCGTTCTCATCCAGGATAGGGATACGGGCCATGGTCTGACTACGCGGCGGTGCCGCCAGAGCCAGCCATCCGGAAGCCGGCGTAGCCATTGGCCACGATCTCATCGCACTTCACACGGTAGTTCCCGACGCCTCCGATATAGGGCAGGAACACCCGCGACTTGCCCTCGATATTGGCGCCCATGTACCAGCTTGCTGCCTTGGGATAGAGGGTCTTGTAGGCGACCTCTGTGCCATGAGCGACCCAAGCATCCTCGGCGGAGAGGTCCGCTTCCATCTCGGTGATTGCCTTGCGCCGTCAGGTGGGCAAGGCAGTCGCTGACCCAGTCCACATGCTGCTCGATGGAGATCATCATGTTGCTGAGCACCGACGGGCTGCCGGGGCCGGTGATCATGAACATATTGGGGAAACCAGCGGTCATCAGGCCCAGGTAGGTGCGCGGGCCTGCCTCCTACTTCGCATTCAGGGTCTGGCCGTCCCGGCCCGTAATCCCGATCCGCAGCAGGGTGCCGGTCATGGCGTCGAAGCCGGTGGCGAAGACGATGACGTCGAACTGGTGCTCTTCCTCGCCTGCCAGCACGCCAGCCGCCGTGATCTCGTGGATCGGGTTGGCATTGATGTCCACCAGTCGGACATTGTCCCGGTTGTAGGTCTCGAAATAGAAGCTGTCGGCGCAGATGCGCTTGGTGCCGATGGGGTAGTCCTTGGCGACCAAAAGTTCTGCCGTTTCCGGATCTTTGACGATCTCCCGAATGCGCGCGCGGATGAACTTTGCCGCCTGCTCGTTGGAGTCGGGATTGATGGACAGGTCGTTGAACGCGGTCATGAAACGGGTGCCGCCAATGGCCCAGCGCTCCTTGAATATCTCCTACCGCTTCTCATCCAACACGTCGGCGGCGGAGATGGCGGCGCGCTCGTAGAAATTGCCGGCTGCGGTGTAGCGCATGGCCTCACGCCGCTCGGCGTAATTGTCCTTCCACTCCCGCTCGGCAGACATGGGTGAGGTGCGGGCCGGGATGGAGTAGTTTGGCGTGCGCTGAAACACGGTCAGGTGCCCGGCCTGCTCTGCAATCACTGGGATCGCCTGGATGGCGGATGAGCCGGTGCCGATCACCGCCACCCGCTTGCCGGACAGGTCCATGCCTTCATGCGGCCCCTGGCCGGTGTGGTAGGTGTCGCCTTTGAAGCTGTCCGCGCCTTTGATCTCTGGCGCGCGGGGGGAGGACAGGCAGCCGGTGGCCATAACGCAGAAGCAGGCGGAGGCCGTCTCGCCGGTTGAGAGCGTCACCTGCCAGCGTTGCGCCGCCTCGTCGTAGGTTTGTGCCGTCACCCGTGTGTTGAACTCGATATGCGGACGCATGTCGTAGCGGTCGGCCACGTGGTTGGCGTATTTCAGGATCTCCGGTTGGGGGGCGAAAGTCTCGCTCCACTGCCATTTTTGCTCCAGTTCCGGGTCCCAGGAATAGGAGTACTGCATGCTCTCCACGTCGCAACGCGCGCCGGGATAGCGGTTCCAGTACCAGGTGCCGCCGACACCGGAGCCCGCCTCGAACACGCGGAAGGAGAGGCCCTGATCGCGCAGCTTTTTGATCAGGTAAAGGCCAGAAAAGCCCGCGCCGACAACGGCGACATCAATTTCTGACGGTTTGGTTTGTGCTTGGCTCATGGAATGGAGGCTCCCGCAAAAGCGCATGACTAGGGGCATCCGCTAGGGACGTGTTAGCCCAAAGTCTAACGCATATGCTGTCAGGCATCAAAGTAGAACCGGCTGCGGCGGGGCGGCCGCCGAGTGGGGTGACGGGCTAGCAGGTTTCGGGAAAAGTTCGTTGCAGGACTGAAACGCCATCCTTCGACAAGCTCAGGATGAAGAGAATTTGCTGAGGCTTGTTGAAATCCAACAAAATTTAACCCTTCACCCTGAGCCCGTCGAAGGGCGACGGCTAGAGGTTTGGGCTCTTTCAGCAGCCTGTTAGAGCTTGCCGTTGCCTCTAGTCGTCGCGCGTGACCGTGAAGTCCGGGGAGCCGATATAGCCGCGGTTCCAAAGCGGTGGGATGTGGATCTCGTTCAGGCAGACATGCGCCGGCATCCGGCAGATGAACAGAATGGTCTCGCCAACATCGTCTTCTTGCACCATGCGGGTGCGTTCTTCGGGGCTCGGCGGCTTCGGGCGCTTGTCCAGGATCTCCGTTGCGACTTCGCCCGGGCAGAGCGCGCAGGCGCGGATGCCCATGTGCGCATGCTCGTCATTGATGCTCTCGTTCATGACGTTCATGCCGTGCTCGGCGGCGGCATAGGGGAAGCCGGATACTCCGCCGGAGCAGCCCTGGCTCGCCATCGACGAGACGTTAATGATCACGCCGTCCCGTTGGGGCCGCATCACCTTGATCGCGGCATGGCAGACGTTGAAGGCGCCTTTCAGGTCCACATCGACGATCAGGTGGAAGCTTTCCTGGTCCACATCCTTCCACCGGCGCAGTGGCCGGTTCAGGCCCGCACTGTTCACCACAATGTCCAGCCGCTCTTGCTCTTTCACGATGCGGTCGACAGTGGCATAGCAGCCATCGGCGTCGACGATATCCAGGGGCGCAACATGGGCGGTGCCGCCTGCATCGGTGATGCGCTTGGCGATATCCTCCAGCTCCGGCACACGGCGGCCGGAGAGGTAGACCGTCACGCCCGCGGCGGCCAGCGCCTGGGCTCCCGCCCGGCCGATGCCTGTGCCCCAGGCGATTTTTCCGTCAATCGATTGCATGGTGTTTTTCCCGAAAGTGCTTGGTTCACCCCGCTTGGGGTTTTGCATTTGCCTGCCGTCACGATAGCCTCTTTGCCATGAATGCATACCGGCATTATCGCCAAGCGGAGGAATGGCCATGCGGCTCGACGGCAAGACAGCAGTGATTTTCGGGGCCGGGCGACTGCCCTGACCTTCGCGCGGGAGGGGGCGAAGGTGCTCTGCGCCGACCGCTACCTGGCCTCGGCGGAGGAAACCGCTGCCATGATCCGGGAAAAGGGCGGCACCGCGGAAGCCGTCGCGACCGATGTGACCGACGAGGTGGCGGTGAAAGCCGCCATCCAGGCCTGCACGGACAGATGGGGCAGGCTCGACATTCTTGGATAACAATGTCGGCGTCAGCGTCGAGTTCGGCGACGCACCCATGGAAACCGTTACGGCGGAGGCCTTTGCGAAAATCATGGAGATTAACCTGTTCGGCTGCATCCTCGCCTGCCGTCATGCGTTGCCGGTGATGCGGGAGCAGGGTTCGGGCTCGATCATCAACATCTCGTCAGCGTCGGCCCATTGGACCGCGCATCCGACCGTCACCTACCCTGCCAGCAAGATGGGCATGGTGACCTTCACCCGCCAGTTGGCGATCCAGAATGCGGACCGTGGCGTGCGGGCGAACGCCATCCTGCCGGGCCTGATGAACACGCCGATGGCCGTGGACCGCCGTGCGCGGATCACCGGCCGCACGCGCGAGGATGTGGCGGCGGAGCGGGACGCCAAGGTGCCGCTCAACAACAAGATGGGCAACGCCTGGGACGTGGCCAACGCGGCCCTGTTCCTGGCCAGCGACGAGTCCCGCTTCGTCTCTGGCATCGAACTGCCGGTTGACGCCGCGTCGATGGCGCGGGTGGGGTAGGCAGCAGGTGGTCTGGGGGCAGTGTCGGTGAGACTGTTGCGCTGGTTGGTTAGGCGGCTGTTTTTGCGGGCGCTGCTGGTATTCGAGCTGCTGCCTGCTGCGCTGATCGGGCTTTACTCTGTCGTGCCGCCGCCGGTGACGCCGCTCATGCTGATCCGCTGGACCGAGGGACACAGCATTGCCAAGGACTGGGTACCGATCGCCCAAATGAGCCCGCACCTGCCCGCCGCGGTTATCGCCGCTGAGGACAACCTTTTCTGCCAGCACTACGGCTTCGACCTGGGCGCGAGCGGCATCACCCAGCAGATCGCGAAGAACCTGTTCCTCTGGCCCGACCGCGGCTGGTTCGGCAAGGCGCTGGAGGCGTGGCTGGCGCTTGGCCTGAAGCTAGCCTGGCCGAACCAGCGCATTCTGGAGGTTTACCTGAACGTGATCGAGTTCGGGCCCGGCATTTATGGGGCGGAAGCCGCCTCCCTCCACCACTTCCGCAAAAGCGCTGCCCAACTGACCCGGCGGCAGGCGGCCTTGCTGGCTAGCGTTTTGCCCGCGCCCCTGGTGCGCTCAGCCGGGAAGCCCTCGTCGGCGGTGGCTAGGAAAGCCGGAATTGTGGAAAAGCGGATCGGGCAGATTGGCGGGCTGCTGGATTGTTATTAAGGCAGTGCCGATATCCGAAGGCGCATTGCCCGGTCCGGGATCTCGTTCCGAGTGGAGATCAAGCCTCAGGGAGACCCCGGATAGCACCTTCGGCGCTTCCGGGGATCGTCCACTAACCTCAAATATCATCCAGCGGATAGATCGGCCGTCGCACGTTCTCGAAGGTCAGCTGGCTGTAGTCACTGGTACAAACCCCCGTCCCAGCGCATTCGATGATGTCTTTGACCATGTCCTCGAAGCCTGCACGGAAGTGCACCCGGCTTTTGATCATCAGGAACTTTTTGCGCGTCGGATCAATCCCCAAAGCCCGGAAGGCCTGCTGGTCGTTCGGCTCGTTCTGGCGGCTGATCACGACTATCTCTACCTTGCCCGTGTCCAGCACCACGGTCGGCCCCTGGTCGAACAAAACGCCGGTCCCTGCCGGGCCCTGGTTGCGGTACTGGCCGTGGTGAATCAGCTTGACCTTGCCCGTTACCTCCCGCGGTGCACCCTGGAGCCCCAGCGACGGCATCGACATCTTACCGCCGAGCGAGACTGTGCACGTGTTGCCGATGCCGGCGGCGATCATCTCATTCACCGCGCGCGGGTCGCAGATCGCGTAGACGGCCACGTCCTCCAGTCCCGCATCCAGGATCCCGCCCAGCACCGTCATGGTGTCCATGGTGCCGCCGCTGGCCGCATTGTCGTAGTGGTCGAGCAGGACCACCGGCCCCTCCGTCACCGCATTGGCGCGGGCGAGCGACTGCTCCAGCGGCTCGATCTGGTAGACCCAGTCGGCCCGGTGCTTCCAGGCAAACCCCAGCAATTCGTCAGTATAGCGCTGCGCCTTCTCCGGATTGTTGTCCGTCACCACCACGGCAGAGAGGCCCGCCTGGCTGATGTCAGCGTGTGGGAAGCCAACGAACAGCGTGGCGGTCAGAACATCATCCTCCGCCTCCATCTCTATGGTGCGTGCTTGTAGGTCCTTGTTGGGGAAGCGCCCCGTCCCCTGGCACATGACATGCGGCAGCATCGGCTTCTGGCCCCAGGCGATAGTCGGCTTGGCCTTGCCGTTCAGCATGGCGGACAGCGCCTTGCCCGCGCGCATGCCGGTCTCGTAATTGTCGATGTGCGGGTAGGTCTGGAAGCCCGCCAGCGTCGTGCAATTGTCGATGATTTCCGGGTAGAGGTTGGTGTGCATGTCGAGGGCCACCGCAATCGGCAGGTCCGGCGCGATGCCCCGGATGCGCTTCAGCAGAGCACCTTCGCCATCCTCAAGGTCCTCCGTCACCATCGCGCCGTGCAGGTCCAGCAGGCAGGCATCGCAGCCCGCTGCAACCGCATCGCAAATAGCGTCGGTCATGGCCTTATAGGCATCGTTCTGCACCGGGCCTGATGGCCGGGCGCTCGCTGCGATGGGAGTCACGATCTCGGCACCCGCTTCTTCCGCCAGTTCGACGAAGGCGGCCAGCGCAGAGTTGGTGCCGCGGAAGGCGGGGATGACCTCGTCTCCCCGGAATGGCTCCGGCTGGCCGGAGGCAAACCGGCCCAACGGCGTCGGCACGGGGGAAAAGGTGTTGGTTTCGTGCTTCATCATGGCAATGACAACGCGCATGGTTGGGCCTCCGGCAGCTTGGTGTTTTGCGTGAGCGCCAGCCTGCCGCGCGGAGCCTCCGGCGGCAAGTCTGGCGTTAGAAGCAGCGTTTCAACGGGTAACTCTGAGACCTCATTGTCCGGCGAGGATGGCATCGGCGATTTTTTCCGCCGTCATTATCGTCGGGAAGTTGGTATTGGCGCACGGCACCACCGGGAAGATGGAGGCATCGACGACCCGCAAGCCCGCTACTCCGTGCACCCGGCCGGCGGGGTTCGTCACCGCCGTGGGGTCGTCGGCCGCGCCCATGCGGCAGGTGCAGGAGGCATGCCATACACCGACCGCGGCGCTTCGGATGAACGTTTCCGCCTCGTCCTCGTCATTGCAGACGCCATCCAGGGTGTAGCCTTCCATGATCAGGTTCTTGATTAAGTAGCGGCGCAACAGTCCCGGGCCATCCAGCAGTTTGGCCATGACGCCGGTCAGAAAGCGGTTCTTGCTGTTGATCTCGCCGACCTGGCGCACTTTGTCGGAGTAGCTGGCCGGGAAAGGGTCGCTCATCATGCCGCGCATGGCAGGGTCGTCATATAGAGGTGCCAGACGCCGGATGCCGTCAGCTACCCGTTCCAGGTCTCGCCTGTCGGATAGCAGGTTGAAGTCGACCTCCGGCTCGTCGCCAGGGCTGCGCGAACGGAGCCGCACCTCGCCCGTCTCGGAATAGGTCTTGTTTACGAACAGGATGAAGCTCGCGATTTGCTCGCCAACCGCATGCCAGGAGGTCTTTGACGCACCAACGACAAACATGTCACCGGCCGGTGCATCACCGATGCCGGAGGAATAGCGCATCCCAACAAACAGGTGCCGGCGCGTTTCCTTATTGGTAACGCGCGCTTGCGGTTTCAGGAAGGAGGCCAGCGCGATGGAGGGATGATCCATCAATCTCTGTCCAACACCATAGAGCGCGTGTCGGACAGGAATACCCAGATCGGTCAGGTGGCCTGCCGGACCAATTCCAGCGCGCATCAGGTGGGCCGGAGAGTGAATAGCTCCAGACGACAGAATAACTTCGCGGGCCCGGAATTCCTGCGGCTTGCCGTTGACCGTTGCCTTAACTCCGACGCAGCGGCGGTTCTCGTCAAACAGCAACTCCGTCACCTGCGTTTTGGTCGAAATGGTAAGGTTCTCGCGGCGGCGCACGTCGGCATTTAGATAGCCGATGGCAGCCGAAACCCGTTGCTCCTCCGCATTGGAAATGGTGATCGGGAAGTAGCCGTCCTCAAAATATCCATTTTGATCCGGCAGGTATTTGTACCCCGCACGCCCAAAAGCTTCCGCCAGCGCCTTGGCGTGGCTGGGCCACTGGCTTTCCGGCACGCGGCGCACCGGGATATTGCCCTCCTGGCCGTGCCATTCATCATCGATATCCAGGTCGCGCTCGACCTTCTTGAAATAGGGCAGAACCTCGTCCCAGCCCCAGCCAGTCGCGCCCCGGTTGTGCCATTCGTCATAGTCGGTCGGTGCGCCGCGATTGGCCATCTGGCCATTGATCGACGATCCGCCGCCCAGCACCCGTGCCTGCTCATACTTGCGCAGCTTCGGTGCGGGTGCGTTCGGGTCCTGATTATGCGAGGTGACTTCGGTGCTGACCTTGAGATCGGTCCAATGAAATCGCGGGTTGAGGTAGGCGGTGCCGGGGTAGGAATCCAGGATTTCGGAAGGAACCGCTCCAGGCGGCGTGTCTTCTCCCGCCTCGCACACCAGCACTTTGTTTGCACTGCGCGCTGACAGCCGGTTGGCAAGCACAGAGCCAGCGGAGCCTCCGCCCACGATGATGTAGTCGAATTCCATCAATTTCCTCCTGGCAGACCCGGTTTTGGTTTCGGCAATGATGCCGCCAATCATCGCCAGGTGCAAAGTGCTTTGGCCCGATTGGCAGGAATCTGGCCCTATCGCAGGCTAAAAAAGACGGATAGTGTTCTGGTCGAACGAAGCCTCGCCGCCACTATCGACTGCCGGTCGCTGGTGCCTACCCGATGGAGCCTCCCAAATGAACTTCATGCCGAATTCCCCCATCGCCCGGGATATCAAATACCACATCCACCCCCACACCAATTTCCGCCAGCACGAAGAGACCGGCTCGTTGGTGCTGACCAAGGGGGAGGGCGTCTATGTCTATGACGACGAGGGTAAAAAGTACCTGGAAGCCATGGCGGGTCTCTGGTGCGCATCGCTAGGGTTCAGCGAGAAGCGTCTGGCGGAAGCGGCCTACAAGCAGATGTTGGAACTGCCCTACTACCACACCTTCAGCTACAAGACGCACACCCCCATCGTGGACTTGGCGGAACGGCTGGTGGAGCTTGCACCGCAGACGGTGTCGAAGGTGATTTTCCAGTCATCGGGCTCTGAAGCCAACGATACAGCGGTCAAGCTGGTTCACTATTACAACAATGCCATCGGCCGGCCCGAGAAGAAGAAGATCATCTCCCGGATGAAGGCATACCACGGCACGACGCGCACGGCGGCCTCACTGACTGGCCTGCCGAACATGCACAAGTTCTTCGATCTGCCGCTGCCGGGCATCCTCCACACGGAGTGCCCGCACCACTACCGCTTCGCCAAGGAAGGCGAGTCGGAGGAGGATTTCGCGACGCGCCTTGCCGCCAGCCTGGAGCAGATGATCCTGGACGAAGGGCCGGAGACGGTCGCTGCCTTCATCGCAGAGCCGGTGATGGGCGCGGGCGGTGTGATCGTGCCGCCGCGGACCTACTTCCCGAAGATGCAGGCCGTGCTGAAGAAGTACGACGTGCTGATGATCGCGGACGAGGTGATCTGCGGCTTCGGGCGTACGGGCAACATGTGGGGTTGCGATACCTTTGGCATTGAGCCGGACATCCTGGTCTGCGCCAAGGCGCTTTCAGCATCCTACCTGCCGATCTCGGCGGTGTTGGTTGCCGATCACGTCTACCAGGGCATTGCCGAGGGCACCGCGGACGGCGGGCCTCCCTTCGGCCATGGCTACACTTATGGCGGTCATCCGGTTTCCGCCGCCGTCGCGGTCGAAACACTGAAGATCTACGACGAGATCGACATGGTCAGCCAGGTGCAGAGCATCTCGCCGCTGATGCAGAACGGTCTCCGCCAATTTGCTGACCACCCGCTGGTTGGTGAAGTGCGTGGCGTTGGTCTGGTGGCCGCAATTGAGGTGGTTGAGGACAAGGCCAGCAAGAAGGCGTTTGATCCCGCCCGCAAGATTGGCCCCTACATCGACAATCTTGCTAAGGAAAACGGCATGATCATTCGCGCCATGGGTGACAGCCTGGGCTTCACTCCGCCGCTCATCATTAAACCGGCTGAAATCAATAAAATGATCGAGATTACCTGCAAGGTTCTGGATCTGGCCTCGACAGCCGTACAGGCTGGCGAGGTCTAACGGCCCAGTGGAGTGCATCGACATTGTCGTGATCGGGGCGGGCCAAGCCGGCCTCGTCATGAGCCATTTCCTCCAGCAGCAGGGCCGCGAGCACGTGTTGCTGGAACGGGCCCGCATCGGCGAGCGCTGGCGCTCCGAGCGGTGGGATTCGCTGCAGTTTCAGTTTCCCAACCGCTACGTCCGATTGCCGGGCATGCCCTATGATGGCGATGACCCGGAAGGCTTTATGCCAGCAAGAGAGGTTGTTCAGCGGATCGAACGCTATGCAGCGCTGATCAAGGCACCGGTCGTCCCGCAGGTTAGCGCCCAACTGCCACCTTCCGTAGTCCAGGTGACGGCAAATCGCTACGTCAACCCGGCGCAGTTCCCGCCCGGTGCGGTGTTGGTAGTTTGTACCGGCGCATCTGGCGCTCAGATTGCCGAGGATCTGGTTGATGGCGGCCGACAGGTCTATCTGTCCGCAGGCAATCATGGCCGCATTCCTAGACGCTACCGGGCGCGCGATATCACTGACTGGCTGGAGGCGCTCGGGCCGCGGTATGATCCACCGCGCCCGGTGATGCTGACGAGCGTGCGGGGCGGTTATGATATGGACCTGCGGGTTCTTGCACAAAAGGGAGTGATGTTGGCGGGCAGGTTAGAGGTCGTTGACGGCACCCGGGTGCGTTTCGCTGCTGATCTCGCAGATCGCATTGCGGAAGCGGACGCCTTCTTCGATGGGATGTGCAATCGTCTGGATACATTGATCGCCAGCCGTCCGGACCTGTCCGTTGATGCTCTGCCGGCGGAGCGGGTTAGTACCGACCGGAGTATGCCTGAAGCAGCACTAGAGCTTGACCTGCACGAAACCGTGGTTGTTGCGGTAATTTGGGCGACCGGGTACCGGAACGATCTTGGCTGGCAGCCCCCAGCAGCGCTTGACGGGAGCGGCGACGCAATACATGAGCGCGGCGTTTCAAACCTGCCGGGATTGTACTTTCTTGGCCTGCATTTCCAGACATCGAACCGTTCCCAGCTCTTCTGGGGCTGTGCAGAGGATGCCGAGTATCTAGCGGCCCATATGCAGGCCGAGCGGTGCCCGCGACCTAACTGCTGAACGGGTTGGTATCGACCAGCCCTTCTTCCATCGCCTTGATCTGAAGCGCCAGGTACTTGGAGTAAACCCGCGCCTGGGTCAGGCTGCCGGCGATGAACCAGGTGCCTTGCTGCGGCGTGCGCCGGAACATGTTGGCGAATTCGCCGTCTCCGTCCTCGCCCCAGATCTGGCCGATTTTCTCTGCCATCTCCTCGCCGAGCGCCCTTTTGACCAACTTGCCCTGCGGGTAGTAGCCAGTGCCCAGCACGATCACGTCTGCCGGCACGATCGTGCCATTTTTAAGCAGCGCACCTTCGGGGCAATAGCGCTCGATACTCTCGTTCTGCAGCAGGCCAATTTCGCCCTTGATCATCAGATCGGAGGAGCTAGCATCCAGGTTGTAGCCACCGCCACGCCGCCGGTACTTCATCTGGTGGCCTGTATTGTCCTCGCCGATGTCGAACTTGAAGCCGATGCCCTTCAGCCCCTCGACCATGTCGTGATCGAGATCCAGCATCCGCTGCACCGCACCCTTGTAGGCCTCAATGATCAGTGGCGGGGTCGCCGATGTCCCGATCAGGTCACAGTCATCGACCGAAGGGATCTCATCATAAAGGGCATAGTTCAGCTTGGCCGATGGATCGATGGAGACCACGGTGGTGGAGCCGCGCTGCACCATGGTTGTCTCCACCCCGAAACTGTACATGTCGAGCGCGATGTCGTTGGCGCTGGAGCCAATGCCGATGATGATGGCCTTCCGGTCGGCATAGGGTGCGCCACTGTCGAAACTTTCAGAGTGGATCACGTCGCCCTTGAAAGTATCAAGGCACGGAATTTCCGGGAGTAGCGGGTAGCTGTTGACGCCGTTTGCAAAGACGAGGTGCCGGGGCCGCATGGTGCGCTCGCGGCCATCTTCGCGCTTCAGCGTGACGTTCCAACACTTCGCCGCCTCGTCCCACTCACCCTTGGTGAACTCTGTGCTGGTCCAGTGGTTGATTTCCATAATGTGCGCGTAGCACTCGAACCACATTCCCAGCATGTCCTTTAGGATGTAGTTCGGCCATGTGTCCGGAAACGGCACATAGGGCAGGTTATTGACCTTGATCGAGTTGTGCAGCGCCAGCGAGTGATATCGCTTGCGCCAGCTATCGCTGATGCGTGGCCATTTCTCGACCACCAGATTGTCAACGCCAAGCTGGGTCAGGCGCGCGGCGATGGAAAGGCCGTCCTGCGCGCCGCCGATGATCAGGACCGCCGGGTCGTGATCTTCGTAGGTTTGCGCTTTGCGGCGGACGTCTTCCCAGTTGTCGCCGCCGAAATTGCGGGAGTAAGCCGCGCCAGTCGGGCGGTTCTTGCCTCGCTTCTCTTCGAAGCCGCGAAGCTCCGCCAAAGCCGTGGAGATGACCCAGGCTTTGTGGCCCGCAGCACCGCCGTCTGTCGAGGCGACCAGCCTCAACACGCCTTCTGCGGTCCCGACCTTGGTCTCAAACTGGTAGAGGGCCTCGACGCAATCCCGGCCAAGCCGTTTTACTCGGCGGGGTGGCGTGCGGTCAGGGTGAACATTGAAGTCCCTCGCCTGCACTGTCGGCTGCCGCGCTGATAGATGCTCGGCAACCACCGTTGCGCCCACTTTCGGGGTCAGGTGCCAGGTGAAGGCGAGCACATCACGCCAGTTGGCATCGCCAGTGAGTAGCGCGGCTATGTCAGCATCGTTGCTGCTCGCCAGCGCTGCTTCGAAGGCCTCGAGCCAACCGGAGATGATGCGGTCGAGTTCTTCTTTGTCCCGGGCTTTCCGGTAGAGCTGATCGACATGGTTCATCGGGCCGATTCCTTCGCTTTAACATTCTGCGGCTAAAGTACTATTCAACGGCGCAGTCGGCCAAGCGGGATTGTGTAGCAGGGCTCAGGCCGTCCGGCGGTCCTTCTTGTCGAGGTGTCGGTAGTACTGCCCTATAAACGGTAGAAACCAGGGATTTCCGCGGTAGAAAGGCACCGGTACCTCGGGGAAGGTGAGGGTGGCATACCCGTTATCCGACTTGCCGCCATTCAGGATGCGGCGGGCGATCTGCAAACCGAGGTAGGTCATGGTGGCCACACCGCTGCCGTTGCAGCCGGCGCAGTAGCGAATGCCATTCTCAAAGCCGATATGCGGCAGGGCGTCGGTGGTCATGGCGACCAGGCCGGACTAGGAGTGCGTGATGCGCGCATCCTTCAGCTGTGGCCAGCGCTCGCACATCATGCCATGCAGCAACGCCGCGCTCTCATCCGGATGGACGGTCTGGAAGCGCGCCCTGCCGCCATACATCACCCGACGGTCGCCTGGCAGTAGCCGGTAATAGCTGGTGACCCGTGGCGTTTCGGAGATGGTACGCCCGTTCGGGATCAATTCCCGCGCTACGTCTTCCGGCAATTCTTCTGTGGTGATGATCTGGCTGGAGATCGGCACCAGGCGATTGCGGATATTGGGGGTGAGCGCGCCGGTATAGGCGTTGGTCGCCACCACCATATGCTCCGCCCGGCAATCGCCCTGCTCCGTCCGGACCGTGAACGCCCCCGGCTTGCCGTCAATGCCTGTCAGCTTGCAATGGGCGGTAAGGTGGACACCGGCGCGGGCGGCAGCATCGAGCAGGCCCTTGTGGTAGAGTGAGGGATGCAGCTTGCCCGCCCGCTCGATCACCATGCCGCCATGGTAGAAATCGCTGCCGATTTCGCTCCGCTGCTGCTCGCGGGAGACAACCCGCGCGCCCATGTCCAGAAGGCGGTTCAGCATCTCTGCCTTTTCTTCAGGCCGTCCAGGTGGCCGGATGCATAGGCTCCGACAAATCGGCCGCGCCGCTCAAAGTGGCAATCGATCCCTTCGCGCTCAATCAGTGCGCCAACCAGTTCGTATGCTGTGAGGCTCTAGCCAAGAAGCTTTTTAAGCACAGCCTTTTGCGACTCGGCACGTTGCTCCTGCCCCGGTCCGCCGGAGATGCCCTTCCCAAGGTTGATGCCTGAACTGACGCCGCCGCCGCTCCGCGTACTCCCTCCCCCGCCGAAGGCCAAAGCGTCGACGACCGTGACCGTCCGGCCTTCCCGTGCCAGCTCGAGGGCGGCGGAGAGACCGGCATAACCGCTGCCGACAATGAAGACCTCTGTCACATTGGGCAGGTCGCGATGGTGTTCAGTGCCGGGCCGCGCGGCTTCCCACCAGAAAGGCTCCGGTTTGTAGTCCGGGTGGAACAGGGCGCGGTCGACGGGCATGGCTGGGGCCTTTCCTCGGCGGTCAGACCGCCTCACTCAGCGCGCCGCCGTTGGCGAACAGGGTGTCGATCTCGGCCTGACTGAGACCCGCTTCCGCCAGCGCCTCCGCCGTGTGTTCGCCAAGGAGAGGCGTATGGCGTCCCTGAGTTAGGGCTGTGTCAGAGAACTGGATGTAGTTCCAGGCAACCTTCATCTTGCCGACCTTCGGGTGCTGGCGCTCGGCGACGAAGTTGTTTTGCTGGCTGTGCGGGTCATCCAGGAACAGCGCGCTGTCGCCCTTCTGCGACTCGGCGACGGGGACGCCCGCGGCTTTGAGGCCGGAGAGGCAGTCGGCGAGCTTCCGGCCCTTGAAGGCGTCAGCCATGGCGAGCCCCAGCGGCGAGACCGCCGGGTGGCCGCCACCCTGAGAATCCAAATCGCCGACACCCAGCCATTCGCGCAGGGCCTTTTGCTGGGCGGGCTCATCCGCCACCACATAGACCCAGCCGTCCGCTACCTGGTACAGCCGGTGACAGGCGTTCAGGCCGTATTGCTGTTGGTCGACCAGCGGGCGCTCCGGGCGTCCTTTGTACTGGCTGAACCAGGCGGAGCTCAGCACGACACCGCCATTCAGCAGGTTGCTTTCGACGCGCTGCACAACGCCATTTTTCTTGCGCTGGTAAAGCGCCATGATCGGCCCCAGCGTGCCCATTGCACCGGTGGTATAGTTGGTCGGGGCCAGTTCCGCCGGGAACCTCGGCGGATTGTCAGGGCCTCCCTGCGCCCGTTGTAGACCCATCATCGCCTGGGCAAGCGGGTCGATGCCGGGGCGCTTGTAATAAGGTCCGGTCCAGCCATAGCCGGTTAGATGCACTTCCAGCAGATTGGGGTTGATTGCAGGGCTCAGGCCCATGCGCTCGATAGCACCAGGCCGCAGGTTCGCCAGCACCGCGTCGCAGGATGCGGCCAGGCGCTGGATCGCGTCTTTCGCGCCGGGCTTGGCAGCGTCGAAGCAGACCGAGCGCTTGTTGAAGTTCACGTTGTAGAAATAGGTCCGGCCGATGGGGCGGGAGATGTCGCCTGCGGGCGGCTCCAGCTTGATGACGTCCGCGCCTAGGTCGGCCAGCAAACGGCCGCTGGTTGGCCCGGTGATCAGGTTGGTGATCTCCAAAACGCGGATGCCGGCCAGTGGCGGCGGGTCCTGTTGTGTGCCGGATCGCGCCGGACCTGAACTGGCCTTTGACGGCAGATCGGGCACCGGCTCGGTGCTGCTGGCCCGCGGCCCCTGCGGGGCAGCCTCCGTCTCGGTGAAGTGGATGGGCGCACCCATCTGTACCACCTCTCCAAGGGCCGGATCATTAAGCCGTTGCACCATCTTGTTGTGGATGACCTGCGGGTCCTCCAGGCTCTCCTGCGCATGACGGGAGGGAGCGAAGGGCACGTCTGCTTCCTCGAACATCCGGGCCCATTCAGCCGCGGTGTGGGTTAGCATGATCTCCGTCACCTTATCGCGCATTTCCTGCACGTCTTCCGGTGTCTCGCCGCCGCGGCGCTCCAGGAAGCATGGTTCGGCCACCAGGTCCGAGATGCCCATCAGCCCGGCTGCCGAGCGGATGAAGCCCGGCATGCCGCCCTGCACACCTGCGCGGGCCAGTATCAGGTCATCGTCCGGCAGATCGTCATTCAACGGGCCGCGCAGGCCGTAAGCTGTGATTGAGCAGGAAACCAAGCGTGGGTTCACTGCACGCAGGCGGCCGTCTGCGATAATGTCCTGCATAGGGGACGACGGTGCGAAATCTTCAATCAGAACGTCCAGGCCGGGCAGCAGCGTGTTCAGCGCCGCCTAGCCATCTGCCGTCGCCGGGTCCAGGTCGATGGCTTCCTTGCCTCTATCCCAAACAACGAAGCCGCCGTCGCGGAACAACGGTGATTCCGGACGGATGGCGCGCAAAACACGCGCGCCGCAGTCGGACAGGAACATGGTGGCGAACGCACCGGCTCCCCCGGAAGTCAGGTCGAGTACAGTGATACATTCGAGAGGGCGGGTCATGGAAAGAGTCTTTGCCAAAGTCACTTCGATTTGCGCGGCGGTTGGGCAAAGGTTAGCGGCTCGACCGCGTCGTGCAAATGGCTAGAGTGGCTTCAGACCAAAACACGCCGCCTGAGCTACCGCATTTCGGTCGACAATGGCCGTGTGGCTATGTGTCGGTGGAGCAGTGACCTATTTCACCGGCACCAGGTTAGCTGGCCATGTGCCGCTAACAGGGCAAAATTGCGCGACCGCTAACCAAAGGCGGTTTGGAGCGACATATCGTAAATCGCGCTGCCGTCTGTTGAGAGCAGAACCATCTCGGATGCGCTGTCGTAAGCGCCTGCGCCCGGGCTGATACTGACGAGTGACTTATCAAGCATGATGCCGTTGACGAAGATTTCATCGATAAGGAAATTGCGGTCACCGACGCCCAGATCCTCCAGGTCGTTGATATATTCAATTTCGATGGTGTCGAAGCCCGCCGGTGTAACGAACGGGTCCAGGTTGAAGTTAAAGATATCCTTTTCACCATGGATCCGGTCTGCAGATACCTCAATCGTATCAATGATGTTTCCGTCAACCAGCACGTTGGCTTGAGCAGGACCCGAATAAGGATCGGCTGTAGCCACCAGGGTGAGAATTTCTCCCGTGTCGAGGTCTGAACCCTCAAACACCGCGGCACCATTGGTGCCGATAAACAGCCCGCCGTTTTTGGTGTTGTACGCGCCGATGGATGAGGTAATTTCGGCTGATGACAGGGGTATATTTACTCCATCTACTTTCAGCTCATGGATGAAGAAATTCCGATTGCCTTCAAGCGTTTGCAGGTCGTTCAGATACTCGATTTCAACCGTCTGGGATCTATCGAGAACCATCCCAGCGTCAATGGTGAAGGTTTGCGGATTGTCTGTCCAGCGGTTGGCTGTGGCTTCAACGATATCCAGAACCATACCATCGACTTTGATGGCAGCCTGAGCGGCACCATCGTAATATTTTGAGTTTAGAGATACCTCAATTACGCTATCTCCAGTCTGGTGGCTCGGCGGCGGCGGCGGAGAGAGGATGGGGCTGTCCGAAAGCAGAACCGACCCGTTTGTCGCGACAAAAATAATGTCGTTGAACAGGTTATATTGGCCCTCAGCACCGCTGTATTCGACGGTGCTGAGATCCAGCGCTTGCCCGCCTATATCAACAGAGTGGATAAACAGATTCCGGTTGCCTGCAGCTGTTTCCAAGTCGTTGGTGTACGTGATTTCAATGACGTCGGACGCGGTGAGGTCCATGCCTGTATCAATGTAGAAATCGTCCGGTTGATTCCCCCAGCGGTAGGCGTCTACGAAAATAGTGTCGATCAGAATGCCATTGACTTTGACGTCTGCTTCAGCGCCGCCCTGGAAGAGCTTGGCGCTGGCTTCAATATGCAGAATATCACCCTCTGGCGGTGGGGGTAGGATAGCCGGCGCAATTTTGGTGAGGAATGCAGCACCAATGCCGCTCATTTTTTCATCAAAGCCGTTCTTCGCGTAGAAGTTCGAAGAAGCAGTTCTGCCGCCGAACAGAATGTCGCCATTGTCCGTAACGACGAGCGCCCTGCCTTGATCATTGCTGCTGCCACCAACATAGCTGGCATACAGCAACTCGCTTAAATCATGGTTGAATTGCGCCACAAACGCATCGGAGAGCCCGTGATAACCGCCAAACTGAGAGGTGTCGGTGACGGGCAGGTCGCTGGATGAGGTAGTACCCGACACGAAAATCCCATTGTCGGTAACATAGACGCCTTCGATATTGTCACGGCCAGAACCACCAAAATAGGTTGAGCCGATGACCGTTGTCGCGTCAGCAGATATCACCGAAATAAAGCCGTCTGACCCGCCGTCGGCATAGACTGATTGGAACCCTGTGCTGGACCCGGGCAAGACCAGGTCTGTGGTTTCAACGGCGACAATGAAATTGCCATTGTCGTCGATGGCAAGTTGATGGGTTTCTGTATAGTCCGCTGCTTCCGTCCCGAAATAGGTGGCACTTTTGATCGTGCGGCCGTCGGTGGCACCATCGAACTTCACCAGATAGAAGTCGTGCAGGCCGTGAAGCGTTGAGCGGAACGCGCCAGCTGTCGTCGGCGCGTCAACCGCGTCTGTCCGCATAATCATGCTGACGTCGCCATTGCCGCCAACAAAGGTGCCGTAAAGCAATTCTGCGCCATCGTTGGAAAGCTGCGCGTAGATGTTGTCGACGATACTTTGCATATTTGGCTGCATAGCGTCGTCGGTAATTGGCTGGTTGATATCGCTAAGGAAGTAGGTCATGGCGAGGTGGATTACGCCATCAGGGCCGACATCTAGGTTGCGAACGATTTCACCTGCCTCGCCGCCGATGTATGTCGACCAGTCCAGTTGCCCGGTATAGGCATCAAGTTTGGAGACGAACCCGTCCTGCTTGCCGTAGGCGTTGTTCCTTGCGGCAGACAAGTTGCCGCCGAAGCTTTCCTGATAGGAGCCGAGCGTGACATAGAAACCCTCTCCAGCGCGACCGGCGATATAGACGCTGCCATTGGCATCTACTTCAATCCCGTAGGCCCGGTCGTAGTTGACGCCGCCAATTCGCGTAGACCAGAGTAAATTGCCGTCGGGATCGTATTTTTGAACGAAAACATCGTGCGGTACAAGTGAGCCGCGTGACGAATTACCTGATGGATCAAAGTAATCATTTCCAGGCGTGATTGGGATTTGCTGGAAGTTCTGCGTTCCGCCCGTTACGTAAATGTTACCCATGGAATAGAACGCGATATCCCGCAGGATCTCACCTGCTGAGCCGTCAATGAGCGTTGAAAACACCGGAGCATAAAATGCAGTGGATGCCGTGTTTGCCGTTGATAGGATCGCTGCCCCGATTTGCTGGGGGGCGGGTACGCTGTCTTCCCAGGCAATCAACAGGGCATGGGCGAAATCTGTAAGTTCGTTAGGGCCGGTTGCGGAGCCCGTGTCGGCACTGTCACTGAATTCGATTTCAAGGTTATCCGGCAAATGATTGCCAAGGTGTGGGATGTTCTTAAGAGCCCATTCTTTGGCAGCCTCTGCGCCTTGACTAACCAAGTCTAAAAACGCCGCTTCACCATTAAACCACGCATCTATCATTTCGACAGGCAATAGTGTTCCGTAGAAATGCAAAATGCCATCTTCTGTGTAAGCAATCGTATCTGAGTTGGTGAAACCTTTTACAGTATCACCAATTGCCGCCTTGATTGAGGAGGTGGATCCATTGTTCATCACTACTCTTCCCGTAAAGCACAAATATTTAGTTGATATATTTTTGCACTTATCAAATTTTCGGTAAATATTACGATGTAATACTTGTTATGGATTTTGCGCGATACGTATTGCTACGCAAGGGCTAACTATTTGAAGAAAAACAGATATTCTATAAATATTTATGTATATATACGTTATAACGTCTACTCTGGCGAGATTGAGGCAATATGACCGAAGTATTCCATCGCCATACGGGTAGAGGGGGGGTGCCGCCGGATTGAGATTGCAGCGCAAAATTGCGTTACCACATTGATGCGGGTGCATCGGCTGGGCGCTGTCTATTGCGGTAGTTGCCGCAATACCTGCATGAACAGACCATTTTCCGGGCTTTCAGGGGCAGGCAGAATAGCCTACCCCCTAGCTTTTTGACCGCGCGCTCGCCAAATTGACAGTTATGGCGCGTGATATCAGAACAAAGGGTACGCAATCACCGGCGGATTCGTCCGCGCGGACCGATATCGACGCCTTTTTGGCAAAAGTCCGCACGGTGCCCAAGCCCGTGTCGGGGGCAGCAGGTCGTTTGATTTTCGCTCTGGACGCGACGGCCAGCCGGCAGCCTAGCTGGGATCGCGCCATGCACCTGCAGGCCGGCATGTTCCAGGAGGCCGCGAAAGTGGGCGATCTGGCCGTGCAATTGGTGTTTTACCGCGGATTTGGTGAGTGCAAGGCGTCGCGCTGGTACACGGAGCCAGATGCATTGTTACGGGCGATGACCGGTGTGTCCTGCCTTGGTGGCCAGACCCAAATTGGCAAGGTGCTGAAACACGCGATCGACGAGGGTCAAAAGCAAAAAGTCGGTGCGCTGGTGTTTGTTGGTGATGCCTTCGAGGAGGATATCGACCGTGTCTGCCACCGGGCGGGGGAGTTGGGGCTATCCGGCATTCCGGCTTTTATGTTCCAAGAGGGTGGAAATCCCATCGCCGCTAACGCTTTCAAGCAAATCGCCAAGCTGACCGGCGGTGCTTACTGTCCATTCGATGAAGCAAGCGCCGGCCAGTTGGCGGAATTGCTGCGGGCAGTGGCCGTGTTTGCGGCGGGCGGCCAGCGGGCCTTGGCAGACTTCTCCAAGGGCAAAAGTGGTGACGTGCGGCGGCTGGCAGCAGCGGTCAAAGCTTTGCCTGGGCGATAACATCGATGGTCATTTACCTTTTCTTTGGCATCGCGTTGGCGGTCGGGCTGTACCTACTGGCGCAGGGGTTCCTGCGCGCCAATCCCAAGCAGGTCGCCTCTGCGTTGCGTATAGCATCCCTGTTGCTGGCTATCGGTGTGGTCGCATTCCTGGCGATCAGTGGCCGTCTGTCTTGGGCGCTGTTTGCTTTGCCGATTCTATTTCCCTGGTTCCTGCGGTTGCGTTCGCTTGCCCGTTTGTTCAAAGCATCACGCGGGCCAAGCAAAGGTCAGATTTCCACGGTGAAAACATCAGCGTTGGCGATGGAACTGGACCATGATTCCGGCGAAATGGACGGCGAAATTCTGGCCGGGCCGATGGAAGGGCGTTGGATATCGGAGCTTGATCCGGTCTTGCTGCTGGATTTCTATCGATGGTGCTGCACCAATGATGAGCAGGCTGCGCGGCTGCTGGAAGCCTATCTTGACCGCACATTGGGCGCCGATTGGCGGGAGCAAGCTGGTGCTGGTGATGGTCCGGCAGGGCAGGCCGATGGCAGCGGCATGACTGAAGAAGAAGCCCTCAGCGTGTTGGGCCTGGAGCCTGGGGCAGATGACGACGAAATCCGGGTGGCCCATCGCCGATTGATGCAGCACGCCCATCCCGACCGAGGCGGCAGCGCCTATCTGGCGGCCAAAATTAATGCCGCCAAAGATTTCCTGATGGATCGGCAGTAATGGCGGGCTCTTCCGAATGCAGGCTTTTGTAAATCCGCAGACTATTTATCGCATCGGCTTACCCGTTAACCATGGGTAAGCCTTTTTAGGGCTAACTATTTGGAATATATCTGCGCATGGCGCGCGCAGGCCATGGAGAGGGGTTCCCCATGCCACAGAAAGTCAGGACCGCGGTGTTCCCGGTTGCCGGTTTGGGAACCCGATTCCTGCCAGCGACGAAGAGCATGCCGAAAGAGATGCTTACCGTTGTCGATAAGCCGCTTATTCAATATGCCGTAGAAGAAGCACGGGATGCGGGGATTGAGCGCTTCATTTTTGTCAATGGCCGCAACAAGGGTATGTTGCAGGATCATTTCGATCTGAATTACGAACTCGACGACACGTTAGCAAAGCGCGGTAAAACCGAAGCGCTGCGCGACTCCCAATCGATGGTTCTGCCGCCCGGCGCGATTTCCTCCGTCCGCCAGCAGGAGCCGTTGGGACTGGGGCATGCCGTTTGGTCAGCAAAGCCTCTGGTCGGTGAAGAACCGTTTGCCGTGATTCTGCCGGATGATCTGATCCAGTCCGAAACTCCCTGTCTGAAGCAGCTGATCGACGTTTACGAACAGACGGCGGGTAATGTCGTCGCCGTCATGGATGTGCCGCGTGAGCAGACGAAGCGCTATGGCATTCTCAAGGTCGGAACGGATGACGGCCGGATCGCGTCAGTAGAAGGCATGGTCGAAAAGCCGGAGCCGGCGAAGGCACCGTCGACGCTGTCCATTATCGGCCGCTATATACTCTTGCCGCAAGTCATGACCTATCTGGATGAAAGGGTCGTGGGGGCTGGTGGCGAGATCCAATTGACCGACGCAATGGCCCGGATGATCGGCACCAGTCCGTTTCACGGTCTGCGTTTCGAGGGGAAACGCTTCGATTGCGGTGACAAAATCTGCTACCTGGAAGCCAATGTTTCCTTTGCCCTGCAACGGCCGGAAATGATAGAAGAAGCCAGGGCTGCGCTGGGGAAATACTTCCGCTGACCCGTCCTGCCTCTCACCATGACGTTCTTCACGATAAACTGTGATCTTCGACACAGTTACGTCATGTTAAAGTGGTTATGTTCATAAACGTACCCTAACTTTGGCGCACGGTAAGGATGTTACATCGATGAAAGTGGTGATGATTGGAGCAGGGTATGTCGGTTTGGTGACCGGTGCCTGTTTTTCGGAATTCGGGTTCGACGTTACCTGTGTGGACGTCGATGCCTCCCAGATTGAGAACTTGCTCGCAGGCGAGATCCCGATTTACGAACCGGGACTGGAGACGCTGGTTGCCAATAACCGCAAGGCAGGCCGCCTGCAATTCACGACAAACCTGCAGGAAGCCGTGCCGAATGCGGACATGGTGTTTATTGCCGTTGGTACACCCTCGCGGCGTGGCGATGGTCATGCAGATCTGCGCTACGTCTATGCCGCGGCGGAGCAAGTAGCGAAGTCACTGAATGGCTACACCGTCGTCGTAACCAAATCGACAGTCCCGGTTGGTACTGGCCGCGAAGTGCGACGGATCATTGCTGAAACCCGGCCGGATGCCGATTTCGACGTGGTCTCCAACCCCGAATTTCTGCGTGAAGGCGCCGCGATCGACGATTTCATGCACCCGGATCGTGTGGTGATCGGTGCTGAAACCGACCGTTCACGGGACATGATGCAACGGCTCTACCGCCCACTGTCTCTGCGGGAGGTGCCGATGGTCGTCACTGATATCGTAACGGCGGAACTGACCAAATATGCCGCCAATGCGTTTCTTGCGACCAAGATAACCTTCATCAATGAAATCGCCGATTTGTGCGAAAAAACCGGGGCCGATGTTCAGCATCTGGCGAAGGGCATCGGTCTTGATGGCCGGATTGGCGGCAAGTTCCTGCACCCTGGGCCAGGCTTTGGCGGGTCTTGTTTCCCCAAAGATACCTGGGCGCTGATTTATAGTGGTCGCCAGTATGGCGCGCCGTTGCGTATCGTCGAAACCGTGGCGGATATCAATGATCGTCGCAAGCTGGCCATGGCTGATCGTGTGCTAGCTGCACTGGGTGGGGCTGATGCTGCACGAGGCAAGACGGTTACGGTATTGGGCTTGACGTTCAAGCCTAACACGGATGACATGCGGGACTCCCCAGCATTGGACATCGTACCTGCCTTGATGGGGGCGGGTGTCGATGTGCGTGTTTATGACCCGCAAGGGATGGAGAATGTCAAATCCGAAATCGGCGTCGGCCCATATTATGCAGAGAGTGCCTATGACGCGATCGAAGGCGCTGACTGTATAGCATTGGTGACGGAATGGAATGAGTTCAGGGCGCTTCAATTAGACCGGGTTAAATCACTGATGAATAACCCAGTTATGGTTGACATGCGTAACATTTATAACCCAGAAGAGATGCGCGCGGCTGGTTTCGAGTACTCTGGAATTGGTCGCGGCTATAAGGGCAATACCCGAGTGATCCAAACAGCAGAGGCAGCCGAGTAATGAGCATGAAAAAGAAAGTGCACAAATTCGACCCGACAATCCTCCGCGAATACGACATTCGCGGAATTATCGACAAAACATTGACTGCCGTTGATGCTCGAGCCATCGGCCAGGCGTTTGCGACTGTAACCCGGCGCAAAGGCGGCTCGAAAGTGGCGATCGGCTATGACGGGCGGCTATCGTCTCCCATGCTGGCCGATGCCGTCGCGGAAGGGCTCAACGCCGGTGGCGTTGATGCTGTCCGTTTGGGCATGACGCCCACGCCGGTGTTGTATTTCTCCTGCTACCACCTGGACGTCGACGGCGGAATTCAGATCACCGGTTCACACAATCCGCCGGACTATAATGGCTTCAAGATGACCCTGCAGAAGAAGCCTTTCTTCGGCTCGGACATCCAGGAAATCAGCCGGATCGCTGCGGAAGGCGATTTCGAGACCGGCACGGGCACGCAGCACAGCGTCGACGTGAACCTGGCTTATGTGGAGCGCGTGGTGCGCGACTACAAACCTGGCCGAACCGTTGACGTGGTGTGGGATTGCGGCAATGGCGCGACCGGCCTGGCGCTGGAAGCCATCGTCGCCCGTCTACCAGGCAAGCACACCGTGCTGAACGCGCCGGTCGATGGCACTTTTCCGGTGCATCACCCCGACCCCACCCTGCCCGAAACGCTGGAACAGCTGCAGGCCGCTGTGGTCCGCCAGGGTGCAGAACTGGGGATTGCCTTCGACGGCGACGGCGACCGTATCGGTGTGATTGATAGCAACGGCGCTGTCATTTGGGCTGATCAACTGCTGATCAAGCTGGCTCGTGAAGTGCTTACCCGCCATCCGGGCAAGACCATCATTGCCGACGTGAAAGCCAGTCAGGTTCTGTTCGACGCCATTGTTGACGCGGGCGGTAAACCCTTTATGTGTAAAACTGGCCATTCGCCGATCAAAGCCAAGATGGCGGAGATGGACTCCCCCCTCGCTGGTGAGATGAGTGGCCATATTTTCTACGCGGATGGCTATTACGGCTATGACGACGCGCTTTACGTTGCGGTGCGTCTTCTGTCTGTGCTGGCTAATTCCGACGAGACATTGGCAGATTTCCACGCGATGCTGGACGACGTGATCAACACACCGGAACTGCGCTTTCCCTGCCTGGAAGACCGCAAGTTCATCGTGCCGGAAGAGGTGCGGGAACGCCTAGCTGCCGAAGGGGCCGAGGTTAACGCCACCGACGGTGTGCGGGTGAATACGGTGGACGGCTGGTGGCTTTTGCGCGCTTCCAATACCCAGGACGTGTTGGTTGCCCGTTGCGAGGCAACATCGGCGGATGGCCTTTGCCGTTTGAAAAAGGCGCTTGCTGACCAATTGGAGGCAAGTGGCGTTCATCTGCCAGAGGACTTTCAACAGCAGGTAACCGCCTGAACGAAATGAGAGCCGGTCCTTGGTGGACCCGCCCTTTTTCATTCGGCCCCGCCACTATTATCCCCTGCCGTTGGTATTAGCCGTCAATCCAGATGATATAGCAGCGCCTTCAGGTAGGCACTTTCCGGCAATTGCGGATGGGTCGGGTGGTCTGGGCTGGTGCCGGTAGTGCGCAGAATGCGGGCGTTCCGGCCGGCTTCCTGGATGCCGCGACTGGTTTCCAGGGCGAAGCTGGGCGGGTCGACGGTATGTGAGAACGAGGCCGCCAGCATCCCCCCGGTGCGACCGTCTGCGCTGCCATCCGGGCCAGCTTGCGGTAACCATGCAAGGCTGCTTGCAGGTCCTTTTTGGATTTGGCGAAAGTCGGCGGGTCGATAATCACCACGTCGAAGCGGCGTCCGTCTGCTGCATAGCTGGCCAGGGCGTCAAAGGCTTCGGCCCGTTCCGCGGATACTCGGTCTTTAAGACCGTTGCGCGCCGCAGCTTCCGTTGCCAGTTCAAGGGCCCCTGCGGAACGGTCCAGTAATATTACCTCCGCCGCACCGGCTTTCGCCGCCAACAGGCCAAAGCCGCCCAGGTAGCTGTATGCGTCCAGCACCCGCGCGTCCTTAGCGAGCTCGGCGACCATGACACGGTTCAGGCGCTGATCATAGAACCAGCCGGTCTTTTGCCCGCCAGCAGGATCTGCCAAGTAGATGACGCCATTCTCCAAGATCTCCAGCGGAGCAGGCATCGTGCCTTTGATGGTCTCCACGACGGATGGTAGCTTTTCCAATTCACGCTGGCTGGAGTCGTTGCGCAACAACAGCCATTCCGGTTGCAGTACGTCCTCTATGTCTGCCAGCACGGCATCGCGATGGCGTTCCAGCCCGGTTGTGTTGAACTGGCATACCAGACCGTCGCCAAAACGGTCGATAATCAAGCCTGGCAGGCCGTCGGCCTCTGCATGCACAAGGCGGTAGTAGGGTTTAGCAAAAAAGAACGCAATTAATATTTAAGGGCTTATCTATCAACCCAGCGGCAGTACAGGCTGTGCCGCCCCTTTGGCCCGCGCCACAGAAGGCGTCGGAAACCGCTTGCCGTTAAGAATGTCCTGAACGGTCAGCAATTGCATTCGCGAATACTGAACACCCATGACTTCAAGATCGCCTGCCGACGCCATTTCGCGAGCAAAGTTCCGCATCTTAGTCGGCCCTGGATTGTCCATGATGATTAAGCCTGCCATGGGCACATTTTCGCGTTCAAGAACCCCTCGGAGGTTCCGCACAACACTGATACCGATATTTCTGCCGCCCTTCACTTCCAACACCATGCTTTCAAGATTGCGTCCTCCCATATCAAAATAGAGCCGCCCGTCAATACCGCCATCAGCCGTCTTTCGCGCAGTGACAAAGCCGTCGATCTGCTCAATTGCCCATTTCTGAAAATGATATTTATCACGTTCCCATAGATCGCGAGCGCCCTCGATGTTGTGTGGGACACCCTCGATCTCAAAATCAATACCATCCTTCAAACCAAGCCGATCTTCCAGCCGAACCTTCGCGACACGCTTGATTGCGTGAATGGCTATATCGATCCCGATCCACTTGCGATCAAGTTTGTGGGCAGCTTCCAGCGTCGTAGCACACCGGCAGAACGGATCGAACACCACATCACCTTCGTTGGTGCTGGCAGCAATGATCCGCTCCAATAGGGCAAGTGGTTTTTGAGTCGCATAACCAAGTCCTTCACTATGGGTCGTTGCCAACATTGAAATTTCCCACCAGTCGCGGGCTGTTACAATTGAATACGTCCCTTTTTGATCTTTATAATATTTAATGGCACCACCATGGCCGCCTCCGGATTGGCCGTAAGATTTGATCTTTAACTGATTAAATTTGCAATATCTGTGATTTCTTGCATAAAATAGAATTGTATCATGTTTTTTTGCAAACCAGCGTTTGCTTGCGCCGCCAGATTTGTAACACCAAATGATCTCATTCCGAAAATTTCCGTGCCCGAAGATGCCGTCCATCATCACCTTGATGTAATGACTGGCAGTAGGATCGCAGTGTAGATAAATTGATCCGGTCGGTTTGAGAATACTCCGCATGGGCAAGAGTCTCTCGGTCATGTAGCTGAGATAGGCAAGTAGGCCAGGCTGCGTCTTGCGCAGGGCGTTACACCAAATTTTCCAGAGCTCGGTGATACCGTCATCAACACCGGATTCTCTCATAAGGATTGGCATATTTCTGATTGCCCGTTCGCGATCTTCATCCAAAGTCCACAGATCGGAGAAAGCTTCAATCTGGTCGGGTAATGGACGGCCTGTCTCATCCTTATAAATCGCATTGTAATCACGGTTTGAGTTGAAAGGGGAATCCAAATAAATCAGATCAACACTGCCTAACGGCATTTCTCGCATGACAGTCAGGCAGTCGCCATAAAAGAGTCGGTTCATTTAAAGCATCCCCGCATAAAAGACCCGAAGGCGTTGTCGTTCTTGCGTTGATTGTACTTCCAGCATGCTTCCGCGACATAGAGCGGCATATAGCATTTTCGATAATGATGATGCGATCCGTACCAGGCCCGTTTGAGAAGTGACCAGAAGCCTTCAATGGTGTTGGTATGGATGTTGCCGAAAACATATTCGCCCTTGCTATGATTGATTGTGGCGTGCGCCATGGTTGCCCGAACAGCGCTGTAAGCCTTGAATTCATCAGTGATCAGCAGCGAGCCTTCGGGATCGACGCTGCTACGAATGAAGTTTAGAATGTCCTTGCCAGTCAGACTGCTGGCGACACGGGCAACGACTTTACCGCCGCGTTTTACCGCGCCAATAACCGACGTTTTGCGTGTCCCTCTTCATCGCGGAGGAGGTGGAGGAGGTAAATCATTGTTATCAAAACGTTTATTTCGCTTGTGTGGTTTACCACCTACATATCTTTCGTCAGCTTCAACAATTCCTTGTAACAGGATTTCACCCTGCTTGCTTGCCATTTCAGCGCGGATGCGTTTCTGCATAAACCATGCTGATTTTTGATTCATATCTAGATCACGGGCAAGCTGACAACTTGATAGGCTTTTCCTGGCATTAACAATCAAGGCAACACCCAAAAACCATTTTTGAAGGGGTATTTTGGTTTTTTCAAAGACTGTACCAGCCAGGACGTTGAAGCTGGATTTGCATCCATGACAGTTCCATCGGCCAATGCGGTCTTGATCATCTTTACAAGCCACGTTTGTAGCCCCGCAATGCGGGCAATGTGGATCATCGCCCCAGCGAACTTTTCTAAATGCGCAATGCAGGCTTCCTGATCCGGAAACTTATAAAAAACGCTGGTGATGTTCATGATTTCCTCCGTGTGCAACATATATAGCATCAAATGCGCAAAGGATTAAGCCCTTAACTACTAATTGCGAAAAACTTTTCCCGCCAAGACAGAGCATTGCGAAGACGCTTGGCGACAAAATCGGCTGTAAATGCTTCCACCAGGCGCTTGCTCAGCAGGCGCGCGACCACCAGTGTGTGTGCGGAAAAGAATGCCGTGCCCATGGGTTCGCCGCCGCTGTTCGCGACCGAGACCAGCGTGCCGGGCGGCAAGGCTTTGGTCTCCGGCGTCATGGTGATTTCGTTGGCGTAGATCCAGGGGTGCCCAGATTTGGCGCGTTTGTGCTTGCCGGGCAGAACGGTGATTTGCGGTAGCGCGTCCAACGGCTTACTCCAATAACTCACGCAAGCGCTGCCGCAGAACCGGCAGCACTTGTTGCTCAAACCAAGGGTTCTTGGTGAGCCAATGATTGACCCGCCAGCTTGGGTGCGGCGTGGGCCAGTACTCTGGCAGATACTCTTCCCATGCCCTGGCCGTATCGCCTAGCGTTCGTTTCCGTCTCGGACCGAGATAGTGGGCCTGCGCGTATTGACCGATCAGCAAGGTTAGCCCCAGGTTCGTCAATTCCGGCAGCAGGCGGGGGTGCCAATGCGGTGCGCATTCCTTGCGTGGCGGCAGGTCCCCGCCTTTTGGGGCGCGGCCTGGATAGCAAAAGCCGCTGGGCATCAGCGCGATTTTGGTGGCGTCGTAGAAGGTCTCTTTCGTCACGCCCAACCAGGTTCGCAGGCGGTTGCCGCTAGGATCGTTGAATGGAATCCCGGTTTCGTGGACCTTGGTGCCGGGCGCCTGGCCAATGATCAGCAGCCGGGCATCGGCGTGCAATTGCACGACCGGCCTGGGACCAAGCGGCAGTTGCGCCGCGCACAGACGACAGTTTTTAACGTCTGCCAGAAGGGGCGTGAGGGCGTTCACCCGTACTGGCGATCGCCGAAGATTGAGCTGCCGACACGCACATCGGTCGCGCCAAGTTGTATAGCGGCGGGATAGTCGGCGCTCATACCCATGGACAGGCGTTCCAGCCCGTTGCGTTTCGCAATGTCGGCCAGAAAGGCGAAGTGTGGTGCCGGTACATCGCCCGCAGGCGGAATGCACATCAGGCCTACGATGGGCAACTGGTACTCGTCCCGGCAGGCCTTGATGAAGGCGTCGGCGTCGGCGGGCAGCACCCCGGCTTTTTGCGGCTCGGAGCCGGTGTTAATCTCGATATAGCAGGGCAGGCGGTGGCCGGTTTCGTCAAACAGACGTGCCAGGGTTGAGGCCAGCCGCGGCCTGTCAACGGTGTGGATCACGTCGAAAAATTCGATGGCGGCGCGGGCTTTGTTGGTCTGGAGAGGGCCGATCAGATGCAGCGTAACATTCTGGAATTGTTCCTTGAAAGGCGGCCAGCGCCCCTCCGCTTCCTGTACGCGGTTTTCACCAAAGATGCGGTGTCCAGCCAGTAAAGCGGCTTCTACCCGCTCGCGGGGTTGCATTTTACTGACTGCGATAAGGGTGACATCGGCAGGGTTGCGGCCTGAGTCCTTGGCAGCCTGGGTGATCTTGCCCTGAACTGCTGCGAGGTTAGCGCTGACCGTTTCGAGCACGTTATTCTGTGCGTCTGCGTTCATTTCCAAAGCCTCCAAAGGCGGGCCGATGATGGGGATCCGCTTAATATAGGCAAAGCGATCGCAGCATACACGGTCTTTGCGCTGTCTTTAGCTACGCGCCGTCCTTAATCGTGCCATCATCATTCAGGTAGCCGAAATGCGCCAAGCCTTCTCTGTGGTCGCCCAGCAGGCGGTTCACCTGGTCTTCGCTCAGCACTTCGCGCCATCCGCCGGCCTTGCCCTTCCGAAAGAATTTTTCGGCATTCTCCGATTTCTCGCCGAACCCATTGCGGGATTCCTGGGCAGAAAGTTCACGGAAGCTGCTGAATTTAATAGCGTTTTTGAGGCGTTTCTTGTCGGCAGGCAGGCTCAAAAAATCAAGGACCCGGCCAAACACCTGCTCCGGATCGGCGATCATGTCCTCATACCGGACTACCCGGCGTTTGAGCCATTGGGCACTGGCCCAGCTTGCGGCGTGACCGCTCCACCCGCCCAGATACTGCCGAATATTGCGGGCGCTGGGATCGATAGAGAGGGTCGGCTGAGCAAAAGCAGTAATGGTGTCGTCGATGCTGATGCCGAAATGATCGGCGTAGGAAATGGCCGTATCCCAGGGATTGCGGATAACATAAATCGCACCGACGGTTGCCGATTGGCTGAACATGGGCGTCCCCGACAAAGTGCCGAGGGCGTTATGGGTTTTCACCATCACGTGGTCGGGTTGAGTCTGGGAGAACATCGCCTGTACGCGGGAGCGCAATTTCGCAATTTCTGCCTCGCTCAGGAACCCATGCGGTTTGCTGCTGAGCTTCTCATAGGGCCAGCCATGTGCATCTGAAAAACCAAAGAACTGCAACGCCTTGAGGCTCAACGGCTCTTTCTGGTCTGCCAGGTAGTTTGCCAAGAAGGCGCGCAGCCAGGTGTTGCCGGACTTGGGGAATGATGCGAGCCACAAAATCGCCATTGGGTAAATTCCTACTGGGTGAACTTATAGGCGGGGCAGGCGGGCGAAAGTATTTTATCAGGGGAGATCCCAACGCAAAACGGGCGGTCCGGAGGCCGCCCGCTCGCCTGCACCTGCGTGCAAACTTCAGCCGAAATTAGAAGCTGAGCCTCAGGCCGCCAACAACGGCAAAGCCCTTGTTGTCGACGCCAGCATGTTCGCGGTGACCGTAGTAGATCGAGCTGCGCGCTTCAACGCCCGGGCCGAGCTGGTACTTGCCGCCCAGCTCGACAGCGACCTGCTTGTCGTCGTCAGTTGCACCATCGGTGCCTTCGTCTTTGCCGTAGATAACACCCAAGGACACACCAACCGGGCCACTGGCATAGTTGATCGAGCTACCGACGACGTCACGAGTTTCGACGGTGCCGCCCGGATCGTTCTGGCGGGAACCGGAAACATGCAACTCGAAGCCGCCGAAGCCGACGCGCAGACCACCAGCGTAGGTGAAGCGGTCACGGCCACCACGGTTCGTGGACGTGTCGTTGATGTCGCCGAAGCCCTGATAGCCAAGGGACGCACGCACGCGGGCATCGCCGAACTTCTGGTCGTAGTTACCGGAAACCGTCCACACGTTCTCGGCGATGTCTTCATTGTTGTCTTCGGTCGGGAACGTATCGCTATCCTGCTGTGCTTCCGGCGCATAGCTGGCACCGATCTGCACGCCAGAGAAGCGTGGGGAGATCCAGCGAATCTTTTCGCTGTCATTGTCGCCGCGGGCGAACGCGTAGGTGGAAGCCAGAGCGAAGCTGTTGCCGGCGATCCAGTTCTGGTGGTCACCACTGTTCAGCCCCGTACCATGGGTGCTGACACCATAGTGCATGGCATAAGCTGCGCCATTCTCGGAGCCGAGAACGATTTCACCGAAGTCGCCACGAACGAAAGCATAAGCTTCGTCGATCTGGTCGCCTTGGACCTGGCCTTCAAGCTGAACGTTCACACCAAAGGTCAGACCGTTGTCGAGGGTGGTCGAACCTTTGAAGTGAATTTCGCTGTCTTCCTGGACGTCGATGTCCTGGATTTCGTCGGTGCGGTCGTTATCGACAGATGCGAAACCGACCCACTGCTCCATGTAGCCACCGACCTTCAGGTCGATCTTTTTGGATTCAGCGAGCGCGCCGGTCGAAATCAGTGCGCCTGCAGCTACCAATGCGCTGGTAGCGAGGAGGTTCTTCTTCATAAACTAACCCCTGATGGTTGGTTGTGATAGCCACTGGTCCTTTTCTAAGACCTTGCGGACTGGTGTTTTCGCCAGCGTCTAAAGACAACTGACTGCATGGTGGGTACGTTGCCTCGGCTTTCCGGTCAACTAACGTTGCCGGGCTATGTGTCGATTTTTTGCCGATGTGGCTGAAATGCAACATTGCTCCTTGCTGGCAGCGGTCTTTATTCTGTGCTATTCGGAGGTTATCTGCAGAGGCTGGGGCCGTTTCGCCCGCTGCCGTCAGAGCGTTATAGGTGGGTTGATACCATGCCGTCGTTCAAGTTCCGCGCCATAGCAGCCCTACTTTCTCTGTTGGGAATGACGGCATGCGGGGGTAATGACGTTCAGTATTCCTATCCTGACGAAACTGGTCGTAAGGGCGGTGATTATTACGAGCAGCCAGAAACAATCTTCGGCGATGATGGTATAACCATTTTCGGGGGCGACAAAAAAGAAGACCAAGGTAGTGGTGGCAGTGGTATTGCGGTCAATTCTTTCTTGTGGCGAGCCTCGTTAGACACAGTTTCATTTTTGCCGTTGGTATCTGCCGATCCGTTTGGTGGGGTTATTATTACTGACTGGTACGTTGCACCGGAAACGCCGGGCGAGCGGGTCAAGGTACAGATCTATATTTTGGACCGGCAGCTGCGTTCAGATGGATTGCGTGTGTCGGTGTTCCGGGAACGCCTGACCGGCGGCCAATGGATTGCAGACAAGGTCAGCGAGCGGACAGCGGAGACCATCGAAGAGAGTATATTGTCCCGCGCGCGGGAGCTGCGTGTGCAATCCGATGCCTAAATCTGTTGGGGTTCGCTCAAATCCAACGCTAGGCCAGCTATAGATTCGTAAGGCAATCCTGCCGTCCTGTGTGATCCAGTTTGCTTGGCCGGTATCTTCTTGATTGTTGCCGCGGCGGCGATGCCCCTTGCTTTTGGGCGGCGTATTGCGCGATGCAGTGTGCAACGTCCCCCAAACTTAACGGCTGAACGCTCCATGGCACGCTACAATCCCGCCGAAACTGAGACGAAGTGGCAGGCGCTCTGGGAAGAGAACCATACCTTCCGGGCCACCACCGACCCCTCGCGTCCGAAATATTATGTGCTGGAGATGTTTCCCTACCCTTCCGGCCGCATTCATATGGGGCACGTCCGCAACTTCACCCTCGGCGATGTGGTGGCGCGTTATAAGCGGGCGGCGGGTTTCAACGTGCTGCATCCGATGGGCTGGGACTCGTTCGGTCTGCCGGCGGAGAACGCAGCGTTCGAGGCCAAAGTGCATCCCGGTGTCTGGACCCGTCAGAACATCCAGACCATGAAGCGGCAGCTTCAGTCAGTGGGCTTGGCCTACGACTGGGAACGAGAGCTTTCCACCTGCGAGCCTGAGTATTTCAAGCACGAACAGGCGATGTTCATCGACTTTGCGGAGAAGGGGCTCGCGTACCGCAAGGAAAGCTGGGTGAACTGGGACCTGGCTGAGAACACCGTGCTGGCGAACGAGCAGGTGTTGGATGGCAAGGGCTGGCGCTCCGGCGTGCCGGTGGAGCGCCGCCAGCTCAGCCAATGGTTCCTGAAGATCACCCACTATGCCGATGACCTGTTGGCGGAGATCGCGAACCTACACCGTTGGTCCGACCGTGTTCGAGCCATGCAGGAAAACTGGATCGGCAAGAGCCACGGTGCCCATGTGCGCTTTCGCATGGCCAATGCCGATGGAGCCGCGCGCGGCGACCGGCTGGAGGTTTTTACCACCCGACCCGACACGCTCTACGGTGCCAGCTTCTGTGCCATCGCCGCCGACCATCCGCTGGCAGCAGAGGTGGCGAAGGCAGACCCCAAAGCCGCCGCGTTCATCCAGGAGTGTCGCGCTCTCGGCACCAGCGAGGCTGCCATCGAGCAGGCGGAGAAGCGCGGTTACGACACCGGTCTGAAGGCATTGCACCCTTTCGTCGAAGGTTTGGAACTGCCGGTCTACATCGCCAACTTCGTGCTGATGGATTACGGCACCGGAGCGATCTTTGGCTGCCCAGCCCACGACCAGCGCGACCTGGACTTTGCCCGCAAGTGTGACCTGAACGTCATTCCCGTGGTGCTGCCGCCGGATGCCGACCCGGCGGCGTTCGACGTCGGCACGGAGGCCTATGTCGGGCCAGGTGCGATCTACAACTCGGACTTCCTGAATGGCCTGAGCGTCGAGGACGCCAAGCAAAAAGTTGGCGAGCGCCTGGAAGAGTTGGGCGACGGCGAGCCTGCCACGGTGTTCCGCCTGCGCGATTGGGGCGTTAGCCGCCAGCGCTACTGGGGTTGTCCGGTACCGATGATCCACTGCTATGAATGCGGGATCGTGCCAGTGCCGAAAGCCGACCTGCCTGTAACGTTGCCGGACGACGTGACCTTCGACAAGCCAGGCAACCCGCTGGACCATCATCCGACTTGGAAGAACGTGGATTGCCCATGCTGCGGCAAGTCGGCCCGGCGCGAGACAGATACGTTCGATACCTTCTGGGAATCCTCCTGGTACTTCCTGCGCTTTTGCGATTCCCAGAATGATGCGGAGCCTTTCAGCCAGGCCGACATCGATTACTGGATGCCGGTCGACCAATATATCGGCGGCGCCGAGCACGCGGTGCTGCACCTGCTCTATTCGCGCTTCTTCATGCGGGTGCTGAGCGATTGCGGCTATGTCTCTGATATAAAGGAGCCGTTCACCGGCATGTTCAACCAGGGCATGGTCCTGCACGAGACCTATCGGGACAATGACGGCACATGGCTGCTGCCGGAGGAGGTGGAAGGCAAAGACGGCGCCACCATCCGCCTGTCCTCCAGCCAGCCGGTAAAGGTCGGCCGGTCGGAGAAGATGTCCAAATCCAAGAAGAACGTGGTCGATCCGGAAGCCATCATTGCGGCTTACGGCGCTGACACGGCGCGCTTCTTCATGATGAGCGACTCGCCGCCCGACCGCGATCTGGAATGGACCACGGGCGGCGTCGATGGCGCATGGCGCTTCCTGAACCGCGTCTGGCGGCTGGTGACGGAGCCGGTAGTGCCGCTCACCCCAGTCGGCGCGCCTCTGCCGAACAGCATGTCCGATGCGGCGCTGGTGCTGCGCAAGGCCAGCCACAAGGCGTTGGACGCCGTCACGAAAGACCTGGACCGCTTCCACCTGAATGCCGCGGTCGCTCAGATCCGCACGCTCGCCAATGCCATCGGCGACGTGAAAGCGCCAAAGGGTGAGGATGATAGCCTCGGCTGGGCCATGCGGGAGGCGGTGGAGACCCTGGTGCAGACCGTTAACCCTATGGCCCCACACATTGGGGAGGAAGCCTGGCGCGAACTCGGCCATGAAACTTTCCTCGCCGGGCAGCCCTGGCCGGAAGCCGACCAGTCGCTGGTGGTGGACGACACCATCACCATTGCCGTGCAGGTGAACGGAAAGGCCCGAGGCACCATCGACTTGCCCCGCGATTGCCCGAAAGATGAGGCGGAAGCGACTGCCTTGGCTCTCGACGCTGTCGTTCGCCAGTTGGACGGCAAGCCGCCGCGCAAAGTGATCGTTGTGCCGAACAGGATCGTCAATGTGGTCGCCTAAAGCCTGGGCGGCGGCAGCCGCGGTGGTGGCGCTGCTCACGCTCGATGCGTGCGGCTTCAAGCCGGTCTACGATGCGCGTAATGCTGATGGGAAATCGGTTGCGGCGGAACTGCACCATCTGACGGTTGCGCCCATTCCGAACCGGGCGGGCGTGCGGTTGCGTACCGAACTGGAGCAGTTGTTCTCACCGTTGGCGGCTCCTGCTACCCACACGGTGCACATTAAACTGGACGTGAAAAGCCGAGTGACAGCGATTGAAGAGGATGCCTCTGTCCGCCGCCGCAACCTGTTGCTTGACGCCGAAGTGCGGCTGATGCCCGCCGGTGGCGTGATTACCATGCCGGAATTCCTGACCCGGGTGCGTTCCAACGTCGGAGCCGAGCAGTTGCCCTCCGACTTCTCCACGCTGGTTAGTGAAGGCGCGGCGGAGCAGCGGGCGGTCGAAGTGCTGGCCCAGCGTATCCGCCAGCAATTGGCCTTGCATTTCGCCAAGAAGAAGTAGGAGCGGACAGCGATGGTCAAAGTTGCACCGCGAAACGCCGCCAGCTTTGTCGGCAAGCCACCGCCGGAAGCGGCGATGGTGCTGATCTTTGGCGCGGACCGCGGCCAGGTCAGCGAACTAGCAGCCAAGACGGTCACGGCGGTTGCCGACGATGTTAACGATCCCTTCCGTGTTGCCGAACTGACTCTCGCAGCTATCCAAGACGATCCCGCGTTGCTGAATGATGAAGCCAGGGCCATGTCGCTGACCGGCGGCAGGCGGGCGGTTCGCGTGCGTGGCGCTGCGGATGCGCTGACTAAGCATCTGAAGGACTATCTGGACGATCCCTCGCCGGATGCGGTGATTGTTCTGGAAGCCGGTGAGCTTCAGGCGCGCTCATCTTTGCGGAAACTGGCGGAGAGCCATAAGCGAGGAGCGGCGATAGCTTGTTACCGGGATGAAGGGGCGGGCCTATCGGCCTTGATCAAGGAAGTGCTCGGCGCAAACCAAGTGCAGATCGCGCCGGATGCGATGCGCTATGTCGCCAGCCAACTGGGCGCCGACCGGCAAGCCAGCCGGAATGCGCTGGAGAAACTGGCCTTGTATGCGGGAGCTGGGAGTTCGGTCTCGTTAGAGGACGCCCAGGCAGTAGTTGGTGATGTTGCTGAAAGCACCATGGATGAACTGACCCAAGCCGTGGCTAGCGGCAATGCCGGGGCAGCACAGAAGTTATTGCAACGTCTCTATGGCGAGGGCACGGCGACGGTGGCGATTCTGCGTGCGCTAGCCCGGCACTTCGGCCGGTTGGCGGAGGCGCGCAGCCATGTGGATGGCGGTATGGACCCTGAAGGCGCGGTCGGCAAACTGCGGCCGCTGGTATTCTTCCGTGCCAAGCCTGCCATGATGGCCACCGTCGGTGGCTGGAACAGTGCCCGCCTGACCAATGCGCTTGACCGCCTGCTGCGGGCGGAGATCGAATGCAAGACCACCGGCATGCCCGACCAACTCATGTGTGCCCGCGCCGTGCTGGCCCTGTCGATGGTAGCGCCCCGGCGGCGCTAAAGATGGTGGCTATGCCGCCCAAACCTTAAACGGCAGATCCAGGCTCTCGGCCACGGCTTTATAGGTCAGGTTGCCCGCGTGAATGTTCAGGCCGCGCGCCAGATGTTCATTATCCGCCAGAGCTTTCGCATAGCCCTTGTCCGCCAGGGCCAGCACGAAAGGCAGAGTGGCGTTGTTCAGCGCGAAGGTCGAGGTACGGGCCACCGCGCCCGGCATGTTAGTCACACAGTAATGCACCACGTCATGCATGACATAAGTCGGCGCGCTATGGCTTGTTGGGCGCGAGGTTTCGAAACAGCCGCCCTGGTCGATGGCGATATCCACCATCACAGAGCCCTTACGCATCTTCCGCACCATATCCTCCGTCACCAGCTTGGGTGCGGCAGCACCCGGCACCAGTACCGCGCCGATAACCAGGTCGGCGTTGGTGACCAGTTCCTCTATGGCTTCCACTGTGGAATAGCGGGTGTTGAGCGAGGGGCCGAATTGCAGGTCTAGGTCGTAGAGGCGTTGTAGGTTCTTCTCGATCACGGTCACGCGCGCTTCCAGGCCCATGGCCATGCGCACGGCATTGGTGCCGCTAACGCCGCCGCCGATCACTACCACGTCCGCCGCCGGTACGCCCGGCACGCCGCCCAGCAGGATGCCGGCACCGCCCTGTTCCTTTTCCAGGTAGTGCGCGCCGACCTGCACTGACATACGGCCCGCCACCTCGCTCATGGGGCCGAGCAGGGGCAGGCCACCGCGGGAGCCGGTCACGGTTTCATAGGCGATGGCGATGCAGCCGCTTTCCAGCAGGCCAAGCGTCTGTTCCTTGTCGGCGGCGAGGTGCAGGTAGGTGAACAGCACCTGGCCGGGCCGCAGCATGGCGATTTCCGGGGCGAGTAGCTCCTTCACCTTCACGATCATGTCGGCTTCGGCGAAGACTTGCTGTTCGCTGGGCGCGATGTGTGCGCCAACAGCTTCATAAGCGCTGTCAGCAAACCCGGAGCCTTCGCCTGCCCCGCTCTGCACGACGACGCGGTGGCCATGGTGAATCAGTTCGCGCACGCTGCCCGGTACCAGGCCGACGCGGTATTCGTGGGTTTTGATTTCCTTGGGAACACCGACCAGCATGGTTCTCTCCAACGAGGGGTTATTGCCCCCCGGATGTAAGCTGCTTTTGTAGTACTACAATCAGCAATAGGCCGGGTAATGCCACAATCGCGGTAAACAAAAAGTATATGGGCCAATTCACGGCCTCTGCCAGGAAGCCGCCTGGGGCAGCGATGAATGTGCGGGCGACAGCGGTCAGCGACGACAGCAGTGCGTATTGCGTCGCCGTGTAGTTCCTGTTGCAAAGGGCGGCGATGAACGCGACGAAGGCTGTGGTGCCCATGCCGCCGGCCAGGTTCTCGAACGCGATGGTGGCCGCAAGGGCCGTCACGTCATGGCCGACCAGGGCGAGGCCGCTGAAGGCGAGGTTGGAGAAAAGCTGGAGAATTCCGCAAATCCAAAGCGTCCGGATCAGTCCCAGTTTTGCAATCAGCAGCCCGCCAAGAAACGCGCCGACCAAGGTTGCAGCGAGACCGAAGATTTTGACGACGTTGGCGACTTCCGTCTTGGAGAAGCCGAGATCGACGTAGAGCGGGTTTGTCATGATTCCGACCGCCGCGTCGCCGAGCTTGTAGAGCAGCACGAAGGCCATGAACGCCATCCAGCCGGGGCGGGAGAGGAATTCGGCGAAAGGCTCGACGACCGCCCGTTTCAGCCAGGCCGCCGTCCGTTCCGCGGCCGAGCCGATGGCGGGTTCGAAGCGCGGCGCCTCCGGCTCGCGCGCCAGCAGGGTTGCCAGAATGCCAACGCCCATGCAGGCGGCCATGACGATGTAGACCGTGCTCCACGGGGCAACGCTCGCGACGTAGAGTGCCCCGGCGCCGGAGGCCAGCATGCCGATGCGGTAGCCGAAGACGATGTTGGCTGCCCCTGCGCCTTGCTCTTCTTCGGTTAAGATTTCAACGCGGTAAGCGTCAATCACGATATCCTGACTGGCACTGGCAAAGGCTAGGGCGACCGCCCATAGCGCCGTCCAGCCAGGGTCGATGGCGGGATCGGTCTGGCCAAGTCCCAGCATCGTGATGATGAGCGCGATCTGGGAGGCCAGCAGCCAGCCCCTGCGCCTGCCCAGCCAGGCGGTGAGCGGCGGCAGCGGCAACTGGTCCATGAGGGGGGACCAAAGGAATTTCAGCGTGTAGGCGGTGCCGACCAGGGCGAACAGGCCGATGGCGCCCTTGGAAACGCCCACTTCCGCCAGCCAGAACGTCAACGTGCCAAACGTGAGCGCTAGCGGCTGCCCGCTGGAAAACCCCAGGGCCAGGACCAGGAGCAGGCGGGGCCTAGTATAAACCGAAGCGGCGGCGAGCCAGTTGCGGGTCATGGGGCTAGACCCGGTGCGGACCCGGATAGCCCTCCGGGCTTCCGGGGATGCAGGCGAATTGGGGATTTTGAGCCCTGTATCCCCGGCGGCCGCTTCGCAGCGAGCCGGGACTGGATAGAGGGAGGCGCTCTATCCGGATGGAGATCCCGGAGAGTCCCACCACGATGCGTCTGGCCTTCCGGGACACGGCCAATACCGCGCATTGGCCTAATTCAACCCAACCGCCGCCCCTAGTGTCGGCCCGATTTCGTCATTCACGACCAGGTCCGCGTAGCTGTCCAGGTCTGTCGGTTCCCGGTTCAAAATGGCCATCTTCGCTCCCACCTTCTTGGCCATGATCGGGAAACCCGCCGCCGGGTAGACTTGGAGTGAGGAGCCTATGGCGATCATCAAATCGCAAGTTTTGGTTGTAATTTCGGCCCGGCGCATTTCCGCCTCCGGCATGGACTGGCCAAAGGAAATGGTCGCCGTCTTCACGTATTCCGACGCGCAGGACGGGCAGACCGGCATGGTTTCATCACGGGCGAAATTTTCCAAGATCGGCTTAATTTCCATCCGTGTTTCGCAGTTCAGGCACTTGGCGTAGGTAGTATTGCCGTGCAGTTCGATGACCATGTTGTCCGGCACGCCGGAGACCTGGTGCAGGCCATCGATGTTCTGGGTGATAACGGCGGTGCACTTACCGCGGCTGACCAGGGAGGCGACGGCCTGATGGCCGCGGTTCGGCTCCGCGACAGTCATGGCCTTGTCGGTCTCGATCTTGCGGCGCCAGGTCTCGCGCCGCATCTCCGCCGACGACATAAAGTCGTTGAACATGATCGGCTTGTAGCGGGTCCACATGCCGCCCGGCGAGCGGAAATCAGGGATGCCGCTTTCGGTCGAGATGCCCGCGCCGGTAAAGATCACCACACGGTCCGCTGCGCCGATCAGGTCGCGGAGGTCGTCTACCTTACTCATTATCACGCCTCCCTCGTCATATTGCCGCGCCGCGCTGCGGTCCTATTCTGCGGCTTTCTGGGTTTTTCCGGCCTCGTAGCTGGCCAGGTCCTGGTCCGGTCGGTCCATATGGCGAAGACGCTTTCGACATGGGAATAGTCCATGTAGCCGAGGCGCGCGAGCGGCTGGTAGGCAAGCATGTCTACCAGGCCATTTTTCAGGATGTTCTCGGCGATGTGTACGCCGACCACCTTGCCGAAAACCACGTTGTTCTCGCCGCGCGGGCCGCCCGACGGCAGGCGGGTGCAGAACATGAACTCGCATTCCAGTGCCGCCGGGGCTTCCAGGATGCGGGGCACGTCCACGTGGCGGCAGTCGGCATTCGTCAGGCCCGCCAACTCGAACTCGTCTACCTCCGGGTCCACATGCGCCGACGACACGTTCATCGGAATGCACATGTCGTAGGAGCAGAGGTTGACGACGAACTGGTTCGTTTCCTACAAATTGGTCAGCGTGTCCTTGCGGCCGCCACCGGGGCGCGGGTTGTTCGGGGCGAACATAATCATCGGCGGCGCATCGGAGACCGCGTTGAAAAAGCTGTAGGGGGCAAGGTTCGTGATGCCCGCCGCGCTCTTCGTCGAGACCCAGGCGATGGGCCGGGGAGCCACCAGCGCCTTGAACGGATTGTACTTGAGACCGTGGTTGCGCGGATCGTCGTAGAAATAGTGGGGCACGGGGTTTGCCTCCGGCAGCACGTAAGAGTTGGCTGTAAGATTATAGGGTTTCCACAATGCGCGCAACGCAGGCGCGCTGCAAAGGAGAAGGTTATAATGAGCAAGATTGTGCTGATCACTGGAGGCAGCCGGGGTATCGGCGCAGCGTGCGCCCGTGTGTTGGCGGCAGACGGCTATGTTGTCGTCGTGAGCTACGCCAGCAACTCCCAAGGGGCGGCGGACGTGGTGGCCGGTATCCTGACCGCTGGCGGCCGCGCAATGGCCGTGAAGGCCGACATTAGCAACCGTACAGCGGTGAAGGAGATGTTCCGCGCCGTCGACCAGAAACTAGGGCCGGTGACCTATCTGGTTAACAATGTGGGCGTCATCGTCCAGCGCGGACGTTTCGACGAGATGAGGCAGGATACCATCGACACGATGATCGATGTGAACGTGAAGGGCTACATCTACCCGACGTTGGAAGCGATCAAGCGGATGAGCATGAAATACGGCGGCAAGGGTGGCGCTATCGTGAATATCTCCAGCGGTTCAGCGCATCGGGGCTTGCCAAACAATTCTGTGCTCTATGCGATGACCAAGAGTGCGGTGAACTCCATGACCATCGGCTTGTCTCAGGAATTGGCAAAGGAAGGCATCCGGGTGAATACGGTCGCGCCGAGGCTTATCGTGACCGACATGTCGGGGCCGGAGGAATTGGCGGGGAGCGCTTCCCCATTGCTGATAGGACGGGCCGGAGAGGCGGACGAGATTGCCCAAGGCGTTAAGTATTTGCTCTCCGGCGAGGCGGATTATATCAACGGCACCAAATTAGGGATTGCGAGTGGGGTGACTTAGTAAGAAGCGGTTTGTCGGACCGGACCGCTCTAGCTGGTCCTGGTTTTTCTCACGCAGGTTTACCCCAAGCTTTGTTCTTTTCCCCGCGGAAGCGGGGACCCATGCCTGAGAGGCAAACACAGTGTCCGTATTCTGTGAGAAGCTCTCAGGTATGGGCTCCCGCCTCCGCGGAAGAGGGGAAATAAGGTAGTTCAGCCAAGCCCGAATTGCGCAGCGCACCTCCGGGAATTCGAGGCAATGGCTGGCGGTCCTAATCCGCCAGGAAACGGCGGACGTGGTTCATGAAGATGTCGAACTGGTCGTGGTGCACCCAGTGGCTGGCTTTCTCGATGCGGATGAACTCGGCGTTTTGGAAGTGCTTGTCGCGGCCGTCTTCGGGCGGATAGCTGGCCCAACTGTCGTCGCCATAGACCAGCAGGCTCGGGCAGGTGATCCGCGCCCATAGCTCCACATTTTGCTCCGGGCTCATGCCGAAGGGGCGGTCGGCGTAGACGTAATTGTCGAACTTCCAGGTGTAGGTGCCGTCCTCGTTCTGGCTCACGCCATGCTCGGTCAGGTGGCGGGCTTTGTCGGCGGTCAGGTGCTGGTTCGCCTCGTGCATCCGCTGGAAGGCTTCGTCGAGTGTGGCGTAGCGGCGGGGCACGCGGCCTGCAATGCCGCGCAACTCGCCAATCCACTTCTGCATGCGCTCGTGCGGCGGGGTCTTGGCCTGTTCGGCGATGCGCTTCGGCGACATGCCGAGGCCCTCGATCGCCACGATCTTCTTCACGTTCTCCGGGTAAATGCCCGTGTAACCAAGAGTGATGCTGCCGCCGAGCGAATGGCTGATGATCGTCACTGGGGCCAGTTTCAGCTGATGGATTAGCTGGGCGATGTCGTAGATGTAGTCCTGGATGCGGTAAACGGAGCTGCGCAGCCACTCGCTGTCGCCATGCCCGCGCAGGTCGGGCGCGATGATGTGGTAGTCGTGGCGGAGTTCCTGCGCGACCCAGTCCCAGTTCCGGCAATGGTCGCGGCCGCCGTGGACAAGCAGCAGCGGCGGTGCATCCCGATTGCCCCAGTCGACATAGCGCAGGCGCAGGCGCTGCGAGAAGTAGACGTGGCTGGTAGGGCCGTGAATGTCGGAAGCGACCATGGGACAATACCTCTTGGCTAGATCAGGTCGATATTGCGGCGCAACATAGAGTGGATTTAGTCGCGGAGGAAGTCCGCAACTAGCTGATGGAACGCCTTGGGCTGCTCTGCGTGCACCCAGTGGCCGGCATCCGGAATGACCGCATGCTGCACTGCCGGGAACAGGCGGGCGATATCCGGCTTATGGTCTTCTTGGATATAGGGGGAGTTGCCGCCAGCTACGAACAGAGTCGGGCCACTGTTCTGGTGCTGGAACAGATGTTCCGGCCAGTCGAGGATGTCCCAGAGACGGTTGTAAAGTTCCTGGATATTGGGTTTCCAGGACAGGCCAGACTCAGCAGTGGAGGCGAGGTTCAGCAGCAGAAAAGCGCGCTCTGCTTGGTCGGGGATGGCATCGGCCAGGAGCTTATCGGCCTGGCCACGGCGGGTTATCGCGCTGAGGTCCAGCCCTAGCATGGCTTCGAAATAGCCGAAGAAGGGCGAGAAGGTATGTTTGATGGCGGAGATGTCCACCACCACTGCTTTTTTGACCAGTTCCGAGTATTTGAGCGCAGTCACCATGGTGACTTTGCCACCCATGGAATGGCCGATGATCTTGACCGGCGGCCCGGCTTTCTCCGCCAAGGCGGCCACGTCTTCCGCCATTTCCTCGTACGTCATGCCGCTTGCCCAGGGGGAGCGGCCATGGTTGCGCAGGTCGACCGCCAGCACCCGGTAGTCGGCCGCGAACATCTTGGCGACCGTCGCCCAGTTGCGTGCCTGGCCCATCAAGCCGTGCAGAATGAGCAGTGGCGGGCCTGAACCATATTCGTCATAAGCTAAGGAAACGGGCATGAGTTAACGCGTGGCCTTTTTAGAAGTTCGCTAGAAGATCGCTTTCATTGTGTTTCGCAATTAATATTTAAGGGCTTATCTATCAACCCAGCGGCAGTACAGGCTGTGCCGCCCCTTTGGCCCGCGCCACAGAAGGCGTCGGAAACCGCTTGCCGTTAAGAATGTCCTGAACGGTCAGCAATTGCATTCGCGAATACTGAACACCCATGACTTCAAGATCGCCTGCCGACGCCATTTCGCGAGCAAAGTTCCGCATCTTAGTCGGCCCTGGATTGTCCATGATGATTAAGCCTGCCATGGGCACATTTTCGCGTTCAAGAACCCCTCGGAGGTTCCGCACAACACTGATACCGATATTTCTGCCGCCCTTCACTTCCAACACCATGCTTTCAAGATTGCGTCCTCCCATATCAAAATAGAGCCGCCCGTCAATACCGCCATCAGCCGTCTTTCGCGCAGTGACAAAGCCGTCGATCTGCTCAATTGCCCATTTCTGAAAATGATATTTATCACGTTCCCATAGATCGCGAGCGCCCTCGATGTTGTGTGGGACACCCTCGATCTCAAAATCAATACCATCCTTCAAACCAAGCCGATCTTCCAGCCGAACCTTCGCGACACGCTTGATTGCGTGAATGGCTATATCGATCCCGATCCACTTGCGATCAAGTTTGTGGGCAGCTTCCAGCGTCGTAGCACACCGGCAGAACGGATCGAACACCACATCACCTTCGTTGGTGCTGGCAGCAATGATCCGCTCCAATAGGGCAAGTGGTTTTTGAGTCGCATAACCAAGTCCTTCACTATGGGTCGTTGCCAACATTGAAATTTCCCACCAGTCGCGGGCTGTTACAATTGAATACGTCCCTTTTTGATCTTTATAATATTTAATGGCACCACCATGGCCGCCTCCGGATTGGCCGTAAGATTTGATCTTTAACTGATTAAATTTGCAATATCTGTGATTTCTTGCATAAAATAGAATTGTATCATGTTTTTTTGCAAACCAGCGTTTGCTTGCGCCGCCAGATTTGTAACACCAAATGATCTCATTCCGAAAATTTCCGTGCCCGAAGATGCCGTCCATCATCACCTTGATGTAATGACTGGCAGTAGGATCGCAGTGTAGATAAATTGATCCGGTCGGTTTGAGAATACTCCGCATGGGCAAGAGTCTCTCGGTCATGTAGCTGAGATAGGCAAGTAGGCCAGGCTGCGTCTTGCGCAGGGCGTTACACCAAATTTTCCAGAGCTCGGTGATACCGTCATCAACACCGGATTCTCTCATAAGGATTGGCATATTTCTGATTGCCCGTTCGCGATCTTCATCCAAAGTCCACAGATCGGAGAAAGCTTCAATCTGGTCGGGTAATGGACGGCCTGTCTCATCCTTATAAATCGCATTGTAATCACGGTTTGAGTTGAAAGGGGGATCCAAATAAATCAGATCAACACTGCCTAACGGCATTTCTCGCATGACAGTCAGGCAGTCGCCATAAAAGAGTCGGTTCATTTAAAGCATCCCCGCATAAAAGACCCGAAGGCGTTGTCGTTCTTGCGTTGATTGTACTTCCAGCATGCTTCCGCGACATAGAGCGGCATATAGCATTTTCGATAATGATGATGCGATCCGTACCAGGCCCGTTTGAGAAGTGACCAGAAGCCTTCAATGGTGTTGGTATGGATGTTGCCGAAAACATATTCGCCCTTGCTATGATTGATTGTGGCGTGCGCCATGGTTGCCCGAACAGCGCTGTAAGCCTTGAATTCATCAGTGATCAGCAGCGAGCCTTCGGGATCGACGCTGCTACGAATGAAGTTTAGAATGTCCTTGCCAGTCAGACTGCTGGCGACACGGGCAACGACTTTACCGCCGCGTTTTACCGCGCCAATAACCGACGTTTTGCGTGTCCCTCTTCATCGCGGAGGAGGTGGAGGAGGTAAATCATTGTTATCAAAACGTTTATTTCGCTTGTGTGGTTTACCACCTACATATCTTTCGTCAGCTTCAACAATTCCTTGTAACAGGATTTCACCCTGCTTGCTTGCCATTTCAGCGCGGATGCGTTTCTGCATAAACCATGCTGATTTTTGATTCATATCTAGATCACGGGCAAGCTGACAACTTGATAGGCTTTTCCTGGCATTAACAATCAAGGCAACACCCAAAAACCATTTTTGAAGGGGTATTTTGGTTTTTTCAAAGACTGTACCAGCCAGGACGTTGAAGCTGGATTTGCATCCATGACAGTTCCATCGGCCAATGCGGTCTTGATCATCTTTACAAGCCACGTTTGTAGCCCCGCAATGCGGGCAATGTGGATCATCGCCCCAGCGAACTTTTCTAAATGCGCAATGCAGGCTTCCTGATCCGGAAACTTATAAAAAACGCTGGTGATGTTCATGATTTCCTCCGTGTGCAACATATATAGCATCAAATGCGCAAAGGATTAAGCCCTTAACTACTAATTGCGTTCCATTTCAGCATTGATTACGAACAACAGATCGCTAACTGTATCCAATGTCCAATTGGAAGGCCCTGAAAGCCATGCCGAAATTTGGGCGGGTTTCCGTCCTATCTTTGCCGCGATTTCTTTTTTTGTCAGATCGCTTTCGGTTGCGGCATTTTCAATTGCCGCCAATACAGTGTTATAAACCCTAATTCTATTACGCTCGGCGAAGAGAGCCGCATCATACTCGTAGCTCACCATTTTATCCTCGGATAGCATTCAGCGTTTTCTGTTATGTATTTCCTGTAGGCGAAATCCGGCGCATCAGTTAAGGGGTGCGCAAAGCCCCGCCTCTTGCCAAATTTCTTCGCACACAAGTTTTTCTCCTTCCCAATGGTCTGACCATTTCCCCTTAAGACAATGCCGTTCTCTTAACATGTGTTGCAACGAACACATCTGGCATTGCAAAGCGACCAAATGCTCTTAATGAGGGCTTAGGCCTTCTGCATATGATTTCCCAGTGCTCATACTTCCAAGGTTCAAGCTGCTTTATAAAGTTAGAATTTACCGCCTGCCCTTCTATAAAACTGCCGAATGTGGCTTCTAAGCGGGCCCAGCGTTGGCGGACTTTTGCATCCGGATCAAGCTTGCCATTCTGTATGGCATCATGCACAGGACGACACATAAGCAAAACTCTTATTGCGCTGGCCCACGGTACAGCTGGTTGAGCGGAAACTACATGCTCCCTCGCTTTTGCATTGCTTATCGCGTCTAGAGCTAACATATAGCTTAACTAGCCCTGTTGACAACCCCATTTGCGTGCCGATGCTATTCCATCAATCATGTTCTAGCGAGGATATCTTAATTTGCACAAAATTCCTTGACGGTAAGCATAATTATTCACATATTAGGGGCATGAACAAATTGCCCCAACACAAGCGCGTCATGATCCTCTCGCTAATGGTCGAGGGTGTCCCTATGCGATCTATCTCTCGCACAGTTGGCGTCTCGATCAACACGGTAACCAAGCTGTTAGTTGATGCTGGCGGGGCTTGCGCCGCCTACCACGATGAAGCCGTTCGCGAAGTTCAGGCTAAGCGGGTACAGTGCGATGAAATCTGGTCATTCTGCTACGCGAAGCAAAAGAACGTCGCGACCGCTAAGGCGGCTCCGCAAGAAGCTGGCGACTTGTGGACGTGGACGGCAATCGACGCCGATAGCAAGCTGATCGTGTCCTATCTGGTAGGTGGTCGCGACGCAGGCTACGCGCATGAATTCATGGACGATGTAGCGTCCCGCCTTGCCAATCGCGTTCAACTGACCACGGATGGTCACAAAGCCTATCTGGAAGCGGTTGAAGGCGCGTTTGGGGCGGACGTGGACTATGCCCAGCTTGTGAAGATGTATGGCGCAACGTCTGAAAGCGCCAAGGGCCGCTATAGTCCGGCAGAGTGCACCGGGATCAGGAAGCGCCGCGTTACTGGCTCGCCTGACAAGGACCTTGTCTCCACGTCCTACGTCGAGCGCCAGAATCTGACCATGCGCATGTCGATGCGTCGCTTCACGCGGCTGACGAACGGCTTCTCAAAGAAGATCGACAACCACGTGCACATGCTGTCGCTGTACTTTTTGCACTACAATTTTTGCCGGGTGCACAAGACGCTACGGACTTCGCCCGCCATGGCTGCTGGCGTGACTGACACCTTGCGCGATGTGGAGTGGATTTACGATCTGATCGACGCCCGTGTTCCGAAATTTGGTCCGCGCGGCCCCTACAAAAAAGATAATTCAAACTGAGACACCACCCGCCAGTCGTATTGTTCTGCATTGTGGCCGACGCTGTTTTAGGATTGCGCCATTTGGTGGAAGGCACTGACTGAAAGAGCCTAAGCCAGTCCCCTGCCGTTGGTATTAGAGCATCGCCCGATCAAATTGAATCGCGGTGGCGATCAATTTGTCGGGGTAAGATACTCTAACTCTAAGATTTCGAGCAGATTCACCCGATCCAATCGGATCGAGATCTGCTCTAGTGGCGAAATGAGTCGATTGCTGCCGCCCGATGGGATAAGGTCCAGAGCGTGCCAGCACTCAAAAATGCAGTAAGCCGGGATAGCGCCATGCCTCAGTCGAATACCTTTACGGAAATTAAGGCACTGGCCCGCCAGGAGCGCCTTCGCGCCCGCTCCGGTGCGTTGCAGGTGCCGACGCCGGGGCTGGCGCCGGGTGCGGTGCAGGGCAATGTGGCTATCCTGCCGAATGCCTGGGCGGAAGACTTCATGCGCTTCTGCCATCTGAACCAGAAGCCCTGCCCGCTGCTGACGGCCTCGCGCCCCGGCGAGTACATGCTGGGTGCACTGGGTCAGGACGTGGATATCCGCACCGATGTGCCGCTCTACCGGGTGTTCCGGGACGGCGTGGTGACCGACGAGGTCAGCGACATCAGTGACCTCTGGCAGGATGATTTCGTGGCCTTTGTGCTGGGTTGCTCGTTCTCATTCGAGGAAGCGCTGGTGAGTGCTGGCCTATCGCTCCGCCATTGGGAGCGGGGGACGGACGTTGCCATGTACCGGACCAATGTTCAGACAGCGCCCTCCGGCCCCTATCGCGGGCCGATGGTGGTCTCCATGCGGCCGTTCAAACCGGTGGACGCCATTCGGGCGGTGCAGATCACCTCACGCTTTCCGCGGGTGCATGGCGCGCCGGTGCATTTCGGCGACCCGGCGCAGATCGGGATTGCGGATATAGCCAAGCCGAACTGGGGCGACCCGGTGCCTCTTCTGGAGGGCGAGGTGCCGGTCTTCTGGGCCTGCGGCGTCACCCCGCAAAGCGTGATCGAGCAGGCCAAGCCGCCGATCTGCATCACGCACCGGCCGGGGCACATGCTGATTACCGATATGTTGAACGCGGAACTGGCTTCGTTTTAGGGGGAGCGCCGCGGGAGCCTATTCGGGCATCCCAGCTTCTCGGAGCGCATCAAGCAAGGTATCGATAGAGCCTGCCACTTCAGGATACATCTCCAATGTCTGATCACGAAAGGCATTGAGTCCTGCTTCTGGCGTCCTTCGTTGATAGTCAGATAACAAAGCCTTCGCTTCTTGATACCTGCCTATCTTTTGAAGGCTTGCAATGGCCCAAGGCGGAAGGTTGGGACGCGGGTTAGGCGCATTGCACGACCGAAGTGTCCATTCGGCGGCTTCCTCATATCGCCCTAGGCAGAACTGGCAAATGCCTCGAATGCCGAAGAACCCTGCGGCGAAGCTGTCTCGGGGGCTGAGCCGTATGGCACGATCCAACTGAACAATGGCTTCCTCGCAACGTTCGGAACGATATAGGAAGAACCCAAGGCTGTAGGCTGAAAAAGCATGATTAGAGTTAAGGCTCACGGCCTCCTGAGCCTTGGTGATCGCCATGCCATGTAGCTCGCGGTAACTATAAACGCGGGCAATCGCATTCACACACAAGTGGCTTTGTGGTTCCAGCTTGACCGCGATCCGCGTTTTTTCTTCCGCTTCCTGCAACATTATTTCAGCGTTACCGAAGTGAGCCGTATAGCGGCAACGTGCATTTGACCCCACCGCATATGCCTGAGCGAACTTAGGCGCGCGTACATTGATCTCGTCGCAACGCCGGATTGCCTCCTTAATGCCGTCCTGGGTTGACGAGTAGAAAGAAGCCAGGGCCAGTTGGTAGCGACTCCAAATATCCAGGTTCTCCGGCGATTTGCGCTTCGCCAAACGACTTTCGGCTTCATCGATTTCGGGAGCGACCGCGCCAACAATAGCTTCGGTGATTTCATCCTGAACGGCGAAGATATCTTCCAGATCACGGTCGTACCGTTCGGCCCAGATGGGACTGCCGCTTGAGGCATCGACCAATTGCGCCGCGACCCGAATGCGATTGCCAGCCTTACGGATGCTGTCATCGATGACGTAGCGGACGTCCAATGCCTCTGAGACTTCCGCCGTGCTGACGGTTTGGCCTTTGAATGAAAATGTCGAGTTGCGGGCAATGACGAACAGCGAATCGAATTGAGACAGGGCGGAGATGATGTCTTCCGCCATGCCGTCGGCGAAGAATTCCTGCTCCGGATCGCCCGAGCGGTTTTCGAACGGCAGCACCGCGATGGAGGGTTTGTCGGGCAGGGACAAATCCAGCGGTGTTTGGCTTTGGACGGTTAGTGAGGTCGATGCTGCGGAAGCCTCTTCAGCCGCACCGAACCAGTGCCAAACCCGTATGGGCCGTGCGATGTTCTTCAGGCTTTGCTCGCCGGTGTCGGCGAAGGCAGCGTCCAGCCGATCGCGCACGTCCTCATAAATCCGTCCAGAAATGGCGACACCGCCAGGCTCAGCCAGCGCCTCAAGCCGGGCGGCGATGTTGACGCCGTCGCCCAGGATGTCGTCGCCCTCGATGATGATGTCGCCGAGGTTTACGCCGATGCGGAAAGCAATCCGCCGGTCCTCCGGCACCTCCGCATTGCGCAGCGCTATACCTTCCTGCACCGCGATGGCGCAGGCGGTGGCGTCCACCACGGAGGGAAACTCCAGCAGCAGACCATCGCCCATGGTCTTGCCGATCCGCCCGCAAAGCCGCCAGCGTGCCAGTCTCGTCCACCCCCATCAGGCGCGAGTACCCCACCACGTCTGCCGACACGATGGCCGACAACCGTCTTTGCGCGCGTTCAATCATGGCGCAAAGAATAGTGCCACCGGGGTGGCGGCGCTATCCATGAAATACTGGCAGCGGCGCTACCTGGGAAATGCTGGTGGTGAAGCGGTCTGGGACGGAAAGCCGTGTTCAGGACTGCCCGTCCCATCATACCGTCAGTGGTACTTGTTGCTGGGCACGAAGCCGGTCATGACGGGCGCACGCGGGTCGTTGACCCATACTTGGCGGTTCGGGTGCATGCCGCCGCCTTGGGTGGCGGGCACGCCGGATTCGCGCATGCGGTGCAGCAGGCGGGTGTCGGCCTGGCCGCAATTGGGATGGATGCCGCCGTTCGCGTCCACGATTTTCTGCCAGGCTGCCTTGCGCTCGCTGAACACCGCCGAATCATCCAGGATCGGGCAGTTCAGTTCGTTGGTGTTGAGGTCGGCTACCACCTCGTCGCCGTTCTCGATCAGGCCGATGGGGCCGCCGAGCGCTGCCTCTGGTCCCACATGGCCGATCACCAGGCCGACCGAGCCGCCGGAGAAGCGGGCATCCGTCATCAATCCGACGATAATGTCTTTCTCGCGGCAGAGTGTGGTGATGCGGGAGGTACTATCCAGCATCTCCGGCATGCCGGGGGCGCCGGCTGGGCCTTCGTAGCGGACGATGACCATGTCGTGGTTCTGGAACACCTCCGGCGTTTCGTCGAGTGCTTTCAGCAAACCGTCCTCGCCCTCGAACACCCGGGCTGAGCCTTTGAATACGTTATTTTCCAGGCCGCCCTCGACACCCGCCAGCTTCAGGATGGCGCTATAGTCGGGGGAGAGATTGCCGCCCAGGAGGCGCAGGCCGCCGGTGGACTTGTAAGGGGTGGCGCAGGAGTGGACCACGGTGCCGTCCGGTGTGGCAGTGCCCAGGCGGGCGACCTGCTCCGCCAAAGTTTCGCCGGTGCAGGTGGGCAGGTCGCCGTTCAGCATGCCGGCATCCATCAGTTCCTTGACGATGACCTGCACGCCGCCGACGGCGTCGATATCCACCATGGAATACTCGCCATAGGGGCGGGCGTTGGTGAGGACGGGCACCACGTGCTGGGATAGGTGATTGAACTCCTCCGGCGTCATGATTTCCGCCCAAAAATTGCCAAAGCCCGCGGCGCGTGCGATCTCCGGCGCGTGCAGAACCACGTTGGTGGAGCCGCCGACCGTCATCGCCACGATCACGGCGTTGCGGATCGAGTCGCGGTTCACGATATCGCGGGGCTTCACGCCGTTGGCGATCATCTTTTGCAGGTGGCCGACCAGCTCTTCCGGGAACTCCTTCATGCGGCGCGGATCGTCGGAGGGCGGGGCCACCATGTGCAGGGGCTGCATGCCAACCACGCCGATGAAGGTCTGCATGGTGTTGTAGGTGAACATGCCGCCGCATGAGCCATAGCCGGGACAGGCATTGCAGGCGATCTTGAAGCGGAACTCCTCATCCGGGTGCCCGGCCACCTGGTAGGAGGAGACGATATCCAGCGGTTCGTTCGAGTCCGGATCGTGGCCGGGATGGATGGCGCCGTCCGACATGATGATGGCGGGCTGGTTGTGCTCCAGCAGGGCTGCGAGCATGCCGACCGGGGGCTTGTCGCAGGCGACAACGGCGATAACGCCGCCCAGGCCGGAGCCGCTTAGGTGCTCCGCCGCGCTGTCCTGGGTGATCTCGCGCCCGATCAGGGAGTAGCGCATTTCGCGCGTGCCGTTGCGGATGCCGTCGGAAACGCCGACCGTATATTCCGGCTGCACCAGGCGCATGGGCAGTTCGCCCTCGCCGCGGCCGATGCGGGCGAGGATGGCGTCATGGATCGCCTCCACCTTGCGCTGCACACCGATATAGCACTGGCTGTCGCCCTTGTTGCCGATCACGCCGACGGAGGGCTCGTGGATCAGATCGATCTCGGTGCCGAGCTCGCGGGCAATGCCGATGGTCTGGGAGGAACGGCCGGGGTGACGGTCGATGATGACGGGCTTGGAAGATGAAGACACGAGGCAAAGGCTCCTGTGGGTGGTGCTTTTTGGACCAACCCGAGGAGCTTTTGCCAAGCGCCCAGTAGGCCGGTTTATGCGTGGCGGTTCTTATGGCGCGGAAGGGGGCTGGGGGGCAAGGGGGGAGGACGGTGATGCAAACACTGGGCGGAGCGCCGGGATCTCCTTGGAGGGAATGACTAAGACGCCGCCCCATATTCCTCCAACGCTTCCATCCCCAGTGCCTCCCGGTACGAGTTGTGGAAGTGGTGCAGGGCGGGTTCGTTGCGGCCGAAGATGAGCTTGTCGAGCATCCCGGCCTCGACGGCTTTCTGGGTCATGGTGCCCATGACGTAGTCTTCCTGCTCGATGGTGCTGTCGAAGATTTCGGTCGTGGCCTTGATGTCTGGCAGAGCGGAGAACTGCTTTTCGGGGTCGTAGACATTGTCCGCCGACAACACTTCGCCGCCGGTGGCAGCCGCCTCTTCCTTGGCTTCCAGCAGGCGCTTGGAGAAATAGTGGTGGATGCGGGTGACGGAGCGGCCGGGGTTGGCCTTGTCCGGGTAGATCTTCACCAGGCTGATGGTGCCGCGGCCCATGATGAACTGGATGTTCGGGAACAGGTAGTAGAGCAGCGTCGCGCCCTGGACGAGGGACCACTCCTCACGGGGCATCTCGCGCAGCTTCTCGATGCGGCGGGAGGGGAAGACGAAGCGGTGATTGCGACCGAACTCCTCATAAGCGAGCACGTCGCTGATGAAAATCTGGCCGAGTGTGGACTTGTGCAGGCGGGAGAAGTGATAGGTCTCGCCGAATGTGTCGTTGGCCAGCTTCCAGTTCAGGTCCATGGCGATCTCGCTCTCGTCCATAAAGACCATCTGGCTGTAGTCCCAGCTCTCGATCTCCGTCTCCAGGCCGCCGAGCAGGGCTGAGACGTCGATCTCCCCCTCCGGGTTCGGGTGGACCCAGAGCATGTTGTGCTTCTCCACCGCAGGCAGGCGGATCAGGCCGTGGCTGGACTTGTCGATCTCGCCGAAATGCTGCTGCTCTGGGATGGAGGTCAGCTCGCCCTTGTTGTTGTAGCCCCAGAAGTGGAACGGGCAGGCGAAGTTGCGCGCCTTGCCCTTCTTCTCCTGCACCAGCCGTGAGCCACGGTGGCGGCACATATTGACGAAGGCGTGGAATTGCCCGTCGCGGTCACGGGTGCAGAGCACGGGCACGCCGAAATCGTCGATGGTCATGAAGGTGCCCGGCTCCGGCAGATCGACGGAGAGGCCGACTAGCTGGGCGTGGTTCTTGAAGAAGGCGTCCCACTCGGTCTTGGCCAGATCGGGGCAGACATAGCCAGAGGTGGGGTTCTGCCGCATGACGCCTGCATCCGCATTGGTGTGCGTGTCCATCATGTGGATCAATTGGTCGAGGATCTCGACTTGCTTGGCGTGCTGCATGGCGGGCGCTCCGGCGGGGATTGGGGCGGGGAATAGGCTGGGCACAGGATAGGGAATTTGGTGGCTTTGAACAATGCCGCCGCTGTGGTCACCCTGGTTAGAGTGCCAGCCCCACTTCACCATAACTGCGGTAGATTTGGGACTTGGTTTTGGCGCGGTCTTCTTCGTTGACGTAGTGGATAGAGGACTTGCCGCGCAGGGCATCCGGCAGCACGGACGCGCGGATGAAGCGGGTGGGGGAGTGCCGCGTCGCCCTGGGCGAACACCGGGACCGGGCCGATTTCGAACCAAGGGCCGCCAGGGCCGTAGGCGGTGGAGTGGCCGTCGGTGTCGATCCGGATCGTGCCTTTGCGCAGGCACCGGATGCCCGGCCCCTGGTGGGTGTGCAGCATGGCGAAGCCCGCCGGGGGGAAGGCGACACTGTCGAGCCGCAGGAAATTGCCCGGCTCGGCGAATTGGTCCGGGAGCTGCCCGGAGAGTTTTTTGGCGGACTGCTGCGGCGGTGTGACGGGCGGCGCATCGGACAGGTCCCAGCGCCAGAGCGAGGCTCCCCCGGTACCGGCGGTCAGGGCAAGGGGTCCGCTTGCGACGAAGCCGCTGCCGCAGGCGTGTACCGTGCCGTCGACGGTGACCTCACCCGCGGTCATGTAGATGGTGCGGGCGGGCGTATCGCCGAACGCGACCTGCTGGCCGTTGGTGAGGCTGTCCTCGAACAAGTGTATCTGCATTGGTGCTCTCCCTTTGGGCCGGTATCTCGCATGCTTCGCAGTTGGGCGTGGTGGCTGCCGTTTCGCCTAACCGGTTGCTGAAAAAATTCCAGCATCCTGAGTAGGGAGCGCCAGCGAGTGTATCGAAGAGCCTATTTCTGGCATGGTTTCAATAGCCTATTGGCCCTTCAATACGCCCGGCCTCTGGCCAGGCTACTCAGGATGCTGATGTTTTTGGTTTTTCAGCAATCTGCCAAGTCTTTACTATTCTCAGGCCAAAGGAAAGCATCGTCCTTGGCTGCGGACCGGAGGGCTTATAATGGTTGTATTAGGGTGGGAAAATACCAACTGAAGGGGTGTTGCTGCGCTGGTCATTCGGGCGGGTTACAGGTCAGGAAGCGCCGCTTAAACTGCCGCTAAACCTGAAGTAAACTTTGGCTAAACCGGTCATAAACCGTAGGTAAATTGCTGTACTGAGTTAGGGGATCTGAGTGCGTGAACGGGCTTGGAGGCCTCTGGAATAGGCCTAGGATCAAGTCCGGGGAGGTGGAGAGAGAAGGGGAGCAGGGAGCTTAAGGGGGAGCCGTTGCGCTAGACGTTAAAGCGGAACAGCATCACGTCGCCGTCTTTGACGCGGTAGTCGCGGCCTTCCTGGCGCATCTTGCCGGCTTCCTTGGCCCCGGCCTCGCCGTTGCAGGCGATGTAGTCGGCGAAGGAAATTGTCTCTGCCGCGATGAAGCCGCGCTGAAAGTCGGTGTGGATCTCGCCCGCCGCTTCGGGAGCGCTCGCGCCGTCATAGACGGTCCAGGCGCGGGATTCCTTCGGTCCGGCGGTGAAGAAGGTCAGCAGGCCCAGCAGCTCATAGCCGGATTGGATCACCCGGCGCAGGCCAGGTTCTTCCAACCCGAGGCTCTCCAGAAACTCCGCCTGTTCTTCCGGCGGCAGGACGGCCACTTCGGCATCGATGGCGGCGGCGATGGTCACGGCACCCTGTTCCTTAGCCCAGGCGGTGACCTTCTCCGACCAGTCGTTGCCGGTGCCAGCCGAGTCCTCGTCTACGTTGCAGATGTACATGATCGGCTTGTCGGTCAGCAATTGCAGGCGCTTGACCGTGACCGTCTGCTCCTTGGAGAAGGTGACCGAGCGGGCCGGCTTGCCATCATGCAGGGCAGCGATAATGGGCTCCATGACCACCAGCTGTTCCTTTGCTTCCCGGTCGTTGCCCTTGGCCTTCTTGGTGGCCTGATCGAAGCGGCGTTCCAGGCTTTCCAGGTCGGCCAGCATCAGTTCGGTCTCGATGGTCTCCGCATCGCGCAGGGGGTCGATGCCACCCTCTACATGGGTGATGTCCTCGTCCTCGAAGCAGCGTAGAACGTGGGCGATGGCATCGCATTCCCGGATGTTGCCCAGAAACTGGTTGCCCAAGCCTTCGCCTTTGGAGGCGCCCCGCACCAGGCCCGCAATGTCGACGAACTCCAGCTGGGTCGGCACGATCTTGGCGGACTTGGCGATGGCGGCGATCTGGTCCAGGCGCGAGTCGGGCACCGCAACACGGCCCGTATTAGGCTCGATCGTGCAGAAGGGATAGTTGGCCGCCTCTGCCGCCTGGGTGGCGGTCAGCGCGTTGAACAGGGTGGACTTGCCGACGTTCGGCAATCCAACGATGCCACAGTTAAATCCCATAGGGAGAACTCCTAGTCTTTGTCTTTATTGGCGCTGTCGGCTGCCGCTCAACGCTTCACCCTGAGCCTGTCGAAGGGGTGGCCGCATTTGAAGCAGGACCCTTCGACAGGCTCAGGGTGAAGGGAGGAAAGGGGAAATGCCGGGCGCTCAGAACATGCTTTGCAGTACGCGGTCCGGCGGTTTGTGGCCATCTGCGAAGGCCTTGATGTTGATGAGGACTTTCTCGCCTATCTCGGTGCGGGCTTCCTGGGTTGCGGACGCCATATGCGGCAGCAGCACACAATTGTCCAAGCCCATAAGCGAGGGGTCGACCGCGGGTTCGCGCTTGTACACGTCCAGATCTACGCCGGCAATGCGGCCTTCGCGCAGGGCCCGGCCCAGGGCGGCTTCGTCAATCACGTCGCCGCGGGAGGTGTTCACGATATAGGCCGTTGGCTGCAACAGTCCCAGCCGCCGTGCGTTCAGCAGATGGTAGGTCGCAGGCGTGCGCGGGCAGTTGACGGAGATGATGTCCATGCGGGCTAGCATCTGATCGAGGCTCTCCCAATAGGTCGCCTCCAGCTCGGTTTCGAGATCGGGATCGACGCGGTGGCGATTGTGGTAGTGGATCGCGATGCCAAAGGCCTTGGCCCGGCGGGCAACAGCGCTGCCGATGCGGCCCATGCCGATAATGCCGAGGCGCTTGCCCGCCACCCGGCGGCCCAGCAGCATGGTTGGCGACCAGCCGTGCCATTCGCCGGAAAGCAGCAGGCGCTCCCCCTCCGACGTGCGTTGGGGCACGGAGAGAATCAGGGACATGGTCAGGTCGGCCGTATAGCTAGTGAGGACGCCCGGCGTGTTGGTGACCATGAGGCCTTTGGCTTTGGCAGCCTTCAGGTCGATATGGTCCACGCCCGCGCCGAAATTGGCCAAAAGCCTGAGCTGCGGGCCTGCTTCAGACAACAGGTTGGCAGTCAGCCGGTCGGTGACGGTGGGCACCAATACGTCGGCTTCCTGCATGGCCTCCACAAGCTGGTGGCTGGACATAGGCTCGTCCGTTGTGTTCAGACGGGTGTCGAACAATTCCATCAACCGGTTTTCGATTGAGGCAGGCAGTTTGCGGGTAACGATGACCAGGGGTTTTTTGGTTGCCATAATGGCGTGCCTTCTTGGTTGTACCATGCGCAGCGGGAAGCAAGGGCACCAGGGCAAGGCGGATAGCAGGCTGGCCCGCTGGAGTCTATGCCTGGGGGTGCTACTGTTCGCTGCATCCACGGCAGTGGCTGATGTTGCGCCAGCCAAGGGGCCCGTCACCGGCTATGACATGCCGCGCTTCGTCTCGCTGCGGGTAGACCGCGCCAACTTGCGGGCGGGGCCTGACAAATACTTCCCGATCCGAACAGTGCTGCTGCGGCGGGGTATGCCACTCAAAGTGGTCGATGAGTTCAAGTTGTGGCGCAAAGTGGCGCTGTATGACGATGTCGAAGGTTGGCTGCACCAATCGCTGATTACTGGGCGGCGGACCTTCCTGGTGCTGGCAGAAGCGGTGGACATGCGCGAAGAACCGTCTGAGGAGGCCGAGGTCGTGGCCCGGCTGGAGGTGAATGCGCTGGTGGGCTTGTCATCCTGTGCTGGCGATTGGTGCGAACTCTCTACCGGGAGTTACCACGGCTGGGTGACGCGCTCCGCCGGGTGGGGAGCGCTGCCGGGCGAGGATTTCAAGCGGTAGGGCTTAGTGAAACCAGGAGGAAATCAATGGCCGCAGACACCAAGGACGACCTGATCAAGGTCACCTATGACGACCGGGGCGAGGCGGGGCGCGTCGCCTGGGTCACGTTCAACAACCCGGCCAAGCGGAATGCGCTTGGCGTCGACGGCAAGCAGCGCTTCATCGACGTGATGACGGGCCTGAAGCATGACGAAAGCCTCCGCGCACTGGTGCTGACCGGGGCAGGAGAGCAATCCTTCGTCGGCGGCACAAACCTGGCCGAGATGAAGGACTTCGACCTGAACCAGGCGGAAGCCTCCTCCACCAAAACCCACCGGGTCTGCGATGCGGTGCGTCAATTCCCGGTGCCGGTGATCGCGCGGATCAATGGCTATTGCTTCGGCTCCGGCATGGAGATTGCGGCCTGTGCCGACATGCGCGTCGCGGCAGACCATGCCAAGTTAGGTATGCCGGAAGTGCGCTTCGGCATTCCTTCCGGCATGGAAGCAAGCGTGCTGCCCAGGCTGATCGGCTGGGGCAAGGCGTGTGAGCTGGTGCTGACCGGCGACCACATTGATGCCGAAGAAGCCTACCGCATCGGCTATCTGGAGAAGCTGGTGCCGACCAGCGGCCTGGATGCGGCGGTGGAGAAGTGGGTCGAGTCGCTGCTGCTCTGCGGGCCGCGGGCGGTGCGTATCCAGAAGCGGCTTATCATGGACTGGGACCGTATGGGCGTGACTGACGGGGCCAGGGCAGGTATCCAGGCCTATGTGGAGAGCTACCGCACCGACGAGCCCAGCCGCCTGATGACGGCCTTCTTGAACCGCAAGAAGTAGGGTTGTGGCAAGCGCACGCCGCGCAGTCTATGATCGCGGTAACTAATTCATAAGAGGAAGCTTCCCATGCATTTCGGCGCATCCATGTTTTGCACCGACTACTCCATGACCCCGGCCGCGTTGGGCCCGGCGTTGGAAGAGCGGGGGTTCGAGTCGTTCTGGGCGCCGGAGCACTCGCATATTCCTCTCAGCCGGAAGTCGCCCTGGGGCGGCGGGCCGGAACTGCCGAAGCGGTACTATGACGTGATCGACCCGTTTGTCGGCCTGGCAACCGCGGCGATGACCACCAAAATGCTGAAGCTGGCGACCGGCGTCTGCCTGATTATCCAGCGCGACCCGATCCAGTTGGCGAAGGAAGTGGCGACGCTGGACTATCTCTCGGGCGGGCGCTTCCTGTTCGGCATCGGCGCTGGCTGGAACCGGGAGGAGATGGCCGATCATGGCACGGACCCGAAGACGCGCATCAAACTGATGGCAGAGCGGGTGGCCATGCTGAAGACCATCTGGACCGAGACCAAGCCGGCATTCCAGGGCGAATTCCAAAGCTTTGAACCCATGATGACCTGGCCAAAGCCGGTACAGAAACCGCACCCGCCTATCCTGGTTGGTGGAGCAATGCCGCACGCAGCCCGCCGGGCGATCGCCTATGGTGACGGCTGGATTCCGCTGGGTGGCCGCGGTGCTGATGTGCTGGAGCAACTGCCCCGCTTCCGTCAGATGGCGGCAGAGGCCGGGCGCGATGCCGATAGCCTGCCAGTCTCGGTATTCGGAGCCGAGATGGACGAGGACATGCTGAAGCGCTTCCGTGACGCGGGTATTGCGCGGGTGACGTTCTCGCTGGAGTCGGAGAAGGCGGATAAGGTGCTGCCGGTACTCGACAAGATCGCTAATTTGATCAAATCCGTTGCTTAAGAATCAGGCGGTTAAATCAATGCACCGTCCCATGAAACACTATCGCGCAGCGGCGTTTGCAATGGCTTTGGGTTTGGCTCTGGCCGCTTGCTCCTCCGATGGACCTGGACCGGGTGAGGAGAATCCGCCGGAGCTGGTTAACCCCGCGGCGTCGCCAGCGGATCAGGCTGATAGCGAGCGAAAGGCGGCCGAGGAGGCCAAACCGGACGCCTCTATTCCCGGGCAGTCCGTGCCGAGTATAGCCGTGCCCGAGCAAACAGACGGACCGCCGGCCGATGGGCCGTCTGCACCGGCTGCGGCGGGTCAGACTATCCCGCGAACCGTAACGGCTCCCCCTGCCTCAACCGGACCGGCCGGTCCCGGTCTGCCTCCCCAGAGCTAGCGCCATGCCGGGCGGGAAGGAGTGATGCGATGAGCGCTGCTGATATATCCGCTCTGCTGGTTGTCGATATGCAGAACGATTTCTGCCCTGGCGGCGCGTTGGCTGTGCCCGGCGGCGACGGCATCCTGCCCCAGGTGAACCGCCTGATTAGCCAGGTCGGGCATGTGGTCCTGATCCAGGACTGGCACCCGCCTGGCCACCTATTCTTTGCCAGCCAGCATGCAGGCAAGCACCCGTTCGAGCAGGTGCAATTGCCGTACGGCGCGCAGACGCTATGGCCGGATCATTGCGTACAGGGATCAGTCGGTGCTGACTTCCATCCCGCCCTGGAAACCAGCCGCGCCCGGTTAATCGTGCGCAAAGGGTTTCGCCCCGGCATCGACAGCTATTCCGCGTTTTTTGAGAATGACCGCACAACGGCAACTGGATTGCATGGTTATCTGAAGGAATTGGGCATTTCCCAGCTGGTTATGGTCGGACTGGCCTATGATTTTTGCGTTTTCTACTCTGCATTAGACGCCCGTCGTCTGGGGTATGATGTGACCGTTGAAGCCGCCGGATGCCGCGCAATTGATTTGGACGGCTCGCGGGACGCTGCAACACGCGGCATGTTAGCGGAGGGAATCAATATACCGGGCGGCGGCCAAATATATTAGCGTCAGCTAATACAAGGAGCAGAACATGTTACGTTTATTTCTCTGGCCGGGCGATTTTACGGCGACTTTGGCGGGATTGCCGAAAAATTCCGACAATCGGCAAATTTTGCGGATGTGGGCCAACACAGTAATCTGGGGCGCGATCTGCTGGTGAATCCCAGCAACTGGCGCTAGTTTCCCGCAACCCAATGATTATACCCGCCTGCCGGAGACACCGCCCCATGCGCGACTTCCACCAACCGACCCGCTCCGCCGCCCGCGGCACCAATGGCATGGTTACCACTTCTCAGCCAAGTTCGACCTTGGCCGGGATAGAGATGCTGAAGGCGGGCGGCAATGCCATCGATGCGGCAGTCGCAGCCTGCGCGGTGCAGTGCGTGACTGAGCCGGGCTCGACCGGCATCGGCGGCGATAACTTTTGCCTCTACAAGCCCGCTAACGGCCCGCTGGTTGCGCTGAACGGCTCTGGCCGTGCGCCCGCAGCCGCCTCTGCCGAATGGTATGCAGACCAGGGCATCACCTCGCTTGCGACCACCAGTCCGCACACGGCCACCATTCCGGGCGCGGTGGATGCCTGGGAAGTGCTGTTGTGCGACCATGGCACCAAGGGCCTGGAAGAATGCCTGCAAGCCGCCATCGGCTACGCCGAGAACGGTTTTGCCGTGCACGACCGCACCGCGTTGGACTGGCACCTCTCCACGGAAAAACTCTCCATCGACCCGGCTGCGAAAGCCATCATGCTGCGCGGCGGTGCGCCGAAAGAAGGGATGATCTTCAAGCAGCCGGAACTGGCCCGCACCCTGAAGATGATCGCCAATGACGGCCGCAAAGCCTTCTATACTGGTGAGGTTGCCGAGGACCTGGTCAGCCATCTGAACGCCATGGGCGGCCTGCACACGCTGGATGACTTCGTCAGCAATGCGCCGGAATACGTCACGCCCATCGTGACGGACTACAAGGGCTATCAGGTCTATGAGTGCCCGCCGAACGGCGTCGGCATCATCGCGCTGCTGATGCTGAACATGTGGGAAGGCTATGACCAGCCGGACGACCCGCTGTCGATCACCCGCCTGCACCGCATGGCTGAGGTCGGCAAGCTGGGTATCCGCGACCGCAACGCCTTTGTCGCCGACCCGAACATGGCGGACGTGCCGCAAGACCTGCTGCTGTCCAAGGGCTACGCCGAGCGCCTGCGCGCCATGATCGACGACAAGCGCGCGATGACCGATCTGCCGCCGCCCGGCCTCGATAAGAATGGCGACACCGTTTACCTCTGCGTCGTCGACAAGGACGGCAACGCCTGCTCCTTCATCAACTCCACCTTCCACAATTACGGCAGCGCGATTGTCGGGCCGAAAAGCGGTGTCATTTTGCAAAACCGCGGCTGGGGCTTCTCGCTGGAAGTGGGCCACCCGAACGCTATCCAGGGTGGCAAACGCCCGGCGCACACCATTATCCCCGGCATGCTGATGAAAGACGGCGAGGCGGTAATGCCATTCGGCGTCATGGGCGGCAACTACCAGCCGGTCGGCCATACCTGGCTGCTGTCGAACATGATCGACTACGGCATGGACCCGCAACAGGCCATCGCCCATCCGCGCGTGATGAGCTACGCCGGCAAGCTGGAGCTGGAGACCACCATCAGCCCCGCCATGGCCAGCGAGCTGCGCGCCATGGGCCACGACTGCGAATACCTCGTGCGCCCGCACGGCGGCGGCCAGGCCATCTGGATCGATCGCAAGGAAGGCGTGCTCACCGGCGGCAGCGAAACCCGCAAGGATGGCCTGGCGCTCGGGTATTAGAGACGGCCTACCTGTTTCCTGGACCCAACTGCTTCCAAAACAACGAGAGACGGCGGACCCATTCAGGTCCGCCGATGGCTAAGTTTCCAGCAGGTGAAGCTTGCCGTTCAGGTCCGTTTGTGTCGTCCGATCCAAACTAGTCCCGCAATGCTTGTTGCAAGCACTGCCAGATTCGCTGGAAGGGGCACCGGGGTGATGCCGAATTTGGTTACACCGGCGTCGCCAGGATTTGCCGCACTGCCGGCACCCTGGGTACCGTGATAAATTTCAACGGCGGTGGTGTTCAAGCCGGTATAGAAAACCCTGCCGCTGTTGAAATCGTGCGCGCCAGTGCCGACGATGGTCATGCCGTTCACAGCCAGGCTGCCAGACACGGAATCGGGCACGCCTAACGACGTTTCAAACAGTTCACCTGGCGCAAGTCTGGCTATATCGAAGCTGAACTCCGTAATTCGTTTGCTGAAGTTCCAGAATGCAGTTGTTTCTGGGGCATCGGAAACGGACTGACCTGGTATCGACAGGTCCACGTCGTAGGGAGTCCCGTTTTCAAAATTGAATCGCAGGGCTTTCAAGATATACCCGGGTAGATAAGAAACCTGACGGTCGGATGAAAGAGTGATGCCGACACCAGCGACTGTCGTTCCGCCTGCAACGGGTGAACTGGTCTATAGCCACTCAAAATCAGACATGGTGATCGCTATGGCTGGGCTGGCTATAATACTTGCCAGTGCGCTTATCCCCACTATTGATCCAAGCAATGCTCTTTTCGCCATAACGCTTTCCCTCGCCAAGTGGGGTGTGCAGGTTTTGCAGTAAAGCTGATGCTTTAGCCGTGCTTGCCTCTTGCACTCGTATCCACTGTATGTTATTGGGACATGCGGGACAAAAGCGGTCGCGGTCAGAGCATCCGCCAGACGCTGGCCTCTGAGATGTCGTCGGCTTCAATCTCTTTCGATGTCGGGACGCTGCAGGCTGCCAGGTGCTCCAGGTCGGCGCGTGGCATGAATTGGCGGCCGGGGTCGCCAAACAGCGCCGGCGCGGCCTCTGCCCGCACATGCTCAGCCAGCTCCTGGCTTTCGCCGAGCGTGTAGCAGACGTCACCTACCAGGATCAGGTCGAAGCGGGAGAGGTCATAGGTGATGGCGTCAGCTGTTTCGGTGGCAATTATCGCAGAAACGCCGTTCAGTTCGGCATTCATGCGGCAAACCATCTCCGCCATCGGGTCAATGTCCAAGGCCAGTATATGCTCGGCTCCCGCCATCGCAGCAGCGATAGAGACAATGCCGCCGCCCGAGCCGATATCCACAATATGCTTGCCTTCCACCACCGATGGCCGGTCCAGGATATAGCGCGCCAAAGCTTGGCCGCCGACCCAGGCGAAAGCCCAGAACGGTGCGCCGATATTCTGCTGGTTCAGGTAGGACTCGGTGGCGTGCCAGAGCGGCGTTAGTTCCGTTGCCAGGTAGAGTCTGATTTCCGGCACCAGCGGCGGGTGCTCCACAGCGGTGCTGGCGCGGATGAATTCGTCCAACTCCATGGCCTAGATCAGTCCAAGCAGGATGGCCGCGGCAACCATCAGGCCCGTGTCGCGGTTGGCCTTAAACCGCGACAGGCAATTGTCGGGATCGTCGATATCCACGGTGATTATCTGCCAAGCCAGATGCCCCGCCACCGCCAAAAGGCCCAGCCAATAGCCGATACCGGCGTCCGCCCACGCTCCACTGACTGCCAACAGCGCCACCATGGTGGTGTAGAACATGGTGAGCCACATTTTGGTCATCGAACCAAATAGCAGGGCGGTGGATTTGACGCCGATCATGGCGTCGTCGTCCTTGTCCTGGTGGGCGTAAATTGTGTCGTAGCCAAGCGTCCAAAGAATGCCGGCGGCATATAGCAAAACCGCCGCTATGGTCAGTCCGCCGGTCATGGCGGCAAAGCCTACCAGCACGCCCCAGTTGAATGCCAGGCCGAGCACTGCCTGTGGCCAGTCGGTGATTCGCTTGGCGAAGGGGTAGGCAGCGATGATCGGAATTGAAAACAACCCTATAATGACCGCCGTCCAGTTGAGCGAAAACAGCACGGCTGCGCCGATGGCAAGTTGCAGGATCAGGAACAGCCAAGCCTGAGTTGCCGATACCTCACCGGCAGGGATAGGGCGCAACGCGGTGCGGGCGACCTGGCCGTCATAGTCCCGGTCGACAATGTCATTATAGGTGCATCCCGCCCCCCGCATGGCCAAGGCGCCAATGGCAAAAAGAATAGGAAATACAATGGCTTTAGCAATGCTGGCATCGTCCTGACCCAATCCCAGCGCAACGCCCCACCAACAGGGCAGCAGAAGCAGCCAGGTGCCGATAGGCCGGTCCAGGCGGGCGAGCCGGGCGTAGGGGTGCAGCCGTGCCGGCAAGATGCGTTCGGCAACGCTTTGGCGAATATCGGTCGCCTCGTGCGGATCGCGCGAGAGGCCGGTGGGCGGTGGTTGCGGAGGGGCCATGACGCTGGGCTGCAAATCACTTATATTCAGGGCATGAATGACACAGACCGTACCCTATCCGCCCGCACGCCGCGCCTGTTCATCAACGCGGCATTGACGCCGGGTGCCATGGCCAGTCTTGGCCCAGAGCAAACGCACTACCTTTTGCGGGTGATGCGGCTCGCGCCCGGCCGGGAAGTGCTGGTATTCAACGGGCGGGATGGCCTGTTTTCTGCGGCGCTTGCCGGAAATGATCGCCGCCGGATCGGGGTGGCGGTAGGCGAGCAACTTGCGCCGCAGCCAAAAGCGGACGGGCCCTGGCTGGCCTTCGGTGTGCCGAAACGTCCGGCGATGGAAATGATTGTCCAGAAGGGCACGGAGTTGGGCGTCTCCCGCTTTTTCCCCATCATCACCGACCGCGCCATGGCGGAGCGGTTGAACCTCGACCGCCTCGACCGTATCGCGGTAGAGGCGGCGGAGCAGTGCAAACGCCTGGATATCCCCATGATTGAACCCGCTCTTCGCCTTGAAGACCTGTTGCATGGCTGGCCGGCAGAGCGCGCATTGTTGTGGTGTGACGAGACCGGCAAGGGCGAACCGCTGGCGGATGCCGCCGATGCTCTGCTGGATGAAGAGAGTGATACTGTCCGCCCCTGGGGATTGATGATCGGACCGGAAGGCGGTTTTGCGTCAGCTGAACTTGACGGCTTGAGTGAAGTTCCGTTTGTTAAGCGCGTGACCTTGGGGCCGCGAATTTTGCGGGCGGATACAGCGGTTATCGCTGCCCTGGCAATTGGCCAGGCGTTGGCGGGTGACGGCGATTTGGCTGTGCGTTCGGTGCCCTGAGCAGCATTTTTTGAAACCGAACGCGCAAGGCAGCGTGCATGGCTGGACCCGAGGGCGCAGTGCCCATTACTGGCAGAGACGAACTGGTTTCCTGGTTCGAGGCCGGCAATAAAACTGCCGACGCATGGCGTATTGGCACGGAACACGAAAAGCTGGTGTTCCGGCTCTCCGACCTGACCCGACCGGGTTGGGACGAGCCCGATGGCATTAAGCCATTGCTGGAAGGTTTGGCCAGCGAGTTTGGCTGGCAGCCAGTACTGGAACACGGCAACATCATCGCGCTGAAGGATGATGCGGGCGGCTCCATCACGCTGGAGCCCGGCGGGCAGTTCGAGTTGTCGGGCGCCATGCTGGAGAACATTCACGACACCTGCTCAGAAGTGCACACCCATCTCGACCAGGTCCGCACCATTTGCGACCGGCTGGGGCTTGGTATGGTCGGCGTGGGGTTCGATCCGAAATGGCGGCGGGAGGACATCCAATGGATGCCCAAGGGCCGCTACCGCATCATGCGCAACTACATGCCCAAGGTCGGAAAGCTCGGCCTGGATATGATGCTGCGCACCTGCACCGTCCAGGTGAATCTGGACTATGCCAGTGAAGCCGACATGGTGAAGAAGTTCCGGGTGTCACTGGCCTTGCAGCCTTTGGCGACAGCGCTGTTCGCCAATTCGCCTTTCAAGGAAGGCAAGCCCAACGGCTTCATGTCCTATCGCAGTCATGTTTGGACCGATACTGACAATGACCGCTGCGGCATGCTGGATTTCGTCTTCGAGGACGGCTTTGGCTTCGAGCGGTACACCGACTATATCCTTGACGTGTCGATGTATTTCATCCATCGCGGCGAGGAATATGTGGACCTCTCCGGCCGATCCTTCAAACAGTTCATGGCTGGCGAGATGGAAGCTGAGGACCGGGGCTTCAAAGTCCGTAAGGGCGACAAGCCAACCATGGCCGATTGGGCTGACCATGTCACCACTGCGTTCCCGGAAGTGCGCATGAAGCGCTACCTGGAACTGCGCGGTACGGACGGCGGCCCCTGGAAGCGGTTGTGCGCCCTGCCTGCTCTCTGGGTCGGCTTGCTTTATGATCAGACCGCGCTGGATGCCGCCTGGGATTATGTCAAGGACTGGACGGCTGAAGAGCGGAACATGCTGCGCGACGAGGCGCCCAGGTTGGGCCTGGATCTGAAATTCCGGGGGCGGACGCTGGCTGAAACGGGCCGTGACGTGCTCAAGATCTCCCGGGCGGGCCTTCAGAACCGCGCCCGGCTGGACGGCGCTGGCAACAACGAAACCGGCTTCCTGGAGATTCTGGAGCAGATCGCTGAAAGCGGCCACTCCCCGGCGCATTGGAAACTCGAAGCCTACCACGGCAAGTGGGGGGGCTCTGTCGATCCGCTGTTCAAAGAGTACGCTTACTGACCGGTGGCATTGACCGCATCAGGTCTTGGCAGCGCAGCACCTTCCGAAAAAGTCCAGTAGCACCTGGTTCGTTTCGTCCGGATGGGTCATGGGCAGCATGTGGTTCGCCCCCTGCATGATGTAGCACTCGGCGTTCGGCGCAATCCTGGCCATTTCCCGTGACATGCCGGCGGTGGAGTTTGCCTCTTCCTCACCGGTCATGATGAGGGCCGGACAAAGCATTGCGGCGAGGTCGTCCGTGGGCGTGCCATCGGCATGTGCGAACACCGTATAGGCCTTGGCGTAACCCTCATGCTCTGCCCCAAGCAGCCACCGGCCGCAGGCTTCTTTGGCCGCCAGCAGATCATCCGACGGATGTCCCCGAACCAGCGGGGCAGAGTTGCGCTTAAATCCGCCTGATTGCTGGCCACCAGAGAAGCCGCTCGCGCCTGCACCGCCTGCTTGGTTTCATCCGAGCGTCGGAAGACACCATTCAATGCTGCTACGCCACGCACCAGGTCCGGATACCGGATGCCTAGGTCGAGTACGATCAGCGCGCCCATCGAGTGCCCGGCCACCAGGGTAGGCTCCCCGAATGCCGCGATGGCCTCGGCAAACCGGTCCGTGTAGTCGGCCAGCGACCGCCGCTCTCCCACGGGCGTACTGCCGCCCCGGCCCGGCGTATCGTAAGCGCGGACGTGATAGTGCGCTGCCAGCGCCTCTATCTGTGCGCCCCAGGCATCTGCCCGCAGGCCGACGCCGTGAATCAGCGCAACGGGTGGGCCGTTACCGACTTCGATGCAGTCCAAACCACCGGCTGTCCGGGTGCGCGGCCAGTCTTGTCACTCCATCAGCCTAGAACGACTCGACCCAGGGCCGCACGTCGATCTCCGCCGCCCAGGCGCTGCGGTGCTGGGCGTGTAGCTGGTAATAGGTCTCGGCGATGGCATCGGGCTCCAGCAGGTGATGCTCCGGCTTACCGCTTTCCACCCCATGATGCGGGCCGTGAATGCCGCCGTCCACGATCACATGGGCCACGTGGATGCCCTGCGGCCCCAGGTCCCGCGCCATGGCGAAGGATAGCGCGCGAAGGCCGAACTTGCCGACCGCGAAGCCCGCCGACTTGCCATAGCTTTTCACGCTGGCAGTCGCGCCGGTGAACAGGATGGTGCCGCGGTTATGCTTGACCATCCGCCGCCCGGCTTCCCGAGCCACGATAAAGCCACCCAGGCAGCCGCGGTCCCAGGCTTCCTTGAACTGGTCTACTTCGATATCCAGCACCGAGCCGCGCACCCGGCCGGAGGCGTTGTAAACCACAACAGTTGGCTCCCCCAGATCGCGCTCCACGGCGGCATAGAGGTCCAAAACTGACTGCTCATTGGTTGCGTCGCAGTCATAGGCGTTCGCGCCAAACTCCTTGGTGATCTCCTGCACCGGCTCCAGCCGGCGGGAGGCCAGGGCAACCTTCGCGCCCGCTTTCGCAAACCGTCTGCCGAGCGCTGCGCCGAGGCCGGGGCCGACGCCGACGATCAGGACAATCTCTTGGGTCATGGTTGTCTCCTCTTTGTAAGAGCGAATCAGGCTCGTGGCCTAGTGGTCTGATCGAAACGTTTGAGTCCGCAAGCGCTTCGTGAATCAGCCCACTCTTTCACTATGTTGGCGGTTCGATTCAGCAAACGGATGGGTATCATCTGTTTCCATCGAACCACTAATTGGTTCGCAGTTGGGCGGCCAGCGCGTCCAGCGCCATCAGGTAGCCGCGCGAGCCGAAGCCGCAGATCATCCCCTGCGCTGCCGCGGATATATAGGAGTGATGCCGGAAAGCCTCACGTTGGTGGATGTTGGAGAGATGCACTTCGATTACCGGCACCGACAGCAGCTTCAACGCATCCTGCAACGCAACGGAGGTATGCGTATAGGCAGCAGCATTGATGATCACACCGTCGGTAGTGCTGAGCGCCTCCTGAATCCAGGTGACCAACTCGCCCTCGATATTGCTTTGGCGAAAATCGATCTGCAGCCCCAGCGCATCGGCGTAGCTGGCGCAGCTTTCCTCGATATCGGCCAGGGTCTGGCGTCCGTAAATCTCAGGCTGGCGGACACCCAGCATGTTCAGATTGGGCCCGTTCAGGATCAGGATTGGTTTCGGCATCACGCAGGCACGCTCGCATTGTTGGCGTTGTTTGTCACATTTCCCTTAAGGGACTGGCGGGCGGCGTGCAATTGAAACGGCATGCACAACAGTTTTCGCCGGCACGTCTAAAGTACGATAATGCATTTTTTTGTTGCATTCAGGGGCAGCATTCTCTAAATGCCGCCGCTCGCACTTCACGCCCACGTGCCGGCGGGTCTCAGCAACGCCTGGGGGAGCAAATCCCTACTGTCTCGCGAGGACAGTTTGGTGACCCGGTAACGAGGTAACATGTGCGCTCTTGGTGACGGCGTTTGAGTCGGCCTTGTGGCGGGTGTTACGGCACGCAAAGCGAGTACTGCATCGGGCGACGGCACACTACTGGTCTTAACGTCGATTAGTGGAAGGGCCCGTGGTATGACGGCACGCATTTCTCGTTACCTGGCTGAGCAGCAACCTCAGACCCCTTGCCTGGTTGTCGATCTGGAAGCAGTCGCGGAGGCTTATGAGAGCCTGCAACGTGCGTTGCCGATGGCAACAATCTATTATGCCATGAAGGCCAACCCGGCGAAGTCGGTGATGGGGATGCTGGCAGGCATGGGCTCATCCTTCGATTGCGCTTCAATCTATGAGATCAAGGACGCCATCGCAGCCGGTGCGCCGGCAGAACGTCTTTCGTTCGGCAATACCATCAAAAAGCAGCGTGATATCGAGGCGGCCTACCGTCTGGGCGTGACCATGTTCGCGTTCGACTGCGAGGCCGAGCTGGAAAAGCTGGCCGTGGCCGCGCCCGGCGCTCGCGTTTATTGCCGCCTTTTCATGGATGGTGCTGGCTCCGACTGGCCGCTCGCCTGCAAGTTTGGCTGCGGTGTGGACATGGCGCGCGACCTGATGATCCGCGCCAATGAACTGGGTCTCGACGCCTATGGCCTGTCTTTCCATGTCGGCTCCCAGCAACGGGATGTGGGACAGTGGGACGTTGCTGTTGGACGTAGCGCCGCCCTGTTCACCGACTTGGCTGAGGCGGGCGTTAAGCTGCGCATGGTCAACATCGGTGGTGGCTTCACCGCGACCTACCGCACCAACGCGCCGGATCAGCACGATCACGCAACCGCAGTGATTGAGGCGCTGACCAAGCATTTCGGCAACCGTATGCCGGAAGTGGTGGTCGAGCCGGGCCGTTCGCTTGTTGGCAATGCCGGTATTTTGCAAAGCGAAGTCATCTTGATCTCCAAGAAAGACTACGCGGACGAGGAGAGTTGGGTCTATCTGGACGTTGGCAAATTCGGCGGCCTGATCGAGACCATGGACGAAGCGATCCAGTACCGCATCCGCACGCCCTATGACGACGAGAACGCAGCCAAGATGCCCGTTATCTTGGCTGGTCCGACCTGTGACGAGGTCGATGTGATGTACCGCAACAGCCATTACCAGCTGCCGGAAGCGCTCAAGGTTGGCGACAAGATCGAGTTCCTGTCGACCGGAGCCTACACCTCGACCTACTGCTCTGTCGGCTTCAACGGCCTGCCGCCACTGCAGACCCACTGCATTTAAGACTGGAGGGTCGGGCAAGATGCTCTAGTTGTGCTGGCCCTTATCCGAGATCAGGTCGAGCCTTATGCCAACGGCAGGGATTTGTGCATCGCGTGAGGGACATTCACGGTTGTGCGCAGCCAACAGCGCGCTATGGGTCTTCTGGAAACCCCTTGCGCTCCGCGGCACTACTAGACGGTCTTCATCCAACCCAAGCCCTCAACTGTTCCAGCTTTGGGCCGATACTCACAGCCGACCCAGCCGGTATAGCCTAGTTCGTCCAGATACCGGAGTACGTGCGTGTCGTTCAACTCCCCGGTGGTGGGTTCATGCCGGTCGGGTACACTGGCGATTTGCACATGGGCAATGAGTTGCAAATGCGCGGCCATGCTCATCATTACGTCGCCAGACATGATCTGGCGGTGGTAAATATCGAACTGGAGCTTCAGGTTCGGTGCGCCGACGCCTGCAATCAACGCGGCAGCGTCCTCCACATAGTTCAGATAGAAGCCGGGTATGTCGCGGGTGTTGATCGGCTCAATCAGAATATTGATGCCTTTGCCCGACGCCTGCTCCGCAGCATAGGCCAGATTGCCGGCATAAGTGTTGGCGACGACCGCTGCATTGGAACCATCGCCCGGAATGCCAGCCATGGCGTGCAGGTTCGGGCAGTCTAGCGCCCCGGCATAATCCAGCGCCTTCGCCAATGCCTCCCGGAATTCGGTCTTGCGCCAGGGAAGTGCTGCAAATCCCCGCTCCTTATCCGTGAAGGGCAGGTTGAACAATGTAGCTTCGACCCGCGCTTTCCCCTTTGCTTGAGCCACTGCATCGGCTGAGTGCTCATAGGGCGACAAACACTCAACGCCTTTGAAGCCATGGTCGGCAGCGGCCTGGAAGCGATCCAGGAAGTCCCACTCGGTAAACATCATGGAGAGATTGGCGGCAAGTTTCGGCATGGCTCTGGTCTCTTAGCTAGGGAAATGCGCGTGCAGATCGTTGATCTGCTCCGGCGTCAACGGTCGGGTGCGGTGGTTCTGGAGCAGCAGAAACAGCTTGGCCGTCTCCTCCAGCTCTTCGGTCGCGTACATGGCGTCGTCTAACGACTTACCCGCCACCACCGGCCCATGATTGGCGAGCAGCACGGCTGGCGTCTTGGCGATGTATTCGCGGATTGCCTCGCCCAGCGTCGGATCGCCCGGCCGGAAATAGGGCACCAGCGGCAAGGTGCCGATCTTCATGACGTAATAGGCGGTGAGCGGCGGCAGCACGTTCGTGTGGTCGATACCGTGCAGGCAGGACACCGCCACGGAGTGCGTTGTATGTAGATGCACCACTGCCTGCGCTCCTGCCCGCTCCTCGTACACCGCGCGGTGCATGAAGGCTTCTTTCGAAGGCGGATCGCCCGACAGCAGCGTGCCCTGATCATCCAGTTTGGCAATCCGCGCGGGGTCGAGCCTGCCAAGGCACGAATTGGTTGGCGTCAGTAGCCAGTCATCATCCAGCCGGACACTGATATTGCCTGCCGAGCCAAAGGTCAGGCCCCGGTCGAACAGCGCCTTGCCATGCTCGGCCATGCGCTCACGCAGTTTGGTTTCGCTCTCGCCACTCATGGGATCAATCCAGCATCTCGAAGGCCTTGGTAAAGAAATCCTCTGCCCCAAAATTGCCGGATTTCAGCGCCAAGCACAGTCCCTCGGCCTCGCCCTGCACGATCTGGGTCCATGGCACACCGGGGTCGATTTCCGGCCCGATGGCGAGCGCGTTGACGCCAAGCCCGCCGACAACCGCGCCGGAGGTTTCACCACCCGCCACCACCAGCTTGGTAACGCCCTTTGCGACCAGTGCCGGCGCCAGGCGGGCAAAGGCGTTTTCAACGACCTGTCCAGCACGCTCTACGCCCAGCACTGACTGGGCTTCCTTCACTTTGTCCGGTGTTTCGGAGGCAATAATTGCCACCGGCTTATGCCCCAGGCTGGCGACTGCCCAGGCTTCCGCCTCATGCAGCGCCTCGTCGCCCTTTGCCAGCGCCAGCGGGTCCAGACGCAGCGTCAGGCTGCCCTTGGCCTCGAACGCCGTGACCTGGCCAAGCGTGGCCTGCGAGCAAGAGCCCGACAGAATTGCTGTGTAGCCGTCGCGCAGATCCAGCGCCGCTGGATCGTCATGCTCCTCCACCCGGCGTTCGTTCACCCACGCCCGGCCCAGCCCCACGGCCAGGCCGCTGCCGCCCGTCACCAGGATCAGGTCTTTGAAGGCCTCGCCCAGCACATCCAGGTCGGCGTCGTCGACGCAATCGACGATGGCAAAATGCGTGTTCTCCCGCCGGTGTTCGACGATGGCCCGCCTGACCGCATCCGGCCCTGCACGCACCGCCTTGGCAGGCACCAGGCCGACCTTGGCTGCGCTCTGCGCCGCCAGCACGCGGCGCAGGTCCGCATCAGTCATCGGGTTGAGGGGATGGTTCTCCATCCCGCTTTGGTTCAACAGCTTATCGCCGACGAACAGGTGCCCGTTAAAGATCGTCCGCCCGTTCACCGGCAGCGCCGGGCAGAACGGTACCCAGTCGGCCCGCAACTCCTCTTCCAGCGCCTCAGCGACGGGCCCAATATTGCCCGCAGGCGTGGAATCGAAGGTAGAGCAATATTTAAAGAAAAATCGCCGGGCTGTTGTCTTGCGCAGTTCGGCCAGCACCGCCAGCGACTGCGCCACCGCTTCCTCCGCCGGGATCGAGCGGGACTTCAACGCCACCACGACGGCATTGGCAGCCAGGTTTTCGAACCCCTCCGGCGGAATGCCGATGGTCTGAACCGTACGCAGGCCGCCCTTCACCAGCATGGAGGCCATGTCGGTGGCCCCGGTGAAGTCATCGGCGATGCAGCCAAGCCAAAGTGTCATAACAAGCGCTCCAACGCGCAAAAGGGAAGCCAGTTTCCCTTTTGCGCAACGAATATGCCAGAGGCGATTACACCATCCGGAACCCGTCTAGGCCGGATCAGGTCAGTGCCTGCTCCAGGTCGGCGATGATATCGTCAATATGCTCGATACCAATCGACAGACGGACATAGCCAGCAGTAACACCGGTTGCTTCCTGTTCTTCCGCCGAAAGCTGGCTATGTGTGGTTGTCGCCGGATGGATGGCCAGCGAGCGGGCATCGCCGATGTTCGCCACGTGGTAGAACACCTGCAGCTTGTTAATGAAGGCTTTGCCGGCATCAGCGCCGCCCTTCAGGACCATCCCCATCAGTGCGCCGTTTTTATCGCCCATATATTTTTGCGCCCGCTCTTTCGCGACACCGCTCATCAGGCCGGGGAAAATGACATTTTCCACCTTCGGGTGCTTAGACAGATAGTAGGCAACCGCATTGGCATTCTCACAGTGACGCTCCATGCGCAGCGCAACGGTTTCGATACCCTGCAGGGTAAGCCAGGCGTTGAACGGCGACATGGCCGAGCCCAGGTCACGCAGCAGCGTGGTGCGCGCCTTAATGATGTAGGCAACCGGGCCAATGCCCTTCACTGCTTCGGTCCAAACTGCGCCATGATAGGACGGGTCCGGCTCGTTCAAATAGGGCTGGCGTGCTTTGTGCGATTCCCAATCGAAGTTGCCACCGTCGATGATCGCGCCGCCAATGCTGGTCCCGTGGCCACCCAGGTATTTGGTGGTCGAATAAACAATGACCGCGGCACCGTGGTCGAACGGACGGCAAAGCAGCGGTGCCGCTGTGTTATCCATGATCAGCGGAATGCCGAGCGGCCGGCTGATATCGGCCACTTCCTGGATCGGGAACACTTTCAGTTTTGGATTCGGCAGGGTCTCCGCATAGTACGCGCGCGTCTTGTCGTCAGTTGCGCGGGCAAAGGCTTGCGGGTCGTCAGGATCGACAAAGCGGACCTCGATACCCATGTCCTTCATCGTGTTGGCGAACAGATTCCAGGTGCCGCCATAAAGATCGGTTGAACTGACAATATTGTCGCCAGCCCGGGCGATATTCTGGATTGAAAAGGCGCTTGCGGCTTGGCCGGACGAAACGACGAGAGAAGCCGCGCCGCCTTCCATTGCGGCAAGGCGCTGCTCCAGCACATCATTAGTCGGGCCGCCAATGCGGGTGTAGATCGGGCCCAATTCCTGCAGAGAGAACAGTGCCGCCGCGTGATCTGTATCGCGGAATTGGAAAGATGTTGTTTGGTGAATTGGTACCGCCACGGCACCGGTTGCCGGGTCGGCGCGATAGCCCGCGTGCAGGGCCAGTGTTTCAGCGTTCTTGCTCATCTTAGAGGTCTCCCGGATGGTTAATGGGCCAATTGCCTCCTCAACGTAAACACAGATCGATAGCGATTGCTCGCTAAAAATATCACTCTGACCGCAGTATATAAAGAAATCCTTATGAAAACTCTGACGGTCGGCGACGTTGGAATCGAGCCGAAAATTACGCCGCCGTTGCCCGGACGGCGCAGGCTGACGCAGTTGGCGCTCTCACAGCGGGCGTTCATCAGGGCGCAACAGGCGGGCCCTTTGCAAATGCTGATGCCGGTTATCCGACAATGCCGAACAGTCCAACGCCAACACCGAACGCCAGCAAAATGAACCAGCCTATGATCATAACGTCCTCGACACAGAAAACTTTGCCGGGGTCTTTTTCGCCATGTCTCGCGGCATAAGCCTTCATAGGCTTGAACAGAAAAATCGCGGATGCGATGCAGAGCGCGCCGAATAGGACTTCGGCATAGGGCAAAATCGTATCAATCATAGGGGTATCCTTCCGAAAGCCGGATAGACTGGTCGGCAAAAAACCGTTCTGGTGTTACGCGGGAATAGGGGCCAATCCTGGCGGCGGAGACCGCCGGGAAATCTGTTCTATGCGGCAATGCCGTAAATGATCAGGCCAGCGCCCAAGAAGATGGTCAGCATCCAGCTTTGCAGCAGGAATTCGTCGAACGTGAAGAGCTTCTCCGGCTGCAAATTGCCATGAGCAGCGGCATGAGCCTTCAGCGGACGGTACATGCGGAGCGATACGGCGAGCAAAACCACGCCGATCAGGATTTCGGTAACGGAGGCAACGGACATAAGCATGGTGAGAATTCACTCTAGAGCCGGGCGAACCTACCGCTAGAGGCGCAACGCGTTCAGTAGCGTTTGTTGCGCACGGTTTCCGAGCCGGACAGCCATTTCATTTACGCCGATTGCAGCCTAGCTCAATGGCAATTGCATTGCTGATATTGGTGCGGCGATTCTGCCGCAATCTTACGCTGGGCACGTTCTTTTTAGGCCCGCCCGATCTGTTCGAAATCCCAATATGAACGGATGCCTATTGGTTCGATGCAAACGGATGGTACGCATCTGTTTGCTGAAGCGAATCTCCAACATAGTAAAAGGGCGGGCTGATTCACGAAGCACTTGCGCATGCAAGCGTTTCGATCAGACCACTAGCCGCCAAACTCCATTGGCATGAACGGTATGTCGGTATCGTCCGGCGTTGCGCCTGCTGCCGTCAGCATTGCGTGAACCTGACCGCGATGGTGAGCCTGATGATTGAACATGTGGATGGTTAACAGGCCAATATTGTGGCGAAACTCCCGGCCGTTTGCCGCCGATACATAGGTCAGCAGGCTGTCTAGGTGCGATTGTTCCACTGCATCGGCCCAGGCGGCGATCGCGTCATCCTGTGCCACCCGCAGGCGCTTTAGCGTTTCCCAGTCACCACCCTCAATTGCCGTTTCCGGCATGCTTTTGGCATTGGGCCCGGCACCGCCGCCCAGCCTGCCCAGCCAAAGCCGATCGCCTCACAGCACATGGTTCAGTGTCGCTTCAATCGAGCTCCAGAACGCCCCTCTATCTTTCTGGCGCTCGGCAACAGAAAGTCCGTCTGCCGCCCCATAAAGGCTATCATTCTGCCACATATTGTACGCGGCCAACGTCTGGACAAGTTTGGGCGTGATCACAGGTGTGCTTCCTTGTGACTCGATGCTGCTGGATGGTAGCGATCTGCTCGCTGGATCGCTTCATCTTCCAATTTTGCTCCAGTGCAAAGGGTTCCAGTCACTGGAAGTTAGTATAGGCTCAGGCGCAATCCCTATTCCCATCGAAGATAGCATGCCATGGCCGACTACGAGATTGAACACCGCGAAACCGTGGCCGAAGTGTCTGGTCTGCGTGTCCGCATTCTGACCCTGGCCGAAGGGCAGTGCGTTCCCTGGCATTATCACTCTGAAATCACGGATACTTTCTTCTATATGGAGGGGCCGTTGCGGGTCCAGACCCGTGCGCCCCGCGCAGACTATGTGTTACAGGCAGGGGAGACCTGCGCAGTGCCCGCAAAAGTCGCGCATTACGTTTCGGTTGTAGGCCACAAGCCTGCCAAGTTTATGATCGTCCAGGGTGAAGGCACCTATGACTACGTAGCCGTTGGCGGAGAACGCTGAAATATGAATGCCCCTGGTCCAGCATCTGGACAACCCCACCGCAAGGGAACGCTTGTTCCGCGTGACGCCGCAACGCTGATTGTCGTTGATCGCTCATCCGATGCCCTGGCTGAGAAAGAGCCGCGTATCCTGATGGGTCACCGCTCCGGCAAGCACGTCTTTATGCCGAACACCTTTGTCTTTCCCGGCGGCCGCCTGGACCCGGAAGATGTGGGCATTCCCGCCCATGGCGACCTGCGGGACCCGGTCATGGAACGCCTGCTGCGCAAGACCTCCGCGCGCAAGGCGAGAGCGCTGGCCTGCGCTGCCATCCGTGAAACCTTCGAGGAAACCGGCCTGATTATCGGCGCGCCTCACGGTGGGAATTTCCGGTCTGAGAAAGTCACTGCTGATTGGGAGCCGTTCTTCGCGACCGGCATGGCACCGCGCCTGGATTGCCTGGACTATGTCGCCCGTGCGGTGACCCCGCCCAACAATGTCCGCCGGTTCAACGCCCGCTTCTTTATCGTCGACCGCGAGAACACCAGCGGTGAACTGGGCGGATCGGGTGAGCTGGTTGACCTGCAATGGATCCCTATCGCCGACGCTCTTGCGATGCCGAACACACCAGACCCAACCAGCATTGCCCTGCGCGAAACCCGCCGTTTGCTGACCCATAGCGACCCGTGGAACTTGCACGGCGGCCATCCGGTGCCGGTGCACCTGGCCCGCTATGGCAAAGACGTTCTGGAATACGACTGATCCATTCAAGCACCGCTTCGGCATTGTCACGAAACGCATAAGCGCTCGACGCGCATAGGACGGCCAGTATGAAATTTAGCATCTGCACGATGGCGAACATCGACGAGATCGGCTTTTTCCCTCATGCCGAGCAACTCGGCTATCACGCGGTCTGGATCACCGACAGCCAGATGCTGTTTTCCGACTGCTACGCCGTGATGGCGCTGGCGGCGCAGGCGACGCGCACGCTGCAACTGGGGACCGGCACCTCCATCACCGGCCCACGCATCCCGCCGGTGCATGTGGCGGCGGCGGCCTCCGTCAACCGCATCGCGCCGGGGCGGGTGCATCTGGGTATCGCGACCGGCAACACCGCTATGCGCACCATGGGCCAGCGGCCGATGAAGATCGCTGACTACCGCGAGTACCTGCGCGTGATGACGGCGCTGCTGCGGGGCGAGGTGGTGGACTACACCTACAATGGTGTCACCAAGCCGATCAAAATGCTGATGCATGACGAGACCGGTTACATGAACCTGAAGCCGAAAATCCCGCTCTATGTTTCCGGCTTCGGCCCCAGGGCCATGGGTCTAGCGGGCGAATTGGGCGACGGCCTGGTATTCGCGATCCCGCCGCGGGGCGTGGCTGTGCCGGAAGCCATGGCCCATGTCCGCCAAGGCGCGGCCAGCGCCGGGCGCACCATCGGCAGTGACTTCCTGAACAGCGCGCTCACCAATATCGCCCTGCTGGAGCCGGGCGAGGCCGTGGACAGTGACCGGATCAAGCGCCTGATCGGGCCAAACGTGATGGCCAGCATCTATTACTTCTATGATGAAGTGCATGAGCGCGGCGTTGAAGTGCCGGACTTCCTGAAGCCTCTCTGGCCCGGCTATTGCAAGCTGGTGGAGGACACCGCGCCGGAACTGCGCCACCTGCGCACCCACGAGTTCCACTATACCTACCTGCATCCTGGCGAGGCCGAACTGATAGACGAGGCGCTGATCCGCGCCACTTGCATCGTGGGTGAGGTGGACTCCGTGATCGAGCAGATCCGCGAGTTGGAGCGTCAGGGCTTGCAGGAAATCATGTGGGCCACCGGCCATGGCGGCAAGTGGCGCTTCGCCGAGGAATTCGCCCGCCAGGTGATGGAGCGGTATTAATAGCTGCCGACCCACCCTTCAGCCTTAGGTGACCCGCGAGCCTAATACGCGGCACCCTCTTCCTTGTGCAAGCGCACCAGCGCTTGATTATAAGCCAGCATCACGTCCTTCTCGTGCACGAAGCCGACTAGCTTGCGGGAATAGCGGCTGTTGACGACGGGAATATGCTCCTCGCGGACGGTTTCCATCAGAGTGATGGCGTCCTGCAGGTCGTCGCCTGCCTCCAGCAATGGAGTATCGCACCGGGCGACATCGGCCGCGATCACCAATCCATCCAGCACATGGTCGAACGCTGCCTCATCCAAATCCGCCAACGTGATGGTCCCGAACAGGCGGTCATCCTCGGTCAATACGAACAATTCATTATAGGGCGCAGTCTGAAGGTAAAGGCGCAGGTCTTCCAGCGGCGTGTCCAACCGAATTGCCGAAAACGCTGTGCTCATCAACGTATCGACCCGCTCGGTTTTCAGCAGGTCATGTTCGACCCGCGCCTCCATATCCACCCCGCGGCGGGCCAGTACACTGCGGAAATAACTCAATCCTTGCCAATTGTTGGTGATGACGCTGGCGACCACGGTGCTCAACATCACACCCATGGTCAGTTGGTAGTCGCCGGTCAGTTCGAAAATAATCAGGATTGTCGACATCGGCGCGCCCAGCACAGCGCCCGCGACCGCGCCCATACCCACCATGGAGTAGGCGCCAGCCCCAGCGAACAGGGTCATATCATCAATGCCGAACAATTGCGGGACGACATTCCCGGCCATGTAGCCAACCGCACCGCCCAGCATGGCACCCAAAAAAAGCGACGGCGAAAAGACGCCCCCGCCAAAGCCACTGCCAAGCGTCAGTGCCGTTGCCAGTACCTTGGCTACCAAAAGACCAAGCAACAGCAAAAGGCTCAATTCCCCCTTCAGCGCCGCATCGGTCGTGCCATAGCCAACCCCCAATACTTCCGGAAACAGGATCGCGATCAACCCCACGCCCAAGCCGCCGATACCCGGACAGGTCCAGGCTGGGATGGGCAGCCGCGCTATCTGGCTTTCCACCGCTGGCACCAGACGTAGGAATGCAACAGCCACCAAAGCTGCCGCAACACCCAGCATGGCAAAGGCCGGAAACTCGAAATAGGAGGTCGTGTAGTTTGGAATGACAAATGCCGGAAACTCTCCATAGATGGCACGCGACGCAATTGTGGCGACCAGCGAAGCCATGACGATGGGCGCAAACGCTGCCAGTGCATAATGGCCGATTACCACTTCAAGCGCGAAGAACACCCCTGCCAGTGGCGCGTTGAACGAGGCTGCCACCGCCCCTGCCACACCGCAGGCGAGCAGGGTCCGCGAATGCTCCCTGGGCAATCGCGCCCAGCGGGCGAACTTCGCCCCAATCGTCGCACCAAAGTGGACAACCGGCCCCTCCCGGCCCGCTGAGCCGCCGAAGCCCAGGGTGGCCGCATTGGCCAGCGCGCCCCGAACACCCTGGTTAAACGACATGTTTGCGCCATGAAGGGCGCTTGCCTCCATGACTTGCGGCACGCCTACCGGGCGGCCGCCAGGCACGAACTTGTAAATGAAATAACCGACAATCAACCCACCGACAGCGGGAGTCAGCAGCCGCTGCCACCAGGGTAGGTTCGCCGTAAACTCGATTAATTCTTCGCTGGTAGTCTGAAACGCCACCCACTGAAACAGGCCCAACAGTTCCCGAAAAAGAGAAGCCGCCAGCGACGCGGCAAGTCCGGTGGCAATCGCTAGGGCGATCAGAAGTATCTGGTCATGCTTGGCGATTTTCAGCGCCTTGGAGACTAGCCAGTCGCGAAATGCCGGCACGCCTAGCGGCATTGGCCCTCTGACCCTTCGGCGCAACGCCGTTTGCCGTCAATCCACACGGCTCCGGAAAGGTCGGCTTCCAGCAGGTCTGCGCCGCGCATGCGGGCATTGGTAAAATTCGCGCCGCGCAGATTGGCCCGGAAAAGACGTGCCCGGCTGAGGTTTGCCCCTTCGAACGAGGCGCCTGTCAGATCCGCATTGGTAAAATCTGCTTCGCGCAGGGTTGCGTCGCTGAAATCGGTTTCGACCAGCCGGGCAGAGATGAACTTCGCCCGTGATGCGCTGACACGGGCAAACACCGCCCCGGAAAGATCGCCGCGGCTGAAGGTAGCTTCCTTCATGGCGGCACCGCTCAGGTCGGCTCCTGCAAAACCCCGTTCATCGAAGTAGCAGCGCGTCCAGTCCACACCAGGGCCAGGCGGATCGACACAGTCGGCATATGCCGGGGCGGCAGTCAGACACAACAGCAAAAGCGGAACGAAGCGGCGCATGCGTCAGCCTATCTAGGTTTGCGGCGGATCCCAATGGTTCTGCCAACCTTTTCCGGCCGGGGCAGATCGCGATGAGAAGCCATCACTTGTTCTATTTTTTCCAGCATCTCCGGCGCGAACGGCGCAGACCGCCGAGCCGACATGTCAATATGCATGGTAATCATTTCGTTGGTTGCCGCCAGATACCCTTTTTCGCCGTGATACATCTCGTGAAAATAATGCATCCGCTTTTCATCATAATCTAACAAATAGGTTTTGAATGAAAGTGGGTCGCCTTCCAATACTTCCTGGTCGTAGGTGATGTGCCCTTCCAGAGTAAAGGTAGAATAGTTATATTTGTTTTTGTATTCTTCGCCAATTCCAATGTGATTAAACAAAGCATCGGTCGCGTGATCGAAGGCCAACATGTAATAGGCAACGTTCATGTGGCCATTATAGTCGATCCATTCCGGCAATACCCGGCTGGTGTGAATTTGTAGAGGCGCTTGCTCCGGCATCTGTTGAAAATCCTGCTTGTTCAGTGTCGCTATGCAACGCTGCATAACACGAATATCGCGGCGCGCCACGCGGTTGGGTCATTTCGCCCGCTCTGATCAGGGCTCGGCAGCAGCTAGCGAACTGGCCCGCTCCAGAGTAGGGTCGCGCCCTTCTCGATACCGTATCCTGTGAGCCATCAATGCCGCTTTCCGCCCGTCCGCACGTCTCCGACCATTTCACGCTCACGCGTCCCGCGGTCACGGGGCAAAACGGTATCGTAGCCTGCCAGCACTACATGGCGGCCGAAGCCGGGGCTGCGGTGCTGGAGGCAGGTGGCAACGCCATGGACGCGGCGATCACCGCTGCACTCGCCATGGGTGTGGTTGAGCCCTGGATGAGCGGCATCGGTGGCGGCGGTTTCATGCTTTATGGCGAGGCTGCAACCGGCCAGGTTCACATGGTCGACTACGGCATGAAATCTCCCCTGGCCATCGATCCATCACGCTATGAGTTGGAAAATGGCGTCTCTGGTAATGATGCCCTTTTCACCTGGCCCAAGGTGACGGGTGACTTGAACCAGGTTGGTGCAGAATCCATCGTCGTGCCGGGCGCGGTCGCGGGCTTTGCTGCCGCGCTGGAGCGGTTCGGCTCCGGCGCGATTTCCTGGGCCGATACCTTGCAGCCCGCCATTGCATTGGCGGAGAAGGGCCTGCCTGTGCAGTGGCCCCAGACGCTGGAGATTGCCTATAGCGCAGAGACATTGGCGAAATTCGCGGTTTCAGCCGCGATCTATCTGCCGGGCGGCTTGCCCGCGATCACGCCAGACGCGCATGAGGTTGCCTATCAGCCCATGGGCAGCCTGCCTCTAACCTTGCGCCGGTTGGCGGAAGCAGGCGCCCGCGATTTCTATGAGGGCGAACTGGCAGCCTCTCTGGTCAACGACTTGCAAGCTGAAGGCAGCGCCATTTCCCTGGAGGACATGGCGGCCTATTGGGCGACTATTCAACCAGCCATGGCCGTGCCCTATCGCGGTGCGACCGTCTATCTGACCCATGGCTATAGCGGGGGGCCGACTTTCGCCCGCGCCTTGCGCCAGATCGATCAGACACTGGACCCGCGTAACGGCGTCACCGCCGCGACCTACCTCGCATGGGCGGATGCCTTGCAAGAGGCCTTTACCTACCGCCTGGCCAATCTCGGCCATGCGGGAGACATGGACAGCCCGGACGCCAGTACGACGCATCTCTCGGTCGTAGACAAGCATGGCAACATGGTGGCGTTGACCAACACCTTGCTGGAGCGCTTCGGTTCGCGCCTGACCTTGCCGGGTAGCGGTGTACTGATGAATAACGGACTGTTCTGGTTTGATCCGCGGCCCGGCCAGCCGAATAGCATGGCCCCCGGTGTCCGGCCCCTGTCCAACATGTGCCCCGTGCTGGCAGTGAAGGACGGTAAGCCCTGGTTTGCCCTCGGGGCAAGTGGCGGCCGGCGCATCGTTCCGGCCGGGTTCCAGTTGACCTCCCTGCTGATTGATTTCGGCTTGTCGCTGGAGGATGCCTACCGTGTGCCCCGGATCGACGTTTCGGGCAGCCCTTCCATACTGGCTGACTACCGGCTCAACCCGACTATACTGGATGCGCTGGCAGAGCACTATGACGTGACCCAGTCCTATGACGCAGCCGGTATGAAGGAATTCGCCAAGCCGCAGTCGGTGATGCGGGAAGGCGCGATGCAATTCGGCATGGTCGCACCCGGCCTGGCCCCGGCTCTGGCGGCCTCCAACGGCAACTCCGAATAAGAGGTACCAAGCAATGCGCGCAATCGTTTGTCCGGACTATGGCCCGCCGGAAATCCTACGGGTGGAAGAGCAGCCGGAACCCACGCCCGGTCCCGGCCAGGTGCTGGTCCAGCACAAAGCCTGGGGTATCAATTATGTCGACGTGTTGATGTGCGCGGGCGGTTACCAGCTAAAGCCGCCGGTGCCCTTCGTGCCAGGGTTGGAGGCCTGCGGTGACGTGGTGGCGCTTGGCAAGGGCGTTGACAGCTTCAAGGTCGGCGACCGGGTAATGACCAGCGGCAGGCCAGGCGTGTTCTGCGAACTTTACGCCGCGGATCTTGAGCAGGTACATAAGCTGCCCTCCACCTTCGATTATGCGGAGGGCGCAGCCTTCCGCTCCGCCTATATGATAGCCTGGAACGCACTGACCCATGGCGGCCGTCTGGAAGCGGGCGAGGTGTTGCTGGTACATGGGGCGGCGGGCGGTGTCGGCCTTGCGGCCGTGCATGTGGGCAAGCTGCTGGGTGCCTATGTCATTGCGACGGCTGGCATTGACGAGAAACTGGCCGTCGTCAAGGCGCAGGGTGCGGACCAAGTCATCAACTACACCACCACGGAACTTCGGGATGCGGTCAAGGGCATGACCGATGGCCGGGGTGCGGACTTGATCTACGATCCCGTCGGCGGTGATATTGCAGAGCAGAGCCTTCGCTGTATGAATTATGGCTGCCGGGTGGTCTATATCGGCTTTACAGGCGGGCCGCCGGTTTCCGTGCGTTCCAACCTGCTGCTGATCAAGGGCGCAACGGCGGTTGGCTTCCGGGCGGGAGAAATCGGGCGGCGCATACCGGGTCTGAACGAGAAAACCATCGCAACGCTAGGCCAACTGGCAGAGCAAGGCCGCCTGCGCCCGCATATTTCTCACAGAATTCAATGGCCGGATATTCAGGCCGCAATGAAACCGATCCAGGACCGGGCGGTTGTCGGCAAGGCGGTGATGGTGGTTTGAGCGTCCAAAGGCCCACTCAATGCGTGGCAGGAGACACGCTCCGCTTGGCAAAAGCATAAAGCTTGTTGGCGATTAGCGCCGGATCGTTCATTGCCGACAGGGGCAGCAACTCAGTGTCCGGATAGCTCTCCAACCGTTCCGCTTGGGCACCCAGCCGGAAGGCCATTATCGGCAGGCGCGCGGTCATGGGGATCGTCAGCGCATAGGAATAGGTTTCAGGCCACAAGGCTGGAAACAGGGCCACATGGCAATTGGCTTCGGTCAGCAGACTATTGGCCAGGTGCTCACGGTACGGGCCGGTGACCTTCACATTCCGCAGCCGGTGCACGCGCTGGTCTGTGGAATAGCCGATAACGTAGAACTCGAGCGGCAATTGGTTCAACCGCGCTGTTTCCGCAATTTGGGTCAGCAATTTTGCGCCTTTTGAGCGGTTGATCCCGCCGACAATCGCAACCCGGTAAAGCTTTTCTTCCGTCGGCCGGGGCAAAGGCTGGCTTTCCCGTTGGTCCGGATGCTGGACAATGTTGATATTCAGGCTTGGAAAATACCGGCTCAGACGCTCACCGGTATCGTGACAGGGCGCAACAATATGGTTCGAGCGCACGAGCAGGTTGCCCCACCACCGCCGCCACTTGTTGATGGTCCAATCATGGCTGTCCTGTCCCTCGAACGCCGCCGGTTGCCGCCCGCCGCTGATGCAGGCATTGCAAGCGCTCTCGCCCGGTTCCCGGCAATAGGTGCCGGTCAGATTGACGAGGTTCACCCGCGGACAAATCGCGGAATAGTCATGGATGATGGTCGTCAGCGGGATATTCCGCTGATAGGCTTCGCCGGTCAGTTCGTCCAGCCAAAGCAGGCTCCAGCCGACTGCGCTGTGCATTTCTACTGCCACTGGCCGCAGTTCATTCAGAATTCCAGCGGCGGTAACGCCGGCCCTGAAATCGCACATCGTATGGCCGTTGCCAGAGGTTAGGTGCGGACCCGCAGCATCAGGCACCAGCAGGGCAACATTAGGATCACGCTCGCCCCGGTCCCGCAAGTATCGGGCAATGCCACCGCCTTTGGAATTCGTCACGCAAAGAACGACGCCTGTCGGGCTTTCATAGCCAGGCACGCCGGGCTCGGACGGACACGGCAGCGCGTCCCGTCCATGCTGTTTCAGCATCGCGATTACCGGGTTGGTCTGCCGCGTGACGACTGTACCGACCGCGCGCAAGCAAGCCGCAGCATCAACTTTTGGATGTGGGTTGCGGCCCTCAAATCCGCCCAACAGCAGAAAATGCGTCAGGGGATCGGCACGCGCGCGGGAGACGTCTTGGTTCGAAGCCAGATAAAAGTCGGGATCAAACCGGTCTGCCCCCAGAAGAAGGCGTTTCCATTCGCCCAAATAGGGATAATGACGTAGCGCGAAGTGGCGCCAAATCGGATTTCTGGCGGCGCGTGTATTCTGATAAGCGGATATTCGGTAGGCTAGATTCAATGCAACCCGGTTAGCCTTGCTTCAGCAAGGCTAACAGATACTCCCCGTAGCCACTTTTCGCCAGCCTTTCTGCCTGAAATTTAAGCTGCTCGTCAGTCATCCAGCCTTGACGCCAAGCAATCTCTTCCGGACAGGCGATCCTAAACCCTTGGCGCTGCTTGATTATGCGGATAAAAAGCGCGGATTCCAGTAGGGATTCATACGTGCCGGCATCTAGCCACGCATAACCGCGGCCCATCAATTCTACGTGAAGATCGCCCCGCTTCAGGTAAGCGCGGTTCACATCGGTGATTTCCAGCTCACCCCGGTGGGAGGGCTGTACGGCGGCGGCAATGTCGAGCACGTCATTGTCATAGAAATAGAGGCCCGTGACCGCGTAGTTGGATTTCGGCTCTGTCGGCTTTTCTTCCAGGCTGTTCGCGCGGCCTTCGGCATCAAAGCCGACAACGCCATAGCGCTCCGGATGGGTCACATAGTAACCAAATACCGTTGCGCCGGAAGTCCGCTCCCGGGCGCGCTCCAGCATCTCAGACAGGCCATGGCCGTAGAAGATATTATCGCCCAGCACCAGGCAGACGCTGTCAGATCCCACAAATTCCCGGCCAATGATAAAGGCTTCAGCCAGACCATTTGGCTCCGGCTGCTCAGCATAATGGAGCTCGATGCCCCAGTTGCCGCCATCACCCAGCATGCCTTTGAACAGCGGCGCATCGTGGGGCGTCGTGATGATCATGATTTCGCGGATACCGGCCAGCATCAGGACGCTGAGCGGATAATAGATCATTGGCTTGTCATAGACCGGCAGCAATTGTTTGGAATTTGCCAACGTCAATGGGTGCAGGCGCGTGCCGCTGCCGCCCGCCAGAATGATGCCTTTCATGGAATCCTCTCCTTAGGGCAAACTACTGCTACTTAAGCTGGGCCAGAACACTATCTAGCGCATCCGGCCATGCCCGTGGCGTATGCCCAAACGCCGCTTCCCATTTCGCGAGGCTCATGAGCGAGTTTTCCGGCCGCCGGGCAGGCGTTGGATACTCGCTGGTCGGGATCGCTGCCACTTCCGGCCCTTTGCCGTACCAAGGCGCTGCCTTCTCGAATATCGCCCGGGCAAAGCCACACCAGGTTACCTTTTCGCCACTGTTCGAGAATTGGTACGTGCCCCAGTCCGCATCATTGCCCAGGGCATGGTGCGCTGCATGGATGATGCCATTGCCAAGGTCGACGGCATCGGTTGGGCGGCCCCATTGGTCATCGACCACGGTCAACCGGTCCCGCTCTTTGCCGAGGCGCAGCATGGTTTTGACGAAATTGTTGCCGTGCGCGGCATAGACCCAGGAAGTGCGCAGGATCAGGTGCCGCTCCAGCACCGCCGTCACCGCCATCTCGCTCGCCACTTTCGCCGAGCCGTAACCGCCCAACGGCCCCACCGGGTCAGTCTCAACCCAAGGGCCATCCTTTGTGCCGCTATAAACATAGTCGGTCGAGACGTGGACCATGGCCGCGCCGATCTTGGCGGCTTCTTCGGCAATCGCCGCAGGAGTGATGGCGTTGATGGTCCAGTTCAGCACCGTCTCGGTCTCTGCCTTATCGACGGCAGTGTAGGCGGCGGCGTTGATGATCAAGTCTGGCTTTTGCACCTGGATAACGTCACGCAGGCCGTCCGGCTTGGTGAAGTCGATGTTCGGTATATTCAGCGCGGTCACTTCCCAATCTTTCGGCTTTGCGGCCTTGCCTAGCGCATTGCCGAGCTGTCCTTCGACGCCAAAAACCAAGACTTTGGTCATGATCCGCTAGCCTTTCTTGCCCAGGCCGATGCGCTGGCCGGCCGAGCCGCGGGCGACGATCTCGCGCCACCAGGGCTCGTTCTTCAGATACCATTCCACCGTGGTTGCAAGCCCGGTTTCAAACGTCCAGGCGGGCTCCCAGCCTAACTCACGCTTGACCTTGCTGGCATTAATGGCATAGCGCGCGTCGTGGCCAGGCCGGTCGGTGACGTAGGTAATCAGCTTGTCGTGCGGCGCGTTTTCCGGGAAATGCTTATCCATCTCCGCACACATGGCGCGCACGACTTCAATATTCTGCCGCTCGGCATTGCCGCCGACATTGTAGCTCTCGCGCAGCTTGCCCCGCTCCAGAATGGTGCAGAGGGCGCTCGCATGATCCTCTACATGCAGCCAGTCGCGGACATTGTCGCCCTTGCCATAGATCGGCAACGGCTTGCCGTCCCGCGCATTCATGATGATGACGGGGATCAGCTTTTCCGGGAACTGCCAGGGGCCGTAATTGTTGGAGCAGTTGGACATAACCGTCGGCAGGCCATAGGTCTCGCCCCAGGCCTCAACCAGATGGTCCGAGGATGCCTTCGACGCCGAATAGGGCGAGCGGGGGGCGTAGGGGGTGGTTTCTTCAAACGCCGGGTCGGTCGGTGACAGAGATCCGAACACCTCGTCCGTCGAGACATGGTGAAAGCGGAAGCCGCCGCGCTTTGCCCCTTCCAGTCCATCATAGTAACCGCGCGCGGCCTGAAGCAGGGTGAACGTGCCGATCACATTGGTCTGAATGAAGGTGCCGGGGCCATCGATGGAGCGGTCCACATGGCTTTCCGCCGCCAGATGCATCACGCAGTCTGGCTGGAAGTCCTCAAACGCCTGGCGCACGGCGTCGGCATCGCAAATGTCGATCTGGAACAGCCGGTAGTTCGGCGACTCCAGGCATTCCTCGATGGCTTCGGGGGTCGCGGCATAGGTCAGCTTGTCGATATTGGCAACCTTGTGCCCGGCCCGCACCAAACGGCGCACCACGGCGGAGCCGATAAATCCTGCGCCGCCGGTTACGAGCACACTACGAGAATTCGGGTCAGTCATTGCCTCTCCAGCCATTACTCAGGCCCGCCGCTATGATCCGTTGTTCAGGTCCTGTCAGATTGAGCGGATTATGGTCAGAACCTATTCCCAAACAAGCAAACCGTCTGCGGTTCATGCGCGCAGAGTTGCCCCTTGCGGCATTGCCGGGGATCGGGTTTGGTGCGCTCATTGACGACCGATCAACCAAGGACTGCCCCCATGGCCCACACCGTAGACTACTACATGACCATAACGTCCCCCTGGACCTTCATGGGTCATGACGAATTCGCTGACATGGCGAAAGCGGCCGGTGCAACAGTTGTCGTAAAACCTGTCGATTTTGGCGCCGTCTTCGAGGTGTCAGGCGGCCTGCCGTTGCCAAAGCGCCCGGCCCAACGCCGCCGCTACCGCATGTTCGAGCTGCAACGCTGGAGCCGCCGCCGGAACATTCCGCTGAACCTCAACCCTGCGTTCTTTCCCGCTGACCCGACACTGGGCAACAACGCGGTATTGGCTGCACGGGAGATGGGCCTGGACGCCATGGCATTGGCGAGCAAACTGATGTACGGTGTATGGTGCGAAGAAAAGAACGTCGCCGATCTGGCCTATGTGCAGGAAACAGCGGATACCTTGGGCATGGACGGCGCTGCAATTGTTGCCAATGCGCAGAACGCGGAAACCGTGGCGCTGATGCTGAAACTGACCGAAGAAGCCAAAACGGCTCAGGTATTCGGCGCGCCGTCCTATGTTATCAATGGTGAATTGTGGTGGGGCCAGGACCGCCTGGAATTCGTGCGCGATGTACTTCTGAACGGCGCAGAAAGCCTGCCGGAGAAGCCTTACTAACCGTCATTCTTTGTCAGAAGCGCCTTCGCCCGGCGCTTCTGACCGATATTGGCGACGATGCTGGCGAAGGTGATGACCACCACTAACCTGCCCAGGTGGTGCAAGGAGACGAACGGCACTTCGATGCCGAGCGAGAGCGCGATCAGGCTCATCTCCGCAAAGCCGCCTGGGGAGTAGGCCAGATGGATCGCCCGGAAATCCAGGCCGGTAACGCCTGCCATGCCAACGGCTGCCCCTGCTGCCAGCAAGAGCAAACAGACCGTCGCGAAGCCCGACAACAGCATCGGTCTTACCAATTCGTGCGGCTTTACCCCGCTGAACCGCGAGCCCGCGCCGGCTCCCATGACGATCTGCGCAATCGCGATGAAGTCGCTCGGCGGGCGGGTATCGGAGATGCCGCCGATATGGATGGCAGCGCTGGCGATCATCGGGCCGGTCATCTGCCAGGCGGGAATGCGTGCCAGCTTCGCAACCACAGCCCCGACAAAGCCGGTAGCGCCGAAAATCGCCAGGTCCTGCCACGGCATGTTCCAGAAGAATGTCGTGCTGCCGATCAGCATGGGCGGTACATAGCCCGCCAGCAGGCTGTAAGCAGGCGGAATGATGGCCATCACCAGCACGACACGGGTTGCGTGCATCAGCACGATGGATCGCTCGTCCCCGCCGAGCGCCGGGCCCAGAACGATCATCTCGCCCAAACCGCCGGGGGAGGAGCAGAAAAACGCTGTCACCCGGTCCATGCGGCCCATCCGGACGAGAATCTGGTAGCAAAACCAGGTGCCGAACATGACGAACACCACCATGCCAAGGAAGCTCACGATCCAAAGGTGCAGGTGGTCCAGTACTTCCGGCGCGAAGTTCGACCCTAGTGTCAGCCCCAGCACGATGATCCAGATCCGCCGGACCATCTGGTGCATGTAAAGCGTGACGCCACTCATCGACGCCACCATGGTCGCGAACAACGCGCCGAGCATCCAGGGCAACGGCGTGCCAAGATAGGCAAAGAAAGCGCCGCCGACCGTGCCAATCGCCATTGTCTTGAATATCAAGGCTGTTTGGTGCCAAGCTGATGGTTTGGCTTTTGTGGGGGCCGGGGCCGGTGTGGGCGCCGCAGCGCCGGGCTGGGTCACGAGATGAACTGCTCCTTCAGCACCCGCTCTTCCAGATCATGTTCCGGATCGAACAGCAGGGTGAAGGATACGCCAGTATTTTCCTCAATTTCCACCGACTGCACATCCCGCACTTCGGTAAAGTCTGCGACAGCGCTAACCGGTCTCTTCTCCGGGTTGAGCACTTCCAACCGCACCACGGAATCCCGAGGCAGCAGCGCGCCACGCCAGCGCCGGGGCCGGAACGCGCTGATCGGGGTTAGGCAGAGCACCTGCGCCGACAGCGGCACCACAGGGCCATGGGCCGAGAGATTGTAGGCGGTGGAGCCAGCAGGTGTTGCCACCATCACACCATCGCACATCAGTTCTTCGATGCGGGTCACGCCGTCGATCTCAATACGGATATGCGCGGTCTGCCGGGTTTCACGCAGCAGCGAGACTTCGTTGATGGCGCGTGCCTCCAACGGCTCCCCAGCCATATTTATTGCCCGCATGCGCAACGGATGAATTTCCACGGGGCTGGCATTGGATATCCGCTCGAGCAGGTGATCCTCATCGAAATGGTTCATCAGAAAGCCGACATTGCCCCGATGCATGCCAAAAATCGGCACACCGCGTCCGCCGAAGCGGTGGAGTGTCTCTAGCATAAAGCCGTCGCCGCCCAGCGCGACGATTACCTGAGCATCGTCAGGCGGGACCGTGCCGTAGCTTGCCATTAACTCGCCATGCGCGTTTTGAGCACGCGCCGTCGGCGATGCAACAATCGCTATTTTGGGATCCGCCATCGGAAGGCGTCAGCCTCCCGTGGTGGACATATGACGGGCCACAGCGGCGCGGTTGCGGCGGCGGTCGATGATGAAGTCATGCCCTTTGGGCTTGCGGGCGATCGCTTCACGGATCACAGCTTCTATCGGTGCATAGTTCTCTGCGGCTCGCACCACATCGCGCAGGTCGGCACTATCGTCCTGCCCCAGGCACATATACAGCATGCCGGTGCAGGTGAGGCGGACCCGGTTGCAGCTTTCGCAGAAATTGTGGGTCATCGGAGTAATGAAGCCAAGCCGTCCACCAGTTTCCTTTACCGTCACATAACGTGCCGGACCGCCGGTCTGGTAGTCGTTGTCTTCCAGCGTCCAGCGCTTGGCAAGGTCGGCGCGCACCATGGAAAGCGGCCAGTACTGGTCTGCCCGGTATTCGCCTATGTCGCCCATGGGCATGACCTCAATCAAGGTCAGGTCGAAGCCTTCCTCGCCGCACCAGGCAATCAGCCGGTCTAGTTCACCATCGTTCACGCCCTTCAGCGCGACGGCGTTGATTTTGATCTTCAGGCCAGCCGCTTTGGCTGCCTCAATGCCTTCAAGCACCTGCTCCAAGCGGCCCCAGCGGGTCAGTGTTTTGAACTTCGCGGCGTCAAGCGTATCCAATGACACGTTAATGCGGCGCATTCCGGCGTCATAAAGCTGGTCGGCAAAGCGCGAGAGCTGGCTGCCGTTGGTTGTCAGCGTCAGCTCGTCCAGCGCGCCGGTCTTCAGGTGACGGCCCAAGCCGTTGATCAGGTGCATGATGTTACGGCGGACCAGCGGTTCACCGCCGGTCAGACGCAGCTTGCGCACGCCCATATTGACAAAGGCGCTGCACACCCGATCCAGCTCATCTAGGGTGAGGATGTCTTTCTTGGGCAGAAACGTCATATTCTCCGACATGCAATAAACACAGCGGAAGTCGCAACGATCCGTCACCGAGACGCGCAGATAGGTAATCGCGCGTCCAAACGGATCAATCGCCGCGGGTACGGAACCCGTTTCAATAAAAGAACTGGTTGTCATGATCATCCACCAAATGCGCAACACGTTGCGGACTCATAAACATAGCGATCCTGGCTGATTTTGCTAGCCTTTCCCCTTTCGCAGGTAACAGCAAACCATGCACGAGACCATTGCAGCAGTAATCCTGGCTGGCGGACAAGGTCGGCGGCTGGGCAATGTGGACAAAGCCATGCTGCGGCTGGCGGGCCGGCCGCTGCTGGCGCATGTGCTGGAACGGCTGCACGGACAGGTTCCGCGCATCCTGCTGAGTGCCAATGGTGATCCGGCGCGCTTGAGCAATTTCGGCCTGCCGGTCGCGGCCGATGCCGGGCCGGACCTGGGGCCGCTGGCCGGTATCGCTGCAGGCGCGCAGGGTTGCAAAGACCGGTGGCCCGGGCTCACCCATATCCTGACCGTGCCCGTAGACACGCCGCTGCTACCGTTGGACCTGGCTGACCGCCTGGTTGAAGGCGTCGCAACGGCACCGGGATGCGCCATGGTGGCGGCGGCCGGTGGCCGTATGCATTGGACCATTGCCCTATGGCCGATCGAAAGCGCGGCAGCACTGGCAGACAGGGTTTTGCAGGATGGTATGCGCCGTCTGCAGGAAGGCTTGGAAATTGTTGGCTGGCGGCACGTACCGTTCCCGGACGCCAATGCGTTCACCAACATCAACAATTTGCAGGACTATGATTCCGTTACTCAATCATTAATCGAAAATTAATCATCAAATTACACTTTAAGATTGTCGAATCATAGTGGCTGCATTGTCATTGTGTGGAGCGATTAGCGGGCGATGAATGTAAATATTGATTTGGCGGTCCTGGAACTGGTTTGCTCCCGGCTGTGTCGCGACTTGGTTGGCCCGGTCGGGGCAGCGACCAATGGTATAGAATTGCTGCGGGGGACAGCCCCGAACCAGAGCGAAGACATCCTGGATATGACGGATGACAGCACCCGCACGGCGTGGCGGCGGCTGGAATTCTTTCGGGTTGCGTTCAGTTATGGCGGCGGCCGCACCGGATGGTGGGAGTCTGAACTGGCGGGGCTTGCCGGTGGCATGCTGCGGGACATCCGCACCTCTTTGAATTGGCAGCCGCCCAGTGCGGAGCACTCGATCACCGGACGCGGCGGCAAGCTGATCCTGAACCTGATCTTCCTGGTTGCAGAGGCCATGCCCCGCGGTGGGGAGGTTACGGTGAGCCTGCGCCGCGCTGGCGATGACCTGACCGTCGCCATCACCGGCAACGGGCCAAATGCGGCCTTTAACGAGAGCATCCTATCAACCGTGCGTGGCACCGTTCTGCCAGAGGATATGGACAGCCGGGTGATCCTGGCGCACCTCGTCAACCTGCAGGCGAAATCTACCGGCGCGGATATCCAATGGGACTTTAAGCAAGACCGCGTCCATGCTGGCCTGAAACTGCCGCAGCCTGAAATGGCGGAGGCATGCACGTAGCGCAGTAGCTGCGCGGATCAGAGCGGGCTTAAACCCGCCCGTTGCCGCAAAGTATTATCGCTGACCGCCAGTTCCTCGCCGGAAAGGTCGGCCGCAGCCGCAGAGCACAGATAGGCGATGATTTGCGCGGGAGGCTGGACGCCGCCCAGGTTCTCGCGCGGAATTTGACTGATCTGGTTGATGCCGCTCGCCCGGATTTTTACCTGCATGCCGGTATCAACAGTGCCCGGCGCAAAGCCGAACGTGCGGATGCCCTGCCCGTTGGTTTCCAGATGCAGCGCGCGGGTCAGCATGAAAACGCCAGCCTTGCCACTGCAATAGGCGCTCCAACCATCCAAGGGACGATGGGCTGCACCGGATGACACGTTCACGATTGCGCCGCTGCCAGCCGCGATCATGCCGGGCAGCGCTGCGCGGGCCATGTGGTAGGCACCGGTCAGGTTGATGTTGATGTTCTGAGCCCAATCCGCGGGATCGCTCTCTGCCAACGGGCCGATCGGGTTGATGACGCCTGCATTATTGATGAGGATCGACAGGCCACCGAATCTCTTGACTGTCGCCGCGACCGCCTTTTCCGCCTGAGCATAGTCGGCGATATCACAGACGATACCAGCGGCGCTGCCGCCAAGTTCCGCCACAGCCTCCTCCACCCCCGGTGCGGGCCGTGATCATTACGTTCGCACCCGCCGCCAGCAGTTCTTTTGCGACCGCCAGGCCGATCCCGCGGGAGCCGCCCGTTACCAATGCCGTCTGTCCGTTCACCATGACTTGGTCATTTCCTCAAGCTCGTTCATCAACGCAAAGGCTTATCCCCTGCCGTTGGTATTAGTCATAGTCTGTGGGGCGGAACTCGAACAGGTCCTGGTCGATGGTGCCGCCAAATCGCTGATCGCGCAGGGTCAGGAAGATTTGGTTGCCACCGGCATCCACCATCGTCCAGCCCAACAGCTTGATCGGCGTATGGTGAAAAATGAGGGTGATCGCTCCCTCGTCTTCTCGGCCAACCTGCTGGGCGGTCACACCGATCCGGTCGCCGTCGCGCTGCACGCCCTGGACAATGACATTGTCATCGAACTGGACCTCTTTCGAGAGCAGAAACCAGGCAGGCGTGTCGTCCTGGTCCAGGTAATGGGCTTCTTTCAACTCTTTATCTAAATGCACCAAAAAGGAGCCACGGGCGACGATCAGGATGGAATTTGGCGGATCGTATTCGAAGCGCAAGCGGTTCGGCCGGTGCAGCCAGAACCGGCCCTGTGCCGTATTCCCCCGGCTGTCCAATTGCTGAAAAGCCGCTTCGAGCGTCGTCAATCCGTTCAGATACTGACGCAGCTGCTCCACCTCCGCCTCGTCAGCCGGGGAGAGCGCGGCCGCCTTGGCCGTGACGGGCCCGGCAATACTCACCACCAAAACCAGAGATAATAGCCACCGCAATTTCAGCCAACGCATACCCGACGATCCCGCCCTTCCGTTCATCTGTCACAGAGATAGGGCGGGCTGGTGACTTTGCCTAGGGCAGATGCAATCCTCTGAATCAGGTTGGCTCAGCTAGTACTGATCGCCGGATGGCGGCACCAGCACTTCGCGCTTGCCCACATGATTGGCACTGCTGATGACGCCTTTGGCCTCCATCTTGTCGATCAGGGAGGCGGCGCGGTTGTAGCCGATTTTCAGATGCCGCTGCAGGAAGCTGGTGGACGCCTTGCGCTCGCGCAGCACGATAGCGACGGCATTGTCATAGAGGTCGTCGCCACTTTCACCCGCAAAGCCGGGGATTCCGGCTGCGATGTCGCCATCCTCCGTAACACTGTCTACATAATCGGGCTCGCCCATATCACGCAGGAAGTCGGTAACGGCAGAGACTTCCTCGTCCGACACAAACGGTCCGTGCGCACGCTGGATGCGCCCGCCGCCCGCCATGTAGAGCATGTCACCCTGGCCCAACAGCTGCTCGGCTCCGGCTTCACCCAGAATGGTGCGGCTGTCGATCTTGCTGGTGACCTGGAACGAGATGCGGGTGGGGAAGTTCGCCTTGATCGTGCCGGTGATAACGTCGACCGAAGGCCGCTGGGTTGCCATGATCAGGTGAATACCGGCGGCACGCGCCATCTGCGCCAGGCGTTGGATTGCGGCCTCGATGTCTTTGCCGGCGACCAGCATCAGGTCCGCCATTTCGTCGACGACCACAACGATGTAGGGCAGCGGGCGCATATCAAGCTGCTGCTCTTCAACAATGGGCTTGCCGGTTTCGTCGAACCCTGTCTGCACCCGCCGTGTCATAGGCATGCCGCGCTTTACGGCGTCGGCAATTTTCTCGTTGTATCCGCGGATGTTGCGTACACCCAGCGTGGACATGGCGCGGTAGCGGTTTTCCATCTCCCGCACCGCCCATTTCAGCGCGACCACCGCCTTGCGCGGATCGGTAACGACGGGCGTCAACAAGTACGGAATGTCGTCATAAACCGACAGTTCCAGCATCTTCGGGTCAACCATGATGAAGCGGCATTGCTCCGGCGTCATGGCATAGAGCAGCGACAGGATCATGGTGTTGATAGCCACCGACTTGCCGGAGCCGGTGGTTCCCGCGATCAGCAGGTGAGGCATCCGCTCCAGGTTCACGACCACGGGCTGGCCGCCAATGTCCTTGCCCAGGATCAGGGGCAGACCGTTCTGCGCTTTGTCATAGGCCTGCGTCCCCAAAAGCTCGCGCATGTAGACGACTTCGCGGGACTTGTTCGGCAGTTCGATGCCGATGGCATTCTTGCCCTTGATCGTCGCGATGCGCACGGACACGGCGCTCATATTGCGGGCGATATCGTCGGCAAGCCCGATGACGCGGCTGGCTTTGGTGCCAGGCGCAGGTTGCAGTTCGTATAGCGTAACCACCGGACCCGGCCGGACCGTCATGATTTCGCCACGGACGCCGAAATCCTCCAGCACGGTTTCCAGCATCCGCGCATTGTCGGTCAACTGGTCGGCGTCGACCGAGCCGTCGGTGATCCGGATCGGCTCTTGCAACAGTGAGACCGGCGGAAGGGAGAAAGACGCCGCATCGCCCAGTGGCAGCGGCGGTTGCTGCAGGCTGTTGGCGCGCTTGCCCGGTTTCGGCGCAGAGCTTGGCTTTAATTGGATGACTGGCCCTGCTTCCGCTGCCTCCTCATCGGCAAAGGCGTCAAAATCATCCTCTAGCGCCATATCCAGTTCTGGTTCCGCCTGCGGTTCCGGTTGGGGCAAAGGCTGTTTTTGCGGGCGCGGAGAGGGGCGGGGTGCGGAGGTGGTGGGCGCTGCCCAGGTTGGTCCGGCATGCTGTACCGGTTCGGGTGACTGCTTGGGTGCCCGGCGGAACAGCGCCGGCAGGTGGACCCTTGGCAGAGAGGGCTTGCGAACGTTGATTGATGGCAGCTCTGTCCGGCGTCTGACCTGCCGCCAGCCCCACAAAGCGCCATCGTGAATTGCGCGCGCCAGCAAACGCAACTCGCCCAAATCGACAGCCAGCACAAACAGGCCGATAGCGGCTACTGCAATCACCAGGCCTGCGTTGAGAAGCAATGCGGACAGGTGCAATGGTTCGATCAGCGTTACAAGGCGTGGCAGCAACATTGCTCCAGCCCAACCGCCCGCGCCTTCATCCAGGCCCCAGGGGCCTGCGCCGCCAAGTCCGGCAAATGCCAGGGTCAGGACCAGCCAGGCTGCCGGTAACAGAACCAATCTGATTCGGAATAGAGCCAGCCCGTGGTCCACGACCACGTGCCAGCCCCAGGCCACTAGAAGTACAACCGGGAACAGTGCCGCATACCCAGATCCGCGGAATAGGGCATCCGCTACGTTGGCACCGACCGGCCCCATGAGATTGCGCAACACCGCGCCGGTCGCAAAATTGGCCGTAGGATCGGCGGGCGAAAAGCTGACCAAAGCCGCTGCCAAGGCTACGCCTGCCAACAACATGGTGAGGCCTATACCTTGGCTTAGGTAGCGAATCAGGATCCGAATCAGGTCCGGTGGAGCAAAGCGCCGCCGGGGCGCGGTGATATTGGTCACGGCTATCCCCTTGAAAGAGCTATCTTTTCGGCAGCAGCAGTCGCGCTGAGCCAAGATGGTGCCAGTGGAGCAGCATTATAACAGACAATGGGCAGCAGGCGTGAAACACACCACTAAAACGGACCATGAAAAGGGGCGGCACGCTCGAAGCGTACCGCCCGAAAGGTGGCTCCCCGGAGGGAGCAGGAGGAAACTAGAGGGACGGGCCGCGCGCGCCGAACTCGGGGTAGGCTTCGAGGCCCAGCTCTGCGCGATCGAGACCCATGACTTCGTCTTCTTCGTCCACCCTGATACCCATGGTGAACTTCAGTCCGAACCAGACAACCGCGCTGGTGATCACGGTGAAGGCGCTGATGGCCACAATGCCGATCACCTGAACGACAATGTCTCCACTGCCGAAGATGCCGACCGCCAGGGTACCCCAGATACCGGCCACCAAGTGCGCGGAGACTGCACCGACCACGTCATCGATCTTCAGCTTGTCGAGCATCGGGATTGCGAAGACGACAAGTGCGCCGCCGATACCGCCGACAATGATGGTCAGCAGGTGGTTTTGCAGATCGGGGCCCGCCGTAATGGAGACCAAACCGGCGATCGCACCGTTCAGCGCCATGGTAAGATCGACCTTGCCATAGAGCAGCTGGCTGACGATCATCGCGGCAACAACGCCCGCTGCTGCACCTAGGTTGGTGTTGACGTAGACGATGGCGATAGCCGCTGCGTCCAGCGCACTGCCGAGCGCCAGCTGAGAGCCGCCGTTGAAGCCGAACCAGCCGAACCACAGGATGAAGGTGCCCAATGTCGCGAGCGGCAGGTTGGCGCCGGGGATCGGCTGCACCTGACCGTTCGGACCATACTTGCCTTTGCGCGGGCCGAGGATGATGGCACCCACCAGGGCAGCCCAACCGCCGACCGAGTGAACGATGGTGGAGCCGGCGAAATCGCTGAAGCCCATTTCGCTCAACCAGCCACCGCCCCAGGTCCAGGAACCCTGGATCGGGTAGATGATGCCAGTCAGGATGATGACGAACACCAGGAACGGCCAAAGCTTGATACGCTCAGCCACCGTGCCGGAGACGATGGAAGCCGCAGTGGCGACAAACACCATCTGGAAGAACCAGTCCGACATGACCGAGTAGCCGTTGCCGGTAACCGCCGCCACTTGCTCAGCCGTCGCTTCATCAGCGCCCAGCAGCGCCAGCTCTGCGTCCGACGTGTTGTAGAACAGCGAGAACGAGCCAATGTAGCCGCTCACATCCGTGTACATTAGCGCATAGCCGATCAGGTAGTACATCAGGCCGGCAAGCGAATAGAGCACGATGTTTTTCAGGCAGATGGCCGCCGTGTTTTTGGTGCGAACCAGGCCGGATTCCAGCATGGCAAAGCCTGCTGCCATGAACATCACGAGGACGCCATGCACCAGGAACGAAAAGGTGTTGAAAACAAACACAGTCTCGGTTTCGACTGCGGCCTGAGCCATCGTTGGTGTCAGGGCCAAGGCGGCGCCAGCCAAAGCAGTGGTGCCGCCGAATTTCCAGAGTCTCATCACTCGAATGCTCCGTTGATCAGTAAGACAGGGACTAAAGGGCATCGGTATCAGATTCGCCGGTACGGATGCGGACGGCTTTCGAGACGTCGCAGACGAAAACCTTTCCGTCGCCGATACGGCCAGTGTGGGCAGCGTTTATGATCGCTTCCATCGCCGGTTCAACCTGGGTGTCGGCAACGACAACCTCGATCTTCACCTTGGGCAGAAACGCGACGGTGTATTCGGCACCGCGGTAGATTTCCGTCTGGCCCTTTTGGCGGCCAAACCCTTTGACTTCGGTGACGGTCAAGCCCTCAACGCCAAGCGCAACCAGGGCTTCGCGCACCTCGTCTAGCTTGAAGGGCTTGATTACGGCCATAATCATCTTCATTTGGTGGGCCTTTCCAGCAAAAATTCGACTGCTGGGCTGACTAGTCCAAGAAACGTGCCAAACTGCTCCGTGGCCGGTCATTTTCTTGAAAATGGTCGAAAATCTGCGATCTTGAGCGGTAAGGTTCTGCAGGCGAACATCGGCGGGATCATTCGCACAAAATTTGTGCAGATTAAAATTTAGGCGTTGCACATTTTTTAGACAAAGGAGGTCTGATGCGCGATACAGCAATTGTCGGCGGCGGCTTGGCTGGCGCGGCCCTGGCGCTGAAACTGGCCAGAGGCGGTGTGAAAGTCGCGCTGGTGGAACGGCAAAGCCCGGACGCGCTGACGGCTAAGGAAACCGACGGACGCACCACGGCCCTGGCCGCCGGCGCCCGGGAACTGATGGACGATATCGGCATTTGGCCGGCGATCGAGGCCTATGCAGGCGCGATCACGGACATCCGCGTTACCGACCGCCAGTCTTCGCTGAAGCTGCACTTCGATCATCAGGATGTAGGCGACGAGCCGATGGGGCACATCGTCGAGAATTTCCGCCTGCGCCGCGCCCTGCTTGATGCCATCGCCGCTGAGCCCGCAATCGAGGCCTATTGGAACTGCTCGCTGACGGGCTTTGAGGGGGACGCGGCGGGCGCGCAACTCACTCTAGACGGCGGCCAGATGCTGGAGGCGCGTCTGGCTGTTGCTGCCGACGGCCAGGGCTCCGCCTTGCGGCGGCTGGCTGGCATCGGCGTGCGGGCGGTGGACTACAAGCAGACCGCTATTGTCTGTGCCGCCACCCATGAGTTTCCGCATGACGGCATCGCACACGAACGGTTCCTGGACGGCGGCCCCTTTGCCATTCTACCCATGACTGACGGTTCGGCGGGTGAGCATCGGTCGTCCATCGTCTGGACCGAGCGGCGATCGCTGGCGGAGCACCTGTTGACCCTGGAACGTCCTGCACTGGAACGCGAATTGACCCGGCGCTTCGGCGATTTTCTAGGCCGCCTGTCGATCCAGGGCGGCACCTGGAGCTACCCGCTGTCGGTTACGGCCGGCAAGCGCCTGACCGGTCCGCGCCTGGCGCTGGTGGGAGAAGCGGCCCATGGAATGCACCCCATTGCAGGCCAGGGGTTTAACGTCAGCGTGCGGGATATTCAGGCGCTGAGCCACGCGGTAGCAAAGGCCGTCAGCATGGGCCAGGACCCCGGCGCACCATCCCTGCTTAGCGGCTACGCCAAAGGCCGCTGGCCGGACATCGTTGCCATGCTGGCGGCGACGGACGGTTTGAACCGCCTGTTCATGACCGGCCTGCCACCGGTGGCGTTTGCGCGCAAACTGGGTATCGCCGCCGTGGACCGCATCCCGCCGCTAAAGCGTCAGTTCCAGCGCCACGCCATGGGCCTCAGTCTGTTCGGCCAGCGTTCCTAATAGAGGCGGGAACGCATCAGGCCATCGCCATGCTGCGCACCGGCAGGCTCTCGGTACCGCCGCGGCGGAAGCGCTTGCCATTGGCTTCCGGCTGATCGGAGCGGAAAATCAGGTCGTCGCAAGGCTCGCCGGGTTCGTAGCGCGCCACCAGTTCCTCCGGGTCAAACATCTCGCCGGGTGGATTGGCGGCAAAGGCCGGAGTGGCCATGTACTCGTTGGCGAGCGCCGCATCCAGCACATTAACCTGGAACTCCAGATTATTGCCGTCGGGATCGTCGTAGTACATGGACAGCGTGATGCCGTGACGAATCGGCCTGACCGGCAAAATGCCTTTGGCTCTCAGCCGGTTATAGATGTGGATCAACTCATCGATATTGTTCCATGCATAGGCGACATGCGCCACTCCCGGCCCGCCTTTCGGCACCTTACCGTCTGAGTCTTCCGGCGCGTCCCCCAAATTCACGATAGCGACCCGGTGGTGCTCCTCGTCATAGGTCATGAAGCAATAGTGGTCGTTGCGATGCGATGCCTTAGCCTCCAGGGCATTCAAGTACCATTCAACCATGGGCTCAAAATTGTGGGTGCGGAAGACGACATGGCAGAAATTGCTGGGTGAAACCATAGCCTTAGCCTTTCCTATTCTGCTGCCCGCGATTGGGTGCGCGCGGTATCGATCGCGGCGGCGTCCTCTCGCATGCGGGAGATCAGTTCGCGGCCGTACTCAGCAGCATCTTCCAGCGGGTTGAAGCCGCGCAGCAGGATGCCCTCGACGCCCATTTCGTAGTATTTCAGGCAGCTTTCGGCCACCTGCTCCGGCGTGCCGATCAGACAGGTGGAGTTGCCGCGCGCGCCCGTCGCCTCCGCGATAGCCATCCACAACCGTTCGTCTTGAATCTCGTTCTCTGCTGCTGCCGCCAGCAGGCGGTCGGATGACACGCTGGTGCTTTCCGGTGCCTTACCGCCAGCAGCATCCTTGATGTCAGCCAGCATTTTGCGGGCCTTATCCCAGGCCGCGCCCTCCGTCTCCGCGATGATTGGGCGGAGAGAGATGTTGAAGCCTGGTTCCTTGCCAAAGGGCCGCTCGTACTTGGCGCAGCGGGCGCGGAAGTCGGCGATCCGCTCCGCTACCACCGCGCGTGGTTCGCCAAAGATGGCAAAGATATCACAGTGCTCCGCCCCCATTTCCAGCGCTTCCTCCGACGAGCCGCCGAACAACACCGGCGGCGTCGGTTGCTGGAAGGGCTTCACGTCGGTCGAGCCTTGCGCGACCTTGTAGAATTCCCCGTCGAAGTCGAAGGGTATCCCTGCCCATTCCTGGCGCATGATGTGCACATACTCGCCAGAGCGGCGGTAGCGGGTGGACTTGTCGGACCAGTCGCCATCCTGCGCCATCTCCGCATCACTAGCGCGGTGATGATATGCAGGCCCATCCGGGCAAGGCCGTCATCCGTCGCCCAGAAATTATCGAAGGTGGCGAATTTTCTGGCTGCCAGCGTCGGCGCGACAAAGCCTGGCCGGTGCGCAACCGGGTAGCCTAGCCGCTCTGTGTGGGCCGCACAATAGCTGGCCACACCGAAGCCATCGGCTGCCCGTGAGGTATAGCCGACCAAGGCCCAGTCGAAGGCGGACCGGTCATGCGCCTGGGCGAATTCGCGGGTATATTCTTTTGAGATGCCGCCGGTAATGATGTGAACGGTGGTCTCACCCGTAGGCGGCTCGACGCCGATCATGCCGGTAATGCGCAGGGGCATGGCTGTTCCTCCGAAGGTAGGCTGTCAGGATGTCTGTTCGGCAGCAGAGGGGCAAGTCACAGCCGCAGCTTACCCCAAAAAGCGGCAGGCAAGGCGGCAGATAAGGCGACAGACTAGGTAATGGACCAACGGGACCGAATTCCGTTAGATTCCGGCTGGTAACCCGGAGGATCAAATATGCCATTCACCCAAGCCCAACTGGATCAGTACGAGACCGAAGGCTGCCTGTTTCCGGTACCGGTACTGAGTGCCGATGAAGTCGCTGCCTGCCGCGCCAGTCTGGAAGAGGTGGAGGCCCAACAGGAGGGCGCGCTGTTGCCGAGCCAGCAGCCCAAATCTCACCTGGTGTTCAAATGGCTGGACGACCTGATCCGCGACCCGCGTGTGCTCGACCCGATCGAGCAACTGATCGGCCCCAACATCCTGTGCTGGAACACAATTTTTTGGATCAAGGGTGCCAAGTCCGAAAGCTTCGTCTCCTGGCACCAGGACGATCACTATTGGGGGCTCTCCAGCCCCAAAGTCATCACTGCCTGGTTGGCGCTTTCGCCCGCTCAGGTGGAGAACGGCTGCATGCGGGTCATGCCCGGCACCCATAAAGGCAAAGGCCTGAACCACGACGACACCTATCACTCCGACAACATGCTGACCCGTGGCCAGGCCATCACCGAAGGCGTGGACGACGCCACGGCTGTGCACATGCCGCTGGAGCCGGGGCAGATGTCGATCCACAACTACCGCCTTGCCCACGCAAGCGGCCGAAATCTTGGCGCGAACCGCCGCATCGGTGTCTCCATGCACTTCATGCCGGCGGATACAAAGCAAGTTGTGGGCGATTGGGACTCGGCAGCCTTGGTGCGGGGCGAAGACCCCTACCGTTCCTTCGAGCACACACCGCGCGCCTCCCGTGATTTGGATCCGGCGGTCATGCCGTTTCAGGCCAGGGCAGCGGAGGCCATCAACGCGATCCTGTACCACGGCGCAGCGGCAAACACGGGTAAGCTGTAGGCGGTTCGATTCAGCAAACGGATGGGGGCCATCTGTTTCCATCGAACCGCTAGCCGCTGCCTGGCGCAGCACAAAAAAAGGCGGAGCAGCTCGTCGCCACCCCGCCCATTGTTGCCGGACCTAGCTTGATTTAGCTGGCAGCAGCATCCTGCTGCTGCGGACGGCGGCGGCGTTGGCCGTTACCGCCACCAGGCTTGCCACCTTGCGGGCGCGCACCTTGCGGGCGGGCGCCGGGCTTGCCGTTTTTCGGACGGGCACCCTGCGGACGCTGGCCATTGCCATTCTCGCCATTGGGGCGTCCACCATTCGGGCGGTCACCCTGGGGATCGGCCACCTTCACCATGAACACGCTCCTGGCGCCCACCATCGGAGCGGCTACCTTCAGCGCGGGCACCCTCGTGACGGCCATCGTCAGCGCAGGCGCGATCAGGGCGGCGCCGTCACGCCATGGTCCATCACCTTCACGGTGGGGCTGGCGTGCCGGACAGCCATTCTGACCGCCATTGTCACGGCGCGGACCCTGCTGCTTTTGGCGGTGCGGCGGGCGCTGCAGCGGGCCGCTGGGCACTTCGCCTTCAGCCGGAATGTCAGCCTTGATCAGCTTCTCAATATCCCGCAATAGGCCGGTTTCGGAACGGTCACAGAGCGCAATTGCAATGCCGCCCTTGCCCGCGCGGGCCGTGCGGCCGATGCGGTGGACATAGGTTTCCGGCACGTGCGGCAGTTCGAAGTTGATGATGTGCGAAACGTCGTCCACGTCGATGCCGCGGGCGGCGATGTCGGTCGCCACCAGGATCTTGAGCCTGCCGGTGCGGAAGCCGCCCAGCGTGCGGTCGCGCTGGCCCTGGCTCTTGTTGCCATGCAGGGCACCGGCTTTCATGCCGTTTTTCTCCAGGTGCTCGCACACCTTGTCCGCGCCGCGTTTGGTGCGGGTGAAGACGATGGCCTGGCGGACCTCATCGTCCTGCATCAGGCGCACCAGCGTATCGCGCTTGTCGCTGCCGGCGACGTGGATGACCTTCTGGTTGATCTTGTCCACCGGCTTGCCGACGCGGGCGACCGTGATCTCCTCCGGATCGGTCAGGAAGTCAGCGGCCAGCGACCGGATTTTCTTGGGCATCGTGGCGGAGAACAGCAGGGTCTGCCGGTTGTCCGGCATGGCCTTCATGATCTTGCGGATGGCGGGCACAAAGCCCAGGTCCATCATCTGGTCGGCTTCGTCCAGCACCACCGTATTGGCTTCGCGGATGCTGACCGCGCCCGTGGACATGTGGTCCAGCAGACGGCCAGGGGTCGCGACCAGCACGTCGACGCCACGCGCCAGCGTCTTGATCTGCGGGCCGGGGCGCACGCCGCCCACCACCATGGTCACGGAGACCTGCGTGAAACGGCTGTAGGTCTTGACGCTTTCCACGATCTGGGCGGCCAACTCACGGGTTGGCGCAACGATCAGGGCGCGGCAGGTCTTGGGGTTCGGCAGGCCCTTCAGGCCTTGGATCATTTGCAGGATAGGCAGGGTAAAGGTCGCCGTTTTGCCGGTGCCGGTCTGGGCAAGCCCAACCAGGTCGCGGCCCTGAAGCAGCACGGGGATTGCCTGTGCCTGGATAGGAGTCGGTGACGTGTAGCCCTGGCGCTCAACAGCACAAAGGATGGATTCGGACAGGCCGAGTTCTTTAAAATCAGTCAATGTAAAGCTTTCATGCACCAACAGCCCGCAGCCCCTTATGAACGCGGATCGGTTGGCATTCAGTTAACGGCGCTTGCGCAGATCAGCTGCCGGGACACCCGTGGAGCAGGATGCTCTTCGTCGCGATACCCTGCGGACTGTAGCTCGTAAGCCAGCCCTGAAGCGGGTGCAGTCAATGCCCGCTCGATAGTTCTACGCGCGGCACGGTTCGCCAGTATGTAGGGAAATTCGTGCTGCAATGCAACAGAAACCGTCGCCCGGTGCCCAGGCCGTCTGTTTCGCCGCGGTTTATGGAGAGTTTAGCTGCGGTTGATTGAGATACGAGGCAATGTTTGGTCCCGGTTAATGCCATGCGAGCCAATTGGGAGGCCCGTAGCGGTTACCACAACATTAACGTTTCCCCTTCAAAGAGTTAGCGCCAGTTTGGAGCCCCAACCTCCCATTTTCCGGATTTCACCTAAACAAAACTAAACTTTTCTAAACACACCGCCGCCTGAAAACCGCCGTTTCAACCCGGTGTGCACCGCCGCAAAACACCCCGCTTCAACTCGCTGGTGCCTCCTCAATTTGGTGCCGCCAGCCCTGCTGTACAAGGCTCCGGCCTTTCCCCCCGCAATCATTCTCCCTTCACCTTGAGCCGTGCCAAAGGCACGAGTCGAAAGGCCTTCCCGCCCAAAAATCTTTCGGCTCGCCGTCATCGGCGGCTCAAGATGAAGCGTAGGGCGGCAGAGCCCTACCCCCACACCCGCTGTCCCGGAAACGCGCCGCGTTATCCGGGATCTCCCTCCGGGCACCCCTCCACTTCCTCGCCTCGCTCCGCCGCCATGTGTTACCGTCCCACAGCGCATGGGAGGCGCGGGGATGAGTACCACCGTAACCGAAACCACAAGCTGGCTGGCAGAGGCATGGTCCTATGTCGGTGAGCTGGTTGTCTTCACGGTCATCGCCACGCTCATCGTCGGCTATTTCAACCGCGAGAGCGCCCGCGCCGCCAAGCAAACTTTGATGCGCGAGCAACTGAAATCCGACCCGCTCTACCGCATAGAAATCGCTGACACTCTCAGCCACAGCCCTGCTGCCGCCTTCTATCGCCAGGCATTAGACCGGGCATTGGATGGAGCCAACCGTGTGTTCGGCCCACCAAACCAACCCTATGCCCTCGTCTGGTCGCTGTGGCTGGCCTTGATCTATAGCTGGGTAATGTTCTGGGGCATCTGCGGCGCAGGTGGCAGTTGCCGGGTGCTCAGCACATCGATGCTGGCGGCAGGAGCGACCGCAGCGGACGCACAGAATGCAGCGCTGATACTGACGCTCGAACTCGGGCCATTGGGTATTGATCTCTACTGGATCGGCAAGCGCATCGGCCAGTGGGAGTGGCGGCGAGTGCTGCGGCGCTCGAGACGCAGGCAACGGCTCTGGCCAAGACAGTTACCGCTGACGCTGGCATTCGGCGGCCCGCTGCTGGCGCTGGTGCTGGGCGCGGCGGGCGCGGGCGGGACGGTAGCAGCGGCACTGTTTGGCCTGGTTGCGCTATTCTGCGTCGGCGCAATCCTTGGTGCGCAAGTTTCGCGTTTTGTCCGATCACCCTGGATCGGAGCAGGAATAGCCGGAGCCATAGCCCTAGCCGGAGGCGTACTCGTAGCCATAGCCGCGGACGTAGTCTTAGCCTTAGCCGGAGCCACAGCCGTAGCTGGAGCCGGAGCCGTCATTTTGGGATTCCTCCAAACCGGGCCAGCCCGCAAGTATCGCGCAGGGCGCAGCATGGTACATACCATCCTCAAGCACGCCAGCATCGACCTCGCCGCCGCCATCGGCCTGTTGCTGGTGCTGGCAATGGTGCTGGGCTTTGGCTTCGGCGCGGCGGAACGTGGCCAGATAAGCGGTACGGAAATCCGCCGCCTACCGTTCGCTCAAGCCATTACCGCCGCAGCCAAAGACCCATGGGGCATCGGTGCAGGCGGCGGGCTGTGGTTTACGCTGATGCTGATTTCCACCCTCGTCCCGACCGCCATCCACTTCCTGTTCCTGCTCGCCAGCCCCCTGGCGCTGATTCAAGCGGGCAAACAGAAACGCGCCGGACTGGGCGTGCAACTCGTCCCCCTATCATGGGACAAGCTGAGCACCGCAGAGCGCGACGCCCTCGCCAACCTGGTCAGCCGGGAACTGGTGCAGCGCGAACAGGACGGCATCTGGGTGCTAGCCGCCGTCCTGTTCGCGCTCCTCATCACCGGAGCCATTGCTGGTCACCGGCCCATATAGGCTCGCGGTCGTCATTCTGCTTGCCGCAAGCATGGGTCCCACATTCACGGGGGCCATGAAACGAAACGCCAAACTGTTTACGGCGTCGATGGTTAGCACGTACAGCATCGTTTCTATCGGCTTTACCCTGGTATTGGCACAACTTCCGGGCGGCTTTGGCCTCGGCCTCGGCGGCTATTTGCTGGGAATGATCTTTGTACCGGCGTTGGTGTTCGGAACCCTCCAGACGGCCTTGGTTCTGCTGCCTCTTATCCTTTTCCCGGTAGCCGCGATGGCCGTTTTGGGCGCGAGCGGGTTGGAAATCTGGAACGCCGTGGCCTGGCTCTGTGGCGGAGCTGGGTTCGCTATCGGCTTCGCGTATGTGTTGACCACCATCAACCGCCGCGCGTTCCAACTGGAACAGATGCTGGCGCAGGAAAAGCAGCACTCTGAAGACCTGCTGCTCAACATCCTGCCAGCCGCCATTACCGAGCGGCTGAAAGCGGGGGAGGAGCACATCGCCGATCACGTGGACAGCGCTACTGTTCTGTTCGCAGATCTTGTCGGCTTTACAGAGCTTTCCCGCACCATGCCGCCCGCCAAGCTGGTCGATTTGCTGAACGACCTGTTTTCCCGGTTTGACGCTCTGGTTGAACAACACGGGGCGGAGAAAATCAAAACCATTGGTGACGCCTACATGGTGGCGGCCGGCCTCTCTGGCAGCCGCGCGGATCATGTGGCCGACGTGGCCAATCTGGCGCTCGATATGAAGGAAACCTTCGCAGCATTCCGCGCGGCGCATGGCCTGGACCTGAAGCTCCGCATCGGCGTCCATTCCGGCGCGGTGGTGGCGGGCGTCATTGGCACCCGCAAGTTCGCCTATGACCTGTGGGGCGATACCGTCAATGTTGCAAGCCGCATGGAGTCCGAAGGCGTGCCTGACGAAGTGCAGGTCTCGGAGGAAATCAAGCAGCGGCTGCCCACTGGCTTTTCGATTGTTCCCCGCGGTGAGATTTCCGTGAAAGGCCACCGTCCGCAAAATGCCTACCTGCTGCAGCGCTAAAGCAAATCCCAATCCAATCGGATCGGGTGAACCTGCTCTAGCCTCCAATCCGTTCCCCGCTTAGGCTAACCCTCAAGAAGCAGCGCCGCCACGCCTCGAGGATGTCCATGCCCATCACTTCCCTGCTGATCGCCAACCGTGGCGAGATTGCCATCCGTATTGCCCGTGCCGCCAGTGACCTGGGTATCCGAACGGTTGCCGTTTTCTCTGAAGACGACGCCACCAGCCTGCACACCAGCGTTGCAGACGAAGCTGTCCAACTGGAGGGGCTTGGCGCGCTCGCCTACCTCAACATTGCGAACGTGGTTGCGGCGGCCAAGGCGGCAGGCTGCGACGCGGTGCATCCGGGCTATGGCTTCCTGGCGGAGCGGGCGGACTTTGCCGAAGCCTGCGCTGCCGCGGGCCTGACCTTTGTTGGCCCGGCGCCACAACATCTGGCTCTGTTCGGCGACAAGGGCCGGGCGCGCCAGGCAGCGCTCGCCGCCGACGTGCCGGTCTCCCGCGGTATCGACCGGGCGGTGACACTGGAGGAGGCCAAAGCCTTCTTCGCCAGCCTGGGCGACGGTGGCACCATGATCATCAAGGCCGTCGCGGGAGGCGGTGGGCGCGGCACGCGCGCTGTGCTCGCCGCAGACGAGATCGAGCCGCTTTTCGCCCGCTGCCAGTCGGAGGCCAAAGCATCCTTCGGCATCGAAGACGTTTACGTGGAGGAGTTCCTGCCCTGTGCCCGCCATGTGGAGGTCCAGATACTGGGCGACCTGTCCGGCGGCATCGCGCACCTGGGTGAGCGGGAATGCAGCGTCCAGCGCCGCTATCAGAAAGTGGTGGAGATCGCGCCCGCCCCCAACCTGGACGAGAGCCTGCGCCGCCAGATCATCGCCGCCGCGGTGCGCTTTGCGAAGTCGGTTGGCTATTCCAGCCTCGGCACGTTCGAGTTCCTGGTGGATGCTACTGGCCGCGCTGACGCCCCGGCCTTCGTCTTTATTGAGGCCAACGCCCGCCTTCAGGTCGAGCATACGGTGACGGAGCAGGTCACCGGCGTTGATCTGGTGCAGTCACAAATCCGCATGGCGGGCGGCGAAAGCCTGACGGAGCTCGGCCTCGACGACGAGCGTATGGCAGAGCCGCGCGGCTCTGCCATCCAAGCGCGGGTGAACATGGAAACGCTGAAGCCAGTCGGCACTGTCCGACCAGGCGGCGGCACGCTGACGGTCTACGAAGCGCCCAGCGGTCCCGGTGTGCGCGTCGATGGCTTCGGCTATGCGGGTTACAAGACCAGCACCGCGTTCGACTCCCTGCTGGCAAAGGTCATCTGCCACTCGCCCTCCCGCCGGTTCGAGGATGCGATAGCCCGCACCGCCCGCGCGCTGAGCGAATTCCGGCTGGAGGGTGTGAAGACCAACATTCCGTTCCTGCATAACGTCCTGGCCCATGCGGACTTCGTCGGCGGGCAGGTTCACACGCGCTGGGTGGACGATGAAATCGCAGCGCTCGCCGCCCCAGCCGAGGCCCGCCACCGCTACAAGCAAGCCGCGGTGCCGGCTTCGGGCGGAGGCCAGGCCGCGGCTGCCAAACCTGCCGCCGATGGCTACGCGGGCGCACGGGTAGACAATCGCGACCCGTTCGCCCTGTTCGCGCACGATCAGGCGGTGAAGTCGTCTCAGGCCTCGGCTGCGCAGGAGGAGGCTCAGGCGGCGCTTATCGGCCCGGATGGCTCCATCGGCCTTCCAGCCCCGATCCAGGGCACCATCGTCTCCCATCAGTGTGGCGGCAGGCGACCAGGTGCTGAAGGGGCAGCCGATTGCCGTGGTCGAAGCCATGAAGCTGGAGCACGACATTAAGGCTGACCGATCCGGCGTGGTCCGCCAGGTCACCATGGCCGCGGGCGACGTTGTGCGTGAGGGCTACCCTCTGGTCTTTGTCGAAGAAACCGGCATCGAGGGTGAGTTCGACGGTGGCGGCGAGGCCATCGACCTGGACCACATCCGCGGCGACTTGCAGGAAGCCTATGACCGGCACGCGCTCACGCTGGACGAAAACCGGCCCGGCCCGGTCGGCAAGCGGCACAATCTGGGTTACCGCACCGCGCGCGAGAATATTGCCGACCTGACCGACGAAGGCTCGTTCGAGGAATACTGGCCGCTGGTGGTGACCAAGCAGCACCAGCGCTACGACCTGGACACCTTGCGCGAAAAATACCCCGGCAACGGCGTGGTAGCGGGTATGGGCGCGATCAACGGCGATCTTTTCGGTGACGAGCAGTCCCGTGCCTGCATCTTCCACTACGACTACACCGTCCTGGCAGGCACCCAAGGCCGCCGCAACCACTACAAGCAGGACCGGATGTTCCATCTGGCGGAGCGCTGGCGCCTGCCGCTGATCATGTTCTCCGAAGGCGGCGGCGGCCGCCCTGGTGAAGATGATGATGGACCCCGCGTCGCCTCGACACCCCCACCTTCACCCAGTTCTCGAAACTTTCCGGCTTGGTGCCGATTGTCGGCGTCAACAACGGGCGCTGCTTCGCGGGCAACACAGCGTTGCTGGCGTGCTGTGACGTGATTATCGCGACGGAGGCTTCCACCATCGGCATGGGAGGCCCGGCGATGATCGAGGGCGGGGGCCTCGGCATCTATACGCCGGAGGAAGTGTGCCCGATGTCGATGCAGGTGCCGAACGGTGTCGTCGACATCCTGGTGAATGACGAGGCGGCGGCGGTGGCGACCGCCAAGAAATACCTCTCCTACTTCCAGGGTCCGATTGACGATTGGGAGGAAGGCCGCGACCAGCGTCACCTGCGCCACACCATCCCGGAAAACCGCGTCCGCCTCTACGGCATGCGGGAGATCATCCACACGCTAGCGGACAAGGGCAGTGTGCTGGAGATCCGCGAGAAATTCGGCATCGGCGTCATCACCGCCTTCATCCGGATCGAGGGCAAGCCCATGGGCGTGCTCGCCAACAACCCGCACCATCTGGCCGGTGCGGTGGATAGCGACGGCGCGGACAAGGGCGTGCGCTTCCTTCAGTTGTGCGATGCCTTCGACATTCCGGTGCTGAGCCTGATCGATTGCCCCGGCATCATGGTCGGGCCGGAGCACGAAAAGACCGCCCTGGTGCGCCACTGCACCCGCCTGTTCAACACGGGTGCCAACCTGACGACGCCACTGTTCACCGTGGTGGTGCGCAAGTCCTATGGCCTTGGCGCGCAGGCGATGTGCGGCGGCTCCGCCCTGGTCGGCTTCATGACCGTCGCCTGGCCCACGGCGGAGTTCGCGGGCATGAACATCGAGGGCGCGGTAAAGCTCGGCTTCCGCCCGGTGCTGGCCGCCATTGAAGACCCGGAGGAACGCATCGCCGAATTCGACCGCCGGGTAGAGAGCGCCTACGAAGTGGCGAGGGCCGTGAATGCGGGCAGCGGCGGCGGCATCGACGACGTCATCGACCCGGCGGACACAAGGCGCTGGATCGCGAATTCACTGAAAAACTGCCGCCGGTGGCACCGCGGGAGGGCAAGAAATACCCGTATATTGATACGTGGTGAGGACTTCTTTCTCCGGAGTTCCCTAGTCCCCGCAAGCGCCGAGCCCCGAGGGAACCACTCCGAGCCCCGAAATGGCGTAGTCATGCCCAGGGTCTCCTTCGGGGGGAGCGAAAGCGGTGGGGGGATCCCTGGTAGTCTCTGGCGAGGCTTTCGGGAATCTGTGGCTATTGGGGGGCCTCGCCCTCAGTCCCCGCTTGCCGGGTCTGGCACGACAGATGGCGCTGCATCTGGAGGCAGGGGAGTATAGAGTTTGTGCGCCCGGGTTTCGAAGGCGCCGACCATCCGGCCCACGGCTTCGTTAAACACCAAACCGGCGACACGCTGGAAAATCCGGGATTTGAACTCGAAGTCCACATAGAAATCGATGACTGTGCCGCCCTTCGTGGGCTCGAACACCCAATGGTTGTTCAGATAGCGCAGGGGGCCACTGGTGTACTCGACGTCGACGCGCGACTCCTCCGGATGGAAGGTCACGCGGGAGGTAAACCGCTCGCGGATCATTTTGAAGCCGATCAGCAGGTCCCCCGTGATCACATTGCCCCGGCGGCTGGTGATGCGGCAGCCGGTGCACCACGGCAGAAACTCCGGATAGCGCTGCACGTCGGCGACCAGATCATACATCTGATCGGGCCGGTAAGGCAGGAAGCGGCGTTCGGCATGGGTAGGCAAAAGGAGCCTCTCAGACCTTCGCGTGCTCTTGCGCGAGCCGCTTTTCGCGGGCAGCGCGCAATTGCTCGAAATCGCTGTCGGCGTGATAGCTGGAGCGGGTCAGCGGGCTGGACGATACCAGCAGGAAGCCCTTGCCGCGGGCCATCTGGGCGTAGGCCTCGAACTCCTCCGGCGTGATGAAGGCGTCGACGCGGTGGTGCTTCGGCGTCGGCTGCAAGTACTGGCCGATGGTCAGGAAATCGACGTTGGCGGCGCGCAGGTCGTCCATGACCTGGCTCACCTGTTGTTTGGTCTCGCCCAGGCCGACCATGATGCCGGACTTGGTGAAGACGCTGGGGTTTTTATCATTCACCTGGTCCAGCAGCTTCAGCGAACCATAATATTTCGCGCCGGGCCGCACTTCCGGATAGAGGCCGGGCACGGTCTCCAGATTGTGGTTGAAGACGTCGGGCGGGTTACGCATGACGATATCGAGCGCGCCTTTCTTACCCTGGAAATCCGGGGTCAGGATCTCGATGGTCGTCTCCGGGCAGCGGGCGCGGATGTGTTTGATAGTGCGGCCAAAGTGAGTTGCGCCGCCGTCCGGCAGGTCATCACGGTCGACGCTGGTGATCACCACATGGCGGAGGCCAAGCTCTGCCACAGCCTCGCCCACACGCTCCGGCTCATGCGGATCGAGGGCCGGCGGCTTGCCGGTTGCGATGTTGCAGAAGGTGCAGGCACGCGTGCAGACGCTGCCCAGGATCATCATGGTCGCGTGGCGCTGCTGCCAGCACTCGCCGATGTTGGGGCAGCCCGCTTCCTCGCACACGGTGGCGAGTTTCTTCTCCGACACGATCCGCTTGGTCTCGTTGTAGATCTTGCCGACGGGCACCTTAACCCTGATCCAGGAGGGTTTGCGGCCCGAAATCTGGTCTGGCTTGTGCGCCTTCTCCGGATGCCGGAGCGCCCGGTCGGCAGGACCGTGGCGGGAGGTGTCAGGGCGGGAGGTGTCAGGGCGGGAGGGGGCGGTGTTATCCATGGGCCTAGAAGTGGAGCGTCTGGCCGTAAGCGTCAAGGACCGCCTCGTGCATCATCTCGGAGAGCGTCGGGTGCGGGAACACCGTGCCCATCAATTCGGCTTCGGTGCCTTCCAGTGTTTTGGCGATGGTGTAGCCCTGGATCAACTCGGTGACCTCTGCGCCGACCATATGCGCGCCCAGCAATTCGCCGGTTTTGGCGTCGAATACGGTCTTGACCAGGCCCCCCGGCTCGCCCTGGGCGATGGCCTTGCCGTTGCCCATAAAGGGGAACTTGCCGACCTTTACGTCAAAGCCCGCTTCCTTGGCCTTTGCCTCGGTCAGGCCGACGCTGGCGACCTGGGGCCGGCAATAGGTGCAGCCGGGGATGCGGGTGATATCCATGGGGTGAGGGTGGCCCTTGCCCGCGATCTTCTCCACGCACATGACGCCTTCGTGCATGGCCTTGTGCGCGAGCCAGGGCGGGCCTGCCACGTCACCGATGGCATAGACGCCGGGCTCGCCGGTTTCGCACCACTCGTTAATGGTGATGTGGCCGCGGTCCACTTCGACCTTGGTGCCTTCCAGGCCGATATTCTCCACATTGCCGGTGATGCCGACAGCGGAGATGACCTTGGCGACGTTGAGGACAGACTCGCCGTCCTTGGTCTCGACGGTTGCGGCGATGCCATCGCCGGACTTGTCCAGGTTGGTCACCTTCGCGCCGGTCATGATATTCACGCCGCGCTTCTGGAAGCTTTTGGCGACGAAGGCGCTGATCTCCGCGTCTTCCACCGGTAGGATGCGGTCCATCACCTCGACCACGGTCACGTCAGCGCTCATGTCGGCGTAGAAGCTGGCGAACTCCATGCCGATCGCACCGGAGCCGACCACCAGGATGGAGGCGGGGATGCCGTCCGGCACCATGGCTTCCTTGTAGGACCAGACCTTGTCGCCATCAGGCTCCAAGCCCGGCAGTTCGCGGGCGCGCGCGCCGGTGGCCACGATGATGTGCGGGGCCTTCAGAGTTTCGTCACCGCCCTTGATGAGTGTCACCGCCACGGTGCCGTCGCCCGCCAGCTTGGCCTCGCCGTCGATCACGGTGACCTTGTTCTTCTTCAGCAGATGCGCGACGCCGCCTGTCAACTGCTTGGAGACATTGCGTGAGCGCTGCACCACCTTCGCCGCATCGAACGCGATGTTGTCGGCAGACAGGCCGTATTCATCCAGATGCTGGAGGGTGTGATAGACCTCCGCCGAGCGCAGCAGCGCCTTGGTCGGGATGCAGCCCCAGTTCAGGCAGTTGCCGCCCAGATGCTCCCGCTCCACACAAGCGGTCTTCATGCCGAGTTGTGCGGCCCGGATGGTCGCCACATAGCCGCCGGGGCCACCGCCGATAACGATCAGGTCGAATTCTTGGTCGGACATTGGGGCTCCAGTCACAGGCAAAGGCTTCTACAAAGACACTAACCGAGCATTTTCACCCTGAGTAGCCGCATTGCGGCGTATCGAATGGCGACTTGGGACCGAATGCTGTTCGCCCTTCGGTACGCCCGGACAATGTCCGGGCTACTCAGGGTAGGGATGTAGTTGTCCCATCCTGGAAGGTAATATGGCTGTTTCCTGACCAGCTCTAGTTTGAGTTTGCGCCATCCCTTCAGTGCCTGCAAGGGCGTCTTGCTGCCCAGGGCTGATTGCGGCAGCGGCTGGGTGTAAAGCCAGACATAGCGAAGCAGCGTGGCTTCCAGATCCTCGCCGGATCGGAAGGGATGGCTCTGCAGAACCTCTTCGATGCGGCCATTGAACCGTTCGACCATACCGTTGGTCTGAGGTGACCTAGGCGGCGTCAGGCGATGATCGGTATCGAGGGCGGTGCCCAGCGTGTCGCATTCATGCGCGCCTGTTGCGGCGCGCTGGCGCAGACCGAAGAGGCGATCCGTGAACTCTTTTCCATTATCCGGGAGTATGGGGCGGATCCGCATCGGGCAGGCGCGCTCCAGGGCGCGCAGGAAGCGCCGGGCATTGGCCGCTGTCTTGCTGTTGTAGACCCTGACAACAACCCAACGCGTTGCCCTGTCGATGGCCACGAAGAGGGAACGGCGGCGGCTCTCATCTGCCATCGGTGGCAGGTATTTCAGGTCGATGGGGATGGAACCGGGTTCATAGGCTTTGAAGGCGCTGTGCTTTGGCCGGGCGATGCTGCTTTCAGGGCGCGCAGGGGCCCCACGCCATGCCGACGCAAGCAGTGGTCAAGGCCAGAGCGGGAGGCCTTCGGGTTCAAGAACTCGCGCACCACCGCCAGCAGATCATCCAGCGAGACCAAAAGCGTCTTGCGGAGGGCCACCGCGACAGCTTCCTGCGCTGGCGTCAACGTCGTCTGAAGGCGATGGGGCGTGTGGCTGCGATCCTCCACGCTGGCACGCTGGTGCCATTTCCATACGGTCTGTTCCGTGGTCCCGTGACGCTCGGCAAGAACCCACGCAGGGTCGTCACTGGCCTGTATGGCCGCCCTGATCTTCGGTGGCGTCGTCGCCTGACTGTGAAGCTTGATCACCATGTCGCTCTCCCATCCCGCGCCTCGGTCAAAACACAGCGTGCCATGAAAAACGCAGAGCGACGAGGGGCTATCTAATCAGCCAGGATGGAACAGGTAGGTTGAGTGGATGGCTCTGAAAATGGGTAATTAGTCGGTCAAACCACCTTCACTTCCAGCGTGCCAACGCCCTCGACCTCACCCACCAGGGTGTCGCCTTTGACGACGGCGGCGACGCCTTCTGGAGTGCCGGTCATGATGATGTCACCCGGCAGCAGTTCGAAGAAGCGGCTGATGAAGGCGATGGTCTCCGGCACATTCCAGATCATCTTATCGATGCTGCTGTCCTGGCGGGATTTCCCGTTGACCAACAGTGTCAGGCGGGCTTTGGCCGCCGGATGGCCCATGTCGGCGGCGCGCTTCAGGCCGGAGCAGGGGGCGGCGTAGTCGAATGCCTTGCCGATTTCCCAGGGGTGGCCAAGCTTCTTGGCCTCGCCCTGCAGGTCACGGCGCGTCATGTCCAGGCCGACGCCGTAGCCGTAGACCAGATCCAGGGCATCAGCTTCGGCGATGTCCTTGCCGCCTTTGCCCAGCGCCACGATCATTTCCATCTCGTGATGCACGTCCGACGTGCCGGGCGGGTAGGGAAACTCGCCGGAAGTTGTGACGGCATTGGCCGGCTTCATGAAGAAGAACGACGGCTCCCGGTCCGGATCGTGGCCCATCTCGCGCGCGTGCTCGGTATAGTTGCGGCCGATGCAGAAAATGCGGCCGACCGGGAAGACTTCGTCCGTGCTTTCCACGGGCAGGGTGACTTGGGCGGGCGGCTGGATGGCGTAGGCGGTCATCGGGCAAATGCTCCGGTCAATGAGGGTGAAGGCCGGGATGTAGCGCGGAACCGGCTGACTGCCAATGCTTGATGGTGCGCGGCATCATGCGCCGCAGTGCGCAGCAGAATTATCGAAAATCCCATCCAGGCTGGGTCATACCAATAAACGCGCCATCGTCGGTGCCAGGACTATTGCGCAGTACCATGTCTTTGATGCTGGAGGTTTGCTGGATCACTCTGTATCGATACCCGCTCGACAGCCAACAAGGCGTCCGTCGTATTGAACGGGCCCAGAACGCCGGTTTTTTGGGCGCTCATGTCAGCGAAGCCCTGGCGCAAGCCGCCATCAATGAAGGGCGCGTCCCAAGCCGCCGACGGGTAGGCCTTCAGGGGAAAGGGGATGCTGGCAATGTGGTTGATGTATTCCTCCACCACCAGTTTGATGAACAGAACGATCACGATATTGCGGGCGGTCTCGAACACCCGCGTATCGTCCCAACCAGGGTTCCGCTCCTCCAACTCGCCGGCGAGCCGGTTGTGCTCCCGCAGCAGCAGCGTGTTGAACATCGCCACCTGTGGCGCGGAATTGGCCCGGTCGCCGCCAAAGGCGAACAGCTTGTCCCGTTTTCAGGCATTGTCCGGTCCTTCCAGGTGCGCAAGGCCGAGTGGTTTGTCGAGCTTCTTGAACCGCGGGTCTATTTAGCCATCGGCGAACAGGAAGGGCGCATATTCCTCGCCGTCGATCATTTGTGACAGCAATCGCCCGCGCTCTCCCGCCGCCTCGCTGTTCGTGCGCAGGATGCCGGTCTGCCCCGGCGTACGGCCATAGAGCGGGCAGAGGTCGATTTGATGGTTGGAGGTATTGCGCTTTAGCCGGTCGGCATCGTCTGCCGGGTCGCCGGTCGCGCCCTCGGTCCGGATGAAACCATCGGTCAGATACTGGGCGAAGATCGGAAACAGGCAGGTGGACTTGTCGCTCAATTTTTGCTCGCCGGACTTTCGCTTGAACAGCGGCATCAGCGTATCAATGTCCGGCAAGTTCTCGATTGGCCGGGCCGCCAGGTGGCGGGCGCTCCAGCTTTTGTCGGTAAGCGATGTCCAGGAGGTATAGGAGTGAACCGTGCTCCATGGATGCGGGCGGGTGCGGGTCACGTTGACCAGGCGGCCGATCAGGTAACGATTCAACCGGGTGGCGGACCATTCCTGAGAGGTTGCGAGCCTGAGGGCACCTTGCAAAAGGCGGCGGACAAACGGTGGCATGACGAATCCGCCCGAACTTGCAAACGACGGGGGCATCGCAGGGGCCCAGCGCAGCATCATGCCACAACGGCAGCCGGAACTGAACCATGCCCCTGGGTTGGGACGGGGCCAGTGAGAGCCAGGCCGGAACCAAGAGAGGAGTGAGGCTGCGGCTGGATGCTTGCAGCGGCCGCCGCAGCCCCCCTTGGTCCGCCGTTCAAACCGGCAGTGGCGCGTTCGCCTTCAATGTTTCCATCGAGAGGTGGGAGGTCACGTTGTAGATCTCTACCCGGTCGATAAGCCGGCGGTAAAAGCCGTCATAGTCCCGGGTGGTTGGCACCTGCACTTTCAGCATGTAGTCGTTTTCGCCAGCCAGCCGGTGCGCTTCCAGGATCTCCGGCAGGTCGGCGACGGCGTCCGAGAATTTTTGCAGCCATTCGGTATCGTGCCGGTTGGTGCGTATGGTGACGTAGAAGGTCTCCGGCACGCCAGCCAGCTCGGGATCAAGTACCACGCTGTACCGTTGGATCAATCCTGCGGTCTCAAACCGCTTGATCCGGTTCCAGACTGCGGTGCGCGACGAGCCGACAGCTTCCGCCACGCGGTCCAACGGCATGTTGGCCTCGACCTGCAAAATCCGGAGGATTTTCCGATCCAGCCCACTTAATTCGGCAGTTTGTTTAACCATCAGGCAATTTCTGGATATTTCTCGCATTCTACGCTTATAAGGCAATTTTGGCCCTATTAAACCGGAATATATTGCAAAAAGGTGAAAAATTTACACATAATAGCCGCTTCGCTCTTACAAGGACAAAACCATGAAAAAGCTGCTTGCCGCCGTGATTGCGGCTCTCGGCCTGGCTGCCTCATCGACCCTTCATTCTGCCGTGGCTGCGGAGAAGCTGGAAATCGGCTACATGCCGATCCTGCCGGTCGCCCAGGTTTTCGTGGCGCTGGAAGAAGGCTGGTTGAAAGACGCCGGCATCGAGCCGAAGCTCATCTAGTTCCAGAACGGCCCTGCCATGGTACAGGCGCTGCTGACAGGCGCGGTTGACGGCGCAGCCATCCTGGAGCCCATCGTCACCCTGACGCTCGCCAAGGTCGAAGGCTCCAAGGTTGTGGCCAGCGGCAACGAATTGTTCCCCGGCCAGCCGGGCGCGGTGCTGGCGGTGCGTGAAGCCCTTATTGAGCGCGCGCCGCATCTGGTGCAGGCAATGGTCGATGCCCACGCCCGGGCGACGGAAAAACTGCGGAATAACCCGGAAGGCTCGGCTGTGGCAGTCGGCAAGTATGTTGGTGGCGGACGGATGCCGAAAGCAGTGGTGCTGACAGCACTACAGAACTCGAAGGCTGCCTTTGTCGCCGACCCGGACTACATCATCCCCGGCACCAAGCGCATGCATGACTTCCAGGAAGAGCAAGGCACGCTGAAGGCCAAGGTCGATCTGGACGCCCTGTTCGACACCAGCTTCTACAAAGTATTAAAGAAGAAGAGCACCAATTGAGCACGGTGACGCGTACTGGCAGGTCCGCAAGAACGAAGGGGGAAGGTTTGCGCCTTCCCCCGGTTTCCGTTGGCGCGCAGCGGGTCTTGTGGGGGTGGCGGGTCTGTTGACCTTCCTCGCCCTTTGCAAGCTGTCGCACCTTTATGCCTGGTCGGGCGCGGGCACCATGCCCGACCCGTTCCTGCTGCCGGAGACGCTGGCGGATGAGTGGTCGTCTGGGCGGATGGTTCCCGCCATTCTCTCCAGCCTGACGCATTATGCCTGAGGGCTGGGGCTCGGCACGCTGCTGGGCGGGGCGGTTGGCTTCTTCGCCGCCACCAACAAGTGGTTTGAGGCGTTTCACTTCTATCTGGCCCGTTTGCTGCGCCCGATCCCGCCGCTGGCGTGGGTGGTGTTCGCCATCGCCTGGCTCCAGGTCAGCCATGCCGGTGCGGCGTTCGTCATCGCCATCGGCGTGTTCTGGGTGAACTATTTCTCCACCTATTCCGCCATCCGCGGCGTCGATCCGCGCTTCTATGAACTGGCCCGGGCCTTTGGGCAGAGCGGCTGGCTGAACCGGTCGCTGACTGTCACGCTGCCCGCCGCCGAATTGCTGGGCGTGCCCGGCATGGGCAGGAGATGAACTCCGCGGCGGGCGTCGGTGCTTATGAGGCTGTGGTGATCTATATGCTGACCATTTCTGGGGTCTATGCGCTCTGCGATCTGGTGTTTGTGCGCTTTGAGAATTGGGTGCTCAGATGGCGGCCGTAATCGAACTGGACCGGATCACGCTGCGCCACCCGAACGCGCCCACACCGGTCATGCGCGGCGCGGCGCTGACGATTGAGGAAGGCAGCTTGGTCTCGGTCGTTGGCGGCTCGGGCGTCGGCAAGTCCACCCTGCTGCGTGCGGCGGCGGGCCTGCTGAAGCCGGAAGGCGGCGAGGTGCGCACCAACACGCCCGCCGCGCGTGACCGGCGGCCGAACGCCATGGTGTTTCAGGACAGCCGCCTGCTGCCGTGGCGGCGGGTAGACCGGAACGTGGCGCTGGGCCTGAAGGGCCTGGACCTGGAAAAGGGAGAGGCGGCGGAGCGCGTTGCCAAGGCGCTGGACCTGACCGGCCTCAGCGAGTTCGCCCACCGCTGGCCGCACCAGCTTTCCGGCGGCCAGGCCCAACGCGTCGGCATCGCCCGCGGCCCTGGCGGTGCAGCCCGCCATTCTGCTGATAGACGAGCCCTTCAGCGCGGTCGATGCCATCACAGGCAAGAACCTGCAGGACGAACTGGTGCGCATCTGGCAGGCGAGCGGCGCGGCGGTGGTCTTCGTCACCCATGATATCGCCGAAGCCGTGTTCCTGGGCGACCGGGTCGTGGTGCTGGCAGACTCCCCCGCAGGGATTGCCGCCGATATCGCCGTGGATATCCCGCGGCCCAGGCGGCGGGACGATCCGGCGCTGGCCGAATTGGTGAAGCAGGCGGCCGGGTTGCTGGGGAGCTAGCTGGGGGGGCTGTTTGGGAGGGGCGCGCTTGCCACCGCCAAAACCGCCACTCCTCCCTCCTTCTTTACCCTGAGGCGGTGCTTGGTGCGAGCGCCCTCGAAGGGCCGCCAGCCCGCCTTCGAGGCGCACCTCAGGCTGAAGGAGAGGGGATGGTGGGGTCCCGTTCCGGGTGAACTCTTCCCCCCCAACCTTCCCTTCACCCTGAGCCTGTCGAAGGGCGAAGGGTCGGACGCAGCTTCATCTTTCGACAGGCTCAGGGTGAAGGACTTTGCGAGCCGTCACGCACCCACCTCCCCGTTCCCCGGCTTTGAGCCGGGGCCCATGCCAGAGGCGATTGCGATGGAGCGCCGTGCGCTGAGGGGGCGGGGTCTCTGGCATGGGTTCCCGCCTCCGCGGGAACGGGGGTGAGAGGGCGGTGGCAGCTTAGAGTGTGGCGAGGAAGTCTTGTATTTCGCGGCGATTTTTGTCGTTGTCCTGCCAATCGCCCAATTCCTTGCCATCGGGCAGCACAAGCCGGTGCAGGTTTTCCAGACGCTTCACCCGCGTCAGGTCACTCACCTGGGTGCTTTGGAGGAAGAGCCCTTGCAGGCCGGAGAGGCCCGCCACTGGCGTCAGGTCGGTGATGGCGGTATTGTCGAGGTCGAGATACGTCAGTTGCCGGAAGGCGGCGAGTTTGGCGAAGTCGATGTCTTTTTTGCCGTCGAGGTTGAGGCTCGTCGTATCTAGCGGGTAGCAGGTTCCGGCGATCAGGTAGCCGGGCTGGCCGTCCTCCGTGGTGCAGTCGGGCGGGGGCAGGTTAGGGGTGGGAGGGTCGCTCGGAGGGAGGTCCCGGACAGCCTCTGGTGAGGCTTCCGGGAATGCTGGGTTCTGTGGTGGAGGCTCTGCCTTGCCGAAGATGCGGGCGACGCCGCGGCGGACGATGGTGACTTTGCTGCGGGCGGCGGCGGCTGTCTTCGCTCTGTTGTAGAGGCCGGTCACTTTTTTGACCGTTGGCCGGTTGCGCTCTACGGCTTCTTCGAAGGCGGAGATTTGGTCTTCCTGCTGCGCCAGCAAATCTTCCAAACGGCGGCGGACCAAACGGCCATCAAACAACAGGGCGTCGATGAACAATGCCAGAAATGCTGCTGCTACCAGTGGATCGACCATGCTGGCCAGCGCTGTTGCCCCGCCTGTTGTGGCGATAGGCGATTGGCTGAATTCGCGGGCGGCTTCCTGCAAGGTCAGCCGGGTCTCGCGCTCTGCCTCTCGCATGGGCACCAATTCGGCTTCATGCTCGTTGGCGTCGGTGGTTTGGCCTTCTGCCGCTGGTTCCGGCGTGCGATGGGCGAAGGGGGCAAGCACGATGGTCAGGTCGCCATAGAGCGCGGCCAGTTCCCGGTCGACGGCAGTGGCCTCCGGCTCCTTGTCGGTGCCAAGATTTGTGCATGGGTCGCGCGGATGACGGAGCGGGCCTGTAGCACCACTTCACCGTCCTTGGGCTCCGGCGTTGCTTCCAGCAAATCCAGATAGGCGATAAGCCGTGGCTCATTAAAAGGCGGTGGCTGGTTGAGTGATCGCAGGGCGTCCTTCACCGCCGCAGCGCGGTGGGCGAGGAGGCGCAGGTCGTTGTCGTTGAAGCCGTCAGCAACTTGGGTTCGGTCCATTCCCGGCGCGCGGCTCGGCAGAGCCGGGGGGTCGGGACCTGTTTGGGAGGAGGCGCGAAGGGAAACAGGTTCCGGATGCTGCGCTCTGGCGAGCACTGCTCCGGGAATTCGGCAGAGATAGGGGGCGGGAATTCAGTGGATTGTGGCACGGGCTCAGGCTTAGCGGACGGTAAGCTTTTGCTAAACCGGCGGTAAACTCCGGCTAAACCGTACCTAAACTGTTGACGGTACTCAGATGGTGAGAGCGGCTTAGTTTTGCGCATAAAAGTTTAGGCGAGAATTTTTGGGCTATCTGAGTAGTGATTGCCGCGTAGGGGGCCGGGGTGGAGCGGGGGACCAGAACCGACTTCCCTCACCTTGAGCCGCGCCGTTGGCGCGAAGCGAAAGGGGCGGTTTGGAGGGCAGGGGGATCTTTCGACTCGCCCCGGCCTGTGGCCGGACCGGCTCAAGATGAAGGGGCCGGACCGGTGCAGGATCAGGGGGAAGGGGGCGGATCGGTGCGTGGGGGAGTGGGGCTCAGATGGAGGCCCCGGATAGCCTCTGGGGAGGCTATCCGGGAATGCTGATCCTTTGTTTGGCGGGGCTATTGGAATAACCCCTTGTTCTGACCGCACCAGTCGTCGGCGGCGGCTACCAGGCCGTCCAGTTCTGCCTGGTCCATGGGCAGGGAGAGGACCATCATGTTGCGGCGGGCGACGTAGTAGCCGCGCTCGATCATGCCCAGGTGGAACAGGCCGCGGGCGTCGGCGGAGACATGGCCACTGTCGGCGGGGCTGTTCATGGGCGCATCGGAGAGGTGCAGCATCATCATGGAGCCATAGCCCGTCACCTGGCCCTTGATGCCGTGCCGGGTCAGCGTCTCGTTCAGGCGGGCGCGCAGGCTGTTGCCCGCGACATTCATCGCGTCGGCCCGCTCTGCCGTATAGACATCGCGCAAGCCCGTCACCGCCGCCGCCATGGTCAGCACGTTGTTGTTGAAGGTGCCGGCGTGGCTCAGGTGGCCGGGCTTCGACGGATCAAAGCGTTCCATGATCTCCGCCTTGCCGCCGAACGCGCCGAAGGTCAGGCCGCCGCCCAGATACTTGCCTATGCTCATCATGTCCGGCGTCACGCCGCTGACGCCCTGGTAGCCCGCCGGGCCCAGGCGGCTGGTCATGACCTCGTCAAATACCAGGATGATGCCAAGCTCCGCCGTCACCTCCCGCAGCATGGCCAGGAACGTGGGCGTCGCCGGGATGCAGCCGCCGGAGCCGGTCATGGGCTCGAGGATGACGGCGGCGAGAGAGTCCTTGCGCTCGCGGATCAGGGCTGCCGTGCCGTCCACATCGTTGTACTCGCCCATGACCCAGGGGAAGGGGGCGTTCAGGTCCCGGCCATAGGGGCCGAAGGACAGGATTGAGCCGTGGTAGGAGCCGTTGAAGACAAGCACGCCGCTCTTGCCGCTGACGGCGCGGGCGGTCAGCAGCGCCAGCAGGTTCGCCTCCGTCCCGGAATTGGTGAAGCGCACCATGTCGAGACAGGGGAAGCGGGCGGTGAGAAGGTCGGCCAGTTCGGCCTCCCGCCCGGTCGGACCGCCAAGCGTGATGCCGTTCTCCAGTGCTTCCTTTACCGCTGCCTGGATGCGCGGCTCCGAATGGCCATAGAGGCTGGCCGTCTGCTCCGTCACGAAGTCGGTGTAGCGGTGGCCGTCAATGTCGGTGACATAGCAGCCCTCACCCCCCGCGAGCGACAAGGGGAAGGGCGGGTAGAACAGCACGGTGCGCGTGTTGCCGCCGGGCATGGAGTGCTTGGCGGCCTCGTTCGCCTGGGCGCTCTTCGGATTGGCGGCGGTGAAGCGGGCCTCTGCTTCCTGTAGTGCGGCCGAGACGTCGAAATTCTGGCGATCTGACATGGTGCGGACCTTGGCTGCGGATGGCTGAGCCATCTTGCTGCGGTAAGGGGCCTCTTGCAAATATCTTGCTATCCCGCCACCTATTGCAACCTGCATTATAAGCGGCAAACGAGAAGAAAACCCTTGATGGACTATCTGCTGAGCGGCAAGCTGCCGCCGGAGAAGCGCCGCATCGCGCAGAAGATCGGCCTCAGCCTGGCTTTGATCATGCGCATCCTGTTGCTGGCCAGTGCCGTCTGGCTCGCCAGTCTGCGGGAGCCGGTCTTCGAAATCTTCGATCACGGCGTCTCGTGGCGCGACATGATTCTGTTGGGCGGCGGCCTGTTCCTGCTGGTCAAGGGAACCCAGGAAATCCACCAGGAGGTGGAGGGCAATAGCAATGACGAGATGTCCGGCGGCAAGGTGGCGAAGGCGGTGTTCAGCGTCGTCATCATGCAGATCGTGGCGCTGGATCTGGTGTTCTCGCTCGACTCGGTGATTACGGCGATCGGCATGACCGACAATCTGCCGGTGATGATTTTTGCCGTCTGCATCGCCATTCTGGTGATGTTGTTTGCCGCCGACTCAGTCTCCCGCTTCATCCATGACCACCCGACGACAAAGATGCTGGCACTGGCGTTTTTGCTGCTGATCGGCGCGGCGCTGATCGCCGATGGCCTGCATTTCCATATCCCGCGCGGCTACCTGTATTTCGCCACCGCCTTCTCCATTGCTGGTGGAGGTGTTGAACCTGGCGGTCAGCATCAAATCCGCCAAAAATGGCGACGAAAGCTCGGGCGAGGAAGACGAGACCGCTGCCGGGGAGGGCTTTGCCAACATGCAGGTGGAGACGCTGGGCTGGGAAATGGCTCAGGGCCAGGCAGATGACTTTGCGGTGAAACCGGACCGGACGAAATGAGCGCTATGCTGACATTGGTGGCTCCCACCGGCACGCTGACCGGCTTGACCTGGGAGCGTGTTTGCGGCGCGGTAGCCTCTCACGCTGCGCCTGCAGGCCGCTCCGATTGGCTGGCGGAGGGAACGGCCTGCGATTGGCCTGTTGCCGCTGTGGACGAGGCTGCGCTATGGCTGGCGCTGGAGCCGCTGGGTACCGATTGCGCCGTGCATCAGGCGGGTGAGGTTCGGCGCAAGTCCGTGCTGATCGCCGACATGGACAGCACGATGGTGCAGGGCGAGACGCTGGATGAACTGGCCGCGGAGGCCGGGATCAAGGATCGGATTGCGGCTATCACCATCCGCGCCATGCGGGGTGAGCTGGATTTCGCTGAGGCCCTGATTGAGCGTGTCGCGGCCCTGGAAGGGCTGGAGGCAGCCGCGCTGGACCGGACCCTGGCCCGCACCCGCAGTATGCCGGGTGCCGGTGCGCTGGTGGCAACGATGCGTGCGAATGGCGCCGTATGCTGGCTGGTCAGCGGCGGCTTTACGTTCTTTACCGCCGCGATTGGCAGTCGGCTGGGGTTCACCAGCCAGCAGGGCAACTCGCTGGAGGTGGTGGACGGACGTCTGACTGGCAGGGTCGTGCCGCCTATCCTGGACCGTGACGCCAAACTGGACGCGCTTGGACGCGCTGCGGCGGAGGCAGGCATAGGGCTGGAAGCAGCCTTAGCCGTGGGTGATGGAGCCAACGACCTGGCAATGATCCAGGCTGCGGGTATGGGTGTCGCTTTTCAGGCCAAACCGGCAGTACGCAAAGCGGCGCGGTTCCAGGTGAACCACGCCGACTTGCGCGCATTGTTGTTTTTTCAGGGGTACCGCGCCACCGAGATAGAGACGGCAGCGCGGTCTTAGGTGAGCCGGTTTACCCGGCTGACTTCACCGAGACCACAACGAAGCGGCGGTCGCCGGCACGGTTAACCAGCAACAGAACCGAGTCTTTGCCAGCCTGGACCGCTTGCGCAATCTTGCCTGCGATGTCGCCCGCAGAGGAAACAGCGTCCTGGTTGACCTCGACGATGACGTCACCAACCTGCAGTTTCTTCTCCGCAGCGTTGCCGTTCGGATCGACCTTGGTGATCAGAACGCCTTTCACATCGCCGGGGATTTCGTACTGCTTGCGCAGCGCATCGTCGATGCCGGTCAGGCCGACGCCCAATTCGGCAACGGAGGCATCATTGTCCTTGTCCGTTTTGCCGGGTTCAGAGGCGCTGGCTGTCTTGCCTTCTTGGGATTCCAGACGGCCAAGGCTGACTGTAAGCGTTTGCTCTTTGCCTTTGCGCCAGACCAGAACGGCAGTCTTGGTGCCGACCGGCGTCTCAGCGACCAGACGCAGCAGGTTCCTCATCTTGTCCACGGACTTACCGTCGAACTCCAGGATGATGTCGCCGGCCTTGATGCCGCCTTTTTCAGCCGGACCGCCTTCGGTGACATTGGCGACCAGTGCGCCCTTGGCTTCCTTCAGGGACAGGCTGGTGGCGATTTCTTCGGTCACCGTTTGGATGTGCACGCCCAACCAGCCACGGCGGGTCTCGCCGTATTGGCGCAGCTGCGCGATCACGTTACCGGCAATGCTGGTCGGAACTGCAAAGCCGATGCCGACACTGCCGCCCGACGGCGAGTAAATGGCGGTGTTAATGCCTATAACCTCACCGTCGAGGTTGATGAGCGGGCCGCCGGAATTGCCTTTGTTAATCGCTGCATCCGTCTGGATGAAGGCGTCATAGGGGCCGCTGTTGATGTCGCGCTGGCGGGCGGAGATGATTCCAGCGGTGACCGAGCCGCCCAGGCCGAAGGGGTTGCCGATGGCAATAACCCAGTCGCCGACCCGTGCATCGCGGCTGTCGCCGATAGGCAATGCGGTCAGCGGAACCGGCGACTCGACTTTCAGCACTGCGACGTCGGTTTTCTCATCCCGGCCCAGCAGCTTGGCCGGAAGGGTGGTTTCATCCTGAAAGCGCACGACGATTTCATCGGCATCCGCGATGACGTGGTTGTTGGTAACGATGATGCCGGAGGTGTCGATCACAAAGCCGGAGCCGAGGCTGGTGGCTTTGCGGGGGGCCTGGTTATTGTTGGGCTGCTGACGGTCGAAAAAGTCCTTGAAGAACTCCTCAAACGGCGAACCGGGCGGGAATTGAGGGCGGTCCGGGCCAGCGCCACGATCCAGGATTTGGGTGGTGGAAATATTGACGACGGCCGACAGGGTTTTTTCCGCCAGGCCCGCGAAACTTTCCGGGGCACCCCGCGCATAGACAGGGACTGCAGTTGCAACAACGAGGATGTATGCAAAGCCGGCTCCCAGAGCACGCCTTGCCAAAAACGGTAACATCTCTCTAGGTCTCCTTGAACTGAAGCGCACAGGAAGTGCGCCGGTGCCATCCCGGATGCAAAGCAATATGGCGCTTTGTTATGTGCTTTCAAGCACTGTGCCCCGCCTCAGCATCGTCACACTGAAGTGATGAGGCCGGAGCGGGGCGCAGAAAATCAGCTTTGGCTATTGAGCCGGTTTTGCCGGCATGCCGTTTTCATTGCGGAAGAAGCTGAAGAAGTCTGAATCCGGGCTCAGCACCATGGTGGTACCGTCCGGTTTCAGCGCATTCCGATAGGCTTCCATCGAGCGGTAGAACGAGAAGAACTCCGCGTCTTTGCCGAAAGCGTCGGCGTAGATGCGGATGGCTTCCGCGTCGCCTTCACCACGCAGTACCTGGGACTGGCGCTGGGATTCAGCGATCAGGACGGTACGCTCACGCTCGGCTCGGGCCCGGATACGTTGGGCGACTTCGGCACCCTGCGCACGGAATTCCTTGGCTTCACGGTCACGTTCGGTCTTCATCCGCTGGTAGATCGCTTCGGCGTTGGCTTGCGGCAGGTCGGCACGCCGGATGCGCACATCGACCACGTCGATACCGAACTTCACCGCTGCTTCGTTCACATCAGTACGGATGCGTTCGATGATACCGACACGCTCTTCCGAGAGGACGGAGGCCAGCGTTTCGTTACCGACCACACGGCGAAGCGACGCGCTGAGGATGCCTGCCAGCCGGGCGCGGGCTGCAAGCTCCGTCGTCACCGTCTTGTAGAACTCCAGCGGATCAGCGATGCGGTAGCGGGCGAAGCTATCGACCACCAGCCGTTTCTGATCGGCGGCGATGATTTCTTCCTGCGGTGGCGCATAGTCCAGGATGCGGGCGTCGAAGTAGGTCACGTCGTCGACGAACGGTACTTTGAAGTGCAGGCCTGGCTCCTGGATCACCTGCTTCGGATCACCGAAGCGCAGCACGATGGCCTGCTCCGTCTGATGCACGATGAAGGCGGCGCTGTTGACCAAGAGGCCGGCGACGATGATCAGAATGCCAGCGACGATGAGAATGGATTTGTTCATGGTTTTTCTCCTCCGCCCGGCCTACTGGCCGCCACCCGTTGAACGCTTCTGGATCTCAGGCAGCGGCAGATAAGGCAGCACGCCAGAACCGGAGGCACCTTGGTCGATGATGATCTTGTTCGCGTTGCCCAAGACCTCTTCCATCGTTTCCAGATAGATCCGTCGGACGGTCACGTCCTTGGCGCTGCGGTAGCTCTTATAGACATCGTTGAAGCGTTGCGCGTCACCACTGGAGCGGGCGACCACTTCCTGCTTGTAGGCTTCCGCTTCCTGGATCAGTTGTTCGGCTTCACCGCGGGCGCGGGGGATGATATCGTTGCGGTAGGCTTCCGCCTCGTTGCGCAGACGCTCCTGGTCGGCACGGGCGCGCTGCACGTCGCGGAAGGAGTCGACAACCTGTTGCGGCGGATCAACTTTCAGCAATTGCGACTGAGTGATCTGGATGCCGGAATTGTAGCCGTCCAGGATGGCTTGCAAATCGGTCCGGGCGCGGGCTTCAATCGCGCCACGGCCTTCGGCAAGCGCTGAAGCGATCGGCGTTTGACCTAGGATCTCACGCATTACACTTTCGGCAGCCGCTTTCACGGTCGCTTCGGGGTCGCGCACGTTGAACAGGTATTTGCCAGCGTCGCTGATGACCCAGAAGATCGTAAAGTTGATGTCGATGATGTTTTCATCGCCCGTCAGCATTAGTGATTCTTCGGGGATCTGGCGGGATACGTCCGAGCGGCCTTGATCGCCCGCTGAGCGGAAGCCGATTTCCACGCGGTTAACGCGGGTGACTTTCGGGCGGGTCACATCCTCAATCGGATAGGGCAGGTGCCAGTGCAGGCCATTTTCGGTCGTCGAAACATAGGCACCGAAGCGCGTCACGACGCCCTGCTCATCCGGCAGCACACGGTAGAAGCCGCTGGCGAGCCAAAGACCGACAATCACCAGCAGTACGATGATCAGACTGCGGCCGCCGCCAATGCCGCCCGGCATGACGCGCTTGAGCGCGTCCTGGCCTTTGCGGATGGCTTCTTCGATGTTCGGTGGTTGAGGCATTCCGCTACCGCCGCCGCCGCGATTACCGCCGCCGCCGGAGGGGCCCCACGGGCCTCCCCTGTTGCCGCCACCGCCGCCACCCCAGGGTCCGCCGCCATTTTGATTGCTCATGGGTCTGTAAAACCTTCTTCCTGTCGCAGTATTAACGCCAGCCTTCCATATAGGGACGTGGGCTCATATATGACAGGGCTAGCCTCGGCACAACCGACACGCGGCAATCCATCAGCGCTCCCAGGAGAAATTACCCATGTTCGGTCCGACGGAACAGCAAGTTCGTGACGCCCTTAACACTGTTCCGGAGGCGGCGAAGCTGGTCGACGGTATTGCCGCAAAGGATGGTCACATTCAGGTGGCGCTGGCAATCGATCCGAAAGCCGCAAAGCAAATGGAGCCGGTGCGCGTGGCGGCAGAAGCCACGCTGCGGGGGATGCCGGGCGTCCTTTCGGCGACTGTGGTGCTGACGGCGGCAGCCGCGCCCGCGCCGAAACCCGCTGCCAAGTCAGCCACGCAGGCTACTCCCGCATCCGGCGGCCCGATGAACCCGCAGCCGATGGAGGGCATCAAAGCGGTGATCGCTGTTGCTTCCGGCAAGGGCGGCGTTGGCAAGTCCACGGTTGCAGCCAACCTGGCGGTGGCGCTGGCCCAGAGCGGTCTGAAAGTCGGTCTGATGGACGCTGATATCTACGGCCCAAGCGTGCCGCTGATGCTGGGCGTGCACCGCAAGCCCGAAAGCGACGATGGCAAAACCCTGATCCCGCTGGAGGCGCATGGCATCAAGCTGATGTCCATGGGCTTCATGGTGGACGAGCGCACGGCCATGATCTGGCGCGGTCCCATGGTGATGAGCGCCGTCCAGCAGATGCTGTTCCAGGTGCAGTGGGGCGAGTTGGATGTGCTGGTGCTCGACCTGCCGCCGGGCACGGGCGATGCGCAATTGACGGTGGCCCAGCGCGTGAAACTGGAGGGCGCGGTGATCGTGTCGACGCCGCAGGATATCGCGCTGCTGGACGCGCGGCGCGGTCTTGCCATGTTCGAGAAGGTGGGCATGCCGGTCTATGGCATCGTTGAGAATATGAGCATGTACGTCTGCCCGAACTGCGGGCACGAGGCGCATATATTCGGCCATGGCGGTGCGGAAGCCGTGGCGAAAGCCAGCGGCACGGACTTCCTGGGTGCCGTGCCTTTGTCCCTGTCGATCCGCGAACAAAGCGATGCGGGCGCTCCGATAGTCGTGGCCCAGCCGAAGAGCCCGGAGGCCGAAGCCTTCCGCGCAATTGCGGCCAATATCGCGGCGCGCTTGTGAACCTGGCTTTGCCGCGGCGGCATGGCTTACGGCTTTGTTGGACGCGGCTTCGGCCCGACCCTATAAAGGCGGCAATCTTTTGACAGCCCTTGGCAGTGCGTTCCCATGACTTCAATCGGCACCAAACTTTTTACCTGGCGCTTCGGCGAGTTGGTCGGCGAAGACGATGTCGGCAACAAATATTACCGGGAGAAAAGCCCGCGGAACGCCAAGCGTGAAAAGCGCTGGGTGGTTTATCCGCGCAAGGTTGAAGCCTCCGCCGTGCCGCCGGAATGGCACGCCTGGCTGCACCGCTATACCAGTGAAGCGCCGAAAAAAGACGAGCACCGCTGGGTGTGGCAAAAGCCGCATCAGCCGAATCGCACCGGCACTGCGGAGGCATACCGCCCGCCGGGCCACGATTTCAGTGGCGGCACCCGGGCGGCAGCCAGCGGCGACTATGAAGCCTGGACCCCGGGCGACTAGCGGTAGCCTGAAGGAGGGCTCAAGGCATGTCCCGCAACTGGATCGAAAGCATAGTCGGCGCTGCCGTGTTGGCGGTGGCAGCGTGGTTTATCGTTTTCAGCTATCAGGCCGGCAGCAACAGCGCGACGGGCAGCGATGGCTATGAACTGCGCGCCAACTTCACCGGCGTTGACGGTGTGCCGGTAGGGGCGCCGGTACGGATCAGTGGTATTAAGGTCGGCCAGGTCAGCAGCATGGAACTGAACCAGAAGACTTATCTGGCTGAAGTCCGGTTGCGGATTGAGCCTGGGATCGAGATTCCAGAAGACAGCGCGGTGGCGGTGAAAAGTGAAAACCTGCTCGGCGGACGCTATCTGGCCATCTCTCCCGGCGCGGAAGACGCCATGCTGAAAGATGGCGGAGTGCTGCAATACACGCAGCCCGCCGTGGTGCTGGAGGACCTGATCGGCCAGGCAATCTTCTCCGGTGGTAAGGGCAAATAGCGGGCCAATGCGGGGCGCCCGGTTCTTGGCCATCGGCTTGCTGGTCGGCTTTTGTTCGCTGAACGCCGGCTTTGTCGCGGCACAGCAGGGAGCCGGCGCTGAGGCGGGGAATGATGGGCCACCGCCGACCTTCCTCGACCAGAAGTATGTGCAACTGCACGCCTTGGACAAAATCGCGGCGCGCGTCAGCCAGATGCAGGTGGCGGTCGGTGACGAAGCCCGCTTTGGCCGCCTGTCGATCCGCGTGTTGGCCTGCCGGATGCGCCCGCCGGAAGAACCGCCGGAATCGGCCGCGTTCCTGGAGATCGTCGATGCAGGGCGCGACTCACAGCCGGTAGAAGCCTTCCGCGGCTGGATGTTTGCCTCCAGCCCTTCGCTCTCGGCCATGGAGCACCCTCTCTACGACATCTGGGTCGCCCGCTGCATGACAGCGTCAGAGGCCGAGACCGCCGCCATGCTGGCAAAAACCGGCGGCGTTGAGGATATGGGGGAGGATGAGGGCGCTAAGTCCGCGCGGCCGCCTTCCTCTCCGCCCGTACCGTATAAGCCGACATCGCAACGATGATCAGGGAGCCCGCCAGCGTTTGCCAGGTGGGCCATTCCAGGAAGATCACGATGCCGATCAGCACGGCGAAGAGAAGGCGGCTGTAGTCCATCGGCGCGACGGCGCTGGCTTCTCCGGCCCGGAAACCGGCGATGCTGCAGAACTAGCCTGCGACCGACAACAGGCCGATGGCGATCATCATCGCCCATTGCTCAAGGCTCGGCCAAACCCAGTAATAGATGCCGAGCGGCGGGATCACCGCGCCAACCAGCAGCGCCTGGTAGCTGAGGATCGTGATGGACCGGTCGAATTGCAACAGGTGGCGGATGATGATGGAAACCATTGCCGCCCCAGCCGCACCCGCCACGGCGGCCAGCGCGTAGACATCGACGCCGTCCGGACTGGGCTGCACGATGAACAGCACGCCACCGAAGCCCACCACCGTGGCGGCCCAGCGGCTGAACCCCGCTACCTCCCGCAGAAAAATGATTGCAAAGACGGTGACGAACAGGCTCTTGGCAAAGCTGAGCGCGGTCGCATCCGCCAGCGGCATGTGCTGGATGGCAAGGAAACTGCCCACCATGGCGATCATCGCGAAGATAACGCGGACGACCTGGAGCTTTAGCGATTTGGTGCGCAACGCATCCGGGAAGTTCTGGGCGATCACCGGCAGGACGGTGACGGTCATGGTGGCCTGGCGGATCAGCAGGATTTGAAAAACCGAAATCTCGCCGCCCAATTCCTTCACAAAGCCGGAGCCTGCGGTGAAGATGATACCCGCCGTCGCAACGTAGAGGGTGCCACGCACATTGTCGGGCAACAGCAACAGCGGCGCCATCAGGCGCGCCCAGAGGGCCTGTATCCAGGTGATGGGATTGGGCACCGCTAAGACTTCCGGCTCACCCGGTCGGGGAGTCCTCCGGGCGGCCATTGATGTAGGGTTTCAGCCCGGCATAGATGACGCGCAGCACCGGCGTTGGCACGCCCTTCTCCAGGCCAAGCTCTACCACTTTTCCTGCCAGCCAAGGCAGTTCCAGCTTGTTTCCGCGCAGCAGGTCGATGGTCATGGAGGCGATGGAGCGGCCATCCTGGCCGTCAACAATGGCGAGGCGCTGCTCGCCGGTATCATCCCGCACCACGCCGGACCACTGCCGGGTCAGGCCCGTCATGGAAGAGACACCAACCAGGAAGACGAACTTTTCCCAGAGCGCCTTGGTGATATCGGTGGACAGTGTGGCGTCCAGCCCGGCAGCGTCGCACGTATCTTTCAGACGCTGGGCGCGGGGGCTGAGCGAGCCATCCAACTCGCCAAAGGTAAAGTGCTGAAAGCCGCCCATCTGCTTGATTATGGCCCGGCCCATCGATGATGGCGTTGATAACGGCAACACCGCCCATGACCCGGCCCTCGCCCAGGATCGGCGACAGGCGCTCCGAGGCATCGATGCCGTTTTGGATCGGAATGACAGCGGTTTCCGGCCCGACCAGGGGCTTGATGAGCGCGCCGGTGGCCTCCAGATCCCAGAGCTTCGGCGTGAAGATGACGTAGTCCACCGGTCCGACCTCTGCTGGATCGTCGGTCGCTTTGTCCGGGTGCAGATGGAAGCTGCCGCGCACGCCGTCGATCCGCAGGCCGTCCTGCTGGATGGCGGCGATGTGCGGGCCGCGGGCGATGAAGGTGACGTCTGCACCGCCCAAGGCAAGTGTGACGCCAAAGGGGCCGCCGCCGCCGCCGCCGCCGGCGCCAACGATAACAATGCGTGGGGAGGACATGAGGCCGATACCTGTTTGTGCGGAATGAAATAGCACAAGGGATTAGCGGGCGGATGCTGCCGCGGCTATGGGGTCAAGTGGCTTGATGGAAACACAGGGCACCCATCCGTTGCCATCAAGGCACCAACATATTGCAAGCCACTGGAATATTGAATGAGTGGCCTGGCTCACCACGCGCTTGTGGATGCAAGCGTTTCGATCAGACCGTTAGAGTAGATCCCGATCCGTTTGGATCGGGTGAATCTGATCGAAATCTAGGAGTTAGAGCATCTTACCCGGTAAATTGATTGCGATAGCGTTTCAATTTGAACCGGCGATGCTCTGGCACCGCCATTGGGGCCGGTCAGGCATCATCCCGAAAGGGGCCGGGGACCGGGAACAATTTGATGCCCTCTTCGATCAATTCCTGGGCTTCTTCCAAATCCGCCTCGCCGTAGATATTGCGGTGCTCGGTCTCGCCATAGTGGATTTTCCGGGCTTCTTCGGGGAAGTCCGCCCCGACATTGTCGCAATTTTCTTCGACCTGGCGGCGGAATTCGCGCAGCAGGTGCATCTGCTGGGCCATGGCCATTGCCTGCTTGCGCTCCGGGGTTTTGTGCTCGGCCTTGTTGATGGCGGGGGCCATCAGGGCCTTGCACACGTCAACATCGCCGCAATGCGGGCACACGACCTCACCTGCAGCCACCTGCTCGTTGCAGGCCTGGCTGTCGCGGAACCAAACTTCAAACGTGTGCTCTTTTGAGCAACTCAGATCGTACTTGATCATTCCTGTATCTCGGTACTGACTTACTGACTAGGTGCCACCGGCGAACATTGGGGACCGCGGGCACTATCCCGCCGCTTTGCGGTCCGCCGCGGCACCCGGGCGGGCATAGGGCCGGTCATTGTAGAGGGACGGCACCATCTGGCGCGCCTCCTGGATCTTGGCCGGGTCGATTTCGGCGGTAATAAAGCCGGTTTCATTGGCCTCATGCTCCGCAATCACCTCGCCCCACGGGTTGATCATGATGGAGTGGCCATAGGTCCGGCGCTTCGGGAAGTGGTCGCCCACCTGGGCAGCCGCCATGACGAAGCAGCCGGTTTCAATCGCCCGTGAGCGTAGCAGCACGTGCCAGTGCGCACGGCCGGTGGGCACGGTAAAGGCGCTGGGAATGGTCAGGAAATCTGCGCCCGCATGAGCCAGATCGCGGTAGAGGTAGGGGAAGCGCATGTCGTAGCAGACCGTCATGCCCAGCTTGCCCCAGGGCAGATCGGTCAGCGTGGCGCGGTCGCCGGGCTGGTAGGTCGAGCTTTCGCGGTAACTCTCGCCGCCTTCCAGGTCCACATCGAACATGTGAACTTTGTCGTAGGTCGCTGTCATCTCACCCGCAGGCGAAAACAGCATGGAGCGGTTGGCGAGCATATCTTCGCCCGCTTTCAGCCGCACGATCATGGAACCCGCCAGTAGCCAGGCCCTGGTTTCCTTGGCCAGCGCGGAGAAGGCAGCGATACCGTCGTGATTGTCCGTGGTCTGGGCATTGGCCAGCACATCGCGGCGCGGCCCGAGCATGGGGACAACTTCCGGTGTGCTGATGAATTCCGCACCTGCATCCCGCGATCGCCGGATCAGGTCGCCGACGGCAGCCATGGTTTCGTGCGTGTCGGGGACCGAGGTGGTCTGAACACAGGCCGCGATAAACTTGTCTGCCATCGGTGCTATTTCCTACAGATCAGGCGTTGAGCAGGGGGTCGAGCTTACCTTGCTTCTCCAGCATATACAGTTCATCGCAGCCGCCGATGCCCTCATCGTCAATGAAGATCTGCGGCACGGTGTGACGCCCGCCCGCCCGTTCGCTCATGGCACTGCGCACGGCGGCGCTGGCGTCCACGTCGATTTCTTCGAACTTGACGTCTTTGTTCTTCAGCAGCTTTTTCGCCCGGTGACAGAACGGGCACCACATGCTGGAATAGACCTCAACTTTGGCCATAATGTTGGTGGCTCCTTTATGGTGTTACGTCATATCAAGGCATTGTCGCGCCAAAGGTCAAGATAGCGCCCCGCCGCGTGGCACACGGGCCAGAGCCAACGCCGTCACTTTGCACGCACCGGATGCCAAGAGAGCATCGCCAAAGGCCTCCAGCGTGGCCCCCGTGGTCAGAACATCGTCGATCAGCACGATGTTCGTCCCATTAATGCGTTCACGATAACGATCCTTTACGGCAAACGCATTGCGGACGTTGGTCTGGCGTTGATGGCGGGAGAGGCTGCCTTATCACGGCTGCCCTCGTCATAGAGCATGGCGGCGCGGGTTTGGCTAAGAGCGGAGTGAGAGGCCAGGCAGTGGCCGCAAGGTTCCGGCTGGGCCTGCTCCAAGGGAGTGCCGCATTGAAGGCAGAGCGGTTCCGCCAGGAATTGCACGTTGGGCCAGCATTCGGGGCAAAGGCCGCCAGGCGGCACCATGGGCTCTTGGCAGCAAAGGCACCGTGGCGGCAGCGCCACGTTCAGCGCATGGGCTAGGGGGGCGGTGATGGTGGCGAGGGTTTCATTCACCACAAACCTACCCTCCCGGTTGGAGCGCATGGCGGCGGAAGGCCGGGACCCCGCCAGATGCAGCGGTGTGCAACAGGCTCTGGGCCCGGGAGCGCCATGCGGCGCTTGCGGGGTGGTGGGGCCTGGGTAGGTTCCGCTTACGGTGACCAGAATTTTATCGTGTCGTCGCGCTTGATCTGATCGACCAATGCGATTTCCCAGGTCAGGTATTCGTTCATGAAGTCCTCTACCGTGCCCTTGCGCTCATAGGGTTTCAGCCAGACGTCGGTGGGTTCGCTGGCCATGTTGGTTTCGCCTTCCTCTAAGGGCAGGCCGGATTGCACCCAGGCTTGCGTGCCGCCGGCCAGCGCCTGCACCGGCGCGTCGAGGGCTTCCGCCAGTTCGCCCGCAGCGACGGCGGCAGCAAGCCCGTCCTCGCTGGTAACGGCATAGCGCGCAGCATTGGGCAGGTTCGCCTTGTCCTCCGCCAGGCGGGAGCGGATCAGGAAGTGCGCGCCCGGTATGTGGCCTTTCCGGTAGTCGCGGGAATAGCCGAGGTCGATCAGCACGGTCTCGCCCATATCCAATACCGGTTGCAGGGTGGCGACGCCCAGGGTCTCCGCTTCCGCCGGCGCGCCCAGCACGGGCTTTGCGCCCTTGCCTTTTTCCAGGCCGCTGGCGGGCAGTCCGCCCTCCAGCACATAAACCTCCCAGTTCATCTGCTTCAGCCAGTGCGCGGCCATGGTGGAGCGGACGCCCGTGTCGCAGATCGTCACCAGCCGCGCGCCGCGCACGCCGGCATAGCGGTCGGTCGCCTGCACCAATTGCCCGCCGGGGGAATGCTTGGAGCCCGGCATGTGGCCCGCCGCAAACTCCTCCGCCGTGCGCACGTCAAGCAGGTAGAGGCTGCGGCTCGTGTCCGCCTGCCAGGCCTTTACCTGGTCCATGCTGGCGCGGGCGACTTGGAAGCGCTGGTCGACACCGGAGGCCAGCTGCTGGGCGCTCTGCACCGCGGGTGCTTCGACGTTCGGATGCAGCTTGGTGTTGCCATGCTCCAGTTGGAAACCGGAGAGGTGCCAGCCCATGGTGCCATTCTGCAACGCCACCACCTTGTTCGGGATGCCCGCATTGATCAGCGACTGGGCGCCGATGATGGAGCGCGTACGGCCCGCGCAGTTCACCACGACGGTGGTGGAGGGATCGGGCGCGATGGTCTGGGCGCGCAGCACCAGTTCGCCGCCGGGGCAGCAGATGCCACCCGGAATGTTCATGGTGTTGTACTCGTCCATTGGGCGGCTATCGAGGATCACCATGTTCTCGCCGGAATCCATCATGCCTTTCAGCTGTTCGGCGGAGACAGAGGGGGTGCCGAAATGGTGCTCGACGTGCTCGCCGAAGGCTTTGGACGGCACGTTGAAGCCCGCATAGGTTTCATAACCGGCGGCGGCCCAGCCCGCGGTGCCGCCGTCCAGCACGGAGACATCGCTGTAACCATATCCCTCCAGCTTTGCCGCGGCGCGCGCTGCCAGGTCCTGGCCTTTGCCGGCGTCGCAGAGCACCACCGGCGCATCCTTGCGCGGCGCGAGGTCGGCCATCAGAAGCTCCAGGCGGGAGAGGGGCACGGAGATCGCATAGAGCAGGTGATCGTCGGCGAACGCCTGCTCCTCCCGCACATCGACGATGGCGAGTTCGCTGCCGTCATTGGCGAGAGCCTTCAGGATGGCGTCGTGCAGGGCCTTTGGCGTGGCGGTTTTGGGCATTGGGCTTCTCTTCGCATGGGAGGATCGTTCTGCTTTACACCATAATGGCCTGCGTGGCAGTAAATCACCCTCGTCTGCAATGCCCTTATGCTAGGTCAATGAAGGTTAACCAAGGGTTTCCACAATGAAAGCAATCTTTGGGAAGGTTGCGTCCAGCCGCTGGTTGATCACGGCTTGATAGGCGTCCGAATGCCAAGCTGCCTTTGCCGCTTCGACTGAAGCAAATTTTAAAACCACTGTATCCTTTCCAGCGGGCGTCCCTTCGCCCAAATCGACAGTATCGCTGCTGATAGCGAAAGCCTCCCCAAGATCAGGACCAACCAGCAACGGTCCAGCTGCTTGCCGGTATCCATCTAGGGCAGCGCGGTCCTTGACATCGTAGTTCACAATAAGCAGGGCTGGCATTTGCGGTTCCTCCTGTATCTTTAAGCCGCGTTGCATTCACAATCACCGCAACAGCATTGGACAAGCCTCCGTATGACCTCGGTCCAGGCATCATGACAGCCCCCATCATCTTCGACCGCGCCCTGGTGCGCGCCCGGCGGGACCGGGCGGCGGCATCGATTGACGAGTACGCTTTCCTCTATGACGAGGTCTGCCAGCGCCTGGCAGAGCGGCTGGAACTGGTACAGCGGAGCTTTCCCCGCGCGCTGGTGCTGGGCGCACGCACGGGCGGCATGGCGAAAAAGCTCGAAGGCCGGTTCGGCATCGAGACGCTGGTTCAGGCAGAGCTTTCCGAAAAGATGGCCAGGCGATCAGGGGGTATGTCGATTGTGTCAGACGAGGAGTTCCTGCCGTTCGCCGATGCCAGCCTGGACCTGGTGGTCAGTCCGTTGTCGCTGCACACCACCAACGACCTACCCGGCGCGCTGGCGCAAATCAGGCGGGCGCTGAAGCCGGATGGCCTGTTGCTGGCGGGACTGTTCGGCCTGGGAACGCTCATGCCGCTGAAGGATGCCTTCCTGGCGGCGGAGGCGGCGTTGGGACAAGGCTCCAGTCAGCACGTCGCGCCGTTCACCGACGTCCGGGACGGTGGCGCGCTGCTGCAATGGGCTGGCTTTGCCCTGCCGGTGGCGGACGCTGAGCCGATCACCGTTACTTACCAGAACCCCATGCGCCTGCTGGCCGACCTGCGTGGCATGGGAGAGGCAAGCGTGCTGGACGGCCGTTCGCGCCAGACCTTGCGGCGGGACGTGCTGTTCGAGACGGTGCAGCGGCTGGCGGGTCAGACCATCCCGTTCGAGATCGTGTTCCTGACCGGCTGGGCTCCGCACCAAAGCCAGCAGCAGCCCCTGGCACCTGGCAGCGGCAAAGTTTCGCTGGCGACGACGCTGAAAGACTGATGACTACGCTGCCCAGCTTGAGCGGGCTTCGATAGCCCAGCGGTCATCCTTTAACGTCACGATATAGAGCGACTTGTAGCTGCCGATGGCCGAGCCGTCGGCGCGGTAGCGCGTGAACTGCACGCGGAAGTGGGCCTTGCCCGCGCCGATGTCGATGAGTTCCTTGTAGTCCCAGGCGGTGCGTGCCCAGCCTTCGGATTGGCCCTTGCGGTCCCAGACCGGCAAGTGCAGGTCCTCCGGCTTTTCGAACACTGTGACCTTGCCGCTGTGAAACCGAACGTGGGGGAAATGGTACCAGCGGGTGCGGATGGCGTTGGCGTCCTCCGCATTGAAGGCGGCCATGAAGCCATCGAGCGCGGCTTCGGCGGCGGCGAGGTCGGCAGATTGCGTGTCGGTCATGGGCGGGGTCTCTCTGTTGATGAGGAAATATACCGAGCATATCCGATCCTTTCCGGTATCCGACTATTTCCGTCGATGCCGCTGAGCATAGAGATGGTCACTCAATCGAATGCATCCGTCTCAACGTGATCCTGAGACGCCATGGAGCGGCGAGTTGAACAATGGCCATGAGCATGCGCCGTCCAAAAGTCCGCCTGACGATCTGTCGCTGTTTTCAGGAGAATTTCGCCGTTTCCCGCGGAAACGGTTTTGGTGATCCCAACGGGACTCGAACCCGTGTCTTCAGCGTGAAAGGCTGATGTCCTAACCACTAGACGATGGGACCACATCGCGTGGTGCGAGCGGCGTGTTTAGCGAGGTCTGTTTCGGATTGCAACCGGCGACCGTGCGCCGCTTGACAGGGCGCGTCACTCAGCCCGATGTTGCGCCCGGAAATCCCCTGATCCGAAGGCCCTTGGAATGACCGCGCCAGTGACCGAAATCAATGAAGACGTCGAGGCCTCTATCCTGGTTGCCGTCGACAAGTTTCTGGAACGTGACGTGCGCCAGCATGTGTTGCGGCTGGAACATGCTGACGAATATCCGCACGAAATTGTCGAGGGCATGAAGGAACTTGGCCTGTTCGGCGCGATTATTCCGGAGGAATACGGTGGACTCGGCCTGCCTGCCTCCACTTACGCGAAGATCGTGGAGCGGGTCTCTGCGGTGTGGATGTCGCTTTCCGGCATCTTCAATTCGCATCTGATTATGGCGGCTGCGGTTGTCCGTTTTGGGACGGAGGAGCAAAAACGAACCTGGCTGCCGAAGTTTGCCAGCGGCGAAATTCGCGGCGGCCTGGCGCTGACCGAGCCGAATTGCGGTACCGACTTGCAAGCGATTCGCACGGTGGCGAAGCGGGATGGCGACGATTATGTCATCAACGGCACCAAAACCTGGATCTCCAACGGCATTTACGGAACCTGCTTCGCTCTGCTGGTGAAAACTGATCCGGAGGCGCAGCCGCGTCACAAGGGCACCAGCCTGTTCATTACGGACAAGCGGGATGGCTTCACCGTGGGCCGCAAGCTGGAGAAGCTGGGCTACAAGGGCATCGATTCGGCGGAGCTGATGTTCGAAGACTACCGTGTGCCCGCCAGCCAACTGATCTCGGGCAAGGAGGGCAGGGGACTGCCGCATGCGCTGGGCGGTTTGGAACTGGGGCGGATCAATATCGCGGCCCGCGGGGTTGGCGTGGCGCGTGCAGCGCTGGAATTGGCGGTAAAATACAGCCAGGAGCGGGAGACCTTCGGCCAGCCCATTGCCAACCATCAGGCAATCCAGATCAAGCTTGCTGACATGGCAACGCGCCTGGAAGCCTCGCGCCTGCTGATGAGCACCGCAGCGGCGGCCTACGACCGGGGCGAGCGTTGCGACATGGAAGCCGGCATGGCCAAGCTGTTTGCGACCGAAACCGCGCTCTATAACGCGACGGAGAGCATGCGCGTCCATGGTGCCTATGGGTATTCCAAGGAATTCGACGTGGAGCGCCTGTACCGCGACGCGCCGCTGCTCTGCATTGGCGAGGGCACGAACGAATTGCAGCGCATCCTGATTGCCCGCCAATTGATCCAACGGAACCCGGCTTAGGATTTCAATCTATTCCATCCTGAGCAGCCGCAGTGCCGCGCTTTCGAATGGCGCAGTGTTGCAGAAGGCTGCCTCTTCGGCACGGCGTGCCTGCTCGGGATGAGGTATTAGAGACAGGTCCGGCCTTTTGGCTTATGGTGGGGAACCTATATAGTGCGCGTACCGTAACGAGTTAGACCGCGAACGCATGCCCGAAGCCGCACCAGACCTGTCAGTCCTCACCCAAGGCCAAGCCCCTACCACCCCAGGAGCATTGGCGGAAGAACCGGCCGTTCGTGACTTCGGCATCCGCGTCGCCAAGGACGGCACCTGGTTCCACAACGGTTTGCCGTTCACCCGTCTGGCGCTGGTCAAGCTGTTCTCCACTGTCCTGCGCCGCGCACCCAATGGGGAATATCTGCTGCAGACACCGGTCGAAAAAGGACGGATTGCGGTAGAGGACGCGCCCTTTGTTGCCGTCGAAATGCTGGTTGAGGGCGAAGGCCGGGCGCTGCAAATCAAGTTCCGCACCAATATTGACCAATGGGTCGCGGCAGGCCCCGACCACCCCATTTGGTTCCGGATGGATGAGGCTGACGAGGAGGCAGAGCCATTACTCTACGTCATCGTGAAGCCGGGAATCGAGGCGCGGATCAACCGGGCGGTTTTCTATGATCTGGTGGAATTGGCAGATGATCTGGGCGACTATTTCGGGGTGTGGGCCGGTGGCGTGTTTCATCCGTTGGGAAAGGCACAGTCGTGAACAGGGATGATATACGCGCGCGGTTGGCCGCCAATGGCTTGCCTGTAGGCTCTGAGGCCCAGCGGGCCGCGTGGCGGGGGCCGGGCGAGCGAAGCGACTTTGATCTCCACCCGCACGGAAGACCTGGTTATGCCGCGCCGGAGCGCAAGCTGAAGCCAGCAGGCGTGCTGGTACCGATCGTTAACCGTGCGGATGGGCCGACTATCCTGCTGACCCAGCGCACGGCGCATCTGAAGAAGCATGCGGGCCAGATCAGCTTTCCCGGCGGTGGCTGGGAGGAGCAGGACCCGCACTTGGAGGCGACGGCTCTGCGCGAGACCGAGGAGGAGATCGGTCTGCACAACCGGCATATTGAGGTGCTGGGCCAACTCAGCCTTTATGAGACCTCCACCGCTTATGGCGTTACGCCAGTCGTCGGATGGGTCGAGCCGCCGTTCGATCTGACCATCGATGCGTTCGAGGTGGCTGAGGCGTTTGAGGTGCCGCTTGCCTGGATCCTGCAGCGGGACAATCACCAGACCGAAAGCCGGGTGCGGGATGACCGCCGCCGCCACTATTATGTGCTGCCGTATGACGGGCGGTTCATCTGGGGGGCAACAGCCGGTATGTTGGTAAACTTGGTCGACGTACTAGAGCAGCAAGGCTGAGGACAGAACGATGCGCGTAGCTTTGATGATTCTGCTGCCGCTGCTGTTGCCACTGGCGGTGTTTGCGCTTTGGCGGGTGATGGGCTTTGGCAAGACCGTACCGCGCTGGTTCGAGGAATTGCCCTGGGTGACCCTGTTGGCGTGCGGGGTGGTGCTGGCGGGACTGACACTGGTGACCTGGCTACTGCTTGACCGCGCACCAGCCGGTTCGGAGTTTCAACCTCCGCACATGGAAGACGGTAAGATTGTGCCGGGCGGCTTTAAGAAATGATGATTGACTCTGACGCAGCCAACCTGCCGGTGCGGACTTTGCCATCCGTCCCGTGGATGGAAATTCCGGGCGTTCGGGCGGTGGTTTGGGCATTGGGCCGGAACCGGGTGCGGTTTGTCGGCGGCTGCGTGCGGGACCACCTGCTCGGCCGCAGCAGTCTGGACGTGGACATTGCGACCGACCATCCGCCGGAGGAATCGCTGAAGCTTTTGCGGGATGCCCGCATTCGGGTCGAGCCCATCGGCATCGAGCACGGCACGGTGGTGGCAATCACCGATAGCGGCCAGTTTCAGATTACGACACTGCGCCAGGATGTAGAGACAGACGGGCGTCACGCTGTCGTGGCCTTTACCAACGACTGGGCCAAGGACGCGGCCCGCCGTGACTTCACGATCAATGCCATGTCGGTCGATCCGGACGGCAGGCTCTATGATCCGGCTGGCGGTATCGACGATCTGGACCTGGGGCGGGTCCGCTTCATCGGCGACGCCCGGGAACGCATCCACGAGGATGTTTTGCGTATACTGCGGTTTTTCCGCTTTACGGCATGGTATGGCCGTGCCGTGCCGGATGTTGCCGGAACGCAAGCCTGCGCCGAAGCGGCAGGGCAAATGAAAAACCTGTCAGGGGAGCGGGTGTCAGCGGAATTGCGGCGGTTGCTGGCAGCACCGAACCCCTACCAGGTGGCGCTGGTGATGGCTGAAAACCGCATTCTGCATGCGATTACTGCATCGGAACCCGCACCGCGGGGCCTCTCGCGCCTCGTGGCGATGGAGCAGGCGTACAATTTGGAACCCTCACCATTGGCGCGTCTGGCGGTGTATTTGCCCGGCGATGCTGCGATATATGAAGCGCTGGCCGAGCGTTTGCGGTTCAGCAAGGTAGAGCGCAACCGCCTGTCGAAACTCGCCCGGCCCTTGCCGGAACTGGGGGACGAGCCGGAGAGCATTAGGCAGGCGCTTTTCCGGAGCAAGGACCGGGAAATCTATACTCTGCAAACGCTGGTTGCCGCCTCGGAGGGCGACCGAATCGATATGAGGCTGCGCCTGCACGAGGCCGCGACCTGGGCCTGGCCCACCATACCGGTATCCGGGTTGGATATGATCGAATTGGGCGTGCCGGTGGGGCCGAAAGTGGGGGGAATTCTGGCCCATCTGGAAGAATGGTGGATCAGGCGGAACTTTGAGCCTGACCGGGCGGCATGTCTCGATGCCGTTCGGCAAGCATACCGCCAGTCGACGTGAGCGGAATCTCAACCCACTCTAGGACAGTTTGCTGCCGTCCGGCAGTGCCAGCGGAATAACTGAGGATTTTCACATTGCCCGACGCCCTTTCCGCGGCCCTGCTTTCTGCCAATGAAGCATTTTACGATGCGTTCGACACGGCGGACCTCGATGCCATGAGCGCCATTTGGGCGTCGGAGCACGCCGTCGCCTGTCTGCATCCGGGCGCGCCACCCATATTCGGGCGGGAAGCGGTGCTGCTGAGCTGGGTCGAGATCCTGACCGCGCCGCAGCGTCCCGCCATACAGTGCGTTGATCCGCAGACCATTGCCTTCCGCGAATCAGGCATGGTGATTTGCTGGGAAGTCTTGCCTGGTGGCGCATTGGCGGCGACCAACGTCTTTGTTAGAGAAAGCGGTGTCTGGAGGATCGTTCACCATCAGGCTGGACCGCTGAGCCCGTTGCGTTGAGTGCAACAGCGCTGAGAACTCACTGGAAGGAAGCGAGATGGTGCAATTCGTAACGGCCAACGGCCAACGGCATTCGCATAGCCTATGCCGATGACGGCCCGGCTGATGGCCCGGTGCTGCTGATGAGCCATTCGCTGAGCGCCAGCGGTCTGATGTGGGAACCGCAGCTGTCCGCCCTGACCGACAAGTATCGGGTGATCCGCATCGACACCCGCGGCCACGGCCAGACGGAAGTGCCTGCCGGTGATTATACGTTGGACCAGTTGGCGGATGATCTGCTGGGCGTGATGGATGCGCTCGGTATTGAAAGTGCACACTATTGTGGACTTTCCATGGGCGGCATGATCGGCCAGACGGCTGCATTGAGGGCGCTTGGGCGGTTCAAGACGCTGGCGCTATGCGATACGTCCTCCGGTTATCCGCCTGAAATGCGCACCATGTGGGCAGAGCGGGTAAAAGGTGCGCGGACCAACGGCCTGGCCGCGACGTTGGACGCTACCATTGACCACTGGTTCTCGCTGGGTTTCGTGCAGTCTGCGCCCGATGTGATTGCAGGCGTCAAAGCGATGATCACGGCCACGCCGGTCGATGGCTACTGCGGCTGCTCTATGGCGATTTCCAAGCTGGCGCTGACAGAGCGGCTGGGCGAGATCGCCATTACGGCGCTGGTCATTGTTGGTGAGGATGACCAGGGTACGCTGATCGCCATGTCCGAAGCTATCCGCGATGGCATCCCGGGGGGGCAACTCGTGGTGCTGCCAGTCGCCCGTCACCTGTCCAACATGGAAGACGTGGAGGGCTTCAACAAAGCGCTGCGGGGCTTCCTCGACGCGCACTAATCTGCGCTGACCACTTTTATGCCGATAGCACCGATGGATTGACCGCTGATGGAAGAATTCGAGAATATTGCCCGGCTGATTGGCGAGGCGGACCTGATCATCAAGGCCGTGCTGGCGGTGCTGCTGTTTCAGTCGATCTACATTTGGTACGCGATCATTCAGTTCGTTTTCCGCTCCAAGAAAGTGCGGGCAGATCAGGACGTGATGATCGGTGCGATGGCGGACGCGAATATCGACGGGGTGCGGCGGGTGCTCTTGTCGTTTACTCATTTACGGGCCAGGGGCGCAGCAGCGGCTGAAACGGTTGCGCCATCTTCCCATGACAGTGTGATGGATGAGGTCTGGACTGAGATTTATGACTATCTGACGGCGAAGTGCTCCGGTCTGGCAACCGTCGCTGCGACCTCCCCCTTTATCGGATTGTTTGGCACCGTCTGGGGCATTCTGGTGGCGTTTTCCTCCATCCGTAATGCCGAGGCGATTACCTTCAGCGCGCTGGCACCGGCGATCGGTGAGGCCTTGTTTGCGACCATGGCGGGCCTGTTTGTCGCCATTCCCTCAGTCATCGCGAACAATTGGATTTCCAGCCGTTCCCTGCTGCTTTCGCGCCGCTGTGCCCATTCCTATATGGAGCTGGTGAAAGAACTGGCCAGGCTGGGCCGTAAACCCGGCACGGGCGAGTGGTGAGGCGGAATGAGACAAGGCCCGCAAGCGCGCCGGACAACCATCGTTGGAACGATCAACGTTACGCCATTCGTTGACGTTCTGCTGGTTCTGCTGGCACTGACCATCGTTTTTGCTTCGGACTTTCCCGGTCAGGAAAGCGCCGAGCGCGGGTCTGTCGCGGGCACGCTGGGGGGCGAGTTTAAAGATTCTGATACCGTCACCCTGGAAATCGCCCAGGACAACACGATTGTGCTGGCTGGGCAGGTCATCGATGCTGGTCAGATACCGGACTTGATCGGCCAGCTATCGGCGGAGTGGCAAAAGAACATCGTCATCAATATCTCGTCCCAGCAGCAGGTGGACTACGACACGGTCTTCAAGGTGCTGCAGGCGGTCAATGGCTCCAAAGCGTCCGGAGTGACATTCTCGATCTATGAGTAGCGTTGCCGAACCCTTCCAACGCGATGAACTGCACCTGTTTCTGGCGGTGCTGCTGCATATTACGGTTGGTCTGGTCATTTACATTTTTTTGATCACGGGCGAGCGCAAGCCGCATTCAGTGATGCTGGAAGGGCTGCCGATCGTCTTTGGCAAGATGGTCTCGCCGGGGACGAACGATGGCGATGCACCCAAAACACTGGCAAAAAGCGATCCTGTCCAGGCGGAGCAAACAGCACCCGTTACCGTGGCGCAGGCGGCCAATGCACCAGTGCAGGCGCAGCAGAAGCCCGCTGTGGCTGCGGTGGCAAAGCCGGTGGTTCCGCGCTCTGGCACGGTGGCAACGGCGACCCAACCCGTTACGCGGCAGGTGCGCCCGGCCGAGCCCGTAGTGACAAAGTCCGAGGCGCGCCCGCCGGCCAGTGTGGCCCAGGACTCGCCGGTGGGTAAGTCGGCCGTGGCGGCCAACGTGCCCGCCCTGCGCTTGCAGCCGGATCCGGATGAAGCAGAGCGGAACCCACTCCCTGCTGAAGCCGCTGCTGCCCGTACGGCAGAGACTGTCTCTCCAGTGCCGCCGAAATCTGTGCCGCCGACCGCGGAAAAGGCGAGCGAAGAGGCAAAAGCCAAACTGGCCAACCTACCCGGAATCAAACCGGCGCTTGTTCCGCAGCTTGACGCCCGTCCCCGCGTGGTTGTGCCGCCCAAGCCGGTTGAGCGCGAGCTGGAAAAAGCCCCCGAGCCGGAAACGAAACTGGCAGAGGCAAAGCGTGCGCCGGAAGCGGCAACAGCGGCTGCGGACACGAGCGAGGCGAAAACGCCGTTGCCGCCAGCAGTGAATGAAACGCCGAAAGCCGCTGCCGTAACCGCGGAGCCGCCCAAGGTGACAGCCGAACAGCCTGTCGTGGTGGCGGAAAAACCGGCTGCAGCAAAAACCGCCGAAGCCGGTCTGGCACCGCAAAAAGCAGCGGAAAGCGCCCAGAAACCGGCAACTCCCAATGTGCCCCCGGCAACCGCCGTTGCGACGCCACAAGCACCGCAAACGGAAGCGGCAGTGCCCGATGCAAGCGCCACTGTTCCGCAGCTTGACGCCCGTCCCCGCGTGGTTGTGCCGCCCAAGCCGGTTGAGCGCGAGCTGGAAAAAGCCCCCGAGCCGGAAACGAAACTGGCAGAGGCAAAGCGTGCGCCGGAAGCGGCAACAGCGGCTGCGGACACGAGCGAGGCGAAAACGCCGTTGCCGCCAGCAGTGAATGAAACGCCGAAAGCCGCTGCCGTAACCGCGGAGCCGCCCAAGGTGACAGCCGAACAGCCTGTCGTGGTGGCGGAAAAACCGGCTGCAGCAAAAACCGCCGAAGCCGGTCTGGCACCGCAAAAAGCAGCGGAAAGCGCCCAGAAACCGGCAACTCCCAATGTGCCCCCGGCAACCGCCGTTGCGACGCCACAAGCACCGCAAACGGAAGCGGCAGTGCCCGATGCAAGCGCCACACCGCAGGCGCAGGCTTCTGTGGCAGCGCCGCCGGAAATCAGTGCCAGGCAAGAGGCCCAGAGCACACAAACGGCTGAGGCCGTGCCGGATACAAGTGGGGAAACAGCGGGCGCTGCGCCGGTGCCTCGGGTGCGGCTGCAGGGGCCGGAGCCTCAGCAATCTGCCGCTGTATCGGAGCAGCAGCAGCCGGGCGGTTCGGGCGGTGGAAATACAGGATCATCCGGTGCAGGTGCCAGTGCTGGCGGCGGTCAGTCGAAGCAGCAGCGCGACATGGATGCTTTGCGGAAAGCGGCGGCCGGATTGGGCGGACTGGGCAAGGGCAAGCGCGGGGTGCCGGGCGGCACTTCACTTACGAGTTCCCAATTGAGCCAGGGCTCCAGACTGGCGCAAACTTGTCTCGATCAGAAAAAGGTGTTCAAGTTCGGCGACCAGATCGCAACCACGTTTACGGTAAAAGTTGACCGGGGGCTTAAGCGGCTCACGCTATCGCCTGGCGGCGGCAATGGGTTGAGCAGGCCACGGGTGGCCGAGATCAACCGCGCCTTGAATTCGTGTGATCCGTTCAAAGACTTCGTGCTGGCGCAGCCCGGGCTCACCACGTTCAGCTTTAACTTCGCAAGCGGTGTTCAGTAGCGGCAACCGTTCCGCCGTTTGCGAACAGAATTTAGGGAGATGACACAATGATTGGCCTATTGTCCCGACGAGACGCTTGGCGTGGCTTCGCGGCCGTGCTGCTAGTGTTGGCAGGGTGTCTTGCGACAACGGCACGGGCACAGCAACCGACATTCTCGGTTAGCGGTCAGGGTACTGCACTGAAGCGGCTCGATCTGATACTGGAGGCAGGGCCGGGTGTTCAGCGGCCCGCCCTGCTGCAGGCAGCTAAAGCCGCACAACGGGCGCTGATCAGCAGCGGCTTTTTTGCTGTCGGAATCCTGCCGCCGGGCCAATCCAGTGCCGGAAACTGGACCGAAGGCCAAGTGACGTTCCCGGTAAAGCTGACGGTGGAGCAAGTCAGCGCTACCGACAAGCGCGTGTCGGTTGAGGTGATGGATGGCGGCGTCGCGCATGCCAATTTCCGCCGCCAATTTCAGATATCGGGCGGGACCTTGCTGGATATCGGTTATGCGTCGGCAGACATTGTCTATGAGCATTTCCTGAGCCGGAAAGGCTATTTCACCTCACGGATATTGTTCGTTCGCGAAGCCACAGACCGCGGGCGCAAAGCGTTTCAGATCGTCTCGTCCGATCTGTTCGGCGAGGGCCTGCAGGTGCATGTCTCAAGCCGTACAGAGCTGACGTCGCCGCAAATGTCGTCCGATGGTTCGCGGCTCTACTATGTGGGCATCCGCAACGACCTTCCGCAAATCTTTCAGAAGCAGTTTTCGTCAGGCCGGGAAACGCCGGTTTTCAATGACCGGGAAATTCGCTTCTCTCTGACGTCGGACGCAAACGGCAATCTTTATTATACCAAATCGGTGCGCGGGAATGCGGATATCTATCGGATAGAGCCCGGTTCCCGGCGGGAGCAGCGGTTGACGGTCAGTGGCGGCATTGAAACGGAACCGAGCATCAGCCCGGATGGCAGCAGGCTGGCCTATGTCACCGATGCCGGGGGGCGTCAGCGGGTGGTGGTTCAATCGCTGACTAGCAACTCTGTCACTGCGGCGGGCACGCTGAACGGCCGGTATGGTTCCCCAAGCTGGTCACCGGACGGCAAGATGCTGGCGCTGACCTATCAGGCTGGCGGCGCGTTCGGCATCACGGTGCAGAACCTGGAAACCGGTGAAGAGAAGCAGTTGTCATCTAGCTTTTTCGAAGAAAACCCGGCCTTCGCCAGCAACGCTAAAGTCGTTCTGTTCGAGCGCGTCGGACGTGGGAGAGGCAATGAAACCGGCCTTTGGCTGGTGGACACTGAAACAAACCACACCTACCGCCTGCCGATTGAGGGCCTGCCCCGGGACGCAAACTGGGTGCGGTAGGCGGGGTGGCCCGGCCAGAGGTGCAGAGGCGCTGGTTGCCCCTCGGCCTCTCTGGTTTGCTCAAGCCTGGGCCCCGGATCACGTCCGGGGAGGCGGCATAGGCGATAGGGCCGGCAGCGGTGGCATCAGCCGCGGTGCACGGGCAGTACTGTCCAGAAGAGTTTGGCCGGCCGGGAAAGCTTCCTACCCGATGTGGCTGGCGAAAAAGGCCAGGGAGCGCTCGCGGGCGAGCTTGGCGCAGTCGGCGGCATAGTCGCCGCGCTCGTCGCAATTGAAGCCATGACCGGCATCATAGATGTGATAGGTGCATTCGGGGTGCGCTGCCTTGACGGCGTCCACGTCTTCCATGGGAATGCCGTGGTCGTGCTCACCGAAATGCATCATCACCGGATTCTGGGGCTTCTCGTCCTTAAAGGCGGCGATCTGACCGCCGTAATAGCAGACGCTGGCGGCAACGCCGATGCGGGTTGCAACCAGCCACGAGCACGAACCGCCATAGCAATAGCCGACCGATCCGATCTTGCCGTATTGCTGGAGCGCGTCGACCGTGGCGGCCATGTCCTTGACCGAGTCGTTCCAGTCGATTTTGGCGCGGGTGTCGTGGCCGCTGGCGATGTCCTCCGGGGTATAGCCGACTTCGAAATTCCGTTCCGCTCGGTCGAAAAGCGCCGATGCTAGCACTGCATAGCCTTCAGCGGCATAGTTGTCGGCGACGTTGCGCATGTGCTGATTGACGCCAAAGATTTCCTGGATCACCAGCATTCCGCCCTTGGGTGTGCCGGACGGCATGGCCTTGTAAACGTCGAACGTATGGCCGTCGGCCGCGGTCAGTTGGATGAATTCGCCCATAATGTTTCACTCCAGGAAAGGGATTGAAGCGTTACTCTAAAGCCAGAGGGTAAGAGCGCAAGCCGCCTCGCGGTTAGCTGCTGCTTTGCACCACCATGCAGTCAGTTTTCCGCGCCTTCAGCCAGCTGCAGGTAGCGGCGGCGGCACCCCGTTGCTTGTAGCCTGTCAGCCGGGCGCGGTAGAGGATGCGGCTGGTGGAGCGGCTGCGGACCGACAGGACCTGTGGTGCAGCCTGACTATGGGCTGACGGCAGCTTGTTCAACACGCGGGTAAGCTGCTTTTTCGCCAGTCCGTGCGATCGGTAGGCACCGACCTGGATGGCGAAATTGCCGTGCGCGGGCGTAGTGCGCGCGGCAGTCTGCGTCAGTTCTGCGTAGCGGGGCGACAGCCGGGGGACCGGCACGTTGCTGGCGGCGCTGGCGACAACGGCAGTTTGCTGAGTCACGGGCGCTTTCGGTTTGGTGAGCGCTGGGACGGCAGCAACTTTCGCCGGTGCTCTCCGCGGATCGAGCCTGGGGATGGGCGCAAAGCGTGGCTCGGGTTCCAGCTTCTGTTTAATGCCGCCCCTTGGCCGGGGGATCGGCGGTGGTGCGCGAAGCTTGATCGGTAAGGGACGGGCAATGCGGCGGCGCGACCCGTTCTCCAGTTCGTTGAAGCCGGAATTCAGTAGCCGCTTCATCAGCGCGGTACGGTGGTTCGAGGAATTGGTGCCCAGAACGACGGCAACCACGCGCTGGTTATTCTGCACGGCAGAGGCCGCGAGGTTAAAGCCGGAGGCCGCGATGTAGCCGGTCTTAATGCCGTCAGCACCACTATATTGACGCAGAATATGATTATGAGAGTTGTAGCGCCGTTTGCCGAATTTGAACGAGCGTTGGTTGAAGTATTTGTAATACTGCGGGAAATCCCGCATCAGCGCCACGCTGAGGATCGCCATATCGCGGGCGGTCGACACCTGCTTGCTGTGATGCAGGCCGGAGGCATTGCGGAAATTGGTGCGCGACATGCCCAGGTACCGGGCGGTCCTGTTCATCTGGCGGGCGAAGGCGACTTCACTGCCGGCCAGTTTCTCCGCAACGGCGACTGCGACATCATTGGCGGACTTGACCGCCAGTGCTTCGATGGCAGTTCGTACTCTTATGGAGTTGCCGACACGCAGGCCGAGCTTTGACGGGGGCTGGCGGGCAGCGCGGCGTGATATCTTGATACGAGAATTCAGCGTCAGCTTGCGCCGCTCCAATGCGGTAAATAATTGGTACAGCGTCATCATCTTGGTCAGAGACGCCGGATTCCACTTCACCTGGCTGCGGCTGGCGTAGAGAATTTCACCAGTATGGGCGTCAACGGCTATGCGTGCCGTGCCGCGCGGCTTCGCCTGCGCCTGCCAGCCAAAAGACAAGCAGGACAGGAAAATCAGCAATGTCAGCAGTCTTGCCAATAACGGCAAGGCTTTGACTGGGCGGGATTTAAGGCAGAGAGATCGAGCCATCACAAGATTCTAGTGCTGATTCGGGGAAATTTGTCTAGTGATTCGGGTGGAATTGCGGCGGTGCGACTTGATGGCCTGTTTTGCGGCTTGGCCGGTTTCCAGGCTTGAAAATCGTTAATCCTTTCCAAAATTATGTTGCAATGCAGCAGTGCATGTGCGAGATAAGCACTATCAGTTGCTCGCATCGGCCTGACTAGGACCGGCTGGGTGTGGATATGTGCCCTTAACTATCCTGACTAAAGGAAACATGTGATGAACGACACAATTGCCAAAACCATGACCAGCGCCGCGAACGACGCCAAAGCCCAGTTCGATGCTTTCTCGAAGGTGTTCGAGTCCTTTATGGGCCAGGACGGCTCCAAGAAGGCCGTAGAAACCGGTGCCGAGAACCTGCGTGCGGCTTCCGAAAGCGTACAGGTAGTTGCCGCTGAGATGGAACAGATCAACGCCGGTCTGGCCCAGCACTTCGCCAAATCCATGACCCAGGCTTTCGAGACCCAGGCCAAAATGCTGACCGCCGGTGGCTGGCAGCAGGCGATGGAAATCCAGACCGCCTACGTGAACGAAGCCGTCGACTCCAGCTTCGCCGAGCTGTCCCGCATGGCCGACCACGGCACCGCGATGCTGACCAAAGCCGGCGCACCGTTGCAGTCCCGCTTCGACGCGATGGTGAAAGCGGCCTAAAATCCGCAAAGGTTTAAACAACGCCGCGGGTGGATTGCGAACGGCTCCACATCTTGCCGTTTTGCTGATCCGCTCAGCTTTGTGCCTACCGAAAAGGGCCTCTGCAGAAATGCAGAGGTCTTTTTTTGGTTCAAAGCCTTTTGCGGGGGACTCCCGTTCCCTATCTCTCGTATGCTACTCTTCTTATCCGGATGAAACCTGAGCGGCAGCGATGTGCAAACGTGGCACATGGGAGATCAGTTACCGCGATGAGCGATGACGGCGAGGACAACGGCAACAATCCATCAACCGGCTTGGTTCTGAAGACCAAACCGAAGGTGAAGAAGCCGTCCATGTATAAAGTGTTGATGTTGAACGACGATTATACTCCAATGGAGTTTGTCGTTCATGTGTTGGAGAGCTTTTTCCATAAGAATAGGGAGCAGGCAACGGAAATTATGTTGCATGTACACCGGAGAGGAATCGGTATTTGCGGCGTATTTACTTATGAAGTTGCTGAAACTAAAGTTGCGCAAGTGGTGGACTTTGCCCGCCGCCATGAACATCCCTTACAGCTCACGTTAGAGAAGGACTAGTCGGTTGCTATCTCAACACCTCAAGCAGACTTTGCACCGTGCGCTCATGCTTGCAGGCGAGCGTCAGCATGAATACGCGACCCTGGAGCACCTTCTGCTGGCCCTGCTGGAAGACCAGGACGCGCTGGACGTGTTGGCCGCGTGCGGCGTGAGTGTGGAAGACCTGCGCGGGACGGTTTCTGATTATGTAGATAAGAACCTGGGCGCGCTCGTGACGCCGGTTCGGGACGAGCCGAAGCCGACCGCCGGTTTCCAACGGGTGCTGCAGCGGGCCGATATTCACGTTCAGTCGTCCGGCAGGGAAGAGGTGACGGGCGCAAACGTGCTGGTGGCGCTGTTCAGCGAGCGCGAGAGCCACGCCGTATACTTCCTGCAAAGCCATGAAATGTCCCGCCTGGATGCGGTGAACTTCATCTCGCATGGCATTGCCAAGGCCGGGGGCCGTGCGGAGCGGCGTACGATCCGCGGGACACCGGACGCCCGGTCATCCGGGCGCAACGAGGACGACGCCAAGCCGCGTAAGAGCAAGCGCGGCGAGCAGGATGGGGCGGAGAAGGACGATGGCGGCGGCGCGCTCGAATCCTATTGTGTGAACCTGAATGAAAAAGCCAAATCCGGCAAAATCGACCCGTTGATCGGCCGGGAAGGGGAGGTCGAGCGGACGATCCAGATCCTGTGCCGCCGGACCAAGAACAACCCGCTGTATGTGGGCGATCCGGGCGTGGGCAAAACCGCCATTGCCGAGGGCCTGGCGCGGAAAATCGTGCAAGGCGAGGTGCCGGAGGTCTTGCAGGGCGCTACCATCTGGTCACTCGATATGGGCTCCCTGCTGGCAGGCACCCGTTACCGTGGTGATTTCGAGGAGCGGCTGAAGGCGGTTCTGAGTGAGATGGAATCGCAGGAAGGTGCCGTCCTGTTTATCGATGAGATCCACACAGTGATTGGTGCGGGTGCGACGTCGGGCGGCTCGATGGATGCCTCCAACCTGCTGAAACCAGCCTTGGCGAGCGGCACGCTACGCTGCATCGGCTCGACCACTTATAAAGAATACCGGACCTATTTCGAGAAGGACCGGGCCCTGGTTCGCCGTTTCCAGAAGATCGATGTGCACGAGCCATCTATCGCCGACACTGTGAAGATCATGATGGGTCTGAAGCCCTATTATGAGGAGCACCACAAGGTCCGCTACACCAACGATGCGATCAAGACGGCGGTCGAACTCTCGGCGCGTTATATCAATGACCGCAAGCTGCCGGACAAAGCCATCGACGTGATCGACGAGGTTGGCGCGTCGCAGATGTTGCTGGCGCCCTCCAAGCGCAAGAAGACCATCAGCGTGTGCGATGTGGAGAACGTGGTCGCCAAGATCGCCCGCATCCCGCCGAAGCAGGTCAGCCGCGACGACCGCGAATCGCTCCGCAATCTGGAAGAGGAGCTGAAGACGGTTGTCTTCGGCCAGGATGACGCGATCGAGGCGTTGGCAAGCGCGGTTAAGCTGTCCCGCGCCGGTCTGCGCGCGCCGGAGAAGCCCATCGGCTGCTACCTGTTCAGCGGCCCCACCGGCGTCGGTAAGACCGAGGCCGCCCGTCAGCTTTCCCTGTGTTTGGGCGTGGAGCTGGCGCGGTTCGACATGTCCGAGTACATGGAGCGCCACTCGGTCAGCCGCCTGATCGGCGCGCCGCCCGGCTATGTGGGCTTCGACCAGGGCGGCATGCTGACTGACGCCGTCGACAAGAACCCGCACGTGGTTCTGCTGCTGGACGAGATCGAGAAGGCGCATCCCGACGTCTTTAACATCCTGCTCCAGATCATGGATCACGGCAGCCTGACCGATCACAACGGCAAGGTGGTCGACTTCCGCAATGTCGTCCTCATTATGACCACCAACGCGGGCGCGGCGGACATTGCCAAGGAAGCCATCGGCTTCGGCCCGGTCTCCCGCGATGGCGAGGATCAGGAAGCCATCAACCGCACCTTCAGCCCGGAATTCCGCAACCGCCTGGATGCCGTTGTGCCCTTCGGCAAGCTGCCGCCACAGGTGGTGGGACGAGTCGTCGATAAGTTCGTGCTGGAACTGGAGGCTCAACTGGCCGACCGCAAGGTGACGATCGATCTGTCGGACGCCGCCCGTACCTGGCTCGGCAATAAAGGCTACAGCCAGGACTATGGTGCCCGGCCTTTGGGGCGGGTGATCCAGGAGCACGTGAAAAAGCCGCTGGCGGAGGAATTGCTGTTCGGCAAACTCTCCAAGGGCGGGATCGTGCAAGTGGATGTGGACGAAGACGCGGACAAGCTGGCCTTTTCCTATCCGGAAGCGGATGGCGATACCGGCGGTGCGGAACAGGCGGAAGAACCGGCGGCTTAGTTTCCGCCGGTAGGTCGTCATATTCCGGTAAGACGCGGCGAAATTGCCGGGGCTCAGTCCGCAAACAGGCTTGCAATTTCATGCTGCATTACAAAATTATTTGATAATGCAATGCAGCATAAAAGGATTCCGCCGATGCGGGCATTCACTTCTTCGATGAAAATCGACGCCGGTGCCGCGGCGCAGGTTAGTCAGGACTTTTGGCGTAAGTGGCAGGAAACCATCTCTGACGTGACCGAAACCTGGCTGGAAGCGAGCAAAGCCAAGGGCCCGGCCAATATTCTGTCGGCTCAGGTCGAGTTCGGAATACGCAATGCGCAGCGCTGGTATGGTTGGGCACCGGCGGAAGCGACGGAGCCGATCGTTGAAGCGGCTGAGCCTGCTGCCGAATTGAATGAAGCCGCGGCACCAACCTGTGATCAGGCGCTTGTGACTGAGACAATTGAGGCGGCGGCAGAACCTTCTGCGCCTGTAAAACCGGATGATCTGAAGCGGATTCGCGGTATCGGTCCGGCGATTGAGCTGAAGTTGCATCAGCAGGGCGTTACCACCTACCGCCAGATCGCTGACATGACTGCCGCTGATATCGAAGCGCTAGACGCAGTTCTGGATTTTCGAGGCCGGATTGAGCGCGATGGCTGGACGGAGCAGGCCGGTCAGTTGGCGCTTCGCACAGAGGCGGAATAGACCCCATTAACGAGATTGCCGGGAGGAGGGGCAGCCGTGCAGCTTGGCCCTCCTCCCGCTGGTATTACTTGGTAGTACCGTATTTACGCAGCTCCTGGCGAAGCCCGTCGGCTGCCGGATTGGACGCCTTGCCGTTAAGGACGATGTCGTCCGGCGCGGTCACGCCGTTATAAAAATCGCCATTCCAGTCTTCCCGGCGCGCAATGACAGCGCCCTCGAGGCTGGCGCCAACGAACAGGCCCTTGTTGGTCGAGTAGGTGTAGATATCCTCCCCCAGTGAGGTGGTCGCCGACGCTTCGATACCGCCGCCAACCGGACCGGCCGCTGCGCTGAGGTCAGCGCCCAGTTTGACTTGGTCATCCATCAGAGCGGCCAGCGCTTTGTCATTCATGATGATCAAAATCGCCTCTGACGTTTGGCCGCCGATCTGCAGGCCAAAGCTGATTGAGCCCAGCGTATAGAATGCCGGGTATGACCAGGTGCCGTCGGGATTGCGGGCCAGCAGCACGCCGCTGCCGCCCTCGCCGCCAATGAAAAGGGCACCCTTTACCAATTGGGGAAAGATCATCATGGCGCGTGCGCGTTCCAGCAGGATGCGGGCGGCCTTCAGCTCTTGGCTGGTGGCAAGCCGCTGCAGCGTAAAGCCGGAATCAGCGACCAGTTGTTGCTGATCGAGGGTGTCGGCTGCCCTAGCCTGAACCGAAAGGCCGACAGCCAACAGCAGGGAGAGCACAATCAATTTCAGTTTCGACATCCGACAAGTCTCCAGATATGGGCTCGGGAATTCATAAGATGCCATCCTTCGGGCAGACAATGGATGGCGAACTAGCAAATGCCGACAGTACTTTCCGCATTTTCGCCGATTCGGCTAGTGGCCTGATGAAAATGTGTGTACTCATCCGTTTTCATCAGGCCTCCTGGGGCCGTGTGGCCACAAATGCGAACTGCCGCTTCCGTAGCAGGATGATTCGGAAATAGGGGCGGCACCGGGGAACCTCAATACGGAATTGGTGCGATTTTGGTGCGTCTTGGGTTGCCGAATCGATTGGTTACTCCATAAGTAACTATTACTAGGTAACCTAACCGGTACAGGTCGTGCGCGCCGGGCTGGTTACAACCGTATATTATCGACTGGAAGACCTTTGCCGCGCCGCGCCTCCAACACTCGTGTCAGATCACACACGCTGGTTGGTATTCGGTGGGTTGGCGTTACGGGCCAGGGCATCACTCTGTTGGTCGTTTATTACGGTTTTGGCTTCACATTCCCGATCGTGCCGGCCATCGCTGCCGTAACGGCCTCAGCAGCCGTCAATCTGTTCGTGTTGCTGCGCCATTGGGCGAGCCCGCGTATTGGCGAGCGGGATGCCGCGGTGTATCTGGGCTTCGATATCCTGCAATTGGGCACGTTGCTGTATCTGACCGGCGGTCTGTTGAACCCATTTCAGATATTGATATTGGCGCCGATTGTGGTGTCAGCGACGGTCCTATCCGCGGTCAGCACGGGGATATTGTCGGTTCTGGCAATGGCGGCAGTGACGGCGCTGGCATTTTGGCATTTGCCGTTGCCCGCGCCGAACCCGATCCCTCACCCCGATCCGGTGTTTATCTTCGCGATCTGGGTGGCAACCATCCTGGCGATCGGGTTTTCCGCGGGCTATGTTTACCGGGTGGCTCGCGAGCAGCGGCGGATGCAGGACGCACTGGCGGAAGCCCAGGCGGCGCTGGCAAGGGAGCATCAGGTCTCGGCAGTAGGGGCAATAGCGGCGGCGGCGGCGCATGAACTGGGCACGCCGCTTGCCACGATCAACCTGGTGGCCAAGGAGCTGGCACGCGACTTGCCACCGGACAGCGAGCACGGCGAGGACGCGGCCCTGCTGTTGAGCCAGGCGGAGCGTTGCCGGGATATCCTGGCAGAATTGTCGGCCAGACCGCAGGGCTATACGGGTGAAAGCTTTTATAAAGGCCGTATCAGCGGATTGATTGAGCAGGTTTCGCAGAATCGCGGCATTGGTGGTGCTGAGGTAGTGGTTCTTAAACGAACTACTGAGAGCGCCGACAATCCGGAGCCGCGGGCGGTCACAATGCCTGAAATTGTGCACGGCCTTGGCAATTTTATCTCTAATGCCAAACAGTATGCTAAGACTGAAGTTCAAGTGCTCGTCGAATGGACACCTGAATGGTATCAAGTTACAGTGCAAGACGATGGGCCGGGTTTTTCGCCCCATATACTCAGCCGGCTAGGTGAGCCTTACGTGTCCTCACGCCGGGAATCCGATGGTCATATGGGGTTGGGTGTGTTTATCGCCCAAACGTTGTTGGAGCGCACGGGCGCACGAGTTGAGTTTGACAATGGTGCTGATGTCGGGGCGGAGGTCAAGGTGACCTGGCCGCGGGATCGGCTTGAACAGGAGTATCCGACATGAACGACATGTCACCGGCAGTCGCTGAACTGTCCGAACGCAGTTTGCTGATCGTGGATGATGATCCACCATTCCTGCGCCGCCTCGCGCGGGCGATGGAGCGCCGCGGCTTCGAAGTGAATATGGCGGAAAATGCCGCCGCCGGCATGGCTGCCGCCCGATCTAAACCGGCCTATGCGGTGGTTGACCTGCGCCTTGGTGACGGCAGCGGCTTGGATGTGGTCAGCGCCTTGCGCGATCACCGGCCGGACATTCGCGCAGTGATCCTGACTGGTTATGGCAATATCGCGACTGCTGTTGCTGCAGTGAAAGCCGGTGCCGTCGACTATCTGCCGAAGCCTGCTGATGCTGATGCGATTGAGAACGCGCTGCTGCAGTCGGGCGATGGCCCGCCGCCGCCGGAAAACCCGATGTCGGCTGACCGGGTGCGTTGGGAGCATATCCAACGCGTATATGAGCAGTGTGATCGCAATGTGTCGGAGACGGCGCGCCGTCTGCGCATGCACCGCCGCACCCTGCAACGTATCCTGGCCAAGCACGCGCCGCGCGAGTAGCCGGGCTAGAGCGCCGTGCTATTCGGTCTTTTCGGCAAAGGACAGAAGAAAGCCGCGGCGCAACCGCCCGACGGCACGGTGGTCTACGCCGTCGGTGATGTGCATGGTTGCCTGGGCTTGCTGCTCAAACTTCAGCAGCAGATCAAAGAAGACATGGCCGGACGTGATGCTTCACGCCGGGTCGTTGTCTATCTGGGCAACTATGTAGACCGGGGACCGGATTCCCGTGGCGTGCTGGAGCATCTGCTGACGCGGCCGTTGCCGGATTGCGAGCGCATTCACCTGGCCGGTAATCACGACCGGTGGATGCTGAAATTCCTGGACGATGCGAGCGTCGGCTCACCCTGGCTGCGCAATGGCGGACGTGAGACGCTGGTGAGCTATGGCGTCGTGCCGCCGCGTTCGCTGGGTGACCCCGAATATCTAGCCATGCAACAGGCATTCAATGCAGCCTTGCCCGATACGCACCGGGTGTTTCTGCAATCGATGGCGGCGTCGCACGAAGAAGGCGATTACTTCTTTGCCCATGCCGGGGTGAAGCCGGGTGTTGCTTTGGCTGACCAGTCCGAGAATGACCTGACCTGGATCCGCGAAGAATTCCTCTACAGCAATGACGACTTCGGTAAAGTGGTCGTGCACGGCCACACGCCCACCCACACGCCAGAGGAATACCCCAACCGGATCGCGGTCGATACGGGGGCTTTCATGAGCGGCAAGCTGACGGCTGCCGTGCTCCACCGTGGCAAAATCTCGTTCATGCACTCGTAATGTGATTCCGCCCTAGTGGTTCGATTCAGCAACATAGTGAAAGAGTGGTCTGATCGAAGCGCTTGCGGATGCAAGCGTTTCGATCAGACCACTAGCGCGCGAACAGCCGCTGCCGCCAATTCCGATCAGCGCCGGAGGGCAGGGGCGCGTTGGGCGTCAGCATCCATTGGGCGACATCCTTGACCACGATATCGCCGACCCGGCTGCGCAGGAGCAGGTGGAATCCGTCCTCGTAGACGCCCACGCGCAGCAAGCCCGGCGGGATTTGGTCGATTGCGGCTTGCGTGGGCACCAGGGGCACGATGTCGTCCTTCAGGCCATAGAGGAATAGGCTGGGCCTGCCGATGCTGCCCGCCGAAGCCAGTGCCAGATCCATGGTGTTCGACAGCCCCCAGACCTGATCGACACGGAAGGCGCGCAGAATTTTCGGGTCGCGTGAGAGCTTGCGCAGCACGTCTATGTCGTCGGTTGGCGTTACCTTGATGCCTTGACCCGTCAACGGATACCAGGGCAGGGTATGGGCACTAACGTGCAGTAGTTCGCGCTGCAGGCAGGGCATGTGCTCACGGCTCCACACTGCGGGCGCGACCAGGATCAGGCCCGCCACCGGCATTCCGGGATGCAGGGCAGCGGCGCTCATGGCGACGACACCGCCCATACTGTGACCCAACAGGTAGATGGGAACGCCAGGATATTGCCGGGCCAGCGCTTTCACAGCGTCGGTGGCATCCTTCACCAGGCGCAGCGTGCCGTGCCACAGGCCGCGGCCGGGGCTGCCGCCAAAGCCCCGCTGGTCATAGGCGTAAGTGGCGATGCCATGCTTGGCGAAGTGACCCGCGGCGGTGTCAAAGGCGTTGCAGTAGTCGCCGAAGCCATGCAGGCCCAGCACGATTGCCTTTGGGTTGCGCTGCGGTCCCCATTCCAGAAATGGCAGCGACAGGCCGTTTTCTGTCTGGAAACCCGAATGCGTAAACGCGGGTTTGGCTTGCGGTGGTCCTTCTGGCACAACATAAGGCGCATATGCCGCGGCGAGGAAACAGAGCGCAACCCATAGCGCTTGGGCGCTGGCTCTTGTAAAGCTAGCTACCGGCTGGTTTCGGCTATGGCGTATTTGCCCCACGAAGGATTGGCTTTCTATGGAACCCGTTGAGACGCTTGAAGTAACAGAAACTACCGTGGCTTGCGATGGCGGCAATGGTCCGCTCGGTCATCCGCGCGTGTTTTTGCAATTGGTTAAGGGAGAGGTGGACTGCCCCTATTGCGGCCGCCGCTATGTCATGAAAGAGGGGCCAAGGCGGACCATCACTAAAAGCAGACCGGACCGGCGGAGGATCAAGCGATGCAGCACGTATTTTTGGTAGACGGCTCCGGCTTCATCTTCCGCGCCTTTCATGCCCTGCCGCCGATGACGCGGAGCGACGGTACGCCGGTCAATGCCGTGTATGGCTTCTGCACCATGCTGATGCGACTGCTGGAAGACACGGATGCCGACCGAATCGCCGTGATCTTCGACACCAGCCGCAAGACCTTCCGCAGCGACATTTACCCGGAATACAAGGCGCACCGGCCGCCGCCGCCGGAAGACCTGGTGCCTCAGTTCGATCTGATCCGGGAGGCCACCCGCGCCTTCAACCTGCCGAGCATCGAACTGGCGGGCTTTGAGGCTGACGATCTGATCGCCACCTATGCGCGGCAGGCAGTGGAGGCAGGGGCCGACGTGACCGTCGTTTCCTCCGACAAGGATCTGATGCAGTTGGTGTCGGAAAAGGTCTCGTTGCTGGACCCGGTCAAGCTGCAAATCCAGAGCTTTGAGGCCGTTGTGGCCAAGTTCGGCGTCACGCCGGACAAGGTGGTGGACGTGCAGTCGCTGGCAGGTGACTTGACGGACAACGTACCGGGTGTGCCGGGCATTGGCGTCAAGACGGCGGCGCTGCTGATCAATGAATATGGCGACCTGGAAACGCTCCTCTCCCACGCGGAGGAGATCAAGCAGAAGAAGCGGCGGGAAAACCTGATCGAGTTTGCGGACCAGGCGCGTATCTCGCAGAAGCTGGTGCGTCTGGACCAGAACGCGCCGGTGCCGGAACCGCTGGGCAGTTTCACCGTCAAGCAACCGGATGCAGACACGCTTCTGGGCTTCCTGGAGGCGCAGGCATTCAAGTCGCTGACCGCAAAGGTAGAGGCCAATCTGGCGGCGGATGGTAAGGTCCGCAGCACGCCTGAACAGGCGGGCGTGGCTGCGGTAGAGACCACCTATGAGCTCGTCACCAGCCGGGAATCGCTGGATGCCTGGGTGGCGGAGGCCTATGAGATCGGCGTTTTGGCGATCGATACCGAAACCAATTCGCTCAACGCGCATCAAGCCGAACTGGTTGGCATCTCCCTTTCCGCGTCGGAGGGCAGGGCTTGCTACATACCCATCGCCCACCGGAATGAGGCCGCCGGCGAGCTTTCGCTCGGTGACGGGGACAATGTACCGAACATGCCGCTCGGCGATGTGGTGGCGTCGTTGAAGGACGTGCTGCTGGATGCCTCCGTGCTGAAGGTCGGCCAGAACATCAAGTACGACATGGAAGTGCTGACCCGGCACGGCCTGGATATTGCGCCCGCCGATGACACGATGGTGCTGTCCTACGTGCTGGATGGCGGGCAGCATGGCCATGGCATGGACGAGCTTTCCAAGCTGTTCCTGGCGCATAAGACCATCAAATATTCGGAGGTCGCGGGGAAGGGCAAAGACGCCATCACCTTCGACCGGGTGCCGCTCGACAAGGCCCTGGACTACGCTGCAGAGGATGCAGACGTCACTTTGCGGCTGTGGCGGAAGCTGAAACCCCGTCTGGCGCAGGAGCACATGGTCGGCGTTTACGAGGAGTTGGACCGGCCGTTGGTGCCGGTGCTGGCCGATATGGAACGGGTTGGCATGCTGGTGGACAAGGACAAGCTGCGGGCGCTGTCCGCCGACTTTGCCGAACGCTTGCAGGTGCTGGAGAAGGATATTCACGGGCTTGTCGGCCGCGAGTTTAACGTGGGCTCGCCGAAGCAGTTGGGCGAAATCCTGTTCGATGAAATGAGCCTGCCGGGCGGAAAGAAATCCGGCAAGACCGGGGCTTGGGCGACGGGTGCGGAGGTGCTGGAGGACCTGGCGGCGCAGGGCCATGACCTGCCGGCGCGCGTGCTGGATTGGCGGCAGCTTGCCAAGCTGAAAAGCACTTATACCGACAATCTGGTGAACGAGATCAACCCGGAGACCGGGCGGATCCATACCTCGCTGGCACAGACGGTGGTCAATACCGGGCGGCTAAGCTCCAGCGATCCGAACCTTCAGAATATCCCGGTCCGGACGGAGGAAGGGCGCAAGATCCGCGAGACCTTCATCGCCGCGCCCGGCACCGTGCTGCTGTCGGCGGATTACAGCCAGATCGAGCTACGGCTGCTCGCCCATGTGGGCAAGATCGATGCGCTGGCCGATGCCTTTCACCAGGGGCTGGACATCCACGCGGTGACCGCCAGCGAAGTGTTCGGCATTCCGCTGGAAGGCATGGACCCGATGGAGCGCCGCAAGGCCAAGGCCATCAATTTCGGCATTATCTATGGCATTTCGGCTTTCGGCCTGGCGCGCAATATACGGGTGCCGCAGAGCGAGGCCAGGGACTTCATCAAGGCCTATTTCGAGCGCTATCCGGGTATCAAGGATTACATGGAACGGGCGAAGAAATTCGCGGGCGAGCATGGCTACGTCACCACGATCTTTGGCCGGAAATGCCATACGCCCGGCATTAACGACAAAAACGGTGCGCGCCGTTCTTTCCAGGAGCGCGTGGCGATCAACGCCCCGTTGCAGGGCTCGGCGGCGGACATCATCAAGCGGACGATGATCCGCCTGCCGGGGGCTTTGGCTGATGCGGGCCTGAGCGCACGGATGATGCTTCAGGTACACGACGAACTGTTGTTCGAGGTGCCGGAGGATGAGGTCGACGCGACCAAGGCCGTCGTGCGCGACACGATGCAGGACGCGGCAACGCTCTCCGTGCCACTGGTGGTAGACACCGGCGTCGCGGCGAACTGGTCGGCGGCGCACTGAGCCTGCCGCTTTGCGGCCTCGCTATGATGGCAAGGGGGTAACGGTGGGGAACAAATTGAATTGCCAGCAGGTGAAACTGGGCTCGATCTACTACGGCTGGGTGATCGTCTGGCTGTCGTTCGTTGTGGTGATGGCGTCCTATGGCCTGCTGTTCAGCTATGCCGTGTTCGTGCCGTCCTTTGCGGACGCGCTCTCACTGGACGCGGCTGCAGTGTCTGCCCCGTTTTCGATCTGTGTTGCGACCTATGCCATTCTGGGGTTGGTCACCGGGCGGATGACGGACCGTTGGGGGCCGCGGCCGGTCATGCTCTGCGGCGCGGTGCTGCTCGTGCTTGGCTTTATCGTGCTAAGCCAGGCAACGGCGCTTTGGCACCTTTTCCTAGGTATGAGTGTGCTGGTCGGCATGGGCATGAGCACGCCTTACATTCCCTCCAGCGCGACGGTTGTCCGCTGGTTCGTCGCCAGGCGTGGCAAGGCGCTGGCGATTGTGTCCATGGGTTCCGGCCTTTCCATTGTCTTTGTGCCGCCGGTTGCGTTGGAGCTGATCGGCTGGCTCGGCTGGCGGGGGGCGCTGTTGGCGCTGGGGCTGGTGTGCGGGGGCACCATGGCTCTTTGTGCGCTGGGTATTCGCCGTGATCCGGGCGGGTCTGCCACCGCAGCGGGGGGCGATGCCCTGCTGGATGACGAGCCGTTCTGGACCCTGCCGGAGGCGCGGCGCACCGCTGCCTTTTGGATCATGTGCGTGATCTACGCCCTTTCGTGGGGAGTCATGTTCTTTCCCTATGCGCATCTGGTGGCGATAGGCGTGGACATTGGGTTTACCCGCGCTGACGGTGTCGGTCTGTTGAGCGCCGCCGGCCTGGCGGGACTGGCAGGCCGCCCGGCCATTGGCTGGATTTTGGATAAGGCGGGACCGCGCGCGGGGCTACTTGCCATGCTGTCGGTGCAGGTTGTGGCCTTCTTTGTGTTCTCCCAATGGCAATCGCTGCGGATGCTCTACGTGGCCGCTGTCCTGTTTGGCATGGGGGCGAGCGCGGGGGTTACGATCTATCCGGCTGTTGTGGGTGGTACGTTCGGGCGGGCGCATGTGGGGGCGATAGCGGGCTTCGCCTTTGCCTTTACGTGCAGCGTTGGCAGTCTGGGCGTGTTCGGCGCAGGCTGGCTGCGGGACCATACCGGCAGCTACGATGCTGCCTTTTGGTGTGGCGGTTTTGCGAACCTAGCGGCGATCGCCCTGGCTATGGTATTGAAGCCGCCATCCAAATCTGTTGGCGCTGTCTGAAGGCTTTCGTTCTGCCTAGCCTTTCGCCCCTAGTTGCGCCCCGTGCCGTCCGCTGAATAAGGTCTGTTTCGCATGTCCGGTCCTCTGAAAATCGTTCCGCACGCCTCTCACTGGGGGTCTTTTCATGCGGTGGTGCGGGACGACCGGCTGATCCAGGCGCGGGCGCCCGCCAATGACCCTGACCCGTCGCCGATGCTGGCCTCGATACCGGACATGGTGCATGGCAAGGTCCGCGTCGGCCGCCCTATGGTGCGTGAGAGCTGGCTGAAAAACCGGGACCGCAACCGCGGCGCGGACCGCTTCGTTGAGGTCCCCTGGGACGAGGCGCTGGACCTGGTGGCAGGCGAACTGGCCCGCGTGAAAACTGAGCACGGCAACGAGTCTATCTTCGCTGGCTCCTATGGCTGATCGAGCGCCGGGCGTTTCCACCATGCCAAGAGCCAGTTGCAGCGCTTCATGAACTGCTTTGGCGGTTTCACCGCGCAGAAGCACAATTACAGCTATGCCGCCGCGCTGGCCTTGCTGCCCCACATTGTGGGCACGATTGCGGAGAGCCAGGGGCCGGTAAGCTCGTTCGATGGCATTGCGCAGAACACCAAGGTCGCGCTGTCCTTCGGCGGCCTATCGATGAAGAACACCCAGGCGGATACCGGCGGTATCGCCGCGCACCACACAGCGGAATGGCTGAAGCAGTGGGTCGAGAACGGCGTGCGGTTCGTGATCGTCAGCCCGATCCGGGATGACGTTCCGCCCTTCCTGGCGACCAGCGGTGCTGCGGAGTGGATACCGATACGCCCGAACACCGACACAGCCATGATGCTGGGCATTGCCCATGAAATCCTGGCGAATGGCTGGGAGGACGAGGCTTTCCTTGGCAAGTACACGGTCGGCGCTGCACCCTACCGCGCCTATGTGCTGGGCGAAAGCGACGGCGTGCCGAAGACGCCGGCCTGGGCCGAAGCCATTACCGGCGTTCCGGCGCAGCGCATCGCCGAACTGGCGCGGGAGATCACGGCGGAGTGTTCCATGCTGACGACCTCCTGGGCTTTGCAGCGCGCCGACCATGGCGAGCAGCCGTTCTGGATGCTGACCGCGCTGGCCTCGCTGGCGGGGCAGATCGGTCAGCCGGGCGGCGGGTTCGGCTTCGGCTATGGCAAGCACGGGCGCGCAGGGCCTACCGAGGCAAGGCGTGCCTTCACCGGCCCTGCCCATGGGCACGAACGCAACGGGCAGCTTCATTCCGGTGGCGCGCATCACCGACCTGCTGATGAATCCCGGCCAGGAATACGATTTCGACGGCGCGCGGCGGGTTTTCCCCGATACCCGCATGGTCTATTGGTGCGGGGGCAATCCGTTCCACCATCATCAGGACCTGAACAAGCTGGCAAAGGCCTTCCAGCAACCCGAATGCATTGTGGTGCATGAGCCGTTCTGGACCGCGACCGCCCGTCATGCGGATATCGTGCTGCCTGCCACGACAACGCTGGAGCGGAACGACATCGGCGCGGGCGCGCGTGATCGCACCTGGAGCGCCATGCACCAGGCTATTCTGCCGGTGGAACTTTCCCGCAACGACCACTCGATCTTTGCCGCGTTGAGCCAGCGATTGGGCATTGGTGAGGCGTTCACCGAGGGCCGGGACGAGATGGGCTGGGTCCGCTTTATCTATGAAACAGCGGCGGAGAAGGCGAAGGCCCGCGGCATCGATATGCCGGATTTTGAAGGGTTCTGGGCATCCGGCGGCATTGAACTGCCGGCACCCACCAAGCCCTACACCATGTTTGAGGATTTCCGCATTGACCCGGCAGGCTCGCCGTTGGGTACGCCTACCGGCAAGATCGAGATATTCTCGGAGAAGATCGCTGACTTTGCCTATGACGACTGCCCCGGCCACCCGGTCTGGTTGGAGCCGAAGGAATGGCTGGGCGACGTGAAGCAGGCGGCAGAGCATCCGCTGCACATGCTCTCCAACCAGCCGCGCACGCGTCTGCATGGCCAGAACGATCCGGTGGGAGCGAGCCTCGCCAGCTAAATCCGTGGGCGGGAGCCGGTCTGGCTGCACCCCGACGATGCGGCTGAGCGGGAGATCAAGGACGGTGAAATCGTCCGCGTGTTCAATGCACGTGGCGCAGTGCTGGCCGGCGCAGTGCTGACCGACCGGGTGATGCCGGGCGTCATCCAACTGGCGACCGGCGCGTGGTACGACCCCAGCGAGCCGGGCGGACTGGACAAGCACGGCAACCCCAACGTGCTGACCCGCGACGAGGGCACGTCCAAGCTGGGGCAGGGGCCATCCAGCCATTCGGCGCTGGTGCAGGTTAAGCGCTATTTCGGTAACCTGCCGCCGATCACGGCCTGGGGGCCGCCGGAGAAATAGGCGGAAATTCAGGCGGGCGGCGGATTTCCTATCCGGCTCCCGTCCTATTTTTACCCATATAACCGTTGTTGCGAGCTTGCCCGTTGTTAACAAGGGCTTGGCGGATCGGAATCTATGCATAGTATTGGTGTCTTTAATTGAAGACGGGCCGTGCTGCGGATTTGAGAAGCCGGGAAGTAGGCCAAAACGGTTAACAATCGGGAGGTGCAAGATGCTGCTCGCCATCCTGCTCCGCAAAGCAATACACGTTGGCCAACTGACCATTATCGATGCTCACGGGCGGAGCCATATGTTCGGCACTTCAGATGGCTCCACACCAATCACTGTCCGCTTGCATGATACCTCCCTGCATTGGAAGCTGGCGTTAAATCCCCGGCTGCGGATCGGCGAAGCGTTCATGGATGGTGCGCTGACCATCGAAAGTGGCGGCGGTATCTATGAATTCCTCGATTTTCTCTCGCGCAACATTGGCCGCACGCCGGTTGATTTAGCCGACAAGCTGTTAACCATGTGGCGGCTCGCCAGCCGGCGGCTGGCGCAGGCAAATCCCATTCGCCGCTCCAGGCAGAACGTCGCCCATCACTACGACTTGTCGAGCGACCTGTATGACCTGTTCCTTGATTCGCGCAGGCAGTATTCGTGTGCCTATTTCGCAAGCCCGGACATGACGTTGGAGGAAGCGCAGCTTGCCAAGCTGAACCACATCGCGGCCAAACTGATGATCCAGCCGGGGCAGACCGTGCTGGACATCGGCTGCGGCTGGGGCGGTATGGCGATGCATCTGGTGGAAAATTTCGGTGCGCGGGTGACGGGTATCACCCTGTCGGAGGAGCAGCACGCCTATGCCGTGGCCAAGGCGGCGGAGCGCGGCCTGTCAGACAGGGTATCCTTTCATCTGCGCGACTACCGTCACGAGCAGGGTACTTATGACCGGGTCGTTTCGGTGGGCATGTTCGAGCATGTGGGCGTGCCGAACTATGATGCGTTTTTTCAGACGGTGCGTGACCGCCTGAAAAGCGACGGCGTTGCGCTGATCCACACGATAATTCAGATGAACGCGCCCCGCCCAACGAACCCGTGGCTCGCCAAGTACATTTTCCCAGGCGGTTATTGCCCGGCACCGTCGGAGGTGATGGAGCCGATAGAACGGCAGATGCTGTGGGTTAACGATATGGAGTCCCTGCGCCTGCACTATGCCGAGACGCTGCTGCATTGGCGCCGCGCATTCATGGCCCGGTGGGATGAAGCCAAGGCGCTGTATGACGAGCGGTTCTGCCGGATGTGGGAATTCTACCTGGCGGGGGCGGAGATGGGCTTCCGGGGAGACGGCCATATGGTGGCGCAAATTCAGTTGAGCCGGGACCAGCGGGTGGTGCCGTTGACCCGCGACTACCTTTATCCCGCCCGCGACTCCGAAGCAGGGGCAGAAGAGGCGAAATCCTACCGGCCGCGCCGGGTCGCGTGATAGACAGGCGGCATACATTGCCTGCCAAGGGAGCCGCCACCCATGCCTACCGCCTACAAGGATGCGCCAATCCCAGCGGGTATCCGCTCGCGCTTTGCTGATAACGGCAACGGTCTGACCATGCACTACCTGGAAGCTGGCTTTGAGGAGCCGGGCCGCCCGCTGGTCGTGCTGCTGCATGGCTTCCCGGAGCTGGCTTATAGCTGGCGCAAGGTGATGCCCGCGCTGGCGGAGGCTGGCTATTGGATCGTCGCGCCGGACCAGCGGGGCTATGGCCGGACGCTTGGCTGGAACCCCTCTTACGACGGCGACCTGGCCGAAAGCCTGGTGCACAATCTGGTGCGCGATGTGATGGGCCTGATGCAGGCGCTGGGCCGGGCGGAAGCGCACGCCGTTGTCGGCCATGATTTCGGCGCGATGGTGGCGGCCTGGGCGGTCCTGCTGCGCCCGGATGTGTTCCGCCGCTGCTGCATCATGAGCGCGCCGTTCGCGGGGCCGCCCGCGCTAAACGCTTCGAAGCCTGCCAGGGATGTCCATGCCGACATGGTGGCGTTGGAGCGGCCGCGGAAGCACTATCAGTGGTACTATTCCACCCGCCTGGCGAACGAAGACATGTGGCGCGCGCCGCAGGGCCTGCATGACTTCCTGCGCGCCTATTTCCATCACAAGAGCGCCGATTGGCCGGGCAACAAGCCCTTCCGTCTGGTTGGTTGGACGGCGGATGAGTTGGCGAAGATGCCGACCTACTACGTCATGGACCTGGGCGAGAGCATGGCGGAGACGGTGGCGCACGAGATGCCGTCGGCGGCGCATATCGCAGCCTGCCAGTGGATGCCGGAAGACGAGATGGCGGTTTTTGCTGCCGAGTATGGTCGCAATGGCTTCCGGGGCGGCCTGCAATGGTACCGGGCGCGCACCAGCGGCCTGTTTACCGCAGAGCAGCAGGTGTTCAGCGGACGGACCATCGACGTGCCCTTCGCCTTCATCTCCGGCGCGAGCGATTGGGGCATCCAACAGTCGCCCGGCGCGCTGGAGAAGATGGAGCGCGAAGCCTGCACCGACGTGCGGGGCGTGCACCTGGTTGAGGGCGCGGGCCATTGGGTGCAGCAGGAGCAACCGGAAGCTGTGCTGAGCCATCTGCTGCCGTTCCTTGCCAGCGCCTGACCTGGCAAACGGCCCATGAGCCTCACCAGATCCCTGGCGCAGAATGCGTCCGCCGCCGCTCTGCCGGCCGCTGCCGACCGGCCGAACCTGGCCATCCTGCTGGTGCTGTGCACGACGCTGCTGTTTGTCAGCATGGACGTCACCGCCAAGCTGCTGACCCAGACCGGCATGACGCCGGAAGCCATCATTTCCATCCGGTTTGCCATGGTGGCGTCTGCGGTGCTGGGTGTGGTGATCTACCGCTGGAAGGAGAGGTCGCTTGCCACCACCAAGCCGCGGCTGCACATCCTGCGGGGCGTTTTTCAGATCGGCGCGGCGACCTCCTTCGTCTATGGCGTCCGAACGTTGCCGCTGGAAACGGCGACGGCGATCTCCTTTGTTTCGCCCTTGCTCATAACGGCGCTGTCCGTGCCCTTTCTGGGGGAGAAAGTGGGTTGGCGGCGCTGGGCGGCGGTGCTGCTGGGCTTGTGCGGGGTGCTGATGATCCTGCGGCCCGGCACGCCGACCTTTGAATGGGCGATGCTGTTTCCGGTGATGGCGTCGACCTTCTGGGCCAGCACCATTATCATTACCCGCGCCATGCGCTCCAGCGAGAAGGGGCTGACCGTGCTTGCCTGGTCGACCTTCTCCGGCTTTGCCGCGGTGCTACCCTTTGGCATTTCGGCCTTTGTCTGGCCAACCGGCGAGCAATGGCTGCTGCTGGTCGCGCTCGCCGCGTTTCATCTGATGGCCCAGTCTATCGTGATCCGCGCCTATATGCTGGCGTCGGCATCGGTTCTGGCACCGTTCAGCTATAGTTCGCTGGTTTGGGCGACACTGTTTGGGTTTATAATCTGGGGCTCGGTACCGGATCAAATGACCGTGGCTGGTGCGTTTGTTCTGGCCGGGGCCGGGCTCTATGTCTGGTACCGGGAGCGCAAGCTCGCGCGGCGTAGCAATTGAGCGAGGGCGCAGGCGAGAACCGGTTGGGTTTCGGCATTGCGGCGCTCTGCTTCGCTGCGCTGACCTTTTCCATGATGATTGCCTGCGTGAAGCTGCTGGGCGCGGGCTATTCGCCCTTGCAGGTGCTGTTGATGCGCTATGTTTTCAGCCTGGCGCTCGCCCTGCCGCTGTTGTGGCGGGAGAGGGCATCGCTTTGGCGGTCGGAGCGGCCCGGGGGGGGCACGTGATCCGCGCGGCCTGGGGACTGCTCTCGACCTTTGCCATGCCGTTGTTCCTGACCGTGCTATCCGTCCCGTTGCTGGGGGAGAGCGTCGGCTGGCGGCGCGCGGCGGCGGTTGGGTTCGGCGGGGTGCCGATCATCGTACAGCCGGGTGCGGACCTGAACTGGATCGCGCTTGTCGCGCTCGGCGGGGCGTTTTTCTATGCGATGGCCGTGGTGGCGATCCGGCAATTGTCCCGCAAGGAGCCTGCCAGCCGCATCTTCTTTATCTACGCCGTCGCCAACATTGTCGTGGCGGGGGCCGCCATGCCGTTCGTTTGGGTTACGCCAAGCTTGCAGGACTGGTTGGTATTCGTTGCTGTCGGCGCGCTGGGGGCGATTGCCCAATATGCTTTCCTCATCGCTTACCGCCAGGCGCCGGCGATGGTGCTGGTGCCGTTCGACTACACCCAGATCCTGTTCGCGCTGGCTATCGGCTATTTCGCCTGGGGTGAGATACCGGCGTCGGCCAGCTTCCTCGGCGGGGCGATCATTATCGCGTCCGGTTTTTTATCTGGTGGCGGGAGCGGCGGCTCGCGCGAGTTTAGGAGACAGTAGTGGACTCGTAGAGGATTTCGCCGCTTAGGCGGTCCTCGCCCGCGAGTTGCACTTCATAGCCCCACAGCCGTTTCAAGTGGCCGAGCGTCTGGTCCCGGTCGCTTTCGGCGAGGGGAATACCGTCCCGCACCAGGTGTTTCAGGCGCAATACCCGGTCGCCCTTCAGGTCGGCGTCCACCACCTGGATATCCGCGTCGGCGATACCCGGATCGTAGCCGCGGGCGAGCGACTGGCGCACGTGACGGTAGCCGCGTTCGTCGTGAATGTCGGTGACGTGGTAATAGGGCTCGTCAGATTGGTCGGTCAGCACGAACAGGCGCATGTCGCGGATTAGGCGGGGGCTCAGGTATTGCTGGATGAAGCTTTCATCGCGGTAGTTCGCCCAGGCGTATTTGAGTGCGGCCCGCCAATCGCCGGTTCCGGCCAGGTCCGGGAACCATTCGCGGTCTTCGTCCTTCGGTTCCGTCACGATGCGCTTGATATCGCTCATCATGTTGAAGCCGAGCGTGTAGGGGTTCAGGCCGGAATAGCGGGGGTCGTCGAATTCTGGCTGGAAGACGACGCTGGAGTGGGAATGCAGGATCTCCAGCATCGCGCCATCGGAGAGCAGGCCCTTGTCGTAAAGCGCATTGACGATGTGGTGATGGACGAAGGTTGCGCAGCCCTCGTTCATCACCTTGGTTTGGCGCTGCGGGTAGAAATATTGCGCCAATTGCCGGACGATGGAGAGCAGCTCCCGCTGCCAGTCGCGCAATACCGGGCTGTGCATTTCCAGGAAGTAGAGCAGATTTTCTTCCGGCAAGTGCAGGGCTTCCTGCCGTTCCCGTGTTTCCTGCTCTTCCGGGGTCGGCTCCGGGCGGGAGGGGTCCTGCGGCACGGTCCGCCAGAGATCGTTGTAGGAGCGTTCCTGCTCCTCCGCGATGCGGCGGCGGCGTTCCTGAAGCTCCTTGGCGGTGGGCTCTGGCCGGCGGTGATAGCGGAAGACGCCGTGGTCCATCAGCGCGTGCGCCGCGTCGAGGGTTGTCTCAACCTCAAGGAAGCCATGGCGCTCCTCGCAAGCGGCGATAAACCGGCGCGCGTAGTCCAGGAAATCCAGGATCGAACTGGCGTCCGTCCACTCACGGAACAGGTAATTGTTCTTAAAGAAATGGTTATGGCCAAAGGCAGCATGCGCCATCACCAGTGTGTGCAGGGCGGCGCTGTTATCCTCCATATTGTAGGAGATGCAGGGGTTCGAATTGATGACGATTTCGTAGGCGAGGCCGGAGCGGCCCTGCTGATAGAGCTTCTGGTCGCGGGCGAAGCGCTTTCCGAAAGACCAATGCCGGTAAAGGATAGGCATGCCGAGCGAGGCATAGGCGTCCAGCATTTGCTCCGACGAAATCACCTCCACCTGGTTCGGGTAGACGTCCAGGCCGAGCTCCTGCTGAGCGACGGTTTCGATTTCGTCATAGAGACATTTCAGCAGGTCGAAGGTCCATTCATGCCCTTCGAACATGGGCTGGGCGCGATGGATGGCGGGGGCGGGCTGGTTTGTCATAGTGCATTGCCCCCTTGTTGCCTGGCGAACAGTTCGCGGAAAACCGGGTAGATGTCGTTGGGTCTGCCCACGCGCTTCATGGCGAAGTTTTCATGCTCGCCAGCGACACCAAGATAGGACCGCCAGAGCGCTGCGCCCACTTGCGGGTTGGCGAACAGCTCGATCTCGCGCTCGTCCAGGATTTCGACATAGGCGTAATATTGTACCAGCGGCATGATCTGCTCGCGCAGCAGAGAGGCGCAATAGTCGCTGTCGCCAGCGAAGTTCTCTCCATCGGAAGCCTGGGCCGCGTAGATGTTCCATTCGCCGGGAGAATAGCGCTCCTTCACTTCCTCCAGCATGACGTTCAGGGCGGTGGATACCACGGTGCCGCCGGTCTCGCGGCTGTAGAAAAAGGTATCCTCGTCAACCACGCTGGCCGTGTGGGTGTGGCGGATGAAGACCAGGTCGATGCGTTCGTAGCGGCGGCGCAGGAACAGGTGCAGCAGGATGAAAAAGCGTTTTGCCCGATCCTTCTCCCGTTCGCCCATCGAGCCGGAGACGTCCATCAGGCAGAACATAACAGCCTTGGTATTGGGCGCGGGCTGGGGCTGGAAGCGGCGGTAGCGGATGTCGAGCGGATCGATGAAGGCGACCAGGCGGCGGCGGCGGGAGAGCGCCTCGGCACGGGCATAGAGAGTCTCGAGGCCCGGATAGTCGCGGTCGCCTTTGGCCTCGATCTCCTCAATCAGGGCTTCGGTTTCCGCCAGTTCAGCCTGGGCGGGCCGGTGCAGCACGAGCCGGCGGCCCAGTGAGTTGCGCATGGTTCGGCGGATGGCCAGCCTGGTGGGAGTGCCGGCGGTGGTGAAGCCCGCGCGCTGGTGCTTGACGGTTTCCAGCTCTTGCAGGTCTTTCTTCACCAGGTCGGGCAGTTCCAGGTCCTCGAAAAACAGGTCAAGGAATTCGTCACGGCTGAGCGCGAACTGGAATTCATCCTCCCCCTTGCCATCATCGGAGCCTTCCTTGCCGCGGCCTTCGCCCTCGCTGCTTTGCGGTTTGCGGATGCGGTCGCCGGGGGAGAACTCCTTGTTGCCGCCGAGCACGCCCTCGCGGAAACCGCCTTTGCCGCTGTGCCGGAAGCGCGGCTCGTGGATCGGCCGGGAGGGGATGGTGACCTGCTCGCCGGAATCCACGTCCGCGATTTTGCGGTTCTGGATCGAGTCGTTGATCACCTGCCGGATCTGGTCGCGCGCGCGCTGGATAAAGCGTTGGCGGTTGCCCAGGTTCTTGTCCTTGGGATTCAGGCGGCGGTCGATGAAATGGCGCATGATGGCCTGCTTTCTGGCGGGTATTTTACCCCGCCTTGTTCACCCGCATGTACCATTCGACCAGCCGCCGGACCTGGCGCTGGGTGTAGCCGCGTGCCGCCATGCGGTCGACGAATTCCTGGTGTTTCTTGTCGGTCTCCGAGTCTTTCTTGGAGCCGAACGAGATCACCGGCAGCAGGTCCTCCACCTGGCCGAACATGCGCTTTTCAATGACCGAGCGCAGTTTTTCGTAAGAGGTCCAGGACGGATTGCGGCCGTCATTGTTGGCCCGCGCGCGCAGCGCGAATTTGACGACTTCGTTGCGGAAGTCCTTTGGATTGGCGATGCCGGCGGGCTTTTCAATCTTGGCCAGCTCCGTGTCCAGGATGCTGCGGTCCAGCATTTGGCCGGTGTCGGGATCTTTGTAGTCCTGGTCTTCAATCCAGGCGTCGGCATAGGCGATATAGCGGTCGAACAGGTTTTGGCCGTACTCGCCATAGCTTTCCAGGTAGGCTTTCTGGATTTCGTTGCCGATGAACTCCGCATAGCGCGGCGCGAGTTCCGTTTTGATGGTTTCCAGCAGGCGGCTCTCCGCCTCCGCTGCAAACTGTTCGCGTTTGATCGACTGTTCCAGCACGTACATGAGGTGCACGGGGTCGGCGGCGACTTCGGCGGAGTCGAAGTTAAAGGTCTCCGACAGCACCTTGAAGGCGAAGCGGGTGGAAATGCCGGTCATACCTTCGTCGACGCCGGCAGCGTCACGGTACTCCATGACCGATTTGGCCTTGGGCTCCTTGTCCCGCAGCGACTCGCCGTCATAGACGCGCATTTTGGAATACTGGTTGGAGTTCTCGTGCTGCTTCAGGCGGGAAAGTACGGAAAAGCGTGCCAGAATGGTCAGGGTTTCCGGCGAGCATTGGGCGTTCGCCAGTTCACTCTCGCGCAGCAGTTTTCTGTAGATCTTGGCTTCTTCCGAGGCGCGCAGGCAGTAGGGCACCTTCACCACGCAGATGCGGTCCAGGAAAGCCTCGTTGTTGCGGTTGTTCTTGAACTGCAGCCATTCCGCCTCGTTCGAGTGGGCCAGGATCACGCCCTGGAACGGCATGGCGCCGAAGCTTTCGGTGCCGGTGTAGTTGCCTTCCTGGGTGGCCGTCAGCAGGGGATGCAGCACCTTGATCGGGGCTTTGAACATCTCCACGAATTCCAGCAGGCCCTGGGTCGAGCGGTTCAGACCACCGGAATAGCTGTAGGCATCGGGATCGGCCTGGCTGAAATGCTCCAGTTGGCGGATATCCAGCTTGCCGACCAGGGCGGAGATATCCTGGTTGTTCTCGTCGCCGGGTTCGGTCTTGGCAATGCAGACCTGCCGCAGCTTCGACGGCATCATGCGCACGACCTTGAACTGGCTGATATCGCCACCGAATTCATCCAGGCGTTTGACCGCCCAGGGGCTCATCAGTCCGGTGATGCGGCGTTGTGGAATACCGTACTTTTCTTCCAGCAACGCGCCGTGCTGTTCCGGATCGAACAGGCCCAGAGGGGACTCGAAAATAGGGCTGATCTGGTCGCCGGCCTTCAGCACGTAGACCGGGTGCTCCTCCATCAAGCGCTTTAGTTTCTCTGCCAGGGTAGACTTGCCACCGCCAACGGGCCCCAGCAGGTAGAGGATCTGCTTGCGCTCCTCCAGCCCCTGCGCAGCGTAGCGGAAATAGCCGACGATCCGCTCTATCGTGTCTTCCATGCCGTAGAATTCGGCGAAGGCGGGATAGCGCTTGATCGTGCGGTTCTGGAAGATGCGGCCCAGCCGCGGATCGAGGGAGGTATCCACCGTTTCCGGCTCGCCGATGGCAGTCACCATCCGCTCCGCCGCAGAAGCGTAGAGGGACGGATCGGCGCGGCAGGCAATGAGATAGTCCTGCAGGGACATCTCCTCTTCGGCCCGCTTGGCGTAACCCTGAGCGTAGGACTCAAAGATGTCGTTCATGTGACCTCCAAACCGCGGTACTCCGCGCTCTCCCGTTACGGTGGTAGTTGGGCAGTCTCCATTTATCCATACCCTTGCACCCTTTTTGTTTGGTTAACAGGTGGGCACACCGAGCGCTTTTTGCTATCCACATTTACGTGTCTGCGTAGTCATTGGATCAAATGTTAGCCATTAATTGGCAGGCGGACGGGTCGCTGTTGGAGTTGGCGCAATTCGGCGGCACGGGAGTTGGTACGTTGGAGAAGCCGACCGTCGGACGCTTGTGGCAGTCGATGCACTGGTTGGCCGAGGGATTGGTCCAGCCCGCCTGGTTCGAAATCATGGTGTAGCGCGCGATGCCTGCGTCCACGTTCGTCGTGAAATTTGCGCCGACATTGGCCTGGTTGGCCGGCCGCAGGATTTTCTCCCAGGTCACATCATCCGGCGACATCAGGAAGGCGTTGTTGCCCCGGTGGCAGCCGGTGCTGTTGGAGGCCAGCATGTCGCCGTCCTGCATCTGGTTGACGTTCAGGGTGACGTTCTTCCAGCCGAGCACCGCGCCGGTGGTGCGGTCCAGGTTATCCCAGATGCAGGCCTTGCCGGTGGAGGCGCTCTGGCAGAGCGTTCCGGCTAGCCCTGATCCCGAGCCGCGGGGCAGGAACACACAGCCGCCGCGGTCATGTGGGTCCAACCAGGTCCAGACATGCGCATCGGCACCCGGCTGCAGCAGGTTCTGCACCAACTTGCCGTGATAAGCCCAACCGTTTGGATTGGCCTCCGACCATTGCGGCGGGATTGGCACGTCGTCGGCCCGGCAGCGTTCCACATAATCGGTGCTGGGGTTGATAACGACCCAGGGTCCAACAAACCGCAGGATGTCTCGAAGCCGCAGTGGGTATAGCCACACCCAGCGCTTGTCGATGGTCAGGTGGGTGTAGCGCCGCATCAGCAGGCGGTGCCGCCATTCGAATTGCGCCAATTGCGCTTTGTCAGCGAATTCCAGCAGGCGGGAGGTCCCCGCGCCTTGCAGCAGGGCCGCGTAGGCCGGTTTCAGCTCGCCGGATTGCGCATAGGCCTGGGCATCTTTCAGGAGGGCTGCCTCCTTGTCGTCAAGCTTCGCGGCGGCGCTTTTCGTCAGTTGGCCGCTCATGGAGGTCTCCATGGTCAGCACCAGCTTGTCGTCGACTTTGATGGGCCGGGCCAGGTGGTCGAAATATTGGCCGTGGCCGGAATAGGCGATCATGGTCGCGGGGGTGACGTCCTTCGGCATGGTGAGCTTCATCGGATCGTCTTTGGAGATGTGAGGGTTTTCGCGCGGCAGCGTGCGGTCAGGCTTTGAGGCGGTGTCCTGGCTTTGCGGACCGCTGTCGCAGGCGGCGGCGAGGGCCGATATAGCCAGCACGGATATGGTGAGCAAAAGGCGTTTCATGCTTGGGCACTCCTTTCCCGTTGAAAGGGCCACCCGCGCTGAAGAGCGGCCCCAATCTGGAATGAGAATGCCTGAAGCGTGAAAGGGGGGCTGTGACCAGGTTCACGCCTCCCCTTATGGAGGCACTTAGCGCGGCTGGTTGAGCCGCGCGGCATCCGCCATGACGTGGATGGCTTCTTCCTGGGCGGAGCGGACGGTGAGGGAGGTGGCGCCGCAATCTTCCCATGCCTTGTAGCGTTCCTTGATGCGGGCGGGTGGGCCCATCAGGGACTTGAGGTCGATGTACTCGTCCGGTACGGCTTCTTCGGCCTCCTTTTTGTGGCCCGCCAGGTAGAGCTCCTGCACCCGGTCGGCTGCCTCACCGAAGCCGCGGCGGTGCATCATGTCGTTGTGGAAGTTCTTGTCCCGGTGGCCCATGCCGCCGACATAGAGCGCCTCCCGCGGTTTCAGGCGGTCGATGGCGGCCTTCACGTCCGAGTCCACGTCGACAAACACGCCGGAGTGGATTTCGAAATTGTGCCAGCCCTTGTCCACGCCTTTTTTGCGCGCCCGCTCGAAGCCCTGCTCCAGCCACGGCTTGTATTCGTCCAGCGAGCCGGGCACGAAGCCGAGCGGCAGCCAGCCATCCGCGATTTCGCCGGTCAGGCGCACGGAGGCTTCCTTGCCGGAGCCGATGAAGATCGGAATGTCGGGGTTCATGTGCAGGATGGATTTCAGCGGCTTGCCGATGCCCATGGCACCTTCGCCCTCATACGGCAGGTTGATTTCCTTGCCGTCATGGGTCAGACGTTCCTCGCGCGCCCAGATTTTGCGGCAGATTTTGACGTAGTCCTTGATGCGCCAATAGGGGCGGCCCCAGGGCTGGCCGTACCAGCCCTCGACGATCTGCGGGCCGGAGACGCCGAGGCCCATGATGAAACGCCCGCCGCCTGCCATCGCATCCACCGTGCCGGCGCTCATGGCGGCGTTGGCGGGCGTGCGCGCGGCAAGCTGCATGATACCGGTGCCGAGTCGGATGCGCTCGGTCTTGGCGGCCAGATAGGCGAGGGGGGTGACGGCATCCGAGCCATACGCTTCCGCCGTCCAGACCGAGTCATAGCCGAGCCGTTCCGCCATCTGCACACGCTCGACCGGCAGGTCCATTTGCGCGCCGGAATAACCGATGGAGAGACCGAGTTTCATGGGGCGGTTCCTTGTCGTTTGGGTCGTTTGTTGCGGGCAGTATAGCCGGAATTAGACGGTCCGCACCCCGTAGTGTGTGATTTCGCGGAGGCACTAAGGCGGGGTTAACCGTTGGCGTTTATCGAATGGTCTTGAAGTGTAGAAAGTTCCAATTATGTTCTCAATGTAGAATGGGTTTTGGGGTGAGTGTTTTGCTCAATTGCAGGTAACGTACTATGTTTTCCCTGAGATAGCGCTCAGCACGAGCGCCTTCGAAGGCGCGCGCACCTGCGAGGCTAGCCTGCGATCTGCATCCCAGGTTGACGGTTTGATAGCGACGGAAAGGGCAGTGTTGCAGCGGATCATCCGGCCATAAGCCGACGATAAGCATGAGGTAAACGTCACCTAAACCGCACCTAAACCGTTTGGGGCTGAAACGGTTTAGTTTTGCGCATGAAGGTTTAGTTTCGTTTAGGTGATATTTCGTGCCGCGTAACTGGGTAGTGAATTGCTCAGGCGGACAGGAGGAAATGGAGCATGGCGCGCGCAGTCGTCCGGCAGTTCCTCCGCCACGAAGTGACCGCAGTCGAGACCGGTGTCCACCACGTCGTGGGCCCATTGCTGCCATACCGGCAGGGGAGAGCCCGCCCGGTTGGAGAGGTAGCCGCGGCCCCAGATGACGTGCACCGGACAGGCGATCCTGTCGCCCGCGTCGCGGTTGGCCTGGTCGTGCATCCGGTCGATGTCGGCCCCGGCGCGATAGTCGTTGCAGGTGGCGTGGATGACCTCTGGCTTACGGAAGGCCTCGCGGTAGTTTTCCAGCGAGCCTTCGGTCAGGGCATCGTAATTGCCGGACCAGCGGCGGAGCAGATGCTCCAGATACATGTCCGGATCGCTGCCGATCATCTTCTACGGCACAGGCGCGGCAACGGCCAGGAACTGCCAGTGATAGCCGCTGATCGCCCGGTCGGCATCCATCTTGGCCCACTGGTCGAGCGTCGGCACGATGTCGATGGCGGCGTACTTCTCCACCCGCGCCACATGGTCCAGCGCCCGCCGGAAGACCACCCGCGCGCCGCGGTCGTGGCCTGCGAGCCGGAACTTGTCGTGGCCCAGATGGCTCATCAGGTCGGCCGTGGTCTGGGCGGTGGTGCGTTTGGAATAGGCCTCATACGCCGGATCGCAGGGCGGGCCGATGCTCTTGCCGTAGCCGGGCAGGTCCGGGATCACCAGCGAGAAATGCCCCGCCAGGGCCGGAGCCACGGCGTGCCACATGGCGCCGGTCTGCGGGTAGCCGTGCAGCAGCAGCAGCGGCGGACCGGAACCGCCGGTGCGGACGTAAAGCTCGCTCTCGCCGATGGCGATGCGCGTGGCGGTGAAGCCGTCCAACATATGCTGTTTCCTTCAGCGCCCACCGGTGACGGAGAGCGTGTGGCCTGTGGTGTAGGAGGACTCGTCGCTGGCCAGGAACAGAATGGCGTCCGCCACTTCCTGTGGCAGGCCCAGGCGGCCCATGGGGGTCATCCTGTTGGGGCTGAGCTTTACCGTCTCGTTCAATTGGCGGAGGCTGACGCCGACCCGCTCCGTATCGATGGGGCCGGGCGCGACCGCGTTGATGCGCACGCCGCGTTCCGCCAGTTCCATGGCCACGTCGCGGATAAAGCCATACACGCCGGCTTTGGCGACCGAATAGGGCGCGCCGCCGCCATAATAGGCCGCCCAGGGGGGTGCCCTCGCGCGCGCCGAAGGACAGGCAGATGATGCTGCCCGAGCCCTGCCGGATCATCCGGGCGGAGGCATGCTTGGTACACAGGGACATGCTGCGCAGGTTGAGCCGCAGGACAGAGTCCCACGTCTCCACCGGCATCTCCCACACATAGCCGCCGCGCGCGCCGCCGACGCAGTTCACCAGCACATCGACGCTGCCGAAGGCTTCCGCCGCGCGCTCGATCAGGGCCTGGGCAGGGGCTTCCTCCGTCACGTCGCCCAGTACCTCGACGACCTCGGCACCACCCGCACGGAGCCTTGTTGCCAGGGCTCCCTTGGTATCGGCCTCGATATCGCCGCGCACCAGGCGCGCGCCTTAACTGGCGAAACGCTCTGCCGTCGCCTTGCCGATGCCGTTGGCGGCACCGGTGATGACCGCTGTCTTGCCAGCGAGACGGGTTCCCATGCGGGCTGCTCCTTTCGGGGCTTTAGGCGGCTTAGGGGGCTAAAGCACCTCTTCCGCGATGAAGTGCATGGCCTCCACGCTGGTGGTGCCGCGGAGCAGCATGCTGTCGACCTTCCGCTCCTTCGCGGCGGCCTTCCAGTCCTGCAGGCGTTCTTTGATCCGGCCTTTCGGGCCGACCAGCGCCACCTCGTCCACCAGGGCGTCCGGCACGGCGGCGTAGGCACCTTCGCGGTCGCGGCCGAGGAACTTATCCTGGATCTCCACCGCCGCGGCCTCGTAGCCGAGGTTCTTGGCGTAGTCATTGTAGAAGTTCTTATCGCGCGCACCCATGCCGCCAATATAGAAGCCCATGTGCTCCTTAATCGGCTTGCGGCAGGAATCGATGTCGTCGCCCATTTCGCACTCGACGAAGGGCATCATGTCGAAGTTCTGGAGGGACTTGCCGGGTACCTTGGCGAAGCCCTTCTCCAGCGGCTCGCCGAACAGGTGATACTTCTCCGGGCTCATGAAGATCGGGAAGATGCCGTCGGCCACTTCGCCCGCATTCTCCACGCCCTTGGGCGAGAAGCTGGCGGAGTAGATCTTCATCTTCGGATCGCCGTGCAGGATCGAACGCAGCGGTTTCGCGAGGCCGGTGGAGCCGGGGCCGGTGTAGGGAATCTGGTAGTGCTCGCCGTCATACTCCAGCGCGCCCTTGCGTTCCAGAATCTTGCGGATGATCTCGATATACTCGCGGGTGCGCTTCAGCGGCTTGCCATAGGGGACGCCGTGCCAGCCCTCGATCACCTGGGGGCCGGACGGGCCAATGCCGAGGATGAAGCGCCCGCCGCTCATCAGGTTGAGCGTCATGGCGGTCATCGCTGCGAGCGCCGGGGTGCGGGCCTGCATCTGGCAGATGGCGGTGCCGACCTTGACCTTCGTGGTCTGCGCCAGCACCCATGAGGCGGGCGTCATGGCATCGGTGCCCCAGGCCTCCGACGTCCAGACCGAGTCGAAGCCGAGGTTCTCCGCCTCGTGCACCTTCTTCATGGCCTCGCCCATGTCAGAGCCGGAATAGCCCAGCAGCAGCCCTAGTTTCATCTGATTGTCTCCAAGAGGTTTGTGTTGGTTAGCGCATACGTTCCCATGGGACGCCGCGGAGGGCAAGGGGTGAAGCGGGGCTTCCCCTTGGCGAGGGGCAGGGGAGGGGGTAGCCTGCCGCGGCAATCAAAGACGCATCCCGAGGATATGCCATGTTCGACCATCTCCGCGCCCGCGCGCAGGCCAATGCCAATGTCCGCCAGCATGCGGGCTTTGAGGATTTCTCGTTCGGGATCAAGGCGGGGGAGGCTGCCATCTATGCCTCACTGATGGATGGGTTGCTGACGCTCTCGGAGAAGGAACCTGCGGGTGGCGTGGCCTTCACCATGAGCGCCAGCCCGGAGGCGTGTGCGGAACTCGCGAAGCCGGAGCCGCGGCCGGGTTTCCAGACGCTGACGACCATGCGGCGGACGCAGAACCTGTTGGTGCATGGGGATATGGTGGCCTTCTTCCGGCACACGCTGCTGCTGGAGATGCTGTTCGCGAACCTCTCGGACGAGGGCGTTGGCGCCGGCGAGGTGGGCCAGCCGTCGCGGCTGGAGGAGGTCGTGGGCCGCTACCTGCACCTGGATATCGAGGGCAAGCGGCACCGGCTCTATTTCGAGGAGGCGGGCAGCGATGGGTGCCAGTTCCGGCACCTGCTGAACGATCCGGAGGTAACGGAGAACTTCCGCGTCATCGCCTTTGACTTGGAAGACGCGCATATAACCGCCACCTTCATGGTCCTGGGCGGACATCTTCAGCGGCGGCAGCATGCCACCTAGGCTGAAGTCACTGATCTCGCGCAGGCCGTCGCGCACATCCGTGCCGTTAAAGTCGCCAGAGCCTTTCTTCTTTACCGCGTTTTCAATCGCTTTCGGGTGAATCGCTGCCTGGAAGACGCCGCGGTTGTAGTAGGTGGTGAATTCCATTTCCTTCGGCGGCTCTTTGCCTTCGGCTTTGTACATGGCTTTGATTTCATCAAGCACGGGATAGTCGCTGCCGACGCCGGCTAACGATGTAACGTTGTAGCCTTGAGCCGAATCCCAGCCATCTGCTGCTGCGATGTCGCCTTCAGAGCCTGCCCAGGCTAGGCCAACAATCTTTGTCAGCGGATAGCCTGCGCGCTTAAATACCCGACATTATGGAGCAAATTCACCAAATACAGTTAGGTACTTATTCCACCCTAATCTCAAGGTCCATCGCGGCGAAACATTGAAGCAAGAACGCAGAGCTAAAGCCCCCACGGCTTATCTTGTTCGCTACACCGCCAGAACTCATATCGACACCTATCAGGGCGAGGCGGGCCGTAAGCTGGTCTACGGTCATACCCTTTGAGCGCATGGCCTCTCGCACCATTTCCCGAGCCTTGTCTTCATACTCCGCGTTCACAGGGCTAGCCTTACGCGCAACAGGTTTTGGCGGCGCAGGCCGCTGCGTCCGATCAATCGTATTCATGGATTACCTTTTTTGGAATAACCATATTAGGTGAATATATGTGTTGACGTGGGTTCTGTCCACTGCGATAAGTAAATCACCAAATAAGGTGAATATCATGTCGCAGCACTTCCTCTTGTCACCCGCCGCCAAAACCCTTTCGCTGGTTAAGGTCATGCGTATGTCTGATGAGGAAGCCCGCACAGCGTTCCGCAATATCCGCTGGGCCGATACGGACGGCACCCCTTATTGCCCTGAGTGCGGTTGCGTCGATCACTATGATCTCAAAACTCGCCAAGTATACAAGTGCAAGGGCTGCTCAAAGCAGTACAGCATCACATCCGGCACCATCTTTGCCAGCCGCAAGATGCCGGTGCGGGACATTCTCGCAGCCATCGCAATCTTCATAAATGGCGCGAAGGGATACAGCGCGTTGCAGTTGTCCCGCGATCTGAGCGTGGACTACAAGACTGCGTTTGTTCTGCTGCACAAGGTCCGCGAAAGCATAGAGGCAGCCCGCCAGCACGGCGCGCTTGGCCCAGCGGATATTCTGGTGAACAATGTGGGCTTCGGCGCAAACCCGAAGCCTATCGAGGAATTGTCGCTGGAGGAGTGGAACACCTTCCAGTCTATCAACCTGACCACCGCCTTCCTGATGAGCCGCGCCGTGCTGCCTGGCATGTGGGCCCGTGGCTATGGCCGGATTGTCAATCTGGCCTCCATTGCCGGGCGCAGCATCAGCGAGATTTTCAACTTGCACTACTCGACGGCCAAGGCGGCTATCCTGGGCTTCACTCGTAAACTGGCCTTCGAGGAAGCGCCGAACGGCATCGGCGTTAACTGCGTCGCGCCGGGCACGGTGTTCACCGACCGCGTGCGTACCCGCTACGAAGTCCTGCCTGCCGAAGACCAGCGCGTGCGGATGGAGGAAATCCCCATGAAGCGCGCAGCAAGGCCGGAGGAGATTGCCGCCGGCATTCTATTCCTCGCCTCCGACGACGCCAGCTACGTCACCGGCGCGTGCCTTGATGTGAATGGCGGCCGCTGGATGGGGTGAGGAAAGCTGCACGCGGCCCCGGCTCACGGCTGCACCGTGGCCGGGGATGCAGGGTGGGAGAGGCCTGAATGGGACCTTGAGCCTCACCGCCGCCCGGCCTAATCTCCCGCGTTCGTTCATCAAGGAGTTTTGTTCGTGGCCTTACGCGTTGGTGTGGAAATTGGCGGGACGTTTACCGATCTCTTCGCATTTGAAGATGGCCGCGTGCAGGTCGCCAAGGTTCCTTCAACCCCCGCCAGCCCTGACGTAAGCGCGTTCAACGCCATCAATGCAGCGGGCCTGAAACCGGCCGATATGGCCGACCTCGGCCACGGCTCGACCGTCGCCACCAACGCAGTGCTGGAGCGCAAGGGTGCGTGCGTCGCCTTTGTCACCACGGCGGGATTCCGGGACATCCTGTTCCTGCAACGGCACACGCGCCGCAACATTTACGACCTGCACTACAAGAAGCCCGCACCGGTCGTGCGCCGGGCCGATTGCTTCGAAGTCTCAGAGCGGGTGCTCTCCGACGGCTCGGTCGAGACTGAGCTGGACGAGGCCACCATCACCTCCGGCCTGATTCCGGTCTTGCAGCAGGGCCGCTACGACGCCGTTGCGGTCTGCCTGCTGAACGCTTATGCCAATGATGCGCATGAGCGCCGCGTGATCGACCTGATCCACGGCAGCCTGCCGGTCGTCTTCATCACCGGCTCGGCGGACGTGATCCGCGAGTTCCGGGAGTTCGAGCGCGCCTCCACCACCACGCTTGCGGCCTTCGTGCAGCCGATGATCGACCGCTACCTCTCGCGCATCGAGGCCAATCTGGCAGAAGGGAAATTCAAGGGCCGCTTCACTGTCATGCAGTCGAACGGCGGCAGGCTCCCGGCGGAGGGCATGCGCCGGAACGCCATTACCGCGCTGTTCAGCGGCCCGGCGGCGGGTGTCATCGGCGCGGTGCGGCAGGCGGAGCGGAGCGGCTACAAGAACCTCATCACCTTCGACATGGGCGGCACGTCGACCGACGTCTGCCTCGTCGATAACGGCCAGCCTGCGACCACGCCGGATACGGAAATCGACGGCCTGCCGATCCGGACGCCAGTGCTGGACATCGTCTCGGTCGGCTCCGGTGGCGGCTCCATCGTCTGGGTGGACGATGGCGGCATGCTGCGCGTCGGACCGGAAAGCGCGGGCGCCGACCCCGGCCCCGCCTGCTACGGCAAGGGCGGCAAGCGCCCGACCATCACGGACGCGCAGGTGATCGTCGGCGCGGTACGGCCCGAAGGCTTCCTCGGCGGTAAGATGGCTATCGATGTGGAGGCCGCGCACACAGCCTTCGCGCCCGTTGCCCAGCACTTCGGCATGAGCATCGAGCAGGCCGCCGACGCCGCCATCCGCCTCGCCAACAATGCGGTGGTGCGGGCGATCCAACTTGACTCGACGGAGCGCGGCCGCGACCCGCGCGACTACGCATTGGTGCCGTTCGGCGGGGGCGGGCCTCTGCACGCGGCCCGGATTGCAGAGGAACTGGGCATCAAAACGCTGGTCGTGCCGCCCAATCCGGGCGTGCTCTCGGCCTATGGCCTGCTGGCGAGCGACTTTACTAAGCATGACACGGTGACCCGCAAACTGGGCACGGTGGAGGCCTCGGCGGAAGTGCCGACAGTGCTGGCCACGCTCGCCAAGGGCCTCGCCGATGAGTTCGCCGCGCTGGGGCTGGAGGGCGAGCCGCAGTTCGCTTTCAGCGCCGACATGCGCTTTCATGCGCTTTGTCGGGCAGGCGTTCGAGCTATCTGTGCCTCTCCCAGCGGACGCGGCATCTTCCCTGCCTGAAGACGCGCTGAAAGAGGGCTTCGACCAGGTCCACCGCCAAGTCTACTTCCAGCCCGCCGACCCTGCCCGCGCGATTGAAGTCGTCGCCCTCCGTGTTGCGGCGACCCTGCCGGCGGGTGAGCTGCCGACCCTCGCCATCGCCCGTGACAGCGCCCAACCCGGCAGCGCCGCGAGCTTGTTCGATGATGGCGATTGGCGGGAGGGCTCGTTGAAAGACATTGCTTCGGTAGCGCCGGACGAGGCTCTAAATGGCCCGCTGATCCTCGCCGGGCCGACCTCCACCACCTACCTGCCCGGCGGCTGGAGCGCCAAGCTCGACGCCCAGGACAACCTTATCGTGACGCGGGAGGGGGGATGATGGCTTCTCACACGCTCCCAGTTTTCTTCACCCTGAGCCACGCCGAAGGCGTGAGTCGAAGGGCCCCCGCTCAACGCATTGCTACTGGCCTTTCGACTCGCCGTGTCGCGGCGGCTCAAGGTGAAGAGGAGATAAAAGAACAATGACCCTAGACGCCCCCCGTTTGGACCCCATCGACTACGCCGTCATCTCCCAGGCGATCCAGGCTGCGGCTGACGAAGCCGGCACCAAGCTGGTCAAGTCGGCCTACACGCCCATCCTGCGGGAGGCGCAGGATGGCTCCGCGGCGATCCTGGACCGGGAGGGCAACGTGATTGCCCAAGCTGACCTGATCCCGATGCAACTCGGCGGCATCAGCGCCACCTGCAAACCCTGCCTGGAGAAGCATCCGCCGGAGACGCTGAAGCCCGGTGATTTCCTCATCCAGAACGACCCGTTCCAGGGCGGCCAGCACCTGCAGGACGTGTTCATCTTCACGCCCGTGTTCGTGGATGGCGAGGTCATCGCGTTCTCTGCCTGCGTCGCCCATCACCTCGACCTCGGCGGCGGCGAGCCCGGCCTGAACATGAAGGCCCCGGACGTTTACGCTGAAGGTATCCGCATTCCGCCTTCCAAGTGGAACTGGGAGGAGGACTGGAACGGCGGCCGTCTCGAAGCCCTCTTGAGACTGAACGTGCGCGTGCCGGACCTGACCATGGGCGACCTGAACGCCCAGTTCGCGGCCAATGCCATCGCCGAAAACCGGCTCCAGCAACTGGCGGCGAAGTACGGCAAGGACAAGATCACGGCCGCCATGAGCGAACTGCTCGACTATTGCGAGCGGCGCGTGCGGGCCGGGATCGCGGCGGCTCCCGATGGCGTCTATCACGGCCACGCCGCCATCGACGACGACGGCACCAGCGACCAGCCGGTGAACATCCGCTGCACCGTCACCATCAAGGGCGACGAGCTGGAGGTGGATTTAGAGGGCACCGACCCCCAGGTCGCGACCAACATCAACTGCCCGTTCGCCTCCACGCTGGCGACGGCGCTGTCGTGCGTGAAGTCGGTGATCTCCGCCCCCGACATTCCGTTCAACGAGGGCGTGAAGCGGCCGATCACGGTGAAGGGGCCCCCTATGGCAGCATCCTGAATCCGCGCCCGCCCGCGCCGGTGCGCGCCCGGCTGCTGCCTGCCTACCGCGCCTATAACGCCGTGATGGATGCACTCGCGAAGGCCGTCCCGGCCCAGGTAATCGCGCCCGGCTTCGACTCGACCACCAGCTTATGCCTCGCCCACCTGAACGAGAAGGGCTACAAGCGTCTACCTGGAGATTTTCGGCGGCGGCTATGGCGCGGGCCTTGGCAATGACGGCGTCGATGCGGTGGACTCGCCGCTCTCCAACTGCTCCAACACGCCGGTCGAGTCGCTGGATGCGGACTATGATTTCTTCCGCGTGACCGGCTACGCGCTCGCACCCGACAGCTTCGGCGACGGCGAGCACCGGGGCTGGGCGGGCTTCACCCGGCGTTACCAGATCCTCAAGGACGGGGTGAAGTTCCAGACCTACGGCGACCGGCACCGGCTAGCGCCGCCCGGCGTGTTCGGCGGCTCGGATGGAGCCAGCGGCCGGACTCTGCTCTATCGTGGGGACGAGGTCATCACGGTGCCGCCCAAGGCGAACCTGTCCTTCCAGAAAGGCGACGTGATCGAGATCCAGCCCGGCGGCGGCTACGGCCTGCCTGCCAAGCGCCAACCGCAGGCGCGAGACACAGACCTCGCAAACGGTCTGGTATCGCCGCAAAACCAACAGGTCGCAGTGGAATGAGCCACTTCGGCACGCCCGGTTCAGGCCGGACGTCAATGCGGCTGCACGGTTTCGTCTGTGTGCTGTTGCTGGGGATGTTTGGCTTGATGCGCCCAGGCTGGCCGGCAACACCGTCTGCTCCGCCTCCTGCTGAACTGGTCATGGTCGCGGTTACAACGGATGTGAACAAGATCTACCAAATCGACGCGATTGCTGAATCCTACACCATCGATGCCTGCCTGCCTGACCTGGTCCTGGAACGATTCACGTCTTGCTGCGCTGGTGCCTGCCGGGATGGATGAGGCGAGGTACTTCAACGACCAGGCGGACGAGCTGCTGGCCAAGGAAATTTGGTGGCCCGTGCCGGAATTTACGAACCTGATTGGAAATCGGGAAATTGTGAACAACGAGGTCTATATTAAGCGGAATGGCGACGTGTCGGTGTACGAGCATTTCGTTGGTACCTTCACCTCTGACATGGATTTCCGCAAATATCCTTTTGACACCCAGGAATTCAAAATCGTTATCGAGTCGTTCACCTATGACGAGAACAAGCTTAAGTTCATGAGCAAGCTTGCTGCCTACCAACGGGAGCAGGTCGACAATCCGGAATGGACATTTGCTGATGCTAAAGGGGCGGTTGTCCCGCACAAATATGAGGCGTGGCCGGAGACCTATTCGTCCTACATGTTCAGCATTGAGGCTGACCGCAAGCACGGCTACTTCATCTGGCAGTTTTTCTTTCCGCTGGCGATGATCGTTGTCGCGTTCAATTTTTATGCGTCGCCCCTGCTTCCGCGCCTTCCGTACAACACGTTCATTGAGACCATGATCATTTCAGGCTACGTCACGATCTTCCTGACGGTGCTGATTATTGTGCTGCACCACCAACTGCTGCAGAGGGGGCGGGAGGCTACAGCCGCACGTGTGAACATGGCTAGCCGCCTGTTATTTCCTGTAGGCAACATTTTCGCCGTTTACTGACTGAAATTGAGCTTCCTTGGGTAAGATGCCCTAAACCGTTTTCTTCGGCGCGGCGATGATGCCGTAGTGCTGCGGCTGGCGGTGCAGATCGAAGTCGAAGACATTCTTTTTGATCTCCGCACACTTGTCCAAATCCAGCTTTGCGACGATCAGCTCGTCTTCGATGCTATGCGCCTGGGCGATGATCTCCCCGGTCGGCGCGATGATGCAGGACTGGCCGAGCAGCATGCAGCCTTCCTCAATCCCAGCTTTAGCCGTGCCAATCACATAGGCGCCGTTTTGGTAAGCGCCCGCCTGCATCGACAGGTGGCTGTGACAGCTCTGCAGGTGGTCGTGTTCAGGCACTGGCGCATAGATGGTCGGCGTGTTGTAGCCCAATATGATGACCTCCGCCCCTTGCAGGCCCATGACGCGGTAAGTCTCCGGCCAGCGGCGGTCATTGCAGATCGCCATGCCCATCTTGCCGCCCATGGTCTCCCATACCGGAAATCCATAGTCACCCGGCTCGAAGTAGCGCTTCTCCAGATGCTGGAATGGCCGCCATGGTTCATGCTCCGAGTGGCCTGGCAGGTGGACCTTGCGATATTTACCGGCGATGTTGCCCTGCTTGTCCACCAGAATGGAGGTGTTGAAGCGGCGGCCTTCCGGCGTCAGTTCGGCATATCCCAGGTAGAAGCCGATACCGGCCGCCTTTGCCAGATCGAAGAGGGGCTGTACCGCCGCATTCGGCATTTCTTTTTCGTACCACTGGTCAAGTTCCGCTTCGTCCTCAAAGAACCAGCGCGGGAAAAAGGTGGTTAGTGTTAGTTCAGGGAACACGACCAGATCGACCTTGCGCGCCCGCGCCTCCTCCATCAGGGCGGTGAGGCGGGCGACCACTTGCTCGCGCGGCTCATCGCGGGCGATCGGCCCCATTTGCGCGGCGGCGGCGTACAGGACACGCTTGCTCATTGCATTAACCCTCTTGCTTCGACGGTAAAGACTCGCTCAACTCGGTCGCCACGCAGGCCGTGGACCGTATTGAACAGATTAGAAACGACACAGGCGTGGTTCGGCACCACCCGCACCCGCTCGCCAATGGCAGGTTTTGCGCCAGCGCAGGCCGATAGGTCCACTACCGCATGTTCCTCGCTCAGCATGTGAATTACTGCGTCCGGATACTCCCGGATATAGCCGTGCCCGGTCAGCCCACCCAGGTCGCTGGAGAACGCTTTGGAGCCCGCATCCAGCACTGCCCGCGTCTCCGTCGGGCGGCTGATGACCGTGGTCAGCACGTCGAGCGCGCAGGTCTCCCAGGTGGCAGCCCCGGCAGCGACCATCATCCGGTCATTGTAGATATAGGTTCCGGCCCGGTGCTCGGTCGCGGTGGTGACCTCGTGTGCGCGCCAAATGTCTGGCGTGCCGCTGCTGGAAACTACCTCACAGGTCAGTCCTGCCCGCTGGAAGGCATGCATGGACTTTCCCAGCCAATCAGGCACGACTTCAATCCGGCCCTTGGGCGGGTAGGTCATCAAGCCGGCAAAGTGCAACCCGTCAGTGCGGTCAATATATTGGGCCAACGCCATTGCCTCGTCCGGGGACTGCACCCCGCAGCGCCCGCCGCCCGAATCGCATTCCACGAGCACCCGCAATGGCGGCCCACCGGCGAAAACTTCCGCCAGCCCCTTAGCCACCACCTGGTTGTCTGCAACGACGGTCAGCTTGCAGTGTTTCGCCAGTTCCTTCAGCCGAGCTAGCTTCGGCGCGCCCATAATGTTGAAGGTCAGCAGGATGTCCTCGATCCCGCTTGCGGCCATCACTTCTGCCTCGCCAATCTTTTGGCAGGTTATGCCGATGGCGCCCAGGTCCACCTGCCGGTGGGCGAAGTCCGGCAGCTTGTGCGTTTTGATATGCGGGCGGGCGTTCATGCAATTTGCAACGCAATATGCTTGGAACCGCTCCAAATTGGTATCGACCACGTCCAGATCCAGACAGACCGCGGGCGTGTCTATTGTGGAAAATGCTTTTTCTTCGAGAGCCATTCAATTTTCTCCAGGCTAGTCGGATGTTTGAGATCGGCTAGCCACCGATATGCCGAAAGCGCGCAGATTTACTGAAGTTTTTCCATTTGTCTCAAAAGCTTATCACTTCGTAAAATCAATCTCCATGGACATGGTGACCGGGCCGAAAACAAGGAAATGCCGCTTGGATTGGCACGCCAGCCCTCCTGTTGGCACGCAGGGTGCTCTTAGAGGGCAAGACCAGCCGGAAACGGCCGAATGATCAACACAAGGACTGCTACCATGGCCAACATTCTTCTCCGCACCGCCGCCGCTCTTGCCACCGCCGCTTTCGTCAGCGCCGCCGCTGCGCCGGCCAACGCCTATCAGGTGTTCTTCGGTGAGGACTTGAACAGCAGCCGTTCGACGCCTCTCGGCACTTTCAACAATGCAAAAGCGGCAGAGACGGAATTCCTGGCCAACCTCACCGGTGTCGGCACGGAGACGTTCGAGAGCTTCGCCGACAACACTAATGGCCCGCTCGCGCTGAATTTCCCTGGTGCCGGCACCGCGACGCTCTCTGGCGGCAATGGTGCCACCAATCACGTCTCCCAAGGCTCGACCAATGGTTTCGGCCGCTATGGAACCTCAGGCACCAAGTATTGGGAAGTGACGGCTGGCGGCTCCGGTAACTTCACGGTTGGCCTCAGCGGCCCGGTTGCGGCATTCAGCTTCTTTGGCATCGATATCGGTGATTTCGGCGGCCAGCTTGTTCTGCAACTGAACGATGTCGCGAACACCCGGTTGACCGTTGACAATGCGATCGGCTCCTACGGCAGCACCGATGGCAGCGTGCTGTTCTTCGGCTTGGTTGCCGAAGACGCGTCCGAGCAGTTCACCCAGGTGATATTTGAAACCAGCACTGGTCAGGGCGATGTCTTCGCGTTTGACGACATGACTGTTGGAGCGCTGGAGCAGGTTACACCGAACGTGATCCCTGAGCCGTCCACCATCGCACTGCTTGATGTAGGCGCTATCGGCAGTCTGGCAGCCATCCGCCGCCGCAAGGCCTAAGCCGCTTCGAAACTGGAGTAGATAGGGCCGGTGCTTCCGATGGGAGCGCCGACCGCGTGCTTTTTAGGGGTTAGTCCTCACCATTTTTAGCGGATAACTCTTGTCCAGCGGCACGCATGTTGGTCTATTCAGGCTAGCATTTCTGGAAGGAACTTTCCGAGTGATCGATAAACGCGTTTCCACCATCGAGCAGGCCCTGGCGGGCATCGGCGATGGCATGACTATTATGTTCGGCGGCTTCGGCGGCGCGGGCGTGGCCGTCAACCTCATACGGGCCTTGGGCGATTGCACTGCCAAAGACCTGACCATTGTCTCCAACAGCGTCCGCTTTCTGGAAGACTATGCCCCCGCCCTGTTCGAGCGGAAGCAGATCAAGCATGCTGTGGCGTCTGCTGCCCGCAGCCGGGGCTCAGCGTCCGGCATTTCAGAGCTTCAACTGGAAGACGGCACGATGACCCTGGATATATCTCCCCAGGGCTCCTTCGCTGAGCGTATACGCGCGGGCGGCGCTGGCATCCCGGCTTTCTACACCCCCGCCGGCGTCGAAACGCCCGTGGTTGAGGGCAAGGAGCACCGCGAGTTTGATGGTGTCATGTGCGTACTGGAGTTTGCCCTCAAGTCCGACTTCACAGTGATGCGCGCGGCCAAGGCCGACCGTTACGGCAACCTCCATTTCCGCGGCACTCAGGGCAATTTTGGCCGCGACATGGCTGCTGCATCAGCGTGTACGGTTGTTGAAGTGCGGGAAATTGTCGACGGCTTGCTGCCCCAGACCGAAATTCATGTGCCCGGCATCTTCGTGAAACGCATCATCCAGCTGCCTGATGGCCGCGACTCTTAAGAGAGAGCAGACGATATGAGCTACAAACCGCTTTCCCGTAAACAGATCGCCTGGCGCGCTGCCCAGGATCTGGAAGATGGCATGGTCGTCAATCTGGGCCTCGGCATGCCGGTGCTTTGCGCGAATTACAGCCCCGAAGGACGCGAAATATTGCTGCAAAGTGAGAACGGCGTTCTCGGCGTTGGTCCTGTGGCCGAAGGTGACGAGGAGGATCGCGATCAAACCGATGCCGGAAGCCAGTTGATCACGCTGATACCCGGTGCCTCTATCTTTTCGTCAGCCGACAGCTTCGCCATGATCCGTGGCGGCCATATCGATGTGACGCTGCTGGGTGGGTTCGAGGTTGCCGCTAACGGTGATCTGGCCAATTGGGATGCTGAGATGAAGGGCAAGGGGCCATTGATCGGCGGTGCCATGGACTTGGCCGTCGGTGCCAAAGAAGTGCGCATCATGATGCAGCACACCACACGCGACGGCTCACCCCGCCTGCTGGAAAAGTGCCGCTACAAACTGACTGCACCCAATTGCGTGAAGCGCGTCTACACCGATTTGGCGGTGGTGGACATAACGGACAGTAGTGGCTTTGTCGTGCGTGAAATTCTTGACGGCGTCAGCCGTGAAGAGCTTCAGGCCAAAAGCGGTGCTAAACTGGCATTCGCCAGCGATTGCGGTTCATTGACCACACCCGACGTTTAGAGCCCGGTGCTCCCCGGAAGCGCATCTGCGTTGTCCGGGGAAGCTGGCTTACTTTTGCGGGCGTTTTACAAAATACCATCCAAAGCTGACCACTAGCGCCGCCAGAGCGATGCCGAGCGCGGTGTGATAGGCCTCTGGCGGATGGCCGCCTGTCTCTGATACGGGCCAAAAGTCGAGCACTCTTCCGATCCCGTATTGGATGCCGAACGCTCCGCCGAAGACCAGCAGATTAATGGCCGTTCCTGCGCGCCCGGCCAAGTGGGCGCCGAAATACTCGGACAGGTAGGGATAGCCCAGCACACCCAACTGCCCCATAGCGGCAAACACGATCCATAGCGGCAGCATCCAGGCTACGGGCGCAAAAATTAATCCGGCAACACTGATGATGAACAGGCCGCTGGCTATCATCATGATGAACAGTGGGCCATGGTCGAATTTGCGAACCCAATCGGCCATCGCGCCGCCGCCGAGAATGCCAACCGTAAAAGACAACGCCATCCCGGTGAGGACAAGGGCTACCGTATCCCGCTCCAGCCCACCGACATCAGCCAACCAGGGGCCTGCCCAAAGCGTTTGAACCGCGATGTGAGTTGCGCATGTCATCGTGATAATGGGGGCTACGCGCCAAAATTCGCGGGAAGTATAAATCGTGCCCAGCGCCTTGAGTTGTTGGCTCAGCGGCTCGCCGGCGCTTTGCCTCTCCTCACCGCGGCGCGGAACGATAGTCCAAATGGCAACTGCCACCAGCGCTGTTATCAACGCGAGTGCAATGAACACAGCCCGCCAACCAAATTCCTGCACGGCAAGGTCAGCAGGCGTGCTCGCTGCGATTACGCCGATGCCGCCAAAGGCCATCACCCACGAATTCAGCAACGGCATCCGCCCCGGCGGCGCCCAGAGCGCAACCGCCTTGAAGCTCGCCATCAATCCACCGGCAAAGCCGAGGCCGATCATGGCGCGGGCAGCGATCAGCAGACCCTCGCTTTCGGCGAATCCGAACAACAGCGCCCCGCATCCTGCCGTCAGCAGCAGGAACGTCTGCACCCGGCGCGGCCCGTAGCGGTCCAGCAGAATGCCAAGCGGCAGTTGAAACGCGGCAAAGGCAAACAGGTAAGCGGCCGTCAACAGCCCGAGCCCGCTCGCCGACAGGCCGATATCCGCCACCAGGTCCGGTGCAACGACCGCGTTTACGGCCCGGAAAAGATAACTCAGAAAATAACCGCTGCCGAATGGCACGAGCACCAGCAGCATGATTTTGCCCAGGCTTGGAGTGGCCTGGGCATCGGTGGCGTTGGGCATCAATCCTCCGATGGCGTCGTCGCCCCTGCCTGAGCCGTGATGATGCCATACGCCTCTGGCCCACGGTGCGCCGCGAAATTGAATATTGTTGTTTTGTTGAACGTACAGTCGTCCAAATCCGCATCCGCCACAATCAATTCATCGCCGACAGTCCGCGCCATTGCCACAATTTCGCCGGATGGCGCGCAAATCACGCTGCCGCCCATCATGTCGAAGCCGTCCTCCGCCCCGGCCTTGGCCACACCTACGACCCACGCACCGTTCTGGTAGGCCCCATCTGCATACTCATCTGGTTATGCATCATGCGCAGGTGTAGTGGTTCGATCGTGTTGCTTTCGCGGTTAGCCGTCGGTGTGTTGTAGCCCAGCATGATGACCTCCGCACCCTTCAGCCCCATCACGCGGTATGTCTCCGGCCAGCGGCGGTCGTTGCAGATGCACATTCCCATGACGCCACCCATGGTCCGCCAGACAGGGAAGCCCAGATTGCCGACCTCGAAATAGCGCTTTTCCAGGTGCTGCCAGGGATAGGTGGGCACGAACTCGCTATGGCCGGGCAGGTGAACCTTGCGGTACTTGCCGACAATCTTGCCGTCCTGATCCACCAGGATGGCGGTGTTGTAGCGGTGGGTCTCGCCATCCTCCACGCACTTCTCCGCATAGCCCAGGTAGAAGCCGATCTTCAGGCTTGCCGCCAGGTCGAACAGCGGCCTGGTCGCGGCGTTCGGCATTTCGGTCTCGAACCAGGTGTCGACCTCCTGCTGCCCTTCCATGTACCAGCGCGGGAAAAAGGTACCAGCGCGGGAAAAAGGTACCAGCGCGGGAAAAAGGTGGTCAGCGCCAGTTCCGGGAACACGATCAGATTTGCGCCCTTGCTATGCGCCCGGCGCATCAGGTAGCAGAGCCGCTTGACGACGCTTTCCCGGCTGTCGGCTTTGTGGATCGGGCCAAGCTGTGCGTCGGCGAGGGTGATGGGACGGAGCATGGGTTGGCTACTCCCAGATTGAGTTATAGACGATAGGCTCTGATACTATCGTTAACCGTACCCTTCTGGGAGCTTTCCCGCCATGCAAGACCCGTGTTCCCAGAGCGCCCGCGCGCTCGCCGCCGCTATCGAGGCTGGCGATTTGACCGCTGAGGCTGTTACTGCGGCCCACCTGGAGAGCATCGAAGCCCGTGAACCGGCAGTCCAGGCCTGGGCGCATCTCGTGCCAGAGCAGGCACTGGCAGAAGCTCGCGCGCGCGATAAGGGCCCCAGGCAAGGCCCGCTGCACGGCGTGCCCTCCGGCGTGAAGGACATTATCGACAGCCACGACCTGCCGTCCGCGCGATTGCTGGTTACGAGTTCGCCGGCACCATGGCATGGGAGCGTCTGAACCACCGTGATCAGCTCTCGGATGCCCTGTTGAATGGCCGTGTGAACGAAAGCCTGTCGATGACCTTACAATAATACCGTATGAACATGGCGGGCCTCGGTGTCTATCGTGCACACGTTGGCTTGGCGATGCGGGAGTTCGATGTGCTGCTCTGCCCCAGCGCGCCGGGCGAAGCGCCGGAAGGCTTGGCCGCAACCGGCTCCGCGATCTTCAACGGCCTGTGGACCTCGCTCTACCTGCCCTGCATCACACTGCCCTTGTTCCGGGGCGCAAAAGGTCTGCCCATTGGCCTGCAACTTGTCGGGCACTATGGCCAGGACCCGCGAATGATCGCAGCCGCTCAAACAATTGAAAACGCTCTGAAGTAATAGGAAACGCCAATGACCGACTTCGAACGCCAGCGCCACTATGCCTACTCTGCCATCGACAGCCGCAAAACCTACGAGTGGCCGAACGGCAAGCGGCTTGCCGTCTACATCGCCAACAATGTGGAGGTCTTCCGCTATGGCGTCGGCAAGGGTGCCGCCATAGCACCACCGGACCAGGCGGTGAGCGACTCCGTCTATTCCTGGCGCGACTATGGCAACCGCGTCGGCTTCTGGACGTTGATGGATGCGCTCGACAAGTATGACTTGCCTGCCGAAGCGCAACTCAACACCGCCATCTATGACGAATGCCCTGGCATTGCCGAGCGCCACCGCGCCCGCGGTGACGAGTTCCTGGGCCACGGGCACACCAATTCCGATGAGCAAGGCAATCTGCTGGAAGCGGAAGAACGCACGTTTGTCCGCTCGTGCGCGGACATTCTGGAAGCTAATGAGGGAACGCGCTCGACCGGATGGATGAGCCCCTGGCTCTCAAATTCCGCTGTCACGCTCGATCTGCTCCAGGAGGAGGGCTACGCCTACCATATGGACTGGACTATGGATGTCCACCCGGGGCGGCAAGATCCTCTCCATGCCCTATCCCATTGAGTGCAACGATAATCGGGGCATCGTCTGGTTCCGCTATACGTCCGACGAATTTGCCCAGATGCTGATCGACCAGTTCGACGAGATGCTGGAGCAGTCGTCCAAATACCCCTTGGTCTGTCCGATCAGCCTGCATCCATTCGTGGTTGGCCGCCCCTACTGCCTGCGGGCGCTAAAACGGGTGTTCGAGCATATCGACAAGCACCGCGACCAAATATGGCTCACCCGGCCGGGCGAAATCGCCCGGCATATCGCCAGCTTGCCTGCCGGAATCGTGCCGGGCAGCCAGGCCTGACGAAGAAAGTTTGCGGCGGTAATCGATTTCTATGCGTGCTTCGCGTACGATCATCGGCTTTATTGATCAGACCCCGGTACGGAGCGCAGTCTCATTTCCACCAGCCTTTCGCCTAAAGAGCGGGAACGCTTTCACAATCTGCTGAAGCTCGCTGTGAATAGCCCGTTCGAGGGTGAACGCGACGCAGCGCTGGCAGCGGCTGAGCGGTTGGTCTCCAAGCACGGCATGACCTTGGACGAGGCTGCTCAGCGCGCGGTCGAAGATAATGCGACCGAAGCCAGGGAGAAAGAGCGGGCGCAAAACAATGCCGAGCAGGGTGCCGCTCACCGCTTTCGCGAGGCGGAGGCCCGGCGCGCAGCCGACAAGGAGCAGTGGGAGCAAGCCTGGCGTGATGCTCAGGCGCGCGGTTTGGATGGCGAGCCAAAAGAAAAACCCAAAGCCCCGCCCCCCAATTTTACGCGTCCGCGCAGCAATCGTTGCCGCAACCCGGTGGTCTTCGCCCAGGTGCTGCTAAAAGAAACCGGTCTGCCCCTGCAGGAGATTGCCGCAATCACGCAACTGGACATGTACCAGGTAGTTGGGTTGAAGTTGAAACTTCGGGATGCTGAAGCGGCCTAGCGAAACGCTCTTGCCGCGTCTAACAAGGAGCCAAATGATGGCTGACTGGAATGATTTGCGTGCACTGGCCGATACGGTCGGGGCAAAATTGAAAGCGCGTGGCGAAACCGTCTCGGTTTGCGAAACCTCCGGTGGTGGCCTGATCTCGGCAGCGTTGCTGGCGGTCAGCGGGGCCTCTGCCTATTACCGGGGCGGCGCAGTTACTTATTCCTGTTGGGGCCGCGATGGCCTGCTCGATATTCCGCTGGACGAATTGGAAGGTATCCGTTCCTCCTCCGAACCGTACGCCGCCATTTTGGCGAAAACGATCAAAGAGAGGGTGCAGACAGATTGGGGTCTGTCAGAGACAGGTGCTGCTGGACCGACAGGCAATCGCTATGGCGATGCTGCCGGCCACACCTGTGTCGGGATCTCAGGGGCAATCTCCACGACGCGCACTCTGGAAACGGCCAGCGGTGATCGGGAGGCAAACATGTTTGCCTTTGGTATCGAAGCCCTGTCTCTGCTGAACGAGGCGCTGGATACCGTTTAGGCCCCTATCTCATCACCCCGATTGTGGGTGGTCAGAATTTGATGTGCACGACGGCGAACATGTAGGCAAACGCCGCTAGCGCAATCAGGATGATGATATGCGGGATGAAGTCCCGGATGGTCATTGAGCCCGCGGAAATTTGCGCCCGCGCCATCAATGCCGGGCGTTCTTGCTCCTGCCGGGCCCGAATATCATCGGCAATATGGGAAAGCTGCGTATCTACCCAGGCGAAAAACGGGGCGTCGCCGTCGGTCCGGTCGATGGTGGCGGAGTTAGTCGCCAGATCGATTTCAGCCCGGAATGTTTCCACTCCTACCGTCGTGTCATCAGGCGCTTCCGCGCGCTTGGTCAGGTTCAGGTGCCACTTTCCGGCGTCATTGCCCGGCCGCCATTGCACGAGGCATTCCATCCCTTCGCTCAACGGCAGCCGGCGGGGCGGCAATGGGACACAAATGTCAGGCGGCATTGTTGTCAGCGCTTCCAAAGCTCGCGCCGCTGCGCTTTCTGTTTGTTGGCTAGGCATTGGTCATTCCGGTGTCACGATGGCCATCGTTCGGCATCGCCCTGACTGGCCGGGCAATGCTCAAGTCAGCGCAAAGCTATACTGTGTCGGCAGCAGCGTGGCCAGGGGCGAGGTAATGTAGCCAGGCGGTTGCAGTTTAGGTAAGCGACAGGTGGAAGTGGCGTTGTCGTTCAATTTAGCGATGCGTCCCGCGGTCGGACAACAACGTTGCCTCCGGGGGATGTTTGCTGTTGCGATTGACTTGACACGGCACGCTCCCTATTTCACCTGCATCCGGGCCCATGTCTTGCGGCATGAATCCGGGGCTCTATTAGCGGGTGTCCATATTGGGCATACTGGCTTATTTCCGGCCAATAGCCTTAATCAAATTGTACGAGGACCGCCATGATCGGCGCGCTTGCCAGGCGAATTTTTGGAACGGTCAATGACCGGGTGCTCAAGCGCCTGGATAAAGATGTCGCTGCCATCAATACATTGGAATCGGAACTGGAAGCGCTTGATGATGCGGCATTGCGAGCCCGCACCGACGCTTTCCGGACCCGGCTAGCCAACGGTGAAACGGTGGATGACCTGCTCGTTGAAGCATTCGCCACAGTGCGCGAAGCAGCCAAGCGCACGCTGGGTCAGCGGCATTTCAATGTCCAGCTTCGCGGCGGCATGGTTCTGCATGAGGGCAAAATCTCAGAGATGAAGACCGGCGAGGGAAAAACCCTTGTCGCGACCTTGCCCGTCTACCTGAACGCGCTGACTGGACGGGGCGTGCATGTGGTGACGGTCAATGATTACCTCGCAACGCGTGATGCCGGTTGGATGGGGCAGGTCTACCAGTTTTTGGGCCTATCCGTCGGCTGCATCGTGCACGGGCTAGATGACAATGCGCGCCGTCAGCAATACGCCTGTGACGTGACTTATGGCACGAACAACGAGTTCGGCTTTGACTATCTGCGCGACAATATGAAGTTCCAGCTGGAGGAGATGGTCCAGCGCGACTTTCACTATGCGATTGTGGATGAGGTTGACTCTATCCTGGTCGATGAAGCGCGCACACCGCTTATTATCTCAGGCCCGGCCGAAACCTCATCCGACCTTTATGTTCGCATCGACGCTCTGATGCCGGCGATTGTGCCGGATGACTATGAAATGGATGAGAAATCCAAGTCGGTAACGCTGACCGACGTCGGCACCGAACATGTAGAGCAGATGGTGCGCGACGTTGGCATAGTCGAAGAAGGCACCCTTTACGACATCGCCAATATCTCGGTTCTGCATCACGTCAACCAGGCGCTTAAAGCCCATACCTTGTTTGAATGTGACCGTGACTACATGGTGCGCGACGGCAAAGTGGTCATCATCGACGAGTTTACGGGCCGCGCTATGGAAGGCCGCCGTTACTCGGAAGGCTTACATCAGGCGCTGGAAGCGAAAGAAGGCGTAGAGGTTCAACTGGAGAACCAGACGCTGGCCTCCATTACCTTTCAGAATTATTTTCGTGCCTACGACAAGCTGGCCGGTATGACCGGTACCGCTATGACGGAAGCCGGAGAGTTCGAGGAAATCTACAGCCTCGAAGTGGTGGATATTCCCACCAATGTTGAAGTCACCCGCAAAGACACCGACGACGAAGTCTACCGGACCTTGCGGGAAAAGAACGAGGCGATCCTACTGGAAATCGCTGACTGTCATGCCCGCAAACAGCCTGTCCTGGTGGGTACCGTCTCGATTGAGAAATCGGAAGCGCTGGCAAAACTGCTGACCGGCAAAAACATCCTCCATAGTGTGTTGAACGCGCGGTACCATGAACAGGAAGCGATGATCATCGCCCAGGCCGGCAAACCCGGCAGCGTGACCATTGCTACCAATATGGCTGGCCGTGGTACCGACATTCAGCTGGGTGGCAACGCCGATATGATGGCGGAACAGCGCTGTGGCGGCATAACCGATCAGGCGGAGCGCGATCGGATATTTGCCGAGGTGCGGACGGAGGTCGATCGCGATAAGGCCATCGTAAAGCAGGCAGGTGGCCTCTATGTCATCGGCACGGAGCGTCACGAAAGTCGCCGGATCGATAACCAGTTGCGCGGCCGCGCCGGTCGTCAGGGCGATCCGGGCGGGTCGAAGTTCTTCGTCAGCCTCGAAGACGACCTGATGCGGATTTTCGGCTCGGAACGTATGGACAGTGTCCTGCGCCGTCTGGGTCTGAAAGAAGGCGAGGCGATCGTCCATTCCTGGATCAACAAGGCGCTGGAAAAGGCCCAGCAAAAGGTTGAGGCCCGCAACTTCGAAATTCGCAAAAACCTGTTGCGTTTCGACAATGTGATGAATGATCAGCGCAAAGTCATTTACGAACAGCGCCGCGAAATCATGCGTGCCGAAGAGGTGCAGGAAACCGTCGCCGACATGCGCGAGCAGGTACTTGACGGTTTCGTTTCAGCCCGCATGCCTAAAAAAGCACTACCCGATCAGTGGGATACCGCTGGCCTGCATGAGGAAGTCCTGCGCGTCTTCGCCCTTGACCTGCCAGTACACGATTGGGCCAAGGAAGAGGGCATTGCCGACGAGGAAATGCGCGAGCGGATTTCCAAGGCTGCGGACCAGAAAATGGCAGAGAAAGCGGCCAACTGGGGTCCTGAACTGATGCGGATGGCGGAGAAGAGCGTATTGCTTCAACTGCTTGATCAGTACTGGAAAGACCATCTGCTGCAGCTCGATCATCTGCGCCAGGGCATTGGTTTGCGTGCCTATGCGCAGAAAGACCCGCTGAACGAGTACAAATCCGAGGCTTTTGAGTTGTTTGAAGGGATGCTTGGCCGCCTGCGCGAGTCGGTGATCGGCGCTCTGTCTCACCTCGAGCTTCGCATGGAAGCTCCGCTGAACATGCCACAATCGCCCGACGGCAGTATCTGGCAGGAGCAGCATGAGGAAATTCCCGGCATGGCCACTGGCGAGCTGGAAATGGCGGATGCCGTGGCCAGTACGGATGCCGAACTAGTGCCGCAGCCTGTCCGCTCCGCCGCTGCTGCGCAGACGATCGACCCCACTGATTCTTCAACTTGGGGGAAAGTTCCGCGGAACTCACCTTGCCCGTGCGGCTCTGGCAAGAAGTACAAGCATTGCCATGGTGCCCATCTTTAGTTTCATGACTACGAAGTTATGGTTGTTCCGCTGTCAGGAGTGCCTGTAAGGTTTAACCGGTTTCATAGTTTGAGAGGACATGGTCATGAAAACACTAGCAACGCTTGCTGTCGCGACGTTTGTCTTTGCCGTCGGTAGTGCATCTGCATGTGAGTGGAACAAGACTGCCAAGCAGTCCACGCAAACCACCGAGAGCACCAAGGTGGCATCCGTCGCTGGACCGCAATCGACTCCGGTCAAGAAATAGCCTGAGCCTTTTGAGGCTCGGCAAAAGGGCCGTTGCGGTTGGACCGCGCGGCCCTTTTTGTGGGCTTACGGCCTGCGTTAAGCGTACCGCCGCCGAAGCCGCCTTCGGAAACGTTGCTCAGGTCAGCTACATCGCTTTTCAGCATTTCCTTGTAAGGCTGTGCAGTGGCAAACGCCAAACCAGGTCAGACGCCATATCGCCAGCGCTTAGCTGTTCCATCCTGGAAGGTAATATGGCTGTTTCCTGACCAGCTCTAGTTTGAGTTTGCGCCATCCCTTCATTGCCTGCAAGGGCGTCTTGCTGCCCAGGGCTGATTGCGGCAGCGGCTGGGTGTAAAGCCAGACATAGCGAAGCAGCGTGGCTTCCAGAACCTCGCCGGATCGGAAGGGATGGCTCTGCAGAACCTCTTCGATGCGGCCATTGAACCGTTCGACCATACCGTTGGTCTGAGGTGACCTAGGCGGCGTCAGGCGATGATCGATATCGAGGGCGGCGCCCAGCGTGTCGCATTCATGCGCGCCTGTTGCGGCGCGCTGGCGCAGACCGAAGAGGCGATCCGTGAACTCTTTTCCATTATCCGGGAGTATGGGGCGGATCCGCATCGGGCAGGCGCGCTCCAGGGCGCGCAGGAAGCGCCGGGCATTGGCCGCTGTCTTGCTGTTGTAGACCCTGACAACAACCCAACGCGTTGCCCTGTCGATGGCCACGAAGAGGGAACGGCGGCGGCTCTCATCTGCCATCGGTGGCGTCGTCGCCTGACTGTGAAGCTTGATCACCATGTCGCTCTCCCATCCCGCGCCTCGGTCAAAACACAGCGTGCCATGAAAAACGCAGAGCGACGAGGGGCTATCTGATCAGCCGGGATGGAACACTTAGCAACTCCGCGGCAAGCCCATCATGGTTACAGAACAGCGCTGGCAGGTCCGTACCCAGTGCGACGCGTGCCGCGCCGGTCAGCGTCGCACAGTCCAAAATCATCATCTCCGGGGCTTCCGTATCGGCCTCTGCCAGTGCATCGCACAGGATCAGGCGGCCCTCAGCGTCGGTGTTGCCAATCTCGACCGTTAGTCCTTTGCGGGTTTTGATCACGTCCAGGGGGCGCATGGCGTTGCCGCTAACGCTGTTTTCCACCGCCGGCACGAGCACGCGCAACCGCACCAGCAGATCGGTTGCCATGATCATGTGAGCCAGCGCCAGCACGTTGGCCGCACCGCCCATATCTTTCTTCATCCGCAGCATGCCACCGGCAGGCTTCATATCCAGGCCGCCGGTGTCAAAGCAGACACCCTTCCCGACCAGCGTCACCTTCGGTGCGTCCGGCGCGCCCCACCGCAAATCAATCAGCCGGGGCGCATTTGCGGCTGCCCGGCCAACCGCATGGACCGTTGGGTAATTGTTGGCTAGCAGTTCGTCGCCAACGAGCTCAGTGATCTCTGCACCGAATTGCTCGCCAACCGCACGAACGGCGGCGCATAACTCTTCTGGCCCCACCCATATCGTTGGCGGGCGTATTGAGCAGGTCGCGGGCTAGGCAGACGCCCTTGGCGATGGCTTCTGCAACGCCGTGATTGCCCATTCCGGGCCACAGGAGCCGGGCTTTCGGTGCTTTCACATCCTTGTAGCGGCCAAAGGTATAGCCACCCAGCAGGAAGCCGGTCGCAACCTCGGTCGCTGCCGCATCCTCCCAGGCACCGGCCAGCATATAATCACCAGCAGGCAGTTTCCCTGGAAGTCCGCCCGCGCTCCAAAGCGCGTTGTCCATGCCAGCCAGCACAGCGGCAATGTCGCCATTTTTGCCCGGCAGCACACAAATCGAGCCTGGCTTGGCCGTAAACTCATTTGCCTTGGTCCAGGCTTGTTCGCCATCGGGCCGGGTGGCGATCCAGGCGTCCCACTCATCCGCTGCGAACAGATGCAGCGGCACCGCGTTTGGCGAGGCGTCGATCAGAAGGTCATTGATTGGCATGGTGTTGCTCTTCTCCAGGGCTAAAGCGTCAGTTGCGATACTTCGCAGACCGCAGCATCCAGCATTTGCAATTGATTAGGTTCGGACAGGCGGTGGTCGCCGCCTTTGATATAGGTGATCCGTACATCGGTGCTGGCCAGCTTGTCGGCCAGTTCCAACGAATTCTGCCAGGGCACTGCATCATCCTCGACGCCGTGCAAAATACGGACAGGTCCTGCGAATGAATGCCCGTCGCCCGTCAGAACCAGGTTCGCCTTTCCATCGTCCAACAAGCGTTTGGAAATGATGTACGGGTCGTCGGAATAGGGTGTTGGGCGGGTTGTGTACCCTTGAGCGGCGAGTTCTGCTTTTTGCTGGTCGGAAAGCGCCTCTTCCATCCGCAGCACAAAATCGGGCGCGGGCGCGATGCCGACCAACCCTGAGACTCGATTGGGAAACTTGTTCGCGGCCAACAGCATGACCCAGCCACCCATCGACGAGCCAACCAGAATCTGAGGGCCGCTCGTGACGGCCTCTATCACCGCTGCTGCATCACCAGCCCAGTCCGATATTCCGGCTTCAGCGAAAACGCCGCCCGATTGGCCATGGCCGCGATAGTCCAGTCTGGTGTATTGCTGGCCTCGTTCCCGGCACTTTGCCTCCAGATGAAGCGTTTTACCGCCCTCCATGTCCGACATAAAGCCACCCAGAAACACCACGCCCGGCAGCTTTGCACCGCTGCCACGGGACCGTGAGTGATGATAGGCAATCGCAATCCCATTGCGGTCCAGAAAAGCTGGCTGGCGGTTCATCTGATCATCCGAAAGGTGGCGGGCCAATGACCCATTCTAGCACCGGCCCCCGCAGCGAAGCCACCATGGCCTTGCCGCCTGGAACGACCATTCTTCAGGTTTTGCCTGCTATGGCGAACGGCGGGGTTGAGCGCGGCAGCATCGAAGTGGCTCGTGCCATCGTACAAGCTGGTGGGCGGGCGCTGGTGGCGTCTGCGGGTGGACCCAATGTTGCGCGTCTTGCCCGGGCCGGGGCGGAACATGTCGAGATGCCTCTGGCATCCAAAAAACCTTGGGTGATCGCCGCCAACCGCCGCCGCCTGCGCGCTCTGATAGCAGAGCAGAACGTATCTCTCATCCATGCTCGCAGCCGGGCTCCGGCCTGGGCTGCAGGCCCGGCTTCGCGGAAAGCGGGTGTGCCCTTCGTCACCACCTATCATGGTTCGTATAACGAGGGTTCCTGGTTCAAAAAACGCTATAACAGGATCATGGTTTCTGCTGACCGTGTGATCGCGATTTCGGCGTTCACTGCTGCTTTGATCCGCCAGCGCTACCGCACGCCGGATGCTGTATTGCGGGTTATTCATCGGGGTGCTGACCTGGAAGTTTATGCGCCGTCGGCCGTGGGTGCGGGCCGGTTGATGGCACTGCAACGCGCCTGGGGCATCCAGGAAGATACCAGGGTGATTTTGCTCCCCGCCCGGCTGACCCGCTGGAAGGGCCAGGGTGTATTGATCGATGCCTTTGCCCAATTGGTTCACCGCCGTGATATGACGGACATCGCTCTTGTGCTGGCTGGCGATGACGAAGGGCGGACGAACTATTTGCGGTCGTTGGATCGCCAATGCCGAAAGCTCGGTCTTTCGGGCAGGCAGGTAGTGTTTGCTGGCCAGTGCAACGACATGTCGGCGGCGATGATGCTAGCCGATATTGTTGTTTCTGCCTCTATAGAGCCCGAAGCTTTCGGCCGGACGATGGCGGAGGCTGCAGCCATGGGCAAGCCGATCATTGCCTCGGAAATCGGCGCCGCGCCGGAAATTGTTCTGCCGGGCGAAACTGGTTGGCTGGTGCCGCCGGCAGATGCTTCTGCCCTGGCCGATGCCTTGGATGCGGCGCTATCCTTAACACAGTCCCAGCGGGCTGAGTTGGCCGCTAGGGCCCAGCAACGGGCAAAGAGCCTGTTTTCAGTTGAGGCAATGTGTGGGAAGACCCTGTCAGTCTACCGGGAACTTCTTGGCTAAGCGTCTGGATGGACCGATCGGGCCATGCTGCCCATCTTACCCTCAAATTCCGCAAAGTATGCATGTCGATCTTGTTCATCACCTCCAATCCGCTTGGCGATGCCATTCTGTCGAGTGGTGCAATCCCATGGCTCGCCGGGAAGTTTCCGGATGAAAAGATCGTCGTCGTATGCAGTTCGGTTGCTGCGCCCCTTTTTCGCGCCATGCCGGAGGTCGAAGATGTCTGGCCAATGGACAAGCGGCCACGGGGCGGGCACTGGTGGCAGCTTTGGCGGCGTGCGGCAGGCCGACGCTGGCGCTATGTCTTGGATCTGCGGGGGTCGGCTATCGCCTATACCCTGCGCAGCCATGGCCGGAAGGTCACGAGGCCACCTGACAGCCGCTTGCGTCATCGTATTCTGCACCTGACCGATGTGCTTGGTGCCTCCGCGCCCTTGGACCCGCGGCTTTGTATTCATGCGTCGGACCATGCCGATGCCGCCGCTCGGTTAGGCGGTCGAGGGGAGAGGCTGCTTTTTATTGGCTCGACGGCCCGCTGGATGGGAAAGGTCTGGCCTGCAGAGAGCTACATCGCATTGGTCAGGGCGCTAACCGGTCCAGGCGGCGAGCTGGCGGGAGCAAAGGTGGTGATTGCCGGTGCGCCTGGGGAAGAAGCAATGGCATTGCCGATCGTGCAGGCTTTGCCAGAAGGGCAGGCCGTCCTGGCAATCGGGTGGCCCTTGCTAACGGTTGCAGCCGCGATTTCAAAGACTGAGATCTATATAGGTAATGACACGGGCCTGATGCACCTATCGGCGGCCGTGGGGGCACCGACCTTGGGCCTTTTCGGCCCATCCCGTCCTGAACATTACGCGCCATGGGGCAGGCTCACAGACTTTGTGCGTTCAGGTGTACCCTATGAAACCATTGCAGCCACCCCTGGCTTCCCAGATCCCGCCTGCGGCAGCCTGCTTGCGGACATTCCCGCGGACAAAGTGGTTGATGCGGCGGTAGCTCTTCTGCAAAAGCGGGATGCCAGCGCCACCAATGACGGGTAGGCGACAACCTGCGCGAACTCTTTCCTTGCCCCAACAGGTGCCCTGCACCAAGTTACGGCCTTTCTAACTAGCCCTATGGAGACTGACGAATGCCGGATTCCGCATTGCATCAGGTCACGATTACGCTGCCGGACGGCGCGACTTGCGCCTATGTGGCCGGCACTACCGTGGCCGAAGTCGCTGCTTCAATATCGAAAAGCCTCGCTAAACGAGCGATTGGCGCGAAAATTAACGGCCAAGTCCGCGACCTCTCTACGCCGCTGTCTGCCGACTCGCAGGTCGCGATCATGATCCGCGACGATGAAGAAGCGCTGGAACTGATCCGTCACGATGCAGCCCATGTGATGGCCGAGGCCGTGCAGGAGCTCTATCTCGGCACGCAAGTCACCATCGGTCCGACGATCGAGCACGGCTTCTACTACGATTTTGCCCGTGAAGAGCCATTCACGCCGGAAGATCTCGAAAAGATCGAAGCGAAAATGCGCGAGATCATCAAACGGGATGAGCCGTTCCTGCGGGAAGAATGGGATCGTGACGACGCCATCAAGCATTTCGAGGGTATGGGGGAGGCTTTTAAGGTTGAATTGATCCGTGATCTGCCGGATAGCGAGACGATCTCGATCTATCGGCAGGGCAAGTGGCACGATCTTTGCCGCGGGCCGCATCTGCCATCCACGGGCCACGTGGGAACCGCGTTCAAGCTGCAACGGCTCGCTGGCGCCTATTGGCGAGGTGACTCCAACCGCGAGCAACTTCAGCGCATTTACGGCACGGCCTGGCGAAACGACAAAGAACTGAAAACGCACCTGACCCAGCTTGAAGAGGCTGCCAAGCGCGACCATCGCCGCCTTGGCAGGGAAATGGACCTGTTCCATGTCCAGGAAGAAGCCGTGGGCAGCGTATTCTGGCATCCCAAAGGCTGGACGGTTTACCGGCTTTGCGAAGCTTACATGCGCAACCGGCTGGAACATGGCGGGTATGTTGAGGTGAAGACGCCACAGCTAATTGACCGCGTGCTTTGGGAGCGTTCGGGGCATTGGGAGAAGTTCCGCGAAAATATGTTCGTCGCCGAAACGGATGACGAACGGGTCCTTGCTGTGAAGCCCATGAACTGTCCGGGGCACGTTCAGATATTCAACCAAGGCCAGAAGAGCTACCGCGACCTGCCCTTGCGGATGGCGGAGTTCGGTGCCTGCCACCGCAATGAATCGTCCGGTTCCATGCATGGCATCATGCGCGTGCGGGCTTTCACGCAGGACGACGCACACATCTTCTCGACCGAAGACCAGATCACGGACGAGACGCACACCTTCTGTGAGCTATTGCTGGCGATCTACAAGGATTTTGGCTTCGATGACGTCGTGGTCAAATTCTCGGACCGGCCGGAAATCCGCGCCGGCTCCGATGAAACCTGGGACAAGGCAGAAGGTGCCTTGCGCGAAGCCATCGAAGCGGTGGGCCTGCCCTACACCATGAACCCGAGTGAAGGCGCATTCTATGGGCCAAAGCTGGAATTTGTACTGAAGGATGCCATCGGCCGCGATTGGCAATGCGGTACTTTCCAGGTGGACTTTGTCCTGCCGGAGCGCCTGGATGCGAACTACGTCGGCGAAGATGGCGAGAAGCATCGCCCCGTTATGCTGCATCGTGCGATTCTAGGTTCGTTTGAGCGTTTCCTGGGCATTCTTATCGAGAACTATGCGGGCAGGTTCCCGCTTTGGCTGGCGCCGGTGCAAACGGTCATCGCCACGATCACCAGTGATGCGGATGCGTACGCCGCAGAAGTTGCTGCTGCTTGCGTCAAGGCTGGGCTGCGTGTGGAAACGGATTTGCGCAACGAGAAGATCAACTACAAAGTCCGTGAGCACTCGGTGACCAAAGTACCAACGGTCCTGGTCGTTGGAAAGCGTGAGGCTGAAGAGGGAACGGTTGCGCTCCGCCGACTTGGCGGACGGGACCAGGAGGTGCTGCCGCTGGAGCAAGCCATCGCCGCCCTGATGGCTGAGGGGCAGATGCCGGGAAAGGAGATCGACTGATGAAGAAGCGTGAAGGCGACCCCTGGAAGCCAGCCCCCGCATACTCCAAGGACCTGGGCGGCCTGAACGTAAATCTTTTGGTGCAGGATATGGCTCGGGCGACAGCGTTCGCCCGGGATGTCCTCGGCGCGACTGTGGTCTATGAAGATCCCGATTTTTCGGCGGTTGAGGGGTTTGGCAGCCGCTGGTGCCTGCATGCCGATCACACCTACAATAACCACCCGCTGGCAGGCTCTTTGGCAGACACCCCGGTTCGGGGCATCGGTGCCGAACTTCGGCTGATGGGCTGTGACCCGGACGCGGCGGAGGCGCGAGCCCGTCAAAACGGCTACACCGTGCTGGCTGGCTCGCTGGACAAGTCGCACGGGATGCGGGAATCCTATTTGCTTGACGCTGATGGCTATTGCTGGGTTCCAAGCATTACACCTTGACCTGCAAACGCCACTTGCGTTGGTTTTTTCTGCGCTAATTTTAGGCTGCGTTAAGAGCGGTAGCGACAGAAAGCCGTTCTTAGCCTATCATTAGCAATTGATTGCAACAGTGTTCGCCTGCGGCTACATGCGAAAGCCAGCGAACCTAACGAATGGAGACGCCTCATCGCACGAGGATCGAACATGGTGCCGCCCGTAAAGGACGGCCCAAAAGTAAACAACGACATCATGGCGCGCTTGGTCCGCCTGGTTGGTGCTGAAGGCGAAATGCTTGGCGTGTACAAGCTGGATGATGCGCTGCGTGAAGCAGAGCGCTCTGGGTTGGATCTTGTCGAAGTTTCGCCTAATGCAGAGCCGCCGGTCTGCAAAATTCTCGATTACGGCCGCTTTAAATACGAAGCTCAGAAGAAAAAGAATGAGGCTCGTAAAAAGCAAAAAGTGATTGAGGTCAAAGAGATCAAGCTGCGTCCTGCGATTGAGCAGCACGACTACGACATCAAAATGCGTGCGGTGCGCAAGTTCCTGGAAGAAGGCGACAAGGTGAAAGTCACCTTACGTTTCCGTGGACGGGAAATGGCACACCAGGATTTGGGCATGCGCGTTCTCGAACGCGTGCGCGACGATCTTGGTGAAGAGGTAAAGATCGAATTGGCCCCCCGATTGGAAGGCCGCCAGATGATTATGGTGATGGCGCCGCGCTAACGCAGCCCAGACAGCCGGAAACCTAAAGAAAGGCCCCCTGCAGCGAATGTTGCAGGGGGCCTTTCTTGGCTACTCGGCAGCCATGGCTGTTGCCGCTTGCGGATTGCGGAAGTTTAGCCAGAGCGCTTCTTCGTTCGCCTTCGCATCTTCCACATGACGCAACTTCACATGGCCATAGCCGCGAATGTGCTCCGGAATGCTGGCAATTCCCACAGCATAGCGATGATTGGCGCTGGAGAGCGAGGCCAACAGGTCACTCACAGTTTTTTCGTACTCGCCGATCAGCCTGCGCTCCATACGGCGTTCTTCGGTACGGCCGAAAACATCCAGCGGTGTGCCCCGCACGAAGCGCATCTTTGCCAGCCAGCCGAAGACTTTCAGCATTTTTGGGCCGTAGGTCTTCTTGGCCTGCTCTCCCGTGATGGGGTCCGTCTTGGATAGGATTGGCGGCGCCAGGTTGAATTCCAGCTCGTAGTCTCCCTCGAACTGGGCTTCCAGGGCTTCTTTGAACGCCGGTGCTGTGTAGAAGCGGGCGACCTCGTACTCATCCTTATAGGCCATCAGTTTGAAGTAGTAGCGCGCCACAGCTTCGGTCAGGCCTTCACCTAACCCTTTGGCTTTCTCAGCCTCCCGCACCTGTTCGACCAACCGCGTATAGCGTTTGGCATAGCGGGCATTTTGGTACTCAGTCAGAAATGCCACGCGCTTGGCGATCACATCGCCCAGCGTCTGTGCAATTTCGGGCGCGCCGGCGGCTTTCTCGCTACCCAGCACATCCATCACCAAGCCAATATTTGCAGCGGCAGCGCGGCCCCAATTGAAGGCCTTTTTGTTGGCTTCAATCGCGACTTCATTTAGCTCGATTGCCCGCATAATCGACTCGACGGACAGCGGGATCATGCCTTTCTGAAAGGCGTATCCCATGATGAACATGTTGGTGGCGATGCTGTCGCCCATCAGTCGGGTGGCGATGTCGGTGGCTTCCAGGAAGTCTACCCCATCATCGCCTACGGCACTGGAGATGCGGCCCATAATCTCTTCAGTCGGAAACTTGAAATCCGGGTCGCGGGTAAAGTCGCCGGTGAAGGTGCGATGGCTGTTCACCACGGCTTTGCTGCCGCGGGCCAGCTTCGAGACCGTATCGGCCTGACCGGAGACCACAAGATCGCAGCCGATCAGCGCCTTGGCACCGCCTGACGCGATGCGGACCGCGTGTAGCTCTTCCGGTGTGTTTGCGATGCGCAGATGGCTCCAAACCGCACCGCCCTTCTGCGCAAGTCCGGTCATATCCATTGCAGTCGAGGCCTTGCCCTCGACATGCGCAGCCATCGAAATCAGCGCGCCAATGGTGATGACGCCTGTACCACCGATGCCGGTGATGATGATGCCGTAGGGCTCATCTGTGCCTGGGATGTCAGGCATTGGCAGCAGATGAGGCGGCTCTACCCCTTCGACGCCCTTGGACTTGCGCGGCTTGCCGCCTTTTACGGTGACGAAGCTGGGGCAGAAACCTTTCAGGCACGAGAAATCTTTGTTGCAGGACGATTGATCAATTTTGCGCTTGCGGCCAAATTCTGTATCGATCGGTGTGACGGAGACACAGTTCGATTTAACGCCACAATCGCCGCAGCCCTCGCAGAGGGCTTCGTTGATGAACACGCGCTGGTCGGGATCTGGGAACATGCCACGTTTGCGGCGGCGGCGTTTCTCCGCGGCGCAGGTCTGGACATAGACAATCGCTGTCACGCCTTCGACATCGCGCAGGTCACGCTGAACCTTGTCCAATTCGGCCCGCTCAAAAACTTTTGTGCCTGGTGGCCAGGTGGCATTCTCAGGCAGTTCTTCTTTCTCGTCAGCAATAATGGTGACGCTTTTCACCCCTTCGGCCCAAACCTGATGAGCCAGGGCTACGGGGTCCAGTGGCCCGTCATGGGTTTGGCCGCCGGTCATGGCGACGGCGTCGTTATAGAGGATCTTGTAGGTAATGTTGGTCCCGGCTGCGACCGCTGCCCGGATCGCCAGCAGGCCTGAGTGATAATAGGTGCCATCGCCCAGGTTCTGGAACAGGTGCTTGGTCTCGACAAACGGTGCCTGGCCGGTCCAATTCACGCCTTCCGCGCCCATATGGGTGAAACCTGCTGTCGAGCGGTCCATCCACTGCGCCATGTAATGGCAACCGATACCGGCCCCTGCGCGCGAGCCCTCTGGTACCTTGGTCGAGGTGTTGTGCGGGCAGCCTGAGCAGAAATACGGGGTGCGCACCATACTGGGCGGTTGGTTGCCACCGGTCGCACTGGCGATGGCTTCCAGCTTGGCAACCCGCTCGCCGATGTGGGCGCGCAGGCCGCTTGGCACGGCATCAGTGTCTAACAACTGGGCGATAACACGCGCAACCAAGCCGTGTGTCAGCTCGCCATTGGTCGGGAATAGTGGCGCGCCTTTCGCGTCCTTCTTGCCGATGATATCGGGCCGACGGTCGGCAGGCAGGCTATAAAGCCCATCTTTCAACTGCCACTCCATCAAGGAGCGTTTTTCCTCGACCACCAGCAGTGTTTCCAGGCCTGATGCGAACGCCCTTGCGCCCTCTGTGTCCAGTGGCCAAGTCATCACCACCTTGTAAACGCTGAGGCCGATTTCCGCAGCAGTGGCCTCGTCGATGCCCAACTCATCCAGCGCCTGACGGACGTCCAGGTAGGATTTACCACTAGTGACGATGCCGATCCGCCGGCGCGGACCGCTCCAGGTGACCCGGTCCAGGCGGTTCGCGCGGGCATAGGCCAGTGCAGCCGGCAGCTTGTATTTGTGTAGCAGTTCTTCCAGTGCCAGGAACTCCGCTACGATCAGCTTGGAGTTCAGACCTTCCGGCGGTATTTCGAAATCGGTCGGAATGATGGGCTGCACCCGGTCCGGATCAACGGAGACCGTTGCCGCGCTGTCCACCGTCTCGCCAATGCACTTGAAACCGCTCCAAAGGCCGGAGAACCGGCTCATGGCAAAGCCGTGAATGCCCATGTCCAGGAATTCTTGGACACCGGACGGTGCAATTACGGGGATGAAGGCGTCTACAAAGGCGTATTCGCTCTGGTGGGCCGTGGTTGACGACTTGGCCATATGGTCGTCGCCGGCAAAGGCCAGCACGCCGCCATGCTGTAAGGTGCCGGCTGCGTTTGCATGTTTGAAAGCATCGCCGGAGCGATCCACACCCGGACCTTTGCCATACCAAATGCCAAAGACACCGTCATACTTGCCGTCGCCATAAAGCCCGGCCTGCTGTGATCCCCAAACAGCTGTTGCTGCCAAATCCTCGTTAACGCCAGGGCGAAAGAGGATTTGGTTTTCCTTCAGGTGCTTGTTGGCACGGGTCAGTTGTTGATCGTACCCACTCAGTGGTGAGCCGCGGTATCCCGTAATGAAGCCCGCGGTGTTCAAACCGGCTTTTAAGTCCCGTTTGCGCTGGTCAAGCGGCAGGCGAACCAGGGCCTGGGTCCCTGTCATAAAGACGTGACCGCTCTCAGCCGTATATTTGTCGTCCAGGGAAACGCTAGCGAGCTTCGGGGCAGCAGTCGCACCAGTTTCAGCCATTATCAGTCTCTCGTCTGGTTAGGGTCGGAATTGGCTTTTCAATATAGGCAATGGTGTCGGGGGAGGGTACCATTCTTTACAAATATCCACGGAGGACGCCTAGAATGAAGCTTGGTTTGCGGTATTTTAATACCGGAAAGTACGCCAGCGGTATGGCGAAAGCCGTCGAGTTAGTGCAGGCAGGGGAGGCCGTTGGCTTCGAAAGCGCATGGACTGTCGAGCACACGATTATCCCGGAAGGCTACGAGTCCAGCTGTCCCTATTCCGAGTCTGGCAAAATGCCGGGCATTGATGCGCAAACTGACTTGCCTGACCCGCTTATCTGGATGAGCTATGTCGCGGCAACGACTACCAAGATCAATCTTGCAACCGGCATTCTGATCCTGTCCCAGCACTCACCGGTCGTGTGCGCCAAGCAAGTTGCCACCTTGGATGCGGTCAGTGGTGGCCGGGTTCTCCTTGGCATTGGTGTTGGCTGGCTGCACGAAGAGTTTGAGATCATCGGTGCGAATTTCGACGAGCGGGGGCCGCGCTGTGATGACTATATGAAAGCCATGCGGGCGCTCTGGCAGATGGAACGGCCCAGTTATGACGGGCAATTCGTGAAATTCGACGGGGCTTACTGCATGCCGAAACCGGCAAATGGCACTGTGCCCTTAATTGTCGGCGGTCATTCCAAGGCAGCGGCCCGGCGGGCTGGACGGCTGGGCGACGGCTTCTTTCCGGCGCGCGGCTCATCCGGGGAATTGTTCCAAATCGCACGTGAAACCGCAATTGAGCATGGCCGCGATCCGGCAGAAATAGAGTTCACGGCCAGCTTGCCGGACGACCTGGACGAGCTTCCGGCTCTAGCGGCATTGGGTGTGAAGCGCATTCTGGTGCCCGTTACCGGGGCAGCAGGCCTCGCGCGCCGCATTCGTGGCCCGGAGGATTTGGAAACTTGGCGGGACGTGATCGAAAAGTACGCTGATTTGTAGGTTCGACCATCGTATTGCTGTTTTCGGGTGGCGATGGGACTAAGAACGGACCAAGTTTGACGTTCACTGGCACGAGGATATTCCATGGCCGAGCAACTGTTGCATTTGGTTTTCGGCGGCCGTTTGAAAGACACGCAAGAGCGCATCTTTCACGACACGAAAGACTTGGACATAGTTGGGATGTACCCGAATTATGCGGAAGCCTACCGTGTGTGGCGTGGCAAGGCGCAGAGCACGATCGACGATGCGGAAATCCGCTACTTCATCGTACACGTTCACAAGCTGCTTGATCCGGAGGACGACCATCATCCGGACGGCCATAAGGATGATTGACGGGCAACGATGGATCAGTCTGTGCTCTCGCTCGATTGGCAGTCGATTGATGCTGACATCCAACGGCAGGGGTACGCGCTGACGCCGTCGCTGCTTTCGGCTGAAGACTGCGCCGCTCTGATTGCCCTGTACGATCAGGATCACCGATTCCGCCGGCGCATTGTGATGGAGCGTCATGCTTATGGCGCTGGCAGCTACGGTTACTTCGCAGAGCCTCTGCCGCCCCTTGTTACTGAATTGCGGCACGCCTTTTTCGGCAGATTGAGCCCAATTGCCAATCGTTTGATGGCCAATATGCGCTCGGATGTCCGCTACCCGGCAACCTTGACCAAATATCGGCAAGAATGTGCGGCGGCCGGACAGGCGAAACCGACTCCGCTCCTGTTGCGGTACGAGGCTGGCGGGTACAATCGGCTGCATCGCGACCTGTCATTTCCCCTTCAGGCAACTGCTATGTTGAGTCAACCTGGGGTGGACTTTACCGGCGGGCAATTCATGCTGGTCGAGAACCGGCCACGGCAACAGGCGATAGGCTCGGCGGTGGATATTCCACAAGGTTGCTTTATTCTTTTCCCTACCAATGAGCGTCCGGTAGAGGGCAAGCGCGGCTATGTCAAAGCGAGCATGCGCCATGGTGTTAGCACGGTGTTAACAGGTCAGCGCTCCACCCTTGGCCTAATCTTCCATGATGCGGCATAGCAAATCAGCTGTGCCGGTCGCCGCAACTATTGGGTGGCCCACAGGATCCTCGCGATCCACTCGACGTGAGTGGTCGGCAGAACGGGGTTAGCGTATTCCGCGTTGATGCTGCGCAATTCAATGCGTTGCACGGTTCGGCGGACCAGCTCCTTCGCCATGACTTCGCCCCCGCTGGTTTTAACGACGACGCGGTCGCCGCTGCGGATGTTGGCAACGGGGGAAATGATGATCCGGTTGCCATCCCGGCACAGCGGCTCCATGGAATCGCCGCTAACCATCAATGCATAGGCGTTCGGGTCGCCGATGTCGGGAAATACGATCTCTTCCCAGCCGGAACCGGTCGGGTAGCCGACATCATCAAAATAGCCGTTATCGCCGGCCTGGGCAAGGTCGATGACTGGAATCCGCTGGGTAACGGTCGTCGTGGCGTTCGGCAATTCCCGCAGCAAATCAGATAAGTTGGAGCCGGTTGCCGACAGGATCTTCGCGATACTCTCTGTGCTGGGCCAGCGCAACTTGCCGTTACGAGTCGATCGCTTGCTTTTGTTTAAAGTCGTCGCGTCGAGTCCGGCGCGTTTCGCCAACCCCGATGGTGACAGATTGTTCCTGGCCGCTAAACGGTCGATGGCTTCCCAGATGTCAGAATGTTTTAGCATGGCTGCCTTGCGCGTGATGTTAGGAAGGTAGTCTTATATTTCGCTTGGTATACATTAGGAATATTGTCATATAATGCAAGGTTCCACGCACTGATGGGAGATTAGCATGGTTGAATGCAGTCAATACCAAGCAGTTGTAACGACGGAAGTTGGTACGCCGTTTGCAAATGCGGATGAAGCCTGGCTATGGGCCGTCAAGGGAATGAAAAGCCGGCTGGATGGTACCAACATTAAGGACGGAATGGCTGATACGATAAGGCCATGCGAAGCTTCAGATATCCTAATCTGCGTGCGCTCTTTACGGCGGGAGGGGAAGATCAGCGCGGATGAATTGCGGGTATTGCTGCTCTATGGCAGCTATTCGGTATTGCCGATGGTGCTGGGCAAAAAGCATGCGGCAGCAAACCAATATTGGCAGCGGGGGATTGAAGCGCTTGCACCTATTTTAGAATAAAAAGGGAGCATATATTGCCAAAAGGCAGGAGCTAGCCATGGGCGTTAGGGCGTTGGTGGTTTTTTCCGGGCAAACCGACTTTTGGTGGCGGAGGGTTTTAAAGCCTGGTTACCGGCACTGTGGCGTCATCGTCGAGTGTGGTCAGCATTGGCTGGTAGTAGAGCCGCTCGCCCCACACCTGCACCTGCGGTTACTGCCAATGTCAGGCGATGCCTTGACCGCAGCACTGAAACGTCGGGGCCTGGATGTGGTTGAAACCTTGGTTCGGCTGCCGGGCGGGCCCGGGCGGTGGCCATCCCTATTCAGCTGTGTGGAGGTGGTTAAGCGTACGTTGGGGCTGAGGGAACCCATGGTGCAGACGCCATGGCAGCTTTGGCAAAAAATTTTGGAAAATAGGAAAATAAACCTTTAAATAGAATCAATATAGGAATATATAGCTAATCAAGATGGCCCCAGTGCGCCCAGCGCCTGGGGCCTTTTCTGTTTCCAGGCCATTTTTTACCGGTCTGCCCCGCGGCACCGGTATCGGAAGGAGGATGGATGGGCGCCATCATTAGCCCGCTGACCGGCAACGTTTCCATGCCGGTTCCAGCCCTGGCAATCATTGAACCAGACGTCGACTCGGCAGAGGCCGCCGGTGAAGCCGCTGCCGCAGCAAGACGGGCGTTCTTCGCACGTCAGAAAAAGGGGCGGCTCGGTACCATTGCGACCAGTGCGCGGGGCATTCTCAGCCCGGGTCAACTGGCTGCTGTCCGCCGTTCACTGCTTGGAGAATAGATGATGAAAACCGCAGAAATTCTCCGTCAGGAATTCTCGCACGCCTTCCGTGGCCGGATGGTGTGGGAAGAGCACTGGCGGGATTGCTATGCCTTTGCCATGCCCCAGCGCGGCGGGAAGCTTGGCAGCGCAGGTCAGGGTGGACGCCGCCCCGACCGCTTGTTCGACTGCACTGCCGCGGACGCCGTGGAGCAGCTTGCTGCCAGTTTGTTGTCTGAGTTGACGCCGCCATGGTTACGTTGGGTTGAACTGAGCCCAGGACTGGAAATGTCGGTCGATGACGCTGCGGAAATCTCCCCAGCATTGGATCGGGCAAGCGCAACTCTCCAATCCCATTTCGACCGCTCTAACTTTGCAGTCGAGATACACCAGTGCTACCTGGATTTGGTGACGGCCGGTACGGCCTGCCTGATGTTTGAAGAAGCGCCGATCGGCGATGCAAGCGCATTTCGGTTCACGGCAGTTCCCATTCACGATGTCATCTTGCAGGAAGGCGTCACCGGCCGTCTGGACCGGACTTGGCGGCGCATAAAGCTTCGCCCGGAGCAATTTTCCGAGCGGTTCGGGCAGCCGCCGGCTGCGGCGCCCGGCACCGACGCCCCGGCGAAAATCGGCGTGCTGGCAGCTGTCCGTCCTCTCCAACAGGGCTATCACTATATAGCCGTTCGCGAGTTGGCTGAGGGGGAGGATAAAGTCCTCGCAGAGGGGAGTCTGCCTCCAACCCGTTCATCGGGTTCCGATGGTTGAAAGCACCGGGCGAATCCTATGGTCGGTCGTCGGTGATGACGGCATTGCCGGACATCAAAACGGCGAACAAAGTGGTTGAACTGATCCTGAAGAATGCCTCCATCGCTGTTACCAGCATCTGGCAGGCGGACGATGATGGTGTTCTGAACCTGGGCACGGTCAAGTTGGTGCCAGGCACCATCATCCCGAAAGCAGTGGGCTCTGCCGGGCTCGCACCACTACAGGCACCTGGCCGGTTCGATGTTTCCGAGTTGGTCCTGACTGACCTGCGTGCCCGTATCCGTCATGCGTTGCTGGTTGACCGTCTGGGCGCGGTGCAGGGGCCACGGATGACCGCGACCGAAGTACTGGAGCGGGCCGCGGAAATGGCGCGGATCCTGGGCGCAACCCACGGACGGCTTCAGACTGAGTTGTTGACCCCGCTCATATCGCGCGGAATGAGCATTCTTCGCCGCCGCGGCGAGATACCTGACATCCAGGTTGACGGGCATTCTGTCGACTTGCGTTACCGCTCACCCATGGCGGAGGTGCAGAACCGTGCAGAAGCGCAGTCGGCGCTGAGTTGGATTAAAACGGTTTCTGACATAGGGCCCGAAGGTCTTTCGGTGGTTGATCTGCCGGCGTTTGCCCGATGGTTGGCGGCGAAAATGTCGGTGCCAGGCGAACTGCTCCGCGCACCAGCCCCACACGGGCTCGGTGGCATCGAAGCGGAAGCTGATCTGGCGGAAATTTCAGGCGCATTGCTGCCGCTGGTTGAGGGGAGTACCGCCCATGCCGGCTAGCGCTGAAGATGGATGGGCCTGGTTCGATGGCGCGCCGGGACGCGATGCTGACACGGACGTGCGTCGCTGCTTCGTCCGGGCTTTCAACACAGGGGCCGGCCGAGAGGTGCTGGCCCACCTGCGCGCGGCCACCATCGAGCGGCGGACACCGTCTGAGGCCTCAGACGGGTTCCTGCGCCATTTGGGTGGCTCGGTCAAAGTCCCGGACGCCACATTCCGCCTGGCGATGGGCGTGCCGGAAACGCCGGGCAGCTATGAATTGCAGCTGGACGACGACGGCCTGGACGCCGATCCGGAGGTGAACCGCCGGCTTCATGACGCTGGCTTCACACAAAGCCAGGCGCAATTGGTCTACGACCTGGCACGGGAATATATCGGCCCGATGGTGCAGCAGACCGCGGCCGATTTCGAAGCCGAGCGCCAGACGGAACGTCTGCAAAAGCAATTTGGTGGCGCGGAGGCGTGGACTGGTGTTTCCCGTCAGATCCAGGAATGGGGCAAGGCAAACCTCGCTTCAGCGGCCATCTCCACCACATATGAAAGGTGCATAGCCTTGCATCAGATGATGCAGAGCCATGAGCCTGGATTGGTGCGCAACAGCGCGCCGGCAGAGCGCAACGGCGCTGACGAGTTGAAAGCGATGATGCGTGACCCGCGCTACTGGCGTGAACGCGACCCGGCTTTCATCCGGCAAGTTACCGACGGTTTCAGCCGCTTATACGCAGATGGCGAAAGCTAGCTGATCCCGCCGAACCGAAATCGCGAAGATGTTGCCGAATGGCACATCTGTGCGGTGGCCGGCCCGTCGGGGAACTGGCTGTTCGTTCTGCTGCCACTGCTTTGGGCAGTGACTAACCGTGCCAGCCCGGCGGGCCTTATGGCAGTGCACCGGCCGCTCAGGAGATAGCAATCTGCTGTTGCGGGAACCGGGCGAGCGCTGTTTCCACATCAACCCACAATCAAAGGAATTGACTGACCATGTCGATTTCCATCGACCAATCCTTCGTCCGCCAGTTCGAAGCCGAGGTTCACGAGGCTTATCAGCGGATGGGGTCCAAATTCCGCCAAACCGTGCGCGCCAAAGGCAGCGTGCGCAGTTCGTCCACGACCTTTCAGAAGGTCGGTCATGGCTCAGCCTCGACCAAGTCACGCCACGGCCTGGTCCCGGTTATGACCATCGATCACACCGCCATTGAGTGCGTGCTGACCGACTATTACGCTGGTGACTGGATCGACAAGCTCGACGAGATGAAAATCAACATCGACGAGCGCTATGTGATCGCCAACGCTGGTGCCTATGCGCTGGGCCGCAAGATCGATGAACTCATTATCGGCGGTCTGGACGCTTCCACTAACTATGCGGGCCTGAATACTGACGGTCTGACCAAGGACAAAATCCTTACGGCCTTTGAGATGATGGGCTCTGCGGATATTCCGGACGATGGCCAGCGTTTTGCGGTCATTGGCTGGAAGCAGTGGGCGGAACTGTTGGATATTCCGGAATTTGCCAATGCGGAAATATGTCGGTCCGGATTCGCTGCCCTGGCGCGATACCCAAGCCAAGCGTTGGCTGGGCACCACTTGGATCCCGCATTCCGGCCTGTCGATGGCTGGCTCTGCCCGTCTGTGCCATTGGTACCATCGCTCGGCAATTGGTCATGCTTCCGGTGAGGAAGTGCAGACCGACATCACCTGGCACGGCGACCGTGCAGCGTACTTTGTGGCGAACATGATGAGCCAGGGTGCTGTATTGGTCGATGGTGCAGGTGTCGTGACCATGCGTTGCTTCGAATGGGACGGCATCGGGGGACGATCCATCGGGAACTGGCGCGCAACCGCAACGCAGACGGATAGCGCGGACCGCAGAGCCTGGGTCAGCAAACTTCGGGGGTCGAAGATCGAGCGTTCCACCCGCTTGGGCAATCATGGGAAGGACCGTCTTGCTACGGGATGGTCCCCCGAACAGATCGCCGGGCGGATGGAACTGGACGGAGGGGATCACGTCGTCAGCACAGAGGCTATCTATCGTCATGTCTTCAGCCGTGCCGGACGACGCGATGGCTTGCCCCAATATCGGGCTCAGCGAAAATCCAGACGAGGCCGCAGAGCCCGCAACGGAAAGCGGGAACCTGCTATCCCGAACCGTGTGTCCATCCATCAACGCCCTGTTAGCGTTGCAGAAAGGACTGAGTTCGGACACTGGGAAGGAGATCTGGTGCCCTGCCGAAACCAGCGTGACATCCTGTTGACGCTGCAAGAGAGAAGGACCCGGTTCACACTTGGCCGGCGTCTTCTGAGCCAAGGTCTCCGAAGATACCGCTGCTGCTATCATTGCTGAACTAGGCGGTCTGCCCGAGCAGGCCCTTCGAACAATCACCCATGACAATGGTGGGGAGTTCGCCAGGCATGAAACGGTCAAGGACTGGATATGGAATGCCAGCCTATGGCTGCGATCCTCACAGCCCTTGGCAACGCGGCGGCATTGAGAATGCCAACGGAAGGATAAGGCGCGAGCGGCCCCGATCCACAAGGCTTTCCGAATACCGCGAAACCGATATCGACGACATCGTCTGGATGCTTAACTCAACCCCGCGAAAATGCCTCGGCTTCCAGACACCAATCGAGGCCTTCGCGCCACACCTCGGTGGTGCACTTGAAATGTGAATCCAGCGGGCGGCGGCTGGGCATGGGCATATTCCTCCGTTGGCGTTTGTGCCAACAGAATACACCGTGCGGAAAACCATGAGCGGGAAAAGAAAAGGGGAGGCACTGAGGTCTCCCCTCAAGCTGCTGACAAAGCCCTAACCTCTGCCGTCACCCTTCGACAAGCTCAGGGTGAAGGATGGCGTTTCAGTCCTGCAAAGAACTTCTTTAGCAACCTGAGGGGAGGCACTGAGGCCTCCCCTTGGAACTGCAGCGCAGAAGCGCGTGTTACTTGTTCTGGCGGTTCTCGATCAGGTCGTCGACCACTTGCGGCTCGGCCAGGGTCGAGGTGTCGCCGAGGTTGCCGAAATCGTTCTCCGCGATCTTGCGCAGAATGCGGCGCATGATCTTGCCCGAGCGTGTCTTGGGCAGGCCGGGTGCCCACTGGATCAGATCCGGGGAGGCGATGGGGCCGATCTCGTGCCGGACCCAGCCAACCAGTTCCTTGCGCAGTTCCTCGGTCGGTTCCTCGCCGGCGTTCAGGGTGACGTAGGCGTAGATGCCCTGGCCCTTAATATCGTGCGGGTAACCGACAACCGCTGCCTCGGCCACCTTGGCGTGCGCAACCAGCGCGCTCTCCACCTCTGCCGTGCCCATGCGGTGGCCGCTAACGTTGATCACGTCGTCCACGCGGCCGGTGATCCAGTAATAGCCGTCCTCGTCCCGCATACAGCCGTCGCCGGAGAAGTACATGCCTGGGTATATGGCAAAATAGGTGTCGATGAAGCGCGCATGATCACCATAGACGGTACGCATCTGGCCGGGCCAGCTATCTAGGATTACCAAGTTACCGCTAATAGCGCCGTCGAGCAGCGCCCCCTGATCATCGACCAGTGCCGGCTGAATGCCGAAGAAGGGCAGGGAGGCCGAACCGGGCTTCAGGTCGGTCGCGCCCGGTAGCGACGTGATCAGGCAGCCGCCGGTCTCCGTCTGCCACCACGTGTCGACGATCGGGCAGCGGCTATCCCCAACGACCCGGTAGTACCAGAGCCAGGCTTCCGGATTGATCGGTTCGCCGACCGAGCCCAGCAGGCGCAGCGACTTGCGGCTGGTGCGCTTTACCGGTTCGTCGCCGTCGCGCATCAGGGCGCGGATGGCGGTCGGCGCGGTATAGAAGATGTTGATGTTGTGCTTATCGCAGACTTCCCAGAACCGGCTGACGGTCGGGTAGTTGGGCACGCCTTCAAACATCAGCGTGGTCGCGCCGTTGGCTAGTGGCCCGTACACGATATAGCTGTGCCCGGTGACCCAGCCCACGTCCGCAGTGCACCAAAACACTTCGCCGTCTTTGTAATCGAACGTGTAGTAGTGGGTCATGGACGTGTAGACCATGTAGCCGCCGGTGGTGTGCAGCACGCCCTTCGGCTTGCCGGTGGAGCCACTGGTGTAGAGGATGAACAGCGGGTCTTCTGCGCCCATCTCCTCTGGCGTGCAGTCGGCAGACGCGGATGCCATTGCTTCGTGGTACCAGACGTCCCGGCCCTCAACGAAAGCGACATCGCCACCGGTACGCTTGACCATGATGCAGGTTTTACAGTCCGGACAGTCTTTCAGCGCTTCGTCAGTGTTGGCCTTGAGCGGCACGGTCTTGCCGCCGCGCAGGCCCTCATCCGCCGTAATGACGATCGTGGACTCGCAGTCATTGATCCGGCCAGCCAAGGCATCTGGCGAGAAACCGCCGAAGACGACTGAGTGAACGGCACCGATACGGGCGCAGGCCAGCAGCGCGACGGCTGCTTCCGGGATCATCGGCATATAAACGGTAACGCGGTCGCCTTTATTGACGCCCTGGGCCTTCAGTACGTTGGAGAACTTGCAGACTTCCTCGTGCAGCTCCCGGTAGGTGATGTGCTTGCTGTCTGCCGGGTCATCGCCTTCCCAGATGATGGCGGTCTGGTCGCCACGTTTGGCCAGGTGCCGGTCCAGGCAATTGTAGGCGGCGTTAGTAGTACCATCTTCGAACCAGCGGATATGCAGGTCGTCTTTGGCGTAGGAAACGTCCTTCACCTTTGAATAGGGCTTGAACCAATCGATGCGTTTGCCGTGCTCGCCCCAAAACCCCTCTGGGTCCTCGACCGAGCGGCGGTACATCTCGTCATAGGTGGCGCGGTCCACGTGGGCGCTGGCCGCGACATCAGCCGGGACCGGAAATAGATCGTCGGACATGGGTGCCTCCTCCTCAGCAGGCAGAATTCGCTAGCGCTTAAGGCGTAGCTTTTAATTTACGGGCCAAGAGAGCTTGGCGCTATTGGACTTCTGTCGAGATATTCAGCAGTTGCGCTGTTATTCTGCCGCTACGGCAGGCATTCGCTCCTCAGCCGGGGGTAGCGCTTTTAATGCTGGCATGACCCGTTCGGCGAACAGTTCCATGTTGGCCTTGGCGATGGCATGCGGCATGCCGGCCATGGAGAAGATGCCGGTAAACTGGTCCGCGCCGAGCCGGTTGCCGATGCGGATGATCTTGGCGATGCACTGCTCCGGCGTGCCGTAGACCTGAAGGTTCATGAAAAACTCAATGGCGGCGTCGGCATCCTTTTGCAGGTTCTCTGCAAACTTGCCGTAATATTCATAGCCCTTTTGGCCCTTCAGATGGTCCTTGTGGAACTCGTAGTGGTCCAGGACCGTCTGCCAGTAGCCGCCGATATATTCCCGGGCCAGTTCGTAAGCCCGCTTTTCGTCTTCATCGACGATGGTCCAGGCGGCGAAGACCGGCTTCGGCGCGGGCTCGCCATTCACCTGCTGGTAGAGCGCCTTGTACTCGGCGAATTCCTTCTCCACGTGCTCCCATGGTTTTTGCGGGATCACCAGGAGGCCGATGCCCAGTTCCGCCATGATGCGGGAGGACTCTGGCGAGACAGCGGCGGCGTAGGTGCGGCCGCGGAAGCTTTTGATCGGTTCGGGGCGGATATCGACGCGGGGCTGTTGGTAGAACTCGCCGTCGAATTCCACATGGCCGTTTTCGAGGCCGTTCAGCACCATCTGGGTTGCTTCGACGAAACGCCCGTGGCTCTCGCCCATGTCGAGGCGGAAGCCATCAAACTCCACCCGGCCGGCGCCACGGCCGAGGCCCAGGATCAGGCGGCCGTTCGAAATATTGTCCAACATGCTGATCTGCTCAGCCGCGCGCAGCGGATCCCGCCAGGGCAGCACGACGACCATGGTGCCGAGCTTCGCAGTCTTGGTGCGGCCCGCCATGTAGGTCAGGAACTGCAACGGGTCCAGGCACATGGTGTAGTCGGTGAAGTGATGTTCCACCGCCCAGATCGACTCGAAGCCCAGCGGCTCGGCCATATCGGCGAGAGCGATGTCATCTTGGTAGACATCAAAATCCGGACGCTGGCGGCCCGGATTTTGGAAGATGACGGACATACCCACATGCATGGCGTTTCTCCAACGGTATTTTGTGCGTTGGTGCCTTTATAGCGGGCTGAGCGGGAACGTGCGAGAGGGCGGGAGCCGATCTGCCCGCAGAATTATCAACTACCTTCCGTCCTGCACGTGAAGTGCGGGACGGAAGGTGTTGTTGAAGCCGAGCTAAGGCCGCGGCCTTAGCCGCCCAGCTTAAACAGGCCGTTGCGGTAGGCGCGGTTGGCGGCGCTGACGACGGCGCGCAGCGAGGACTCGGCGATGTTCTCGTGCTTGCCGACGCCGAACAGGGTGTAGCCACCCGGCCCGCGCATTTCGACATAGGCGAAGGCGCTGGTGTCCTTGCCGGTGCCGACCGAATGCTCGCGGTAGTCGACCACGTCCATGTCAAAGCCAAAGGCATTGGACAGACCATCGACAAAGCCGCTGATCGGGCCGGAGCCCTTGCCTGCAATCTCCATCTCCTCGCCAAAGACTCGCAGCGTGGCCTTCAGGTCGCGGCTACCGCTTTCGCCCGGCAGGGTCTGATAGCTGAGGAAGGTGATGGGGCCATTCTGATCCAGGTATTCGGCGTTGAACACTTCCCAGATCTTCTCCGGCTGAACTTCCTGGCCCTCGCGGTCAGTGATGCCCTGGATGACCTTGGAGAATTCCGCCTGGGCCCGCTTCGGCATGGAAACGCCGTAATCCTGCTCCAGGATATAGGAGATGCCGCCCTTGCCGCTTTGGGAGTTGATGCGGATGATCGCCTCATACGTGCGGCCGACATCCGCTGGGTCCATGGGCAGATAGGGCACGCCCCACAGGTCGTCCTGCTTGTCCTTGACCTCTTTCATGCCTTTGTTGATGGCGTCCTGGTGGCTGCCGCTGAAGGCGGTGAAGACCAGTTCGCCGGCATAGGGGTGGCGCGGATGCACAGGCAGCTGGTTGCAGTATTCGACCGTGCGGATCAACTCGTTGATGTCGTCGATCTTCAGTTCGGGATCGACGCCCTGGGTGAACATGTTCAGCGACAGGGTCACGATGTCCACGTTGCCCGTGCGCTCGCCATTGCCGAACAGCGTTCCCTCGACCCGGTCCGCGCCCGCCATCAGGCCCAGCTCGGTCGCCGCGATGGCGGTGCCGCGGTCATTGTGCGGATGCAGGGACAGGATGATCGAGTCGCGGTTCTTCACATTGCGGCTGAACCACTCGATCTGATCAGCGTAGGTGTTCGGCGTCGCCATCTCTACCGTGGACGGCAGATTCAGGATCAGCTTGTTTTCCGGCGTCGGCTCCAGCACGTCCATGACCGCTTCGCAGATTTCCAGCGCGTAGGTCAGTTCGGTGCCGGTGAAGCTCTCCGGCGAGTACTGGTAGCGTACGACCGTGTCGCCAGCGGCACTCGCCTCATGCAGTTCGCGCACCAGCTTGGCGGCGGAGGTTGCGATCTCCGTGATCCCCTCTTCCTCCATGCCGAAGACGACGCGGCGCTGGGCGGTTGAGGTGGAGTTGTAGAAGTGGACGATGGCTGACGGTGCGCCCTTGATCGCCTCATAGGTGCGGGTGATCAGTTCCGGGCGGCACTGAGTCAGCACCTGGATGGTGACGTCTGCCGGGACCAACTTGTTGTCGATGATGTGACGGACGAACTCGAAATCGGTGTCGGAAGCGCTGGGAAAGCCGACCTCGATCTCCTTGAAGCCCATTTTCAGCAGCGCGTTCCAGAATCGCATCTTGCGGTCGGTGCCCATGGGCTCGACCAGCGCCTGGTTGCCGTCGCGCAGATCGACGCTGCACCAGGTGGGCGGCGTGTCGATGATCTTCGACGGCCAGGTCCGGTCGCTGAAATCAGTCGGGATATAGGGGAAGGCGTAGGCTTTGTATTTTTCGGAAGCTACGGCATGCATGGCGAAGGATCTCCGTTGTCTGCCCTGAAGGCAGTGGTCCCTTTACAGGACTGAATTACATTTTGATGACGAGGTATGACTTCGGCCGCCGGGACCGCTGGTCGCAAAAATCCGGCGACCGCCGCTAAGTCGCAGAGCGCGTGAAAAACCGATTTGGGGCATGGGGAGAAACTCGAACGGTTAGAAAGGAACGCTACACAGCACTAATGTCCCGACACTCAGAGGAGCGCCGGGCCGATAAGCAGCAGGAGGTTGGTCCGTTCGGTCATGGGCAGGAAGTTAGGGTCTCGGTTAGGGCAAGTCAAGCGGTTGCGGCGAAGCTACTCCGCCGCCCGCAGCTCCGCGTCGTTCATACCCATCAACTGTCAGCGCGTCGAGCAGGCGGTCGATGTCGGCCTTTGTGTGCTGGGGGCTGGGGGTGAGGCGCATGCGTTCGGTGCCTTTGGGCACTGTTGGGTAGTTGATCGGCTGGACGTAGATGCCGAACTCCTCCAGCAGGCGGTCACAGAGCGCCTTGCAGCGGACCGGCTCGCGGACCTGTAACGGCACAATGTGGCTGGGCGAGGGCATAACCGGCAGACCGCGTTTCTTCAGACCCGCTTTCAGATAGGCAGCGTTGGCGTGCAGGGCTGCGCGCTCCGCCGTCGAGGCGCGGACGCTCGCCAGCGCGCCAGCGGCGCTTACCGGGGCAACCGACGTTGTGAAGATGAAGTTCGGCGCAAAGCTTCGAATATAGTCAATGATCCGGGCCGAAGCCGCGATGTAGCCCCCCATAACGCCGAATGCCTTGGCCAGGGTGCCGGTAACGATGTCGAGGCGGTCAAGCACCGCGTCCTGCTCCGCCACGCCGCCGCCGGTGGCGCCGTAGAGGCCGACGCCGTGCACCTCGTCGATGCAGGTCAGGGCGTTGTACTTCTTCGCCAGATCGCAGATTTCGGCGATGGGCGCGAAGTCGCCATCCATGGAATAGACGCTTTCGAAGGCGATGAGCTTCGCCCGCTCCTGCGGCTGGGCGGCGAGCAGCGCATCCAGGTAGGCTAGGTCGTTGTGCCACCAGATCTGGCGCTCGCAGCGCCCGGCCTTCATGCCGTCGATCATGGAGGCGTGGTTGAGCGCGTCTGAGAGGATCAGGCAGTCCGGCAGCATCCGGCCGAGGGTGCCGAGCGACGCCTCGTTCGCCACATAGCCGGAGGTGCAGAGCAGCGCTGCCTCCTGACCATGCAACGCCGCCAGTTCGCGCTCCAACTCGACGTGATAGCTGGTGGTGCCCGCAATGTTGCGCGTGCCGCCGGAGCCTGCGCCGACCGCGTCCAGCGCCCGGTGCATGGCGTCGAGCACCACGGGGTGCTGGGAGTCGTTGGAGCACCAGACAGTGATCGGCCGGTCGCCTGCGCCGGTGCGGCGGATGCCGTTCGGGAAATTGCCGCGCTCGCGCAGGATTTCTGCAAAGACCCGATAGTTGCCGTCGGCTTTCAGTTGGTTCAACTGGTCGTTGAAATGGCTGTCATAGTCCGCGCCGGAATACTGTTTTACCACTGCCTCACCTCTCGGTGACAGTAGATGAAGGCATATCGCAGCGTCTGTCAGGTGCAGCACACCTCACAATGTCGCGCGCGACGAAGGGAGGAGAGGCGGCCTGGACGCCCCGCCGATAGCCCTTACCTACTGACCCAGCCAGATACTGGCACCGCCATCGACCGGCAATGTCACGCCGGTGATGAACTTCGCTTCTTCGCTGGCGAGGAACAGCGCGGCGTAGGCCACATCCCAGCCATCGCCCATCTTGCGGCCGAGCGGTACTTTGGCGTTGCGCATGGCCTCGATCTCCTCGCGCGGCTTATTCCACTTGCGGGCGCGGGTGTCGACGGCCATGGGCGTGTCCATCAGGCCCGGCAGGATGACGTTGGCGCGGATGCCGTGCTCGGCGTTGGTGTAGGCCAACTGCTCGGTCAAGGCGACGACGCCTGCCTTGGACGTCTTGTAGACCACCAGCGGATAGCGGTCGCGCACTGCCATGGATGAAATATTGACGATGCTGCCCGATTTCTGGGCCCGCATAACCGGCACCACGTGCTTGCAGGTCATGATCATGCCGCGCAGGTTGATGGCATTGCAGCGGTCGAAGTCTTCCTCCGTCAACTCTTCAAGCGGCTTGTCGCCACCCGCGATGGAGACGCCCACATTGTTGTGCAGAATGTCGATGCGCCCGCATTCGGCTGCGACGGCCTCAACAGCGGCCTTGATGGAGGCTTCGGCGGTGATGTCGGCTGCCAGAGCCAGCGCCTTGTTGCCCTCGCCGCGGATGATCTCCGCGGTTTCTTCGGCCCGGTCCAGGTGCAGATCGATACAGGCGACGGTGGCACCCTCTCGGGCGAAAACTTGCGCGACGGCCCGGCCATTGCCGATGCCCTCGCCCGGGGACTGGCCAGCGCCGACGACGATGGCGATTTTGTCTTTGAGATGCATGGGGGTTCTCCTGTGTGGATTAGGCTGCCGGCAGGTTAGACGCCGCCGACTTTGAACTGTCCGGCAGATAGGGGTGCGTAAATTGTAATGCCTTCGAGGGCTGTTGGAGACAGCTGTTCTGCGGTCTCCTGGGGTACAATGGCAATTAACCGCTCGGTTGGCGTGCCGTCCAGACGGGTGGCGCCTGCTTGTTGGGCACCGGCGGCGGCTTTCAGTACGGTAAACGGCAGATCCGGCTGGCAAAACATCAATCCCGGCATAGACATTGCGCCGGCGGCTGATGGCGTGATGGTAGGCTTTGCTGGCGTTACCGCCTCCGCCTATCGAGAGGTAGCTTTCGCTTTCGTACACGTCCAGGGACATCAGGCTTTAGATCGCCAGATACTGCCAGGCTGCTGAATTGCCGTTTACCGCACGATAACGCTGGGCTGTGAGCAGGCCAGGTACCGTCACCAATTGCTGGAGGTAGGTGTCGTACCACGCCGACGACTCTGTGACCGTGGAGGGGTCGCTGTAGTTCAGCTCAACCATGTAGATCATGACAGTACCTCACTGGGTTGTTTCGATCAGACCGCTCTTTCAATGTTTTGGTGGTTCGATGGAAACGGATGGCACCCATCCGTTTCCATCGAACCACTAGTTTACCGAGTGTGGTAGGCGGAATCAGTCCGATGGCAGCGGGAACATGTCGAGATAGGACTGGTATTCCGGCTCAACCTCGATGGCGAGGGAGGCCAGGATGCGGACAACGGCGCAGTAGGTGGCGATAGCGACGACCAAGTCCACCATCTGCTCGTTGCCGAGTTCAGCCTGGAGTTCTTTGAACAGGGGCTCCGGCATTTCGATGTTTTCAGTCATCTCCCGCGCGGCGAGCAGGATCTTCTTTTCGAGGTCCCCGAGCTTGCTCGGCTTGCCAGCGTTTTCTGCGATCAGGCCCTCGATGTCTTCCTTGGAGACGCCGAAATCCATGCCGAGTTTGACATGATGGCTCCACTCAAACGGCGAGCGCGCCAGCCAGCCGACCTGCAAAATCGCGAGCTCCCGCAGTCGCATGTCCAGCTTCATGCCATAGCGGATATGGCCGCCAAGGACATGAAAAGCGCGGGCGGTGTCCGGGCTGTGTACCAGGGCGCGGGTCAGCCAGATCGAGCGCTTGAGGAGGTCTTTGTTTTCGTCTGAGAGGTCTTCTTGGTTCAAATACGGGACGCGGGCGGCCATGGGCAATTGATCCATAGAAAGGCTAGAGTTGGTAGATTGAGCTATAACCCATAGCAGTCCTAACGACAGTCATACCAGGGCCAGAGCACGTAGATAGCATACGCAGCCGCTTTTTCACTTTGGACCTGTCGCGGTTTGATGCCGCTCCTTTGATAGCATTTACTGCAACAAAGGAGACTGACTATGGGACTGAAACGGACAGACGACTTTCGCCAGGATGCGGTGCGGATCGCGCTGACAAGCGGGCTAACGCGTAAGCAAGTGGCCGACGATCTGGGTGTTGGCATGTCAACACTGAACAAATGGATCACCGCGCATCGAGACACAGACGTGGTTTCCAAAGAGGATTTGAGCCTCGCCAAAGAGAATGACCGGCTTCGGCGGGAGAAACCGGCTCCTGAAGGAGGAGAGGGACATCCTAAAAAAGGCCACCCAGTTCTTCGCGGGCCTAAAGCAATGAGGTTTAGGTTCATCGAAGAGCACCGTGACAGCTTTCCAGCCAAACGCTTATGCCATGTTGTCGGTGTCAGCCCGCGCGGATTGCGGGCTTTCCGCACCCGTCCGGCCAGCCGCAGACAGCGGTCTGATATGGTGAGGTTGGCGCACATCAGAGAGCAGTCGCGTCTCAGCCTGGGCAGCTATGGTCGGCCAAGAATGACCGAGGAGCTAAAGGAGATCGGCTTGGATGTTGGCCACCGCCGTGTTGGCAGGTTGATGCGCCAGAACGGCATATCTGTTGTTAGAACACGCAAGCACAAAGTGACGACAGACAGCGATCACAAGTTCAACATCTCACCGAATTTGCTGAATCGGGACTTCACAGCGGGCAAGCCCAACCAGAAATGGGCGGGCGACATCAGTTATGTTTGGACGCGGGAGGGATGGCTGTATCTGGCAGTGATCCTGGACCTGCATTCCCGGCGCGTCATCGGCTGGGCCGTCAGTAACCGGATGAAACGCGACTTGGCCATCAGAGCGCTAAATATGGCCATTGCCTTCCGGGCACCACCGAAGGGCTGCATCCATCATACAGACCGTGGCAGCCAATATTGTTCTCACGACTACCAGAAGATCCTGCGCCAGCATGGGTTCAAGGTATCGATGAGTGGAAGGGGAAACTGCTACGACAACGCCGCTGTCGAAACCTTCTTCAAAACCATCAAGGCAGAGCTGATCTGGCGACGGTCCTGGGAAACAAGGCGGCAAGCTGAGATGGCAATCTTCGAGTACATCAACGGCTTCTACAATCCGCGCCGCCGTCACAAAGCACTGGCTTGGAAAAGCCCCGTCGCCTTCGAACGAAAGGTGGCTTAAACGAGCACTTGGGGCGGCACAAAAGCGTGACAGGTCCACTTCCCGCGCCATGGGGGCAATAGACAAGTCCCTCACAACGCCAGATTAACGGTCGAAAGGGCGGGCTTGGCGAAAACTCTCTATGGCCCATGCTGCCCTAAACGGGCTCCATTATCATGTTGATTGAAGGAGTGTTCTTCACTATGGGATGGCTATAATTTGGCGCTATCGTGCGATTATATTGCTGTGAGGAATTTGCTTTGACCGACCGCCTGATACTTTTCTTTGCCGCGCTGGCGCTCAAGTTTTTGCGCAGGTAGAGCTATCGTCAATTGACGGTATATGCGGTTGTGATGACCCGAAATATTGTCTGCAAATACCCTGGGTACCTACAAGGTCTGGAGAACAAGAACACTATGAGAAAGTTATTACGAGGGATTGCGGCGGCTATGATGATCTCCGGTGTGCTAGCCACCGGGGGTAACGCAGAGACTGGCAAGCCGAACATCGTCGTCATCATGGCTGATGATGTGGGGTGGGCAAGCCTCGGAGCTTATCATGGTGGTATCAAAAGCATACGAACGCCAAATTTTGATATGCTCGCGGCGTCTGGGGCTCGTCTGACGGACTACTATTCGGAACCCTCGTGCACAGCGGGCCGGGCGGCGTTCCTGACAGGCCAGTTTCCCGTACGGACGGGTATGCACACTGTTGGGCTGCCCGGTGATCCCTTGGGGTTGAGCGCTGAGGATCCGACCCTTGCTAACCTACTGAAGGGGTTTGGTTACAAAACGGGTCAGTTTGGTAAAAATCATCTCGGCGATTTGAACAAGTTCCTGCCGACCGTAAAGGGTTTTGATGAGTACTGGGGCTGGCTCTACCATCTCAATGCGATGGAATATACGAATGACCCGGATTGGCCGAAGGATCCCGCCTTTGCGAACCAGTTTGGCCCTCGGAACGTCGTTCATTCTTTCGCCACCGATATGGATGACACGACGGTGGACCCACGGTGGGGGAAAGTCGGCAAACAGCGCATTGTTGACGATGGGCCTGCGCCGCCCGACCGTCAGCGGACTCTCGATGACGAGGTCATGTCGCACACCCTTGATTTCATTGATCGTGCAGTCGAATCCGAAGAGCCGTTTTTTGTTTGGATGGCGCCGGCTAGGGGGCATGTGTGGACCCATCTCAGCCCCAAATATGAAGCGATGCTTGGTGATGGGCGAGGACTCTAAGATGTCGTAATGAAAGAACTGGATGACAATGTCGGCAAGGTTCTCTCGCATCTTGAGAAGCTTGGTATTTCGGACAATACGATTGTTGTTTTTACGCCCGATAATGGTCCGGAAACCATGACATGGCCAGACGGCGGTACGACTCCGTTCCATGGCGAGAAGGGCACCACATGGGAGGGCGGATTCCGCGTTCCGGCCATCATCCGCTGGTCGGGCAAGGTTCCTGAAGGGCAGGTACTAAACGGCATCTTCAGCGGTATGGACTGGGTGCCGACACTCGTTGCCGCGGCGGGCGGGCCCGAAGATCTGCCGGCAGCGTTGCGGGAAGGCTATGAGGGCTACAAGGTTCACTTGGACGGGTACAACCAGCTTCCCTATCTGACCGGTGCATCAGAGAGCCAGCGTAGGGAAATCATCTATTACGAAGGACGAGACCTGCAAGCTGTCCGCTACCAGGATTGGAAGGCCCATTTCGTTGTTCAGCACCATAGCTGGGCAGGGTGGAAAGATCAGTTGAATGCGCCCCTGCTTTTCAATCTCCGCCGCGACCCTTACGAGAAGGCTGCGGAAGAATCCGGCATGTATACTCGTTGGGTGGGGAATAAGATGTGGGCATTTGGACCAGCAGCCCGGTTGGTCAAACAGCATCTTGGCACATTCGCTGAATTCCCGCCTCGTGGTTCAGCACTGGCAAACAAGGATCATGTAGAAGAGCAGATATCGTCAGAAGGCGGTATGTCCCAATAGTTCAAGCGCAATGTTGGAAGCACCGGTTTGATGACTCTGGCGTGTCCGCCTTGGGGTTATTTACACACACTTGAACGGGAACCAGCGGATGGCGAATTCGGAGGCATCGCGGCGGCGCTCGAAGTAGAAGGTAGCGACCGACTCGTCGTCAAAGTCGATCTGCCAGCCGCCCCGGCAATGCTTGGCGCACCAGGCTTCCATCTGGCTTGTATTGCGGTTTTCCGGCGGCCAGCCGAGGCTGCGGGAATTGCTGTCCAGAGCGCGGAGAATCCGCACGAGTTGCCAGTGGTCGTTCATACCGGCCTCTCTTGTGATGAAGCCTGATGCCGCCGGGCTTTGACGGCGAACCAATGATACAGCGGCAGTATTGCGACGGAAATCACCAACAGCACTGCCGCATACACATAAGCGTCGGCAATGTCGCCGGTTAGTTCCGCCACCAACCCGCCCAGCATCGGCCCGCCCGCCTGGAACAGGTAGAAAAAGGTGAAAAAGATGCCCATGCCCAACGCGCGCGCTTGGGCGGGCAGGACGAGCGCAGGCAGGCTCATTATCGCGCCGACGGCAACGCCGGAGAACGCGCCCATTGCAATCACGTTGAGCAGCACCTGATCGGTCCAGGAACCGATAAGCACGAATACGGCAAAGCCCAGGTTGCCGCCAGCGAGGATGAGATAGCACCGCCCGGTCCAATCCACGAGCAAGCCGGCGAACGAACCGATACCAGCCAACATCCACATAACAATGGACGTGGTGGAAGCCGCCGCTGCCGGGCTCATGCCGCGGGTAATGAAGAGGTCAGGCCCGAAGCTGAACACCGTCGATAGCGCGCCGTTGTAGATGCCCCAAATGCAACCGGCAGCAATCACTGCCGCCAGCAGTGCACCCCTAACCTGGCCGCTGCCGGGGGACTGGGCCGCCGCTTCCACATCAGGCGGGGCGAGGTAAAGCAGAGCAATAGCCACCAGCCCGGCGGCGGTGAGAATGGCGATCAGGGCCAGCACCGCTTTCAGTCCGGCAGCCTCGCCAATCAGCGGCATGACAACCAGTGCGGTCGCGATGCCGATGGGCCACGACATGACGAACGCTGCTAGCGAAAAGGTGATTTCCTTGCCCGCAAACCAGTCGGTGACCATCTTGGTCATCAGCACATTCAACAGGCCACCGCCGATCCCGGCAATGACCCGCCCGGCGATCTGCCCGATCCAGGCGTCGGACAGCGCCATGAGCGCCCCGCCGGCGGTCATCAGCGCGAGGCCGGCAACGACCACCTGCTTCGCCCCAAATCGCCGCCCAAGCGCGCCACCCGGCACGGCCAGAAAGAATCCGGGCGCGAAATAAAGGCCTATCAGCAGGCCGATATCGGCAAGACCCACGCCGAAATCTTGCTGAAAGGCTGGCGATAGCGCGCCTACGGCCTGAAACTGGAAAGCTAACGTCGTTCGCACAAGAAAAAGCAGGGCTAGAACCCGCCAGCGTTGGGCCATCGAAGATGCCTACCTCGGTGAAGTGACGGCGGTCCGGATGGACCGTGGAAGCTTGTTTTAGCCTTCCGACAGCGCGGCCAACAGGCGGGCGTTGGAGCGTAGGCCCTTGTGGAAGCAGACCTGCTCGAACTTTTCGTTCGGGTAGTGGATCTGATCGTCGGCAAGGCCGAAGCCCATCAGCACGCTGTCGAGCCCCAGGATGGTCTTCATCTTCTCCACCACGGGGATTGAGCCGCCGGAGGCGACTGTTACCGCAGGGCGGCCATACTCATCGGCGAGGCCTTGCGGGCGGCGGCGAGTTGGGGCAGGTCGAGCGGTACTTCCATGGCGGGGGCGCTGTACAGGTCGGAGACTTCGACCTTGGCCCCGGCGGGCGGGCGCTCGTCGCAGAATTGCTGAAAGGCTTTAATAACCTGCTCATGGTCCTGGCCGGTGACGAGGCGGAAGGAGACCTTCGCGTATGCCTCCGACGCGATGACGGTTTTGGAGCCGGGGCCGGTATAGCCGCCCCAGATACCGTTAATGTCGGCGGTGGGACGGGCCCAGAGGCGCTCCAGCGGGCTGCGCTGCGCCTCGCCGATGGGGCTGGAGAGGCCGATATCGGCAAGGAACGCTTTCTCGTCGAAGTTCAGCGCGTCCCACTCCGCCTTCTGCTCCATGGAGCGTTCGGCGATGCCGTCATAGAAGCCGGGAAGCTGGATGCGGCCCTGCTCGTCGGTCAGGCCGCCCAGGATTTGGGAGAGGGCGTTGATCGGATTGAGCGCGCTGCCGCCATAGAGGCCGGAATGCAGGTCGCGGGAGGCGGCGGTCAGTTTGACCTCCGTATAGGCCATGCCGCGCAGCATGGTGGTGACGGCGGGCGTATCCACATCCCACATGCCGGTGTCGCAAACCACGGCGATGTCGGGCTGGGAAAGTTTTTCCCTATTGGCCACCAGGAACATCATCACCTGGCCTTTGTCATCGACCGCGCCGCGGGCGACGATGCGCTTACCGTGCGGCCCGTCGACCAGTACGGGCTCGAACGGGCCGGTGTTCCAAAGCTCCAGCGGGTCCGGGGGCTGCACGTCGTAGTGGCCGTAATAGAGCACATGCGGGGCATCCGGGCCCGCGCCATCGTGATGGGCAACGACCATGGGGTGGCCGGTGGTGGGGCGTACCTCCGCCTTGAAGCCGCATTCCGTCAGCCGGTCTGCCGACCAATGTGCGGCGCGCAGGCATTCGTCCTTGTATTCCGGGTCCGTGCTGATGGAGGGGATGCGCAGGTAATCGAACAGCCGGTCGAGCGACTTGCCGAGGTTGGCGTCAGCGTGGACCAGAACTTGGTCGATGGCGGATGATGAGGCGGAGGCGGGCATGGGAGTGGACCCTTTGAATATTTAAGAAAAAAAGGGGGATTACATCTCTAAGTAACATTTAAGAATATAGGGGTGTTCAAGAAAAGAGAGCTGGATGTTCAGAGGGCAAACGCGGTTTAGACGTTTGCCTAACTGAATAGGTATTTTAAGAAGTGATCTACCTCATTGTCTTTATTGTGGTGGGGCCTGAATTGGAATTAACGTTATATAGACAGATGGTTCGTATTTATTGTCAGCACCTGTCATTGAATCGATAGCACTGCTAGCGCCCCAGGTTAAAATCACATCCAATAGAATGCCTCCCGCACCCGAAGTAGATTCCCAACCGCTATTGTTGCGGTAAGTTGCGGTTTGGTAGCCATCTTTGTTGCAGGTAATCGTTATATCGTGTTTGGTTTTTGTAACTGTTACATGCCCAGGCGATGAGACAATTTCAGCGATTTTTTACCTTGTCTCTCAAGCGTACACTGTGCCGCTATCGGGGATGTGGAAATGTAAATTTCTTGATCTGTGCCTTGTGTGATTGTTGAACAAGCGCTTAATTGAAGTCCGAATAATATAGTCGCTAGTGCAGGGGTGATTTCCATGATTTTTTCTTTAGATTTTGTCAATACACGGGAATAGGAATTATATTTCTAAGTAACATTGCACTGAATTATTCCTAACCTGGTTTTGATTTTCTATCCGGCGACGCCTTGAAGAATGCGTTGCGCAGGTCTTTCATCTCCGCGCCGGGCATATCGTATTCCTGTTCCATTTCAGCCTTGCTCGGCTGGTAGTGAGAGTCAGCTAGTTTTTCAGAGAGTGTTCTGTCTTTGGGTTTGAGTTTGGTCATTTGGCTTATCCTTTCGCGATCATAAGATAGGGGTTTAACCGAACGGGAGCTGTGGTTCAGACTATCTATGCCCATGTGCAATTGAAGGTGTCTGAAACCGCTTATATTCAAGAATGTTTTGAAAGGTTAGTAACCGCATTCGCGCATACTGAACATCAATAATTTCAAGAACAGACTGATTGTTTGCGATATCATGTTCGAGAACCGCTTTCCAAACCATTATCTGCAATCAAATCAACGTAGCGCAAACGCTTTCCCGCCATGCTACAAACCAAATCGCTCATCTGGTCAATGGTATCCTTGGGACGTCTGTTGTGACGGCTAGAGAACTCATTAACATAGCGTTGTAGATGCTTGGGGCTCATCTTGTGATAAATGCCCTGATAGCCACGCTTCATCGGTGCCCAGAAGCTTTCGAAACCGTTTGTATGTGCCATGTTACGGACGTATTCACCCATTGAGTGTTTGACCGCTTGATGCGCCCTGTTAATGCCCTTGTAGGCGCGCGCCTCGTCGGGGAATACCTGGGCATCCTTGGTAGTATGATTGGTCACAAAATCTTGTAGTGTATGCGCAGCGGTTCTTTCAACCACCTTGGCAACCACGCGGCCGGAGTTGCGATCCTTGATCCCGGCCACGGCGGTTTTGCCCACCGCGCCGCGGCCGGCCTTGAGTTTTTTGCTAGCGTGTTTGTTCTGTTCCTTACCACCCATGTAGGTTTCATCCGCTTCAACTGGACCTTTGAAAACTGGACTATTGGACCCATGAGCCTCACGGAGACGGTGCAGCATGAACCAAGCGGCCTTCTGCCCAATCCCGAGCTCACGATGCAGCTTCATGCTAGAGATACCCTTGAGATTGGTGGCGAACAGGTAAAGCCCAACCGCCCAGACACGATAGGGTAGCTTTGATCCCTGCATGATATTGCCAACCCGAACAGTGAACATCGGCTTTTTCGGGCAGTCATTGCAGCGATGCGTCATGCTCTTGTGGGCCACGCCGACTTTTACATTGATAGAACCGCAGTGAGGACAGTGTGGCCCTTCCGGCCAGTGCTGGGCCTCAATCCATTTCCGCGCCTTTTCTTCATCCCCGAACATTTCTGCAATTTGCAAAAGCGTCAGACCATTCCGCTCATGTCGTCCCGGTGCATTTTTTGCCATGTTTCCTCCTAATGTGACTCTATGGTAAATCATAGAATCAAATGGGGTAATAGGAAAATGTTACTTAGAGATATAATTCCCTTTTGAAAAATACTAGGAAGTAGCCTCTTCGCCCTGATTCGGTCGAAGGGGGAGGCCAGTAATGTGGGCTGTTTCAGCGGCCGTCTGGTTGAGGGATTGCTGCGGATCGCGTTGGGCCTCCTATTCAGGTGGGTTGTTATGAATGTGACGCCAGGGTGTTTGCAGTTGATGCTCTATATTCGGCCGATTATGGCAAAATTGTTTCGTATGAATATTTTGCGCTCATTTAAAAAAGCATAGTTGCAGACTTAAATTTTTACCGGCATTATGGTGTGGGTGGATCTTCTCCTGAAAGCGAATGGGAGGTAGCTCGATGACAATCGAACTGCGACTCGCGCAACCAACCAGGAAATCATTGGCCGGAAACGGTGTTGCCGGCTGCGGCTTGGTGCGTCGCCAATACTTGGGCTTGCCGGAGCGCCCATTGGCTAGGACATGCAGTCCACACCATTCCAAATTACAGGCGGGAACTTACAGTTCTGTATTGAAGAGCAAGTACGGCATCACTACCTGGATGGTTGTTACGTCCTCTTCCTCAAACACCGCGTCTTTGCGCGCGAATGGATTTTCGCTCTCTGTTGTACCCAAGCGGAAAATTGAGAGCGAACGACAAACTTTTTACGGTAGCCTGAACCGCAAAAGAAAATCCAAAACGGACATCGTGACACCATAAGAGGTAGCTGAGGAGCAAACTTATGAGCGACCAACTTCGCCGCCGGTCCGTTACCATTGCGGGCCATCGCACCAGTGTTTCGCTGGAAGACCCGTTCTGGGATCAATTGAAAGCTATCGCCGACATCCGCAACATATCGGTTGCGCAGGTTGTTGCCGAAGTCGACAAGGGCCGGGGCGGCAACCTATCCAGCGCGCTGCGGGTCTTTGTGCTGCAGGAAGTGTTGAAGCGCCAGGCTGCGGCCTAGAGCATCGCCCGGCCCGATTGGATCGCATCCGCGATCCATGGGACGGTGTGAGATGCTCTGATTTAAAGATTTTGAGCAGTTCCCGGTCCAACCGGACCGGGAACTGCTCTAGGCGTTGACGTCCACCACGACTCGGCCGCGGATCTGCCCCTTCAGGATTTCTGCGGCAGCCGCTGGCGCGTTGGCTAGTGGCATGTCCACTATCATGGCATCGAGCTTTGCCATATCCAGATCTTGCGCCAGGCGCGCCCAAGCGGCCTCGCGCACCAGTTTTGGCACCATGACGCTGTCAACGCCCAGCAAAGATACGCCGCGCAGAATGAACGGATAAACGGTGGTCGGCAGATCGCCGCCCTGCGCCAATCCGCAGGCCGCAACCGCGTCACCATATTTGGTTTGCGCGAGCACATTGGCGAGGGTGTGACTGCCGACGGCGTCAACCGTGCCTGCCCAGCGCTCCTTGCCGACCGGTCGGCCTTTCTCTGAAAGCTCATTATGGTCGACGATGGCCGCCGCGCCCAGCCCCTTCAGATAATCTTCTTCCGACGCGCGCCCGGTGGAGGTCTCTACCGTGTAACCAAGCTTGGCCAGCAGCGCGATGACAACACTGCCCACACCGCCTGCCGCGCCCGTCACCAGGACATTGCCTTGGTCCGGCCTCACACCGGCTCGCTCCAGCGCCATCACGCACAGCATGGCGGTATAGCCTGCCGTGCCGATTGCCATGGTCTGCCGCGTGTTGAACGCGTCCGGCAGCTTGATCAGCCAGTCGCCCTTCAACCGCGCCTGTTGAGATAGGCCGCCCCAATGGCCCTCGCCGACGCCCCAGCCGTTCAGGACGACCGTATCGCCCACTGCGAAGGCCGGATTGCTGCTTTCCAGCACTTTGCCCGCCAGATCAATGCCTGGAATCATCGGATAGTTGCGTACCACCGGCGCGGCCCCGGTGATGGCCAGGCCGTCTTTGTAGTTGATGGTGGAGTATTCCACGCCGACCCACACGTCGCCTTCCGGCAAGGCGCTTTCGTCCAGTTCGCGGATGCTGTGCCGGACGCCGTTGTCGTCCTTTTCCAGGTAAATCGCCTTGAACATGGTGCGGGGGTTCCTGCTGTTTCGATCCGAAAATGTGGCTGCCACGCGCCACGAGGCACGGTGTCTTGTCAAGTTGCGGCGTCAAATTCCAGGCACAAAAAAGGGGAGGGCAATGCGCCCTCCCCATATCATGGCCGTACCACCGTCTATGCCGGTGCGGGCAGGGGTGACTTCTTGAAGGCGTCCAGGGCTTCGGCGCGCGCATTATGCGCTGCCAGCGCCGGGAATTTCTCCGGCAGGCCCATCTTCGGGCGCACCCGGTTGGCGAAGGAGAAGCCGACCGCCGCGGTAACGTCCGCCTGGGTCATGTTCGCACCGCAGAGCCAGCCGTCGCCAGCCTTCGCCGCGAGATCGTTCAGCCACTCAAAGCCGCCAATAGCTTGGGCCTCATTGTGCTCCACCCACTTGCGGGAGACATGCTCTTTGTCGTGGAAGCGCAGCTCGTAGACCGCCCAGATGGTCTTGTCGATGGCACCAGCGCCGACGGCGGTTACCTTCATCACTTTGCGGCGTTCGGCGCCGCTGGCCGGGGTCAGGCGCTTGTCGCCGGCCATCGCATCCAGCTCGTCGAGGATGGCATAGCTTTCGACCAGCACCTCGCCGTCATCCATCAGCAGGGTCGGAATGCGAACCAGCGGGTTGTGTTTCTTGACCGCTTCCGGCGTATCCCAAACCGGCACCGGCTCCGAGTCCCAAGCCAGACCCATCGCATTCAGGGAAACCGCGGTGCGGCGCACATAGGGGGAAAGGAAACCACCAAGCAATTTCATCGGATCACTCCAGAGAAGGGGTTAGATGTCCGGGCGCAGCCGCACCCGCCATTCAATACAAGGATCGCCATAGTCCAAACGCTGGACCACGTCGAGCACGCAATGCCTGTTGTGCACCATCAACGCCCCTTGGAACAGGCCGTTCCAGGCATCGAACACGCAAGGGTGTTGTGCAGACAGATTGCGGGTCAAGCACCAGCCGTAGCGCCGAACCACCGCCACATTCCCTTCCTCCGTGATTTCTGCCGCATCGCCCTCCGCGGCCGCTTCTGTCGCCAGGAAGCGGGCGAAGTCGTGCGGCGTATCGCCGGAAACACCCAGCCCAGCAGCCGTTGCCAGATAGGTCTGGGCGCCGATCATTCGGGCGACATTGCCCGCGATTGCTGCCGTCTCTGCCGGGCCGAAAAGCTCCGCCATACGCGGCAGGTTGGTCCGCACATATTCCATGGCGTAGTTGCGGTTGGCCTTAGCCAGTCTTTCCTCCGGCCAGTCGGCGGCGGGCAGCTTGGGTGCTGCGGCTTCGTCGAAAGCAGGCGGTAACTCGCCCGGTGCAAAGCGCAGGCGCTCTTCGGGGGAAAGATCGTGGTCATGTTCCAGGAAATAGCCCGAAAGCCCGTGCTGCCCGTCCGTGGTCTGGGCGGTGCAGATAAAACCTAGGCGCGGATTGTTCAAGCTCACACCGTTCTGCGCGTACCATCCGCGCAGCATCCCGCGGCTTGCCTCGCTCGGCACGCCACAGATGGTAGCGTCCGGATAGATCCAGCGCGGCGGCACGAACCGCACCCAGGCCTTCCTGTCACTCTCGCGCATAAACTGCACGCCCACGCCGCCGACACTGTTGGACAGGTAGTGGTAGGCCGCACAGGCCACCGCGTCCGGCATTTCCGTCAGGCCCAGCTTCTCAAAGCTGGAGAGGAACTTCTCGTGATGCTGGTGTCGGAAGACCCGGAACATCAGCTCGCCCACATCATGCCGGCCCCGGTTCAGTGAAACGCCCAATATCAGCCCGGTCATTAGCTGATGGTAAAGCTCCGCGACCGCGGCCATTGCCGCTGGCATGGGGGAGGGGAGAGCAGGGGCGGGGGCAGCACTTTGGCTCATAGTTCCGGATTCCTGGCGGCGGTCAGTCGAGCACGGCCGACGGGCCGAAAAAGCGATGGAGGTAGATACGGTTGCCCCGTTGCACCCTGCCGATAATACGAACCTGATACTCGCCCCGCAGCCCAGTGGGCCATTTCAGCGTCGCGCCCTGTCCCTTCGCCAGTTCCTTGTCCTGCCGGTCGAGCAGCACCCAGCCGCCATAGGCCATTCCCTGAATACTGGCCGTCACGTTCGTGCTGCCGCTTGGACCGGGCCGTGCCGGCAGCAGCGACAGCAACTGGCCCACAGTCTTACCGAACACCTGCGTACACACCAGCAAGCGCTGCTGCATGGCACAGCCGATGCCAACATGGCTGAAGCGCTCGGAAATCATGCTCTTGTAGTGGCCGGGGCTGTTCACCCAGCCATCATGTACCGTCCGCGCCGGATCCTGGCCGGGCGGGCTGATCTTCGCCAGGTTCTCGCCGATGGCACTGTATAATGTTTGGCGGTCCACCGCTGCCAACCGTTCGCTGACACCACGTCCGTCCGGGTCTTGGTGGGCAAAGAAATCATCCCGCAGCATCCGGTAAGACTGCACCCGCGCGGCATCCCGTAGTCCTTTGCCCGCCCCCAGGATTGGCAGGCCCTTGCCCGACCGCAATTGGTTGAGCAGAGAGAACACCCGGTCCTCCGCAGCTCTGGGTATGCTGAGGTCCGCAGGCGTGTTGTCGAGCAGATGCAGCGCCCTTTCCGTATAACTTTGTCCCGCTGCCACCGCCGGCCTGGCCACTAAGGCAAGCGCCAGACAGGCAAGCAGCCAGGCCATAGACACGCGCGAGGGCCTCATCATAGCGCCACCATTTCGAGCCATGCCACCGCATCCTCCACATTGCTCACCGCGGGCGTGCGCAGGCCCGGCGGGCGCCGTTTCATAATGACGGGTAGGCCCAGTTGTCGTGCCGCCGCAATCTTGTCATAGGCCGAACTGCCACCGCTATTCTTGCAGATCACATGGGAAATGGCGTGCTCGCGCAACAGGCCAAGCTCCGCCTCCAGAGCAAACGGACCCCGCCCGGTGATCGCCTCATAGCGCTCCAGTGGCAGCGGCACCGTCACCGGGTCTACCGTGCGCACCAGAAAGTAGCTGCCTTCCAGGCCACTGAACGCCCTCAACTCCTGGTGCCCGATGGCAAGGAACGCGTGAGCAGATTTCCCCGCCAGCAGCGGAACAGCCTCCGGCCAGCTGCCGATCTCGTGCCATTGGTCGCCTTCCTGCCGCCGCCACGGCAGCCGGCTAAGGCGCAACAGGGGCACGCCGGCGGTCTTTGTCGCCGCCAGGGCATTGCGCGAGATGCGCTCGGCGAAGGGATGGCTCGCGTCGATAACTGCCGCAATCCGTTCGTCCGCGAGAAAGCGCGCGAGCAGTGCCGCCCCGCCAAAGCCGCTCGTGCGTACTTCGCCCACCGGAAGCTTCGGGGCAGCCGTCCGACCCGCGAACGAACTGATGGTCCGCCAACCCGGGCTTTCGGCCAGCAAGGCAGCCAGTTCCCGTGCCTCCGCCGTTCCTGCCAGAACCAAAACCTTACGCGGCACTATTCGCCTCCAGCTCTTCCGACAATTGTTCCTGACCGATCCATCACCAGCACATCAACCGCGACTGGTGTTCCGTCCAACGTGGTGATGGCGGCTTGTTGTGCAAGAGCACCAATCCGGTCTGCGAGCGGCACACCTTGCGCCCGCGCGGCGGCCAGAAAAGCGCCTGCGCTTGCCGCATCCTCCGGCGGCTCGCTGCCCAGTTCATGCATCTCCCGTGCCAACCAGTCCAGGTCCACCTGGCTGCGGCCGGAATGCAGGTCCAGATAGCCCCGCGCCAGTTTCGACAGTTTGGCAAATCCCCCTGCAATCGTGAGCCGGGGCAGGGGGCGGTGGCGCAGGTACTTCAGCAGTCCACCTGCGAAATCCCCCATATCCAGCAACGCGCTCGGCTCCAGCCCATAGAGCCGCTGCACGCTTTCCTCCGAGGTTCGGCCTGTCGCTGCCGCCACATGGGCCAGGTTCGTCGCCCGCGCCACATCCACGCCCCGGTGAATGGAGGCGATCCACGCCGCACAGGAATACGGCACCACCACCCCGCTCGTGCCCAGGATCGACAGTCCGCCGATAATCCCCAGCCTGGGGTTCCATGTCTGGAGCGTGATCTCCGCCCCGCCCGGCACGCTGATCTCAACCACCGCATCTGCCTGCACGCCCAGCGCCGCCGCGACCTCCGCCAGTGCCTGCCGGATGATCTGGCGCGGCACGGGGTTGATCGCAGGCTCTCCCACCGCCAGCGGCAGGCCGGGCTTGGTGACGGTGCCAACGCCTTCCCCCGCCCGGAAAGCCACCCCGCTGCCGACAGAGCCCCGCCGCACCGTCGCCTGGATTAGCGCGCCGTGAGTCACGTCGGGGTCGTCGCCCGCGTCCTTGATCACGCCCGCCCTGGCCCAGCCATCGCCCAGCACCGATTCGGCCAGCGCGAAGGCCGGTTCATGCCCGCGCGGCAGCTTCACCGTCACAGGGTCGGGGAACTCCGCCGTCACCAGCGCGGCAAATGCGGCTTTGGCCGCGGCGGCAGCGCACGCACCCGTCGTCCAGCCTCGCCGAAGCTGGGAATGATCTGTTATGGTCTCGGTCATGTTGCCTGATGATCTACCCGATTTTGCCCCCGGATGGGTATGGCTAACCGGCGCCGGCCCCGGCGATCCCGGCCTGCTGACACTGCACGCCTGGAATGCGCTGCGCCAGGCGGACCAGATTGTCTATGACAGTCTGGTGGACAAACGCATCCTGGAAATGGCGAAACCGGTTGCTGGCCTGATCTTTGCGGGCAAGCGCGGCGGCAAGTCCAGCCCCAAGCAGCGGGACATTTCTTCGAAGCTGATCGAATTGGCCCAGGCTGGCTTCCGCGTGCTGCGGCTGAAGGGCGGCGACCCCTTCGTCTTCGGCCGCGGCGGCGAAGAAGGCTTGGCGCTGGCCGCAGCGGGCATACCGTTCCGCGTGATTCCCGGCGTAACGGCAGGTATTGGCGGCCTTGCCTATGCCGGTATCCCGGCGACCCACCGCTCCACAAACCACGCCGTCGCCTTCATCACCGGCCACGACACGACGGGGGAGGTGCCGGACAGCATCGACTGGCCCTCGCTCGCGCGCGGCGCGCCGGTGCTGGTGCTCTTCATGGCGCTCAAGCACATGGACGGCATCGCTGCCCGCCTGCTGGCTGCCGGACGCGCGCCGGATGAGCCCGTCGCCTTCATCCGCAACGCCACGACCGATAGCCAGGAGGTGATCGAGTGCCGCTTGTCTGAAGCCGGAGCCGTCGCCGCCACAGTGAAGCCGCCCGCCGTCGTTGCCATCGGTCCTGTGGTGGCGCTCCGGCCCTCACTGGACTGGCTCGGCGCGCTCAACGGGCGGGAATTGATTTTGCCTGACGACAGCCAGGCCAGCGCCAGCGCATGAGCGCCGCCCTCCCATGACCAAAGGTTTTGTGATCGCCGCGCCGTCCTCCGGCAGTGGCAAGACACTGGTGACGCTGGGCCTGCTCGCCCGCTTCCGCGAATTGGGCATCAACGTAGCGGGCGCGAAGTGCGGCCCCGACTATATCGACCCCCACTTCCATGAGGCCGCCACCGGCCGCCCGTCCGTCAATCTCGACCCCTGGGCCATGCGCCCTGATTTGATCCGGACCTTAGTGCCTCGCGATGCCGACTTGCTGGTAGTCGAGGGCGTCATGGGCCTGTTCGACGGCGGCAAGGGCGGCGCGGGCTCTACCGCGGACCTCGCCGCCATGCTGGGATTGCCCGTTGTGCTGGTTGTCGATGTGCGGCGGCAGGCGCAGACAGCGGCCGCCATCGCCTTAGGATGCGCCCGCCTGCGCGAAGACGTGCCGGTCGCGGGCGTCATCCTGAACGGTGTAGCCAGCCCCCGCCATGCTGGCCTCGCCGCCGAACTGTTCCACAAGGCCGGTTTGCCCTTGCTCGGCTCCGTCCCGCGCACCTCAGGCCTCGACACGCCCAGCCGTCACCTGGGCCTGGTACAGGCGATGGAGTTGGACGGCCTCGACGACCTGATTGAGGAAGCCGCCGATGCCGTCATGGGCGTCAACGCCATGGCCATCCAGGACCTGGCGCAGCCCTTGCCGGCCGCGCCCGATCCTCTGAAGCCCGTGCTTGCGCCTCTCGGCCAGCGGATTGCGGTCGCCAGCGACGTGGCCTTCGCCTTCGCCTACCCGCACCTGTTGCATGACTGGCAGAGGGCAGGGGCCGAAGTCGTGCCATTCTCTCCCCTGGCGGACGAAGCGCCGGACGCGACCGCCGACGCCGTGTTCCTGCCCGGCGGCTACCCCGAATTGCACGCGGGCCAGTTGACCGCCGCGGAGAATTTCTGGACCGGCCTGCAAGCCGCCGCCGACCGCGGCGCGCTGCTCTATGGCGAGTGCGGCGGTTACATGGCCTTGGGCGAGGCCATCGTCGATGCAGACGGCGTCGGCCACGAGATGGCGGGCCTGCTGCCGCTCGTGACCAGCTTCGCCGAGTGGAAAATGCATCTGGGCTACCGCACCCTGAAGCCCTTGATGGGCGCGCCGTGGAAGGGTGAGTTGCGTGGCCACGAATTCCACTACGCCACCACCATCAAGGCCGGACGCGCCCAGCCTTTGTTCCACGCAGGCCATCTCGGCAGCCGTGAGCAGGGACCGGAAGGCATGCGGGCGGCTAACGTTATGGGCTCCTTCATGCACGTGATCGACCATGTCTGAAGTCGCAACCGGCACTGGCTCTATCTATCACGGTGGCAACCTGGCGGCGGCGCGGGCGCAGTATGGCGGCGCGCCGGAGGACTGGATAGACCTCTCCACCGGCATTAATCCCTGGCCCTATCCTCTGCCGGAGATCCCGCCGGAAGCCTGGACCCAACTGCCTCAACCCGACACCGAAGCCCGCCTGCTCGCCACCGCCCGCAAAGCCTATGCATTGCCAGAAACCGCGGGCCTGACCGCCGCTCCCGGCACCCAGGCGCTTATTCAAGTGCTGCCAACGCTGCTCCCTCCCCGCCGTGTTGCCGTGGTCGGCCCGACCTATGGCGAGCACGCTCCCGCATGGCGCGCGGCAGGGCATGAGGTGCGGGAGGTGCCGGAGCCGGTCGTGGATGCCGACGTCCTGGTGCTCTGCTCCCCGAACAATCCGGACGGGCGTCTGGCCGATCCGGCCTTGCTCGACTGGGCGGGCAGGGACCGTCTGCTGGTGGTGGACGAGGCTTTCGCCGACGTGACACCGGCCGCGAGCCTCACGCGCCATACAGTTCGCGACGGCCTGTTGATCCTGCGCTCCTTCGGCAAGTTCTATGGCCTCGCGGGCCTCCGCCTCGGCTTCGCGGCGGGCCATCCCGCGCTGACGCAACGCCTGTCGGAACGCCTTGGCCCCTGGGCGGTGAGCGGCCCGGCGCTCGCCATCGGCGCGGCGGCGCTCGCCGACACCGAATGGCAGGAGCAGACCCGCGCCTGCCTCTCTCAGGCCGCCACCCTTCTTGACTCCCTGCTGGCGGAGGCTGGCCTCATCACCGACGGCGGTACCCCGCTTTTCCGCCTCATGCAGACGCCAGGCACGGCCGTTCAGTGGCACGCCCGCTTCGCCCGTGCCCGCATCTGGACCCGGCCCTTCCCAGCGCATCAGCACTGGCTCCGCTTCGGTCTGCCTGGCAGCCAGCCCGAATGGGAGCGCCTGCGCGCCGCCCTTTACGGCGACGCAGCCCAGGCGGCGGAGTAGCCCGCCATGCCGGAGCGAGCAGGCTGGCTCGTCTTCGCCTTGATCCTGGACGCCATCATTGGCGACCCGGACTGGCTCTGGCGGCGCATCAGACATCCGGTTGTCCGGATCGGCCAGGAAATCTCGTTCTTCGAAAAGCGCTGGAACAAGGGCGAGCTCACCAACCGCCGCGGCGCGGGCCTGCTCACCATCCTGCTGGTGCTGCTGACCACCGTCCTGGCGGGTCTGGTGGTAGAGGCCGTTGCCTCCATCTTGCCGTTTGGCGGCATCCTGGAGATCGCGGCGGCGGCAGTGTTCTTCGCCCAGGGCAGCCTCGCCAAGCATGTGCGGGCGGTCGCGAACGGCCTCGCCACCAGCCTGGAGGAAGGCCGCCGCCAGGTTGCCATGATCGTCGGCCGCGATCCCCAAAGCCTCGACGAAAGCGGCGTTGCCCGCGCCGCCATCGAGTCCACAGCGGAGAATTTCTCCGATGGCGTGGTGGCGCCCGTGCTGTTTTATCTGGTGCTCGGCCTGCCTGGCCTCTTCGCCTACAAGGCGCTCAACACCGCCGACAGCATGATCGGCCACCTGAATGATCGCTATGCGGATTTTGGCTTTGCCGCGGCCAAGCTGGATGACGTTGCCAACTATATCCCGGCGCGCCTCTCCGGCCTGTTGCTGGTGGCCGCGGCGTTCCTCGACCGGCGCGACGGCAGGCGGGCGTTTCGGGCCATGCTGACAGACGCCGCCAAGCACCGCTCTCCTAACGCTGGCTGGCCGGAAGCCGCCATGGCCGGTGCGCTGGACCTGAGCCTCGCCGGTCCCCGCACCTATGCGGGCCAGCCGGTACAGGACGCCTGGATGCACCCCGCCGGGCGGCGCATGTGCGGTGCCGCCGATATCCACGCGGCGCTCCGCCTGTTCTGGCTCGCCTGCGCGGTGCAGGGGGTGGTTGTGGCGCTGATTTGGTTGGTGTTTTAGTTTTGTGAGCGGCGTTGCCGCATCATCATCTTCTCCCATTTCCCCCGCGGAGGCGGGGACCCATGCCTGAGAGGCAAATACAGAGTCCGCACTTTGTTAGCAGCTCTTAGCATGGGCTCCCGCCTTCACGGGAGAAATAGGGAAATTGTTAAATTGAGATCAATCCCGCTATCCGGCCCCGGCTCACCCTGCGGATGGCCAGGGATGCGGAAAGCAAGAAGCTAGCCCAGCAGCTTCGCGTGCTCGTCCAGCAGCTTCAGCACCTCATCCCGGCTCGTATCGGGGATGGTCAGGATGGCGCGGTCGATGCCATGCTGGCGGAAGCTGTCCATGGTGACCTGGTCCGCTTTCGGGCCGAAGACGCTGATTTGCAGTGTGCTCATATCCCGGCCTGCCTCGTCGGCATGCTGTTTCAGGCGGGTCACCGCTTCGTGCGGATCGAAGCCGCCGCGGCCGCGCGGGAACCAGCCGTCGCAATAGTCGACCACGCGGCGCAGCGTGTAGTCGGTCTCGCCACCCAGCAGGATCGGCGGATGCGGGTCCTGCACCGGCTTCGGGTAGGACCAGATCTTGTCGAACTCCACGAAATCACCGTGGAAGGTCGCCGTGTCCTCCATCCAGATTTCTTTCATGGCGAGAATGTTCTCGCGCATCTGGGCAAAGCGGGTCTTGTAGGCGACGCCGTGGTTTTCCATCTCGTCCACATTCCAGCCGCCGCCGATGCCGAAGATGAAGCGCCCGCCCGACAGCATGTCGAGGGAGGCGATACTCTTCGCCAGCACGATCAAGTCATGCTGCGGCACCAGGCAGATGCCGGTGCCGATCTTCAGGTTCTTGGTCGCCGCCGCTGCAAAGGCGAGTGAGACCATGGGGTCGTGGGTGTGGATGTACATTTTTGGCAGATCGCCGCCGCCCGGCCAGGGCGACAGGCGCGAGGCCGGAATGTGCGTGTGCTCCGGCACGAACAGGCTCTCAAAGCCCCGTTCCTCCATCGCGGTCGCCAGTTCGACAATATTGATATTGTAGTCCGTCGCGAACATATAGGCACCGATTTTCATGGGGCGATCTCCTGTTTTCGAAATACTGGCGCGGATGATAGCGGCATGTGCCGCGAAAGGTAAGTCGGGAGAAGCGCCGCCGTTTCAGGGCGCTGCTTCTCCCCAGCCGCCTTAGGTCAGAAGAAAGTCGGTGTCGCTGCAGGACGAGCCGACAATATCGACCATAATGATTTCGCCACCAGCGAGGTTGTCATCCCCCCGCGGCTCGCTGACATTCTCGTGCCGGATCAGCAGGTCGGCGATGGGGTCATAGGAGGCAGCGTCCGGGGGACAATCGGCATCGGGCATGATGATGATTTCACCGGGCGGGACTGGGGCCTCCAGAGTGCCGGGTTGGGCTGTGAAGTCGAAACTGTCGTTCGTGCCGGTGCTCCCAACCTGTCGAATACTGATCCCGTGGCCGATTTCATGCCCGGCAGCCGCTCTACCGGCACCGCCGTCAGAGGTACCGACGATATCGACGAGGATGATATCGCCGCCGATTTCTTGGCAGCCGGCGTCTTCGCTTGCCGCTGATGCCCCAACGATGTCAATAAAGACGATTTCATGATCAACGATGATATCGCCATCGGGATCAGATTCGCTGTCCGGATCAACCAGGATAGTTTCGTCGATGTCCAGATCATAAACGGGATTAGATGCCGCAACGACTACATCTAGGCCATCGAATTCCGGTGGCGCACCCTCTTTATTGTTCTTGATGGTTTCTTCAGTCATATCACACCTCTTGAGCTTTGGTTTACTAGTTCAGCTCGGGTTTTGCCCCGGCTGAAAAAGAGATAACCACCGGCCCTTCGGTGCGGAACGGCAACAGCCGCATAGAGCGTATGCGGGATTTGGCGAATCCCCTGTGGGCTATGTCATAGGCAGGTTTGGCGCAACGATGGCGGACGCAGCCAGCACAACGGCCTATGAACAGTGCAATCCGTATTTGGGTAGCGTCAGCGCTGAGCCTAACCCATCGTAGGGATGGGTGTCTTATGCTCCGGCGGCAGCGGCTTCCGCACCATACGCGGTCTCGATCATCGCAGCCGCGACGGAGTCGTAGGCCTTCCGCCAGGAAACCGCGATTTCATCGCTCATCGCATCCCCCATCACCATTTCGACGGTCCTGAGGACGGCCCCACCGACGCTGGCGTAGTGCTCCGGCAAAACGCCGTAGGAGACGTGGCGGACAGCCAATTCCTTGGTCATTTCCCGGCAGATATCGAGGTCGTGTATCTGTGCCACGATGGCGCCAAAGGCAAACAACGCCTTGTTGGATTGCTCGGTCAGGTCTTCATCGAACATGGGGCGCAGGCTGGGGTTGATCTCGAACAGGTTTTCATAGAAAACACAGGCTGCGAGGTCTTTGTGTCCCTGCAGGTAGCTAAGACTGTCACCGAGAATATCGATTTCGTCTTCTGACAACACAATCAGTCCCTCCAAGCAATAGTGGATGGTACCGCCAAGGTCATGGCCTACGCAACCTCGCACGGGGCGAAGGCGTGGCGGAAATTTTCCCGCAGCCAGCGCACGAATGCGCGGACCCGAGTGGTCTGGACGGTATCGGGGTGCAGGTGAATGCTCAGGGTCCGACTGAGCGGCGGCGGGCCGTCACCGACCCGCACCAGGCCGGGATTGTTCTCGGCAAGGCATAGCGGCAGCAAGGCGCGGCCGAGCCCGTTGGCGACGGCGCTGAGCAGAAGGTCGGTATCGGTTGCCGTGGCCCGCAGGCGGGAGCCCTTGCCCCGAAGCTGGTTCGGTGGCCTTGGCAGGTGTGCGCCGGCGGGCCTCCTCGTCCAGCAGGCCGAGCCAGTCCAGAGCGTCGGCGTTCTCCCCGGCTTTCGCATAGACCGCGTAGGGGACCGAGCCGAGCTTGACCGCGAATTCCATATTCCGCGGATTGCGTTCGAACCAAACCGATACGGTGGTGCCGCGGTTTAGCATGTGCTCGCTGTAGTAATCGACGGTGCGCAGGTCCAGGTTGGGGTTCTGCGCAAAAAGGTCGGCCATGCCGTAGTCGATCAACCGCTTTAGTACCCAATGATTGCCGCGCAGATACAGGCTGCCTGCGGCACCGCCTGCGCTGTCGCTGATCTGCTCCGTCATCCGGTCGATGCGCCGCTCGACCTCTCCGGCGCGGGCGATGGCGATGCGGCCTGCTTCTGTTGGGGTCAGGCCCGCCTGGCTGCGCACGAACAGGGTCGCGCCGATCTCGCCTTCCAGTGAGACTCGCGGTTGATTGATTGATCCCAAGGTGCAACGCAGCTCTGCTCAACGAGCCGGTACGACCGACAGACAATGCAACCTTCAAATCATCCCAATTCAAGAAATCCTCCAATAAAATTTCCGTTAAGGTATTTTTGCATACGCCAGTTATTGCGAATTTGCATAGTAATCTTCGTGTTGAAACGCCAGCGCCAACAGCGTTATTGTCAAACACCGGCGGCAGAGTTCCCCCGATTTTCAGTGTATCAATATCTGCGGGACGCGAGTCTGATGATGACCGAGCCGGAAATGACATTTACCAAAGAAGAAGAGGCTCTGCTGAAGTGCAGCTTCGCGCCGATCCGCTGAAAGCCAGCCAGATATTCTATGGCAACCTTTTTCAGAACGCGCCGGAAACCCAGGATCTGTTTCTGAATAATATGGCCCGGCAGGGCGACAAGCTGATCGCGACTCTCAGCGCCGTTATTCTGCAAATCGGCAACCTGTCCGGCCTTAAGCCAACCATCGAAGAACTGAGATTGCGCCACGTGGCCTATGGCGTCCAGCCGGAGCACTACGCGGCCATGGGCGCCGCGCTGTTCCGGATGCTGGAAGATACCCTCCGGGATGACTATTCGGCAGAGACCCAGGCGGCATGGGAAAAGGCCTACGCCGCCATATCCCATCTGATGATCATGGCGGTCGAGAACCGGAAGTCGCAAAGCCGCCAATTTGGCGGCTTTGAAGGCCAGGCCGATGATTAGGGTGCGGAGCCCCCGCTGACGCGCAGTGTAAATTAAGGCATCATTCCGCCACGCTCCGCGGCTTGCAGCTTCACTCCCTGGGCAGTATGTGCTTGGTCACCTTGCCCGTCGCGTTGTGCGGCAGTTCCTCGATGGAGCGAACGCTTTTCGGCGCTTTGTAGTGCGCCAGCTGCTCCCGGCAGTGGGCGATAACGCTCTCTTCGGTCAGGCCGGCACCGTCCTGCGCCACGATGAAGGCGCGGCCGACCTCGCCCCAGCGGTCGTCGGGAATGCCGATCACCGCACACTCCGCAACGCCGTTCAGGCAGTATAGCGCGTTCTCCACCTCCGCCGGATAGACGTTCTCACCGCCGGAGATGTACATGTCCTTCCAGCGGTCCACGATGTAGTAGTAGCCGTCCTCGTCCATCCGCGCCGCGTCGCCGGTCTTGAACCAGCCACCGGGCAGGAAGGATTGCGCCGTCGCATCCGGCAATTGCCAATACTCGCGGACCACCGTCAGCCCACGGATCAACAGCTCACCGACCTCTCCCGGCGGCAGGGTATTGCCGTCGTCATTGACTACCTTGGTCTCCACATGCATCACCGGCAGGCCGCAGGAGCCCAGTTTTTTCAGCGCCATTTCTTTGGGCACCGTGGTGGCGACGGCGCTGGTCTCGGTCATGCCCCAGGCATGCTCGATCAGCACGCCCTTGGCGGCATAGGTCTCCAACAGGGAAATAGAGGGGGCGGCCCCGCCGACGCCAACGCTTTGCAGATGGTCGATCTGCGCGTCTTTGAAGGTAGGCAACTGCGCGACGAACATGTAGTTGGTCGGCACGCCCAGCATGTGGGTCAGACCGATGGAGTGGTCGGTCATCAGCCGCAGCATGACTTCCGGCTCGAACTGATCCATGATCAGGCTGCTACCGCCCGAATGCAGCAGCGGTGAGAGGTAGACGCACAGTCCGCCCACATGGAACAACGGCAGCACCGTGACGCCACGGCTGGTCTGCGCAACACCCATGTGCACCGCCATGTTCACCGCATTGAACAGTTGCATGGCGTAGGTGATCATTGCGCCCTTGGGCCGCCCAGTCGTGCCGCTGGTGTAGAGGATGACCCACGGGTCCTCCATCTCATGCTCAACCTCCGGCAGATTGCTGTAGGAGGCGCGCAGGCGGCCCTCATAGTGGCACTTCTGGCCATCGCATCGGCCGCTTCCACCAGCATGACGTGCTCGCCATACTGTTTAGCTGCGGTTTCGGCGTTTTCCGTGAACTCTGTTGTGTGAAACAGGGCCTTCGGCTGGCAATCACTCAGGGTATAGGCGATCTCTGGCACGGCCAGCCGCCAGTTCACCGGCACGCAGATTGCGCCGATGCGCCAACAGGCAAAAATCAACTCCACCACATCGGAGGAGTTGTGCATCAGCAGCGCGATGCGGTCCCCTTTGGAGACGCCGCAGCGCTCATAAAGGAACAGCGCCGCCCGGTCGACACGGTCGTGCAGTTCGGCATAGGTGTATTCCCGGTCCGAAAGCAGGTCGTGAACGGCGGGCGAGTCCGGGCGGGTCGCGGCATGCTTCGCAATCCAGTAAAAGGCCATTATGCTCACTTGCTGAGGATCTCCAGCCCATAGAACGTGGCGGCGCTGTCATGGAACAGCCATTGCTTCTCCTCCGCGCTGGCCCCACCGGCAAGGTGCTTGAAGGCGTTCCAATAGGTGCGGTAGCTGCCGGAGACCTTGTCCACCGGGAAATTGCTCTCGAACATGCCGCGCTTCGGCCCGAACGCCTCAATGCAGGTCTCGATCCAGGGCTTCCAGACTTCCGCCAGCCGTTCGGAGGAGGGCGGCTCGGCCAGGTCGTGGAAGCCGTGGCCGTTGACCTTCATGCCGATCCCGCCGAGCTTGACGTAGACGTTCTCTGACGCCGCGGCGATGGCCTGGATGTTCTTCTTCCAGTCGGCGAAATACTCGTCCTGCTTGCCCTGATAGGGGCCGATCCCGAGCGGCCCGCCGCAATGGTCCAGCACGATCTTCGCATCCGGGAAGGCAGCCGCCAGTGATGCCACATCCGCCAGCTGCGGGTGGTAGAGCCAGGCATCGAGGGTCAGGCCCATGCCGCTCAGCACGCCCAGGCCTTCCCGGAATTTTGCATCCAGGTACAGGTTCTGGGGCGGATTGGTGTGGCCGTTGTGAATCTCGTCATGCGCATCCCATGCCGCCGAGTGGCGGATGCCACGGAACCGGCCATTGCCTGCCGCCACATGCGCTGCCAGCACTTCTTCGACCGCGGCGCCCTGGTTCAGGAAGGCGCAGCCAACGATGCCCGCACACGGGCGGCTGTCGCCGTACCGGCCGCTGGCCGCCATGGCTGCCGCGCCGTTCACAAACTCGGTCTCGCCTACCAGCCGCAGGTTCTCCGGGCAGTCAGCGCGATAGAAGGCCGTGCATTCAATGAACACGGTGGAGCGCACATTGTGGCCGCTGCCGATATCGGTATTCAACTCATCCAGCAGGTAGCGGTATGTGGGGAAGTCCCACAGGTGATGGTGCGGATCGCAGATCGGCAGGTCTGGCTCCAGCACATCCTCGACGCGCTTGTTGACCCATTCGTGGCTGATGCTGCTCATCCGGCCGGAGATATCACTGCTGTCTTGGCTAGCCATGCTGGCGTTTCCTGTCGCTTGGGTTATTGGCATTGTTGGCGCTAACTATGGCAAGCTGACCGGGTATAGCCAAGCGGGCAGACGCAATAAAAAAGGGAGAGGCCCATGATCGCCAAAGGTGGCAAAGCGGTAGCGGGCGCTAGCCTGGGAATTTTGATGCTGGATGCGCAGTTCCCGCGCATTCCGGGGGAGGTGGGCAATGCGTTCACCTGGGATTTTCCCGTGCACTATAAAATCGTACACGGAGCCTCTCCCCAGCGGGTGGTGAAGGAGCGGGCGGCGGGCCTGCTGGAGCCATTTATTGATGTCGGGCGCGAGCTGATCGCCATGGGCGCGGATGGCATCACCACCAATTGCGGCTTTCTCTCGCTGTTTCAGGCGGAACTGGCCGTGCCGGTTGCTGCATCGTCGCTGATGCAGGTGCCGTTGGTGCAGGCCATGCTGCCGCCGGGCAAGCGTGTTGGCGTGTTGACCATCTCTGCCGCCTCCCTGACGCCGGATCATCTACGCGGCGCGGGTGTGCTGCTGGATACGCCCATCGTAGGCGCCGACCCAGATGGAGAGTTCGCGCGGGTCATCATCGGCAACGAGCTCGAATTGGATGTGGAGAAGGCTCGGGCGGATATGATTGCTGCTGCAACGGCGCTTCACCAGCAGAACCCGGACCTGGGCACCATCGTTCTAGAGTGCACCAACATGCCGCCCTATTCCGCCGACATCCGCCGTGCGGCGGGCGTGCCGGTATTCGGCATGGACAATTTCATCCGTTGGTTCCAGGCGGGATTGGCGCCGCGTCATTGGTAGGGATTGGTCCGCTGTCTCCGGATATAGTCGGGCTGGTTGTATCTTTGGGGAATTGGGTTGTAACCAGACAGGCGCCGCAGTAACGAAGATTATCCCAGTCGAAGGCTTAATTGGGTTGCTTAAATTCTAAAACCACTTGAAGCTGTGCCCGCGGTTCTCTGATTCAGGTGAAACTGCGGAAATTCTTCTGCATTCAGCTGTTAGTCTTGGGCCGTTCGAAAGCTGAAGAATCAACGGGAGACTTAAATGCTTAAGAAACTGGGACTTGGGATTGCCGCCGCGGCAATCGCTGCAGGAATGGCGATTGAGTCGGCATCGGCCAAGATGTTCATGAACATCGGCTACGCCACCAGCGACGCGCACCCCTACGGCACCTTTATGAACACGTTCGCTGAGCGTTTTACCAACCTGACCGGTGGTGAAGTGAAGGTGAAAGTCCATTGCTGCTTCAAGATGGGCGGTGAGCAGGACATGTTCAAAAAGCTGCAAATCGGCACGCTGGACGGCACGCTGATCGCGCAGAACAATGCCGGTCCGTTCTATCCGAAGATCGATCTGTTGGTGCTGCCCTACATGCTGCAAAGCCTTGAGCACGCCTACAAAGTGGTCGATGGCCCGGTTGGCGATATGATCTGGGCCGACATGCCGAAAGATGCTGGCGTGCACATGGTCAAGATTTCGCTGGTCTCGCTGCGTCATATCTACAACACCAAGAAAGACATCAACAACATCGAGGACTTCCGCCCGCTGAAGTACCGCGTGCCGAAAAATGTCGTGATGGTCGATACCTACAAAGCGTTCGGTTCCGATCCGGTGCCGATGGCTTGGTCGGAGACCCTGACGGCGGTGCAGACCGGTACGGTTGACGGCGGCGATCTGCCGATCGACGTGATCTACAGCCAGAAGTTCTACGAGTCGGCCAAGTACATCGCCATGACCGGCCACTTCGCGCTGACCCCGCCCTTCTTCGTGTCGGACAAGTTCATGCAGAAGCTGTCGGCTGAGCAGAAGGAAGCCATGTACATGGCCGCCGACATCGCTGCCGCCGCTGCGCGGGAGCATAGCCGCGTCGGCCTTGCCGGTGTCCGCGCCAAGCTTGAAGCTGCAGGCGTGACATTCACCGAGCCGCCTCTCCAGCCCTTCATCGATGCCGCGGATTCGGTCAAGAACGCGTTCGCCAAGGAGCGTGGTGAGGAATACGTCAAGCTCGTGAAAGCGATCAACGACGCTGCCAACTAAGCCGTTTCAGGCTTGAGACCCATGGCGACCCGTTGGGCTGCGGACAGGTTCCGCGGTCCAATGGGCCGCTATGTCTTTTCCCTGGATCATGAACTAGCAGGCGAGGACGGGCATATTCTATGACGGCGGCAACAATCTGGCGGTTTGTCGAAAGCAAGGCCGAGGAGATATTCGTCGGCATTTGCGTGGTGATTATGACCGTGCTGGTGTTTTTCCAGGTGGTCATGCGCTACGTGTTCGAAGCGCCCACATCCTGGTCTGATGAGATCGCGGTCTATGCGATGCTCTGGTCAGTATACCTCTCCACCTCATGGGCCGTGCGCGAACGCGCCCATATTCGCGTGATGAACCTGATCAACCTGTTTCCCGGCAAAATGAAGACCGGACTGACGGTTCTCAGCGATTTAATCTGGTTTGCCTTTGCCATTTTCCTGACCTGGCAAAGCGTGCTTCTGCACATTTCTCTTTGGGAATATCCGTTCAATTCGCCCGTTCTCGATATCGCGCAAAAGTGGCCCTACCTCTGCCTCGTTGTCGGCTTCGGCCTAATGACGCTTCGTCTCATCCAGGTCTATTACCGCTGGATCAAGTTTGGCGAACCTCTCCTCCACCGCCCGGAAGAGGAGGAGATTATCTATGATTGAAATCTGGTACATGTTCGGCGCGCTGGTGGTGGCTATCGCCATCGGCATTCCGATCCCAATCTCCGTCGCAATCGCAACGGTGTTTGGCTATTACATCATCGATACGCCGTTCGTTGCCATTGCCCAGGCGATGTATACAGGTGTTGAACCCTTCCCACTGCTGACAGTGCCGCTGTTCGTGTTTGCCGGTTCCCTGATGGAACGGGGCGGGCTGGCGACGCGTATCGTTGCCATCGCCCAATCGATGATCGGCAATTACAAAGGCTCGCTGGGCCTTGTGGCGGTGCTGGGCTGTACGTTCTTCGCGGCTCTTTCGGGCTCCGGTCCGGCGACGACTGCCGCCATCGGGGCGGTGATGATCCCGGCCATGGTGAAGGACAAGTACGACCCGGCTTTCGGCGGTGCCATAGCGGCCTCCGGCGGTGCACTCGGCAGCCTGATCCCGCCCTCAAACCTGATGATTATTTTCGGCATCGTCGCCGATCAATCCATCCCGCGCATGTTCCTGGCGGGCGTAATACCGGGGCTGGTCGCCAGCGGGCTGCTGCTGCTCTGCACCTACATCATTGCCCGCAACCGCGGTTATGGCGGACATTCGGGCGTAGCCTTTTCGTGGGGCCGAGTGGGAGAGGCCTGCTGGGATGGCAAATGGGCCATCGGTGCGCCGTTCATCATTCTGGGCGGCATCTATACCGGTGTCTTCACCCCAACAGAGGCGGCCTCCGTCGCCGTGGTTTACGCCTTCCTGGTCGGTCAGTTCGTCTATGGCGAGCTGACCTGGAAGGATATCCGTTACTGCCTGAAGACCACCGCCATGATCTCCGGTGCGGTGCTGATCATCGTCGGCCCGGCCAAGGCGTTCGGTGAGCTGATGAGCCTGATGGATGTGCCCGAACTGATCGGCGAATTCCTGTTTGGCTTTACCGACAGCCAGTTCGTGCTGATCCTGGTAATTGCCGGTATTTTGATCATCACCGGCATGTTCTTGGAATCCATCGCCCAGATCATCCTGCTGACGCCGTTGATGCTGCCGATCGCTGTTTCGGTCGGCATTGACCCTATCGTCTTCGGCATCCTGATGGTGATTGCCTGCGAGATAGGTTTCCTGACACCCCCTGTGGGCGCCAACTTGTTCGTGGCGGCGCGATTAACGAACTTGGGTATAGACCGAATATCCGTGGCGGTGATCCCGTTCCTGTTCACCTATATCGGCGTGATAGTACTGCTGGCACTGCTGCCGGAAATCGCAACGTTCCTGCCGGACCTGGTGTTAGGACCGGGCGGGTAGCGGCGCAGACTGTCTAACATTGGAGGAGGACCATCCGAATGGACCCAATTCGATACGTGGATGCCCTGGCTGAGCGTTATGGTGCCATGGGCTTTCCACCCTATGACTGGAGCCGTCATGACGACGCTCCGCTCACCCCGCTGGAGAAGCCGCTGGCCGAGTGTACGGTTGCCATGCTGACCAGCGGCGGCATTTCTCAGTGCTCCATGCCTGCCTGGGATCCGGACTCCCGCAACGACTTCCGCCTGGACCAGATACCGGCGGATGCGGACTCGGGCGGTTTCCAGATCCATGACAGCTACTATGACCACTCCGACGCCGATATTGACCTGAACTGCGTCTTTCCCATCGACCGCCTGCGTGAAATGGCGGACGTGGGAGAGATCGGGGCGGTCGCGCCACGCTTCTGGAGCGGCTTCATGGGCCGCATCTACAAGCGCCGCGCGGTGCTGGAGGAGCATGGCCCGGCGCTTGCCATGGCGTTGAAGGCCGACAATGTAGACGTCTTCGTCGGGATCCCTGCTTGACCGCTCGACCACCAGACCGTGGATCTAGTCTGTCGTGCTGTTGAAGCTGCTGGTATCCCGACCGTGTGCGTATCCACCGGCCGCGATCTGACCGCGCTGGTAAAGCCGCCGCGCTCCCTGTTCATCAATCACCCCATGGGCAATCCGTTCGGCCGTCCGGACGACAAGGAAGCCCACCTTGCCGTCCTGCGGGCTGCGCTGGAATTGGTGGCAAAATGCGACGAGCCCGGCGCACTGGTAGACTACGAAACCGACTGGGGCGAGGAGTTCGTCTTCGCGCCCAAGGAAAAGACTGCGGAGGAGCAGCGGAAGAGGTAGGCGGACCACCCCTCCTTGTTTTTCATCCTGAGTAGCGCCACAGGCGCGTATCGAAGGGTGATGCGGCACTGACCAAAACGCTCCTTCGATACACTCCGGCCTATTCAGGGTGAGGATGAGGCAGGGTAGCTGACCTCGCCTTACGCCGGCACAAACACGTCCTCGTGCTTCTCGACGAAGTCCGCGCTGATGCCTGCCAGCGTGATCGGCTTGGTGAACGCCTCATCCGTTTGCAGGATCGGCACGCACTTGCTCGCGAACAGGCGCAGGTTCTGCTCCGCCCGCTCGTGCGGCATGCCGCCGAAGATGTATTCGCCAACCAGATGCTCCGTGCCGGTCAGGCGGCGGAGTTCGGCGATCTGTTCCAGGCAATCTTTCGGTGTGCCGACAACCTGGATGGAGACGTAGAACTCGTTGGCTTTCTTGCAGAAACCCGGGTCCTTCATCTTGGTGTAAGTCTTGGCCATCTTACCGTAGCTCTCATAGCCTTTCACGTTCGCCAGGCCGCCGTCCGAGAACTTGTAGTGCGCCTCAATCGAGTCCCACTTTTTACCGAGGTACTGCCGACCAAGCTCCACGGCCTCGTCGCGGCTTTCGGCGCAGGCGATGTTGGTGGAGATGATCGGCGGGCGCGGCTTGTGCCCGGCCTTGATGGCCATTTCCTGGAACTTGATCACGTCTTCGGCGCATTTCGCCCACTCGTTCTGCATGATGACCAGCATGCCGAGGCCCATGTTCGCGATCACCTCCGCCGCTTCCGGGCTGACGGAGGAGGCGTAGAATCGCTCCTCCGGCCGCGAGATCGGGCGGGGGCGGATCGACATCTCAGGGATCTTGAAGAACTCGCCATCATGGCTGAACGTCTCTTCGCGCAACGCCTTCACCATCTGGGCGGCTTCGACGAAACGCGGGCGGTCCTCGCCCATGTCGACGCGGAAGCCATCATACTCCGCCCGGCCCGCGCCGCGGCCAAAGCCGAACAGGCAGCGCCCGCCGCACATGATATCGAGCTGCGCAATTATCTCTGCCACCCGCACTGGGTCGTGCTATGGCAGGACAATCACCGCTGTGCCGAGTTTCACCCGCTTGGTACGGCCCGCGAAGTAGGCGAGCAGTTGCGTCGGCTGCGGGCTCATGGAGTAACCGGTGAAGTGGTGCTCCAGCGCAAAAATCGAGTCGAGGCCCAGCGGCTCCGCCAGATCGCCCATGGCCATATGATCGCGCATCACAGCGGCGTCCGACCGGCCCTCCTGCTGCAACATGTTCAGGGAAATACCGACTTCCGTGGTTTCATTCCTTCTACTTTAGTGTTGCCTGAAGTATGACGGAGGAAAAGCGGCCCGGCAAGCGGCAGAGCAGGTTAGCGCCAAAACTCCATATGGAAAGAGACCGGACCGTCCGGCTCCACGGAATGCAGTTCTTCGGGCGCGACCACACCGGGCGGGGCGTCAGGCGTCAGGCGGTGTTCCTCGCCTGACGCCTTGATCCGGTAGACAAGCGCCCCCGCCGCCACGTGGATGAGGCCCCAGACACCGGCCTTCGTCGAGTGATCGCGCAGCAGGGCGGCAGGCACGGTGACCTCTGAGAACTCTGGCGTTTGGCGGTAGGCGGTCAGACCAGGGGGAGGGTGCGCATATCAAGTTTCCATAACCATCATCGCTCTGATGAAAATCAAGGGCCCCCTTTCTACCCCTTCCCCGGCTTGACCGGGGACCCATGCCTGAGTGGTAAACACAGAGTTCGCGCTCTGTGAGAACCTCTCAGGCATGGGCTCCCACCTCCGCGGGAGAAGGGGGTGGGGGATGCAATCGAGTCTCGCAGTGACGCCTGATTTTACGACCGCTATCCAAACCCTAAAACGCCACCGCATCCCCAACCCGAATTACGCCGTCATTCACCACCCGCAGGTAGATACCGCAGTCGGCATGGCCGTAGTTCTTCATCAGGGTCTGCGGTGTCGGGTGGTCTTTCTGGCCGGTGGTGTAATTCACCTCCGTCGCGACGCAGCGTTTCACCGGGCTGTCGACCTCGAATTCGACCGCGCCAACGGTGATCCGCTTGCCGATCAGGTCAAGCTCGCTCCAGGCGGGCATTTCCACCATCAGGTTGCCGCGCATCCGCTCGGTCTCGATCGGCTGACCGGCTTTGGCCGACAGGTCGGCAATCGAGTTCAGGTTCATCAGCGAGAGTGTCTTGTCGCCGATATCCGTGAAGCCCTGGCCACCGATGCTCTCCAGCAATGTGGGTGTGCCGATGTCCAGATACTGACCGATCCACTCGCTGAGCGCGGCTCTGCCTGCAGCGGTTTCGAGATCGGCGCTGACCGAGGAGCCGTCCGGCGCTGTGATCTCCAGCGCTGCGGGCGCGCTGCTGGTGACGCGCAAGGCTGCTAGCGCGTTGTCGTCGGCCACCTGACGGAAGTTGAAGCGGCGCTGGTGGGGCGAGCGCCCGCCTGCTGGCGGATCATCGCCGCGCCAGAAGGCAAAGCGCCGGTCGCCGGGCAGTTGCTCGCCCGCAGTCAGGGCAGTCTCGTCAAGGGTGATGGCGGGCAGACCCTTGACCGGGTAGCGCGCGATTTGGCGGAGGCTCATGGATGCATCCCTCTGTTGGTTTGTTCTGCCTGTCGGCGGTCCGGCGTCAGCCTAGCGCCTTGCAAGCGCGGTGAGAACGCCTGCGCCAATCAAAAAGCCGGCTCCGGTCCGATTCAGCAAGCGAAGCGTGGCCGGGCGGTGGAAACGCTGGCGCATTTGGCCCGCCAGAACCGCCCAAAGCGCAGCATTCGCAGCAGCGAGTCGCCTCCAATACCAAGAATTGCGGTAAGGCCGGGCTGGCCGGATCAACGAACTGGGGCATGAAGGCGACGAAAAACACGATACTCTTGGGGTTCAGGGCGGTGACGGCAAAGGCATTGACGAACATGCCGCGGGTGCCGGTGCGTCTCGATATCTGTACTGCATCCGGGGGCACGGCCTCCGCCCGCCAGAGCTTGATGCCGAGCCAGATCAGATAGGCTGCTTCGCAAAGCTTCAGCAGGGTGAACAGCTCAGCGGAGGCCGCCAGCACCCGCCAGCGAGATGGTCATGGCAGTGAAGTCGCCGAGCGTTACGCCCGGCACCGTTGCCCAGCCTGTTTCCCGCCCCTGACCAAGGGCGTAGCTCACCACGAGCATTCCGTCGGGCCTGGGATTGCCATTAGCGCGGCGCTGGCGGCGGCAAAGGCAAGCCATAGTTCAAAAGGCATTGTAGGTTCCTAAGGCGCTGACCTCGCTATTTTCCACCCTGCCGCAGGCAGGCTCCATGCCTGAGAGATACGTACCAAGTTCCTCCGCGCCGGCATGGGTGCTGCACATGAAATGCAGCACTGGAGGGGAGCGGTGTGATCCGTGATCCTTCCTACGCCTGCATCTCCGCCAGGGTTTCGCCGTTCTCGGTTCCCGTCTCCACCACATAGCTGATCGCGTCGATCTCCAGGCCGCAGTCGAAGGGGGTGCCGCCCGCCTGTATACGGGTGCGGGTCGGCAGGCATTCGGTATTCGGGAAGTAGCTGCGGTAGATCTTGTCGAACCGTGCCTGCTCCGACTGATCGCGCAGCCAGACCACCACCTTCAGCAGATGCTCCATGCCGTTACCAGCGGATTCCAGCAGCCACTTCAAGTGGTTCATGACGATGACGGCTTCTTCCTCGATGGACTTCCGCTCGTATTTCGGCAGCGGCAGCCCTTCCTCACGCGCCTTGCGCAGGCCCTCGCAGAAGTCCTCCTGAAACGGCGGCAGGCCGCTGACATAAACATAGCCGTTGAACTTAACACACAGGTTGAACGGCCCGCCGGTCTCCGGCACGCGGCGGTCTCTGATGACGACTTTTTTGGCTGGTATGATGGTTTCCCTTACTTCTTCAACCCAGCCAGCACGCGGCCAGCATATTCGCCTGGCTCATCGGACAGGCGGTAGGTTTGCTCGGCGACGCGGATGCCTTCCAGGATGGCGGCGTCTATGCCCATGCCTTCCCAGCGGCGCACCAGGTCTTTTTGCAGGCGCATGCAGTTGGGCGCGGCGTGCACGATCATGCTGACCACCCGCTCCACCTCCGCATCCAGCGAGGCATGGTCGGGCGTCACCGCCTCCAGCAGACCCCAATCCAGGGCCTTCTGCGCACTGATGGTTTCCGCCGTAAAGACCAAGTGCTTGGTCTTGCCCCAGCCGATGAGCTGCGGCAGCAGGCAGGCTTCCACCACGCTCGGCAGGCCCACATTCACCTCCGGCATGCCGAAGGCGGCGTTGGCGCTGGCGATGTGCAGGTCGCAGGCCACGACCAGTTCCAGGGCCGCACCGAAGCACGCACCGTTCACCCGCGCGATAACCGGCACCGGGCATTCCCGCACCGACTGGCACACGCGGTGCACGCGGGTGAGGAACAGCTTCGCGCCGTCCGCATCCTGGCCCGCGATGACGTTCAGGTCCGCGCCTGCCATGAAGGCCCGCTCGCCCGCGCCGGTGATGACCATGGCGCGCAGGTCCGGCGACTGGCTCTCCGTGTTTACGGCATCGGCGAAGGCCAGCAGGCTTTCATGGTCCAGGCAGTTGGCCTTGCGCTGCTTGTTCACGGTGATCCAGGCGACGTGACCGCGGTCGCCATATTGCTTGCGCTCCACGAGCACCAAAGGTTCAGACATGGGAATTCGGCCTCTAGAACAGGGTATAAGCGCCGTCGATGACGATCACGTCGCCGGTGTGATACCGGCTGGCGTCGCTCACCAGGTAGACGGCGATACCGGCGAAATCCTCCTTGGTGCCCCAGCGGCCAGCCGGCACGCGCGGCAGCACGGCGTTGCGGAACTTGTCCCAGTTGAAGGCGGGAGCCGTCATCTCCGTCTCGATCCAGCCCGGCAGAACCGCGTTCGCGCGGATGCCGTGGCGGCCGTATTCGACGGCCAGCGCCTTGATGATGGCGTTCATCGCACCCTTGGAAGCCGCATAATGCTCGCCGCGGGCCTGACCCATGATGGAGGCGGTGGAGGACGTGCCGACCAGCGCGCCGCCTTCGCCCTGCTCCTTCATGTGGCGCGCACCTGCGCGCAGGGTGAAGAAAACGCCGTCCAGGTTGATGTCGAGAACCCGCCGCCACTCGGCATAGTCCATGCCGCCGAAGCCGTCTTTCATCTGCCGCCGGTCGCCGGAGACGCCCGCGTTGGCGAAGCAGCCGTGCAGGCGGCCATCGAAGAACTTGATGGTTTCGCCGAAGCTATCCTCGACCTCGGTCTCGCTGCCGACATTGACTTTCATCGCCGCGACCTTGGTGCCGTACTTTTTAAGTTCGGCCAGGGCGGCGGCGTTCTTGTCGGGATTGGTGCCCCAGATCATAACGTCCGCACCAGCCTCGGCGAGCCCCTCCGCCATGCCAAGGCCAATGCCGCCATTGCCGCCGGTTATCAGGACGGCTTTGCCGGTGAGGTCGAAAGGTTTGAAGGCCATCAGCGTCTTCTCTTGGAGCTAGTGTGTTTCTTGGCCCAAAGGTCTACGCGTTGGGCTGCGGGCAGGGCAATACGGTATTGATTGAGCCTGCCTAAATCCGCCGCCGCCAGAGGCTCATGGATTTGGGCGAAGCGGCTGTCTCATCCAGGTCGCGCCAGGTAAAAGATGCCTTGAAACCTGGCTCAATCCGATAACCGCGTTTGGCCCAAAAGGCATCGTGCGGGCGATAATTACTTGGCCGCCGCGGGTGATCGGCGGGGCGGTCCACGGCCAGAAAGCAGCATTCTGCAAAGCCCAGCGCTCTGGCCTGTGCTTCCCGGTGATCGAAGAAAGCATGGCCTGCGCCCCGGCCCCGGTAGCTGGCCTCCAGCACCGACTCGGCGCAGTAGTACATGTCTGTGATTGGCAGTCCGGCCGTCTGGAATGCGGCCAGCAGTTCACCATGTTCCGCCGCGAGTGGCATGGCGGCTGCTGCGTCCACGATCCTGTTTCCATCGACCGGGTCGCAGGCGGTCACCACAATCGCGCCTTCGGTGGAGGCATAGCCGGCCAGATAGTCCTGCTCGTAAGCCAGAGAGCCGTCATAAAGATAGGGAAACTCCCAGGATACCCCTATGCGCAGCCGTGCCAAATCGGGCACGGCCGCCAGGATGGCATCTGGTCCGGTCAGGCTCTCAATCGCAAGCCCGCCCGCTTCGGACGGCGGTTGCAACTCCTGCTTGGGCATCCTGCTATTGCCGCTATTCCGCCGCTGTTGCCGTCTCTTCCGTCACCCGGCCGAGCGGGTCGCCGAAGCGGGCCATCATCACCTCATCGACGGTCAGGCTGGCATCGGCCAGCCATGAGCCGGGGCGGGCAAGATAGTGCTGATGCAGGTATGGCGCATCGGGCTCTTTTCCATCGGCCAGGTCCTGCGCAGCCTTCAGCATTTTGGTGCGGAACCGGACCACGGCTGCGTCGGTGCCGGTCAGGATTTCCTTGGTCCGGTCGACAATCGGTCCTTGGCTGTGCTGGATCATGGAGTCCTGCTCCGCCAGCCCCTTCACGCCGGTGAATGTGCGGTTCTTCTGCTCTTCCCGGTCGATCATGAAGTCGTTGGTGACATTGCGGACGGGAATGTAGTTCTCGTCCCGCTCGCAGACCAGCGCCCAGCCCTCGTGCAGCTTGCTGCGCTCCTCATTGCCCAATGGACGCTCCGGGTTCCAGGAATAGACATAGCACCAGGCCGAGGTGTCATCGACCGGCACGATGGCAAAGCCGTGATAAGTCTCACCCGGCAAGGTGGAGGGGCCCGTGCCATGGGTCGGAAGCAGGAACTGGGTCATGCGCCAATATTTTTGGCCGTCTGCCTCCCTGGCGCCGGCGGCGACAAAGCCGCATTCATGCTCCAGCACCTCAAACAAAGGCATAGGGTCGTCCCGCATCCAGCACAGGCGCTTTTCATCCGCCTGGCTGTGCGGGTGATAGACTGACGGCACTGCCGGAGCCGGCATGTGCAGGAAGCTGAAATGTGCGGTGTCCAGGTCGCCTTCCATGATCTGTGCCCAGTTGCACTGGAACAATTGTTTGGAGACATAGCGGTGGCTGGATGGGATCACCGCAAACTCCAGCATGGGCAGTTCCGGCAGCTTGCTGCCGGGCAGTTTGGCTTCGTCAGGCCCCAGATAGGCCCAGATCATCTCGCCATATTCCCGTACCGGGTAGGCCTTGGTGCGCACGGTTTTATGCAGGTTGCTATCTGGCGCGACGTTGGGAAGGTCCATCGCCTTGCCGTGCCGGTCGAACTTCCAGCCGTGATAGACGCAGCGAAGGCCGCATTCCTCGTTCCGGCCGAAGAACAGGTGTGCGCCGCGGTGCGGGCAGCGGGCATCCAGTACGCCGACGTCGCCGTTCGTATCTCTGAAGGCGATGAGTTCCTGGCCCATGATATCGACGCGAACGGGCGGAGAGTCCGGCTCCGCCAGTTCTTCAACCAGTGCGACTGGCTGCCAGAAGCGGCGGAAATACTCGCCCATGGGCGTGCCGGGACCGGTCTGGGTCAGCATGGTGTTCTGTTCGGCGGTCAGCATGGCGCGGTTCCTCAGGTGGCATTCAATTGCGCGAACTATAGCTGGTGCATTCCCAGGTGAGTAGGGGGTCGGTTTACGGCGCTGTGTTTGCCCTTGGGCCGTGACGTCTGGGATTGAAGTTCATTGCTGGTCAAACGGGGTTATGTGTCCCATTCTGGAAGGTAATATGGCTGTTTCCTGACCAGCTCTGGTTTGGGTTTGCGCCATCCTTTCATTGCCTGCAAAGGCGTCTTGCTGCCCAGGGCTGATTGCGGCAGCGGCTGGGTGTAAAGCCAGACATAGCGAAGCAGCGTGGCTTCCAGAACCGCGCCGGATCGGAAGGGATGGCTCTGCAAAACCTCTTCGATGCGGCCATTGAACCGTTCGACCATACCGTTGGTCTGAGGTGACCTAGGCGGCGTCAGGCGATGATCGATATCGAGGGCGGCGCCCAGCGTGTCGCATTCATGCGCGCCTGTTGCGGCGCGCTGGCGCAGACTGAAGAGGCGATCCGTGAACTCTTTTCCATTATCCGGGAGTATGGGGCGGATCCGCATCGGGCAGGCGCGCTCCAGGGCGCGCAGGAAGCGCCGGGCATTGGCCGCTGTCTTGCTGTTGTAGACCCTGACAACAACCCAACGCGTTGCCCTGTCGATGGCCACGAAGAGGGAACGGCGGCGGCTCTCATCTGCCATCGGTGGCAGGTATTTCAGGTCGATGGGGATGGAACCGGGTTCATAGGCTTTGAAGGCGCTGTGCTTTGGCCGGGGCGATGCTGCTTCAGGGCGCGCAGGGGCCCCACGCCATGCCGACGCAAGCAGTGGTCAAGGCCAGAGCGGGAGGCCTTCGGGTTCAAGAACTCGCGCACCACCGCCAGCAGATCATCCAGCGAGACCAAAAGCGTCTTGCGGAGGGCCACGGCGACAGCTTCCTGCGCTGGCGTCAACGTCGTCTGAAGGCGATGGGGCGTGTGGCTGCGATCCTCCACGCTGGCACGCTGGCGCCATTTCCATACGGTCTGTTCCGTGGTCCCGTAACGCTCGGCAAGAACCCACGCAGGGTCGTCACTGGCCTGTACAGATGGCGATGAATACGTCATCAACGGCATCAAGATCTGGACCAGCCATGCCCATGCCGCTGACTGGATGTTCGCACTGGTCCGAACCTCTACCGAGGGCAAGCCGCAAGCCGGCATCAGTTTCATCATGCTGCCGATGGATACGCCCGGCCTGGACGTACGGCCGCTGATCACCATCGGCAATGACCACGAACTGAACCAGGTGTTTTTCGACGATGTGCGCGTGCCGGCCGAATACTGGATCAGCGCGGAGAATGACGGCTGGACCGTCGCCAAGTATCTGTTGGAGTTTGAACGCGGCGGCAATTTCTATGGCGGCTGGCTGGCGGCCAACCTGGTCCGTCTGCGCAGGCTCGTCAAGCTGTCCGGCGCGGACCGCGATCCGGCATTCGTCCGGCGTATGGCAGAGGCCGAAATCGAGGCGGAGACCATCGCTATGGGCTCACTGCGCCTGCTCTCGCGCATGACGGCGGGCGGCAATCCGGGGCCGGAATCCTCAGCGGCGAAGCTGCGGGGGTCAGAGGTGAACCAGCTTGTCACCGAACTGACCATGATGGCGGCGTGTGACTTCGCCATGCCGCAAAGCCCCTTCGACAATCTGAACGCCCCTGGCCCGCATCTGCCGGACGAGGTGGACGCCGCCAACCGCTACTTCGAAGCCCGCGCGATCTCCATCATGGGCGGCTCCAGCGAGGTGCAGAAGAACATTCTGGCAAAGGTGGTGCTGGGGTTGCGAGGGCGGGGTGGCGTTATCAGCCATTCTCATCCTGAGTAGCCGCAAAGCGGCATATCGAAGGGTGTCAGGGATTTGTTCAGCATCCTTCGATACGAACCTTCGGCTCTACTCAGGACGAGAACGGAGTGTTAGGGTTCGGCAAAAGCTGGTGCTTAAATAGGAATTCGCCCCATGGACATGCAATTCAGTGAAGCTGATCTGGCCTTCCGCGACGAGGTTCGCGCCTTCCTTGCCACGGAACTGCCGGATGATATCCGGACAAAGTGGGTGAATGGCTCGCTGATCTTCCCCGACCGGGACGATGCCGTCCGCTGGCAGAATATCCTGCACAAAAAAGGCTGGATCGCGCCGAACTGGCCGGAGGAGCATGGCGGCCCCGGCTGGACGGTCAGTCAGAAATTCATCTTCGAGACCGAAATGGCGGAGGCGGGCGCGCCGCCGGTCATTCCGCTGGGCCTGCGCATGGTCGGGCCGGTCATCATGCGCTACGGTACGGGCGAGCAGAAGGCGCACTTCCTGCCGCGCATCCTCGCGACCGACGACTATTGGTGCCAGGGCTATAGCGAACCGGGCAGCGGCTCCGACCTCGCCAGCCTCAAGACGCGGGCGGTGCCGGATGGCGACGACTATGTGATCAACGGCTCGAAAATCTGGACGACGCACGCCCACTTCGCCGACTGGATGTTTGCCCTTGTGCGCACCTCGACCGAGGGCAAGCCGCAGCAGGGCATCACCTTCCTGTTGATCCCGATGGACACGCCCGGCATCGAAATCCGCCCGCTGATCACGCTTGGCGGCCATCATGAGGTCAACCAGGTGTTCTTCACCGACGTGCGGGTGCCGCAGGCCAACCGCGTCGGCGAGGAGAACGACGGCTGGACCGTCGCCAAATACCTGCTGGAGTTCGAACGCGGCGGCAATTTCTATACGGGCCGTATCAACGTGAACTTGACGCGGCTCCGGCGGCTGGCGCGGGAGAACGGCCTGGAAAGCGACCCGGCCTTTGTCAAGCGTATGGCCGAACTCGAGGTCGAGGCGCAGACGATCAGCAACTCCGAATTGCGGATGTTGGCAGCCTTGGGCACCGGCCAGAACCCGGGCGCATCAGCCTCCATCATCAAGCTTCGCGGCAGTGAGGCGACGCAGAAGGCGACCGAGATGATTGTAGAGGCGGCCGGGATGTACGCCCTGCCCTTCGAACAGCTGGAGGCAGCAGCCGGCGGCCTGAACGAACCACCGGTCGCCACGCCGGACGAGGCAAGCGCCGCTGGCCGCTACTACGGTTTCCGCGCCGCTACCATCTTCGGCGGCTCCAGCGAGGTGCAACGCAATATCCTGGCCAAGGTGAGCCTGGGCCTGTGAATGCCCTGACCAGCAAGGCCGCCGCCGAGACCTATGTCTGTGCGTCGGCTCCTGCTGCCGGGCTCGACCTGGATGAGATGGAAGTGGAAGCAGTGACGCTTCAATTGCAAATTATGGCCGGAATGGCGGCGTCCTTGCCGCAAGACCTGCCCGACGATCTGGAACCCGCGCCGCGGTTTGAGCCGTGAGCATCGCTGACCGATTTGCCCGTATCGAAGCGTTGAACCCGCGGCTCAACGCATTCACCGACTTGATGCATCCCCGGAACCGCGCAAGAGGTATTCGGGGCCGGGTGGGGCATGAGCCTCGGGACAGCGCGACCCCGGCTCTTCGCTCCGCTGCGAGCGGGGATGCGGCCGCTCTTGAAGGCAAGACTTTTGCTTTCAAGAACCTGTACGATTTCGCGGGCCTCACCACTCGCGCGGGCTCCATCATTCTGGCGGACAACCCGCCCGCCACCGAAGACGCCGCCGCAGTTGCCAGCATGATCGCCGCCAGAGCCATCCCGCTCGGCGCGACGAACATGGACGAGTTTGCATTCGGCTTTACGACGGAGAACTCCCACGCCGGTCCGGCGTGTAACCCTCATGACCTTACAAGAACTGCGGGCGGCTCGTCCGGCGGGTCGGCGGCAGCGGTCGCGGCGGGGCTGGTGGATTTGGCTTTGGGCACGGACACCAACGGCTCGGTCAGGGTGCCAGCCAGTTTCTGCGGCGTGTTCGGGCTGAAGCCTACCTATGGCAGACTCTCTCGCCGCGGCGTGTTTCCGTTTTCGACCAGCCTGGACCATGTAGGCCTGTTCGCACGCTCCACCGCAGGCCTCGCCGCTGGCTATGACGCCCTCCAGGGCCGTGACCCGCTCGACCCCATGCAGGCGGACCGCCCGCCGGAGCCGGTTGGCGCGCTCCAAGCAAAACAGCTGCGCATTGCGATCCTTGGCGGGCACTTTGCCCAGTACGCGGGAGAGGCGGCGCAGGAGGCTCTACAAGCCGCCGCCACTGCCCTACAAGCTACCGATACCGTCGAATTACCCCTAGCTTCCGCCGCCCGTGCCGCCGGTGCGCTCATCACATACGCAGAAGCGGGCGAACTGCACCGGCAGCGGCTTCAAACGGACCGCCACCGGCTGGACCCGCTCATCCGCTACCGCCTGACCGCAGCGGCACTGACGCCAGCCCAATGGTATTTGCAAGCCCAATGCACCCGCCGCCTGTTTAAGCAACAGGTCGACTCGCTGTTTGAAAGCTACGACCTGCTCCTCGCCCCCGCCACGCCATTCCCAGCGCTGACAATCGGCACGGAGACCGTGAAACTTGGCGGGGAGATTATCGCCGCCCGCTCTGCCGCGGGGATCATGACCCAGCCGTTGACCCCGGCAGGCGTGCCCATAGCCGTCGCGTCGCTGTGGCCAGCCAAAGGGCAGGGACTGCCCGTCGGTGTACAACTCATCGCCCGCCCGTGGCGAGAAGCCGATGCGCTTGCCGCCGCGTTCGTGCTAGAGCAGTCGGGCGTTGTGAAAGCGCCCATTGCCGCCCTTTAGGGTGCCGACCTCTAGCCGGAAGCCGCCAAGTTTCATGGAAATCAACAAGCCTGCCATCGTCGCCGAAGTCACCGCCGCCTTTGAAGCTTACGAGCGCGCCCTGATGGCAATGATGTGGACGCCCTGGTCGGCGACTTCTTTTGGGAAGACCCGCGCGTGCTGCGCTATTCCATGGGGACCAACTCCTATGGTCCCGACGAGATCCGCGCAGCCCGCACGCGCATCTCCTCCGCCGACCGCACGCTGGAGCGCACCATCATCACCACGTTCGGCGATGATTTAGGCACCGCCAACACGGAGTTTACCCGCACAGGATCGGGCAAGCGTGGACGGCAATCCCAGACCTGGGCGCGTATTCAAGGAACCGGCTGGCGTGTCGTCGTCGCCCATGTGAGCTGGTACGAGCCCGCCTGAAAGAGTAGGGCTCCCCCCATGCTGTCCTATCAACACATGTATCACGCCGGCGGCCTCGCCGATGTGCACAAGCACGTCCTGCTGGCCCGCGCACTGGACGAGCTGACGGCAGATGCCGCGTCGCTGGTCTTTGCGGAGACGCATTCCGGGCGCGGACGCTATTATTTGGATCATCCGGCAGCGGAAAAGACAGGGGAGGCGGCGGCAGGCATCAAGCGTTTGCTGGCAGAGCGCCGTGTTGCCAAAGGCGAGCCTTTTTTGCGCGCTCTCCAGGCCATCCAGGGCGGCAATCCCCGTCTCTATCCGGGTTCGCCCCTGCTGGCCTCAACGCTGCTGCGGGCAGAGGATCAACTCTGACTTTGGGAACTGTACCCCCAGGAGCACGGCTGGCTTTCCCGCTTGTTTGAGAGTGACCGCCGCGTGACAGTCCGCCGGGCCGATGGGCTCTCGGGTCTGGGCCTCATGGCGCCGCCAAAACCGCCCAATCCGCAGCGCGACCTGGTTCTGATTGACCCTAGTTATGAGGTTAAGGCGGAGTATGATTCGCTGCCGGGATTTGTCGACCGCCTTCGCCGCCGGTGGCCGGCGTGCGCTGGCCTTTTATGGTACCCTATGCTGCCTGCCAAACGGCATGAGCCGCTGCGTGACGCCCTTCTGAGCGGGCATCCCGGTATGCAAGTCAATGAGCTGACACGGGCTTCGCCGGACGATGGACGGGGATTGTACGGCAGTGGTGTTGTCTATATGGGGGTTGGCCTCTGAAAAAATGACCCATCCTGCTTTCAAATTGTCATAGAGGCCCTCGGAGGACTAGCGTTTGCGGGACTCTGCCTCTATGGTCCCGCCGTAGGCGCAGTGTTTGCGACCACATCGAATGATGGATGAACTGGGAGACTTAAGTATGAAAAAAACGGTGATGGCTCTGGCTGCCGCCGCTGCTTTGTCGCTGGCAGCATTGCCGGCCTCTGCAGCTGACTACGGCAAGAAAGAGTTCAAGGTCGTTGGCACCTGGGGCAACTTGGACCACTGGAAAGAGCGCGAGAGCGTTTTTTGGCAGAAAACCTTGCCGGAAGCATCTGGTGGTGCGCTGACCGCCAACGCCAAGCCTTACACGGAGCTGGGCCTCTCGGGTTATGAGGTGATGCGCCTTCTGAAGCTCGGCGTGTATGATGCCGCGCACAGCCTGTCGACCTACTCCAGCCAGGACAGCCCGGCCATCGAAGGTACCGACCTTGCCGGCCTGACCCAGGATCTGGACACCTACCGTGAAATGTCCAAGGCCTATTGGCCGATCATGGAGCGTGAACTGAAAGACAAGTTCAACGCAAAGCTCCTGATGATCTACTCCTGGCCGTCCCAGCAGCTCTGGTGCAACCTCGGCGACAAGAGCAAGACCAGCGTTTCCCTGTCCGAGCTTAAGGGCAAGAAGATCCGCACCTACTCCACCACCCTCGGTGATTTCATCGAAGGCATTGGCGGCACCCCGGTCACCATCGCCTTTGCTGAGGTCGTTCCGGCCCTGCAAAAAGGCGTTGCCGACTGCGGCCTGACCGGCACCCTGCCGGCCTATAACGGCAAGTGGTGGCAGGTTGTGACCCACAACATCCGCATCCGGATGGGTTATGCCAACTCCTACCTGGCCATGAATACCAAAGCCTGGGCCAGCCTGACTCCCGACGCTCAACTGCTGATGAAAGCCGAGATGGTTAAGCTCGACGACATCATGTGGAAAGCGACTGCCAAGAACGACCAGATCGGTATGGACTGCAATGCATCCGGCCCCTGCCCGCTGGGCGATCCGGGCGGCATGGTTCCGGTTGAGCCGAGCCAGGCTGACAAGGACGCGGTCAAAAAGATCGTGGAAGATGTCGTGGTGAAGCGCTGGGGTGAGCGTTGCGGCACTCAGAAGTGCGTGGACGAGTGGAATGACACGATCGGCAAGATCGTTGGTCTGACCGCGAAGCTCTAATCCACTTCTAGAGCGAAATACTGGCGCCGCTGCCCCTTTGTTGAGGCAGCGGCGTCGCCTATTGGCGCGCTGGCCGTGCCGATAAATGAGGCATCAAATGCAACAATTACATGCACTCCTCGGCCGGATATCGCAGTACGCGGTATGGGTCGGCGGCGCAGCGCTGCTGGGCGCTGCTATTCTGGTGACGCTGGAAATCTTCCTTCGCGGCGTCTTCAATGTTTCTATTGGTGGCGCGGACGAGATTTCCGGCTACATCTTTGCGGCCGGCACGACCTGGGCGTATTCCTTCTGCCTGCTGCATCGCGCCAATGTCCGCATTGATGCCTTTTACAACTTTTTGCCCCGGCCCATGCGCGCCGTGCTCGACGTTGTCGGCGTGGTGCTGTTGCTGGCCTATATGGGCATCCTGACCGAAAGCGCGTTGTACGTTTTCCTGGAATCCTGGGCGAACAATTCGACTGCCATCACCACACTGCAGACACCCTTGTGGATACCGCAGCTGTTCTGGCTGGCTGGCCTCGTATTGTTCATCGTCACGCTGATAGTTGTTGCGCTCTATTCGCTGATGACGCTGCTGCGCGGCGACATCGCAGGCGTGCAACGTATCGCGGGCGTGCGCTCCATCGACGAAGAAGTGGCGGAAGAAACCCACGGTATGGACCTCAAAAACCAAGCTGGAGGCACCTAAACCATGGCCGTCTGGGCATTAATAATCCTTGCCATTCTGGTGCTGACGGCAGTGCCAGTCGCCGCCGTTCTGGGCGTCCTGACCTTTATTCTCGACCAAATGGCCAATGATGGCCGCTTCATGCCCGCCATTGGCGAGTTCGTGTGGGACAAGAGCCGGGAGTTCATCCTGGTAGCCGTTCCCATGTTCATCCTCTTGGGTGAGATCATGCTGCGGACCGGCATTGCGACCCGCATGTATGCGGCCGTGGTGCAATGGCTCTCCTGGCTGCCGGGCGGCCTGATGCACGCTAATATCGGCACCTCGATGATCTTTGCGGCCACCAGTGGCTCCAGCGTCGCGACGGCCGCGACCGTTGGCACGGTGTCCTACCCGGAGATCGAGAAGCGCGGCTACAATGAAAGCCTGTTCCTCGGCTCGCTGGCCGCGGGCGGCACGCTGGGCATTCTGATTCCGCCCTCAATCAACCTGATCATCTACGGTCTGATCACCGACACTTCTGTGCCGGAGCTTTACCTGGCAGGCATCTTCCCCGGCCTGATTCTGGCGCACCTGTTCATGACGGTGATTATCGTTGCCTGTCTGATGCGGCCGAAGTGGGGCGGCACCAAGGTTGAGACCACTTGGAGCGAGCGTGTTCGCACATTGCCCGACCTCGTTCCGCCTATCATGCTGTTCGTCGTGGTTGTTGGCTCTATCTATGCCGGCCTCGCGACCCCGACGGAGGCTGCGTCGGTCGGCGTGATCTTCGCCTGCGTACTGGCAGCCTGGACCCGCACGCTGACTGTCAGCATGCTCAAGGAAGCCTTTGAAGGCACTATGCGGACAACCGCCATGGTCATGCTGATCATCATGGCCGCGGTCTTCCTGAACTTTATCCTGGGCTTCATGGGCGTAACGGCAGAGATCCTTCGGGCGATTGCCGAAATGGGTCTGACCCCGCTGGAGACGATGCTGATTATCATCGGCTTCTATCTGATCCTGGGCATGTTCATGGAAACGCTCTCCATGATGCTGACCACGGTGCCGATTGTGTTCCCGATCGTTGCGCATCTGGGCTACGACCCGGTCTGGTTCGGTATCATGATTACCGTGCTGATGGAGACAGCCCTGATCACCCCGCCCATCGGCGTGAACCTCTATGTTGTCCACGGCATCCGCACGAGCGGCAAGTTCAACGACGTTGCCGTTGGTGCTGCACCGTTCGTGATCGCCATGATCGGCATGGTCGCCCTGTTGCTGATTTTCCCCGGCCTGGCGCTGTACCTGCCAAGCTTGGTTTACTGATCCAGGCAGATTGCCTGATAAGGGCGGAAAGAGGGCGGCTCCCGGAAACAGGAGCCGCTCTTTTTTACGCCTACCGCAATGGCTCCAGCCACAACTCCGAGGCCCCCCGGCGCGGCTTGATTTTGGAGAGACCAGTCAGCGACCGCGGCTCGACGTCGGCTTTGAAACCCATTCCGGCCAGTACCGCGTTGATATCCGTCACGGCTTGCTTCGCCGTCTCGGCATCTTCCTCGTAGAAGTAGCGAACCTCATGCAGCCCGGCCGCCGATCCGATCCGCTCTTCGCCTGGCATCTTGTAGCCCCGTTCTGCCAGCTTGGCTGAAATAGCCTTTGCCTGTTCCCGGCTTGCAGAGCCTGCGAACTGGAAGAAGATCGTCGTATCGGGCAGGGCAGTGAGCGTTTTCAGGCTCTGCTGGATTTGTTGCTGCTGGGCAGTAACCACTGAAGGGGGAGTCACCGGAATGCTGGGCCGAACTCCTACCACCGGGCTTCCGCCACCACCGGTGGGAGTTGAAGTACTGATAGTGCGTGCCGACTTCAGGCGCCCGACTTTCTCTGCCAGACGCACAACCTCGGCCGAGAGATTGGTGATCAGGGGTTCGAATTTTTGGGCCGACGGGAAATAGGCGGCAAACTTGTCGCCCGCATTATTCTGAACGGAATCGATCTGTTCTTCCGCATTTTTCAGCTAGTCCTAGATACCGGCGAGCGCCATGTCGATGCTGATCAGTGACTGATCGATCTTGGCGTCTGACTCGGCAATCTTATCCAGCGCCTTGCTGAGTTTAACCTGACCCTGCAACCGCCACCGGTCCATTTCTTCCAGCTGCACGCCAGCCCGCAGAGCTTTGTTTTGCGCCTCTTTTGCCACCGCTTTCGCTTCACTGGCAGCGTCTGTCGCGTTCTGGATCGCCGGCTTAACCGCTGCCTCGGCTGCTTTTGTCGCCTCCAGTTGGGCGTATTCGTTCAGCTGAGCTTCATAGTCGGTGATCTTCTCATAACCGAACACGGCCAGCACGCTCAGCACGCCGCCGCTGATCAGGCTATAGCGTTTCAACAGTTTCTTGCGGACGGCTTCTTCCACCCGTTCGGTCATCCGCCGTTCGAGCAATTCCATGGTCTCATCGTCGATAGCTATGGCCCAGTCCTCCAGTCCGTTGGTATTGTGGCCAGCCTATCATAGCCGACCGAACTTCCGCACCGCCTCTGGTGCTCATGCCTGATCAGGCTCTACAGTCGTTGCAAAGGAGACCGCCCTATGTTCGCCATCAAAGACCTGGACCATGTAGTGCTGACCGTTGCCGACATGGATCGCACCATCCGCTTATACGAGGACGTGCTGGGGTGCAAGGTTGAGCGTACGATAGAGAGTATCGGCTTGGTCCAGATGCGGGCAAGGGGCAGCGTTGATCGATCTGGTCCCGACCAAAGACGGCGAGGGGGGCAGCAACATGGACCACTTCGCGCTAACCATAGAGCCCTTCGACGCTGCCGCGCTCAAGGCTCACTTCGCCGCCCATGGCATCCAGATAGGCGAACCCGCCACCCGCTACGGCGCAGAAGGCTTCGGCCCCTCCATCTACCTGCACGATCCGGACGGCAACCAGGTGGAGCTGAAATGACCCGCGGAGAGCGGGCCCCTCAACGTTTCTTAAACGACCCGCTTGGCGTGCAGGTCGGCAATCTGGTCGGCTGAGTAGCCCAGGTCGGCCAGAATGGCATCTGTGTGCTCGCCCTGTTCCGGGGTCGCATTCCGCATCTGGTGCGGCGTGCGGCTCAGGTTGGTGGCGTGGCGGGCAATGTCGATCTTGCCGATCTGTGGATGCTCCACCGGCACGACAAAGCCCAGATGCTGCACCTGCTTGTCCGCGCAGGCCTGATCGACTGAGTAGATCGGCCCGCAAGGCACCCCCGCCTCGTTCATCGCCGCGACCCAATAGGCCGAGGTGTTGGTGCGGGTGTAGGTGGCGATCTCCTCGTTCAACTGGTCGCGATGAACCTGCCGGTCCTTGTTGGTCTTGTATTCCGGCTTGCTGGTCATGTCCGGCGCGCCCAGGCAGTTCGCCATACGCTCGAACATCACCCCGCCCGAAGCCGCGATGTTGATGTGCCCGTCGGAGGTCTCGAACACGCCGGTCGGCACGCCGGTCGGGTGGTTGTTGCCGGCTTGCGGCGGTACCTCGCCCCCCATGGTCCAGCGTGGCACCTGGAAGTCCAGCATGGCGAGCTGCGCCTCCAGCAGTGACGTGTGCACCCACTGGCCCTCGCCGGAGACTTCGCGCTCCAGCAGTGCGGTCAGCACGCCGATGGCCAGGTACATGCCGGCCGAGAGGTCGGCTATCGGCACGCCGACGCGCACCGGCCCTTGGCTTGGCAGGCCGGTGACAGACATCAGGCCGCCCATGCCCTGGGCGATCTGGTCGACGCCCGGCCGGTCGCGGTACGGGCCGCTCTGGCCGAAGCCGCTGATCGAGCCATAGACGATGCGCGGGTTTACCGCCCGGCAGGCGTCGTAGTTGATGCCCAGCCGGTCCTTCACGCCGGGGCGGTAATTCTCGATCACCACGTCCGCGTCTTTGACCAGCTTCATGAAGATTTCATGACCCTCAGGCTTCTTCAGATTGAGGGTGAGCGAGCGCTTGTTTCGGTGCAGGTTCTGGAAGTCGAAGCCATGCCGGTCGCCCGCCGTGACCGAGCGGCTGTCGCTCTCACCCGGATCCTCGATCTTAATCACGTCCGCGCCCATGTCCGCCAACTGGCGGACGGCTGTCGGTCCCGCCCGCGCACGGGTCAGGTCGAGCACTTTGAAGCGGGCCATTGGCATTGTGGTCATGGCGTTTCCGAGCCTTTGTTTCTGAGGTTAGACAACAATTGTAAGCCCAGCCCGCCGCCTCCGCCATAGGGTAAAAGCGGTAATAAAATAGCGTCGATGTTTTTGACCTAAACAAAACTAAACTTTTATGCGCAAAACTAAACCGTTAGCGGTACCTGAATGGCGCAAGCGGTTTAGGTACCGCTAACCGTTTAGTTCCAGTTTATCTTTTGCTTATAGCCAGTTTAGTCAGTGCTTACGCCTAAGCCCGGCAGCTGCCGAAAGTCTGTTGCAAGGCATATGGTGCCATTAACCATGCCAGCAAAGCCCCACTATGGTACTCGCCATTCACTCCCACCCACTCACCAGCCGTAACAGGCCCAGCGCATCGTCCGGCGCTTCATCTCCGCGCCAGGCCACGTGCTGGTCGGGGCGTACCAGCACCAGCTTCTCTGCATAGACCGGATCGGCCTCACCTGGCGCGATTTCCAGCACTGACAAAGGCACACCCACCGCCATGGCGGCCCTGCCACGCCGCCCCACCAATCCAACACCAGCAACAGCAACGTGAACTCCGGCTCCAACGCATCGTACAGGCTGCGTCCGTCCTTCAGCCAGAAGTGCGGTGCGCGGCAGCCCGGCACGGTGGAGGCCTCAAACGCCGCCATCGAATAGCCGGGCGCTTCCTCCCCGTCATAGGCGATGATCGGCGACTCATCATAGAACGCGCCGAAATTCAGGCCGGCACAACAATATTGCTGCACGTTCAGATCATAGGCCTTCTGCCCCAGAGCCGCCCGCGCCTCCGCGCCCGCCGCGTCATTTGCCTCGATATTCTCCGGCACGCTGCCGCACTGGCCCGCCATGGCGTGCGCGTGGTCCATGACGAAGTGCGAGACCTGCTGCGTGATTGGCTGCCGCTCGGCCTCATAGGCATCCAGAATTGCTACGTCCGCCCAGCCGTTCAGGTGCGCCGCCAGCAGCCATGACAGCCCCACGGCGCCGGCAATGCCCGCGTTCATGCCATAGCTCGCATAGGGCACCTAGATATGCGCCGAGTCCCCGCAGAGGAACACGCGGTCCTGCCGGAACTTGTCGGCCACCAGGCGGCGGCCGTACCAGTCCATGGGCTCCAGCACCTCGTACTGAAAGTCCGGCCCGACGCCCAGGATTTCCCGGATTGCCCAGTCCCGGTCGACCGAGTCGAAGTCCGGCTCGTCCGGCTTCAGGTAGTTATGCACCACCCAGCGCTCCACGCCGTCGATGGCGTAGCAATTGCCAGAGCGCCGCGGGTTCAGCGAGAACGTCTCCCAGACCCGGCGCGCGGATGAAGGTGGACTGCCCCCGTTGGATGACCGCGTCGCCCTCAAACTGCGCGCCGATGCCCTTGCGCACGATCGAGCCGCCCCCGTCGCAGCCGATCATGTAGCGGCTGTGGACGCGCCGCTCCTCTCCCGTCTCCAGGTTTTTAACCCAGGCGGTGACCGCGCAGCGTGGTCGAACAGGATCGGTTTCAGGAAAATCTGGTTGATCCGGTGCGGTGGCTCCGGTTTTGGCCAGTCGGTATCCGGTACGTTGCGCGAGGTATAGCGGTCGCGGCGGCACGGAATGGGGATGCGCGTCAGCTCCTGGCCGGTGAATGAGGTCCGGTAGGAAACATCATTCGGATAGTCCGCCGGCAGGCCGTTGTCCCGCAAGTCTTGCGCCACGCCCAGCCGCCGGAAAATCTCCATGGAGCGGGCGGCGACGTGGTTGCATTTCGGCAAAGGCGGCTCGCCGGGTGCGCGCCGCTCCACCACCGTGCAGGCCGCGCCCCGCCAGGCGAGGTCCAGCGCCATCGTTAACCCAATCGGTCCGTCACCGGCGATAAGGACCGGCGTTTCGTTGCTCATACTCTGATTCCAAACCCCTGACTGCCGGGATTACCCGTCACCAGCTACCGTGCCGTACACCAGCCGCGGCAGCCATAAGGTCAGGTCGGGGAACACCCACAGGATGCCCAGCATGACCAATTGCAGCGACACAAACGGGATCACGCCCTTGTATATCTGCATGGTGGAGACGCTCGGCGGTGCGACGCCGCGCAGGTAGAACAGCGCAAAGCCGAACGGCGGCGTCAGGAAGCTTGTCTGTATGTTCACCGCAATCATGATGCCGAGCCATACCGGGTTCAGGTCCATCATCAGCAGGATGGGGGCGACAATCGGGATGACAACGAAGCTGATCTCGATGAAGTCCAGGAAGAAGCCCATGACGAACATGGTCGCCATCACCACAAGCATTGCGCCGAACGCGCCGCCGGGCATGTTGTGCAGGAACTCATGCACGATGTCGTCGCCTCCCAGGCCGCGGAACACCAGGCTGAATAATTGCGCGCCGATGACGATGCCGAACACCATCGCGGAAATCTTGGTTGTCTGCTGCATCACCTCACGCAGCGAGCCCTCGATATGCGTGCGGCGCAGCGCGTCGAAGACGCCGATTCCCAGCAGGGCACAACATGCAGCGGCAGCGTAAATGCCCAACTGCTCCGTCCCGGACACTTCGCTCCGGCCTAGGCGCAGGTCGAGCATGCCGGTCAATATCAACACCGCAACGAGCGCTAAGCCACCGATCAGCATCATCAGTTGCTGGCTGCCTTTCGCGAGACGCATACCGCCCAGCAGTGTCGCGCCGATAGCGCCGACCGCTGCGGCCTCCGTCGGTGTCGCAATGCCCGCCAGGATTGAGCCCAGCACGGCAATGATCAGTACCACCGGCACCACCAGCGCACCGATGGTTGTGCCGAGGCTTACCTTGGCCAGCGCATTCTCGGCGGAGATCGCAGGTGCTGCTTCCGGTCGTGTGGCGGCGACAAACAATTGCCAGCCAATATAGAGGCCGACCAGCATCAGGCCGGGGATCAGCGCGCCCGCGAACAGGTCGCCGACGCTCACCGGGTCCGGCGCGAAATTGCTGAGCGAGCGCTGCGCATCCTGATAGGCGTTGGAGATTTGATCGCCCAGCACCACCAGCACGATGGAGGGCGGAATGATCTGGCCGAGTGTGCCGCTCGCGCAGATCGTGCCGCAGGCGAGTTTGGGGTCATAGCCCCAGCGCAGCATGGTCGGCAGGCTCAGCAGGCCCATAGTGACCACCGTCGCGCCAACAATGCCGGTGGAGGCAGCCAGCAGCGCGCCGACGACACAGACGCTGATGCCCAGGCCGCCACGCATCGAGCCAAACAGGCCGCCCATGGTGTTGAGCAGATCGTCTGCCACCTTGGAGCGCTCCAGCATCACGCCCATGAACACGAACAGCGGCACCGCCAGCAGCACGTCATTGGTCATGATGCCGAAAATACGGTTTGGGATGAAGCCGAAGAACGACAGGTCGAACACGCCCAGCGCATTCGCCAGCAGACCGAACATCAGCGACACGCCGCCTAGCGTGAAAGCGACAGGGAAACCGGCCATCAGGCCGACACAAATGCCGCCGAACAGCAGCAGCGAGAGAGTTTCTGCGAGGGTCATACGCCTTCTCCCGGCAGGTCGGCTTTGGGCCGCGGCGGTGGCTCTGCCCCGCTGAGTGTCACGGCGGAACGGGCCATCATCACCAGGCCTTGCAAGGCGACCAGCACGCAGAACACCATGATCATGCTTTTAAGGATGTAGACACCGGGGATGCCGTTATCCCCTTCCGGCGAGCCCTCCAAAATACCCCAGGCACGCGAGACAAAGCCAAACGAGGCCCAGCCTATCATCGCGCACATCGGCAGCAGGAATACCAGACCGCCGATGAAGTCGACGATGGCCTTGCCGCGTTCGCTCATGGCACCATAGAAAATATCGACCCGCACATGGCCATCGTGCACCAGCGTGTAGCCAGCCGCCGCCAGAAAGACCATGGCGTGCATGTAGATGATGCTCTCCTGCACCCAAATCCAGCCTAGGCCGAAGACGTAGCGGGTCAGCACGACGATGAATTGTACCAGCACCATGAACAGCGCCAGCCATGACACTGCGCGGCCAAGCCGCTCGTTCAGCGTGTCGATCGTCCGGATAAGGCTAGGGAGCATTTTGGGGAAACTCACACAAAACTATATATCCCCGTACCTGCATCAGCAGAGCCTGGGGACGCGTTATCAGCGCGAATAAAACCGCCGTTCCGGGAGGCGTGAGAGCCGCTCCGGAACGGCGGTGTTGCTCCGCCGGTGCCTAGGCATTCTTGGTCCGGAAGTTCATGTAGCCAAGCTCTGCACGCGGTGCGTATTCCACCGACTGCTTGAGGAAGGCTGCATAGCTATCGGCAATGCGCTTGGTGATGTCGTCGGTGGCAGCCATCGTCGCAACCACATCGGCCGCGGCCGCTTTCGCTTTCATCATCAATTCATCCGGGAACGCCCGGACCTTCACGCCATGCTTGTTCACAAGCGTATCCAGCGAGGACTGGTTCAGCGCGTTGAATTCTGACGACTGGTCCTGCGCTTCTGCCTTGATGACGACAGAGATCAGTTCCTGATGCTCTTTCGACAGGCTGTCATAGAGCTTCTTGTTGATGCCGAAGGAGGCAACGGTGCCCGGCTCATGGAAGCCCGGTCCGTAGTAGTTCTTGCAGATCTTGTAGAAGCCAAAAGCCAGATCCTGCCAGGGGCCAACCCACTCGGTCGCGTCGATGGCGCCCGATTGCAGCGACGGATAGATTTCGCCGATCGGCAGGTTCAGCGGCGTCGCACCCAGCGCGCGCAGCACCTCGCCGCCCAGGCCCGGCATACGCATTTTCAGGCCCTTGAAGTCATCAACGCTGTTGATTTCCTTGCGGAACCAGCCGCCCATCTGGGTGCCCGTGGTGTGGGAGGGGAAGCCCTTCAGGTTGAAGCCTGCGGACAGCTCGTCCCAAAGTTCCTGACCGCCGCCATAGCGGATCCAGGCATGGGTTTCGACGCCGGTCATGCCGAACGGCACGGCAGTCAGGAAGTTATAACCCTTGGCCTTACCTTGGAAATAATACTCAGCCGCGTGGTACATGTCCGCGTCGCCGGCGGAGACTGCGTCGAAGCTTTGGAAAGCCGGTACCAGTTCGCCTGCGCCATAGACTTTCACCATCAGTGCACCGCCGGACAGGGCGGTAATGCGATCAGCCACGCGCTGGCCAGACGTGCCTGCGCCCGGCGAGTTCTTCGGCCAGGCCATGACCATCTTTAGCTCGCGCTTGCCCTGGGCAATTGCCGGTGAGGCCAACGTCGAGGCGGCAGCAGCGGTGCCCGCAACAGCGGCACCTTTCAGAAAATTACGGCGTTCCATTAGGTGTCTTCTCCATATCTATTAACGCGCTAGTGGCGTTCAGGCGTCGTTCCCTGACGAAAACAGCCTAAGCCCGCTTAAGATGTTAGACAACTAGGAACACGCGGCCCTAACCCTTAATCACGCAGGTGTTTTCGTCGATTGCCAGAGCGCCATCTGCCATTCGCCGCCTCGCTGGGTGTAGGCCGATGTAAAGCGCACTTTGAAGGCCTTCCGCTCGCCGTAAAGGCTGACGGTCAGGTCCGCTTCGCCGATCAGGAAAACGGTTTCGCCGAAGTCGCGCGTGTCGGTCACGCGGGGCTCAATTTTGCGGTAGGCGGTGGCGCCGGACAGCAAGGCGCTGATGAAGCTGTCCTTGTTGTCCTTCTTCGCATTGGAATGAATATAGACAAAATCATCTGCCAGCAGCTTGTCGAGCGCGCCGATATCCTTGTTAATCGTCGCACGGATGCGCTGCTGCTCAAGGCTTAGAACTTCGTCGATGGCAGACATGGCTGTATTTCTCCCCTTTCCCCGATTGGCGTCTTTGCGAGGAGGTCGGCAAAGCCGGGCGGTGCGCCTAAGCTGGCCTCACCAGCACATGCCGCTTGCGCCCGGCGGATAGCTTCAGCGTGCCGGCCTCCGTCAGATCGCTCGAGCCAATCGCCTGGTTTTCATCCTTCAGCGGCACATCATTCAGCCGCGCGCCGCCACCACGGACCAGCCGCCGGGCCGCGCCATTGCTGGTGGCCAAACCGGCCCGTCGGAACAGATCGAACGCCGCGACCCCAGCGTCCAGATCGCCGGCCGCCACCTCCACGGTCGGCAGACCCTCCGCCTGCGCGCCTTCCTCAAACGCCTTGCGGGCGGTCTCTGCCGTTTCCTCAGCCTTGGCGCGGCCGTGCAGCAGGGCGGTGGCCTCGGTCGCCAGGATCTTCTTCGCCTCGTTCAGTTCCGCGCCTTCCAGCGCTTCCAGCTTGGCGATCTCGTCCAGCGGCAGTTCGGTGAACAGTTTCAAAAAGCGGCCAACGTCGGCATCCAGCGTGTTCCGCCAGAACTGCCAATAGTCATAGACCGGCAGCCGGTCTTCGTTGAGCCAGATCGCGCCGGAGGCCGTCTTGCCCATCTTGCCGCCATCGGCCAGCGTGATCAGCGGCGTGGTCAGGCCGTAAAGCTGCGGCTGCTCCAGGCGGCGGCCCAGGTCGGTGCCGGACACAATATTGCCCCACTGATCGCTGCCGCCCATTTGCAGCACGCAGCCATAGCGCTTGGATAGTTCCACGAAGTCATAGCTTTGCAGGATCATGTAGTTGAATTCGAGGAAGGTCAGCGGCTGCTCCCGCTCCAGCCGGTTTTTGACGCTGTCCATGGTCAGCATGCGGTTGACACTGAAATGGCTGCCCACATCGCGCAGCAGCGGGATATACTTTAGTTCGCTCAGCCATTCGTCATTGTCGACGGTGATGGCTTCGTTGTCGCTAAATGTCAGGAACTTCTCGAACACCTTGAAGATGCCGGCCTTGTTCACCTGGATCGCCTCATGCGTCAGCAATTGCCGGGTTTCGTCGCGGCCGGAGGGATCGCCGATCTTCGTCGTGCCGCCGCCCATCAGCACGATGGGCTTGTGTCTCGTCTTTTGCAGCCAGCGCAGCATCATGATTTGCACAAGGCTGCCCACATGCAGCGAATCGGCGGTGCAATCAAAGCCGATATAGGCGCGGATCGGACCCGCAGCGCAAAGCGCGTCGAGGCCTTCAGTATCCGTGCATTGGTGAATATATCCGCGCTCTGTCAGGGCGGCAAGAAAATCCGAACGGGGCATGGTGATTGCTGTCTGTTGCTAGGTGAAGGCGGCGATGTAGCATGGCCGCCATGCAGGAACAATCACACCCAGTTTTTTCTTGGCCCGCTCTGGTCATCGGCCTGATGAGCGGAACCTCCATGGATGGCATCGACGCTGCCTTGCTCCGGACCGACGGGGAGACAATTGTGGAGCTGCACGGCTTTGCTTTTCAGCCCTACCCACCCGATTTCCGCGCCCGAATGGCTGACGCCCTTCAGAACCCGGCGCAACGCGCACCCGCCCTGGAAGCCGTACTGACCGATCTGCACGTCGATGCCGTGCGCGCTTTGCTGGCGCAGACAGGCACCGCGGCGACCGTCGCTGCTTTGGTGGGTTTCCACGGTCACACCGTCCTGCATCGTCCGGCAGAGGGCCGGACTTGGCAGTTGGGCGACTCAGCCCGCCTTGCGCGAAGCATCGGTATTCCGGTCGTTGGCGATCTGCGCATGGCGGACGTGGCGGCAGGCGGGGAGGGGGCGCCGCTCGCCCCGGTCTATCACCGCGCGCTGGCGGGAAATGCGCCACGGCCCTGCGCTTTCCTTAACCTCGGCGGCGTTGCCAATGTTACGTGGATAGGCCCCGGAGCTGATGACCTCCTCGCCTTTGACACCGGCCCCGCCAACATGCTGCTGGACGAGTGGGCCTTGCGGCATACGGGCAAGCCGGTGGATGAAGGCGGCGTGCTCGCCAGCGCTGGTCAGGTGGATGTGGCAGCGCTACAGGCGATGCTGGCTGCGCCCTATTTCGCCCGCAAACCGCCCAAGAGCCTGGACCGTCTGGATTTTGGCCTCCAGCCAGTGGCGCATCTCTCGCCGGCGGATGGGGCCGCAACCTTGCTGGCCTTCACCGCGCACAGCACCGCAGCCGCACTGGATCACCTGCCCGCCGCGCCGCTTGCCTGGTTCGTCGGCGGTGGCGGACGGCACAATCCTGTGCTGATGCAGGCGTTGCAAGAGGTGCTGCAAGTCCCGGTCGAACCCGTCGAGGCAATTGCCCGAAACGGAGACGCGTTGGAGGCAGAGGCCTTCGCCCACCTCGCAGCGCGTTCGGTCAGAAGTCTGCCAATCAGCTTTCCCGGCACCACAAGGACGCCGGAGCCGCTCACCGGCGGGAAGCTCTATCTTCCTTAAGCCGCAGCCTCAGCCGCTTCCGACATCCGCTTGTCGAGGTATTTCTCGACCGACTTGTTCATCTGCTCCAAGTGCGTGCCGAACGTATGCGTCGCACCGGGCACCCGCTCATAGTCGATGGAGATACCGCGCTGTGCGCGCAGTTTCTCTACCAGCTTTTTTACGGCGTCTTCGGTAACGATTTCGTCCTGGCCTGCATGTAGGAACAGGCCCGATGACGGGCAGGGGGCAAGGAACGAAAAGTCATACAGGTTGGCTGGCGCACCGATGGAGAAGAAGCCGCCGATCTCCGGCCGCCGCATCAGCAATTGCATGCCGATCCACGCGCCGAACGAATAACCGGCAACCCAGACATCCTTCGCGTCGGGTTTCAGCGTCTGCATCCAGTCCAGCGCCGCCGCGGCATCCGACAGTTCACCCTGGCCCCGGCCATAGGTGCCTTGGCTGCGGCCCACGCCGCGGAAGTTGAAGCGCAGGACCGAGAAGTTCCGCTTTTTGAAGATCTGGAACAGTTCATAGACGACCCGGTTGTTCATGCTGCCGCCGTGTTGGGGGTGCGGGTGCAGGATAACGGCCAGCGGGCCATTGGGTTCGGGCGTATGGTGATAGCGGCCTTCAAGACGGCCGTCAGGTCCGTTAAAAATAACCTCAGGCATATGTTGTTGCTCTTATTCCTCTAACGCCTATTTCAGGGGGTCGTCAGCGACTGTCTTTGTGTCTACTCTGGGGTGAGTAAGGTCAGCCAGTTCGCGCGACCGCAGCTGCTTAATATAGCATGTGCTGCGAAATAATCACTTGAAATCGGTTTCACTTTCTGCCGTTTCCGTACTAATGCGCCCAAAAAGCCCCATTTACCTTGACTATAACGCTACTGCCCCGGCGAAATCCGGCGTGGCTGACGCGATGGTTGCCGCCTTGACCACGGGCGGGAACCCCTCCTCCGTCCACCAGGCTGGGCGCGAGGCCCGCCATATCGTTGAGCACGCACGGGCATTGCTAGCTCAGAATGTCGGCGCACGGCCCCAGGATGTGACGTTCACCAGCGGCGGTACCGAGGCCAACCGCCTCACCTTGCTCGGCGTGGGCCGTCCGCGCCTGCTTGCCAGCGCTGTAGAACATTCCTCCGTCGCCGCTTTCTGCGCGCCGGAGAACAGCTTGCCGGTCGATGAGGCCGGGCGGCTCGATCTGACGGCACTTCAGGCTGCCTTGGCCGAAGATGGGCCCACGACACTGGTCTCCCTCATGCTGGCCAACAACGAAACCGGCGTTCTCCAACCGGTGGCCCAGGCCGCGGAAATCATCCACGCGGCAGGCGCGCTCCTGCATTGCGATGCGGTACAGGCGCTGGGTAAGCAGCCGCTCGACCTCGTTGCTCTCGGTGTGGACCTGCTTACGGTTTCCGCGCACAAGATTGGCGGCCCGGCGGGCGTTGGCGCGATCATCACCCGTCCCGGCCTCGCCCTTTCCGCCGGCCAGGCGGCTGGCGGCCAGGAGCAGGGCAGGCGGCCTGGTACCGAAAATCTGGCCGGTATCGCCGGGTTCGGCGCGGCGCTGGAGACGCTCGCCGACAACCTGGCCGACCAGCCTCGCCAGGAAACCCTGCGCAACCGCCTGGAAGCCGAACTCACAGCGTCGGGCGCGATGATTTTTGGCGCACCCGCCCCGCGCCTCGCCAACACCACCTGCGCTGCCATGCCCGGCGTCCCGGCGGAAACCCAGGTCATGGCCTTCGATCTGGCAGGCTTCTGTGTTAGCGCGGGTTCAGCATGCTCCAGCGGCAAGGTGCAGGCCAGCCCGGTCCTCGCCGCCATGGGTGTTCCGCCTGATCTGGCAGGGGCCGCTATCCGAATCAGCATCGGCAGCGGGACGACCACAGCGGAGATCGACGCCTTTGCGGCCCGCTGGAAGCACCTGTTCCAGCGTAAAAACGTTGCTTAACTGCGGGTGACAGCGCGCGCTGCGCGGCCTATGTGTTGGCAATCATGAATACACCCGTCTATCTCGACTATCAGGCCACGACGCCCTGCGATCCGCGGGTGCTGCAAGCCATGTTGCCCTATTTCACCGAGCAGTTCGCCAATCCGGCCTCGGTGGAGCATTCTGCCGGGCGCGCGGTGGAAGCCGCCGTCGAAGAAGCCCGCGCCGCCATCGGCAGCGTCATCAACGCAGAGGCGCGGGAAATCGTCTTTACCTCGGGCGCGACGGAAGCCAACAACTTGGCCATCCTCGGTGCAGGCCGCTTCCGCCGCAGCGCACCCAAGCCCCGCAACCACGTGGTCACCCTGGCGACCGAGCACAAATGCGTGCTGGAAAGCGTCAGGCAGGTGGGCCGGGAAGGCATGGCGATCAACATCCTGCCGGTTCGCCCCGACGGCCTGGTCGATATGGCGGCGTTGGCGGCGGTGGTGACGCAAGATACCGCGCTCGTTTCCATCATGGCCGCCAACAACGAGATCGGCGTGCTGCAACCTTTGGCCGAGATCGGCGCTCTCTGCCGGCAGCGCGGCGCGTGGTTCCACACTGATGCGGCGCAGGCTTACGGCAAGATCCCGCTGGACGTGCAGGCCCAAAACATTGACCTGCTGTCGATCTCCGGCCACAAGGTCTATGGCCCGAAAGGCATCGGCGCGCTTTATGTCCGCCGCCGTCCGCGCATCCGGCTGGAGCCTCTGTTCTTTGGCGGCGGCCAGGAAAGAGGCCTGCGTTCCGGTACGCTCCCCGCAGCATTGTGTATTGGTTTGGGCACGGCTGCTGACGTTGCCACTGAAGATACGGCCGCAGATACCGAACGCCTGGGGGGGATCCGCGCCAGGTTCCTGGAGCGCGTCATGGCTGCACTACCGGACACACGGATCAACGGCAGTACAGAGCACCGCTTGGCTCACAATCTGAACCTGACTTTCCCTGGCGTGGATGCGCAGGAGCTGCTGGCTGCCGTGCCGGAACTGATGCTCTCCACCGGATCAGCCTGTTCGTCGGCAGCCGTTGAGCCTTCGTACGTGCTGGCGGCATTGGGGCTCTCGGAAGAAGACGCCCGCGCCACCATCCGCTTTGCCCTCGGTCGCCCCAGCACGGAAGCCGAAGCGCTCCACGCCGCGGACCGTTTGGCCAGCGCCGTGCGGGCTATGCGCAAGGACTGATTATCCCCTGCATGTGGATTTAGAGGTGCCGGCCCCGGAACAGCTTAGCCATTCCGGGTCCGGCAGCCGCTACGACTTGAAATCGCCTTCCATCCAGCTCTTGATCAGCCGGGCGGCGATGGAATCCACGCGCGGGAACTTCACGCCGACGGATTCCGGGTCATCCATTTGCAGGCGGTGCAGCCATTTGGCGTCTTCCATCTCGTCTTCCTGCAGGACGATTTCCATATCCTCCGCCTTGGCGTGGAAGCCCAGCATCAGGGACGCAGGGAACGGCCAGGGCTGGCTCGCCCAATAATGCACGTTCTCCGGCAGGCAGGTAACGCCTACTTCCTCTAGCACTTCGCGGGCTACCGCCTCCTCCAGGCTTTCGCCCAGCTCCACAAAGCCGGCCAGGGTCGAGTACATGCCGCGGATCGGGAAGTTCTTGTTCCGGCCCAACAGGCAGTAATCGTCCTTGTAGACCAGCATGATCACGGCGGGATCGGTGCGCGGGAAGTGCGGGGCCTTGCAGTCCTCGTTGGTGCAGTTGCGCTGATTGCCGGAATGGCTGGGCTCGGTCGGGCTGCCGCACACGCCGCAGAACTGGTGGCGGGCGTGCCAGAACATCAGGCCGCGCGCGTGCGCCAGGATCGCGCCTTCGTGCTGGTCGATGGCCGGGCCGAACTTGCGCAGGTCTTCAAATGCCCCCTGACCCTCCAGCAGCGGATGCTGGTACGGGTCGTCATGGTGCGACAGGTCCACCGCGAAATAGGCTTGGCCGTCGCGGATGCCCAGCAGCGAAACATGCTTGCCCATTTCCAGCAGGTCACGGGCTTCGCCGAGCGTCGGCAGCAAGGCCCGGTCGTCTTCCTGATGCGACAGATTCTGGTTGCGCCAGACCGGCACCAGCCGCGTCTCGGCATTTGCCAGGCGCTCGGCGAGCCAGTTGTCGTCGGTTCTGCGATGAGACAGGCGATCCAACGGTGCGCCAGTGTACCATAGGCCCTTGGTCATGGGCGGTGTCCCTCAATGAGTAGGTGCTTGTTGCTCTAAGGGGTAGCGCAGCTTGCGAACGGTAGCAATCGTTGGGGCCGGTCAGTTCCGCCAAAAGCTGGGCAGGAACAGCACCAGGATTGTAAAGAATTCCAGCCGCCCGAACAGCATTCCCGCCGCCAGCAGCCATTTGGCTGTCGCCGGTAGCGCCGCGAATGTGCCGGAAGGGCCGATAACATCGCCTAGGCCCGGCCCCACGTTGGAAATGGCTGTTGCCGCGCCGGATGCTGCTGTCAGGAAGTCCAGACCCAGTACGCTCAGCGCGATGGTCAATGTCGCAAAGCCCGCAGCGTAAATCAGAGAGAATGCCATGACGGATTCGACGACGCCCGACGGTATAGGCTTGCGGTTGTAGTAGGCGATGAAGACGCCGTGCGGTTGCACCAACTGTTTCAACTGGGTGCCAGCGGCGGCGAACAGGATCTGAAAGCGGAAAATCTTGATCCCGCAGGTGGTAGAGCCCGCGCAGCCGCCAATAAACATAATCACAAAGAACACGGCGGGCGCAAAACTGCCCCAGCGGTCATATTCGTCGGTGGCATAACCGGTGCCGGTCATGATGGAGGTCGCGTTGAACGCGCCCAGCATAAGCGCCCGGTCCGGTGACTGCTCCAGGAATACGATCTGGGCGATGGTCAGTCCCAGGATGACCGAGCCCAAGGTGCCGAGGAACCACCGTACCTGCGTATCCATCAGCAGAGGCCGTGGCCTGCCGCGCACTGCTTGGAGGTAGAGCACGAAGGGAAGAGAGCCAGCGATCATCCCAAAGGTAATGATCCAGTGAATAAGAGGTTGGGTGTAGAGACCGATAGAATGGTCGGACGTTGAAAATCCGCCCGTGGCTATGGTGGTCATTGCATGGCAGATGGCATCGAACGGCGTAATGCCCGCCAGCCACAACATCGCCGCCCAGATAACAGTCATCGATGTGTAAATAATACCGATCCAACCGGCGAGCGGTGCCACCCGGGGCAGCGCCTTTTCCGTCCGGCTGGAGGATTCCATGCGGAACAATTGCATGCCGCCAACCTGCAACATCGGCAACACAGCGACCGCGGTGACGATGATGCCGATGCCACCCATCCATTGCAATAGCGCCCGCCACATCAGGATGCCGGGCGGCGCGTGGTCCAAGCCGATCATTACGGTGGAGCCGGTGGTGGTGATGCCGCTCATGGCTTCGAAAAAAGCGTCGGTATAGCTGAGCGGAACCGCCATCAGCGTGAACGGCAGTGCGGCAAAGATCGTTGCGCTCAGCCAGCATACCGCCGTTACCAGGAATGCCTGTCGCAGTCCCAGCCGAAGTTTTTCAGAATAGGTGGCAAAGGACATGGCGCCGCCGACGAACAGCGTCGCTGCTGCCGAAAATACAAAGGCCCGCCAGTCTTGGCTGCCGAAGATGATGTCGATGATCGCCGGAATCAGCATCACCCCCGACAAGGCCGACAGCAGCAGTCCAACAATGAACAGGACGGGCCGCAGATCAATCGCGTTGGGAAGACCTCGATCCATTAAAACGGCGTCCGGCTAGTGAAATTGCGCGGGTTGCTGCGGGTAGTCCAACGAGAACGGAGGTACGATGGCGTTGAACATGTCACCGTTTGCGCTGAGCATCTCGTAATGGCCCGACATAACACCGCCCGGCACCGCCAGCGGAACGCCACTGGTATAGGTGAAGCGCTCGCCTGGGGCCAACTGGGGCTGTTCGCCTACCACGCCGGGACCGCGCACTTCTTGCATTTGGCCGGTACCATCGAAAATCCGCCAATAGCGGTTGAGCAACTTTACAGTGTCGCCGCCCTGGTTTTCGATGGTGATATGATACGCCCAGAAATAGCGGCCCTGACCCGGCAGCGAATGTTCTGGCAGGTACTCTGTCTCGACGGAGATCAGTACCGAGCGCGTTGTTTCCGAATACATCGGCCTGGTCCCGCATGAAGGCTGGAGCGAGCGGATCGGGGCGGCACCGCGCCGCCCGCTCCGTGCCTTATATCAGGACTGGCGGAAACGGCCAGTCAAACCGTTTCCAGCCGGAATATCAGGCCGCGGCCTGCCGGGTGTTTTTCGCCGCGGCCTTCGCCGCGGCTTCGGCCGCTTGCTGCAGATCGGCCCACAGGTCTTCTTTGTGCTCCAGGCCGACGGACACCCGCACCAGCCCTTCGGTGATGCCTGCCGCCTCTCTGGCTTCCGGCTCCAGCACACGGTGCGTGGTCGTGCAGGGATGACACGACAGCGACTTGGTATCGCCCAGATTGTTGGACAGATCGACCAGTTGCAGGGCGTTCAGAAACGCAAAGGCTGCCGGGCGGCCATCCTCGACCTCGACGCTCAGCACCGTGCCGAAATGCTCATCCATCTGAGAGGCGGCAACCGCATGGCCCGGATTGCTCTTCAGGCCCGGATAGGCGACCCGGCTGACATTGGGGAGGCTCTCCAGTTTTTCTGCCAAGAACTGCGCATTGCGGCTCTGTTCGCGCACCCGCAGCGGCAGCGTCTCCAGGCCTTTCAGCACCACCCAGGCGTTGAACGGGCTCAAGGCAGGGCCGGTATGTCGCAGGAACGGTTGCAGGTACTCTTTGTCGAACTCTGCGTCGCAAAGCACCGCCCCGCCCAGCGTCCGTCCCTGACCGTCCAGGTGCTTGGTGGTGGAGTAGACGATCACGTCCGCCCCCAGTTCCAATGGCCGTTGCAGGACTGGGGTCGCTCCCACATTGTCCACGATCAACCGGGCGCCGGCCTTGTGGCTCAGGTCCGCCAGTGCACGCAGGTCGACAATATCGAGCGTCGGATTGGTCGGCGTTTCGACAAACACGGCTTTGGCCGGCTTCGACAGAGCCTTGGCCCAGGCGTCCAGGTCCGCCGGTGGCACCAATTCCACCTCCACACCCCATTTGGGCAGGATTTTGGTCAGAATATGCAGGCTGGAGCCGAACAGGGTCGAGCCCGCTACCACCCGGTCGCCAACTTCAACGCAGCTCGCCAGTGCGGCAAAGATCGCTGCCATGCCAGTGGAGGTCGCGCGGCAGATATCGGCGGCCTCCAGCGCCAACAGGCGCTCTTCCAGCATCGTGACGGTGGGGTTGGCGTATCGGCTATAGAGGTAGCGTTGTATGTCGCCGGAGAAGGCAGCATCCGCCTGTTCGGCAGTGTCGAAAACAAAGCCTGAATTCAGAAACAGCGCTTCGCTGGTTTCGGCATTGGGACTACGGTCCAGTCCAGCACGAATGGCGCGTGTTTCTGGACGGCAAATCTCGAGAAAGTCTTTACTGGTCATAATTCCACAGGTTCCTTCCACTTGGGGTCGGGATATTCCTGGTGGAAGTCCTGTTTTTACTGCGCCGTTGCAAATAAAACCAGGCATAGTAAAGGCAGTTCAGACACTAGCATGTCCCGACCGTTTAGCTAGTTTCTTTAACGTGGCCGCAAGCTGGTCATGCAAATCACCACGATGCTTAATTTAGCCGCCAAATAGGCTGAATGTCAATCCGTTTTGCTACACGCACCGCCACCCAGGACACAGAATTTGGCGCAATGCGGATGATTGAGCGAAACCGCGCCGCTCGCGTCCGCCAGGCTCTCGCCCAACTCGAATTCCGGATCATATGGTAATAAAGTACAGGCTACAATTGCCGCTTTTTCCGCACCCCGGCGTTTTACCACCATGCGGCTGGAGGCGCACATCACGTCTTCCGGGCGCTTGCCCAAAATACCCCAGCAAGCGGTTGTTATCTCGGGCACATCAGCGGCCAGATCCATCTCCGGGAAAAGCACCAGATCCGACGGATCGACCGGCCAGCGTTCGTGCTCAATCAGCTGGGAAAACCCGGCCCGCACATCGTCTTCGCTTTCCTGCCAGAATGTCCGTCCGGCCAGGCTTAGGCTGAACCCGTGATTCGACAACCAGCGCAGCCCGAGCATGGCCAGTTCCCAACTCCGCGGGCCGCGCACCCGTTCGTGCAGATCGGCCGTGTAGTGATCAAGCGACACCCGCAACGTCAGCTTGCCGCCGTACTGTTCATGCAGCGCCAGCAATGGCTGGGTCAGTTTCATCATCGGCCGCATGGCATTGGTCAGCACCAGCGCTTTGAAGCCGCGTGCCAGAACCTCTTCCATGATTGGCATGATTTCCGGGGCCATGAACGGCTCACCGCCGGTAAATGCGATCTCCGTTACCGGCAGCCTGTCCCGTGCAATCTCATCCAGATAGGGCAGAACATCCGCGAGGGTCAGATAGACCAGCCGGTCGTTCTTGGGCGAGCTTTCGATATAGCAGTTCGCACACTCCAGATTGCAGAGTGTGCCTGTGTTGAACCACAGCGTCTTTAACCCGGACAGTGCCACGGAGGCTCGCGCTTGGCCATCGGCAGTCCGGAAGGGATCGGCAAATTTTATTGGAGCAAGAGCCGGTGTCAGCGTTGCAGTAGAGTCAGGCATACAGAGGCGTTTTCGGCAGCAGGGACGGGCAGGCTAGTGATAGTGTGGGGACGCTACCGCGTGACGATAAACACTAGGAAATAACAGATGGGTGAAGCGCCGGCAGTATTACCGTTTCAGCCAGCGTTCCATCCGGTGCGTGGCTTCCTCGATATCCGTCAGTGCGCCGCAATAGGACATGCGCACAGTCCGGTTGCCGCGGTCTGGATCAAAGTCCAGACCGGAGGTGATGGCGACACCGGTTTCGTTCAGCATCCGCTTGCAGAAAGCAACCGAGTCATTGGTTAGGTCGCCAACATCGGCGTAGACGTAAAACGCGCCGTCTGCCGGTGCTATTTTGGTAATGCCGATCTCCGGCAGCCGCTTCAACAGCAGTTCGCGGTTGGCGGCATAGACGGTCTTGTTCGCCTCTAGCTCTTCAGTGCAGTCCATGGCCGCAAGCGCTGCCACCTGCGAAACACCAGGCGCGCTGATGAAAAAGTTGGCTGCGAGTCTTTCGATGGAGCCGGCCAAATCCTCCGGCATGATCATCCAGCCGATCCGCCAGCCGGTCATGGAGAAGTATTTGGAGAAACTGTTTATGACGATCACGCTGTCTGAGTAGGCCGCTGCGCAGGCCGCCGTGCCGTCATAAATCAGGCCGTGGTAGATTTCGTCGCTGATCAGCCGGATTCCGCGGGCATTGCATGCCTCCGCCAGCGCCTTCAGCGAGGCATCTGGCAGCAAGGAGCCCGTCGGGTTGGATGGGCTGGCCGCCACGACACCCGCCAGGTTCGGTATATCGTCCAGCATGCCCGCGTCGATCTGATACCGTGTGTCCGGCCCAGCGGGTACGCGCACAACCTCAATACCGAGCGAGGTAAGGATATTGCGGTAACAGGGATAGCTGGGATCGGTCAGCATCACCCGGTCGCCCGGCTCGAATGCTGCAAGGAAACTTAGCAGGAAACTGCCGCTGGACCCGGTGGTGACCGCAAACTGCTCGGGCGCGATGTTAAGCCCGTACCAGTCGCGGTAGTGCTGGGACAGACGCTCGCGCAGCGGCTGAATGCCGAGCGCCAGCGTGTATCCCAGAACTTCTGTATCAATCGCGTGCTTTGCGGCTTCCCGGGCACCTTTGGGGGCGGAGGTGCCCGGTTGTCCAACTTCCAGATGCAGTACATCGTCACCGGAAGCTTCCCTTTCGGCCGCCTGGATCATCACATCCATCACCCGGAAGGGTGAAATGGCGGCGCCTCGGCCGGAGGGTTGAAACGTCATTGGTTCGGCGAAGTCCTTATCGGTTCAGCCGGGAAAATCAGCCACCGCCGCATAGCCTCTTCCGCGCGGATCCGGGGCTGCCTGGCAGCTTTCTGGGTAGTTCGGCAATCCACGCAGGCAGACCACGGCATTCACGCGGCCAAGCCGTTCAACCTGTACAACAGTGCCGCTGGATGGAGATCCGCCAGGTTCCGAAAAGGAATCGCCAGCGCGCGCAGGAGCCATTCTAGGTAGCTTTAAAGCATCCCCCAACGCCGCTGCATTGTCAAGGGTCTCCAAGGCTGTTGCGCTCGGCCAACCGGGTGCGCCTGCCCCTGAAACGGCGGCCAGAAAGACCTTTGTGGGCTTGTTCGTGATCATCACCGGGCCCGCCGACGGCCCGGCGGGATTCGCCATAAACGTGCCCGAAACCATCCGTCCGGTTCCGAACGGCTGTCCCATGGTGATGGTGCAGGCGACAGCGCCGCCGACCCGGTCAACCGCCACAAAGCTGGCTTCGGCCGTGGCGGAGCTTGGTGCCACAGCGCCGGCTTCTGCCAGTAATCGCGGCAGCGCCTTGATGCCCTGATCTTCCAGTTTGGGCCAAACGGCGGCGGCGGCAGGACCAGTGGAGTTGCCGAAGGGGGTGAAAACCGCGTCATGATTGCCAAATTTCACACGCAGGCTTTCCGCATTTTGCGGTATCGCGTTCCGCCATTTCTGTTGGTCGACCGGAATGCCCGCATCCCCCATGGCGGACCAAAGCTGCTTGGCGGCCAGGCCATTGTAGAACGCCCCCGCACCATTCAGCCGGATTTGCCTCAGAAGGCTGGCCAAACCGACATTCCGGACCTTGTCACCGACCGCAGGCTCGGCGCCATAAATGTCGGTTGCGGTGCCAGCCGGCGGCGGACTGGCCTTCCAGTCTTCGACAAACGCCTTGGACAAGCGGGTTCCGAAACGGGCCATTGCTTCGGCGGAACCCACCACCTGCCGCCATGGCAGCAAGCCAAACCGCGCGTGGATAGCCGCTACCGCACGCACGCCTTCCGGTGTTTGAAAGCCATAGGCCTGGTGCAGGTCCAGTGTTGGATTGTAGGCTAGGCACTCCCCGCTCGCCATCAGGCCGCCGGATGCTGGTTTCGAGACTGCCAAGGCGAAAAACATGCCTGCTGCGGCATCACCGGCGCTGCCGCCTGCTGCCAGCAGGTCGCGGCCGACAAGTGCTGCATTTGGTTCGTCGGCAACGGCAGCACCAGCGAACCCTTGCACAAACCCTGGCTCGCCAAGGTTTGGCGTGTCGGCGCAGGCAGATGCCAGCAGCAGCACGGATGCCGCTATCGATTGACGGCGCAGCCTCGCGTCCCTAGCTAAGCGGGGAAGCAATCGCGCGGCAAATGCAGGTATGAGCATGGCTCTCCAGAAAGATGATTCGCGTTGGTGCCGCCGGACAAGGGCAGTGTTGGCATTGATCGTGTTCGGTGTTGTCAGCCTGGCACAGGCCGGTCAAGCCTGGAGCCAGCGCGGCTCGCTTATCCGGGACGCGGAAATTGAATCTATCATCCGCAAGCTCGCAGCGCCACTGCTCCAGGCCAGCGGCTTGCCCGCGAATGGCGTGCGTATTCACCTGGTCAGGGACGACAGTTTGAATGCCTTCGTTGCCGGTGGCTTGCAAATGTTCATCTATACCGGCCTGCTGCAACGGTCGGAGACGCCAAACCAGTTGTCCGGCGTGCTGGCCCATGAAATTGGCCATATCGAAGGCGGCCACCTGGCCCGCACGCGCGACGAACTGCGGGGCGCATCGACCACCGCCATTCTGGCGGCCATCCTGGGTGTCGCGGCAGCAGTTGCCTCTGGCGATGCTCGGGTTGGTACTGCCGTTGCTGCAACCGGGCAGGACGTGGCGTTGAAGAACTTCCTGCGCTACAGCCGTTCGCAGGAATCCTCGGCGGACCAGGCCGCCGTGCGCTTGCTGGAGGCAACAGAGCAATCAGCCAAGGGGCTGGACGAATTTCTGCGGGTGCTGGGCGATCAGGAGGTACTGCCGGAATCCCAGCAAGACCCCTATATGCGCTCCCACCCACTCTCCCGCGACCGCACCGACGCGCTTGAACGACACCTGCAGCGGTCGCCTTATTCCAATCAACTGGATAGTCCGGCAGCGCTTGCCCTGCATGCCCGGATGCGGGCGAAGCTTGCTGGTTTCCTCGATCCTACGGCACGGGTGTTGCGGGCCTATCCCGAGAGCGACCGCTCGCTGCCTGCCCTCTATGCGCGGGCTGTCGCCTACCACCGGCAGGGTAACGTGGCAGCCGGGAATGTTGCGTTGGACGCCTTGCTGGTGATGCAGCCTGACGACCCGTATTTTCATGAACTGAAGGGCCAGATCCTGTTCGAGCGCGGGGATGCAGCCAACGCCGTCCCTGCTTACCGGTTGGCCGTTGAGCGATCGGGGGGAGAGCCACTAATTGTTTTTGCCTATGCCCAAGCCGTCGCAAACATTGGTCAGCCCGGGGAAATAAAGGCATTGATACCGCTGCTGGAAAAAGCTCTGGCACGTGAGCCCGACAATGGTTCCGGCTGGCGCTTGCTTGGCACGATCTATGGCAAGGCTGGGCAAATGGGTGAGGCCTCGTTAGCGCTCGCCGAATCGGAGTGGCTGTTCGGCAATGCCAAGCTGGCAGCGCTCCAGGCCCACCGTGCACAGACGGAGTTCAAGCGCGGCACTCCCGGCTGGCTGCGCGCGGAAGACCTGCGGCTGGCTGCCGAGCGGATCATGCGGGCGCGGGCAGCACGCCGCTAAGGTTCGCCTCAAATCCCTGTGACGGACCGCAGGCGCGGCTTGCGTTTTCGAGAGCCATGGCTAATGGTGCGCACAGACATTCTAGGGAAGGATAGTTGATGCCCAGCATCATGGTGATTGCAGCCGCCGCGTTTTTGGTTTTCGCCGCATCGGTCGGGCTTACGCCTGCTCCGACGTCGGCTTCGGATGAACTCGACGAAAAGCGAGTGATGGAAATCGTCGAAAAGATGCTGCGCGAGCGCCCAGAGATCATCGTCGAGGCGCTGGCTGCCTATCAGGCAAAGCAGGAACTGGCGGAAAAAGAGCGCCAGAAAGCGATGCTCAGCTCCAGCAACAAACTACTGTTTAACCGTCCCGGCGACCCCTTTATCGGTAATCCGGATGCGAAAATCACCATTGTCGAGTTCTTTGACTACCGCTGTGGCTATTGTAAGCGCGTGCTGAAGGATGTGGTGGCCATCGCGGACGCCAATCCGGATATCAAGGTCGTGTTCAAGGAATTTCCGATTTTGGGCGACGCATCGGTCGTAGCCAGCCGTATATCGCTCGCCATCAACGAAGTTGCACCGGCCAAATACGGAGAATTCCACAAAAAGGTGATGAGCGGCCGCGGCGCGATTAACAAAGCCTTATTGCTGCGGATCGCAGCTGCGCTCGGCATTGATACAACGGCGGTTGAGGCGCAGATGGAATCAAAAGCGGTCAGCGCCGCGATCCGCGATACTTACCAATTGGCCGAGCAACTGGGTATCCGCGGTACGCCTGCCTTTGTTGTCGGCGATCAGGTGGTCCCGGGTGCCATTGACAGAGCAACCCTGGAAAAACTCATCGCCGAACAGCGCGGGTAAAAGCGGGGGCTTTTGTGCTCTCCGTCACCCTTCGACAGGCTCAGGGTGAAGGGGGGATTTTGGCTGGATTACAACAAGCCTCAGCAAAACTCTTCATCCTGAGCCTGTCGAAGGGTGACGTTTCAGTCCTGCTAAGAACTTCTTCAGCAACCTGCTAAACCATATTCATCAATTTACGCCGCTTCGGACCTGATCCGAAGCGGCGTAAACTTTTGCGATGTGCCTATTCGGCCCGTGCCGCGGCTTCCATGTTCGACAGCGTGGTCGTTGTAGAGATCACATCTGGGTCCTGGCGGATCTCGATCAGGGCCGCCTTGCCGCTGGCAATTGCCCGGTCCAGTGCGGGACCGAAATCCTCGGTCTTCTCCACCAACTCGCCGTGACCGCCATACGCTGCCATCAGCGCGACAAAGTCCGGATTGTGCAGGTCGGTCGCGATGTAGCGCCCCGGATGCCGCCTTGCCTGATGCATCCGGATGGTGCCGTACATGCCGTTGTTGAATACCAGGATGATGGGCTTAGCGCCGTAGTGCATGGCCGTTACCAGTTCTTGGCCGGTCATCATGAAGCCGCCATCGCCGACAAAGCCAAATACCCGCTGCTCCCGCTTGGCGAGCGCCATACCGACCGCTGCCGGTACCGCATAGCCCATCGCGCCGGAGGTCGGGGCCGCGAACGTGCCCTTCTGTCCAAAGCGCAGGAACCGCATCGGCCAGCCGGAGAAGTTGCCGGCATCCACTGTCACGATGCTGTCGGCTTCCATCCGCTCCTGCACCATGGCGATGCACGCGCCCAGGTCCAGATCGCCGCCATAATTGCGCGGTGTCGCCCACTCCAGGAAGTTCGCCCGGCACTGCTTCGTCCAGGCGTCCCACTTTGAGCCATCCACCGGCGCCAGTGCCTTCGCCGCCGCGGCAAAGCCCGGCTGGCCCGATTGGATGCCCAGGGCGGGTTGATAGACGCTGCCGATTTCCTCCGCGCTCGCATGCACGTGGATCAGCTTCATGTGCGGGTTCGGCGGCGTCAGCAGCTCATAGCCCTGGGTGGTAATCTCCCCCAGACGGGCACCCACCGTCAGCAGCAGGTCGCATTCCTTCACCGCCTGCATCAGCTTGGGGCTGGTGCCGGTCGACAGGTCGCCTACATAGAGCGGGTCATTGTGGTCGAAGAAATCCAGACACCGGAACGAAGCCATGGTTGGCAGGTTGTTTGCCTTGGCAAAAGCCTGGATGTCATCGCTTGCCTGCTGGGTCCAGCCGCCGCCGCCGACCAGCATTAGTGGCTTCTTAGCGTCTGCCAGCAGACCCTGCATCGCTTGCAGAGCGTGCTCGCTGGGGAAGGCGCGGTGGATGGCATAGGGCGGCGTATCGGCCACGGCGACCCGGTCGCGCAGCATATCTTCCGGCAGAGCCAGCACCACGGGGCCGGGGCGGCCGCTCATGGCAGTGTGATAGGCGCGGGCCACATATTCCGGAATGCGCTCTGCGTCCTCAATCTGGCCGACCCACTTTGCCACCTGGCCGAACATGCGGCGGTAGTCGATTTCCTGGAAAGCCTCCCGGTCGAACTGATCGCGGGCCACCTGGCCGATTAGCATGATCATCGGAGTCGAGTCCTGCATGCCCGTATGCAGGCCGATACAGCCGTGACAGGCGCCAGGGCCGCGCGTCACCATTACGATGCCGGGTTTGCCCGTACCCTTGGCGTAGGCCTCCGCCATGTTCGCTGCACCGCCTTCATGACGGCAGGTATACAGGTTGAAGTTGTCGTGGTCGTGCAGTGCGTCCAGCAGCGCCAGATAGCTCTCACCGGCCACGCAATAGGCCGTATCGCTGCCATGAATGCGCAGGGCATCGGCCAGCACCTGGCCGCCGGTTCGGGTGTTGGTGGGCGTGGGGGCATTCATCCGGGGAAATCCTCTTCGGATAGGGGAATTTTCTTCGCTGTCTTGTCGGCTCCATTCCGGGGCACGTCAAGATACCGGTCGAACAATCCCTCCGGCTGCCCGCGGCGGTTTGATCTTGCGGCAACCAGTCATCTGCCTGCCGGGAGGCCCCCGGCTAGATTCCGCAGGTCTCCACTGAGAAACCGGGAGCAGAATTCCTAAATGGTTGCCATCCGGCACAGATCGATCATTGCGACATGGCTATTTGTTTGCACGGCGAGCGTGTTTGCGATGGTCATTATTGGCGGAATTACTCGACTAACCGAGTCCGGTTTGTCGATGGTGGAATGGCGTCCGCTGATCGGAACTCTGCCGCCATGGTCCGTAGCGGAATGGCAGCGAGTGTTCGATCTGTACCGCAACATTCCCGAATACCGTGAATTGAATGCCGGTATGAGCCTGGCCGAATTCAAGAGCATTTTCTGGTGGGAATATGCGCACCGCGTGAGCGGCCGCTTGATCGGCCTGCTGTTTGGCCTGCCATTCCTGTTTTTCCTGCTGCGCGGCTGGCTGACAGCCAGGCTGACCTGGTGCTTGGCGGGTCTTTTGATCCTTGGCGGGTTGCAGGGTGTGATCGGCTGGTGGATGGTTAAAAGCGGCCTCACCGTGCGTACCGATGTCAGCCAGTACCGGCTTGCCGTGCATCTTTTGATGGCGCTGGTTATCCTGGCCATGCTGTTTCACTTGGCATTGTCCCTGCTGATTGCGCCTAACCGGCGGGTGCGGGTGAGCCGTTCTCTTGCAACGCACGCTTGGGTTCTGGTCGCGGCGGTGTTGGTCACGATTGGCAGCGGTGCCTTGGTTGCAGGCACCAACGCCGGGTTGATCTACAATAGTTTCCCATTAATGGGCGGCAGCCTGATGCCGTCAGAATATGGTTACATCAATCCGCTATGGATGAATTGGTTCGAGAATCCGGCGGCAATCCAGTTCAATCATCGCTGGCTGGCGATTGGCACCTTGATTCTGGCAGCCGTATTCTGGTGGCGTACCCGAAAAGCGCGGCTTAACCGGGCGGCCCTGACGGCGGTGACCGCAATGATTGCTGTTGCCTGCTTGCAGGTTGCGCTCGGCATCACAGTTCTGATCACCAATGTGCCGCTGCCGCTGGCTGCCGTGCACCAGGCGGTAGCGGTGCTGTTCCTCATCACATCGTTGGCGGCGGCTTTCTTCATGCGCCCCGGCTCTAGCCGATTGCCGTATCCCGTAGCGGCTGTGCCTGCGTGAGTGAGTACCGCGACCCGCGCCTCATTGCGTTGGATGCCGGGCTGGAAGCACTCACCGCGCGGGACCATGGCATCGCTGCCGCCATTGCGGAAGTTGGTCCACCGGCCTTCGAAATTCGCCCCACAGGTTTTCCCACTCTGATGCGGGCGATAGTGGCGCAGCAGGTTTCTGCTGCCTCCGCCCGGGCGATTTTTGGCCGCCTGGAGGACGCGATCCAGCCCCTGACGCCGGAACGCCTGCAAGAAGCGGGGGAAGAGGCTGTGCGTGCCTGCGGTTTTTCCCGTCCCAAGATCAAATACGCCTTTGCCTTGGCCGAGCATGTGCTCGATGGCCGCCTGCCGCTCGACCGGTTGGACGGCATGAGCGATGCGGAGATCAAGGCGGCGCTGACCGCCGTGCCCGGCATCGGTCCGTGGAGCGCGGAAGTCTATATGATCTTCGCCATGGGCCGCCCCGACATCTGGCCCGCGGCCGACCTGGCGCTCCAGGAAGCGCAGAAACGCCTCTATGACCTCGACGAACGGCCTAAGCCCAAGCTCTCCCGCGCGCTAGCTGAACGCTGGGAACCCTACCGGTCCGTCGCAGCGATCACCCTCTGGCACTACTACCGGACGATGCCATAGGGTGTTGTCGTGGGCTGCGCCTCGGCAGCCACTTCCCCAGTGTGTGGCCTGCCCCACATTGGTTACACTCAAGACCTCCGCAAGCGCATAGAGCAGCACCGCACGGCAACGACCGTACCTTCGTCACCCATTGCAACCTCTTCAAGCTCGTGCATGTCGAACCATTCGATGACATGATGGCCGCCAGAACCCGCGAGGCCCGCGTAAAGCGCTGGCGGCGCGATTGGAAAGATGCGCGGGTTGGAGAATGGAACCCGGATTGGCAAGACCTCACCCCCGCGCTGGCGTGAGGTGGCCCGCGAGATAAGACATGCCCTACAAAACTTTCGGCTTCAGCCAAGAACAGGTGATGATGCGGGACTCGGTGCTGGGGACGCTGAACCGCGTGCTGCCGGAGGCAAAGATCCTGGACCTGGAAGCCAACAGCGAATACCCGGCAGAGGCGTTCCAGGCGCTGGCGGAGGCGGGGTGGCTGTCTCTTACGTTCGAGGAGCAATATGGCGGGGCTGCGGCCTCCAACAAGGACCTGGCGGTGTTTATCGAGGCGCTGGGCTATCATCACGCCGGCATCATCTCGGCCTATATGACCACGGTCATCTACGGCGGCCTGCACCTGCAATTCCACGGCGCGGAATGGATGAAGCGCGAACTGCTGCCGAAGCTGATCGCGGGCGATCTCAAGATGGCCATCGGCTATTCGGAGCCCTCCGGCGGGTCGGATGCGGCGGCGATCCTGACCCGGGCGAAGCGGGATGGCGATGACTATGTGATCATCGGCCAGAAGGTCTTCATCACCAATGCCCACGTCGCAGACTATCTGGTCATCACCGCCAAGACCGACCCGGACGCGGGGCATCGGGGCCTGTCGCTGTTCCTACTGGATACCAGGCTGCCGGGCGTCACCATCCGCAACCTGAACCCCATGGGCCGGCGCACCAGCCTGCCGAACGAGGTTTTCCTGGACGACGTTCGTGCGCCTGCCAGTTACCTGGTGGGGGAGGAAAACCGCGGCGGGCCTCTGCTCATGCGTGGCCTGAACATGGAGCGGATGCTGCTGGCCGCCGCCAGCGCAGGGCAGATGATCAAGATTATCGAGATCGCTCAGAACTGGGCGATGGAGCGCAAGGCATTCGGCCAGACCATTACCGAATTCCAGGCGGTGGCGCACAAGTTCGCAGAGATGCAGATGATGACGGAGACGACCCGCCTGCATACGTTCAGCGTCGCGGAGATGCTGGACGCAGGCGAAAACCGGGTCATGGAAACCGCCATCGCCAAGACGGTTGCGACCGAGCACAACATGACCGTCGCCGACATGGGCGTGCAGATCATGGGCGGTGCCGGCTACATGGATGGCCGCATGAGCCAACTCTACCGCGACGCCCGCGTCGGCCCGATCGGGGCGGGGGCGGCACATCGGAAATTATGCGCACCGTCATTGCCAAGCGGATGGAGGTGATTTAGGGGAGTAAGTGGTGCCATTGCGAGTCCACGAAGCGGGCAAAGCAACCCATCAGCGGCCGAAGTAAGTTCTGGCTCTGGTGGGTTGCCGCGTCCCAGGTGGTTCCTTGCAATAACGGCGAGCTTTAGGAGGCTACCCCCATTCCGCCTCTGCCCAACCCAGCTTGCGGGCAGGGTGGGGCCATGAAGCTGGAGCACCGGCTACCGTCAGCGGCCAGCAGGGCCTGCAGGCCGGTCCCTAGCTTGTTTCCTCGATATGGGGCGCAAGATCGGCCTCTGTTTCCGCCTCAATCCCACTGCCCAGGCCGTCGCGTTTCGACTGCGTGAGCAGATGGGCGGTGCGGGCCAGCGAGAGCCTGGCAGACGTGACCGCGCCGCGTTGCCGGTTCTCCGCCAGAGCATGCAGGACAGCGGCGGCCAGCAGGTAACCCGTCGCCATGTCCAGCGCCTGCACCGGCAACGGTGTTGGTTTATCCGCTTTCGCCATGCGCATGCCGTAGTCGGCAATGCCGCTAGACATCTGCACCAGGCTGCTGTCGAAGCCGCGCCGCCCGGTCCACGGGCCTGTCCAGCCATAGGCATTCAACGACACGTCAATCAGGGCGGGGTTGATCCGGCGCATCTCCTCCCGGCTGAAACCCAGGCGCTCCAGCGCGTCGCGGCGGTAACCGTGCAGCAGCACGTCAGCTTCAGAGAGGAGCTTTTGAAACGCCGCGCGGCCGTCCGGGTTTTTCAGGTCCAGGCGCGCGCAGCGCTTGCCGAGGGTCACGTTGGGCACCACGCCGGGCTAGTCCCAGTCAGGCGGGTCGATGCGGAGGACTTCTGCGCCATAGGCCGCGAGGAAGCGCCCGGCGACAGGGCCTGCCAGGACGCGGGTCAAGTCGAGTACTTTCAGACCTGCAAGAGGCTTGCCCGGCGCGCCGCCCTGCCAGCAGCTGGGCTGGTCTGGGTAACAATGCCGGTGGACCAGCGGTTCCTTGGCGACGGCGGCACCTTGGGGGTGGCGGGACCATGCGTCGAGATTATACATGTCGGCGGCGCATCCGCCCGCATCGACAACGGCCTGCTCCAACTCCTTTGCTCCCCACTGAGCGACCAGCGGTTCGACCCCGGCGCGGGCGGTGGCCTGCCCCAGAACCGCAAGTGCGGCGTCGCGGTGGTGGCGCGCGTTGGTGTGCAGTCGGATCCAGCGGTCTTTTGCGCGGTAATCACCTGCTATCGGGTCCCAGCTTGGCGGCATCTCCCAACCCTGCGGGCGGACGGTGAAGCCGTACCAGAAAGAAGCAAGGCGTTGGTCAACACTGACTTGGGCGGGGACCCCGCCGGGTTGAGCAGCCAGCCGGGCCAGCATCAAGCCCGCCGCGCCGATGCTCGCGGTGGCGAGGCCAGTGACATCGAACCAGGAGGGGAGCGCGCCAGCGCCTGTTACCGTCAGTGCCGAGTTTGGCGCGGAGCCCGCAGACGGATAAGCAGCCATGATTTCATCGAGGAAGGGAAGGGACATGGATCGTGCTCCGGAATAAGGGTGAAGTGCTCTCGTCCCCACTCATATTCTCCCTGGACAAACCGTCAATTTTGATCAAGATAATCAATATGAAAAATGATCATGATCCTAACCAATGCGTGGTGACCGCGCCGGAAGTCTGCCAGGCGCTAAGTACTTCGCGCGACACGCTCTACGCCTATGTCAGCCGCGGCCTGCTGCGCTCGGCAGTGCATCCGAGCGACGGGCGGAAAAGCCTTTATGACCGGCGCGATGTGCAGGCGCTGACTCAGCGCAAGCAGCGCGGTCGCTCGCGCCGGGCGGTGGCGGAAAGCACGATCAATTGGGGCGAGCCAGTGCTCACGTCAAAGATCACGCGCATCGCCGATGGTTAGTATTATTACCGTGGAACCGATGCGGTGGCGCTGTCGCGGACGGCAACCTTGGAAGAGGCGTTTGCCCTGCTGACCGGTACTCCGTCGAGGCTGGCGAAGCTGCCCGCGGCTTCCGCCGGGGCTTCTCTGCCAGCGGCTCTGCTGGCGGGCATGGCGGCGCTGTCTGGTAACAAGCATGGTGGCCTGACCTCTGCCTGCCGGGATTGGGTCGTGGAAATGGGTGGGGAAATTTCGCCGGAGTGGCGTGCGCAACACGCACTTGACGGCAAGCCCGCGCCGGGCTTCAGTCACCCGCTTTATCCCGACGGCGACCCGCGGGCGGCGGAGATCCTGAGCCTGTTCCCGCATACGCCGGAATGGCACGGCCTGGCCAAGCAGGTGGTGGAGGAGATTGGCGATCACCCGACGATCGACTTCGGCCTGGCCTTGCTGGAACGGAAGCTGCGTCTGCCGGAAGGAGCCGGCATGGGCATTTTCGCGGTTGGGCGCATGGCGGGCTGGATCGCGCATATATTCGAGCAGCGCCTGACTGGGCAGCTGATCCGGCCCAAGGCGGCGGAGGGGTAGGGTCTATGGCTGCCCAGGACCGGAATGGGGATTCAGGTGTCGCCAAAAACAGCCGTATCCGGTAATTTTTGCGGCAATCAAAAGAAGGCTGAGGAAACCCCATGACTGACACCGCGGTACGCGCCGATCTCACCATTAATTCGCTTCCAGACGCACAGTTTGGTGCGTCGATATCAGGCCTGAAACCATTGGAAATGACCAATGCGCAACGCGAGGTCATCTGGGACCTCTATCGCGAGCGGCACGGGCTGCTCTGCTTTGAGTTCGACTACATGATTGCGGAGGACGAACTGCACGCTCTGACGGCGGTGTTTGGGGAGAAGGAATTTGCGCCCGGCCTGATCAATGGCATTGGCAAGCGCCCCAAGCCAGGAGAGGAGAACCTGACCGTCGAGGAACAGGAAGCGCAGGTGCGGGCCGGTGGCCGTGACCCCTATATGGCCTATATCGGCAATCTGGATTGGCGGACGCTGGAGCCGAAGAACACCAGCGACAAGTTTTATGGCGAGTGGGAATGGCATACTGACATGTCCTATATCCCGCAGCCGCCGACCTTCAGCCTGCTGCACTCCCGCGTGATCCCGCTCGAAGGGGGCGATACGGCCTTTTGCAGCCAAGTGATGGCGGCGAAGGAAATGCCCACGGAAATGCGGGAGAAGGTGCGGGGAAAGCTCGCCAAGCACGATTCCACCTATGGCAGCAGCGGTGAGCTGCGCCCTGGCATGACGCCGCCGGCTTCTCCCATTGAGGCGGAAGGGCATGCACACCCCATCATCCGGATCGTGCCGACCACGGGTGAGGAGGCGGTTTTCCTGGGACGGCGGACGAACAATTACATTACCGGTCTGGCGCTCGAAGAGTCCGAGAAGCTGCTGGATGAGATTTGGGCGCATTCGACCCAGGAGAAATACTGCTATCGTCACCGCTGGAAAGTCGGGCAGGTCGTGGTCTGGGACAACCGGATGATGCTGCACTTCCGCCATCCGGTGCCGAGTGACCAGAACCGCTTCATGTGGCGGACTCAGACCAAGGGTGAAGCCGTTGTTGCGGCAGACTAAGGCGTACTGGAGGCGATGACGATGGTAACGAGCCTTACTGAGAGTGAGTTGGAAGACTTCTGGCGGCTAACGGGGATTATCGTGTCGGTCTCCAGCGAGTTTGCGGTGCCGGGTGCGGACGATGCGCGGATTTTTGCGGACATTGTCGCGTCGCTGGACCCTGACGAGGGCCGGGTGCGGGAAGCGCTTGCTGCCTTAAGAGAGGCTTGTGGCGGCAGCTTTGCGGACCTGGATGACGGACGAGCCGAGGCTGAGGCGCTGGCGCTGATGGACCGCGGCGGACCGGAGATCAGGGCGCTGGAGCAGGGTGCCTTTGAACTGCTGGATGCGGTGCGGGGCAGGCCCCGGATGTGGCGCGATGTCGATGGCTTTGGATCATAGGGGAAGGCTGCAATGAGCATGGACATAAATGCACCCCGGCCGACTGATGAGATCGTCGATGTACTGATCATCGGCTCCGGCGCGTCGGACGCTGCGGTGGCCTGGAGCCTGGCCGATACGCGAATGCGCATCCTCTGCCTGGAGCAGGGGGACTGGCTGAAGCCGACACACTTTCCCACCAACGGCCGGGATTGGGAGGCGCAGCGATTCAGTGACTCCGCCATCCTGCCGAACAGGCGGGGCCTGCCGGCGGACTATCCGGTCAACGACGACAATTCTCTGATGAAGCTGGCGAACTACAACGCGGTCGGCGGCGCAACCGTACACTACACCGCGCACTTCCCGCGGATGCATCCCGCCGACTTTAAAGTGAAGAGCCTGGATGGGATCGCCGACGACTGGCCGCTCGACTATTGGACGCTGGAGCCCTTTTTCGCGGAGAACGACCGGATAATGGGTGTCGCCTGGCTGGCGGGCGACCCGTCCTATCTGGCCCATGAACCGACCATGCCGCCGGTGCCGCTGGGCAAGACCGACACACGCTATGCACAGGCGACGAACAAGCTCGGCTGGCACTGGTGGCCATCGGAAATTGCCGTCAACACTGTCGAGTATGATGGCCGCGCTGCCTGTATCAACCTGGGCAACTGCACATCAGGCTGCGCGCAAGGGGCCAAGGCCAGCGTGGACATCACCTATTGGCCGGCGACCATCCGTGCCGGAGTCGAACTGCGTACCAACTGCCGCGTGCGGGAAATTCTGACCAACGAAAACGGCATGGCGTCGGGCGTGGTCTATTTCGACCCGGAGGGTGTCGAGCGGTTTAAGCCTGCGGAGGTGGTGATCCTGGCGGCGAATGGCGTCGGCACACCGCGGCTACTGTTGAACTCGACGTCTGGGCGCTTTCCCAATGGGCTGGCGAATTCGTCGGGGCTGGTAGGTAAGAACCTGATGCTGCATCCCTGGCCGCAGGTCACCGGCTATGTGGATGAGGAGGTCGATGGCGACCGCGACCCCCAGACCTGCATGTGGGGCAAGGAGTTTTACGAAACCGACCGTTCGCGGGGCTTTGTGCGTGGCTATACACTGCAATATGCCCGTGGCACTGGGCCGGTGAACGAGGCGGTACAGAGTGCGGCGGCCGGGCGGTTGCCATGGGGCCGTGACCATCACCGGGTTTACCGCACGCTCTATCAACGGCGCTTGCAGATCGGCATTGCCTGCGAGGACCTGCCGGAGGAGTACAACCGGGTGACATTCGACCCAGTGCTGAAAGATAGCCACGGTATTCCCGCGCCGAAGATCGACTACACGACACGAAGGCGATGATGGAGCATGGCATCGCGCGCGCGACGGAAATTCTGGAGGCGGCGGGCGCCAAGAACATCTCTAGCTCGCGTACGGAACTGAACTATCCGGGGCACCTGTTGGGTACGGCGCGGATGGGCCTGGAGCGCTCCGTCGTGAACGAGTGGGGCCGCAGCCACGACGTGAAGAATCTGTTCATCGTGGATGGCTCGATTTGGGTGACGTCCGGCGGCGTGAACCCAACGTCAACGATTCAGGCGCTGGCGCTCTATATCGCCGACCAAATGAAACAACGGCTGGCGAACCTGTTTGATTGAGGGGGGGGGGTGTCGATCAAATATAGCCCTCATCGTGAGCCTGTCGAAGGATGCGTTCGGCCCGGGAAGGTCATCATTCGACAGGCTCACGATGAAGGAACAGGCTCAGGATATCGTCCACCGAGCGGTTGGAAGGTTCTAGCAGGTTGCTGAAAAAGTTCTTAGCTGAACTGAAACGCCATCCTTCGACAGGCTCAGGATGAAGAGGTTTTGCTGAAGCTTGTTAAAAACCAACAAGAGTTTACCCTTCACCCTGAGCCTGTCAAATGGTGATGGTAGAGGTGCAGGCGTTTTTAACAGCCTGTTAGGCCGCTTGAATTTTGAAGATCCGGGCTCTCCGCCCGGCGTCCGGCCGGGAAAGGCGTACCTTTATAGCTTGATTAAACAAGCCACCTTTCCCGGCCGGATCGCCGGGCTTGACCCGGCGGGAGAGCCGGGATCCCAGTAGGGCGAGAGCTTAGTTGTTCCATTCCGGCTGATCAGATAGCCCCTCGTCGCTCTGCGTTTTTCATGGCACGCTGTGTTTTGACCGAGGCGCGGGATGGGAGAGCGACATGGTGATCAAGCTTCACAGTCAGGCGACGACGCCACCGAAGATCAGGGCGGCCATACAGGCCAGTGACGACCCTGCGTGGGTTCTTGCCGAGCGTCACGGGACCACGGAACAGACCGTATGGAAATGGCACCAGCGTGCCAGCGTGGAGGATCGCAGCCACACGCCCCATCGCCTTCAGACGACGTTGACGCCAGCGCAGGAAGCTGTCGCGGTGGCCTTCCGCAAGACGCTTTTGGTCTCGCTGGATGATCTGCTGGCGGTGGTGTGCGAGTTCTTGAACCCGAAGGCCTCCCGCTCTGGCCTTGACCGCTGCTTGCGTCGGCATGGCGTGGGGCCCTGCGCACCCTGAAAGCATCATCGCCCCGGCCAAAGCACAGCGCCTTCAAAGCCTATGAACCGAGCTATGGCGAAAGTTGGTGACGGCTTGATCAGGCGGCGTTTTGCATTTGTTTGATCCCGTCGATGAATGCAATGCCCTGGATTATCCCAGGCATGCGATTTGCGCCGTCGCGCTTTCGCCATTTGCCCTGCGCTGACATCAGGAGCCTGACCGCCATGGCGAGGGCGGTCTTTCGGCTCAGACAGCCTTTGGTTTTACCTGTCCGGTGACACACCGTCGCGAAGGCGCTTTCGATGGGATGGGTGGTTCTGATGTGTTTCCACTGTTCTGCCGGGAAATCATAGAAGGCCAGCAGCACGTCACGGTCTTTGATCCATTTGGCTACCGCTTGTTCGTCTTTCACGCCGTAGGTCTCGATGAAGAAATCGCAGGCCGCCATGGCTTCGGCCTTCGTCTCTGCCTGCCAGATGTCGTGCAGGGGGCCTTTGGCTTTCGCTTGCACCGATTGGGGCATTGCCTTCAGCCCATTGCCGGTTTTATGGAACCAGCAGCGCTGTTCTGCGGTCGCGCCGAAGACCGCGCGAAGGGCGGCCCAGAAGCCCAGTGCACCGTCGCCTACCGCGAGATCGGGCGCGTGATTGAGGCCGCGCCGCTTGAGGTCGAGCAGGAGCGCGCGCCAGCTTTGGGTCCTTTCGCGATAGCCGTCGATCAGCCCCAGTATCTCCTTTCGGCCCCATTCATCCGCGCCGATCAGCACCAGAACACATTGCTTTTCTTCCATCCTTGGCTGGAAATAGACGCCATCCGCCCAGACATAGACGATGCGCCGGGCGCTGAGATCGCGCTTCTGCCAGCGGTCGTACTCCTCCCACCAATCGGACTTCAGCCGCGAGATGGTGGGGGACGACAGGCCCGCCGCGTTCGGCCCGAGCAGCGCGGCCAAGGCCGCCTGAAAATCGCCCGTGGAAATGCCGTTGAGGGAAAGCCAGGGCAGCAAGTCCTCGACGGACTTCGCCTTGCGCAGATACGGTGGCAGGATCGAAGAAGAGAACCGACCCTTCTCAGCCTGCCGATCACGATCCCGCCCGCGTGGCCCTTTCACGGGCACTGGGCCAATCCCGGTCATTCCCTCTCGTTCTGGCAGGTGAGCGTGACGAACGACCCGCGCGGGCCCCTCGGGCGTCGTCTCATTGGAAAATGGCGCAAGCCATGCGCTCCACTCAGCTTCAAGCGCTTGCTCGATCAACTGCCGCGCCCCGGAACGGATCAAATCCGTCAGCGGATCGGCGGAAAATCCCTTGGGATGGGGCAACGCGGTGATGGTATCTCTCGTCATGGGGCATAGCCTTTTCTCAGCGAGAATTGCGGCGCGGGAACAACGCCATGATATGCCGCCCCTCAGGAAAATCACCAACTGTCAGCTGTTTCTCGGCGCATTGCTGGCGACTGGTGTCGCCTATGTGCTGCCTCCGGTTTACGAGTCGACGGCCAAAATTTTGGTCGAAAGCCCTAAAATTCCAACGTCACTGGCCCAGTCAACGGTGACTGTTTCTGCGTTGGAACGGCTGCAAACAATTCAACAGCGAATTCTGGCCCGGGAAAATGTTCTGGATGTTATTGAGCGTCTGAACCTGTTTGCCGACCAGCCGGAACTCACGCCGACAGAGAAAGTCGACCGGATCCGCGCCGGTACGAGAATTGACATTATTGCCTTCAATTCGGCGGCCGGACGGCGGGCATCCAGAAACGCGCCAGTCACCGTGTCATCCTTTACGATCACCTATCGCCCGCCGACCAAAGACATCACGGCGCGGGTGGCCAATGAACTCGTCACCCGTGTGTTGGAGCTGAACCTTCAGGCGCGGTCCGATCAAGCGCAGCAGACCCATGACTTTTTTACCCAGGAAGTGGAGCGCTATGCTGCGGATTTGATCGCGATTGAAACGGAAATCGCGAACTACAAGAACCAGAACGAAGGTTCGGCCCCGAACACGTTGCAGTCACGGCAAGGTCTGTTGCAGGGCGTGATTGCCCAATTGTTCAACAACAAGCAGCAGCAGGAACAGTTGCAACAGCAATTGGCAACGCTCAAAGAGACGTTGCGTACCCTGCGATCCCTGCCGACGCCAACGCAGAACCTGACCCAGGAAGAGCGTCAGCTGGCGGCGTTGAAGGCACAATTAACGGTTGAAGAACCACTGCTGACCGACGCTCACCCGACCGTCAAACAGCTTCGCCAGCAGATCGCTGCTATGGAGAAAGTGGTGAGTGGAAGCGGCAGCCAGACTAACTCCTCCAGTTCGGCCCAGACGCTCCAGATCACCAACCTGGAAGGGCAGATCAAGCACCTGCAAGAGCAGGAGGCGCGGGATTCAGAGCGTAAGGTTAAACTCGAAGCATCCATTGCCGACACGCCACGCGTGGAAATGGCGATGAATGCTTTCAATCGCCGCCATGATGATCTGCGCATCCGCTATCAGGCTGCAGTGAACAAGCAGGCCGCGGCGGCGACCGGCGAGAAGTTGGAACTGGACCAGAAGGCAGAGCGCTTTGAGCTCATTGAGCAGGCGCGCATCCCTCTGGCTCCGGTGGCGCCGAAACGGACTTTGATCGCGGCCGGCGGGGCGTTTGTGGCGCTCGGCGCCGGGTTTGCGCTGGCCCTGTTGCTGGAGATCCTCAGCTCCGCTATTCGCACGAGCGCAGACCTTCAGCGCACAGTGCAGCTGCGCCCGATGGTGATCGTCCCCTATATTTATACGCCAGCGGAACGTCAGAAGCGCCGGTTTGTGGAGGTGTTTGCAGTGCTTCTGTTCATCGTTGTTTTGCCAAGCTCAATCTGGCTGGTGGACCAGTACGTCCTGCCGATTGAGAAGGTGTCAGAGACAGTCATGAAAAAAAACCGCGCTTCAAAAGGTTTGGCTTTCGATCAAAGCGCGCCTGATCTGAGGAGAGTAAGGTGGTTAAACGCCTTAAGGATGCCATCAACAAAGCGCGCGAGCGACGGGAAGCCGGCGTCAGTGCGCCTGTCGAACCACCGCCGCCGGTCGGTGAAACAACCCAGTCTGCGAATGAGTTACGGGACGCTATGCTGGCGGCCGTATCCAAGGGGCCCGGCGGGGTGCCTGGTACCACACGGCGCGTGGCGGTGGATGAGGAATGGGCTTCGCTGCCGCAGTTGACCCTCAATCCGGCGCTGCTGGACCAGCACAGGATTGTTTCGTACCGCAAGTCGCACCCGGCTCACCTGGGCTTCGACATGTTGCGCACACGGCTGCTGAATATTCTGCGCACCAACGGATGGAACCGCCTGGCGATTACCTCGCCGACGAAAAATTGCGGCAAGACGATGGTGGGCTTGAACTTGGCACTGTCTCTCGGCCATCAAAATGACTTGCGATCCATGTTCTTGGATATGGATATGCGTTCGCCGACAGCGGCCAAGTATCTGGATGTCCGGGAGAAAATCTCCATAGCAGACTTTCTGCAGGGCACCTTGGAACCTGACCAGTTTCTGCGGCGTGCCGACTCCAATCTGGCGTTTGGCTTGAACACAGAGTATGTTCCGGTGCCGGCGGAATTGCTCCATCACGAACGGACCAAGGCTGTGTTGGCATCGACCCTGACCCGCTACCGGCCCAATGTGGTGGTCTATGATCTGCCGCCGGTTCTGGTGAGCGACGATGTCATGGCGTTTCTGCCCCACGTTGACTGTGTGATGATGGTTGCCTCTGCAGGGCGCACCAAGCCCAAGGAAATCCGCGAAGCCGAGCAGATTCTGGGCGATCAGACGAACTTCCTGAGCGTCATGTTGAACAAGTTCAAGGAAAAGACCGGACACGGCCACTATTACCAATAGCGCCTGCCGCAGTTGGTGCCTGGCCGGTTTCCCCCTTGGTTCGGTGGCCAAATGGGGCGATCATGAATACCCGCACAATCGGGCGTTATGTTGGTGGTTCGATGCAAACTGATGGGCACCATCCATTTGCATCGAACCACTAGGAGGTATTGATGACGCGGCTCTGTATTGCCATCGCCGGACTGATTTTCGCCGTAGTCGTCGGGCTGAGTCAGGCTGGTCTTGCCTCGCGCATGGTGGTGACCGCTCACCCATTGGCGAGCCAAGCGGGGCTGGAAGTGTTGCAACGCGGTGGTTCTGCCATTGACGCTGCAGTGGCAGCCCAGATGGTTCTGACCTTGGTTGAGCCGCAGTCCAGCGGTATTGGCGGCGGCGCTTTCCTGCTGCATTACCAATCGGCCGATAAGCGGCTGCGTGCGTTTGACGGCCGGGAAACCGCGCCGTCCGCTGCTGGGGAAGGGTTATTTCTTCGCGTCGATGGCCAGCCGATGAAATGTCAGCAAGCGCGGCAGGGCGGCCGTTCTGTGGGCGTGCCAGGCGTCGTGCGCATGTTGGCCTCGGCGCATCAGATTTATGGGAAACTGCCGTGGAGCAGTTTGTTCCAGCAAGCTATCGCTCTGGCAGAAAGCGGATTTCCGGTCCCTCAACGCTTGCATCAGGCGATAAGTAAGGTACCGGACTGGTCACAACTGCCGACAGCCGCAGCCTATTTTCTGGATCCGGCGGGGGAGCCCTGGCCGGTAGGGCACCTTTTGAAAAACCCGGCCCTGGCGTCAACATTCCGCACGCTTGCCGTCAATCCGGACGGTCTGAACACTGGGCCAATCGCCGAAGCGATCGCCGCGGCTGTCACCGGCTATTCCGCAAATCCCGGCGTCATGTCCGTAGCGGATTTGGCCGGGTATCAGCCCAAGGAACGCTTGCCGGTGTGCGGGCCTTATCTGGCCTTAACACTCTGCGGAATGCCGCCGCCATCTTCCGGCGGGCCGACCGTTTTGATGATCCTTGGGCTGGCTGAGCGTTTGGGCCTGCATCGCCTGACGCATACGTCGCCGGAATGGGCGCATCTGTTTGCAGAGGCGGGACGGGTGGCATTCGCCGACCGGAACCAGTACATGGCTGATCCTAACTATGTGCATCAACCGATTGTCGGCCTGTTGGACAAGACCTATCTGGATGGCCGGGCCCGGATGATTTCTGCCGACAATGCGCTCGGCAAGGTACAAGCGGGTGTACCGTCGGAAAATCGGGGCGATGTTCTGGCACCGGACGCCGGATTGACAGAGCGCGGTACCTCTCATCTGTCGATTGTTGATGGCGATGGCAATATTGTCTCGATGACGACGACCGTTGAGGCCTCCTTGGGCTCACGGTTGATGGTCGGCGGCTTTATGCTGAACAACGAACTGACCGACTTCTCGTTCTCCCCGGAGAAAGATGGCAAGCCGGTTGCCAATCGTGTGGAACCGGGGAAGCGTCCGCGCAGTTCCATGGCGCCGATGATTGCGTTCGGTGCCGATGGCAGGCCCGTGCTGGTAGCAGGCTCGCCCGGTGGCTCCCGTATTATTGGCTATGTCGCGGCAGCCATGGCCAGGATCCTGGGGAATGGCGTGGACCCTCAAACGGCGGTTGAGGCTGGGCACGTTATCAACCGGAACACCGCAAAAACAGAAGTTGAGGAAGGGCCAGGCAGCACGTCGTTGGCTGATTCACTGGCCGTATTCGGTCACGATGTTAAGGTGCGGGAGCTGACCAGCGGTCTGCATTTAATCCAGATTACGCCAGAAGGCTTGGTCCCCGGCGTTGACCCCCGCCGGGAAGGCCTGGCCGCAGGAGATTAATCAATGAAGTTCGGTTGGCTGACGCTGGCGTTGTCTCCCTCCCCGGAAGAGGACGCGCAACGGATTGACGATCAGATTGCCCAGGTGTGCCTGGCCGAGAAGCTGGGCTTTCACGATGTCTGGCTGACGGAGCACTATTTTACGGGCGAGAGCGTCTACAACGACGCCATTCTGTTTGCCAGCGCGCTTGCCATGCGGACGGAGCGGATACGGTTGGGGTTTGCGGTCGTGCAGATGCCGTTCCATCACCCGGTACGGCTCGCGACGCAATTGGCGCTGTTGGATAATCTGTCGAAAGGCCGGATCGATGTTGGTATCGGCAAGGGGACCGTGTTCAACGAGTACGAATTTGTCGGCCACGGTCTGCGCTCCGATGATGGGCGGGAGCGCATGGAGGAGGGGCTCGACCTGTTGCAACGCGCCTGGACGGAAGCGCCGCTGAAGTTTGAGGGCCGGTTCCATCAGGTGGAGGTGCCGCAAATCCGCCCGCGCCCGGTGCAGCAACCGCACCCGCCGCTGTGGCGGAGTGTGATTTCGCCCGATTCGTTTGTGGAATGCGGGCGGCTGGGCATTCCCATTCTGACGGCGCGCTTGCCGGTCGATAAAATCGTGGAGCGCTGGGCTATGTATGAGCAGGGCCTGGATGAAGGCGGGCATGATCAGGCGACGCGCGAGCGTTTGCTGGCGCAGAGCGCGCTCTGGCGCAACGTGTATGTGGCGGAAAGCGATGCCCAGGCGGAGGACGAGCTGTCTGGCCTGCTGCTAGAGACACGCCATCACATGATGCATGTTCGCGATCAATATAACCCGCAGGACTTTACACCCGACCCCGTGACGATGAATGCCTGGACCGATCCCGGCGTGAGTGACGCGGAGGCCATACCGTTTGTTCTGGAAACCGGCTCGATCTATGGCTCACCCGCGACGGTGGCCGAACAGGTGGCGGCGTTGGGTCAGGCAGGCGTGCAGCATCTGCTTTGCCAGACGGGCTTTGGCGACATGAGCCAGGAACAGACGGTGGCATCCATGCGCCTGCTCGGTGAGCAGGTGATGCCGAAGTTTGTGTAGGGCGCGCAGGTGATCCCCTGCCGTTGGTATTACGCCTTCGCCATGGCTTCCCAATCGATGGGCTGGTAGCGGTCGATCTGGGCTGAAACGGCGGGCATTTCGTATTTCAGGCCTGTGGCGCAGTTGAACAATACGCAGCTTTCGTCGACCCTGATCCGGCCATCGGCGCGGGCGGCTTTGTAGGCGGCGTAGGTCGCCGCGCCTTCCGGGCAGAGCAGCAGGCCCTCATCGCGGGCAACTTCTTCCTGGCTGGCTTGGATGACGTCATCGTCCACGGCAATCGCAAAGCCGTTGCTTTCGCGGACGGCATCCAGGATGAGGAAATCGCCGACTGCCTGGGGCACGCGCACGCCATAGGCGATGGTCTTGGCGTTTTTCCAGCGGGTGGCGTGGCGCTCGCCTGCTTCATAGGCACGGACCATGGGGGCGCAGCCTGCGGCTTGCACCGCAACCATGCGCGGACGCTTCGAGCCGATCAGGCCGATGGCTTCCAGCTCGTCAAAGGCTTTCCACATGCCGATCAGGCCGGTGCCGCCGCCGGTTGGATACAGTATGACGTCGGGCACGTTCCAGCCGAGCTGTTCGGCTAGTTCGATGCCCATGGTTTTCTTGCCCTCGATCCGGTAGGGCTCCTTCAGCGTGGAGGTGTCGAACCAGCCCATGGGTTTCTTGCCTTCGCCGACGATCTTGCCGCAATCGTCGATATAGCCGTTAACCTTCCAGACTTTCGCCCCCTGAAGTGCTATTTCGCGCACGTTGATGTCGGGCGTGTCTTCCGGGCAGAAGATGTATGCCTCCATGCCCGCGCGGCGGCAGTAGGCAGCCATGGCTGCGCCGGCGTTGCCGTTGGTCGGCATGGCCAGACGTTTGATACCCAGTTCTTTGGCCATCGATACGGCCATGATCAGACCGCGTGCCTTGAATGAACCGGTCGGCAGGCGGCCTTCGTCTTTCACAATAATCGGGGCGGACGCTCCGTTGTTCCGCTCTACCGCAGGCAAGCGGACAAACGGTGTCATGACTTCGCCCAGCGTGATGACGTTCTCGGTCCGGCGCACGGGCAGCAATTCCCGGTAGCGCCACATGGTCGGTGCGCGGGTCGCCAGCACGTCCTTGGTCAGCTTTTTGGCAACGCCTTCCAGGTCATAGCGCACCAGCAGCGGCTTGCCCGCCTTCGAGATATTGTGAAGCGTGTCGGCCTCGTACCGGTCGCCCTCGTAGGCGCATTCCAGGTGTGTGACGAAGGTCTCAGTATCGGGAATGCCGTGCGGGTCGATCATTGGAAGCCTCTGGGTTAGGGTGGTCGCTCAGAGCATAGACCGTTTGCCAAGAGAGACCAGCCCATGCGACTCGCCATCGCCGGATTTGCGCTTGAAAGCGTTACCTTTCTGCCGGAACAGACGGATATTCCGGACTTTGAGCGCGGTGCGCAGAGAGGCGCGGCCCTGGTCAGAGTGCGAACGGGCACCAATACCTCGGTCGGCGGCTTCCTGAAGGTCTGTGCAGCGGAGGGGATTGAGCCGGTCGGGCTGGTCGATGCCGGCGCGGGCGCGGCTGCCTCTGCCAGTGAGGCGGCGTTCTACCAATATGTGGGAGAGATTGTGGCGGGCCTCGCCGCTGTCAAAGACACGGTGGACGGCCTGCTGCTGCATCTGCATGGCGCGCTGGCGACTCCGTCGCGGCGGAACGCGGATGCCCAGGTATTGCAGGCGATCCGGGTGGAGGTTGGCCCGGATTTTCCTATCGCCGTGGCCTTTGATCTGCACGGCAATATCGGGCGGGATGTGGTGGACGCAGCGACGGTGCTGGCTGGCTATCACTACTCACCACATACCGACATGGCGGTGACAGGGGAGCGGGCGGCGCGGATGCTGGTCGCGCACATGAAGCAGGGCAGGGGGCTTGCCATGGGCTACGGACGGCCTGGCATTATCCTGCCCAGCATCTTTTCCGCTACGTGTTTGGAGCCGCTGGCAACCCTGATGCAGCACGCCCGCGACCTGGAGATGCATACGCCGGGCGTTCTTGATATCTCGATTTTCTGCGGGTTCGCTTACGCCGATGTGCCGGACTGCGGCATGAGCGTGGTGGTGGTGACCGATGGTGACGAGGGCCTGGCGCAGCGCATGGCAGAGCGGCTGGCAGGACTGGCCGCGGACTGGCGGGCGGTGCTGTTCCGGCGGGAATTGGTGCTGGATGTGGCGGCGGGGGTCGACCAGGCGTTGGCGATGGCCAAGACAGCAGACAAGCCGGTCTGCCTGCTGGATCACGCCGACCGCCTGAACGATTCGACCTATACGCTGCGGGAGCTGCTGGCGCGGGGCAGCGGGGCGAAGGTCTTTGCACCGTTCATGTTCGACCCCGAAAGTGCGGCGGCCTGCGTTGAAGCCGGCACGGGGGCGACAGTGCTATTGCAGCTTTGCGGCAAGTCCTCGCCACAGGCAGGCGGGCCGTTGGCCGTGGCGGCGAAGGTTGTATGGGCTGGCGAAAAGGTAATTACGGTGACCGGGCCGCTCTACACTGGCGTAGAATTCAAGCTCGGCAACAGCGCGGTGCTGGACCTGGGCGGCGGGGTGATGGTCTCGCTGATTTCCATCCAATGGAGCGCCATCGACCGGGATTGCTTCGATCAGTTCGGTCTGGTGCCGGAGGATTTCGATGTGATCCTGCTGCGGAGCAAGACCCACTTCCGGCATGTCTACACGCCGATGTGCGAGGATATTCTGATTGTCGATACACCAGACTGGGGCCCGGCGGATGTCACCACCTTGCCCTATGAGTATGCAGACCGGGGCAGTTTTCCGTTTGTGCTGTAGCCCTGCCGTATTGAACAACGCGCCTGAAAGGGAGGCTTGCCCATGACCTATTCCATTGTCGCCCGTGACCCGGAAACCGGCCATTTGGGGATCGCGGTGGCTAGCCGCTACTTCGCGGTCGGGGCGATTGTGCCCTATGTCCGCGGCGGTATAGGTGCGATTGCCTCACAGGCGTTTCCCAATCCCACTTTTGGAACGGACGGGCTGTGGTTGATGGAAACCAGGATGGCGCCCGAAAATATCGTAACCGCCTTCCTTGAGAGGGATAACGGCCATAATAACCGCCAGTTTCATATGATTGACGCCGCGGGCCGGGGCGCGGCTTTCACGGGCTTGAACTGTGTGGACTGGGCCGGGCACGTGAGCGCCGATGGTGTGTCGGTTGCAGGCAATATGCTGGAAGGCCCCCTGGTGGTGGAAGACACCCTTCGCGCCTACCAGGCAGCGATGGACACGCCCTTCATAGAACGCCTGCTGATTGCGATGCAGGCGGGCGAGGATGCGGGCGGCGACAAGCGGGGCAAACAGTCGGCGGCGCTGGTGGTCTATCGCGACCAGAACTATCCGTGGCTGAACATCCGCTCCGATGATCATGGCGACCCGCTGTCCGAATTGCGCCGTCTCTATGCGGTGGCCCAGGAACGCTACCTGCCCATGGCAGAGATCATGCCGACACGCGAGAACCCGCACGGGCTCACCGACGAGAAACAGCTGACAGTTGGTGATTTTCCTGAGGGGCGGCATATCATGGCGTTGTTCCCGCGCCGCAATTCTCGCTGAGAAAAGGCTATGCCTCATGACGAGAGATACCATCACCGCGTTGCCCCATCCCAAGGGATTTTCCGCCGATCCGCTGACGGATTTGATCCGTTCCGGGGCGCGGCAGTTGATCGAGCAAGCGCTTGAAGCTGAGTGGAGCGCATGGCTTGCGCCATTTTCCAATGAGACGACGCCCGAGGGGCCCGCGCGGGTCGTTCGTCACGCTCACCTGCCAGAACGAGAGGGAATGACCGGGATTGGCCCAGTGCCCGTGAAAGGGCCACGCGGGCGGGATCGTGATCGGCAGGCTGAGAAGGGTCGGTTCTCTTCTTCGATCCTGCCACCGTATCTGCGCAAGGCGAAGTCCGTCGAGGACTTGCTGCCCTGGCTTTCCCTCAACGGCATTTCCACGGGCGATTTTCAGGCGGCCTTGGCCGCGCTGCTCGGGCCGAACGCGGCGGGCCTGTCGTCCCCCACCATCTCGCGGCTGAAGTCCGATTGGTGGGAGGAGTACGACCGCTGGCAGAAGCGCGATCTCAGCGCCCGGCGCATCGTCTATGTCTGGGCGGATGGCGTCTATTTCCAGCCAAGGATGGAAGAAAAGCAATGTGTTCTGGTGCTGATCGGCGCGGATGAATGGGGCCGAAAGGAGATACTGGGGCTGATCGACGGCTATCGCGAAAGGACCCAAAGCTGGCGCGCGCTCCTGCTCGACCTCAAGCGGCGCGGCCTCAATCACGCGCCCGATCTCGCGGTAGGCGACGGTGCACTGGGCTTCTGGGCCGCCCTTCGCGCGGTCTTCGGCGCGACCGCAGAACAGCGCTGCTGGTTCCATAAAACCGGCAATGGGCTGAAGGCAATGCCCCAATCGGTGCAAGCGAAAGCCAAAGGCCCCCTGCACGACATCTGGCAGGCAGAGACGAAGGCCGAAGCCATGGCGGCCTGCGATTTCTTCATCGAGACCTACGGCGTGAAAGACGAACAAGCGGTAGCCAAATGGATCAAAGACCGTGACGTGCTGCTGGCCTTCTATGATTTCCCGGCAGAACAGTGGAAACACATCAGAACCACCCATCCCATCGAAAGCGCCTTCGCGACGGTGCGCCACCGGACAGGTAAAACCAAAGGCTGTCTGAGCCGAAAGACCGCCCTCGCCATGGCGGTCAGGCTCCTGATGTCAGCGCAGGGCAAATGGCGAAAGCGCGACGGCGCAAATCGCATGCCTGGGATAATCCAGGGCATTGCATTCATCGACGGGATCAAACAAATGCAAAACGCCGCCTGATCAAGCCGTCACCAACTTTCGCCATAGCTCATCACCGACCGCAGTGGCATTGACGCTGAGATCGCCCGGTTGGAGGAGGCACGGTTGGCCCGGGGGGAGGCGAGTGCTTCGTTCATGCGGAACAAGGCCTAACCGGGAGGCAAACCGGCCGCCGATGGCTTAATTTTGGTAGAATTACGACCATTTATGATTGTGGAATGGTTCGGGCGCGAACAGAGCATCAGTTGGTTAATGAATGGAGTGCCTGACGCTAAACAGGCGGTCATCATTGGCTAAACTTAGCCTAAACCGCACCTAAACCGTTTGGTGCCTAAAAAGTTTAGTTTTGCGCATAAAAGTTTAGATAAGTTTATGCGTTTTCAAAAACGCGGAGTGGCGTCAACGCGCCGCCAAACCAGTAACTATTTGGTAACCTTCGTTAATGGTGAGGGTCTCCTGGCGAGGTCTCAGTTCTGAAGAAGCGTGTGGACGGGCTGGTCGCCGGGGCCGTGCAGAATGTCCTGTATCAGCCTGGCGGTCCGGTCTTTTCCCAGCCGGGCGCGGCGTTGGCCATTCTCACCAAAGGCGGCTACCGGCTGGATTTGGATGAGTTGCTCCAGCGCAGTGATGGCCGATCCCTGCAGCACATCGCCTTCGTAGGCGGCGGGGGTCAGGTCGCCTCGCGCAAAGGCATAGGCCAGCGTGTAGCTGAGCGAGAACTGGGCCATGATCAGGCTGACTGGCGCGCGGTTGCCGCAATAGGTAACGGCTTCGGGGTAGATCTCCAGCGTTACGGCTGAAATGGCGGCAGTGGATGCTGGACAGCATCTGGCAGAGCGCCGCTGACGCCGCTGAGGCCAAAGCATCGCCGTCGGCGTGGGCGTACAGGCGGCGACCAGCCCCCAGGTGCCGTCTCGTGAGTGCCGGGCTTGGCGCGGAACAGGGCGCCCATGCGCCCGCCGAACTCGAAACCGGCCGAGACGGCGTCGAGCAGCGAAGCCAGGGTCGCGCCGGTGCGCATTGCAGCGCCGATGGCTGCCGCCACCGCGTGCAGGCCCGGTCTGCCATGGGCGAACGCCAGGCCCTCGCAGGCCTCGTCAGCGCAGGCGGCGAGCGCGACCACATAGGCGGCCTCCGCTGGGCCGAGTGTCGTGTCGGTGCCTAGGAAACCCGGCTGACCACTGGGCTGGCCCAGGTATTGCAGGTCGACCTTGCGCAGTCCGGCGACCGCGCAGGCCAGGGTATCCAGCAGCAATCGCCGCGCCGCGTGATCGGCGGCTGTGTCCAGTGGAGTCTGCTCTACCCACTGACCCAATGCGCGCATGCGGGTGTCGTAGAGGTCTGCCGCTTGATCGGTTGGACTGGTCATGATGATCCGAAGCGCCCGATTTCTTGGGCCTGAACGCTTCCGCACCGCGGTACGCAACGGTGCGGAAGCTGCCCTTTGAGCCGCCGGATGAGGGCGGCTGTGGCTCTATTTGATGCCGTCTTTGTACGCATTCAGTTGCGCCTGCGCACCGGCAACCATGCAAGCCGTATCAGAGGTCAGCATGACCATGTCAAAGCCGCGCTTGATAGCGCCGGCGGCAAAGGCACCGCTGCCGCAATGCATAACCGCCTTGATGCCATGCTTGTGCGCGGTGGCCAGGATCTTGTCGCAGGTCTCTATATGCAGCGGGTCCGGGTTGTCGCCGCGCGGCGCAAGGCCCAGGGCATAGGACAGATCGGCTGGGCCGATATAGACCGCGTCAACGCCAGGGGTGGCGCAAATCTCTTCTAGGTTCTCAAGGCCTTCCTTGGTTTCGATCATCACCATCATGATGATCTCGTTATTGGCGGCTTCCTGATAGCCGGGTCCACCATATTGCGCCGCGCGGAAGGGGCCGGAGGAGCGCACGCCATCGGGCGGATAGCGGCAGGCATCAACGGCGGCTGCAGCTTCCTCGGCATTGTTCACCAGCGGCACGATGACGCCGTAGGCACCGATGTCCAGCGCCCGCATGATGGAGGCTTTGTCATTCCATTTGACACGCACAAACGGCGCGGTGTCGGTTTGCGAGATCGCCTGCAGCAGGGGCAGAACGTGGCTCATTTCGTTGGTGCCGTGCTGCAGGTCAACGCACAGGGAATCGAAGCCCTGACGCGCCATCATCTCGGCGGTAAAGCTGTGGGAAATGGAGATCCAACCCATGGTCGCCGGTTTGCCGTCGCGCCACATCTGCTTAATTTTGTTAGGCCGCATGGTATTACCTTCAATGGTTTATGTAGGGGATAGCGGCTCCGTTTGCGCTCTGGCAGGCAAACGGACCGCCGATCCGGCAAGATGGGTAACTTGGCTTTTTATGGCGAAGCGGTCGAGCTCCTATCGACATGGGGCCTGACGATCGGGACCAGAGGCAGAGATACCGTAGCTTAGCCCTTTGCGCCGTAGCGCATCCGCAAGGCGTTTGCCGTTACCAGAATGGACGATGTCGACATGGCGATTGCTGCCAGCATCGGCGTCACGAATCCGGCAACTGCCAACGGCACGCTGACGGTGTTGTAGAAGGCGGCCAGGCCAAAATTCTCCAATACCCTCCGCTTTGCTGCCCTGGCGACGTACAGGGCCTCCGAAACGGCGTTCAGCGAGTCGCCCTGGAACACCATGTCGGCGGCATTCTGCGAAATGTCGGCAGCGGTTGCAGGAGACATGGAGGCATGAGCGGCGGCTAGCGCCGGGGCGTCGTTCAGGCCATCGCCTACCATCAGCACACGCTGCCCGCCGGCTTGCAGGGCTTCCAGGCGGACGATCTTGTCCTTTGGGCTTAGACCGGCCTCTGCGTCAGTAATGCCGAGTTTGGCCGCCACCGCTTCGACCGGGCCAGCCTCATCACCGGATAGCAGCGTCACTTGGCAGCCGTGCCGCTTGATCCAGGCAATGGCTTCGGCAGCATCTGGCCGCAGGCTGTCGTTGAAGTGGAACGCCGTTGGAGTCATGCCTGGGCCGGACAACCAGACGGTGGTTGCAGTTTGGGCTTCGGTCGTCTCAACGCCACACCACTTGGCGGAGCCGAGCTTAAAGCCATCCGCCATAGTACCGGAGCCGGGCACTTCCTCCGCGCTGTCAGCAATGGCAGGGGCTGCGCCGAAACGCTCCTTCGCTGCCAGCACAATGGCTTGGGAGAGCGGATGACGGTTGGCACCGGCGATGCTTGCAGCCAGGCGCAGAGTGTCATCGGCGATCCCGTCAGCGCCTTCTACCCTGGGCTTGCCGATTGTCAGTGTGCCGGTCTTGTCGAACACCACATGATTGATCTCTGCAAAACGTTCCAGGGCCGCCCCGCTCTTCATCAGCACCCCGTTGCGCAGCAGGCGTCTGGCAGCAACAACCTGCACGGCGGGCACGGCCAAGCCCAGCGCGCAGGGGCAGGTGATGATAAGGACCGCGATGGCCGTCAGCAGTGATTGCTCGACCCCGGCCCCGGCAAGCATCCAGCCTATAAATGTCAGCGCTCCCAGACCGTGGACCAGCGGCGCATAGATCTTGGCTGCCCGGTCCGCAAGGCGCACGAAGCGATCACGGCCCTGCTGGGCATTCTCCATCAGCCGGGCGATGTCGGCCAGCAGGCTGTCGTCCGCCATGGCGATGGCGTTCAGCTCTATCGCGGAGCCGAGGTTGATGCAGCCGACATAGACGGTGTCGCCCGCGTCCACGGTGCGTGGCAGAGACTCGCCAGTGATCAGGCTGGTGTCCAGCTGGGCGCTCCGCCCAAGAATCCGGCCATCCACGGGCACTTTCTCGCCGCTGGCCACCAGGACCCGGTCGCCGACCGCGACCTCATTGGTGGAGACACGGCGGTGGGCGCCGGAATCGGGATCGACGATAGTGGCCTCACTGGCGGCAAAGGCCAGCAGGTTTCCTGCGGCCTCTCGCGCTTTGCCCCGCATGCGGGCGTCCAGAAAGCGGCCAATCAGCAGGAAGAGCAGCAGCGAAACCGCGGCGTCGAAATAGACCTCGTCCGCATTGCTCCAGGTTTGCCAAACGCTCATGCCGGTCGCCAGCAGCACCGCCAGGCTGATCGGCACGTCCATGTTGACCCGCCAGACCTTCAGCGCGGTCCAGGCGGAGCGGAAGAAGGGGCGTCCGGCATAGGTGACGGCGGGCAAGGCGATGGCAGCCGCCAGCCAGTGGAACAGCGAGCGCGTTTCGGCATCCATGTCCTGGACGAGCCCGGCCCACACCGCCACCATCAACAGCATGATGTTCGCGGCTGCAAAGCCTGCCACACCAAGGCATTTCAGAAGAAAGCGCTGGTCCTGATCGGCTGCATTCAGGCTGCCATCAAAGCGGGCTGCCTCAAATCCGGCGTTGGCCAGCGCGCCGACTACTTGCGGCAGGTCAATTGTTCTGGGATCAAAGCGCACCCGGACGCGCTTGGTCGTCAGGTTCGCCCGTGCTTCCGCTATACCCTTTGTGTCGGCAAGTGCCTGCTCGATCCCCCGCACACACCCGCCGCAATGCATGTTGGAGACGGAAAGAACCGCCTCATCAAATCCATCCAGAGTTAGCGATTTGGCCATTGTCGCGTCATCACCTCAACGGGGCCGGGCGCTGGATACATCCATCGTCTTTGCCGACGGAAGCGTGCCGTCGCAGACCGTACTGCTACACATAGTATACATATAGATATAGGTTCCCGCGCTGACCGTTAAAGGAAAGTGTGCAGGGTTCACGATATGCCGCTGCTTCAGCCGCGCTAATTTTCTGGATTCGGTGGTGCCGCAGAGAGGACTCGAACCTCCGACCCACGCATTACGAATGCGTTGCTCTACCGACTGAGCTACTGCGGCGAACCATCAGCGTAACATAGTCAGAACGTTTGGCCGTTGCAATGGCCTCCGAGCGGTAAGGAACCGGGTGTGAGTGTCGCGACCTATGCGGTTTTTGCGGGGCTGCGTCCGGGAAATTTCTGATGTTGCTCCGCAATAAAATCCCATCTCTTGCACAAGGCCACTTCGGCCAATCAGGAGATGTAACAATGACCACAGCAACACTTCATACCCACGCACCGGTCCGGACGAATGCGGTTCTAGACTACCTGCACCGCTTGCAGGATGCCTACACCGCCTGGCGGAATGAGCAGAGCGCCCGCGCGGCGCTGAGCGCGCTGTCGGACTACGAACTGAAGGATATCGGTATCACTCGCTCGGATATCGACTATGCCTCGCGCAAATTCGGCGCGCAAACCTTCTAACTTCAGCCAGTCGGTTCGATGCAATCCGGTGGATGCCTTCGTTGGCGACTGCCGGATCGCCGGCCCGGGGCAAGCCTTGCATTTTCAGCGGGGCAGGCTTGCGAACATTCGGGATGTTGCGGTGCAATAATTGTGTATCCCTGCGCCGGTCCAATTATCCGTCCAGTGGAAGAGTTCCTATGACCTCGATGACAATCAATGGCTCGTTCCTGCGGCCCACCGGCATTTTCCATGATGTGGTTGGCAAGTTGACCATTGCCTGGGCGATTTTGTAGGCCCGCAACACCGCCGACATCTTCGGCGGCCGCATGTCGGACAACCAGTTGAACGACCTCGGCCTGGTCGCTGTCGAGCGCGCGCCGGTTGCTGTCCAGGCGGTCTGGGCAGCTTAGGTTAACCAGGCGCCGTTCAGTCCCGGCCCAGCACCGCCATCAGTTCCCGCCACTCGCGGGAGCTGAGGCCGCTGCCCTTCTGCTTGACTGCTTCGCCTGCCAGCATCCGTTGGATGATCGCCAGGCCTGGGGCTGAAAGTTCATAGCCGCCCAGGCGGTAGTCGCTGAAAGCCTTGAAGACGGCAGGTACCCATTTCTCCACGACCTTTAGCATCGCGTCCGCATAGACCCGGATCTCGTACTGGGCATGGGCGTCGGCGCGCAAGGCCAGGAAATGCAGCAGGTTGTGTAAATTGCACTTCCAATACCACTGGGTATAGGTGGAAAGCGGCAAGATCATCCGCCCCAATTCCCGTGCCAGACCTTGCGCTTCCGGATCGTGACCGGGCGCATTTTCGTCCTCGTTGAGCATGGTCTCATAGTGATCGAATGCCTGCCCGGCATCGTCTTTCAGCCAACGCAGCGCCCGGGCCGCCTCTTCGCCCTCCAGGATATCCCCGCGTCCCTGGCGGTTTGCGGTTGACTGGGCGGCCAATTGCTCGGGCGCGGGCACGTAGAACTCGCGGTCCAGCAGGGAGTAGCGGGCCGAGTACTCATTCACATTGGCGGTGCGGTGCCTGATCCACTGGCGGGCGACGAACATCGGCAGTTTGACGTGGAACTTGATCTCGCACATCTCGAACGGCGTCGTGTGCCGGTGCCGCAGCAGATAGCGGATCAGGCCCTCGTCCTCCCGCACTTGCTTGGTGCCCGCGCCATAGGAAACACGGGCTGCCTGCACGATGGCGGCATCGTCGCCCATATAATCGATCACCCGGATGAAGCCATGGTCGAGCACAGGCATCGCTTCGAACAGAATCTCTTCGACCGCCGCGACGGTCGGGCGGCGGGTTTGGGCGCTGGCGGTGCGGGCGGCTGCAAGCTCGTGGTTTTGCTCGTCGGTCAGCGCCATGGCAGGCTTCCTCTTTTAATTTCGCCAGTTCGTCCCTATATAGGGATTGTCGGGTAGCACCCGACTATGGCGATAAACGGTGCGTGGAATAATCGTTGCGGACCCGGGGGCAGTACCCGGCGCCTCCACCAACTACCCCAGCTTCTTTGCGGAGGTTTAGAGTACACGGTGTCAGGGGGCGAACTAGGATCGACGTGCGTGGTAAAGATGTATCTTTTGCTCGGCATGGTACCACCGACATCGGGCCAATCTCTACGTGCGAATGATAATGATTACGCACTCGCTGCTTAAATAAGCAAGCGCGGTTCGGGAGGGCACCGGGCAACAGAAGCCCTCCCACTATCGCTTTCCATCTGGCTGCGCTAAAAGAGCGGAACACCATTTACTGTACCTGCTAGAGACACAGCGCCCATGGTCGGCCCGAACGAAGAACACAGCAGAGATACCTACGACCGGATGGTAGAGCAGGCGCTGAAAGGCGTGATGCGGGATGCCATTGCGGAAGTTGCCGAGAAAGGGTTTCTGGGAGAGCAGCACTTCTATATCTCCTTCCGGACAGTCTATCCTGGCGTAATGATTGCCGATGTCTTGCGCGCGCAATATCAGGACCAGATGACGATTGTGCTGCAGCACCAGTTTTACAATCTGGGTGTCTCAGACGACCACTTTGAGGTGACGCTGAGCTTCAACAAAAAGCTGGAGCGGCTGTCGATTCCCTTCGACGCGATCGTCAGTTTCGCCGACCCGGCGGTGGGATTCGGCCTGCAATTCAGCTCTGCCCTGGGCGATGCAGATGTGGACGGGCTGACCGGCGACAATAGCGACCAGGACCCGGAGGACGATCCGGAAGGGGACGATCCCGCCCCGCCGGAAGGCCCGGGCGAGGTGATCAGCCTGGACGCTTTCCGCAAAAAAACCTGATACAAGCACCCCACGCATAACTTTTCCGAATGGAGTGCCGTCTGATGGCTGATTTCGCTTACAAACCCATGTTCGACGCCCACCACGACGACACGCCCTGGCGCAAGCTAGAAGGCGACTATGTGGAGGTCGATACCTTCCGTGGTGAGGAAGTCGTGGTCATCAAGCCCGGCGCGCTCGCCGACCTGACGCGCGAGGCGTTCAAGGACATCAGCTTCTTCCTGCGCTCCGGCCATCTGGCCCAGTTGCGCGCCATCCTCGATGACCCGGAGGCCAGCGGCAACGACCGCTTCGTGGCCCTCGACATGCTGAAGAACGCCAACATTGCGGCGGGCGGCGTGCTGCCCATGTGCCAGGACACCGGCACTGCTATCATCATGGCCAAGAAGGGCGACCGCGTCTGGACCAGCGGCACGGACGAAGAAGAACTCTCCAGCGGCGTTTTCCGCACCTACGACCAGGAGAATCTGCGCTTCAGCCAGCTCTCGCCCATCTCCATGTTCGAGGAGAAGAACACCGGCACCAACCTGCCAGTGCAGATGGACATGCTGCAGAAGCCCGGCAGCGAGTACGAGTTCCTGTTCATGGCCAAGGGCGGCGGCTCGGCCAACAAGGCGTTCCTCTACCAGGCGACGCCCTCGCAGTTGCACCCGGAGCGTCTGGTGCAGTTCCTGGACGAGAATATCCGCACCCTCGGCACCGCGGCCTGCCCGCCCTATCATCTGGCCATCGTCATCGGCGGCACCTCGGCTGAGATGAACCTGAAGACGGTGAAGCTGGCGTCTGCCCGCTACTACGACCATCTGCCGACCACCGGCGGCTTGCATGGTCAGGCAATCCGCGATGTGGAGATGGAGCAGCAGATCCTGCACATGACCCAGCAGATGGGCATCGGTGCGCAGTTCGGCGGCAAGTATTTCTGCCACGACATCCGCGTCATCCGCCTGCCGCGGCACGGCGCATCGCTCCCCATCGGCCTGGGCGTTTCGTGCTCCGCCGACCGTCAGGCCCTGGGCAAGATCACCCGCGACGGCGTCTTCGTCGAGCAGCTGGAGATGAACCCGGCGCAGTTCCTGCCGGAGCCTGCGGCCCAGGAACTGGGTGGCGAGGTGGTTCACATCGACCTGAACCAGCCCATGCCGAAGATCCTGGAGCAGTTGACGGCCCACCCGATCAAGACCCGCCTCGCGCTCACCGGCCCGATGATCGTCGCCCGCGATCTGGCCCACGCCCGCATCCAGCGGGAGATGGTCGAGGGCAAGCCGATGCCCGACTACTTCAAGAACCACCCGATCTACTATGCCGGCCCGGCCAAGACCCCCAAGGGCTATACCTCCGGCTCCTTCGGCCCGACCACGGCCGGCCGCATGGACAGCTTCGTGGACGAGTTCCAGGGCAAGGGCGGCAGCATGGTCATGCTAGCCAAGGGCAACCGCTCGCGCCAGGTTGTGGACGCCTGCGCTAAACACCACGGCTTCTACCTCGGCTCCATTGGCGGCTCGGCGGCACGTCTGGCCCAGGACCACATCCGCAAGGTCGAATGCCTGGACTTCGAAGAGTTCGGCATGGAAGCCGTCTGGCGGATCGAGGTCGAGAACTTCCCGGCCTTCATCGTGACCGACGACAAGGGCAGCGACTTCTTCGGCACCTAAGCGGCGAGGGGGCCTTACCGCTAAGCATGCCTTTCCCGGGCGCATCCCCGGCTCCGGGCCGGGGGCAGGCCCGGAACCTCTGTCCCCCCAGGGATCTCTAGCCGGGTCTGGCCTCCATCCGCTCCCAGGCCCCTCATTGCTGAACCACTACCTCGTGACGCTTCCGAGTTTTACCTAAACAAAACTAAACTTTTATGCGCAAAACTAAGCCGTTTCGGAGGCAAACGGTTTAGGTGCGGTTTATCGAAAGCGTATCGCCTGTTTATTCCCCGTTTACCGGCGGTTTACTGCCAGTTTATTCCCACAGAAGGCAGCCAGGCTCCATCTCACCCCGCCCGCATTCCCGGAGCGTGGCTCGCAGAGCCAGGCATCCGGGACCTGTTCACCCGCCCGCAATGGTCCGGGCTCCACCCGCCGCACAGAAACAGGTCCCGGAAAGCGCAGGGCACCTCCGGGAATTCGAGCATTGTTACTTTCGTACAAATAAGAACATAATAGCAACATTCTCATATTTCAACCCCTAGATCCCCGAATGACGCGACGGCGTCAGCCCGGGGGCCTAAGAGCGATCCTCGGAAGGAGATCCCAGATAGCGCCTGCGGCGCTTCCGGGAATCGCCGCTTTGTGGAATGGCTCCCGTCTGCCGCAGCCGCTATAAGCGCCACCAGCCCCAAAAGCCCTCCAGCCGCAGCCCTCTATCAACCGCCCCCAACGCCAAACCCCCATGACCGATCCCGCCACCCTCATCGCCTATCTGCTCACCGCGGGAGCCATCGTCGTCTCTCCCGGACCTGATACCGCGCTGGTGGTCCGCCACACGCTCACCAGCGGCCTGCCCGCTGGGCTCGGCACGGTGGCGGGCACGAACCTGGGTCTTGCTCTCCATACGCTCGCGACTGTCCTCGGCCTCTCGCTCCTGATCGCTGCCAGCAAGACCGCGCTCGCCGTCATCGCCATTGCCGGCGCTGCCTACCTCGTCTTCCTGGGCTGGCAGGCATTCCGCGCCAGCGTGATCTCCTTCGGCAACGTGACGGCTTCGGTAGGCGCACCCTATGTCTCTGCCAGACGCGCGCTCCGCGATGGCCTGATCTCCAACCTGTTCAATCCGAAGGTGATCCTGCTTTTTCTCTCGCTGATGCCCCAGTTCATCCAGCCGGCGGCAGAGCATGGCAGCGTGCCGCGGCAACTCGCCATTATGGGCGTTATCCTGATCGCCATGAGCCTTGCCTGGCAGATATACCCCTGGCGCTTGCGGCGGAGAGCGTGCGCGGCTGGCTGGCCCGGCCATCGGTGCAGCGCGGCATCAATTGGGTCACCGGTGCGATCCTGTTGGGCTTTGCCGCGCTCATGCTTTACGATCACACTCTCTGAGTTTCCGCTTAGCCGAAAGGCCCTTCCTCATGCTGCGCTCCGATGGCCGCATCCTAACCACCCACGCGGGCAGCCTGCCCCGTCCGCTCGACCTCACCCGCCTCTATGCGGCGCGCGCGGGCGGCGATTCGGTGGACGAAGCCAAGATCGTGGAGATGGGGGAGGCCGCAACCCGCGCCAATGTCCGCCAGCAGATCGCCGCGGGCCTCGACTTCGTCAACAATGGCGAGCAGCTGCGTGAGGCCTTCTTCCTCTACCTGCAACGGCGGCTGAGCGGCTTCGGTCCTGGTGGCTATCGCGGCGTCTTCAAGGACATCAAGAACCACCCCGACTTCGCCCCCATCCGCGAGGCGATTTTCGACGGCAAGCCCGTGATCTCCAACATGACCCCGCCAAAGGTTGTGGGTGAACTGAAGTACCTGAACCCCGACGCCGTCGCCGCCGAATGCCGCCAGTTCCAGCGCGTGTTGGAGGGCATAGAGGGGCAGAAGCCGGCCGGCACCTTCTTCACCGCGCCGTCCCCCGGCATCGTCGCGACTGCCATCCCGAACGAGTATTACGACAGCTTCGACGCCTATCTGCGGGCCATCACCGATGCCGTCGCCATTGAATACCGCACCATCATCGAGCACGGCTTCGACCTTCAGATCGACGCACCCGACCTCGCGTTGGAGGGCCACGGCCACTTCGCCGACCGCCCGCGCAGTGAGTTCCTGGCCTTTGTCGAGCAGGTTATCGACGAAATCCGCCGGGTGACCGCCGACCTGCCGCAGGACCGCATCCGCCTGCACGCCTGTTGGGGCAATTATGAGGGGCCGCACGACGCCGACGTGCCGATTGCCGAAATGTTGCCGATACTGACAAAGGCCCATGCCGGTTCCCTGCTGCTGCCCATGGGCAACCCGCGGCACCAGCACGAGTACCGGGCTTTCACGCCCGCCAATATCCCCGACAACATGGCCGTGATCGTCGGCTGCATCGATACCACTACCAACTATGTGGAGCACCCGGAGACCGTGGCAGACCGCCTGGAGCGCGTGGCCCAGACCCTGGGCGATCCCTCCCGTGTGCTGGCGGCCACCGACTGCGGCTTCGACACCTCGGCGGGTGCCGGCCGTGTCGCGCCCAGCGTGGTGTGGTCCAAGCTCGGCGCCATGGTCGAAGGCGCCAAGATCGCCAGCGAGCGGCTGTTCTAACGCCCCATGACAGTGGGGGCGGGGCCTATCCGCAAGCGGCACGTCTTTTTCCTGCACGGCTTCGACCCGCGCGGACCGGCGGCCTATCACAGCATGTACAGCCGCGAGGCCGCCAAGCAGGCAGCCCTCGACGGCGCAACCGTCAGCGTGAGCAAGCGTGAGAATGACGGCCCGCGCGCCTCTGCCTGGAATGTTGAGGCCAGCCATGACGGCCAGCAGACCGAAACCCGGTACGAGTTTCTGCGTTGGGACGACATTGTCCGCCGCCATTGGCCCAAGCGGAAATGGCCGCTGCTGGTCCTGATGATCGGCTACCTGCTGGCCTTCCGCGAGGCCCGCTTCCTCGGCATGCTGCGCCGCTCTGCGCGCCCCGCCTATCTGGCGATTTTCTTCCCGCCCATGCTGGTCGGCGCGTTCATCCTCGCCGGGCTGTTGCTGGCGGGGGGAGCCGCCTTCCTTGCTGTAAGCCTCGGCGCGCCTTGGTGGGGGTCGCTCCTGAGTTTCTTCGCAGTCTGTGCCGCCTGGGTCTTCGCCTGGGACCGGCTGGAGACGGCATGGAACCCCTGCTGGCTCGCCCGCGTCTTCGGCTTTCTGGTCGCCTGGGCCAAGGACCGCATCGACGGCCTGGACGAGCGACACCGCTTCTTTGCCGAGCGCCTCGCTGCGGGCCTGGACGACCCGTCGCCGGACGAAATCCTGATCGTTGGCCATTCCATCGGCGCGCAGCACGCCATCAGCGCCCTGAACCGCCTGGAGGAAATGCGCCCGGGCTCGCTCGCCGATCCGCGCCTGAAACTCCTGACCCTCGGCCAGTGTATCCCGCTGCTGGCCCGGCTGCTGGGCGCAAAAGCATTCCGGGAAGACCTGGGCCGCCTGATCGTCGATCATCCGCTGGTCTGGGTGGATGTGACCTCGCCCGCCGACCCCGCCTCCTCCTGTGCCATCGATCCGCTGGCCGCCACCGACCGGATGCGCAGCGAGGGGCAGCCGGTGCATCCCATCCAGGTCTCGCCGCGGTTCCATCTGCTGATGCCGAAGGAGGCGTTTCAGAAGGTCCGGCGCGATCCGCTGCTGTTTCATTTCCAGTACCTGATGGCCCAGGAAATCGCCGGCCCTTACAATTTCTTCCGCCTGACCGCGGGCCCGAGGCCACTCTCCCCGCCCAGCGACCGCATCGGCTGGAGCCTGAATGCCGGGGAGGCAGACCCGCCGTGACCCGGTCCTCCGCCCCCTACATTCCGCCCATGCCAAAGCCCACGCCGGGCCGCTTGCCCTTCCGCCAGCGCATCCAGAACGCGCTTCGCTCTGGCATCGGCTTTTTCCAGGCGGGCGGCTACACGGTCCGCATCGGGCGGCACAAGATCCCGCGCCTGCCGGGCATGAAGCAGACCTACGCCTATTCCGTCCGCGACCCAGCCGTGATGCGGGAGGTGCTGGTGGAGCGGCCCTTCGATTTCCCCAAAAGCCGCCTGATGTACAACATGCTGGCCCCGCTCACCGGCAACAGCATTTTCGTCTCCAATGGCGAGGTCTGGCGCAAGCAGCGCGCCATGATCGACTGCGCGTTCGAGCAGGCCGGCCTGCGCGACGTCTTCCCCAAGATGCGCGACGCCGCCGACGCCATGGTCCAACGCATGGATGCCGCTGTAGTCAAAGGCGGCCCGGTCGCCATCGATGCGGAGGCGACCCATGTTGCTGCCGACATCATCTTCCGCACCATTTTTTCAGAGCCCATCGCCCGCGAGACGGCGGACGATCTGTTCCAGTCGTTCGAGGAGTTCCAGGGCCTGGCCTATGCCCACGGCATGCTTTCGCTGGCCCGGCTGCCGCTCTGGCTGATGCCGGGCAGGCGCAAGGCGCGGCGGCTGGCGTTGCGGGTGCGGGCGGCGTTGGCCGTTCTGCTGGACAAACGCATTGCAGCGCGCGCTGCGGGCAAGCCGGTACCGCAGGACGATATCCTCGCGAGCCTGATCGAATCCGTCGATCCGGATACGGGCCAGCCGGTCAGCCGGGAGGAATTGCTCAACCAGATCGCCATGCTGTTCTTGGCGGGGCACGAGACCTCCGCCGCTGCGCTCGCCTGGTCGCTCTATCTGATCGCCCAATGCCCCGAAATCCAGGATCGCCTGCAAGCCGAAGCGCAAACCGTTCTGGCGAACCGTTTGGCGCAATACGGTGACATGCGCGATCTGCCCCTGACCCGTAATGTCTTCCAGGAGGCTTTAAGGCTTTATCCACCCGTCGCCATCATTGCCAGGGACGCCCGTTGCCCGGAGCACATGCGCAACCGGGAGATCGACCCCGGCTCCGTGCTCTTCGTGCAAACCTGGCTCTTGCAGCGCAACCGGGAGATTTGGCCGGAGGCCGATGCCTTTGATCCCGACCGCTGGTCCTGCCCCTATGCGAAGGAGGCCCAGCGCCAAGCCTATCTGCCTTTTAGCTTAGGCCCGCGCGTTTGTGTCGGCGCTGCCTTTGCGATGCAGGAGGCAGTGCTGGTGCTGGCGATGCTCTGCCGCCGCTACCGCTTTGCCCCAGTGCCGGATCAACCTGAGCCGGAGCCCGCTGCGCGCCTGACGCTCCGCTCCGCCAACGGCATCCGTTTGTCGGTGACCCGGCTTGATGAGCAGACCATCGGCAATCAGAAGGCGTAGCCGAGCCGCACGCCCCACTGGTCCAGCCCCTCATTGTTATCGCACAGGTTGGCGTTGGAAATGTGGTCACCATAGAACGACACGGAAACATCCTCCGTCACCCGGTAGCCAAAGCCAACCGACAGGTGAAACAGGGCATGGCAGCCAACCAGACGGCGCGTGTTCTTGTTCTCACCGGGTTGCAGATCGGTTTCGGTCAGCCGGTCCGCATTGTTCAGCGCGCCGCCAACGCTGGCCATCACAAACCAGTTGCCATAGACCGGCACGTCCCAGTTCAGACCGGCGTACACCACACTGATCCCATCAGCATCCGGTGCCAGATTGACGCCGATCTTGGGCCGTGGACTGAAGGCAAAGGACGGGAAATCCGGGCTGGGGAACAGCAGCTCGGCATTGACGGCATAGACATCGTTTCGCGGCCCGGCATCCAGCAGGAAGCCGGTATCGTGCCCCAGAATGCTGGCCCGGAACTCAAACCGCTCCGCCCAGGCTTCCATTTCTGACTTCTCGTCAGCGGCAAGCCCTCCGCTGGTGCTGGCGGCAATCGCCAATACCCCCAATGCAATAGTCCGCATCAGGCCGCCGAAGCGGCCTCTGCCCCTTGTTCCAACCAGTTTTTTCATCTGAAAAGTGTCCCCTCGCGCTGCAGGTTGCACTGATCAACATGCCTTATCAGGGTGAGTGATAGCCAGGGAATTTGTCGGGGTGCAGCGCTTGATATTGGCGCATGGGGCATAAGCCGGGTCCGCCTGCCCCAAATGCATCGGGGACTTGACTCCGGCCGCCAAGTTGCTGCCTTGGTAGGTAATGTTTGTTAACAATCCCCTAAAGCTACCAGCGCCATGAGCAGCCGTCTGATTATCGGTGTGTCCGGCACCTCCGGCGTCATTTATGGCGTGCGTTTGCTGGAACTGCTGCGCAGCCAGCCGGTGGAAACCCATTTGGTGATGACGCGCTCAGCCCAGATCACCCTTGCCCACGAGACCGACTACAAGGTCTCGCAGGTGCAGGCGCTGGCAGACCGCAGTCACAGTCCGGACGACATCGCCGCCGCCATTGCCAGCGGTTCATTCCGTACCAACGGCATGATCGTGGCGCCATGTTCCATGCGTTCCCTGGCGGAGATCGCCTATGGCAACACTACTCACCTGCTGACCCGCGCTGCCGATGTTGTGTTGAAGGAACGCCGCCGCCTGGTCTTGCTGCCGCGCGAAACGCCGCTGCACCTTGGCCACTTGCGTGCCATGACGGCGGTAACCGAGGCGGGCGCGATCATCGCCCCGCCGGTCCCGGCCTTCTACGCTAAGCCCGCAAGCATTGCCGAGATGGTGGATTACACGTTGGTCCGTGCCCTGGACCTGTTCGATTTTAGCTCCGACCTCGATCTCGGCCCTGCCAATCGTTGGAAGGGCGGATGAGCGGCGACGTAGCGGGCACAGGCCCGAAACTGCATATTATCAAGCTGTCGGTTGGCACCGGCAGTATAGAGGATCTGGCCCGCTGGCAGGATTTCCGGCGTCAGGAAACCGGGCTGGACTACAACCGCCATCTGACCCGCAACTTTCCCCGGCGCGGGGCAGAGATTCTGGCGTCCGGCGGCTGTATGTATTGGGTGATTAAAGGCGTGATCCTGGCTCGCCAGCGCATCATTGATTTTCAGGCCATTGAGAATGCGGAGGCTGGCCGCCGCTGCGCCATCTGTCTTGATCCGGAACTGATCCCGACGGCACCGCGCGCCCACCGCCCTTTTCAGGGCTGGCGCTACTACAAGCCCGAAGACGCCCCGCCCGACCTCGATGGCAGCGGTACCGACGTCCTGCCGCCAGAACTGGCGGAAGAGTTGCGGGTGCTGGGCTTGCTTTAAACAGCGGAAGGGAAGCGCTCAATGCTCCCCGCTAACCGCTAATTCTGGGTATTAACTTTGAAACTCGGCGCTTCAAATTTCACTTGGTGGGCGAAATTTTTACCGTCGGAGATAGTGATCTGCTCAAAGCCCAGCATGTAGCAGAGGTCGAAAAAGGTGAACTGGTCGTCGCGGTCGAACTCGGCGAATAGCGGCGTCTGCCGGGCCAGCGAGGTGAGAGCGGCAAACAGCGCCTGGGCCCGGAACACCGTGTCGTAAAAGCCATCCTGCATCGCAACGATGATCAGCTTCTCTGCCTCACTGCCCTTGGCGAACATGGCATAGGTAGTCAGGTAAGGTTCGTCAGCGATTTCCCGGATGATGCCGGTGACGAAATCCCGCCGTCGCTTGCGGTCATTGCCGTCCAGTATCGGCGCGCGGGCGGTGTAGGCCTCGTTTGATGTCGGCTCCGGGTAGTAGTAGCCAGCGTGCCGGTCACCGGCAGCGGCGGGCAAAGACCAGGCCAGGGCGGCGGCAATCAGCATCAGGCGGATGACAGGCATCGGGCGGTTCTCCTCGTTTCTGGCATAGGCAAGCCATTGCTGGACGGCTCTGTCAATTGCCGTGGGGAAACGCGCCTTGACAGCACCTCTCTCTGGGGGTTGCTTGAGTGTCATAAATCTGAAGAATCCAAGGAAATCCGCCAGCCGTGTCCCGTCAAACTGTTATTGTCGGTGTCTCCGACGCGCTATTGCATGAGCGCGGCCGCGCCTTGCCGGGCACGCATGTGCTCAACATGCAGCTCGATTGTGCCAACGAAGCCCTTGCTGAAGCAGGCCTGACCATGGCCGACGTGGACGGCCCGGCCGTTGCCGGCATGTGGGGGATGCCGGGACCAGGTGCCATGCAGCCGAACCTGCTGGCCGAATATCTAGGTATCCGCTTCCCTAAGTATCTGGATGGCACCAATGTCGGCGGCTCTGCTTTCGTGCTTCATGCGGGCCATGCTTACTAGATGATCAAGGCTGGCGTTTGTGACACGGTGCTGATCCTCTATGGCTCCATGCAGAAATCGCAGTCCGCCCGCTCGCTCGGCAGCCGTCCGGCGCTGTTCTCGAACCAGTGGGACATGGTGGCAGGCCTTCCCTCACCAGCAGGCGCCTACGCTATGGCAGCCAACAGGCACGCGCATGTCTATGGCTCAACCCGCGAGACCCTGGCGGAAATCGCGGTGGCCACCCGCGCCTGGGCCGGGCTGAATCCCAACGCGGCCTTCCAGGACCCCATGACCTTGGACGATGTGCTGAACGCCGCCCCCATCGTCGATCCGCTCGGCCGGTTCGACTGCTGTCTGGTGACCAATGGCGGCGGCGCTGTAATGATGACCACGGAAGAACGGGCCCGCGACCTGAAACAGAAACCCGTCTAAGTGCTGGGCCATGGCGAGAGTGCCAACCACGTCAACATCAACTACATGCCGAACATGGCGCATCTGGAAGTGGCGGAGCATTCCTCCCGCCGTGCCTATGCCCAGGCCGGACGCGGCTCCCAGGACATGGATATGGCCATGCTCTATGACAGCTTCACCATCACGGTGCTGCTGACCATGGAAGCGCTGGGCCTGTGCAAACTCGGGGAAGGCAAGGACTTCGTTAAAGGCCAGCGCACTGCGCCCGGTGGCGAGTTCCCCATGAACACCAATGGCGGCGGCCTAAGCTACTGTCACCCCGGCATGTACGGTATTTTCCTGCTGATCGAAGCGACGCGCCAGCTGCGTGGCGAATGCGGACCCCGGCAGCTGGGCAACATCACCAACGCTGTCTGCCACGGCACCGGTGGCGTGCTTTCGTCAGGCGCTACCGTCGTTCTCTCGAACACCAAAGACTAAGGGAGCCAAAGTGATGACCTACAACAAACCGGTTCCCAGCATCGATCCCGACAGCGAGCCTTACTGGGAAGCCGCGAAAGAGGGCCGCCTGATGATCCAGCGCTGCAATGCTACGGGCCAGACGTTCCTCTACAGCCGCCAGCTCACCCCCGGCGTGGTCGAGAGCGAGGTAGAATGGATTGAAGCCAGCGGCCGCGGCACCATCTATTCTTTTACTGTTGCCCGCCGTCCGGCAGGGCAGGCATTCCAGGGCGATTGCCCCTATGTCATCGTGTCCGTAGAACTGGAAGAAGGCGCGCGCGTTATGTCCAACCTGGTCACCGACGATCCGGACAGCGTCGCCATCGGCCAAGCAGTCAAGGTGGTGTTCGATGCCGTCTCGGAAGAGCTGACCATCCCGAAATTCCAGCGGGTCTAAAACGCCGGTATCAGTTCAAACGCGGAACAGGAAATAACGCTGAATGTGGAAACGGCTTGCCCATATCGCTGGCTTGCTGATCGGCCTGGGCATCTTTTGTGCAGCCATCTGGGTGATATGGAAACAGGTCGAGGTTCTGGAGTACGATGCGGTCGTCGCGCAGATTCACGCCCTTTCGCCAGTCAACCTGTTGCTGGCGCTCATATGCACTGCGGGCGCGTATGTTACTCTATCGATCTACGACTTGACGGCCTTCCAGTATATCCGGCGGCAGATGCAATTCGTGCGCATCATGATGGTGTCGTTCATTGCTTATGCATTCAGCCACAATCTGGGCTTTGGCGCGCTGACCGGCAATTCGATCCGTTACCGCTTTTACATGCATTGGCAGATCTCGCTGATTGACATCACCAAGGTCGTGGTGTTTGGCGGCACCGCCTATGTCCTGGGTATCTTTGCCGTTGCGGGTGTGCTGATCCTGATCAACGCCGACGCTTTGGCCTTGGCGATAAAGGTGCCGAAACAGTCCGCGTATTTGATCGGGGCCGGCGCGGTGATCGGGAGCAGCGTTTACCTTTTCTGGAGCCTGTTGCAGCGGCCCACCATCAGCCTGAAGGGTGTGTCCCTGCCGCCGCCTGGTATCTGGATCGTGTTGACCCAGTTTGGCGCTGCGGCGGTGGAGTGGGGTTTTGCTGCGGGAGCGTTGTACTTCCTTCTGCCGGAACACGAGGCGCTGGGCTATTGGCATTTTATCGGCGTGTTCGTGATTGCCTATATCAGCGGCATGCTGAGCCAGGTGCCCGGTGGTCTGGGCGTGTTCGAGGCGGTTCTGCTGTTGCTCCTGCCCGAGCAGATCGGTCGGGAAACCATCGTTGCCGCCGTGATCACCTATCGCGCCGTCTATTACCTGCTGCCGCTATTGGTCGCCACTCTGTTGATGGCCAGTGCAGAAGTTACCATCCATGGCCGCCTGGCCACCCGCTGGGCCTGGTGGCGGCGCACCCGCCGCCGGCGCGACGACCCGGGCCTTTAACGTTCAGCGGATCCCTCAACAGGCTCTGAGCGATGCGGTTTTGCTAGTTGGCTGATTCACTATGTTGGTGGTTCGATGGAGCCACTAAGCAGTGAACGGCGGAGCAATACTCGGCCACGGTAGCGGCAGCGTTGTGTTGTCGCGGGCGGCGTAAAAGTCGGCCACTTTTGTCCTTTCAATTAATGGGAGGGCTTGGGGATATTCACCGTGGAATTGTATTTGAAGGTTCGCCACGCTCACTTTGAGGAAGGTTTGAGGGGGCGTCAGATTGCGCGGGATTTTGGGATCAGCCGGGACAGTGTTTCAAAGATGTTGGCGTATTCTGAGCCGCCTGGTTATCGGCGTACGGCACCGATCAAACGACCAAAGCTTGATCCTTATACCGAGCAGAGTGACCAGTGGTTGGCGGAAGACAAGGCCCGGCCTCGCAAACAGCGCCACACAGCCAACCGTATCTTTGAGCGGCTACGCGACGAATGCGCATTTGATGGTGGCTACACGATTGTCAAAGACTATGTGCGTTCGCCAAAGCGTGGCTCACGGGAGATGTTTGTGCCCTTGAGCCATCCCCCAGGGCATGGGCAGGCGGACTTTGGCGAAGCGTTGGTTGGTATCGGCGGGGTTGAGCAGAAGGCCTACTTCTTTGCCCTTGATCTGCCGCATAGCGATGCGTGCTACATCCGCGCGTATCCTGCGGCGAACACTGAAGCCTGGCTTGATGGGCATGTGCCCGCCTTTGCCTTCTTCGGCGCTGTACCGCGCTCAATCCTTTACGATAAGGATCGCTGCCTTGTGGCCAAGATCATGCCAGATGGCACCCGCAATCGTACGCAGCGGTTCCGTGCGATGCTATCTCACTACGTGATTGGGGAGAGGTATGGTCGCCCCGGCAAGGGCAACGATAAAGGCAAGGGTGAGGGGCTGGTTGGTTACGGGCGTCGCAACTTCATGGTTCCAATGCCGCGGTTCGCGAACTGGGATGCGTTCAACGACTATCTTGAAGAACAATGCCGCAAACGGCAGGCTGACATTCTGCGTGGCCACAAGATCAGCATCGGTGAACGACTGGGCGCTGATCTGGCGGCGATGCGCACCCTGCCAGCCGCGCCCTTTGAAGCTTGTGATCTGCAGAGCGGCTAGGTCACATCAACATCCCAAGGACGATTGCGTGGCAACGATTACTCAGGGCCGGTTGCCTATGGCCACCGCGAGGGTTGGATCATTGGATCAAGGGCTTCGGTGACCGCGTCGTCATCGGGTGCGCCACCGAAGTCATCGCGGACCATCCCCGCTGCTATGACACGGGCGACATGATGTTCGATCCGGTACACTACCTGCCTCTCATCGAGCGCAAGATCATGTCCTTTGATCCAGCCACGCCATTGCAAGGCTGGGACTTGCCTGACGCGTTCCAAACCCTCCAACGATTATTGGAAGCCCGGCAGGGCAAGGCCGGAAAGCGGGAATATGTTCAGGTACTGCGGCGGCTGGAGCGCTTTGAGCTGGAGGTTTTGCATCTGGCAATCAAAGACGCACTGCAGATGAGGGCGGTCAGCTTTGACGCAATCAAACACTTATTGCTTTGCCGGGTCGAGAGACGACCACCGAGACTGGATCTGGATGTTTACCCGTTCCTGCCCAGAACCAATATCGCAACAAGGGCGGCATCATCCTACATGAGCTTGCTGGCGGGAGATAGCGCATGAGCGATGCTCCAGAACTGCTTTTGGCGAACCACCTCAAACCTCTGCGCTTGCCAACCTTCTTGCGCGCGCATGATAAGCAGGCCCGCATCTGCGCCGCCGAAGGTGTAGATCATGGGCGCTATCTGGCGCGGTTGACGGAATTGGAACTGATCGACCGTGAACGGCGTATGGTTGAGCGCCGGATCAAATCGGCAAAGTTCCCGGCCGTCAAAAGCCTTGATAGCTTCGACTTCAAAGCGATCCCCAGCCTGAACAAGATGATGGTGCTGGCACTGGCGCGCGGCGAATGGATCGAGCGCAAGGAGAACGTCATCGCTCTTGGCCCGTCAGGAACCGGCAAAACCCCCGTCGCCCTCGGGCTGGGTCTGGCCGCCTGCCAGAAGGGTATGCCGGTCAGCTTCGTCACTGCCGCCTCTCTCGTGCATGAGTTGATGGAAGCCAGAGATGAGAAACGCCTGCTGCGATTGCAACGCCAATTGGCCAAGGTCAAGCTGCTGATCATTGATGAATTGGGGTTCGTGCCGCTGAGCAAAACCGGGGCAGAACTGTTGTTCGAACTGATATCGCAGCGTTACGAGCGCGGCTCAACACTGATCACCAGTAATCTGCCGTTCGAGGAATGGACAGAACCCTTCGGCACAGAACGCCTGACAGGTGCCTTGCTGGACCGGCTGACCCATCATGGGAATATCCTGGAGATGAATGGCGAAAGTTACCGCCTCAACCAAAGCAAATCCCGCCGCCCCAGAAGCTAATCATCATCTGATTGGCCTAACGGCCAACGCGCCTCGGAACGTGCTTGCTATTTGAGGGCATCACGCCACAAGGCGCGGTGCCAAGGGGCCGACTTTTGCGCCGCCCCAGTGGCAGGTTTTTACGCCGCCGTTGACAAACCTTCCGTTCGAAAGCGACAGGACTTTTCCAGCCCAGTGCTGAGTGGCGGCGGCGCGGGTTATGGAAGCCATTAATGTCTTCGAAGATTGCCATCTCAGCTTGCCTGCGTGTTTCCCATGCCCGTCGCCAGATCATCTCTGCCTTGATGGTTTTGAAGAAGGTTTCGACAGCCGCATTATCATAGCAGTTGCCTTTGCCACTCATGGACACCTTGAACCCGTGCTGCCGCAGGATCTTCTGATAATCGTGTGAGCAATATTGGCTGCCCCGGTCGGTATGGGGGATGCACCCCTTGGGCGGAGCGCGCAATGCGATGGCCATGTTCAGCGCCCGGATTGCCAGATCGCGCTTCATGCGATGGCTCACGGCCCAACCAATGACACGACGGGAATGTAGGGCGAGGATCACTGCCAGATACAACCAACCCTCACGCGTCCAGATATAGCTGACGTCACCAGCCCATTTCTGATTGGGTTGGTTGACTGCGAAGGTCCGGTCCATCAGGTTTGGAGCAATGTTGAATTGGTGGTCACTGTCGGTCGTCACCTTGTGTTTGCGGGTTCTGACAACGGATATGCCGTTCTGACGCATCAATCTGCCGACGCGGCGGTGTCCGATATCCAGGCCGATCTCTTTCAGTTCTTCTGTCATCCGGGGTCTGCCGTAGCTGCCCAGGCTGAGACGGGACTGTTCTTTGATGTGGGCCAAAGTGACAAGATCAGACCGCTGCCTGCGGCTGGCTGGACGGTTGCGGAAAGCCCGCAAGCCTCGGGGACTGACATCCATGACGTCACACAGCCGGTGGGGGGAAAGCTGTTGCGGTGTTCCTGGATAAACCTAAACCTCATGGCTTTTGGCGCGCGAAGAACTGCGTTGCCTTTTTTTAAGATGTCCCTCTCCTCCTGGAGAATGCGGTTCTCCCGTCGAAGCCGATCATTGTCTTGGGCGAGGCTCAAATCCTCTTTCGACACCACGTCTGTGTCTCTGTGTGCGGTCATCCACTTGTTCAGTGTCGACAGGCCAACACCAAGGTCATTAGCAACCTGTTTGCGCGTCAGCCTACTGGTCAGCGCTATTCGCACCGCATCCCGTCGAAATTCATCCGTCCGTTTCAGTCCCATAGTCAGTCTCCTTTGCTGCAATAAATGCTATCAAAGGGCCGGCATCAAACCGCGACTGGTCCAACGCGGGAAGCCAGGGTATTGCAGTGCTCCTGTGATCATCGGTCGAGCTGCACAATTTGCGATCGCTATGAATCCGCTTCCCAAGCTCAGTCGGGGATGGTGTGATGGATAATCCTTTTGCTGGCCAGGACATTGTGGTCGACGATAGCTTTCGCGAGCGTATGGATGCTTTCGTTCAGCTTCGCGAAGGTAAGGGGGCCTCACCAGTTCACCAGCCGTTTCGACGCAACATCGATCTTTGGTTCTTCGCAATCATGCTTGCGGTCAAAAAAGGCATTAAGCCAAGCCCTCCTTCCGGCAAGACTTACAAGGCTGCTGAAGGCGTCGTTCTTGGTTCCGATGAATGGCGCCCTACCGCTCTTATTCTCTCTGCTCGATGAGCGCGGAGAGGACACCGCACTGGACTATCTATGTGATGCTGTGGAGGAATTGATTGGTTAGAAGTCATCTCGGCCATGTGCACACGCACGGGCGTTCGCCTTGGATGTAGGCGCGGCTCCCGCTAGTGTTGAACTCAAAGTTCCTCTGCTGATATCAAGGCTAAACAACTGAAATATCGAGTGGAATTGGTAAATGCGATGCCCGTTCCATCATATCGAACGCGACCCGCTTCGAAGTGCTTGGCTGTGGCTTCCAAAAAGTTGCAAAAATATAAGTACTTGCAAAAAATTCACTGAATCGGCGCAGTCATTAGGTCCAGAGAATACGGGCCCTGAGAGACTGCTTCCGGACCTCCTAGCGCCGCGGCCGGTGAACAGCCCCACCCGCATAACCCTCGAAAATAACGGAAAAATCCGGCCGCAGCCGGATCGGGAGAACAGTTTAGCGGAGGCAAGTGGCGGTGTCGTTATGGCGCTGCCCGGCCTGCGTGAGGCGGTGCAGGTTGAGATACTCGGGTTTCAGGCCGCGCAGGAGCCAGGTTGAATTGAACCGGGGCAGGACTGGCGCGCGCCTTTGATCCCGGCTATATCGGGGATGAAAGGATCCCGCCCATGCTGCCCGCCGCCGCCATTGATACCGCCAAGGCCATCGACGAGCTCGAAGCCGCCGGTCTGGACAACAAATCCGCGCGGGCCCTGGTTTCGGTCGTGAACGCCGCGTTTACTAACACGGCGGCGACCGCCGCTGATCTGCGCGAGGCGGAAGGCCGTCTCGAGAAGCAGATTATGAAACAGGGCGCGGCGCTGGACAAACGGATCACCGAGCAGGGCGCGGCGTTTGAAGGCAGGATCGCCGAGGTCCGGACGGAGATTGCCGAGAGTGTCAACAAGACCCTGCGCGGGATGGCGCTTCTGATTGGCATGGCTCTGGCGCTCGGCGCACTCTGGATCGCCGTCGTGCCCGCCATTCGCATGGCCCTCATCGGCGCGCCCTGACGCTGCGTATGTCATTGCGGCAATCATCGCGTCCACAGCCCCCGGCGACAGATATGCTGGAGACCCGCCCCGAGCGCGGCCCCGGTCAGGATGGACAGCGTAAGACCGACCCACCGCTCAAAGCCGGACATCTCGCCAAACGGGGTGCCCGTGAGACTGGACAGCGCCACAAACGGGGCCATGACAACCGTGCCAAGGACCGGCGAGACCTGAAGCCCCAGCACCAGCCCGAACAGGGGTGCGACAAGACCACAGACAGCTCCCGTGACCAGTCCCGTCCGAAGAGACCGAAGGGTGGCCCGAACACCAGGGTGACCCGCCCGTCTCATCGCCGGTCCCTCCGCCAGTCCCACGGAGCCTCGAACATGCCCTGCCAGAGACCACGCGCATCCGCGCGCGCGGTCTCCTCCTGCGCGATGTAATCCCTGCTGTACCGGCGGTACGCCAGCGCATGACCCGCGCTGACCATCCAGGCGTTCAGATCAATCCCGCCCTGATGGCAGAGCGCAATCAACCGCCCGTAACGGTCAATGTCCCGCACCGTGCAGATCACAGGCTGCCGTCCGATCCGGTCAGCCAATGCCAGCACGGCGCGCTGACCGCAGCGATATGCGGCGCCCCCCGCGTCGGCGCAGGTCTGACGGCTCTCGGGCGCATCGATCCCGTGCAGCCGGAGGCGCTGGCCGCGTATCTCCAGCGTGTCGCCATCGATCACCGAAGCTGTGCCCGCAACCGTGCCAGGCCCGTCTTTCGGGTGGCAATGCCAGGGCCGGGACCCGCCATGACATCCCCCGGCGTCTGTGCGTCCGGAATGCGCGTTCGCCGCCGGCACAAGGGTGGCCATCAGGCGGGCGGCGTCGTCCGCCATGCGCCCGACACTCACCACCGGAAGGCAGAGCGCAAGGAGCACGGAACCACGACCGGCGGTGCGGCACAGATGTCGGAGGGTATCAGAGGGATGTCTGGTCATGCGGGCGTGCGCTCCTTGGGCCTGTGCTGAAACAAGGTCAGTAAGTGTTGCAACCAAGTAGAAATGTCACCGGTCTGGACCGTTAAACCGGCTTCCCAGTGGATGGGCGTGTGTAAATGCTGCATTGATGATCCGATAAGATGGAACACTAAATACCAGTTCATCAACACCGATGCCGGGAAGCAGATCATTTTCCGCCAGCAACCGATCGTTGGTGGCGTGATCCAGATCGAAGATGCTTTGTAGATGATCGTCATCATCGGCAATGCGAACCAGGACACTGTCCCCGTTCTCACTGTATTTCGAAGGAATCATCCGATGAGTATCGAGTTGATGGAAAGATCGGCTGAACTTCCCTGACATCCGAAAGTTTTGGGAAGCTCGAGGTCTCTCCCTCCCCTCCTCTGCTGAAGTTGCACAAAAAACGGCTCAAAGGAGCCGAATGCTATTCAGGCACAGATGGAAAAGATTGAGGCTCAGCTAAAAGAAGTAGCTAGTGGCTACGAGAGTGTCCGATTTTCTGTGTGTGAGTAATTCAGTCCCTGCTTCATTCACGAAGGAGCATGACGACCATGACGATTTCCCAGGAACTACTGGACGAGCTGCTGAGCGGCGTTGAACGACCGGAGGATTTGCTGGGCGATCAGGGTCTGATGAAGGAACGGAAGGTCCCGTTGATGGAGCCGATGCTGGGGGCTGAGCTAACCGAACATCTTGGCTATAAACCCGGCGAAGAGCCTGCCAACCAAAGCGACCGGCGCAATGGCCCGTCGCGCAAGACGTTGAAAGGCAAGGCTGGGGCGCTGTCAATTGATGTCCCTCGCGACCGGGAAGGCCGTTTCGAGCCTGAGCGGATCAAGAAGGGCCAGACCCGGATTGACGGGATGGACGACAAGATCATTGGGCTTTACGCGGCGGGTCTGTCGACCCGCGCCATTCGCGCCCCTCTGGAAGAGGTCTATGGGCTGAAGGGGTCGGCAGACTTGGTCAGCCGTGTCACCGACGCCGTTCTGGAGGAGGTCTCCGCTTGGCAAAACCGCGCCCTGGAGCCGATGTATCCCCTCGTTTTCCTCGACGCGCTTGGGGTCACAATCCGCGATCCAGAAAGCCGCCAGGTCAAAAACAAGGCTGTTTACGGGGCATTGGGCGTCACCCCCGAGGGCGACCGCGAGGTTCTGGGGCTTTGGATCGCCAACAATGAAGGGGCCCAATTCTGGCTCTCGGTGATGAACAACCTGTGCAATCGCGGCGTCGAAGACATCCTCATCGCCGTCGTCCATGGCCCAGATGCCATCAATGCGGCCTTTCCCGACACCACCGTGCAACCCTGTATCGTGCCTCTCGTGCCCCATTCCCTGAACTTCTGCGGCTGGAAAGACCGCAAGATCGTCGCATCGGCCCTCAAGCCGATTGATCAAGCCACAGATGACAAAGAGGCCGAGAAAGCGCGCGCGGCGGTCGAAGACGAATGGGGCCAAAAATACCCCTCAATCGCCCCGAGTTGGCGGCGGGCGTGGCAGGAAGTCATCCCGTTCTTCGCCTTCCCACCAGACGGGCGCAAAATCATCGACACGACCAACGCTATCGAAAGCCTCAACAGGGTGATCCGAAAGACCACCAAAACACGGGGCAGCTTTCCAACCGACGCCGCCGCGACAAAACTGATCTATCTGGCAATCGGCAGCTTTGAGAAGACAGGCAGGGCCGTCAGACAATGGGTTGCTGCCCGAAACCAGTTCGCTATTCTATACCCAGAACGGGTCAATCAATGACCTGTCAAACGCGCATGGGCTAAATCTCATACACAGAAGATCGGATACTCCCCAGAATTTTGCTTTCTTCCCGCTTTACAGCAATCTCCAAGCGGGCTTTGGCCCGGTGAAAATTCGCATTTTCAGGGCTGCTTGAAAGTGCCTCGTCCATATGTTGCAAAGCGGTGGGCAGCAAGACGCCCTTGCAGGCAATGAAGGGATGGCGCAAACTCAAACTAGAGCTGGTCAGGAAACAGCCATATTACCTTCCAGGATGTGATAGCTATCGGCTATGGGCAGGAGCCGGTCACCGTGCTATCGCGCTGGCTGATTGACGTTCCAAAGGGAGACGCCTCGTGATCCGGGGACCCGTGCAATTCCTGCTCGATGCCAACGGCCGGCCGCAATATGCCGTGCTGCCGATTGAAGACTATTGGGCCATCACCGGCGAAGCTGGCCCGGAAGCAGCGCCGGCGCAGGAAGTAGAGCCGAAAGACCCGCTGGGCCGCGATGCGCCGCCCGTGGAAATGCCACCGGAAGTGGAGCAGGCCATCGAGCAGGGCTTGCATCCGATCGCCGCCTGGCGTTCGTACCGGGGCATTACACAAGAAATTTTGGCGGGCTGGATCGGCTTCGAAGAAGAAGACATCGCCTATTTCGAGGAAAATGATGCGGTGCCGACGGTCGAGATCCTGCAAATGATCGCCAATGCTCTGGACGTGCCGATCCAGGCGCTGCTTTCGCCACAGGAAAGCTAGGTTTCATGTGGGGTGTGCTGCCGGTCAAGAATTTCGAGAACGCCAAGACCAGACTGGCCCCGGCGCTGTCGCCTGAGCAGCGGCAGGTGTTGTTCCGCCTGATGGTGGAAGATGTGCTGGCGACCATGTGCGCCAGCGACCTGGAGGGCGTGCTGGTGCTGACCAATGAACCGGAGGCAGCAGCACTGGCGGTGGCCTATGGAGCGCGCGTCGAAGGTGAGCCGGAGAACCTGGGCCAGTCCGAAGCCGTGATGCGTGCCATGCAGATACTGCAGGCAGAAGGCGTGGCGGCAGCGCTGCAATTGCCCGGTGATATTCCCGGCGTTTCTGCGGCGGAGATCAATCAGCTGATCCAGGCGCATGAGGCGCGAGGCGCGCGCGCCATGACCATCGTACAGGGCCATGACGGTAAAGGCTCGAACGCCCTGGCCGTCTCTCCCCCGACACTGATGCCCTTTCACTTCGGCCATGACAGCTTTGGCCCGCATCTGGCGGAAGCCCGGTCAGCGGGTGTGGAGCCGGTCGTGCTGGACGGCCTGCCCGGTATCGCGCTGGACGTGGATACGGCCGAAGACCTGGCCAAACTGCTAATCGGCAAGTGGGGCCCGAGCCGCGCGGTCGATTGGGCTGTAAAACAACCGTTTTCCTGAGGCGTAAAGCGGCGCTTTGGTCCTCGCGCCGGACTCGACTAATACCAACGGCACTTCAGTGCAGCACGGGTGTGGTGAGGGATTGGCGGTAGGACCGGTGCTCTTGGTTCTGCACGCCCCCTTCAGCCTGAGGGGTGGGCAGAGCGAGCCTCGAAGGCAGCCGCGAGAGCCTCTTCGATACGCCCGGCCTATGGCCAGACTACACAGGATGCTGGCGATTTGCCGGCATAGACCAGCGCGCACCCTACAGCGCTGCTTCGTACCAGCCGCGGGCGACGTGGCTTTCGTTCAGGGTGACTTTCAGGCGCTCGATACCGGCGGCGTCTGCGCCCATGCGGCCTTCCCGAATTTCTGCGGCCATGGTGTCGAAGACATACTTGGCAAGCACTTCTGTCGTCGTGCGCTTGCCGCCGAACAGGTCCAACTCGTCCAGATTGGCATAGCCGAGCGGCTTCAGCACCCGCTTCAGCGCGTCGTGCGCCAGGCCGATATCCACCACGATATCATTCTCGGTCAGGCTCGGCCGGAAAAAGGCAACGTCGATGACGAAGGTTGCGCCGTGCATCTTCTGCGCCGGTCCGAACGCTTCGCCGGGCAGAGAATGGGCGATCATGATGTGGTCGCGGACTTCAACGGCAAACATAGGGCTATTCCTTTTGGGCGCCATAGCGCAGCACGATGCACAGTGCGTCGGCGGCTTGGTCGATCAGCATGGGCAAATGGTCAGGCGCATCCTCAAATGCAACCTCATGGGTAATCAACGCATCGAGAGAGGGCATCTGCGCCAGCAGTCGCAGGGCGACATCCATGCGGCGGCGGTGGCTCCAGCGCCCAGCCCGTGCTGTCGGGATATGCCCCACATGGGAAGACACGATGGACAGGCGCTTGGAGTGGAACGCCTCTCCCAGCGGCAGCGAAACCTCGTTCGCGCCATGCCAGCTTGCCTCGACCACCCGCGCCTCGTGCCCCGCCTTGGCCAGCGCCAGCCGCAATCCGCCGGCAGATGCGCTGGCGTTGATGGTGACATCGGCTTCTCCGGGCGCATCATCGGGTGCGGCATAGTGGATGCCAAGGACTTCGGCTATCGGCGCGCGGGCGGGATTGAGGTCGGAAATTGTTACCTCTGTGCCCGGTATGGCGGCGATCAGGGCTGCGATCAGCAGACCCAGAACGCCCGCACCCACCACCAGTACCCGGTCCCCCGGCCTGGCCTGAGAGTCCCATACCGCGGTCAGCGCGGTCTCCATATTGGCAGCCAGAACCGCGCGGCGCGGCGGCAGTCCGGCAGGCAGCGGAATGACCCAATCTTCCGAGATATCCGCCACATTCTGATGAGGATAGAGTGAAAAACAGGTTTGGCCGATGCGCTCCGGCGAGCCTTCTGTGACCTCTCCGACAAAGCAATAGCCGTACTTTACCGGGAACGGAAAGTCGCCTTCCTGGAAGGGACAGCGCATCCGGTTATGCTCGCTTTCGGGCACCGCGCCATTCAACACCAGCCGCTCGGTGCCCCGGCTGATGCCGGAAAACAGCGTCCGCAGCCGCATCACGCCGGGGCTCACGGCATTGTGTTGGCGCTGTAAATTCTGCGTGCGAAGGGCCATTACCCCCTTTGAAATTGTCCATAATTGCATAGATGTCGTCATTGGAAATTAACGGTCCGTAAAGATGGCCGCCCATTCCGGGCAAGGATCATATGGATCGGTCAAGCAATCTGTCTTGGCAAGCGGGAAGTGGAGTCGCATATCGTGACAGGAGTGGTGGTAGAGTTGCGGAAAGCGGCGTCAGCCGTCGTGGCTCCAATGGTGCCTGCGCCGGCTGCCGCGCCCCGCCCTGCCAGCGCGGCGGCCATGCGCGCGCGCCGTTGGCTGTTTCTGGCCCTGAATGTGGTGACGGTTTTCGCCTTGTTTGCGGCCATGGCGGTCATGATGGCCATGGGCGGATTGGATGCTGCGGAAGCCGTCATGCTGTTCGCCTATCTGCTGACCCTGCCGTGGCTCTCCATCGGTTTTTGGAACGGCGTTATCGGTTTCGTCATCGCTTTGCGTGCGAAGAATCCGGCGGCCTATGTCAATCCGGCAGCCGCCCGCGCGTCGGAGCAGGACCCGATCACTGCCCGCACCGCCATCGCCATGGCTGTCCGGCATGAGGATATTTCCGCCGTCATCGCCCGGCTGGAAACCATGCATCTGGACATTGTCCGGTCTGGCTGGGGCAGCCAGTTCGCCTTCCATGTGCTGAGCGACAGCGCCGATCCCGCCATTGTGGCCGACGAAGAAGCGCAGATCGCCGCCTGGAAGGCCCGCGCGCCCAGTATCGTGCCAGTCCACTACCGCCGCCGTACCGACAATAAGGGCTTCAAGGCCGGCAACATCGCCGACTTTTGCGAGATCCACCACCGCAGCTATGACTTTTTTCTGCCGCTGGATGCCGACAGCCGCATGAGCGCAAACGCTATCTTGTGCCTGGTCCGCATCATGCAGGCCTCGCCGGAGATCGGCATTTTGCAGGGCCTGGTTGTGGGCTCGCCCTCCAAGACCTTCTTCACCCGGGCATTCCAGTTCGGCATGCGCCATGGCATGCGCTCCTTTACGCTGGGCTCCGCCTGGTGGCAGGGCGATTGCGGGCCGTTCTGGGGCCACAACGCCGTCATCCGCATGGCCCCGTTCCACCAGCATTGCCGCCTGCCGGTCATTCCCGGCAAGGGACCGCTGTCCGGTCACATCATGAGCCACGACCAGGTCGAGGCCGTTATGATGCGCAGCGGCGGCTACGAGGTGCGTGTATCGGCGATGGAAGACGAAAGCTTCGAGGAAAACCCGCCCTCTCTGCCGGATTTCATCAAGCGCGAGACCCGCTGGTGCCAGGGCAACATGCAGTACCTGAAGCTGCTGGGCATGCCGGGCTTGCTGCCTACCAGCCGTGTGCAACTGCTGCTGGCCATCCTGATGTATGTGAATGGCCCAGCCTGGTTCCTGTTCATCACCGCGGGCGCTGCGATGGCGGCCTTTACCGACCAGTTCGGCAGTATCCCGCTCGCCTATGGGCTCGGCCTCTTCGCCATCATCATGTTCTTCAACTTGACTCCCAAATTCATGGGCATGGCGCAGTCCTTTGCACAACGCTCGGTCGCCGGGATTTATGGCGGCCGGACCCGCATTGTGGCCGGTCTGGTGGGTGAGTTCATCTTCTCCACCCTGATTGCGCCGTGCGTGGCGTTCGCCATCACGATCTGCTGTGCTGGGCTGGGGCTGGGCAAGCGCATTAAGTGGGATGCCCAGCAGCGCTCGCGCGAGTTCCTCAGCCTGCGCGAGGCTGCGGTGACCCTTTGGCCGCAAACCCTCTATGGCTTTGTGTTGTTGGTGACGCTGGGCACGCTCGCGCCTTGGGCACTGTTATTCGGCTGTTTGATCGTAACGCCGCTTTGTCTGGCGATCCCGATTGCCAGTGGCACGACGCTGCCCGCCCTTGGCCGCCGCAGCCGCCAAGCCGGCTTGTTCGACATCCCGGAAGACCGCGCAGCACGGCAACCGGTGCTGATCGACGCGCCGACCGCTCAAGCCGCCTGAAGCAGAGCGTCTGATCCTTTGGGATCGTGTGGCGCTCAGTAGGCCCAACGGAATTGGACCCAGGACATGTACAAAGCTATCGCCGCCGCCATCGTCTTGGCCCTGGTTTCATCCCAGGCCTATGCGGAACCCAAGCGCTACCGCTTGGACCCCGACCACACGACGGTTGCGTTCCTGGTCGATCATCTGGGGTTTTCCCGTATCCTGGGCAGTTTCATCAGAGTGGAAGGCGGTTTCACATACGATGAAGCTGCCCAGGAACTCTCCGATCTGCGGGTTACGGTTCATACCAGCAGTGTCTACAGCGCCCACAAGGCTCGGGACGAGCACGTCCGCGGGCAAGACTTTCTGGATGTGAAGCGGCATCCGGAAATGGTGTTCGTAGCCGATAGCGGCACAGCGGAAGGGCCTAATCGAGGCACCGTTTCCGGCCAGTTGACACTGCTTGGCCAGACACACCCCCTGACCCTGGCGGTCACGTTGAACAAGAGCGGTGTCTATCCCTTTGGCCACAAGCGCCACACGTTAGGCATTTCAGCCCGCGGCGCTATCCAGCGCAGCTTTTATGGCATGACCTATGGCGTTGCTGCCGGGATGGTCGGCGATATGGTCCATATCATCATTGAAACCGAGGCGTTGCAGCAGAATTAACGCCACTCCCATCAGGCTCTGCACAGGCAGATATTGGGCGCTGGCAAGGCGGAACCGTCGGGCTGCCTTTGCAGCCCTTGCCAGGGTGGGAATACGTAAAATTACCAGTTTCGCGAATGATTATCATCTGTATGCTTCTTTCCGTTACGAATCGATACTAAAAAAACAAGGTGAGCGGTCTGTATGATGACCGGGCCGGCCCCTAAAGAGACTGCCGACGCTGTTTGTACCCACTATGGGAACGATCCGGCGCTGCTCATTGAAATCCTGCATGACGTGCAGGATGCCCTCGGTCATGTGCCGGAAGCCTGTCTGTCTGAAATCGCCAAAGCGTTGAACATCGCCCGGGCCGAAGTGCACGGCGTGATGAGCTTCTATCACGATTTCCGCAGCGCGCCGGTCGATGGCGTGGTGGTCAAGCTCTGCCAGGCGGAGGCTTGCCAGGCCATGGGTGCCAAGGGCCTTGCTGCGGCGCTGGAGGGTCAGTCCGGATTGACCATTCAGCCGGCCTATTGCCTCGGCAATTGCGCGCTGGCGCCTGCTGCGATGCTGGACGGCCAGCTGATCGGCCGGGCGACGCCGGATAAGCTTGCCGCATTGGCGGCGGAGGCGGAGGCATGAGCATCCGCGTCTATGTTCCCAAAGACTCGGCGGCGCGTTCCATTGGAGCGGACGAGGTTGCTGCCGCCATCGCCAATGAAGCACAGGCGCGAAGCTCTGCGGTGGAGATCGTGCGCAACGGCTCCCGCGGGCTCTTCTGGCTGGAGCCGCTGGTTGAGGTGGAGACGCCGGAAGGACGCCTCGCCTATGGCCCCGTTGAGGGGGCCGATGTGGCGAGCCTGTTCGATGCCGCGTTCCTGACTAGCGGCGCACATCCGTTGGCGTTAGGACTGACCGAGGAAATCCCTTACCTGAAAAACCAGGAACGCCTGACCTTTGCACGCGCTGGCTTATCTGACCCGCTCGACCTTGCTGCCTATGAAGCCAAAGGCGGCCTTGCCGGACTGCGCGCCGCACTGGCGATGGAGCCAGCAGCCATCTGCCAGCAGGTTTTGGACTCCGGTCTGCGGGGCCGCGGCGGGGCAGGCTTCCCGGCGGGCATCAAGTGGAAAACCGTCCTCGACCAGCCTGCCCAACCCAAATACGTCGCCTGCAATGCCGATGAGGGCGACAGCGGTACCTTCGCCGACCGTCTCCTTATGGAAGCCGACCCCTTTGCCCTGTTGGAAGGCATGGCGATCGCAGGTCTCGCCACTGGCGCGGAGGAAGGCATCCTCTACATTCGCTCCGAATACCCGAACGCCATCGCCATGATGCGGAACGCCATCGGGGTGCTGGAGAGCGCTGGCTGGCTGGGCGAGAGCGTCGGCGGTTCCGGTAAGGTTTTCCGCGCTGTGGTCCGCCGCGGGGCTGGGGCCTATATCTGTGGCGAGGAAAGCGCGATGCTCAACAGCATCGAGGGCAAACGCGGCACCGCCCGCGCCAAGCCGCCTATCCCCGCCATCGCGGGTGCTTTCGGCAAGCCGACCCTGGTTAACAACGTACTGACGCTCGCCGCCGTACCAACGATCATCGCCAAGGGCGCGGACTTCTATAAGGGCTTCGGCCAAGGCCGGTCGCTCGGCACGCAGGCGTTCCAGCTTGCGGGCAATATCAAACGCGGTGGCTTGGTGGAGAAGGCGTTCGGCGTCAGCCTCCGCGAATTGGTCGAGGATTTTGGCGGCGGCACGGCGACGGGCAGGCCCCTCCGCGCGCTGCAACTGGGCGGGCCATTGGGTGCCTATGCGAAAGCAGACATGCTGGACCTGCCTATGGACTATGAAGCGCTTGCCGCCGCGGGCCTGATGCTCGGCCATGGTGGCATCGTTGGGTTCGACGATACCGTGAACATGGCTCACATGGCCCGCTTCGCCTTTGAATTTTGCGCAATCGAAAGTTGTGGACAGTGCACGCCCTGCCGCGTCGGCGCGGTGCGCGGGCGCGAAACCATCGAGAAAATCATGGGCGGAGAGAACGTCGCCACCAATATCAGTCTGATCGAAGATCTGGGCGAACTGATGCGCGATGGCTCGCTCTGCGCCATGGGGGGGCTGACCCCCATGCCGGTGCTCTCCGCCATCCGCCTGTTTCCAGAGGACTTCCAGCGAGGAGCCGTCGAATGACCATTCTCCGCGAACCCGACCACGGCACACCCGCCCGCGAAGGCGCGCCGGTCTCCCTCTGGATAGACGGAGCGGAAATCACCGTGCCCGCGGGTACCTCCGTCATGCACGCGGCCTCCCTGGCGGACCGCAAGGTGCCGAAGCTCTGCTCCACCGACAGCCTGGAGGCCTGGGGCTCCTGCCGGATGTGCCTGGTGGAGATTGAGGGCATGAAGGGCACGCCCGCCTCCTGCACCACCCCCGTGGCCGAGGGTATGCGTGTCACCACCCAGAACGACCGGCTCTCCCGCCTGCGCAAGGGCGTGATGGAGCTGTATATCTCTGACCATCCGCTCGACTGCCTGACCTGCGCCGCCAACGGCGACTGCGAGTTGCAGGACACCGCGGGCGAAGTGGGCCTGCGCGATGTGCGCTATGGCATGGCGGGCGAGAACCATTTTGACGAGGCCTGCAAGGTCGAGCCGGACGTTTCCAACCCCTATTTCCAGTACGATCCGGCAAAGTGCATTGTTTGCTCCCGCTGCGTCCGCGCCTGCGAGGAAGTGCAAGGCACCTTTGCGCTGACCATCGAAGGCCGGGGCTTTGAGAGCCGCGTGTCGCCCGGCATCGCGTCTGACGATTTCTTTTCCTCAGATTGTGTTTCCTGCGGCGCGTGCGTCCAGGCCTGCCCGACGGCGACTCTCCAAGAAAAGTCCGTTATCGAGCACGGCACCCCGCAGCGCACGGTGCTCACCACCTGCGCCTATTGCGGCGTCGGCTGCTCGTTTAAGGCGGAGTTGCAGGGCGAAAAAGTGGTCCGCATGGTACCGCACAAGGATGGCGGCGCGAACGAGGGCCATTCCTGCGTGAAGGGCCGCTTCGCCTGGGGCTATGCCACCCACGCGGACCGCATCACCACACCCATGGTGCGCGATGCGATCACTGATCCCTGGCGGCCGGTTTCCTGGGATGAGGCCATCGCTTTCGCAGCGGACCGGCTCAAGGTCATCCAGGCCGAGCATGGCGCCGGCGCCATCGGCGGCATTACTTCCAGCCGCTGCACGAACGAGGAAGTCTATGTCGTCCAAAAGATGATCCGGGCCGCCTTCGGCAACAACAACGTGGATACCTGCGCCCGTGTCTGCCACTCGCCGACAGGCTATGGCCTGAAACAGACCTTCGGCACGTCCGCAGGCACCCAGGACTTCAAGTCGGTGGAAAAAGCCGACGTCATTCTGCTGATCGGTGCGAACCCGACCGACGCGCATCCCGTTTTTGCCTCCCGCATGAAAAAACGCCTGCGCGAGGGTGCTCAGATCATCGTCTGCGATCCGCGCCGCATCGACCTGGTGCGCACGCCGCACATCCAGGCGGCCCATCACCTGCAACTGCGCCCCGGCACCAACGTCGCGCTGATGAACGCCATAGGCCACACCATCGTCACCGAGGGGTTGGTGGATGAGGCGTTTGTGGCGGAGCGGTGCGATATGGCGGAGTTCGCCCGCTGGCGCGCCTTCATCGCGGAAGAGCGCAATAGCCCGGAAGCGCTTGGCCCTGCCATCGGCGTACCGGCGGAAGAGCTACGCGCGGCGGCGAGGCTCTACGCCACCAGCGGCAACACCGCGATCTACTACGGCCTGGGCGTGACCGAGCACTCCCAAGGCTCCACCATGGTCATGGCCATGGCGAACCTGGCCATGGCGACCGGCAATATCGGGCGCGAGGGCGTCGGCATCAATCCGCTGCGCGGCCAGAACAACGTGCAGGGCTCCTGCGATATGGGCAGCTTCCCGCACGAACTGCCCGGCTACCGCCATGTCAGCGAAGATGGCCCCCGCGCTGAGTTTGAGGCGGACTGGGGCGTCGGTCTGCTATCGGAGCCGGGCCTGCGCATCCCCAACATGTTCGCCTCCGCCATTGACGGCAGCTTCCGCGGCCTGTTCGTCCAGGGGGAAGATATTGCCCAATCCGATCCTAATACGGCGCATGTGGAAGAGGCGCTCAGGGCGCTAGATTGCCTGATCGTGCAGGATCTGTTCCTGAACGAGACAGCGGCCTATGCCCATGTCTTCCTGCCGGGCACCAGTTTCCTGGAGAAAGATGGCACCTTCACCAATGCCGAGCGGCGCATCAACCGCGTGCGGCCGGTCATGACGGAAGCCTCCGGTCTCAGTGAGTGGAAAGCCGTCTGCCGTCTAGCGGAAGCTATGGGCTACCCCATGCACTATGCCAGCGCAGCGGAAATCATGACGGAGATCGCCCGCCTGACCCCAACGTTCGCGGGCGTCAGCCACGCAAGGCTGGATGCGGAAGGTTCCCTGCAATGGCCGGTGAACGCGCAGCACCCGGACGGCGTGCCGATCATGCATGTGGATGGCTTCGTCATCGGCAAGGGCAAGTTCGTGCTGACCGAGTACGTACCGACCGAGGAGCGTTCGAACCGCCGCTACCCGCTGATCCTGACCACGGGACGTATCCTCAGTCAATACAACGTGGGGCAGCAGACGCGCCGGACCGAGAACACGCGCTGGCACGAGCAGGACGTGCTGGAAATCCACGCCCACGATGCGGAGGAGCGGGGCATTGCCGATGGCGACGTGATCGCCATCACCAGCCGTATGGGCGCCACTACTCTGCGAGCGGAGATCAGTGACCGCGTGCCGGAAGGCGTCGTCTATACCACCTTCCACCATCCGCTGACGGGCGCGAACGTGATCACCACCGACTATTCCGACTGGGCCACCAACTGCCCAGAATACAAGGTGACGGCGGTGCAGGTCAGCCCGACCAACCGCCGCTCCACGTGGCAGGAAGAGCATGCGGAGCAACAAACGAGCCACTATTTGGTAACCGCTCCGGCGGCGGAGTGACGGCTTTGGTGGAAATCCGCCGCGCACTATCAGAAGCGCCGGAAGTATCACCGCAAGCTGCCGGCCGGTTGCTGCGGGCGGGCGGGGCGGAGGCCGCGGTCTGGCACGTGGCAGAGGAAGCGCCGGTAGCCGTACTGCTCAACGGCCAGAACTTTGCCGTCATGATGATGACACCTGCCGACCTGGAAGACTTCGCCGTCGGCTTTGCGCTGACAGAGGACATCGTGCGTCATGCAAGCGAGATTGAGAGCCTGCGTGTGGGCGAGGCTTCAGACGGCCTGTTGCTGAACCTGAAAATCGCGCCGGGCCGCCTGCAAGCCGCCGAAGACCGCCGCCGGACGTTTGCCGGGCGGGCCGGTTGCGGGATTTGCGGGGCGCAGACCATCGCCGCTGCCCTGCCCCGGCCGCCGCGGGTTGCGGGCGCGCTGCCTGGGCTGGCGGCGCTGGAGGCAGCCTATGCGGCGCTCGGGCCGGCGCAGAGCATGAACCTGGCCAATCACACCACCCACGCGGCGGCGTTTTGCGGCTTGGACGGTGCAATCCGGACGATCCGGGAGGATATCGGCCGCCACAATGCGCTCGACAAGCTGGCGGGCGCGCTGGTGCGGGGCGGCCATGATGCATCCGGCGGCTTCGTGCTGTTATCAAGCCGTGTCAGTGTGGAGATGGTGCAGAAAGCAGCTGCCATTGGCACGCCTGCCCTTGCCGCGATTTCCGCCCCCAGCGCCATGGCTTTGCGCACAGCCGCCGCAGCAGGCATGACGGTCTATGCCCGGAGCACCAATGGCGTGATGGAGTTCGCCCCATGAGCGGAAATACTATGGTACGTATGGCCAACGAGATCGCTGCCAATTTCGGCGCCTTGGATGAGGCCAAAGCGACAGCGGAAACCGCGGGCCACATACGCCGCTTTTGGGAGCCGCGTATGCGGGCAGAGCTGAAGCGGCTGACGGCTGAGGGGCAGACCAGCGGCTTGGAGCCGGTAGCGCGCAAAGCGGTGGACGATATTTAATAGGTCGCTGGTTTTATTGACTTTTTAGGGCCGGTCAGTGTCCCCTACCGATGGGTTCACTTGCCCCAGCGCAAGGCTACCGGGTCAAGGGACCTGGCCAGTTCCAGCAGACCTGCGCGGGTAGCAGGCGGCAGCGGGTCTAGCGGGTGGCGGACGCGGTTGGACTTGATCACACCGCCTTCCATCATCACCGTCTTGCAGGCGCGCAGGCCACACTGGCCGTTCTCGAAATTGATCAGGGGCAGGATACGGTTGTACTGAGCCATCGCGCCCGCTCGGTCGCCCGCAGCGAAGGCGGTCAGCACCGGCTTGATCAGGTCCGGCAGAGTGGCGCTGGGCATTGTGCCGGTCGCGCCCGCGTCGAGGTCGGCCATCAGCGTGATGCTTTCTTCCCCATCGAACGGGCCGTCGATGGCGTCGCCCGCCGCCGCAATCACGGCGCGCAGCTTGTCAGCGGTCTGGGGCGTTTCGATCTTCAGGTAGGCGACGTTGGGTATTTCTCTGGCCATCCGCGCCAGGAACGGCACGGAAAGCGCCACGCCAGACAGCGGCGCATCCTGAACCATCAGTGGCAGGCCCACATCGCCCGCACGCTGGAACTGGTCGAAAGTCTGCTGCTCCGAGCCCTTCAGCAGAGTGCCATGGTAGGGCGGCATCAGCATGATCATGGCCGCGCCCAAGTCCTTGGCCCGCTGCACGCGCTGTACCACTATGCCTGTCGAAAAGTGCGAGCAGGTGGCGATAACCGGCACCCGGCCCGCCACGTGCTCCAGCGAAAGTTTCAGCAGCTGATCGCGTTCAGCGTCCGAAATCAGGAATTGCTCGGAATAATTGGCCAGCACGCAGATTCCATCCACACCCTGGTCAATCATACAGTCGAGCACCCGCATCATGCCTTCCAAATCAAGGCTTTCGTCGTCGTGAAACGGCACAGGTGCGATGGGATATACACCGGTATAGGGCTTGGACATCGGAGGGTACTTTCCAGCATGGGCGATAGCGGACTGGCCTAGGGGTAAGCGATATCTCATAATGGGGGAAGCCCCTGCGGTAGGCAGCTGGCGAACCCGGTTGGCCCCAACGAAAGATGCTGCCTTTGCGACTGCCACGTCCCATGTTCCTTTCCCGCTGGATCGCTTTCGATGCGGCCATTGAACCGTTCGACCATACCGTTGGTCTGAGGTGACCTAGGCGGCGTCAGGCGATGATCGATATCGAGGGCGGCGCCCAGCGTGTCGCATTCATGCGCGCCTGTTGCGGCGCGCTGGCGCAGACCGAAGAGGCGATCCGTGAACTCTTTTCCATTATCCGGGAGTATGGGGCGGATCCGCATCGGGCAGGCGCGCTCCAGGGCGCGCAGGAAGCGCCGGGCATTGGCCGCTGTCTTGCTGTTGTAGACCCTGACAACAACCCAACGCGTTGCCCTGTCGATGGCCACGAAGAGGGAACGGCGGCGGCTCTCATCTGCCATCGGTGGCAGGTATTTCAGGTCGATGGGGATGGAACCGGGTTCATAGGCTTTGAAGGCGCTGTGCTTTGGCCGGGGCGATGCTGCTTTCAGGGCGCGCAGGGCCCCCACGCCATGCCGACGCAAGCAGCGGTCAAGGCCAGAGCGGGAGGCCTTCGGGTTCAAGAACTCGCGCACCACCGCCAGCAGATCATCCAGCGAGACCAAAAGCGTCTTGCGGAGGGCCACGGCGACAGCTTCCTGCGCTGGCGTCAACGTCGTCTGAAGGCGATGGGGCGTGTGGCTGCGATCCTCCACGCTGGCACGCTGGCGCCATTTCCATACGGTCTGTTCCGTGGTCCCGTGACGCTCGGCAAGAACCCACGCAGGGTCGTCACTGGCCTGTATGGCTGCCCTGATCTTCGGTGGCGTGTGAAGCTTGATCACCATGTCGCTCTCCCATCCCGCGCCTCGGTCAAAACACAGCGTGCCATGAAAAACGCAGAGCGACGAGGGGCTATCCGATCAGCCGGGATGGAACAGATAGAAGGCCAGGCCGGTTGGCAAAGCCGGCAGCCAAATGGCCAGTTGCTCGCCCCACCCCATGACGCCAGCGGCCACACTTGGCATCATCCGGACAACATGCTGTTTGCGGTCGTCAAATTCGGCTCATCCGCAGTGAGTGGCCAGCCGCTGGAGACCAGCATGCCCATGTTCAACGACATACTGGGCGACCAGGAGATCGCCGCAGTGCTGGCCTATATAAAAAGCACCTGGCCAACGGAAATTCGCGCAAAGCATGACGCCTTGAATGAGCGCATGCCCCAAACGGGAAAATGATGCTCAGCCTCTATAATAAGCAGCCGGATGGGCGCCTGTTGACTTTGGCTGCCAGCGTGCTGGCTGTCTGGCTGATATCGATGGGCAATGCCGACGCGCATGGCGGGGCGAAGGGCATCGTCAAACAGCGCATGAATGCCATGAGCGAGATGAAAGACGCTATGAAGGCCCTGAAGGCCGCGCTGCCGGATGTGGCTGAGAGCGCTACCGCCCGCCGGCATGGTGTGTTGGCGGCAAAACTGATTCGGGACCGCGCGGGCAAGCACCTGACCCGCCTGTTTCCGGCAGGCAGCCTGGAAAAATCAAGCGAAGCCACGCCGGTAGTGTGGGAGGAGTGGCCGCGGTTTGAGACCTCAGCACTCGAGATGCAGTCGGTGGCCGACGCCCTGGCAGCCCGGTTGGCGCGAAATGCCAATCCCGGCCGCATACCCGCAAACCTGCGCGGCCTTTCCGCCACCGCGCTTTTTGAGCGGACAGCGGGCACGTGCAAAAGCTGCCACAACGACTTTCGGCAGCGGTGAAGGCTGCATGATTACGCGGATGGCGGCTGCTGGCGGGTAGTCATTAAGAGATAGACCGGAATTCCGGCAGCAGCGGGATAAGGTCAGTGCCCCCGAAGATACCGGGAAACGCAAATAGAGGGTGCGCTCAGTCGGTCCGGTAGGTGATGTCGAAGCGGAAGCGGGTACGGTTCTCAACCGGGGTGGAGAGCACTTCGCCCTTGGCACCCAGGTACTTGCCGGTGCCGCCGGTGATCACGACGCGGGAAGTGCCGGGCTCCACAACTTGTAAGCCGCTGAAGGTCATCTGGCCGTGGTCTGCATGGTTGATGATGAAGTCGCACATGAAGTTGCCCGTCGCATCCAGGCGGATGCAGAAACCGGCATTGCTGCCGTCCTCTACCTCCAGGGCGGAGTTCCAGACGATCAGGTCGCCCTTCTGGCCCGGCGCGCCATGGGCGACGAAGCCGTCTTCCGCCGCATTGCTGTAGAGAGTGAGCGGGCGGGGGCCGCGAGCAGGCCTAGAGTCAGAAATAGGACAGCGGTACGGCGCATTGGGGGTCTCCTGGAAGGAGATCCCCAATGCGCCTGGCGGCGCTTCCGGGACAGGTGGCTGAGGGGCTTAGGCCGCCTTCTCGATCGCGATGGCGGTTGCTTCGCCGCCACCGATGCAGATGCCGGCAACGCCCTTCTGCACGTCATATTTATGCATGGCGTTGACGAGCGTCGTGATAATGCGGGCACCGGACGCGCCAACCGGATGGCCGAGAGCGCAGGCCCCACCGTGGACATTGACCTTGTCCGCCGGCAGGTCGAACTCGCGCATGGCGGCCATGGGGACGACGGCGAAGGCCTCGTTGATCTCATAGAGACCGACCTCGTCCTTGCTCCAGCCGGTCTTGTCAAACAGCTTCTGCATGGCGCCGACGGGGGCGGTGGTGAACCATTCCGGCTTTTGGGCGTGGCTGGTGTGGCCGACGATGGTGGCCAGGATGTTCAAGCCGCGCTTCTCCGCTTCGGACCGCTTCATCAGCACCAGGGCCGCTGCGCCGTCGCTAATGGAGGAGGAGTTGGCCGGGGTCACCGTGCCGACCTTGGCGAAGGCCGGGCGCAGGCCGGGGATCTTGCCGATGTCGGCGGTAAAGGGCTGCTCGTCAGCCTTGATCTCCACATCGCCGCGGCGGGTCTTCACGGTGTGGGAGACCATCTCGCCAGCAAAGGTGCCGTCCTCGTTCGCCTTCTTCGCGCGCTGGAGGGAGCGGATGGCGTACTCATCCTGAGCCTCGCGCGTGAATTGGAAGTGCTGGGCGGTCGCCTCGGCAAAGTGACCCATCAGCGTGCCCGGCTGGTAGGCATCTTCCAGCCCGTCCAGGAACATGGCGTCCTGGAACTGACCATGGCCCATGCGCATGCCTTCGCGCGCCTTCGGCACCATGTAGGGGATGTTGGTCATGCTCTCGAAGCCGCCCGCAACCATCACGTCCTGGCTGCCGCCGGCGATCAGGTCATGGGCCAGCATGGTGGCTTTCATGCCAGAGCCGCAGAGCTTGTTGATGGTGGTCGCGCCCGCGTCGCGCGGAATGGCTGCCAGGTGAGCGGCGATACGGGCCGGCCCCTGCTTCTGGCCGTGGGGCAGCACGCAGCCCATGATGATTTCCTGCACGTCCTCCGGCTTGACGCCTGCCTTGGCGAGGGCGGCGGCCATGGCGGTGGCGCCCAGTTCCGGGCCGGTGGCGTCCTTCAGGTCGCCCTGAAACGAGCCCATGGGGGTGCGGGCCATGCCGACGATAACGATGGGATCTGGGAGCATTGGGGAGGTCTCCTGCTTGGTCGAATAGCGGTGAGTTCGGTTATTAGCGGTCACTATAGAGACGCTGCGCGCGGGCTTAAAGACGCTTGTATCATACGGCATCACTGGGGCCGGGCACAAAAAGAAGGCGGCCCTTGGGGGACCGCCTGTAGAAGTTCGTGGGAGGAAGATGGTGGGAGGAAATGGGGTCAGGCCTGGCTTAGGCTGCGTGCTGGCCCTTGTGGGCATCGTTGCTGCTGGCTTCACGTTGGCCCAACGCTTCCATCACCATGTCGGGCAGGTGATAAAGGGTTGAGGCAAACGTCCGGATTGCCTGGCCCTGAAGGCCGCGGCCGCGGGCGATGAGGGCTTGTTCCTGCTCGAAATTCAGATGGGTCATGAGGTGATCTCCTTTGGGTCTCTGCCGCGATGACTAGGAGATAAGGATTGCCAGTAAATGTTATAATAGGGGTAATTTAACCGTATTTGTTGCGTTGAACGCAAAGAACGAATGGGTCGGTCAGGCTGAAAGGCGCTTGGTGAAGTGGTATTCGATGGACTGGGAGAGGTCGTGCAGGTTGCGCAATTCGTCGGCCTGGCTGAAGCCCATGGCTCTGTAGAAGGCGTGAGATACGGTGAACCGTGTGTCAGATCAGAGGTCGATAGCGCCGGCCTGCCATTGCTTTGCCTGGCTTTCCGCCTGGGCGACAAGGCGGCTTGCTACCCCAAGGCTGTGGAGGCACGGATGGACATACATCTTGACCAGTTCGGCCTGGGCTTCTTGGTTTGCCGGCGTGGGAATAACGCCGACACAGCCGACAACCCACTCGGCCGTGGGGAAGGACTGGGTCGCGACCCAAAAGCGTCCTCCCCTGGCGGCATAGTGCGAGGAGACCGCGCGGAGGCCGGGCTCCTCACCTGCAATGTCGAGGATGTTGCCTGGGTAGCGCACCCAACATTACGCGATGAGTGAGACGACCTGGCCGGAGTCAGCGTTGATAGCGGGACGGATGGTGGGGGTCATGGTTTTGGAATGCTACTCGGAATTGGCGGCTACGATCTTGCGTGCGACGTCCAGTTCCTCTTCTGATAACCCCTCCGCCCCTTCGCAATCAGTACTAAGCAGGCGACTGGCAATTTTCGCGATGAATACCAGATTTCGGTTCCAAGGCTTGCCCCAACGGAATTCTGACTCAATCCGCCTAGCGATGCCTTGGGCCACGTAGGGAGGAGCCCTGGGCTCGCACGCTAACTCTCCCAAGTAATCCGCCAATTCGTGGCTCGCAGCGCGGTCCCATTGTTTGGCCGGTAACAGGCGACTAGCACCTTGCCAAAGAGGCCACTCGTCAGACAATTTCACCGTTTCAGATAACTCGCCAAATCTCAGCCTCGCCGGGTCCCGCTGCCTCCCTTCGGGTATCTGTTTCAACCATTGGTCCATGATCCTAGTCTGCCGCCGATCATCAGCTCCCTTAAACGGGTTGCGGTTTTTGACACCAAAAGCAGCAACCCATTTTAAGTCTGCATATTCAACGCGTGTCAGACTGAAATTGGCGTTGTTGACATAGGGTCCAATAAGAGAGGCGCGGCGCAAATCTGCAGCCCTAAGGTCGGCACGATAAAGGAATGCTCCCCTCAATTGTGCACCCCGTAAATTGGTGCTCTGCATGTTCACCTCGGTAATGTCAGCGCCATTCAAGTTCGCCCCCAACATATCTGCCCCTTGCAACTTGGCGCGCCCGAGCTCTGCTCCTTGCAGCGAAGAGTCTCTTAGATCTGCACCCCTTAGGTGTCCCATCCTGGAAGGTAATATGGCTGTTTCCTTGAAGTGCTTGGTTTAGGTGGTCCAGGTGGAGCGTTAGAATCCAGCGGCTATTTTCATATCATCACTATGGCATAGTGATGATATATTTGCAAATTCTCTCGGCGTTCGGCCTTTGTGAGCCATGTGAGGTCGGCTCTCATTGTAATGTCGCCTCCAGACATCTGATAGGCGCTGAGCTTCCGCAACGCTCCGGAACCAATTCACATTGAGAAGTTCATTTCGGACAGTCCCATTGAACGATTCTATGTGCGCGTTATCGGTCGGCGTCCCCGGCCGGGAGAAGTCCATCTTGACCTTGTGAGTGTAGGCCCAGAGATCGACGATCTGACCCGTAAATTCGGCACCATTGTCACAAAATATGCGATCTGGCCGACCATGAAGATAGACGAGCTTGTTCAGCACATGAGCCACGTTCTTACCGCGAAGTCTCGGCCCAACCTCAATAGCTAAAGCTTCTCGTGTAAATATATCAATGACCGTCAAGAAGCGTATCTTTGATCTGTTAGAAAGCCGATCCGACATAAAGTCCATTGACCACGCTGCATTAGCTTTGGTTGGCAATGGTCGGGCGGATCGATGCGTTGACATCTTTCGCCTGCGAGGTCGTTTGCGCCGTAAACACAGGCCCTCTTCGCGATAAAGGCGATATACGACGTGCTTGCCGACATCCCATCCTTCACGCTTGAGCATGATATGGATTCGGCGATAGCCATATCGAATGTGCGTCTGCTGATCTCCCGCATTCTTTGCCTGAGCGCTGTGCGAGGATCACGTGTCAGCAGCTTGCGCTGAGTGAACCGATGCTGGCGGGTCAGACGGCAGGCTCTCCGCTGGCTGTAACGGTGGGTCTGCACCACATAATCGACAACCTGTTTCATGAGCGAAGGCCGGGAAACTTTTTTGATAGAACATCTTGCAAGACGGCTTTATCTAAACTCGGCTCAGCCACCAGCTTCTTTAGCCGCGCGTTCTCGTCAGTTAGCTATTTAAGCTCTCGAACCTGATCCGATTCCAGACCAGCATACTTCTTTTTCCATCTGTAGTAAGTCTGCTCGGTAATACCCATCTGCCGAGTCAAATCCGCGACAGGCAAGCCCAAATCGACGTGCTTAAGAGCCGCAACAATCTGCTCTGTGGAATATCGTCTTCTTGTTCGTGCCATTGGGTTTTCTCCTTCTCAAGAAAACCGCTGCAAAACTAACACCAAAATGGGACCACTTTTAAGAGGGCAGGTCATCCTGACCAGCTCTAGTTTGAGTTTTCGCCATCCCTTCATTGCCTGCAAGGGCGTCTTGCTGCCCAGGGCTGATTGCAGCAGCGGCTGGGTGTAAAGCCAGACATAGCGAAGCAGCGTGGCTTCCAGAACCTCGCCGGATCGGAAGGGATGGCTCTGCAGAACCTCTTCGATGCGGCCATTGAGCCGTTCGACCATACCGTTGGTCTGAGGTGACCTAGGCGGCGTCAGGCGATGATCGATATCGAGGGCGGCGCCCCCAGCGTGTCGCATTCATGCGCGCCTGTTGCGGCGCGCTGGCGCAGACCGAAGAGGCGATCCGTGAACTCTTTTCCATTATCCGGGAGTATGGGGCGGATCCGCATCGGGCAGGCGCGCTCCAGGGCGCGCAGGAAGCGCCGGGCATTGGCCGCTGTCTTGCTGTTGTAGACCCTGACAACAACCCAACGCGTTGCCCTGTCGATGGCCACGAAGAGGGAACGGCGGCGGCTCTCATCTGCCATCGGTGGCAGGTATTTCAGGTCGATGGGGATGGAACCGGGTTCATAGGCTTTGAAGGCGCTGTGCTTTGGCCGGGCGATGCTGCTTTCAGGGCGCGCAGGGGCCCCACGCCATGCCGACGCAAGCAGCGGTCAAGGCCAGAGCGGGAGGCCTTCCGGTTCAAGAACTCGCGCACCACCGCCAGCAGATCATCCAGCGAGACCAAAAGCGTCTTGCGGAGGGCCACGGCGACAGCTTCCTGCGCTGGCGTCAACGTCGTCTGAAGGCGATGGGGCGTGTGGCTGCGATCCTCCACGCTGGCACGCTGGCGCCATTTCCATACGGTCTGTTCCGTGGTCCCGTGACGCTCGGCAAGAACCCACGCAGGGTCGTCACTGGCCTGTATGGCCGCCCTGATCTTCGGTGGCGTCGTCGCCTGACTGTGAAGCTTGATCACCATGTCGCTCTCCCATCCCGCGCCTCGGTCAAAACACAGCGTGCCATGAAAAACGCAGAGCGACGAGGGGCTATCTAATCAGCCGGGATGGAACACTTAGGTCGGTATTGATAAGGCGGGCTCCCATCAGGCGGGCTCCCGAGAAGTGAGCACCTGCTAGCTTTGAGTTTGACAGGTTTGCGCCGATCAGCTCCGCCGCTATAAGGGTTGAGCCAATCAAGTCCGCATTTGATAGATCGGCATTTGCCAATCTCGTACCGAGCCGCGTTTCCCTCCCGTGTGCTTTTGCAAGATTCACTGCCTCCATGTTTGACCCATCAAAGACGGTGCGATCTATGTTTGCATTCTCAAGGATAGCACCTCGAAGATTAGCGCCAACTAGGTTGGCACGCTGAAGGTCAGCACCAATAAAATCGGCACCTTCTATATTTGAGAGAAAAGCTCGAACATCTGTTAGGGTCGCCTCGACAAAATTGGCACCTTCAAATACTGCATTCTCCATATTGGCATTATTCAGAAGCGCGCCCTTTAGGATTGCCTTGGATGCGGAGGAGTTTGAAAGGTCCGCCTGTCTCAAGTCCGCTCCATCCAGGTTTGATTCTGCGAGATTCGCGAACCTCAAGTTGGCACCTTGCAAGTTCGCCTTGGACATCGTTGCGCGAGGTAGAGCCGCGAGTTCGAGATCAACAGTCTGCAAAGCTGCGCCGGCGAGATTGGCCCCATCTAAGCGTGCTTCAGTCAGAACAGCACCACCCAAGATCGCCTGGAACATATCCGCCTTGCGCATGTCTGCCCGGTCGAAGCGGGCGTAGCGGAGGTCACGACCCCGGAGGACCAATGTCCGGTCTACCTTTGCTAGCTCGTCATCGGTGAACCTCACCAAATCCAGATCATCGACCAGCACCAAATTGCGGGAGAAGAGGCTGGTGACCTTGCTGCTGGCTTGATCCGGCTCGCCTTCGAACAGGATGGCCGTTGGCCACCAAACGGCATTCGGCTCGCTCTGCACCGGCACCTCGCGTTCGCGAGGGCGCTTGCTGCTCCACATAACGCGGTTGAGCAGGGATAGGGTCAGGGGAGGCGCATCTTCCTCCGCCTTCAGCGCCGCAAATGTAGGCGGATTGAACCACCACGTTTCCGTGACCTTCTCTTTGCCCCTTTGCTCGACCAAAGGATGATTCAACAGCTAGCGCTCGATCTCCTCTGCCGGGATAGTGGCGACCAGTAGGGAGAAGCCGATCACGACCACACTGCCCGCGGCAACCAGCAGTGCGCCGATCAAGCTGCCGATCAGCCTGAACCATTCCTGCTGGAACACCACATGCCCGGCCATCGTGTTGCGCAGTCAGCCTCTATAGCGCCCGGCGTCATAGGCCTTGCCTGCGCTCTCGTGGTGGTGGTAGTAGGGACGGAAGAGGGCAATGGGCCGCTCCCAGAACACCGCCCGGATGGAGCCGCCCAGATGACCGCTCTTACCTGAAACTGCCGGCCAGATCAGCAGCACGTCCGCGACCAGGAACAGCCGGTGCATCCAGGTGGTGATCACGTCATGATAGGGCAGAAATCTGATCTGAAAGGCCAGGAACAGCACCAGGGGGGCCGCCACCATGGTCAGCCAGGCCGCCAGCCAGATGAAAGCGCGAACCAGCGCCGCCTGTTTGCCTCCCACCAAAAGCTGGGTGATCAGGAAGCTATCCGCGCGCAGCCGCAGGTCGGCTTCGGTCCCCGGCGTGACCGGCGGGTAGACCAGCGCCTCATCGAATGCCCGTACCTTGCTCGACAGCAGATAGAGCTGCACCAGCATGTAGAAGTGATAGATAAGCAGGAGGCCGGGCACGATGCGGTAGAAGTCCAGCAACGGCAGGCCGGTGTTCAGGACAGGCAGGATCAGAGGCGCTTCCAGCAGCATCTGTCGGTGCGTCGTGCCGCCGACGGCGATGGCCAGGTACGTGCCGAACAACAGAAACGCAATCCACAGGTTGCGCACGCGGGCGCTGGCCTGATTGGCATTCTGCAGCAGCTGTTCGACGCGGTCGCTCATCACCAACCCTTAACGGTGTGGGGTCAGTGTTGCCTGTGAGGTAGCGCATAGCAAGGGGGCGTGCACCAGCCTCTCGTCCCTAGACACACCGCTTCGCGGCGCTCGGGATGAAGGGAGAGTATTGGGTCACGCCCCGCCCTTGCTCTTCCGGCTGAACACCATTTTGTAGCCCGCCAGTTCCTCGCGTGGGCCAGCCCAGGCGTAGGCGAGCAGGGCCGGCTCCTGGTCGGAGACAGTGATGCGGTGCATATGGCCCGGCGGATTGAATATCAGAGAACCGGGTGCATAAACGCCCTGGTGGTTCTCCGACACCGCGCCTGAGAGGCAGATATAACTCTCCGTAATGCCCTTGTGCGCATGGGCCGGGTAGGTGGAGCCGGGCGCGAACAGCACCACGCCCAGGATGACGGTGTCGGTCACCACCGGCCCGCTCGGCCCAGCGAACTCCGCATAGGCGTAGCGGCGCTCCAGCCCGCGAGGTACGCGCTCATAGCCGTATTGCCAGCTTAGCCCATCCTGCACTGCCTGGATGGCGCGGATGACGGATGCGGACTTCTCCTGCTTGCCCTCGTCCAACGCCCGGCGCAGGTGCGCCGTCACCGGCTTCTGTGCAGGCAGCAGCGCCCGGTAGGCGGGATTGGCGGCGATTACCTGGCGGATGGCGGTGCGGACCGCGCGCTGGTGCGCACGGATCAGCGGGCTGCCGCCTGCCGACATGTCCCGGTAAAGCTCGTAATATTCCCGGAGCAGATAGTGCCAATCCGGCAAGTCGCTCAGGGAGAGGCCGGGAGCGGAGCCTGGGTCAACCTCCGATGAGCCCGCAGGCTGGCCGGCGGTCACGGCGCTCAAATAACCCCCGCCTCTTTCAGCGCTGCTAGTTCTTCCTCGCTCTTGCCGAGCAGGCCGGCATAGATATCCGCCGTGTGCGAGCCGATCTCGGGCCCGGCGTGGGTGATGCGGCCGGGGGTGCCTACCAGACGGGGCGAGATGCCGGGCATGGTGACCTCACCCAGTTCCGCGTCCGGCACGTCGGCGATGTTCTGGCGGGCCTCATAGTGCGGGTCGCTGGCGATATCCTCTGCCCGGTAGATGCCGCCGAAGGGCACGTTCATGCCGACCAGCAACGGCTCGATCTCGTCGAAGTTCAGGGTCGCGACCCAGTCTTCGCACATCTGCTCCATCTCATCGGCACGCTTGTTGCGCTCCGCAGCGGTCTTGTAGCGCGGGTCCTCGACCAGTTCCGGCTGGCCCATCGCCTTGGCAAGGCGCGGCCAGACGCCATCACCGCCCGCTGCGATCTGCACATAGCGACCATCCCTGGTCAGGAAGGTGCCGGCGGGCGTGAAGGTCGGGTTGCGGTTGCTGATCCGCTCGCGGTTGGTGCCGTGGCGGGCGTAGTCGACCATCATGTCGGCGGTGATGCGGAACGGCGCTTCATAGAGCCCCTGGTCGATCAGCTGGCCCTCGCCATTGCCGCCGTTCGCGTCGCGGTGATAGAGGGCGAACATAGTCGCCAGCGCCGCAAATGTGCCGGTGTTGTAGTCCGCCGTCGCGAAGGCCGGACGTACGGGAATGCGGTCCGGAAAGCCCGTCGGGTACATGTAGCCCGAAAAACCCAGCGCGATGCGGTCATAGCCGGAGCGCTTGGAGTACGGCCCGACCTGCCCATAGCCGGAGACGCGGGTCATGATCAGCTTCGGGTTGAGCGCGTGCACCACGTCCCAGCCGAGGCCCCATTTCTCCAGCGTGCCTGGGGTGAAGTTCTCGACCAGCACGTCGGCGGTGGCGATCAGTTCCTTCAGGATTGCCTGCCCTTCCGGCACGCGCAAGTTCAGGGTGACGGACTTCTTGTTTCGCCCTTCCACCAGCCAGTTGCCGGAGCGGTTGGCCTTGCCGTCCACCGGCGAGCCGCGGAGTGCGTCGCCCCTGCCCGGCTGCTCCACCTTGATTACCTCCGCCCCGAAATCGCCCAGCATGGTGGCGCAGAAGGGTCCAGCGATCAGCGTGCCGATGTCGATGACACGGATGCCGGAAAGGGGGAGGTTTTCTTCGGTCATGGTCGTTTCCTGTGGGGACGGTAGTTGCGGCCATTCTCTCTGGCGTCATTGCGGGGCGCAAGCCAAAGGCTTGCAACGAAGCAACCCATCAAAACCGGCGATGGGTGTAACCGCCGATGGGTTGCTTCGTCGCCTGCGGCTTCTCGCAATGACGCTGGAGGGTGGAACAGGGAAGCCCTTACTCCGCAGCCACGGCCTTGCCGCTGCCGTCCGCCTCGCGGCGTTCCTTGGCGACACGCTTGACCTCGTCGAACTCCGCACGGCGGCGGGCGATCTCCTCAGCCGGTATGCGGTCGACGTTCTGGTAGTCGAGCTTCCAGTCCGCGTCATCGTTCCAGTGCTGCGGATTTTGCAGCGTGATCCGCGCGTGGGTGGCGCTCTCCAGCAGATCCAGGGCCAAAGCCAGCGTCTGACGTTGGGATTCCGGCTCATGCGGCTTACCCGCGGCATTGCCCAGCGGGAAATCCGAGAACAGGAACCGCGGCACACCCGCATGCTCCACAATGTCCTTGGCGCAGCCCATGACGACGGTGGGGATGCCGTTCGCTTCCAGATAGCGTGCAGTCAGACTCACGGTCTGATGACACACCGGTCAAGCAGCGACGATAACAGCAGCCTCAACCCCATCCTTGCGCAGTTCGGCCAGCACTTCCGGGCAGTCCTGCTCGACCGTGGTGATCTGGCTGCGGTTGGTGGGGGTGCCGATGAAGCGTTCCGACAGCTCGCCGATCCGGCCTTCCGCGGCAGCGGCCTTCAGGGCCTTCAGCGGGAAGTAGCTGTTCACGTCAGCGGCGGTCGTGTGCTTGCGGTCGATACCGATATGGCTGACGCGCACGTCCGGCTCGCCCTCAATCGAGTCTGTATAGACCCGGTAGAACTTGGCAGCGGCGTTGTACGGAGCGCCCGGCCCCTGGTCGCCCTTGTCCGGCTGGTAGGGCGCGGCTGTAACCACGAGCCCGACCTTGGTCTCGGAAAGCGGCTTGTAGAGTTTGATAAAGGGAACGTCCCGGTATTGCACCCATCGGTAGGTATTGCCGTAGCCGAGCGTGAGGTAATAATCCCGCAATCGCTGCATGTACGGCACGGGCGCATCATGCATGGGCGCAAAGCCCATGGCGGTGTCGATTTCCGACTGATCGCTCATGTTAGTGCCTTTCGTCGTTTCGAGCCTGTCCATAGGGCAAGCTTGGAACCTACATTACGGTTTTGAGCGCGGTTTTAAAGGCTTTTTGCACTACTGGCACCTTGCGCCGCGCACAAACCAAGACAAGCATCAACGCCTATGTAAGATTATCCGGCCTTAACAAGCACGGACACTAACAATGCAACAAATGCGCCAATGGTGGACGGTACCGGGCCCGCATGGCGGTGTTCCGCAATTACGCACTGTGCCGGTACCGGAACCCGGACCGGGCCAAGTGTTGGTAAAGGTGGCAGCCGCCGGGACCAGCCGCGGTGCTTTGATCACTGGAGCATCGTTACGAACGGACAACCCCAACGCCAAACCAAGCCCGGCTGGCAATGAGTTCGCGGGGCTGATCGCAGCCATTGGCAGTGGCGTCACAGATTGGGCGATTGGCGATCGGGTCATGGGCCGGGGAAGTGGGGGTCAGGCGGACTACACCCTCTCCGACGCAGCGGCCCTGATGCCGGTTCCTGTCCACCTTTCCGATGTAGAAGCCGCAGGCATCCCCAACGTTTTCGTGACCGCCCACAATGCAATGCTGACCGCCGCGCGCCTTCGCGGCAGCGATACCGTGCTGATTACGGCGGGTTCCTCCGGCGTTGGGACTGCCGCTATCCAAATTGCACGCCATCTGGGTTGCCCCACGATCCTGGCCAGCACCCGCTCGTCCAGCAAGGCCGAGGCATTAATGGCCCTTGGTGCGACGGGTGTGATCGATACGACGAATGACGATTGGCCAGCGGATTTGACCAACCGTCACGGAACTGCCGACGTCGTGATCGACCAGGTTGGTGGTGGCCTGTTTGCGGGCATTCTGCAGGTCATGTCGCTTACTGGCCGCTATGTCAGTGTGGGCCGAACGACGGCGCTAAGGCGGAAATCGACTTGGATTTGGTGGCTTGTCAACGCCTGAAACTGATCGGCGTAACCTTCCGCACGCGCACGCCAGCCGAAACGCTTGAATGCGGCAAGGCATTTGTCAGCGACCTACTACCGGCCTTTACATCAGGCGGCCTGAAACCGGTGTTGGACCGCAGTTTTCCGCTGGAGGACCTGCCGGCAGCCAACGAGTACATGACCAGCAACTGGCAGTTCGGCAAAATCATACTGACCACCTGAAACCGGTAACCAACCAAAACCGGAAGGAGTGCCCCATGCCCTCTGCAACCACCGGCACAATAGACGAGCAGATTGCCCATCCGGGCCTTAATGTTACGCCGCTAACGGGCTCGATTGGCGCGGCAATTACCGGTGTGTGCCTGGCAGAAATCAGCGGCGAGCAATTCGCTGCTATCCAGGAGGCCTTCTATTCCCATTGCATGTTGGTATTCCAGGATCAGTTCCTAAGCGTCGACGAGCACGTTGCCTTTGCCGCGCGCTGGGGCGAGTTCGAGGTCAACGCCATGAGCCCCTATCTCGACGCATACCTCATGGTTCTGCACCTGTCGAACCGGGGTAAGGACAAGGCGGTCACCGAGAATTGGCACTATGATTCGACGTTCAAGGCCAATCCGCCCGCCCTCACCACTCTGTCGGCCCGCGAAATTTCGACCGGTGGCGACACCATGTGGTGCAATCAATATCTGGCCTACGAGAGCCTATCCCCGGGAATGCAAGCCATGCTGACCGGCGTGCGGCAGACTTTACCGGGGCCCGGCTCGCCAAACTTTATGGCCTCGACAAGGTACCGTGCAATCTGCACCCCATCGTGCGCACCCACCCTGTAACCGGTCGGAAGGCGTTGTTTATCGGCAAGCCGGGCGATACTGTCCCCCGCTTTGAAAACATGAGCTGGGCGGACAGTGAACCCCTATTGCGCTACGAGCTATGGCCGAAAGTTGGTGACGGCTTGATCAGGCGGCGTTTTGCATTTGTTTGATCCCGTCGATGAATGCAATGGGATGGGTGGTTCTGATGTGTTTCCACTGTTCTGCCGGGAAATCATAGAAGGCCAGCAGCACGTCACGGTCTTTGATCCATTTGGCTACCGCTTGTTCGTCTTTCACGCCGTAGGTCTCGATGAAGAAATCGCAGGCCGCCATGGCTTCGGCCTTCGTCTCTGCCTGCCAGATGTCGTGCATGAGAAACAGCTGACAGTTGGTGATTGCTCTGATGGGCGGCATATCATGGCGTTGTTCCCGCGCCGCAATTCTCGCTGAGAAAAGGCTATGCCCCATGACGAGAGATACCATCACCGCGTTGCCCCATCCCAAGGGATTTTCCGCCGATCCGCTGACGGATTTGATCCGTTCCGGGGCGCGGCAGTTGATCGAGCAAGCGCTTGAAGCTGAGTGGAGCGCATGGCTTGCGCCATTTTCCAATGAGACGACGCCCGAGGGGCCCGCGCGGGTCGTTCGTCACGCTCACCTGCCAGAACGAGAGGGAATGACCGGGATTGGCCCAGTGCCCGTGAAAGGGCCACGCGGGCGGGATCGTGATCGGCAGGCTGAGAAGGGTCGGTTCTCTTCTTCGATCCTGCCACCGTATCTGCGCAAGGCGAAGTCCGTCGAGGACTTGCTGCCCTGGCTTTCCCTCAACGGCATTTCCACGGGCGATTTTCAGGCGGCCTTGGCCGCGCTGCTCGGGCCGAACGCGGCGGGCCTGTCGTCCCCCACCATCTCGCGGCTGAAGTCCGATTGGTGGGAGGAGTACGACCGCTGGCAGAAGCGCGATCTCAGCGCCCGGCGCATCGTCTATGTCTGGGCGGATGGCGTCTATTTCCAGCCAAGGATGGAAGAAAAGCAATGTGTTCTGGTGCTGCTCGGCGCGGATGAATGGGGCCGAAAGGAGATACTGGGGCTGATCGACGGCTATCGCGAAAGGACCCAAAGCTGGCGCGCGCTCCTGCTCGACCTCAAGTGGCGCGGCCTCAATCACGCGCCCGATCTCGCGGTAGGCGACGGTGCACTGGGCTTCTGGGCCGCCCTTCGCGCGGTCTTCGGCGCGACCGCAGAACAGCGCTGCTGGTTCCATAAAACCGGCAATGGGCTGAAGGCAATGCCCCAATCGGTGCAAGCGAAAGCCAAAGGCCCCCTGCACGACATCTGGCAGGTAGAGACGAAGGCCGAAGCCATGGCAGCCTGCGATTTCTTCATCGAGACCTACGGCGTGAAAGACGAACAAGCGGTAGCCAAATGGATCAAAGACCGTGACGTGCTGCTGGCCTTCTATGATTTCCCGGCAGAACAGTGGAAACACATCAGAACCACCCATCCCATCGAAAGCGCCTTCGCGACGGTGTGTCACCGGACAGGTAAAACCAAAGGCTGTCTGAGCCGAAAGACCGCCCTCGCCATGGCGGTCAGGCTCCTGATGTCAGCGCAGGGCAAATGGCGAAAGCGCGACGGCGCAAATCGCATGCCTGGGATAATCCAGGGCATTGCATTCATCGACGGGATCAAACAAATGCAAAACGCCGCCTGATCAAGCCGTCACCAACTTTCGGCCATAACTCCAATTCCGCCATTCTCGCCCGGTAAATTTCGGCCTGTGTTTACGACTGGCAGCTTGAACCTTGGTGAGAAACTCGTGACGCCGTTCCGGCCGATCATCAAAGCGCTGGGCGATGTGCGGGAATTAGAAAAACTAAAGATTTTGCAATCAAAAATAGTAATCTTCCAGCGTCAAGTAGGACTGATAGCCGACCAAGTGCTGACGCTGGCCGGCAAAATTGGTGAGGTTGGCCAGTTGATCTGGCTGGCTCTCGGCTATGTATTCTGGGCTATCGGACGGCTAAAGCAGGAATTTGTGCTGTTGGCTGGTGGTGCGTAGAGACGCGCACAGAGTCTGTTGCGCGAACAAATTCCGTGACCTCAGCCTCGGGCTTGCGTAATTTCCGGCCCAATCGAACGCACAACTCCATTCTTTGAGGATCTCTCCATGCCCGCAGGCCCCCTTTCCGGCATTACCGTTATCGACCTGACCCGCGTGCTGGCGGGGCCTTTCTCGACCATGCTGCTGTCTGAATTGGGCGCGCGGGTGATTAAGGTGGAAACCCCCGGCACCGGCGACGACGCCCGCGCCTATGGCCCGTTCAAGGAAGGCAAGTCGGCCTATTTCATCAGCGTGAACCGGGGCAAGGAAAGCATCGGCCTGAACCTGAATGACGACGGCGACCGCGCCATCTTTGAGGCTTTGCTGGCAGGTGCCGACGTGGTGGTGGAGAACTTCCGCCCCGGCACCATGGAGAAGCTCGGTTATGGCTGGGACGACATTCACGCCAAGTACCCGAGCCTGATCTACGCGGCCTGCAGCGGTTTCGGCCACACCGGCCCGCACTCCAAGCGCCCCGCCTATGACATGGTGGTCCAGGCCATGGGCGGCATCATGAGCATCACCGGCCAGCCGGGCGGCGAGCCGACCCGCGTCGGCCTCTCCATCGGCGATCTGGGCGCTGGGCTCTACACCACCATCGGCATCGTCTCCGCGATCTATGACCGGGCGAATACCGGCAAGGCGCGCAAGGTCGATGTTTCCATGCTGGACTGCCAGGTCTCCCTGATGGAGAATGCCATCGCCCGCTACGCTGCCACCGGCGAAGTCCCCGGTCCTCTGGGTGGCCGCCACCCCTCCATCACGCCGTTTCAGGTATTCAAGACCAAGGACAGCCACCTGATTATTGCGGCAGGCAATGACGTGATGTTCCACCGCTTCTGCGACATCATCGGGTGCGAGGATATCAAGACCGATCAGCGCTTTGGCTCCAACGGCAGCCGGACCGAGCACCACGAGGAACTCGGCAAGCTGATCGAGGCGGAACTGATCACTCGCGACACGTCCGAATGGCTGCCGCAGTTGGACGAGGCAGGCATTCCGGCCTCCAAGATCAACGACATCTCCGACATCATGACCCACCCGCAGATGGACCCGCGCCAGATGCTGGTAACCGTGGATGACCCGACCTTCGGCGAGATGAAGGTGGCGGGCAATCCGATCAAGCTCTCGGGCTATGAAGATTCCGGCCGCCGCGGCACTGCGCCGGCAGTGGATGAGAACCGGGCGGCTATTGTGAAGGAATTTATGGGGTAGCGATCTTTTCCTGTATCAGCGCCGTTCCCGGCCGGATCATCGGACACTGGTAGATCAGATCCGGTGATTCAGCCGGAACAGCACAGATTGATCGCGTGCGGCAGTACCGGCTACTAGACCCGCACCGCCTCGATCACATCCGGCGGAGCCACCAGTGCCGACTGCGCTGGGATCAGCGCTAACTCTGCCACGGTTTCCGTCATAACCGACCGCACCGAGGCGCAGGCCAGGCTGAGCGCCCGTGGCACGCGCGGCTGCTCCAGGTAGCGCGCCAGGAACACGGCGCAGAAGGTGTCGCCCGCACCAAAGGCTGGCCTGGAAACCCGCGGCCCCAATACCGACCATGCGCCGTCAGCCGTGATCGCCAGTGTTTCGATCATGCCAGCGGTAAACTCGAGCCCGGTCACAACGACTACCCGCGGCCCCGATTCCAGTACCTGCCGCGCTGCTGCCAGTACGCTTTCCCGGCTGTCGCAGGGGCTGCCAGTCAGGGTTTCCAGCTCAAACCGGTTCGGCGTCGCAATATCCGCGGCAGGCACCAGCACATCCCGCATTACCGCTGGAATATCGGCCTGGACGAACAGGCCCTTCGGATCGTCCCCCATCACCGGATCACAGACGAACAAAGCACCGGGCGAGGCTTTCCGAACCTTCGCCACGGCGCGCGCCACGGCATGACCGTTCTCCGCCGTGCCCAAATAGCCGGAGATGACCGCCGCGCATTCGCTCAGAAAGCCCCGCTCTGCCAGGCCATCCACCAGCGTGTCGATCTCCGCCGCTTCTGCTGTTCCGCCGGAAAAACCCCCGTGTGCCGGGTGATTGGAAAAGCGCACGGTATCGACCCGCATTATGTCTCTGCCCATGCGTTGGAGTGCAAAGGCGGCGGCGCTGTTGCCCACATGGCCGTGGGCGACGCTGGATTGGATCGAGAGAACATAACGCATGCTGTTTCCAACGGGGTGCAGCGGGCCGAAGCCTTGGCTATATAGGGCACCGCTCTGTTACACCACCGAAAGCCGTGCCGCCATGCCTGCCGCCGAAACCATCCGTCCCCGCCGCAGCGTCCTTTACATGCCGGCGAGCCGCGCCAGCGCGCTGGAAAAGGCCAAGAGCCTGCCCGCTGACGCCCTGATCTTCGACCTGGAGGACGCTGTCGCACCGGATGCGAAGGACGAAGCGCGCCAGATGGCCTGTGCCGCCGCGTCCTCTGGCGCTTACGGTAAGCGGGAGATCGTGATCCGCGCCAACAGTCTGGGCACGCCCTGGGGTTATCACGACATCGTCGCGGCATCGCAGTCGGGCGCGGCGGCGATCCTGATCCCCAAGGTCGAAAGCGCCGCCATGCTGATTCAAGCCAGCCAGATCATGGACGAGGCGGGCGCGCCGCCCACGATGAAACTTTGGGCCATGGTGGAGACGCCGCTCGCCATGCTGCAAATCCAGGACATCGCCCGGATGCCGCGGCTCGCCTGCTTCGTGATGGGCACGTCGGACCTGGCGAAGGACTTGCACGCCGCCCATACGCGCGACCGCCTGCCCTTCGTGACGGGCCTGGGACTGTGCCTGTTAGCGGCGCGGGCCTATGGTCTCGCGATCCTGGACGGCGTGCACCTGAACCTCGGCGACAATGCGGAGTTCGAGGCGCATTGTGTGCAGGGCCAGGAGATGGGCTTCGACGGCAAGACCCTGATCCACCCGAAGCAGGTAGAGCCCGCCAACCGGGTGTTCGCGCCGTCGGCGAAGGAGGTCGAGGACGCAAGCCGCATTGTCGCCGCCCACGCTGAGGCGGAAGCAAAAGGGCAGGGGGTAGTCCTCCTCGACGGCCGGCTGATCGAGAACCTGCATGTCGAGGGCGCTCACCGGACACTTGCGGTGGCAAAGGCGATTGAGGCAATGGCTCGGGTCTAACTTCCCTGCATCCCCGGAACCGCTTTAGCGGTATCCGGGGATGCGTCGAATATACCATACCGCCCCGGCTCTCGGCTCTGTCGCGGCCGGGGATGCGGATTTGCTTTGCTACAGCCCCTTAAACTGCGCTTTCCGCTTACCCATGAACGCCGCCACGCCCTCGGCGTGATCTTCCGTGCACATGCTGTCGGCAATCAACTCGCCTTCCATCTGCATCTGGCTTTCCATGGTCAGATGGTTGGTGGCGTTGAACAGTTTCTTGGCGTTGGCATAGGCGTGGGTCGGTCCGTCTACCAGCCGCCGGGCGAGCTTCGCCGTCTCCGCCTCAAGCTCCGCACGCGGCACGATCCAGTTGATCAGCCCCAGTTTCTTCGCTTTCTCCGGCCCGAACCGGTCGCCGAGGAAGGCTAGTTCGAACTGCTGCTTCATGCCGATAGTCCGCCCCAGGAAATACGACGAGCCGCCGTCCGGGCTGGCTCCAATATGGCAGTAGGCGAGGGTGAAAATCGCATCATCTGCTGCAATCGCCAGATCGCACGCACCGCAAAGGCCCATGCCCGCCCCGGCGACTGCTCCCTGGATTGAGGCCACCACCGGCTTGCCCATCCGCCGGATCGCGAACAGCGGCAGGTGCAGCAGGTGGATGCCTTCCATGATCGTGTTGCGGCGGTCGGCCTCCGGCATTTCGAGGCGTTCCTGCATCACCCTGATATCACCACCTGCCTGGAAGTGATCGCCCGCGCCCCGGATCACGACGCAGCGCACCGCGTCGTCGAACTCCAAGGTGGCGATCACCTCGCGGAATTTCGTGCGCAGATCGCTGGTCAGCGCGTTCCGCACTTCCGGGGCGTTCAGGGTGACAGTCGCGACACCGTCAGCAATGTCCAAGAGTACCGGTTCGCTCATGGCGTAGTCCTTTCACCCATGGGCCACACGGGTTCGTTATTGGGAAGTCATTTCCGAATATCCTACCTATGCTCAGAGAGAGTGTCACCGTTTGAACGAAGGGATTTTAACAGTGCTGATCCGCAAGAGCCGCCCCTGGGAAATGCCCGAACGTGAAGCGACACCGGAATCGGTATATCTGAACCGCCGGGCGTTTCTAGGTGCGAGCGCTGGCATGATCGGCGCAGCGGCCATGCCACAGATGGCGTTCGGCAAACCCAGCGATGACCTCTATCCAGTCGCCCGGAACGAGGCTTTTACCCTCGACCGGCCGTTGACAGACGAGCGAGTGGCAACCACCTATAACAACTTTTACGAGTTCGGTAGCCACAAGCAGATTTCCCGTGCGGCGCAGAAATTGCAGACTGATCCCTGGAAAGTCACCATTGACGGGATGGTCGAGGAAAAGATCGAAATCGACGCCCACGACCTGATCCGCAAGATGCCACTGGAAGAGCGCCTCTACCGGCACCGTTGTGTTGAGGCCTGGTCCATGGCTGTACCGTGGAGCGGATTTCCGCTGAAGGCGCTGGTCGATATGGCCCGGCCGCTAGGCTCCGCCAAATATCTGCGCATGGAGACATTCGTCGATACCAACATCGCCAGCGGCCAGCGCGCCTTCTGGTACCCCTGGCCTTATGTGGACGGCCTGCGCCTGGACGAGGCCCAAAATGACCTCTCCTTCATTGCGACTGGCATGTACGGCAAAGTGATCCCCAAGCAGAACGGCGCGCCCCTCCGGTTGGCAGTGCCGTGGAAATATGGCTTCAAGCACGTCAAATCGATCACCCGTTTCCACTTTACGGATGAAATGCCAAAGAGCTTCTGGATGGAAGTGCTCGGCGCGGAATACGGCTTCTGGGCTAACGTAAATCCAGGCGTACCCCATCGTCGCTGGAGTCAGGCGTCAGAAAAACTGATCGGCACCAACGAACGACGCCCGACCCGGATGTTCAACGGCTATGGCGAGCAAGTGGCCCACCTGTATGAAGGTATGCCGCAGAAGGTACTGTACTACTAGCGCTTAAGCGCGGCCGGCAGCGTTTACGCTGCCGGCCCCTTCCCAGCCCGCGATTTCATCAACGGCTGGATCTTCGTGCCGAAATACTCGATCCCTTGCACGAAGTCGTCGAAGGTCAGCATGATGCCTTTGGTCCCCGGCACTTCAGCGGCTTCGTCCAACATCCGGGCGACGCTCCCATAAGATCCGACTAGCGTGCCCATATTGAAGTTCACGGCCCCTTCCGGCGCGGTGATAGAGGCAGCCGTGCCGCCGCTGGCGTCGGCATTCGGATCGCCCGCGCCCTGACCCGCCATCCAAGCCAGCGCGTCCATGTCCGCGTTGTCGTGGTAGTCATGCCACTTGGCCATGGCTTCCTCATCGGTCTCGCCGGTGATGACCATCATCAGAACATACGAGCCGACGTCCCGGCCGGTCTCCCAAAGCTCCTTCATCACGGTCACGAACTCGGTGCTGTATTGGTAGCGGTAGCCGAAATAGTCATCGGCAGGCCACATACCCATCTAGGTGTACTCGTCTTTTGCCCAACCGGAGACGATGTTGACGCCAAAGCGGTCCGGCGCGATCGATTCGATGGTAACGGCCATGCGCGCAATCATGGCGGGCGGCAGGGTCAGCACCGCGACGGAGGCGAACAGCTTGATCCGCTCCGTCACCGCGGCCAAGCCCACCATCAGGGTGAACGATTCATGGGCATAGTCCCAAAATTCAATCTCTCCGCCAAAGCCACGCAGCTTGATCATGGAGAGCACGAAATCCAGACCGTAATGCCCTGCCCGTTGGGTCACGGTCTTGTTGAGTTCAAAACTCGGCAAATATTGCGGCGAAGTCTTTGAAATCAGCCAGCCATTGTTGGCGATAGGAATGAAAACGCCGATGTCCATGGGTGCGCATCCTTGCGGTTCTGAGATGGTGGGATTTTAGAGCAAAGCCCATGCCAAATCTAATGACTGAGGCGGAAGGTGTCTGCTTTCGAATTGTTGCATCCGGAGACCCCTTTGGTTCCAGAAGTCGGAATCTTGCGGATGATTATTCAATCAGCGCTTTTAAACTTGCCCTGCGCCGGTCATAGCGTGCGTCCCAGACACCGGGGTTGATGGCGGAAAATAGGTCGGATTTGACGCCGATCAGCGTCTGCAGCATCTGGCCTTTCAGGAACGGTGTCTTTCCCATCGCAGCAAAAGTCCAGTCACGCAGCCAACCGGCGGTTCGGCTGTCCGATTGGAAAAAGGGCGTCAGCCAGCGGCTGGCGGTCTGATAGAAGCGCACGTGTGCTTTGCGGCTCCGTTCATAGGCGGCCAAGGCTTGCCGGACGCTGGCCTCTTCCCGTAGCGCGCAGGTCAATGCCACAGCATCCAGCAGCGCCAGGTTTGCGCCCTGGCCCAACTGCGGGCTGGTGCCGTGGGCTGCATCGCCGATCACCAGAAGTGCCGCGCTGACTTGCTTCATGGTGATGTCGCTGTAGTGTGCGAAGGACAGGTCGTCCGGATGCTGGAATTGCGTTACCAGCAGGGTTACGTTGGGCCACAAATCGGAGATTTTTTCTTACCACGCAGCTGTCCCTTGGGCGCGCCAGGCGTCGTACTGGTCGGCAGGCAGGCCCCAGAAAAAGGCAGCGCAATGCGCGCCGCTTTCTGGATCGCGGCCTGTCGGCAGGACGCCGATCATAACCGACGCACCGTCATAGCGTTGCTGCAGGATATTGCCCGCGAACCGATGGTCCGGGTCCTCTGTAACGCCCCAGACCGCGCCATAGGGGAATGGTTTTGCGCGGCGCGATGAGGCGAGGCCCCGCAATTGCGACCACATTCCGCTGGCGTCGATGACCAGGTCGAACGGTCCGGCCTGCAGTCCCGCTTCCGTCACAACCAAGCGGCCGTTCCCGGCAGGCGGCGCATCCGTCACGCGATCGCCTGTTGAAATCGGTACACCGCACGCAAGCACATCATCGTGCAACAGATTGAACAGTACGCCCCGGTGAATGCCAACGCCAAACAGGTGGGGTTGGCAGTCCCGGTAGTCGAACTTGAAGATAGTCCTGCCGCCAACGGTCCTTCCGTCGAGTATCTCAACCTTGGTGCCCTGCTGAATCGCGGCCTGGTCCAGCCCCAACAGCGCCAGGCATGCGAGGCCCGTCGGCTGCAACAACAACCCTGAGCCGATTGGCTTGGGATGCGCGAACTGCTCGAACATGCGCACATCGTGGCCATCACGCGCCAGAAAAGCGGCAGTGGCCAAGCCTGTCGTACCGGCACCGGCGATGGCAATTTTCCATCGCCGGCGGGCACCACTTGTCAGGTCCAGCCGCGCCGGCCCAACGGCAGGATCGTTCATGCCCCCTCGCTCGAAGCTAAAGCCCCAGCGTGCCTTTGCTCACAATGTTCCGCTGAATCTCATTCGAGCCGGAATAGATCGAGGCTGCGCGCAGGAACGTATAGTTGGGCACCAGGCCATTGAAATACTCCGCACCGACCGGCTCCTCATTCCAGCCGAACCGCAGGGCTTCCAGATTGAACGGCTGGCTGTAATAGGCGCCGGCCTCCGTGCCGATCTCGGTGGTCAGCTGCTGTACTTCGGAGCGCCGCACCTTAATCATGTTCGCTGCAGCCCCGATTTCCTTGTTGGAGCGATAGGCCGATAGGGTCTTCAATACCAGCTGCTCAACGCTGACCAACTGCATTTCCGCGTCCATCAGCTTGCGGCGGAAGTCCGGCTCGTCGATAAGGCGGGTGCCGTCACTGTCACGCTCGGCCTCGGCGATTTCTTTTACCCGTCGCAGCGCAATTTTTACTTCGGCGCACGATCCGCCGCCCATGCGCTCATGCCCCAACAGGAACTTGGCAATGGTCCAGCCGCGGCCTTCCTCACCCACCAGCGAACCCTCAATCGGCACACGCACGTCGGTATAGAAGGTCTCGTTGGTGTGGTGCAGGCCGTTCATGGTGATGATTGGCCGGATTTCGACGCCCGGTGACTTCATGTCAAACACCAGGAAGCTGATACCATCCTGCTTCTTTTCCTCGATGCTGGTGCGCACCAGACAGAAAATCCAGTCAGCGTGATGGGCCAGCGAGGTCCATATTTTCTGGCCATTGATGACGTAGTGATCGCCATCCATCACCGCGCGGGTCTTGAGCGAGGCAAGGTCGGAACCGCTGCCCGGCTCGGAATAGCCCTGGCAGAACACTCTTTCACCTGACAGGATTTTCGGCAGGTGTTCCGCCTTTTGCTCCGGTGTGCCGAAGGCCATCAGCACCGGTCCGCACATATTCAAGCCAAAGCCTGAGAGCCGCGGCGCACCGGCCAGCCCGGCTTCCTCGTCAAAGATATAGCGCTGCACGGCGTCCCATTCGCAGCCGCCATACTCCTTGGGCCAATTCGGTGCGACCCAGCCTTTTTCCGCAAGGATTTTGTGCCAGCGCATGTAATCGTCTTTTTGGATTTCCATGCCGGACAGGTGCTTGGCAGCAATATCTTTCGGCAGGCTCTCGTTGATGAAATCGCGGACTTCTTCGCGGAAGGCTTCTTCAGCAGGACCGAACAGCATGGGGCAGGTTCCTCTTGTCAGTTGATCGTTTGTGCTTTGACCAAAAGTCTAAGACAGAGCCCGCCCGCCCGCCAGTACCAATTGTTCTGGCGGGCAAGGACCAGCGGGCGGACGCAGTATCACTTGTCGCTTAGAATGAATTTCGTGAACCACTTGCCCTTGCCGTCGCCAAAGCGTTTGGTGCAGTCTCAGTGTAAAGGCGTCACAATATTTGGTGATGTAATGATCAAATTTGAAAAAAACTACCTTTCAATTTCCATAAATATAAAAAATAATCTTTATATTTGCAAATAGAAAATATTTTAATCCCATATTGTCCTGCTATCCTCGTTCACTATACAATAGTCAATGTCATCGATCAATTGTGCCCCCACGTCAAACCCATCGATGGTTTCGATGACGGCAAACACGACGCTGATCCCAGCGGTTGCGCCAACAATTGCTTCCACTGTTGCTATGCCAATTGCACCAGTCAGGCCGACATTGGCAGCGCCAATCACGTAGATGGTCGCGTAGCCGCCTGCGCCGACAGCCAGTCTGAGACTGTCGGTATTGCTCGCTACGGTTCCGACCGTTGCTCGGCCGGCGACGAAGTTGAGCACTTCTTTAGCAGGATTTTCCGCGAGCAACGTGGTGTGCGGCCAACCGATGTTATCGGCATGATATTAGCCGGCCAGACTGGCCCCTGAACCAATTGGCCGGTCGGTGGCTGACGGCGAAGCGGCTCCCGCTACGCAGCGGGGCCGCGCCCGGTTGCCGAAGCTCATTCTCTGGACGCTGGCCATCGGCGGCTTGTTCGCTCTAATGTATGGCAACACTGACGATGGGAAACCCGGCATGAGCCAAGCAGACCGCATTACCTCCACTGAACAGCTAGAAGACTTGTACGGTGCGCCGAGCGGCGGGGCGGTGGCGAAGGAGATCGGCTATATCTCCGACCATTACCGCGCCTTCATCGATGCCTCGCCGTTCGTCATGCTATCGACCGTCGGTGACGAAGGGACGGACTGCTCGCCCCGCGGCGACCCCGCCGGTTTCGTGCGCGTAGTGGACAAGCAAACGGTGATGATACCCGACCGCCGCGGCAACAATCGCGTCGATAGTCTGCGCAATATCGTGCGCGACGGGCGCTGCTCTCTGTTGTTCCTGATCCCCGGCATCGGCGAGACTCTGCGCATCAACGGCCGCGCCCATCTCTCCATTGAGCCTGCTTTGCTGGAGAGCTTCGCCATGGATGGCAAGCTGCCGCGCTCGGTCGTGGTGGTGTCGGTGGAGCGCGTCTACTTCCAGTGCCAAAAGGCGTTTGCCCGCTCCAACCTCTGGAAGCCGGAGGCCCAGCTACCCCGCAGCGCGCTGCCCACCACCGGACAGATGATCAAGGCGCTGATCGACGAGCCATTCGATGCCGAGCAGTACGATAAGAACTATCCGCAGCATATGGCGAATACAATCTATTGAGAGGGGCTTTGGTATGAAGACCGGGTTTTGGCGCTGGCTGATAGGGCCGGTCACAGCCGTTTTTGCCTTGCGTTGACCGCGGTGCCGGCCGTTGCGGAAGTGCGGGTCGGTTATGAATCAGGCGGCGAGACATTGTTCTCCGTTGCCGTACCGGATAATTGGATCATGGCGGCGGGTGAGAGTTCCGCTGACAACCCGGGCCCGCGCATCATCAACTTGAACCCAGAGGAGGACTATTCGATCTGGATTGGCTTTTTTTCACCGGCCGAGGTCAAAACCGTGGCGGAGGCGGAAGCCTATGTGAAGGGCATGGCGGTGGATATCGTTGATGCGCCCAAGGTTATCCGTACTGGTGACCGCAAGATGGGAAATTTGACGGCCCACTATTTTTCCGGCCAGGGAACACGGGAAGGGGCGCCCGTTGATTTCACCGTGGGGATCGTGGTCCTCTCCGGCGGACGGGTCGCGATCAGCGTATTCCTCGGTGAGAATGGCGCAAGAGAAGCCTATCAGGCAGAGGTCAATGCAATCGCTGCCTCATTCCGGGCAGAGGGAGTGACCAAATGAGCCGGCGATTAACCATGGCGGCCATACTGTTGACCTCGGGCCTTGCGCTTGAATCGTGCGCGTCGGGCGGTGGCAGCGCGTCCGTCTATTATGACCCTTATCCGTACCGGACCGGGATTTACTATTACCACGACCACACCTACCGGCCGAACAGGCCGCCTCATACACGGCCTCCTAATACACGGCCTCCAAGCCGGCCGCCCGGGCGTCCGACCACTCTGCCGGCACGTGGTGGCAGGGGACGCCGTTAGCCTCTTGCCGCGTAGGGTGGCAGGCGCGCCTTGCCGGGGAAGCTCGGCAAGAACCACATGATGCGGCCGCGCAGGCCGGTCCGACTTGCGCCCAAATAGGCGATCAGAAAGCCCAGTGTCAGCAGAACGATGGGGCCGAGCGTAACGCCATCCTCGGTGCCCAGAGCCTGGCGGGACAGCATCCATACATAGAGGAAGGCTGACACCAGAAACGAACGGCGGTCGATCACCAAGGCCAGCAGGGCAATGGCCAAAATGGCTGCAACCAGCAATGCGGATGCAGCCGGAACGTGGCTGTTGAACAGGCTCATGGCGACGGTGTTCACGATGGCACGTGCTGCCAGCACGTGCAGCCAGAACGCACAGGCGGACCGGCGCGTCAGGCGGTGAGGATCAGACAGATCGAAGCGCATCGCCAAGGCAAAGCCTGCAAGGCCCAGGTCGAGTGTCACCAGTGGAAACACTGGCCCACTGCCGAAGTCAAAAAGGGCTGCCGGGCTAGAAAGCGCGACCATCGTCATGTCGCCATATTTCAGTACGCCGACCGACGTCAGCGCGGCGAGCACGACCATCAGGCCAATGGCAAACCAGGCGAACGGCACTTTGAAGCGCCAGTAAAAGACACAGCCTGTCAACGCTGCGAAGGCGAAATAGAGTGCCAGGTCATGCCTTGGCCGTTCGATGCCTGCAAAGCCAAAGACGGCGAACAGGAACGCGCATACGACCATGAAGCCAGTCAACAGAAAACTGGGCAGCACCATGCGCCGGCGGCGGGTGAAATATTCCTCACCTGCCCAAGTCAAGGCACCGGCCAGCGCCATAACCCCATACCCTGGACGCCGCTAATGACGGCAAGACCGATCCAGCCAGACATGGCCAGCGCTAGCCCAACGGCAATGAAAACCTCGTTAAAGCCGCGGAACAATTCGAACAGCTCGTCATAGGCGTCCAGTATTTGACGCTCGTTCTGGCGGTCGGCGGCCAGTGCCAATATGGAGGCTGCCTGCGCCTCGCTGGCATGCCCCGCTGCGACCGCGGCTCGCAGATCGTCTTCATTGAAACTGCGCACGTCGGCCCCTTTGTGGCGTCTGATACCGAGCGTCTGATATAAGCGGGTGGACCATATATGCAACCGGCACGCCGTTTCCGCTTTGCCGCCGGTAGGGCAATGGGATGCCTATGCTTGATTGCCTTCCGCGCAAAGCAGGATAAGCTGCCGTTCAATACGGAAAATTCGCTGATAACAGGAAACACTCCATGGAATTCCGCAATCTGGGCTGCTCCGGCCTGCGCGTGTCGGCCGTCGGCCTCGGCTGTAACAATTTCGGCGGCCCGATCAAGGATCTGGAGCAGACCCGTTCTGTGATCCATGCCGCGTTCGACGCGGGCATCACGTTGTTCGACACCGCGGACCGTTATGGCGACTTCGGCGGCTCCGAAACGCAGATGGGCCAGGTCCTGGGCACGAACCGCAAGGACATCGTGCTGGCGACCAAGTTCGGCGGTGCCATGGACAATGGCCCGCGCAAGGGGGCTTCCCGCAAATGGATCATGCAGTCGGTTGAGGACTCACTCCGCCGCCTGCAGACCGACTGGATCGACCTCTACCAGTTGCACTTCCCCGACGCGGATACGCCTATCGACGAGACCTTGCGGGCGCTTGATGATTTCGTGAAACAGGGCAAAGTCCGCTATATCGGCTCCTCCAATCTGCGCCCGTGGGAGATGGTGGAGGCCAGCTTCACTGCTGAACTCAAGAACGTGGCACCCTTTGTCTCTGCCCAGGAGGAATACAGCATCCTGGTTCGCGATATCGAAGACGACCTGTTGCCGGTCGCCCGCTGCTATGGCTATGGCCTTCTACCCTATTATCCATTGGCAAACGGTCTGCTGACGGGCAAGTACAAGCGCGACGTGATGCCGGACGGCCCGCGCCTGACGCTCGACCCGACGAAGAGCGAGAACAAATATATCAACGAGGCCAACTGGAACCGGGTGGAAAAGCTGACCGCCTTTGCCGAAGAGCGCGGTCACACCCTTTTGGAACTCGCCTTCGCCTGGCTGCTGGCGGAGCCGCTGACCTCCAGCGTCATTGCAGGTGCAACCAGGCCGGAGCAGATCCACGCCAACGCCAACGCCAACGCCAACGCCAACGCCGGCGCGGCAAGCTGGAAGCTCTCAGCGGATGATATGGTAGAGGTTGCAAAAATCATCGCCTGACATAACGCAGGACCTTATCTATCGGCTACCGTCTGCCTTGCGCGGTAGTCCCCGCAATAGACAAAGTTCAGGCACCATCGATACGGTGCCGCTGTTACACAGTTTTTCGGGAGAAAACGATGCCAGCCCTCCAGAAACATGACGGCGAGGCCGCTTGGTACGGTGCTGATCTGGCCAAGACCACCGGCTGGGCGGTCAGCTTCGATGCTGCGCAGGTCGCCGAACTGGAAAGCGCGGCCCGTGCTGTGCTTGACCGGGACACGGCCACGCTTACCCATGACGACCTGCCATTGCCAACCTTAGAGCCGGTGCTGGAGCAAGTCCGGCAGGACGTGGTCGGCGGCCGTGGCTTCGCATTGCTGCGCGGCCTGCCGGTGGACCGTTGGTCGAAAGAGATAACCGCCCGTGCTTATTGGGCGCTCGGCCTGCGTGTCGGGCGGGCCGTGGTGCAGAACCGGCATGGGCACGTGCTTGGCCATGTGCGCGACATTGGCGGCGATGTGAATGCGCCGACCCAACGCGGCTATCAGTCTGCCGCGAACCTGCCTTTCCATACGGATGTCGGAGCCGAGGTGGTTGGCTTGTTTTGTCTGAAGCCTACCAAGTCCGGCGGACGCTCCAGCATTGTCAGCGCGGCCACTATCTGGAACGAAATCGTCGACCGCCGTCCCGATCTTGCCGAAGTGCTGACCCAGCCTTTTTACCGCGACCGCCGGGGCGACGAGGCGGAAGGCCAGAAGCCCTGGTACGTGATGCCGGTGTTCATGCCGACCGACGGGCGCATGGCCGTCGCCTATGTCCACCGGTTCACCGAAAGCGCCCAGCGCTTCGATGAGGTGCCGCGCCTGACGGACAAGCAGATTGAGGCAATGGACCTGCTGGACCAGATCGCTAACGAGCCAAAAATCAAGCTGGATATGGATTTTCAGCCTGGCGACATCCAGTTGGTCAACAACCTGGTCTTGCTGCATGCCCGCACTGAGTATGAAGATTGGCCGGAGGAGGAGCGCAAGCGCCACCTGTTCCGGCTTTGGCTGACCGTACCGGACGGTTGGCCGCTACCGGAGCCCTTTTTCGCCCGCTACGGTGCCGACCCGGCGACCGGCAGATCCCAGGGCATCAACCTGCCGCCGGGTGTTGCACCGAACGCACCGCTGAAAGCGGGGATGTTGCTGGCCTAAATCTATACCTGCCGTTTCCTCTTTCCCTGAAGCCGTGCAGCGGCATTCAGGGTCCATGTCAGAGGCGATTGGTCCGCAGCGTCAGGCGCATAGGGTTCGGCGTCTCTGGCATGGGTCCTTATATTCATCAGGACAATGAGTGGGCGGGATTTTTGGTGCCACCCGATATCGTCAACCCCTACACAAACTCGGGCAGGATCTCTTTCTCGAACATCCGCATGTAGTGGATTTGCTTCTCGATCGGCCCCGGCTCGGCGCTGAACCAGATGTTGGTGCCGCCCGCGTCCGCGATGGCGCTGATGCGTTCAATCCAGTCCTTGGCATTGCCTGCCGGCGCGTCGCGGTCCATGGCGTAATCGGTCAGGCCCAGGTCTTCCATGCGCTTGGGATTGCGGCCGCCTTGCAGCACGTGGTCGTACAGTTCGTAACCGCCCACATATTCCTGAAATTTGTCGCGGAACTAGCCCGGTACGCTCTTGTTATCCAGGCCAAAGCGCATGGAGTGGTTCAGGATCGACGAGACAGAGGCATGAATGCCGTTGATCGCCGCCTCCCGGTCCTCATTCATGGACGAGCGGGTGGTGAACCAGACCGGCACGTCTGCCGGGTCGCGGCCCTCGCTCTCCGCCCCGGCTGCGACGCGGGCAAGTGTATCCTTGATGACTTCCGGCAGCATGCCCGTACCGGCGATGACACCGTCGAAGATGCGGCCACCCAGGTGCAGGGTCTTCGGCCCTTCCGCGCAGAAGGTCATGGGGATTTTCGGCTTCACCGTTTCCTTATGCCAGCGCACCCGCTGGGGGCGGCCCTGGTAGGTGGACTCGCCCTTCTCCAGCAACTCGCGCACGCAAGTCACATAATCCTCAATCCGGGCGCGGGAAGCAGCCTTGTAGCCGATATTGTAGACCGCACTATCACCGCTCGCGATGTCCATGAAGGCCCGGCCTTCGGTCATCGCGTCGATGGAAGCCAGGAATCCCGCCATGATCTGCGGCTCGCGGGTAATCGGATTGGTCGGGTGAATACCCACTAGCGCGTTCTTCGCCGCCTGGGCCATCAGGGTGGTGCGCACATAAGCGTCGCCATGAATGAAGCTGGTGTCGGACGTGCCAATCATCTCCACGCCGCAGCCGTCGGTAACCTTGACAAGCTCTGAGAAGGCCGCGAGGTCCTTCTGGTAGGGAAAGGTGGAGCCGCTCGATATCAGAACGCCGAACTTCACTTTCATCGTATTGGGCTTCCTCAAATGGGTTGTTTTGCCCGTGAGGCAATGGGAAAGCAGACCATGCTCAACTTAAATCATGACGTAGCCCGGGCTGCTCAGAATTGAAAAGTACGATAGGCTGGACTCAAACAGCCGCTATGATTTCGCAAAAAATTTGACCGGTACGTCCGGAATGAGGAAACGGCATCGATGACAATTTCAGCGGCAGTCCAACCGGCCAGCGAAACCCGTGTGCTGTCGCTGATCGGCGTCGGGCACTTTCTCAGTCACTTCTATTTCCTTTGCATCCCGCCGATGCTGCCATTGCTGGCGCGGGAGTTCGAGGTCGGCTTTGCCATGCTGGGCGCCGCGCTTGCGGGTTATGCCTGGGTAGGCGGTGTGTTGCAGGCGATGGTGGGCGGCTTGATTGACCGCTTCGGTGCTCGCCAAGTACTGGCGGCCGGGCTGGGGCTGAATGCGGCGGCCATTGCGGCGATAGGGTTGGTCGATGGCTATTGGGGCTTTGCCGTGCTGGCGGTCGCCGCCGGTATTGGCAATGCCGTGTTTCATCCGGTCGACTATGCCATCATCGCGGCCAAAATCGCGGAAAAGCGGCTGGGACGGGCGTATTCCCTGCATACCTTTTCTGGCTTCTTTGGCGGTGGCGTCGCGCCTGTCGCCATGATCGGCCTGACGGCGGTGCTCGATTGGCGCATGGCCTTCATCCTGGTTGGGCTGGCCGGTGCCGCCGCGGCGGTGGTCATCGCGTGCCAAGGCGATGCGCTGGCGGGCGAGGCTCCGCCCCCCAAGGCCGCGCCCGGTGAGGCGAAGTCCAAGTCGGTTTTGCTCTCTGCGCCGGTGCTGCTCTATCTGATCTTTCTTGCGTTTTACGGGCTTGCGATGGGCGGGGTCGGCAGCCAGGGTGTCGTCGCCATGACCCAGATGGGTCTCGCCTCCGAGGCGAGTGCAGCGCAGGTGCTCTCCGCCTATCAGTTCGCGATTGCGGCGGGGATTCTCGCGGGCGGCGTTATTGCTGAGCGGTTCCACCATCATGGCCTGATTGCCGCCGTCTGTCTGTTGACCGCGGCGGCGCTGATGATGCTGCCGCCGATGCTGACGGTAGGTGGCGTCTTGCTGTTCGCTATCTTCATTGGCTCCGGCTTCAGCTTCGGCGCGGTGCTGCCCGCGCGCGACCTCATGGTTCGGGCGATCACGCCGCCGGGTGCCAGCGGCCGGGTATTCGGCTTCGTCTTTGTCGGCCAGTCGGTCGGCTCTGGCCTTGCGGGCATTGTGTTTGGCGGTCTGGTCGATGCGGGCGCGGCCTCCCTTGTGTTCCCGGTGGCAGGCGGCCTGTTGGTGCTCGCCGTTGGTATCACCACGGCAGCGCAGATGGTGACGCCGCCAAAGCAGGCGTAGAGCACAAAAAAGCCCCGGAAACCGCGAGGGCTCCGGGGCGGGAAATGCGTAGAGGCGCGTGTTTATGCGGTGCCGTGCGGCACCAGCACCTGACGAACCGTGGCGTTGCTCTGTAGCTTGTCGAAGGCAGCGTTGACTTCCTCGAAGCCGATGGTGCGGTCGACCAGCCGGTCCACGGGCAGGCGGCCCTGGCGGTACAGGTCGATGAAGCGCGGGATATCCCGTACCGGCACGCAGGAACCCATATAGGAACCCCGGATCGATTTCTCCTGGGAAACGAGATTGCTCTGGTTGAAGGAGAAGTTCGCAGCGCTGGGCGAAAGACCCGCGGTCACGACACTGCCGCCATAGCGGGTGACGTTGTAGGCGGTCTCCATCGCCTTGATCGTGCCGGCCAGGTCAAAGGCGAAGTCCACGCCGCCATTGGTGATGTCGCGCACCTGTTCCACATGGTTCGGGTCGGTTGCGTTCACGGTGTGGGTCGCGCCCAGCTGTCGGGCGAGGCCCAGCTTCTCGTCCGACAGGTCGATGGCGACGATCTTCTCCGCGCCGCCGACGACTGCGCCGAGTAGACCGGAAAGGCCGACTCCGCCCAGGCCGACAATGGCGACCGAGTCGCCCGTGCGGATGCGGGCCGTGTTGATGACCGCGCCCGCGCCCGTCATGACCGCGCAGCCGAACAGCGCCGCCTCATGCAGGGGCAGGTCGTTGTCCACCTTCACGATGGAGCCACGGTCTAGCACGCCGTACTCGGCATAGCAGGAAACGCCGGTGTGGTGCGCCAGCTCGTTACCGTCCAGATCGCGCAAGCGGGAGCCGCCGCCCATCAGATGGCCTTGAGCCTTGGTCGCGGCACCCAGTTCGCAGACCTGCGGGCGGCCTTCCAGGCAACGGCGGCAGCGGCCGCAGGAGGGGGAGAACTGGAACACCACATGGTCGCCCGGCTTCACGTCCTTGACGCCCGGCCCGCATTCGACGATCTCGCCCGCGCCCTCATGGCCCATGACCACAGGCGTGGCGCGCGGACGGTCCGCATTGATTACCGAGAGGTCGGAGTGGCAGATGCCGCCGCCGCCCATCTTCACCAGCACCTCGCCATGCTCGGGAGGCAGCAGTTCCACCTCTTCGATGGAGAGGGGCTTCGAGTCGGCAAAGGGTTGCGGCGCATTAAACTGGCGCAGCACGGCGGCTTTCATTCGCATAGGGGCGTTCCTCGGTGTCATGGTTCGATACTGGGAGGCAAGTATATCCGCCCGCCGCAATTGGTCCAGGGCAGCGGACGCGGCTAACCGGCAGACATGACCTCAACCGTATGGCGGGCGATCATCAGTTCCTCGTCGGTGGGAATGACATAGGCAGCCTTGGCACTCTCCGCCGTGGTGATCAATGGCCCGCCTGCCTCGTTCGCGGCTGTATCCAGTACAAATCCGAACCAGCTGAGCTTCTCCAGCACCGCCGCCCGCACCCCAGGGGAATGCTCGCCGATCCCTGCGGTAAATATCATTCCGTCCAGCCCGCCCATACTACCTGCCAGGCCCATGGTCTGTTTCGCGATCTGGTGGACGAACACCTCGATGGCGAGTTTTGCCCTTTCTTCGGTACTGGCTTCCAGCGCGCGCATGTCGTTGCTGATGCCGGAAAGGCCCTTCAACCCACTTTCCCGGTAAAGCAGGTTCGAGACCTGATCCACCGTCATGCTCTCATGCTGTATCAGATAGAGCAACGCGCCGGGATCGATCTGGCCTGTACGGGTGCCCATCGGCAGGCCGTCCAGCGCGCTCAGATCCATGGTCGTGTCTACGCTCTTACACCGATCCAGCGCACACAGGCTCGCGCCGCTGTCGAGATGCGCCACCACCACCTTGCACTGTGCGAGACCGGGGACGACCTCCGGCAGGCGGCTTGCGATGTACTCATAGGAAAGGCCGTGAAATCCGTACCACCGCACGCTCTGTTGGTAGTAGCGGTAGGGCAGGGCGAAGCAGTCCACGTGCTGTGCGTGTCCGCAGTGAAAGGCGGTGTCGTAGCAGGCGACCTGCGCCAGCCCCGGCCGCGCGGCCTGGATTGCGCGTATCGGTGCAATGTTCACCGGCTCATGTAGGGGTGCCAGTGGTACTAACGCCTCGAATGCCTCCATTAGGCTGCTCGTGATTTTCTCCGGAGCGGCGTGGTCGGGACCGCCATGCACCACCCGGTGCCCACACGCCAAAAGTTTTGCTGATCCCAGATTGGCTTCAATCCAATCCAGCACCCACCCAATCGGATTGTCGATGCTGGGATCCAGCATTTCATTGGCTATTTGCCCGCCGTCCGGGCCTTGGGCATGGAAGTGCGGCGCAGTGCCGATGCCCTCCAACTCCCCATGCCAGGCGAGAGTAAGGCCCGTGCCATTCAACGGGTAGAGCGATAGTTTAATACTCGAAGAACCAGCGTTCAGTACCAGGACTGCATCATCTGTCATGGCTCACTCTTCTCTCGCCGCTTTCTCTGCCATGCCCAGCTTCCAGGCTGCGAAGATCGCTGCGACGGCACAGGACGCCAGCCGCGCCCGCACACTATCGGCCTGGCTGGTCAGGATGATCGGCACCCGCGCGCCCTGCACTACGCACGCCGCTTCCGCGTTGGCGAGGAAGGTCAGCTGCTTGGCGATCATGTTGCCAGCCTCCAGGTTGGGCGCGATCAGGATGTCCACCAGACCGGCAACCTCCGACTTGATGCCCTTTACCCGCGCGGCTTCTTCGCTAATGGCATTGTCGAAGGCGAGGGGGCCGTCCAGCAGTCCGCCCGTGATCTGCCCCCGGTCTGCCATCTTGCAGAGCGCGGCGGCCTCGACAGTGGAGGGAATTTTTGGCGTGACGGTCTCTACTGCTGACAGAATGCCGACCTTCGGCACCTCGACGCCCAGCGCGAGCGCCAGGTCGATGGTGTTCTGGACGATGTCCCGTTTGTCCTCCAAGGTCGGGTAGATGTTGATCGCGGCGTCCGTGATCATCAGGGCGCGGGGGTAGGTCGGCACCTGCATCACATAGACATGGCTCAGCCGCCGCTCGGTGCGGAGGCCGGTTTCCTTCTGCGTGACCTGTGCATCAACTCGTCGGTGTGCAGCGAGCCTTTCATCAGCATGCTGGTCTCTCCCGCGCGGACAAGCGCCACGGCTTTCTCCGCGGACTCGTGGCTGTGCTTTGTCGCCACCAACCTGTAAGGCGAGATGTCGAGCTTTTCCGCCTCCGCCACGCCGCGGATGCGGTGCTCCGGCCCGACAAGGATGGGTTCTAACAGGCCCTGTTCCGCCGCATCGACAGCCCCGGCGAGGGAGGTCGCGTCGCAAGGATACGCGACGGCGGCAAGCCTGCGCAGCGCTCCAGCAATTGGTCGAAATAGTGTTCCATCGGCCGCGGGCTCCTGTTTCAACCGGCCGCGCAATTTTAAACACAGCGTGTTAAGGTGCCTTGACCTGCGTCAACCGTCTGCCGGTGCGCCTGTCCTTCGCCGCTTCGGTGCGAACAGGCAGGCCGTCCCCAAGATCACGCCGGAGACAGTGGCGATCATGCCGGCAGCGCTTACGGCATGCTGGCTGCCGAACCATAGCGGGCCGTAGCCAGCAACCACATAGCCCAGTACGGCAGAAGCAGCGGCAAAGACGGCGCTCCAAGCCACCTGAACCTCAAGCCGGTCAGTCATCAGCCGGGCCGCGGCGGGTGGGCAGATGAACATGGCGATCACGATGATGGAGCCCACTGCGTCGAAAGCCGCCACCGCGGCCACCGCTGCCGCCACTACCAGCCCGAAGCCCAGCGCTGAGGCTGGAATGCCAATGGCATTGGCGAAGCCCTCGTCGAAAGTGGAAATCTTCAGCGGTAGCCAGAAGATCAACGTCAGCACGACCATCGCCACGCAGACAATCGCGATCCGCGGCAACTCAATCGGCAAGGCTGCAAGCGCGGCAGAGTCCAGCAAAGACCCCCAGCCGGCCGCGTGGAACCAGACCAGGCTTTCCAGATTGCCCATCAACGCGTGCTCCACATCCAGGTGGACACTGCTCGTGTCAGATTGCTCCAGCAGCAATACCCCGCCTGCAAACAGCGCAGTGAAGGTGACGCCCATGGCCGCCCCCGGCTCGATCCGGCCCAGCCGCTTAATTGCCTCGATCATCACCACGGCCAGCACCGCTGCCCCGCCCGCGCCCAGCAGCATAGGCAGGCTGGCGACGGTGCCCGTTAGCAGGAACGCAACGACGATGCCCGGCAACACCACATGGCTGATAGCGTCGCCAATAAGGGCTTGCTTGCGCAGGATCAGGAAATTGCCGGGCAGGGCACAGGCGATAGAGGCCAGCACACCAATGAGAATTGGTGTAAGGGAAAGTTGGACGAACTCGTTGCCTATCACTTACCCCTCCACCGGCGCAGGCGGCGCAATACGGCGGTCGAGCTCGGCGATCTCATCCGGCGTCAGCACGTCCTCAATGGGCGTCAGACCGTCGTACATGCCCGCCACCGCTTCGTTCCGATAGACCTGCCGGGCTTCTTGCCAGCGCCGTTCATCCCACAGTGTTCTGGCCGCCTGAGCGTTTCCCGCCTCGGTCGCCACGCCGTCCGGACGGATGAGGCCGCTTTGGGCGAGCACCCGCAGCGTTAGTCCGTCAAAGATGCGCTCGCCGCGGGCGACGGCCAGCAGGCCCTGGCGCTCATGTACCCGCAGACGGAAGCGCCGGTGCCGCAGTGCAGCCGCCAGCACGCCTCGGTTAGGCGCAAACAATATGGAGGCCAGGAACAGCGTGAAGGCCACCAGCACAATGATCGGCCCCGTCGGCAGGCCAGGCGCGGAGGCAGAGATCGCAGCACCACCATACCCGGCAATCCCGCCCAGCAGGCCTGCAAACAGCACAAGCCGCTCTGTGCGGTCAGTCCAGAAGCGGGCAGTCACGGCGGGGATAATCAGCATGGCGACGATCAGGATCAAACCCACGATCTTTAGCCCGATTACCGTTACGGCCATCACAAGCCCCATCATGGCAAGGTCGATCGCCCGCACATTCACGCCGTTTGCCGCTGCATATTCGGAATCGAAGGCAACCAGCGTCATAGGCCGCCGCAACGCCAGCACTACTGATACGGCCAGCGCTCCGCCCATCGCGATCACCACCGCATCCTGAAACAGCATTCCTGCGGTCGAGCCCAGTAGAAAGCCCTCCAGCCCAGCCTGCCTGCCGGCCGGTAGCGTCTGGATGACCGTCAGCAGCACCACGCCAAAGCCGAAAAACACACTCAATACCGCGCCGATCGCGGCATCTTCGGCGAGGCGTGTGCGCCGTGTGATCCAATCTACCAGGAATAAGCCCAGGCCTGCCGTCACGGCTGACCCCGCCAGCAGGCCCGGCAGCAAACGTCCGCCGCCGCCCAGGCTGACCATCAGGATGAAGGCCAGGCCGATACCCGGTAACGTCGCATGCGCAACCGCATCGCTCACCAGCGCCCGCTTGCGCAAGAAGAGGAATGAACCAGCTGCGCCAGCCGCAATGCCCAGCAAGCCAGCGCCGATTGCGACCAGAGCCGCGTTATAGCCGGACTGCAACAGCAGCGCGGCGATCAGGGTTTCCAGCATGATTGCCGATCACGCAGTCGAGAGTTGCAACTCGCTGATATGCGTTGCCGCGAGGCGTCCACCATAGGCTGCTTGCAAATTCTCTGCCGTGAAGGACTCAGCGACCGGCCCCTCCGCGATTTTGTTGACGTTGATCAGTATGACGCGCTCGAAATAGTCAGAAACGGTGACCAGGTCATGGTGCACACAGACCACAGTCTTGCCTTCAGCCTTTAGGTCTTTCAGTACGCCAATGATAGCGCGCTCGGTGGCTGCATCGACTCCGGCAAAGGGCTCGTCCAGCAGGTAGAGGTCGGCATCCTGAGCCAGCGCCCTGGCCAGAAATACACGCTGCTGCTGACCGCCGGAAAGCTGGCCGATCTGGCGGTTAGCGAAGTCGGCCATACCGACCCTCTCCAGGCAACGGAACCCCTTCTCTTTGTGCCGCGGCCGAACGAGGCGCAGCAGGCCCAGTTCCCGGTGTAGTCCCATCATCACCACATCCAGCACGCGCGTTGGGAAATCCCAATCGACGGAGGCGCGTTGCGGCACATACGCAACATTCGCCAGGGCTTTGGCGAACGGTACGCCGAAGACCGAAATCTGGCCGGAAAGGCGGGGCACAAGTTCGAGGATGGCCTTTAGAAATGTCGACTTGCCCGCGCCGTTCGGCCCGACGATGGCGGTCATACTACCCTTCGGAAACGAAGCATCAACGGAGAAGACGGCGGGTTTGCCACCATAGGAAACTGTCAGTTCCCGCACCGAAAGTGCCGCATCGGCGTGGGCCTGCTCACGGAGTCTTTGGCCCTCAGCCGTGACCAGCTTCAGATTTGCAGCGTTCATCTACTCAATTCCTCTGGGCGCCCGCGTTCAGGCGGCCAGCCATGCCGCGCTCCGGTGCATCGCCGCCCAATGCGCGGGCGATAGTGGTGATATTGTGATCGATCATGCCGAGATACGTGCCCTCATAGCTGCCAGCGGGGCCCATAGCGTCGGAGAAAAGCTCGCCGCCGATAGTGACCTTGTGCTCCTTTGCTGCGGCTCCTTCTATCAGTGCGCGGATGTTGCGGTCTGATACGGAGGATTCAACGAACACCGCCCGCACCTGACGGTTCACCAGCAGGTCTACCAACTCGGCTACCCGGTTCAGGCCTGCTTCGCTCTCGGTGGAGATGCCTTGGATGCCGACTACCTCAAAATCATAGGCCTGGCCGAAATAGCTAAAGGCGTCATGCGCTGTTACCAGCACACGCTGTTCCGCCGGGACGGTCGCCAGCACTTTCCTGGCATAGGCGGCAAGCGCCGCGATATCCACCAGATAACGCCCGGCATTGGCGGTAAACGCCGTGGCGAATTCCGGCTCCCGGTTGATCATGGCGTCGCGGATGGTACGCACGACATAAACCCAGCGTTCCGGATCCATCCAGACATGCGGGTCGTACTTATTTACATAGTCCTTATGGGCAATCAGCTGATCGCGCGGTATCGACTCGGCGACTGCCAGCACGAAGCGGTCCTGAGCAAAGTCCCGAAAAAAGCCTTCCATCTGCGCTTCAAGGTAGAGTCCGTGCCACAGCACCAGATCCGCGCGGGCAAGTGCCAGGATGTCCGAGCGTGTTTGGCGGTAGGCATGGGGATCGACGCCCGGCCCCATCAGGCCCGTCACCGCCGCAAGCTTGCCGCCGATCTGGCGTGCAGCGTCGGCGATCATGTCGGTGGTGGCCGTGATATACAGCTTGGTGGCAGCCTTGGTGCTGGAAAACGGCGGGCCCACAGACAGAGCAGCAGCCAATACGGCCGCGCCTGTCAGGATGTTGCGTCTGGTGAGCGAATGGGACACTCGCTTAAAACCGCCTCGTATTTACCCCGTGCTGCACCATGCAGTACGGCCTAGGAAGATTAGCTGATATAGAAATATTTAGCCTAGGCTAAATTTCAAACCCGCAGCTGATTTGGCCGCAGTTTATTCCGGATGATGGAAGAGTGGGGCAGGCGGCTGCAGTTTGGCCGGGCCCCTCAGCGATCAGACGAGCGGAGAGGGCAGCGCTAGCATGCGCTTACCCGAAACCGTACCCCAGCAGCTCACTGATAAAGCGCCCTGGCAGAAGCGCGAACGCCCCTGCGATTATGGCACCGATCATCGTCCCCGCCATCGCTCTGGCATGGGCCTGCACGTTGCCTCGGCGGATGGCAATTAATGCCCAGGCCATGGAAACAAAGGCCACGACCGACAGAAGGTGAATGCAGCTAAGCTCACCTGGTTTTGTCTCGCGTATCCAGTAGGATGGTACCGTGACGAATAGCATGGCTACTATCCATACCCAGCCCATCGTCTTGTGCCGGAGCGTACCTTTGGCTGCTGCAAGGTTGATCGTTCCGAGCACCAAAACCGCTAGAGCAGCGGCTAAGTGAACAGAAATAATCCAGGTACTGTCCGGCATTGGATTGCGGTCAGTCTTCCAGTTTTTCGACAATAATGATCACTTTTGTCGGCTTTTTGGGTTTCTCCAGAAACAGATCAATAAAGGCCCATATCAAAAAAACAGGGAACAGGAAAATAATTAGTAAAATGGCTGCAATGGCATTGCGTTGGAATGTTCGAATGACGCCCTTGATCAATAACAAAAATATAACTGCAATTATTAAAATTACAATTAATGGATCCATGGTCGTAAATTCCTGTTATTATAATCTGCGTTTACAAATTCTCTATCAGATTCGCCGCCACAACAAAATAGTGATTGGCCATGGGTAATGCCAACGGTTTGTTAATTTTAGGTATTATTTCCTATATACCTATTCCCACTTAGTAGCAACGCAATTATTATAGTGTTTAATATCAAATATTTATACCACTCCAATAACGCGTGTGCAAGTAATGTGTAACTCAATCACCACTCTGCACGTTTTTTCTACGCTTGTGTAACTATTGCAATTCAATAGTTTACGAAAATCTTCGTCGCACACTGTAAGACGGAAAACATGCTACGCAAAACAGCATGTTCTTCTGTCCGTTCTGTTCACTTGTTTTTTTGTGTCACTCGTCTGCCAAACTGCGCTTGCTGTTCAATCAGCGTATCCAACTCCCCTAGTTCAGCAGCTTCAGAGAAACAGCTGACAGTTGGTGATTTTCCTGAGGGGCGGCATATCATGGCGTTGTTCCCGCGCCGCAATTCTCGCTGAGAAAAGGCTATGCCCCATGACGAGAGATACCATCACCGCGTTGCCCCATCCCAAGGGATTTTCCGCCGATCCGCTGACGGATTTGATCCGTTCCGGGGCGCGGCAGTTGATCGAGCAAGGAGTGGAGCGCATGGCTTGCGCCATTTTCCAATGAGACGACGTCCGAGGGGCCCGCGCGGGTCGTTCGTCACGCTCACCTGCCAGAACGAGAGGGAATGACCGGGATTGGCCCAGTGCCCGTGAAAGGGCCACGCGGGCGGGATCGTGATCGGCAGGCTGAGAAGGGTCGGTTCTCTTCTTCGATCCTGCCACCGTATCTGCGCAAGGCGAAGTCCGTCGAGGACTTACTGTCCTGGCTTTCCCTCAACGGCATTTCCACGGGCGATTTTCAGGCGGCCTTGGCCGCGCTGCTCGGGCCGAACGCGGCGGGCCTGTCGTCCCCCACCATCTCGCGGCTGAAGTCCGATTGGTGGGAGGAGTACGACCGCTGGCAGAAGCGCGATCTCAGCGCCCGGCGCATCGTCTATGTCTGGGCGGATGGCGTCTATTTCCAGCCAAGGATGGAAGAAAAGCAATGTGTTCTGGTGCTGATCGGCGCGGATGAATGGGGCCGAAAGGAGATACTGGGGCTGACCGACGGCTATCGCGAAAGGACCGAAAGTTGGCGCGCTCCTGCTTGTGAATCCCGGAGACAAATTGGACCACAGAAACGGTCGGATAATCTGGCTGTAGCGGAGTAAAATTCTGCCACTTTAAGCCTGAAGCAACGAGATGAAGGCGGGGAGATGTCTTCTGTGGAACTTTATAATCGGGTGCGTCGTGCGTGCCATGTTGATGGTATAAGCAGGCGTGAGGCGGGGCGGCTTTTCGGGGTCGATCGCAAGACGGTATCGAAGATTTTGCAACACTCGGTTCCGCCGGGGTATCGGCGCAGCAAATCACCAGCGCGACCGAAGTTGGATCCGTTCATTCCAATCATCGATCAAATTCTTGAAGACGATAAGAGCAAGATCAAGAAGCAACGCCACACAGCCAAGCGTATTCATGCCCGGCTGCGTGATGAGCACGGGTTCACCGGCAGGATTACCCTTGTCACCGACTATGTCCGGGAGAAGAAGCGCTGTTCCCAGGAAGTTTTCGTGCCACTGAGCCATTCCCCTGGGCATGCACAGGTTGATTTTGGCGAGACGCCTGGGGTGATCGGCGGGGTCGAATGCAAGTTGCACTACTTTGTGATGGCACTGCCGCATTCGGACGCGATCTTTATCAAAGCCTACCCGGCGGAGACGACCGACGCTTTCTGTGACGGTCATAATGCGGCTTTCTCCTTCTTCGGCGGGATGCCTTTGTCGGTGCTCTATGACAACACAAAGATAGCAGTGGCCAGGATTTGTGGGGATGGCTCGCGTGAACGCACCCGAACCTTTGCCGAACTGCAATCCCATTACCTGTTCGACGACAAGTTTGGTCGTCCTGCCAAGGGCAACGATAAAGGGCATGTTGAGGGTGGCGTTGGATATGGCCGTCGCAACTTCATGGTGCCTGCACCGCGCTTCGAGAGTTTTGAGGCGCTGAATGCCTGGCTGGAAGAGCAATGTCTGCGGTGCCGGAATGACATTGCGCGCGGCCACAGCATCACGATCGGCGAGCGGCTGCTGCGCGATCTGGATGCGCTGATGGCGCTGCCGCCCGTGCCCTATGACGCCTGCGAGAAGGTCAGCACGCGGGCCACGTCGATCTCGATGGTGCGGTATCGGTCCAATGACTACTCGGTGCCTGTGGCCTATGCCCACCACGAGGTTCAGGTGCGAGGGTATGTCCATGAGGTCGTGGTTGGGTCTGGACCAGAGGTGATCGCCTGCCACAAGCGGTCCTATGACAAGGCCGACATGGTCTACGATCCGATGCACTTCCTGCCGCTGCTGGAACAGAAGGTCGGTGCCCTGGATCAGGCAGCGCCATTACAGGGATGGGAATTGCCGGATGCCTTTGTCACGGTGCATCGGTTGCTTGAGGCCCGAATGGGCAAACCTGGGAAGCGAGAGTATGTTCAGGTTTTGCGGCGGCTGGAGAGTTTCGAGATGGACCACGTCCATGGTGCCGTCCGCCAGGCGCTGGAACTCGGTGCAATTGGCTATGACGCCGTGAAGCATTTGGTCCTGTGCCGGATCGAACGCCGCCCGCCCAAACTGGACCTTGATGTCTACCCGTTCCTGCCCGCCGCCCAGGTCGAAACGACAAAGGCCGCCAGCTACAAGGTGCTGATGTCGGAGGTGATGCTATGACAGACACCCCCCAGGTTCTGCTCTCTCATCACCTCAAAAAGCTGAGATTGCCGACCGTTTTGAGCGAGCATGACAAGCTCGCCCGCCAATGCGTCGCCGAGGGCACAAATCATGTCCAGTACTTGCTGCGCCTGTGCGAGTTGGAACTGATCGACCGCGAACGCCGCATGATCGAACGCCGCATCAAAGCCGCGAAGTTCCCGGCTACAAAGAGCCTGGACAGCTTCAACTTCAAGGTCATTCCGTCGCTCAACAAGATGCTGGTGATGGAGCTTGCCCGCTGTGAATTTGTCACGCGGCGAGAGAATATCATCGCCCTCGGCCCATCCGGAACGGGCAAAACCCATGCAGCCTTGGGACTGGGACTGGCCGCCTGCCAAAAGGGGATGCGCGTTCGCTTCGTCACAGCCGCCGCCCTCGTGCACGAGTTGATTGAAGCCGTCGATGAGCGCCGCCTGCAACGGCTGCAGAAACAATTGGCGGCACAGGACCTGCTGATCATCGACGAATTGGGCTTTGTCCCCTTGTCAATGACAGGCGCCGAATTGCTGTTCGAGATCATCAGCCAACGCTACGAACGCGGCTCCATCATCATCACATCAAATCTGCCGCAGGATCTTCGGCTGTGAACGGCGGAGCAATACTTGGCCACGGTAGCGGCAGCGTTGTGTTGTCGCGGGCGGCGTAAAAGTCGGCCACTTTTGTCCTTTCAATTAATGGGAGGGCTTGGGGATATTCACCGTGGAATTGTATTTGAAGGTTCGCCACGCTCACTTTGAGGAAGGTTTGAGGGGGCGTCAGATTGCGCGGGATTTTGGGATCAGCCGGGACAGTGTTTCAAAGATGTTGGCGTATTCTGAGCCGCCTGGTTATCGGCGTACGGCACCGATCAAACGACCAAAGCTTGATCCTTATACCGAGCAGAGTGACCAGTGGTTGGCGGAAGACAAGGCCCGGCCTCGCAAACAGCGCCACACAGCCAACCGTATCTTTGAGCGGCTACGCGACGAATGCGCATTTGATGGTGGCTACACGATTGTCAAAGACTATGTGCGTTCGCCAAAGCGTGGCTCACGGGAGATGTTTGTGCCCTTGAGCCATCCCCCAGGGCATGGGCAGGCGGACTTTGGCGAAGCGTTGGTTGGTATCGGCGGGGTTGAGCAGAAGGCCTACTTCTTTGCCCTTGATCTGCCGCATAGCGATGCGTGCTACATCCGCGCGTATCCTGCGGCGAACACTGAAGCCTGGCTTGATGGGCATGTGCCCGCCTTTGCCTTCTTCGGCGCTGTACCGCGCTCAATCCTTTACGATAAGGATCGCTGCCTTGTGGCCAAGATCATGCCAGATGGCACCCGCAATCGTACGCAGCGGTTCCGTGCGATGCTATCTCACTACGTGATTGGGGAGAGGTATGGTCGCCCCGGCAAGGGCAACGATAAAGGCAAGGGTGAGGGGCTGGTTGGTTACGGGCGTCGCAACTTCATGGTTCCAATGCCGCGGTTCGCGAACTGGGATGCGTTCAACGACTATCTTGAAGAACAATGCCGCAAACGGCAGGCTGACATTCTGCGTGGCCACAAGATCAGCATCGGTGAACGACTGGGCGCTGATCTGGCGGCGATGCGCACCCTGCCAGCCGCGCCCTTTGAAGCTTGTGATCTGCAGAGCGGCTAGGTCACATCAACATCCCAAGGACGATTGCGTGGCAACGATTACTCAGGGCCGGTTGCCTATGGCCACCGCGAGGGTTGGATCATTGGATCAAGGGCTTCGGTGACCGCGTCGTCATCGGGTGCGCCACCGAAGTCATCGCGGACCATCCCCGCTGCTATGACACGGGCGACATGATGTTCGATCCGGTACACTACCTGCCTCTCATCGAGCGCAAGATCATGTCCTTTGATCCAGCCACGCCATTGCAAGGCTGGGACTTGCCTGACGCGTTCCAAACCCTCCAACGATTATTGGAAGCCCGGCAGGGCAAGGCCGGAAAGCGGGAATATGTTCAGGTACTGCGGCGGCTGGAGCGCTTTGAGCTGGAGGTTTTGCATCTGGCAATCAAAGACGCACTGCAGATGAGGGCGGTCAGCTTTGACGCAATCAAACACTTATTGCTTTGCCGGGTCGAGAGACGACCACCGAGACTGGATCTGGATGTTTACCCGTTCCTGCCCAGAACCAATATCGCAACAAGGGCGGCATCATCCTACATGAGCTTGCTGGCGGGAGATAGCGCATGAGCGATGCTCCAGAACTGCTTTTGGCGAACCACCTCAAACCTCTGCGCTTGCCAACCTTCTTGCGCGCGCATGATAAGCAGGCCCGCATCTGCGCCGCCGAAGGTGTAGATCATGGGCGCTATCTGGCGCGGTTGACGGAATTGGAACTGATCGACCGTGAACGGCGTATGGTTGAGCGCCGGATCAAATCGGCAAAGTTCCCGGCCGTCAAAAGCCTTGATAGCTTCGACTTCAAAGCGATCCCCAGCCTGAACAAGATGATGGTGCTGGCACTGGCGCGCGGCGAATGGATCGAGCGCAAGGAGAACGTCATCGCTCTTGGCCCGTCAGGAACCGGCAAAACCCCCGTCGCCCTCGGGCTGGGTCTGGCCGCCTGCCAGAAGGGTATGCCGGTCAGCTTCGTCACTGCCGCCTCTCTCGTGCATGAGTTGATGGAAGCCAGAGATGAGAAACGCCTGCTGCGATTGCAACGCCAATTGGCCAAGGTCAAGCTGCTGATCATTGATGAATTGGGGTTCGTGCCGCTGAGCAAAACCGGGGCAGAACTGTTGTTCGAACTGATATCGCAGCGTTACGAGCGCGGCTCAACACTGATCACCAGTAATCTGCCGTTCGAGGAATGGACAGAACCCTTCGGCACAGAACGCCTGACAGGTGCCTTGCTGGACCGGCTGACCCATCATGGGAATATCCTGGAGATGAATGGCGAAAGTTACCGCCTCAACCAAAGCAAATCCCGCCGCCCCAGAAGCTAATCATCATCTGATTGGCCTAACGGCCAACGCGCCTCGGAACGTGCTTGCTATTTGAGGGCATCACGCCACAAGGCGCGGTGCCAAGGGGCCGACTTTTGCGCCGCCCCAGTGGCAGGTTTTTACGCCGCCGTTGACAAATGGACGGAAACCTTCGGAATAGAGCGCCTGACCGGCGCGATCCTCGACCGCCTGACCCATCACGTCCACATTCTCGAGATGAATGGCGAAAGCTTCCGCTTGCGCGAAAGCCAGAAAGCAAAAGCCTGAACAAAACTGGCCTCCGGCCAGTGCGCCCTGGCAAGCGTTAGCTTAATGAGGAGCACGCATGCCAAGGCGCGGCATTGCTCAACCCCAGTGGCCCAGTTTTACGCCGGTAAATGGCCCCTTTTTGCTCCGGGATTGACAAGCTTTTGCCTTGCTGTAGATTTGCGTAAATCTCTAAGTACGCAGCTTTGCCTTTCTCAATAGCAGTGGCTTCGCTGCATGTGCGTAGGCTTTTACGTGCGTACTTGTTTTCTTTTGGCAACCACATGCGAAACTGCCAATACTCATCTCGCTTGTAGATGCAAGCTTCGTCAAATATTGCTATTTAGCCTTCAGCAAATTGCTGTTTCTCCAGTGCCAAAATAAATCTCTGAGTTACTACGCTTTTCAGTAGTCACACGTTTGTGCAACATTTTGTGTAACTGTATGAAAAATCCTCTGCAAAACCAACGATTGATTTGAGTTTGTGAAATAAAATAGTAAGTAATAAACATATAAAAATTAATATAGTACGTTCAAATACTTATTCCCATTCAATTGTACCTGGCGGCTTGCCTGTAATATCGTAGGTCACCCGGTTGATGCCGCGCACTTCGTTGATGATACGGGTTGCGGTGCGGCCCAGGAAGTCGTGCGGGAACGGGAAATAGTCAGCCGTCATGCCATCGGTGGAGGTCACAGCCCGCAAGGCGCAGGCGTGGTCATAGGTGCGCTGGTCGCCCATTACACCAACGGTCCGCACTGGCAGCAGCACGGCAAATGCCTGCCATATCTGATCGTAGAGTCCAGCCGCCCGGATTTCTTCCAGGTATATGCGGTCGGCTTCACGCAGGATTTCCAGTTTCTCATCGGTAATCTCTCCCGGCATGCGGATGGCGAGGCCGGGGCCGGGGAAGGGGTGGCGGCCGACAAAGGCCTCATCCAGGCCCAGTTCGCGGCCCAGCGCCCGCGCTTCGTCCTTGAACAGTTCGCGCAAAGGCTCCAGCAGTTTCAGCTTCATGTAGTCGGGCAAGCCACCCACATTGTGATGCGATTTGATCGTGACAGAGGGACCGCCGAGGGCCGAAACGCTTTCGATCACGTCCGGGTAGAGCGTGCCCTGCACCAGGAATTCCGCCCCGCCGATCTTGGCGCTTTCGGCGTCGAACACGTCGATGAAGGCCGCGCCGATGATCTTGCGCTTCTGCTCCGGATCGCTGACGCCATCCAGGCGACCGAGGAACGTGTCGGCGGCGTCCGAATGCACCAGACGGATGTTGTAGTGCTCGCGGAACAGGGCCACGACCTGCTCCGCCTCGCCCACACGCAGCAGGCCGGTATCGACGAAAATGCAGGTAAGCTGGTCGCCGATGGCCTCATGCACCAGCACAGCAGCAACGGCGGAATCTACGCCGCCTGACAGGCCGCAGATTACCTTGGCATCGCCAACTTGCTCCCGGATTTTGGCGATTTCCTGTTCGCGGAATGCCGCCATAATCCATTTGCAGCCGCAGCCGCAGATGCGGTGAATGAAGTTGGCAATCAGGCGAGCGCCATCTGGCGTGTGTACCACCTCGGGGTGGAACTGAACGCCATAGAGCTTGCGCTCTTCATCGGAAACAGCAGCGAACGGGGCGTTGCCACTAATGCCGATCACGGCAAAGCCCGGTGCCAGTTTGGTCACCCGGTCGCCGTGGCTCATCCATACCAGATGCTGTTCACCTGCCTGCCAAACACCATCGAACAAAGGGGAGGAGGCCTGCACCGACACTTCTGCGCGCCCGAATTCCTGCTCCTTTGAGCTTTCAACCGTGCCGCCCAGTGCCTGCGTCATGGCTTGCTGACCATAGCAGATGCCCAGCACAGGCAGTCCCAGACCGAATAGGCCATCCGGCACTTGCGGGGAGCCTTCTTCGGCCACAGAGGCTGGTCCGCCGGAAAGGATCATGCCGGATGGTGCGAATTCCGTCACCGCGCCGGGCTCGCCTCGGAAATAGGGCCAGATCTCGCAATAGACGCCGGCTTCCCGCACGCGGCGCGCGATCAACTGTGTTACCTGGCTGCCAAAATCGAGGATCAGGATACGGTCTGTCATGGTTCGGCTTTGGCTCCTCGGCCAGCGGTAGCTCAGGGTAAAATCAGGGTAAAGATCGAAGACAAAGGACAGGTCGCCATCCAATGCCTGATCGAAAAGAGCCCCTAGCCCCCGATCTGATAGTTCGGCGGCTTGCGGGTGACGGTGATGTTGTGGACATGGCTTTCACGCAGGCCCGCGTTAGTGATGCGCTGGAACTGGCAGTTGCGCTTCATCTCTTCCAGCGTGGCATTGCCGGTATAGCCCATGGCTGCTTTCAGGCCGCCCACAAGCTGGTGGATCACGGTACCAACCGCACCTTTATAGGCCACTTGACCCTCAACGCCTTCCGGCACCAGTTTTAGAGAGTCATTCACTTCCTGCTGGAAGTATCGGTCTGCCGAACCACGTGCCATTGCGCCGACCGAGCCCATGCCGCGATAGGATTTGTACGAGCGGCCCTGATAGAGGAACACCTCGCCCGGGCTTTCGTCGGTGCCAGCGAACATCGAACCGACCATGGCGCAATCCGCGCCTGCTGCAATGGCCTTGGCCAAATCACCAGAGGCTCTGATGCCACCGTCCGCGATGGCCGGTACACCCATCGCCTCACAGATCGCCGCGCATTCCATCACGGCGGTCAATTGCGGTACACCGATACCGGCTACGATACGGGTGGTGCAGATGGAGCCCGGCCCAATGCCGATTTTCACAGCGTCCGCTCCGCTGTCGATCAGCGCCCGTGCTGCCTCTGCGGTTGCCACGTTGCCTGCTATCACCTGGGTATAGTTGGACATCTTGCGTATGGCCTGGACAGCCTGCATCACGTCTTCAGAATGGCCATGGGCGGTATCTACCACCAAAACGTCGACTTCCGCATCGAACAGGGCGGCCGCGCGCTCAATTCCTTCCGGTCCAACGCCTGTGGCTGCAGCAACACGAAGGCGCCCCTGGCTATCCTTGGATGCGTTTGGATTGAGCGCTGCTTTCTCGATGTCTTTGACCGTAATCAGGCCAGTGCAGTTATGGCTGCTATCCACCACAATCAGCTTTTCGATCCGATGTTGGTGCAACAACCGTTTGGCGTCGTCCTGTGTCGCGCCGTCGCGGACCGTGATCACATCGCGCGTCATCAGGGAGTAGACCGGCTCTGCTATGTTGGTAGCAAAGCGTACGTCGCGATTGGTGAGGATGCCGACCAGCTTGCCCGAGCCTTCTTCGACCACCGGGATACCGGAAATATGATGGTGCTCCATCAGATGCAGGGCATCGGCCAGGGTCTGGTTCGGGTGAATAGTCACGGGATTGACGACCATACCGCTTTCGAATTTTTTGACCCGGCGCACTTCATCCGCCTGGCGCTCGATGGTCAGATTTTTGTGGATCACGCCCAGGCCGCCTGCTTGCGCCAAGGCTATCGCCATCGGGCTTTCCGTCACCGTATCCATGGCGGATGCGATCAGCGGAATGCCGAGTTCTACATCGCGGGTCACCCGCGTGCGAGTGCTTGCCATCGCGGGCAACACGGATGAAGCGGCGGGGCGAAGCAGAACGTCGTCAAACGTCAGCGATAACGGGATAGCATTGGTATCGCGGGGGGGTAAGGTATCCGGCATGTCAGCCCTCAAATGGAGGCCCAGGATGGATCCTGCACGGGCGAGTCAGGGTTGACGCCGTCCTATACACCAGATTGATGATTCTTCAAACGGAAGCTGTTTGCTATTCCGTGCGCGGAGTGCCGCGGTAGCCGGTCGCCACCAGAAATAGCTCAGACGAGTCTTTTCTGCTTGCTGGCGGCTTGGCATGGCGAACATTGGCGAAGTCCTTTTTCAGCATCGCCAGGAACTCACCGACAGCAGCACCCTGAAACAGTTTCACGATAAAAACGCCGTTTGGCGCGAGAACGCTTTGGGCGACCTCATAGGCAACTTCCGCCAGCGCAACCACGCGGATTTGGTCCGTTGACTGATGACCGGTGGTCGAGGGCGCCATATCGCTCAGCACGACGTCGGCTTTGCCGCCCAGCCATTCCTTGATTTTTTCTTCGCTGTCCGGCGTTTCCACGTCCAAAACATGACAATCAGCACCCGCAACCGGGCCGAACTCCAGCAGGTCGACACCGACAATGGTGCCACCAGGACCGAGCTTCTCCGCCGCGACCTGACACCAACCGCCGGGGGCCGCACCCAGGTCCAGGATGCGCTGCCCCTTCTTCATGAATTTGAAGCGCTCGTCCAGGCCCTGCAGTTTGTAGGCTGCGCGGCTCAAGTAGCCATCGCGCTTTGCCGCCGCCACATAAGGGTCGTTCAACTGACGCTGCAGCCATCGGGTGGAGGAATTGGACCGTCTGCGCGCCGTCTTGACACGCGTTGTCAGTTCGCGCGCACCACGTCCGCTGGAGCCTTTTTCATTCGGCATTTGGTAGCCTCTAGATTAAATAGCCGGATCGAACAGCTGGATTAAACCGACGTCGGTGTCAGACGCCCTAGCCTCCATGCCGGTCTTCAGCAATCAAATTGAACAAAATGCCTTCACGCAGGCCACGGTCGGCGACCCGCAGCCGCCCGACAGGCCATTCCCTTAGGATGGCTTCCATGATCGCGCAACCGGGCAAGACAAGGTCAGCCCTTTCGGGCCCGATGCATGGATGCGCTGCCAGGTCTTCCATGGGCATATTGGAAAAGCGCTCGACGATGGCCCGGATTTGATCGAACTGCATTAACCGGCCATCTACCCGGTCACGTTGATAGCGCTCAAGGTTTAGGAAAACACCGGCAATGGTTGTGACTGTACCGGACGTGCCGATCATCTGTACCCGGCCGTCCCGTAAATGCTGGCTGATATTGTGCCGACGCTCAAACCAGGTCAGCAAATTGCTGATGGTAGCCACCATCGCTTCGAACATCTCAGGGTTAGTTTCGGCGTTGCCGTATTCTTCGGCCATCCGTACGACGCCCCAGGGCATCGAGAAGCTGTCGATGGGCTTCCCGATGGCACCGTCTTCGCCGACGCGCAGCCAGGTGACTTCCGTAGAGCCGCCGCCGATATCGAAGATCAAGGCATACTGCCGTTCTGGCACCAGCAACGAATCGCAGCCCCTGGCAGCAAGTTGCGCTTCTTCTTTCGCCGAAATGATCTCCAATGGAATACCGGTTTCCTGGTGGACAATTTTCACAAACCGTTCGCAGTTGCTGGCGCCCCGGCAGGCTTCGGTCGCAACAAAGCGGGCGCGGGAGATACGATGGCGGCGAACTTTGTTGGAGCAGACCTTCAGTGCCGCGATGGTGCGGTCGATTGCGGCGTCCGACAATTCTCCGGACGCATAAAGACCTTCGCCCAAGCGTGTGATCCGCGAGAATGAGTCTATAACCCTGAAGCCGTCCATCGATGGCATTGCCACCAGCAACCGGCAGTTATTTGTTCCTAGGTCCAGCGCGGCATAAACCGCACCGCCTCTTTCAGACCCGTCCAGCGTGGAATTTACTACTCCACGCTGTCCGTGCCCCGTCCTAAAATCCAACGCAGCCTCCCATTGTGGCCTGTGCGGCCTCTGCTGCTCGTTTTTGTGACCATATTAATTGTGGCCCCATAAATAGGGAGATTGAGGCTGAATTGCCACGCGAATTCCAAAAATATGCACCTAAGCACTAGGCATCCGGGAACGCATTTGCTAAACACCTGCCTTCGCCCGCGCTGGCCCCTGCTGGGGGATAGTTTAGTGGTAAAACCCCGGACTCTGACTCCGATATCCCTGGTTCGAATCCAGGTCCCCCAGCCACTTCTCCCGACGAATTTTTTCAGACCGGCAATTACGGCGCGGATGCGCGGCGCTGTGTTTTGCGCGTTCCGTTTCTGTGACGGCGATCACTATATATTAGTAAGTTATGGGAATTATATCTCTAAGTAACATTTTCCTATTACCCCATTTGATTCTATGATTTACCATAGAGTCACATTAGGAGGAAACATGGCAAAAAATGCACCGGGACGACATGAGCGGAATGGTCTGACGCTTTTGCAAATTGCAGAAATGTTCGGGGATGAAGAAAAGGCGCGGAAATGGATTGAGGCCCAGCACTGGCCGGAAGGGCCACACTGTCCTCACTGCGGTTCTATCAATGTAAAAGTCGGCGTGGCCCACAAGAGCATGACGCATCGCTGCAATGACTGCCCGAAAAAGCCGATGTTCACTGTTCGGGTTGGCAATATCATGCAGGGATCAAAGCTACCCTATCGTGTCTGGGCGGTTGGGCTTTACCTGTTCGCCACCAATCTCAAGGGTATCTCTAGCATGAAGCTGCATCGTGAGCTCGGGATTGGGCAGAAGGCCGCTTGGTTCATGCTGCACCGTCTCCGTGAGGCTCATGGGTCCAATAGTCCAGTTTTCAAAGGTCCAGTTGAAGCGGATGAAACCTACATGGGTGGTAAGGAACAGAACAAACACGCTAGCAAAAAACTCAAGGCCGGCCGCGGCGCGGTGGGCAAAACCGCCGTGGCCGGGATCAAGGATCGCAACTCCGGCCGCGTGGTTGCCAAGGTGGTTGAAAGAACCGCTGCGCATACACTACAAGATTTTGTGACCAATCATACTACCAAGGATGCCCAGGTATTCCCCGACGAGGCGCGCGCCTACAAGGGCATTAACAGGGCGCATCAAGCGGTCAAACACTCAATGGGTGAATACGTCCGTAACATGGCACATACAAACGGTTTCGAAAGCTTCTGGGCACCGATGAAGCGTGGCTATCAGGGCATTTATCACAAGATGAGCCCCAAGCATCTACAACGCTATGTTAATGAGTTCTCTAGCCGTCACAACAGACGTCCCAAGGATACCATTGACCAGATGAGCGATTTGGTTTGTAGCATGGCGGGAAAGCGTTTGCGCTACGTTGATTTGATTGCAGATAATGGTTTGGAAAGCGGTTCTCGAACATGATATCGCAAACAATCAGTCTGTTCTTGAAATTATTGATGTTCAGTATGCGCGAATGCGGTTACTAACCTTTCAAAACATTCTTGAATATAAGCGGTTTCAGACACCTTCAATTGCACATGGGCATAGATAGTCTGAACCACAGCTCCCGTTCGGTTAAACCCCTATCTTATGATCGCGAAAGGATAAGCCAAATGACCAAACTCAAACCCAAAGACAGAACACTCTCTGAAAAACTAGCTGACTCTCACTACCAGCCGAGCAAGGCTGAAATGGAACAGGAATACGATATGCCCGGCGCGGAGATGAAAGACCTGCGCAACGCATTCTTCAAGGCGTCGCCGGATAGAAAATCAAAACCAGGTTAGGAATAATTCAGTGCAATGTTACTTAGAAATATAATTCCTATTCCCGTGTATTGACAAAATCTAAAGAAAAAATCATGGAAATCACCCCTGCACTAGCGACTATATTATTCGGACTTCAATTAAGCGCTTGTTCAACAATCACACAAGGCACAGATCAAGAAATTTACATTTCCACATCCCCGATAGCGGCACAGTGTACGCTTGAGAGACAAGGTAAAAAATCGCTGAAATTGTCTCATCGCCTGGGCATGTAACAGTTACAAAAACCAAACACGATATAACGATTACCTGCAACAAAGATGGCTACCAAACCGCAACTTACCGCAACAATAGCGGTTGGGAATCTACTTCGGGTGCGGGAGGCATTCTATTGGATGTGATTTTAACCTGGGGCGCTAGCAGTGCTATCGATTCAATGACAGGTGCTGACAATAAATACGAACCATCTGTCTATATAACGTTAATTCCAATTCAGGCCCCACCACAATAAAGACAATGAGGTAGATCATTTCTTAAAATACCTATTCAGTTAGGCAAACGTCTAAACCGCGTTTGCCCTCTGAACATCCAGCTCTCTTTTCTTGAACACCCCTATATTCTTAAATGTTACTTAGAGATGTAATCCCCATTAAATTTCTATCTGATGGTTGCCGAAGGGGTTCACGCTGGAAAATCCGGGTGTCAACGGCGGCGTAAAAACCTGCCACTGGGGCGGCGCAAAAGTCGGCCCCTTGGCACCGCGCCTTGTGGCGTGATGCCCTCAAATAGCAAGCACGTTCCGAGGCGCGTTGGCCGTTAGGCCAATCAGATGATGATTAGCTTCTGGGGCGGCGGGATTTGCTTTGGTTGAGGCGGTAACTTTCGCCATTCATCTCCAGGATATTCCCATGATGGGTCAGCCGGTCCAGCAAGGCACCTGTCAGGCGTTCTGTGCCGAAGGGTTCTGTCCATTCCTCGAACGGCAGATTACTGGTGATCAGTGTTGAGCCGCGCTCGTAACGCTGCGATATCAGTTCGAACAACAGTTCTGCCCCGGTTTTGCTCAGCGGCACGAACCCCAATTCATCAATGATCAGCAGCTTGACCTTGGCCAATTGGCGTTGCAATCGCAGCAGGCGTTTCTCATCTCTGGCTTCCATCAACTCATGCACGAGAGAGGCGGCAGTGACGAAGCTGACCGGCATACCCTTCTGGCAGGCGGCCAGACCCAGCCCGAGGGCGACGGGGGTTTTGCCGGTTCCTGACGGGCCAAGAGCGATGACGTTCTCCTTGCGCTCGATCCATTCGCCGCGCGCCAGTGCCAGCACCATCATCTTGTTCAGGCTGGGGATCGCTTTGAAGTCGAAGCTATCAAGGCTTTTGACGGCCGGGAACTTTGCCGATTTGATCCGGCGCTCAACCATACGCCGTTCACGGTCGATCAGTTCCAATTCCGTCAACCGCGCCAGATAGCGCCCATGATCTACACCTTCGGCGGCGCAGATGCGGGCCTGCTTATCATGCGCGCGCAAGAAGGTTGGCAAGCGCAGAGGTTTGAGGTGGTTCGCCAAAAGCAGTTCTGGAGCATCGCTCATGCGCTATCTCCCGCCAGCAAGCTCATGTAGGATGATGCCGCCCTTGTTGCGATATTGGTTCTGGGCAGGAACGGGTAAACATCCAGATCCAGTCTCGGTGGTCGTCTCTCGACCCGGCAAAGCAATAAGTGTTTGATTGCGTCAAAGCTGACCGCCCTCATCTGCAGTGCGTCTTTGATTGCCAGATGCAAAACCTCCAGCTCAAAGCGCTCCAGCCGCCGCAGTACCTGAACATATTCCCGCTTTCCGGCCTTGCCCTGCCGGGCTTCCAATAATCGTTGGAGGGTTTGGAACGCGTCAGGCAAGTCCCAGCCTTGCAATGGCGTGGCTGGATCAAAGGACATGATCTTGCGCTCGATGAGAGGCAGGTAGTGTACCGGATCGAACATCATGTCGCCCGTGTCATAGCAGCGGGGATGGTCCGCGATGACTTCGGTGGCGCACCCGATGACGACGCGGTCACCGAAGCCCTTGATCCAATGATCCAACCCTCGCGGTGGCCATAGGCAACCGGCCCTGAGTAATCGTTGCCACGCAATCGTCCTTGGGATGTTGATGTGACCTAGCCGCTCTGCAGATCACAAGCTTCAAAGGGCGCGGCTGGCAGGGTGCGCATCGCCGCCAGATCAGCGCCCAGTCGTTCACCGATGCTGATCTTGTGGCCACGCAGAATGTCAGCCTGCCGTTTGCGGCATTGTTCTTCAAGATAGTCGTTGAACGCATCCCAGTTCGCGAACCGCGGCATTGGAACCATGAAGTTGCGACGCCCGTAACCAACCAGCCCCTCACCCTTGCCTTTATCGTTGCCCTTGCCGGGGCGACCATACCTCTCCCCAATCACGTAGTGAGATAGCATCGCACGGAACCGCTGCGTACGATTGCGGGTGCCATCTGGCATGATCTTGGCCACAAGGCAGCGATCCTTATCGTAAAGGATTGAGCGCGGTACAGCGCCGAAGAAGGCAAAGGCGGGCACATGCCCATCAAGCCAGGCTTCAGTGTTCGCCGCAGGATACGCGCGGATGTAGCACGCATCGCTATGCGGCAGATCAAGGGCAAAGAAGTAGGCCTTCTGCTCAACCCCGCCGATACCAACCAACGCTTCGCCAAAGTCCGCCTGCCCATGCCCTGGGGGATGGCTCAAGGGCACAAACATCTCCCGTGAGCCACGCTTTGGCGAACGCACATAGTCTTTGACAATCGTGTAGCCACCATCAAATGCGCATTCGTCGCGTAGCCGCTCAAAGATACGGTTGGCTGTGTGGCGCTGTTTGCGAGGCCGGGCCTTGTCTTCCGCCAACCACTGGTCACTCTGCTCGGTATAAGGATCAAGCTTTGGTCGTTTGATCGGTGCCGTACGCCGATAACCAGGCGGCTCAGAATACGCCAACATCTTTGAAACACTGTCCCGGCTGATCCCAAAATCCCGCGCAATCTGACGCCCCCTCAAACCTTCCTCAAAGTGAGCGTGGCGAACCTTCAAATACAATTCCACGGTGAATATCCCCAAGCCCTCCCATTAATTGAAAGGACAAAAGTGGCCGACTTTTACGCCGCCCGCGACAACACAACGCTGCCGCTACCGTGGCCGAGTATTGCTCCGCCGTTCACAATCATACCGGCGACTGGTACGGCCAGCACGATGTGGACATATTGGACGACCACCGGATTTCGGTTTTCAACAATAATGCTGCGCAAATTTGGCGGATTATCGCTGACAATGATGTGCTGATTTACGACTTCGAAACCGGAGAAATCAGTGCGCCGTGGCATGATGCGCTTAAAAAGAACCAAGTGCGCACGGTAATGGAGGGGCTGGCGCAAGTTTTGCCGGGCAATGATCTGTTCGTGGAAGAACAGAATTTCGGGCGGATTCTGCGGTTAACCGAAGCCGGTGATGTGGTTTGGGAGTATGTCAACCGCGCACGGATGGGCCGGGTCTTCCGGGTTGGCTGGAGTAGATTGCTGACCGCGGAAGAAGCCGCGCCGATGCTGAAGTCCATCGCCCAGGCGAATTGCTCAGGGTAAAACCAACGGCAGGGGATAAGTCCCGGCCTAGTCCGAATTGCGGTAAAAGCTTGCAAAGAGGTTGGATCGGCGCGGAAATCCGCGCCGATCCTATTTAACGGCCCTTCCAGTTCGGCACGCGGCGCTCGGTCATGGCGGCGACGCCTTCCTTGAAGTCCTCGGTCTGGCGCAGACGGTCCTGGATGGAAAGTTCATGGTCGGTTGCGGCTTTCACCCGGTCGGCCAGGTCGCGGCGCATGGTTTTGCTCGTTTCCATGATGCTGATCGGCGAGCATTCGGCGATTTCGGTAGCAAAGCCGATGGCGGCGTCCCGCAGTTCTTCAGCCGGCACGATCATGTCGACCAGGCCCCATTGCAGCGCCTGCTCCGGCTGGATGCTGCGGGAGGTGTAGAACATCAGTTCGGCCCGGCTTTTGCCGATGACTTCCGGCAGAGTCGTCGTTAGGCCAAAGCCCGGATGGAAGCCCAGGCGGGTGAAGTTGGCGGAGAAGCGGGCCACAGCGGCGAGGCAACGCGGAAATCCGGCATCAGCGCCAGACTGAGCCCGCCGCCGCCCGCGGCACCCTGAATCGCTCCGATGATGGGTTTAGGCGTGCGGAACAGGCGGATGGCTTCCTGGTAGAGGTGGCCTTTCCGCGGCTTGGCACTGGCTGACGGCGCGTTGAAGTTCGCCCCGGCGCAGAAATTCTTGCCGGCGGCGCACATGACTACGGCGCGGCAATTGTTGTCGTCGGCCAGATCCTCAAAGCAATCGGCGAAAGCTTCGATCAGGTCGCAATCAAAGAAGTTGTTGGGCGGGGCGCTGAATTTCGGCCACGGCGACGTAGTTGTCGAGCGTGACTTTGAGGTCGGTGTAATTGCCGTATTCGGCCATGGGTGGGGTTCCTTTTTTGGATTGTTTGTACGAATCTCGGGGGCGAACACTTGCCTTTACCCTGAGGTGGTGCGGAACGCGCCAAGAGACAGCATCGCCCTACCGCAGGCCCAAGCCGCGGGCGATGATGCCGTTCAGGATTTCGGTGGTGCCGCCCTGGATGGTGAGCTTGGGCGCGATGATCGTTGCGAACTCCAGCACCTTCTGGAAGGAGGCCATGTTGGTCGGGTCAGGGTCGGCGAAGGCGGCGAGGTCGCGGGCCTTTGCGGGCAGGGCCTGTTCCCACAACGTGCCGAGGTTCTTGACGATGGAGCCTTGCAGCGTTGGCTCCAGCCCCTCGGCCAGCATGCCGTTGACGGAGACCGACATGCGCCGCAGCGTGTGCAACTGGGCGGTCAGGCGGCCGATGCCTTCCGCGCCACGCAGGTCAGGCTCCGCGCCCAGCACGCGGATCAGTTCGGTCAGGATATAGAGCGTTTCCAGGAAGCGCTCCGGTCCACTGCGTTCATAGGCGAGTTCGCTGGTCGCCTGCTTCCAGGCCTCGCCCGGCGTGCCCATGACCCATTTGTCTTCGACGAAGGCGTCTTCGAACACCACTTCGTTGAACTCGTGCCGGCCGACCATGTTGATGACGGGGTTGGCGGTGATGCCCGGCGTCTTCATGTTGACGACGAACTGCGTCAGGCCCTCGCGCCGGTTCTCTTTGGAGGGCGGCGCGGTGCGGAACAGGCCGATCATGTAGTCGGCATTGTGCGCATTGGAGGTCCAGATCTTCGCGCCGTTGATCAGGTAGCCACCATCGGTTTTGGTGGCCCGCGTGGTTGCGCCGAACAGGTCGGAGCCGTTGCCGGGCTCGCTCATGCCGATGCAGAAGGTGTAGTCGCCGGAGATGATCTTCGGCAGGATCTCGTCCTTCACCTCCTCCTGACCGTATTTCATGATGGTCGGGCCCGACTGGCGGTCGGCGGTGAAGTAGGAAGAGGTGGGGGCGCTGACGGCGCGGAATTCCTCGGTCAGCACGTAGCGCTCCAGGAAGCTGCGCTCCTGCCCGCCATATTTCTTCGGCCAGGTGATGCCGATCCAGCCCTTGGCGGCGACACGCTTGGCGAAGGGCCGGTTGAAGCTGGAGGCATCGTCCTTGTCCATGGGGTCGAAGATGCCGGCAGCGATTTCCTCGTTCAGGAAGGCGCGGGCCTCTTGTCGGAGTACTTCGCACTTGGGTGGCAGGCGGATGGGGTCGAATTGCAGAACACCGGTGTTCATGGCTGTCGTATCCTTGTCTCGTGTGCGGGCGGACTTAGCGGGAGGCTACCAGGGGCCAAAGCGTATCGGCCCCGTTCCTGGCAACCGTTTCCCCCAGCCTGACGGCCCAGGCGGCCTCGCTGCCGAACTCGTCCCGCCAGGCCCAGAGGCGCATGGTGAAGCGGTGCAGCACGTGCTCCGCGGTGAAGCCGATGGCGCCGTGCGCCTGATGGGCGATGGCGGCGCCCTGTCCGGCAGCCGCGCCACAGCGGATCTTGGCCCCGGCGATCTCCAGCAGCATGCCGTCGCCTTGCAAGCTATCCGAGCGCTCGATGGCGTCGGCGGCAGAACTGGAGGCGGCGGCCGCGGCGGCGGCCTCACAGGCGAGGCGGGAGAGATTGTGCTGCACGGCCTGGAAGTTGCCGATGAGCTTGCCGAATGCCTTGCGCTCCTGCGCGTATTGGACGGAGATGTTCATGGCGGCTTCCAGCGCGCCCGCGATCATGGCGGAGCGTGCCGCGGCACCCAGCAGCAGGAGGTCATCCGCAGAGACGGAGACCGGCTCGCAAGCCGCCGGGGTGACGCCGGTGAAGTCGATGCTGCCTTGCGGGTCGTGCGCAATGCTCTGGCCGGACGTGATCTGGCAGTCAGCGGCATTGACCAGCGCCACATGCGCCTGACCGCCCTTGTAGGCGAGGACAGCGACATGGCCGGTCGCGCCCGCGAAGGGCACGTTCCGGGCCGCGCCGGAGAGGCAGCCATTTGCGCCGAGGTCGATCCGGTCCTGCTCGCGCTGCGGGGCGGCGGTCATGGTGCCAGCCGGGCAGGTGATGCCCGCTTTTTCCAGCAGCCAGCCCGCCAGCAGCGTCTCGGCGACGGGCACGGGCACGGCGTATTTGCCGGCGACCCGCAGCACGTCGAAGCCATCCATCATGCCTGCGCCTGCGCCGCCGACCTCATCCGACACCCAGGTGAGCGTCAGGCCGGATTTTTCCAGCGCATCCCAGAGCGGCTGCTTCCAGCTTTCGTCTTTGGCGCTGGTGACGGTCTGCGGATCGCAGAGGTCGCGGAAGATGCGCTCCGCGGTATCAACAATGATCGTGTCGCGATCGGACATCATTTTCCTCCGGCGCTGGCTGCGGATGGCCTGCGCGTATTATGGTTTGGCGGCAGCGTAGCCTGAGTCTGGCGGGGGGCCTAGACCCCCGTTCACTCCTTAAACCCGTGGAAGTAGGCGATGTCGGCGACGCCTTCGCGGTCGGCTTTCACGTGGTTGGCGGCGAATTCGTCATTGGGGTAGCCGAGGGCGATGGCGGTGACGATCACCTCTTCCTCCGGGATGCCGCAGACGTCGCGCACGATGTCGGAGCGCGAAATGCCCTGGCCGTTGATCACGGTGCCGAGGCCTCGGTCCCATGCCGCCAGACACAGGCCGTAGCTCAGCGCGCCGCAATCGAAGATGCAGGTAACGCCGCTCGCCAGTTCCTTGTCCACGGTCAGGATCAGGGAGACAGGCGCATCGAACTGGCGGAAGCCGCGCAGTACCCAGTCGTGGCGCTTTTCCTTGTCGTAGCGGTCGATCTCCATCGCGGCGAACAGCTTTTTCGCGATGCCGACCTGCCGGTCCCGGTGGATGCCGAAATAGCCGTCATGGGTCCTGATATCGCGGACCGGCTCCTCCTGCGCTGCCATGCCCGCCATGTTGCGGCGGCGGACTTCATCGAGAAGCTCGCCGGTGATGACATGGACATGCCAGGGCTGGGTGTTCATGGAGGAGGGGGCACCGGCGGCGGTGGCGATCACTTCCTCAATCACATGACGGGGGACGGGGTCGGTCTTGTAGCCACGCACGCTGCGGCGGGTCCGGACGAGGTCTTGGAATTCCATGGCGTTTTCTGGTCTGCTTCGGTCGGCGGAAAGACGATCTTTCGACCCGTCCCGGAACTGGTCCGGGGCGGCTCAAGGTTAAGGGAGTGTAAAGTGTCCTTCACCTTGAGCCCTGCCTGCAAGGCCGGAGTCGAAAGGCGATCAGGGAAAGGCGGCTTTAGTCCACCAGCTTCACGTCGGCCCAGGCCTCGATCTGCTGGGTGATGTCGTCGAGGTTGGCGTGCGCGCCCAGCTCGTACATTCCGGCCTGGAGCATGCCGCGCACCACGTTGGCGATCATCATCGGCGCGCCCGCATTGATGCCCAGCTTCGTGCCGAGACTCACATCCTTCAGCATCAGGCCGATGGCGAAGTTGGAGGCCTGTTTGCCTTCCAGCAGGGCGGGGAGCGTGCGCTCGGTCGCGCCGCTGCGGCCGGAGGACTTGTTCACCACGTCGGAGATGGTCTGGAGCGCCAGGCCGTATTTGCGGCCGACGGCAACCGCCTCACCTTCTCGAACGCCTCCAGCGGGCCGCCGACCATGATGGCGATAGTGCCCGCATCCGCGCCCGCCGGGCCGCCGGAGACCGGGGCGTCGATCAGGGTGATGCCGCGCTCGGCCAATTCGGCGGCCATGGCGCGCGTCTCATCCGGATCGCCGGAGGTCTGGTCGACGATGATCTTGCCGGGCTCCAGCCCTCCGCCAGGCTGCCCGGGCCGAAGATCGCGTCTCGCACGTTGGAGGAGCGCGGCAGGCAGGTCAGGATGATGTCGCAGGTTTGGGCGAGCGCCGCGCCGTTCTGGGCCGGGATCGCACCGTTGTCGGTAAAGCTCTGCACCACGTCCGGGCGCAGGTCGAGCACGTGCAGCTTGTGGGAGAGTATCAGGCGGCGGGCCAGTGCCCCGCCCATGGCACCGAGGCCGACATAACCGATTTCCATTTGGGGAGTTCCTCTGAAGGGTGTTGAGTTTTGGATTGGCAGAGACTTTAGCGCGGAATGGTGCGATGTCAGTAGGGGGAGTTGCGGGGGAGGGATAATCGCGTACACTTGTCCGACCGTTGGCAGTGGGAGGCGGTGTTATGGCGAGCGAACCGGGCAAGTTGCCGCTGGTTAAAGCGGCGGACGTTTCCGCTGATTGGGGGAAATTCACCCGAAGTATCGTGACGGCCATTGGCAAGGCTGGCTGGACGGCGGTTACCGGCGATGTGGTCAGCGGAATGACGGCGCTGGGCGATTTGGTCGGAGCCAGTGAGGCGTTCAGCTTTGGCGATGACTCACCGGATGCGGTTGCCCATGGCGGGCTGAGCACAGCGTTGATCCTCGGCGGAACCGCTATTTTGGGCCAAGCCTTGCATGATGCGGTGACGAAACAGGATGTTGCGAAGCTGAAGGCGGCTGGCGATATCGCCTTCCAGCAGGACATCGTGATCGACCGGGCCTTTTTCGAAGAACCGCGGCGGCGGCTGGTTCTCAAGCATGCTGCCGACCATCTGGCTGCCTGTGTTGGGGCAGGATGAAGCGGCGCGGCAGGCGGCGGCGTTGCCGACCGAGTTTCACCGGTACCTGGAGCAACTGCGCGCGGCCCGTCCGCGGAAGTACCAGGAAGTGTTCAGCGCCGTCGGGGCGCAGGACGATGATTTGATCACGTCCTGGCAGCGGGCGGCGGACTGGGAAGACTATCATCGCTCGCTCATCGACGATGAGTACCACAGACCGCTGTTCGGCGACGGCTCGCCAGACCTGGGGCGGGTTTATGTACCGTTGCGGGGCGGCGTGGAACTGCCGGGACAGCGGAAAGAGCGGGACGCATTTGACTTCAGCGCGCCGCGGGAAATACCGTCGAGCGAGCGCCTGAAAATGCGAGCCATTCAACTGGACCAGGATTTCCAGGCGTGGCTTGCCGATGACCAATCGCCGGATATCGTGCGGCTGGTCACGGGCGGGCCGGGCAGTGGCAAATCCAGCTTCATGAAGCATTTGGGCTATACCGTGGCGAGTGGTGCCCATACGCTGGATGCCTGGCATGTGCTATTCTTCCGCCTGCACAGCAATCACTTCGAGTTCCAGGGGGAGAACCTGCGCGACGCCATGCGCGCCTATTGGGCCAACAATCATTTCAAGCGTGGCCACTTCCCGCTGGAAGCGCCGGACCCGGCGGCGGCGCCCTTGCTGCTGTTGTTTGATGGGCTGGACGAACTGGCGCTCTCAGGCACGGACGCCAGCCGCGATCTGGCGCGGAGCCTGCTCAGCACGGTCTGGAACTTGGTGGATGGTTACTGCAAGGCGGGCCGGCGGGTGCGGGCGGTGATCAGCGGGCGCGATGCGGTGATGGCCGACGCCATTGCACGGTTCAGCGATGTCGGACGCGGCCAGCTTTACTCGGTGCAGCCTTACATACTGAATGAGGAGGAAAAAGGGCGCTTCGATGAAGTGCCGGGCTATCTGACTGTCGATCAGCGGGATGAAGTATGGTGCCGCTATGCGGTTGCGATGAAATAAAGCATGGAACCGCCGGAGGTTATGGTTGCGAGCCGCTTCGAAGAACTGACTAAGGAGCCACTGCTGCATGCATTCATGATGCAAGCACGGGGCGCTTTAGCAAAGCTCGACCCGAAAACGGCGAACCGGACGATGGTATACTGCGCCGTATTCGCCAAGACATTTGAGCGGGAATTGGAGGAACGGAAGCCTGGATTCCAGGTATTCATCAAAGATGGCGAGGACCCGGAGACGGATCGCGGCAAGATTGAGGACCGGTTCAATCTCGGGATGGAAACCATGGCGCTGGCGGCGTTCCGGCATGGCAGCTTGCGGGTGGCTGAGATGGAGCAGGTGCGGGAGGCGTTTAAAGAGGCGAAGCTGGAATATCTGCTGAAGGGATTTGCCGACGGCATCGGCGGACTGGCCGCTAGCTTTTTTGTGCGATCAGCCGAGGGAGGCAGCATTGAGTTTACACACCAGACCTTTGGTGAATATCTCTATGCAAGGCGGCTGGCCCGCTGGGTCGAAGACGCCGCCAAACGCTTGATTGGCGATGAGGGCGACGCCGACACGGTGCGGATTTGGCTGGACCGTTGGTACAAGCTGACCACCTACCATGGAATGTCGATGAAGGTTTTAGAGTTTTTAATTGAGTAGTTGAGATTAAGAAGTGATCAAATTCGAATAAGTAAAAACTACTGATACTCTATAATAAAGCCTGTTGTCCGACAGTCAATAAGACACGGTTGGCAACAAGGGGAAAATCAACGTGATGCAGAACAGCGGTCTGTTAACGCTGAAGAAGCGTTATTTTGCGCGTGGCGCGCGCTTTGGATTCCTAGTGATAGGTATAAAAATTGGAAATTATTTGATAAAAACAATCTGTGCGTCGGAATTTTTCTTCGGTGCATCGAATCTGTGCATGGTCGAAGAACAAGAACACCAGTATTAATCAGCTTGTCAGAGGGTGAATTTTTCGACGCTGATTTTCGGGGGGTCGAGTTGGAGTGGTCAGATTTGAGTCATTTGCTTTTAGTTGGCGCAAATTTAAAAAATGTTAACCTAAAAATGTGTGAGTTAGAAAGTGCGAAGTTTGAATATGCAAATTTATATCGCGCTAATTTTGAGCGTAGTCATTTACATCTAGCTGAATTCCAACATGTATATGCGAAACCTGCGCATTGTCCCATCCTGGAAGGTAATATGGCTGTTTCCTGACCAGCTCTGGTTTGAGTTTGCGCCATCCCTTCAGTGCCTGCAAGGGCGTCTTGCTGCCCAGGGCTGATTGCGGCAGCGGCTGGGTGTAAAGCCAGACATAGCGAAGCAGCGTGGCTTCCAGAACCTCTTCGATGCGGCCATTGAACCGTTCGACCATACCGTTGGTCTGAGGTGACCTAGGCGGCGTCAGGCGATGATCGATATCGAGGGCGGCGCCCAGCGTGTCGCATTCATGCGCGCCTGTTGCGGCGCGCTGGCGCAGACCGAAGAGGCGATCCATGAACTCTTTTCCATTATCCGGGAGTATGGGGCGGATGCGCATCGGGCAGGCGCGCTCCAGGGCGCGCAGGAAGCGCCGGGCATTGGCCGCTGTCTTGCTGTTGTAGACCCTGACAACAACCCAACGCGTTGCCCTGTCGATGGCCACGAAGAGGGAACGGCGGCGGCTCTCTCTGCCATCGGTGGCAGGTATTTCAGGTCGATGGGGATGGAACCGGGTTCATAGGCTTTGAAGGCGCTGTGCTTTGGCCGGGGCGATGCTGCTTTCAGGGCGCGCAGGGCCCCCACGCCATGCCGACGCAAGCAGCGGTCAAGGCCAGAGCGGGAGGCCTTCGGGTTCAAGAACTCGCGCACCACCGCCAGCAGATCATCCAGCGAGACCAAAACGGCGGGGAGAGAGGCGACGGAGCATGTCGCTATGACAGTACTGTACCCTACTGAGCGTAAGGGTAGTTGATGGTGCCCGACTTCCAGGCTTCCGGCCATAGCACCACGCGGGTGCCCGCTTTGGTGAACTGCTCCAGCCCACTGTCGTCCACGCCTTGGTATTGGACCATCAGCGCACGGGGGGTGCCCACTCGCCATTCGGTGCGAACTTCACATCACCGACGACGGTGCTGTGGGTGTTGCCGCGGATGTAGTCGGCCAGTTTCTGCTGGTCCAGCGAGCCAGTCTTGTTGACCGCATTACCCAGAATTTGCAGATAGGCATAGGCGTAGGGCGGCAGGTAGTAGCCCAGCGGATCGACGCCGGCACCGGCTGCTTTGGCCTGGTACTTCTTGAGGAATTCCTCAACGCCGGTGAATTTCAGTGTCGGCTCCGGCACCCAGAAGTCGTAGTTGATGATGCCGTTGAGCGACGGGCCGAGCTTGCTCATCAGCGCTGCGAATTGCAGGCCAACCATGCCACCGCCGATCACTTTGGCTTTCAGGCCAACTTCGCCGATGGCGCGGACCATGCCAGCCGAATCCGGCGGGTAGGAGGCGATGAAAACCACGTCGGGTTTCTCCGCCTGTATCGCGCGGACAATCGGGGTGAAGTCGGCGGTTGAAGGCGGATAGGTCTTGTCATAAACGACCTTCAGTCCGGCTTTGCCTGCATTCTCCCGCGCGCCGATCAGGGCGTTGCGCGCGAATTCGGCGTCAGCACTAACCAGCGCCACCGTCGTCGGCTTGGGGTTCCGCGCCATGGCGATATCGAAGAAGCCAATGGACCAATCGGTAAGCGGGTTTGGTCCCGCCGGCATGATCTGGAAATAGTTCGGGTAGTTGAACTTCTCGTTCACCGCCAAGCCGAACAGGCTCATAAACACCATCTTGCGGCTCATGACGATCGGCATAGCAGGTGCGATCATGTTGGTCGCATAGCCGCTGACCACCAGGTCGACGTTATCGAACGTCAGCAACTTGGTGTAGATGCCCGGTACCGTGGAGGGATTGGTTTGGTCATCGTAATAGACAAACTCCACCTGGCGGCCCAACAGGCCACCCGCGGCATTGATGTCGTCTTTCCAGATTTCCATCGCGATCAGCGCGGCTTTACCCGCGGCAGCGCGGCCGCCGGTCAGCGCCATGGAGAAGCCGATCTTTACTGGATCGGCGGCCTGAGCCTGTTGAACAGGTGCAGATAAGCCAAAGCACCCGCGAACATCGCAGCGCCAAGCTTTAGAAAACCCCGGCGTACACGGAAGAAGCTGTTCGTTGTACATTTACTGCCTGAAATGGCGTCCCAATTCGCTGTTGGCGCAGCACTTCACCGGGACATTGCGTCAAGTTAACCACATTCCGGTGGCTTACAGGAATTTTATTTCACGCCAGGGAGTGGAGGTCTTTCACTGGAAGAAGGTCTCTGTCTGATGACTGTTCCCGCCGCTACTCCGTGCGGGCCAGTACAAAGTCCATGTTCACCACGTTGAACGGTTGCGCAACGCCGGGGAAGCGCGCCAATTCTTCCGCAGTGGGCGCGCGGTCGAACGGTACGGCAAGGTCGGCGCGGACACCGAACACGGCATCGTCGTCGATATAGGGGTCGCGCTCGTTGAATACTTGGCTGATGTGGCGCTTGTGCCCGTCTGCGCTGACCATGAAGTGGATGTGCGCCGGCCGCCAGCAATCGCGGCCTGCAGCACCGATCAGCTCGCCGCCCGCACCATCGACCGGCACGGTATAGGGGACTGGCTTGACCGTAGAGAAGCTGTAATTGCCGTTCTCGTCGGTATGCAGCATGCAGCGCAGATTGTCGTCCGGCTGGTTGGGATCCTGCACCGTATAGAGGCCGTTCGGACCATTCTGCCAGATATCCAGCACCGCGCCCGCAATCGGGCCGCCGTTCGCGCTGCGTACCTGTCCCTGCACCACGATACGCTCGCCGGGATTGTCTTTGATCAAGTCCGTGCTGGCCTCTTTGTCCGGCTGGCTCGGCACGTAGAACGGACCCATGACGGTGGTGATGGAGGTGCCTTCATCATCCTTGCCCTCCTGCAAATCGACCAGCGTTGAGACGCCCAGCAGGTCTGACAGCAGAATGAATTCGTTCCGCTGGGCGCTGCTGGCTTCGGCTGCCCGCAGCAGGAATTCCATGGCCGCTTCCCACTCTTCCGGCGTCAGTTTGATGTCGCGGACGAAGTCATGCAGGCGGGGGATCAGCATGTTGAGGATTTCACCCAGACGGGCATCCGGCGTGCCGGAATAGGCTTTGGTGACCGTCTCGGTGATATTGTCGAAGGTAATGTTGCGCATAATTTCCTCCACTGTCCGTCCCATGCGGATCATTGCATTTTGGTGGCGCGACACTAGCGCATCCCCGTCGCCAGCCAAACCGAATGTTGCGGCCTGCAAACCTGCAAAAGTCTTGGAGTCGCGCTTTTTCGGCTCTAATGTTTGGGCATCGTTCCGATCAGGCCACACCCTATGAGCATAACCCCTTCGCAGCCGAAGCACATGAACCTGGCTGTCTTCCTGACCGCAGACGGCAACTATCACCATCTGGGTTGGCGGCACAAACTTTGCCCGCTGGATTGAGATCGCCCGCATCGCTGAGGACGCGAAGCTCGACATGCTGTTCATCGCCGACCAGATCGCCATTGTCGGCGGAGACGAGCTGCATGCCATCGAGAATAGCGCCAAAGTGGCCCGGATGGAGCCGGTAACCTTACTCTGCGCGCTGGCGCCAGTGACGAAGAATATCGGCCTCGTCGCGACCATCGCCACCAGCTATTGGGAGCCATACAACGTCGCCCGGCAGGTGGCATCGCTCGACCATATCAGCGGCGGACGGGCCGGATGGAACTGTGTCACCGGCGGCCAGCTGGAGGAGGCGCAGAATTTCAGTATGGAGCGCCACGACCCGCACGAGGTCCGCTATGCCCGCGCCGACGAATTCGCCGACGTGGTCATGGGGCTCTGGGACGGGTTCGACGCGGATGCGCTGGTGATGGACAAGGAGAGCGGACGGTTCTTCGATGCGTCGAAGGTCAGGCACCTGAACCATAACGGAGAGTTCTTTCAGGTTAAGGGGCTGCTTAACGTTGCGCGCTCGCCGCAGGGGCGGCCTATCGTGATCCAGGCGGGCGGCTCCGACAAAACGATTGAGATGGGCGGGCGCATCGCCGATGTGGTCTTTACCGCACAGGCCGACCTGGAGATGGCGGTCGAGTTCCGCGCCGCGGTCCGGCAGTCGGCGGAGCGGCACGGGCGCCTAGCGGACAGCATCAAGGTGATGCCCGGCCTCTCCGTCTTCATCGGGCAGACGCGGGAGGAAGCCTGGGCCAAGTTCAACGCGCTCCATGACATGGTCGATGTGCAGGACGCGGTCGAGGGGCTGGGCCGGCTGCTGGGCGGGGTGGACCTCTCCGGCTATGACCCGCACGCGCCTACGCCGGACCTGGAGGCCACCGACCTGCGCAAGAGCGGGCCAGGGACGTTCGTTCGCATCGGGCGGTAGCGGAACTACACGCTGGCGCAGGTGGCGATCCAGGCGAAGGCGGCGCGTAACCACTACATGGTGATCGGCACGGTGGGCGAGATCGCCGACCACATGGAACACTGGTTCAGAGAGGGCGCGGCCGACGGCTTCAACCTGCTGCCCGCCATCGTGCCGGGCACCATGAACGATTTCTGCGGGCTGGTGGTGCCGGAGTTGCAGCGCCGCGGCCTGTTCCGGACGGAATACGAAGGGCCGACCTTGCGTGATGTGCTGGGCCTGCCCCTTTAACGTCTAAGGTTCGGCAGCACCTCCGTCTCAATCAGGCTTTTGGAGACCGGGCCATCCGGGTCGCTCACGTTCCGCCAGTGGCCGTGCAGCACCACCTTGTCGAGCCCCAGCGCCTTCAGCGTTGAGAGCCGCTCCAGCACGTGGACCGGGGAGCCCACGGCGGCGTATTCGTCAATGAATTCGGGCGTTAGCACGGCGGCCTGGGCCGAGTCGGTGTGGGTGTGCTTCTCCATGTCGTAGGAGCGGCGCAGCGTCTGCATCACGGCCTCGCTCTTTTCGGAGACGGGGCCGTTCGCCTTGCCATGCATGATGGCAAAGCGCGCCATGACCGTCAGGCTGCCCCGCACCATGTCCCGCGCCTTCGCAATGTCCGGATGGCAGGCGCAGGGGACGTAGGCACCATAGGCGATGCCGTCGGGGTCCAGCCCTGCCTCGCGCCGAACCTGCCGGGCGAGATCGATGCCCCAGCCTATTCGCTCCGCCGAGGCGCCAAGGGCGAACATCACCCGGTCGTCGTGCATCGCCGCTGACGCGATGACCTTGGGGCCGGTAGCGGCGACTTCCACCGGTACCTTGCCGTCGCGCTCTATCGACGGGCCGATCCAGGTGATGCGGCTGGAGGGTGGCGTGTGCGCCAGTTCCAGGTCTTCGACCGGTGGGGCGATGCTGTAGGGAATGTCGGTCAACTCGTCATACGGCACCTCTCCGCCGGAAAGGTAGGTCTGGAGGTGTCCCAGATAGCGATCGAACTGCTTGAGCCGGGCAGGGGAGCGCCCCAGGTGCGCCAGCGCTGAGTCGCCCCGGCCGATGCCCAGTACCATCCGCCCACGGCTGACGCTCTGCACGGAAGCCGCCGCTGCAGCGAGCGTTGCGGCGGTGCGGGTGACGGAGTTGGAGACGGCGGTGCCGAGCTTCAGGTTCTCCGTCACGGTCGCCGCCATGGTGAGCCCGACGAAGCTGTCGGCCGCCAGATTTTGAGAGTCGACCACCTTCAACCCGTCCCAGCCGTTTGCCTCCAGATCGCGCGCCACGTGCACGATCCCGCGGGGTGAGGGCACGCCGCTTGTCCAGATTTCCATGGTGAATTCTCCGCCCTTGGCTTTTTGGTTCTCGAAGTGAGGGAAATCTAGGCTAGCATCTGGGACAACAAAGCCAATCCAATCCGGGAATCGCCCAATCATGAAGCCGCAGCCGCTCGCGGGAATCCGCGTCCTTGACCTGACCCAGATCTACCAGGGGCCCTATGCCAGCTTTCTGATGGCCATGGGTGGGGCCGAAATCATCAAGATCGAACCCATCGGCGGGGAGCGTACATGGCGCGGCGGCGGCGAGGACACGCCGCTCGCCTTCGCCATGCTGAACTCCAACAAGAAGAGCCTGACGCTCGACCTGAAAAGCCAGAAGGGCAAGGATCTGCTGCTGGCCATGGTCGAGAAAGCCGACATGCTGATCGAGAACTACGCGGCAGGCACCATAGACCGGCTCGGCCTCGGCTGGGACGTGCTGCGGGAGAGGAACCCGCGCCTGATCTATGGCTCGACCAACGGCTATGGCAGTTCAGGGCCGGACTGGGACCAGCTCGCCATGGACCACACCGTCCAGGCCGCCAGCGGGATGATGAGCATCACGGGGGAGGAGGGCGGCCCGCCCGTTCCGGCGGGCAGGTCTGCGATTTCATGGGCGGCATTCACTTCTATGGCGCGTTGGTGACGACGCTACTGGGGCGGGAGCGCACCGGACTCGGCACGCGGGTTGAAAGCGCGATGATCGAGGCGATCTATTTCAACATTTCCAGCGAGTATTCCCACTACCACCGCACCGGCGAAATTCCCCCGCGCCGGGGCGACAAGTCGGCTGGCCTGACCACGCCCTATGGCCGTTATGAGTGCAAGGACGGCTGGGTCGCCCTGATCATCGTGAGCGAGCCGCAGTGGAAGAACCTCTGCAAGCTGATTGGCCGCCCGGAACTGGCCGATGACCCGGCGTATGAGGGCAACCCGAACCGCAATCCAATGGAGGAGGAGATCAACGAGATGATCTCCGCCTGGGCCCGCACCCAGACCCGTGACGAGGCCTTCGAGAAGATGAAGACCGCCCGCCTGCCGGTCGCGCCCGTGCGCAACGTGGAGGAGGTCATGAACGACCGCCACCTGCATGCGCGCGGCATGCTGAACCGGATCCGGCACCCCTATATGGGCGACGTGGTCCTGCCATCCTCGCCCCTGCTCCTGTTCGAGTACGAGACCAGCGCACTGCAGTTTTTCCCGGAAATCGGAGCCGACAGCGCGTCGGTGCTGGGCGATTTGCTGGGGATGACAGACGCGGACGTGCAGGCCCTCGCCGACGAGGGCGTGATCTAGCCCCCAGCGCTCACTAAGATTTGAGGAGACGAACAATGGCCGAACAATGTGAAAAGAAGGTGATGGGCCAGAGCGTGCCCGACCTGGAGTGGCTGGCGAAGGTACAGGAGCCGGCGCTGGAGCCGGACCTGCCTATCGTCGATCCGCACCATCATCTGTGGGTGCGCAGCGGTGCGAACTACCTCGTGCTGGATCTGACCCTCGGTGAGCGCGCGCGAGACATCTTCGAACAGCACCTGAACCGCTCCGGCGGGCGGTTCCGGGGCGTGCGCTACTCCACCGCCTGGGACGCAAGCGAGCGCATCAACAACGTCGCCCCCCGCCAGCACCAGCTGATCGAGCCGGAAGTGCTGGCCGCGGCAGGCATGTTGGCGGACATGGGGCTGGGCCTGGACTGCTGGCTCTATCACCGGCAGCTTTCCGACGTGTCGGCGCTGGCCGATAAGCATCCCGGCCTGACCATTATCCTGAATCACACGGGCGTGCCGATCCTGGGCGGCCCCTACCGCGACAAGCGGGACCAGGTGTTCGAGGACTGGAAGGCCGGCATGGCCGATGTCGCCAAGCGCCCTAACGTCTACCTGAAGCTCGGCGCGCTGCCGATCCTGCGCGGCGCGGATGTGGACCGTTCCCTGCCGCGGGGTTCTGAGGAAATCGCCGCGGCGTGGAAGCCTTGGATGGACTATTGTATCACTACCTTCGGCCCGGCGCGCTGCATGTTCGAAAGTAACTTCCCGGTGCAGAAGCTATGGTCCAGCTATGGTGTCACCTGGAACGCCTTCAAACGCCTCGCGGCCGGGGCAAGTGCGGGGGAGAAGCAGGCGCTGTTTGAGGGCGCGGCCAGGGCCGCCTACAGGCTGCCTTGATCGGGACCCTGCCGTCATGCCAAACAGGGCGCGCATGAAGCGCCGCTGCTGGCGCGCCCGGAGCGAGTTGGAACCTTACAGCCTATGACCACAGGCCCCCTGAATTTCGACGGCCCAGACGCCGCGCCCACCGGCGCGCTGAAGAGGCTTAAAGTCATCGATCTGACCCGTGTCCTTGGTGGACCCTATTGCACCATGATGCTGGGTGACCACGGCGCGGACGTGATCAAGATCGAGCCGCCCCAGGGCGATGAGACCCGCGACTGGGGCCCTCCGTTCCTGGACGATGATCCGGCTGGCAGCATGGCTGCCTACTACATGGGCGTGAACCGCAACAAGCGCTCGCTGGGCCTCGACCTGTCGAAGGAAGAGGGCAAGGCGATCCTGTTCCGCCTGCTGGATGGTGCCGACGTAGTCATCGAGAACTTCAAGCCCGGCCAGATGGCGAAATGGGGCTTGGGCTATGAGGAAGTCTTGTCGGTCAAGTTTCCCGGCCTGATCCACTGCCACGTCACCGGCTATGGCGCGACCGGCCCCATGGGCGGTGATCCGGGCTATGATGCGGTGGTGCAGGCGGTCAGCGGCATGTCCTCGATCAACGGCACGCCGACCAGCGGCCCAACCCGCCTGGGTACGCCCATCGTCGACATGGGCACCGGCCTGAACGCGATGATTGCCATCCTGATGGCGCTCTATGAGCGGAACACGTCCGGCCGCGGTCAGTACCTGGATATGACGCTCTATGATTGCGCGGTCGCCCTGCTGCATCCGCAGGCCAACAACTTCATGATGAACGGCGCGGCGCCCAAGACCACCGGCAACGCGCACCCGAACATCTACCCCTATGATCAGTTCGAAACGGGCGACAAACCCTTATTTACCGCCGTCGGCAATGATGGCCAGTTCCGCCGTACGTGCCAGGTGATCGGGCAGGAAGAACTAGCGGACGACCCCCGCTTTGCCACTGCCCCGCAACGCTCGGTCAATCGGGAGGAGCTGAAACCGGCGCTTGAAGGCGCATTCATGCAATGGGAGTGCGAAAAACTCGCCCGTGCCTTGCTGGATGCCGGCGTACCCGCCGGACCGGTCAACGACGTACCCACCGCCATGACCAGCGAGCACACCTTGCACCGCAAGATGCGCGTCGCCGACGGCAAGGGCTACAACGCGCTAGGCATTCAGGCGAAGCTCTCGCGCACCCCCGGCAACGTGCGTCGCTCACCGCCCACGTTCGGCGAGCACAGCCGAGAGGTCTTGGCCGAACGCGGCTGGAGCGAGGACGAAATCGCCAAGCTGATCGCCGACGGCATCGTGGTGGGGCAGCGGCGGCGGTAGCGGTCGTTCTCTCGTGGTTCCTTTCAATCTTCACCCTGAGGCGGCGCTCGGCACGAGCGCCCTCAAAGGGCGTTGCATGGCGGGAACCTGACCAGCCGCCTTCGAGGCTCGGCACGCCTCGCACATCAGGCTGAAGGTTGTAAGTGGTCTGAGTGGATTTCCGGCTGAGTTTCGCCGCAAACTGCGCTAGCATCCGCGCAACAACCAACCGGAGGATAGCCCCATGCCAGACTCTGCAAGCATCGCTGCCGAGCGCGCGCAGTACTACGACGCGATCAAGCCGCAAAGCATGACCCCGCTGTGGGAGGTCATGTCGGGCCTTGTCACGCCGGAACCGGCGTCGGCTTGTCAGCCCATGCACTGGTCCTACGCCGCCTGCCGTCCGCACGTGCTGGCGTCGAGCGATCTGATCACGGCGGAGGAGGCAGAGCGCCGGGTGCTGGTGCTGGAGAACCCCGGCCTCGCGGGGCTGAGCAAAGCCACGACCTCGCTCTATGCCGGCCTGCAACTGGTGCTGCCGGGCGAGGTCGCGCCCGCCCACCGCCATTCCCAGACCGCGCTGCGTTTCCTGATCGAGGGCCAGGGCGGCTACACCACGGTGAATGGTGAGCGCGTGACCATGGCCCCCGGCGACTTCGTCATCACCCCGACCTGGGGCTGGCACGACCACGGCAATGCCGGCGATGGGCCCGTGGTCTGGCTGGATGGCTTGGACATCCCCATCATCCAGACGCTGGACGCCAGCTTCGCTGAACGCTCTGCCGAAGCGGCCCGCGAACGGACCGAACAGCCGGGCGCGGCGTTCGCCCGCTATGGCAATGCCATGCTGCCCGATGAGCTGCCCAGCGGTCAGACCTCCCCCATCTTCCACTACCCCTATGGCCGTTCGAAGGCGGCGATCGCAGCGGCGACATTGGATGCCTGTCACGGCCGCCGCCTGCGCTACGTCAATCCGGCAAGTGGCGCATCGGCCATGCCGACCATGGCTGCCTATCTGCAATCGTTCGACGCCGGGTTCGAGAGCCAGCCCTACCGCGCCACCGACGCCACCATTTTCTGCGTCGCGGAAGGCGAAGGCGAGAGCGAGATCGGCGGCAAGACCTACAAGTGGGCGCAGGGCGACGTGCTGGTCGCGCCAAGCTGGGCCTGGCGTCAGCACCGCGCCAGCAAGGACGCCGTGCTTTTCAGCTTCTCCGACCGCGTCGTGCAGGAGAAGCTGGATCTCTGGCGCGAGGACCGGGGCAACACTCCATGATGCGCCTGTTCCATACTCCGACCTCGCCCTTCGCCCTGAAAGTCCGCGTAGCGATCCGCGAACGCGGGCTGGAGGGAATGGTGCGGGAGGTCGCTGCCAACGTCCGCACGCCGGAAAATGAGGTCCTGACGCATAACCCGACCGGCAAAGTGCCCGCGCTGGTGGTGGACGAGGGCAGAGACAAGGGGCTGGTCTTGCTGGAATCCACCATCATTTGTGAGTACCTGGAGCAATTCGGCGAAGCTCTCGGCCTGCTGCCCAAGGAAGGCCGGGCAATGTGGGAGGAACGAGCGCTGGATGCCTACGCCCACGCCCTGATGGACTCTTTGGCCTGGCGTACCCGCGAGTTCCGCAAGCCGGAAGCCGACCAATACGGGCCCTTCATCGAATATGAGCAGGGCCGCGCCATGCGCTGCTTTGCGGAACTGAAGGACCAGATGGGCGAGCTGGAGCGGGTGGAGATCAGCCTCAGCCGTATTATGCTGCCGCTCTGCCTGTACTATCAAAGCTGGCGCTTTCCGGACCAGGACTGGCGTACGGGCAGCCCCCGCCTGGCCGGATGGTATGACCGGATGATTGCCCGCCCATCATTTGCCGCTGTGTTACCTGTCCCGCTGTAGAGTGATCCCGATGCTACCCACACCGCCGATGACCCTGTTTCATTCGCCGACATCGCCCTTTGCCCGTAAGGTCCGGATCGTGCTGCACGAGCGCGGGCTGTGGGATCAAACCACGGAAGCCATTGCTCAGATCCGCACGCCGGATAACGAGGTCATTCCCTACAGCCCGACCGGCAAAATCCCCGCGCTCTCCGTGGAAGGCGGGCCGGACAAGGGGCTAGTTCTGGTCGAGTCCACTACCATTTGCGATTACCTGGAACAGTTCGGCGACGCGCCGCCGCTGCAACCGGTCAGCGGCCCAGCGCATTGGCGCGAGAAGGCGTTAGACGGCTACGCCCATGCCTTCCTCGACTCCATCGCCTGGCGCGGACGGGAGGGCAAGCGGGTGCCGGAAGAGCGTTCACCGGGCTTTGTTGCCCTGGAGGTCGAGCGGCAACAGCGCTGCTTCGTCGACCTGGAAGCGCGGGTGGATAAGTTGCAGGCAGAGGAGATCACCCTCAGCCGCATCCTGTTTGCGCTCGCCCTGGATTTTTATGAGTTCCGAATCGGCGAGGACTGGCGGCCCGGCCACCCGCGCTTAAGCGAGTGGCAAGCTACAATGGCAGCCAGGCCCTCCTTTCAGGCGACAACGCCTTGGTGAACAACACCTCGTTAATCTGTGTCGGCGAATGTATGCTGGAATTGTCCGAACGGCCGGACGGTTCCATCGTGAGGGCCTTCGGTGGCGACAGCCTGAACACCGCGGTCTATGCCCGCCGCCGCGGCGTACCCGTCAGCTACGTTACCGCCCTTGGCGACGATCCGTTCAGTGGAGAGATGGTCGCTGCCTGGGCGGACGAGGGCCTGACCACCTCCACCGTCCGGCGCGTGGCTGGCCGCGTGCCCGGCCTCTACTGGATCAAGACCGATGCCGCAGGCGAGCGTAGTTTTAGCTATTGGCGGGACGCTGCCCCCTACCGCGACCTGTTCCGCGTGCAGAGCGCACACGCGGCGTTCGCCGACCTGCGCCGTGCCAAATGGCTCTACCTGACCGGTATCTCGCTGGCAGTGCTGGACGTGGAAAGCCGTCTCGGTGTGTTTGAAGCCATGCGGGAAGTGGTGGAGGCGGGCGGCCAGGTAGCCTTCGACATCAACTACCGGCCCCAGCTTTGGGAAGACGTGGCCGAAGCCGCCTCCACCCTGCAAATTGCGCTAGCGTGGAGCACGATTGCGCTGCCTGGCCTGGAAGACATGCGCACCGTCTTCGGGGCGACTTCAGCGCAGGCGGCGCTCCGCCAGTTGGAAAAGCTTTGGTGTGGAGGAGGCTGTGGTAAAGGACGGATCGGCGGGCGTGCATCTCTCCTCCGGCGCCGTTATTCCGGCGGAGAAGGTAGCGCGTGTGGTCGATACCACTGCCGCTGGCGACGCTTTCAACGGCGCTTACCTGGCAGCGAGGATGCAGGGCGCCGCACCCCGAGAGGCCGCCGTCAAAGGCCAATCCATGGCCGCTAAGGTGATCCAAGCCCCCGGAGCTATCATCCCGCGCTAGAGGGAGGTGGCTATCTTAACAGGACGAATTAACCTCATACTTTGCCAACTGATCGCCGGCGTCTTTGGAGTGCTGTACTTTGCGGCGCTGGCATTGTTTTTGGTGGGGAATTTCGGGTTGTTTGGCTCGGAGAGAAACCCGCTCGCCGGCGTTTTCCTCGTGCCGTTCGGGTTGCCCTGGAACCTGCTGGCGGATGGGTTTCCTGAAAGGCTTTGGCCCTGGCTCCTGCGGTGAACTTGCTGTTGCTGATTATCCTTTGCCGGTTTTCACGCGGCCCGGGATAGGGGCGGCGAGGGCTATTCGTGCCTTTATTCGCCCTCCAACTCTGCCTTTGGCCCTGCATCCGCATCCGGGTCTTCCTGCTGCCTGGCCCACATGGCCGCGTAGACGCCCTGCGCGGCAAGCAGGTCCCGATGCCGGCCGCGTTCAACGATCTGGCCTTTCTCCAGCACCAGTATCTCGTTTGCATCCACCACGGTTGACAGCCGGTGCGCGATCACCAGCGTCGTCTTGCCTTGGGAGAGGTCGCGCAGATTCTGCTGGATCGCCTGCTCCCGTCGCACTGTCTAGCGCACTGGTCGCCTCGTCGAACAGCAGGATCGGCGGGTCTTTCAGGATAGTGCGCGCGATGGCGACCCGCTGCTTCTCCCCGCCTGAGAGCTTCAGCCCTCGCTCACCCACCATGGTGGCGTAGCCGTCAGGCGTACCCTCGATAAAATCATGAATCTGGGCGTGCCGCGCCGCCTGCTCAATCGCGCCACGACCCCGGCCCGGGAAGCCATAGTCGATATTGTACTCGATCGTGTCATTGAACAGCACCGTGTCCTGCGGAACGATGCCCAGCGCCGCCCTGACTGAGGACTGCTCAACGTCGCGGATGTCCTGACCGTCGATCAGTACCCGCCCTCCGTTTACATCATAGAACCGGAACAGCAGGCGGCTGATCGTGGATTTGCCCGCCCCCGACGGCCCCACCACGGCCACCGTCTTTCCAGCTGGCACCGTGAAGCTGACGCCCTTCAGGATAGGCCGCCGCTCGTCATAGCCGAATTCCATGTCCTCAAACCGGACCTCACCGCCCGCCACCTTCAAGGTCGGCGCGCCAGGCTTGTCCTCCACTTCCGGCTCGACCCGGCGCAGTTGGAACATGCGTTCCATATCCACCAGCGCCTGCTTGATCTCGCGGTAGGCAAAGCCGAAAAAGCCTAGGGGCTGGGCCAACTGGATCAGGTAGGTGTTGGCCATCACGAAATCGCCGAGGCTCATGCTGCCGTCCCGGATGCCCGCTGCCGCCATCAGCATGAGGATGGCCAGCCCGGCGGAGACGATGAACGACTGGCCCGCATTGAGCACGCCCAGTGATTGCCCGCTGGAGACGGCCGCTTTCTCATACCGGCGCAGCGCTGTGTCGAACCGCTCGGCCTCGTGTTCTTCATTGCCAAAATATTTGACGGTCTCGTAGTTGAGCAGGCTGTCGATGGCGCGGGTGTTCGCCCGTTGGTCGGCCTCGTTCATGCGGCGGCGCAGCTTGATCCGCCAGGTGGTGACCGTAATCGTGTAGGTGACGTAGAGCACCACGGTCACGATGGTAACCAAGGCAAACCAGATATTCAGCAGGGTCCACAGCAGCACGAACACCAGCACCAGCTCGATCAGGGTCGGCAGGATGGCGAACAGGGTGAAGCGCAGCAGCGTGTCGATGGCCTTGGTCCCGCGCTCGATAAAGCGCGACAGGCCGCCCGTCTGCCGCTCCAGATGAAAGCGCAGCGATAGCTTGTGCAGGTGCCGAAAGGTGGTCAGGCCAATGGTGCGGATGGCGCTTTGGCCGACGCTCGCAAAGATGGCGTCCCGCAACTCCCCGAACGCCAGAGAGGCGACGCGCGCCAGGCCATAGGCCAGGATCAGCCCAATGGGCAGCGCGACCGCCATGCCCCCGTCTGCCAGCGCAGGCAGAGAATCCACCGCCTCGCCAAACAGAATCGGGATGTAGGTCACCGATACTTTGGCAGCGACCATGGAAACCAAGGCAGCCACCACCCGCACCCGCGCGCCGGTGTTCCCGGCAGGCCACAAAAACGGCAGCAACGTGGCGATTGTGGCCCAATCGGAGCGCTCTCGCGGTGCATCAGCGTCGTAGGAGAAAGATCGCATCGAAGGCTCTCGGCAAACGGGGCGGTATATAGAACTGGTCGGCAACGTCGGCGACTTATTCTTGTCACACGGGCCGAATATAACCCAATATATAGCAACTGATGGAGGCGGTTGCGCGGTGGCAATCCTTCCCGGGCCGAAATTCGGGAATGTGCTGCCTCTCTCCGCCAGCAACCAAGGAGCGTTCTTGCCGTGAGCCTCGCTCTGGAGCAACGTTCAGCCCTGGTGCTGAATGCCGATTTTAGGCCGCTGAGCTATTTTCCGCTCTCTCTCTGGTCGTGGCGGGAAGCGATCAAGGCGGTCTTCCTCGACCGGGTGAATGTCCTGGCCGAGTATGATGTCGCCGTTCATTCACCCAGCTTCGAGATGGCCCTGCCGTCCGTCATCGCGCTGAAGGAATACGTGCCGCCTGCCAAGAAGCCTGCCTTCACCCGGTTCAATGTCTTCCTGCGTGACCGGTTCGAGTGCCAGTACTGTGACGACCGCTTTCATCCCCAGGACCTGACCTTCGACCACGTGATCCCCCGCTCCCGAGGCGGGCGCACGAATTGGGAAAATGTGGTCACATCGTGCTCATCCTGCAATCTGCGCAAGGGCAACAAGATGCCGTCCGTCAATGGCATGACCCCGACAACGGTACCCGCTGAGCCCACGGTTTTTCAACTACAGAATTATGGCCGATCCTTCCCACCCAACTTTCTGCATGAAAGCTGGAGCGATTACCTATACTGGGATACCGAACTCGACGATGACTGAGGCATCGACAAAAAGACCTAAACAAAACTAAATATTTATGCGCAAAACTAAACCTTTTGGGGCCGAAACGGTTTAGGTGCGGTTTATGTGATGTTTAACTCGTGTTTAGCTGGCGTTTATCTATTGCTGACCGAAATTCCTCCATACCATTAGTCCCGTGCCGCACGGCATTAACCATGCCGGAGAGGCCGTATTTGGAAGCAATTCTCCGACGCGGACCCCGCCTTGTGGCAGGACGGGAGTCTCGATGTCCGGAGTATACGCGCACTCTGGTTAAGGCGGCGTAAACCTACGGTAGCGACTATCGGTTCACTCTTCACCCTGCAGCGGTGCTTGGCACTAGCGCCCCCGAAACGCCGCGGAAGAAACCCCCGGACGACGCCACTTTCGAGACTCGAACCATGCCCGTGCCTCAATGCAAGCCGCTGAGTTTGTGCTCTATGAGAAGCTCTCAGGCAAGGGCTCCCGCCTCCATGGGAGATGGGCAAAGAGCGGGATTCAATCAGGCCCGGAACCGCTCTGACGAATGCTGAAAAAATCCAAACCTCTGCCGTCACCATTCGACAGGCTGAGGGTGAAGGAGGGAAATTCCTGTTTGATTTCAACAAGCCTGTTCAAAACCACTTCATCCTGAACCTGTCGAGGGATGGCAGTTCAGTCCTGCAAAGAATTTTTCCCACAACCTGCCAGCGAATGCCGTCCGATCGCTCCCTAGAATGGAATATCGTCGTCTAGGTCCATCGGGTCATTGGCTGCGGGTCTGGCCGCAACCCCACCACCGCCGCCGCCATAGCTCTGGTCGCCGGCCGGGCCGGAGCCATAGCCGTCATCCTGACCATAATCTCCGCCGCCGCCAAAGCCGCTACCGCCGCCTTCTTCGCCACGGCCGCTCAGCATGGTCAGCGTGCTGCGGAAGCGTTGCAGCACCACTTCGGTCGTGTACTTTTCCTGGCCGCCCTGGTCGGTCCACTTGCGCGTCTGCAACTGGCCTTCCAGGTACACTTTTGAGCCCTTTTTCAGGTATTTCTCCGCCACTTCGGCGATGTTCTGGTCGAACACCACCACCCGGTGCCACTCGGTCTTTTCCCGCCGCTCGCCAGAGGTGCGGTCGGTCCAGCGCTCGGACGTCGCCAGCGCAAGGTTCACCACCTTGCCGCCGGACTGCATGTAACGCACTTCCGGGTCGCGGCCGAGGTTGCCTACGAGGATTACTTTATTGACGCTGCCGGACATCTGGGTCACTCCCGTTTCCGTAAAACCTGCAATTCAGCCCACAACCTATACGGCCTGGCTGGGGATAATCCAGCCGCTTTGGGCACTGTTCACCCTAGGGCTGTTGATAGAACATCCGTAGAATGCCGATCATGCCTGATTCGACTGCTCCACCGATGCCCAATCGTTCCGCCGTTCCCGCGCATATCCATGACCGGGAAGCCCCCGCCATCCGCGTGCGGGGTGCGCGTGAGCATAATCTGAAAAATGTTAACGTAGATTTACCACGCGACCAGCTGGTGGTGATCACCGGCCTCAGCGGTTCGGGTAAGTCCTCGCTGGCGTTTGACACGATCTATGCGGAGGGCCAGCGCCGCTATGTCGAATCGCTCTCGGCCTATGCCCGCCAGTTTCTGGAGATGATGCACAAGCCCGACGTGGATTCGATCGAAGGCCTGTCGCCCGCCATCTCGATTGAGCAAAAGACCACATCGCGGAACCCCCGCTCCACCGTCGGCACGGTGACGGAGATCTACGACTACATGCGCCTGCTCTGGGCGCGCATCGGCGTGCCCTACTCGCCCGCGACGGGTGAGCCGATCAGCGCCATGACCGTCAGCCAGATGGTGGACCGCATCATGGCGATGGGGGAGGGGACACGTCTCTACCTGCTCGCTCCCATCGCCCGCGGCCGCAAGGGCGAGTTCAAAAAGGAACTGGCGGAACTGCAACGCGCCGGCTTCCAGCGGGTCAAGGTCGATGGCCAGCTTTACGAGGTCGAAGACGTCCCGGCCCTCAAGAAGAACTTCAAGCACGATATCGAAGTCGTCGTGGACCGCCTGGTCGTGCGCGACGACATCGCGGGTCGCCTCGCCGACTCCCTCGAAACCGCGTTGGAGCGGGCCGACGGCATCGCCATCATTGAGAATGCGGACACGGGCGAGCAGACCACGCTTTCCGCCAAGTTCGCCTGCCCGGTCTCCGGCTTCACCATTGCGGAGATTGAGCCGCGGCTGTTCAGTTTCAACAACCCGGCGGGCGCGTGCCCGGCCTGCGACGGGCTCGGCGTACAGATGTTCATCTCGCCCGACCTGGTGGTGCCGAACCCGCTGCTCTCGCTCGACGACGGCGCGATCCTGCCCTGGTTGCGCACCGCGACGCCCTCGCCCTATTACAAGCAGACCCTCATGGGGCTGGCGGAGCATTACGGCTTCGACATGAAGACGCCGTTCCGCGATCTGGATAAGGAATCCCAGGACGCGATCCTCTACGGCTCCGGCAAGGAGTCCGTGCGCATGGTCTACGAAGACGGCATGCGCAAGTACAACGTCACCAAGCCGTTCGAGGGCGTCATTCCCAACCTCGAACGCCGCCTGCGGGAGACCGACAGCGCCTGGGTGCGGGAGGAGCTTTCGAAGTTCCAGGCTGAAAAACCTTGTGCCACCTGCCATGGCGAGCGGCTGAAACCGGAGGCCTTGGCGGTCAAGGTCGGCCCCCGAGAATGGGCAGCCCCCATCAGCTACGCCTCCGAACTCTCCGTCGCCGACGCCCGCGACTGGTTCCTGAAACTCGATGCTTCGCTGACCGACAAGGACAAGGAAATCGGCGAGCGCATCCTGAAGGAAATCAACGAGCGGCTGGGCTTCCTGAATGCCGTCGGCCTCGACTATCTGAACCTGTCGCGCACCTCCGGCACGCTCTCTGGCGGCGAATCGCAACGCATCCGTCTGGCCTCCCAGATAGGCAGCGGCCTCACCGGCGTGCTTTATGTATTGGACGAACCCTCCATCGGCCTGCACCAGCGCGACAATGCCCGCCTGCTGGAGACGCTGGTACGCCTGCGCGATCTCGGCAACACCGTGATTGTGGTGGAGCATGACGAGGAGGCGATCCGCGCCGCCGACTATCTGGTCGATATGGGACCGCGCGCCGGCGTGCATGGCGGCCATGTGGTTGCCCAGGGCACGCCGGAAGAGGTGCTGCGGACGGAGGGTTCCATCACTGCCGACTACCTGACCGGCAAGCGCGAGATCGAGGTGCCGCTGCTGCGCCGCACCGGCAACGGCAAGACCCTGGAAGTCACCGGCGCGACCGAGCACAATTTGAAGAATGTGGACCTGAGCGTCCCGCTCGGCACCTTTGTTGCCGTGACGGGCGTTTCGGGCGGCGGCAAGTCCACCCTAATTGTGGAGACGCTCTACAAGGCGCTTTCCCGCGCGCTGACCAATGCGCGCGAGATCCCCGGCCAGTACGACGAAATCCACGGCCTCCACCATATCGACAAGGTCATCGACATCGACCAGTCGCCCATCGGGCGCACGCCGCGAAGCAACCCCGCAACCTATACTGGTGCGTTCACCCCGATCCGCGACTGGTTTGCCGGATTGCCGGAGGCGAAGGCGCGCGGCTACAAGCCCGGCCGCTTCTCCTTCAACGTGAAGGGCGGGCGCTGCGAGGCCTGCCAGGGCGACGGCGTCATCAAGATTGAGATGCACTTCTTGCCCGACATTTTCGTGGAATGCGATGTCTGCAAGGGCAAGCGCTACAACCGCGAAACGCTGGAAGTAAAGTTCCGCGACAACTCCATCGCCGACGTTCTCGACATGACCGTGGACGAGGCCGCCGACCTGTTCACCGCAGTGCCGAGCATCCGGGACAAGATGGTGACCCTCCAGCGCGTCGGCCTCGGCTACATCAAGGTGGGACAACAGGCGACGACGCTCTCCGGCGGCGAGGCGCAGCGGGTGAAACTCGCAAAGGAACTCTCGCGCCGGGCGACCGGGCGCACGCTCTATATCCTAGACGAGCCCACCACCGGCCTGCATTTCGAGGACGTGCGTAAGCTGCTGGAAGTGCTGCACACCCTGGTCGAGCAGGGCAACACCGTGCTGGTGATCGAACACAATCTGGACGTGATCAAAACCGCTGACTGGCTGGTAGATCTCGGCCCTGAAGGCGGCGCTGGCGGCGGCCGCATTGTCGCCCAGGGCACGCCGGAGGAAGTTGCCAAGGTCCGCGAGAGCTATACCGGCCAATACCTCCAGCCTTACCTGCTGGCGGGTAAGGTTAAGGTGGCGTGAGGGCAGTGCTCACCATATAGTTGCCCGTGATCCTGCATCTTCTGGGAAACTCAACGTGGAAAGAGGCGGAACAGGATATTGCGCTGGCTTTCGGTTCTGACCCTGCTGGCAATGCTGCTTTGCGGCGGCAGCTTGCCTGTATCCGCCGCGGCCGAAGCATTGCTGGTGCCGCAAGCTGTCCGCAATTTTTACACCGCACGAAGCCAGGCGCCGGTTTGGCATGACAATGCCCGTTTCAAGGCATTGCTGCAGGCTCTGGCCGGGCTCGCCGCGCACGGGCTGGACCCCGACAACTACCATGCTCAAGCGTTGATCCGCCTGCGCAGCGACCCCACAGCGCGGGAGGAAATCGCAACTGACGCCTGGCTTTCAGCCGCAGCGCACATGGCTTTCAGCAAACTCAGCCCCGTTAAGTTCGATCCCGATTGGACCGCCGCCCGGCGTCAGGTAGACCTCGCCGCGCACCTGCCTGGATGCTGTTTTGACGCTTGGCGATGTCGCCGCCAGCCTGGAACAACTTGCGCCGCGCCAACTGGGCTATCACCGGCTCACTGTTGAATTGGCGCGATTGCAGCAGATCGATGACGGCAAAGCGCCCTCGATCGCCTCTGGTCCCGCCCTGAAGCCCGGCATGGCCAGCCCACGCATTGCTACGGTCCGGGACCGGTTGGCAAAGCTTGGCTACACCATTGGCGACAATGCCGGCGACACCTACAGTCCCTCGCTGACGACGGCTATTCAGGCCTTCCAGTACGACAACGGCCTAGAGGCCGATGGTGCGATTGGCGACAGCACGCTTGCCGCCCTGAACCGGAGCACCGCCGCCAAAATCGAGAAAATCCGCATCAACTTGGAGCGCTGGCGCTGGTTACCGGACGATCTGGGCGCGCGGCATGTACGTGTGAATATCGCCGGGTTCGAAGTCATGGCATTCGCAAACGGCAACCCGGTGCATACCTACCGGGCAGTCGTTGGCCGCCCGTACCGCAAAACGCCCGTATTCTCCGACAATATCCGCTACATCGTGTTCAATCCCTGGTGGGAGACGCCAGCCAAACTGGCGCGTTTGGACAGACTCCCGGCCTTTCAAAAGGACCCTGGGATCATCGACAGGTTAGGTTCCAGGTACTCGATAAAAGCGGCCAGCGGGTCGATCACCGGACCATCGATTGGAGCAAAGTTCAGGCCGACGCCTTCCCCTACCGCCTGTGCCAGGCGCCCGGCGACGACAATGCATTGGGGCAGGTGAAGATCATGTTTCCGAACCAGCACAGCATCTACCTGCACGACACCCCCAGCCGCGACCTGTTCGCCAAGCTGGAGCGCGCGTTTTCCTCCGGCTGCGTGCGGGTGCAGAACGTTCTGGACCTGGCTGCTAGAAGGGACGCCCGGCTGGGACCGGGCTGAGATCGACCGGGTAGTTGCTGGCGGCAAGGAAACCCGCGCCAGCCTCGCTGCACCGGTGCCGGTGCATTTGCTCTATTTGACCGCCGTGATCGGCGACACCGGTGAGATTCGCTATCTCAATGACATTTATGGCCGGGACGCGAGGATCCTGGACGGCCTCAATCAACATTCACCGTGGTAACGGCGCACCCGCCGCCGCGCACAAACACCAGCCAGCCCCAGCATGCCCGCCATCAGGAACCCCGCTCGCAGGGACAGGCACCGCCTCTGGGAACAAATCTGGAATTTGGTTGTCGATAAGGCCCAGGCTCGGCGCTTCCGCCGTGTAGCCGGCAGGCAACTGGAACACGTTATAAGGGTCGGAAACGTCGAACGTATTGCCGAAATCGGCCGTCACCGCGCTTTTCGTGGAGAACCACGTGCCGGAATACACTGTCAGTTCCAAGCTGCTGTACAACGTGTATTGCGCGCCAGGCAAGGCATAGAAGGCAAGGTTCAACTGCTAGTTATAGGTCGCATCGTCACTGACTGGATCAAACACAAACCGGCTCAACAAAGCAGCCGACCCGCTTACCGGATTGAGGGACGTGTCCAACAAGCCGGCGCCGCTGACCGATATCGTCGCCACCCCTCTCGCGCGGCCGGGATTGGTGCCGTGGGTAATCGACCTCGTCAGGTTCATTCTGAAGATGACGAAGAAGTGGTTGCAGTTCAGGCCGCAGCTAACATTGTTGCGGTCGACGAAACGCAGGTCTGTTGTATTGAAACTAGCACAGCCTTCGCCTTCCTGTTGGCCCGATGGAGCAACGGCGGAATAGCCAGACGCCTTCAACGATGTGCCGCGGGAGGAGAATTCGATGAAACCCTCATTAACGCCGCTGGCGTGGACAAAATCTTGTCGCACCTTCGAGGTTGCATTTGGGCCGGAGCCGGTCAGGTGAAAATTAGAGGCGTGCGGCCCGTGCTTGATCGTCGCCACATTGACCGTCCCCGTCGGCACGGCTTCCGCATGCTGTGCGGCACTGGCAAGCAGAATTGTCAGGCTAAGAACACCAATCCATTTCATCGTTACGCCCGCCGGAGCGGCCTCCCTCTATGAATGTATACTCATGGGAGTTTAGAAAAGGGTGGCAGGTTCTGTCCAGTTCAGTGAAAAGGCAGAGACTCCTCTGTCAGGAAGCCCAGAGTTCTGCGTTCAGTACTTCCTGACAAGTGTGAGCGATTGTCCGGTCTCTACCCAGCCCCACCCATAATTACCTCCGTCTGATCTTCCGGCATATAGAAGTAGCTGCCCGGCCGCCACTCATAGCCCAGGTCGCCTAACAGCCTCCGCTGCCGGGGCGTGCCCTTCTGCGCCAGCGGGTGCACGCCGTCATAGTCGTACGCCCGCATGAAAAGCTGGCTGTAGTTGTAGAGCAGCGTCTTACGCGCCCAGCCGCTATTGTTCAGTGACGGCCCGTGCCACAGCGAGTGCGAGAAGATGAAGGCGTCGTCAACCTTGCCCTCCAGATGCACGCAGCCCGGTGAGTCCGGCCCCAGCGGCGGGTCTTTCTCGAACGGAATCTGGTGCACATGGCTGCCCGGATAAACGGTGAAGTTACCGTTGTTGCGGCCCTCCACATCGGTCAGCAGATAGAGCGCCTTCACCGCAATCGGATGGCTCGACTCCATCACCCGCACCTGCCGTTGGCCCTCGCCGCCGTCGGTGTAGCCGGGGAAGCCGTCGTTCGCCGGGCGCACAATGGCCTGGCTCATGGAAAAAGCGATGTAGGGGCCCATCAGGTCGAAGAACTCCTTGCCGTAAGGCAGCAGGTCCCGCCGGTCCATGAAGCTTGCCGGATCGGTATCGGCGGCGTGCTCCAGCCAATGGTAGTGGCCGCGCGGCACCATGCCGGAATTGGGCTTGTATCCCGCTGCATCCGCACCTCGTCCAGCCGGTTGGAGTAGAACGCAGCCTGCTCCCGGCTAAGCGCGCCCTCCACCTTGAAATAGCCCGCCGTTTGCCATTTCTGGCGCTGGGCCTCGGTCAGCTTCTGCATCGCTCTCCAGCCCCTATTCGGTACCCGGCATGGTGAAATCGGTCGGGTTCATGGCCTGACTGGTTAGTCGCTCCACGATGGGGCCGTCGGCTTCGCTGGCACCCTTGGCTTTCACCCAGGCCGGATCGTTCCGGAACTTATCCCAGTTCGCGGCCATCGCCGCCGCGTCGGGATGGCGGACAATATAGATGAGGCAGTTCGGATCGTTGTCGGCCACCCAATAGCCGACATTCTGAATGCCATTATTCTCGAACAGGGTCGTGGTGTGATCACGGAAGCGCGCCAGCAGGTTCGGCATACGGCCGGGCACGGTATAGTAGGTGCGGAGTTCGTAGAGCATGACAGGCATTTCCCCTGAGTGAGTTGGTTGATTGCCTGCCATTCTCCACAAAACCGCGCGGGCCGCTAGCGGGAATAGAGGTTATTGCGGATATGGGTAGGCGTGGCCGATCATGATGCCCTGGTTGTAGTGCTGGTTCACACGGTTGATGAGTTGCACGTTGCAGTCACGCTCGAATACCATGACGAAATCGCTGCCGCCGAACATGAAGTAGCCCAGCTCCTCGCCCTTGTGCAGCGTCTTGCCGACCTCCGCTGTCAGCACGACGGAGGACACCTGCGCCATGCCCATAGGCAGGCAGGCCATCAGACCGATGGGAGAGTCGATCACCACCAGTCCTCGTGCCTGCACGAACTGGTAGCCGGTATTGTCGAGCGCGTTCAGGTGCTGCACCTCCTCGCCATCAGCGATGCGCTTGACCACATCCACGTCCAGATAGGCCTGGCCAGGGATCACCCGTGCCTCCAGCACCTTGCCCTGCACCGGCGAATGCCAGCGGTGATAGTCATAGGTGTTGAGGAAACTGTGGGTGAAGACGCCGCCGCGGAAATGGTCGGCATAGTCGCTTCCTTCCAGTAATTGCTCGATCGACCAGCGGATGCCCTTGATATCCAGCGGATTGTTCATCACGTCGATGGTGGAGGTCTCACTGATCGGCCACCAGCCGACAAAGGTGCAGTCGGCGGGGGAGACCACGACCGAATGATCGGTCAACGCCGCAATCGGCCGGACGCTGGGCTTCACATGACGGGCGAAGAACTGGTTGAAGGTCAGGTAGCCGCTTGGCGGTGGCATGTAGGCGTCCCAGTCGAACGCCGGGTCTGTCTTGAAACTCTCGATCCGGCTGGCGGATTCGAGCGTGTCCATATAGCTGCCCCAGGCACTGGCGAACTCAACGATCCATTCGGAGAGCGGCGTTAGCGGCCCGGTCGCGCCCGGCTCAATAGCGCTTTGCAGGCTGCGCAGGGGCTCCTGGTCCAGAATGAAGTAGAATTTGACGATCTCCTCATATACCGTCTGCGAGTAGCCATGCTCCCTGGGTGTCTAGGTGGCCATGTCGTTGACATAGGCCAGATAGGCGTCGAGCGTGTCGATGCCCTCCAGCGCGGGCACATTATAGCTGGCCGCCTTGCTGATTGCCTGCTGGAACTCGTCCTGCCAGCCATTGGCCTGAACCAGGTCGATGAGTTTCTGGGTAATTGGCTGCACTGCTGACATGGCGTCCTCCTGCGTTTGTGGTTTTGCATCATTGCGCCAACCAGGAGGTTAGCGCTCACATCTGCAATCGTCGGTGGCGTTTCGCACATTGCCCAAAGCGAGGCGCGGTTGCCGCCGCCCGCTGGCTGTTCCTACGATCGCAAAAGCCCATCCCATCTAAGGAGCCGCCCATGACCTTCTCCATCTTCGGCCATTGCCCGGAAACCGGCCAGATCGGCCTGGCTTTGACCTCCGTTACCATGGGTGTCGGCGCAACCTCGCCTTTTTATGGCTATGGCGGCGACATCGTGGTGGTGCAGCGCGGGGCAGTCCGAACTCTGCCATCGCAGGCGCGCGAGCGCTGGATCAGGGCGCATCAGCAGCGGAGGCTGTCGAAGCCATCACCGCCGCCGACCCGGACAAGGAGCAGCGCCAGATCGCCATCCTACGCCGCGACGGTCAGATGGCCGGGCGCACCGGCGCGAAGAAGCACCCCTGGGCAGGCGAGCAATACGGCCAGAACTGCATGGCCTTCGGCAACGTGCTGGCGGTGCCGCATGTGGTGGAAGCAATGATTGCCGGCTATGAAGCTGCTGCCCGCAACGGCCAGGAACTCGCCAGCCGCCTGCTCTCAGCGCTGGAGGCAGGCCGCGATGCAGGCGGCCAGAGCCCGGAGCCTGGCCGTCACTGTAGCGAGCGCGGCGCTGCAATCCGTGTCGTCGGCATTGACGCCTACCCCAACATCCCGGCGCTCGACCCCCGCGTTGACATGGCCTTTGACGCCGTGAGCGAACTGCGGACGATGTATACCCGCTACAAGCCAATGACCGCGCTCCGGGCCCTCCGCGCTGCAACGCCGGAGAAAATGCCGGTGCTTTGGGAATGGGAAGCCGAACACATGGCCGCGAACCCGCCGCCCGCCATTTTCTACGATGATTGATATCCGGCCGGGCGAATATCCAGTCAGAAGCCGTCTTCCAACCCATCCCCCTCAACGCCCGGTATCTCGTAAGGGGGCAGGCCGCTGGCTACAGGCGGATTTGGTAGCTCGCGAGGACCCAGCGGTAGCTTGCGCTATGCCGCTCCACGTAGCCGACGGCGGGGAAGGGCATGTGGAAGCCGACGGCCAATTGCCGGTCGGCTGCGAGCATCTCCAGAATGCGCTTGCGGGTCTCGGTCGCCTGGACCGGATCGTCGTCGAAAGCCACCTGCCACTCCGGCCGCTGCAACGAAAACATATAGTGGTTGGTCACATCACCTAGGATCAGGCAGGACTTGCCCTGGCTTTCCACGTGAAATGACAGATGCCCCAGCGAACGGCCGAAGGAGTTCACGGCGCTAATGCCCGGTGGTCGGGCTGGATGAACGTCATGTTGTCTGCCAGTGGCACCAACAGCTTCAGGAACAGGTCCCGGTTGGCCTGGCGTTGCTGCGGAATTTTCGCCCCGCTCTTCCACTCGTCGAACTCCACCTGACCGATGACGTAACGGGCGTTGGGAAAGGCTAAGCCGTCGCCCTCACGCAAGCCGGCGATATGGTCCGGATGAACGTGGGTGAACGCCACCACGTCGATATCCTCGGGCCGGTAACCGGCAGCTGGCAGCAATTCCAGCAGGTGCCCGGCCCCGGCTTCCCGACGCGGCGGCCGGTCAGGATCATGCCCATGGCCTGCTTGAACGGAATGTGCCTCGGCAACCGGTGGATACCGCCCGCACCGGCAGCCAATCCTACGCGCGGCTCTGGCAGGGCAAAGGTAGCGTTCTCGGCGGTGATGATCAGGTCGCAGGCCAAAGCCGTTTCGAAGCCGCCGCCCATGGCCCAGCCGTTGACTGCCGCGATAACCGGCTTGGTCAGGTCATAGCGGTTGGTGATACCGGCAAAACCTGTGTCGGGCCGGTGGCGTGGGCCGCCCGCAGCTTGGTATTTAAGGTCATTGCCCGCGCTGAACGCTTTGTCGCCCGCGCCGGTGACAATGGCGATCCACTGCTCCGGATCGTCCCGGAACTCGGTGAAGACTTTGTCGAACTCCCAATGCGCTGGTGGATGCAGGGCGTTGTAGACCTCCGGCCGGTTGATGGTGACGATGGTGAGCGGGCCTTCGCGCTCTACCTTAAGGTATTGATAGTCGGCCATGGGGCTGTTCCTCCGGGGATGGCTTTAGGTATTGGTGTCCGCATCGTGCCGCGGTTCGCCCTGCGGGGCAATCACTAGTGGTCTGATCGAACCACTAGTGCTATTCGACCGCGCGCAGGCCGAAGAAGAACAGCAGGCAAAGCCAGAGCCCGTCATTGCCGCCCCAGTCCTTCACCAGCCAGAGCACGGTCAGATAAGCAGCGATGCTCATCAGCATGGCGTTGCGCATCAGGCGGTTCTGGGTAGCGCCCAGGAACATGCCGTCCAGCACGAACGCGACCACCGAGACCACGAGGAAGGCCACCGCATAGGGAAGGTAGGCAAGCGCTCTTTCCTGCACCTCCGGAATGCCGGTCAGTACCACCAGCCGCCCACGCCCCAGACCAGACTGAAACCCAATGCGATCCAGAGCGAGTAGCGGAGCGCGCCGAATGCTGCCTGCTGCACCCGCTCGCGCTTGCGGGCGCCATAGGCCTCTCCCACCAGCGCCTCCGCCGCATGGGCAAAGCCGTCCAGCGCGTAGGTGCCGATCATGATCATCTGGTAGAGAACCTGATTTGCCGCCAGCGCCACGTCGCCCTGCATCGCGCTCAGGTTCATGAAAATGGCGATGCTGGTGATCAGAGTCAGCGTGCGGAGGAAGATGTCCCGGTTGACCGCCATCATGCGGACGAGCCGCGTCCAGTCGAGAACCTGGGTCCGGTCCTGCCCTGGCGGAAGGACCCGGAGCCGCCGCCTGACGAACCAGAACGCCAGCAGAATGGCACTGTACTCGGCGATGACGGTGGCAGCCGCCACGCCCTCCACCCCCCAGCCGAAGCCGAACACGAACACCAGGTCGAGCACGATGTTCAGGCCGTTGGAGAACAATTGCAGGTAGAGGGGCACCCGCGAGTCTTCGAGGCCCGTAGAACCAGCCGATGGCGACGAACATGGCGAGCGCAGCAGGGGTGCTCCACAGGCGGATGGAGAGATAGAGCGCGGTTTGCGTCTCCACCGCCGCGCTGCCGCCGAGCGCCCAAAGACCCGCGTCTGCTATCATTCCGCGGCAGAGGACCACTGCCAGCCCCAGCACGCCCGCCAGCAGCATGACGCGCCAGAGCATGTTGCGCACCTCGCCCCAGCCGGGGCCGTCCAACTCTCCGCGGCCCGCGCCTGCTGCCTGAGCCGTCGGGCCAGTCGTGCCCATTCGCAGGAAGTTCAGAGAGGCGTGGACGTAGTTGTAGATGACCGTGCCGAGCGCGACGCCGCCGATAAAGGCCGGGTCCGGCAAATGCCCCATCACCGCGGTATCGACCGCGCCCAACAAGGGCACCGTCGCAAATGCCCCATCACCGCGGTATCGACCGCGCCCAACAAGGGCACCGTCGCATTGGAGACGATAATCGGCACCGCCATCTTGTTCAGGCGGCTTTGCAGGGAGGATTCGGTGGCGGCGGTCACGCGATTTCAGATAGTAACCCGCTGCTTACGCCAAGCGTCCGCGCGGCACCCAGGTGAGGCGCAGAATGTTGGTCGCGCCAGGCGTGCCGAAGGGTACGCCGGCGGTGATGACCAGCGGTTGCCCCGGCTCTGCCAATCTTTCCTCCCACGCAATGGTGCTGGCTTTCTCAACCATTTCCCCAAACGTGCTTACGTCTTCGGTTACGACCGAATGCACGCCCCAGGCGAGCACTAAGCAGCGCGCAGTCCGGCGGTTGGATGTCAGGCCCAGAATGCGGGCAAAGGGGCGTTCGCGGCTGGCGCGGTAGGTGGTGGAGCCGCTGGTGGTGTAGGTCACGATCACCGCTGCGTTCACGGCCTCCGCAACCTGGCGGGCGGCAGCGGTGATAGCGTCAGCGGCAGTGGGATCCGGCCGCTTGTGCTGGGCTTCCAGCACCTGGCAGAAGACCGGGTCCGACTCCACGCGGCGGATGATTCGGTCCATGATGGCCACGGCTTCCAGCGGATAGTCTCCCGCTGCCGTCTCCGCCGACAGCATCACCGCGTCTGAGCCATCATACACTGCAGAGGCCACATCCTGCGCTTCAGCGCGGGTTGGGGCGGGCGACTTGATCATGCTTTCCAGCATCTGGGTGGCGATGATCACCGGCTTGCCCAACTCGCGGCAGGTGTGCACCAACCGCTTTTGCTGCACCGGCACTTCCTCCGGCGGCATTTCCACGCCCAAGTCGCCGCGGGCCACCATGCAGGCGTCGGACATTTCCACCAGCTCTTCCAGGTGCAGGATGGCGGCGGGCTTTTCGAACTTGGTCAGGATCGCGGCGCGGCCAGCGATCAGGCGGCGTGCTTCGGCCAGATCGTCCGGGCGTTGCACGAATGACAGCGCGATCCAGTCCACATTCTGATCCAGGGCGAATTGCATGTCGCGGCGGTCTTTGTCAGTCAGGGGCGACAGGGGCAGCACCACGCCCGGCACGTTCACGCCCTTTCGGTTCGACAGCGGGCCCCCCGCGATCACTTCACATTCCGCAAAATCAGGTCCGTGATCCCTAACGCGCAATAGGATCTTGCCGTCGTCTAACAAGAGGTCTGTGCCCGGCTCAAGCGCCGCGAAAATTTCCTTGTGCGGCAGGGTTACCCGCTTTGCGTCACCTTGAGCCTCGTCCATGTCCAGGCGGAAGGTATCGTCAGCCGTCAGCTCAATCGGGCCGTCGGCAAAGGTGCCGACCCGCAGCTTGGGGCCCTGCATATCAGCCATAATGCCTATAGGCCGGCCCAGATCGGCCTCGATCGCGCGGATATCTTTCACCTTTGCGGAATGGCCAGCGTGGTCACCATGGCTGAAGTTCAGGCGGAAAACATCGACACCCGCGATGAACAGCTTGCGGATCATCTCCGGCGAGCTGCTGGCGGGTCCCAGGGTGGCGACGATCTTGGCGTGGCGACCGCGATGCATTTTCTGGTATTCCTCAGGCTTTGAAAGACAGGGGCAAAATCAACGTTGCCCGGAAGTCGTTTACATTGGTCAGGGTTGGGCCGGTTACAATCAGGTCACCCAGCGCGGAGAAAACGCTGTAGGCGTTATTTTCGCTGAGCATTATTGCAGGATCGTGACCCAATGTCCGCAGTTTTTCCATACTGCCGGGCGCAATATAGGCCCCGGCATTGTCTTCGCTGCCGTCGATACCATCCGTATCCCCCGCCAGAGCGTGGATTGCAGGATGCCCGCCCAGCGCCAGGGCGTGGCTCAGAAGGTATTCGGCATTGCGGCCGCCTCGCCCGGTATTGCTGCGGACGGTCACTGTCGTCTCGCCGCCGGAAAGCAGCATTAGTGGCGGCGGAGCGGGTTGGCCATGTGCAGCGGCTTGCAGGGCGATACCGGCCAGTGCCTTGCCCACGTCGCGGGCTTCGCCTTCGATCCGGTCGGAGAGGATCATGGCGGTAACACCGGCAGCCCCGGCGGTTTCTGCCGCGGCCTCCAGCGCCTGTTGGGGCGAAGCGATCAGGCGGTACTGCGTATTGGCAAAGATCGGGTTGCCGGGCTTTGGTGTTTCCGCCGCCGGATTGTTCAGGCGCTTTATGACGCTGGGCGGTACCTCGATTCGATAGTGCTGCAAAACAGCCAGTGCATCCGCCAGGGTGCTTTCGTCCGGCACAGTCGGGCCGGAGCCGATGACGTCCGCCCGGTCGCCGGGCACATCGGAAATCGCTAACGTCAGCACACGGGCAGGGGCGGCCAATGCGGCCAGTCTGCCGCCTTTTAGGGCAGACAAGTGCTTGCGGACCGCGTTCATCTCGCCGATGTCGGCGCCGGAGCGCAGCAGGGCGGCATTCACCGTCCGCTTGTCGTCCAGCGAGATGCCGTCGGCAGGCAGCGCCAGTAACGCTGAGCCGCCGCCGGACGCCAGGAAGAGTACTAAATCGTCCGGCCCGGCGGCGCTCACCAGTGCTGCGATCCGGTCTGCGGCGACGGCACCGGCGCTATCCGGCATGGGGTGGCCGGCCTCGACCACCTCAATGGCTTTTGTTGGTGCGCCGTGGCCATAGCGGGTGATGACCAGGCCGGAAAGCGGTACACTTGGCCAAGCGGCTTCGACGGCTGCGGCCATTGCGGCCGACGCCTTGCCCGCGCCGACAACGATGACTTTCCCGTGTGAAGGAGGCTCCGGCAAATGGGCTGCCAGTACCTGCTCCGACGCGGCGCGTTGGATAGCAGCGCGGAAACAGGCTTCCAAAAGAGGGTGTGGATCGATCATTTAATTAGGTCCCATGCATACTGGGGCTGGTCAACACCGCCTTCTGCCCCAAAATAGGGGTACACGATATTCCTCTTTAGACGCCTTTTGCGAAGCAAGGAGCCATCTTATGGACCAACAGACTCAGACTGAACTGGAAGCCGCCGCTTTCCGCACGCTGGTACAGCATCTGCGTGACAGTCCGGAGGTGCAGAATATCGACCTGATGAACCTGGCCGACTTCTGCCGTAATTGCCTGTCGAAATGGTACAAAGCCGCGGCAGATGAAAAGGGCGTAGACCTGGAGTATGAAGCGGCGCGGGAGCTGATCTACGGCATGCCCTACGCCGAGTACAAAGCCAAACATCAAACGGAAGCCACACCGGAGCAACTGGCCCTGATGAAAGAGAAGCAAGCCAAGCACGGATAGAGGCGGGCGATTTGTGGCGCTTAAGCAGGTTGCTGAAAAAATTCTAATACCAACGGCAGGACTGAAGCACGATCCTTCGACGGGTTCCGGCCAGTCCGGCAAAGACGATGGAGAGCTTGCACCATGGCGTCTTGTGGGCGCTTTCGAACAGGCGAATAGGAGCGGCGCTTACCCGCTCACGTGGGCCGCTCGCCGGGTTGGCGGACCGGCCTGCACCGCCATCTAGCTCTTCCACAGTGGGGATGCTGTTCCGCCAGGAATTCTCGGCAATTTCGGCATCTATATGGTTGTCACCAAAGTGGTACACGCCGATGGAACTGCGGCTCTCATGATGGGCTTCGGCACTTCGGCGTTCTTTTTCGACGGTTTTTCGCTTGGACCGAAAGAAGCCGGACTCCGTCTTTTGCTTGAAGAAATAGTGATATTCGTCGAGTTCGGAGTAGGCGAAGTCAGAGGAGATGATCTTCAGGGACCGGCTGCCGATATGCCAAAATTCGGTAAGCGACAGGGCCAAGCCGTTTTCTGTATGGATGTCGGCCAGATAGTCGATCCGGACCGGCACGGCCGTGTCAGTGAGGATCACATGCCATTGCGCGGTACGAATTGGAGCCAGGACGTCTTGGGCGGCCATTGTTGAGGGCAAATGTCCGGACATGGGGCGCTTCCTTCTGATCCTGCCGCCGGACACCGATGTTCAGGTGCCCGGCGGCAGGGTGGGTTAGAGGTCGATTTCGGTGGTCACCACCTGGTCCAGGCGACTTTCGAACAGCAGCTCCAGCGTGTTCCGCTCGATCAAACGGGACTTTTTGGAGGTGACATCGAACGCGAAGGGCGGAATAAAGTGTAAAACTTCAGACTTGATCTGACGGACAACTCAGCTTGCGTTGCTGAGAATGGGTTGTGCATTGTCCGATTGGTCGAGCGCCCGGATCGTCTTGTCTACAGCGATGGGTAACGTTTCGCGGAAGGGTTGCATCGGTGTTTTACCATAGCAGTGCCGCCCGGAAGGAGGCCGCTGTTCGTTGTACTTGGCGAGCCACGCGTCCCGATCAACCTGTAGTTCCTCAACAGACCGATACAGCTTCTTGCGGAACGCGATGTCGTAGAACTCATCCTTGATGGTTCGGTGGAACCGCTCACAGATGCCATTCGTTTGCGGGGAATTGGCCTTGGTGCGGGTGTGGTCTATGTCCTCGATCGCCCAATAGAGCTGGTAGGCGTGGTTCTCGACCTTGCCGCAATATTCCGTGCCTCGGTCCGTCAGCACGCGCAGCAGGCTGATCTTGTGTGCGGCAAAGATAAGGGATCACGCGGTCGTTGAGTAGATCAGCGGCGGTGATGGCGGTCTTTTCGGTATAGAGTTTGCAAACCGCCACGCGGGCATATGTGTCGACAAACGTCTGTTGATCTATCCGCCCCACCCCCTTCATTGTGCCTCCATAATAGGTGTCCTGACTGCCCAGATAGCCAGGGTGGTGGCGCGCGATTTCGCCGTGCGCCTCTTTCCTGGCCTTGGCTTTTTCCAGGGCGGCCATCTGGTCCTCGGTCAGCAGGATGCCGTCCAGCGCGGCGCGGGCTTCCAAGGCCTTGAGCCGCTTCTTCATGGTTTCCAGATCATTGCGCCGCCAGATCGACCGCAGGCCTGACGACGACACCATGATCCCTTTCTTTTGCCGCTCCCACGACGCCCGTTTCTGCCCCAGAGCCGGGTTGTCTATGGCCAATTCAATCACCGCCTTTTCGACAGGCTCTGGCACACGGTTCTTCATCACAGGCTTGCGGCGGCTGAGATCCATCAGGGCCTCTTCGCCGCCTTGGTCGTAAAGTTCTTTGAACCGATAAAAGCTGTCCCGCGACTATCCCATCACTGTGCAGGCCTGACTGACACTGCCGAGCTGTTTGGCCAGCTCCAGCAGTCCCAGCTTTGGTTTGATGATCTTCTTTTGAGTGCTTGTCATTGATCGACACTCCTTGATTAAGCTCCATAAGAGTAGAAATGTCAGATCAAGTCGTGTGTTTTACAAATGAAGGCTGCCGAAAGCGTCGAGGTCTTCGGGTTTGCTCCCTTCTCATCCTTCTTGTCGCCTTTTTCGCCGGTTTCGCCCTTCGCGGGGTCGCTCTTGCCGAGGTCCTGTTCCTTCGGCTTGCCGTCTTCGAATACAGGTTCTCCTGCCTTCACCCGGTTGGTTGCACCGGCACCGGCCAACGGGCCAAGCGCGAACTGGAAGCCGAACGCGGTCTCCTTGGTCACCTGCTTGCGGAAGAATTCCTTCTCAAAGCCAGAGAACACCCACATGAAGACGTCGATGGAGACGAACTTCTTCGGCGTGACGATGTGCTTGCTTTCCTTTTGCAGCGCCAAAGACGTGCCTTTGACCTCGCCTTTGCCATCGAAAATCGGGAATTGTACAAAGGTTTGCACCGTCTGGGCGCGCACTGGGATGAAGGCGCTTGCGTCGATCAGTGTTTGGGTCTGGACAAATGGCATGCCGGTATCGGGCGGCAGTTGCCCATTGACCAGTTTGCGGCTGAGCAGTTCATCGAAAACTTGGTCCGGGTCGACCTTGCCGTTTTCGCCGAAGCGGGCCTTGATGAGTTCGGCGGCGCGCACTTCATCGGCCGTTTGAATGTTCCGGTCGTCTTCGTCGAAGTCCGGCTTTTCAAACAGGATGATGCCTTCCCGTTCAGTAATGGCATCGGCACTGCCCCGCGCTTGCAGCAACTTCTGCAGATTGTCCAGATGACGTTGCTTGATGACTTCCGGGTCGTTCTCGTCCGCACCATTTGCAGCCGCTGCAAATCCATCGGCGGCCGGGCTTTGTTGGCGGGCCACCAGGCGTCCGGTATTGCGGGCAAACTCAAGCTGCTCGTCAGGATCGAAGAAGACAGCCATGCGGGCGTGTTCGACCGCTGTCATCAGAAAGCTCTCTACCCGCGACGTCTGTTCCTGGCGTTGGGGACGGAAACGGATGCGGATCGAGGTGCGGGTGAAATGAACCACCACAAGGGGTTCTGCCGGGTGATCAACGGGTGTGGTGGTAATGATCCAGCCAGAGTCGATTTCGATCGACTTGGGACGGGCGAGGGTGGAGACTGACATGCTGATGTCCTTTCGCTAATTCAGCGCCTTGGGAGTGGTGCGCAGGGCACAGCTTCCCCGGTGCGGCAGGCGTGTTTGCCAGCCGGATGGTTTGTCAGTTTGTGGGAGGGGCCGGGAAAGGCACCGGTCAACTTCGATCAGAAGCTCGCTTGACCAGATCGCCTTTCGCCAGGGGTACGCCTTTGCAAAACGCTGGCGTTCTATTTGCCGGGGGTCATGGGACTGGTGCGCTCAGTATCGTGGACCGTCCAAATCCACTGCAGGGTGAACCGGCGGAAGACCAGTCGGCCGCTCTCTTTTTTAATGGAGCTTTCCCAAATCAGCTGGTCCGCTTCCGCACCCTTAGCGGGATCCCGGTAGACAATGACACGGTCAACGATTTTGTTCTTGCTGTCGCGGGTTTCATAGGTGACCTGCGGACCATGTTTGCCGGAATGCACCGTCGAATAGTGCGCTTTGACGGAGCCAGTAACGCCGTCTTCGGTGACAGTCCACGGGTTGCCAAACGGCAACAGGTTCAACCCGTCACGGGTCATCATGGTTGCGTTTGCTTCGGTGTTGATCACCTTGGTCCTTTTGTTTGTTGTGCCCGTTTTCGGGCAAACCTTCCCCGTTCGGAGAATCGGGGTTCGCCGTTGTTCGGATCGGGTTTTGGTTGAAATTTCGGTATCGGAAACGGGTTGAGCCGTAGTGCCGCTGGCGGCGTTTGCTCCTATGCATGTTTGGCTCCTTTACCGGGTTGATAATGTGTCCAGGCTCATCCCGTCCACACCACGACAACAAACCAGGGCCAAGGTTTATTCCCAAAAAAGATAGAAATTTCCGATAATTATTTCGCAATTAGTAGTTAAGGGCTTAATCCTTTGCGCATTTGATGCTATATATGTTGCACACGGAGGAAATCATGAACATCACCAGCGTTTTTTATAAGTTTCCGGATCAGGAAGCCTGCATTGCGCATTTAGAAAAGTTCGCTGGGGCGATGATCCACATTGCCCGCATTGCGGGGCTACAAACGTGGCTTGTAAAGATGATCAAGACCGCATTGGCCGATGGAACTGTCATGGATGCAAATCCAGCTTCAACGTCCTGGCTGGTACAGTCTTTGAAAAAACCAAAATACCCCTTCAAAAATGGTTTTTGGGTGTTGCCTTGATTGTTAATGCCAGGAAAAGCCTATCAAGTTGTCAGCTTGCCCGTGATCTAGATATGAATCAAAAATCAGCATGGTTTATGCAGAAACGCATCCGCGCTGAAATGGCAAGCAAGCAGGGTGAAATCCTGTTACAAGGAATTGTTGAAGCTGACGAAAGATATGTAGGTGGTAAACCACACAAGCGAAATAAACGTTTTGATAACAATGATTTACCTCCTCCACCTCCTCCGCGATGAAGAGGGACACGCAAAACGTCGGTTATTGGCGCGGTAAAACGCGGCGGTAAAGTCGTTGCCCGTGTCGCCAGCAGTCTGACTGGCAAGGACATTCTAAACTTCATTCGTAGCAGCGTCGATCCCGAAGGCTCGCTGCTGATCACTGATGAATTCAAGGCTTACAGCGCTGTTCGGGCAACCATGGCGCACGCCACAATCAATCATAGCAAGGGCGAATATGTTTTCGGCAACATCCATACCAACACCATTGAAGGCTTCTGGTCACTTCTCAAACGGGCCTGGTACGGATCGCATCATCATTATCGAAAATGCTATATGCCGCTCTATGTCGCGGAAGCATGCTGGAAGTACAATCAACGCAAGAACGACAACGCCTTCGGGTCTTTTATGCGGGGATGCTTTAAATGAACCGACTCTTTTATGGCGACTGCCTGACTGTCATGCGAGAAATGCCGTTAGGCAGTGTTGATCTGATTTATTTGGATCCCCCTTTCAACTCAAACCGTGATTACAATGCGATTTATAAGGATGAGACAGGCCGTCCATTACCCGACCAGATTGAAGCTTTCTCCGATCTGTGGACTTTGGATGAAGATCGCGAACGGGCAATCAGAAATATGCCAATCCTTATGAGAGAATCCGGTGTTGATGACGGTATCACCGAGCTCTGGAAAATTTGGTGTAACGCCCTGCGCAAGACGCAGCCTGGCCTACTTGCCTATCTCAGCTACATGACCGAGAGACTCTTGCCCATGCGGAGTATTCTCAAACCGACCGGATCAATTTATCTACACTGCGATCCTACTGCCAGTCATTACATCAAGGTGATGATGGACGGCATCTTCGGGCACGGAAATTTTCGGAATGAGATCATTTGGTGTTACAAATCTGGCGGCGCAAGCAAACGCTGGTTTGCAAAAAAACATGATACAATTCTATTTTATGCAAGAAATCACAGATATTGCAAATTTAATCAGTTAAAGATCAAATCTTACGGCCAATCCGGAGGCGGCCATGGTGGTGCCATTAAATATTATAAAGATCAAAAAGGGACGTATTCAATTGTAACAGCCCGCGACTGGTGGGAAATTTCAATGTTGGCAACGACCCATAGTGAAGGACTTGGTTATGCGACTCAAAAACCACTTGCCCTATTGGAGCGGATCATTGCTGCCAGCACCAACGAAGGTGATGTGGTGTTCGATCCGTTCTGCCGGTGTGCTACGACGCTGGAAGCTGCCCACAAACTTGATCGCAAGTGGATCGGGATCGATATAGCCATTCACGCAATCAAGCGTGTCGCGAAGGTTCGGCTGGAAGATCGGCTTGGTTTGAAGGATGGTATTGATTTTGAGATCGAGGGTGTCCCACACAACATCGAGGGCGCTCGCGATCTATGGGAACGTGATAAATATCATTTTCAGAAATGGGCAATTGAGCAGATCGACGGCTTTGTCACTGCGCGAAAGACGGCTGATGGCGGTATTGACGGGCGGCTCTATTTTGATATGGGAGGACGCAATCTTGAAAGCATGATGTTGGAAGTGAAGGGCGGCAGAAATATCGGTATCAGTGTTGTGCGGAACCTCCGAGGGGTTCTTGAACGCGAAAATGTGCCCATGGCAGGCTTAATCATCATGGACAATCCAGGGCCGACTAAGATGCGGAACTTTGCTCGCGAAATGGCGTCGGCAGGCGATCTTGAAGTCATGGGTGTTCAGTATTCGCGAATGCAATTGCTGACCGTTCAGGACATTCTTAACGGCAAGCGGTTTCCGACGCCTTCTGTGGCGCGGGCCAAAGGGGCGGCACAGCCTGTACTGCCGCTGGGTTGATAGATAAGCCCTTAAATATTAATTGCGAATTGTAATAGCTTCGGATGGAACCTTCGATTCTCAGGCGACCCAAACGTTGCGGAAACACCGTGGTCCGTAGCTGGTGCCAAATTCCAGACCTGACACTCATGTCGGAGCCGTCGAATGTCTTCCCGGGCGCGCCATTCTCTCCGAAAATTGGTTTCCATCTACCTGAGACAAGTTCGGACTTCGCGCCGGTTCACCCTGCCCAAGAGGGCGGGATCGACGCTAGCACACGACAAACAGCCGCCCCAGTCAGGCCGGGGCGGCTTAGTCGCAATGCAGTGGACGTGGTTTAGCCGAACATGTCTGCCGTGATGCCGGCGTACCAACCCAGCGATTCCTGATAGGTCTGCTTGCGCAGCTCCGCGCTCTCGCCAGTCTTGGAGATGAAGCCGCTGGTCTTGGCGATCTTTTCCTCGGTCGCCTCGTAAACTGCGCCGACCTTCACGCCGTCGTCAGTGTCGATCAGCGACCAGCAGGTGTTGGAGAACTTGGCCGGGAAGACGCGGCTGCCCAGCAGCGCACCGCGCACCGCCATCGCCGCGACTTTTGCCTGGCTGTTGGCAGAGAAGCCGGATTTCGGCATGTCGCCATTCTGGCTGGCATCGCCCAGCACGTGAATATTCTCGTCCATACGGCTCTGCATAGTCGCCGGCACGATCGGGCACCAGCCCTTGTCGTTGGTCAGGCCTGCAACCTCGGCTATGCGGCCGGCCTTCATGCCGGGGATGACGTTGCAGACGTCGACCTTCGTCACTTCGCCATCCACGGTGACGGTCATGGCTTCCGGATCGACGCTTTCGACCGCGCCGAACTCACCACCAATCCACTCAACCATATCTTGGTAGTGGTTTTCCCAGCCTTCCTGGAACAGGGCCATCTTGGAGAATTTGGGCTTCGGATCGAAGATCATGATCTTGGCCGTCGGGTTTTTCTGTTTCAGCACATGGGCGACCATGGAGATGCGCTCATATGGGCCGGGCGGGCAGCGATAGGGGTTCGGCGGGGCGACCATGGCATAGGTGCCACCTTGCGGCATTGCCTCGATCTGCGCCTTCAGCAACTGGGTCTGGGAGCCGGCCTTGTAGGCATGGGGCATGGCATTCTGTGCGCGGACATCCCAGCCGGGCACGGAACTGTCGACAAAGTCGATGCCGGGGCTGACCACCAAACGGTCGTAGGGCAGCCAGCCACCGCCCGCGAGCGAAACGGTCTTCGCATCCCGGTCGATGCCGACCGCCCAGTCATGCACGACATTGATGCCATACTCAGACGCCAGCTTGCCGTAGCTATGGCCGAGGCTGTCATAGGTGTGGAAGCCGCCAATGGCGAGGTTGGAGAAGAAGCAAGTGTAGTAGGTGCGGGTCGGCTCGATCAGGGTGACGTCGATCGCGCCCTTGGAGTCCTTCGCAATGTAGCGGGCTGCGGTTGCACCACCGGCACCGCCGCCGATCACCACCACTTTCGGGCGGGTGGCGCCGACAGCCGCGGGGGCGGCGAGGACTGAGGTTGCCGCCGCAGCGGTTCCCAGAAATACGCGTCGGGTAAAGGTCATGGCTGTTTCCTCCTCGGTTTATTGGCTTTTAGAATCCAAGTTCGTCTTCGATGGCGTCAATGCCTGCTTGGGCACACTCGTCGTCGATATCGGGGCCAGGCACGCCCGAAACGCCGATGCCTGCCACCATGGAGCCGCCGGCCTCGACCATCATGCCACCGCCAAGCGGTAATGCCTGGCTGATGAAGCGGATACCGGCAGAGAGTTCGCCCGGCCGGGTGGCTTCATCCAGCTCGCTAGTGTTGGTGTGGAAACTGACGGCGGTCCAGGCTTTGCGCGTTGCGGTTTCGACTGTGTGGGCACCGGCGAAGCGGTCGCGCAGGAATACTTGCAAATTGCCGAAGCGGTCAACAACCGCGACGCCGACCTGATAGCTGCCATTCTGGCACGACTGCATGGCGGCCTGGGCCATTTTGAGCGCCACTTCCGGCTTTAGCGCCTTGAAGGTGACGAACGCGTCGTCCGCGGCCATTGCTGATAGCGGCAAGGTGGCCGCCAGCAATGCGGTAGCTAGAGTGCGTTTCATTCTTCAGGTTCTTTCTTTCCGCTTGAAGCGTTTGCACGCTATTGGAGTTGGCTGAAGTAGGAGGCGAGTCCTGCGATTTCTTCGTCCGACAACCGCCCGGCAATCATCCGCATGACCGGGTGCGGGCGGGCCTGTTTCTTGTAGGCCTGCATGGCGACGACGAAGTCTGCTGTTGGCCAGCCGGTGATGGAGGGAATGCCTTTGTCCGCACCGCCCGCCTGATGGCAGGTCACGCATTCGCTCGACAGGTATTCGCCGTATTCCGGATCACCCTCGATGGCCAGGATGGCCGGATCGATGTCGGGATCGCGCGGGGTTGCGGTTGGCGCGCTTTCAGGAATATCCGCGGGGCTGGCGGAGTACTGGCACAAAAAGGCCAGCAGATCACGCCTGTCATCGGCATTCTTTATCCCGCGAAAGGCCATGCGAGTGCCGCTGACCAACGCTTTAGGGTTCTCCAGATAAATGTCCAGCGTGTCGGGCGCCCAGACAAGGCCGTCCGCACCGGCGCGCTGCATGGGTTTCGAGTAGCGGAACTTCTCTACACCAGCTGCCGCCCGCCCGAACAATTCGTTGAGATGCGGCCCGACCTTGTTTCGGGCTTTAGGTCCGACTGCATGACAACTTTTGCATTTCTTCCAGACATTCGCACCACGTTCCAGATTGCCTTTATCGGCGGCAAATGCCGGAACCAGCGAGAACAGGAAGAAAAGAAGGGCAACCAGGCGCATATCTATCAATACCTACTGCGAATATTTCTTAAGATACTCAATAACAGCGAGGCGGTCTGCTTCCTTCTTCATGCCAGCAAAGCTCATGCGCGTGCCCTTAGCCCATGTGCGCGGCTTTTCGAGGAAAGCATCAAGCGTGGCCGCGTCCCAGACAACACCCTCTTCCGCCTTTTTCTTCAGGGCTTTCGAGTATTTGAACTTCGCGACCTGCCCGACCGGAGCGCCGACAATGCCGTTCAGCGCTGGGCCGACGCGGTTTTTGGCTTTTGCCCCGACCTGATGGCAGGTCTTGCACTTTTTGAAGGTCTTTTCGCCTTGGGCAGCCAGTGTCTCGTCAAACGCAGGCTTCGGCGGTTCGGCTGGAGCAGCGGCGACTTGGACAGGCTTTTCGGCAGCGGGAGGTTCAGTCTTGCCCGTCTCCGTGGACTTGTCTGCCTCGCCGTCTGCGGTTTCCGGCGTTACGTCCAGAACACGTGCCCGCATGACGATTTTCACGTCGTCCTTGCAGTTGGTCATGCAAGCCTCGCGGGCGGCGAAGATGTGGCTGGCAGCGCGGTCGTCCGGGAAGAAGCCGTCTTCGTTCGGCATTTTGACGTCGGCGAAGTTTTCTTGCGAGAGCGTGAAATCGTCATCGACCAGATCGTTGGCGTAGAGGATATAGGCGGTGATGGCATAGACCTCGTCAGCGCTCAGCGACTGCGCCTCGCCGAAGGGCATCGCCCGGTTCACATAGTCCCAGACCGTGGAAAGGTAGGGCCAGTAGGAGCCGACCGTCTTCACCGGATCATCGCTGGACAGCGTATCCCGGCCGCCGGCAAGGACCGGCCAGCGGCCCACGCCTTCACCGAAGTCGCCATGGCATACCGCGCATTTTTCAACGAAGAGCGCTTCGCCCGTCTCTACATCGCCCTGCCCCTCAGGCAGGCCTAGCCCATCCGGGCGGATGTCGATGTCCCAGGCTGTAATTTCCGCCGCCGTCGCCGAGCGGCCCAGCCCCATTTTTTCTGCTGCAAAGGCGGTTCCTGCCGCTGCTTCAACAGCGGTGAAAGCAGCGACCAGCGCCAGGACCTTAAGAAACTTCGACATTCTCGGCCACGCCTTTCTCGTTAACGTACCAGGTCTGGATACCATTGTTGTGGTAGATGGAGTTCTTGCCCCGGACTTCGCGCAGCGCGTCCTTTGTCGGTTGCACATAGCCGGTCGAGTCGTGCGCCCGGCTCTGCAACAGCAACGGCTCACCCTTCCAGTCGAAGTCGTAATAGAAACGGTGCATGGACTTATCGAGACTGGGGCCGTCCATACGGGCCTGAACCCAGTTCGCACCGCCGTCGAGGGTGACATCCACCCGCGGGATGGTGCCGCGGCCTGACCAGGCAACGCCGGTTATTACTGTGCGGCCGGGGTCATGGCTGATGGGTGCCTGCGGGCTTGGGTTGGTGATGACGGACTTGGCGTCCATCTCCCAGGTGAAGCGGCGGGCTTTGCCGTTCGCGAGCAGGTCGGTGTATTTGGAGGTCTCCTCCCGGTGGTGCCAGGGCATGTCGCCGACTTCCAGGCGGCGCAGCCACTTGACCCACATGTTACCTTCCCAGCCGGGCACGACCAGGCGGACGGGGTAGCCCTGTTCCGGGCGCAGCGCCTCGCCGTTCATCTTGAAGGCAACGAGGCAATCCTCCATCACCTTTTCCAATGGGATGGAGCGGGTCATGGCGGAGGCATCCGCGCCTTCCGGCAGCACCCACTTGCCTGCGGTCTTCACGCCCGCTTCGTTCAGGATGTCGGACAGCTTCACACCCGTGTACATGACGTTGTGGATCATGCCATGGGTGAACTGGCAGCCGTTCAGCTGCGCGCCGCGCCATTCCATGCCGCTGTTGGCGGCGCATTCCAGGAAGTGGATTTTGTTGTGCCGGGGGAAGCGCTTCAGGTCTTCCAGCGTGAACACCAGCGGCGTGTCGACCAGGCCATTGATCATCAGGCGGTATTGGCCCGGATCAACCTCCGCAATGCCCGCATGGTGCCGTTCGAAGCAAAGGCCGTTCGGCGTCAGGATGCTGTCCAGCTCGTGCAAAGGCGTGAAGTTGACGGAACTGACCGCGTCTGCTGTCAGCCATGGCACGTTGCGCCGGACCACGTGCTTCTCAAATTGTGAGGGCGTGCCGTAGGGGCGGGCATCCACTCCGTCGCCCAATTGCTGGGCCCATGGCTGAATCTTGGTGATAGCCGGATCACCGGCAGCATTTGCTGTGCTGGCTACGGCCGCGCCGCCTGCGGCGACACTGGCAGCCAGGAACCCGCGGCGGCTGGGGTTAAATGATTTGGCTCCCATCGGTTCTCTTTCCCTGTTTGGCTCAGGTCCCGGTGACTTGCACGGTATTGTTCGGGTCGATACTCACCCGGCCCACGCGGCGGATATAGTCCTCCACCACGTCATAGATCGGCGGGCCTTCGGTTTCCTCGTTCACGCTCGCCCATCCAGCGACGACATAGGATTTGGCCGGATCAACGGCCTCCCCAGTTTTGAGCATCGTCATGTTGGTGATGCGGCTGCCCTGAGGCTTCGACACGTCGATGTGGTAGCCCATGCCGCCAACCCGCACCATGTCGCCACCCTGCTGGTAGTAGGGGTCGGGGTTAAACAGGTTGTCGGCTACGTCCTCCAGCACCGTGTGCAGGAACTCGCCGGTCATTTCCGTGCGGTAGGCGGCCGGGTAGCTCATGCCGGTGGCGTTGAACAGGTCTTCGCGGGTGATCGGGTCGCCTGGCAGCAGGCTCGGCCCCCAGCGGAAGCCGGGGCTGAGCGCGATGTCCGCCTCACGTTCATCGATCAGGGCCTGACAGATCAGGTCGTCCCAGGTGCCGTTGAAGTTGCCGCGCCGGTACAGCAGGCTGTCGGTATGGCCCAGTACTTCCGAGAGGTTGGCGGCGAAGGGCGCGCGCTGCTCGTCGATCAGTCTGGAGACGGCGGCATCCGGCTGGATCACGTCGGAAAAGACCGGGATCAACTTGTGGCGCAGGCCTTTGACCGCGCCGCCCTGCACGTCTAGGTCGATACGGCTGATGAACTTGCCGTTGGAGCCAGACGCGATCAGCGCCGTATTACCAACCAGCACCGGCTCCGGCAGGGCGTCGTGGGTGTGACCGCAAAGAATAACGTCGATGCCCTGGACCTGGGCCGCCAGCTTGCGGTCCACGTCGAAGCCGTTGTGGGATAGCAGGACGACGAGGTCGGCGCCTTCCTCCCGCACCTCGTTCACCATTGCCTGCACCCGCTCCTGGCGGATGCCGAAGGAGAGGTTGGGGAACATCCAGTCGGGATTGGCGATCGGCATGTAAGGGAACGCCTGGCCGATAACCGCGATGGTGACGCCATTCCGTTCGAACATCTCATAGGGTTCGTAGGCTGGCTCGTCCCATTCCCGGTCGAAGATGTTGGCGCCCAGGAACGAGAAATCCAAGGTGTTGACGATCTCGTCCACCCGCTCCCGCCCGAAGGTGAATTCCCAGTGGGAGGTCATGGCGTCCGGTTTCAGCGCGTTCATGACGTTGACCACGTCCTGGCCCGCCGTCTGTTCCGCCGTATAGGAACCATGCCAGGTGTCGCCGCCATCCAGCAGCGGTGCGTCCGGCCGCTCCGCACGGATGGAATTAATGACGGTGGCGCAGCGGTCCAGGCCACCCATCTTGCCGTAGCCATTCGCCAGGGAGACGAAGTCCTGGTTGGTGAGGGCATAGGCTTCCGGCGTGCCGGGCTTCAGGTTGAACAGTTTCAGGAAATCCGCGCCGGTCACGTGCGGCGGCAGCCCTTTGTTCGGGCCGACGCCGATATTGATGCCCGGCTCGCGGAAGTAGACCGGCTTTAACTGGGCATGCAGGTCGGTGATGTGGATCAGCGTGACATTGCCCATTGGCTTAAACGCCAGGAGCTGTTCCTGGGTCAGCGCCTGTTTCGCCGCCAGATGCGACCAACGGCCGATGCCGGATGCGCCAACAATGGCGGACGCAGCCACCGTTGCCTGGAGGAAATCACGCCGGGATATCATGTCATTTGCTTTCCGGTACGGCCCAATCTTGAGCCTTCAAATACAAATCGGGCGCGGAATCCCATTTCGGATGCCTCGCCCGAGGCAATTTTAATTGCGGACAGCGGGGCTTTCGATGCCCAGACCGGAGCCGCGATCGGCGAGATAGGCTTCCAGCGCTACAAACTCGTCTGAGCCGCGTTTGTATGCGGTCGCACAGATGTTCTCCATGCAACCCTTGAAGCGCCGGTGCAGCGAGCCCAGGCCTGACTACTTGAAGCGGTAGGTCGGGAAGCCGTTAATGTTGCCCTGGCTCAGGTGATCGGCGCGGATCATATTGCCGGTATTGTCCTCGTGGCACTGGTTGCAGGCCATATCGAGCTGACCGACGCGGGTGTAGTAGAGTTCTTTGCCCTTTTCGATCCACGCGGCCATCGGACCGTCGGTCTGCACCGTCATGGGCTGGCCGCGGGACTGCATTCCGATAAGCGATGTCATCGCCAGCATCTCTGGGCTTTCCCACTTCCAGGCCTTGGCACCCTGGTGCTTGGTGATGGACCAATGGCTTGCCGGCCTTCTCGTTCCAGCGGGGCATGTTGGCCCGGAACCCAGCCATGCTTTCCTCGACATCGCCGTGGCAGGCCTGGCAGGATTTGCCCGACGTGCCCGCGGCCGTGTTCCACAACTCAATGACATATTCGACAGCCACCATCGCCGGGTTGTCAAAGTTGTCGGTCTGGAACGCCTGGGTTTCATCCGTGCGGAAGCGCCCGCCGGAATAGACCGTGCCGAGCGGGTGATCGTTACCCTTTTTGACCTCGGTCACGATTTCGATCTCGTCATTGACAATCAGCTTGTCGTCGTCAGGGCCGGCACCGGCCAGCGCAGCACCGGCAGTGCCCAGAACCGCAAGAATGGCGGCCGTTGCAATCGATTTCCTCATCGGCTTCCTTATGGGTTTCCTCCCAGTCGCCTATTGGCTAGGCGATCTTGATTTTCTTTTCGGTGGCGTAGACAGAGCCGTCATCATCGGTCCACGCGAAGGCAACCGTCCCGGCTTCTGGCACAACCATGTCGAACTTGAAGTAGGGGTTGGCGGCGACCGCTGGGTCGATATCCACAGTGATCACCGCTTCGCCGTTAAACGTCGCTTCAAACTTGTTGATGATCTTGCGTGGGATCAGTTCGCCCGTCTTGCGGTCTTTGCGCTGGCCGCTTTCCATCGGGTGGCTGATCAGGGTTTTGATGGTAACGGTCTCGCCGGCTTTCGCCTTGCGGGGCACCTTCACGCGGGGCTTAACTTTGGCCATAGCTCGTATTCTCCCGTTCTGCCGGTCAGCCGCCGCAGCCGCCGATGGTCACCTTTACGGTGTGGCGCGCCTGGGCAAAGGAACCGTCTTTCATCTTGGTAACCGCCACCAGATCCTGGGTCTTCGCCAGGCGGATGCGGGTGGACGCTGCGGAGGCAGGGGCCAGTTTTCCGAAGTGGAAGGTGGCGACACCCGGGCTGGGATTGCCCGCCGCCAGCAGCAGAATGGCGCTGGCGCCCGCCGCTTCGACTTCAACCGGAACCGTGTTGCCGTTCTCGGCAATTTCCGGCGCGCCGATGTTAACGCCGCCGTCCTTGACCGTTGCGCCACCGGTAAATTCTGCGATTGCCGCTTTCACTTCATCGGTGTCGGCTGCGGCCAGCACCGGCATTGGCAGTACAGCGGCTGCTGCTGCCGCGACCCCAAGCACCAACGCATCACGTCGTGTTAGTTGCATGAAATCCTCCGTTCGAGAATGCAGGCCCTGTGGCCTATTCCTTCAGGGTTTTAAGGTAGGCAACGATATCCTCGACCTGCTGGGCCGACAGGATGGACTTGCCTTCGAACTTGCCAAGTGGGCGGTTGTAGCCGGCGTCCTTGTAGAAGGCCGGCATGATGGTGCCGTCGAACATCATGTTGGCGTTGGCAACGATGCCGCGCAGTTCCGCTTCGGACCAGCGGCCGGCGACGCCGTCAAGCGGCGGCCCAACCTCGCCGTGGAACGGCAAATTGGCCAAGTCTGCATTCTGATGACAGGCGAGGCAGTTGCCCAGCTTCCGGGCCGCCAAACCATTGTTTGCCCTTCACCGCGTCACCGGCAACACCCGTCAGCGAGGCTTCAACCCTGCCTTCGTCAAATACGACCGCTACCGGTTTCACCGGCTCCGCCAACGAAGCGCTGGCAAGCATCGAAGCTGCGACTGTGATCAGGCCAATTCTGATCATGGGATTCTCCATTTCGTCCGACATCTTTTAGTGCCTTAGCGGGGAGCCAATCACATTCACTTGATGGGCGCAACGATTAAATGCATGGTTGCGAATTAAATGGTCTACCGCTGCGGAGGGCCGCGGTCACTCTATTTCCCTTTGCGGGTGTTGAACTTGCGGGCGTGGTATTTCTGGAAGTGCTCGTCGCCCTCATAGCCTTTCTCCACGACCCATTGGAACATATCCAGCGTGGTAAATTTGCCGAAGGCACCGGGGATCTGACTGACGGCTGTATCCCGTGCGGTGCCGGATTCCGGAATGCTGTCGGGCATGAACAGGATCGTGGGCGTGTAGAGGACGTTCCACCGCTTTGCCATATCCTTTTCCGGCAAAGCGGTGCCGTCAAAGTCCGTAACTTCTTCATCGCCGAACAGGTTCATCTGCACGACCATGTAATTTGCTTTGATGTAGTCTGCGACTTCCGGGTCGGAGAACACTTCCTTGTGCATCTTGGTGCAATAGATTCAGCCTCTCTGTTCGAAGAATATGGCAAGCAGCTTGCCCTCGTCTATTGCAGCTTCCAGGTCTTCGGTCATGTCTTTGAACGTTACCGCAAACCAGGGTTGTTTGTGCAGGCCGTCTTCGTCCAGTTCCGCCGCGTTGGCCATGGGCGTGAGCGCAAACGCCAGAGCTGCCAGGGCCGAGACGAAAATCCGTTTCATCACTTTCTCCTCTTTCTCACGTCACTCATGTCAGGCGCCGGTCTGTTTGCCGCGTGGCTGTTTCGTGCCACGCCGCGGGGCGCTATTGCAGCGTCCCGATATCCGGGGCGATGGACAGCATCCAGTTGGTGATCAGGTTCATACTGTCGGTAGCAATCAGGATAGCGAACAGGATCAGGAACCCGCCCATGATCCGCTCTATCCATTGCACGTAGCGCCGGAACTTGGCAGCCCAGTGCAGGAAGGAGCCAACAAAGACGGCCGCCAGAATAAAAGGCAGGGTCATCCCGGCTGCATACGAGAACAGCAGCATGGCGCCGCGCCCGGCGGACTCTGCTCCGCTGGCTGTAAACAGGATGGCAGCCAGAACGGGGCCGACGCACGGGGTCCAGCCAAAGGCAAAGGCCATGCCGATAAACAGCGCGCCGATAGCACCCCAGCGGCGCTCCCCGGCGTCAATCCGCGCTTCCCGGTACAGAAATCCGATGCGCAGGACGCCCAAAAAGTGCAGGCCCATGACAAAGATCAGCAAGGCTGCCGCGTATTTCAGAATGCCGAACCACTCGCGGAATTGCTGGCTGATCGTGGTTGCAGTGGCCCCCATCAGCACAAAAACCACCGTAACGCCGATGGCAAACAGGACCGAAGACAGCACGATCTGGCGGCGGTCGACGGCCTGACTCTGGTCTTTGCTCGTCAGTTTTTCGTAGGAAACGCCTGTCAGATAGCACAAATAGAAGGGCACAATGGGCAGTATGCATGGCGAGAGGAAGGACAAGAGTCCCGCCAACGCTGCTGCGCCATATCCGACTTCGAAACCCATGGCCGACCGGTCCATACAAATAAGAACTTGTGAAGTTATTGATGAAAAAATACGGTCGTCAAGGAGGAATGATGACTTGGTTTCGCTTGGCTATTGGTCCAATGCTTGGTATCGCCCTGTTGAGCGCCGCGCCTGGCAGTGCTGCAAACGCTGCTGAGCTTCCGATGTTCGATGAAGAACACTGCGTTTGGTGTGAGCGCTGGCGGGAAGAAATCGGCGTTGTTTATGACCAGACCGATGAGAGGCGGCGGGCCCCGCCAGTATTCATGACCGGGTCCCGGAGACCAGCACGATGCGATCCCAGGCACAATACATACCCACGTTTGTCCTGATCGACGAGGGCAAGGAAGTGGGACGCATAGAGGGATATCCGGGCGAGGACTTTTTTTGGGGAATGCTTGGAAAACTGTTGGAAAAACTGCCAAAATCAGATTCCTGACAAACGGCTTTCCATTGTCACTAGCCAGCCATAGACAGTTTGGGAACTAGGAAGCCAAATGCCACTGCCCGTTTTCGATGAAATATCCGACAATGAAGAACTTGACGAGATGCTGGAAAATGCCCGCAATGCGGCCAGATTCCTGAAAGCGCTCTCGCAGGAAAGTCGGCTGCTGATACTTTGCCATCTGGCGTTTGGCGAGAAATCCGTGACCGAGCTTGAGGAGTTCCTGTCGGCCCGGCAGACTGCGGTTTCCCAGCAATTGGCGCGCTTGCGGCTGGAAGGGCTCGTGACGTTCCGCCGGGACGGCAAGACCATCTACTACCACTTGGGCAGCGACGAGGTCCGCCAAATGCTGGAAACGATCTACGACTTGTTCTGCAAGCCGAAACCGAGTGCGTAGCTGGCGAACGCACGGCATAGATTGGCTCATTTCCCATGGCGTGGCGGAGGCGCTGGTCGGGTTGAGCGGTGGCATCATCCTGGGACTGGCTGCCCGCCGCGGCCGCTTTTGCACCTTGGGTGCTGTGGAGGATGTGCTCTACGCCGGTAATTGGAAGCGCATCCGGATGTGGGGACTGGCCTTGGGCCTTTCGATTATTGGTGTTCAAATTGCGCTGACCCTGAAACTTGTCGGGTTGGAGCAGTCGCACTACAAAACCCTCGCCTGGAACCCGATTGCCAGCATCGTTGGCGGATTGATGTTCGGCTATGGAATGGCGATTGCCGGGAATTGCGGCTATGGCGCGCTGGCTCGGTTCGGCGGCGGCGATTTGCGGTCGTTTGTGATTGTGCTGGTCATCGGCATCTCCGCCTATATGGCAGCCGGCGGGCCGCTGGCCGGGTTGCGCGTGGCCCTGTTCCCCAGGATAGAGCGTGATCCGGACTCGCTGGGGTCCAACTATGCAGACAGCCTGGGGGGTCTTTTGAACGTGCCGCCGGTTTATATAGCCATCGTAATCGCCGCGCTTTTCATTGGCTGGGCCCTTTCCAGCCCTAGCTTTCTGGCTGTCCGCTCCTACCTGTTTTGGTCCGCCGGGGTTGCTGTGGCGGTCGTCGGCGGTTGGATCGGTACAACGTGGGTTGCCTCCGCTGCCTTTCATCCGGTCGCCGTGGAGTCCTTTACCTTTAGCGCGCCACCGGGAGAGACGGTTCTGTACCTGATGACGGCGTCCGGCGGGGGCCTGAGCTTCGGTGTGGGATCGATAGCCGGAGTCGTCATTGGGGCGCTGGTCGGCAGCATCTCCCGCGGGCATTTTCACTGGGAGGCCTGCGATGATCCGCGGGAACTGGGCCGTCAGTTGTTTGGCGCGTTTTTGATGGGAACAGGCGGCGTCATCGCCATCGGCTGTTCGGTGGGCCAGGGGCTGACGGCATTCTCCACCCTGGCCCACAGCGCGCCAGTCGGTAGTGTCTCAGTTTGAAATTGGCGGCGGTTGATAATCCGATCGGGACCTAGCCAGGCTTCCTATGATGCTTAGTGACAAGCATCATAGGAGAAACCATGGCCGATAAGAAACCGAAGCGCCCGCGTGACGTAGTGGGCAATGCCGTCAGAGTAGCCCGGATCGCAACGGGCGAAGTGGAAGAAACGCCAGAGGATGACGGCAAGGACAAAGCTGCCCAGGCGATGGGCAGGAAGGGTGGGAAAGCTAGGGCTTCAAAGCTAACAGCAGCACAACGGAGCGAGATCGCGAAGAAGGCCGCTGCGAAACGGTGGGAAAAATAATTTAGGTGTTGATAAAATAATCGCAATTAATATTTAAGGGCTTATCTATCAACCCAGCGGCAGTACAGGCTGTGCCGCCCCTTTGGCCCGCGCCACAGAAGGCGTCGGAAACCGCTTGCCGTTAAGAATGTCCTGAACGGTCAGCAATTGCATTCGCGAATACTGAACACCCATGACTTCAAGATCGCCTGCCGACGCCATTTCGCGAGCAAAGTTCCGCATCTTAGTCGGCCCTGGATTGTCCATGATGATTAAGCCTGCCATGGGCACATTTTCGCGTTCAAGAACCCCTCGGAGGTTCCGCACAACACTGATACCGATATTTCTGCCGCCCTTCACTTCCAACATCATGCTTTCAAGATTGCGTCCTCCCATATCAAAATAGAGCCGCCCGTCAATACCGCCATCAGCCGTCTTTCGCGCAGTGACAAAGCCGTCGATCTGCTCAATTGCCCATTTCTGAAAATGATATTTATCACGTTCCCATAGATCGCGAGCGCCCTCGATGTTGTGTGGGACACCCTCGATCTCAAAATCAATACCATCCTTCAAACCAAGCCGATCTTCCAGCCGAACCTTCGCGACACGCTTGATTGCGTGAATGGCTATATCGATCCCGATCCACTTGCGATCAAGTTTGTGGGCAGCTTCCAGCGTCGTAGCACACCGGCAGAACGGATCGAACACCACATCACCTTCGTTGGTGCTGGCAGCAATGATCCGCTCCAATAGGGCAAGTGGTTTTTGAGTCGCATAACCAAGTCCTTCACTATGGGTCGTTGCCAACATTGAAATTTCCCACCAGTCGCGGGCTGTTACAATTGAATACGTCCCTTTTTGATCTTTATAATATTTAATGGCACCACCATGGCCGCCTCCGGATTGGCCGTAAGATTTGATCTTTAACTGATTAAATTTGCAATATCTGTGATTTCTTGCATAAAATAGAATTGTATCATGTTTTTTTGCAAACCAGCGTTTGCTTGCGCCGCCAGATTTGTAACACCAAATGATCTCATTCCGAAAATTTCCGTGCCCGAAGATGCCGTCCATCATCACCTTGATGTAATGACTGGCAGTAGGATCGCAGTGTAGATAAATTGATCCGGTCGGTTTGAGAATACTCCGCATGGGCAAGAGTCTCTCGGTCATGTAGCTGAGATAGGCAAGTAGGCCAGGCTGCGTCTTGCGCAGGGCGTTACACCAAATTTTCCAGAGCTCGGTGATACCGTCATCAACACCGGATTCTCTCATAAGGATTGGCATATTTCTGATTGCCCGTTCGCGATCTTCATCCAAAGTCCACAGATCGGAGAAAGCTTCAATCTGGTCGGGTAATGGACGGCCTGTCTCATCCTTATAAATCGCATTGTAATCACGGTTTGAGTTGAAAGGGGGATCCAAATAAATCAGATCAACACTGCCTAACGGCATTTCTCGCATGACAGTCAGGCAGTCGCCATAAAAGAGTCGGTTCATTTAAAGCATCCCCGCATAAAAGACCCGAAGGCGTTGTCGTTCTTGCGTTGATTGTACTTCCAGCATGCTTCCGCGACATAGAGCGGCATATAGCATTTTCGATAATGATGATGCGATCCGTACCAGGCCCGTTTGAGAAGTGACCAGAAGCCTTCAATGGTGTTGGTATGGATGTTGCCGAAAACATATTCGCCCTTGCTATGATTGATTGTGGCGTGCGCCATGGTTGCCCGAACAGCGCTGTAAGCCTTGAATTCATCAGTGATCAGCAGCGAGCCTTCGGGATCGACGCTGCTACGAATGAAGTTTAGAATGTCCTTGCCAGTCAGACTGCTGGCGACACGGGCAACGACTTTACCGCCGCGTTTTACCGCGCCAATAACCGACGTTTTGCGTGTCCCTCTTCATCGCGGAGGAGGTGGAGGAGGTAAATCATTGTTATCAAAACGTTTATTTCGCTTGTGTGGTTTACCACCTACATATCTTTCGTCAGCTTCAACAATTCCTTGTAACAGGATTTCACCCTGCTTGCTTGCCATTTCAGCGCGGATGCGTTTCTGCATAAACCATGCTGATTTTTGATTCATATCTAGATCACGGGCAAGCTGACAACTTGATAGGCTTTTCCTGGCATTAACAATCAAGGCAACACCCAAAAACCATTTTTGAAGGGGTATTTTGGTTTTTTCAAAGACTGTACCAGCCAGGACGTTGAAGCTGGATTTGCATCCATGACAGTTCCATCGGCCAATGCGGTCTTGATCATCTTTACAAGCCACGTTTGTAGCCCCGCAATGCGGGCAATGTGGATCATCGCCCCAGCGAACTTTTCTAAATGCGCAATGCAGGCTTCCTGATCCGGAAACTTATAAAAAACGCTGGTGATGTTCATGATTTCCTCCGTGTGCAACATATATAGCATCAAATGCGCAAAGGATTAAGCCCTTAACTACTAATTGCGATGGCGAAAGCGCGACGACGCAAATCGCATGCCTGGGATAATCCAGGGCATTGAATTCATCGACGGGATCAAACAAATGCAAAACGCCGCCTGATCAAGCCGTCACCAACTTTCGGCCATAGCTCTCAGCCTGAGCATACAAGTTTTTTGTTGTCAGGCATATTGCCCTTTTTCGGACAAGGTAGTCCTGATCTTGTCCATCATCGTCTGAACGCGTGTCGTCCAAACGTATTTCTGCACTTTATCGGGGGCCATTGGTTTGGGTCCATTTTTCGACTTGTCTTTCAAGGCAGCACTGATTGCTGCCCGCATGTCGTCAACGGAATGCGCAATTGCGATTTCATCCGTGAAGTCTTCGAGATTGCTGACCGGAAGGCTGACGACACGCAACCCGTGTGCCCGATATACATAAAGTTTTAGCGGGTTCATTGCTTCGGACAGTCTCGTGTGAAGATGTGGAATAATCCCCACGTCCATGCTGCTCAGCCAGTCTGAAACCTGATGGGCAGGGACGACGCCCGGCATCACGACATTTGGACGATCCCGGAAGGCGGAGAATGCAGATGATTCCTTCCGTGGCAACTTTCCGATGAATACCAGCGTCCAATCGGGTTGGGCGTCTGCCAAATCGTTGAGAAGCGGCCAGTCAATTCTATCACTCATGTTTCCGACATAACCAACGACCGGTCCATCGAACGTTTTCAGAAGTGAGGGGCGTTTGGAAGGTGCCGCATCTTTTGGAATGGATATCCCATTTGGAACCACGACCGGGACCAGACCCTGACTTCGAAGCCATTGCGCAACGGGCTCACAGTTTGAAAACGTAACATCACTGGTCTGGAACGCATGATTATACGCAAGATCCAAATTGCGCCGTGCTGCGGGCTGCATCGGCCATCGCCGCTGATCGTCAATGACATCACATACAACGTCCTTGAACCCGATCAGCTTTTGCACTTGTTCGAATTCTGGAACGACCGGACAAAGCCACGCCAAGGTGTTGTCGCCGATCCCCAATTCTTCCATCCATCTGGCTACCTGAACAGAAAACATCTCCTGGCTGTACAACTTATGCCCCAGCAGTGTTGTCTCTTTCCCAGCGGTTATGAAACTTCGGTAATGCACATCGGTTTGATCAGCAGCCTTAAGGAACCGTGAGACCGTCTTGTGCGCGACAAGGCGATCCTCTCCATTGCTGCTCACTGGATTTGCCAGAGCATTCAATCGGTTGACACTGATCGGGGCCTCGATATGCAGGATCTTCCTTACATTGGGGAGGTTCGCAAGTGCCTCATGTACGCTGTCCTGGCGTCGTTGATAGATGCCGGTGTCGTTTTGTTTCCAAAAGAAGACCACATCCAAATCGCGTTCAAAATTGCAAACACCAACGGCCGGTTTTGGTTCATCCGCATAGGTCTTCCAGAAACGGACCAGTTCAGGTGTATCGGGCTGTGGAAGTCTTCGCTGAATCAGACGCAGCAGAACCTGGAAAGATGAGGGCAGGGGAGAAGGTCGTGATTGTGCCGCCTCGAATGCGCGAAGGGCCGCGGGCACATTGGCCGTGAGCGAGAGTTCGCGATCAAAAAAGTCGCGAGCCTTTGCCGAAACGGATGGGTCAGCCGCCAATTGAAGGCCACGACGAAGCAGATCGACAAGGGGTTCGCCGGGATTTGGCACAATCGCGGCACCTGCTTTGACAAAAGGTGCCGTTGTTTGCAGGCGCGTCGTCACAGACAAGGTGCCGCTGACGGCGGCGTCTGAAAGCTTTGCAGGGGTTTGGGTCTGGGCGATGCGATGAGACCCGTCCTGATAGGCGCAGGCCAGATCCGCGACGAAATTCATGACCGGAGCGTCAGAAAGTGGGTGATCCGCCAGGTGCCGCATACGTAGACCTGGGATGGAGTTCAGATCGTCTCGGAGTTGTGGCTCGGGAATGCTGCCAACCAACAACAGCATTGCATTTGGATCATTCAAGTTGGCCACGGCCCGCGCGATTTCCAGAATACCCTTGTGTCGACGCGGTGTTCCCATGAACAACATAACCTTGTCTTGCTGGCTTAGCCCCAATTCCTCGCGCAATTTGGTGCGGTTCAGTGCATCTGGTGCAAACCGACGTTGATCCCGCACATGGCGAATGATTTCGCCGCCATACCGCGATTGCAGAACTTCGTTGCAACATGTGATGGCGTCGGCCCACTCGACCATACCTTCGGCAACGCGTGCCCATTCGGGCGCTGCGGGATTTGTCCAATCGATGTCGTGCTCGGCTTCAATAAACTCGCCGAGTTCCAGCGCTTCGTCCTCGTCTACGAATGACAGTTCATCATCGTCCAGGTCGACGACCATCGCAGAATTGTGGATCAGCTTGTAAAGACATCCCACGAACAGGCTCGGAAAGCGGGCTTTGGAAACCCAAACGCGATCGCTTGGATTATCCAGGACATAACGTATCGCCCCGCTTATAAAGCAACTCATGTCTCCGGCAGTCCAGCTCGTGATATCATAGCCTGGTTTGCTGTCAGCCAATGGCATCCAAACGCTGCTGCCATTGCGGAGAAAGACGGGACCGGCAAGCTCGGGGGTTGCAAATGCTTCGGCAACTTCGGCAAGCACTGCGGCACGTCCGGCCGGATTGTGTGAGAGATCCCAACAAATGACCTTGAGGGGAGGCTGGCCTTTCCCAAAGTCGCTATCGGAGCCGGGCTGGTGATCAAACCGCAGAATTTTGCTTTCTTCCCGCTTTACAGCAATCTCCAAACGGGCTTTGGCCCGTTTAAAATTCGCATTTTCAGGGCTGCTTGAAAGTGCCTCGCCCACATGTTGCAAAGCGGTGGGCAGATCATTGCGGATTTCTGAAACCAGGGCGCGATTGTAATGCACCCACGGGTTTTTCGCTTCGCGCTGATGTGCCTTGTCGAGAAAGCTTGTTGCTTGATCGGTGTGACCCAACAAAATGGCGATATTGGCCCGCTTTACGTAGGTGATCACCGGGAACAATTCGGTTTTTTCCACCTGTGCCAGAATTTCATCCGCACTGTCGATTTCGCCCCTGTCAAACAATCTGTCTGCTTCTGCTATTTGGGCCTGCGCCTCTTTCCGTTTCTGCTCAACAAGCCTGTTCTTTGCTTCAAGCGCATTCGCGATCTTGCGAATGGGTTCAAATTCGTTTTGCGCAAGCCCCACATTGAATATCTCCAAAGCTTCAGATTCCTGACCGCGCCCCAATATAGCGCGTCCAAGTTGGTAGAGAAGCCAGGGATTGTCCGGTTCCAAAGCAAGCGCTTCCCGAACACGGGCTTCTGCAGCAATGAATTTTGATTGCTCAAGCAATCGCTCCGCGACTTGGCCCAGATGGGTGATGTTCGGTAAGCACGGTTTCCAGCAAGGCATCATAGAGCTCCTATGATGCCTTGCCATTTTCTGCCCCGTCCCGCCACTCTGAAAACAGCGCCCAAGCTTCATCCCGCATCTGATCCATAAGCAATCCTGGCCTTTGAAAAGTTACTTTCAGTATAAGGGTACTTATTATCGCTCAGGTAGAAAAGAGAAATTGGTTAATAAAATGGTAATTGCCAAAAATTTTTGCGATGCAACCTTGTGGAGAAAACTGCTTTACGGTGAGGATTGCGAGATGTGCGTGTTGCAAATATTCACAAGACGCCACCGAAGATCAGGGCGGCGTCAGGCGATGATCGATATCGAGGGCAGCGCACAGCGTGTCGCATTCATGCTCGCCTGTTGCGGCGCGCTGGCGCAGACCGAAGAGGCGATCCGTAGTTGGCGGCACGTCCAAAGGTAGCCGATAGGCTTGAGGCGCTTTGGCAGCAAAAGCAGGCGCAACTGCGCATGCAGAGCCTCTCAAGGGCCGATCTGGTGCTGTCAGAGCTACAGTCCATAGCCCGGCCTGATCGGCTGTCCATCCCGGCACCGCGTCAGGCGGGGACGATCCTGTGCGACATGCGTCTGGATTCCGTCACGTCTGGGTCGGCGACAGGGAGTTTAGGTTCAACGGAGACAAGCATTGGCAGATCGTGGAATACCTCTTCAATGCTTGGGCGAGGAGCGAGCCGAGCGTCAGCTCGGCGGCGATGTTCGCCGATCTCGAGTTCGAGACCACCAGCCGGCTGCAGGACATTTTCAAGGGACACAAGGATTGGAAGGCGCTGATCGAAGCAAAGGGAGGCGCTTGCCGTTTGCGGGTCAAGGAACTGCTGGAGGAGCAGCGCGCTAACGCCGATTGATCGTGTCCTCGGCGATTTCGAGTTGCTCCATCACCCAATCGAATTCCGGGGCATCGCCGAGCACATGCCCTGCATAGCTTCGTAGTCCTTCTCGATCGCGGCGCTCAACTCGTCGAACAGCGCCTTGCGTTGCTTGCTCGAGAGGCCATCGGGGCTTGTGGGATCGCGATCGGTGCCGAAACCCAGCCCCTCGCGATAGACCACGAGATCGATATCTTCGGAGAAGCGTTGAATGAGCCCGAAAGCCTTGGACAGCGCCGTGCCGCCCTTGAATAGGAGTCGTGGATGCCCCTCCGGCAAGCGGTTGTACAGGGCATCGAGGACGAGGCAGACCCAGAAGTCCTTCTCGACGTAGCTCGCGATCGTGTCGAGTTGGTCGGCCGTCACCTCGAATACATCCTTCCGGTCCTGGTCCGGGAGCGCAAGAAAGCGCTCGAAGCTCTCGCTCGTCATGTGGAGATCTGAGTATCAGCTAGACGGCGCACGACGGGGCCCGCCCAGCCCGGCAGGCCAGCGCTGTTCCGGACCAGATCCTTCTTCACCGAATCCGGCAGTTTGCGCTTGAGCGCCGCCGCAACCCTCGTGTCCGAGGAAGCTCGTAGGCCGAGCCAGCGCAGGGCCTGCACAACGGGGGCAGAGGATTTCCCCGCCCACGCCGTCACGCTCGGACCGGCATGGCGAAGGCGCACGGTCCGATTGCCGATCTTGACGTTGCGCGTCGCTCCGTCGGTTACATAACTGGCCTTCGCGGGCACGGCATTTGTCAGGCCAAGCTGGCTCGCTGCCGCGATACCGTCGGGTATGATGCGAACGCTGTCACGGCGCGCCAGTGCCGCCATCGCCGAATCCATATCGACCGGTGCCGGACGGTTCAGGATACCGCTCATGCGCGGAAGATCCTAGAGCCCGCGTCCGACACGGCGCAGATCACCGCTCGTCGCCAGGCGGGACAGCGCCTGGTCGACGGCCGCACGGCTGCCGAGGTCGAGGAAGTCCTTGGGGGTGCATACCCACTTTCCTCTCCCCTTCGCGCGTACGCGCTTCATGATTTTGTCAGCAATACCAGTCATTTGAACAGCCATATGCTTCTCTGTGTGTCAGAAATATAGTCCTTTTTTTCTGACACAATCAATTCCTCCCTTCTGCCTCTCGAGGCCCTCCCCACCGCACCGCCATCCTCTCCGCAGGTTTTCGACCAAGACCGAAGGAGACACAGATGACAATCAGGCATTTGAACCAGATCGAGCTAGCCGCTCGCTGGAACATCAGCCACCGCACCCTCGAGCGGTGGCGGTGGTCGGGGGAAGGTCCCCGCTACATCGGTGGCCGGGTCGTGTACTGCCTCGAAGACGTCGAGGAGTACGAGCGCGAGCAGATCCGCGCGAGCACCGCCGACCACCCCAGCAAGCTTGCGGCGGGAAGGCGACCAGCGGGATCGTCAAGTTGTTGACCACAATCCCAATTGCCCGTAACGCCTGACGATGATCAGCCAGATTTCCCAACCTCGCCTAAAAGGCTACCGCTTCCCGCGTTCCATCATTTCTTACGCGGGCTCGGCATACCATCGCTTTGCACTCAGTCTGCGCGACGTTGAGGATTTGCTTGCTGAACGAGGCATCAAGGTGAGTTACGAGACAATCCGTTCATGGGTCAGAAAATTCGGAACTCAGATTGCGAAGCATGTCAGGGCTGCGCGTCAACAGCCCTCGGATAAATGGCATCTGGATGAAGGGGTGATCATCATCCGCGGTGTGAAGCATTGGCTGTGGCGCGCCGTTGCCGGCAACGGCGAAGGTCTCGACATCCTGGTGCAATCACGCCGAAATGCGCGGGCTGCAAAGCGGTTCATTGCCAGGTTGGTAGCCCGCTGGGGGACGCCCCGAGTCATAGTGGCGGACTGACGGACAAGCTGCGCCGCTACGGTGCCGCCCTGCGCAAACGCGCGTTGGAGGTGGATCACCGAGCGCATAAAGGGATAAACAATCGTATCGAAGGATCGCACAGACCAACACGGAAACGAGAAAAAATACAGGGCCGTTTCAAGTCAGCCCGTCAGGCGCAGAGATTTCTGGCCGCCCATGATGAAACCGCAAACCTGTTCCGCCCACGTCGCCACAAAATGACTGCCTCCGCCTATCGCCAGAAACGAGCCGCCGCATTTCACCAATGGAACGAATGCGCCATCGAACTGGCCGCTTGAAGAGCCTCAAGTCGGCAGTTTCTTAGGCGCTGAAAACAACGTGACAATGCCCGTCGCTGGCTGAGCCGTAACGCCCAGTTTGAACCTGCGTGTCGATGAACCCTGCGAAATGATCGCCAAGCAACATGGATGTGTTTTTTGCCATGATGAGCCTCCTATGAACGGAGTATACCCATTATTGGTACTTTCTGCAAGCATCACTCATACTCAAACACTCAGGCCGCGCGGCGTCTGGCCGCTTTCCATGCCGCCTTACGGGGCATCCACTCAGCAGGGCCTAGGTTGCGGCTCACACCGCTTTTGCGCCCATGTACTGCACCCGTCTTCTGCGGGCGGATTTGGCAGAAGCATGCAAAGTGCGGCTCTGTGCCTTTGGCGAGATATTTTTTCAGCCCTTCGGCATTGTCGATTTTCTGAATCTTGATTGCCTCGTCGGGAATAGTACGGCCATCATTGAGCTTGATCAGCCACTTTCTGAGCGATCCTGCAAAGTGCAGTGCTTGTTCTGGTGCGATGTGAACCATCTAGTGAGCGTGATGCAGCTCTTTGTCGGCCTCGATCACCCAAGCAAAGGTTGGCGCACCGTTCCGTGCCGTACCCGTTCCTTTAAGTGTATAGCTCGACCATCGCTGAAACCGCTCGTTGCGCAATCTTGCAAACACCTCAAAAATATCTGTCTCGTCGCATCCAAGTTGCCAGAAATTGATTGTGACATGCGTGTTGAATGGCCGTCCGAGCGCCGCCGCTGTTCGCGGTGCATGTAACAGGTTCGTTGCTGCCTTGCGCTTTATGTAGTGCTGTACTGCCCGCACCTGATGATTCTCTATTTTGTGTGTGATAGGCGCACATACACTAGATTGACCCGTGGGGAGTCGAGAATGTAGGCTGTTTGTTCTATTTAGGCGCGGCGCACCGTCTGCACACTGACCTTGAACAAACTGGCGATCTCGCGCAACGGTCGGGAGCATCCGCTGCAACAACGTCTTCGAGAAAGCCAATCATGATATCCATGTCCCTCCAGACATCGTAGCTCTCCGTTTCATCCCGGCGCTCAAGATATCCGTATGGGCCGCCGCAATCTTCCGGCAAACAAGCACCCGAACCGCCGATGCCGACAGGATAAGAGTTCTTCTGTGGGGGGTTGATCGCCTCAATCCGGATCTCGTGCTCCCAGTGATCGCCCATGTCGTAGATGTACGAAAATCGTTCAGTCTCCCGAAAACCGAATTCCTGCAGTGACACATCCGGGTTCGCTGCATGTAATTCAAAAGAACCATATCGCACCGCGTAAATGTCAAAGAAAAACAGATGAATGCCTTCCCAGCCCATAGCCCCCTGCAGGACGCCGTTCCGGCAGCGCAGGGTCGTCGAAGCCGGTATCAGAACACGCCGCACACTTTGTGGTACTCTCAGATGGCAGCGGCGTGATGTTCAACTCACGCGGCCAAATCCGAGGCCGGTAAATGGGAGGTGTAGGAAGTTGATGACTTGAATGATCGAATAGATCTGGAGCGGGGAAACCAGCAGTCCCCTTAGAGCATAGCGGCTCGCAGGGTAGATTTGGACCTGGTCTGCTGATCTCCATACCGGCCAGCGGACATAAAAGTGCCACACATAAAGGCCTGATAGAAGACTGCACTCGATCTCACCCACCCAAGTCAGAAACATCTTGCATCAGCGGCGGCAACCATAGAAGGGGATCACCGTCAGGTGGTGCCCGCACTGGCTAGGTGGTGACACCGCCCACCTTGAGGTTGTGACGGCTGACCGTTCACCGCATCCGATATCCGAGACTGGATATCGGTCCTACTTCTGTCCGCGTGAGCTGGTGGAAGATGCTGGTGGCCCGGTGGCTTTTGTTACGACCTGGCTGGAGACAAAGGATGACGGTAAACCCGTTCAACTTTCGCTCCTACGAGAACGAAAGAGTCCCCAAGCGGGGCTCTTTTTCGATGGTTCAAGAAAAATTTGTGGGATAGGTTGCACCTGGAGGAATCCCCGAATGGATTTTGATAGCGAAACTTTCTTTGGCTTACACTTTCAGCCGCGCCATGATGGCGACGGCTCACATGTGCTTCCAGTGCAGAACCTTATCCAGGCTTTGGAAGGCTTGCAGCGTACCATTCACCTCGTAGCGATGATGAAAGAAGGGCGGGAGGTGAAATCTCGAGCTCGCGTTACGCGGGATATCGAAGATCGGTTTCAGTTGCATTGCGAAGTTCCCAAAGAAGGGAGCTATTATCAGCCGACTTTCATCGCCGAAAGAGACAAAAACTTATCCAGATCAGACGAGACAAAGCAAGTCGCCGAAATAACAAGGAACCTGCTGAGTTCGATAGCGAGATGGGATGAGCAGAATTTCAAGCAGACGGTTGTGGACTCAGCTTTCCGCACTCCAATTATTTCATCACTCGGGAAGATGTTTGGAGGGCAGGGAGGGCATTATTGCCTTGCCGTAGAAGATAAGTTAGGGAATGAGATTGTTGATAGTGTATCCGCAACGGATACTCTGGAACGGCTCCGTCAAGCCCGTTTGTCGCCGGACGATACCGTCATCAACATGGCTCGGCACATGGCACCCGCCTCGGAACACCTTCTCGACTGGTTCCATATCACCATGCGGATCACCGTGATGCAGCAATATGTAAAGGGGCTAGCGCATCACAACCCTGATGATGCGCTAGCCTTGTCGCGCCAACTGCGCCAGATCAAGAGCTTTCTATGGAACGGCAATCTGCATGACGGGCCGTTGGTAATTGAAGACCTGGTCATCGATCTGGACGACATCGAAACGGGCTACGCCAGCATTAAGGCCCTCAGAAAAACCGCGACCGAATTCCAGACCTATATCGCCAACAACGCCGATATGATCCCGAACTATGCTGAGCGGCGACGATAGTGCCCGGTCACGCATTTCCACAGGGTTGCGGAGCGATCCCCATGCCGCGCGCCCTCTGGCGCGCGGCGGGGAAAAGCTCTATATCAAGACGTGTCCCCAACCGGAGCGCCTGCCCATGTCCGTTGCCTTCGATACGCTGAAAGCCGCCCGGCGTCTGGGCGCGGCGGGGTTTACATCGGAACAGGCCGAAACCCTGGCCGGCACCTTTGCGGAGGGGATCACCGAAAATCTGGCCACAAAGGACGATATTGCGCTTCTGCAAAAGGACATGAAGGCGCTGGACCAGAAGATCGACACATCGGTCGAGGCCCTGCGCAAGGGTATGGTTGCCCTCAAAAAGGACATGACCATCCTGCTGGGCAGCATCATGGTGGGCGGGATCGTGGTCATAACGCTGCTCGACAGGGTGCTGGCCAACTGACTCCCCTGCCCGTCTCGACATGCCCGGCACGCAGGCATCTGGCCTGGCGTCCGCTCCCGCACTGCTCAAACTTGGATGGAGGGGGTGGTGATCTCAGGACAATCGACTGAATAAGCAATGAAGATTCTGGTTTCAGGAAACTGTCAGGCGGAGCCGGTCACCTCGTTACTCTCGGCGAGCTGCGAGGATGTTCAACCACTCGAACCGATCATCACGTTTTTGTCGCAAGACGCGCAGAAGGATGTACACGAGGCAAGAATGCGCGAGGCTGACATCATCTTTGCACAAGCGACAATGCCGACGATCCGAGTTCCGCACGTGGTTTCAGCCAATATAAAGGCGCATTTTCCCGAAAAGACAATCATTTGGCCCAATCTATTCTATGCTGGCCAGCAGCCGTACTTGTGCTATGTGACACATCAGATCACAAAAGCACGTCTGATGGGGCCAATGGGTGAATATCATGACCTGCGCATTCTCAGGGACTGGTATCGCGACAGAAGGGGCGAAACACCTTTTAATCTACCTGACGCCGGGCAGATAGCACAGACATCGCTTGAAGAATTACGCCGACGCGAAGCCGCCTGCGATGTGAAAATTAGCGATTTGATTGATGCCGAAAAAAGCACTCGGCGGCTTTTCTTTACCTTCAATCACCCAAGCCAGTGGCTGCTCATTGCGCTGGTGGAACACATGATGGCTCGCACTAACCTAAAGGGAAAATTATCGAAATTGCCGCCGCGTGAGCCGTTGGCCCAGATTGTCGTGCCCTCCATCTGGCATCAATGGCCGCAGAATGCCCCCCCCTGCAGGGCCCACGCGTAAACTTGAGCAAAGATCCGTTTGTATTGCCTGGTTCACTCCAGCAATACGAGACGGACGAGCTTTATCAGCTGCTGTTCGAGTGCTACGATCATCAAGTGGATATTCTGGTCAATCACCATGAATTGCGACTAACACCACCTCGTTTACGCCTGCAAAGACTATGAGCGAAAAGCTGAGCGGTGTTCAAGCGATACGACGAATGAAGAATGGGCTGTTATTGCTCCGCTTTTGCCTTGCCCAAACCATCTTGGCCGCCCTCGGAAGGTTGATCTGCGCGACGTCTGGGACGCGATTGGGTATATCGGGGCATCGGGCTGCGCATGGTCACTTTTACCGAAGGGTTTTCCACCGGTCTCCACAGTGCGGTACTGTTTCTACCGCTGGCGCGACGATGGCGCGGGCGCTAGGGGATTTGAACCCGGGGTCAATAAAAAAATTGTAAAACACACGACTTGATCTGACGGACAACTCAGCTTGCGTTGCTGAGAATGGGTTGTGCAGGGATCGTCAAGTTGTTGACCACAATCCCAATTGCCCGTAACGCCTGACGATGATCAGCCAGATTTCCCAACCTCGCCTAAAAGGCTACCGCTTCCCGCGTTCCATCATTTCTTACGCGGGCTCGGCATACCATCGCTTTGCACTCAGTCTGCGCGACGTTGAGGATTTGCTTGCTGAACGAGGCATCAAGGTGAGTTACGAGACAATCCGTTCATGGGTCAGAAAATTCGGAACTCAGATTGCGAAGCATGTCAGGGCTGCGCGTCAACAGCCCTCGGATAAATGGCATCTGGATGAAGGGGTGATCATAATCCGCGGTGTGAAGCATTGGCTGTGGCGCGCCGTTGCCGGCAACGGCGAAGTTCTCGACATCCTGGTGCAATCACGCCGAAATGCGCGGGCTGCAAAGCGGTTCATTGCCAGGTTGGTAGCCCGCTGGGGGACGCCCCGAGTCATAGTGGCGGACTGACGGACAAGCTGCGCCGCTACGGTGCCGCCCTGCGCAAACGCGCGTTGGAGGTGGATCACCGAGCGCATAAAGGGATAAACAATCGTATCGAAGGATCGCACAGACCAACACGGAAACGAGAAAAAATACAGGGCCGTTTCAAGTCAGCCCGTCAGGCGCAGAGATTTCTGGCCGCCCATGATGAAACCGCAAACCTGTTCCGCCCACGTCGCCACAAAATGACTGCCTCCGCCTATCGCCAGAAACGAGCCGCCGCATTTCACCAATGGAACGAATGCGCCATCGAACTGGCCGCTTGAAGAGCCTCAAGTCGGCAGTTTCTTAGGCGCTGAAAACAACGTGACAATGCCCTTATGATCTATAAGAACCCCAAAAAATGCACATCCAAGGGAGGGAACGCGCTCTTCCAAAGCGCCGTAGAGACCGACCGCAGTGGTGTGTAGTTTTTGGGGGCCGCAGGCGACGTAGGAGCCTGCTCATCCGACAGTGCAAAATTCGACTAGTGTGAAATGGGGACTGTCCTCAACACACGTGGTTGGTCGCAGCGAGGAGAGCGGCTCGTTATGGATGCCCCTTTCGGGTCATCGGGAACACAGACCTTCATCGCCGGTTTGACGTCAGATGCCTTGATCGCGCCGTGGGTCATCAAAGGCGCGATGGATGGCGAGGCCTTTGTGGCTTACAAAAAGCCCCTCTTACCGCATCGCTTGAGCATCTCAAGTGGTTACAGGCGGGGCAGACCCACATGCGTGACCAGATCGGCGGTCTGCGCAGCGATATGACCACGCTCAAGGTCGATATGGCGGCCATGCGAACCGATATAGCGACCATGCGAGCCGATATGGCGACGCTGACCGGGCGGATCGACCGGATGGACATTCGTCTTGAGCGCATCGAGCGCCGCCTCGATCTGGTGGATGCCCCAGCCGAATAACCCGCTTCGCCAGCGCCCATCCCTGATCCGCCCTGATCCCGGTCCCGTCGGGTGTCTCACGGGCGCGTCACTGCCCCCGTGCCTGCGTCCACGCCCCGACGATCAGATCGCGCCCCTTGAGGCCGGGCAGGCGCTTCTGCCATGCGCTGCGCTGGTCCGGGGTCAGCCCTTCCCACCACGTTCGGGCCTCTGCCATCATCGTTTTCCTCGCTCCGTCTCCGCCGCGCTCGATCACCGGCAACCCGGCTTCCAGAACCCGCCGGACGATGATCCCCAGGGGCCATCACCAACTTTCAGCTATATCTCACAGGACGTGGCCGCAGGTTGTTGTCCGGTTCTTTCCGGCATTTCTGCGGATGTTTGCTCTACACGTTTCATTCCACATCTTCCCGCGCCCTCTCCGCCATATGGGGGCGGTCGGGCGCTAGCGTTGTTCCTGTCACTGTGTCGCTGATTTCCGCAGAACGTCATTGATACGGCTCTGCCAGCCCGGTCCAGTTGCCTTGAATTTTGCGACAACATCCTGATCCAGCCTGATCGAAACAGGCACTTTTGGAGAGGCCGATTTGGGGTGACCGCCTACGTTCTTACGCATCTTCTGAGCAATCTCTGGGAAAGCCTCAGCGAAGGGTTTGGCCGAGGCAACTTGCTCATCCGTCAGCTCAGGGCTGTCAGGATCGGATGCAATCATCTTCTGGATACGTGCTTCCTCAGCGTCAGAAACTTCTGTGTGCTTCTTTACGGTCATAGCAAACTCCTTTCCTTGCGGCTTGCAGGACGCATGGAGATCACCGAGACGCCTTCTGTTCCCAGAACAGCAAAGACAACGGCGATGGGTCCATCATTCAAGCGCCCGATTGCCATGTGGCGGTCTTCCTTGGCGGGGACCGTCACGGCATCAAGGAAGAACCACTCGTCCAGATCAGCAAAATCCAACCCGTGCCGAGACAGGTTGATCTGCCTTTTCGGCTCATCCCAGATAATCGTTATCATGGTTTATGTATATACAATTACTTAAGGAGTAATCAAGGCCGCACGCGCGGGCAAATCACCGTCCAAAAACTGGACACCTCGATCGGCCTCATGAAGGTGCGCAAGATCAACCGATCCGAGGCCGAAGCCACCGCCCGCAAATATCTGGACCGGGTGCATATCCCCGAACAGGCCGACAAATACCCCACCCAACTGTCGGGCGGCCAGCAGCAGCGCGTCGCCATCGCGCGGTCGCTGTGCATGGAAAGCCGGATCATGCTGTTTGATGAACCGCCCTCGGCGTTGGATCCGGAAATGATCAACGAAGTGCTCGACGTGATGGTCGAGCTGGCCGACACCGGCATGACCATGGTCGTGGAGACCCATGAAATGGGGTTCGCCCGCAAGGTCGCCGACACGATGGTGTTCATGGAAGTCGGCCAGATCGTCGAAATCTCGCCCCCCGAACAGTTCTTCACCAAACCATCCAGTGAACGCTGCCGCCTGTTCCTGGACCAGATTCTGGAGCACTGAGGGATGTCTGCTCCGCAAATGACAGGACTCAATGGGCAGGCCCTGCCCCAGCCCCCGGCGATCCAGCGTTTCTTTGGGTGCGTAATCGTGTCAGTCGCGATCTACGCCGGCGCCCAGAACATGGGCTATAACTGGCAATGGAACCGGGTGCCGCAGTACCTTTATTCCTTTACCGATGACGGGTTCCAACTGGGCGAGATCTTTCACGGGCTGTGGGCGACAATCAAACTGTCGGTGACATCCTTTGCGCTGGCCATGGCGCTGGGCCTGATCGTGGCGCTGCTGCGCCTGTCAGCGCTGGTCATGGGGACGGCGGTGTCGGTCGGGTACCTTGAACTCATCCGCAACATCCCGCTGCTGGTCCTGCTGTACCTGTTCTACTACGTGCTCGGCCCGATCTTTGGCTTTGACCGCTATTCCGCCAGTATCCTGACGCTTGCGGTGTTCCATTCGGCGCTGATCTCGGAAATCCTGCGCGCTGGCATCAACGCGGTGCCCCGCGGCCAGTGGGAGGCGGCGAAATCCATCAGGATGAGCCCCTATCAATCCTACCGCTATATCGTGCTGCCGCAATCGGTGCGGTTCATGCTGCCGCCGCTAATGGGCGAAGTGGTGCACCTGATCAAATCCTCGGCCATCGTCAGCGTGATCGCCGTCGCCGAACTGACCACGATTGGGCGCAACATCATCTCGGACACGTTCATGAGCTTTGAAATCTGGTTCACCGCCGCCGCCGTCTATCTGGTGGTCACGCTGATCCTCTCCGTGGCCGTGTCGTATGTCGAAAAACGCTACGACACCCACCAATAACAAGAAACAGATCCCACCATTCACCAGCAGGAAGGACAGATCAAAATGAACTTCACACGCAGATTATTCGTAGCCGCCACCGCCGCCGCACTGGCGGCCAGTCTGGCCGCCAGTGCGGCGGCGGAAACCGCGACCCAGGCGCTTTCGTCCGAAAGCGTGATCAAGTCGATCCAGGAAGAAGGCCTGATCCGCATCGGTCTGTCGCTGTTCGTGCCGTGGTCGATGCGCGACGTGAACGGCGACCTGATCGGGTACGAACTCGACGTGGGCCGCAAACTGGCCGAGGACATGGGCGTCGAGGTCGAATTCGTTCCAACCGCATGGGACGGCATCATCCCGTCGCTGCTGGCGGGCAATTTCGACGTCATCATTTCCGGCATGTCGGTCACCCCACAGCGGAACCTGACGGTGAACTTCACCGATCCTTACGCCTTCTCGGGTCTGGCGATCCTGGCGAACAAGAAAATGACCGCCGGTATGTCGCTTGAGGATTTCAACTCTCCCGATGTGACATTCGCAGCGCGCCGCGGCGCCACCCCGGCCGTTGTCATCGGCGAACGCTTTCCCGAAGCCACCCTGCTGCTGTTTGATGAGGACGGCGCATCGACCCAGGAAGTGCTGAACGGCAACGCGCACGCCACCATGGCGTCGCAGCCGACCCCGAACCGCGAAGCGGGACGGAACCCCGACACGCTGCACGTGCCGTTTGGCGAACTGTTCGACCCGCGCGGCGAAGCCTTTGCCCTGGGCAAAGGGGACCCGGATGCGTTGAACTTCTTCAACAACTGGATCGCCCAGCAGTGGCGCAGCGGTTGGCTCGAAGAGCGTCACAACTACTGGTTCAACACCGAAGAGTGGGCCGACCAGGTCGCTCAGTAACCTCTAAAACACATGCCAGAGGGAGAGGCCCCCTCTGATCCACCGCAAAAGGCGTTCGACGTGACCAAACTGATCCAAAGAATGAAGTGGCCCGATTCCCTGATCCTGGCCGTGGTTGTCGCCTTTTTCGGCTACATCTGGTTCACGATCGAAGGCACGCTGAACTACGCCTGGCGCTGGCATCTGATCCCGCGCTACATCGAGCGATGAAAGGATCCCGCCCATGCTGCCCGCCGCCGCCATTGATACCGCCAAGGCCATCGACGAGCTCGAAGCCGCCGGTCTGGACAACAAATCCGCGCGGGCCCTGGTTTCGGTCGTGAACGCCGCGTTCACCAACACGGCGGCGACCGCCGCTGATCTGCGCGAGGCGGAAGGCCGTCTCGAGAAGCAGATTATGAAACAGGGCGCGGCGTTGGACAAACGGATCGGCGAAGTCAGGACGGAGATAGCCGAGGTCCGGACGGAGATTGCCGAGAGTGTCAACAAGACCCTGCGCGGGATGGCGCTTCTGATCGGCATGGCTCTGGCGCTCGGCGCACTCTGGACCGCCGTCGTGCCCGCCATTCGCATGGCCCTCATCGGCACCCCCTGACGCTGCGTATGTCATTGCGGGGTATTGCCAAGTTGTTTGAGGCTGCGAGCAAAGTGTTGTCTCGCAGTACTCAGGCTGCCCTTTCAGCGGTGTACTCACCCCAGAGGTTGAATGCATCGGAACGGGCGTGTCGGTATGAGTTTGCGGTGAGTTGATATCTGCGAGGACGGAAGACTAGGTTGATCTGGTCATGTGCAGATAGAAATCTCTGGGCTTGCCGGTGAGATTTGAAGCGCCCCCACGCGGATACTTTGAACGGCTCAAAGCACGCAAACATGAAAGAACTGAGATGTAATGCAGATGATGGTGTGTGGCGGATCGCTTTTGCTTTCGACCCTAAGCGGAAGGCAATCCTTCTGACAGCAGGTGACAAGGCAGGCGTAAATGAAAAGCGTTTCTACAAGAAGCTGATCGCCAAAGCGGATGTCCGCTTTGGCCAGCACCTTGCAGCGCAGGAAAGGAGAAAGTGATGAGCAAGTCTCTGAACGACAAAATGAATGAACTCCCTGAAGCACGGCGCGCACGTATCCTCGCCGAGGCTGATCGCCTGCACGCTGAGTATCTGACGCTTCAAGAACTGCGGAAAGCGAAGAAGCTCACGCAAACGCAACTGGCCGAGATGTTAAACATTCGTCAAGCGACCATCGCACAGATGGAAAAGCGCAGCGATCTCATGCTTTCGACGTTGCGCAGCTATGTCGAGGCTATGGGTGGAAAACTGAGCCTCATGGTGGAGTTTCCTGATCGAGCTCCCGTATCGCTTGAAGGCTTCGGTGATACAGAGGAACCGCCTCGCAAGCGGATAGAGGAGCGTGCATCACCCGCATAACAACAGGAACTATTGGGGTAAAAGTCATTGATTCAGTTTAGAAAGGGCAGCCGAGACGAATTTGCCAAGCTCTCGAATGAGGCAGGTTTTGAAAATCGCGCCGGTATTGTCAGGCGTCACCTGGCCGAGGGCTTCGGCTCCAAAAATCTGTCGTTTATCAGGGGCATCCGCGTCCTTTCTTTAGCTTTTACATGATACCGGACAGGGAACCGGCCATTTTTGCGGAAACAATGTCGCTTCATAAATTAGCAAACATATGATAGCATTTGATTTTTATCGCCATCCTTGGCGGTCACGAAAGCGGACATAAAGAAGGACAAATGACGATCTCCGACGATGGCGAGACGATAGGCCTGTTCGAGCCCCTTATGGTCTCGGAAGGCTCACCCGCGCGGGCGGGCTTGAATGATCTCGTGCTTGAGCTCGCGGAGAAGTCTGCCGCTTTCCGCAGTGGCCTGCCCACGTCTATCGTCGAGGCGCTTGCCGATCTCGTGCGGGCGATGAATTGCTATTACAGCAACCTCATCGAAGGGCACGACACCCATCCCATCAACATCGAGCGCGCGATGCAGGGCGATTACAGCGCCGATCCGCAGAAGCGGAACCTTCAGCTCGAAGCCAAGGCGCATGTCGCTGTCCAGAAATGGATCGACGAAGACGGCATGGCGGAGCTGCCGACTGCGCCTGCGTCGATCATCGAGTTGCATAGACGCTTCTGCGAGCTGCTGCCGCCAGAGCTTCTCTTCGTCGAGACCCCCCAGACGGGCGAGAGGATTCCGGTTGTGCCTGGTGAGCTGCGCGCACGCTATGTCGAAGTCGGGCGGCACGTCGCCATCAGCCCTGGTGCGGTGCCGCGTTTTCTCGAACGGATGCACAAGGCTTACAGCCTTCCCGGCAGGATCGAGCCGATCCTTGCTGCGGCTTGCGCCCATCACCGGCTTCTCTGGGTGCACCCCTTCCTCGACGGGAACGGGCGTGTCGCCCGCCTCATGTCCTACGCCATGCTGCGCAAAACGCTAGATACGCGCGGCCTTTGGTCAGTGGTTCGCGGGCTTGCGCGGCAGGAGGCTGCTTACAAAGAGCACCTTGCTGCTTGCGACGGTCCCCGCCGTGGAGATCTCGACGGGCGCGGCACGCTCAGCGAAGCTGCGCTTGCCTCCTTCGCGGGCTTCTTCCTGCGCACCTGCATTGACCAAGTAGAGTTCATGGAAAGCCTCATGCGGCCGGATCGGCTGCGCGACCGCATCCTGATCTGGGCTGAAGAGGAAATCCGCGCCGGAGTGCTGCCTCCAAAATCCGATACCGTGCTGAAAGCCGTGCTCTATCAGGGGCAGATCGAGCGCGGGGAAGTCGAGGCCATCCTTGGCACTAGCGACCGCACCGCGCGGCGGGTGACATCTGCGCTCCTTGAAGCGGGAGCTCTGTCCTCAACATCGACCCGTGCGCCGCTCAAGTTGGTGTTCCCTGCCAAATATGTAGGGCGGTGGATGCCGGGGCTGTTTCCCGAGCAAGATGAATAAGAGGCTGAAGTGCAGAGACGTAACGATAACCAAGAAATTTGAGGTAGAACATTGATTAATTTCAGAAAAGGAACCAATGACGAGTTTGCCAAACTTCCTCCCGAAGCAGGGTTCGGCGACCGCGCTGATATTATCAGACGGCATTTGGCAGAAGTTTTTGGCTCCAAGAACCTCTCTTTTCTCATTGGTTCCGGTTGCTCTTCCTCCATGCACGAAGGAAATGAGCTTGGCATTCCGACTATGGAACCGCTTGCGGCAGAGTTTCAGACAACGCTTCAAGGAGTGCCCGGTCTGCCTGGCGTCGGTGCCTTTGTGACCCCTGAACAACGAGATGCCCTCAAAGACCGGCTTGGTATTGACCTAACCCACGAAGACTTCCGAAAAAATCTAGAGCGGATGATGGAGGTCCTGATGACGGCACAGCAGTTTTGCAAGACGAGCGCCAAGGTGGAGTTTCAGGATGCCCTAGCAACTGTCGAGGCCGTCATCGCGGGCGTCAAAAGGTTTATCCTTCAGAAATGCACCGAAGGACAGTTTGCCAAAGGCGAAGAAACAGTCGTGGCTCTCTATCGGCGTTTTTATCAGTCGCTAGCCACACGATCCTGTGGGCTCGCTCCGCCTTGGGTTTTCACCACCAACTATGATCTGTTCAACGAGCGGGCGATGGACCGATCTGGCATTCCCTATTCCAACGGGTTCGCGGGCACGGTCGAGCGCCGCTTCAACCCTTCCAGATATCGGCGTGCTTTGGCTGAGTAGCTCGATATTTCTTCGAAGAGGTGGGCAGCGGTGGATGGATATGTCCATTTCTGCAAGCTCCACGGTTCCGTAAACTGGACGGAGGAGCAGGCTGGTCTTTTCCCGATCCGGGAATCGGCCGACAAACTAGACCCTGAGCAACATCGCGTTATGATTTATCCGACGCCCTCGAAGCAGACGGCGAGTTTTGGCTCGTCTTACTCGGATATGTTTCGTGAGTTTCAGCGCCAGATCGTTCAAGACCAGAGTGTCCTCTTCGTGATGGGATTCAGCTTTGGCGACGAGCACATCAACAATATCATTTCGCAATTAATATTTAAGGGCTTATCTATCAACCCAGCGGCAGTACAGGCTGTGCCGCCCCTTTGGCCCGCGCCACAGAAGGCGTCGGAAACCGCTTGCCGTTAAGAATGTCCTGAACGGTCAGCAATTGCATTCGCGAATACTGAACACCCATGACTTCAAGATCGCCTGCCGACGCCATTTCGCGAGCAAAGTTCCGCATCTTAGTCGGCCCTGGATTGTCCATGATGATTAAGCCTGCCATGGGCACATTTTCGCGTTCAAGAACCCCTCGGAGGTTCCGCACAACACTGATACCGATATTTCTGCCGCCCTTCACTTCCAACATCATGCTTTCAAGATTGCGTCCTCCCATATCAAAATAGAGCCGCCCGTCAATACCGCCATCAGCCGTCTTTCGCGCAGTGACAAAGCCGTCGATCTGCTCAATTGCCCATTTCTGAAAATGATATTTATCACGTTCCCATAGATCGCGAGCGCCCTCGATGTTGTGTGGGACACCCTCGATCTCAAAATCAATACCATCCTTCAAACCAAGCCGATCTTCCAGCCGAACCTTCGCGACACGCTTGATTGCGTGAATGGCTATATCGATCCCGATCCACTTGCGATCAAGTTTGTGGGCAGCTTCCAGCGTCGTAGCACACCGGCAGAACGGATCGAACACCACATCACCTTCGTTGGTGCTGGCAGCAATGATCCGCTCCAATAGGGCAAGTGGTTTTTGAGTCGCATAACCAAGTCCTTCACTATGGGTCGTTGCCAACATTGAAATTTCCCACCAGTCGCGGGCTGTTACAATTGAATACGTCCCTTTTTGATCTTTATAATATTTAATGGCACCACCATGGCCGCCTCCGGATTGGCCGTAAGATTTGATCTTTAACTGATTAAATTTGCAATATCTGTGATTTCTTGCATAAAATAGAATTGTATCATGTTTTTTTGCAAACCAGCGTTTGCTTGCGCCGCCAGATTTGTAACACCAAATGATCTCATTCCGAAAATTTCCGTGCCCGAAGATGCCGTCCATCATCACCTTGATGTAATGACTGGCAGTAGGATCGCAGTGTAGATAAATTGATCCGGTCGGTTTGAGAATACTCCGCATGGGCAAGAGTCTCTCGGTCATGTAGCTGAGATAGGCAAGTAGGCCAGGCTGCGTCTTGCGCAGGGCGTTACACCAAATTTTCCAGAGCTCGGTGATACCGTCATCAACACCGGATTCTCTCATAAGGATTGGCATATTTCTGATTGCCCGTTCGCGATCTTCATCCAAAGTCCACAGATCGGAGAAAGCTTCAATCTGGTCGGGTAATGGACGGCCTGTCTCATCCTTATAAATCGCATTGTAATCACGGTTTGAGTTGAAAGGGGGATCCAAATAAATCAGATCAACACTGCCTAACGGCATTTCTCGCATGACAGTCAGGCAGTCGCCATAAAAGAGTCGGTTCATTTAAAGCATCCCCGCATAAAAGACCCGAAGGCGTTGTCGTTCTTGCGTTGATTGTACTTCCAGCATGCTTCCGCGACATAGAGCGGCATATAGCATTTTCGATAATGATGATGCGATCCGTACCAGGCCCGTTTGAGAAGTGACCAGAAGCCTTCAATGGTGTTGGTATGGATGTTGCCGAAAACATATTCGCCCTTGCTATGATTGATTGTGGCGTGCGCCATGGTTGCCCGAACAGCGCTGTAAGCCTTGAATTCATCAGTGATCAGCAGCGAGCCTTCGGGATCGACGCTGCTACGAATGAAGTTTAGAATGTCCTTGCCAGTCAGACTGCTGGCGACACGGGCAACGACTTTACCGCCGCGTTTTACCGCGCCAATAACCGACGTTTTGCGTGTCCCTCTTCATCGCGGAGGAGGTGGAGGAGGTAAATCATTGTTATCAAAACGTTTATTTCGCTTGTGTGGTTTACCACCTACATATCTTTCGTCAGCTTCAACAATTCCTTGTAACAGGATTTCACCCTGCTTGCTTGCCATTTCAGCGCGGATGCGTTTCTGCATAAACCATGCTGATTTTTGATTCATATCTAGATCACGGGCAAGCTGACAACTTGATAGGCTTTTCCTGGCATTAACAATCAAGGCAACACCCAAAAACCATTTTTGAAGGGGTATTTTGGTTTTTTCAAAGACTGTACCAGCCAGGACGTTGAAGCTGGATTTGCATCCATGACAGTTCCATCGGCCAATGCGGTCTTGATCATCTTTACAAGCCACGTTTGTAGCCCCGCAATGCGGGCAATGTGGATCATCGCCCCAGCGAACTTTTCTAAATGCGCAATGCAGGCTTCCTGATCCGGAAACTTATAAAAAACGCTGGTGATGTTCATGATTTCCTCCGTGTGCAACATATATAGCATCAAATGCGCAAAGGATTAAGCCCTTAACTACTAATTGCGACGTGTTATCCCTACTCCTCGCACGTATCCGGAGAGAATGGGACATGGTCAATAGGGTAATAGGGTGGCGGTCTTTGCCCGAAGTGGATGGACTGTGCAGGCTGGAGCGCCGGGCCTGACCATGGCTCGTCTGTCTGTTTCCGCAAATTTCCGGTGCCGGTTGGCTTGGTGGATCCCACTCGCCAAGGTTTTGACGAACGGGGCCTTGTTTTATGCCCTTCAGGAAAACTGGCCGGATATGACCCCGGATTGGGCGGTGGCCTGGCTAGTGTCTGGCGCGGTTCTGGGCCTTGCCGGATCGGCCACCGCCGCGGTCCTCGGTCATACGGGCAAAGAAATGCTGACCAGCAACAACGCTGTTTTCCGGTTTGACCAATGGATGCAGACGAGCACCACAACGGCGCATTGGGTGGTGGTCACGGTCTTGGCATCCGCACTGGTGGTCGTCTTGGCTGCAGAGTGCTTGTCTGCGGACGATGGCCGTTACCTGCTGGCTGGGGCCGCGGCGGCGGTGGCCACTATCACGCTCGGCGAGTTCGCATTCCCGGTCCGGCAGAAATGGTGGCGGGTGGAGGAAATGCCCGCGTTCAAATGGTCGACTATCGCGACAGGCCTCACCAGGGGGCAGGCCAAGGCGCTGGAAGCGCGGTTTCTGGCACGCCAGAAGCGGTCGGCAAACCGTTCGGGAGAAGGGACAGGCGATGGGCATGGCGGGCTGGAATTCGCCGATCTCGACCTTGCGACTATTGTCAAGGTCAGCCGGTCGCGGCGCATGTATGGAATCTTCGCTATTGGAGCGGCGAGCCTTGCCAGCGCGTGGTATGTGTTCCATCCTGGCTAATCGGATAGCCCCTCGTCGCTCTGCGTTTTTCATGGCACGCTGTGTTTTGACCGAGGCGCGGGATGGGAGAGCGACATGGTGATCAAGCTTCACAGTCAGGCGATGACGCCACCGAAGATCAGGGCGGCCATACAGGCCAGTGACGACCCTGCGTGGGTTCTTGCCGAGCGTCACGGGACCACGGAACAGACCGTATGGAAATGGCGCCAGCGTGCCAGCGTGGAGGATCGCAGCCACACGCCCCATCGCCTTCAGACGACGTTGACGCCAGCGCAGGAAGCTGTCGCCGTGGCCCTCCGCAAGACGCTTTTGGTCTCGCTGGATGATCTGCTGCTGCGTATTGGGGTCAATCTTGGCGATGTAGTCGTTGAGGGCGAGGACTTGATGGGCGACGGCGTCAATGTCGCCGCCCGGCTGGAAGGGATTGCAGAGCCAGGTGGATTGCTGGTTTCCGGCAGCATTTACGATCAGGTTGAGGGTAAGATTGATGCTGCGTTCACCGATATCGGGCCGCAAAACCTAAAGAACATCGACCAACTGGTCCGTGCCTACGCTGTTGCCCCACCGCGCCCAGCCGCCAATAAGGTGGCGACGGCGGCGGGAAATGCCGAAGCGGGACCGCCTGTTATCGCTATCCTGCCGTTCACCAACATGAGCAGCGCCGAGGAGGACTATTTCGCCGACGGCCTGACCGAGGACATTATCACCGAACTGGCCCGTTTCCGGGACTGCCGGGTAATTGCGCGCAACTCCACCTTTCAGTTTAAGGACAAGGCGGTGGATGTGGCGCAGGTCGGGCGGGACTTAAACGCCCGCTTTGTGGTGGAAGAGTCCGTCCGCCGCGCCGGACAGCGGCTGCGTGTGACGGCACAGTTGATTAAGGCCGGGACGGGCACGCACCTATGGGCGGACCGTTATGATCGTAACATTGAGGATGTATTCGACGTTCAGGACGAACTCACCCGCACAATTGCCGCGACCGTGGGGGTACGAATGCAAAGCGCCGGGTTCGAGCGCAGCCTCGCCAAAGTGACGGGGGACGTGGATGCCTATGACTGTGTTTTGCGAGCGCGCCGTTTCACCGTGGCGCTCAATGCCGATACTCATGCCGAAGCACGCAACTTGTTGGAGCGCGCCGTTCAACTCGATCCGAACTATGCCGATGCGTACGCGCTACTAGCCAATATCTATCTGGCGGAATACCGATTTGAATTTAATCTGCTGCCAAATTCGATGAACCGCGCTTGCTGTTGCGCAAAAGGCTGTGGAACTGGATCCCCAAAACGCCTACGCCCACTGCTGGCTGGCGATTACCCATTTCTTCCGTCTGGAGAACGAGCGGTTCACAGCAGAGATGAATCGAGCGCTAGCGCTTAATCCGAATGATCCGGAAATCCTGGCCGAGGCCGGTCACTTCCATACCTTTATGGGACTTGATGAAAAAGGCGCTACTTTAACGAAACAGGCCATCGCGCTTAATCCCTTGCACCCAACCTGGTATCACTTCTCCTTCGCACGGCGGAATTTCCAAGATCATAACTATGACGCCGCGCTAGTCGAAATTAGCAATGTGAACTTGCCGGAGTTCTACAGGTCCTGGCTCGTTCGAGCTTCGGCTTACGGATACCTGGGCAGATTGGAAGAGGGTCAACAGGCCTTTGAGAAACTGCTGGCATTAAAACCAGATTTTGACGCCAGGACAGAACTGCTCAAGTGGAACACTGCATATGATGATGCCGAGCATTTTCTCGAAGGCCTGGAAAAAGTAGGGCTGCCGAAGAAGTGACCTCCGCCAAACTGCGGCACGTATTAAAAATCGATGCCGTGCGCCTTCGCCCAGTCTTTCACCCGGCCGAGCGGCGGATTATCCGGGCGTTCGCGGTAGTAGGGGATCAGGGGGTAGAGCTTGTCGAACAGGCGGCGTAGTTCCGCGGTAGGGTCTGGGTGTTCGTCCACGCGCAGGTTGACGATGGCAAAGCCTGCGTTCTCATAGACCAGCAGCCCGGCGGAGCGTTGGCCGTCCCGCTGCCCTCCAGCCGCTGTTCCTGCCTCGATCGCCAGCATGAGGCGGGTTTCGATGTCCTCAGGTTCGGCCTGTTGCATTGCGCCGGCCATGGCCTGCACCACGCCTTCGCCTGCGATGGCGTTGCCCATGACGATCCAGCCAGGGCCGGTCAGGTGGCCTGCCCAGTCCGTGTTGTTCTCGCCCGTGCGGACCGCGGTGTGGCCCCAGCGGTCGACAATGCCGATCTGCCGGAAGCCGATATAGGGATCGCTCGCCTCCAAGTCGGCCAGTACCCGCGCTGCCGGGAAGCCGAGGTCGAGGAGCCTGATCGCCAGGGGGCCGAGCCTGGGGTCCGTGCTCGCCTGCGTCGCGACCGCGCCCAGGTTCGGTGCGATGAAGGGAACACGCCCGCCGACGCCCATCTCTCCCGTCGCGACAGAGATGCCGAGCCGCCCGGTGCGCGGGCAGCGGTCGATGGCGGTGTAGGTATGGTGGTAGGAGCCAAGCTCAAAGCGGAAGGAAGCGGGAATGGCGTTCATAGCTTGGTTCCTCAGTCATGTATTGCTGGAGTTTATCTCGTCTCCGGATAGGAAGGCTTGCACAACCTGCGCCATCTCGAAAACCGCCGGCTGGCGCATCATCGTCATATGCGTTACCTTGATCCGCGTTGCAGGCACGTTTTCGCTAAGCAAGCGCTTCCATTTGCCGACATGCTGCACATGGCACGGTTCCTCGGTCGCAGAGACTATCAATGCCTGCACACCATGTACCGGATTTGGCCGGTAGCGCAGCAGGGCCGTCCGGTGGGCCTCATCAAGATCAGCGGGCGCGCTCCTTAGACCCAGAGCCGCGGGAATGCTTTGTGTGATCCGTTGAATTGCTTCCCCAGTCTGGCCGGTCTTTAAGGGGACGGTAGGCGGTTTTGGCCAAGCGGACGATGCCAACTTCGACCGGGGGTGGATCGAGTAGGATCAAAGCGGCAGGCGTATCCCCTTCCGAGACTAGCTGCTCGGTCATGGCATAAGCGATAAGGGCGCCGAAACTGTAACCGATGATCCGGTAAGGTCCGCGCGGCTGTTGCTCCCGAATGGCATCGATCGCGTCTTTGGCAATCTGCTGCATGGTAGCCGCCGTCTGCTCTCCATCGCGCAAGCCGAACCGATGAAGGCCGGTCAGTCCGTAGCCGCCAGAAATCGAGTGCGCCAAGCCCAGATAATCGGAGAGGTGGCCGCCGATAACGTGAGGCGCGAAAAGGATATCCCCATTTGCGTCTTGGCGGAGTTGTACCGTCCTCGATGAGCTACCGGCTTCTGTTTTGCGCTGGTCAAGCAGTCCGGCTAGGTTCTGGAGCGTCGCGCCGTCCAGGATCAAACTCTCAAACGGAATGCGGGCGCCGGTTTCTTTTTCGATCTCGGCCAGCAGCGCCACCGGGTCTGGCAGTTGGGCGCGGGTGACTTTGCCGGTGTGTGACCGCGGCAGCGCGTCGATTGGGTGAAAAAGCGTCGGCACGAAATAGCTGGGCACCTTACCGGCAATGTACGCTCGAAGTTCTGCGGGGTTGGGTTCGCTCCCCGGCTCCGGAACATAAAAACACGCGAGCCGCCGAATGCCTTTTGCGCCGTCGAACGGCCGGACGGCGACCTCGCGGACCCCGGGATGCTGCTGTACGGCTGCTTCTACTTCGGACGGGCGGACATTGTAGCCTCTGATTTTGACAAGTTCGTCCAAACGCCCCACCGGTTGCAGCACGCCTGCATGATCCACGAATGCCGCAAAGCCGGTCCGGTAGGTGCGTTGCCCGGTTTCTGGATCATACTCGAAAGCTGCGGCTGAGCGCTCAGGGTTCTTTAGGTACAGGGATGGCAGGAAATCCCCTTTCACGACGATTTCACCAGGTTCGCCAGGCATTGGGGTCTCCCTGCCTCGTTCACCAGCGTCACATTCTCCGGGTAGAGGTTCTGACCGACCGGCACGACATCGAAACGGATCGGGTCGCCATTGTAATGGACAAAGGTGGCGATATCGCAATGCTCGGTGGAGGCGAAACGGACGGTTATTTTGGTGCCAGGACGTGTCATCCGCCCGAATAGCTCGATATCGGACCGCAGCGCCGCCTCGCCCACAAAGACAACCTGCCTGATGTCGGGGAAAGGCTCCTGCGCCGCGGTCATGATCTGCCGGCAGATGGACATCTGGTCATTCAGCATGTTCATCCGCTTCTGGCGGATGAACGCTTCAGCCGCGGCAATACCGTGGCGGCGCAGATCGAAGCAATGCAGCGTATAGCCGTTTTGCAAAGCGACCAATTCCTGGATGACCCGCAATTGGTTGAAGGACGGTATGCTTGGCCGTGGCGTGCTCGGCGGTTCGCTTACCGTGTGTTTCCGCGTAAGGCGTTTGTCGAAGCGGCTCCGGTTGAACGGAACGCATTTCGGGCGGCCCGTTGATCCGGATGTAAACTGGATCACGGCCAAGGAGTCCGGATCACAAGCCAGTCGCCGGAAGGGGGCGATTGCGGCGCGGTCCGGCGGGGCCTGTGGGACGACGACCGGCTTCACCGCCAGAATCTCCGCGGCGCGGCTCTCGAAACCGGGTTCGATCACCAGGCGGTTGACGTCACAGACCTCGACCAGGTCGGACAAAACCTGGTCCGGTGCTCCCGGGTCCAGGCGCAGCATGCAGGCATCGGCCTTGATGCAAGCAAGGTAGGTAATGATCCGATCGACTGAAGGACCGCCGACAAAACCGCAAATATCATTGCCGGTTAGTCGCGTGCCCTCGAGCTGGCGTGCGAGCCTGTCAGACGCCGCGTCCAAGTCGCGATAGGTATAGTCCTTCACGGCGTCGGTAATCGCCAATTCGTCGCCGAAATGGCCTACAACACCGGCGAAGCGGTCCAAGAAGGCTTCCATAACATCATGCCCGCAGAAAGTTTCTGCCTTATATGCCCTGCGGACTATCTATGCATAGAAGGTTTTATACCGGTCTTTCACCCTTGATGGTGAAGCGATGACCTTTGCGTTCTTCCGGCCAATAGTCCCACATGGCGTGGTGCTGGGCGCAGCGATTGTCCCAGAAGGCCATGTCGTTCACTTCCCACTTGTACCGGACCTGGAAGCGTTCCTGGGCCATGTGTTTGTAGAGGAAGGCCAGGATGGCGGCGCTCTCGTCCTTCGTGAGGCCCTTGATCCGGGTGGTGAAGGCGCTGTTGACGTAGAGCGCCTTCTTGCCGGTCACTGGATGGGTACGGACGACCGGATGGACGGCGGAGGGAAAGACCTTGTCCTTGTCATCCACGCCCCGGTCGGAATAGCGCCCGCGGTAGATATGCTCGCTCTCATGGACGGCCTGTAGTGGGGCGAGCAGCGCTTTCATCTGGTCCGAGAGCGTGTCGTAAGCCGCATACATGCTGGCAAATAGGGTGTCGCCACCGTTCGATGGCAGCTGATGCAGTTGCAGCATGGTGCCGAGCGGCGGGGTCTCGTCGCAACTGACATCCGTGTGCCAGGTGTTGCCGTTGGCGATCTTCGAGTCCTTGTGCGTATGGATCACGAAGATTTCCGGATAGTCCGGGTGGGTTGGTGCCTCTGGATGGGCGTGCAACTCGCCGAAGCGACGGCCGAGAGCGATCTGCTTTTCAGGCGGGATCGGCTGCTGTTCCTTGAAGAACACCACAGAGTGATCGGCGAAGGCGCGGTGGATTTCGTCGAACTGCTGGTTCGATATATCCCGGGACAGATCAACACCGCGAATTTCCGCCCCGATGGTGGGGTTCAGCGGTGTGACCTGAACGGTTTGGTAGCTCATGGTGTGGCTCGCGTTTCCTGTCCGGCTTAGTAGGGCTTGTCGCCCGCGACCGTCACCCGGTGGCCGCTGCGGACCTGGGGGAAGTAGTCCCACATGGCCAGATGCTGCACCGCGCGGTTGTCCCAGAATGCCACGGAATCCTTCTCCCACGAGAAGCGGCAGACGAACTGTTCCTTCTTGTTGTGGGCATAGAGAAATTCGAGGATTGCTTTGCTCTCGTCCTCTGGGATGCCGAGAATGTGTTGGGTGAAAACCGGATTGACGAAGATGCCCTTCTTCCCCGTTACCGGATGGGTGCGGATGACCGGGTGATCGGCGAATGGGTATTGCTTCGTGTCGATCCGCCCGTCGACGCGCGCCCGGCGATGGTAGTTGGGTGAACCGTCATGGCGCGCGGTCAGGCCGCCAAGGAACTGCTTCATTGGCTCGCTTAACGCCTCATAGGCGGCGTTGGAATTGGCGAACAGCGTGTCGCCGCCGGAGGGCGGGACCGTGTGCAGGTGCAGGATGGAGCCCATTGGCGGCTCTGGATCGCAAGACACGTCCGAGTGCCAGCGGTGACCGGCCACCTGCTTGGAGTTCTCGTCAGCATGGATGCTCAACACTTCCGGGTGGCCTTCCGGGCCGGGTGCGGAAGGGTGGATGTGCAGGGGACCGAAGCGGCGGCCGAAATCCTTGTGCTGCTCCAGCGTCATGTCCTGGTCGCGGAAGAAGATGACCTGATGGGCCATCAGGGCGTCATGGATTTCCTGGAACTGCTGGTTGCCGAGAGGCTCCGTAAGCTTCACGCCGTGGATTTCCGCACCGACGGTCGGGGTCAGCGGGCGAACTTCGATGGTTTGGTAGGTGGCTGTGGTAGACATAGGCTTTCCTCCATTGGCTGCACTGCCGACGATATTTGTCAGGGATTACACCATCAATTGCCGGGCGATGCCAGCTTGGCTTGTTCGTCTGTCCAACGAGGGCTGGAAGCAGACGGGAGTTGGGCGCGGCCGCGGCACCTATGACTGGACGCGGGGCGGCCAAGCAATACCAGGGCGCGTGCGTTCTGGCCTCATGGCAAAGACGCGATGAGGCACATTCAGGGGTGAGGCCCTACGACATCTTCAGTTCGTTATACCCGCCATCGGCAACAGCCTCGCAGCGTTTGCGGAAGGCCGGGTGCCCGCCACTGTAGCGCATCACCCGCCGGACCTCTTTGCCCTCCACGTTCTTGTTGATGCCCGTCATCCAGGAATCGACCTCGGTGAACAATAGGCCGTCGTTCATCTCGATGACGTGGTCCGTCCAGGCTTTGGCGGCTTCGGGCTTTGCATCGATGGATGTCAGGTTCCGGTCGTTGGCGTGATTGATCAGATCTGAGACCCAATCGGCGGTGAACTCGACCGCGCGGGGGAAGTTGCCGAGCCCGGCATGGGGGCCCATCACCATCATGAAGTTCGGGAAACCATCGACCAGGATGCCCAGGAAGGTTACCGGGCCGTCCGCCCATTTTTCCTTCAGCGACACGCCGCCTATGCCCCGAATATCGATACGGTCGAAGGCACCGGTGATAGCATCGAAGCCGGTCGCATAGATGATCATGTCGAATTCATGCTTACCGTCTGCCGTGCGGATACCGTCCGGCGTAACGGATTCGATCGGTGTTGCGTTCAGATCGACCAGCTTGACGTTCGGTTGGTTGAATACTTCGAAGTACCCGCTTTCCATCGGCACCCGGCGTGTGCCGAAGCCGTGGTTTTTAGGAACCAGCATTTCCGCGACGGCGGGATCTTTCACGCGCTCCCGGATTTTGCGGGCGAGGAAGTCTGACATCAGCGTGTTGGCTTCCAAGTCTGTCAGCACATCGCGGAAATTGCCCATCCAGATGCCGAAGCCGGGCTCGCCATAGCGTTGCTCCCAGAAGGCCTCGCGCTCTTCTTCCGTGACCTCAAGCGCAGAGCGGGGATCGACTGCGTGGATGAAGCAGCCGACGGTTTCCTGGCAGCGGGCAAAGATGTCGTCGTAGTTCTTCCGTATTTCGGCCATTTCCTCGGGTGTGACCTTGGAATTGTGCAAGGGGGCGGACCATTGGGCAGTCCGCTGAAAGACGGTCAGGTGGCCGGCGGTCTTGGTGATTTCGGTGATAGCCTGGATACCGGTCGCCCCTGTGCCGATGACGGCGACCCGCTTGCCGTCAAAGCTGACGGGCTCCCGCGGCCAGTTGTGGGTGTGGCAGGACTGCCCTTTAAAGGACTCGACCCCTGGAATGCGGGGTATCACGGCAGCGGACAGAACGCCGACCGCAGTGATCAGAAACCGTGCGATGCAGACTGAGCCGTCATCCAGGAAGATTTTCCAGTAATGGCCGTCTTCCTGGTAATGGGCCGCTGTGACCGTGGTGTTCAGTTGGATGTCGCGGCGCAAATCAAACTTGTCGGCCACATGGTTCAGATAGCGTTCGGTTTCCGGCTGAGCGGCAAAATGCTCCTCCCAGTCCCATTCGTCGAGCAATTCTTGGGAAAAGGAGAAGCCATAGGACCAACTTTCGGAATCGAAGCGCGCGCCGGGATAGCGGTTCCAGTACCAGGTGCCGCCGACGCCCGCGCCAGTCTCAAAGACTTTCGTGCGCATGCCGAGTTCGCGTGCCCGGTAAAGCTGGTAGAGACCTGAAACGCCGGCGCCGATGATGACAGTATCGAGATCAACAGCGGCTGCTTGTTTCGGGCGGCTTTCTAAGGTGGCGGTATTGTTCATGGGTTTCCACTCCGATGGCTTTTGTATTGATCCTAACCGTAGAGCGGCGGGCAATGGTAGCTGTTCTGCGGTTCTAACTTGTCTGACTAGAGAATTTTGGTCTGAAATGGTCGTTTGTTGATGAAATCGGTCGGTATTTTTTGCCGTTGCCGTTAGGCTTCCGCGTAACCATCAGAAAACCTGCGGTAGGAAATCCCCATGTCTCAAAACTGTTTGCCGCTCGAAGGCATTAATGTTGTTGAAATCGGCCAGGCGCTGGCCGGCCCGCTTTCCGGCGTGATTTTTGCCGATTTGGGCGCGGAGGTGATCAAGATCGAGAAGCCGGGCGGCGGCGACGACGCCAGGCTTTGGGGGCCGATGGCGACGGAAGACGCCTCGCTGATGTTCAATGCCACTAACCGCTCGAAAAAGTCGGTGATCCTGGATCTGAAAGCGCCGGAAGACCTGGAGAAGCTGTATGCGTTGATCCGGGCGGCGGATATTTGCATTCAGAACCTGCGCGCCGGGGTGGCGGACGCGGGCGGCTTCGGGCCGGCAGCGCTGATGGAGGTCAATCCACGGCTGATCTATTGCCAAATCTCCGCCTTTGGCGCGGAAGGGCCGCTCGCCATGCATCCGGGCATGGACCCGCTGGCGCAGGCCTTTGGCGGGGTGATGACGCTGACGGGCCGTCCGGACGATCCGCCGACATTCTGCGCGCCCGCCATCAACGACATGGCGACCGGCATGTGGGCCGTAATAGGCGCGCTGGCCGCGCTGGAAGAGCGGCACCATACGGGCAAGGGCAAGGCCATCGGCTGCTCTCTGTTCGAGAGTGCGGTGCACTGGGTTAACAACCCGCTCAATACCTATAATTACACCGGCAATGCACCGGTGCGCACGGGCGCGGCCTCGCCGAACCTGATACCCTACCAGGTGTTCGAGACGGCGGACCGCCCGATCTGCCTTGCGGCAGGCAACAACCGCTTGTTCCTGAAGTTCGCCGCCGAGATAGGCAAGCCGGAATGGTGCGATGATGCGCGCTTCAACACGCCGGGTCCGCGGTCCGATAACCGGGACGTGCTGATCCCCCTGATCGCCGAGGTTCTGGTGAAGGATACATGCGAGAACTGGATCCGGCGGCTGGAGGGAGTTGGCGTGCCATGCTCCCCTGTAAACGATATTCCAGCGCTGGCGGAGACGGAGCAATTGAAAGCCGTGAAGATGGAGCAATCAGTGCCGGGCAGGGACTTTACGCTGATGGGTCTGCCGTTGACCCTGGACGGCGAGCGTCCGCCGATACGGACGGCCTCTCCGCGGTTGGGTGAGCATACGGAAGAGGTGCTGGGAGCGCTGGCTGCTGGGGCGAAGGCTGCGGAGTAGTCAGGGCTGCTCCGGGTCGCCACGGCCGGAGAATTCGCCCTCTGCGATGGGCTCTACCCCGGCAAATGAACGGGCATGGGTCAGCATGGCGGCGGAGGGCTTGGCGTAATAGCGCATCCGGCTGACTTGCAGGCCCAGCGCCCGCCTCAACCGCCCGGCGGCAGGCGCGGTAGAAGCCTTCAACGATGGGCCGGGTGGCCTCGTCGCCGCCTTCAAGCATATGTACTCGTCGATCGGCGGTTCCATGGCGAGGGAAGCGGCGAAGCGCTTTTCCAGACCGTAGGCGTGTGCGGATTCCTCGTGCTGTGCCTGTTGGTCCTTGTTCAGAGCGATCAGGGCAAACCGCTGGCCAAGGGAGCAGGTGGTGAGCATGGCGGTTTCCGACAGGCCCGCGATGGGCATGTCCACGAGTGAGCGAGCCGCCCGGATGCCCGGATCGTAGAAGCATGCGAGCGCCATAGCGTCGTAGCCCTCGCGCTCCGCCGTCAGGGCGGCTTCGATCAACTGCCGCTCGTTCAGCATTTCCAGATAGGGATGCCGGATCGCATCGATGGGCGCCACGTCCGGGCCGTAGGTGCTGGGCTTCAGGCCGTGGACAGTCACGCTGACGCCGGGATCTGAAACCGCGGCGGCGTGCTCCACCAGGGCGCGGCGGTAGAGCGGCACCATGTCTAGGTCGGTGAAACTCTGATGCCAGATGCGCATTGACGAGGCTTTCTTGCGGACAACCGCTTGCGCCTCCCCGGAAACCGCAGGCAAGGCGGTGCCGGAGAGGTCGACACTGATTAGCGGCTGTAATACTTGGTCACGGTGTCCTAGGCGACCTGTTGCAGGAAAGCGAGGTCTTCGGCTTCGATCTTGCCGAAATAGTCATAGGGATTGCCGACCGGATTGCCATAGACCGTGGCGGCTGCCAGAATGGTGCCGTGCAGGTTGGGGTAGCTGCCGTCGAAGGATTTGTGGAAGGACGCATCGGGCTTTCGGGCATAAGCTTCCGCGAAGTTCAGGCCGACCGGAATGACCAGCGCGTTGTTGGCGTTGCCTGTTTCTGTACAGATTTTGTTCAGTTTGTCGGTCATGCCCGGATCGGTCCGCTTGTGCGGCGCAACGTAGGCCTGGGTCATGTAAAGCACCGGCTCGCCACCCGCTGCGCGGATTTTTGCGGCGAAGTCGGCGACGGTTTCTTTAAACACCGGCGGGCGTTTCTTGGACCAGCCGACGGCGCTACCACCCTGTAGAATGACCACCTGGAACGGCTCTTTCACGCGCAGTTTGCCAGGCTCAATATAGGCTTTGATTGTGTGATCATGCAGGGCGGAACCGCTGATGGTGGCGGATTTGTACTTGAGGGTGCGGGCCTCCAAATCTGGATTTCCGGCATAGACCATGCGGCGGACGTGATTGTGTACGCTGTCGCCATAGTAAAGGTAGCTGTTGCCGACAAAGAGTAGGTGTGTCGGCTCTTCAATCGCGAGTTTTTTGACTGTGGGCACCGGCGCTTCAGCGAAAGCGCTGGCTGCCAGCAGGACAGAGCCGGCAATGATTGTGCCAAGGCCATGTACCGTGGCGGCGAATGCTGATGTTCCCATGATGGCGTTATTCCTCTGAAGGTAGAGTTCTTGTTTATGGAATTAGCTAGGCAGCCCAATCGATAGGCGTCAACGCTTTAAGGGGCCATGCCTATTGCACGTAGACCGTTATCCGCTCCGACATCACCGGTGGGTTGTGGGGTACATGGCTCAAATCACCCAGCACGATTTGCAACGTGTGCTTGCCCAGCGGTAGCTTGATAAGCGCTTCGGTCTGGCCGCCGCCAAAGTGCATATGATTTTCGTCGGAGGGTATGGCGTATTGCAGTTCCTCGCCTTCGAGCTTTTCATCGATAATCAGGTGATGGTGGCCAGTTTTAGGCTTATCGACGCCAGCGGGCGCGATGCCCATGCCGGACAGACTGAACTGGATGAGCAGTGGGCTAGAAACCGTATTGCCGTTCTTCAGGTTGATGAAGTAAACCTGCGCACCCTTCACGGACGGTGTATCGCCCGCGATGGCGGCGCTGCCAGCCAGAAGCATCGCGATAGCAATCAAGAATTTCATCAGGCTTCCTCTCCATTGGTTCCGGTGGCACGCTACCGGTTAGTACTTCTTCCGTCACCGAATAGTTGATGAAAAGCTCAGCAACCTCCCCCAAAGCCGCGCCGCCAAAAAAGAAGCGGAACCGCGGTCCGGCTATATTCGCGCTATCGCTGATGACGGTAACCGGTACCCTCTGCTGGATACTTTATGGCTAGGAAACGGTAGAGCATGTGCTGGTAGGCGACTTCGATCTGATGATCAATGTGCTGCCGCGCATGGCGCTGGGCGTGCTGACTTTCGGGTTGCTGACGGTCTTGGTGCCCCGGGACTGGGTGGCCAAGCACATGGGCCGGGACTCAGGCGGGAAGGGCATGATCATCGGGCTGTTGGCAGGCGCGGTGGCACCGGGCGGTCCGTGGGTGATTTACCCGTTGGCAGCCATGCTGATCCGCTTTGGCGCGGATGTGGGCGCAGTGGTCACCTTCATGATGTCTTGGAGCCTGCTGGGCATGAACCGTTTCCTGGTGTGGGAAGTGTCGTTCTTGGGTGAGGATATGGCAGCCATGCGGCTGCTGGTCGGCCTGCCGTTTCCAATCATCGCCGGACTGGTGGTGCGTTGGTTCTGGCAGGAGTGGCAGTGGCCGCGGATTGACCGGGAGTAGGGCCTGGCTATTGCGGTGCTGGCCCATCCGGAGCGCACGCTGAAAGAGGCCATGAAGATTTCCGGCAAGCAGGCGTTGTTCCTGATCCCGGTTATCATCCCCGCGATTATCTCTGCCGGTTTCGTGGCGCAATTGCTGCCCAGCGAGGAGATCGGCCACTGGGTCGGCGCGGACTCCGGTTTTGCCGGCGCGATGATTGCCGCTGCGTTCGGCGCACTGATGCCGACCGGACCGATGCTGATCCTGCCGGTGGTGGCAGCTCTACTGGGCGCGGGCGCAGGCGAGGCGCAGATGCTGGCGTTGCTCAGTGCCTGGATGATGATGAATGTGCAGCGGGTGGTTCTCTACGACATACCGATGGCCGGATTTTCTCTGACGGCTCGCCGCTACAGCATGGGCGTGCTGTCCATGCCGTTCGCAGCATTGCTGGCGCTGGCAATCGCGGGATAGACTGCCCTCCAAAGGAAACGGAGGACTATCCAAGATGAAAGAATGCGCAACCGGCTATGGTCTGGTAGAGGGGCCGGTCTGGCATCAGGAACTGGGCTGCTCTATAGCGATGTGCTGAACGGCGAGGTGTTCCGTCTCGCGAAAGATGGCGCGGTCACGTAGATAGTGCCAAAGCGGCGGGGCATTGGCGGTATGGCACTGCATGCCGATGGCGGCCTGGTGATGGGCGGGCGCGATGTGGTGGTCTCCAACATGGACGGCACCGATATGCGTGTGCTGCTGGCAGGCAAGGATACGCCGGCGGGGATCGGCTTCAACGATCTGACCACGGACGCCGCAGGGCGCATCTATGTGGGTTGCGTTGGCTTTAAGCTCTTCGGCGGGGAAGAGCCGAAGCCCGGTTTTCTGCACGTAATCGACCTGGACGGCAGTGTTCGCACTATCTCAGACGGCATTTGGCTGACCAATGGGCTAGGCTTCTCACCTGACGGGAAGACGCTTTACCACTCCGGCGCGCGGGGCGACGTGGTCAGAGCCTATGACGTGAAGCCGGATGGCTCTGTCAATGCGTGGAGGGCCTTTGCCACTATCGCGAAGGGCGAGACGCCGGACGGTCTGGCGGTGGCGCAGGATGGTTCCGTTTGGGTGGCGTTGGCCCATGGCAGCGCGGTGGCGGTCTATGAGGCGGACGGCACCCTGCGGAAGCGTATCCCCGTGCCGCTGCCGATGGTGACTAGCGTCTGCTTCGGCGGTGATGACCTGAATGACGTTTATGTGGTTACCGGCAGCCGCGGGGGGCCGCACGAGAATTGTGGCAGCGTGCTCGTGATGCGGACGGATGTGCCGGGTGTTGACCCTGGCATGGCGAGGATGCCTAGGCCATCGGCGTAGCGGAAAGACTTGGTAACAGGGCCATGGCGGCCTTTCGACTCGCGCCGAACGGCGCGGCTCAAGATGAAGAGGCATCCAGCGTCTAGGGCAACAACCGCTCCAGCCGGGCGCGCATTTTGGGGCCGAAGGGGCGGCTGGCGCCGCCTACCTTGTTGACCATCACACAGGTGCTGGTCGCGAAGCAGCCGCTCTCGCGGAACAGGCCGTGGGCGGTGGTTAAAGAGCTGTTGCCGATGCGGATCAGGCGCGTGCCGATGCGGAGCTTGCCGGGGAAATAGCTCTCTTGCAGGTAGTTCACGGTCAGGTTGGCGAGGATCATGCCGAAGGGTTCGTCGATCCCTTCCTTAGCGCCGCTTATGACGTCGAAATCGAAGTGCAGGCGGCCGCTTTCCACGTACTTGGTAATAGCGGTGTTATTGACGTGGCCCGCCTGATCGGTGTCGGAGAAACGCACATTCTCATCCACCCAGTGGGTGTAGAGCTCTGGGTTAGTTAGGTCGATTTCGGTAGTCATGGATTTAATTGTCCGGTTTTCCGAGACGGAAGGATGGGCGCGGTGGCACGAAATTCTTGCGTAGCATGCGGCCCCGTTCTTTGGTGTGGGTGGTGCGGCCTACTTCACGCAGGCGGTCGGCGAGTTGGTCGAAATAGGCGGGTAACTCGGCCTCTGCTAGCGGAAGGTCTTCGCGGAATTTCGGGTCGCCGATGGCTTCGTCCATGACGATTTGCAGATAGTCCAGGCCCTTCGGCTCACTCACCGCAAACGATAGGTGGATAGAGGGCCCTTCCGTCGCCAGGGCATCGTGGAACCGGCCGCGCGGCAGATAGAGTACGTCGCCGGGGTTCATGATGATTTCGGCCTCGACCTTGCCCTTCAGCCGTTGGATTTCCTGGGGTGGCAGGTTGGAAAAGCGGGCGTGAATGACGGGCGCATCGAGTTGGCCCTTATAGATGCGCCAGCGCTTGCTGCCGAGGGTTTGGACCGCGAACACGTCGGTGCGGTCAAAATGGCTGTCAAAGGCCTGGTGGTTCTTTTGCGAGATATAGGCGTTGCCGGAGCACTTCGCGCCCAAACCCGCCGCGAAAGCATCCACCAGACCGCGGATGGCGGGCTCCAGAGTCTCAACTTCGTTCAAGACCAAGCTCGCGCCCATATCGAGGAAATGCTGCACCCGGGCTGGTGCCGGAACCATCTGCATTTGGCCGGTGCGGTCGACCCTTTGCTGGCAGAACTGCGGAGCCGGTATCGGCTGGGTATCCAGGACCATCAGCAAGTTTTGATGATTCCATATCTCCATATTGAGCAGCCGGTTGAGAGCGGCCCAATCCAGCATGTCGCCGACCTTCTCCGCCCTGCCTTTTACATGCAGCCACTGCCTGCCGCGCACTTCATCGAGGAATTGCGCCACCGGGAAAGGGGCGAGGAGGCTATCAAAATCAACGATCGGCATGGTGTCAGGCGTTCGCCGTCGAGGCCAGAAAGTCCACTGCTGCGCCGACGCCGCCTTTGCCGATAGGCACCTGGCAGACTTGCAGGGCTGCCTCCACGCCCCCCAAAGCGCCTATGATCATCGGCTCGTTCAGGTCGCCCATATGGCCGATGCGGAAAACCCGGCCCGTCAGATAGCCAAGCGAACCGCCGACAGCAACACCGAACGTTTCGCGCGCAGTCTTGCGCACGATCTCCGAGTTCATGCCTTCCGGGGTGCGGATGACGGTCAGGGAGTCGGCGCGGGCAGCCTCCGCCTCGATGTTGAACTCCAGCGCGCCTGCCTGACTCCAGACCTCCACGGCCTTGCGGGCGGCGGTTGCGAGGCGGGTGTGCCGCGCATAGACATTGTCCCAGCCTTCTTCCTGCAGCATCTTCACGGCTTCGGTCAGGCCGAACACCATGTGCTCCGGCGCAGTCCCGCAAAAGCGGCTATAGCTTTCGGTGCCGAGGCGTTGCGGCCAGGAGAAATACTCCATCTGGCTGCGGCTTTCGTAGCTGGCAGCGAGCGCCTTCTCGCTGATGGCACATATGCCGAGGCCCGGCGGGCACATCAGGCCTTTTTGCGAGGCGGCAATGACCACGTCCACGCCCCAGGCTTTCATGTCCAACGGTACGCTGGCGAAGCTGGCGATGGCGTCCAGGATGAGCAAGGCAGGGTGATTGGCGGCATCCATCGCCTTGCGGATCGCGGCGATGTCGGAGCAAGCACCGGTCGCGGTTTCCACGTGCACTGCCAGGATGCCTTTGATCTTGTGCTCTTTGTCCTTGGTCAGCGCGTCTTCGATCACAGCCAGGTCGATGGGGTGACGCCAGGAGCCAGGGACCCGCTGGACCTTGTAGCCGAGCCGTTCGGCCATATCGCCCCAAACCCGGCCGAAGCGTCCGACTTCGGGCAGCAGCAGCGTGTCGCCGGGCGAGAAGCAATTGACAAACGCACCCTCCCAACCGCCATGGCCGCTGGAGGTGTAGAGGAATACCTGCTCTGGTCCGCCGAACAGGTCGGTTAGGTCGGTGAAGAGCTTTTGGCTCATCTGCTGGAACGCCGGGCTGGCGAAATCAATCGCCGGCCGGTGCATGGCGTTCAGGATACGGTCCGGGATGTTGGTGGGACCGGGGATATGCAGGAACTCGCGGCCGCGCATGGCCATGCAAGGTAACTCCAGAAGGGATGCGTTGCTCAATCCCTGCCTGAAATCAGGGCTTGGGGCAAGAGAGCGGGTGCCAGCGATCCGATTCGAGGTGGAAGTAGCGAGTGCATCACCGGATTAAATTGAATCGCTTACGTGACCAATTTGCCGGATTGGATGCTTCGACCGATCGATTGAGAGCGGATTCACCCGGTCCAATCGGATCGGCATCCGCTCTAGTGCACGCCGTTCAACCCCTCATACATCGCATGCAAAAACCGTTCAGCGACGATTGGATCGGTGGCAAAGGGCGAGAGCCTGAGGTTGGTCTTCTGTACGCCGGTTTTGGCCTCGAAAATTACGGTGTCTTCCTTGATTGTAACCATTACTTCGAGGTCAGCTAGAGTTTCCGGATCGACTGAAAGCGGGTCGTCCGACAGGATGACAAAGTCGGCAATCTTGCCCGGTTCGATCGATCCCTTGCTGGCTTCCTCGAAATGTTGCAGGCGGGCCAAATCGCCATCGCTTTGAGGGCGGTCATAACATCGACGCGCTGGTGGGCCCCCAGAATATCCTGCGAGCGTGTGCGTCTGGTCACGGTCGCCGCCAAGACACGCATACTGTTCGGGAGTGCAACCGGCGCGTCGTAGTGAGTGCCAAACATCATATCCCGTTGCCGTACCCAGCCAGTGGGCGAGATGTTTTCGGCATTAACCAGTCCGACGGTGTGATCGCGATGCCAGTCGCTCCAATAAAAGGTGTGCATGGGAAAGAGGGAGAGAAAACGCCGAGACGCTTGTAGCTATCAACCTGATCCTCGCGAAGAAATTGTCCATGGATCAGCACTGGCCGGATCGGCTGCGCACCATATTTCTTTTGCGCCGCCTCGATGGCTGCGATCAGCATGTCAGATGCGCCTTCACCGTTAGTGTGGACCAGGATCGGGATGCCGTTCTCATAGCACCAGTTCACCGCGCCCTAGACCTGTTCCATGGTGACGGTCGCGTAGCCTACATAGCCCGGCGAAATTCGCCCACGGGATCATAGTAAGGCCGGTCCCGAAGGGCCGTAAATCCTTGCGGCGAACCATCGATGATCAGCTTGCAACCGCCGACCCGGACGCGATCCGCATATTTCTTTGAGACGTTTGCCGCTACGTAGTCCCGATCTTCGAGCACGTCTGGGTAGGCGACGATGTCGATGGGGAGGCTGCCTTCATTGCCGACTTTTTTGCGGTTTCGACGCTTGCGGCCGAAGAACGACCGTCCTGTGCTGTCGTATAGCTGAACAGGGCCCACAATTTGCTGCCAGCCCGGGTGAATGCCAGCAAGCCTTCCTCGCCCAAGCCGGAGAGCATCGGCACGAGCACGGCAAAGAAGGCATATTCTTCAGGTACACCATCCGGTTCGCCGTTGGCGTCATGCCTGATGATGCCGCCGGGCGGTGCCTTGGTTGAAGCATCGATACCTGCCAGTTCCAGTGCTTTGGAGTTCGCCACGCCCATATGCCCGGATTGGTGCATGATGATGATTGGATATTCTGTTGAAACTGCATCAAGTTCTTGGCGCGTTGGATGGCGGAGCTCGGCCAACTGAGCATTGTCGTAGCCGAAGCCGACGATCATTTTAACTTTTTCGACTGTTTTGGCGTTGTCGTCCGCCCACTCGGACAATTTCTTTTGCAGGCTTGCTATATCGTTGACATCGCCATCCGGTGCCGCCAGCAGGTTTGCGGATAGCGCCTGGAGTCCCCCCATCACAACGTGGCCATGACTATCAACAAAGCCTGGCAGCATTGTCCGCCCGGCAAGGTCATACTGCCTGGTGTTCTCGTTTTGGTAGGCGGCTATTTCCGACTTGGAGCCGACGGCCAGAATGCGCCCGTTCTTGACGGCAACTGCTTCGGTTTTGGGCTGTTCGTCGTTGATGGTTAGGATTGGTCCGCCGCTGTAAATGGTGTCGGCGGCTTCCTGGGCCGACACGGGGCTAGCAAAGAGCACGGCATTCGCCAGCAGCGTTGTAATAATTGTGACAGATTTCATTGCTTTCCCACCTCTTATGTAGCCGTGGCAGTTTAGCGGCGAGGCTCGCAGGTTCAACGATAATATACGAGCAGGGAACCGGCTCTCAGGGCAGGAGGCGAAATATCAGCGCTCCGTGCTCTCTTGGGAAGCGATGGGTTTCGATGGTGCGTTGCCCGGAACAGTCGGCCTTGAGATAAATTGCTACTCGCTCTGGTCAAGCGGCCCGGGAACCGCCACATTAGGACGCAACCATCCAACTACGACCGCAGGAGTTCCCAGCCCATGCGTCTACTCGATGAGATTTTCGGCTCCAAGACTGTCACAGCTGATCGCTTTCCCCATGCGGCACTGGACGTGCCCGCTGGCGATGGCAGCCTGCAAAAGGCCGTGCTGGGTGGCGGCTGTTTCTGGTGCGTCGAAGCCGTGTTCGTGCAGCTTGACGGTGTGAAGAAAGTCGTCAGCGGATACGCGGGCGGCGATGCTGGCACCGCTGACTACCAAACCGTGTGCACCGGCATGACCAAGCATGCGGAAGTGGTTGAGGTGACCTTCGATCCGAACAAGATCACCTATGGAGAAATCCTGAAGGTGTTCTTCGCGATTGCGCATGACCCCACACAGTTGAACCGCCAGGGCAATGACATGGGGCCGCAATACCGCTCCGCCGTGTTCTATGCGGACCTGGAGCAGAAGGCGGCGGCGGAGGGCTATATCGCTCAGTTGAACGAGGCCGACTTGCTCGGCGGCAAGCCTGTGGTGACCACGTTGGAGCCGCTGGAGGAGTTCTTCGAGGGTGAGGCCTATCATCAGGATTATGCCAACAAGAACCCCTACCAACCCTACATCATGCATCTGGCAGCGCCCAAGGTGGCGAAGGTGCGGGAGCATTATGCGGACCGGTTGAAAGGCTAAGTAAGCTGGAACGGACAAGGCTCAGGTATGCCTTTCGTTGAAACTTACCGCGGTGTCATCGTTCAGGCCGACTGCGATCACCTGGGCCATATGAATGCCGCGCGCTATGTAGGGATCTGTGGCGACGCCGTGATCGCGCTGCAGAACATGTGGGGCGTGACGCCGGACGACGTGCGCAACGGCCGGCGGATATCCTTTGCGGTGGTCCGGATGGAAAGCGATTTCAGCGCCGAGGTGCAGGTGGGCGAGGCCGTCACCATGCAAACGGCGGTGCTGGAGGTCGGCGGCAAGTCCATGCTGCTCCGGCATCAGCTATTGCGGGCGGACGGTGTGATTGCATTCGACTCTCATTTCCGCGCGGTGCTGTTCGATCTGGCCAAGCGCGTGGCAGCGGAAATACCCGCGGATGTGCGGGAAAAGGTGGAGGCGATTTTGGTGACAGAGCGGGCTTAAACAGCTTGCCTGCCTAAAGCGCTTTTAACCCTGATGAAGCTGCTGTAGAGGGGGAGGACAAGGCCCCCGCTACCGTGTAACGTTTCCTGTAAATGATACGTTCGACAGGGAAACGCCTCTCATGACCACCCGCAAAAAGCCTGAAGACCTTCGCTCCCACCGCTGATTTGGGGTGGATAGCATGCGCGCCTTCGGGCACCGCTCGCGCACCATGGAGATGGGCTTTGCGCGCGAGGACTTCGCCGGCAAGCCGGTGATCGCCATCGTCAACACCTGGTCCGACACCAACACTTGCCATTCTCACATGCGCCAGCGGGCGGAAGAGGTGAAGCGCGGCGTCTGGCAAGCGGGCGGCTTCCCGGTCGAACTGCCCGCCATGAGCGTCGGCGAGCAGATGACCAAGCTGACCAGCATGATGTACCGGAACTTCCTGGCCATGGAGACGGAGGAGCTGTTGCGCTCCCAGCCGGTGGATGGCGTGGTGCTGATGGGGTGCTGCGATAAGACCACGCCTGGCCTGATCATGGGCGCGATCAGCATGGGCCTGCCCGCAATCTATGTGCCCGCGGGTGCGATGCTGCGCGGGCATTTCCAGGGGGCGACTCTCGGCTCCGGCACCGACGTGTTCAAGTATTGGGAGGACCTGACGCCCGCACAACTCTGCACGCAAGAGAGCTTCAACAACGCCATCATGGTCGATATGGCGCTCTCCGGCTCCACCAACACCATGATCCATCTGGTCGCCATGGCGGGCCGGGCGGGCATCGAACTGCCGCTGGAGCGCTTCGACGAGATCAGCAAGAAGACCTCGGTGCTCTGCAACCTGAAGCCTGCCGGTATCTACCTGATGGAGGATTTCTACTATTCCGGTGGCCTGCGCGCGATGCTAAGCTAGATCGGTGCCATGTTGCACCTGGACGCCCTGACCGCCAACGGCAAGACGCTGGGCGAGAACATCAAGGGTGCCCAAATCTATAACGAAGAGGTCATCCGCCTCCGCTCCAACCCGTTGTCGAACACGGGCGGCACGGCGGTGCTGCGCGGCAATCTCTGCCCCGACGGCGCGGTGATTAAGCCGACCGCCGCCGAGCCTCACCTGATGAAGCATACCGGCCCGGCCGTCGTGTTCTCCGACGTGGACGACATGTACAAGCGCATCGACGACCCGAACCTGAACGTGACCAAGGACTCCGTGCTAGTGCTCCAGAATGCCGGGCCGAAAGGCGCGCCGGGCATGCCGGAATGGGGCCAGTTGCCGATTCCGAAGAAGCTTCTGGAGCAGGGCGTGCGCGACATGGTCCGCATCTCCGACTGCCGGATGAGCGGCACCAGCTACGGCGCCTGCGTCCTGCACGTAGCACCCGAAGCTGCCATCGGCGGGCCACTGGCGCTGGTGCAGGAAGGCGACATGATCACCCTGAATGTGGAGGCCCGCGTGCTGCGCATGGAAATCTCTGACGAGGAACTGGCGGAGCGCATGAGCCACTGGATCGCGCCGGAAGAGCCCTACACAAGAGGCTATGACCGCCTGTTCCTGGACCACATCACCGAGGCGAACCAGGGCTGCGATTTCGACTTCCTGCATGCGGGCGGGCCGACATCGGAGCCGAAGATTTACTGATTTTCCAAGGGTGAACGTGCCGAAACGCACATCCTGCCACACAACCGGAAGTTACGGTCGTCTCCTCACCTACAAAAGGAGGCGACCCATGATCCGAGCGAAATAGACAGCCATAGCCGTCGCGGCAGCCATAGCACTGGGCAACGGCGCTGCTGTCACCCAAACCAAACTGCCCTCCGACGTTGCGCAAACCTGCGCTGTGTCGTCGAACGAGCTGCAGACCTGGTTCAAGGACCACAAGATTGCGGCAGGCGGCATGGTCAATCCTGCCGACAGCACTACCTTTCCCGGCATCAACAACACCAACTGCGACTTCTACAAGTGGAGCGCACAGATGTTTCTGTGGCTAACCTCGCCGTCGGGTGGGGGCGTCATCTTCGACAGCCCGATATTCTATGACGTCGTCGAGGCAGCCGACACGGGCCTGATCTACAGGTTTTTGCAGAACTCGCCTGGCACGCCGAACGCCATGAAGGCCCGGACGGCGAAGCTGCAGACGCCGACTAGTACCGGCCAGGCGGGCGGCTCGGATGTGCTGATCTCCCAGGCTGGGTCCATCACCTATTACGGCATTCATGTCAACGACGTGTACGCCTCCTACCGCACGAGCCAGTACAACAAGAAGCTGCCTGGTCCCTTGGAAACCACCTTCCCAACCACAGCGGCCGACCTGGCCGCTGTGGTTGGGAAGGCCGCGGGGCAGACGTTCGGAGACGGCGTCGCGCTGACCATGGAGCTCAAGACCTCCTGGGTAGACGTCAAGTCTGTCGACGACCCCAGCCAGTACGTGCTCCTCGATACGCTGGTGCCGAATTACACCAAGGTCAGCGACACCGAATGGAAGCTGGAACCCAAGCCGGTCGAGAAAACACTCGCCATGGTCGGCATTCATATTGTCGGCCTGGTGCAGGACCATCCCGAGATGGTCTGGGCCTCGTACGAGCACGTGAACACCGCACCGGATGCGCCTTACTACTACGAGAACACCGGCGGCCAGACGGTGACGGCACCCTATAGCTCTGCCGGCAACTGGCTGTTCATTCCGACGGGGACGGCCCAGCCCTCGACGGTGGCGGAGAACGCATCGGTCGATTCGGAAACCGGCAATATCGTGGCTGCCAAGGGCATGACCATCGGACCGGTAGACGTGCTGCGAATGAACCCCTGGGGCAACGAGCCGGTGACTGCGGCCCAGGTGATCAATCCGAAGACGGTCTCCAGCAATACCGACCTCGTATCGCTGAACCAGTCGATCATGAGATACCTGGGCGGGGTGGGTGACGTGCGCGCCAACTACATCCAGATCGGCGGCATCTGGACGGTAAAAGGCCAAATTCCGGATAGCGGCACTGACACCAATCTGCGCGGCGGCCTTCGGCTGGCGAACAGCACCATGGAGACCTTCCACCAATATCCGGACGATAATAACGGCTTCCAGTCGGTGAACTGCTTCTCGTGTCATAGCACGTCCAGTGGGCAGAGCATCAATGTCAGCCACATCTTCGACAAGCTGCAACCGCTGGACTAGGCGCAAACCTCTACAAACAGTGAAAAGCCGGCGCTCCTCCCCGCCGGCTTTTTTGCTTTGCTGCAGCGCCGGTTGACGGTGCTCAAGCTTGACGTGCCGCCGCTTTGGGACGAGCAGACCAGATGGACCTAAGTGATGTTTACGCAAAGAAGGGCTGGCTCTGGTGGGCTTAGGCAGGCAATCTTGTGGAAGATGCAAAACGGAAGGAACGGCGAAGGTGCTCCAATAAAGTGATCCGGCTGCCGAATTTGGCCATAGCCCTGATGTTTGCGCTGGTGGTCTCGGCCTGCACCACACAGCTTGCCCCATCCTACGACCAGTCGCTGGTCGACCAGCTTTCCAGCGCTGACAAGCAGACGCTGACCTTGTTCGCCTCGGTCTCCGCCGGGTCGGAGGCTTCGGAGTACACTAAGTTTTCCGGTCAGTACGACAATTTGATTGGCACATTCGGGCCTTGAAGAACCAGGCCCAGGCGCGGCCAACGCCGCCTCTGCCCGAGAAACTGGCGGACCAACTGTCGAAGCTTCAGATTCTGAAGGACATCTGCGGCACCGATGGCGATCCGGGCAGTTGCGTGAATTCCTCCCCCAGCGCCATCGTGGAGATCGTCAATACTCTGTCCAAGATGAGCGAAACCCACAAGGACAAGGGGCTGAAGAAGGACATCGTCAAACTGTTCAAGGGCGGTTACGACATCTCCATCAATCAGGCATTGACGGTTGAAACGGCGCTGAAGCGTCCGCAATAATCACCATTCCGGCAAGGAGTTCGAACCATGGCATTCGATACCGCAAAGCTCGTGGAAGACATCATCGGTGCATTGAAAGGCGCAGTCGGCGACGGATGGTCGGCGATCTCCGGCTTTACGCAGAAGCAGGCGAAGATGCTGGCCAATCAGGCCGCCATGATTGCCCAGGCCCGTATTTCTGGCTCGCTGAAGGATGACGACGACATGTTCGACTTCTTCACCCAGCAGTTAAAGGACATGGCCACCAACTTCGCCCGCTCGGTCGCCACCATGACCCTACTCACCATCAAGCAGGCCTGGAACGCGGTGGTGAAGGTGGTCTGGGGCGCGATCAACGGCGCTCTGTCGTCGGTTAAGATCGCTGGCATTCCCTGCCGACCTTCGATGTGCCCCAGGGTTAAAATCCGGCCTGTATAGAGAGAGCGTTACGTGCAGGGCTATGTTCAGAGCACCGCTGGATTGGCGGCCTTCGCGGCGATTGCTTGGCTGTTGAGCGAGAACCGGCGCGGGGCAAGTCTTCGCGTCGCCATCGCCGGCATCGCGCTGCAACTCGTATTGGCGGCACTGCTGCTGTACCTGCCGGGCAGCCGCCTGTTCTTTGCCGCCATCAACGAAGGCGTACTGGCCATTAGCGCCGCGACCAAGGCTGGCACCAGCTTCGTGTTCGGCTACCTGGGCGGCGACGACCTGCCGTTCGATGAGAAGTTTCCCGGCAGCAGCTTCATCCTGGCCTTCCAGGCCCTGCCGCTGATCCTGGTGGTTAGCGCCCTGACCGCCCTGCTTACCTGCTGGCGGGTGCTGCCGGTTATTGTCCGCGGCTTTGCCTTTGTCCTGCAAAAGACCCTGGGTGTCGGCGGTGCGGTAGGGCTTGGCACTGCCGCCAATATCTTCGTCGGCATGGTGGAGGCTTCGCTCTTCATCAGGCCCTATCTAGCACGTCTCAGCCGGTTGGAGCTGTTCGTGCTGATGGCAGGTGGTATGGCGACCATCGCGGGCACAGTGCTGGTGGTCTATGGTTTTATCCTCGGCCAGACGACCCCAGACGCGGCCGGGCACCTGCTCATGGCCTCCATCATCTCCGCCCCTGCCGCAGTGACGGTCGCGCTGCTGATGGGTGCCGGATGACGGCGGGGGCACGGCGGCGGACTTCACGCCCCACCCCGAAGCATCCGGCACGATGGACGCCATTACCAAGGGCACTATGGCGGGCCTCACGCTAATGCTGAACGTAACCGCCATGCTGGTGGTGCTGGTAGCGCTGGTCTATCTGGCGAACGCGATCCTGGGCGGCGCAACTGGCCTGATCGGGCTGGAGCCGCTGACCTTGCAACAGATCCTCGGCTGGCTGATGGTGCCGATCTGCTGGCTGATGGGCATACCGTGGAGCGAGGCTCTCACAGCTGGCAGCCTAATGGGTACCGAGACCGTACTGAACGAGTTTCTGGCCTATATCGCGCTCACCCAACTACCGCCAGAGGCGCTTAGCGAGCGCTCCGAGCTCATCATGACCTATGCGTTGTGTGGCTTCGCCAATCTGGGCTCACTCGGCATCATGATTGGCGGCCTCGCAACCCTCGTGCCCGAACGGCGCGGTGAGATCGTCAGCCTCGGCGGCAAAAGCCTGATCGCAGGCACGCTCGCCACCTGCATGACCGGCGCGGTGGTCGGGGTGTTGGGGTAGGGAACCATCCCCAACTCACCCACTGACGTCATTGGGAGCCAGGCGGCAGCCTTTCGGCTGGCGCGCCTCGCAATGACGTCAATATAGTAGAATGAACAATGGCTACTGGTGCTGATCCACCAGGATCGGGTTGCCGTCCGGGTCTTCCACGATAAAGCTTGCGGGCCCTTGCCCTGCATCGTCGGCCTCCTGGACGAAGGTGACGCCCGCCGCCTTCAGCGTTTGCCGCAACGCCCGCACGTCGGTGAAGGGGTTGACCTCGCCCGCGTTCTGGTCCCAGCCGGGGTTGAAGGTCAGCATGTTCTTGTCGAACATCCCCTGAAACAGACCTATAATGTGGTCGCCGTTCTTCAGGATCACCCAGTCGTCCGGGTGCGGGTCCATCAGGGCGACGAAGTCCAGCTTCTCATAGAAGGCCTTGGACGCCTTCAGGTCCTTGACCGCCAGGCTGACGGAGAATGCACCGAGCTGCATGGTCTCTACTCCCACCTTCACCCTAAGCCTGCCGAATGATGTGTCCATCGTGGCACCTCACCCTCCGACAGGCTCTGGGTGAAGGTGGGCGGCGTGCAGCCTCCCAATGATGGCTGTAAGGAGGGCCTCCCCCTTACATCGTCGCGCCGATCTGCCAGGGAATGAACTCTGCGTCGCCGAAGCCTTGGGCCTCGCTCTTGGTTTTCGCGCCGCTCGCCACTTCCATCCAGCGGTTGAAGATCTCCTCGCCCACTTCCTGCACGGTCTTGTCGCCATCGGCGATGGTGCCGCAATTGATGTCCATGTCTTCTTCGATGTGCTTGTACATGGTCGTATTGGTGGCGAGCTTCATCGACGGCACCGGCTTGTAGCCGAACACCGAGCCACGGCCCGTGGTGAACGTCACCAGGTTCGCGCCGCTCGCCACCTGACCGGTGATGGAGGCCGGATCGTAGCCGGGCGAGTCCATGAACACAAAGCCCTTGGCCGTCGCCGGTTCGCCATATTTGTAGACGCCGGTCAGGTTGGTCGTGCCGCCCTTCGCCGCCGCGCCCAGCGACTTCTCCAGGATGGTGGACAGCCCGCCCGCTTTGTTGCCGGGGGAGGGATTGTTGTTCATCTCCCCGCCATTCCGCTCGCAATAATCTTCCCACCAGCGGATGCGCTCGATCAACCGGTTCGCGACTTCTTCAGAGACCGCACGCCGGGTCAGCAGGTGCTCCGCGCCATAGATTTCCGGCGTTTCCGCCAGGATGCCCTGGCCGCCATGGCGCACCAGAATGTCGGTCGCAGCACCCAGGGCCGGGTTGGCCGTGATGCCTGAATAGCCATCCGAACCGCCGCATTGCAGCGCCACGCTCAGGTGCGAGGCATCCACGGTCTCGCGCGTCGCCTCGTTCACCGAAGGTGCCATCTCCTCCAGCATCTTCTTGCCCCATTCCACCGTCTTGCGGGTGCCGCCGGCGTTCTGGATGTTCATGATCTGGAAGTACGGACCGCGCTCGATGCCATAGGCATCCAGCAGGAAGTCGATCTGGTTAACTTCGCAGCCCAGGCCCACCATCAGCACGCCGCCGAAGTTCGCGTGCCGCGCATGGCCCCAGAGTACCCGCTGGAGATTGTCATAGCCCTCTCCCGCGCCGGCCATGCCGCAACCGGTCGAGTGGGTCAGCGCCACCACGCCGTCGATATTGGGGAAGCGCTCCTTAAACTCGGGCGTTTGCACCGCCTGCGCAATGAAGCGCGCCGCACTGGCGGAGCAGTTCACGCTGGTCAGGATGCCCAGATAGTTCCGCGTGCCGACCTTGCCGTTGGCGCGTTTGTAGCCTTGGAAGGTCGCCCGCTCGTGCGGCGCGAGGAAGTTCACCCCTCTCGCATCGACGCCGATGGCATAGTCCCGGTCGAAGTCGGCCATGGCGCAATTGTCGACATGAATATGGTCGCCCGGCGCAATGTCGGCGCTGGCGAAGCCGATGATCTGGTCGTACTTGCGCACTGGTTGGCCTTGTTTGATGGCCACGGTGGCGATCTTGTGGCCGGCTGGTACCGTGCCGGTGGTCTTAACCTTCTCAACCGACGTGCCGGGCAGGATGTCAGTGCGGGCGACGATCACGTTGTCGGCAGGGTTCAGGCGCAGATAGATCGGCGGTTGGGCGGTCATGGGATAGCTCCAGCGGTACTTTGTTACGTATGCAGTTCGCAATGATATCAGGGAAAAAGACCCTAAATATTTCTACACAAAACCAAACAAAACTAAACCGTTTTGGGGGTGAACAGTTTAGGTCCGGTTTACCAATTGTTTAGCAACCGTTTATGCCCGGCCTATTCCGCTAGTTCCTGCCGGATGCTTGCCCTTCCCCTTAAATGAGAATGCCCCGTCAAGGCTGCAAGGCCTGGGCGGGGCTTTATTTCAGAACGGTGAAATGCGAGGGCCGTTAACGGCGGCGGTAGCCTGTAAAGCCCAGCGCAGCCAGTCCGGCGGCCATGAGTGGCAAGGCCGTGGGCACCGGCGCTTCAGCTACCGACCATTGGCTCCGATCATATTCTTCTAACGTGTCACCATAGGAGGCGCCATCTGTGTAGGCACCGCCCGGGCCAAAGAAACCAAGCATTTCAAGGGCTAGGCCATCAAGTGATCAAGCATTGAAATAGATAAGATCGGGAATTATATCTCTAAGTAACATTTTCCTATTACCCCATTTGATTCTATGATTTACCATAGAGTCACATTAGGAGGAAACATGGCAAAAAATGCACCGGGACGACATGAGCGGAATGGTCTGACGCTTTTGCAAATTGCAGAAATGTTCGGGGATGAAGAAAAGGCGCGGAAATGGATTGAGGCCCAGCACTGGCCGGAAGGGCCACACTGTCCTCACTGCGGTTCTATCAATGTAAAAGTCGGCGTGGCCCACAAGAGCATGACGCATCGCTGCAATGACTGCCCGAAAAAGCCGATGTTCACTGTTCGGGTTGGCAATATCATGCAGGGATCAAAGCTACCCTATCGTGTCTGGGCGGTTGGGCTTTACCTGTTCGCCACCAATCTCAAGGGTATCTCTAGCATGAAGCTGCATCGTGAGCTCGGGATTGGGCAGAAGGCCGCTTGGTTCATGCTGCACCGTCTCCGTGAGGCTCATGGGTCCAATAGTCCAGTTTTCAAAGGTCCAGTTGAAGCGGATGAAACCTACATGGGTGGTAAGGAACAGAACAAACACGCTAGCAAAAAACTCAAGGCCGGCCGCGGCGCGGTGGGCAAAACCGCCGTGGCCGGGATCAAGGATCGCAACTCCGGCCGCGTGGTTGCCAAGGTGGTTGAAAGAACCGCTGCGCATACACTACAAGATTTTGTGACCAATCATACTACCAAGGATGCCCAGGTATTCCCCGACGAGGCGCGCGCCTACAAGGGCATTAACAGGGCGCATCAAGCGGTCAAACACTCAATGGGTGAATACGTCCGTAACATGGCACATACAAACGGTTTCGAAAGCTTCTGGGCACCGATGAAGCGTGGCTATCAGGGCATTTATCACAAGATGAGCCCCAAGCATCTACAACGCTATGTTAATGAGTTCTCTAGCCGTCACAACAGACGTCCCAAGGATACCATTGACCAGATGAGCGATTTGGTTTGTAGCATGGCGGGAAAGCGTTTGCGCTACGTTGATTTGATTGCAGATAATGGTTTGGAAAGCGGTTCTCGAACATGATATCGCAAACAATCAGTCTGTTCTTGAAATTATTGATGTTCAGTATGCGCGAATGCGGTTACTAACCTTTCAAAACATTCTTGAATATAAGCGGTTTCAGACACCTTCAATTGCACATGGGCATAGATAGTCTGAACCACAGCTCCCGTTCGGTTAAACCCCTATCTTATGATCGCGAAAGGATAAGCCAAATGACCAAACTCAAACCCAAAGACAGAACACTCTCTGAAAAACTAGCTGACTCTCACTACCAGCCGAGCAAGGCTGAAATGGAACAGGAATACGATATGCCCGGCGCGGAGATGAAAGACCTGCGCAACGCATTCTTCAAGGCGTCGCCGGATAGAAAATCAAAACCAGGTTAGGAATAATTCAGTGCAATGTTACTTAGAAATATAATTCCTATTCCCGTGTATTGACAAAATATAAAGAAAAAATCATGGAAATCACCCCTGCACTAGCGACTATATTATTCGGACTTCAATTAAGCGCTTGTTCAACAATCACACAAGGCACAGATCAAGAAATTTACATTTCCACATCCCCGATAGCGGCACAGTGTACGCTTGAGAGACAAGGTAAAAAATCGCTGAAATTGTCTCATCGCCTGGGCATGTAACAGTTACAAAAACCAAACACGATATAACGATTACCTGCAACAAAGATGGCTACCAAACCGCAACTTACCGCAACAATAGCGGTTGGGAATCTACTTCGGGTGCGGGAGGCATTCTATTGGATGTGATTTTAACCTGGGGCGCTAGCAGTGCTATCGATTCAATGACAGGTGCTGACAATAAATACGAACCATCTGTCTATATAACGTTAATTCCAATTCAGGCCCCACCACAATAAAGACAATGAGGTAGATCATTTCTTAAAATACCTATTCAGTTAGGCAAACGTCTAAACCGCGTTTGCCCTCTGAACATCCAGCTCTCTTTTCTTGAACACCCCTATATTCTTAAATGTTACTTAGAGATGTAATCCCCATTAAAATAATATTATCAAGATTTTTGCAAGATTCACCGTGAAAATTTGAACTGAAATTCACCGGCGATGCTCTACGTTTTACGCTCTTTCGATCTTGTTTATCATCGATCTTTGTTATTGTTTTGGCGAAATTTGCGTGCGGTAGCAATTTGCACTATCATCGTACGCGACCAATACCAAAAAGGCAGTTGTGCGAACATTTGCTCGCATGCCGTCAAGGACGGTGAGCGACCGCAATCGAGCGCCTGCCAACAGGAAGGAAAGTTCCATGGGAGACCCCCAAACCCGGGACGGGTTGGTTGCCACAGCCGGTCCCATGAAGGGATTGCATGCGGGGATGGGCATCGCTGCCAAAGCGATGATCGTGTGCTTTGTTGTGTTCACTATCTTAAATGTTGAGTTCGCCAATGGCATCTACAGCGCGGTGCGTGGCTGGATTGAGACAACACTAAGCTGGTACTATATTTTCGTTGCGCTCATCCTGTTGTTCGTCTGCTTCTATCTGATGTTCTCGCGCTTCGGATCGATTCGGTTAGGTGATGACAGCTCCCGGCCGGAGTTCAAGAATTTCTCCTGGTTTGCCATGCTGTTTTCGGCTGGCGTCGGTATCGGTATTCTGTTTTTCGGCGTGGCGGAACCGGTCTTCTATTTCGACAATTCCGGTGGTTTTGGCTATCCCAACAATCCGCATGCAGATGCGGCAGGCATAACCGAATTGACGATTCAACGGGCGGTTTACGCCATGCGCGTCACCTACTTCCATTGGGGTTTCCACGGTTGGGCGATCTACGTGATGATCGGCCTGTGCCTCGCCTATTTCGGTTTCCGGAAGAAGCTGCCACTCACCATGCGGTCCGCGCTTTACCCGGTCATCGGCGACCGGATCTATGGCACGATCGGCCATGCGGTTGATCTGCTTGCCGTGTTCGGCACGGTGTTTGGCGTGGCGACGTCGCTTGGCCTGGGTGTCAGCCAGATGGCGACTGGCCTCAACGTTCTGTTCGGCGTCGATCCTGGTGTCACCACTCAGATCATATTGATCGCGGTGATTTCGGTTGTTGCGACGTTCTCTGCCGTATCCGGTGTCGGTAATGGCATTCGCATCATCTCCGAGTGGAATATCTGGCTTTCCATTGTGCTGCTGGCGTTTTTCCTTTTCGGCGGACCGTTCAAGTGGCTTATGGGCTTTTTCGTCACCTCGTTGGGCGACTATCTCTGGAATGTCATCCCAATGGGCTTCTGGACCGCCGGAACCGAAGGCAATGCCAAATGGCAGGGCGGCTGGACCATCTTCTATTGGGGTTGGTGGATTTCCTGGGCACCGTTTGTCGGCATGTTTATTGCCCGCATCAGCCGGGGCCGCACTATCCGCGAGTTTATGGTCGGCGTCTTGTTCGTGCCCACGACCATAGCCTTCTTCTGGCTCTGCATGTTTGGTGGCAACGCCATCTATCTGGAGCTGCATGCGGCGGGCGGTGTTGGCACTGCCGGTATTATGGAAACGGTTATGGCCTGGAACCTGCCGTCGGCGCTTTACGGTACGATCGAGCGGATGACCGATATCGGCACCCTGCAATGGATCATGTCGGCTCTCGCGACGTTCCTTCTGGCGACGTGGTTTATCACGTCGTCGGACTCCGGCACGTTGGTCATCACGACCATGCTGTCTATGGGTGACGACAACCCGCCCCAGCGGTTCCGGATTGTTTGGGGAATGGGTGAAGGTGTCGTGGCAGCCGTCTTGTTGCTGGCCGGTGGCCTGAGCGCGCTGCAAACCGCGTCCATCGCGGCGGCTTTGCCGATTTCGGTAATCATGATGTTCATGACCTATGGCTTGCTCAAGTCATTGCATGAAGACAGTTCTGCCGTTGCCGCTCCTGCCGCGGCCGTCGCCCCCGACGGCACATCCCTGGCCGAGGAATTGCGGGCCTGATCTGATCGAAAGCCCCTGTCTCGGTCCGCACGCCTGACTTGATCCGGCGTGCGGACCGGGATCTTATTCCCTGCCGGTGGTCTCGGTCTGGGATTAGTGCTGATAGGCGTTCCGGCGGGCCTTTGCCGTCAGGTGCCCACCTTCAGCGTTTGGGTCAGGCTGCGCAGGCAGGCAATGACGCTCAACGCCGTGATCTTGCCGGTCTTCGGGTTCTCTTCCGTCGGGATGGTCGCGATATCCAGCGCAAAGCGGGCGCTGTCGGCCTCCACCTCGATATGGTGTGTGTTGCGATCCACGCCTGGGTCTGCCCAGATTTGCAGCCGGGTTTCATCCGGCCCGATACCGGCCAGTGACAGGACTGCGGCGACATTCACGTTCGCTGGAAAGCCGATGGCGCCCTCGCGCGCAGAGCCCTCAAACACCAGCTTCGCCTTAGTCAATCCATCGACGGAGATTTGATTCCGCTCCAGGTGCGGCGCGCCTTTCAGCCCGCCTGGCGGCTTGCGCGGGACCATGGTGACGGAGTGGATTTTGTCCTCCGCCGCCGCCCTGACCGCGTCCAGCCCCAGCAACGCACCCGTCGGTACGATGATCCGCGCGCTGGTCTCCTTCGCCCGGTCCACCAATTCCATGCGGGGCAGCAAAGCGCCGACGCTGGTCGGGATGAACACCTTGCCGGCCTCGACTGCGGCAACCGCCACTTCTTCAAAAACCTCGGCAGGCGCGCATTCCAGCACCACGTCGCATGCGGCAAGCTCGGCCAAGCCTACCACCGGCACGGGCGTCTTCAGCGCGCTCATCCGCTCCGCCGCCCGCGCTTTGTCATTCGCCGACATCATGCCGAGCGCGAGGCCGGGAATTTCCCCCCGGTCGAGCACGCCTACCACCTGGCGGCCGATTGTGCCAAAGCTGCCAATGCCAACCGTTAACGTCATGCTTAAAACTCCTCAGCCTATGGCTGTCTGACTGTCAAAGATCGTATCCGGCGGGAACTCCATTGGCCGCCACGGGTGCAGCATCCGCCGTTCCGGCAGCACAAGCGTGAGATAATTGCCGCCGCCCGGCGGCTGGTCGAACCTGCGGTCAATCAGCGATCCTGAGTAGTGGCAAAATAAAAGGGTGCCAACCCCGCCGTGACCCACGAACAGCACATCGCCTGTCCCCGGTTCAGCGAGCACCGCCTCCACCTCCCGCACAATCCTGGCTTGGGCGTCGATGGCGCGCTCCCAACCGCGAACGCTGATTTCCGGCTCCGCGAAGAACCGGGTTGCTACGGCTTCGAATTCGTCGGGCGGCAGGAAACCGGTGGCGGAACGGTCATTCTCGTTCATGGCTTTACGCACCTCGACGGAGGTACCTGCCGAGACCGCCAAAATCTCCGCCGTTTCGATAGCCTTGCGTTCCGCACTGGAAAAGATGCGGGTGATCCCGTGCAGCCATCCCGCATTCGCGAGTGCTTCGGCGCGAACACGTCCGGGAACGCTCAGGCCCCAATCGGGAACGGGCACGTCCGGATCGATCAACACCTGTGGGTGGCTCAGGTAGCGCGCGACCCTGCCCATCAGGTGTCGAGGAATGCCCGCAGCCGCGCGTTATAGGCTTCGGGCTGTTCAATGTAGGCGGCGTGGGCGGCCTTGCCGATGATTTCGCGGTAGGCGCCGGGAATGGCTTCGGTCAGATCGGCTGTTGCCTGTTCCGGCGCAACCTTATCCTCTGCTCCTGCCAAGACCAGCACCGGAATGCCCAATCCGGCCACTTTCGTCCGGTTGTCGGAGACCGACAGCACGTGTACCGCCGCACGGTAGCCGCTGGTGCGGATTTCACTGGTGATAGAGGCGACAGCCGCCTTCGCCTCATCCGAAGCGCCCGGCGCGCACATGCCCATCGCGCGGGTCTTGCCGAATTCCTCCGGCGTCATGTCCAGCTGTTCCTGCAAGCGCTGCTCATACGAGCCCCAGTCGCGGAAACCCACCCGCGTCGCCGACAGCACCATCCGCCGCACAGTGCCAGGGTGCCTTGCCTCCAATTGTGGGGCGATCACGCCGCCCATGGAATGGCCAATCAGGTCAACCGGTTCGTTGATACCGATGCCCTGTAACAGCTCGCACAAGGCATCGGCATAGTCCGACGGTGCCGGGCTGGGGATTGCGTGATCGGCAGAGCCGCCATAGCCGGGGCAGTCCCAGGCGATAACCCGCCGATCGTCGCTCATCTGCTCCAACTGACGCACCCACGACCGTGCGCCGCCGCCCAGCCCGTGCAAACAGACCAATGGCACCCTGCCGCTTCCTGCCTCGCGGTAGGCAATGCGGCCTGTGCTGGTCTCAAAGGTCTTCGATTGGATATCGACCATAGCGTTCTTAGGCCTCCTTTAAGCTTTCCGGCGGGTTTCACGCCACCAGATATAAATGCCGCTGCCGCACACGATGGCGGCACCCAGCACCTTCATTTCACTGGGGATATCTCCCCAAACAGCATAGCCGATCATGCCGGCCCATACGAGCGACAGATAGCGGAACGGCGCAACGATGGAGCCGGACGCCAGTTGAAAGCCCAGAATGATCAGCCATTGGGCGATCCCGATCATTATGCCGGCAACAAATATCAGACCCCAGCTCTCGAGGGTTGGCCAGGATACGCCGAAGAAAGGCAGGGTCAGCAGGCCGCCGGCCATGTTGGCGGTCATCGCCCAGAACAATGTGGTCGTTGCCGGATCGACGCCTCTCAACTGCCGGGCCGCAATATCCCGCAGCGCGCCGGTCAACGCCGCGACTAGGGGAATGGCGATGATCCAGGTTATGCTGCCCTCGCCCGGCTGTGTGATCAGCAGGACACCGCCAAAGCCGACCGCAACCGCCGTCCAGCGCCGCCAGCCAACCTGCTCCCCCAGTATGACGGCAGAGAGCGCGGTCAGCAGCAGGGGCGAGACGAAGATCACGGCCAAGGCATCCGCCAGTGGCAGATAGACAAAGGACAGCGTCACGAACATGGAGCACACGAGCGCCATGATGGAGCGGTAGGCCGTAAACCTGGGCTTCTTCGACCGCAGGCTGCTCAGCCGGTTGCCGAGCACCATATGCAGCACCATCGCAGCGGGCATCGCCACTAGCCCGCGGTAGAACATAACCTCGCCCGCATGGTGGGATTGCACGAGCCATTTGGTCATGCCGTCCTGTGAAGTCAGCACCAGGGTGGAAAGTATAATGCAGAGGATCCCGCGGGGTATGTTTTGCTGCATGAAACCTTGAGTGACGCTAGCGGTCGGATGGACACTGGGTGGATTAGCGGTACGCCAAGCACAATTAGCAAACTAACTTTTTTGGGTGGTGTCTTGTTCGACGGCTGGCGGCTGCCCTGATCTTTGTAGGTTTTGATGCTCAAGCTGGGCGGCTGCTTCATCGTGCACCAGATGGACAGTCCGGGTCGGGAACGCGAAGGAAACGCCAAGGTTCGCCGCCAAATCGATGATGTTGCCAAGTAATTCGTGCTGCGCTGCGACCTGGGCTTCGTAGCCATAGACATGGAAGTAGCCGCGGAGTTCAATATCGATTGATGACGGACCGAACTGCATCAGCCCAACAGTGAAGTTTGAAGTGTCCGCGCGCGGCTGCTCAGCGTAGACCTCCTTCAGCCGCTCGACGAACTTGTCCAGCTTTTCCCGAGGCGTGTCGTAGGTCAGGCCGACCTGTAGAATTATACGCCGCTTTCGCCATTTGCCCCAGTTGACGATGGCCTTGTCCGACAATTGCGCATTCGGAATGACCAATAGGGAGTCATCCAGCGTGCGCAGCCGGGTGGAGCGCAGGCCGACATTCTTTATCAGTGCCAGCTCACCTTCCGTCGCTATCATGTCGCCGCGCTTGAATGGCCTGTCAGCCATCAAGATCGCGCCGCCGAGCATGTTGGAGACGGTATCGCGCGCGGCAAAGGCGAAGGCGATACCACCGATGCCCAGGCCTGTAATAACACCTTCGTACGGTAGGCCGACCACATCCGCTGCCGCAAAATGCCGAATATCACCGCCAGAAGCTTCAACAACCCGTTGGTGAGCGACACAACGATCTCATCGAGATAGCCGGGCGTTTTTTCCGCGCGACGGTAAAAGAATGCGCCAACCGCGCTGATGACCTGATATACCAGCACCGTAACCGTGATCGCTGATACTAGGCCGACGACCCGGGCGCCGAAGCCGAGCCCGGTGTGCAGCAGTCCCAAGTTGGCCAGCAGCACCAGCACGGTGAAAATGCCGGCTGCCCGCCGCAACGGCCATAGAAGCTGGCGTTTTGTGTCTCGGCGGATATCGGCGTTCTCCTTCGTCGCGCCAACCGCCAGCATCCCCTTGAGTATCAGTCCGGCCAGATGCCCCATCAATAACGACACCGCCAACGATGCTACAAGTGCGCCCCACTGCCAGTTTTCGAACAACAGGTTGCGTTTCAAAAGCCATGGCGAGACGCCTCGGATCATCTCCCGAAGCTGGAAGAACTGCGTCACCGGCTTTGGCTCATCCAACCCCGGAGCTAGCGGCATATTCTGGATGGCCGTATAAAGGGCCGGCGCGGCCTGCAGTGTCGCAGCGGAGAACCGCCATTGGGCCGGTTTGCCTTCTTCCGCGGGCTGCCGCTCAATTGTAACGCTGCCGTTCGGATGGCTGTAATGAACATGCGGCACCGGCATGTCCGGGTCGTTTGGGATTTCCTGCCAGATGACGAAGCCGATCCGGTCGATAATTTGGCGCAGGTAGTCGGCGATGATCGGCCCTTCAATAGAGCGGAGATGTAGCGGCAGGTAGGAGAGATCCAAGGTATCAAGCGCACGCTGGTTGCTACCATTGTTCCAGTGGCTCATGCCGTTCAGGAAGTCGAACATGGTCTGGCGGGGGTTGTGCCGTCGCCGCTCCAGCGCTTCGACCTCCGATGACACTTCCAGGCTTTCATGCAAGCGTTTCAGAGCGCCGCGCAGGACTTCTGTCTGCTCCACCAGGATGCGCCAGATACCATCTTCCCCCAACCGGAAGCGCAGGGTATAGCGCACATCGCTGTCGATGGGCCTGATGGCGAACGTCGCCTCGTTCCCGTCGACGCGGCCAGGTGCATTGATCAGCCGGAACGTCGACAGGTTTATGATCTGGAACAGCAGCCGGCGTTGCCGGTTCCGGTCGCGCGCGTCATCCTCTGAACCTTCATAGATCAGAAGCGGTTCGAAGAAACGGGCCGCTGCAGCGTCCCGCTCGAAGGCGGCGGCGTTGGCCGCCGCCAGCACCGTCCGGAGCGTTTCCCGCGGCATGAACGACGCCGTGAAATGCCGCCGTGCGGCCAGATCCTCAGACTGGCGCTCACCGTTCCAGAACTCGCCATTGTCATAGCGGCCTGTGAACGTGTGGCCATCTTCAGCAATAGCGAACAGGAACCCGTCCTGCGCCACGGGTTGCGACCAGGTCCCGCGCAGAACGGAACCGTTTAGCTCGCCCTGGATCTGGCCGTTGCCAGGCTGGTAGGTGCCGGTAACCGACGTGCCCTGCTGGTCCAGCACCATAACTGCCTGGCCGTTGCGCCAGAACGTTTGCCATTCACCCGTCCACGGGTCCCCCGGTTAGGCATGGCCTGATGCTGGAACCATTGCCGGGCCCAGCGTCAACAGCAACAACAGAACAGCCAGAACTCTCCTCACCATCACTCCATTCTTTTCTGGCGTTCGCGCTTGACTTGCGGGCCTGTCTTCTCGCTTTAAGGCCCGCTGTCAAACGCTTGGGGCCGCCGGCAGGCAGCCGCTAACTGCTTACTTCACTACCTGCGCATCCAGTCCGCGCTGCACTGCCGGGCGTTCGCTCATTCTATCGAACCAGCGCTTCACGTTCGGCAGCTTGTCCCAGGGCATGTCCACCCAGTCGTGGCGGTGGCACCAGGGATAGATTGCGATGTCCGCGATGGAGTACTCGCCACAGATGAAATCCTTGCCCTCCAACTGCTTCTCCATCACGCCATAGAGTCGGTGGGTTTCGTCCGTGTAGCGTTTGATGCCATAGGAGTTTTCTTCCGTGGCAGCGCGGCGGAAGTGGTGGGCCTGCCCCTGCATCGGGCCGACGCCGCCCATCTGCCACATCAGCCATTGCAGTACCTCATAGCGCTTGCGCGGCTCGGTCGGCAAAAGGGGACTGTTCGCCTTTTCCGCCAGGTAAATCAGGATCGCGCCGCTCTCAAACAGGTTGAACTCGCCGCCCCCGGGGCCATCGGTGTCGATGATCGCCGGAATGCGGTTGTTCGGGCTGATTTTCAGGAAGTGCGGTTGGAACTGCTCGTCCTTGCTGATATTGATCGGGTGCCACTCATACTCCATGCCGAGCTCTTCCAGCATGATGCTTGCCTTGCGGCCATTCGAGGTATTCCAGGAGTAAAGATGGATCATGGCTCTGTGCGCCTTCGCGGTGGAGGAATTGCGTTGTGTGGAGGATGCACGCAGCCCCGCGCAAGTCAATTGCGGCGGCGCTCCGCTGCCCTATGATGGGCCAGTCTTTCCGCATGCCGAAGCGTCTTGAACTTATGACCGACGACTACCCCATCGAATTCGCCTGGCCCGACATCACGCCTTATGCTCAGGGCAATACCGGCGTGCCCTATGTCCACACGTTCGACAGTGGCAAGCCTGGCCGTCACGTGATGGTCAACGCCGTCACCCACGGCAACGAGCTTTGCGGCGCGGTCGCGGTGGACCTGCTGTTCAAGCTGCGCATCCGTCCGAAACAGGGCAAGCTGACCCTGGGATTTGCCAACTATCAGGCCTACAACAATTTCGACCCGGCCAACCCCTGGGTGACGCGTCAGATCGACGAGAATTTCAACCGCCTGTGGATGGAGGAGCGGCTCGACAGCGACGAGGACTCCCTCGAGCTGCGCCGCGGCCGGGAGATGCGGCCGATCTTCGACCAGGTGGACGACCTGCTCGACATCCACTCCATGTCCACCAACTCACCGCCGCTGACCTTGTTCTGGGGCAATGAGAAAGAGCGCCAGGCCTATCTGCGCACCGGCTATCCGGCATACGGTATCGGCGGCCCGGTGCACGATGCGGGCAAGCGCATCATCGAGTACACGCCGTTCACCGACACATCGAACGACAAGACGGCTCAGTTGGCGGAGTGCGGCCAGCACTGGGCCAACTACACCCGCAAGGCCGCCATCGACACCACGTTCCGCTTCCTGGTGGCCATGGGCGTCATCGACCAGGCCGCCGCCGACCCGCACCTGCACGACGCCAACCCGTCCGCACCCACAGTGCTGGACGTGACCGACGGCCTGATGGCCAAAACCGACCGCTTTGTCTTCGCCGAACCCTATATCGGCCTGGAAACCATCGCCAAGGCCGGCACGGTCATCGCCCATGACGGCGCCGAGCCCATCGTCACCCCTTACGACAATTGCGTGCTGGTCATGCCGAACCACCGTTCCAGCGCGGGACAGCGGGTGCTTCGGCTCGCCAGGCCGGTATAGGGTAAGCCCGCCTCTTATGGATCATTCGGCCAGTAGACGGGATACCGTCATCGGCTGCCTGTGGATGGCGGTGGCTGCCTGCTGCTTCACCGCCATGGGGGTTGCGGCGCGCGAGTTGTATCTTTCCGGCTTCAGCACGTCCAACATCATGGTTTGGCGTAGCGGTTGCGGCCTGTTGCTGGCAGCGGCCATCATATTGATGTCAGGCCGTCTCTCTCAGTTTCACACGAAGCAGAAAAAGGGTCACCTGGTCCGGAACAGCGTGCATTTCGTCGGCCAGTACGCTTGGTTCTATGCCCTTGGCCTGCTGCCGCTGGTACTGGTCACCAGCTTGAACGCCACGGTGCCGCTGTGGGGCGCGATCCTCGCCATCCTCTACCTTAAGGAAAAAGTGACGTTACAGCGGCTGGTGGTCATCGTTCTGGCGTTTGCGGGTGTGCTGATCATCCTCCGGCCGGGCGCGGTGCCGTTCCACCACGCGACCATTGTCTCCCTGATCGGCGCAATGGGCTATGCGGGCTCCATGATCCTTGCCAAGCAGTTAACCATCAAAGACAGCCCCATGACCGTTGTGTTCTGGATGATGCTGATCCAGCTGCCCATGGCCATTTTCTTCTCCGTGATGGTCCAGGAATGGGTCTGGCCCGCCTGGGGCGACACGCTTTCGATTGTCGTGGTCGGCGGCACCGGCGTGCTTGCCCACTTCGCCATGGCGACCGGCATGAGCAAGGCCGATGCCACCATCGCCATGCCTGTTACCTACATCCAATTCCCGCTGGTCGCAGCGCTCGGCTACTTCCTCTATACGGAGGTGCCCAGCATCTATACCGGCATCGGCACCGTGCTGATTGTGGCGGCCAACTGGTACAACATTGTCCGCCAAAGCCGGGCCTGAAACGCAGCAGCGGTGGGTTAACCCCGCCAGAACGCTGGCGTCACCAGCACCAGGAAGGAATATATCTCCAGGCGGCCCAACAGCATTCCGGCAGAAAGAACCCACTTCGCTGAATCGGGAAGCACCAGAAATGTGCCTGCGGGGCCAATAATGGGGCCTAAGCCCGGCCCCACATTGGCAAGCGAGGTAACCGCGCCGCTCATGAGAAATAGCTGAAAGTTGGTGATTTTCCTGAGGGGCGGCATATCATGGCGTTGTTCCCACGCCGCAATCCTCGCTGAGAAAAGGCTATGCCCCATGACGAGAGATACCATCACCGCGTTGCCCCATCCCAAGGGATTTTCCGCCGATCCGCTGACGGATTTGATCCGTTCCGGGGCGCGGCAGTTGATCGAGCAAGCGCTTGAAGCTGAGTGGAGCGCATGGCTTGCGCCATTTTCCAATGAGACGACGTCCGAGGGGCCCGCGCGGGTCGTTCGTCACGCTCACCTGCCAGAACGAGAGGGAATGACCGGGATTGGCCCAGTGCCCGTGAAAGGGCCACGCGGGCGGGATCGTGATCGGCAGGCTGAGAAGGGTCGGTTCTCTTCTTCGATCCTGCCACCGTATCTGCGCAAGGCGAAGTCCGTCGAGGACTTGCTGCCCTGGCTTTCCCTCAACGGCATTTCCACGGGCGATTTTCAGGCGGCCTTGGCCGCGCTGCTCGGGCCGAACGCGGCGGGCCTGTCGTCCCCCACCATCTCGCGGCTGAAGTCCGATTGGTGGGAGGAGTACGACCGCTGGCAGAAGCGCGATCTCAGCGCCCGGCGCATCGTCTATGTCTGGGCGGATGGCGTCTATTTCCAGCCAAGGATGGAAGAAAAGCAATGTGTTCTGGTGCTGATCGGCGCGGATGAATGGGGCCGAAAGGAGATACTGGGGCTGATCGACGGCTATCGCGAAAGGACCCAAAGCTGGCGCGCGCTCCTGCTCGACCTCAAGCGGCGCGGCCTCAATCACGCGCCCGATCTCGCGGTAGGCGACGGTGCACTGGGCTTCTGGGCCGCCCTTCGCGCGGTCTTCGGCGCGACCGCAGAACAGCGCTGCTGGTTCCATAAAACCGGCAATGGGCTGAAGGCAATGCCCCAATCGGTGCAAGCGAAAGCCAAAGGCCCCCTGCACGACATCTGGCAGGCAGAGACGAAGGCCGAAGCCATGGCGGCCTGCGATTTCTTCATCGAGACCTACGGCGTGAAAGACGAACAAGCGGTAGCCAAATGGATCAAAGACCGTGACGTGCTGCTGGCCTTCTATGATTTCCCGGCAGAACAGTGGAAACACATCAGAACCACCCATCCCATCGAAAGCGCCTTCGCGACGGTGTGTCACCGGACAGGTAAAACCAAAGGCTGTCTGAGCCGAAAGACCGCCCTCGCCATGGCGGTCAGGCTCCTGATGTCAGCGCAGGGCAAATGGCGAAAGCGCGACGGCGCAAATCGCATGCCTGGGATAATCCAGGGCATTGCATTCATCGACGGGATCAAACAAATGCAAAACGCCGCCTGATCAAGCCGTCACCAACTTTCGGCCATAGCTCGCCGCTCATCGCCGTTACCGCGTCGAGGCCAATAAAGCTGAGTGCGATGAATTCCATTGCCAGCACGGCGATAAAAAGCAGGCAGAACACCGCGACGCTGACTTCCACGCCCTCGGACAGCACCTTCCCTTCGTATTTCGTGAAGAACATGCCGTCTGGCACTGTCATTTTGCGCAGCCTGAGGAACACGGACTTGGCCGCCACAATCAGGCGCATCATCTTCAGCCCGCTGCTGGTGGAGCCAGTACAGGCGCTGCAGAGGGTCAGGAAAAAGAATATGGCCACCGGGAATGTTCCCCAGGCAGTGTAGTCCCCACCTGCAAACCCGGTGGTGGTGGTGACCTACACGGTGTTGAAGACCGACAATGTCAGTGCCTCAAACGGCTCACAGTCCGATTGCACTACCAGCCAGGCCGTCAACGCGATGGAGACCACTGCAACGAGGATCAGTAGCGTTTCGACCTGGGTACTTTTGATTGATCTGCGGCGCAGGGCCCGTATGTAGAGAACGAACGGAATGCCGCCCGCCAGCATGAAAATTACTGTGATCCAATAGAGCGCGGCATTGTCGAAATAGTCCATAGAGGCGTCGTGTGTGGAATAGCCACCGCTGGAAACGGTCGTCATTGCGTGGGTCAGCGCATCGAACATATCCATGCCGAATAGCCAGTATAGTGCGCCACACGCTACCGTTAGCGCGATATAGACCCAGATGGTCATGCCCGCGATACTGGCCGCTCTCGTCAGTTCCTTGCTGGCCTGTTCGGAGTTTTCCGTTCGGAACAATTGCATGCCGCCTACCCGCAAAAACGGCAGAATGGCGATCGACATCACAATCACGCCCACGCCGCCAATCCATTGCAGCAACGCGCGCCAGAACAGCAGCGCATAGGGCTGATCATCAAGACCGGTCATGATCGTGGAGCCGGTTGTCGTTAGATTGGATACCGCTTCGAATACGGCATCGGTAATGCCCAACCCGGAAAATGCGAACGGCAGCGCCGCGAAAAGCGGCAGAAACAGCCAGGAAGCTGCTGTCAGCACGTGAACGCTCTTGGCACTGATGTTCACGGATTTTCGGCGGCTGCCCAGGTACAGGCAGCCCGCAAAAAACCCTGCTATGACCGACGACAGCAAAAATGGGCGCCAATCGTTCGGGTCGATCGTGATTGGCACAAGCATGCTTAGTGCGAGAATTGAGAGGAGATGCCCGAGTAAGAATGTCACCGACAGCATCGGTACTTCCGGTTCCATGGCAGGTGCGCCGCGGTTTCAGATTTCGGCCGCCCTATAGGCGGTGGCATTAGACCCCGAACTCTCTAAAAGCCATTGGTTATTTTCGTAGTGCCCGGGTTTGGTAGTGTCGGCCGAAGGCTCGGCTCTATTGCCTTGGCAGGTCCTGCCCGGCGAAGATGGGACATCTGAAGCCCTGAACCTCTTTACAGACCAACTATCCATGCCCGTTGAACTCACCCGCTCGGACGAATTCGCCCTCATTACCCTGAACCGGCCGGTGGCGTTGAACGCGCTCTCGTTTTCGGTGGTGGAGGAGATCGACGCCGCCATCACTGAAGCCGCCAGCACCGACGCCCGCGCCATCCTGTTCACCGGGGCAGGGGACAGGGCGTTCTGTGCTGGCGCTGACATCAACGAGTTACAGTCTCTACCGCCCCATGGCTTCCGGGAGCAGTTGCGCCGGGGCCAGAGCGTTCTCGCCCGTTTGAGCGAGCTTTCCATTCCATCGTTTGCCGTGGTCAATGGCCTGGCGCTTGGTGGCGGTATGGAGCTGGCATTTGGCCTGCACCTTCCGCGTCGCGGTGCCCAAAGCGAAGCTCGGCCTGCCGGAGATCAAGCTCGGCCGGGCGCTGGCCATCGGCCTCGTCAACCGCGTGATCGGGGAGGGGGACCTGATGGATGGTGCCAAGCAATACGCCCGCCAGTTCACCTACTATGGCCTGCCGTCGCTGCGGCTGGTGCGCGACTCGATCTTGCGTGCCACCGACCTGCCGCTTGCCGAGGGGCTGAAGGCGGAAGCGGAACTCTCCGCCATTTCCTTCTCCACCGAAGACGCCAAAGAAGGAACGGGCACCTTCCTGCAAAAGCGCCCGCCTCAGTTTAAGGACCGTTAGCCTCAGACGGAAAGAAAAGAGGGAGCCGAAGCTCCCTCAAATCCTTGCCATGAAAGGCCGATGGATCAGGCTGCGGCAGCCTTTCCCCGGTTCGCGAACCAATCCATCAATAGCGCTGGGACCAGCAGCACCACGGCAGCGATGTTGAGCTCAAGGTTGGTATGACCGGTGATGTCGTTGCCGGGAAGCATCAGCACCAGTCCACCTGCGAACAGCAGGCCGCGTATGACAAAGCCTATCGGCCCCTAGACAACCAAGGTTCCGATACCCACCATATAGCCTTGCAGGGCCGCCGACAGCAGCACCACGCCGACCAGCGCTGCGACCAACACGACGCTAACTTCCATCAGCGTGCCCTGGCCGATCAGCGCGGGGTTGAGGACGAAGAAGAACGGCACGAAGTAGATGATGGTGCCAAGCCGCATTGCCTCCGGACCGGTCTTAATCGGATTGGCTTCCGCGACGCTCGCCGCCGCATAGGCACCGATGGCAACCGGCGGCGTAATGAAGCTGATCATGCCCCAATAGAGCAGGAACAGGTGCACCGCCAATTTGTCTAAGCCACCCGCGACAAATGCCGGCGACACCGTCACTGCCAGGAACAGATAGGCCGCGGTTACGGTCATGCCGATCCCCAGCACAAAGCTGGTCAATGCGCCCAGGATCAGCAGGGTGATCACGTCCTTGCCAGCAATATTGACCAACTCATAAGCGATGGAGCCGATCTTGCCGGACAGGGTCAGCGCCCCGATGATCAGGCCGATGCCGGCCAGGAACTCCTGGAACTTTTTCAGGCTCCAGCGATGCTTCGGCGACGCCTGGTTGATGATCAACAGCAGTGCCGTTGCATAATAGGGGGCCTGGGCTTCACGCTGCATGTAGAGCAGCATGACGATCAGCAGAACGAACACAAAGATGAAGTACCAGCCGTCCCGCAGCACGTTCATCACCCGGGGCAGCTCGCTGATCGGCAGCCCCTTCAGGCCGAACCGCGCGGAGTAGGCGTCGATCTGCACAAACAGGCCGAAGTAATAAAGAACGGAGGGGATCACCGCGGCGATAACGATGTCGCCGTAGGGGATATCCAGGTAGGTCGCCATGACAAAGGCCGTTGCACCCATGATCGGCGGCATCAGCACACCGCCCGTAGAAGCGCATGCTTCCACGCCGCCGGCATAGGAAGCCCTGAAACCGACGCGTTTCATCGCCGGAATGGTCATAAAGCCGGTGGTCAGAACGTTCGTGATAACCGAGCCCCTCATGGAGCCCATCAGGCCGCTCGCAAAAATCGCGACTTTCGCCGGACCGCCGCGGAACTTGCCCAACATGGCGAAGGCTAGGTTCAGGAAGAACGCGCCGCCGCCCGTAAACTGCAGCGCTACACCGAAAATCAGGAAGCCGACCACCAGGTTGGCGAAGGCGTTCATCGGAATGCCGAGCACGCTCTCGGTGCCAAAAATGTGGAAGGCTGCTGCCACTTCCCAGGACGTCGGCTGGCCCTGGAAAACGCCGGGGAATATGTCAGCGTAGACCGGGTAGATCGATAGCAGCACGCAGAAGAAGAAAATAGGCAGGCCACCGCCTCGCCGCGCGGCTTCCAGTACGATGGCCCACATGATGAAAGCCAGGATCGCTGCTGTTTCCGGCGGCAGGTATTCCCAGCCATCCAGCAAGATCTGGTTGCCGTGCAGCACGAAATAGATGGAGATGCCGAAGGCTGTTGCTGCGATCAGAATGTCGTACCACGGCACCCGGTTCGTCGGCCCGACGCCTGGCCAAGGCTGGTAGAGCATGAACACCAGCGGCAGCAACAAGCCGAGCATGGCGTAGAAATACTCGGTCTCCAACGGCACGTATGTTCCGATGCGGTTACCGATCCCAAAGATCACGTAGATCGATAGGGCTATGGAAAGCAGAGCCGACGACAGCAACAGCGTCCACCAGAATGGGGAGAGCTTGCGGTGACGGTCTACTGCGGCTTCCGCTTGTTCGACTGCTTCTTCTGCCGACACGGAATCGGGCATTTTAGACGGGCTCGTCATGTTTTGGAGCAAACCGTGCGTGGAGGTTGAGGAGGGGTGGTTGATAGATTGGGTAAGAGGATCAGCAACGGCCCGCCGCAGCAACAACTACGGCGGGCCGTAAGTCTGACCGGGGCAAGAGGTTATACAACCTCCTGTTGAGCCCTAGCCGCCCAGCGGCTCAGGGAACGGAACGGACATGCCGGCGGCTTCCAGGTGTTTCTTGCGAACCGCAAGCCACTTGGTTTCATAGTCGTCACCGGAAACGCCCATGGCTTTGAACTCTTTCCAGGCGGTTGCCAGCACTTAGTTACGCTGATGCAGCGCTTCGGTGTTGGCCTGATTTTCCGCAGTCCACTTGCCGATCTCTTTCCAGTACGCGATGGAGCCGGAGTGATACGGAAAAATCCAGGAGAGGTTCTGGTTCTTCACCTGGTAACCGTCCATGCCGGGGCCGGATTCTTTATAGGTCTCGTAGTTTTCCATGACCGCTTTCGTCAGGCTATAGGCCGTGTCGTCGGACATGCTGGGCACGGAGACGAAGATCGGGTAGGGGAAACCCACACCTTCAAAGGTTTTGGTGCCGGCAGTGTTCTTTTCGATGGCGACTGCGTTCGTCACGTTAACCGGATACCAATGCGGAGCGATCGCTTGAGCACGCGTCCAGGCAGCCTTGTCGGCGTGCGGGAACGTCACGTGCAGCAGGCTGCGCGGGCTTGCATTGATCTGGTTGTATTTGGACGAGATCGTCGAGCCGTAAGCCGCATCGGCCTGGCCGTCGATGATCGCCTGCATGGATTGGCCCCAGCCCGGAACCTGGATTTTCTCCACGTCAGCCCAGGTAAGTCCGCCAAATGCCAGCACCGCTGTTGCGTTGAGGTTCAGCGCCGGGGAGCCCTTTACCCAAGTAACCCGCTTGCCTTTGAGGTCGGACCACTGCTTAACGTCCAGATCGCCTGCTACGATCAGGCCGGCACCGTTGCGGCCGATATTGTTGAAAAGATTATAGAGCGGTGTCGGCCCCCAACGGTCGTTGGCGAACATGAACACGCCTTCCTGACCGAAGTAGGAAGCAATACCGCAAGCACAGATTTCCGACTGACCCGCTTTCAGCGGCAGCATCCGGCTGACGTCGTTTTTGCCAGGAATGATGCGCAGATCGACGTCGTACTTTTCCTTCAGCATATTGCCGAGGCCGACGGATTGGGCGTAGCCGGACGACGTGGTGCCGTAAGCCGTCCACGATATCGATCATCGCCTGACGCCGCCTAGGTCACCTCAGACCAACGGTATGGTCGAACGGTTCAATGGCCGCATCGAAGAGGTTCTGCAGAGCCATCCCTTCCGATCCGGCGAGGTTCTGGAAGCCACGCTGCTTCGCTATATCTGGCTTTACACCCAGCCGCTGCCGCAATCAGCCCTGGGCAGCAAGACGCCCTTGCAGGCAATGAAGGGATGGCGAAAACTCAAACCAGAGCTGGTCAGGAAACAGCCATATTACCTTCCAGGATGTGATAGCTAACTCATTAATCGCACCGGCACGCTCCGCGGGCCTTTCACCTGGCCGCCGGCCCAGGTTACGGCATTAAGGTCGCGCATTTCGAACTTATCGCTGAAGCGCTCGAACCAGCAGCGGATGGCGACCTGCAATTCCATGCGCGCCAGATTGGAGCCTGCGCAGCGGTGGATGCCGGTCCCGAACGCGATGTGCCGGTTCTGCTGGCGGTCTAACACCACTTCGTCCGGACGGTCGAACACTGCCGGGTCGCGGTTGGCGGCGGGGAAGGTCATTAGCACCTTGTCGCCGGGCTTCATCTCCGCGCCCTCGAACGAGATTTCCTCGGTCACCTTCCTGGCCATGGTGACGGGGCTGTAGAAGCGCAGCAACTCTTCCACGGCGGTCGGGATCAGTTCCGGTTCCGCTGCGATCCGCCCCCGGTCTTCCGGGTGGGTGGAGAAGTGGAAGAGGGCTGCGCCAATGGAACTCCAGGTCGTGTCGATACCCGCCACCAGCAGAAGGTTGCAGACGCCTGCCACCTTGTGGTCGGAGAGCTTCTCGCCCTCAACCTCTGCCGCGCAAAGCTGGCTGATAACGTCGTCACCCGGATTGGCGCGCCGCTTGGCGACTTCCTCAGCGAAGAAGTCCATGATTTTCAGGCGGGCGGCCCGGCGCAACTCCGGCTGGGTCTGGCCCAGTTCCAGCAACTCCTGAGTCCACTGGGTAAACTCAGCAGCGCGGGACATATCGATGCCCAGGATATAGGCGATGACCCGCGGCGGGATCTGCTGGGCGTATTCGACAGCAGCGTCGCAGTTAGGATCGCCGGCTTTCATCCGAGCTTCAAGATCGTCCAGCAGCCCGTTGCACAGGTCCTCTGTGATCTGGGTGTAACCAGCCACTGCCCGTGGCGAGAAGAAGGGTAGGATCAGGCGCTTGAAAGGGGAATGTTCCGGCGGGTCCGCGGTAATTGGCGGGTTCTCCGTGCCGTACTGTTTTAGCTCAGCAATCAGTTCTTCGCGCAGAACCGGGTCCGGCGGGATGACGGTTACGGTCTTGGAAGACAGCGCCGGAACCATGTTCGCCAGCTTCTGGATGTTCTCATACTTGGTTGGCATCCAAGAACCGCCCCAGCGCGTGGTGTGCGCCACCGGACAGCGTTCGCGCAGGTCGGACCAGATGGGGGAGGGGTCTTTGGTGTACCCCTCGTCCATCACGTCATAGTCGGTGGCCCAATCGTGTACAGGGCAACCGCCCTCGTTCTTGATCTCTTCCGTCATGACCCACTTTCCTTCCGTCTCTTAGCCGCCGTTAATCTTCGACCACGGTGATGGCGAATTCAGGGCAGTTGTCGATTGCCAGTTGCGCTTTCTCTTCCATCCCTGCCGGGACATTTCCGTCATTCACTGCCGTGGCCAGCCCGAAGTCATCGACCTCAAACAGTTCCGGGGCTAGAGAAAAGCAGCGGTTATGGCCTTGGCAGAGATTGGCGTTGACGCAAATGCGCATGAATTCGACCCGTTTCCTCAGTACAGTTGCACGCAAGATACCGGAATCGCACCCGGACAACAATCCGGATCGTTGCCCAGGTTGCGATACCCGGTTTACACCGTCGCAATGGGAGAGGAGGGGGACCCGACCGCGCCCGTCAACCGCAGCGGCGGCGCGGTCAGCAGGAAGCGCGTGCGGTTGTTCTCCTGCAACCATTTCGCCAATTCGCTAAGATACCATAGTTCGCCGATGTTAACGCCGAGTTTGAATAGGCAAAGCTCGTGCAGCGGCAGGCGGGCGTATTTCTCCGCCATGGCCGGCCGCGAAGGGAAGCCTTCAACCGCGAAATTATCGGCGCAAATGACCGAGATCCCGGAATCCGCAATCCATTGCTGCAAGCGCCTGTCGCGCCCGTTCAAAACCGAATAAGAATTTTGCAGCGTTTGGGCATCCGGGTTGCCCTCGGCCTCCATAATGTAGTCGGCAAACCCTGTATAGATCAGCAGCATGTCGCCGGGCGTAACTTCGACATTCGTTGTCTCCAGTGCACGCATCCAGTCGTCATAGCCAACATACCGGCGTTCTTTGCCAAAATGGCGCTCCAAGTCAACCAGAACGCCCCGGCCCTGCATGCCTTTGACCGCCATATTCTCTACGCCAAGCTTGCGCGCGCCGGTCTGATCGCCGGTTTCTTCAACCGTGCCGTCCAGGTTGTACCGAACCGGGCCCTTCACATGCACATGACCCTGATAGCCATTGTAAAAGCGGATTTCCGGCTCACCGTCCTCGTCGGCGTCAAACATGCTGCCCACATGGGCAAAGGTGTCCCACTGGGTTGAGTGCTGAAGTACGATATCTACCCGGTCGTCATTGCCGACGTCCGTATAGTGCGGATCGTCTAACTGAGCGGGGTAGAGGTAGCGCTTCGTTCCGTCCGGCAATTCGGTCGGGCGCAGCGAGTAGGGGCCGCGGGCCGCGGAGAGCAATGCGCCGCCGGGATAATTCAGCGGCAGCGACAGGCAGAAGGATATTCCCTCTTTCACTTCAGCCACCCCCTCCAGCACTTTCTGCGGCGTTATCAGGTTAACCCGGCCGAGTTGATCGTCAGGCCCCCAATCACCCCAAGTCGAGCCTTCAGGACGTACTTTCCAACGGTCAGTCATGATTGTTTCCTCATTTGCAGAAATTCGTTGGTGGCAGCATTGCCCGTGGTAGAGCGCCCGATCGACCGGGAAACGTGTGCACGCATCCCTACCTGTGCTCTCACCTCTTCTAGCCAAACCCACCGACCCACTGAAAAGATCCCGCTTTGTTACCGGGGCGGATACCCCTACAGAACAGACAGTTAACATTGGCGCGTGTTCGCGCACTTCCGCCACTTATTATTTCGATACATAATGCAATGTAAATTCATGCATTGTCAACAAATAGACGCCTATATGGAGCGTATCTCCCTACTTCTGCTGGCAGATCTGCCCCTAACCCAGTGCGCTCGAGAGCCGCCGGACAGCGCGTTGACAAAAAATGACACAAACCGCATTTTTCTGGAAAATGGCTGTTGACACCACAATAGGCAGGGGCATATGAGGCACCTCCATCGCGGCGGCCCTGGTTGTTGTGGCGGCGGCGGCCTTCATTGGCTGCTGGATTTTCGAAAAAAGACGCTTGACACTCCCGGGTGATGGGAATAAACAGCTTTTCGTTCTCGGCCACTTATGTGGTTTTGATCGAGCGGTCGCTTTGCGGCCGTTTGTTCTTTGACAATTAGTTTTATGCGTATGGAAGGGATGCGCGGGCGGCGGTGTAGGTCTTGGACTTAGGTTTAGGACTGTACATTATAGAGCTGTCCGTAGTGTTCTGTGGTATCAGGTCTTCTGATATCGCAACCTATAGACCTACCTGGTGGGTGTTTTGTTCTGACACGAGAGTGTTGGGATTGGATGCTGCCGGGTTGGAACGCTCTATTTTGTGCGGGATTATGCTTTCGTCAGTTGAGTTGTATCTGGGTTTTGGCCTGGATGCATTACACTCAATCTGAGAGTTTGATCCTGGCTCAGAACGAACGCTGGCGGCATGCCTAACACATGCAAGTCGAACGAGACTTCGGTCTAGTGGCGGACGGGTGAGTAACGCGTAGGAACCTGCCAAGCAGTGGGGAATAACAGCTGGAAACGGCTGCTAATACCGCATACGCCCTTCAGGGGAAAGATTTATTGCTGTTTGAGGGTCCTGCGTTCGATTAGCTAGTTGGTGTGGTAACGGCGCACCAAGGCGACGATCGGTAGCTGGTCTGAGAGGATGATCAGCCACACTGGGACTGAGATACGGCCCAGACTCCTACGGGAGGCAGCAGTGGGGAATATTGGACAATGGGGGAAACCCTGATCCAGCAATGCCGCGTGCGTGAAGAAGGCCTTAGGGTTGTAAAGCGCTTTCACCTGCGATGATGATGACAGTAACAGGAGAAGAAGCCCCGGCTAACTCCGTGCCAGCAGCCGCGGTAATACGGAGGGGGCTAGCGTTGTTCGGAATTACTGGGCGTAAAGGGCGTGTAGGCGGCGGATTTAGTTAGGCGTGAAAGCCCCGGGCTCAACCTGGGAATTGCGCTTAATACTGATCTGCTAGAGTCCGGGAGAGGCGAGTGGAATATCCAGTGTAGAGGTGAAATTCGTAGATATTGGATGGAACACCAGTGGCGAAGGCGGCTCGCTGGACCGGAACTGACGCTGAGGCGCGAAAGCGTGGGGAGCAAACAGGATTAGATACCCTGGTAGTCCACGCTGTAAACGATGTTCACTAGACGTCGGGGGTTAGGCCTCCGGTGTCGCAGCTAACGCATTAAGTGAACCGCCTGGGGAGTACGGCCGCAAGGTTAAAACTCAAAGGAATTGACGGGGGCCCGCACAAGCGGTGGAGCATGTGGTTTAATTCGAAGCAACGCGCAGAACCTTACCAGCCCTTGACATGGGTATCGCGGGTTCCAGAGATGGATCCCCTCAGTTCGGCTGGATACCGCACAGGTGCTGCATGGCTGTCGTCAGCTCGTGTCGTGAGATGTTGGGTTAAGTCCCGCAACGAGCGCAACCCTCATCCTTAGTTGCCATCAGGATCGGCTGGGCACTCTAAGGAAACTGCCGGTGACAAGCCGGAGGAAGGCGGGGATGACGTCAAGTCCTCATGGCCCTTATGGGCTGGGCTACACACGTGCTACAATGGCGATTACAATGGGCAGCGAAGGGGCGACCTGGAGCGAATCCCCAAAAATCGTCTCAGTTCGGATTGCACTCTGCAACTCGGGTGCATGAAGGCGGAATCGCTAGTAATCGTGGATCAGCATGTCACGGTGAATACGTTCCCGGGCCTTGTACACACCGCCCGTCACACCATGGGAGTTGGTTTTACCCGAAGCTGGCGCGCTAACCTTAAGGAGGCAGCCAACCACGGTAAGATTAGCGACTGGGGTGAAGTCGTAACAAGGTAGCCGTAGGGGAACCTGCGGCTGGATCACCTCCTTTCTAAGAGTTGGATGTTGGTATGGACTGTCCTTTGGGGCAGTGACCTCGACGACCATCTAATAAGCTGGTTGGCTTCGGCCAATACAGCAGTCTGCTGACTTTGGTCAGTGGGCACCAGACTACAGACTTACGCCGCCGTCGGCGTATCCCTTCCGCATAAATGACGACAGCTGTCGGCGATGATGGCTGTCACCTGTTTCGGGCTGGTAGCTCAGGTGGTTAGAGCGCACCCCTGATAAGGGTGAGGTCGTAGGTTCGAGTCCTACTCGGCCCACCAACGTTGTTTGCGAAGCAAGCAACGTTGAGCCAAGCACGGACAGTTCAGTAGGCTGACAGGCGATTGACTGGAACAAGGTGAAGGGCAGTCGACGAGAAGCCGGAGACTGCTACCCATGGATATGGGGGCTTAGCTCAGCTGGGAGAGCGACGGCTTTGCAAGCCGTAGGTCGTCGGTTCGAACCCGTCAGCCTCCACCAACGTCGTTTGCCCTGCAAACGACGCAGAGCCAGGCACGGACAGCTCGTTAGGCGGGGCAGGCGATTGACCGGAACAAAGTGAAGGGCAATCGACGAGAAGCCGTTAGCTTCTGTTGGAGAGTAGCAGGAAGTACGCATAAGACTATTGGTGATGCTCTGGGTTGGGCTGCGAGACGGTTAGAGACCGTTTGGCAACTGAACCCAGGTTCAGTATTGCTCTTGGACAAGTGAAGAGATGAGGTCAAGTGATCGCAGATCTATGCCATCGTGATGAGGGCATGGAATGCTGATCACCTTCTGACGCGTTTTGTTTGGTGCCGTGTTTTGGCCCTGCCTTTGAGGGAAACTTCTAGGGAAGGAAAAAGCGGCGCTTAGTTAACCGTTACTCGCTTGCGTTGTTCTTGAAGCGAGTTCCGGGCTTGGTTGCAGCCATCGTGCTGTTATCCGGCCTTTAGCTTCGAGGGCGAGAAAACTCAAGTGTGAGAAGGGCGTTTGGTGGATGCCTTGGCGCTAAGAGGCGATGAAGGACGTGGCACGCTGCGTTAAGCCTCGGGGAGCCGCGAGCAGGCTTTGATCCGAGGATATCCGAATGGGGAAACCCGGCCGTAAGGTCATCTCTATCTGAATACATAGGATAGAGAAGCAAACCCAGGGAATTGAAATATCTCAGTACCTGGAGGAAAGGACATCAACAGAGACTCCCCTAGTAGTGACGAGCGAACGGGGACCAGGCCAGTGGCCTGTATGTAAGAACTAGAACAGTCTGGAAAGTCTGGCCATAGTGGGTGATAGCCCCGTATAGGTAGAAAGCATACAGGCCCTAAAGTAGGGCGGGACACGTGAAATCCTGTCTGAACGTGGGGGGACCACCCTCCAAGCCTAAGTACTCCTTAGCGACCGATAGCGAACCAGTACCGTGAGGGAAAGGTGAAAAGTACCCCGAGTAGGGGAGTGAAAGAGACCTGAAACCGAATGCCTACAAGCAGTGGGAGCTGTCCTTCGGGATGGTGACCGCGTACCTTTTGTATAATGGGCCAGCGAGTTAATCTTTGCAGCAAGCTTAAACCGTTAGGTGTAGGCGTAGCGAAAGCGAGTCTGAATAGGGCGACAGAGTTGCAAGGATTAGACCCGAAGCCGAGTGATCTAGCCATGGGCAGGTTGAAGGTGCGGTAACACGTACTGGAGGACCGAACCCACGTCTGTTGAAAAAGACGGGGATGACCTGTGGTTAGGGGTGAAAGGCCAATCAAACTCGGCGATAGCTGGTTCTCCGCGAAAGCTATTTAGGTAGCGCGTCATGTATTACCGCCGGGGGTAGAGCACTGGATCGGGACGGGGGGCGCGAGCCTTACCAACTCGAACCAAACTCCGAATACCGGTGAGTATGAGCATGGCAGACAGACACTGGGTGCTAACGTCCAGTGTCGAGAGGGAAAAAACCCTGACCTCCAGCTAAGGCCCCCAAGTGGTGGCTAAGTGGGAAAGGATGTGGGATAGCCAAGACAGCCAGGAGGTTGGCTTAGAAGCAGCCATCCTTTAAAGAAAGCGTAACAGCTCACTGGTCTAGTTAAGCCGTCCTGCGCCGAAGATGTACCGGGGCTCAAGCCGCCCGCCGAAGCTGAGGGTATTAGACAACGATTATCAGATAAGAGATGACGATGTCTGTAGCGGTAGTTTTATTGCGCATGTCACGTAAGTGGTGTGTTGCGTGCATCTATCGTTAAAGGTGTAGTTTGTCTTTAATTGGTCACGGTCATTGGAGAAGATGTTTTGCTTCAGCAAGGCATGGGATCCGATGTCTTTGAGGGATAATGGGCGGCGTGCAATATCGTCGTTTGTTATCTGATAATTGTTTCTAATGCGGTAGCGGAGCGTTCCGTAGGCCTGCGAAGGTGTCTCGTGAGAGATGCTGGAGGTATCGGAAGTGCGAATGCTGGCATGAGTAGCGAAAAAGAGTGTGAGAGACACTCTCGCCGAAAGTCCAAGGTTTCCTCGGCCAGGTTAATCCGCCGAGGGTGAGCCGGCCCCTAAGGCAAGGCCGAAAGGCGTAGTCGATGGGAATCAGGTTAATATTCCTGAGCCTGCTGGTGGTGACGAATATCGAAAGTAGTCGGGTCTTATCGGATTGATCCCGGCTGCCTGGATGTTCCAGGAAATAGCCCCAGCTTAAGACCGTACCCCAAACCGACACAGGTGGACTGGTAGAGTATACCAAGGCGTTTGAGAGAACGATGTTGAAGGAACTCGGCAAAATGCTCCCGTACCTTCGGAAGAAGGGAGCCCCGTTATTAGGCAACTAGTGGCGGGGGGCACAGAGTAGGGGGTAGCGACTGTTTACTAAAAACACAGGGCTCTGCGAAGTCGGTAAGACGACGTATAGGGTCTGACGCCTGCCCGGTGCTGGAAGGTTAAGAGGAGGGGTGCAAGCTCTGAATTGAAGCCCCAGTAAACGGCGGCCGTAACTATAACGGTCCTAAGGTAGCGAAATTCCTTGTCGGGTAAGTTCCGACCTGCACGAATGGCGTAACGATTTCCCCACTGTCTCCAACATCGACTCAGCGAAATTGAACTCTCCGTGAAGATGCGGAGTTCCCGCGGTCAGACGGAAAGACCCCGTGAACCTTTACTATAGCTTTGCAGTGGTACTAGAGATGGACTGTGTAGGATAGGTGGGAGTCTATGAAGCATCGGCGCCAGCTGGTGTGGAGACAACCTTGAAATACCACCCTTTTGATCTTTGGTATCTAACCGCGGTCCATGAAGCTGGATCCGGGACCCTGCATGGTGGGTAGTTTGACTGGGGCGGTCGCCTCCCAAAGCGTAACGGAGGCGCGCAAAGGTGAGCTCAGGTTGGTCGGACATCAACCGCTGAGTGCAATGGCAAAAGCTCGCCTGACTGCGAGGCCGACGGGCCGAGCAGAGACGAAAGTCGGTCATAGTGATCCGGTGGTCCCGAGTGGAAGGGCCATCGCTCAACGGATAAAAGGTACTCCGGGGATAACAGGCTGATACTTCCCAAGAGTCCCCATCGACGGAAGTGTTTGGCACCTCGATGTCGGCTCATCACATCCTGGGGTTGGAGCAAGTCCCAAGGGTTCGGCTGTTCGCCGATTAAAGTGGTACGTGAGCTGGGTTTAGAACGTCGTGAGACAGTTCGGTCCCTATCTGCCGTGGGTGTACGAGACTTGAGAGGAGCTGTCCCTAGTACGAGAGGACCGGGATGGACGTACCTCTGGTGTACCGGTTGTAGCGCCAGCTGCAACGCCGGGTAGCTATGTACGGAAGGGATAACCGCTGAAAGCATCTAAGCGGGAAGCCCTCCTCGAAACCAGGTTTCGCTTGAGAGCCGTGGAAGACCACCACGTTGATAGGCAGCATGTGGAAGTGCGGTAACGTATGGAGCTAAGCTGTACTAATTGCTCGATAGTCTTGAGTTTTATCGTCAGCGTTAGCCGAGATGACGGCTGACAAGACACTCACCCTCGAAACTGAAGGCCAACCCCTTCAATCCTTCGAGACGCAACAAACAGCACACAGTGACTAACGGTTCACAGAACAAAACGCATCACCATCTGCTGCCATGACCTGGTGGCTATAGCGGCGTTGCCCCACCCGATCCCATCCCGAACTCGGCCGTGAAAGGCGTCTGCGCCAATGGTACTACGTCTTAAGACGTGGGAGAGTAGGTCGCTGCCAGGTCATGGCAGCAGATGGAAAATATCCTCATCTCTGAAACACTTCTCCAAATGACAATACACGCCGCCAAAGGCCCTAAAGCCCGAGGCGGCATTTATGCTTGGCCAATATGCCAGCATTATACCGCGGGGTGGAGCAGCCCGGTAGCTCGTCAGGCTCATAACCTGAAGGTCGCAGGTTCAAATCCTGCCCCCGCAACCATCTTTTCCTTGCTAGGCTGCAAGCAAGGCTCACAGTCCACTTACAGAGGACACGACCAGAGTTTCGACCTGCTCGATTTCCTTTCTTTCACTGGTTTCCATTTGATCAGCCGCCCCAGTGGCAGGTTTTTACGCCGCCGTTGACAAACCTTCCGTTCGAAAGCGACAGGACTTTTCCAGCCCAGTGCTGAGTGGCGGCGGCGCGGGTTATGGAAGCCATTAATGTCTTCGAAGATTGCCATCTCAGCTTGCCTGCGTGTTTCCCATGCCCGTCGCCAGATCATCTCTGCCTTGATGGTTTTGAAGAAGGTTTCGACAGCCGCATTATCATAGCAGTTGCCTTTGCCACTCATGGACACCTTGAACCCGTGCTGCCGCAGGATCTTCTGATAATCGTGTGAGCAATATTGGCTGCCCCGGTCGGTATGGGGGATGCACCCCTTGGGCGGAGCGCGCAATGCGATGGCCATGTTCAGCGCCCGGATTGCCAGATCGCGCTTCATGCGATGGCTCACGGCCCAACCAATGACACGACGGGAATGTAGGGCGAGGATCACTGCCAGATACAACCAACCCTCACGCGTCCAGATATAGCTGACGTCACCAGCCCATTTCTGATTGGGTTGGTTGACTGCGAAGGTCCGGTCCATCAGGTTTGGAGCAATGTTGAATTGGTGGTCACTGTCGGTCGTCACCTTGTGTTTGCGGGTTCTGACAACGGATATGCCGTTCTGACGCATCAATCTGCCGGGTGTCAACGGCGGCGTAAAAACCTGCCACTGGGGTGGCGCAAAAGTCGGCCCCTTGGTGCCGCGCCTTGTGGCGTGATGCCCTCAAATAGCAAGCACGTTCCGAGGCGCGTTGGCCGTTAGGCCAATCAGATGATGATTAGCTTCTGGGGCGGCGGGATTTGCTTTGGTTGAGGCGGTAACTTTCGCCATTCATCTCCAGGATATTCCCATGATGGGTCAGCCGGTCCAGCAAGGCACCTGTCAGGCGTTCTGTGCCGAAGGGTTCTGTCCATTCCTCGAACGGCAGATTACTGGTGATCAGTGTTGAGCCGCGCTCGTAACGCTGCGATATCAGTTCGAACAACAGTTCTGCCCCGGTTTTGCTCAGCGGCACGAACCCCAATTCATCAATGATCAGCAGCTTGACCTTGGCCAATTGGCGTTGCAATCGCAGCAGGCGTTTCTCATCTCTGGCTTCCATCAACTCATGCACGAGAGAGGCGGCAGTGACGAAGCTGACCGGCATACCCTTCTGGCAGGCGGCCAGACCCAGCCCGAGGGCGACGGGGGTTTTGCCGGTTCCTGACGGGCCAAGAGCGATGACGTGTAAAACACACGACTTGATCTGACATTTCTACTCTTATGGAGCTTAATCAAGGAGTGTCGATCAATGACAAGCACTCAAGAGAAGATCATCAAACCAAAGCTGGGACTGCTGGAGCTGGCCAAACAGCTCGGCAGTGTCAGTCAGGCCTGCAAAGTGATGGGATAGTCGCGGGACAGCTTTTATCGGTTCAAAGAACTTTACGACCAAGGCGGCGAAGAGGCCCTGATGGATCTCAGCCGCCGCAAGCCTGTGATGAAGAACCGTGTGCCAGAGCCTGTCGAAAAGGCGGTGATTGAATTGGCCATAGACAACCCGGCTCTGGGTCAGAAACGGGCGTCGTGGGAGCGGCAAAAGAAAGGGATCATGGTGTCGTCGTCAGGCCTGCGGTCGATCTGGCGGCGCAATGATCTGGAAACCATGAAGAAGCGGCTCAAGGCCTTGGAAGCCCGCGCCGCGCTGGACGGCATCCTGCTGACCGAGGACCAGATGGCCGCCCTGGAAAAAGCCAAGGCCAGGAAAGAGGCGCACGGCGAAATCGCGCGCCACCACCCTGGCTATCTGGGCAGTCAGGACACCTATTATGGAGGCACAATGAAGGGGGTGGGGCGGATAGATCAACAGACGTTTGTCGACACATATGCCCGCGTGGCGGTTTGCAAACTCTATACCGAAAAGACCGCCATCACCGCCGCTGATCTACTCAACGACCGCGTGATCCCTTATCTTTGCCGCACACAAGATCAGCCTGCTGCGCGTGCTGACGGACCGAGGCACGGAATATTGCGGCAAGGTCGAGAACCACGCCTACCAGCTCTATTGGGCGATCGAGGACATAGACCACACCCGCACCAAGGCCAATTCCCCGCAAACGAATGGCATCTGTGAGCGGTTCCACCGAACCATCAAGGATGAGTTCTACGACATCGCGTTCCGCAAGAAGCTGTATCGTTCTGTTGAGGAACTACAGGTTGATCTGGACGCGTGGCTCGCCAAGTACAACGAACAGCGGCCTCCTTCCGGGCGGCACTGCTATGGTAAAACACCTATGCAACCCTTCCGCGAAACGTTACCCATCGCTGTAGACAAGACGATCCGGTCGCTCGACCAATCGGACAATGCACAACCCATTCTCAGCAACGCAAGCTGAGCTGTCCGTCAGATCAAGTCTGAAGTTTTACACTTGAGGGTGCTTCCAATCACTCTCCCGGAGCCGCCGAAGCGGTGTCCGGGACCCAGCGTTTGGAGCCGCTAGCCTTCGGCCCCGGCGCTTCGGCCAGGAAGGCGGTGTAGACCGAACAGGCGCAGCAATGTCAGTGTCTCTCACCCCGCCCCAGTTCGATCGGCTGACCATGTGGCGTGGCTTTTGCGGCGCGGTCCCAGGCTTCTTTGCGCTCAGTAAGCTCAGTCTTGGACGAAGCGCCTTTCTCTGCCACCAGCCGCTCCAATGCTGGCAGCCAGTGTCCGTAGTAGGTGTCGCCCAGGTCCGGATCTCCAGCGGCTTGCGCCCGCTTGATCTCGTCTGAGAGCGCGGCCGCCCATTCAGGCCACGTGAACAGGCCCTGTTCGTGCAGTTTCACGGTCATGGCGAAGGCCTGAGCCATCCAGGGCTCGGCAAATACTGGCTCGCCGCCGCCATCCGACGGCTGTCCGGGAAGCAGGTCAGGCGGCATCCAGATAGCTTTCCCACAGATCAACACAGGTGCTGGTGCCCGGTTCGGCATCCGGCCCCCCAAAGGTCCACGCCTGTGAAGCGCACGGTGTAGAGGTGCTGCGGCTCTTCCCCCGCATATTGGGAGTTTGTGTCTGGGAAGACATGCACGCCGTGCAACAGTTCTACCGTGCCGATCTTGCCGCGGGCATAGCGGGGCAGGCGGGTGTGGGTTGTGGGGTTGATATTGGCTGTGCGCACCCGGTCGCCTGTCTTGAAACGCGGCGCGGTACCGGTTTCCCTGGTGCTTGGGCCTCCTTTGGCAAGGGTCTTCGCAACATCGGCGGCTTTCAAGGTGCGGGCGATTGGTTTGGGCTCGGTTTGCACCGCACTTGCTGTCATCTCATCCGGTGTCACCATGCCCCGGTCTGCCAGAAGGTATTCCAGGCCATGAAGCCAATGCTCGTAATAGCCGCTCGCCGGTGAATCCCGCCGCGAGGGTCAGGGCAAAGCATTTCCGCTCCCAGTCGGCATGAAACAGCGGCTCATCCGGGTCAGGATTGATTGGGCCGAAGCCATGCATGCCGCCCAGGTCGTGCGCTCCATTCATAGGCTCAACCCTCTGCCGGACGCTGGGCGAGGCCGACGCCGATCATCGAATCACGCGTCACCCAATCCGCCAGCTCCGCCTCGCTCAGGCCATGGGCTTCCGCTGGCTGCTCCGGTAGAACCAGGTAACGAATTTAGGCGGTTGAATCCCAGACCTGTACTTCCTTGCCCTCCGGTAGGCCGCCGCCGAATTCTGCCAGCACAGCGCGGGGCTGCATGACGGCGCGGCCTTGTACCAGGTCGGCGGCAGGCCCAGCACCGGCCAGGGGTAGCAAGAGCAGAGGGTACAGACGACCATGTTATGGGTCTCGGGCGTGTTCTCGACCACGACCATGTGCTCGCCTTGGCGACCGGTAAAGCCCAGGGAGGCGATGGCGGAGGTTGCATCCTCCAGCAGCCACTTCTTGAAGGCGGGGTCTGTCCAGGCCTTGGCAACCACCTGCGCGCCGTTCCGTGGGCCGACCTTGGTCTCGTAGGTTTCTATCAGGGCATCAAGCGCCGCCGGGTCCACATAACCTTTCTCCAGCAGCACTGATTCGAGAGCCCTGACGCGCAACTCGACGTCAGACAATTCAGAGTGCTCATGGTCATGATCGTGCTGATGATGCTCGCTCATCGTCTTATCTCTTTGCAATGTGACTGGCTGTGTTAGACCTTGGCACCTGAACCTTCTGCATGGAAGCCCCTTTGTGGCTCCGCCCAAGCTGATCCGTCAAGGAGTTCCGCCACTGATGAGCAGCCCTCCTGTTACCGGTAACATTATCTACTTGTTTGCGACCCGCGTGCTGCAAAAGGTCTGGCCGGATACCGGTGGTCTGAACGATGCCCTGCACCGGATAGTGGTAGCGCGCCGGCAATCGGCCGAAACCACCAGGCGAACCAATGTCGGCGGCTGGCAGTCCACCCATGACCTGCTGAAATGGGACTATCCCGAGATCGGACAATTGGGCCAGATGATCAACTCCGGGTTCGGCGAGATGATGGAGTCCGAACTGGGCACCGGTGCCTTTCAGTGCAGCCTATCCGCCGTGGCCTGGGCCAATGTGAACACGGACGGCGACTACAACCGCATCCACACTCACGGCGACAGCCACATTTCCGGCGTCTACTACGTCTCCATGGGGGAGCCCGACCCGGCGCGCAGCCCCAATGGCGCGTTCGAGTTCCTGGATCCGCGGGTTTCGGCGGGGATGCCATCCATTCCCGGCGTACCGGTTGTCACCGGCGGGCTGGTAACGCCCGTGCCCGGTATGATGATTGTGTTTCCGTCCTGGCTGGCGCATGGCGTGCTGCCGTTTTTCGGCAAGGGCGAGCGCATCTCCATTGCCTTCAACATCAAGGTCAACAATCTCCAACTGGATCAGGGAGCCAACAAGCGATGACCCTTCAAGGAAAGATCGCCCTAGTCACCGGGGCCGGCAGCGGTATCGGCCATGCCATTACCTTGGCTCTGGCGGAGGCCGGCGCGACCATGGTCGCCGCCGACATAAACCCGGAAGCCGCGCAGGCGACCGTCGAGCGGGCAGCGCAGTTTCAGGTACCTTCGTCAGCGGTACAGGCCGATTGCGGCGAGGTCGCCAGCATCAATGCCATGGTGGATGAAGTGGTTGCCCGGCATGGGCGGCTCGACATCATCGTCAACAATGCCGGTGTCACACGCAGCGCCTACATCATGGACCTGACCGAGGAAGACTGGGACCGTATCCACCGGGTGAATGCCAAGGGCGTGTTCTTCTGCCTGCAACGCGCCGCCCGCCAGATGATCGAGCAGAAGGAAGGCCGCATCATCAACATCGCCAGCATTGCGGGGCGGGGCTACAAAGACACCTCCAACGCCGTCTATGCCGCCAGCAAGGGCGCGGTGATCTCGTTGACCAAGACTGCCTCCCAGCAACTGGGGCGGCACAACATCAACGTCAATTCCATCTGTCCTGGCGCAACGCTGACGCCGCTGGTGGACACCATGATGGACGTGCGTTCGGCGGAGCAGGGCATCACCAAGGAAGAGATGATGGCCAAGTTCGAACGTCCCATTCCCATCGGGCGTGCCAACACGCCAGAAGACATTGCCGCCATGGCCGTGTTCCTGGCGAGCCCGGGAGCGCGGAATATCACTGGCCAATGCTACAACGTCGATGGTGGCCTGGTGACCAGCTAGGCAGGAGATGGGCGCCAGGCGTTGCGTACGAGCATCCCGCCACATCGCTCTCCAGTGACGGGAGCGGTATCCAACTAAGCTATGGCACTCGTCCTCGAAATCATCATCCCGATATTCGGCTTTATCGGGCTTGGCTATGTCATGGCGCACACGCCGCTGCTCTCGGGCGAAGGCACCAAGGGTCTGACGCAGTTCGTGTTCTATTGTGCCCGCCCGGCCCTGCTGTTCCGGGCGGGCACACGGCTGTTCAACGAGGCCGCAGAACCCCTGGAGCCCGGCCTGCTGGTTGCCTTCTTTGGCACGGGGCTCTCGATCCAGGTGTCGGTGCTTCTCCGGCTCTGGCTGGGACGGGGCAGGGCGCTGGCGGAGGCGACCATGGCGGGCCTCTGCGCGGCCTTCACCAACACCGTGATGCTCGGCCTCCCTCTGGCGTATGCGCTCTTCGGCGACCGGGGCCTGCTGCTGACCTCCTCCATCATCGCCGTTAACGGCCTCCTCTACTACACGCTGACCACCACCCTGATCGAGCTTGGCCAGGGCCGTGGCAGCAGTCCCTGGCGCAACGTGGCAGGCGGGGACTGGTGGCGCTGGTCAAGAACCCGATCCTGCTTGGCATGGTCATCGGGCTGGTTTGGGGCTTCCTCGGCGTGCCGATCCCGAGACCGGCGGCCAAGATGATCGACCTGCTGGCGGCCGCTGCGCCGCCGGTGGCCTTGTTCGCGCTGGGGGCGTCGCTGGTGCAGTTCAAGCTGGCCGGTGATCTTGTGGAGGCTGCCTGGCTCTCCGTCATCAAGCTGCTGGTGAGCCCGGCGCTGGCGGGCTTGATCGGCTATTACGTGGCGGGGCTCACCGGCGACACGCTGGCGCTCGCCATGATCCTGGCTTCGACCCCGGTCGGCGTGAACCCGTTCCTGATCGCCAGCAGGTACGGCGTTTACGTGCAGCGCTGCGGTAGCGCCATCCTGATCACCACGGCCCTAAGCGTTGTCAGTATCGGCGTCCTGATTGCGCTGCTGGTGCCGGGAGCGATCCCGCCCTAAAGTACCGGCCTCTCCATATCCGTTATTGCTAGTTCCCCCATGATTGAGCTTTGGATTCCGGTCACCATTACGGCGGCCTTCATGCAGAACCTGCGTTCTGCGGTGCAGAAGTACCTGAAGGGCCAATTGTCCACGACCGGCGCGACCTTTGTGCGGTTCGGCTATGGCCTGCCGCTTGCCATCGCCTATGTGGCGCTCCTGCATTTCGGCGTTGACCTGCCCATTCCCAGCATCAATACCGAGTTTATGCTCTACACCATGCTGGGCGGCATCACGCAGATCCTGGCGACCTTCCTACTGGTCTATCTGTTCGGCCTGCGCAACTTTGCGGTCGGCACCGCCTATTCCAAGACGGAGGCGATCCAGGCCGCGGTCTTCGGCTTCGTGCTGCTGGCAGACCCGCTGTCGCTGGGGGCGGGCGTGGCCATCCTGATCGGCTTCTTCGGTGTGGCCCTGATCTCTGTCACCAACACGAAGCTCACCCTCGCCACCATCCTGAAGGCCACCTTCTCCCGCACCGCCGGCATCGGCTTGCTTAGCGGTGCGCTGTTCGGCGCCTCCGCAGTGGGTTTCCGCGGCGGTTCGCTGGCGCTGGGCGGCGGCGAGGAGGAGTTCCTGATGCAGGCGGGCTTCACCCTCATGTGCGGCATCACCTTCCAGACCCTGGTGATCCTCGCCTACATGCAGTGGAAGGAGCCCGGCCAGATCAAGGCCGTTGTCCGCGCCTGGAAGCCCGCCAGCATGGTTGGCCTGTCGGGCGTGCTCGGCTCCATCTGCTGGTTCACGGCCATGACGATCCAGAGCGCCGCCTATGTCCGCACGCTTGGCCAGATCGAGCTGATTTTCACCTTTGCCGCCAGCTACTTCATCTTCAAGGAGCGACCGAACCGGACCGAGATCATTGGCGTGCTCTTGATCGCCGCCGGTATTATTGTTCTGCTACAGTCGAAGTAGCCGCGTGAGGAGCCCATCATGAGCGACGAGAAGCCCGCCAAGAAGATCGACTATTACTTCTGCCTGAACTCCCCCTGGGTCTACCTGGCCCAGCGGCGGCTGGAGCAGATCGCCGCCGACTCAGGGGCCAAGATCCGCTACTTCCCGGTGGACCTGCGCGAGATGATGATCCGCCTGCTGGGCGATGACGACGCGCCGGAGCGCTCCGAGAGCCACCGCAAGTACGGCAAGCGCGAGATGCAGCGCTGGGCCGGATTTTACGGCCTGCCGCTGTCGGAGAAGCCGCAGTTCTACCCCGTCAGCCAGCGCCGCGCGGCTCTGCTGACCGTGGCCTGCGACCGCATGGGCATGGAGACCGGGAAGCTGGTCTTTGCCCTGCCCCAGGCGGTGTGGGCCCAGGACTGCAACATCAACGACTGGCGCGAACTGGAAGCCATCGCCAACGAGGCCGGCCTGCCCGGCGACATCCTGGTGCAGGCAGCGCAGGACGCGGGCACCGAAGAAGAGTTCTTGGAGAACACCGAACTCGCCCTCCAGAAGAACATTTTTGGCATACCCAGTTACGTGGTGGACGGAGAGCTTTTCTGGGGCCAGGACCGCCTCGACTGGGTGGAGAGAGCGGTATCTGAATAAGTTTAAGGTAACTGGATATTCTGAAAAAACAACCTAGGCGAAACTATACTTTTGTGCGCAAAACTAAACATTTTAGGTGCCATGGTACCGCTAAAAGTTTAGGTGCGGTTTAGGCTATGTTTATGCTGGGTTTACCGGATGTTTAGGGTGGGTTTAGCCCAGATGTCGCCGTCCGAGTGTCGGTTGCGTAGCATCTCCAAACATATGCTACGGTTTTAGAGATGGTGCCTCGAACGAAAAATTCCACACAAATACAATGCTTCCGTTAGCAATAGAAAGTGACGCGGCGGACAGGTGGTGTTCCTATTGGACCAGCCGAAAAAACAAAGCGTCCGGCAGAAGGCGTGCCAACCGGAAGCGCCAGGCGAAGCGGCGGGGGAAATCGGTACGGAAGCGGCCGCTCTGCATGGCCTGCCCCAGCACGCGGGCCGTGCCGGTAAAATTCACGTTGCACATGGCCTCGACCGCTTCGGCATCCCATGCCGTTGCGGATACGGGCTCGTAGACGCCCGCGTTGATGATGACGCCGTCGATGGGTGGCAGGGAGGTGAAGGCAGTGGCTACACTTTCGCTGTCAGGGATATCGCAGGGGGCGGCTATGTGCTCTCCGGTTGCCGGCAATGGCAATTCCCTGGCCAGCGTTTCCAGCCGTTCCACGTTGCGGGCGGAGAGGCAAAGACAGGTGCCCGCGCGGGTGAGTTCGTGCGCAAGTGCCCGGCCCAGCCCCTCAGATGCGCCGACCAGCCAGTAGGTCTTGCCGTTGAGCGATACTGCCATGATGCGGGCCTACCCGCCGTCCATGCGGCGGAAAACGGCGAAAAGTTCGGCTGCCTTGATGGAAAATTTGCGCATGTCGGAGCGGTTTACGATGGTTCCGTCCCCCATCAGATATAGCCAGTCTACCACATTCAGTACATGCTCGCCCGCTCCGGCAGTTGCAGGCAGTAGGTCATGCGCACGGCATTGCCGGAGACCACGCCTTCCGCCGGGCCGATCACGTTAGCAGCGGTGGCGGTGAAGCGGTCTGGCCCGTCAAAGCGGATCTGCCACTCGCGGGTATCTTCCGTCGCCATGCCGTCATAGGAGAAACGTTCGGCCAAGATGCCCCCCGTCTCGTCGAACGTGCCGGTGATCTGGGCGGAAAAACAGGCATTGGTCCGGCCAGAATAGTCGAAAATCACGCCATGCACGACGTAGATTCCGGAGAGCGCCTGGCGGAGGTCGAACGCCGGTGCTTCAGCGGCATAGTCGGCGGGACTTTAGGCCCGGAAGCTCCAGAAATGATCCCAGACGAAGCCCAGGCCGAGGCAGATGACGATACCGGAGGCGATGTAGGCGACCGCGCTAATCATGACGTGCGCTCCTGCATTTGAGTGGCCTGTACGGGGGCGACCTGAATGGGGGTGAACAGCAAAATCAGCGCACAGGGAATGCCTGCATAGGCGAGGCTGAGGACTGCCAGGGCTTCCGGTGGATTCTGGTCGCCGGGCACGAAACCGGCGGCGTCGAGGACCGGCAGTGCTAGACCCGCCGCCAACGCCAGAGAGAACTTGTTGACGAAGCCCCAAAGGCCGAAGGCGTGGCCGGAACTGTGCCCGGCTTCCGCCAGACGGCGCGAGAGCATGGCGGGCAGCAGTGTCATGTCCGCGCCGACCGCTGCGCCCGACACTGCTGAAATCACATAGAACGCGGCCCAGTCGCCTGCACCCAATGTCAGCGCCACAGCGAATACGGCGATGGAAAGCAGCATCCCGGCGAGCATGGCTCGCTTCGCCCCTATCCGTACCGCGACACGTGCCCAGAGTGGCGGGGCGACAGCGGCGGCCAGGAAGAACAGCAACAGGGCGGGCCCGTGTGCTCCGGTGCTGCCAGGCGGTCCTGGACGAAGAACAGGAACAATGTCGCCGTGATGCCGGTCGGAAGCGCGTTGACCAGGCCTATGATCAACAGGCGGCGCACACTGGTATCGGCCAGCAAGGACCAGAAACCGGCGGGCTTTGCTCCAGTGGTGGCGTCAGTGTTCAGGGTTGCTGGCCAAAACGGAAACATCCGCCAGGCGGCAACGGCGAGCAGAACGCAGAACAACAGCGCGAAGACCGTATAAGCCCAGGTAGTGCCTGCCACGATGGCGAGTAGGGCCGGTGCGACGCAGGCTGCCGACACGCCGATCAGGATGCCGGCCTCCCGCCAACCGGCGATGGCGGGATGGCTGATGCCGCGCGGCAGCGACACCGACACCGGCGCTGTAGAACATTATCTGGAGGGCGCTGAAGCCGGTGAATACAAGCACCAGGCTAAGAGCCAGCCACCAGCGGGCGTCGAAAAGCGGTTCCGGCGTGAACAGCAGCAGTGCGCCGATAGCCAGCAACAGGCCGAACCCGGCGGAGAGCCAGCGCTGGGCGATGCGGGTGCGGGCGATGAACCAGCCGAGCAGCGGGTCCTGGATAAAGTCCAGCATCCGCAGGCCGAGTAATACGCCGCCGACCGCGGCCAGGCTCATGGCGTGATTCTCCGCATAGAGCGCGGGTGTGTGGATATAGATCGGCGGCCCGGCGAACGCCAACGCCGCGCCGAATACCGCATACCGCCCGAGCAGTGACCGGTCTGTGACGGCAGGGGCTCCGGTCATTGCAGCCGCGACTTGGCCGGAAACTTGCTGTTGTCGCTCAACCAGATGCGAAAGAACTGGCCGCGCAAGCCGGGTTTTTCCAGCGAGCAGCGCTGCGTGCCGTTCAGGTAAAGTACCACACGGTCTGGAATGGTACCGGTAGCAGTGAAGCGGTCGCCGACATCGGTCATGCAACGGGCAACGTCGCCGGTGAGCGCCGCCAGGGTCTCGTCCGACCAATCCGTCAGGCGGTCAAGCTCGCTGATGGTCTGGTCTGTCAGTTCCTTGGCCGAAAAATTCGTGCGGTAAGTCAAGGTCAGGGCGAATGGCTGATCCTAGGAGAACTTGCCGTCATTGCTCCAGAGGGAGCCGTCGAACAGATCCCAAAACAACCAGGAGAATGTCGCCTGGCCGACCGTTTGCGGTGCCTGGATCGCTGCGCGGACTTCGTCGGGTATCTCTGTTGTGGCAATGATCCGGTGCTGGCGAATGACAGGCCAGCAGACGCGATGAGCGCCATCAAGGCTCTACGCATGGCGCAACTCGACATGGACGACATCGGTGCGGCCTGTGGTGAAGGCCGCGGTGCAAATGTCGAGGTAGAATCGCCAACTGCACAGGAACCCGTCCGGATAGCCCAGGGCGCGGATTTTCGGTGCAGCCTCCTCGAACCGGCAGGTCCAGCGGCGGAGCATTTCTGCGTAATCTTGGCCGAAATGAAACATATTGTGGGCTTCGAGGCCGTCGCGGGCTGCCTGCTTCCGGATTTGGGCCGGTGCGAGCAACATCCCGCCGGGGAAGGTGTAGTGCCGGATGAAGTCGGAGCGGCGGCGGTAGTCGCCGAAAATTTCGTCCTGGACGGTAATGGTTTGCAGGGTCGTAGCGCCGCCATCTGCCAGGGAGGTTTTGATCTTGCCGAAATAGGTCGGCCAGTAGCGCTCGCCGACAGCCTCAATCATCTCGATCAAGACGATAGAGTCGAACTTGCCCTGGTATCGCGGTAGTCGCGGAGGTCGATACGCCCGCGCCCGGCAAGGTGTGCCTCGGCATAGGCTTTCTGCGAGGGGGAAATGGTGACGGCTGTCAGCTCGCGGCCATCATTCGCCGCCGCCTCCGCAAAGCCGCCCCAGCCGCAGCCTATCTCCAGCGTCCGGCCCTCCGGTGGCGGTGGCATCCAGCAGGCGCTGATACTTGCGGGCCTGGGCGGTCTCCAGCGAGTCTTTCGGTCCGTCAAACAGCGCGCTGGAATAGGTCATGCTGTCGTCGAGCCACAGCCGGTAGAAGTCGTTGCCGACATCTTAGTGGGCCTTGATATTGCGGGCGCTGCCGCGGCGGGAATTGCGGCGCATCAGGCGGTCCGTCACCAGGAACATGGCGCGGTTCCAAAGCGAGCGGTGCAGGTGCTCGGCGAAGGCGTCCTCGTTCGCAAAGGCCGATTGGGTAAGCGCGTCGATGTCCGGGCTGTCCCAGAGGCCGTCAATGTAGGCTTCGCCCAGGCCGATATCGCCGCGAGCCGCGAAGGCTGCGATGGCGGACCAGTCGTTGATCTGCATCTCTGCCTCGGGCCGGCCGGTGCCGAAGCGGTGGCGGTGCCCTTCTGGCGTGATGATGATCAGGCTTCCACGCTCCACCCCCTCGCAAGCCGAGAGAAAGCGGCGGGCAACCTCATTGCCCAGGCTGTAGTTTCCCGCTGTCAGCGGTGCATTCATTGCAACCGGGCGGGTGGCGGTGATCGTTTCGGTCATCGCGTGACCTCCTCGGTAGGGGGAAGCGGGCGCATCCGGTAAGGAGCGCCTTTGAATTTCAGGCGGACTGCCTGCCAGTAGATCAGGGTGGAGACGCGCAGCGCGCCGAGCGGGCGGCGGGCCATCATGCCAAGCAGGCCCTTCGTCGAGAGCGGCGACAGGCTCCCGCTCCCGGTCAGTGTGGCCACGACGCCGTGGCGGGAGCCGCCCTCGCCGTTTTCCCACTCTCACTGGGGCGTGAATGGTCGATGCGAATGTCTAGGGCGTCTGAGCCGATGGCGAACCGGAAGTCATAGACGCCGCTTATCTGCTGAAACGGTGAGACGTGGAACACCTTCTCCGCCCGGATCTTGTCCCGGCCCGTTATGACCCGCCAGTCTAGCAAGGCGCACAGGTAACTGTGCCGGTCGCCAAACGTGTTGTTCACCTCCGCCAGTACGGCGCGGAGCGCGCCTGTGTCATCCCGGAAGAACCAAAAGCTGACGGGATTGAACACATAGCCGAGCGTGCGCGGCTGGGTCAGCAGCCAAACCTCTGCCATGGCATCTGCGGGCACGCCGAACGCCGTTGCCTGTTCCTTGGCCCAAGCGAGCATGGAGCCTTCGCCGCGGCCATGGTCCCGGTCGGAGAGGCCGAGCAGCCCAAACCGCCGCCTGATCAAGGCAGAGCGGGCGGTAGCCACGGGTGCCAGCCGCCAGAGCAGATAGTCCACGCCATAGCGGAAGGAATTGGCCAGCCCGCCGCGGCGGCCATGGTAGGTCTCGCCGCGGAGCAACGCCGCGCCGCTTTCGGGCCAGCCGGTTACGCCCATTGCGGGGCAACTCCCATGGCTTTCGCCACGTTGACGGCGCTCAGCAGGCCATCCTCATGGAAGCCGTAGCGGGTGTAGGCCCCGCAGAACCAGGCGCCGCGGCGGCCCTGTATCGACGGCAACTGCGCTTGCGAGGCCACTGCCGCCTGATAGAACACCGGGTGGCTGAGTTCAGCCTCATCAAAAATGTGCTCGTCCGGAATGTCGTGGGCCGGGTTCAGGGTGACGAACAGCGGCACGTCATCGGGGATGCCTTGCAGGCGGTTCATCCAGTACGTGACGGTGACAGCCGTCGAAGCGTGGCCGGTGCGGCCCTGGTAGTTCCAACTTGCCCAGCAGGCGCGGCGTGTTGGCATCACGCGCGGATCGTCATGCAGGATGACCCGGTTCGGCTTGTAGCGCAGATCGTCCAGCACGGAGCGCTCCTCCGCATCCGCATCTACCAGCATGGCGAGGGCCTGGTCGGAGTGGCAGCCGAAGACAACGGCATCGAACTGCAAACCCCTGCCGCGCATATCTCTGGACGAATTTGGACGCATTGTGGTGGTCGCCATTGCAGGTCAGCGGCACCGGTGCGGTGGGCAGGTTGTTGCGTGTTCCTTGCTGCTGCCCGGCCCTTCCGGCCGAAACTCCATCGTTGAGCACCCGGTTTTAAGGCGGTACCTTCCGGTGACGCCGCTTCAAAAAGGGAATGTCGGCGATAAGGAGTTACCGCGGATATGATTACCGAAGCCGCCGATTTCGCCGCCGAGTGCGAAGCCACCTACGCCCTGTTGCAGCCGCTTGACGACAGCACTTACGGCCGCGAGACCCAGTTCAAGGGCTGGACGGTCAACGACGTCATGCAGCATCTCTATATGGGCGATATCCGGGCCCACATGACCCTCACCGACCCGGAAGGCTACGCCCGGATCAAGGCCGAGCGGCAGTCCGTTGTCGCAGCAACCACGGCGGAGAAGCTGGTGAACCAGCGGCAGGCTGCAGGCTATCTGGAAGGCCGGGACCTGCTGGAGGCCTGGCGCGCCTCCGCCGCAAAAACCGCCGCTGCCTATGCCGACGTCGACCCGAAGCTTCGCGTGCAGTGGGCCGGTCCCGACATGAGCGCCCGCTCCTCCATCACTGCCCGCCTGATGGAGACCTGGTCCCACTCGCAGGCGCTCTACGATGTGCTGGGGAAGGATCGCGTGGACGGCGACCGTATCCGTGCCATCGCGCATCTGGGCGCGATCACATACGGCTGGACCTTCGCCAATCGGGGGGAGGAGCCACCGGGACCGCCGCCGCTGATACGGTTGACCGCCCCCTCCGGCGCAACCTGGGAATGGAACGCCGGCACCTCGCCCGCGGGCGAGGCTGTGGAAGGTCCGGCTACAGACTTCTGCCAGGTCGTCGCCCAGACCCGCAGCATCGCCGACGTCAACCGATCGGTCACCGGCAAGGCCGCAACGGCCTGGATGAACCATGCTCAATGCTTCGCCGGCCCGCCCAACGACCCGCCAGCGCCGGGCAGCCGGTTCAGGCAGGCGAGCTGACAGGCAAACGGCCCACTGCATCGGGCCACCATCTCCCAGACCACCGTCTTCCAGACCACCATCTCCCAGAATTGACACTCCCGGTACCCCTCCTACCTTTAACTCATTACCAAAACCCACCGGAAACCGCGCTCCCCATGACCCTCTCCGACACGGCCTGGAGGCAGTTGATCTCCGCTGCCCACACCTCCGGCCGCAAGGCGGCGCTCGCCATTACCGGCGGCGGCACGGGGGCTGCGGGGGAGCTGCTGCGCGTGCCCGGCGGGTCGCAACTGCTCATCGAGGTGCAGGTCCCCTATAGCGAGCAGGCGCTGGAGAGCTATCTCGGCTTCGCGCCGGCCCAGGCCTGCAGCGCCGACACCTCCATCGCCATGGCACACAAGGCGCGGATGCGCGCCGCGGGCCTTGCCGGGGAGAGGGAAGGGGCCAATATCGTCGGGCTGGGTGCGACCGCGGCGCTGGTCAGCGACCGGCCGCGCCGGGGCGAACACCGCTTCCACATCGCCTGCGACGCCGCCGAGGGCGTCTCCCACTGCACCATCGTCCTGGCCAAGGGCAGGCGTGACCGCGCGGAAGAAGAAGCACTGGTCGCCCGCGCGGTCATCCTCTGGCTGGCGCGGACCTGCGGCGTGGCCGCCGCGCCCTCGCCGCAAAGCCTGCTCGGTCCGGACGAGCAATTCACGCAAGTCAACGTGCCCGCCGCTGGTACGATTGAGGCGCTGCTTGCCGGCGCCGTCGACCGCGTGACGGCTATGCCCGACGGCCAGTTGCACCTCGCCGCCGGACCGCCCGCCACGTTGATGCCGGGCTCCTTCAACCCGATGCATGACGGGCATGTGCGCCTCGCGCAGGCGGCAGGCGACATCCGCCAGCATCCGACCACCTACGAACTCTCCGTCACCAATGTGGACAAGCCCCCGCTCTCGGGTGAGGCGATCCGCGAACGCATCCAGCAATTCGCCTGGAAAGCGCCGGTCGAACTGACCCGAGCGCCGACCTTCCTGGAGAAGTCGCGCCTGTTCAACGGCGCGACCTTCGTCATCGGCGCCGACACGGCGGAGCGTCTGGTGGCCGCGAAATACTACGATCATGACGAAGATCGAATGCACGCCGCGCTGGAGGAAATAGGCAGCTCCGGCGCGAGCTTCCTGGTCGCCGTGCGCGTTGATCCCGCAGGCCGCCTGATGACCCTGCGGGACATCCCCGTGCCTGGCCGTTTCCTCGACCTCTTCGCCGAAATCCCGGAGCACCACTTCCGCCTCGACCTCTCCTCCTCCGCCATCAGGCAACAGCGCGGGGAGTGAGGGCCTCAACCCTTCACCCTGAGCCTGTCGAAGGGGGCAGTCAGCCCCCTAATGCCCGCCCTTATAGTTCCGCAGGTAGTGGGCCGCGCCGTTCCGGTCGTTGACCAACGGTCCCTCGCCGAAAATCCGTTCCTTCGAGCTGCTGTAAAGCTCCCGGTTCGCCCCCAGGGGAGCCAGCCGTCCCGCCTCCGCCTTCGCCAGGTCCAGTAGCTCCTCCAGCGGCGGGCTAGCTACACGGTCTCGAAGAAGGCGCTGCCCGACATTTTGTGCCGGAAGAGCGCCAGTTCCTCATCCGGAATGTGCATGCCAAGCTGGATTTCATTGGCGCAGAGAAAGCCACGATCCGCCCGCATCACCCGCAGGTCATGGCAGAGCGCCAGCATGAAGCCCGCGCCGAAGCCATGGCCGTTCACGGCGCAGACGGTGGGCACGGGGAAGGTGATGAGCCGGGCCATCAGCGCCATGAACTCCTTGGCGAAGACGGATTTGTCGCCGCCCTCGCCATCGCCCTCGCCACGCCGCCAGTCGAGATCCAGCCCATTGGAGAAGAACTTCTCATTCGCCGACGCCGTCACCAGCGCCGCCGGCCCCTCTGAGGCCAGCACCTCATCCAGCCTGGCATCGAATGCCCGCACGAAATTGGTGTTCCAGCGGTTCTCGCCCGCATTCATGGTCAGGACGAAAACATTACCCTGCCGCTCAATCTCAATCATGCGCTTCTACCCAGGCTGGGGGAATTTGGTTGCATTGGTGGAAGCGATGCTTGCGCATTCCGAGGCGGGGATCAAGCGGGCGCCGCGCCAGTGTGATGGCGTATTCGCGAAACTCGCACCCGGCGCTTTGGGCAGGAGGCAGATGCTTCTTTGACCAAAACAGGAGATTTCCATCGGTTTTTCGGCTCCAACTCTGTTTTTCTGGTCTAAGGTATAGCGTAAAATGTTGTGGCTCCGGTCTATGGGACACCAGCGAAAGTCCGTTATAGTCGCGAACCGCCAAATCTACCGGAACAACGGCTGTCCCCTTAACGCACTGCGAAGAGAGCGAACCCCTTGTGATTGATTGACTTCTTCGATGAGCGCGCGCAGCGCTATCCAAGCCGCACGGCCTTTGTTCAGCCGGACGGCGCGCCTATCTTCTATGGCGACGCCCTGGCCCGGACAGAGCGTATAGCCGCTGGTATAGCCGCGGCCGGCCTCCCGGAGCTTACCCGTTGCGCGGTCTATAGACCGAACGACGCCCGGGCCTTTCTCGCCATGCTGGGCATTTTCCGGGCAGGCCGCGTTTGGGTACCGCTCAACGCCCGCAACACGGTCGAGGACAACGCAGCCTTCCTCGCCTACACCGGTGCGGAGTGTCTGTTCTTCCACAGCAGTTTCGAGGCCGAGGCCCGCCGACTCGCAGAGAGCGTGCCGGCGCTCTCAAAGCTTGTCTGCATCGACAGCGATTGCGGCCTCGCCCCGAGCCTCGACAGGTTCAAGCGCGCCGACACCCCGCCTCCCGATGTGCCAGAGGATCGGCTCCGCGCCTGCAACATCCTGGCGACTGGCGGCACGACCGGCCGCTCAAAAGGGGCCGTCTGGACCAATCTCACCTGGGAGACACTGATCGCCACCTTCTGGACCAGCGCGCCACGTGCGATCGAGCCGCCGGTTCACCTCTGCGTCGCCCCCATGACCCACGGCGCTGGCGTGCTGGCGCTCATGCTGATGCCGGAGGGGCCGACCAACGTGCTGCTCGACCGCACCGACGCGGCCTCGATCCTGGCGGCCATCGAGCGGCACCGGGTGACGCATCTCTACCTGCCGCCAACCCTGCTCTATACGCTACTTGCAAGCCCGGAGCTTGCGACGACCGACGTCACCTCGCTGCAATTCTTCCTAATCTCCGCCGCCCCCGTCGCAGCCGAGAAACTGCGCGAAGCCATCGTCGCGTTCGGACCGGTCCTCGCCCAATCCTTCGGCCAGGCAGAGGCGCCGTTCTTCCTGACCTTTCTTTCCTCCGGAGATCACGTCCAGGGCCTCGCCAACCCGGAAGGCACGCTGCTGTGCAGTTGCGGGCGTCCGACCATGTTGAGCCGGGTCGAGATCATGGACGAGGGCGGTCAACTCCTCCCCGCCGGAGAAGTCGGGGAGATCGTCGCCCGCGGCAACCTCGTCATGCGCGAATATCGCAACGATCCAGCGGCGACGGCGGCTGTCTCCACCCATGGCTGGCACCACACCGGCGATATCGGCTTCAAGGACGAAGCCGGCTATGTCTATATCGTCGACCGCAAGCGCGACATGATCATCTCCGGCGGTTTCAACGTGTTCACAACCGAAGTGGAACAGGTCGTACTCGGCCACCCGGATGTCCAGGATTGCGCCGTCATCGGCGTGCCAGATGAGAAATGGGGCGAGGCGGGCAAGGCGGTAGTTGAGTTAAAGCCGGGTGCCGCAACGACACCGTCAGAGCTGATTGCCTACCTCCGTCCGCGCCTTGGCGGCGTGAAGACGCCGAAGTCTGTCGAAGTTTGGCAGAGCCTGCCGCGCAGCCCTGTCGGCAAGGTCCTGAAACGCACCATCCGCGAGCGTTATTGGCGAGGCCAGACGCGCGCGGTTTGAAATGTTGAGTGGGAGAGACTCTGTGAGCGACGTCTATATCATCGGCAGCTACTCCACCACGTTTGGGCGCAAGCCGACGCAGGACCATCGCGCGCTGGCGCGGGAAGCAGTGACGGGTGCTTTTCGCGATGCCGGCTATCCTGCGCACGCACCGGTCGATCAGGTCTATTTCGGCAACTCCCTGTTGCACGTCCAGGGCCAAACCATGATCCGCGGCCAGACCGTGCTCTTGCCGCTGATGGAGGATGGCCTCCTGCCGGAGCGCTCACCGGTCGTCAATGTGGAGGGCGCATGCGCGACCGGCTCGCTCGCCCTGCACGGCGCGTGGAAGGACATTCTCTCCGGCGAAAGCGAGCTGGTGCTGGCGGTCGGCGTGGAGAAGCTCTACGACCCGAACGACCCAGCCGCCATGCTGAAGGAAATCGGCGGCGGCTTCGATCGTTTCGACAAGCCGCGCTGGCTGGATGAATACCGCCAAGCAGTCGAGGTGTCCGGTGCCGAATGGGGACCAGGCGCAGACCGCCCGGTCGCGATGGACACCTACGGCGTGCAAGCTTCGCTGCACATGCACCAATACGGCACGATGCGGGAGCAGATTGCCATCGCCGCTGCCAAGAACCACCGCTTCGGTGCACTGAACCCAAAGGCGCAGTACCGCTTTGAGATGACCGCGGAAGAGGCGTTGGCAGACCGCCAGGTCAGCGGGCCGCTGACCCGCGCCATGTGTGCGCCCATCGGCGACGGCGCTGCGGCAGCATTGCTTTGTTCTGCAAGCCTGCTGGCGCGCGCAGTGCGGGTGCGCACGTCGGCGGTTGCAGGCGGCAAGCACCGGGCGCTCGCGGAGCCAAGTCTCGCTCGCACCGCCGCCGACAAGGCCTACGAGAAGGCAGGCCTTGGGCCGGGGGGCGTGCATGTGGCCGAAATGCACGATGCCACCTCTTTCTGCGAGCTGTATCAGATGGAGATGCTGCGCTTCTGCGGCGAGGGCGAAGGCGGTCCGTTTGTTGCCACCGGCGTTACCGGAGCCGGCGGCAGGCTGCCGGTCAACACGTCTGGCGGTTTGGTCTCCAAAGGTCACCCGATTGCCGCAACCGGCCTCTCCCTGACGGACGAAATCGTCGCCCAACTGCGTGGCGAGGCGGGACCGCGGCAGGCCCAAGACGCCCGTATCGGATTGGTGCAAAATGGTGGCGACGTCATCGGGCTGGAGGAGGCTGTTTGTGCCGTCACCATCCTGGAGCGCGCAGGCGGGCGGTAAGGATTTCCGTTCGGAGCTAGCCCTCTTCGTTGCTTAGCTCTACTCCACCGGCAAACGCATTCGCTACCCCAGCCCCTTGACTCCCCCGCCGCCCTATGGAACGTGCGGTCAACGCTTTTCTGCGCACCATAAGGAACATGCCCCGTGGCCAAAATCGCCGCTAATCTTTCCACCCTCGGCACCGAAACCGCTTTTGAGGTGCTCGCCCGCGCAGGCCAGCTTGCGGCCCAGGGCAAGGACATCATCAATCTTGGCATCGGCCAGCCCGACTTCAAAACCCCGCCGCACATCGTCGAGGCCGCGATCAAGGCCATGCGCGACGGCCATCATGGCTACACGCCCGCGAACGGTATTCCGGCGCTGCGCGAAGCCGTCGTCGCCGACATTGCCAAGTGCCGCAATGTGGAGATCGACCCCGGTCAGGTCATGATCATGCCGGGCGGTAAGCCCACCATGTTCTTCGCCATCACGATGTTTGGCGAGCCGGGGGCGGAGATCATCTATCCGAACCCGGGCTTCCCGATCTACGAATCCATGATCCGTTACACCGGCGCGACCCCGGTGCCGATGCGCCTGCTCGAAGAGAACGGTTTTGCCTTCTCCGCTGACGAGGTGCTGGCCCAGATCACGCCGAACACCCGCCTGATGATCCTTAACTCCCCCGCCAACCCGACGGGCGGCGTTGTGCCGAAGGAAGAGTTCGACAAGCTGGTGGCGGGTCTGGAGAAGTGGCCGGACGTGGTCATCCTGGCGGACGAGATCTATGCCCGCATCCTCTATGATGGCCGCGAGCACGTGACCCTGCTCAGCTACCCGGAAATCCGCGACCGGGTGATCCTGCTGGACGGCTGGTCCAAGACCTACGCCATGACCGGTTGGCGGCTCGGCTACAGCGTCTGGCCGAATGACTTATTCTACTATGCAGAGCGGCTGGCGGTGAACAACCACTCCTGTGTCAACGCTCCCACTCAGTTCGCGGGCATCGCCGCCCTGACCGGACCGCAGGACGCGGTGGACGAGATGTGCAAGGCGTTCGACAACCGCCGCCGTGTCATTGTCCGTGCCCTGAACCAGATCCCCGGCTTCCGCTGCGTGGAACCGGGCGGCGCCTTCTATGCCTTCCCCAATATTGAGGGCACGGGCATGAGCGCGAAGGAGCTTCAGAACAAAATGCTCAACGAGGCTGGCGTGGCCACCGTCGCCGGCACCAGCTTCGGCGCTTTGGGCGAAGGCTTCATCCGCTTCAGCTACGCCGCTAGCGTCGAAGACATCGAGCGCGCCTGCCAGAAGGTGCAGGCGATGCTGTCGGCCTGAGGCAGCTTCAGCGCGTGACCTGTCCTGTATGCGGTAGTCCCTCCCGGTCGGTTCATGGCTTCGATGCGGCCGCGATCCGCCCGGCCCTGGCCCGGGAGTTCTCCCAGGCTGTGCCGGAGGCTTTGGCTTTCGCGGACTATGACATCCGCGAGTGCCTGGCCTGCCGTTTGGGCTTTGCCGATCCCATGCTGCCGGGTGACCAGGTCTTCTATGACTGGATCACGGCGGCGGAGGGCTACACCGCGCGCAGCCGCTGGGAATGGGGTGTGATGCTTGACCTGCTGTCCGCGCGTTCCGGTGAAACCTCGCTGCTGGAATTGGGCTGTGGCACTGGCCTGTTTCTGGAGAAGGCAGCAAAGTTGCCGTCTGTGACCGCCACGGGCATCGATAACAGCGCGACCTCCGTTGCTGCCGCCCAGGCCAAAGGCCTGATCGTGCGGCTGGAAATGGTCGAGGATACGATCCAGCGCGGTGAGAAGTACGATGTTGTCGTGCTTAGCCATATTCTGGAGCACGTCGCCGACCCGGTGGGCTTGATGGAGCAGGTCAAGGCTGTGCTGACCGATGGCGGCCAGATCATGTGCAGCCTGCCCTATTCCCCGATGTCGCGGGAATTTCCGGCGCTCGGCGTCTGGGACCCGATGAACCTGCCGCCGCATCACCTTACCCGCTGGAATGACACCTCATTTGCGGCCCTTGCAGTGCGTTTGGGCATGAGGGTGCACCTGCACTCGCCCAAGCCAAAGCCTGTGCCGAAGCGTGCTTTGCAGATAAACGCAAAGGCGAGTGGTGCGCCCGCAAGCCTGTTTGGCCGATGGTGGAGCGTGGTCAAAAACCCCGGCGGCTTCGCAGATATCTATCGCACCCTCTGCGCGCGTGACCGGATTGCGTGCCGGCGTGCAGGCGATGTGGTGCTGGCGGTTTTCCGTTAGAGCAACGCCCAATCAAATTGTATCGCTTTCGCGATTATCCCCTGCCGGAGCTATGGCGAAAGTTGGTGACGGCTTGATCAGGCGGCGTTTTGCATTTGTTTGATCCCGTCGATGAATGCAATGCCCTGGATTATCCCAGGCATGCGATTTGCGCCGTCGCGCTTTCGCCATTTGCCCTGCGCTGACATCAGGAGCCTGACCGCCATGGCGAGGGCGGTCTTTCGGCTCAGACAGCCTTTGGTTTTACCTGTCCGGTGACACACCGTCGCGAAGGCGCTTTCGATGGGATGGGTGGTTCTGATGTGTTTCCACTGTTCTGCCGGGAAATCATAGAAGGCCAGCAGCACGTCACGGTCTTTGATCCATTTGGCTACCGCTTGTTCGTCTTTCACGCCGTAGGTCTCGATGAAGAAATCGCAGGCCGCCATGGCTTCGGCCTTCGTCTCTGCCTGCCAGATGTCGTGCAGGGGGCCTTTGGCTTTCGCTTGCACCGATTGGGGCATTGCCTTCAGCCCATTGCCGGTTTTATGGAACCAGCAGCGCTGTTCTGCGGTCGCGCCGAAGACCGCGCGAAGGGCGGCCCAGAAGCCCAGTGCACCGTCGCCTACCGCTAGATCGGGCGCGTGATTGAGGCCGCGCCGCTTGAGGTCGAGCAGGAGCGCGCGCCAGCTTTGGGTCCTTTCGCGATAGCCGTCGGTCAGCCCCAGTATCTCCTTTCGGCCCCATTCATCCGCGCCGATCAGCACCAGAACACATTGCTTTTCTTCCATCCTTGGCTGGAAATAGACGCCATCCGCCCAGACATAGACGATGCGCCGGGCGCTGAGATCGCGCTTCTGCCAGCGGTCGTACTCCTCCCACCAATTGGACTTCAGCCGCGAGATGGTGGGGGACGACAGGCCCGCCGCGTTCGGCCCGAGCAGCGCGGCCAAGGCCGCCTGAAAATCGCCCGTGGAAATGCCGTTGAGGGAAAGCCAGGGCAGCAAGTCCTCGACGGACTTCGCCTTGCGCAGATACGGTGGCAGGATCGAAGAAGAGAACCGACCCTTCTCAGCCTGCCGATCACGATCCCGCCCGCGTGGCCCTTTCACGGGCACTGGGCCAATCCCGGTCATTCCCTCTCGTTCTGGCAGGTGAGCGTGACGAACGACCCGCGCGGGCCCCTCGGACGTCGTCTCATTGGAAAATGGCGCAAGCCATGCGCTCCACTCAGCTTCAAGCGCTTGCTCGATCAACTGCCGCGCCCCGGAACGGATCAAATCCGTCAGCGGATCGGCGGAAAATCCCTTGGGATGGGGCAACGCGGTGATGGTATCTCTCGTCATGGGGCATAGCCTTTTCTCAGCGAGAATTGCGGCGCGGGAACAACGCCATGATATGCCGCCCCTCAGGAAAATCACCAACTGTCAGCTGTTTCTCATTACAAACCCATGCAGCAGCACTATCTCCAGTACCACCTGTACGGCCAGCACTATACTGTCGGCTATCGCACGCATGGGGAGGCGTCCAACCCGAATGTGCTGGTCTGTGTGCATGGGGTCAGCCGCAACGCGCGTGATTTCGATATCATCGGCGAGGTGCTTTCAGACACCTATTATGTGATCGCGCTGGATATGCCTGGCCGCGGGCAGAACGACTGGCTGGACGACAAAAGCCTCTATGGCTACCCGCTGTACGAGACGGTGGCGGGTGAGATCATCGCCATGACGGAAGCCCCGTATGTGGACTGGCTCGGCACCTCCATGGGTGGTCATATCGGGATGCGGCTGGCAGCGATGGAGAACTCGCCGATCCGCAAACTGGTGCTGAATGATATCGGCCTCTTCGTCCCGGCGGCCGGCCGCCGGGACAATGGCGCGAGTTTCGGCTTGGACAACCGCTTTGCCAGCGAGGAGAGGGTATTGCATGGGTGCGGGAGAACCGCACGGCCTTTGGTCCCTTTACCGATGCGGACTGGCTGAAATTCGGGCGGGACTCGCTGCGCCGTATTTCGGACGAGGAATGGGGCCTGGACTACGACCCGGGCTTGGCCCAGGCCCGTGCCGATGGTGACACGGATACCTGGGATCAGTGGGAGAAGATCGCCTGTCCGGTGGTGGAAATCTGGGGACTGGATTCAAAGCTGCTGACGGCGGAGACCATCCAGCGCATGAAGACCACTGGACCCAAGGCAGAGGTCTATGAGGTGACCGGGGCCGGGCACTGTCCTGGCCTGACCGATGACCGGCAGATCGGCGTAATCCGCGAGTTCCTGGCCAGATAGGGTGATGGGCAGACTTCCGGGCGGGGCCGTGCTCTGCCATAGTGGTGGTGCCCGGCAGGATGGAGCCTTAAATTCATGGCTGATGGCGGCGACGAACCCGTTGCATTGAAGATCGTAAACCGGCTGGCTGATTTGGACGCGGCGGCCTGGGACGCTTGTGCCGGGCCGGACAATCCCTTTGTCAGTCATGCTTTTCTGTCGGTCTTGGAGGACTCAGGCTCTGCGGTCGAGGACGAGGGCTGGGGGCCGACGCACTTGATCCTGGAGGATGAGGCCGGGCGCGTGGTCGGCGCGGTCGCGGCCTATCTGAAGGCGCACAGCCAGGGCGAGTATGTCTTTGACCACGGTTGGGCCCATGCGCTGGAGAATGCGGGCGGCAAATACTATCCAAAGCTGGTGGCGGGCGTGCCATTCTCACCTGTGCCGGGACCGCGGCTGCTGATCCATCCGGACGCGGACCAGGCGCGTGTAACGGGCACCTTGGCGGCGGGACTGGTGAAGCTCTGTGAGGTACATGAAGCATCGTCTGTTCACGTAAATTTTCTGCCTCATGATCAGTGGGAGGCGCTGGCCGAACATGGTTTTTTGCAGCGCCAGGGCCAGCAGTTCCACTGGGTGAATGACGGGTACGAGACCTTCGACGACTTCCTGCAGGCGCTTTCCAGCCGCAAGCGCAAAAACATCCGCAAGGAACGGCAGGCGGTGGTGGATGCGGGGGTCACGATCCGCCGGCTGACGGGCGATGACCTGAAGCCGGAGCATTGGGATGCTTTCTACCGCTTTTACCGCTCCACGACCGACCGGAAATGGGGCTGGGATTACCTGAAACGTGACTTTTTCGACCTGCTCCAGGCGCGGATGCGCGACCGGGTGGTGCTGGTGTTCTGCGAATATGAGGGCCAGCCGGTGGCGGGCGCGTTGAATCTGGCAGGTACCGAAACGCTGTTCGGACGCAATTGGGGCGCGTTGGCGCGGTTCAAAAACCTGCACTTCGAGGCCTGCTACTACCAAGCCATCGAGCACGCGATCGAACACGGCCTGCAACGGGTAGAGGCGGGCGCGCAGGGACAGCACAAGATCCAGCGCGGTTACCTGCCGGCAGCAACCTATAGCGCACACTATATCGCGCATCCGGGGTTCCGGCGGGCGGTGGCAGACTTCCTGCGGCGCGAGCGCGAAGCGGTGGACGAGGATATCGAAATCCTGATGGAATATTCGCCGTTCAAGAAGAGCGGGTAGAGCATCGCCGGCTCAAATCGAATCTGCTCGAAATCTTTAATTTAGAGCATCTTACCCGGCAAATTGATCGCGAAAGCGACTCAATTTAAACCGGTGATGCTCATGCGGCCCGATTGCTTGTCAGGTCCGGGCGATCTCTCCCAACGCGGCGATACCGGTACCGACATCCATCTCAGTGAAGGCCTTGCGCACCTCGGCGAGAGCGGTCTCCGCTTCGTTGCTGCGACCCTGGTGGAGCAGCAACTTGGCGAGAGAGATGTGGGTCCAGGCAGCATCATACCAACATTCACGGCCTTGCTGCAGGGCTAGCGCTTCCTGAAGAGCGCCTTCCGCGCGGACGTCATCGATGGCTGGTTTGCCGCGCATCAGATCCAACTGGGCGCGATAGACTTTGAATGCGCCGAAGTGAAAGCTGGTGCCGATCTGGTCAGCCAGAGCCAAGCACCGGTCCAGGTCCATCTCTGCTGCCGCCAGTTCGTTGGCTTGCAGCAGCGCCTGTCCGCGCCAACCATGGGCGACATATACCCGGAACAGGTCATTGGCCTCGTGAGACAGGGTGATGGCGTCTTCAAAATCCGGCGCGGCCTCTTCAATTCAGCTCCACCATCCCAGTATTACGCCACGGTTGAAGCTGCAGGCAGCTTTGGTTGGCAGATTGCCGATACTTTCAGCCAGCCGGACGGCCTCATTGGCGCTGGCCGATGCCTTGCCGAATTCCCCGCTCATGCCATAGCTGAAGGCCAGGACGCTGATGATCTCCGCCTGCTCGTAAGATTGCGTTGCGTCCAGAATAGCGGCCTCGAAATCGCCCAACCCGTAGTGCAGCCAGCCGGTGCGGAAATCGACCTCGGCTACCAAAGTAGCGTCACCCAGGGTTTCAACGGCCTCCCGGATGGCAGAGAAGTCTCCCAGGTCACCGTGAATGGCGGCCTTCTCGCCCGGTACGCCGGCGCGCCGCACCAGGGCCTCTGCTTCCATGCGTAAGCCATAGTCCAGCTCAGCCGCGGCATCGGCGGCTTCTGTGAAGCGCACCCGCGCCTCCGTATGGGCATAGCGGGCCAGCGCGCGCTCGCCCGCCTGCATGGCATACGGATAGGCGGCGGCGAATTCGCCGGCCTCCCGCCAATGGTGCGACAGCATCTCCGGTGTGCGTTCGACAGTGTCGGGCCGGATGCGTTCGATGGCTTCGGCAGCCAGGCGGTGCAGCATCTGGCGGCGGCCGCGCAGCATGCTGGTATAGGCGGTCTCCTGCAGCAAAGTGTGCCGGAAAATATAGGTTTCGTTCGGCGGCTGTCCGCAGACGTTGACCAGTTCCGCGTTTATCAGTTCTGCGAGTGATCGCTCCATCTGGCGGGCATCCATACCCATCATGGCCTGCAGGGTATCGACGGCGAAGCTGCGCCCGAGTACAGCGGCATGCTGCACGGTTTCCTTTACCGGTCCTAAGCGGTCCAGCCTTGCCATCAGAGAGTCCTGCAGTGTCTCCGGCACGGCGAGGTCGGGAATAGACGCGGCGCTCTCACCCTGTTGAAGCTGGTCCAGGATGCCGGATTCCAGTACCGACTTTGTGATCTCTTCCACGAAGAGCGGGACACCGTCGGATTTCTCCCAAATTTGTGTTTGGAGGGCCGGCGGCAGCGGCTCGCCGACAACGCGGGCCATCAGCGACTCGGCATTGGCCCGGTTAAGCCGACCCAGCCGCAGGCGCGTGACCGGTGCATCCTTCAATGATGCGGGCTCCAGTCCCTGGCGATGGCTGACGATGAGCAAATGAGGCAGGCCGGGTGTTTGCTCGATCTGCTCTCGCAGCATTTCCTCGGAACTGGGATCGATCCAGTGGGCATCCTCTACGATGGTCAAAACCGACCCGGCAGCGCATATAGCTTTTAACTGGTGTGTCGCCAGGGCGAGGACCGCTGCTTTCCGGTCTTCTGGCCGAAGGTCCAGGCGGGGGTAGTGGTGGTCGGTGGGGACGCCGCAGATGAAGCCGATCAGTGGCACGGCTTCCCACAGCTGAGTGCCAGGCGCGACAAGCGATTCCAGTTTTTCGATCTTTTGATTAGTTGTATCAGCGCGTTGTAGGCCGGCAGCGCGCGCCAACTGGCTCGCCAAAACCTGAAAGGCCGAGTTGGAATAAAAGGGCGAGCACTCATAGACCAGCAGGGAAGAGGCCTTTTCCGCCAACGCCCGGCGCAAGCCCTGGATCAGATGCGATTTGCCGACACCCGGCTCGCCGGACACAAGCACAGTGTGGCCCTGGCCGGCTTCCGCTGGCTGCCATAGGTCCAGCAAGCTTTCGATTTCCTGCTCCCTGCCGACAGGGGGCGGAGCATCGGAAAGCGCAGCGGCTGGCGTTTTCCGCTTCGTTCTCGACCTTGTAAGCGCGGACCGCTTCGCTGAACCCTTTCAGATCCTGGGGGCCCATGTCCGACAGTTCTAACAGGTTACCGAGCAGGCGGCGGCTGTTGTGGCTGATAACGATCTCGTCCGGCACTGCCAGTCCCTGCAGGCGCGCTGCCCGGTTGAGGGTATCGCCGACGGCAGAATCGGCCTCGGCATTTCCTTGTGCAATGAAATCGCCAATTACCGTCAGGCCGGTATCGATGCCGATGCGGGCGGAGAGTTTGGCCCGGCATTTCCCGCCCAGTTTTTGCACCGCCGCTCTGAGGCCGAGAGCAGCGCGCGCCGCCCGCTCTGCCTCGCCTTCCAGTGCCTGGGGATAGCCAAAATAGGCCAGCACGCCGTCGCCTCTACCAGCCGGGCGACATAGCCGCCGAAGCTTTCAATGACGTTGCTACAGGCAGCGTGGTAGTCGGCGATCAATTCGAACATGTCTTCGGGATCGTCCGCCGCCGCCGTCATGGCGGTGGAGCCGACCATATCGCAGAACAGCACGGTTACCTGGCGGCGCTCGCCAGCCGGAAGATCGGAGGGGGAGGAAGGGGCGGATTTTGGCGCTTCGGTATCAGTTTCGGCGCGCAAAGCGGCAATCGCCTTGAGCAGGCGTTTGCGATGACCAAAGGATACTGAAAGCTCGCGCAGGTCGTCCTCGTTCAGGTCGACCAGCACTTCCAGATCAATGGGCTAGTTTATACGATAAGTTAAGGGAGGATACAGAATGCGGGCACTTATCACGGGCGCGAGCCCAAGCATCGGCGGCGCGGCCTGCCGGAAGTTGGTAGAAGCGGCGCTGGCGAGGGGACAGAAACCCTGCATCGCCGCCTGCGAAGTTCGGGAGACCGACGCGGCGTTGGCGCTGATTGAAGACCTGCGCGGTATGGGCGCCGACGCACGCCTGTTCACCGGCGACCTGTCCGATCCGGCGGTTCCGGCCCGCCTGGTCAGCGAAGCGGTGGCGGCTTTCGGCGGGCTGGATGCAGTAGTCTCCAACGCTGGCATCACCGCGCCCGCGCCCTTGGCCGAGTTGGAGTTGGAAGCCTGGGACAAGGTGATGAACATCAACCTGCGCGGCGGCTGGCTGCTGGCGAAGGCAGCCTATCCCCATCTGAAGGAATCCCGCGGCGGCATGGTGCTGATCGCCAGCATGTCCGGCATGAAGCCGCACCGGGGCATGGGTGCCTATAGCCTGTCAAAGGCGGGCACCATCATCCTGGGCGAGGTATTGGCGCAGGAATGGGCGCCGGATGGCATCAGGGTCAACATTGTCTCGCCCGGCATGGTTCGCACGCCGCTGACCGAGACCACGTACCGGGACAATGCCCTTGCCAGCGCGCGTACGGCTCTGGTGCCAACCGGCCGGATCGGCCGGCCGGAGGATATCACCAACGCCATTGCCTTCTTCCTGTCACCGGAAGCGGACTACATCACCGGCCAGAATATGTGCGTGGATGGGGCCTTTAGTTCGGCCATCCTGGCGCAGATTCCTGGTCTTCCAACCTCCGGTTCGTAAGGGGACATTATCGTGAGCAGCAGGGATGGCGCGATTGCGCGGGCGGAAGCCTTTGTCGATGACGGCCGGTTCGAGGCCGACCTGGCGGCGCGGGTTGCCGTGCCAACGGAAAGCCAAGTGCCGGCACAGTTCGAGCAGTTGGGCCGCTATCAGCGCGACCTGATGGCCCCAGCTTTTGAGGCTATGTGCAGATGCGCGTCGCTCTACAGCCTGTGCACCGCAACCGGCAGGGCATCGTGCATGGCGGCGTGATCGCCGCGTTGCTGGACTCGGTCGGCATGTTCGCAGGCACCTTTGACCCGGAAAACGCAGGCGGCAAGCGGGCGGTCACCGTCGCCACCTCCTGCCAGTTCATTGGCGCGACCAAGGGCGACTTTGTGGAAGCGGTTGGAGAGTTAACCCGCGCCGGCCGGTCGATGTATTTCGCCGACGCTAAGGTTACCGATCCGGAAACGGGCGCGGTGCTCGCAAGCGGCCAGGGCACGTACAAGTACCGCTGACGCCGAAGAGAACTGGCAAGGCGTCAGAGATTTTCCCGAGTGGACGAGAAATTAACACGATTCTGGACAATTGAATTTTGTATCACAATTCTCCTTTTGTTAACGGACATACGCACCACCACTTCGACGATACTAAACCCCGCTAACTCGGTTAAATGAGAAATCGAGCCAATTGGCGCAACAATTGCTGTGTCTTTCTTAACTTGCGCAAGCACCTGGACGCGCGCGGCTTCCAGCACGTTGCCATCGATACAAATATCGGCCGCGATCAGTTCCTGGCCAGCCGGACGGACCCGGATGACCCCTGGGTGCAGCGCTTCCGCCGCTCCATCGTTGAAACGTACGGGCAGGAGCCGAATATCCTGCCGTCCTCGTCAGGTTCTAACCCGTCGGAGATGTTCAAGGCGCGGCTGGGCGTGCCGGTGACCTGGTTCCCATCCAGCTATGCCGGGTGCAACCAGCATGGCGCAAACGAACACGGGCTGATCAGTCTGTTCCGGGAAGGGATCGCGTCGGCAGCAGGGATATTCTGGGATCTGGGCGTGCCCAGTTGAGCGCCCGAACACCATTTTTGGGGTCACTGGCAATTGGTATTCGCAGGCTGCTGAAACTACCTAGACTACTACCTTCACCATTCGACAGGCTCAGGGTGAAGGGGGAATGTTTGGTGGATTTCAACAAGCCTCAGGAAAGCCTCTTCATCCTGAGCCTGTCGAAGGATGGCGTTTCAGTCCTGCTAAAAACTTCTTCCGCAACCTGCTAGAGCAGATCCCGATCCATTTCGATCGGGTGAAACAGCGCAGCATCTAAGAGTTAGAGTATCCTGCCCAGCGAACTGATCGCGAAAGCGATGCAATTCGAACCGGCGATGGTCTAGTCGGAGTGCACACCGTTGGTCCGGTGGGTGGCATAAGCGTCGATGGAAATGGCGCGACGCAGCAGGGCGAGCAGGATTTCGTGCTCGTCCGGACCAATTGCCTTCAACATCTGCGCTTGCATGTTCTGCCAGACCGGAACGGCTTCCCTGATCTTGTTGAAGCCGGCTTCGGTGACGGTAACAGTCCGGCTGCGCCGGGACTCGCAGATGGCCTTTTTGATGAGGCCCATTTCCTCCAGCCGTGGCAAAGACCGGGAGAGAGAAGACGGGTCCATCACGGTTTCTTCGGCCAAATTCCGGATCGTCGTCGGCCCGTGCAGAGCCGCGGTTACCAAAATCGACAGCTGTGTTGACTTCAGTCCTAGCGATTCCGTGGCCTGATCGAATATCGACGTGGCCACCCGCGAGGCTTTCCGCAATGACGTATAGGCACAGGCATCAACCACACCTGTTATCGCCGTTGCATCTAGGGCTTGTCTACTCATTTTTGTTTCCGCTCTCGGAGTTTAGTTTTTTTATTGCTGACTAATTTTCCGCATAACCCATTCAATATTAAGTTTATCGATGTCGCACCTGCAAGTGATTGGTCATCCCTTTGTTTTCAAGAACAACAAGTCAGGCCATTCCTCTGCCGTATGCGTAAGATGCCAGCCATTGCGTGCAAGGAACACTGGCGAGCCATCATGGTCTTCAGCGAAGGCCGACCTGTTTTTATCCTGAAACCCTTTAATATGCCGTTCAGAGGGACCACTAATCCAGCGGGCGGTGTGCAAACCTGCTGGCTCAAACCGTACCATAATACCGTATTCCGTTCTGATACGGTCGGTAAGCACGTCGAATTGCAGGGCGCCTACAACGCCTACAATCCAATAGGCATCCATCAAAGGCCGGAACACCCGGGCGATACCTTCCTCGGCCAGCTCAAAAAGGGCCTTTCCCAGATGTTTGGCCTTCATCGGGTCTTCCGGCATGGCGCGCTGCAGGTATTCCGGTGCGAAGCTGGGAATGCCGGTAAAGCGCAGGTCTTCGCCTTCCGTCAGGGCGTCGCCGATGCGCAGGTTGCCGTGGTTGGGTATGCCCAGAATGTCACCTGGATAAGCCTGCTCCGCCACTTCGCGGTCCTGGGCGAGGAACATTAGAGGGGCTGAAATTGATAGGTTTTTGCCGCTGCGAACATGCTTCAGCTTCATGCCGCGCTTGAATTCGCCGGAGCAGAGCCGGACGAATGCGATGCGGTCCCGGTGCCGGAGGTCCATGTTGGCCTGGATCTTAAAGACGAAGGCGCTGACATTGTCTTCTGTTGGATCGATGGAGCGGCCTTCGGTTGGCTGGGTGCGGGGTGGCGGGGCGAGGGCAGCAAGGCCTTCCTGCAACTCATGCACGCCGAAGCTGTTGATGGCGCTGCCGAAAAACACCGGCGTCATATGGCCTTCGCGGAACATTTCGATGTCGAATGCCGGGCAGAGTTCACGGGCCATCTCCACTTCCTCGCGGAGCTGGGCAACCTTATCTGCGGGCAGCAATTCGTCGAGCTTCGGGTCGTCGATCCCCTGGCAACGCTCGCCGGGATCGGGCAGGCCGTCGCGGGCGCGCGCCACCAAATGCAGGCTATCGCGCAGCAGGTTGTAGCAGCCGAGAAAATCGCGCCCCATGCCAATGGGCCAACTGGCCGGCGTAACGTCGAGGGCCAGGGTCTGCTCGATCTGGTCGATCAATTCAAACGGGTCGAGGCTCTCGCGGTCGAACTTGTTGATGAAGGTGATGATGGGGATATCGCGCAGGCGGCAGACCTCGAACAGTTTCAGGGTCTGGGGCTCGATGCCTTTCGCGCCGTCCAGCACCATGATGGCGCTATCGACCGCAGTTAGCGTGCGGTAGGTGTCTTCGGAGAAATCTTCGTGGCCGGGCGTATCCAGCAGGTTGAAGGTGTTGCCTTCATGCTCGTAGGTCATGACGGAGGAGGCGACGGAGATGCCACGCTCCCGCTCCACCTTCATCCAGTCCGAGCGCGCACGCCGCTGCTCGCCCCGTGCCTTGACCGCGCCCGCAGCCTGGATAGCGCCGCCGAACAGCAACAGCTTTTCGGTGAGTGTGGTTTTGCCGGCGTCCGGGTGGGCAATGATGGCAAAGGTGCGCCGTCGCGCGACCTGCTCGCTAAGGGCGGCGGGCATGGGCGGTTGGTCCTTGGGGAGATGGAAGGCTGACTGCGCAGGATATGACGCGGAGGCGGTGAAAGCGCAAGGGTCCACGCATTGTATTAGCGGCAAAACGCCACGCATCGGGGCTGAATACATGGCGACAATGGCGGTAATCCGCCAATGATTGAACAGAAGTGCCTTTATTCAATAAAGGCCGTGTTAACCGGCGTAATTTTTACTATTGCCATGCCAGTCAAAATCGATGATTTCCGCGCGCCATGACAATACCATATTCCCCATCGTGGCCGGATTGCCCGCCACCGTACCGTTCGTCGGGCCGGAAGCGCAGGAGCGCGGCCGCGGCAAGGCGTTCACCGCGCGTATCGGTGCGAATGAGAACGTTTTCGGACCCTCACCGAATGCCATAGCGGCAATGCAGGCAGAGGCTCCGCATGTCTGGCAGTATGGTGATCCGACCAATTACGACCTTAAGGATGCCCTGACCGCGCATTTGGGTGGGGCAGGCGACTCGATTGTCATTGGCGAGGGCGTGGACGCCCTGCCCTGACGGTCCGGGCATTTGTTGCACCGGGCGACCGGGTGGTCACGTCGGCGGGGGCCTATCCGACCTTCAACTACCACGTGGCAGGTTTTGGCGGCGAGCTGGTGACCGTGCCCTACCGCGGCGACTATGAGGACCCGGAGGCGCTGGTTGCCAAGGCGCGGGAGGTCAACGCGCGCCTCGTCTATATCGCCAACCCTGATAATCCCATGGCGACCTGGCACGAGGCCGACCGCACCAGGCGATGATAGAGGCAATGCCCGATGGCTGCTTGCTCTGTCTGGATGAGGCCTATGGCGAGTTTGCACCGTTCCGCACGCTGCCGGAATGGGACGATACCGACAATCATGTGATCCGCTTCCGGACCTTCTCCAAGGCCTATGGCCTGGCGGGCGTGCGGGCAGGATATGCCGTGTCTTCGCCGCTGATCGCCGGGGTATTCGAGCGTATCCGTAACCATTTCGGCATGAACCGCGTGGCGCAAGCCGGTGCGCTGGCGGCATTGCTGACCAGCAATACCTGGCCCAGACCATTGCCATGGTGCAGGAAAGCCGGGCGCGTATTGCGGGTATTGCGGATGCCAACGGCCTGACCGCACTGCCGTCAGCAACGAACTTCGTTGCCATCGACTGTGGCCGGGATGGGGAGTTCGCCCGTGCTGTGTTGCCGGCCCTGATCGCGCGGGACATTTTCGTGCGCATGCCGGGCGTAGCACCCCAGGACCGCTGCATCCGCATCAGCTGCGCGCCGGAGCGCGAGATGGCACTGTCCGAGGCAGCGTTGCCGGGGGCATTGGCTGAGGCCGCGACGGCACTCTGAACGCTGCTCCCTGACAACCTATTTCCCTGTCCCGAAAAAGTCAGGATCCAAGCCAAAGACATGGGCTGACCAGCGGCAGACGCTGCGTTGCTGCGGCCTCTGGCATGGACACTGAACCAAGTTCAGGGAAAGAGGGAGCCGACTTGGGGGCTATCGCCCCTACCGGATAAAGCACTTCACATAATCGGAGCCGAGGCCCACTTCCTCATAATGCTTGCGCGCGGCGTTGACGCGGTCGAACACGTCGGTTGAGCTGATCGTGTTGCCCTCTTCGTCGCAATAAAGCAGCGCGCCGGTGTTGTGGAACAGGGTCAACATGGTGTCGCCTTCATCTACCACCAGTGTGTGTACATCGCCGGGCGGCTCGAACAGGTAGCTGCCGGCAGTGGCAACCCAGTCGCGTTCCAGATAGCGCCAGCGGCTATCAAGCACGAAACCATGCACCGGCGCTGGATGGCGATGGCGGGAGATCACGCCCGGCTGGGTGACTTTGGTGATGTGTACCCAATATCCCTGGGAGACATTCAAACACAACGGGCGCGACCAGCGGCCCGGCCCGTTGGGAACCCACAGGCGCTCGTCTTCCGGCTCCAGGCTATCTTTCCAGAAGATTTCGTCCAGCATGTCCTGGGGAGCCAGCGGCGAATAACGGGGCGCGACGGTGTTGGGCATTGTCTCGTTTCCTGAGTGTGTTGGATTGCCGGTCACGATAACGTTCGGCACGGCCAAGGCATAGCGCGCTTGACACAGAGGCACCCCGCGCCCGACGCTCTACGCCTAACGGTGGAGTTTTGCTCATGCGAGTGGTAGCTTTGCTTTTTACCCTCGTTCTGCTGCTGTACCCGGCCTCAGCCCGCGCACAGCAGCCCGAAATTGTCGACCTGGAACTGGTGCTGCTGTCGGATGCCTCGGGCTCCATCGACCAGGCAGAGATCGCGTTCCAGCGGGAAGGCTATGCTGCAGCCCTGACCGATCCGGCGGTGCTGAAGGCCATGACCGGTGGCTGGTATAGCAAGGTTGCGATCACTTTCGTGGAGTGGGGGGATTTCCTGCATCAGGACGTCGTGGTGCCCTGGACAATCATTGCAGGCGAGAAGGACGCGGCGGCCTTTGCGGCGGCGTTGCGCGCGGCACCCCGGCGGGCGTTCGGCTCGAACGCGATCGGTAGCGCCCTACAAAAAGGCTATGACTTGATTGAGGGCAATGCATTGAAGGGCCTGCGCCGGGTAATCGATTTTTCTGGCGATAGTGCCTACAATTTCAACGGTTTGGAAGTAGGGCCGGTGCGGGCGCAGATCATTGCTGCCGGTATCACAATCAACGGTCTGGCGATCCTTTGCCGGGCGGTGGAGTGCAGCGGCCGACCAGTCTCATACCCATTGGAGGATGCCTTCTCGGACTTCATTGTGGGCGGACCCGGCAGCTTTGTGGTGACGGCGGACAGCCGGGCAATCTTTGCCGCTGCGGTCAAACGGAAGCTCATCCTGGAGATAGCCGATGCGCGTGACTGAGACGGAGGAGCCGCGGCGCCTTAAAGCCGCTCCAGCTTGGTAAGCCCCGCAGGCGGCAGTTCTGCCAGGTAGAGATTGCCCGCAGTGTCGCCATAGAGGCCATGCGCGCCGTTGATCGCGCCGCGGCAACGTCCGGCGATCTTGCCATCGGGCGCGTACTTGATGATGCGGGGCGTCTGGTCGGAGACGTAGACAAAGCCCAGGCCATCAACATAGACGGCCATGGGGTGATAGAGGCCGCTCAAATCCATCAGGTGCCCGCCGTCGCGATCGAAGACCTGGACCCGGTTGTTCTCCCGGTCGGCCACATAGACCCGGTCGGTCAGCGCCCAGGTCGCATGCGGCGTGGAGAATTCGCCCGGCGCGGTGCCCGCCGTACCCCAGGTGGCCAGCAAGGTACCATCGCCAGCAAAACGGTGGACATGGATGCCGCCATAGCCGTCCGAAACATAAATTTCGCCGTCCGGGGCCTGGCTCGCATGGGTTGGGTGGTTAAAGGGTGCGCCGTCGCTTGGCTGGTGACGCGTGCCGAGTCTTTGCAGGACATTGCCTGAGAGGTCCGTCACCAAGACCTGGTGCGCATCGCGGTCAACGATGAACAGGCGGTCATCGGGGCTGGCCCAAATGCCGTGGCCGTCTGCGATGATGCCGTCGCCCCAAGCCGCTGAGAAACTGCCATCGGAATTGAACACCACCACGGGAGTGGCGCCCCGTTGCAGCGCATAGACCCTGCCATCGGAGCCGATGGCAACCTCGCTCAAGAAGCCTTGGGCCACGTGGTCCGGCCACTGGGCCCAGTTGCGATGGACGGCATAGGTCCGGTCGCCCAGAACAACGGTCTGCCGCTCTTCTCTGGCGAGTGCTGCGGTCATGGTGTCAGGCTGCCTTGCCGGCCTTTGCCGCCTGGATGGCTTCCCAGATCTTCAGCGGGGTGGCGGGCATGTCGATATGGTTGATGCCGTATTCTTTGCGCAGCGCATCGACTAGCGCGTTCATTACGGCTGGCATAGCGCCCGCGCAACCGGCCTCACCACAGCCTTTGACGCCGAGCAGGTTCGTTTTGGCCGGGACGTTGTGATAGTCCACGTCCATCCACGGCATGTCGCTGGCGCGGGGCAAAGCATAGTCCATGTAGGAACCGGTCAGCGGCTGGCCGTCCTCGTCGTAGACGACGCGCTCCATCAGGGCTTGACCCAGGCCCTGGGCAACGCCGCCATGGCCCTGTCCTTCGACCATCAGCGGGTTAATCACGACACCGAAATCATTGACCATGGTGTACTTGACGACCTGGGCAACGCCCGTTTCCGGGTCGACCTCGATCTCTGCCATATGGCAGCCATTGGGATAGGCGAAGGGTGGACCGTCGGCGATATGGGAGACGGAGAGTGACTGGGGTACATCTTCCGGCAGGGTAAGGCCGCCGCGAATTTGTGCTGCCAGTTCCATGATGCCGACGCGCCGGTCGGTGCCGACGATCTCGAACGCGCCACCCTGCGGGCCGATGTGGAACTCGATGTCGGCAGCGGATGCCTCCAGCACGTGAGCGGCGATTTTGGTGCCGTTCTCCTTGACGATTTTGCCAGCTTCAAAGATCGCCTGGCCAGACATCATCATTGACTTGGAGCCGCCGGTGCCGCCGCCAGCAATCAGTTCGTCGGAGTCGTTCTGCAACAGATTGATCTTGTCGAACGGAATGCCAAGCCTGGAAGAGAGCACCTGTGCGAAGGGCGTCGCGTGGCCCTGGCCGTAGTCGAGCGTGCCGGTAATGATGGTGACGGTGCCGTCATCCTCAAAGCGGATGCCACCCATTTCCTTCGACGGGGGGCCGGTTACTTCCAGGTACTGGCCGATGCCTAGGCCGCGCAGCAGACCTTTCTTCAAGCTTTCCTGCCGCCGGGCTTCAAAGCCGTGATAGTCGGATGCGGCCACCGCCTTGTCCAACAGGCCGGAGAAATCACCGCCGTTATACGTGGTGCCGGCCGGAGTGGTGTAGGGGAACTGATCCGGCTGAATGTGGTTGCGTTTGCGGATTTCGATCCGGTCGATGCCCAGCTGATCGGCGGCTTCGTCCATCAGGCGCTCGACATAGTAATTGCTTTCCGGCCTGCCTGCGCCTCGGTAGGGGCCAACGGGGGTGGCATTGGTAAAGACGGCCTTGGTGTTGATGTCCTGGTGCGGTGTCCGGTAGACGCTGACCGTGTTTTTCACCACGTTGCCGGTCGGCTGCATCACCGTACCGTTGGAGAGGTTTGCCCCGATATTGCCATAGCCTTCCACCCGGATGGCGGTGACGTGGCCGTCTTTGTCGAACGACATTGTTTGCTTCATCTCATGGCTGCGGCCATGGGAATCCGAGAGGAAGCTTTCGGAGCGTTCGTCGGTCCATTTCACCGGCCGGCCCAATTGCTTGGCCGCATGGAGCAGCGCCAGATATTCCGGGTAGGGCGCGGACTTCATGCCGAAGCTGCCGCCCACATTGCTGACCAGGACGCGGACTTGTTCCCGCTCCACGTCCAGCAGGTTTGCGATATTGTTCCGCATGGGGAACGCGCCCTGGCAGCCGAGACGCAGGGTGTAATGGTCTTCGCTGGAAGTGTACTCGGCAAGGGCGGACCGCGGCTCCATGGCAGCGACGACGATACGCGGGTTGTCGATCTCCATGGCAACCACGTGCGCGGCTTCGGCCATGGCTTTGTCGACGGCAGCGGTATCGCCATGGTGGAAGTCCAGCACGACGTTGCCGGGCGTAGCATCCCAGAGCTGCGGCGCGCCGGGCTTTACAGACTCAGCGGCCCGGGTAACGGCGGGCAGTTGCTCGATATCAACGAATACCGTTTCGGCAGCGTCTCTGGCCTGCAAGCGGGTTTCAGCGACGACGATAGCAATCGGATCGCCCACATAGCGCACCTTGTCGACGGCCAGCACGCTCTGCACCGGCTTTGGCATGTCGGAGCCGTCGCGCTGCTTGAAACTCATGCCTGCGCCCATTTTGGCAAGGCCTGCGGCTGCCAGATCGTGGCCGGTATAGATGGCGATGACGCCCGGCATGGCTTTGGCGTCGTCTGTCTCAATGGCGTTGATCACGCCGTGCGCGATGGGGCTGCGCACCATGACGGCAAACGCCTGGCCAGGCAGGTTGATGTCGTCGGTATAGCGGCCTTGCCCCCGAACCAGATTCGGGTCTTCTTTGCGCGGGACGGGCTGGCCGATGCCGAACTTTTCGGACTCGGCATCCATGACATTGATGGAGTCGTTCATCTGGCTGTCCTTGTGACTGAGACGCGCATGCGGTTCGCCGATCGGAGAACGTCAACGGCGGATCGCTAAATTCTAGCGTAGATAGTAGCATGCAGAACGTTCCCATGACCACTGATCGCGTTGCCGCGATTGCCTCTTCCTGGAGAAAAGCACCCATGCAGGACCCGATCCAACGCCATCCGACCCGTGACGAGCAGCTTGATATTCTGGTGAGCGTGTTGGCGGACAGTGTACAGGAAGGCGGGCGGGTGCTCGATCTGGGCTGCGGCACCGGCTATGTGAATTGGCTGTTGCTGCAAAAGCGGGGCGATCTGCACCTGACCGGGCTTGATTTTAAGCCGGAGTCTCTGGCCGCAGCGGCAGAGGCGCTGGCGCCGTGGAAAGACCAGGTGACGCTGGCGGAGGCTGACCTGATGCAGCCAGAGCCTTTGGCGGCGGTGGACGGAGTGTACGACGCTGCCTTCACCGCACTGGTGTTCCACGACTTGACGGACGAGGCAAAGCAGGCCGCGATCCGCGCAACGGCGGCGCATCTGAAGCCCGGCGGCGTGTTTTTGCTCTACGACCGGGTGCGCATGACTGAGGCCGGTTGTTTCCCCATGCAGCAGGCCATTTGGAGCTGGATTGAGCGCGCGCATGGCGTTGCCATGCGCTCGGCGGATGATTTTGTGGCTTATGAGGCAGACTTGGCCAGCAATAACCGCCCAGCGCGACTGGCCGATTATTTCGACTGGCTGCCAGCGGCAGGCTTCTCCACGCAGTTACTTCACCTGCATGGCAATGTCATGCTGATGGGCGGGGTGAAGGGGTAGTTCTCCATCGTACTTCGATCGAATTTCCGTAAGCCTCAGGCTGCCCGGAACCTTCACCCCTGTGAAAACAGGGCCGGGGCCGGGGCCGGGAATTCCGGGTGGGAACAGGGCAAGACTCTAGCCTCACCCGCGGGCGGTCTGATAAGCAACGGCACTCTCAATCGCCAAAAGGTTCCCGCATAATGGCTCCCACTGCCCCCATCCGCCTCGGCACAATTGGTTACGGTATTATGGGGAAGCGGTTGCTCCGGGTCGCTTGGGAGCGTGATCAGGCCGTGCTCGGTTCCTCTGGCGCCTGGGACCCTTCGCCGGATGCGATGGCGCGCTACAAGCGGGATTTTCCCGACGGTCAGGCTTACGGCTCGCTTGAAGAGCTGCTGGCGGCAAGCGACGTAGTGCATGTCGCATCGCCGCCAACCTATCACCTCGATCAGATGGAGCAGGCGGTGGCCGCTGGTCTGGCGGTTCATTGTGAGAAACCGTTGGGCGTGGATGTTGCCAAGGCGGAAGCCGTCGTCGGCCGCATGGAGGCGGCCGGCGCGCGCTGTGCGGTGAATTTTCCCTTCACCGCGAGCTTTGCGCATGACCAGATCGCCGCCTGGCGAGAGGCTGGCGACTTGGGCGCGTTGCAGAGTGTCGAGATTGAAATCGATTTTAAGGAATGGCCACGGCCCTGGCAGATGGATGCCGTTTCCTGGCTTGACCGGCGGGCGCAGGGCGGCTTCACGCGGGAGGTGGCTAGTCATTTCCTGTTCGGCACGCTGCGCCGGATCGGTGCCATCGAGATGCAGTCCTGCTCGGTCGAATATCCCGTGGGTGAAGGCTCGGAGATCGCCTGCGCAGCGGAGATGACGGCTGGCGGCGTTCCAGTCTCGTTGCGCGGTGGGGTCGGCACGACAGAGAAGCCGGACCACAAACTGTGGATTTTGCACGGCTCTAACGGAAAGTTGCGGTTGCGCGACTGGGCAATCGCCGAGCGGCTTGCGGCCGATGGCACCTGGCGCGAGGCCGAGGGTGCACGGCCTAACGAGGAAATGCGGCCGTTAATTTTGAAACGCCAACTCGACATGGTCGCCGCAATGACTCGGGGAGAGACCGGTCACAGCCTTGCAAGTTTGCGGGAAGCGTTCGAAGTGCAATCGTTGGTGGAACGAATTTTGGCGTCCTGAGGGGCGAAATGCCCAAGGTTTCCGCCATAAGCCTAACGTTAAGGCAAAGCCATGCGCAGAATGCATGGCTGGGCAGCAATAATTCCGCTACATGAAAACACTAGCGGCGCAGATATCGGTTGCAGTTATCGCTTGTCGATAGCCCTTAGTTCTTCCGCCGCCGCGCATGCGCCGTTAGAACTCGTCTCCCAGACGTTAAGCCTCCCTGTTCTGACTTTACCGGGCCTTCGGGCCCGGTTTTCTTTTGTCCGAGCTGGATTTTCCCGGTTTTTTTGCAATGGCTGCTTGTGCCTGTTGAATCTAATCAAGGGCTATTTGCAGCAGCTTCATTTGTGCGGGTTTTTGGCCTTCGCCAGATAAGTCTGGCCTTGCCTGATAATCAAGCGGCGGAGGTCCCCGCAGGTTGCCGCCATGGCCAGAAACAGCGCGGCTTGCAGTGCGTGTATTTAATCGCCTGTGCCGTCGGCAAGAACCCACGCAGGGTCGTCACTGGCCTGTATGGCCGCCCTGATCTTCGGTGGCGTCATCGCCTGACTGTGAAGCTTGATCACCATGTCGCTCTCCCATCCCGCGCCTCGGTAAAAACACAGCGTGCCATGAAAAACGCAGAGCGACGAGGGGCTATCTGATCAGCCGGAATGGAACAGCTATTGAACACCGTAAGTCGATCCGCGCCTTTACCGATCAGCCCGTGCCCCGCGAAACCCTGGAGAAAATCCTGGAAATATCCCAGCGCAGCCCCAGCGGTACCAACACACAGCCCTGGCGTGTGTGGCTTTGCACCGGCAAGGTGAAAGAGGCTATCACTGAGGATGTGCTGGCTGATGTGCGGTCGGGCAACGGCAAGGGTTACGAGCACTACGATTATTACCCGAAGGTCTGGAACGATCTGCACCGCGATCGCCGCCGGGGCGTGGGCTGGGGCCTTTGCGGCCTGTTGGGCATCCAGAAGGGCGACCGCGAAGGCAGCGCCCGGCAGGGCGCGCGGAACTTCACGTTCTTCGATGCGCCGGGCGGCTTGTTCATCACCATCGACGACTACCTGGCCCGCGGTAACTGGGCGGATGTGGGCATGTATGCGCAGACAGTGATGCTGGCTGCCCGCGGCTTTGGCCTGGAGACCTGTGCCCAGGCGGCCTGGATTGGGCACCAGGAAAAAGTATTCAAGCATCTGGGCGTGCCGGATGATCAGTTGCTGGTGACGGGCATGAGCCTCGGCTATGCCGACCATACCAAGATCGAGAACACCCTGGTCAGCGACCGCGAAGAGCTGGCGAATGTTGCGCATTGGGTCGGTTTCGACGACTAGATTGCCGCCATAGCCGAAAGGAAAGCCCCATGCCGGACACGCCTGACCACCTGGACCGTGTCCGCGCGGAATTCGCCCGGCAGGCGGATACCTTCGACACCCACGCCGTAAAGGCTGACCTTTCGGTCGAGGACAGGTTCCGGCGGGCGCTGGGAAGCTGGGCGTCTGGCTCCATTCTGGATGTGGCTTGCGGTCCTGGTGTCGTGACGGCGGCGGTAGCGAGCGATGCGGCGGAAGTCGTTTGGCCTGGACGCGACCGATGAAATGCTGGCGAAGGCGCGCGCCCGTGCGAAAGCGTTGCCGCATGTCTCCTTCCAGGCGGGGGATGCCGAGGCATTGCCTTTTGAGGACGGGCGCTTCGACGGGGTGGTGACCCGCCTCTCGCTGCACCATTTCGAGAACTCGGCCAAGGCGCTGAGGGAGATGTTCCGGGTGCTGAAACCCGGCGGCCGGGCGGTGATTGTCGATGTGATGGCGGATGAGGACCGGGCCAAGGCCGACCTGCAAAACGCCATCGAAATTCTGCGCGATCCCTCCCACGTGCGCATGATGCCGGCGGCAGAGATTGATGGGGTGATAGCCGGGGCCGGTTTCTCGATCGTTGGGACGGAAACCTGGGACAAGGAGCGCGAGTTCGAGGAGTGGATGGGAATCGTTAACGACCCGAAACGCCTAGACCCGCTGCGTACCGTTGTACGGGCATTGGCAGAGGAAGGCCGGGACGCTGGTTTCAACCTGCGCATCGAAGACAGTGAAGTCCGCTTCTTTCACCGCTGGCGGCTGGTGGCTACGGACAAGCCAGGCGGGCAGTGACGGCAGGCCGCCCTTTGGGGTTGACGCAGATCAATTGATCGCGTGCGCCCATTCCGGCACAATCTGCCCTAATACTATAGGAGCAGGAAATGACCGGTCAGACGGAACATTACGAAGCAATCGTCATCGGCGCGGGCGTTGCGGGCATCTATCAGATCAAGCGCCTGAACGACATGGGCGTGCACGCGACCGTTCTGGAGGCGGCAGGCGGCCTGGGTGGTACCTGGTACAATAACCGCTATCCGGGCGCGCGCTTCGACAGTGAAAGCTACACCTATGGCTTTTCGTTCTCCAAGGAAGTGCTGGACGAGTGGCACTGGAAGGAGCGCTACTCTCCCCAGCCGGAAAATCTGAAATACCTGGAGTTCGTGGCGGACAAGTTCGATCTGCGCAAAGACATGCAGTTCAACTGTCATGTGGACTCGGCGCATTTCGGCTACGAGGAAAACGTCTGGAACTTGGTAGTCAACGGCTTGCGGCGCGTGTCATGCCGCTGGCTGATCATGGGGGTGGGTCTGCTCCCCATCCCGACCATGCCGCGGCTGGACGGCATCGACGACTTTAAGGGCGACAGCTTCCATACCTTTAGTTGGCCACATGAGGGCTATGACCTGACTGGCAAGAAGGTCGGCATCATCGGCACGGGCGCGACCGCGATCCAGGTGATTGGCGACATTGCGGATAAGGTCGACTCGTTGCACGTGTTCCAGGGCCGGGCGAATTGGGCCGCGCCGCTGAACAACTCCAAAATCACCGAAGAGCAGATGGCGGAAATCCGCAGCCGCTACGACCAGATTTTCGAGGTCTGCACCCGCACCCCCGGCGGCTTCGAGTACGAGCCGGACCGCCGCGGCTTCTATGAGGTGAGCCGGGAGGAGCGCGAGAAGCTCTGGCACAAGCTCTACAAGGAGCCAGGCTTCGGCATCTGGCTCGCCAACTTCCGTGAGATTTTCATGGACGAGAAGGCGAACGAGGAATTGCCCGAGTGGATCGCCGACCGTATCCGCGAGCGGGTGAAGGATCCGGGTACCGCCGAGAAGCTGATCCCGCGCGACCGTGGCTTCGGCGTGCAGCGGGTGCCGCTGGAGACCTATTACTACGAGGCTTACAACCGCGATAACGTACATCTGGTCGACATGAACGAGGAGAAGCTGGTCCGGGTCACGGAAAACGGCCTCCAGACCGAGGCGAGCAAGTACGACTTCGACGTCATCATCTACGCGACCGGCTTTGATGCGATAACCGGCGCCTATGACCGGATCGACATCCGGGGCGCGAATGGCGCGATGCTGCGTGACAAGTGGGAGACGCGGATCACCACCTATCTGGGTATGTTCATCGAGGGCTTCCCGAACCTGATCATGCCGAATGGCCCGCAGAGTGGCTCCGCCTCGACTAACTATCCGCGCGGGATTGAGATCGGCGTGGACTGGGCCTCCAACTTCCTGGAGTACGTGCGTGCCAACGGGCACACGCGGGTCGAGCCTGCCAGCGATGCTGCCGAGCGCTGGACCAAGCATGTGGAGCAGATGTACTCCGTCATGCTGATGCGGAAGGCGAAGAGCTGGTTCACCGGCTACAACTCCAACGTGAAGGGGCACGAGGCCGGCACCATCCGCTATCTCGTCTACAATGGCGGCACACCGAAATTGGTCTCCATCGTCAACCAGGTGGCGGCAGACGGCTATTCCGGCATCGTCTTCGACGGAGACCCGAGCGGCGGGGCTAAGGGCACTGCGGAATTCACGAGGCGGGCTGCTGAATAGGAACAGCCCGGCTGTTTAGCCAAAACAATCCCGGCCTTTAAGCGAGGCGTGGCGGAACCAGTTGCGCGCGCGCACCCGGTTTCGGGCGTTGCCTGCATATGGTGGAGGAAACAGATGCGGTTTGAGAACAAGGTAGTCGTCATTACCGGCGCGGCATCCGGCTTTGGCCGGGCGGCGGCGCACAAGTTTGCGGGCGAGGGCGCGAAGATCGTTGCCGCCGACATCAACGCGGATGGCCTGAATGGTATCGTCGCGGAAGTCTCCGGCAAGGGTGGGAGCATCATCGGCGTTGAGACCGACGTGACCAAGGCCGTCGCCGTGCAGGCCATGGCCGATGCGGCGGTGAAGGAATTCGGCACCATCGATGTGCTGGTGAACAATGCGGGCGCGGGCCATCCGCCCATGTTCATGTACGAGATGCCGGAAGAGCAGTTTGACTGGATCTTCAACCTGAACACCAAAAGCGTCTATCTGGGCGTGAAGGCGGTGACGCCGGTCATGATCGAGAATGGCGGTGGCGTCATCATCAACACAGCCTCCATCGGTGCGAAGAATCCCCGGCTGAAGAGTGAAGAGCGCGCCCTACAACTCGGCGAAGGCAGCGGTCGTGGTGATGACGCGCGGGCTGGCCGTCGATCTGGCGCGCTTCAAAATCCGGGTGAACTGCGTCTGCCCGCTGGCGGCGGAGACCGGCTTCTTCAAGACCGTTACCGGCAAGGACTCGCTTTCGGACGATGCCCGCAAGAAGCTCGAATCCGATGTGCCGCTCCGCCGTCTGACCCAGCCAGAGGATGTGGCGAACGCCATGGTCTATCTCGCCTCCGACGATGCGGGCTTTATTACCGGCGTCAGCCTCGATATCGATGGTGGCAAGAGCATTTAGCCTCAAGATTAGGAGTTCCCAGCCCATGGGCGCGTTGGATGGTGTGAAAGTGGTAGAACTCGCAGGGATCGGCCCGACGCCGCATTGCTGCATGTTGCTGGCGGAGATGGGGGCGGAGGTACTGCGGGTGGACCGCGCAGCCAATGTCGGCGTCGAGAAGTGCGGCTTCCCGGAGAAGTTCGATCCGCTGACCCGTTCGCGCTCCAACATCGCCGTCGATTGGAAGAAGCCGGAGGGGCTGGAGACGATCAAGCGGCTCTGCGCCCAGGCCGACATTCTGATCGAAGACTTCCGGCCCGGCGTTATTGAACGCGCGGGGCTCTCACCCGAAACGCTCTGGCAGATCAATCCGAAGCTGGTGATCGGCCGGGCGGCCGGCTGGGGCCAGGACGGCCCCATCGCGATGACGGCCGGGCACGACATCAACTATATCTCGCTGTCGGGCGTGCTGGCCAATATCGGCCCGTTAAGCGGTATACAAGCACCGCTTTTAATGCTGACGGGGGACTTCGGCGGAGGCTTGCTCTATCTGGGGCTGGGCGTGCTGGCTGCCTATATCTCTGCGCAAAAGACCGGCGAGGGCCAGGTGGTGGACGCCGCCATGCTGGAGGGCTCGGCCTCGCTTCTGACGTTCGTCTATGGCTTCCTTGCCTCCGGCCAATGGCGGGAGGACCGGCGCGGCAGCAACCTGCTGGACGGCGGTGCACACTTTTATGGCGTCTATGAGACCAAGGACGGCGGCCATATCTCCATCGGCTCCATCGAACCGCAATTCTACGCCGAATTGCTGGAAAAACTGGGCCTGACCGAAGCCGACCTTTATCCGCAACACGCCCGCGAGCACTGGCCGGATAATGCCGAAAAGCTGGCCGCGATCTTCAAGACCAAGACGCGGGAGGAGTGGGACGCGCTGCTGCGCGACACCGACATCTGCTTTGCCCCCGTCCTCTCTATGACGGAGGCGATGGAGCACCCGCAGAACGTGGCGCGCGGCAACTTCGTGGAACTGGATGGCTACAAGCAGCCAGGCCCCGCGCCGCGCTTCAGCAAAACGCCGTCAGCGGTTCGTCACGGTTCGACCACAGCGGGCCAGCATACGCGGCAGGCACTGGCCGGTTGGGGCTTCAGCGAAAGCGAGATTGCCGCGCTGGAAGATGCGGCAGCGGTGAAGCAGGCTTAGGGCTGGTTTGATGATTGAAATCGCTGAAAGCCCGTGGACGCCCGAGACCACCGACAAGCGAATCCCCGCGCGGAACAAGGTCGTCACGCGCGACCTGATCGACCGTTGGGCGGGAGAGCAGCCGGACAAGACGTTCCTGATCTTCGACGACAATAATGAAGAATGGAGCTATGCCGGGTTCCGGGAGCGGGTTATCCGGGCAGGCCTCGGCTTTCAGAAACTGGGCGTCCGCCAAGGGGATCATGTGCTGGTCTGGGGGCCCGGCGGGCGGGAGCACTCCCTGATATTCTTCGGACTGAACTATATCGGCGCGGTCTACGTGCCGATCAACACGGCCTACCGCGGCAACCTGCTGGCTCATGTGCTTGACGTTTCCGATGCCAAGCTGGCGGTGGTGCATGCTGATCTCTGTGACTGGCTGACGGGTGTTGACCTGGCGCAATTGGAGCATGTGGTGTCCTGGGGCGGGGCCGCGGAAACGCCGTTGCCGACCCAGACCTACGCTGAAGCGCTGCTGCCCGAAGAGGGCACGCTTGCGCCATTGGCGCGGCCGATTGAGCCCTGGGACCCGATGGCGATCATTTTCACCTCCGGCACGACCGGGCCATCGAAAGGCGTGCTGGCGTCGTACCTGCACCTCTACACCAATGCCGGGCCGGTGACCTGGGCGATGTCGCCGCCTTTTCCCAACGGTTCGGCGTGGATGTCTACACGATCTTCAACATGACGGAGATCTCGACACCCATCGTCTCCGAGCCCAATCCGCTGAAGGCGGGGACATGCGGCAAGGTCCGCGAAGGCGTAGAGGTTCGTCTGGTTGATGAGAATGATTGCGAAGTGCCCTTGGGTGACGTGGGCGAAATGATCGTTCGCACCGACCGGCCCTGGGGCATGAATTCGGGCTATTACAAGAACCCGGAAGCGATCGCCAAGGCATGGCGAAATGGCTGGTTCCACACGAGTGACGCCTTCACCCAGGACGAAGATGGCTTTTTCTATTTCAAAGACCGGATGAAGGACGCCATCCGCCGCCGGGGCGAGAACATCTCTTCCTTGGAAGTGGAGGCAGAGGTTCAGGCCCACCTGGACGTGCTGGAAGCCGCGGCCATCGCCGTGCCCAGCGAGATCGGAGAGGATGAGGTGATGGTGTGTGTGGCGCCTCAGCCTGACCGCCTTGTCGATCTGACCGAGCTGATCGAGTTCCTGCGCCCGCGCATGGCTTACTTCATGATCCCCCGCTACATCCGCGTGATGCCGGACCTGCCAAAGACACCGACAATCAAAGTGATGAAGCACCAATTGCGCGACGAAGGCATCACCCAGGACACCTGGGACCGGGACGCCGCTGGCATTGTGGTTAAGGGTGAGCGGTTCAGTAGCTAACCCCCTATGGCGAGTGAGTAGAAGGCGTGTATCGAGGCATGAAGGAGTAGAACGACGATGCTGTTTCACGCTGAAGTCGCAACCGGCGCTGTCGAAGGCCATGTTTCCTCTGGCTTTGAGGCTGTCGCGGACACCTTCGTCCGGAACTTTGCCGAGCATGGCGAGGTAGGCGCATCGCTCTGTGTGCAGCGCGACGGCGAGACCGTTGTCAACCTTTGGGGCGGTAGCGCGGACCCGGAGGCCGGCCGGACCTGGGAGGCGGACACCGTCGTTACCGTCTTTTCCTGCACCAAAGCCGCCACCGCATTCTGCGCTCATCTGCTGGCGGAGCGGAGCCAGTTGGACCTGGATGCGCCTGTCACCGGCCTTTGGCCGGAATACGCAGCAGCAGGCAAGGAGCGCACCACAACGCGGATGATGCTCGACCATACCTCCGCCCTGCCTGCTTGCAGGGAGCCATTAAAGCCCGACTGCCTGCTCGACTGGGATTATATGTGCGGGAAGCTGGCGGCGGAGGCGCCGTTCTGGCAGCCGGGCACGCGCAGCAGCTATCACGCCGTCACCTTTGGCTATCTAGTGGGGGAGATGGTGCGGCGCGCCTCCGGCAAATCGCTCGGCCAGTATTTTGCGGAGGAGATCGCGGGGCCGCTCGGCATCGACTACTGGATCGGCCTGCCGGAGGAGTTTGAGCCAAGAGTAGCGCCGGTCATCCTCTACCGTCCGGGCAGGGATGAGCCGCGCACGCCGTTCATGGCGGAAGCGGTGAAGCGCGGCACACCTTCCAATCTGTTCATCTTCAATCATGGCGACTGGATGGCGGGAGGCGTCAACACGCGGGAAGGCCGGGCGGCGGAGATCGGCGCGGCCGGTGGCGTTACCAACGGGCGTGGGCTTGCCGGCCTGTTCGCGGCCATGGTGAGCGAGGAAGCCGCGAAGCCGCTGGGCTTTGGACAACCGCCGCCGGGTGATGGGTGGTGACAGTGTCATTCTGGGGCCGCAGGCGTTTGGGCATGTGGGGGCGGGCGGCTCGCTGGGCTTTGCCGATCCTGCGCACGGCCTTGCCTTCGGCTATGCCATGAACCGGCAGGGGCCGGGCGTGTTCCTGAACGAGCGCGGGCAGGGCTTGGTAGATGCCACGTACTGGGCGCTCGGATGTGCCGGCAATGCGGGCGGGTTTTGGGTGTAGCCACACGATCCAGGCATCGACCACTTTGGAAATCCAAGGCTATACTGCCGCCAAATCAAAAACCGGACGCCAAGAGGAAATGCACCATGGCAGACAGTTTGAACGGCAAAGCTGCCGTTACCGGCATAGGCGAAACCGCCTATAGCCGCGGCACCGACAAAAGCTCCATCGGCCTGATGCTGGAAGCCTCGATCAAGGCGATCCATGACGCGGGCCTGCAACCCAACCAGATTGACGGTGTCATCCCTTACTCCCTCGGGCCGGTAGCTGAGGAGGTCATGACCGGCCTCGGCCTGACCGATGTGCGCTTTTCTGCCCAAACCCCCATGGGCGGTGCCAGCTCGGTGGCGGCCCTGCAATGTGCGGCGGCGGTGATCGCCGCGGGTGTCTGTCAGCACGTGCTGATCGTGCTGGGCCGACGCGGCTATTCGGACAGCCGCGTGACGACCCGGCTGGCGGCCATGCCCCAGTTCCGCCAGATCGCCGAGTTCGAGAACCCCGTCGGCGCATTCGCACCGGCGCAGCTTTACGCGCCGATGATCCGCCGCCACATGGAGCTTTACGGCACCAATCCGGACCAATTCGCTGAGATCGCCATTACCATGCGCGAGCACGCGATTTTGAACGACAACGCCATCATGCAGAAGCCGCTGACGGTCGATGACCATCGCAATGCCCACATGATCTCCGACCCCTACCGCCTGTTCGACTGCTGTCTGGAAAGCGACGGCGCGACGGCAGTCGTGGTGAGCGGCAAGGACTATGCGAAGGACACACGCGCGCCGGTCTCCATCATCGGCGTCGCGGAAGGGCATCCGGACTCGCCCAGCACCATCACCCAACGCCCCGACATGCTGGAGCTTGGTCTCGCCAAGGCCGCGCCGCGCGCCTACGAAATGGCGGGCGTCAAGCCCAAGGACATCGATGTCGCGCAAATCTACGACTGCTTCACCGGCATGGTGATTGCGGAGATCGAAGACCTGGGATTCTGCGAGAAGGGCGAAGGCGGACCGTTCGTGGAGGGCGGGCGCATCAAGCTTGGCGGGGAACTGCCGGTGAATACCCATGGTGGCCTGCTGAGCCAGGCGCATATAGCAGGCCTGAACCATGTCTACGAGCTGGTGCGGCAGTTACGGCATGAGGGTGGCCGGGCCCAGGTGGCCGACGCCGAAATCGGCCTGGTGACGGGCTATGGCGATCTTGGTGACGGGTCGCTCGCCATTATGCAGCGGGGAGTGTGAGCCATGCAGGACGAATATCTGAAGCCCCTGCCCGAGCCCTCAATCGACTCCCAGCCGTTTTGGGACGGGCTGAAGGATCACCGCATCATGCTGCAGAAGTGCAGTGATTGCAGCACGGTCCGCCATTATCCGCGGCCCATGTGCGGCGAGTGTCATTCCATGGAGTGCGACTGGGTCGAGGCGAGCGGCAAGGGCACAGTTTATTCCTGGACCGAGACGCACCATCCCTTCCATTTCGGCTTCAAGGCGGAGACGCCCTATATCCTGGCGACCGTGACGCTGGCAGAAGGCGTGCGCATGCAGACCAAGCTGCTGGACGCGAAGGTCGAGGATCTGAAGGTTGGCATGCCGGTAGAGGCCGTGCTGGTGCAGGAAACGCCCGACCTGGTGCTGCCGTATTTCCGGCTGGCGGGGTAAGGAGAGGGCGCGACGACAACCGAATTCCCGGGCGAAGACCCGGGACCCTTCTCTATTCGTAGCCAATATGGCCCCGGATAAGGCTGCGCCTTTCCGGGGATGCGTCAGTTGACGGCTAAACCGGTTCCGCCAGGAATATGGGGATCAGGCGGGGGGCTTTTTTCTGGTATTCGAGATAGTTGGGGAAGGCCTCGGCGGCGGCGGCCCATAGCTTGTCGCGCTCCGCGCCTTCCGGCACTTCGCGGACCTTCATCTTGGTGACGACTGTCGCATCGCGGATTTCGACGTCCGGGTTGGCGCGCAGGTTGTAGACCCAGACCGGGTTTTTCTCGCGCCCGCCATAGCTGCCGACCAGCACATAGGCATCGCCGACCTTCACGCGCATCAGCGGGATTTTGCGGATGCCGTCGGTCTTGTTGCCCATGTGGGTGACGATGATGCAGGGCAGGCCGGTGTCGCGGAGCGTGGTGCCTTCCTTGCCGCCGCTGCCCTCGTAGATTTCGACCTGCTCGCGGACCCAGTCGAGCGCCGGGGGAATGTATTCTGCCATGGGGAGTCTCCATTGTGCGGGCTAGCGCCCGGCTCGTGATGTGTATGGCGGGCAGTCTGACATAGTTTTGCATCATTTCCACACCAAGCGGTTTCTGGACTCGCGTCAGGACGGCGAAGAAGGCGGGCAAGGGGTGGCTTGTGGCGGAAAGGCGTAATACGGTTTAGATCCGTATCGTCAATGGAAGCGCACAGCCCATGTATTTAGAGCGGAAGCTCTGGCCCCACACGGAAGGCGTCCGGGCACGGATTGCCTTTGCGACGCTGATCGGCCTGCTGGCTGCGGCTGCAGGCGTGGTGCGGCTCGCCTTGCTGGGTTGGCTGATAGCCAAAGTGTTTGCGGGCGCGCCGCTGGCGGAATTGGTCTGGCCCATCGCCGCCATCGCCGCGGTAATGGTGCTGCGGGGTGCGTTTGAGTACTGGCGGGTGATAATGGCCCACACCACCGCCGCCGCGGTGCAGAAGAAGCTGCGCCGGACGCTGTTCGACCATATTGCGAAGCTGGGGCCGGGCTATGCCGGGCAGCAGCGCTCTGGCGTTTTGACCCTGTCGCTGGTGGATGGGGTGGAGCAGCTGGAGACTTATTTCGGCCAGTACCTGCCGCAATTGCTGGTCTCTTTCCTGACACCGGTGCTGATTTTTGGCTTTGTTGCGTGGATCGACTTGCCGGTGGCGCTGGTGCTGTTTGCGTTCGCCTTGGCGGCTTTGTTGCTGCCGTCGCTGTGGCACCGGTTCGACGTGAAGAATGCGCAGGGGCGGCAGAAAGCCTACGCGGCGTTTGCGGCGGAGTTCCTGGACTCGATCCAGGGCCTCGCCACGCTGAAGGCCTTTGGCCAAAGCCGCCAGCGTTCGGAGATGCTGGCCTTCAAAGCCAGGGACGTGTTCCGCAAAACCATGTGGGTGCTGGGCACCAGCGCGCTCGCCCGTGGCATCACCGATAGCTGCATCGCAGTGGGGGCAGCGGCGGCGTTGACGCTGGGCGCCTACCGGGTGCAGGCGGGCGAGATGGAACTGACGGGCCTGCTGATTATCCTGATGATGGGCGTCGAGATATTCCGGCCCATGCGCGACCTGCGCAGCGTGCTGCATCAGGGCATGAACGGCATGTCAGCAGCCCAGGGCATCTATGGCGTGCTGGAAGCAGAGCCCGAGGTGCCGGATACCGACAAGTCTGCGGCTGTGGCCCAGTTGGCGTCGGAGCTGGCCTTTGAGGGTGTCGGCTTCCGCTATCCGGGCGCACGGGTGCAGGCGCACCGGGACTTGAGCTTTGCGGTCAAAGCAGGTGAGCGGGTTGGGCTGGTGGGGCCGAGCGGCTCCGGCAAATCCTCTGTGGTGCGCTTGCTGCTGCGCTTTTTCGATCCGGACCAGGGGCGGGTGACGTTGGGCGGCGTGGACCTGCGCGAACTCAGTTTCGAGCAGATTAGACGGCAGATCGCAGTGGTGAACCAGGACGCCTTTCTGTTTCACGGCACCGTGGGCGAGAACATCCGCATGGGTGATCCTGATGCCACCGACGAGGCGGTGATTGAGGCTGCCAAGGCCGCCAATATTCATGGCTTCATTCAGACGTTGGCGCAGGGCTACGACACGGTCATCGGCGAGAAAGGCATCAAGCTGTCGGGCGGGCAGCGCCAGCGGGTGGCGATTGCGCGGGCGGTGCTGCGTGATGCGCCAATCCTGGTGCTGGACGAAGCTCTTTCGGCCGTCGATGCGGAGAACGAGGCGGTGATCCAGTCGGCGCTGGACCGGCTGATGGCCGGACGGACGACGCTGGTACTGGCGCATCGGCTTTCCAGCGTCATCAATTGCGACCGGATTATTGTGTTGGAAGAAGGCCGGGTGGCGGAGACCGGCGACCATGCCTCGCTGATGGCCGCGGGCGGAGCCTATGCCGCACTGATGCGGGAGCAGGTGCAGGAGTCGGAAGATGAAGAGGCCGGCGCGGCTTTGGGCGATGGCGTTACCGTGGAAACGCTGGCCGCCACGCCGGGTGGGGCCGAACTCGCGCCAACCGAGGGCGTCATCAAGGCGGAGGGCCTTAGCTGGGGGCAGGTGATCGCCGCGCTGATGGGTGTCATTCTGCCGTGGAAGGGCCGCCTGACCCTGACGTTTGTGTTCGGGATTGTGCGGGTGCTGGCCTTTATCGGTGTCGGCATTGCCAGCGCCATGATGGTCTACAACCTGAAGACCGGCGGCGACTTCACGCCTTACCTTACCTGGCTTTGGATACTGGCACCGCTGGCGGGCGTGCTGCACTGGCTGGAAAGCTGGGCGGCGCACGACATGGCTTTCCGGCTGCTGGCAGAGATGCGGATCGACACGTTCCGCAAGCTGGATGCGCTCGCCCCTGCCTACCTCACCCGGCGGCGCACCGGCGATCTGATGACGCTGGCGACGCATGATATCGAACTGATTGAGTACTTTTTCGCTCACACGGTTGCGCCTGCGTTCGTAGCGGCCCTGATCCCGTTGAGCGTGATGGCGGTTCTGCTGGCGGCCAATGGCTGGGTGGCGCTGGCGTTGCTGCCTTTCCTGATCGTGGTGGCGGCGAGCCCTTTCCTGATGCGTCAGCGGATCGATCGGCTTGGCTCTAAAGCGCGGGAGGCTGCGGGGGAGCTGGGAGCCTATGCCGTGGACTCGGTCCAGGGGCTGGGCGAGATCGTGACCTTCCAGGACGAGCGGCGGCGCGCAGAAGGCTTTGACCGGCTGGCGGACCACCATATTGCGCTCAGGGTGCCGTTTTTCGGTGAGCTGACCTTGCAGCAAAGCCTGTTGGAAGTGATGACGGGCCTGGGCGGCCTGGCCGTGGTGACGGTGGGCGCGGTTGCGGTCAGCGCCGGGGGGCTGGAAGCAGGGCTGTTGCCGCTGCTGACGCTGCTGGCGATGGCGGCGTTCCTGCCGATTTCGGAGATTGCCCAGATCGGGCGGCAGTTGGCGGATACGCTGGGCTCCACCCGCCGCTATTACGCGCTGGAAAACGAGCCGGTGCCGGTGGAGGATGGCTCTGGCGCGCCGCCGGTTGCGGGGGCGGCTGGCATCCGGCTGGAGGGCGTGACTTTCCGCTATCCGGGCCAGTCGCGCGCGGCGCTGGCGGATGTGAGTGTGGAGATACCGGCAGGCAAAACCGTGGCGCTGGTCGGCATGTCCGGCGCGGGCAAGACCACGACGGCGCAACTGCTCATGCGGTTTTGGGACCCGGATACAGGCTGCATCACGCTGGATGGCACGGACCTGCGGGATTTTGAACTGGATGACCTGCGCCAGCGGATTGCGCTGGTGGCGCAGGATACCTACCTGTTCAACGACACGCTGCGGGCCAACGTTTTGATCGCCAGGCCTGATGCGAGCGAAGAAGAACTGGCCGCCGCGATTGACCATGCCGCGCTGACACCGCTGATCGCCATGCTGCCGGACGGCCTGGAAACCAAGGTCGGTGAGCGTGGGGCCAGCCTTTCGGGTGGCCAGCGGCAGCGGGTTGCCATCGCACGGGCATTCCTGAAGGACGCGCCGATCCTGATCCTGGACGAGGCCACCAGCCATCTGGACGCCGTGAACGAGGCGCTGGTGCGTGATGCGCTCGACCTGTTGAAGGCAGAGCGGACTACCATCGTTATCGCCCACCGGCTGTCGACCGTGCGCGATGCGGATGTGATCGTGGTGCTGAACGAGGGGCACCTTGCTGAGACGGGCAGTCACGCCGAATTGCTGGCGCGCGGCGGCTTGTATGCGAGCCTGGTGTCACGCCAACTGACCAGTGCCAGGGCGGCGCAATAACACCGCGGAGGAAAAGCCATGCAGCGCATTTTGATTGAGAATGCCCGGATTTGGGATGCGATTGAGGATGCGAGCTATCCCGGTTCGGTCTTGGTCGAGGGAAACCGGATCAAGACAGTGGCGAAGAACGCCGCGCTTGCGGCTGACGGGGCAGAAGTGATCGATGGCACCGGCATGACGCTGATGCCTAGCATGGTGGAGGGGCATTGCCATCCGAGCTTTACCGGCGTCGGTGCGCCGGAGGAACTGGGTATGATCCCGCCGGAGCGGCACATGCTGATGACCGCCCAGAATTGCCGCCTGCTGCTGGAGCACGGGTTCACCTCGATCTTCGAGGCTGCGTCGGCGAAGCCGCTGCTGGGCGTGACCGCGCGTGACGCCATCAACACGGGACTGATCGCTGGACCGCGGATGCTGGCAGCCAGTCCGGAGGTGACGGTGACGGCGGGGCTGGGCGACGCCCGCCTGCGCCATCTCTACCAGGAGAGCTTTGGTCTAGTCGGTGACGGTCCCGACGAGTTGCGCCGGATTGCGCGGGAATGCATACGGGACGGGGTGGACGTGCTGAAGATTAACGTCTCCGGCGACCAGTTCGTCGCGTCCGCCAAAGGGGAAATTACGCCGCTGACCGAGGCGGAAATGGCGGCGTTCATGGAGATAGCGAAGATCAACGGCAAGACCGTTGCCTCTCACGCCCGCTCTTCGGAGAGCGTGAAGATGAGCGTGCGCCATGGCGTCGACTGCATCTATCATTGCGACTTCGCTGACGAGGAAGCGTTGGACATGCTGGAGGCAGCGAAGGACAGGGTGTTCGTCGGCCCGGCCTTCGGCCTGCTGCACAATACATTGAAAGAAGGGGAGGCATTGGGCGTCACGCCGGAAATGCTCGCTGATCTGGAATTGCAGCGCAAATTCGACAGTACCTGTGCGACCTATCATGAGGTGCGGAAGCGCGGCATCCGCAACGTGGTTGGCGGTGATTATGGCTTCGCCGCGACGCCCATGGGCATGAATGCGCGCGATATCAGCCATTTCGTTGAGTATTTCGGCTACTCACCAGCGGACGCGCTGCGCTGTGCAACCACGGTCGGACACGAGTTGATGGGCATGGCGGACGACCTGGGCACGGTGCAGGAGGGTAGGCTGGCCGACCTGCTGCTGGTGCAGGACGACCCGTTGGCCGATGTCTCCCTTCTGCAGCATCGTGAGAACCTGGCGATGATTATGAAAGATGGGGTGCTCTACAAAGACCCGCGGAATAGCGGTAGTGAGGCGGGCTACTTAATTTAGTCCTCGCCTGCTTTGCATCTAGGGCGCAGCGGGGTAGAACCGTCGCTGCTGCGTCGGTCAGCGTGCCTGCCATTTCCGATCAGATCAGAGCGATTTTCCAATGAATGACCATGCCGCTTTTCCCATGACCAGCAGCCATTGGGGCATCTTCCGGGCGGAGACGGAGAGCGGCAGGCTCAAGGCGCTGCATCCGTTCGAGGCCGATCCCGACCCGTCGCCCATCGGCCAGGGCATCCTCAGCACGTTGGATGCGCCGAGCCGGATCAAGGCACCGATGGTGCGGAAAAGCTGGCTGGAACATGGCCTCGGTGCCAATCCGGAGCGGCGCGGCGGCGAACCGTTCGTTCAGGTCTCCTGGGATGAAGCGGAGACGCTGGTGGCGGACGAACTAACCCGCATCCGCAACGAGTTTGGCAACGAGGCGATTTTCGGCGGCTCCTATGGCTGGTCGAGCGCCGGGCGTTTTCATCATGCCCAGAGCCAAGTACACCGCTTTCTGAACAGCATCGGCGGTTACACCCGCTCGGTCGATACCTACAGCCTCGCGGCCGGTCTGGTGGCGGTGCCTTACGTGCTGGGCGGGTTCCGCGAGTTCGCCTATGCGACCGCGCCCTGGCATGTAATCGCCGAGCACACCAAGCTTATTGTGGCCTTCGGCGGCCTCGCGGCGAAGAACGGCCAGATCGCCCAGGGCGGCATCGGCGACCACGTGCAGCGCATCGGCATGCGCGAGGCGGCGGCGGCAGGCGTGCAGGTGGTGAATATCTCGCCTGTCCGCTCGGATGTTCTGGATGAGTTCGGCGCGGAGTGGCTGGCGGCCCGGCCTTCCACCGATACGGCAATCATGCTGGCGCTGGCGCATACGCTGCTGACGGAAGGCTTGCACGATCAGGCGTTTCTGGACCGCTATACGGAGGGGTTCGGCAAGTTCGCGGCTTATCTGACCGGCGAGGTCGATGGCGTGGCGAAAGATGCCGATTGGGCGGCGGCGATCAGCGACCTGCCAGCGGCAACGATCCGCAACCTTGCACGGCGGATGGCGGCTGAGCGGACCCTGGTCACAGCAAGCTGGTCGCTCACGCGGCAGGATCATGGCGAACAACCGTTCTGGGCTGCCACCGCACTCGCTGCCATGCTGGGCGAGATTGGCTTGCCGGGTGGCGGCGTCGGCTTCGGCTATAGCGCGGTCAACTCAATAGGCATGGACTACACCGTGCTGAACCCAGCGGCGCTGCCGCAGGGCGAAAATGCAGTGGAGCGCTTCATTCCGGTCGCGCGCATCAGCGACATGCTGCTGAACCCCGGCGCGGCCTTCGACTACAACGGACAGCGCTACACCTACCCTGAGATCAAGGCGGTCTATTGGGCGGGCGGCAACCCGTTCCATCATCACCAGGACCTGAACCGGATGCTGTTGGCATGGCGGAAGCCGGACACCATCATCTGTCATGAATGGAGTTGGAACGCCCACGCCAAGCATGCCGACATCGTGCTGCCCTGTACCACCACGCTGGAGCGCCGCGATATTGGCATCACCAACCGCGACCGCTTCATCGTGGCGATGGAGCAGGTGGCCGAGCCGGTGGGCGAGACGCGCAACGACTACGACATTTTCTCCGGCATCGCCCGGCGGATGGGAGCGGAGGCGGTCTATACCGAAGGCCGCAGTGCCGAGGAATGGCAGCAATGGCTCTATGATCGCTCCCGCCAGTCCTATGCCGAGAAGCAGATCGAACTGCCGACGCTGGACGAGTTGTGGGCAAAAGGCTGGCATGAGGTGCCGCGTCCGGCCGAGCCAAACATCATGCTGAAGGATTTTCGTGCCGACCCGGTCGCGAATGCGCTGAATACGCCGAGCAGCAGGATAGAAATCTATTCGGAGACGGTAGCAGGCTATGGCTATGATGACTGTCCCGGCTATCCAGCCTGGCTGGAGCCGCACGAGTGGCTGGGGCAGGCGGACAAGCCCTACCCGCTGCACCTGATCTCCAACCAGCCAGCGGACAAGCTGCACTCGCAACTGGACCATGGCAGCCACTGCCGGGCGACCAAAATCAAAGGCCGCGAGCCGGTCATGATCCACCCGGAAGCCGCCGCCGCCCGCGACATCGCCGATGGCGATATTGTGCGCCTGTTCAACCGCCGGGGCGCATGCCTGGCGGCTGCCGTGCTAAGCGATGCGGTGCGGGCTGATGTGCTGCAACTGCCGACGGGCGCGTGGTTTGATCCGCTGGAGCCGGGTGCGCCGGGCAGCCTCTGCAAGCACGGCAACCCGAACATGCTGACGCCCGACAAGGGAACCTCGCGGCTGGCGCAGGGGCCGTCAGCGCACACCTGCCTGGTCGATATAGAGAAGTTCGTGGGCGAACCGCCACCGGTCACGGCCTTCGACCCGCCGGAAATTATCCAGCAAAGTTAGGGCCCATTCGGCGGCGGCCGAATACATTCTGGCGGGGACCTAGCCTTTCAGGACGCTAGAATTCCTCGAAATCAGGCGGTTGCGAGCCCGGCAGAGTGTCTCGGCCCGCGCCAAATATGCGCTGGCTCGCCCGGCAGTCGGATTAGCGCGCCGAACGCAGCGGCCGGCCCAGAGGATAAGGCGGGGCGTAGTGATGAACTGCGCGGGCGCACTAACTATATTTTGTAAGCGTAAATCCGTTTTGGGCAAATGTTGTGCTTTTGTATGCTGGGTTTGGAGAAACAGCTGACAGTTGGTGATTGGCCTGAGGGGCTGCATATCATGGCGTTGTTCCCGCGCCGCAATTCTCGCTGAGAAAAGGCTATGCCCCATGACGAGAGATACCATCACCGCGTTGCCCCATCCCAAGGGATTTTCCGCCGATCCGCTGACGGATTTGATCCGTTCCGGGGCGCGGCAGTTGATCGAGCAAGCGCTTGAAGCTGAGTGGAGCGCATGGCTTGCGCCATTTTCCAATGAGACGACGTCCGAGGGGCCCGCGCGGGTCGTTCGTCACGCTCACCTGCCAGAACGAGAGGGAATGACCGGGATTGGCCCAGTGCCCGTGAAAGGGCCACGCGGGCGGGATCGTGATCGGCAGGCTGAGAAGGGTCGGTTCTCTTCTTCGATCCTGCCACCGTATCTGCGCAAGGCGAAGTCCGTCGAGGACTTACTGCCCTGGCTTTCCCTCAACGGCATTTCCACGGGCGATTTTCAGGCGGCCTTGGCCGCGCTGCTCGGGCCGAACGCGGCGGGCCTGTCGTCCCCCACCATCTCGCGGCTGAAGTCCAATTGGTGGGAGGAGTACGACCGCTGGCAGAAGCGCGATCTCAGCGCCCGGCGCATCGTCTATGTCTGGGCGGATGGCGTCTATTTCCAGCCAAGGATGGAAGAAAAGCAATGTGTTCTGGTGCTGATCGGCGCGGATGAATGGGGCCGAAAGGAGATACTGGGGCTGATCGACGGCTATCGCGAAAGGACCCAAAGCTGGCGCGCGCTCCTGCTCGACCTCAAGTGGCGCGGCCTCAATCACGCGCCCGATCTCGCGGTAGGCGACGGTGCACTGGGCTTCTGGGCCGCCCTTCGCGCGGTCTTCGGCGTGACCGCAGAACAGCGCTGCTGGTTCCATAAAACCGGCAATGGGCTGAAGGCAATGCCCCAATCGGTGCAAGCGAAAGCCAAAGGCTCCCTGCACGACATCTGGCAGGTAGAGACGAAGGCCGAAGCCATGGCGGCCTGCGATTTCTTCATCGAGACCTACGGCGTGAAAGACGAACAAGCGGTAGCCAAATGGATCAAAGACCGTGACGTGCTGCTGGCCTTCTATGATTTCCCGGCAGAACAGTGGAAACACATCAGAACCACCCATCCCATCGAAAGCGCCTTCGCGACGGTGCGCCACCGGACAGGTAAAACCAAAGGCTGTCTGAGCCGAAAGACCGCCCTCGCCATGGCGGTCAGGCTCCTGATGTCAGCGCAGGGCACATGGCGAAAGCGCGACGGCGCAAATCGCATGCCTGGGATAATCCAGGGCATTGCATTCATCGACGGGATCAAACAAATGCAAAACGCCGCCTGATCAAGCCGTCACCAACTTTCGGCCATAACTCATAGGAGAGAGACGATGGCCGAAGCGCATACAATTATTTTCGCAATTAGTAGTTAAGGGCTTGATTCTTTGCGCATTTGATGCTATATATGTTGCACACGGAGGAAATCATGAACATCACCAGCGTTTTTTATAAGTTCCCGGATCAGGAAGCCTGCATTGCGGGGCTACAAACGTGGCTTGTAAAGATGATCAAGACCGCATTGGCCGATGGAACTGTCATGGATGCAAATCCAGCTTCAACGTCCTGGCTGGTACAGTCTTTGAAAAAACCAAAATACCCCTTCAAAAATGGTTTTTGGGTGTTGCCTTGATTGTTAATGCCAGGAAAAGCCTATCAAGTTGTCAGCTTGCCCGTGATCTAGATATGAATCAAAAATCAGCATGGTTTATGCAGAAACGCATCCGCGCTGAAATGGCAAGCAAGCAGGGTGAAATCCTGTTACAAGGAATTGTTGAAGCTGACGAAACATATGTAGGTGGTAAACCACACAAGCGAAATAAACGTTTTAATAACAACGATTTACCTCCTCCACCTCCTCCGCGATGAAGAGGGACACGCAAAACGTCGGTTATTGGCGCGGTAAAACGCGGCGGTAAAGTCGTTGCCCGTGTCGCCAGCAGCCTGACTGGCAAGGACATTCTAAACTTCATTCGTAGCAGCGTCGATCCCGAAGGCTCGCTGCTGATCACTGATGAATTCAAGGCTTACAGCGCTGTTCGGGCAACCATGGCGCACGCCACAATCAATCATAGCAAGGGCGAATATGTTTTCGGCAACATCCATACCAACACCATTGAAGGCTTCTGGTCACTTCTCAAACGGGCCTGGTACGGATCGCATCATCATTATCGAAAATGCTATATGCCGCTCTATGTCGCGGAAGCATGCTGGAAGTACAATCAACGCAAGAACGACAACGCCTTCGGGTCTTTTATGCGGGGATGCTTTAAATGAACCGACTCTTTTATGGCGACTGCCTGACTGTCATGCGAGAAATGCCGTTAGGCAGTGTTGATCTGATTTATTTGGATCCCCCTTTCAACTCAAACCGTGATTACAATGCGATTTATAAGGATGAGACAGGCCGTCCATTACCCGACCAGATTGAAGCTTTCTCCGATCTGTGGACTTTGGATGAAGATCGCGAACGGGCAATCAGAAATATGCCAATCCTTATGAGAGAATCCGGTGTTGATGACGGTATCACCGAGCTCTGGAAAATTTGGTGTAACGCCCTGCGCAAGACGCAGCCTGGCCTACTTGCCTATCTCAGCTACATGACCGAGAGACTCTTGCCCATGCGGAGTATTCTCAAACCGACCGGATCAATTTATCTACACTGCGATCCTACTGCCAGTCATTACATCAAGGTGATGATGGACGGCATCTTGGGGCACGGAAATTTTCGGAATGAGATCATTTGGTGTTACAAATCTGGCGGCGCAAGCAAACGCTGGTTTGCAAAAAAACATGATACAATTCTATTTTATGCAAGAAATCACAGATATTGCAAATTTAATCAGTTAAAGATCAAATCTTACGGCCAATCCGGAGGCGGCCATGGTGGTGCCATTAAATATTATAAAGATCAAAAAGGGACGTATTCAATTGTAACAGCCCGCGACTGGTGGGAAATTTCAATGTTGGCAACGACCCATAGTGAAGGACTTGGTTATGCGACTCAAAAACCACTTGCCCTATTGGAGCGGATCATTGCTGCCAGCACCAACGAAGGTGATGTGGTGTTCGATCCGTTCTGCGGGTGTGCTACGACGCTGGAAGCTGCCCACAAACTTGATCGCAAGTGGATCGGGATCGATATAGCCATTCACGCAATCAAGCGTGTCGCGAAGGTTCGGCTGGAAGATCGGCTTGGTTTGAAGAATGGTATTGATTTTGAGATCGAGGGTGTCCCACACAACATCGAGGGCGCTCGCGATCTATGGGAACGTGATAAATATCATTTTCAGAAATGGGCAATTGAGCAGATCGACGGCTTTGTCACTGCGCGAAAGACGGCTGATGGCGGTATTGACGGGCGGCTCTATTTTGATATGGGAGGACGCAATCTTGAAAGCATGATGTTGGAAGTGAAGGGCGGCAGAAATATCGGTATCAGTGTTGTGCGGAACCTCCGAGGGGTTCTTGAACGCGAAAATGTGCCCATGGCAGGCTTAATCATCATGGACAATCCAGGGCCGACTAAGATGCGGAACTTTGCTCGCGAAATGGCGTCGGCAGGCGATCTTGAAGTCATGGGTGTTCAGTATTCGCGAATGCAATTGCTGACCGTTCAGGACATTCTTAACGGCAAGCGGTTTCCGACGCCTTCTGTGGCGCGGGCCAAAGGGGCGGCACAGCCTGTACTGCCGCTGGGTTGATAGATAAGCCCTTAAATATTAATTGCGATTATTTTATCAACACCTAAATTATTTTTCCCACCGTTTCGCAGCGGCCTTCTTCGCGATCTCGCTCCGTTGTGCTGCTGTTAGCTTTGAAGCCCTAGCTTTCCCACCCTTCCTGCCCATCGCCTGGGCAGCTTTGTCCTTGCCGTCATCCTCTGGCGTTTCTTCCACTTCGCCCGTTGCGATCCGGGCTACTCTGACGGCATTGCCCACTACGTCACGCGGGCGCTTCGGTTTCTTATCGGCCATGGTTTCTCCTATGATGCTTGTCACTAAGCATCATAGGAAGCCTGGCTAGGTTCCGATAGGATTATCAACCGCCGCCAATTTCAAACTGAGACACTACCGACTGGCGCGCTGTGGGCCAGGGTGGAGAATGCCGTCAGCCCCTGGCCCACCGAACAGCCGATGGCGATGACGCCGCCTGTTCCCATCAAAAACGCGCCAAACAACTGACGGCCCAGTTCCCGCGGATCATCGCAGGCCTCCCAGTGAAAATGCCCGCGGGAGATGCTGCCGACCAGCGCCCCAATGACGACTCCGGCTATCGATCCCACACCGAAGCTCAGGCCCCCGCCGGACGCCGTCATCAGGTACAGAACCGTCTCTCCCGGTGGCGCGCTAAAGGTAAAGGACTCCACGGCGACCGGATGAAAGGCAGCGGAGGCAACCCACGTTGTACCGATCCAACCGCCGACGACCGCCACAGCAACCCCGGCGGACCAAAACAGGTAGGAGCGGACAGCCAGAAAGCTAGGGCTGGAAAGGGCCCAGCCAATGAAAAGCGCGGCGATTACGATGGCTATATAAACCGGCGGCACGTTCAAAAGACCCCCCAGGCTGTCTGCATAGTTGAACCCCAGCGAGTCCGGATCACGCTCTATCCTGGGGAACAGGGCCACGCGCAACCCGGCCAGCGGCCCGCCGGCTGCCATATAGGCGGAGATGCCGATGACCAGCACAATCACAAACGACCGCAAATCGCCGCCGCCGAACCGAGCCAGCGCGCCATAGCCGCAATTCCCGGCAATCGCCATTCCATAGCCGAACATCAATCCGCCAACGATGCTGGCAATCGGGTCCAGGCGAGGGTTTTGTAGTGCGACTGCTCCAACCCGACAAGTTTCAGGGTCAGCGCAATTTGAACACCAATAATCGAAAGGCCCAAGGCCAGTCCCCACATCCGGATGCGCTTCCAATTACCGGCGTAGAGCACATCCTCCACAGCACCCAAGGTGCAAAAGCGGCCGCGGCGGGCAGCCAGTCCCAGGATGATGCCACCGCTCAACCCGACCAGCGCCTCCGCCACGCCATGGGAAATGAGCCAATCTATGCCGTGCGTTCGCCAGCTACGCACTCGGTTTCGGCTTGCAGAACAAGTCGTAGATCGTTTCCAGCATTTGGCGGACCTCGTCGCTGCCCAAGCGGTAGTAGATGGTCTTGCCGTCCCGGCGGAACGTCACGAGCCCTTCCAGCCGCAAGCGCGCCAATTGCTGGGAAACCGCAGCCTGCCGGGCCGACAGGAACTCCTCAAGCTCGGTCACGGATTTCTCGCCAAACGCCAGATGGCAAAGTATCAGCAGCCGACTTTCCTGCGAGAGCGCTTTCAGGAATCTGGCCGCATTGCGGGCATTTTCCAGCATCTCGTCAAGTTCTTCATTGTCGGATATTTCATCGAAAACGGGCAGTGGCATTTGGCTTCCTAGTTCCCAAACTGTCTATGGCTGGCTAGTGACAATGGAAAGCCGTTTGTCAGGAATCTGATTTTGGCAGTTTTTCCAACAGTTTTCCAAGCATTCCCCAAAAAAAGTCCTCTCCCGGATATCCCTCTATGCGTCCCACTTCCTTGCCCTCGTCGATCAGGACAAACGTGGGTATGTATTGTGCCTGGGATCGCATCGTGCTGGTCTCCGGGACCCGGTCATGAATACTGGCGGGGCTCGCCGCCCCTCATCGGTCTGGTCATAAACAACGCCGATTTCTTCCCGCCAGCGCTCACACCAAACGCAGTGTTCTTCATCGAACATCGGAAGCTCAGCAGCGTTGGCGGGACTCTTGTCCTTCCTCTCGCCATGCATACTGCCCATTGTGCCCTTCTATTTGTGCTATCTGACAGGCGTTTCCTACGAAAAACTGACGAGCAAAGACCAGAGTCAGGCCGTCGACCGCCGCCAGATCGTGCTGTCTTCGGTCCTGTTTGCCATCGGCGTTACGGTGGTTTTTGTGCTGATGGGGGCCACTGCAACCACGATCAGCCAGCAATTCCGCGAGTGGTTCGGCATTCTGAAATACGCGGCAGCCTTGCTGATCTTTGTCATGGGCCTGCACTTTTTGGGCGTCCTGCGCATCGGATTTCTGTACCGGGAAGCGCGGATTGACGCCGGGGAGCGCCGCTGGGGTGCTATCGGCGCGCTGTTTATCGGCATGGCCTTTGCCTTTGGCTGGACCCCGTGCGTCGGCCCCGTTCTGGCTGCCATCCTGTTTACAGCCAGCGGAGCAGAGTCCGCCGGGCGCGGTACCATGCTGCTGTTCTCGTATGCAGCCGGGATGACCCTGCCTTTTATTCTGGCGGCCGTCTTTGTTGGCCCCTTCCTGCACTGGGCTGCCAAGTTCCGGCGCTACGTGCAATGGATAGAGCGGATCATGGGCGGGTTCCTGATCCTGTTCGCTATCCTGATTGCCACCGACAGTATGAACCTGATCACCAACTGGATGCTGTCCATCGCCCCGGATATCGGGACGCTGCAATAGCGCCCCGCGGCGTGGCACGAAACAGCCACGCGGCAAACAGACCGGCGCCTGACATGAGTGACGTGAGAAAGAGGAGAAAGTGATGAAACGGATTTTCGTCTCGGCCCTGGCAGCTCTGGCGTTTGCGCTCACGCCCATGGCCAACGCGGCGGAACTGGACGAAGACGGCCTGCACAAACAACCCTGGTTTGCGGTAACGTTCAAAGACATGACCGAAGACCTGGAAGCTGCAATAGACGAGGGCAAGCTGCTTGCCATATTCTTCGAACAGAGAGGCTGCATCTATTGCACCAAGATGCACAAGGAAGTGTTCTCCGACCCGGAAGTCGCAGACTACATCAAAGCAAATTACATGGTCGTGCAGATGAACCTGTTCGGCGATGAAGAAGTTACGGACTTTGACGGCACCGCTTTGCCGGAAAAGGATATGGCAAAGCGGTGGAACGTCCTCTACACGCCCACGATCCTGTTCATGCCCGACAGCATTCCGGAATCCGGCACCGCACGGGATACAGCCGTCAGTCAGATCCCCGGTGCCTTCGGCAAATTTACCACGCTGGATATGTTCCAATGGGTCGTGGAGAAAGGCTATGAGGGCGACGAGCACTTCCAGAAATACCACGCCCGCAAGTTCAACATCCGCAAAGGGAAATAGAGTGACCGCGGCCCTCCGCAGCGGTAGACCATTTAATTCGCAACCATGCATTTAATCGTTGCGCCCATCAAGTGAATGTGATTAGCTCCCCACTAAG
>CBDBCB010000022.1:0-822069 GCA_965202745.1 Alphaproteobacteria bacterium
GCGACGGTGCCCGTGGCGAGCGAGACGTCGTAGCGGTAGCGCATCATTTCCGGCACCGCGATCCGGCCCATGGCGGCGGCGCAGGCAACGGAAGAGCCGGTGACCGCTGCGAAGCCCGCCGTACTGAACACGGCAGCAACCGCCAGCCCTCCCGGCAAGCCCGAAAGCCAGAGCCTGGCTGCATCAAACAGGCCCTTGGTCAGCCCCGCATGAAAGCAGAAAAAGCCCATCAACAGGAACATCGGCACGGAACTGAGCTGCCAGGTGGCGGCAAACGAGTAGGGCACCACGCCCAGGATGCCCCAGGCCGCGCGTTCCCCCACAATGGCCCAAATGCCGAAGAAGGATACACCGATCAGGCTGACCCCGATCGGCACGCGAAGCGCGATCAGTGTGACCAGGATTCCGATCCGGACAAAGCCGATTTCAACGTCAGACATTGCTGCTATCCCTGTCTTTGCTTAGGCCGTCCTGGCCTCGTCGGATGCCGAAATTTCGGCGGCTTTCTGCAATGTCGGCACTTCGCCCAAGCCGCTTTTCGCGCCGGTAATGTAGAGGGCGAAGCGGTAGACCAGGACCAATGTCATCAACCCGCAACCGATCGGCAGCAGGTAGTAGGACGCCAGGTCACCAGCTTGGTGCTTTGTTCCATGATGAAGGTGCCATTCGACTGCGCACGCACCGCTTCGTGCCACATGCGGTAGGTGAGCAGGCCGTAAATCACAGCGGAGATTACATAGCTGTTCCATCCCGGCTGATCGGATAGCCCCTCGTCGCTCTGCGTTTTTCATGGCACGCTGTGTTTTGACCGAGGCGCGGGATGGGAGAGCGACATGGTGATCAAGCTTCACAGTCAGGCGACGACGCCACCGAAGGTCAGGGCGGCCATACAGGCCAGTGACGACCCTGCGTGGGTTCTTGCCGAGCGTCACGGGACCACGGAACAGACCGTATGGAAATGGTGCCAGCGTGGAGGATCGCAGCCACACGCCCCATCGCCTTCAGACGACGTTGACGCCAGCGCAGGAAGCGGTCGCCGTGGCCCTCCGCAAGACGCTTTTGGTCTCGCTGGATGATCTGCTGGCGGTGGTGCGCGAGTTCTTGAACCCGAAGGCCTCCCGCTCTGGCCTTGACCGCTGCTTGCGTCGGCATGGCGTGGGGCCCCTGCGCGCCCTGAAAGCAGCATCGCCCCGGCCAAAGCACAGCGCCTTCAAAGCCTATGAACCCGGTTCCATCCCCATCGACCTGAAATACCTGCCACCGATGGCAGATGAGAGCCGCCGCCGTTCCCTCTTCGTGGCCATCGACAGGGCAACGCGTTGGGTTGTTATCAGGGTCTACAACAGCAAGACAGCGGCCAATGCCCGGCGCTTCCTGCGCGCCCTGGAGCGCGCCTGCCCCATACTCCCGGATAATGGAAAAGAGTTCACGGATCGCCTCTTCGGTCTGCGCCAGCGCGCCGCAACAGGCGCGCATGAATGCGACACGCTGGGCGCCGCCCTCGATATCGATCATCGCCTGACGCTGCCTAGGTCACCTCAGACCAAAGGCGGCGACGCCGATGCCGTAATACTCGCAGGCGGGCAGGTGGTCGTTCTCCGGCTGGCGCATGGCGAGGTTATACATCGGCTGGCTGACGACCGGGCGGGCGACGCCAAGCTGGTCGCAGAGCCGCATGATCTCGCCGATTTCCCAGCCGTGATGGTTGGAGAAGCCCCAGTACGTTGCCTTGCCGCTGCGTACCACATCGCCCATGGCGGCCACGCTTTCAGCCAGTGGCGTGTCCCGGTCCCGGTGGTGCATGTAGTAGATGTCGACATAGTCGGTCTGGAGGCGGGCCAGGCTCTTGTCGATGGCCTCCATGATCCACTTGCGGGAGAGGCCGCGCTTGCGCTCCGGCGGGCCGTCCTGCTGGCCGATCTTGGTGGCGAGCACCCACTCGGCCCGATCGCCCTTCAGCAGCGGGCCCAGCATCGCTTCCGCCTTGCCGCCGGAATAGGCGTCGGCGGTGTCGATGAAATTGACCTTCTTCTCGCGGGCGAGGTTCAGCACCTGGATGGCTGTCGCCTCGTCCATGCCGTCAGCAAAATCCATGGTGCCAAGGTATATGGTGGATACGCGCAGGCCGCTATTGCCGAGATACCGGTATTCCATGGTTAAGTCCTTTTGACGGTGAGCTTTGAGAAGCCGCGGATAAAGTTGGAATAGGTGCGTTCTGGCTCTTCGACAATCTCAAAGCGCAGGCTCCGCCGTCTTACCTCTTCCCACAGGATGCGGAGTTGCTGTTCCGCCAGTTGGTCGCCGACACAGCGGTGCACGCCTGCGCCGAATGCCAGGTGACGGCGGGCGTTCTTGCGGGCGGCGCGGAAGGTGTCCGGGTCGTCGAAGACATCGGCGTCCCGATTGCCGGACGTGTACCAGAGCACCACCTTGTCGCCCGCCTTTATCTGCTGTCCGGCCAGTTCTGCGTCAGCAGTTGCCGTGCGGCGCATATGGATGACTGGCGTCTGCCAGCGGATGGTCTCTGACACCATGATGGGGATCAGAGAGGGATCGTCCTGCACTTTCACCCATTCACCCGGGTATTGCTGCAAGGCGAGCAGGGTGCCAGTCATGGAGTTCCGTGTGGCGTCATTGCCGCCGACGATCAGCAGGAACAGGGTGCCGATGAACTCCGCGCGGGACATCTGGGCCGTGCTTTCACTGTTGGCCAGCATGGAGATCAGGTCGAAGCCTGCGCCGTCACCGTTGCGTGCCTGCCAGAGCGGCGCGAAGGCGTTGGCTATCTCCTCCAGCACGGCGTAGCGTTCCTCCTCCGTCCGCACCAGGGGATTCGGAGCGTGCAGGTTGGCGGTGGCCACGTCTGACCAGTAGAGCAGGTCCAGCCGCCGTTCCTGCGGCCAGTCCAGCATGGTCGCCAGCATCATCGCGGTCAGGTCTTTGGAAACACGTTCCACCCAGTCGAACGGCTCCCCGCGGGGCAGGGAGTCCAAGACGGCACAAGTGCGCGCGCGTATCAGTTCCTCGAACTGGCGGAGCGAGGAGCGGTTGCTGATGGGGGCCACGGCGCGGCGGCGGGGCGTGTGCTCCGGCGGGTCCATCGAGACAAAGGCCGGGCGGCCCAGGCCCTTGGCGATGTCGTTGATCTGGATGCCGCCCAGGTCGGCGCGGTTGGAATAGAGCAGCGGTTGCAACTCCACCTCCATAATCAAATCGTAGGAGCAGACCGACCAATAGGGGCCGTAGAGGCTTTCCGGGCAGTAGTGCAAAGGTCCGGCCGCGCGCAACTGCTCTAACACCGGTTGCCAGCGGTCCTCGTGGTAGAGCGCCGGATCGGCTGGGTTTAGGCGGGTGGGGTCGGGCATGATAGAGAACTTTATCGCTTGCTGGGCTTCCCGGAACCAGCCTGTGCTAATGGTGGCGTTTGCCCACTTAGGCAGGCCGCCTGCGGCCGCCATCGCGGCCATCGCTGTGCTGTCGTAGGGGACATGGCGAAATGCGGCGCTCCAGCCAGCCCTGGTCTGTTCCAGGATAGCGTAGCAGGCATCGGGCGTGCCGGTTTGGACGATGTGATAGACGGGCTGCTGACCGTCATAGCCCGGCAGGCCGACGCTGCTCGGATTGACTGCCATGCGCCCGTCACTCAACCGGACGGAGCGCGGCAGGTGGGTGTGGGCGCAAAGGATGAGGGAGGTGCTGACACCTTCCGCGTCGGCTTCAACTTCTGTGAGCGAGCGGGCCTGGATGCCGCCTTCCGGGGTGACATGGTCCAGCCAATAGCAGGCGTCATCCTTGGGTGAACCATGGCGGAGCAGAACCTCGTCCCGGTAGAGCAAGGTCTCCGGCTGGGCCGCCATCCATTCAAAATGGCAGGGATCCAGTTCCTGGAAGTCCCGCCTTTTCGAGGAACCCTTGCCATTGTCACAGGCCTCCAGCAGCCGCCGGTCCTGGTCGCCGCGGATGGCGACGAAGTCCAGCACCATCAGCAGGTCGGCGGTCTTTGCTGCCGCCAGGGGGCCGCTGACGTGATCGCCCAGATTGACCACGTCCGCGATGCCCTGGTCCGCGATATCCGCCAGCATGGCTTCGAGCGCATGCAGGTTGCCGTGGATATCGGCGATGGCGGCGAACCTCACCGGCGGATGCTTTCCGCCGCCAAGTTCAGCCCTTCAGGCCGATCGCATCCGCATATTCCTGGCAAGCGGCCAGATGCTGGTCGATGGTTTCGTAGGGAGCATCGATGCTCCGGAAGGTGCAGTGGCTCAGGCCCAATTCCCGCCAGCCCTCGGTGTCCGCAACCCATTGATTGACGGAGCCCATTTTTGCCATGGCAACGCCGTTGATGGCGAACTTGGAGCGGTCGCGGCCATGCTTGTCCAGCCAGCCGTCTACCTGCTCCAGCGGGCACTTGCCTTCGTCGTCAGGCTGCATCCAGGGGCGGGTGAACCAGCCGTCGGCGATGCGGCAGGCGCGCTCGATGGCCACGTCCTCAAAAGCGCCGATCCAGAGCGGGATCGGCTGCTGCACGGGCAGCGGATTGATGCCAGCGTCGTTGATCTCGTGGTATTGGCCTTTGTAGGTGACCAGCTGCTCCGTCCAGAGCTTGCGCAGGACCTCGAACTGCTCCTCGTACCGGCGAGCGCGGTTCTTGAAGCCCTCGTTCAAGGTGATGTACTCGACCTCGTTCCAGCCGATGCCGACACCGAGCGTCAGGTGGCCCTGGCTGGGCACGTCAACCTCTGCCGCCTGCTTCGCCACCAGGGCGCGCGGTCTGGCGTTGCGGCAGGATGAGGATGGCCGTTGCCATGCGCACTTTCTGGGTGACGGCGGCCAGGAAACCGAACAGTACCAGCGGCTCGTGAAACTGGCGGTCGATGGTGTAGCTGGCCGACCACGGCACCTCGTTCGGCTGGCGCGCGCCGAGCACGTGGTCAATGCACGAGATGTGCTGAAAGCCCATGCCCTCGAGGCCTGGGCAAAGTCGCGGATGACGACGGGGTCGGTGCCGATTTCGACCTGGGGGAAGGCGACGCCAATTTCCATGGGGGCAGTTTCCTGTGTTGTAGGGTTTTGTTGCCGGGATAGGACCACGTTTGAGGTAGGGCTTCAAGCGCCGGTGAAGCGGGGTCGCCGGCGGGCGAAGAAGGCATCGACGGCCTCCGAATGGTCCGCGGTGGTTTCGGTCAGGATCAGTTCTTCCGTGTCCATGTGGACGGCCAGATCGGCTAGCGCATTGCTATAGGCGTTGATGGTTTTTTTGGTCATGCGGGCCGGAACCGGCGGCATCCGGGCGACTTTCTGCGCCCATTCAATGGCACGCGCCTCTACGCCTCCATCGGGTACGATGTCCTGGGCGAGGCCCCAAGCCAGGGCTTGCTCCGCAGAGATGCCGTCATTGGCCATCATCAGGATTTGCTTGGCGCGGGCGGGGCCGACCAGATTGACCAGCCGGGGGATGGAGCCCCAGCTCATGGAAAGGCCCAGCGCAACCTCCGGCGCGCGGAAGTGAGCGCTTTGTCCGGCAACGCGCCAGTCGGTGGCCAAGGCAAAAGCCAGGCCGCCGCCGACGGCAAAGCGCTCCACGGCAGCGGTGGTAAATTGCTCCAACCGCTCCCATGCCTGGCAGAGCCGCCAGCCATCGCTGCCCAGGTGGCGGCGGGCCAACATGGGGCCGGCGGTATGCGCGGCGATTTCGGAGTCGCGCAGGTCGCGCCCGGCGCAGAAGCCTTTGCCGCGGCCGACAAGCACGATGGCGTGGCTTTCAAGGTCATCATAAAGGGCATTGGCGGCGGCAGTCAGTTCGCGTGCCAACTGCATCGACATAGCGTTGACGCCATCGCCGCGGTCGAAAGCGACAATGGCCACACCGTCACACCGCTCGATGGAGACGAACTCAAACTTCAGCATGGTATCAGTCACTCTCGAATCCATCGGGAAAATCTACCTGACTCACTCCGATGGCGCAGTGGCACTGACGTTAAATACATTGGGCGGCGTTGGGGTCGGTGGTGAAGTTTCCCTTGCCGACGCGCCGGTAGAGAGAGCGCTAGGATGGAGAACGGGACCGCCCGAAAACCCATAAAGATACTCCCGAGAGCGAGGCGAGCACGGCAGTGGCATTATAGGCAAGGCCGTAGCCGCCGAACGATACCATTACACTAAAGATTATCGGCAGCACCATCACCCCAAAAAACTGGCTGGAGGCACCCAGAGCCGTTGCCGCGGCCACATGTTCGTTACCGCCAATACGGGCGTACTCGGCAAAGGCAAGACCGGTGTAACCGCTGGCCGTGGCACCAGCGATGATGGAAACAGCGAAGATGCCAGACCAGGGCCAGGCTTCAGAATAGGAACCGGCGAGCACGCACATCGCAGCCATGATGATACCCATGGCAATTAGCATGGTACGTGCCGGTATCCAGCGGTCGGCGATGATGCCCCAGATGGGCCGGGATATGACGCCGGAGATCTGGTAGGTCGCCAGCATTGCACCGGCTGCAATCAGGTCAAAGCCAGCCTGATTGAACAGATGAACGCTGGTGAAGGACACGAAGCAAAGCTGCACACCGGCATAGAAGAACGTGGTGATCGCCATCGCCCGGGTCTCTGGCATGGTTTTCAGCAATGACAGGGCCCCAACCAGGCCGCGGGCACTGATGACGTGGCCGGAGTTCCTGTCGGAATCGTAGGAGGGCCGGATGAATTGCAGCAGTACCAGCATCAGCAATGCCGGTATGACCTGCACGTCCATGGCCGTCTGCCAGTCGAATGCCAGTACCAGCGGTGGAACGATGAAGCCCGCCAAAACACCGCCGAGGGGCACGCCGATCTGGCGGATGGAGAAGATCAGGTTACGTATTTTGGGCGGGGTGCGCTTCATCAGCAGGTGGCTGCTGGTCGGGGCGGTTGCGCCATAGCCCAGGCCCAGCAGCAGCGCTCCGATGCCGAGCGCGATGACAGTGCCGCCCAGGGCCGCGGCCACGACGAGGCCAATCCCGGCGATGAGGATGAATTGGCTAACCCGCACCGCGCCATAGCGATGAATGAAGCTGACGGAGAGCACCGCCGACACCATACCCATGCCATAGACCATGGAGATGAAGACGCCGACACGCTCGCCCGTGACACCCAGGTCGGCGGCGATGGCGGGGGCGGCGGCCGGCACGGAATAGGCGCCCATGGTGACCAGCGTCTGGACGACTAGGCCGACGAGCAGCGGAATATAAGGAACGCCGGTCATGATAGGAGCAGACGCCTGGAATTCGGGGAAGCAGCTTGTTGGCTGCCGGACGGATCAAAGTGCAAGCGTCATGAATACGCTATTCGGGTCCTCTTGATAGTCCCCAAATGGCCCGCAAAAGGTGAAACCGTGCTTTGCATAAAGCGCGCGGGCGGGCTCAAATCCCGGCTGAGAGCCGGTTTCGAGGCTGAGGCGGGTCAGCTTTTTCTCGCGGGCAACCTGGAGGATGTGGCGCAACATCAGCGCCGCCACGCCCTTGCCGCGCTGGGCAGCAGCGGTGTGCATGGATTTCACCTCGCCTTCCGTGGGCGACAGGACTTTAAGCGCACCACAGCCCACCAGCGCCGGGCCATCCCAAACTGCCCAGAACGTGATTTCCGGCCGGCGCAGGCCCTCCAGATCCAGCGCGTGAATGGATTCCGGTGGCGAGTGCACGCGCATGGTTGCCAAATGCGCTTCCAGCAGCGCGCGGATTTCCGGGCCTTGCAGATTGTCAGGGCGGATCGTGAGGGGCATGTGTCGGCGCTACTCCGCCGCCAGGTCCAGGCGTTCCGCCCACTCAGACACGTAGACATAGCCTTCCATGATGCGGCGGGAGGTGCGGGCGGCGGTCCAGGTGTTCCCGCTTAGCTCTACCTTGGCTTCCGTCTCGATCACGCCGGCCGGGTGGCCGAAGAAGGTGGCGAGCCGGTCCTGGCATTCCGGACAGGCGGCCTCGTAAACGATGGTGCCCGGTAGCTTGGAGGCGACGCCGGTGCAGACGATAGAAGTGCCGGCATAGGTTTTGTGCATCTGCTGCATGAACATCAGCCGGCAGATGAAGTCGCTTTCCTCCGCCTTGACCGTACGATTGCCGAGGACGTTCCAATAGTCGGCGGGCGGCGCGATCATGCCGAGGATTGGGGGTGCCGGGGTGTCGCGCGTGGCGTTGGCCGGGTCGTCCACCATGCCCATGCGGAAGGCTGCTTGGGCCCTGATGCATTCCAGCAGGTCGCGCAGGCCGGTGTTGGCGTCGATTTCCGCTGCGGTCTCCGTGCCGGTGATGCCGACGTCCTTTAGCCGGACAAAAACATGGGCGTTGCCGCAATCGACGAGTGAGGCCTCGATAGGGCCGAAACCGGGTACATCCAGCACATCGATGGCGTCGCCGGTGGGCAGCAGGCCGCAGACCGAGGCACCAGCGCTGGAGCCGCCGGTTGCGGCCAGGTCCAGCACGATCTTTGCGCCGGTGCCAGGTACGCCCGGCATTTTGAAATCGCCGGTCTCGCAAGGCTTGCCGTCTTTGGTCGGGACTTCCGCCAGCAATACGGCATCCAGGTTCGTGTTGTAGATCTTCACGTGGGTGAGCGGGTCCGCGCCGCCCAATCCATCGATCTGGCGCTTATCCGGCGAGCCGAAAATGCGAGAATGGTGCGGTCGCGGTCCAGCGGATCGCGGGGCAGGTCGCTTTCCTTCAGGTAGACGCCTTTCGACGTGCCGCCGCGGATGATCCAAGCGCGGATGGGATGGGGCATGCTCTTTTCTTTTTTGGACCGGATATCTGGCGCGAAAAGTACCTGCATATTCGTTTGAATGCGAGCCTGCATAAATTTCACCAAAGCCAAGAAAAAATTTCGCTACGCACGAATAAATACATTAAAAGGAAATAAATAAGTGTAAATATATGAGTATTATGTATAATTATTAATAAATAATATTTAAAAAATGAATTATAATTTAAAAAATATATGAAGAGTGCGAAAAATGGCAGGTCCGAGAACAATTATGGCGGCTATCAACAGTAGCATGAAAGCATTTGTTGAAGTGGTGAAAGTCTATAAGGACCTCAACCCGCCGCAATCCGGTCAAGTTTCGACCGTGAATGATACGAAGGACACGGTGACTGTCCGTTCCTATAACAACAATGACTGGGCAAAGCTTGTTGCGTCGGCACAGGTCACCCTCAAGCCGGGGGCGGCGGGATTTGCTTTGGTTGAGGCGGTAACTTTCGCCATTCATCTCCAGGATATTCCCATGATGGGTCAGCCGGTCCAGCAAGGCACCTGTCAGGCGTTCTGTGCCGAAGGGTTCTGTCCATTCCTCGAACGGCAGATTACTGGTGATCAGTGTTGAGCCGCGCTCGTAACGCTGCGATATCAGTTCGAACAACAGTTCTGCCCCGGTTTTGCTCAGCGGCACGAACCCCAATTCATCAATGATCAGCAGCTTGACCTTGGCCAATTGGCGTTGCAATCGCAGCAGGCGTTTCTCATCTCTGGCTTCCATCAACTCATGCACGAGAGAGGCGGCAGTGACGAAGCTGACCGGCATACCCTTCTGGCAGGCGGCCAGACCCAGCCCGAGGGCGACGGGGGTTTTGCCGGTTCCTGACGGGCCAAGAGCGATGACGTTCTCCTTGCGCTCGATCCATTCGCCGCGCGCCAGTGCCAGCACCATCATCTTGTTCAGGCTGGGGATCGCTTTGAAGTCGAAGCTATCAAGGCTTTTGACGGCCGGGAACTTTGCCGATTTGATCCGGCGCTCAACCATACGCCGTTCACGGTCGATCAGTTCCAATTCCGTCAACCGCGCCAGATAGCGCCCATGATCTACACCTTCGGCGGCGCAGATGCGGGCCTGCTTATCATGCGCGCGCAAGAAGGTTGGCAAGCGCAGAGGTTTGAGGTGGTTCGCCAAAAGCAGTTCTGGAGCATCGCTCATGCGCTATCTCCCGCCAGCAAGCTCATGTAGGATGATGCCGCCCTTGTTGCGATATTGGTTCTGGGCAGGAACGGGTAAACATCCAGATCCAGTCTCGGTGGTCGTCTCTCGACCCGGCAAAGCAATAAGTGTTTGATTGCGTCAAAGCTGACCGCCCTCATCTGCAGTGCGTCTTTGATTGCCAGATGCAAAACCTCCAGCTCAAAGCGCTCCAGCCGCCGCAGTACCTGAACATATTCCCGCTTTCCGGCCTTGCCCTGCCGGGCTTCCAATAATCGTTGGAGGGTTTGGAACGCGTCAGGCAAGTCCCAGCCTTGCAATGGCGTGGCTGGATCAAAGGACATGATCTTGCGCTCGATGAGAGGCAGGTAGTGTACCGGATCGAACATCATGTCGCCCGTGTCATAGCAGCGGGGATGGTCCGCGATGACTTCGGTGGCGCACCCGATGACGACGCGGTCACCGAAGCCCTTGATCCAATGATCCAACCCTCGCGGTGGCCATAGGCAACCGGCCCTGAGTAATCGTTGCCACGCAATCGTCCTTGGGATGTTGATGTGACCTAGCCGCTCTGCAGATCACAAGCTTCAAAGGGCGCGGCTGGCAGGGTGCGCATCGCCGCCAGATCAGCGCCCAGTCGTTCACCGATGCTGATCTTGTGGCCACGCAGAATGTCAGCCTGCCGTTTGCGGCATTGTTCTTCAAGATAGTCGTTGAACGCATCCCAGTTCGCGAACCGCGGCATTGGAACCATGAAGTTGCGACGCCCGTAACCAACCAGCCCCTCACCCTTGCCTTTATCGTTGCCCTTGCCGGGGCGACCATACCTCTCCCCAATCACGTAGTGAGATAGCATCGCACGGAACCGCTGCGTACGATTGCGGGTGCCATCTGGCATGATCTTGGCCACAAGGCAGCGATCCTTATCGTAAAGGATTGAGCGCGGTACAGCGCCGAAGAAGGCAAAGGCGGGCACATGCCCATCAAGCCAGGCTTCAGTGTTCGCCGCAGGATACGCGCGGATGTAGCACGCATCGCTATGCGGCAGATCAAGGGCAAAGAAGTAGGCCTTCTGCTCAACCCCGCCGATACCAACCAACGCTTCGCCAAAGTCCGCCTGCCCATGCCCTGGGGGATGGCTCAAGGGCACAAACATCTCCCGTGAGCCACGCTTTGGCGAACGCACATAGTCTTTGACAATCGTGTAGCCACCATCAAATGCGCATTCGTCGCGTAGCCGCTCAAAGATACGGTTGGCTGTGTGGCGCTGTTTGCGAGGCCGGGCCTTGTCTTCCGCCAACCACTGGTCACTCTGCTCGGTATAAGGATCAAGCTTTGGTCGTTTGATCGGTGCCGTACGCCGATAACCAGGCGGCTCAGAATACGCCAACATCTTTGAAACACTGTCCCGGCTGATCCCAAAATCCCGCGCAATCTGACGCCCCCTCAAACCTTCCTCAAAGTGAGCGTGGCGAACCTTCAAATACAATTCCACGGTGAATATCCCCAAGCCCTCCCATTAATTGAAAGGACAAAAGTGGCCGACTTTTACGCCGCCCGCGACAACACAACGCTGCCGCTACCGTGGCCGAGTATTGCTCCGCCGTTCACAGGAAATTTTTTAACATTCTGCTGGGCCGGTCTGCGGCCCATAATAGCCGCTATAATTTCCGCTTGCCGCAACATATCTTCTGCTGGCTGAACAATATCAAACAGCAACCTATAGCGTGCGCAGACATACTTACCGCAGCCTATGGAGGGCTTCCTGCGGCCAAACATTCTCGCGGGCATAACCCTCCCGGAATACCGGAATTCCACCGGCGAGGCGGAGCCAAGGCTGTTTGCTTTCGGTCCATATATGCGCGCCCAAATGGAACCAATCGGTTTCGTCGAAATTGCCTGGGCAGATAATCCGTTCTTTGCCGCGGATGGAGCCAATTAGCAGCGAGCCTCAATAGCAATCGCCTCTCCTGGGATTCCATTCTGGCATCGGGTGATGCCCCTTAGGCTGCCAAGGCTCCGTTCACCACGTCGTGGTTGAACAGGCGCGATTGGTCAGTGGAGACACCGTCCGGATTGGTCTCCACCTCTTTCGCCATCCAGGCATTGCGCTCCGCGACGGCCTGCGGATCGCTTAGGTGGAAGAGCTTTTCGTTCTTGCGGGAGCCCTCCTGCACCCAGGCGGTGCGCTCCATGCGGTTGCGTTGGTAGCGTTGCAGGGCCTCTTCCGCGCCGCCCGCCGTCTCGCGCAGGCAGCGGGCCAGTACCCAGCCGTCCTCAATCCCTTGGGCCGCGCCCTGAGCCATGAAGGGCAGCATGGGGTGGCAGGCATCGCCCAGCAGCGTGACCCGGCCGCGGCTCCAGAAGGGCAGCGGGTCGCGGTCATGCAGCGCCCACTTTATGGCCTTGGGCGTGGAGGAAATGATTTTCTGGATGCGCGGGCTCCAGCCCTCAAAGTCGCGGAGGGCATCTTCTATCGAACCCTCAGCCGTCCAACTTTCAATGGCGGAGCCGTCATGTGGCACCACGCCGACCCAATTCATATAGCGCCCGAGCCCTTCGCCATTTTTCGCGCCCACATAGTAGTTCACAAAATGGCTGCCAGGTCCCCAGGCATTGCCGGAGACCAGCGGCACGCCATTGGCCCGTGCGACATCGCCGGGGCAGAGACCGCGCCAGGCCATGTAGCCGGTGAAGCGGGCCGGATGATCGCCATGCAGGTGCTTCTGCACGGTGGAGTGGATGCCATCCGCGCCGACCAGCACGTCGCCCCAGACCACCTCACCACTCGCGAGTTCGGCCCCTGCCCTGCCTGCTTCCTCCCGGACAGCGACGACCTTTGCCCCCATGCGGGAAATGCCGGCCGGCAAGCCGCCGCTAAGGGCCGCGATCAGGTCCGGACGGTACAGATGGATGTAGGGATAGCCCCAGCGTTTCATGACATGCTTACCGAAGGGCACGACGCGGCGGTGCTGGTCCGTATCCCAACTGGAGGAGATGCCGGCTTCCGGCCGCGTAGCCACGTCGAGCACCGCATCCAGACGGCCCAGTGCCTCTATAACGCGGTTGGCATTGGGGCTCATCTGCACGCCTGCCCCGACCTCGCCAAAGGCCTGTGCCTGCTCCAGCAAGGTCACCTCAAAGCCATGTTTGAGCAGCGCGAGGGCACAGGCCGTGCCGCCGATGCCAGCGCCGACGATAACAATTTTGGTCATGACGGGATTACTGCCCGTGCTGCGTGAAGCGCTGATGCGTCTGCGGTATTGCCGCGCCAGGCGGGATGATGATCCGGCCGGACCAGGGCAAGGTCCGCACCGTATATATACCGTGCCCGACTGCTATTGATCTCTACCAGGGAAAGGGGCACGCCTGCAGCCCTTGCCGCCTCTTGCATGGGACCAGGGTCCGCATTTGGCGAAAGTCGCAGGAGCGTGAAGCCGGTCCCTGCCAGCTTGTCGAAAATCGCCTGACCATCGCCACAGAACAGGTGCGGCGCGCGCATCCCGGGCCAGGCGTTGGCGGGGATGGTATTCAGTTCCTGCGACGGCGGCGGACCGGCCTCTACCGCCAGTACCGGCGCAGACTCGTAGCGGTAAGCGAATTCCAAGCCGAACGCCTCGTTCTCCAGATTGCCTGCCTTGGCGACGAAGTCCGCCAGGCGTTGGCGCTGGGCCGGGTCTTTGTCAGCATCTGGGTTCTCGGCATAGGCGGCAGCGATATCCATCCGGACGCCCGTGTGCTTGCCGGACCATTCCCGGTTGGTGAGGCCCACGGGCCGCCGCTCCGCCTCATAGGCTTCCAGCATAGCTGGGCCGCCCCAACCTTGGACCACAGCCGCCAAGAGCCAGGCGATACCGCAGGCATCGCCGATGCCGGTGTTCATGCCGTAGCCGCCGGTCGGGTATATTGATGCGCCGCATCGCCCGCCAGGAACACCCGGCCAGCGCGGTAGCGGTCAGCAAATGCGGAGTCCAAGGATTGGCGACCAGGATCTCCGCCTCGATCTCCGCATCCAGCGCCGCGAAAAGCGTCGGCAGCGGATCGACGTTGCTGGTGTCCATACCGTCGGGAAAGCGGGCATGCAGGGTGTAGATTTCGCGGTCGTCCTGGGCAATCAGGGTGCCGCGGGGCGATTGGTAATGCCAGGCTATGCCGAACCGTTGCAGCAGGTCTTTCGCCCGGCTGCGGAAGTGGATCATGAAACGGTTGGCGACGGCATGCTGCCCCTCGAGGCCAATACCGACAGCGCGCCGGACAACGCTGCCGCCACCGTCGCAGCCGACCAGGTACTGGCTCCTCACCTGCCGCGCCTCGCCACTGCTCTGATCGCGGACGGTCAGGGTGACGCCACCCGCATCCTGCGTCACTTCCTCCGCCGCAACGCCCCAATGGCTTTCGATCAGGGGCTCAGCGAGCACCGCATTCTTTAAGACCGGCTCAATCACCACTTGCGAGACCCGCATGTGCGGCTCCAGCGGCTGGCAGCCGTCATTAGCCGCGGCATAGGCCCGGCGGGCCTCGTTCGGGCTTGGGTAGCGGAAGCGGTGCAATTCGTGCCCGGCCATGCTGGTAACCCAGGAGACATCCAGCGGGTGATCCCGCGGCACCGCCACGTCGCGCAGCTTCTCTGCCAAGCCCAACCAGCGGAACGACTCCAGCGAGCGGCCGTTCGTGATGTCCATCTTCGGATGGCGCGTGGTTTCCGGCGTGCGTTCGAACAGAGCCGAGCGCACGCCGTGCCTGGCAAGCGCCAGGGCACAAGTCATGCCAACCGGACCGCCGCCTGCGATCAGAACCGGCGGTCCCATTACAGGCTCAGCCATCAGCAGCTAGGCCTTCGCCAGTTCCTTCTTGCGCTTGGAGACGAAAGCGTCTTTCGGCACGAAACCGGGCTCTGTCTTGAAGCGCTCCTCCGTCCAGGCAAGCAATGCTGCGTCGTCCAGGTCAATGTCCCAGGTCTCGCCCATGGGCTGCTGCACGTGCCAGGGCGTGTCAGCTAAAATCTCGACGCCGTTCTTTTCCGGATCCTGGAAGTAGACCGACCATGTGTTGCCATGGCTGGTCGGGCGCATCTCGATGCTCTCCCCCTTCAAGCCAGCGATCATGCTGCGCAACTCTGGCAGGCTGCCCACGCGGAATGCCATGTGCGCCATGCTGTTCGACGAATCGTCGTCCTTCCGGCCCGTGAAAAAGGCAATCTGATGATGCTCCGCCGCTTCCTGGCTTAGAAAAGTGATCTCCAAGCCGCGGGCCGGCACCTCCCCTTCGTCTGTGACCTGGAAGCCCAGCACCCGGGTATAAAAATCCAACATCCGCGCTTTGTCTTTGACGTCCAGAACGACGTGCGACCAAGAAAGAGACATTGTGCGATCCTCCGCTGACATTTGCTGGCGAAGAAGATAGTGTCCGACCGGCAAAGAAGTCCAGCCGGAGCAACCCGATGAACCGTCAAGAAACCATCGCCCAAGCGCAATCCCTCGTCGACGAGGGCGTTTTTGAAGAGGTAATGGCCCACTGGGTATCAATCCCTTCAACCGCCCAGGAGCCAGATCACTACCCCGATCTGGTCCGGTACCTGGAAGAGGCCATCGTACCCGCGGTCGAGGCTTTGGGCTGCGAGTGGGAAATTCACGACAATCCCGACGACGCCGGTGGCCCCTTCCTGATCGCCGGCCTGCAAGAAGGCGACGACCTGCCAACGATCCTGCTCTACGACCATGGCGATGTAGTGCGCGGACTGGAGGGTGATTGGGAAGACGACCGCGACCCCTGGACCACTGACCTGGAAGGCGACCGCCTGTATGGGCGCGGCACGGCAGACAATAAAGGTCAGCACGCGGTCAACCTGCTGGCTTTGATGACGGTGCTGGAGGCGCGCGGTGGCAAGTTGGGCTTCAACTTGCGGGTACTGCTTGAAATGAGCGAGGAAGTGGGCTCACGCGGACTGCGCGAGTTCGCGGAAGAGCATAAAGAGAAGCTGCAAGCAGATGTTCTAATCGCCTCTGACGGACCGCGCCTGAAGCCAAACCGCCCGACAATATTCTTCGGCTCCCGTGGTACAGCAACTTTCAAGCTATCGATCAACGCGCGCGAGGGCGGCCACCACCCCGGAAACTGGGGTGGCCTGCTTTCCAACCCCGGCACACAATTGATGCACGCCATCGCCACACTCGTAGACCGGCGGGGCGCGATCCTGGTGGATGCGCTGAAACCGCCGCCGCTGTCCAATGCGTTGCACACCGCAATCGCCGATTACGAGGTCGACGGCGGGCCGGAAGCGCCCGAAATCGATCCCGACTGGGGCGAGCCCGGCATGACCCCATGGGAGCGCGTCTTCGGCTGGAACACCTTTGAAGTGTTGTCTTTTACGACCGGCAATCCCGCCAACCCAGTCAACGCCGTGCCGCCGAACGCGACGGCCTACTGCCAGATCCGCTTCATTGCCGGTAGTGATCACGCAGGCTTTGAAAAGGCGATCCGAGACCGCCTTGCCGATGAAGGCTTTGATATGGTGCAGGTAGAAGCGACGCATATGGCCATGGCTGCTACCCGCACCGATCTGGAGGACCCTTGGGTCGGCCGGACCGTGGCATCACTCAGCGAAACCCTGGGCGCACCGCCTGCCATGCTGCCGAACCTCGGCGGCTCCATCCCCAACGACGTGTTCACCGACCTGCTAGGCATACCGACAATCTGGGTTCCGCATTCCTATGCCGGTTGCAGCCAGCACGCCCCGAATGAGCACCTGCTTCTGCCTATCTCCCGCGAGGGCCTGGGCATGATGGCGGGCCTGTACTGGGACATCGGCGCGTCAGAGGCAGAAAGTACCAACATCGACGAAGCCGACGATGATGACAGGGACGAAGACTAATAGACCGGGCTGGTGGTTCGAACCAGCAAAATTTTAAAAGAATGGGCTGATCGAGCTTCCTAAAAGGTCCCTATCCCAGCACACTCTCCAACCAGGCTGCGTGAGCGAATGTATCGTGCGCACGGCCAGCCGAGCCGACGACCTGGATACCGACCGGCAACCCGGCTGTTCCGGTCAGGCCAGGCACCGTCACACAGGGCACGCCTAGCATAGTCCACATGCGGTTGAAATTGGGAGAACCCGTGAAAGCCAGATTTTTCGGCGCTTCGCCGGGCGCTGCCGGCACCAGCAGCGCGCCGTACCGCTCCAGCATTTGCCAGAAGGTAGCCTTGCACGACGCCTGAATGTTGCGTGCCCAATCATAGCGTTCGCGGGTGTACCGGCCACCGTCCTTAATCGCCTCTTTCAGGGCTGTCGACATCTTGTCCGGGTGCGCGGTCCGTTCATAGGCAAGGCCGCGCCAAGCCTCAAATGTCATAATGATGTCCTGCGCTTCCAGGGCATCTTTAAAAGCTGGCGGCAAACCGACCTCCCGGACGCTGCCACCGGCGTCCTGCACCCGCTCGACCGCTTCTTTCATCGCCTTGCGTGTGCTTGCCTCAGCTTCATCCCAGATCAGGGTCTTACTCCAGGCGAACTCCGGCGCTTCAGTGATCGTCGGCAAGATCTGCACCGGAACACCCTCCATGATGGAGGCAAAAGCGTTCGCATCCATCACAGAGCGGGACATACAGCCGATGGTATCCAGCGATTCAGCCAAAACTTTCATGCCATTCCGCATGATCCGGCCATGGGTTGGTTTGTAGCCGACAACGCCGCAATAACTTGCCGGACGGATGACCGAGCCAGCCGTCTGTGTACCGATCGCCAATGGTATCTGAAAGTCCCCGACACCAGCAGCAGAGCCGCTTGACGAGCCGCCCGGTGTACGGGTCGGGTCATGCGGATTGCGGGTTGGCCCCGGATTGCGCATGGCGAACTCCGTCGTAACGGTTTTGCCCATCACGACCATTCCCGCTTCACGCAGCATCGCAACGCAAGCCGCGTCGTTTACAGGCCGGTTGCCCACATAAATCGGCGAGCCACATTCGGTCGGATAATCGTGGGTATCCAGGATATCTTTCACGCCTACCGGCACACCGTGCAACAGCGAACGCGGCCGTTCCTTGTCGCGTGCCTGGGCCTCTGCCAGAACCAGTTCCGGTTCTAGATGGGCCCAAGCCTTGACGGCCTCATCCCGTTCCTCGATGCGTTCCAACAGAGACCGGACTAACGCTTCCGACGTCAGTCGCCCCGCGGCAATCTCCGTTGCAGCCTGCAAAGCGGTCAAATGGGTCGGGTCGGTCATTGTAGATACTCTCGTTCTTGGCTTCGACGCTGGCGTGGGCCATAGTCTGCCGTGCTTCGGCGCTTTACGCCAAGTCCGTTCGCTCTCCGTTTGGAAAACTACGCTCTCATGACCGTTCATATCCCCGCCGAAACCCTGCACCGGCAGATCGAAGCCATTCTGATTGCCTGGGGAGTACCGGAAGAAACCGCGAATACTGCCGCTGAAGCACTGGCCGATACCGATTTACACGGCGTCGATTCGCACGGTGTCGGCCTGATCCCCATGTATGATCAGCGCCGTGGCCAAGGCCGGATCAATGTCAGCGCCCAGCCAAAAATCAAGCGGGAGAAAGGCGCTGTCGCTCTGATCGACGCCGACAAGTCGCTGGGCCATCCGGTCTCCATCATGGCAATGAAGCTCGCCTGCAAGAAAGCGACATCAGTAGGTGTCGGGCTGGTGGGTGTGCGGAACTCCAACCATTTCGGTGCTGCGGGCTATTATTCCCGGCTGACAGCCAAGCAAGGACTGATCGGCATGGCCATGACCCATGCCCCCGGCTCCGCCATCGTCCAGACTTTTGGCCGTGACGCCGTGTTGGGTACCAACCCGATCGCTTTTGCTGCACCCGCCAAAAACAACAAGCCGTTTGCGCTGGATATGGCGACCTCTACCGTCGCACTGAATAAGGCCCGAAACTACTATCGCCGGGGTTAAACCATTCCGCTGGGCTGGGCCATGGATGCAGACGGCCACCCCACCACAGACCCGGAGGTCGGATACTAGGCCCGCCGTGTTTCTCCCGTTGGCGGAACACGCAAACTTGGCAGCTACAAGGGATACGGCCTGGCGATGATGGTCGAAATCCTATGCGCGGTGCTGACCGGCGAGTGGGCAGAGCTGGGAGCAACCGACGCAAACGGCCATCCGGTCAAATCAGCCAGCCAGACCGGGCATTTTTTCCTTGCCATCGACCCCTCGCATTTCCGCGACGATGCGGCGTTCGAAGAAGATCTAGACCGAATGATCGACATGTTGCATGCCACCCCTCCCGTCGATCCGGCAGAGCCAGTGATGGTGGCAGGCGATCCGGAATGGGCGACCTTTGCAGAGCGCTCCCGCGATGGCGTGCCCCTGCCCGAAACCTTGATCGACAAGTTGCGTGATGTGGTCAGCCGATGCAACGCGCCTTGGCTCTTGGCCTAAGGAAATCCGGCAAACACCCAGCCAAAATGTTGCTTTGAGCGTCACGCACAAACGGTCTGATATCAGCCCTAGCACATGTCGTGCTGCCTGCCTATAACACCAGCAGTATACACCCTGTGAACAAGTTTGGAGTTCCCGAAATGGTAAACGCCTGGGCCCCTGAGAGCTGGCGTTCGAAGCCAATCCGGCAGATGCCAGAGTACCGCGATCAAGCGGCACTCTCGGCCACCGAGAAAACGCTCGCCAGCATGCCGCCGCTGGTGTTTGCCGGCGAAGCCCGGGCGCTGAAAACCGCCCTGGCCGGCGTTGCTGAAGGCAATGGCTTCCTGTTGCAGGGCGGCGATTGTGCCGAGAGCTTTGCTGAATTCGGGGCCAACAACATCCGCGACACCTTCCGCGTATTGCTGCAGATGGCAGTGATTTTAACCTATGGCGCAGCCGTGCCAGTGGTCAAAGTCGGGCGGCTGGCCGGCCAGTATGCCAAGCCTCGTTCCTCCGATACGGAAACCCAGGGTGACGTGACCCTGGCCAGCTATCGCGGCGATATTATCAATTCGATGGAGTTCAATCCGGAATCCCGTGAGCCGGACCCGGAGCGGATGATCCGCAGCTATTCACAGGCATCGGCGACGCTGAACCTGCTGCGCGCCTTCGCCCAGGGCGGCTATGCGGACCTGCATCAGGTGCACCGCTGGAACCTGGATTTTGTCGAACAGAGTGCCCAATCCGCCCGCTATCAGGAACTCGCCGACCGGCTAACGGAGACGCTAGATTTCATGGCAGCCTGCGGCCTGACTAGCCAGACCACACCGCAAATCCGCGAGACCTCGTTCTACACCAGTCACGAAGCATTGCTGCTGCCCTACGAAGAGCCGATGACCCGCATCGATAGCACGTCCGGCGATTGGTACGATTGCTCTGCCCACATGCTGTGGATCGGCGACCGCACCCGCCAGGTTGACGGCGCTCACGTTGAGTTCCTGCGCGGCGTGAAAAATCCGATTGGCCTGAAATGCGGCCCGAGCTTGGAGCCGGACGACCTGCTCCGCCTGATTGACGCCCTCAATCCAGCGAACGAACCGGGCAGGCTCACTCTGATTACCCGCATGGGCTCCGAAGGCATTGAAGACGGCCTGCCACCGCTGGTGCGTGCGGTCGAGCGCGAGGGCAAAAAGGTGGTTTGGTCCTGCGATCCGATGCACGGCAACACGATTACGGCCAACAACTATAAGACTCGCCCCTTTGACCGCATCATCGGCGAAGTTCGTGGCTTTTTCGCCGTACACCGCGCAAAGGGTACGCATCCGGGCGGCGTTCATATCGAAATGACCGGTCAGAACGTGACTGAATGTTTGGGTGGCGCACAGGCGATCAGTGAGACAAGGCTGGGCGACCGTTACCACACCCACTGCGACCCGCGCCTTAACGCATCACAGTCGCTGGAGTTGGCTTTCCTGATCTCCGAACAGCTGAAAGAAGAGCGGCGCTACGGCACCATTCCGATGGCAGCGCGGGCCTAAAGGGTTATTAGCCGGTGAGTGACACTGGACGCCATGGGTCGCTATCGACCCGTCCGCTTGAGGATGAAGTTTCGCTCTACACGGATACTTATTTCCGCAAGAGCAAAGCCACTGTCGGCAAATTTGGCGACGTCGATGTAACATACGCAGTGTTCATGCGGCGGCCGGTCGTCTGCTGCCCGCGTATAGCCGTCGATTGGATCGAGGCCATCAGCGAGCAGCGCGGCGTCAAGTTCAATATCGAACTGCGCCGAGCTGAAGGAGAGTGGATCGGCGCGGGTGAACCACTAATTTACCTTTCAGGTCCGCTCTTCCATCTGGTTGATCTGGAAACGCTCTACCTGCAAAAGCTCGGCGCATCCTGTGCAGCGGCGTATAACGCCTACGAGATGTGCAAGGCACTGCCCAATGTCGCCTTTCTGGCGATGGATGCCCGCCACTGTGCCGGGGCCGACATGGCGGAGATGATGGCTTATGCTGCCAGTGTCGGTTCTGCCTCTGCACGCAAAGATGTAGGCGCCGTTGGGTTTGTCGGCAATGCGACGGACGCAACAGCCCATTATTTCGGCCAGAAACATGGCTTTGGCACCATGCCTCATGCCTTGATCGGATATGCAGGCTCTACTCTTGCTGTCGCTGAGATGTTCCACAAAACCCACCCGGATGAAAATCTAACCGTCCTTGTCGATTATTACGGGCACGAGGTTCGGGACTCTCTGGCAGTTGCGGCGGCGTTTCCGCAACTGGCGGCTGACGGCAGATTGGCTTTCCGGTTGGATACTCATGGCGGGCGTTACGTTGAGGGCCTGGATACGCAGACTTCCTATGCCGTTCTTGACCGCAACGCACCAGAAACGATCCGCCAGTTCCGCACGGAGACGGAATTAAAGCATTTGATCGGCACCGGCGTTTCTGCTGCGGCTGTCTGGCATTTGCGTGAACAGTTGGACAATACCGGGTTCAAGAACACCAAAATCGTAGCATCATCAGGCTTCGACATCGAAAAATGCCGGGCATTCGCCTCGGCCAAAACGCCGGTTAATATGATCGGCACCGGATCCTACTTGCCCGACCGCTGGTCCGAAACTTACGCCACAGCCGATATTGTCGAATATGGCGGCAAACCCAGCGTCAAAGTCGGCCGTGAGTTCCTGCTGCGCCAACGCGCGGGTGTTGATTGACGGTTTAGCGTTTTCGCATGGGAGCGGCTGGCGCTGCTTGCAACGCCAGGTTTTCACGGCTCATCGACCCATTATACCCTGCCGTTGGTATTATTTTAATGGGGATTACATCTCTAAGTAACATTTAAGAATATAGGGGTGTTCAAGAAAAGAGAGCTGGATGTTCAGAGGGCAAACGCGGTTTAGACGTTTGCCTAACTGAATAGGTATTTTAAGAAATGATCTACCTCATTGTCTTTATTGTGGTGGGGCCTGAATTGGAATTAACGTTATATAGACAGATGGTTCGTATTTATTGTCAGCACCTGTCATTGAATCGATAGCACTGCTAGCGCCCCAGGTTAAAATCACATCCAATAGAATGCCTCCCGCACCCGAAGTAGATTCCCAACCGCTATTGTTGCGGTAAGTTGCGGTTTGGTAGCCATCTTTGTTGCAGGTAATCGTTATATCGTGTTTGGTTTTTGTAACTGTTACATGCCCAGGCGATGAGACAATTTCAGCGATTTTTTACCTTGTCTCTCAAGCGTACACTGTGCCGCTATCGGGGATGTGGAAATGTAAATTTCTTGATCTGTGCCTTGTGTGATTGTTGAACAAGCGCTTAATTGAAGTCCGAATAATATAGTCGCTAGTGCAGGGGTGATTTCCATGATTTTTTCTTTAGATTTTGTCAATACACGGGAATAGGAATTATATTTCTAAGTAACATTGCACTGAATTATTCCTAACCTGGTTTTGATTTTCTATCCGGCGACGCCTTGAAGAATGCGTTGCGCAGGTCTTTCATCTCCGCGCCGGGCATATCGTATTCCTGTTCCATTTCAGCCTTGCTCGGCTGGTAGTGAGAGTCAGCTAGTTTTTCAGAGAGTGTTCTGTCTTTGGGTTTGAGTTTGGTCATTTGGCTTATCCTTTCGCGATCATAAGATAGGGGTTTAACCGAACGGGAGCTGTGGTTCAGACTATCTATGCCCATGTGCAATTGAAGGTGTCTGAAACCGCTTATATTCAAGAATGTTTTGAAAGGTTAGTAACCGCATTCGCGCATACTGAACATCAATAATTTCAAGAACAGACTGATTGTTTGCGATATCATGTTCGAGAACCGCTTTCCAAACCATTATCTGCAATCAAATCAACGTAGCGCAAACGCTTTCCCGCCATGCTACAAACCAAATCGCTCATCTGGTCAATGGTATCCTTGGGACGTCTGTTGTGACGGCTAGAGAACTCATTAACATAGCGTTGTAGATGCTTGGGGCTCATCTTGTGATAAATGCCCTGATAGCCACGCTTCATCGGTGCCCAGAAGCTTTCGAAACCGTTTGTATGTGCCATGTTACGGACGTATTCACCCATTGAGTGTTTGACCGCTTGATGCGCCCTGTTAATGCCCTTGTAGGCGCGCGCCTCGTCGGGGAATACCTGGGCATCCTTGGTAGTATGATTGGTCACAAAATCTTGTAGTGTATGCGCAGCGGTTCTTTCAACCACCTTGGCAACCACGCGGCCGGAGTTGCGATCCTTGATCCCGGCCACGGCGGTTTTGCCCACCGCGCCGCGGCCGGCCTTGAGTTTTTTGCTAGCGTGTTTGTTCTGTTCCTTACCACCCATGTAGGTTTCATCCGCTTCAACTGGACCTTTGAAAACTGGACTATTGGACCCATGAGCCTCACGGAGACGGTGCAGCATGAACCAAGCGGCCTTCTGCCCAATCCCGAGCTCACGATGCAGCTTCATGCTAGAGATACCCTTGAGATTGGTGGCGAACAGGTAAAGCCCAACCGCCCAGACACGATAGGGTAGCTTTGATCCCTGCATGATATTGCCAACCCGAACAGTGAACATCGGCTTTTTCGGGCAGTCATTGCAGCGATGCGTCATGCTCTTGTGGGCCACGCCGACTTTTACATTGATAGAACCGCAGTGAGGACAGTGTGGCCCTTCCGGCCAGTGCTGGGCCTCAATCCATTTCCGCGCCTTTTCTTCATCCCCGAACATTTCTGCAATTTGCAAAAGCGTCAGACCATTCCGCTCATGTCGTCCCGGTGCATTTTTTGCCATGTTTCCTCCTAATGTGACTCTATGGTAAATCATAGAATCAAATGGGGTAATAGGAAAATGTTACTTAGAGATATAATTCCCTTTTGAAAAATACTAGGAAGTAGCCTCTTCGCCCTGATTCGGTCGAAGGGGGAGGCCAGTAATGTGGGCTGTTTCAGCGGCCGTCTGGTTGAGGGATTGCTGCGGATCGCGTTGGGCCTCCTATTCAGGTGGGTTGTTATGAATGTGACGCCAGGGTGTTTGCAGTTGATGCTCTATATTCGGCCGATTATGGCAAAATTGTTTCGTATGAATATTTTGCGCTCATTTAAAAAAGCATAGTTGCAGACTTAAATTTTTACCGGCATTATGGTGTGGGTGGATCTTCTCCTGAAAGCGAATGGGAGGTAGCTCGATGACAATCGAACTGCGACTCGCGCAACCAACCAGGAAATCATTGGCCGGAAACGGTGTTGCCGGCTGCGGCAGGGAGGTGCCGACCGCCACGATGGTCAGGCCGATCACCGTCTCAGATATGCCCCAGGCGGTCGCAATCTCAATCGCCCCGGTCACCAGCAGTTGCGCACCGAAAATCGTCAGCGCCAAACCGGCCAGCACCAGGACCACCGCAAGGCCGCCGGACATGCTGGCCGCCGCTGGTATCGCTGCGGCCTCCTGTTCGTAAACCGCCGCCGCTGCACTGCGCGAGCGGTGCTCCCACAGGATCGTGCCCGCAATATAGATAACCAGCATGGACACCAGCAGACCGCCGCCGACCCGGCCGATCATGCCGCCCTGCACAGCAGTGATGCAGGCCAGCACCGACAGGCAAAGCACCGCGCCATCGCGCAGGAAAGCCTGCCGTTGCACCGCAATCGGCGCAAGCAGCACGGCGGCGCCCAAGATCAGCAGGATATTGGCGATATTGCTACCTACCACATTGCCAACAGCGATGCCTGGCGCACCGCTCAACGCAGCCTCCAGACTGGTGACAAGTTCCGGGGTCGAGGTACCGAAACCGACAATGGTCAGGCCGATTACCAATGGCGACAGCCCCAGTCGGCCCGCGATTTGCACCGCGCCCCGCACCAGCGCCTCGCCCCCGGCAAGAAGCAAGACGAGCCCGGCAACGATCATAAGGACACTGATTAAGAATGTAGCCTCCAGGCCACGGAAAGTCCGGACAGATCGCCGATGCCCGCAAATTGGCACGAACGGCGGAAATTCAAGATAAGCTGCTCCCTTTGAATAGCGTTGATTGCGAAAATAGCGCCAGCGGGTAGGATCGGCGCTTTCGCCAACCAACGAACAGAGGAAATTCTTATGGCTGGAAACGGCAACGCGGTAATCGCACTCGACAAGGCCCGCATGGATGCGATGCCGGAGCAGGACTATGCGAAGCTAGACCAAATCATTGCCGACGATTTGATCTATACGCACTCGTCTGCGCGGCTCGACACCAAGGAAACGCTGATCGGCGCAATGAAGTCGGGCGCGACCGTCTACAAAGCCTGCACGCCGTCGGATGTGAAGGCAATGGACCTGGACGACGCGGTCGTCCTGACCGGCCGCGCCGAAATCAGCATCGACCGCGCAGGCGGCGATTCGCTATCGTTTGCCGTGCGCTTTACCGATGTCTACGCCAACCGCGGCGGCAATTGGCAGATGGTGGCCTGGCAGTCGACCAAAACAGACTGAGGCAACGCGCAGGCGCTACTTACTTATCAGCCGCGGTCTCACCCTTTGGCGCGCCGGGGCGGGAGCGGTAGGCGGCGGGGTCGCGCTTGGCCAGTTCGGCAGGATTGGAGCCGGGACGCTCGCTCGGGCGGGCGAACTGGAGGACCAGCACATCCGCACCGTCTGCGCCTGCCTGCATCTGCGGCGCATCTTCGCCCGGCTGGACGTGGGCCAATGACCATTGCGGCAGGACCTTGCCGTTGTGGGTCACTTCCCCCTCACACACCAAATAGTACTGGCCGCCACCGTCGGAGGCCGGCCCGTCCACCATCGCGCCAGCGCCGCAGCGGATGCCATAGGCGTCCACGCCGTCGCCCTGCTCCTCCACCATACGCGTCGCAATACGCTCGCCTGCTCCCGGCTTTGGGCCGGTGCAGTCGAAATGGGCGGAGATGTTGCGCCCTGCCCTGCCCGGCATATCCTGACGGCTGCCCGGCATGGGGAAAAAGCCGCCGCTCGCCACGGGCCGCAAAGTGAAGAAGGAAAAGCCCATCTCCTCCCCCTTGATCGGGCCATAGGGAGTAAAGGCATCGGCATACTGAAAGCTCACCGGCGGGGCGGCCTTCTTGCCCATATTGCAATAGCCGCCGACGACGACCTGGTACTGGTCAATATCGTGGAAATGGGGCGCAATGGTTGCGCCGGGGAACATCCGGTCCACCAGAAAAGCCTGGGGATCAGCGTTAATGATACCAGGCGTGCCGATATAGTCGGTGCGTCCGCCGATACCTTCCGGGTGCTGGAGAGGAACCTTGGTGGTTTCCGTACTGGCGACTGCTTGCATGGCTTATCCTCCTTGGCGGTCAGGCTCTCTGCTTGCCGTGGCCCGCGTGTTCTATAAAGTCCACTATAAGATTTTCGTTCGACGATCCCAAAGAGGAAAACACAATTCATGGACAAGTACGCCGGGAAAGATCATGTAGGGACCTGGGCACTGGTGCGCGCTGAAGCGGTGGATGCCGACGGTAAACCGGTCGCTCCGCCCTTCAGCGGCGAGCGGGTGATCGGCCGGGTGGTACTGACCGCCGACGGCCGCATGAGCGCCTCCATCACCGATGCGCGGGCGGTAATTCCGGATGGCCAGCATCGCGAATATTCCTGCTATGCAGGCTCATATACGTTCGACGGCGAAACACTGGTGACGACTGTTGATGCGTGCTCCGACCCGGCCCGCATGGGCACGGAGCAGGTGCGGGATGTAAGCTTTGATGGCGACCTGATGGTGTTGCGCCCGCCGCTTCGCTCTTACGGCGACAAACCGGCGGAGAGCCGGACGATCTGGTGGAAGAAGCTGGCGGACGAGTAGGAACCCGAACAGAAAATCCTTCACCCTGAGCCTGTCGAAGGGTGGCGTTAAACAATCAACGACATGACCTTTCGACTCGCGCTGCTACGCGACGCGGCTCAATGTGAAGGGCAAAACCAAAAGAGAGGAAACGCTGATGCCAACCGCATTCGAAGAAGTGATGGCCGCCCGCGGCAAGGGTATGCCCGCCGATGGTGAGGTCTCGATCACGGGCAAGGACCCGGTCTTCTCCACCAAGTTCAAGATCGGCGAGACAGTGGCCGCGGCGCTGGCCGGTGTCGGCACCGCCGTCAACGATATCCACGAATTGAAGACCGGCCGCCGGCAGAAAGTGTCCATCGACGTGCGTCATGCGGCGGCAACCTTGCGCAGCGGTGATCATGCCTCTCAGCTAGACGCTTCGGGCGTGTATCAGCCGCTCCTCAGCCCGTCCCACAAGGCGATGACCGCCCTCACCCAGCCCTGGCCGACCAAGGATGGCCGCTGGGCGCTGCCGCATTTCGGCCTGCCGCATTTGCAGGCGCACACACAGAAACTGCTGGGCTGCGAGGCAACACCGGAATCGGTCGCAGCCGCCGTCAAGAAATGGAACGCGCTCGACCTGGAAGCCGCCATTGACGAAAACCGTGTCTGCGGTGGCATGGTGCGCACCAACGCCGAATGGCTGGCGGAGGAGCACGGCAAGGTGCTGGCCGCCAAGCCCATCGTCGAAGTGATCAAGATCGGCGATAGCGCACCGGAGCCTATGCCCGCAGGCACGCGTCCGCTCGACGGTATCCGGGTGCTGGACCTGACCCGTATCCTGGCCGGACCGACCGCAGCCCGCACGCTGGCAGAGCACGGGGCCGATGTACTGATGGTGACGGCAGACGGCCTGCCCCAGATCCCGCACGCGGTGGTGGATACCAATCACGGCAAGCGCTCGACCTACCTGAACCTGAAAGAACCCGGCGATAACGCCAAGCTGAAAGAGCTGGTGCGTGGCACCGACGTCTTCAGCCAGGGTTACCGGCCCGGCATGATCGAAGGCCTGGGTTTCGGCGCGGATGAGCTGGCCGAAGTGCGGCCCGGCATCATCTATACCTCTATCTCTTGCTATGGTGCAGACGGCCCCTTCAGCCACCGGGCGGGATGGGAGCAGGTCGCGCAGACCATGACCGGCATCTGTCACGAGGGCACGCCTGAGCATCCGAAACTGCTGCCCGCCGCCGCCAACGACTACACGACCGGCTATCTGGGCGCGTATGGCATCCTGCTGGCTTTGGCCCGCCGCGCGGTCGAGGGAGGCAGCTATCACGTGCGCGTCTCGCTCTGCCAGTCCGGCATGTTCATCTACCGCCAGGGCGACGTGGGCTATCAGGAATTTGGCATGGACCTGAGCGAGGCCGAGCTAAACCCACTGCTGGTCGAGAGCCAGCCTGCCTATGGCAAGATCCGGCACCTGGGCCCGGTGGTGCACATGAGCGAGACCCAGCCCTTCTGGGACAAGCCAAGCCCAGTACTGGGCGGGCATAAGCCCGAATGGCTGGAGAGCAGCGCCAGGGCCAGAGCGGCGGAGTAGGCCGAGGGCGTTATTCGCCCCTTAACAGAGATCCCGGCGTTCCGCCCGGCTCAAGGCCGGGCGTCCAGCCGGAACGGGTGCACTTTTTAGGATATGACTAGGCGGGGATAACCAAATTCCCGGGAGGAGATTTACATATGGACGTTAAGGGCAAGACCGTGGTGTGTCCCCTGCGGGTCGCGACGCCCATGACCGAGAACACGCCGGACAGCGGCACGCTTCGCGATGGCGTCATGTCAGCGGACGAGGCCACCGCTGTCATCATGGAGGGCATCGCCGATGACCGCTTCATGATCTTCACCCATCCGCCCGCGGGCGCTTACTGGGGCCAAGAAGGCGGCGGACCCCGACCGCTGGATCGAGGGCATGACGCGGATGAAACAGAAAATCCGCGAAACTGCGGCGGAGTAAGTTTGCAGCGCGAAAGCGTTAACGGCTCATCACGGCGTCATTGCGAATAAGCGCAGCGGATGAAGCACCCCAGATACCAGCCAGGGCTATCTCCAGCTTGCCTGGGTTGCTTCGTTACCGGGCCTATGGCCCGCCACCTCGCAATGACGGTGAGTGGGTGCTTGGCAGGAAGCGCTTGAGAGCTTCTACCCTTCCCCCAACTCTCCGGCCAGGTCACCCATGCGGAGTTCGCCTTCGCGGGTCTGGCCGCCGATCTCCAGGAACTTGCGCATGTTGCGTTTGGTGCCTGCCGTGCGGAGCGTCTGGTCGAACAGGTAGGCTTCTTCCGCCAGACCTTCCATTAGGGGCCTATCGGACTGGTTCACGCTTTCTTTGGCAAGCCGCACCGCCTCCGCGGGGAATGACGCGATGCGCTTTGCCAGTTTTTCGACCGCCGGGCCGATCTGGTCAGCCTCGTAAATGCGGTTGAGGTAGCCCCAGCGCTCTGCCGTTTCGGCGTCCAGGTCGTCACCCGCCAGGATCACTTCCATCGCGCGGCCCCGGCCCATCAGGCGCGGCAGGCACTAGATGCCTGTACCGCCGGGCAGGATGCCGAGCGGCACCTCCATCTGGTTGATCTTGGTCTTGCCGCACACGCCGTAGCGCATGTCGAAGGAGGCAGCCAACTCGCTGCCGCCGCCGACACGGCCTTCGATCTGGGCGATGATGACTTTGTCCATGGTGCGGTAGCGCTCGCACATGGCGTGATAGGCTTTAACCTGGGGCTCGCGGCGGGCGGGTGTGTCGGTCGGGCGGTCAACAATCGCCGCCACATCGAAGTGAGCCAGGAAGAAATCCGGGTCCGCGCTCTTGAACACCACCACCAGCAGGTCCGGATCGGCCTTCAGCTCGTGCGACAGTGCCTCAAGTTCCGCCAGCAGCGGCAAGGTGATGACGTTAACGGGCGGGTTGGAGATGGTGGCGAAGGCGGCTTTACCGTCGATCTCCACGTTGATCAGTTTGTAGTCGTAGGCCATGGCGCTTCCTCGCTTACATTTGGCTCACTCACATTTGGTAGGTGTAAGCTTCGCTGAAATGCAGGCGGTTTGGCAATGCAGCGTAGGTGTCCCATCCAGGAAGGTAAATATGGCTGTTTCCTGACCAGCTCTAGTTTGAGTTTTCGCCATCCCTTCATTGCCTGCAAGGGCGTCTTGCTGCCCAGGGCTGATTGCGGCAGCGGCTGGGTGTAAAGCCAGACATAGCGAAGCAGCGTGGCTTCCAGAACCTCGCCGGATCGGAAGGGATGGCTCTGCAGAACCTCTTCGATGCGGCCATTGAACCGTTCGACCATACCGTTGGTCTGAGGTGACCTAGGCGGCGTCAGGTGATGATCGATATCGAGGGCGGCGCCCAGCGTGTCGCATTCATGCGCGCCTGTTGCGGCGCGCTGGCGCAGACCGAAGAGGCGATCCGTGAACTCTTTTCCATTATCCGGGAGTATGGGGCGGATCCGCATCGGGCAGGCGCGCTCCAGGGCGCGCAGGAAGCGCCGGGCATTGGCCGCTGTCTTGCTGTTGTAGACCCTGACAACAACCCAACGCGTTGCCCTGTCGATGGCCACGAAGAGGGAACGGCGGCGGCTCTCTCTGCCATCGGTGGCAAGTATTTCAGGTCGATGGGGATGGAACCGGGTTCATAGGCTTTGAAGGCGCTGTGCTTTGGCCGGGGCGATGCTGCTTTCAGGGCGCGCAGGGCCCCCACGCCATGCCGACGCAAGCAGCGGTCAAGGCCAGAGCGGGAGGCCTTCGGGTTCAAGAACTCGCGCACCACCGCCAGCAGATCATCCAGCGAGACCAAAAGCGTCTTGCGGAGGGCCACGGCGACAGCTTCCTGCGCTGGCGTCAACGTCGTCTGAAGGCGATGGGGCGTGTGGCTGCGATCCTCCACGCTGGCACGCTGGCGCCATTTCCATACGGTCTGTTCCGTGGTCCCGTGACGCTCGGCAAGAACCCACGCAGGGTCGTCACTGGCCTGTATGGCCGCCCTGATCTTCGGTGGCGTCGTCGCCTGACTGTGAAGCTTGATCACCATGTCGCTCTCCCATCCCGCGCCTCGGTTAAAACACAGCGTGCCATGAAAAACGCAGAGCGACGAGGGGCTATCCGATCAGCCGGGACAGAACAGGTACTCCCAATAGGCCCTACCTTCGCTCTCAAGCTTCGCAAGAGCCTCGTCCCATGACACTGGCAGCGCGTTGCTCGGCACTTTAAAACGGACGAAGCGAGAATCAGCGAGTCCACCGTTCGCCTCGTCAATGGCCCGTTGGTGGACCTGGCCGGAAACAAAGGCGCGCAAGCTCTCCTCATCTTCCCATGCAGTCATAGTCCAGGCTCGGTCGCCCAATACCTCAAGCCGCCTGGAGATGCCGAGGAAACCAGATTGCCCCTCCAGAGAGGCTTCCACGCGCTCTACATTTTGCCAGAAAACTTTCCGGTCGGCGTTGCGGTCGCTGAGGGTTGCTTCTGTAATCGCAACGATAACGATAGCATTTTCTGACACTGCGCTGGCAGACGGTCCAGCCGCGTCAAAGGGAGTTGCGACTTCACAGTCGGCCAATCCAAACAAATCTGTAACCGCGAGCAAGATACGTCGGCTCAGACGCATGACTGCACCTCATTGCACTTATTTTGCCTGTTGGTACGCAACGAGCCCGCGTGCCGATCAGTCTTGCCAACCGAAGCGACAGCCGTCACCTTCCCGAACGTCGCCGTATGATAACCAGGAGCCCAGCCCATGGAGCCCGACCGCTTCCCCTACAGCCCCATTGTCGACCGGCCACCGCTGAAATGGCCGAATGGCGAACGGGTGGCCGTCTGGGTGCTGCCCAACGTGGAGCACTATGAATACCAGCCGGTGTTCCAGAACGTCCGCAATCCCTGGCCGCGCTCGCCGCATCCGGATGTGTTCGGCTATGGCGACAAGGACTATGGCAACCGGGTCGGCTTCTGGCGCATGACCGACATCATGGACAAGCACGACATCACCTGCACCATATCCCTCAACTTCTCGGTGATCGAACATTACCCGGAAATTTTCGAGGCGATGCAGGCACGCAACTACGACTATCTCTGCCATGGCATCTACAACACCCGCTACCTCTGGAACTTGCCGGAGGATGAGGAGCGGGCGGTGATCAGGGATTGCGTCGAGACGCTGCGCAAGCACACCGGCAAGCAACTGGCCGGCTGGTTCGGCCCGGCGGCGAGCTTCACGGTGAACACGCCCGACCTGGTGGCCGAACTCGGCATGAAATACACGAGCGACTGGTACCACGACGACCAGCCCTTCCCGATCAAGACCCGCACCTTGCCGAAGTTCGGCAAGCCGTTGATCACCGTGCCCTACTCCATGGATATCAACGACGCTATCGAGTACCGCTATCACACCGAAGGCGAGGACTTCGCCCAGATGATCATGGACCATTTCGACACGGTCTACCGTGAGGGCGAGCATGGCGGGCGCGTGATGGCGATTGCGCTGCACCCCTACCTCTACGGCACGCCGCACCGCGCGCGGTATCTGGACAAGGCTCTGGCCTATATCAAAGGCCACTCTGACGTCTGGTGGGCGACGGGATCGGAGATCGCGGACCACTACCTGGAACATTGTCTGCCGGACATGCAGGCGCATCTGGCGAAGCAGGAGAGCTGAGGTGATGAGCGACGCAAACAAACCCCAGACCGTCCGCTACCGCAAGGGCGCGGGCTATGATCATGGCCACTTCCCCTACTCCCCCCTGAACGCCCGCAAGCCGGTCGCCTGGCCGGGCGGTGCGAAGATGGCCTGGTGTGTGTACCTCTATCTGGAATACCTCGAACTGGACCCGCCGGAGGGCACTCAGCGCGACCCGCGCTATGGCGGCGCCCTAGGCTCTCACTTCCCGGACTACCTGAACTACTCCCACCGGGAGCATGGCAACCGCGTCGGCTTCTGGCGGGTGCTGGAACTGCTCGACAAGCACGGCATCAAGCCGACTGTGCCCGTCAACGCCGTGCTGGCCGAGCGCTATCCCCGCATGGTGGAGGAATGCGTGAGGCGCGGCTGGGAGATTGCGGGGCACGGCGTCTCTGCCACCCAGATGCTGGCCTCCCACCTGAGCGAAGCGGAAGAACGCGCTGTGATTAGCGGTTCGATGGATACGCTGGAGAAGGTGGCGGGCCGGCGGCCGACAGGCTGGTTCGGCCAGGACTTCTCCGAAAGCGGCCGCACGCCTGCCCTGCTGAACGAGGCAGGCATCCAGTACGTCGCCGACTTTCCGAACGACGACACGCCCTATGCCACCAATCACGGCTCGCTCATCTGTATGCCGAACCAGGCGGAGTGGGACGACACGCAGTTGATGGCGGTGCGCCGCCTGATGCCGTGGCGCTGGCGCGATGTGGTGTGCGAAGCCTTCGACTACCTGCATGAAGAGGCCCACCCCGCAGGCACCGTGATGACGCTGGCGATCCACCCCTGGCTGCTGGGTCAGGCGCACCGGATCAAGTATCTGGACGAGGCGCTGACCAGGATGACCGCTTACAAAGACGTCTGGCAGGCAAGCGCGGGCGATGTGGCGGCGCATTGGACAGCAGCGCAATAAACTTAGGACGATGCGCCGGGAGTCCAACATTGATTTGAAATGCTATAGTGCATTTCAAATCGGTTTCCGCACCAAGGATTGATCCGCACCATGTCCGACTCCGACTGGGAAGTCCGCCCAAGCCATCAACCGAATCCGAGCGACTATACGTTCGATCTCGAGCAGACGCTGAAGGCGGTTGTCAGCTTGCGCAGCTATGTTCCTGCCGATGCCTTCAGCGCTAACACGTTGGGCATGGAGCGCGAAGGCAGCGGCGTCGTCATCAGCGACAGCGGCCTGATCGTTACGATCGGTTATCTGGTGACAGAGGTCGAAACTATCTGGATTAACACCAATGATGGCCGAGCCGTACCGGGTCACGCGCTCGCCATGGATCAGGAAACCGGCTTTGGATTGGTGCAAGCGCTGGGCAAGTTGGATCTTCCTGCTCTGGAGATCGGCGATTCGGATGAGTTCAGCGTCGGCGACGACTGTATCCTGGCCGCCGGTGGCGGACGCCATCATGCGATTGCTACCAAGCTTGTGGGCCGCCAGGACTTTGCCGGCTATTGGGAATACGCGCTGGACGACGCCTTCTATACCGCACCTGCTCACCCGAATTGGGGTGGCACCGGACTGATTGGCGAAGACGGAAAGCTGCTAGGCATCGGTTCGCTCATCATGCAACAGGGCGGAAAAGGCAGCCAGCGGATCGATATGAACATGGTGGTGCCCATCGGCCTGCTGCCGCCGATCCTCAATGATCTGCTGACGTTCGGCCGGGCAAACCGCCCGCCCCGCCCCTGGCTTGGCATGTACGCGGCAGAGAGCGGCGACGCAGTGTTGGTCGGTGGCGTCATCGATGGCGGCCCAGCGGAGAAAGCCGGCATCCAGGCTGGAGACCAGATCATTGCCGTCGGCAAGGATGAAGTGGCCGACAGCGGCGACCTTTGGCGGTGTGTCTGGGCACACGGAAATGCTGGGGTAGAGGTGCCGATTCGGCTGGTGCGCGACGACCGCGTGGTCGACATCATGGTGAAATCCGCCGACCGCACCAGCTTCCTGAAAGCGCCGAAGCTGCATTGATACAATCCGGCTTCAGAATTGGGTCAGGGACACATTAATCCTTCGCCGAACCCACCGGTTCACGGCACCGTAGCCAGCAATCAATAGTCCGGCGTCATCGTTGGTGATGGAAAGCGTTGGTGAGTCCAAATGCAATCCGCGCGGGAGGTCTCGCGGCGCTCGGCTGCCGGCCAACAACCAATTTCGAGGGTATTTAAACGTTTCCGAGAGAAAAAACTCTGGTGACCCCAAGGGCTTCCATTGTATAGCCTGTCACTGCCTGGCGTCGTCTGAAACATATAACATTAACAGGTATTTATAGGTAGATCGTGTCTGCTTGCGTCTTGATAGGGGTGCCTGCTTCTGCCATTTTACTTAGGTAACGGTTAGGCAGAGGATTTGAGACATGGCAAAGCTGGACGATAAGAAGGTAGCGGCGTTCAAGGGGCCGGAACCCGGCAAGACGGTCATGCGAGTGCGCGACGGCCTAGCCGACGGCTTGTTCCTTCGCGTCACCAAGCACATTAACAAGCAAGCCGCCGAATGAATCTCGAACTCTGGGGAAACTCAGAAGTTAACGAATCCAGCTCTTCACTAGATAAAATAATCGCAATTAATATTTAAGGGCTTATCTATCAACCCAGCGGCAGTGCAGGCTGTGCCGCCCCTTTGGCCCGCGCCACAGAAGGCGTCGGAAACCGCTTGCCGTTAAGAATGTCCTGAACGGTCAGCAATTGCATTCGCGAATACTGAACACCCATGACTTCAAGATCGCCTGCCGACGCCATTTCGCGAGCAAAGTTCCGCATCTTAGTCGGCCCTGGATTGTCCATGATGATTAAGCCTGCCATGGGCACATTTTCGCGTTCAAGAACCCCTCGGAGGTTCCGCACAACACTGATACCGATATTTCTGCCGCCCTTCACTTCCAACACCATGCTTTCAAGATTGCGTCCTCCCATATCAAAATAGAGCCGCCCGTCAATACCGCCATCAGCCGTCTTTCGCGCAGTGACAAAGCCGTCGATCTGCTCAATTGCCCATTTCTGAAAATGATATTTATCACGTTCCCATAGATCGCGAGCGCCCTCGATGTTGTGTGGGACACCCTCGATCTCAAAATCAATACCATCCTTCAAACCAAGCCGATCTTCCAGCCGAACCTTCGCGACACGCTTGATTGCGTGAATGGCTATATCGATCCCGATCCACTTGCGATCAAGTTTGTGGGCAGCTTCCAGCGTCGTAGCACACCGGCAGAACGGATCGAACACCACATCACCTTCGTTGGTGCTGGCAGCAATGATCCGCTCCAATAGGGCAAGTGGTTTTTGAGTCGCATAACCAAGTCCTTCACTATGGGTCGTTGCCAACATTGAAATTTCCCACCAGTCGCGGGCTGTTACAATTGAATACGTCCCTTTTTGATCTTTATAATATTTAATGGCACCACCATGGCCGCCTCCGGATTGGCCGTAAGATTTGATCTTTAACTGATTAAATTTGCAATATCTGTGATTTCTTGCATAAAATAGAATTGTATCATGTTTTTTTGCAAACCAGCGTTTGCTTGCGCCGCCAGATTTGTAACACCAAATGATCTCATTCCGAAAATTTCCGTGCCCGAAGATGCCGTCCATCATCACCTTGATGTAATGACTGGCAGTAGGATCGCAGTGTAGATAAATTGATCCGGTCGGTTTGAGAATACTCCGCATGGGCAAGAGTCTCTCGGTCATGTAGCTGAGATAGGCAAGTAGGCCAGGCTGCGTCTTGCGCAGGGCGTTACACCAAATTTTCCAGAGCTCGGTGATACCGTCATCAACACCGGATTCTCTCATAAGGATTGGCATATTTCTGATTGCCCGTTCGCGATCTTCATCCAAAGTCCACAGATCGGAGAAAGCTTCAATCTGGTCGGGTAATGGACGGCCTGTCTCATCCTTATAAATCGCATTGTAATCACGGTTTGAGTTGAAAGGGGGATCCAAATAAATCAGATCAACACTGCCTAACGGCATTTCTCGCATGACAGTCAGGCAGTCGCCATAAAAGAGTCGGTTCATTTAAAGCATCCCCGCATAAAAGACCCGAAGGCGTTGTCGTTCTTGCGTTGATTGTACTTCCAGCATGCTTCCGCGACATAGAGCGGCATATAGCATTTTCGATAATGATGATGCGATCCGTACCAGGCCCGTTTGAGAAGTGACCAGAAGCCTTCAATGGTGTTGGTATGGATGTTGCCGAAAACATATTCGCCCTTGCTATGATTGATTGTGGCGTGCGCCATGGTTGCCCGAACAGCGCTGTAAGCCTTGAATTCATCAGTGATCAGCAGCGAGCCTTCGGGATCGACGCTGCTACGAATGAAGTTTAGAATGTCCTTGCCAGTCAGACTGCTGGCGACACGGGCAACGACTTTACCGCCGCGTTTTACCGCGCCAATAACCGACGTTTTGCGTGTCCCTCTTCATCGCGGAGGAGGTGGAGGAGGTAAATCATTGTTATCAAAACGTTTATTTCGCTTGTGTGGTTTACCACCTACATATCTTTCGTCAGCTTCAACAATTCCTTGTAACAGGATTTCACCCTGCTTGCTTGCCATTTCAGCGCGGATGCGTTTCTGCATAAACCATGCTGATTTTTGATTCATATCTAGATCACGGGCAAGCTGACAACTTGATAGGCTTTTCCTGGCATTAACAATCAAGGCAACACCCAAAAACCATTTTTGAAGGGGTATTTTGGTTTTTTCAAAGACTGTACCAGCCAGGACGTTGAAGCTGGATTTGCATCCATGACAGTTCCATCGGCCAATGCGGTCTTGATCATCTTTACAAGCCACGTTTGTAGCCCCGCAATGCGGGCAATGTGGATCATCGCCCCAGCGAACTTTTCTAAATGCGCAATGCAGGCTTCCTGATCCGGAAACTTATAAAAAACGCTGGTGATGTTCATGATTTCCTCCGTGTGCAACATATATAGCATCAAATGCGCAAAGGATTAAGCCCTTAACTACTAATTGCGAAATGTTTAGGAAAACTTAGAAATATTTAGTTTTGCACTGGGTGTTTTTATTCAAGCAGGTTGCAGCCTAACAATACCAGGAGACCAGAAACCTAGCCCTTCTCGCGCATCAGGCGGGCCTTGTCGCGTTTCCAGTCGCGGGCCTTGATGGTCTCGCGTTTGTCCACCTGCTTCTTGCCCTTGGCCAGCCCCAGGGCCAGCTTTGCCCGGCCGCGCTCGTTGAAGTAGACCTCCAGCGGCACCAGCGTGATGCCGTCACGCTTCAGGCTGCCCGCCAGCCGCTCGATCTCGCGCTTGCGCATCAGGAGCTTGCGGTGACGGCGCGGCGTGTGGCCGAAGTTCTTGGCTCCCGCGTACTCTGGGATGTGGGAGTTGATGAGCCAGAGTGCGCCGCCTTCCTCCGTGGCATAGCTCTCGACGATGCTGGCCTTGCCGGAGCGCAGCGACTTGACCTCGCTACCGGTCAGCATCAGGCCAGCCTCCATCGTTTCCTCGATGAAGTAATCGAAGCGCGCGCGGCGGTTCTGGGCCACCACGTTCTTAGCTGGGTCTGCTTTAGGGGCCATGGGCTAAAAGTTCTGCCAGCAGGGGCTGGTGGGTCGCGCCGCCGCCTAACCCGTAAGCCAGGCGGCCCGCATTAACGCCAAATCCTTTACAGCAGCCCCGCATCCGTCATGGCTTTGCGCACGATCTCCTGGGTGCCGGGCTCGGCGGGAGTCATGGGCAGGCGGGTCTCGGGCGAGCAATGGCCCAGCAGGTGTGCACCGTATTTCGGACCGGCGGGGGAGCGCTGGTGGAACATGGCCTCGTGCACCGGCATCAACTGCATGTTGATCTGCTGGGCGCGCTCGACCGCGTGCTGCTGCCAGGCCTCGTGCATCATGGCGCAGAGCTTCGGCGCGACGTTGGCGGTCACGCTGATGCAGCCCACACCGCCCTGGGCCAGATAGCCGATGGCGGTGCCGTCTTCGCCGGACAGCAGGACGAAATCATCACCGCAAGACATCTTCTCAAGGCTCGGGCGCGCCAGGTCGGTGGTCGCATCCTTCACGCCGATAATGTTCGGCAGCTTGGAGAGCCGGGCCATCGTATCCACCGACATGTCCACCACGCTGCGCGGCGGGATGTTGTAGATGATGATCGGAATGTCGGCGCAATCGTTCACTGCCTTTAAGTGCTCATAGAGCCCTTCCTGGGTCGGGCGGTTGTAGTAGGGCGTCACCACTAGCACGCCGTCGGCGCCTGCCTTTTTGGCGTGCTGGGTCAAATCGATGGCTTCCGCCGTGTTGTTGGAGCCCGCGCCCGCGATCACCGGCACGCGGCCGGCAGCGGCCTCTATGCACAGATCGACGACCCGTTTGTGCTCGTCATGGGAGAGCGTCGGCGACTCGCCGGTCGTACCGCAGGGCACCAGGCCATGCGTACCTTGCTCGATCTGCCATTCAACAAAACGCTGAAAGGCCTGTTCATCGACCTTGCCGTCCTTGAACGGGGTAATCAGCGCGACGAGCGAACCCTTGAACATGGGTCGTCTCCCTTAACGGTGGTAAATAGTGTTAGAATGAGGGCACCCTACTCCACCCAATGGGCTGGCAGCAAGCCGCCGTGCATGTTAGGCGGTCACTTATTGTATTTTGTGATGAGAGGCTCCCCGATGAGCGCCCTGGAAGATATCCGCGCCTGTGTCTTCGATGCTTATGGCACCCTGTTCGACTTTTCCTCCCCTATGCAGCGGCGGCGGCGCAAAATCGGCCCAGAGGCCGACCGGCTGAACGTGCTCTGGCGGCAAAAGCAGCTTGAATATTCGTGGCTGCGCTCGCTGATGGGCGCACACGCGGATTTCTGGCAGGTTACGGGTGAGGCCCTCGACTACACGATGGCTGCCTGCAGTATCCAGAATCCGGCTTTGCGGGCGGAATTGATGGAGCTTTACCTCAGCCTCGATCCCTACCCGGAGAGCATATCGACCCTGGAAAAGCTGAAGGCAGAGAAGCGGTATACGGCAATTCTTTCCAATGGCTCGCCCACCATGCTGACCGCTGCCGTCAACCGCTCCGGCATGTCGCCGCTGCTGGATGAGGTGCTGTCGGTCGAGGACATCGGCATCTACAAGCCGCACCCCAGCGTCTATCAACTGGTGATCGACCGGTTGAATGTGGAGCCCGCGCAGGTGCTGTTCCTCTCCTCCAACGCCTGGGACGTGGCCGGCGCAGCGCATTTCGGCTTTACCGTCGCCTGGTGCAACCGCATGGGCAACCCGCCCGAGAGCCTGCCCGGCAAACCCGTTGTCAAGATCAAGAGCCTGGCGGAGGTGCCGGGCCTGATCGGGCTTTAGAACGGGCAGAAACAGCAGCCGCCCGCCATGCAGGTCCGCTACATCTCGTGCCAGGACGGGCTGCGGACTGCGGTGCGGCTTTGGGGCGATTGGCAGGGTGCGCACGCCCCGCCCCTGCTCTGCCTTCCGGGACTGAGCCGCAACGGTGCGGACTTTGCCGGGCTGGCGCGGGCGCTCTCGCCCCATCCTGTGGTGGCTTTGGACCCGGTTAGCCGGGGCCTGGCGGACCGGGCCGATGACGCTGCCCGCTATGCGCCGCCCCGGCTGCTAGACGACATACGCCACACGACAGCAGCGCTAGGCCTGCACAAGGTCATAGGCGTCGGCACAAGCTTTGGCGGGCTGCTGACTATGGCGCTGGCGGTCAGTCAACCGGGCCTGCTGGCAGGGACTATCATCAACGATGTCGGGCCAGATGCGGCGACCAGTGGCGCAAGCGTCTGGCTGGACATTGTCGGCAACCCGCCCTCGCCGGCGGGGTGGCCGGAAGCACTCACCTATCTGCAAGGCCTGATGCCGCACCTTTCAATTGAGACAGACGGCGGCTGGCGGGAATTGGCGGAGGCAACATTCGAACCGCGCCCGGACGGCACGCCTGGATTGCAGGCGCAATGGGACCCACGGCTGGTCGAGCCGTTGCGTGCGCCGAGCGGTGACATCGACCTTTGGGCGCTGTTCCGGGCGGCGGCTGCCAAAGGGCCGATGCTGATCGTCCACGGCGGGGCTTCCAACGTGCTGAGCGCGGAAACCCTGGCCGGAATGCAGCACCAGGCACCGAATGCAGAGGCAATTACCCTGCCCGGCATCGGCCACGCGCCGACATTGACGGAGCCTCTTGTGCTGGACGCGATCCAACGACTGATCCGTTCGGTCACCAGTTAGCGTAATATGACGACGCACATATCATAGTTATAACATTATCAAATATTTATACCGTCCTAATTCCACAGGTTAATTTTTCACCTCTTTTTGTGTTAAGATAACCATACTTTGCTCAAATACCCAGAGATAACTCAAAGATGTTTGAATATATACAACCGATACGCGCCGCAGCGCTGGCAATTGCAACATTGGTCGCAGTACCAAGTGTGGCTCTGGTGGTTCCCGCGATCTATGAGATCGATTTCGGTAATGGCGGCTGCACAGCCATCGGTACATTCCAGGCCCCGGTCGGCAGCGGCGCCGTTACCAACCTGATGGTTACGCTGGACAGCGTGCATTTCGACACGATGGATTCTGCAACCACCAACTTCGTTTATGACACCGGCCTCAACGAGTTCACCTGGGCGACCGCGACGCCGTCCTTTACCAATTCGGTAGCTGTTGCAGGCGTGTGCGCCGCACTTGGCTGTGACCTCCCTTTCACATCCTGGAAGGTAATATGGCTGTTTCCTGACCAGCTCTGGTTTGGGTTTGCGCCATCCCTTCATTGCCTGCAAGGGCGTCTTGCTGCCCAGGGCTGATTGCGGCAGCGGCTGGGTGTAAAGCCAGACATAGCGAAGCAGCGTGGCTTCCAGAACCTCGCCGGATCGGAAGGGATGGCTCTGCAGAACCTCTTCGATGCGGCCATTGAACCGTTCGACCATACCGTTGGTCTGAGGTGACCTAGGCGGCGTCAGGCGATGATCGATATCGAGGGCGGCGCCCAGCGTGTCGCATTCATGCGCGCCTGTTGCGGCGCGCTGGCGCAGACTGAAGAGGCGATCCGTGAACTCTTTTCCATTATCCGGGAGTATGGGGCGGATCCGCATCGGGCAGGCGCGCTCCAGGGCGCGCAGGAAGCGCCGGGCATTGGCCGCTGTCTTGCTGTTGTAGACCCTGACAACAACCCAACGCGTTGCCCTGTCGATGGCCACGAAGAGGGAACGGCGGCGGCTCTCATCTGCCATCGGTGGCAGGTATTTCAGGTCGATGGGGATGGAACCGGGTTCATAGGCTTTGAAGGCGCTATGCTTTGGCCGGGGCGATGCTGCTTTCAGGGCGCGCAGGGGCCCCACGCCATGCCGACGCAAGCAGCGGTCAAGGCCAGAGCGGGAGGCCTTCGGGTTCAAGAACTCGCGCACCACCGCCAGCAGATCATCCAGCGAGACCAAAAGCGTCTTGCGGAGGGCCACCGCGACAGCTTCCTGCGCTGGCGTCAACGTCGTCTGAAGGCGATGGGGCGTGTGGCTGCGATCCTCCACGCTGGCACGCTGGTGCCATTTCCATACGGTCTGTTCCGTGGTCCCGTGACGCTCGGCAAGAACCCACGCAGGGTCGTCACTGGCCTGTATGGCCGCCCTGATCTTCGGTGGCGTCGTCGCCTGACTGTGAAGCTTGATCACCATGTCGCTCTCCCATCCCGCGCCTCGGTCAAAACACAGCGTGCCATGAAAAACGCAGAGCGACGAGAGGCTATCTGATCAGCCGGGATGGAACAACTAACATTGTTCCCAGACCCGACGCATGCCATTCCGGGCGACTATCAGGCGGTCGATGAAAACTCCAACAATCTGGGACCCGGCACCAAATACTCGATCAATCCGAACGGCACGGAGGTTGTGCCGTGCCCGCCGCATTGCCACTGGCAGCGACTGAGTTTGGGCTTTTGGCGTTGCTGCGCGCCCGGCGGCGAGCCAAGCGCGGCTAGTGGCCTGATCGAAACGCTTGCATCGAACCGCTAGAGCAGATTGACCCGATCCGTATGGATCGGGTCAATCTGCTCTATATTTTAAGAGTTAGAGCATCTTACCCGGCAAATTGATTGCGGAAGCGGTTCAATTTGAACCGGCGATGCTCTAGCGATCCATCACGGGCACGTTGTCGATCAACCGGGTCGACCCCAGGAAGGCCGCCGCGAACAGCCGCGCCAACTCTCCAACCGGGAAGTCCAGCGATAGGTCGGACTCCCGGCGGATTTCAAGGTAGTCGATCCGGTCATAGCCTGCCTGCAGGATAGCGGCCCGCGCCTCGTCCAGCGCCAGTTCGCGGCTTTTACCGGCGGCAACATCGCCCGCGGCCTTCACCATTGCCCGGTGCATGGCAGGCGCTATCGTCCGTTGCTCCACACTCAGATGCTGGTTGCGGGAGGAGAGCGCCAGACCATCCGGGTCGCGCACGGTCGCGCAAGGGTGGATGACGATCGGAATGTTCAGGTCGGCCACAAACCGCTGCACGACCTTTAGCTGCTGGTAATCTTTCTCACCGAAGAAGGCACCATCTGCACCGGATTGCAGGAACAGCTTGGTGCAGACCGTGGCGACGCCATCGAAATGCCCTGGCCGTGTCCCGCCGCAAAGCCCGCGGCTGACGCCGGAAACGCTCACATTGGTGCTGAAGCCGTCCGGGTACATCTCCTCCGGGTTTGGGCAATAGAGCAGATGCGCGTCTGCTAAGGCCAGCTTGGCCGCATCGTCATGCTCGGTCCGCGGATATTTCTCGTAGTCGGCAGGGTCGTTGAACTGCTTCGGATTGACGAACAGCGTCGCGACGGCGCGCGAGTAAGTCGCCAGCGCCGCCTCCACCAGGCTCAAGTGCCCGGCGTGCAGCGCGCCCATGGTTGGGATCAGGCCGACCGTCTCACCGGCGGCATGCCACGCGCCGACCTGCGCCCGCAATTCCGCCAGGGTGCGGACAATGGGAACCGATGCGCTCACGGCACTCTCCCTTCAAAGTACATGTTAGTCGTTCGTTATTCCGCAGCGATGTCCGCGCGGTCAGCAAGCCGATAGACGAATTCCTCGCCTTTCAGATCTATAGCTGGGAACTCATCCTTCTCCCGCCAATAGTCCTGGGTGTGCTGCCAGTCGCGGGTGGTGCCACGGCGCGGCAGGAAGGGGACGGCGCGCTCCAGATAAGCCGGGTTGAAGTCTTCCGGGTCCCACCAATCCTGGATTTCCATGCCCTTGTCTTCATCGCGCAAGGCCACTTCGATGCTCTTCGCGCCGGTCGCCTGCATGTGGTTCAGCATCCGGCAGACGAAGGCCGCGACCAACTCGCTGCGCAGCGTCCAGCTTGCCCGGAAATAGCCGAACACCCAGGCGAGGTTCGGCACGCCCGTAAACATGGTGCCGCGGTAGGTGATGGTGTCGTGCCAGTCCAGCGGCTTGCCGTCGATAGTGAACGCGATGTCGCCCATGATGCTCATGTTGAAGCCGGTGGAGGCCACGATCAGGTCCGCCTCCAGCACCTCGCCGGATTTGAGCAGGATGCTGTTTTCGACAAAGCGGGCGATCTCGTCCGTCACGACGGAGGCATGGCCGTCGGCGATACCCTTGAACAGGTCAGCGTCGGGCACGAAGGCGATGCGCTGCCGCCAGGGGCGGTAACTGGGGGTGAAGTGCTTGCCGACGTCATAGTCCGGGCCCAGCAGGTCCTGGATATTGTCCAGCATCATCTTCTTCACTGCGTCCGGCTTTTTCCAGCACATGTCGGTGAAGGCCGCCTGTTCAAACATGATCTTGCGGCGGGTGACTTCGTGAACGACTTCCTCGTCCATCTGCAACTGGCGCAGTTCCTCCGCAATCTCAATCGCGTTGCGGCCGGTGCGGAAATAGGTCGGGGAGCGTTGCAGCATGGTGACGTGCTTGGCGACACCAGCCATGGCCGGCACGATGGTCGCCGCGCTCGCGCCGGAGCCGATGACAACGACATTCTTGCCCTTGTAGTCGATGTTGGTGTCCCATTCCTCGGAGTGCACCAACTGGCCCTTGAAGTCCTCAACGCCATCCCATTCCGGCATGTAGCCCTGATTGTGGCGGTAATAGCCCTGGCACATGTAGAGGAAATTGCAGGTGAATTGGCGGCTTTCGCCCGTATCCAGGTTCTCGGCCGTCACTGTCCACAGGCTGTCGGCGTAGGACCAGTGGGCATTGGTGATCTTGTGGCGGTAGTGGATGTGGCCGCCGATGCTGTTCTCGTCGATCACCTCCCCCATATAGATGAGGATTTCTTCCGCCGTTGCGATGGGCGGGCCGACCCAGGGCTTGAAGCTATAGCCGAACGTGTGCAGGTCGCTGTCAGAGCGAATACCGGGATAGCGGTGCGTCCACCAGGTGCCGCCATAGCTCCCCTCGGCTTCCAGAATCGTATAGCTGGTGCTGGGATTGTGCTTGTTCAGGTAGTAGGCCGCACCAACACCGGAGATACCCGCGCCGACGATGAGCACATCGACATGCTGGAGCTGAGATTGGGCGGTGGCTTGCGGTTTTTGGCGGGTCTGGGCTTCCGTCATCATGCGACGCTCCCGAATAAGGTCTGCGGTGGCGTGTATCCTCAATCATGTATTATCGCATCGTGGAAACAAAAGCGCTACCGGTCAAAGCGCTCCAGCCCAGCATGGCAGGTATGCGGTTGACCACCACCTTGGGGATGCGTTTGATGTTTGAAACAGAAGGATCCTATCATGCCATTTTACGAAAACGGTGACGTCCGCATCCGCTACGGGGAAACAGGCAGCGGCTTTCCCGTGCTGTTCGTCCCGGGCGGCGGTCTGAACTCCCGCATGAGCAACTGGCCGAACGCGGTCATCAATGCAATGGAGGCGTTCAAGGGCGATTTCCGCTGCATCACCATGGACCAGCGCAACGCCACCGGCGGCGAGAGCACCGGGCCTGTCCCGGTTGAAAACCCGTGGGAGGTTTTTGCCGACGATCAGCTTGGATTGCTTGACCATTTAGGCGTGAAAGAGTTCGCCTTCATGGGCTACTGCATCGGCGGCTGCTTTGCCGGCAAGCTGATTGAGCGCGTTCCGGAGCGGGTGAAGGCTGCCGTATTCTGTCAAAGCGTCGGCTACCGGCCGGAAGACCCGGACGTCATGTACCGCCACAGCAGCAACGGCTGGGGACCGGAGTACATGGCCGCCCACCCGGAGGTGGAGCAGGCAACGCTGGACCAGTACTTCCACAATCTCTACCGCGTGAACCCGGATTTCCTCTACAGCGTCGGCCGGGACGTGATCCGCGAATGCGAGACGCCGATCCTGGTGCTGCCAGACGACATCCCCTCACACCCGCTTCAGACCTCAATCGATGTGGCTTCGCTCGCACCCAATGCGGAGATCACTGTGTTTCCCTGGAAGGACCCGCCGGAGCTGAAGGCGCACACGATTGAGCGCGTGCGGAAATTCCTGAAGACCCACTGCTGAGAGAGGGCAAACCCATGCCGAACGCTGACCTGCAAACCGCCATCGATCACCTGAAGGCGGGGAACTACGCCATGGGCAAGGACTGGGAAGAAGCCCACGAGATCTGTCAGGCCCATGAGGGCAATGCCCTGTTCGACTGGGTGCATGCCCTGGTGCATCGGATCGAAGGCGACGACCGGAACGCGGATTATTGGTACCGGCGCGCTGGCAAAGAACGGCATTCGGGGGCGATTGAGGAAGAGTGGCAGGTGGTGCGGACGGCGAGCGAGGCGGGGTAGAACAGGCCTACTGCATCGGATTGACGTCCGAAGCGCCGAACAGCGCCTTCCCCAGGTTTTCGTAGGCCGCCTCGCTCACCATGCGGTGCTGGGCGGCGACGTTGATGTCCCGCAATAACTGCTGCAAGGCGTTCTGCAAATAGATGACGCTGCCGTCGGCATGCCGGAACACCGTGCTGACGACATCCACTGCAACCTCTGTGCAGTAGGTAGCGGCCGCACGCATTTCGCACTGCTGCTGAACGCTCGGCATGTCGCCTGCTTCGAGTGTGCGCCATGCATCATTGTTGATTTCAATCGCGGCCAGCCCGGCACCGCGCAGACGAAGCTCCATCCGCCCGAGCGAGTCCTGGATCACCGGGCGTGTTGCCAGGCTCGGCATACCAGCGAGATAGCTGCGGCTGCGGGCGGTTTCCTTGGCGATAAACCGCTCAAGCGCCGCCCGCGCGATGCCCAGCGCAACCCCGGCATGTTCCATCGCGACATAGCCAGGCCGGGAGAGCCGGTACAATGGGGCCCCCACTTTGGCTCTTCTCCTGTCTGCCGCCAGGTAAACGCTTCCGGTACGAACAGATCGCTGGTGGAGAAATCGCAACTGCCGGTGCCCTTCAGGCCCACTACCTGCCAGTTGTCATGGAGTTCGGCAGAGTCTGTCCGAATAACGACCTTGAGCACCTCCGCGGGCGCGCTTTCCTTGACCACAGCCGATGTCGAAATCCATTCCGAGTGCCGTACGCCGCTCGCAAACGGCCAGCGTCCGGTCAAGCGGTAACCGCCATCGACGGCTGCCGCCTCGCCCATCGGCATTCCAACCGTGGCGCAGCGGGGCACCCTGCCGCCTGCAAACATCTCTGCCACTGCCTCATCGGGCAAAAAAGCACCGGGTAGCGAGACGCCGGTCGCACCAACCATCGTGCACCATGCCGCCGAAATGTTTGCCCGCGCCAATTCTTCAAGCACCACCAACTGGGTCACGGGGTCGGCCTCGAACCCGCTGAGTTCCCTCGGCAGTTTCATCCGGAACAAGCCGACGTCTTCAAGCAGGCTGACGGACTTGCCAGTAAGCGTGCCATTGGTTTCGTCGGCAGGCACCTGATCGGCCAGGGCGGGTTGCACGGTACTCATAACACGACGCTCCCTACCGGGCACCGGTACCAGCAGGCAATACTGCCTGCCCCTCTAAATCGCCACGACCTTGCCCGGGTTCATGATGTTGTCCGGGTCCAGCGCGATTTTGATCCGGCGCATATATTCATAGGCGTCGCCGACTTCTTTCTGGAGCGAGCCGATCTTGCCAATGCCGACGCCATGCTCGCCAGTGCAGGTGCCGCCCATTTCCAAGGCCCGATTGACCAGCCGCTTGGTGAAATCATGCGCGCCCTGCATTTCAGCCGCGTTGTCGGGGTCCAGCATGATGCAGCAATGGAAGTTGCCGTCGCTCATATGGCCACAGATCGGGGCGATCATGCCGTTGGCCTCGATATCCTTCTTGGTCTCCAGAATGCACTCGGTCAGGCTGCTGACCGGCACTGCAACGTCGGTCGCCCAGCCGCGCTTGCCAGGAGTGAGTGCCAGACAAGCGTAGTAGGCGTCATGGCGGGCCTGCCAGAGCTTTGCCCGGTCCTCTTCCTTCGTCGCCCAGGCGAATTGGCTGCCGCCCAGTTCCTCTGCGATGGCCTGCGCTGCTTCCGCTTGCTCCTTCACGCCGGCCTCGCTGCCGTGGAACTCAAAGAACAGCGTGTTCTTGCCTGGCTCCAGCCCTTCTAGGCTTGAATAGCTAATGCAGGCGCTGGTCTGCACGTCGTCCAACAGTTCCATGCGCGCGACGGGAATGCCGTATTGCATTACTCCGACTGTCGTATCGACGGCGCTTTGCAGATCGTCAAACTGGCACACCGCTGCCGATATGGCTTCCGGCACGCCGTAGAGGCGCAGCTGCACTTCCGTAATGATGCCGAGCGTGCCTTCCGAGCCCACATAGACATGGGTCAGGTCATAGCCCGCGCTGGTCTTGCGGGAGCGGCCGCCGATCTTGATGATCGTGCCTTCCGGCGTGACCACCGTCAGACCGATCACGTTTTCTTTCATGGTGCCATAGCGCACGGCGTTGGTACCGCTGGCACCCGTGGCCGCCATGCCGCCCAGCGAAGCATCAGCGCCCGGATCGACAGGAAACATAAGGCCAGTCGCGCGGATATCCTCGTTCAACGCCTTGCGCGTTACGCCTGCCTGCACGCGCACGTCGAAATCCGCCGCGTTCACTTGAAGGACATTGTTCATGCCGGATAGGTCGATGGTAATCCCGCCTTGGGGGGCGGTCACGTGGCCCTCCAGGCTGGTGCCCGTGCCCCAGGCGATGACGGGGACTTTGTGCTCCGCGCAGATTTTAACGACCGCGGCCACCTCTTCCGTGCTCGCCACATAGGCGACAGCGTCCGGCGGGGCTGGCGTGAAATAGTCCTCGCCGCGGGCATGCTGGTCGCGCACGGCCTGGCTGGTCGACAAGCGGTCGCCTAGCACTCCCTTGGCCTGCTCAATGGCAAGCCGGATGCCGGCATCGTTGCGGAGATAGGGGGCGGCGGTATCGGGCATATGACGGGTCCTCAATCAGGCTAACGTCCCGTCATACTGGTTTTGGCCAGAGCGCGAAAGGGCGAGACTCCCGCGCTAGTACGGTGAGCCGTCCTTGTGGGTGAAGACCCATGCCTCATCCTGCATCACTGCCTGGATGTCGTCGTTCGGATAGCTGCCTTCGTCACCCTGTGGCCGGTCGCCAACTTCCAGGATCAAAACATCCTTGTCCGTGCGGTTGACCAGTTGGTGTGCCTGGCCGTTCGGCGGGAAGCCGACGCACATGCCGGGGCTCATCTGGGTCTCACCTTCGCCGGTCACCAGGGTCGGCGAGCCCTCCACCACATAGATGAACTCCTCCTGCTTGGTATGAATGTGCAGGAGTGCAGTCTCTCCACCCGGCAAAATACGGGTCAGGTTCACGCCGAACACGGTCAGGCCGAAATAATCGCCCAACTGACGCTTCTCCCTCTTGGCCATGCGGCTGGCAAAGGGCTCCGGGTAGTTCGAAGGCTTGGTGCGGGGCGCAACGTCGATGGCGGCCAAGGGGGCTTTGGCTTCAGTCATGAAATTCTGTCTCCTTGAAGCTTTCGAGCGGCATGCACTCTACCCGTCACCCTAACGGCAGCGACTAGCCAGAAAAATCTTGAAACAGCATTTCAACCATATTTAAGCCGCATCTGGGCACCGTCTGCCGCTCGCCGCTGGACAGGCTCTGCGGAACCGGTCTAGCCTTTCGTCCTAGTCAAATTCCCACACAGCAAAAGGAAACGCCAATCATGGGTATGCTCGATGGACGCGTAGCAATTATTACCGGCGGCGGACGGGGCGTCGGTGCGGAGATCGCCAAGCACATGGCGGCAGCAGGCGCCAAAATTCTGGTCGTTGATCCCGGCGTTGGCGGCGGCGGCGAAGGCGGCGATACAGCCCCGGCGCAGGAGATCACCAATGAGATCAAAGCTGCTGGCGGCGAAGCCTCCGCCAACTTTGGCTCGGTCACCAGCTACGAAGACTGCCTTGGCATGGTGGAGCAGGCCCGCGACGAGCTAGGCGGCTGCCACATCATCTGCAACCCGGCAGGCATCCTGCGTGACCGCATGTTCCACAAGATGGATCCGCAGGATTGGCAGGACGTGATCGACGTCCATCTGACCGGCCACTACAACATCAACCGCGCCGCCATCAACCTGTTCCGCGAGCAGGAATACGGCCGCATGATCATGGTCAGCTCGACCAGCGGTGTGCTCGGCAATATCGGGCAAGCAAACTATGGCGCTGCCAAAATGGGCATCGTGGCACTGACCAAGATCGTGGCGATGGAGAACGGCAATAAAGGCATCACGGCAAACGCCCTGCTGCCGAGCGCCGACACCCGCATGACCCGCAGCGTGCCGACTCCGAAGGATCCGGATGCCGCAGCCGTGCGTGACGAGCGCCTGACCCGTTCCCGCGCTGACGCGATTGCACCGCTGGCCGTGTTCCTGGCGAGCGAGGGCGCAAGCTACGTCAACGGTCAGATCTTCCACCAGCGCGCGGCAGAGCTGACGCTTTATGGCTCCTTGCAGCCGGTCCGCATGGTTCATCGTGAGGGCGGCTGGACGCCAGAGACCATCGCTCAAATCGCGATGCCCAGTCTCTCCAACGGCTTCCCCAAGCTGGGCGACAGCCGCAACATGCATGCCGGCATGCCGATGGTCTAACGTCAGTTTCAATCTGGCGAAACGAGCCGGAGCCTAGCGTCAAGCTGGGCTCCGGTTTTCGTTGCGGCGAGAACTACAGCCTTTCCCCCCCCTTACCCTCTGACCTGTGCCCCATTGCTGCGGCTCGACCGAGGTTAGGATGAAACGCCAAATCCACCTGAACCTGTTCATCTATGCCCGTGGCCATCATGAGGCCGCCTGGAAGCATCCGATGGCGCCCAAGCGCCAGGCGCTGGACATTGATCATATCGTCGAATGCGCCCAAAAAGCGGAGGCGGCGCATATGGATTCGATCTTCTTTGCCGACACGCTGTCGCTAGCGCCTGATTCTGACCGTACCTCGCGCATGTACCTGGACCCGTTCACGACCTGCGGGGCCATCGCCATGGCTACAAGCCGTATCGGCCTGATCGCAACCGCATCGACCACCCACTCCGAGCCCTACAACATCGCCCGCATGTTTTCCTCGCTAGATCATGTGAGCAAGGGGCGCGCCGGATGGAACATCGTGACCTCGTTTAGCATCGCGGGTACCAATAATTTTGGCAGTGCCGGCCGTTCGACCCACGCTGACCGCTACGAACGCGTGGAAGAGTTCGTCCAGGTGGCCAAAGGGCTATGGGATAGCTGGACGGACGACGCCATCATCGATGACCGCGAGGCCGGCCTCTACTACCAGAGCGACCGGATCCGGCCCATCGACCACCACGGCCCCTACTACGACGTCGCCGGGCCCATGAACGTACCGCGCAGTCCACAAGGTTGGCCGGTTCTGGTGCAGGCAGGCTCCTCTGACACCGGCAAGAATTTTGCCGCCCGCCATGCCGAAGCAGTGTTCACCGCCCACCTGACGAAATCGATGGCGCAGGCCTTCTACAAGGACCTGAAGGCGCGCGTCGTCGTCGCCGGCCGCCCAGCCGATCAGTGCGTGATCCTGCCCGGTATCAGCATGATCATTGGGAGTACCGAGGCCGAAGCAAAACGGATGGAGCAGGAACTGAACGAGCTTGCGGATGTGGAAACCAGCCTCTCCCGCCTTTCCCAGCGCTTCAACGGTCTGGATTTCTCGCACATTCCGCTCGATCGTATGCTGACGACAGACGATTGCCCCGACCCGGCTGACAACCAGGCCTCGCGGGGACGCACCGAACTGACCGTCGGCGCCGTCGCGCGTGAAGGCCTGACCATGCGGCAATTGCTGGGAAAGCTGGCAGGCGCGCGCGGGCACTTCGTCGTGGCAGGCACGCCGGAGCAGATCGCTGACACGATCGAAGATTGGGTCGATGACGGCGCAGCGGACGGCTTCAACGTCATGCCGCTGCTGTTACCGCACATGCTGAACGTCTTCGCCGACGAGGTAGTGCCGATCCTGCAGCGCCGCGGGCGCTTCCGTACCGAATATGAAGGCACTACCCTCCGCGATCACTATGGCCTGCACCGGCCACCGGCTTAGCCTAACGGGAACAAGAAGATGACCACAGCCGCCCTGCATATCGACGACGCTGTCCGCGCGTTCACGCTCAATTACGGCGATACCAACGCCCACTTGACGCTGGCGCGCGAGGTGGAGCCGGGCTGCGCGATGGCCGACCTGCTGCAAGCCTGGCTGCTGACGCTGTCCAACGACGGCGTGCAGGTGGCGAAGGCCAGGGACCTGCTTGCCACTATTCCGGCGGACGGGCTGACTGCCCGCGAAGCCAGCCATCTGGCGGCCCTGCGCCTCGCGTCAAACCTGCAATGGTCGTCTGCGGTGGCCGTGCTCGACCGGCACCTGCTGGAAGACCCGCATGACCTGGCGGGCCACCAGTGTGCGCTCCGCCTGGACGGCTATCAGGGCCGCTTCCACCGGGAGGCCGCCCGCGTGGCCCGCGCCTTGCCCTTCTGGTCGAAGGATGAGCCGGGCTATGGCATCATGCTGTCTTTCTACGGCTTCGGCCTGGAAGAATTCGGCGACTTCGCCCAGGCAGAAGATGTCTCCCGTGAGGCGGCGGAGTTGGAGCCCTATGGCTACTGGCCCCATCACGCTGTCAGCCACGTGCTGGAAATGACGGGCCGCCCGGCGGAAGGACTCAGCTGGATGGAAGGGCGGGTGCCGTACTGGACCGACGCAAAGAACAACAACCGGATCCACATCTGGTGGCACAAAGCCCTGTACCACGTCGAGCTTTGCCAGAATGCCGAAGCGCTGGCGATCTATGACGACCAGATCCTGCCGGTGATGCGCCCGGTCGGCACGCAGCTCTGCAACCCGACCGCACTGCTGTGGCGGCTGGAAACACTCGGCTGTGACGCCGGGAATCGCTGGAGCGCCCAACTGCCGATGTGGCAGCAGCAACTCTCCGGCATGTCGAGCCCGTTCAATGAGATTCACGCTTCGATGGCCGCGCTCAGGGCTGGCGACCGTGATGCCTACGATACCGTGCTGGCCGGTATGAAGCGGGCAGCGGCGGCTGGCGGGGAACTGATGCCGGCCTACCGCGACGTGGCGATACCCACCGCTGAAGCCATGACGTGCTTCGTTGATGGCGACTATGCGGGGGCGGTTGAAGGTCTACTGCCAGTAGAAGCCAACCTTTGGCGGATGGGCGGCAGTATCGCCCAGCGTGACCTGGTAGAGTGGACCCTGACCGAAGCTGCGATCCGCTCCGGGCAGCGCAACATAGCTCGCTCTCTCGCTAACGAACGGTTAATGCTCCGGCCGGATAGCGCCGTGAACCAGCAGTTCCTGGAGCGGGCGGAGACCATTGGGGCCTGAGGCCTAGCCCCCGAAGACCGTAATTTGATCCGGCGATGCTCTGGGCGGCGCAAAGGACTGTTGCCTCTCCAGTGCACGCCCAAGTCATTGCGCGCCAGGGCCAATACTCTTAACTTCCATTCCAATATTTGCTGGACCAGCACCGGCAAGGTAACTTTTGGCAATAACCGGAGATGAAACGATGAATGATCCCATTGGGGCCAAAGGCCTGGAAGCGGCAGCCGCGCAGGCCCGCCGCAAGCTCTATGTCCCGCCGCTGGAGCTGACCAAAGGTCAGCCCGCGCCGATCGCGGCGCATGGCGGCCTCTCCTATGCGTCGTTCGATCGTGATGGCGATGCCGGCACTGGTACGGCGACGGAAGATGCTTTCCGCCAGATCGCCGAGGGCAAGGGCAACGACATCATCGAACTGCTGGACACCGCCCCTCCCGGTCCGATCGAGACCAAATGGGGCAAGGGCTTCCGCGAGTATGACGAATGCCTGGCCCATATCCGCGAGCAGGGCATGACCGCACCGGAAGGCGGCGTGGTGCTGCCGCTGCGCTATTCCATTGCCGAGCTGCCGTCCTATTCCATCGTGCCGTCCAATGCGCTGTGGACCGATCCGGCCCGCGTCGCGGATGCCGAAGCCGTCCGCAAGTACGAAGCGGACAACAAGAAGCGCGCGCTCTATTACCCGCAAGTGCTGCGTGACGCCCGGCGGATGGCCGAGTACCATCCGGGCCTGCGCCCCGACAGCCCGGAATGCATGGACAGGATGGGCGTCTCCCTCGCCCACCTCGAATCCAAGTGCGAAAATTTCTATGACGCGCATGAGGTCGAGCGGGTGTTCTACCCGGAGATCGAAAAACTGATGCTCGATTTCTTCCCCGGCGCAACGGATGCACTGGTCTACAACCACGATGTGTTCGACAAGAACTATACCGGCGACCGTACAGAAGATCAGGACAACAAGAACCCCGGTGTGAACGAGAATTACGTCAACATGGTTCACAACGACCTGAACGACAATTCGGGCCGTGTCCGTGTCCGTGAGTTGCTGTTGAACAACCTGCGCAATTTCGGCCGCGAACAGCACTATACCGAAGCCGAGGTGGAGGAAAAACTCTCCCGCCGGTTTGTGTCGATCAACCTGGCGAAGCCCATGGAGACCGTGCAGCAGTGGCCGTTCGTCCTGTGCGCCTGGCCGTCATTCGCCGATCAGCCCTATATCAACAATTACCGCATCTATGATGACCGCGTGGGCGAGACCACACGCTTCACCCACCGGGCGGATCATGAGTGGTATTGGGTCCCGCAGCAGACCTCGACCGAAGTCTCCATGCTAAAATGCTATGACTTGGAAACGGACGGCTCGGTTTCGCGCTGGTCGTTCCATTCGGCCTGCTACGACCCGACCGCACCGGAGGGCGTGCCCTTCCGCCGGAACGTGGTGGTGCGGGCGTACTTGTTCTACTGAGCCCCGTTAGCCCCCCTCGCCTTCACCTTGAGCCGTCCGGGACGCATGTCCCGGGCGAGTCGAAAGGTCTTAGAGCCCCCATGGCATCTTTCGACTTGCCGCTCCGCGGCGGCTCAAGATGAAGGTTGGGTGAGTCGATTCTGCTCTTCCCCTAAAACTCGCGCTTGTCCTCGCGGAAGCGGCGGCCGAAGCCTGAGAGGCAACCCCAAAGTTCGCTCTCTGGAGGTAACTCTCAGGCATCAGCTCCCACCTTCGTGAGAGCGGGAGAAAGTTGGTATTACCGCTGCTGATCTCGCCATTGCGGATGCACCCACGGCTCCGCATTGTCTAATGCCAGTACGTACCGTCCCATAATATGGTCGGATGCTTTCTCCCCCACCATGATGGACGGCCCGTTCAGGTTACCATTAGTAATGCGCGGGAAGATCGAGCTGTCGGCGAGGCGCAATCCATCCACCCCGATCACCCGGCATTCCGGATCAGCGACGGCCAACGGATCATCCGCCCGCCCCATGCGGCAGGTGCCACAAGGGTGATAGGCGCTTTCCACGTGATCGCGGATGAAATCATCCAAAGCCGCATCGCTCTGCAGGGCCTCGCCTGGCTGAATCTCATCCTTCACAAAGGGCTTGAACGCCTCCTGCGCAAAGATCTCCCGCGTTAGCCGGATGCAGGTGCGGAAGTCGGCCCAATCCTGCTCGTGACTCATATAGTTGAAGCGGATTTCCGGTGCCGCCCGCGGACCGGCAGAGGCCAGCGAAACGCTCCCGCGTGAGGCGGAGCGCATCGGCCCCACATGGGCATCATAGCGCACAGCAATCGGCAGGAAGTGATACTGAATATCGGGATACTCGACGCCTGCTGCAGACCGGATAAAGGCCGCGCTCTCGAACTGGTTGGATGCGCCGAGACCGGTCTTGGTGAACAGCCATTGCGCCCCGATCAGGACCTTCGAGAACAGTTTCCAGTGCTTGTAGAGCGTCACTGGCTGGCTCGCAGCCATCTGAATGTAGAGTTCAAGATGATCCTGCAGGTTCTGGCCGACACCTTGCCGGTCGGCCTGCACCTCCACCCCATGCTGCGCCTGGACCGACGCCGGAAAGCATCAACAACTTGGGTGAGTTGACCGAACCTGCCGCCAACACCACCTCCCGTCGGGCGCGAATGATCTCCCGCCTGCCGCCGCGTTCAATCTCGACGCCAACAGCGCGGCTGGCCTCCAGCACAATCCGGCAGGCGAGGCCGCGGACCAGATCGCAGTTCGGGCGCTTCAGGGCGGGTTTCAGGTAGGCATTGGCCGCCGACCAACGCCGCCCGCGCCAGACGGTCTGCTCCATGGGGCCGAAGCCTTCTTACTGCTGGCCGTTATAGTCGCCCGTGACCGGGCAGCCCGCCTGCCGCCCAGCCTCGACAAACGCCTGGAACAGCGGGTTATCGCGCTTGCCTCTGGTAACGTGCAGCGGCCCGTCTGAGCCGCGCCAGGCCGGATCGCCACCGTGTCCGCTGGAATCCCATGCTTCCAACCGCTTGTAGTAGGGCAGCACGTCGGCATAGGCCCAGCCTTGCGCGCCCTGTTCCGCCCAGTAGTCGAAGTCACGCGCATGTCCGCGCACATAGACCATCCCGTTGATGCTGGAGGAGCCGTCAACGACCTTGCCCCGCGGGCAGGCTAAGCGGCGGCGGCCCAGATGCGGTTCCGGTTCGCTCTGATAGCCCCAGTCGTAGCGGGGCATGTTCATCGGATAGCTGAGGGCGGCGGGCATCTAGATCAGCGGCCCGGCATCGCTGCCGCCATGCTCGACCACAAGCACGGAGGCACCCGTTTCGCTCAAGCGGTAGACCATGGTGCACCCGGCAGAGCCCGCGCCGACGATGACGAAGTCCGCTTCCATCAGATTATTCCAGCAACTCAACGCTGACGCGCCGCTCAATCACCAATGGGGGCCTGCCATTCCCGCCAGACCGGATGATCTCTACTAACCCTTGGTAAATTCCAAGCCGCAGGATGCCATTTTTGTTGCTGCGTCCGGAAAACCGCATCCAGCGTATTTGTGTCTTTGGTTGCTCAAACCGGCTACTGGCAAAGATATTACCGTCGGGATCGGTAATTTTGAACACCAACACATCCCCTGTTCGCAGGCCATAAGCCACCGCCCAAAGCACCAAGCCGGACCCCTCTGCCTCCAGGGAGGCGGGAGAGCCCATATCCTGGAGCAGGGCGTCGTAACGCGGTGCAGTAGAGCGAAAGCACGCCCCGAACAGCATGGGTGCATCGCGGACCGGCAAGCTTGCTTGGACAGCAGCAGACCAGAGCGAGCCGGTGGCGCGGACCTCGCACCCCTGCCCCATGATGACGAGGCCGGTGAACGGGTCGATGACAGTCTTGTTCAGCCGCACGGTAAGGTGCAGGTGCGGAAAGCTCGCAGCACCGCTATTGCCCACATGCCCCAGCACTGTTCCAGCCCGTACCACCTGCCCCTTGGCTACGCGGATGCTGCCGCTTTTCAGATGGCAATACTGGGTGCTCCAGCCATCATCATGTCGAACCAGTACGCCGTTGCCGCATTCTTCGCCCTTGTCCATGGCCGCCTTGATGCTGGCCTGGTCTCCCGGATGATCGGGAGCGGTATCGCGCAGCCCTGCGACCACACCCGCTGCTGCCGCCAATACAGGCACAGGCCGGAACATGGCCGCGCGGTCCCGAATGCCAACGTCCGTGCCTTTATGAGCGTTATAGGTTAGCGTGCCGCAGTGGAAATCCTGCGCCGCCGGTCCGGGGTCAGTGTCCACGTAGTGGACGACCCAGCAATCCTCGCCCAAGCGGCAGTCGCCCGGCCATTGCAGGGACGGAGGCGCTGCCCAGGCGGGTATAGCCAATGCGCAGGCAATAACGCTTACAAGCCAGAGCCATCGCCTCAAGGGGAACTCTCCGCCGGTGTCACAAGAGTCATGAAGATCGAAGTTACGATCATCGTCAACGACACCACAATCTGCCAGGACAGCACCTCACCCATCAGCACGACAGATGACAGCACGCCGACCACCGGCGCTGTCAGGGTCAAAATCGCGGCTACCGCGGCTGGCAGCCGGCCCAGCAACACGTTCCAAAGCAGGTAACAGACCACCATCGGCCCAAGGATGTGATAGGCGAGCGTCAGCAGCACCGGCAGGCTGGGCCAATGCTGCGTACCCAGAGGTTCGAACAAGAACACCAACGGCCAGGCCAGAACGCTGGCAAGGGCGAACATCCAAGCCGCGAGCGCCATGGGCTCCAGTGTCCAGGTCCGCGCCATCAACACGATGTTGCCGACCGCCAGGAAAACGCGCCCGCAAACATGATCGCCGGGTCTGCGGGATCGGCCACCAAAGCTGCAAAATTCCGCGAGGCCAGCACGGCCAATCCCGCCAAGCCGATGGCGATGGCCGTCACCAGCCGCCAGTGCAGCCGGTCACCCAGAAAAATGACCGCCAGTACCGCCGTGATCGCTGGCATGGTGTAGGCGATGATCGCGGCCTTGGAGGCATCGGTGTAAACCTGCGCGAAGATCGACAGGATGTTGAAGCCGAAGATCACGAAGAAGCTGGCAACCGCCATGGCCGGGACTTCACGCCGCGGAGGCACCAAGCGGCGGCCCATCGCCTTGACGATCAAGGCCAGAATGATGGCCGCGACGGTAAAGGCTGTTGCCCGGATGGTGACCGGCGGCATGCCAGTTAGCATGAACTTGACCGCAGGCCAGTTCAAACCCCACAACACGCCCATCAGGAGCACAAAGAAAATCGAGGTAGAACTGGTTTTCACATTGTTTTCCTGCTGCGCGATGCGGGTGGTTCCCGCCGTGCCATTCGCGCATTGTGCCTTGGAACCGGGTTGAACTCCAATCGTTCAATCAATAGCCTCGCGCGCAGATTTTCTGCGCTGGAGCCAAAACCCCATGTCCGACCCTCGCGACAACCTGATCGACGACGTCCCGATGGTCGGAGAGGCGGGCTCAACCGTCGAGCCGGGCAACGTGGAAAACGACCCCACCCTCTATGGCCATGTGCACATCGAAGGGGCGGAAAGAGTTGAGACGCGCAGTTATCAGACCTTCAAGCTGATCTATACCCTGGGCCGCTACGGGCTGGATGATACCGGGGCGATCCGCGTGGCTTTCCGTGCCATGTCGGACTTTGGCCGGCTCCAGATGAACGACCCGACCGCGCCGGGCTACACCACCGCCAAGGCCAGCAATGGCTGCAAGCTGACCCTCGATTACCAGGCCCGCGGCCACAACCGTCCGCGCTTCAAGAGCCTGACGGTGCATGTTGGCGGCGGCTATATGCGCGAGGGCGACACGATCGAGATCACCTTCGGCGACACCAGCCAAGGCTCGCCTGGCATGGCGATGCCGACGTTCGTGGACCCGGCGTTCGAGTTCAAACTTTATGCCGACGTGGTGGCGACCGGCCACTTCACTACCGTACCCGGCACACCCGCTATCGAAGTCAAGCCCGGACCGCCGACCCATTGGCGGGCTGTGCTCTCCAGCCTGCGCCGGCCGGGGGAGAGTTTTATCTTTGGCATTAAGGCTGAGGACAAATGGGGCAACCCCACCGAACTGGCCGAGGCCAACCTGCGCTTTGAGACCAGCCTGCCGGTCGACGGTCTGCCAGCTACTTTTGCTTATGAGAAGGGCAACCGCGCCCATACGTTCGAGGGGCTCTCGTGCAAGCAAGAAGGCGTGCTGCGCATCAAGGTCATCGATGCCGACAGCGGCGCGGAATTGGCTGAATCCCACCCCATGGTGATCCGCCAGGGCGCGGTCGCCGGTTATTGGGGCGACATGCACGGCCAGAGCGGGGAGAGCATCGGCGTCACCACCGCCCGCCATTATTTCGACTTTGCCCGCAACAAATCCTTCCTGGATTGCGCCAGCCATCAGGCGAACGACTTCCAGATCACCAACGCCTTCTGGGACTATATCCAGGAGCTATGCACCGAATATCACAAGGATGGCCGCTTTTTGGTGCTGCCCGGCTATGAGTGGTCCGGCAATACCGGCGTCGGCGGCGACCGTAACGTGTTCTTCCGCGAGGAAGGCCGCCAGATCCACCGCTCCAGCCATGCGCTGCTGCCTGACCGGTCCGACATCCACACCGACGCCCCGAACGCCAACAAGCTGTTCGAGATGCTGGCCGACAAGGATTGCTGCATCTATGCCCATGTGGGCGGACGCTACGCCGATATCGGCTATGCACACGACCCCAAGCTGGAAACGGCGATGGAAATCCATTCGGCCTGGGGCACGTTCGAGTGGCTGCTGACCGATGGCTTCCCGCTCGGCCACCGCTCCGGCGTGGTGTGCAATAGCGACGGGCACAAAGGCCGCCCCGGCGCTAGCTATCCGGGTGCTGCGACGTTCGGCGCCTATGGCGGGCTCACCTGCTTCCTGATGCCATCTTTGGACCGGGACAGCATGTTCGACTGCCTGCGCTCGCGCCATCATTACGGCACCACCGGCACGCGGATGCACCTGGATGTGCAGGCGGAATTTGCCGGTGGGGCGAACCTCTACAACCGCGATCCGAACGTGTTCGACGACGCTAAGTCGGCCTCGGCAAGCTCCATCATCATGGGCGACATCGCCCAGACCGATGATGCGTCCGCGACGGTCAAGCTGGAGGTCATCACCCATGCGCCGATTGAGCGGATAGAGGTGCGCAACGGTATGGAGGTGGTCCAGACCCTGCGCGGCTTTACCCAGGAAGACCTGGGCAACCGTTTCCGCGTCATCTGGAGCGGTGCGGAATACCGGGGCCGCGGCCGGCAGTCGATTTGGCGCGGGCGCGCGCGCTTTGGCGGCTCCATCATCAACAACCTGGCCAAGGTCAACGCCTGGAACCTGGAACGGAAGCTTGAGCAGCACTCAGCCGACGCCGTGGTCTTCGACGCTCTGACGACCGGTAATTTCGGCGGCTTCGATGTCTGGGTCGACGAAGACCCGGACGGCATGATCGAGATCGAAACCAACCATGGCAGCCTGCACGTGCGGGCAGGCGATGTGGGCATCGACGATGTGGCGCTGGACGTGGGCGGCCTGGAGCGCAAACTGCGCGTCTTCCGCCTGCCGGAGGAGAACACCTGCCGGGAGTTCACCGGCGAAGTCACCGTGCCGCTGAAAGCCAAAGGCGATAACCAGCTTTGGGTCTGTGTGACGACGGAGGACGGCTTCCAAGCCTGGTCCAGCCCGATATTTGTGTTCCGGGAGGGGTGAGACGCCTCCTTTTTATCGTCATTGCGAGGAGCCAGGCGTCCGCCGGGCGACGCGGCAACCCAGAAAAATGTAGGCCGCAGGCGATGGTTCCTGGGTTGCTTCGTCCGCTGCGCGGACTCGCAATGACGGAAGTGATATGACTCTAGATTTCATCCTCTACGTCGCAGCGGGTGCGTTTGCGGGCGGTTTTGTCAGCGGCCTTGCCGGGTTCGGCGTTTCTCTGTTTTCGCTAGGCTGACTGTTACAGGTGCTAACGCCGGTGGAGGCCGGGGTGGTTGCCATCGTGCTTTCGATCGTCAGCGCGGGGCCGGGCATTCTAGTGTCTTACAAGCATATAGAGCCGAAACGGGTAGCCCGCATTCTGGTGCCCGCTTTGGCGGGAATTCCGATTGGCCTCTAAAGGACCTGGTTCGTTAATTTGTGACGGGGCGGGGCAGCTATGATGGCGTCGACGAGCTTTGCCCCGACTTGCGCGTGAACCGCATTATCGAAGGCGCCGGCCACTGGGTGCAGCAGGAAGCGCCGAAAGAGGTCAACGCCGCACTGCTGGAATTTCTGGGGACGCTCTGAAGCCAATTAGTACCGCTTGCCTGCAGAGGTCTCCGCCCCCTCATACAGAACACGGCGTTTGATGGCGGAATCAGCGCGGCAGAGAGCGAAGTCTTCTTCCGACAAGCGGCCACGCGGTGGTCCGGCGATAGTAAAATGGCCGTAATCATCCTTGCCGCTGACCAGAGCCACCAGGGATTTATCGCCAGCCGTCTGCTTCATCGACGTTTTGATGTAGCGGATCGCAGAACCGATGCGCCGGTCGCCAGTCGTGTTGGGGCCGGAAGAATGAAACAGGTGGCCATGATGCATGGAGGCCTGGCCGATTTCCAGTTCAATGGAGATTGCAGCGGACTCGTCCACGTCCACTGCAATCTCCTGCCCGCGGGAAAGGAGGTTGTTTTCGGAGAATGTATCTCGGTGCGGTACCAATTGCTTTTTGTGACTGCCGGGGACGAAACTCATGCAGCCGCTGGCCTTGTTCGACGGCGAAAGAGCAACCCAGCAGGTGGTCTCCTCCGCATCAGCCAGGCCCCAATAGGTAAGGTCCTGGTGCCAGCTGACTATATGGGGCGTGTTGGCTTCCTTGATGAATAGGCTGGAACTCCAAACCATCAGGTCAGGCCCCAGCACCTGAGAGGCCGCGGCGATCAGCTTCGGATTGCGGATGAGGCGGTCAAACGATGATAAAAGCCGGTCGGGATAGGACCGCAGCAGGGCCAGCCGCTCCGGGTCATCGGCCAGTTCGGCCTCCGCTGCTTCCAGGTCTGCGCGAACGGCTTCCGCCTCCGCAGCACTGACCACGTCAATCGGGAACACGAAACCGTCTTGGTCATAGGCGGCAGCGATGCCGTCAGAAACAGACATCTGCATGGAATACGTCCTTTTCCTGAAGACTAGGTATCTTGTTGAGCATCCAGAATCGCGCGCCAGACTCGCTCCGGCGTCGCGGGCATCTCTATATGCCGTACCCCATAATCCATCAGCGCATCAACAATTGCGTTGATGACCAGCCCCAGCGCAGGTGTCGTGCCGCCCTCTCCGCCGGGACGCATGCCGTAGGGGTGGGAAGAAGCCGGGATCTCGATCAACTCCATCGCCATTGGGGGCGTGTTGTCGGCCCGGGGCATGGCGTAGTCCATGTAGGAGCCAGACAAAAGCTGTCCGCTTTCCGGGTCGTAGTGCATCAGTTCCAGCAACGCCTGACCCAGACCCTGAGCAATCGCGCCATGTGCCTGGCCGTGTACGATCATCGGGTTGACGGCCAGGCCGATATCGTCGGCCCCCGACCAGGAGACGATCTGGACGTGACCGGTTTCCGGATCGACTTCGACCTCGCAGACATGGCTGCCATAGGGGAAACCACCGTCGTGGTTCGTGATGTCACCAATGCCGTCCAGCGGGCCGCGTAACTCTTCCGGCAAGCTGTTCAGGGTTTCCGCAGCACTTGCGGCCTGCCAGAGGCCAAGCGAATTGCCGTCCGGCGCGGTGAACTTGCCATCTACGTAGGAAACATCCGATGGGCCGGTGTTCAGCATGTGGGCGGCCACGGCCTTGCCCTTGGCGACCAGGGCAGCGACCGCGTCGCCGATGGCGATACTGGCAAGGCGCATGGAACGGCCGGAGTGGGAACCGCCACCGGCGGACACGCGGTCGGTATCGTGGGCAACGAAGCGGATAGTCTCATAAGGCACTTGCAGCCAGTCGCTCACCAATTGCGGAAAGCTGGTGGCGTGCCCCTGGCCGCTGTCGCTGGTGCCAAGGACCAGCTCTATGGTCCCGTCGGCAGAGACCGTCAGTTCTGCCCGCTCGCGCGGTGCGCCGCTGGTGACTTCTATATAGTTGGCAACGCCGATGCCCCGGCAGAGGCCCCGTGCCGCTGATGCGGCCTTGCGTGCCGCGAACCCGTCCCAATCCGCCAACTTCAGCGCGCATTCCATGCCCGCCGGATAGTCGCCGCTGTCATAGGTGACGCCCACCGCGTTGGTGTAAGGCATAGCCTCTCGCCGGACCATGTTGCGGCGGCGCAGTTCCACCCGGTCGAAGCCGCATTGTTCCGCCGCCAGATCGATCAGACGCTCGATGACATAGATGGCCTCCGGCCGCCCTGCGCTGCGATAGACGGCGACCGGGGTGGTGTTAGTGAACACCGCGCGCCCGCGGAAGTGGGCCGCCGGGATCTGGTAGACATTGGTCATGATCGACAGGCCCTTGCGCAGGGGCCAGAAATAAATGGTGTACGCGCCGGAATTGAAGGTGTTGACGCCGCGCAGGCCCAGGAAGTTGCCCTCTGCGTCCAGCGCCAATTCCGCCGTCACGGCCAGACCGCGACCCTGGTAGTCGGTCAGGAAGCTTTCGCTGCGGTCACTGGTCCATTTTACCGGACGGCCCACTTTGCGCGCGGCCCAGGGCATCAACGCATACTCGGAATAGAAGGCGTTGCGCGTGCCGTAATTGCCGCCCATGTCGCCAAAATGGACCCGTGCCTGCTCCTCCGGCACGCCCAGGATGGAGGCAAGCCGTGCCCGTGTCTGTACGACACCCCGCCCAGAGGCGGCCCGTGCCGTGTACAAGCCAGTCGCTGAATCAAAGCTGCCGGTGCAGGCGCGCGGCTCCATCGGGCTGCCGGTGATGCGGTTTACCCATGTATCAAATTTTACAGTATGGGCCGCGTTGGCGAAGGCTGCGCCAGTGGAGGCTTCATCGCCCACTTCGCAAATCATGGATTGGTTATTCCGCCGCTGATCCCAAACCACCGGGGCGCCGGGCTCAATCGCTGCACGCGCGTCGGTCACGACCGGCAGCGGCTCGTAATCGACCAGGACCAGCTCCGCTGCATCGGCGGCGGCTGCCTTGGTTTCTGCGACCACCATGGCCACCGGCTCACCCAGATAGCGGACGCGGTCAGCAGGCATGACCGGGTGATCAGTCACAAAAACGTCGATGCCTTCAGCCAGCCGCAACACCGCGTCCGGCGGGCCGGTCCACTCTATGCTGTGGGGGATAGGGTCCAGGCCATCGGCTTTTACGTCCGCACCGGTCAGGACTGCAAACACGCCAGGCGCAGCAAGTGCCTCGCCAATATCGATCGCTGTGATCAGGGCGTGCGCATGAGGTGAGCGCACCATGACAGCATGGGCGCAATCCGGCGGTACGGTGTCATCCAAATAGGAACCCTGGCCGGTAACCAGCCGGAAGTCTTCCGAACGAACGCGGTGCGCACCGATCTCCCGACGCGGCGAATTTGGTGTTTCTGCCAAGAAAAGGCATGCCCTTCGAGTTCAGAATTTCCGCAGACTACGATACTGATGTATTGCAGCCGCGCAAGCTTCAGGGAGTGTAGCCGAAGTCCTTGCCGACGCGCGCGGTCATATGCTCCACGCTGGAGACTTCCCAATCTTCGTCCGCCGGCAGGGTCAGTGACAGGGCGCGGACCATGAAGGTTGCGGGGATATCAGCACCTTTCGAACGCTCCCCTGTTACCGCCAAAGCACTGACGCTGTTCAGCAAAAAACGCCGGGTGACGGCAATTCCGGCGTCCGACACGCAGAGATTCTCCTGCGTCCGGTCATAGATGGGCATCAGGCCGGACTGGCAGGCAGCGTCCTGAATCCACAGACCCGGCAGGCCCGAAAGCCAGGTTGTCTGCTGGCTCTCATAGTCGAACTGGTAGCCGTTTTCCGTCGCGAATTTGGTCCAGAAATCGGCATAGGGCGTGGTGGCGGGCTGAGGCTCGAAGCAATTCACGCTGGCATGACCGGTCTCGCGGCCTCGGTGGCCCTGCTCCAGCAGTTCGCGGGTGCGGGGGTAAAGCTCGCTCGCGGGCGTGTAGGAGAACATCAGGCAGAGCGTGTGCTCGTCATCCATGGGCAGCCAGGCATGGCCGCTCAGTTCCGGGAATTTCGACTGAGGCGGCACCAGCGTCCAGAAGGGTGCCACGAACTGGTTCACGCGCCAGTAGCGCGGGGCCTCCCCCACGTTGCGGCGTGAAGCAATACTGACGCCATAGTCCCGCTCCGTGCATTTGAAGGTCGGCTTCAGGTCCAGCGCCACCACCCAGTCGTTGATCGCGCCCTTGGCGTCAATGCGGCCATGCAGGATGGGCGCGTGCGCGGAGTCGATCTCGCCCTCCAGCGCTTGAAGCCAGTTGCATTCCTGCACGCGGAAGGAGATGTGCACGTTCTCCGCCGGGACCAGGTTGAACTCGATTTGGGGTAAAAGCGGCGGGTCGTCCTGCGCCTCGCCCATATAGGCCCAGAGCACGCCGTTCCGCTCGCGGTAGGCATAGGCTTTCAGGCGTACCCGCTCCTTCAAGCGGCTGGCCTCCGGCTCGGCAGGCAGGTCCATGATCCGGCCCTCTACGTCGAACTTCCAGCCGTGATAGACACAGCGGAGGCCGCATTCCTCGTTCCGTCCAAACATCAGCGGCGCGCGCCGGTGCGGGCAGGCATTGGCGACGAGGCCGGGTTTGCCGTCCGTATCCCGGAACGCTACCAGGTCTTCGCCCAATATATTCACGCGCTTGGGTTGGCCATCCGGCGACAGCTGGTCTGCCGGATAGAAGGGCAGCCAGAACAGGCGCATCCAGGTGCCCATTGGCGTGCCGGGGCCGACGCGGCAGAGAGTTTCGTTATCTTCATGGGTGAGCATGGGCGTATCCTGCCATTTCCTATTTTGCGGCAAAGCGTGATCCATCCGGATGGCGGAGGCAACAGTACCGCCACTGTGCGACCGGGAGGCATTTGGCAGCAACGGCGGGCCCGGCGTAAGATAACGGCCAGATTTGGTATTCCCACGAACGACGGCCCACCAGGCAGGAGACATTCCCATGGCCCGTATGAAATTCGGCGCGTTCCTCGCTCCGCACCACCCGATCGGCGAGCACCCGATGCTGCCAGCTTCGCTCCGACCTCGACCTGGTCGACCGGCTGGACAAGCTCGGCTTCGACGAGTTCTGGTGTGGCGAGCACCACTCGACCGGCTGAGAGGTTATCGCCTCCCCGGAAATGTTCCTTGCCGCCGCGGCGGAGCGGACGGCGCGTATCTGGCTTGGCACCGGTGTGGTTTCCCTGCCCTACCACCACCCGTTCATCGTGGCGCAACGCATGGTGCAGCTTGACCATATGAGCGGCGGCCGCGCCATTTTCGGCTCTGGTCCGGGCGCGCTGCCGTCGGATGCCTATGTGCTGGGTATCGACCCGGTGACCCAACGCGACCGCCAGGACGAGGCGCTGGGCGTCATCCACCGCCTGCTGCGGGGCGAGGAGCGCTTCAGCCACAAGTCCGACTGGTTCACGCTGAACGACGCCCGCCTGCAATTGCTGCCGCTGCAGGAGGACATGCCGTTTGCGGTTGCCAGCATGGTCAGCCCGTCGAGCATGACGCTCGCCGGCAAGTATGACACGGGCGTGCTTTCCATCGGTTCCATGTCGTCGGAGGGTCTGAACGCCCTGCCGACCCAGTGGTCGTTTGCTGAGGATTCCGGGCTCAAGCATTGCAATGTGGTGGACCGCAAGAACTGGCGGATCGTGCTGCAATGGCACATCGCGGAGACGCGGGAGGAGGCCATTGCCCAGTCCAAGGACGGTCTGTTCCACTGGCACAACGAGTACAATGTCGACACGCTGATGCGGCCCGGCGTGAGCGCCTTCAAGACGCCGAACGAGGGCGTGGACAAGGTGGCCTTCTCCGAAGGCGCGACGGCGGTCATCGGCAAGCCGGATGACCTGGTGAACCGCATCCGCAGTCTGGTGGAGCTGCCGGCGGCTATGGTGTTACCATCGGCTTTGTCCATGACTGGGCCAACCGAGAGAACACGTTGCGTAGCTGGGATCTGGTCATGCGCTATGTGGTGCCGGAACTGAACGGCCTGTTGGTTCCTTACCGCGAGTCTCAGGACCATGTGCGCGTGCACAGGGATTCCTTTGCCAGTGCGCAGCAGGGCATCCTGAACAAGATCATGGAGAACCCGAAAGCCGCCGCGGCCCTGAAAGACACCAAGACCGGTGTCGCCGCTGCCATCGGCCCGCACGCCGGGCCCGACCTGATCAAGGCCGGTGAGGACGCAAAGGCGAAATAGGCACCTACCACCTTGATCTTGAGCCGCCGCCGTGCGGCGGGTCGAAAGATGCAGCGTTTCTGTACAATGACCTTTCGACTCGCCCGCGGCAGGGCCGCGAGCGGCTCAAGGTGAAAGGTAGATGGGAGCCAACGCGGCGATCCATCATCGCCGGAATACACAATAACCGCCGATGGGTTGCTTCGCCCGCGTACCGCGTACTCGCAATGACGCCAAAGGTCGGTTAGGCGCGGCCACATAGACACAGAATCGGGCTATGCATCTCCCATGCTGGAGTCCGATCTCTATCCGCCCGTCAAAGCCTATCTGGAAGCCCAAGGCTATGCCGTTAAGGCCGAGATCGGCGATTGCGATCTGCTTGCCCGGGGCGCTAACAAGCCGCCAGTGGTGGTGGAACTGAAGCTGACCTTCTCACTTGCCCTGGTAATGCAGGGCGTGGCGCGGCAAGCGCTTTTCGACAATGTCTATCTGGCCGTGCCGGTTTCCTCCGCGAAGGGCTGGAAGCTTCGCTACAAGGACATCATCCGCCTTTGCCGCCGCCTGGGACTGGGGTTGCTGGCGGTCAAAGCGGGTGATGCGTCTAGCGTCGAAGCACATCTGGACCCTGGGCCTTACGTGCCGCGGAAGCGCGCCAAGGCGGCGGGCCGCCTGCTGCGGGAGTTTGAGCGGCGGGTGGGTGACCCGAATCTAGGCGGTCAGACCAGGGTCAAACGCATGACGGCCTACCGCCAGGATGCCCTTCGCTGCGCTGTGTACCTGCAAGAGCATGGCCCGGCAAAAGGCGCGGCTATCGCAAAGGCGACCGGTGTCGCAACGGCTTCGCGCCTGATGCGGACCGATCACTATGGCTGGTTCGAGCGGGTAGAGCGTGGCGTCTACCGACTGACCCCGGCGGGACAGGCTGGGCTGGAGACTTTTGCCTACACGGTGGAGGCGCTTTCTGCTGGTGAAGCGTGATGGTTGCCCGCGCCCACTTGTGCCCCGGCACGCCCGCTTGCTAGCCTCGCCCCATCCGCCCGGAAGGAGCCAAGCCATGCCCAAAGTCGCCAGCAGTTTCGATCCCGCCAACACCGAATACTATGTGGGTTTCGAGTACTCCCTGCTGGGCTATGATCTGGATGCCGGGCGGCTGGACATGCTGCTCCGCTATGGCAAAGGCGGCGGGCATTGTCGGCGGCACCGGCATGTGGCCTCCACCGTGACGTTCGTGCTGGAGGGCGAGCAGTTCGTGACCGACATCCGGCCCGACGGCACGCTTTCCGATACCGTACACCGGACCAAGCGCGACTATGCGGTCGCGGCGGGCGATGCCCATCCGCATAACGAATGCGGCGGCGAGGATGGCGGCACCGTCATCCTGTCGATGAATGCCGGACCGGACGGCGTGCTATTCGAGTATTTCGACGAGAATATGGAGAACGGCTGGACCCTGACGATCCAAGAATATGTGGATGCCTGGGAGAAGGGCGCGGCCCATGGCTTCCAGTCTGCCGCCGCTGCGGAATAACGCGCACTGGCTTTGCCGGCCAACCGCACTAGATAAAGAAGATACTGATCGAGAAGATACCGGCCGTTTGCCGGTCTCAGGTCTCCAACGACGGTAAGCCATACTGTGAAGATCCTACGCCGCCATTCCTCCTGGGCATTGCTGCCAGCCATTGTCTGGCTGGCGTTGCAGCTTGCCATGACGGCAGGGTTCAGCGGTGCGGCGAGTGCCAAGGCGTCCGCGCCCACGGGCGACCTGTCACCGTTGGTTGGCAACCTGGACCCGAGCCTCTGGCTTTGTGGTCCGAACAGCGGCACCCTTCCGGAAAGCGGCGAACCGGCGGCCGAAACCGCCGGCGGGTGCTACTGGTGCCAGGCGTTCGGCGCGATGCCGGAACTGGTAACGCCACCGGAGCTCCTGCCCCCGCACGCTGTTCCGGCACTGGCCAGCCGGTCATTTGCCGAGCCTCGCGGCGCAGTCCCAGCCTCACCGATCACCGGCTTCCGGAGCCGCGCCCCGCCTCTTTGAACCTGGCTTCCCCTGCGCTGGCGGCTCTGACTGCCGGGCGCATCTACCCCAATCCAAGTTCGAAGGAAAACCCCCATGGCGATATTTGCCTCCCGCGGCCTGGCCGCATTGTTTGCTATTGCTCTCGCTACCAACCCTACTCTCGCTCACGACGCCAAGGTCGGCGATCTGGTGCTGGAACACCCCTTCAGCCACGCCACCCCGTCAACAGCCCGCACCGGTGCGGGCTATCTGACCATCCGCAACACCGGCCAGGAAACCGACCGGCTGGTCGCGGTTTCCTGTGATTGCGCCGAGGCATCGGAAATCCATGAGATGACAATGGACAACCATGTCATGCGCATGCGGCAACTGCCTGATGGCCTCGCCATTCCGGCGGGCGGCATGGTGGAGCTGAAACCCGGCGGCTATCACCTGATGTTCATCGGCCTGAAAGCGCCCTTCGTCGAAGGCGAGATGGTGAAGGCCACGCTGACCTTTGAAAAGGCCGGTTCGGTTCAGACCATGTTTAAGATCGGGCCACTCGGCGGCAGGAAGACGGACCACGGCATAAAAAGTGGCACCATGAACCACGACGGGCACAAGTCCAACTGACCGCCTCTCTGGCAAGACAGGGCAGGCCGGCGCTAGAATGGCTGGCCTGCCCTTGCTGCCTTGCTGCCTTGCTGCCTTGCTGCCTTGCTGCCTTGCTGCCTTGCTGCCTTGCTGCCTTGCTGCCTTGCTGCCTTGCTGCCTTGCTGCCTTGCTGCCTTGCTGCCTTGATGCCTTGCTGCCTTGATGCCTTGCTGCCTTGATGCCTTGCTGCCTTGATGGAGTTTCAACCATGACGAACCTCGACCATCCCGCCGCCTGGGCCGTTACCGATCTAAAGGCCGACCCCACGTGGCGCTTCCGTCTGGACGAGGCCGCTGCTGCAGAGCTGGCCGGTGCGGTGAAGGCGGCCTATGCCCCCGACCGAGCGCTGTTCGAGTACCGGCGCGACGACATCGACTTAGGCCGAGCAGGCAAGACCATCGCTGCCGCCATCGCCGAAGCGCACCATGGCCGCGGGCTGGCTCTGGTTCAGGGACTCCCCCGGGAGGGGCTGAGCGAACCGAAATTCCGTCTGCTGAATTGGACCATCGGCCTGCATCACGGCGTGGCGCGGCCCCAGGGAAAGGCAACCCAGTATATCTCCGAAGTGCGGGACGCGGGCGTCGACTACCGGGCAGCAGGCGGGCGGGGCTATTCCTCCAAAGCCAAGCTGGATTTCCATGTGGACGGCGCGGATATCGCAACCATCGGCTGCTTCAACAAGGCCCGAAGCGGCGGACAGAGTATGATCTCCAGCACGCTAACCGCCTTGCAGGCCCTTAAGGACGAACGTCCGGACCTGGCGAAAGTCGGGCATCAGGACTTTTATTTCTTGCGCCAGCAGGAAGAGACCGAGGACGAAGGCCCCTTCTACGGCCAACCTATGTTCGACTATTGCGAGGGCCTGACCTTCGGCAAATGGAACCGCAACCGCGTGCTCAGCGCATCAAGGGCGTGCCGCGGCTGAGCGATGCCCAGCAGGAATGCATGGACGCGATGGACGCCATCCTGCAGCGGCCGGAGAACATGTTTACCATATACCTAGAGCCGGGCGACCTGCAAATCTTCAACAACCACGTCATGCTGCATTCGCGAACGGACTATGAGGACTTCGAGAAGCCGGAGGAGAAGCGGCTGTTGTTCAGGCTATGGCTGGCCCCGCCGGACAGCGTGCGCCTGCCGGATAGCTGGTGGGACTTCTACCGTAGCGTTGAACCGGGCACGGTGCGCGGCGGCATCCGCGGGCACGAGTACACAGCAGCATGCCTGTCGTGGGAGGCGCGGCAGGCCGCGAGCTTGGGGATGGGGGGATGATGGGGGGCTTGGCAGTTTGAGTGTTGGGCAAGGATGGCACCAGGACCTATTCAACACTGACCTTGCCCTATCGTTGCACGGATTGGGTGCTGATTTTAGGCCTGTCAGCGCTTTTGGAGGCAGGCCAGCAGGTAAGATTGCGCAACTAACGGCACGTATCGCGGTACATGTTAGTCCGCTCCCCCCAAGGCGATCCTGGATAGGCGAATGGCGCCGTCCGGGATCGCGTGTGCTTTGTGAGCGGGGATAGGCAAGGCTGGTTAGGCGGAGGCGGCGCCGGGTTTCTTGCCGTTTAAGGCCCACTCGACGATTTCGAGGTTGTCGTTGCCGAAGAACATATCGTCGCCGTTGACGAAGAAGGTGGGAGAGCCGTAGCCGCCGCGCTCGATCAGTTCGTCGGTGGTGCTGAAGAGCTTCTGCTTGACCTCGTCCGTGCCGATCTGGGCGAAGAAGTCGTCGGCGTCCATGCCAACCGACTCGACGACTTTGCGCAACTCATCCTCTTTCGAGATGTCTTTGTCGTGGGTCCAGTAAGCCTCAAAGCAGGCGCGGCAATATTCGCTGATCTTACCCTGGTCGATGGCGACGAAGGCACCACGCAGCGCCTTGACGCTGTTCAGCGGAAACACGGTGCGCGGGCCGAAGGTGATGCCCTGATAGGAAGCCCAGTCCTGCATGGTCTTGCGGTAGTGCTCGTCCTTGGCCGGGATCGGGTTTTCGCGGCGCTGGTAGACGGACGGGTTCACTTTGTTGAACACGCCGCCGACCAGGAAGGGCTTCCAGACCAGTTCCGCGCCGGTGCGTTTTGCCAGGGCTTCGATGCGGTCAAATGCCATGTAGGTCCAGGGGCTGGAGACGTCGAAGAAGAATTCGAGAGTAGCCATGGGGAGAGTTCCTGCTGTCTGAATAAGATACGGTGAACCTATTCTCACCCTGAGTAGCCACCAATGCAATTGGCGGCGTGCCGAAGGCCCCTTAAGCCACCTGACCCGGCCCTTCGATACGCGCTCTGACGCGCGTTACTCAGGATGAGACGGTGGCTGCGTTACCGCGACGATGCCCCGCCGTCGATATTGATCACGATGCCGGTCAGGTGGCTGGCGCGGTCGCTGGCCAGATAGACAATCAGGTCAGCGATTTCTTCCGGCTTGCCGGGGGGCGGGTTCTTCTGGACCATTTCCTCCCAGCGGTTTTCGTCGCCGAGTTCGTCCTTCGCCCGGCCCTTGCACATGGTGATCATGCGCTCGGTCGCGACCAGACCAGGGTTCAGGCCAACGACGCGGATGCCATCATCCACCGAGCGGCCACCCATGGCGCGGGTGAAGTGCATCAGGCCAGCGTTTGCGGTCGAGCCCGCCACATAGGCGAAGTTCGGCGAGAAGCCCGCCATGCCCATGACGTTAACGATCACGCCGCCGCCTTTGGCCTTCAGCATGGGGTAAATAACGGGGGTAAGGTTGATGTAGCCGAACACCTTCAGGTTCCAGCTGTCGCGCCAGCGGTCCTCGTTGATATCCATCACCGTGCCGGGCGGGATGGCACCGGCATTGTTCACCAGGATGTCGATGTCGGAGCATGCCTCTGCCAGCTTCTCCGAATTGCCTTTCTAGCCGATATCGAGGGCGTGGATGGTCACATTCACCTGATGCTTGGCGCGGATCGCACCGGCAGCTTTTTGCAGATCGGCTTCGGTGCGCGAGGCAAGATGGAGGTTTACCCCCTCCACCGCCAATTCCTGGGCCGCGGCGAGGCCAATGCCCTTCGAGCCGCCAGTAACAAGCTCTGTCTTGCCAGCAAGATGCAGATCCATTGGGGTGTTTCCTGATGTGTTGGTTAGGTGGCGCGACACTAGCGGAGACACGTACCATCCCGCAAACAGTTCGCAAGCCGAAACAACCTCAAACCAACCCTTCGCCCTTATTGATGTCGGGCTCGGTCCATTCACCGGGGAAGTCGGGCTGGTTCTTCGGCTCGGCAGCGATGAAAGCGGGGTGGACGCGGCAGCGCTCGAAAATGCCAGCGATCAGGGGGAACCGACCCATATCGACGTTGAAGCGGCTGATACCCTTGCGCACTTGGGGCACCAGGTGAAGGTCGGCCCAGCCGGGCTCTTCGCCAAAGCAGAAGGGCCAGGGCTCCTCCCTCTCGCGCAAATGCTGCTCCAGCGTGTTGAAGCCGACGCCGAACCAATGCCGCTGCCAAAGGTCGATCTCAGGACGCGCCACTCCCATATCCTGATGCAGGAATCGGCGGATGCGGATGACGTCGATGGCGTGCATCTCTGAAGTGATGTGCTGCCCGAAGGCGCGGGCCATGCCACGGCGGATAGGGTCGGCAGGGAGCAAGGGACGGTCGGGGAAGGTCTCTTCCAGATACTCCAGAATGGCGGTCGCCTGGGCGAAGATGCGGCCATCAACCTCCAGCGCGGGCATCAGGCCCTGGGGATTGAGCTTCTTGTAGGCATCGTAGCCGATGGTGCGGACCGAAACATACTCATACGGCACGCCCTTCAGCGCGAGGCCGATGCGCACCCGCTCGCCGGCGGAATTGACGAAGTTGGAATAGAGTTTCAGGGGCATCGTTGACGCTCACGCTGTTTTATTGCCGGGTTGGCCTCTATGATAGGCGGCACACAACCAACATCAAACCCAAAGGCGGAAACCCTTTACGCGTGCAGTAGGAATTATGGTCCACGGCGGCCCGAAAGTGCTCCAGGTGGTGGACGTGCCGGAAGTTAACGCCGGTGCGGGCCAGGTGCATGCTGCCGCGGTCAACCCGACCGACACCATGGCGCGCAATGGCTCGCGGGCCGAGGCGCAGAAGAAGGACCCGCCGCCCTATATCCCCGGCATGGATATTGCGGGCATTGTCGATCAGGTGGGCGAAGGCGTCACCACCGGCGTCAAGGTTGGCGACCGGGTGATGGCCATGGTCTGCCCGGACGGCCAGCATGGCGCCTACCGCGAGCAGATCGTGCTGGAACAGCGGGCCGTGGTGGCGGCGCCGGCGGGCGCCAGCCATGAGGAAGCCTGTACCCTGCCGATGAACGGGCTGACTGCGCGCCTGTCGTTGGATCTGATGGGCCCGAAGCCGGGCCGGGCGTTTATGGCAGCTATGTGATCCAATTGGCCAAAACTGAGGGCCTGACCGTCATCGCCGACGCTGCGCCCAAGGACGAAGCGCTACTGAAGGCGCTGGGCGTGGACATCATCATACCGCGCACCAATGACTTTGCGGGCGAGGTGCGCAAGCACTTCCCGGATGGGGTGGATGGCCTGGCGGACGGCGCGTTGCTGGACGGGGCCTCGATCCTGGCCATCAAGGACGGCGGCGTCTTCACCGCCATCCGCGGCTTCAAGCCGGAGGGTGACGTGCGTGGCATCAAGTTCACGCAGACCTGGGTGCGCACCTATGATTGCGAGTACGAGAAGCTCGACCGGCTGCGGGCACTGACCGATGAGGGCAAGATTTCTCTGCGCGTTGCGGGCACGGTCAAACCGGAAGAAGCCTCCAAGGCTCACGCTGCGCTGGAAGCGGGCGGCAGCCGCGGGCGCTGGGTGATCGTGTTTTAAGGGGCGGTGGTCTGACGATGCTGAAACTGCTTAGCGCAACGCCCAGCCCCTATGCCCGCAAGGTGCGGATTGCGCTGGTGGAGAAAGGTATTCCATTTGAACTGGTGACGGAAAATCCGTGGAATTCGGACGCTTCGACGCCGTCGCTTAACCCGCTGGGCAAGCTGCCGGTGTTGATGCTGGAGGATGGCTCGACGGTCTTTGAGTCGAGCTACATCCTTGAATGGCTGGAGGTGCACTACCCGGAGCCGCCGCTGTTCCCGGCGGACCCGCTGGCGCGCCTGGCCGCGCGCCGGATCGAGGTGCTGGCGGATGGCGTGTGCGACGCGATTGTGCTGAGCCTGATGGAGGGCCTGCGCGCGGCGGAGCACCGGAGCCAGCCCTGGCGCGAGCGGCAGGCGCGAAAGATCAAGGGCGTGCTGGCCGAGGTGGCGCGGCTGGTGCCGGAGCATGGCTTTTGCGTGGGTTAAGCGTTCGGGCTGGCGGATTTGGCGGCCGGCACGATGCTGGGATATCTGAGCGGGCGGTATGCGAGCCTGGACTGGCGCGGGCAGTACCCGCATTTGGCCACGTTCCATGACAGCCTGCTGGAGCGGCCAGGCTTCCGCGACACGCAGCCTGTGGCGCAGGTGATAGAAGACGGGGTGGTGTAGCGGCCAGTATGCCCCTACACCCAGCCGTGGCCTAACCGTGCAGAATTTCGCCTTTTAGCGAATAGGCAACCATCAGGAGTTCCTGTTTTTCCCGGTCGCCGACGCTGTTCTTGTCGAGCGCAGCCATGATGTCGTCAATCACGGCCAGGTATTCCTGCTCGTTGATATTCATGCCGCGGTGGGCGGCGACCATGTCCTTGCCAGTGTAGGATTGCGGGCCGCCGGTGCCAGCGGAGACAAACTTCGTCACGAGACGGATCACGTCGTCACGATCACTATCAACATAGCGGACATTGACCGTGCTATTCTGCATATGGTTGTCGAAAATATCGCCTGCAATCGTACGGATTTTATCTTCGCCGCCCAGGCGCTCGTATAGGGTTGCTTCAGCCATAAGAATTCCTCCAAATTTCATTATTTTATCTATATAATTGAATTTAAATATGCGAGAACAGCCCGCAACCATTAACTGCCCTGGCTGCAACTTTCTTCACTTTGACTGATCTGAAAAAGAGACCCTTTCTAATTAGCGGCCTCAATCTCCTGGAATAACGGAATCCAGTCTTCCTGGAGCGATTGCATTGCCTTGGTATCAAAGTCGAAAATGGTAAGTCCCTCTGCAGCCAAAATTGGATAGATGGAGCGGTCTTTGATCCGTGCCAAAGGTGCATAGTCAAGCGCAGACAAAAACCCCTCCAACTGCCGGGACATTCGCGACCGTGTCACGTAGCGGTTATGGCCAGAAAAATTGCTTTCCCGCCCTTGCGGACCTTTTTTATGGTTAGCAACCGCTTAAGAAACAGCTTGGTTGCATGTTGATCGAACAGAGATGGTAATAGCGGCACGATGATCAGATCAGATTCCACGATGACCTTCATCACGTTTGGCGTACGGAGAGACGCCGGGCAATCAATGATCACCCGCTCGGTTTTGTCAGGCACCAGCCCGAAGTTGGTTCGCCACCGCGACAAGGCAATCTTTGCAGCTGTCTTGGGCCGGATCTTGTGCCAGAGTGAGGTGCCGCTGAGACGGTCCAGATCAACCAGCAAGGTTTTAAAGTCGGCGACCGCCAAACCTGCTGCCAAATGCGTCGAAACCGTGGTCTTGCCGCAACCCCCCCTTGCCGTTGATGACGCAGACACGAACAACCATTATTGAGCCTCTATCACTGTTTTATCACCACCGTCGTGGTAACTGACGCCGGACACAAACGTCCTCCCAGCGAGGATTCGACACCTAATGCCATCTTATGAAGTTTTGATGATGCCAATCGGCTGAAGGCCATGTTTGTCCGATATACCCGCCGGAGGCAGCCGGAAAGAACAGGATGGTTGTCCGGTCCGCAAAGGCGGGCTACCTAGCCCTGCTGACACCTCTTGAAAGGCATAATGCCGACACGCTACTGGGAAACGAACACACGGTGATGCCCGATCCGATCATTTCCATCCAAGGCCTGACCAAGACCTATGCCTCGGGCTTTCAGGCGCTGAAGGGCATTGATCTGGAGGTCGAGAAGGGCGAGATCCTGGCATTGCTGGGACCGAACGGAGCGGGCAAGACCACGCTGATTTCCATCCTCTGCGGCATAGTCAATCCAAGCGGCGGGCGGGTGCTGGTGGATGGGCATGACATCGTGCACGATTACCGGCAGGCTCGGCAGATCATCGGACTGGTGCCGCAGGAACTGCCGGTCGATGCGTTCGAAACCCCCTGGGCCACCTGCCGCTACTCCCGCGGCCTGTTCGGCAAAAATCGCGACGATGCCCACCTGGAGAAAGTGCTGCGCCAACTGTCGCTCTGGGACAAGAAGGACGGCATGATCATGGCCCTGTCAGGCGGTATGAAGCGCCGCCTGCTGATCGCCAAGGCGCTGAGCCATGAACCGGACATCCTGTTCCTGGACGAGCCCACGGCCGGCGTCGATGTCGAACTGCGCAAAGACATGTGGGCGATCGTGCGCGAGTTAAAGGCCAGCGGCGTCACCATCATCCTGACCACCCACTATATTGAAGAGGCGGAAATGATGGCCGACCGGATCGGCGTGATTAACCACGGCGACCTGATCCTGGTCGAGGACAAGACCGCGCTGATGCAGAAGCTTGGCAAGAAACAATTGGTGCTGGATCTGGCGGAGTCGTGCAGCGGTCTGCCGCCCAGCCTCGCCGAAAGTGGCCTGGACATGAGCCAGATGGAACTGGCGGCAGACGGCTGCAAGCTCACCTATACCTACGACACCAAGAGCAACCGGACGGGCATTACCCGCCTGCTGACCGGGCTGGCCCAGGCGGGTGTGCGCTTCAACGACCTGTCGACCCATCAAAGCTCGCTGGAAGACATCTTCGTCGACCTGGTGCGGGAAAGCTAAGGCCATGAACTTCCAGGGCATTTACGCCATCTACCTCTACGAGATGGCCCGCACCAAACGCACGGCGCTGCAAAGCGTGGTCTCTCCCGTCGTCTCCACCTCGCTCTATTTCGTGGTGTTCGGCAGCGCCATCGGGAGCCATATCCAGCAGATCGAGGGGGTTGAGTACGGCGCGTTCATCGTGCCGGGCCTGCTGATGCTGACCCTGATGATGCAAAGCCTCTCCAACGCCAGCTTTGCCATCTACTTTCCGAAGTTCATCGGCACCATTTTCGAGATGCTGTCGGCCCCGGTCTCCTTCTACGAGATCGTCATCGGCTATGTGGGGGCGGCCGCGACCAAGACGCTGATACTGGGCGCGATCATCCTGTTGACGGCCTGGTGCTTCGTGCCGCTGCGGATCGAGTATCCGCTGGTGATGCTGCTGTTCCTGGTGCTGACGTCGATCACGTTTAGCCTGTTCGGCTTCCTGATAGGCATCTGGGCCGACAATTTCGAGAAGCTGCAGGTTATCCCGCTGCTGGTGGTAACGCCGATGGTCTTCCTGGGCGGCAGCTTCTATTCCATCGGCATGCTGCCGGAGTTCTGGCAGAACGTGAGCCTGTTCAACCCGGTGCTCTATCTGATCAGCGGCTTCCGCTGGAGCTTCTATGGCATTGCCGACGTGAACGTCTGGATCAGCCTGGCTGCGATCCTGGGCTTTCTGGGGGCGTGTGTCGTGGCGACGTGGGCGATCTTCAAGACGGGCTACAAGATCAAGAAATAACAAAGGTTACCTGCCGCAGCACTATTGCAGCGCCGCCACCTCGTGGTTGGCGAAGTTCAGACGGTCGCCCAGGATGCGGATTATCAGCCGGTGCAAGGCCTCCAGCGCGCCCGGCTCGGTTGCTGCCAATAGGTCAAAGGACTGGCGGGAGATTACCAGTACCTCGGATGCTTGGTCCGCAATGACCGAGGCGCCACGCAGCTGGTTCTGGTAGAAGCCGATCTCGCCAATCACCGTCTTGCCCAACATGGTGCGGAGGCGTAATGGCCTGCCGCCGTCAGGCTCCAGAAAGATCGATACGCGGCCACGGGCGACGAAGATAATGGAATCTGAAGCCTCACCCTGACGGCAAATGACGCCACCGGCAGGGACTTCCTGCCGGGTCATTGCAGCGACCAACTGCCCGGCAAGCTGAACATTACCGAACTCGTCCGCCATCCAGGTATCGACCGAGCGCCTGGGGCCGAACGAGCCGCCAAGCTGCTGGAGCAACTGCTCTTCGCACCATTCAAGGCCCAGCTCCAGACGCTCAAAGAATACCGGGCTGGCTATCGCCGTGTGCTCCTCAAGGATGCGCTTTTGCCGGGGAACCTGTTCGGCAGACAGGCCGGTAAAGCACGCGCGCGTGCCAGTCGCCTGCAGCTGCTGTAATATCTTGATGAGGCTGAAGGATGCTGATGAGTCCGCCCCGGTTACGTGGCTGAAATCCAGAACCAGGGCTGCCAAGGGCGTTTTGGCGTTCGACAGGACCGAACTGATCTGCACCGCCAACTGGTGAGCCCTACCAAAAAAAAACGCAATTAATATTTAAGGGCTTATCTATCAACCCAGCGGCAGTACAGGCTGTGCCGCCCCTTTGGCCCGCGCCACAGAAGGCGTCGGAAACCGCTTGCCGTTAAGAATGTCCTGAACGGTCAGCAATTGCATTCGCGAATACTGAACACCCATGACTTCAAGATCGCCTGCCGACGCCATTTCGCGAGCAAAGTTCCGCATCTTAGTCGGCCCTGGATTGTCCATGATGATTAAGCCTGCCATGGGCACATTTTCGCGTTCAAGAACCCCTCGGAGGTTCCGCACAACACTGATACCGATATTTCTGCCGCCCTTCACTTCCAACACCATGCTTTCAAGATTGCGTCCTCCCATATCAAAATAGAGCCGCCCGTCAATACCGCCATCAGCCGTCTTTCGCGCAGTGACAAAGCCGTCGATCTGCTCAATTGCCCATTTCTGAAAATGATATTTATCACGTTCCCATAGATCGCGAGCGCCCTCGATGTTGTGTGGGACACCCTCGATCTCAAAATCAATACCATCCTTCAAACCAAGCCGATCTTCCAGCCGAACCTTCGCGACACGCTTGATTGCGTGAATGGCTATATCGATCCCGATCCACTTGCGATCAAGTTTGTGGGCAGCTTCCAGCGTCGTAGCACACCGGCAGAACGGATCGAACACCACATCACCTTCGTTGGTGCTGGCAGCAATGATCCGCTCCAATAGGGCAAGTGGTTTTTGAGTCGCATAACCAAGTCCTTCACTATGGGTCGTTGCCAACATTGAAATTTCCCACCAGTCGCGGGCTGTTACAATTGAATACGTCCCTTTTTGATCTTTATAATATTTAATGGCACCACCATGGCCGCCTCCGGATTGGCCGTAAGATTTGATCTTTAACTGATTAAATTTGCAATATCTGTGATTTCTTGCATAAAATAGAATTGTATCATGTTTTTTTGCAAACCAGCGTTTGCTTGCGCCGCCAGATTTGTAACACCAAATGATCTCATTCCGAAAATTTCCGTGCCCGAAGATGCCGTCCATCATCACCTTGATGTAATGACTGGCAGTAGGATCGCAGTGTAGATAAATTGATCCGGTCGGTTTGAGAATACTCCGCATGGGCAAGAGTCTCTCGGTCATGTAGCTGAGATAGGCAAGTAGGCCAGGCTGCGTCTTGCGCAGGGCGTTACACCAAATTTTCCAGAGCTCGGTGATACCGTCATCAACACCGGATTCTCTCATAAGGATTGGCATATTTCTGATTGCCCGTTCGCGATCTTCATCCAAAGTCCACAGATCGGAGAAAGCTTCAATCTGGTCGGGTAATGGACGGCCTGTCTCATCCTTATAAATCGCATTGTAATCACGGTTTGAGTTGAAAGGGGAATCCAAATAAATCAGATCAACACTGCCTAACGGCATTTCTCGCATGACAGTCAGGCAGTCGCCATAAAAGAGTCGGTTCATTTAAAGCATCCCCGCATAAAAGACCCGAAGGCGTTGTCGTTCTTGCGTTGATTGTACTTCCAGCATGCTTCCGCGACATAGAGCGGCATATAGCATTTTCGATAATGATGATGCGATCCGTACCAGGCCCGTTTGAGAAGTGACCAGAAGCCTTCAATGGTGTTGGTATGGATGTTGCCGAAAACATATTCGCCCTTGCTATGATTGATTGTGGCGTGCGCCATGGTTGCCCGAACAGCGCTGTAAGCCTTGAATTCATCAGTGATCAGCAGCGAGCCTTCGGGATCGACGCTGCTACGAATGAAGTTTAGAATGTCCTTGCCAGTCAGACTGCTGGCGACACGGGCAACGACTTTACCGCCGCGTTTTACCGCGCCAATAACCGACGTTTTGCGTGTCCCTCTTCATCGCGGAGGAGGTGGAGGAGGTAAATCATTGTTATCAAAACGTTTATTTCGCTTGTGTGGTTTACCACCTACATATCTTTCGTCAGCTTCAACAATTCCTTGTAACAGGATTTCACCCTGCTTGCTTGCCATTTCAGCGCGGATGCGTTTCTGCATAAACCATGCTGATTTTTGATTCATATCTAGATCACGGGCAAGCTGACAACTTGATAGGCTTTTCCTGGCATTAACAATCAAGGCAACACCCAAAAACCATTTTTGAAGGGGTATTTTGGTTTTTTCAAAGACTGTACCAGCCAGGACGTTGAAGCTGGATTTGCATCCATGACAGTTCCATCGGCCAATGCGGTCTTGATCATCTTTACAAGCCACGTTTGTAGCCCCGCAATGCGGGCAATGTGGATCATCGCCCCAGCGAACTTTTCTAAATGCGCAATGCAGGCTTCCTGATCCGGAAACTTATAAAAAACGCTGGTGATGTTCATGATTTCCTCCGTGTGCAACATATATAGCATCAAATGCGCAAAGGATTAAGCCCTTAACTACTAATTGCGTAAAAGAAGGCAAGCCGGTTTGCCCGGTCTTGCCTTCGCGCCGCGCTTGTTGCGGCTGAATTGGCGCTTTGTGTTCCTCCCTGGACTTGAGCCGCCTAGCCGATTAGCAATCGGCTAATATCAGCACATCCAGTGTCCGAACCCTAGGCATGCGTTGAACACGAGTCTGCTATGTTTCCACAGTGCGGAAGTCGAAATTAACGATTTTTGGCGATCATGATCGACGGGTTGGCGGAGTCTAGGTAGACATCCAATTTCGTCAGCCGCACCCGTACAGTTGTAATAGTTACGTCTTCAAAGACAAAAGCGACCAAATCATGCGCCAGTGTCTCCAAAAGGTCGGTATGGCCGCAGTTTGGCCAGTCGGTTGTCAGATAACGGTAGAGGCGGCTGTAGTCCATGCACTCAATGATGCTCTGCGGGCTGGGAGCCAATGGCCGGTAGCACTCTACGTCCACCTGCACCCGCTGACGCCGGTCCGGCGCGCGCTCCCAATCTCGGATGCCGATATGCAGTTGCAGGACCAACCCATTCAGCGAAACACACTCATAGTCGCCAGCGAACGGCGCTTGCGGAAAGCTCATCAGGCAACCCCTTTCGGCTTGCTCGGCAGGTATTTGTTGCCCTGCATTAGGTGCTTGCCGGCATCGACGTAGAGCACTTCACCGGTCACCTCGGTCTGTTCCACCAGATAGCGCAGCGCCCGCGCGATGGCATCGGCCCCTGGCCCGCGGCCCAGCAGCGTGTTCTTGTGGGCGGCAAGGAAGGCTTCTTCCGAGGGATGGCCACTGTTCAGGATCAAGCCCGGCGCAATACCGTTCACCCGCACGCGGGGTGCCATCGCCTGCGCCAGCATCTCTATCATGGCGGCAAGTGCTGCTTTGCTGACCGTGTAGCTGAAGAACGACGGCCCCGGCCGCATCACCGCCTCGTCCAGAATGTTGACGATCAGTCCTTCTTCGCCCGCTGGTAACAGCTTGGCGAATTGCTGAGACAGCAGGGCGGGCGCACGCAGGTGCACATCGTGGTGCTGCTGCCAGATATCCAGCGTGAAGTCGTCCGCGGAATCATTCACGAAGACTGAGGCGGCGTTGACCAAGCAGTTTGGCGCGCCCATTGCCGCCGCAACCTGCCCGATCAATTCCATCACCGCTTCGGCGTCCGTCAGGTCCGCCTGAAATGCCTCTGCCCGGTGGCCTGCCGCCCGCAATTCCGCAACAAACGCTTCGGCCGGGCCAGCAGAGCGGTTGTAGTGCACGGCAACCGCATAGCCTGCCACCGCCAGTTCCTGGGTCATGGCCCGGCCCAGCCGCTGCGCCGCGCCGGTGACAAGTGCTATCTTCTGTGTCATGCTAATTTCCATAGGCTAGCCGCCGCCGAACGCCAAGGGCACAAACAGCGCGACGGCAGCTATAATTGACAGACAATGCCCGCCGCCTGTAGCGGATAGCCACCAGATCAGTCTGAGAAAGCCACCGCCATGCGTATGACGCGCTATTTCCTGCCCACGCTCAAAGAGAACCCCTCCGAAGCGCAGATCGTCTCGCACCGGCTGATGCTGCGCGCCGGCATGATCAAGCAGCAGGCAGCAGGGATTTACTCATGGCTGCCCCTTGGCCACCGAGTCTTGAAGAATATCGAGCAGATCGTGCGGGAGGAGCAGGACCGCGCCGGTGCCCACGAAGTGCTGATGCCGACAGTCCAGTCAGCTGACCTGTGGCGCGAGAGCGGGCGCTATGACGGCTATGGCCAGGAAATGCTGCGCTTCACCGACCGGCACGACCGCGACATGCTCTACGGACCGACAAACGAGGAAGTGATCACCGACATCTTCCGCACCCACTGCCGCAGCTACCGCGACATGCCCCTGAACCTCTATCACATCCAATGGAAGTTCCGGGACGAGGTGCGGCCCCGCTTTGGCATCATGCGCGGGCGCGAGTTTCTGATGAAGGATGCCTATTCCTTCGACCTGGATGCAGCGAGCGCCAAGGCGTCCTACAATAAAATGTTCCTGGCCTATCTGCGCACGTTTGAGCGGCTGGGCCTGAAGGCCATCCCCATGCGCGCCGACACCGGCCCCATCGGTGGCGACCTCTCCCACGAGTTCATCATTTTGGCCGACACCGGCGAGAGCGAAGTCTACTGCGACAAGCGCTGGCTGGAGACGGACCTGTCGCGCGCCGATGTCTCCTACGACGACGACCTGGAGCCGCTGTTCCAGGAACTGACCGGCATCTATGCCGCCACTAACGAAATGCACGATGCAGCTAACTGCCCCGTGCCTGCCGATGAGCTGGAGACGCGGCGGGGCATCGAAGTTTGCCACATCTTCTATTTCGGCGACAATTATTCCAAGCCGTTGGGTGCCACGGTCTCAACGCCAGACGGCGGGCAAGTGGCGGTGCACATGGGCTCCTACGGCATTGGCGTCTCGCGCCTGGTGGGCGGCATCATTGAAGCGAGCCACGACGAGAACGGCATCATCTGGCCGGAAGTCGTCGCGCCGTTCCAGGTGGGCCTGATCAACCTTCGGACCGGCGACGACGCCTGCGATGCTGCTTGTGAGGACCTGGAGGCCAAGCTGACCGCCATGGGCAAGGAACCCCTCTACGACGACCGGGAAGAGCGGGCGGGCGGCAAGTTCGCGGACATGGACCTGATCGGCCTGCCCTGGCAGGTGATCGTCGGCCCGCGCAGCGTGAAGAACGGCGTGGTAGAGCTGAAGAACCGCCGCAGCGGCGAGCGCGAGGAGCTTTCGGTTGAGGCCGCCCTCGCGAAGCTGGCGGGATGATGCGCCTTCCCGTTCATCCCCATCTCATCCTGAGTAGCTCCGGCTCTTGGCCGGGGCGTATCGAAGGGCGGGCGTAAGATGCAGAGCGTCCTTCGATACGCCCCGGCCAAGAGCCGGAGCTACTCAGGATGAAATTTAGGGGGGCACGTAAGCCATGATCTTCTCCGCCTTCGAGCGTTTCGTCGCCTGGCGCTATCTCCGTGCGCGGCGGCGGGAGCGGTTTGTCAGCGTTATCGCGGGCTTCTCGTTCACCGGCATCATGCTGGGCGTCGCCACTCTTATAATCGTTATGAGCGTCATGAACGGCTTTCGAGCGGAGTTACTCGGCCGGATCATGGGTGTGAACGCCCACGTTGCGATTACCGGCTATGGTGCCCCACTACGGCCCGATTATCCAGACCTGGTGGCTGCATTGGCCAAAACCAAGGGCGTCACCTACGCCGAGCCTATGGTCGAAGGGCAGGCTATGGCCTCTACCGAGGCGGGAGAGGCAAGCGGCGTGCTGGTCCGCGGCCTCTCGGCGGAGGCTATCGCCAGCCGTCCGATCCTGGCGGGCAATGTGATTGCAGGCAGCCTTCAAGGTTTCGGCGCTTCTGGCGGTGAGGCCATGATCGGCTCCCGTCTGGCGAACAAACTGGGGCTGATCGTCGGTTCCAAGATCAAGTTGCTGTCGCCGAAGGGCAGCGTCAGCCCGTTTGGTTCGGTGCCGCGGGCCAAGACCTTTACGGTCGCCGCGCTCTTTAATGTCAGGATGTACGAATACGACTCGAGTTTCGTCTATATCCCGATCCAAACCGCCCAACGCCTGTTTGGCACCGGCGACGGCGTTTCCTCCATCGAATTACTGTTGGAAGATCCAAATGCCCTGGACGCGGCGAAAGACGCGGTCCGTGGTGCACTGCCTGGCAACCAAGCCTTCCGAATCTACGATTGGCGCTCTTCCAATGCCTCCTTCGTGCAGGCGTTACAGGTCGAGCGGAACGTTATGTTCCTGATCCTGTCCATGATCATCATGGTGGCCGCCTTCAACATCATCTCCTCCATGATCATGCTGGTGCAGGACAAGGGCCGGGATATCGCCATCCTGCGCGCTATGGGGGCGACACGCGGCATGATCATGCGCATCTTCTTCCTGAACGGTGCCTCTATCGGCGTATCTGGCACGGTGGCGGGGTTCATGCTGGGTCTGTTGTTCGCCAAAAACATCGATACCGTAAAGGGCTGGCTGGAAAGCCTGACCAGCGGGGAGTTGTTCGCGGCGGAGATTTACTTCCTCTCCAAGCTGCCGGCCAAGGTCGACTCGTTCGAGGTGGTTCTGGTGGTCTGCATGGGCGTTGGCCTTAGCATTCTGGCGACACTCTACCCCTCCTGGCGGGCGGGGCGTCTGCAACCGGCGGAGGCGCTGCGGTATGAGTGAGGCAGCGCTCAACATGACCGGGATCGTGCGGGAGTACTGCCAAGGCGACCGCCGCCTGCGGGTGCTCGATGGTTTGGAGTTGACCCTGCAACCGGGGGAGATCGTGGCGCTGGTCGCCCCTTCCGGCGCAGGCAAGACCACACTCCTGCAGATTGCGGGCCTGCTGGACCAGCCTGACGAGGGCTCCCTGATGCTGGGCGGGCAGGATTGCGCCCGTATGGGCGACGCCGAGCGCTCCGCCAAGCGGCGGGCGGACATCGGCTTTATCTTCCAGTTCCATCACTTGCTACCGGAGTTCACGGCACTGGAGAATGTGGTGCTGCCGCAACTGATCGGCGGCGTCTCTAAGCGCGCAGCAAAGCAGAGGGCGGCAGAACTGCTGGCCTCAGTAGGCCTGGCGGAGCGCGTCACCCACCGCCCGGCAGAGCTTTCCGGTGGTGAGCAGCAGCGCGTCGCTATCGCCAGGTCGCTCGCCAATTCCCCGCGCCTGCTGCTGGCGGACGAACCCACCGGCAACCTGGACCAGCACACGGGCGAGCGGGTCGCGGACCTGCTGATCCGCCTGGCGCACGATAACGGCGTCGCGGCCCTGGTCGCCACACACAACCGCGAGATTGCCGCCAGCATGGACCGCGTGGTGCGCATGGCGGATAGACGGCTCACGCAAGAGGCTTAGCAGGGGCTGATAAAACCCACATCTCTTTCCTCACCCTTCGACAGGCTCAGGGTGAAGGGGGGATTTTCGATGGATTCAATCAAGCTTCAGCAAAAACTCTTTATCCTGAACCCGTCGAAGGATCGTGCTTCAGTCCTGCCGTTGGTATTAGAATTTTTTCAGCAACCTGCTTAAGCGCCACAAATCGCCCGCCTCTATCCGTGCTTGGCTTGCTTCTCTTTCATCAGGGCCAGTTGCTCCGGTGTGGCTTCCGTTTGATGTTTGGCTTTGTACTCGGCGTAGGGCATGCCGTAGATCAGCTCCCGCGCCGCTTCATACTCCAGGTCTACGCCCTTTTCATCTGCCGCGGCTTTGTACCATTTCGACAGGCAATTACGGCAGAAGTCGGCCAGGTTCATCAGGTCGATATTCTGCACCTCCGGACTGTCACGCAGATGCTGTACCAGCGTGCGGAAAGCGGCGGCTTCCAGTTCAGTCTGAGTCTGTTGGTCCATAAGATGGCTCCTTGCTTCGCAAAAGGCGTCTAAAGAGGAATATCGTGTACCCCTATTTTGGGGCAGAAGGCGGTGTTGACCAGCCCCAGTATGCATGGGACCTAATTAAATGATCGATCCACACCCTCTTTTGGAAGCCTGTTTCCGCGCTGCTATCCAACGCGCCGCGTCGGAGCAGGTACTGGCAGCCCATTTGCCGGAGCCTCCTTCACACGGGAAAGTCATCGTTGTCGGCGCGGGCAAGGCGTCGGCCGCAATGGCCGCAGCCGTCGAAGCCGCTTGGCCAAGTGTACCGCTTTCCGGCCTGGTCATCACCCGCTATGGCCACGGCGCACCAACAAAAGCCATTGAGGTGGTCGAGGCCGGCCACCCCATGCCGGATAGCGCCGGTGCCGTCGCCGCAGACCGGATCGCAGCACTGGTGAGCGCCGCCGGGCCGGACGATTTAGTACTCTTCCTGGCGTCCGGCGGCGGCTCAGCGTTACTGGCGCTGCCTGCCGACGGCATCTCGCTGGACGACAAGCGGACGGTGAATGCCGCCCTGCTGCGCTCCGGCGCCGACATCGGCGAGATGAACGCGGTCCGCAAGCACTTGTCTGCCCTAAAAGGCGGCAGACTGGCCGCATTGGCCGCCCCTGCCCGTGTGCTGACGTTAGCGATTTCCGATGTGCCCGGCGACCGGGCGGACGTCATCGGCTCCGGCCCGACTGTGCCGGACGAAAGCACCCTGGCGGATGCACTGGCTGTTTTGCAGCACTATCGAATCGAGGTACCGCCCAGCGTCATAAAGCGCCTGAACAATCCGGCGGCGGAAACACCAAAGCCCGGCAACCCGATCTTTGCCAATACGCAGTACCGCCTGATCGCTTCGCCCCAACAGGCGCTGGAGGCCGCGGCAGAAACCGCCGGGGCTGCCGGTGTTACCGCCATGATCCTCTCCGACCGGATCGAAGGCGAAGCCCGCGACGTGGGCAAGGCACTGGCCGGTATCGCCCTGCAAGCCGCTGCACATGGCCAACCCGCTCCGCCGCCACTAATGCTGCTTTCCGGCGGCGAGACGACAGTGACCGTCCGCAGCAATACCGGGCGAGGCGGCCGCAATGCCGAATACCTTCTGAGCCACGCCCTGGCGCTGGGCGGGCATCCTGCAATCCACGCTCTGGCGGGGGATACGGATGGTATCGACGGCAGCGAAGACAATGCCGGGGCCTATATTGCGCCCGGCAGTATGGAAAAACTGCGGACATTGGGTCACGATCCTGCAATAATGCTCAGCGAAAATAACGCCTACAGCGTTTTCTCCGCGCTGGGTGACCTGATTGTAACCGGCCCAACCCTGACCAATGTAAACGACTTCCGGGCAACGTTGATTTTGCCCCTGTCTTTCAAAGCCTGAGGAATACCAGAAAATGCATCGCGGTCGCCACGCCAAGATCGTCGCCACCCTGGGACCCGCCAGCAGCTCGCCGGAGATGATCCGCAAGCTGTTCATCGCGGGTGTCGATGTTTTCCGCCTGAACTTCAGCCATGGTGACCACGCTGGCCATTCCGCAAAGGTGAAAGATATCCGCGCGATCGAGGCCGATCTGGGCCGGCCTATAGGCATTATGGCTGATATGCAGGGCCCCAAGCTGCGGGTCGGCACCTTTGCCGACGGCCCGATTGAGCTGACGGCTGACGATACCTTCCGCCTGGACATGGACGAGGCTCAAGGTGACGCAAAGCGGGTAACCCTGCCGCACAAGGAAATTTTCGCGGCGCTTGAGCCGGGCACAGACCTCTTGTTAGACGACGGCAAGATCCTATTGCGCGTTAGGGATCACGGACCTGATTTTGCGGAATGTGAAGTGATCGCGGGGGGGCCCGCTGTCGAACCGAAAGGGCGTGAACGTGCCGGGCGTGGTGCTGCCCCTGTCGCCCCTGACTGACAAAGACCGCCGCGACATGCAATTCGCCCTGGATCAGAATGTGGACTGGATCGCGCTGTCATTCGTGCAACGCCCGGACGATCTGGCCGAAGCACGCCGCCTGATCGCTGGCCGCGCCGCGATCCTGACCAAGTTCGAAAAGCCCGCCGCCATCCTGCACCTGGAAGAGCTGGTGGAAATGTCCGACGCCTGCATGGTGGCCCGCGGCGACTTGGGCGTGGAAATGCCGCCGGAGGAAGTGCCGGTGCAGCAAAAGCGGTTGGTGCACACCTGCCGCGAGTTGGGCAAGCCGGTGATCATCGCCACCCAGATGCTGGAAAGCATGATCAAGTCGCCCGCCCCAACCCGCGCTAAAGCGCAGGATGTGGCCTCTGCAGTGTATGATGGCTCAGACGCGGTGATGCTGTCGGCGGAGACGGCAGCGGGAGACTATCCGCTGGAAGCCGTGGCCATCATGGACCGAATCATCCGCCGCGTGGAGTCGGACCCGGTCTTCTGCCAGGTGCTGGAAGCCCAGCACAAGCGGCCGGATCCCACTGCCGCTGACGCTATCACCGCTGCCGCCCGCCAGGTTGCGGAGGCCGTGAACGCAGCGGTGATCGTGACCTACACCACCAGCGGCTCCACCACCTACCGCGCCAGCCGCGAACGCCCCTTTGCCCGCATTCTGGGCCTGACATCCAACCGCCGGACTGCGCGCTGCTTAGTGCTCGCCTGGGGCGTGCATTCGGTCGTAACCGAAGACGTAAGCACGTTTGGGGAAATGGTTGAGAAAGCCAGCACCATTGCGTGGGAGGAAAGATTGGCAGAGCCGGGGCAACCGCTGGTCATCACCGCCGGCGTACCCTTCGGCACGCCTGGCGCGACCAACATTCTGCGCCTCACCTGGGTGCCGCGCGGACGCTTGGCGTAAGCAGCGGGTTACTATCTGAAATCGCGTGACCGCCGCCACCGAATCCTCCCTGCAAAGCCGCCTGAACAAGATGGCGGTGCCGATTATCGTCTCCAATGCGACGGTGCCCTTGTTGGGCGCGGTCGATACCGCGGTGATGGGGCATTTGCGACGGTGCCCTTGTTGGGCGCGGTCGATACCGCGGTGATGGGGCATTTGCCGGACCCGGCCTTTATCGGCGGCGTCGCGCTCGGCACGGTCATCTACAACTACGTCCACGCCTCTCTGAACTTCCTGCGAATGGGCACGACTGGCCCGACGGCTCAGGCAGCAGGCGCGGGCCGCGGAGAGTTGGACGGCCCCGGCTGGGGCGAGGTGCGCAACATGCTCTGGCGCGTCATGCTGCTGGCGGGCGTGCTGGGGCTGGCAGTGGTCCTCTGCCGCGGAATGATAGCAGACGCGGGTCTTTGGGCGCTCGGCGGCAGCGCGGCGGTGGAGACGCAAACCGCGCTCTATCTCTCCATCCGCCTGTGGAGCACCCCTGCTGCGCTCGCCATGTTCGTCGCCATCGGCTGGTTCTACGGGCCTCGAAGACTCGCGGGTGCCCCTCTACCTGCAATTGTTCTCCAACGGCCTGAACATCGTGCTCGACCTGGTGTTCGTGTTCGGCTTCGGCTGGGGGGTGGAGGGCGTGGCGGCTGCCACCGTCATCGCCGAGTACAGTGCCATTCTGCTGGCGTTCTGGTTCGTCAGGCGGCGGCTCCGGGTCCTTCCGCCAGGGCAGGACCGGACCCAGGTTCTCGACTGGACGCGGCTCGTCCGCATGATGGCGGTCAACCGGGACATCTTCCTCCGCACGCTGACTCTGATCACCAGCATCGCCATTTTCATGAACCTGAGCGCGATGCAGGGCGACGTGGCGCTGGCGGCAAATCAGGTTCTCTACCAGATGATCATGATCGGCACCTACGCGCTGGACGGCTTTGCCCATGCGGCGGAGGCGCTGGTGGGAGAGGCCTATGGCGCCCGCAAGCGCGAGCGGGTGCAGCAGGCAGCATTCGGCGCGCTCCGCTACTCGCTCTGGATCGCATTGGGTTTCAGTCTGGTCTGGGGCGTGGGCGGCTGGTGGTACTGACCGGCATTCCGGAGGTGCAGGAAAGAGCGCTTGCCTACCTTCCCTATGCGGTGGCCTTCCTCGTGGTCTCGGTGGTCGCGTTCGTGCTGGACGGCATGTTCCTGGGCGCTACCCAGAACCGCCTGATGCGCAACGCCATGCTGATGAGCATCGCTGCTTATCTGACCGTGCTCTGGCTGGTGAAGGACTGGGGCGGCAATGACGGGCTCTGGCTTTGCCTGCTGTTCTTCTTCGGCCTGCGCGCGGTCGAATAGCACTAGTGGTTCGATCAGACCACTAGTGATTGCCCCGCAGGGCGAACCGCGGCACGATGCGGACACCAATACCTAAAGCCATCCCCGGAGGAACAGCCCCATGGCCGACTATCAATACCTTAAGGTAGAGCGCGAAGGCCCGCTCACCATCGTCACCATCAACCGGCCGGAGGTCTACAACGCCCTGCATCCACCAGCGCATTGGGAGTTCGACAAAGTCTTCACCGAGTTCCGGGACGATCCGGAGCAGTGGATCGCCATTGTCACCGGCGCGGGCGACAAAGCGTTCAGCGCGGGCAATGACCTTAAATACCAAGCTGCGGGCGGCCCACGCCACCGGCCCGACACAGGTTTTGCCGGTATCACCAACCGCTATGACCTGACCAAGCCGGTTATCGCGGCAGTCAACGGCTGGGCCATGGGCGGCGGCTTCGAAACGGCTTTGGCCTGCGACCTGATCATCACCGCCGAGAACGCTACCTTTGCCCTGCCAGAGCCGCGCGTAGGATTGGCTGCCGGTGCGGGCGGTATCCACCGGTTGCCGAGGCACATTCCGTTCAAGCAGGCCATGGGCATGATCCTGACCGGCCGCCGCGTCGGCGCTGCCGAGGGCAAGGAACTGGGCTTCATCAACGAGGTGGTGCCGACCGGGGGTGCTCTCGACGGTGCCAAACGCTGGGCAGCGACCATCCTGGAATGCTCGCCCATGTCTATCCGGGCATCGAAGAATGGCGTCTACATGGGGCTGGACGAGACCAGTGTAGCCAACGCCATCCGCAACCAAGCCGTCTATCCGGCCTACAAGGCCATGGGCAAGTCGGAGGACTATATCGAAGGCCCGAAAGCCTTCGCTGAGAAGCGCCCGCCGGACTGGAAGGGGCGGTAAACAGATCTGTGGCGGCGGAGTTTCTATAAAGGAAGCCGCCGCCACACGATCTCCTTTTGCATACCCGGAAAGAACAGCAATGCAGCCGTTTGAAAGTCTGATGGACCAAGCCGACAGGGCCTCAGAAGATGTTCGCGAAGCCTATGATGCCTGGGCAGCGGACTATGACAGGGATCTAATTGAATGGGGCTATGACGCCCCTCAGATCGCGGCGGAATTTCTGCGCGGGCTGGTGCTGGGCGATGCGTCGGTTCTGGACGCTGGCTGCGGCACGGGCATGACCGGCGTTGCGTTGCAGTCTGCCGGGTTTCAGAACATTACCGGCATTGATTATTCGCCGGACTCCGTTGCTCTGGCGCGTCGCCGTAACATTTATCAGGCACTGTCCACTGTCGATTTGACCGACCTGCCCACGGCTTTCGCTGATGCTGAGTTCGGAGGCCTGATCTGCGTCGGCGTGATGGGTTACCTGCCGGAGATTGAGGCCACCTGCCGGGAATTTTGCCGGATCGTCAGACCGGGCGCTGCGATTATATTGACCCAACGCGACGACATTTTCGCCAACCGTGAGACCCAGGCTGCTTTCGATGCCGTCGCGGACGCTGGACTTTGGACACAGGTGGAAGTGACCGATGCCAGGCCCTACCTGCCGCACAATCCGGAGTTCGATGGCGTCGGCGTCCGCTATTGCGTGTTCAGGCGGCTTTAGGATTTTCCGCCAATCTATGACGCGTCGAGCGGCGGTCCAGTAAAGCGCAGGTGGTAGCGGGCAGCGATCTCGACGATCTTGTCCATATCTTCCGGGATGCGGCATCGGCCATCTCGGCGAAGAAACCCTCGAAGCCGCCGGGTGTCATGATGACCAAATGCCGGGAAGGTTCGGTGCCAGTCACACGGAAGGTGTGTTCCTTGCCGCGCGGCACGAAAACGGTTTCGCCAGCGCGCCGTTGCAGCAGGGTGCCGTCGAGCCAGAATTCAGCCTGCCCGGTAAGCATGACAAAGGTTTCGTCAGCGTCATCGTGCACATGCCGCGGCGGCCCGGAGCCCGCTGGTCCAATAGTATCGGTAACCGAAATAACGCCGCCGCTGGCATCCGTATGCAAGACCGTCTTGTACCAGGTGCTAAGCCATTCAACGGTGCCCTCGCCGAGTTCTGGATGGCTCATGCTCTCATCTCCTACCGTTGAAATTGCGTAATCTGGTTAGGATATAGTCGCTCTGATAGTACCCAGCACGCCAAAGTACACCTCCACCCGGTCGCCGGGCTCGATTTCCAGCGGCGGGACGGAGGCGCCGGTGGTGACCAACTCGCCTTTATTCATTGCGATGCCCAAGCCTGATAGCTCGTTGACGATCCAGGCTAGCGCCACGCGCGGGTCGCCCAGCACATTGCCGCCGGAGCCATCGCGCTCGTAGCAGCCTAAGACACGGCCTTTGACCGGATGCTGCGATAGATCGAGCGAGCGCCAATCCGCCTGCACTGCGGGCCCGACCACCAGGTCGCGGGCGCAGGCGGCCTCCGCAATCAGCGACGGCCCGCCTTCTTTAGCGAAATCGGCATAACGCGAGTCCGGCAGTTCAAGGGTCAGGTGCAGATCACTAACCGCCGCCATCACCTCATCGACGGAATAGGGTTCGGCGCGTGGCGGCAAGCCCTCGCCGAAGCGGAATGCGAATTCCGGCTCCGCCACCCCGCATCCGGTTACTGGCGATGGAAACCGCTGCCCCGTCCTCATGCAGGAACTCCTGCAACAGCCGCCCAGCGAGCGGTCCGTCCACGCCGATATGCTTGCTGCCCTGCGGTGCTGGTCGCCGCTATCTTCCATCCCGCGATGGGCTCAGCCGAGCGCTGCTCCAAATCGGCTTGGATCGCATAACCCTCAGCGCGCGTCGACGGCTTCAGGTCCGGCGGCAGGCCATCCATCACCGTACCGTCCTGCCAATGCCGCCAGATCAGGTCGGCCGCGATTTTGCCGTGCATAATTGGTACCTGTCAGTTACTCGCGAGACCTTGGGTTATCTTGGTGCCTTCGATACCTGCGTCGGCGAACACCCCTTACTGGTTGATAAAAAATACGACAATACTCTTTTCAGCTGTCGTGGTCGTAAACTTCTTCGCGAACTTTGCATCGCCTGCTACCACCGTTGGCCCAACGCCAACCTTCCAGCCATCAGTGCGCTTGACGTAGTCCACAGAGTCGGCGTCCATCAGAAACATGATGTAGCCAAAGCGTGTGCCACCGATCTGAAGACCATAGGACGCCGACGTGGAGGTGTAATAGCTGTCGATTTTGCCATCGACGCGCATCACGCCTTCGCCGAATGCACCTCCGATGATCAGCCCAGCCTTACAGATTGACGGGAAGATCAGCGTTCCTTTGGCTTTTTCGCCGATCTTCTTTGTCTCCGGGATCGATTTATAAATGGCGGCCAACGCTTGCTTGGCTTTGGCGTTGATTTCTTTTTTGGAAGCAGCGGAGGCAGGTGCAACCGCTACGGAGAACATCAAAAAGAAAGAAGCCGCCACATAGGAAAGCTAGCGAAGAAGCGCCGCCGGGTGCGGGCATAGAGCTGAAATGAACATCACACTGTCCTCATCATTTGCGCCATTCTGCCAATCGAACACGTTCACTTACCAGCTAGTCGCCCATATCAACTAGTGGTCCGACAGAAACGTTCGCATCCGCTAGCGCTTCGTGAAACAGCTCACTCGTTCAATATGCTGATAGTTCGAGTCAACAAACGGTCGCGCACCATCCGTTTGCATTAAACAACTATCATTAATCGATGGGTGCTGCAGCAACGGTTTTCTCTAAACTTGGCACAGCGACCGGATCTTTCGCTTTCTACGCGGGCGACCTCGCTTCACCGGTGTTGCGCAACAGCACCGCCGCGATCAGGTCTCCCGTCACATTCACAACCGTGCGCGCCATGTCCAGCAGCCGGTCGACGCCCAGGATGATCACCATGCCCTCCACCGGTATTTCCATGCTGGTCGCGACGCTAACAAGAATGGCGATGCTAACGCCCGGTGTACCCGGTGCGCCGATGCTGGAGGCGACCAGCGTACCGGTTACGATTAAGGTTTGGGTCACACTCAACTGGATTCCCGCCAATTGCGCCAAAAACAGGATAGCCACAGCCTGATAGAGCGCCGTACCAGCCATATTCATGGTCGCACCCAGGGGGACAACCAAATTGGCAATGGTGTCGGGAACACCCAATTGCCGTGCCGTTTGGATCGAAACCGGCATGACCGCAGAAGAACTGGAAGTGGAGAACGCCAGCAGCAGGTTACCCCCGGCAATTTTGACAAATGCCGCTGGTGAGACCGCAGCCAGCACCCAGGCAATCAACAGATAGAGCGCAAAAAGCAAGGCCAAGCCCAGCAGCACGGTTCCGATGTAACCGGAAATCCCCAACAGTGTTTCGAACCCGATCCGCATCACCAATTGCGCCATCAGGCCGAATACGGCGAAGGGTGCCAGGAACATGGCCCACTTGACGATATTCATGGATATGGACAACAGCGCATCAACCAACGCCAAAAACGGCTCGGCGCGGGTCCGGTCGATCTGCGTGACCGAAACACCAACCAGCAACGCCAGCACCCCACCGCCAGCATATCCCCCTGGGTAATAGAGGCGAGTGGGTTGGATAACAGGATCTCCGCGATCAAGTCCGGCAGCCTTTCGAAGGCAACAACGTCGTTACCTCCGGCCTTCCCGCCGGTGACAACCGGAGCATTGGCGGCTTCGACTTCCGCACCAAGAACGGTAGAGGCATCTGCATCTGGACCGACAGTTTCGGAAGCAGCCGGGTTGCTGCTGACCGCGGACGCTTTGCCAAGCATTCGGATGGCAGCACCGGGTTGAAACCATTTTGCCAGCGCAACGCCAACAGCAGCGGCCAGTGTGGTGGTCACAAGGATAAAACTAGCGAGCCGCAATCCGACCGACTTCAACGCTTCCCCAGAGCCCGCTCCATTCAAGCCGCCAACGATGGACGAAAAAATCAGCGGGACCAGCACCATGGCGATGAGAGCCAGGAATATCTGACCCGGCAATGCCAGCCAGAGCCCGACAAGCTCCGCCCTATCCGGCGCGATTAGACCTGCATTCGCGCTGAGCAGCATTCCCAGGGCAAATCCCAAGATCATGCCTGCAATAACCTGCACCCACAGCCGAGTCCGCACCCAGGCACGCAGCTTGAAGCGCTGGCGGGCGACGTTGATAGTTGTTTCGGGCGTTGGTTGCGTCATTGCAGACCGTACTTTGGGTTGCGGTACGGTGTGTCCTGGCACAGCGGGCATAGGCCTGACAGTGACCTATATCAAAGTTGGCACGTAGTGCAGGGGCGCAATCAATGATCCTGCCCGTTACCGGGCTGCGACCAGCATCAAGTTATTGGCGGGCATCGCGATCCATTCCTTGACGCGCAGCCCTGCTGCCTGGATCTCCGCCGCGATCCAGTTCTGATCCTTGTAGCCGATTGCCGGATCCATGTCTTGGAGCGTTGCATGGAACGAGCGGTCGCCTTCAGAGACGAACTCGCCTTGGCGGGTGATGGGGCCGTAGATGAAGGCCTGGCCGCCGGGCTTCAACGTGCGAGCCACGCCGACGAACAGAGCCTTTGCCACGTCGGCATTGACCAAATGCAACAGATTGACGGTCAGGGTCGCGTCGGCACTCTGCAATGAGACGGGCCAGTCGGAGTCTACAACATTCAACAGCAGGGGAGGACTGATATTCGCCTGCCCGCTTTCCTGCCGCCAGGCCTCGATGCTGGCGAGGCGCTCTGGCTCTACATCCGTCGGCATCCAATGAATGCCGGGAAAGGCTGCCGCGAAAGCTGCGATATGCTGACCAGAGCCGCTGGCAAGTTCAACCGCAGTCCCGGTTGCAGGCAAGTGCTGGCGCAGCACGCCCAGGATCGATTCCAGATTGCGGGCGGAGGCAGGCGAGTTCAGTTTGCCGTCTACGACCTTGGTTTCCGATCGGGTGGGACCCGTGTAGGTGGGAGCCTTCATCAGCCTGCCTGTTCTTCGGCTTGAGAAGTCGCGCGGACGTCCATCAGGCCTTGGATTTCTTCTTCCGTGAGTCCGGCCTCGCGCAGCAGTTCGAGGCTGTGCTCACCCAGCCGCGGTGCGTGGCGGGTCAGGCCGCCGGGAGTCTTCGAGAATGTCACGGGCACCCGGATATGCCGCACCGGCCCTTCGCTATGGTGCTCGCTGAAGGGGAACATGCCCACCGCTTTCAGGTGCGGGTCCTCGAACAGGTCTTCCGGCGTGTTCATCGGCGCTGCGGGCACGTCCGCCTCCTCCAGCACTGCCAGCCAGTCCGCCGTGGTGCGGGTCGGCATGATGTCGGCCAGATGCTTATAGAGTTCGCCAATATTCTGGGTCCGCCCCGGCATGGTATGGAAACGCTCGTCCGCCGCCAGGTCCTGCCGCCCGGCAAGCTCAAAGAATGCCAGCCAATGCTTGGTCGAATAAGGCATCATGCAGATATAGCCGTCCGCGGTCTTGTGCGGCCGGCGGTAGGGCGATAGCAGGCGCACGTAGCCAGCCGGCGACTGGGGCGGGTCGAAGAAGCGGCCCTGCATGTGCTCGTTAATGACGAAGCTGGCGAAGCTCTCGAACATGGGTACGTCGATGCGCTGGCCTTCGCCCGTGCGCTCCCGGTGGAACAGACCCATGCAGATGGAGTAGAGCGCGAACAGGCCGCTGGTCTTGTCCGCCATGACAGAAGGTACAAACCGTGGTTCGCCCGAGACCATGCCGTTCAGCGCCGCGAAGCCGGAAAGGCCCTGGATCAGGTCGTCATAGGCGGGCTTGTCGGCATAGGGACCGTCCGGACCGAAGCCGATGGCGTTGCAATAGACGATATCCGGTCGGCGCTTCTCGATATCCTCATAGGCAATGCCCAGGCGGGCCGCCGCCTTGGGCCGCATATTGTGGATGAACACGTCCGCGCCCTCGCAGAGCTTATAGAGCGCCTCCCGCGCGGCTGGCTGTTTCAGATCGAGCACGACCGAACGCTTGTTGCGCCCCTTGATCATGAACGCCGCGGACATGCCTGGATGGCGGGAGGGGCCGACCTGGCGGGAGATATCGCCCTCTGGCCCTTCCACCTTCACGATGTCCGCGCCCATCTCCCCCATGATCTGGGTGCAGTAGGGGCCGAACATAACGGTTGTCAGGTCAATGACGCGGACACCGTTCAAGGGGCCACGGGGAACATCGGCGCTAGGCATTGTGCATATTCCAGTCTGTCGTCGCTTTCCCCTAGCCTTACCCCAATCGGCGAAAAGGTCCTAGTGGTCTGATCGAAACGCTAGCATTCGCTAGCGCTTCGTGAATCAACCCGCTCTTTCAATGTGTTGGTGGTTCGATTCAGCAAACGGATGGGTACTATCGGTTTGCTGAATCGAACCACTAGGGATGGATGACGCCTTCGGAACGGCAGCACAAAAAAACGCCCCCGAAGGAGCGCTTTCCGTTCAGCATTATGCCGAAAATTCAGGCGGCAGACGAGGAACGCTGCCGCATCAGCGCGAACAAGCCGAGCACACCAGCCATCAGCGGCAAAGTTGCTGGCCCCGGCGTGATAAGTGCTTTGGCGACGGCATTGCCTCCAACACCGAGGGTCGTTGGCAGATCGGCCCACTGGCTGGAGAGGTACATGAAAGCGGCATTCTCGCTATTGTTCTGTGGCCCATCGGAAGGATTCCAGTTCAGGTAATCCACCGCGCTGCCATTAAAAACGGATCGATCAGATTAACTACTAAGCTGACGCATACCGGCCACCATTCTGCACTAATGTGGTAATATATTGCAATATACTTTCACACAACGTGGTACCGACTCCGTTCTCTGTAGCGCCTTTCGCCACGTTTGGCATAAAGGGGTATGTCGCAATGCTGATAACCAAAAGTGATTGACTTTTATGAGCAAATGAATTTTTTATAAAATTCATTTGCTCCACTCTGAATCCTGCGGAGCTCACTATGGCTGAAAACCCTTCCCTGAACGGCGCAGCCGCCAATCCGACCGCAACCCGGTTCGCAGAGATGGTGGTACGCCTGCGCTGGCTGTGGGTGGTGATGGCGCTGGCGCTGTTGGGCGCGTCTATGGCAGGGCTGGCGAACCTGAAGTTCGACCCCAGCGCCCGCCAGTTCTTCGCTCAGGAGAACCCGGACCGTATCGCACTGGACGAGTTCGAGGCCGCATTCGCCAAGGACGAGAACCTGATCTTCGCTCTCGCACCTAAAGACGGAGACGTATTCACACCCCAGATGCTAGCGCCCCAGGGACGCCTGACCGAATGCCTGTGGCGGCTGCCGTTCGTCCGGCGCATCAACTCGCTGACCAATTTCCAGCACACTTACGCCATCGGTGACGAGATGATCGTCCGCGACCTGATGTCGGACCTGCCCTTCGGTACGGACGCCGTTGACGGCAGTTGCGACTTCACGATCGACCCTGCGACCGTATCCGCTGAAACTGCTGCCGAAGCCCGGGCGGTCGCGCTGTCCCGCGTCGAACTGGTCAACCAGATTGTCGCCGAGGATGGCCGGGTCGTGCAGTTTCAGGCGCTTTTCAAGCTGCCCTAAATCGATAAGGCGACCGAGGTTCCGCTGATCGTTGCCGAGACCCAAGCCCTGCGCCGACAACTGGAAGCAGCCTTTCCAGACGTGGAGATCAAGCTTTCCGGCGGCACCATGATCAATAACCAGTTCGCGGTCTCCGGCCAGGATGACGGCGCGACGCTGATGCCTGCCATGTTCATTACGATATTAGTGTTAGTTGACTTGCTGCTGCGTAGCGTGCTGGGCGTGCTGATGACCTTCATCATCATACTGCTGTCGGCTACGGCGGGGCTTGCCTCGCTGGGTTGGACCGGTACGCCGCTGAACTCGGTTACCGTGCTAGCCCCGTTCATCATTTCCGTACTGGCGGTCGCCAGCACCGTGCACGTTCTGGCCAGCGTCCGGCAGACCATGCAGGAGACCCCGAACCGCCGGGAGTGGACGCGGCGGGCCCTGGCGGATCATTCCATCGACATCGCCGTTGCGTGCCTGAGCACCACTATTGGCTTTTTCTCCCTGAACTTCTCCATCTCTCCGCCGTTCCGGGAGTTGGGCAATACGGTCGGCTTCGGCGTGCTGGTAGCCATGGTGCTGACCCTGACATTGCTGCCTTCCCTGGTAATGTTCCTGCCCATGCGGCAGCAAAAATCCCAGGCGTCAGCCCGGCGTTTGCTCATGGGGCTCTGCGAGTTCGTCATCGGCAACCGCAAGGCGCTGCCACCTCTATCGGTCATCGTGGTCGCCGTGCTGGGCTTTGGTGTTGCCAAGCTGGTGGCGGAAGACGACTTCATCCGCTACTTCGACGACCGCTATGAGTTCCGCGCCCATACCGACTTCATCGAAGACAATCTGACCGGCATCAATGCCATCGAATGGTCAGTGGACAGCGGCGAGCCCGAAGGTATCAACGACCCGGCTTATCTGAAACATGTTGCCGCCTTCGCGGATGATGGTTAGTTGTTCCATTCCGGCTGATCGGATAGCCCTCGTCGCTCTGCGTTTTTCATGGCACGCTGTGTTTTGACCGAGGCGCGGGATGGGAGAGCGACATGGTGATCAAGCTTCACAGTCAGGCGACGACGCCACCGAAGATCAGGGCGGCCATACAGGCCAGTGACGACCCTGCGTGGGTTCTTGCCGAGCGTCACGGGACCACGGAACAGACCGTATGGAAATGGTGCCAGCGTGCCAGCGTGGAGGATCGCAGCCACACGCCCCATCGCCTTCAGACGACGTTGACGCCAGCGCAGGAAGCTGTCGCCGTGGCCCTCCGCAAGACGCTTTTGGTCTCGCTGGATGATCTGCTGGCGGTGGTGCGCGAGTTCTTGAACCCGAATGCCTCCCGCTCTGGCCTTGACCGCTGCTTGCGTCGGCATGGCGTGGGGGCCCTGCGCGCCCTGAAAGCAGCATCGCCCCGGCCAAAGCACAGCGCCTTCAAAGCCTATGAACCCGGTTCCATCCCCATCGACCTGAAATACTTGCCACCGATGGCAGAGAGAGCCGCCGCCGTTCCCTCTTCTTGGCCATCGACAGGGCAACGCGTTGGGTTGTTATCAGGGTCTACAACAGCAAGACAGCGGCCAATGCCCGGCGCTTCCTGCGCGCCCTGGAGCGCGCCTGCCCGATGCGGATCCGCCCCATACTCCCGGATAATGGAAAAGAGTTCACGGATCGCCTGACGCCGCCTAGGTCACCTCAGACCAACGGTATGGTCGAACGGTTCAATGGCCGCATCGAAGAGGTTCTGCAGAGCCATCCCTTCCGATCCGGCGAGGTTCTGGAAGCCACGCTGCTTCGCTATGTCTGGCTTTACACCCAGCCGCTGCCGCAATCAGCCCTGGGCAGCAAGACGCCCTTGCAGGCAATGAAGGGATGGCGAAAACTCAAACCAGAGCTGGTCAGGAAACAGCCATATTACCTTCCAGGATGGGACACTGCTCTTGCTGGCGAAGGTCGTGCGCATGGAGGCGGACATCCGCAAGCATCAGGCGGCGCTGGATCGCTCCGGCGTGCTGGTGGAGAACAAGCGCGGCACGGTTGTTCCGAACCCGCTGCTTGCGGTGGTCGATACGCTGGAGCGTCGGCAGCTTATCGTGATCCGGTCCATGTCGCTGAACCAGACCGTGAGTGATCCTCGCACCCTTAACAGCGCGGCGAAGAACGAAATTCTTTGGCAACACCGAGAACTTGCGCCTCAGAATCGTTTAGGTTAAACTAAATAAATGACAACCAAAACCCACACATCCTACCCATCCCCCATGCCGCCGAGCAAGCGTGCGGTGATCTACGCCCGTGTTTCGTCTAAGGAGCAGGAAAAGGAGGGTTACTCTATCCCAGCGCAGCTGAAGCTGCTCAAGGACTATGCCGCCACCGAGGGGTTCACGGTCGCGCAGAACTATGTGGATGTGGAGACCGCCAAACAGACCGGCCGGAGCGCCTTCAGCGAGATGGTGACCTGGCTGCGGTCGCACCCGGATGTGCGGGTAATCCTCGTCGAGAAGACCGATCGGCTCTACCGCAACCTGAAGGACTGGGTGACGATCGACGAGTTGGATGCCAAGATCCACTTCCCGAAGGAAGGCGTGGTGCTATCGCGCGAGTCGCGGTCTTCGGAAAAGTTCATGCACGGCATCAAGGTGCTAATGGCGAAGAACTACATCGACAACCTGTCCGAGGAGGCCCGAAAGGGCCAGCAGGAGAAGGCCGAGCAGGGCATCTGGCCAACGAAGACGCCGCTAGGCTACCTGAACGTCGCCGGTCCGGACGGGCGAAAGGTCATCGCCGTCGATCCCGAGGTTGCTCCGATCGTCTCGAAGCTGTTCGAGTGGTACGCGACTGGTGAGTTCTCGTTGAAAGAGGTGGCCAAGAAAGCCCGTGCTACCGGTCTCGTTTACAAGAAGAGCGGCAAGCCGGTGCCCACCAGCACTGTGCACTCGATCCTGCGCAATCGCCTTTATACCGGCTGGTTCGAGTGGAACGGCAAGCTCTATCAGGGCAAGCATGATCCGCTGGTCTCGGTCGAGGCATGGGAGCGGGTGCAGGGCGTGATGGATGGCCGGAACGCCAGCAAGCATCGACGCATGACCCACGATTTTGCCTTCTCCGGGTTGATTGCTTGTGGGCGCTGCGGCTGCTCGGTGGTCGGGGAGATTAAGAAACATAAGTACATCTACTACCACTGCACCGGCTACGCGGACAAATGCCGGGGCGAGCCCGCCTCCTGCCGCCGCAAGTATGTGCGCGAGGAGGTTCTGGAGCAGCAGTTCACGGCCATGCTTGGCCAGCTTCGGTTCGACGACGAGGTTCTGGAGTGGGTGCGTGAGGCGCTGCACGCTAGCCATTCGGACGAACGCCACGAGCACGAGGAGGCGATCAAACGGCTCCAGGCCGAGCATAGGCGGCTCGGCGAGCGCATCAGCACGATGTATATCGACAAGCTCGATGGCAAGATCGGTGGCGAGTTCTTCGACAAAATGGCTGGTCAGTGGCGCGAGGAACAGCGGCGCTTGCAGCACGACATCGACCGTCACGAGGCGGCCGAGCAGTCCTACATGGACGATGGCATCCGGATTCTCGAACTCGCCCGCAATGCGCAAGCCCTATTCGAACGCCAGCCCGCCCGCGAAAAGCGCCGCCTGCTCAACTTCGTACTTTCGAACTGCTCTTGGGAGGATGGTGAAGTGGTCGCCACCTTCCGTCAACCCTTTGATCTCTTGGCGGAAACTGCAGAAATTGCCGACCGTGAAAGTGCTGGCAGCGACCATAATTCCTCGAAAAACGAGATTTGGCTGGGGTGGCTGGATTCGAACCAGCGCATGACGATACCAAAAACCGTTGCCTTACCGCTTGGCTACACCCCATCGGAACGCCATTGGCGCTGGCCGAGAGGCTGTGATATGCCAGCCCTGCCTCTCTGTTTCAAGCCCTGTGAAGCGGGTTTCATGCCGCGCATTCAGTGATTGCAGCATTGGTTGCGGGCGAAATCCGGGTAGGGTGGGCAACAGCAGACCATTACACCTTCGTTTTCCAGGGAGGTGCCCCATGCGCTTCGGACTCTTTGGCAGCGCAAAATCCGCCGGTTCAGGACCAGACGCCGATAGCCAGGGCTATCAGGGCTTCATCGACTATGTGATCCGGGCCGAAGAACAGGGTTTCGAGTCCCTGTTCATGGTCGAGCATCACTTTACCGGCGTCGGCCAGGTATCGGCTTCCCTCAACCTGCTGACCTACCTGGCGGCGCGGACCAGCCGCATCCGGATTGGCACGGCGGTAATCGTACTGCCCTGGCACAATCCGGTGCTGGTGGCAGAGCAGGCCGCGACCCTGGACCTGCTGTCGGGCGGGAGTTTCGATTTCGGCATGGGCAAGGGCTATCGCAAGAGCGAGTTCGCCGGTTTCTGCATCCCTCAGGAGGAGGCAGAGGCGCGCTTTGAAGAGTGCGTGGCTTTCCTGCGCAAGGCCTGGACTAGCGACGACCGCTTCTCTCATCATGGCCGTTTCTGGAATTTCGACGATATTGTGGTGGAGCCGCGGCCGATCTAGAACCCGCATCCGCCATTCTGGATGGCCGCGGGCAGTCCGGATTCCATCCGCCGGGCAGCGAAAGGCGGCTTTAACCTGCTGCTGGACCAGATCGCACCTGTGGGCCTAAGTCTGGAGCGGACCAAGATCTATCGGGATGCGCTGGAAGAGAGCGGCAAGAGCCGCAATGCCGGCCAGATCGCGCTCGCCCGATCCCTCCAGATCGCAGAAACCGCGGAAGCGCGCGGGCCGGGCTCGGAGCGCTATACCAGCGACGCGGAAATCGCCGCCGCCGGCGTTGTTGCGGACGATTCCTCCTTGATTGGCGAGCCCGCCTAAATTGCCGAGCGTCTCAACATCATTGCCAGCGGCGGCATCGACACGGTGCTGCTGACCAGTCCAAACGGCGAGGTGCGGGCGCTGGAACGCTTCGCCGAGGAAATCGCCCCTAAGGTCCAAGCCTCACAGCCCAAGGGTGACACGACAAGAGTAGTTGAGCATCAAAGGTATAAAATTGACAGTATAGAGGGCGTCAGCTCGCAGGTTGCGCTTCAAATTGGGCGGCGCGGCGAAAGCGTCACATCGATGCCAGGAAAAACTTAAAAACATGTCCATTTTTCCCGAACGTTAACTGCTTTAGCGACAATCACAGTCGCAATGTCTGTTGCATCCAGCCAAGCGGCAGATGGCGACGAATGGCAATTCCGCGCTGCCCCCTATATCTGGGCCCCCACACTCAAAATGAAGACGAGCATTGGCGGCTCGCCAGAAGCCGGCAACAGCACCAATCTGCTCGATATTCTGAACTTTGCGTTCTTGGTGTATGGCGAAGCTCGTAAAGGCCGTTTCGCCATACTGGCGGAGTTCAACTACCTCTCCGTGTCTGACGACATGACATGGGCTGGAGGATTGGGGAACGCAGAAGCATCGATTTCTGGCGTAATGGCGCGCGCCGGTCTTTCCTACCGCGTCGTTGATGATAAGGACTTTACCATTGACCCATTTGCGGGTTTCCGGGTCTGGTCTCTAAACACAGAAATCGATTTCGATACGCTGCCGACCGCGTCCCGCTCCACCACGGTAATTGATCCAATTATCGGTGTACGCGCGACTACGAACCTGAGTGAAGATTGGTCGGCTACAGGCATGGCCAACATTGGCGGCTTTAACGTTGGCACCGAGTTCCAATGGGATGTGGTCGCTCAGGTCAACTACCGATTCAATGAGCGCACGGATGTCAGTCTGGGATACCGCTACCTGTCCCTGGACCTGAATCGTAACCGGGTAGACATGAGCGCAAGTCTTGGCGGGCCATTCATCGCCTTGGGCATCCGGTTTTAACCGCAACGCCGGACCTCAAGAAGCCGGTTGCCGTGAAGCGAAGACGCCTCCCCTCTTGCAATCAGGATTAGATTGCTCCATTTAATCCGTATTGCAGACATACGGATTGGATTTCGCGGCACCATGTTCCGCTTAAGCAAGATGACAGACTATGGCGTCGTGGTGCTCGGTCAGTTGACCGGCCAGCCTGGCAAACTGCTTAGTGCGCCTGAAATCACCGATGCCACCGGCCTGCCCGGGGCGACGGTTAGCCAGGTGCTCAAGACCCTGGCGGCGGCAGGTGTCGTTGCCTCGCACCGCGGCGCACGCGGCGGGTATGAGCTGGCGCGGCTGCCGGATGACATCACCGTGCGCGAGCTTGTCGTTGCCTTCGAAGGGCCGCTTGCGGTGACGGCTTGTGTCGAGGGGGCGGAGGACAATTGCTCCGTCGAGTCGCTCTGCCTGCTGGCTGGTGGCTGGGAGCAGGTAAACACCGCCATTCGCACAGCATTGGACAGCGTCACGCTGGCCGATCTGCTGCGTCCGATCACGCATTTTGGCAGGCCTGGGACGGCTAGTCATACGCTTTCAGAAGAGGCCCGCTCATGAGCGCGACGACGGAAACCATCCAACAGGTCGAGAACTTGGCGGGCGAAGGGTATAAATACGGCTTTGCCACGGACATCGAAATGGAAATGGCCCCGAAGGGCCTGTCCGAGGACGTGATCCGCTTCATTTCGGCCAAGAAAGAAGAGCCAGAATGGATGCTGGAATGGCGGCTGAAGGCATACCGCCTGTGGCTGACCCAGGAAATGCCGAGCTGGCAGAAGCTCGACCTGCCGGAAATCGACTATCAGGACGTCTATTACTACGCTGCCCCGAAGAGCCAGGCCGACGGCCCCAAGAGCCTGGACGAGGTCGATCCGGAACTACTGAAAACCTACGAGAAGCTGGGTATTCCCCTGCGTGAGCAGGAAATGCTGGCGGGCGTTTCCAACATCGCGGTCGATGCGGTGTTCGACAGCGTCTCCGTCGCGACCACGTTCAAGAAAAAGCTGAGCGACGCGGGCGTGATCTTCTGCCCGATATCGGAGGCGATCCAGAACCACCCGGAGCTTGTGCAAAAATATCTGGGCTCGGTCGTGCCCTACACCGACAATTTCTTTGCGACGCTGAATTGCGCGGTCTTCACGGATGGCAGCTTTGTCTACATCCCGCCGGGCGTACGCTGCCCGATGGAGTTGTCGACCTATTTCCGCATCAACGCCATGAACACCGGGCAGTTCGAGCGGACGCTGATCATCGCCGACGAAGGCTCCTATGTCAGCTATCTGGAGGGCTGCACCGCGCCGATGCGCGACGAGAAGCAATTGCACGCCGCCGTGGTGGAATTGGTGGCGCTGGGCGATGCGGAGATCAAATACTCAACCGTGCAGAACTGGTATCCGGGCGACGAGAACGGCAAGGGCGGCATCTTCAACTTCGTCACCAAGCGCGGCATCTGTAAGGGCGACCGCTCCAAGATTTCCTGGACCCAGGTGGAGACCGGCTCGGCGGCGACGTGGAAGTACCCCTCCTGCATCCTCCAGGGCGAGGACTCGGTGGGCGAGTTTTACTCCATCGCCATCACCAACAACTACCAGCAGGCCGATACAGGCACGAAGATGATCCACCGGGGCAAAGGCTCCAAGTCGCGGATCATTTCTAAGGGCATTTCGGCAGGCAAGGCGCACAATACCTATCGGGGCCTGGTGCGGATCACGCCCAAGGCGGACAAGGCACGCAACTATACCCAGTGCGACTCGCTGCTGATCGGCGACCGCTGCGGTGCGCACACCTTCCCCTATATCGAGAGCCAGAACCGCACGGCGCGGGTGGAGCATGAGGCGACGACCTCGAAAATCTCCGAGGACCAGCTGTTCTACTGCCAGTCCCGCGGCATCGGCGACGAGGAAGCGGTGGCGCTGATCGTCAACGGCTTCTGCCGCGAGGTGCTGCAGCAACTGCCGATGGAGTTCGCTGTCGAGGCGCAGAAACTGGTTGGTATTTCTCTGGAGGGGAGCGTCGGGTGATGGACTATCTTTCCACCCTCCTCTCTCATCCTGAGCCGTCCCGAAGGGACGAGTCGAAGGGTCCTCTTTCCGCATTCCAACAGACCCTTCGACTCGCGCCTGCGGCGCAGCTCAGGGTGAAGGGGTAACAAATCATGCTCACCATCAAAAACCTGCACGCCACCGTTGACGGCAAGGAAATCCTCAAAGGCATCGACCTGCACATTCCCAAAGGGGAAGTGCATGCGATCATGGGGCCGAACGGCTCCGGCAAGAGCACGCTTTCCTATGTGCTGGCGGGCCGCGACGGCTATGAGGTCACGGGAGGCTCGGTCGAGTTCAACGGCCAGGACCTGCTGGAACTCTCGCCGGACGAGCGCGCCGCCGCCGGTGTGTTCCTGGCGTTCCAGTATCCGGTGGAAATTCCGGGCGTGACCGGCACGACCTTCCTGCGGACCGCGGTCAACGCCGTGCGCCGGGCCCGCGGGCTGGAGGAGCATGACGGCATGGCCTTCGTGAAGGCCGCACGCGCCAAGATCAAAGAACTCGGCATGACCGACGAAGTGCTGAAGCGCGCCGTCAATGTCGGCTTTTCCGGCGGCGAGAAGAAGCGCAACGAAATGCTGCAAATGGCCATGCTGGAGCCAAGCTTCGCCGTGCTGGACGAGACCGACTCCGGCCTGGATATCGACGCGCTGAAGATCGTGGCCGAGGGTGTGAACGCGCTGCGCTCGCCCGAACGCTCCATGTTGGTGATTACGCACTATCAGCGGCTGCTGGAATATATCGTGCCAGACGTGGTGCACGTGCTGGCCGGTGGCCGGATCATCAAGACCGGCGACAAGAATCTGGCGATGCGGCTCGAAGCTGAAGGCTATGCCGACGTGATTGGGGAGGCTGCATAGCCATGGCTGCACCTGCCCGCAAATTCGGTGTCGAAGCATTCCAGGAAGCGTTTGACGCGTCCAGCGATGCGGCGCGCCAGGCGGCATTTGACCGGTTCGCCGAAACCGGCATGCCGCACCACAAAATTGAGGCCTGGAAGTACACCAGCCTGGTGCATCTGGCGCGGAGCGGTTTTCAAGCGGCTCCCGCCAATTTTGAGCTAAACGGGCCGCTGCCTGCCCGGCTGGGCGATGCGGCCCGGGTGGTGTTCGTCAATGGACGCTATTCCGACATACTGTCTGATGCGCCGGTAGCGGGCTTTGCCTCGCTAGCCCACGTGCCGGCACCGATCGCACTGGGCGATGAGGCGCAGGACGACCCGATGCTGGCGTTGACCGCTGCTATGGCTGCTGACGGCGCGGTTCTGACCTTGGACGGCAGCCAGGGACCGATAGAACTGCTCTATGTCACCGCCCCCGGCACCTCGCCCCAAATGGCGCACACGCGTAACCGGATCGAAGTTACCGGCGGCGAGGCTGTCGTGGTCGAGCGGCATGTGGCAATGACCGCGGGTGAGGCAGCGCTCAACAACGGCTCGACCGAGATCGTTTTGAGCGAAGGCGCGAAACTCACGCACATCAAATTGCAGGTGGAGGCTGAGAACGCCAACCATGTCTGGCACCATACGGTCAGCATTCCGGCAGGCGCACAATACAGCAACTATGTCGTCAGCGTTGGTGGGGCGCTCGCCCGCAACCGGCTGACGGTCAAACTGTTGGGTGAAGGTGCGGATTGCGTGCTGGACGGTGCCTACGCCGCCCGCGGGAAGCAGCACCTGGATCACACATCAAAGATCGTGCATGACGTCGCCGACACCACCAGCCGCCAGGTCTACAAGGGCGTGCTGGACGATCACGGGCGCGGCGTGTTTCAGGGCCATATCGTCGTGGCAGAGGATGCCCAGCGTACCGACGGCCACCAGCTTAACCGTGCGCTGATGCTCTCCGACCATGCGGAGATCGACTCCAAGCCCATGCTGGAAATCTACGCTGACGACGTGAAGTGCTCGCATGGTGCTACGGCGGGCGATCTGGACGACAACCAGCTTTTTTATCTGCAAAGCCGCGGCATCCCGGCCGATGAGGCCCGCCGCCTGCTGGTCGAAGCCTTCCTGGCCGAGACCATCGACAATATTCCTTTCGAACCCGCCCGTGAGGCGGCTCTCACCCTGGTGCAGGAGCATCTTGCCCGATGAACGCTAGTACTGACACGCTTGCCCGCTCAAATTTCGACGTGGAGGCCATCCGCGCCGACTTCCCGATCCTCAGCCGCGAGGTCTACGGCAAGCGGCTGGTCTTTCTGGACAGTGCCGCGTCTGCCCAAACCCCGCGGCAGGTGGTGGACGTTTTCCGCGACGTTTACGAGAACGACTACGCCAACGTGCACCGGGGCATTCACTGGCTCAGCCAGCGCTGCACCGACCGTTTCGAGGGCGCTCGGGAGACGGTGGCGAAGTTCCTGGGCGTGCCGGATGCTGAGCAGGTGATCTTCACCAGCAGCTCGACCGAGAGCCTGAACCTGGTAGCGTTTTCCTACGCCCGCTCCAACCTGAAGCCGGGCGACGAAATCCTGATTTCCGAACTGGAGCACCACTCCAACATCATCCCCTGGCAGATGGCGGCCAAGGCGACCGGCGCGGTGGTCAAGGGTATCCCGATCCTGGATGACGGCCAGATCGACCTGGAGACCTACCGCGCGCTGCTGGCGAGCGGCCGGGTGAAGATCGTTGCGATCACCCATGTCTCCAATGCGCTCGGCACCGTCGTGCCAATCAAGGACGAAATCGTGCCCGCTGCCCACGCCGCCGGCGCCATCGTCGTGGTGGACGGCAGCCAGGCTGCCCCGCACCTGAAACTGGATGTGCCCAGCCTGGGTGCCGACTTCTATGCCTTTACCGGTCACAAGGTCTATGGCCCGAACGGTATCGGCGCACTCTGGGGCCGCCCGGAACTGCTGGAGGCAATGCCGCCTTACCAGGGCGGTGGCGAGATGATCGACTTCGTCTCCATCACCGAGAGCACCTACAAGGACCCGCCGCACCGGTTTGAGGCCGGCACGCCGCCGATTGTGGAGGCCATCGCGCTGGCCCGCGCCATGGACTACATGAACGATATCGGCCACGACGCGATTCTGGCGCACGAGCACGACCTGACCACCTACGCCATGGAGCAATTGGCGCAGATCCCGGAGGTGACGTTCTACGGCACCGCGCCGGGAAAGGCGGGCATCGTCTCCTTCACCTGGGAAGGCGTGCATGCGCACGATGTGGGCACGATCATCGACCGGGCCGGCGTTGCGGTGCGCGTCGGACACCATTGCGCCCAGCCACTGATGGACCGGCTCGGCGTGGCTTCCACGGCACGGGCCAGCTTTGGTATTTATAACACGCGCGGCGACGTGGACCGGCTGGTGCAGTCGCTCGACGGTGTTCGCACAATTTTCGCTTAACCTATTAGCGGAGCAGATAAAATGAACTCCCCGTTCGGCTATCCCGATGATGATTTCGGCCTAGGTCAGCCCTCGGTCGAGGAGCTAGAGGCACTCTGCGCGCGCAAGGGGGAGCCGCTGCCGGAAGGCCAGGCAGTCGCGACCGGCGAGGAAGCCATTGAGGCGCTGCGCACCGTCTACGACCCCGAAATTCCCGTGAATATTTTCGACCTCGGTCTTATATATGAACTGGATATTCACAAAGACGGTTCAACAAAGGTGGTCATGACCCTGACCGCGCCGGGCTGTCCGGTTGCCGGTGAAATGCCGGTGATGGTGGCGGATGCGCTCGACACGGTGCCAGGGATCGGCGAGATTGAGGTCACACTGTCCTTTGAACCGCCGTGGACACCGGATATGATGGCCGAAGATGCGCGGCTCACGCTCGGCTTTTAGGCTTAAGGTAAGGAGACAGACCCATGGAACGTCCCCCCGTCGTCACGCTGACGGATGCTGCCGCTGATCGCGTCAAGGCGCTGGTCGCCAAGAGCCAGGATCCGGTACAGGGCCTGCGCATCGGCGTAAAAACCCGCGGCTGCTCCGGCATGAGTTATTCGGTCGAATATGCCGACGAACCGAAGCGGTTTGAGGAAGTGGTCGAGCAGAAGGGCGTCAAGCTCTACATCGACCCGACCGCCGTGATGTTCATTCTGGGCTCGGAAGTCGACTACAAGGAAGACCGCTTCACCAGCGGCTTCACCTTCGAAAACCCGAACGAAAAAGGCCGCTGCGGCTGCGGCGAGAGCTTCCACGTTTAGGCGGCTTGCGCCTTTTCCTGCACGGCCGGTTGCTGGCAACGTCTTGAGCGCTGCCATCGCCGCTGCGCTGGTTGCGGGGGCGGCAAGGGCCGATAGCGTTGACGGCGCAACCTACCGCCAAATCGAGCACTGCGTTCATGGGCCGTCTGCGGCTGTCTCTACCTGCCTATTGCCGGTGATTGATATCTGTGGGGAAGCCACACGTCAGCGCAGTGCGACTACAATATCAGTGGCGAAGCATTGGAAATCGCCGCCGCCGAACACCCCAATTTGACCAAAGAAATTCACGCGTTGGCGCTGTATATCGGCGAGAAATGCACTGCCGCTCTTCCGGCAGACATTTTTGGCCACTTGCGCGTTGCTGAGCACGCCTTGTGCGTGCGTACCAATAGAATTACGCTGATAGAACTTTTGATTTCAGACTAGTAATATCAACGGCTGGGAAGAGTTGCCATGTTTAGCGTTACCTCACAGGGCTTGATCAACATTTTGCTGGGTACGGAACTAGGCGGCAACGCGGCGCTGCAATACGTGGTCAGCTATGCCGTTCCCAACAAGCTGCTTGGCAAAAGCAAAGACGGGAACAGCAGTGGTTTTTCCTTTGGCGTCGAACAGTTGGACATCGCCAACAACAGTTTCGTGGCCAAGGCCTTCAAGGAAATTCTGGACGGCGCACTGGCGGCCGGGACCATCACCCCGGCGCAGTACACTCACTTCATGCTTTACAGCGGCAAGCAGCGTCCGGACCTGGACCCCGCGCTTGCACCCGTCTACCGCGAGGACCGGAGCACCCTGACCAACACCGTGTTCGCGACCAGCGCTGCGCACGCGATCATCGACAAGTACACGCTGGAATATGTCTCCGGCTCGCTGCTGCCGTCGGTCGACAAATTCCTGGACGCAGTGGCGGCCAAATGGGGGCCGGACACGGTGTTCAGCACCCAGAATGCAGACTTCTACACTGCCGTCGCCGCCATGACCTCCATCTCCAACCGGACGGGCGGGCTGGCGGGCTCCAACAAGTATTTTGTGAATCTGCCAAGCGCGCCGAATGCGCTTTCCGATGTGAAGACGCGGTATGACGCCGTGCTGGGCTATCTATCACTGGCAGTTGGTGCTGAAAGGGGCAGAGACTTACAAGGCCGGCGGCGTTCTTTAGGTGAAGCAAGTCCCCTGCCGCATCGCCAACTCGCAATCCAGCGCAGCCGCCTCACCAAGCATTTTGTGATCCAGCATCACGCCGCCTCCTTCTGCATCTCGCGCAGCCGCGCGTTCACCCCTGCAGCCGAGGCGCTCATGCGCTCGGCCAGCTCCATCTGCAGGAAGTCGTAGAGGGTGACCTTGGGCCGCGACCCCAGTGGGCGCGGCACGGTGGCGCGGCGCGAAGGTGCCAAAGCCCTGCAGCACCACGCTGCCGCCCTGGTCGGTCGCCTCCTGCACGGCGCGGGCGAAGGCGTCGATCGCGCGCCCGGCCTCGGCCTTGGTGATCCCGGCGTTCTCCGCCATCGTCTCGGCCAGCTGGCCCTTGTTGATCCGGTTCATCGGTCTTCCTTTCAAGGTTGAGAGGGCGGAAAGAGGATGGTGAAGGTGACCGACACGCCCTCGTCGTCGGCCAGAAACGCGACGTCGAAATCGTCACCCCCCCCCGCCGCTTTTGCGGCAGCGATGGCGGCGTCGATCGCGATCTTCCACACGGTCAGGTCCGTGCGCGTCATGCTGTTGAAATCCGGGGTTCCCATGGCGCACCTCATCCCAGCGCCAGCCAGAGCGCAGCCACCGGCAGCGCGCCCATCGCGGTGAAGACGAAATCCATCCATTCGACGCGGCCATATCCCAGCGCGTCGATCCCCTCCTTGGCGGCCCCCGCCAGCGCGGCAGACCCGAAGGCCAGCGCCACGGCGGCGGTGCCATCCAGCCCCGCCCAGGTCGCGCCAAGCGCGCTCAGCGCGGCAATGGCCGACCCGGCGATCAGGTGCTGCTTCTTGTCGGGGGCCATGTTCATTCCCCCGCCGCTTTTTTACGCTGACAGTCTGTGCGTTCCGGGTTAAACTTGACCCGCCCGAACAGCAGACGGTTCGGCAACCCGTCTTCGCCGTAGCGGTCGGGCCAGATTTCCTGCGGCTCGACGCCCAGGTGGTCAGCCACCAGCCACTCGATCGCGGGCCACGGACGGCGCAGCACCTGGCGGACTGCGCTGATCCCGTAGCCATGCTGGCGCGAGAGCTCGGCCATCGACGATCCCTTCATGCGGATCGCGGCCTTGATCTCTTCGGGGTGCCACCCGCGCGCTTATCGTCCGCCCTGGGCAACAGGAGCGGCACTTGGCTGTCGAAGCAGCTTGGCACATCCGCCTCGACGGTGAACGGCTGGTTGCGTGGCAGCAATGAGCCCGGCCTGACAAACCTCGTGAGCGCGGCGGATGTCCTTGGCGTCTCCGTGCAGTGGTTGGCCACCGGGCAGGGCTCACCCTCTGGCGCACCACAGCCTATCGCGCCGCCCCTGATCTCGCGCCCGACTTCGACCAGGACTTCGCTCTGCTACCGCGATACGAGGTCAACCTATCGCGCCGCCCCTGATCTCGCGCCCGACTTCGACCAGGACTTCGCTCTGCTACCGCGATACGAGGTCAACCTGTCGGCTGGTCCTGGTCTTGTGCCCGCGCATGAGGATGTTGAGGAAAGGCTCGCCTTTTCAAAGGCATGGTTGCGCCGCAACCTGATCAACGCCGACCAGTCGGGCCTTGTCCGGGTGCGCGGCGACAGCATGGCCCCCACCGTCCCGGACGGCGCGTTGGCCCTCGTCAACACCGCCGAGGCCCGCGTCGATCGCGAGGGGATCTATGCCTTCAGCCGCGAGGGCGAGGCTTATATCAAGCGCCTAGTGCCCCTGGCACCCGGCCCAGGCGGCACGCCCACCTCGATCGTCATCATCTCCGATGGCGGCAGCTTCCCGCCCGAGTTCGTCACCGGCCCACAGCTCAACGAGCTGCGCATCGTCGGCCGTGTGCGGTGTATACTGGTGAACATGTGACCGCGCCTCGACCCCGGTTTAAACGCTGTTTCAAACGCCCTTGAACGCCCGCCCCATTGCGCAATCCATGTGTCTCAAATCCCCCGACCCGCCTCGATTGTGCAAACCGCCCCGCGCCGCGCGCCCATCAGGACAGACCGTTTAAACCCTTGATAACCGTGATCTATCCCGCCCCGTCCCGATACATCCAAGATGATCCCGGTCTGATCAATCCTTCTGTCTGATTACATCTTTAGGGCCTGCCGGGCCCACTTATAACGCGCCCACCCCCTGCTCCATCTAGGCCCGACACTCCGGCGTCAGTGCACGCGCGCAGGCAGCATCGTAGAGTGCCAGGTTCTCCGGCGTGATCTCGTCCTGCCAGCGGCCATTGGTGCCTTTGTAGAAGAAAGTGTCGAAGTCGCCCTCGAAATTGGTGACGTTCATATAGCGCTTGCCGTCGGCACGCATCCGGTCCAGGCTAACCCGCGGTGCGCTCCAACCCCAAACAGCCAGCAATTTCCGCGATGGTGCCGGGCGTGTCGGCTTTCATGCCGGCATAGTGCAGGAGTTCAACGTTCGGCAGATGCCGCCAGTCGAACCAGGATTGCATTGTGCGGAAATGCGACCAGAGAAATAGTTGAAAGTTGGTGATTGTCCTGAGGGGCGGCATATCATGGCGTTGTTCCCGCACCGCAATATTGCCCGCGCCGCACTCAATGATAATGGCCGCAAGCGCCGCGACGGCAATGGCGTACTCGACCATGCCATAAGCTTCCGGATCCAGCACCCGCGCCAGGTAGGCAAAAGCGGTAAAGCCCAGCAGCATGCTGGCCGCCTGCCCCGACATCAGCCATCCGGCGAGCGCAGGACGACAAAGCCGCCATCGCTGAGCATTCCAGGGAAATAGGCTGCCTTCTCAAAGCCTGGTCCCGCAGCCTCAAAAATATCTGCATGCCGCTTCGGGATGACGTTCGGAAACGTGAAGATGAGCCATGTCTCCACCCCCTGCTTACGCAGCGCCTGGAATGTCTCCAGCGATTCCGACCGCTCCCAATGGGGCGCCATGTACGATGTGAACGGATACGAGCCCCGGCCGATAGCGATCACCAGGGATTCCTGCGCCCGGTTCGCATCCACGCAGGCCGTAACGCCGGCATAGTCCTGCTTCGGATAGAGGTAGTTGCGCGGCAATAGCACCAGCGTCGCAGCAATCCCCAGAGCGGCGAAGAGAATAGCCAGCCGCTCCCCCTTCAGGGCCGGGGGCACGAAATCGAACCTGGCAATCCACCGACCCAAGACAAATGCACCATGTACAAGCAACAAGCTTATCAGGCCGATATCCGTCAGGAAATACCGGGGCCAGACCCGGAACTCAAACATCACCAACAGGGCGATGGTCAGCGGCACGAGCGGAGCGGTCCGCCAGAGGCTGATAATACCAACCGCAGCAACCACCAGCACGCCGGGCAGAAGCACACCGATAGGCCCCATGCTAGCCATAATCTCCGACGCCATCCAGAGCGGACTGTCCCATTGGGAGATGGACTCCGCGTAGGTGGCCGGCTCCTCGCCAACCGAAACTTCAGTAAACGCTGCTACCATCTGCCCGATCAGCGGCGCATAAAGCGCCAGCGTCACAGCGACACCAAATGGCACAACCGAAAATGGGCATCCAAAGCGGCGGAAGCGGTGCGGCCGATGGGTTTACAGCGCGCCACCCCACCACCAGCAGATAGGCAATGCCGGCGGCCAGGAAAAAGAATACTGCCGTTAAGTGCGTATACATGGACAACGCAAGGCACACGCCGAAGCCAAGCCAGACCCGCCAACTCGGATCACGAAGAGCCTTAATCAGGAGCCACGTCGCGACCAACGCGAAGAACAGCAACCCCGTGTAACCGCGCCCGTTCTGTGAGAACCAAACGTGATGGTAGGAAACCGCCATCAACAGCGCCGCAAACCGAGCTTCCCACGGCCCCACTACCTCAAAACACAGCCGCCAGAGCGCCCAAATGCTGGCCACGCCGAACAGCATGGCGGGCAACCGCAGCGCCCAAGTCGACTCGCCAAACACGCCCACCGACAATTGTGCCAGCAAGCTATGGAACATGTAGTTGTTCAGATTTTCGTAGGTGACCAAAAGCTGGCTGGTCGGAATGTGAATGTATTTGATGACCGTTTCGATTTCATCAAACCACAGGCTGGCGTCCAGCTTATATATCCGCAGCGCGAGACTCAGCAGGATTATGCCGCTGATCCAAGCAACATCCACTACTGTGATGACAGAGGTCTGCGGTTTTCGGCTAGATGTCATCGCTGGCACTCTCCCTTTTGGCCTACGGGGTAGGCAAGCTCGTGACCCTAGCCTAGCAATTTACCGCCAACGATTAACGCGCCGTCTGCCTAATCCGCATCTGGTGCAAACGGCACACAACGGCGAATAGACTATCTGTTGCGTATGCTGGTTGTTCCTTATGCTGGAAACGCTTAGTCCGGCCGCACAGGACGCATAGCCGCACGATACGTCAATTTCGCAATAGGCGTGTAACCTTGCGCCTGTTACGCACTTGTGCGCCGCTGGAAGCTAGACTGGCGGCAATCATCATTTCTGTGGAGCCCAGCCTGTGACATCGCCGACGGTCGCCTCCCCACTTTCTCCAGATACTGAAGGGTCACTCGACAAAGTTGTGCCGCCGGAAGCAGACGTGGTGGCTTACCGCCTAGGCGCGGACACAGCCGTCGCGGTCAGGGCCGGACAGCTCGTTCGCTGGCTGATCCCACTCGAAACCGCAAGCGTCTATAGGCTGGGTGGCCTGACCAACCTCGCCTACGAGACCGGGGCTGAGCCCCTGCTGGTGCTGCCGGCCGCCTTGAATGGTAGCACGCTCCCAAAAGCCTTGGCAGGCGACGACCGCCTGTTCGCTTGGGACTTTGTCGCCTACCGTATGTTGGGCGAAGACATTGGCCGTTTGAGCGCTAACCGCGTCGTCTACTAAAAGAATCTAGAGATCTGGCTGCTCAGTAACGAAGGCGCAATTGCCAGCTTTGCTGCTGACGCCTTGCTGCCGACAGCAGGCGGCGCTACTGGCAGAAGTAAGCCAGACCGTTTGCGGGAAATCGCAGCCGACTTCGCAGATGTCGGAACCACCGGACTGCTTGGCCATGGCCTCGCCATGCTGAGCCCTGGCCCGAAGGGAGGCGAGGACCGCCCAATCAACAACGCGTTACTGATCGGCGCTTATGGCGGGGAGCACATCGGCGACGCAGCAATCCTAGGCGGTGTTTTGTTCCGCATTAATAAGCGCCACGACACAACACGCGCCATATTGATGACCCAGCGGCCAGCCCATACACAACATTTTATCAATAAGTTAGAAACACCAGTTAATGTTGAAGTGCAGGAATATACGCTAGCCAATATCCGCCGCGCGGCCCAGGCGGTTGACGGGCTGGTGTTCGCGGGCGGTCCGCTGACCTACTTGCCAAAGCAGCTGGTACGCCATCTGGTCGCCGCCTCCCTCATGAAACGGGCGAAAAGCCCTTTGTCATGGAAGGCATCGGCCCGAACGTCTTCGCCCGGAAAGCGTCGGAAATCACTGCACGGCGGCTGGTGCTGATGGCAGACCGCATATCCATCCGCACCAAAGACGATGAAAGCCAGCCGATCATCCGTGGCAAGCAGGTAGAAGTGGGTCGCGACCCGGCCTTCAACTACCTGGCGACACGCGGACCTGACCTGACCCGTCTGCCGCCCCATGAGGCATCACAGATCGCCGCCCTGCTGGACGGCACAGAAGGCCGCCCGGTGATCGGCCTGAATGTCCGGCCCATTGGCCACCTTTTCACTCCAGACGCGCCTGGCCGCGACAAGCTCACCTACACGCAAAAAGTTGATTCAATTTCCTAAAAACTCTCTCACCAAGCCCTGTTTCATATTCTTCCCGATGAACGCCATCCAGTTCGGCATGTCCGACCTGCGCAGTGCCCACCGCATTCTGCGACACTTGGAGCCGGGTATCGATTTCCGCCTATGGGAAGCAGACTCCTCACTGGACGGTGTGGTGGCCCTGATCCGGCGACTGGATGCGGTCGTCTCGATGCGCTTTCACGCAACCATCTTCGCACTCAGCCAGAATTGCCCGGTGGCCGGCATTGATTACCGCATCGGAAAGCGCGATAAGGTGGCGGCAGTACTCTCCGACGCCGGCCGCGAGGATGATTGCTGCCGTATCGACCAACTGACCTCCAGTTGGCTCTCGAATAAGCTGAATGAACTTCTGGTTCGACCATAAGAACCAAGTATAATTCTATGAAAAATATAAGAACTTTTTCACCAATGCAGGCAGATTGGCAGAATCAGATCGTGCTGCTAGCGTTGATTGTCGTTATTCCAATGATCGGCACCCAGTTCGGCTACGGCAACCAGATTGAGCAATTTTCAACCGTCATGCGCCTGCTCGATCCGGCGGCGATGCTTGGGGACTTCTACGTCGACGCCTCGGTCTCATTCGGGCCTCGCTTTTATTATGTCCACGCCTTGGCCGCCCTTGCCGGTGTTTTGGGTTTACCGGTGGCCGTTCATGCGCTTGCCATCGGCTGCAACTTCCTGCTGGCCACGGTCTCCTATACCGCCGCAGCCCGCCTTCTGGGCGCAAGCACGGTCGGCGCAGCTTTCGCGGCCGTGCTGGCCGTCATGAATGGCGGCTTTTCCCTAGGCTACGCAGGGTATTTGCAATTCGACAGCCTGCAACCCGCGAGCCTGGCCATACCGCTTGCTCTGCTGGGCTTCTACCTGATCTTGACTGCCCGCTATATCGTCAGCGTCCTGGCGTTCGCGGCAGGGGCTCTCATGCATCCCTTGGTCGGCATGGAGATCGCCGTTATCGCCTATGCCTCGGCGGGTGCAGCAATCATCTGCTGCTGGCGGGAAAAGGGCGGCTTTCATGCGCTTTGGCCGCTGGTTGCATCCGCGTTTGGCTTTGTGGCGGTCATGGCCGCGGTCTGGGGCATACCGATGGTCCTGACCAGCGGCGAGCGTATGCCTGACGGCGAATTCTTCCAGACGCTCGCCGTTTTCCGTGCGCCGCACCACTATCTCGGTCTCGATTTTTTTCGGCTTCCAGTGGATTTTCGCCGGCGTCTTCTGCGCAGGCGCAGCGGTTGCCTTCGCCTTCCGTCTCTGGCGCCGCGGGTTTTCGTTTGAGGTGCTGGCGCTCGCTGCTGCCATCGGCATCACTGCTGCCACCTGTCTAGCCAGCCTGTATTTCGTCGATATGGCGGAAAGCCGGCTGTGGGCAACGGCGCAGGTCTTCCGCATGACCATGCTGCTGAAATGGTGCGCCTACCTGGTGCTGGCCTGGTTGTTCGGCCGGTGGGTGAGTAAGGGTGGCGCGGTCGAGGCCATCCTGGCCGCCATTGCCATTGCTGCTGCTAGAGATGCACTTTCCTATGTTATAGTCATGATTTTAGCGGCGAAAATAGGATTTGACCTCGCGAGCCGCTGGATCGGCGGCTATATGATTGAGGCATTGATTTGGGGTAGCCTGCCGATCATCCTGGCTGCTGCGATCGTCGTCATGACCCGCTATGGCCAAGGCGAGTACATCGTCCGGGTAGCACTCGCTCTCGCCTGTATCGCGCTGGTCTTTGTGCCCAAACCGGGGCGGGACGCCGGCATGGGCATAGCGGTCGTCCTGGTCGCTGGGGTCATCGCCCTCACCACCTATACCAGAGACCAAGGCCTGCTCGGCTGGAGCGCGCTGAAAGCGGAGTTCATCTGGTCCGATCTGCAATCACCGGAAGCCGATATCGCGCGGGCTGCTAGGGCGAACAGCCCTGCGGACGCACTGTGGCTGGTGCCGCCGCGCTTCGAAAGCTTCCGTGTGATGGCCAATCGCGCGGTCGTAGCGGACTTCACGTCCATTCCCTTCCAGGATATGCCCATGCGGGAATGGCGGCAGCGTATGGAAACGCTCTATGCACCAGGCGACGCCACCGGGTTCAAAGCCTCCCACGTGATGACCGAAAACTACCGGAAGGGTATCAACTGGCAGGAAGCCGCCAGCCGCTATGGCGCAACCCAAGCTGTGTTATTTGATGATACGGCATGGCCAGGCCCGGTCCTCTACACGAACGGCACGTACAAGCTAGTCGCGCTGAAACCCTAGGCTCGGACAACTGAGAGGTTAGTCCCGTCGCGCTGCAAACCGCTCGCTCAAACCCTTGTCGGCGAACCACTGCGGGCTGCGTCTACGTCCAGGATGCCTACATTGCCCAACCGCCGGCGGGCGATAACCGCCCGGGCCAGCACTTTCGCCGGCAGGTAGACAGCGCCCACCTCAAGCGCCAGCACCCGGCGCTGCTCGTTCAGGTCGTAGTGCGGGTGCGAGGCCTTGGGCAGATCCTGGAACCATTCACGGCGCATGCCGATTGCAAAGGCCATCTCGTGCAATTCGTCCAGCCCGTCCCCTACCATATGGCACATCAGCATGCCGCGGAACGGCCAGATCGGATCATCAACATAAACAGTCACGCACTACTCCCGGAGAGCGATTGCCCGCCGCCGCGGGCTGTCCCATACTCAGAGCCATACAAGAAACCAGCGGCGCAGAAAACCAATGAAGCCGCAGGAGGAACGCCATGAACCACGTGACCGACACCAGTTACGGCAGCGAATCCGCCGCGATGGCCGCTTACCTGAAGCAAGGCGAGGAACGCGCCTTCGCCCTCGGCAATCGCGGCACGGTGCGCTATGGACCGGATGGCAAGCTGCACCCGGACATCCTCGCCTTCTACTGGAAGAATGGCTTCTATATCTTTGAAAACGTTCTTCAACAGGAAGAATTAAACGAGATTGAGCAGGACGTGCTGGGCATCATGGACCGGCTGCCGGTGGAACAAGGCTCGCCGGTAGACAAGCACGGCCGCCCGGCACTCGCCAAAGACTGTACGGTGCCGGCGCTGTTCTGGTCGAAGCCATTGGCCGACCCGTTCGGCGGCACCGAACTCGCCAATGGTCGCCACCCGGTCAAGATGTACGAACCGGAAGCGACCGCTGATGCCCCGAAGGAAGTGGTCTATTTGATGCTGGGCACGCTGCAGTTCTCCGACGCGCTGTTGCGGACATACGGTCATCCGGACGTGCTGAGGATTGCGGCAGGGATCAATGGTCCGGACTTTGTACCCTTCACCGATGCCCTGTTCATCAAGGAGCCCGGCAAGGGAGCCTCTGTTGCCTGGCACCAGGACGGCGTCACCCATTGGGAAAGCCCCGATTGGGATGAAGGCAGCCATGGTTTCAATATGATGGGCCAACTCTACGGTTGCACCGCCGCCAACGGGGTGTGGGTGGTGCCGGGCTCGCACAAGCTCGGCCGCGCCGATATCAAAGCCCTGGCTGCCGCCGCCGGCAGCGAGCGGCTGCCCGATGCCGTGCCAATCATTTGCGCGCCGGGCGACGTTGCCGTGACCAACCGTCAGGCGCTGCATGGCTCCTTCGCCAATACCAGCAAGGACTGGCGGGTCACCATGAACATGGGCTTCCACCGGCGGAAATCAGTGTTGGGCGTCCATGGCGGCGGCCTGCACGCCGCGCCCGCCGTCTATGACGAGACCCACATCCGTGAGCGCGCCCGCATCATCGGCTACGCCATCGACGCCCGCCGTCAGCGCTGGCCGGAGGAAGCCTCTTTCGTCTACCAGCCACACGCGGCGGAGGGCCTTGAGTACCGCTGGGATGATGCCGCCCGCGCCACCATGCACGACTATAATCTGCTAGATATGAGTATCTGAGACGGTTTTGGCTGAAGTGTCGTCACCCTTCGCCGTCCCTACTTGTACCGCCCAATACTGAACGGCGAGAGGTCAATCTCCGGTTCACGGCCTGCCACCAACGCGGTCAGGTGTTTGCCGGTGATCGCGCCGCCGGTCAGTCCGAGGTGGCCGTGGCCGAATCCGAAGACCACATTCTTGTGCTTCTGCGAGCGGCTGATAACAGGCAGAGAATCCGGCGTTGCCGGGCGGTTTCCCATCCAGGGCACATGACCGCCAGTATCCACCGATTTGAAAATCTCCCCCGCATGGGTCAGCAGCTTATCGGCGCGATCCCAGTTCGGCGCGGCCTTGAGACCGGCAAACTCCACCGTTCCGGCAAGGCGCAGGCCTGGCTCCATGGTCGTGCACATAAACTTCCGCTCGCTGAAGCTGATCGGGCGGCTGGTTTCGAAGCCCGGATGCGGCAGCACCATGTGGTAGCCGCGCTCGCTCTCCAGTGGGAACGGCTCGCCCAGATCGCCGGAAAGCTGGTGCGACCACGCTCCTGCCGTCACGGCGAAATAGTCGAAGGCATGCCGCTCGCCCTGGTCGGTGACTAACGCTTCGACCCCGTCTGTGCCGATCTCAAACCGGGCAACGCGCGCCTTTAGATGCGCCCCGCCCCGCTGCATCACCATGGCCGCCAAACGGCGGCAGAGTTCGCCTGGATTGATGCTGTGGGAACCGTCCGGATAGAAGGTGGCCCTCTTGAAAATTGGGGTCAGTTGCGGCTCCAACTGGTGCAATTCCTCCGGCGTCAGCACCTCGACCCGGTGGCCGTGCGACTGCGAGAGTTCGCGCACGACGGCATCGCCCTGAAAGCCCTGCTCCGTCTCATAGACCGAGAGCGAGCCTGCCCGCTTGATCAGGTCATCGGCGCCAGCCTCGCCGGTCAGTTCCAAAAAGGCCTCCCGTACGGGATGGTGCAGGTCGGCCAGCGCCTTTGCCTGGCTCTCGTAATTCTTGGCGGCGGCCATGAACTTCATCAGCCACGGCGCAGCCTTGGGCGCATAGCCGATGCGCACGGCGAGCGGCCCCAGCGGATCGAGCAGCCAACGTGGCACCCGCTTCCAGATTCCCGGCAGCGCCATGGGCGTCACCGAATGGGCGGAAATCGCGCCCGCATTGCCAAAGCTGGTCATGGTGCCGGGGTCTTCCGCATCGACCAGCGTCACCTGGTAGCCCGCGCGTTGCAGGAAAGCTGCCGTGCAGATGCCGACGATTCCGGCACCGATCACGGCGACGCTGGGTTGGGTTGTATCCGGCATTGTCTCGACACCTTTGAGAGAAACCATTGAAACGCACCATGCCACGGGTGAGACTGCGCCTAAACTAGAAATCGCCCCAACCTCAGATAGGACGCTCGTATGGCCCGCCAATTGATCGATATTTCCATCCCTCTGACCAACGACATTGTCTGCGACCCGCCGCATATGAAGCCGCAGATCGAGTATTTCGACCATCACCAGACCGCCGGACAGATGGCGGAGTATATGGGTGTGTCGGTCGACGACCTGCCTGAAGGCGAGTATGCGGCGGTCGAGAAAGTCACGCTGTCGAGCCACAACGGAACCCATCTGGACGCGCCCTACCACTATTTCAGCCTCATGAACGAGAGCACGGTGTCGGGCGGCGAGCCCTCTGCCCGGATCGATGAGATTCCGCTTGAGTGGTGCTTCAGCCGTGGCGTGAAGCTGGATTTCCGGCACTTCGCCGACGGCTATGTCGCGACGCCGGAGGATGTGCAGGCGGAGCTAAAGCGCATCGGCCACACGCTCCAGCCGCTGGATATCGTTCTGGTCAACACCAGCGCGGGCGCTCATTTCGGCGAGGATGACTTTATCGACCGCGGCTGCGGTGTCGGCTACGACGCGACCTGCTGGCTGCTGGACCAGGGCGTGCGCGTGACCGGCACCGATGGTTGGAGTTGGGACGCGCCCTTCTCTCACACGCGGGAGAAGATCAAGGCGGGCGGCTCGCCAAAGCTGATTTGGGAGGACCACCGCGCCGGGCGGCATAAGGTGTAAAACTTCAGACTTGATCTGACGGACAACTCAGCTTGCGTTGCTGAGAATGGGTTGTGCATTGTCCGATTGGTCGAGCGCCCGGATCGTCTTGTCTACAGCGATGGGTAACGTTTCGCGGAAGGTCTGCATAGGTGTTTTACCATAGCAGTGCCGCCCGGAAGGAGGCCGCTGTTCGTTGTACTTGGCGAGCCACGCGTCCAGATCAACCTGTAGTTCCTCAACAGAACGATACAGCTTCTTGCGGAACGCGATGTCGTAGAACTCATCCTTGATGGTTCGGTGGAACCGCTCACAGATGCCATTCGTTTGCGGGGAATTGGCCTTGGTGCGGGTGTGGTCTATGTCCTCGATCGCCCAATAGAGCTGGTAGGCGTGGTTCTCGACCTTGCCGCAATATTCCGTGCCTCGGTCCGTCAGCACGCGCAGCAGGCTGATCTTGTGTGCGGCAAAGATAAGGGATCACGCGGTCGTTGAGTAGATCAGCGGCGGTGATGGCGGTCTTTTCGGTATAGAGTTTGCAAACCGCCACGCGGGCATATGTGTCGACAAACGTCTGTTGATCTATCCGCCCCACACCCTTCATTGTGCCTCCATAATAGGTGTCCTGACTGCCCAGATAGCCAGGGTGGTGGCGCGCGATTTCGCCGTGCGCCTCTTTCCTGGCCTTGGCTTTTTCCAGGGCGGCCATCTGGTCCTCGGTCAGCAGGATGCCGTCCAGCGCGGCGCGGGCTTCCAAGGCCTTGAGCCGCTTCTTCATGGTTTCCAGATCATTGCGCCGCCAGATCGACCGCAGGCCTGACGACGACACCATGATCCCTTTCTTTTGCCGCTCCCACGACGCCCGTTTCTGCCCCAGAGCCGGGTTGTCTATGGCCAATTCAATCACCGCCTTTTCGACAGGCTCTGGCACACGGTTCTTCATCACAGGCTTGCGGCGGCGGAGATCCATCAGGGCCTCTTCGCCGCCTTGGTCGTAAAGTTCTTTGAACCGATAAAAGCTGTCCCGCGAATATCCCATCACTTTGCAGGCCTGACTGACACTGCCGAGCTGTTTGGCCAGCTCCAGCAGTCCCAGCTTTGGTTTGATGATCTTCTCTTGAGTGCTTGTCATTGATCGACACTCCTTGATTAAGCTCCATAAGAGTAGAAATGTCAGATCAAGTCGTGTGTTTTACACATAAGGGCTATAGCTATATCGAGAAGCTTTGGCGGTTGGACCGCCTGCCGAGCACCGGTTTCCAGGTGATTTGCTTCCCGGTGAAGATCCAGGCGGCCTCCGCCGGGTGGACCAGGGCGGTGGCGGTGATCGATAGCTAGCTCCGCTCGCCTCTTTCGTTTCTCCTCGCGTTTCGAAGGGCCATCTCCGCATCGGTCCCGGTCCTTCGATACGCCGCGTTGCGGCTACTCAAGGTGAGACCCTATTATACCGGCAAAGCCCTGCCGCCTTTCCATCGGAGCCCACCCCATGAACACACGCCCGAACCAGCCGCCCACGCTCGAAAACCTGGAGTGGCAGATCCAGTGGAACCGCCTGCTGGCCGTGGTGGAGGAGCAGGCGCAGACGCTGATCCGCACCGCCTTTTCCACCAGCGCCAGGGAAGCGGGGGATATCTCCGCCGGCGTTTATGACATCAAGGGCCGGATGCTGGCGCAAGCCGTGACCGGCACGCCGGGCCACGTCAACGCCATGGCCGCGAGCGTGCAACACTTCCTGAAGAAGTTTCCGGTGGAGACGATGGAGGACGGCGATGTCTTCTTTACCAACGACCCCTGGCTCGGCACCGGCCACCTGAACGACTTCACCGTCGTCACGCCCACATTCAAGAATGGCAAGGTCGTAGGCCTGTTCGCCTGCACGACACACGTGGCGGATATCGGCGGCCGCGGCTTCGGGCCGGACGGACGGCAGATCTATGAGGAAGGCATCCGCCTGCCGATCATGCCGCTCGCCAAAAAGGGCGAGATGCTGCGGCACGTGCTCGACATCATCGCCGTCAACGTCCGCAACCCGGTGGAGGTGGAGGGCGACCTGTATTCCCTCGTCGCCTGCAACAATGTTGGCTCGAAGCGGCTGCTGGAAATGATGGACGAGTTTGGCATGGCCACGGTCGATCCGCTGGCCGAGCATATTATCGAAGCCTCGGTCGCGGGCATGAAGGCTGAAATCGCTAAGCTGCCGAACGGCGTCTACAAGAACGCCATGCGCATCGACGGCTACGAAGCGCCCGTTGATCTGGTCGCCACCATGACGATTGAGGACGGGCGGATTTCAGCCGACTTCGACGGCACCTCGCCCGTCTCCGCCTATGGCATCAACGTGCCCATGAGCTACACGGACGCCTATGCCAGCTTCGGCGTGCGCTGCGTGATCGGCAACCGCGTGCCGAACAATGCAGGCAGCCTGGGGGCGGTAAAGATCACTGCACCGGAAGGCTGCATCCTGAATGCGCCGGAGCCCTGCGCCGTCACCGCCCGCCACGTCATCGGGCAGATGCTGCCGGACGTGATGCTCGGCTGTCTGAATCAGGTGATTCCAGACCAAGTGCCAGCAGAGGGAACGTCCTGCCTGTGGAACCCGGTGCTGATGGGCGGGCATGGCGTTGTGGATGGGCCGGACCAGCGCGGACGGGCCTTCGCCATGAACACTTTCCACACCGGTGGCACCGGCGCCAGACCTGCCAAGGACGGCCTGAACGCTACCGCGTTCCCCTCCGGCGTCCGCAACACGCCGGTGGAGATCAACGAGACCATCGCACCGCTTGTGTTCTGGAAAAAGGAATACCGGCCCGATTCGGGAGGGTCCGGCGAGTTCCGCGGCGGCACCGGCCAGATCATGGAAGTCGGTCACGCCGAAGACGCACCGTTTGCTATTTCCAGCATGTTCGACCGCATCGACCATCCGCCCAGGGGCCGCAATGGCGGCAATGGCGGCGCTAAGGGAATCATTAGTGTCAAAGACAAGCAGATTTTGAAAGGTAAAGGCCGTCAGACGATACCGGCCGGCGAACGGCTGTTGCTGGAAATGCCCGGCGGTGGCGGCCATGGCAATCCGAAGCAACGGCCGGCTGACCTGGTCGCCAATGACGTCCGAAACGGCATGATCAGCCCAAAAGTCGCCTTGGCGGCTTATGGCGTTGCGGTTGACGCTGACGGCGGCGTGGACGAAGCGGCAACCAAAATCGCCAGAGGCCAATAAAATCCGGCGTGTGCCGTCCTAAGCGCCAAAGCTCTTTTGCGGCACACCACGCGCCAACGAAACATGCGTATGCACACACTTCCAGGACTCGCCTACGGCGCTGCGGGTGAAAATGCCCGTGGTACGCCCCGGCCGATTGTATTCGCTGCCGTCTTCGTGAAACCCGGTTGAGGTCCAGAGCACAAGTCCGGCGGCCTGCAACCGGTCGGGAGAAACCGTAACCTGCAGACTGTCATCCGTACGGTGGCGAAAATCGCGGATGGTGCCCCAGATGCTGCGCCACTGCTTGGCTTCCAGATTGTCGAGCCCCTCGACATAGTCCATCCAGGTGCCGAAGCCGAGCGCCTCCGATCCGAACAGGTCGCGTGCTTCCGTAAACTCACGGGCCGCCACGTGGGCGCCCCAGGTATCGAACCAGGTTTTAATTGCAGCGTGGTCTTCCGCTCTTGCCGTCGCCCAGGCGTTCGTCATGGATTTTCCTCCTATTGCCGGCGCAGCATCGGTCCCGCCGGAGCGCCACCCACTACATGCACATGCAAGTGCGGAACTTCCTGGTGGCCGTCCTCACCATTGTTCTGGATCAGGCGGTAGCCGGTTTCGGCCACGCCTTCCTTGCGGGCGACCTCCCCAACAGCGCGTACGAAATCCGTCACCTCCGCGTCGCTGGCGTTAGCGGCGAACTCATCCCAGGAGACATAGGCGTCCTTGGGTATCACCAATACGTGTGTTGGCCGGGCTGGGTTGATATCGCGGAACGCGAGCGAGTGCTCGGTCTCCAGCACGGTCTCGTTGGGGATTTCGCCGCGCAGAATCTTGGCAAAGATGTTGTTCGGATCGTAAGCCACCACAATCTCCGGTCGTGTTAGTCTTTCGGTTTTGCCCTGGCAGCCAATTCGGCCCATATCTGGCCGGGTTCGACACCCTGGTCCGCCCACAACACGCACAAGTGATAGAGCAGGTCCGCGCTTTCGGAGGCCAGTAATTTCTTATCGCCGCGCATACCTTCGATCACCGTCTCCACCGCTTCTTCGCCGACTTTTTGGGCGATCTTGGCGGTGCCGCGGGAAAACAGCTTGGCAGTATAGGACGTGTTCGGGTCTGCATCTTTGCGGCTTTTAATTACCGCGAAGAGTTCGTCGAGAGTATGAGCGCCGCTCATTCCGCTGCCTCCAGATAGGTTGGCCGGACCGGCACACCCGCTTCGGCCATATGCCGTTTGGCCTCGGCAATAGAATAGGTGCCAAAGTGGAAAATAGAAGCCGCCAGCACCGCTGATGCACCGGCGTTCACGCCTTCGACCAGATGATCGAGCGTGCCGACGCCGCCGGAAGCGATAACCGGTACCTTGACCGCGCTGCTGATTGCACTGGTCAGCCCCAGGTCGAAACCCGATTTGGTGCCATCTTTATCCATACTGGTCAGCAGGATTTCGCCTGCACCAAGACTGACCATCCGCACTGCCCATCTCACCACATCGATGCCGGTAGGGTTGCGCCCCCCGTGGGTAAACACCTCCCATTTGCCCGGGCCGGTGCTCTTCGCGTCGATAGCAACCACGATGCATTGTGAGCCATAGGCTGTCGCCGCCTCGCCGACAAATGCCGGCCGAGAAACGGCGGTGGAATTGATCGAGACCTTGTCCGCCCCTGCCAGCAGCAGCTTGCGGATGTCGTCTACAGTGCGCACGCCGCCGCCTACCGTGACCGGCATGAAACAGTGGTCAGCGGTGCCCTTCACCACGTCATATATCGTGTCGCGATTCTCATGGCTGGCCGTAATGTCCAGGAATGTCAATTCGTCAGCGCCAGCCGCGTCGTAAACGCGTGCCTGCTCCACCGGGTCGCCGGCATCAATTAGGTCGACAAAGTTGACGCCTTTAACCACCCGTCCGGCATGTACGTCCAGGCAAGGAATAATGCGGATCTTGAGCATGGTTCAGACTGTTTTCCGTGCCGAGCGAAGCAATGCCAATGCCTCTCGTGGTTCAATCCGGCCATCGTATAGCGCTCTGCCGGAAATTGCGCCCTCAATCCCGGCACTTTCGTCTTCTAACAATGATTTGAGATCGGCGATCGAAGCTATACCGCCGGAGGCAATGATCGGCGTGTTCAATGCCCATGCCAAATCTACGGTTGCGTCGAGGTTTACACCGGCGAGCGCGCCATCACGGTCAATATCAGTGAAGACAATAGCTGCAACACCGGCGCGTTCCATCTCCAAAGCTAAGTCCAACGCCTTCACTTCTGTCGTTTCCAGCCAGCCATGGCTGGCAACCTTTCCTTCCCGGGCATCGATGGAAACCACGATCTGCCCCGGAAACTCCCGGCATGCAGCATGCACCAGCTCCGGGTTTTCCAACGCCGCAGTGCCCAAAATGACTCGGCATACCCCACGCCCGAGCCAATACTTAACGGTCTCCATATCGCGGATGCCGCCACCCAATTGCACGGGTATCGATACGGCATTTAGGATAGCATCAACGGCGGCACTGTTGACAGGCTCGCCTTCGACGGCACCATTCAAGTCTACAAGATGCAGCCATTCAAAGCCTTGCGAGACGAAGGCCCGCGCCTGCGCTGACGGGTCGTCGTTAAAGACTGTTGCTTTGCCCATGTCGCCGCGAAGCAGCCGGACGCATTGACCGTCTTTGAGGTCGATAGCTGGAAATAGAAGCATTAGCGTTTCGGTTGATCTGTCTGGCGAAGGTTTTTGAAGTAGAAATGGCCCTCTACAAATTGGCCTTTTACAAAGGCATAAGCTGGGTGACTACCCCATCGCACGTAGCCTAGATTCTCATAGAGTTGAATAGCAGCAGCTTGCGTTGCACGAACGTCCAAGTTCAAGATTTGATATCGTAAGGTGCGCGCGCGCGCTTCCAACGCCAGCATCAAGTGCCTAGCCAGGCCATGACCGCGTGCCCATGGGGCAATGAACGAACTTTGGATATGAACCGCATGTTTCTGCGCTTCACTATTGCGCGACGGCTGTGCCAATTGGCCAGAGCCGCAGATCTGTCCGTCAAGCCGGGTCACAAAAAGCTCCCGCTCCGGCACAACCAGAACACCGCGCCAATACGCTTCCAAGGTCTCACGCGGCGGCGGGGCGACCCAGCCGAAGCCGCCGCCATCAATCACCGCCATATCGGTCGCCTCGCACAGATCATGCAAATCTGACGCGTTCAGGCTCGACACGAGTTCAACGCTCAATACCGGAGCAACAACGTGCTCTTTTTCGGCCATTGCTTTACGGACTCCATCGTAAGAATTGCGTCAACAAAGCTAATCCAACCGCCTGGCTCTTCTCAGGATGGAACTGTGTAGCGATGATATTATCTCGGCCCACAGCAGCTGTTACTTCGCCACCATAGGTAGTCACCGCCAAACGATCCTCAGCCCGTTCGCAAACCATGTGGTAGGAATGCGTGAAATAGACATGGGGGTCATGCGCCAGATTTGCCAGAACAGGATGGGCCGGCTCGCGGATCTTCAACGAATTCCATCCCATATGCGGCACCTTCAGCGCCGGATCAGCAGGCCGAAGTGCCATAACCCTGCCTGGTATCCATCCGAGGCCTGCATATTCACCGTGTTCTTCACCTACATCGGCCAACAATTGCATGCCAACACAAATCCCAAAAAAGGGCCGCGCTTTGTGGCGCACTGCCTCTTCCAAGGATTCCATCAATCCTTCAGTCCGCGTCAGGCCATTCAAACAGCTGGCAAATGCACCCTGCCCTGGTAACAGCAAGCGATCTACCACAAGAACGGATTCGGGCCGGTGAGCAATCTCTACTGTGGCTCTAATTCCAGCATCGGCAGCAACGCGCTCCAATGCCCGGCAGACCGAGCGGAGATTGCCAGAACCACAATCGACAACGGCTATTCTCACTCTGCTGCATTCTCCACAAATACGCGTTCCATCAAAACCCACTCTGCGCGCTCAAGCGAGTTGCTCTGCACAACGCCCAAAAAGGTAAATCCCTGCCGGTCCAGCATTAGCCGCCACCAGTCTCGCGCATTGAATCCTACCAAAATGCTAACGGCGAACGCCGCGATTCCGGAAAACACCTCCGGCACACCAAAATGCTGAAACGCGCCAGTCAGCGCCATGTGCAGCAGCGCCAGAAGCATAGCGGACATCCACAGGCCGTTGAACAGGAACCACAGCGGCCCGAACAGGAATGCCCAGAATGAGAACCCTTCGGGCAGCAAGATAGCACTGCCGAGATAGGGCGGGCGCTGGACGGTGTAGCTCCGCACTAGACGGCTTCTCCGCCACCAAGTGTGCCCTTGGTTGAGGGAATCGCATCGGCGCGCCGGGGGTCGGTTTCCACAGCCTGGCGAATCGCCCGGGCCAGGCCTTTGAAGCAGGACTCGGCGATGTGGTGGCTGTTTGCGCCGTAGAACGTCTCCACATGCAAGGTCGCACCTGCAGCGCTGGCGAAGCCCTGAAACCACTGGCGCACCAGTTCGGTGTCAAACGTGCCGATCTTCTGTGTCGGAAACTCCGTCCGCCACACCAGAAAGGGCCGGCCGGAAAAGTCGATCACAACCCTGCTCAGCGTCTCATCCATCGGCAGCAGGCACGCGCCGTACCGGACAATGCCGCGCTTGTCGCCCATGGCCTGCTTCATCGCAGTACCGATGGCAATGCCGATATCCTCTGTCGTGTGGTGATCGTCGATGTGTGTATCGCCATCGCACCGCACGGTCAGGTCGCAGAGACTGTGCCGGGAAAGCTGCTCCAGCATATGATCCAGGAAGCCAACGCCGGTCACCACATCATAGACGCCGGTACCGTCAAGATTGACGGTCACGCTGACCTTGGTTTCGTTCGTATCGCGTTGCAGGCTGGCGGTTCGCATGGCCGCTCGTGCTTTCGGCTGCCGGTCCAAATCGGGTTACCTCTCATAGCGCCGAAGCCGCGCCGCGGCTAGGGGCGGCTTGACCCAGCGCCGCATTGGTCTACATGGTGCTGACATGTTCCGTGAAAGATATCTGCCTTATGTCTGACAATGCTCCCGTGCTGCATGGCACGACCATCCTGGCTGTCCGGAAGGGCGGCAAGGTCGTGATCGCTGGCGACGGCCAAGTTTCCTTCGGCAATACCGTTCTCAAGGGCACTGCGCGCAAGGTGCGCCGCTTGGGCAAAGACGGCGGCGTCATCGCCGGGTTTGCTGGTGCGACCGCCGACGCCTTCACCCTGTTCGAGCGCCTGGAAGCCAAGCTGGAGCAGTATCCGGGCCAGTTGACCCGGGCCTGCGTGGAACTGGCGAAGGACTGGCGGACTGACCGCTACCTGCGCCGCCTGGAAGCGATGATGGCGGTCGCAGACAGCCGTGTATCCCTGGTGATGACCGGCAATGGCGACGTATTGGAGCCCGATGACGGCCTGATCGGCATCGGTTCGGGTGGCTCCTATGCGCTGGCCGCCGCCCGCGCCCTGCTGCCGCTGGAAGGGCAGGATGCCGAGAGCATTGCCCGGCGCGGCCTGGAAATTGCGGGCGAAATCTGCATCTACACCAATGACAATATCCTTATCGAAAGCATGGATTCCGACGCATGACCTCGTTCAGCCCAAGAGAAATCGTCTCGGAGCTTGACCGCTTCATCGTCGGCCAGCAGGACGCCAAGCGGGCCGTCGCCATTGCGCTGCGCAACCGTTGGCGGCGTCAGCAACTGGAAGGCCAGATGCGGGAGGAAGTTCTGCCGAAGAACATCCTGATGATTGGCCCGACCGGCGTCGGCAAGACCGAAATCGCCCGCCGCCTGGCCAAGCTGGCCCAGGCTCCCTTCATCAAGCTGGAGGCGACCAAGTTTACAGAGGTCGGCTATGTGGGCCGCGATGTGGAAAGCATCGTTCGCGACCTGGTCGAAAACGCCATCCACATGACCCGCGAGCGGATGCGCGAGGAGGTTAAGGCCCGCGCGGAATTGCTTGCCGAAGAGCGTGTTATCGACGCCCTGGTCGGCAGCAATGCCAGCAAGGAGACCCGCGCCAAATTCCGCCAGATGCTGCGTAACGGCGACCTTGCCGATCGCGAGATCGAGATCGAACTACAGGATTCCAGCGGCTTCCAGATGCCCACCATGGATATTCCGGGCATGCCCGGCACTCAGATGGGCATGCTCAATCTGGGCGAGATGTTCGGCGGCGCGTTCGGCGGCAAGACGAAAAAGCAGACCATGACGGTCAGCGACAGCTACGACGTGCTGGTGACCGACGAGAGCGACAAGCTGCTGGATGCAGAGAAAGTCACCCGCGCCGCCATCGATGCGGTGGAGAATAACGGCATCGTCTTTTTGGATGAGATCGACAAAATCTGCGCCCGCTCCGAACGGGTCGGTGGCGATGTCAGCCGCGAAGGCGTGCAGCGCGACCTGCTACCCCTGATCGAAGGCACTACCGTCAGCACCAAACACGGCACGGTTAAAACGGACCACATTCTGTTCATCGCCTCCGGCGCGTTTCACCTGGCGAAGCCGTCCGACCTGCTGCCGGAATTACAGGGCCGCCTGCCCATCCGGGTGGAGCTTTCCGCCCTTGGCCGGGACGATCTGGTGCGCATCCTGAAGGAACCGGAATCCAGCCTGATCAAGCAGTACGTCGCCCTACTGGGCACCGAAAACGTGCGGCTGGTGTTCCAGGACGACGCGATTGAGGAGATTGCCAGCCTGGCCGCCGATATCAACTCCACCGTCGAGAACATCGGCGCGCGGCGCCTGCAAACCGTGCTGGAAAAGCTGCTGGAAGACATCAGCTTCGACGCCTCGGACAAGCCTGGCAGCGAGTGGATTGTTGATGCGGAACAGGTTCGAACGAAAGTCGGTGAACTGGCGAAGGACGCCGACCTGAGCAAGTTTATTCTGTAGGGCTATGTTGCAGGCGGCCCTCCCAAAGGGCCGCCTGCAACCCCTCATGCTGAGCTCGCCGAAGCATGACCTGCGAGAGTGGCAACTCACCCTTCAACAGGCTAAGGGTGGAGGTTAGTATGGGTTGAACCAACGCCGGAGAAAGCAGAGCCATGACCGAAACCATCACCGCCGTTGTTGCCGCGACCGATGGGTCAGGCATCGTCACCCGCAAAGAGATCGCGCTCCGCGAGCCGTTCTCGAACGAGGTGGTGGTGGCGGTCTCTGCCTTCTCCGTCAACCGCGGTGAGTGCCGCCGGGCGCAGCGTGCCGACGAGCCGGTCCAGATCGGCTGGGACTTTACCGGCAAGGTGGAGCGCGCAGCCGCGGATGGCTCTGGCCCGGCAGTTGGTACCCGCGTTGTCGGCTTTTCGACCCGCATGGAAGGCTGGGCGGAGAAGGTCTGCATCAATACCAGGTACATCTGCCCGATCTCTGATGAAGTCAGCGATGCGAAGGCGTCCACGCTGCCTGTCGCAGGGCTGACGGCATTGCACAGTGTTGAGGCTGGCTCCTGCATACTCGGCAACAAGGCGCTGATTACCGGGGCGACCGGAGGCGTCGGCTTGTTCGCGATGCAGCTGGCGCAGTTAGCGGGTGCGGAAGTCTTTGCTCAGGTCAGGCGGCAGGAGCAGGTGGCTTTCCTGGAAAGCCTCGCGCCCTGCACGCCCCTGGTTTCCGAGCGCGGCGAGGGGATCGAGGAGGTCGGGCCGTTCCGGCTTGTAGTGGACGGCGTCTCAGGCCCGACGCTGGCGGCAGCCGTAAAGGCACTGGCGCCAAACGGCATGGCCGCGCTCTACGGTGTGACCGACGTGCCGGAAATCTCCCTGCACGTGCAGCATTTCATGACGCGCGGGCTGGCGCAGATCATGGGCTTCCACCTCTACAACAAGAGCGAGAGCCACCCGCCGTCCGAGCATCTGGCCCGGCTGTTAAGGCTGATGGCGGCAGGCCGTCTGCACTGCCCGCTTGGACGCGAGGCAAGCTGGGAGGAAATCGACCCGGTGGCGCAAGACTTAATCGACCGGAAGTTCAGCGGAAAGGCTGTGCTGCATATTTAGCCGACAACCCACCGATACCATGAAAACAGTATCCGGGACGTAGACATGATTAGCTGACTGCTAGCCAACACTCCCAAACGGCCATCGCTTAGCTATCCCATCCTGGAAGGTAATATGACTGTTTCCTGACCAGCTCTGGTTTGGGTTTGCGCCATCCCTTCAGTGCCTGCAAGGGCGTCTTGCTGCCCAGGGCTGATTGCGGCAGCGGCTGGGTGTAAAGCCAGACATAGCGAAGCAGCGTGACTTCCAGAACCTCGCCGGATCGGAAGGGATGGCTCTGCAGAACCTCTTCGATGCGGCCATTGAACCGTTCGACCATACCGTTGGTCTGAGGTGACCTAGGCGGCGTCAGGCGATGATCGATATCGAGGGCGGCGCCCAGCGTGTCGCATTCATGCGCGCCTGTTGCGGCGCGCTGGCGCAGACTGAAGAGGCGATCCGTGAACTCTTTTCCATTATCCGGGAGTATGGGGCGGATCCGCATCGGGCAGGCGCGCTCCAGGGCGCGCAGGAAGCGCCGGGCATTGGCCGCTGTCTTGCTGTTGTAGACCCTGACAACAACCCAACGCGTTGCCCTGTCGATGGCCACGAAGAGGGAACGGCGGCGGCTCTCATCTGCCATCGGTGGCAGGTATTTCAGGTCGATGGGGATGGAACCGGGTTCATAGGCTTTGAAGGCGCTGTGCTTTGGCCGGGGCGATGCTGCTTCAGGGCGCGCAGGGGCCCCACGCCATGCCGACGCAAGCAGTGGTCAAGGCCAGAGCGGGAGGCCTTCGGGTTCAAGAACTCGCGCACCACCGCCAGCAGATCATCCAGCGAGACCAAAAGCGTCTTGCGGAGGGCCACGGCGACAGCTTCCTGCGCTGGCGTCAACGTCGTCTGAAGGCGATGGGGCGTGTGGCTGCGATCCTCCACGCTGGCACGCTGGCACCATTTCCATACGGTCTGTTCCGTGGTCCCGTGACCCTCGGCAAGAACCCACGCAGGGTCGTCACTGGCCTGTATGGCCGCCCTGATCTTCGGTGGCGTCGTCGCCTGACTGTGAAGCTTGATCACCATGTCGCTCTCCCATCCCGCGCCTCGGTCAAAACACAGCGTGCCATGAAAAACGCAGAGCGACGAGGGCTATCCGATCAGCCGGGATGGAACAACTAGATCAATTCCAGATCCGTTTGGATCGGCTGAACCTGCCCGAGGCTCAAGAACTAGAGTATATTGCCCGGCAAGCGTATCGCGTCAGAGATTCAGGTAGCCGGGGATGCTTTGGTGCCCCCCTACTCCATCGGCAACCACAGCACGTCCTGAATTTGCTCCGCCCCGGTCACTAGCATGACCAGCCGGTCGAAACCCAACGCCATGCCCGAGGTACGCGGCATCCCGCGTTCAAGGGCCTGCAACATGCTCTCCGGCAAGGGGTAGATCTCGCCGTAGAGCCGGGCCTTCTCCGCCTGATCGCGCTCGAACCGGGTCCGCTGCTCGGCGGCATTGGTCAGTTCGCCGAAGCCGTTAGCAAGCTCCAGGCCGCAGACGTAAAGCTCCACCCGCTCCGCCGTCGCGGGCGCATCCGGGTCCATGCGGGCGAGCGCCGCCTGCTTCCGCGGATAGCCGGTCAGGAAGGTCGGTGTGCCGAGCCCCAGCCACGGCTCAATCTTGTTCAGCAGCACGCGGAAGAAGATATCGTCCCAGGTGTCAGACGGATCGCACTTCACCCTAGCCCCCTCCTCCACCGCTGTGGCAAAACCCTCCCGGTCGCCCGCCACCGCCGCCAGATCGATACCGGCATAGCGCGCGAAGGCATCTGCGCACGACATCACGTCCGGGTCGGCAGCCAGATCGCAGGCCTGGCCTTTCCACTCTATGAAGGGCGCTTGGCCGACCGCTTCACGGCCTAACCGCAGCATCGCCAGACAATCCTCGATCAGGCGGCCAATGCCGTGGCCAACCCGGTACCATTCCAGCATTTCGAACGAGGGATGGTGGGTCGAGGACTGCGGTTCGTCCCGGTAGACCTGACAGAATTGATAGAGCGAGCGCCTCTCGCGCACGACCAGCCGCTTCATGGCGAACTCGGGCGAAGTGTGCAGATAGCGCCGCTCGCCGCCGGCCTCTACCGGCATGGCGGCCAGGTGCACTTCCAGCCCCGGCGATGCCTGAATCGCTGGCGTCTCAACCGCCAGCAAACCTTGCGAGTCGAGGAACTGGTCTATTGCCGCGCAAATGGGATGGCGCGCCTCAACCGGCCTCATTGCGCTGGCCCAAGGTACCGGCTAAACCCCACGAAACATATTCTCCCCTCGACTGTGAGTTTCCGATGAAGGTTCAATCAAATACCATCCGCCCCGGCAATGTGATCGAGCACGAAGGCCAGCGCTGGATCGTGATCAACTACGAACTGATTACCCCTGGCAAGGGCAATGCCTTCATCGCCATTGAGATGCGCAGCGTCCAGACCGGCACAAAGACCAACGCCCGCTTCCGCACGGCCGATTCTGTCGAGCGTCTGCTGACCGACACCAAGGAATGCCAGTTCCTCTATGCGGATGGCGAGAACCTGACCTTCATGGACAACGAGACTTTCGACCAGTTCCTGATCCCGGCCGAACTGATTGGCGAGCCGGCGGCGTTTCTGCAGGAAGGCATGACCCTGGTCGTCACCCTGGTTGAAGGCTCCGCCATCGGCGTCGAAATGCCGAAGAGCGTCACCCTGGAAATCGTCGAGGCTGACCCAGTCGTGAAGGGCCAAACCGCCTCCTCGTCCTACAAGCCCGCTGTGCTGGAAAACGGCGTCCGCATCATGGTGCCGCCGCATATCACCACCGGCACCCGCGTCGTCGTCAGCCCGACCGACCGAACCTACATGGAACGCGCGAAAGGCTGAGCGGAGCGCAATCCCGGGTGAGGCAAAGCCGAGACCCGGGACCGCCTGCCGCTACACCATCGCTCTACGACGGCGACCAGTTGTAGGCCTTAGCGCAGGCACCGCCCATCAGCATATCCCGTTCACTGTCGGTCAGGCGGTTAATCTGGCGGAACGGGCGCACGCCCTGCTCGTAGCTGAGGACCGCATGGGCGCGGGTCCAATCCGTGCCCCATAGGCAACGCTCGAAGCCCCAGGCGTCGAAGATCTTCGCCAGCGGGTCCCAGATGTCGTCATAGGGGTCGCCCTGCTCTGACAACGTGCACGCACCCGACACCTTGATCACCACATTGTCCCGCTTGGCCAGATCCAACACCGCCGGCAAATCGGCCCAGGGGTCGGCGTGCACCGGCAACTCGCGCGGCTGCAGGATGCCGAGATGGTCCAACACCCACCGGGTGTTCGGGTGCCTGTCGATCAGCTTCTGGCCTTCCTCAATCTTGCCCCAAGTCAGCAGGTTGATCGGGAAGTTGTGCTTCGCGGCCTCTTCAGCAATGCGTTTGATGCCGGGATGGCTCGCGTCCCGCTCCGGCCCGTGGGTCAGCATGATGCGGACGCCAACCGTGCCGGGCGTTTTCTTCCAGTCGGCAATGACGTCGGCGAGGTCGGGGTTTTCCGGATCTATCGGCTTCACCAGCGCGAACTTGCCAGGGTATTTCCGCTGCACCTCGCAGGCATAGCTGGCGTCGTACTGATACATGGAGAAGGACGAAACAAAGATCCCGCCATCGACGCCGACCGCGTCCATAGCGGCAACCATGTCCTCCCCATTCACACGAGGCGGCCAGTTGGGCACGGTCGCCCAGGGGCGCTCCGGCGTGTTGGCTTCATAGACATGGACCTGGGAGTCAATAACCGGCATGGAAGAGTTTCCTGTGATCTGATTGGCTCTATTGTACCAACGTTATCCTATACCTCGCCGAAGACGCCAGATAGCTTGAACTAAAACCGTGTCAATTGCCATGCTAGCAGGTCCGTCGCCACCATGAAGTCCTCGATGCGCATGGCTTCGTCGGGGTTGTGGGAGCCATTGGCGTTGCGGATGAAGATCATGGAGGTCGGCACCCCCGCCGCTGCAAAGGCTGCTGAGTCGTGCGCAGCGCCGCTAGCGATTTCCATGGCTTGAATGCCCTTTTCCCGCACACCTTGCCATAGGCTGTTGCGGATGATGGTATCCATCCGCCCCGGCGCGGCCTTGGTCACCTGCCCCAGTTCGAAAATCACACCGCGGCGGGCGGTGATCGCGCGGGCGATCTCCTCCAGCCGGCCTTCCATTTCCACCAAGAAGTCCGGATCGAGCGAACGAAGATCCAGCGAGAACTCCACCTCGCCGCCGATCACCGTCATGGCGTGGCGCTTGGCGTCGGTGAAGAACTTGCCGACCGTGTATGCAAAGTCGCCGCCGCCCGCTTGCGTCTCCGTCCAGATGGCGTCCAGCGCCATGACGAACTCGCTGACAGCAATGACCGCGTCCTGGCGGTTCCAGCGGGGCTCGCCGCCACAATGGGCGTAGCGGCCAAGGCAGCGAGCCTGGGGCAGCCGCCGATTACCGCGGATGCCCGTGACGATGCCTATGGGAATTTCCTTCTGATCCAGCACCGGCCCCTGCTCGATATGCGGCTCAAGGAAGGTACGAATCAGGCTAGTATCCAGGATCGGTGCCCCTTTCTCCAGGGCTTCCGGATCGCCGCCCATCTCCGCCATGTGCTCGACCAGCGAGCGGCCATTGTCGGAGCGCTTCGCCTCCAATGCACCAGAGGGCAGCAACCCCAGCGCGGCGCGGGAGCCCAGGTAGGACACACCGAACCAGGCGCTTTCCTCTGCCCGGATGCCCATAACGGTTACATCCACGTTGGGCTTAATGCCCACATCCTTCAACGCCGCCAACGCCGTGAGGCCAGAGACCACACCTGCGGCGCCATCGTAGTTACCGCCCTGGACGACCGAATCGAGATGGCTGCCGATCAGCACGCTCGGCGCCCGGCGGTTCTTTCCAGGCAGCGTGAAATAGGAGTTGCAGGCCGGATCCTGCGCGACGCCTAGGCCGAGCGAGCGCGCCGCCTCCGCCATGATGTCATGCGCCTTCTGCTCCCCCTCGCCATAGGAGGCGCGGGTGATGCCGATGCCGTCATGGGTATGTTTCTCCATCTCGGCGAACAGGTCGGCGGCGAACTGGGTGCGGCCGGCAACGGCGCGGGCAAGGTCTTCCACTAACAGGCGCTCCAATAGCTTCAGCAGGGGCAATCGTCGGTACCAGCCATGGGCCTAGGCGGCAGTCCAGCCGCCATCGATCAACAAGGTATGGCCAGTGGTAAAGCTTGCTTCGTCCGAGAGCAAATACAGCATGCCGCTCGCGATCTCATGCGCCTCGCCAAAGCGCTTCATGGCGTGGCGATTGCGAGAGTTCTCGCGCGCTTTCGGGTTCGGGTTGCGGGCCATGCCGGCGCAGAACAGAGCCGTGTCGGTCGCTCCCGGCGCAACAGAATTCACCCGCACACCGTCACCCGCCAATTCCAGCGCCGCCGTCTTGGTAAGACCCACAATCGCGCTCTTGGAGGCGATGTAGGCCGCGTTCATCGCTCCTCCCCCAAACGCAAGCTGGGAGGCGACGGTTACCACACTGCCCCCGCCCTGCATCCGGAAAGAGGGCAAACACACCACCAGCCAAAGCCAGGTCGCCTTCACATTGACCGAGTAGACCTCGTCCCAGTCTTCCTCGGTGATGCCGTCAATCGGAATACCGCTGCAGGAGATACCCGCGACCGTCGCGAGGCCGGAGAGCCGCCCGGTCTCCTTCTCCGCCAGCGCCTTGTCCCGCACATCGCCGGTCAGCTTGTAGGGTGTGGCGAGCCCCGCCATGCCGTTCGCGTCCCGGTCCACAGCCACCACCTGCGCGCCTTCCTTCAGACAGCGTTCTGCCACCGCCAGGCCGATGCCGGAGCCCGCCCCGGTAATGATGATTGTCTTGTCTGCCAGCCGCATCCTACTTGTCTCCCTGAACAACGATTCCCGCCGCGATCAGTTGGTTGATCTTCTCTGCTGTATAACCGAGCTTGTCTGCCAACACGGCTCGCGTATCCGCGCCGACCTCCCGCCCGGCCCATTTGATCTCCCCAGGCGAGGCGGAGAGGCGCGGCGCAGGCGCGGCCATGGCCATGTCGCCCAGCTTCGGATGATCCACCCGCTGGATAGAGCCGCGGGCGGTATAGTGTTTGTCCTGGAACACGTCGGCCATGGTAAAGATGCGGGTGGCGGGCACGCCCGCTGCCGTCAGCATCTCTTCAAGCTCTTCCAGGTCGTGCGCGCCGACCCAGTCCTGCACCATGCCTTCCAACAGCTCCTGGTTCCGCCCGCGCGCGCGGCCCGTCGCGAAGCGTTCGTCAGTGATCCATTCCGGCTTGCCCATGACCTCGCAGAAGCGGGCGAACAAAGCTTGACCAGTCGCCGCGATCTGGATATCGCGCCCGTCGCGCGTCTTGAACAAACCGTTGGGGGAGACGCCCGGCAGGGTCGTGCCCGCCCGGTTCGCGACAAAGCCCAACTGGTCGAAGGCTGGCACGAATTGCTCCATCAGGCTGAAGGAGCTCTCCATCAGGTTCGCGTCGATCATCTGCCCCTCGCCCGTACGGTCCTTGTGGATTAGGGCCATGCAGATGCCGAGGGCGGTATAGATGCCAGTGATGTAGTCCGTCAGCGGCATCGCCACCCGCGCGGGCGGGCGGTCCGGGTCGCCGGTGACATGGCGGAGGCCGCTCACCGCCTCCCCGATAATGCCGAAGCCGGGGCGCGGGCTGTAGGGGCCGCTCTGCCCAAAGCCGGAGATGCGGGCCATGATGATATCCGGCTTCACGGCCTTCAGATCGTCATAGCCGAGGCCCCATTTCTCCAGCCCGCCCGGGCGGAAATTCTCGATCACCACGTCGGAGACGGCCACCAAGTCTTTGATGATCTGCTGGCCTTCCGGCGTGCGCATATCAACGGAGATATTCTGCTTGTTCCGTAGGATGGAGGCGGCGAACAAGGCAACATCGCCACCATCTTCCACCGGCTTGTGCTTTCCCATGGCCCGGACCGGATCGCCCTGGGGCGACTCGACCTTGACCACATCGGCCCCGAAATCCGCAAGCAGCCGCCCGCAAAACGGTCCGGCAACGGTGGAGCCGAGTTCCAAAACGCGGGCGTGGGCAAGCGGTCCCATCGGCGGGCGATCCTGTTACTTTGGGCAAGAAAAAGGCTGCCGGTACAATCCGGCAGCCTGAGAGCACTGCTTATGCGTCGGACATCACATGAATGACACGGTCGGCGAGCAAGTCCTTGGTCTTCGCGCCGTACTCTTTCATGTGGGGCGAGGTAGCATGCGCGCCAAGCGCCTTAATACTTGCCCACTTCTCAACAACGACAAAGGTGTCGTCGCCATACTTGGTGGCGAAGCCGGCATCGGCGCAATCGATGGTCGCGCCGTACTCAATGCATCCGTCTTCAGCCAGCACGGCAGGTACATTCGCCTTGAACATGGCGAGCACTTCATCGCGCTTGCCGGGCTTGGCGGTAATAAGGGCGATCACATGAACGCGGGACATAAGTGTTTCCTTTCGATCTTTTAATAGCGGTAACAGTTTAGCCAGATCAGCGGCCGGTGAAGTTCGGTTTGCGCTTCTCAGCGAAGGCGCGGCCACCTTCCTGTTGATCTTCAGAACGGGAGACCTTCAGCAGTTCCTTCCGGGCCAGACCCGCCAGTTCACTCGGGCCTCTAGCCAAAACCATATCGCGTGTGAAGCGACTGAGCGCCGCCATCACCAGCGGCGCGCTATCGGCCAGCACGCGAGCATATTCCATCGCGCCCTCGATAGCCTGCCCCTTAGGCACAACCTTGTTGACCATGCCAACCTCATAGGCCCGCTGGGCGGAGAAGTGCTTGCCAGTCAGCATGAACTCCATGGCGACCTTGTAGGGCACGCGGCCCGCATGGCTCGCGACCAGGCCGCCGCAGAAGCCAATCTGCGCTTCCGGGTAGAAGAAGTCTGCGGTCTCGTCGCACACTGCCAGGTCACAGAACTGAATCAGGCAGTAGGCGCCACCGACGCAGTAACCATGCACCGCGCCAATGATCGGCTTGTCCACGAACACGCCCGTGCCCGGCATGCATTCCCAAAGGTCCGGGTCGCGCGGCGGATCCTTCAAATCTGCGCCAACGCTGAACGCCCGGTCACCCGCCGCCGAGAGAATCACCACGCGATCATCAGACGCCTGGAACGTCTCAAACGCATCGCGCAGTTCGCGCACCAGCTGATTGGAAAGGGCGTTCAGCTTCTCCGGCCGGTTTAACTGAACATGGGCGATCCGGTCTTCGGATTTGTAGGTCACGAGGGAAGACATAGGCGGTGCGTTTCCTTTGCGTAAATTTGGCCACTGGCCGTGGCGCGAAGCTACCCCATGTAATAGCATAGATGCAGCGCTGCGAGTAAAGGAGGCGATCTGATGACCACCGCCGTCAAACCCGACGTCCATGCCCTCTTCCACAAAGGCTCATGGACCGTCTGCTACATCGCTGCCTGCCCGATGACAAAGCGGTGCGCTGTAATCGATTCAGTGCTGGATTTTGATCCACCCTCCGGCAAGACATCAACTACCTTTGCCGACACCGTTGCCGCAAAGGTCCAGGAATTGGGTCTGACCGTTCAATGGGTACTCGAAACCCATGTTCATGCCGATCACCTTTCCGGCGGTTCCGCGATCAGGGCGGCGGTGGGCGGCCAAACAGCCATCGGCGATCATATCGGCGATGTGCAGACTGGTTTCGCCAAGATCTATAACCTCGAAAAATCCTTTCCGACCGACGGTCGACAGTTCGACCACCTGTTCACGGATGGCGAACAGTTCGCGTTTGGCAACGTCCAGGCCAAAGCGCTACACACGCCAGGCCATACGCCTGCCTGCCTAACCTATGTCATTGGTGACGCCGCATTTTGCGGGGACACGCTCTTCATGCCGGACTTCGGCACCGCCCGCTGCGACTTTCCCGGTGGCTCTGCGCGCACTCTTTACCAATCTATCCAGCGCATTCTGGCACTACCTATGGAGACTCGCATCTTCGTCGGCCACGACTATGCCCCCGGCGGCCGCGACTATGCCTGGGAAACAACGGTCGCCGAGCAGCGGCGGATGAACAAACACATAAAGGACGGCACCAGTGAGGATGCGTTCGTAGAAATGCGTACCAAGCGCGACGCTGAACTCGCCATGCCAACCCTGTTGCTGCCGGCGATCCAGATCAACATCCGGGCGGGCGAATTACCCCCGGCGGAGGACAACGGTGTCTCATACCTCAAATTGCCACTGAACCAGTTTTAACGCTATGACGGATCAAGTCTTAGACGCAACCGGCCTCAAATGCCCAATGCCGGTGCTGCGGGCGCGACGCGCCCTGAAGCGCATGGCCAGCGGCGAGTTGCTGGAGGTTCATGCCGACGACCCTGCTTCGGCCAAGGACTTTCCTGCCTTCTGTGAGACCATCGGCGACGCGCTGGAAGAAACGGCAGCAGATGGCGGGACGCTGATCTTTCGGATCCGAAAGGCCTGACAGTCGAACCACATAGACCTCTGGGGTAGCGCTTGCGGAAGGCTATATGCTAGCCCTCCCGAAAATTCGGGACCGCAAGGAGAGCAAAATGACCCGCCTTTTACGCAACTTCGCCCTCGCAGCCGCAGCCCTACTTCTCGCATCATGCCAGAGCGGCACCACCGTCACCGACCAGGATGCCGGAGCCTCCCCCGTCGTCGTCACGAACGTCTTAGCGACGGCCCTGGAAGGCACCGTGATGAGCTATGCTGGAAAGTTGGTGACGGCTTGATCAGGCGGCGTTTTGCATTTGTTTGATCCCGTCGATGAATGCAATGCCCTGGATTATCCCAGGCATGCGATTTGCGCCGTCGCGCTTTCGCCATTTGCCCTGCGCTGACATCAGGAGCCTGACCGCCATGGCGAGGGCGGTCTTTCGGCTCAGACAGCCTTTGGTTTTACCTGTCCGGTGACACACCGTCACGAAGGCGCTTTCGATGGGATGGGTGGTTCTGATGTGTTTCCACTGTTCTGCCGGGAAATCATAGAAGGCCAGCAGCACGTCACGGTCTTTGATCCATTTGGCTACCGCTTGTTCGTCTTTCACGCCGTAGGTCTCGATGAAGAAATCGCAGGCTGCCATGGCTTCGGCCTTCGTCTCTGCCTGCCAGATGTCGTGCAGGGGGCCTTTGGCTTTCGCTTGCACCGATTGGGGCATTGCCTTCAGCCCATTGCCGGTTTTATGGAACCAGCAGCGCTGTTCTGCGGTCGCGCCGAAGACCGCGCGAAGGGCGGCCCAGAAGCCCAGTGCACCGTCGCCTACCGCGAGATCGGGCGCGTGATTGAGGCCGCGCCGCTTGAGGTCGAGCAGGAGCGCGCGCCAGCTTTGGGTCCTTTCGCGATAGCCGTCGATCAGCCCCAGTATCTCCTTTCGGCCCCATTCATCCGCGCCGATCAGCACCAGAACACATTGCTTTTCTTCCATCCTTGGCTGGAAATAGACGCCATCCGCCCAGACATAGACGATGCGCCGGGCGCTGAGATCGCGCTTCTGCCAGCGGTCGTACTCCTCCCACCAATCGGACTTCAGCCGCGAGATGGTGGGGGACGACAGGCCCGCCGCGTTCGGCCCGAGCAGCGCGGCCAAGGCCGCCTGAAAATCGCCCGTGGAAATGCCGTTGAGGGAAAGCCAGGGCAGCAAGTCCTCGACGGACTTCGCCTTGCGCAGATACGGTGGCAGGATCGAAGAAGAGAACCGACCCTTCTCAGCCTGCCGATCACGATCCCGCCCGCGTGGCCCTTTCACGGGCACTGGGCCAATCCCGGTCATTCCCTCTCGTTCTGGCAGGTGAGCGTGACGAACGACCCGCGCGGGCCCCTCGGACGTCGTCTCATTGGAAAATGGCGCAAGCCATGCGCTCCACTCAGCTTCAAGCGCTTGCTCGATCAACTGCCGCGCCACGGATCAAATCCGTCAGCGGATCGGCGGAAAATCCCTTGGGATGGGGCAACGCGGTGATGGTATCTCTCGTCATGGGGCATAGCCTTTTCTCGGCGAGAATTGCGGCGCGGGAACAACGCCATGATATGCCGCCCCTCAGGACAATCACCAACTGTCAGCTGTTTCTCATATCGGCGAGATCAAAACCATGATCAGCGACAGTACTGGGCTGGCAGCCGGCCGCGCCGCTGGCTGATGGACTGGCGAGGACCGCCGCCTGGTGGGATCAGCAACAAGCGGAAAAGTCAGTCGCTTGACCTAGTGGCCTGGATGAATGTGTTGCTGAATTGAACCACTAGCCGACACGGATCATCACCTTGCCATATGTCTTGCGCGTATCCAGCGCTTCCAAGGCAGCCGGCACCTCGTCAAAATCAAAGGTTTTCCATACCACCGGCTCTATTTGCCCAGTCTCCAGCATGCGGAAGCAATCGGCCACAACGCTATGGGCGTAAACTGGTTCATCCTGCAGATAGCGGCACCAGATCGCACCGACCGCAGAGGCGTTCTTCAGCAGGAGGCGGTTGGAGGCCACTTTCTGAATCGCGCCGCCCGCAAAGCCGATGATGACTGCCCGCCCCTCAAAGGCGATTACCTTCAGCGCCTGGTCGAACGTGTCGCCACCGACAGAGTCGAACATCAAGTCGAAGCCCTTACCGCCCGTATACTCGCGCACGGCGTCTACCCAGATGTCTCCAAATAATCGAGCGCGATCTCCGCACCATTGTCCAAGCAGACCTGCCGCTTGTCTGCCGAACCAGCCAACGCAATTGGCCGTCCGCCCCAGGCCCTCGCCAATTGGATCGCCGACAAGCCAACACCACCTGCTGCTGCGGAAACCAGGATGAACTCCCCTTCCTTCATCCGACCTCGCCGTTGCAGGGCAACATGCGCGGTCGGGTAGACCACGGGGATGGCAGCGGCCTGCTCCAGCCGCACACCGTCGGGAACCAGATTAGAGACAGCATTATCGGCCAAGCAGAATTCCGCAAACGCACCCCAATCCGGCTGCGAGGCCACATGATCGCCGACTTTGAAATCGCTTTCCGGCCCAGCCGCGATCACTTCGCCTGCAATCTCGCAACCGGGTGTAAACGGGAATGATGGCTTGACCTGGTATTTGCTGCCGATCATCAGATTGTCGAAGAAATTGAGAGCCGCCGTGTGCACTTTGACCAGCGCCTGTGCCGGACCTGGGTCTGGAATGGGCGTTTCAACCATCGGCATCTCGCCCGGAGAGCACCACTCCTGAACTTGCCAAGCTTTCATGTCTGTGTCCTAGCTCCCGCCATTGCCGAGCCATCTCTTTTAGCAAGAGAGCGGGCGCGCGAATGTGCGATAAATCACGATGTGACCTCAAACCTGTCTATGCGTGGCCCGGCCTATCTGTCCAGCCCTGTCAACAAGCGCCAACGAATAGGCTCGTTGAGTGCAGCTATTGAAAAGCCTTGCAGCAACCAATCAATGACAAAAGACCTCCATGCAGGCGAAAACCAGCCCGTGTCATCGCGATGGAAGAGGTGTAAAATATCCGGACTAGTACCGACGGCAGGAAATAATGATTAGAGAAAAAATACAGAGTGTGAACGGTCGCCAATATGCTTGGCCCACCCGTCCATGTGCCGTGCTTTGTGTCGATGGATTCGACATGGCCTATATCGACTCAGCAATCGAGGCTGGCCGCGCACCGTGCCTGGCAGGGCTGCGGGAGGCCGGGCAGTTGCAGCCCGCCAAGGGTGCGATGCCCAGTTTCACCAACCCGAACAATCTCTCCATCGTCACCGGCCGCCCGCCATCCGTGCATGGCATCGCAGGCAACTTTTTCCTGGATCCTGCCAGCGGCAAGCCGGTGATGATGAACGATCCACAATTTCTGCGCGCGCCCTCCATCCTGGCGGCTTTCAGCGAAGCGGGGGCGAAAGTCGTGGTGGTGACCGCAAAAGACAAGCTACGCCGCCTGCTGGGCCATGGTTTGGACATGGCCACGTCCATTTGCTTCTCAACGGAATTTGCGGACAAAGTTACCGTTGAAGAGAACGGTATCGCCAAAGCCCCCATCCCGTTCGACGTGCCGAGCGTTTACTCTGCAGAAGTCAGCCAGGCGGTTTTTGCGGCTGGCTTGGCGCTGCTGAAGAGCGAGGTGCCGGACCTCCTCTATCTCTCAACCACCGACTACATCCAGCACCTGCACGGGCCGAATGACGAGATTGCCTTGGCCTTTACCGAAATGGTGGATGGTTACCTGACCGAGCTAATCGACGCTGGCACCGACGTCATTCTGACCGCCGATCATGGCATGAATGGAAAAGCATTGGCTGATGGCAAGCCAAACGTCGCCTACATCCAAAGCTTCCTGGACCGTTTCGCACCAGGGGCGCAGGTGATCCTGCCGATCACCGATCCCTATGTCGTGCATCATGGCGCTCTGGGCAGCTTTGCCACGGTCTATGTCGCGCCGGGCGATGACCCGGAAGCAGTGGCGGATGTGCTGCGCGATCTACCTGCGGTGGAACTAGTCATCAATGCTGATGAAGCGGTGACGGTTATGGAGCTGCCACGGGACAGAATCGGCGACCTATGTGTACTCGCCAAACCCGACGCCGTGCTGGGCACGCGGGAGGATGAGCACGATCTCTCTGAATTGCGCGCGCCATTGCGCAGTCATGGCGGCCTACATGAGCAAGGGGTTCCGTTTGCCGTGTCCCGCCCGGTTGGGGAATGGCCCGACAAGCTTCGCAATTTTGACGCCTTTGATGTGCTTTTGAATCGGATAGACACTCCCTAATCCAACGGCGAGGAGCAGGAACATGCGGCGCGCAGTATTAATGGTATGCGATGGGCTTTCCCGTGAATGGGTCTCGCCGGAGCGCACGCCGAACATTTGGGCCCTGAAGCAGCGCAGCCTTTGGGCAACGGATCACCGTGCCGTATTTCCCAGCGTTACACGGGCCTCCGCCGCGGCGGTCGCAACCGGCCACACGCCCGGCAATCATGGCCTGCATGGCAACCGCATGTGCTTTCTGGTTGATGGCAAGCTGGAGGTCAGGGATGCGGGCTTGCCGGACTTCCGGGAGCACATGCGCCGCGCGACTGGCCGCACGCTGCACGTGCCCACTATGGCGGAGCGCCTTGGTGGTGACTGCATCGCTTTCTCCAACGTCTCACCAGGCGCGGCCTATTTCCTGGACCCCGATCATCACGGCTGGGTTTATCACCGGGCGGGCTGCTTTGGCCCTGGCGGCGAGGCAATCACCGGCGCAGACGCACTTACCGTTCCGTCAGAGCCAGACGGTGACCGCGCCATGGTCGAACGCTTTCAAACGGAAGTACTTGCAGAGCGCCGGCCGAAACTGGCTATCTGCTGGCAATGCTCCCCCGACAAGACTGGTCACGGCGCGCCATTGCTGGGGCCGGAGCATCTGGAGGCCATGGCAGCCGCAGACCGGCACGTGGGCATGGTGGCGCAGACAGTGGCGCAGCTTCACACCGCTGGGGATGAGGTGCTGTTCCTGGTCTGCTCCGATCATGGCATGGAAAGCATTGGCCCGCAGGTGCACGTCGCAGAACGGCTAGTGCAGGCCGGCCTGAAAGCATTGCTGGAAAGTGGCGAAGTGGCCGTCGCCTGCCAGGGCACCAGCGCTCTGATCTATATCGCACCGGGCCATGAAGGCTGCATCCCGGCGCTACGTGAATACTTGAGTGCCGCTGAATGGGTTGGCCAGGTTATGGAAGGTGGAGCGCTCGATGCGCTGGGCGCACGCCGGGACTACGGCCTGACCTTTGCCGTCGACATGGCCTATGTGGACCGGGACAACGGGCACGGCGTCGCCGGGCAGCGCTATGAGGCTATCGACGGCGGCGAAGGTGACGCCGCGGGCGGTTGTGCCCAGCATGGCGGTATCGGCCCCAGGGAAACCGCTCCTTTTCTGGTGATGGACGATGCCAGTGGTGCCGCGCGCGAAACCGGTGGCCCCACCAGTCTTACCCATATCGCACCGACGGTTCTGGCATTCCTCGCCGTAGATGCGCCAGACCTGCCCTCACCCTCACTCCTTTAAAGACGGATTACCGGGCGCCGCAAACAGGCTGACCGGGACAAGGTCGTGGGCGTGGATAAACGACCGTTGCCACCCGATGCAGGGGGCGCTGCGTGGCTATCTGATCGTCTACTTCCTGCCGTTGGTATAACCCAAGCGCTCCGGCAGTAAGTCAGCGGTGCCCAATCCGTTCGCCGCCAAATCCCCTGGCAATTCAGCTTGCAGCGCCGCGGCGCATGCCGCCCGGCCCAGTGCCTCCGACATCATGATGCCGAAGCCGCCCAGGCCCGCAAGCCAGATAAATGAAGGCTCGACAGGGTCCGGTCCTGCGGCTGGCATTTTGTCCGGCAGAAAGCTACGCAAACCAGCCCAGCGGTGGGTGATACGGCGCACCTTAAGGGTCGTCGCCTGCTCGACACGCTCTGCCGCCAATGCAACGTCCAGCTCTTCTGGCTGGGCATCGACCGGTGGTGTATCGGTCTCGTCGGCAGGCGATACCAACACCCGGCCTGCTTCCGGCTTGAAATAGAATTCCTCGGTCGCGTCGATCACCATGGGCCAGTGCGGCAGGCCTTCCATCATCTCCGCGGGCGGATCGAAAGTGATACAGGTCCGCCGCTTTGGTGCGAGGCCTAATAGCTTCAATCCTGCGAGCTTGGCGACTTCATCCGCCCAAGCCCCAGCGGCATTTACCACCACGCCGGCAGAGAATTCACCGGCAGACGTTTCTACCTGCCACACTGAGCCTACTTGTTCCATCCCGGCTGATCGGATAGCCCTCGTCGCTCTGCGTTTTTCATGGCACGCTGTGTTTTGACCGAGGCGCGGGATGGGAGAGCGACATGGTGATCAAGCTTCACAGTCAGGCGACGACGCCACCGAAGATCAGGGCGGCCATACAGGCCAGTGACGACCCTGCGTGGGTTCTTGCCGAGCGTCACGGGACCACGGAACAGACCGTATGGAAATGGTGCCAGCGTGCCAGCGTGGAGGATCGCAGCCACACGCCCCATCGCCTTCAGACGACGTTGACGCCAGCGCAGGAAGCTGTCGCCGTGGCCCTCCGCAAGACGCTTTTGGTCTCGCTGGATGATCTGCTGGCGGTGGTGCGCGAGTTCTTGAACCCGAAGGCCTCCCGCTCTGGCCTTGACCGCTGCTTGCGTCGGCATGGCGTGGGGGCCCTGCGCGCCCTGAAAGCAGCATCGCCCCGGCCAAAGCACAGCGCCTTCAAAGCCTATGAACCCGGTTCCATCCCCATCGACCTGAAATACCTGCCACCGATGGCAGATGAGAGCCGCCGCCGTTCCCTCTTCGTGGCCATCGACAGGGCAACGCGTTGGGTTGTTGTCAGGGTCTACAACAGCAAGACAGCGGCCAATGCCCGGCGCTTCCTGCGCGCCCTGGAGCGCGCCTGCCCGATGCGGATCCGCCCCATACTCCCGGATAATGGAAAAGAGTTCACGGATCGCCTCTTCGGTCTGCGCCAGCGCGCCGCAACAGGCGCGCATGAATGCGACACGCTGGGGGCGCCGCCCTCGATATCGATCATCGCCTGACGCCGCCTAGGTCACCTCAGACCAACGGTATGGTCGAACGGCTCAATGGCCGCATCGAAGAGGTTCTGCAGAGCCATCCCTTCCGATCCGGCGAGGTTCTGGAAGCCACGCTGCTTCGCTATGTCTGGCTTTACACCCAGCCGCTGCTGCAATCAGCCCTGGGCAGCAAGACGCCCTTGCAGGCAATGAAGGGATGGCGAAAACTCAAACTAGAGCTGGTCAGGAAACAGCCATATTACCTTCCAGGATGGGACAACTACCCGTGTCAGCTTTTGCAGGCGGGCATGGCACACCAGCTTGCCACCCGCCCGCGCAAAACCGCGCAAGAAGCCCTGGTGAAGCGCGTTGACGTCAATGTCCCGGGCGGCGGGCACCAGATAGGCCCCTGTATAATAGTCGGGCCGCAATGCTGGGCTGAAGCGGCAAGCGTCGGCAATGCTGACCCGTTCCGCAATGCCATCTGCCAGCTGTTCCGGCGTGAACTGGGCATCCAGGGCGGCTTTCTGGTCATCGCGGCCGGTGATCAACAGGCCCCTGGGCGTCAGCAGCGGTGCGTCGGCAAAGCTATCAGGCGGGTCGAACAGCAAGCCACCACTCGCCGCTGCAAGGCCCCGGATCACGGGGTTCTTGTACCGCTCCGAATATAGCGCGGCCGAGCGCCCGGTGGTGTGGTAGCCGGGATGGCTTTCCGCCTCCAGCAGCAGCACTCTACCGTGTGCCGCCAACCGGCAAGCAGCCGACGCTCCGGCGATACCGCCTCCGATAACGATGAAATCCGCGGTTTCCGCCATGAACTCACTCCAACACTATTACTCAGCCGGTTGGGCTGCCAGTTCCTGGCTCCGGGCGAGACGCCTGCGCTCCAGCGGTCCGACTAGCACCGCCATCAAGGGCGGCACGATCAGCAGGGTCAACAGTGCCGACAGCGCCAGCCCTCCCAACACCACACTGCCCAGGCCCCGGTAAAGCTCTGACCCGGCACCGGGGAACATCACCAGCGGTAACATGCCGAAGACACTGGTCAGGGTGGACATGAAAATCGGGCGGATGCGGTTGCGCGTGGCTTCCAGGATACCATCCGTAACCGCCATGCCTTCGTTCCGTACATGGTGAAGCGACTGATGTACCAGCAAGATGGCATTATTTACCACGATGCCGATCAGGATGATAAAGCCGAGCAGTGTCAACATATCCAGATTTTGCAGCGTGAACGTGTTCAGGATCGCCAGCCCGGCCACACCACCAGCAGCGGCCAACGGCACTGAGAGCAAAATAACCAGCGGATAAATAAAGCTCTCGAACAGCACGGCCATCACCAGGAACACAATCACCGTCGCCATGATCAGGTCGACCGACATGTGATCCCAGGTCTTGGTCAACTCATTCGCCGAGCCCCGCATGTTGAATTTGATGCCTGGTGGCAGCCCCTCCGCCTGCAACTTCGCAATCACCTCGCCCCGCAGCATATCCATAGCCTGCTCCAGCGGCATGTCCTCGCGAGGGCTGATTTGCAGGGTGATCGTCCGGGTGCGTTCCTTATGCCTGATTTGGGTCGGCCCACTGGTAACATCGATTTGCGCCAGTTCATTTGCTGGCAGGATCATGCCGTCGCCAGTCACAACCGGCAGGAAGTTGATCCCCTGTGTCTGCAATATCTCCTCGGTCGGGCCACGCAGCACAAGATCGGTGCGCCGGCCATCCACCGTCACTTCCGCCACGCGCAAACCGTCATTGTAGGCATCGACGGTTTGCGCAAGCTCTGTCGCGCTGACCTTGGCATCCGCGAGCCGTGAGCGGTTGGGCAGCAACCGGACTTCGGGCGCGCCGAGGGAAAGGTCCGGCAGGGGCCGCAATTGGTTGCCCTCACTGCGCGGCAGGATTTGGCCGACCAGGCCCGCAGCCATGGTTGCGACCTGAGATACTTCCTCCAGGTCAGGCCCTGAAACGTCGAAGCCGATGGACCGGGAACCGCCGATACCGCGCCCGAAGATCGAGGCGTTGTGGAAGAAGCCGAACATACCTGGCTCGCTGAAAACTGGCCGTTGCAGCAGGGGTATCACGTCTTTAACCCGGGATTCGTCGGTCGCGCGGCCTAGAACCAGCGTCAGGCCCGGCAACGCCACAAAGTAAAAATCCTTCATTGTCGGCGTGCCGTCGGCGGTTTCCGCCGCGCCGGCATTCTCGCTTGCCCATAGTGGCCTTGTTTTGGCCTCCAGGCGGCCTGCGATTTCTGTGTTCGTCGCCAGATTATAGCCGGGCGGCGGAATCACGTAGCCGACGATCAGGTTCCGGCTGCCGGTGGGCAGATAATCAAGCTTGGGCACCAGCAGAGTGGCCGCCGTGGCCGCCGCGGTAATCAATGCAACCGAGCCGACCGCGACGCTCTTGCGGCGCAGCACCAGTCGCACATAACTCAGTACGGTGCGGACGAACCAGTTCGCAAACGGATCGATCAGCGGCAGCCGTATGGGTTTTTCATCCATGGGCCGGGTAAGCAGGTTCTGCGCCAGTGCCGGAATCATGGTGACGGCCACCACCAGCGACAGGCTCACCGACACCGAAATCGCCACAGCGATATCCCGGAACAACTGACCGACCTCCAGGTCCATCACTAACAGCGGAATGAAAACCATCACCGTTGTCAGCGCCGAGACGAGAATAGCGCCCCAAACCTGGTTCGCCCCCTCATAGGCCGCTTGTTTGGGGGAGTTCCCGGCTTCGCGCAGACGGTAGATATTTTCCAGAACGACGATGGCGGCATCGACCACCATACCGACCGCAAACGCGATACCTGCCAGCGAAATCACGTTGATTGACCGCCCCAGCGCCGCCATGGCGACGAACGAGCCAATCACCGAGACGGGGATCGCGACAGAAACGATCAGCGTCGGCCACCATGAGCGCAGGAAGATCATCAGAATAATGGCAGCCAGTGCGCCGCCGATCAAGATGTTCTGCTGCACCAGATTGATCGCGGAACCAATGTAAACGGTCTCGTCGTAGGTCTGGACGATGCGCAACCGCGCGCGGGGCAGGAAATCCCGGTTCAACTCGTCAATGGCTTCCCGGATGCCGTTCATCGTTTCAATCACGTTGGCGCCGGTTTCCCTATAGACCGGCACACCGATGGCCTGATCACCCAGGCGGCGGATGCTGGCCCGCGGCTTGTTATAGCCAAAGCCGATATCCGCCACATCAGCGACCGTCACCCGGGCTATCCGCCCGGTGGCTGGGTCCCGCAACGAGCGAAGGACGACAGCGGCTACCTGCAGCGGCGTTGTCAATTCGCCTTCGGTCCGGACAACATAGGTCCGCTTGCCTTCATCCACATCGCCGGCCGACATCGAGGTATTGGCTGCCCGCAAGGCCCGCACAATCTCGCCGATTGTCAGACTGTAATGCGCCATGCGGTCCGGCTTGACCGTAACCTGCAGTTGCCGTTCTGCACCGCCATAAAGCCGCGTTGCGCCGACACCTGGCACGCGTTCCAACCGGTCGACAACCGTGTCTTCAATAAAATCGCGGAAAGTATGGATCGGCTCGTTATTGCCTGCCGACCGTGTGATGATGAACCAGCCGATCGCATTGTCTTCGGACGATGCTGTGCGCAGCGTGGGCTCATCCACCTCCTCCGGATAGCCATTCACCCGGTCCAGCCGGTTGGAGACCAGCAACAGGGCTTTATCCATGTTTTGGCCGACTCGGAAATTGAGATAGACGCGGGCGCGGCCAGTCTCGGCGCTGCTCTCGATCTCCTCCAACCCCTCTAAACCACGGAAGGCTTCTTCCTGACGATTGACGATTTCGCGCTCGACTTCAGCTGGGGTTACCCCACCCCACTGTGTTTCCACGGTTATTTGCGGCTTCTGGACATCCGGTATCAGTTGGATCGGAATCGTCTGCAGCGCGACGCCCCCGAACAGGACGATCAGAATAACCCCAGCGATGACCGCAATTGGCCGTTCGATGGCCTGCCTGATCAAGTTCACGAGCCGGACTCCTTCTCCGCGTCCGCAGGCTTGCCGTTCGCAGCGCCAGGGTTCTTGCCGCCGTCACTTCCAACGGGCGGTTTCATGCCCTTGTACTGCACCGACTGGCCGGGCCTCAGCCGTTCATTGCCGCGCACGACGACAACCATGCCAGCAGTCAGGCCCTCGTCGACCACAAAGCGGTTGCCCGCCGACTCGCCGAGCGTCACCCACTTGCGCACCGCCTTGCCGTCTTCGACTGCATAAACCACGGTGCCGCCCTGCTGAACGACGGCGTCTTTATGGACAGTAACGACATCACGGGGCTTTCCGACGGGAATACGCACGGTCACGGCTGCCTCTGCCGCAGCGCCAACCTCAGCCGGGTTGAAGGTCGGGATGAAACGAACGGCACGGGTGCGGGACAGGGTGTTTTCCTGCGGGATAATCGCCCGAACCTCAGCGGTGAGCCCTTCCTTGCCGTCCATCAGCACCACCATGCTCATGCCCTTTTTGAGGCTCTCAATACGGGAAGCAGGCACGTCAGCTTCAATTTCCAGGCTTTGATGATCCACCAGATCAACGACCGGATCACCGTCCCGCAGGTATGCACCTGCCTGGGTATGACGCTGGGTCACCACTCCGGAGAATGGGGCGACAACGATGGACTTTGCCAAGTCGATCTCAGCCAACGCCAGTTCCGCCCGGGCGGTTGCCAATTGCGCCTGGGCTTCGGCGATCAAGGATTTGGTGCTGACAACCTCACTAACCTGGTCGTCATAGCGCGCTTTGCTGAAAGCGGCCGACCGCCGCAGACGCTGCATGCGTACCAATTTTTGGGTGGCTTGCAGGTGCCGGGCTTCCGCGCCTTCCACCTGGGCTGTGCGGTGTTGAACCTCCGCCCGCCGCCGCTCGGTCTCTGCGCTCAAAAGGCCAGTATCGAGGGAGGCCAGGGGGTCGCCTTCCCGCACTTCATCGCCCACGAACACATGCATAGTCATAACGGCGCCGCGTGTCTGGGCAGCAACGGGACCCGCTTGTTGCGCAACAAAGCGCCCTTGCACTGGCTGAGTCTGACGCAATGGCTCCGAAACTACGCTGTCTATTTCGACAAGCGTTGCCCTGCCTTGTGCTGCAACCTGAAGGGGTAAAACGGTCGCTAACACAAGTAACAGAACAAGCAAAATTTCAGGCGATTGACGCGCGCTATTTCTGCGGTTGATGCAAAAAGAGCGGCCTGCTTTGATGCGATTGAACATTCTCGCAGAAATCCCAGTGATTTGATGCAAACCGATGGTACCCATCCATTTGCTGAATCGAACCACCAACATATTGAAAGAGTAAGCTGATTCACGAAGCGCTGGCTTCGCGCCTGTCCCATATATAGACTATTCTGGGAAAACATGAAGAATTCGAATGACGACGAGCCTTTTTACACACCCATTATGCGCTGACCACCGCCCGCCAGATGGCCACCCGGAACGCCCGGAGCGGCTGGCTGCCGTGCGGGATGCCCTATCAGGCCCAGCATTCGATGCTCTGGACCGGCGGGAGCCGCGCTCTGCAACCGATGCGGAACTCGCGCTGGCCCATCCAGCGCAGTACGTGGAAGCCGTGGTCTCGGTCGCCCCCAGCCAAAGCTTGGCGATGCTGGACGGCGATACAGCCATGTCGCCAGGCTCCCTCGCCGCCGCACGGTTTGCGGCTGGCGCACTATTGGACGCCACCGACGCAGTGATGACCGGCGCGAGCAACAATGCGGTTTGTGCCGTGCGGCCGCCCGGCCACCATGCGGAGCCAAACCGGCCCATGGGATTCTGCCTGTTCAACTCTGTCGCCATCGCCGCGCGCTATGCGCAGCAACGCTATGGGGCAGAGCGGATTGCTGTCGTTAATTTCGATGTGCATCACGGTAACGTCACCAAGGCCGCCTTTTGGGAAGAACCGTCGCTGCTCTATGCCTCAACCCACCAGATGCCTCTGTTTCCCGACACGGGCACCCTGGACGAACGAGGCGCGAACGGCGAAAACATCGTCAACGCGCCGCTGCCGCCGGGTGCAAATAGCAGCGTTTTCAAAGACGCCATGCAGAACCGGCTATTGCCGAGCCTCCGCAAATTTAAGCCGGACCTGCTAATCGTTTCCGCAGGATTTGATGCGCACGAGCGCGATCCGTTAGCCATCATAGCGCTTCAAGTGAGCGATTTTACCTGGATTACACGCGAATTGCTTACTCTGGCGCACGAATACTGTGACGGTCGGCTGGTGTCAGTGCTTGAAGGCGGCTATAACCTGCAAGCCCTTGCTGCCTGCACGGCGGCCCACGTGCGAGAATTGATGAGCCCAAGCGGATGAGCGATAACACCCAGCACCCCACCGCCCGCGATGTCGGCGGACTTTCGTTCGAAGAAGCACTGGCGGAGCTTGAGTCCATCGTTGCCAACCTGGAGCAGGGCAAAGCCAGCTTGGACTCCGCGATATCCTCCTACGAACGTGGCGCGGCACTCAAACAGCACTGCGAAGCCAAGCTGCGTGAGGCACGGGAAAAGGTAGAGCGCATCACCTTGAATGCTGCTGGCCAACCGACCGGCACCCAGCCAATGGATGCGGGCTAAGGGCGCGTTCATGGCCAATTTCAAAGACGATTTGGCAGCGATCGCTGCCCAGACAGACACGGTGATGACCGCGCTATTGCCGACGGGGGAAGCGCCGGAAGCCAAGCTTTACGAAGCCATGCGATACGCAACTCTGGGACCGGGCAAGCGGCTGCGGCCATTCTTTGTCGTCTCCAGCGCCCGCATGTTTGGCGTACCGGATGACCAATCGCTGCGCATGGCAGCTGCAACCGAGTTTCTGCATAGTTATTCCCTGATCCATGACGATCTGCCCGCCATGGATGATGACGACCTACGGCGCGGCCGTCCGACGGTTCACAAAAAGTTCGGTGAAGCCACCGCAATCCTGGCAGGCGACGCGCTTCTGCCCCTGGCATTTGAGGTATTGGCGGCCGAGACAACCCACACCAGCCCGGCAGTTCGTTGTGAATTGATCAGCCAATTGGCAAAAGCCGTTGGTGCTGGCGGCATGGTCGGCGGGCAGGTTCTGGATCTGGAGCCCCCTTCCGACTCCGCCTACGGCGATGTTGCGCGCATGGAGCGGATGAAAACCGGCGCGCTTTTTGCGTTCTCCTGTGAGGCTGGCGCCATTTTGGGCCAGACGCCCATTGCCGCACGCGCAGCCCTGTATGCCTATGCCATGGACATGGGGCTGGCGTTCCAGATCGCCGATGACCTGCTCGACCTGGAGGGTGACGAAACCACCCTTGGCAAGCGGGTAGGGAAAGACGAGGAGGCGGGCAAGATTACCGCCATCACCATCCTGGGCGTAGAGGAAGCCCGGGCGAAAGCACGAGCACTGCTGGATCAGGCGCTCGGGCACTTGGCTGGCTTTGGCGCAGAGGCTGATCCTTTGCGGCAAGCGGCAATTTTTGCGGTCGAGCGTGAAGCATGATTAACCAAACCGAAAGCCAACACGCGCTCAACTCTGCACTGCATCGTTTTTGAGGAGAGGTATGTGAGCATTACGAACAGCAAGTCACCCTTACTCGATCAGGTTAACATTCCGGCCGATCTGCGCGAATTGCCGGAAGCGCAATTGCGGCAGTTCGCCGACGAGTTGCGCGCAGAGACGGTTGATGCTGTTTCCGTAACCGGAGGGCATTTTGGCGCAAGTCTGGGTGTGGTAGAGCTGACCACGGCCATCCACTATGTGTTCGATACACCCAACGACCGGCTAATCTGGGACGTCGGGCACCAATGCTATCCGCACAAGATCATCACAGGGCGCCGGGCCCGGATGCACACGCTACGCCAGGGCGGCGGCCTCTCCGGTTTCACCAAACGCAGCGAGAGCGAATACGACCCGTTCGGCGCGGCGCACTCGTCGACCTCCATTTCCGCCGGCCTTGGCATGGCTTTTGGCAGCAAGTGGAACCAGGACCCGAAACGGGTGATTGCCGTTATCGGCGACGGCGCAATGTCGGCGGGTATGGCTTATGAGGCCATGAATAACGCCGGCAGCATGGACCTGCCATTGGTCGTCATCCTGAACGACAACGACATGTCAATCGCTCCGCCGGTAGGCGCGATGAGCGCCTATCTCTCCCGCCTGATATCATCACGGCCCTATGCCTCACTGCGTCATCTGGCACGCGACATCGCCCGCATTTTCCCCGGCGCGATTGAAAAGGCCGCACGCCGCGCGGAAACACTGGCCCGCGGAGTTGCGACCGGCGGCACCTTGTTCGAAGAAATGGGCTTCTATTATGTCGGTCCTATCGACGGTCACAATCTGGACCACCTGTTGCCAGTACTGCGCAATGTGCGTGACAGTTCGGAACACGGCCCGATTCTGATTCATGTAGTGACACAAAAAGGCAAGGGCTATGCCCCGGCAGAGGACGCAGACGACAAGTTCCACGCTGTCTCCAAGTTCAACGTCATCACGGGTGAGCCGTCCAAAAGCGCCCCGAAAGCGCCGTCCTACACCAATGTTTTCGCCGATACCCTGATTCAGGAAGCCGAGCTGAACCTCAGCATTGTTGGCGTCACCGCAGCGATGCCGTCCGGCACCGGCATCGACAAATTCGCCAAGGCCTTTCCCGAGCGCACGTTTGATGTGGGCATCGCAGAACAACACGCAGTCACTTTCGCCGCTGGTATGGCGACGGAAGGGCTAAAGCCGTTCTGCGCGATCTATTCGACCTTCCTGCAACGCGCCTATGACCAGGTCGTCCACGATGTGGCGATCCAGGGACTGCCGGTACGCTTTGCGATCGACCGGGCAGGCTATGTGGGCGCGGATGGCTCCACCCATTGCGGTGCGTTCGATACGGCCTATTTGGGCAGCTTGCCAGGCTTTGTACTGATGGCGCCATCGGATGAAGCGGAGCTGCGCCACATGATTGCCACCTCCGTTGCGATCAACGACGCGCCGTCCGCCATCCGCTTCCCGCGGGGAGAGGGCACCGGTGTTGCGCTGCCCCAACGGGGCGAAGTGCTGCCCATTGGAAAAGGCCGAATCCTGCGGGAAGGCACTGCGGTCGCGCTGCTATCCTATGGCTCCCGCCTCGCGGCCTGTCAGCAAGCCGCCGACCGCCTGGCTGGATACGGACTCTCTGCCACGGTCGCTGACGCCCGTTTTGCCAAACCGCTGGACCAGGTTCTGGTCCGCCGCCTGGCCCACGAGCACCCGATGCTGGTAACGGTGGAGGAAGCCTCGCCGCAAAGTTTCGGCGCTATCGTGTTGGAGTTCCTGGCCCGCGAAGGGTTGCTGGACCATGGCCTGAAAATCCGTCCGCTGACTATGCCGGATGCGTTCTTCGAGCAAGATAAGCCGGAGGAACAGGTGCGCGCCGCCGGACTTGATGCGGATGGTATCGTCGCCACAGTGCTGGCTGCGCTGGAAATCACGCCTGCAGAAATACGCGCCTGACCTGAGGCGCTCCCCCTCCCTTAAATTGCTGTCATAAAAAAAGCCCCGGAATAGCCGAGGCATTTCCGGGGCAAAGTCAGGAGAGAGCGTAAGCCGTCCGCAATTTACACAAAGGTAGATTACGAAACGGTCAAAATGGTCAACGTCAAGTGATAAATGCTCACGCAGTTACCAGAGCGTCGAACGCACATACATTTTGCGCATCGTATTGCGTACTTTCAAGCTCTATCTTGCAAAAATGTTCTCAAACCTGTGGGGTTTTCGCTTACATAATGAGCATCAACATACTGTGGTAATTTAAATTTTGATTGTATGCTGCAAACCAACCTCCGATGGTATATTTTTAAGGAGGCTTTCAACATGCCGAAACTGAAGAGAAATAGTGGCTTATTTTCCGGTTAATCCAGAAATTTCAGGCAATTTATGCCTCTTACAAAAGGCTCAAATCTCACAAGGGAAAAGCAGTACAGGTTGTTATCAACTTTTCCCAAAAAAAACCATGTGCTTACATGAAACTCGCTTTCTAGGCGCGCTAGCTCCAATCCGGAACTTAACGTGATGCTGCCGGAGCCCCTATCCTAATGACCGCAACGCCACCGGTTGCCAGCAACGGCCAGCCCAGCCATTGCGGTACCGAGTAACAGCCAAGCTGCGGGCAATGGAATCGGCGGTGCGATGGTGACGTCCGCCGGGTTAAAGGTCAGCCCGGTAACATACTCATCACCAAAATTAACGTTGACCACGTTGCCTGTGGCGGGGTTCGTTCCGCCGTTATTGTTGGAGTTCTGCAACAGGCCAGTACCATCCGCATTCAGCCGCAGGATCGGCGGATGGTATCGTCCTGTGTCCACCTCCCGCGCGTTCATCTCGAAGATCACGCCGGCACCTGCCAACTCGCTGAGTTGAAGCCCATCGCTCAGATTGGCCGATGGCAGAATCGAAAAATTCAGCGAACTTCCTTGGCTGTAGAACTCTGCACCGCCGATTGCGCGGATCAGGTTAAAGGCTGGAAACCCAGAAGGCGTGCCAGGAACGAGGCTGCCGCGGACGTAATAGTCGACCCCGTCCAGCGCAGGGTTGTTATACACCCCTCCAGGCGCTAACGGCCCGGTTACCTCTATCGTGAAGGAATATGTCCGCACATTACTCTTGGTCGGAAATTCAATAAAATCCGCGGCGTCAATCATAATGGCTGTCGCGCCCGCTGGATTCCAAGCAATAATAACCGGCACCGCAATAGCACAGGCCCTGACTACCATTTTTACCCTATTAAACATCAGCTCTCTCGGCTCTTTGAGTGTATCCCATCCACTTGGCCCAACCTTCCATAGTGTACCGGCTACAGCAAGCGATTGAGTCTCAGCCTCACCGTTGTGTGAGTGCGACGTCACAGAGCACCAGCACGGCCCCTGCAATTTGCGGGCCGGTCAACCACTCCCCCAGCATCAGATTGGCCAGCACCACGGCCGACACCGGGCTAAGGTAGAGCCAGACCGTCATTTTCGACAGCCCAAGCCGCCGGAGGCCGCCGTTCCAGGTGAGCATGCCCAGGCAACCGATGATCAGCGCGGTATGTAGAAACTTGATTGTCAATCCGGGTGGCACGGCGCTCCAGTCCTGTGCCATCGCGCCGGGTAACGCGAGGGGCAGCAGCATGGCGGCGCCCAGGAAAGCAGCCCAGCCTGCGGAACGCGCGGCACCAAGGCGCGCGATCAGGGGCGGGAGAGCCCACCATAAAGCGCCCAAACGGCGGCAATCGCGACGAACATCGCGTCGCCGAACAGAGAGCTTCCGGAAAGTGTGATACCCGCAAACGAGTTGTTAATGATGCAGAATACCCCCAGGAATGCCACCAACACCCCCATCCACGCCCGAAGAGGCAACCGGTGTCTCTGAAACGCAAAGATCAGCGCGCCGAAAATCGGGGTGGTTGAGACCAGGACAGAGGCCTTGGAAGCTGTCGTCAGATCAAGAGCAACACCCCACAGGCCCTGAAATACCGTGAAGCCCAAAAAGCCGGTGAAGGCCAGTTTGGGCACATCACGCCACGGCACGGCAGCACCCTGTCGCGTGAACAATTCCAGCCCGGCCAGTAGAACAATGCTAGCCAGCAAATACCGCGCCGACGAGAAGACATAGGGATCGACAACCGCCACGATCTCCTTGCCAAACGGATAGGCGCGACCGAAAGAGAGCGCCGTGAACAAACCCATCAGATGGCCCGCGCCCAAGGAGCCAGAACTGTTGGATGGCCGCGCGATTGTCGAATTTGTCATGGACTATCACTTACCCCAACTGCAGACCGGTTTCCCGGAAATGCAGCAACAGTTTCGGCAAGAAACTGCCTGCGGTATAGCCGTCGCCAAGCTTCGTCATAGGCTCAAACTTTGCCGCTTAGAATGGCGGAGGGCGTTGGCACGTAAAACATGGCAGTGTCCTCTGCGGTCCAGGTGCCGGAATAGGTCACTGGAAGTCGTTGCAAATCATACTCGTCGCCCTCGAATGCATTGGCATTGGCAACGGCTTGAGGATCAACATCCCTTAGGATCCAAACATCGATCGCTGAATCTGGAGCAAGACGGATGCCAGGATAAACCACGCCTTGCACATAAAGCCGTTCCCAACCGCACAGAACCGCAGCTTGACCCGCGTTGCGCCAGTTCTCGCCAAGCACCAACGCGCGTACATCCAAGTCTAACAATGTACCGTAAAGGCCAAGATCCATGGTACCCTGGTCTTTTACTACTGACCGTTTAACACTTTCAGCATGGCTTCCAACGCAATGTCATAGCCAACCAAGCCAAAGCCGTAGACCACACTGCGTGCGGCGGAGGACGGAATGTCGGGAATCTCCCGCGCGGCAACATTGGTAATGTGGATTTCGATAACGGGGATGTCGTCTTTCACACCCAACATGCAGTCCCGCAACGCATAGCCGGCATACGTAAAGCCGGCCGGGTTAATCACCACGCCATCCAAGCCCTCTTCGACAGCATCATAGATCCGGCGGATAGCCTCGCCCTCTACGTCATGATATTCGATGGTAAGGTCGTAGCCATGGCTCGCAGCATGCTGGCGCAGGCGCTCATCGAACTCAGCCGCGGTCGTCGTGCCGTAGTACTCGGGCTGACGGCGGCCCAGCCAGCGCAGGTTTGCGCCTTGGATCAATAGAATCTTCTTCATGGTGGTAAATCCCTGGGGGCTAGGTCCATCGGGTCTGGAGCAGCACGATGATTGAAGGTTCCAACCGCAGTCAGAAGCGCATAAATGCCTGGTTCGTTCTGCTGCACACCGTGCTGAGCGAGCATCGTGAGGTCGAGTTTCGCCTGAACAGTTTGTGCAGTTTCAACATCGGCGCACTCCACCAAAAGGCCCCAGCAGGGCGGATTGTCCGGCGCTTCGCGCATCTGGCTTTCGGTTGAGTCCGGACCTGCATCCGCTACCGCGGCTGGAGAAGCCACGAGTGCCGCGATAACGCCGGTATCCTGCATCAATTTGGGCAAGACATCATCCGCCAACCATCGGGTCAGCGCTTCTTCCTGTCCAGCCGCTGGGGTCAACCGCCAGGAGGCACAGGCTGAGCCGATACCCTGCCCCACTTTGGCCCGAACATCGCCCGCCACGCGGGTGAAATCGCCAAACCCCGGCATGACGGCCTGGGTCCAGGCGGTCGGATTGTTCTGGCGCTCGGCATAGGGTTCGGTCTCGAACACCGTTGACGCGTCGAGCTCATACCAGGCCAGGTACGCAGGAGACCCTGTCACGGCCTTGTAGCGGCGGCCATTGCGGAAGCCAGGAATATTGGTGCGCTCACTTAAATGCTGACGGTTGTACCAACCATTGAACAGTGCCTCCCGCTCAGCAGTGATGCTGGTCCAGACGATCAGAATGCCGGCCACGCGCCTAGAGCCCCTGCAGCCAGGTGCGCAGGGCCTCGCCGATTTCGTGCGGTGAGTCTTCCTGGACGAAATGGCTGCCCTTGACCGTCACTTCGGTCTGGTTCGGCCACGCGCGGCAGAATTCGCGCTGCCGTCCGGTCAGAATGGCCCCCGGTTCCGCATTCACAAACAGTGTTGGCATCTGGCTTTGCGCGAGCCAGTCAGCATAATCCTGAGCGATGGTAACCACGTCCGCCGGTTCACCGGAAATCGGAATCTGCCGCGGCCAGGTTAGCGTCGGGCGGCGACCCTCGCCCGCCTCGGCGAACGGACGGCGGTAGACAGCCATCTCTTCGTCGGCCATCGACCGAATGATGGAGCCCGGCAGCACGCGCTCCACAAACACGTTCTTCTCCAGCACCATGTCCTCACCGTTTTTGGAGCGGAAGCCCTGGAATACAGCTTTTGCTGCCTCCGGCCACTCCTCCCAGGTCACCGGGCGGACGATGCCTTCCATATAACAGATGCCCTTCATGGCATCGCGATGCCGGTTGGCCCAGTCAAAGCCCAAGGCTGAGCCCCAATCGTGGATGACAAGGGTCACATTGCCGGACACATCCAACTGTTCCAGCAACGCATCCAGATAGTGCTGATGCTCGACAAAGCGATAGGAGTCAGGGCCGACGCTACCCAGCTTTTCCGAGTCCCCCATGCCAATCAGGTCAGGCGCGATGCAACGGCCCAGGTCCTGTACGTGCGGAATTATATTGCGCCAGAGGTAGCTGCTGGTCGGGTTGCCATGCAGAAAGACGATCGGATCGCCAGCGCCCATTTCCGTGTACGCCATGCGCTTTCCATGGACGATTGCGTACTTTTTGGGCAACTCTGCGGTGGAGATTTCGGTCATCTTTGATGTTCCACTCAACTGATGCAGGGCGGTACGCCCAAGCGAGCGCGCGGGGTACCGAGAACGTTCTCAAACGCCACCGCCATGGTGACGGCCAGTTCGTCCGCACCGTTCGGTGTCAACAATTGCAGACCGACCGGCATTCCGGCGGCATCCAGTCCGACGGGAATTGTCACACCGGACAGGGCCAGAATGTTACCGACGCTGGTATTGCGCAGCGAGAGCAGGTTCTTGGCCTGATAGGCATCGACCGATTGCAGGTCCGCGATCTTGGGCGGCGTGATAGGGATGGTCGGGCCGATAATGGCGTCCACTTCCTGGAATACGGGCTTTGCCTGTTGCGCCATCTGGCCAATGCGCTCGACCCGCGCGATGTATTCGGTTGCCGGCATCGCCTCAATCGCAGCGAAGCGGGAACGCACGATAGGATCGAGCGATGCATTCCACTGCTCCATCCCGGGCTGGTTGATGAAAGCTGCGAACTCCATGCCCGCAATGCCGCCACGCCGGAATAATTCGTGCAATTCGGCGAGATTGGGCACGTCCACCTTGACGATGCGGGCGCCGGCTTTGGCCAATTCCTGCACTACTTTTTGGACCGCTTCGGCGACACCCGGATCGTTGCCTTCGAACATCCATTCGCAGACTCCCAGGGTGAAGCGGCCTGCGTCGGCCTGCTGGCATTTGTGCAGGAACGCCCTCGCGTCCGCTACATGCGGATCAAGCGAGGCAAAGGCGAGGGCTGCGTCCTCCACCGAGCGAGTAAGGACACCCGCCGTATCCAGCGAGGGCGAGAGCGGGGCGATGCCATCCAGCGACCAGCGCCCGAAGGTGGTCTTCACGCCGACGGTGCCGGTCCAGCTTGCCGGAATGCGGACGCTGCCGGCAGTGTCGCTGCCCAGCGCCGCCACGGCGGAGCCCTGCCAGAGCGAGACACCCGCACCGCTGGAGGAACCGCCAGGTGCGCGGTGGTCGGTCTTGTCCCAGGGATTGCGCGGCGTGTCCCAATGCGGATTCATGCCGATGCCGCCAAAAGCCCACTCGACCGTGTGCGCCTTGCCGGTGATGACTGCCATCTGCTGGCGGACGGCGCGGACAACCGGGCCTTCCTCCTTGTACATCGGCAGCGGGTAGGCGGAGCCGGCATAGGTGTCGTAGCCTGCGACGGCATAGAGGTCCTTGGCCGAGACGGGCAGACCCTGGAGAACGCCCAATTCAAACTTCGCCGCGAAGGCCGCATCAGCCGCTGCCGCCTGGGCACGGGTGTAGGCCAGGTTCCGGTCGCGGTAGGCATGCAAGGAGGGCTCGAGCGCGTCCTGCGCTGCAATGGCTTCCTCCGCAATCGCTGCCGCCGTGATGGTACCGGCACGCAAACCAGCACCCAGCTCCTCTATCGATTGTTCCGCGAAACCGGTCTTGCTCATGCCACAGTATCCTTCTGTCGAACTCCGGCCGGAATTGTGCCCAATCCCCTGGCCCAGTGACAGGGCCGATTTCATTCTGCGATCAAATTCCCGTAACGCTACGATGTTGACGCCCCTTGCTTGCCGCCTCTGGCACACTATTTGCGTGAATCGGAGTACGTTCGACGGACGGGGCTGACAAATGTCCAGGGATAGGACATGTTCAGCATTATTCCAGACAGGAGATTTCATGGCTTTGGGCCCCACTCCTTCCAAGCCCAACAGACTGGAGCGGCACGCGCGGCTGATTGGCCGCTCAGCGGTTACCAAGCTGCGCAATTATTTCCTGGCGGGCGTGCTGATCACTGCCCCAATCACAATCACGGTCTGGCTGGCGCTGCAGATCATCGAGTTCTTCGACTCGACCGTGCGTGGTTTGATACCGGCAGCCTATAACCCCGAACATTATATGCCATTCAGCATTCCGGGCCTCGGCCTGGTGATGTTCGTCATTGGGCTGACGATTATCGGCGCACTGACCGCGGGGCTGATCGGCCGCTCGCTGATGCGGATGGCCGAGCGGGTGCTAAACCGGATGCCGGTAATCCGCACCGTCTACAACGCGCTGAAGCAAATTTTTGAGACGGTGCTGCAAAAGCAATCGAACGCTTTCCGCCACGTGGTGCTGATCGAATACCCCCGGCGCGGCATCTGGTGCCTGGGCTTCCTGTCGGGCACGACCGAGGGGGAGGTGCAGAACCTGACCGACGAGAAGCTGCTGAACGTCTTTCTGCCGACCACGCCGAACCCGACCAGCGGTTTTCTGCTGTTCCTGCCGAGGAAAGACGTTGTCATCCTAAAGATGACCGTAGAAGAGGGCATCAAGATGGTGGTCTCCGGCGGCCTGGTCACGCCAGTGGACCCGCGCCCGAAAGCCGAACAGGAAAAGCCGCTAATTCAGGTGCGTGGCTCAACCGGCCGGGTGGCTGGCGATGAGGCATTTGCCGAGGAAATGCGCAACCGCGGCGACTGAGGCGCCACGGTCCATCGCCGCGACCGCTTGACATCCGCAGCCGATGACCGACCCTTCGTTTCCAACAAACATGAAACGAGGAAACGCCTATGGACTGGGGAGTTCACCTGCCGCATTTGGGCCGTCAGGTCGACCGCAAGACGCTGGTTGGCTTTGCAAAGGAGATAGAGCGGCTGGGCTGCCATTCGGGCTGGGTCAGCGACCATGTCTGCTGGCCCGCGGAAATCGCCTCCAAGTATCCCTACACCGATGACGGCTCGTTCCAGCCCTCGCCCGACATGGGCTGGCTGGACCCGATCAGCACGCTGACCTTCGTCGCCGGCTGCACAGAGAAGCTGCGCCTGGGCACGACCGTCCTGATCCTGCCCTACCGGATGCCGGTGCAGACAGCAAAGCAGATCGCCAGCCTGGACGTGATGTCGGAAGGCCGGGCAATCCTGGGCGTCGGCGTCGGCTGGATGGCAGAGGAAGCCGCGGTCCTGGGCATGCCGTGGGACAAGCGCGGCAAGCGGTCCGACGAACAGTTGGAAATTTTCCACCGCCTGTTCACCGAGCGCGAGCCCTCCTTCGACGGCGAGTATTACTCCTTCCCCAAGGTCGGCTTCGAGCCAAAGCCGGTGCAGTCGCCCTTCCCCATCTGGGTCGGCGGCTCGACGCCGGTCGCCTTCCGCCGCGCCGCCAGGTACGGTCAGGCCTTCCATGCCTCATTCCAGCCGCGGCACGAGATCGTTGACGCTTGGGGACAGGTGCAGCGGGAGTGCGAAGCCATCGGGCGTGATCCCTCCGGCCTGACGCTCTCTCTCCGCATCTATCTGGACCCGGCGGGCGCGATGCCATCCGCCAAGTCGATTGCGGGCAGCAAGGACCAGATGCTGGAGACCATCGCCGAATGCCGGGCCATCGGCATTTCGCACCTGCTGCTCGACCCCGTAGCAAGGGGCGGCGTGCCGGGACGGCTGGATGCGGTGTGCGCCTTCATGGAAGATGTGGTGCCCGTTGCCGGGACCTAACAGTAGGAGCGACGCCATGAACTGCTATCGGGAACTGGAACTGCTCGGTGATTTGGGCGCGGCAGCCGCGGAAAAATGGGGCACACGCGAGGCCCTGGTGTTCGAAGGCCGCCGCTATACCTTTGCCCAAGTCGCAGAGCAGATCGACCGCGCTGCCCGTGCCCTGATGGCGGAAGGCGTGCAGGCCGGCGACCACGTGGCGCTATGGCTGAACAATTGCGATGACTGGGTGTTTCTGGCCATCGCAGTGGCGAAAGCTGGCGCGGTGCTGGTGCCTATCAATACCCGCTTCCGCACGCACGATCTGAACTATGTGCTGCGCCAGTCCGACAGCGCCTACCTGATAACCCACGACACCTGCGGACCCATCAGCTACCTGGACATGGGGCGGGAGATGGTGAAGCTGCCGGACGCTGGCAACACGATTGAAGATCCCAGCTTTCCGCTGCTGCGGAAGGTCATTGTTCTGGGCGCGCAAGCCTATCCGGGCACGGTCGATTGGACTGCGGCGCGGGCCCGGGCCGACGAGATGCCACCGGTCGACCTGGAGGCGCGGGCCTCCTGTGTCAAACCGGAGAACATGGCGCTGATCATGTACACATCCGGCACCACCGGCTTTCCCAAGGGGGCCATGCACTGCCACTACCTGATACGGAATGTGGCAGAGCGAGGCTTCCGCTTCAACATCACGCCACGCGACGTCATCGTCGGCTACCTGCCCCTGTTTCACGCGTTCGGCTTTTCCGAAGCCATGCTGATGTCGCTGGTTACCGGTGCCAGGCACATTGTGACAGAGACCTTCGATCCCGACGAAAGCCTCGACCTGGTAGAGCGGGAAGGCGCGACGATGGTCCATGGCTTCGACGCACACGTGAAAGGCCTGTGTGAGGCGCAGGAAGCCCGGCCCCGCAACCTCTCCACCCTGCGCACCGGGATATTCGGAGCGGGACCGCTCAGCACCAAGCCTATCATGTACCGGGGAGCAAAGACGCTGGCACCGGTCCGCTCGGTCTCCGGGTTCGGCATGACGGAGACCTGGATCGGCGTCGCTATGAACGGCCTCGACGATCCGCCGGAAGAACGGTTGGAGGCCAACGGCACCGCCGGTCTCGGCTACGAGTTCCGTGTGGCGGACCCCGAGACCGCTGTCCCAATGCCCGCCGGTCAGGAGGGCGAGTTGCAGGTGCGTAGCCGCTACATGATGCTGGGCTACTACCGAAAGCCGAACGAAACCCACGCCAGCTATACCCATGACGGCTGGTTCAAAACCGGCGATGCAGCAATCCACAAGCCCGACGGCAGCCTGCATTTCCTTGGCCGTTACAAGGACATGCTGAAGGTCGGCGGCGAGAACGTCGATCCGATGGAGGTAGAAGGTCTGCTGCGCGAGCATGATGCCGTTCATGAAGTGGCTGTCGTCGGTTGCCCTGACGAAAAACTGGCAGAGGTCGCGGTCGCCTACGTGCAGAAAGCGCCGGGCGGCGAGATCGATGAGGCGGGCGTCATCGCCTACTGCCGGGGCAAGGTCGCCAGCTTCAAAATCCCCCGCCATGTGGTGTTTGTGGAGGAGTTCCCCATGACCGCGTCCGGCAAAATCCGGAAAGTCGAATTGCGTGACGATGCGAAGGCGCGGTTTGGCAAGGGGTGATCCATCGAACGCCGATTCCCGGAAGGGCGAAGCACTGTCCGGGATCTCCTTCAGAATGGAGCGATTACTTTAAGGAGACCCCGGACCGTCTCTGACGAGCCATCCGGGGATCATGGCATGTGCGAAGGATAGACCTCTATTCACCCCTTAACCGCGCCGTCTCCGCCGCATCCACGCTGAAATCAGACGTCACCGATACGCCATAGTCGCGCTCCGCCGCTTCCCGGCTGACGAGGCCGGCTTTAACGTCTGCGGCAACTGACGCCGGCGCGCGCTCGAATGGTTCGCCATAGCCGCCCGGCATCTCAATCAGCAGGCGGTCGCCGCGTGGCACCACCTGGAAGCCCTTGTTACGCAGGGCCTGGCCACTCTCCCTGAGCGTCAGCCGTCCGTTCGCGCCGTTGCCGCCGCCATCCCGGCCGCGGAACGGGTAGTGCACGCGCTCATAACGGGCGAACAGGCCGAAATCAGCATTCTCCCGGCTGGAAATCTCCATAACCTAGCCGAGGCCGCCGCGTTGCTTGCCCGGGCCGCCCGAGTCTTCGCGGTAGTCCTTGCGCCAAATGACCAGGGGCGTGATTGCCTCCGTGATCTCCACCAGCACATTGCGCACGCCGGAGGGGTAGGGCGTCGCCGACAGGCCGTCCTGCTGGGGTCTTGCGCCTGCGCCGCCGGAATGAAAGCTCATGGTGGTGAACGCTGTTGCCTGATCGCCTGCCCGGCTTGTCAGGCCATGGCCAGCGCCCAGCAGCACGTTCCAGAGGTTGGAGGTGCCCTCCGCCGGGACAGTGTCCGGCAAAGCCTGGTGCAGCGCGCCGAATACCACGTCCGGCAGCATGTGGCCAATGGTGGAGCGCCCGACGACGGCGCAGGGATGGGGCGCGTTAACGATGGTGTTCTCCGGCGCGGCGACCTTGATCGCGCCTTCCGTGCCGGTGTTGTTGGGCACGGAAGGCGCGACCATGCACTTCACGCCAAAGCTCGTATAAGCCTCCGTGTAGCACATGGGGCAGTTGATGCCCCGGTCGCTGACACCGGACGAGCCGTCAAAATCCACCAGTATCTCGCCATCGCCGATGGTGACGGTTGCGGCCAGATCGATGGGCCGTTCATAATCGTCAATGGTCATGGTGCCCTTCCAGAAGCCCTTGGACAGCTTGTTAATGGCGTCGGCCATGGCCCGGCGGCTTTCGCCGATAATGTGATCGCTGAGGGCGTCGAGGTTCTCCAGCCCGTACTCGTCCATCATCGCCAGCAGGCGCTCGCCGCCGATCTCGTTGCAGGCGACGAGGGCGTAGATGTCGCCTTCCACCTGCACCGGTTCGCGGACGTTGGCGCGGAATATCTTCAGCAGCCATTCGTTCATCACGCCTTGGCTAACCAGCGGCATGATCGGGATGAACAGGCCCTCGTGATAAATTTGGCGGCCATCCGGGGACAGGCCAACGCCGCCGATATCCACCAGATGGTTGGTGCAGGAAAACAGCGCCACCATCTTGCCGTCACGGAAAATAGGCGTGGTCACGACCAGGTCGTGCAGGTGGCCAGTGCCCTTCCAGGGGTCATTGGTGACGTAAACGTCACCCGGCTTCATGGTGGCGACGGGGATCTCGTTCACGAAATGCACGACCGAGCGCGCCATGGAGTTGATGTGCCCCGGCGTGCCGGTCACCGCCTGGGCGAGCATCCGACCCTCCAGGTCGAAGACTCCTGCCGAGACGTCGCCCGCCTCCCGTGTGGAGGTGGAGAAGGCGGTGCGGACCAGTGTCTGCGCCTGCTCCTCCACCACAGACAGCAGGCGGTTCCACATGACCTGATTACGGATGGCGTCCATGCTGGTTGGTTGGGTCATGGTTTAGGCTCCCTGAGAAGCGGTAGCTCGATCCAACACAATTTGGCCGAGCGCGTTGATACGGGCGGAAAAGGAGGCGGGCGCGACGGTGGCGGTCTCGTCCTCCACGATGACGGCGGGGCCGGGCATGGTCATGCCGGGCACAAGCTCCGTGCGGGCATAGACGGCGGCGTCTGCGAACTGGCCCTGGACAGTGTCGAACAAGCGACGCGTGCCTGCCGGTTCTGGCGGCGCCCTGGCCGGCGGGTCAGCATCCTGGCCCGGCAGGTCGCGCTTCGTGGCGAGAGAGAGGGTCCAACTCAGCGCTTCGATCTCCAAGCCAGGAATGATCCGGCCGAAGAGGGCGGTGTAGGCTTCCGCGAACAACTTCTTGAAGGCGTCGGCATCGCCCGGCGAATAGGCGCGGTTCGGCAGAGTCACCGTGATCTCATGCCCCTGGCCGCGGTAGCGCATGAAGGCGGCGCGGACTTCGACCAAATCCTCCTGTGGCGCGCCCAGACGGACGACGGCTTCGGCTTCGAATCGCATCTCCGCGAACAGATCGTTCAGCACGTGCGGCTCGAACGTCTGGAGCCTGACCAGCCGGGTGCACACGACCTCATACCCAATGGGCGCGCGGAGGAAGCCGTAGGCTGAGCCGACGCCCGCACCCTTCGGCACGATCACGCGGTCAATGCCGAGCTTCTCCGCCAGCCGGGCTGCGTGCAGCGGTGTCGCGCCGCCAAAGGCGATCAGCGTACGCCCGGCAGTGTCCTTGCCATTTTCGACCGCATTGGACACGCGCGGCGCTCACCATGTTCTCGTCCACGATCTCCGCGATGCCAGCCGCCGCGGTCGCCGTGTCCATGCCCAGGGCGCTGGCGATGTTGTCCGTCACCGCTTTCTCCGCCGCCGCTGCATCCAGCACGATCTTGCCGCCGGCAAAGTTGGCGGGATCGATGCGGCCCAGAACCAAGTCGCCGTCGGTGACGGCTGGCTCCGTGCCGCCCGCGGCATAGCAAGCGGGGCCGGGGTCGGAGCCCGCGCTATCTGGCCCAACATTGATGCGCTTCAATTCATCCACCCGCGCGATGGAGCCGCCGCCTGCGCCGATCTCCACCATGTCGATGACGGGGATGCGCAGCGGCAGGCCGGAGCCTTTCAGAAAGCGGTAGGCACGCGCCACCTCGAACGTGCGGCCATACTGCGGCTGCAGGCCGTCGATCAGGGTCAGCTTTGCCGTCGTGCCGCCCATGTCGAAGGTCAGGGCATCGGCAATGCCATTCTCCGCCGCCACGTCCAGCGCCAGGATCACGCCGCCCGCCGGGCCGCTTTCGACAAGGCGGATCGGCTGGCGTACCGCCGTCTCCACCGTGGTCACGCCGCCGGATGACATCATCAGCAATAGCGGGCAGTTCAGGCCAAGCGCCTGCAAGCCGCTCTCCAGCCGCCGGATATAGCCAGCCATCAGCGGTTGCACGTAGGCGTTGGCGCAGGCCGTCGACATGCGTTCATACTCCCGGATTTCGGGGCACACGTCGGAGGATAGCGTGATGGCGACATCAGGCAGAGTCGCGCCGATAATCTCCCCCGCGCGCCGCTCATGGTCGCTGTTGGCGTAGGAGTGCAGGAAGCCAATCGCCACCGCCTCGATCTTCTCTGCCTCCAGCACCGGGATCAGCGCTTCCACTGCCGCCTCATCGAGGGGCAGCAGGACGGAACCGTCCGCCGCCAGCCGTTCCGGCACGGTCAGGCGCAGGTGGCGGGGCACCAAGGGGGAGGGGCGCTCCATATAGAGGTCGTACTGCTCGAACCGGTGCTCGTAGGCGATCTCCACCGAATCGCGGAAGCCTTCTGTCGCAATCAGCGCGTTGGTGGCGAGCGTAGTGCCGTGAATCACCGGCCCAACATCCGCCGCGGCGACGCCGGTCTCCGCCAAAATCCGCTGTGTGCCCTCAAGCACGGCTTCTTCCGGCGCATGCGGTGTGGTCAGGATTTTGACACTGTGAAAGCCGCCATCGCCTTGTTCCAGCACCAGATCGGTAAACGTGCCACCGATATCGACCGCGAGTCGGGCGTTACGGCTCATGCAGAATTTCTCACTGGTGCAGTGCGGGTCAGATCAGAAATGCGCGCCGGAGATTGACGAAGCCCGGCGGGATCATATGCTGATGCCAACTGACAGGAACGTAAACCCGCCGGTGCGGGTGCCGCCAAGATAGGAACGCCGATGCAATTCAGTTTCACCGAGGAGCAGACAGAGTTCCGCTCGATCATACGCCGCTTTCTGGAGGCGAAGGGTCCGACCACGGAAGTGCGAAAATTGATGGAAACCGAAGGCGGCTATGATCCCGCCATGTGGAAGTCGCTGAGTGAGGACCTAGGCCTGACCGCGTTGCACATTCCGGAAGAGTATGGCGGCGCGGGCTTCGGCGTTACCGAGCTGGCCATCGCGTGTGAGGAAATGGGCCGGGCACTGGCCTGCGCGCCCTATTTCGCCTCCGCCGTCATGGCAGGATCGGCGATTGTTCATGCCGGCACGGACGAACAAAAGGCAGCGCTGCTGCCCGGCATCGCCAATGGTGAAACCATTGCAACACTTGCCGCTGCCGAACCGGGCAAAGGCTGGGATGCAAACAGTATCGCCATGGCGGCGACCCTTGAAGGCTCTGTCTACCGGCTGAATGGCACCAAGAGCTACGTCCTGGATGGCATGAACGCCGGTCTGATGGTGGTGGCCGCCCGCCTGCCGAACGGACACCTGGGTTTGTTCGCGGTCCAGGACTTGACCGATGGCGTCACGCGTACGCCGCTCAAGAGCATGGACCCGACCCGCAAGCTCGCCAGGATTGAGTTCAGCAATGCGCGCGGCATGTTGCTTGGCAGCGAAACCAGCGGCGAGGCAGCCTACGCCAAGACCTATGACACCTGTCTGATCTGTCTGGCGAACGAGATGGCGGGCGGCGCGGAACGGCTGCGGGAGGATGCACTGGAATATGTGAACATGCGCGTGCAGTTCGGGCGCACCATAGGCTCGTTCCAGGTCACCAAGCACAAGGCAGCCGACATGCTGCTGGACGTGGAACTGGCGAAATCCGCCGCCTACTCCGCCGCCAGTGCCATGGATGATGGCGATGTGGAGGCATCTGCCTATGCCTCCATGGCCAAGGCAAACGCGTCCGATGTCTACATCCAGACCGCCATTCACGCCGTACAGATGCATGGCGGCATTGGATTCACCTTCGATAACGACACCCAATTGTGGTTCAAGCGGGCCAAGGCGAGCGAGGCCTTCCTCGGCGACGCCGCCTGGCACCGCGAACGCATGATGCAGAACTGGAGCGCCTGACTATGACTGAGATGACCGAAGCCCAGGTTCGCGACGAAGTCCGCACTTTCCTGAAAGATAATTGGAGCACCGACCTCTCGCTGGTTGAGTGGCGCAACATCCTAGTCGATAGCGGCTGGGGTGCGCCGCACTACCCGAAAGAATGGTGGGGCAAGGGCCTGCCCGCGGCCATGTCGCTTGTGGTGGATGAGGAATTCCGTGAGTTCGGTGCCGTCGGCACCGCCAATATGGGCATCCGCACGCTGGCCGGCGCGACCATCCTGGCCCATGGCTCGGACCTGCATAAAAAGAAGTACCTGCGCGGTATCCTGACCGGAGAGGAGAGCTGGTGCCAGTTGTTCAGCGAACCGGGCAGCGGCTCCGACCTGGCGGGCGCTACTACCCGCGCGGACTTTAAAGACGGCAAGTGGGTGATCAACGGCCAGAAAGTCTGGACCACCAGCGCCCACCACGCCCATTTCGGCCTGTTGCTGGCCCGCACCGATTGGGATGAGGTCAAACACAAGGGCCTGACCTACTTCATCATCGACATGCACCAGCCAGGCGTGGACGTGAACCAGTTGAAGCAGATGAACGGCCATGCCTCGTTCAACCAGGTGTTCATCACTGACGCGGTGGTCGAGGAAGACATGCGGGTCTCGGAGCTGGGCGAGGGCTGGAAGGTCGCGACCACCACCCTGATGCACGAGCGCCGCGGCGCCGATGGCGCACGCCGCTACGACGCGAAGATCCACAAGCCGGGCAAGATCTACGAGGACTATAACGAAGAAATCGACCACATGCTGGCCCCCTATGTCTGGTATCCCCAGCGCACGGGCCGCGTAGACCTGCTGGTCGAGCACGGCCAGGCCATGGGCAAGTATGACGATCCCTCTGTCCGGCAAAACATTGCCAAGGTGCTGACACTGGCCAAGTCCGCTGAGTGGACCGCCCGCCGTGCCCGCGCCGCGCAGGAGCAGGGCAAGCCCCAGGGCCCTGAAGGCTCCATCGGTAAGCTGGCGGCCAGCATCGTTGCCCGCGCCGCCAATCAGGCCCACACCCAGATCGCCGGGCCGGACGCCATGCTGACCGGCGACGATAGCTGGATGGATGGCACGATTGCGGAAATCCTGGTCTCAACCCCGGCCATTTCGATTGCGGGCGGCACAGACGAGATCCAGCGCAACATCATCTCCGAACGCATCCTGAAGATGCCCAAGGAACCGCGCACCGACACTGACCGCCCTTTCCGGGACGTGCCCAGGAACCAAGTGACGTAGTTGAAAAGCGCATAATTTTGCATGAAAACCCCGCTTCGGCGGGGTTTTTAATAAGCCGACATGGTTTGGTGCATAACAATTTCTGTGATTACACAACGCCAGATCGCGGCTGTATTGTACACTTCCTTCGAAATTGATCGGCTCAATTTCCGCTAGGAGGTACCATGACGAAGACGAGCTCCGCTGCATTGAAAGCAAGCACGGTCGCTGCGGCCGCGCTCTCCATCGCACCGGCGACTGCCTCGGCTGGCCTCGTTTATGTCATTGACCGGCCGGTTACGGTTAGTTTTGATGCGCTTGGCGGAAGTATCGGCAGTGCTGGTGTGGGCTGGGACATAGACGGCGTGAACGGCACCGATACGCATTTTAGCGTCAATCGTGTTGCCTACAGGACCTTTACCGATAGCGATGGCAACGTGGTGCAAGACGTTCACGGCAGTTTAAACTTTCCCGGCCTGTATGGGTCAGGTCCGGTGGTGTTTGCGCGTGAAGGGGGCCGTTCCCATTTGGTTACCGTTTACGAAAGCACGGTTGTTGGCCCCCGAATTTACAATAGTAGCAGGTGGCAACCGCCGCCCTTCAATGGCATTGAGACCAGAGCAAGTATTGTCACCCCGCCTGGCGGGACTCCGCGGACGTATTTCCAAATCGCTGAATTCAGTGAGACGCAATACGGGTCTTCTTTCGGTGTCCGGCTTATGCCCTTCGGTTTTGATATCAGCGGACAACAGCATATCGGATGGGCCCGTATTCGTTTTGAAGACGCGCCGGACGTCCAATTAGTTATTGAACGCTGGGCTTACGAGAGCGAGCCGAACACGCCGGTTCACGTCAACAATATCCCCGCCCCGCCTGCGTCAGTCGCCGCGCTTTCCTTGCTGGCGATGGGTGCTGCGGGCGTGCGCAGTTGGCGGAAGCGTCAAGTTGCAAGCAGCCGAGAACAATCGCTCACGGATATATTATGAACACATGTAAGTACATGTTAGAAAAGTACTTCCTGTTGCCGTAGAGCTTTTATTCTACGGCATATCCAGATATGCTCACCCGCGGATTGTATATGACGGGCGGATGAAATGAATTTCATGGAAAAAGCGGCGCTAGTATCGGGCGCGATTTCACTGGTGGCAGCACCGATGATGGCGGATGCCGCCGTGATCAAAGGCACAGGCGGACCGGTAAGCGTCAGCTTTGCAGACCTGCCCGGGGGTGCCGGTTTTCAGGCAATTGATGTGCCCCGGGATGTGGACGGCGTGAACGGGGCGGATTTCTTCCTGTACGCGGCCCGCTCTGTCAGCACGTATGTTTCGGGATCGGGTGCCAATATCTCGCTGCACAATGGCTATAATGGCCTGGCGATAAGCACGTATAGTTCCGCACCGAGGAATGGTATTGGCTTTGTCGCCAATACCAGCACCTCTGGTTTTGCCCGGCTGGCGACCAGCACTCGGGTCGGCCTGACCCTGGCGGCGGGGCGCTACCTGATCTCCAGCGCCGATGCAGTGGCAACCTATGGATATAATGTGCAGTACGGCCCCAGTAGCTATGGCGGTACCTACGCATTAGCGATCGGTGACTTGCAACCCGGCGTGAATAAGATCGGCTTTGCCTTCGACGTCAATGGAGGGGATCGTCAAGTTGTTGACCACAATCCCAATTGCCCGTAGCGCCTGACGATGATCAGCCAGATTTCCCAACCTCGCCTAAAAGGCTACCGCTTCCCGCGTTCCATCATTTCTTACGCGGGCTCGGCATACCATCGCTTTGCACTCAGTCTGCGCGACGTTGAGGATTTGCTGGCTGAACGAGGCATCAAGGTGAGTTACGAGACAATCCGTTCATGGGTCAGAAAATTCGGAACTCAGATTGCGAAGCATGTCAGGGCTGCGCGTCAACAGCCCTCGGATAAATGGCATCTGGATGAAGGGGTGATCATCATCCGCGGTGTGAAGCATTGGCTGTGGCGCGCCGTTGCCGGCAACGGCGAAGGTCTCGACATCCTGGTGCAATCACGCCGAAATGCGCGGGCTGCAAAGCGGTTCATTGCCAGGTTGGTAGCCCGCTGGGGGACGCCCCGAGTCATAGTGGCGGACTGACGGACAAGCTGCGCCGCTACGGTGCCGCCCTGCGCAAACGCGCGTTGGAGGTGGATCACCGAGCGCATAAAGGGATAAACAATCGTATCGAAGGATCGCACAGACCAACACGGAAACGAGAAAAAATACAGGGCCGTTTCAAGTCAGCCCGTCAGGCGCAGAGATTTCTGGCCGCCCATGATGAAACCGCAAACCTGTTCCGCCCACGTCGCCACAAAATGACTGCCTCCGCCTATCGCCAGAAACGAGCCGCCGCATTTCACCAATGGAACGAATGCGCCATCGAACTGGCCGCTTGAAGAGCCTCAAGTCGGCAGTTTCTTAGGCGCTGAAAACAACGTGACAATGCCCCTTCAACTAGAGGAGCGGGTGCCCTCCAACGATCCGCTCTACAACTTCGGGAGCAACGTGTTTCTGGATGAGCTGTTCGGCGCGGAGCGGCGTTCCTATCCGGCGGGCGAGGACGAGGCGGGTGCCGACCAGGCGCTCGCGGCATGGGCGGAGGAACTGCGCGGGCAGGGCCGGAAGCCTTATATCATTCCGCTCGGCCCCGGCCACCGGCCGCTGGGCGCGCTTGGCTATTGCCAGGCCGCTGCTGAGTATTTGGCGCAGGCGAGCGAGCACACCGTGCAAGTGGTGGCCTCCGGCAGCGCCGCGACCCATGGTGGGCTGCTGTTCGGCCTGCGTGCACTGGGCTGCCAGGACCCGGTGCTGAGTATCTGCGTCCGCCGCTCGGCAGGCCAGCAGATCCCGCGAATGTTCGACCGCTGCCGCGAAATCGGCGAACTGCTCGAGATGGAAAACCCCGTCCACGAGGACGACATCGCCCTGTTCGACGACAGCTTGGCCCCCGGCTATGGCCGGATGAGCAAGCCCCTAATCGCGGCAATCCAGATGATGGCGAGGCGCGAGGGCGTAGCGCTCGACCCGGTCTATACGGGCAAGGTGTTCGCTGGCCTACTGGCGCTCCGCCGCCGTCACATCCTTCTCGATGGCGAGCGCGTGGTTTTCTGGTACACTGGCGGCAGGCTGGGTCTTTTTGCGTATCAAAATATGTTGGAAGAGGAGATGAAACGATGAGCAGCACCAACGAACCTGTCGTCAGCTATACCGCTGACGTTACCACCCTGACGGCTGAGCGGCTGGCGAAGCTGCGCATGACGGCGGACGATTATCTCGCCATGCGGGCCGAGCGGGTGGAGCGGGAGTGTGGCGCGCCTGCCGTCGGTGCCCAAGCCCCGGATTTCACGCTGGAACGGCTGGCCGCGGACGGCTCGCGCACCGGCGAGACCTTTACGCTTTCCAGTTTGAAAGGGCGGCCGGTCGGATTGGTTTTCGGCTCCTACACCTGACCGCCATTTCGTGCTCATGCCGTGCGCCTGAACGAAATTGCGGCCGAATTCGCCGAAAAAGTGCCCGTCTACTGCGTCTATATCCGCGAGGCTCACCCGGAAGACGGCTGGCAAGTGGAGATGAACGTCGATGACGGGGTCATTTTCAACGAGCCGACAACCGCCGACGAGCGGGCGGACATGGCCCAGACCTGCGTGCTGCGCCTGAACCTGGCAATGCCGATGCTGCTGGACGACATGACCAACACGGCGGACAGCCTCTATGTGGCGCTGCCGGAGCGGCTCTACGCCTTGGATGCCGACCACAAAGTTGCCTGGAAGAGCGTGTCGGGGCCCGCCGGTTTCAAGCCCGAAGAATGGCGGACGGAATTGGCGAAGGTGGTTTCGTAGCGGTTACGTTTTGGCGAGGCGCAAAGTGGCGTTCTACCTGGAGCGCGATCCCGGCGCTCCGCCCGGTTTTTGATCGGGCATGCGGTCGGGAAAGGCGTTTCTTTTTTTGGCCTGTAATGACCCCGCTGTCCCGGCCGGATCGCCGGGCCTGACCCGGCGGGAGAGCCGGGATCCCGCGCCTTAAGCTGCCTCTCCCTTTGGCTGGTTTGAGCCATGCGCACCCTGGCGGCGCAGGCTGGGGTCTACGGCTTTGGCGGCGGCTTCCGCATCCAGCTTGCCACCCAGAAAGGCCCGCACATCAGCGGCCACGCTTTGAGGCTCAGCCAGCGCACGGCGGTAGTCGATGGGCAGAACGGCCAGCCGGTCCTGGTGGTTGGCAAGAATGCGCTTCACCTGCTCGATCTGGCTGACATAGGTACGCGCCAGGTTAGAACGCTTGCCCGCCCGCGGCCGGTCCAGCCGCTCTAGCATGGCGTCTTGGCTGGCGATCACCTCGCCCAATGGCCGTTCCATAAAGATCATGCGGTATTTGCGGTCTGCTGGCAGGTTGGTCAGCAGTTGCACCACCATCTTCACCACTTTGCCGCCTGCCTGGTCCAGCCATTCCCGGTGGCCGCCGCGGCCCTTGGCCTGTTCGAGCTCGTAATATCCCTTCGGATTGTCGCTGTCCGCCTCGCGTTCGCCATCGGTCAGCACGGGCAGGCCGCCTGCTTCAAGCATCTGCATCATCATTGACGTGCCGGAGCGCGGCAATCCGGAGACGATCACCACTTCGTCCGCATTCAACGGCGGATTGCCCAGGACCTTGCCGATCTTCCCGACACTGGCCGGGCGTTGCAGCAGTACGTCCAGTTCGATATCGCGGTCGGTCGGACGTTCGGTCCCTGCGCGGAAAGCGCGGATACGCTTGCGGCTGACGCGGGCGAGGCCGCGCGCTTCCTTTGCCGCTGCCGGATCCCCGGCCTGTTGGTGCAGGCGGGCGCGTAGCAGGTGGGCATCCGAGAACACGGGATTTTGGCTGAGTGCCCGGTCAAGCACCCGGCGGGCTTCGTCGCGGTTGCCTAGCCGGTGGGCGATGCGGGCCAGCAGGTAGTGCGCCAGCGGGTTCTGGTAGACCAGCCCCACGGCGGCCAGCCCGGCCTGTTGGGCTTCTTCGTACCGGCCACGGCCGAAGAACGAGCGGGGGAGGCCGAATTGCGCGCCCGCATTGATCGGGTCGATCTCCAGGATCGCGCAGAACCATGCCTCCGCCTTGGCCCAGCGGCGCAGGCGCAGCAGTGTGTCGCCCTGGGTCTGGTATAGGCTGGGGCGGTTGGCGAATTGCACTTCCGCTGCTTTCTCATAAGCGCCCAGCGCAGCATCAGGTTGCGCCGCTTGCGCCGCTCGCCATCCTCAAAGTCTTCCGGCTTGCGCTCTTTTTCTTTGTCTTCGTCCTGCAGCGATTTCAGTTGCTCACGCGCTTCCAAAGTGTAGCGCTGTTTCTCGGACCGGACTTTGTCCAGCATTTCCCATGCTTTATCTGCATCGCCCAGCGCGATATGCGACTCCACCAGCTTCACGCCAAAGCGGCTTTCGTCTGGGAATTTCTCCCAAAGCTCCTCCAGAATGCCGATTGCTTCCGGGTAGAGGCGGCAGCCGATATAATCCCGGGCCAGATTATAGCGTAGCTCGCGCACCGTGTTGGCGACGGCGACGGCCTGATCTTCGTCCGGGCGGGCGATATAGCCAAGCTCCACCAATTAGGCGATGGCCTCCTCCTGGTCGGCGGGATTGATTTGCAGGTCTACGTCCTGTTGGTGACGGCCATCCTCGCCCGGCACTTGCTCCCAGCTGTCGATATACTCGACTTCCGGCGGCGGCTCCCATGCGCCGACCAGCGGGCGGCCATCCATATGCAGGCCGGTCGGCAGGCCAAACAGTTGCAGTACCGTGGGCGCCACGTCCACCAGACTCGCGCCGAAGACGATGTCGTCTTTTTTGATGCCAGGACCGTTCAGCACGAACACGCCGAACTGCCGGTGCTCATCCGCGGGACCACCTGGCTCGTTCGAGATATGCTCCGGCCGCAGATGATCCGGATGGAAGCCATGGTCGGAGATCAGCATGATCGCCGTATCTTCCGGCACCAGCTCCATATAGACGCTCAGCATCAGATCGTGGAACTGGTAGGCCGCCTTAATCACATTGGAATAAAGGCGAAAATCCTCGTCGGAGACCGATTTTAGCTGTGGCGGGTGATAGCGCATGAAACCATGGCAGAAATGGTCGATGCCATCGAAATAGACGCCCATGAAGTCCCAGGGCTCAAGCTGCATCGTCGCCGTCGCCGCCGCGTGGATCGAGGCATTCTCTGCCAATACCTTGGCGATGGAGTTCAGGCGCTTGTCCTTCTCCTGGTCGATTTCCGCGGCGTGCGGCACGAAGGGCAGCAGCATCTCCCCCTCAATCTCCTGGGGGCGGACGCGGAACTCGCTCATTGGTTCGGCGAGGCGGAGCGGATGCACTGTGCCGGGACGCATTGGCCACGCGCCGTCCTTTCGGATAGTGGCGGCCTGGAACAGGTTTGAGACCATGACGCCGTCGATTGGCTCCGCCGGGTTGGAGGGCCACCAGCCGATCACGTTCGATTTCAGACCGTTCTGATTCAGGATGTTCCAGACAGCCTTCACCTTGCGGGAGAGGTTGGTAATCGGCCTGACGCCGCCGCTTTGCGGGTCCTGCTCGGAGAAGCCATGGATGCCGTGCTTGTGCGCCCGCTTGCCTGTCGCGATGGAGGTCCAGAGCATGGCGAAAGCACCGGGAACAGGGTCGACATGTTGCCCATGACGCCGCCGGATACCAGTTTGGCCAAGTTCGGCATTTCGCCCGCATCCATCATGGGTGCGGCCACTTTCCAATCAGCGGCGTCCCATCCGATCAGCAGGATTTTTTTGGGGCGGTTGGCGGTTATGGCGCTACTCTACCTGGAAATTGTTGCCTCAATCTTACGGCATCTGAACCAAATCAATAGGTGACGATTGGCACAGAAAGGGTTGGAACCTTGTAACCCCCGCCTTTCCTTTAGTTTTGAAAGCTGGAGTGGATCACCCGGCAGCTTCTGCCTCTTTCTTCTTCCGCATCCGCCGCACGCCTGCGGCACCGAGGGCAAGCATGGCGACGGCCGGTACGATGGTGGCCGGGACTGGTACCACTTCGGTACTGCCGGCATGGATGGCGGTGTCCGGCCTGTCCTCATAGGCCCATTCTTCGACGATGAACTGACCGACAAATACCGAGGTCAAATCCCAGGTAACATTGGCCCAGCCATAGTGGGTCTCTCCGTTAATATCGAAACGGAAGCAGATAATGTTGTCGCCGTTGAAGCTGAAACCGCTGAATTTCGACGAGCCCGGATAGGCCGTTGAGGAGTAGTTCGGGCCAAAATAGCCACCATAATAGGTATAGGACCGAGAGTTCCGGTCGTAGCGGTTAAGCGCGTACCGGGAAGTGCCGGGCGTCGCACCCCAATTGTAGGCCGCAAGCGTCGGGCCGACATTGAAGCTGTTCGGCAATGCCTGCACCCGGTGGACGATGCCTGCGGGCCAATGATACCGCGGCCGTTGAGTTGCTGTGAGCCATACGTGTTCGCGCTGGCCAGCGCGATATTCTCCCGGCGGTAGTTCGCCTGAAAGGCCACATACTGAAACCGGTACCCGGTGGCTGGATGGTGATTGTATTGGATTGGGTGGTGCCGAAACTGGATAGTTTCCGGTTCAGGCGGAAATCGTCGCCGTGTGCGCCGTCAACGGCCCAGGATGCAAACGCCGGACCGCCGCCTAAAGCCAGTGAGACGGGCGAGCCAGTAACATGAACGATCTTTGCGTCAGCCGCTACAGGGGCTACAACTGCGGCTAGCGATCCAGCGGCAATAGCTGCTTTGTCAACAAACGGCGTCGTACTCATGGTGCACATTCCTCTATTTTTATCGTTGCCCCGCAAAAACTTATTACGAAAGCGCGGCCTGAGGGAATGAGATAGCGGGCTCGCTATCCTTCATAGGAACGTGAGCGCTTTAAGTTGCCTTCCGTATCCGCTGCGCCCGCAGGCCGGCGGCGCCCAGGCCCAGTAGCGTCAATGCCGCAAGGCCGCTGGCCGGGACCGGCGTGACGTGGATTTCGGTGTCTGCCTCGTCCTCGTACCACCAATCCGCGACTTCCAGCTCGAAGTCCGGGCCGTCATGCAGGATGACCTTGGCCCAGCCGTAATGCGTATCTCCATTGGGCATTGTCACGTTGTTTTCAGCGCCTAAGAAACTGCCGACTTGAGGCTCTTCAAGCGGCCAGTTCGATGGCGCATTCGTTCCATTGGTGAAATGCGGCGGCTCGTTTCTGGCGATAGGCGGAGGCAGTCATTTTGTGGCGACGTGGGCGGAACAGGTTTGCGGTTTCATCATGGGCGGCCAGAAATCTCTGCGCCTGACGGGCTGACTTGAAACGGCCCTGTATTTTTTCTCGTTTCCGTGTTGGTCTGTGCGATCCTTCGATACGATTGTTTATCCCTTTATGCGCTCGGTGATCCACCTCCAACGCGCGTTTGCGCAGGGCGGCACCGTAGCGGCGCAGCTTGTCCGTCACTATGACTCGGGGCGTCCCCCAGCGGGCTACCAACCTGGCAATGAACCGCTTTGCAGCCCGCGCATTTCGGCGTGATTGCACCAGGATGTCGAGACCTTCGCCGTTGCCGGCAACGGCGCGCCACAGCCAATGCTTCACACCGCGGATGATGATCACCCCTTCATCCAGATGCCATTTATCCGAGGGCTGTTGACGCGCAGCCCTGACATGCTTCGCAATCTGAGTTCCGAATTTTCTGACCCATGAACGGATTGTCTCGTAACTCACCTTGATGCCTCGTTCAGCAAGCAAATCCTCAACGTCGCGCAGACTGAGTGCAAAGCGATGGTATGCCGAGCCCGCGTAAGAAATGATGGAACGCGGGAAGCGGTAGCCTTTTAGGCGAGGTTGGGAAATCTGGCTGATCATCGTCAGGCGTTACGGGCAATTGGGATTGTGGTCAACAACTTGACGATCCCGTTGAAGGTGCATGCTGAGACCGAGCTTTGCGCCCGCCGCGGCGGCGGTGCGCATGAAGTTCGACTGCACCGCGCCGGTGATCAGGATGGCGTCCGCGCCCTGCTCAACAGCCTCCCCAAGATAGAAGGAAAGCTGGCGGACTTTGTTGCCCCCATGCCGAGCCCGGTGACATCGTCCCGCTTCAGCCAAAGGTCGATACCCAGATCGGCGGAGAGGTGATCCGCCCGCTCCAGCGGCGTCGGTTGGGCGTGGCCCAGCGGCGCTTGGGGGAAACGGGCAAGGGCTGAGACAAGGTCGGTCGTGAGTTTGCGCTCCTACTACTCCGCGCGAGCCAAAAGCCACTGGCGATGATGAGGGCGGAGCCGGCCCAGGTCCAGCTTGCCGGTATCTCATCGAACGCAATCCAGGCGAAGAACGCTGCGTAGACCAAGGTAGAGTAGAACAATGGCGCCAGCAGGCTGGACTCGCCCTTGCTCATGGCCGTGATCATCAAGGTCTGGCCGCTGACGGTGAGCGCGCCGATGGCGAAGATCAGCACCGTCTGCTCCCAGGTGGGCGTGGACCAGAGGAACAGCATAATCCCCAACGTAATCAGCAGGCCGATGCCGTTGGTCCAGACCATGGCCGTGCCGACCAAGTCCCGCTGGGCGATGTATCGGGCGCAGGTGACCTCTATGGCGATGGCGGCGGCGAAGGGCACCAGCGCCATGACCTGAAACGTTTCAGGCGTGGGCCGCGTGATCAGCAACGCACCCACAAAACCCAGGGTAACCGCGCCCCAACGCGCACGCCGTACTTTCTCTCCCGGGAAAAGAACCGCCAGCATCAGCGCAAAAAACGGACGGGCGTAGGAGATGGCCGTCACGTCAGCCACGGGCAGATAGGTGACGCCGATAAACATGCAGGTGGACGACACAACGCCGCCGCTCCGCACGAGATAGAGCGCGGGCACCAGGGACCGCGTGCTGGCAAACCGCGTGAACAGGGCGGGCATTACCAATAGAAAGCCGGAGAGATAGCGCCCGAAGGTGATCACCAGCGGATGAATCGAATTGCCCGCCTGGGTCTCCGCGACCAGCCGCGCAATCAGGTTGGTGCTGGCGAAGAACGCACAGGCGGCAAGAACGAGGAAGATCGGACGCAAGCGGCTGGGGCTTTCCGGTGAATAGCAGGCGCAGGTGGTCTGCCGCGAGGTGCAATGGTAACGTCATTCGCGACAGCTCGTGACCGGTGAAGGCATACCGCGGCCCAGGAACGGAATCGATGACCATCCTTGTTTGCGGGGAAGCGCTCTATGACGTGTTCCAGACCGGTGAGCCCGCGCCCGGCCAGTTGAGCCTGGACGGGCGCTATGGCGGTTCCGCCCTGAACACCGCTATTGGCATTGCCCGCCAGGGGCGACGGGCTGCGCTGTTCACCGGGCTTTCGCGCGACCTGCTGGGCCAGCGCCTGCTCGCCCGCATCCGTCAGGAAGGAGTGGCGGAAGACTATCTGGTTTTCAGCGGCCGCCCGACCACCATCAGCCTGGTGGGCCAGGATGCGTCAGGCAATCCCAGCTATACCTTCTATGGTCTGGGCTCGGCGGATACCGGCCTGACGGAAGCAGACATTCCCGCGGTGCCCAGCCATGTGGCGGCGTTGCTTTTCGGCTCCTACGCCTCAGTCGTCGGGACGGTGGGCAGTGCGATGCTGGCGCTGGCCGAACGCTGCAAGGACCGCTTCATCGCCTACGACCCAAACACCCGCCCGACGGTGGAACCGGACATGGCGCGATGGCGGGAAAGGGTCGATGCGTTCCGGCGGCTCGCCGCGATGATCAAGGTGAGCACGGAGGACTTGTCCTACCTGTACCCGGCGCGCACGCCGCTCAGCGTGGCGCGGGAGTGGGCGCAGGAAGGCGAGGCGAGGCTGGTGGTGCTGACCGATGGCGGCAACGATCTGGTGGTATTTTTCAAGGGCGAGGAACTTCGCGCCCGCCCGCCTGCGGTAAAGATCGCCGATACGGTCGGGGCCGGTGATACGATATCCGCAGTGCTGCTCGCCGCGTTCGCCCAGGCCGGCGCGTTCGATGACCGCCTCGCCTCCGTCGCCACGGCGCAGATGCAAGCCTATCTTGAGCGGGCAGTCCGGGCCGCCACCATCACGTGCAGCCGCCGCGGCGCGAACATGCCCACGGCGGCTGAATTGGAGTAGCGGTCCAGCCTCTACCGCGCTGAGTAACCGCCATCGACCGGCATGGCGACGCCGGTGACGAAACTGGCGGCATCGCTCGCCAGGAAGGGAAGGCCGCGACGGCGGCAATTTCCTCCGGCTGGCCAAGCCGGCCCATGGGCTGGAGGCTCTCCATGAAGGCCCGGCCGCCAGGCCGCTCGCGGTTGGCCTTGGTCATCGGCGTTTCGATATAGCCGGGCAGACCGCGTTGACCTGCACGCCTTTTGGCCCGAAAGCGACCGCGAACTGCTTGGTCAGGCCCACAACGCCGTGCTTGGTCGCGACATAGCTTGCAGTCCACTCAAGCGATTCCGGGTCGGTGCCAGACCCGGCTGCTGACGCTGTATTGACGATCGCCCCGCCACCCTGGGCCGCCATGATCGGGCAGGCATGGATCAGGCCGTAATAGACGCCGGAGAGCTTCACGTCTTTGGTCAGCCCCCAGCCGCTGCGGGCAACGCCTGCATTATTCATCAGCACGTCGAGGCGGCCCAAGTCGCGCGCGGTCTTCGCCAGCGCTTCTTTCACCGCTTCCTCGTCCGAGGTGTCGAGCGCCTGCGCAACGGCCGCCGCCTCCATCTCCTTAATCCGGGCAGCGGTGGCCTGGGCGCTTTGTTCGTTGATGTCGGAGCAAACGACGGTCGCGCCTTCAGCCGCGAACTTCATCGCAGTGGCCTGGCCGATGCCGGACCCGGCCCCGGTGACGAAGGAAACACGGTTTTCAAGTGCAGGCATGGGTCAGGCTCCCGTGGCAGGGTTCAGATTTAGCCAACGGCAGTCAGCGCAGGTCAGCCGTGGATATAGGGCCGGGTCATCATGACGGACTTTGTGAACAGCGCAAACCGCTCCGAGCGCATGGTGCCGTTGGGGAAAAATGCCTTCATCATGGTTTTGTCGAGCAGCTCCACCCCGTCTACCCGGTCCAGCGCTTCCATGTAGGGAATGTGACCCTTGCGGCCCATGCCGAAGTTGAAGCGCTGGGTCAGCATGATGCGCGTCGGCCGCGGCAACCAGTGGATGAACAGCATCCGGTAGTGCGGATCATAGGGGAACCACAGGTAGAGCGTCTGTACGAAATAAGCGTTGCCGACGCGCCGGGTTTCCTCCGCGAAGCGCGCCATGTTGGGCAGCGAGCGCACGTGCTCAATCACCGAATTCGAGTGGGCGATATCGAATGAGCCGTCGTCCGCGAACTCATGCAAATTGCAGCCGTCGCCTTCATGGTACTCAACATCGAGAATGTCGTTTTCAACCCGTTTCAGGTTCAACGCGACCTCGTAATTAACCAAAGTAATACTCATACGCTGTTTCAGTTCGTCGCTGGCCAGGTCCCAATAACCACGCGTACCGCCGATATCAATAATGCGTACTTTGTCTTTTATCGTCAGAATAGGGGCAACACATTCCTCAAAATTCTGTAATCACTTCTGCCTATATTTTGTGACATCTTGATATTTTGGTATCTTTAAGTTCTATACTTAAGTAATATTCAGGCTATTTTCTGGATAAAACAGGTATTCGAGGCTGATATCATATAACGGGAATATTTGCGAAGTGATTGACTGACGCAAGGGGTTCGCCGCCGCATCCGGTGGCCCGTGCAACCTACAGCCCCTTCATCCGGTCCAGCGTCTCGCGGGTGCTTTGGAGCAAGCCGTTAAAAATCTCCACGGCGGGGCGGCGTGTCTTGATCATACCGGCGCCCTGGCCGCCCGCGTTCATGGTAATCTCAAAGCGCCCGGCGGCCATGGCGGCTTCCTTGAAGTCCTCCATCAGCACGCGCTGGTGCGGTGTGGGAAGCGAGGGCAGGCCGCTTTCGTCCGCCCGCGCCCAGCACCGGGATATCGCCTGCCGCATCCACCACCTGTGGCAGCAGGGCGAAGCTCGCGATCTGGCCGGTGTGGCCGCCGCCTTCCGTGCCTTGGGCGATGATGGCGTCTACGCCTGCCTTGACCTGGCGCACCGCGTTACGGGAGAAACCGCAGACGCCCATGACTTTCATACCGATTTCCCGCGCCTGGGGCACGACGATGGCCGAGTCACCCAGGCCCGCCGCGAACACCGGCACGTGCTCGTTCAGGGTGACTTCGATCTGCTGGGCGCTCAGCTCGGCGGAGATGACGTGGTCATGCTGGAAAGGCCGTTCCGGCAGATTGAACCGGCGGTGTAGTTCTTCGAGGAAGGCCCAATGCTCCGGGTGATTGTCGCGGATTTCCTGGCGCACGGCAGCGCGGGAGCCTGGTGCCTGCTTCAGCGAGGCGGGCAGGAAGAGATCGACGCCGAAGGGCTTGTCAGTCAGGCGGCGAACCTCCCGGATGCGCTCCTCCACCTCCTTCGGCGCGAGGTTGGAGCACCCGAGCACGCCTAATCCGCCTGCGTTGGAGACAGCGGCGACCAGGGCCGGCGGCGTCGCCATTCCCCAGCTACCCATGCCGGCGAGCACAATGGGATATTCGATCTCTAGCAGGGCGCAAAGCGGCGTCCGGAGGGAGGTCATAGGGCGTCTCCGTTTATGGTTAGCCCCATTCTGTCGGCTATCGCTCCGCTTAGGAAGGGCGCAGCACCTATCCTGCCAATCGCTGCTTTAGCTGCCGCCGCTGGGAGACCGCATTAACCAAGTCCAGAAGCATCTCCTCCGTGGTCTGCCAGTCAACGCAGCCATCGGTGATGGACTGGCCGTAGCGCAACGGCTTGTTGTCAATGCTTTGCTGGCCTGCAACCAGATTGCTTTCGATCATGAGCCCGATGATGCGCGGATCGCCCGCTGCGACCTGATCTGCAACCGCCGACGCCACAATTGGCTGGTTCGCTGGGTTTTTGCTGCTGTTGGCGTGGCTGGTATCGATCATCACCACATTCCGCTGTCCGGCTGTCGCCGCCGCATAGGCTGGCAGCATTGACCGATGCAGCGTCATAATTCGGCTCCCGTCCGCCCCGCAGGATCAAATGGCAATCGGGATTGCCGGGCGTTTCGGCGATAACGCCCCGGCCATCTTCTCCAATGGCAACGACATGATGCCGGTCCGCAGCAGCCTCAATCGCATGCAGTGCGATCTGTACATCGCCGGAAGTGCCGTTCTTGAATCCGATCGGGCATCCCGCACCCGAAGCGAGTTCGCGATGTACCTGACTTTCCGTAGTTCGTGCCCCGATCGCTGCCCAGCTGATGAGGTCATCCATGTAGGCCGGGGCGACCGTATCCAGGTATTCGGTTCCGGCCGGCACACCCATTTCGTTAATTTCCGCGAGCAGCATCCGCGCCGTACGCAGGCCCTGGTTCAGGTCGCAAGATCCATCCATGGCCGGGTCGTGCATCAGGCCCTTCCAGCCGACGGTGGTTCGCGGCTTGGAGAAATAGGCGCGCATCACGATTTCCAGATGATTGCCCAGTTCCTGGCGCGCACCGCGGATCAGGTCTGCGTAGGCTACGGCAGCCTGCGGATCATGGATTGAGCAGGGCCCCACCACCAACAGGCGGTCATCTGCTCCACGAAGGATGGCGCGGGCAGCGGCGCGCGCCGCCTGAACGGTGGCCAGGGCGTTTGGGGTGACCGGAATAGCCTGGCGCAAGTCGCGTGGCGGGTGAGGCAGGGTTTGACTCTGTGCTTCGGTATCGTTTGCTGGAATGGTCATCTTCAGGATCCTCTTTGAGGCTCCCGGCGACCTGCCCAGAAAAAGCAAAACCGCCAGAGAGCTGGCGGTTTAGTTCGGTTTCGTCTGGTGCTGAATTTTAGCGCATACGACCCTCTCCGTCCGCCATGTGTCCCGGATAGCTAAAATACCAAAATTTGGTAAACGTGGCGGCGAGTGCGTAGATCATGGCCGGGACGCTAACGGCGTCCGGCCCATGAGTCACGGGTTTTTTGCAAGGACAGGTGACTAAACCAACAACACCCGGTCCAGCCACTTGAGCACGCCGGTGGGCTTGCTCTTGTCTTCGGCCAGGGCGGCGTGGCGGCTGGCGGCTTCGCGGGGGGGCAGGTATTTGTTGGCGGGCTTGTAGCCAAGCTCCGGCATCAGGTCGTAGCCGAGGCGTTCGACCACCAGCTGGCTGACGGCGGAGTTCGGGTCGCCTAAGTCGCCGAAGTGCCGCGCACCCGCCGGGCAGGTGGAAACGCAGGCCGGAACCCGCTCTTCCTCTTCCAGGTTTTCGTTGTAGATGCGGTCGACGCAGAGGGTGCATTTCTTCATGACGCCCTCGTCCACGTCGAACTCGCGCGCACCATAGGGGCATGCCCAGGAGCAGAGCTTGCAGCCGATGCAGGTCTCGGCGTTTACCAGGACGATGCCGTCTTCCTCGCGCTTGTAGCTCGCGCCCGTGGGGCAGACGGTGACGCAGGCGGCGTCCTCGCAATGCAGGCAGGATTTGGGGAAGTGAACAGTGCGCCCGTTTGCGCCCTCGCCTGCCTCGTAGGAGTGGACGCGGTTGAACCAGACGCCGTCGGGTGCGGCACCATAGGGGTCCTGGTCCGTCAGCGGCGCAGAGTGGCCGCCGGCGTTCCATTCCTTGCAGTTCACCGCGCAGGCGTGGCAGCCGACACAGATGTCCAGGTCGATGACCAGGCCGAGTTTCGTGCCGGTGGAGGTGGGGAGGGTGGTCATAGTGTGTATCTCACAATCAACCTTCGCCCTGAGCCGCCGCGAAGCGGCAAGTCGAAGGGTGTGGTGCAAATGCGGAAAGTAGACCCTTCGACTCGGCCCTGTAGGCCGGCTCAGGGTGAAGGATAAGGCTGGCAGTCACGCAACTAGGCCCGCTTCTTGCCATAGCGCAGGATCTCCGGCCGGGGCGTCACGCTCTTCGGGGGTTTGAGCGCGGTGTGGCGGCTGGTGGTCATGTGTTCGGCCTCGGCGGAGGAGACCTTCTCCAGGCGGACGCGCAGGTCGTACCAGGCGGCCTGGCCCGTCACCGGGTCGGCGTTGGCGGTTTTCTGGTCGGGCAGCAGGTCGCTGATCAGCGGGTTCAGCAGGAAGCCCTTCTCAGTCTCCGGCGCATGCTCATCCAGGTTCCAGGCGCCCTTGCGCTTGCCGATGGCGTTCCAGGTCCACACCGTGTTGATGTTGACGCCCTCCATAAGCTTGGCCGTCGCCACGATGGAGCCGTTGTGCGAGGTCAGGCGCACCCAGTCGCCATCCACAATGCCGTGCTTCTCGCCCAGAGCGCGCGGGATGAACAGCGGGTTAGAGCCGTGGATCTGGCGCAACCAAGCGTTCTGGCTGCCCCAGGAATGGTACATGGCTGCCGGGCGTTGGGTGATGGCGTGCAGCGGAAACTCGTCGGTCTGGACTGCCGCTTCCTCGAACGGGGCGTACCAGATCGGCAGCGGGTCGAAATATTCGACGATGCGGGCGCACTCTTTCTCCGGCGGCACGATATCGCCATGCCCCTGCCCTGCCAGACGGAACTTTTGCAGGGTTTCGGAGTAGATTTGCAGCACGATCGGGTTGGCGTTCGGGATGAATCCCAGCGAGGCCGACCATTCCAGATAGTTCTTGTTGGCGTGCTTGAAGTAGAGCTGGGTCTCGTCCAGCTCGTGGCTCCAGAAGCAGCCATTGTCGATATAGGCCTGCAGCTGGTTCGGGTTCGGCTCGCCGCGGCCACCGCCCTTGCCATCCGCCCCGCGGAAGCCTGCCAGCGGGCCGATATCCGGCGCGCCGCGGGTGTGGTTGGTCAAGTAGTCGGGGTAACCGCCGGGGAACTTCGCCGTGCCGTCCTCGTTGATGAAGCCGGGCAGGCCCAGGCGGTAGCCCAGGTCGATCATCACTTCCTGGAACGCCTTCACGTCGCGGTCCGGCTTGACCACCGGCTGGCGGATAGCATCGGCGGGGCCGTGCGCGCTGGAGATCGGGCGGTCGAGGATCGAAACAGCGTCCCAGCGCTCCAGATAGGTGGTGTCGGGCAGCACCAGATCGGCGTAGGCGATGGTCTCCGACCAGAAGGCGTCGGAATAGATGATGCGCGGGATCTTATACTCGCCCGTTTCCGGGTCCGTATCGGTGAGCATGTTGATGGTCTCGTCCGTATTCATCGACGAGTTCCAGCCCATGTTCGCCATGTACATGAACAGCGTGTCGATCTTGTACGGATTGCCTGCCCAGGCGTTGCGGATGACCGTGTGCATCATGCCGTGCGCGGAAAGCGGGGCTTCCCAGCTATAGGCGTGGTCGATGCGCATGGGCCCACCGTTTTCGTCCAGCAGCAGGTCTTCCGGCCCGGCGGTGAAGCCAAGCAGGGGCCCTGGCATGGGCTGGTTTGGACCCAGATGCTCCGGCTTGCCCGCTGGCTTCGGTCCGGGAGGGGCCGGACGCGGGAACGGGGCCTTGTAGCGGAAGCTGCCGGGGGTATCGACGGCACCCAGCACCATCTGCAACAGGTGCAGGGTGCGGCAGGTGTGGAAGCCGTTGGTGTGGGCGCTGATGCCCCGCATGGCGTGGATGGCGACCGGACGGCCAACCATCTGCGCGTGCTCGCGGCCGGTCCAGTCGGTCCAGGGAATGTCGAGGGTGACGGTCTGCTCGAACGCCACATCGGCCAGTTCGGCGGCGATGGAACGGATTTGATCCGCCGGGATGCCACAACGCTCCGCCACCGCATCCGGGGCATATTCGTCAGCGAGATAGCGCTCCGCCATCAGGTGGAAGCTCGGCACTGCCTTGCGGCCATCGGAAAGCTCGACCTCACCAACCATGGCGGGTTGGGTGCCAGGGCTCTGGGCCTTGACCGTGGTTTTCGCGACTTGGTCCCATGCGAGCGGTGCGCCGTCTTCATCGCGCACGAACAGGCCATCGTCGGCCTCCCCCGGCGCGACGCGCACCAGCCAGGAAGCGTTGGTGTAGCGGGCGAGGTATTCCAGATCGACCTTGTCGGCCTTCAGCAGTTCATGGACGATGGCCAGCACAAACAGGCCGTCCGTGCCGGGACGGATGCCAATCCACTCGTCGGCAATGGCGGCGTAGCCGGTGCGCACGGGGTTGACGGCCACGACCTTCGCACCGCGGGTCTTCAGCTTGCCGAGGCCCGTCTTGATCGGGTTCGAGTCGTGGTCTTCCGCAACGCCGAACATCATCAGGTACTTGGTGTGATCCCAGTCCGGTTCGCCGAACTCCCAGAACGAACCGCCGACCGTATAGATACCGCCCGCAGCCATGTTGACCGAGCAGAAGCCGCCATGGGCGGCGAAGTTTGGGGTGCCGAACTGCTGCGCCCAGAAGCCGGTGAGGGACTGGCTCTGGTCGCGGCCGGTGAAGAAGGCGAGCTTCTTGGGGTCCTCGTTACGGATGTTGGACAGCCACCCGGTGGCCGTCTTCATGGCCTCGTCCCAGGAGATTTCCTCGAACTGGCCGGAGCCGCGGGGCCCCACACGGCGCAAGGGCTTGGTCAGGCGCGCGGGCGAAAAGTGCTGCATGATGCCCGCCGAACCCTTGGCGCAAAGCACGCCCTTGTTCACCGGGTGCTTTTTGTTGCCCTCGATGTAGCGGATGCCGCCGTCCTTCAGGTGCACTTTGATCCCGCAGCGGCAGGCGCACATGTAGCAGGTGGTGGTCTTCACCTCGTCCGAAACGGCGGTTGAGGTGTTCACCTTCTCAGGCGGGCCAGCGAAGGATTTGAGCATGGGCAGATGGTCCGGGAATCGGGCGGGCGACGGAATATCTTCCATCCTACCTGATGAGGCGGCGAGGGCAAGGTGTGGCGTGGCCGGCGCAACCATGTTCCCGATCTGCGCAAAGGTGAGGGCTTTCCTGGGCTGCTTTGTTGCGGTGGACTTTCTCCACCGCGCCTCGCGATGACGGCGGGAAGGTGGGGCCTGCCTTGATTTGGGGGTGGGGAATGGTCATCTAACGGAGAGTGCTGGTGACGCGGGGAAAACGGACTTGTCGGGTGGCGGGGTAGCGCTTCCGTAAAGTCAGCGTTTATGCGCAAAACTAAACCGGGGTAAACCGTAGGCTAAACAAAAATAAACATTTTAAGGTATTGAATTTTAATAGTTATTTCCAAAAATACCGCCAAACGGTTTAGTTTTGCGCATAAATGTAGAGTTTTGTTTAGATGTTTTTTCTTCATACACAGATAGCGTAATTCGCCGCCCCAATCCTTACGCGAACGAGGCGATCTCTTCCTCGCCCATATTGCCGGGGATGATGACGATGGGCACGTGCAACTGGCCGACGGAGCGGCCGGTCAGGGCCGTTACCAGCGGGCCGGGGCCGTCCCGGCCGGTGGCGGCACCCAGGATCAGGAAAGAAATACTGGGGTCGTCCTTGATCTGCTGGATCACCTCGTCCCGGCGATTGCCTTCGCGGATGTAGAAGATCGGCGGCTCGGACTTCCATTGCATGATCTGGCCTGCGGCGCGCATCAGCACCTGCTCTGCCTCGGCATTGGCCTCTGCCCGCATCAGTTCGCCAACGCTGGACCAATGCTGAAACTCTGTGGCGCTCTCAATGACATAGAGCAAGCCAATGTGCGCGCCCGTGCGCTGCGCCCGGCGAGCCGCGAACTGCAGGGCAACGGAAAGTTCCGGCGTGTCGTCCAGCACGCACAACAAGGTGCGGCCCGCACCGATGGGCCTGCTACTTTCGCCTTCGGTTGGAGTATCAGCGTTCATCTATCGACGTCCAAACAACATGCCCGCCCCGTATCCGGACAAGGCGGCTATCACAATGGCGACTATTCCGTATAGCGCCGGTTGATCGTGGGCGAAGCGGAATATTGCTTCCTCCATCCCCACTTTACCCACGGTCAGCGGGATGGCGGCAACCGATTTTACCCAATCATCCACCACCTGGTAAACGTCCACCCGGTAACTGCCGGTCGGCACGGTCGCAGGAAAGGGCACTTTTGCGCGGAACAACGTGCCGCCAACAAAGACTATCTCACTGGTCTGCGCGTTGTACAAACCCTTGGCTGCTTTACGGCGCAACAGGGCGGCTTTGAACTCGTACGCCTTCTCCGGCGCTAACTCGTCGGTGGGCGACATATTTTGGTAGCGGAACCCGACCCCGATCTCGGAAAGGACCTGCCCCAGCTTCTCATCGGAAAGCCGGTGGGTCGCCGCAACGTGGTAAAAGCCGGGCACCGTGTCGAAGGTCACGCTTTCCGTGTTGATCCAGATGCCGCTGACACGCTCCTTCTTGCGGACGACCGCCCGTGTGTCAGGGCCGCTGACCACGACGACGACATCGCCGCTGGGGTCCGCCGCACCGAACAGCAACAGCTCGGTGCCGCTGAAGCCGGTGGAGATGTTGATCTCGTGCTGGGACAGGTCCGCGACAAGCTCGGTGGCGCGCGCATGGCCAGTGGCAAGGACCGCCAGGGCCAGCAGAATCTGCAACAGCCGCATCAGTGCCCGCCTCCCGATCCGGGTTGCAGAGAGAACAGATCGCTGGGCTCGATCAGCAGGTGCAGCAGCAGCTTACCGCAGGTTCCCAGCACCAGCACCGCCAGCAAAATGCGGAATTGGGCACCCGACACCCGCGCACCGACGATCGTGCCAATCTGCACACCGATCACCGAGCCAGCCAGCAGAATCAAGGCCAGCACCAGGTCAACCGTCTGGTTGGTATAGGCCTGCAGGAACGTAACGTTGGTAACGACAAATAGGATCTGAAACAGAGACGTGCCAGCAACCACCGATGTGGGCATGCCCAGCAGATAAATCATCGCCGGCACCATGATGAATCCACCACCGACACCCATCAGCGCGGCCAGAATGCCGACCAGCAGGCCGATGCTGAAAGGCATCAGAGCACTAATGTAAAGGCGAGAGCGCCGGAAGCGGATTTTGAGCGGTAGCCCGTGCCACCAATTGTGCTTGTGCAGCTTGCCCCGGCTGATCATGCCGCGGCGGGTACGCAGCATGCTGCGCAGGCTCTCGACAAACATCAGCGAACCGATAGCGCCCAGGAACACAACATACAGCAGGGAGATCATCAGATCGACCTGGCCGAGTTCGCGCAGCAACTTGAAGATATACACGCCAATGGTCGAGCCAACGACGCCGCCGCACAGCAATACCAGTCCCATCTTAAAATCGACGCTCTTGCGCCGCCAATGGGCGATCACACCGGTAATGGATGTCGCAACAAGCTGATTGGCTTCACTGGCAACGGCGACCGCTGGCGGCACGCCGATAAATATCAGAGCCGGGGTCATCAAAAACCCGCCGCCGACACCGAACAGTCCGGACAAGAAGCCGATCCCGCCACCCAATCCCAGCAGCAAAAATACGTTCACCGACAATTCTGCTATGGGGAGGTAAATCTGCATATTGCGCTGACGCGTCCGCTGGCCGGATTTCGGCGGCAAGACTGCCGCCCGGTATGCCAATCAGTCTATGCGCCTACCTCTCCATTCTGGCAAGCCTTGAATAAAACCATTGTTCTGCAGGCAAGTTTAGCGACTTTCAGCCGCATCATAAATGTATACGCCGTTTTTTGCTGAATACTTTGAGGCTTATCATACGAATCGCCGCGGGGTATCGCGCTCCCTGCGGTGTTTTGCAAAATATTGTCCTCTAAATTGGACCCTACCCCAAAGGCCAATTCGCTAAAATACAGCCGTCATACAATCTAAAGAAAGCATTAATCCAGGATGACACCAGAATATTATTGCCGATTTAAACGGCATATTTGCGGAATTCTAGGCACCATATGCCTTCAATTTCTTGTTCTGTTCTCATAATTTCTTGTCCCAATTCCTTTAATGATCGGGGCACATTCTCCAACGGCTCGCCAGCACGCAATCTTATCTCTGCAGTCTCGCCATGTTGCATTCTTTCCATCAGCAGCTTGGTCTTTACAAAGGTCATCGGGCACATTTTATCGGTGATATCAAGAAAGTAGTCCGCCATCGCTCTCTCTTTCATTCAGGAAAAATGAACCAAATCATCATAAACTATATTGCCAAAATACGAAATCAGCACTAAGAACCCTTCCACTTTCAATCCCCACAAACATGGCCCGCGGAGAAAACCGTTCATGTCTGATAACGACAACCAGTCCAATAAAGAATTGTTAGAGTACACCACAGAAATCGTGGCGGCTCATGTCTCCAATAATACGGTCGCTGTTCCGGACCTTTCCGATCTGATCCACCAGGTTTACCGGACCCTCGCTTCTGTTGAGTCCTCGACCTCTTCCATGCAAGAGCGGCCGGAGCCGGCTGTGCCGATCAAGAAATCGGTGACCACCGACTACATCGTGTGCCTGGAAGACGGCAAGAAGCTGAAAATGCTGAAGCGCCATCTGAAAACCGCTTATAACATGAGCCCGGAAGAATATCGCGAGCGCTGGGGCCTGCCGTTGGATTATCCGATGGTCGCGCCGAGCTATGCAGCGCAGCGTTCGACCCTGGCCAAGAAGATTGGCCTGGGCACCCGCGCGCGCCGACGCGGCGAAGCTGCCGCGTAGCCTAACGCCTTCTTCGGCCCTGCTTTTGACGACGGCCGCAGCCATTTGGTTGCGGCCGTTGCCTTTTTCTTGTAACCGAACGGTGCCGACGCGCCATTGAATGGCCTTTGGCACGGAATCGCGCCGCCGAATTGTCGGGGTGTCCCGCCAAGCGAAGGTTGGAGAATTGAGCCGATGGCTTTAGCGCTCAGGCGCACTTTGCAACGTGGACGCGCATACCGCCGCCTTCGGGCGCATCGGGGCGGTGCGCCGAAAGTTGCGCTTCCTTTCATCAACCGCCGGATCAGTACTGGCCGCCTGCTGGCACCGCACGACCGGGAAATCCGGCTGACGGCGGGTCAGCTGGAACTGCGGCTGATCCAGGGTTCGGACGAGTTGGAAGCCGCCCAGCGCCTGCGCTATGACGTTTTCTACCGGGAACGGGGCGCAAGACCGACCCCTCAAATGGAAAAGCTGGGCCGCGATATAGACCGGTTCGATGCTGGCTGCGACCATCTCGTGGTGCTCGACCATGAGGCCGATCCTGACAATCCGCCAATCGTCGGCACGTACCGCCTGTTGCGGCGCGACATGGCCGCAAAGCTCGGCCGGTTCTATACCCAAGACGAGTTCAGCATCCGCCGTCTGTTGAAGGGCGGGCACCAAGTTCTGGAACTGGGCCGGTCCTGTGTGGCGGTTGAGTACCGCAAAGCGATGACCATGAACCTGCTATGGCGGGGTATCGGGCTTTACGCACACACACACAATGTTGGCCTGATGTTTGGTTGCGCCAGCTTCCAGGGCACCGATCCAGACGCCATCGGCGTCGAACTCAGCTATCTGCGGCACTATCATATGGCCCCGTTGCGGATGCGGCCCAAGGCACGGCGCAAGCGCTATGTCAGCATGAACTCGGCGCCACCGGGCAGCTATGATCCCAAAGCGGCACGCGCAGCATTGCCGCCGCTGATTAAGGGCTATCTGCGCATGGGCGGGATGATCGGCGACGGCGCAGTGATCGACGAGCAGTTCAATACTATCGACGTTTGTGTTGTCGTGCGGCCGGACCGGCTGACCAAAGCCTTTGCCCGGCAAATGGGCACGCTGGCCCAAGACCGGCCGCCGCCATCATGACTGGCACACGGCTGTGAAAGATCATTTGGGCCCAGCCTGGGTACGCAATACCCGTTCCGCCATCCGGTTGACCATCTATCTGATCTTCACCCTGCTGCTGATCCCCGTGCAGGCGCTGGCGGTTGGTCTGAAGTGGCCGCTGCGGGAGTCGCTGCCGGTGTTCTATCACCGGACCTGCTGCAAACTTTGGGGCATGACGATTGAGGTTCGCGGCGAGTTGGCCAAGGACCGGCCCACACTGCTCGTCTCCAATCACGTTTCTTATCTGGATATCCCCGTTCTATCCAATCTGGGCGGCTTGAGCTTCGTTGCCAAAAGCGAAGTCGCATCGTGGCCGTTTTTCGGCCAGCTTGCCAAGCTGCAACGGACGGTCTTTGTCGACCGCCGCCGCGCCAGCGCTGCCCGGCAACGCGATGCAATCAGCGAGCGGCTGGCCTCCGGCGCGCGGCTCGTGCTGTTCGCCGAGGGCACCAGCAATGACGGAAACCGCGTTCTGCCCTTCAAGAGCGCCCTGTTCAGTGTGGCCGAGCGTGCCGACGATGAGCGAAAATTGACCCTACAGTCGGTCTCCATCGCCTATACCAAGCTGAACGGCATGCCGATTGGCCGAGGCCTGCGCCCCTTCTTTGCCTGGTACGGCGACATGGATCTGGGCAGTCATCTGCGGACCTTTGCCGGTCTTGGCCGCACGCACATCGTCATCACCCTGCATCCGCCGACAGACCCCAGGGCCTTCCCCTCCCGCCGGGCATTGGCCCAGCATATGTATGCGCAAGTCTCCGGCGGCGTGGCAGCATCGCTGACAGGAAGGCCATTGCGCTTGACAGACGAAAGCGGCCCGCTAGGTTCCGCTGAAGCGGCCTGATACAACATCATGAGGCCCGAACGACAATGCCTTCCTGGCACCTGGAGAATGATTTCCGCGCATGACTGTTGAGGCACCGTCCCGGGGCGCCGCCCGTAAATTGTTCATCCGCACCTATGGCTGCCAAATGAATGTCTACGACTCGCGCCGGATGGCCGATGCGTTGGCACAAGCAGGCTATGCCATGACAGAGCAGCCGGAAGAGGCTGACTGCATCATCCTGAACACCTGCCATATTCGCGAAAAAGCTGCCGAGAAAGTGTATTCCGAACTCGGCCGCGTGCGGGCATTGCAGACGGAGCGCCGTCTGGCGGGCAAGGACACGCTGGTGGCCGTGGCCGGCTGCGTTGCTCAGGCCGAAGGTGAGGAAATGGTGCGGCGGGCACCGGTGGTTGATCTGGTGATCGGCCCGCAGGCTTATCACCATCTGCCGAAACTCGTTGCCCAGGCTGAAGCGGCTCGCGCGACCACGCGCGGACGGGCAGGCATCGTCGCCACCGACTTCCCGGCAGACTCAAAGTTCGACCACCTGCCGGAGGAAACGACCGCAGTTGGCTCCAGCGCTTTCCTGACCGTGCAGGAGGGCTGCGATAAGTTCTGCACCTTCTGTGTCGTGCCCTATACAAGAGGCGCGGAGTATTCCCGCCCAGCCGCTGATGTAATGGCCGAAGCCCGACGGCTAGTCGCCGGTGGCGCACGGGAAATCATGCTGCTGGGCCAAAACGTCAACGCCTATCATGGCGAAGGCTCCCAAGGCGGCGAATGGGGCTTGGCCAGACTGATCCAGGGCCTGGCGGAGATCGATGGGCTGGAGCGGCTGCGCTACACCACCTCTCACCCCCGCGATATGGATGATGAATTGATCAGGGTGCATGGCTCGGTTGAGAAGTTCATGCCGTTCCTGCATCTGCCGGTGCAATCGGGCAGCGACCGCATTTTAAAGGCCATGAACCGCAAGCACACGGCAGACGACTACCGCCGGGTGATCGATCAACTGCGCGCCGCGCGTCCCGATCTGGCTATGGCAAGCGACTTCATCGTCGGCTTCCCGGGCGAGACGGATGCGGACTTCCAGGAGACCATGCGGCTGGTGCGGGACGTCGACTATTCCCAGGCCTACTCATTCAAATACAGCTCCCGCCACGGCACGCCGGCGGCGACTGCCGATGAGCAAGTACCCGAAGACGTTAAGACAGCCCGGCTGGCAGAATTGCAGGCCCTGTTGGCTGAGCAGCAAACAGCTTTCAACAACCGGTTTGTCGGTCAGACTATGCCTGTTCTGTTCGACCGGCTGGGCCGCCGGGACGGACAACTGGCCGGAAAGTCACCCTGGCTGCATGCTGTGCATGCGGAGGGGCCGGATAGCTGGCGCAACAATATTGTGGACATTGCTATTGCCGCCGCCGGCCCCCGCGGCCTGACCGGCAATGCGCAGGAGGCCGCTTGAACGACACACTCGTCCGCCGCAGATTGACCTTCGCGGACAATCGCCTGGCGCAGCTTCTGTATGGCGACTACGACCAAAACCTGGCGCTGATTGAGCGGGAATTGGGCTTGGGCATCACTTCGCGCGGTAACCGCCTGGAACTCTCCGGCGGCGAAGGAGCGGTCGCACGCGCGGCAGACGTGCTCGATACCCTCTATAAGAAACTGGAAACCGGCGAAGCACTCGACAGAGGCGCGGTTCGCGGAGCATTGAAACTGGCAGAGCAACAAGACGCGAGTATTGTCGCCGATGCAGGCGATGTCATCATCCGCACCCGGCGGCGCACCGTACAGCCCCGCACGGCAGCGCAAGCGGCCTATCTGCGGGCAATACAGGCGAACAAGCTGACCTTTGCGCTGGGTCCGGCAGGCACGGGCAAGACCTATCTAGCCGTCGCTGCTGCGGTTGCCGCCATGTCAACCGGCGAGGTGGAGCGGCTGGTGCTCTCGCGCCCAGCGGTCGAAGCGGGCGAGCGGATCGGCTTCCTGCCCGGCGACATGAAGGAAAAGGTCGATCCCTACCTCCGCCCGCTCTATGACGCACTGCATGATATGCTGCCAGGCGATTTGGTAGCCAAGCAGATCGAGTTAGGGCTCATCGAGATCGCACCGCTGGCCTTCATGCGCGGCCGCACGCTGGCCCATGCCTTCGTAATCCTGGATGAAGCGCAGAACACGTCGCCCCAGCAGATGATGATGTTCCTCACCCGGTTTGGGGAGGGCTCACGTATGGTGGTGTGCGGCGATCCGGATCAGGTGGACCTGCGGTCCCACACTACATCCGGTCTGGCGGATGCCGCGGTCCGGCTGAACGGCGTGGAGGAGATCGGCTTTACCTATTTCACCGCGGACGATGTGGTGCGCAACCCCCTGATTGGCCGTATCGTGAAGGCCTATGGCAACCGCACCGCGCAGTCACCGGCGATGGTGCGGCAACTGGCAGTGCGGGGCGTAGAGGCGGACATCACCATTGAGGCGCCCGGCTGGGAGAGTGCCTTGGCCGACCCCGAAGGTATCTGCCGCACCGCAGCGGAGGCCGCCCTGGCGTCCCATGCAGCCGAAGGGGCCGGTCCTGGCTCCATCGCTATTCTTCTGGGCGACGATGCGCTGCTGGCAGAGCTGAACAGCAAGTTCCGCGGCATCGATAAACCCACCAATGTATTGGCCTTTGAAGGGGATGACCCCGACTCTGTGCCGGCAGCGCAGCCCTGTCATCTGGGTGACATTGCCGTTGCGTATGAAACGGTGGCGCGAGAAGCCGACGAGCAGGGAAAGACGCTGAAAGTGCACCTGACCCACATGATTGTTCATGGTGTCTTGCACCTTTTAGGGTATGACCATCATGAAACCAATGATCGCGAGCAGATGGAGAGCATTGAGCGCGCAATACTGGCCCAACTTGGGGTTCCGGACCCATATGACCCGGCAGAGCCACCGGAGGCTCCTTTCCCCAATTCCGCAGGCATGCCCGCACCAAAATGACCGACGACCCCTCACCTAGCACCAATCCACCGGGCAACAACGCGCCGGTGGAACCAGGCCGCATTGAAAGTCCGCCACAAGCAGCTGGCGCTGCTTCTAAAGGAACCGGCGCTACACAGAATGGGGGTGGCACCAGCGGCCGGGGCGGCAGACGCTCTATGCTGCGCGACATGTGGCGGCGGCTGCGTCGCTCACGCGATGGCACCGCATCTGTCCGTGAAACGCTGGAGGAGCTGGCCGAACAGCACAGCACCGACGATGACCCCATCGACCCGACAGAGCGGCTGATCCTGGAAAACACGCTGCGCCTGCGCAGTCAAACCGTCGAAGATGTGATGGTTCCCCGGATCGATATTGCTGCAATAGACGTGCAAAACGCTGTTCCGGAGGTCGTGGCCCTTATCGGTGAAACCCACCATTCCCGCCTGCCAGTCTTTGAAGGCGACCTGGATCATATCCTGGGACTAGTCCACGTCAAGGACGTGCTGCCCCTCGCGGCGGCCCCCGATCCGCCACCGCTGCGGCAACTGCTGAGGCCGGTCATGGTGGTTGCGCCGTCAATGCGGGTTCTCGACCTGCTGCTGAAAATGCAGTTGGAGCGCAATCACATGGCGCTGGTGGTCGACGAGTTCGGCGGCATAGACGGTCTGGTGACGATCGAAGACCTGGTAGAGCAAATCGTCGGCGACATCGACGATGAGCATGAGCGGTCCGAAGACCTGGAAATGGACCAGAGGCCCGACGGCAGCCTGATAGCCGACGCGCGCGTGTTGCTAGAAGATTTTGAGGCCGAGGTCGGCGATGTCTTCACTGACGAGGAGAGGGACAATATCGATACCTTGGGCGGTCTCGTATTTACCCTGGTCGGCAGGGTTCCGGGCCGGGGCGAAATTGTTGCCCATCCGACAGGCATCGAATTCGAGATCCTGGAAGGCGACCCCCGCCGCCTGAAACGGCTGCGCATCCGCAACCTGCCGCAGCCCGGTGTTGCAGCCCAAGCCGTCGCCTGACCATGTCCAGACGCATCGTTTTTTTGCGCACCCTGCCCGCATGCTAAGCCTGTCTTCCCTGGAAGAGCGCCGCCCCGAAGTCGGCCTGGTAGTAAGGTTTATGCTGGCGTTCTGGGCTGGGTGGCTGAGCTCACTGGCGCTGCCGCCGATTGGGTTGATGGTGGTGCAATTTCCGGCATTTGCCCTGCTAATCCTGCTGATGCGCCGGGCGCGAACGCTCTGGGGCGGGTTCGGCCTTTGTTGGGCCTATGCCTTTGGCTTTCATCTGTTCGGGCTATCCTGGATTGGCGAAGCGTTCCTGGTCGATGCCGCGACCTTTGCCTGGATGCGGCCGTTTGCGGTCACGGGCCTGCCGGCTGGGCTGGCGCTGATCACAGGCCTTGCCGGGCTAGCCTTTGTCCGCTGCCGTCAGTGGCTAGGCGGCCGCCTGCTATCAGACATCCTGCTGTTTGCCGCATTGTTCATGACAAGCGAATGGCTACGCGGGAACATGCTGACGGGATTTCCCTGGAACCTGCCAGTGCATGGCTGGAGCGCCTCTGGCGCTGTGCTGCAGGGCGTTGCCTGGATCGGCACCTATGGGGTCTCGCTGACCATCGTCATCGCAGGCGGCGCACTGCTGCAATTGTTGGCGCCACGTGGATGGGCAGCGCGCATCGGCGGGGCGTTGGCGCTGCTGGCGCCCCTGTTGCTTGTCGCCGTGGCCGGGACGATCCGGCTGGGCACGGCACCTGCGGAGATGCCGGCGGTACCGGGCGTCCAGCTGCGGCTGGTGCAGCCGAATATCCCCCAGAAGGACAAATGGCGGCCCGAACTGCGGGCAGCCCATTTCGAGAAACACCTGGCGTTAAGCCGCTCCGCCGCTGCCGAAGGTGTCACGCAAGTTATCTGGCCGGAGGCTGCGACCGCGTTTTTGGTGGCGGAGTCCCCTGCAGCTCTGGCGGAAATCGGCAAGATAACGCCGCCGGGCGGGTCGACGATCCTCGGTACCCCCAGGCGGACCGCAACAAACACCGGCAACGGCCAAAGCCAAGCCTACAACAATTCGGTCATTGCCGTATCGCCGGACGGCCGCGTAACGGCTGCCTATGACAAGCACCACCTGGTGCCATTCGGCGAGTATGTGCCGCTGAAAGAGTGGTTGCCGGTCGATCGCCTGGCACCAGGCCATGGCAGCTTCCAGGAAGGTCCAGGCCCGCGATCCCTGCACGTTACCGGCGCACCGGCCGTCAGTCCGATGATCTGCTACGAAGCCATTTTTCCTGGCGGAGTCGTTGATTCGGAACATAGACCGGACTGGTTGCTAAACCTGACCAATGACGCATGGTTCGGTACAAGTGCCGGGCCGCATCAACATTTAGCGATCGCGCGGCTGCGCAGCATAGAGGAAGGAATGCCCTTGGTCCGCGTGGCAAGCACCGGTATTTCCACCATTATTGATCCTTATGGACGTATTATTAGCAGCATGGCTACCGGCACAGAGGGATTTATGGACATAAACCTTCCGATTGCTCTGCCCCACAATCGCTATACAATCGGAAACGACTACAGAATGGGGTTGCTGATCCTGTTGACGTTGGCCGCCAGCGTTTGGTTCTCACGAACACGTGATACAATCTAAAGCTGTATTTTTCGGGTTTCGCATGCGGCATAAATGTTTGAGGTAGCAACTTAAGGGTCCCAAGTGTAAGATGAATGCTAGAGGTGTACCTATAATAAATGTGCAATCAACACTCAACCAAAGGTTGTCTGTTGAAGCGGTGCTCAAACGCCCCCAAAAAAAGAGATGTGAAGGGTTAAAGGGTATGAATGTAGCGATGCGGAAAGTCGACGCACACCCTGAGCTGATGGAAGGCATTGACCTTGCCAGTCACCTGGCGATGCGGAGTGTTACAATCAATGGTCGGCGCACCACGATGCGGCTGGAGTCGAGCATGTGGAATGCGCTGCAGCGCATTGCTGCAGATAACAGCGTAACCGTTAACCAACTATGTTCGCAGATCGACACCTCCCGTGGCGATCTTTCCATGACTGCCGCCGTGCGGTCTTACATCGTATCCTATCTGCAAAAGGCACCGTCGTTCGGCGAATCCCGCAACAAGGTCGGCAGCAGCGAAGATATTCTGAGCCAGCTTGATCCGGCCTACGCCAAAGCGGAAATGCTGCGTATCCGGATTGAGCGCGGCGAAGACATCATCACCAAAATCACCATCAGCCTTTCCGTGCTGGAATACGACAACAACGCCCTGTTCTCGGAACTCTACCGCGAATGGTGCCGCCGCAGCGAAGCGCTGGGGCGCATGCCGCGCATCACCGAACTGAGCGCACGCCTGTTGTGCCGCTCCGGTGAAGAGTCGCTGATGAACGTGGTCGACCTCGCCGCTGGCGGTAGCATTGCCCAACCGCACCAGGACCCGGTGATGATGTGGAGCGGCTCCGGCACCGGCCACCGGCTGCACCCGCTGATCCGCGCGACGTTCCAGCAGGATATGCTGGCTGTGGAATCCCACGCCGAGCCGATCTACCAGGTGATGGATGTGCAGGTCTCCGGCGAGCAGAACACCTACAAACGTTTGATGCTGCCGGTTTCCGATGACGTCGCGGAAGTAACCCGCGTGCTCATCCGCGCGATCCACATCAACAAGGACAGCGCGGCGCTCGCCAGCTAGTCACCAAACGCGGGTTATAGCAGCTTGCCGAGTCCTGTCGGTTGACGGGGCCGCCAAGCCTGTCTACAACCCGCGCTTCTATTTTCCATCAGCAAGAGGACAGGTCAGCTATGGCGAGCCGCTGTAATATTACCGGCAAAGGTGTGATGACTGGCAACAATGTCAGCCACGCGATGAACAAGACCCACCGCCGGTTCCTGCCAAACATCCAGACCACCAATATGATGAGCGATGTCCTGGGCGAGAACGTCCGGCTGAAGGTCTCCATGCATGGTCTGCGCACCATCGAACACAATGGCGGCTTGGACGCGTTCCTGCTCAGCACGCCGAACCGCAAGCTGCCGGTCGAAGCCCGCCGCATCAAACGCCGGATCGAAAAAGCATCTGCGAAGAAGGCCACCCCGGCCGACGTGATCGCCGCGGTTTCGGCCTAAGCCGAGCCGTTTTGCGGCTGGCGGATATCTCCGCCATTTCGTTGAAGGCTAGACTATAAAAAGGCCGCCAGGAACTAACGTTCCGGCGGCCTTTCGACGTTGCGAAATTGCTGCGAGACAGTGATTACTGCAGCAGTTTCATCGCTTCCTTCGACTGCGCCATGGTCTCTGCATAGAGCGTCTGTGCTTCCGGATAGCCGACGAACGAAATCTCTTCGCCCAGCTTGCCGATCAACCGTTTGACCGATTTGGTCTCCAGCATCTCACCGATCTTGACGCCCATCTGCTGTACCTGCGCCTCGGTCGTATCCGGATGCATGGCGATGAAACGGGGCGGGTTGAAGCCCTTGAAACCCAGCTCGTCGGCGCGCGGCGGATTGCCAAGCGCAGCAGCGGATTTCTTGTCATAGGGCCTGGACGACGTGTTAACCACGACCGTACCGCGATCCACCAGCGTCACCGCTGTCGATGTGGTCACCATCACCATGTTGATATGGCCGCCCAGGAAGTCATTGACCGCCTTGCCTGTGCCGGAATAGGGCACGTAGATCGCGTCGATGCCTGCCTGTGCAAACAGGTTGGCTGCGCCCAGGAGTTGGGTGTTGGTGCCGCCAACGGTCAGTTTTTTGCCGCCAGCCTTGGCGTATTTCACCAGGCCATCCCATGTGGACCATTCCTTGCCTTTGGCGGCAACCATGGTTGGTTTCATGATGGAATAATAGGCTGCAATCTTCACCGCTTCAGGATCGAAGGGCGGCTTGCTTTCCATCATCGCAGCGATGACCGGCGTGGGGCTCGCCATCAGAATGGCATGGCCGTCGCCGCCCTGGTCCAGCATGTATTTCCAGCCTACCGTTCCCGCAGCGCCGCCGCGGTTCTGAATGTGCCAACCCACGTTCATCACGTCGAAGGCCACCGACGACATCACGCGCGCCCAGCGATCGGTACCGCCGCCCGCGCCGAAGGGCACAATGGTCTTGACCGTCTTGGACGGATAGTCGGCTGCGGTAGCTGCAAAGCCGCCGAACGCGACTGCACCCGCCGTCGCCGCTATCGCCAGGAATTTGGCTAGTTTCATAAATGTTCCTCCCTTTTCTGGTACTCAAATGTAATACGCGCTTCGCGATCCTAGCGAAGCTGCACTGAATTGTCGAAGGCCAATAACCCTGCCCTGGCATTACCGCTCTGGCTTGGGAATAGGCGCTTGTGAGTACAAAAGTAGCCCGAGCACCTGGCAGCAAGCCAACGACAAGAATGTCAGGCGGTAGCCATCGGCCGCCAGCGCACCAAACCCGTGCGTGAACAGGTCATAGGCAACGCCGGACATGGTCTGAAACAGAAAGATGCCGCCGATCATGAAGATGTTGGTGGTGGTAATTACGCGCCCGGCCCGCTCCGGCGGGAAAAGGCTCTGCGCGTGGGCGATGATCAGCGCGTGCAACTGGGAAACGCTGGCGAAAGCGGTCAGCAGGATCAGCGTGGTCCAATAACTGACGTCGCCCAGGACGGCCAGAGTGGTCAGCAGTGTGATCTGCACCATGATCCCGCCAGTCACCACGGCCTTGCGGCGGCCGGTCCAACGGTCGAGCGGCCCATATATGACGCCACCCATATTCAGCGCTATCAGCAGAACCAGCACTGTTGTCCCCAGTTGCTGTGGCTCCAGGCCGAAACGCTCCCGCATGTAGACACCGGAAAGCAGGCCGATCACAGCGATGGCCGGGCCGATGGCCGTCACACTGAACGCCGCGAGCCAAAGAAAGCGCCGCTGGGAAACGATCATCCCGATACCGCCGATGCTTTTAGCCAGGGTCTCGGGCTGGCGTGTCTTGCGGGTCGAGCGCGGCCCCTCCTTCACCGTGATGCTCACCAGGCCGATGGTCACAGCAGTCAATACCGCGAGGCCGATGAATATCGGCGTCCGGCCGTAGTCGTGCAGCAACACGGCCAGGGGCGTTGTTGCGATGAGGACGGCAATAGTGCCGGGTATCGCCTGGATCATGGCGGCAGCGGTTGTGAAACTCTCACGCGAGACCCAGCCGAGCAGGAACACATAGATGCCACTGACAACGCAGGCAAAGCCGGAGCCGATCATCATGCGGGCGACCGTCAACTGCCATACCTGATCTGCCCAGGCAAAGATCAGCATGCCGGCGATACCAACAGGGGCGAGGTAGGTGACAGCCCGAACCGGCCCCACCCGGTCCAATAAAATACCGGAAATCGGCTGCGTACACGCCGAGGCTAGGAACATGATACCAATGATAAGGCCGAGATCCGATGCGTTGAGCGCCAATTCGGCAGACAAGGCCGGCGCGATGACGGCACCGCCCATGCGGTGCATTTGGGCCATCGCGAACAGCAGGGAGTAGACCGCAGCCATGGCGATAACGAGGCGCAGGGCACCGCTCGTCTCGGATGGGGCGGGCGAGGCAGATGACATTGCCGGTATGCGTTTCGATTTCGGGCAGCGCTGACGCGCAAGGTCCGTTAAGCTACAGCGCAAATCACAATCCTTAAAGGCGGAGACTGCCAACTGTGGCCGAAAACCTCCACTATCTGACCATCGAATCCCTCTCCGGCATGATCGAGAGGCGGGAGATCTCGCCCATCGAGGTGACGGAGCACATGCTGCACCGGATCGAACGGCTGGACGGCAAGCTCAAGTCCTACGCCACCGTCACGGGCGACCTGGCCATGGAGCAGGCGAGAACCGCCGAGGCAGAAATCACAGCAGGCGACTATCGGGGCAAGCTGCACGGCGTGCCCATCGCGGTGAAGGACCTCTGCTACACCACCGGCATCCGCACCATGGGCGGCTGCAAGGTACTGGCGGACTTCGTGCCGGACTTCGACGCGACCGTAGTGCAGAAGTTTGCCTATGCGGGCGCGGTGTTGCTCGGTAAGTTGAACCTGACCGAAGGTGCGATGGCGGGCTATAACCCGGCCTTCGATGTGCCGGAAAACCCCTGGCGCGAGGGGCATTGGTCAGGAGCATCCTCCAGCGGATCGGGCGCAGCCACAGCGGCAGGATTGGCGTTTGCCACCCTGGGATCGGATACCGGCGGCAGCATCCGGCATCCGGCGGCGGTCTGCGGCACGGTCGGCCTGAAGCCCACCTATGGCCGGGTGAGCCGTCACGGTGTGCTCGACCTGGGCCAGACGCTGGATCATGTGGGGCCCCTTACTCGCTCTGCCGCAGATGCGGGCATCGTCATGCAGGCCATCAGCGGCCTGGACCGTAACGATCCTACCAGCCTGGCGGCTCCCGTGCCGGATATGCTGGGCGGCGTCGGCAAAGGGCTACAGGGCATAAAGGTTGGCTGGGACCCATCCTATGCCTCCGCCGGGATGGCCCCAGACTATGCGGCCGCGGTGGCGAAGACCGTGGATGTGCTGGAAAGCCTGGGGGCAGAGATCGTGCCGGTCGCCATGCCCCGCCGTCTACGCGAGTATCTGGCCGCATGGCAGGTATTGTGCACTGCCGAAGCTGCGGATGCGCACCGGGCCTTCTTCCCGTCGCGGGCGGCCGATTACGGCCCCTGGTTCCGTGGCTGGCTGGAGCAGGGCAACAGCTACTCCGCAATAGATTACGCCAATGCAACAATCCTTCGCGGCCAGTGCAATGGCGAGATGCTGCGCATGATGCAAGGCGTGGATTTCCTTGTGTGCCCTTCGACTCCGAGTGCTGCCTATCCCGTGCCGCCGGCGGTTTCCTATGGTCCCGTACCGCCGGATCGGGACCCGTGGACCAGCCGCTTCACCGTGCCTATGGATTATTCCGGCCAGCCCACCATCTCTCTGCCATGTGGCCTTTCCCAGGACGGCTTGCCCCTGTCGGTACAGTTCGCGGGCCACCATCTGAGCGAGCCGCTGCTGGTACAAACCGGCGCGGCCTACGAACAAGCCACCGAGTGGCACCAACTGCACCCGCCTGGGTGGGAGTGACCTTATACTCCAGAGCACAAGAGGACTGGAATGAGCATCGACATAAAAGGCCTACACCATAACGCCTACCGTTGCAGCGACTCGGAGAAAACCCGCCAGTTCTATGAGGACTTCCTGGGCCTGAAACTTGCCAACGCGTTCAAGATCGAGACCACCAGCACGGGCCGCGGCACGGGTGCGGGTGTGCTGCATTCCTTCTATGAGATGGACGACGGCTCTTTCCTGGCGTTCTTTGAAGCGCCAGACATGCCGTTCGCATTCAAAAACCAACACGATTTCGACCTGCACATCGCGCTTGAAGTGAGCCATGAGCACATGATGGCCATGTTCGAGAAGGGCAAAGCTACCGGGATCCATACGCGGGGCGTCTCCGACCACGGCTTCATCAACTCTATCTATTTCCGTGACCCGGATGGCTATGTCATCGAACTGACGGCGAAGAAGGGGCCGGACCGCGATATGGACTATGACCAGGCCCGGCAGCATCTTGACAATTGGCAGGCGAACAAGGCTGCGTAGTCGTTTGAACACTGTTCAGTTTCAAATACCCCGCATCCTGAGTAGCCGCGCAAAGTGCGGCGTATCGAAGGGACCGAGCGCAGAGGGCTTCCCGCCCCTTCGACACGGCAAGCTGGGCTTTCCGGCTCAGGATGCGGGGTCGATTTGATCACCAGCCCGCCCCTCTTTCCCATCGAGGACGGCCCCTGGCGTATGGCCATGGCGCTGCGACCGCTCGATCCCATTGAATGGATACAGGCGGACGATCTGCTGTTGGCGCAACTGGCGGAGAAAGACCGCCTGATCGCCGAACGGCGCGATGAGGTGACGGCAGCGCTGCCGGGGTCGGAGGCGGCTCAGGCGGAATTGCTGGCGCGGCTGGCAGACTATCTGCCGAGGCGGTATCCGGCGATCTACCGGCAGGACGGCGACAGCAGCGCGATGCATGTTGGCGAAGGGCGGACGGTGCTACTGAACGGCCTGCCTGCCATTGAAACCGCAGGACGGTTGGTGCAGGAAGATTTCTGCCTGCTGCAATCGCCGGGCGGCGGTGAGCCCTACCAACTGACGGCGGCCTCCCTCTGCTTTCCGACGCGCTGGCTGCTAGCGGACAAGATCGGGCGGCCGATGCAGGCGATCCACGCACCCGTACCGCTCTATGCCGAAAAGGTGGGTCGGCAGGTGGACCGCTTCTTCCAGCATCTGAAGGCGGAGAAGCCGGTTTGGCGGATCAACTGGTCGCTGATCGACGATCCGGCCCTGTTCCAGCCCACCGGGCACGGACTGACGGCGGCAGACCCTCGTTTCCAGCCGGAAACGATAGGCGAAAACGTTTGGTTCCGCTCCGAAAGGCAAACGCTTGTGCGTTTGCCGGAAACCGGGGCAATCGTCTTTGGCATCCGAATTTACCAGACAATCTTGGGCGAAATCGGGGGCGATCCGGTGCGGGCCGGCCGCTTGCTCGAAGCCATCAGAACGATGGCGCCCGAAATGTACGCCTACAAATCCTTCGCCATCTTCCGCCAACCGCTGGAAGTCTATCTGGAAGGCCGCCTTTAGCGCGAAATTGCGGATACCCGCTCTCTGCTCCCGCCCTGTCGCGGGTTGGGTCCATCCATGAGGGCTTCCCACAAGAGCTTCGCCGGTTCAGATATCGATAAGCAAGCGCCCTACGGCTTTCCAGTCCATGATCAGGCGCAACGCTTCCGCGCCGTGGCTGAGCGGAAAGCGTGCTGAAATTTCCGGTTTCAGCTTTCCTTCCTCGAACCAGCGCATCAGGTCCGCGGCGGATTTCGCCAGCAGGTCCGGACGGCGTTTTCGGTAGTAGAACAAGGCAAAGCCCAAGGCACTGCAGTTTTTCACCAATAATTGGTTGGCCGGAATCTTCGGGATCGCGCCACCGGCATAGCCGATAGTCAGGTAGAGTCCACCCCAGTCCAGCGAGCGGAAGGCGGGCTCGTACAGGTCGCCGGCTACCGGGTCATAGACGACATTGACGCCATTACCGCCCGTCAGCTCCAGCACCGCGGCGCGCAGGTCCGTTTCTGCATAGTTAATGCCATGGTCAGCGCCGTGAATCGCGGCGGTTTTTAGCTTTTCAGAGCTGGATGCTGCGGCGATCACTGTTGCGCCCAGGGCCTTGGCGACCTCTACAGCCGCCAGGCCGACGCCGCCCGCCGCACCCAGAACCAGCACCGTTTCGCCGGGCTGCACTCTGGCCTGCCAGACCAGCGCGCCGTGGGAGGTCAGGTAGGCGGCACAAAGGGCGGCGGCGGTGGCTTCGTCCATGCTGTCCGGGATGCGGAAGGTTTCTGCGGCCGGCGCAACCGCCCGCTCTGCATAGCCGCCGTCATAGACCAGCGCCATGACGCGCGCGCCGACCGTCAGGCCGGATACGCCTTCGCCCAGTGCTGCGATACGCTCACCGACTTCCATGCCCGCAGCAAAATGTGCAGCAAAATGTAAGGTGTGTTTGTTCTGGTGAAGATCGCGGATCATCAGCGTGTCGGCGAAGGAAATACCCGCGGCGGCGACATCGATAAGAACCTCGCCGGGCTTCAGCTCGGGCTCTGGTAACTCGCCCACATTAAGGGTCTCCGGCGGACCGAATTCCCGGCAAACAAGTGCGCGCATGAAAGTTCTCCAACTGAAGCGGGCGGACCATTAGACGTTCGTGGAAAGTTATGCTAAAGTGGTGAGGATCAACAGACAATCCAACGTGCACCCGTTCCGCAACAACTTGCTAAGCGGTGGTTGCTGCTTGAACTACTGCGTTTCGTGCACTTGAGAGGAACAGTAATGGAACCGATTAAAGAAGCCGAACAAATATCGAATATTGCATTTGGCTTCATGGCATCGAAGGCACTATTTGTTGCTTTACATTGCAATATTTTCACCAATCTTTCTGGTGAACCAAAGAACGCCAAAACCCTGGCCGAAGAGGCTGGCGTACCGGAGAACCGCATCACCACCATCCTGACCGCGTTGAACGCTATTGGGCTGCTGACGCGAGAAGGCGATCTGTACAGCAACTCACCGGGTTCCGAGGCCTTTCTGGTAAAAGGCGCGCGCTATGATTTCGGCGACTATCTGCGCCTGCAGATCGACCGCCAGATGTACGGCTTCATGCAGCAGCTGGAAGGCGTCGTCACCGACAGCATGTCACCGGACGATGTCGATAGCTACGCCAAGTGGATGGAAAACGAGGAAGAGGCGCGTCTCTACAGCGAGTCCCAGCACGCGGGCTCGCTTGGGCCGGGCAGGTCGCTGGTGCGGATGATCGATTTCTCCGGCGTGGACCACCTGTTGGATGTGGCTGGCGGTACCGGCGGCATGGCGATCCGGCTGTGCGAGGCCAACCCGAACCTGCGTGTGACCATTCTGGACTTCCCACACGTTGTGGGGCTTGGCCGCCAAAAAGTGGCGGAGGCGGGCCTTTCTGACCGGATTGAGTTTATTGGCGGTAACGCGCTTGAATATGACTGGCCGACCGATGTCGGGGCCGTGCTGATGAGCTATCTCTATAACGGTGTGCCCGGCGAAGCGATCCCTGAACTGGCGCGTCACGCCTATGATGTCACCAAGCCCGGCGGTCTCTACATCGTGCATGACTTCATGGTGGAGGATGACCGCTCCGGCCCACCGCTAGCTGCGCTTTGGCAGTTGCAGCATCTGGCTTTTACACCGGCCGCCAAATCGACCACGCCAAGCTGGGTTGCTGGCGTGATGGAAGGGGCAGGCTACACCGACATCGACGTCGATGTGCTGATTCCGGGCATGACCAAGGTGGTCTGGGGCCGCAAGCCGGACTAGGCTGGGGCTCTGGAAAGCTGCAGCCGAAGGAGCGCCACCATGTCTACTGCCCGTGATCCTGATTTTCAGGAGCTTCTGGACGCACTGATCGATGGCCTTGCCGCGAAGGTTGAGCCCGGCTCTGCCGCTGCCGCTGCATTGGCACGGGTGCAGGCTGCAGCAGCAATAGTGGGTACGGTGGCAGCATCCGCGGATAGCGGAGCGTTGCCAACTGCTTGTGAGCATCTGCCGGCCGCACTGGCCAGTGCGAAATCTGTTGGCGGCTCCGCGGCCAGGGCTGCGGCGGCGATGGAGAAGCTGGGGCCGCGGATTGGCTGGTTCCGGCGGCAGGGGCTGGACAAAGAGGCAGAGCCGGACTTTCCGGAACGCCATGCGCTGGCCAGCCTGATTGGCCCAGCGGACCGCACCGGAAGCCTGGAAGTACGGGACGACCTGCGGGTCGGCATCAGCCTGGTCGCGCCCGGCGCCTCCTATCCCGATCACCAGCACCCGCCAGAGGAACTTTACCTGGCCCTGACCGCCGGTGACTGGCGACAGGACCGTGGCCCCTGGTTCTCGCCGGGGCCAGGCAGTATCGTTTACAACACGTCCAACATTTTCCACGGCATGCGCGCCGCCGATGAGCCACAATTGGCTCTGTGGTGTCTGCCTGTTCCGTAATATCCCGAGAGACTTTAACCCATGGCCCGCAGTGACTTCCGTTTTTCCTGGCCCACCCGTGTGTGCTATTCTGAGGTGGATAACCAGGCAATCGTCTACAACGCTCACTATTTGACCTACTTTGATACCGCGCTGACTGAGTATCTCTATGCCGTCGGCCTGGACTATGACGGTGAGGTGAAAGCAACCAATCACGACTATCTCGCCGTCCGCGCGGTGGTGGAATGGCAGGCACCGGTTAGCAAGCGCGAGGAAATTGAAGTGTGCGTGCGCCCGGGCCGTATCGGGCGCACCAGCATGACTTTCACGTTTGAAATTCATGGGGCCGGCAAGGAAGACCTGCGCACGACGGGCGAGGTTGTGTGGGTCTACACCAACCAGGAGACGCACGAGAGCACACCACTGCCCGACGTCTTGCTCAGCCTGATTGAGGCGTATGAGGGCGGCAAGGGCTGATGATCGACCTCTCGCCCTATATCAAACCCGGTGATCTGGTGTTTTGCGCTCAGCTGGGTGCCGCACCGCAAGGCCTGATAACAGCGTTTATTGCCCAGGCGGAAAAATTGGGCGGCGTGCGGCTGTTGAACAGCTTTCCGCTTGACCCAGGCGAGGACCGCCTGACCGCACCTGGGCTGGACTATGTGGCGATGGACGGCTTCGGTATCAACGCAAAGCTGTTTCAGGCGGGCAAGCTGGACATCGTGCCGGCGCATTTCAGCGATTATACGACGATTTTTGACGAAGGCCATCTGTGCCCGGATGTGGTGCTGTGCACCGTAACGCCGAAAGATGACGCCAACCGGCGCTCGCTCGGCATTACGCTCGACCATATGCGCGACGCTATGGAAAGCGCGCGGGTCGTGCTAGCAGAGGAAAGCGCCGCGATGCCCTGGACCCGCGGGGATTCCGAGATTTCCTCGGACTTCCTGACGGCGGTCTTCCCGGCCCAGAATGAGCCCTATGCCTGGCAATCCCGTCCGCCGGGACCGGTGGATCATGCGATTGCCGAACAGGTGGCGCGGCTGGTGCCGGACCGGGCGACAATACAGTACGGCGTGGGCGCGACGCCGGATGCGATAGCCTCGGCGCTGGTTGGTCACAAGGACTTAGGGCTGCATTCCGGCTCGGTCGCGGACAGCTTTGTGGATCTGGCGGCAGCGGGCGCGATTACCAACCGGTTCAAGGAGATAGACGAGGGCTACTCGGTGGCCACGTCCCTCTATGGCACGAAGAAGCTGTATGATTTCGTCGACCGCAATCCGGGCGTGGTAATGCGCCGGGGCCGCTATACGCACAGCGCGACGGTGCTGAGCAATTTCCGGCGGCTGTATGCGCTGAACTCCGCTTTGGAGGTGGATCTGACCGGCCAGATCGGGTCGGAGGCCGTTAATGGCCGCTATATCGGCGCGGTCGGCGGGCAGGTGAACTTCCAGCGCGCCGGGCTGGCGAGCCCGGAGGGGCGGGCGGTGATCACGCTGGGCTCGACGGCGGGGCGGGCGCGGGCGACCAGGATCGTTGCCAAGCTGTCCGGGCCGGTGACGACGGTGCGGGCAGACGCTGACGTGATCATCACCGAACACGGCATGGCGGAACTCCGCGGACGGACGCTGAGCGAGCGGGCCGAGGCCATGATCGCCATTGCTGACCCGGAACACCGGACAGACCTGCGCGCGGCGGTGGAGCGTGATGGGCTGGTTTAGGGGTTGATGAAAAAGTTCTTATACCAACGGCAGGGGTGCCATCCTTCGACAGGTTCAGGATAAAGAGAATTTGCTGAGGCTTGTTGAAACCCAACACTCCCCCTTCACCCAGCGCCTGTCGAAGGGTGGGGGCAGAGATTGGGGCTTTTTAGCAGGCTGCTAAAGAAGCCGTTCTGCTATTCCCTAAGCGTCGGGCTTTTCTGACAGGGAGCCGCCCACCGCCGCGCCGATAAAGAGAAGTACGACAACGATTACCGCAGAGATGCCAAAGAAGATGGCCATCTGGAGGTCAGGTATATTTTGCAGGCGCGGCAGGAAACCGCCTTCGCCAGCGCCAAAAGACCCAAGGACCGTTGCAACCGGCCAGGCACACAGGACAGCGTACACATTCCGTTGCAGCCTTGCCGCCACGCCGGGGAAGAAAAACCTTCGGATCAGAACGGCAATCACCGCAATTGGTAAGACGCCGCCAATAGCGTAGAGGAACTCTGTCATTTGCCGTGCTCCAAACAGTACGGGGCAAGCCCGCCCGTTCGTCGGGGAAACTGTCGTTGGCCGGTCATGCTACAATCGCGCCACTAACGGATGACGTGAACAGAACGTTCGGCGTGCCGAACAACCCTGGAAGCCGTTGACCCTAGAAAGTAATTCTCTATTCCAGTCTTGTGCGAAGTAATAACGATGAAATCTATTTTGTTTTTTTTGGCATATTCGAGGATAGAAAGCCCGACATGACCTCTTTTCAATTCTGTTTTAGCGCCATGTAAGGTTTTTTCAGTCTGGATAAGTGCGTTTTTGACTGTTTCCTGCACCTTCTCAAGAACACCGTCTGGCATTTCAACCGCAACGAAACCGGGGATTTCTTCCATCACGTGCATTACGGTAAATTTCGCACCGTTGTCAGCCAGCGCGCGGTCAACAGAGAAACAGCTGACAGTTGGTGATTGTCCTGAGGGGCGGCATATCATGGCGTTGTTCCCGCGCCGCAATTCTCGCCGAGAAAAGGCTATGCCCCATGACGAGAGATACCATCACCGCGTTGCCCCATCCCAAGGGATTTTCCGCCGATCCGCTGACGGATTTGATCCGTTCCGGGGCGCGGCAGTTGATCGAGCAAGCGCTTGAAGCTGAGTGGAGCGCATGGCTTGCGCCATTTTCCAATGAGACGACGTCCGAGGGGCCCGCGCGGGTCGTTCGTCACGCTCACCTGCCAGAACGAGAGGGAATGACCGGGATTGGCCCAGTGCCCGTGAAAGGGCCACGCGGGCGGGATCGTGATCGGCAGGCTGAGAAGGGTCGGTTCTCTTCTTCGATCCTGCCACCGTATCTGCGCAAGGCGAAGTCCGTCGAGGACTTACTGCCCTGGCTTTCCCTCAACGGCATTTCCACGGGCGATTTTCAGGCGGCCTTGGCCGCGCTGCTCGGGCCGAACGCGGCGGGCCTGTCGTCCCCCACCATCTCGCGGCTGAAGTCCAATTGGTGGGAGGAGTACGACCGCTGGCAGAAGCGCGATCTCAGCGCCCGGCGCATCGTCTATGTCTGGGCGGATGGCGTCTATTTCCAGCCAAGGATGGAAGAAAAGCAATGTGTTCTGGTGCTGATCGGCGCGGATGAATGGGGCCGAAAGGAGATACTGGGGCTGACCGACGGCTATCGCGAAAGGACCCAAAGCTGGCGCGCGCTCCTGCTCGACCTCAAGCGGCGCGGCCTCAATCACGCGCCCGATCTCGCGGTAGGCGACGGTGCACTGGGCTTCTGGGCCGCCCTTCGCGCGGTCTTCGGCGCGACCGCAGAACAGCGCTGCTGGTTCCATAAAACCGGCAATGGGCTGAAGGCAATGCCCCAATCGGTGCAAGCGAAAGCCAAAGGCCCCCTGCACGACATCTGGCAGGCAGAGACGAAGGCCGAAGCCATGGCAGCCTGCGATTTCTTCATCGAGACCTACGGCGTGAAAGACGAACAAGCGGTAGCCAAATGGATCAAAGACCGTGACGTGCTGCTGGCCTTCTATGATTTCCCGGCAGAACAGTGGAAACACATCAGAACCACCCATCCCATCGAAAGCGCCTTCGCGACGGTGTGTCACCGGACAGGTAAAACCAAAGGCTGTCTGAGCCGAAAGACCGCCCTCGCCATGGCGGTCAGGCTCCTGATGTCAGCGCAGGGCAAATGGCGAAAGCGCGACGGCGCAAATCGCATGCCTGGGATAATCCAGGGCATTGCATTCATCGACGGGATCAAACAAATGCAAAACGCCGCCTGATCAAGCCGTCACCAACTTTCCAGCATAGCTCCCTTTGAACTCCTAAACATGCTTATTCCCTTGACTGAGGTCTTTCACTGACTCGTAGGAATTTTCTACTTAGTAACACATTGCAGTTTTTGTATGTGTTGAGCCGATCCTGCGCAAACACGGGGGCAGAAAGCAACCATCTCGCGTGGCTCCCGCCCTGAAATTCAGCCAGTGTTCCGCCCAAATTCTGAGCAATTATATCAAAAAAACGGGGCACCACATATGATTGCAAACAACCATGGATTGATTTAGAGTTAAATCTATACATTTATATGTTTTTGCTGTTTTGATAATGTGTCATCCATTGAACTAACTCATAACGCTGTTGCGTCGAAATAGCTCACGACAATCACCCAAACAAAAGCTTTCGAACCCCAATTTCCCAAGCCAGATACCTGCCGGGTATTCCCTGCCCCTAAGCCGGCCCCGGGCAAAGCCTACGGGCAGGCAGGCGCTCTCCATCAGTCAGCGTGATACCGACAGCAGGGAATTCGGCCCATTTCAGCCGTTCCGGCATTATCCCTGCTCTGCCAATGCCGGGCAACCATCGCGCCTCCGTGGCTGGTGTCCACTTGACATCGCCATCCGCCTATGGAACGCGGCTAGGCAGAGTTTCATCATTGAATGAGGAATTAGCGCCATGTCCGATTTGCCGAAGCAAGTGCACATCCACGAAGAAGGCCCGCGCGAAGGCTTCCAGATCGAGAAAGGGCCGATCGCCACCGCCCGCAAGATCGAACTGATCGACGCCCTCTCCGAAACCGGCCTGGAGAAAATCCAGGTCGCCAGCTTTGTCAGCCCCCGCGCGGTGCCCGGCTGGGCGGATGCGGATGACGTTGTCCGCGGCTTCAAACGCAAACCCGGTGTTAACTACCACGTGCTCTGGCTGAACGAGAAAGGCCTGCAACGCGCCATCATGCACCAGAAGGAAGGCGCCGGGCTGGACATGTTCGGCTCCATCTCGACCACCACGTCTGAGACCTTCATGCGCAAAAACACCAACCGCGGCTTCGACGACAACGTCCGTATCCAAGGCAATCAGATCAAAATCTACCAGGAGAATAATATCCCGGTGGTGCGCGCCAGCATCATGACGGCATTCGGCTGCAACTACGAAGGCCCGGTGGAGGTCGCGACTGTAACCAAGCGCCTCGCCGAAATTCTGGCCCTGGCAAACGAAATGGGCTGCTCTATTGAGTATGTCAGCCTGGCGGACACCATGGGCTGGGCCAACCCTTCCTCGGTCAAGCGCGTCGTCGGCACGGTCCGCGACAAGTGGCCAGAGCTGGGCATCAATCTGCACCTGCACGATACCCGCGGCCTCGGCATCGCCAATGCCTATGCCGGTATGCAGATGGGCGTGACGGAGTTCGACTCGGCGGTGGCCGGCCTGGGCGGCTGCCCATTTGCGGCGCTGAAGGGTGCGGCGGGCAATGTCTGCACCGAAGACCTGGCCTTCCTCTGCGAGGAGATGGGCATCGAGAGCGGCATCGACGTCGACAAGCTGGTAGAGGTCGCCCAACTGGCCGAAGACATCGTCGGCCACCCGCTGGCCGGCTCCCTCATGCATGCCGGTTCGCTGACCGCAGCCAGGGCCGCGGCAAAGGTGGCCTGACGCCCCCCGCGCCTCAGCCAGAACCTGGCAAATAGATCAAACGGATGGATTGGGTCACCTCTCCATCCGTTTTGATTTCGAAGGATGCATCGGCGAAGCTCGGTGGTTCGAAGACACCGACCGAGTTGTTGGAGAAGCCAAAGCCCTCGGTCGGCACGCCCAACCGGTTCATGTCCAATACCCGGTTCAGGTTTTCGTCGTGCACTGCCACCAGGGCATAGCGCCCGACGGGCAGGTTGCCGAACGTCATCATTACTTTTTCTGCGACAGCCCGGCGAAAGCCGCCCTCATACGACGAGTCCTTGTCTGGAAAAACGTAGCCCTCGCGATGGATGGCGAAGATCATATTTCCCTTCGCCGAACGCACACCCTCGGCAACAACGGTAAGGCCTCCAGCATGGGCAGCCGTGGCTATAGCCAGCGCGGAGACGACCGCTGCGACCGCCCCCAACACCACTTTCCCCAATACCCTAACAGGCGGGGAACTTCGCTTCTGCCGCATCAACCGATCCCATTCGATAATGGTAGCCGTTGCTCCTTTTACGCTTCTCCGTGTGGAATGGACTAGGCAAAACAGCACTGACGCTAACCGCCCTGCTGCACATTCCCGATCCGCACTGGCACACCAAACTCCCGGTTGCAGATCTCGGCGAGCTTGGCGACGCCCTCCTTAATCTGCTCGACAGTCGGCTGACCGAAGCAGAGGCGGAGCGAGTTCTTGCCGCTATCCGGGTCGGCAACCCATTCGCGGCCGGGGTTGATCATCACCCCTTCGGCCTGGGCGGCGGCGAACAGCTTGGAGGTGTCCACCTCATTCGGCAGGCTCACCCAGATGAAGATGCCACCTTCCGGCGGGCGGAACTCAACCGCGGCGCCGAAATTCTCGGCCAAAGCCTCCTGGATCGCATTGCATTTCTGCTTGAACAGACCGGTAAGCTGTTTGACGTGGTCATCGAAATGCGCCGGGCAGTATTCCGCCAGCGTCGCCTGCTCCAGCGCGCCACTGCCTGCATCGGTCTTGAGCGGCAGGCATTGGGCGATGAATTTCCAGTCCGCCACCAGATAGCCAACCCGCAGCGCCGGGCCGATGGTCTTGGAGAAGGTACCGCAATAGATAACCCGCCCCTCCGTATCGAGGGAGTAGAACGCGGGCGGACGCTCGCCGCTGAAGGTCAGGTCCGCGTAGCAGTCATCCTCGAAAATCATGATGTCGTGCTTGCGCGCAATATCCAGGATCGCATGGCGGCGTTCCAGGCTCATCACCGTGCCCGTCGGGTTCTGCACCGTCGGAATGGTGTAGAGGTACTTGCAGCGCTTGCCCTCCGCCTTGATGCCGGCCAGCAGCTTGTCCAGCGCCTCCGGAACGATGCCGTCATCGTCCATGGCGACGCCCACATACTCCGCCTTGCTGCTTTTCAGACGGCTCATGGTGCCGCCATAGGTACCGCCTTCGACCACCACCACGTCGCCCGGCTCCAACAACGCCTGGTGCACCAGATCCAGGCATTGCAGCGAGCCGGAGCACATCAGGATATTGTCAGGCGTCACATCCATGTCGCACCAGCTTTTCAACCGCCCGACAAGCCATTCGCGCAAGGGACGGTAGCCCTGGGGGCCGGTCTGGAGGTTGTAGATGGCGAGGTTCGCGCCTTCCTTCTCCAGCGCGCGAGTGGCGGCGTCGATCAGGTTCTGCACCTGCACCGCCTCCGGCGCATTATTGCCGCCAACGAAATAATAGGGCGCAAAACCTTTGAACGGTGCGGGCGCCGGCACCGGCAGATCCTTGCGAAAATGGGTGGCGTAGTCGAACCCCATGATGGTTCCTCACTCGGTGATTTGATTAGCTGCCAACAGCATTGCTTGGCAAAGCGAACCCTACCTGCCGCGCTTCGTCAATCCGGTGATTGCACCCGGCCGCCGAATGTGGCCCTTATGGTGGTAATCAAGAAACCAAACAGAACATGGAAACGAAACCAATGGCTACGGTGACAGGCCAGCCATCTAGCTGGCTGCGCAGCAATCAAGGCACAGCGGCCGTCATGGCCGCCGGGTGCATTGCATTGCTGATCTATCTTTGGATGCAGGAATGGACCCACCGCGAGCTGCGCGACGGCTTCATGCTGGGCTTTTTTACACTTGTTGGCGCGGGAGCCTGCCTGCTGTGCTCGCTGGTCATGATGGTGGACCAGTACAAGCGCTATGTCGAAGACGACATGGAAACCACCGGCTGGATGGATTGGGCTCTGGCCGTGGTTATCCTGCTGGTGCTCTACGTCTTTTACGAGCTTGCCTGGACCTATGGCTTTGTCCTGGTTGCACCGGTTTTCCTGGCCGCTGCCACCTACATATTCGGCGCATGGCCTTGGTGGACGGCCATCATCTCCAGCATCGCTACCACGTTGGGGATTTCTATCGCGTTCTGGGCCATCGGCATCGATCTGCCCATGCCGTTCTTCCTCAGCTTCCTTGAGCCATAAGGCGCACCGCTATGATCAATCTTGATGCGCTTTACGACGCTTTCGCACTGGTCTTCACCTTCGAGACCATGCTCTGGCTCGCCATCGGCGTCACAATCGGCGTCGGCGTCGGCGCCATGCCGGGCCTGACCGCCACCACCGGCGTTGCCCTCATGCTGCCCCTGACCTTCACCATGGATACCGCCGCCGCACTTGGCCTGCTGATCGGGCTTTATAAGGGCGCTATCTATGGCGGCTCCATCAGCGCCATCAGTTTCGCCACCCCCGGCACTAGCGAGGCCGCTGCCACCGTCTTCGACGGCTATAAAATGATGCGCACGGGCAAGGGCCGCAAAGCGCTGCTGATGGCGCTCTATTCCAGCGTAACCGCCGACTTTCTTTCCGATGTCATCACCATCCTGATCGCGCCGATGCTGGCGTTGATCGCCCTGCAATTCGGCCCGTCAGAGCGCTTCTGGCTGATGGCGCTGGCAATCTGCCTCTTGGGCGCACTGTCCGGCGCACATCTCGCCAAGGGCATGTTCGCCGCCGCCCTTGGCCTGTTCATTGGCACGATCGGTCCCGATCCGATTTCCAGTGTGCCGCGCAACACGTTCGACCAGTGGTGGCTGGGCGACGGCATCCACCTGATCCCGCTGGTGATCGGTATTTTCGCCATGGGCGCGATGCTCGAACGCGCGGTTGAAATGCTCAAAGAATCCCGCCAGGCCCGCGAAATGCATGCTGCGATGCAAGAGATCTTCTCGACCAAGGGCGAAGGTCTGACCTTCAAGGAATACCTCTCCTGCTGGAAAGAAATGGGCATCGGCCTCGGCGTCGGCACTTTTGTCGGCATGCTGCCGGGCCTCGGCTCGACGGTCGGCGCGTTCATGTCCTACTCCATCGCCAAGCAGGTCTCGCCGCACAAGAAAATCGGCACCGGCAAGCTGGAAGGCATCGCAGCGGCTGAGGCCGGCAACAACGCCACCGTCGGCCCAACCCTAGTACCTTTGCTTGCCTTCGGCATTCCCGGTTCCGCGGTCGCGGCCTTGTTGGGCGGCGCGTTGATGCTTCAGGGCGCAACACCCGGCCCGCGCATGTTCGAGCTTTTCCCGGAGGTGATCTATTCCCTCTTCATCATCCTGCTGATCGGCAACATCTTTAACCTGGGCATCGGCCGTATCTTCGCCTTCGTCTATTCGAAGCTCGGCGAACTTCCGGCCCCCGTCCTCGTGCCCATGGTCATGCTGATGGCCGTCATCGGCAGCTACTCGTTCGAGAACAATCCCTACGACGTGCTGCTGATGCTGATGTTCGGCCTAATGGGCTTCTTCATGCGGAAGTTCAAAATTCCGGAAGCGCCCCTGATCATTACCTTCCTGCTGACCCCCGTGGCAGAGGAAAACATCCGCCGCAGTCTGTTGATCAACGAAGGCGACTGGGGAGCGGCCCTCTTCAACAGCCCGCTGGCCATTGGCCTGGCTGTCGGCGTGGTGATGCTGACCTGGCTCTCCTCCAAGGCCCGCCTGACCGAGCGCATGAAGGCGACCGCCGAAGAAATCGACGAGGAAACAACCAAGAAAGACTGACCTCCCCTCTCAACCGGATATCAACGCAATCGCGCTAAAAGCTCTGGTCCGCACCACAATCACGGACCGGAGCCCATGCGCCTCCTCACCATATCCTCGCTCTATCCGAACGCGGCGCAGCCAACGCACGGCGTCTTTGTCGAGAACCGCCTGCGCCGTATCGTGGCCACCGGCAGCGCCAGCGTGATCGCGCCTGTGCCCTGGTTCCCGTTCGCCCATCCCGCTTTCGGCCAATACGCCCAGTTCGCCGCCACGCCCCGGCGCGAGGAACGGCACGGCCTCGCCATCAGCCACCCCCGCTATGTGGTCGTGCCCAGGCGCATGACCTGGCAGCCGCAAGCCTTTTTCCGGGCGATCCGGTCGGAGAAGCGCTACTGGCGGCGGGCCACCGCTTCGACCTGATCGACGCGCATTACGCCTACCCAGACGGCGTCGCCGCCGCAGCGCTGGGGCGGGAGCTTGAATTGCCTGTCGTCGTCACTGCCCGCGGCTCCGATCTGCACCAGATTGCCGATCTGCCGGAGCCGCGCCGCCAGATCCAGGAGAGTTTCCATGGCATCGACCACATGATCACCGTCTCCGGCGCACTGGGCGATGCCGCCGCGGCGCTCGGTTACCCGCGCGAGCGAATCCACGTACTGCGCAATGGTGTGGACACCGAATTGTTCCACCCGGTTGATGGCTCCCACTGGCGCGCCAAGGCCAAGCCCAGCCAAACGCTGATCGCCTCCGTCGACCTGCTCATCCCGCGCAAGGGGCACGACCTGCTGATCGCAGCCATGGCAAAACTGCCCCACATCCATTTGTTGATCGCCGGGCAAGGGCCGGACAAAGAAAAGCTGGAGGCATTGGCCAGAAGCCTGGGTGTCTCTGATCGCGTGGAACTCGTCGGCTCCGTACCCCACAAAGAACTGCCCGCGCTCTATTCCACCGCCGATATGCTGGTGCTGGCCACATCGCGCGAGGGCTGGCCGAACGTCTTGCTAGAGGCCATGGCCTGCGGCGCGCCGGTCGTCGCCACCAATATCGGCGGCATTCCGGAAATCATCACCCGCCCCGAAGCAGGCGTTATCGTGCCGGAACGCACGCCGGAAGCGCTGGCCGCAGGCATAAGCCAGATCATCGCCCAACCGCCTGACCGCAGCGCCACCCGCGCCCATGCCAAAACCCACGGCTGGGACGAGGTCATTGCAGAACAGGTGAAACTCTATCAAGACGTACTAAATCACCCCATGAAACTAGCTGCCTAGGGAACATCGGATAGCATGAGCGAACGCATCGCAGTGATCGGCCTGGGCTATGTTGGCCTGCCTGTTGCGCTGGCGTTCGCCCAAGCGTTCCCGGATACGCTCGGCTTCGACATCGACGCCGCGCGGGTCACTGCACTTGCCCGCGACGAGGATTGGACGGGTGAAGCCGCGCCGGATGCTCTGTCCGCCAGCACCCTACGCTTCACCACCGCCCCTGCCGACCTGGCCGCTGCAACATTTTATGTCGTGGCCGTCCCAACCCCCATAGACGCGAACAAGCAGCCTGACCTAACCGCCATCGAAAGCGCCTGCCGCACCGTCGGCAACGTGCTCTCCCCCGGCGACGTGGTCGTGTTCGAGAGCACCGTCTACCCCGGCCTGACGGAGGAAGTTTGCGGCCCCATCCTCGCCGAAGCCTCCGGCCTGACTGTGGGCCATGACTTCCACCTGGGCTACTCGCCAGAGCGCATCAATCCCGGCGACCGCGAACACACCATCGACCGCATCGTCAAAGTTGTGGCGGGTGACGATGCCGAAACGCTGGAGCGCGTCGTCGCCGCCTATAGCCGGATCGTGCCCGCGGGCATTCACCGCGCGCCCTCCATCCTGGTGGCAGAGGCGGCCAAGGTGATCGAAAACACCCAGCGCGACCTGAACATCGCCCTCATGAACGAGCTGGCGCTGATCTTCGACCGGCTGGATATCCGCACCGCCGACGTATTGGCGGCAGCAGGAACCAAGTGGAATTTCCTGAATTTCTCGCCCGGCCTGGTTGGCGGCCACTGCATCGGCGTCGACCCCTACTACCTGACTGCCCGCGCCAAAGCCGCCGGCTACCACCCCCAGGTCATCCTCGCCGGCCGCCGCATCAACGACGCCATGGGCAGCCATATCGCCCAACGCATGGTCAAACTACTGGCGGCGCAGGGGCATGGCGCGAAGGGCGCGCGGATCGGCGTGCTCGGCCTGACCTTCAAGGAAAACGTCGCCGACCTGCGCAACAGCCGCGTGCCGGACATTATCGCCGAGTTACAGGAGTTCGGCGCAGAGGTACTGGTGAATGACCCGCTGGCAGCCCCGGCAGCAGCGAAAGCCCTGCTCGGTCAGGATATCGCCGGGCTCGACGCCTACCGCGGCCTGGACGGACTGGTGCTAGCGGTGCCGCACGCGGCCTACCGGGCACGGGGCGCGGCGGACTTCGCCGCCATGCTGAAGCCGGACGGCGTGCTAATCGACGTGAAATCCATGCTGGACCCGGCAGCATTGCCGCCCGGCATCGCCTATTGGAGCCTGTGAGGAACAACCCATGCGCCCAGCCAAGCCCTCCCATGGCGTCCACCTCGTCACCGGCACCGCCGGCTTCATCGGCTTCCACCTGGCCCGCCGCCTGCTGGCAGAGGGGCGGCAGGTGGTCGGCCTTGACAGCGTCAACGACTATTACGACACGTCCCTGAAGGAAGCCCGCCTCGCCAAGCTGGGGCAGGAATTCCAGGGCTTCGCCAGCCACCGCCTGCATCTGGAAGACCGCTTGGGCCTGGAAAAGCTGTTCGCTGAAACCATCCCCAGCGTGGTGATTAACCTCGCCGCGCAGGCGGGCGTGCGCTACTCGCTGGAGAACCCGCGCGCCTATATCGACAGCAATATTTCCGGCTTCACCAACATCCTGGAGTGCTGCCGCGCCCACGCGGTCGAGCATCTGGTCTACGCCTCCTCCAGTTCGGTCTATGGGCTGAACACGAAGGTGCCCTTCTCCGTCGGCTACACGGTCGATCATCCGGTCAGCCTCTACGCGGCGACAAAGAAGAGCAACGAACTGATGGCGCACACCTACAGCCACTTGTTCCGTATCCCCACCACCGGCCTGCGCTTTTTCACGGTCTATGGCCCCTGGGGTCGCCCGGACATGGCCCTGTTCCTATTCACCCGCGCCATTCTGGCGGGCGAGCCGATCAAGGTGTTCAACCACGGCCAGATGCAGCGCGACTTCACCTATATCGACGACATTGTGGAGGGCGTCGTCCGCGTCACCGCCCGCCCGCCGGAGCCGGAGCCGGCCTGGAGCGGTGACGCGCCAAACCCCGGCACCTCCAGCGCGCCCTATCGGGTGCAGAACATCGGCAACAACCAGCCGGTCCAACTCCTCCGCCTGATCGAAGTGCTGGAGGAAGCGCTCGGCCGCAAGGCGAAGAAGCTCATGCTGCCGATCCAGCCAGGCGACGTGCCCGCAACCTTCGCCGATATCGAGCCGCTCACCGACGACACCGGCTTCCGGCCCCAAGTGGGTATTGAGGAAGGCGTCAAACGCTTCGTCGAGTGGTACCGCGCGTTTTACACAGTCTGACATTGCCGCTTCCCCGCCCGGCAGGATAAACTAGCGCCTGTATTTGATTGGCGCGGAAAACACAGACGGTCCATGCCCTTTGCTTACGTTACAAGAGCAAGATACCGACACAGGCGCACTCTAGTCCCAGCGCTAGCAGTATTGCTGGCTAGCCTGACGACTGGGCCCGTCCTTGCTAGCAGCCCGTTGAACGATGTCAGCGGCGGCGCACTCGACACCACAACCGAGGATATCCGTGTCGGTCCCGACGCCACGCCTATTTTGAAGGGCGAGACGGAGGACGAAGATCCAAAGGAAGATTTCGTCATCGTCCCCATACCGGGCGCGAACCCAACGATTGGCGCTTACCTGTCGGTTGGCGCTGCCTATTTCTATTCCCTGGATGAAGGCAGCGAGGCATCGTACACCGGCGTGGGCGTCTTCAAGTCAGTCAATGGCAGCGGCGGTTGGGGCATCCTCCAGTCTGTGTCCTGGCTGGACGACCGCTTGCAGGCCAATGCTGCTTTCGGCAGGGTCGATCTGCGCTATGACCTCTATGGCCTTGGTGCCGGGGCTGGCTCCGATGGACTGAAACTGCCCATCGACCAACTTGCCTATGCCGCAACCGGCGATGTCGCGTATGGCGTCAGCGAAGACATCTATCTTGGCGTCAAAGGCCGGTATTTGGAATCAGATATGAGCTTCGAACTGGGTACCGCCATTGGCATACCCGGTCTGCCGCCACTGAATTTGAATGTAACGAGCGCCACCGTGGGGCCAACGATTGCGATCGACGCCAGAGACAATCAATTCGCGCCAAGGTCGGGATATAAGATTGATGGCGAAGTCCTGTTCAGCGTCGCGCAAAGCGTGAACCACTACAGTTTCCAACGGACGCAGCTTTCAGCGAACTACTACCTGTCGGTATTTGAGGAAGACTCGGTCGCATTCCGGGCTGCCGGATGCAATTTCGGCGGTTCGGGCCCATTCTTCAAGATGTGCCTTCTGGGAGCGGAAGACGGCCTCCGCGGCTATCCCGTCGGGCAATATATCGACAGCGCACTGTTCTCCGCTCAGGCCGAATACCGGGGGCGGATTAATAGTTCTTGGGGTATGTGGGATTTGCCGGGTTCGGTTTCGTCGCGCCACAATTCTCTGGCCTGATCGACCGGGAGCCTCTGCCCTCTGCCGGGGCGGGTATCCGATACCGCGTTTCCGAGAATAACCAGTTGGACCTGTCACTGGACGTGACGGTCTCTAAAGCCGATAGCGCGATCTATCTCTATGTCGGGCAATCGTTCTGAGAAGCGCGTAAATCGAGACCGCCTTAGCCTCCATCACCGGCTGGTGCCAAACACAAATCGGTAGTGCAGCGCCTCTGCGCCATCCAGTTCTCCGGCAACAGCATTGGCAACGGCAGAAACCGTGCCGCTCTCGCCGCCTTCCAGCGCGATCACCCACGTCACCGTCTGGCCATCAGGAACCGCCTGCCCCTGATGCCGCAACGGCGCGTTCGCCACATCCAGATCGTTTTCCGTCAGGCAGCCGCCGGTCATGCCAGACTTGTCGACCGCCCCCGGCAGCAACTCGCTTTCGATGTGCGTGCGCAATGCCGCCTGGGCGTCCTCGCCCTCCGGCGCGGTAAAGCGCACCAGGGAATACGCCCCGCCAAAGCCGTCGATCTGGTCCACCGTCACGCGCAGGGTCAGGCGCTCGAACAGCGAGAACTGCCCCATCACCCGCTTGGACCACGGCGTCTGACCCGCCAGCAGCGCCATGTAGCCGGGCGCGGCCAGGTCCGTCACATCGTGCGCCTCATACCACGCCACATATTTGGGCGAGACCGTCCCCTCACACGCCACATAGCGGCGCGAGCGCAGGAAGCCCGGCAGTTGTGTGCGCTCGTCGATATGCTCGCGGTTGTACCACTCATTAAAGCCCTGCTCGTGCTCATCCGGCACTTCCGTGAACGTCATAAGCATGCCGGAACCGAGTAGGGCCATGAGCGGGACCCCCGAGGGGCGAAGGAATTAAAGAGCTTTGACGATATCCTCGCACATCTTCTTGGCGTCGCCAAACAGCATCATCGTGTTGTCATTGAAGAACAGCGGGTTATCGACGCCCGCATAGCCGCTGGCCATGGAGCGCTTCACAAACATCACCATCCGCGCCTTATCCACCTCCAACACCGGCATGCCATAGATGGGCGAGCTTGCGTCGGTCTTGGCGCTGGGGTTGGTCGTGTCGTTTGCACCGATGACAAAGGCCACGTCGGTGGAGGCAAAGTCCCGGTTGATGTCGTCCATCTCCAGCACTTCGTCGTAGGGCACGTTGGCCTCGACCAGCAGCACGTTCATATGCCCCGGCATCCGCCCTGCAACCGGGTGGATGGCATAGCGTACCTTCACGCCCTCGGCCTTCAGCAGGTCACACATTTCACGCAGCGCATGCTGCGCCTGGGCCACCGCCATACCACATAGCCCGGCACGATGATGACGCTGCCCGCGTTCTTCAGCATGAACGAAGCATCGTCGGCATTGCCCGCCTTGACCGGCCCCAGACCGGCAGCAGCCGCCCCTGCGCTCTCGCCACCAAAACCGCCCAGCAGCACGCTGATCAGCGAACGGTTCATGCCCTTGCACATGATGTACGAGAGGATCGCGCCGCCCGCCCCGACCAGCGCGCCGGTGATGATCATCAGCGGATTGTCGAGCGTGATGCCAATACCGCAGGACGCCCAGCCGGACAGCGAGTTCAACACGCTGATCACAACAGGCATGTCCGCACCGCCGATCGGCAGCACCACCATCAGGCCCCAGATCAGGCAGATCAGCACCAGGCCCCAAAACAGGCCCTCGCCACCCCAGCCACAAAAGCTATTGCGGCAAAGACCAGCAACAGCGCCAGGAAGCCGTTCACCACCTGCTGGCCCGGAAAGACGATGGGCGAACCTGTAACCAGCCCATGCAGCTTGGCAAACGCCACGACCGATCCGGTGAATGTCACCGCACCGATAGTGGCAGACAGCATCATCTCTACCAGGCTGGAGGTCGACAGGTGATCGCCGGACGGGATGCCGTAGAGCGACGGGTCATGCAGCGCCGCCCCGGCAATGCACACCGCCGCCAGGCCCACCAGCGAGTTGAAGATCGCCACCAATTGCGGCAGCTCGGGGATCTTAACCCGTAGTGCGATAAACATGCCGATCGCGCCACCGATGGCGATGCCGCCCAGTACCATGACGAACGTGTCGATCTGCGGCGCAAACAGGGTCGCGCCGATGGCAATAACCATGCCCAGCACGCCGATCAGGTTGCCCGTGCGGGCCGTTTCAGGCGAGGCCAGACCGCGGATCGCCAGGATGAAGCAGATCGCCGATACCAGATAGGCGATATTGATGATATTCGCGCTCATGGCTTCAGCTCTTCTTCTTGAACATGTCGAGCATGCGGTGAGTAATGATGAAGCCGCCGAAGATATTGACGCTCGCCAGGATCACCGCGACGAAGCCCAGAATTTTCGAGGTTCCGATCAAGGCAGGCCCCACCGCGATCAACGCGCCCAGCACCACAACGCCGGAGATGGCATTGGCAACCGACATCAGCGGCGCGTGCAGGGCCGGGGTCACTTTCCAGACGACGTAGTAGCCGACGAAGCAGGCCATGGCGAATACGGTCAGGCCAAAAACGAACGAATCGACCCCGCCCGCAGCATCATTCGACAGGCCAGCCGATTAATTGGCCAGCGTCGCAGCCTCTCCGGCGATGCCCTTTGCCTGCAAGGCCAGTTCGTTTAACCGTTCTGAGAGCGCCGACGCCCCTTCAGTCAGCTGGACGGATTTTTCCTGGGTTGAACCTGCCACAGCACTACTCCTTATTTTCCAGCAAGACCGGGTTGGTGATGGTGCCGTCGCAGCAGATCAGGGCGGAGGAGACAATTTCGTCCGCCCAGTCGATCTTCAGGGCGCCTGCTTCCTGGTCGATCAGCGGCGTAAGGAAATTCACCACGTTCCGCGCATAAAGCGCGCTTGCATCAGTTGCCACCCGGCCCGGCAGATTGGGGTCGCCCACGATCAGCACACCGTTGTGGTTCACCGTCTCGCCCGCAACGGAGCCTTGCACGTTGCCACCCTGCTCCACCGCCATATCGACAATCACAGAGCCCGGCCGCATGGCCTCCACCATTTCCACCGTCATCAGCAGCGGCACCGGGCGTCCCGGGATCAGCGCTGTCGTGATGACCATGTCGGTCCGCGGCAGGATCTCCAGCAGCTTTTCCGCCTGCCGGACCCGGTAATCGCTGGACATCTCCCGCGCATAGCCGCCGGTGGTTTCCGCCTGTTTGGCTTCGACGGAGTCTACATCCACGAACGATGCGCCCAGCGATTCCACCTGCTCTTTCGCAGCCGGCCTCACGTCCATGGCGGAGACAACCGATCCCAGCCGCCTTGCCGTCGCTATCGCCTGGAGCCCGGCCACGCCAGCACCCAGCACCAGCACGCGAGCCGGTGCGACCGTACCTGCCGCCGTCACCATCATCGGGAAGGCGCGGCCGAACTTGGCAGCGGCCTGTACCACTGCGGAATAGCCCGCCAGATTGGCCTGACTGGACAGCGCATCCATCGTCTGCGCCCGGCTAATGCGCGGCACGAACTCAAAGGCGAAGGCGGCGACACCCGCCGCAGCATAGCTCTCCAGCCGTGCGTGGTCGGCATAGGGGCTCAGCAGGCCGATCAGCACCGCGCCTGGTTTAACCCCCTCCAAGCCGCCGGGTGCCGGTGGCCTTACCACCGCCAACATGTCGGCATCAGCCCGGCCAGCCACCGCGTCAGAGACGATGGCAGCACCTGCCTCCCGCAACACATGTCCGGCATACCGGCCGCCTCTCCCGCGCCGGTTTCGACCACGGTTTCGACACCAATAGCCGCCAGCCGCTTGACCGAATCCGGACTGACGGCCGCCCGGGCTTCCCCGGCTGGTTCTTTCGCGATGAAAAGTTTCACGTACTGGCACCTTTCGGATTTCACTATGTGGAAAGTAGGCCGGATCAGTTTCCGACGCCAGAAATTGATCGGTGATATTGCAACGCAGCAAAATCTAGGTGCTTTGCACAAATTCGCGAAGTAGAGCTAAAACCGGCTGTCCCCTGCGCCGGTAAAGCCGGTATTTGCCTCCACCAATACGGCCAGTGCTACCGTTACGGCCCCAGGCGGCGTATATCTGGGTTAGACCACGCTCCATTAACCGGCCTCCGTTGGAACCATTATGTCGCTCGAACACAGTCACTCACTTCGCGCAATCCACGACCGGATCCATTCCAAGAACAAGAACAGCTACGTCAGCGACTGGATTCTCGGCGGCATCGATGGTGCCGTGACCACTTTCGCCATCGTGGCAGGCGTGGTCGGTGCAGCACTGGAATCGCAGATCATCATCATCCTGGGCCTCGCCAATCTGCTGGCAGACGGCTTTAGCATGGCAGCCAGCAACTACAGCGCGGTCAAGTCCGATGCCGACGACGTCAAGCGGCTCTGGGCCATGGAACAACAGCACATCCGGGACGTCCCCGAAGGCGAGCGCGAAGAAATCCGCCAGATCATGATCGCCAAAGGCCTGAGCGGCGACGCGCTGGAGCAGGCGGTTGACGCCATCTGCGCCAATGAGGACACCTGGATCGAGACCATGCTGGTGGAGGAATTCGGCGTGCTGCCCGAAAGCCGCGATCCCATATGGGCAGGCCTTGCCACGTTCAGCGCGTTTCTGGTTTGCGGTGCGGTGCCGTTGGTGCCGTTTGTCTTTGACATCCACAATTCATTCCCTCTGGCCATCGCGGCGACCGGTGCCGTGTTCTTTGCTATTGGCGCGGGCAAGTCTCTTTGGGCGTTGACGCCTTGGTACCGCTCCGGCTTGGAGATTTTCGCCATCGGCATGGCCGCCGCGGGTGTTGCCTATGGCGTCGGCTATTGGCTGAAAGGGATAATTGAGTAATCTCGTTCGGCCTCTGCTTCCCCGCTAACCTATTGCCGAAAGACCTCTCTATGGATTCCCACACCGGCCCGCTGCTGTTGCTTGTCCAGGCCAACATCGCCTCGGCGCACGAAGACGCGTTCAACAGTTGGTACTATCACCACGTGCCCAAACTGCTGGAAATTCCGGACTAGCTGTGGGGGCGGCGCTATCTGAACGTCAAGGGCTCGACCAAGTACCTGGCGCTCTATGCCGTCGAAAATATGGAGCAGATGGTGCGGGTGATGGCCTCCGATCTTGCCCTGAAAGACCCGCGGGCCGTGGACGAGCGCAACAAGTTCGACGCCATCCCCGGCAAAACCGACGTGATCTCAAACATCTACGAGCAGATCAGCGGCAATCACCTGTTGCATCCGTTCCTTCGCAACGAACACTACCTGAGCGTTGTCATGGCAGACTGCAACGACCCGGCCCAAGAGGCCGAGTGGAATACCTGGTACGATCATTCGCACGTGCCGAACCTCACCCGCGTCCCCGGATATCTGTCCGGCACCCGGTTCCGGATAAAGCAGGACCCGCGCTGCGGGACCAAGCCCATGGGACCGAAATACATGGCGCTTTATGAGTGGGAGGGGGGAGCATTGCCTGGAGACCCTGGCCGATCCTGACAAGATGCGTCCCGAAGCCAAAGCAGAGCTGGCGGAATGGCACAATTATGGCATCAAACTTGCGGAAAACATGGCCTGGAACGTGTTTAAGCCCATTGCAACCCACTGGGGCTTCCGCTGGTAGCCGATGCCGTGGTGCAGTTTGCCAAGCCCCTAATCGCCATAACCTTGGGCCTAACCCTTTCCGGCTGCGCCGTGTTCGAAGCATTTCTAAATGCGCTGGTCTTGGGATCGCAAGAGCCCAAACTGGTTTATGTGCTGCCGGACCAGTCCGTGCAGGTAGCCGCACACCTGCCGTCCGACCGCCTATTGGGTTTGGGGCCTCTCGATACCTTTGACCAGGACGGCGCGACGGTACGGGAAATTCGTCTCGCACCGGATGAAACAGCGGCCGCCGTGCTTCTTTTCAGCAATTTTGATGCCGTGCTGGAGGTCTTCGCGACCGAAAGCCGGGAGCGGCAGGCATTCTTCACCGACAACACGCTACAATCGAGCATTGCGGTCCTATGCGGCCCCAATACCGCAACCCTCGCTGAAGCCTTGGCGGCGTGGCAGGCTGAGGGCCAACCGGACAGCCCGCCAACGGTCACATTTCCGGATACGCCCAACAACCATTTCCAAACCATCGCATGGCTGGATGACACCACGCTGGCAATGCAGACGTTCTACGAAGTGGCGACGGCAAATTATGGTGGTGGCGAGGAGGAATTCCAGGTTCTGCTCCAGCCCGACAATAATGGCGGTTGGGCGGCCTCATCCTGCGAAACCAGCCTAACCGGCTTCACACCGCGGCCAGATTTACCCCTGGCCCGCGCCCATTCGGTGGAACCCGGCCCTGTGGATGGTGATCCTGCTCCGCTGACAATAGACAACGCCGCAGCGCTGCTTGCGGGCGGAAACCTAGCGGCTCCCAATGGCGCTATCGCAGCCCATGGCGGTTTCCGCTAAACATCCGGCCAAGCCCCTATTTTCGAAGGTTTACATGATGCTGCCCTCTCCGATCATCAACACGCCACGTCAAAAATCCTACGATGTCATCATTATCGGTGGTGCGATGGTCGGCTCGTCGTCCGCGTGGTGGCTGTCGGCGAGCAAGGATTTCACCGGCTCCGTCCTGGTTGTAGAGATGGACCCGACCTACGAATTCGCTTCCACCAGCCGCACCAACAGCTGCATCCGCCAGCAATTCTCCAGCGAGATGAACATCCGCATCTCGCAATTCGGTGCGCAGTTCATCAAAAGCTTCCGGGAACAATTGGGCGGCGATCCAGAGGTGCCGGACATCACGCTGCAAAGCTTCGGCTACATGTACCTGGCCGGCAACGAGGAATTTGCAGAGACACTGCGGGAGGCTCAAGCCCTGCAGGCTTCCCTGGGGGCTGCAACCCGGATTATAACGCCGGACCAGATCGCAGAGGAATATCCCTTCTATAATCTGGACGGCATCGTCCTCGGCTCGCACAATCCGGTGGACGAGGGCTATTTTGACGGCGGCACCATGTTCGACTGGTGGAAGCGCAAAGCCCGCCAGAACGGCGTGGAGTATGTAACCAACCAGGTTGTTGCCATCCAGCGCAACGGCGCACGCGTCGAAAGCGTCACCCTGAAATCAGGCGAAGCCATTAACGCCGGCACCATCGTCAACTGCTCCGGCCCGCGGGCCAACCTCACCGCCCAAATGGCCGGCCTGCATGTACCGGTTGAGCCGCGGCGGCGGCCCACCTTCGTCTTCGATGCAGCAACGCCGTTGGACCGCGACCTGCCGCTGACCATCGATCCCTCAGGGGCGCACATGCGGACTGACGGCCGCTACTATCTTTGCGGCTTTCCCCCGGCGCATGATCCGGCAGCTGCCTTCGACGATTTCGAGATGGACCATGATGTCTGGGAGGAAAAGCTATGGCCGGTCCTGGCCCACCGGATACCAGCGTTTGAAGCGATCAAGGTCATCAATTCCTGGATGGGCCACTACGCCTATAACACCTTGGATCACAACGCGATTATCGGTCCGCATCCGGAGGTTACTAACTTTGTCTTCGCCAATGGCTTCTCCGGCCATGGCTTTCAGCAATCGCCCGCCATGGGCCGTGGTGTTTCCGAAATAGTCGCTTACGGCGAATTCCGCGAACTGGACCTCTCGCCGCTCGGCTACGAGCGGATTGTCCGCAACGAGCCATTGGTTGAGAAAGCGGTTATCTAACCGGTGCCAGCGGCTTTAGGTTGACCAACCGCACCGGCCCGACCCAAAGCCCGCCCCCCCGCAGGTCCAGGCTGGTATTCAGTTCATTCTCGCCGCTGGCGTTGCGGCGCGAAAACAATCCCAGGCCCATCTGCGCATAGCCGATCTGCTCCGGTTTCACCCAACCTTCCCGCGTGGCAATGGTCAGGATCGCTTCAGGATTGGTAACTTGCAGCTTTAGCTTTCCCGCCGGACGCATCGCCGTGTCGAGAGCGATCCTGCCACTGGCCGCCGCCTGAAGTGCGCCGAATATGATCTCGGATCGCTTGACCGACAGGGTGCCGCCCGCCTTTTGCCACTGGTTTACACCGGACGGCGTCAGGTTCTCCGGAATGGGCGAGATGATACCGGCGGCGGTGGCTCTTTCCACAAAGCGCCCGAACGCCTGTGACTTGGACAAGGCCATCTGTGTCACACGCACCTGGAAATCTGCTGACTGCCTGTCCAGCGGCATCAACACTTCGGCGCTTACGGCGTTCGCCTCGCCATCTGCCGGCACGGGAGCATCAGTACGCCAGGCAACATTCTCCAGGTTCGCCACCATCCGCCAACCTGGCTCTGCCGCCCATGGCTCCACCACTCCCCTGGCTGATTGCAGGGTATAGGCCCGGCTACCGCCGCCGCCCGCAGCCTGCCAATGCCAGGATTGCGGTTGCGTTGCAGCATAGGCCAGATGTTGGGGCCGCCAGGCGGCAGCCTCTACCACCAAAGCCGGGATCTGCCCCTCAAGGCTGCCTTCGGGCGCGCGGTGGACAACCGTGATACCGTTCAGGTGCCAGCGGACATCAAAAGGAAAGCCCGACCGCTGCCGCTCCGCCACCTGAATGACCGTGCCATCCTTGGCAGCCTGGGCGATCATTCGCTCAATCTGCCGATCGCCAAAGCTTGCGATGAACAGCCACCAAACGGTTGAGCCTACTGCCACGACGAGCGCCGCCAATCCCAGGACCGTCAGCCAAATTCGCATTGCGCTATCCCCTTAGCCGCGCGGGCAGCGTATTCAACGCCTCGCCCAGCTTTTGCTCGAAGTCCCGGCGTTTCAGCCCCGGCTCAATCGGCTGCCCGAAATGGACGTGTATCGTGCCGGGACGCCGCAAAAAGCTGTTCCGCGCCCAGTACCTGCCGGAATCCAGGGCAACCGGCACCACGGGCAGCCCCATTTGAGAATAAAGGGCAGAGACGCCTGGCCGGATCGGCGCGCTTTCGCCGGGCGCGACCCGCGTGCCTTCCGGAAAGATCACCAGACTCAACCCGGCTCCGGTCCGCTCCTTGGCTTGTGCCAGCATCTGGCGCAGCGCTGCCGTGTTGGCAGCGCGGTCAATGGCGATCTGACCAGCACGGGAGAGGTACCAGCCAACCACCGGCAGGCGCAGCAATTCCTGCTTGATGACAAAGACCGCATCCGGCCGGATCGCCGGGAACAGGAATGTCTCAAAGGCGCTTTGGTGCTTGGCAGCGATCAACACGGGGCCGCCGGGCAGGTCGCCATCCAGCCGGTAGTTCAGACCGGCGATCACCCGCGCCAGCCACAACACAGCGCGTGACCAGACCGTGCCCATCCAACGCGACCAGCGCCGCGGCCCGGCCAACAAGGGCAGACCCGCAATCGCCAGAACGACCGTCACGCAGAAAAAGCAAACGTGAAAAACGAATGACCGTATGGCCAGCATAGTGCTCCTAACCCTTACTACACCCAGGCCCAAAGCAGCTTACCATATTCCCCGACAATCAGCCGCCAGGCATCAAGGTTCCGCCACCATCCATCCCGTGCCAGTTCAGCGGATGAGACCGGATGGGCAATCACCTCTACATCCGGCATGGCACGGCGGAACAATTCCAGACTGCGCGGCATGTGATACCACGAAGTCACCAACCGCAGCCGGGTCAGCCCATGTTTCCTGGCCCACGCGGAAGCTGACGCGGCATTGCCTTCCGTATTCGGCGCGATGTAGTCCAGGTCCACGCAACACGGATCTACCTTGCGCTTCGTTTCCGCTGCCAAGGCTGCCAGCGTTGTATTGGCATGGACGCCGGTAATCAGCAACCGCTTGCCGCCCGCCGCCAACAGGTCAAAGCCCGTCGCCACCCGCTCTGCGCCGCCGGTTGGCACCACGATGCCTTCATTCGTCGAAACCGGCGGCGGCGGCCCGTCATCCGGCAACTTCATGATGAACACCAGCAGTCCGATGAACCACAGGGCGACAACCAGCTTCAATAGTTTGGAGAGCACCAGCCGGACCGCCCTATAACAAGCACTGCAGCCGCCGCTTGGCGGTCATGCTGGCAACGATAACCGTCAGCCCGATCAATCCGACCGGCACCGCGGCCAACCATATCCGGTCCGTACTCTGCAGGCGCAGCACCGGCATGAAGGCATCATCCATCTCCGCCGACGCCTGCCCCAGCGCCAACAGGAACGATGCCGCCAGCGCAAAACCCAATACCGCCGCGACCGCCGCCGATATTGCCAACTGCCGGTGCATTGTCATGCGGCTGAGCGTCAGGAACACTGCCGTAAGGTCCGTCACCGTCAGCACCAGGGCCAACTGCAAGGCCAGTCCGCCCCTAAGCCACGCCGTATAATTCACCAGCCGCGCCCGCCAGATACGGTGGTCGTCAACCACCGCGCCCTCTGCTGTCGCCTGTATCACCTCGATAATGTGCTTGGTTTCCGCCAAGCTGCCATCGCGCAAGCGCACGTGCAGCACCCGCGGCAACGGCAGCTCCTTGGCGCTGGCGGTTCCGCCCAGCCATGGTGCCAACAGGCCGACCACCTCATCCACCGACAACAGTTCCGCCTCTTCGACGCCCGGCTCTGCCCGCAGCTTCAGTTGCAGGGCCCGCGCGCGCAAGGCATCGGTGCCCGCATGGTCGCTCGGCGCAATCTGCACGGTGATGACTCCCGGCGTGGTCTCGTCCCAGCGATCAAGGGTACGGTCCAGCGCCAGCAACGCTGCGAACGACAACGTCGCCAGAAACGTCGCCAAACCCAATACCCAAGGCAGGTATCGGCTAGAGGCATCCGCGCAGAAAATACGTCCATGATTGCGCATGACCTATCCCTCATCCGCAGCAGGCGGCGCGGCAGCAGCCCGGACCGGCGGCGCAACCGGTGCCAGCTTGCCATCTGCCAGCCGGTATTCAGGGCAGCCCAAGCCCTGCACCAAAGCCCGGTCATGGGTGGCGATCACCACGGTTGTGCCTTCCCGGTGCAGCGCCTGGATCAGGCCGATCAGACGCATGCCGATTTCCCCGTCCACGCTGCCTGTCGGCTCGTCCGCCAAAAGCAGTTGCGGCCGCCCGATGACCGCACGCGCAATGGCAACACGTTGCTGCTGACCGCCGGAAAGGGTTGGCGGCAACCAGTCCAGCCGGTCGCCCAGGCCAACCCAGTCGAGCAGTTCCTTGGCAAACGACAATCGCTCAGCCGGTGCCGTGCCCGCCACCTGCAGGGGCAGCATGACGTTTTCCAGCACGCTCAAATGGTTCATCAACCTGAAGTTTTGGAACACCATGCTGATCTGCCGCCGCAGCGCAGCCCTTTCCGGACGCTCCAGGCTGGCAACGTCATGGCCCAGCACACGCAGCGTGCCCGCGCTCGGCTCCAGCGCCAGGCCGATAATGCTGAGCAGCAAAGTCTTCCCCGCCCCACTGTCGCCCGTGATAAAGGTGAACGAGCCCAGTGCCAGTGCGAGCGTAATATCCTCCAACGCGGCGACCCCGGCTGCATACTGCAACGAAATCCCATCCATGCTGACCACGGCGGCCGGCGGCTGTTCCGCTGCCGCAATAGTGGTTGCACCGGTCAATGCCCCGGTTTGCATCTCCGTTTCAGGCATAAGTGTGACACATCCCGCATACCAGTGGCGCAACATCGCGAAAACCGATACATTCCGAAGCGATCATTCGCCGCTGATTTTCCGCTGCAAGCGCTGTCATTCGTTAATCCAAGGCCACAGGAAACCGAGGCACCATGGAACTTGCCTGTCCCAATTGCGAAACCCAGTTCTTTGTAGCTGACAATGCCATCGGGCCCAATGGCCGGAAGGTTCGCTGCAGCGTGTGCGAGCATGTCTGGGAAGCCAAAAACGCGCCGGCCGCCAAGCCTGCTGCGACTCCCGCCGCTACGGTACCCGCTGCACCGGCCCAGCCTGCGGCACCGGCGAGAACCATATCGGACGACGAATTTCACTGGCCTGCCGAAACTGCCAGCGAATCAGCCACGGCTGCCGTGCCAGCCGCCGCGGCGGCAAAGGCCGAAGCAGACGCCCCGAAACCACAACCGGCTGCGCCTAAGCCTGCGCCCGCGCCCGCGGCTGAACGCCAAGCTTCGACGTCGGCCTATTCCTCGCCCCTGGAAGCAGCCATCGGGCCCCTGCCCAAGCAGCGGCGCAGTGGCGGCAAGCGCATGATCCTGGGTATCATCCTGCTGATCTTCGTCGGCCTGACCTATGGCCTGCGCGACAAAATCGTTGCAGTGCTGCCCCAAACCGCTGCGCTTTACGAGATGGCAGACATTCCTCTTGGCGCACAGCAGACAGCGCTTTCAGTGACCGATGTTCGCTTTACCGGCGTGGGTATCGGCGGCACGGCAATGATCCGGGTTACCGGCCTGGTGGTGAATGGCGGCAAAGCGGCAGCGGCTGCGCCAATGCTGGAAGTCACCCTGACCGGCACCGACGGAGCGCGCGCCATTCGCAGGAGCTTCGACCCGCAAATCGCGGCAGTCGAACCGGACCAGCCTGCGCACTTCCAATATGATCTCAACGGCGACGTCAGCACCATTGGTAGCGCCGAGGTCAAGCTTGCGCCCGCAGGCAAGTAGGGTTTCTACCAGCCCCCAACTCTCTCTACTCCTCCCCGGCTGAAGCGCCGGGACCCAGAGCTTTCCCTCTAACTAAGGCGCATGGGGCGCTTCAAGCGCCGGCAGCAGCTACTCCGCAGCCCGATCTTCGAACGTTTCAAAGAACCGCTGCTTCGTCGCCTTCTGGTTCTCATAGATCGAACCCTGATGCTTCGCAGCCGACAGTGGCAGGCGCACCGGCACCGGCTCCACCCGCGGCAGGCGGGTGGTGACGCCCCGGGCCATACGGCTCTCGTGCTCTTCGTAGCTACCCTTCATGCTCACCATCGGAAAGGCATCTGCCGCCGCGTACTCCGTCAGCAACAGGCGGCGTTGCCGGTTGCCGGTATTCATGGCCGAGCCATGCACCGCGCGGACATGATGAATAGTCATCGAGCCTGCAGGTCCCATAAGCATATGAGCCCCTGATACATCGCAGCCCTGGTCCGCCGGGTGAAACGCGCCACGGAAATAGCCGTCGGCATCATGGTGATCGTAGACCGGCCCCTTGTGACTGCCGGGCACGATCATCAGCGGACCGTTACTCTCGTCGCAATCATCCAGCAGGATGCCGGTTGCCAGAACATCGTCATTGGTGTGCGGATAGAACGCCCAATCCTGATGCCATTCCACCGGCGCGCCATAACCCGCCGATTTCATGTTCATCTTTGCGCCATACACCCGCCGGTTTTCGCCCAATAGCGGCACCAGCACGTCGGTGATGTCGGTATCGCAGAACAGGTCCCAGCAGTAAGGGAAGTGCTTGTGCGGTTCCTTGATCCGGCGGACGCGCGGGTTCTTGGGGGAGTGGCTGTCTTCCAGGTCATAGACCGAATTGTGCTCGGCGACCTACGCAGCGTCGGCGATGATGCTTTCGGTCTCGGCACGCAAACGCGCCAGCTTTTCGGAGCTCAATACGCCCTCGACGACGATATAGCCCAGCTCGAAATACTGCTCGGCTTGTTGCTTGGTAAGCTGAATACCCATGGCCGTTTCTCCTTCAGGACGGGCAAATACTAGCCCGTTCGCCTACTGCCCGCTATGGCAACGTTCCCAAATCGCGAAGATCTGTGCCAGCAGCCAACCGCAATTCGTTAATTGTGGCATTAGTTGCAATCACCCGGTCATAGGATGCCCCCTCCGCCGTGGCTTTATCCACCAGAATGCGTTCCAGCGTCGGCAGTTGGGAATAGGCATAGCCCAGATTGGCACCAACCAGCTTTTCCGCGTCGATGCCCGGGTCATAAATATCCAGGTCAAAGCCCGCGCCCAGAAGTTTCCGCGCCAGGTCAATGTTAGGGCTTTTGCGCAGGTCACCGGTACCCGCCTTGAAGGCCAGGCCCGCCAGCAGCACTTTCGCGCCCGGTGCCAGCCCCTCTGTCGCGTACTCGTACAGCCGATGTTTGTGCGCCTCGTTGGAACGGATGAGGCTGTCCACCAAATGCGTATTCGCCCCACAATCGGCGGCGATATACTGCAACACTTGCACATCATTGGGCAGGCACGAACCGCCAAACGCGCCGCCCGGCCGGGTGTAATAGGGCGAGATATTCAGCTTGGTATCCGACTTGAAAATCTCATGAACCTGGGTCGCTTGAATGCCCAGCGCCAGACAGACCCGGCCGATTTCGTTGGCGAAGGAAACCTTCACCGCATGCCAGGTATCGTCGACGAACTTGGTAAACTCCGCCTCCCGGTACCTGACATAGAAGGTGGGTGCTTCTATATTGGCGTTCAACGTTTCCATCGCCGCGTTCGGCTTGCCATCCGCCGTGCCGATCACAACCTTCGGCGGCTCGAAATAATCCTTCACGGCGGAGCTTTCCCGCAGGAACTCCGGATTTTAGACCACTTGCACCAAGCGATCGGTGGCATCCCCAAGCCGGGTGTTGAACATCGGCTTGATCAGGTCCTCTATCGTCCCGGGCCGGATCGTGGAGCGGAACGCCACGGTCAGCGGCGTTTTTCGGTCGGGCTTCACCGCCGCCGCGATCTGGCGGGTCACTTCAATAATCTAGTGCATATTGTGTGAGCCATCGGGCGCCGACGGCGTGCCCAAGCACACGATGGCCAGGTCGGCCTCGTCCAAATGGCCATTGATATGCGTATCAGCGTGGATCAGGCCGTCTGCCAGGCCCTTCGCCAGCATTTCATCGACTCCGGGCTCCAGAATGGGTGAAGCGCCAGCCAGAATGCTGTTCATCTTGCCTTCGCTGACATCGATACCGACGACGCGATGTCCCTCGCTGGCGATGCAGCACGCGGCGGTGAAACCGACATAGCCCAGATCAAAGATCACTACTTGCATAAATCACCATTCCCGTAGTCACGAAGGGTATTGCTACCATCCAATGCTTATTCAATTGTTGCCAGCGGATATCTCCGACGCAGCAACCGGTGCTCGCCGTGGCCTATTGCTCGATCCAGTCCAAGCCGGCGGCCTGACGCAACGTCCAGCCCCAGCGCAGAATCCGGATTCTGACCAGGGTCAGCGCCGCCCGCCGCCGCTCGCCGCCGCTCGCCGCCGTCCCGCAACTTGTCGGAGGTCAGCAGAACCGGCAAATGAACGATGGTAGAGTCAAGCACCACATCTGGAGCTATGGCCGAAAGTTGGTGACGGCTTGATCAGGCGGCGTTTTGCATTTGTTTGATCCCGTCGATGAATGCAATGCCCTGGATTATCCCAGGCATGCGATTTGCGCCGTCGCGCTTTCGCCATTTGCCCTGCGCTGACATCAGGAGCCTGACCGCCATGGCGAGGGCGGTCTTTCGGCTCAGACAGCCTTTGGTTTTACCTGTCCGGTGACACACCGTCGCGAAGGCGCTTTCGATGGGATGGGTGGTTCTGATGTGTTTCCACTGTTCTGCCGGGAAATCATAGAAGGCCAGCAGCACGTCACGGTCTTTGATCCATTTGGCTACCGCTTGTTCGTCTTTCACGCCGTAGGTCTCGATGAAGAAATCGCAGGCCGCCATGGCTTCGGCCTTCGTCTCTGCCTGCCAGATGTCGTGCAGGGGGCCTTTGGCTTTCGCTTGCACCGATTGGGGCATTGCCTTCAGCCCATTGCCGGTTTTATGGAACCAGCAGCGCTGTTCTGCGGTCGCGCCGAAGACCGCGCGAAGGGCGGCCCAGAAGCCCAGTGCACCGTCGCCTACCGCGAGATCGGGCGCGTGATTGAGGCCGCGCCGCTTGAGGTCGAGCAGGAGCGCGCGCCAGCTTTGGGTCCTTTCGCGATAGCCGTCGGTCAGCCCCAGTATCTCCTTTCGGCCCCATTCATCCGCGCCGAGCAGCACCAGAACACATTGCTTTTCTTCCATCCTTGGCTGGAAATAGACGCCATCCGCCCAGACATAGACGATGCGCCGGGCGCTGAGATCGCGCTTCTGCCAGCGGTCGTACTCCTCCCACCAATCGGACTTCAGCCGCGAGATGGTGGGGGACGACAGGCCCGCCGCGTTCGGCCCGAGCAGCGCGGCCAAGGCCGCCTGAAAATCGCCCGTGGAAATGCCGTTGAGGGAAAGCCAGGGCAGCAAGTCCTCGACGGACTTCGCCTTGCGCAGATACGGTGGCAGGATCGAAGAAGAGAACCGACCCTTCTCAGCCTGCCGATCACGATCCCGCCCGCGTGGCCCTTTCACGGGCACTGGGCCAATCCCGGTCATTCCCTCTCGTTCTGGCAGGTGAGCGTGACGAACGACCCGCGCGGGCCCCTCGGACGTCGTCTCATTGGAAAATGGCGCAAGCCATGCGCTCAACACTGTGCTTGCCTTTGCTGCTGTAGCTTTCTGCATGATTGTAGCAGAAGGTAGCTTGCTTGATCTTGTCTTCGTAACGTTTTAGCTCACTCGGTTTGTCTTTAAGTTCTTCACGTATTTCTAACTATTCTTGCCATTCAACATCTATTTGTGCGTACTCATCTTCATTTAGCCAAGTCTGTAGCTGACGGTTTTGCACGTTTTCTTCATGCTTCAACTTTGTAGCAATCGCTTCTAGCTTTGCTAGTTTGGATTTTTCTTCTTTTGTAAGTTCTTTACGACGTGGATTATTCTTTTCTAAGCGTTGTTTCAGCAATTTACGAAAATCACCACTTGATTTCTTTTGACTGTCGTACCATCACTCATCAGTGTTGGTGTTGGTTTTAATTTCCAATGACCATTCGTTGACCTTACGTTTTATCAAAGAGCCGTTCGGCTTGTGGTTCAACGCAACTTTCATTAACTGAAGAGCATCTGAGACTGACAACGGTCTCTTACTGTAAATTGCTAATGCGATATCCCGTATTAAATTTATCTCGTCCTCTGTTAAAGAACTTACTACGTCTCCATTACAATCTAAACCGAAACCCAAAACATCTTCAACAGCCCTAGATGCCTCTTCAGCAGTGATGTAATTGGCGCTTCTCGCTTTAGATTTAGGAAACTCAGTAACCGTTTCGAAATATTTTGAAAAAAACTTATTATTAACCTCCCTAAACCTAGCCCTAATCACATCTTGTTTTGAACTTAAGATCCTGCCAACCTTGAGAGAGTCGATACTATCAACCTTACTCTTAGCGGTAAGGTTGTTAATATTCACTCCTAACTTATTAGGTTTCCAGTATGAAATTTTTCTATTTATTAATTTATAAGCGGTTGATTGTAGATAGTAGAGTGATTCATTACTTGAAATTCGTTCCATATTAAAATTTTTGAAATTAATGTCACTTGAAATCGTACTCAGAAAATCTATTCGTATATCCTGATCAATAAAGCATTTCCTATCGTATATTCTAAAATTACAGTTGCGCGCACCAAACACTTCAGACCATTTATCTGCCATTGATAGGTAGTTATAAAGGTAAAATTCTGGGTTTATTGTATCCACATAACATTCTATGTCTTCTGAAAAATCAGACCTGAGTGCTGTTGAATACCGGGAGACAGCCATATCATACTGTTCTCGAAAATAGCAAATCACTTCCACTTCATGAAAAAATTTTGCAAGAAACACATGTAACAATTTAATATCTTCTATTTCTCTAATACTACTACTAATATGCTCACTCGTGATCACAAAGGCATGATGTCTAATTTTTGCTTTTGAAATTTCACCAGAAAAAATTTCCAAAAATCCAGAAAAGTATTCCGACCTCTCTTGTTCGTTAGCGATTCCTTTCGTTGCAGCCCAGTAGTCCATATCCCGTTGAAAATATGCTGGCACCAAACGGTTATTGATTCCTCCTAATTTGTCAGATAGATAAACACCAATTGTGCTGAGCTCTTCTCTGTTATCGTATAGCCAATTTTGCAGAAGCGTGGTTCCGGTTTTTTCAGTACCTATATGGAGATAACACTTCATTTTCCCGGCATCCCTCTGCTAAGGAGCCCAAGAAACAACTGACAATTGGTGATTGGTCTGAGAGGTGGCATGCTATTGCCTTATTCAAGTACCGCAATTCTCACCGAAGCAAAGATTCTTTCCCACGGCGCGAGACATCATCACCGCGTGGCCCATCATAAAGCAAGGGATTTCTCTGTAGGTGTCCATCCCGGCGCAAAAAGGGACCAGTTGCCGGTGGAATATTGGGCCCCTTTCCGGGTTCAAGATTGCCCCTTGGCGCGCGTGCTCACCCCATAGCTGACGCGCCCCAAGGGGCACTGGCCGCAGGCCAGTTCTATGGGCTTTATCTCTGATTGGCTTGTTTAAGCTTTACGGTTTTTGCGCTGATTGAGCCGATAGCTTTCGCCGTTCATCTCAAGGATATGGACATGGTGGGTTAGCCGATCGAGGATGGCGCCGGTGAAACGCTCTGAGCCAAAGACCTCTGTCCATTCATCGAACGGCAGGGTCGACGTAATGATGATCGACCCGCGCTCGTAGCGCTGGGCGATGACTTCGAAGAGCCATTCAGCCCCGGTCTTTGAGAGCGGCACAAAGCCAAGTTCGGCGATGATCAGCAGATCCTGGGCGGCTATCTACTGTTGATGGCGTTGAAGGCGGCGCTCGTCGGCGGCTTCAATCCTCTCATGCCCCAAAGCGGCAGCCGTAGTGAAGCGGACCTTCATGCCCTTTTGAGGAACCACCAGTCCTAGCCCCAGGGCGACGGGGGTTTTGCCGGTTCCGCTTGGCCCGAGGGCGATATCGTAGACCTGCACGATGTGTCGTCAGCTTTCGCCATGGAAGAATTAAAGGCAACCACAGAGTTGCCATTGAGCTATGTGCGGACAGGTACGTGATTTTTAGCCGTGGGTATTAGGCGCCGCCGCTGATATTTTCAGCCCGCGGCGGCTGTTGTATCCGAGAACTGACTGCTCAGTCCGCCGCGAAGCAGTAGAAGAAACCCGCGCCGCCGGTGCTGTTCAGGTTGTCCTGGCTGCAGCCGCGGGAATCATGGGCGGCGTTCCAGGAGGTGTTGCCGCCGCCGTGGCGATCATGATGGCCGACAGTGGCGCTGCCTTCGCTGTTGCTGGTCCAGCTGGAGCAGGTCTTGTCGCCTTTTTCCCAAGGGAAATAGGCGGTGCCGTCGGCTTTGGAGCCGGTCAGGATGTCGTGCTCGTTCGGTTTGTCGCCCCGGCCTTTGATCAGATTGCCGTTCTCGTCCAGCGCCGTGCGCTTCACGATGTTTGGCATGATGTGCAACTGGTCCAGATCGACCGCGATCAGCTCGCCGCGTGCGTTATACCAGGGACCGCTGCCGATGCGATCACGGGCAGAGATGCCGCGTTTCCCCTCAACCTGGGTGCTGAGGTAGGCGCGCCACGTGCGGCCGGCGGAGCCCGCCGCTTCAGCCAGCTTTGCACAATGGGCATCCGCTCCGGCGAGGCCACCAAGATTGGCGCCATCGCCCATGCCGGTGCTAGTAACGAAAAATCCCATGGGTTGGTCTGCGGCTGAGGCTGGTGCTGCAACGGTGGACGCAATAACTGCCGCGGCAGCTAAGGCTCCAATACGGAAAAACTTGACGGGATTCATGGCATTACCTCTGGTTGCACTGAGAAGTCCTAAGCATAGGCTCGGAATGCCGTGCTCAATCAATCGACATTTGTGTGATTAGCGCGGCAGCAGGAGCCTGATACGCTAATTTCCCGCTGAAGCCGAAGCCGTAGCCTTCGGCGCGGCGGCGCGGATCAGCCCCCGAGAGCTGAACCCCTTCGCCGCATGTCCCGCAGGACACGTCGAGGATGTCGTAGCCGAGAAGGAAGGTGGCCATCACGCCACCTCGTCGATTACGGAGCCTTCTTCGGCCAGGTAGCCGCCATAGGCTTCCCAGGAATAGTCCTTGGGGCTGACGGGAATACTGGCCAGCCTGAACGCCGACATCTGGACGGCGTGCAGCGCCACATGCCCTGACGCCCTACTCAACCATGAGCGCGGCTATCCGCAGGAGATGGGCCCGATAGCCGCCTTCATTGACAAGGCGCTCGACCTTCCCCCGCGAAAACCGCGAAACAGAGTTGGGTGGGGTGCGCCTCAAAGCGCACCCCGTGGCCGGCCTCCGATGCGGTAAGAGGGGCTTATTGCCCCTCTCCCTTTTGCTTTGGCTTGGCCTCGCGCACGACGAAGCGACCTGGCTTCATCGGGATCATCTCGACATCGAGGTTGAAGCCCTTCCTGTCCTGGTGCGCCCACGCCGCCCCGATGCGGGTCCCGTTCTGGGTGTCTCCCTCGCCCGTGACGTGGAACAGCGTGTGCGTCGGGCGGTTGCTCTTCTTCTCGGTGGTGTTAGTCTGTTTGGTCATGGTTCGTCTCCTTTTGCTTGGCGGCCGTGCCTATCGCGGCCTTGATGGGGACGATCCGACGGAATGCCCGAAGACGGGCAGGCAAGGGGTAACACGGTCAAACAGAACAAGACCGGCAAGCGGCTTTGGGTGCCCATCGTGCCCGCGCTTCAGGAAGCGCTGGACGCGGCACCGCGACGGTCGCTGTTCATGCTGACGAACCACCGCGCGACCAATCGCTGGTCATATCGCGGCGCTTCACAGGCCATTCGGAAGATCAGGGAAGACATCGGGGCGCTGGAGTTCGACATTCACAGCTGGCGCTATAACGCCGCGTGCGAACTGGTAGAAGCGGGCTGCAATGACGAACTGGTAGTCGCAGTCACCGGGCAAAGCCCAAAGGTGGTCGCACATTACACCCAGCAAATCCGCCAGCGCGTGCGGGCAATCGAAGCTCAATCACGGAGAGAGTAGAAAGGTCAAGATGTAACCCCCATCACATATAGCGGAGCCGTTCATCAAATGGAACGTTCTCGAATTTTTCGCAGATATCCTTTCGAAGATCCATAAGCATCTTTTGGAGTTTGGGGCTCTCTAGCCAAACGGTATTTAAAAAATAGCTGTATTCTTTTCTGCGCTTTTCAAACAAAGGATCAGCGTTATCGTATGCAAAACTCAAATGTTCGGAAATGTGCGTTTCTACACTTTTTAGTATCTCCGAATCCCAAGAAAGTGTAAAAGTTCGTGAAAAAACCTTGCCTGATGCATCACGAGCTGTTGCCAAAATGCCGGCAATTTCGGCGACTTCAGAATTGAAGGCATTAGAACTCAATAAGGGGGTCTGTACCCCGGCCAATGCTCTCAAGGTTTCGATTTTTTCGGGAGAAAAAGACGCATTTATACTCGATCTGGAAGTGTTGATGATGTCTTCAGCCCCTATGAACCGCGAGATGAAGTTCTCCGGAATGTTTGAGATTCGATCATAAAAGACCACTTCGACAGCGTCTGAGCCAACTGCGTTTTGCCACGCTGCGATGTGCAACGTAGGATTTAGTACGCTGTCTTTAAACGGCCGCTTCAGAATATTCGCAACGTACTCCAGAAGTGTATACCGAAAACCGTGCTTAACCATTTCTTGCCACCGGCTATATATCCGGTCTAGTGGGTTGCGCAGATAATAAATGATGCGGACATCAAAATTTGAAAATCTACCAAATAGTTCTTTTGCTTGCTGTTCATTAAGTCTAGAAAAATTCTCGCTCGAAATAACCAAATTATGTTGGGTTTTTTCTATTCTATGAAAAATTTGATCTAGGTTTTCTATTTTGCCAAAGGAAATCGAGTCAGCCATTTGGTGTGCTCCGCCATTTATTTCACCAATTTTTTCGTATACAAAGCCTGCCGCTTCAAGCGGCTCAGGATTGGCCGCGAGTAGTCTCTGAATTGCTGTGGTCCCAGTTTTATGTGGACCTATGTGCAAGATGAGTTTCATTTGGAGATAGTCCTTCTTAATTCCTACGTTCGCGCGTGTCGCTAGATTCACACACCAAGTGCGCCACCTAGTATATCCGGGATCGCTATGGGAACGAGATACAATCCCTTTACGCTTGAAGAACGATGTCGCCTGCGGGGGCTGATGGAAATGGACATGCCGATGACGGAGATGGCGCGGCGTCTGGGACGGCATCGGGGGACGATCCATCGGGAACTGGCGCGCAACCGCAACGCAGACGGATAGCGACCGGATAGCGCGGACCGCAGAGCCTGGGTCAGCAAACTTCGGGGGTCGAAGATCGAGCGTTCCACCCGCTTGGGCAATCATGGGAAGGACCGTCTTGCTACGGGATGGTCCCCCGAACAGATCGCCGGGCGGATGGAACTGGACGGAGGGGATCACGTCGTCAGCACAGAGGCTATCTATCGTCATGTCTTCAGCCGTGCCGGACGACGCGATGGCTTGCCCCAATATCGGGCTCAGCGAAAATCCAGACGAGGCCGCAGAGCCCGCAACGGAAAGCGGGAACCTGCTATCCCGAACCGTGTGTCCATCCATCAACGCCCTGTTAGCGTTGCAGAAAGGACTGAGTTCGGACACTGGGAAGGAGATCTGGTGCCCTGCCGAAACCAGCGTGACATCCTGTTGACGCTGCAAGAGAGAAGGACCCGGTTCACACTTGGCCGGCGTCTTCTGAGCCAAGGTCTCCGAAGATACCGCTGCTGCTATCATTGCTGACCAAGTCTGCCGACCCCTTCAGCCCATAGACCTCTTCCAGAGGGGCGCGAATGGCGCGGGTCGACAGACCCGCCGCGTAAAGCCCAATGATCTTGTCGTCCATCCCGTCAATCCGGGTCTGGCCCTTCTTGATCCGCTCAGGCTCGAAACGGCCTTCCCGGTCGCGAGGGACATCAATTGGCAGCGCCCCAGCCTTGCCTTTCAACGTCTTGCGCGAAGGGCCATTGCGCCGGTTGCTTTGGTTGGCAGGCTCTTCGCCGGGTTTATAGCCAAGATGTTCGGTTAGCTCAGCCCCCAGCATCGGCTCCATCAACGGGACCTTCCGTTCCTTCATCAGATCCTGATCGCCCAGCAAATCCTCCGGTCGTTCAACGCCGCTCAGCAGCTCGTCCAGTAGTTCCTGGGAAATCGTCATGGTCGGCATGCTCCTTCGTGAATGAAGCAGGGACTGAATTACTCACACACAGAAAATCGGACACTCTCGAACTTAGGGTGGTTGATCTCGATAAAAATGACCGTTTATGGGAGGAGCAGGATTAGCCACCAAGAGTTGCATGTGTAGCGTCAAGCCACGCCCAGCCGCTTGAGACGCTCGCGCAGCCCTGCCTCGATCTCGTCTGCCGTCCGCTCGGTCTTGTTCTCGGTCTCCACGCGGTCTGTCCGCAGGGCTACAGACTTGCCAAGCAGCTCCAGAGCCCGCACTCTCGCGCCGTCTTGGACCTTGTCAGATAGGGCTATGGCCTGTAGCTCCGACAGCACCAGATCGGCCCTAGAGAGGCTCTGCATGCGCAGTTGCGCCTGCTTTTCCCGCCAAAGCCCCTCAAGCCTTGCTGTTACCTTGTTGTGTGTTGCCAGCTCATGTGCATTACGCCAGACCGTCGATGCAACCATATTATCGGCATCATAGGCGTGTCGGTAAGCATCGCTAAACGTCTTGCCCTCGGCGACCGCTACGGCAAATAGCTCCTGTTTGATCGTCAGGCCGTGTGGCCCGACTACTGGCGAGCGCTGCTGACCTGGCCCTTTGGCTGGCTCTACCGGCTGCCCGTCGACCACGGCCAGCGATGGCGCGGCCTTGTTGCGCGTCATCGCCGCCAGCCGCGTTTGAGCAGTGCGGGAGCGGACGCCAGGCCAGATGCCTGCGTGCCGGGCATGTCGAGACGGGCAGGGGAGTCAGTTGGCCAGCACCCTGTCGAGCAGCGTTATGACCACGATCCCGCCCACCATGATGCTGCCCAGCAGGATGGTCATGTCCTTTTTGAGGGCAACCATATCCTTGCGCAGGGCCTCGACCGATGTGTCGATCTTCTGGTCCAGCGCCTTCATGTCCTTTTGCAGAAGCGCAATATCGTCCTTTGTGGCCAGATTTTCGGTGATCCCCGCCGCGTGGTGAACCGCAAGGGGTGCGCGCCAGCGCACCGAACGCTGGCCAACGCGGCATTGGGGGCGCTGCGGGGCGGGCCGCTGCCGGAGCAGGAGGCGTTGCTGGCCGCGCGGCGGGAGGTGCTTGAGGCGCTGGCGGCCCCGGATCGGCCTGCGGGATTGCCGCAGGCGCTGATCACGCGCATGGCACAGGTGTTTACGCAATCGGAAATCTGGGCGCTGACGGATGCGAACGAGGCCCTTCCCGAAAGCGTCCCGGCGCTCGGGGCGCAAACACGGACCCGGATATCGGACTGGCTGATGGACGCGGCCAGGGCCCGGGAACCGGGCCTCCGTCCGGATTCGCCGGAGGGTGCGGCCATGGAAACAGAAAAGGAGACGCGGATGAAAGAGCCACAGGAGACACGGGACAAGACAACGATCCGTGGGGAAACAATGTCGTCGCTGTTACTCGACGATGTCAGCGAGGAGACATTCAGCGATCTGCGCAAGGGGTTCAGCTTCGAGGAAATCAGGGCATTGCGTGATCCGGAGCGGGCGTTGCCCGCAGGCCTTCCGGATATCACAGCGGACGAGAGGCGGCAGATCGCAGCCGTGCTGACTGCGGGGCCTCCGAAGCCGCAGCGGAGCGGTACGGGTGGTGGTCCGGCAGCGTTCGTGCCCGGCCCGAAATACGACGGGCGGGCCCTGCAACTGGCCTGCGCCATCACCGAGCGGGTGGTGGCGACAGACCCGGTCCACCGGCGCGATCTGGTGTCCGACATCCGGGCACTTCTGAAGGCAGCGGATGCAACACAGGACCTGCTGGAGACCAGGGTGCGGGAGATTACAGCCGGGCTGACAAACGCGCGGGTGGCGCTGGACACCAAACTGGCGCTGGCACATGAGGTCGTAAAGGATGATCCACGGGGTCCCGAAGCGCAGGTGCTGCAAGTTGCACCGTTTCTCGAGAGCGTCGGCGATAGGAACGAGACCCCGCGCCGCCACCCTCTGTGGCTCCATCACACAGACATCGAGAAAGCCTATGATCGTCAAGTAAGCGCGCGACTGGACGAGGCGTTCTCCAAAGTCACACTTCCGACCCAAGCGGAAAAGAGCGTGGCGCGGATTGTCGCGCTGACGAACCCGCCCGCGCAGAGCAAGGCTCTGGTGGAGGCCTTGCAGTACGTGTTCAGGGAAGGCTCCCTCAAGCCGGTGGAACACCTCATGCAGGAGCGCAAGGTATTGTTGACGGACCTCGCCGAACGGAGGGAGTGGCCGAAGAAGGTGGAAGGAGAGTTGGAACGTATATACCGGAGCTTCACCCACCGGGAGATCCTTGCTCTGGCACAGCCTCACAAAAATTTACCAGGCACACTGCCGTCACTGAACGACACACGCCACACAGCTGTGGCGCAGGGGCTCAAGCAGGTTTCCGGGCGGATCACATTACGGAGTAACGGCTACGCGTGGGGCGCGGCCGCACAATCGCTGGAGGAAGGGCTGCATCCCGAACGCGCACGGTCCCGCGCGCGCGGCCTCGGAATGAGCTTGTAGGGGTAGTGTCGAATTCATGCTCGCCTGTCGCGGCGCGCTTGCGCCGCCCTCGATATCGATCATCACCTGACGCCGCCCAGGTCACCTCGGACCAACGGTATGGTCGAGCGGTTCAATGGCCGCATCGAAGAAGTTCTGCAGAGCCATCACTTCCGATCCGGCGAGGAGTTGGAAACCACGCTGCTTCGCTATGTCTGGCTTTACAACCAGCAGCTGCCGCAATCAGCCCTGGGCAGCCAGGGCAATCGCGCTTCAAAACCTTTGGATGAGCGTTTTGAGGAAGTCATTGTTCCATCCAGCTTTTTTGAACTTGCCGCGATTTGATCCTTTTGCGGGATTGGCTTTGATGATGCTCAATGCGATACGCCTCAAGGTAGCAAAGTTTGCGGGTGCGTGGTCTTTTCGTGCGCGGTGCTGGTCGTCGTTCATCACAACGTCGAGGGACCAATGCAAACTGTTCTCGATCTGCCAGTGTCCGCGGATCAATATGGCGGCGGCCTGAGCGGTGTGTTGTCTGGAGAACAGGTAAAGCCGCTCGGACTGGCTGGATTTGTCACCTACTGTTCGCTTGGATACGACGTGGACAAAGGCCTTTGGATGCGGCCAGTTATGGATGTCTATGAGATACTGCGGCACATCGTAGACGCGATATGATCGCTCCTCGACGCGGCCATGATCAGCATCAATAGTTTCGTATTCATCAATGTAATCAGTGTCCTGGTCTTCCACAAAGGCCCGTACATCGGCCAGCATGTCGCCTTAGTTGCCCTTGAGTTGCAGGCAGTAATCGCCGCCCTCTTGCACGATCAATTCACAGGTCTCTCGTTGGCAATGCAGCGCGTCGGCGGTAATGGTGATGCCGCAGATATCAAGCATCCGGATCAGTTTGCGCAGTGCCAATATCTCGCCACCACCCTTGGCGCTTTCGGCGATTCCGAGGGTCAGACGCGCGCCGTGAGCAAACGCCGTTACAATGTTCATATTCGACCGCTCGGCTGCCGCATCGAAGCTGCGCCGCATCTCCTTGCCATCGATAGCGATTGCTGGCTCATCCGCCGTCCCGGCTGCAAAGTCAGCGCGAAACTTGTCGAAAAACGCCTGAAAGCTCGTCGGCTTCATCACGCGGAACAGGCGTGAATACGCGTCATGGCAGGGAATGCCATGGGGCAATTCGAGGAACGCGCGCAAGAAATCTTCCTTCATCTGCCCGAAAAGCTCCATGTCGACCGCCGTCTCACCGCCGCAAAGGGCACATAAAAGGCTGATCGTCATCAGATCACAGAACTTGTGGCGCGGTGCGTTGCCGTTACGTGGATCGTCCATATCATTGAAATAGCTGGTCAATGTAGGCATTTTGAGACTCCATCAAGTGATGGAACTCCAAGAATCCAAGTATCAACCGAAGTCAAACTTTAAGCGCGATTGCCCTGCAGGGTAGCAAGACGCCCTTGCAGGCGATAAAGGGATGGTGCAGCTCTCAAACCAGAGCTGTTCAGGAAACAGCCATATTACCTTCTGGGATGTGACACGTTTTGACATCCGGCTGCAAGGCGAGGGCGAGACGGTGTTTTTTGATATCTGAGGGACCAAACCCATGACCGTCAAACGCATCGTCACCAATGTCGCCGCCTCCTCAGTCACAGAGGTGCGCCAGTTCTATGCCGATCTCTTTGACCTCACCGTGGTGATGGATCAGGGTTGGATCGCAACGTTGGCCACGGGCGATCAGGTGCCGGTGCAGATCAGCATCGCGAGCAAGGGCGGATCCGGCGCACCCGTGCCGGACATGACGATCGAGGTGGATGACCTCGACACGCTCCATGCCCGAGCGCAAGAGTTTGGTCATGAGATCCCTTACCCGCTGACTTTAGAACCCTGGGGCGTTCGCCGGTTCTTTCTACGTGATCCAACGGGCAAATTGATCAACGTCATGTCACATGACACCGACGGCAAGGGTTGAAGGCCGCGCATAATGTTCCTCTCCAAAGGCGCCCCAGCCAATTGACCCGCACCCTTTTCATTCACACTGGCCCGGCCAAAACCGGCACCTCGGCGGTGCAGCACCTGCTGCGCGATCTTGATGATCCCAAGCTGGTTTACCTCAAAGCCGGCCAAGTTTTGGAAGTTACGCCCGGGCCTAAGGGCATCGCAAACATCTACGACAAGGACATTTTGATCTTCGCGATCAGCCAGATCATGGCAGCCCGCAATGAAGGTCGCCCCTACTCTCGTGAAAACCAGTTCCAGGCGCAGGACTTCTTGGAGTTCAGCAATCGCCACACCGGCGGACATGACTATGATCTTTTGCGAGACTCCCTTGACCGGCTAGATAGCACCCGCCTTAGAACAACGATCAAAACGGGTGGAGAAGAAACGTGGGAGGCTTTCGGCTTGATCGAGGGCGCAAAGATCAAGCGTAAGCGACAAGATGGCCGCGTTACCGAATGGGGTCTCAAGCTGTCAGAATGGCTATTCAAGGCCATTGAGGCGAACGAAGTCCTAACTGTGAACGGCGGAGCAATACTTGGCCACGGTAGCGGCAGCGTTGTGTTGTCGCGGGCGGCGTAAAAGTCGGCCACTTTTGTCCTTTCAATTAATGGGAGGGCTTGGGGATATTCACCGTGGAATTGTATTTGAAGGTTCGCCACGCTCACTTTGAGGAAGGTTTGAGGGGGCGTCAGATTGCGCGGGATTTTGGGATCAGCCGGGACAGTGTTTCAAAGATGTTGGCGTATTCTGAGCCGCCTGGTTATCGGCGTACGGCACCGATCAAACGACCAAAGCTTGATCCTTATACCGAGCAGAGTGACCAGTGGTTGGCGGAAGACAAGGCCCGGCCTCGCAAACAGCGCCACACAGCCAACCGTATCTTTGAGCGGCTACGCGACGAATGCGCATTTGATGGTGGCTACACGATTGTCAAAGACTATGTGCGTTCGCCAAAGCGTGGCTCACGGGAGATGTTTGTGCCCTTGAGCCATCCCCCAGGGCATGGGCAGGCGGACTTTGGCGAAGCGTTGGTTGGTATCGGCGGGGTTGAGCAGAAGGCCTACTTCTTTGCCCTTGATCTGCCGCATAGCGATGCGTGCTACATCCGCGCGTATCCTGCGGCGAACACTGAAGCCTGGCTTGATGGGCATGTGCCCGCCTTTGCCTTCTTCGGCGCTGTACCGCGCTCAATCCTTTACGATAAGGATCGCTGCCTTGTGGCCAAGATCATGCCAGATGGCACCCGCAATCGTACGCAGCGGTTCCGTGCGATGCTATCTCACTACGTGATTGGGGAGAGGTATGGTCGCCCCGGCAAGGGCAACGATAAAGGCAAGGGTGAGGGGCTGGTTGGTTACGGGCGTCGCAACTTCATGGTTCCAATGCCGCGGTTCGCGAACTGGGATGCGTTCAACGACTATCTTGAAGAACAATGCCGCAAACGGCAGGCTGACATTCTGCGTGGCCACAAGATCAGCATCGGTGAACGACTGGGCGCTGATCTGGCGGCGATGCGCACCCTGCCAGCCGCGCCCTTTGAAGCTTGTGATCTGCAGAGCGGCTAGGTCACATCAACATCCCAAGGACGATTGCGTGGCAACGATTACTCAGGGCCGGTTGCCTATGGCCACCGCGAGGGTTGGATCATTGGATCAAGGGCTTCGGTGACCGCGTCGTCATCGGGTGCGCCACCGAAGTCATCGCGGACCATCCCCGCTGCTATGACACGGGCGACATGATGTTCGATCCGGTACACTACCTGCCTCTCATCGAGCGCAAGATCATGTCCTTTGATCCAGCCACGCCATTGCAAGGCTGGGACTTGCCTGACGCGTTCCAAACCCTCCAACGATTATTGGAAGCCCGGCAGGGCAAGGCCGGAAAGCGGGAATATGTTCAGGTACTGCGGCGGCTGGAGCGCTTTGAGCTGGAGGTTTTGCATCTGGCAATCAAAGACGCACTGCAGATGAGGGCGGTCAGCTTTGACGCAATCAAACACTTATTGCTTTGCCGGGTCGAGAGACGACCACCGAGACTGGATCTGGATGTTTACCCGTTCCTGCCCAGAACCAATATCGCAACAAGGGCGGCATCATCCTACATGAGCTTGCTGGCGGGAGATAGCGCATGAGCGATGCTCCAGAACGGTATTGCCAAGTTGTTGGCGGCAGACAGTGCTTCATTGGCGGCGGCTGGGTCACGCCACCATTTCTGCGGTGTAGCCGGACCATAGGCTGAATGCATCGGAACGGGCGTGGCGGTATGAAGTTGCGTTGAGTTGATAACGGGGGGGGCGGAAAACCAGGTTGATCTGATCGTGCGCAGACAAAAACCTCTGAGCTTGCCGGTGAGATTTGAACCGGCCCAATATTTTTCTCTTTTGCGAGTTGAGCGGTGCGAGACTTCGATCACGTTGTTTAGGCCTTTGTGAGCCCGGTGGTCAGCTTTCGGGGCCAATGACTTGATCGGTTTGATGTAGCTAGGCAACTTGTCCGTGATGACGACTCTCGGTTCGCCAAACCGTTCGGTCAATCTTTGGAAAAAGCGCCTTGCCGCTTTGGCATTTCGGCGCGATTGCACGAGGATATCAAGAACGTCTCCATTGGCGTCGATCGCCCGCCACAGCCAGTGTTTCTTGCCGCGGATCATGATCACGACTTCGTCCATGTGCCACTTGTCGTTCGGTGAAGGTCGATCCCGCCGGATGCAATCCGCAAAATGTCGACCAAAACGATTGACCCACAACCGGACCGTTTCCCGACTGACAATCACACCCCGCGCAGCCAACAAGTCTTCAACATCAGCAGTGCTCAGTGCGAAGCGGTGGTACGCCCAGACTGCCCAAGCAATGATCTCACGAGAAAAGCGGAACCCCTTCAGGCGCGGCAAGGTGGTCGGAATGTTCATGACCCACTGATAACCCGGTCAAGTCAGGCGAACAAATTGGCAATACCTTGCAAAGACCTCGGCGTGAAGCCTGTAACTTTCTACCGATACATCGACCCCAACGGCAATCTACACGACTACGGGAAACGTGTACTCGAAGTTTAACATACTATCCTGCACCAAGCCAGAAGCCACCCCTAATTGGTTGATACCACACGATCAAGGCCCTCAGGATGCCGCTGATGGCCTATCATGGGTTTCTGGTAGGGGGGTATTATAGGATCTTTTGCGACCACCTTCCGACTCATCGGCGCTCCCCGCGCCTCCGAGAGACGCTTCCGGGTAAATCCTCCCCGTGCCTCCACGCGCTGAAAACGGCTCCCCTCTCCGGCCGTGCCGGATTCTCAATGACGCGACCCCCACCCAGGGGGCACCCCCCGTAATGAGGTGTGCCGCCTCAAACTGACCGTACATAGTATTCCACTCAAACAATTACCTCCTGATCCCAAATACCCTACCCCTACCCCTATAATTTAAATAAAATCATCATCAAATATTTTCTTAATATACAAACACAAAAATATAACCATAGGAATACTATACCCCTCACTACAGATTATTTTTTGGCAGATATCAACTCACCGCAAACTCATACCGACACGCCCGTTCCGATGCATTCAACCTCTGGGGTGAGTACACCGCTGAAAGGGCAGCCTGAGTACTGCGAGACAATACTTTGCTCGCAGCCTCAAACAACTTGGCAATACCCCGCAATGACATACGCAGCGTCAGGGGGTGCCGATGAGGGCCATGCGAATGGCGGGCACAACAGCGGTCCAGAGTGCGCCGAGCGCCAGAGCCATGCCAATCAGAAGCGCCATCCCGCGCAGGGTCTTGTTGACACTCTCGGCAATCTCCGTCCGGACCTCGGCAATCTCCGTCCTGACTTCGCCGATCCGTTTGTCCAACGCCGCGCCCTGTTTCATAATCTGCTTCTCGAGACGGCCTTCCGCCTCGCGCAGATCAGCGGCGGTCGTGAACGCCGTGTTGGTGAACGCGGCGTTCACGACCGAAACCAGGGCCCGCGCGGATTTGTTGTCCAGACCGGCGGCTTTGAGCTCATCGATGGCCTTGGCGGTGTCAATGGCGGCGGCGGGCAGCATGGGCGGGATCCTTTCATCCCCGATATAGCCGGGATCAAAGGCGCGCGCCAGTCCTGCCCCGGTTCAATTCAACCTGGCTCCTGCGCGGCCTGAAACCCGAATATCTCAACCGGCACCGCCTCACGCAGGCCGGGCAGCGCCATAACGACACCGCCAATCACCAGAACGGTCAGGAGCATCGCATCAAGAGCCGCCCAAAGCAGTCGCCGGTGCAATGCCCGTTCAACGCCGCTCAGCAGCTCGTCCAGTAGTTCCTGGGAAATCGTCATGGTCGGCATGCTCCTTCGTGAATGAAGCAGGGACTGAATTACTCATACACAGAAAATGGGACACTCTCCTAGCGATCCTTGAGCCATTTCTGCGCGGGCTGATAGCCGCCAATGTAGAAATCCCATGACATGGGCGGCGCGTCGGCAAAATACTGACTGTCATTGATCCAGACGCATCCATCCTCAAAGCGGCGCTTGCCCACCACGTTGCCAAAGTTGATCTCTGCTGTTGTCGATTGTGAGACTGTCCCGCGCGGTGACGATACCTACAGAATTCACAGGCATGAAATCATTGATCTTGATGCCTTGTTCGTATGCTTCCCGCGTCTCAAAATCCCGTTTTACAAGCGGATGCTGTGGGGCGGGGCTATCGAGTTTTGAGAATATAGGCGTAGTGAGATTTGCGCTCTGTAGAGCCTCATACTTCGCCGCACGAGCGCCCCATAGATCGCCATGCATCACCTCGGCCAAGCCCTTACCGCCACCCTTTTTCTTCACGCCGATAATGATCGAGACGCCCTGTTGAATGTCGAACACGTTCTTGTCGGGCTTGCCCTCTGGCGTGACCTCCTTCTTTTTGGCATTGCCGTGCAGATCAAGAACCCAAATGCGGTCGAAGGTGTTCAGCAGGTGCCACCGCATCCCCCGAAAGGTCGGATTGTCGAGATAGCCGTGGTTGGTGATGAACCGGAGAACGCCTTCGCCGTTCTTCTCGATCAGGTGCGAGGACAGGCGGATGAATTTCACATAAAGATCGTTGAGCCATTTCGGGTTGCGCTCTTGCAGCTTCACCTTGCCGCCCGGCTCTTTTTTATAGTCGTTCATCAGGTCGCCAATCCACTCAAACCGCCGTCGATCTCGGGCCAGCGGATTTTACGGCCGGTGTTGTCGTTCGCAACTTTCGGGCATAGCTCGCTCGGGGCTGCAAAACGATAGCGAAGCAAGACGCCGCAACGGTATCGGGATGACGACGATGACGGACGGAACCGTGGCGGTCGCGGCCGAGGGCAAAACCTGACACCGTGACCGATTGATCTGGATTGCAATGCAATCATCGCCTAAAAATGTTGCAAACACAGACTTGCCTGCTTCCGAAGGACTTCGCTCATGGCCAGCATCACGATCCGCCACCTCGACGACGGCATAAAGCGACGGCTGCGCATTCGTGCCGCCGAGCATGGCCGCTCCATGGAGGAAGAAGCTCGAGAAATCCTGCGCCAGGTGGTCGGTGACGCAACGCCATCCTCCAACCTAGCCGCCGCCATCCGGAGCCGGTTTGCCAACCTTGGCGGGGTCGAGCTCGACCTTGCGACCCGTGAGCCTATGCCTGAGCCGCCGGGGCTCGATTGAGACAATGATTATCCTCGACACTAACATTGTGTCCGAACTGCTTCGCCCGGCACCGGAGCCCAGGGTTGAAGCCTGGCTCGCCGCCCAAGAGGGTGCGGCGGTGTATCTCACCACGATTAGCGAAGCTGAGTTGCGCCTCGGCGTGGCGATCCTCGCCAAAGGCAAACGCAAGGCCGCGCTGGCTCAGGCCGTCGATGAGATGCTTCGGGAAGACTTCCGAGACCGTATCCTTCCCTTCGACAGCGCGGCGGCCGAGGCTTATGCGCTCATCGGAGCTGAGCGCCGGGCGGCGGGACGGCCGATCAGCCAGTTTGACTGCCAGATTGCCGCCATCGGCCGTGCCCAAGGCGCGACCGTTGCCACCAGAAACGCCAAGGATTTTGAAGGGTGCGGGATCGAGATCATCGACCCGTGGCAGAGAACAAGGAAATGACAACAGACATTCAGAATCTAGGAGAGTGTCCCATTTTCTGTGTATGAGTAATTCAGTCCCTGCTTCATTCACGAAGGAGCATGCCGACCATGACGATTTCCCAGGAACTACTGGACGAGCTGCTGAGCGGCGTTGAACGGGCATTGCACCGGCGACTGCTTTGGGCGGCTCTTGATGCGATGCTCCTGACCGTTCTGGTGATTGGCGGTGTCGTTATGGCGCTGCCCGGCCTGCGTGAGGCGGTGCCGGTTGAGATATTCGGGTTTCAGGCCGCGCAGGAGCCAGGTTGAATTGAACCGGGGCAGGACTGGCGCGCGCCTTTGATCCCGGCTATATCGGGGATGAAAGGATCCCGCCCATGCTGCCCGCCGCCGCCATTGACACCGCCAAGGCCATCGATGAGCTCAAAGCCGCCGGTCTGGACAACAAATCCGCGCGGGCCCTGGTTTCGGTCGTGAACGCCGCGTTCACCAACACGGCGTTCACGACCGCCGCTGATCTGCGCGAGGCGGAAGGCCGTCTCGAGAAGCAGATTATGAAACAGGGCGCGGCGTTGGACAAACGGATCGGCGAAGTCAGGACGGAGATTGCCGAGGTCCGGACGGAGATTGCCGAGAGTGTCAACAAGACCCTGCGCGGGATGGCGCTTCTGATTGGCATGGCTCTGGCGCTCGGCGCACTCTGGACCGCTGTTGTGCCCGCCATTCGCATGGCCCTCATCGGCACCCCCTGACGCTGCGTATGTCATTGCGGGGTATTGCCAAGTTGTTTGAGGCTGCGAGCAAAGTATTGTCTCGCAGTACTCAGGCTGCCCTTTCAGCGGTGTACTCACCCCAGAGGTTGAATGCATCGGAACGGGCGTGTCGGTATGAGTTTGCGGTGAGTTGATATCTGCCAAAAAATAATCTGTAGTGAGGGGTATAGTATTCCTATGGTTATATTTTTGTGTTTGTATATTAAGAAAATATTTGATGATGATTTTATTTAAATTATAGGGGTAGGGGTAGGGTATTTGGGATCAGGAGGTAATTGTTTGAGTGGAATACTATGTACGGTCAGTTTGAGGCGGCACACCTCATTACGGGGGGTGCCCCCTGGGTGGGGGTCGCGTCATTGAGAATCCGGCACGGCCGGAGAGGGGAGCCGTTTTCAGCGCGTGGAGGCACGGGGAGGATTTACCCGGAAGCGTCTCTCGGAGGCGCGGGGAGCGCCGATGAGTCGGAAGGTGGTCGCAAAAGATCCTATAATACCCCCCTACCAGAAACCCATGATAGGCCATCAGCGGCATCCTGAGGGCTTTTAACGCATCATTGGCCTACCTGGCGGCATTGATCCTCCGACAGGTGTGTGGCAGGCCTCTCAAAACTCATGCCAGCACGCCTGATTTGAGAGGTTTGTTTCGAGAGATGATTTTGAGAGATTGTGAGTGGATCCAGAGCGCGAGCACACATGCTCGCCCATGCCCTCTCATAAACGACCGTTTATGGGAGGAGCAGGATTAGCCACCAAGAGTTGCATGTGTAGCGTCAAGCCACGCCCAGCCGCTTGAGACGCTCGCGCAGCCCTGCCTCGATCTCGTCTGCCGTCCGCTCGGTCTTGTTCTCGGTCTCCACGCGGTCTGTCCGCAGGGCTACAGACTTGCCAAGCAGCTCCAGAGCCCGCACTCTCGCGCCGTCTTGGACCTTGTCAGATAGGGCTATGGCCTGTAGCTCCGACAGCACCAGATCGGCCCTAGAGAGGCTCTGCATGCGCAGTTGCGCCTGCTTTTCCCGCCAAAGCCCCTCAAGCCTTGCTGTTACCTTGTTGTGTGTTGCCAGCTCATGTGCATTACGCCAGACCGTCGATGCAGCCATATTATCGGCATCATAGGCGTGTCGGTAAGCATCGCTAAACGTCTTGCCCTCGGCGACCGCTACGGCAAATAGCTCCTGTTTGATCGTCAGGCCGTGTGGCCCGACTACTGGCGAGCGCTGCTGACCTGGCCCTTTGGCTGGCTCTACCGGCTGCCCGTCGACCACGGCCAGCGATGGCGCGGCCTTGTTGCGCGTCGTCGCCGCCAGCCGCGTTTGAGCAGTGCGGGAGCGGACGCCAGGCCAGATGCCTGCGTGCCGGGCATGTCGAGACGGGCAGGGGAGTCAGTTGGCCAGCACCCTGTCGAGCAGCGTTATGACCACGATCCCGCCCACCATGATGCTGCCCAGCAGGATGGTCATGTCCTTTTTGAGGGCAACCATATCCTTGCGCAGGGCCTCGACCGATGTGTCGATCTTCTGGTCCAGCGCCTTCATGTCCTTTTTGAGGGCCTCGACCGATGTGTCGATCTTCTGGTCCAGCGCCTTCATGTCCTTTTGCAGAAGCGCAATATCGTCCTTTGTGGCCAGATTTTCGGTGATCCCCTCCGCAAAGGTGCCGGCCAGGGTTTCGGCCTGTTCCGATGTAAACCCCGCCGCGCCCAGACGCCGGGCGGCTTTCAGCGTATCGAAGGCAACGGACATGGGCAGGCGCTCCGGTTGGGGACACGTCTTGATATAGAGCTTTTCCCCGCCGCGCGCCAGAGGGCGCGCGGCATGGGGATCGCTCCGCAACCCTGTGGAAATGCGTGACCGGGCACTATCGTCGCCGCTCAGCATAGTTCGGGATCATATCGGCGTTGTTGGCGATATAGGTCTGGAATTCGGGCGCGGTTTTTCTGAGGGCCTTAATGCTGGCGTAGCCCGTTTCGATGTCGTCCAGATCGATGACCAGGTCTTCAATTACCAACGGCCCGTCATGCAGATTGCCGTTCCATAGAAAGCTCTTGATCTGGCGCAGTTGGCGCGACAGGGCTAGCGCATCATCAGGGTTGTGATGCGCTAGCCCCTTTACATATTGCTGCATCACGGTGATCCGCATGGTGATATGGAACCAGTCGAGAAGGTGTTCCGAGGCGGGTGCCATGTGCCGAGCCATGTTGATGACGGTATCACCACCATCAGTCATGAAGGTCACCGGCTGGTTCTCCTGCCAGCCTTGATCTTTCAGAACCTCATGCAATCGGCGCTTGGGCTTGTCGTCATGGCTTTGGACAAGGCCAAGATAACGGTCTGGCCTATCAGCGGGGATCGATTTGCCAACGGTGCCCTCAAAATGAGACTGCCCGGCATCGCGGGATCGGACATACCCACCATCGATCCCAACCGTGATTTGGCCCTGGGGATTGGGCATCTTTTCCCGTTGGTAAACACTGGTTTCGATGAAGCTGAAGCGCTCCTCGGCCAGCTCGGCCTCCATGCGCGAGGCAGCGCGCCCGAGGGGCCTTGCGCATGGTATCCGGGCTGAGCCGTTCATCGATTGGCAGAACGTCCTTCAGAATATCGGCCGTGACACCCACCGTACGAAACCAGCGACGCCCATTTTGTCTCCAACCAAAGCAGTTCCGGCGCGATATGATCCGGCAAGAGTTCAGTCAACGGACTGAAGGTCTTGGCGGGGCCAGTATTGCAATGGCCGTGATAATAACGCGGACTCGGATCGGTGACATCGCCAAAGACCGTGCGTAATCGGATTTGACCGTGTGCCTTGCACCTCAACTTTCGCCCACAGCATAGGCAATTGGCGTGGGTCTGGCAGAACGTCGCGCATTGTACTGACACGATCTCTTGCTGCAACTTCAAGAGCAATTCCCTGCTCTCACTTATCGATAGGCCGATTTCTCCAATAGTGTCTGCGCCTTGACTGAAAGTGGCAATATCTTGCGGCCTGTGTCGTTCCGTCCGGCGCGATGAGCGTCACCTTGATCTCAATATCCATGTCTTTTCCTGCCTGCTCGTTCTTATGTCGTCTGCGCATCTCGGGCGCGCATAATGGTCTGCCGACTGGTGCCCATGTCGCGTGCGATGGCCGAGACGGTTTCGCCCGCCGCGATCCGTTCGCGTACCTGGGCTTGCTGATCCGCTGTCAGCGTCGCCGGTCGCCCGAGCGGTTTGCCCTGCGCTTTGGCGCGGGCAAGGCCCGACTGGGTGCGCTCGATCAGCAGGTCGCGCTCAAACTGCGCGACCGCGTTGATCACCCCCATGGTCAGTTTGCCCGCCGAGCTGGTCAGATCGATACCCCCGATCGCGAGGCAATGCATGCGGATGCCCATCTCCTCAAGCTTGGCCACAGTGGTGCAGACATCGATGGTGTCCCGGCCGAGGCGATCTAGTTTGGTCACGATCAGCACATCGCCCCGCTCCATCTTGTCGAGTAAGCGGCAGAACCCCTTGCGCCGGGCGATGGCCACAGAACCGGACACCGTTTCCGTGGCAACACGGTGCGGCTCCACCCTGAAACCCGCCGTTTCGATCTCTTGAAGCTGGTTTTCCGGGGTCTGCTCTGTGGTTGAGACCCGGGCATAGGCAAAGGTTCTGGACATAGACGCACTCTGTAAAGAAATCGGTGTCCAGAACAATAAATGTGTTCAATATAACGTCAATGTAACTTTAGGACATGCACGGAGCGTATGTTCTAAAACGGTCCTTTCTGAACACCCCTACCACGGCGCATCAGGTCACGGTGATCGCCCGCCCGAAATCGCTTGTTTACATCGCCACGCGAGAACTTCCTTTCCACGAAGGGTTTGCGGGCCGCTATCCGTGCCATTGCAGCTTCAACGTCATCGGACATGAAATCGGACACTTGTTGTCGGTCGGGAGCATCCGCTGCAACAACGTCTTCGAGAAAGCCGATCATGATATCCATGTCCCTCCAAGCATCGTAGCTCTCCGTTTCATCCCGGCGCTCAAGATATCCGTATGGGCCGCCGCAATCTTCCGGCAAACAAGCACCCGAACCGCCGATGCCGACAGGATAAGAGTTCTTCTGTGGGGGGTTGATCGCCTCAATCCGGATCTCGTGCTCCCAGTGATCGCCCATGTCGTAGATGTACGAAAATCGTTCAGTCTCCCGAAAACCGAATTCCTGCAGTGACACATCCGGGTTCGCTGCATGTAATTCAAAAGAACCATATCGCACCGCGTAAATGTCAAAGAAAAACAGATGAATGCCTTCCCAGCCCATAGCCCCCTGCAGGACGCCGTTCCGGCAGCGCAGGGTCGTCGAAGCCGGTATCAGAACACGCCGCACACTTTGTGGTACTCTCAGATGGCAGCGGCGTGATGTTCAACTCACGCGGCCAAATCCGAGGCCGGTAAATGGGAGGTGTAGGAAGTTGATGACTTGAATGATCGAATAGATCTGGAGCGGGGAAACCAGCAGTCCCCTTAGAGCATAGCGGCTCGCAGGGTAGATTTGGACCTGGTCTGCTGATCTCCATACCGGCCAGCGGACATAAAAGTGCCACACATAAAGGCCTGATAGAAGACTGCACTCGATCTCACCCACCCAAGTCAGAAACATCTTGCATCAGCGGCGGCAACCATAGAAGGGGATCACCGTCAGGTGGTGCCCGCACTGGCTAGGTGGTGACACCGCCCACCTTGAGGTTGTGACGGCTGACCGTTCACCGCATCCGATATCCGAGACTGGATATCGGTCCTACTTCTGTCCGCGTGAGCTGGTGGAAGATGCTGGTGGCCCGGTGGCTTTTGTTACGACCTGGCTGGAGACAAAGGATGACGGTAAACCCGTTCAACTTTCGCTCCTACGAGAACGAAAGAGTGGACCTGTCACGCTTTTGTGCCGCCCCAAGTGCTCGTTTAAGCCACCTTTCGTTCGAAGGCGACGGGGCTTTTCCAAGCCAGTGCTTTGTGACGGCGGCGCGGATTGTAGAAGCCGTTGATGTACTCGAAGATTGCCATCTCAGCTTGCCGCCTTGTTTCCCAGGACCGTCGCCAGATCAGCTCTGCCTTGATGGTTTTGAAGAAGGTTTCGACAGCGGCGTTGTCGTAGCAGTTTCCCCTTCCACTCATCGATACCTTGAACCCATGCTGGCGCAGGATCTTCTGGTAGTCGTGAGAACAATATTGGCTGCCACGGTCTGTATGATGGATGCAGCCCTTCGGTGGTGCCCGGAAGGCAATGGCCATATTTAGCGCTCTGATGGCCAAGTCGCGTTTCATCCGGTTACTGACGGCCCAGCCGATGACGCGCCGGGAATGCAGGTCCAGGATCACTGCCAGATACAGCCATCCCTCCCGCGTCCAAACATAACTGATGTCGCCCGCCCATTTCTGGTTGGGCTTGCCCGCTGTGAAGTCCCGATTCAGCAAATTCGGTGAGATGTTGAACTTGTGATCGCTGTCTGTCGTCACTTTGTGCTTGCGTGTTCTAACAACAGATATGCCGTTCTGGCGCATCAACCTGCCAACACGGCGGTGGCCAACATCCAAGCCGATCTCCTTTAGCTCCTCGGTCATTCTTGGCCGACCATACCGGCCCAGGCTGAGACGCGACTGCTCTCTGATGTGCGCCAACGTCACCATATCAGACCGCTGTCTGCGGCTGGCCGGACGGGTGCGGAAAGCCCGCAATCCGCGCGGGCTGACACCGACAACATGGCATAAGCGTTTGGCTGGAAAGCTGTCACGGGGCTCTTCGATGAACCTAAACCTCATTGCTTTAGGCCCGCGAAGAACTGGGTGGCCTTTTTTAGGATGTCCCTCTCCTCCTTCAGGAGCCGGTTCTCCCGCCGAAGCCGGTCATTCTCTTTGGCGAGGCTCAAATCCTCTTTGGAAACCACGTCTGTGTCTCGATGCGCGGTGATCCATTTGTTCAGTGTTGACATGCCAACACCTAGATCGTCGGCCACTTGCTTACGCGTTAGCCCGCTTGTCAGCGCGATCCGCACCGCATCCTGGCGAAAGTCGTCTGTCCGTTTCAGTCCCATAGTCAGTCTCCTTTGTTGCAGTAAATGCTATCAAAGGAGCGGCATCAAACCGCGACAGGTCCACCGCATTTCACCAATGGAACGAATGCGCCATCGAACTGGCCGCTTGAAGAGCCTCAAGTCGGCAGTTTCTTAGGCGCTGAAAACAACGTGACAATGCCCTTGAGACAGATGCTCGGGAAGTTGAGCCAAATATCCGGGAGGCCGTCTGATGGCAAAAGAAGGCGGCATCCGTAGCGCATTCGATGATGATGACGGCGATGATCTCCTCGTCAGTTTTGCACTAAAGCCAGCAGTTGCGCCGTCACTGGCACAAGACGCTAAAGCCGTTCAAGCGGTCGAAAGGGTTGCCGAGAAGCGTGGATTTCAGAAACGCGCAAAGCCCAAAAAAGGCGTTATGCGCCGATCACAGTTCTATCAGACAGGCCGCAATGCTCAGATCGCCATGAAGGGCAGGGCAGAAGACAAGGAACGCATCGCCTCTATTTGTGACCGGCAAGACTGGGTGCAAGGGCAGCTCATTCAGTATGCGCTTGATGCTTTGCAAGAGAAGTTGGCCGATTCTGCGGACCCGTTCTGGTCAAATCGTAGCTTTGAGGGCGTTGATTAGAAGCGCCCGCCCCGTGCGCTTCCGTTTTTTTTCACATACCATTTCACGAAGCCGATGAACGACCCCTCAGGGTTCTCAGGAACTTCACTCTTGTTCGCCAGCATATCACGCCACTGATCTTCGAGTGCATAGGTGTCCCAGCCTCCTGCGTGTTTCTTAGCAGCTTCGTGGATGCCTTCCCGTAGTCTCACGTTGAAGCGCCCTTTGTCGACGCCTCGGCCCACGTCTGTTAGCTCGACATCTGCTTGCTCGCCGATCTCATCCTCGAAGTCTGTGTAGACGATTTTTCATTCGGCGGGTTTAATCAATTGCATAAGGTCTCGAAGATCGCGGCGAACCTGTTCCAGGATTTCGACAGTGATATCCGTCCAGAAATCGTCTTTTTGAACTTCGAGGATGAGTTCCAGTTTGGCATTGACCATCGGGATGTTGGACAGACTTTCAAGGTCGAATGCCAGCCACCGAATTTTATCCTGGTATCGGGAAAAAGTGGAGTCGCTTTCAAGCAGCTTCAATTGCGCGTGCAGGATCAAATAGATCAAATTGCCTTGCTGGCAGCGCGCCGTCCTCAAAAGCCGAGGGTAGCCCAGCAATTTCTTCGACCAAGGCTTGTCGATCTTCAGGAGAAACATCTTCCCAGGACTTCACTTCCTGGAATTTCTCGACTGTCTTACGTCTGGGCCGGACAATGAAGTTGTCGACGTTCATCCCGGCGACTTCTTCATGAAGCCTAGATTTCACGGACTGGGTCAGGTCAAAATTATCTTCGTCTGCACCAGCTAAGTGCCCAAGCAACTCAACCCGTGTGGCAAAAAGGCGCTCGCCGATTGAAGCACCCGTCGCACCATCAGTTACGTTAGGGTTCTGATTGAAAAATTCGAAATTTTGGCAGAAATCGAAGATCAGAAAGTGATCCTTGTTCTCTCCCGGACCGAACAGGCCCGGTCGCAAGCGCGTGCCACGACCGATCATCTGCCAAAACTTGGTCTTCGGCAGTGAACGGCGGAGCAATACTCGGCCACGGTAGCGGCAGCGTTGTGTTGTCGCGGGCGGCGTAAAAGTCGGCCACTTTTGTCCTTTCAATTAATGGGAGGGCTTGGGGATATTCACCGTGGAATTGTATTTGAAGGTTCGCCACGCTCACTTTGAGGAAGGTTTGAGGGGGCGTCAGATTGCGCGGGATTTTGGGATCAGCCGGGACAGTGTTTCAAAGATGTTGGCGTATTCTGAGCCGCCTGGTTATCGGCGTACGGCACCGATCAAACGACCAAAGCTTGATCCTTATACCGAGCAGAGTGACCAGTGGTTGGCGGAAGACAAGGCCCGGCCTCGCAAACAGCGCCACACAGCCAACCGTATCTTTGAGCGGCTACGCGACGAATGCGCATTTGATGGTGGCTACACGATTGTCAAAGACTATGTGCGTTCGCCAAAGCGTGGCTCACGGGAGATGTTTGTGCCCTTGAGCCATCCCCCAGGGCATGGGCAGGCGGACTTTGGCGAAGCGTTGGTTGGTATCGGCGGGGTTGAGCAGAAGGCCTACTTCTTTGCCCTTGATCTGCCGCATAGCGATGCGTGCTACATCCGCGCGTATCCTGCGGCGAACACTGAAGCCTGGCTTGATGGGCATGTGCCCGCCTTTGCCTTCTTCGGCGCTGTACCGCGCTCAATCCTTTACGATAAGGATCGCTGCCTTGTGGCCAAGATCATGCCAGATGGCACCCGCAATCGTACGCAGCGGTTCCGTGCGATGCTATCTCACTACGTGATTGGGGAGAGGTATGGTCGCCCCGGCAAGGGCAACGATAAAGGCAAGGGTGAGGGGCTGGTTGGTTACGGGCGTCGCAACTTCATGGTTCCAATGCCGCGGTTCGCGAACTGGGATGCGTTCAACGACTATCTTGAAGAACAATGCCGCAAACGGCAGGCTGACATTCTGCGTGGCCACAAGATCAGCATCGGTGAACGACTGGGCGCTGATCTGGCGGCGATGCGCACCCTGCCAGCCGCGCCCTTTGAAGCTTGTGATCTGCAGAGCGGCTAGGTCACATCAACATCCCAAGGACGATTGCGTGGCAACGATTACTCAGGGCCGGTTGCCTATGGCCACCGCGAGGGTTGGATCATTGGATCAAGGGCTTCGGTGACCGCGTCGTCATCGGGTGCGCCACCGAAGTCATCGCGGACCATCCCCGCTGCTATGACACGGGCGACATGATGTTCGATCCGGTACACTACCTGCCTCTCATCGAGCGCAAGATCATGTCCTTTGATCCAGCCACGCCATTGCAAGGCTGGGACTTGCCTGACGCGTTCCAAACCCTCCAACGATTATTGGAAGCCCGGCAGGGCAAGGCCGGAAAGCGGGAATATGTTCAGGTACTGCGGCGGCTGGAGCGCTTTGAGCTGGAGGTTTTGCATCTGGCAATCAAAGACGCACTGCAGATGAGGGCGGTCAGCTTTGACGCAATCAAACACTTATTGCTTTGCCGGGTCGAGAGACGACCACCGAGACTGGATCTGGATGTTTACCCGTTCCTGCCCAGAACCAATATCGCAACAAGGGCGGCATCATCCTACATGAGCTTGCTGGCGGGAGATAGCGCATGAGCGATGCTCCAGAACTGCTTTTGGCGAACCACCTCAAACCTCTGCGCTTGCCAACCTTCTTGCGCGCGCATGATAAGCAGGCCCGCATCTGCGCCGCCGAAGGTGTAGATCATGGGCGCTATCTGGCGCGGTTGACGGAATTGGAACTGATCGACCGTGAACGGCGTATGGTTGAGCGCCGGATCAAATCGGCAAAGTTCCCGGCCGTCAAAAGCCTTGATAGCTTCGACTTCAAAGCGATCCCCAGCCTGAACAAGATGATGGTGCTGGCACTGGCGCGCGGCGAATGGATCGAGCGCAAGGAGAACGTCATCGCTCTTGGCCCGTCAGGAACCGGCAAAACCCCCGTCGCCCTCGGGCTGGGTCTGGCCGCCTGCCAGAAGGGTATGCCGGTCAGCTTCGTCACTGCCGCCTCTCTCGTGCATGAGTTGATGGAAGCCAGAGATGAGAAACGCCTGCTGCGATTGCAACGCCAATTGGCCAAGGTCAAGCTGCTGATCATTGATGAATTGGGGTTCGTGCCGCTGAGCAAAACCGGGGCAGAACTGTTGTTCGAACTGATATCGCAGCGTTACGAGCGCGGCTCAACACTGATCACCAGTAATCTGCCGTTCGAGGAATGGACAGAACCCTTCGGCACAGAACGCCTGACAGGTGCCTTGCTGGACCGGCTGACCCATCATGGGAATATCCTGGAGATGAATGGCGAAAGTTACCGCCTCAACCAAAGCAAATCCCGCCGCCCCAGAAGCTAATCATCATCTGATTGGCCTAACGGCCAACGCGCCTCGGAACGTGCTTGCTATTTGAGGGCATCACGCCACAAGGCGCGGTGCCAAGGGGCCGACTTTTGCGCCGCCCCAGTGGCAGGTTTTTACGCCGCCGTTGACAGGCGGCCATGGCGACGACGAAATCCTGGAGTTCGGCGCGCGGCACCACGTGGTTGACCATGCCGAGGCGGTAGGCCTCGTCAGCAGAGAACTGGTCGCCGGTGAACAGCAGCTCCTTGGCCTTGCGGTAGCCCAGTTCGTGCGGATGGGCGAACCACTCGACGCCACAAACGCCCATGGCAACGACTGGGTCGCAGAATTGTGCGTCGTCGCTGGCGACAATCAGGTCACAAATCCAAGCGAGCATCAGGCCGCCCGCGATGCACTTGCCCTGCACGGCGGCGATAGTGGGCTTTGGCAGGTCGCGCCAGCGCTGGGAAACATCGAGATAGATTTCATGCTCGCGCGAGAGGCGGCCTTCCGCGCTGGGCGCTGCGTGACCGCCCCAGGTGGAGATGGGAGAGAAGTTGTCCAAGGTCTTGCCTGCCTTGCCGCGCAGGTCGTGACCAGAGGAGAAATGCGGATCGCTGCCGGCCAGGATGATGACCTTGGTCTCCGCATCATGCGCGCCGAAGCCAAAGGCATCGTTCAGGTCGTAGGTCATTTGCAGGTCCTGCGCGTTCCGGGCATATAGTCAGAAGGGCGGTCATTACTTGGGCTCCTATAGCGTAAACTATTTGCCGGGTAAGATGCTCTAAGGCTTCATTGACCCTTCGGATTGCGCGGGTCTGGGCGATGTTTTTATCGACATCATCCAGAACCTGCCGCGTGCCGCGCCGCTGGTGCAGCAGGACCAGTTCGTCCTTTTTCAGAAAATCGGAGACCCCGCGCGGCGGATACATCTGGTCGTCCCACAACCAATGCTCATAGCCATTGGTGCAGAAGATCACCGGACGCCGCCCGTGCATCTTTTCCAGGCGATCCGCGTAGAGCTTTGCCTATTGCTGACCGACGCGCGCGTCCTTCTTGGTGTGCTTGGCCTCAACAACCGCCAGAGGTTTCCCGTCATCGCCCCAAAGGACGTAATCGGCGAAACCTTCGCCCGTTTGATTGGGCATGCCCTTGACCGGATACTCCCGGTCTCGAGGTTGATCGAGAGGCCAGCCTGCTTCGGCCAAGAGCAAGTCGATGAAGGCGTTCCGCGTCGCGGCTTCGTCGTAGTCGTGATTGTCGGGAACGGCTTCGTTGGCCTTGCGGGCTGCGGCAACTTCGGACTGAAGGCGGGCGATCTCGGCCTCAAGTGCTGCGCGTCCTTCTTCCGAGGCCATCCGTGCCTCTTCGGCTTCTTTCTGTGCCTTCATGGCAGCATCGTGGTTTGACCGAAGCGATTTGATCTGTTCGACCGTCGAGGCGGAGATCGTCATCGTCTTTTCGAGCCTTGTCGCGTCAATGCTCAGACCGGCATCGGGGCGGGCGGCGCGGCTTGCTCGGCCTTCCTGGCGTGGCCAAGAAGATCAGGGAAGTCGGTCGAGAGGAAAGCGAATTGGGTCATGGCGTCAATCTGAATATATCGCGTCTGAATCGATGGAATTGGTGAGATATGGAGTTATTCCGGCCAACACGACTGTGATCTCGATCAGGTCGCGCATATCAATTTCGCGCAGTTGATTGGCTGGGGTGCCGCCGTGCCTGATCCCTGGGTAATCGGAAGCGAAGCCATAGATATTCTTTGCCGCTTCTTTGACTTTTTCATGCGGCCAGCTTTGCGTTTGAGCACACATTGCGCCGAAGGTGTTCGTTGTGACGTTCGGGTGCTGGCGCAGGATGGCTTCCAACAAATTGAACTGTGCCGCGATGCACTGTTTGACCTTGCGGGATGAGCGATCGATTTTCAGATCGCGCACCGTCTCCTCGAAGTCCTGCATCAAAGTCGCCAGAATTGCATCATTGGAGGTGGCCGCGCGAAGATCACGCATCAGCCTGGCGAAAATTCCAGGCAGTGTTGGGGGCAGGCTGAAGGGGCGGCGCAGGTCGTAGCGCAGGCTGTATTTATCGAGGAAATCGCGGATCAGCTTGAAATAGCAGTTCGTCAGGGCGTCGCTGCCGAATTCCTCGATCACTGTATGAGCGCGTTCGAGGAATTCGAGAACGGCAACTTCACCCGCTAAGGCCACTGCTTTCGTGTCGCGAAAGGCGACTCGGGCCTGTTCCTGATCATCGACGAAGTCGGCGAGTTCGGTGGCAGGATCAAGCGGGGCCACCCGAGCCGTGTTTAGTTGTAAAACACACGACTTGATCTGACATTTCTGCTCTTATGGAGCTTAATCAAGGAGTGTCGATCAATGACAAGCATTCAAGAGAAGATCATCAAACCAAAGCTGGGACTGCTGGAGCTGGCCAAACAGCTCGGCAGTGTCAGTCAGGCCTGCAAAGTGATGGGATAGTCGCGGGACAGCTTTTATCGGTTCAAAGAACTTTACGACCAAGGCGGCGAAGAGGCCCTGATGGATCTCAGCCGCCGCAAGCCTGTGATGAAGAACCGTGTGCCAGAGCCTGTCGAAAAGGCGGTGATTGAATTGGCCATAGACAACCCGGCTCTGGGGCAGAAACGGGCGTCGTGGGAGCGGCAAAAGAAAGGGATCATGGTGTCGTCGTCAGGCGTGCGGTCGATCTGGCGGCGCAATGATCTGGAAACCATGAAGAAGCGGCTCAAGGCCTTGGAAGCCCGCGCCGCGCTGGACGGCATCCTGCTGACCGAGGACCAGATGGCCGCCCTGGAAAAAGCCAAGGCCAGGAAAGAGGCGCACGGCGAAATCGCGCGCCACCACCCTGACTATCTGGGCAGTCAGGACACCTATTATGGAGGCACAATGAAGGGTGTGGGGCGGATAGATCAACAGACGTTTGTCGACACATATGCCCGCGTGGCGGTTTGCAAACTCTATACCGAAAAGACCGCCATCACCGCCGCTGATCTACTCAACGACCGCGTGATCCCTTATCTTTGCCGCACACAAGATCAGCCTGCTGCGCGTGCTGACGGACCGAGGCACGGAATATTGCGGCAAGGTCGAGAACCACGCCTACCAGCTCTATTGGGCGATCGAGGACATAGACCACACCCGCACCAAGGCCAATTCCCCGCAAACGAATGGCATCTGTGAGCGGTTCCACCGAACCATCAAGGATGAGTTCTACGACATCGCGTTCCGCAAGAAGCTGTATCGGTCTGTTGAGGAACTACAGGTTGATCGGGACGCGTGGCTCGCCAAGTACAACGAACAGCGGCCTCCTTCCGGGCGGCACTGCTATGGTAAAACACCGATGCAACCCTTCCGCGAAACGTTACCCATCGCTGTAGACAAGACGATCCGGGCGCTCGACCAATCGGACAATGCACAACCCATTCTCAGCAACGCAAGCTGAGTTGTCCGTCAGATCAAGTCTGAAGTTTTACAGTTTTAGTTCACGAAAAAGTTCGCAAAAAATGTCGTTCGGAGCTTCCTTGTGGTCAGCAAGCTTCTTCCAGACTTGCCTCCACATCTCCGACCAGACACCTATCAGCTCGCCACGCATATTCAGAGCTCCCCCTGGAATGCGCGAGACTGGAGAGACTCGAAAAGGCGATCCGTGGCGGAGTTACTAAGCTTTATTTGATCTATTTGCGAGTTGACTGCATCCAATCGCTCGGAGAACTTCTTCTGTTCGGGTTTTGCAACGATAGGAATTTCTAGCTGCTGGAAAAGTGATTTTTTCAAAATCGGAAGTGTCGTGGAAGCCCCGCGGCCAATCCGTTCAATTTCTCGCCTCAAACCTTTGACTGCATAGAAACCATATGCGGGACTAATGTCGGGGGCCCATTCAACGGCATTGATCTGCTGGTTGAACGCGCAGTATTCAGGCGCAATATCAGTTTTCCCAATGGTCGCTCCGATGCAGCAAACCAAAATTGAGCCTGCCTTAACAGTCCGAGATTTCTCGGCTCCCGCTTCTGTCAGGAACCTAGCCACCGACCTATCGGTCTCTAAGTCTCCTGGCGTTATGAATGGAACATCACCATTAAAGAACTCCGCGACCTTTGTTGAAGGGGTTGAACCTGTCTTCACCGCGCCAAGATCCTTCAGCACGGCGAATTCCGTGTCCGCTGCAATTTCAAACATCTGATGAAAGATCGCCTGGCCGAGGGTGTTGAGGCGGTCGAGGGCGCGGCGGCGGAGGCGGCGCAGCGCGTCCGCCTGATCCAGGATCGCCGCAATCCGCCTCTGCTCCTCCAGCGGTGGGAGGGGTACCGTGTAAGTTAGCAACGGGCCGCGGGTGATCTGAGGTTGCGCAGCACCGTTTATTACTGAGTTAAAACCCTGATGCTTCAGGGCATAAGTCAAATAATCCAAGTTGACCTTGTCCTCGTCGATGTCATCCAGAGCCATAGCATTGCCGGTGATGTATGACTGTGGCGGAACAATATTGATTGTTCCACAAGTCGCGCCGCGACATGTAACAGCGATGGTCTTTCGGTCGTGAGTGTAGGCGGAATAATAGCCAATAGGTCCATTCGCACCAAAAACGACATAACCATCTTCGAGAAGTTCACTCGATGGAATAGTCTTGTGTTGCTTGGGTTTACATATTTCTCCAAGCGTTACCGCTGGCCAGTTCATCCGATCATCTCCTCCAGCCTGTCGAGGCCTTCGGTGATCTCGGTTTCGATCGCACGCAGCTCGGCTATGATCTCGGTAGGGGACTGGTGGTCGATTTCTTCGTGTTCAACCTCCTTGTAGCGGTTCAGCGACAAATCCCAACTGCCGGTCGCGATGATGTCCTTGGCGGGCACCACAAAGCTTTGCGCGGTGCGGGGGCGGTCCGCTTCGGCTTCAAGCACCTCCCACCGGGTCAGGATTTCGGGCAGGTTGTTCTTGGCGTGCTCGTCGTCGCTCAACGCCGCCTGTGGCACCGGGCCGAGCTTGTCGGCGTCCAGAAGCGGTGTGCGCTTGTCGTCTAGTGAAAACCCGTCGGCGGTCATGTCATAAAACCAGACATCCGCCGTGCCGCCGACGCCGGTCTTTGTGAAGACAACAATGGCGCAGGACACACCCGCATAGGGGCGGAAGACGCCCGAGGGCAACTTGATGATTGCCTCAAGCTTGTGATCCTCGACCAGCATCTTGCGGATGTCCTTGTGCGCCTTGGAGGAGCCAAAGAGCACGCCGTCTGGCACGACCACCGCCGCCCGCCCACCGGTGCGCAGGAGGCGCAGGAAGAGCGCGCCGAAAAGCAGCTCGGTCTTCTTCGTCTTGACGATCTTCAACAGGTCCTTGGCCGTTGTCTCGTAATCCAGCGAGCCCGCGAAGGGCGGGTTGGCAAGGATAAGGGAATACGCGCCCTCTTCGACGCCGTGTTCCTCGGCCAGGCTGTCGCGGTAGGAGATGTCGGGGTTTTCAACGCCGTGCAGCGTCATGTTCATCGCGCCGATCCGCAGCATGGTGCTGTCGAAGTCATGACCATGGAACATGGTGGAATGGAAATGCTTGCGCAGCTTGTCATCGCGCAGGATTTGCGGGTGGTGGTCGCGCAGGTATTCGCCCGCCGAGACAAGAAAGCCGCAGGTGCCCGCCGCCGGATCGCAGATCACGTCCTCGGGCGTTGGTTTCATCAGGTGCACCATCAGGTTGATGATGTGACGCGGAGTGCGGAATTGCCCGTTTTGACCGGCGCTCGCGATCTTGCCGAGCATGTATTCATAGGCGTCACCCTTGGTATCGCGGTCGTCCATCGGGATGTCATCGAGCATCTGGACAACCTTGGCCAGTAGGTTGGGGTTCGAAAAGCCCAGCCGTGCGTCACGCATGTGGGTGCCGTAGCTGGAGCCCTGTTCGCCGAGATTGCGCAGGAAGGGAAAGACGTGCTCGTCAACGACCGTCATCATCTCGCGCGCTTCGAAATTCTTGAAGCGGGACCAGCGGAGATCGTCGTAGGCGCGACCCTTGTCGTCGGTGCCTTCGGGAAAAATGCGCCGTTCCATCGAGGTGCCCAGCATCTCGGCCTTGCTCTCTTCCAGCGTGTGCAGATCATCAAGGCGCTTGATGAAGAGCAGGTAGGTGATCTGTTCAATGACCGAGAGCGGGTTCGACACGCCACCGGACCAGAAGGCATTCCAAATCTGATCCACCTGGTTACGAATTGCGCCTGTGAGCATTTTGTATTCGTCCCTTTCTATGCTTTGCTTCGACTCTATGGCGTAACCGGCTGTAATTCTACGGCAATCGCTGCCTGGTTATCTTTCCCAAGCGGTGTGATCCGCGACAGTTCGTAGAGTCGCAAGTTTCTGGATAAGTCTAGCAGCTTTCGGATCATGTGACCTCCACGCTTCGCGCCGTGCTCGATCAAGTCTGCAAATCTGGCCGGGCGTGCCCCCAGCGCAAGGACCGCCCGCTCCATTCAGCCGCGTGCCGCGTCTTCCCATGTTGGTCCACGGGCCTGAAGACCCTTTGCGCAGTGGGCTTGGCCGCCCGGCCCCTCTGTTTTGCATCCCGAGCAAAGGCGCATGGGCGGAGATATTCGAAGAGTACGCCAACGGCGGGCTGCAAATAATACATGAAGCCATGAATCGCGGCGGCGGGGAGTATCCGGACCGGGATATCCTGGAGGTGCTAAAGGAGCTTGGCTACCTATCTGCCGATGACGAAGAGCCGGATGTGTCGGGGATTAGTTTCTAAATGCTCAGGGATTTGAGCTACAAGGGCGTCTACAAGTCCGACTTCGATAACATTCTGGAAGATTTTTACTTCCCAACACTCTCAATCGCCAATCGCTATGATCGCTCGGTCGGTTTTTTCTCGGCCTCGACTATCAGCTACGCGGCGCAGGCACTGTCGGTGTTTGTTAAAAATGGGGGCCAAATCCGGTTGATCCTGGGAGCCTTTTCAGACCGAGAGGACCTTGAAGCGGTCAAGCAAGGATACAGGGAAAAAGAGATTTCGGAGAAGATCGGTAGTGAACTCTTGTCGATGGTTTCGAACGTCAGTGACGAGTTGTTCCAAAACCGCTTTGAGACGCTTTCCTGGCTGGTGGCGCACGGACGCCTAGAAGTCAAAATCGCTCTACGTGAGCGCGGCATGTACCATGACAAGGTTGGCGTGGTTTCTGATGAGGCCGGAGACAGGGTTGTACCGGAGACAGGGTTGTATTTGCAGGATCGGCGAACGAAAGCACGCATGCATTGCTGCCCACGCACAACTACGAGTCTATCAATGTGTTCAAGTCGTGGATGCCTGGGCATCGGGAGTTCTTCGATCCACACATTGAGAGCTTTGAGCGTCTCTGGAAAAATGAAAGCCCGTCGACGGCGGTCTTAGATGTTCCGACTGCGGTGCGAGACAAGCTGATCTCCGTTTCCAGATCACTTGACTACACGCCGGACCCGGAAATCGAAGCTGAAATTGCCGCAAGAATACAGGCACGGACGGGTTCGGCTGTTAGCACGACATCAAACAAGCCCCGCGAACCGGCGACGATCAATGGGCAGCCATTTAAGATGCGCGATCACCAAATCGCAGCTCTCAAAGCATGGAAAGCCAAAGGCGATTTTCAGGGCACTTTCGATCTTGCGACCCGCGCTCGTAGCGCTGGGCGATGACATCGAAGAGCCATTCAGCCCCGGTCTTTGAGAGCGGCACAAAGCCAAGTTCGGCGATGATCAGCAGATCCTGGGCGGCTATCTGCTGTTGATGGCGTTGAAGGCGGCGCTCGTCGGCGGCTTCAATCCTCTCACGCCCCAAAGCGGCAGCCGTAGTGAAGCGGACCTTCATGCCCTTTTGAGGAGCCACCAGTCCTAGCCCCAGGGCGACGGGGGTTTTGCCGGTTCCGCTTGGCCCGAGGGCGATCACGGCCTTATGGACGTAGCCTCGGACCTGGACCTCATGATGGGCAACCGCGGTTGGCACGGAGTAATCGTTGTTGCGATAGCGGACCATCGAGATAGACGTTGCGCGCGTACTGACCTTCTCACAGGCGTCATAGGGCGTCGCTGGCAAGGCCATCAACGCATCTAGGTCATGCGGCAGGCGCTCACCAATCGTCTCGCTATGTCCGTGGACACCATCGTCCTGGCGCTTCAGGCACTGTGCTTCCAGCCAAGCGTTCAGCACATCGAACTACCCGACGAGATCGGGGAGCCGGGACGAGGAAGGTTCGCCGGCCAAAGCCAATCACACCCTCGACGTTACCCTTGTCGCTTCCCTTGCCAGGACGACCGAACCTATCCTTGAACAGATAAGGCGATTGGAGGTCCGAGAAGGTTCTGGTCCGAACCCGTTCCCCTCCCCCAAGGATCTTCGCCACGGCGATCACCGTGTTGTCGTAGAGTACCGATAGCGGCACGCCGCCGAAAAAGGCAAATGCTGCGTTGTGACCATCAAAGAAAGCTTCGGTTGTCTCTGCCGGATAGGCCTTGATGAAGAATGCATCCGAAGGTGGTAGCGCCATCGCACAGTAATGGAGCTTGCACGCGACCCCGCCGATCACGCCAAGCGCCTCGCCAAAATCCCCCTGGGCGTGTACCAACGGCACGAACACTTCCCGCGGTCGCCGCTGCCGCTCTCGCCCATAGTCGGTCACAATGGTAATGCCGCCGGTGAAGCCATGCTCATCGCGCAGCCGGGCGGGATGGCGCTGTTTCTTGATGACCCGGTTGTCGTCTTCCAGGATCTGATCGATGATCGGAATGACCCGATCGAGCTTGGGCCGGGATGGCTGCCGTTCACGGCGATAGCCAGGAGGAACCGAGTGCTTCAGGATCTTCGAAACGGTCTTGCGGTCGATCCCAAAATGCTTCGCCGCCGCTCGGGCACTCATTCCATCAACGGGGCATGCCCGGCGGACGCGCCCCTACAATTCCACAGTATACATCTCCCCGCCTTCCGCTCGTTGCATCCAGCGTAAAGGGGCGGACTTTTATTCCGCGACACTCAAAGCATCCGACCCTTTCTGTGAACCAATTGGTCTCCGGGATTCACAGGAGGATCGCAGCCACACGCCCCATCGCCTTCAGACGACGTTGACGCCAGCGCAGGAAGCTGTCGCCGTGGACCTCCGCAAGACGCTTTTGGTCTCGCTGGATGATCTGCTGGCGGTGGTGCGCGAGTTCTTGAACCCGAAGGCCTCCCGCTCTGGCCTTGACCGCTGCTTGCGTCGGCATGGCGTGGGGCCCCTGCGCGCCCTGAAAGCAGCATCGCCCGGCCAAAGCACAGCGCCTTCAAAGCCTATGAACCTGGTTCCATCCCCATCGACCTGAAATACCTGCCACCGATGGCAGATGAGAGCCGCCGCCGTTCCCTCTTCGTGGCCATCGACAGGGCAACGCGTTGGGTTGTTGTCAGGGTCTACAACAGCAAGACAGCGGCCAATGCCCGGCGCTTCCTGCGCGCCCTGGAGCGCGCCTGCCCGATGCGGATCCGCCCCATACTCCCGGATAATGGAAAAGAGTTCACGGATCGCCTCTTCAGTCTGCGCCAGCGCGCCGCAACAGGCGCGCATGAATGCGACACGCTGGGCGCCGCCCTCGATATCGATCATCGCCTGACGCCGCCTAGGTCACCTCAGACCAACGGTATGGTCGAACGGTTCAATGGCCGCATCGAAGAGGTTCTGCAGAGCCATCCCTTCCGATCCGGCGAGGTTCTGGAAGCCACGCTGCTTCGCTATGTCTGGCTTTACACCCAGCCGCTGCTGCAATCAGCCCTGGGCAGCAAGACGCTCTTGCAGGCAATGAAGGAATGGCGCAAACTCAAACTAGAGCTGGTCAGCAAACAGCCATATTACCTTCCAGGATGGGACGCCCAAGCGCTTCCAGCTCCTTGGTTCGTTTTTTGATTCAAGCGTTTGCAGCGGCTTTCCGGTCGAAGGTTCGCGCTTCGCGATGAAGCCTGCGACCATTCCGTTTGGTGTCGATCTGTGCCAAATAGGCGACTGATCCATCTTTGCGTTTGCGTTCAATAATGTGCGGCATCGGGCCGACATTTTCTCTCGCGGGCCAACATTTGTTGGTCTAACATGCAGAAACGGGCAAAAACAAGCCCAAATGGGCCAATAATGAGCATCTGGAATTAACGTGGAAGACGTAAAAACAACAATAAAAACAGATATTAAGCGTTCTGCACGCTTCAGCGTTGCACCTATGATGGATGGGACGGACCGGCACGACCGGTACTTCCTGCGTCTCTTCACGCGCCGCGCCCTGCTCTATACGGAGATGGTGACGGAGCAGGCGATCCGCTTCGGCGACCGCGTTCGTCTGCTGGACTTCGACGCCTCCGAGCACCCGCTAGCCCTGCAACTCGGTGGCTCCGACCCGGCGCATCTGGCGGAGGCCGCCCGTGTCGGCGAACAATGGGGCTATGACGAGATTAACCTGAATTGCGGCTGCCCCTCCGACCGGGTGCAGAGCGGCTCCTTCGGCGCCTGCCTGATGGCGGAACCCGATCTGGTCGCACGCTGTGTGGACGCCATGGCGGGGGCCGTGTGCATTCCCGTCACGGTCAAATGCCGGATCGGCATCGACGATCAGGACGACTATGCAGACCTCCGCCGGTTCGTGGACACGGTCGCCTACGCCGGTTGCAGCACCTTCATCGTGCACGCCCGCAAGGCCTGGCTGAAGGGCCTTAGCCCCAAGGAAAACCGGGAAATCCCGCCGCTGGTCTATCCCTCTGTCTACCGCCTGAAGACAGAGCGTCCGGACCTGACCATCGCCATCAATGGCGGCATCACCGATTTGGATCAGGCCGACGAGCATATGAAACACACCGACGGCGTCATGCTGGGTCGCGCCGCCTACCAGAACCCCTACCTGCTGGCGGCGGTCGACTCGCGCCTGTTCGGGGACGAAGAGCCGCCGCCCTCCCGCTATGCCGTTGCCCTGCTCATGGCCGACTACGCCGACCGCATGGCCGCCAGCCATGGCGCCCGCGCCGGCTCCATCGCCCGCCACATGGTGGGCCTGTTCCAGGGCCTGCCGGGCGCGCGGGCTTTCCGGCGGCATCTCTCGGAAAATGCCTTCCGCGAGGGTGCCACCGGCCAGGTCATCCGTGACGCCGCTGCCCTGCTGCCGGAGCCGGAAGGGCGGTTGGCGGCCTAAACTGTTCCCCTAATCCTCGGCCAGGCCAATTGGGGCGTGCTCAATCGGCACGCCGGGCAGGGCCTTATCGGTGCGGATCACCGGAAACGTCGTCACGCGCACCACGTCAGTCGCGCTGGTCAGCGCCTGGGTCAACTGATTCTCGTGTGCCGTGTTGTGCGCATAGAGCTTCAGCAGAAAATCGCCGCCGCCCCGCACCATGTGGCATTCCCGGACCTCATCCCAGTCGCGCACCAGCGACTCGAAAGCCTTGAGCCGCACCTGCGCCTGGGTTTGCAGGCCTATCAGCGCAAAAAAGATCACCTCGAAGCCCAGCTTCTCCGAATCCAGATCGGCGTGGTAGCCGCGGATATAGCCTTCGGTCTCCAGCGTCCGCACCCGGCGCAGGCAAGGGGGCGCGGAAATACCGGCTCGCTTCGCCAACTTCACATTGGTCATGCGGCCATTTGCTTGCAGATCGCTCAAAATCTGACGGTCGATCTCATTCAGCCGCGTGCGGGCCATATTGGGTCCTCCCAGAACACTTTTGCGTAATTATATTGCGCGCCGCGCAAAAACGCCAAGGCGCAATCGTGATTTGAACGCTTGGCGTATCGGTCCATCATCCTTAATTAGGGAAGTAGTGCTCTGTTATTCTCAAAAGGCCGGTTCTCGGCGGGGTCAGTTATGGAACATCGTTCTCGCGTACTTATCATTGGTTCCGGTCCGGCTGGCTATACGGCGGCCATCTATGCCGCTCGCGCTGGGCTGAAACCGCTGATGGTTCAGGGCATGGCACCCGGCGGCCAGCTGACGATTACCACCGACGTGGAAAACTACCCCGGTTTCGCCGATGTCATCCAGGGCCCCTGGCTGATGGAGCAGATGCAGGCCCAGGCGGAGCATGTCGGCACGCAGATGATCTTCGACATGATCACCGACATTGACGTGTCCAACCGCCCGTTCGTCTGCAAGGGCGACAGCGGCGACACCTATATCGGCGACGCTGTCATTGTTGCGACGGGCGCAGAGGCCCGTTGGCTAGGCCTCGAGACAGAGGAAAAATTCCGCGGTTTCGGCGTCTCCGCCTGCGCTACCTGCGATGGCTTCTTCTTTTGGGAGAAGCCCGTGATTGTCGTCGGCGGCGGCAATACCGCGGTGGAGGAAGCCCTCTACCTGACCAATCACGCCAGCAAGGTAACGGTCGTGCACCGCCGCGATTCCTTCCGCGCGGAGAAAATTCTGCAGGACCGCCTGTTCAAGAACCCAAAGGTCGAGGTGGTCTGGAACAGCGTCCTGGATGAGGTCGTGGGCGACGAAAATCCCCTGGGCGTCACCGGTGCGCGCCTGAAGAATGTGGAGACGGGCGAGGTGACGGAGCACGCGGTCGACGGCGTCTTCATCGCCATCGGCCACAGCCCGAACACGGCCATTTTCAAGGGCAAGCTGGATATGGACGGTGAGGGTTACCTGCTCACGGCGCCGGACAGCACCCGCACCAACATTCCCGGCATCTTCGCTGCCGGCGACGTGAAGGACAAAGTATTCCGTCAGGCAGTCACCGCGGCCGGTCTCGGCTGCATGGCAGCGCTGGAAACCGAGAAGTTCCTGGCCGAACACGAATCAACAGCGGAGGCAGCATAGCCATGCCCAGAGCCAGTATCGCGCCCGCTTCCATGCGGATGGACTGGGACAAGCTCCGCGTGTTCCATGCCGTCGCCGACGCTGGCAGCTTTACCCATGCGGGCGAGGTGTTGAACCTCTCCCAGAGCGCGGTGAGCCGCCAGGTTCACTCGTTGGAAGAAAGCCTGGGCCTGCTGCTTTTCCACCGCCACGCCCGCGGCCTGATCCTGACCGAGTCCGGTGAGCTGCTGTACCGGACCGTACACGATGTTTTCCATCGGCTCGCCATGGCCGAAGCGCAGCTGACCGAATCCAAGGAACAGCCCCAGGGACCGCTGAAGATCAGCACCACCACGGCCTTTGGCTCCACCTGGCTGACGCCGCAGATGAAGGAATTCGTCGACGTCTACCCGGAGATCGAAGTCAGCATGGTGCTGACCGAGAATGACCTCGATCTGGGCATGCGGGAGGCTGACTGCGCCATCCGCTTCGCGCCAGCGACCCAGCCAGACCTGATCCAGCGGCACCTGAAGACCGTGCGCTCGCGCTTGTTCGCATCGCCGGCCTATATCAAGCAGCATGGCATGCCGAAGACTGTGGATGATCTAGACGGACACATTATTATCTATGGCCAGGATGGACCTCTGCCGGTCGCCAGCATCAACTGGCTGTTGGACCCGCAGGTCACGGAAACGAATCTGAAGCCTGTGCTGCGCGTTAACAATATCTACGCGCTCTACCGCGCAGTGGTCAGCGGGCTGGGAATTGCATCCCTGCCGACTTACATGGCCCGCATGTCCAACGAGATCGTTAACGTCCTGCCCCATCTGGAAGGACCAGCGCTGGACGTATATTTCATCTATCCGGAAGAGATGCGGAATTCTAAGCGCATCAGCGTTTTCCGGGACTTCCTGGTACGCAAAATCGCCGAGCGCCGGATGGACTTCTAAGCGGCCGGCGCCGCCGACTGTTGCAAACTGTGGCTGTCTCATGCGTGAACAGCTTGGTGCCGGGCCGCGGCGACCGTATCGATATTGACCGCTCAGTACGCGTTTTCAACCGGTAAGGCCAAGTTTTCCACAACCATGTTGGGTTTATTGAGGGAAAATGCATACAAAAATAGATTTAGGTTCATTGGCGAAAGACTGAAAATACGCCTAATGGTTGTGTATTGTTTGAAGGTGGGGTAATAAGTTACCTGGTGAATGATCGGGTACGGATATAGTGACGCAGGTACAATTAGTTTACGTATATTTATGTAATGGCTTTTATTGGTGATTTATACGTTTTGTTTTGATCTCTTACCTGTGTTAAAAACATGTAAATAAATGCATTATAATATCGTAAATTTGCGATTTCACTGTAATATTTACTTGAGTTCGTAAAATTAATACTTATAACTTTGAAGTTATAAACCCTGGGTAGAGAGTCAAAGACATGGTAAAGAAGCGAACCGTGAATACGGAACCTACCGTCACAGAAGAATTTTCTACTTACGTTAGTGTCAATCGAGGGTTGGCCCACGATATTGAGTATGACAGCGCTGGCAATATCTATGTCACGGGCGGGGGGCCGCAGGTTCAAGAAAGCGTCATAACACCTGGCAATGATTTCAAGGTTCTGGATGGCTCGCTGGATCGCGGCCGCCTCGATCCGCACGACGTGTTCGTCCAGAAATATGCGGCTGACGGAAGCTTGGTCTGGACAACCCATCTGGGCGGCGTGAACTATGACCGCGCCTATGCAATAGAGGTTGATGACAAGGGGAGCGTTTATGTTGCCGGGCGCGCGGGTCTGGACTTCTATACCACTGAAGGGGCGCTTCAGGAGACGTTCGGTGGTGATACCGACGCAACCATGAACAAAGCCTACGGCCCGCAAGATGGCTTCGTGAGCAAGCTGGATGCTGATTCCGGGCAAGTCACCTGGTCCACCTATTTCGGCGGCGCATCCTGCGAATTCATTCGGGATATCGACGTTGCGCCAGACGGGACCATCCATATCGCCCAAACCTTCGTCAGTTTGGAGGGGGCAGCACATAACCGCAGATGCAATGCAACCTGGTATTAACGGCGCGATTGACGATATCTATGCCCAATTGTCGAATGACGGTTCCACCCTGCTTTACGGCACCTTCATTGGCGGAGACAACGAACAAAACCCGTCGGGCGGCAACCCCGCCATTGTTGTGGACGGGAACGGCGACATTAACTTTCTGACGGAAACCGACGCTTTCAATGCGCCGACCACTCCGGGGGCCTATAGCGACCAGCCGGCAGGCAAGTCAGATCTGTATATAGTTAAGTTCGATGGTGCCGATGACGGTCGCTCGATCAAGGCGGCAACCTATTTCGGGACACTGGAACGGGAAATCCTCGAAACCCATGATCTGGCGGTTGATGATGAGGGAAATTTTATCGTTGTCGGTGAGACCGCAGGCGCGACGCTGGAAACCTCGCGCAAATCCTTCCAGTCCGACTTTAGCGGCGGCGGTACGGATGGTTTTATCGCCAAAATCTCCGCCGATGGCACGGAGCTGATAACGGCAACGTATTTCGGCGGCAATGGGCGGGACAATGTCGAGGGAGTGATCCTGAAGAGTGACGGCATCTATGTCACGGGCTTTAGCGAATCCTCCGACCTGGCAGTTACTGACGGCAGCACCTTTAGCGGGGTTCGGGATGCGTTTGTGGCGCGCTTCAGCACTGACTTGCGGTCAGCCGATTACGTGTCCTATGTCGGTGGCAGCGAGATTGACGCTGGGCGGGCGATTGCCGTGTCGGACGAGGGGCAGATAACCCTGGGCGGGTATACTCGTTCGACTGATTACCCGCTTTTAAATCCGGCCGATGGAACTTTTTGGGGCCCGGCCAACTCGATGCTGACCTCATTTACCATCAGCTCTGGCGATGCCAATAGCGGTGGCGGTGGCAAGGGGCGGGCAAAGAACGCCAGCACCGATGCTGAAACTGAAAGCAATCAAGTTAGCACTTTCGCTTATACCCAGGATGCCGGACATGTCGATAACCGCGACTACAGTGAAATCGCGTCCGAGAAGTCATCGGGGCATGCCGCTAATGGCGATGGCGGTTTGTCAGACTGGTTAATCGGTGAAGGCCAGGGCAGGGTGAGTTTCCATCAGCATTTGGCGGCAGCGCCATGGATATTGACCTTTATTTGGTCATCGCCGATGATGATGGCGACGGCGTTTACACACTCCAGTTGGATGACATCTGGTCTGCATAGGCCGTGGTTCCAGCAGGTTGCGGGTCTGAAGCAATTGGCATGAATTGGGCTGAACGCCGTCCAGTGGCATTGATCCGCCCAGCAATTCAAGCAGTGGACTGATCCACAACGGGCCGGTGACGCTGGGCGTTTCGATCAGGCCACCTGCGATTCTTCCGGTTTAAAGCAGCAGCCTCGGATGTTCCCTGCCGTTGGCATACTGATAGGGCGTGGCGCGATTGGGAATAGCTGTGATGGCCGTCACATAATGGGCTGGAGTGAGGGATTCCAGCTCGCGCACTGTTTGCGGCGTGTTCGTCTGTAAATTGCGAATTCAGGCGGAAAGTGTGGCTTTCCGGGGCTTTCAATAGCCGATTTACCGAAAAAACCGCCACCCAGCTTACGACTTTGTAGCAAATGCAATTTTAGGTGTTAGTCCAAACAAGTTCTTGCTATTTGTTTAACAAATCAGCTACTATAAGCCAGGGTCAAAGAGTGGGTGACGCTGTGCGAATATCCTCCGAAAATGAGAGGGCACGTTTAGTCGATTCGGGTCGAGGGTGATGCTAGAGGATTAGACAATGTTAGAGTTCCGACCTGAGAATTTCCGGAAATGCCGTGGATAAGCCTCTGGAAAATCAGACCTCGGCTTTGAAAGCTCGCAGCTATAGCAGATTAGGCAGCAGCCAATTGGTGTTGCCCTTAGACCCCGGCCGTCACAAGCGTCCGGGGTTTAGTACGTTATGCGGGTCAAAGCCGGCCCGCACCCGCTGCTGCAATGCCGCCACGCCGGGGACGGTGGGCGGAAAAACCTGAATTCCCGCGCGCAAACCAGCTGAACCACGAATCAACGTAGCATGCCCACCTTGCCCAGCGGTTAACAGGCCACGGATTGTTTCTGCGCCGCCATCGGCTAGATCCGGGGAAACCGCCAGCCAGATCAGACCGCCAGCCCAATCCAGAAAGCCAGCCTGGCCAACAGAATCCATGGCCTGCCGCCAAACCGCTGGCGCGCTCGTGGGTGGCAGGGAGATTCGCCACACGGGCCGCTCCTGAGCGCCATGGAGCGGGGCTACGTCACGGATCGCCTGCCAGCGCTCAAGGCTCGCCTGGTCATCCAGCAATCCCTGGCTGCCGCCAGCGCCTGCTAGCAGTGCCTGTACCACTTCGGTCCGCGCTTTCACCGATTCGGAGAAGCCCTCGATCCGCAGCAGCGTTTCCTGGCTTTCGGGCAGGTAGGCCGCGCCTGAAATTTCATACGGGCTTTGCACTGCAGTAGTCATGGCTGACACTGCCTGCTCAACGGATAAGCCGTCCAGCACGATAGCCGCTGTCGCCTCCGGTGCGGGCAGTACCTTGACCGTCACCTCGTTCATGACGGCCAGCGTGCCCCAACTGCCGGCGACCAGTTTGCACATGTCGTAGCCGGTGACGTTCTTCACCACTTTGCCGCCAGCCTTGAAGGCCTCGCCCCGGCCGCTGACCCCATCGAAGCCCAGGAAGTGGTCGCGTGCGGCACCGACCTTGAACCGGCGTGGTCCCGAAAGGTTCGCCGCCAGCACACCGCCCATGGTGCCCATCCGCGCCGGGCCGCCCAGCAGCGGACCATAGTCAATGGGTTCGAACACCAATTGCTGGTTCGCGTCGGCCAGCGCGCTTTCGATTACCCAAAGCGGCGTACTCGCGCCGCAAGTCAGCACCAGCTCATTTGGCTCGTACTCGCGAATACCGGCGATTGCGGAGACATCGAGCTGATATTCCGTATTCGTTGGCTTGCCGATGGCGCGCTTGGTGCCTGCGCCGACGATCTCTGCCGGTGCCTTGCGGCCGACCAAAAAGCCGACCATATCGCGAAGCATGGTGCCGTCGGTGGGGCGGAGGTGGGTGCTCACTTGATTCGGCCCCTTTAGAAGCGCGGCAGGTCGGGGAAGGGCATCTGTCCGGCGCGGATATGCATGCGCCCAAGCTCCGCACAGCGGTGCAGGGTCGGGAATACCTTGCCGGGGTTCAGCAATTGCTCCGGATCGAAGGCGCACTTCAGACGCTGCTGATGCTTCAGGTCGTCTTCCGTGAACATTTCCGGCATCAGATCCCGCTTCTCCACGCCGACGCCATGCTCGCCTGTCAGCACGCCGCCAACCTCTACACAGAGCCGCAGGATGTCCGCGCCGAAATCCTCGGCTGCTTCCAACTCGCCCGGCTTGTTCGCATCGTAGAGAATCAGGGGATGCAGGTTGCCGTCGCCCGCATGGAAGACGTTGGCGACCCGCAAGCCATACTTGTCGCTCAGTTCCGCCATACGGTTCAGCACTTTCGGCAGCGCGCCCCGCGGAATGGTGCCGTCCATGCAGTAATAGTCGGGCGAGATGCGTCCCACGGCGGGGAAGGCGGCCTTGCGCCCCGCCCAGAAACTCTCGCGCTCAGCTTCTGAGTTGGAAATGCGCAGAGAAACGCTACCGGCTTCCTCGCCGATGGCCCGCACACGCTCAATCAACTCGTCCACCTCGGCCTTGGGGCCGTCCAGTTCGATGATCAGCAGTGCTTCCACATCTAGCGGATAGCCCGCGTTCACAAAGGCTTCCGCCGCATGGATCGCCGGACGGTCCATCATCTCCATCCCGCCGGGGATAATGCCCGCACCAATGATCTTGGTCACGCAATCACCAGCCGTCTCATTGGAGGGAAAGCCAATCAGCAGCGCTCGCGCCGTCGCGGGCTTCGGCAGGATGCGCACGGTTACTTCGGTGATGACGCCCAGCAGTCCTTCGGAACCGCAGATAACGCCCATCAGGTCGTAGAGTTCCGAATCCAGATGCTTGCCGCCGACGCGGATGATTTCGCCATCCATCAGCACCATCTCGACGCCCAGGATGTTGTTCGTCGTCGTGCCGTATTTCAGACAGTGCACGCCGCCAGAATTTTCCGCCACATTGCCGCCGATGGTGCAGGCGATCTGGCTGGAGGGGTCCGGCGCGTAATAGAAGCCAAGGTGTTGCACCGCCTGGGTCACGCCCAGATTGGTCACGCCCGGCTGCACCACGGCGCAGCGGTTCGGCAGATCGATCTCCATCATCTGCTTGAACTTGCCAAGCCCCAGCGTGATGCCGTCCGCCAATGGTAAAGCCCCGCCGGAAAGCGAGGTGCCCGCGCCGCGCGGCACGATCTTCACTTTATGCTCATGGCAATATTTCAGAACGGCGGAGACTTCCGCCGTCGTTTCCGGCAGCACCACGATCAACGGCAGTTCGCGGTAGGCCGTCAGGCCGTCGCTCTCGTAGACCCGGCGCTCATTCTCTTCGTGGATGACATTGTCGGGCGCAACCAGTCCGCGCAAATCCTGCGCGATCTGGACGCGGCGCGCCATGATGGCGGCATCGGGTTCGGGCATGCGCAGCATGGGGGCTCATCCTCTATGGAGACGGACGCGTTTCATGTGCACCATATACATCGCGGGAAGGGCGCGGCCAAACGGCTTCGCGCCCTACAGAAAAGCAGAAAAGCTTTTGTCGGGTTGGTGTGTTTAACCCTGGCGCGCTTTAAAGCGCGGAACCGTCTTGTTGATCACATAGATGCGGCCGCGGCGCTTCACCATGCGGCAGTCTTTGTGGCGGTTCTTCAGAGTCTTCAGCGAGTTAACGACTTTCATAGCACTCTTCTTTCCGCACGCATCGGAGCGACCGGATGTTTCGTGTCTCGAATTGCGAAGCGAGCCTTATACGCGGCTGCGCGTTGGGGGTCAAGGCAATGCTGTTAAGCCAGGCCCTCTATCTCGCAGAAGGTTTCGTTGTAGCAGGCGCCGTCCTCGATATCGGTGCGGATGTCCACGGGCAGCAGGGCGTTGATGGTCTGGCCCGTGCCGCTGGTCCGCAGCCACGTACCCTTTGGCGTGTAGAGCACACCAGCCTGCACGGCACCGCTTACCCGCGCGGTCAGATGCACCTCACCGCGGGCGTTGAATACCCGCACGGTCTGGCCATCGGTGATGCCCCTGGCTGTGGCGTCCTTCGCGTTGATCTCCACCTGTTCCTGGCCTTTAGAGGCATCCGCACTGCCAAACGTGGCGTTCGTGCGCTTGTCGGAACTTGGCGAGATCACCACCAGCGGGAAGTCCTGCGGCACCGGCTCGTAGCGCGGCAGGCCGTAGCCGAACCGGTCCTCCAACTCCTGGCTGAACAGTTCGATCTTGCCCGACTTGGTGCCCGGCTTCACCGTCGCACACAGGATCAGGTCCGCGCAGCCATCGGCCCGCATCTCGATGGCCTGATCCAGCGGCACATTGCTTGGCCGGTGGCCTTTCAGGCGCGGATGGCTGTCTTCAAACGCCGCATCCATCATCTCGTAGTCGGTTTCACCAAATATTGGATCGTTGAAGCCGAAGCGCGCCGCCAGCCGGCGGAAAATCTCCGTATTCGGCAGGCTCTCGCCCACGCAGGGGATCACTGGCTCCGCCCGTTGCAGGTACTGCTGGCCATACGCGCCATAAATGTCAGCGTATTCAAAATGGCTCGAAGCGGGCAGAACCACGTCGCAATAGGCCATGCTGTCGGTCATCACCACGTCAGCGCCGCAGACGAACATGTCCTCGTTCGAAAGCGCCCGCCGCATCAGGTTCTGATCCGGGTGCACGGCGACCGGATTGTGGTTGTAGATCATCACCGCCCGGATCGGCGGGTCGAGGCTCTCATCCAGCAGATACGGCCCCACATCGACAATGTTGATGGTCCGTGTGCCCTCTGGTGCCAGATCGGGCCGTTGCAGGCGCGCCGTGGTCTTGGGGAAGGCGTTGCCGGGCTTGGCGAACACGCCCGCGCCCAACCGCCCGTGATTGCCGGTCAGTGCCTGCAAGCTCATGGCCGCACGGATGCCGGAGCCGCCGCTGCGGCCCCGTTCAATGCCATTGCCGACCGAAACGCCGACATTCTCAGCCGCCACATACCAATCGGCGAGCGTGTCGAAGGTCTCGGCGGAGATACGGCAGGTCTCGAACACCTGCTCCCGGCTGACCTTCCGCGCCTCGGCTATGTAGTCGTCGTAGCCCGCGACCCATTCCTTCACGAAGCCTAAATCATGCGCGCCACGCCGCTCCAACTCAGCGGCGAGACCCAGCGCCAGCACCACGTCCGTACCGGGATGGATCGGCACGTGCAGATCGGCCTGCTCGGCGGCCTTGATGCGCTTCGGGTCGATCACCACCAGCTTCGCGCCGCGCGCGGTCTTGGCGGCGTTGATCGCCCGCATCAGGTGCAGGTTCGAGACGGTGACGTTGTTGCCCCAGACCACGATCAGGTCGGAGTGTGCGATCTGCTCCGGCGGCATGCCAGGCGCTGAGCCAAAGACGCTCGCATAGGCCGAACCGCGCACTAATCCGCACAATGGTCCGCGCGACAGGAACGACGCGCCCAGCTGGTGGAAGAACCGCCGGTCCATGGAACCGCCTGCCAGCTCGCCATGCGGGCCGGCATAGTTGAACGGCAGCACCGATTGCGGCCCGTGTTGGTCGATAGCCTTGGAGAAGCCAGCATGGATCAGGTCCAGCGCCTCATCCCAGTAGATGGCCTCAAACTCCCCTGACCCGCGCGGCCCCGTGCGCTTCAACGGCCGTGTCAGCCGGTCGGCACTATGCACGAATTCCGGGTAGTAGCGGGCGACCTTGTTGCAGATCACGCCCGCCGTATAAGGGTTGGCGTTAGAGCCGCGCACCTTCACCAGCCGGCCGCCGTCAACCTCCGCAGACAGGCTGCACGTATCCGGGCAATCCAGCGGGCAGACGCTGGGCTTAATCTCTGGGGCGCTATCGAGCGGCATGGCAGGCTCCTTCGGCGCTAACGCCGTTTGCCCGATCAGGCGGGAGGGATCAGCCCTCCCAGGCGGGCAGGTATTGTTCGAACCAGGCGACGGTCTCGTCCATTACCTGGCTGAAGGCGGGCTCTACATAGACCTCATAATGGGCGAAGCCTTTCAGGACGACGAGTTTTTTCGGCTCCCCGGCCTTTTCATAAAGTGCATAGGACTCTTCCGGCGGCACCAGCCGGTCGTCGTCCGTCGTGATGTACAAGATGGGGCGTGGCGAAATCTTGTCCACCACCCATTCCGGATGGAACTCCAGCGTCTCGTCAATATAGTCGAGCGGCGAGCGGCAAGGTGTTGATGGCGTTCGGGTTTTTGGCGCGTGCTGCTGCCGCCAAAGCCGCCGACTGCCGGTCGGCCAGCAGGATTTCGCTGCGGTCGGCCTGCTCCGGCACACCGCTGAGCACGCGTTGCTCCCGGTCCGCTTTGGTGCGGGCCAGCATGTCGACCCATTCGTCCGGGCGGCGCACGCTGCGCATCCAGCGGCTGCCATGGCCGACGCCGACGCAGGAGACGATACACTTCACCCGCTGATCCACCGCACCAACCCAGGTGACGGTCGCACCGCCATAGCTGGTGCCGTAGATCCCGATCCTGTCCTCGTCCACGTTATCCTGCAGTTGCAGGTAGGTGATCGCTGCCTGCACGTCCGCGACGCGGCTGTAGGGGGCCAGCCGGTTGGCCGTACCCTCGCTCTCGCCCCAGCCTTTGTAATCGAAGGTCAGCACCACATAGCCCGCCTCGTTCAGCACGCGGGCATTGTCCGGCAGATAGAGGTCCTTCACGCCGGTATAGCCGTGGCAAAGCACAATACCCGCCCGCTGCTCGCCTGGTTTCAGGCCATCAGGCAGATAAAGGTCGCCGACCAGCTTGTGGCCTTCGCTATAGAAATGAATGGGGGTGGGCATGGCGTTTCCTATGGGCTTTCCGTTGGCTTCTGGCAGAATTATTGGCTCAGGGCCTGCTCGGCCAGATCGTGGCAGGCTTTCACGTCCCGCCGATCATTCGATGATTTTTTCAAGGGCCAGCCGCAACCTGGCTGCTTCAGGCGTCATTTCCACGCCGTCTCGGACAACCACGGCGTTGGCAAAATCCTCGTCCGTCCATTCGGGATTGTCGTCGAAATCGGGCGGTGGCGGACCTTTAGATACGTTGCTCATATTCTCGAACCTCTCGGACGTTGGCCTTTCGTAGTGAAATTAACCGAAACACACCATTATTGTCGGTATAAACGAGAGCATGGACCCGCCCATTGATTTTACCTAGTGCCTTGAAACGCATTTAGCCATAGTCGAAACGCGCGTCGATTGTTCGGACGTGATGATTCCAGTCAAAATTCCTGACTGCTTCAAAACCAACGCCATGTTTGGCAACATTCGATCTTGCTTTTGCTGGGTCCCATTCGAACTCCACCCGATGCCCTCTCCCTCACATTGTTAATGGTGAACCAGCCCCCTAACCATCGTCGCCGATGCATGGTTAGGGATGTGTTGAGATGGGCAAGGCAACGCCAATTTGCCCACACCCGACCCGCGCCAACCTCCTTGCTGCGGCGGCTTGTTCACTCTATGTTCAGTGTTCTGAGTGAAGCGGTTAAGAGACCTTCGTGATGGACCAACGTCCGATATTTCAAACCTCCTTTGACTTTGGTGACGAGCCCGGTCTGTTCGATGGAGAGCAGCTCGATGAGCTGTACCAGGACCAGCACAATCACGTTCGCATCGACCGCTCCCGCGACGATCTGCTGACACCTTTCGGCAAGGCAACACTGACCGACCGCTACCTGATGCCGGGCGAGTCTTTCCAGGACCGGTTTGTGCGCGTCGCGAGCCATTTCGCCGACGACTCAGCCCACGCCCAGCGCATCTATGACTACATTTCCAAGCTCTGGTTCATGCCGTCGACACCGGTGCTCTCCAACGGCGGTACCGACCGGGGCCTGCCGATTTCCTGCTATCTGAACGAGGCTAGCGACAGCCTCGAAGGAATTGTCGGCCTCTGGACGGAGAATGTCTGGCTCGCGGCCCGTGGCGGCGGCATTGGCAGCTATTGGGGCAACCTGCGCTCGATTGGCGAGACGGTCGGCGGCATCGGCAAGACCTCCGGCGTGGTCCCCTTCATCCGCGTGATGGATTCCATGACGCTCGCCATCAGCCAGGGCAGCCTACGCCGCGGCTCGGCTGCGGTCTATCTGCCGATCCACCACCCCGAAATCGAGGAATTCATCGAAATCCGGCGGCCCACCGGCGGCGATTACAACCGCAAGGCCCTGAACCTGCACCATGGCATTGCCATCACCGATGCTTTCATGCGCGCGGTCGAGAATGACGAGACCTGGGCGTTGGTCAGTCCCAATGACGGGGCGGTGCAGAAGACCGTATCCGCCCGCTCGCTTTGGATCAGGCTGCTGACGGCGCGGGTTGAGATCGGTGAGCCCTACCTGCTGTTCATCGACACCGTGAACCGCGCCCGCCCGGAGCATCACAAGCTGGCGGGGCTGGAGGTCAAGACCTCCAACCTCTGCTCAGAGATCACGCTGCCAACCGGCGTGGATCATCTGGGCAACGAGCGCACGGCGGTCTGCTGTCTCTCCTCCCTCAACCTGGAGAAATACAAGGAGTGGGAGGAGCACCCGACCTTTATCGAGGACGTGATGCGCTTCCTCGACAATGTCATCCAAGACTATATCGACAACGCGCCGGACAGCATGGCCCGCGCCAAATACGCGGCGGAGCGGGAGCGCAGCGTCGGCCTGGGCGTCATGGGCTTTCACTCGTTCCTGCAGGCCGAAAGCATCCCGTTCGAAGGGGTGATGGCCAAGGTCTGGAACACCCGCATGTTTGCCCACATCAAGAGCCAGGCGGACACGGCCAGCCAGGTGCTGGCGGCCGAACGCGGGCCGTGCCCCGACTCCGCCGACTATGGCGGAAACGAGCGCTTTTCCAACAAGATGGCCATCGCGCCTACGGCCTCCATCTCGATTATTTGCGGCGGCTCCTCGCCAGGGATCGAGCCGATTGCGGCCAATGCGTTCAATCACAAAACGCTTTCCGGCTCCTTTGCCGTGCGCAACCGGGCCTTGGCGAAGGTGCTAGCGGGGTATGGCAAGGACTATGCCGACACCTGGTCCTCCATCACCACGCACGAGGGCTCGGTCCAGCACCTGGACTTCCTGAGCGACCACGAGCAGGACGTGTTCAAGACCGCCTTTGAACTGGACCAGCGCTGGGTGATCGACCACGCTGCCGACCGCCAGCCCTATATCTGTCAGGCGCAGAGCCTGAACATTTTCCTGCCCGCCGACGTGCACAAGCGCGACCTGCACCAATTACACTTCCGCGCCTGGGAGAAGGGCTGCAAGAGCCTCTACTACCTGCGCTCCAAGTCGCTGCAGCGCGCCGACGTGGTCAGCATCGCCCCGCCGCCCATGCCCTTGCGCGACGACGACGATTGCCTGGCGTGTCAGTGAGCAGGCCGATCTCTCCCTCCCATCTCATCCTGAGTAGCGCGAAGCGCGTATTGAAGCGGCAACCGGCAACCAACACGCCCTTCGATACGCGCTCTAGCGAGCGCTACTCAGTATGAGATCAAGGTAATCCAATGCCCCTTCTTGACCCCAAACCCACCTACAAGCCGTTCGCCTACCCCTGGGCGTTCGAGGCCTGGCAGTTGCAGCAGCGCTTGCACTGGCTGCCGGACGAGGTCCCGCTCGCCGACGACGTGAAGGACTGGCAGCGCGCCCTGACCGATGGCGAGCGCAACCTGCTCACCCACATTTTCCGCTTTTTCACCCAGGCGGATGTGGAGGTGAACAATTGCTACATGAAGCATTACGCTCAGGTTTTCGAGCCAACCGAAGTGCAGATGATGCTCTCGGCCTTTTCCAATACCGAGACCATCCATATTGCAGCCTACAGCCATCTGCTGGATACGATCGGCATTCCGGAGGTGGAGTATTTGGCCTTCCTTCACTACCAGGCGATGCGTGACAAGTACGATTACATGCAGCAATTCAGCGTAGACTCGAAACGCTCTATCGCGCTGACCATGGCGGTGTTCGGCGGCTTTACGGAGGGGGTGCAGCTATTTGCGAGCTTCGCCATCCTGCTGAACTTTCCGCGCTTCAATAAGATGAAGGGCATGGGCCAGATCGTGGCCTGGTCGGCGCGGGACGAGACGCTGCACACGCTCTCTATCATCAAACTGTTCCGCGCCTTTGCGGAGGAATACCCGGAGGCCTGGGCGGACGATCTGGCAGGCGAAATCCGCACGGCCTGCGAAACCATCATCACGCACGAGGACGCCTTCATCGACCTGGCCTTTGAACTGGGGAAGGTGGAGGGCCTCTCACCGGATGAGGTCAAGGCCTACATCCGCTTCATCGCCGACCGCCGTATGGCGCAACTGGGTCTGGAGCCGGTCTTTAAGATCGCCAAGAACCCGCTGCCCTGGATGGACGAAATGCTGAACGCGGTGGAGCACGCCAACTTCTTCGAAAACCGCGCGACGGAGTACACGCGCGGCGCAACCCAGGGGACGTGGGAAGAGGCGTTTGCTTGAAGAAAATATAAAAAATACTGCTTTTCCTTTGTTTAGAATGAAATTCCATTTATATTTTTATTTTTATTTTTCTGTATTTAATGTTATCGAGTATTAAAATCGACTGGTGGTGTATTTTATATTAATCTTTAGGATGGTTTATTCGTTTCTAAACCAATATCAGATATTCCTCAGGATTTTCTGCAAGATGCCATTGATTAGGTAAAATATTTGGTCGATCAAATTAAGAATTTGTCAAAAAATTAAAATTTTTATTCTTCTTTGGAAGATACTATGTTTCGTTTAGAGCAATGTTTATATAAATATCCAGATCGACCTTTGCGTATTTATGAAAGCATTATGCGAGCGTTGAGGCAGTTGGAAATGAAATGCAAGGATGAATTGGTGCCTTGTGATGATGCGAGAATCGAAGATTTTAAAATCGACTTAGACAATTCAGCGCTGGATTTAATTAATTTTGATAAACACATACGAGAAGCGCTCCGATTTAGGGCTGCTGCTCGATTTGAAAGAATGAGCGAAGGTGATAGGGTGCACTATCTAGTTTTGATGGAGTATTTAGCCGAATTATCTTCTAAGAAACTAAGTAATGAGATGTCTATTGACTCGCAAGTCGCGACGAGTCTGAAGAGTGACGAGGTGTTACAAGCCGAAGCCCGATATCGTACGGGTAGTCGAGCCATTCGGATGTATAGGCTTATTAATTCGCGCAATTAATATTTAAGGGCTTATCTATCAACCCAGCGGCAGTACAGGCTGTGCCGCCCCTTTGGCCCGCGCCACAGAAGGCGTCGGAAACCGCTTGCCGTTAAGAATGTCCTGAACGGTCAGCAATTGCATTCGCGAATACTGAACACCCATGACTTCAAGATCGCCTGCCGACGCCATTTCGCGAGCAAAGTTCCGCATCTTAGTCGGCCCTGGATTGTCCATGATGATTAAGCCTGCCATGGGCACATTTTCGCGTTCAAGAACCCCTCGGAGGTTCCGCACAACACTGATACCGATATTTCTGCCGCCCTTCACTTCCAACATCATGCTTTCAAGATTGCGTCCTCCCATATCAAAATAGAGCCGCCCGTCAATACCGCCATCAGCCGTCTTTCGCGCAGTGACAAAGCCGTCGATCTGCTCAATTGCCCATTTCTGAAAATGATATTTATCACGTTCCCATAGATCGCGAGCGCCCTCGATGTTGTGTGGGACACCCTCGATCTCAAAATCAATACCATCCTTCAAACCAAGCCGATCTTCCAGCCGAACCTTCGCGACACGCTTGATTGCGTGAATGGCTATATCGATCCCGATCCACTTGCGATCAAGTTTGTGGGCAGCTTCCAGCGTCGTAGCACACCGGCAGAACGGATCGAACACCACATCACCTTCGTTGGTGCTGGCAGCAATGATCCGCTCCAATAGGGCAAGTGGTTTTTGAGTCGCATAACCAAGTCCTTCACTATGGGTCGTTGCCAACATTGAAATTTCCCACCAGTCGCGGGCTGTTACAATTGAATACGTCCCTTTTTGATCTTTATAATATTTAATGGCACCACCATGGCCGCCTCCGGATTGGCCGTAAGATTTGATCTTTAACTGATTAAATTTGCAATATCTGTGATTTCTTGCATAAAATAGAATTGTATCATGTTTTTTTGCAAACCAGCGTTTGCTTGCGCCGCCAGATTTGTAACACCAAATGATCTCATTCCGAAAATTTCCGTGCCCGAAGATGCCGTCCATCATCACCTTGATGTAATGACTGGCAGTAGGATCGCAGTGTAGATAAATTGATCCGGTCGGTTTGAGAATACTCCGCATGGGCAAGAGTCTCTCGGTCATGTAGCTGAGATAGGCAAGTAGGCCAGGCTGCGTCTTGCGCAGGGCGTTACACCAAATTTTCCAGAGCTCGGTGATACCGTCATCAACACCGGATTCTCTCATAAGGATTGGCATATTTCTGATTGCCCGTTCGCGATCTTCATCCAAAGTCCACAGATCGGAGAAAGCTTCAATCTGGTCGGGTAATGGACGGCCTGTCTCATCCTTATAAATCGCATTGTAATCACGGTTTGAGTTGAAAGGGGGATCCAAATAAATCAGATCAACACTGCCTAACGGCATTTCTCGCATGACAGTCAGGCAGTCGCCATAAAAGAGTCGGTTCATTTAAAGCATCCCCGCATAAAAGACCCGAAGGCGTTGTCGTTCTTGCGTTGATTGTACTTCCAGCATGCTTCCGCGACATAGAGCGGCATATAGCATTTTCGATAATGATGATGCGATCCGTACCAGGCCCGTTTGAGAAGTGACCAGAAGCCTTCAATGGTGTTGGTATGGATGTTGCCGAAAACATATTCGCCCTTGCTATGATTGATTGTGGCGTGCGCCATGGTTGCCCGAACAGCGCTGTAAGCCTTGAATTCATCAGTGATCAGCAGCGAGCCTTCGGGATCGACGCTGCTACGAATGAAGTTTAGAATGTCCTTGCCAGTCAGACTGCTGGCGACACGGGCAACGACTTTACCGCCGCGTTTTACCGCGCCAATAACCGACGTTTTGCGTGTCCCTCTTCATCGCGGAGGAGGTGGAGGAGGTAAATCATTGTTATCAAAACGTTTATTTCGCTTGTGTGGTTTACCACCTACATATCTTTCGTCAGCTTCAACAATTCCTTGTAACAGGATTTCACCCTGCTTGCTTGCCATTTCAGCGCGGATGCGTTTCTGCATAAACCATGCTGATTTTTGATTCATATCTAGATCACGGGCAAGCTGACAACTTGATAGGCTTTTCCTGGCATTAACAATCAAGGCAACACCCAAAAACCATTTTTGAAGGGGTATTTTGGTTTTTTCAAAGACTGTACCAGCCAGGACGTTGAAGCTGGATTTGCATCCATGACAGTTCCATCGGCCAATGCGGTCTTGATCATCTTTACAAGCCACGTTTGTAGCCCCGCAATGCGGGCAATGTGGATCATCGCCCCAGCGAACTTTTCTAAATGCGCAATGCAGGCTTCCTGATCCGGAAACTTATAAAAAACGCTGGTGATGTTCATGATTTCCTCCGTGTGCAACATATATAGCATCAAATGCGCAAAGGATTAAGCCCTTAACTACTAATTGCGAAATGTTTAGGAAAACTTAGAAATATTTAGTTTTGCACTGGGTGTTTTTATTCAAGCAGGTTGCAGACTAACAATTTCTCCGTCAAAAATCTTCGCACTTGATGACTTTTCGTCATTAATGCCAATCACAATACATGTTACGCCTGCATTGCTGGCCGCGTTATTTTTCCATAGGAACGAGGTGTGTGCGAAGTTTATTCTTTGTTTTTTTGAGAATATGATTGGCCATAGCATTCCGACTTGTTCGCCTTGGCAAATTGAGTTCGTAGTCACAAATGCTGTTGCAGCTTGGGTGGCCTCTGCATATTCAGCGGCGCGCACAAGCCAGCTCGCAACATGGTCTAAGCCTTTGTATCTTGGCAGATACTTGGAAAAGACGTCCGCCATGTCTTCTTTTTGCTCGATCGTTTGATTCACACTTCCCTGATAAGGCGGGTTCCCGCAGATGTAGGTTTCGCCACCCTCATTCTTGAAGTCGATCTCAGCTTGATCGACGGGTGACATGAACAGGTCTTCAGCATGATGCTTCACGCCCGTCCTCGTGGGCGGGCAGATGCTCAGCCAGTCGAGCCGCAGGGCATTGCCGCAAGTGATCCAGTTCTGGGCATCAAGCGGCAGAAACTCGGCCAGGGTTTCCTTTTGTCCGCGATAGGTCACATCACACTGATACTCGGCAATGATCAGCGCCAGACGTGCGATCTCGGCGGGGAAGCGACGCAGCTCAATCCCCCGGAAATTGGTCAGGGGAATACCGGTTTCCCGCTCCGCCTCATCCCGGCGTCTGTTGATCTCGGCCTCAAGGGCTCGCATTTCCTTATAGGCGATCACCAGAAAGTTGCCTGATCCGCAGGCGGGGTCGAAAACCCTGATCCGCGCTATACGGTTGCGCAGGTTCAGGAGCTTGCGAGGATTGTCCCCTGCCTCACCCAGCTTCTCGCGCAGGTCATCGAGGAAGAGCGGGTTGAGCACCTTTAGGATGTTCGGCACGGATGTGTAGTGCATCCCCAATGCGCCGCGCTCTTCATCATCGGCCACGGCCTGGATCATCGAGCCGAAGATGTCAGGGTTGATCTTCGTCCAGTCCAGATTGCCGATGTGCAGAAGGTAGGAACGGGCAATCTTCGAGAAGCACGGCACGTCCGTGCTGCCCGAGAAGAGGCCGCCGTTCACATAAGGGAAGATTTGCGCCCAACGGGCGATGTCGGCGCTCGCGCGATCCTCGGACTTGGTGTTCATCGCGCGGAAGAGCTCAGTGATCACCTCGTGGGTGTTCGAGCTGTCGGGCGCGCTCATCGTCTCGATCCGCGAAGTGAACAGATCGGGCTGTGCGAAGATGTCGGTGTCTTCGGCGAAGAAACAGAAGATCAGCCGTGCCATGAAGTGGTTCATGTCGTGGCGGCGCGCGGCCGTGCCCCATTCGGGGTTGTCCTTCAGCAGCCCAACATAGAGGCGGTTGAGCCGCCCCGTCGCCTTGATGTCGAAGGCGCTTTCACGGATTTGCTTGACGGTGCTGATCCCCGCGAGGGGCAGGAAAAACCCGAAGTGATCGGGAAAGTCGGTGTAAGCACAAGCGATCGTCTCGCCCGTGGTCAGGTCTTCGGCCTCAAGATCGCGGCCATCGGTTGCCAGGACAAATTTCGCCTTGGCCTTGGTCGTGGCGGGGCTGGCTTTCAACTCGGCAAGGGAATTCGTGACTTCGCCTTCGGGGCAAACCCTCAAGTGGATCTTATTGGTCTGAAGCACGCCGCCCTGATCGGACTTGTTTCGCGCCCCTTTGCGTAACATTTTGATGGTCGTCGCTTTATTGCCAAAGGCCAATAGGAAAGCGAATGGAAACTCAGAACCATCGAAAGGCAATTCGGCCAATGCCGATATTGCTTCTTCGATCTCAACAGCATTCATGCCTGTTTTCCCTCACTCAGTCGAAATTCTTATTTTTGGTATCCTAACAGTCGGTTATTAGCGATGTACTCGCACATCGCGCTAAGGGAGAGCTATCCACGTTCAAGAACGCATGCTTGCATGCAAAGCGCCTTAAATGATTGGTTACGCGTGAAGCCCGTTGCTCGGTGTTAGCGAAAAGGACACACCCTCGCGCTGCTTCAAGCAGGCGACCATGGCCAGCAGATTATCGGCGCGTGGGTTTCCCTTAGCGCTGAGCATGCGCATCAGACTCTTGGGGTCTTTCTTCATGTCCTCGGCAAGGGTCTCGAAACCCACGGTAGCGTTCACGTAGTCACGCAGCAGCACCTTGCCCGTTTCGAGATCGTCGCTGAGCATCGCCTCGATCGCTTCACGGAACAGGCCGATACGAAACTCAGGATCGCGGTCGGCGCGTGCCTTGATAGTTTCTTTGAAATCTTTGGTCAGTGGCATGTCAGTCTCCTTTCTGTTTTCGGTTTTTGTAGTCGTCCCAAAATGCCTTGGCTTGCTCGATGTCCTTGGACTGGCGTTTCTTCGTGCCGCCGCAAAGCAGGATCACAAGCTTGTCGCCGTCTTGGCTAAAATAGACGCGATAACCTGGGCCGCAGGTGATCCGCCGTTCGGACACCCCCTGTCCTACGGGCTTCACATCGCCCAGGTTGCCGGTCTCGAACCGCGCTAGCGCGGTTCTGACCTTTAGGGCTGCGGCCGTATCGAGCTTGGTAAACCAATCATCGAACGGCGCTTTTCCCTCTTCAGTGACATAAACAACGAGCTCAACCATAAGAAGTTATGGTGGTATATACGTTACTAAATGTCAATTTTTCTTTCTAAGCAAAGAAGTTACCCCCCCTGTATTTGTCTTACACCTCATGGGGGTCGAAGCGAGAAACAGCTGACAGTTGGTGATTTTCCTGAGGGGCAGCATATCATGGCGTTGTTCCCGCGCCGCAATTCTCGCCGAGAAAAGGCTATGCCCCATGACGAGAGATACCATCACCGCGTTGCCCCATCCCAAGGGATTTTCCGCCGATCCGCTGACGGATTTGATCCGTTCCGGGGCGCGGCAGTTGATCGAGCAAGCGCTTGAAGCTGAGTGGAGCGCATGGCTTGCGCCATTTTCCAATTAGACGACGTCCGAGGGGCCCGCGCGGGTCGTTCGTCACGCTCACCTGCCAGAACGAGAGGGAATGACCGGGATTGGCCCAGTGCCCGTGAAAGGGCCACGCGGGCGGGATCGTGATCGGCAGGCTGAGAAGGGTCGGTTCTCTTCTTCGATCCTGCCACCGTATCTGCGCAAGGCGAAGTCCGTCGAGGACTTGCTGCCCTGGCTTTCCCTCAACGGCATTTCCACGGGCGATTTTCAGGCGGCCTTGGCCGCGCTGCTCGGGCCGAACGCGGCGGGCCTGTCGTCCCCCACCATCTCGCGGCTGAAGTCCGATTGGTGGGAGGAGTACGACCGCTGGCAGAAGCGCGATCTCAGCGCCCGGCGCATCGTCTATGTCTGGGCGGATGGCGTCTATTTCCAGCCAAGGATGGAAGAAAAGCAATGTGTTCTGGGGCTGATCGGCGCGGATGAATGGGGCCGAAAGGAGATACTGGGGCTGATCGACGGCTATCGCGAAAGGACCCAAAGCTGGCGCGCGCTCCTGCTCGACCTCAAGCGGCGCGGCCTCAATCACGCGCCCGATCTCGCGGTAGGCGACGGTGCACTGGGCTTCTGGGCCGCCCTTCGCGCGGTCTTCGGCGCGACCGCAGAACAGCGCTGCTGGTTCCATAAAACCGGCAATGGGCTGAAGGCAATGCCCCAATCGGTGCAAGCGAAAGCCAAAGGCCCCCTGCACGACATCTGGCAGGCAGAGACGAAGGCCGAAGCCATGGCAGCCTGCGATTTCTTCATCGAGACCTACGGCGTGAAAGACGAACAAGCGGTAGCCAAATGGATCAAAGACCGTGACGTGCTGCTGGCCTTCTATGATTTCCCGGCAGAACAGTGGAAACACATCAGGACCACCCATCCCATCGAAAGCGCCTTCGCGACGGTGTGTCACCGGACAGGTAAAACCAAAGGCTGTCTGAGCCGAAAGACCGCCCTCGCCATGGCGGTCAGGCTCCTGATGTCAGCGCAGGGCAAATGGCGAAAGCGCGACGGCGCAAATCGCATGCCTGGGATAATCCAGGGCATTGCATTCATCGACGGGATCAAACAAATGCAAAACGCCGCCTGATCAAGCCGTCACCAACTTTCGCCATAGCTCCCAATCGCACAAAACTATGCGTAATACACGCCGCCGTTCACCTGAATGACCTGACCGGTGATATAGGCTGCCTCCGGAAGGCACAGATGCCGCACCATAGCAGCGATCTCTTCCGGGTGGCCTTTACGGCCAAGCTGCCTCCGGAAGGCACAGATGCCGCACCATAGCAGCGATCTCTTCCGGGTGGCCTTTACGGCCAAGCGGGATGTTTTCCGTGCCCAAACGCCCCGGCAATGCGCCGGCCGCAGCACCACGCACTGTGTCCATGGCACCCGGCGAAACACTGTTGGCCGTAATGCCGAATTGCGCCAGATCAGACGCCAGGCCGTGGGTAAAACCTTCCAAGCCACCTTTCGCCGCACAGACATGGGCACGATTCGGGGTGCCTAGCCGGGTTGATACGCCCGACATGATGATGATCCGGCCGCCTTTACCGCCCGCGATCATGTGCGGCACTGCCGAACTGATGGTGTGGAATGCGCCGTCCAGGACCACTTTCAGCACCTGGGTCCATTCCTCAAACGATATTTCGGGGAACGGAGTCTGCCGCCGCATGGCCGGGTTGCTGACCATAATGTCCAGCCTGCCGAAATCCGCGGCGATCCGATCGACCATGGACTTGACCGCTGGCCCATCCGTCACGTCCGCGCGCGGTGCCCTGACCGTGAGCAGCGTTGATTTCCGCCACAACAGAATCGACCGCGGCGCTATCCGACAAGCCGTTGATCGCAACCTGCGCGCCAACCTTTGCCAGCTGCAAAGCGATTTCACGTCCGATATTTTTGCCGGAGCCAGTTATCAACTCAACCTAACCGGCCAGCGCCTTGCGGCTAATGCCGCCGTCTGTCGTTTCTGTCATGATGTCCTGATCGGCCTGCGCCATGCCAGGCAAGGTAATGGTGGGCGGTGACAGGCTCGAACTGCCGACCTACTGGGTGTAAACCAGCCACTCTACCAACTGAGCTAACCGCCCAAAACCGAATATAGCGGAAAAGCGTTGACCAAAGGTCAACGCCCAACCAGATGCCTCAGCCGCCGTTCAGGGCATCTTTCAGGCCTTTACCGGCTTTGAACTTCGGCTGCACCGAAGCCGCAATATTGATGGTCTCACCCGTGCGCGGATTGCGGCCGGTAGTGGCTGCACGCTGCGAAGTCGCAAACGTACCGAAGCCGACCAGGCGAATATCTTCACCGCCCTTCAGCGCAGAGGTGATGGTGTCGAAAACCGCATCGACTGCTTTAGCAGCATCGGCACGGGCGATATCGGCGCTTTCGGCGACAGCCGAAACAAGATCATTCTTATTCAACGAGTGTCTCCCTGTTCCCATTAACTCTCTACTCAAATTCACCAACCCACAGCCAATGAAACGAGCATTAACAGCCGCAGGATACGCCGGCCGGTGGATCGGTCAATCACAGATCGCATTTGTGTAACCGTTTTTCGGTACCGCGCCGCCTGTTTTGGCCAAGATATCCAACAGGCTGGACGTCATTCACATGCAAATATTTGCACCTAATAACAAGTTGCCGTTCGCTGCCGGCTTCACCGGGAAAGAGGCAGCCCACCTAAAACGTTCCAGCCAAGCTGACAGCGAAGCATTCGGGCAGGCAGGCAGGCCCCCCCTGCCCCACAGGTCCCTGTCTACTAGAGCAGGCCCCAACCCGTCTGAATCGGGTGAACCTGCTCTACTTCTGAGAGTTAGAGGATCTTGCCCGGCAAATTAATCGCGGCACCGGACCAATTCACCGACGATGCTCTAGTGCTTGACGACCTCACTGGAGACAGTGCCGTCTTTGCCGACAATATCCGGCGTCCATTCCACTGCCACCGGCAGCTCCGTCAATGCCAGGGCAAGCACCTCATCCACGGTTTCCACCGGGATGATCTCCAGCCCCTGCTTCACGTTATCCGGGACTTCGGCCAGATCTTTTTCATTTTCCTTTGGAATCAGGACCTTGGTGATCCCGCCGCGCAAGGCTGCCAGCAGTTTCTCCTTCAGACCGCCAATGGGCAATACCCGCCCGCGCAGCGTAATCTCGCCGGTCATGGCGACATTCCGGCGGACCGGTATGTCGGACAGGGCGGAGATCATGGCCGTGCACATGGCGACACCCGCCGACGGTCCATCCTTCGGCGTCGCGCCTTCGGGGACGTGGACGTGAATGTCCTTTTTCTCGAACTCCGGCGGAATGATGCCGTAGTTCAGCAGGCGGGAGCGCACGTAGCTGCGCGCAGCCTGCACCGATTCCTGCATCACGTCGCCGAGCTTGCCGGTGTGGGCGACATTGCCCTTGCCCGGCATCGTCGCCGCCTCGACCTGCAGCAACTCGCCGCCGACTTCTGTCCAGGCAAGCCCCGTAACGACGCCAACCAAATCTTCCGATTCGGCCTCGCCGTAGCGGAATTTGCGCACGCCCGCCATATCACCGAGGTTTTCCGCCGTGATGGTGATCTCGGTCTTATCGGTGGTCGCAATTTCCTTCAGGCTCTTGCGGGCCAGATTGGCGATTTCGCGCTCCAGGCTCCGCACGCCGGCTTCCCGGCTGTAGTAGCGAATCAAATCTCGGACCGCGTCGTCCTCAATCGTCACCTCACCCTTCTTCATGCCATTGTCTTTCTGGACCTTCGGGATCAGGTGGCGCTTGGCGATTTCGATCTTCTCATCCTCGGTGTAACCCGGGATGCGGATGATCTCCATACGGTCCAGCAGGGGTTGCGGCATGCGCAGCGTGTTGGCCGTCGTGATGAACATAACGTCCGACAGGTCGTATTCGACCTCCATATAGTGGTCGGAGAACGAACCGTTCTGCGCCGGGTCCAGCACTTCCAGCAGGGCTGAGGCCGGATCGCCGCGCCAATCCGCGCCCAGCTTATCGATCTCATCCAGCAGGAATAGCGGATTGGAGGTCTTGGCCTTTTTCATGCCCTGAATGACCTTACCCGGCATTGAGCCGATGTAGGTCCGGCGATGGCCGCGAATCTCCGCCTCGTCCCGCACACCGCCGAGCGACATGCGCACAAAGTTGCGGCCCGTGGCCCGCGCAATCGACTGGCCGAGTGAGGTTTTGCCGACGCCCGGCGGTCCGACGAGGCACAGAATCGGCCCCTTCACCACGCGGGTGCGGCCTTGCACAGCCAGATACTCGACAATCCGTTCCTTGACATTGTCCAGGCCATAGTGGTCGGCGTCGAGAATCTCTTGGGCCTTCAACAGGTCTTTTGAAACCTTGCTGCGCTTTTTCCACGGAATAGACAACATCCAGTCCAGGTAGTTGCGCACCACGGTCGCCTCAGCCGACATCGGGCTCATATTGCGGAGTTTCTTCAACTCCGCCTGAGCCTTTTCCTTGGCTTCCTTGGTCAGTTTGGTCTTTTCGAGGCGCTCTTCCAGCTCCGCGATTTCATCCTTGCCGGCCTCGCCGTCGCCCAATTCCTTCTGAATGGCCTTCATCTGCTCATTCAGATAGTACTCGCGCTGGGTCTTTTCCATCTGGCGCTTGACGCGGCTGCGGATGCGTTTTTCCACCTCCAGCACGTCGATTTCGCCTTCCATATGGGCGAACACACGCTCCAGCCGCTCGCGGACGGAGGTCGTCTCCAGCAATTCCTGCTTTTCCGGAATCTTCAGCGACAGGTGTGCGGCGACCGTATCGGCCAGCTTGGCCGGGTCTTCTACCTGGTTGATCGAGACCAACACTTCCGGCGGGATTTTCTTGTTCAGCTTCACATAGGATTCGAACTGGCTGACCACGGTGCGGGCCAGCGCCGATTCCTCCGCCTCCACCTCGTCCGGCTCGTCCAGGAATTCGGTTTCTGCTTCCAGGAACTCTTCATGCTCCAGGTAGCGTGCGATGGAGGCACGCTTAGTGCCTTCGACCAGCACTTTGACCGTGCCGTCCGGCAGTTTCAGCAGTTGCAACACGGTTCCCACGGTGCCAACCGTGTAAATATCGTCCGTGTGGGGATCATCTTCGGCAGCGTCTTTTTGCGCCACCAGCATAATCTGCTTGTCGTTTTTCATCACCTCTTCGAGCGCTCGAACCGATTTCTCGCGGCCAACGAAGAGCGGCACAATCATGTGCGGGAACACGACAATGTCGCGCAGGGGCAGTACGGGGAACGTTTCGATCATCAGACACCTCTAACCGACGCTCATGCTGGGTAGCATGAACTCGCAATCATGGTAATCGAGATAGGTACGGCGTCGATCAAAAACAACCGCACGCGCCAGGGCTGCCCCGCAAACGGCCCGTTGGTCAGACCATCCGCCGCGCCGGCGCTTGGCAACGGTCAGGAAGCGAGGTCGGAACCCGCGCCTGCCTTCTTCTCGGTATAAATATAAAGTGGCGCGGCGCGGCCTTCGACGACTTCCCGATTCACCACCACATCTTCGACGCCATCCAGGGTCGGCAATTCGAACATCGGCTCCAGCAGGATAGCTTCCATGATGGAGCGCAGACCGCGAGCGCCGGTTTTGCGCTCGATCGCCCGCTTTGCCACGCTGCTCAGCGCGTCGTCGGTGAATTTCAGGTTGACGTTTTCCATCTCGAACAACCGCTGATACTGTTTCACCAGCGCATTCTTCGGTGCCGTCAGGATCTCCACCAATGCCGTTTCGTCCAGGTCTTCCAGCGTTGCCAAAACCGGCATACGGCCGACGAATTCCGGGATCAGGCCGAAGCGCAGCAGGTCTTCCGGCTCCACCTGCTTCAGCAGTTCAACGGTCTGCCGGTCGTCCGGCGAGCGCACATCGGCACCAAAACCAATAGCCATACCTTTGCCCCGGTCGGCAATCAGCTTGTCGAGGCCTGCAAAAGCGCCGCCGACGATAAACAGGATATTGGTCGTATCCACCTGCAGGAATTCCTGCTGCGGATGCTTGCGCCCGCCTTGGGGCGGTACGCTGGCGACCGTGCCTTCCATGATTTTCAGCAAGGCCTGCTGCACGCCCTCGCCCGACACGTCGCGGGTGATAGAGGGGTTGTCGGACTTGCGGCTGATCTTGTCGACCTCGTCGATATAGACGATGCCGCGCTGGGCGCGTTCCACGTTGTAGTCGGCGGCCTGCAGCAGGCGTAAGATGATGTTTTCCACATCCTCGCCCACATATCCGGCTTCGGTCAGCGTGGTGGCGTCGGCCATGGTGAAGGGCACATCCAGGATGCGGGCCAGCGTCTGGGCCAGCAGCGTCTTGCCGCAACCGGTCGGGCCGATCAGCATGATGTTGGACTTGGCGATTTCAATCTCGTTCGCCTTGCCCGCATGCGCCAGGCGTTTGTAGTGGTTATGCACCGCTACGGAGAGCACGCGCTTCGCACCGTTCTGACCAATCACGTAATCGTCCAGCACATCGCAAATCTCGCGCGGCGTCGGGACGCCATCGCGGGATTTGACCATCGTGCTTTTGTGCTCCTCACGGATGATATCCATGCAGAGCTCGACACACTCGTCACAAATAAACACGGTCGGGCCAGCGATCAGTTTCCTGACCTCATGCTGGCTTTTCCCGCAAAACGAGCAATACAGGGTGTTCTTTGCGTCACCGCCGTTGCTGGACTTGCTCATAGGCTTCCCAATTCGTCCGCGTACTCTAGCCCAATATGTTGGCAGGCTTACGGCTGCCAGACAATGGGCCAGACGCTAAATGTTGACCATCACCGTGATACCGTGACGGTAATATGACAGGCAAACCTGACGAAATCACAAACGTCACCCGCCGTTCTATGCGCCTTCGGCGACGTCGGGGACCGGACGCTTGGCCACCACTTCATCGACAATACCGAAGGCTTTCGCCTCTTCGGCCGTCATAAAGTGGTCACGCTCCAGGGCATTTTCGATCTTCTTAATGTCCTGACCGGTATGGTGCACGTAAATCTCGTTCAGGCGCTGGCGCAGCGCCAAAATCTCGCGGGCGTGAATCTCGATATCAGTCGCCTGACCAGAGAAGCCGCCAGAGGGCTGATGCACCATAATCCGGGCGTTTGGCAGGCTGTAGCGTTTGCCGGGAGCACCGGCCGCCATCAGCAATGAGCCCATGCTGGCCGCCTGGCCCACGCACACCGTCGATACCTCGCAGCGGATGTACTGCATGGTGTCATAGATCGCCAGACCGGACGACACGACGCCACCCGGCGAGTTGATGTAGAAGTAGATATCCTTAGTCGGATTTTCTGCTTCCAGGAACAGCAACTGCGCGCAGATCAGGCTGGAAACGCCATCATGCACCGGGCCGGTCAGAAAGATGATCCGCTCCTTCAGCAGGCGCGAATAAATGTCATAGGCACGCTCGCCCCGGTTGGTGGTTTCCACCACCATCGGAACCAGGTTGTTCATCGTTGGGTTAAACCCCTGGGGGTCAAAAGATTGTGGGTCGAACGGATGGTTGGACACGGTGCCAGATCCTTTGAAGCTCTCGTAAGGTCACGGAGACGGGCAGGCGGTTAAGCCTGTTCGCCGTCGTCGCCGGTTTCCGCGGATTTCTCCGCCTCTTCCGCATCGGGGTCGGCCAAGATCTCCGCCGGCGGAACCTTCCGCACTTCGACTTTGGCCAGCTCTAAGATGTAGTCGACGACCTTATCTTCCAAGATGGGTGCTTGCAGTTGTCCTAACATTTGCGGGTTTTCCGCGTAAAACTTCTGAATCATCTCTTCCTGGCCGGGGTATTGCGACGCTTGCTGGGCCATCGCACGGCCAAGGTCTTCGTTCGAGACCTCGATATTGTTCGCCCGGCCGACTTCCGAGAGCAGCAGGCCCAGACGGACCCGGCGCTGCGCTACCTTGCGGTAGTCGGCTTCCAGCTCTTCGTCGGTCTTGCCTTCGCGGATTTCCTCTGCGTTTTCACCGGCCAGCTGGCCCTGGATTTCACCCCAGATGCCTTTGAACTCCTGGTTCACCAGGACTTCCGGCAGCGCGAAGTCGTGCACTTCTTCCAGCTTGTCGAACAGTTCCCGCTTCACCCGGTTCCGGGCAGCGTCCTTGTACTGGCCCTCAATCGACTTGCGGATTTTGACGCGCAGGTCATCGACGTTTTCCGCGCCCATTTTCTCGGCCAGCGCGTCATTGATCTCGACAGGGCCAAGCGCTTTCATGCCCTTAACATTGACCTTGAAGCTGGCTTCCTTGCCAGCCAGGTGCTCTGCGCCGTAATCATCCGGGAAGTTCACGGTCACCGTCTTTTCGTCGCACACATTGGCGCCGACAAGCTGCTCTTCAAAGCCAGGAATGAACGAGCCGCTGCCGAGCTGCAGTTCATAGTCCTCAGCCGCGCCGCCGGGGAACAATTCGCCGTCGATCGAGCCTTCAAAGTCAATGACCAGCACGTCGTCATTGGCCGCCGGGCAGGGTTCTTCGACATCGACGCGTTCACGGCTATTTTCGGCCATACGGTTCAGTATGTCGTAGATTTCGCTCTCCGGGACGTCCGGCTCCAGCCGTTCCAGTTCCAGTGTTGCGAAATCGACCGGGGTGAATTCGGGCAGCAGTTCAGCCTTCAGCTTGAACTTAAAGTCGGTGCCTTCATCGAATTCGACATCGGCGATTTCCGGCTGAGCCGCCGGGCGGATGCCGCGGTCGTCCAGAGCGGATTGGATGCCATCGCGCACCGCTTCATCGATCACCTCACCGGTGACGGATTTGCCAAAGCGTTGGCGCAGGATCTTCATCGGCGCTTTGCCAGGGCGGAAGCCGGGCAGGTTCACGGTCGGGGCCGCTTCCATCAGCTTTTCGTCGACTTTAGCGTTGATCGCTTCGGCGGCGATGACGCAATCGAACTCGCGCTTCAAGCCTTCATTCAGCGTTTCGGTGACTTGCATCGAAGGTTCATTCGTTCCTATAAAAAGCCGGAATCCGGCTGTTATGGTGCGGGCGAAGGGACTCGAACCCCCACGGCCAAGGCCACTGGAACCTAAATCCAGCGCGTCTACCAAATTCCGCCACGCCCGCGTCGCAAAAGCGTAATCCTATCGCAGGCAACCGGACGACGCAAGGCGAACCTTGCATAGCCCCTGCATTCTAAACCCTTTTACGGTCGAAAACCGGCTTCTGGCCGCTGCCATAACGCTTCAGCGCGCCTTCCTCGCCAACCGCATTCGGGCGCTGGAATACCCAGTTCTGCCAGGCGGTGAGCCGGGCAAATATCTTGGTCTCCATCGTCTCCGGTCCCGCAAAGCGCAGGTTGGCTTCCAGGCCCACCATCGCATCCGGCGAGAAGCTGGCCCGTTCTTCCAGGAACACCCGCAGCTCGTCTTCCCAGTCGATATCGTCATAGGCAAAGGTCACCAGCCCCAGGCTCTCCGCCTGGTCAGCTTCCAGATCCCGCCCTTGCCTCTTCGCCGCGGTCGCCAGTGCTTCTTCGTCGCCAAGGAACCGGGTCGCAAGCCGCGACAATCCATTGCTCATGGCCATCGGTCCGAAATTGCTCTCGCTCAGCAGCATGACCGCAGGCAGACGGTTATCGCCCTCAAATGTGTCAATCAGCATGTAGGAGCGGTCACAGGCAAAGGCCAACTCCGCCAGCAGGCCCGCGAAGCACGAGCCCGGCTCAATCTGTGCCACCAGCGAGCGCGAACTGACATCCAGCCGCTTCAGCACCCGCCGCCAATAGTGCCGGATCTCTGCCGCCAGCCAGTGCTGCCCGGCCTGCGCAGCCAGGAAGTGGTCATGGGCCAGCGCCAGCGCCGGAGCGCCCTGGGTCTTCAGCACCCAGACCCCGATCTCCGGCTCATTTGCCCGCAGTTCCAGTATGGCGTCATCCAAAGCCCGCGCTGCGGCCAGCCCCCAATAATCTGCGCCCAGCGCCTGCATGGCCGCGCCGTCCACCGGCGGAGCCTCATCTGGCCCTATCAGCGTCAACGTCGCCAGGCCCGCCTGCCGGTCGATCTGCACGCTTAGGTGCGGATAGGTGATGGCATCAGCCTCAATCGCCCGCTCCAGCGGTGGCAAGGCCACCCCTTCCGCCCCATCGGGCCTGATGGATTGCTCCTTCAACGCCTCAATCCGCTCATGCATCAGCTTGTCGAAACCCGAGCGCGGTGCCACGTGATCCACCAACCGCCAATCAACCGCCTTTTGCCCGCGCACGCCTTCCTCCACCGTGCAGAAGACATCAGCGCGGTCGCGCCTGACGTGCCGCTTGTCCACCACCCGGGTCAGGCCGCCGGTTCCCGGCAGCACGCCCAGCGACGGCACTTCCGGCAGGGACACTGACGACGCACCGTCATCCACCAGCAAGATCTCGTCGCAGGCCAGTGCCAGTTCATAGCCGCCACCGGCACACGCCCCCTCGACTGCCGCCAGAAACTTCAGGCCGGTGGCCTGGCTGGCATCTTCCATGGAGTTGCGGGTTTCGTTGGTGAACTTGCAGAAGTTGACCTTGTGCACATGGCTGGAGCTGGCCAGCATCCGGATGTTAGCCCCGGCGCAGAACACCCGCGGCTTGGCGCTCCGCAGGATCACTACCTTGACCGAGGGATGCTCGAACCGCAGCCGCTGCAAGGCGTCGGCCAGTTCGATATCCACACCCAGATCATAGGAATTGAGCTTCAACTCGTAGCCGGGCACCAGGCCAACGGTCTCGTCCACATCCATCCACAGGGTCGCGGTCGGTCCATCGACCTCCAGCGCCCAATGGCGGTAGCGGGTCGGGTCGGTCTGACTGTTGATGCGCATGAAGGGGCCTCTGCGGTTGATGCATACTGGGATAGCGGCTACAAACCATCTGCGCTTTTATACGCAAAACTAAACGAAACTGTTTGCGGGCCAAACGGTTTAGGTGCGGTTTATCGAAGGTTTATAAAAAGCTTATCACCGGTTTAGCCCCGGCTTAGTAGCAACAGCAAACCGATTGGCAACGCGTCGAAATCAACCAACGCCGCGGCGCGCCACACCTGATACATGGTGCCCAATTTCTCAGACTTTCCAAATGGCGATTGAACCGCCGGAATTCAATCGGCCGGCAAGCCAGCGATACGGAGCCTTATGCAGTACCGAAGGGAAATAGATGGCCTGCGGGCGGGTGCCGTTTTGCCGGTCATCCTTTTCCACGCCGGGTTCAGCATATTCAGCGGCGGTTATGTCGGCGTCGATGTTTTTTTTGTCATATCAGGGTACTTGATCACCAGTATCATCATCGGCGATTTGCGCAACGGGCGCTTCACTATTGCCGGCTTTTACGAGCGCCGCGCCCGCCGCATTCTGCCCGCCCTATTCTTCGTCATGCTCTGCTGCATTCCCTTTGCCTGGACGCTGATGCTGCCCGCCCAGCTCGCGGATTTCACCAAGAGCCTGATTGCCGTTAGCCTGTTCGGCTCCAACATCCTGTTTGGCGGTCAGGATGGCTATTTCGGACCAGAAGCCCAGCCCTTGCTCCACACCTGGAGCCTGGCGGTGGAAGAGCAATATTACATCGTCTTTCCCCTGCTGCTCATGGGCCTGTGGCGCTACCGCCGTAACCGCATTCTGACCGTGATCATCGCACTCGCTGCCCTCAGCCTGCTGGTGGCGGAGCTTGGCTGGCGCATCAATCCGAAGGCCAATTTCTACTTCACACCCTCTCGTATTTGGGAACTGCTGGCGGGCGCGCTCTGCGCCTTCGCTCCGGCTCCGCGGCCCGGCTTGCGGAGCAATCTGCTCTCTGGTCTGGGGCTTGCCTTGATCGTTGGGGCGATTCTCCACTTCGACGAGTCCCTGCCCTTTCCCTCGCTCTACACGGTGATCCCCGTCGCAGGCTCCGCGCTCATCATCCTGTTCGCGGCAGAGCAGACCTGGACCGCCCGTCTGCTATCGATCCGCCCCTTGGTCGGTATCGGCCTGATCAGCTACAGCGCCTATCTCTGGCACCAGCCTCTCTTTGCCTTCGCCCGCCTGTCATCAGTTGAGCCGCCCGGCACTGTTCTGCTGCTGTCGCTTGCCGCGGCATCCTTGGCGCTGGCCTACCTGAGTTGGCGCTTCGTCGAACAACCTTTCCGGCGCGGCCCTGTCTTCGGTTTTGGTCAGCGGAAGTTCATCTTTTCGGCCTCGGCAATGGGTATCGCCGCCTTCATCACGCTGGGTGTCCTATCGGACAATACCGGCTATTTTCAAAGCAACCTTTCCCAAAAGGGCCAATATTATTATTCTTATATGAATTATTACAAGACCGATGACTACCGGAAACAATATCGGCCACCAGATTGTTTCTACGGTAGCAGCCAGAATTCATTCTCCTATTTCAATCAAGAGCGCTGCCTGTCCTACAAATCGGGGCGAAAGAACTACATCGTTATTGGCGATTCCCACGCAGCTCATCTCTGGTATGCCATCGCCGAAGCCTTCCCTGCCGCCAACGTGATGCAGGCCAGCGCCTCCGGCTGCGTACCGCTCGTCAGCTACCGGGGCAAGCAGCGCTGCACCGATCTGATGCGCTTTGTCTTCGAGACCTACGTGACCCGGCACAAGATCGACGGCATCATCCTCTCCGGCCGTTGGACGTTGTCGGACGTTACCGACCTGCCAGCCACTGCCGCTTATCTGCAAAAGCACGTGCCGCAAGTCATCATTCTCGGCCCCAACATCCGCTTGGCCTCCGCCCTGCCCCTGATCCTGGGGCTACACGACGGCCAGGACACGGCAGAGGCCGCCGATGAAGCCAGACGCCTTGTCCTGCCCGAAGCCTTCGCCGTATCGGACGCGATGGCAGCGGCGCTCCAGGATACAGGCGCAGAATTTGTGCCGCTCATTCCCCATGTCTGCGGCGAGGCTTCGTGCACCGTCCTGGCCGGCAATGGCGAGCCCCTGATTTTCGATAAAGCCCACTTCACCCTCGCCGGCGCCATCTTCACCATCACCCACATGAGAGACGCAGGCGCTTTGCGTCTGGAATAGAGGACGTCCTAGTCAGGTTTGCCGTTGGGCTTTCCCTGCCCCGGATTGGCGTGCAACCGCTCGCCCAGGCCCTGGCGATCGGCCTCGGCCAGCAATTCTTCGCGCCACGCCGCATGTTCATTTTCCAGCGCCAGCCGCCAGCGTTCCAGCCGGGCCCATTCCCGGTGAATTCGTGCTAGTTCTGCTTCTGTCTCTTGATCCAAATCCGACATAGGCTTAGAGTTATTCACAATCCCCCAAAATCGCAAATCGCTTCTCAACGCCTTTTCCAAGGACTCTGGTCGTAACCATGTCTCAACCTTTGATGCCTAAAGCCACCTGCGTCTGGCTGATCGACAACACCGCGCTGACATTCGAGCAGATCGGCGACTTCTGCGCCATGCATGCGCTGGAAGTTCAGGCTGTTGCTGATGGAGAGGTCGCCAAGGGCATTATTGGCCGCGACCCGATCATCGCGGGCGAACTGACCCGCGAGGAAATTACCCGCTGTGAGGCCGAGCCATCTGCCCGTCTGAACATCCTGAAAGCCGTCCTGCCGCGCGCCGCAGAGCGCACCCAGGGTCCGCGCTACACCACCATGGCCAAACGCCAGGACAAGCCCGACGGCATCGCCTGGCTGGTGCGCAACCACCCGGAACTCAGCGACGCAGAGGTCGGCAAGCTGCTGGGCACGACAAAGAACACCATCGGCGCGGTGCGTGACCGCAGCCACTGGAACACGCCCAACATCAAGCCGCGTCATCCGGTGGACCTGAGGCTCTGCACCTACCTGGAGCTGAATGCCGCGGTCGAGAAAGCCCGCGCCAAGCTGACCCCGGAAGAGCGCGAAGCCATCGAAACCCGCGAGGCCGAGCCCCTGCCCGAAGAAAAGCCTGCCGCGATCCCTACCATCGCCGAACTCTTCGGCCGCCCAGCGGGTACGGACGACTAGAGCCGAAGGCACGGCAAACCGCCCCATCTCCCTGGCCTTGACAGGATGCGGCTGCGGGCCTGCAATTACCGGCATCCGATTTGGGAGTATCCGGAATGCAGGAATTCGCCCAATTGTTGCCCGGCGACCCAGCACCTCATTTCTGGCAGGCCACGTCCGCCAACCCGCGCTATGCGTTCCACACGGCGGCGGGGCGTTATATCGTTCTGTGCTTTTACGGAAATGGGGCATCCTGAAGCCCAGGCAGCGCTTGAAGCCGTCAAAGCACACACGGACCTGTTCAATGACTTTACCGCCAGCTTTTATGGCGTTAGCTGCGATCCTATGGATAAAGCAGAGGCCAGGGTCCAAGACAGCTATCCGGGCTACCGGCATTTCTGGGACTTCGATCACCACGTCAGCAAACTGTACGGGGCAGCGCCAGTAACGCCAGCGCCTGAGGGCAACGGCATGCACTACCGCCGCATTTGGTACGTGCTCGACCCTACCCTGCGCGTATTGGGTGTAGTGCCGTTCCGGCCCGACGGCAGCGATGCCGCCGCGGTGTTGGCCTACATGGACACCCAGCCCCCGCCAGCCCGCTTCGCCGGGGTGGAATTGCAGGTGCCCATCGCCTTCCTTCCCAATGTGCTTGAACCCAAGCTCTGCCAGTTACTGATCGACTACTACAAGGCACAAGGCAGCGAAGAATCCGGATTCATGCGGGAGGTCGATGGCAAAACGGTCAAGATCATCGATCATGACCACAAACGCCGCCGGGATAGCGTGATCAATGACGCCGAATTGCGCCAGGCGCTCTTAACCCGCGTCAAGCGGCGGATCGTACCGGGACTAGTCAAGACCCATCAGTTCCACGCAACCCGCATCAAGCGCTACCTTGTTGCCTGCTATTCCGCAGCCGACAGCGCCCATTTCAACGCCCACCGGGAAAACACAACCAAGGGCACGGCCCACCGCAAATTCGCGGTCACCATCAATCTCAATGCGGACTACGAGGGCGGCGACCTGACCTTCCCGAGTACCGGCCAAAGCGGTTCCGGCCACCACTGGGCGGCGCCGTCATCTTCTCCTGCTCCCTGTTGCACGCAGTCTCTCCGGTGACACGCGGCGAGCGCTACGCCGTCCTGCCCTTCCTCTACGATGATGCCGCGGCGGCGCTGCGGGAGCAGAACAACCAATTTCTGGCAGAGGATGTCGCGCCTTACGCAGGCCAGGCCCCTGCTAAGAACTCGTAACAGCGGCCTGACAGACACGCAAACCCCATTGACTGTACTTTTGTACGAAGGGGAGCCGCCAATTGACGGCTCCCCCAAGCAATACATCCCGTGCAGACAATACCAACGGCAGGGGATAAGATGCTCTAACTCTTAGATTTCGAGCAGATTCATCCGATCCCCATGGATTGGGATCTGCTCTAGTTCCGCAGCGGGTGGATGACCACCGCGGCCTCAACCGCCAGTGCCGGCGGCCCCAATGGAACAACCGACACCAATGCCGCCCACTGCGGCCAGGTAATGAGCCAATTCACGCCATTACCACCGTTGGCGATTTCAATTTCGGCGACCTTCTCAATGATCACGATCGACACGCCGGCGGCTATGACGGCAGCAGCAGCAGCGGCCACGACATTGGCCGCGGCCAGACCGGCTAGAATGATAGCCGTCAAAGCTTCGTTTACCACCGCGCCGATGACAACGTCCTGCGTGAGTTTCTCGTTCATTTTAAAGTCGACGCCCCACCAATTGAGGGTCACATCAATGTGCTCCGATTCGCTTGGGGCGGCTGTAAGAACCATCGGCGCCGGCAGCTTCGACTCACCGGTTTGCAGCGATGGAACTAACGGATTGTGGGCTTCCTTAAGAGCTACCAGAGGATCTTTCTGGAATGCCGCCAACGCGGCAGGATTCGCTTGGGTCTTTGCCATCAGGTCTTGGAATTGAGTATCAAAGGACATGGTAATTCTCCGATTTTAGTTGCTGCGCGGCACCGCCATCCATGAGGAAAACCCGCAATTTCTAGATAAAAATATTTTTAACTTATCAGTATGGATTATTTACCAAATCTACATTTGCGCTATTTTGCGAAAAATCACAAAATCACAAAATCACAAAATCATAATAAATATATTTTTCCTTTTGTATTAAACGTCACATAATTTTGATCTTCCCAAAAATCCCTATTCACTCATCGCAATCGGCTCCACGTCATACCCGTGCCGGATCTCCCTTCCCATCGCCGGATCGGCGAGGCAAATCTCAAACCGCTTGCCGCTTCGGATGCCGCCATACACCGGCAGCGTGCCGAGCGGCATCGTCCACCCCGCGGGCAACTCGTCCGCCCCGCACGCGCCCCGGATGACCTCCACCGGCGGCAGCATCGCGGTGCAATCGCCCTCCTGGTACATCTCCCCATCCTGCACTGCCCGCAAAGTCAGCGTGTCCCAACGCTCTGCCACATCAGCATACCACCAGGCAGCGCTCGCCACCGGCTTGGCGCAGAGTTGTTTCGACAGGTGGATGGAGTAAGCCTCGGCCTTGCGGTCCGTGTGGTCGCTAGCAACCGTCACCAGCATGCCCTCTGGCGTACCGATCAGCATCGCCTCCACCTCTCCGCTGGTGTCATTTCCCACCACCGTGATGGCATCGCCTTGCGTTACCAGCGAAGCACTCAGCGGATAGTAGATCGGAATGGTTGAAGGGCCCGCAATGCCCAGCTCCGCCAACTCGTCCAGATGCTCCTGCACCTTCGCCTTGTCGCGTCCGGTCATGTCGGCGATCACCAGCCTCTCGACCGCCACCGGCAGGCGGCGGATGGAACCATCGGCGGATGTCACGGCAAAACTCAACATGGGCTCGCTCCTAGGGGGCAGGTCGTTCTATAATGTCGGCAACCATTACCTAGACCAATCGGAAACGCCCTGCCATGCCCCAATACATCGAATCGCCTGAGCCCAAAGTCCGCACCATCACCACCGGCCTACGCTTCCCCGAAGGCCCGATCGCCATGCCCGACGGCTCCGTCATCCTGGTGGAGATCGAGCGCGGTACGCTCACCCGCTGCAACCCGGATGGCTCGACCGAAGTCATTGCGGAGACCGGCGGCGGCCCGAACGGCGCAGCACTCGGCCCTGATGGCCGCGTCTATATCTGCAACAATGGAGGCCTCAAGTGGTTCTATGGCGACGATGGCGGCATGCGCTCCATCGCCCAGGCCGACGATTACAAGGGCGGCTCTATCCAGGCCGTAGACATCAAAACCGGCGCGATGGAGACGCTCTACACCCATTGCGGCGAGAACCAGCTACGTGGCCCGAACGACATTGTCTTCGACAGCCAGGGCGGCATGTACTTCACCGACCTCGGCAAAACGCGCGAGCGGGATTGGGACCGCACCGGCATCTATTATGCGAAGGCTGACGGCAGCTATATCACCGAAGTCGCCTACCCGATGATCACGCCGAACGGCACCGGCCTCTCCCCCGACGAGAAGACCCTCTATGTGGCGGAGACCTGGACCGGCCGACTCTGGGGTTTCGACCTGAAGGAGCCGGGCGTCGTCAATTCCGAGCCCTGGCCGATCCCGCACGGCGGCCGCCTGATCGCCAACACCAGCGGCTTCCGCAATTTCGATAGCCTGTCGGTGGAGGCAAACGGCAATATCTGCATCGCCACCCTGTTCGATCCCGGCATTACGGTAATGACCCCGGACGGCTCCAGCGTCGAGCACATCCCCGTCTCCGGCGACCCCTACTGCACCAACATCTGCTTCGGCGGCGCGGACCTGAAAACTGCGTTTATCACCCAAAGCTACCACGGCAACCTGCTCGCCACGGACTGGCCGCGCGCCGGTCTGCCGCTGAACTTTCTGAATAAGTAAGAGGATACTCTACGTGCACCTTTCTATCGCCGTTTTGGCTACCTCGCCGTCGACGGGATGCAGCCGGAGGACTATAACGTTGATGAAGGAAGCGGCCAGCGAAAAGATGGACAACCAGCCAGTCGGCCATGAAGTCTTTATGGAAAAATGAAACCAGCGGCAATCGCGGCACCGCAGTATTGCAAACGCTGGAAGAGCAGGACGGTTTGCCCTGCCGCGTTGTCGTGCACACGGTGACCATTGGGAAAACAGGCAAGACCGGCTCAATGACCAGCCGAATTTGTCAGAAAAGCGGCCGCTGGCTGCTGGCACCTAAGGAATAGTAACAGCATGTGGCCAACAAACGCCCTGACCGAACGGCTGGGTCTTGCCTACCCGATCATTCAGGCGCCGATGGCGGGGGCGGCAACGCCTGCCCTTGCCGCCACGGTGAGTGAGGCGGGCGGGCTCGGTTCGCTGGGCCTAGGCACATCCTCGCCTGAAGTTACCGCGGCAAAAATCCAGCGCTTCAAGCAGATGACGGCCCGGCCTCTCAACACCAACTTCTTCTGCCACCAGGAACCGGGCGACGTCGCCGGAACCGGCATGGAAATGCAGGCCCGTCTGCAACCCTATTTCGACGAGGTCGGCAAAGGCCCGGTGCCCGCCCCTAGCGTCGGCTACACGACCTTCACCGCGGCGCATGCCGACGTTCTGACAAAAGAGCAGCCCGCCGTCGTCAGCTTCCATTTCGGCCTGCCGTCAGCAGCGCTGTTCACCCAGGTGAAGGCCACCGGTGCGTTCATCCTCTGCTCCGCCACCACGGTCGCCGAGGCGCGCTTTCTGGAAAAGGCAGGCGTCGACGCCATCATCGCTCAGGGCAACGAGGCAGGCGGTCACCGCGGCACGTTCCTCGGCGGCTCCATGGACGCCCAGCCCGGCCTGTTCGCCCTTCTGCCCCAGGTCTGCGCAGCGGTGAAGGTGCCGGTGATCGCCGCGGGCGGCATCGTTAACGCCAACACGGCCGCCGCCGCTATGATGCTTGGCGCGCACGCGGTACAGGTCGGCACGGCTTTCCTCCGCAACACCGATGCCAAGGTCAGCGATCCGCACCGGGCCGCCCTCGCCGCGGCAGGCGACGAGAGCACCCGCGTCACCCGCCTGCACTCCGGCAAGCCCGCCCGCGCCATCCGCAATCGCCTGATGGACGACCTGGCCGATGCCGAGGACCTGATTTCCCCCTATCCCGCCCAGCGGTCACTGGTGGGGCCCATAGCCAGCGTCGGCGACGGCGCATTCCAGGCGCTCTGGGCCGGGCAAAACGTCGGCCTGACGCGGAAAATGGATGCTGCCGACCTGCTGCGCTCGCTGGCGGAAGAAACCACCGCGCGGCTCAAGGCCTTCGCTTAACCTGAAATTCACCTAACCCTTCATGGGAATCGAATCCCCGGAATAGCCGCCGACTATATCCGGGGCCTGCTTTATCCGCAGCCAAAACAGGTTCCAGTCCGCCGCCTCGCTTCAGCCGGGAATTCAACGAAGGCAGTCTCCATCCTTCCGGACGGCTCAACCAAGCCGAGCCGGGACCCGGCCTTCCCCTCCGCTCCGACCAGAAAGGTGGAAGAGCCAACCTCCGCACCGCTTTGCCACGCCGGAGAAAGCCGCTATCAATAGGCAAAACACTCCCGATCTTCAGGAACCGCCTCATAACCGCCTCCTCCCGTCCCCGCCCCGTCTGGCGCTCGCTCCTTTTCTTGCCCATCAAGCTGGTGGATAAGGCCAAGGGCACCAGCGCTGATGCCATCATCCTGGACCTGGAAGACGCCGTCGCGCCGAACGCCAAGGACGCCGTCCGCGCCCAACTGCCTGACGCCATCGACCGGATCGCGGCCCAGGGCCTGGATTGCACCGTCCGCATCAACCGTCCCTGGCGGCTCGCGGTGAAGGATCTGGAGGCCGCGGTCTCCCCCAACACCACCGCGCTGTTGCTGCCGATGACCGACACTGCCGCGCACATCAAGGAATTGGACAAGGTCGTCTCCGAGATCGAGGCCGAGAAGGGCATGACCGTCGGCCACACGTTCTTCTGCCCGCTGATCGAAACCGCGGAAGGCTTCCTCAATGCCCGTGAGATTTCCAAGGCCAGCCCGCGCATGATGTCGCTCTCGCTAGGTTCCGAGGACTTCGCACTCTCCATGGGCATGGAGGCCAACCCTGAGACCCTCTATGCGCCGAAGCAGATGGTGATCGCCTGCGCCCGCGCCGCCGGTCTGACGCCCATGGGCTTCATCGGCTCGATTGCGGAATTCCGCGACTTCGACAAACTGTATGAGGTCATGCGCCGCTCCAAACGCGCCGGCCTGCGCTCGGCCAGCTGCATTCACCCGAACCAGGTGAAGGTCTGCAACGAAGTCTTCGGCCCGTCCGAGGAAGAAATCGCTCAGGCCCGCAAGATCGTGGACGCCTACGACGCGGCCCTCGCTGCCGGAGAAGGTGCGATCACCGTTGACGGCATCATGGTCGACGTCCCCGTCGCCGACCGCGCCCGCGCCGTACTGGCCCTGGCGGATGCCATCGCCGGGCGGTAGAGCAAACCGCTTGAACTTGCCATATGACGGCATTATGTTTGCCATGTGGCAAGTTTATCGACATCCCAATCCTTAGCCTCTGCTCCGCCCGCGGCGGTAATCACTGCCGCCGCGGGGCAGGAGGACATGGCCGCTGCCGGGCTCGAAGCCTACCGGCGGTTAATTGAAATCTGGGCACTTTCCAACGAGGAAGCCGCAGCCCTGCTGGACGTGACAGACCGTACCTGGAGCCGCATGAAGAAGCCCGGCTGGACCGGCCGCGTCTCCCAAGACCAGTTGCTCCGGCTCAGCGTTTTGGTAGGCATTTACAAGGCGCTACACCTTTATTTCTCCGATGCGCTCGCCGATCGCTGGCCGCGACTGCCCGACAACGGCCCCCTGTTCCGCGGCGTCACCCCCACGGCATTCATGCTGGTCGGCGGCCTGCCCGCGATCATGCAGACCCGTGACTACGTCGATGCATTACGGGGCGGCGTTTGAGCATTCCTGATACAACGCTGCCCCTAACCGACCTTGCCGCCCACGCCACCGTCCGCCTGATCCCCACCGCCTACTACAAGCCGCCTGTGCTCTTGCCACTGGCCGATACCCCTGCGGAATTCTCTGCACTGGAACGGCTGGAGGGCCTGACCAACCACCGCCTGCGCGCGCAATCCCAAGGGATGCCGGACTTAGACGCTCGCGAACTTGCCTTCCGCGCACGATCCTAACGGCTTCACACCTGGGGCCACACCCACGTCAACGCCGCTTTCATCTACACCCGGCCTACCGGCAACCGCTTCAACACCGCAGACCGCGGCGCGTGGTACTGCGCTTTCGACGACCTGACCGCCATTGAAGAAGTCGCCTTCCACCGCACCCGCGAACTCACCTATATCAGCGTTTATCAGGACACGGCCGTCTATCAGGCCCTGCTCGCCGACTTCATCGGCAGGTTCCCTGACCTCCGCACCGTCAAACCGCCCCCGCCATACCTCACCCCGGACCCGGAAGTCGGCTACCCGGCAGACCAGTAACTGGCCCGCTCGCTCCGGGCGGATGGCTGGAGCGGCCTGCTCTACCCATCGCTGCGCAAGCCCGGCGGCCATTGCTTCGCCGCCTTCGAGCCACAATCCGTCCAAAACGTCCGCCCCGGCGCAAGCTGGCGGCTCGTCTGGGACGGCTCACCTCACTATGATGTGTTTGCCAACACCTAATCCCGCCCGCTGCACCACCAGGATCGCCACCATGCCCGCCGCCCCCAAAGTCGCCATCATCAGCATCAACCTGGAGTCCAACGCTTTCTCCCCCACGGCGATGGAGGCGGATTTCCGCTCTCTCTGCTACCTGGAGGGAGAGGAGGCGATGGCCGATGCCCGCAGCCATCGTCGGGCAGGAACCGGTGGGCTTCATCAAGACCATGGACGCAACCGGCCCCTGGCACCCCGTCCCGACGGTGTTAGCCTGGTGCCACCCATGGGGAACGGTGGATCAGACCTTCTTCCAATATATGCTGGATGAGATCGTCCGGTGCATCGACGCGGCGGGCGGAGTGGACGCTGTCTATGTGGGCAATCAGGGCGCAATGCTGGCGACCGGCAATTCCGACCCCGACGGCGAACTCCTAACCATGCTTCGCGCCAAGCTGGGGCCGGAATTGCCCATCGTCGTGAGCTTCGACCTGCACGCCAATGTCTCGGCCCGCACGGCGGAGGCCGCGGACGTGGTCATCTCCTACCAGACCAACCCGCACGTCGACATGTTCGAGCGCGGCGAGGAATCCGCTCACGTCATCCGCGCCATGCTGGCGGGCAACGTCACACCGCAAACGGCCTATGTGAAACTGCCCATCGCGCCGCCGACCCCGGCCCTGCTCAGCCGCGCCGGTCCCTATGCGGAGCTGATCGACTACGGCCAGCGCCTCAAGCGGGAGATGGGCGGGGCGATCCTGAACGTCTCGGTCGTCGGCGGCTTCGTCTATGCCGACTCGCCGTCCACCGGCATGTCCGTCATCGTCACCGGCCGCCACGCGTTGGAGCCTGCCGAGCGCCTCGCGGGTGAGATCGCGCGCATGGCCTGGGGCTTCCACGAGCGCTTCCAATGTGAACTGCTGCCACTCGACCACGCCGTTGCTGACACCGTTACCCGCGGCCAGGACCCGAAGCTGCCTGCCATCATCTACGCCGACATTGGCGACAATCCTGGCGGCGGTGGCGGTGGCGACACCACGGAACTGCTGGCGGCCATGGTCCAGGCAGGGGCAAAGGGTGTGCTCTACGGCTCCTTCTTCGACCAGGCACTGGCGAAAGAGGCCGTCGCGGCAGGTGTCGGCGCAGAGATCACCGCCACCTTCAACCGCACGCCGCTCACCCGCTTCTCCAAGACCTATAGCGTCCCGGCCAAGGTCGTTGCCGTCTCAACCGAGCCCTTCATCGGCCGCCTCGGCCTCTATGCCGGGCAGAAGCTGAACGCCCAACCAATGGCAGCGCTCCAGATCGACGGAGAGGATGGCATCACGGTCGTCGTGATCTCCAACCGCTATCAGACCGCCGACCCCATGTTCTTCGAGCATCTGGGCTTCGACATCGCCAAGGCGCGGACGGTGGTGGTCAAGTCCCGCGGCCACTTCCGCTCTGGCTTCGAGCCCTTCTTCCCGCCGGAGCGGGTGCAGGAGCCGGACACGCCCGGCTTCACCTCCCCCATCCTGACCCGCTTCGACTGGAAAGACCTGCCCCGCCCCGTCTTCCCGTTCGACCAGGAGACCAACTGGACGCCGCCCAACTGGTAAGGGCAGCCGAATTGGTGACAACGGGGTACAAATGTTAGGCTTGTTGGTCGAAGGAGCCCGTCATACCGCCGCCGCCAAAGAACCGCAAACTCTACAACGCCACTATCAAAATGTTCGGCTCCCAGCCGGAACCGCCATTCGAGAGCGCCGAGCGCCAGATAGCGGACTGGGGCCGGGCATGGGGCTGCGACAATGACGTGGGGCAAATCCGGCTCGTGCTGATGCACCGGCCTGGCCCGGAATTCAACGTCATCGACCGCTCGCGCCGCATCAATCAACTGGGCTCCTACGGCGACCCGGAAACCGGCTGGTACTGGCAGAGCGACACCATCCCCGACTTGGCGGAACTCCAGGAGTAGCACGACGCGCTGGCGGATGCGCTGCGCGCGGAAGGGGCTGAAGTCGTCTATCTCGACCAGGTGACGGGGCACCGGTTCAAATCCGTCTATATGCGCGATTCCTCCATCGCCATTCCGGGCGGCGCCATCGTCAGCCGCACGCTCGCAGCGCTGGGCATGCCGATCTTTCGCACCATCACCGGCATCGGCATGATTGAGGGCGGCAGCTTTGCTTGGCTTAAGCCCGGGCTCGCTGCCATCGGCCGCGGCATCCGGGTCAATGACGAAGCAATTTCCCAGGTCCGGGAGGTGCTGGCGCGCCAGGGGGCGGAGGTCATCGTCGCCGACCTGCCAGCCTACAGCATCCACCTGGATGGCTGGCTGCTGATGATCGACCGCGACCTGGCCCTGCTGGACCCGCGCGGCCTCTCCTTCACCTTTCTGGAGCAGTTGAAGGCGCACGGTATCGAATGGATCGAGATGCGGCAGGAAGACAACGCCTGGTGCGTCAACGGCCTTGCCGTCCGGCCCGGCCGGGTGCTCATGCCGGAAGGCTTGTCATCCGAGACCAGAGCAAAACTGGAAAAACGCGAGGTCGAGATCGTCACCGTGCCCTATGACAAGGTGCAGTTGAACGGGGGCGGCATTCACTGCTCCACTTGCCCACTGGTGCGCGACCGCATCTAAACGCGCCGTCTCGCCAGCGCTACCATGTTCGACACCAAAAACGCGCCAATCACAATGGCGCCGCCCGCCAGCACCCACTGGCCCGGATGCTCGCCGATAACCGCCCAGGCGAGCAGGGGGGCGAGCATGGACTCCAGCAGCGCCACATAGAGCCATTGCCCGTCCGGCACCGACCAGACATTGGCGAAGGGATAGAGCACCAGCGCTGCCCCAAAAACGCAAACGGCACGGCAGGAGCCATAGGCACTTGCCGCCTGGTCCTGGCTGCCGTCAGCGCCAACGCAAACACCGCCGCAAGACACAGGGCGATGGCGTCACCCCAGATGCTGGTACGCGCGTCCGTGCCAGAGCCATAGGCGATCACTGCCAGCATGGTCAACACCATGCGCCGGCTGATGCGCTCCCCCAGGCCAATCCAGCTAAACAAGGCGGCGAACAAGGGCATGGCAGCAATGATAAACACCGCATTGGCGACGCTGGTCAGCTTGACGGCGGCAACGAACATCACGCCACTTGCCGCACCCCCCAGGCCGTAGACCAGCCCCTGCCAGCCGGTCGCCCGCACCGCACTTCGCACCCTGCCGCGAGCCAGGACCAGAAGGCCGATCCCCGCAACGATGCCGGAGGTCAGGTTCCGCCAGAACGCCACCGTCAGCATATCGGTCTCAATCAGCCGGACGAAAAGGGAGTCCGGCACGATGAACAACACGCCCAGCGTCGTGATCAGCAGCCCTTTTTGGTGGTCAGTCATTGAGGTCCGATCGGTCAAGGTTCCGCGAGATCGATTGCAACACGGCCGCAAGGTAACCACACTATAAGAAGCAATCCGGCTATAGCGCATTCATGGACAGAATGGGAAAAACGCATGACCTTGCCTGGCAGCGGCTGTTTTGTTGGCTGGTACGATCTCGCCCCCGGCTTTAAGGCCGACCACAACCATTGGCACACGCACGAGCACATGATCGAGCGGGTTGCCATTCCCGGATTCCTGCGAGGATCGCGCTACCGCTCGCTCAGCGGCAGTCCACGGGTCTGTATCATGTACCAGGCGACGGAGCTTTCAACCCTGAACTCGCCCGCCTATCTCGAGCGTCTGAACAACCCCACCCCCTGGACCAGCCGTACGCTTCCGCATTTCGACGGCATGAACCGCACCATCTGCTCGGTCGCCTCCACCCACGGCCATGGCATCGGCGGCTACCTGCTGACGGTCCAGCTTTCTCCGCGCAAAGACAAACACAGCGACCTGATAAACTGGCTTTCCAGCCAGACACTGCCGCAGCTCGCCGCCCGTCCTGGCCTCTGCGCCGCGCATCTGCTGTTTGGGGACAAAGGGGTCAACACAGCCCCAACCAAGGAAAAAGAACTGCGCTCCGCCCCCGATGCCATCGCCGACTGGGTGCTGTTGGTCGAAGGCTATGACAGGCAAGCGGTCGAGCAGGCCAAGGCGGAATTGCTGGGCCGCGACGGCCTCTACGCCCACGGCGTGGCGGGAGAGCCGGTTGCCGGCCTCTTCAGCCTGGACTTCACCCTGGGTGAGGACGAAGCAAAGGCCGTCTGGCGACATCCGTCCGAAGGGTAGGACCCGCCGCTTTGCTCAGCTCTTTTCCTGAACTTGGTTCACGGAAAAGGTGGACGACAGCCCGTCCCAATAATTGAACTCCAACCTACTCCTCAAACTTTACCAACTTACCGCCTGAGGAAAGCGTGATGTAGGCCGGGCCATCACCGCTCGGCCCGAACACCACGTTGGTTGGCAGCAGGTCGGGCATATCGTACTGGATCACCGACGCCCCATCCGGCGAGACCTTGGTCACCCGCCCCGGAATAGTCGCAACCCAGATATTGCCCGCGCCATCCACCGTCAGCGAGCCGAACAGGCTGTATTCCTTGGGGTTCGCCAGGATGCGGCCTGGCTGCCAGGGTGCCTCGCCATTGGTCTTGTCGATGACGCCTGGCTCCAGAATGTCGAAAGCCCAGAGCCGGCCGCTGGGCGTCTCCGCCACATAGAGCTTCGAGCCGTCCGGTGAAATGCCGACGGCTCCGGCGTGCGCCGGCTGGTCCATCGGCGCCACCACCCGGCGCACGCCGGAGCCGTCGGCCAGGCCGTAATAGACCCCGCCACGGTCGCGGTTGAACTTGCGGCTCTTGCCATGGTCGGTGAAGTAGAACCCGCCATGCGCGTCAAAGGCCAGGTCATTCGGTGCCAGCAACGGCACGCCGCCGCACTCCCGGTACAACACCTCCATCGATCACGTGGAAGTTCATGCCGCCATTGTTGCAGACATAAACCCTGCCGTCCGGCCCCAGCGCCGTGCCGTCCGGTGCGATGCGAGTGATCTCCCCCGCCGCGATTTCCACCAGCACGACCGAGCCGTCGGCCAGCGCCACCGGCCCCTCCGGAAAACGCAGTCCGCTGGCCAATTCCGTCAGCTTCGGCATGGTCCTGCGCCCTATTCCGCCGCCATCAGGCGGGGCGCATCCATGGCCTGCACGTGGGGCAGCACCTCTTTGGAGAACAGCCGCAGCATCTTCAGCGTACGCTCCTGTCCATAATAGGGCGGGTAGTGCAGCATGAGAGAGGTGGTGCCGACGGCCTTCAACTCCTCGATCTTGCGCAGCACCGTATCGGGGGAGCCATGCAGCAGCGTATTGGTGGCAAGGTTGTCATAGGCGAACTGATTGTCGTCACTCTTGTCCGAAATATCACCCAGATAGCCGCCGGTCTTTGCCCCGCCCGCCATGAAGCTCTTCATGTGGCTGGTGATGCCGTCCTCGCTCAGTTCCTTGGCTTTCGCATCGGTCGGCCCGACAAAGGTCATACGGCAGACATCGGCATCGCCAAACGCTGGATTCTGGTTCAGGGGCACCGGCGCTTCCGCCATGTGTTGGCGGTAAAGGTCAATATGCTCGCCGATGACGGAGAAGCTGGGCAGGGTCGATTGCATCAGGCCGAAGCCGTTGCGCGCCGCCATGATGATGCTCTCGTTCGAGCCCGCGCCCATGTAAAAGGGCGGGTGCGGCTGCTGCACCGGCTGGGGGTAGATTTCCCACTCGCCGGTCACGTCAAAGTTGAAGTATTTGCCCTCAGCCTTGATCTGCTTCTTGTGGAAGCCATCCAGGATCAACGGGATAGCTTCCGCCTGGATCGCCCGGCGTTCCTCATACGAGATGCCCAGCCCGTCGAACTCATAGGGCCGGTAGCCGGAGCCCATGCCCAACTGAAACCGCCCGTTGCTCAGGATATCCACAAAGGCCGCGTTCTCCACAATCCGCATGGGATGATGCAGCGGCACCACCATCACCGCCGCGCCCAGCTTGATGACACTGGTCTTGGCCGCCAAATAGCTGAGGTAACTGAACGGGTCCGGCATGATGCCGTAGCGGTTGGAGAAGTGATGCTCCGCAATCCAGACACTGTCGAAACCAAGCTGCTCGGCTTCGAGAATCTCGTCGGTCGTGCGCTGGTGAAGACCGTGATGCGGATGCGGGTCGGACTTCAGATCGGGGTGAGAGGTGTAGAGAACACCAACTTGCATGGGACGTTTGCTCCAGGAGGCACAATTTGTTGCGCAACAGCCTAAGCCAGTCCCCGAAAAATGACTACCCGCGTTTGCACGCCGACATTAGCACGATAATTGCTGGTTTGAGGGTGTTCAATGCCTCGTCAATGCCTAGGAGTAAGTTTCAATGCGGGTTTCAAAGACAATGCTGATCGCGGCCGGATTGGCAGGGTGCCTCGTCCTTTCCAGCCACGCCATGGCACAGAAAAAACTGAGTATAACGTCGCTCTCGACGGCACTTTCGCGCCGCACGCCATGCCAGATCTCAGTGGCGGTGTGATTGGCTTTAACGTCGATCTGGCCAACGGAATCGGCAAGCGCCTGGACGTCAAAATGCACATCACCGCCACCCAGTGGTCAAGTCTGCTGCCTGCAATGCAGGCCGGCAAGTACGACTTCATCGTCGCGCCAACCACCATCACACAAGAGCGCTCGGAGAGCATGCTGTTCACCGAAGGGTATTTGAACACCGACTTTCTGTTCGCCGTGATGAAGGGTGCGCCTAAAATCACCTCACTTGAGGGTTCTAAGGGCAAAATCATCTCGGTCAATAAAGGCTCGGTCTACGATAGCTGGGTCCGCAAGCAGGAAGCGACCATTGGCTGGAAGGTACAATCTCACAGCACGCAGACCGATACGCTGCAAGCCGTGGTCGCTGGGCGCGCTTTCGCTAATGTGGCCGGAAACACCGCCGTCGCCTGGGCAATAACGAAGCTGCCACAGTTTGAATTGTCTTACAATTTCACGACTGACAAGCTTTTTGGAATGCCGTTCCGCAAAGACAATGTCGCCACCCGTAATATGGTGGAAGAGGTCATCGAGTGTATGAAGCTGGATGGCACTTTTACAGCGATGAGCGTGAAGTGGTTCGGGGTAGAACCCGCGCCGGGATCGGCCGCCGTTACGGTGCAGCCGGGTTTTGGCGAACCGGGCATCGGTGGCTATGAAGACACCGCACACACGCCAAATTGCACCTAAAAAAATAAAACAAAAAAACTTGGTTCAGGAGAGCCGCGCGGGGACTGGTTGGTTTGCTGACCAGTCCCCGATTATCCGGTCGCTAGGTGCAGGAATTTGACATTGTCCGGAAGTTACATGCTGGAGGCTCAGGGCCTCGGCAAATCCTTCGGTGCCCTGGAGGTGCTGAAGGGCATCTATCTCGACGTTCGCGAGCGGGAGTTGGTGTTCATCATCGGCCCATCCGGCTCCGGCAAGAGCACGTTTCTGCGTTGCTGCAACCGGTTGGAAGAACCCAGCCGTGGCCGGATCATTGTGGATGGCGCAGAGATCACCGCCCGCGGAGCCGATCTCAACAAAATCCGCCAGCGGATCGGCATGGTATTTCAATCCTTCAACCTCTATCCGCACATGACCGCCATGGGCAATGTCACCCTGGCGTTGCGCAAGGTCCTGAAGAAGTCGGCAGCGGAGGCGGAGGAACGCGGCCGCATCGCCCTCGCCAATGTCGGCCTGGCGGACAAGGAAGACTCATACCCAAACCAGCTTTCCGGCGGCCAGCAACAACGGGTCGCCATTGCCCGCGCGCTAGCGCTGGAGCCGCGTATCGTGCTGTTCGACGAGCCAACTAGCGTCCTGGACCCTGAATTGGTCGGCAGTGTGCTCCAGGTTATGCGCGACATGCATGATGCTGGAATGACCATGGTTGTTGTCAGCCACGAATTGCAGTTTGCCCGCGAAGCCGCCGACCGCGTCGTGTTCATGGATGGCGGCGTTATTGTCGAACAGGGACCGCCAGAGCAGATCTTTGGTGCCCCCGAGCACCCGCGGACTCGTGATTTCGTCTCTCGAATAGCCAGGCACTGAGCCGACGATGGACCCATCTATCACCCCTTGGGACCGCTTCATCGACAGCTTCTTCAAGCTTTCGGTAATGGAGGAATATCTGCCGGAAATCATCGATGGTTTCTGGCTCACCTGTTATCTGGCATTGAAAATCGTCGTCGCTGGCTTGGCCCTTGGCCTGGCTCTGGCTTTGATCCGAACTTACGGGGTTCGGCTGATCAATCTGCCGATTGTGTTGTTCGTCGACATCATGCGGGCATTGCCGCCTTTGGTGTTTATCCTGTTGCTCTATTTCGGCCTGCCCGGCGTCGGCGTGAATTTAAGTGGCTTTGAAATGACCTGGCTGACCCTGTCGCTGGTATTGGCCGCGTTCTCGGAAGAGATATTCCGCGCCGGCATTCTGGCCGTACCGAAAGGCCAGTGGGAGGCGTCGCGCTCTACCGGGCTTGGTTTCGGTCAAACCCTGATCTACGTGGTCATGCCACAAGCCATTCGCCTGACCGTACCGCCCCTGACCAAATCACCAAGAACACTGCGCTCGGCACCGTGGTTGGCGTGGGCGAGATCATTAATCAGGCGACCACCGGCCAGAGCTTTTCCGGCAACGCCTCTCCGCTGGTGTTGGGCGCGCTGGCATAACTTATCCTGTTCGTGCCCGTGGTCATTTTCGGCCGCTGGATTGAAACCCGGTTTGCCTGGAAGAAGGTGTAGGGCGGGCCAATAGAATACATCATCCAGAACTTCTTCAACCTCGCGGTCATGTCAGCGGCGCGGCCAACCATGCGCTATGTGGTGGTACCGCAGGCGGTGCGCAACGTGCTGCCGGACCTGGTAAGCAATACGCTGGAGGGGGCCAAGCTGACCTCACTCGCCAGCGTCATCGCCCTGCCGGAGATGCTGTATTCGGCGGACATGGCCCGCTCCGTCACTTTCAACGCGTCACCAATTGTTCTGGCCGCTGGCTTTTATCTGCTGCTGCTCTGGCCTGTGGTGCGGCTGCTATCCCGCCTGGAGCACAGAGTCGCCGCCAGGTAGCTACCTGTGTAGGCTGCAACAACCAGACGTACCACGCCCGCGGCTACAGCACGACCTTCCAAACGGCCTACCTGACTGCAATGTCCGTGGTAACCGACAGCGTCACCGCTTCGCCACCCGCGCTTCCCGCATACCATACCGCCCCAGCTTCAGCGCGCGTTCGCCGAAAGCCGGACGTCCTGATGTCGTCCTTCGTCTCGGCAAAGACCGCCAAATGCCTGCCGCCGGTCAGACGCCGCACGTCGCCAGGCGTGACGCGCAGGTCCGTCCGGGCCGCATTGCGCGTGTCGACTACCTCGATATTCACGGCTTTCAGCACAGACAGATCGAGCGAGGCCAGCCCCATGGCCGGTTTCACCGGGTCCATGCCTGCTCCGCCGTCCACCACATCGGCAGCACTCGAAATCAAAATCCGATCGTCGCCGTCGCTTGCCTCAACGGTGCTCTGGCCCGCAATTGCGGCCAAAACATCATCTCCCGACCCGCCATCCAGCCGGTTCCGATTGCCGGTGCCAACCAGCACATCCGCCTTGACCGAGCCTGTCAGCACGCCGCCGCCGCGCAACCACAGTCCCTGCAGAAACGCATTGGCCGCGCGTTCCGTCTTCCACCAGACGCCGCGCTCATTCTGACGGTGCAACTCGTTGAGCCGATAGGCCGGATTGCCCGGCACTTTGTCGTGCCCCAGATAGGAGACAACGCCCCAACTGCCATAGCGGCCCGGAAACCCGATGTCGGCATAGTGGGCAAACAATCCGCCACCCGCGGCCCGCCACGTCTCGAACCAATAGCGGTACAAATCGGTGATTTCCGGGGATTAGTTAAGGTCGCGCAGCAGATCGACCAGCGGCGCGTTCTGTAGATTGGCGCGGTACACGCCCCAAATCGCCGCCGCCAGATGCTGGCCGCCTTCATACGCCACCAGATCGAGCCCGTATGCCGCCGCCCTCCCCGCCTGGCGTTCGAATACCGCCCGGCTTCCTGCTGCATGGAGTACAGGCTGCGGGGCAGGATCACGCCGTCGCTCAGCATCTGCGGCAATGACCGCGGCACCTGCCCGTCAAAGACCAGCACGGTCCGGAAACTCTCGTCCGCCTCGTCAGTACGCATCTGCAAGGCCGTATTGCCGCCATCCTCGCCCAGACGCAGGTATTTGAGCACCTCTTTCCCCACCAGAACCGCCCATTTCGCCCGCACACCAACGCCGCTGCGGATCTTCTCCAGGATGGCTGGGTACAGACCGGCCAGCAGCGGCGACACGTCAACCACCAGGTCTTCGCTATAGGCGCACCGGGTCCGGCGTCTTGTCGTCCGGTTTCTTGAGCACGGACAACCCGATGCGGATATAGGCTTTAGCCGGATCCAGGCCCGCCCGCAGGTGACGCAACACCATCTTTTTGGCCCCGGCCGGTTCTTTGGTTTGGGAATTATATCTCTAAGTAACATTTTCCTATTACCCCATTTGATTCTATGATTTACCATAGAGTCACATTAGGAGGAAACATGGCAAAAAATGCACCGGGACGACATGAGCGGAATGGTCTGACGCTTTTGCAAATTGCAGAAATGTTCGGGGATGAAGAAAAGGCGCGGAAATGGATTGAGGCCCAGCACTGGCCGGAAGGGCCACACTGTCCTCACTGCGGTTCTATCAATGTAAAAGTCGGCGTGGCCCACAAGAGCATGACGCATCGCTGCAATGACTGCCCGAAAAAGCCGATGTTCACTGTTCGGGTTGGCAATATCATGCAGGGATCAAAGCTACCCTATCGTGTCTGGGCGGTTGGGCTTTACCTGTTCGCCACCAATCTCAAGGGTATCTCTAGCATGAAGCTGCATCGTGAGCTCGGGATTGGGCAGAAGGCCGCTTGGTTCATGCTGCACCGTCTCCGTGAGGCTCATGGGTCCAATAGTCCAGTTTTCAAAGGTCCAGTTGAAGCGGATGAAACCTACATGGGTGGTAAGGAACAGAACAAACACGCTAGCAAAAAACTCAAGGCCGGCCGCGGCGCGGTGGGCAAAACCGCCGTGGCCGGGATCAAGGATCGCAACTCCGGCCGCGTGGTTGCCAAGGTGGTTGAAAGAACCGCTGCGCATACACTACAAGATTTTGTGACCAATCATACTACCAAGGATGCCCAGGTATTCCCCGACGAGGCGCGCGCCTACAAGGGCATTAACAGGGCGCATCAAGCGGTCAAACACTCAATGGGTGAATACGTCCGTAACATGGCACATACAAACGGTTTCGAAAGCTTCTGGGCACCGATGAAGCGTGGCTATCAGGGCATTTATCACAAGATGAGCCCCAAGCATCTACAACGCTATGTTAATGAGTTCTCTAGCCGTCACAACAGACGTCCCAAGGATACCATTGACCAGATGAGCGATTTGGTTTGTAGCATGGCGGGAAAGCGTTTGCGCTACGTTGATTTGATTGCAGATAATGGTTTGGAAAGCGGTTCTCGAACATGATATCGCAAACAATCAGTCTGTTCTTGAAATTATTGATGTTCAGTATGCGCGAATGCGGTTACTAACCTTTCAAAACATTCCACAACGCAATTAGTAGTTAAGGGCTTAATCCTTTGCGCATTTGATGCTATATATGTTGCACACGGAGGAAATCATGAACATCACCAGCGTTTTTTATAAGTTTCCGGATCAGGAAGCCTGCATTGCGCATTTAGAAAAGTTCGCTGGGGCGATGATCCACATTGCCCGCATTGCGGGGCTACAAACGTGGCTTGTAAAGATGATCAAGACCGCATTGGCCGATGGAACTGTCATGGATGCAAATCCAGCTTCAACGTCCTGGCTGGTACAGTCTTTGAAAAAACCAAAATACCCCTTCAAAAATGGTTTTTGGGTGTTGCCTTGATTGTTAATGCCAGGAAAAGCCTATCAAGTTGTCAGCTTGCCCGTGATCTAGATATGAATCAAAAATCAGCATGGTTTATGCAGAAACGCATCCGCGCTGAAATGGCAAGCAAGCAGGGTGAAATCCTGTTACAAGGAATTGTTGAAGCTGACGAAAGATATGTAGGTGGTAAACCACACAAGCGAAATAAACGTTTTGATAACAATGATTTACCTCCTCCACCTCCTCCGCGATGAAGAGGGACACGCAAAACGTCGGTTATTGGCGCGGTAAAACGCGGCGGTAAAGTCGTTGCCCGTGTCGCCAGCAGTCTGACTGGCAAGGACATTCTAAACTTCATTCGTAGCAGCGTCGATCCCGAAGGCTCGCTGCTGATCACTGATGAATTCAAGGCTTACAGCGCTGTTCGGGCAACCATGGCGCACGCCACAATCAATCATAGCAAGGGCGAATATGTTTTCGGCAACATCCATACCAACACCATTGAAGGCTTCTGGTCACTTCTCAAACGGGCCTGGTACGGATCGCATCATCATTATCGAAAATGCTATATGCCGCTCTATGTCGCGGAAGCATGCTGGAAGTACAATCAACGCAAGAACGACAACGCCTTCGGGTCTTTTATGCGGGGATGCTTTAAATGAACCGACTCTTTTATGGCGACTGCCTGACTGTCATGCGAGAAATGCCGTTAGGCAGTGTTGATCTGATTTATTTGGATCCCCCTTTCAACTCAAACCGTGATTACAATGCGATTTATAAGGATGAGACAGGCCGTCCATTACCCGACCAGATTGAAGCTTTCTCCGATCTGTGGACTTTGGATGAAGATCGCGAACGGGCAATCAGAAATATGCCAATCCTTATGAGAGAATCCGGTGTTGATGACGGTATCACCGAGCTCTGGAAAATTTGGTGTAACGCCCTGCGCAAGACGCAGCCTGGCCTACTTGCCTATCTCAGCTACATGACCGAGAGACTCTTGCCCATGCGGAGTATTCTCAAACCGACCGGATCAATTTATCTACACTGCGATCCTACTGCCAGTCATTACATCAAGGTGATGATGGACGGCATCTTCGGGCACGGAAATTTTCGGAATGAGATCATTTGGTGTTACAAATCTGGCGGCGCAAGCAAACGCTGGTTTGCAAAAAAACATGATACAATTCTATTTTATGCAAGAAATCACAGATATTGCAAATTTAATCAGTTAAAGATCAAATCTTACGGCCAATCCGGAGGCGGCCATGGTGGTGCCATTAAATATTATAAAGATCAAAAAGGGACGTATTCAATTGTAACAGCCCGCGACTGGTGGGAAATTTCAATGTTGGCAACGACCCATAGTGAAGGACTTGGTTATGCGACTCAAAAACCACTTGCCCTATTGGAGCGGATCATTGCTGCCAGCACCAACGAAGGTGATGTGGTGTTCGATCCGTTCTGCCGGTGTGCTACGACGCTGGAAGCTGCCCACAAACTTGATCGCAAGTGGATCGGGATCGATATAGCCATTCACGCAATCAAGCGTGTCGCGAAGGTTCGGCTGGAAGATCGGCTTGGTTTGAAGGATGGTATTGATTTTGAGATCGAGGGTGTCCCACACAACATCGAGGGCGCTCGCGATCTATGGGAACGTGATAAATATCATTTTCAGAAATGGGCAATTGAGCAGATCGACGGCTTTGTCACTGCGCGAAAGACGGCTGATGGCGGTATTGACGGGCGGCTCTATTTTGATATGGGAGGACGCAATCTTGAAAGCATGATGTTGGAAGTGAAGGGCGGCAGAAATATCGGTATCAGTGTTGTGCGGAACCTCCGAGGGGTTCTTGAACGCGAAAATGTGCCCATGGCAGGCTTAATCATCATGGACAATCCAGGGCCGACTAAGATGCGGAACTTTGCTCGCGAAATGGCGTCGGCAGGCGATCTTGAAGTCATGGGTGTTCAGTATTCGCGAATGCAATTGCTGACCGTTCAGGACATTCTTAACGGCAAGCGGTTTCCGACGCCTTCTGTGGCGCGGGCCAAAGGGGCGGCACAGCCTGTACTGCCGCTGGGTTGATAGATAAGCCCTTAAATATTAATTGCGATTATTTTTTTGCTGACGTCGGTATGAATAAAGCTATCAGACAAACGACTATCAAGCGCCTCATGCTGTAGTCCCTAAAACGCCGAACGCTTGGGATAGCGTACCGAAATGTCGGTCATGGGAATAAATTCTAGAGTAGACATTCTTCCCACGCCAGAGCCATCGTTAGGCGGAGTCCAGGGAAGCATTGAGGGATGAGACTCACTCATCGCGAGCCCCCGGATAGCAGCTTCGCCGTTTCCGGGGATCGCTCGTCTTAAGCAGGCACCGCCACTTGGAAGCGGTGGTCGTCGTCGATGGCCATCTGGTTCACCAGGTCGATTTCCCATGCCAGGTATTCGCGCATGGCCTCTTCCTGGTTCTGGCCACGCTCGCGGGCGGAGAGCCAGACGTCGTCCGCCTCGTCTGCCATGCTGGTGTGGCCTTGCTCCAGCGGCAGGCCCGCAGCAGTCCAGGCCGCGGTACCGTCGGCTAGCACTTGAACCGTCCCAGCCGCGCCATCTGCCGCCGCCATTGCAGCAAGTACGCCGTCGGGAGAGGTGAAAACCAGCGTTTCCGCCTCCGGCAACTTAGCCACAGCCTCGGCCAAACGCCCGCGGGTGGAGAACCACGCCCCTGGAATGTGGCCGCGGCCATAGACCCGGCTGTCGGCGAAATCAACGACCGTGGCCGAGCCGTCATCAAGGGCTTGCTTCAGTGCTTCCGGGCCCATGGTGGTCAACGCAGACGAGGCGAGGCCCAACGGCTTGGCGCTATGCGGACCTTTCAGCAAATTGCCGTCGCTATCCGCCAATTCGTCCATCTTCAGGATCGCGACGTCCCAGCCCATCTGCTTCAGCCAGGAGGCGGTCATCGTTGCCCGCACGCCATTGTCGTCCACGATCACGGCGCGCGCGCCCCAGACTGCCATGTGGCTGTCGGTTTCCTGCACCAACTGTCCCCCCGGTGCCGAGCGGACGCCCGCCAAGTGCCCGGCCTCGTATTCCTCCGGCGTGCGCACGTCGATGACATAGGTGGTTTTGGTGGCGGCTTCGCCCCGCCATTTCTCCAGCGTTGCAAAGTCGATTTCCTGCACTTCGCAAAGCTGACGGACCTTGGCTGCGCCCTCGAACGCCGCCTGTTGACCCTTCGCCGAGACCTCCAGCGGGCGGCGGTCCGCGCCGTTCACCACGTCGAAGCCGGCCAGGTGCCAGGCCATTGTGCCATCCTTCATGGAGACGATTTTGTTCCTGAAGCCCGCGTTGATCAGCGACTGCGCGCCGATGATCGAGCGCGTTCGGCCACCGCAATTGACGATGACCAGCGTGTCTTCGGACGGCGTCAGGTCGGTGAAGCGGTAGACCAGTTCCGCGCCCGGCACGCTGATCGCGGTCGGGATGCTGTTGTTGTTGTATTCCTCGTAGGAGCGGCTGTCATAGATGGCGACATTGGCCTTGGTATCGATGAATTCCTTGATCTGCTCCGCCGTGACATAGGGCGTGACGGCCTCATGCTCCACCACTTCAGCGAAGGCCTTGGATGGCACGTGCACGCCGCTATAGACGCGGAAGCCCGCCGCCTCCCAGCCTTTCACGCCGCCATCCAGAACGGAAACATTGGCGTATCCCAACGCCGCCATGCGTTGTGCCGCGGTTTCTGCCAACCCCTCGCCGTCATCGCACCAGACCACCCGCGTGTCGCGGCGGGGGACAAGGTCGTCGACCATCAGTTCCATGCGGGACAGCGGCACGCAGGAGGCGAGCAGCAAGTGCCGCTTGCCGAACGTCCATTCCTCCCGCGCATCCAGCACGGCAATCTCGCCGCCGTCATGCAGTTGGGCTTTCAGATCGGTGGCTGATGTGGAGGGGATGGATGGCATGGCGTTTCTTCCCATTTTCTAGCTCTGGCGTCATTGCGAGGAGCTCGGCTTCTCGCAATGACGCCGAAGAGATTTTTTTGAGCGAAAACGCCGGACAGAGCCTTTGCCCCACCCGGCGTTCCAACAATCTTACGGCAAAAAAGGCAGCTAGTGGTCTGATCGATACGCTTTCAGTATCTTGGTTCGATTCAGCAAACAGACGGGTACCATCTGTTTGCTGAATCGAACCACTAGGCGTCGATACGCTTAAGTGTTCCATCCCGGCTGATCGGATAGCCCTCGTCGCTCTGCGTTTTTCATGGCACGCTGTGTTTTGACCGAGGCGCGGGATGGGAGAGCGACATGGTGATCAAGCTTCACAGTCAGGCGACGACGCCACCGAAGATCAGGGCGGCCATACAGGCCAGTGACGACCCTGCGTGGGTTCTTGCCGAGCGTTACGGGACCACGGAACAGACCGTATGGAAATGGCGCCAGCGTGCCAGCGTGGAGGATCGCAGCCACACGCCCCATCGCCTTCAGACGACGTTGACGCCAGCGCAGGAAGCTGTCGCGGTGGCCCTCCGCAAGACGCTTTTGGTCTCGCTGGATGATCTGCTGGCGGTGGTGCGCGAGTTCTTGAACCCGAAGGCCTCCCGCTCTGGCCTTGACCGCTGCTTGCGTCGGCATGGCGTGGGGCCCCTGCGCGCCCTGAAAGCAGCATCGCCCCGGCCAAAGCACAGCGCCTTCAAAGCCTATGAACCCGGTTCCATCCCCATCGACCTGAAATACCTACCACCGATGGCAGATGAGAGCCGCCGCCGTTCCCTCTTCGTGGCCATCGACAGGGCAACGCGTTGGGTTGTTGTCAGGGTCTACAACAGCAAGACAGCGGCCAATGCCCGGCGCTTCCTGCGCGCCCTGGAGCGCGCCTGCCCGATGCGCATCCGCCCCATACTCCCGGATAATGGAAAAGAGTTCATGGATCGCCTCTTCGGTCTGCGCCAGCGCGCCGCAACAGGCGCGCATGAATGCGACACGCTGGGCGCCGCCCTCGATACCGATCATCGCCTGACGCCGCCTAGGTCACCTCAGACCAACGGTATGGTCGAACGGTTCAATGGCCGCATCGAAGAGGTTCTGCAGAGCCATCCCTTCCGATCCGGCGAGGTTCTGGAAGCCACGCTGCTTCGCTATGTCTGGCTTTACACCCAGCCGCTGCCGCAATCAGCCCTGGGCAGCAAGACGCCCTTGCAGGCAATGAAGGGATGGCGCAAACCCAAACTAGAGCTGGTCAGGAAACAGCCATATTACTTTCCAGGATGGGACACTTAATCTTGGTCCGCTTCAGGCCGATCGTGTCTTTGCCCTCAATGCGGATCAGGCGGGTGGGAGCATCACGATACGGCGCATGAACGGCACCGACCGGATAGACGTGCGCGTCGCCGGGTACCAGCTTGTACGTGCGGCCCAGCTTTACCTTGGCAGGATTATCGCCCGACGCTGGCTCGACAATATCCCAGTCCGTCATAGAGGTTTCACCCATGGCCTGGCCATAGATCGCCCAGGTCGGGCCGTGATCGTGCGGGTTGCCCTGCTTGGCGTCGTTATAGACATGCGCGCAGATGCAGAAGCCTAGGTCGGCGTCCTCATAAATAACGCGGCGTTCCTTATCGGGGTTCTCCGGCAGGTACTCTTTGACGAATGCTTCGTCCTTGCATGCCTTGGAGACGAAACCGCGGCACGCCTCCATGCCTCCTGCGCCAGGGTCAGCCTTCAGCGCGGCTTTGCAGTCGGCTGCGAACTGATCGAGTGTGTAGCTCATGACTTTTCTCCTATTTCGGTTTGACCCGGATACCCGTCCCTAAAGGTCGAGCAATTGCCGGACATTATCCAAGTTTAATGCGTCACCTGCAATCAATTCGCCATCCACCTCCAGCACTGGTGTGGAGCGGATGCGCGCTTCGTCCATCCGGTCCTGCGCGTCTTCATCCATCATCAGGTCCCGCACGCGGAAAGCCACGTCATGCGATGCCAGGAATTTCTTCAAGGCATCGCAGGGTGCACACATCGGCGTGGTATAGACCACCACGTCGTGGGGAGTGGCAGCGTCTGCCATCAGACTTTCCCTTCCGCACGCAGGCGGCGATATTCTTCCTTGCGCCGCATCCATTCAGCCTTGGTTTCCTTGTTCTGCCAGGGTTGCTCTTCAGTGAAGACCAACCGCTTCCAGTCATCGCCTTTTGGCCATTGATAGGGTGCCATTTGCGTGGTCATCGGGCCTTGCGCGTTTACCAGCAGGTCCAATGCCATTTGGAACACGTCGCGCTGCTGCATTACCTGGCCCGGCTCGCCGCACGGATTGCCCAGCGGGAAGTCCAGGAACAGGAAGCGGGCGACGCCGCAATGCTCAACAATATCGCGGGCAGCGCCCATGACGACGGTTGGAATACCATGCTCTTCCAGGTAGCGACTGATCAGACCCACGGTCTGATGGCATACCGGTCAAACAGGCACCATGATCAGGGCGTCAATGCCATCCTGGCGGCAATATTCCAGCGCTTTCGGCGCTTCCTGCTCCAGGACTTTGCGCTGGCTGTAATTGTTGTAGCAGCCATAGACCCGGTCCGGCATCGAGCCGATCTGGCCATTGGCAACCGCCTCGCGCAGCCGGTCGATCGGATAGTACGAATTCACGTCATCCAGATGCGTCGCGTTCATGTCGAACGAGTTGGTGCGGCTGTAGAGCTTCGCGGATTCCACATCAGCGGGGATCGAATACACGCCGCGAAAGTCTTCTTCGACAATCGGGTTTTCTTCCGTATCCGGGTCGAAGTGAACGGCCACTTCGCTGGTGCCGATCAGGCCGACTTTGCATTCGGACAGAGGCTTCGTCAGCCGGATAAATGGTGCATCGGTATGATGCGCCCACTGGTACGCTTTTTCGTACCCCTGGCGGAGATAGTCCGCTGTCGTCCGGTCAATGTAACGGACGGGTTCCATTAAGGGGGCTCCTATATGGTTTTCAGTTGGCGAATAGTTTGGGCGTTTAAACCGGCCATGCGCAAGGACAAACCCTAACACAAAGCATCCCCAGAACCGCGTCAGCGTTATCCGGGGCCGGGCGCCTATTCCGCAAACCCGATGCGGCCCCGGCTCCCGCGTGGGGCATGGCTGGGGATGCAGTGATTGGCAGGCTACACTTTCACTAGTTTCCGCAGCGTAATCGTCTCCGGCCCGACGGGATTGCCCATGTTGCGCTGGTTGGTGAAGCTCACCTCGCCGACATAGATGTCGCCGTGCCTGTCCACCGCCAGCCCGTGCGGGACCAGGAACTGGTTCGGCTGGGTGCCCGGCCCCAGGTGCCCGATGCGGGCGATGGTCTGGCCTTCGTTCGAAACAACCGAGACACGCGGGCCGATCCCCGGCATCTTCATGTTGACGTTCATGCCCGGCCCAAGCTCGCCTATATAGAAGTTCGATGTGCCCGCGCCGCACATGCAGATACCGCAGGGCCGGTGCATGTTGCCCCATTGGGTCTCGTACTTGCCGTTGCCGTCGAACACCTGGATCCGGTGGTTTTCCCGGTCGGCGACATAGACCCAGCCGTCGGCGTCGCAGCAGATATTGTGCGCGATGTTGAACTGGCCGGGGTCGGTGCCGGGCTCACCCCACGAGAACAGCAGCTTGCCGTCCGGCGAGTATTTGTGCACCCGCGCGTTGCCATAGCCATCCGAGACATAGATATCGCCGTCGGGCGATTGGGCGGTATGGGTGCAGCGGTGGAACGGGTCGCCGCTCATATAGGGCGCAGGCTTGCCCTCAATACCGATGGTCAGCAGCACCTTGCCCTCCGGCGTCACCTGCCGGACCGTATGGTCGCCATCGTCCGTGCACCAGAGCGTGCCGTCCCACCCGATATGGATGCCATGCGCCCGGTTGAACAGGCCCTCGCCCCACGAGCGCAGGAAGTTGCCACCCCGGTCGAACACGATCATCGGATGCTCGCCGCGGTTGAAGCAGTAGACATGGTCGTTGTGATCGACCGAGACGGCGGCAACATCGTTGAACTGCCAGCCATTCGGCAGCTTGGCCCAGTCATTATGGACCTCGTAACGGTAGTCGCCTTCACCGAGGATGGGGCGGGTCATGGTGGCGTTTCCTTGTCGGTTTGGTTGGTTCGTTGGCCTGTACTCTACTCTCATCCTGAGTAGCCGCGAAGCGGCGTATCGAAGGGCGCGCACAAAAGTGGCCGCCGCCCCGTCGATAAGCCTCGGCCGATGGCCTGGGCTACTCAGGATGAAAAGAAATGAGAGGCCTTAAGCACTCTTCCCAATCACCTCTTCCCCAAACCGGGCGAGGTTGGCAAAATGCCGGGCAAATTTCATTTGGTTGGCTCCTTTGCGTTACGCCGCCAGTGGGATGCTGTCCGACATACGGTCTTTGAAATACGGCATCACTTTTTCGCTGAAAATCCGCGCCATCCGGGCATGGGTGTAACCGGAAAGGCAGAAGCTGGTGCAACCCGCATCCACGAATTCCTGCAAGGTCGCCGCCACCTGCTCCGGATTGCCGACGACGGCAATGCCTGCGCCGCTGCGCACCATGGAGATACCCGTCCACAGGTGCGGGTGGATCTTCAGGTCGTTGCCGCTTTCCTCCAGCAATTGCCATACTTGCCGGTTCGCTTCGGAGGTCCGCTTGATGCCCTCCGCCGAGTCCTGGCCCGCCCGCATGTTCGCCAACTGAAACTTGGTTGCGCCATCGATCAGCCGGTAGGCCGCGTTCCAGGCTTCTTCCTCCGTCTCCTCACAGACGATCTGGAGCCGCATCCCGAACTGGATGTGCTCTGCCCGCCCATATTTTGCGGCCCGCGGGCGGATGTCCTTGATCTTCTCGGCAATCGAGGATGGCCGGTCGCCCCAGAACAGATGCACGGTCGAGTGTTTGGCCGAAATCTCCAGCGCCTGCTCCGAACCGCCGCCCAGGAAGAAGGGCGGGTGCGGCTTCTGGAAGGTCGAGGGCTGCATCACCGTATCCACCTGGTAGTGCTTGCCTTTGTAGCCGATGGGCTCATCCGCGGCCCACAGCCGCTTCATGATCTCCACCTCCTCGTCCATCTTCTCGTAGCGGACTTCCTTCGTATCCAGCACGCCGTCGCCGCGCGTGTCGTCATCATTGATGCCCGCAATCAGGTTGATGCAGAGCCGGCCCCGGCTCATCTGATCCAGTGTCGCGAACATCTTCGCCGCCAGCGTGGGGTTCATGTAGCCTGAGCGGAGCGCTATCAGCGGCGCCAGGTTCTTGGTCTTGGCGACGTAGTAGGAGGAGACCACCGTTGCCTCCCAGCAAAAGGCGTTCACCGGCAGCAGCATGTACTGGTAGCCACCATTGTCGACCGCCTCCACGATCTCGTCGAACATCTCCGGGCTTTGGGCGATGCGGGCATTCGGATCGGCAAGGTTGGTGCTGTCGCCGCTGGTCGGCAGGAACCAGCCAAAGGTCAGGGGCTTGGCGGTCATGGGCGGGTGTTTCCTATTTCTGGCCTTTAGAGCTTTGGCAAAAGGCTAGTCCCGCCCTAGGATTGGGGCAAGGCGATTGCCCCGCCAACCCCGTTCCCGCCAGCCAAAAGCCCTGCCGATGCGCCCTGACCCAGTCCTCCGCCAGTTCGCGGGCACCAACGCCACGCTCTCGTATGCCGAATGGCCGGGTGAACCGGGCGCGCCGACCATTCTGCTGGTGCACGCCACGGGTTTTCATGCGCGCGTCTGGGACAAGCTGGTGCAGAAATTGCCTGCGTCCTGGCGCGTGCTGGCCGTGGACATGCGCGGCCACGGCCTATCTTCGAAAGATGGCCCGTTCGACCGCTGGGACTATTATGGCCAGGATCTGACCGAAATGGTGGATCATCTGGAGCTCGAGGGCGCGATCCCCGTCGGCCGTTCCATGGGCGGCTGGGCGGTCTGCTATGCGGCGCTGGACCGGCCAAAGGCGTTCCGGCATCTGGTGCTGATCGATCCAACCATGAATTCGCCGGAATTCTATGGCCAGAACCGCTTTCCCGACATGAAAACGCCCGCGGACCACCCAAGCTCCCGCCGCCGGAACGAGTGGACCGGCTGGCAGGCGTTCTACGACCGGGAGCCTTATTCCCTCTGGCAACCGGACGTGCTGGAGGACTATTGCCGCCACGGCGTCATGCCGAACCCGGCGGGCGAGGGCTACGTGCTTGCCTGCCCGCCCATCGTAGAGGCCTCCGTCTACATGAATAGCTGGCGGGCCTATATCCACAAGCGCCTGAAGGAAATCGAGACCCCGGCAACCATCCTCCGCGCCCGCAGGCGGCAATTGCCGAAACTGGGCCAGACAGACTACGCGGGCTCCCCCACCTGGGAGCGTCTGCACGAACTGTTCCAGCGGGCGGAGGATATCTACCTGCCGGAGTACACCCACTTCATCCCGATGCAGAACCCGGCGCTGGTGGCGGGTTACATAGAGGCAGCGGCGCATCAGTGAAGCAAATGCGGCGGCGGTTGGTATTCGTCCGCTCCCCGGCATCAGCAATCGGTTTATTGAAGTAGCGTGTTGGACCTAAGAAAGGCCTCGCGCTCGTCCGGCAGTTTGGCGATTTTCGGAAGTTTGGACAGCCGCAGGATGTGGCCTGCCGTCCGCAAAAACTCTGGTTCCTGGCAACTGCTCAGCACCTTTGCCAGTTCACGGGTATCATCGGTTTGGCCGTTGCCAATCCGCCAGACCTCCCGGAAAAAGACGGTGCGAATGGCGAGGCGGTCGCGCTCAAGCGACTGCTTGTTCAATGCTATGGTGATTGCCAGCAAATCCTCGGTCGTTGGGGCTCTGCGGGCGGCGGAGGCGTTAGATCAAAGTCGATAGAGCCGCCGGTGAATTCTTTTAGCCATTCCACATCCGGCCGCACGATTTCTGCAAACTTTTCATAGTTCAAGCCAGGGATGGAGAATTGCGTACTTCCCGGCACGCCAGCAAGTTTTACAGCAAGATTTAATGCCCGTTCCGGGTTTTGGCGGCCTGATTGGTACATGGGATGTGTGCGATTCATGAACTCCAGCACATAAATGGCTGCGGCAGTTGGGGTTTCGTTCTGCCAGGGCGGGCGCACATTCAGATCTGCCGTATCGATTGCAAGGAACCGTCAGAAAAAATCATCGACCACATCGGCATTGCGCAGCAACCCGCGTTCAAACGGTACGATTTGCACGTTGTTCCGGCCGAAAGCCCGCACATATTTTTCGATTCTGTTGCGATAGGCCGGAAGGACAGATCGGCCGGCAGGGTCAGGGGAAAAATGCGCTGATGGACAATCGTGTTAGCGATCAGGTTTTCAAAAGTTGCGCCGATTTTCACCAACTGGGCAGTTGCACTATTGGCGAACCTGAACGGATTGCAGACATAGATCGCAACAAATACCTGGTTAAAAAAGGGAGAAAGGAACCGTTGCAGCGTCTCTACGGCTTCTTCCGGAAGCCTGGAAAAAGCTTCACCCGAAAGGACGAAGTGATTGGGGCGCTCGTCCTCCAGCACTTGGCAGACATCGTCAACAATAGCAGCCGCGCGTCGGCGTATTTCCTCCGGGTGTTCAAAGCCGTCAGCCGTATTGATCCATATATCGCTTAAATCATCAACGAAGGCAGGGGCCAGCCAACTATGGTTGGCGTAGCCACGGTAACTGGCGACACCGAACTGGTCACGTAAGTCGTCGAAGTTATCCGCAATGGTTTGCTGGATCGACGAGGTGCCTGTTTTATGCATACCAATGTGCAGGATGCACTTGCGGCCTTCACCGGTGGGCAACGTAGGAATATTTCCTACCGATGGACTTGTGCTCATTGGGAAATTCTAGCTTGCGGGCAAAAAAAAAGACCCTCTGCTCCTAGTCCAGCAGAGGGTCCGGCGCAACTCCGCGGGGAATATGCGTCCCTGGTGTTGGAAGACCCGGCTACTTGATCCGCGCTTCTTCCACCGGATAGCCGAGGCCACCCTGGTGTCCATAAGCTCCCTGGTGGCAGGGGCTGCACGCTGCCACGACGTTCACCGCCATTGGCTTGCCATTCGGCGCGACCATCATATAGTACCAGTCGTCGGTTTCCGGCGATTTGCCCTTGGCTGCCTTTTCCATCAGGAACAGGGGGCCGGCGACAGCCTTGCCCTTCTTGTTGACCGAGAACGACTCTTTGGCGATCAGCGTGCCGGCAGGAATGCTCGGCTGTTCGGCGTATTTCAGGTATTCGGCAGCGCCCGTTTCATTGACCCAGGTCAGCAAAAAGCGGTCGCCATGCACACCAGGGGCCGCCGGGAAGCTGCTGACTTTGGTCCAGGAGCGGTAGTCGTTCACCATGCTCTTGTCGATCCAGCCCTTGCCGCCCTTTTTGTATCCGGCATGCAGTTTTTCCGCCATGCATTCATAGACCTTATGCACTTCGGCACCGGTCAGATCGCTGCCCGCCTTGCTGGGATTGCAGGCGGCGTGCGCGCCGGTACTGAACATCAGGCTTGCCGCGATGGCTGCCACGGCGTGGAAGGTCTTGCGCATCGTGTCTTTGTCCTCTCAGGTCTGGCTCTTGCGGTGCACGCCCAGACTGTCTGCCCAGTGCTAGCTTTAGAGTATGCGGCAGCCGTAACGGACTGAAATCACATCGCCTCACGTGTCTGTGCGGAATGCGTTATAGAGCCAGCGCCAGCGCAAAGCCGCCACGGGCTCGCGTTCAGGCTGTTGCATCGCTATATCAGGGCGGACGATCTGCGCTTGGAGCCATTGCTGGCTTTGAGCGCCGGGTAGACGGAAAGACCTGACGACCATGACTGACGCCACTGTCTTCGCATTCGACAATACTTACGCCCGTTTGCCGGAGCGGTTTTTTGCTCGCCTGGACCCGTCACCGGTGGCTCAACCGCGGCTGGTGAAGTTGAACGAGCAGCTTGCGGCTGAGCTGGGGTTGGACGCTGCCGCTCTACGCAGCCCGGAAGGCGTGGCTGTGCTGGCCGGAAATGCAACGCCGGAAGGCTCAACCCCGCTGGCGATGGCCTATGCCGGACATCAGTTCGGCGGCTGGTCGCCACAATTGGGCGATGGACGCGCCATCCTGCTGGGGGAGGTCATCGACCAAAACGGCCGCCGCCACGACATCCAGTTAAAAGGCTCCGGCCCGACTCCCTTTTCGCGTCAGGGCGATGGCCGCTCGCCGCTGGGGCCGACGCTGCGAGAATACATTATCAGCGAGGCAATGACGGCGTTGGGCGTGCCCTCTACCCACTCGCTGGCCGTAGCCGCGACGGGAGAACCCGTCTACCGCGAGACCGCGCTGCCGGGCGGTGTGCTGACCCGCGTCGCATCCAGCCACATACGTGTTGGCACCTTCCAGTTTTTCTTGGGCCGCAAGGACAATGAGGGCCTGCAAGTGTTGGCCGATCACGCCATCCAGCGGCACTATCCGGCGGCTGCGCAGGCAGAAAACCCCTACCTGGCCTTTCTGGAAGCCGTGATTGCCCGACAGGCCGCGCTGATCGCGCAATGGATGAGCCTGGGCTTCATTCATGGCGTCATGAACACCGACAACATGACGATATCCGGGGAGACCATCGACTACGGCCCCTGCGCCTTCATGGATACCTACAAGGCCGGGATGGTCTATAGCTCCATCGACCGGCAGGGCCGCTATGCCTATGCCAACCAGCCACCTATCGGGCATTGGAACCTGGTTTGTCTAGCGCAGGCGCTGCTGCCGTTGCTGGCTGTGAAGGAAGAGGCGGCCATCGAAATCGCGCAAGGGGCGGTGAACCAGTATCCGGGACTATTCCAGCAAGCATGGCTTGGCCGTATGCGGCAGAAGCTGGGCCTGCTGACGGCCGAAGACGGCGACCATGCGCTGATCGAAGAATTGCTCGAGTTGATGGAAGTCAATCAGGCTGACTTCACCCTGACCTTCCGCCATTTGGCCAACAGGCTGGGCGCGGATGCTTCCGGGCCGCCTGCGCGCGACCAATTCATCGACCCGACCGCCTTCGATGGCTGGGCCGGCCGCTGGCTGGCGCGGCACGAGCACGAGACCGCTGGTATGGCAGAGCGGCGCGCCGCGATGTTGACCGCCAACCCGCTGTTCATTCCCCGCAACCATCGGGTGGAAGCTGCTATCGAGGCTGCCTACCAGGATGATTTCGGACCGTTCGAGGAACTGCTGGCGGTAATGCAGCGCCCCTTCGACGAGCAACCCGGTTTCGCTGACTATGCAACGCCACCGGAGCCTGAGCAGATCGTCCGCCAGACCTTCTGCGGCACGTGATCCGGGGTCTTTACTTATGACTGAAGCGGCCTATGCCGCCGCCGACTGGGGCACGACCAGCTTCCGGCTGTGGACTCTCTCTGCCAACGGTGAGGTTTTGGGGGAGACGCGCGGGGCGAAGGGCATGGCCTCCCTGGCGCGCGCCGAGTATCCGCAAGTGCTGGAGCAGGCGCTGACGGAAGTCGGGGCCGGACCGGAGGCGCCGGTGATCATCTGCGGCATGGCGGGCGCGGCGCAGGGGTGACACGAGGCCGCCTATCTGTTCCATTCCGGCTGATCGGATAGCCCCTCGTCGCTCTGCGTTTTTCATGGCACGCTGTGTTTTGATCGAGGCGCGGGATGGGAGAGCGACATGGTGATCAAGCTTCACAGTCAGGCGACGACGCCACCGAAGATCAGGGCGGCCATACAGGCCAGTGACGACCCTGCGTGGGTTCTTGCCGAGCGTCACGGGACCACGGAACAGACCGTATGGAAATGGTGCCAGCGTGCCAGCGTGGAGGATCGCAGCCACACGCCCCATCGCCTTCAGACGACGTTGACGCCAGCGCAGGAAGCTCTCCGCAAGACGCTTTTGGTCTCGCTGGATGATCTGCTGGCGGTGGTGCGCGAGTTCTTGAACCCGAAGGCCTCCCGCTCTGGCCTTGACCGCTGCTTGCGTCGGCATGGCGTGGGGCCCCTGCGCGCCCTGAAAGCAGCATCGCCCCGGCCAAAGCACAGCGCCTTCAAAGCCTATGAACCCGGTTCCATCCCCATCGACCTGAAATACTTGCCACCGATGGCAGAGAGAGCCGCCGCCGTTCCCTCTTCGTGGCCATCGACAGGGCAACGCGTTGGGTTGTTGTCAGGGTCTACAACAGCAAGACAGCGGCCAATGCCCGGCGCTTCCTGCGCGCCCTGGAGCGCGCCTGCCCGATGCGGATCCGCCCCATACTCCCGGATAATGGAAAAGAGTTCACGGATCGCCTCTTCGGTCTGCGCCAGCGCGCCGCAACAGGCGCGCATGAATGCGACACGCTGGGCGCCGCCCTCGATATCGATCATCACCTGACGCCGCCTAGGTCACCTCAGACCAACGGTATGGTCGAACGGTTCAATGGCCGCATCGAAGAGGTTCTGCAGAGCCATCCCTTCCGATCCGGCGAGGTTCTGGAAGCCACGCTGCTTCGCTATGTCTGGCTTTACACCCAGCCGCTGCCGCAATCAGCCCTGGGCAGCAAGACGCCCTTGCAGGCAATGAAGGGATGGCGAAAACTCAAACTAGAGCTGGTCAGGAAACAGCCATATTACCTTCCAGGATGTGAAAGCTAGGCAGTCATCCCCATCCCAAAGCGTCCAGTTGTCGCGAGGGCAAGCAGGAGGGCTCGCCATCGCCGCAATTCGTGTGCTACTCACCCGATCAACCGGCGCACTGGTGCGTTCCGGCTGTCACCCATGCGCAATAGATTGCCGTATCACACGCGCTTTCGTGGCTTTCAACCGTTTCTCCGGCCGTGAGGTTATCCGACCGTGGCAACCAGCATTGGACCGGCTTCCGGGCTTGCCGCACGCTACGCGGGCGCGCTCTATGAGCTGGCAGACGAAGCCAAGACCCTCAACGAAGTCGCAAGCGACTTGCAGGGCCTGAAAGCTATGTCTGCCGAAAGCAGCGACTTCCGCCGCCTGATCCACTCGCCCGTAATGCGCCGTGATGATCAAGAGCGTGCAATTGCGGCCCTGGCTGAAAAGGCCGGCGCACAGCCGCTTACATCAAATTTCCTGCGCCTGCTGGCGCACAACCGCCGCCTGTTCGTGCTCGACGAGATCGTCGATGTGTTCCTGGCTATTTTGGCGGAGCGCCGCGGCGAAGTGCGGGCCAAGATTTCGTCAGCGCACGCCTTGAGCGATGACCAGATGAGCCGGCTCGAAACATCTCTTCGCGAAGTTGCCGGGGCGAAAGTCACCCTGGAAACCACCGTCGAACCTTCTTTGCTGGGTGGCTTGGTCGTACAGCTGGGCTCCCGCATGTATGACAGTTCCTTGCGTACCAAACTTCAGCGTCTGCAGCACGCCATGAAAGGGGTCCAGTGATGGAAATCCGCGCCTCCGAAATCTCCGACATTCTCAAAAGCGAAATCGCCAATTTCGGCGCTGACGCAGACGTGGCCGAAGTAGGCCAGGTTCTGTCGGTCGGTGACGGTGTTGCCCGCGTCTATGGTCTCGACAACGTCCAGGCGGGCGAAATGGTCGAATTTGACGACGGCACCCGCGGCATGGCCCTGAACCTCGAAACCGATAATGTCGGTGTCGTGATCTTCGGCGATGACCGCAACATTGGCGAAGGCGACACGGTCAAGCGGACCGGCGCCATTGTCGACACGCCAGTGGGCAAGGGCCTGCTGGACCGCGTTGTGGATGGCTTGGGCAACCCGATCGATGGCAAAGGCCCGATCGCTGGCGACACCCGCAGCCTGGTCGAAGTGAAAGCGCCGGGCATCATCCCGCGCAAATCGGTGCACGAGCCGATGCAGACCGGCCTGAAGGCACTCGACGCCCTAGTGCCGGTTGGCCGTGGCCAGCGCGAGCTGATCATCGGCGACCGCCAGACGGGCAAGACCGCTGTGGCCATCGACACGATCATCAATCAGAAGGGCATCAACGCCGGCGATGATGAGAGCAAGAAGCTCTACTGCATCTATGTCGCTGTCGGTCAGAAGTGCTCGTCGGTCGCGAACGTTCTGAAGACCCTCGAAGAGAACGGCGCGCTGGACTACACGATTATCGTTGCCGCCACCGCTTCCGACCCCGCGCCGATGCAGTTCCTGGCGCCCTACACCGCGGCCGCCATGGGCGAGTATTTCCGCGACAACGGCATGCACGCCGTGATCATTTATGACGATCTTTCGAAGCAGGCGACTGCCTACCGTCAGATGTCCCTGCTGCTGCGCCGCCCGCCGGGCCGTGAAGCGTTCCCGGGCGACGTGTTCTATCTTCACTCCCGCCTGCTGGAGCGTGCGGCGAAGATGAACGACGAACTGGGTGCCGGTTCGCTGACCGCTCTGCCAGTCATCGAAACCCAGGCAAACGACGTGTCCGCGTTCATTCCGACCAACGTGATTTCGATTACCGATGGTCAGATCTTCCTGGAAACCAACCTCTTCTACAAAGGCGTCCGCCCGGCCATTAACGTTGGCCTGTCGGTTAGCCGTGTGGGTTCTGCTGCCCAGACCAAAGCCATGAAGAAGGTTGCGGGTTCCATTAAGCTGGAACTCGCGCAGTTCCGTGAGATGGAAGCCTTCGCTCAGTTCGCCTCCGACCTCGACGCTTCCACCCAGCGCCTGCTGGCACGTGGTGCGCGCCTGACGGAGATCCTGAAGCAAGGCCAGTTCCAACCGCTAAGCGTGGGCGAGCAGGTCGCCTCGATCTATGCCGGTGCGCGTGGCTATGCTGATACTATTCCGGTTGGCGACATTGTCCGGTTCGAAGGCCAGATGCTTTCTTCGCTGCGTGAGAGCGGCAAGGACATCCTGGACACGATCAACTCGACCGGCGAATTGAACGACGACACCGATAAGAAGCTTGGCGAGTTCCTTGAGAACTTCGTGAAAAACTTCGCTTAAGACTCTGACGAAGCAGCCTGAAGCGAAAGCGGAGAACAAGGCGTTATGGCCAGCTTGAAGGACTTACGCGACCGTATCGGTAGCGTGAAATCTACACAGAAAATCACGTCCGCCATGAGAATGGTGGCCGCGGCCAAACTTCGCCGCGCCCAGGAACAAGCGGAAGCTGCCCGCCCCTATGCGGAGCGGATGGAGCGGATGCTATCATCGCTGGGCGGCAGCGTGCGCGGCACGCCCGGTGTCTCTCCCCTGTTGGCAGGCACTGGCAGCGATCAAAAACACTTGGTAGTACTGGCAACTGCTGACCGCGGTCTCTGCGGCGGCTTCAACACCAATCTGGTGCGACAGGCCCGTATCCTGGTCGGCGAGTTGAAGGGCCAGGGCAAAGATGTTGAGATCATGTTCGTTGGCCGCAAGGGCCGCGACGCGCTGCGCCGTGAATTGACCGGTATGATCGGTGAAACCGTCGAAGGCATTGGCCGCAAGGCGGTTGCATTCGAAGAAGCCGACGGCATCGGCGACCGTCTGCGCGAGCGTTTTGCAGCGGGCGACTTCGACGTGGCGCACTTGATCTACGCCAAGTTCGTGTCGGCGATTTCCAACATCGTGACTACGCAGCAGCTTATTCCCGCCCCCATCCCCGATGCCGATGCAGAAGGCGGCGAGGACCTTGGTGGCGCTGTATACGAATACGAACCGTCCGAGGAAAAGATCCTGAAGAATCTGCTGCCCCGGAACATCTCGGTTCATATCTACCGTGCATTGCTTGAAAACGCCGCCAGCGAACACGGCGCGCGGATGGCGGCAATGGACAATGCTACCCGTAATGCCGGCGAGATGATCAAAGGCCTAACACTGACCTACAACCGCACCCGTCAGGCGATGATTACGACCGAACTGATCGAGATCATCGCCGGTGCCGAAGCTGTCTAGGCAGCCCGGCGCACGGCGTGAGGTAACACTGATTGTGGCAACACTTTCGACCCAGTTTTAAATTAAGGAGTTGACCCCCATGGCGAAGAACGCTGTCGGCCGGATCACCCAGGTGATGGGCGCGGTCGTTGACGTACAGTTTGACGGTGAAATCCCCTCGATCCTCGATGCGCTTCATGCGAAGCGTCCTGATGGTTCGCTGCTGGTGCTCGAAGTGGCACAGCATTTGGGCGAGAACAGCGTGCGTACCATCGCGATGGACGCCACTGAAGGCCTGACCCGCAACGATGAAGCGGAAGCCACCGGCTCCCCGATCACCGTGCCGGTTGGCCCGGAAGTGCTGGGCCGGATCATGAACGTCATCGGCGACCCGATCGACAATCGCGGACCGGTGAACACCAAAGGCCGCTCGCCGATCCACCGCTCTGCCCCGGCTTTTACCGAGCAGGCGACGGAAACCGAGCAGCTGGTCACCGGCATTAAGGTTGTCGACTTGCTCACCCCCTACGCAAAGGGCGGTAAGATCGGCCTGTTCGGCGGCGCTGGCGTTGGCAAGACCGTGTTGATCATGGAACTGATCAACAACATCGCGAAAGGCCACGGCGGTTACTCCGTGTTCGCCGGTGTTGGCGAGCGTACTCGTGAGGGCAACGATCTCTATCACGAGATGATCGAGTCCGGTGTTATCGACCTGGAAGGTAACAACTCCAAAGCGGCACTGGTCTATGGCCAGATGAACGAGCCGCCGGGCGCGCGCGCCCGTGTTGCACTTTCCGGTTTGACTCAGGCGGAATACTTCCGCGACGAGGAAGGCCAGGACGTGTTGTTGTTCGTCGACAACATCTTCCGCTTCACCCAGGCTGGTTCTGAGGTGTCGGCGATGCTAGGCCGTATCCCATCCGCAGTGGGCTATCAGCCGACCCTGGGTACGGACATGGGCGCGCTGCAGGAGCGTATTACCTCCACCAACAAGGGTTCGATCACCTCCGTACAGGCCGTTTACGTGCCTGCGGACGATTTGACCGATCCAGCGCCGGCCACCACCTTTGCTCACTTGGATGCGACAACGGTGTTGAACCGCTCGATCGCTGAGCTGGGCATTTACCCGGCGGTTGATCCGCTCGATTCCACTTCGCGTATTCTTGATCCACGGGTTGTGGGTGACGAGCATTACCAGACGGCGCGCCGTGTGCAGGAAACTCTGCAGCAATACAAGGCGTTGCAGGACATCATCGCCATTCTGGGCATGGACGAACTGTCAGAAGACGACAAGCTGGTCGTGGCCCGTGCCCGCAAGCTGCAGCGCTTCCTCAGCCAGCCGTTCCACGTCGCCGAGGTCTTTACCGGTACGCCGGGTGAGTTCATGCCGCTGGAAGAAACCATTAAGGGCTTTAAGGCCATCGTCGATGGTGACTATGATGATATCCTAGAGGCAGCGTTCTACATGGTTGGTCCGATGGACCAGGTCATGGAGAAAGCTCGCCGTATGGCCGCGGAAGCGGCATAACCTCGTCGGGATACATTAGCCCATGACGGACGGAAAAGTAGACTTCGAGCTGGTATCGCCGGAACGGCTGCTGGCATCGAAAGCGGTAGATATGGTGGTTGTGCCAGGTGGCGACGGCGATTTCGGCGTCCTTCCCGGCCACTCCCCCCTGCTGTCGACCGTACGCGCAGGCGTTATACTGGTTTATGACGGTCGGGAGGTCTCTGACCGGATTTTCGTGGCCGGCGGCTTTGCCGAGGTGACTCGCGAACGCTGCACGGTTCTGGCTGAAGTCGCCATGCCTGTGTCGGAAATCGATACTGGCTCGACGGAGCAGGACTTGCGTGACGCCCGCGAGGATGTGGCCTCGGCAACCAGTGACCATGAGCGCGACAACGCCAACCGGCGTGCCCATGTTGCTCAAGCCAAGCTGGAAGCCGTGCGCCGTTCCGCTGTGCACTAGGCATTCTATTTCAGCGCAAGCAAAAACGCCGTCCTGGTTGGGACGGCGTTTTTTTATGTGAAGGTGGGCCGTTGCGGGGAGTGTCCGATTTTCTGTGTGTGAGTAATTCAGTCCCTGCTTCATTCACGAAGGAGCATGCCGACCATGACGATTTCCCAGGAACTACTGGACGAGCTGCTGAGCGGCGTTGAACGATCGGAGGACTTGCTGGGCGATCAGGGTCTGATGAAGGAACGGAAGGTCCCGTTGATGGAGCCGATGCTGGGGGCTGAGCTAACCGAACATCTTGGCTATAAACCCGGCGAAGAGCCTGCCAACCAAAGCAACCGGCGCAATGGCCCTTCGCGCAAGACGTTGAAAGGCAAGGCTGGGGCGCTGCCAATTGATGTCCCTCGCGACCGGGAAGGCCGTTTCGAGCCTGAGCGGATCAAGAAGGGCCAGACCCGGATTGACGGGATGGACGACAAGATCATTGGGCTTTACGCGGCGGGTCTGTCGACCCGCGCCATTCGCGCCCCTCTGGAAGAGGTCTATGGGCTGAAGGGGTCGGCAGACTTGGTCAGCCGTGTCACCGACGCCGTTCTGGAGGAGGTCTCCGCTTGGCAAAACCGCGCCCTGGAGCCGATGTATCCCCTCGTTTTCCTCGACGCGCTTGGGGTCACAATCCGCGATCCAGAAAGCCGCCAGGTCAAAAACAAGGCTGTTTACGGGGCATTGGGCGTCACCCCCGAGGGCGAACGCGAGGTTCTGGGGCTTTGGATCGCCAACAATGAAGGGACCCAATTCTGGCTCTCGGTGATGAACAACCGGCGCAATCGCGGCGTCGAAGACATCCTCATCGCCGTCGTCCATGGCCTCAAGGGCTTCCCAGATGCCATCAATGCGGCCTTTCCCGACACCACCGTGCAACCCTGTATCGTGCCTCTCGTGCCCCATTCCCTGAACTTCTGCGGCTGGAAAGACCGCAAGATCGTCGCATCGGCTCTCAAGCCGATTGATCAAGCCACAGATGACAAAGAGGCCGAGAAAGCGCGCGCGGCGGTCGAAGACGAATGGGGCCAAAAATACCCCTCAATCGCCCCGAGTTGGCGGCGGGCGTGGCAGGAAGTCATCCCGTTCTTCGCCTTCCCACCAGCCGGGCGCAAAATCATCGACACGACCAACGCTATCGAAAGCCTCAACAGGGTGATCCGAAAGACCACCAAAACACGGGGCAGCTTTCCAACCGACGCCGCCGCGACAAAACTGATCTATCTGGCAATCGGCAGCTTTGAGAAGACAGGCAGGGCCGTCAGACAATGGGTTGCTGCCCGAAACCAGTTCGCTATTCTATACTCAGAACGGGTCAATCAATGACCCGTAAAACGCGCATGGGCTAAATCTCATACACAGAAGATCGGATACTCCCCGAAAGGCGCGTCGTATTTGACAGTTCGCTTGAGTGAAGTCGTCTTAAGCGAAAATACGACGGAATTGCCTAACGGCGAATCCCGATCCGAACGGCTCGGAATTTGCTCTAGCGTTCCACCTGATAATACGGCCCCAGAGGCATGCCCTGGCCGTCAACCATGATAGCCTGATTGCTGGCGCTTCTCGCCAAGGGCATATAGTTCGGCGCGGCACGTTCAATCGCGGCAGAGATCGCATCTGCGATGAGCCCGCCGACACCGCCCCCTTGCGGACCGACTGTATAGGTCCGGCGCTGGGTACTGCTCCACAGGGTTTCACCGGTCTTGCCGCTTTTCAGCGTATAGGCTATCATAACCGTCGTGCTGGTCGACAGCACAACATAGCGCGAAGTCCACTCTTCAATGACGGCGTAGAGAACCGCGTCAGCACCGAATATCTTGGCCAGTTTGGTCGGATCGGACCGGTGCACCAGATCGGCATCACCCAGACCATCGTCCTCCATGGTGCGGCGAACCAGATGCGTTGGGGAAACGTAAAAGCCGCGCTCTGCAATCGGTACCGGCAAGGTCACCAGCAGGCCATCGGGTGCGTTAACGGCAGCACTTTTGTTGACAACAGGTACTACCAGTATCGAACGCAGTTTGGCTTTGTTAAACGCAGTGTAGTCTTTTGGCGGCACATTGGCGGGCTGACAAGCTGACAGCGCGAAGCCGGCAACGGCAGCGAAAAGCACCAGACGGACCGTACTATAGATCATCGTCAACTCCCCGGCTTGGCAGTGGAACCAACGGGCGCGTTGTCCGTCGAGGCAGAAGACGGAGCACTTGCCTGCGGTGGCGCGTCGATGGCCGCAATCATCCGGTCCATCAAGACAGCAGATTCGGGCCAGGCGGCACGTTCGCGCTCGAAATATTGCCGCGCAGTCTCGGCGTTGCCGTCCTGAAGTTCCATAAAGCCGATCTCGGCAAAAATACCTGGCGGAACGCGCTTATCCGTTCCAGCTTCTTCCACAAGGTCTGCCAGTGCGATCTGATAGTCGGTTCGCCGTGTCGGATCCTCATAGAAATTATAGAGGGCCTGGGAGTAATTCCCCCAATAATACTGGCTAGGCTGCGCACAGGCAGCCACGGCCAAGCAAAGGCCTCCGCCCAACAACATCCTGATCATAATGCAAATGGCTCCCAACTATCGCGCCGGAACCGCAATGGTTCTGATTGCGGAATCCGACAAAAAGACTTTTTCCTGGTGCATGGTCAGCCCACCCTGTTGAATTTCCACCGTGTGCGTGCCCGCGGGCAGGCGCAACGAACCGGGATCGCCATTATAGCGGGAGGCCTCCCCCAGGTTAACGCCGTTGACAATCAGCACGGCCCCTTCCCCGGCATTCGCAATCACCAATTGCGGCCGCTCATCAACCACGTCCGTGCGGGTGACAGGGTCCTTCAGCGCGCAGCCAGCCAGCAAACCTGCGGCCAGCACGAGCGTTGCCATAGGCCGCCATGCCTGTTTGATGCCGCGGTAAATCCCAATATTCACCATCCCCATGTTACTGCGCTCCTGGCTTTTCGGCGACAAATAGGGCGTCCCGCCCTTTCGAAGGCAGGTTGCCCTGGGTCAGAACGGCTATCGAGCCTTCGTCTGTGACATTGGACCCAAAAGTCTCAACCACCTGGATCGAGCTGACCTGGGTCGGCGGCAACTCAATCGGAAAGCCGGTCTGGCGGCTTTTGATCGTTTTCCCCCGCCGCATGACATTCAGTTGCTGACCCGCCTTGAGGCCCTGCAACTTGCCGCCACTGATGACGACCTGCTTGCCCTGCACATCCAGGATATCGCTCCACCAGGGCTTTTCTTCCAGCTTGTTGACCAGCTCGTTCATCACGTCACCGATCGCAGCGGCAATAGCCCGGTCGTTCAATGTTTCATCGTAAGCAGACTTGCTGCCGAAGCCTGCAATGGTGCCGGTTTCAGTGGATGCCGTGCCTGCACCATTCGCTGCGAAGAACACCACCCCGGTGCGCGGGTCGACCAGGCGCAAATTTACCTTTGCCCGCGCGATCTGCTTTTTCGTTTTGCTGAAGAAGCCTGATTGCCCTTCGGTCTTGCGGCCAAACTCGGTCAGCGAGCCGACGATCAGTGCGTTTGCGCCTGGCAGCTTGTCCGATATACCGGCCAGTGCCCGCTCGTTTTCGACCGCCGCCATGTCGGGGCGCTCCAGCACGATGAATTTGTTGGTCTCAACCAATTGCGTGCTCAGCGTGTCGCCGACCTGGCGGCCCATTGCATCCAGCTGAGCACCGGATAGCAGGGCGCGGCCATAGATCGTCTCATTCGTGAAACGGCCGATAGCAATTTTGCGCTTCAATATTTTAGTTTCCGGAATTTTCCGGGCTTCGGCAGCTTGAGCGGCGGCGACCTCCGATGTGACCTCGACAGGTTTGACCTCCGGCACCGGGCTGGCACACGCCCCCACCAAAGCAAACGCGCCGATGACGATCCCTCGCATCACGCAATGCAATCCATGGCTATCAGACACGCAGAACACCTTTCATTCCCAACAAACAATATGTCGGACAAAACCAGACAGGAATCGAAATAGCAAGATTTTTAATTCTGATGAGGGACTTGCCGAACCGCACCCCGCCGCTTAGCTTTCGGCAGAAATCCGGCTGTTTCACCGCGTCTTCCGCAAGCCCCGTTCTCAAGGTCAGTTAGCATGTTCCGTATAGGTATCGATGTCGGTGGCACCTTTACTGACCTGGTCGCTGTCGATGATTCCGGCGGCGTCACCTTCGCCAAAGCGCCCTCAACGCCTGCCGACCAGTCCATTGGCGTCATGGATGGACTTGAGCGGCTGGCGGATGCTCTCGGCTTGCCGCTTGGTGAGCTGCTGGCCACCACCCAGCGAATTGTCCATGGCACCACGGTCGCCACCAATGCATTGCTGGAGCGCAAAGGTGCCAATGTCGGTCTGCTGACGACGGAGGGCCACCGGGACATTCTGGAGATGCGGGAAGGGTTAAAGCCCGGCCGTTACAACATGCGGATGCCCCGGGCCGAGCCATTGATCCGCCGCGACCGCCGCCTGGGTGTGAAGGAACGCATGCGCCCTGACGGACGCGTCGAAACCCCGCTGGACCGGGATTCGCTGACCGCCGCCATCGAGACATTGAAGACTAAGGGCTGCAACTCCGTCGCGATCTGCTACCTGCATTCCTATCACAACGCCGCCCACGAACAGGCAACGGCAGAGGCCGTCAGGGCCGCCATGCCCAACGCTTATATCTGCCTCTCCTCCGGGGTCTTTCCACAAATCAAGGAGTACGAGCGGGTTTCGACGACCGCCGTGAATGCCTATGTCGGCCCCGCGCTGGACCGCTACCTCTCGCGGCTGGCGGGCTGGTTGCAGGAAGCGGGCTATAGCGGCCCTGTCCTTATCATCCTGAGCCATGGCGGCGTCGCCCCGATTGCGGAGGCCATCTGCCTCGCCGCCGCAACGGTTCTTTCCGGCCCGGCAGGCGGCGTTGCCGGTGCGCGCTATGCCTCCCGCCTGACAGGCGCGCCAAACCTGATCCCCTTCGACATGGGCGGCACCTCCACCGACATATCGCTCATCTCCAATGGAGAGCCCACCCTCTCTTCCGACCGGGGCATTGCCGACCAGCGGATTGCGCTGCAATCACTGGACATCGCCTCTATCGGTGCTGGCGGGGGCTCGCTTGCCAGCGTGGATGTAAGCGGTCTGTTGAAGGTCGGGCCGGAGAGCGCAGGCGCCGACCCCGGCCCCGCCTGCTATGGCCGCGGCGGCACCCAGGCGACGGTGACGGACGCCTCCGCCGTGTTGGGCTTCTTCGATCCTGACAATTTTCATGGCGGGTCCACCCAGTTGGACGCTACAGCGGCTGACAACGCCCTGGACCAGCTAGCCAGCGGTCTGGGCGTTACGCGGGAGCAAGCCGCAGAAGGCGTGCACCGTGTGATCAATACCCAGATGGCGGAGGGCGTGCGCCTGGTCTCGGTCCGCCGCGGCATCGACCCCCGCCAGTACGCGCTGCTCTCTTTCGGCGGCGCGGCTGGCCTGCACGTTACGGAGGTCGCTCGCCAGTTGGGCGTCAACCGCGCCATCGCCCCCCGTGTCGCCAGTGTGCTGTCGGCCTGGGGTATGCTGGCGACCAACTTGCGATTCGAGGCGAGCCGCACCCATATCGGCGACACCGGCGCGCTGGACGCCGACGCCGTCCGCGCTACCTATGACGCGCTAAAAGAAGACGCCACGGCGCGTCTACAAACCGTGTTCGATGGAGCAATCTCCCATCGCTTCGCCGCCGACATGCGCTATGGCGAGCAGCTCTTTGAGATCGACGTGAACCTGGATGATTTGGACTGGCAGGCCCCTGACATGCTCGCTCAGATCGCAGAGCGCTTTCACCAGCGGCACGAGCAGCTCTACACCTACGCCCTGCGCGATCAGGAGGCGGTGCTAGTCAATGCCCGCGTCGCCGCCGTCGGCGCGCTACCCGCCCTGCCGCATGAGCCTCTCGCCGCCACCGGCAGGCACGAAGCACCGCCCAAGGCGCACCGGCAGGTCTACATGAACGGCTGGCACGAAACGCCGACATACGCCTGGGATGATCTGGTACCTGGCCAGGAGATCGGCGGACCGGCCATCGTCGAAAGTGCCACCACCACGCTGGTATTGCGTGGTGGCGACAACGCAGCGGTCACGCCGCATCTTTGGCTGGATACCGCGGTGGGCAGCTAACGCCGCCCACCTGAGCGATGATGGCCTGACTTACCGCCGCTTGACGGGCGTATCGATGACCGTCTTGCCCGTCACGGTATCCACAATCCGGATACGCTGAGTGCCAAGGTTCTTGCCTTCGTGGCTGAGCGGCACGATCAGGTCCACCGGAACCGGTCCATCCATCACCACCTGGCTGAATGGCGAACGGGAGCCCTTGGGGTTCTCGATCTCCACGTCCTCCAACGGGTTTTGGATGCGGTAACGCATGGGCTGCTCGCCATCCAACTGGACTTCCCAAGTCCCGCCGCTGCGGGCAACGGACTTGGGCGGCCGTGATTTGATGGCCAGCATCCGGTCGACCTTGGCCCGCCGCACCTGACCCTTGCTTGCATCCACCATCAGGTAAAGCACGGCCACCTCGGTTGGCGGGGCGGGGCGGGGCGCGTGCCGGTGTTTCCCTTGGTCTTCTCCACCGCTTCCTTGAAGGTGCTAACCGGGGCAGCGTTATCGGACGGCTGGTTCTTGGACGCCTGCCCGAACGCAGTGGTTGCTATCAACGCAGCGCCCAGCGCCGCGGCAACAATCGAATGATACCTCATGGCGTGTGATTCCATGTTGCAGGGGCGAATACTGAAGGCGTTGCCGAACCGCCAAGGGCGCTTAGGACCGCGTCCATGATTGCCCAGTCACCCTGACCCGCCTCCAGTACGACAGAGCCCGAACCCGACATGATATCGGTGGTGCTGTCTTCGGAGCGCCACCAGGTCGTACCGCTGTTAGCTGTGAAGGACTGGCAATTCCGCCACGCAGCATTCGCTGCATCTCCGGTGCACGCTGCCTGGCTGGTATACAGCACCGGCGGCGCGGAATAGTAACCACCATCGCAGCAATACTCGTCAGGAATATTGAACAGCGCATGGGTCGATTCATGCACCACTGTGCGGTAGCTGGTCGGCTCGCTGGTCGCCTTGCGGCCCCACCGGCAGTCACGCAGCGTGTTGGTGTGAAGCAACAGCACCAGATCGGCGAATGCGCCATCGGTGTCCACTTCCGCAGGTCACGTCACGCTTGGGCAAATGCCGGAGGTCAGCGGCGCGGCGCTGCCCGACTCCGTGATGTAGTAATAGTTGAAGCGGACGAGGTTCACATAATAGGCGTTGTTCTGCCAGTATCCCTGCTCGATCACCTGTTCGATGTCATCGAAAAAGGCCTGGAGGTTCGCCTGAACCGACAAATCGCCATATGACGAATCAGGTACTAACAGGATGTTCAGTGTACTTGTCTGGCTTGGGTCCCACTCAATCAGGCCATAGACCGTTGATCCTGGTGCTATTGGCGGGCGTGGGTCACCTGCATCGAACTCGACATCGCAAGCAGAGACCAGTAATGCCAGCGCTGCCATGAGCCCGAATTGCAATTGCTTGAGCATGAAACGCACTCTTTCTTGCTATTGTCAATTAACAACCTGAAATTGATCGGAGAGAATATCAAGTAATTTTTGCATGAATATTTTGTACAGCTAGGTTGCTTTCCTCAGGTAACACAAAAATTTGCTAAGGCTTCCCCGTGAATGGTAGCACCCATGCCCACCGCGCATCGACCAACACAAGCCGTCTCTAAAACCCGGACTTCTGACGGCTTGACGCGGCTAGTGCGTAGCCTGTTCTTTGTACAAATACCGACTACCGTCTCCCGCCAAGGAACCGCCTCATGCCTGCTGCCGCCAAGAAGCCCGCCGCGCCCAAGATCATCCTGACCAAGGTCGACAAGCGCGGGGTTGGCACCATCACCATCAACCGGCCGGACGTGAATAACGCCTACAACCGGGACATGCTGCTGCAAGCCATCGCCGCGGTCACCAAGATGGCACACGATCCCAAGGTCCGAGTGATCGTCATCCGCGGCAACGGCAAGCACTTTCAGGCGGGTGCCGACCTGAAGTGGATCAGGGGCAATATCGACCTCTCGCTGGAAGAGAATTTCCTGATCTCCGTCGATACGACCAACGCCATCCGCGGCCTGAATGAGGTGCCGAAGCCGACCATTGCGCTGGTGCATGGCGGCTGCTTTGGCGGCGGAACGGGCATTGCGGCTGCCTGCGATGTGGTGATCGCGTCGGAGGACGCCTACTTCGCCATCACGGAGGCTAAATGGGGCCTGATGGCCGGGCCGATCTATCCGGTGCTGCTCGGCCGGATGGGCGCACGCCATGTGCGGCGCTACTCCATCACCTGCGAGCGCTTCGGTGCCGAAAAGGCTAAGGAACTGGGCCTGGTGGACGAGGTCTGCCCAGTTGGCGGCCTGGACACGGCGGCCGAACCGATCATCGATTCCATTCTGCAAGTCGCCCCTGGGGGTATCGCCGAGTCGAAGAAGTCCATCCTGGAATGCGCAAACATGGTGGTGGATGACCGCCGCGCCCGCGAACTCGCCCGCGATCACGCCGGCAAACGCCTGACCGACGAAGCGGTCGAGGGCCTGATGAGCTTCATTGAAAAGCGCCCGGCCGCTTGGTACGCGCCTTATGCGGAGAAGAAGTAAGGACAGCAGCTTGCCTTCACGCCCGCACTTCGTCACTATCTGCCGCTAACAAATCTACTTCCCGCATGCGGGGGAGCCGGGTCGCGCCGGCTGAGAGGTCTCGGACTGCGTGAGACGACCCCACGAACCTGGCCCGGTTAGCACCGGCGGAGGGAGGCGTGCTTCTTGACCGAGCCAGCCCAGGCGGAATCCCGCCAAAACACAGCCATACCCGGCGTTACAGTCGAGGCAAAGCATCTGGCCTTTGATGGCGTGGTGCTGTTCCAGGACCTGCGGCTTGACCTGAAACCCGGCGAGTGGACCGCACTGCTCGGCGATAGCGGCGTCGGCAAGTCCACGCTGTTACGGATCGCAGCGGGCCTGGATGCTGGCGAGGGCGACTACCGCGCACAGCTTTCCGGCGGTGGTCCGGTTCAGAACCACATCGCCCTGATGGCCCAGCGGGGCGCTCTGCTGCCCTGGCTCTCTGTGCTGGAGAATGCCTGCCTAGGCGACCGCCTGCGCGGCACGGACGCCAAGGCCCACCGGGAGCGCGCAGCCGCTCTGCTGACCGAAGTCGGGCTGGGCGACTATCTGGGGGCAAAGCCCGCCACCCTTTCCGGCGGCATGCGCCAGCGGGTGGCTTTGGTCCGCACCCTGATTGAAGACCGGCCCGTCGTCCTGCTGGATGAGCCCTTTGCGGCCCTCGACGCGCTCAACCGCCACCGGATGCAGGACCTCTCAGCCCGGATGCTGGCGGGCAAGACCGTGCTGCACGTGACGCACGACCCGCTGGAGGCGCTGCGCCTCGCCCACCGGATAGTCATGCTGGAAGGCCGCTCTGTCCGCCTGCGCGACGAGGCTGTGCCCAGCCTGCCGCCGCCCCGTCCGGCGGACAACCAGGCCGTGGCGGCTCGCCATGGCGTCCTGCTCAAGCAACTCCTGAACCCGCCAGCATGACATGGTTGCGTCCCCTGATCATCGCAGGCGTGCTGCTCGCGCTATGGCAAGCCGTGGTCTGGCTGACCGGCACGCCCCGCTTCATCCTGCCGGGTCCGGGAGCAGTGCTCGTGACCCTGGTCGAGCGCTTCGACGTGATCCTCTCCCATGCCTGGGTAACAGCAGCGGAGATCCTGCTCGGCCTGCTGCTCGGCACCCTGCTCGGCGTGGCGACGGCGCTGCTGATGGCGGGCATTCCCGGTGCAACCCGCTGGATGATGCCTGTGCTGGTCGGCAGCCAAGCCGTGCCTGTGTTTGCCATCGCGCCGCTGCTGGTGCTCTGGTTCGACTATGGCATGGCAAGCAAGGTGGCGATGGCCACGCTCATCATCTACTTCTCCGTGACTGCCGCCTTTTTCGATGGCCTGCGCCGCACGGAGCCGGACTGGCTGGCCCTCGCCCAGACAATGGGTGCCAGCCGTCTGTCGACGCTGCTGCACCTGCGCGTGCCCGCCGCCCTGCCGAGCCTTGCTTCCGGCCTGCGGGTCGCCGCCTCCGTCGCCCCAATCGGTGCAGTGGTCGGCGAGTGGGTCGGGTCCGAGGCGGGCTTGGGCTACCTGATGCTGCACGCCAACGCCCGCATGCAGACCGACCTGATGTTTGCCGCCCTGTTCGTGCTCACCATCGGTGCGCTCACGCTCTACTTCACGCTGGATTGGGCCTTGAAGCGGCTCATTTCCTGGCAACCAGATTCCCTCACTTAAGGAAAACTTGATGTTCCGTTCCCTGTTACTAGCCAGTGCCGTCGCCCTGTCGGCAGTCAGCGCACAAGCGGCCGAGTTGAAGGTCATGCTCGACTGGTTCATCAACCCGGACCATGGGCCGCTCTATGTCGCGCAGGAGCGCGGCTACTTCAAAGACGCCGGTCTCGAAGTCACCCTGCAACCGCCAGCCGATCCGAACGATCCCCCCAAACTGGTCGCCGCCAAGAAGTACGACCTGGCTGTCTCCTACCAGCCGCAATTGCACCTCCAGGTGAACGAGGGCCTGCCGCTCGCCCGAATCGCGACCCTGGTAGCAACGCCGCTCAACACCATTGTTGTGCTGGAGGACGGCCCGATCAAGTCCATCGCCGACCTGAAGGGCAAGCGCGTCGGCTTCTCCGTCGGCGGGCTGGAGGATGCGCTGCTCGGCACGGTGCTGGGCAAATATGGCATGACCATGGCCGACGTGAAGCTGGTGAACGTGAACTGGTCGCTTTCGCCATCGCTGTTCGCGGGTAAGGTCGATGCCGTCATCGGCGCTTACCGCAATTTCGAGCTGAACCAGATGGATATCGAGGGCCGCCCCGGCCGCGCCTTCTATCTGGAAGAAGAGGGCGTGCCCGCCTATGATGAACTGATCGTCGTCGCCCACAACGAGACCCTCGACGATCCGCGCTTCCCGGCATTTGTGCAGGCCATCGAGCGAGGCGTGCAGTACATGGTCAACCACCCGGACGACGCCTGGAAGCTGTTCATCGCAGGCAAGCGCAAGGAACTGGATGACGAACTGAACCGCCGCGCCTGGCGGGATACCCTCCCCCGCTTTGCCCTGCGCCCGGCGGCCTTCGACGTGGGCCGTTACCAGCGTTTCGCCGAACTGCTGGTGAAACAGGACCTGATCAAGACCGCCCCGCCGGTGGACAGCTACGCCGTCGACCTGGGGCGGTAGACGCAAAGTAGCCGCCGCCTCCCAATCCCGTTCCCGCCTGCGCGGGAGCGGGTGGGTATTTCATTGGTTTCGCCAGGACCAAATCCACGCAGATATTGCCGCCCTACCCCGCAGCTACAGGCTTGCCAGTCAAGCTCGCCCGTTCCGATAGCTCGATCCAGTTGCCGTCCGAGTCGCGCACGAAGCTGTATCGTACCTGCCCGATGGTCCGCGGTTCGGCCCCGATAACAGCGCCCTGGCGCTCCATTTCTACTGTCAGCCCATCGCAGTCGAAAATCTGCACGGTCATGTAGCGCAATCCCTTCTCCCGCCAGCCCGGCGCTTCCGGCACGGAGCCAGCCTCGGTCTCGATCCGGCTGCCGCCAAGGCGGAAGGCATTCGCGCCATCGGGTGCCAGTCCCAGCAAACCGCCATAGAAGCGGGCGAAAGCGTCCAGGTCGTTAGCCACCACATGCAACGTCAGGTCAGCCCCAGCATCCTCCCGTAAAGACACCGGTACCCCGTCCGGCGTTACCAGATCGGCCTGGCGGTTCGCCGCTAGAGCAGATCCCGATCCGTTTGGATCGGGATCTGCTCGAAACCTATGAGTTAGAGCATCTTGCCCGGCAAATTGATCGCGAGAGCGATTCAATTTGAACCGGCGATGCTCTAGCGTCACGAGCCGGTATCCTGCTGCTGGTGCGTCAGGCAAAGGCTGCCGTGTGTGGTTCACTTTGATGATGCTGTCGCCTTGCCGCCAGCGGTGCTGGTGAAAGCCGCTACCCAGCTTGGCCAGATGGTCATAGCTAAGTCCCGCTTGCTTCTCCCACAGGGTGGCAAAGCCATCGATATCGTTGGTCGCAAAGCCGATATCGAACGCTGGTTTGGCAAAGGCGCGAGCCATTGGGCAATCCTTGGCAGGGTATGGATGGCCAAAGCGTATCTCTGCCTGCCAGTCTGTGCAAACACCCTGACCTGCACTACTCCGCAGCGGCTTGCCCGGCCTTTCGCGGCAGGGATACAGTTGGTCTGGCAAGGCCGCTCCGCCCAGCAGATCATCCGCACACAATTGAGCCAGCACGATGCAATATATCTGTGACGGTCCCAACGGTAAGACCTGGTTCCGTCTCGAAGACGAGATGGAGGCGGATCTCGAATCCGAGCTGATGGTCCACGCCGTGGCCAAGCATTTCCGCCGCAATCAGGAAGCCACCACGCGGACCTATGTGCCGACCTCTGCCATATCGTTCGAGCAGAACATCGGCCTGAAGCCGCATCTGGCAAAGACGATGGCCCTGTTCCTGACCCTGCGGAACCAGGAAGGCGAGGCGCTGGCCACGGCCATGTTACCGCCGGGGGGCCAGGAAAGCGCCCGCTTCCAGTGCATTATCGTGGGCATGAATAACAGCGACCCTTATGAGGCACACGGCGCGGCCATTCAGGCGCTGGCCAGCCATTTCGGCCTTAGCCTGGACCGGCAGTCTTGCTACCCCTACCGACGCTGAATCGGTCCTAGTGGTCTGATCGAAACTTTTGCATCCGCAAGCGTTTCGTGAATCAGCCCACTCTCTCACTATGTTGGTGGTTCGATTCAGCATACGGATGGGTATCATCCGTTTCCATCGATCCACTAGAGCAGATCCCAATCCGTTTGGGTCGGGTGAAGCTGCGCAAAATCTAAGGGTTAGCAGGCTGCTGACAAGCCCAGACCGCGACCGTCACCCTTCGACAGGCTCAGGGTGAAGAAGGACAATGGTTGTTTGATTTCAACAAGCCTCAGCAAAAACTCTTCATCCTGAGCCTGTTGAAGGGTGACGTTTCAGTCCTGCGAAGAACTTTCTCCGCAGCCTGCTAAATCTCCGCTTTCGCCAGTTCCTCCGCCAGGAAGTCAAATACCAGCCGCACCCGGCGGCTGGTTTGCAATTCCCGGTGGGTCGTCAGCCAGATCGGGTACTCAAATGGTGGCAGGGAGGGTAGCACCTGTCTGACCAGCGGCTCCGCCTCACCAACTCCCTCCGGCACAACCCCGATCCCGGCCCCGCATTTCACCAACTCCCAATGCACTATTTGACTAGCGGTAAGCAGCGGGAAGTTGCGGCGGTCGACGTTCAGTCCCAGCGAGTTCAAACCGTCCACGACCTCGCTCGACGTATTGAAGCCAATAAAGTCTGCCCTGCTAAGTTCCTCCGCTGTTTGCGGATTGCCGATCCGGTCCAGATAGCTATGGGCTCCATAGAGCCGCGCCCAGCCCTCCCGCACCTTCCTCGCGATCAGGTCCGGCTGAGTCGGCCGGAAATTGCGGAGCGCGATGTCCGCCTCCCGCCGGCGCAGATCAACGGTTTCGTTGGAGGACACGATCTCCACCTGGATGCCCGGCGCTTCCCGGCGCAGCCGCTCGATAATCGGCGGCAGCAAAAAAACCGAGGTAATCTCGCTCGCCGTGATGCAGATGGCACCTTCAATAGCCTGTGCCTGCCCGCCCGCGGCCAGCGACACCCGGCCCGCAGCCTCCCCCATCGACTTGACGTGCTCCAGCAGTTCAAGGCCGCTCGGCGTCAGGATCAGGCCCCGGCCCGCCCGCTCGAACAGCACAACGCCCAGCTCATCCTCCAGCGCACTGACTTGCCTGCCCAGCGTCGGCTGCGCCATGCCCAATGCCCGCGCCGCCGCCGACAGCGAGCCTTCCTCTGCCGTTACCAGGAACGCGCGGGCGCGGTTCCAGTCGAAATTGATAGAGCGCCAATCCATGAAATAATGCATAAAAATCAGGCGTAATTCGTCAATTCCCTTCCGCAATTTGCATGACTATTTGGTGCCCTCAACAACCATCTGCCACCACCTCCTGAAGGGCGGTGAATTGGTCGAGCCCCCATTCAAAGGAGACCGCCATGGCGAACAATGCCTGGTTCTGGGACCGCATTGCAAAGCGGTACGCCCGCAGCCCCATCGCTGACCAAGCCGCCTATGAGCGGAAGCTGGACAAGACCCGCGAATACCTGACGCCCGAGGCGGAAGTCTATGAATATGGCTGCGGCACCGGCTCCACCGCCATCGCGCACGCGCCCTATGCCAAGCATATCCTCGCGACCGATCTGTCGGCCAAGATGATCGATATTGCGCGGGGCAAAGCCGCTGACGCCGGCATCGGGAACATCACGTTCGAACGGAAAGCGCTCGACGGCGCGCCTGACACGGCGGCGCGCTAAGATATGGTCATGGCGCACAGCATTCTGCATCTGCTGGAGGGGCGGGACGAAGCCATCGCGCGCTCCTGGCACCTGCTGAAGCCGGGCGGCGTGTTCGTCTCCAGCACGGCTTGCCTGGCTGACTTCATGGGCTGGTTCCGCCCCTTTGCTGCCATTGGCGGCTGGCTTGGCCTTCTTCCCAAAGTCGCCTTTTTCTCGCGGCAGGAGCTGACGAACGCAATCACCGCCGCGGGCTTCCGTATCTACCATGAATGGCAGCCGGGTAAGAACAAGAGCCTGTTCATCGTGGCGGTGAAGGAGGGCTGATAGCGCCCGCTCCCCGTCTAGTCGTTCGCGCCGCGGACCGCGCCAATCACCACTTCGGTCACTTCCCGCGTGTTGGCTTTGCCGCCCACGTCTGGCGTCATGATACCGGCGGCGCAGACCTGATCCACCGCCCGCATCAGGCGCTCCGCCGCAGCGCCCTCACCCAGGTGCTCCAGCATCTGGGCAGCGGTCCAGAAGGTGGCGACAGGGTTGGCGATGCCCTTGCCCGTGATGTCGAAAGCGGAGCCATGGATCGGCTCGAACATGGAGGGATGCTTGCCCTCCGGGTTGATGTTGGCGGTCGGCGCCACGCCGATGCTACCCGCCAGCGCCCCCGCCAGGTCCGACAGAATGTCGGCGTGCAGGTTAGTGGCGACCACCGTGTCCAGGCTCTGCGGCTCGGCCACCATGCGCACGGTCATGGCATCGACCAGCATCTTATCCCAGGTCACGTCCGGGAATTCCTGCGCCACCTCGGCTGCGATGTCGTCCCACATGACCATGCCGTGGCGCTGGGCGTTCGACTTGGTGACGACCGTCAGGAACTTGCGCGGGCAGGACTGGGCGATGCGAAAGGCGTAGCGCATGATCCGCTCCACGCCGACGCGGGTAAAGATGGAGACCTCCGTCGCCACTTCCCCCTGGAGGCCACGATGGGTGCGGCCGCCATTGCCGGCATATTCGCCCTCCGAGTTCTCGCGCACGATCACCCAGTCCAGGTCGCCGACATTCACATTGCGCAGCGGCGAGGTGATGCCCGGCAGGATGCGCGTCGGGCGCACATTCGCGTACTGGTCGAAGTTCTGGCAGATGTTGAGACGCAGGCCCCAGAGCGTGATGTGATCCGGCACATCCGGCGCGCCTACCGCACCAAAGAAGATGGCGTCGAACGGCTGGAGCTGCTCCAGCCCGTCCTCCGGCATCATGATGCCGTTTTGCCGGTAGTATTCCGTACCCCAGTCGAAGGTCTGGAACTCCAGCTTCATGTCGCCGGTGCGCTCCGCCAGGGCCTCCAGCACCGCAATACCGGCGTCGATGACTTCGGGGCTGATGCCGTCAGCGGGGATAGCGGCGATTTTATGGGTGCGCATGGCTGGGTCTCGGTTTGAGAGAGTGAAGAGTGCAGCGGCTTATTTGCCGGAGCCAAAAGGCCAAGTCACGGTGGCATTTGGTCGAGGCGCGCCCGCAAAAGCAAATGGCTGGCAGGAGCATCAGCCCTGCCAGCCATGATAGTCTCAGCCAACGCTTACCCGCTGGCTTTTGCTACCGTACCGGCTAGCAGCCATCCGCTGAGCGGCACGTGGACCGGCATTTTCGCTGCCTTGATGAAGGTTTCTGTCCGGGTGCCGGCAATGACCTTGCCGCCCTTGGTAGCTTCCTCGTTAGCGTGAGAGGCGATGACGCTCTTCGGCTTGACCAGTTCATTCACCACATAGGCCGCTTCCATCGGGCCGGTGGTGAAAGTGTCGCCGATATTGATCACCGCCAGTTCCGCGCCATAGTGGCCGCGCACGACGACGTCCTGCTCTGCGGTCATGCCGGTATCACCGGACAGATAGACTACCAGGCCGTTGGTGAACTGAAGCACATAGCCGGTTGGCGGGCCTACATAGCCACCAATACCAGCGGCCTTCATGTGCTCACCCAACTCGCCGCCGATGAAGGCAGGCGACAGGCCGTTGCTGTGCGAAGCCGGCACGGTAGAGATACCTACGCCGCCAACGGTCTTCGTCGCGCCGAAGCGAGCATGGACTTCTTCGGATCACCGCCGTTCGCGGCCAGCTTGCCAGCGAAGAAGGGCGGCATTTCACTGCCGGTCACGATCGCAGCACCCTTGGCCAGGGCGATATTAACCGTGTTGGAGTTCGGCGTGGACGAGACGGAGAAGTCCGGCTTGGCGCACGTGCCGGAATTCGGTGCCTTCATGTGCCGGTCGCCCGCATGATCGCCATGCATATGGCTGACCAGCAGAACGTCGATCTTGCCGAGCCGCGGGTCTTCCGCACCGGCGACCCAGCATCCGGCATCATAGAGAATGCGCGTGCCGTTCGGGTCTTCGAAGATCAGTGCACGATCAAGCCGGCAGAACTCGCCATCCACACCGCCAAGCGGCGTAACCTTGACATTTTCCGCCATAGCCGGGGCGACAAGCCCAAGCTGGCTCGCGGCGACGGCAGCCGCCAACATTAACATAGTACGACAAATAAAAACCTCCTGTTCCGGTATGACGATCAATTATTGCAGACAAACGCTAGTCGATTACGCCGCACCGGTCGAGTAAATTCACATGCTTCGATGCGCTATTCCCAGCTTGCGAAAATGCCATAAAGGAAACTAAACAAAACTAAACATTTCTATACTTTTCCAGTAATTTGGTTCCGCATTATGCTTAGCTTATGTTTAGGAAATACTTACCAAAACTTATCCGGCGTCTAGCTGATGCTGTGCGCAAAGCGAGGCGCAAAAAGCCGCCTGCACCCGGCATATGATCCCTAAGACTGGCCGATTCAATGCACAGCACAGCCGCTCAGCAAGAAGCTCGCGGACTTGCCCTGGATCATTTCCGGGTAGCAATCCAGTGCCTGGCGGATAGAGCCCCCCAGCTTCATTGGGAGCCGCCTTTGGTGGAGGGACAGTTCAAAAGGATCAGAAGTTAGTAACGCCTAGCCGAAAAACCGCCGAATAGCGCATATTATTGCCGCCAAAATTTCATCGGTATATACGTAGTTGTTCTGCTTATTTTGTGAGGCTTGGATGCAGGTCGCGATGAGGATTGCTCTTGGGGTTTTCGCAGCAGCGCTGTCGGCGGCAAGCGCAAACGCTGGTACGATAACGTTCGCCGACGGCAATTTCGGAACGGAATGGTCCCTCTCGACCTATGACGATCCCGCCGGAGGACAGGCTGGCTATGTACGTACAGATGATGGAAATCCGGCCAATACCTGGGAGGTTTCGACACGAACAGATGCCTACACCGCAAGCGCCAATCTGAATTCCAACTTTGTTTACGACCCATCCTCCAGTGGCGCGATTATTGCTTTAGATATTGCGCTGCAATACCGGAATTTTATCGCTTTTCTGCAGGGACAAGAGGTTTATTCGGTCATGGCGCGCCAAGCCGAGTCCATTTATGTCGCTGATTACTTTACCACCGGGTGGAACGATCTTGGATGGGTAAGCTGGACCGCTACAGGCCTGACCGCTGGCGACTTCACGCTTGCCGCCGGGGCCGGCACTCTGGATTTTTCGGCGGGCGGTGCACCGATCGAATTTGGGTTCGGGACCGATAACACGAACGGCTATCTCATGCACGTCCGCTACGACAACTACGAACTGACCCTCCACACGGCGGATGTGCCCCTCGCTCTAGCACTCCCCTTACTGGCGAGCGGCGTCGGCGCGCTGTTTTTCGCTCGCCGGATGAGGCGGAACTAGGGGACGGCGTACTTAGCGCTAGCCTCTAACAGGATTACAGGCTGGTGACTTCCAATCGCGTCCTTCCGTGCTGCACTTCATGTGCAGCACCCAAGTTAGAGAGGAAGAAATAAATCCCCCATCGCTCGCGCAAGCTTACACTGTAATTCACCATTTTTACTTAACGCTCCGAGATATCTTTTTCGGGAAAAGACCGATTTCACAATATCTGCACGGAGTCGCGCAATGCTTACATAAAAACGGTAACCGTAAGGCACATCCCAAGGAGGGGAGTCGCGTTTGAGCTTTCGCCCGGGCACCTCAACAATTCGGAGTGGCGCGTCAAAATCCTCCTCAGATACAGTCCACGCAAACCGCGCACCAGCAAAAGCTTTATTCAACGGAGGCGGCCTAGATGTGTTTATGACAAAATTTGGACTACTTTGGTGGGTGACCTTGTGACGTATTCCAAAATATAAAAGTGCAAGGCTGTTAATTTTGTAATTTTTCTTATCCATATATAAATTTGCATAACATTTAATCTTATTAAATCCATTTTTATCAAAATCCCCTGCGTTCAAACTTGCGAGAAATTCCATAAACGCAACGCAATGATTTAGCGCTGGGAAATACGCATGACGATTGTCACGGTCTGGCGTAAGACAGACATCAATATCTTTGTTGAATACCTCTACCCGTCGGGCAAGGAATTTGCCAGCAAATGCGAGCAACTCCGCCTCACTCTTGAACGGCTCGATCGAACTCATCCGACCTCCCCCAGCACCCCCATATACACATCCCTATCCACGTTCCCGCCGCTCAGCACCAGCCCCACGGTCTTGCCAGCCAGCCGCCCCCGCTCCTGCAGCGCCGCGGCCAGGGGGGCCGCGCCCGCACCCTCCGCGATCTGGTGGCAGTCGGTGTAGTAGGCCCGCATCGCGGCTTTGATCTCATCATCGCTCACCTGCACCACCCACGCCGCACCAGCATTCACAATCGCCACCGCGTCGGGCACCGGCACGCGGCAGGCCATGCCGTCGGCCATGGTGTCGGCGCTGTTGGTAGAGACCGGCTTCCCCGCCGCAAACGACAGCGCATAGGCCGCCGCGTTCTCCGACACAACGCCCACCACCTCCGTCTTCAACCCCAATGCATCCCGCGCCGCAATCGTGCTGCACACGCCGGAGCCAAGGCCGATCGGCACGTAGATCACGTCCAGGTCCGGGCAGGCAGTCATCAGTTCGTAGCCATAGCTGGCGACGCCCTTCAACAGCCAGGGGTGGAAGCTCGGCAGCAAATGCATGCCATCCGCCTCCGCCCGCGCAATGCAGGCTTCGTAGCAGGCCTGGAAGTCCTCCCCCTCCTCCACCAGCTCCGCCTCGAAGGCGCGCATGGCGGCGTTCTTCTCGACCGAGTTGCCGTGCGGGATGTAGATCGTGGCCTTCAGCCCGGCGGCGGTCGCAGCGCGCGCCACGCTCTGGCCATGATTGCCACGGGTCGCGGTGATAACGCCCGGCACGTCCGGCATTTCGCGGCGCAACGCGTCCATATAGGTGATGCCGCCCCGCACCTTGAACGCACCGATGGGCGTCGCGTTCTCGTGCTTCACCACCACGCGCGTGCCCAGCCGCTCGGCCAGCAGCGGCCAGGCGATTTCCGGGGTCGCACGCATGTGCTGGTGGACGAGGGCCGCGCCCTCCCGGATGTCGTCAAGGCTGGGGAGGCTCATGCCGTCAATGCTCCTATTGTTAACGGGCGACCAACGGCGCCTGGCCAAGGTGCTGGCCGCCGTCGGTCAGCAGGAACTCGCCGGTGATGTGGCTGGCGCCATAGAGGAACCAGACCACGGCCTAGGCCATTTCCTCCGGCGTGCCGCCCGGCTTGTGCAGCGCCGTGCCCTTGGCGAGGGCTGCGCGCGTCGCCTCGTATTTTTCTTCGCCCATGCCCTGCTTCAGCCACTCGCCGATCACAAAGCCGGGGCAGACGGTGTTGACCCGGATCTCCGGCCCCAGCACGCGGGAAAGCGACAGCGTCATGGTGTTGAGCGCGCCCATGCTCGCCGCAAAGGCGATGGAGGAGCCGACGCCCATCACGCCCGCCACCGACGAAATGTTCACGACGGAGCCCGTACCGCCCGCCCGCATGTGCGGCTCGCAGGTCCGAGTCATCATGAACGCGCCGACCACGTTCAGGTTGTAGATATTGTGGAAGTCCTCTTCGGAGAGGCCTGCCAGATTGCCGTGCTCGACGAACACCGTCGTGCCGGCATTGTTCACGAGGCCGCTGATTTTGCCGAATTTCTTCATGGTCTCATCGACCAGCCGCAGGCGGGAGGCTTCGTCACCCACGTCGGCCTGGCAGACCAGCGCCTCGACGCCATGGGCGCGGCATTCCTCGGCCACAGCCTCTGCCGCGGCAGCGCTGCGCGAGTAGTTAATGACCACATGGCCGCCATTCTCCGCCAGCATCTTGACGGTGGCCGCCCCGATGCCGCTGGAGGAGCCGGTGACGATGGTGACGGTGTCTTTGATCTTGAGCATGGGGCGGTTTCCTCCGGCCGGGATTTACGGGATGTTGGATTGCCGCGTAGCATAGCGGCGCAATTCATCTTGGCGAGAAGGCTGTTACCCGATGGAAGTCCGCACCGGAACCCTCCACCCCGATTTCGGCGCGACGGTCGAAGGCGTCAACCTCGCCCAACCGCTCTCGCCCGAACAGGTCGCCGCCATCGTCGAGGCGCTGGAGACTCACGCCGTGCTGGTCTTCCGCGGCCAAACACTCAGCCAGGATGCCCAACTCGCCATGTGCAAGCAGTTCGGCGAGATCGACCTGGGCCTGACCAAGGCGCGGCCCAACACGCCGATCCGCCTGAAGCACAAGGAACTGCTCGACATCTCCAACGTCGGCCTGGATGGGGAGATCGCCGCGCCCGACCATGCCAAGATCGTCAGCAATATCGCGAACCAGCTCTGGCACTCGGATTCGAGCTTCCAGGACCCGGCCGCCCGCTTTTCCATGCTCTATGGCGTCGTCGTCCCGCCAGATGGCGGAGAGACCGAATAGGTGGACATGCGCATCGCCTACGAGACCCTGCCAGCCTCGCTGAAAGACCACATCCAGGGCCTGACGGGCGAGCACCACGCTTTTCATTCCCGCATGTTGCTCGGCGCGTACATGCAGGAGGATCTGGCGGCGATCCCGCCCGCGGTCTGGCCCCTCGTCCGCCGCCAGCAGCGCACGGGCCGTGACTTCCTCTTCGCCAGCGTCCACGTGCGGGAAGTCCTCGGCATGAGCCTCGCCGAGGGCCGGATGCTGATCTCCGACCTGCTCGACCACGCGACCGAGCCGCAGCGCCACTACCGCCATCAATGGCAGGAAGGCGATCTGGTCATGTGGGACACAACCGCGTCACCATCCATCGGGGTCGGCACTTCCCCCTCGACCAGCGCCGCGAAATGCGCCGCACCACCACCCTCGACCTCGCCAGCCCGAACGAAGCGTTGGTGGCCTAATCACTCCCCCGTCCCCGGCTTGACCGGGGACCCATGCCTGAGAGGCGAACATCGAGTCCGGACCTTGTCATTAGCCTCTCAGGCATGGGTTCCCGCCTGCGCGGAAAAAAAGGGGAAATGGTAGGCGAGCCATCAAATCAGACCACCGCCAGCACCACGCCATACGCCAGCCCGGCCAGCGCCACCGTCCAACTCAGCCATTTCAGCACTTGCAGCATGGTCCAGCCGACGGCCACCGCCGCAACATCCACCGCGCCCGCCACGCTGCTAGCTACCAGCGGATCATAGAGCGCTGCACCCAGAATGCCGACCACGCCCGCATTCACACCGCCGAGCGCCCGGCGCAGGCCTGGCAAGTGCGAAAGCCGCGTCCAGACCGGCAGCGCGCCAGCCATCAGCAGCAAGCCCGGCGCAAAAATGGCGATCAGCGCGATCACGCCGCCGATCACGCCAAAACTCACTGCCCCCACGTAGGAGGCAAACGTAAACAACGGCCCCGGTATCGCCTGCGCCACGCCATAGCCTGCCAAGAAGTCGCCGCCGGAGAGCCAGCCCTGGCCGACCGTAGCGCTCTCCAGGAACGGCAGCACAACATGACCACCGCCAAACACCAGCGCGCCCGCCCGGTAGAAGGGCTCGGCAATGCCGGCGCCCGGCACACCGATCTGCGCCGCGAACGGCAGCAGAATCAACAAGGCGAAAGCCAATCCGATTAGGACGAACGGCCCGCTGCCCAGTTTGACCTCAGAAGCACTCTCACCAGCGGCGGCAACGGCGCTCTTGTCCGCCAGGAAATAGGTCAGCAACCCGGCCAACACCAACGCCGACAATTGCCCCGCCACGCCCGCCATCAGCAAGGCCAGCACCAGCGCGCCGACTCCCAGCAGCTTGTGCAACCTGTCCCGGCAGAGCCCCGCAGCCATGCCCTGCACTGCGTGCAGCACGACGGCGACCGCCACCAACTTTAGGCCATGAATGATCCCCGGAAGCATCTCCGGCGGCAGAGCCGCCAGCCCGAACGCCGCGAGCAACATGATGAGCGCCGACGGCAGCGTGAAGCCTGCCCAGGCAGCCGCCCCACCGGCCGCGCCTGCCCGTTCCAGCCCAACCGCAAAGCCAACCTGGCTCGACGCCGGCCCCGGCAGGAACTGCCCCAGCGCCACCAGTTCCGCATAACGCTGCTCGTTCATCCAGCCCAGCCGCTCGACAAACGCCGTCCGGAAATAGCCGATATGGGCTGCCGGCCCGCCAAACGAGGTGCAGCCCAGCTTCAGAAACGTCCAGAACACCTCGCCAGCGGCCATGATCTTCAATCCTTCGAAACGCCACGCGCGTTGGCATCGCCAACAGGTCACTTTAGGGTCATTGCGTTACAAAAATAATGGGAAGTCCGCCATGCATGAATTCCGCCATCATACCAAAACCGTCGAGGGCGTGCGCTGGCATTGGGTCGAGTGCGGCGAGGGCGATCCGGTCGTCCTGCTGCACGGCATCCCCGAAAGCTGGCAATGCTGGCGGCATCAGATGCCCAAGCTCGCAACCCAGTTCCGCGTGCTGGCCTTCGACCTGAAAGGCTATGGCCAATCGGACAAGGCGGAAGGCGACTTCACCGCCAACAATGTCGCCCGCGAACTGATCCAATGCCTAGATGCGATTGGCATCGATAAGTTCCGCCTCGCCGGGCACGACTGGGGCGTGATGATCGCCGACAATATCATCGACCAGATCCCGGACCGGGTAGAGCGCTATATCCGCTGTTGCCTGTCATTGCACAGCTACGACGCCCGCCGCTCCCTCCACCACCAGTGGAATTCCCAGAATTCGGAGGCCGCAACCCGCCTGATGCGCAAGGCTCACGCCTACACCCGGGTCTGGATGGAAAGCTCGTGCAAGCCGGAAAATCTGCCGAATGAGGACGAACTGGACCAGGTGGCCGAAGAATTCTCCCACCCTGGCGTAGCCGAAGCGGTGCCCCGTTACTTTCGCGACATCCCCAAGAACAAGCCCGTGGACTACAGCAAGTTCACCATGCCGGTTCTCTACGTCCACGGCGAGCACGACCCGCGGCAACCGATCGACTACTGCCGCGGTATGGAGGAACATCTGCCGGGATTGGAAGCCATTCTGGTCCTCGACAGCGGCCACTTCGTCACCCGCGAGCGGCCGCACGAAATGGCGAACGCGATGATGTGGTTCTACAACTCGATGCTGGGCGAGGGCGTGCCCCTGTTCGACCGCTCCCGCCACTACGGCCTGCCGACCATGCCGGTGAAACCCATGGGTGCCTGGGGCGTGAACACGTTCAGGCAGAAGGATGAAGGGTAAGGGTCCAGGCGGCCCTAGTTCACCGCCTTCGTCTTGCCGTCCCAATAGGGCTTGCGGAGTTCGGTCTTCAGGATCTTGCCGGCACCGCTCAACGGCAATGTCTCCGTCACGAAATCCACGCTCCGCGGGCATTTGAAGCCTGCAATCTGTTCGTGGCAGTGATCCATAATCGCTTGGGCCGTGGCGCTCTCACCCTCTTTCAGGCGAACGATGGCGTGCACTGCCTCGCCCCATTTTTCGTCCGGAATGCCGATCACGGCACACTCGGCGACTGCCGGGAACATCTGCACGGCGCTCTCGACTTCGGCTGAGTAGATGTTCTCCCCGCCGGAGATGATCATGTCCTTCACCCGGTCGACGACGAAAATAAAGCCATCCTCATCCATGTAGCCGCCATCACCGGAATGCATCCAGCCGCCTTTGAGCGCCTCGGCCGTCAGTTCCGGCTGCCGCCAATAGCCCTGCATGATGTTCGGACCGCGCACACAGATCTCCCCGACCTCGCCACGCGGCACTTCATTATCGTTTTCGTCACGGATTTCCACCTCGCACCCTGGCGCCGCCTGGCCCGGCGAGCGGAATTTGTAGGCCATCGGCCCTTCAAACACGTGACTGTCCGGCCCGTTAATGCAGGTAATCGGCGCGCACTCGGTCTGGCCGTAAGCGTGGAAGAACTTCACCTCCGGCATCAGTTCCATGGCGCGCAGGATCACTGCCTCCGGCATTGGTGATGCGCCATAGGCAAGCCGTTTAAAGCTGGAAAGGTCGAACTTCTCCACCCCCGGATGGTTCACCATCATGTTGACCATGGTCGGCACCAGCAGCGTCTCGCTAATGCGCCATTGCTGGATGGCGTCCAGGGTTACCTGCGGATTAAAGGCCGGGATGAAATAATGCTCGATACCGAGCTGCGTACCGCCGAACACGGCGACGCAATCGGCGATGTGGAACATCGGCGGCGCATGCAGGAAACGCGTGTCTTCCTCGTACTTCAGCAGCACCAGACTGTTGAAGGCGTTGAACACCAAATTGCGGTGGGAGAGCATCACCCCCTTGGAGCGTCCAGTAGTGCCGCCGGTATAGAACAGGCCCGCCAGGTCCTCATAACCGCGTTCGGCGTCCGGCACAGGGTCCGCAGCCGCCAGGATGCCCTCGAAACTATGCATTCCTTCCGGCGGCTCGCCATCGCCCAGGAAGACGACATGCTCAACCTCCGGCAACTTGCCTTCCAGCGCTTTCAGCATTGGCGCGAACTGTGCATCGATGAACAGGATATTCGTACCGGAATCGTTCATCCAATGCTCAACCTCCGGCGGCGCCAGCCGGATGTTGATCGGCACGAACACGCCACCGGCCCAGACGGTGCCATAGAAGAACTCGAAATAGCGGTCGCTGTTCAATGCCAGGATCGCCGCCCGGTCGCCCTCACCCAGGCCCAGCTTCTGCATCGCGCCTGCCAGCCTGGCGACGCGGTCCCGCGTCTCGCCCCAGGTGCGTCGGCGTTCCTGCCCGTCCGGCCCGAGAATGCAGGTGGACGTCTGATTGCCTTTGATTTGCGCTGAGCGTTTCAAGCCTTGGGTGAGGTACATTGAGGGTGCTCCAAGTTCTGGATAATGTCATTGCCGGTTTATCGTTGTTAGAAACCAACTAAAATGCCGGGCTGGGCAATTCAACCGGCTTTACGGGCCGGCCTGGCGTCACGGCAGGATACGCCAACCGCGGATAGCGGTCGCCCGCCCCCGGATTGGCAGCTCGCCAAGGTCTTTCCGCGGCCAGTTTTCCGGCAGGCTGCTCACCGTCCGGCCACTCGCCACAATCACGCAATCTGCGTCTCCGTCTACATTCCGGCCATAGCCTTCCAGCCGTTGGGCGATATTGTCCGTGTCGCCGACCACCGTGAAATCAATGCGGTCCCGCCCGCCAATATTGCCGACGAGCGCCTCTCCGGTGTGAATGCCAATGCGCACCCGGATGGGAGACAGGCCATCGGCGCGGCGGCGTTGATTGTCTGACGCCAGCAAGCCGGCAATCGTCCGCGCCGCCCGGACTGCATGTTCTGCCGGATTGCCGTCGGTCAACGTGGGAACCCAGAACGCCATCACCGAGTCACCGATATATTTGTCGATGACGCCCTGCTCAGCCGCAATAACGTCACCCAGCAGGCTGAAGTGCTCGTTCAGCATCTGGCCGGTTTCTTCTGCCGTCATGTGCTCGGTCTCTGATGTGAACCCGGCGATGTCGGTGAACAGCACCGTCACCTCCATCTCCTGGGCCGGAATATCGGACCGGAAGCCGCGGCTTGCCAGCACGCTCACCAACTGTTTCGGCACATAGATCGAGAAACTGCGCAGCCCCTCTGCCATCTGGTTAAACGCCGTCGCCTGCTGATCGAACTCCCTAACCCCGCTTCGCGGCACGGGCACAAAGCCATCAAGCTCCAGCCGCCCGATCCGCCCCGCCGCCATGGCCGACCGGCGCAACGGCCGCGCCAGATAATGCCCCAGAAAAATCGCTGCCAGGACCGCCACCACCACGAGAGCCAGCGAGGCCACACCCGACCAGATGGAGCGGTTGTACTCTGCATTGACAACGCTTAGGTCGGTGTAAGCGCCAAAATACCAGGGGGTTTCGCCAAACCGGTCACTGCGGCCCACGACAAAGATATGGGCCGGATCGTCGGGCGGGTAGACGCGAACCTCTACGCCGGCGCTGGCCGAATTGCGGAAAAACGTACCTGCCTCTCCATCCCAGAGATGCTTCAATACCGAATCGGGCAGCACGCTTAATGGCAGGACGGGCTGACTGGCCGTCAGCGCCTCCGCGTTATGGTGCAGATAGGCATGGGCCAGCACCGACGACCGGTCATAGAGAATAAAGCCGGTCCATCCCGGATAGCGGCTTTCCTCCGTCATGAAACGCGAAAGTTCTTGCACCGATATCGCCGCAACCAGCATCCGGTACCCGCCGCCAGGCCAGTCGAACAGGGTCCGCAGGTTGATCAGTGTCGTGTTTTGGACCCTGACCAATTCGCCCCAGAACGGCTCCATTCTGCAGAGTTTCGCCTCGTTAAAGACTTTTTCGATCACCGCGCGCGGCGCCCGCGATCTGTTCTCCAGCTTGATCTGTCCCTCGGCCCGGTGCACGGACCAGCTGGAAAAATCGGGCCGGATCACGGCAAGCGCCCGCACCTGTGGCATCGTCGCCAGGCCGCCCATCAGAAACCGGGAAAAATTCTGCTGATCGCGCGGATCGACGACACCCTGAGCAATCGCGGTAACAGCCTCCAGCGACAGGCTTTCCGCCGGGCCCAAATAGCCTTCGATATCCGCTTTCATGTCGCCGACCAGGTCGACTGACCGCTCGTTCAGGAAATTGAACGTGTTCCGCAGGCTGGCACCCCAGGTGATAGCCAGTACCGCCGCAGCCGTCACCGCCACAAGTCCGGCAAACAGCAATGCCAGCAGCCGCGCAATCGGCCAGCCTTTACCGCGGCCCCGTTCCGATGAACCACTTGCGTATGAAGGCGCGGTCGTCAATGGTTCCTGCCAGCAATCTTAACGTATTCAATCGGAGGATACCCTATCATGCTGCACGAACTTCGCACCTACACATTCCGCGCGTGACAGGCGCCGCTCGCAGCGAAAAATTCCGGCACCGTCGCCCGCGACATCCCCGGCGACAATTACGGCAAGCTGGAGGGTTATTGGCTGCCGGAAGTCAGCCCGCTGAACCAGGTTATACACCTCTGGAGCTATGACAGCTTCGCCCATCGGGAGGAACGCCGCGTCGCCCTCTCCCAGAACGAGCGCTGGTGCAAGGAATATCTGCCGCTGATGCGCCCCATCATCCTGCGCCAGGACATCCGCCTGTTGAACCCGGTGCTCGACATCAAGGCCCCGGCAAGCCAAGGCAGCAACCTCTATGAGTTCCGCCACTACCGCCTTCAGGTCGGCACCATGAAAAACTGGATCGCCAAGTTCACAGAGGCCATGCAGCGCCGCGAAAAATACTCCAAAATCGTCGACCTCTGGACCGTCGAAGCCGGTCAGCCAAACGAAGTCTGCCACATCTGGTCCTACCCCAGCTTCGAAGAACGCATGAAGGCCCGCACCGCGGCTTCACAGGACAAAGGCTGGCAGAAATTCCTGAAGTTCAGCGGTCCCGTGATCGACGAAATGCACTCAACTCTCATGCTGCCAAGCGACCACTCGCCGTTGAAGTAGCGTCCCAAACGCCATTTCATCCTGAGTAGCCGCGTCAGCGGCGTATCGAAGGAGCTTCTTGCTCCAAGTAGGCTGCTCCTTCGATACGTCCCAGATTTTGTCCGGGACTACTCAGGATGAAAAATTTGGGAATTATATCTCTAAGTAACATTTTCCTATTACCCCATTTGATTCTATGATTTACCATAGAGTCACATTAGGAGGAAACATGGCAAAAAATGCACCGGGACGACATGAGCGGAATGGTCTGACGCTTTTGCAAATTGCAGAAATGTTCGGGGATGAAGAAAAGGCGCGGAAATGGATTGAGGCCCAGCACTGGCCGGAAGGGCCACACTGTCCTCACTGCGGTTCTATCAATGTAAAAGTCGGCGTGGCCCACAAGAGCATGACGCATCGCTGCAATGACTGCCCGAAAAAGCCGATGTTCACTGTTCGGGTTGGCAATATCATGCAGGGATCAAAGCTACCCTATCGTGTCTGGGCGGTTGGGCTTTACCTGTTCGCCACCAATCTCAAGGGTATCTCTAGCATGAAGCTGCATCGTGAGCTCGGGATTGGGCAGAAGGCCGCTTGGTTCATGCTGCACCGTCTCCGTGAGGCTCATGGGTCCAATAGTCCAGTTTTCAAAGGTCCAGTTGAAGCGGATGAAACCTACATGGGTGGTAAGGAACAGAACAAACACGCTAGCAAAAAACTCAAGGCCGGCCGCGGCGCGGTGGGCAAAACCGCCGTGGCCGGGATCAAGGATCGCAACTCCGGCCGCGTGGTTGCCAAGGTGGTTGAAAGAACCGCTGCGCATACACTACAAGATTTTGTGACCAATCATACTACCAAGGATGCCCAGGTATTCCCCGACGAGGCGCGCGCCTACAAGGGCATTAACAGGGCGCATCAAGCGGTCAAACACTCAATGGGTGAATACGTCCGTAACATGGCACATACAAACGGTTTCGAAAGCTTCTGGGCACCGATGAAGCGTGGCTATCAGGGCATTTATCACAAGATGAGCCCCAAGCATCTACAACGCTATGTTAATGAGTTCTCTAGCCGTCACAACAGACGTCCCAAGGATACCATTGACCAGATGAGCGATTTGGTTTGTAGCATGGCGGGAAAGCGTTTGCGCTACGTTGATTTGATTGCAGATAATGGTTTGGAAAGCGGTTCTCGAACATGATATCGCAAACAATCAGTCTGTTCTTGAAATTATTGATGTTCAGTATGCGCGAATGCGGTTACTAACCTTTCAAAACATTCTTGAATATAAGCGGTTTCAGACACCTTCAATTGCACATGGGCATAGATAGTCTGAACCACAGCTCCCGTTCGGTTAAACCCCTATCTTATGATCGCGAAAGGATAAGCCAAATGACCAAACTCAAACCCAAAGACAGAACACTCTCTGAAAAACTAGCTGACTCTCACTACCAGCCGAGCAAGGCTGAAATGGAACAGGAATACGATATGCCCGGCGCGGAGATGAAAGACCTGCGCAACGCATTCTTCAAGGCGTCGCCGGATAGAAAATCAAAACCAGGTTAGGAATAATTCAGTGCAATGTTACTTAGAAATATAATTCCTATTCCCGTGTATTGACAAAATCTAAAGAAAAAATCATGGAAATCACCCCTGCACTAGCGACTATATTATTCGGACTTCAATTAAGCGCTTGTTCAACAATCACACAAGGCACAGATCAAGAAATTTACATTTCCACATCCCCGATAGCGGCACAGTGTACGCTTGAGAGACAAGGTAAAAAATCGCTGAAATTGTCTCATCGCCTGGGCATGTAACAGTTACAAAAACCAAACACGATATAACGATTACCTGCAACAAAGATGGCTACCAAACCGCAACTTACCGCAACAATAGCGGTTGGGAATCTACTTCGGGTGCGGGAGGCATTCTATTGGATGTGATTTTAACCTGGGGCGCTAGCAGTGCTATCGATTCAATGACAGGTGCTGACAATAAATACGAACCATCTGTCTATATAACGTTAATTCCAATTCAGGCCCCACCACAATAAAGACAATGAGGTAGATCATTTCTTAAAATACCTATTCAGTTAGGCAAACGTCTAAACCGCGTTTGCCCTCTGAACATCCAGCTCTCTTTTCTTGAACACCCCTATATTCTTAAATGTTACTTAGAGATGTAATCCCCATCCGTTTGCATCCGGAAAACCCACGGCGCGCTTGTGAGCCGCAGCACATAATCGCGCGCTTGCCCTGACAGGGCGGTCCAGTAAGGTCGCTCCCATCTGCCCTCAACCTCGCCACCGCCCCAAAGACATGTGATATCTCATGCTGAACCGAGTGCGTTGCAGTCTGTTTCGCGCAATTTCCGGCCAATTCTTCTACGGATGGGCAATTCTCGCGGTTGCAGCCCTCGTCATGTTTGGGACCGGTCCGGCGCAGTCGCATCTGATCGGCCTGTTTTTCGATCCAATACAGGCAGAACTCGGCCTCACCCGGACAGAGATTGCGGCAGCCTATGGTGGAGCGACACTCATCGCCGCCCTGCTGTTGCCGCGTATGGGCAGGCTAGTTGACCGCCACGGTCCAGCCAAAATGTTGTCGATCATCGCATTTGGCCTCGGCGCTTTTGCAATCCTGTTCAGTTTCGCTACCGGTTGGGTTTACCTCGCCTTCTGCTTCGCCGGGTTGCGTTTCCTCGGGCAAGGCTCGTTGATGCTGTCCTGCGCAAACATGACCGCGCAGTGGTTTGACAAGAAACGCGGCTTCGCGCTGGGTCTGATGGGACTGGGCTTTCCGGTCTCGATAGCCCTGCACCCTCCCACAACGCAGTGGCTGATCGATACGGTCGGCTGGCGCGAGGCCTGGATATGGCTCGGTCTTTGGACCTGGGTCATGCTGATCCCCCCGATCCTGCTGTTCCTTTACAGCCGTCCTGCCGATGTCGGCTTGCAGCCGGATGGACGGGCCGCCCCCACAGACAATGCCGCAGCACCGGCACTGACTGGCCACACGCGCGCAGAGGCGCTGCGAATGCCAGCGTTCTATTTCATTGTCGCCGGTGCGGCCTCGCTGTCGATGCTGGTGACGAGCTTGCACGTCGAATATACCGGCATCCTGAAAGCGCACGGTTTGGACGTCCAGACGGCGGCCACTATGTTCACCATCAGCGGCGTTACCGCGGCAGTGCTAATGCCGCTTGTCGGCCGCCTGCTGGATATTCTGCCGACAAAATGGATGTATTTCGGTGGCTTGTGGGTGCAGTCAGCGTCGCTGCTGTCGATCACCCTTGTCGATGGCCTGGCCTCTGCGGTTGTGTTCGCCCTTGTCTTCGGACTGAACAACGCCGTGACGATGACGTATATCGGCTTCCTCTGGCCCCGGTATTTCGGCCGCAAGCATCTGGGTTCAATTCAAGGCACCGGGCAGATGATCGTCATTTTCGGCGCGAGCGCTGGACCCATTCCGCTTGGCTGGGCCCTTGATGTCTGGGGCGAGTACGACACCATGCTGACCATGCTCGCGGTGATCCCCGCGGCGATTTCCGTAGCCGTCGCGTTGTTTATGCCTCATCCGAACCCGCCGGCGGCAGATGCGGAGCCCGCACCTGCCTCCTGACCTATCCAGCACTATCCGCAGGTGACGCAGTAGATGTCCTTCACGTCGCCCGGAATCGACATTTCGGACCACGTCTCGCCGCCATCCTGGGTGCCGAACACCTCGCCATTGTAGCGCGCGCCGATATAGACCTGCTTGGGATCGTCGCGATGAAGGCCGATGGACATTATCGTGCCGTGCACCTGCACCTTATCAAAGCGGCTCCAGGTTTCGCCCTTGTCGGTGGAGCGGTACAAGCCTCCGTCCTCACTGGCCGCCGCCACGCTGAGCGCGGCGTAAAGCGTGTCCGGCTCGGCCAGGCTGGCACGCACGTCGCGGCCATAGGTGGTTGGAGAAAACCGCCCCACTTCCTTGTCCTGCCAGCTTTTGCCGCCATCGCGGGTTCCGAACAGGCCCATGCGCAGGGCAATGACGACAGCGTCCGGATCGCCCGGCGAGATAGTCAGGGCGTGACCATCCAGCATGCCTTCCGACGTCTTGTCGGTGGCAATCTGACTGGAGAGGTGAGGCAGCTTCGACATCTCGACCAGTGGATCACCGCAATCGGTCCAGCTCTGACCACTGTCATGGCTGACCATGGCACCGCCGAACTCCAGCGCGGCATAGATGGTATCCGGCTTGGTCGGATGCTGGGCCAGGCGCATGGCGCGGCAGGCGAACGGGCTTTTCAAGCGGACCGGCACACCGGGATCGGGCAGCGCCTTCCAGGACTCGCCCATGTCTTCACTCAAAAACACGCCCACTGGCGAGGCGCCGGCATAGATGCGGTTCGCGTCACGGCTATCAACCAGGAAAGACCAGACCTGCCGTCATTCCTCAGGCCAATCCGCCCGGCTGAAGGTCGTACCCTTGTCGGTGGAGCGGTAAACGCCGTCCACCGTACCGGCCAGCACGATGTCGGGATTGGCCGGATGCACCATCACATAGTGCGTTTCCTTCTCGCCGAAAACGTTTTGCCATTCACCGCCCGGCGCTGCAGGGCGGCGAAAAACACCAAAGGCACCGGTAGCATCAGGCCGCCCGACATAGCCGACAATAGCAGCAAATATATGGGTCTGGTCGAGCATCGTAGAGTTTCCTTCCATTGGGGGCTAAAGCGGCATCGTTCAGCAGCGCCTACACTCACCGCCGCCACCGTCCCGCCAAGCCTTGTTGTGTTGATCATAGCTCAGCCAATGACGCGCGCCAGCACTCAATACTGCAAGCTCAGATTCTCCCATAAAGGCCGTGGGAAAATCCGGCGCTGCATGACCAGGATAGACATCCCAGATCGGCGTTACGCCGCTGGCTATTTTTCGAGCGCCTTGCGCAAAATTTCTAGCGGACCGCATACAAATAAGTCATTAATTGTAGTATATTTAATGTAATTGCCATTTTATCGCAGATAATATTTTGTTATTGTAATTTTTTACTACGATTCTTAAATGTTTTTGCTTCTGTTGACGTGACGGATATGCGCTTCCAAAATTGGAATATACCCATGAACATGAAATTTTTGACCACCATGGCTTTGGTTTCTGTAAGTATACTGTCCAGCACTGCAGTTCATGCGTCTGAATGGGAAATCACCATTGGCGGCTACATGAACCAATATGTCGGCTTTGCTTCAACTGATACCTTCGCTGGCGAAACCATTACGGATGTTGACATCCAGGAAGATGGCGAGGTCCATTTCCTGCCGTCGATAGTCGCTGGCAACGGCCTCAAATTCGGGGTCAATGTTCAACTGGAAAACATGTCGGGCGGCGATCAAATTGACGAGGCTTTTCTGTTTGTCAGGGGCAGTTTTGGTGAAATTCTGCTGGGCGACGAAGACGGCGCAGCTTACGCCATGCACTATGGCGTTCAGAGCCAAGGTATCGGCCTCGACGCTGGCGACGCAGAAAACTGGATTCTTGACCAGAGCGGCGTCCTGACGGGCACAGGCAATTTCGACAATATCGACGATGACTCCGCCAAGATCCGCTACATCACCCCCGCTTCTCCGGCTTCCAGTTTGGCGTCAGCTACGCTCCGGAAGGCACACAGGATGACGACAGCTTCCCGATCGAAGCTACAAACAACGGCTTTGCGCCCGAAGGCGTGATGCAGGCTGCGGCCAACTACGACCACGACTTCGGCAGCGTCCAACTTGGCGTTTCGGCAGGCCTTCAATTGGTCGGCGACGGGAATGGCGTCACTGGCGACGACTTCTGGATGGCGGCCGGCGGCGTCAGCCTTGGATTCGGTAACTTGGTGCTGGCGGGTGCCTATTCGTACGAAAGCGATCCTTCACCAACTGTCGATGATCGGACCAATATCGGCGGCAACATTGGTTATTCCCAAGGCGCTATCGGCGTGTCGCTCGGCGCGATCTATGGCACGTCGGAAGGCGCGGCAGGCGATGACGATCAGATTACAATCGAGATCGGCGGCAGCTATACGCTCGCACCGGGCGTCGCCGCCATCGGCTCAATCTATTACGGCGACCACGACAGCGCCGGTGCCGACGCCACAGGCTTTACCGCCGTCGGCGGTATCGTGCTGTCGTTCTAGCGGGGCGAAAGCCCAGCGCCTGCAACCAGCACATCCGGCATGCAGGGAGTGACTTCTACTACCCCATTTTAACTTGCGGTCAGCGGAGCCCTGCTGACCGCTTTTTCTTGCCCCCCTCTTATCGGCAGCCTGACACCAGCAAGCCATATGTTTTAATCGCCGAAAGCTGGTATAATCACGGACCGTCAAATCCAGGCCATTCTACTGATCGCCCTGGACTGCGCATTGGCCCGGACTGCGCATTGGCCCGGACTGCGCATTGGCCCGGACTGCGCATTGGCCCGGACTGCGCATTGGCCCGGACAGTACAGGAAGAGGAAAACCGCCCGTGAAGCTCTACACCCACCCAGTCTCCACCGTCTGCCGCCCGGTGATGATGTTCGCCGCCGATGCGGGAATTGCGATGGAGCAAACCGTCGTTGATATCCTGACCGGCGAACAATATGGCGAGACCTACGTCAAGATTAATCCGTCCAACGCCGTACCGGTGCTCGACGATGGCGGCTTCCGGATGACCGAAGCCTCCGCGATCCTGAAATATCTGGCCGAGAAAGCTGGCTCTCCAGCCTATCCCGCCGACGCGCAGGCGCGGGCACGGGTGAATGAAGTCATGGACTGGTGCAACACCAGCCTCTACCGCACCTTCGGCTACGGTCTCGTCTATCCGCAGTTATTGGAGCCCTACCAGCTGCCGGATGAGGGGGCGCAAAGCCTGCTAGTCCAGGCCGGAGAAGCATCGGCCAGGCGCTATCTCGGTATTCTCAATGACCATTGGCTCGAAAGCAGCGATTACCTGGCTGGGCCGGATATCACCATCGCAGACTATTTTGCATCCGGCATCATCTCGCTGGGCGAGGTCATCGGCTGCACCTTTGTCGACTGGCCTAACATTGTTGCCTGGTACGGGCGCATGAAAGCCCGGCCAAACTGGCAGGCTACGAATGGCGCAGTTTTCGGCTGGGCTGAGGGCGTTAAAGGGCCTGAGTATGTAAAGGTCTAGGCTATTGAAGAACGCCTAGCTTATCCCGGCCAGGAAAGCGTGACGTCAGTGCCTTTTCCCCCACGGACCACCGCCCGCGGGGAAAAAGGCCTTTCGTCTATCCGGCCTGCCTTTGCTTCATGCGGAAGGCGACCAGTTTCAGCACATCCTCCGCCTCGGTCCGGGCGAGCGGGCCGTCGCTGTAGGATAACTGGACGATCTGGTTTTCCGGCGACAGCACGACTTCCGTCGGCTGGATAAAGTTCCGGTTCGACTCCCAATAGGCGCCAAGGCTATCTGCCATGGCCTTGTCCGCGCCGTAACCGACCGGGAACCCGATTTCTGCCGCCATCTCCGCCGCCTTGTCTTGCGGATCGGAACTGGCTGCAACCAGAGTAATATTGTTCGCGTCGAGGTCCGCTCTGACCTTACTGAAGCCGCCCAACTGACGTCGACAGTATGGTCACCAGCTACCTCGGTAGGCAATAATGACTTTCCAGCCCTCACCCATATCGCCCGGCAGGTTCATACTGCTGCCGTCGGACAAGGTGATCGTGGTGGCCGGGAAAGTCTGGCCAGCGGCCATTCTTTCGCCCATGTGATGCTCCTTGGTTCAAGGTTAACCTCAGGTATCGACCGCGCCGGAACTCCGGCAGCAAGCCAACTTCACAAAGGTATGCAGCAGTGCATCCCCTGGCAATGGGCTCGCCACGCCAAGCGCCTTTGCAGACGGGCGCATAGAGGAGAACGAACCGGTTAGCCCGACCAATTGAAGGGTGCAAAATGGCCGTTATTGCCTTGCCTCAAAATCGTCTCCGAAATACCGAAAGTCGAAATTTGCATTTCTTTGGCCTGGGCCAGGGCCAAGCGCTTATTGGCGGGGTGAGAAGTGTTGTCGATATGCATGGCCTCACCCGGAAAAGCGCGCGATTCGACGCCGTCGATGGCGAAGCTTAACACGCCGGGAATATTCACGGTCCGGCTCAGGCCCTCTGCGCTGATCTCAATCGGCGCACGCATAACGCCCCGATGATCACTGACGACGCCATCGCAAATACGTTGCGGCACGCCGCCTGCTTTGCCCCCCGCGATCTGCTCAAGCGCCGCAGCCCGTGAATCGTCGGCAGCGTCAATGACAGCACCGTAGACCCAGTCGCCATCGGCCATCACGCGGCCGGTTTTGAAGATCAGGGCGAATTTTGAGCCTGCGAGGTCGACCCCGTCCGCCTGGCCCTCGTCAACGCGGAACACCAACAGAGCGGTGCAATGATCACGCATTGCCGGCCCCTGTGGGTTAGTAAAGATACAGGGACACAGGTAATCACAATTGCAACTTTCCATGTACTGACCGCTAATCGTCCAAGACATTCTCGTGATCCTCTTCCATGGTTATGCTCGGCAACTCTAGGCGCTGGCGCAGTCCGCAGCAATCACACCAGTGGTTCGATCAGACCACCAGCACGAGCGCGCCGCCCCATCCGATCAAACAGACGCCAGCAATCCGGCCGGGCCAATGGCCGTAGGGCATGGTCTTTTCCACCAGCACAAACAGCGCCAACCCGGCTATCCAGTAGAAATTCATCACGCCGCCGACGAACAGCAGTGCCATCAGGAACCAGCAGCAACCCAGGCAATAGGCGCCGTGCTCGAGCCCCATCGTGAGCGCGCCCTATCTGCCGGTACGCCAATTGCCCATCAAAAAGCCCATCGGTGTCCGGCAATGGCGCAGGCAAACAGCCTTTAGCGGCGTCAACTGCCAGAGCCCGGCAGCGATCAATATCGCGGCGGCGAGCCAGGCGCTGGACGTTTTCAACATGGGCGAGAGCAGACCGCTGGCCTCCAATCCCCGTTGCACACCAGTCGCTAGCACGCTGAAGCCGCCCCAAGCCAGCAAGTAACCGGCTGCAAACACGGCGGCCGGCGCGAGGGCGTCAGCCTTCCCGCGGCTCTTCCTGGCGATCCGCAGATAGATGAGTAACACCGGGGCGGCGCTCGGCAGCATCATGGCCACCATCATCACCCACCACATGGAAAACATCAGCAGGGCATAGCCGGGCGACCAAACCGCCGGCTGCATCATCTTGCTGCTCATGCCGCCGGCCATCCCCCCGGGCATTCCCGCAGCCATCATCGACATGCCCGCGCCCATCAACAGCCAGACCCACGAAAGGCCCGCCACGAACAACAGCCCACCGGCCAGCACGAGCCCGTCACGGCGGGGCAGCGTTTCCTACATACTATGTTACGCTAATGTGACTATGCCGCCGCCTTCACCGTGCCTTCTTTCGCCGCCGCCAGCACCATCTCCGCGCACTTCTCACCGATCATGATGCTGGGCGCATTGGTGTTGCCGCTGGTCAGCGTCGGCATGATGGAGGCGTCGGCGACGCGCAGCCGCTCAATGCCATGCACGCGAAGCTGGTCGTCCACGACGGCGCGCGGGTCGCTGCCCATCTTGCAGGTGCCGACAGGATGGTAGGTGGTTTCCGCGTAGTTGCAGATCCACTGCACCAGATCCTCGTCCGTCTGCACCGCGGGGTCGGGCGCCAGTTCCTCGCCCACTGCATCGGAAAATGGCGGAGTCGCGAAAATCTCGCGCGCCTTGCGCATGGCGGCGACGGTGCCCTGGCGGTCGTATTCGCTCGACATGAAGTTGAAGTTGATGGCAGGCGGCTCAAAGGCGTTCGCGCTCTTGATGTGGATGGAGCCGATGCTTTCGGAGCACAGCACGTTGATGTTCAGTGTCACGCCGCGTTGCTTGGAAATCGCAAGGTGCCCGTTCTTGTCCAATTCATAGAGGAACGGCGTCATGGCAATAGCCGCGTCCGGGCTCTCCAGTCCCTCCCGCGTTTTGACGTACATGCGGATGGGGGCGGCTGTCATGGAGAAGAAGTCTTCCTTCGTCACCGCGTACTTGATCGCCTCCCGCACCAGCCGCCAGCCGCGGCCATTGTCGTTGAAGGTCGCGCCCTTCTCCGTAATCGAAAAGCGCATGCGGGGGCTGTAGTGGTCGCGCAGGTTCTCGCCGACGCCAGGCAGTTCGTGCACCGGCGTGATGCCGAAAGAGCGTATCAGGTCGCTCTGGCCGATGCCGGAAAGCTCCAGCAATTTCGGGGAGTTGATGGAGCCGGTGGAGACGATAACTTCCCGGTTCGCGCGGGCTTCCTGCGACTGGCCGTTGACCGAAAAGCGGACGCCGACGCAGGTCTTGCCTTCCAGGATCAGGTTTTCCGCCATCGCGCCCGACTGCACGGTCAGGTTAGGGCGGCTCATGGCCGGCTCCAGATAGCAATAGGCGGTGGACTGGCGGCGACCCTTGTTGATGGTGATCTGGGTGATGCCGATGCCCTCCTGATCGCCGCCATTATAGTCGTTGCTGAAGGGAATGCCGACCTTCTCCGCCGACTGGATCATGCGCCGGTGCAGGGCGGAAATATCCATGGGCGTGTCGGTGACGCGCAAGAGGCCGTCGCGGCCGCGGAATTCATCCGAACCGCCGTCATATTTCTCCATCTTGCGGAAGATCGGCAGCACGTCCTGGTAGCCCCAGCCGCGATTGCCTCGCTGCGCCCAGTGGTCGTAGTCCTGCGGCTGGCCACGCACGAAGACCATGCCGTTGATGGAGGAGGAGCCGCCCAGCATCTTGCCCCGCGGCACCGGAATTTTGCGCCCGCCGGAGCCCGCATCAGGCTCGGACTCGAAGACCCAGTTGACGGCAGGATTGTCGATCAGCTTTGCCATGCCAATCGGCACCTTGGACCAGAAATAGTTCGAATTCTCGGTCCCTACCTCCAGGCAGAGCACAGTGTGCTCCCCGCTGGCGCTTAGGCGGTTGGCGAGCACAGCCCCGGCAGAACCGGAGCCGACAACGATATAGTCATAGGTGGCGCACATGGACTGGCGATCCTCTTAGCTTTTCGTTTGTTGTCCGGAAGTGAGCTAGTATCCGCGGCGGTTGACAAGGCGGAAAGCCGTTTGTTTGGCTGGCATGTGGCTCCAACCGGGGCGGCCTGCTCTCCCCGTTGCCCTGAACTTGTTTCAGGGCAAAAGAACGGAGCTTTTTCGTTTCAGTCCCACCACTAAGCCGCGGTCCATCCGCCATCGACGGGCAGCACCGCGCCGGTGATGTCATTGCCAGCCGGACTGCACAGGAGTGCGGCCATGGCCGCGACGCTGCTCATCTCCACGAAACGGCCGGTGGGGTGGCGCTTGCTGATATAGGCGCGGGTGACGTCCTCGACACTTTCGCCCTGCTCGGCTGCCATGGCTTCTATCTTGCCCAGGATGGCTGGGCTCGGGACGCTGCCGGGCTGAGGGCGTTGCAGGTGATGCCGTGCGCTGCCACCTCCAGCGCCACTGCGCGGGTCAGGCCGATCGGCGCCGTTTTGGTCGTCACATAGTCGATGCGCTCCTCCGCACCGCGAAAGCCATAGACCGACGACATGTTGATGATCCGGCCCCATTTCCGCGCCTTCATGTGCGGCAGCGAGAGACGGATGCCATGCAGGGCAGAGGAGAGTTTCACCGCCAGCGCGGCATCCCATTTCTCCGGCGTCATGGCCTCGATAGGGCCGGGGTTCCGGACTACCGCATTGTTGACCAGGATATCGACACCGCCGAAATGCTCGCCAGCGTTGGCAATCATGGCTTCGATGGCTGGCACATCGCGCAGGTCGGCGGGGTCGAACAGGGCTTCGACGCCGTGAGTACTGGCCAAGTGCTCCGCAGCGGCCTGGCCTTCTTCCAGGGGGCAGAGGCCGTTGAGCACGACGTTCGCACCTTCAGACGCCAGCCGGTCTGCGATGGCGTAGCCGATACCGCCAACAGAGCCGGTTAGGAGTGCGCACTTGCCGTTGAGCATGGCTGTCTCCCTATAACGCTGCCAGGCGCGAAACCGCCCCGGCATTGTCCGCTTTATCCAGGCCCCAGATGGCATCGATCAGCGGCTATACTGGCTTCAGGAAACCCGCGCGGGCAGCGAGCATCGTGAGTTTGTCCTCCAGTTCGGTGTCGGTCAGCGGGTTTTCCGGCGAGTCGCGTGCGGCCTCCACCGTCACGGTTTCCTCGCTGCCGTTCGCCAGCCGGAAGGTGGCATGGACACCAGCAATGTCCATTGCCTCATCGTCGATGAAAGAAAGCACAGGCCTGCCATCGCGCAGGGTTTCAGCTACGGCCTGGTCGCTGAAAGCCTCCAGCCCGGCCTCCCCGCGTTTGAAGGCGATGGCGATGGCGTGCTGTGGGCACTCACCTGGGCCTCTCTGCCAGTGGCGACATCGGGCCGGTCAGTGCGTTGGCGCAGGAACGGGTTGCCGCGCAGTTCGATGGACGCGACGTTCGAGGCGTCAAAGCCGGGGCGCTGGGCGAAGGCCAACGCGGCGTCGATCACGGAGTTGAGCACAATGCCCGCCGGATAGGGCTTGTAGGTGTTCTTGGCGATCTCCCACTCCTGGCCCAGCCCCTCGGTCAGGGCTGCGGCGTTGGCGTTGTCGGCATAGACCTTCAGAAAGCCGCGCTCGCCGGAGATGGGGGCCGCCGGGCCGGAATAGCCGTCATTAGCCAGCAGAGCGGAGACCAGTCCCAGACGCGCCACATTGCCGACGCTCAGGCTCTTGGACATGGTGCCGAGAGTCTCGACCAGCCCGCCTGCCTGCGCCGAGGCGTTGCCCATGGCCAAGACGAATTGCTGCGTATTCAGGCCTGCCAGTGCGCCGGCACCGCCCGCGGCCCCGAACACCCCGCAGGTGGAGGTGATGTGCCAGCCGCGGGCATAGTGGTAGGGCGAGATCGCGTTGCCGAGGCGGCACTCGATCTCTCCCCCCAGGATGAAGGCGCGGAGCAGGTCCTGACCGGAAACGGGGGCATGCTCCGCCCAGGCGAACAGGGCGGGAGCCAGCGGTGCGCTTGGGTGGATGATCGTGGTGGGGTGGTTGTCATCATAGTCTAAAATGTTGGCGGCCATGGCGTTCAGGTAGGCCGCCAGCAGCGGGTCACACGTCTCGGCCCGTCCAACCAAAGAGACCGCGCCGCCGGATGAGAAAGGCTGCATCGCCGCCAGCGCCTTCTCTACCGCGGGTTCCTGGCAGCCGGAGAAAACGGTCGCAATAATGTTCAGGATCGAGCGCTTCGCCTCATGCCGGACGCTCGCCGGGATATCCTCCCAGCGCAGATCCGCCGCGAACGCAGCCCAGGTCGTTTCAAGCTCCGCCGCCATGGGCAGGTGCTCCTACTGATACGAAAGACACAAATGGTTTAGGCAGCAGCCTGATACGCTATTGGCGCATCGCCAACGACGGTGATCCGGTGCATACGGCGGCGTTGGCCCTGGTAGTCGTTAATGGCGTTGTGCAGGACGCTGCGATTGTCCCAAATCGTCAGCGTGCCCGGTTGCCAGCGCAGGCGCACGGTATGCTCAGGGCGGGTCAGGTGGGCCAGCAACATGGAAAGCAAAGGCTTGGCTTCCGCGTCGGCAAAATCATCCAGGCCCAACGTGTGAATGCCCATATAGAGTGCGGGTTCGCCGGTGTCGGGATGCTGGCGCACCAGCGGATGGATCGCGGCTTCTTCGTCAGCCGGCACGTCCTTGGCCCACATCGCGCCAAAAGTCTGCGCGGCCGAGCCGTTCTTCGCCGACATCTGAGCCGCCACCGACTGATTGCGGGTGCGCAGCCGCAACGCCAACGCCTGCATCGCCGGGGACAGGGTACGGAAGGCGCTCCGCATGCAGGCTAATTGGGTATCGCCGCCGGTGCTCGGCAATTCGAGCGCATAGAGGCAGGTGTAGTTGGCGGGCTGGGCCAAGAATTGCTGGTCGGTGTGCCAGCCTTCGCCGAAATTCTGCTTATCGGTCTCTGTCTTCAGGATCTCCATTACTTCCGGCTGATCCGGCAAGCCCTGGACATGCGGGTGGAAGTGAATACCGCCAAAGCGCTTCACAAAGGCGAGTTGCTCGGCCGGTGTCAATTGCTGCTCACGGATGGCAATGACGCCATAGCAGTGCAGCGTGTCACGCAGCGCATTGAATTCCTGGTCCGGCAGGTTCTTAACGTCGATACCGGTAACATCTGCGCCGATAGCGCCGGCGATTGGGGCGACATCCATCGTAGAAATTCTCCCTTAGGCCGCTGCTTGCACGCTGGCGGATTCCGCATCTTCCAGCACCATCGCGGCGCATTTCTCGCCGATCATGATGGAGGGCGCATTGGTGTTGCCGCTGGTGAGAGTCGGCATGATGGAGGCGTCGGCGATACGCAGGCCCTCAATGCCATGCACTTTCAGCCGGTCGCTGACCACGGCGCGCGGGTCGGTCGCCGGACCCATCTTGCAGGGTGCCGATGGGGTGGTAGGTAGTCTCCGCCGTGTTGCGCACCCATTCCAGCAGTTCCTCGTCGGTCTGCTTGTCCGCGCCAGGCGCGATCTCGCCGCCGACCCACTCCGCAATGGCCGGCGCAGCCATCAGTTCCCGGCCCTTGCGGATGGCGGCGATAACGCCGTCCCGGTCGCTCTGCGCCGACAGGAAGTTGAAGCGGATAGCAGGCTGCTCGGCTGGGCTAGCGCTTCGGATATGGATCGAGCCGATGCTTTCCGAACGCAGCACATTCAGGTTCATCGTAATGCCCTTCAGGTTCGGCGAGACGCGGCGTTCGCGCCCGATCATCTCATAGATGAAGGGCAGGATGGAGATGGTGGCGTCCGGCGTCTCCAGCCCTTCGCGCGTTTTGAAGTAGAGCCGCACCGGCACGCTGGTTCGGGCGAGAAAACCGTCTTTGAACAGGGCATAGCGCACTGCCTCTTTGACCAGCCGCCAGCCGCGGGCACCGTCGTTATAGGTGGCGTTCTTCTCCTTGATCGCGAACTTCACCCGCGGGCTGTAGTGGTCGCGCAGGTTCTCGCCCACCCCCAGCAGTTCGTGCTTCGGCTCAATGCCGAGCGAGCGCAGCAGGTCAGTCTGGCCGATGCCGGAAAGTTCCAGCAGTTTCGGGGAGTTGATCGAACCGCCGGAGACAATAACTTCCCGCGTCGCCCGCGCTTCCCGCGGGTCGCCGTGTACATTGTACTTCACGCCGACGCAGCGCTTGCCTTCCAGGATCAGGCTTTCGGCCATCGCGCCCTGCTCAACCGTCAGGTTTTGGCGGTCGCGCGCCGGGTCCAGGTAGCAGAAGGCCGTCGACTGCCGCCGCCCCTTGGCGATGGTCGTCTGGGACATGGAGATGCCCTCCTGCGTCCGGCCGTTCTGGTCCGGGTTGTAGGGCAGGCCGATATTCTCCGCCGCTGCAATCAGGCGTTCGACCAGGGGCACCTCACCGCGCGGGGTATAGGTGACGCGCAATGGCCCATTGCGGCCGCGGAATTCATCCTCGCCGCCGTCGAAGCTTTCCATTTTCTTGAAGACCGGTAGCACGTCCTGATAGCTCCAGCCGCGATTACCGAGCTGGGCCCAGTGGTCGTAGTCCTGCGCCTGGCCGCGGATGAAGACCATGCCGTTGATGGAGGAGGAGCCGCCCAGCATCTTGCCCCGCGGCACCTCAATCTCACGCCCGCCGGAGCCCTCGTCCGGCTCGGAGCGGTAGCACCAGTTGACAGCGGGATTGTCCACCAGCTTGGCAATGCCGACCGGAATGCGGGACCACATATAGTTGGAGCCAGCGCCGACAACGATGTAATCATAGGTGGCGGCGGTTGGGGCGGGCATGGCTGGCGGTTCCTCACGATCCGAAGTTCAATGTTCCATTGTTCGGATGCAAGGAAGCCACCAGGGCGGCCACGTTGCAAGAGGGCCGGTCGGAGTATCGGCAGATTTCCACCGGTCAACCGCCGCTGCTATTTGATTTTTTTTGCCGCCGACATTGATGGAAGCCTTGCCAGCGTTCGAGTTTGCCGTCGCCAGCACTCGCGGCTTCTCTTGCTTCGGTTTCTTTGCTTCTCTGTTGCCGTGTTGTTTGTCACCTTTAGACATCGCTTTGCCTCTATATCATGGCATTAACCGTGGAAGAAATTCCTCCGATTTCATTTGGATTTCCAAAAATTGGCACGCCATTACCATTATGTAAGGCGCGGCACATGAAAGATAAATACTTCAATAGGGCGCCCGAAAACTTTTCATGGCAAAGTATAGTTCCACCGGCGATCACCGGCATCCTCCCGCGCCGGGTCAGCCTGACCGTGCGGGCGAACGGACGCCGGAAATAGCCGGTCTTCCGGTTTCAGCGGACGAGGCCGGTATTCTGAGGATCCGGCAACGCCCCCCTCACCCGCATCATGCTATTCCGCCGCAACTGCCATAGAACTGGCTGGCGTGCCGCGTTGTCCGCGGATCAACTTGCCGGGCAGCTTGCCGGTGGGCTTGCCGCTTTGGTGCGTTACCTCACCGGAGACGATGGTGTAGTCGTAGCCGCTCGCGCCTTGCATCAGGCGTTTGCCGCCAGCGGGCAGGTCGTGCAGCACGATAACGGCGTCAAAGTCCAGGGCGGCCCAATCGATCACGTTCAGGTCGGCCTTAAGGCCCGCCGCATCCGCCGTGTCGCTGGTCAAGCGGCAGACCAGTTCCGGCATGGCGAACTTGGCTTCCACTTTGCCCCAATGGGTCAGCAGCCAGGTCGGGAAGCCAGCGTCCAGGATAAAGCCCACATTCGCGCCGCCGTCGCCCAGGCCCATGATCGCCATCTTTTCGCCCAGCAGTTTCTCCGACGAGCCAAAGGTAAAGTCCGTGTAGTGGGCGACCGGTATGTATATAAAGTTCTTGCCGTCGTTCTCCACCAGCCAATCATAGACGACTTCCGGCGCAGACCGGCCCTCGCGGTCGGCAACCGCCATGGCGCTTTCATTCTGCTGCGGCTGGTAGTCCTTATTCCTGAACGGGAACATGTAGGCATAGCTGAGCAGGTGGATTAGGGGGAACGTGCTCTCCTTCACCGGGTCTTCGCTCAGGATCTGCTCGCGCACGGCTGGATCGCGCAGCTTGGCAACCTTTTCCGCCAGCGGCAGGTCGTTCAGCGGCTTGAAGGTCGGACAGCCGGAGAACGGCGTCTGGTTTGCCTGGAGCCCCAGCAGGAAGCCCACAGCACGTGGCGGGAAGACCGAACGGATGTTGACGCCTTCGTCCTCATAGGCCTTGCGGTTCATCTCCAGCACCTGTTCGCAGATGCCCGACTGACTGTTCGTCTGGACCATGGAGTAGACCAGCGGCCGCCCAGAGTTCTGGGAGACGCGCTTCAAGATGCCGAAAGCCTCGATCGGGTCGATGTCAGCATTGTGTGGATCGGGCGCTTCGGCGTCAGCCCAATCGCTGATGGCCTCGATGAAGCCGCTGCCCGCTTCTTTCAGCCCACTAGCGAGGCCCATGAGCTCGTTCTCATGGGTGCGGAGCGTCGGAATGAAGTCGCCGTTCAGCGACTTGTGGAACAGTGCACGGCTGGTGGAGACGCCGAACGCGCCGGCTTCCACCGCCTCCCGCGTGATGTCGCGCATCTTGGCGATGTCATCGTTGTTGGCGGGCTCAAAGGCGGCAGCCCGGCGCCCATCACGTTCACCCGGACGGCGGCGTGAGGCACCAGGGCGCGCACGTCGACATCGCGGGCAGCTGAGCCCTCCAGATTTGGGCCGACAACAGCGATCACGCCGTCTTTGATGGCTACATCGGCGGCGAAGGGCTCCGCACCTGTGCCATCCATGACGGAGCCATTACGGACGATCAGGTCGAACTCTTGGGTCATAAGCTGGATCTCCTTGCGGTATTGGTGGCCAACCTACGGAAAGAGGCCAAGCAGTTCCATCCGTTTTGCTCCGTTGCAGGACGGGTGGTCACCATAGCCCGCGCCACTATTCCGCCACGTCGCGTTGGTGGAGGACGGCAACAAGGTGCCTTCCCTTGGACTTTCAGTGCACCCGTCTTGTCCGCTTGCATCATCCGCGAGTAACCACCCACATCGACGGCCATCACTATTTCTGTACTAACCGGCGAACCGCCATCAGACGCCGCGAATCTTACGCCGGATCGAGGGTGACTTCCCGGCTGGTGAACCGCCAACCGTCCGTCGTCCGCCGCAGCGTGTCCCGGCAAAACCCGGTGAACCGCAGTTCTGCACTCTCGGCTCGCCCGGCACCAAAGGCATTGAAGTAGCATCGGAGCGTGGCCTCATCGCCATCCACGTCGATCAGCAGGTTCCAGTTCCAGTGGCGGACCCGGCCTTTGTTGATGGCGAAGTGGCCTTCATGGTAGGCGCGGATAGCGTCATGGCCTTTGTGTGAGCCGCCGCGGGGGTCACCCCTCCGGCAGGCCGATGCAGGAGAACACGCCGTCTTCAGTAAAACAGGCGACCCAGCCCTCGATCTCGCCCGCATCCAGGCACCCGTTGTATCGGGCAGCGAGTTGGCGGATCGCCTCGCAATCGTCCGTGTATTGGCTCATTGGTTCTTCCTCTTAAGACGGATGTTCGGCTGAAGCCCGCGCCGCGCTCAGGAAACCGGAACGACCGGGTCACGCCCGGCAACCGTGCAGCGCCGCATGACCCGCGGATAGCGGTCGATTTCATAGTTGTCCCATCCTGGAAGGGTAATATGGCTGTTTGCTGACCAGCTCTGGTTTGGGTTTGCGCCATCCCTTCAGTGCCTGCAAGGGCGTCTTGCTGCCCAGGGCTGATTGCAGCAGCTGCTGGGTGTAAAGCCAGACATAGCGAAGCAGCGTGGCTTCCAGAACCGCGCCGGATCGGAAGGGATGGCTCTGCAGAACCTCTTCGATGCGGCCATTGAACCGTTCGACCATACCGTTGGTCTGAGGTGACCTAGGCGGCGTCAGGCGATGATCGATATCGAGGGCGGCGCCCAGCGTGTCGCATTCATGCGCGCCTGTTGCGGCGCGCTGGCGCAGACCGAAGAGGCGATCCGTGAACTCTTTTCCATTATCCGGGAGTATGGGGCGGATCCGCATCGGGCAGGCGCGCTCCAGGGCGCGCAGGAAGCGCCGGGCATTGGCCGCTGTCTTGCTGTTGTAGACCCTGACAACAACCCAACGCGTTGCCCTGTCGATGGCCACGAAGAGGGAACGGCGGCGGCTCTCATCTGCCATCGGTGGCAGGTATTTCAGGTCGATGGGGATGGAACCGGGTTCATAGGCTTTGAAGGCGCTGTGCTTTGGCCGGGCGATGCTGCTTTCAAGGCGCGCAGGGGCCCCACGCCATGCCGACGCAAGCAGCGGTCAAGGCCAGAGCGGGAGGCCTTCGGGTTCAAGAACTCGCGCACCACCGCCAGCAGATCATCCAGCGAGACCAAAAGCGTCTTGCGGAGGGCCACGGCGACAGCTTCCTGCGCTGGCGTCAACGTCGTCTGAAGGCGATGGGGCGTGTGGCTGCGATCCTCCACGCTGGCACGCTGGCGCCATTTCCATACGGTCTGTTCCGTGGTCCCGTGACGCTCGGCAAGAACCCACGCAGGGTCGTCACTGGCCTGTATGGCCGCCCTGATCTTCGGTGGCGCCGTCGCCTGACTGTGAAGCTTGATCACCATGTCGCTCTCCCATCCCGCGCCTCGGTCAAAACACAGCGTGCCATGAAAAACGCAGAGCGAAGAGGGCTATCTGATCAGCCGGGATGGAACAAGTAGGCCGTCAGCCGGTGCAGGGTCGAGCGGTTGTCCCAGATCAGCAGATCGCCCTCCCGCCATTAATGCCGGTAGACGTTATCAACGGCCGTCAACCGATCTTCCAGCGCGCGTATTGGGCGCGGCTTTCCGCGACCGGTTCACCCTCGATGTGGGAGGCATGCCCGCCCAGAAAGACAGAGCAGCGGCCATCGGCATGCTGGCGGATCATCGGGTGAACCACATCCGGCACGCGGGCGAGTTCTTCGGCGTTCATGGGCTCAAGCTTACCGGGGTTGGCAGAGCGGCTGTAGGCATAGGAATGGACGACCTGGCGGCGCTCCAGTTCCCGGCGCTCGGCCTCATCCAGGCTGTCATAGGCCCCGCGATCATGTTGGCGAACAGAGTATCACCGCGTTCGGGCGGCACCGTGATGGCATAAAGGACCGTGGCAAGGCAGGGCACGTCGCGGAAGCTGCTGTCGGTATGCCAGCGGGAGGTGCCGCGCAGGAAGACCGCCTGCGGCTCGTCCGGATGGGACAGGCTGCCATCCGGCTTCACGTTCGAGAGGTTGAAGATTTCCGGGTAGACGGGGTGCCGTTTCTCCGGCTCCGGCAAAATCTCCAGGTCGCCGAAGTTCCGGCAGAACCGCACAAACTGCTCGTCGGTGAGGTGTTGATCGCGGAACAGCAGTATCTGCCAGCGTGCGAGCGCAGCCTGTAATTCCCCGGCGAGGGGCGCACCATCATCGGCGCAGTTTGTTTCGGTGACGGACGCGCCCAGGGACGCGTGGAGCGGCTCAAATTTCAAGACTGGGCGCTTTCCTCATTTTGCTTGCAGGGAGGGTAACCTCGGTGCATTGGCATTGGAAGCTCTACGGATCGGGGTTAAACGCACTGGAAGATAGGGATACCCAACAAATCAGCGCCCGAATCCCTATCAATCAATTCAACCGTTGTCATTCAAGCATTAGAGTTTGGCTTCTAGTGGGCTGATCGAAACGCATGCATCCGCAAGCGCTTCGATCAGCCCACTCTTCCACTATATTGTTGGTTCCGATTCAGCAAATTGATGGGTACCATCCATTTGCATCGAAAAACTAGTGCAAGTTGGCGCTGTAACTCGTCCCGTCTTCGTTCATATGGAGAATGAATTCATTGTCCATAGAGAACCTGTTCAAGTCAATAATCGTAATTTTGCTGCCAAATTCTACGCATTCTATGAGTGTTTTATTATATTTTTTCTTGAGATAAATCCCCCCAAGCACTTTCTTTACGACAATATCTCCATCTGGTGTTTTTGCCATACAGCGCGCACCAATTGGGCCGCTCAGCTTGATGAGCTTGTCTCCAACCGCCATTCCTGGCGGTGGCGGCTTGGATGCACAACTGGCAATTATCAATGTTACAGCGGCTAAAAGAACTATCCGCACAGTACCCCCAAATTTGACATGTAACGTCATAGTGATTGGCAAGAAGGGGCGGGCCAAACTAGACTCGCCCCTGATCGTCGGTTCGTTTACTCCGCAGCAATCGCCATGACAGGCGCGCCGCGCTGGCCGCGGATCAGCTTGCCAGGCAGAACGCCGGTGGGCTTGCCGCCTTGGTGGGTCACCTCGCCGGAGACGATGGTGTACTCATAACCGCTCGCGCCCTGCATCAGGCGCTTGCCGCCGGCCGGCAGGTCCTGGATCACGTAGGGTGCTTCGAAGTCCAGCGTGTTCCCAGTCGATGACATTCAGGTCACCCTTCAGGCCGACCGCAATCCGGCCACGGTCGAGCAGGCCTGCGGCCTCCGCCGTGTCAGTGGTCAGGCGGCGGACCAGTTCCGGCATGGCGAACTTGCGCTCCGCCTTGCCCCAATGAGCCAGCAGCCAGGTCGGGAAACCAGCATCCAGGATGAAGCCGACGTGTGCGCCACCATCGCCCAGACCCATGATCGCCATCTTCTCACCCAGCAGCTTCTCTGAAGCGCTCAGTGAGAAGTCGGAATAGTTGGTGATCGGCATATAGAGGAAGTTCTTGCCGTTATTATCCACCAGCCAGTCATAGGCTAGCTCTGCTGCTGAGGCGTTGCCGCCCTCTGCCTTGGCCTCCATGCTCTCTTGTTCTTGCGGCTGATAGTTCTTGTCCGTGAACGGGAACATGTACTTGTAGCTCATGCGGTGGATGAGCGGGAACGTGCTTTCCTTGATCGGGTCTTCACTCAGGATCTGCTCGCAGGATGGCCGGGTCGCGCAGCTTGGCGACTTTCTCTGCCAGTGGCAGGTCGTTCAGCTTCTTGAAGGTCGGGCAGCCGGAAAACGGCGTCTGGCTGGCTTGCAGGCCCAGGAGAATGCCGATGGCACGCGGCGGGAACACTGGGCGGATGTTGACGCCCTCTTCCTCATACGCCTTGCGGTTCATCTCCAGCAGGTGGTCGAACATTTCGGGCAGGCTGTTACGCTGGGCCAGGGTGTAGACCATCGGGCGGCCGGAATTCTGGGCGACGCGCTTCAGGATGCCGAAGGCCTCCACCGGGTCCGGCGCGGCATTGATCGTGTCTTCGCCTTCATCCGTGATCCAGTCGCTGACCGCTTCCAGGAAGCCGCTGGCCCGCGTCCTTCAGGCCATTGGCCAGGCCCATCAGCTCGTCTTCGTAGACCGCGCAGGGTCGGGATATACTCGCCGGCAAGAGTTTTGTGGCTAGTGGTGCGGCTGGTGGAGACGCCGACAGCGCCGGCCTCAATAGCCTCTTTGGTGATGGCGCGCATCTTCGCGATGTCGTCATCATTGGCGGGCTCGAAAGCTACGGCGCGGTCGCCCATGACGTTAACGCGGACGGCGGAGTGCGGCAGCAGCGCTGCAAGATCCCACGTCACGCGGCTTGGCTTCCAGCGCGTCGAGATATTCGGGGAAGCTTTCCCACGTCCACTCCAGGCCTTCGTGCATGACGGCACCGGGGATGTCCTCCACGCCTTCCATCAGCTCGATCAGCTTGTTCCGGTCTTCAGGCTTGCAGGGCGCAAAGCCGACGCCGCAATTGCCAACAACGACCGTGGTCACACCGTGCAGGGAGCTTGGCGCCATGTGCGTGTCCCACACCGCCTGGGCGTCGTAGTGGGTGTGGATGTCGACAAAGCCGGGGATGACGAGCTTGCCTTTGGCATCGATCTCACGCGCGGCGGAGCCGGTAACGTCGCCGAAAGCGGCTATGACGCCACCTTTGATGGCCACATCGGCGGCAAAGGGTTCTGCGCCGGTGCCATCAACGACGGTGCCGTTACGGACGATCAGGTCATAATCATAGGACATGGGAGTGTCTCCTTACCAATTTGGACCAGAGAATACGCCGAAAGTTGTAGGGCCGTCACCCGATTTGTTGGGCAGGGGCTGCCGTTATTGCGCCCGGCGGCATCGGTCGGTGCAATACTTGACCTCCGGCCAGTTCAGCGCCTACTTGGGCCGCCAGCTAAACGGACGGACGCAATGAGAGCAGTCCTTAGTTGGCAGGTCGGCTTTCCGGATTGCCGACCGGGGTCCGGTCGCTGCGCCTCACGCGAGGCCGACCACCAGCAACGATACGATGGCGGCCAGAGTAGGCGGCTAGCGCAGCTGCGCGTACCAGGGGCGGCACCTCGCCTTTCTTCGCTGCCTGCCAGTCGCTGGCCAGCATCAGCAGGATATCCGGCGGCCAGAAAGAAGGGCGGTCCCGGCGGCGGGGTCAGCAGTGCGAACCAGGCCAACAGCGCTGGCGTTACACTGAGCACCAGGGCGTCCCAAAGCGGACGGCCGCCTGCCTGCCGGCACGGTGCGATCGCCAGGCCCCAGCGTATACCTCCCAGAAATGACAGGATCACCGCGCCATAGACCAGCACGGCAAACGCCGCCAAGCCTCCGGTATGGGCAGGCATAACTAGATAGGCAATCGCGAGCCCGGCAAACGGGGCCATGCCCAGGCCGGTCAGCCATATCGCGGCAGCCGGCGCGGCGGTCTGGCCGGGTTTGGTTTGGTCAGCGATCGTCGTTACTCCCCTGCTATTGGCATAAAGCCTGCCATTCCGTTGGCGCTTCGGAAGCTGGTACGCCTGCCGATCCGCAGCGGATTGAGGCACAAACTTTTGCGGGGGGCAGAATCAGCCGTGCATACCTCACCTACCGCCCCAGGAACCCCAGCACCGCCTTGCTGAACAATTGCGGCTGCTGGCGGAACATGGGGTGGGCGGCGCCGGGGATCACCGTGGTTTCCGCATTCTGGGCGTGGGCAGCCAGGGCCTTGGCGATGGTGGGCAGCAGCCCCTTGGTGTCGCCGCCGACCACAAACAGCGTCGGCAGGCTCAGCGCCTCCGCCTCTGCCTTGGTGTAGGGCTGGCGGCCTTCGTTGATCTGGGCGAGCAGCGTGCCCGCGTTGTCCTCCCGCATCTGCCGGTCGGCCTGGGCAAGCGCGTCCCAGGCACCAGGGCCGTTCACATCATCGACAAAGATCTTCAGCCCGCCTTCCAAGTCGCCTGCAGTGATCTTCGCCGCGTGGGAGGGGGAGCCCACCGTCTCCTCCGCAGCGCCCGGCTCCTTCAGCAAATCATCCAGGGGTCGATTGCCGGAGGGGGCAGAATCCTACGCTAAGAGTGATTTTGGGCGTTTTGGGCGCACTTATCTGGATTTCCTGTTATGATCAGCCCCACGGAGATCGACACGGGCCGCATTGACGAAGCTGTTTTAGGGCTATTGTGGCTGACGCTGCATGATGAGCGTCGGGCGTGGAAAGGCCATGACTGGGATGTGCTGAACTGGTTGTATGAACAAGGAATGATCTATGATCCTGTCAACAAGGCCAAATCTGTTGTCCTGACGGATGAGGGATTGGCGCGGGCGGAAGAGCTGTTTCGCACCCTGTTCAGTAAACCGAACCAGAATACGGGCTGACCTTATGCAACCACGAACCCGTTGTTTTCGGCCACCTATATTCGCCGGTGAGCAGGATATGGGCCCAGCCAAGTGGTGAGATATGCGCCAGCAGGTCCGGCGGGCAATTCAATCCGGCGCTCTGCCGCTGTGTGACAGCATGGCCGATATGCTTTGTGTTCCAATAAATGATGATGGCAGCCAGTAAGTTCAGCCCGGCCATGCGGTAGTGCTGGGCCTCGGCGGTTCGATCCCGGATCTCGCCTTGGCACCCAATCCGAAGCGCGTTTTTCAAAGCATGATGTGCCTCCCCTTTGTTTAGCCCGATCTGAGCGCGACGTTGCATATCCGCATCAAGCAGCCATTCGATGATTAACAGTGTCCGTTCGATCCGGCCAATCTCTCGCAGGGCAAGGGCCAGTTCATGATGCTGAGGGTATGAGGCAAACTTCTTCAACAACTGACTGGGAGGCATAATGCCAGCCGCCATGGTGGCCACGGCGCGCAAAATATCCGGCCAGTTTTCGGTGATCAAACGCTGCTTGATCTTGCCACCTATCATACCCCGTAATTCTTTCGGGGTGCTCGCCGGATCAAAGGCATAGAGCCGTTTTGAAGGCAGATCCCGGATGCGTGGAATAAATCGGTAGGCCAAAAGCGCTGTGACCGCGAAGACAAGATCGGTAAACCCGCCCGTATCGGCATATTGCTCTTTGATTTTCTTGCCAGCTTTGTTCATCAGCAGGCCGTCCAGAATATATGGTGCTTCGCTTACAGTCGCCGGGATATTCTAGGTTGCGAGGGGCCCGTACTGATCTGACATATGGGTATAGGCTTTCAGCCCATGTTCTTGACCATACTTTGCGTTGATAAGGTTCATCGCTTCACCCTGCCGGGTGGTTGGGAAGAATTGCCCGTCGCTGGATGCGGTTTCCCCGACCCCCCAAAACTGGGCCATTGGTAGTTTTGACTGTGCCTCAATGACCATCTCAAGCGCACAATTGATCGCCTCGCTTTCCATATGCCAGCAAGAGATGCGTGAGAGCTGGAAAAAGTTATGCGTGTCCGTGGCATCCGCCATTTTGCTCAGGCCAAGGTTCAGCCCCTCAGCGAACAGGACATTCAGCAAGCCCGTCTTGTCTTTGCACGGCACACCCGTCCTAAGATGCGTGAATGCTTCTGTGAATCCGATCTCGTGATCAACCTCCTGCAAAAGATCGGTGATCCTGACATCCGGAATCCGGTTGTACCGATCAAGAATGAGCGCGTCGGCCTCAGCGGGGGCAGCTGACATCAAACGGTCCGTTGTCAGAACGCCATTTTCGATGGACCCTCCGGGTATCGCGCCTGTTCTGGCCGCCTTGACTAATCGTTGCAGACCATCGGCCAAGCGTATTTTACGATCTTCAATCCATTTCTCCGGTTCAAACGGCATGACCAGTTTCGGAACGCTTTGAGCAATCTCGACCGGAACCAAAGCTGCTTTCAGATCACCGTATCTGCGCGAACTGGCCAACCAGATATCGCCGAAGCGGAAGGCGTCACGAAGATGGCTCATCACAACCACCTCCCAAAGTCGGGGTTCATCTTTTCCCGCGCTATTGAGGTGACGCCGCCATTTCGGAGCAGCGCGTAAAAAGGAGAGAGGACGGTCGTGATCTTTTTCAGCACGTGCAATAATTTGTGCTGCCTCCACCAAAGACGCTGCAACGGGTGCCGCGCGGATGTCGAGCGCGCGCAACATACGTGGGGCATATCTTCGAAACCTTCGATCCGGCGTTCGGCTGCGACAAGCACATCGGCGCAGAGGCGCTCAATGACCGTCGTGCCGGGTAAGATGGTTTGGGTGGCGCGGCACTGTTCGACAAATCGCTTTGCCAAGCCTTCGTTCGAACGTGCCAGCTCAGCTTCAGATGTCAGCCATGCTTTCAGATCCCGTGCGCCCTGACCTGTGAACATTTTGTACCCTTATATGTCCCGCAAGATTGCCAAATGTTCATGTCAGGTTTCTTCGCGGACTGCATAGTCGATCAAGTCATCAGGTCGTAGCCCAAGTTGCGCAGCCAGATATCGGGTGATCGGTTCCGGGATAATTTCCCCTGGCGTCAGCAGATGCCCCGGATAACGCAATGCGCAAAGCTGTAGTGCGAAGCCAAGACGATTGTGAGGGCGGCGGCGGCTGTCAATGATTTCCAAGTCGTCATCCACCAGAGTGTAATGACGCAGGATCGTGACTTCATCAGTTGGCAGGTCAAATAGCGCTGCCCGTTGGCGCGCAGTCAAAATAGTTCGGCGGGGCATGAAAACCTTTCTGGAATGTCTGGGATGGGCGTCCGAAAGACGAGCGATGAGCGGTCAGTTTTCCGTCGACGCACCTCTTCAATGCTTACAGAGCAAAGGCTATCTCGTATAGATGGTACGGTAAGAATTGCAATAAAGGAGCCATATTCGTACAGTCCAACCATGAAGACAACACTTATCGGATACGCCCGCTGCTCGACCAACGATCAGGACCTCACCGCCCAGAAACAGGCGTTGGCAAATCTCGGCGTGGCTCCGGATCGCATTTACACAGATCATGGGCTGACAGGCACAAACCGCGCCCGTCCCGGTCTGGATCAAGCCATTGCAGCCGTGCGGGAAGGTGACACGCTTGTCGTGCCCAAGCTCGACCGGCTGGCCCGATCTGTTCCTGATGCTTGCGCGATAGCCGACCAGCTCCAGGAGAAAGGGGTGAAGCTGGCCCTCGGCGCATCCGTCTATGATCCAACCGATCCAATGGGAAAGATGTTCTTCAACATCCTCGCCACCTTCGCGGAGTTCGAGGCCGACCTGATCCGCATGCGGACCCGCGAAGGCATGGCAATTGCTCGTGCCAAAGGCAAACTGTGTGGCAAACAGCCGAAGCTCTCAGATAAGCAGCAAAAAGAGCTTTGCCGAATGCACGCCACCGACGATTATTCTATCAGCGATCTGGCCGAGGTGTTTTCCGTATCTCGCCCAACCATCTACAGGACCCTCAACCGGCACCAGACCTGACTTTCGCTGCACCGCGCCTGAATTCGAAAGATGCGGGCAAAGAGAACTTTCGCCGCAACTGCGCCAAGTTCCGCTTAGGGTGCAGGGCGTCAATGATAAGCCAACGAAAACCTTCCACTGAGCAGTTCGACTCTAAACTTACGTCAAACTGTCGCGAAGTCTTTCCGCAAACAGTTCCGCAAAGCGTTGTGTCGCTGCGGATCGAAACTGCGTGGGTGGATATACAGCAAAAATGCCACCAGAACGAAGCGCCCAGTCTGGGACAAGTTGGACCAATGTTCCTTTTTCAATTTCTTTACTAGTGAACAAGCGGCACTGGCCTTGCAGGATGGCTCGGCTGACGTGATCAGCCTTGCCCGTGCAATGGTGCTGGACCCGGCCTTGGCGAATACTTAGTTAAGCGTAGATGGCGGCGATCCGGAGTTTCCGATGTTCGAGAAACCGCCGCGGAGAGGTGTCACCGTGTGGTATTAAATGCGCCTTACAGCCATTGGCGAGAACAGTGAAGACCAGTTCGACCAAAGCCCGGAAGAGGCTTTGGAGGCCTACGAGCTACGCGATGCGAGCCGTTGTGAAACTTGGCGGGCAAGATTCAAATGAAACAATCCACCATCCGAAAGCTGACATCCGCTACGCCGCAGCATCCGGTAGATTTGGGCTCTCTCGACACCTTCTCTGCGCTGGGCGTGAAGGGCTGCTTTACCCTTAGCGTAGGATTCTGTCCCGTCCGGCGTAACCGACCAGCAGTGCTATGATGAGGAGTTGCGCATTGCGGCGATCGCCGCCGACGGCGGCTTCGACTGCCTGTGGGCGGTGGAGCACCACGACGACGACTATTCCTTCTGCCCCGACAACCTCCAGCTGATGAGCTACCTGGCGGCGAAGCATCCTAACGTGGATGTGGGCACCGCCGCCGTCATCCTGCCGTGGAACGACCCGCTGCGCATCGCGGAGAAGGTGCCGATGATCGACCACTTCACCGATGGCCGCCTGCGTTTCGGCGTGGGCCGCGGCCTGGCCCGGCGGGAGTTCAACATCTTCCGCTCCTCCATGGACGAGAGCCGCACCCGCTTTGACGAGGCGGCCAAGATGATCGTGGAAGCGCTGGAGACCGGCTTCATCGAAGGCGACGGCCCGCACTACAAGCAACCCCGCGCCCGCGCTTCCCCATCCGAGACCGGCTCTACGCGGTGGCTTCCAGCGACGACTCGGTCGTGTCGACAGCCAAGATCCAGGCCCGCATGGTCATGTTCTCCGACCGGCCCTGGACCACCCGCCTGCCTGAAATCCAGAAGCACCGCGACCTGTTCCTGGAGATGCATGGCCGGAAAGCGCCGCCGCCCCTGATGGCCGACTTCTGCGTCTGCACCCCCACCATGGACGGCGCGGAGGAGAAGGCGAATGACTGGATGGGCAAGTTCGTCATGTCCAACTTCAACCACTACGAGCTGCTGGGCGATCACTTTGCCAGCGTGAAGGGCTACGACGCCTACGCCGCCAAGATCGCGACAGCGAAAGAGATCGGCATGGACGGCATCATCGCGGGCTTCATGGAAGCCAGCGTCTGGGGCACGCCCGACCGCATCCTGCGCGTGCTGGAGGAGCGGAAGGAACTGGTCGGCGACTACGAGCTTGCCACCAGCTTCCGCTTCGGCGGCATCCCGATTGAGGCTGCCGAAGAAGGCATCAAGCTCTACATCAAAGAGGTGCTGCCGGTGATCAAGCAGTGGAAGATGGACGACAAACTGTCGGCGACACGGGTGGCTGCGGAGTAAATCTCGCACGCAGGCGGTTGGGGCAATGTTTAGATGTGTACTGGTGCTGGGTGTCCTGGCTCTGCTGCCCGGTTGCAAGACAACCGGGCAGCAGGCTGGCGGCGGTAGCGGGTGCAATGACCCGATGTTCCCGGTCAAGTTGTCGATGCAGCAAGCCGAAGCCTGTATCGCGTCCGGGAACTTTGCGAGAGGGTCCAATGACGGCGCATACGCATCCAATTATGCGGCAATGTTCGATCGGCCCCAGCTGTTCAAGAAGCTGGTGGAAGCGGGAGTCGACCCCAACCAAAAGGCAGGGGTAGGGCTAACACCGCTGCCTTTTGCGGCCAGCAATTCTACCACCGAGAGTACGGTCGCCGCGATGGTTGCGGCAGGGGCGGATATGGAGGCGAGGGATGCCGCCGGCATGACTCCGTTGCATGCGGCCGCTGGGTTTAACGGTTCTCCGTTTCCTTTGAAGTGGCTTCTAGGCGCTGGTGCCAGTACGGAAGCGCGTACCGAGAACGAGTATACACCGTTGCTGATGGTTGTTGAAAAAAACCAGCCGGAAGGCTTCATCAACATGCTGGTCAACGCGGGCTCGGACGTGAATGCCCGGAACGACGCGGGCGAGACGTCGCTGTTGATCGCGGCGCGGACGACTGCCAAGCCCCAGCTCATAGAGGAGCTTTTGCGCGGCGGGGCCAATGTTACCGCTAAGAACAGTGACGGGCAGACAGCCCTGCATGTTGCCGCCGAAAAAGCCCGGAAACCGGCGGTGTTTGCAACATTGTTGAAGGCGTACAAAACCGTCGACATCCCGGACGGCAAGGGCCGCACGCCGTTGTTCGCCGCCGCGTCGAGTTCAAGCTTGCCCGACATTGTCGATATGCTGGTCAAGGCGGGCGCAGACGTACACCGCGCAGTGAGAGACGGGTTCGAGCCCGTCCACGCATGGGCCTCCTTCAACAAGAGCCCGGCCGTGCTCGCCGCCCTCATCCGACACGGAGCGGATGTGAATGCGCGCCTGTTGCCAAACCGAATAACCCCGCTGCATCTCGCTGCAGCCACGAATAAGAACGAGAGCGCCGTCCGGCTGATGGTCGAGGCGGGTGCGCACCTGCAGGCTACCGATTTATCCGGCCTGACCCCGCTCCACTACGCTGCATTAAAAACCGAGGAGCCATGGGTGGTCGAAGAACTGCTCGCCCTGGGCGCCGACCCGAGCGCCAAATCCAACGATGGAGCCACGCCGCTGGCCCTGGCCCGCCTCAATCCACACAAGGATACGAACGCACCCCGTATACTTGAGGAAGCAGCTAGGCAATAGAGGATGTCGCGACGGAAAAGCGGGAATGTTCTTCTATGTTTACGCCTTCCATTCCCGCAGCCGCATCTCCAAAATCGACGTAAACAAAACTAAACCTTTATGCGCAAAACTAACCCTTTCGGGGCCGAAACGGTTTAGGTGCGGTTTAGCCCAAGTTTATCTGGAGCTTATCGATGGTTTAGCCAGGGTTCACCCAGAGCATCACCGGCAAAGGCCGCAATCGTCCAATTGCGCGCCCGGCTGACAATGTTGAAGCTCGCACTTCACCTCCTCATTCAATCAGCGTCCGCTCGCCAATCATCACCTGCCGACTCCCGCACTATAGCCCGAGCACCGTTAAGAACGGGTTAATTGCTCCCGTTACCAGACGGCCCCTGCCTGCCGGATTTCACCCTGCCATCCGCGCTCAGTTCCGCCCGCAACTCGCGGATTTCGGCTCGCGTCGCCCGCAATTCATCGACAATAGCCTGGCGTTCGGCATGGGCTTCGGCCTCTGCCGCCTCCACCTCGTGCGCGTGCATTGCCTGCATGCCGTCCACCATGATGGCAACGAACAGGTTCAGCACGGCGAATGTTGTTATCAGTATGAAGGGCACGAAGAACAGCCAGGCAGACGGATAGGCCTCCATCACGGGCCGGACGATGCCCATGGACCAGCTTTCCAGCGTCATGATCTGGAACAGCGAGTACATGCTCTCGCCGATCGTACCGAACCATACCGGGAAAGCCTCGCCGAACAGCTTGGTCGCCATCACCGCGGCAACGTAGAACAGCAGCGTCAGCAGCAATGCCACCGTGCCCATGCTGGGGATTGCCTGGAGCAGCGCGCCGACCACCGTCCGCATCTGCGGCACGACCGAGATCAGACGCAGCACCCGCAGAATACGAAGCGAGCGCAGAACCGACAGGTTGCCTGCGGCCGGTATCAACGACATGCCAACGATTAGGAAATCGAACCAGTTCCAGCCACCCCTGAAAAAGCGCGGACCAAAGGCGATGATACGCAGCGTTACCTCCGCCGCGAACACCGTGATTATGAAACCGTCCAGCGCCTGCAGCAGTGGCCCCCACGACGCCATGACGGCCCCGGATGTTTCCAGACCCAGCGTGACCGCGTTGACAACGATCAGCCCCGTGATGGCCCATTGCACATAGCGGGCGTAGAGAAAGTCGGCGAGGCGGCGGCGCACGCCTGCTTCGGGATAGCCTGAGGACATTGGGAAGCCTATGGTTTGGCAGATCGAGGTGGCTTTGCTGGCCGTTACATAGGTCCCGAAAGCCGCAAGGAAAAGGCCGTAGCGCCGAATGGAGTAGCGTCAGATGGTGGAAATCATACGCAAGCTGCACCCCGATTTCGGTGCAGAGATTGACGGCGTTGACATCACTCATCCGCTTTCCCAGCCGGAATGGGAAGCCATCCGTGCGGCGTTCGAGAAATATTCAATCCTGGTATTCCGCGGCCAGCCGCTGGATGACGAAAGCCAGATCGCGTTTTCAGAGCGTTTCGGCCCGCTGGAACGCACGATCAGCGCCAACCCGGCAGGAGGCACCGCCTTCGCGCGCCAGTCCAATATCGACATCAACGACGGCACGGTGATACCGCCGAATGACCGTCGCATGATCTACCAGAAGGCCAATATGCTCTGGCACTCGGACAATTCCTTCAAGCCGGTACCGTCGCTTTGCTCGGCCCTCTCCGCGCGGGAGGTGCCATCGGCTGGCGGCAACACGGAGTTCGTCTCCTGCCGTGCTGCCGGGAGCCACATTCCGCCCGCACGTCAGGCCATGCTGGAAGGGTTGGTCGTTGTGCACGACCTGGTCTATTCCCGCGCTCTGGTCGATCCGGCTGTATTGACCGAGGCGCAAAAAGCAGAGGTGTCCTAGGTGCGCCAGGCGCTGGTACGCGCCAATCCGGTGAATGGCCGAAAGGCCCTGTACATTGGCGCCCACGCCTCGCATATCGAAGGGATGCCGCTGGACGAGGGTAGAGCTTTGCTGGCGGACCTGCTGGCAATAGCCTGTCCGCCGGAGGCCGTTTTCAGTCATGAATGGCGGACAGGCGACGCGATCGTCTGGGACAATCGCGCAGCATTGGACAGGGCAACACCCTATGACAGCGTCAAGTTCCGCCGCCTGATGCAGCGCACCACCATTGCCGGCGACGGCCCGACCGTTGCGGCGTAGCCTCTGACGAGGTCACCCTCCCGGAAGCTACGCCTGCGTCCTAAGCCCCGCCTTCTTTCCGAATCTCTTCAAAGACCGCACCGGCTTTCAGCATGGAGCCGCGCACCAGCGGCAAACCGATATATCCTGCCAGGTGCATGATCGCCTCGGTCAGTTCATCCTCCGTCCAGCCCTGGCGCAGCGCAAAGCGCAAGTGAAGAGCCAACTCATCCTCCCGTCCCATTACTGTGTCGGAGATCACACAGATTAGCGTGCGGGTCTTCAGGTCCAGGCATTCGCGCGCCCAAAGCCCGCCGAATACGGCCTCTTGCGCGTATTCCTTGAACTTCTGCATGCCTGCCGAATTGTAGTCGCTCGCATCGATCTTCGCGGCGGCGGCTTCGCCAAACAGCGCAGCCCGCATTGCGACGCCTTTATCTTTCCATTCAGTATTGGCCATTGTCGGCTTGTCCTTCCCGTTGGTTGCATGGTTGGTTGCGCGGTTGGTTGACTGATCTCAGTACCGCACAGGGCAGTTGACGCATCATCGGCGCAGAACCGCGCACCTATCCATGCTGATTTTGCCATCGCGCAACGCCTGGACAAAGCCCCTGCCGATACCGTAAGCTCCCGGCAAATTAAGCAACAGCCAAAGACAAAGGAGGATGCCCCCATGTCTTACCAAACCATCTCCGCCGATCCGGTGACCCCGCGCATCGGTGCCACGATTGACGGCGTCGACCTCAGCAAACCGCTCTCCAATCAGCAATTCTCGGAAATCCATGACGCCCTGATGGCGCATCAGGTCATCTTTTTCCGCGACCAGGACATGAACCTTGAGCAGCACAAGGATTTCGGCCGCCATTTCGGCGAGTTGCACATCCACCCAGCTTCTCCAGGCCCGGAGGGTCATCCGGAAGTGCTGACCATCCATGCTGACGAGAATTCCAAACGTATCGCGGGTGAGCGCTGGCATTCGGACGTCAGTTGCGATCCGGAGCCGCCAATGGGTTCCATCCTGCACCTGCATAAGATACCGCCGACCGGTGGCGACACACTCTTCGCCAGCATGTACGCCGCCTATGATGCGCTCAGTGACCGGATGAAAGCCTACCTGGAAGGCCTGACCGCCACCCATTCCGGCGAGCAGGTCTACCGCGGCCGCTACGCCGACAAGGGTGTGAACGATGCGGGCAAGGTCTATCCGACCAACGTGCACCCTATCGTCCGCACGCACCCGGTGACGGGCCGCAGGGCGCTTTACGTCAATCCGACCTTCACCGTGAAGATCAACGAGGTCAGCCGCAACGAGAGTGAAGGCGTGCTGAATTTCCTTTACGACTTCTCGGCAAAACCGGACTTCCAGTGCCGCTTCCGCTGGCAGGAGAAATCCGTGGCTTTCTGGGACAATCGCTGCGTCCAGCACATCGCCATGTGGGACTACTTCCCCCAGGTGCGTAGCGGTTATCGTATTACCGTAAAAGGCGACCGTCCGGTCTAATGGTCTGATCGGAACGCGTGCATCCGCCGGCGCGTCGTGAATCAGCGCACTCTTTCAATACGCGGGTGGTTCGATGCAAATCCCGCAAAGGCCTGTCAAAGCCATTTCACAGGCCTTTGCTTACCCGATTGGGAGCGAGCTTCGATTTACTCCCAATTTTGACTGATTTTCCCATACTATGTTACCGATATCGATCACTTAGCACTGGCCACACGCGCGCCGGAGTGCTAGATTACAGGAATATGATACTAAACCGTAGCCACACTATTTGGTGATACGGCAACCGACAAAGGCCCAATATCTAGGGCCTGCCAAAGTTGGCGAGGAAATTACCGTTGGCGGATGAACCAAGGGGCGAACGCGACGACATCGCGCTCGTTTCAATCGAAGACGAAATGCAGCGCTCCTATCTCGATTACGCCATGAGCGTGATTGTGGCGCGCGCTATCCCGGACGTGCGTGATGGCCTGAAGCCAGTGCACCGTCGCATCCTCTACGCCATGCGCGTCGGCGGCTATGACTGGGCAAGGCCCTACCGCAAATCCGCCCGCATCGTCGGCGACGTGATGGGCCAGTTCCATCCGCACGGCGACAGCGCCATCTACGACGCGCTTGTGCGCATGGCGCAGCCCTTCTCCATGCGGTTGCCCCTGATCTCCGGCCAGGGCAATTTCGGCAGCCTCGACAACGATCCACCCGCCGCCATGCGGTATACCGAGGCCAGGCTGGCCCAGGCAGCCCAGCCCCTGCTGGAAGACATCGACAAGGACACCGTCGACTTCCAACCCAACTATGACGAGTCGGAGAGCGAACCAACCGTTCTGCCCGCCCGCTTGCCGAACCTGCTGGTGAACGGCGCGGGCGGCATCGCCGTCGGCATGGCCACCAACATTCCCCCGCACAATCTAGGCGAAGTCGTGGCCGCCACGCTGGCTTACCTGGATGATCCGGAAATCGGCCTGGACGAGCTGACCGACATCATGCCCGGCCCCGATTTTCCGACCGGCGCGCTGATCTTGGGCAAGGGCGGCATCCGGCAGGCCTACGCCACTGGTCGCGGCACGGTCATCATGTGCTCCAAGACAGAGATCGAGCAGCGCAGCCAGGACCGCGAAGCCATCATCGTCACCGAAGTGCCCTACCAGACCAACAAGGCCCGGATGGTGGAGCGCATCGCGGAGGTGGTGAACCTCAAGCTGATCGACGGCATTTCGGCCCTTCGCGACGAAAGCGACCGCCACGGCATCCGCGTGGTGATCGAGCTGAAGCGTGACGCGGTGACGGAAGTGGTCCTGAACCAGCTCTACTGTTACACGCCGATGCAGAACTCCTTCAGCTACAACATGCTGGCCCTGAACGGCCACCGGCCCGAATTGCTGTCGCTCAAGGGCGTGCTGGAAGCCTTCTGCAAGTTCCGCCAGGAAGTCATCACCCGCCGCACCGCCTACGAACTCGGCAAGGCGCGGGAGCGGGCCAACACCTTGCTGGCGCTGGCCGTGGCCGTTGCGAACCTGGATGAAGTCATCAAGCTCATCCGTGAAGCCCCGGACCCCGCCGCCGCCCGCGCCGAACTGATGGCGCGCGAGTGGCCGACCGGCGACGTCGCGCCCTTGGTCCGACTGGTGGACGAAGACGTCAGCGCCAAGCTGGCGGAAACCTACCAGCTCAGCCAGGCCCAGGCCCAGGCTATCCTCGACCTGCGCCTGCACCGTCTGACCGGGCTGGAGCGAGACAAAATCGCCACCGACCTCCGCGAAGTGGTGGACCAAATCGAAGACTATCTCGACATTCTCGGCTCCCGCGAGCGCGTGCTCACCATCGTCCGCGAGGAATTGCAGGAGGTCAGCGACAAGTTCGCCAACGACCGCCGCTCTGAAATTCTCGATGCGGAGGCCGACCAGGACGACGAAGACCTGATCCAGCGCGAGGACATGGTCATCACGGTCAGCCAGCAGGGCTGCATCAAACGCGTGCCGCTTACCTTCTACCGCGAGCAGCGGCGCGGCGGCAAAGGCCGCTCCGGCATGTCTACCCGCGACGAAGACTTTGTGGCCGATGTGTTTGTGGCCAACACCCATGCGGCCGTCCTGTTCTTCTCCTCCCGCGGCATGGTCTACAAGATGAAGACCTACCGCCTGCCCATCGGCACTCCCCAGGCCCGTGGCAAGGCCATGGTCAACCTGCTGCCGCTGGAACAGGGCGAGACCATTTCCACCGTCCTGCCGCTGCCCGAAGACGGCACGGAAGGGCTGGACGAGATGGACATCTTCTTCGCCACCGCCAGCGGCAATGTCCGCCGCAACAAGCTCTCCGACTTCACCAACGTCATGTCCAACGGCAAGATCGCGATGAAGCTGAATGAGGGCGACTCGCTGATCGGCGTCTCTCTCGCCGCCCAGGACGACCACGTGCTGCTGGCAAGCCACCACGGCAAGGCCATCCGTTTCCCGCTGACCGATGTCCGGGTCTTTGCCGGCCGCAACTCGCCCGGTATTCGCGGCATTCTGCTCGCCGATTCCGACGAGGTCATCTCCATGACCATCCTGCATGGCGCGGAGATCGAACCGGAAACCCGGGACGCCTATCTGCGCATGGCAGCCAGCCGCCGGCGCGATGAAAGCGGCGACCTGGCCGAAGACCAACCTCTGATAGAGGCCGAATTCCTGGGTCTGCAACGCACGGAAGAGATTATTCTGACCGTTGCCAACGATGGCTATGGCAAGCGCACCAGTACCTACGATTACCGTGTTACCAAACGCGGCGGCAAAGGCATCGACCTGATGGACCTGATGCCGAATGCCGGTGTCGTCGCGGCATTCCCCGTTGATGACAGCGACGGACTGGTGCTTGTCACCAACGGCGGGCAGTTGATCCGGGTACCAGTGGAAGACATCCGCATCGCCCGCCGCTCAACCCGCGGCGTTCGTCTTTTCTCGCTCGGCGCAGGAGAAAAAGTTGTTTCCGTCTCCAGGATCATTGACGACGGCAGCGACGATACAGAGACTGGTATCTCCACCGAATAGCTTGCGCACTCGTGTCCAAGCTTCCTTTACCGATTGAGACGCAAGCGAGCAGAGTATGACGGACGGTCATATCGGCCTTTACCCCGGCACCTTCGATCCGGCCACCCGCGGCCACAACGACATTATCCAGCGCGCAGCGCAGGTTGTGGATACGCTGATCGTCGGCGTTGCAGGCAATGCGGGCAAAGGCCCTCTATTCTCAGTCGAGGAACGTGTTGCCATGGTGCAGGACGAAATCGACGTAATGGCGGCTGAGGGCATTGCCAACAACATCCGCGTCACCGTGATTGATGGCCTGCTGGTGCATTGCGCCGCCAGCCTGAATGCCACCGTCCTGATCCGCGGCCTGCGCGCCGTTACGGATTTTGAGTACGAAATCCAAATGGCCAGCCTGAACAAGTCGCTGGACAAGAACATCGAGACCATCTTCCTGATGGCCTCCGACCGGCACCAATTCATCTCCTCCCGCTTAGTGAAGGAGATTGGCTCCTTGGATGGTGACATCTCACATTTCGTCTCGCCACAGATTGCCAAACGCCTGATGGACAAGTTCAACCGCGGCGAAACCGTGCAAGCGGGTGCGGCATCGAAGGCCTACTAGCCCCGCTAGTGTTGACCCGACCGCCGCACTGACTATGGTGCGACTCCATTCCTTATGCGCCGTTAGCTCAGTCGGTAGAGCAACTGACTTTTAATCAGTGGGTCACAGGTTCGAATCCTGTACGGCGTACCAAGGAATTCCCCATATCGCCCGGTTAGATTGAAGCGCTTTCGCGCTCACTTGGCCGGAGCAAAATCCCCATATCCTAAAATTTCATGCTGATCACGGTCTTCGCAGGTTTGGACAACGATTGGCCGAGTATGCACAATCACACAGAACAGTCAATTCAACAAAGTAATATTTTGCGTAGGCGCTCTGGAAACACCCGCCTATACTATAGTAGTAAGAAAATAACAGAGCGTGGGAATGATGGTAAGTTGCACAAACTGAAAAGTATTATAGGCATGTCCTATCACTAACACATTAGGTGGATCTTCCACCTTTTATATATTATATTATTACAATATATTAGTCTACACCTTCTCGCACGTGCAACAATGCCGCCGGTTATTTCCTCGCCTCCGTTAAAGTGACGACGCTCGAGGAAGTATCCAATGGCTCATTCCCCCTCAAATCCGATTGAAAATGATTCCGGTCAGGAATTCAGCGATTTTCACGGGAACCTCGGCGACATACAGGATGCCATCGACGATACGGAAATGTGCGTCGAGGAATCCCGCGAGGTTGTCGAAGACGTTCGCGAGGCGCTGGGGGTTTTCAAGGAGGTCCGGCAGAAAGCGGCATCCATCGAATCCATCCTCGATGGCCTGGAGAAAGCCGCAAACCTGGCAAAGAAGGTTGGACCGGTATCGCGTCCCGCAACCGCGTTGGAGGACGTGTTCGACCAACTCGGCCAGGTGATGGGCACGATCAAATCGAACGCCAAGACCGTGGAAGATGCCGTCGAGCCGGTGCGCGATAACCTGGGTACGCTAAAGGAGAAAATGAAAGACGCCGAGGCATTGCTGAACGATGCCTCAAATCAGGTGGGCTAATTCCAAACGGATGTTGGAGAGGTCAGAGACTCCGTCGATCTGATGCAGGACTATGCCGGGCCGGGCGATACGGAGGTCAATCAGGGCGGCGCAGACCTAGAAGCCAGGCTGAACTCAGCTGCCGATCCTGCCAACCAAGTTTTGAGTTAGGTTTGGGAAAAATACGATGATGTCCACGACATTATCGATCCGGTCAAAGACCTGTACACCAGCATCCCGGCGCTCAATGACTTAGGCGATATCGTTCAACTCAATGCTGACTTGGACAAAATTCTCGATAAAATCGACATTCTGGAAGGCCCGCTGAACACCCTTGAAGCGGCGTTGGACGAGGTAAAGTGGGCGCTGGATGCCGCGGATGCTGTCTATAATAACGTCGTTGCACCGGTGGTTGATCCGATCATCGACGCGACCGGCATTCCTAAGCTGATCGATCAGGTCGTCGACCAATTGGAAGCACTGCTGCCAGACGGCGATATTCTGAAGGATTTTCTGGATATCGATGCCGACATTGCGGCGTACATTCCTGATATCAATGTCAATAATCCGCTTGATGTTGATGTATTTTCCGGCCTGTTCAGTGGCATGGACAACATGTTCGCCGGGATTGATTTGCCCGGCGCTGCCATCGATTTCGTTGACCTGGAATTCATCGACATTACAACGGCGAGCTTCGGCCTGCCGTTTCAAGGCTTCAGCATCTCGGCGCCGCTCTCCGTACGCAATGCCTGGAACATGCAGACCAACCTCGCCGACACCACGGCGGTATCGCATGCCAACAGTGCTTTGATGGGCATGGATGGCGATGATGATCTGACCATCGACCTGACCAATGGCAAGTCGGACATCGTCTTCGGCGGCAAGGACGACGATCTGCTGCGAAACGGCAATCCGGCGTCTGTTTGCAGCAATGAACCGCACGACGTGATGGTTGGCGGCGAAGGTGACGACGAATTGCGCGCCGTCGGCAAAGTTGTGGCTCAGTACAACAGCTTTATTTCCGAATACAAGTTCGAGGTGGTTAAGGATTTCATCCAGGGATCACAGAATGGAGAGCTGACCGTCGAGCACCTCAATATCCAGGATGGCCGGGATGAAGGCACGGATATTGTCAAATTCGACGAAGACACGATCCTCGCATTCGATGGGTTTTCCATCGATGCCGTGACGTTTGCCAATGGTCTGCAAAACCTGCCGGCGGATGCCGACCCGGTTGGCTCCAACACCCTGCACGGGCGCACCGACACCGGCGACCGCGACGACGACACCGGTACCGGCGCATCGATACGGGATTTCCTGTTTGGTGCCGTCGGCAACATAAACGAGCACCTTATCGGCTATGGCAATGATGACCTCCTGGTTGGCCGCGGCGGCGATGACTGGCTCCAGGGCGGACCCGGCGACGATTATCTTGATGGCGGCACCGGCAATGACATCATCCAAGGCGGCTCAGGCTTCGATGTGGTGGATTTCCGGTCCGAAGGCACCGCTATCGACATTTTCCTGGGCGTGCAGGACGAAGCCGGGAACCAGATCACCGAAAGCATCGACGTCACGATCGATACCGCCGCCCCCACGCTCGGCACCGCCGATCTGATCGACAGCTCCGATACCGGCCCATCCTCTTCCGACGAGATCACCGGCGACATCACACCAACGATTGAGTTTACCGCGGAAGCAGGCTCGACGGTCGAGATCGACTGGGGCGATGGGGCGGGCTTCGTCCCGGCCACCGGCAGCGGCACCGTCGCAGCTCAACAGGAAACGCTGGCAACGCCCTACACCACGAACGGAGTGAAACCCATTCAGGTCAGGGCTACCTACCAAGCCGGCAACAGCACTAACCAGACTCTGTCCGTAGAGATCGTGGGCGTCGGCAACGATGTCTTTGTCGGCTCGGCGGCAGACAACGCCTGGTATGGCTACACCGGCAGTGATCAGTTCACGCTCCGCTATGGCAACAACACGGCAATCGGCGGCCCCGACGGCGACGCCTTCATCGTGGATGGCCGCTACATCAACGACGGCGATGCGCACACCATCACCGACCTGAACTTTGGCGCGGGCGACTACATCGAGTTCCGCTTCATGGATACGGACACGTTCGACAACTCCATCGACCCGGCCAACGATCTGTTCGTCTATAACAACGGCACCAAATCGCGGTTCGACAGTATCGAAGACATCCTGGATGCCCACGACAACGGCGTCATGACGGCAGCAGACGATAGCTTGGGCGGCACGATGCTATCGGTCACCGTCGGCGGCAATGCCCTGACCCTCACCTTGGATGGGCTGGATGTGATTTAGGGCACCGCCCCTCTTTCGGGAAAGGGTTGGTCAGGCGTCGGCAGGCGCGATCCGGTCAATGATGGCGCCAAAGTCCGTGCTTTTTGGCAACGTGCCATAGGCCCCATGCCACCGTTCCCCCAGCCTCGTCGCGCAGAATGCATCGGCGACGGCGCTCGGCGAATGGCGAACCAGCAATGATGCCTGCAGAGCGACCGCCAAACGCTCGGTCACGACGCGGGCGCGGGTTTCGAAATCCTCTTGGTCTGTCAACTCGTCCCGGATATCCGCGACAGCCCGATCCAGCAGCGCGTTCCCGCCTTTGGCCGCCTCCAACTCCGCCAGCACCGCAGGCACCGCTGCCTCCTCCCGCTGCATCGCACGCTGCACGTCCAGGCAGATCACATTGCCGGAGCCTTCCCAGACGCCATTCAACGGCGCTTCCCGGTAGAGCCGCGGCAGGCCGCTTTCCTCCACGTATCCCGCACCGCCAAGGCATTCCAGCGACTCGCCCACGTGAGGCGGCGCGCGTTTGCAGACCCAGTACTTGCCAATAGCCGTCCCGATGCGGGCGAGCGCCGCCGCCATCGGATCACTGTCCGCCTCGTCGATCGCCCGGCCAAGCCGCAGGCCATAAGCCATCGCCGCTTCGGCTTCGATGGCCAGATCCGCCAGCACGTTCCGCATCAGCGGCTGGTCCACCAGCTTGCGCTGAAAGGCGGAGCGGTGGCGCACATGGTGCAGTGCCAGCCGCAGCCCCTGACGCATCATACCCGCGCTGGAAGTGGTGCAGTAGAAACGGTTGTGCTGGACCATGTCGATGATAGTGCGCACGCCCCGGCCTTCGTCGCCCAGCATCACGCCATCAGCGTCGATGAACTCCAATTCTGAGGAGGCGTTGGACTTGTTGCCGAGCTTGTCTTTCAGCCGTTGCAGATAGATGCCGTTGCGGGTGCCGTCCGGCCGCCAGCGCGGCACCAGAAAGCACGAGAGGCCGCCAGCGGAATAGGCCAGCACCAGGAAGGCATCGCACATGGGGGCGGAGGAAAAGAACTTGTGGCCGTTAAGCGAATACGCCTGGCCGATGCCCTCTGCGATGCCAGCCGGCTCCGCGCGGGTAGAGTTCGCCCTTACGTCGGAACCGCCCTGCTTCTCCGTCATGAACATGCCGATCATGACGCCGTGCTTCTGGTCCGCCGGAATGTCCCGCGGGTCATAGGTGGTGGACAGCAGCCGCGGCAACCACTCGTCAGCCACATCAGGGGTTGAGTTCAGAGAGGGAATGGCGGAATAGCCCATCGCTATCGGGCACATCACGCCGCCTTCGACCTGCTGGTACATGTACTGAAGCGCGCCATGGGCCACATGCGCGCCCGGCCCCGCATGGTTCCACGCAAAGCTGTGCACCTCATGGCTGACCGCAGCGTCCATCAGGGTGTGATAGGCCGGATGGAACTCCACCTGATCGACACGCATGCCGTAGCGGTCGAAGGTCTTCAGTTCCGGCTCATGTTTGTTCGCCAGTTCCGACTGATAGACCATATCGGCTTGGCCCATGTGCCTGCCGAACGTCGAAAGGTGATCGGCTGCCCAACCAGCGCCCTGCTGCGCTACGGCTTCCTGCAAGGCCACATCCTCGCCCCAAAGGTCCTGGTCGCCCAGGTGCGGCGGCATGTTCAGCACTTCATGTGTCGGCAGTGATGCCTGGGGCTTTAACGGCGGCATGAGTATCTCCCCCTCAAGCCCGCCGCTGGGCGCGGGGGCTTTCGTCCATGGTATCGGCCAGAAGGTGGTTCAGGCGCAGCGATAGCTCAGCCTTCACAGCCGCATGGGCCGGGTCATCCCAAAGGTTCTTGGTTTCGCGCGGGTCGGCTTTCAGGTCGTAGAGTTCGCCCCACGGCTCGTTCTTATAGATCGTGAAACGGTATCCGTCGGTTACAACGCTCTTCACCCGGCTGGGCGTGTCGAAGCCCATGCGCGGGCCGCCGTCATTGTATTCGATGAAAATATCATCGCGATGGCGCTCGCTCTCCCCCTTGATCACCGGCAGGAAGCTCTCTGCCTGCATGCCGTAATAGGGCTTCACGCCCGCCCGCTCCAAGATCGTTGCGGGCACATCAATCGTCGCCGCCAGCGCATCGATCTCCCGCCCTGTCCGGTCGGCGGGATCGCTCCAGATCATTGGCACACTCGTGATGGAGCGGAAGGGCAACGCCCCCTTCAGCAGCATGTTGAAGTCGCCCAGATAGTCACCGTGATCGGAGTTGAAGCAGATCACCGTGTTCTCATAGAGCCCGGCCTCCTTCAGCGCCGCCACGATCTCCCCCACGGCATCGTCAACCATCGCCAGCATCCCGGCGGTCATGGCCATGGCTTCTTTCAGTTGCTGCTCCGTCACCATGCGGGCGGTCTGGGCTGACATCTGCGGCGCGCCGCTTTCCCAATCGGCATGGACATGGCGCATGGCGGGCGTGGGGTTCTGGTGCGCTTCGTAAGGAAGGTCCACCGTGAATTGGTCCGGACTGTACATATCCCAATACTTGCCCGGCGGATTGAACGGATGATGCGGGTCCGGGAACGAGACGAAGGCGAAGAACGGCTGGTCGTTGCCCTCGCGGCCCTTCAGATACTCGACCGTGCGCTCCTTGACGAAGGCAGTCGGATAAAGTTCCTCCGGGATCGGCGTGCGGTAGGCCTGCGGGCAGGTGTAGTTGTGCGGCAGCTCGTTGGCCTTGTCGTGCAGGGCTTCCCAGTTCGGCGCGCGCTGCTTGAACCACTGCCGGTAATGGCCGCCGCACTTGTCACCATGCTCCGTCACCATGTCCACATATTGCCAGCCATAGTAGGGCGTCTCGAACTGGTACCACTCGTCCGAGTCGTAGTTGCCCGGTTCCTCCTGAGCGTAGTTGCCGGGCTCCTCCTTCAGCGCTTCGGCAATCGGGCCAACGTCGGGACTGTCCTTCATCAGCGGCGTGTGATTGGTCATGGGTGCCAGGTGGCTCTTGCCCATGGCCGCGGTGTGGTAGCCGCTGGCCGCCAGCACATCCACGAACGTGTTCGCCCGCGCCGACAGCAGACAGCCATTGTAGCGTAGGCCGTGGGTGCTCGGGTAACGCCCGGTCATGAAGGTCGCCCGGTTCGGCATGCAGACCGGGCTGGTGGCGTGAAAGTTGGTGAAGCGGGTGCCCTGGGCGGCAATGGCGTCGATATTCGGAGTCTTCAACACCGGATGCCCGGCACAGCCCAGCCAATCCGCCCGCTGCTGGTCGGTCATGATGTAGAGAAAGTTCGGGCGTTTGGTCATGGCGTCGGCGTCCCTGGATCGTGCTTGGCATTGGTTGGCGGAGACTATGCCATTTCCCGCCCCTGGTTCGCCAGATTGAGGATGCTATAAAGGGTCTCACGCTCAAATTAATGCCGCGATGAAGGAACCGCCCCTATGATCGACGCCTATTACTGGCCCACGCCGAACGGCTGGAAGCTCTCCATCGCGCTGGAAGAGATGGACCTGGACTACAACGTCATCCCGATCAACATCGGCAAGGGCGAGCAGTTCGGCGAAGATTTCCTGAAAGTCAGCCCCAACAACCGCATCCCGGCCATTGTCGACCACGACCCGCCCGGCGGCGGCGAGCCGATCAGCGTGTTTGAGACAGGAGCGATCCTGCTCTATCTCGCGAACAAGACCGGCATGTTCTACCCGGAAGACCTGCGCAAGCGTACCCAGATCAATGAATGGCTGATGTGGCAGATCGGCGGCCTCGGCCCGATGATCGGCCAGAGCGGCCATTTCCGCCTCTACCATGAAGAGAAAATCCCTTACGCTATCGACCGCTACTATTCCGAGATGCTGCGCCTCTACGGCGTGCTCGACCGGCAGTTGGAAGGCCAGGAATATATCTGCGGCGAGTACTCAATTGCCGACACGGCCTGCTGGCCCTGGGTCATCACCTACAAGCGCCAGGAAGTGGATTTGCAGGGCCAGTTCCCGAACGTCTACCGCTGGTACAAGCTCTGCCAGAGCCGCCCCGCGGTGCGCCGCGGCTATGAGGTGGGCAAGGAACACGGCAAACCCGGCACCCGCTGGACCGACGAAACCCGCAAAAACATGATGCCTCAGAACCAGGTGAAATCTTAATTGCTTCTATCCAGCCTCTTCACCCTGAGCCGACGCGTCAGCGGCGAGTCGAAGGGTCTTTTCTCCCAAACCACCTTTCGACTCGCCCCGGCAAAATACCGGGGCGGCTCAAGATGAAGGGTTCCTTCAGCGAGATCACATCCAATGTCCATCGAAGTTAACGGCATAGCCCACGTCATTCTGACGGTCAACCAGTTCGAAAAAGCCCGCGAATTTTACTGTGAACTGATGCCCTTCCTCGGCCTGCAAAAGGTCTATGACGGCAATAATTTCGTCTACCACGTCGGCGGACGCACCGCGATTGGCATCCAGCGCTGCGAGCCGGAGCATAAAGGCGAGAAGTTCGTGCCCAACCGGGTTGGCCTGCATCACCTCTGCCTGCGCGCCCGCTCGGCCGAAGACGTGGACAAGATCGCAGACAAGCTAAAAGAGATGGCCGCGCATATCGACCGCGGCCCGATGGAAGGCGATTTTGCGCCCGGCTACTACTACATCGTGTTCGAAGACCCGGACGGCATCCGTCTGGAAGTGAACTATGTGCCCGGCAAGGGACTGCTGGCCGGCAAGGACGGCCCGCTTAGCCCCAGCAACGACCCCAATTGGGACCAAAACCCGCCGGACCGCGCCGGGTGTTGCTAGAGACCATCTCATCCTGAGTAGCCGCAACGTGGCGTATCGAAGGGCTACTAACGATCGGTGCTCGCCCTTCGATACGCCACGTTGCGGCTACTCAGGATGAGATTTTTAGGGTAGGTTTCGCTAGAAACACCAATCACGTCGAGCCAACGCCATGAACGCGCCCACGCCAACCGCTGATCTATCCGCCCGCAACGGCCTCTCCCATGTCATCGGCGACACGGGGCCAGAGCTCTGGCGGGAGACCATTCCTGCGGTATTCAAACGCACTGCCAGCAAATTCCCAAACCAAGACGCCGCCGTCTTCGTCGAGCAGGACGTGTGCTTCACCTGGGCAGAACTGGACTGGGAGGTCGATGCGCTGGCGGCTGGCTTGCTTAAGCTGGGTCTGGAAAAGGGCGACCGCCTGGGCATCTGGGTGCCCAACCGCTACGAGTGGCTGCTGACCCAGTTCGCCACCGCCCGCGTCGGCATTATTCTGGTAACCATCAATCCCGCCTACGGGCTCTCCGAAATCGAGTACGCGCTGAACAAGGTCAACTGCAAGGCGCTGGTAACTGCCGCCAGCTTCAAAACCAGCGACTATATCGGCATGCTCCAAGAGTTGGCACCGGAGCTCAACCACTGCTTGCCAGGCGGCCTGCACGCCGCGAAAGTGCCGGACCTGCGCATCATTATCCGGGTCGGCGACGAGAGCACGCCCGGCATGTACAATTTCGACAATGTGGTCGACACAGGCCGGGATACACCGTCCTCCACCCTCAACGCGATCTCTGCAACACTGGACGCTGATGATGCAATCAACGTGCAGTTCACCTCCGGCACCACCGGCGCGCCGAAGGGGGCGACGCTCAGCCATATCAACGTCATGAACAATGGCCGTTTCGTCGTGGCTGCCCAGAATTTCACTAAAGACGACCGGCTTTGCATTCCCGTGCCGCTCTACCACTGCTTCGGCATGGTGATGGGTGTGATGGGCTGCACGGCAACCGGCGCCTGCATGGTGTTCGCCTCCGAAGGTTTCGACCCGGACCTGTGCCTGCGCGCGATGGCAGCCGAGAAATGCACCGCCGTCTATGGCGTGCCGACCATGTTTGTCGGCATGTTGGGCCATCCGGACCTGGCGGGCTTCGACCTGTCGGCCATGCGCACCGGCATCATGGCGGGCGCGCCCTGCCCCATCGAAGTGATGAAGCGCAGCGTGGCGGAAATGAACCTGCACGACATCACCATCGCCTACGGCATGACCGAAACCAGCCCGGTTTCCTTCCAGACCGCCATCGGCGACCCGATCGAGCGCCAGGTCTCCACCGTCGGCCGTGTGCATCCCCATGTGGAATGCAAGATCGTGGACGAAGACGGCAACACCGTTGCCCCCGGCATGCAAGGCGAGCTTTGCACCCGTGGCTATTCCGTCATGAAAGGCTATTGGGAAGACCCGGAGCGAACCGCAGAAAGCATCGACGCCGACGGCTGGATGCACTCCGGTGATCTGGCTGTGATCGATGCGGAGGGCTATGGCAACATCACCGGGCGGGTGAAGGACATGATCATCCGCGGCGGCGAGAACGCCTACCCGGCAGAGATCGAAAGCTTCCTCTACCGCCATCCGGCCGTGAAGGAAGTGCAGGTCTTCGGCGTACCAGACCAGCGTTTCGGCGAGCAGATTGCCGCCTGGATTGTGCTAAAAGAAGGCGAAAGCGCCACGGAAGAGGACATCAAAGCCTTCTGCAAAGGCCAGATCGCCCACTACAAAGTGCCCTATTACGTGCGCTTCAAACGCGAATTGCCCATGACCGTCACCGGTAAGCCGCAGAAGTTCATCATGCGTGACGCCATGATTGAGGAGCTGGGCCTGGTCGTCGACAAAACGGCCTGACCACCCCCGAATCCCAACCTCCCGCCGACCTGCCATCACATTTTCATTGCATATCCGCGGCAGACGGGCGCACCATATTTTGACCAGCGCACTTCTGAGCGCCCGTCGTTTGAGTCAGGGCTCTGAAAGTTCGGCGCCGGCAACGCAACAGAACCGGGAGCCCGCGCTTATGCCAAACGATCTCGCTCAAGGAACCCCTGCTGGCGCTAGAGGCCCGCGCTGCGCCGCGCTGGTCGGAGCCTATTTGTCGGGCAAGACCTCTCTCATGGAGAGCCTTCTGCACGCGGCCGGTGCGATTACCCGCAAAGGCTCGATAAAAGACGGCAACACGGTTGGCGACGCCAGCGCCGAAGCACGCGCCCGCTCTATGAGCACAGAAGTTTCTGCCGCGGAATGCGAATATCTGGGGGACCTATGGACCTTTCTTGACTGCCCCGGCTCCATTGAACTCTCCCAGGATGCAAAGGCTGCCTGCATGGTGGCCGACATTGCCGTGGTCGTCTGCGAACCGCAGCCCGAGCGCGCGCTCACCATTGCGCCGCTGCTGCATTTCCTGGACGAACACAGCGTCCCGCACATGCTGTTCATCAACAAGATGGACACAACCGAGATGCGAGTGCGCGACGTGCTGCAAGCCTACCAGGCCGTATCCGCCCGTCCGCTCGTGCTGCGCCAGGTGCCCATCCGCGAAGGCGAGAACGTCACCGGCTATGTGGACCTGATCAGCGAACGCGCCTACCGCTACCAGGAGGGACAGGCCTCCGAGCTCATCACCATTCCGGACGAGTTCCTGGACCGCAAGGAAGAGTCCCGCCAGGATATGCTGGAGGCATTGGCGGACTTCGACGACACTCTACTGGAGCAGTTGCTGGAAGACACGATCCCGCCAAAAGAAGAAATATACGGCCACTTGCAAACCGACATCGGCCAGGATCTGGTTGTGCCCGTCATGATTGGCGCGGGTGAAAAGGACCACGGCGTCCGCCGCCTGCTGAAGGCACTGCGCCACGACACGCCCGGCCCGGCGCTGGCCGCCGAACGGCGCGGCCTTGATCCAAACGGCGGAGCCGCCGTGCAATTGTTTAAGACCGTGTACGCCGGCCATACCGGCAAACTCTCTCTGGGGCGGGTGTTGACCGGCGAAATTAAGGAAGGCGATACGCTCAACGGCGAAAAACTCGGCACGCTCCTCTCCATGCAAGGCAACGCAACCGCCAAACGCAGCGTCGCTGCTGCAGGCCAGGTCATCGCTATCGGCAGGGTGGAGAGCTTGAAGGCCGGCGAAATGCTCAACGGCAGTGGCAAGCCGGTGATGGCGGCAGACTGGCCAGCCTCGCCGCCCGCCACCTATGGCGTCGCCCTGCACGCCGAAAACCGCCAGGACGAAGTCAAACTCTCCGGCGCGCTGCAAAAGCTGCGGGAGGAAGACAGCTCGCTTCAGGTCGCCCAAGACCCCGAATTGAACCAACTCGCCCTGCGCGGTCAGGGCGAGCAGCACGTGGCCATTGCGCTCGACCGGCTGAAGAACCGCTTCGGCGTCGCCGTAACCACGGCACCCATCGGAACGCCTTACCGTGAGACCATCCAGGCAGCAACAGATCAACATTCACGCTTCAAACGCCAGTCGGGCGGGCACGGGCAATTCGGTGACGTCCAGATTTTCGTTCAGCCGCTCGACCGAGGCGAAGGCTTGCAGTTTGTCGACAAAGTGGTCGGCGGCGCGGTTCCCCGCCAGTATATCCCAGCCGTGGAAAACGGCGTGCGCGAGGGCTTGCTGCAAGGCCCCCTCGGCTTTCCTGTTGTCGACCTGCAAGTCACGCTAACCGACGGCAAGCACCACGCGGTCGACAGTTCGGAACAGGCCTTCAAGACCGCGGGACGCATGGCAATCCAGGAAGCGCTGCCCAACTGCAAGCCTGTCCTGCTGGAGCCCATCGTGCACATCACCGTCTACACACCCGACAGTGCTACTGCGTCGGTTCAACGCTTGCTCTCCGGCAGACGCGGCCAGATTTTGGGCTATGATGCCCGCGAAGGCTGGTCCGGCTGGGATCAGGTAGAGGCACACATGCCCCAGGCGGAAATCCGGGACATGATCGTCGAACTGCGCTCGCTCACCATGGGTGTCGGCAGCTTCGAATGGCGCTTCGATCACCTGCAGGAGCTTTCCGGCCGAATCGCAGACGACATCGTCAAAATACGCGCCGAGCAGGCGTAGAGGAGACTGCCAGAGATGACCCCCAATGAAATCCGCCAAGCGGCGAAATTTCTGAAAGACGCCGCCGCCGCCCGCAAGCGGGTGGGCAACCTGCCGGAAGGCCTGCGCCCCGCAACGGAGGCTGAAGGCGGCGCCATCTGGGCGCAGATCCTGAGCGAGAACAGCCAGCCTATCGTCGGCTGGAAAATCGGTGCGACCGCCGATGCCGCGCAAAAAGCCATGGGCCTTTCGGGCCCGTTCGTCGGCTTCCTGACGGCGGACATGATCGACCAGAATAATGTCACCTATCAGTACAAGGACATGCTGGGCCCGATCGTGGAAAGCGAATACGCCTTCCGCATGAGCGCCGACCTGCCGCCCAAGGCAGAGCCCTACACCCGCGCCGAAGTGGAAGCCGCTGTCGGCTCGCTGATCATCGGCTTCGAGATCCCGGAGCGCCGCCTGGGTGACAATCACAGCCTCGGCGCGCTGGGCTCGCTGTCAGATCATGGCGGAACCGGCCGCTTTGTGATCGGGCACAATTTCACTGATTGGCAGGGCAAAGACTGCGCCAACACCGAAGTCGTACTGACCTTCTCCGGCGAAGAAAAAGGCCGGGGCAAGGGCGCAGCCATGATGGGCCATCCGCTGGAGGCGCTGACCTGGTTCGCCAACTTCCTGTCCTCCAAGGGCCTGACCCTGGAAAAAGGCCAGTTCGTCACCACCGGCTCTGCGACCGGCGTGATCCAGTGCCCAAGCCCTTGTGTGGCTGAGGCGGATTTCGGCCCGCTCGGCAAGGTGACAGCGACGTTCGCCTAACCGAACATGACCCCTAGGCCTGGCATTTTGTCAGGCCTTTTTTTCATTCGCAATTAGTAGTTAAGGGCTTAATCCTTTGCGCATTTGATGCTATATATGTTGCACACGGAGGAAATCATGAACATCACCAGCGTTTTTTATAAGTTTCCGGATCAGGAAGCCTGCATTGCGCATTTAGAAAAGTTCGCTGGGGCGATGATCCACATTGCCCGCATTGCGGGGCTACAAACGTGGCTTGTAAAGATGATCAAGACCGCATTGGCCGATGGAACTGTCATGGATGCAAATCCAGCTTCAACGTCCTGGCTGGTACAGTCTTTGAAAAAACCAAAATACCCCTTCAAAAATGGTTTTTGGGTGTTGCCTTGATTGTTAATGCCAGGAAAAGCCTATCAAGTTGTCAGCTTGCCCGTGATCTAGATATGAATCAAAAATCAGCATGGTTTATGCAGAAACGCATCCGCGCTGAAATGGCAAGCAAGCAGGGTGAAATCCTGTTACAAGGAATTGTTGAAGCTGACGAAAGATATGTAGGTGGTAAACCACACAAGCGAAATAAACGTTTTGATAACAATGATTTACCTCCTCCACCTCCTCCGCGATGAAGAGGGACACGCAAAACGTCGGTTATTGGCGCGGTAAAACGCGGCGGTAAAGTCGTTGCCCGTGTCGCCAGCAGTCTGACTGGCAAGGACATTCTAAACTTCATTCGTAGCAGCGTCGATCCCGAAGGCTCGCTGCTGATCACTGATGAATTCAAGGCTTACAGCGCTGTTCGGGCAACCATGGCGCACGCCACAATCAATCATAGCAAGGGCGAATATGTTTTCGGCAACATCCATACCAACACCATTGAAGGCTTCTGGTCACTTCTCAAACGGGCCTGGTACGGATCGCATCATCATTATCGAAAATGCTATATGCCGCTCTATGTCGCGGAAGCATGCTGGAAGTACAATCAACGCAAGAACGACAACGCCTTCGGGTCTTTTATGCGGGGATGCTTTAAATGAACCGACTCTTTTATGGCGACTGCCTGACTGTCATGCGAGAAATGCCGTTAGGCAGTGTTGATCTGATTTATTTGGATTCCCCTTTCAACTCAAACCGTGATTACAATGCGATTTATAAGGATGAGACAGGCCGTCCATTACCCGACCAGATTGAAGCTTTCTCCGATCTGTGGACTTTGGATGAAGATCGCGAACGGGCAATCAGAAATATGCCAATCCTTATGAGAGAATCCGGTGTTGATGACGGTATCACCGAGCTCTGGAAAATTTGGTGTAACGCCCTGCGCAAGACGCAGCCTGGCCTACTTGCCTATCTCAGCTACATGACCGAGAGACTCTTGCCCATGCGGAGTATTCTCAAACCGACCGGATCAATTTATCTACACTGCGATCCTACTGCCAGTCATTACATCAAGGTGATGATGGACGGCATCTTCGGGCACGGAAATTTTCGGAATGAGATCATTTGGTGTTACAAATCTGGCGGCGCAAGCAAACGCTGGTTTGCAAAAAAACATGATACAATTCTATTTTATGCAAGAAATCACAGATATTGCAAATTTAATCAGTTAAAGATCAAATCTTACGGCCAATCCGGAGGCGGCCATGGTGGTGCCATTAAATATTATAAAGATCAAAAAGGGACGTATTCAATTGTAACAGCCCGCGACTGGTGGGAAATTTCAATGTTGGCAACGACCCATAGTGAAGGACTTGGTTATGCGACTCAAAAACCACTTGCCCTATTGGAGCGGATCATTGCTGCCAGCACCAACGAAGGTGATGTGGTGTTCGATCCGTTCTGCCGGTGTGCTACGACGCTGGAAGCTGCCCACAAACTTGATCGCAAGTGGATCGGGATCGATATAGCCATTCACGCAATCAAGCGTGTCGCGAAGGTTCGGCTGGAAGATCGGCTTGGTTTGAAGGATGGTATTGATTTTGAGATCGAGGGTGTCCCACACAACATCGAGGGCGCTCGCGATCTATGGGAACGTGATAAATATCATTTTCAGAAATGGGCAATTGAGCAGATCGACGGCTTTGTCACTGCGCGAAAGACGGCTGATGGCGGTATTGACGGGCGGCTCTATTTTGATATGGGAGGACGCAATCTTGAAAGCATGATGTTGGAAGTGAAGGGCGGCAGAAATATCGGTATCAGTGTTGTGCGGAACCTCCGAGGGGTTCTTGAACGCGAAAATGTGCCCATGGCAGGCTTAATCATCATGGACAATCCAGGGCCGACTAAGATGCGGAACTTTGCTCGCGAAATGGCGTCGGCAGGCGATCTTGAAGTCATGGGTGTTCAGTATTCGCGAATGCAATTGCTGACCGTTCAGGACATTCTTAACGGCAAGCGGTTTCCGACGCCTTCTGTGGCGCGGGCCAAAGGGGCGGCACAGCCTGTACTGCCGCTGGGTTGATAGATAAGCCCTTAAATATTAATTGCGATTATTTTTGAAGAAAATTCAGCAAAACGGATTTGTTGGACCTATTAGTGGCGTGCGCCACGAAGCCGGTGCATTCAAATTAGATACGCAAAGGCTCCATGAAACGATCTCAGCTGATGGTCTAAATTCCAGAAAACGTGCATTGCTCTTTGTCATTAAAAGAGTCTTGGATGATGCAGGTCTTTGGGACGTGCCCAATCTCAAGATTTTGTCCGCTGATGGAAGCAGCAGAATTGCTTTAATAATGCGCGGAATTTTCCCTTTTTTTGGGAACCGAATTCCTTCCATCTGAACAGGATCGATCAAAGTTCTTTCCAATTCCTCATATGGATCTTTGCAATATTGATTTTGAAAAAGAAACGTTTCATATGTTCATGAGTGCAGATGTTCTCGAACATGTCCCAAATCTTGATTTGGCTCTAGAAAATATTTTTGCGACTTTGAGCCCAGGCGGATTTCTTATTTCGTCGTTTCCGTTTTTTCCAAATCGTTCAGCAACAATTGTCAAGGCAAAGTTTGATGAAAACGGAAAGTTGGTGCATCTTATGGAACCAGAATACCATAGAAACCCCGTCAAGCCCGAAGCAGGTTCACTGGTTTTCTCGTTGCCGGGGTGGAGTATTTTATCAAATCTTCGCGATATAGGATTTAGCGATGCTTATTTTGCATCTGTTTCATCGGCGCGATATGGAATTCTGTCCAATAATCGATTTGGCCCATTCATTTTAGTAGCCGAAAAGTGAGCATTTCCACAAGTATTCTTTAACCCAATGCGCACCGGGCAAAGGTCTTTTCCTGCGCGGTTTGCCGATAGCGGACAGGGGAACATCAAACCCGTTTCCGGGTTTGATGTATAATCGTGCCTGTTTCAAAAATAATGATTATTTTGTGATTGTTTTGGGGTCGGATCATCCGGCGCAGGCCAGCGCAAAGCCTCCCAGAACATGCCGCCCTGTGGCAGACCGGGGACACAAAGCCGGGGAGGCAAGACATATGAACTGGATCAGGGGGGCTGTGATCGCCATCGTCGTATCGCTTGGGCGAGACCAGCCTGCCCAAGCGGGCTGCGATGACTGGAATACATGGGGCTTCTTTGAGGACGCGGAGGGTGATCTGGTCCGCACATGCCTCGCCGCAGGGGCCGATCACAACGCGCGGGACGATTACGGCCATACCCCGCTGCACAGAGCGGCCTTTTCGGGCCGGGCGGAGGCCATCGCAGCGCTCATCGCCGCAGGAGCTGATCCCGGCGCAAAAAGGGACCAGTTGCCGGTGGAATATTGGGCCATTTTCCGGGTTCAAGATTGCCCCTTGGCGCGCGTGCTCACCCCATAGCTGACGCGCCCCAAGGGGCACTGGGCCGCAGGCCAGTTCTATGGGCTTTATCTCTGATTGGCTTGTTTAAGCTTTACGGTTTTTGCGCTGATTGAGCCGATAGCTTTCGCCGTTCATCTCAAGGATATGGACATGGTGGGTTAGCCGATCGAGGATGGCGCCGGTGAGACGCTCTGAGCCAAAGACCTCTGTCCATTCATCGAACGGCAGGGTCGACGTAATGATGATCGACCCGCGCTCGTAGCGCTGGGCGATGACATCGAAGAGCCATTCAGCCCCGGTCTTTGAGAGCGGCACAAAGCCAAGTTCGGCGATGATCAGCAGATCCTGGGCGGCTATCTGCTGTTGATGGCGTTGAAGGCGGCGCTCGTCGGCGGCTTCAATCCTCTCACGCCCCAAAGCGGCAGCCGTAGTGAAGCGGACCTTCATGCCCTTTTGAGGAGCCACCAGTCCTAGCCCCAGGGCGACGGGGGTTTTGCCGGTTCCGCTTGGCCCGAGGGCGATCACGGCCTTATGGACGTAGCCTCGGACCTGGACCTCATGATGGGCAACCGCGGTTGGCACGGAGTAATCGTTGTTGCGATAGCGGACCATCGAGATAGACGTTGCGCGCGTACTGCCCTTCTCACAGGCGTCATAGGGCGTCGCTGGCAAGGCCATCAACGCATCCAGGTCATGCGGCAGGCGCTCACCAATCGTCTCGCCATGTCCGTGGACACCATCGTCCTGGCGCTTCAGGCACTGTGCTTCCAGCCAAGCGTTCAGCACATCGAACTACCCGACGAGATCGGGGGGCCGGGCGGGATGGCACTGTTTCTTGATGACCCGGTTGTCGTCTTCCAGGATCTGATCGATGATCGGAATGACCCGATCGAGCTTGGGCCGGGATGGCTGTCGTTCACGGCGATAGCCAGGAGGAACCGAGTGCTTCAGGATCTTCGAAACGGTCTTGCGGTCGATCCCAAAATGCTTCGCCGCTGCTCGGGCACTCATTCCATCAACGGGGCATGCCCGGCGGACGCGCCCCTACAATTCCACAGTATACATCTCCCCGCCTTCCGCTCGTTGCATCCAGCGTAAAGGGGCGGACTTTTATTCCGCAACGCTCAGAGCATCCGACCCTTTCTGTGAACCAATTGGTCTCCGGAATTTACACACGGGCACCGCGCCGATCCCGGTCATTCCCTCTCGTTCTGGCAGGTGACCGTGACGAACGACCCGCGCGGGGCCCCTCGGGCGTCGTCTCATTGGAAAATGGTGCCAGCAATGTGCTCCACTCAGCTTCAAGCGCTTGCTCGATCAACTGCCACGCCCCGGAACGGATCAAATCCGTCAGCGGATCACAGGAAAATCCCTTGGGATGGGGCAACGCGGTGATGGTATCTCTCGTCATGGGGCATAGCCTTTTCTCGGCGAGAATTGCGGCGCGGGAACAACGCCATGATATGCCGCCCCTCAGGACAATCACCAACTTTCAGCTGTTTATGGAAGACAGGGTGCTTCGAGATTTTCTCGTTGGACAAAAGAAGAATTCAAAGAACTCCATTAATTTTACCGACTACTCTGTGAAGGAGCGTTGGTCTTCTCAATGGAAGACGAACTGCCGTGCTAGGATAAAAGGGTGCGCTGGCATGATAGGAATTATCACTAGGAATACAACAAAGGCCGACGGACAACTATGGGAATTAAAGTGTACTCTTGAGGAAAGAGTGCCGTTGTTTCTGATTCATAGTCATAACGATGCATCCGAGCGCCTTGCAACATTGCCTGCGCCCATAACCCGTGGGAGAATTTATGATTGGACGGAAGCTAACATCGTTTCTTTCTTGGATGGGCTGGCTGTAGGAGGCGAGCAATGAAGAGAGCTCTTGTTGTTGGAAGCAATGACTATGCCTCGCCAAACGGCCTGAATGGTTGTGTGAACCATGCAACCTTCCATCCATCGAGTGCCTATGTCTTGCCAGGAACAAGGCACGCGGCGCTCTTCGGCTTTGTCATCGTCCTTGGCCATGCGCGCAGGCTCCTGAAAGGGATAATGCGTGTAAAATAGTAGGACTGCGGGAAAAGCGGCAATAAAGGACTTATTGGGGTATATTCCGGGTGAGTGCAGAATAGTACGTTAAGGTTGTTCATCGCCGATTTTGCCACCTGTATTCGCCGGTGAGCAGGATATGCGCCCATCCGAGTGCTGAGATGGGCGACAGAAGCTCTGGTGAACAGTCGAGACCGGCGCGTTTTCGGGCTGTGACGGCTTGGCCGAGGTGCTTGGTGTTCCAGTAGATGATGATTGCCGCCAGGAGGTTCAGCCCCGCCATTCGATAGTGCTGCCCTTCGGTGGTGCGATCCCGGATTTCACCCTGACGGCCAATGCGCAGCGCGTTTTTGAGAGCATGATGTGCTTCCCCTTTATTTAACCCGATCTGCGCCCTGCGCTGCATATCGGCGTCGAGCACCCAGTCAATGACAAAGAGTGTGCGTTCGATCCGCCCGATCTCGCTCAGGGCAAGGGCCAACTCGTGCTGACGCGGGTAGGATGCGAACTTTTTCAGCAACTGGCTGGGTAGCATGATGCCAGCCGCCATGGTGGCCACGGCACGCAAGATGGCTGGCCCGTTTTGAACGATCAGACTTTCCCTGATTTTGCCGCCAATCAAACCGCGCAGTTCTTTCGGGGCGGCAGCCGGATCGAACAGATAGAGCCGCGTGGATGGCAGATCGCGGATGCGTGGAATGAAGCGATAGGACAGCAATGAAGTGGCCGCGAAGACGAGATCGGTGAAGCCGCCCGTATCAGCATATTGCTCTTTGATCTTGCGGCCTGTGTCGTTCATCAACAAGCCGTCCAGGATATAGGGTGCCTCGTTCACCGTCGCCGGGATATTCTGGGTGGCAAACGGGCCGAACTGATCTGACACGTGGGGATAAGCCTTTAGCCCTGGTTCGGAACCGTATTTCGCATTAATCAGATTCATTGCCTCGCCCTGTCGTGCTGCCGGGAAGAACTGGCCATCGCTTGAAGCGGTGACACCACCGCCCCAGCACTGTGCCATTGGCAGATCAGATTGAGCTTGGATCACCATGGCCAAGGCACGGCTGATAGCATCACTCTCGACGTGCCACCCACAGGCGGTTTCGGTGGCTATATCACGTGATGCCCCATCCCCCTTGGCTTCCAGAAGGGCAGCGCCCAGTGATTTGAATGAGCGCAATGTGTCGTGAAGGGCCAATTTTGCATCTGCGATCCGCGCATCACAGGTTTTCTTGGCATCACGCCAGGTTTTCCCGACAATCCGGTCATGGGTTTCAACTACCGCATCGGCGATGGCCGCGCGCCACTCCACCGCACAGACGGCCAAAATAGCAAGCCGCCGGTCGCTGCTAATATCGCGCAGGCCATCGGCAAAATAGCGTTCCCCTTGATGGCGCAACCGAGTGATCCGGTGGGGGGATATCGTCAAGGATATCGGGCGACAATCCCAATGCCTGCAAGCATTCCAGCTTGTCCAGCAGCCGGGATGCCCCCGCTGAGTTGCTGCCCACCTCAAACTGACGCAGCCAAACGAACCGGCTGACAGTGCCATCGACCATTTCTGTCAGAAAGCTGTCCAGCCGTTCTCTCATCTCGTTGCAGAGCCGGTCTACGATGCGGCTTTCAATCCGGCGTTCGGCGGCAACAAGTGCATCAGCGCAGAGCCGTTCGATGACAGATACCCCCGATAGGATCGTCTGTGGGCGGCGGCATTCTTCGACAAATTTCTCGGCCACGTCCTTATTCGAACGGGCCGTCTCTGCTTGGCATTCCAGCCATGCCTTCAGGTCACGTGCGCCACGGCCAGAGAACATCCGATAGCCGTAAATTGACCGAAGCTCGACAAGATGCTCGCGTCTTGTTTCCGCTCGATGTGCATAGTTGATCAGGTCATCGGGGCTCAGACCAAGCTGCGCCGCCAGGAATTTCGTTGCAGGCTCCGGGATCGTTTCTCCCGGCGTCAGCAATCGCCCCGGACACCAAAGAGTACACAGCTGAAGTGCAAAGCCAAATTGATTGCGGGCGCGACGGCGCGAGCGAATATTTTCCAGATCGTCGTCCACCAGAATGTAATGTTGAAGAAGCGTTGCTTCATCAGTTGGCAGGTCGAAAAGTGCCGAACGCTGGCGCTCGGTTAGGATGGTGCGATGCGCCATGTTTCTTTTGCTTTCTGCGGAGGGTTTGCTTATTGATGGTTGTGATACGGATTAAGGAATGAAAAGGACGGCAGAAAGACCAAAGCTCCTCAACGCATCACAAACGGTCGTTTAAGAAATGGCCCGCAGCGATGCATGAAGCAGACAAAGACCTGAGTGACGCTCTCTTCGATGAAATCCGCGCGTTGGAAGAAAGCCTGTGGCAGGCGAACACGCGGTTTGACAATGTCCTGATGGATCATGTCTTCGCGCAAGATTTCTGCGAGTTTGGTAGGTCAGGGCGAACCTATGCCCGGCATGAGATGCTCTTCGAACCAACCGACTTTCAGGAAATCGCGGCGACAATACCCCTACCAGAGTTTCGTGCGCCCCATCACCGATGACGTTGTCCAGACCACCTACGTAAGTGAAGTCGTGTACGACGGAGACAGCCAGCGTGGAAACCGGTCTTCGATTTGGAGCAGGATTGATGGGGTCTGGCGGCTACGCTTCCACCAGGGAACGCCATGCTGATCGGATATGCCAGAGTCTCCAAGGCGGACGGCAGCCAATCACTCGATCTGCAAAGAGATGCGCTTGTCGCCGCCGGTGTCGGTACCAATCAGATTTATTCTGATCGGGCCTCGGGCAAGAAAGATCAACGCCCCGGCCTTGAAGCCTGTTTGAAAGCCCTGCGCGAAGGCGATGGTCTGGTAATCTGGAAACTGGATCGGATGGGTCGCAGCCTGAACCATCTGGTGAAAACGACAACCATGCTGTCCGAACGCGGTGTTGGCCTGAAAGTTCTCACTGGCCAAGGCGCGCCGATCGATACGACAACCGCCGCTGGCCGCCTGTCGTTTGGAATTTTTGCCGCCTTGGCCGAGTTTGAAAGCGAACTGATCCGGGAACGTACCATGGCTGGTCTTCAGGCGGCACGCGCCCGAGGGAGAAAAGGGGGTCGGAAATTTGCACTTACCAAAGCCCAAGTCCGTATGGCTCAAGCCGCAATGGCCAACCGCGACACATCCGTTTCCGAGCTTTGCAAAGACCTCGGCGTGAAGCCTGTAACTTTCTACCGATACATCGACCCCAACGGCAATCTACACGACTACGGGAAACGTGTACTCGGAGTTTAACATACTATCCTGCACCAAGCCAGAAGCCACCCCATTTAGCCCACCTGGCGCTTGCAAACAGTCTATATATAGACTATATATCTTAGGAGACAAAATTGGAGAGTGCCATGCCTGTGCAAACGCGTCCAGCTACAGTGATTGATCGTAAGGGCCTGTCCGGCCCTGCCCTGCGCACGTTCTTCCGCATCGCTGAGCTCTGGGAACTGTCCGTTGACGATCAGATGACTCTCCTTGGCTTGACGGCACGGTCCACCTTCTTCAAGTGGAAGAAGGATCCGAACACCGTTCTCCCGAGGGATATCCTTGAGCGTATCTCTTACATCGTTGGGGTCTATAAGGCGCTGCAAATTCTGTTGCCGGATGAACAGGCGGCAGATGAATGGATCAAGCGACCGAACGAAGCCCCCTTGTTTGCCGGTCAGTCGGTGCTGGACAGGATGCTGTCCGGACAAGTTGCCGACCTGTTTGTGGTCAAACAATACCTCGATACGCAACGAGGCGGCTGGGCATGACGGTCGCTGTCGTTCAAATCGCGTGGAAACCATGCTGGCGGATTATCCCCAGCCGGTTTCCACCGGTTGCGCTCTTCGAGCGGGTGACAGAGCCGGATGATCTGGAAGCTATCTTCGAACTGGAGTCCCTTACCAACCCCAGACTGAGGGATGAAGTGGGCGACATCCGACTTGTGCCGCCCGAGGAAAGGATCAGCGGGCTGGGCACAAGTATCATTATGGCGGCCTTCACACACCTGAATCCTGAGGGAAGCCGGTTCTCCGACGGCACCTATGGCGTGTTCTACGCCGCAAACGATCTGGAGACGGCTATCGCCGAGACAAAACATCATCGTGAGCGCTTCATGCGCGCGACGAAGCAAGAGCATATGGAACTCGACATGCGGGTCTATGTGACGGACCTCGATGGCGAGCTGCACGACCTGCGAGGCCAGAAGGCAATCCAACCGCTTGTCTACCACAATGACAATTACGCCGCTGGCCAGCATTTGGGGAAGACGCTCCGCAAGGAGGGCTCGAATGGGATTGCCTATGACAGCGTGCGGCGCGAGGGCGGTGAGGGCGTCGCGGTGTTCCGACCTCGCATGCTGTCGAACGGACGGCAGGAGCGGCATCTCTGCTACGTCTGGGACGGGAAGCGGATAGCCTCCGTCTACGAGAAACGAGAACTCGGCAATGGCGGGGTTCACTAGAATTGAAATTAGCGGGGTCTCGTGAGCAATCTTAACATCAGCAACTTCATCTGGAACATTGCGGACGATGTCCTGGCGCGGCATTTATGTGCGCGGAAAGTACCGCGATGTCATTCTGCCAATGACGGTCATCCGAAGGCTTGATGCCGTTCTGGAACCGACCAAGGACACTGTCCTGGCCATGAAAGCCCAGCTCGACAAGGCCGGCGTTGCAAAGCAGCATGCCACGCTCTGCCAAGCTTCAGGTGAGGCGTTCTACAACACGTCTTAGTTTAGCATCCGCGATCTGGTGTCAAAGGCCCGTCGTCAGCAATTAAAGTCGGATTTTGAAGCCTACCTCGACGGCTTTTCGCCGACCGTCCAGGAGGTTTTGGACAAGTTCAAATTCCGCAATCAGATCCCGACGCTTGTTGACGCTGATATTCTTGGCTTCCTGATCGAGAAGTTTCTCGACCCGTCGGTGAACCTCAGCCCGAAGCCCGTCCTGCACCAGGACGGCAGCCTGCCGTCCTGATGACGGTCATAGGCGATATGCTTTTGCGGATGGATGCGGTTTACCAGAAAATGCATATGCGGATGCTCGGTGTCCTGATGGGAATAGACCATGAGTTGATGCTCGGTCAGACCCATGCGCTCGATGACCTGCTGAGCGACCTTGCGCTTCAACTCCGGCGTCACCTTCCCCGCCGCCGCGTCCTTCAGATCGAAGGTGATCATGAAGTGATAGGCGGGCTGCTTGCAGCGGACGGATTTGGCGGCGGTCGCCTCCATGACGGCGGACGCGCCACGGGCATTGTCGGTGAAGAGATTGTGCACCTCGACGAATTCCACCCGGTCGGGACTGAGCCCCTTGATCTCACCCGCGAGGTAAAGGGCGGATGCCCGGAAGCTCTCCGGCTGTCGGCTCGGAACCTTAAAGCGCATCCCCACCCCCTCATCGGGGGACACATCGGCATCGAAATTGTCGTCGATCTGGACGGGCTCTTTGGCGACCGCCTTGTGGAGCGGGTTGAGCACCCGGCGCATGATAGAAAGCGTCTCGTCACGGTCGGCTGGGTCGATCTCCTTGCCCATATTGGTGCGCCGCGCCATGGCGTTGATCGCGTGACCGATGCCATTTATGGCCTCGATCTCCCGCTCGATCAGCGGGGCCAGATCGAACCGGTCGGCAACCCGATTGACCAACTCGCCTCCGACATAGTTTGCCTAGGGGCCATAGGTCTCATCACCCGTTGCCTCAACCAGCTGACCGAGATTCGTCGCCATGGAAGACAGCTCATACGGGGTATCCCGTTCGAAGGGGTAACGGAAAACGCCCCAAGATACTTCGTGGGGCGGTTGCAGGCAGGGGAAGGCGTTCCCCTCAATGAATTATGATTCTGGAGTTTTATTTTCTTTCTCATTAAGCGCCGCAATTCGTTGACGTGTTTCAATCTTCGCAGTCTCAATGGCTTTCTCGATTTCATGTCTGTTCTGAAGCCTAATTTGCGCCCGCACTGGCGGCAGATTGTCCAGATCAAGGTTCATTCGCATGATGAAGTAGTAGGCCGTCGATAACCGTACATCGACGTTCTTCACACCCTCTGTCATGTTGAAATCCCGTTTGATCGACTCTGCTTGTTCGTCATTCAGTTCTGGGTGAGGACAGAGCCTCATCGTGGCTTTGGTGTTCCAGAGCCGATCGTCCTCCGGATCAAAATCCGCAGGTTCCGAGGAACCAATGTCATCAATTCTTGATATGACAAAATCGCGAAAGTCTTCTCGGTCGACCGCCCAGGCCCGCACATACCAACGATGGCCGTCGAACGCGAGTGCGTGAGGCGCGATCTTCCGCCAACGGGTGTTGGTTAGAGACTGATAACGGATATCGAGTGCTTCACGAAGACGGATCGCCTGCAATAGTCGTCGAAGGCATTCTGGATCGACATTGTGACCGATGTCAGGCGCAATATCAACCGGAGGCATGGTCTTGAACCACAGATACTCTCGGGGGAGCACCCCTATCAGCCAAGCACGCAATTGCAATAAGAGTCGATCCGCCGACACCCGGAGAAACTTCGGCTTTAGCCGTGCAGACGGTAGATAGGTTTTTTCGGTAAGGCTGTACTCGATGTTGTTCCCGGCGACTTCACGGTAGCGGCGAAGGTCTATCGATGCTTGCGGCGTCGAAATTTCGAACGCGTCTTCAAGGTCGCTGCGGTTGAGCGCTCCTTCCCAAAACAGCTTCCACTCGATGAACTCAAACCTTCGGTTTTGGGTCCACGGGCGGCGGCTTATATCGGTCATTCGCTTGCTCCATCTAATATCTTAATATATCGTATAATTATACCCATATTGAGACAAGATATATTTTGGGAGTCGAAAAGCACAATGGTTTCAGAACTTCCTCCTTACCGCGTTCTCAGCCTCGACGGCGGCGGCATGCGCGGCACCTACACGGCGACCTACCTCGACCAGGTCGCACGTACTTTTACGCGTAGACGCAGGGTTGAGACGCTGGACATTGGGGCAGGCTTCGACTTGATCGTTGGAACGAGCACAGGCGGCATCATCGCCTGTGGGCTTGCCAAGGGTGTTCCACTTGAAAAAGTGGTCGATCTCTATCGGGTGCACGGACCTGGGATTTTCAATCGCCGCCTGCCAGAGGGACCGTTCGCAAAGATGATCCCACGGCTCATTGCCGATCTTCTCAAAAGACCAGCCGCATTGACCGAAGGCGACGCGGCACTTCAGGACGTGCTTGAGGAAACCACAATTTGTTACATCTACGAACAGCGTAACATTGCTCTCGCCATTACTGCCGTTAAGATGAGCCAGCACCGTGCCTGGGTATTCAAGACGCCGCATTTCGGTGCCACGAACCATCGCGATGACAAGTATCCACTGGTTGATGTTTGTCTTGCGACGTCGGCTGCACCAATCTTTCGCTCCATGGCCAGTATCGACCATCCCGAAGGGACGAAGACACACAACGTGTTCGTCGATGGCGGGCTTTGGGCCAACAATCCCGTTGTCGTGGGGCTTGTCGAGGCTCTTGATGTTGCCGCCCCGGGTCAACCCATTGAGATTTTCAGTTTGGGCACCTGCCCACTTCCAGCCGGCGAACAGATCGCCCGCGCGGATGTCCATCGAGGAATTCCGGGATGGAAGTTCGGCGGCGTCGCCGCGTCGCTCGCGATCGACGCTCAGCAATTCGCGTATGACCACATGGCCAAGAAGCTGGCGAGCCAAATCACGAAATACGCCGGGCGAAAGTGCACGGCTGTGCGATTCCCTGCGGAGAAAGTGCCGGCGGCCCTCATCCCATATTTGGGGCTTGATGATACGCGCCATGAGGCGATCGAAGCCCTCATCAGGCAAGCGCAAACCGACGCGGACATGACGAACAGCAAGTGCGCCTATCGAGATACAGATCCGGAAGCCGCTTTGATCTGTGATCTGTTCAACGCGATGCCGCCCGTATCTGACCCACTATTTAAGCGTCCGGTCCCGCTTTCTCAAGGGCCGACAGCCGTACAACCAGCCGGAAAGGATGCTGACCATGTACAATTGTGCTGAAGATGTTCTCGCCCATCACGACGAAGAAGTCACGCTCCTTCAGGTCGACCGTGACACAATGCGGGAGCGGCGGAACGCCAACCGTGACCGCATCAAGAAGGGGCTTGCGGGAAAAGACAAGCCAGCGCCGCGAGAATTCAAGAGTCAGGGCAGCTACGCCATGAAGACCATGGTTCAGCATCCCGAGAAGGACTACGACATTGACGACGGTGTTTACTTCGACAAGGAGGTCCTTGTCGGAGACCGTGGCGCTGAAATGACAGCGCTCCAGGCTCGGCAGATGGTCCGGGACGCCGTTGATGATGGCAGCTTCAAGACACCGCCGGAAGTGCGCAAGAACTGCGTCCGAATCTATTACACAGCCGGATATCACGTCGATATGCCTGTCTACAAGCGAGTGACGACGAAAGACATTTTCGGCAACGAGACATACCACTATGAACTTGCCAGCAGCAGCTGGAAGAGGTCCGACGCACGCGACGTCACGGCGTGGTTCGAAAAGGAAAATACGGTGCAAAGCCCTGACACCAAGAACGGGCGTCAGTTGCGCCGCATAACCCGTCAGATCAAGAAATTCGCCAGAAGCCGTGGAAGTTGGAGTGGACAAATTCTCAGCGGCTTCGGCATCACGAAGCTGGTCACCGAGCGGTTCCGCGCAAATTCTGACCGGGAGGACCGGGCGCTTTACGACACGATGAAGGCGATCCGTGATCGCCACTATGACCTTGTCGTTGCGCATCCCGTGACGCCGAATGAGACGATCACCAATGGCGACGAAGATCCGAAGTCTCGGTTCCTTCGCGACAAACTGACGGAGGCCGTCAACAACCTCGCGCCATTGTTTGAATCGGATTGTACAAGGGAGAAAGCACTGAAGTGCTGGGACAAGGCCTTTAACACCGATTTCTTCATCGGCCGTGAAAAGGCAGATGCCGGGTTGGAGACGAAATCAGCGCTTGCCGCTCCAACCGTTTTGACAGCCGGTATGGTCGCCAGTGCCACTGCTCCAGCGAAAAACGCCGTCAGAAAAGAAGGTGGCGGCCGATATGCCTGAAGGTGCCGAAGAGCTCTTGCGGCAGCATCCGGAGTTTGAAGCGGCAAAGGCCGCTGTCGCTGCTTGGCTTGAGCGTCTCGGCGCTGCACCACTACACCCGCTCTCGGCCGATGAGCTTGAAATATACAAAGGCCACAGGGCCGCATTCGGTTGGCGGCTGTCCGTTGAAATTGACAAAGACGTGTGCCGCTTCGACCTGCTTCTACCGCAAGGGTTTCCGTGGCAACCAGTGCGAATTGCTTTGGTCGATCCCCCTCCATTCTTGACCTGGCCCCATGTCGAAAAAAACGGTGTCCTTTGCTTGGCGCCAGATAGCCTGGAAGTTGATCCAGACGACCCGGCTGGCGTCGCAGCTTGCTCGCTTGACGAGGCCATACGCCTCGCGTCGGCTCTGAAAAAAGGCGAACTCGTTGAGAGTTTTTAGGAAGAAGTCCTGTCCTATTGGAACTATGCCGCTGACGGCAAAGGCGTTGGCATCGTCAGTTTGATGCGACCTGAACCCCCGTCGAGAATGGGGAAGGTCTGGCGAGGTCCGGCCACATACGTCATGGCGGAAACTGAAGCGGATGTCTGCAATTGGCTGGCAAATCGGCACGGAAAGAAACCGGACGATTTCCAGGTTGAAGATGCCGCATTTATGTGGCTGAAGTCGCCACCAATACCGTCAGCATATCCCGCAACCGGTAAGGCTTTGCGCGAATTGGTCGGTTAAGAGGGTAAAGATTCCGACACCGTTTTGTTCGAGCTAGTCCGAAAACGTCCGGATAAACTCGTCGTCGCCCTTGGCATGGAGACACCGCATGGCACCGCTTTGGCGGGTGTTGTCGTGCCTAGGCCCGATAAAGTGATCCACGGAGCTACCAATCCGCTGACGAAGGGCTTTCGTCCGGGAAAGGTTCCCGACGAAGTCATACTTAGCAGATACCTCGGAGGGTCACGGGTGAGTCGGAGCCCCATTGACCGTGCCGACCCGGATTGGGTTCATGGCCGAGGTCACGATCCGCGCGCCGCGCAACTCCGTCAGAAAACTGTCCTCATCATTGGCTGCGGGTCGGTCGGTGGTGGAATTGCTGTCCAGTTGGCACAGGCGGGGATAGGCCGCCTCGTCTTAGCCGATCCGGATATCCTGAAGTGGTCGAACATCGGCAGACACGTTCTGGGCAGATCAGCCGTGGGTCAAGCAAAGGCCGTTGCGCTTGCCGAAAAGCTGCGCATGGATTTTCCCCATATCGATGTCATTGGCCACACGCTGGATGCGGATTCGTTGCTTCGTGAACATAGCGAGTTGGTTGCACAGGCGGATCTCATAGTCTCGGCGACGGGAAGCTGGAATGCAGACACAAGAATTGATGCATGGCAGCGGACGGCCCAACGATCTGCGCCCGTTCTTTATGGATGGCTCGAAGCGCATGCCAGCGCCGCTCATTCTGTTCTGATTGGCGGGCCACCTGAAAGTATTCGATCTGGATTTTACGGTACAGAGTTACCAAAATTCTCGGTGGCGACATGGCCGCAGGAAAGCACCCGCCGTCAGGAGCCCGGATGTGGTGCTGTTTTTCAGCCATATGGCCCGGTAGAGCTGAGCATAGCTAACAGCGTCATCGCCGACCTTGCGTTGGATGCACTCCTCCGGCCGCTCAATAGGGCTGTTCACAGGGTGTGGGTGGCGTCGCAGAAGCGCCTGGACGAGTCGAACGGGAGATGGTCGGACATTTGGCGGAACGAACCGCTGTTCCGGCCTGAAGGCGAGTTTATCTTCGAACGGACATGGGCCTAAAGCAAGCGCCGCTGAAGGAGAGGCTGCGGCTGCATGATCGTTTTTCCGATAGCCGGTTCTGGTCAGCGAATCACTTTTACGGATGCCGTCCTCGATCATTTCCGTAAGCATAGCCAAACCCGTAAGTGGAGAGCCGAGGCGGGCGGGCAGCTCTTCGCCCGCTTCGAACTGCCGGACATCATTATTGAAGAGGCAACAGGGCCGGGGTTCTGTGATCTGCGAACGCGATTTCCTTTCGCCCCAATAGAGCGGCCGAACAGAGGGAAATCGATAATCGACACAAGCGAGGCCTGCATTTCGTTGGTGACTGGCATACTCATCCCGAAGACATTCCCCAGCCGTCCCACCTCGACATTTCCAGCATGCAGGAAACAGTCACGAAATCTGTCCATAGTTTGAATGGGTTTCTTATGGTGATAGTCGGCACTAAAGAGTTTCCCGACGCGCTGTCAGTCTCTTTGTGTGACGGAGAGACCATGCGTTTTCTTAAGCCAGCACTTTGATTTTCCACGAACATATCGCAGCGTGGGATAAGTCATTTCCTTGTTGAGTTGAGGCCGCCTAAGCGGCGGCCTCGGTGATCTCAGTGGCTTGCAGCCCCGCCAGAAAGTCGGTTGCCTTGGCGGCCTGACTGGCAGCGGTATAGCTGAAAGTTGGTGATGGCCCCTGAGGCGCGGCATACCATGGCGGTGTTCAGAAACCGTCAGTTCTCGCCGAGAAAAGGATATGCCACTGCACAAAGCGACCTTGAGCGGTCAGGCGGAGGCCATCGCAGCGCTCATCGCCGCAGGGGCCCGCGATCGACGTGCGGAACCCCGACGGCGCTCTACGGGCCTCTCAGGGACAAAACCGGGGCACCCCCCTGCCCCGGGGTCTCCACGCACTAAGAATGGCTCTGAGCGCGTGTGGCCGGGATCGAGGCGGTTAAGGGGCAGGGCAGTGAGGGAATCCGGCACAGCGTCAAACGCCCGACCTCACAGACGGGTTCGCGCTATGCGTGTTAGTTGGTGGCTAGTTGTTCGCTAGTCATTCGGCTGGGGCATCCACCAGATCGAGGCGGCGCTCGATGCGGTCAAGGCGGGCTTGTGTCGAGGCGTGGTCCGCATCGCGTGTTAAATCACTTTGAACCAATCCTGCCACGTGCGCCTTGATCGCCCGAAGTTCACTTTCGAGCCGATTGAACCGCTCATCATGCTCTGAAAGCTTGTTTTGAATCCGCTTGAGTTGCTCAAGCAGAAGTTCGTTTGTGACGTTCTCAGGCATGGGTTGAAATCTCCTTGTAAGCGGCGCGGGCAATATCGGCTTCCCGGCGCGTCGTCGTGTAGACTTTGCCGCCGGGGCCTTCCTGTTGGATCGTGCGTCCGATCCTGGTCGGCCCCATCGTCCCGTTCGGCATCGGTCAGGCTGTGCCACCATGTCAGGGCAGGTTCCGGCTGGTCGTGATCCTCAATCATTGGTGGCGTGTCCGTGGTGTCCTGTCCCTTGCGTCTGGCTGCGCTGTGGCGCTCGTTCTTGATGGCGGTTTCGGTTGCGTCGTGCGGGTCTTTCCAGCGCCAATCGAAGCGGATTTCCCGGATGCTGCGGCCTCGCCGGATCAGGGTTATTTCCACGCTGACGGTGCCGAAGTCGTTAATTTGATCAAGCGATTGATTCAAAATCTTTTTTCGGAACTGCCCGAAGCTATCATAGGTTTTCATTTCGGCCACGCCCATAAGAGCGCGCAACTCATCAACACCAAAAATCCAGTGACGTTGCCGGAGGTTTTTCTTGTCGGCAAGGATAAGATAAAGCTGGCGGGCGTGACCACTCAGGGAGTGTGCCGCTCTGGTCTCGATCCTGGCAAACGTTTGGGGGCTGCGAATGGCTGCGACCGCAGAAGGCGGGATGAGCAATTCGGCTACGGCCCCGCCTTCGGTCAAGTGCCATTCAGCCAAGATCATGGCACCCCACTGGTCGCCTCTGTGGTCTCCGGTCAGATAGACGCCACATAGACGATCCAGAGTCCCTTTCAGGTGCGTGTTGTCATTCTTGCCGCCCAACCCCCTCAAGTCGCTGGTGCCGATGTTCAGCCAAACGGGTTTCTTGTTTTCGATAGGCACCCTTTGAGCGTCGAGAGCCGCCGCGATCTGCCAGATCACTGACCGCATGGCAGGGGAAAGCTGCTCCTTGGTTTGGATGGCGACGAGACCGGATGAAATGGTCATAAAATCATTCATACGGCCATCATAAATTCTTTTTGGCCATTTTAAAAGGCCATCTCAGCCCCCCGAATCGGTCATTTTAAGCCTTTAGTGTCAGTGTCGGGGTGTCGCGTGACACTGATCACCAGTAATCTGCCGTTCGAGGAATGGACAGAACCCTTCGGCACAGAACGCCTGACAGGTGCCTTGCTGGACCGGCTGACCCATCATGGGAATATCCTGGAGATGAATGGCGAAAGTTACCGCCTCAACCAAAGCAAATCCCGCCGCCCCAGAAGCTAATCATCATCTGATTGGCCTAACGGCCAACGCGCCTCGGAACGTGCTTGCTATTTGAGGGCATCACGCCACAAGGCGCGGTGCCAAGGGGCCGACTTTTGCGCCGCCCCAGTGGCAGGTTTTTACGCCGCCGTTGACACCATGGCGTTGCCTGGGAAGCATTGACTGCGCCCGAATTGAAGCAGGAATGGATGGTCAATATGAAGGCGGTGACCGTTAAAAATTTGGAAAACCGCCTAGGTCCAGGCTCAGATTATCATTGCGCTCATGAAGCTGCGGATTTTTTCTACTCGGTTACGGATTGGGAGCCATTCGCTTATTTTTCCACCCGCATTTCCGATCCCGGCCGTGCAGGAATAACAACGCCGGAAACATACAAACTGATTGAAAACGAAGCTGGAACCGAGTTGCGATACACGATGGGTATGGCGAGCGATGCAGATGGCAACAGGTCCGAAATCTCCGAGCAGGAGGCTGTCGGTTTCCTCTCAGAGTTCTGGCCTGCCTGTTTCGACAAGTGGGATGATCTGATCAAAGCCTGATCACACCGATTGAAGCCGAATTGAGAGCTGCTCGAAGCCTCTAAAGGCTCCGAGCGTGCCAGAAATCCCTATCAGACCGCGCAGTGCCCGCCATCGACGTGAAGTTCCGCTCCGGTGATGTAGCTGGCTTCGTCGGAGCAGAGGAACAGGGTGGCGTTCGCAACCTCCCAGACTTCGCCGTTCCGGCCCAGCGGCACGCGGCGCAGCATCTTGGCCCGCGTCGCCGGGTCGGCGGTCTTACCGCTGGTGCGCATGGGCGGCATCAGGCCCGGATGCACGCTATTCACGCGGATGTTTTCCGGTCCAAAACGGGAGGCCGCCTGTTTGGTCAGCAGCCTGACGGAGCCTTTTGAAGCGTTATAGCCCGGATGGATAAAGCCCTGGCCAATAACGCCGCTAATCGAGGAAATGTTCACGATGGCGCCCGCGCCCAGCTTCTGCATCTCCGGCGCGCAATACTTGATGCCAAGGAACGGCCCGGTGGAGTTAATGGCCATCAGGCGGTTCCACATCTCTGTATCGTCCAGGTCGTCGGCAGCACTGCCGGAGATGCCTGCATTGTTCACCAAGCAATCAACCTTCCCGTAAGCATCGGCCGCCGCTTTCACGGTCGCGGCCCAGTCGGCCTCGCTGGTGACATCCAGATGATGGAACATAGCCGTCATGTTCTGGCTGGTAAGCTGCTGGGCCAATTCCTGGCCAGCCTGGTCGTCCACGTCTGCGACTACGACCTTGGCCCCTTCGCGGGCGAAGATCTCGCAGGTGGATTTGCCCATGCCATGGGCGCCGCCGGTGATGATGGCAACTTTGTCTGCTAGGCGCATTGGGTGGTTCCTTCCTTTGGTCCTTCATTGTTCGGACCTGGAGTGTTCCACCGGCAGCGCGCCGCCTCAAGTATTTATCGAACGCGCGCGCGGGCGAGCCCCAGACGTGGACCGAACTCATCCATCGCCCGGCAAATCAGCGCGGCCATTAACAACAGGTGCAGGCCGGTTTTGGCTGCCACATTTACCGCCCCGCCCAATGCACCGCCAACCCCAACAAGCAGGAACTGGTTAAGCGCCAGCAGCAACAACACTTGAAAGGTCAGTACCACAAGCCCATTCCGGCTGCGCAGCATGAACGGCACCGACATCAGGCAGAACGCCATGCGGTAGTCCCAATTCGCACCCGCCATGAACGAGAGCACATAGATAGTGGCCCCGGTCAGAAACAGGTCGTCGGCGATCTGGGAACTCCGGTCTTCGCCCCGCCGCGGCAATGCCAAAGAGAGCGAGAGCGAGCGGCTGACCAGGATCAGCAGCGCAATAACAGCAGCATAACCCGCATAGATCAGCGGCAGGCTTACCGGCAAGTCAGGGAAGCGCTCATTATAGGGCGCACAGCAGCAGAAACCAGGAGGGAAAGCGGTAGAGGAGGTAGGCGACAGCGCCCAAAAACAAGGCCTCGTAAACCAGAACAACAGTAAGGTAGGCGGTCTCGTCACCCAGTCCGAGGGAGGACGCGATAGGCAACCAGACAGGCGGATAGTTCAGCAGCGTGCCATGCGGGTTGCCGGGGTTCTCCACATACGGATCAAAGCCTTGCTCAATTGAAGCGAGTGCCCCCTGCAACGGCCGCAAATCGCCGAAAATCGGCGAAATCGTATCGACGAACAGTATCCCCCAACCTGCATCCCAACCAAGCGCCAGAACCAGGCCGGCAATGCAGGTCATGGCAATCAGGTAGATGGCGGAAAAGGTCAAATTGGGGCACTGCATTCATTCATTCCTTACCCCAGGATGTGCCCAGGCGCGGGGCTAACGCCGGACCGAAAGCAGATAGCGGCGGGTCAGGCAGTAGATCATCGTAGCCGCATAGGGCTTTAGCAACTTCATCACATTGAAACTGGACTCGCCGGCATCGCGTTGCCGCCAGTCATTGGGCACCACAGCATAGCTCCAGCCTGCCAGAGTGGCCTTCAGTGACATCTCAATTGTGATGTTGAATTGACCGGTAATCAGCGGCTGCATGTCGTCGATCACTTCGCGGCGGTAGCACTTGAAGCCGTTGGTAAAATCCTTGTACGGCACGCCCACGATCCAGGCGAGAAGCTGGTTCGCCATGCGGTTGATCACGCGCTTGATCGGCGGATAGCCGGTTACGGTGCGGTCCTTGCCGAAACGCGCGCCGAAAGCGCAGTGGTAGCCCTCATTGATCTTGCCGAAATAGGCCGCCACGTCCTTGGGTGCATCCGCGCCATCCGCCGTCACGACGACTGCCGCGCCGCCCTGATAGTGTTCCAGGCCCTTGCGGATCGCATAGCCATAGCCGCCGGGGCCAGGATTGAGGATCGGCCGCACCTGCGGGCGCTCAGCCGCAATTCTCTCCAATATCTCGCCGGTGCGGTCCTTGCTGCCGTCATTGGTGACGACCACCCCGTAGGCAAAGCCGGTTTTATCCAGATGGTCGCAAAGGTCGGCAATCGTCGCCTCGATCACATCCTCCTCATTATAGGCGGGCATGACGATGGAGAAGAGGGTCACCGGCTCCAGGCTGGAGTCTGGCTGGTTTTGCGATGCGGTCATGGCACGGAGCGGCGCTAGGCTGCCGCTTTCTCGCCTTCCAGATAGAACTTGTCGACTGGCTTCAGGTTCTCATCCAGCTTGTAGACGAGCGGCGTGCCGTGCGGGATTTCCACCTTCGTGATCTCGTCGTCCGATAGGCCGTCCAGGTGCTTCACCAACGCGCGGATTGAGTTGCCGTGGGCGGAAATGATCAGGCAGCGGCCGGCGCGAACTTTCGGCGCGATTTCCGCTTCCCAATAGGGCAGCACGCGCTCAATGGTCATCTTCAGGCTCTCGGTCAGCGGGACGATCTCTTTCGGCAGATCGCGGTAACGCGCATCGTTGACGGGGTAGCGCTCGTCGTCAGCGGTCAGCGCTGGCGGGGGGATGTCATAGCTGCGGCGCCAGATGAACACCTGCTCCGCCCCATGCTTCTCAGCCGTTTCCGCCTTGTTCAGGCCCTGAAGCGCGCCGTAGTGGCGTTCGTTCAGTCGGTAGTCCTTGGTTACGGGCAGCCAGAGCCGGTCCATCTCCTCCAACGCTACATGCAGGGTCTGGATCGCACGGGTCAGTACACTGGTGTAGCATTCGTCGAAGTCGTAGCCGCCCGCAACCAATGCTTTTGCGCCGTCGATTGCCTCCTGCCGGCCCACTTCGGTGATAGGCACATCTTTCCAGCCGGTGAAACGGTTCTCCAGGTTCCACTGGCTCTGGCCGTGGCGGATGATAACAAGAGTATGCGGCTCAGCCATCACACTGTCTCCAAGCAAATATGATTTGCAGCGCACCTTAGCGGCCAATGGTTAAGGTTCAACGGCGCTGATGCCGCAAACCAGCCGCTAATTTCCGGTTTTAAGGAAAAGGGTGCCCTTTAAGTAGGTTGCGCGCGCCTTGTCGATGGCCTCAAAGCGTCGGCCTGCAAAATTTCCATCGCCCTGGACGTTGTCGAACCGGCCGGTACCCGAGAAATCGTGGAACGTTGCTGAGACTTCCGCATCATCCTTGGCAATGGTTGTGACAGCGTCATCATACCGGGCTCTCAGTGTGGAGCCGTCGCCGAAAACCCACAGAGCATATCCATGGAACGGGCCACTACCGTCCGCCAGATCGAACCAGCCATCGTAGCGGTGCCGGACGACTTCCTCGCCTGGGAATATGGCAAACCCACGGAACGCGCCGACGCCCATCAAGTACCGTTTTTCGTCCAGTACTGGCAGTGCCTCAGACTGGTGAATATGCATTAGGGCCTGATAAATAAGCGTCTGCTCCGCAGCACTGCGGCGGAGAACGGCAGGGCCCACAGGGCAAGAAAAGCAAGAAAGCGGAACAGCATTGTGACGCTTACTCCTGACTAGTCAGCGTAGGACTCTTCAAAGAACGCCCGTTCCAGTGCTATCATCCGCCGGAAAGTGGCTAACACTTCGGCGCGGCGAGCCTCGTCCAGGCCTTATCCAGCTGACCACGCAGGTAGGCAACGACGCTCTCGAAATAGCCGCCGGAGTGCAGGGCGATCCATTCGCCATAGATAAACGGCAGCGTTTCTGCCCGATCCGCGTAAGGCGTGGCCCAGGTAAGATAACTCCATTCCGCGCCTACCAGCACTGCCAGCATTTGCTCGTAGCGGCGTGTCTCAACCGCCTCTGCCATGATGGCCTGAAACCCCTTAGCTGCCGGTGTCAATTCCGGTGCGGTGCGCAGGTTTTCCGGCACGCCCAACTCATCGAAGCAGCGCTGGAAATAGGTATTCTCCGGCCCCGCGATCATACCCAGAAACTGCGCGCCAGGCAGCGCGTCCGGCAGGCTCGGCACGTGCGCAATCTGGCTGGCGAGCAAGCGGACGAAGCCCTCAATGAAGGTGTAGTCCTGCACTATGTACGCCGCGAGCTTTGCATGCGGGAGTGTGCCCACCGCCAGGTCACGCACAAACGGATTATCGACAGCAGCCGCCCAATCCTCGGCACACTGCTCCCGCAGCCAATCGGTCGGTCTCATGAGCCCTTGGTTAGTCCCTGTAGCTGGGGTCGATCTTGTCAAGCTTGCGCATCAGGGCTGCAAACTCCATCCGGCCATAGTCCATGCCCCCACCGTTCTGCGTGCCGTCGGCGATGAAGCTTTCCATCCCGTCGCGGGAGTGCGAAGCGACATTGTCGCCAACTACATGCAGCGTTCTGGCCACCCCGGCATCGATCTGCACCTGGGCCGACCGCTCCAGCCGGTAGAGCCGCATGAAAGCCTCCGGCACGGTCTTCCCCGTAGTCAGCAGGCCATGATTGCGCAGGATCAAAGCTTTATTGTCTCCCAACGACTGCTGCAGGCGCTCTCGCTCATCCAGGAAGAAACTGGGGCCTTCATATTCATGATAGGACAGGCGCTCGTGGAACAATGGTGGCGTTCATGGAGATGTTCAGCAGCCCCTCCTCCAATGCCGAAATCGCCATACCAGCGCGGGTATGGGTGTGCATGACCACATGATTGTCGCTGTCCTCGACCATATGCACGGCGGAGTGGATCACAAACCCGGCCTTGTTTACCGGATAAGGCGTGTCCTCGACAATATTGCCGTCCACATCGATTTTCACCAGGTTGGAGGCGGTGATCTCGTCATAGTTCAGGCCGTAGGGGTTAATCAGAAAGTGATGCCCCGGTCCCGGCACCCGTGCCGTCAGGTGCCCGTAGATCAACTCGGTCCAGCCGAAATAATCCACCAGCCGGTAGGCAGCGGCCAGTTCAATACGGGTTTCCCGCTCTGTTGTGGCGGGCGAGAGGTCGGCGATGCGGGCGTCCATGGCGGCGTTCCTTTGTAGTCTGATTTGACCGCCAACCTATCACGCCGAACCACTGGCGCACCAGCGCTGGCAGGCAGCATTGCCACATCGGTATTCAACACCGATACTCCAGTCTTGTTTGAAACGAGATCGGATCGAGCGATGGCATTCACCCCCAACTTGGAAAACCCCTATCCAACCGTGAGCTGGGAGCGTCTCGACAATTTTCAGTTTCTGTCCAACTTGCGCCTCCTGCGCATGGCAAGCCGGGGTGTGGTCAATACCCCCTAGGAAGCCCAATACATTCTGAGTGAGAACTACAGTGCCAGTTATGAGCTGGACGGTGTGCAGCATTTCCTGACCGTGCCAGTCGGCATGCTGACCGACCTGGCAAGCGTTCCCGCCATTGCGCGCTCGTACATCGGCAGGGTTGGCCCTCATCTGGAAGCGGCAATCGCTCATGATTTTCTCTACCGGGTTTGGCGCGATTTGCTCGGTGTGGCACCAACCAGCGATATGAAGCGATTCGCCGATACCGTCATGCTGGCCGGAATGAAGGCGGCTGGCATGAAAACCAAAGCGACGGTCATTCACAAAACCCTACGCTGGTTTGGCAGCAAAGCCTTCTTTGGCACAGGGATGGAGCCCCGCTACATCGACATCAACCGCGTGCGGTAGTTTTTCGTGTGACTTGAATCACCTAAGAGACAATTTCAAAGAGTTTCAGCCAGGATTCGATGGCCCCCGAATCATTTTGGACCGTTACGGCGGTCAACACAGTGGAAACCGGATGGTCCGGTAGCTGGCCGTCACATCGTCAAATCCGTTCTCTTTCAATATGTTCTGGTATGGTTTTCTCTGTTTTCCGGGCCTGGCGATGCTGGCACCCGGAACGGTTTACCAAGCTGGCAGCCAAGCATCTTGCATTGCACAGCCCACCACCTCACTTTCAGGCGCTCCCACCTTAATGTCGTGAAATTCGGATACCACCGCCTGATGAGTATAACCGTTTCCACCCTGCCCAACGGCCTCCGCGTCATTACTGATCGGATGGAGCACGTGGAAACTGCATCGCTAGGTGTGTGGGTTGGCGCTGGAACGCGGCACGAGACGGCTTCTATGAACGGCGTGTCTCACCTGCTGGAGCACATGGCGTTTAAAGGCACCAAACGCCGGAATCCCGCGGAAATCGCCATTGCGATCGAGAATGTGGGCGGCATCATGAATGCCTATACCAGCCGGGAGCAGACAGCCTATTACGCAAAGATCCTGGCCGGCGACATACCGCTGGCACTGGATGTCATCAGCGATATTCTGTGCAACAGCACCTTTCCGGAAGAGGAACTGGAGCGCGAACGCCAGGTCATCCTCCAAGAAATCGGCCATGCGGCGGATGTGCCAGAAGATGTGGTTTTCGACGCCTTCCAGGCAGAGGCCTTCCCTTACCAGGCGCTGGGCCGCACGGTTCTCGGCGATCCGAACGTGGTGCGGAACATCAACCGCGATGAGATGGTCGCCTATATGGGCGAGCGCTACCTGCCCTCCCGCATGGTTGTCGCGGCGGCTGGCAAGGTTGACCACGAGACTTTCTGCCGGGAGGTCGAGACACAGTTCGGCGGCTGGCCATCGGGCGACATCGTGCCCGGCGAAGGCGCTGCCTACCGCGGCGGTGACGTGCGGGTCGAGCGCGACGACGCCCAGGCGCACATGGTACTCGGCTTCCCCGCTCTCTCCTATCTGCATGACGATTTCTATGGCTTGCAGGTGCTTTCCACCCTGTTCGGCGGCGGCATGTCCTCGCGCCTGTTCCAGGAGATCCGGGAGAAGCGCGGGCTGGTCTATTCAATCTACTCGTTCGTGTCCGGACTGCAGGATTGCGGCATTTTTGGCGTCTACGCGGGCAGTGCACCGGAGACGGCGTCGGAAGTCTGCCAGTTGGTGGCCCAGGAATGCCAAAGCATCGCCGGCAATCTGAACGACGAGGAAGTTGCCCGCGCCTGCATCCAGTTGAAAGCGCAGATCATGATGGTGCGCGAAAGCACCGGGCATCGGGCCGAGCAGGCAGCCTCGCACTTGCTCGCGTTCGGTCGCCGCAAAACCGTGGAAGAGGTGGTCGCCAAGATCGACGCCATCGACACTGCCACGGTCGCCCGGCTGGCGGAGCAAACATTCTCCGCCAAACCAACATTCGCAGCAGCCGGTGCCGTGGAAACACTGCCGCCCACCGATGCCATTAACGACTGGTTGACGGCTTAGGGAACTCGCCTACTCAGCCGCCCCGCACTGTCGCCGGTCACAGACCTGCACGGCCAGTACATAGGTGATCTGCTCCATGCAGCGCCCCAAATATCCTGTCAGTTGCTCATCCAGCCCTGCCAGCTCCACCGTCATTTCCAGCACCGGGTCTTGACTCTGTACCAGCGCACCGGAAAAATAATCCGGCACAAGGTTGCGCTTGGCAAACAACTCCAACACCCGGGACATGACAGACGGGTCGGGGATGGCTGTTAACGTATAACGGGCAGTGTTATTGCCCTCAGAGTTGCTTAGGGGGTTATCTCGATCAGAATTCGACATGGGAAATCTCGCAAAGTACGGGGGTAAAATACAACGGCGATAAAGCCCGGTCCTCCTAAAGGACCGGGTTAATAATTCGCCGGATGCGACCCGTTACTTGCGGCAGGTAGAACATGGCACATCATTAGCGCCTTTGGCACTGGGGTGCAATCATGCTGGTTTAATGAGGGAAGCTGTCACACAAAAATGTTTCACAATTAATATTTAAGGGCTTATCTATCAACCCAGCGGCAGTACAGGCTGTGCCGCCCCTTTGGCCCGCGCCACAGAAGGCGTCGGAAACCGCTTGCCGTTAAGAATGTCCTGAACGGTCAGCAATTGCATTCGCGAATACTGAACACCCATGACTTCAAGATCGCCTGCCGACGCCATTTCGCGAGCAAAGTTCCGCATCTTAGTCGGCCCTGGATTGTCCATGATGATTAAGCCTGCCATGGGCACATTTTCGCGTTCAAGAACCCCTCGGAGGTTCCGCACAACACTGATACCGATATTTCTGCCGCCCTTCACTTCCAACATCATGCTTTCAAGATTGCGTCCTCCCATATCAAAATAGAGCCGCCCGTCAATACCGCCATCAGCCGTCTTTCGCGCAGTGACAAAGCCGTCGATCTGCTCAATTGCCCATTTCTGAAAATGATATTTATCACGTTCCCATAGATCGCGAGCGCCCTCGATGTTGTGTGGGACACCCTCGATCTCAAAATCAATACCATCCTTCAAACCAAGCCGATCTTCCAGCCGAACCTTCGCGACACGCTTGATTGCGTGAATGGCTATATCGATCCCGATCCACTTGCGATCAAGTTTGTGGGCAGCTTCCAGCGTCGTAGCACACCGGCAGAACGGATCGAACACCACATCACCTTCGTTGGTGCTGGCAGCAATGATCCGCTCCAATAGGGCAAGTGGTTTTTGAGTCGCATAACCAAGTCCTTCACTATGGGTCGTTGCCAACATTGAAATTTCCCACCAGTCGCGGGCTGTTACAATTGAATACGTCCCTTTTTGATCTTTATAATATTTAATGGCACCACCATGGCCGCCTCCGGATTGGCCGTAAGATTTGATCTTTAACTGATTAAATTTGCAATATCTGTGATTTCTTGCATAAAATAGAATTGTATCATGTTTTTTTGCAAACCAGCGTTTGCTTGCGCCGCCAGATTTGTAACACCAAATGATCTCATTCCGAAAATTTCCGTGCCCGAAGATGCCGTCCATCATCACCTTGATGTAATGACTGGCAGTAGGATCGCAGTGTAGATAAATTGATCCGGTCGGTTTGAGAATACTCCGCATGGGCAAGAGTCTCTCGGTCATGTAGCTGAGATAGGCAAGTAGGCCAGGCTGCGTCTTGCGCAGGGCGTTACACCAAATTTTCCAGAGCTCGGTGATACCGTCATCAACACCGGATTCTCTCATAAGGATTGGCATATTTCTGATTGCCCGTTCGCGATCTTCATCCAAAGTCCACAGATCGGAGAAAGCTTCAATCTGGTCGGGTAATGGACGGCCTGTCTCATCCTTATAAATCGCATTGTAATCACGGTTTGAGTTGAAAGGGGGATCCAAATAAATCAGATCAACACTGCCTAACGGCATTTCTCGCATGACAGTCAGGCAGTCGCCATAAAAGAGTCGGTTCATTTAAAGCATCCCCGCATAAAAGACCCGAAGGCGTTGTCGTTCTTGCGTTGATTGTACTTCCAGCATGCTTCCGCGACATAGAGCGGCATATAGCATTTTCGATAATGATGATGCGATCCGTACCAGGCCCGTTTGAGAAGTGACCAGAAGCCTTCAATGGTGTTGGTATGGATGTTGCCGAAAACATATTCGCCCTTGCTATGATTGATTGTGGCGTGCGCCATGGTTGCCCGAACAGCGCTGTAAGCCTTGAATTCATCAGTGATCAGCAGCGAGCCTTCGGGATCGACGCTGCTACGAATGAAGTTTAGAATGTCCTTGCCAGTCAGACTGCTGGCGACACGGGCAACGACTTTACCGCCGCGTTTTACCGCGCCAATAACCGACGTTTTGCGTGTCCCTCTTCATCGCGGAGGAGGTGGAGGAGGTAAATCATTGTTATCAAAACGTTTATTTCGCTTGTGTGGTTTACCACCTACATATCTTTCGTCAGCTTCAACAATTCCTTGTAACAGGATTTCACCCTGCTTGCTTGCCATTTCAGCGCGGATGCGTTTCTGCATAAACCATGCTGATTTTTGATTCATATCTAGATCACGGGCAAGCTGACAACTTGATAGGCTTTTCCTGGCATTAACAATCAAGGCAACACCCAAAAACCATTTTTGAAGGGGTATTTTGGTTTTTTCAAAGACTGTACCAGCCAGGACGTTGAAGCTGGATTTGCATCCATGACAGTTCCATCGGCCAATGCGGTCTTGATCATCTTTACAAGCCACGTTTGTAGCCCCGCAATGCGGGCAATGTGGATCATCGCCCCAGCGAACTTTTCTAAATGCGCAATGCAGGCTTCCTGATCCGGAAACTTATAAAAAACGCTGGTGATGTTCATGATTTCCTCCGTGTGCAACATATATAGCATCAAATGCGCAAAGGATTAAGCCCTTAACTACTAATTGCGATTCCTTTTAACGGCTCTCCTGCTAGAGCAGCGCCGGTCCAAATTGAGCCGCTATCGCGATCAATTTGCTAGGTAAGATGCTCTAACTCTTAAGATATAGAGCAGATCCCGATCCAAGCGGATCGGGATCTGCTTTAGCTATGGCTTGGCACGGGTCCGGTCAAGGGCCTGATCGATACGCCGGTCATGGATAGAGGCCGCCAAATTCGATGACAACGGTGCCGCCGATGCACGCTACCGCGGGTAGATGGTCTCGCGTTTGTTGTAATCGTAATACGGCTGTTCCTGCACCGTGTCCCGGCGGGTCGGGTCTTTGACCCCGACGCGGTAGTCCCGGAACGTGTCGCAGGCGGACAGCGCCAATGCCAGGCTCAGGCAGGCCAGTACTCTGATCATTGGCGCTCTCCTAAAGTGCGGTGCTTAACGCTTGGGATTGTAGAACGGTGCGTTGTTCATCAGCACGTTCCGCTGGGCAATCAGGTAGCCAGCCTCACCGGTCTTCGCCAGGAAGGCGTGCCAGGCCGGATCGGCCTGCATGGCGGTGCGTTTCGCCTCACGATCAGCGGCGTTCTCATAGCCCCAGATGTGCAGGTAGGTATTCACTTCGCCCGATTCCGTAATGCCGTAAAAGATCGGCTGGCCCAGGTGCTTGGTCTGCACGGCCAGGCCTTCGGCCTCATACATTTCCATCTGCTTTTTGATGGTGCCGGGACGGCAGGTATAGGTGCGAACGTCGAACAGCATAGGGTTTCTCCCTTAAGGATTGCTTGATGCGGCGAACCTTAACCCATTCGGGCAATTACCGCTTCTCCAATTTCCTGTGTACCGGTGTCACCCCCAAACTCCGATGGGCGGATGGCGTTGTCAGCAAAGCCTTTTTCGACCGCTGCTTCGATCAACACCGCCGCCTCAGCACAGGCAGGTACGTCGTGCTGCTGGGCCAGCCAATCCAGCATCATGGCTGCCGATAGAATCATGGCCGTTGGGTTGGCGATGCCCTGGCCTGCGATATCGGGCGCGGAGCCATGCGCCGGCTGAAACAGGCCGTGCTTGTCACCCAGTTCCGCGCACGGCGCCAAACCCATGGAACCAACAATCCCGGCCCCCAGGTCGGAGATGATGTTGCCGAACAAGTTTTCCATCACCAGCACGTCGAAGTCCCAGGGCTTGCGCACCATGTCCAGCGCCATGGCGTCGACATACGAATAACGGCGGGCGATATCTGGGAAGGCAGCCGCCCGCTCGTCATAGACCTCCCGGAACCAGGCAAAGGCGGGGAAGACGTTGGATTTGTCCACGCAGGTCAGCTCACCCTTTTTACCCTTGGCTTTGCGGCTCTGGGCCAGGCGGAAGGACAGGTCGAACAGCCGCTCACAGACGCTGCGAGTCATGGTGAGCGTCTCGCTTGCCTGCTCGTGGCTGACCTTGGAGCCACCATTCAGGCTGGCAAACAGGCCCTCCATCGACTCGCGCACGATGATCATGTTGATCTCCGCCGCGCGTGCGCTGCCCAACGGGCCCGGCGCATTGGGGAAAGTCTTGACCGGGCGCAGGCCTGCGTAAAGCTCATAGGCCGTGCGCATGCGCAGATGAGGCGCAATCTCGGTCCCGTCCTCATACCGCACAGACGGCAGGCCCATGGCACCCAGCAGGATGGCATCCGCATCGCCGCCCGCATTGAAGTCGGCAGCGTTAATGTCTTCCTTGTATTTCTGGTAGTGCACAGCGCCTGCAGAATTAGGTGTTCAGCGACAGTGAAAAGCCCCCGGTCTTAGCCTGCGCTGCACTCAGCACCGCCTCTGCCGTTGCCATGATCTCCGTCCCGATGCCATCGCCCGGATAGACCGCAATGGTGAAGTTGGTGTTCTGCATGAGGCCACTTTCAAGTTGGATATCTATCGGAGTGCACAATACGCAGCGTTTTGCTCCAATACCCAAACACTTTGCAAGGTTGGTGGGACTCGCCCGACCGAAAACACCATCTTTAACCCATTTGAGTGATGGCGGGAGATCCGGAGCATCTAAATTCGCGGCAATATCTAATCCAAGAGGACTTCTGATGATGCCGCTATTCAAACACATGTTCGCAACCGCAGCCCTGCTGCTTTCTATTGCAACGATTTCCGCGCATTCGTACGCCGTGACGTTGATCGAAACCTCAGACTTCTCCGGCACCGCGCCATCGACCGGTGCCCTGGTGTTTCTGACACCAGGCACCAACACGGTCACTGGCTCTCTCAGCGGGGAGTGCGTCGGTTCCACGGGCAACCGGGATTGCAGTGCGCCAGGCTCGCAGCTCGACAATCGGGACTATCTCGCGTTTCTAATTCCCGCCGTTCACACCCCATCGACCTGAAATACCTGCCACCGATGGCAGATGAGAGCCGCCGCCGTTCCCTCTTCGTGGCCATCGACAGGGCAACGCGTTGGGTTGTTGTCAGGGTCTACAACAGCAAGACAGCGGCCAATGCCCGGCGCTTCCTGCGCGCCCTGGAGCGCGCCTGCCCGATGCGGATCCGCCCCATACTCCCGGATAATGGAAAAGAGTTCACGGATCGCCTCTTCAGTCTGCGCCAGCGCGCCGCAACAGGCGCGCATGAATGCGACACGCTGGGCACCGCCCTCGATACCGATCATCGCCTGACGCCGCCTAGGTCACCTCAGACCAACGGTATGGTCGAACGGTTCAATGGCCGCATCGAAGAGGTTCTGCAGAGCCATCCCTTCCGATCCGGCGAGGTTCTGGAAGCCACGCTGCTTCGCTATGTCTGGCTTTACACCCAGCCGCTGCCGCAATCAGCCCTGGGCAGCAAGACGCCCTTGCAGGCACTGAAGGGATGGCGCAAACTCAAACTAGAGCTGGTCAGGAAACAGCCATATTACCTTCCAGGATGGGACACATAACCTATGTCGGTATTGCCCGGATTGACCGTTGCGGCGAACCGGTCTGGACGCAGAGAGATGGCAAGGCGCACCACTCGATTGCGCCGGCAGCCGACGGCGATTTCTGGATCTCTGGCCTGAAGTCGCGCCGCGTGCGGGACGAGGACCGGGCCTATCTGGCGCAATTCGGCGGCCTGGAGCCCCCCATATACGAGGACCTGTTCATCAAGATTTCGCCCGATGGTGAGATACTGCAACGCGTTAGCTCACTGGAAGTGCTGCAGCAGAAAAATCTCATGCATCTGTTGTACCAGAACGGAAGCCGCCCGCCCCGCCGCGGACCGAAGGACCCCGGTTTCCGCAACGACGTGATGCACCTGAACGACGTGGAGGAGCTGTGGCCCGCCATGGCCGGCAGAGCTATCCCCTGTTCGAAGCAGGCGACATCGTGGTGTCGTTGCGACAGCTCAACACGGTGCTGGTGCTCAATCCATCGACGCTGGAGGTGAAGTGGACCGCCAACGAGCCACTGATCCTGCAGCACGACCCGGATTTCATCGGCGGCGGCAAGATCGGCGTATTCAACAATAACAATGACCGCACCGCCCGCGGCACCTTTCTGGGAGGCAGCCAGATCGTGATCTTCGAGCCGCACACGGACACGCACGAAGTCCTGTACCCGACAGAGAAGTCGCCGCCCTTCTTCACCGCGTTTGCGGGTAAGTGGCAGTTGCTGCCGAACGGCAACATCCTGACCGTCGAAGCCCGTGCCGGCCGCGCGCTGGAAGCCAACCCGGCTGGCGAAACCGTCTGGGAATGGGTCAGCGAGCGCCTGGACGGCACGCACGTGCCGGAGGTGCTGGAAGCCACCCGCTACGACCTCAGCCCCGAGACCGTTGCCAGCTGGAAGTGCGGTGGATAGACTCGGGTGCCGCACCATCCGCAAAACCACCTAAACGAAACTAAACTTTTATGCGCAAAACTAAACTTTTGAGGCCCAAAACGGTTTAGGTGCGGTTTAGGTCAGGTTTACCGGAAGTGTACCTCCTGTTTAGCCAATGTTGCGCTATCGATGTGCCGGATTCGAGTTCCACTCATCCTCACCAACATCGTCTACCAGATGCCGTCCTGCGGAAGTCCCGAACCTCCCGCCCAGCGGAGCACCGCCGCCAGTTTCCCACCGTCTTCACCCTAGCAAACCCCGGTAAACATCCCTTTAACGCCGCCTTCAATATTCCCTCGCCCCGTGCCCGGCACAGGGTCCATGCCAGAGCGCCAACCACAAAGCCCGCACTTTAGGAGACGCCACCAGGCCCCCACTACCAGCCCGGCGTAGTCTGCTATCGTCTCTCTGCCCTCGCTCATGCGCGGCGCTTCGGCATAACCTGCATCACACGGTCATCCAGACCATTGAACCTATCAGATCCAAACCGAACCACTTTCGAATTCCCGGAACCACCAACGACTTGCAAGCGTTGGCTGATTCCAACCGCGAACCACGGAACAGGTCCTGGACGCCCTGCGCTCGCGCGCAATGCTCCGGGCGTTCACTTTTTCAGGCGCGACAAAGCCCTCCCCGCACCGCTATCTGGCGCACTCACAGCATCCCTGCCACACTCCCGACCAATCACAAACATTCCCTTACGAGGAACCCCGCCCATGCCCATCCAAATCCCCTCCGCCTCCGGGCTCAAAGACAAAGTTGCCATCGTCGTCGGCGGCGGTGCGCGTGGTGACGGCATCGGCAATGGCCGCGCCGCCTGCCTGCTCATGGCTGCCGAAGGGGTGAAAATCCTGGTGGTGGACCGTGACCAGGCGCTCGCCGGGCGCACGGCAGAGATAATCCGCGAGAACGGCGGCACCGCTGACAGCTTCGCTGCTGATGTCACCCAGTCCGGCGACTGCCAGGCGATGGTGGCCAAGGCCCTCTCCCTCTGGGGCCGGATCGACTATCTGGACAATAATGTGGGTATCGGCTCCTCCAAAACCGTGGTGGACGAGACGGAGGACGAGTGGGACCGGGTCATGAACGTCAATGTCAAAACCATGATGCTGACGTCCAAACACGCCATCCCCGCCATGGCGGAAACCGGCGGCGGCGCCATCGTCAACATCTCCTCCATCAGCGCGCTGAGGCCCCGCGGCCTGACGGCCTACTCCGCCAGCAAGGGCGCGGTGATCGCCCTTTCCCGCGCCATGGCCGTGGATCACGCGCCCCAGGGCATCCGCGTGAACTGCGTCGCCCCCGGCCCGGTTTACACGCCCATGGTCATCCGCAATGGCATGAGCAACAGCGCCCGCGCCGGCCGCCGCAACGCCTCCCCGCTGAAGATCGAGGGCGAAGGCTGGGACATCGGCAACGCCGTCATGTTCCTGATGAGCGACCGCGCCCGCTACATCACCGGACAGACCTTGGTCGTGGACGGCGGATGCACTATCGTCGGCCCAGCGCGCGAGTCCAATGAGTAATCTGGATCATAACTCCCGCCCCTTAAAAACTGCCTAACGCTGAGGAAACGCACCATGAGTGTCACCGATACCGACCGCCTGCTGTTCGACGTTGAGGACATGGTCGCCACCATCACCCTCAACTTCCCGGAGAAGCTGAATGCCTTCAACAATGAGATGCTGCACGCCTGGGCCGCCCGTCTGGTGGAATGCCGCGAGCGCGACGACATCCGCGTCATCGTCGTGACCGGCGCTGGCCGTGGCTTCTGCTCCGGTGGCGACACCGGCAACATGGGCAGCAGCGACAAGGGCAGCCCGCGGGAGGCCAAGGAAGGCCTGCAGAACAATATCCACCCGATCGCGCTCACGCTCCAGACCATCGACAAGCCGGTGATCTGCGCGCTCAACGGCGTTGCCGCCGGTGCCGGCCTCGACATGGCGCTGCATTGCGACATCCGCTATGCCGTCGCAAGCGCCCGTTTCGCTGAGACCTATACCCGCGTCGGCCTCGTGCCCGGCAACGGTGCTGCCTGGACCCTGCCCCGCACGGTCGGCGTGCAGAAGGCGCTGGAGATGCTCTGGACCGCCGATTTCGTGAACGCGGAGCAGGCCAAAGAGATCGGTCTGGTGCTCGACGTGTTCCCAGACGAGACCTTCCGCGAAGACGTGATGGCCATCGCCAAAAAGATCGCCAAAAACGCGCCGATTTCAGTGCGTTACATTAAGCGGCTTGTATACCAGGGCCAGACCATGGACCTGCGCACCCATTTCGACCAAGTCTCAAGCCATATGATCGTAGCGCGCACCAGTTCCGACCACGTGGAAGCCATTGACGCCATCCGCAACAAGCGCGAGCCGAAATTCACTGGGCGTTAGCAACTGCTCAAAAAATAGGGTGAATCACAACTTACCTTCCTGTATCTTCTGTCCGGTCGATAGCTAAAACAACAACATTAAAGCGGGAAGCTACAGGAAATGAAGAGAAACCTACTATCAGTCCTGTTGGCGTTGAGTATTGCCGGAACTGCCCACGCCAAAACATTCACTTGGTCATTCCAGGGTGATGCACAATCCCTGGACTCTTACGTCCTGAACGAGACCTTCTCTCTGGGTCTCTTGGGCAACGTCTATGAAGGTCTGATCCGCCGTGGCACCGATTTGGCCATTGAACCCGCTCTGGCGGAAAGCTGGGAAATCCTGGAGCCAACCAAGTGGCGTTTCCACCTGCGCAAGGGTGTGAAGTTCCACAACGGCAATAACTTCAACGCAGACGATGTCATCTTCAGCGCCAATCGCGTGCGCGCAGGTGGCTCTGATCTCAATATCCGGATCGCCGCCGACACCAAAGTGGTGAAGGTGGGCGACTACACAGTCGACTTCATCACCACGGCCCCGAACCCGATCCTGCACTCCGAATGGGCCACTTGGTACATCATGGACAAGGAATGGGCCGAAGCGAACGGCGCCGCGTCCCCGTCAAGCGTGACCGAAGGCAAAGACAATTACTCGGCGTTCAACGCAAACGGCACCGGTCCCTTCACGATAACCAAACGCGAAACCGACGTCGAAACAGTGCTGGAGCCAAACTCCGGCTGGTGGGACGCGGCCAAACACAACCTCACCAAGGTGGTGTTCAAGCCGATCTCGTCCGACCCGACCCGGGTGGCAGCGCTGCTCTCCGGCTCCATCGACATGGCCTACCCGATCCCGGTATAGGATTTGGGACGCGTCGACAGCAATAACGGCACCAGCGCCCTGACCGGTCCGAAACTGCGCACCATCTTCCTGGACATGAACCAGTCTGCGGCAGAACTGAAAACCTCGGACGTGAAGGGCAAAAATCCCTTTGCCGACATCAAGGTACGAGAGGCCGTTTACCGCGCCATCGACATCAACGCGATCAAGCGCAAGGTGATGCGGGACCTGGCCGACCCGGCAGCCATGATGATCTCGCCGCAGCTGTTCACCGGCCTGCCTGATCAGAAGCGCCTGGGCTATGATGTGGATGCCGCCAAGTCATTGATGGCGGACGCCGGCTATAGCGACGGCTTCAGCGTCACCATGGATTGCCCGAACAACCGCTACGTGAACGACGAGAAAATCTGCACCGCCATCGTCGGCATGCTGGCCAAGATCGGTATCAAGGCGAACCTGCTGGCCCAGCCCAAAGCCATCTATTTCGGCAAGGTTCTGGATCCGAAGTACGACACCGACTTCTACCTGCTGGGCTGGACGCCGGGCAGCCTGGATAGCTGGAACGTGCTGAACAACCTGATCCGCTGCCGCGAAGACAATGGCAACGGCAAGTTCAACCTGGGAGGCTACTGCAACCCGCGCATCGGCGAACTTTCCGACATGGTCCTCAGCTAGACGGACATCGCCAAGCGCGATGCGATGATCGCCGAAGCCTACACCATCCTGCACAATGAGCGTGGCTACGTGCCGTTGCATCAGCAGGGTCTGGCATGGGGCAAGGCCTACAAGGTTAACCTGGCACAGCGTGCGGATAACATCTTTGACCTGCGGCACGTAACGGTCAAGTAACCATCAATCGCAGGCACCGGAAGGCCGCACGCCTTCCGGTGCCTGCGCGGCAAAACAAAAACCCTGGAAAGCGGCCAGCTCTCCAGGGTTTTTCTATGGACGGCCCGTCGTCGCCCTGCCGTTGGTATTAATAGAGACGCATCAGCCCTACCAGCCGGCCCTGCACTTCCACACGGTCAGCTTCCAGCAGGCGGATTTCATAGCGGGGATTGGCAGCTTCCAGGGCCAGCATCGTGCCCTGCTTGTGCAGGTATTTCAGCGTAACTTCCTCGCGGTCCACCAGGGCCACGACAATCTCGCCCCACTGGTGATAATTACCTTCCTGGATGATGACGGTATCATCGTCCAGAATTCCCGCATTGATCATCGAGTCTCCGGCCACTTCAAGGGCATAGTGCTTGCCGCGGCCGACCATGTTGGCTGGCACGCGCACGGAAGTATCCGGATCACGCAATGCTTCGATCGGGGTGCCGGCGGCGATCCGGCCATAAAGCGGCAGGTCGAAATCATTGGCCGGGGCCAGCACCCGCACCGGCGGCACCACAACCGGCGCCGCCCGCTTCTCCAGCGCATTGTCCCCCATGGCCGCCGATTCCGGCAGACGCATGACCTCCAGCGCGCGCGCCCGGTGCGGCAGGCGGCGGATAAAGCCGCGCTCCTCCAGGCCACTAATCAGCCGGTGAATACCTGATTTAGACTTCAGGCCCAGCGCATCCCGCATCTCGTCGAATGAGGGGGAAACACCGTCTTCCTGCAATCTATCGTTGATGTAAATCAGCAGATCGGTCTGTTTGCGCGTCAGCATCTTGGCCTCACCTTTTTTCGCACCACATCATGTAGTACGCATTAGAACATGGTTTGTTCTATGTCGGTTCGAAACTGAGGTCAAGCGTCTCTTTTCGTTCCTAAAGCAGTCCGTCCAATGGCAGAACGGGAACAACTTCCCCAGGCGTAGTCGCCGGTGCATTTGGCGGACGTACTATTAAGCCATTTGCCTCCGCCAAAGCAGTAAGCATGGAACTGTCCTGCATGGAGAACGAAACAAGACCGTTCTCGCCGAACTGGGCCCGCATATAATCCTGCCGAATACCGTTCGCCTGCAGTGTCTCGCCAGTGGCCATCATAACCGGTGCCGGTACGCCGCCTGCCCGGCCCTGCAAGGCATAGAGCAAGGGTCGCAGGAACAGCACCGCACACACCAGCGAACTCACCGGATTTCCTGGTAAACCAAGTACTTGACTGCCGCAGAGCTTGCCAACCATCAGCGGTTTCCCAGGCCGCATGGCGATCTTCCAGAAGTCGACTTCCAGCCCTTCTTGCTTCAGTGCGGTCTGCACCAAGTCGTGCTCACCAACGCTTGCGCCGCCGATGGTCACCAGCACATCGGCGTCCCGCGCCGCCACCGCTGCTTCGCGCAGGGATTCAACCGTGTCGTGAGCCACGCCCAGCAGTATAGGCTCCCCGCCATTGGCCGCCACGAAGCCCGCCAGCGACATGCTGGTGGATGCTACAATCTGACTCGGGCCGATAGGTTCGCCCGGAAAAACAATCTCGTCACCGGTCGCCAAGATTGCGACACGCGGACGGCGAATCACTTTCAGCCAGGGATGGTTCATCGCAGCCGCCAGTGCCAGCATCCGCGGCGACAGCAGCGTTCCCGCCCCCAGGCGCAAGTCGCCTTCGCCGAAGTCAAGCCCGGCAGCGCGTACATTGCCGCCTGTCTCTTCAACCTCGTTGATGGTGATCTGGTTGCCACTCGCCGTGGTGTCTTCCTGGATCACCACGGTGTCCGCCCCATCCGGCAGTGGCGCGCCGGTGAAGATGCGGGTGCACTCACCCGCCCCGACGACCCCCTCGAACATGCCGCCTGCGGGCACTGCCCCGATCATTTTGAGCGTCACGGGAACCGAGGCCACATCAGCCCCGCGCACGGCGTAGCCATCCATCGCCGAGACCGCCGCTGGAGGCTGGCTGCGCCGGGCTGCAATAGACTCCGTCAGCACCCGGCCCGCCGCATCCATCAAACTGACGGTCTCGTGGGCAAGCATTTGAACGCCACCACAAACGCGGGCTTGTGCTTCTTCAACAGAGATCATGGTTTTGCCTCAAACGTCCCGGACTTGCCGCCGGCCTTATAAAGCAGCCGCACGTCCTGCACCTGCATACCCTTGTCGATAGCCTTGCACATGTCATAGACGGTCAGCGCTGCGACGCTCGCCGCAGTCAGCGCCTCCATCTCGACGCCTGTGCGGCCCTTCAGTTTGCAGGTCGCCTCAATCTCGACGGCGTTGTCCGCCTTATTGCAGGTGAGTTCCACCTTGACCAAGGTCAGCGCCAACGGATGGCAAAGCGGTATCAGGTCAGGCGTTTTCTTCGCCGCCATGATGCCCGCCAACCGCGCCACGCCCAGCACATCTCCCTTGCCAATTTCGCCCGCCATGATCGCCGCCAGGGTTGCGGGCAACATCACCACGCGCGCGCCTGCCGTCGCAACCCGTTCGGTCTCGGCCTTTTCCCCCACATCGACCATGTGCGCCCGGCCTTCGGCGTCGAAGTGGGTGAGCCCTGTCTCCGGCGTATCTGGGTTGGGCGGGCCGCCGCTCAAGCCGCGCGCTCCAGCAGAGCCTTTGTTGCCGCCGTCACGTCGTCCTGGCGCATCAGGTGCTCGCCCACCAGGAAGCATTGCGCGCCGACCTTCGCCATGCGCGCCAGATCCGCCGCTGTGCGCAACCCGCTTTCACTGATCATCAAGCGGCCTTGCGGCACCAGCGCGGCCAGTTCCTCCGTCACGGCAATATCCGTCACCAAAGTCTTCAGGTTGCGGTTGTTGATGCCCAACAGTTGCGCGCCCAGCGCCAGCGCCCGGTCCAGTTCCGCCGCGTCATGCACTTCCACCAGCACGTCCAGCCCCATGGCCTCCGCCGTCGCGGCCAAGTCGGTCGCCTCTGCATCATCCAGGCAAGCCATGATCAGCAGCACGCAATCCGCGCCGATCGCCCGGCTCTCCATAATTTGGTAGGGCGTCAGCATAAAGTCCTTGCGCAGCACCGGCAGCTTGCAGGCCTTACGTCCCAGCGCCAGATATTCGTCCTTGCCCTGAAAGTACGGCTCATCCGTCAGGATCGACAGGCACGAAGCGCCGCCTGCCTCATAGGCTTTCGCCAGCGCCGCCGGGTCAAAGTCCCGCCGGATCAGCCCACCACTGGGCGAGGCCTTCTTTATCTCCGCAATCAGGCCGTAACGGCCTTCATCCACCGCCGCTTTCAAGGCACGGGCAAAGCCTCGCGCCTCGCCCTGCAGCATCACTTCGGAGATCAGCTCGCTCTCGCTCTTGGCGGCTTTGCGTGCAGCAACCAATTCCCGCTTGTCCGCGCAGATGCGGGCCAAAACGTCCGGCATATCGCTCATAGCGCTTTGCCTCCTGTTGCCTTTATCAAAGCATCCAGCTTGGCCCCGGCTGCACCGCTGTCGATGGCTTTCGCCGCCATCGCAACACCCGCCTGCAGGTCCGTTACCTTGTCGGCGACAACCAGTGCGGCCGCGGCGTTCAGCAGAACGATGTCCCGGAACGCCCTCTTCTCGCCCGCAAACATGGCCCGCATGACCTTCGCATTGTGCTCCGGCGTGCCACCGACCAGCGCCTCAAACGCCACGCGCGGCAAGTCTGCGTCTTCCGGCGCAACGGTGAATGTATGCACCCCGCCTTCCTTCACCTCCGCCACATAGCTCTCACCCGTGGTCGTCAGTTCGTCCAAACCATCAGAGCCATGCACCACCCAGGCGCGCTCCGTGCCCAGTTCGGCCAGCACCCTGGCCTGGGGTTCGATCCAGTCCTTGGAGAAGATACCCATCAACTGCCGCTTGGCTCCCGCCGGGTTCGACAAAGGCCCCAGCAGATTAAAGATCGTGCGCGTGCCCAACTCAACGCGCGTCGGCCCCACATGCCGTATCGCGCCATGGTGCCGGGTCGCCATCAGGAAGGTGATACCCACGTCCCAGATCGCCTTTTGCACCATCGCCATATCAGCATCGATATCCACGCCCAGCACGCCCAATACGTCCGCCGCGCCAGACTTGCTGGAAAGCGCCCGGTTTCCGTGCTTTGCCACCGGCACGCCGCAGGCCGCAATCACAAACGCCACCGCGGTCGAAACGTTATAGGTGCCCTTGGCGTCACCGCCCGTGCCACAGGTGTCGATCGTCCCTTCAGGGGCCTCGATCCCCAGCACCTTGGCCCGCATCACGCGCGCCGCACCGGTCAGTTCCTCGACTGTCTCACCGCGCACCCGCAGCGCCATCAAAAAGCCACCCATCTGAGAGGGCGTGGCGTCGCCGGACATCATCACGTCGAACGCCGCCTCTGCTTCCCCTGCGCTCAGGGAGTTACCATCGGCGACCTTCGCGAGCAGCGCTTTGAAATCAGCCATCTCCGCTCTCCCCTCAGGCCGCCACGAGACGGCGCGGCGGCAGCGGTTTCGGCTGCTTTGACGGCAACCGTCCCGCCGTCGCCATGCTCAGAAAGTTACCCAACAGATTGTGCCCTTCCTGACTGGCAATGCTTTCGGGATGGAACTGCACGCCATGGATTGCCAGCTCGCGATGCCGGAAGCCCATGATGACGCCGTCCTCCGTCTCTGCATTGACCTCCAGGCAATCCGGCAGACTGGCAAGCTCGACCGTCAGTGAGTGATAGCGCGTCGCTTCGAACGGATTGGGCAGGCCCTTCATTACGCCGGTGCCATTGTGCTTCATCCGGCTGAGCTTGCCATGCATCGGGGCCGGCGCGCGGATAATCCGGCCGCCAAAGTGCTGACCGATGCATTGATGCCCCAGGCAGACACCCAGCAGCGGCACTTTCGCCTCCGCCGCCGCGCGCATGATATCGAGGCAGTTGCCCGCCCGATCCGGATCGCAAGGACCGGGGGAAATCACAATCCCCTCCGGTTTCAGCGCGACGGCCTGCTCGCCGGTCAGCGCGGCGTTGCGATGCACCGCAAACTCCGCCCCCAACTCGCCCAGGAAGTGGCGCAGGTTGTAGACGAAGCTGTCATAGTTATCGATCAGTAGGAACATCTTTCATCCCTCCTATTGCGGTGCAAAGCGCACGGCTTCGCCCGCCGCCCGGACCAGAGCCGCAGCTTTGTCCACGCTTTCCTGGAACTCGGCTGCCGGGTCGGAGTCGGCGACGACGCCCACGCCTGCCTGAACGTACATCACATCATCCTTCACCAGCGCGGTGCGCAGGCCAATGCAGGTATCCATGGAGCCGTCGGCCGCGAAATAGCCGATGCAGCCCGCATAGATGCCGCGCTTCTCCGGCTCCAGCTCATCAATGATCTCCATCGCCCGCACCTTGGGCGCACCCGACAGCGTACCAGCCGGGAAACCCGCAATCAGCGCGCCAAAGGCGTCATAGCTGGGGTCCAGCTCGCCCTCCACGGTGGAGGAAAGGTGCTGCACATGGCTGTAGCGCTCGATCTCGAACTGCGCCAGCACCTCGACGGAGCCGATCTTGGCCACCCGGCCCACATCGTTCCGCGCCAGGTCCAACAGCATCAGATGCTCGGCCAATTCCTTCGGATCGTTCTGCAATTCTTTTGCCAAGGCCTGATCCTCGGCCTCAGTCGCGCCACGGCGGCGCGTTCCCGCCAGCGGCCTAATCGTCACCCGGTTGTCGCGCACCCGCACCAGAATTTCCGGGCTGGAGCCAACAATGGAGAAGCCTTCCAGGTTGAAGAAGAACAGGAAGGGCGACGGGTTCAGACGCCGCAATGCCCGGTACAGCGCAAACGGCGGATACTCGAACGGCACGGAGAAGCGCTGCGACGGCACAATCTGGAATGCATCGCCCGCGTGGATGTATTCCCGCGCTTTCAGCACGTTGGACTGGAACACGTCGCGGGTCATGTTCGCGACCGGCTCCGGCTCAGAGCCAGGGTCCGACGCCGACAGGGCGCTTGCCGATGCTGGCAGCGGCTGCTCCAGATCGTGCACCACCGCCAGCAGGCGGGCCTGCGCAACCTCATAAGCATTCGCGGCATCCACGCCGTCGGCGGGCCAGACTGGTGTCACCAGAGTAATTCTGTCTTCGACACCATCGAACACCGCCATCACCGTCGGGCGGATGAACAGGCCATCCGGGATACCCAGCGTATCCGGCGGTTCGTTCGGCAGGTACTCCATCAGGCGTACCATGTCATAGCCCATATAGCCCACCAGGCTGGACGCCATTGGCGGCAACTTCGGCGGCAGGTTCGGGATATTGCACTCGTCAATCAGCGCCCGCAGCGAATCCAACGCGCCTGCCCCGCAAGGCTCGAACGCCTCCATGTCGGTCAGTGCCTGCCGGTTGATCTCCGCCTCATTCCCTCGGCAGCGCCATATAAGATCGGGCGACAGGCCGATGAAGGAATAGCGGCCACGAATAGCCCCGCCTTCCACGGATTCCAGCAGAAAAGCGTTCGGCTGATCCTGGCCCAGCTTCAGCCAGGCGGAAACGGGCGTCTCCAGATCGCTGATGAGATGAGTCCACACCAATTGCGATGCCCCCCCATCATACGCGGATCGGAAAGCCGGAAAGGTCGGCTCGACGCTGAGCGTTTCGATAGACATGGTAACGCGCCCTTTAGCGCAGGAGGTTGTTGACCGCAGCCTGGTCAATTTCGACGTCATACTGGGACCGGATCGCCCTTTGAAATGCCTGAGCAATTTCGGTCCTGCGGTCACGGTCCAGGCTTAAGCGCAGTTGGTCAAGCGCTTCGCCGGACGCTAAGCCGCCGGCCTGAACATCGCTCAATGCGGCGACGAAAACCTGGCCGTAGTCGTTGTGCACGACGTACTCGCCCTTCTTCCCGTCAAAGATCGCGGCCACCAAATCCGGGGTCGCCGGATCAGGCGCAGCGTAGCGCGTGAATGGCTCGGGCGATGCAACCGCAAAGCCTGCTTCGCTGGCAGCTTCCGCCTGGTCCGCGCCACTGCGCAGCGTCTCCGCCAATGTATTCGCCAACTTTTCCGCCTCCGATGCGCGCTGATTGTCCGACCAATCCTTCAGCACCTGATCCTTCACCTGTGCGAACGGCTTTTTCGCCTCCGCAATCACCCGGTCAACGCGCAGCACAAAATAGCCGCCATTCGGCCGCTCCGTCAGGATGGAGCTGTCGCCTTCCTCCGTCTGAAACGCTACACCCAGAAACTGGCCTTCCGGCAGCAGGTTCTCAACCCGGTCGCCTGCCGCATTCTGGCCGGTGCGGCTGACGCCCTTCACCGTGGTCAGCGGCACTTGTGCACCATCGGCAGCCGCTTCCAGGCTATTGCCGGCGGCAATAGCGTCCTCCACGAGGTTGGCGCGCTCAATCATTTCATCGACGGCCATGTCCAACGCGATAGCGTGCGCGATCTCGTCCCGCACCTCCGCCAGCGACGTGGTCGATTCCGGTGTAATCGCCTTAACCCACAACACGTGATAGCCGAACGGCGACTGGGTCGGCCCCGCCATGCCGGGCTCTGTCAGGGCATAGGCGGCTTCGCCCAGCTCCGGGGTCAGGAACTGGCCCTGCTGCAACCCGCCCAGTTCGGCCGCCACACCACCGGACTCGCTGCTGACCGCAACCCAGTCTTCTCCGGCCTTCAGCCTGGCTTCCGCCTTGGCCGCGGCGTCAGCATCCTGGAACAGCAACTGGACCACGTTACGGGTTTCAGGCTTAAAATACTGACCTTTGCGGCTTTCATACTCCTCCGCGACCCGCGCGTCGGCGATAGCGAACCCCTTGGCGATCTGCTCCGGATCGAGGATCAACGCGGTCAGGTCGCGCAATTCTGGCTGCTGATAAAGATTGTCTTCTTTCTCATACGCCTCGCGCAGCACGGCCTCGCCGGGATCGGCAGGCGCGGGCACTGTGCTATGGGCGCGGGAGAAAATCGTCACCTTCCGCGTTTCACCGGCAAAGGCATTCTGCGCCTTGACCAGACCCTCCGGCGGCGGCGGGGCCGCAGTCGCAGCGGCGACCAACGGATCACGTACCAGACGGCCAGCAAGATCGGCCAGGAATACGCTTTCACTCAAGCCGCTGCGGAACAGGACTTCCTCATAGCGATTGCGGTCGAACTGGCCTGTTGTCCCTTGAAATGCGGGGTTGGCGGCGATGGCGGCACGCAACACGTCGTCATTGACCACCATGCCCATGCGCTCCGCTTCCCGCGTCAGCACCTGTTGATCGATCAGCGAGTTAGTGACTTCCTTGTCCAGCCCCATCTGCACCGCAAATTCCTGGGTCACCGTGCTGCCGACCTGCTGGCGCAACTGGTCCAGCGAGCGGTTGAACTGGTTGCGGAAGGAAGAGGTGCGGATTTCCGTGTTGCCGACCGTGATCACCACGGGATCGGGGTCCGGCTGCAGATAGTCGACGATGCCCCAGGCGCCGAACGACAAGATCAGCAGCGCAAACAGGATTTTGGCGATCCATCCGGACGCCCCTTTGCGCATCGATGTTAGCATTCGGCAACCTTTCTCTTCACTCAACAAAACAGTTTCGAAGCGCCGGTTATAGAGAGGCCGCGCGTTGCCAGCAACTGGCCCTGACAGCACGTTTGTGCTAGGCGAAATTCCGCCGAATGAATTGCTGGAGGAATGTGTGATGGCTGGCCCGAAAACCTTGATTGCCGGTAACTGGAAAATGAACGGCATGCGCGCCGATGGAGTGACCCTGGCCAAGACCATTGTCGCTGGCGCTCCCGCCGTGCTCGACCGTGCGGACCTGCTGGTCTGCCCGCCTGCGCCTTTGATCCCCCTGGTCCTGAACACGCTTGCCGAGAGCCTGCGCGCGGGCCTGATGAGCGTCGGTGGCCAGGATTGCCATGCCGAAGCCGCCGGCGCGCGCACCGGCGACGTGTCGGCTGAATTGCTGGCCGACCTGGGCTGCCGCTATGTGATCGTCGGCCATTCGGAGCGCCGCACCAACCATTACGAAGACAATCCGCTTGTCTGGTCCAAGGCCATCGCCGCCCAACGCGCCGGCATGACCGCAATCATTTGCGTCGGCGAGACAGAGGCCGAGCGTGACCGCGGCGATGCCCTCGACGTGGTTCGCCGCCAAATCACCGACTCCCTGCCCGATGCTGCGACCGCCGCCAACACCGTCATCGCCTACGAGCCAGTCTGGGCCATCGGCACGGGCCGCACCCCAAATAATGACGACATTGCTGAAGTCCACGACGCGATGCGCACCCTACTGGTGGAGAAAATGGGCGACGGCAATCAGGTCCGCCTGCTCTATGGCGGCTCCGTCAAGCCCGGCAATGCCAAAGAGATTTTGGCCATCGAGAACGTCAATGGCGCCCTCGTCGGCGGCGCCAGCCTGAAGGCTGAGGATTTCCTGGGGATCGCCGCCGCCACACAAGCTTAGGGTCCGCGTCGCTCCCTCTTCATCTTGAGCCGCCGCGAAGGGGCGAGGCGAAAGACCGTCTCCGCGCCGGAACACCTTTCAACTCGTCCCCCTGACGCGGCTCAAGGTGAGGAAGTACCGGCACCCTTAAACCAGTACCGCCACTTTCTTCTTCTCAATCAGCGCGAAGTCGATCTCCGCGCCCAGTCCCGGCTTTTCAATCGCATGCACCATGCCATTGGCATCAGGCGCTGGCTCATCCACCAGGCCATATTTCTGCGCTTCGGCTGGCAGCAGCACCTCGAAAAGTTCGCAGTTATGAATCGCCATGGTCACGTGCAGGTTCGCGACATTGTTCAGCGAGTTACCACCATGATGGATTTCGTAGTTCATCTTGAAGGCCTCCGCCAAATGCGCCGCCTTCAGGATGCCCGTAATCCCGCCCTTCACAGCCACGTCGCCGCGCAGATAGTCCGTCGCCTGCGCCATTAGCCACGGCGCATATGAGTACAGCCCGCCCGGTGAATATTCCGTCGCCATGATCGGAATGCGCAACTGCTGGCGCAGCTTGACGTAATTGGTCTGGTCTTCCTCATCCAGCGGGTCTTCGTACCAGTAAAAGCCCAGGTCCTGGATCGCCAGCCCCACCCGCAGCGCTTGCGGATAATCATAGCACCAGGTGGAATCCAGCATCAGTTGGTAGTCATCACCCACGGCCTCACGCACGGCCTTGCAGACCTTGATGTCGTCCACCGGGTTGGTCGGCGGGTGGATCTTGTAAGCCGCCCAGCCCTCATCCCGGATGCGCACGGCTTCCTGGGCATAGGCTTGCGGGTTCGCCAGCACGGCACTGGAGGCATAAGCCGGCACCGACGAGCGGTAGCGCCCGATCAGATCGCAGATCGGCAGGCCCGCCGCCTGGCCCGCAATATCCCAGAGCGCTACGTCCACCGCCCCGATGGCGCGCAGCGTCGTCATGCGCGCCCGCCGGTACATGGCCTTATAGAGCCGCTCCCGCTCCAACGGGTTCTGCCCCATGACGATGAGCTTCAGATAGGCGATCAGCGATTCCCCATCCATGTTCGCCCCCCTGCTGGACGAGCCCAGGAAGGCGTGGCCGGTGATGCCCTCATCCGTCTCGATCTTCAGTAAGCCCATTTTGGAGGCCCCGCCGAACTTGCCGGTATGCTGCCCGTACTGGGTCGCCGGAATATCGTCCCAGGCGAACAGGGTAAGTGTCACGTCGGTGATTTTCATTGGTTGGCGTTCCTCTTGGCTGTGTTTTCCTCATTGAAGCCCCGCGGACCCGAAAACGCCAGCGCCTCACGCGGTCCGGTGCGCCGTACCGGTTCTGCGGCAGCCGCACTATCATGCGCAAAGCCGCCCAAACGAAACGGAGCCCCGCCCATGACGTTCACCATCCTCGCCCACGACCCGGCCGCCGACCAAACGGGCATGGGCATCGCCACGGCCTCCCTTGCCGTTGGCGGCCTCTGCCCGTTCATGACCCTCTCCGGCGATCTGATCACCTCCCAAGCCTATGCACGCCAGGAAGTCGGCCTGCACGTCGCCCGCCGCGTCACCGATGGCGCAGACTGGGACACGATTATGGCCGAACTGGCTGCAAAAGATTTCTTCCTCGCTAACCGCCAGATCGGCCTTGTCCGCCGTGACGGCGCTCTCTTCGCCCATTCCGGCACGGACTGCCGCCCCCACACCAACCACCGCTTTGCCGATAGTTGCGTGGTCATGGGTAATTTCCTGGCGGGCGAGCACGTTTTGGAAGCCATGGCCTCGGCCTTCACCGCCAGTGCCGGCCAACCGCTCGCCGAGCGCCTGCTGCAAAGCCTGGAGGCCGGACGCGACGCAGGCGGCCAGGCCGATGCGCAAGGCCACCACCACACCGAACGCTCGGCCGGGCTGAAGGTCGTGGGCGGTGGCGGCATTCCCGGCATCGACGACCGCGCCACCGCCCCGGTAGACTTGCGCGTCGACATGCACCACCTCGCCATCGACGAGCTGCGCCGCATGCACAGCATCCTGCAGCACGTCCCCCGCTACAATGCGCTGCGCAGTTCCAACCCGCCCGAGACACCTGGCCTTGCGGCGTGGGAGGCAGAGAATATGACCGCCGACCCTCCGCCCAATCCCGTTTCGTCCTGATACGCGCCCATGATCCTTTCCCCTCCCCTCCCTTGGTATTTAACGCAGTTATCGGGAAAAACCGCTGCAACCTGTGATCCCGGTCACTCTGCAAAGCCTGCTGACCGGCATATAGTGTGTTCGTGGACTTGAGCCTGCCATTGGCCGCTCTGGTCCCTCTTGCGTTGCCAAACTTAAGGGGCAGGTTCCATGCGGAACCGCCCCTTTTCTTTTTGGGGAATTCTCCCGGGCTCGCCTATAATCCGTCCATGTCGAATGCCTCCCCGTACCAAAGCCCGCCTGCCCTCTCCCTGGACGGTATCGCCAAAGCGTTTGGCGCAAATGCCGTACTGCGCGGCCTCTCCCTGGCTTTGCCGCCAGGCACGTCGACCGCCCTGATTGGCCCCTCCGCCAGTGGCAAATCTGTATTGCTGAAATGCGCCGCAGGCCTGCTCGCGATCGATGAAGGCCGCATCGACGTGCTGGGCGAGACCGGGATTGACGACTGGTCGGACCTCCGCCCGCGTATCGGCATTCTGTTTCAGCGGAACGCGCTTTTCGACAGCATGCGGGTCTGGGAGAACGTCGCCTTCCCGCTGCGCCGCTACGGTATGGCCAAAGCCGCCGCGCGCACTGAAGCCCTGCGCCTGCTGGCTCTGGTTGGACTGGATGAGCGCGCCGCCCTCGGCGAACCGAAGGACCTGTCCGGCGGTATGCAAAAGCGTGCCGCCCTCGCCCGCGCCATCGCCGGTTCGCCGGACCTGCTGCTGCTGGACGACCCAACCGCCGGTCTCGACCCTGTCATGGCCGCCAGCGTCGAGCAGCTTGTGCGCTACACCATGCACGCCAACAACGCGACAGCCCTGATCATCACCGCCAACGTACAGAACCTGGCAGAGCGCTTCGACCGGGTCGCCATCCTGGACCGGGGCCGGATCGTCTGGAGCGGCCCTGCGGGGGACATGCCCGCCGACGCACATTCGTTGCTGGCGGCTGCCTAGAGCGGATTCGGATCAGGTCAGACCACCCAAATTCATCCCACTCCCACGAAGGTGGGAGCCCACGCCAGAGAGCTTCATATACCAACGGCAGGGAATAATGACCCTTCTCATGGTCTTTGGGTGCGCCGTGGCTAGGAGCGGGGTGCAGCGCGATGCGGGGCATCGGGCAAGCCTCGGGACGCAGTCCACGGCGCACCCAAAGACCACCCTACGGGCCGACCATAGCGCTTCGCTGAGCGTTGTCGGCGTCCGCTAGCGATGCACCGCTAAGTTTACCCCTGGCGGGAACAGGGGCGTCGCAACCATATCCTAGTCAGCAAAGCGCTATGGCCGGTGAGATGGGTTATTATTCCCTGCCGTTGGTATTACAGAGTCGGGACTTTGTGGTTGGTATCAGGCATGGCTTCCCGCCGGTGCGGGAACGGGGCTGTCGTTGAATGAGCCTATTTGAACAGAAAACACCCTAGTACCAACTTTTAGCTACTGCGCCTCTTTGCATTGTGCGGAAACAATTCCGCCCCCTCCACCCAGCGCACATCGCCAAAGCCGCCGACCAGCCGCGCCCGCTCCGTCTGGAACCGGAAGATGCGGAAGCCGCCCAACGCCGGGTCCGTGCTGGGGTGCCGCGCCATAAAGCGCGCCCGCAGATCCGGCGCAGCATCCGGTACCAGACGCCCGACCAGCCCCACCCGCGGGTGCGCCATTGGCTCTTGCTCATGGGAGGCTATCTCAAACAACAGAGAGGCACGCGGGTCGCGCAGCAAGTTATGGGTATGTTCAGCAATATCAGCGGTATAGAGGATGGGCTCACTCTCCGCTGTCACCGCACTCAGCACCAAACTGGTATAAGGCGCACCATCCGCCAGGACCGTCGCCAGCGTGGCAAAGCCCCGTTCGCTAACCAGCCGACGCGCCTTGGCCAAGGCTTCCGCTCTGGGCATCATCACGTCAATCCAGTCCGAAAATTCCGGCATGCTGCGGCGCCAAAGCCACCGTCCCCGGCACAACCACTGACGCCCCTGGTTCTGAGGCCGGCGCCGACAGCCAGCGGCAGCGCACGGCGCGCGGGTCCAACGCCAATACATCACCCTGCTGCCAATCATGCTGCCAGCAAAACCGCTGCTGGCCGGCATGCTCTGCCAGGCGGGCTGCCTCGGCAAAGCCGCCCATACCATCCGGCGGAGGATAGAGGCATGCCTCGCCGCTCTGCGCATGCAGCACAATCAGCGGGTGCCCGGCCCCGCCTGCCGCATGGGCAGCGCGACGTCCCGCCAACGCGCCCAGCAACCCGGTATCCTCCATTCGCAACGCGTCTGCCGCCGCTTCCATCCCGGCCATTTGTAACGGCGGAAGCCCCGGAGCACCGGTGGCGGCAAAAACCAGGGCTTTGGGGGGAATTTCCTGTACCGCACCCGGCATTTGCCACTCGGTGTTGAGCAAATCACGGGCGTCCGGCAGGCCATCGTCTGGCGCAAAAGGCCCGCTAGCCAGGGCCGCCGCCAAACCAATCATGGCGCTCTCAGGCAGCGTTTGGCCTCGGAACAGCAGCGCCCCGCCCAACTGCCACAGATCCTGGATCATCGCCACCGCGCCAGCATCCAGGTGGTGCAGGTCGATCCCGCTTATCCGCAAACCGATCGGGGGCGACAGGGGTTCAACGCTAATGGCTTCCCCGTCCGGAACACCGGCAGCGGCCTTGGCAGTGGTATCGCCCGAAGCGGCGGATGCGGTCATGGGACCGCTGCCCGCTTACGTGTCGAGGAAGGAGCGCAGTTTCCGCGAACGGCTCGGGTGCTTCAGCTTGCGCAGCGCCTTTGCTTCGATCTGACGGATACGCTCGCGCGTTACCGAGAACTGCTGGCCGACTTCTTCCAGCGTGTGATCGGTGTTCATGCCGATACCGAAACGCATACGCAGCACACGCTCCTCACGCGGGGTGAGTGACGCCAGAACGCGGGTGGTGCTCTCGCGCAGGTTCGACTGGATGGCGGCATCCAGCGGCTGCACCGCGTTCTTGTCCTCGATGAAGTCCCCCAGGTGCGAGTCTTCCTCGTCACCAATCGGCGTTTCGAGGGAGATCGGCTCCTTCGCGATCTTCAGCACCTTGCGCACTTTATCCAGCGGCATGAGCAGCTTGAGCGCCAGCTCTTCCGGCGTCGGCTCGCGGCCGATTTCGTGCAGCATCTGGCGCGAGGTGCGCACCAGCTTGTTGATCGTCTCGATCATGTGCACGGGAATACGGATGGTGCGGGCCTGGTCGGCAATCGAGCGGGTGATCGCCTGACGGATCCACCAGGTGGCATAGGTCGAGAACTTGTAGCCGCGGCGGTATTCGAACTTATCCACCGCCTTCATCAGGCCGATATTGCCTTCCTGGATCAGGTCCAGGAATTGCAGACCGCGGTTCGTGTATTTCTTCGCGATCGAAATGACGAGGCGCAGGTTGGCTTCAACCATTTCCTTCTTCGCGCGCCCGGCTTCACGCTCGCCCTGCTGGACAGCAGTCATCAGCTCGCGGAATTCACCATAGGGCAGGCCGACATTGTGGCAAATGTCCACGATATCGCTACGCAGTTCCTTCACTTCGTCGGCATGCGACCTGCAGAAGGACTTCCACTCTTTCTTCTGGCTGACAGAGCGCAGCCACTTCGGATCGGTTTCCCGGCCGCGCCAGTCCTTCAGGAAGGATTCACGGCTGACACCGGCATCCAGTGCCAAGCGCAGGACGCGGGTTTCGATCGCCACCAGCTGCTTGTTGCGGGCATAGAGATCTTCCATCAGAAGATCGATCTTGGCGTTGTTGAGCTTGACCGCGGCCATGCGCTCGGCCATGGCGGCCTGAAGGGCGGCATATTGTTTGCCGGCCTCGTCGCTCAGCTCATCCATGCCTTCCATTTCGGCCAGCCGGGCCTCCTGCAAGGCGATGACGCCCGGCTCCAGGTCTGCAACAGCGGCCAGCGCGGCTGCAACGCCCGGCAGGACTGCCTGCTCCATCGCGGCCAGCGACAGGTTGTTCTCGAACTCGTCGTCATCGTCGTCGGAGGATTGGTCGCCCGACGCCTCGCCGTCTTTGGCTTCAACCTTGTCGCCGTCACTGTCCGGTGCAGCATTACCGTTGTTCAAAACCTCAGCACCGTTGATAGCCGCACCGTTTACGGCAGTGACATTCACACCAGCCGCCGGAGTGGCGCCGTCCTGTCCTTCTCCAGCAACGGCATGGCCGTTAACAACACCATTGACCGCGCCGTTAACCTCCCCGTCAGGGGCGGTTGCGTTGTTATTGTTGTTATTGCGGGACGGATGAGCCGACGGGTCTGCAGCCAGCGTCGCTTCAAGGTCGATGAATTCCCGCAGTAGGATGTCTTCGTTCTCCAGCCGGCGGCCCCATTCGGCCACCGCAGCGATCGACAGCGGGCTGCAGCACAGGGCGGAGATCATCTTGATACGGCCGGCTTCAATCCGCTTGGCAATGGCGATCTCGCCCTCGCGGCTCAGCAGTTCGACGGAGCCCATCTCGCGCAGATACATGCGCACCGGATCGTCGGTGCGGCCGGGGTCATCGTCCAGATTGCCGGACGCAGCCTTCGGGTCTTCTTCCTTGTCTGTCGCGGCGGCAGCAGTGTCTTCCGACTCCTCATTCTCGACAACATTGATGCCCATCTCCGAGAGGATGGCCATTGTGTCCTCAATCTGCTCCGAAGACACTTTCTCCGAAGGCAGCGCGGCATTCAGCTCGTCATAGGTGACAAAGCCGCGTTCCTTGCCGCGTTTGACAAGGGCTTTAATCTCAGCAGTCTCGTCAACGACCCGAGTTTCCCGCGATTCCTCGCCGGACTTGGCCGTATCTTTCTGCTTTTCTACCGTTTTGGCCGCCATAGACTGTTTCCCGCCATCGCTACGCCTGAACAAATACCAACAAACCGGTTAAAGCTCTGTCAGTGGGCGGGCGCGTTCTGCCGCCACACTTGCTTCAAGCCGGTCCAATATTTCCGGTGCCTCGCCAAGATGTTCCACCTGACCGGCGATCTCCGCGCGAATAGTGTCGTGCTCCAGAGCCTCTATCAGTTCCTCAATTGCACGCCGCACCTTTACTAACGCTTCCTGTTTCTCACCCGCATTCCCACCCAGCACAGCCTTTGCGCTATTGCAGGCCGCCGCCAACTCCCGTTCTACAGCAGCGGAAGCCTCCGGTGAGGATCCTAATCCGGTCTTAGATATCTGTGAAGCCAGGGCCGCCGCGTCAAGGGTGTTCGACGCAACACCTAGGCTCATGATTCTATTGCGCAGTGTGTCAAGCGCACCGCCGCCCAAATCCAGCAGCGCAACCTGCTCCGCCACGTCGCCGATTATTTCCGGGTGCAGGGCAAGCAGCCCGATCATGGCCCGTTCCCGCTGATGCCCCAGCCGCCGGGGGTCGGCGCGGCGGCGGACGGGCGGCACTTGGCGGGTTTCCGGGCCTTGCCGGAAGCGGCGTTCCTGCCAGCCAGCCGCGCTGGGACGCGCCGCAGCGAAGGTTTCGCGCAGTTTTTCCCTGATCGATTGCTCATAGTAACCGCGAACCGTCTCGTCGCCGACCTGACGGACCCGGTCCAGAATTGCGCGGTGGAAGGCCGCACGGCGCTCCGGCGAAGTCGGCGTGTTTCTATCCCACTCCGCCTGCCATATTACGGCTTCCAGCGAATCGGCTGCCTCGATAAGCGAATCAATTCGCTCCACGCTGGCCTTGCGCACCAGCGTGTCCGGGTCCTCCCCCGCGGGAAGCATGGCAAAGCGCAGAGAGCGGCCCGGTTGCAGCAGCGGCATGGCGCGTTCCGCTGCCCGGATCGCCGCAGCCTTGCCCGCACGGTCGCCGTCCAGACACAGCACAGGCTCCACCGCCAGCGTCCACAACAGGCGGATCTGATCCTCGCCCACCGCCGTTCCCAACGGCGCCACGGCCTCCGCAATGCCAGCTTGGGCCAGCGCGATCACATCCATATAGCCTTCGACGACCAGAATACGCCCGCTCTTGTGCGCCGCCTCCCGCGCCTGGGCCAGGCCGTAAAGCACTCTGCTTTTGTGGAACGCCGCCGTTTCCGGTGAGTTCAGATATTTCGGCTGGCTCTCGCCCATCACCCGTCCGCCAAAGGCAATGACTTTCCCTTGCCGGTCGGTGATCGGGAACATGACCCGTCCATGAAAATAGTCCGAAAAGCGGCCATCCTCGCGCAGCTTCATCAGGCCCGCATCGGCCAGCATTTCCTTGGTCACCCCATCAGGGGCAAGGCTCGCGGCCAGGCTGCCATAGGCCGGCGGCGCAAAGCCCAGCCGGAAGCGGCGGATGGTGGCATCGTCCAACCCGCGGCCGCGCAGATATTCCAGCGCCTGCCGCCCGGCCGGCATCCGCAGCTGGCTCTCATAATACTCGGTCGCCAGCGACAGCGTTTCCTGCACGCCCTTTGTCACCTGGCGGCGTTCTTCGGCCTCCGGGCCATCCGACGGCACATCCATGCCCGCCATGCCGGCGACAGACTCCACCGCCTCCCGGAAAGTCAGCCCCGTCACGTCCATCAGGAACGTGAAGACATCGCCGTGCTTGCCGGAGGAGAAACAGTGATAGAAGCGCTTATCGTCATTCACGAAAAACGACGGCGTCTTTTCCTTGTTGAACGGGCTCAGCCCGGCCCATTCCCGCCCTTGCTTGCGCAGTTGCACATGCCGCCTGACCACGTCCGAGACGGGGATACGGTTGCGCAGGTCTTCCAGGAATTCGGGCGGTACAGCCATTCAGCTCTTCTAGCTATCTATGACAGGAAGTGCGCTTTGGCGGCCGCGCTGGCCTTGCCGAAATCCATCTGACCGGCATAGCGCTCACGCAACTCGCCCATCAAACGGCCCATGTCCTTCACGGATGCCGCGCCGATATCGGCAATCACTTTGTCGACCTCCGCCGCAACCTCGTCGTCGCTCAACTGCTTGGGCAGGAAGTGATTGATCACTTCGATTTCGCCCTGCTCCCGGGCCGCGAGTTCCAGCCGCCCGGCTTCCTCGTACAGTTTGATCGATTCCTGCCGCTGCTTAATCATCTTTTGCAGCAATTGCAGGATCTCGTCGTCCGGCAAGCCCTCGCTGTTGCCATCGCTCCGCACCGCAATATCCCGGTCCTTCAGCGCAGCCAGAATCAGGCGGATCGTCGACACATTCGACGTATCTTTGGCACGCATCGCGTCTTTGAGCGCCTGGCTCAATTGTGTTCGCAGCATGAGATTCGTCCCTTAGCGATTTGATCGTCACACTATACAGCGAAAACCCGCATCGGAAGCATTTTGCTCGTAACGATGTCGCATCACGCGTTAACTTACTGAAATTAAGTCATATTTACTGGAGCGCCATCCTTGACGCCCAGACCCTTATCCCCTAGTCATAGCAGCCTGTGACGAGGACATTCATGGCCCTGATAAGGTGGACGTGCTAGCTTCGTCAACTATAGTGAATTCGCCTTCATCTCTCCGACCTGGATGCTTGCCGCATTCGGGGCGTGTTTTCGCACGGCAGGTTTCATGTCTAGCAACCCTTCGACTTTATCCGCGGGCAGCGGAGGCTCCACGCCGCCGCCCGGCGTGAATGCTGCGCTGGTTCTAAGCGACGGCTCGGTATTTTGGGGCCGCGGCCTCGGGGCAACCGGGCAAGCCGTCGGCGAAGTTTGCTTCAACACCTCGATGACCGGCTACCAGGAAATCCTGACCGACCCGTCCTTTGCCGGGCAGATCATCACCTTCACCTTTCCGCATATCGGAAATGTCGGTGCCAATGCCGAAGACATCGAGACCGGCACACCAGCCGCCCGCGGCTGCGTCGTCCGCATGGATATCACCGAACCATCGAATTTCCGCGCAGCCGAGCACCTGGATGCCTGGCTGACAAAGAACAATTTGGTCGGCATAGCAGGCGTCGATACCCGCCGCCTGACCCGCCGCATTCGGGATACCGGCGCGCCATCCGGGGTGGTCGTCCACGTACGCGACGGCGCGGTGCCGATTGAGAACGCCTTGACCGTCGCGCAGGCATGGCCAGGCCTGGAAGGCATGGACCTGGCCAAGGAAGTCTCCTGCAGCCAAACCTATCATTGGTCAGAGACTGCCTGGGCCCTGGGCCAGGGCTACGGCGCGCTCGATCAGCCGGAACGCCGGGTCGTCGCGATCGATTATGGCGCCAAGCGCAATATCCTGCGCCGCCTGGCGGGCCACGGTTGCGAGGTGATTGTGGTGCCTGCCACCACCAGTGCCGCCGATATATTCAGCCATGATCCGGATGGCGTATTTCTAGCCAACGGCCCTGGCGATCCGGCGGCGACGGCTGAATACGCAGTCCCCGTGCTGAAGGAAGTCCTGGAACGCAACGTACCCACCTTCGGCATTTGCCTCGGCCACCAGATGCTGGCGCTGGCGCTCGGTGCCAAGACGCACAAGATGGCCATCGGCCACCGCGGCGCAAACCATCCGGTCAAGGACCTGACCACCGGCAAGGTGGAAATCACCAGCCAGAATCACGGCTTTGTGGTCGACCAGAACACCCTGCCCGATGGCGTTCGAGCCACTCATATCTCGCTGTTCGATGGGTCGCTCGAAGGGCTGGAGGTGCAGGGCAAGCCGGTATTCTCGGTCCAGTATCACCCGGAAGCCTCTCCTGGCCCCCACGACAGCCACTATCTCTTCAGCCGTTTCATCAAAGCGATAGACGCGCACAAAAACAATCGGGCCCGCTAGCAGCCATGCCAAAACGCACAGACATTCACTCGATCCTCATCATCGGCGCTGGCCCTATCGTCATCGGCCAGGCATGTGAGTTCGATTATTCCGGCACGCAGGCGTGCAAGGCACTGCGGGAAGAGGGTTACCGGATCATCTTGGTCAACTCGAACCCGGCGACGATCATGACCGATCCGAACCTGGCCGATGCGACCTATGTGGAGCCCATCACACCGGCAATCGTTGCCAAAATCATCGCGAAAGAGCGGCCGGACGCTCTGCTGCCGACCATGGGCGGACAGACCGCGCTCAACACCACGCTGGCGCTGGCCGACGACGGCACGCTCGCCAAATACAACGTGGAACTGATCGGCGCGAAACGGGACGCCATCGCCAAAGCGGAAGACCGGGAACTTTTCCGGGACGCCATGACCCGCATCGGCCTGAAATCGCCGAAAAGCGCTATCGTCCACAATTGGGATGAAGGCCGCGACGCCCTTGTCGATATTGGCCTTCCTGCCGTTATCCGCCCGTCCTTTACGCTGGGCGGCCAGGGTGGCGGCATCGCCTATAACCGGGACGAGTTCGAGCATTTCGTGCGCTCCGGCCTGGAAGCCTCCCCTGTCACACAGGTTTTGATCGACGAGAGCGTCGTCGGCTGGAAAGAGTTCGAGATGGAGGTGGTTCGCGATCACGCGGACAACTGCATCATCATCTGCTCGATCGAGAACGTGGACCCCATGGGCGTCCACACCGGCGACTCGATCACCGTCGCGCCGGCGCTCACGCTGACCGACAAAGAATATCAGATCATGCGCGATGCCTCGATCGCGTGTTTGCGTGAGATCGGCGTGGACACCGGCGGATCGAACGTGCAGTTCGCCGTCAATTCAGCCGATGGGCGGCTGATTGTGATTGAGATGAACCCCCGGGTCTCGCGCTCCTCTGCGCTGGCGTCCAAAGCCACCGGCTTCCCCATTGCCAAGGTCGCGGCAAAGGTGGCCGTCGGCTACACGCTGGACGAGCTGAACAACTACATCACCAAGGTCACGCCCGCCTCGTTCGAGCCGACCATCGACTATGTCGTCACGAAAATGCCCCGCTTCACCTTCGAGAAGTTCCCGGGCACGGAGGCTCTGCTCTCCACATCCATGAAAAGCGTGGGCGAGGCCATGTCGGTCGGACGCTGCTTTGCAGAATCGCTGCAAAAGGCCCTGCGCTCCATGGAAACCGGCCTGACCGGCCTGAATGAAGTCGCTATCGGCGGTGGGGACGACCCGGAAGCGGTCGTGGCCATGCTAGCCCAGTCGCGCCCGGACCGGCTGCTGGTCGTCGCCCAGGCGTTCCGCCGCGGTCTGTCGCTGGAGCGGATTCAGGCCGCCTGCAAGTTCGACCCCTGGTTCTTGGAGCAGATCCAGGCCATCGCCGCCGCCGAAACCGAAATCCGCGTCAACGGCCTGCCGGAGACTGCACACGAATTCTGGCGGCTCAAGCGCCAGGGCTTTTCCGACTCCCGGTTGGCAGAGCTGGGCGGCACCAAGGAGCTTGCCGTTGCTGATATGCGCGGCCGGCTCGGCGTGCAGCCGGTCTACAAGCGCATCGACACCTGCGCTGCCGAGTTCGCCTCCGAAACGCCCTATCTCTATTCCACCTTCGAGGGCGACGGCGCGCTGGAGCCGGAGTGCGAGGCGGAGCCCACCGACAAGACCAAGATCATGATCCTGGGCGGCGGGCCGAACCGTATCGGCCAGGGTATCGAGTTCGACTATTGCTGCGTTCACGCCGTCATGGCGCTGCGGGAGGCCGGGTACGAGACCATCATGGTCAACTGCAACCCGGAAACGGTCTCCACCGACTATGACACCGCCGACCGCCTGTATTTCGAGCCGCTGACCGCCGAAGACGTGATCGCCATCGCCCGCAAGGAGCAGACCAACGGCACGCTGAAAGGTGTCATCGTCCAGTTCGGCGGCCAGACGCCCCTCAAATTGGCGGAAGCGCTTCAGGATGCGGGCATCCCGATCCTCGGCACCTCGCCCGATGCCATCGATCTGGCGGAAGACCGCAAGCGCTTCCAGGTCTTGCTGCAAGATATCGGATTGCGCCAGCCGCCCAACGGCACCGCGACCTCGCTGGAAGAAGCGGAAAACGTCGCCGAAGCCATCGGCTACCCGGTACTGCTTCGCCCCTCCTACGTGCTTGGCGGCCGGGCCATGCAGATTGTTCACGATGTTGAGGGTCTGCGGAACTACATCGCTACCGCGGTACAGGTATCCGGAACTAGCCCCGTGCTGGTCGACTCCTACCTGAGCGATGCCATCGAGGTCGACGTCGACGCCCTCTCCGACGGGGAGGAGGTCCGCGTTGCCGGCATCATGGAGCATATCGAGGAAGCCGGCGTTCACTCCGGCGACAGCGCCTGCTCGCTGCCGCCCTACTCCCTGCCCGGTGAAACCGTTGAAGAAATTAAGGTCCAGACCGTCCAACTGGCACGCGCCCTGAACGTCGTCGGCCTGATGAACACCCAGTTCGCGGTGCGGGAGGAAGACGGCAAGTTCCAGATCTACATCCTAGAGGTGAACCCGCGCGCCAGCCGCACCGTGCCCTTCGTCGCCAAGGCTACCGGCGCTGCCATCGCCAAGATCGCGGCCCGCCTGATGGCAGGCGAAAAGCTGGCAAGCTTCCCGCCCATCAACCTGGTGCCGGACCATATGGCCGTCAAAGAGGCGGTGTTCCCGTTCGCCCGCTTCCCCGGCGTCGACACGCTGCTTGGGCCGGAGATGAAGTCCACAGGCGAGGTCATGGGCATCGACCGCGACTTCGGCCGCGCCTTTGCCAAATCCCAGCTCGGCTCTGGCTCCATGCTGCCCCAATCCGGCACGGTGTTCGTTTCGGTGCGGGAAAAAGACAAAGCAGCGATCGTCGCTCCGGCCAAACGACTCGCCGAATTGGGCTTCCGCATCATCGCGACCAGCGGCACCCAACGCGCACTGCAAGCGGCGGGCCTGCAGGTGGATCATGTCAACAAGGTGCTGGAAGGTCGCCCGCACATCGTCGATGAAATCCGCAACGGCACCGTGCAACTGGTCATCAACACGTCCGAAGGCAAGCAATCGGTCGCCGACTCCTTCAGCCTCCGCAGGGCGGCGTTAAGCGACCGTGTGCCGTACTATACTACGCTCGCCGGTGCGCGTTGCGCGGTGGAAGCAATTTCGGCTCTTTGCGAGGGCGATCTTGAAGTTCTGCCTCTGCAAGCCTATTTCGAGGCTTCTTTCTAGTCTGCCACGGGCCTTTTTCGGTCCAAAGCTTATGTTTTTGCCGACCCAGCATCGGGAAAAGCATTGCCCTGGCGCGATGGCAGTCTACGATTAAAGCCAATGCAGAGGCAGAAAAGCCTCTCCGGACAAATCCCAACGCCCCAGATCGGGAGGTTGGTATTTCGTCTGGGCAAGAACACAAAAAGTATGCTGATATGTGAGGCTGAGCTGCCGTTTGCAGCTTTCCTTCGTTTTGGAGGTTTAGGTATGGACAGGGTTCCAATTACACCCGAGGGCTTTCAACGGCTCGAAGAAGAACTGCGCCGTCTGAAGACAGACGAGCGTCCGCAGATTATCCGCGCAATTGCGGAAGCGCGCGCGCATGGCGATCTCTCGGAGAACGCGGAGTATCATGCGGCCAAAGAAAAGCAGGCTTTCATCGAAGGCCGCATCGCGGAGCTGGAGGACAAGACCAGCCGTGCCGAAATTATCGACCCCACCAAACTTTCCGGTACTGACTCCGTCAAATTTGGTGCAACCGTCATTGTGATTGATGAAGAGTCGGAAGAAGAATCCCAATTCCAGATTGTCGGTGCGGACGAGTCCGATATCGATCGCGGCCGCATCTCCGTCACTTCCCCTATGGCGCAGGCCCTGATCGGCAAGGAAGCGGGAGACCAGATCGAAGTGCTGGCACCTTCGGGCTCACGCTTCTACGAAGTCGCCTCTGTCGATTACCGGTAGGCTGGGCAGGTGCCAAGCTATTCCGGCGGCTGCCACTGCGGCACGGTCCGCTTCTCGCTGACCAAGCCGCAGCCGGTAACCGAAGCGGTTGCCTGCAATTGCTCGCTTTGTGCGAAGAAGGGCATTTTGCTTGGCCGGGCAGAAGAGTCCGAACTGACGGTAACCAAGGGCCAGGATGCACTAACGCTCTACCAATTCGGCAGCAAAACAGCATCGCACTGGTTTTACAGCACCTGCGGCATCCATGTAATGACACGTCCTCGCATGGTGCCAGAACGGTTCGCCGTAAACGTCCGCTATCTGGATGACTTCCCGGCGATGCAGCCCAGCTTGGCCATCGTGCCGTTTGACGGGCAGGACCACCCGAAAGACCGCCAGACCTAGCTGGCTTCCAGTGGCTCCATCCGGAAGACGTATTGCAATCCACCAGCGCTTGCGCATGGTGACGGCGGCACTGCTTTGACTGTGAGAACTCCAATCATGACCGTTCACCAAACCGATGTTGCCATTATCGGTGCCGGCCCAGTCGGCCTGTTCGCCATATTCGAGCTGGGCATGGTCGGTCTGAAATGCCATGTGCTCGACGCCCTGGAGGCGGCCGGCGGGCAGTGCGTAGCGCTCTACCCGGAAAAGCCGATTTATGACATTCCCGGCTATCCGAGCATCGACGCCCAGGAACTGATCGGCAAATTGGCTGAGCAGGCCGCCCCCTTCGATCCAGTCTATCACCTAGGTGCTGCTGTCACCCGGCTTGAGGAACGGCCTGATGGCCGCTTCCTGTTGGAAAACACCGCGGGCGTTCAGGTGGAGGCCGGTGCGGTCATCGCCGCCGCCGGTGTCGGCGCGTTCGGTCCAAACCGCCCGCCGCTGGACGGGATCGAGAAATACGAAGGCTCAAGCGTCTTCTATCTGGTCGAACGGCGCGAGGATTTCCGCGGCAAGCATGTGGTAATCGGTGGCGGTGGCGACTCTGCTGTTGATTGGGCGATCTCCCTCAGCGAGCTAGCGGCCTCCGTCTCTATCGTGCACCGCCGTGACAAGTTCCGCGCCGCGCCCGAAAGCGAGCACCGCCTGCGGGAGTTGGCAACCTCCGGTAAAATCGACCTAGTCGTGCCCTATCAGCTGCATGGCCTGGAAGGCGCAGACCGGCTGGAAGCCGTCATCGTGCGTACCCTAAAGGGCGAGGAGCGCAGCCTAAAAGCCGATGTGCTCCTGCCGTTCTTTGGCCTCTCCATGGACCTGGGGCCGATCGCCGAATGGGGCATGGCGCTGGAGCACAAGCACGTGGCTATCGCGATGGAAACCTGCGAGACCTCGCGCCCCGGCCTCTACGCCATCGGCGACATCGCGCATTATCCCAGCAAGCTGAAACTGATCCTGACTGGCTTCAGCGAAGCTGCCATGGCCGCACACGCTATCTTCAAACGCCTGCGTCCGGACGACGTGCTGCGGTTTGAGTACTCAACGACCAAGGGCGTACCTGGTTAACGGTTACGGACGCTTGTCAAGTTCCTGGTAGCCTTCATCCGCCACCCGGTTACACCATTCGCGGAAAGCCGGTGCGGTGCCGCTGTAACGGGCGATATGCGGGTTTGCTTGCCTTCGACGTTTTGGTTGACGCCGGTCATCCAGCTATCGACCTCGTTCGAGAGGAGACCTTCATTGCCCTCGATCACGAACTCGGTCCAGGCGTCCATAGGTGTAGCCATTTTCCGTCAGATGGCCGATCACGCCATCCACCCATTCCACAGCGTATTCAATATTGCGCGGAATATTCCCCAGCGCTGTGTGCGGTCCGACCAGCATGAACATGTTCGGGAGCCGTTCACCATGACGCCAACAAAGGTCTTGGGCCCGGCCTTCCACTTGTCCTTCAGCGTGCGCCCGCCCTCGCCCCGGACATCGATCCGGTCGAAGCTGCCGGTAATCGCGTCAAAGCCCGTCGCGTAGACGATCATGTCGAACTCGAACTCTCGGTCCGCAGACCAGTCTCCGTAATTTCCTCTATTGGTGTGTCCCATCCTGGAAGGTAATATGGCTGTTTCCTGACCAGCGCTAGTTTGAGTTTGCGCCATCCCTTCAGTGCCTGCAAGGGCGTCTTGCTGCCCAGGGCTGATTGCAGCAGTTGCTGGGTGTAAAGCCAGACATAGCGAAGCAGCGTGGCTTCCAGAACCTCGCCGGATCGGAAGGGATGGCTCTGCAGAACCTCTTCGATGCGGCCATTGAACCGTTCGACCATACCGTTGGTCTGAGGTGACCTAGGCGGCGTCAGGCGATGATCGATATCGAGGGCGGCGCCCAGCGTGTCGCATTCATGCTCGCCTGTTGCGGCGCGCTGGCGCAGACCGAAGAGACGATCCGTGAACTCTTTTCCATTATCCGGGAGTATGGGGCGGATCCGCATCGGGCAGGCGCGCTCCAGGGCGCGCAGGAAGCGCCGGGCATTGGCCGTTGTCTTGCTGTTGTAGACCCTGACAACAACCCAACGCGTTGCCCTGTCGATGGCCACGAAGAGGGAACGGCGGCGGCTCTCATCTGCCATCGGTGGCAGGTATTTCAGGTCGATGGGGATGGAACCGGGTTCATAGGCTTTGAAGGCGCTGTGCTTTGGCCGGGGCGATGCTGCTTTCAGGGCGCGCAGGGTCGTCACTGGCCTGTATGGCCGCCCTGATCTTCGGTGGCGTCATCGCCTGACTGTGAAGCTTGATCACCATGTCGCTCTCCCATCCCGCGCCTCGGTCAAAACACAGCGTGCCATGAAAAACGCAGAGCGACGAGGGCTATCCGATCAGCCGGAATGGAACAAGTAGGAATAGCTCTCCGAGTCAAAACGGCAGCCTGGATAGCGGTTCCAGTACCAGGTGCCGCCAACCCCCGTTCCCGCCTCGAACACCTTCACTTTCTGGCCTTGCTTGCGCAGGCAGTAAAGCTGGTACAGGCCAGAGATCCCGGCACCGATGACGATGCTGTCATAGTCCAGGGCTTGCGTTGCTTCCGGGCGGGTCATCGTTGCTGTTGAGGTCGCCATGATCCGGGTCCTTGATTCAATCACTATCTAATGCCGGGCAAACCGGTATAGGGCGAAAGTATAATCCTAAACCATCCCCGCCAGAAGAGACAGAGCCGCGCGGGGCGCAGCTATGCATCCCGGCATATTGGTTAAGACAGGCAACGTAGAGCCCTTAAAATCAGGCAATAAGCCCATGCTACTCCGCCGCCACGGCCTCGCTCACCGGCACGCTGTCAACCCCCGTCTCGCCAGCCAGATTGTCCACGGTCACGTGGGTGTCGTACCAGGTCAGCCGCGGCGCAACCCCGAAACGCTCCGTCAGTGAGGCTACCAGCGCCGGCGTGTACCAGGCCTCCGCCGCCGCGCGGCTTTCCCACAGGTACACGCCGCCCGTGCCCGTGTCGCCGTTCAGGTAGTGCTTGTTGACCAGGCCCTTGCCCTCCAGGCCGCGGTAGGTGGGCGCAGAGCCCAGGCCGCCGCTGATGGCCTGCTCGGTCGAACGCTTCAGCAGATCAAACTGCACGATTACGATGCATTGGCTCATGGTTTTTTTCCTCTGGTTTTGGTCAATTCAGGCTGCTGTCGCCTTGAAGCTCGGCCGTTCCTGCATCTTGGCGAAGTAGGCTGCAACGCACTGGATTCACATTTCAAGTGCGCCACCGAGGTGTGGCGCGAAGGCCTCGATTGGTGTCCGGAAGCCGAGGCATTTTCGCGGGGTTGAGTTAAGCATCCAGACGATGTCGTCGATATCGGTTTCGCGGTATTCGGAAAGCCTTGTGGATCGGGGCCGCTCGCGCCTTATCCTTCCGTTGGCATTCTCAATGCCGCCGCGTTGCCAAGGGCTGTGAGGATCGCAGCCATAGGCTGGCATTCCAATCCAGTCCTTGACCGTTTCATGCCTGGCGAACTCCCCACCATTGTCATGGGTGATTGTTCGAAGGGCCTGCTCGGGCAGACCGCCTAGTTCAGCAATGATAGCAGCAGCGGTATCTTCGGAGACCTTGGCTCAGAAGACGCCGGCCAAGTGTGAACCGGGTCCTTCTCTCTTGCAGCGTCAACAGGATGTCACGCTGGTTTCGGCAGGGCACCAGATCTCCTTCCCAGTGTCCGAACTCAGTCCTTTCTGCAACGCTAACAGGGCGTTGATGGATGGACACACGGTTCGGGATAGCAGGTTCCCGCTTTCCGTTGCGGGCTCTGCGGCCTCGTCTGGATTTTCGCTGAGCCCGATATTGGGGCAAGCCATCGCGTCGTCCGGCACGGCTGAAGACATGACGATAGATAGCCTCTGTGCTGACGACGTGATCCCCTCCGTCCAGTTCCATCCGCCCGGCGATCTGTTCGGGGGACCATCCCGTAGCAAGACGGTCCTTCCCATGATTGCCCAAGCGGGTGGAACGCTCGATCTTCGACCCCCGAAGTTTGCTGACCCAGGCTCTGCGGTCCGCGCTATCCGGTCGCTATCCGTCTGCGTTGCGGTTGCGCGCCAGTTCCCGATGGATCGTCCCCCGATGCCGTCCCAGACGCCGCGCCATCTCCGTCATCGGCATGTCCATTTCCATCAGCCCCCGCAGGCGACATCGTTCTTCAAGCGTAAAGGGATTGTATCTCGTTCCCATAGCGATCCCAGATATACTAGGTGGCGCACTTGGTGTGTGAATCTAGCCGCCGGGGCTGCCCGCAATGGCTTCCTTGCCTTCCGGGAACATGTTCACGGCGTTCAGGATCGGCGCGATGAAGCAATCGGCCATGCTGAACGCAGCGCCGCCGAAATAGCCGTCGGCCACCGCGGCCTCCAGCATCCGGAACATTTTCGGGAAGCGCTTCAACGCCGGATCGATCTTGGTGCGGACCACATTGGCGTCCTTGTCCTTGTTGAAGGCGTACTCGACCACATAGTTCCGCATCAGCAGCTGATCGGCCTCCACCGCCGCGAACGCTACCCACTGGCGCACTTTCGCGCCTGCCTTTGCATCCGCCGGGATCAGCTTCGGTCCGGGGAATACTTCGTCTATGTACTGCGCGATGGCCTGGGATTCGCAGAGTTCCAGCCCGTCATGACGTATGGCCGGAATTTTGCCGGTGGGGTTCAGGGATTTTACGGTATCCGAATGGGGCAGCTCGGCGAGCAGCTCGTAGGTAACCCCCTTCCCCTCCGCCACCATGCGCACCGAGCGCACAAAGTTAGAGCGGGCAAAATCGACGATTTCCAGGGGCATTTGAGCGTGATTCCTTGTGCCTGTATTTTTGCTTTGCGCCAACCGTACAGCGGTTTCCGCGTAATTCCCAACCCTACCCGCGCAGCATCCGCGCCACGGCATCCACAAATACTTGAGCGCCCAACGCAATGTCCTCGTCCGCGGTGTTCTCGCTCCAATGATGACTGACGCCGTTGATCGAAGGGATGAACAGCATGGAGGCTGGCATTTTCTGGGAGATTACCTGAGCGTCGTGGCCTGCTCCGCTCGGCATGCGCACATGCTTACCCGGTGCAAAGGTCTCCGCCGCCGCCTCAATGGCGTCCTGTAGGCCCGAATCCATCCGGGCAGGCACACCGCGGGTTTGAGCGGTCATCGAGACGTCGCACGGCCCGTTGGCCTGCTCCTCGGCCACCACTTCGGCCAGCACGCCCTCCAGCTTCTTCAGCAGGTCCGGGTCGGCATCGCGGAACTGGAACACCATCTCCGCCCCGCCCGGCACAATGCTGGGCGCACCGGGGTCGAGGGTCATGCTGCCCACGGTCCAGACCGTGCGCTCCGCCACCACCTGGGGAAAGCGCTCCTGCAGGCGCTGATAGACCCGCATCATCGCGGCGCCAGCATCCCGGCGGATCGCCATCCGCGTGGTGCCCGCATGGTTCTGCGAGCCTTTGAAGGCCAGGTGGAACTGCCAAATTCCGACAATGCTGGTGACAACGCCGATGGAAAGCCCCGTTGCCTCCAGCGAGTCGCCCTGCTCGATATGGGCCTCCAGCATCCCAATATAGCGCGAGGGCTCCAGGCTCACTCGCGGTCCGGTAAAGCCCGTCCTGGCCAGTGCATCCCGCAACGGCTCGCCGGTAGTGCGGTTCTTCGAGGCGTCGATCATGGCCTCCGTCATATTCCCCACCAGCGAGTTGGAGCCAATCATGCTGCCGAAATGCCCTTCCTCATCGGCAAAGGCCATCACATCGACACCAACGTCTTTCTCCCTGCTCTCCACCACCGCCCGCGCCGCTTCCAGCGCGTAGGCAACGCCCAACGCGCCATCCAGCCAACCCGCCCGGTTCTGGCTCTCCAGGTGCGAACCGCAGAGCATCCTCCGCCCGGGCGCGGGCGAATAGCCGATGACATTGGCGATGCCGTCAATGTGGGTCTCGTGCCCGATTGCCGTCAGCTCGTCCTTCAGCCAATGGCGGGTCTTGATATCGTCGTCGGAGAGAGTGGGCCGGTGCACGCCCGTCTCGTACCGGCCGATCTCGCGCAGCATATAGAGGTCGCGCAACACGCGGTCAGGGTTGGCTTTGATCATGGTGAAAGGCTCCGGTCTTTGGGACGTGGTATTATTCAGCAGCAGGCAATTGAGGGGATTGCTGGCGTTGCGGCAACAATCTGACCGCTTCCAGTTCTGCTTCCAACTGCAACCCGGCAGCAGCGCGCGGCTTGGAAAGCCCCGCGATCAGGGCATATGCCGCCGGTGTCAGGAACAGGGTGAAAATGGCGGAAAAGCCCAGACCGCCAAAGATTACCCAACCGATGGCACTCCGCGCCTCCGCCCCAGCGCCACTGCCGATAATCAGCGGCAGGCCGGCCAGAACGGTGGAGATCATGGTCATCGAAATCGGCCTCAGGCGCGCGGCGGCGGCGTCATAGGCCGCATCCGACGGAGCCGCCTCCTGGTTGCGCAACTGGTCAGCGAACTCCACCAGCAGAATGCCGTTTTTGGCCATGATGCCGATCAGCATCAGCACACCTATCTGGCTGTAAATGTTGACCGTGGTGCCTGTCACCCAGAGAGCGTAGATAGCGGCACAAACACCGAACGGGACAGTGATCATCACTACCAGCGCACTGGTCAGGCTTTCGAACTGCGCCACCAGCACCAGAAAGATAATGGCGAGCGCGATAATATAGGTCCACGTGACGGCCGAGGAAGTTTCCTCCAGCGCCGCTACCTCGCCGCGGAACAACAGGCCGATGCCGTCGGGCGGCGTTTCCTGCGCCAGTGTGCGGACGGCATCGACGGCTTGTGACAGGGTCATCTCCGTCGCGACTGAGGCATCGATCTCGATCGCCCGCCGTTGGCCGTGCCGGTCCAGTTCGGCAGCAACACCCTCTTCCTGGAAGGTCACCAATTGGGTTAGCGGCCCCAAGCAGCCGGAGGTAGCGCGCACCGATAGGTTCAACAAGTCAGCCGGGTCACGAATGGCCACCGCCGCCGATTGCAGGATAACCGGCACCGCCTGATCGCCGATGGTCAGCTCCGCGATCTCCTCCTCGTCCACCAGCGCGCGCAGGGTCGAGGAAAGTTCCGTCATAGGCACACCAAGGTCGGCTGCCCGCGCCCGGTCCACCCCAATGGACAGTTGCGGCTGGGTGGCTTGGTACTGGATGCGAATACCGGAAAGGCCGGGCATCTCGTCCCGCCGATCAGCAAAATCCTGCGCTGCGATTGCAATATCCGGGTAGTTCGGGCCGGGCAGGGCCAGGCTGATGCCACCGTCCGAGCCACGGCAAAGGCCCAAGCTGTTGCCCGAAACCACCCGAGCGCGGGCACCTGCCAGCTTGGCCAATGGTGGTTTCAGGGAGTCCTCGATTTCCTGCTGAGAAACTGTCCGTTCATCCCACGGCAGCAAGCGCATACCGATAGTACCTCGGTTGAGGTCCCACCGCCCGGTGATCGAAAATAGACCATCCGCCAAGCCGCGGTCGATCCAGGGCTGCATCATCGCCTCTACGGCCTCCACCTGACGATCGGTATAGTCGAGCCCAATGCCATCCGGCCCCTGCAAGCGGACATTGACCTCACCGCGGTCTTCGGCTGGCACTAATTCCTCACCCAGATCGCCATAAATCAGTCCTGCCGACCCGGCCAGCATTGCCGCCACAACCAGGGCCAACAATGGTGCCCGCAGGATAGGCCGCAGCATGGCCAGATAGCCAGCGCTCAGCCACCCGCCCAAAGGCCCCGTCATGCCCCGCTCGCTGCCCAAGGAGGGCAAGCGCGAGGCGATCATCGGACAAATTGAGAGGGCAACAAACGATGATATCGCGACCGTAATCGCCAAGACGAAACCAAATTCCGTAAACAGGCGTCCGGCATCGCTCGGCAGGAAGGATATGGGCACGAACACGGCGATCAAAGTCACCGTGGTCGCAATGACGGCAAAGAACACTTCCCGCGTACCGATGACAGAGGCTGCCTTGCGGCCCATGCCGCGGCTACGGCAGCGCTGGATATTCTCCGTCACCACGATGGCGTCATCCATCACCAGCCCCGTCGCCAGCACCAAGGCCAGCAGCGTGATGAGGTTGACGGAAAAACCCAACAGCCAGATGCCGGCCAGCGAACCGGTTAACGCGATCGGAATCGCAATCGCCGACACCAGAGTCACACCCAGCCTGCCGAAAAATAGCCAGATGACCGTCACCACGATCGCCAAAGCTGCGGCCAGGGTGAACAGCACTTCTTTGATAGAGCCCCCAGATAAAGACAGCCGAATCGCTGGTGACGTGGAACCGCATTTCGGGATGCTGCTTCTGCAACTTGGCAATCGCCCGCTGCACGTCGTTGGAAATGGCGACCGTATTGGACTGAGCCTGACACACGACGCCCAGGCTCAGCACCAACCGCCCATCCAGACGGGCCACGCTTTGCGGGGTGGCGACGCTGAAATACACGTCCGCCAGATCACCCAGCCGCACATTGTTGCGCAACATCAGTTGCTTCATACGCTCCGGATCGGAAACCGTGGCGTCAGCGCGTACCAGCACCTCCATCTGGCCTGCCGCAAAGCTGCCTACCGGCACATCGAACTGTGCCGCCCGCAGCGTTTCCGCCACTTCACCGATGGACAGGCCGTATGCCGCCAATCGCTCCGGCGAGACCTCTACCCGGATGACTTTCTTGCGGGTGCCGAAAACAAAGACGTCGGCCACGCCCTCAACCGCCGTGATCTCCGGTACGATCTGATCCTCGACGGTTCTGGTCAGCGCTTCAATGGATTCGCCATCGCTATAGATGGCAAGCCGCAGGATCGGGGCGGCGGCGCGGTCTGACTTGACCACAATCAGCTCTTCCACACCTGCTGGCAGGCGCCTCACAATCCGGCTTACCGCCTCCCGCACATCGTTGGCGGCATCGGTCAGGTCCTGATCGGGCCGAAACTCGATGCTCATACGGAAATTGCCCTCCTCGGAGGATGAACGTACCGACAGTACCCCCGCGACCCGCGCAACAGCTCCTTCCACCAAGGAGGTTACTTCCGCATCCACCGTCGTCGGCGATGCGCCCGGATAGTTGGCCCGGACCGAGACGATGGGCCGGTCCACATCCGGCAGTTCCCGCACTTCGACACCCAGCAAGGCCGCCAGTCCCGCAATCACAATCAGCAGGTTGAAGACTGCGGCCAAAAACGGGCGGCTGACGCCTCAGTCCCGGCAGACCTTCCCGCGCGCCACTCATGACCCTGCCCCTTCCCGTGCGTGCGGTTCTTCGCTGATAATCTCAACCTTCTTGCCGGGCGCCAGACGCTGTGTGCCCTCGATGACCACTCGATCACCGGCGGCAAGTGGCCCTTCAATCAAAACGGTGGAGTTACGCCTGCGCACCAGCCGCACTTCGATCTTTTCCGCTTTGTCTCCCTTGATGCGCCAGACATGCAGCGCGCCTTTGGCGAACTGCACCGCCAATTCCGGCACTTCAGGGTATTCCTGTCCCGGCAGATGCAGGTTGACCGTGAAGGAGGCACCGGGACGCAGCAAATCATCCTCGTTCGGTAGCGAAATCCTTACCCGGGCTGTTCTGCTGGCCGGATCGACTCGCGAGTCAATCGCTGTCACTTCGCCCTGAAACTCCCGTCCGCCAAAAGCCGGTGTGACGGCGGTGACTGGCAGATCCTTCCGGATACGGCCCAGCAGGTGTTCCGGCAATTCAAACTCCACCAGCAGCAGGCTGCGGTCATCGAACGTCGTGATCTCCACGTTGCTGTTGACCCAGTCGCCGACTTCCACGCTCGGCAGACCCGAGATGCCATCGAACGGCGCGCGCAGCACCCGGTCAGCCAGCGCCTCCTGCGCCTTTTGCATGTCCAACGCCGCGACTTCCGCCAGCTTGGTTTCTGCAAGAGTCAGGGCGAGACGCTGGTCCTTGTCCTCCAGGGTCAGCATGGCCACGCCCGCTACGAACCGCGCGCCGGAGGCCAGCTTGGACCGCACAACCTTGCCTTCCGCCTCCAGCCTCAGGATGACCGAGCGCGCGGCCCGCCCGGTTCCCACGACCTCGAACAGCAGATCGTCCGACGCCGTGCCTACTGACACCACGATAATGGGAACTCCGCCGCCGCTTCGGCTCTTGCGGCCGCTTTCGGCCTGGCTGGCCAAGCCCGGACAGGATCGTATCCTGTTGCTGCCACAACACGCCTGCAACACAGAGAATGAGAGCAGCAACGAAAACCTGTTTGAGCATTCCGATAGGTGCGCGCTCCGGCGTTTGGTCCTTGCCAACAATACAGAGCCAATCAATAGCACATTCACCCCGTTAATATCACCACTAAGGAGGGCCGCACCCAGTCAGTCCGCCACTTGCACCACCCCTGCCGCACCCAGTCAGTCCGCCACTTGCACCACCCCTGCCGCGGCCAGGCTGCCGATACGCGCCTGGTCAAAGCCCAAGACCTCACCCAGCACCTGGCCTGTATGCTGGCCCAGCAGCGGGGCGGCCTGCGGATCGGCCACCGGCGTTTCAGCAAACTGGAACGGCGGGGCGATGTTGGGCACCGTGCAGCCGCCGGCAAATGGCAATGCTGCCGCCCGGTCCCGGTCCCGTATCTCGCTGGAGGCATAGACCTCATCCAGCGAGCGCACTTCACCCGCCGGCACGCCTGCTGTCAGCATCCGCGCCATCAGGTCTGCACGCGGCTGGGCTGCAAACAGTGACTTGAGGATGTCCATCAGCGCTGCCTTGTTCGCCACCCGGTCGCGGACGCCCGCATAGTCCGGATGATCTGCCAGGTCAGGCCGCCCCAGCACATCCCGCACCAGCCGCTGATAAGTCCGGTCGTTGGCGCAGGTGACATAGACCGCGCCGTCTACCGTCTGAAACACGTCGACCGGCACGGCATCCTTGCTGGAATTGCCGAACCGTTCCGGCACCACGCCCGTCATCAAATAGTGCATAGCGTGAAAGCCGCTCATCTGCACCGCGGTATCGAACAACGAAACTTCGCAATATTGCCCCTTACCCAGCCGCTCCCGCGCCATCAGCGCGCCCAGAATCGTGTTGCAGGCCATCATCGCCGTGCTGGTATCCATGATGGAGGGGCCGGAACGCACCGGGTCACGATCGGGAAAGCCGGTCAGGCTCATGAAACCGCTTTCCGCCTGGGCTATCGGGTCGAATCCCAGCCGCCCGGCATGCGGCCCGGAACGGCCGTAGGCCGACACTGCGCAATACACCAGCCGCGGGTTGTCCGCCGCCAGCGTGGCATACCCCAGGCCAAACCGATCCATCACACCGGCGGAGAAATTCTCCACCACCACATCCGCTGTCGTCGCCAGATCGCGCGCAATTTGCTGGCCTTCAGGCTTGCTGAGATCAAGCGCCACGCTCTTTTTGTTGCGATTGCACCAGACAAAAGGCGGCCCCATGCCGGCGCGTTGCGGGCCGAACCCGCGGAAATCATCCCCGCCGCCCGTCTTCTCCATCTTGATAATCTCCGCACCCATGTCGCCCAGAAACATGGTCGCCACCGGTCCGGCGATAAAGTGGGTGAAGTCGAGCCCGCGTATGCCGGTCAATCAGGAGGGGTTGGCATGGCGAGTCCTCGGTTCAGCTAACGGCTGTGCCGATGGTGCGTCCCGCCTGCCGCTGCTGTCAAACCGCCAGCGCTAAACGTTGCCCCTCAACAGGAAGATGCCCTGCTCGCCCAACAGGTTTGCCCGCCGGGAGCGCGCGGTCGGTCGGGACGCCGCTCCATCATGCCCCAGCACCACTTCCTGCTCGATCGTCAGCCCCATCTCTTCGGTCAGGTCGACAAAATCCCGGATGGTGCAAAGATGCGTATTCTTGGTTGAGTACCAAGGTTGATCCAAGTATTTGGTTACCGGCATGCGGCCGCATAGCAGAATTTCCAGCCGGCTGCGCCAGTAACCAAAATTTGGGATGGAGACGATGGCGTAGGTGCCGATACGAATCAGCTCCTCCAGCACCTTGCGCGGTTCTTCGATCCGCTGCAGCGTCTGCGTCAGCACTACATAGTCGAAGCTGCTGGCGGGATAGAGCGATAAATCGGTATTCGCGTTCCCCCGGATTACCGACAGACCAGCCGCCACGCAGGAATTCACCTTGGCCCGGCGCAACTCGATCCCGCGCGCGTCCACCTGTTTGTGACGGCCCAAGTACCCTAGCAACTCGCCGGTGCCGCAGCCGATATCCAGCACGCGGGTTCCGGGCTCAACCCAATCGGCAACAATCTGCAGGTCAGGCCGCAGATCAGCGTACTCGTCAGTGCTCATTGCAGTCCCCGAAGCCGGGCGCAGCCGTCGATGAAGCCCTGCAAGGTGCGGAACATTTCTGGTTCGTCCAACAGAAACGCATCGTGTCCCTTGTCCGTATCGATCTCCACAAAACTGACCGGCGCTGCAACCGCGTTCAGCGCATGCACCATCTTGCGGCTCTCACTGGTTGGAAATAGCCAATCACTCGTGAAGGAAACGAGGCACATCCGGGTCTTGCATCCCTGGAACGCCTGCGCCAGCGAACCCTCACCCCGTTCAGCCGCCAGATCGAAATAGTCCATCGCGCGGGTGATATAGAGGTACGAATTGGCATCGAAACGGTCAACGAAGGTCGAGCCCTGGTACCGCAGATAGCTTTCGACCTGAAAATCCGCGTCGAAGCCATAGTCGACCTTGCTCCGGTCCTGAAGAGAGCGCCCGAACTTCCGGTGCAGTGCCGGCTCCGACAGATACGTGATGTGCGCCGTCATCCGCGCCACCGCCAGGCCGCGCCGTGGCAGGCTGCCATAAAGGGCGTAGTCGCCATTGCGCCAGTCAGGGTCAGCCATGATTGCCTGCCGGCCAACCTCGTGAAAGGCGATGTTCTGGGCTGTGTGATAGGCAGCAGTGGCAATTGGGATGGCGCTGAAAATCCGATCTCCAAACGCGGCTACGGCTTCCAGCACCTGCATTCCGCCCATCGAACCGCCGACGACGGAGAACAGCGTTTCGATGCCCAGCGAATCGACCACACGCATAGATGCCCGCACCATGTCGGCGATAGTGATGACAGGGAAATTCAGGCCATAGGGCTGTCCGGTTACCGGGTCATCATCTGACGGGCCAGTCGAGCCCATGCACCCACCCAGTACATTCACACAGATCAGAAAATATTTGCCAGGGTCCAAAGGCAGGCCGGGGCCGATGATCGAGTTCCACCAACCTTCTTTCCCCGTCAGGGGGTGAGGTTCTGCCGGGAACTGGTCGCCAGTTAGTGCGTGACAGATCAAAATGGCGTTCGACCGCTCTGCATTCAGCGTGCCATAGGTTTGGTATGCCAGGGTCACAGGTGACAGGCTCAGACCGCTATCCAGTTGCAGCGGATCGTCGTCACCGATCGTCAACACGTGCCCTGGCAGGACCTGACGGCCGTTGCGGACGCTCACCGGGCTGCTGGCACCGGTTTCTGTCGTAATATGGGGTTTCTGCTGTTCCAACGTTGTCTTTGCTTTCGGCCGAGTGCCGCTCTATGGATAGACGCCATTTCGTGAGGACGGGCCCCCGTTCATCGTGGCCATCCTTACGCCTATATAGATCAGAGTGGAAGAAATGTCGTTACCTCCGTCGGACTTAGCCAACCGCCGGGCCGAAATTGACAAATTCGACCGGGAAATTCACCGCCTGTTGAGCGAACGGGCGAAGATTGTCTATGGCATCATGCGGGCGAAAGCCGCCGCGGCCGCTGCGGGCGAAGTGACGCCGCCGTTTCGTCCGGGCCGCGAGGCAGAAGTGCTGCGCGCCCTGGTCTCCCGCCACGCCAGCGAGTTTCCCATCGCCAGCGTCCAGCAGATTTGGCGCGAGATCATCTCCGGCGCGACACGCATGCAGGCCGTCCAGCAAATAGCCGTGCTGGCCGGTAATGCCAGCATCGGCACGCTCGCGCGGGACCATTTCGGCGTCGGCGCGGAATACCAAAACGTCCCGTCCCCGGCTGACGCCATGAACAAATTGACCGCCATGCAGGTGGCCGCTGCCGTCATGCCCATGGTGGTTTCCGGCGATAGCGCACAGTGGTGGCGCAGCTTGATCGAGGATGATACGCCCGAAGGCGCGCCCAAAGTTGTGGCGCGCCTTCCGTTTTTTCAGGCTGGCGCTGCGGGCCAAGCCGTCGTGCTGTCGCCCTTCCCCACCGACCCGAGCAGCGATGACCGCGGCGTTCTCGGCCTGAGCCTCAGCGAGGGCAGCAATTTGGATGCTGTCATTGCCTGCCTGACCGGCAGCGGCTCCGCACCGGTCGCTAAGCCGATTTGCGCTGGCCAGCATGTCTGGCTGGAGATCGGCCGCTTGCTGGCAGACAGCGATCCGCTGGTCGGCGCACTCAATAGTCTGCCCGGCGTTGAACGGGCTATCGTACTCGGCGGCTATGCCGTGCCGCTGGCTTAACTTCTGGACCTGACACTATGGCAAATGACTCTCAGAGCCCCCTCGTCCCTCAGCCCGGCATCATGGGCATCGCCCCCTACGTTCCGGGCGGCCATAACCTTGCGGGTCACAACCTGGTGCGCGTGCTTTCCGCGAACGAGAATCCGCTTGGGCCGGGCGACGCAGCCCGCCAGGCCTATCTGGACGCCGCGGGCGCGCTGGAGCGCTACCCCGATGGCGCACACGCCCATCTGCGCCAGGCCATTGCCCAGGCCGAAGGGCTGGAGGCGGAGCGCATCGTTTGCGGCGCAGGCTCGGACGAATTGCTGGGCATGCTGGGCAAGGCCTATGCCGGTGTCGGTGACGAGATCATCTATTCCGCGCATGGCTTCACCATGTACCCGATCATCGCCCAGAGCATCGGCGCGCGGCCCGTGGCAGCGCCGGAGCAGAATCTGACTGCCGATATGGATGCCCTGCTGGCCGCGGTGACGCCGCTCACCAAGATCCTGTTCCTCGCCAACCCCAATAACCCGACCGGCACCTACCTGCCGATGGCCAAGGTTCGCGACCTGCGCGCCCGCCTGCGGGAGGACATTCTGCTGGTGCTTGACGCCGCCTATATGGAGTACGTGACGGCAGAGGATTACGGCGATCCGGTGGACCTGGTGCGCGAGACCCAGAACACCGTCATGTGCCGCACTTTCTCCAAGATTCACGGCCTGGCCTCGGTCCGGCTCGGCTGGTGCTACGGTCCGCAATCGGTGGTGGACGTGCTCAACCGCATCCGCGGCCCCTTCAACGTCAGCGTCCCGGCGCTGGCGGCGGGTGAGGCCGCCATCAAGGACAAGGCCCACCAGGACAATTCCCGCACCCACAACAACAAGTGGCTGCCGTGGCTCACCCAGGAACTGCGCGGCCTCGGTCTGCACGTGCCGGACAGCCAGGGCAATTTCATCCTGGTGCAGTTCCCGCAGGAAGACGGCAAGGATGCCGCCGCCGCCATCGCCCACCTGAATTCGCACGGCATCATTCCCCGCCAGATGGGCGGCTACGGGCTGCCGGATTGCGTGCGCATCACCATTGGCCTGGAAGGCGATAACAAAGCCGTCGCAGACGCGCTCCGCGAGTTTGTGGGCAAGGCATGAGCGGCCCTGCTTTTTCCCGTATCTGCATCATCGGCATCGGCCTGATCGGCGCCTCGCTGGCCCACGTCGTTAAGCGCGACGGGTTGGCCGGGCACCTCGCCGTTTGCGACATGAACCTGGAGCACCGGCAACGGGCACTCGGCCTGGGTATTGCCGACAGCGTGTACGAATCGGCTGCCGAAGCGGTTGCAGGCTCGGACCTGATCATCGTCTCCGCCCCGATCGGCGCGTTCGCCCGCATCGGCGAGGCCATAAAGCCCGCGCTCAAGCCGGGCATGATCGTCACCGACACGGGCTCCTCCAAGCGCTCCGTCCTGCGCGACCTGGGGCCGTTCATTCCGGACGGCGTGCATTTTGTCCCCGGCCATCCCATCGCCGGCACGGAGCATTCCGGCCCCGACGCCGGTTTCCCGGAACTGTTCGACGGCCGCTGGTGCATCCTGACCCCGCCCCCCGGCACCGACGAGGCCGCGGTAGAGAAAGTCGCCAGCCTCTGGCGTTCGGCAGGCTCGATGATTGAGATCATGGAGCCTGGCCACCACGACCAGGTGCTTGCCATCACCAGCCACCTGCCCCACCTAATTGCGTTTACGATCTGCGGCACGGCGGGCGACCTGGAGGACGTGCTCCAGCAGGAGGTGATTAAGTTCTCCGCTTCCGGCTTCCGCGATTTCACCCGCATCGCCGCCAGCGACCCGATCATGTGGCGCGACATCTTCCTGAACAACCGCGATGCCCTGCTGGATGTGGCTGGCCGCATGCAGGAGGACCTGGCCCGCCTGCAACGCGCCATCCGCTGGGGCGAAGGCGAGGAAATCGAAAAGCTCATCCGCCAAACCCGTGAAATCCGGCGTCAACTGATCGAGGCGAAACAGGCGTAGGGCACTCGCCTGTCCTTCTCCTTCCCTGCAACTGGCAGGGTCCATGCCAGAGAGTAGGAACTAAGTGTCCCATCCTGGAAGGTAATATGGCTGTTTCCTGACCAGCTCTAGTTTGAGTTTGCGCCATCCCTTCAGTGCCTGCAAGGGCGTCTTGCTGCCCAGGGCTGATTGCAGCAGTTGCTGGGTGTAAAGCCAGACATAGCGAAGCAGCGTGGCTTCCAGAACCTCGCCGGATCGGAAGGGATGGCTCTGCAGAACCTCTTCGATGCGGCCATTGAACCGTTCGACCATACCGTTGGTCTGAGGTGACCTAGGCGGCGTCAGGCGATGATCGATATCGAGGGCAGTGCCCAGCGTGTCGCATTCATGCGCGCCTGTTGCGGCGCGCTGGCGCAGACCGAAGAGGCGATCCGTGAACTCTTTTCCATTATCCGGGAGTATGGGGCGGATCCGCATCGGGCAGGCGCGCTCCAGGGCGCGCAGGAAGCGCCGGGCATTGGCCGCTGTCTTGCTGTTGTAGACCCTGATAACAACCCAACGCGTTGCCCTGTCGATGGCCACGAAGAGGGAACGGCGGCGGCTCTCATCTGCCATCGGTGGCAGGTATTTCAGGTCGATGGGGATGCACGCGTGAGAAACAGCTGACAATTGGTGATTGTCCTGAGGGGCGGCATATCATGGCGTTGTTCCCGCGCCGCAATCCTCGCTGAGAAAAGGCTATGCCCCATGACGAGAGATACCATCACCGCGTTGCCCCATCCCAAGGGATTTTCCGCCGATCCGCTGACGGATTTGATCCGTTCCGGGGCGCGGCAGTTGATCGAGCAAGCGCTTGAAGTTGAGTGGAGCGGATGGCTTGCACCATTTTCCAATGAGACGACGCCCGAGGGGCCCGCGCGGGTCGTTCGTCACGCTCACCTGCCAGAACGAGAGGGAATGACCGGGATTGGCCCAGTGCCCGTGAAAGGGCCACGCGGGCGGGATCGTGATCGGCAGGCTGAGAAGGGTCGGTTCTCTTCTTCGATCCTGCCGCCGTATCTGCGCAAGGCGAAGTCCGTCGAGGACTTGCTGCCCTGGCTTTCCCTCAACGGCATTTCCACGGGCGATTTTCAGGCGGCCTTGGCCGCGCTGCTCGGGCCGAACGCGGCGGGCCTGTCGTCCCCCACCATCTCGCGGCTGAAGTCCAATTGGTGGGAGGAGTACGACCGCTGGCAGAAGCGCGATCTCAGCGCCCGGCGCATCGTCTATGTCTGGGCGGATGGCGTCTATTTCCAGCCAAGGATGGAAGAAAAGCAATGTGTTCTGGTGCTGATCGGCGCGGATGAATGGGGCCGAAAGGAGATACTGGGGCTGACCGACGGCTATCGCGAAAGGACCCAAAGCTGGCGCGCGCTCCTGCTCGACCTCAAGCGGCGCGGCCTCAATCACGCGCCCGATCTCGCGGTAGGCGACGGTGCACTGGGCTTCTGGGCCGCCCTTCGCGCGGTCTTCGGCGCGACCGCAGAACAGCGCTGCTGGTTCCATAAAACCGGCAATGGGCTGAAGGCAATGCCCCAATCGGTGCAAGCGAAAGCCAAAGGCCCCCTGCACGACATCTGGCAGGCAGAGACGAAGGCCGAAGCCATGGCGGCCTGCGATTTCTTCATCGAGACCTACGGCGTGAAAGACGAACAAGCGGTAGCCAAATGGATCAAAGACCGTGACGTGCTGCTGGCCTTCTATGATTTCCCGGCAGAACAGTGGAAACACATCAGAACCACCCATCCCATCGAAAGCGCCTTCGCGACGGTGTGTCACCGGACAGGTAAAACCAAAGGCTGTCTGAGCCGAAAGACCGCCCTCGCCATGGCGGTCAGGCTCCTGATGTCAGCGCAGGGCAAATGGCGAAAGCGCGACGGCGCAAATCGCATGCCTGGGATAATCCAGGGCATTGCATTCATCGACGGGATCAAACAAATGCAAAACGCCGCCTGATCAAGCCGTCACCAACTTTCGGCCATAGCTCCAATTCCGCCATTCTCGCCCAGTATGAATACCAAGGCAACAATCCACAACCGCCGGCGAACGCCGTCGATATATTTGCCAATGTCGAGACTTTGTTCCATCTCAGATCCGCCAGGAGAACCGCATCGTCATTAAGCCTGTGACCGAATAAGTTTGGGGCTGTTGTCGATCGGCGTGAAGTATTTGTAAATCCCATGCCGCTTTGCGCCATCCAAGAACTTCCGGAGCAATTCTTCGTCTATTACTTTGCGATTATAAGAGAATCCATAGATCAGATAGAGCTGATACAGAATATTGACCAACCGCGGAATGCCGCCGGTAGCTTCGTGTATCAGTTCACAAATCCGGTCAGAGAATATCTTCCAGGTAGCACCCGCGACCGCCAGACGGTGGTGGATATATTGCGCGACCTCGTCCTTGGTCAACGGCCCCAGGTGGAAGTCAGAACTGATACGCTGCGAAAATTGCGCCAGTTCTGGCAGCGCGAGCTTGTCCCGCAATTGCGGCTACCCAACCAATATCATCTGCAGAAGTTCGTCTTTATCGGAATTGATGTTGGAAAACATACGCAGCTCTTCCAACGCTTTAACGGACAATTCCTGCGCTTCGTCGACGATCAGCAACACGCGCCGGCCGCGCGCATAGCAGTCGATCAGATAATCCTGGAACTGCCGGAAAGCTTGACGTAGGGGCCGTCGTCAAACGGTTGATCCAGCGCCATCAATGCCCAATGCAGTACGTCGCCCCGTCCTTCTTGCATGTTGGAGATAAGATCGCCGGTCAAATCTTCCGGCAACTCCTTCAGCAGATGACGCAGGAGCGTGGTTTTTCCCGCGCCGATTTCGCCGGTGATTGCCGTAATGGGTGCGCGCGCCATGACACCATAGCGCAGCATAGTGAACGCCATCAGGTGGTTATCGGACCAATAGAGAAAATCCGGATCCGGCACCGTCAAGAACGCGCGTTCTGTCAGCCCATAGAATTCTTCGTACATGTGCGTCGAACTTTCAATCCATAAACCGTTGACCAATACCTTCGGCCGTTCCCTGGATAGGGAGTTTGATTTGTTCGGCAGGCGATGACCCACTGTCGACCAAAAGTATTAACTTAGTCCTTCCGACCCAATGTCGCCGGCTCAGCTCAAGTTCATACGAACTTCTTCATTTCCAGCATACTTTATACGGCTTGTGCACTGGTTAAGATGACATCGCTACAAACACCCCGCTCAGGTAGTCGCGCCAGTTGGCAAACTGTTGCCAACTAGACGCAGCTGTTCTTTTGCCACAGCGCGCCTCGGTTCAATCCTGTGTCCGTGCTTTTCTTGCTTATTCGGGCACAAACTGCGGCAGCACATCAACGCTACTATCCAGGAACAGGCGAAGATGCTGTTCCGCTTCAGCTTCCGTCTCACCCGGCCGTACCGGAGTCAACAGGCGGACCAGTGCACCGTCAGTGCGGGAGCGCACAATGGCATCAAGCAACGTCATTGCTTTGGCGACATAGTCGTTCGTAACGCGCCGGCCCCGGCCTTCGAACCAATAGTAGACGACCTGTTTGCTCAATCCTTTTTGAATGATCGCCCTATTGACGGGCACAAATCCAACCGTGTCTTTCGCAAGCGCATTTTGCAGCGCAATTTCCTGGCGCTTGATCTTAGACATCTCCCAACCGCCGGCAGGAATACAGACCTACGGCGAATGGATGCCTGCACCGCCTGTTTGTTTTTCATAATAGGCGATAAACAGGCTTACAGGCGCTTTGGCATCAGAGTTGAAGAAATTGGCGGAGAAATAGTCGTCCGCGCCAAGCACGGCTTCGATATCTTCCGGCAACCGGTCGGGAACGCCTAACCGCCAGGCACCCAATTGCGCGGGAAACAGTGCGAGCGGATCCCGTTGTACCGTCACATTGCCACGATCTGGACTGGCACCCAGGCCAGCGCGGCGGCAACAATCAGCAACGCCGCCGTAATCGTCGCGGCGGAGCGCTTCATGTGGAAGACTTTGGGAACCTGGGGCCAGATCCCCTCATAGGAGAGGTCGAGCACTTCCGCGATGGGCCGCCGGTCGCCAACCAAGTGCTGCAATCCCCGGGCTAGCCCGAACAGGATCAGAATGCACAGGATGAAAATCACCCAGCCTTCGAAATAGCGCAGGAAGCCCTCCGCCTGCTCAATTCCGTAGGAGTCGACCAGAACGCCGATAACGCCAATCCGGAAGGAATTCATGACAATCGTGATGGGTGCGGCCGACAGCAACAACACGGCCTTGATCCAGACGGGCCCGCGGTAAAGCACGGCAAACACGTAGGAGAAGCTTATTACCGGGAACAGGTACCGCAGTCCGGAGCACGCTTCGGCCACGTGCAGCTTATAGATACCAAGATCGATGATATTTCCGTCGAGGAAGACGGGAATGTCCATCATGCGGATAAACCAAACGCCCAGTTCCGACGACATGAACTGCAACTGAATGGAGACCTGCCAATAAATAAAGTTCGGCAGTGGCAACATGTAGATCAGGTGCAGGACAGGTGGCCAATACACCCAACCGTTCCGAAATCCGAAGCCAACCAGCAACATGCCGTAGAGCCAGATCAGGAGGGCATAAGTGACGATGTCCGGAATGCGCGCAAGGTCGCCAATGACAGCGATAACAAGGCCAGCCAATACGACGGCAATACCAACCCACCTGTCACTGACCGGCTCGCTGGAAATGCCACACTCGCGCAATTGGCGGAGGAAAAGGTACATAGACAGCAGCGGAATTAACGGGCCGTGGCTATATTCCGGCGTTGACCATGCGTCGCCTAAAGAGGCCAGTCCAGAATACGTAAACCGCCGCTACAAGCGACAGGAATAGCCAAATGGCTCCAGTACTGACGGATGACGGCGTTATCGATGATCGCTCATTCTTCCCGGGGATCGTTGTCACGCTGCTTCCTCGTCCTCGAGTTTATTACGGTGTTCTTAACCAATTGTGCGGTTTGTTCGATATGACAAATTCGTCAACACAATCAATTCGCCACAGCTTCGCCTCAAAAACCCCGGCTATTCCAACACATAGGGCACGGCGCCTGACCTTCAACCGCAATAAACCATATGCCACCCGGCGTTTGTCATTTTATATTATATAACGCGATATCATTATGTGTTAGGCCAACAATACACGAATTTAGGTTGTGAAGTCATGAAGATTGGCAGCGTTTGTGACGGTGGTCACTCGGCCTTGGGCCGCACTCCGCCGCGCGAGTAGTCGATCTCGAACGCCGGAGGGCGTCCCGCTGGCCAGGGATCGCCCCACAATTGCTGCCCGCCATCGACCGTCAGCACCTCGCCCGTAATGAATTTTCCGCTCGGCCCCGCCAGATAGATGATTGCTTCAGCGACGTCGAACTCGTCGCCCGCGTGCATCATCGGGTTGGATTGGTCAAAAGTTTCAGCCCCTTCCGGCGGGTAGCGCCCAAATGCACTCGACTCGCAGCACCCGGGTGCCATGCAGTTCACGCGGATCCCCAGTGGCGCCCACTCCACCGCCACCGACTTGCTGGCGTAGATGACGCCTGCCCGTGCCGCGGTCGTATGTGCCATTTGCGGCAGACCCCGCCAAATATCGGCCACCACATTGACGATACTGCCGGGCTGCCCCCTGTCCCGCCAACGCCTGGCAGCCGCCTGCATCATGTACCAGGTGCCGTTCAGGTTGGTATCGACAACCGCGTTCCAGCCTTTGACGGAAAAATCAATCGCATCTTGCGGGAATTGGCCGCCCGCATTGTTCACCACAATATCCAGGCGGCCTAAATCAGCGTAGAGAGCGTCAAATAGGCTATCGACAGCCGCCGGGTCACGGATGGTCATGGCGCGCGACCAGCATTCGATCCCAGCCTTGGCGAAGAATGCCTCCGCCGCGGCCAGTTTCTCGGGATCACGGCCACAAATGGCCACCGTCGCACCCAGCCGGCCAAACAAGGTGGCCGTGGCCTTACCCAGCCCGCTGCCGCCGCCGGAGACCAATACGACCTTCCCGGCGAACAGGTCAGCGCGATAAACCGTTGGATAATTAAGTAGTGCCTGATCGTCCGAACCGAAATCCTGACTCATCGCGCTTCCCCTTGCCGTTTTCCTGGCCTGGTTTCGTGGCCAGGTTTCCCGGACTACAGTTCTTTGACCGCAGCCAGCACTTTCTCCGCGTGGCCCGGCACTTTCACTTTGCGCCAGGCCTGCGCAATCTTGCCGTCCGGTCCGACCAGGAACGTTGAGCGCTCAACGCCCATATATTTCCGGCCATACATGCTTTTTTCGACCCAGACGCCATAAGCTTCCAGCACGGCTTTTTCTTCATCGGCACCCAGGATCACACCCAGATCGTACTTGGCCTTAAACTTGTCGTGCTTGGCGACGCCGTCCGGCGAAATGCCGATGATCTTGGCACCAGCCGCCTCGAATTCCGACAGAGACTCGGTAAAGGCGATGGCCTCTTTGGTGCAGCCGCTGGTGTCATCTTTCGGGTAGAAATACACCACGACAGGGCTGCCCTTCTGGGCACTGAGCGAAAATTCGCCGCCGCCATCGGTGGCTAATGTGAAGTCGGGTGCGCTATCGCCAATTTCCGGCACGTGTTCAGTCTCCCGTTTGGTTAAAAGTCACGCCGGTACCATCGGCATGCAAAGGGTTTTACTCACTGAGGGTTGGTGTAAATCGTCCGCAGGCTGCGGAATGGCTTGTGCGCTGCTGGCTTACGCAACACCAAACAGGGCCATTCCGGGTCGCGGCTGCGCGCCTCCAGGATCAAGCCATACCGCCTGAATGACTGCATCAACGGCCGGTCCTGGCCGCTTAACAACCCGGCGAGGACGAGGCGGCCACCAGGCGCCAGCTTGGACACTGTTTCCATCGAAAGCCGCTGCAAGGGGCGGTAAAGCAGGTTCTCAATGATCAGATCAAAGCGGCCCCCCTGCCGAAAAACGGGGCAACGCCAGCCATCTGCAACGACGCATTTCACGCTCACGCCATTGCGGGCAATATTATACTCAGCCACCTCCAACGCCCGCGCATCAATTTCGGAGGCAATGATAGCGGCTCCAGGAAATAGCTTCGCGGCGGCAATCGCCAGAACACCGCTACCCGTACCGATGTCGGCAATCCGCTTCGGCGCAAAGCCCAGATTCTGCAGCACCATTAGGCAGCCATAGGTCGTGTTGTGACTGCCGGACCCGAACGCGCGGCCGACATCCAGATTGAGCACAAACTTGGCCGGCGGCACGTCATCCACGTGCGATGGCTTGACTATGATGCTACCGGCGCAAATGGCTGGGTTCATGCTCTGGGAAAGGCCAACCCAATCGGCGTCTTCCACCTTGTCCCAGGCAAATGGTGGCAGCTTCTGGCCCAGCCCCTGCGCCGCATCCGCGAGGCTTTCCGCCAGATCTTCCGTGGCCGGCGGTACCTCGAACAAAGCTTCTACGATACAGGTACCGCTCATCAGAATATCGGTCGCCCAATCTTCCGGCTGACCCAAGACGCCAGTGGCGGGCGCCGGATCGACCTCATAGATCGAAACCACGCTCGCCATCGGCTCCAGCACCTGAGCATAAGCGTCAGCGACCGACGCATCGGCTGTTACCGCTAAGCGCCACATCAGGTTTTCTCTACAAAGCTGTCGACCACGGTCTTGGCGTCACTCTTCTCAAATTCCACGTGCAGTTTGTTTCCATCGATGGCCGACACGGTGCCGTAGCCGAATTTCTGGTGAAAGACGCGCTCACCAATGTCGAAAAGGCCTGTTTTTGCAGGTCTGGTAACCACTTCCCAGGCAGCATCGACCACTTTGCCCTTGCTGGCGGCGGACGGTCTGCGCCACGAACCGGAGCCCCAGTCGTAACCGCTGCCCCGCCATGCCCCGGCGCCACCGTCGGCTAGGCTCAAGCCGCCGGTGTTCCCCAACAGGCCGGGTTCGGATGCTACCGTAATCTGATCTTCCGGCAATTCGCTCAAGAACCGCGAGGGCAGCGCGCTCACCCATTGGCCATGCACCCGGCGGTTGGCAGCGCAATAGATCATCGCCCGCTTCCGCGCCCGCGTCAGGCCGACATAGGCCAGCCGCCGCTCTTCCTCCAGGCCGACATTACCGCTTTCATCGAGCGCCCGCTGGTTGGGGAACATGCCCTCTTCCCAGCCCGGCAGAAACACGGTGTCGAACTCCAACCCCTTGGCGGCGTGCAGCGTCATCAGTGTGACCTGGTCGTCGCTGCTATTATCCTCGTTGTCCATCACCAGCGAGATATGTTCCAAAAAGCCCGCCAGGTTCTCAAATTCGCCCAGTGCGCGGACCAGTTCCTTCAGGTTTTCCAACCGCCCTGCCGCCTCCGGCGCTTTGTCTTTCTGGAGCATGGCGGTGTAGCCACTTTCATCCAGAATGGTCTCGGTCAACTCTATATGATCTGCGCCTTCGGCTGACGCCGCACCGCGCCAGCGCTCGAAATCAACCATGGCCCGCGCCAGCGCATTCCGGGCGCGGGAGGCAAGTTCGTTCCCCTCCGCCAATGCCAGAGCCGCAACATAGAGCGGCGTTCCCGCCACGCGGGCGGCCTTGTGGATCGCCTGCAGGGTCGCGTCGCCGATGCCTCGCCGCGGCTTGTTCAGCACACGCTCGAACGCCAGATCGTCGGCCGGTTGCGCCGCGATCCGCAGATAGGCGACGGCGTCCCTGATTTCCTGCCGCTCATAAAACCGCAGGCCGCCAAACACCCGGTAGGGCAGGCCGATTGTCAGAAACCGCTCCTCAAAAGCCCGACTTTGAAAGCCTGCGCGAACCAGAATGGCGATTTCGGCGAGTTTGTGTCCCTGCCCTGCCAGGCTCTGGATCTTGTCGGCGATGGCTCTGGCTTCCTCGCCACCGTCCCAAACCTGCTGCACGGTGACGACCTCCCCCTCCGACACCTCCGTCCACAGCGTCTTGCCCAGCCGCTGAGCGTTATTCGCAATGATCGCACCGGCCGCGGCCAGAATGGGACCGGTCGAGCGGTAGTTCTGTTCCAGCCGCACGATCTTGGTGCCAGGGAAATCCTGCTCAAACCGCAGGATGTTGCCAACCTCGGCCCCGCGCCAGCCATAGATCGACTGGTCGTCATCGCCGACGCAGCAGATATTCTTGTGGCCGGTCGCCAACAGGCGCAGCCAAAGATATTGGGCGACATTCGTATCCTGATACTCATCCGCCAGGATATAGCGGAACCGCCGCTGGTACTCAGCCAGGATGTCGGGATTGGCCTTGAACAGTTCCAGGCACAGCATCAGCAGGTCGCCAAAATCCGCCGCGTTCACCGCCAGCAAGCGCTCCTGATAGGCCCGGTAGAGCGGCACCAGGCGGCCATCTGCTGCTTCCGCCGCTTCCGCTTTGGGAACAGCATCCGGCGGCAGGCCGCGGTCTTTCCACTTCTGGATCGTCGGCATCAGCACCCGCGGCGACCAGCGCCCCGGATCGAGCCCTGCTGCCTCAATTACTTGCTTCAGCAGCCGCTGCTGGTCGTCGGCGTCCAGGATCGAGAAGCCGCTCTTCAGGCCGACCAATTCCGCATGACGGCGCAAAATTCGCGCGCCCAATGCATGGAAGGTGCCCAGCCACATCGCCTCCGTCATGTCACCAGCCAGCGCGGCTACCCGCTCCCGCATTTCGCGGGCGGCTTTGTTAGTGAAGGTGACCGACAGGATCTGGCTCGGCCAGGCGCGATTCAAGTTCAGAATATGCGCCAGCCGCGTGGTCAAGACGCGCGTTTTGCCCGTACCGGCACCCGCAAGCACCAGGACAGGTCCATCCAGCGCTTCCACCGCTTCGCGCTGCGGCTGGTTGAGGTTCGCCAGGTAAGCGGGCTCGTTCGCCATCGCTGGCGTGTTGGCGAAAAAATGTGGTGACTGATCCATGCCCCGACTTTAGCACGCCCTGCACACCAGATGGAGAGTGATGCCCCAACTTCATCGGGCTCTGAACTATAGGTGTGGACTGTTCCGTGGACAGATTAACCGCTTAATCCGGCAGAAAGCCTGGACAACCGGAACGAACTGCCTTGCATTTCCCTGCCAGCCGATGGCCACTCCAGCGGCTGGCAGGCCCAGAAAGTCAGGCCGCGCTCTCAGTCGAACCAACGACTTCGAACCATCTGCGGCGCAACAAGGCGAATCACGCGGGTTGTCGGCCGGGCAAACGATCTGAGTTTGCGTTAACTGGCTCAGCCATCGGTCTGTGCGACGGAAACCGACCGTCGCAGGAATGCCTCCAACGCGTCTATGGGCAATTCGGTCGGGAACTGAGCCCACTCGTCAATGGACACATCCAGCATCGCGCGGTAGTCGTCGCGGGGAATTTCAATAGCGCCGAATTGTGACAGGTGCTCTGTCAGGAATTGTGTGTCCAGCAACCGAAAGCCGCCATGCACCAGCCTGGCGGCCAGATGGACCAGGGCTACCTTGCTAGCATCGCGGGCGCGGCTGAACATGCTTTCACCGAAGAACGCACCGCCCAAAGCCAATCCATACAGACCGCCAACCAAAGCACCCTCGCGCCAGCACTCAACGGTATGGACGACGCCCATCGCGTTCAGCGCCCGGAACAGTTGCCGCACTTCGTCGTTGATCCACGTGTCGCTGCCATCGTCGCGGGTGCCGGCACAGGCATCGATCACTGCATCGAAATCAGAGTTGCAACGAACCTCGAACGCACCTTGCCGAACAGTGCGCTTCAGACGGCGCGGCACGTGGAACCGGTCCAATGGCATGATACCACGCAGGTCGGGATCAATCCAGAAGACCGTTTCCGCGTCATTGGATTCCGCCATCGGGAATATACCGACGGAGTAGGCGCGCAGCACCAGGGCGGGCGTTATTTCCGTCACGGCAAGCTCTCCTTCTTCCGAGGGAAAGCTTGCCGGAATCGCCGCCTTGCCTCCAACAGGTTCAGTTGCGCCTGCCCCTAATCAAGCAGCCGCTGCCACCATCCCCGTTTGCGGGGGCGATCTGGCCGCGGTGCTTCAGGTTCCGCCGCGACCTCTTCGGCTACAGCTTCTTCGGCTACGGGCTCAGCAACAGTCTCGGCAACAGCCGGTTCTGCAATTGCATCAGCCTGAGCGGCTGTATCGCTGGCAACTGCAGCCTCTTCCGGCATCACATCCGCACGCGGGTCAGCCGGTTCTTCAACGGGAGGTTCTGCCGGTGTTTCCACCGCTGTTTCGGTCACCGCCTCCGCCGAAGAAGCACGGGAGCGCCTGCGCCGCCGTGGGCGGCTGGTGCCTGGGGCTTTGTCCATGGCCTGAGCTACAGGCATCAACATGGATGCTACCGTCTCTTCGCCACCCGCAGCCGATGCCGTTTCGGGGTCAGAGGCTGCTTGAGCGCCGCCACTATCCGCCGGCGTATCTGCTTGTGCCACCGGGGCTACCGCTACATCGACATCATTTGCCGGCGGCTGCGCTTCCCGCTGGTCCTCTTCCGGCTTGGCATTGCCGTCCGTGTTCTCCTGATTGGGCGAATCCGCAGCTGCGACATGCCAGGCCAAGGGCGTGGCACTGCGCGAGAAAATGGCGACACCCGGCAATGAGCCTTTGGCTTCGCCGCGGCCACGTCTGCGGCGGCGGCGGCGATTGCGGCCCCGGTCATTGTCCGCACCATCGTCGGCATCCAGGTCAGCCGCTGGATCATTGGCCATCGACTCGTCAGATGCAGCAGCGTTTTCGTCCGCGCCTTCGTCCCGGCGGCGGCGATTGGACCGGCGTCCACGGCGGCGGCGGCGTGTTTCCTGCTCGTCGCCTTCACCCGTGGCTTCTGCTGCAGAACGGCGGCCTCTCCGGCGCGGCGCTAGCTCCACGGCTTCTTCTTCGACGTCCGGTTCATCGTCCGGCTCGTCATCCAGGTCATCGATAATCTGCGGCTGCTCAGCCTCGATCACCGGCGCCTGCGGGCCTTCCAGCACTTCGATGCGCATGTTCGACGGCAGCAGAGTCTCGTCTGGCTCGAACGTACAGCGCAGGCCATAGTCGCGCTCGATCCGGATTAGCTCATCCCGCTTTTCATTCAGAATGTAGAACGCGACGGCAGCGGCCACATGCACACAAATCAGGCCGGCACGGCCCCGCATGCCTTCGTCTTCGATGGACGATAGCACCTGCAACGCACTGGATGACGTGGAGGAAACCCGCCCCAACCCGGCGCAAACCGGGCAGATGTCCATGTTGGATTCCAGCAAGGACGGACGCAGGCGTTGGCGGGACAGCTCCAGAAGGCCCAACGGGCTGATCCGGCCGATCTGTACCCGCGCGCGGTCGGTGCGCATCGAGTCTTTCAGGCGCCGCTCAACCGCATAATTGGCCCGGCGATCCTCCATATCGATGAAGTCGATGACAACCAGACCGGCAAGGTCACGCAGCCGAAGCTGGCGGCCGATTTCATCGGCCGCTTCCAGGTTGGTCTTAAGCGCCGTCTCTTCGATATGGCGTTCGCGCGTTGAACGGCCGGAGTTGATATCGATCGCCACCAGCGCTTCGGTCAGGTTGATGACCAAATATCCACCAGACGGCAGCTGAACGATTGGAGAATGCAGCTTGTGCAACTGGGCATCGACATTGAAACGATGGAACAATGGCGGCGAGGCATCCTTGTACGGCTGCACACGCTTGGCATGGCTCGGCATCAAGGTCTTCATAAAGTCCTTGGCCTCGCGGTACGCTCCATCGCCCTGAACAACGACCTCTTCAATTTCGCGAGTGTAGGAATCCCGCAGGGTTCGCTTGATCAGGCTACTTTCTTCGTTGATGAGCACCGGCGCGCGGGATTGCAGGGTTTGATCCCTTACCCGCTCCCAGGTCTTGGCCAAGAAGTCATAGTCACGCTTGATTTCTGTCTTGGTACGCCCGATCCCGGCAGTCCGGACGATAACCGCCATGCTCTCTGGAATTTCGAGAGAATCGACGATTTCCTTCAGGCGGCTACGGTCATTGCCGTTGGTGATCTTGCGGCTGATACCGCCGCCCCGCGCCGTGTTCGGCATCAGAACACAATAGCGGCCCGCAAGCGACAGGTAGGACGTGACGGCAGCCCCTTTCGTGCCGCGCTCTTCCTTCACCACCTGGATCAGCATGATCTGGCCGCGCTTGATCACTTCCTGAATTGTATAGGAGCGGCGCTGCGGGCGGGAGGAACGGCGGCAGTCGTCATCGCGGTCGCGGCCACCACTGCCACGGCTGTTACGGCGGCCTCTGCGGTTCTGCGAGCGGCTGCTGGTATTCGAATTGTCGTCCTGCTCATCCGAACCATTGTCCGCATCAGCACTGTCGCCGGCGTCAGCCTCGTTACCGGCGTCAGCGCTGTCCGCGGCTTCTGCCGTAACAACCGCATCGACACTTTCCACTGTTTCCGCAGTGGTTCCGGAAACCGCCGCAGGCTCGACGCTAACGCTGGGGTCATCAACATTGGCTGAGAGCGGGATGGAGCTGCCGCTGCCCGGCTTGTCCGAACCATCTTCATCCGAACAGGCTTCATCCGAAGACGCCTCTTGCTGTTCTCCAGCGTCAGAAGCCGCAGGTTCTTCACTATCAGCAGCCATTTCAGCACCGCTGTCTTCAGAACTGACGCCCTCGGCACCCGCTTCTTCGGAACTTTCGCCTTCGGAATCATCGTCGTCTGAGCTATCGTCCAACTCGTCGTCGAAACCGGCGTCTACCAGCGTCTCTTCTTCGGAATCTGACTCGTCGCCATCAATGCTTTCGACGTCATCGTCAGCATCATCCAAATCGTCATCCCGCGACGAGCGCTGGCGTTGACTGGCCTTCAGCGCTTCCCGGTCAGCTACTGGAATCCGGTAATAATCGGCATGGATCTCGCTGAACGGCAAAAAACCATGCCGATTTCCGCCATAGTCGGCGAATGCCGCCTGAAGGGACGGCTCTACGCGAGTAACTTTTGCGAGGTAAATATTGCCTTTCAGCGTCCGCTGGCTAGCAATCTCCGTATCGAATTCGAGCAAACGGCGGTCGTCCATAATGACGACACGTGTTTGTTCGGGGTGAACGCCGTCGATCAGCATTCTCTTGGTCATTGGGGTGGGTCTCCAATCGGCGAGTAGCCGATGGCGAGCCGGTTAACGTTCTGAGTGACATATCGCTAATCATGTACCGGATAGAATCGGTAGGCGGCGTGGCCGCACACGACACGGCTGGGTCCGGTATCGGTACCCGCTGCTGTGGCGCAATGATCGCTTGCACGGAAATCGGAACGTTCCGACAGGGCCGTTCGGCAAGGTTTTGTGAATAATTATTCCGCAACGTCGTTCGCGCCGGCGCAATCGCTTCAATTGGCGTAAATTGCGTACAGTGATGGCGCAAGGCCGTCGCAGCCTCCGTTTTCGTATGCTTCCGCGGTGCGTTCGATTGCATCAGGTTCGCTTTCGACGAGACCCGGCCCAGTATCCCGGCAGCGCCTGTTTGTATTCAGCGCCCGGCTACCGCACAACGCGTGCTTATCGCGACACTATGCATACCTGTTTTGTCCATGCCAAACAATGCGCCTGTCATGTCCGCGATGCCGCGGGTTGAGCATGCTTGCAGTATTCGCTCCACTTCGGGCATCTACTTGCGCCGATGCCAACGCCCGCACGAACAGACAACCAGAAGTAAGGCTAAACCAAATGCAGACGCCCATGCGCCTCAAGGCATTGCTGATAGCGGCTTTCATGCTGTTTTGCACGCCTGAACTGTCCGTCGGGCGTGTGGTGATCCTTGATGCAGCGGCGGTAGCAAACGGCAGCGAAATGATGCTGACCCTGCGCCTGTCCGACCGATCACAATACCGTTTACAAACCCTGCAATCCCCCTACCGGCTGGTAATCGACCTGCCACCGGTCGATTGGTTGATGCCGCCTGCCCGGCTGAACGCAGCAATTACCGCATGTCCCGAGGTGCGCTCCATGCGGCATGGCTGGTTCCGCCCAGGCACCTACCGCATTGTGCTGGACTTGGATGGACCGGTCGTCCTGCAGCAGCCATCTATTGTCTCGCACGCCACTACCCACACCCTGTCGATAGCCTGGCAGAGGACCGGCCATTTCAACCGCCAGGAACTGGGGAAGTTGTCGGACCTGCCCATCCCAAAACCAAGACCAGCGCAAGCAGACGATCGCCAAAAACCCCTGATCGTGCTGGACCCGGGGCATGGCGGTGTCGATCCCGGGGCCATCGGTGCTCTGGGCACGCAGGAAAAGGACATCACGCTGCGGGCGGCAACCATACTGGCCGCGCAGTTGCGGCTTCGCGGTTACGAGGTGCGGCTGACCCGGAGTAGCGACCGCTTTTTGAAACTGCGGGAACGGGTCGAGATTGCGCGACGGGCCAAAGCGGACCTTTTCATTTCCCTGCATGCGGATTCCGCCGGATCGGACCGGGCACAGGGGCTTTCCGTATACAGTCTTTCCGAAAATGCCTCCGACCGCACCGCCGAAGCGCTGGCGCGCCGAGAGAACAAGGCCGACCTTATCGCCGGTGTCGATCTGTCAGATGAAGAGGGCAGCGCTATCTCCGTTCTCATCGATTTGGCGCAGCGCGAGACGATTAACCGCTCCGTCCGGTTTGCAAACCAGCTGGTGCAATCGGCAGCGACCCGCGTTCCCATTCTCTCCCGCGCGCATCGTCACGCTGGATTTGCGGTGCTCAAGGCACCAGATACACCAGCAGTACTGATTGAATTGGGCTTTCTGTCCAACCCTGACGAGGAGCAATTGCTCGACTCCGCCTTTCACCTGACCCAGGTGGCGCTGGGCATCAGCGCTGCGGTAGACAATTACTTTGCTGACCGGTGGGCCAGGCGTCAGTAGCCGTGCCGATCACCCAACGGCGAGGGTCGACGCAGACGCCACTTGCCCCTAATACCTGCCTTGAGACTGAGTGCATCTCGCGAAGCGGAAAGAATGATGAAACGCTGGTTGGTCCGCGGTTTGGTAATGCTGGTTCTGCTGGTCGTTGTCGGTTTGGCGGCGGTCGTTGCCGTTGTCTATCATTACAGCACCGACCTGCCGGACAATACGGCGCTGCAAAAGTACGTGCCGCCGATCACAACGCGGGTACACGCCTCCAACGGCGACCTGATGGCGGAGTATGCTGAGGAATACCGCGTCTTCCTGCCAATTACTGAAATGCCGGATCGGCTCAAGCTGGCGTTTCTGTCGGCTGAAGACCAGGATTTCTACCATCATGGCGGCATTGATATGTTTGCGCTGGGACGCGCAGCGGTCACCAACATCTTCAACTATATGGAGGGACGGCGGCTGGTCGGCGGGTCCGGCATCACACAACAGGTCGCCAAGAACTTCTCCAACCTGAGCGAAGTTTCCTACGAGCGGAAAATCAAAGAAGCCATCCTTGCCTATCGGATCGAGCGGGCGCGGACGAAGGACGAAATCCTCGAGCTCTACCTGAACCAGATTTACCTCGGCGCCGGCACCTATGGCGTCGTAGCCGCCGCAATGCGCTATTTCGGGGAAATCCTGGACGAGTTGAGCATCGCACAGATAGCCTATCTGGCAGCGCTGCCCAAAGGGCCCAGCAACTATCACCCGGTCAACGATCACGACGCAGCAATCGCCCGCCGAAACTGGGTAATTGGCCGGATGGTCGACGATGGGGTTATCAGCCAGGCCGAAGGCAAGACCGCCACCGCCGAACCGCTGGTCGCCCCCAACCTGAAAACCGCCGGACAGCAGCCTGCCCCCTGGTTTGCGGAGCAAGTACGGCGGGAGGTCAAAGAGAAGTTCCCCAACGTCCACATCACCAATGATGGGCTCTCCGTCCGCACCACCATGGATCCCCAGTTGCAGACGATTGCCCAACGGGTGTTACGCAAAGGCTTGGAGACGTATGACCGACGGCATGGTTACCGCGGCCCGCTCGCCAAGCTGAACCCAAAGGGTGACTGGAAAAAAGAACTCGCCGCTGTTGAATCACCGGACCCTGGTGGCAGCGGTGAGGTCGCAATGGTCAATGAAGTGACCAAAGACGCTGCCAAGATCCAGTTCGGTGACGGCCGGACCGGCACCATCCCCTTTAGCGAAATGAGGTGGGCGGGCCCCTATAGCTTGAGCCGCCGGGCCCTGAAATTGCCCAACAGCCCTGCCGGGGTCGTTGAAACCGGAGACGCGATTTTCGTACGGGCGGTAGAGAAATCAGCCAAGGGCAACAGCTATCCCAAAGACACCTATGAGCTGATCCAGGCACCGGAAGCCGACGGTGCAATCGTTGCCATTGATCCATTCACCGGCCGCGTTCTTGCCATGGTCGGCGGCTACAATGCAGGCCGCAGCCAGTTCAACCGGGCGGTCCAAGCCATCCGGCAACCGGGTTCCGCCTTCAAACCTTTCGTCTACCTCACCGCACTGAACAATGGCTATACGCCGTCCAGCATCGTGCTGGATGCCCCGTTTGTGCAGCGGGATACCACGGTTCTGGGCAGCGGTTGGAAGCCGGGCAACTATAGCTCGGGCAAGTTCTATGGCCCCTCCCCGCTTCGCCTGGGCATTGAGCTGTCGCGCAATCTGATGACGGTCCGGCTCGCCAACGAAATCGGCATGGCCAAGATTGCTGACACTGCCGCGCGGTTCGGAGTCATCAATAAGATGGAACCAGTGCTCGCGATGGCCCTGGGCTCCGGCGAAACCACGCTGCTGCGCCTGACCACAGCCTACGCGATGCTGGTCAATGGCGGCCGGAAGATTGCACCGGCCTTTGTCGACCGGGTGCAAAACCGCCAAGGTGTGACTCTGTTCCGTGAGGACGGCAGACCGTGCGTAGGCTGCAATGGCGCAAATGCTTCGCTGGATATCGTCCCCTTGCCGCTACTGGAAACCGAGCAGGTGGACGATCCGGTATCGATCTATCAAACCGTGACGATGCTGCAGGGCGTAATCGATCGCGGCACCGCCACCTCTGCGCGGCTCTCGGGCGTGCCCCTGGCTGGCAAGACCGGCACCACAAACGATGCAATTGATGCCTGGTTCGTCGGCTTTTCCTCTGACTTGGCAGTCGGTGTGTTTGTCGGCTTTGACACCCCCCGAAGCCTGGGGCCCAGCGAAGCCGGCGGTTTGATCTCTGCGCCGATATTCGGTGACTTCATGAAAGAGGCGTCAGCGCTCTATCCAACCCAGCCATTCCGCGCGCCGCCCGGTGTGCGTCTGGTAACCGTCAGCGCTAAATCCGGTGCCTTGCCAGGGATTGGTGATACCGACGTGGTCACCCAGGCATTCCGGCCCGGCTCGGAACCCACATCGGAGGACGCAAACACGACGTCCTCCTCCAGCCAAGACGAAGAGCCGAAGACAGAAGCCAAAAAGGCGCGTAAAAAGATCGGTGGATTGTACTAGCAGGCTGCTGGGACTTTTTCAGCATCCTGCCAACCGGCCGCGGAGAGATACTTAAACCGACCGGGATTCCGTTGATCAAGCCCAGCGGGGCTTACATCAAGGCGTCAGGCGCAATCGTGACTTTCATGCCATCCATAGACGCATCAAACTCGATCTGACAGGACAAACGCGAAGTGTCGAAAACCTCCAACGCGAGGTCGAGCATATCGATCTCTTCCTCGTTCTTTTCGCCGATCTTGCCGAACCATTCCTGATCGACCACAACGTGACAGGTCGCACAAACGCATGAGCCGCCGCATTCTGCCTTAATCGGCAGACCGCCATCCCGGATAATTTCCATGATGGTCCAGCCGTCGGTGGCTTCAACTTCGTGCTCAACACCATGGCCGTCAGTTACCAGGATATTCATGGGTTCTTTGCTCCTATCGTCGGTCCAGCGCGGCTAACGCACGCCCAGTTTTTTCTGCAGGTCGCTGGATGAAGTGGTGTACTGGAACCGAAGCCGCTCGCCGGGGCGCGCCAGCTTAAACGCTTCATGGCTCATCAGCGCCGCTTCGTGGAAGCCCGACAGAATGAGCTTCAGCTTGCCGGGGTAGGTGTTGATGTCGCCGATGGCAAAGATGCCGGGCACATTGGTCTCGAACTTTTCCGTATCTACCGGAATCAGGTTCTGCTCCAGGCCGATGCCGAACTCGGCGACCGGGCCCAGTTTCATGGTGAGGCCATAAAATGCCAGCAGCGTGTCGCACTCGTGCACGAACTCGCCTGTCTCTTTGCTCTCCAGCCGCACGCCGGTCATGGTTGGCGCGTTACCCTCAACGCCCCGCAACTGAGCGATATGCAGTTGGGATTTGCCGGAATCGACCAGTTCCCGCATCGCTTCTACCGAGTGCGGCGCGGCGCGGAAGCCGTCGCGGTGATGGGTCAGCGAAACCGACTTGGCCACATCCTGCAGCGCCAGGAACCAATCCAGCGCCGAGTCGCCGCCGCCGGCGATCAGGATGTTACGGTCCCGGAAGAGCTCGATCTTGCGAACGGCATAGAAGACGCTTTCATCCTCGAATGCCTCGAGCCCGTCGATCCGTGGTTTTTTCGGCACAAAGCTGCCGCCACCAGCCGCGATCACCAGCACCGGCGCTTCCAGAACGACACCGCCGTCGGTCTTCAGCCGCCAGTTACCATTATCAAGCTTGATCAGCTCTTCCGCCATTTCCTGGAGGTGGAACTCCGGATCAAACGGCGCAATCTGCTCCATCAGCTTTTCGGTCAGCTCCTGACCTGTGCAAATGGGAATGCCCGGAATGTCGTATATCGGCTTTTCAGGGTAAAGTTCCGCACATTGCCCGCCTGCCCGGTCGAGAATATCGACCAGATGCGTTTTCAGTCCCAATAGACCAAGCTCAAACACGGCGAACAGGCCGACCGGGCCCGCGCCGACGATAACCACGTCGGTTTGGTGCGTTGCTTCGCTCACGGCGATAGTCTCCACGCTATGGTCAAAATTATGGTGCCGGTATCTGCTTAGAACTTCTCTTTTGGCTCCACCACCTGGCGGCCACGGTACATGCCGGTCTCCAGGTCAATGTGATGCGGACGGTGGAATTCGCCAGAGTCCTTGTCTTCGCGCAGATTGGTGTGTTTTAGCGAGTCATGCGCGCGGCGCATACCGCGCTTGGACGGGGTGGTTTTCTTCCTGGGGACAGCCATAGAAGGTACTCCTAAAATATCGGACGGCCGCTAAGGACGTTCCCTGCGGCCGCATCGGAAACGAGGCTTATAGGGCTTCGTATTTCTTTTGCCAAGCACTGCCTATGGGTTTGTGCGCCGCAGGTTGAATGCCTAAGGTGGCCCCTCCACGCGTTCACTCAAGGCACAATCATCAAGGAGACGCCAAAGCATGAGCGACAATCCCGGCCGGCCGGTACCGAAGGCCACGCCCGAAACCCAGCATTTCTGGGACGGCTGCAACGACGGCAAGATCATTCTCCAGCGCTGCAAGGACACGGGCCAAGCCTATTTCCCGCCGCGGCCCTTCAGCCCCTTCACCGGCTCCCGCAATGTGGAGACCTTTGAAGCAAGCGGCAAAGGCGTGCTCTGGTCCTATATTATAAGCCATCGCGATCATCCGAATTTCGACATGAAGGCCCCCTATGCCATCGCCGTCGTGAAGCTCGATGAGGGCGTGCAGATGATGACCAACATCATGGACTGCGAGCAGACGCCGGAAGCGCTGCAACTGGACATGCCGTTGCAGGTGACCTTCAAGCGCCTGTCCGACGACATTAACCTGCCGCTGTTCAAGCCGGCCTCTTAAAGCGCCCCAGAATAAGGAAACGCAGAACCATGAAACCAGGTTCCGTCGCCGTAGTCGGCGCTGCTGAGACCACAGAGCTCGGCAAACTCCCCCATATCTCCAACATTCAGTTGCACGCGGATGCCGCGCTCAACGCCATGGCCGATTGCGGCATTGGCCCGGGCGACATCGATGGCATCGCCACCGCGCGCGAAAACCCGATTGAGATCGCCCACTATCTCGGCATCAAGCCGCGCTATGTGGACGGCACCAGCGTCGGCGGCTGTTCGTTCATGATCCACGTCCGCCACGCGGTCGCGGCCATCGAGAGCGGCATGGCCAACACCATCCTCATCACCCATGGCGAAAGCGGACGCAGCCAGGTCGGCATGACACCCCGCGGCGTCAACATGGCGTTGCAGGACGGTCAGTTCCAGATCCCCCATGGCGTCACCAATCCGCCAAGCATGTTCACCATTCCGGTACTGCGCTACCTGAAGACCTATGGCGTTGACATTGAAAAGGTGGCGAACGTGGCCGTGGTTCAACGTGAATGGGCTGCAAAGCACCCTCGCGCGACCTTCCGCGATCCGCTGACCGTCGATGACGTCATGAACGCCCGGATGATCGCCTGGCCGTTCTCGCTGCTGATGTGCTGCCTGGTGACCGACGGCGGCGGCGGGCTGATCCTGACCAGCGCTGACCGTGCCAAGGACTTCAAGACCAAGCCCGTCTATGTCATGGGCGCAGGCGAAGCCGGCGAGCACACCATGGTCAGCCAGATGAGCGACTTCACCTCGTCTCAGGCTTTCCGCATTGCGGGCGAGAACGTCTGGGAATCCTCAGGCATGAAGCACTCCGAAGTCGACCACCTGATGATCTACGACGCGTTCGCGCATCTGCCGATCTATGGCCTGGAAGACCTGGGCTTTGTTGGCCGCGGCGAAGGCGGCGACTTCATCTGGGAAGGCAACGCCAAGCCGGGCGGCAAGCTGCCGTTGAACACGAACGGCGGCGGCCTGTCTTACATGCACTCCGGCATGTACGGCATGTACGCTCTGCAGGAGAGCATCCGCCAGATGCGCGGCACATCTCCGGCCCAGGTAGAGGGTGCGAAGACCAGCCTCTGCCACGGTGTCGGCGGCATGTTCTCGGCGAGCGGCAGCATCATGTTCTCGAACGAAGTGCCATGATCCTAATCGGATCAGGCTACTGCTAGAATGGAGACTCGGCTCAGCAATGGGCCCGGCCTCTCTCTTTATTACGTCCGATGAACACGGATTGACCGGATATGAACTCCCACCTCTCCCGCCAGATCGCCAACACCCCACTCCAGGTCACCCAGCTTGGCATGGGCGGGGCGAGCCTTGGCGACATGCATGCCACCATCCCGGAGGCGCAGGCATCGACTACCATTGAGGCGGCGCATGCGGCGGGGATTGGCTATTTCGACACCTCGCCCTGGTGCGGCAACACAAAGAGCGAGCTTCGCCTCGGTCATGTGCTGCGGGACAGTTTTGTGATTTCCACCAAGGTCGAGCGGGTGCACTCACGCCCTGCCGACCCGGACAATTACCGCCACCCGGCCTGGAAAGGCGGCCTGCCATTCGAGCCGCGCTTCGACTATTCGCACAACGCCATCCTGAAAAGCTATGAGATGAGCCTTGCCCGCCTGGGTCTGAACCGGGTGGAGGCGCTGCTGATCCACGACCTGGACCCCGGGCACCAGGGCTCTGAGGAGGCCGTGACGGCAGCGCTGGATACGCTCAGCGGCGGCGGGTTCCGGGCGCTGGCGGACCTGAAGGCCAGCGGGGAGATCATGGCCATTGGCGCGGGCGTCAACCTCACCGGCATGATCCCGCGTTTTCTGGAGCGCTTCCCGATCGACTTCTTCCTGGTCGCCATGCCCTACACGCTGATGGACCAACACGGCCTGGCGGAGTTGGACCTCTGCCAGGAACGCGGCGTGTTCGTCGTGATTGGTGCGCCATTCGCCTCCGACATTCTGGCGGTCGGGCCGCAGCTTGGCGCGACCTTCGGCTATAGAACTGCCCGTGACAGCGTCATGGAGAAAGCGGCGGCCATCCAGGCGGTCTGCGCGCGGCACGGCGTGCCGATGGGCGCGGCTGCACTGCAATTCCCCTTCGGCCACCCGAGCGTGGCCTCCATCATTCCCGGCCCTGTCTCGCCTGAACAGGTGCGGATCAACCTCGCCTGGATGCGGACAGAGGTGCCGGCAGACCTGTGGGCGGAGTTAAAAACCGAAGGGTTGATTGCGCCGGAAGCACCAGTGCCCGAGTGAGGCGACAGGTCATCAAGCCCTCCCTCCTTTCATCCTGAATAACCCCGGATTGCAGTCCGGGGCGTATCGAAGGATCAGCGCACACTTCGTCCTTCCATAAGGCGGCGATGCCGCCTACTCAGGGTGAGAGGAAACGAGGAAGCTGCCCGCCTACTCCGCCACCACCGGGACATGCTCCCCATCCACCGGCAGGCCCAATGCCAGGCGGAGCGACTGGTGGTAGTGGATCAGGGCGGGCTCGTTCCGGCTGAAGACGATGCTTTGCTGCGCGCCGGAGCCAAAGCCGATCTGCATGGTGCGGCTCGCCGGGAAGTCCTCCGTCGTGATGACGTTGAGGGCCAGGTCCATATTGGCGTCCCAGTGGCGCTTCTCGTCCTCGTTCTCTACCGGCTTGGGGATATAGAGCGACATCTCCATGACAGAGCGGTCCGGCCGCCCAGCCACCGGGAAGCAGCGGTAGATTTCCATATGGTCGCCCTGGGGCGAGAACACCGTGTTCGCAAACATCTGCGTGACGATGGTGGAATTCCACATCAGGTCCCACTCGCTTTCCGGCTTTTCCCGTAACCGGTCCAGCTTGGCGCGGGGATAGGTGGTGCGCGAGTTCGGCCCGAACATCTCGAAATGGTCAATGTTCGGCTTCAGCACACCGCGCAGCGTATCGGCGTGCAGAAAGCCGAAATGGTACCCTTCCAAAAAGGTATCCACGAGGAGCTTGTAATTCATCTCCTCATAGTGCGCGTGGCGCGAATGGAAATGGTAGGTGTCCAGCTTCCAGAACTTGAGGTCCTCTTCCAGTCCACACAGCCATGGGTCGATGTCCAGATCGGCGGAACCATCCGCAGCAGGCGTCGGCAACACCCAGACCATGCCGTACTTCTCTGCCAACGGCAGGGGTGTCAGGCCAGCCCTGCTGTCCATAGCCCCTGCGAAAGACTCTGCCTCCGGCACCGCCCGCAGCGAGCCGTCGTCGGCATAGACCCAGGCGTGATAAGGGCACCGGAACGAGCGGGCTTTGCCGCAGCCATCCACCACTTTAGCACCGCGGTGGCGACAGACATTCAGGAACGCCCGCAGCTTCCCATCCCGCCCACACATGACCAGGATCGGCACGCCAGTCAGATCGTCTGTGCGGTAGGAGCCGTTTTCCGGCCAATCAGCGGACAGGCCCATGACGACAGGCCGCCCGCGGATCAACCGTTCCTCCTCCAGCTTGTGCCGTTCCGGGCAGCTATAGGCAGAGACAGGATTCTCCCACGGCGCTTGAGCCATGACAGTCGTCTTAGTCTCATCGTAGTGCAACAACTGCTTGAGGATGCCAATTTCTTTGGCTCGATCCATGGCTCTTTACCCATCAAATTCGATCACGGACCCTAACATTCCGGGTTGCCCAGGTCCAATGCGCCAGATGCAACCCAATCCCGGCAGACCAATCAGCTGACTCCTTTTAGAAAGGCCGCAAATCATCTGCGCCAGAGAAGGAAATTCTGCCATGAAAGCCGTCGTCGTCACCGACAATGGCGTCCAGATTCAGGACGTGCCTGCCCCCTCCCCCAAACCGAATGAGGTTCTGGTGCGTGTCCGCGCCGGCGGCCTGAACCGCGCCGACCTGATGGTGGCCTCCGGCATGGCGCATGGCCGGGCGGGTGGTACTGGCACCATTGTCGGCCTGGAATTCGTCAGCGAGGTCGCGGATATGGGCGCAGAAGCCAAAGCCGAAAGCGGCCTGGCCATTGGCAACCGGGTCATGTGCGGCGGCGCGCAAGGCTGGGCCGAATACGCAGTGGCCGACTGGGCGCGCGAGCAAAATTCCGGACGCCAATATCTCCTGGAACGAGGCCGCTACGCTTGGCACAGCACTCAACACCATGCACAACGCCGTCGTCACCGCCGGCCGCATGAAAGCGGGCGAGGCGGTGCTGGTGCAAGGCGCATCCTCCGGCGTCGGCCTGATGGCCATGCAGATCGCCAAGTACAAGGGCGCAGGCCTGGTCATCGGTACCTCCACCAATACCAACCGCCGGGCGAAGCTGACGGAGTTCGACACTGACCTGGCGGTCGATAGCCGGGACCCGAACTGGGCCGACCAGGTGTTGGAAGCCACGAATGGCGAAGGCGTCGACCTGATCGTCGACAATGTCTCCGGCTACACGGTTAATGACTCGCTCCGCTGCACGAAGATCCTGGGCCGGATCGTGAACGTGGGCCGGCTTGGCGGTTTCCAAGGCGAGTTCAACTTCGACCTGCATGCCGCCCGGCGCATCGACTATATCGGCGTCACCTTCCGCACCCGCTCCATCGGCGAGGTTCGGGAAATCGCGCGCCTGATGCAGGCCGATCTGGGCGATGCCGTGGCGAAGGGCGAGCTTCGCATCCCCATCGACAGCGTCTACCCGTTCGAAAAGGTGGCGGACGCGCTCGCCACATGAAAGGCAACCAGCATTTCGGCAAAATCGTGCTGGAAGGCGCTCTCTAAGCGAGTTCCCCCCACCAGGTCAGCCGTTCGATCCTGACTGCAATCACCGGGAGGTCGTCCAGGACCATCTCCCGGTATTGCGGATACTTGGTGCGCAGCAGGGCCTGCGCGGCACCATGCTCTCCGGGCGCGGGATCGAGTACCGCCGCCCGCCCCCGCACCATCACCCAGCCGAGTTGCCGCCAGTCCTCAGTATAGTGATCGGAAACCAGCGCTACTTGCGGATTCGCAATGATATTACGCAGCCGCTTCAATGGCCGCGACTGGTCCTTGGGTTTCTCGTCGATGGTGATGTAGAGCGAGCCGCCAACACCTTCATCGCTCAGCGCAAAGCAAACTGGCACCACATGCGGCGCTCCGTTGGCATCCGCCGTCGCCAGCCGGGCAACCCGTTGGCCGGCAAGCCAGGCGCGGGCGCTCTGTTCATTGGGCATTGCGTGATCTCATTTCAGGCCGGCAATGGCAGCTATCCCCTGCCGTTGGTATGACACCATAGCCAGAAACCGGGCAAAACCGGAACAGCGGCATGGGGAGGCTTGCAAAGCATTCACGTCAGGCGTTTTCTGGCGTTCAGTGCAACAGTGACATCATCTTGGGCCGCAAGTGCCGGTTCAACACGTGGGAGCCTGCGGCCTTCGGCATGAACAAGGCGCTGCCCTACTAAGCGGCCGTCGCGGCCTACGGGCCAACAACGCGCCTGCGCCGGGCAATGACCTACAAGGCGTTGAACAGGTTGATCCAAGCATCTGCCGCGGATATGACGAAGAAGGCGTGGCTTGATTGCTGTCAGGCGGGACACGTGCCCATGCTGCAGGTTCACGACGAATTGGCGTTCAGCGTGGACTCGATAGAACAGGCCAACGAAATTTCGTCCATCATGTCGAATGCCGTTCCGCTCTGCGTGCCAAACAGATGCGACATTGACATCGGACCGTCGTGGGGCGAAGCTGCCGAGGTGTCGTCTTGACGCACTGCCTGTGACAGACTGGCAGTCTGTCCGCCTTAACTGGCCCCGCTTCGGCGGGGATTTTTCTTGCACACTTGCAGATTATCCCATATTATCGTAGACGACCCAGAGCCTTGGAGAAGATGATATGGACACAACAAAATGGAAAAGCATCCTCGTTCCACGAGAGATGTATATCGACGTCAAAGAAACCGCAAAGCGCGAAGGCCGCACCATCAGCGGGCAGCTCTGCTTCGCATACGAACAGTTCAAGGGGGCACCCCTGCCGCGGCCCGCGGATCTTGATGCGGAAGGTGATGCGATGCAACCCACCTCTCCCATCTGGCCCGCCCAACTCGACCATTTGCGGCTGGAGAGCGACAAGCCGAAAGAACTGGCTGATTTTTACGCCAGGGCGCTAGGGTTTAAAATCAGCGGCTTTGGCAATGATTTCCTGCTGCAAGCCCCAGGCCGCCGCTTGGTGGTTGGCGCGGGTGAGCGGGGTGGCCGCAGCTATCATGCCTACCGGTTGCAGGATGAGCGGCAACTGGCCGATGTTCAGGCGTATGTGGCGGCGCAGGGGCTGAAGACCGAAGCCTCCCCCGCAGCGGCCTTTCGCGAGGATGCCGTGGCAGTGCGCGATCCGGATGGTTGGTTGAATATTTTCGGCCTGCCAAAGCCGGGCCTGCCGTCGCCAAAAGCCGCCCACGCCATCCCCGCACGGGCTTATCCCGCGCGGTTGCAGCATGTCGTCGTCGCAACGCCCGACCTGAAGCCAATGATGGCGTTCTATGAAAAAGGCCTGGGCTTCGTCCCCTCCGACTATGTGATGCTTGATGAGGATGACGATACGACCAAGCGCGTCGCCTTCTGGCGGACCGATCCGGAACACCACAGTTTCGCCGCCTTCCAGGCCAGCCATTCCCGCCCCGATCACCACGCCTATGAGACCAGCGGCTGGATGGACTTCCGGGACTGGGCGGACCATCTGGCGAACCTGGAAATACCGATTGCCTGGGGACCGGGGCGGCACGGGCCTGGCAACAATTTGTTCTTCATGATCGACGACCCCAACGGCGACCGTATCGAACTTTCCGCGGAAATCGAGGTGCTGCCGTGCGAATTCGGCGCGCGTACCTGGCCGCATACGGAGCGGACGGTCAATCTTTGGGGTGCCGGCTGGATGCGGCAGTAGTCCGTTGCGGCCTCAATCCATCCGGATACTGGGCGGCTCGCTGCGCCGCCGCACCATCGCCGTGCCTGCCGGAATCGATGTCCGGCCCACCAGCGCCCGCGCCCGCGAAGCCCTGTTCAACCAGCTGTTGCATGGCGGGTATGGCCCGGACGGCGGCAACATCCTGGCGGGCGCCCGCGTCGCGGATCTGTGCTGCGGCACCGGCGCGTTGGCGTTCGAGGCGCTTTCGCGAGGGGCAAGCCATGCCGTCCTGGTGGATCAGGACCGGCGCGTGTTGGAGCTGGCGCGGCAGAACGCCGATGCCCTTGTGATTGGTGACGCGTGTTCCTTCGTCAATGCAGCGCTGCCCTCCGGTATTCCCAACGGCCCCTTCGATCTGGTGTTTTGCGATCCGCCCTATGCAACGGATATGGCGGAGGCCGTCGCGGCGGCATTACTGGCGAAGGGTGCCCTTGCGCGGGGAGGCATCCTTTGCCTCGAAACGCCGGCAAAGCGCCAAACGCCTGGAATACCAGGGCTTTCGCTGCTTGATCTCCATCAATATGGCGCAGCCCAACTGATGCTATTGCGGATTGAAGCGTAAACTCCAATTATCATTATTTTTGCGATTGCAAATCATTCGCAAAAATAATGTCCTGTCATCGCAACGGAGCTACTACTCATGATTAACCTGCGTTCCCTCCTCCTAGCCGCCGTAGGTGCGGCTATCACCGTGCTTTCAGGCACGCCGGCACTGGCCGATGAGGTCAATGTCTACAGCTATCGCCAGCCCTTTTTGGTTGAGCCCCTGTTCGCGGCTTTCACCAAGCAGACCGGCCACAAAGTCAACGTCATTTTCGCCAGCATGGGCCTGATCGAGCGTGCCAAGCAAGAAGGCCGCCTGAGCCCAATGGACGTGTTGCTGACTACCGACATCGGCAACCTGACCCAGGCGGAGGATGCCGGCATCACCGCCGCCTTGGACGATCCGCAGATCAACGAAGCCATTCCGCCGAAATACCGGGACCCTGCCGGACACTGGATCGGTCTGACCAGCCGCATACGGGTGATTTATGCGTCTAAAGACCGGGTGAAAGACCCCAAGCGGCTGACCTATGAATCATTGGCCAGTGGCGAGTTTAAAGGCAAAGTCTGCACACGATCCGGCAAGCACGCCTACCAGATTGCGCTGGTCGCAGCCCAGATCAATCACCTGGGGGCAGAAGGCGCGGAAAAGTGGCTGACTGGTGTCAAAGCGAATTTGGCCATGCGCCCGACCGGCAATGACCGCGCGCAGGTCAAGGCGATCTGGCAGAGGCAGTGCGACGTCGCGCTGGGCAACAGCTACTACTACGTCGCAATGATGGGAAACCCCGAGCAGCACCCCTGGGCAGAGTCCGTCAACGTTGTTTTCCCGAACCAGAATGACCGGGGCGCGCATGCCAATATCAGCGGCATGGCGCTGGCGGCCCATGCCCCGCACCGGGAAGCTGCGATTGACCTGATGCGCTTCCTAGTCAGCGACGAGGCCCAACGCATCTATGCCGAAGTCAATGGGGAATACCCGTTGCGCGCAGGCACCGAATGGTCCGCCATGCTGAAGTCGCTCGGCGAGTTCACGGTCGAAGACCTGTCGTTGAAGGCCATATCCGACAAGCGCGAAGAGGCGCTGTTGATGACCGACCGGGTTGGCTACGACCAGTAACCGCCGACTTTACCACAGGGCAGCGGCCAGGGCTTTACGGGTCATCTCAACCCGGTCGCTGCCCCAATAGATATCGTCGCCAACGACAAAGCTGGGCACGCCAAAAACCCCGATGGCTTCGGCTTCGTCCAAAACCTGGCGGTAATATTCGCCTCCGTCTCCACCCAGATAGCTTGGGAAGGCGTCTACGTTTTCAGCGCCAGCCTCCTGCAGAACACCCTGGATGGCCGCCGCATCTTCAATATCCAGTTCGCGCTTGAAAAACAGCTCGAAAACTCGGTCGTGGTAGGCATCGAACACGTCCTCCTGCTGAGCGAACAAAGCGCCTACATGTGCTGTGCGCGAGTCAAAGATCTTTTGCGGGCCCAGAACGGTTAATCCCCGCTCATTCGCAAGCCGTCTGGCATGCATATAAGAGTACCGGACCCGTCGCCATTGATGATCGTTGCGGGTATCAACGGCCCCCAGATACTCCGGAATCCGCAACGTGTAGGGCCGCCACTCTATCGGTAGTCCAAACGACGCCGCCAAGCCTCGTGCCGGTTGCACCGCCAGATAGACATAGGGACTCTTATAGTCGAAATAGACGACCAGCTTTTCCAGCACACTTGTCTCCCTAGTGGTTCGATCAGGCCACTACCACCTTGGTATTGTATGGCATTTTGCGATGCATAATAAATGCTGCATTGCAGCAATATAGGTGGTGCAATTTTAGGGTCACTGCCGCCTTCAGCGCTACTTCATCTTGGCGGCAGGCCCAACATATTGCCTGGTCAACTGTGATCGTGCACCGCAGTCAAGGAGGGTTTATCATGCAGCAGAACGCTATCGTTACCGGCGGCACCCGCGGTATCGGCCGCGCGATTTGCGAGGAGTTGAAAGCGGTCGGCATCAACGTCGCCGCCAACTATGGCGGCAACGACAAAGCCGCTGCCAAGTTCTTCGAGGAAAGCGGCATTCCCGTCTACAAGTTCGATGTCGGCGACTACGACGCTTGCCAGGCAGGCGTCGCAAAGATCAAAGAAGAAGTCGGGCCCGTTGATATTCTGGTCAACAATGCAGGCATCACCCGTGATTCCACGATCATGAAGATGAGCCGCGCCGCATGGGATTCGGTCATCGACACGAACCTCGGCTCTTGCTTCAACATGGTCCACGCCGTTTGGGAGAGCATGCAGGAGCGCAATTTCGGCAGGGTCATCAATATTGGTTCGATCAACGGCCAGGGCGGCCAATACGGCCAGGTGAACTACGCCGCTGCCAAGTCGGGCATCCACGGCTTCACCAAGGCATTGGCCCAGGAAGGCGCACGCTACGGCATCACCGTCAACGCGCTGGCGCCCGGCTATGTCGATACTGACATGGTGGCTGCCGTGCCGGAGCGGGTACTGGACAGAATCATTCAGGGCATCCCCATGCGCCGCCTCGGCACCGCCCATGACATCGCCCGGGGCGTTGTCTTCCTATGCGGTAACGATGCCGACTTCATTACGGGCTCGACCCTATCGATCAACGGCGGCCAGCACATGTACTGACCGCCGCCCGGCAACTTAAGCTGCGGGCTTCAGGCTTCCGTTGGCGCGGATAAAGTCGCGGATTTCCAGCTGGATCTCTTCGCGCCAGCGGCGGCCGTTAAAAATCCCGTAGTGACCGACCTTCGGGTGTACGAGGCGTTTGCGCATATCGGCTGGGATATTCACGCACAATGTGTGTGCAGCCTGGGTCTGGCCGACACCGGAAATATCATCCCGCTCGCCTTCGACCGTCATTAAGGCTGTGCGTTTAATCGCCTGCGGCCGAATCAACTTGCCACGATGCATCATCCGGCCATCCGGCAGGTCGTGGTCCTGGAAGATTACTTTGATCGTTTCCAGGTAGAATTCTTCCGTCATATCCAGCACAGACATGTATTCGTCATAGAATGTGCGGTGGCCTTCGGCACTGTCGCCATCGCCCGCAATCAGGTGCCGGTAGAGTTGCAGGTGCGCATTGACGTGGCGGTCCATGTTCATGGTCATGAAGCCAGTCAGCTGCAGAAAACCCGGATAGGCGCGCCGGAACATGCCAGGGTTCGGCCACGGCACGGACATGATGACTTTTTGCTCGAACCACTCGAGCTCCTGACTGGTGGCCAGTTCGTTCGGCACGGTCGGGCTGAGCCGCGTATCGATCGGGCTGCCCATCAACGTGATGCTGGCGGGCTGAGCGGGATCGTCCTGCTCCGCCAGAACGGAGGCTGCCGCCAAAACCGCAGGCCCGGGCTGACAAACAGCCATCACGTGCAGATCCGGCCCCAGCAGACGCATGAACTCAATCACATAATCCGTGTAGTCTTCCAGGCCGAACCGGCCCTGGCTTAACGGTACTGTCCGCGCATCGGTCCAGTCGGTTACATACACGTCGTGCTCGGGCAGCATTGCCTCGACCGTTCCGCGCAGCAGCGTAGCGTAATGCCCGGAGAGCGGCGCCACGATGAGGACCGGCGGGTCAGCGGGCCTGCCTGTCGGCATTGCCCGCTCGTCGCGCCGGAAGTGCAGAAGCGAGCAGAAAGGCTTGCCGCGGAACTCTTCAATGGAGACCGGAACCGCGCTGCCGTCCACCATGGTCGTGGTGATTCCCCATTCCGGCTTGCCATAACGGCGCGTCGCACGCTCGAACATATCGAGCGCCGCGTTCATCGCGCGTCCATGCGGTGTGAAGGCAAAAGGATTGGCTGCCGAGCCGAACATGTGGCGCGCAGCGACAGTCGCCGCGCGAAACGGGCTGACTGCAGCGTGGGTCATCTCATAAGCAGCGTACAACAACCGGTGGAAGCCTCCAGTAGGAAGAATGGCCAAATTGCGCTGGCCTGCATTTGTTGCAACGCACCATATTCCGTCAATCGGCAGATGCGCAAGCGCTACCTCAAAACAGGGGGAACGGTGCAATTCCTTCCTGTGTCACAAACGCCCTGCAAAATGTCTGGACAGTCTAATGCCGATTGCTTAAACAGTGCCTTCCACTTCGGGAGTCGGCATGGCCCCGGTGGCGTAGGCCCAGGTAGCTCAGCTGGTAGAGCAGCGGACTGAAAATCCGCGTGTCGGTGGTTCGAGTCCGCCCCTGGGCACCATTCTTTTCAAGCACTTAGACGAAAATTGAAGCGGCCTTGAGCCGCTTGAGTCTCTTTGTAGTCACGTAAATCTTCTTTGTATCGGTTAGTCACACTGAACCGCCCCGGGTTTGCCGGATAGGCCTTGGTGAAGAACGCATTCGAATGCGGCAGCGCCATCGCAACGCAGTGCAGCTTGCACTCGATGCCACCTATCACCCCAAACGTCTCGCCAAAATCCGCCTGAGCATGGCCCGGCGAATGCGGGGGCGGCACGAACACCTCGGGCGTTCGCCGCTGTATAAATTCACAGAATATATCCCCCCTCTGCTGCTGAGCATCAGGCGTCAGGCTGCGGAATTTTGGCCCGCGAAGGTCAGACTATCTGAACGATCCCCTGCCGTTGGTTTAATACCTCTCCGGAATTCACAATAAAATTGAAAAACTCCGGTCAGAATGGATCATTTTTCAGGAAGGCGACTTGAACTCTATGATCTCATCAAGGCTTGAAGGGCGGGAATAGCGGCGGCTGTACGATTTTCCGCACCAAGCTTTTCCAGAATATTCTCGATGTGCTTTGTTATCGTGCGGGGGCTTAGTTCCAGTATTGCCGCAATATCCTTGTTAGATTTGCCTTTTGCCAGCCAAGAGAGAACCTCGCCCTCACGCGCTGAAACGCCGAATTTCAGGCTAAGCACCTCGCTATCTTTGCTGTTCTCCTGAAGAGCGACTTCCACCAGCGTGTCACCGCTTGCCGAGCGGGCAATTATCTGCATGCGGGCGAGTTGACCGTCCCCCATCCATATGTCCAATGGCCGGCATTCAGACAATGGTTTCCCCGCCATTTCTGCCAGCCACAGGGAAATGCTGCTGCAGCCAATCTCCGGGACCATTTCCATGCCAAGACCCAGGCAAGATTCCGCGCGCCTGGATGACCATTTTACAGCCCCGTTGCGGCCAATGGAGATGACGCCCGGCCCGGTGATGTCCAGCGCGTCCCGGGCTTCCTGCACAAAGCCGGCATTGGTCAGGTGGATACGGATGCGCGCCAGCATCTCCTACTGGTCGATGGGCTTGGTGACATAGTCTACACCGCCCGCCTCCAGTCCGGCGATAACGTGCTCCCAGTCGGAAAGGCCGGTCATAAAGATGACTGGAGTGAGGGACATGTCCGAAATTTTTTTGATCCGCCGGCACGTCTCAAACCCGTCGATGCCTGGCATGATCGCATCCATCAGGATCAAATCGGGCTTAACGCGGTCCAGCAGACTGATGGCCGAAAGACCATCGCGGGCGACCAAGACGGTCAGTGCGGCACTCTCCAGCGCTTCAACCAGTGGTGAGGGTCTCTGGACTGTCATCCACCAGCAGCACCAGCCGCCGCGGCTCAGCGGGCTTAATCTGCATGACGGCTTTCCTTTAGCAAAGTGGCGAGGCCTTCCATATCCACAGCCTCAATCAATGCTGTGGCGCGGCGGCGGAAGCTTAGGGTTCTGTCATTGCCGCGATCCATTCCCGCCACCGCCTGTTGCAGGCCGCGCAGATGACCAATGGAAAGTGCTTCTTCCATTGTGTCCAGGACGGCTTGCGGCGCGTTCAGCGGGCCTTCAGCCGCTTGACCGGGTTGATCATAACTCCATGTCAGACCAAGCAGAGTGCCGACACGATCCAAAAGCACGGGGATATTGACCGGCTTGGCAATGAAGCCATCATGGCTGGCGATATTGTTGCTATTGAGTTGGTGCAGTTGGTCGCCCGCATTGGCGGAGACGAGAACCAGCGGAACCTTCAATGCGCACTGCTGCCGCAACTGCGCCACCAACTCGACGCCGGACATGCCAGGCATGGCGACATCGATCAAAGCCAGGTCGGGCGGGTTTGCCCGCACAATGCTGAGGGCCACTTCTGCGGATTCCGCCATAGACAGCAGAAAGCCCAACGGCCCAAGAGCGTCGGCCAAAAGCTGCCGGTGGTGCAAGTTGTCGTCAACAATCAGAATATGCTGGCGCTGCCCCAGATAGCCTGTGCGCGGCCTCTCTTGTTCCGGCGGTGTGGTGCGCTGGCTGCGGTTCAGGAACAGGCGTACCCGGAAACTGGAGCCCTGGCCGGCCTCGCTGGTCAAAGTAAGCTCGCCGCCCAGCATTTCGATCAACAGCTTGGTGATGGTCAGGCCCAGGCCCGTGCCGGGGACGGCATCATTCGGGTCGATGATGCGCTCGAACGGCGTGAAAATCCGATCCCACTCCGATCGCGGAATGCCGCGGCCTGTATCCGATACGGTAATATCGGCGATGTCGTTCTGAAAGGAGATGGCTAGACGAACGCTTCCCTTGGCAGTGTAGCGAACGGCGTTGGACAACAGATTGATCAGGATCTGGCGCACGCGCCGCTCATCTGCGAACACGAAGGCGGGCACGTTTGGCGCAATATCCGGGATGAACGCCAGCCCTTTGGCCTGGGCTTCAATGGAAAAAATCGCGGATACCTGGTCCAGCAATTCCTTCAGGTTAACCTCAACCCGGTAGACTTCAATCCGGCCTGCCTCGATCTTTGAAATGTCCAGCAGCCCTTCAATCAAGTCCGCCAGATGCTCGGACGAATGACGGATGGTGCGCACGCTCGGACGCCGGTGCTCCGGGACAGCCTGGTCGTTCTCCAGCAGTTGCGCGTACCCGAGGATGGCGCTTATCGGGGTACGAAACTCGTGGGTGATGCCCACCAGATAGCGGCTCTTGGCGCGGTTTGCGGCTTCGGCGGCCTCTTTGGCTTCCTGCAATTCCGCATCGGTTCGCCAGTGCGCCTCAATCTCCTCCAACAGGCGCTGTGTCTGCAATTCGCGCTCCCGGTTGGCGAGGACGCGGCTTTCCTCCGATAAGGTGTATAGCCACGCGGTGACGCCGACCAGGATCACCAGGATGATAAACGACAAGGCCAAAGCGCGACCGACGGCATCGGCAACCTCCGGCGCGACCACCTGAAAATTCTGATAAACGACTAGCAGCAGCACGCCGACAATGAGCGCCATGGCGCTAAAAGTCAGGCCAAACCCGCCATAGCGGGACAGGGCCATGGCTTGCACACGCACCGGCAGCAGGCGTCTGGCGAGGGCTGCAATCTGGTTTTGCATACGCGCTGCGGGCTTGCAGGCATCCTTGCAGCGGGATTCAAGCGTGCAGCAAAGAGAGCACACCGCGCCACGGTGAAACAGATAGGCGACCATGTCCTGCTGATCGAACTTGTGCTCGCAAATGATGCACACCCGCTCTCCTGCCGCGCTGGCGATTTCTGGTTCCCGGGCAAGGTAGTAGCGCCCGCGTGTCGCCAATGCGATGGCGGGCGCGGCAAGTACCGCCGTACCAAACGCTATCCAACTGGAGAAAGCCGCCATATCGGTCCCGAACACGCCCAAAGAGACCGTTAATGAGATCACTGCCGCCAGCACTGCCGCACCGACGCCAACCGGGTTGATATCGAACAGATAGGCGCGGCGGAAATCTATCTGCTTTGGCCGCAAGCCGAGCGGCAGGTTGATCATCAGATCGGCGGTGATTGCGCCAATCCAGGCCAGTGCTACGTGGGAGTAGATCGCAAGCGTGTTCTCCAACGCCCCGAACACGCCAAATTTCATCAGCATCAACGCGACGGCTACATTGAACACGAGCCACACGACCCGGCCCGGATGGCTATGCGTGATGCGGGCAAAGAAGTTCGACCAGGCGATTGACCCGGCATAGGCGTTGGTCACATTGATTTTCAAGTGAGCCAGTATGACAAAGCCGATGGTCAGCACCAGTGCCGATTCCGGCGGCAAAAACCGTTCATAGGCGATCAAGTACATCTTGGTCAGCTCAATTGCCTCTTCTGCAGGCACGCCAGCGTTTAGAAGCAATACGGCTAGAAACGACCCAGCCAGCATCTTGAGCGTGCCTATCACAGCCCAACCCGGCCCGGCGGAGATCAGGGCGAACCACCAGGAAAACTGTTGGCGGCGAGTTTGCGGTGTCGGCAAAAACCGCAGGAAGCCAACCTGCTCGCCAATTTGAGCGATGAGGGCAAAGGCAATGCCGGTCGCAGCGGCAATCATGACCCAGTCCAGACCCGAACCTTCTGGCTGTAGCAAGCCAATGTGTTCGACCCAGGGCACCACATCCAAGCCCAACCAGACTAGGGCGGCAAATGGCAAGATCTGGAGCAATATCCAGAGCGGCTGCGTCCATTTCTGGAATGCGCCGATGCGGGCAAATCCGTGCGTCACCAGCGGAATGACCAGCAAGGCATTGAGCAAATAACCAATTTCCAGCGGTATCCCGAGGCAATACTCCAGCGCCTGGGACAGAATTGCCGCTTCCAGGGCAAATAATATGAAGGTGAAGCTGGCATAAATCAGCGATGTCACGGTCGAACCCAGATAGCCGAAGCCAGCACCGCGGGTCAGCAAATCGATATCAACGCCAGCACGCGCAGAGTGGTAGGCGATTGGAAGGCCGGTGATGGATAAAACGGCACCTACGATTAAAATTGCTGCAATTGCGTTGTTGAAACCATACGACAGAGTCATCCCGCGGCCGATAGCCTCGAGCGCCAAAAATGAGATTGACCCAATCGCCGTATTGGCCACACGCAAGGAGGACCATTTTCGCGCCCGAAAAGCCGTAAAGCGGAGAGCAAAATCCTCTAGCGTTTCATTCGCAACCCATTGATTATAGGTTCTTCTAACGCGAGATACCGAGAAATCTCCTGACATTCTGGCTGTCTACTTTCACTGCCGTTTACCGGACGCTGCCCTGACAGCCAGCCTGTTTGCTCCCAAATTTCTGAGCTCCGCATCCTTCCCGACCGCCGCGGTCAACACCACCGGCCTCGCCGTTACTGATACGACAGTCACTACAGGAATCCTGCACTCTATCATAGGCACGATGGCCATCTCCGAGACCGGCTCGGTCCAAGCGGAAAAGTTGGCAATCGCCCAAATCAATGCCCAAGGTGGCATCCTCGGCCGCAAGATTGAGTTCATTCAGGAAGACGGCGCGTCCGACTGGCCGACCTTCGCGGAAAAGGCGAAGAAGCTGCTGGTGAACGACAAGGTCGCCTCGGTCATGGGCTGCTGGACCTCTGCCAGCCGCAAGGCGATGCTGCCGGTGTTCGAGCAGTATAACGGCTTCCTCTACTACCCGACCTTCTATGAGGGCCTGGAGGAGTCGCCGAACGTCATTTACACCGGTCAGGAAGCGACACAGCAGATTATTGCTGGCATCGACTGGGTGACCCGCACCAAGGGCGCGAAGTCGTTCTACCTGCTGGGTTCCGACTATATCTGGCCCCGTACTTCCAACAAGATTGCGCGCAAGCACATCGAGAAACTGGGCCTGAAAGTGGTGGGCGAGGATTACTATCCTCTCGGCCACACACAGTTAACTCGGTCATCAACAAGATCCGCCTGAAGAAGCCCGACGTGATCTACGCCATTGTCGTCGGCGGTTCGAACGTCGCCTTCTACACACAGTTAACTCGGTCATCAACAAGATCCGCCTGAAGAAGCCCGACGTGATCTACGCCATTGTCGTCGGCGGTTCGAACGTCGCCTTCTACAAGTAGTTGAAGGCTGCCGGCATCGACATGACCAAGGAGAAATCGATCCTGCTGACCATCTCGGTCACCGAGGACGAAATCCGCGGTATCGGCGGCGAGAACATCGAGGGTGCCTACGCCTGCATGAAATACTTCCAGAGCCTGGACAACCCGAACAACATCGCGTTCGTGAAGCCGTTCAAGGAAATGTGGGGCTCTGGAAAGCGGCTGTAGAGAAGGCAGGCTCCTTCGATGTGGATAAGGTCCGCGCTGCGTCGCCGGGGATCGAGATGACGACGGCCACCGAAGGGTACGTCAAAATCCACGAAAACCATCACCTCTGGTCCAAAACCCGCGTTGGCCGAGCCAAGGCTGACGGCCAGTACGAAGTGGTGTTCGAGACCAAGGATCTGGTCGAGCCCGATCCGTTCCCGGCCGGCTACCAGTAAGGCACGCGACGCAAAAGCCGAGTTCGTTTCTTCAGCCGGCGGCGCGAGGCACTACCAAACCTCGAAGGCGCGGAAGCTGCCCTACAAGGGCGCTTCCCACGCTGCCTAAAGCTGAAGAAGCGGGTTCGACTTCCCCACCTTCCCCCTCTCGGGCGTGCGAATACCGCCTAAGGAGTTGAACCATGTTCGCCGATTATACGACAGGCGAATTGACCGCGATCTTTGCCATGCAAGGGTTTGCCGGGCTGATCCTTTTCTCGGTCTTTATTCTGATGGCACTGGGACTGGCGATTATCTTCGGCCAGATGGGCGTTATCAATATGGCGCACGGGGAATTTATGATCCTCGGTGCGTATGTCACCTACATGCTGTCCCACGTGTTCGACACGTACATGCCTGGCTTGTTCGGCATTTACTTCTTTATCGCCATGATCCTGGCATTTTTCGTGTCTGGCGGGTTGGGCATGCTGGTGGAATGGGGACTGATCCGGCACCTTTACAAACGGCCGCTCGATACGTTGTTGGCGACCTGGGGCCTTAGTCTGATCCTGCAACAAATTTACCGCTCTGTGTTCGGTGCACGCGAAGTGGGTGTGACCATCCCGGATTGGATGATGGGCTCCCTGCCGTTGACCGACATGATTGAGGTTCCAATCAACGGCATCTTCGTCATGGTGCTAGCGGTCAGTATTTCCCTCGCAATTTACCTGCTGATGTTCCGGTCCCAATGGGGCAAGCAGGTCCGCGCCGTCACCCAGAACCGCACTATGGCGGGCGCGGTCGGCATCAATACGGAACGCACGGACCGCCTGACATTCGTCATTGGCTGCGGCGTCGCGGGCTCCGCCTTCACCATGATCGGTTCGACCGGGCCGACGGCAGGCCAGCTCTACATCGTCGATACCTTCCTGGTGGTCGTTTTCGGCGGCGCTACGAGCCTGCTTGGTACGATTGCCTCAGCGTTCTCGATCAGCCAGGCGCAGTCGATCATGGAGTTCTTCCTCTCCGGTTCGATGGCCAAGGTGCTCACGCTGTTGACAGTGGTCGGCATTCTGACGCTGCGCCCGCAAGGCCTCTTCGCTCTGAAGCTGCGGAAGTAAGGGAACCATTACGATGCTTACGCGGAATCGCTTCATTACCCCTGCGGAAATTGTCGGCTTTGCCGTCCTTGCCGCGCTCATTTCCATTGTGCTGTCAGGGGTGTTGGACACTTTTCGGCTCAACCTGTTCGGCAAGTACCTGACCTATGCCTTTGTCGCGGTCGGCCTGATGCTGTGCTGGGGCGCGGGCGGTATTCTCAGCATTGGCCAGGGCATCTTCTTCGGCCTTGGCGGCTACTGCATGGCCATGTTCCTCAAGCTGGAGGCGTCGACACCCGAAACCACCAAGATCCAGTCTACATCCGGCATTCCGGACTTCATGGATTGGAACCAGCTGACCAAACTGCCGACCTGGTGGCAGCCGTTCTACAGCCTGCCCTTCACCCTGACTGCGGTCATCGCAGTGCCGACGATCTTCGCCTTCATCATTGGCGTCGCCATGTTCAAGCGGCGGGTTGGCGGAGTGTACTTCGCCATCATCACCCAAGCCATTGCCGCCATCCTGACGATCCTGATCATCGGCCAGCAGGGCTATACCGGTGGCGTCAACGGCATCACCGACCTGCGCACTTTGGAAGGATGGGACATCCGCACGGATGAGGCCAAGGAAATACTCTACTTCGTCAATGGCGCGCTGCTGTTCGCCTGTCTGTTCGCGGCCCACCTGATCCGCAAGTCCAAGCTCGGCCGCATCCTGATTGCCATGCGCGACCAGGAGGACCGGGTGTGTTTCTCCGGCTACGACGTCGCCAACTTTAATATCTTCGTCTTCTGTGCCGGGGCGGCTTTCGCCTCCATCCGCGGGGGCATGTTCACGTTGCAGGTCGGCTTCATGTCGCCAAGCTTCGTTGGCATCGTGCCGTCCATTGAGAAGGTGATCTTCTGCGCGGTCGGCGGGCGGCTTTCGATCTTCGGCGCAGTCTACGGCGCGCTGTTGGTGAACTGGGCAAAGATCACCTTCTCCGAGAGTTTCCCGGAAGTGTGGCTGCTGGGCCTGGGAGCGCTGTTCATCGCCGTGGTGCTGGTGTTCCCGAATGGCCTGGCCGGCATCTACGACCAGTACATCGCTCCCCGCCTGCAAAAGCTGCTGCCCAAGCGGGCCGCGCCGCAAACCGCGCGCACCGTCAACGCACCGGCCGAATAGGAGACGATCATGTCTGAAGAATCCGAGTTCGTGCTGGCGGTCGAGGGGCTCACCGTCTCGTTCGATGGGTTTAAGGCAGTGGACGACCTCAGCCTCTATGTCGATCCGAACGAATGCCGGGTCATCAACGGGCCGAACGGCGCTGGCAAGACCACGGTGCTGGATCTGATCTGCGGACGCACCAAGGCAACATCAGGTTCCGTGAAGTTCAAGGGCCAGGAACTGCTGTCAATGTGCGAGGACCAGATCGTCCACGCGGGTGTCGGCCGGAAGTTCCAGACACCCTCGGTCTATGAAGATCTGACCGTATTTGAGAACCTGGAGATCTCCTATCCCAAGGGCCATGGCGTCTTCGGCGGGTTGTTCTTCAAACGAGACAACGCCGTCGCCAAGCGCATCCAGGAAATCGCTGGGATGATTTTTCTGGAAGACTCGCTGGAGGAAAAGGCCGCCTACCTCAGCCATGGCCAGAAGCAGTGGCTGGAAATCGGCATGCTGCTGATCCAGGACCCACAGCATTTGATGCTGGACGAACCTGTCGCCGGCATGTCGGTGGCGGAGCGAGTCAAGACGGCGGAACTACTGAAGCGGATCATCCAGGACCGCTCGGTCATCGTGATCGAGCACGACATGAAGTTCGCCGAGGACATCGCCACCCGCGTCACCGTCCTGCACCAGGGCAAGGTCCTGTCCGAAGGGTCGATGGAGCACGTCCAAGCCGATCCCAAGGTTGTCGAAGTCTATCTGGGTCACTGAGGAGCCGGTCATGCTGAACGTTGAAAATCTGCGCGCTGCCTATGGCGAGTCCGAAGTGCTGCACGGCCTCGATTTCCAGGTAGAGCCGGGCGAGATCGTCGCGATCATGGGCCGGAACGGCATGGGCAAGTCCACGCTGATGAAAACCCTGATGGGCATCGTTCCGGCCAAAACCAGCTCCGTCCATGTGGGCGAGGCGGAGGTTACCGGCCAAAAACCCTACTAACGTGTTGCGAGCGGCATCGCCTATGTGCCCCAGGGCCGGCAGATATTCTCCAGCATGACGGTAGAGGAGAATGTCGAGACGGGCCTGACTGTCACCGGCAGAAAGACCGTCAGCTCGGATATCTATGAACTGTTTCCGGTGCTGGTGGAGATGAAGTCCCGCCGCGGCGGCAATCTCTCCAGCGGTCAGCAACAGCAGTTGGCAATCGCGCGGGCGCTGGCGTCCGACCCGAAAGTGTTGCTGCTGGACGAACTGACTGAAGGCATCCAGCCCTCCATCATCCTGGAAATGGCGCGCACGCTGAAACGCATCCGCGACGAGCGCGGGCTCTCCATTATCGTGTCGAAGCAGGTGATGCGCTTCGCCCTCGACGTCGCCGACCAGGTCGTCGTCATCGAAAACGGCGAGTTCGTCCACGAATCCCCCCGCGACGGCATCGACGAGGAGAAAGTCACCCGCTTCCTTTCCGTCTGACCCCCTTTTTCTTCCCGCAACTTTACCTCGTGCAAAGGAGCCATCATGGCCGATACCATCATCGAAGTGAATTTGAGCGAAAGCCCACACACCAACGAGAACGTGCACAACCGCTGGCACTCGGATATCCCCATCGGCGTTCGGGTTGAGCCGGGCAACGATTTCAAGATCGAGACCTACGATAGGACCGGCGGCCAGATCGCCAACAATGACGCCGCCGCCGACGTGCGCGACGTGGAGTTGGAGCAGGTGCACTACCTCTCCGGCCCTATCGGCGTGAAGGGCGCGAAACCCGGCGACTTGCTGGTCGTTGAGATCCTGGACATCGGCGCCAAGGAAGAAAGCCAGCGGGGCTTCAACGGCTTCTTCTCCAAGCAGAACGGCGGCGGCTTTCTGACGGAGCACTTCCCGCTGGCGCAGAAGTCCATTTGGGACTTCCACGGCATGTTCACCACATCCCGCCACGTGCCGCCGCGTGAGCATGGCGGAAACTGCAATATCAAAGATCTGTCGCGCGGCTCCAAGATCTACTTCCCGGTCTACGTGGATGGCACCGGTCTCTCCATGGGTGACCTGCACTTCAGCCAGGGCGACGGCGAAATCACCTTCTGCGGCGCTATCGAGATGGCCAGTTGGCTGCACCTGAAGGTCGAACTGATCAAAGACGGCATGTCCAAGTACGGCGTGAAGAACCCGATCTTCAAACCCTCGCCGATCACGCCGAAATACGACGACTACCTGATCTTCGAGGGTATCTCCGTCGACGAGAGCGGCACGCAGCACTATCTGGACGTGCATATCGCCTACCGCCAGGCCTGCCTGAACGCCATCGAATATCTGTGAAGAAGTTCGGTTATTCGGGTGCCCAGGCCTACGCCATCCTCGGTACAGCGCCGGTGCAGGGGCATATCTCGGGCGTGGTCGATATTCCGAACGCCTGCGCCACGCTGTGGCTGCCGACTGACATCTTCGAGTGGGACCTGATGCCAAATGCTGACGGCCCGACGAAGTTCCTGGACGGCTCCATTGACGTTCCGCTCGCCCCGGACCTGTAAGGAAGGACCTGCTTCATGCCACTCTACGAGTATTGGTGCGAGCAGGATGGTGTGTACTCGGCCATTAAGCCCATGACCGAGTACAACCAGCCCTGTACCTGCCCCGACTGCGGTAGCGACGCGCCCCGTGTCATGCTGAGTCCGCCGCGGGTTCTGCGGATGGACACCGTCCAGCGTCAGGCCCACGCGACCAATGAACAGGCGGCGGACAGCCCGAAACGGTTGTCCACCCATGGGCCAGGATGTGCGTGTTGTAGCGGCGGACAGAAGTCCTCCCGCAAAACCTAGCATCGCCCGGACGGCTCCAAGGCGTTCCCATCGGCAAGACCTTGGATGATCTCGCATTGAGCGTACTTAGAGTCACGTTTTTGCCGAGGACGAGGCGAGTCTAAAGGCCGACGATATCGTCAATCGGCGATACAGCGAAACTTCGCGGCGTCCGACCCCAAGATCAACTCTGGGTGGAAAGTGACATCGGCCGGTCTCAGCGATCAGCTGCACTTGCTCGCTCCTGTGAGTTTGAAATGTTGGCAACAGGTCATGCCTTTCGCCGAGTAACGCTCCGTTGTTAGTGTCGTAACATGTTATGCTTGCGTTCTCCCTCCGTCGGGGGCACCTGAGATCGTCTCAGGCGCGACCAGCGAAGGGAGAAACCAGCATGACTCTCTTTTTCCCCAACACATGCGGACAGACCCGGACAGGCGCATAACGGTCCAGACATAGCCGGACACACGATTTAACCGTCAGACGCAGCCTTGACCTGGCTGACGGTGCCGGAAGCCGTCGCCTGCTGCGAGGCACGTGGCCTCGGCAGTCGAGACATCCGGCCAACGGGCCAGCCCCAACTTACTGCGCCTAGCGCCTATAGAAGGTCGCACAACCCATTTGCCGACGATCTTTCATCACTTGATCAGCCACAGCCTTTGGCCGTCTGCGCGTTTATACGCCGGTTGCCCGGTTTGCCAGGCGTTTCAGTTTCTCGGGGTTGTCCCAGCCAATAACAACGTGCCCAACACCTCCTGACGTCCAGGTTGCCAAGTTTAGGTCTTGGTCTTTGCAAATTTGGGCCGGTGAATCGGCTTTGTCCTGAGCGATAAGGCAATAGCCAACAGGTAGGCCGTTAGCTTGGGTATACATTAACTGCGCAACTGGCTTGCCGGCTGCGACCAGCATCCACGCGCCGGCGAATTGCAGACCTTCTGAACGGAAGTCAGGTATCGTGACCGGCGAGCCAATGCGCTTGGAAAGCCACGCTTTGATGTGTGTAGTCTCATCAGGGCCCACCTCGACCAGATGCCGCCCTTCCTTCGCGTAAACCCGGTGATAGGCTGCAACTTGCGCAAGCCAGCCTGTTTTTGCGGCGGCGGCCTGCTCTCCCGTATCACGGCCAAGCATGTAGGAAGCTGGCGCGCCGCCAATGACGGTCAATAACAGGCAAGCGGCAATTGCCGGCCACATCCACTGGCGCGACCGCGGAGCCCCAAGCGGCACAACCGTATTGCCGGAAGAACCGGCCTGATCCACCACCGGAACAGGCGCGGCAGCAGCCCTGGCAAGAGAGATAGGCAACGGCGCGTGCAACGCCGCTTCAAAAGCGAACGGCAGGGTGGAGTCGATACCGGCCATGTTCTCCGCCAGCACGGCAAGAGCCGGATCTTGCGCGATCGTCGCTTCCAGCGTTGCGGCTTTCTCCGGAGACAATGCCCCATCGAGCCAAGGGGCGAGATAAAGCTCGGCCGTTTCGCTGGTCAGTGGCGGCAGCTCGTCTTCCCCGGTCATGCTGCGTGCGCCTTAGCAATGGCTAAGCGGCCTCGCGATAGCCAGCTCATGACGGTGCCGACAGGCAACTCCAGTATGTCCGCCGTTCCCTTATAGGAATGACCCTCCACACCAACCAGCATCAGCACTTTCCGTTGCTCTGTCGGAAGTTCCAGTAAGGTCCGTTCCATGTCTGAAAGGGCGACCTGGCTTTCCGCTTGCAGATGGGCCACCTGGTCGGCGACTGAGGCCAGCGCCTGAGGGACGACCACCACGCCGTCATTGTCGCAAACAACCCAATCGCCGGGGATCACCGCAACGCCGCCGCAGCCAATGGGCACCTGCAGGTCGCCGTCAGAGAGGCTGGCGACACTGGCCAGAGCCGCCGCGCCGGTGCACCAGACCGGCAGGGCACTGGCCTTCACGCCGTCGGCGTCGCGCACGTTGGAGTCGCTGACCATGCAGATGAGAGCCGCGCTTGCTCCCACCACAATGCCGGTACACAGGACGAAATGCCAAAGCATCTGGAAATTGCCCGCGCTCAGGAAAACAATGGCAATCGCAGCAAGCCCGCCAGTGTAAGTCCACCGCGGTCCAAACCGGTCGATAGAGCGGCCAGCCAATACACAGCCGACGCCAAAGCTCAGCATGGATAGACCATAGATACTGACAGCTTCAGCCCGGCCCCATCCGAATTCGTCGGATAGCTTTCACATCTCGGAAGGTAATATGGCTGTTTGCTGACCAGCTCTGGTTTGGGTTTGCGCCATCCCTTCATTGCCTGCAAGGGCGTCTTGCTGCCCAGGGCTGATTGCGGCAGCGGCTGGGTGTAAAGCCAGACATAGCGAAGCAGCGTGGCTTCCAGAACCTCGCCGGATCGGAAGGGATGGCTCTGCAGAACCTCTTCGATGCGGCCATTGAACCGTTCGACCATACCGTTGGTCTGAGGTGACCTAGGCAGCGTCAGGTGATGATCGATATCGAGGGCGGCGCCCAGCGTGTCGCATTCATGCGCGCCTGTTGCGGCGCGCTGGCGCAGACCGAAGAGGCGATCCGTGAACTCTTTTCCATTATCCGGGAGTATGGGGCGGATCCGCATCGGGCAGGCGCGCTCCAGGGCGCGCAGGAAGCGCCGGGCATTGGCCGCTGTCTTGCTGTTGTAGACCCTGACAACAACCCAACGCGTTGCCCTGTCGATGGCCACGAAGAGGGAACGGCGGCGGCTCTCTCTGCCATCGGTGGCAGGTATTTCAGGTCGATGGGGATAGAACCGGGTTCATAGGCTTTGAAGGCGCTGTGCTTTGGCCGGGCGATGCTGCTTTCAGGGCGCGCAGGGCCCCCCACGCCATGCCGACGCAAGCAGCGGTCAAGGCCAGAGCGGGAGGCATTCAGGTTCAAGAACTCGCGCACCACCGCCAGCAGATCATTCAGCGAGACCAAAAGCGTCTTGCGGAGGGCCACCGCGACAGCTTCCTGCGCTGGCGTCAACGTCGTCTGAAGGCGATGGGGCGTGTGGCTGCGATCCTCCACGCTGGCACGCTGGCACCATTTCCATACAGTCTGTTCCGTGGTCCCGTGACGCTCGGCAAGAACCCACGCAGGGTCGTCACTGGCCTGTATGGCCGCCCTGATCTTCGGTGGCGTCGTCGCCTGACTGTGAAGCTTGATCACCATGTCGCTCTCCCATCCCGCGCCTCGGTCAAAACACAGCGTGCCATGAAAAATGCAGAGCGACGAGGAGCTATCTAATCAGCCGGGATGGAACAACTAGGTCGGAGAACAGACGGTCGCTGATGGCTGCCCCGTCGGCGCGGCCGAGCGCGTCCACCACCAGAATGTGGCCCGGCGGGCACTCCTCGATAGCGCGGCACTGGGCCAGGTCCGTGCGCTTCAGGATGTCCGGGCCGCTCAGGTCCTTGCGCCCTGGGATAAAGCGCAGAGTGTAGGCCGGGCCGGCAATGCGCTCTTGGCCTTCGATCAAGGGCTTCGGCCCATCCATCCACACTTGGCGGATGCCGCGCTTCAGCAATTGCATGGTCAGCGTGGCGGTCGAAATCTGGCGGAATGCGGCGGCGAGTTCGTCTTGGTTCATTTGCGTTATCCCTTGATCTTTCCCTGAGGCGCTTTCGTAGCTACAATTGACCCCAACACACGAACCGATGCAATACTAAGGAGCCGCTCCATGGATATGGCCTTCGCCCCTGAAGACGAAGCTTGGCGCGAGGAAGTCCGCGCCTTTATGCGCGACAACCTGCCTGCCGTCGTTGCGCACAAAGTCCACAATGGCTTCGCCGTCGCCCGCGAAGAAATCCGTGACTGGCATACCAAACTGCACAAACAGCGCTGGGTCGTGCCCAATTGGCCACCGGAATGGGGCGGCCCGGACCCGGCATGGACCGTGACGCAGAAATATATTTATGACGAAGAAGCCACGCTGGCCGGTGCACCGCGCCTGATCAGCTTCGGCATCACCATGTGTGGCCCGGTGCTGATGCGCTACGGCACAGACGAGCAGAAGAACGACTTTCTGCCGAAGATCGCGTCCGGTGAGTGGACGTTCTGCCAGGGCTATTCCGAGCCGGGCTCAGGCTCCGATCTCGCCAGCTTGAAGATGAAGGCGGAGCGCGACGGCGACGACTTTATGCTGAATGGCCAGAAAATATGGACCACGTCCGCCCACATGGCCGACTGGATCTTCTGCCTCGTCCGCACCAGCGTGCGGGAAAAGCGTCAGGAAGGCATCACCTTCATCCTGGTGGACATGAACACACCAGGCCTGGAAGTGAAGCCGCTGATCACCATTGAAGGCACCCGCGAAGTGAACCAGGTGTTCTTCACCGACGTTCGCGTGCCGGCAGCGAACGTGATCGGCGAGGTGGACGATGGCTGGAGCGTTGCCAAATACCTGCTCGGTCACGAGCGGATGGGTGGCGGTGCGCTGGGCGGCCTGAAGAAGTCGCTGGAACAGCTGAAAAAAATCGCCCGCGAGGAAGATGGCGACAGTGACAGTAAACTCATTGATGATCCTGCCTTCGCCCGGAAGATATCAGAAGTCGATATTGAGCTGATGACACTGGAGGTGCAGATGCTGCGCCTGCTGTCGAAAATGAGCGCCGACGCCGAAATGGGCCTCGAAGCCTCCATGATCAAAATCCGGCGCTCAGAAATCATTCAGCGCTTGAGTGAGTTGAAAATGGAAGCCGTCGGCTACTACGCCAACCCGTTCGTCCTGGGCGCACTGGAACAGGGCTGGAACGAGGAGCCGATCGGCGGCGCGGACTACATCAACGCGCTCGCGGCCCAGTATTTCAACAACCGCAAACACTCGATCTTTGCAGGGTCCAACGAGATCCAACATAACATCATCGCCAAGCGCGTATTGAACCTCTAGAGGCTAAATTCAAGAGCCATGCGCTAATCTCCGCTTGAGCATGTTACTGAAACATGCTTAATAGCACGCGTTCGATGCAGATCTGCTATGCACCGGGCGCAATGCAGGGTGGGGATCCCCTCATTTTGCAGTTACCACAACGAATTAGCCGTTCAGGAGGACCCATGCGTATGAACACACTCATGAAGGGCGTCGCTGCTGCCGCGATCGCCGTCACCACTTTTGCCGCGGTCGGCGACGCTGAAGCCCGCGTGCGCATGAAGATCCACTCTGCCTTCGGTAAGAACATCTTTGTTATCGGCCCGGGGCCGCTCAATGTCGCCAACGCCGTGAAGGCGATGTCCGGCGGCGAAGTCGACATGAAAATTTTTGAGCCGGGCGCGCTGGTTCCCGGCACCCAGTACTTTGATCCCGTTTCGGCTGGTTCTATCGACGGTGCCTGGGGCACCCCCGGCTACAACGTGAACATTAACTTTGCCTACGCGTTCTTCTCCGCCGTGCCGTTCGGCCCGCGTGGCGGCGAATACCTGGCATGGATGCGTCACGGCGGCGGCCAGGAACTGCTGGACGAGATGTACGCCCGCGCGAACATCAAAGCATACATTTGCAACATGATCGCTCCGGAAACCTCCGGTTGGTTCCGTGATGAAATCAAATCCACCGCCGACCTGAAGGGCCTGAAAATGCGCTTCTTCGGCCTGGGTGCGAAGGTCATGGAGAAGTTTGGCGTTTCCACCCAGCTGCTGGCCGGCGGCGACATCTATCCGGCGCTTGAGCTTGGTTCCATCGACGCGACCGAGTTCTCCATGCCGGCCATTGATAAGGACTTCGGTTTTTATCAGATCGCCAAGCACAACTACTTCCCCGGCTGGCACCAGCAGTCCACCCTGGGCGATATGATCTTCAACATGGACAAGTTCAACGAGTTGAACGATGGCCAGAAGATCATGATGGAGCAGGCCTGCCAGGCGCAGGTGATGCGTTCGTTCGCTGAAACCGAAGCCTTCCAGGGTGCCGCCATGGCATTCCACGAGTCTAAGGGTGTCACCAACCACCGTTGGAGCGATGCGATCATCGCGGAGTTCGAAGGTGCCTGGAAAGAGGTCATCGCCGATGAGATCGCTGGCAACGAAGACGCCAAAAAGATCTGGGCTTCGATGTCGAAGTTCCGCGATGAGTACAAAGTTTGGGGTGACCGCGGTTACCTGAAGTAATCACAACTGTTACCAGCCGGCTGCTGATACCTAATTTGCAGCCGGTCAAACTATTGCCAGGGGAAAATTGGGCTTTAAGGCTTGGCTTTTCCCTGGCGGTTTATCTCTTTAACAGTTCAAAAACACGATACGAAATCTGGCCAACGGCGGCCCGAGTACCAGAGTGGAATCATCCATGCGTCAAATGCTTGATCTCGCGGATCGGCTTGAAAAGATCCCGCAATTCTTCGGCCGTGCAGGGTCTTGGCTAATCCTGCCGCTCATTGCGATTATCATGTTCGATGTGCTGACGCGCAAATTGTTCGGCGGTGCCATCCAACAATGGATCCAGGAGGGTGCCCTCTACGAGGTGCTGTCCCCCACCAAGCTGCAGGAGTGGGAATGGCATCTGCATGGCGCGTTGTTTATGCTCGCCATTGGTTTTTCCTACACCATGAACGCCCACGTTCGCGTGGATGTGCTGCGCGAGAAGGTTAGCGGCCGCAGACAGGCCTGGATCGAGATGATGGGGCTGCTGATTTTCTTGCTGCCTTACGTCTGTGTCATCGGCTATCTGTGCTGGAACTTCATCGTCCGGGCCTATGTCTCGGGTGAAGCGTCCGCCGCCATGACCGGCCTATCACACCGTTGGATCATCAAATCCTTCCTGCTGGTATGTTTGGTACTCGTTCTTCTGGCCGGTCTCACCACGCTGCTGCGCCAGATCGTTTATCTGTTCGGGCCGGAGCATCTGCAGGGCGACGTCAAAATGAACATGCTAACATCGGCCGTGGCAGAGCATTTGCCGCACTTGGATGATGAAGATGTTTACGGTCCCGGCCACACAGCCGAAGACGACATCGAAGGTGCTGAAGAGCGGGTTTACCCGCACGATGGCAAGACCGACATACACCCCGAAATCAAATACTAACGACCGGCGTCGCAGAAGGAATACCCCTCAATGTATTGGGAAGACTATCTCCCGGTGATCATGTTCCTGGGATTGGCTTTCGGCCTTTTTTCAGGCATCCCGGTAGCGTTTGTCGTTGGTGGCGTTGGCCTGTTGTTCGGCTTTATCGGCATGCATTTCGACATGTTCGCCTTCCAAGAGTTCTTCAACATCCCCGTCCGAATCTGGGGCGGCGCGGTTGAAAACCTGGTGTTGGTTGCCGTGCCCTGCTTCATCTTCATGGGCACAATGCTTGAACGATCAGGGGTCGCAAGCGACCTCTTGGAAATCCTCGACGTGCTGCTGAAGCGCGTTCCCGGCGGCTTGGCCATGTCAGTGACCCTGATGGGCACAATCATGGCGGCAACCACTGGCATCATTGGCGCTTCTGTCGTCATGATGACCTTGATGGCGCTGCCGACCATGCTCCGCGCGGGCTATTCGAAGGGTCTGGCGACAGGCACCATTGCAGCATCGGCAACGCTCGGTATTTTGATCCCGCCCAGCATCATGCTGGTGATCATGGCCGATCTGCTGGCCATTTCGGTTGGCAACCTGTTCCTGGGTGCGATCTTCCCCGGCCTGCTGCTCTCCGGTCTTTACCTGTTGTACATCTTCGTCATCGCTCAAGCCCGCCCAAGCTTGGCCCCGCGTGTGGTCGATGATGGTTCTCAGGTCGATGCACACGGCTCACTGCTAAAGATGGTTCTGAAGGGCTTCTTGCCCCCGGTCTTCCTCATGGTGCTGGTGCTCGGCTCTATCTTTGCCGGCTGGGCTACCCCGACCGAAGCCGCCGGTGTCGGCGCGTTCGGCGCAATCCTGCTGACCATCTTTAACGGCCGTATGACGGGTGAGATTATTCGCGAGGTCTGCGAGCGGACCGCCATTATCTGCGGCATGATCTTCTTCATCTTCATGGGTGCGACCTCGTTCTCCTACGTGTTCCGTTCCCTCGGCGGTGAAGAGCTGATCATTCACGGTATCGAGGCACTGGGCTTCAGCTCCTGGGGTATTCTGATCGTGCTGATGGCGACGATCTTTATCCTGGGCTTCTTCTTCGACTTCATCGAAATCACGCTGATCGTTCTGCCGGTGTTCGCGCCTGTGGTCGAATTGCTGGACTTCGGTACCCACGTCGAAGGCCGGGACGTGATCTACTGGTTCGCCCTGCTGGTCGCAGTGAACCTGCAAACATCGTTCCTGACGCCTCCATTCGGGTTTGCGCTGTTCTATATGAAGGGCGTGGCGCCCAACTCGGTGAAGATCCAGGACATCTATGCGGGTATCATTCCGTTCGTCACTCTCCAGGTGATCGGCTTGTCCTTTGTCATCGCCTTCCCGAACATTGCTCTTTGGCTGCCCAACACGCTGCTTGAATAGCAGTCTGGCATTTAGTGCGTTCGTCGCTTAGGCTTCGGAGAGATCTAATCTCTCCGGAGCTTTTGCGTTATGGACCTGCAATTCACTGCTGAAGAACAAGCATTCCGCACAAAAATTCGCGCGTGGACCGCTGAAAACCTGCCTGCAGACATAAAGAGCAAGGTTGATCGCGGTATAGAGTTGGAGCGTGATGACTGTGAGCGCTGGATGCAAATCCTCTCCGGCAAGGGATGGATAGCGCCGAACTGGGATGGCAAAGACGGCGGTCCAGGCTTCTCCCTCGGTGAGAAATATATCTTCGAGGAAGAGCTATTCATGGGTGGCGCACCGTGCACTTTGGTACGCGGATGGTAGGCCCGGTATTGCTCGCCTTTGGCACACCGGAGCAGAAGAAGTGCTACCTGCCAAAGATTCTGACTAGCGAAGAAATCTGGTGCCAAGGCTATTCCGAACCCGGAAGCGGGTCGGACCTTGCCTCACTGAAGACAAGCGCGGGCTTGGACGGAGATCACTACATTGTAAATGGCACCAAAATCTGGACCAGCTACGCCCATTGCGCCGACCGAATGTTTGCGCTGGTCCGCACCGACAACAGCGGCAAGAAGCAGGAAGGCATTACCTGCCTCCTGATCGACCTCAAAACGCCCGGCGTCAGCATTCAGCCGATCATCACGCTCGACGGCCGTCACGTCTTCAACCAGGAGTTTTTCGACGACGTCCGCGTGCCGGTAGAGAATCGTGTCGGCGAAGAAGGTCAAGGCTGGACGATTGCCAAATACCTGTTGGGGCACGAACGCTCAAACGCCAGCTATGTCTCGATCAGCAAGCGCAACTTGGCGAAACTAAAAGCCATTGCTGCCGACCAGATGATGGATGGGCACCCGTTGGTTGAAAACCAAGCGTTCAAACAATTGATCGCCGAAGCCGAAACGACCTTGGAAACACTATCCGTCACCTCACTTCGCCAATTAGCAACGGCGTCAGCAGACAAGCCGGCCTCGGTATTAAAAATGCGCACCGGCGATGTTTTTCAACGCATTCATGAGTTGATGATGATGGCTGGCGGCTACTCCATAGCACCCTTCGTCCCGGAAGCGATACGCAACGGCTGGAACGAAGACCCAGTCGGCCCGGACTACCTGTTCCGCATGGCCCCTGACTATTTTGAGGCCCGTGCCATGTCCATCGCCGGGGGCAGCCATGAGGTACAGAAAAACATAATCGCAAAGGCTATGCTGGGCCTATGACGGACTGGCCGGATGGTCTGAACGGCAAAGACACCAAGCCTACCCGATTGGCGTTTTCCGCATAGCAAAGTATGCCCGGAGCCCCTGTTAAGCTTTTGAAATATATTTACTGAACGCTGTACTGGCTCCGGCAAAATTGAGCGGCAGATCAACGCACTATATGCCAGCTACCATCTGCGTCTCCCCTACTGCCCGCAACAGTTTGGCCGCTTGTAGCAGAGACCTTTTCGATGATAGCTAAGGCCACGTTTTTCCAAGATCGCGTTCCTGCACGAACGGTGATGATGAGGAGAAACAGCTGACAGTTGGTGATTTTCCTGAGGGGCGGCATATCATGGCGTTGTTCCCGCGCCGCAATTCTCGCTGAGAAAAGGCTATGCCCCATGACGAGAGATACCATCACCGCGTTGCCCCATCCCAAGGGATTTTCCGCCGATCCACTGACGGATTTGATCCGTTCCGGGGCGCGGCAGTTGATCGAGCAAGCGCTTGAAGCTGAGTGGAGCGCATGGCTTGCGCCATTTTCCAATGAGACGACGTCCGAGGGGCCCGCGCGGGTCGTTCGTCACGCTCACCTGCCAGAACGAGAGGGAATGACCGGGATTGGCCCAGTGCCCGTGAAAGGGCCACGCGGGCGGGATCGTGATCGGCAGGCTGAGAAGGGTCGGTTCTCTTCTTCGATCCTGCCACCGTATCTGCGCAAGGCGAAGTCCGTCGAGGACTTACTGCCCTGGCTTTCCCTCAACGGCATTTCCACGGGCGATTTTCAGGCGGCCTTGGCCGCGCTGCTCGGGCCGAACGCGGCGGGCCTGTCGTCCCCCACCATCTCGCGGCTGAAGTCCGATTGGTGGGAGGAGTACGACCGCTGGCAGAAGCGCGATCTCAGCGCCCGGCGCATCGTCTATGTCTGGGCGGATGGCGTCTATTTCCAGCCAAGGATGGAAGAAAAGCAATGTGTTCTGGTGCTGATCGGCGCGGATGAATGGGGCCGAAAGGAGATACTGGGGCTGATCGACGGCTATCGCGAAAGGACCCAAAGCTGGCGCGCGCTCCTGCTCGACCTCAAGCGGCGCGGCCTCAATCACGCGCCCGATCTCGCGGTAGGCGACGGTGCACTGGGCTTCTGGGCCGCCCTTCGCGCGGTCTTCGGCGCGACCGCAGAACAGCGCTGCTGGTTCCATAAAACCGGCAATGGGCTGAAGGCAATGCCCCAATCGGTGCAAGCGAAAGCCAAAGGCCCCCTGCACGACATCTGGCAGGCAGAGACGAAGGCCGAAGCCATGGCGGCCTGCGATTTCTTCATCGAGACCTACGGCGTGAAAGACGAACAAGCGGTAGCCAAATGGATCAAAGACCGTGACGTGCTGCTGGCCTTCTATGATTTCCCGGCAGAACAGTGGAAACACATCAGAACCACCCATCCCATCGAAAGCGCCTTCGCGACGGTGTGTCACCGGACAGGTAAAACCAAAGGCTGTCTGAGCCGAAAGACCGCCCTCGCCATGGCGGTCAGGCTCCTGATGTCAGCGCAGGGCAAATGGCGAAAGCGCGACGGCGCAAATCGCATGCCTGGGATAATCCAGGGCATTGCATTCATCGACGGGATCAAACAAATGCAAAACGCCGCCTGATCAAGCCGTCACCAACTTTCCAGCATAGCTCGATGATGAGTATTAAAGGGCATTTCGATGGATGGCTTTAGAACCTCTGTAGAAGGCGTAACTGCCAATGGCAGTTCGCGACCTAAATACTTGCACTCACCGTCGATTGTTCCTGGCGTTGTGTTAATCTCTGATTTATTATCGATAATTTTATCTGGTATACTTAGCTATCTATACTGGGTGGAATTCAATTCCTACGCGCTAGAATACTACATTTTTGCCGTATCATTCGTCGTCTTTGTCTCAATTATTCTTCTCGACCGCGGCGAGCTTTACAATCCTAGTGCCATTATGGGACCAATTTGGCGCTCTGACGGTATTTTGGTTGCTGTGGCGACCTCATTTTTGCTTTTCTTATCCATCGCCTTTTCCTTCAACGCGATCGAAATTTACGCCGATTCCTGGCTAATTGGTTTCGCAGTTACCAGTTTCCTGACGATATGGGTCGCGCGAGACATTCTGCGGGAAGTGTTTGCCCTCTTAAGCAGGCGGCATGTTCTAGGGCGGTCACTCGTTGTATTGGGCTCTGGCCGGCAAGCCACTTTGTTTTTGAAGCGTTTGCACCTTGTTCAGCCACACTTCACCCACGTCGCGGGCGTATACGACTGGGACAAAGCCAACCAGCTGGCAGAAATCGAAGGCCATCGTATTGTCGGTGATTTGGATGATTTCGAAGAGGCCGCGCGCCGCGAAAAAATCGACGACATCGTCATTGCCATGCCGTGGAATGCCGAAACCGAAATCACCAAGGTAGTTGAGCGGCTAAAGGAATTGCCGGTCAGCGTGTTCGTGTCGATGGACCTGGTCGGCTATCAATTGTCATACTGCCCGTCGATAGGCTCTAATCAAGAATTACCGATGTTCGAGTTGGTTCAGCGCCCAATTTCAGGTTGGGGCTCGATCCTCAAGCGAATTGAAGACCTGGGATTAGCGATTCTGGCACTGATACTGTTATCACCGTTACTGGGGCTAGTCGCCTTGCTGATCAAGTTGGACAGCCCAGGGCCCATCCTGTTCCGGCAGGCCCGGCTTGGCTTCAACAATCAACAGTTCGACATTTTTAAGTTCCGCTCCATGTATCACCGCGAAATTCCGGAAAACCGGGTGAAGCAGGTCTCCAAAGGAGACCCCCGCATCACCAAGATCGGACGGTTCATTCGACGAACATCCATCGACGAGCTACCGCAGCTTTTCAACGTGATCAACGGCTCCATGTCCCTGGTCGGACCACGGCCCCATGCGCTCAGTCACAATGAAGAGTTCGCCCAGAAAGTCCGAGGCTACATTGCTCGCCACAGAGTAAAGCCCGGCATCACTGGCTGGGCCCAGGTCAATGGCTGGCGCGGCGAGACGGACACGCTGGAGAAAATCCAGAATCGCACCGAGCATGACACCTACTACACCGACAATTGGTCGTTGGCCTTTGACATCCGCATCCTGGTCCTGACCGTGGTTAGCGTGCTGTTTCACAAATCGGCGTACTAGAGCATCTGCGAAAGAAAAAGCCGGATCGCAGTGACGCGACCCGGCCATATTCATTCCCGGCCGACCCCGTGGTAAACGGGACCGGCTGGCAGTAGCGCTCAGCCTAGTGGTTCGATGGAAAGAGTGGGCTGATTCACTAAGCGCTTGCTGATGCAAGCGTTTCGATCAGACTACTAGAGGCTCTTCGCCACCGCTTCCCAGTCAACCATGTTGTCCAGAAACGCCTTGACGTAGTCGGGACGGCGGTTACGGTAATCGATGTAGTAGCTGTGCTCCCACACGTCGCAGCCGAGCAGCGCGGTCTGGCCGTCGAAGCAGAGCGGGTTCACGCCGTTCGGGGTGGAGGTCACTTCCAGCTTACCGCTGGCAGTAGAAACCAGCCAGCACCAGCCGCTGCCGAACTGGCCGGCACCCTTGGCAATGAAGGCTTCCTTGAACGCATCGACCGAGCCAAAGCTGTCAACCACGCGCTTTTCCAGCTCGCCCGGCATCGCACCGCCGCCATTCGGTTTCATCCACGCCCAGAACAGGCCATGGTTCCAATGCTGCGAGGAATTGTTGAAAATGCCGGCCTTGTCGGCGACGTTGTAGGTCTTCTTGACGATGTCTTCGAGCGCCATGTTCTCGAATTCAGTGCCCTTCACCAGGTTGTTCAGGTTAACAACGTAGGTGTTATGGTGCTTGCCATGGTGGAATTCCAGGGTCTCCTGGGACATATACGGGCCAAGCGCGTCAATCGCATACGGCAGATCAGGCAGAGTGTGAGCCATGGTTTTTCCCTTTAGTGAATTGCAACAGATGGAACGGTCCAACGCCGCGGGACCATTTCCGGACCCGCTACTAATTAAGCCGGGTTGCTGATCGTGTCGAGTGCCCCGCTCACACCATCCGCCATCCACTGCCGCGACCTGGCGCGCAGGGTCAGCCCGGACCGTGCCTTGCTGGCGGAATTAGCCCCGTTAACAGCACGGCCTGGCATTTGGGCCATCGCCTCGTTCGATTGGGGAGTTGCCCGAATTCCTGACCTGGTCAGCGAGCCGATGCTGGGAGCCATCCGCCGCCAATGGTGGCGCGATGCCTGGGCGGAGATTGAAGCAGGTCAACCCCGCCGCCACCCCGTTGTCAAGGCACTTGCGGCGGTCCATCAAGTCACACCGCTGCCGCTTCAAGCTGTCGAGCGCTATTTGGATGCGCGGGAGGCCGAGCAGGATGGACCGCCGGAAACTCTGGTGGACATGCAGTCCCGGGCGGCGGCGGTCGGCGGCGGCATCGCGCTTTTAGAAGCCGCCGCTTTGGGTAGGGCCCACGCCACGGCGGAGGCTATCGGCACGTCCTGGGTTATGCTGGGAGAGTTACGCGCTTTGCCCTTGCGCCTGAAACACGGTCGGCACGGACTGCCCGCGGATCGGGCGGCGGCTCTGGAACATAACCTTGAGCAACTGAACCCGGAGGCCCTCGGCGCAGACTTCACAGCGCTGGTTCGGGAAATCTGCCAGGCGGCCATGGCAAAGTCGCTCGCCGGCGGCGGCCTGCCCCCCCTGTTCCGGGGTTATGCCAGGCTGGGCCATCACTATGCCGGGCGCTTGCAGAATGCTGGGTGGAACCCGTTTGCCGAGAGCATCAATGCGCCGACTCTGGGCAGGGCGTGGAGCGTGGCTCGTGTTAAATTCGGTTTTTAGAGGCCAGCAACCATGAGCCAAAAACGCAAAATCGCCGTTCTAGGCGGCGGCATGGGCGCGATCTCGGCGGCCTTTGCCCTGACCCGGCTGCCGGACTGGTCTTCGCGGTTCGAGATCACAATCTATCAACGGGGCTGGCGGCTTGGTGGCAAAGCTGCCAGCGGCCGGAATATGGCCGCCTATGGCCGTGTAGAGGAACAGGGCCTGCACATCTGGTCCGGCGCTTTCAACCAATCGATCGCCATGATGCGGGAGTGCTACAGCGCGATGCCGGAGCTTGGTCTGCGCAAGCCTGAAGCAGTACTTGGCACATTCGATAAGGCGTTCAAACCGTTAAACCACCTGTTCATTCCTGAAACTTTTCAGACTCCGAATGGCATCGCGCGGCAAGAACCATGGCGCATCAATGCAACGGCAGAGGCGACGTCAGAGACGCCGACCGAACCAGACAATCAGACCCCCCAATTTTTGGGAATTATATCTCTAAGTAACATTTTCCTATTACCCCATTTGATTCTATGATTTACCATAGAGTCACATTAGGAGGAAACATGGCAAAAAATGCACCGGGACGACATGAGCGGAATGGTCTGACGCTTTTGCAAATTGCAGAAATGTTCGGGGATGAAGAAAAGGCGCGGAAATGGATTGAGGCCCAGCACTGGCCGGAAGGGCCACACTGTCCTCACTGCGGTTCTATCAATGTAAAAGTCGGCGTGGCCCACAAGAGCATGACGCATCGCTGCAATGACTGCCCGAAAAAGCCGATGTTCACTGTTCGGGTTGGCAATATCATGCAGGGATCAAAGCTACCCTATCGTGTCTGGGCGGTTGGGCTTTACCTGTTCGCCACCAATCTCAAGGGTATCTCTAGCATGAAGCTGCATCGTGAGCTCGGGATTGGGCAGAAGGCCGCTTGGTTCATGCTGCACCGTCTCCGTGAGGCTCATGGGTCCAATAGTCCAGTTTTCAAAGGTCCAGTTGAAGCGGATGAAACCTACATGGGTGGTAAGGAACAGAACAAACACGCTAGCAAAAAACTCAAGGCCGGCCGCGGCGCGGTGGGCAAAACCGCCGTGGCCGGGATCAAGGATCGCAACTCCGGCCGCGTGGTTGCCAAGGTGGTTGAAAGAACCGCTGCGCATACACTACAAGATTTTGTGACCAATCATACTACCAAGGATGCCCAGGTATTCCCCGACGAGGCGCGCGCCTACAAGGGCATTAACAGGGCGCATCAAGCGGTCAAACACTCAATGGGTGAATACGTCCGTAACATGGCACATACAAACGGTTTCGAAAGCTTCTGGGCACCGATGAAGCGTGGCTATCAGGGCATTTATCACAAGATGAGCCCCAAGCATCTACAACGCTATGTTAATGAGTTCTCTAGCCGTCACAACAGACGTCCCAAGGATACCATTGACCAGATGAGCGATTTGGTTTGTAGCATGGCGGGAAAGCGTTTGCGCTACGTTGATTTGATTGCAGATAATGGTTTGGAAAGCGGTTCTCGAACATGATATCGCAAACAATCAGTCTGTTCTTGAAATTATTGATGTTCAGTATGCGCGAATGCGGTTACTAACCTTTCAAAACATTCTTGAATATAAGCGGTTTCAGACACCTTCAATTGCACATGGGCATAGATAGTCTGAACCACAGCTCCCGTTCGGTTAAACCCCTATCTTATGATCGCGAAAGGATAAGCCAAATGACCAAACTCAAACCCAAAGACAGAACACTCTCTGAAAAACTAGCTGACTCTCACTACCAGCCGAGCAAGGCTGAAATGGAACAGGAATACGATATGCCCGGCGCGGAGATGAAAGACCTGCGCAACGCATTCTTCAAGGCGTCGCCGGATAGAAAATCAAAACCAGGTTAGGAATAATTCAGTGCAATGTTACTTAGAAATATAATTCCTATTCCCGTGTATTGACAAAATCTAAAGAAAAAATCATGGAAATCACCCCTGCACTAGCGACTATATTATTCGGACTTCAATTAAGCGCTTGTTCAACAATCACACAAGGCACAGATCAAGAAATTTACATTTCCACATCCCCGATAGCGGCACAGTGTACGCTTGAGAGACAAGGTAAAAAATCGCTGAAATTGTCTCATCGCCTGGGCATGTAACAGTTACAAAAACCAAACACGATATAACGATTACCTGCAACAAAGATGGCTACCAAACCGCAACTTACCGCAACAATAGCGGTTGGGAATCTACTTCGGGTGCGGGAGGCATTCTATTGGATGTGATTTTAACCTGGGGCGCTAGCAGTGCTATCGATTCAATGACAGGTGCTGACAATAAATACGAACCATCTGTCTATATAACGTTAATTCCAATTCAGGCCCCACCACAATAAAGACAATGAGGTAGATCATTTCTTAAAATACCTATTCAGTTAGGCAAACGTCTAAACCGCGTTTGCCCTCTGAACATCCAGCTCTCTTTTCTTGAACACCCCTATATTCTTAAATGTTACTTAGAGATGTAATCCCTCTTTTTAAAAATAACAATTGATACAGAATCGGGAAAAACATAAACAAAACTTTTCTAAACACCTAGGGTCCGGCTGTGCGATTGAAGCCCCAACTTTTTGCCGCCTGGCAAGTGCGGTTGCAACCGCTCGGCATCGTATATAGGAAATAAATCCGTACTCTCCAAGCCGCACCGGCCGCGGTCCGCGATCCGGGACTCGATGCCGGGTGCGATGATCGGGTAAATCTGCTCTAAGTTTAAGATTTCGAGCAAATTTACCCGATCCAAACGGATCAAGATCTGCTCGAAAAGGTTGCTGAAAGGCCTTTCGGTTCCTGAGCGCCATCCTTCGAGACGCTCCTTCGGGGCTCCTCAAGATGAAGGTAAGCTATTGAAGAGATAGACTTCATGCTGAGGAGTGGGCCGCCAGGCTCGCGTCTCGAAGCACGAAGTCGAGCGTCTGGCACACTTTTTCAGCAACCTGCTAGAGTGCGGCAACCGGCAGGCCCGAACGCCGGAATTGAAAGAGTCGAGGAACGCCACGCCATGTCCGAACTTTACCAAGGCCCCACCATGTCCGGCCTGCTGCTGCGGGCGCTCCGCCGCTGGGGTGACCGTCCTGCCTTCAGCGGGCACGGTCCGAGCCTCACCTATGCCCAGGCGTTGAACCTGATAGGGCGCTACCAGGCGGTGATGACGGCGCAGGGCGTCAGGAAGGGCCAGCGCATGGCGCTGCTGAATTCCAACCGGGCGGATGCCTATCTGGCGGGGATGGCAGCGGTATCGCTCGGCGTCTGCATGACGCCGCTGCATCCGCTCGGCTCGCTGGAAGATCACCTGTTCATCCTGGAAGACGCCCGCATCGACCATCTGGTGGTGGACACGGACGCCTACCTGGAGCGCGTGCAGAACGTCTTCACCACCGGCCCCGCCGACTATGGCACCGGCCTCGCTGCCGGGGCGGAGCAGGCGGGCGCAGTCACGGCCAAAGACCTAGCGAACCCCAGCGACGAAGCCTGGATCGTCTACACCGGCGGCACCACCGATCAGCCCAAGGGCGTGCTGCGCTCCCATTCCTCCTTCGTCGCCATGACCAACGCCATCCTCGCCGATTTCGAGTGGCCCCTGGAAAACCATTCCTACCTCTCCGTTGCGCCCATCAGCCATGTGGGCGGCACCAAGCTCATGCCGACCCTGCTGCGCGGCGGGCGTATCCACTTCCCCCACGGCTTCGACGCCAAACGCATCCTGCACGATATCGAGCATGAGCGGATTTCCACGACGCTGCTGGTGCCGACCATGATCTACCTGTTGCTGGATCATCCGAAGTTGGAGAGCGCCGACCTCTCCAGCCTGGAAATACTGATCTATGGCACCTCGCCCATGTCGCCGACGCGGCTGATGGAGGGCCTGGAGCGCATCGGCCCGAAATTCTGCCAGCTCTACGGCCAGAGCGAATGCTACCCGATCAGCGTACTGCGCAAGGGCGACCATGACCCGGCGAGGGCCGAACTCTTTGCCTCTTGCGGCCATCCCTGCGCCTCCGTCGAGGTCGCGCTGCTGGATGAGGACAACCAGCCGGTCGCGCCCGGCGGCATCGGCGAAATCTGCGCCCGGACGCCCCAGGCCATGGACGAATACTGGCAGCGGCCGGAGCAGAATGCGGAGACTCTGGCGGGCGGCTGGCTCCACACCGGCGATATGGCCCGGGCCGACGAGCAGGGCTACCTCTATATCGTGGACCGCAAGAAGGACCTGATCATCTCCGGCGGCTTCAACGTCTTCCCGCGGGAGGTCGAGGACATCCTGACCGCCGACCCCGCTGTTGCCATGGCCGCCGTCATCGGCGTGCTCGACGAGAAATGGGGCGAGGCGGTCAAGGCGGTCGTCGTGCCCCGCGCCGGGCAGACCATCGACACCGCCGCTCTGGTCGAGGCCGTGAAGGCGAAGAAAGCCTCCGTCCACGCCCCGAAATCCGTGGAAATTGCCGAGACCATCCCGCTCACCGCCATCGGCAAGCCCGACAAAAAAGCCTTGCGTGAGCAATATTGGGCAGGGCGTGATAGAAGGGTCGGGTAAACGGTCCCGGCAACGAGGCCCAGAGGAAACGCCGCCGTGCAACGCAAACTCGCCGCCATCCTGGCCGCCGACGTGGTCGGCTACTCCCGCCTGATAGCGGAGGATGAGGCGCGGACGCTTGATGCTCTGCGGGCGCTCCGGCGGGAGTCGTTCGAACCGCTGGTGGCGGAGCACCGCGGCGAGGTCGTCAAGCGCATGGGCGACGGCTGGCTGGTGTCGTTCGGCTCGGTGGTGGACGCTGCGGCGTGTGCGATTGCCGTGCAGGAGCAGCTCACCGGCCATGACCGGATCAAGCTCCGCATTGGCGTCCACCTCGGCAACATCGTGCACGAGGACGAGGACATCTTCGGCGACGGCGTCAACATCGCCGCGCGGTTGCAGGAGGTGGTGGAACCCGGCGGGGTATTAATCTCCGGCATTTCTTATGAGAGCTTAGTCGGGCGGCTCGACAGTGAGTTCGAGGATGCGGGGGAGCAAAGCCTCAAAAACATCGCAAGGCCGGTGCGTGCTTGGCGATGGGGTGGGGGTATAGAGCCGCTTGCCGCGCCGCCTTTATCGCCCGACGCGCCACTGCCCTTGCCGGACAAGCCGTCCATCGCCGTTCTGCCGTTCGCCAATATGTCGAACGACCCGGAACAGGAGTTCCTGGCGGACGGTCTTGCCGAGGACGTGACGACTGCACTTTCCAAGTTCAGCTCGCTTTTCGTGATTGCCCGGACATCGACCTTTTCATACAAAAGCCAAAATGTGCCGGTCGCGGTAATCGCGAGGGACTTAGGCGTCAGGTATATTGTCGAAGGAAGCATCCGATCTGCCGGAAACCGTGTCCGTATTGCTGCTCAGTTGATCGAAGCGGCGACTGGGACCCACGTCTGGGCCGACCGCCTTGAGGGCAATCTGAATAATATTTTCGCGCTTCAGGATGAAATCACCGAGCGGATTGTCGTTTCGATTGTGCTGGAAGTTCAGGCCTCGGAAAGCAGGCTCGCCCGCCGGAAACCCCTGGAAAGCCTCGATGCGTGGGCTTTGCTGCAGCGCGGCACCACCCATTACTATTTCATGACGAAGGATGATCTTCTGCCAGCGATCGGGCATTTCGAGGAAGCGGTTCGTCTCGATAACAGTTTGGCGGTGGTTCCAGCCCTGCTTTCGGCGGCGCGATCCCGATGGGTCCGGCTGGGCTACGCGAACGACTTCTACGCCGAGAGTGAGCGGTGCCGGTTGGAGGCCGAACGGGCGCTCACATTGGACATTAACGAACCGATGGCGCACGCCGCATTGGCAATTCCGATCTATATGGCGGGCGACAATGAAACGGCGCTGGCGCTAATGGCAACCGCCATCCAGCTCAATCCGAACTTCGGCTGGGCGTACTCGCTCCGTGCGCATCTCTACTACGCCGGAATGGCGGATTTTGAGAATGCATTGGCTGACTTTGAGATTGCTTTACGCCTAAGCCCGCGTGACCCGTTCCGGTATGCGTTTTTGTTTCTCAAAGGCTCCGTTTTACGGAATCTCGGCCGGTATGACGAAGCGATTGCGGCATGCCACGCGGCCTGTCAGTTCCCTAACGCCGGGTTTTTTCCGTACTTGTTTTTGGCGGCGGCGTATGCGGCGGCAGACCGGTTGGACGAAGCCAAAGCGGCGATCGCGCAGGCCCTCTCCCTCGAGCCAAAACTGACCATCGCCTTCTATCGCGCCAGCATGCCATCGAAGCATCCGGCAGCAATGGCCAATTTGGCCGAGAACCTGCTGAAGGCGGGGCTACCAAAAGAATGACCGAACCCACCCGCAAACTCGCCGCCATTCTGGCTGCCGACGTGGTCGGCTACTCCCGCTTGCCCCGTTAGATCCTGGAACTAAATGACCCTCCCCACCTCCATCTCATCCCGCCTCAAACTGCCTCTCATCGCGGCGCCGATGTTTCTGGTCTCCGGGCCGGACCTGGTCATCCAGGCCTGCAAGGCAGGCGTTATCGGCTCGTTCCCGACGGCGAACTGCCGGACGCTGGCGGACCTGGAGCAGTGGCTCGCCCGGATGCGGGACGAGCTCACAGAGGAAGACGCGCCGGTTGCGCCGAACCTGATCGTCCACCGCACCAACAGCCGCTTGGCCGACGACCTTGCGCTGATCTGCGAATACAAGCCCGCCATGGTGATCGCCAGCGTCGGCTCGCCCGCGCCGATCATCGAGGCGATCCATGGCTATGGCGGGCTCGTCTTTGCCGACATCGCCACCATGCGCCATGCGGAGAAGGCCATCGAGGCGGGCGCGGACGGCTTGATCCTGCTGACCGCGGGGGCGGGCGGGCAGACCGGCTGGGCCAACCCCTTCGCCTTTGTGCGTGGCGTGCGGGCGATCTTCGACGGGCCGGTGGTGCTGGCGGGCGGGGTCGGCGATGGCCAGGCCCTGCGCGCGGCGGAGGTGCTGGGCTGCGACCTCGCCTATATGGGCACCCGTTTTATCGCAACGGCAGAGAGCATGGCGAAGCAGGCCTATAAGGACATGCTGGTGTCATCCCGTCTGGACGACGTGAAGCTGACCAAGGCCATGACCGGGCTGGAAACCAACATGCTGATCCCCTCCCTGCTGGCGGCGGGGCTCGACCCCAACAACCTGCCGGAGCGCGGCTCGGTCGAGATCGACAAGGACATCAACCCGAACGCGCCGCGCCGCTGGAAAGACGTCTGGTCCGCCGGGCATTCGGTACAGCAGGTAGACGGTGTGCCCGGCGTCGCGGAGATGGTGGAGCAGATCGCGAAGGAGTACACGGCAATACCCTAGTGATCTGATCGAGCTACTAGTTCGTTGCGTTGGGCGATGGCGGCGGCTGGCAGCCCCGCTTGTTCCTCAACCGGAGCAGGTTTTTGTTGCGATCCTGCAAAGCCCGGTACTCGATCTACTCCGACTGGGATAAATCCGTCGCCCAGGCGAAAAAGAGACCCGCAGCGACATTCTGCGCGATTAGATCCTCATCTTCGCCTTTGAGCCGGGCCGCTGTCCGGTAATTGTCCGCCATCTACCAGTCTATCTCCTCGCAGCCTAAAGTGCTGTCGCCCGGTTGCGAGATAGAAACGGGATTGGATGGCCGATGCTCGCAGGCACAGAATAGGAAAAATATACCGCAAATCAGGATGCGCATTGCGTGTCTCCATGAAATTAGGTAATTTATACTACGCAATCATAATGGCCGTTATGGTGCCAAAATAATATCTGAATATGCAGGCGATATGGACTAAATTGTCAGCCTTTTTCACCCTAATTTTGTTGTTGAGCGCATGCGCAGAACCCGCAAAAGTAGAACAGATGATTGCCGGCAAGTCGCAAATCAGCATGGTTATTGGGTCTCCACTGAATAACGCAGTTTGCGTCGATCGGGTGACCGGCGGGGAGGAGACTAACCCACTCTGGACTTCTGAGGTCGACAATGAGTCATTCCGCAAAGCTTTGGTAGGCTCGCTGCGCGACAACCAACTTCACGCTGCAGCAGGCGCTTACGAATACAAACTGAATGCCAATCTGCTTGGGCTGGCTCAGCCCATCGGCGGGTTCGACCTGACTGTCACCGCCAACGTAAACTACGAGGTATTAGCAGCTGTGACTGCTGAACCGTACTATCAAACGACGGTCACGACACCTTATACGGCCGATTTCAGTTCCGCATTTGCTGCGATCAAACGGCTGCGCCTGGCGAATGAGGGAGCGATAAAGGCTAACATCACGAAATTCATGAACGAGTTGCTTCTGCATACGCCGCCCACTGTAGCGCCATCTGCCCCTGCATCTACAGCCAAGCCAACCTCGTAGCGGCTTGTGCTTGGCAAGCTCAATTTGCGGCCGCGATGAAGAGTAAATGCTGATGTTTGATAACCTCCCCCTCCTGCCCACCATGGGCGTTGGCAGCCACGCGGGCCAGGCTGGTCCCGCCGACATTGACGAGGCCTATAGCGATGCCACGCGCACCGCCATCGCCGACCAGATTCAGGCTGGTCTGGACATCTTCAGCGACGGGGAGCTGACGCGCGACCGCTTCGTCTATGCCATGTACGACCGGCTGACGGGCCTGGTCCGCCAGCCCGTGGCGCGCAAGCTTGGGGTGCCCGGTTACGACCGCACGCCCGGCTATGTGGCGGAGGAGCGGGTGAGTGCGCCGGATGGGCTGGGACTGGTCGAGGACTTCCTATTCCTGAAGCGTGAGGTGACCCGGCAACTCGGCCCGGAAGCCGCCGAAAAGCGCCTGAAAATGACGCTGCCGGGGCCGATTACCTTTGTCCACAACATTCAGCCGGGCGCAGCCTATGCCAGCAAAAGCGCCCCGCACTTTGCCCTGCTGGCTGACTTGGTGGCGATAATCCAGAACGAGGTGGGGGCACTGGCCAACGCCGGTTGTCCTGTCGTGCAACTGGATGAGCCGGGACTGACCCATGTCTCCGACTGGCTCAGCCAGGCCGATGCTGTCCGTGCGGTCAACGCGGTGGGGCACGCCGCGCCTGGACGGTTTGCCGTCCATGTCTGTTTCGGTAACAATGCCAACCGTCCCTATACGCCCCGGGACTTCGGGCACCTGCGGCCCGGACTGGAAGCGCTCGAAGCGGATTGGCTGATACTGGAATTCGCCAACCGTGAAATGGCCGGCGTCAATCTGGTTGCCGGCCTGGACAAACCGGCGAAGATCGTCGCCGGGGTTGTGGACGTGAAGAACTTCCACCTTGAAACAGCAAGCGAAGTCGCCCGGCGGGTGGAGCAGATCCTGAAAACGGGCGTCCCGGCTGAGCGGCTGGCACTCACCGCCGATTGCGGCCTCTCCGCCATTCCCCGCTGGCTGGGTGTCCGCAAGCTGGAGGCGCTGGCGGCCGGTGCCAAGCTGGCGCGCGGCCAATGAGGGTAGCGGGGCTGCTCCCGGTCGGTTAGTTTAGCGGCAATTGTGAATCAAGGAGCCAGCCTATGCTTTCCAACAGCATCGAAATCCGGCCGTCCGGCGGCGGCGTCGGCGCGTTCGTGGATAATATCGATCTCGCTTCGCTGGATGCGGATACTGCCGCCACGCTGAAGACAGCGCTCGGCGACTATGGCGTCCTGTTTTTCCGCGATCAGGACATAACCACCGGTCAGCATCTGGCCATGGCCGAGCATTTTGGCGGCGTGAACGTGAACCGCTTCTTCGCTCATGTACCGGAGGAGCCGCGCATCGCCGAGGTGCGCAAGGAGCCGGACCAGAAGGCCAATATCGGCGGCGGCTGGCATACCGACCACTCTTACGATCAGATCCCCGCCATGGGCTCCATCCTGCTGGCGCGGGAGACGCCGCCGCGCGGCGGCGACACAGTCTTTGCCAACATGTACATGGGCTACGAAACGCTTTCGGACGGCCTGAAGGCGACCTTGGAAGGCCTGAATGGCGTCCACTCTTCCCGCCATGTCTTCGGCAAAACAGCGCGTTACAAGGACCGTGGCGAAGACCTGAACGGGCGCCTCGGCAACGAGGACGCCGCGCAGCAGGACGCCATCCACCCAGTGGTGATCAAGCATCCGGTCAGCGGCCGAAAGGCGCTCTATGTCAATCCAGGCTTTACCCTGCGGTTCGAAGGCTGGACCGACCTGGAGAGCGCGCCCCTGCTGCAATTCCTCTACCAGCACGCCGCCCGCCAGGAGCACCAATACCGCTTCCAATGGGCCAACGGATCGATCGCCTTCTGGGACAATTGCGCGACCTGGCACTATGCCCTGAACGACTACCAGGGCCACCGCCGCCTGATGCACCGGGTAACGGTCGAAGGCTGTGAGATCGGCCGGTAGCCGCTACGCCGCAGCGGTTATACAATGGCGACGGCGCGGATCGGGCTGGCCGTGGCGAAGGTGAACTTGCCGAGGCCCACCACGGCTTCCAGGTTCCAGAGGCATTCCATGTGCGTGATGCCCCGCTCTGCGCAGGCGAGGTGCGCTTTGTAGTTCGCTTCGCCCTCTGGTGCGGGACTGATCGCTTCGACGCCGAAGTTCTTCACGCCCCGATCGGCCAGCCAGTGCACGGCGTCCACATGCAACCCTGCGAAATCATGCAGATAGGCAGGCGAGCCCCAGAGCCGGGCGTTGGTGCCGAGCAGGATCAGCACGATATCGCCCGGCGCGATGCTGACGCCCGCCGCATCCACAGCTGCCTCTAGCTCGCCGACCGTTACTTCATGCTTTAACGGAACGTCCCGCAGGTCGACGCAGAAGGCCGGACCGTAGAACATCTCCAGCGGCATCTCGTCGACGCCTGCCGCCCCGGGCCGCGAGTCGAAATGGCAAAAGGCGTCTACATAGCTGCCGGCGTGGTCGGAAATGGAGGTGCAGCGCCTTCGACGAAAACACGGTCTGCCCCGCCTGCTTTTTCTCCGCATGATCGTTCCAGACGCCAATGGCTACCGGCGGATGCGAGGGGTGGGCTGGTGTACGGTGGTAGAGTTCGCGGGATAGGTCGATGATCGGCATCAGGCTAAATCCTTTTTTGTTGTTGAGGCGTGTGGGCTGCTTCACTTCGCATTGGAGCTGGTTTCAGTCCAATGTTGCAAATGGTTTGGTTGGGTCTGTAAGGTCTTGAGTATTATTAAATTTTTGGGAATTATATCTCTAAGTAACATTTTCCTATTACCCCATTTGATTCTATGATTTACCATAGAGTCACATTAGGAGGAAACATGGCAAAAAATGCACCGGGACGACATGAGCGGAATGGTCTGACGCTTTTGCAAATTGCAGAAATGTTCGGGGATGAAGAAAAGGCGCGGAAATGGATTGAGGCCCAGCACTGGCCGGAAGGGCCACACTGTCCTCACTGCGGTTCTATCAATGTAAAAGTCGGCGTGGCCCACAAGAGCATGACGCATCGCTGCAATGACTGCCCGAAAAAGCCGATGTTCACTGTTCGGGTTGGCAATATCATGCAGGGATCAAAGCTACCCTATCGTGTCTGGGCGGTTGGGCTTTACCTGTTCGCCACCAATCTCAAGGGTATCTCTAGCATGAAGCTGCATCGTGAGCTCGGGATTGGGCAGAAGGCCGCTTGGTTCATGCTGCACCGTCTCCGTGAGGCTCATGGGTCCAATAGTCCAGTTTTCAAAGGTCCAGTTGAAGCGGATGAAACCTACATGGGTGGTAAGGAACAGAACAAACACGCTAGCAAAAAACTCAAGGCCGGCCGCGGCGCGGTGGGCAAAACCGCCGTGGCCGGGATCAAGGATCGCAACTCCGGCCGCGTGGTTGCCAAGGTGGTTGAAAGAACCGCTGCGCATACACTACAAGATTTTGTGACCAATCATACTACCAAGGATGCCCAGGTATTCCCCGACGAGGCGCGCGCCTACAAGGGCATTAACAGGGCGCATCAAGCGGTCAAACACTCAATGGGTGAATACGTCCGTAACATGGCACATACAAACGGTTTCGAAAGCTTCTGGGCACCGATGAAGCGTGGCTATCAGGGCATTTATCACAAGATGAGCCCCAAGCATCTACAACGCTATGTTAATGAGTTCTCTAGCCGTCACAACAGACGTCCCAAGGATACCATTGACCAGATGAGCGATTTGGTTTGTAGCATGGCGGGAAAGCGTTTGCGCTACGTTGATTTGATTGCAGATAATGGTTTGGAAAGCGGTTCTCGAACATGATATCGCAAACAATCAGTCTGTTCTTGAAATTATTGATGTTCAGTATGCGCGAATGCGGTTACTAACCTTTCAAAACATTCTTGAATATAAGCGGTTTCAGACACCTTCAATTGCACATGGGCATAGATAGTCTGAACCACAGCTCCCGTTCGGTTAAACCCCTATCTTATGATCGCGAAAGGATAAGCCAAATGACCAAACTCAAACCCAAAGACAGAACACTCTCTGAAAAACTAGCTGACTCTCACTACCAGCCGAGCAAGGCTGAAATGGAACAGGAATACGATATGCCCGGCGCGGAGATGAAAGACCTGCGCAACGCATTCTTCAAGGCGTCGCCGGATAGAAAATCAAAACCAGGTTAGGAATAATTCAGTGCAATGTTACTTAGAAATATAATTCCTATTCCCGTGTATTGACAAAATCTAAAGAAAAAATCATGGAAATCACCCCTGCACTAGCGACTATATTATTCGGACTTCAATTAAGCGCTTGTTCAACAATCACACAAGGCACAGATCAAGAAATTTACATTTCCACATCCCCGATAGCGGCACAGTGTACGCTTGAGAGACAAGGTAAAAAATCGCTGAAATTGTCTCATCGCCTGGGCATGTAACAGTTACAAAAACCAAACACGATATAACGATTACCTGCAACAAAGATGGCTACCAAACCGCAACTTACCGCAACAATAACGGTTGGGAATCTACTTCGGGTGCGGGAGGCATTCTATTGGATGTGATTTTAACCTGGGGCGCTAGCAGTGCTATCGATTCAATGACAGGTGCTGACAATAAATACGAACCATCTGTCTATATAACGTTAATTCCAATTCAGGCCCCACCACAATAAAGACAATGAGGTAGATCATTTCTTAAAATACCTATTCAGTTAGGCAAACGTCTAAACCGCGTTTGCCCTCTGAACATCCAGCTCTCTTTTCTTGAACACCCCTATATTCTTAAATGTTACTTAGAGATGTAATCCCCTTAAATAATCCAATAATCCCGCGAGCGTCTATGTCGGTGAACGGGCTTTCGTAGAAGCGGCGCGGGTCAACAATTCCAGACTCGCACAAGTGATCAATGATCAGGTTCACAAATTCGAGCTGGCTCGATGATAGGTCCGAACTCGTCAATTTGCTGAATGCGGCTTTTGCAGATGGCCGATCCAGGCCAGTGAGTGATCGAAGAAACAAGCCAAGACCGCCGTCCGCGCGTAGCTCATCCAGCTTTTCCACATCCGACACGCCTTCGTCTATGAACATCCGCTCAAGTTCTTCCAGATCGCTCTGGGTCAGTTGCTCGGCCCGTTTCAGCTTCAAGATCGCGATATGGTCCCTATGTTGTTCCAAAAAGGCACGGACCTTCATCTGGCTGATTTGGCTCGGAGCGGGCGTATAGGCTTTGGTGAAGGATGCTTGCGGGCGGATCGTAACCAGGTCGTCATTCAGTTCGAAGGTGTAATCAGGGATATGACCATGCGCGAGATTATCATCGATGATCTTGGTCAACATGGACCTGTCGCGGTTTGATGCCGCTCCTTTGATAGCATTTACTGCAACAAAGGAGACTGACTATGGGACTGAAACGGACAGACGACTTTCGCCAGGATGCGGTGCGGATCGCGCTGACAAGCGGGCTAACGCGTAAGCAAGTGGCCGACGATCTAGGTGTTGGCATGTCAACACTGAACAAATGGATCACCGCGCATCGAGACACAGACGTGGTTTCCAAAGAGGATTTGAGCCTCGCCAAAGAGAATGACCGGCTTCGGCGGGAGAACCGGCTCCTGAAGGAGGAGAGGGACATCCTAAAAAAGGCCACCCAGTTCTTCGCGGGCCTAAAGCAATGAGGTTTAGGTTCATCGAAGAGCCCCGTGACAGCTTTCCAGCCAAACGCTTATGCCATGTTGTCGGTGTCAGCCCGCGCGGATTGCGGGCTTTCCGCACCCGTCCGGCCAGCCGCAGACAGCGGTCTGATATGGTGACGTTGGCGCACATCAGAGAGCAGTCGCGTCTCAGCCTGGGCCGGTATGGTCGGCCAAGAATGACCGAGGAGCTAAAGGAGATCGGCTTGGATGTTGGCCACCGCCGTGTTGGCAGGTTGATGCGCCAGAACGGCATATCTGTTGTTAGAACACGCAAGCACAAAGTGACGACAGACAGCGATCACAAGTTCAACATCTCACCGAATTTGCTGAATCGGGACTTCACAGCGGGCAAGCCCAACCAGAAATGGGCGGGCGACATCAGTTATGTTTGGACGCGGGAGGGATGGCTGTATCTGGCAGTGATCCTGGACCTGCATTCCCGGCGCGTCATCGGCTGGGCCGTCAGTAACCGGATGAAACGCGACTTGGCCATCAGAGCGCTAAATATGGCCATTGCCTTCCGGGCACCACCGAAGGGCTGCATCCATCATACAGACCGTGGCAGCCAATATTGTTCTCACGACTACCAGAAGATCCTGCGCCAGCATGGGTTCAAGGTATCGATGAGTGGAAGGGGAAACTGCTACGACAACGCCGCTGTCGAAACCTTCTTCAAAACCATCAAGGCAGAGCTGATCTGGCGACGGTCCTGGGAAACAAGGCGGCAAGCTGAGATGGCAATCTTCGAGTACATCAACGGCTTCTACAATCCGCGCCGCCGTCACAAAGCACTGGCTTGGAAAAGCCCCGTCGCCTTCGAACGAAAGGTGGCTTAAACGAGCACTTGGGGCGGCACAAAAGCGTGACAGGTCCACCTCCGAAGCATCGGGCTCGGCGATCAGATTTGTGAAACGCGCACGGCTCTTGCCCTTTGCATCGCGGGTCGCGCGGCCAATGATCTGAACAATCTCTGTCAGGCTCGCCCGATAGCCAACTGTCAGCGCATGCTCGCACCAAATCCAATCAAAGCCCTCCTTGGCCATGCCCAGGGCAATGATGATGTCCACATGATCGCGGTTGTTCTTTTGCGCAGGGTCTTTCAGCGCGCTCGAAACCTTATCGCGCTTCACTGCTTCATCATCTACCAGATCAGCGATCTTCAAAACCCGCCCTTCAGGCGTCTTCACAAGCTGAAAGCCCGTCGCGTCGTCTGTTCCTTGCCAATCGCCCAGGGCGTCGATGATGTGCTCGACCTCCCGATGCTTGTCCTTCGTGCTTTCGCGCGAATTCACATTCGGGATGTGCAGGATCGTCTTCTCGTTTGCATCAAGCACCTTCAGGATGTCGTCAGCATAGGAACCCGAATAGAAGAAGTAGCCGATATCAAGCGTTTTCAGGTATTTGTAGCCGTTCAACTGCTCGTAATAGGTGTAGGTAATGGTGTCGAACTTGGCTTCGTTCTCGGGCACAAGGATCGGAACGGCATCCCCGCGAAAATAGCTGCCGGTCATCGCCACCACATGCACGCGGTCACGCGCGATGAAGTCATTGAGATGCTTGCCAAGAATGCTGTCTTCGCTCGCAGAAACATGGTGAAACTCGTCCACCGCAATCAGCCGATCGTCAAACGCCTCGATCCCCAACTTTTCCACTGCAAAACGGAAGGTGGCGTGTGTGCAGACAAGAATCTGATCGTCACTCTCAAGAAACGCGCTAACTGATTTGACCTTGCCGCCGTCTGTCCCTGGCGAATTGCACAGGTTCCATTTCGGCGCGACCTGCCAATCTGCCCAGAAGCCAAACTTGCTCAGCGGCTCGTCATTAAAACTCGCCCCGATCGACTTTTCCGGCACCACCACGATCGCCTGCTTGATCCCTTGGTTGGCCAGCTTGTCGAGCGCAATGAACATCAGTGCACGGCTCTTGCCCGAGGCAGGCGGCGACTTGATCAGAAGATACTGCTCGCCCCGCTTGTCATAGGCGCGCTCCTGCATCGCCCGCATGCCAAGCTCGTTCGACTTGGTCGAGCCGCCATTCTGGGCGTAGGTCACGGAAACTGAGGGAACGCTTTTGATATTGGTCATCGGGCTATGCTTTCATTCTCGAATTGGTCGATTTCAAATCCTTGGTGGTCATCTTGGTATAGATCTCAAAAAGCTTTTCGAGCCGCTCGGTGTCGTTGCGGAAGCGGCGACCGATATAGATGCGCTCAAGCGTCTCGTCGTTGCGGTCATGGGCGGCGCGCAGGCCGGCGGGCATCCTCTCGGGGTCGTAGAGGTCGGCGATGGTCGCAGGAAAATGCGCCTCGCGCGCCAGAAGGATGTCCTCGGCGCAGCGGGTGAGGTCTGCCTTGTTCTTCCCGGTCAGCTTGGGGACCGGAAACGTGTTCCAGCCGAGGGTGTTTGAGTAGCGATATCGGGTTTCCAATTTACCGCAAACCGTCCCGATCCAAACCAGATGCACGCGCGAGGCGAGCAGTGCCATGTTCCACATCGGCGCATCATAGAGGGCGAACGACTGTTCTTGAATAATGCTCTCTGGGGGCAAAATGCCAACGGGAAGATAAGGCCGGTTCTCTGAGCTAACACGCGAAACCGCCATTACTGATCTTTCCGCGGCCACCTGATCTCGAAACCTATAAGGCGTCTCGGCTAGTTTCTGCGCCGCTTTGTCCTGTTTGGCCCGTCTACGAGATTTTGCAACATCTCCAATCCGTTGAGCAATTGGGGGAATTTCGACTGCGCTTGGAAGGTCTTGCTCCTCGATCCATAGGCACGCGCGAGGAGCGGCGGATATGAACTCCTTCGACCCATAAAGTGGGCGCACAAACCTAGAGGCTGCTGGATATGTGGAAACTATTTCTTGCCCTTCTTGGCGCGAGAAGATCAGCGATGCCCCGTAATATGGATGATTGCCAAATTGCATCGGAGCCCGCTCATCAAGCGGCTTGGGACGTCGCGAAACGGAGATGTTTGGCGCGGCGACCAAATAGGCATTGATGTTGTCGCATAGCTTCGAAACAAACTCTCCGTCAGCGTCGATCAAAAGTAGTTGTCTTTGTGCTGGCGGTTCAGAAGCAAGTCCGACGATCACAACAGTGACGCCTGCGTTGTGACTCGCTAGGTTAGCCCAACGGAAGTTGGTGTGCGCGAACGATATTTTATGACCAGTTCGAAAAATTTCTGGCCATAGAATCGGAACTTGCTGACCCTGACAGATTGAGTTTGTGGAAACAAATGCGGAGACAGTTGGTGTGTGCAATCCATAGTCCGCTGCCTTCATGAACCAGCCAGCAACATAGTCTAGAGATTTCCAATCTTTTACGCGTCCCTCAAAAATCCTACCCAGATCTTCCTTCTGTTCTAAGGATTGCCAATTTGATCCTAAATACGGGGGATTGCCGCAGATATAAGTTTCGCCACCTTCATTTTCAAAGTCGATTTGCGCCTGGTCTAACGGTGAATGAAATAGATCGTCGGCGCGAAACTTGACCCCCAATCCGGTAGGTTGGCAAATACTTAGCCAATCGAGTTGCAAGGCATTGCCGCAAGTGATCCAGTTCATGGCATCAAGCGGTAGGAAATCGCGAAGCGCCTCACGCTGCCCACGATATGTCACATCGCACTGATACTCGGCGATGATCAGCGCCAACCGCGCGATCTCGGCAGGGAAGTCGCGCAGCTCGATCCCGCGAAAATTGGTCAGCGGGATTTCAGTGCGCCGATCGGCCTCCCCACGCCGGTCGTTGATCTCAGCTTCAAGGGCGCGCATCTCTTTGTACGCGATCACCAGGAAGTTGCCTGATCCGCAGGCGGGGTCAAACACTCTGATCTTGGCCATGCGGTTACGCAGATTCAGAAGCTTGCGGGCGTTGTCACCTGCCTCACCCAGCTTCTCGCGCAGGTCATCGAGGAAGAGCGGGTTGAGCACCTTTAGGATGTTCGGCACGGATGTGTAGTGCATCCCCAATGCGCCGCGCTCTTCATCATCGGCCACGGCCTGGATCATCGAGCCGAAGATGTCAGGGTTGATCTTCGTCCAGTCCAGATTGCCGATGTGCAGAAGGTAGGAACGGGCAATCTTCGAGAAGCACGGCACGTCCGTGCTGCCCGAGAAGAGGCCGCCGTTCACATAAGGGAAGATTTGCGCCCAACGGGCGATGTCGGCGCTCGCGCGATCCTCGGACTTGGTGTTCATCGCGCGGAAGAGCTCAGTGATCACCTCGTGGGTGTTCGAGCTGTCGGGCGCGCTCATCGTCTCGATCCGCGAAGTGAACAGATCGGGCTGTGCGAAGATGTCGGTGTCTTCGGCGAAGAAACAGAAGATCAGCCGTGCCATGAAGTGGTTCATGTCGTGGCGGCGCGCGGCCGTGCCCCATTCGGGGTTGTCCTTCAGCAGCCCAACATAGAGGCGGTTGAGCCGCCCCGTCGCCTTGATGTCGAAGGCGCTTTCACGGATTTGCTTGACGGTGCTGATCCCCGCGAGGGGCAGGAAAAACCCGAAGTGATCGGGAAAGTCGGTGTAAGCACAAGCGATCGTCTCGCCCGTGGTCAGGTCTTCGGCCTCAAGATCGCGGCCATCGGTTGCCAGGACAAATTTCGCCTTGGCCTTGGTCGTGGCGGGGCTGGCTTTCAACTCGGCAAGGGAATTCGTGACTTCGCCTTCGGGGCAAACCCTCAAGTGGATCTTATTGGTCTGAAGCACGCCGCCCTGATCGGACTTGTTTCGCGCCCCTTTGCGTAACATTTTGATGGTCGTCGCTTTATTGCCAAAGGCCAATAGGAAAGCGAATGGAAACTCAGAACCATCGAAAGGCAATTCGGCCAATGCCGATATTGCTTCTTCGATCTCAACAGCATTCATGCCTGTTTTCCCTCACTCAGTCGAAATTCTTATTTTTGGTATCCTAACAGTCGGTTATTAGCGATGTACTCGCACATCGCGCTAAGGGAGAGCTATCCACGTTCAAGAACGCATGCTTGCATGCAAAGCGCCTTAAATGATTGGTTACGCGTGAAGCCCGTTGCTCGGTGTTAGCGAAAAGGACACACCCTCGCGCTGCTTCAAGCAGGCGACCATGGCCAGCAGATTATCGGCGCGTGGGTTTCCCTTAGCGCTGAGCATGCGCATCAGACTCTTGGGGTCTTTCTTCATGTCCTCGGCAAGGGTCTCGAAACCCACGGTAGCGTTCACGTAGTCACGCAGCAGCACCTTGCCCGTTTCGAGATCGTCGCTGAGCATCGCCTCGATCGCTTCACGGAACAGGCCGATACGAAACTCAGGATCGCGGTCGGCGCGTGCCTTGATAGTTTCTTTGAAATCTTTGGTCAGTGGCATGTCAGTCTCCTTTCTGTTTTCGGTTTTTGTAGTCGTCCCAAAATGCCTTGGCTTGCTCGATGTCCTTGGACTGGCGTTTCTTCGTGCCGCCGCAAAGCAGGATCACAAGCTTGTCGCCGTCTTGGCTAAAATAGACGCGATAACCTGGGCCGCAGGTGATCCGCCGTTCGGACACCCCCTGTCCTACGGGCTTCACATCGCCCAGGTTGCCGGTCTCGAACCGCGCTAGCGCGGTTCTGACCTTTAGGGCTGCGGCCGTATCGAGCTTGGTAAACCAATCATCGAACGGCGCTTTTCCCTCTTCAGTGACATAAACAACGAGTTCAACCATAAGAAGTTATGGTGGTATATACGTTACTAAATGTCAGTTTTTTCTTTCTAAGCAAAGAAGTTATTCCCCTGTATTTGCCTTACACCCCATGGGGGGCGAAGCGCCGTCCTGTCGGTTTGGTGCGCTGCCCTATCCGACAGGACCCTCGGCGGAAGTGAGAGAGTTAAATATAGTTAGAGTAGAGTTACACAATTTTGAGTGGTTGCTAACAGGTTGAAATAGCTGGGGGAATCGGGCTAATTTTCCGAAACCGGTGTGTGAAATGACGAATAAAAGCGCTGTGCTTCCTGCCCGCTCGCCGCTCTTGCCAGATCGGCATCCGCAGCGCGATCTGTTCGTCTGTGATATCGTGGACGCGGTGCCAAAGGCAGATATGGCGTCGATGGAACACCCTGTATTCTCACTCTCGACCAAGCCTGACATGCGCACGCGCCGCTATGAGCGTGGCGACAACTGGATGCAGATCGCACCGTCCCGCCAGGGGCTCGCAACCGTGCATGATCGCGATATTCTGATCTACTGCATCAGCCAATGCATCGGCGCGCTCAATGAAAGCCGAAAGGTAAGCCGCCATGTGCGCTTCAAAGCGCATGACTTGCTGGTTGCGACCAACCGTCAAACCTCTGGGCGCGGCTATGAGATCCTGCGTGATGCCCTGCGCCGCCTGAAAGGCACCGAGGTCGAGACGAGCATCCGCCAAGGGGGCAAAGAGCACTTGAGCGCCGCCTCTATGAGATCGCGCGCAAGCATTGCGGGGCGCAACCCGTGTGGAAGATAGGCCTTGATCTCTTGCGCGACAAATGCGGGTCCAGCTCGACGGTGAAGGAATTCCGCCGCTTGCTCGGCAAGATCATCGATGATGATGGCCAGCATGATCACATGCCCGACTATACCTTCTCGATCAAAGAAGACGTTGTGATCGTTCGGCCTAAGAAGGAAACGCACCAGAGCGCCCTACCCTTGCCGCTCTCATCATTGCGCCTTGCGTCCGACACGCATGAAGATGCGCGTCGCCTCGCCCCTGGGTGGGACATGCACCACCTCGAAGACGAATGGCGCGCGTGGGTGCTGGAAAAAGCGATCTCAGTCAAAGACCCCGACAAGCACTTCCTCGCCTTCTGCAAGAAGTGCGGGGCGTATAAGCGCTAAGCATGTTTGCATGCGATACGTCTTTATGGAAAGGCTCCAAACATGCTTAGCGCGAATGAAGCAAGCGTGCTAGCATGATGAAAAAATAACGATTTGGCAAATCGGAGCAGCAGATATGACCTACATTATCGGGATGGTGTCCCAAAAAGGCGGCGTTGGTAAATCCACCTTGGCCCGCATGATGGCACGAGAATTCGTCGCCGGTGGCCTCACCACCAAGATCGCAGATCTCGACACACAACAGCAAACTTGCACCCATTGGGCAGGACGGCGCGCCGAAGGCGGCGTCACGCCCGAACTTCAGGTGCAGAGTTTCGCCACGGTAAAGACCGCGCTTGCCGAAGCCCCGCGCTTCGATGCGCTGATCCTCGATGGCAAGCCGAACGCCTCAGATCAAACCGCTGAGATTGCAGCAGCGGCCGATCTGGTCGTGATCCCAACAGGGCAAACCGTTGACGATCTGCACCCTGGCGTCGTCCTGGCGCATGCTTTGCGCAAGAAAGGCGGCTCACCTGACAAGATCGCCTTTGCCATGTTTAAGACCACAGGCAGCGAGCGTGAGAACGCTGCCGCACGGCAATATCTCACCGAAGCGGGCTACATGGTGCTCGAAGGCGAAGTAGGGGTCTCTACGGCCTACGGGTCGGCCTCGGACGCAGGAAAAGCCATTACCGAAACCTCGTTCCGCACCTTGAACGAACGCGCGTCCAAGCTGGCTCAAAGCGTGATCGACAAGATGGCCGAACTTCAAGAAAGGCAGGTGGCATAATGACCACGAATATCACCAAGCTCAAAAGCAAGAAGGGCGCACCGCCTGTGGCCGATGCAGCGCCCGACGTGATCGCCGAAGATACACGCGAGGCAAGCGAGCCTACGGTCGCTCTGCAAGTGCGTGTTCCCAAGTCCGTATTCGAAGGATTTTCTGAACAAGCAGGGCGCGAATTTGGCTTTAGTCATGGAGCGAAGAAGAAATTCTTCTTGCAAATGTGGGAAGCATACAAAGCGCAAAATATGTAAGCATGTTTGCATGCAATATTATCTTTAAGGCACGAGTGGCATGGAATTACCCCAACCAACACACAAGAATTACACCACACTGATTAGCAATCCTGGCGGAAAAAGGGACCAGTTGCCGGTGGAATATTAGGCCTCTTTCCGGGTTCAAGATTGCCCCTTGGCGCGCGTGCTCACCCCATAGCTGACGCGCCCCAAGGGGCACTGGCCGCAAGCCAGTTCTATGGGCTTTATCTCTGATTGAGCCGATAGCTTTCGCCGTTCATCTCAAGGATATGGACATGGTGGGTTAGCCGATCGAGGATGGCACCGGTGAGACGCTCTGAGCCAAAGACCTCTGTCCATTCATCGAACAGCAGGGTCGACGTAATGATGATCGACCCGCGCTCGTAGCGCTGGGCGATGACATCGAAGAGCCATTCAGCCCCGGTCTTTGAGAGCGGCACAAAGCCAAGTTCGGCGATGATCAGCAGATCCTGGGCGGCTATCTGCTGTTGATGGCGTTGAAGGCGGCGCTCGTCGGCGGCTTCAATCCTCTCACGCCCCAAAGCGGCAGCCGTAGTGAAGCGGACCTTCATGCCCTTTTGAGGAGCCACCAGTCCTAGCCCCAGGGCGACGGGGGTTTTGCCGGTTCCGCTTGGCCCGAGGGCGATCACGGCCTTATGGACGTAGCCTCGGACCTGGACCTCATGATGGGCAACCGCGGTTGGCACGGAGTAATCGTTGTTGCGATAGCGGACCATCGAGATAGACGTTGCGCGCGTACTGACCTTCTCACAGGCGTCATAGGGCGTCGCTGGCAAGGCCATCAACGCATCTAGGTCATGCGGCAGGCGCTCACCAATCGTCTCGCTATGTCCGTGGACACCATCGTCCTGGCGCTTCAGGCACTGTGCTTCCAGCCAAGCGTTCAGCACATCGAACTACCCGACGAGATCGGGGAGCCGGGACGAGGAAGGTTCGCCGGCCAAAGCCAATCACACCCTCGACGTTACCCTTGTCGCTTCCCTTGCCAGGACGACCGAACCTATCCTTGAACAGATAAGGCGATTGGAGGTCCGAGAAGGTTCTGGTCCGAACCCGTTCCCCTCCCCCAAGGATCTTCGCCACGGCGATCACCGTGTTGTCGTAGAGTACCGATAGCGGCACGCCGCCGAAAAAGGCAAATGCTGCGTTGTGACCATCAAAGAAAGCTTCGGTTGTCTCTGCCGGATAGGCCTTGATGAAGAATGCATCCGAAGGTGGTAGCGCCATCGCACAGTAATGGAGCTTGCACGCGACCCCGCCGATCACGCCAAGCGCCTCGCCAAAATCCCCCTGGGCGTGTACCAACGGCACGAACACTTCCCGCGGTCGCCGCTGCCGCTCTCGCCCATAGTCGGTCACAAGGCATTGTCACGTTGTCTTCAGCGCCTAAGAAACTGCCGACTTGAGGCTCTTTAAGCGGCCAGTTCGATGGCGCATTCGTTCCATTGGTGAAATGCGGCGGCTCGTTTCTGGCGATAGGCGGAGGCAGTCATTTTGTGGCGACGTGGGCGGAACAGGTTTGCGGTTTCATCATGGGCGGCCAGAAATCTCTGCGCCTGACGGGCTGACTTGAAACGGCCCTGTATTTTTTCTCGTTTCCGTGTTGGTCTGTGCGATCCTTCGATACGATTGTTTATCCCTTTATGCGCTCGGTGATCCACCTCCAACGCGCGTTTGCGCAGGGCGGCACCGTAGCGGCGCAGCTTGTCCGTCAGTCCGCCACTATGACTCGGGGCGTCCCCCAGCGGGCTACCAACCTGGCAATGAACCGCTTTGCAGCCCGCGCATTTCGGCGTGATTGCACCAGGATGTCGAGAACTTCGCCGTTGCCGGCAACGGCGCGCCACAGCCAATGCTTCACACCGCGGATGATGATCACCCCTTCATCCAGATGCCATTTATCCGAGGGCTGTTGACGCGCAGCCCTGACATGCTTCGCAATCTGAGTTCCGAATTTTCTGACCCATGAACGGATTGTCTCGTAACTCACCTTGATGCCTCGTTCAGCCAGCAAATCCTCAACGTCGCGCAGACTGAGTGCAAAGCGATGGTATGCCGAGCCCGCGTAAGAAATGATGGAACGCGGGAAGCGGTAGCCTTTTAGGCGAGGTTGGGAAATCTGGCTGATCATCGTCAGGCGCTACGGGCAATTGGGATTGTGGTCAACAACTTGACGATCCCTGAATAAATCTTTTTGAGGGTATCGATCCGGTAGTAAAGCCATGCGGAAATCATAGCTTTGATTTGCACTTTCAGGAACCCAAAATTCGCGCCATCAGGAACCACCGAGCATTCGCGCCTTTCGGAACCCTGTGGATAACTTACCTTCATTAATTCTGAGGGTTAGCTATGATTTTGAGGCTGGTAACACTACTTCGTAGGTAACACTTTTAACACTAGGGGCTTTGTTGCACAAATAGGTGAGTGGTTCACTGTTTGAATCCAGCGTGATAGCTGGCGGGGATGAACAGTTGGTCCCCCACGAAGTACAAGACCAGGAACTGACCTTCGTACAACACGGCGCTGAAGCAGCGCGGTTCCCACCTTGAAAAAGTATATAGTCTTATGGTGTCCGCTGTTCTGGTCAGCCGCGTCACCGATGCCGTTCTTGCTGAGGTATCAGACTGGCAGAACCGCGCCCGTGGAGCCAGTATATCCCTTAGCGCGATTTGGGAGTGCATAGGAAATAGTCGACTGTTACGATGCCAAAAACAATAAGGAAATCTCGATTTGAGCAGTGAGATCGCAAGCCATGGCAGCCTATTTACTTCCGACTTTTTAACCGAATCCATTAAGAACGTTTCGGAGTGGAAAATGCTTGGCGATGCTGATCTTGACCAGTTTACGCCGAAGATCGCGACCTCTTGCCGGTCAAGGACACGCGCTATGATGACTAACGTCACTGGAGCGCTGCCCAGGTCGCTGCATGACAAGGCCAAGGCAGATCTGCAGGACATCTGGATGGCGGAGACGAAGAAAGAAGCTGAGATGGCGGAGACGAAGAAAGAAGCTGAGGCGGCTTTTGACCTCTTCGTCGAAACTTATGGCGTCAAATACGAGAACGCCGTGGCCAAACTGACCAAGGACCGCGACGACCTGCTGGCGTTCTATGATTTTCCAGCCGAGCACTGGAAGCACATCCGGACCACGAATCCCATTGAGAGCGTATTCGCCACGGTGCGAAACCGAACCAGAAAGACCAGGGATCGCTTGTCCGAAGTCATCCAGGGGGTTGAGTTCAAAGACGGGATCAAGCAAATTCAAGTTGCCGCCTGATCGTGGCCGTCACCAACTTTCGGGCATATCTCTTTGAACCGGATGGCCGTTTGAAATGCGAAGAGTTCAATGATGGGCTTTCGGTCTATATTGACCGCTTCAATGCTGCTGTCCGCGAGGCGTCGACAGTTATAGATGCGATTCCAGAGCTATATACGTTTCGCCACAACTTCCTGAGCCCTGACTATATCCGGGGCTGACCCAGTTTTTTCGCTTCCTGTTGGCTGAGGCGGCCGATGTAGTCGTACACTTCGTGTTCCAAGCGGTGATCTTCTTTGAAGTCGTCCCTGAGATGCTGCGGCACCTCCTCTGAACGACGGGTTTCATTCAGACGGGGCATCATATCCGGGCTGTATGGTTTGCCGAACACATGACATGCGGTCCGCAAGAAAAGATCAATGTCTTCCAACGTTCCGGTGGCAACGAAATACTCTTCGATGATTGCTTTGTAGTTATCGGCGGTCACGAGCCGTGGAAATTGGTTTAGATAATTCTGCTCCCTGGTGCCGCGCAAAAATGCTTCGAGGCTTTGGACCAGTGGGTCTTCTGTGTCTGAGCGGGCTTTGCGATAAAAATAACTGGAAATGACACGTTCCCACGGATCGCGAAGCACGGTCATGAACTGATCAATCTGCGGATAATGGTCGGGCGCGCCAATGCCCTGCCGCATGTTGAAATGGCCATAAAGCATGATCGGCGCATCTGGATTTTCGACCTGGGACAAGTCATGGTGCAGTGGTGGATGAGCTTTGTAATGCCAAAAGAAATTGGGTGCGAACCATCCTTCCATCACCGACCGCAGCGATGTTCCGCCCGTCTTTGGCACATGCAAAAAGATGATCGGCTGCGCCGCGTCATAGGATTTCATGCCTGTCCTGCCTTAAACTGTCCACGTTATCCAGGGTGCGTCGCGCACTCGATGTCTGGCTGTAGGTGCGTAGTAAAGAACGGCGGATGGCCTGTCAAATGCGGCGTAAAAACTTGTCGCTAACAAGCGATCTGTCCGGTTCTATTCTGTCTCCGAACGGAGGCGCTATGAACCGAGCAGAAGTGTTACAGGAAGTTCGACTTATGAAGTTCGAAGATGTGTATTCGCGGCGAACCGCAGACAAGCTGACGCAAGAGCAGTGGACCTGTCACGCTTTGTGACGGCGGCGCGGATTGTAGAAGCCGTTGATGTACTCGAAGATTGCCATCTCAGCTTGCCGCCTTGTTTCCCAGGACCGTCGCCAGATCAGCTCTGCCTTGATGGTTTTGAAGAAGGTTTCGACAGCGGCGTTGTCGTAGCAGTTTCCCCTTCCACTCATCGATACCTTGAACCCATGCTGGCGCAGGATCTTCTGGTAGTCGTGAGAACAATATTGGCTGCCACGGTCTGTATGATGGATGCAGCCCTTCGGTGGTGCCCGGAAGGCAATGGCCATATTTAGCGCTCTGATGGCCAAGTCGCGTTTCATCCGGTTACTGACGGCCCAGCCGATGACGCGCCGGGAATGCAGGTCCAGGATCACTGCCAGATACAGCCATCCCTCCCGCGTCCAAACATAACTGATGTCGCCCGCCCATTTCTGGTTGGGCTTGCCCGCTGTGAAGTCCCGATTCAGCAAATTCGGTGAGATGTTGAACTTGTGATCGCTGTCTGTCGTCACTTTGTGCTTGCGTGTTCTAACAACAGATATGCCGTTCTGGCGCATCAACCTGCCAACACGGCGGTGGCCAACATCCAAGCCGATCTCCTTTAGCTCCTCGGTCATTCTTGGCCGACCATACCGGCCCAGGCTGAGACGCGACTGCTCTCTGATGTGCGCCAACGTCACCATATCAGACCGCTGTCTGCGGCTGGCCGGACGGGTGCGGAAAGCCCGCAATCCGCGCGGGCTGACACCGACAACATGGCATAAGCGTTTGGCTGGAAAGCTGTCACGGGGCTCTTCGATGAACCTAAACCTCATTGCTTTAGGCCCGCGAAGAACTGGGTGGCCTTTTTTAGGATGTCCCTCTCCTCCTTCAGGAGCCGGTTCTCCCGCCGAAGCCGGTCATTCTCTTTGGCGAGGCTCAAATCCTCTTTGGAAACCACGTCTGTGTCTCGATGCGCGGTGATCCATTTGTTCAGTGTTGACATGCCAACACCTAGATCGTCGGCCACTTGCTTACGCGTTAGCCCGCTTGTCAGCGCGATCCGCACCGCATCCTGGCGAAAGTCGTCTGTCCGTTTCAGTCCCATAGTCAGTCTCCTTTGTTGCAGTAAATGCTATCAAAGGAGCGGCATCAAACCGCGACAGGTCCAGAAATAGTCGCGGTGCAGACTTAGAACCTCGTTGCTCTCCACAGCGTTGAAAAGCCATTCGGGCAAGGTGACGCCCCACTCTAGAACGCGGCCTGTGGTCTCGGATCGTCTTATGGTAGCACCTTCAATCAGACCGAATGCCTGCCATTGCTGCTCGCCATTTGTCTTGATGTTGGTGCGAAGCCGTGTCCCATCCAATCGAGACAATGCCGTCTTGAGATTTTCATAGGCGTTGCCGTTCTTGCCACGGTTCGAGAATTGAAGAAAGTCAGAGGCCGCAAAGCTGATGTGCCTTGAGAGCGGCTCGCCTCGGTTCTTTGCGGCCATCAGTTGGCTGATCGCAAAAATCAGAATGTCCTTGTCATAGACTGTTGCAATTCCATGCGGCCCCGGCTCCACCTCCAGTGTCACATCACCATTCGTGTAACGGCGGATGTTCCGATCCGGCCTCTTCGACAACGCAAAGATTGGGTGCTCCATAGATGCCATATCTGATTTCAGATTCACGTCACCGGGATCACAGATAAACAACTCCTGTTGCGGATAACGATCCGGGAGAAGGTGTTCATCGGGTGCCGGTTTCGACATTTTAAAGACCCGGTAGCAACTAAAGTTTGCAAGCCTTCTTGCAAGCCTTTTAGCTTGCAGACAGGGCTATCCCTTTGGAAATCCTAAAGGATTGCGACGCGGCAAGCTAAAGGGCTTGCGAAACCGATGATGAGACATAGCCCGGTTATATCCAGCTCGGCGTCTGATCCAGAACTTCCTTTTTAAAGACTAGTTTTCGACATTTTAAAGACCGATGTTTGAATATAGATAAGATATTTCAAATACTTAAGGTAAACAGCAACATCCGTAACGATTCAATAACATATATATAACAACACAGCCGAATTTTTTGCTCAAAAACGATGGATTGTGGTTGGCAAGTTGGCCATCACCGCGCCGCGACCGCTGCAATGTGCCCCGCAAACTCCGTGACGAACGTTTTAAGAGAGGTCAGCTCGCCAATGTGTTCATGCGCGCCATCTTCGGCGGCCGTCCTGGGCGACCGTAGGAACGTCGCGCTCGTATAAAGCCTTTCCTGGACGAGCTTGCGACACAGGATGTCGTAGCGATCCGCGTAGGACGCGCCTTTGAACTCGGGAAACACTGGAAAGTGCGGTTCTGAATCCCGCACGGGAGATCACGAAGCGTCGCAATCCTCGAGGAGCATCACCCATCCGAGGAATGGGCGCGGCGCATCCTTGCCAAGTGCCCCGTCACGGTATGCCGTCCAGAGATCATGTGCAGTTCCGATCGCTTCCTCGGATCGGTTGTTGAAGTTGTTGCCGAAGGACGGCTCTATTTGGGACTTGAACTCGAGCGCCGCGACGAGTTGGCCCTGATACATAACGACCATGTCCCAGAGCTTGGTAGGCCGAAAGAATCCCGGCAGTGTCAGTACCCGGCGCCGAACGCAGATTTCAGCCATCAAACTGTAAAACTTCAGACTTGATCTGACGGACAACTCAGCTTGCGTTGCTGAGAATGGGTTGTGCATTGTCCGATTGGTCGAGCGCCCGGATCGTCTTGCCCACAGCGATGTTCTGCAATTCCCGAGGTTCCAAGCTGGCGGATTTCATATGCAAGGTCTCCGATCAACTCGCAAACAAACACCGAAGGTTTCTGACGGTCCGCGAGGATCGCTACACTATGGCGAGCGCGGGTAAGAGCAACATAAAGCAGCCCTCGATATCGATCATCGCCTGACGCCGCCCAGGTCACCTCAGACCAACGGTATGGTCGAACGGTTCAATAGTTTTCATGTGTACTACTTCTTAATTATTGGCTATCAGGTAGCTAGATGGTACTAACGACTAGCCGAATTGCAAGTTTTTGAACGAGGTATCTACAGAATAGCCAAAAGATAGAGAGTAGCTACTCTATTGAGCTGGAAAGATATTCCTCAGCCCGAAAATCTCTGACGTCATCGCCCCATTCTCAAACTGGAGTTTTTGGGTCCAGGGAAGGCAAGTATCTCAGAAGGTGGCAAGAAATAGGAACGTTAACTTCACAGGCCACGCCGCCACTTGAAAAACCCAACATGATGGGTTACTTTAGATCATGGTCACAATCTATCGGGCGCACGGGCTGCGCGTCATCATCTTCACAGACGATCATGAACCAGCCCATGTGCATGTGTTCGGTGATGGACAGGCCAAGATTAATCTGGTCGGCCCTGACGGCGTTCCAACCCTTGTTAAGGCCGAAGGTATGAAGGCGAATGACCTGCGCCGCGCCATACAGATGGTCCGCGACCAGCAGGAACAGTTTCTCGCAAAATGGAGGGAGTTCCATGGTTGATTTGACAGACGCCGAGATCGACACCGCCCTTGAGCGGGGCCGCATCGCACAGCAGACCGAGCCTCGCGCCACGTCTGCCCGCTATGACACGAAGAATGGCCGGATCATCGTCGATCTGACCAACGGCCGCACCTTTGCCTTCCCGCCTCGTATTGCGCAGGGGTTGGAGACGGCAACGGACGACGAGTTGGCCTCGGTGGAGATCCTCGGCGAGGGCTACGGCTTGCACTGGGAAGCTCTGGATACGGACTTCACCGTGGGCGGATTGCTGGCAGGGGTGTTTGGCACGAAAGCCTACATGGCCCGCCGTGCTGGACAGGCCACCTCGCCTGCAAAAGCCACAGCTGCACGGGCGAACGGTGCAAAGGGCGGCAGACCCCGCAAACGGAGCGCGTCATGATGGCAATCGAGCTGAAAGTTGGTGGCGTCAGTCGAACTGGGTGTCCCTCAGACGCCGGTAGACCGATGTTCCGACAAGCGGGGAGTTGTCGGGGATCATATCGAAGGGGATCTGGCCGTTCTTGTTGCGCGCGTTGTGATCGGCACCTGCGTTGATGAGCGCTTGGATGGCCTCCACCTTGTTCCGACGGGCCGCGATGTGCAGCGGGGTGAAGCCATCCTCGGTCCGGGCGTTTGGATCGGCTCCGGCGTCGAGCAGCGTTGCGATGTTGTCCGTCTGACCGAAAAAGGCTGCCATGTGCAGCGGAAAGTTGCTTTGTGACAGGTCAGCCTGAAAGCGTTCCCTTGTTCGATCCAAAAGCGGTTTAGTGCTTTTTTCATAGAGAACAGGAGTGACGACGCCATCCGCTTCAAGATCACCGGACGTCAGGAACGTGTTCTTTTGTTCGAATACGTTACCCTTCCTGAGCTTCATCGAATACCCTTTCGGGTGAAGCATGCCGACATCTCGGGCGCGTGCCACGATTGGCCAAAGAACGGTTTTGCCTTCCGCTTGCAATCGACGCTGCAAAAGACCCATGGCGTTGCCCGCCATCCCGCGTGTCTCGGACCATTCCGCCCATTTATCTGCTGTCACAACAAAGCAGCTCGGCGGCAGTTCTTTCCGATTTATGTACTTTGAAATAAGGTCCTGATCCCTTGCCATCTGACGGCATTCCTTGATGTCGCGCGGCAAGACAGTACCATGGACGCTGTCAAAAAATATCGACTCCAGTGCAGCTGCCCAGACATCCGGATCCGTCCAGTCCGGCGTCACGATAATTTGTTGAGCATAGGTCAGAGAATCTTTCTCAAAAATAACGTCATCTTCAGAAAAAAGAACAAATGGCGCACCAACGATTGCATAATCCACAGGCAATTTGCAGGTCCGGGTGGTGCCACGCCCTTGAGTCTGGGGATGGAATTCAATCCTTTGAAACACTGCTTCATGCGTTTCCACCCAGCGTTCGATAAAGTCTTTCGTCTCTTGATGCTCTTTCTCGTATTCACTCATATGGCGGTTGCCATCCAACCCATCCTGGAAAATGATCAGCCGAAAATCCTTTGCCCCCGTGCATGCACGCAGGCTGTCCAAACATTTCGACAAAATATCAATCTTGATGAAGGCTTGCACCAGAATGACGGGCGCACCGCTCTTCGCGCTCTTGAGAGTGTTATAGGCATCCAAAAGCTGCTGATCAGAATACGCCGCATAATCCGGTCTGCTGACCGCATCAGTCGAATTGTCCACAGCATCAGTAGCCGCGTTCTCTAGGAAGTTTTCGTGAATCTTGGCCAACCCATCCTGGGACACGCCCGTAATGGCGCGATCCTCATATTCAGGCGCGTTTTGGTAACGCGTCATGTACGATGGCAGGGTCGATTGATATTGCCGTGTTGGCTGATAGGGTGGCGGTTGCTGATACTGCGCGTAACGCGAACCACCATGGGTACCGCCAAAAGGACTATTCCTATTGCCAGCGCTGTACGCTTGAGCAGCGCCGGGACTGTGACCAGTTGGACCCCCTTTCCCGGCCCCGCATACATGCCACCGTAACCGGATCCTGCGCCCATTGAGAAATTCTCCTAAAAAAACACTTAGCGCCATCCTAATACCAAACACCATCACATGTCACTATTTTCGATGGCGTCGTCAATGCTGGGATTGTTCTCGCCTTGAAAAAATCGCGCCTTATAGCCTGGTTCAACTTTAACTCAGTGCGCGCGGTTCGCACCTTCCAGGAAAGCCAAGCGCAGCAGCAGGGCACATTTTTCTTGGCGTTTCGGACCCCAGACCGCAGGAAGCTTTCGGCACGATTATAGGGAGGGTTCGTTACGATATTATCCGCCGATTGGGTGGTGGACAGAAAGTCTATTCCAGTTTTGCCGTAGCTGTTGTGACCTGCAATCATAATCGGCTCGGCTTGCAATCATCCTGATTTTCGGGCCGAACCCACATTACGTGCGAACGGCAATCGAGTTGGGGATCACGGCCTTAGCAGGCTGGCCGAATGCAAGCGCAGCAGCAGCCGTTCGCGGCACAGTTCATGAACTGGCAGGACGCGGACAAAATGCCAACTCGCTGTGGTTGCACTAATGACAACTTTCGACAAAGGTTAATCCGTCGGAGTCGTCCCAATTAACCTAATTGACGGACTCAACCACTGAATTCCAGAGCGCAAGCGTTCTGCGGTTATCAAGTTGGACCATCCGCTGAGTTAATGCATCCGACCTTTAACCTGAGACATATCCGGCTGCTTTGAAGTAGTTCCAGCACTCTTCTGGCGAGAAGAGGTCACAGATTTCCGTGAGGGCGTGGAACAGATCGGTGAACAACCTGCCGGATATCATGGCCCGGTGGGAGACCTTGGAGGCCGAAGCGGACCGCCCCCGCACCGCGCAAAGCTTTTGTGTCCCGGCGTCCGAGATCGCCGCCACCGGCAGCTGGGACCTGTCACTGAACCTATACAAGGAGGTTGAACACGAAGAAATCGACCACCAGTCCCCTACCGAGATCATAGCCGAGCTGCGTGCGATCGAGATCGAAATCACCGAAGGTCTCGACCGGCTTGAGGAGATGCTCGGATGAACATGGTTGCCTTGGGCGACTTCATGCCGTCCCGCATTCCCAGCGTTAACTCAGCGAAACACCCAGACGAGGTGTTTGAGCTCTGGAGCATCCCAGCTTTGGTTTGATGATCTTCTCTTGAATGCTTGTCATTGATCGACACTCCTTGATTAAGCTCCATAAGAGCAGAAATGTCAGATCAAGTCGTGTGTTTTACATGTTAAGGCTTTTCAGGGGCTGATCTGCGTGATCTGGCCACATGGCTCAAACAGCGGCTGGACGGGATGCAGGGCCAGAGCGGCGCGATCACCGAGCAGATTCTGGATGGTCTTGCGGAGCGGCGCGCGGACACGTCCCGCCTCGCGGCACATATGGACGGACGCACAGGCCCAACGCCTCGCGGGTGTTGAACGGGCATTGGGCCGGCGACCGCTTTGGGCGGCTCTTGGTGCGATGCTCCTGACCGTTCTGGTGATTGGCGGTGTCGTTATGGCGCTGCCCGGCCTGCGTGAGGCGGTGCCGGTTGAGATACTCGGGTTTCAGGCCGCGCAGGAGCCAGGTTGAATTGAACCGGGGCAGGACTGGCGCGCGCCTTTGATCCCGGCTATATCGGGCGATGAAAGGATCCCGCCCATGCTGCCCGCCGCCGCCATTGATACCGCCAAGGCCATCGACGAGCTCGAAGCTGCTGGTCTGGACAACAAATCCGCGCGGGCCCTGGTTTCGGTCGTGAACGCCGCGTTCACTAACACGGCGGCGACCGCCGCTGATCTGCGCGAGGCGGAAGGCCGTCTCGAGAAGCAGATTATGAAACAGGGCGCGGCGCTGGACAAACGGATCACCGAGCAGGGCGCGGCGTTTGAAGGCAAGATAGCCGAGGTCCGGACGGAGATTGCCGAGGTCCGGACAGAGATTGCCGAGCAGGGCGCGGCGTTTGAAGGCAAGATAGCCGAGGTCCGGACGGAGATAGCCGAGGTCCGGACGGAGATAGCCGAGGTCCGGACGGAGATTGCCGAACAGGGCGCGGCGCTGGACAAACGGATCGGCGAAGTCAGAACGGAGATTGCCGAGAGTGTCAACAAGACCCTGCGCGGGATGGCGCTTCTGATCGGCATGGCTCTGGCGCTCGGCGCACTCTGGACCGCCGTCGTGCCCGCCATTCGCATGGCCCTCATCGGCACCCCCTGACGCTGCGTATGTCATTGCGGGGTATTGCCAAGTTGTTTGAGGCTGCGAGCAAAGTGTTGTCTCGCAGTACTCAGGCTGCCCTTTCAGCGGTGTACTCACCCCAGAGGTTGAATGCATCGGAACGGGCGTGTCGGTATGAGTTTGCGGTGAGTTGATATCTGCCAAAAAATAATCTGTAGTGAGGGGTATAGGATTCCTAGGGCTATATCTTAGCATTCAGATATTCAGCAAGCAGTTAGTAGTGATTTTACTTGAAACATAGGGGAGGGGGCCGTGAGGTCAGGGAGTAATTGTTTGAAGGGTATTGTTGTTGAGCATACTAAGATATGCGTTTAGAGGTCTTTTGGTGGCAAGAGATAATTGTTTGAGAGAAAGACTATGTACGGTCAGATTGAGGTGGCACATCTCATTACGGGGGGTGCCCCCTAGGTGGGGGTCGCGCCATTGGGAATCCGGCACGGCCGGAAAGGGGAGCCTCTTGGATGCGCTGGGAGGCGCTCTAAGAGCCTCCCAGGGCATCATTGGCCTACTTGGCGGCAATGATCATCATGCAGGCGAGTGGCGGCTCTCTCAAAACTCATGTCAGCAGGCTTGATTTGAGAGACCTGTTTCAAGAGATAGTTTCGAGCAACTGCGGACGGCATCAGGGTGTTGCTGCACCTTCTTGCCCATGCCTTCTCGTAAACGACCGTTTATGCGAAGATCAAGATTAACAACCAAGAGTTGCATGTGTAGCGTCAAGCCAGGCCTAGGCGCTTGAGACGCTCGCGCAGCCCTGCCTCGATCTGATCAGCTGTCCGCTCGGTCTTGTCCTCGGTCTCCACGCGGTCTGTCCACAGCGCGACAGACTTACCAAGCAGCTCCAAAGCCCGCACTCTAGCGCCGTCTTGGACCTTGTCAGATAGGGCTATGGCCTGTAGCTCTGACAGCACCAGATCGGCCCTTGAGAGGCTCTGCATGCGCAGTGGCGCCTGTTTTTCCCGCCAAAGCTCTTCAAGCCTTGCGGATACCTTGTGGTGTGTTGCCAGCTCATGCGCCTGACGCCAGACCGTCGATGCAGCCATGTTCTCTATGTTGTAGGCGTGCCGGTAGGCATCGCTAAACGTCTTGCCCTCGGCGACGGCTACGGCAAATAGCTCCTGCTTGATCGTCAGGCCGTACGAGATTGCGCGCAAGCACTGCGGCGACAAGGAAGAATGGCCGATCTGGCTGGAAAACGCTGCCACCTCAAGACCGGATTTCAAAGCACGCTGCGAGAGTTCCGGCGGTTGCTGAAAGCCGTCATCGAGGGTGACGTGTTTCATCCCAGCATCTCCTCCAGCCTGTCGAGGCCTTCGGTGATCTCGGTTTCGATCGCACGCAGCTCGGCTATGATCTCGGTAGGGGACTGGTGGTCGATTTCTTCGTGTTCAACCTCCTTGTAGCGGTTCAGCGACAAATCCCAACTGCCGGTCGCGATGATGTCCTTGGCGGGCACCACAAAGCTTTGCGCGGTGCGGGGGCGGTCCGCTTCGGCTTCAAGCACCTCCCACCGGGTCAGGATTTCGGGCAGGTTGTTCTTGGCGTGCTCGTCGTCGCTCAACGCCGCCTGTGGCACCGGGCCGAGCTTGTCGGCGTCCAGAAGCGGTGTGCGCTTGTCGTCTAGTGAAAACCCGTCGGCGGTCATGTCATAAAACCAGACATCCGCCGTGCCGCCGACGCCGGTCTTTGTGAAGACAACAATGGCGCAGGACACACCCGCATAGGGGCGGAAGACGCCCGAGGGCAACTTGATGATTGCCTCAAGCTTGTGATCCTCGACCAGCATCTTGCGGATGTCCTTGTGCGCCTTGGAGGAGCCAAAGAGCACGCCGTCTGGCACGACCACCGCCGCCCGCCCACCGGTGCGCAGGAGGCGCAGGAAGAGCGCGCCGAAAAGCAGCTCGGTCTTCTTCGTCTTGACGATCTTCAACAGGTCCTTGGCCGTTGTCTCGTAATCCAGCGAGCCCGCGAAGGGCGGGTTGGCAAGGATAAGGGAATACGCGCCCTCTTCGACGCCGTGTTCCTCGGCCAGGCTGTCGCGGTAGGAGATGTCGGGGTTTTCAACGCCGTGCAGCGTCATGTTCATCGCGCCGATCCGCAGCATGGTGCTGTCGAAGTCATGACCATGGAACATGGTGGAATGGAAATGCTTGCGCAGCTTGTCATCGCGCAGGATTTGCGGGTGGTGGTCGCGCAGGTATTCGCCCGCCGAGACAAGAAAGCCGCAGGTGCCCGCCGCCGGATCGCAGATCACGTCCTCGGGCGTTGGTTTCATCAGGTGCACCATCAGGTTGATGATGTGACGCGGAGTGCGGAATTGCCCGTTTTGACCGGCGCTCGCGATCTTGCCGAGCATGTATTCATAGGCGTCACCCTTGGTATCGCGGTCGTCCATCGGGATGTCATCGAGCATCTGGACAACCTTGGCCAGTAGGTTGGGGTTCGAAAAGCCCAGCCGTGCGTCACGCATGTGGGTGCCGTAGCTGGAGCCCTGTTCGCCGAGATTGCGCAGGAAGGGAAAGACGTGCTCGTCAACGACCGTCATCATCTCGCGCGCTTCGAAATTCTTGAAGCGGGACCAGCGGAGATCGTCGTAGGCGCGACCCTTGTCGTCGGTGCCTTCGGGAAAAATGCGCCGTTCCATCGAGGTGCCCAGCATCTCGGCCTTGCTCTCTTCCAGCGTGTGCAGATCATCAAGGCGCTTGATGAAGAGCAGGTAGGTGATCTGTTCAATGACCGAGAGCGGGTTCGACACGCCACCGGACCAGAAGGCATTCCAAATCTGATCCACCTGGTTACGAATTGCGCCTGTGAGCATAATCTCTTCGCCCTCATCCTTTTGCTTTGACTCATCTTTACGGCGTAACGGCCTGAAATGCCATTGCGATAGTCATATCGGGTCTTTCTTGCCCGACTATTTTCCCCAATCCCTGTCACTCTGTATCTGGCGCTACGTTGGTGCTACGGCTTTGGCCGTCATCTGATCTCCGTGGTGGGTGCCGTGCTCAATCCAGTCCGCAAATGTTGATGATCGCCACCCGAAGGGGCAATCCAGTTAGGGAGACGAAGACGCTGCTGGCGGCTTCAACGGCCGCGTCAGCGCAGCCGCTTCTTCATGCGCTCGATCTGTTCGGGCGTGCCCTCGAAGGTGTATCCGTCGCGGGCCTCCTTCATCCGCACGCCGGGACCGGCAGCCTTCTTGAGGCCGTCTTCGACCTGCTTCTCCATGCTGCGCGTCAGCTCCGCTGAAGCTGCGAGGCAGAGGTGATCTTGCGGCCATTGAAGCGCATTTTGATGCCAGCCATTGGCTTTTTCTTTCGTATTAACCCTTCGGAGGGAAGGGATCGTTGCCGTAGGTGTTACGCTCGCGGATGCGACCGTTCTCGCCATGGATCAGCATCTCGCTGCCCTGGCAAATGGCGGATTCCCGCGCGGCCGTGATGGCCTCGCGCTGCGTGCCGTGGACGGAAGACGCGCGGGGAGTTGCCCGCCCCCTTCACTGCCCAACCGTTCTGATGCGGCACACCGTGCTGATTTTTCTTACTGTCCGAATGCGAAGTCACCCACGATCCAGAGCGTGTCTTGCGGCCCCACCTTTGCCCAGAGGTTCTCGATCAGCACCGCGTCCATGTGGTTCGCCGATTGGAACGGGCGACCGCAGTGCTTGATGATGTTCTCGTGGCCGAAATGGGTGTCGGCACTGAACCCTCCGACTAAAGTCGAAGGGTTCAGTCGTATGGAGCGCCTTCGGCGCAATATTGATTTCTTATCTGACTGAAGTCGGAGGCTTCAAACCATTTTGTGGAAAGTGAACCAGGTGGTCATGATTGGACTCGACATTTAACGCATCAAAAGTATGCTTATGTATGACATACCTACAAAGGACATGCCATGCCTTCAGCCGAGAGAATGACCATCACCATGCCATCCGACATGGCCGAGGCCTTGCGCCAGACCGTGGCCGGCGGCGAGTATGACTCAACCAGTGAAGTGGTCCGCGAGGCGCTGCGCGACTGGACGCGCAACCGTGACACCGAGCGCCGTGAGCTGGAGACCTTGCGGGATGCGATCAAGGCCGGTCTGGACAGCGGCCCAGGCATACCGGCCGATGAAGTCTTTGCCGAGCTACGCGCACGCTACGTTGATAAGTCCTGATCCGTGGCTAAGCTGGTTATCCTACCTGCCGCGCGGGCAGACCTCATCGACATTGGAGACTTCATTGCGCTCGACAACCCGCCACGTGCTGTGTCTTTCGTGGCTGAGATCGAGGCGAAGATCGTGGAGCTCAGCGAGCGTCCCGGTAGTTTCCAGAAGCGTGAAGACCTGCACCCCGGTCTGCGTAATGCGCCCCATGGCCGGTACCTGATCTTCTTCATCGAAAAGGATGGCGAAGTGCAGATTGTGCGCGTGCTGCAAAGATCGAGAGACTTGCCGAGGTTGCTGAGATTTTAGCCTCCTGGGCGGTTTCTATTTTGTGAAGCTTTGTTGACCATATGGAGCTTTGTAGCTTTTTCCATAGAACGCTTCCGCCATGCTGGATAAGCAAGAAAGGGAGCGACAATGAAGCCTATTACGATGAGGTTCAGGAGCAGAACAACAAAACCCCGCGCCACAAAACCATTGACCCAAAAATATATTGGCCCAAACAAAAAGGCCCAAAGCCAAATAAAGCCGGTAGATTCATTGTAGGTTTCAGCAATCAATTCAATTTCCGCCTTGTCGGCAACAACCTGTTCGGCCAAGTTGTTCATGTATATTTTCCTATTTATAGTAGGCTTTGTTGCACAAATCGGGGTTTGAGGGGACTCCCCCTTTCCCCGGACGGACTTATCCTACAGGCTCTGTGACAGGTATGCCAAGAGCTGTGCAGCGGATGATCACGGAGCTCGATGCGCTGTCCGCAACAGAAACGCAGCTTCTGCACGAACTAGCTGACACGAAAAGAAAATTTACGAGCTTCGCCCTGCTTCAACAGGTGCGAAACGCTCAGCTTCACGGCCATGAAGCTGAGCATAACGGTGCCCATCGCTCCTCGAAAAGCTCGGGCAAATCTCAACGGACAAACTCATGAGGTGAATGATGTCCATCAACATTGGAAGCTACCACGCCGAAGGCCCTTTCGGCAATGAAAACAACTTGCAGGCACGCTCCGGCGTCTACGTGATCCTTGGACGGCGCAGCGCGGCGTCCACCTGGAACGTGGTCGATGTCGGAGAGTCGCAGAACATTCGGGAACGGGTGTCGAACCATGACCGTGCGCCGTGCTGGCGCGGGCAGGGGCACGCGGAGCTGTCTGTCGCCGCGATCTATGCCGATCCCCACAATCGAATTCTGATCGAGCGCCAGCGGCGCACGCAGTTCAACCCGCCCTGTGGATTGATTTGAGAAAAAACTTGGGGCGGGCACATGTCCCGCCCCACAATGGAACGCAAAAGGATTTGAAAATGAACGATAAACTGACACAGGCGGAAGTGAATAACGCTGCATGGGCTGCCTGCGACACCTTCCGTGGCGCGGTCGATCCCGCGCAATACAAGGACTACATCCTGATGATGTTGTTCCTGAAGTACATCACGGACAACTGGAACGACCACTTCGAGACATACCGCAAGCAGTATGGAGACGGTAATGTCCGCATCCGCCGCCGCATGGAGCGAGAGCGCTTCTACCTGCCCGAAGGGGCAAGCTTCTACGACCTCTACGAACAGCGCAACGAGCCGAATATCGGCGAGCTGATCAATATCGCGCTTGAAGACATCGAAGATAAGAACCGCACCAAACTCGAAGGCGTGTTCCGCAACATTGACTTCAATTCGGAGTCGAACCTCGGCCGCACCAAGGATCGCAACCGCCGCCTGAAGAACCTCCTTGAAGACTTCAACAAGCCCGCCCTCGACCTGCGCCCGTCGCGGGTAAAGGAAGACATCATCGGGGAAACCTACATTTACCTGATCTCTCGTTTCGCCTCGGATGCGGGCAAGAAGGCAGGTGAATTCTTTACCCCAGCACCCGTCTCGGGCTTGCTGGCACAGCTTGCCGCGCCGAAGGAAGGCGACACGATCTGTGACCCTGCCTGTGGCTCTGGCTCGCTGTTGATCAAGGCTTCTGAAATGGTCGGCTCGAACAACTTCGCTCTATACGGGCAGGAGGTGAACGGCGCAACCTGGGCATTGGCGCGGATGAACATGTTCCTGCACGCCAAGGACGCCGCGCGCATCGAATGGTGCGACACCCTGAACAGCCCCGCGCTGATCGAGGGCGACCACCTTCAGAAGTTCGATGTCGTCCTCGCTAACCCACCGTTCTCGCTCGACAAGTGGGGTGCGGATGACGCGGACACGGACCAGTACAACCGCTACTGGCGGGGCATTCCGCCCAAGTCCAAAGGCGATTATGCCTTCATCACGCACATGATCGAGATCGCCAAACGTCAGTCAGGACGTGTGGCGGTGATCGTTCCGCATGGCGTCCTCTTCCGAGGCGGGGTAGAGGGCAAAATCCGCCAGCAGCTGATCGAGGAGAACCTCCTCGATCAGCTGCTGGCGGCTTGCCTGCCAACCTCTTCACCACCACGGGCATCCCCGTCGCCATTCTGGTTTTCGACCGCTCCCGCGAAGAAGGTGGCGCAAACGCTGATCGCAAGGACGTGCTTTTCATCGACGCGAGCAAGGAGTTCACGCCTGGCAAAGCCCAGAACGTGATGGACGAAGACACCCACATCAAGCGGGTTCTCGACACCTACAGCGCCCGAGCGGAGATCGAGAAGTATTCCCACCTCGCCAGCACCGATGAGATCGCCGAGAACGGATATAACCTCAACATCCAGCGCTACTTGGATACCTTTTAACCGGAGGAAGAGATCGACGTCGCCGCCGCGCTGGACGGCATCCTGCTGACCGAGGACCAGATGGCCGCCCTGGAAAAAGCCAAGGCCAGGAAAGAGGCGCACGGCGAAATCGCGCGCCACCACCCTGACTATCTGGGCAGTCAGGACACCTATTATGGAGGCACAATGAAGGGGGTGGGGCGGATAGATCAACAGACGTTTGTCGACACATATGCCCGCGTGATCCCTTATCTTTGCCGCACATAAGATCAGCCTGCTGCGCGTGCTGACGGACCGAGGCACGGAATATTGCGGCAAGGTCGAGAACCACGCCTACCAGCTCTATTGGGCGATCGAGGATATAGACCACACCCGCACCAAGGCCAATTCCCCGCAAACGAATGGCATCTGTGAGCGGTTCCACCGAACCATCAAGGATGAGTTCTACGACATCGCGTTCCGCAAGAAGCTGTATCGTTCTGTTGAGGAACTACAGGTTGATCTGGACGCGTGGCTCGACAAGTACAACGAACAGCGGCCTCATTCCGGGCGGCACTGCTATGGTAAAACACCGATGCAGACCTTCCGCGAAACGTTACCCATTGCTGTAGACAAGACGATCCGGTCGCTCGACCAATCGGACAATGCACAACCCATTCTCAGCAACGCAAGCTGAGTTGTCCGTCAGATCAAGTCTGAAGTTTTACAACTGATGGCCCAAATGATGATCAAATGAACTTGGCGAGCAGACCGACGAGCTTAACTGCCCCTTCTACCATTTGCTGAGTCTGGGCAGCCTGGTCGATCTCGTCTTTAACCGCCCGCATCGCTGCCACATCAGCCGACGTTGCCATCATGGCACCGGCCGTCAGTTTTTGCCGGGCCAGACTAAGGTTGTCGTAAGCAGATCAACCTGTGGCTTAAGTTCTTCCATCTTGTCCAGGTCTGCGTCCGCCACCGCCATTTGATAGACGGAATCGACGGTTTCCGCTGCCGTTTGAGCATCGGCCAGCAATTGGGAATTGTTATCAGCCATCGTCACTTCCTCACTTTGGAATTACTTCGACCCGCCAGAAGAGGCATTGCCGCCCGTGGCCGGGGCACCGGTGACCAGCGCGACGCCGCGGCCAGTCGAAATACTGCCGAGCGCATCATTCAATGCCTTTTTGGCTGCAGGCTCCTTATCAAGAGTCGACACAAAGGTTTCCACCTGCCCGCTCAACCCTTCCAGGTTTACGCTGGGAATATTCTGGGCCAATGCGAGAGCCCGCTTCAACCCATCGGCCAAGTCGTCGACCTATAACTTGTCATAGTCGTTCAACAAGGATTTCAGCTTGCGCCCGACCTTTGCGGCAGTTAGGCACTGGCTGACCGTATCCTTGGTAATTTGATCCTCGGCGGTCAGCATTGTCTGCCAGCGCTGCCGCAAGGTACCGATAGTTTGCCCCTTTTGCTTTTCGCTTGATGTCGTATCTTTGCGAACCCGCTCCATAGAAGTCGCAATGGCAGTGCGTTCCCGCGAAAAAACGGCCGGATGGCGGGTAAGTGTTGTTGCACAGGCCGACATACGGCCAATCAGGGGATCAATCAGGCCGGCAGCCTTTTTGACGCCGAAAGCGCCAAAAAGGCTGCCACCGTCAAGGTTTTCGAAGATTGCCGCAAATGCAGCATACTCGCCGCGCATCTGCCCCAGAAACGCTTTTCAGGCTGCATCGCTCTTGGGGGTATTCAAGGCAAACGGATTGGCCGCGAGTTCAACCCGCTTTGCGTTGATCGGCTTGGAAGACCGCAGAATTGTCTTGGCAAAACGGGTTGCGTCTTCCTCCGGCAATGGCGGTGAAACCTGCAATTCCGCGAGGCGCAGTTCGTCAATTTTGTTGATTGCGGTGAGAGACTCGACCTCCATCTGCTTTGCGCCGGCTTGAATCACCTTCGCCTTGTTTGCGCAAGCTGATAACGCCGCAGCAAGCACCAGTAGTGCGGCTATAATCATTGAATTTCGGAAAGGAATTCCACGAACAAACATCGCAACCACCAATTTCGTAATCTCGGACACGAACAGGATACTGTAACCGGTACCCAACACCAAATGATCTACTTCTCATGTCTACGGTTTCGTCGTCGTCAAACAGACCGACAATACCCAGCTGCCAGAAAGTCTAAATTCCTAACGCCCCGCCGTTTCCTTCCCCTCACCGCCGAATTTTGTCGCGAGCAAGCCGATGACGGTGCCCACTACCGCACCCTCCACCACGAACCAGAAGGGCGAGAGCGCCATCCCGAGCATGCCCAGGATCGCGGCGGCTAGCAAGTCATAGGCGAAGAACACCAGTATGAAGTTCATCCAGCCGCCGATAAGCGGGGCCCGCACCCACCACGGCAGTGGCATGCGCAGCACCGGGTGGTAGTTGACCACGCCATAAACCCCGATGAATGCGCCCATGGTGGTGTACCAGAGCAAGATACCCCACCGAAGCAAGGGATCTGTTTCGGGCCACAACACCCGCAACAGGATAAAGCCGGCAAGCCCCACCAACAGGCCCGCCGCCTTGCCAACCGCGATGCGCAGGATCAAAGACGGCTTTTCAAACATCCGGAATGCCATCAGGAACCCTCTATTTCCGTGGCCGGTTTGTGCAGGATCCAAAGAATGCACGCCCCTCGCGGAGACCGCTTTGACGTGAGTCAAACCCCAAACCGCTAAATCAGCCGCACCTCCGCCTCCGCCGTCAGCACTTTCTTGTCTATCTTGTTGGTACTGGCGAGCGGCAGCGCGTCCACGAACCAAACATGCCGCGGATGCATGTAGGCCGGCGCGTTGGCGATGGCGTGCTGCTTCACGGCATCCTCGTCGATCTCCGCCGCCTTCACGATAAAGGCGACCGGCACATGTTGCCCCGCACATCATCCGGGACCGGCAGCAGGGCTGCCTGGGCTATGGCTGGGTGGTTCTCCAGCACCTTCTCCACTTCGCCCGGATAGACGTTTTCGCCGTTGCAGGTGAACATGTCGTCCACCCGGCCCACAAAGAAATAGAAGCCATCCTCGTCCCGCCGCATCACGTCGCCCGTGCGGTAGAGGCCGTCATCCGTCATCACCTCCAACGTCTTGGCTGGCAGCTTGTGGTAGCCAGGCATCAACGCCGGGCAATCCATCAGCAATTCGCCCTCATGCGGTTGGCCCGCGCCGATATTGTTCACGGCATCGCCCACCAGGCGCAGGCGCACCGGATCGCTCCCCGGGTAGCCAAGCGCCAGGTCGGGCAGCGGCTTGCCCTCCGGGTGCGGGCCGAACACCACGGGCCCTGCCTTCGTCGTGCCATAGCCATAGGTGACACGCACGCCGGGGAAACAGGCCCGGATCTGATCGAACAGGTCCTGGGTCGCGGGCGCGGAGCCCATGCGCACGATCTTCACGCTGGAGACATCGCGCTGAGCGATGCGCTCTGCCTGCTGCACGACCAGCGCCATCATGGTCGGCACGCTAGTCATCCAGGTCGCCTTGTAGCGGGCGGCGGCGTCGATATAGGCGTCAGCGGTAAAGACCGGCAGCTGGATGATGGTGCCGCCGCCATAGAGCACCGCCTTGGCCGAACTCAGCGCGTTCATGTGGTAGAGCAGGGCGGCGACCAGAGCCCGGTGGCTGTGCGTGTCGGGCGCGCCTTTCACCCGCATCACGGTCACTCAGCCATGACCGGCATGGGTCAGCGGCACACCCTTCGGATTGCCGGTCGAGCCACTGGTGTAAAGGAACATGGCGACCTCGTCCTTCGCCATGGTCAGGGGCTCGAAGTCACCGGGATCGAGGAACGCCTCGAACTCCGGCCCATGCACCATGATGAGGGCCGGCTTGTCCGGCTCAAACGCGACCGGCCAGATATCGCCCAGATTATTGGTCTCCAACATGGCCATGAAGAGGGTGCGTCCTTGGCGCGGGGGTATCGCTTCGATAGATTGCGCCTAGCAATAAAGCCTTACCCAGCGGGAGCCAACGCCCCATGCGCGCAGCAGTCCTTTACGAGCACGGCGATATCGAAAACCTGAAGTTCGAGCCGAACTACCGCGAGCCCAAAGCCGGGCCAGGAGAGGTGGTTATCAAGGTGAAGGCGTCCAGCCTGAACTACCACGATGTCTTCACCTGCCGCGGCATGCCGGGGATCAAGGTGCCGCTGCCGATCATTCCGGGCCTGGACGTTGCGGGCGAAGTGGCCGACCTCGGCGACGGCGTGACCGGGTGGAAGACCGGCGACCCGGTGCTGGTAAATCCGATCTGGCCGAACAAGAGCCTGATGGGCGAGATGGTCGACGGCGGGCTTGCCGAATACTGCGTCTGCTCCGCTGAGCAGTTGATTCGCATTCCCCAGGGCGTGAGCTTTGCGCAGGCGGCCTCTCTGCCGGTCGCCTATGGCACGGCGCACCGCATGATGTTCGAGAATGGCGGCATCAAGGGCGGCGAGAAAGTGCTGATCCTGGGCGCGTCCGGCGGCGTCGGCACCTGCTGCGTGATCCTGGCGAAGATGATGGGCTGTGAAGTGGTGGTCGCCTCCCAAAGCGAGTCCAAGCTGGAGCGGCTGAAGGAAATGGGCGCTGACCACGGCATCTTCTATGACAGCTTCGAGAAGAAAATCTGGGAGCTTTACGGCAAGCCGCATCGCCGCACCTATGACGGCGGCGTCGATGTGGTGGTGAACTTCACCGGCGGCGATAGCTGGGTCCCATCGATGAAGGCCAGCAAACGCGGCGGCAATATCCTGACCTGCGGCGCGACGTCTGGCTTCGATCCGAAGACCGACTTGCGCTACATCTGGACCTTCGAACTGAAAATCCTGGGCTCCAACTCCTGGGCCATCAGCGATCTGGAAGCGCTGATGAACATGATCGCCGACGGCCGCATGGTGCCGATCATCGACAGGAACTGCCGATCGAGGAGTCCGTGCGTGGCGTCAAAATGCTGGAGGACCGGGAGGTCTTCGGCAAGGTGGTGATCGCGCCGTAACGCGCGGCTCAGGCCACCGCAATCAGGGCCGCGGCGACGTCGCGGCCTTCCGCCATCAGCACGTTGTAAGTCCGGCAGGCAGCGCCCGTGTTCATGGTCTCAATCACCAGCCCGGCGGCCCGCAAGTCCTGGCGGAACGCGCGGCTGGGGAAATGTTGCTTGTCGCCTGTGCCGATCAGCAAGGTCCGTGGCCGGTCAGCGCCGCTGCCCAGCGTCAGCAAAGTACCTGCCTCTGCGCTGTCCCAATCGGCCGCGTCCCAAAGGATGGTCTCGTTCGGCAGCACCAGGACTGAGTGCGCATAGCGTTCGCCGCTGATCCGGAAGCCGCCACCGCCATAGCTTTCCACGACCTGTCGTCCGGCGGGGATAATCGGCGAAACGTCAGCCATCAGGTGTTCGCCGGCACCCCGGCGTCGCCATCGGTTTCACCGTCGCCCGCATCGCTCTCGCGCACGCCGACCGGCGAAACATTGGTCCACAATAGCGCTGGCACCGCCAGAAAGACCGTGGAGTACGTGCCGATCACAACACCCCAAATCAGTGCCACGCAGAAGCCACGGATCACTTCCCCACCGAAAACGGCAAGCGCGATCAGCGCGATCAGCGTCGAGACGGAGGTCATCACGGTTCGCGACAATGTCTCGTTCACCGAAAGGTTCAGCAGGGCGGGCATCGACATCTGCTTGTAGCGGCGCAGGTTCTCGCGGATACGGTCATAAATCACGACCGTGTCGTTGATCGAATACCCTGCAACCGTCAACACCGCCGCCACCGTCGCCAGGTTGAACTCCATGCCCGTAATTGCGAACAGGCCGACGGTGGCCACCACATCGTGCACCAACGCCAGAATACCGCCGAATGCGAACTGCCATTCGAAGCGGAACCAGACATAGGCGAAGATGCCCATCAGCGAGAGCAATACGGCAAGCGCGCCTGCCTCTTTCAGCTCTTCGCCAACGGTTGGCCCCACAAATTCCGTTCGCCGGTACTCGACAGAGTCGGCCAAGGCCGCCTGCACCGCCTTGATCGCGACCGACTGATCTTCACCAGGCTGCTTTTGAATGCGTATCAGCACGTCTGTATCGGCACCGAAGCGCTGCAGCGACACGTCACCCAGGCCCAGACCGCCCAGCTGGCTGCGCATCTCAGCGATATCGGCCGCGCCTTCGGTACGCACTTCGATCACGGTACCGCCGCGGAAATCGATGCCGAAGTTCAAGCCGGGCGTAATCACCAAAATGATTGAGGCAATGAACAACAACGCCGAAAAGCCGATAGCGATTTTGCGGTATTGAACAACGTCCAGTTTGGGGCGTTCAGGAACTAAGCGTAGTAGACGCATTGGTATTCGCCCCAATCAAATCGGTATGGCTTTAGGCCGGCGCTGGCGCAGCCAGATCACCACCATCGCCCGGGTGACGAACACCGCGGTAAACATGGACGTAATCAGGCCAATCGCCAGGGTCACGGCAAAGCCCTTGATCGGGCCGGAGCCAAAACTGAATAGGATAATCGCCGCAATCAAGGTGGTCAGGTTGGCGTCGATAATGGTCCGCATCGCGCTTTTGAACCCGGCGTCGATCCCGGTCACCGGCGTTCGTCCGTTTCGGAGCTCTTCGCGGATACGCTCGAAAATCAGCACGTTGGCATCCACGGCCATGCCGATGGTCAGCACGATGCCCGCAATGCCTGGCAAGGTCAGCGTTGCTTGCAGGATCGACAATGAAGCCAGGATCAACACCAGATTGATCACCAGCGCGATCACCGAGAAGATGCCGAACAGGCCATAGCACAGCACCATGAACACGATCACCGCGCTCAGGCCGAGCATACTGGCAATCTTACCTGCCGCCACCGAGTCCGCACCCAGGCCAGGTCCGACGGAGCGTTCTTCAAGCACAGTCAGCGGTGCCGGCAATGCGCCAGCCCGCAGCAGCAGGGCCAGATCCTGCACTTCCTGTGTGGAAAAATTGCCGGAAATGATGCCGTTGCCGCCCAAAATTGCGTCCCGGATCACGGGGGCAGAGATCACCTTGCCGTCCAGCACGATTGCCAGCGGCTTGCCGATATTCTGTTGGGTGGTCCGGCCAAACTTCTGCGCGCCCACCGTGTCAAAGCGGAAGGCGACCACCGGCAGGCCATCCTGGAAATTCGGTTGCGCATCGACCAGGTTTTCACCACCAACGATGATTCGCTTCTTAACCAAATACTCTGTTGGTTGATTCGGCCGCTCGTCCTGCGCTGGCAACAAAACGGAGCCCGGCGGAATGACGCCCTGCCGGGCTTCCGCCGGGCTTGTGGTCGTGTCTGCCATGTGGAAGGTCAGCTTGGCGGTCTTGCCAATGACATCCTTCATCCGCTGCGGATTGTCGACACCCGGCAACTGCACAATGATCCGGTCCAGCCCCTGACGCTGGATCAGCGGTTCGCGGGTGCCGGTTTCATCAATGCGGCGGCGGATAATTTCGATTGACTGAGTCACAGCCGAATGGCGTAATTCGGTCAGACCCGTTTCGTTCAAGGCCAGATTGATTTTGCCGCCATCGGCTGTAACTTCAAGCGTCGGATCTTCATCCAGGATCAGGCGGCGAACCTCTTCCCCGCGGGACGGGTCCGTGAGATCGAAGGTCACGCTGGAGCCGACAACACTCATGTTGCGGCGGCGGATTTTGGCTTCGCGCAAGGCAGCACGAACCACATCCTGCAGGCTGTCGATCCGCTCCTGAACGACAACATCCGCCTCGACCTTCAGCAGCAGGTACGAGCCGCCGCGCAGATCAAGGCCAAGATTGACACTATGATAGGGCACGTAGAACGGTAGGTCGGCCGCCTTGTCCGCCACATCGCGGCTCTGAAAGACGTTTGGCGAGGCGTAGACAAACCCCAGCACGCAGATCACTGCAATCAGGATCAGCTTCCAGCGATCAATATACAACATGGCCGTTCTACCCCAGCCGCCCTATTTCTCGCCGCGTATTTTGGCGAGGAAGCCAGAGACGCCACCGGCCCCGCTGGCTTTGCCAGAGTCGTTCGCCGGGGCGGGCTTGGCCCCACCGTCCGGCGCGCTCTTCGAGATCACTTCACCGATCGTAGCCCGGGCAACGCGCACGGTTACGTTCGGCGCAATCTCCACGTCCACTTCGGCTTCGTCCACCACTTTGACGACCTTGCCAATGATACCGCCACCGGTGACGATGCGGTCATTGCGGCGCACATTACCGATCATTTCCTTGTGCGCTTTCATCTTCTTCTGCTGCGGACGGATCAGCAGGAAATAGAAAACCGCAAAGATCAGAACCAAGGGTGCAAAGCTGAGCAAACCGCCAGCGTCGCCGCCTGCTGCCTGCGCATAAGCCGGACTGATGAGCATAAACGCGCTCCTGTTCACAATGGGCCCGACAGCCGGGGCCATCCAAATTGAAGGGGCGGACTATAGCGGGGATCGTTTTTCGCGCAAGCGGCGCGCCGGTCACGATTGACCGATCGGCCGCCGCTGCTTCCCCAAGCCGCAAGGCAGGGCACCGAAACGCCCGGCCCGGTTACTTTCCCGTGCCAACGCATAACTCCACCACTGCTTCACCGGCTGGCCAACCCACATGGGCACACCCAGCGCCTCTGCCTCTTCCTTGCAGAGTTTGACGTCTTTGTGCATCAGCTCCGTGCGGAATCCATAATCAAAGCTGCGGGTCAGCACCGATTTCGGGAACTTATCACGCACCGCGGTGTTCATGCCGCTGCCGGCACAGATGACTTCGACCATCTTGTCCGGGTCAAGGCCTGCCTTTGCACCGACCACAAAAGCTTCTGCGATTGAGACCATGGCCGTTGCCGACAGATAATTGTTCAGCAGCTTCATCATCTGGCCCTGGCCAGCGCCCTCGCCGACAAAGAACGGGTTACCGATGGTGTCGAACGCGGCCTTATACTGCTCCCACCGGTTTTCGGGGCCGGAGACCATCACCGCTATCGTGCCCTTCTCCGCACCGCCAACGCCGCCGGAAACCGGCGAATCCAGTTGATCGATACCGTGCTCAGCCAGCCCCTTAGCCACTTCCTGAGCCATACGCGGACCGGTGGTCGACAGGTCGACAAAGGTCTTTACGCGGCTGCCCTCGGCAACGCCGCCTGCGCCCAGCGCCACCGCCTTCACCACATCGGGCACCGGCAGCCGGGTTGGTATCAAACACCAGAAGGTCAAATCCCCCTTTGACCAAGTTCAGTGCCATCGGCTTGCCCATGGCACCCAGGCCGACAAAACCTATGCGGTCGGACATGCAATCATTCCTTTGTGATGCGGATATCGAAATTTGACGCGACCATACTCACGCTTGGCGCTGCTGACTATGGGCAGCGCGGCGCAGTGGGCCAGCGCGTGACCTAAACGGCTACTGGCCGACAGAAGTCGCAAAGTTGAAGATGGCGAGCGAGCGCAGGATTGGCTCCAGGAACTTGTTCACATCCGTCAACGGCGCATTGGTAACGTAGATGGCGTCGTCGGGCTCTATCGCGAAGGCATCGGCGACGAACAGCGCATCCGCGCGCTCCATATTCAGCAGGAACAGGTGCGCCTTGGGCCGCCCTTCCCTGGCCGGGCGGAAAACATAGACGCCCGTCCGGTCTGCCCGATGATCGCTCAACCCCTTTGCCGTCGCCAGGGCGCTCAGCAAGTTCAGGTCCGGCGACGGAAACTCAAAGGCCCCTGCGGTCTGCAATGCGCCCAATGCCACAAAGCGCTTTGGCCGGTGCTCGATCAGCAGACGGTCGCCCGGCTCGATGGCAAAATCGCCACCGTTCAGCAGGTCAGCAACGGTGCGCCGGGAAACAAGGCCGTTGCGCCGCAACACCAAATCATACTGCCAGGGCGGGCCCTCGATCCCGCCGGCATTGTTGATGGCGTCCAATGCACCCGCAATCCCGTTGCGCAAGGACTGCCGCCCGGCTTTTGGCACCGCACCAGCAACCATAATGCTATTGCTGTGGTCGCGCAGTACCTCGACAAAAGCCGCTGGCTCCACCGTAATCGGCCGCAGCCGCTCGGCAATCCGGTGCTGCAATTGCGCCGTGGAAATACCAGCGGCACGCACGCGACCGGCGTAGGGCAGCGTGATATTGCCCAGCGCATCGATCACCACCTGGTTCAGCACACCGGCCCCCTGGCTGCCGTTGAACAGCGAACCGGCAGCGCTGGTCTCGAACATCTGCACGCGCAGCACATCCCCCGGCCCAAGGTGCAAGCGCAACTCACCGGGCAGAAGCTGCTGCCCCAGCGGCTTATCCACGTACGGCCGATTCATGTATGCCTGGACGGACTCCGGTGACAAGTTTGTGAAAGCAATGTTCTGCTCCGCCGTTACCTGCTCCGCCTCACGCATGTCTGGCCCATTTTGCGGCAGAGTGGAGCACGCAGACATCAACACCCCAACCACAAGCGGAAGGAGGCACCGGAAGTGTTTGTTCGACATTAGGGCTCTCACATTACATGCTCTTTCACGGTTTTGTACAACACGCCTAACACAATATAAGCGGCAATGGTGCATGCGATGACAGTCAGCACTGCCCAGCCGCGGCGAGGCTCCAACGGTTCCTCTGCCAGGCCAGGCTGCACGAACACGACCAGATAGCGTTGGATCTTGATAGCCTCCTGCCTGGCTGCTTCCAACAGCGTCAGCGTGCCCATGTAGAACTGTTCCGCAAACAGGCGGTCCACCTCCAGCGCCTGATATTCGATCAATACGTCGCTCAGCGGCTCGTTGCTGCCAGGATGTGCGGCAGTGCCGGTCAATTTCTTCCGCTCCTCCGCAATCTGCGCCTCCAGCGCAATGATTCGCGCCACTGCCGCCCGTTGAGTCGGTGCAGTCGGCGCCAGCCCCAGCGCGGCAACCTCCGCTTTTGCTTTGGCAAGTTCAAAATCCAACTGGGCAATCAGCTCCAATTGGGCCTTCGCCGTTGCTTCCGGGAAAATATCGCCGGTATTCTTGCGGAAGGCCGTTACGGCCAGGCGGGAATCGCGCAGCCGGTCCTCCGCCTTGGCCACTTCCTCGGCGGCAAACGACAGGGCGTCGACGCGGGCGCGTGCCGAGAGGTCGTTCACCAATTGCTGACAGGCCGCCAGGATGCTTTGCGCCAGCTTCAGCGAGTCTTCCGGCGTGAACCCAGCGACCTTCAGCACAACCAGCCCGATCGATGCGTCCAAGTCTGCGCTGATCCGGTATTGCCAATAATCATGCTTTTCTTCGCGGGTTGCATCCGCCGCTAGCCGGGACCACCAATCAACCGCCGGATTGCCAAAAAGCTTAACCATGCCCAGTTCGGCATCAATCCGGTCCACCAATTCCTGGGAGTGCACAAACTCGCGCACGATAAAGGCATCCTGAAACGCCCCCATCATCCCCGCAGCGCTCGGAATCCCCGTAGCACCGGCAATCACGTCCGACAAACCGGTCTGCTGCGTCGCGGACCGGACCGAGAATTGCGCTTCGGTCACGTACCGGTCACTCGCTAAATAGCCGTAATAGGCGGCCAGCAGCACCGGTACGGCAATCGCAATCAACGCAACCAGCATCGAAACAAAACGCCCGCCCCGGCGGCGCGTGTTCTGCCGCACGTATGACATTTCAGACGTATAAGTGGCAGAAACCGGTTGGCGGTTGCGCGGTTGCGGCCCCTCGGGCGGCTTGGTGTCACCGGCTGCCGCCGGTTTGGGTGGTACCGGATTGGACGGCGCAGCCTGATTTTGCGCAGAAGCTTGATTTGGCACAGCAGGTATTTTCAGTCCCGGCTGGGCTGCAGCGTCGCCGGTTGCCGCATTCTGAGACCCTGGGCCTGAAGCGCCTGGTTCGTTTGCCATACCGATCACTGATCCTTCCCGCTTACCGTCCGCAGACGGCAACGCAACCCTGCAACAACATCGCGGCCATCGGAACTAATAGCCCTTTCGGTATAGCCGACGTTCGAGCACAAGACCTAGCATCAGCATCGCCACGATACACCCCCATAGGTAGTACAAATCCAAAAACCGGCTATTCGCTTCAGAGAAGTAGCCTGTACGGAACCATTCGGTCGCATGCAGTACCGGGTTCCAATACAAGTATTTTTGCGCAACCGACGGCAGACTATCGGCCATGAAAAACACGCCGGATGTGAAGAACAAGGCGCGGCGCACCAGCTGCATGAACACTTCAGCGCTGGGAAACTCCATCACCAGACAACCGATAATCAGCCCCATGCCCGCACCCAACAGTATTGCGGCCAAGGCTGCCCCCAAAACTCCCATCAAATTGTCCGGCAGATGGCGTGGCTCGCAAAACACTCCATGAATGACAATGGCCAGCAGAAAGAGCACCAGCAACTGGCTGGCCCCCTCCAGCACCGTCCTGGCGATAAAGAAATCCAAAGGACGCACCACCGGAAACATCAACAGACCCGAATTCGCCTTGATCGCGCTGGTTGTGTACTCCCAGGTACTCCTGAAGGCCCCATAGGGGAAAAGACTGCACAGGAAAAACAACTCTACCGGCACGGCCACCGGCGTGGCCCGGCCAAGGACCAGCCATATCAGCACGAACCCGCCAATAAAGACTGCGGGCTCCAACAGCGCCCGCATATACCCCATATTGCTGGCGCCAAACCGGGTGCGCACTTCGCGCATGATGATCGCATAGACGACGCGCGCAAAAACAACAATGGAACTGCGGTCTGCCAGTTCAATGCCGGTCGGCGGCGTTTGCGTCGAGGCATTGTCATTGCAGGATGCCATAGTTTTCGGATACACGAACAGTATGACCAACGTCCAGAGACATTGAGGCGCAGCCCATGCAGAACCAGCCGCTGGCCCTGCTGCACGCAGCCGGACCGGCCGAAAATCCGCCGTCAATCTGCTTTGACCGGGTCGAGAAATACTTCAACACCTCGCAAGGCCGACGGACCGTTCTGCACCAAAGCAGCTTCGAGCTGAAACAAGGTCACAGCATCGGCATTCTGGGCCGCAACGGCGCGGGCAAATCGACCCTGCTTCGCATGATGTGCGGAATGGAAAAGCCAAGCTCCGGCCAGGTCACCCGCTTTTCCCACGTTTCCTGGCCGTTGGGCTTGAGCGGCTCGCTTCAGGGCTCGCTGACCGGCGTCGAGAACAGCCGCTTTGTCGCCCGCATTTACGGTGCGCCGTCAAACGAAGTTGTAGAGTTCGTCCGCGGGTTTTCGGAGTTGGGGAAAGCCGTCGATCTGCCGGTACGGACATATTCTAACGGTATGCGGGCTCGCCTGACTTTTGCCATATCGATGGCCCTGCAATTCCGCTGCTATCTGGTTGACGAACTGACTGCCGTCGGCGATCAGCACTTCCGCGAGAAATGCGTGGAGACCTTCGCCGCGCGGCGGGCAATAGCGGACGTCATCATCGTTTCACACCAAATGGCAACCATCCGCGCCTTTGCCGACAGTGCGGCCGTATTGCATCAGGGCGAACTGTTATTCTTCGAAGATATCGGTGACGCGATTTATTACTACAACCACATGCCGTAACCAAATACCGGCAATAGGCGCAATCAGCGTCGCGCGAACAACCGTTCAATATCGTTGAGCTTCAGCTCCACATAGGTCGGCCGGCCATGATTGCATTGGCCGGAGCGCGGCGTGACTTCCATCTCGCGCAGCAATGCATTCATTTCTGGCCCGTTCAACTGCCGCCCGGCCCGCACACTGCCATGGCAGGCCATGGTCGCCGCCACATGGTCCAGCCGTTCACCCAGCGCCAGCGCCGTGCCCCATTCCGCCAATTCATCTGCCAGGTCGCGCAGCAGTCCCGCGCAATCCACATGGCCGAGCATGGCGGGCGTCTCCCGCACCACGATCGCCCCCTGACCGAAGGCTTCGATCACAAGGCCCATCTCCGCCAATTCATGGCTGCGGTCGGCCAGTCGGTCGGCAGCTTCCGGTTCCAGCTCGACCACTTCCGGCAACAACAGCGCCTGGCGGGTGACGCCGCCATTGGCCATGCTCTTTTTCATGCGCTCCAGCACCAGCCGTTCATGCGCTGCGTGCTGGTCGACGATGACGATTCCGTCCTCCGTCTGCGCAATGATGTATGTGCCATGCACCTGCGCCCGCGCGGCACCCAGCGGACTGGCCACGGCCTCCGCCGCCACCTCTTCCGGGCCAAGCGCTGCGGAGGGAGCGCCAATCGCGGAGCCGTCCGCCAGGGGGCTATCGGGCACCGTCAGCGGCGCTTGCCAGGCTGCACTCTGCTCCGCCAAGTTCTGGGATGGCGTGCGGTGCTGATAACCGCCCAAGCGGCTTTGATACTGCATGGGCCCCGAACGGCTTCCGCCACCAGCATCCCCCTGCTGCCGGAATGCGCCCAATGTGGCTTGACCGACCGTCGTAGAGGCCGCACGATGCCCCGCGTCGGCCAAAGCTTGACGGATGCTCGCCACCAGCAAGCCACGCACCAGCCCAGAGTCCCGGAAGCGCACCTCCGCCTTGGCCGGATGCACGTTCACGTCTACCTCCGTTGCCGGCAGGTCCAGGAACAGCGCCACCATCGGGTGCCGCCCGCGCGGGATCAGATCCTCATAGCCTCCGCGCAGCGCACCCAGCAGCAGGCGGTCTTTGACCGGCCGGCCATTGACAAACAGGAACTGGCTGGCCGCCGTTGCCCGGTGCAGGGTCGGCAGGCCGATCCGGCCCGAAAGACGGTACCCTTCACGCACGGCTTCCACCGGCAGCGAATTCTGGCCGAAGTCCCGCCCCAGTATAGCCGCCAACCGCTCTTCCTGAGGGTCCAGGCCGATACAGGCAGGCAACTTCAGCTTTTCGCGTTCCTCATCCCGCAGCGAGAACGCAACACCGGGCGAGGCCATGGCCAGCCGCTTCAGGAAATCCACCACCTGGGCGCTTTCGGCTCTGGCAGTCTTGAGAAATTTCAGGCGGGCAGGCGTCACGTAGAACAGATCACGCACTTCTACCATTGTGCCCTGGCCGTGTGCTTCCGGCATTGGCCCGGCAACCACGCCGCCTTCCACCGTAAGCCGCCAGGCATTCTCACTTTCAGCAGTCCGTGAGGTAATCGATAGCCTGGCGACCGCCCCAATCGACGGCAACGCCTCTCCCCGGAAGCCCAGCGTCTTAATATGAACCAAATCATCGTCCGGCAGCTTGGAGGTCGCATGCCGCTCCACAGCCAACGCCAGTTCGTCCGGCGTCATACCCCGGCCATCGTCGCGGATGCTGATTAGCGCCTTGCCACCTTCACGGATGGCTACTTCAATGCGCGCGGCACCGGCATCCAGGGCATTCTCCACCAGTTCTTTGACCACCGCAGCCGGGCGCTCGATCACCTCACCGGCGGCGATCTGGTTGACGAGCGTTGGTGGCAGGCGGCGGATCGGCATGGCGGAAGCTTCTACCCGCGTGGCGCAATTTGAGACATGTAATCGCGGGCCAGAATTTTGCCCTGCTCCACCGCCGGCTGATTGAAGGCGTTCATGCCCAGCATGTCAGCAGCAATGACGGTCTCGGCCATGTAGTGCATCATCAGCGCACCGATGGCAGCCTCATCAACCTGCTCCAGCTTGATGAGGCGCGTCGGGCAGCCATTCTTGATTAATGTGTCTGTCGTCACACGCTGCATGGAGTCGAGCAGATCGCCCATACTGCGGCCATCAAGATAGCTGAGGCTCGGCTCACCATCGGCAATCGCTGTCCGCACCAGACGCCCGGTGCGGGCCACTGGTGTCTGGATCATGGTGAAAGACTTGTCCCTGGGCCCATCCAGGTAAAGCTGTAGCTGGCTATGCTGATCGACCGTGCCCAGCGCCCTCACCGGTACCGTGCCCTCGCCCTGCTTGCCCAGGGATTCTGCCCACAGCTGGCGGTACCAAAAACCAAACATCCCCAGCCGGTCACAATAGGGCATCATGACGGATGCCTTGATCCCGCACGCTTCCGACAGGCCGCACTGTACTGCCGCGCCAACTACCGGGTCGGCTTTATAGTCAATCAGCAACGACGCAATAACCGGCTCCGCGCCTTCCCGTGCCAACGCCGGATCGAGCCCGGCAATTGCCGCCGGCAACATGCCCACCAATGACAGTGCCGAGAAGCGCCCGCCGATTTCCGGATCGTGGGGAAGTTGCACCATGCCCCATTTCTGCGCCAACCGGCTTAGCGCGGAAGCCTTCGGCTCGGTAATCACCGTGAAATGGTCACCGATCTGACTTTCATCGACGGACCGGGATAGCTCCTCAACACAGATCAGAGCCTGGGTCATGGTCTCGGCGGTGCCACCGGACTTGGAGATCAACAGAAAGTCTGTGCGGCTCATGTCGAGCGAGCGGAAGACATGGTCAAAGGTATGCGGATCGATATTGTCCAGAAATACCACCCGAGGAGAATCGCCGCTGGGGCCAAAGCCGCTATCAGCCAGTGCGTAAAATGCCTGTCCGCCTAAACTAGAGCCCCCGGTTCCCATCACCAGCACGGTATCTGCCCGCTCGCGGTGATAGGCGGCGCGGTCCTCGATCATCGGGATGTCGTCGCGCTCTTCCGCCATTTGAAACACCGGAAGGCTGCCATCGCGATGCGCGGCCCGGATACGGTCTACCCCTGTCCGCGCACGTTGGAGGCATTGGTCGAACGTCGCTTCGTCCAATCCAGCATCGCCGATGACCGCCTTCAGGCATCCGTCGATCGATTGCTCATACATTGCGGCTCTCCTCTTTGGGCCACTCCCGTCCATCCAAGCCGGTCAACGGCAGTCTAGAGAGAGGGCAAAGGTATTTTAATAAAGATTCGCTCTCTAAAAGGATGATACCACACTTTTAGGCTGGCCTACCACAACACTTAGTAACGCATCGGCATGCAAAAGCCGCCGTGCTACGCGCTTTGCGTCCGCCAGGGTAACTGCCTCGAACTGGGCTGCGCGTTCCTGCCAGTAGTTCAGCCCCAGACCATAATGTTGCATCGTCAACAACACGCTGGCGACGGAGCCCGTGGAGTCCAGATTTAGGGGGAAGCTGCCGATTAGGTAAGTTTTGGCGTCGTCGACCTCTGCCGCTGTGGGCCCATCGACAGCCAGACGCTGCCACTCTTCCCGGATAATATGCATGGTTTCCGCAGCCGCCGCATTGCGCGTAGCGGTTCGGCCCAACAGCAAGCCGTTCTTCTTGTAGGCGCTCAGGCCCACGCCGATGTCATACGCCAGCCCCCGCTTCTCCCGAACCTCCTGCCCCAATCGCGAGGTAAAAGAGCTGCCGCCCAGCACCTGCGTCACCACCATTGCCGCAGCCCAATCGGGGTCGCTGCGGGTCAGGGCTTTCTGCCCAAAGACAATCACGCTCTGGCCCGCGGGGTGCGGCACGACTTCAACACCGGCCTGCATCGGCGGCACGGGGGAAGTAACAGGCGGTGGTTCCCGGTCAGGCAGGCCGCCAAAGGCCAGGTCCAACAGACGGCCCAATTCCTCCGGTCCGATGTCACCTGCCACCCCAATGATCAAGGTCCGGCGGTTCAGCACCTGCGCCAGAAAGAATTCCAGATCAGACCGGACAATTCCTGGCAGGGTCTGCTCGTCGCCACTTGTCCCGACAGAATAAGGGTGCCCAGCATAAGCCCGCTCCCGCCAGGCTTTGTAAGCCAGATTGGTCGGGTCCTGCGAGCGGCGGCGGGCACTGGTGATCATGCCGTCCCGCACCCGTTGCAGGGCGTTTTCTTCCAGGCGCGGTGCCAGCAAAGAGTCGCGCAACAGACTGGCGGTCAGTTCCTGGTGCTCGGTCAGGGTCAGAAAAGAGCCCGAGAAGCCTTCCCGTGACGCATCAAAGCCCAGACTAATGGAATGGCCTGCCAGCGTTTGGCGAAAGGCTTCCGCGTCTCGTTCTCCAGCACCTTCACTCAACATTGCGGCGGCCAGCATTGCCGTCCCGGCTTTCTCTGCCGGCAACAGCGACGCTCCGCCCTGAAAACGGAAATACAAAGCAACCAGCGGCACACTGGCATCCTGCCGCAACCAGGCGCGGATACCGCCAGGCGATACAACCTCCACGATCTGTGGCGTGTCGGCAGAACGGACCGGGGCCGACGCACCCAAACAAGCCAAAAGCACCAGAAACGCTGCAAAGCCTCTCATGAGCGCGGCTCCTTTGGCAGCAATTCGCCGGTCACGGCGCGCTCCGGCTGCAATACAAGCCGTGCAGCAGCCATCACATCGGCCGCCGTGACCTTCGTCAATCGCTCCGGCCATTCCTCCACGTCAGCGATGGTGCCGCCGTTGGCTAGGGTTTCGCCCAGCACCCGCGCGCCGGTTTCCAGGTCATCCCTCGCAAACACAGCAGCGGACAGCATTCGTTTGACGGTGCTGGCCACCTCTTCCTCAGTGACGCCATCCTTCAGCAGAGTGGCAATCTCGCCCTCGACCGCTTCTTCCAATGCCACCATTCCGGTGCCATTGCGGGGAATGGCATAAAAAAAGAATGTTGCCGGGCCGCGGCTTTCGCCACTGTAATAAGCGCCTGCGGCGCTAGCCTGCTCGCTGCCCCGCACTAGATCCTTCGCCAGGCGGCCTACAGAGCGGTCACCCATTATTTCCGACAGTACTTCCAGGGCCAGCACGTGCTCGCGCCCGGGCGTATGAGCGGATGGCGCCAGATAGATGCGCCGCCAACTCGGGTCTTTCACCCGCTCGTCCCGCAAAATCACCCGCTTTTCGCCACGTGGCGGCGGTTCGCTGGTCCAGGTCTCCGGTGGATTGTTGGACCGCGGGATCGGTCCGTAATATTGCTCAGCCAACGCCTTAACCTCGTCGGGCGTCACGTCGCCTGCCACCATCAGCACGGCATTATCAGGCGCGTAGTAGCGGCCATAGAATGCCAGCAGCGTGTCTCGGTCCAGCGCCTCTATCTCGTGCCGCCAGCCGATGATCGGGCGCCCATAAGGGTGATTGCGGAACAGTGCGGCAGCCATTTCGGCAGAAAGCTGGGCCGACGGGCTTTGTCCCACCCGCTCGTTCCATTCCTCAAGCACGACCGCGCGTTCGCTTTCAATCTGATCAGGCTTAAGGACAAGGCCGCGCATACGGTCAGCCTCGTAAGCCATGGCCTGGCCGAGCTGATCGCGCGGCACTACCTGATAATAGCCGGTGCTGTCCCAGGAGGTAAAAGCGTTCTCCCGCCCGCCATGCCGCCGGACAAAAGCACTGAAGGCAGCCTCCGTGCCTTTGAACATCAGATGCTCAAAAAGGTGCGCAATACCAGATTGCCCAGGTTTTTCGTCGGCAGCGCCCACCTTGTACCACAACATCTGGATCGCCGCGGGTACCCGGCGGTTTTCTATCACCACCACTTCCAACCCATTGCTGAGTGTAAAGTAAGTGGGGCTGAAAACTTTCGCTGCGGCGGGTGCCGAAACGGTCCAGACCGCAACGAACGCTAGCGCTAATAGCCTAGAAAATCCGGTTCCTGATTGTTTCTTTGCGCTCGATTGTCGGCGTATCATCATCGGTCGGAGGCTTGCCAAGGGCGTCATTCTCCTGCAATCGTCGCTTTTCACCGGTTGCATCAACCACGACGCCTGGCGGCGGCGGCTCGCGCCAGAACATCAGCTTCTGGACAAAATCGCGCTTATCAACGGCAAGGACGGCGCTTTCCTGGTCAACTTTTTGCCGGATCGACGGATCGACCGTCTTGATCTTCAGTGTATTCAGCAGCACTTCTTCGCCTGGCGTGCCGGCTACCGGCCGAGGCGTACTGCGATCGTTGACTCCGAATACGGCCACCTCGCTTTGCGTGCGGGGATCGATCTGCGGCACGGCCCGCTCGCCCGGACGCGGTGGGCGCAGGTCAAAGTTCGGCGGCACGCTTAGCGGCGCGCGGCGCACCACGGCGAACTCGTCAGGTGCTTTCTTTTCGATGCCCGTCAAATCCCGGACGCTTCCGCATCCCGCGAGCGTCACGCCTGCCAGCAACAACAGAGGTAGGAAAGCGCGTTTAGCCAACACTGGTCACAACTCCTATTAGCCCGTTGATTTGGGGTCGCCGCGAGCCCCAAACAAGCTCTCAGCAATCAAAACCCCAACACCCAGCGTAATGCTAGCATCGGCAATGTTAAACACCGGCCAGTGGTAGCCATAGGCGTGCCAGTCGATGAAGTCCACGACCGCCCCATAGACCAGCCGGTCGATAATGTTGCCGACCGCGCCGCCGAGTATCAAACCGGCTGCAATGACCGTCCACCAGGACTGCGCACGCACCAGCCAAACCGCCACGCCGAGTGCGATTGCGCCGGTGATGGCGGCCAACGCCAGTGGCGGCATGTCGCCGTCACCAAACAGGCCAAAGCTGACGCCACGGTTCCAGACAAGGACCATGTCCCAGAATGGCAGCACCTCGATTCGCACAGGCGGATTCTGGAGTGCATCCAGCGCCCATAGCTTCGAGAGCTGATCCAGAAGCAGCGTCAGGACGGCAAGGGCCAGGCCCCATACTCGCATGGCGGCGGGGCCTAAGCCGCTTCCGGCAGCTTGCCAACCGCATCCGCGCAGCGGCCGCAGGCATCCGGATGCTCCGGATTGCTGCCCACGTCCGGCAGGTGCTGCCAGCAACGCTCGCAACGCTTGGCATCGATCTTCACCGGCACCACACCGCAGCCCGCCACATCCGGCAGGGTAAACGCTTCGGCGGGTGGCTCATGCACATGCAGGTCCACGCCGGAGACAATCGCGATTTCCGCCAGGTCCAGGCCGTCGAGCGCCGCGGCTTGCTCCGCCGTTACATAGACGCTTGGCGTCGCTTCCAGTGATCCCCGAATGCGCTTGGCCGCCCGCTCGCCCTCCAGCGCACCCAGGATGACCCTGCGCACCTGGCGGACCTTGCCCCAACGCGCCGCCAGTTCAGGGTTCCGCCAATCAGCCGGGATCACCGGATAAGTCGCCAGGTGAACGCTTTCACCCTCCGGCGCAGCCTCGATCGAGCCAAAGCGGCGGGTCAGGTAAGCCTCTTCCGCCGTGAAGCAGCAGATCGGGGCCAGCCAGGTCACCAGTGCATCAAACAACCGGTCCAGCACGGTGCGGCAGGCGCGCCTGCGCAACGCATCCGGATGGTCGCAATAGAGGGCGTCCTTGCGGATATCGAAATAGAAGGCCGACAGGTCGTTGGCGCAGAAATTGTGCAGCTCGACCCACAGCGTGTGGAAGTCAAAGTCGTCCACGCACTGGCGCACGGTGGCATCCATTTCCGCGATCCGATGCAGCATCAGCCGCTCCAGTTCTGGCATGTCAGCGGATTCTACCCGCTCAACCTCACTGAAGCCTTCCAAGCTGCCCAACAGGAAGCGCAGCGTGTTGCGCACGCGGCGGTAGTGATCGGCCTGATGCTTCAGGATTTCCTTGCCGATGCGCAGGTCGTCGGAATAGTCGGACGAGCACACCCAAATGCGCAAGATATCCGCGCCATACTGGTCGATCACTTCCTGTGGCGCGGTCACGTTGCCCAGCGACTTGGACATCTTGCGGCCTTCCTCATCCAGGACAAAGCCATGGGTAAGGACAGCGTCATAGGGCGAACGGCCACGGGTGCCACTGCTCTCCAGCAGGGAGGAATGGAACCAGCCGCGGTGCTGGTCGGAGCCTTCCAGATAGAGGTCCGCCGGCCACTTCATGTGCGCCTGCTTCTCCAGGGTAAAGACGTGCGTGCAGCCGCTGTCGAACCAGACCTCCACAATATCCTGCACCTGATCATAGTCGGCCGGGTCATATTCATTGCCGAGGAAGCGCGCCGCCGGGCTGGCGTACCAGGCATCGCCGCCCTCCGCGCGAAAGGCATCTGCCACACGGTCGAACACCGCCTGATCCCGCAGGATCTCGCCCGTCACCTTGTGCACGAACAGCGGGATCGGCACGCCCCAGGCGCGCTGACGGCTGACGCACCAGTCAGGACGGTCGGCGATCATGGACCGCAGCCGCGTCTGGCCCGCCTTGGGTACAAAGCGCGTATCGTCGATAGCCTTCAGCGCGTTATCCCGCAGGCCGTTGGTCTCCATGGAGATGAACCATTGCGGCGTATTGCGGAAGATCAGCGGGGCTTTGGAGCGCCACGAATGCGGGTAGGAATGCTTGAGCCTGCCCCAGCTATAGAGCGCGTCGATACTCATCAGCATCTCACAAACGGCGCGGTTGGCCGGGCCTTCCTTGCCTTCATCGTCCAGGATGCGCAGGCCAGCGAACAGAGCGACATGCTCGCGGAAAGCACCGTCCGGCCCCACATTGTCGGTGATCGCCAGACCGACCTTCATGCCCAAGTCGTAGTCATCAGAGCCGTGGCTCGGCGCGATGTGCACAAAGCCGGAGCCCGTATCCATAGTGACAAAATCGGCGGGCAACGCCGGCACGTCATAGTCATAAAATCCGCCCGCATCGGCATGGCCACGCAACGGGTGGGCGCAGATGGTGCCTTCGAGGTCGCTGCCCTTCAGCTCCCGCTCTACTTCCCATTCGGTCACACGCGCGGCTTTGGCAGACGACTCCAAAAGTGCTGGCGCCACCAGGAACCGTTGGCCCACCGGAATGCGCAACTTGTCCGTGCCCGCAACGCAGCGGACCACGGCATAGGTCGCGTTATCAGCATAGGCCACAGCGCGGTTGGACGGCAGGGTCCAGGGGGTGGTCGTCCAGATGACGATAGGGATACCCGGCTCCAGCCCGCTTTTCGGCCCCGGTGTCACGATCGGGAACGGCACATGCACCGTATGGCTGGTGTGCTCCTGATACTCGACCTCTGCGTCAGCCAGCGCGGTGCGCTCCACCACGCTCCAGAGCACCGGCTTGGCACCGTTGTAGATGCCGCCGTTCATGGCGAACTTGGCCAATTCCTCAGCGATAGTCGCCTCGGCCTCGAACGACATGGTGGTGTAGTAGTTTTCCCAGTCGCCGATCACGCCCAGGCGCTTGAATTCCTCGCGCTGGGTGTCGATCCACTCGTCGGCAAAGGCACGGCATTGGCGGCGGAATTCCACCAGATCGACCTCGTCCTTGTTCTGGCCACGCGCGCGGTAGTCTTCCTCGACCTTCCATTCGATAGGCAGGCCATGGCAGTCCCAGCCCGGGATATAGTGCGCATCCTTGCCCAGCATCTGCTGGGAACGGTTGATCACGTCCTTCAGAATCTTGTTCAGCGCATGGCCGATATGCAAGTTGCCGTTGGCATAGGGCGGGCCGTCATGCAGTACAAACTGCTCCTTGCCCTTGCTCTCCTCGCGCTGGCGGGTGAACAGGTCCATGATCTTCCAGCGGTCCAGGATGAGCGGCTCGCGCTTGGGCAGGTCGGCACGCATCGGGAACTCGGTTTTCGGCAGGAAGACCGTACTTTTATAGTCCATGGGATCGGTCTCTAAATCGGATTTTGTGGGGTTTTAGCCAGGATGGCCCGCGCCGTGTCGCAATCCTTGGCGATCTGCTGGCGCAGGGCATCGAAGCTCTCGAATTTGCGTTCTGGCCGGAAGAAATCGAGCAATTGCACCCGCATCGGCTTGTCATAGAGGTCACCCTCGAAGTCGAAGACATGCGTCTCCAGCAGCAGGGTTTCTCCATCCACCGTGGGGCGGCGGCCGAGATTGGCTATCGCATCGTACCAGCGCAGATCGTCGCCGGCCCCAATACCGCAGCGCACGGCATAGACGCCGAGCGCAGGCTCCAATAGCTCACCAAGAGCCAGGTTTGCGGTAGGAAAGCCAATGGTCCGGCCTCGCTGGTGGCCATAGGTAACAAGGCCGTCAATCTCCCACCAGCGGCCAAGCATGCGGGCAGCGTCGCCGGGGCGGCCGTCGCGCAGATGCTCGCGGATGGCGGTGGACGAGAACGAAGCGCCGTCTTCCGACTGCACTTCCTCGACGACAGTGACACCGAAGCCGAAGCGCTCGCCCAATTCCTGCATCATGGCGGGCGTGCCTTCACGTTTCGCGCCAAAGCGGAAGTCGAAGCCGATGACCACATGCCCGGCCCCAACCGCGTCGACCAGCACACTCTGCACAAACTGGTCAGGCGGCAGGCTGGCGAATTCTTTGGTGAAGGGCACCTCGACCAGCAACTCCACGCCGACATCGGCCAACGCCTGGGCTTTGCTGGAGGGAGAAGTCAGACGGAAGGGCTTAACCGGCGAGCGAAGGACGCTGCGCGGGTGCGGCTCGAACGTAACGACACCCAGCACACCGCGCGCAGCGCGCGCAGCATCAAGGATCGCCCGGTGCCCGAAATGGACTCCGTCGAAATTTCCAAGCGCTACCGAAGCGCCGCGTTGTGCGGCGGGCAGCGGGTCTAAGCCGATAGAATGATGCAACGAACCGGTTTCCTAAAGGTATCGCACCCTGACGACACGAACGACCCTTACACACATTTAAGCAGTTTTTCCACGCGACAAGTTTAAAGCCTTGCAAATCGATGTTTTGCGCACAGCCCGGCAACCGCCAGCGTTGGGATCGCCGCGGTGCTGATATCATTTGTTTTTGCAGCAGTTGGATAACATACAAATTGCATGACCATGACAGAATACGTGCTCTTTGCGCGTTTCGGAAGGACGTGCCAGCAGTCCTAGTGTTGATGGATGGATAGCGGCGGGGATTGCCGCTATGCATAACGATAATGGTACCCGTCCAGGGCACTTTATCCTCCGAAAGAGTGCCGGATCGCAATTTTGGTAGGTAGCGCAGCCAACACTCGGTCAGCCTCCGGGGATTGCTGTGCTGAAGAGGAGCAAGGCTATGGCGGTAAATTCAGACGCAAAAAACATCACGTTGATGAGCCACCATCACGGAACGGCTTCGGGGAATGCCCCCAAGCAACTGGTCGTCATGCTGCACGGCTATGGTGCCGATGGAGCGGATTTGATCGGTCTTGCGCCAATATTGGATCCCGCCCTGCCCGACGCCGCTTTTGTCGCGCCCAATGCTCCCTTTCCGTGTTCGATGGCGACCTGGGGGTTTCAATGGTTCGACATTAATGATGCTGCCAACCGCTTAGAGGAAGTGCGTTACGTAGATACTATTTTGCAATCGTTTCTCGATGCACAGTTGGATGCCCATGGCGTACCATCTGAGGAATTGTACGTCTTGGGATTTAGCCAAGGCATGATGGTTGCGCTGCATTCGGGCCTTCGAAGAGCCGTTCAACCACGATGCGTCATTGGATTGTCAGGCCGACTAATAGCGCCAGAGCTTTTGGCGGCGGAAGTTTCGAACAGACCAAAAATTCTGTTGGTTCATGGACGGCAAGACAGCGTCGTTTCTGAAGAAAGCTTTCACGACGCGAAGGACAGTTTGGCTGGCGCAGGCTTAGACGTCGAGGCCCACTTGCTGGCGGAACTAGCCCATGAAATTAATGAAGAGTGCGTCTCGCTCGTCCGGAACTTTCTACAAAAAGTCACGGTAGGTGAATAAATTGTAAAACTTCAGACTTGATCTGACGGACAGCTCAGCTTGCGTTGCTGAGAATGGGTTGTGCATTGTCCGATTGGTCGAGCGACCGGATCGTCTTGTCTACAGCGATGGGTAACGTTTCGCGGAAGGGTTGCATAGGTGTTTTGCCATAGCAGTGCCGCCCGGAATGAGGCCGCTGTTCGTTGTACTTGGCGAGCCACGCGTCCAGATCAACCTGTAGTTCCTCAACAGACCGATACAGCTTCTTGCGGAACGCGATGTCGTAGAACTCATCCTTGATGGTTCGGTGGAACCGCTCACAGATGCCATTCGTTTGCGGGGAATTGGCCTTGGTGCGGGTGTGGTCTATGTCCTCGATCGCCCAATAGAGCTGGTAGGCGTGGTTCTCGACCTTGCCGCAATATTCCGTGCCTCGGTCCGTCAGCACGCGCAGCAGGCTGATCTTGTGTGCGGCAAAGATAAGGGATCACGCGGTCGTTGAGTAGATCAGCGGCGGTGATGGCGGTCTTTTCGGTATAGAGTTTGCAAACCGCCACGCGGGCATATGTGTCGACAAACGTCTGTTGATCTATCCGCCCCACACCCTTCATTGTGCCTCCATAATAGGTGTCCTGACTGCCCAGATAGCCAGGGTGGTGGCGCGCGATTTCGCCGTGCGCCTCTTTCCTGGCCTTGGCTTTTTCCAGGGCGGCCATCTGGTCCTCGGTCAGCAGGATGCCGTCCAGCGCGGCGCGGGCTTCCAAGGCCTTGAGCCGCTTCTTCATGGTTTCCAGATCATTGCGCCGCCAGATCGACCGCAGGCCTGACGACGACACCATGATCCCTTTCTTTTGCCGCTCCCACGACGCCCGTTTCTGCCCCAGAGCCGGGTTGTCTATGGCCAATTCAATCACCGCCTTTTCGACAGGCTCTGGCACACGGTTCTTCATCACAGGCTTGCGGCGGCGGAGATCCATCAGGGCCTCTTCGCCGCCTTGGTCGTAAAGTTCTTTGAACCGATAAAAGCTGTCCCGCGACTATCCCATCACTTTGCAGGCCTGACTGACACTGCCGAGCTGTTTGGCCAGCTCCAGCAGTCCCAGCTTTGGTTTGATGATCTTCTCTTGAATGCTTGTCATTGATCGACACTCCTTGATTAAGCTCCATAAGAGCAGAAATGTCAGATCAAGTCGTGTGTTTTACAATCAAAGCAAATCCCGCCGCCCCCCCGTTCACGCTGCCCTCTCTAACAGAAACGCCCTAAACAGCTGGTTAGTGCCGGAGCCTTGTCAAGCACAAACCCGCGGCACGCCTCCCCCCAGGTTGCATGCCCACAATTCCGGGATACGCTTTGAGTGCGCGTGCCCCTATCCTCTTGGGTCCACCGGCAGCCTTGTCGGCAGCGCCAGGGCCTGCTCCAGCATTGCCGCCGCGCTCAAGGCCAGGTCGTCCCGGCCCCTCGGTGCCAGGATCTGCACGCCGACCGGCAGGCCATCGTCCGTAAACCCGCCCGGCAGCGCCGTGATCGGGCTCGCGGTAAGGGCCGTGCCCCAGCACTGCTGGAACCATTCCGGCGGCGCTTTGGTGGCCCAGCCATCGGCATCGCCGCCGCGGGCGTCCTTGCCGAGTGGCGGCACGGATACCGTCGGTGACAGGATCACGTTGAACACATCGAACATCTTCGCCAGCCGGTCGAACATCAGCGCCCGCCGCCGCTATGCCTCCGCCACGGCTTCCGCTGACAGCCCCATGGCGAAATTCACCACCGCCTTGTGCATGGGCTCCAACGCAGCACCCTGCTCCGCGATAAAATCCTTGCGTTCGATCAGCAGGTTCAGGCCGATCAGCGTCTGAAACATCCGGCGGAGCGGCCCCAGGTCCGGGTCCGTCTCCACCACCTCACACCCCATAGCCTCGAACTGCGCCACCGCGTTCCGCGCCACCTTCTCCACCGCCGGATGCACCGGCCCCAGCCCGAATACCAACGTGAACGCCACCCGTTTCGGCGGCCGGGCATTGGCGACAGCTTGCGCGTATTGCCCTGGCACCTCCGCCAGGCTCAGCGGATCATGGTGATAGAACGCGCTCTGCGCATCCAGGAACAAGGCGCAGTACGCTACGGTCCTGGCCATCGGCCCCTGCACCGACATAGGCGAGAAGCCCCGCTTGGAGAAGTTCCGCGGCACCCGCCCGGGCGAGGGCCTGTGCCCAGTCGCACCTCACATCGCCGCCGGTATCCGCAGCGAGCCGCCAATGTCCGAGCCATGGCTCAGCCACACCTCCCCCGCCGCCACCGATGCCACTGCACCACCGGACGACCCACCCGACGTCTTTGCTGTATTCCAGGGAGAGACCGTGGTGCCGAACACCCGGTTTGTCGTCACCGGCAGCATGCCAAATTCCGGCGTGTTGGATTTCGCCACCACCAGCGCCCCCCGCTCCTCCAGCGTCCGCACCAGAATGTCGGAGCCTTTGGCGATATTCTCGGCCGCGCCCGGAAAGCCGTATGTGGTGCGCAACCCCTCCACATCGATCAGGTCCTCGATGGAAACCGGCAGCCCTGCCAGCCACGCCGGATGCTCCCTTTGCGGCTAACTCTCCAACAGCTTCGCCCGGTCCCGCGCCCGGTCGAAGCACTGGATCGGCAAGGCGTTGATCTCCGGCTCGCATTCTGCCGTCCGCGCTGCCGCCGCATCGATCAGTTCGGCGGGCGAGACCTCCCGCGCCTTCAGCTTGGCGACAGCTTCGGTCGCGGTGAGTTTGATGAGATCATTGGACATGGCAGGCACTCCCTGAGCTTCGTTCTCTTCATCGAAGCAAAGCCTCGCCCTGCTGTCACCGCCCTTCCTGTAAAAAACCGCGCCAGCCGCGCGTTCAAATAGTCCGGCTGGTCCTCCACCAGAAAGTGCCCGGCATCCGGCACCAACTCGCCCACAATGTCGGTGCAAATCGGTTTCAGGCACTCGTAGGGCTCCATCCCCCGTCCGCGCGCCTCCCATTTCTCCCCGCCGAGCGCCAACACCGGCATGTCAAGCCGCAGCCCGCCCTCATACCGCGCGGCTTGGCGTAGCAGCGGGCGAACTCGTCAATGTTATCCTCGCTGATCGCGTCCGCCCGCCAGGCGAAGGTGCGGTAGAACCATTTCAGGTACTCCCGCTCCCGCTCCGCGGTCAGGAATTCCGGCAGGTCCGCCACATGGTGAAAGGCATGATGCCAGCACCGCCCGTCCTGGGCGATATCCACCGGCCCGCCGGGAATGACCACGTCCAGCAGGCCGAAATGCGTCACTGCCTGCTGGTGAGCCGCAACATAGGCAAACACCGGCCCGCCCCAGTCGTGCCCGATCACCGCGAGCCGCTCCAGCCTCAGCACGCCGCTGGTCAACTCCCAGATATCCGCCGCGACCGTCTTCTTGTCATATCCGCCGAGCGGCGCAGACGAATCCCCCAGCCCCCGCATGTCCGGCGCAATCACAAAGAACCCGGCCTCTGCCAGCACCGGCATTGTGTGCCGCCACTCGTACCAAGTCTGCGAATAGCCTTGCAGAAGCAGCACGGCCGGGTTGGCCGGATCGCCTGCCGTCACATAATGCAAGGTAACACCCAAAAGCCGGGCGAAATGGTGCTGCAATGCCGTCATGGGCTGGGACCTCCACGTCTGAAGGCGCTATGGTAGGGTAACACTCGCACTCTTCCCATCCTTCCTTCAGGAGAAACACCCCATGGCTCTAAACCGCATGCAAGACAAAGTCGCCATCGTTACCGGCACCGCCCCGTGTGGCGACGGCCTCGGCAACGGCATGGCCTGCGCCATGATGTTCGCGGCGGAAGGGGCAAAGGTCGTCCTCGTCAACCGCAAGCGGGAGAAGGCCGACGCCCTGGCCGAAAAAATCCGCGCTGAGGGCGGCGAGGCACACGTCATCCCCTGCGACGTGACCGACGAGGCCCAGGTTCAGGCCATGGTGGCGGAGACTATGGACAAATATGGCCGCCTGGACGTGCTGCACAACAATGTCGGCATCGGCGGCGGCGGCCCCCTGGAGAAGACAGACATGGCGGGCTGGCAGAAGGTCATCGGCCTGAACATGACCGGCGTCATGCTCTGCGCCCAGGCCGCCGTCCCGGCCATGCGCGAGGGCGGGCGCGGCGGCTCCATCATCAACGTCTCGTCGATTGCCGGCGCTACGGGCCTGCTGCGCGAGAGCGGCGGCGCGTTCACCTACACCGCGACCAAGGCTGGCCTGCACGGCATCACCATGAGCATCGCCGCCGACTATGCGAAGGAGCAGATCCGCTGCAACACGCTGGTTGTCGGCTCGGTCTTCACCCCCATGGTCGCCCACCAGGGCGAGGAAGCCCGCCAGCGCCGCGCCAAAATGGTGCCGCTGCAGGTAGAGGGCACTGCCTGGGATGTCGCCTACGCCGCAACATTCCTCGCCAGCGATGAAAGCCGCTGGGTGACCAGCATCGAATTGCCCGTCGATGGCGGCCTGCTCGGCACCAACGTTTGGCCCGCTTAAGGGCATTCCCCACTTTGCGACGAGTCAGAGTGAGCGCTAAGCTCTCAGCCAACGCATAAAACGCCCCTTAAGGAAACGCCCCACCATGAACTGGCAAACGGAACTCGACGAACTCGCCCGCCGCGAGGCCGTGGCACGCGAAATGGGCGGGGCTGACAAGGTCAAGCGCCAGCACGACGGCGGCCGCCTGACCGTGCGCGAACGGGTCGTGGGCATCGCCGACCCCGGCACGTTTCACGAAATCGGCGCGATTGCAGGCAAGGCCGAATATGACACCAACAACGACCTGGTGAAGCTGACGCCACCATCAAAGCCAAGCCGCATTTGGCTGAAACCATGGCGAACGAACTCCGCATCCCCCTGATCCGCGTGATCGAGGGCTCCGGCGGCGGCGGTTCCGTCCGCACTATCGAGACCACGGGCCGCGCCAACTTGCCGGGCGGCCAGGGCACCTCCAGCCGGTTCGACCTGATGGCGGTGAACCTTGGCACCATTCCGGTTGTGGGCCTCGGCCTTGGCTCGGTCGCGGGCCTGGGCGCGGCGCGGCTGGCGGCAACCCACTTCTCCGTCATGACCAAAGATACGTCTGCCATGTTCGTCGCCGGACCGCCCGTCGTGAAGGGCATCGGCCAGGACCTGACCAAGCAGGAACTGGGCGGCTGGCGCATCCAGACCCGCGCGGGTGGCGTCGACAACGCTGTCGATACGGAGGAAGAAGCCTTCACCGCCGCCGACCAGGAACCGCTGATCAAGGCCATTCCGGAGCAGCGCCGCCAAGCTTACCGCATGCGCCCGATCATCGAGCGGCTGGTCGACCCCGGCAGCTTTTTCGAGATCGCGCCGAACTTCGGGCGCTCCATGATCACGGGCCTCGCCCACATCGACGGCTGGCCCATCGCGGTGATGGCGAGCGATCCGTACCACTACGGCGGCGCGTGGACGGCGGATTCCTGCCAAAAGACCGTGCGCCATGTGGACCTGGCCGAGACCTTCCACCTGCCGGTGCTCTATCTAGCTGACTGCCCCGGCTTCCTGATCGGCAAGGATGCAGAGGAGTCCGGCACCATCCGCCACGGCGTCCGCGCCATGGCAGCTATTAACCAGTCCACCATGCCGTGGTGCGCCATCGTTGTGCGCAATGCCTTTGGCGTGGCTGGCGGTGCGCACGTGCCGGTCGGGCGCTTCCATACCCGCTATGCCTGGCCAAGCGGTTTCTGGGGCTCCCTGCCGCTGGAAGGCGGGATCGAAGCCGCCTACCGCGCCGAGGTCGATGCCGCTAACGATCCGGTCGAGGAGCTAAAGCGCATTGAGGAACGGCTGGAGAAACTGCGCAGCCCATTCCGCACGGCGGAAAGCTTCTGGATCGAGAAGATCATCGACCCGCGCAAAACCCGCGGGCTGCTGGAGGACTGGGCGAACCTGGCCGCGCCGCTACGCGAGCCCGGCCCGCGTTCCTGGAGCATCCGCCCCTGAGGCGGCCAGAGTATCACTGCGCCGGTTTATGTTCTGTTCAAAATCTTCAGTCGAACGCGCCATCATCCGATCGGCAGCGACCGGCAATGCCATCGCCCGCCCCCGCGGCGCGTAGAAACTGCCATTGACCTGGGTTTTGGCGCCGGCGACCGCCAGGAACCGCTCGGCGAGCTTCCAATCCGGATGTTTCCGTGCCTGCCAGAACTGGCTAAGGTTGCCGGTGCTGACCAGGCCCTCGATCCGGTAGAATGCGCGCCCAATCAGGACCGTTGGCAACCCCTTGATCGCGGCTGTAAGACCGGCGGTGCTATTAACAGTCACCATGCCTTTCGCTGCGGACATCAGGTTTGTCAGAGAACCGATGGGCAAAAAGACCAACCGGTCTTCAATCCCGTGGGCCTTGCCCGCGACCCGGATTGCCGCCTCCTGGGACTCGATGTCATAGTCGAGCGGGTGCGCCTTGAATACCAGCTTGGCATCGGCAGGCGCGTGTTGGGCAAAGCTCTCAGCAACGAAATTGATGAACTGAACAACGTTACTGAACTCGGAATGCTCTTCAATCTGGGTATCGCCGGACTTCTGCAGCGCGCAGAGGAAAAAGGGCGCGTCTCCGTTCAGCACGTCACGCTCTGCCTGCCGTTGTCGGCGGCGCGTTAACCAGTCCATCGTCACCCGGTTGAGGTAGCCCAACGCCTGTTTCAAGGGCGAAGACGGCCAGCTGGAATCATACCGATAGAAAAATACTTTGCCCGCATAGTGCGCCAGGCAATGGCGGATCGTATACCCAACGTGAAAGGGCATCATCCGTCCGAACTGTCTGGGCAGCAGAGCCGTATCCTCATCTGAGAGGCGGTAGCTCATGGGGTCCAGCGGCAGGCTGGAATAGCCGTTTACGCCGTTGCGGTCCAAGGTGATGTAGTAAGGCCGCACATAGCCCAATTCATAGACATGGCGGATCATGCCCCGCCGCTCGGCTTCGGCCAACATTATCCGGCTGTAGTAGCCGCAATCGCCGTACGTAACCACGTCGGTAAACTGGTGTTCGGCCATCAGCGCTGTCAGCCAGTCCAACCACCCGTCCGGGGTACCGTTATAGGTTACCGCGTCACGCCACCCCCAATCGAGCAAATCAGCACCATGCAGGTTGACGTGCAGAACCGCAGCGCCCCGGGCCTGGAGCAGATCGGCAACCTGCCGGAAAAACGGTCCGAATGGGCCGCCAACAAACAGGAAATGCCGCCTGGAATCCGCCGCAGGTGCCCCGGTGAGATTGGAGGAATTGGCTACCCCCAAGCACTTGCCCCCATTTGGTCTGATACGGTCGGACATGGCTGAATTTATCTTTCCAGATTGCCGTTTAAAACTGCGCAACTGAGCGAAGCTTTATTACAGACCACAGACATGTACACACATATAAACACCCGTCCGTGACCTAGATCACAATCCAAACCAATAATGCGTGTCCCGGTCAGGAAAACGCCTGCAAGCCGGTAATTGCCCGCCCCAAGATCAGGGCGTGCACGTCATGCGTACCCTCATAGGTATTAACAGCTTCTAAATTCATCATATGACGGATGACGTGATATTCATCGTGAATTCCGTTGCCGCCATGCATATCGCGGGCAACTCGGGCGATATCAAGGGCTTTGCCGCAATTGTTGCGCTTCACCAGACTGATCATGGCGGGCGCCGCCGCGTGATCGTCCATCAGGCGTCCGACCTGCAAGGAGACTTGCAGGCCCAGCGCGATTTCGGTCTGCATGTCGGCCAACTTCTTCTGGATCAACTGATTCGCTGCCAGCGGGCGGCCAAATGCCTTACGATTCATGGTGTAGTCGCGGGCCGCATGAAAGCAGGTCTCTGCCGCGCCCATCGCGCCCCAGCTGATGCCATAACGCGCCTTGTTCAGGCAGCCGAACGGTCCACCCAACCCCTTGGTGCCGGGCATGTAGTTCGCATCCGGCACGAAAACGTTATCCAGCACGATCTCACCGGTGGGCGAGGCGCGCAGAGAGAATTTGCCCTCGATCTTCGGCGTGGAAAGGCCCTTCATCCCGCGTTCGGCGATGAAGCCCCGGATGTCGTCGTTCTCGTCCTTCGCCCAGATCACGAATACGTCGGCGATAGGGCTGGAGGTGATCCACATCTTGGCGCCGTTCAGCTGATAGCCGCCATCAACCTTCTTCGCGCGGGTCTTCAGGCCGCCGGCATCGGAGCCATGATCCGGCTCGGTCAGGCCGAACGATCCCACCCACTCGCCATTGGCCAGCTTTGGCAGGATACGCTCTTTCTGCTTTTCGGTGCCGTAGGTGTGAATCGGCCACATGACGAGGGAGGATTGCACGCTCATCGCGCTGCGGTAAGCGCTGTCGCAGCCTTCGACGGCGCGAGCCAGCAGGCCGTACATCACCGCTGTTCCGCCCGGACAGCCATAACCTTCCAGGCCAACGCCCAGGAACCCGGCTTCGCCCAGCTTCCGGTAGATATTCCGGTCGAAGGTCTGGTTGCGGTTGGCTTCCAGCACGCCTGGCAGCAACTCCTCATCCGCAAATTGCTTGGCCATATCATAGGCCATACGCTCTTCTTCGGAGAGCTGGCCTGCCAGCATCAAGGGATCGGCCCAATCGAACAGCGGCAGCGTGGAGGACGACTTGGCGGGTGCAGGGCTCGCAGGAATCGTTGCGGGGTTCGACATGTGTCTGGCCTTCCGTTTATTGGGTCAGCGGGCATATTTGCCCCTTTCTGACCACAATACAGCACGAGTGCGCAAGGACTATGCCGTCGCGATCAATGGTTGAGCGATCAATGGCCGGGAATACCGGTATAGGCCGCCTCGCCCCACATTTTCTCCACCTGTGCATTGCGCCCGCACCGCCAACGGTAGATCTTGTACTTTGTCGGATTCTTGTTGTGGTAATCCTGGTGGTATTCCTCCGCCGGGTAGAAAATGCCGGCGTCCTCAATGGTGGTGGCAACTTTCTGACCCAATTCGTTTTCGGCAGATGCCTTTGAGGCCTCTGCCAATTTGCGCTGCCTGTCCCCGATCACGAACACCGCGCTTTTGTAGGGCTCTCCCCGGTCGCAGAATTGGCCGCCTGCATCGGTCGGATCGATGGAGCGCCAGAAAGACACCAGCAGCTGCTCGTACGTTACCTGCTTGGGATCGAAGACGATGCGCAGCGCCTCCCGATGGCCGGTCCCTTTGCGCGCCACCTGCATGTAGGTCGGGTTCGGAACCGTGCCGCCGGTATAGCCAGAAACCGTTTCCAACACGCCAGGCACGCTATCGAAGTCAGATTCGATGCACCAGAAACAGCCACCGGCGAAAATCGCTGTATTTGTTGCATCACGCGCTGTCTCATCCGCCGCCATCGCGGGCGCCGCCCACAGGAAGCCCACGGTCAGAAAAGCCACAATTTTTCGAAGTCGCATCGGTGCCTATCCAATCAGTTTGCCGGTCTGCTATGACCTATTAAAGGGATTGACTACTGCGTCTTCCATCCACGACCTATTCACACTAGCGTGTGCCCGCATTATTTCATCCCGCGAAAGTAGCCTGTCAGAACTGCGCGGAATCAGCGATAGTTTTGGCGCAATTCTCTGGCGCTGGAAAGCCTCTGCGCCACCCACTTATCCAGACGAGCCCCCCGCGATGGAGTATTTCGCTCAACAGTTGATCAACGGCCTGACGCTCGGCTCGATCTATGGTCTGATCGCTATTGGTTACACCATGGTCTACGGCATTATCGGCATGATCAACTTCGCCCATGGTGAGGTATTCATGATCGGCACCTTCGTAGCCCTGATTGCCTTCCTGGCCATCACCGCCACAGGAATCGCCTTCATACCCATTATTCTGCTGGTTATGCTGGCAACGGCTATGATCTTCACTGCGGCCTATGGCTGGACGGTGGAGCGTATCGCCTACCGCCCCTTGCGAGGCTCCTTCCGCCTCGCGCCGCTGATCTCCGCCATCGGCATGTCGATCTTTCTGCAAAACTTCGTGCAGTTGCTACAGGGCGCGCGGGTGAAGACCATGCAGCCGCTGATTTCCGGCGGCGTCACGCTGATGGAGAAGGACGGCTTCACGGTCGTCCTTTCCTACATGCAAATGCTGATCGTTGGCCTGACGCTCGGGCTGATGATTGCGTTCTGGATGCTGATAGAGCGGACCAATTTCGGCCGGATGCAGCGCGCCTGCGAGCAGGACCGGAAAATGGCGGGCCTGCTGGGTGTGGACGTGGACCGCACCATCTCCCTCACCTTCGTCACCGGCGCAGGTCTGGCCGCCATCGCCGGCATGATGTTCCTGATGTATTACGGCGTTATCGACTTCTTCATCGGTTTCCTGGCCGGGTTGAAGGCTTTTACGGCGGCGGTTCTGGGTGGCATAGGATCCCTGCCGGGCGCCATGCTGGGTGGCATCCTGATCGGCCTGATCGAGGCTTTTTGGGCCGGATACTTCACCACTGAGTACAAAGATGTCGCCGCTTTTGCCGTTCTGGTACTGGTGCTGATCTTCCGCCCGACCGGCCTGCTGGGCCGTCCGGAAGTGGAGAAGGTTTGATGGCGGCCCTCCAGTCCGGCCTGAAAGAGGCCGCAATCACCGCCCTCGTCGCGATGGTTCTGGCGGTTCCGCTCGCCGGGTTTGAGACGGTGGAGCAAGGCTCGTCCCTCGGCATCGATACCCGCATGATTTGGGTGCCCATCGCGGGCGCTATCGTTTTTGCGGGCCGCCTGCTGCTCGTCGCCTGGCGCGCACGCCCAGGCGCTGGGGAGGGCACCGCTGTCAGCCGCGGCTTCGGCTGGCTCGGGGAAGGTGTCTATACTTCGCTCAAGCCGTTGGCGATCATTGGCATCGCCTTTGCCGTCATCATGCCCTTCATGCCGTTTGCAGATCGCTCCCTGGTCGATCTGGGAACACTGGTGCTGATTTACGTCATGCTGGGCTGGGGTCTGAACATCGTGGTCGGTCTCGCAGGTCTGCTGGACCTCGGCTATGTTGCCTTCTATGCCATTGGTGCCTATTCGTTTGCCATGCTGGCGATGCACGCCGACTTCAGCTTCTGGATGGCCCTGCCTTTCGCCGGTGCATTCGCCTGCCTGTTCGGCATCGTTTTAGGCTTTCCGGTTCTGCGCCTGCGCGGCGACTACCTGGCCATTGTCACCCTGGGTTTTGGCGAGATGATCCGCATCATCCTGTTGAACTGGTACCACGTGACAGGGGGACCTGACGGCATATCCAATATTCCGCGTCCGGGCCTGTTTGGGCTGGAATTCTCTCGCCGCGGCGATGCCACCTTTCATGAATTCTTCGGGCTCGACTTTTCCTCCATGCACCGGCTGATCTTCCTCTACTATTTGATCCTGATCCTGGCTCTCATCACCAATTGGGCGACCCTGCGCCTGCGCCGCCTGCCTATCGGCCGCGCGTGGGAGGCCCTGCGCGAAGACGAAATCGCCTGCCGTGCCCTGGGATTGAATCCGACAGCGGTCAAGCTCTCGGCCTTTGCCATTGGCGCGATGTTCGGCGGCTTTGCGGGCGCGTTCTTTGCGACGCGCCAGGGCTTCATCAGCCCCGAAAGCTTTACCTTCATCGAAAGCGCCATCATCCTGGCCATCGTGGTCATGGGCGGCATGGGCAGTCAGGTCGGCGTGGTAATCGCCGCCATCGTCATGATCGGCCTGCCCGAATGGTTCCGCGAGTTGCAGGAATACCGGATGCTGTTCTTCGGCGCAGGCATGGTGCTGATCATGGTTTGGCGGCCCCGCGGCCTGCTCAGCCGCCGCGAGCCTACCATCCGCCTGCACCGGCGAAAATCGGGAGCAGCCACATGAGTGCACCCCTCCTGAAGGTCGAACACCTGACCATGCGTTTCGGCGGCCTGACCGCGATCGACGATCTGTCCTTCGACACCCAGAATGGCCGGATCACCGCCATTATCGGCCCGAACGGTGCGGGAAAGACCACCGTCTTCAACTGTCTGACAGGCTTTTACAAACCAACAGTCGGCCGGCTTACCATGATCCGCGGCGGGCGTTCTTTCCTGCTGGAGCAGATGGAAGGCTTCGACATAGCCCGGCACGCCGGCATCGCCCGCACGTTCCAGAACATCCGACTGTTTCCGTCCATGAGCGTGCTGGAGAACCTGATGGTTGCCCAGCACGGCCCCCTGATGCGCGCCAGTAAGTTCAGCTTCGCGGGCCTGTTCGGCCTGCCCTCCTTCCGCCGGGCAGAACAGGAAGCCGTCGAATTCGCCCGTTCCTGGCTGGAGCGTATCAAGCTGGTCGACCGGGCCGACGACGACGCAGGCAGCCTGCCCTATGGCGACCAGCGGCGGCTGGAGATTGCGCGAGCGATGTGCACCCGGCCGGCTCTGCTCTGCCTGGACGAGCCTGCCGCCGGTCTGAACCCGCGCGAGAGCTATGAGCTTAATATACTGCTGCAAGGCATCCGCGATGACCTTGGCACCGGCATCCTGCTGATCGAGCACGACATGAGCGTGGTCATGGGCATTTCCGACCACATCGTCGTGCTCGACTATGGCAGCAAGATTTCAGACGGCGATCCGGAGTTCGTGCGCAACGACCCTGCTGTCATTCGCGCCTATCTGGGGGCGGACGAAGACGATGAGATTGAGGTGGCGTCATGAGCGGCACCATCCTTGAAATCCGCGGCGTCGAAACCTTCTATGGCAATATCCAGGCTCTGCATGGCGTCGACATGACCGTACAGCAAGGCGAGATCGTCACGCTGATTGGCGCAAACGGCGCGGGCAAGTCCACCCTGCTCATGACCATTTGCGGTAATCCGCAGGCCCGCAACGGTTCGGTCTGGTTCGAGGGGGAGGAGATCACCCGCGAGGCCACTTTTTCCATCGTCCGCCGCGGCATCGCCCAGTCGCCGGAAGGCCGCCGCATCTTCCCCAAAATGACGGTTCTGGAGAACCTGCAACTGGGTGCGATCACCGCCCCGGATGCCCATTTTCAGCGTAATCTGGATGCTGCCTTCGACCTATTCCCGCGGCTTTCCGAACGACGGACACAGCGGGGCGGCACACTTTCCGGCGGTGAGCAGCAAATGCTGACCATCGCCCGCGCGTTGATGAGCGAGCCGAAGCTGCTGTTACTGGACGAGCCATCGCTTGGTCTCGCCCCCCTGATCGTGAAACAGATTTTCGCCGCCATCCAGGCCGTGAACCAGGACCGCGGTACGACCGTCTTTCTGGTAGAGCAGAACGCCTTCCACGCGCTGCGCCTTGCCCACCGCGGCTACGTTATGGTGAACGGGCGCATCACGCTTTCCGGCAGCGGCCAGAAATTGCTGGCGAACGAGGAAGTCCGCGCCGCCTATCTGGAGGGAGGCCACTAGTGGAAACCTTGCTCGGCACCACGCTCGACGTTTGGATCGGCATCACGCTCGTGCTTACCGGCGGGGCCGGTTACATGACCGGCCAGGCCATCGCACGCACGTGGCGGCCCCTCTGGCAGGTGGTGACCTATGGCCTGCTCCTGGCGGTGGTTTCCCGCTTCTTCATCTACGGCCTGTTCGACGGCTATATGCTGCTGGCGAGCGGCTATGTCATCGACGCCGCGGTGATCATAGCCATCGGCCTATTCGCCTTCCGCATCAACCGGGTGCAGATGATGGTGAACCAATACCCATGGCTTTATGAACGGGCCGGTCCTTTCGGCTACCGCGCGCGGTAGGCGTTAAATGGCCACTGTGCTAGACTAGGCGTTCTCGCATAGGGAGCCTGAGCCATGGCCAAGACGCTCGCCGTGACATTGAATGAGCATCATCAGCGTTTCATCCAGGAAAACGTCGCCAACGAACGGTATGCCTCCGCCGATGAAATCGTCAGCGAAGGCTTACGCTTGCTCGAACAGCGCGAGGCTGAGAAAGACCGCATCCGCGCCTTGCTGATCGAGGGGGAAGAAAGCGGGGTCGTCGAGACAACCGTCACGGAAATTTTTACAGAGGTCATCGCAGAGCGCCGGGAGCAGCGTGGCTAGATATCGCCTTACTGCTGAGGCCCGCAGCGACCTGAGAGAGATTGCCGGGCTTGGAATTGAACGGTTCGGCGAACATCAGGCAGAGCGTTATGCGGCTGCTCTGGAAACCGCGTTCCACCGCATCGCCATAAACCCGCTCGCCTACCAGGCCGTCGATGATGTGCGCTCAGGCTACCGGCGGGCAGTGTACCAGAGCCACTCTATCTACTACGTCACAGACGAGGGCGGTGTCTTGATCGTCCGTGTCCTCGGGCAGCAGGATACCGGTACCTCCCTGATCTAGCTCTTCGTGCGCTAGCGGCAGCCTCAGCATCCCGCCTACTAGAATCGCGCAAATGCCGCGTGACTTGGCGTTGCGAACCGCGCACTATTCCACCTTCAACGGGATAGAAACGCCATGAACACTGAACGAATGCGCGTGTGGTTCCTCAATCTGGGCCACTTCGTCGACCATTTCTGCATGCTGATATTCGCCACTGCCGTCATCACGATGGCGGTCGAATTCGAAATGTCCTACGGCTCGCTGCTGGCCGTCGCCACACCCAGCTTCATTCTATTCGGCGCGGCAGCGCTGGGCGCCGGCTGGCTGGGCGACCGGTGGAGCCGCACCAACATGCTGATCGTCTTTTTCTGTGGCATTGGCACTGCGGCCATCCTGGTCGGGCTCTCAACCAGCGTCCTGCAACTGGGCATCGGCCTGGCCCTGATGGGCCTCTTCGCCGCCATCTATCATCCGGTCGGTATCGCCATGCTGGTGCAAGGCGCGCCACGGCTCGGCCTGCGCCTGGGCGTAAACGGCATCTTCGGCAATATGGGTGTGGCCTTCGCGCCGCTAGCGACCGGCGCGCTGATCGCAGCGTTCGACTGGCGCATGGCCTTTCTGTTGCCGGGCGTTATCGCTATCGCTATCGGCGTCGCGTTCTACTTCTTCGCCAAGGCGGGGTATGCCGTCGCCCCCACCGGCCCAAAAGCCCGCAAGGAGCCAGTGGCCTTTATGCCAGGCTGGCAGCGCGTGCTGGGTGTCATCGCGGTCATGACCTTGGTGGGCGGCCTGGTGTTCAATTCTACCACCGTTGCCCTGCCAAAGCTATTCGACGAGCGCCTGACCAACATCACCGACAACATGGTTGGCTTCACCGCGATGGCCGCCGCGGTCTATGCCGCCGCCAGCTTCGCCCAATTGGCGAGCGGCCTGGCTATCGACCGGTTTGCGGTCAAGCCCGTGCTGCTGACCACGGTTGGCCTGCAAGTCATTATGATGCCCATCGTCGCCACCCAGAGCGACTGGCCCTTGTTCGCCGCCAGCTTCGTGATGATGCTGGCTGTGTTCGGCCAAATCCCGATCACTGACGCGCTCATCACCCGCTATACGCCCGATGCGGTGCGGGGACGGGTGTTCTCGATCAAATACATCCTGAACCTGGGCGTCGGCTCGCTGGCTGTGCCTAGCATCTGGTACATGCATGACCATGGCGGCGGCTTCTACGCCCTGTTCCTGGCGCTGTCCGGGTGTGCTGCGGTCGTGTTGATGGCGGCCCTGGTGCTGCCCTACCGCCACCCAGCGGCAGAGGCTGTTCCGGCGGAGTAGCACAATTCCCAAACGAGGAGCCACGCCCATGACCGACCGCCCATCCATCGAAGCCCACTACGCGAAGGGCGGAAGCGACATCGCGGCCCGCATCCTGGCGGCACTCGGACCAGGGGCAGAGATCACACCGGACACACTCGCGCCCATCGATCATTTCCACAGCCGCGGCCTTGCGGCGACCACTGAACTGGTTGCGATGCTCGACCCGCAGCCAGGCGAGCGCCTCATCGACCTTGGCTCCGGTCTTGGGGGACCGGCGCGATGGATTGCGGCCCACTATAACTGCCATGTGACGGGTATCGACCTGATGCCTGAATATTGCGAGGCCGCCCGCGAGCTGACGAATGCGGCAGGCCTATCGGACCGGGTCGAAATCCACCAGGGCAGCGCGCTGGACACGCCGTTTGCCGATGCCAGCTTTGACCGGGCATATTCGCAGAACGTGGTCATGAATATCGCCGACAAGGCCGGCTTCTTGCGGGAGGCTTACCGCCTGTTGAGACCGGGCGGTGTGTTGGCGATGTCCAACCTGGGCGCGGGCCCAAACGGCCCGCACTACTACCCGGCCATGTGGGCCGCAACCGCCGAGGACAGTTTCCTTTCCACGTTGGATGAAACGCGGGCGGATCTAGAAGGCGCGGGCTTTGACATACTTGTCCTGGAGGACAAAACCGGCGGCATCTCTGCAGAAGTCGATGCTACAATCAAAAAGCTCGAGAACCAGGACCTGCCGCCCATCGGAGTTCAGACTTTTGTCGGAGCGCGCTATAAGGAACTCCTGTTAAACTCCATGTGCAGCCGCCGCGATGGCCGCTCCATCGTAATCGAAACGCTGGCCCGGAAACCCGGCTAAGCAATCAACGGAAAGGGTCCTGATTAATGAACACCGACACCTTCACCACCGAAGCCAAAGCCGCCGGGTTCACCGAGTTCTATGAGCCTGACCTGACCGAAGCTACCGGTCCGGAGCCGCACACCCACGACTTCGACGCGCGGCTGCTGGTAACCGGCGGTTCCATCACGCTGACGATCGACGGCGAGGCCACCACCTATTCCGCAGGCGACATGTGCGAGGTGCCACGCGGCACGGTCCATGCGGAGAAAATCGGCCCGGATGGCGTGCAGCTCTGCGTTGCCAAGCGCTAACAGTTAGCAACGCCGGCCGGGAGGCGAACCAATATCTGTCCGCAAAGCGCAGCTAGCGCAGACTAACGCCGCTGCTCTCGACAAAGAATTGAGCGCAATCGAGTTCCGCATCCTGCGCTACCGCAACAGGCGTGGCGCGTTCTCTGCCCTGGCCAAGGACCTTGATGGCTATATCCGGCGGATTGACGACAACGTGGCCTGCAAGGTCGAATTGCGCTCCAAATGGTATGACCTGGAGGAAGTTAATTTGGCCACCCGCGGCGGCAACCTATCGCCAGGCAGCGAGCACAAACGCCTGTCGGAAATGGTCCTGGATGAGATGATCCAAATTTGCCAGACGAACCGCTAGGCTGGCATTCTGGCGCTTCCTAGTCATCCTCGCGCGGACCGAGTTGCACCCCCGCAAGTTTCTCGTAGAGGGTAATCAGCGAGCTGGAGTCTTGCTTGTTCAGCCCCGACGCCCGGCCCATCTGATAGACCTGCTGCGAGACAGCGGCCATGAACATCGGCACGCCCAGCGCCTTGGCATAAGCCGTCTCCAACTCCTGGTCCTTGTAGGAGATATCCAGCATGCTGGCGTTCTTGAAATCGCCGGAGAGATAGCGCGGCGCCATTGCCTCAAAGCTGGCGCTCTGGCCGGAACTGACCTTGATCATCTCAATCATCTTGACCGGATCGAGCCCGGCCTTCGCGCCGAACACCATGGCCTCTGCGCTCGCGACCTTGTTGATCTGGTTCAGCATGTTGTTGACCAGCTTCATGGCGAGCCCCTGCCCGATCTCCCCCATCTGGAAGATGCTGGCGCACATGGCTTCCAGGATCGGCCTACACGCCTCGACCTGGGCCGGGTCGCCGCCGACTGCCGTGGTCAGATCGCCGGAGCGGGCGCGGGGGACGCCACCACTCACCGGCGCATCGATCATGCCGACCCCCTTCCCGGCGAGTTCCGCGTGCATCGCCTTGACCGCCAACAGATCTATGGTCGGCATGGCGATGACGATATCGCCTGCCTCTGCTGCTTCGATGATACCGCCCGGACCGGTGATGACGCTTTGCGCCTGCGCGGTTGTCTCCACCATGACGATGACCTTGGAAGCGGCCTTGGCGGCGGCGGGGCCTTTGGCAGCAGCAGCGCCCTCCGCAGCCAGGGCTTCCGTTTTGGCGGAGTCGATGTCATAGCCGGTGACGGCGAAGCCCTTCTTCACCAAATTCACCGCCATCGGCATCCCCATCCGCCCGAGGCCGATAAAGCCGACTGTTTCTGCGCGCGCGGTCATATCCGTTTCCTCTGCATTCTATGGTTGGGCTGAGTGTGCTATGCTTAAGGCTTACTTTCAAAGGTCGAAACCATGAATGAAACCGAATTCCGCGCCTATGCCGCCGCCGAAGGCTATGACGAGCCGGAAGCCCGGTCCCAGCCAGCGGACAAGTTCTTCGACACCCACACGCACGAGCGCGACCTGATCGTGCTGATCCAGGAAGGCACGTTCACCGTCGACTATGGCGACCGGAAAGACGAGTTCGGCCCCGGCGACATGTGCTACGTCGCGCCGAAGGTCGACCACACCGACCAGGCCGGACCGGAAGGTGCCTCCTACCTGCTCGCGTGGCGGTGAGCCTGCCGTTCTGATAGGCTGGCTGGCGTAATTTGAAGGAGCCCGAAGCCCATGGCCGATCCAGCCCCAAAGATGGAAGGCCCGGACGTCTACCCCTGGGAATGGCCGACGGACGAACAGAAGGCGGACTTCGACGCCCTGCCAGTCGCCGAACAGTGGCGGCTGGTCGATGAGATGCTGGAAGAGGCCTTTAGCAGTGGGCCTGCGCGGCCGTTGGACATAAAAGAGATTATCGCCGAAGCTAATGCACGCCGGCAGGCCAATGGACGTTGATCTACGTCCGCTTGCCCGACGGCAGTTACTCGACATTTACGATTGGACGGCAGACCGGTTTGGCGAAGCTCAGGCTGAGCGGTACCTGCGTGACTTGAACGATGCGATCGAACGGATCGCGCAAGCGCCCTATCTGGGACCGGTTTATCGCGGCCGGGTCCGGCGCATCGTTTCCGGCAGGTATCTGATTTACTACCAAATTGAGCGCGACCGTATCGTGATCGTCCGCATCGACCACGGCGCACAGCGGCGCTACTAGGAATAGCGCCGTCGCCGATAGACATTGCAGTCCCTCAGTCTTATATCCCAGCGTCATGACTCAAGCACCGCTCCCCTTCCGCAAGATGCATGGCCTCGGCAATGACTTTGTTGTGCTGGATGCGCGCGCCTGTGCGCTCGATCTGAGCGAGGCGCAGGTGCGGCGCATTTCGGACCGGCACACCGGCGTTGGCTGCGATCAGTTCATCATTATCCGTCCGGCGAAAGACCTGGCGGCGGATGCCTTCATGGAAATCCGCAATTGCGACGGTGCAGAAGTGGAGGCCTGCGGCAACGCCACCCGCTGCATCGCCAAGCTGTTGACCGCGGAGATCGGGAAGCATCAAGTCACCATTCAGACCGTGGCGGGCCTGCTGACTGGCAAAGCAAGCGCCCAAGGTTATACGGTAGACATGGGGCTGGCCCGCACGGCTTGGAACGAAATCCCCCTAGCCCGAGAGTGCGATACGCTGGCGGTCCCCTTCGCACGCAGCGATGCGCCGGACCCCGTCGCCACTAACATCGGCAATCCCCATGGCACTTTCTTTTTTGATGACGCTGAGGTTGTCAACTTGGCCACCATTGGTCCGAAACTGGAACATGACCCGTGGTTCCCGGCCCGCGCCAATATCGGCTTTGCCAGCCTCACCGCGCCGGACACGCTGCGCCTGCGCGTGTGGGAGCGGGGGGTGGGCATCACCATGGCCTGTGGTTCAGCCGCCTGCGCCGCGGTCGTGGCTGCGGCACGCCGCGGCCTCACCAATCGCAAGATTACGATCGACATGGATGGCGGCCGTCTGTTCATGGAATGGCTCGCCAATGGCCACGTGCTGATGACCGGACCGGCGGTAGAGGTCTATCAGGGCACAATCAACCCGGCGCTATTCCAAGAAGAGCCCGCCGCATGACTAGCCCGCAGGTGCTGAACTTCGGCTGCCGCCTCAACGCCTATGAGGCGGAGGTGATGCGCAATCTGGCGGACGGCCACGCTGGAGCCGTCATCATCAATACCTGCGCCGTCACGGCGGAGGCGGAACGCCAGGCACACCAGGCGATCCGCAAGGCCAGGCGCGAGAATCCCAACGCCCGCATCGTTGTCACCGGCTGCGCTGCCCAGATTGCGCCTGCCAATTGGAGCGGCATGGCGGAGGTGGATGCCGTGCTCGGCAACCAGGAAAAGCTTTCCGCCGAACACCTGCGTTTGGCGCTGGAGCCGGACGGCCCGACGGTGCAGGTCAATGACATTCAAATGGCACGGCAAACGGCAGCGCACCTGATCGATGGCTTCGACGGGCGCACCAGGGCCTTTATCGAGGTGCAGCAGGGCTGCGACCACCGCTGCACCTTTTGCATCATCCCCTATGGCCGAGGGCCGAACCGCTCCGTCCCCATTGGCGTGCTGGTGGAGCAGGTGCGCAGGCTGGTGGAGCAGGGCTTTAAGGAAGTCGTGCTGACCGGCGTCGATGTCACCGCCTATGGCGCGGACCTGCCGGGCCAGCCCAGGCTTGGCCAAATGATCCGCCGTCTGCTCGCCATGGTGCCGGAACTGCCGCGCTTGCGCCTCTCTTCGCTGGATGTGGCGGAGGTAGATGACGACCTCTGGCAGCTGATCGCTGACGGGCCCCGGCTGATGCCGCACCTGCACCTGTCATTACAGGCGGGCGCGGACTTTATCCTGAAGCGTATGAAGCGCCGCCATCTGCGCGGCCAAGCCATCGACTTCTGCCGGGAAGCAAGCCGCCTGCGTCCTGATATCACTTTTGGCGCGGACCTAATCGCCGGGTTCCCGACCGAGACGGAAGAGCATTTCCAACAGTCGCTCGACCTGGTGGAGGAATGCGGCCTGACCTGGCTGCACGTCTTCCCCTACTCCGCCCGCGAGGGCACACCCGCAGCCCGCATGCCCCAGATGTCCGGGACTATCCGCAAGGAACGCGCCGGCCGTCTGCGTGAGGCCGGGGAGCGCGCGGTCGCGGCGCACTTGGCGAGCCGCATCGGCAAAACCGAACAGGTGCTGGTGGAGCGCTCGGGATTTGGCCGGACAGAGGGCTTTGCGCCGGTCCGAACGCCGGATACGCTTGCAGAGAGCTCGATTGCCCGGCTGACCATCAACGGCCATGCTGCCGGCCACCTTACCGCCACTACCATTTAAGGTATGTTCTCTCTTAGCCCATTCCCTCTCTCATGCCGAGTAGAGCCGTCAGTCTCGTATCGAGGAACGTCCTTCGATACGCGCGCGGTGTGCGCTACTCAGGATGAAATCTTTCCATAGGTTATTGCCATGGCTGATCAACCCCAACGCCGCGGCTTCTTTGGCCGCCTGAGAGCAGGCCTCTCACGCTCGACCGAGCGGCTGACGTCCGGCATCACCGGCGTCTTTTCCGCCAGGCGCCGTCTGGATGACGAGGCGCTGAAGGAGTTGGAAGACGTCCTCATCATGGCGGACCTGGGCCCGGCGACAGCGGCCAAGCTGACCGCTAACCTCGCCAAGGAAAAATTCGACAAGGAAGTGACGGACCAGGAAGTCCGCGAAGCCTTCGCTGAAGACATTGCAGCCATGCTAGAGCCGGTGGCGCATCCCCTGACCCTCGACCCGGCGCGCAAACCACACGTGGTCCTGGTCGTCGGGGTGAACGGCGTCGGCAAGACCACCACCATCGGCAAGCTCGCCCAGCAATTCCGGGCCGAAGGCAAGTCTGTCTTTATGGCGGCAGGCGACACGTTCCGCGCCGCGGCAGTCGAGCAATTGCAGGTATGGGCGGCGCGCACGGGCGCTCAGTTCGTTTCAGGCAAACATGGGGTCGATGCTGCAGGCCTCGCCTTTGGCGCGCTGGAACAGGCAAAAGCGGCCGGGGCGAACGTGTTGCTGATCGATACCGCCGGCCGTCTGCACAACAAAGACAACCTGATGGCGGAACTGCAAAAGATTGCCCGCGTCATCAAGAAAGTGGATGGCGAAGCCCCGCACGACACAGTACTAATCCTGGACGCGACCACCGGCCAGAACGCGCATGCCCAGGTCGAGACCTTCCGGGACATGGTGGACATTACTGGCCTGATCATGACTAAGCTGGATGGCACGGCCCGCGGCGGCGTGCTGGTGGCGTTGGCAGAGCGCTTCAAACTGCCCGTGCATGCCATCGGCGTCGGCGAAAGCGCCGCCGACATGCGCCCCTTCCTCCCCGAAGACTTCGCCCGTTCGCTGATGGGGCTGAACGGCGATGAAGTTGCCGAGCCGGTCACATTGGCCATAGACGAGGAACCGGCCGAAGAAGCCGATATCCCAGCCATCGAAGAAACGGTTGAGGCCGCCCCTGCCGCACTAGAACTGGAGCCAACGCCCGAGCCGGAGCCGGAACTCGCGGACGAAGAGCCGCTGCTGCTGGAGCCCGAGCCTAACGCCGAAGCGGAGCCAGAACCAGACGTCACCGCAGAGGAGCCAGAGGAGGTAATGCTGGAGTCGGCCCCGTCCGAGAACGAGGACGAGGAAGCCGCTGGCACCGATCCGGACGACGAAATCTCCGAAGAGGCTGCCGAGGAAACCGCCAGTGACGACCAGCCCAAACGCAAGCGCCGCCTTTTCGGCCTGCGCTGGTAAGGCGGACTGTTGGCATGGCTCCTGCTCGCCGTTACCGTGGTGCTAGAGGTTGTCGCCACGACCTTGCTCAAAGTGTCCGGCGGCCCGGCAGATCGGCCTTTTGTATTCGCTGGCGCGATGCTGAGTTACGGTATCTGTTTCTGGGCCTTGTCGCTTGCGTTCAAGAGCATCCCCTTCACCATCGCCTATGCAATCTGGGCCGGAGTCAGCATGGCGCTGATCGTGCTGGTCGGCGTGCTGTGGTTCAAAGAACCGATGAGTGCGCTGAAGCTCGTATTCCTGGGCATGATCGCCGTCGGCACTGTGGGGTTGAAACTGATCAGCGAGCGGTAGCCGTTAGCCGCCCTCTGGCCTGAGCGGGCGCGACAGCAATTCCGCCATGGCCTGGTCGATGTCGCTGTCTTCGTGCAAGACCCGCGCAACAGCCTCGCAGATCGGCATTTCGATGCCCAGCGACTGCACCAGTTCCGGCACGGCCTGGGCGGTATGGACGCCCTCCACCACCACATCCGGCCTGGCCTTGGCCTCAGCGACCGGCAGGCCGCCACCGACCTTCATACCGAAGGCAAAGTTGCGCGATTGCTCCGTCGAGCAGGACAGCGTCAGGTCGCCGACACCGCTCAACCCCATCAGGGTCGGGGCCATGCCACCCTTGGCGACCACCAGGCGTTGCATCTCCGCCAGGCCGCGGCTGATGAGAGATGCGCGGGCGTTCTGGCCCAAGCCGCGGCCCACAGCGATTCCACAGGCAATGGCGATGACGTTCTTCATGGCGCCCGCGATCTCCACGCCAATCACGTCGCCACTCGCGTAAGGGCGGAAAAAGGGAGCGGCCAGACTGCGGGTCAGTTCCATGGCGACGGCCATCTGCTCGCAGGCCAGCGTTACCGCGGTCGGCAACCCCTTCGCCACCTCCGCGGCAAATGTCGGGCCGGAGAGCCCGGCGGTCCGATGGCCGGGCATGGCGCTGGCCAGAACCTCGCTCATCAGCAGGCAGGTGCTGTGCTCGATGCCCTTGGCGCAGATCACTACCGGGCAACCAACCGGCAGCACCTCGGCGAACGAAGCCGCGACCCCGCGCAAGGTCTGAGCCGGCACGACCAGTAGCACGGCGTCGGCATCACTCAGGGCGTCACGCTCTGCCGTCGGTACGATCGCGTCCGGCAGCCGCACGCCAGGCAGGTAGCGCACATTCTCGCTTTCACCGGCCATTTGCGCGGCATGAGCTTCATCGCGCGCCCAGAGCGTTACATCCCGCCCGGCGCGCGCAGCCACCAACGCCAGCGCGCTGCCCCAGGAGCCCGCGCCGATCACGCCAATCCGTTGATAGGTCATTAAAGCCCCTTAACCGCCCAGCGACTGGCCGCCATCGACGGGAATCACAGCACCTGTCACCCAGCGCGCCATGTCACTCGCCAGGAACAGGGCAACGTCGGCCACGTCTTCAGGCTCGCCATAGCGGCCATGGGGGATCGAAGCCTCAATCGCATCATAGAACGGCTTGTTGTTCTGCCGGGTCAGGTCCCAGACACCACCCTCGAAATAAATCGAGCCAGGGCAAATCGCGTTCACGCGGATATTGTCCTTGGCCAGGATCGTGGCCTGGCTGAGCGAATAATTGTTCAATGCGGCCTTCACCGCCGCATAAGGCGGGGTGCGCTTGCTAGCGCCGAATGCGGAGATGGTAGAGATGTGGATGATCGAGCCGCCGCCGTTCGCCGCGATCAGCGGAACTGCGGCGTGGCTGGCGCGGACGCTGGCCATGATGTCGATGTTCAGCCCCGCGGCCCAACCGTCCTCATCGTCACTGCGGCCAAAGCCGGAGGCGTTGCAGACCAGGATATTTGCGCCACCGATGGCCTCGTTCGCATCGTCAATGTAGGATTCGATCTGCGCTTTGTCTGACAGATCGCACACTGCCCCATGCACGGTGCCGCCATGCTCCCGCAGGCTGGCAGCGGCTTTCTCCACACCGTCCAGGCCGCGGGCGCAAATTGAGACGGATGCGCCTTCGCGCGCAAAGGCCTCCGCAATGGCCAACCCGATACCGCGCGTGCCACCGGTGACGATGGCTCCTTTTCCGGCGAGTGAAAGAGACATGGCTAAACTCCCAACTGTGAAACGAAATTGTTATACTCACTTTAAGCTAGGCATACGGAGCCGCCAACAGGCCTTCTATCCGCATGCCGCAAACCCGTTACACAGGACCCGTCGATGATCCTTTCCGTCCTCGACCAATCGCCGATCTCATCCGGCCGCAGTCATGCCGACGCGCTGAACGAAAGCCTGGCACTGGCCCGGCTTGCCGACCGTCTGGGCTACCACCGCTATTGGTTTGCCGAGCATCACAATAGCCAGGGCCTGGCCTGTTCCGCGCCGGAGATCATGATTGCCCGAGTCGCTTCGGAGACCAAGCATATCCGCGTCGGCTCCGGCGGGGTGATGCTGCCGCACTACTCCGCCTACAAAGTGGCTGAGCAATTCGCGCTGCTGGAGACGCTATACCCCGGCCGTATCGACCTGGGGCTTGGCCGGGCGCCTGGATCGGATCAACGTACCGCTGCCGCCCTGGCCCCGGAAGGCGGCCCGCGCAATGTCGACAACTTCCCGCGCCAGGTGCAGGAACTGGAAGCCTACCTGCGGGACGTCATGCCGGAGGGCCATCCCTTTGCCCGCGTCCACGCTGTGCCGCGGCCGGAAACTATTCCGGAAATGTGGCTGCTGGGCTCGTCCGACTATTCCGCGACGGTCTCTGCCGTGCTGGGCATGCCATTCTGCTTTGCCCACTTCATCGCCGGCCCCATCGGTGCCAAGGTCATGGAGTCTTTTCAGGAGCACTACCGCCCGTCTGCATCCTACCCTCAGCCGACCTCCAGCGTCGCTGCGCACGTCATCTGCGCCGACACAATGGAGGAGGCGGATAAAATGGCCCGTGGCCGGGATGTTTGGCGCTTACGGATGGACAAGGGCATCTATGCCCCGTTCCCGACACCAGCCGAAGCCGATGAGTTTCTCACCGGAATCGGAGAGAGGGAGCAAGGCCGCATCACCCAGGCACGCATCCAGCAGATCATCGGTGATGCCGCCCATTGCAAGCAAGCAATCGAGGCGCTGGCTCTGGAGTACGGCGTCGGCGAAGTGGTTGTGGTCACAATTACCCACGATTTTCAGGCCCGTTGCCGCTCGTATGAGCTATTAGCCGACGCGTTCGCCTTGACGCCGACCGCAAAGGCCGCGTAATTGTTGACTTCAAACTGGCCGAGGCACGACCGGATAACAATGTAATATGGTAGAGTAGGGCATGGATCCTAACTGCGTTGTGGATGTGCAAGATCTGCGCGTCTATTTTCCCTTAGAGGACTCGACGGTGAAAGCCGTTGATGGAATCTCCTTTCATATCAACAAGGGAGAGACCGTCGCGGTTGTCGGCGAGTCGGGTTCTGGCAAGTCTGTGTCAGCGATGGCAATGATGCGGCTGAACGATGCCTCTGGCGGTAAAATGCCAACGGGTTCCATTCACCTGCGCCTGCCAGACGACAGCGTCGTGGACGTGGTGCAGCTTGCGGACGATGATCTGAGGCAGATCCGCGGCAATGCGATCTCCATGATCTTTCAGGAGCCGATGACCTCTCTCAACCCCGTGTACACGGTAGGCTTTCAGATTGCGGAAGCGATCATGCTGCACCAGGGCCTGAACGAGAAAGAGGCGGAACAGCGGGCGCTGGAAATGCTGAAGCTGGTTCGCATTCCGGAGCCGGAAAAACAGCTGAAGCAATATCCGCACCACCTGTCTGGCGGTATGCGCCAGCGCGTGATGATCGCCATGGCGCTATCATGCCGTCCGCAGTTGCTGATCGCCGACGAGCCGACCACCGCGCTGGACGTGACGATTCAGGCCCAGATTCTGGACCTGATCAAAACGCTGCAGGACGAGATCGGCATGGCCGTGCTGTTCATTACCCATGATATGGGCGTGGTGGCAGAGGTCGCCGACCGTGTGGTGGTGATGTTCAAGGGTCACATCGTCGAACAAGGGGATGCGGAAACCATCTTCCACAAGCCGGAACATCCCTACACCCGCGCACTCATCAACGCCGTGCCGCGCCTGGGCTCGATGAACGGCAAGGACGCGCCCGAGAAATTCCCCGATTTGGGTCAGTCCGATACCTTCAAACCCGAAGACTTCGCCAATGCGGGAGCCACAGCATGAGCGGCAACGGTCACACGCAACCTCTGCTGAAGGTTGAAAACCTGGTTACCCGCTTTGATATCCGCTCCGGCCTGTTTGGTGGGCTGAGCGGCCGTGTGCATGCGGTTGACGATATTTCGTTCCATATCGATCCGTCGGAAACCCTGGCGGTTGTGGGCGAATCCGGGTGCGGCAAGTCCACTACCGGCCGCTCAATCCTGAAGCTGGTGCCAATCACCCGCGGCAAGGTGTATTTCGAAGGGCAGGACATTACTCCGCTGCCGCCAAAGGCCATGCGACCGCTGCGCCGCGAAATGCAGATGATTTTCCAGGATCCGTTTGCGAGCCTCAACCCGCGCATGACGGCAGGCGATGCCATCGCCGAGCCGATGCGCATTCACGGTTTGCACAGCGGCAGCGCTTTGCGGGACAAAGTAGCGGATCTTCTGGTGCGCGTCGGCCTGTTGCCGGAACACGCGGATCGCTTTCCGCATGAATTCTCCGGCGGTCAGCGCCAGCGCGTCTGCATCGCCCGCGCATTGGGCCTGGAGCCCAAGCTGATTGTGGCCGACGAAGCGGTTTCCGCGCTCGACGTTACGATCAAAGCGCAGGTGATCAACCTGATGATGGATCTGCAGGAAGAGTTCGGCATCGCCTTCCTGTTCATCAGCCACGATATGGCCGTCGTTGAGCGGATCAGCCACCGGGTGGCCGTGATGTATCTGGGCCGCATTGTGGAATTGGGCTCGCGCCGTCAGGTGTTCGAGAACCCGCAGCACACCTACACGCAGAAGCTGCTCAAAGCCGTGCCGATCGCGGACCCGCTGTTGCGCCGGACCGACCGGACCCTGAACACGGACGAGATTCCGTCTCCCGTGAAACCGCCGGGTTACGAGCCGCCGGACGTCGACATGAAAGAGGTGGAGACCGGCCACTTCGTAGCGCAGAACTGATTTGCGCCAAGCTCAATCGATAGAGAAAAAGCCCTGGCAGCGTGCCGGGGCTTTTTTGTTGTCTGACAGAAACTTTCCGGCGCTCGGACGATCAGGAGCGCCATTCGCTAACAGCAGGAATATACCCTGCCGTTGGTACTAACCGCGATCAGCGACGAGAGCGTCCGGGTCGAGGGAAATACCGCGAATAACGCTGCGGTTTTTGCCGAGTGGCGGCAGGGTTACGCCATCTACCATGACACTGAGCGCCCCGGCATTACCGGTGGTCAGTTTGAGCCCGGCTTTGTTGGGCACATCGACAGCCTCGCCTGCTTTCAACAGACGCGACATGACCACGCCACCCCGGCTGTCCCTGATCTCGATCCAACTGGCAACGCCCACCGCGGCCAGGGCCACGCGGCTTGCAGCAGCAGCTTTGTCCGCACCGGTTGAAAGCGGATAGCCGCCGGATTCGTCAGAGGAGCGCGGAACAGCTGCGAACGCTTGGGTGCGCCGCTGGGGAATCTGCTCGGCCAATGCCGGCGCGGGTTCAGGTTCCGCCTGCCGGGCAATCGTCATCATTGCAGGAACCCCTGGGTTAAGCGGACCCAGGTCACCCCGCAATTGCAACTTCGGCAAATAGGCCGACAACAGTGAAGTAGACGGCAGGCCTTCGCTGGTTTGCAACGGCGCGAGCCCAGGCTTTTTCGTTTCCACTGCTACCGCGGCTTCTTCTTCGTCCGGCACTTTCGGCTCGCCGTAAAGTTTTAGCCAGATAGCGGCCGCAGGTGTTCCCGGACGGGGCCTTGGAAAGGGGCCATCTGGCAAGGCTTCCAGTTTGCGGGCTTCCTCCTCCTGCCGTTTCTGCCCTTCCACGAACTGCTGCACATAGTCGGCAGGCGGGTGACGCAGGCTGACCGGGGCCAGAGGGCCCAGCACCATTTCCAGGGTGGCCGTGGTCACCGGAGCAGTCTCAGCGGGCCCATTACCGGCGGCAGGCGCGGTTTCAAGCTCAGCGACGGGGCTGAGCGCGGTGGGCTCCAACTCCCGCACAGCCTGAAAATACCAGACGGCGTAGACAGCAACAGCCGCAATCAGACCCACAGCGGCAAAGCGCCGGCCGGTGAAGCGCGCTTCCGTGGCCGGACCGGGAAAACGGAGCGCCTTGACCGCGGTCAGGGCTTCTTCTTCGAGCGGCCATATGTGTTGCAGCCGCTGATTAGCCTCTCGCGGGTCCAGACCGGTGCGGATCGCATAAGAGCGCACGTAACCGCTTACATAGGGCCGGGCCGGCAGGCTGGAGAGGTCTTCCCGCTCTAGTGCTTCCAGATAAAATTGTTGGATGCGCAAGGCAGATGACAGGTTGGCCAAAGTGTGCCCGCCCGCGACGCGACTCGCAGCGAGCCAACCACCCAACACAAGATCGGAAGGCACTTCAGATAATTCTTGAATTTCAGGCTTATCATGCAGTCGCCCTTCCTCGAGAGGCAGCATAGATTGATCAGAAGACAATGATTTTTTCCCTACCGTTACCGCGAACCTACTGTCCCCCGTTGCATTTTAGGCCGCATTTATTGCCAAGGTTTGTAGCGCGGTGCACATTTCAGATCAATGTTGTCGGGGCTCTGAGTGCTGGACTGAATCGTGCAGCGCCTTGTCTGCCAAGCAATTGCCCACAGATTTGTTCACACTTGGCTACGTGCAGCAACCGCAGCCAAAGCCTGATCGCGCAGCTCGCTAAGAATCGCAGCAACCGGTTGTTCCTGGCGGACCATGCCAACACTTTGCCCGGCCATCAGCGAACCATTCTCCACGTCACCTTCCATCACCGCGCGGCGCAGTGCACCCGCCCAGAAATGCTCAATTTTCAATTGTGCCTGCTTGCTTTCCAGCATGCCATTGCGCACTTCGGCGATGGTCTCGTGCTGGAACTGCACAAAGCGGGCGGTCGCCTTGTTCTGTAGCGCCCGAACCGGGATCACCGGGAAGCTGGGATCGATCTGAACGCTGGGCTGCGCGTCGCGTGCTTCGCCTTTCAGAAAGGCCTGTTTGAATGCTGGGTGAGCAATGGATTCGGTTGCACAAACAAGGCGCGTACCGATCTGGCAGCCCGCGGCCCCCATTTCCAGGAAGGCGAGCATAGCCTCTCCACGGCCAATACCGCCGGCAACAAAGACGGGTACATCCCGGATCAGCGGCAGGATCTCCTGCGCCAGCACGTTGATGGATACAGGGCCGATATGGCCGCCGGCCTCTGCGCCTTCGATGACCAAAGCATCTGCCCCGTCGCGCACCAGCTTGCGGGCAAGGATCGGCGCTGGCGCAAAGCAAATAAGCTTTGGCCCACCATCTTTGATACGGCGCATGGATGTCCGCGTCGGCAGGCCACCGGCCAGCACAATATGGCTGACATGCTCCGCCAGGCAGACGTCGATCAACTCTGCCAGCAAGGGGTGCATGGTGATGAGGTTCACGCCAAAGGGAGCATCCGTCAGCGCGCGTGTTGCCTGGATCTCCTCCCGCAGCCGCGCGGGCTCCATTGCGCCGCATGCGATGACGCCAAAGCCACCGGCATTGCTGGTCGCCGCAACCAGATTGCGTTCCGATACCCAGGTCATCGCGCCGCCCATAACGGCAATACGCGAGCCCAGGAATGCGTTTCCGCACGCCGACAATTGGTCGAACGCTGCTTCAGCGGCAGCTCGGCTGTCCAGTGTCAACGCCCCGGTCCTTCCGTTCAGGCTGCATCCAATTCGTAGGCAGTATGCAGGGCCCGCAATGCCAGCTCCGCATAATCCTCTGAGATCAGGATACTCACCTTGATCTCCGATGTCGAAATCACTTGAATGTTGATCCCACGTTCCGCCAGGGTCGAGAACATTTTCTGGGCAACGCCCGCATGACTGCGCATGCCAACGCCGATGATGGAAACCTTGACCACGCCGGGGTCACAGATCAGTCCCTGGAAACCGATCTCTTCCCGCTTTGCGTTGAGCAATGCCTCAGCCCGCGCCAGATCAGACTTGCCGACAGTAAAGGTCATGTCGGTTGTCTCGCCATCAGCGGAGACGTTCTGCACGATCATGTCGACATTCATGCCAGCGTCGGCCAACGGGCCGAAGATGGCAGCGGCGACGCCCGGGCGGTCAGCCACCTGGCGCAACGTCACCTTGGCCTCGTCTCGGTTATAGGCGATGCCGCTGACGACCTCGTGTTCCATGATTTCATCCTCATCCACGACGAGCGTACCCGGCTCGTCCACAAAACTTGAGAGTACCTGGACCCGCACCCGGTAGTTCATCGCCAATTCGACGGACCGCGTCTGTAGGACCTTCGCCCCCTGCGATGCCATCTCCAGCACCTCCTCGTAGGTGATGCGGTCTAGCTTTTTTGCCTTGGTTACAATGCGCGGGTCGCAGGTATAGACGCCGTCGACGTCTGTAAAAATATCACAACGGTCTGCGTTCAATGCCGCCGCCAGCGCAACGGCTGATGTATCGGAGCCGCCGCGGCCGAGCGTGGTGACGCTGCCGCTGTCGGTAACACCCTGGAAACCAGCGACGACGGGCACGATGCCCTTGTCCATGCGCGCGGCGAGATTCGCCGGGTCGATGTCCAGGATTCGGGCGCGGCCGTGGGCGTCATCGGTCTTGACCGGCACCTGCCATCCCAGATACGAGCGAGAGGGCACGCCCATCTGTTGCAGGACAATTGCCATCAGGCCACAGGTCACCTGCTCACCGGACGCGACGACATTGTCATATCCCCGCGCGTCATGCAGGGGCGAGGCTTCCTGAACCAGACCCACCAGGCGATTGGTTTCCCCGGACATGGCCGAGACCACCACCGTCACTTGGTCACCAGCATCGTAGGCGCGTTTGACGCGCGCCGCCGCATTGCGGATTCGGTCTAGGTCTGCGACGGATGTTCCGCCAAATTTCTGTACAATGCGGGCCACGGCTTGCGGGGTCCTTTATGGATGAGCGACACTGGAGGCGTGAAGGCGCGGAGCATAGTCAGGCTGCCGCCGCGTCTCAAGGGACCAACAATGCCTACGACTGAGAATAAAGCTGGTACAGCGCCGCAGAGCAGTGATGCCCAGGAATTGGCGCAATTTGCACGCCATGCCCAGCACTGGTGGGACCCGAAAGGGCCATTTGCGCCGTTGCACCGCTTAAACCCGACCCGCATGGACTATATCCGCGGCCAGGCGGTCCGGCATTTCCGCAGCCGCAACCCCGACCAACCGCTGACGGGGCTCACCTGCCTGGATATCGGCTGCGGCGGCGGATTGGTGGCAGAGCCGCTGGCGCAAATGGGAGGTGCCGTGACGGGAATCGACCTGGTGGAGGACAGCATCGCGGCTGCTCGTACGCACGCGGAAAGCCAGAGCCTGAGCATTGACTATCAGCTGGAAAGCGCCGAGCACATCGATGCTGCAGGCAAGCACTTTGACCTGGTAACATGCCTGGAAGTGGTGGAGCACGTTGCCCACCCGGCAGACTTCCTGGCGACGGTCTGCAACCTGGTACGGCCCGGCGGCTTGCTGGTGCTTTCGACGTTAAACCGCAATCCAGCCTCGTTCGCGCTGGGTAAGGTAGCTGCGGAATATCTATTGGGCTGGGTGCCGCGCGGCACGCATGACTGGCGCAAGTTCGCCAAGCCGCACGAGCTAGCAGCGCCGGTGCGCGCTGCCGGGCTTTCCGTGTTCGACGTCACCGGCCTGAACCTGCACCCCATCCATGGCTGGCAGGCGCGCGGCCCGGCATTGATCAACTACATGATGGCGGCAAAGAAACCAGCGGATGCCTGAACCATCCCCCGTCATTGATGCGGAAAGCCTGGCGCTGATCCTGGCAGGCGTGCGCCGCCTGGTAAATGACGTGCTGATCCCGGCAGAGGCGGAGACCGACGCCACCGGCGTCATGCCACCAGCCATTGTCGAGCAGATGCGAGCATTCGGCCTGTTCGGCCTGAGTGTACCCGCAAAGTACGGAGGCATCGGCCTGCCGCTTGCCCAGGAAGTGGCCGTGGTACAGGAGCTGTGCCGGGCTTCCCCCTCCTTCCGCTCCATCATCGGCACCACGGTCGGTGTGGGCGGCAAGACCATTGCCGTTGACGGGACAGAAGAACAGAAACACCGCTACCTGCCCCAGATCGCCGACGGCAAGCTCATCGTTTCCTTTTGCCTGACGGAACCAGATAGCGGCTCCGATGCGGCCGGCCTGCGAACCACGGCCAGGCGCGAGGGCGGCGAGTGGATCATCAACGGCACCAAGCGCTTCATCACCAATGCGCCAAGTGCGGGACTTTTCAGCGTTATGGCCCGCAGCGAACCGAGCTCAACCGGCGCGCGCGGCGTCTCTGCCTTTCTGGTGGAAGCCGGGACGCCTGGCATCCAGGTGCAGCCCTCCTGGAACAAGATGGGCCAGAAGGGTGCGGCTGTTGCCGACGTGGTTTTCCAGGATGTGCGCGTGCCGGACGATTCGCTGCTCGGCGGAAAAGAAGGACAGGATTTCCGAACGGCCATGAAAGTTCTGGATGGCGGCCGCATTCATATTGCTGCCGTCGCGGTTGGTCTCGCCCAGCGTCTGCTGGAAGAGGCAACCGCCTATGCCAAGGAACGCCAGCAATTCAGCGAACCGATCGCGCAGTTCCAGTTGATCCAAGGGATGCTGGCGGAAAGCGAGGCAGAAAGGCTGGCTGCAAAAGCGCTGGTGGAAAGCGCCGCGGCGCGGGCCGACCAGGGCCAGGACGTGCGCCGTGAAGCTGCCGCTGCCAAGCTTTTCGCGACGGAAGCATGCTGGCGCATTGCCGACCGAGCGGTGCAGATCCACAGCGGCTATGGCTATATGCGCGACACCGCTGTCGAGCGCCTGTTCCGGGATGCCCGCTTGCTGCGCCTGTTCGAAGGTACTAGCCAGATCATGCAGGTCGTCATCGCAAGGGATATGCTAGCTTAACCGGTCTGTGCTTCACCCCCGGAAGGCAGGCGCCACCAACTCGACACAAGCCGCCAACGATTGAAAGCCGATTCAATGGACTACCAACACCTGCTGATAGAACGGGACGGCCCCGTCGCGACGGTGACGTTTAACCGGCCCGAAGTTGCCAATGCCCTCAATCACCGGCATCTGGAAGAAATCGAGCATGCAGCAATCAGCTTCCGCGATGACGCCGAAACACGGGTGGTGATCTTCACCGGCGCAGGCAAGCATTTCAGCTCCGGCGCACAGTTGGGCAAGCGAGGGGATGAGGACGAGCCCATGGTGCTGCACCGCCGCCGCAAACGCATGGGCCAGCGCTGCATTCAGGCGCTGCTCGACATGGACCAGATCACCATTGCCGCCTGGAAAGATGCCGCCATGGGTGGTGGTGGCTGCATTGCGACTGCCCTCGACTTCCGTATTGGCGCCAGGGACTGCTTTCTCTCCTACCCTGAGATCCTGATCGGCGTGAACCTCATGTGGCAGAGCCTGCCCCTATGCGTGCATTTGGTTGGCCCGGCACGGGCCAAGCGGCTGGTAATCAGCGGCGAGCATATTCACGGCCCGACCCTTCTGGAGTGGGGCGCGCTGGATGAAATGGTGGAAAGTGACGAGGTAATGGCTAAAGCGCGGGAATGGGCAGAACTCTACGCCAGCCAGCCGCCGGTCGCGGCCTAGATGATAAAGCGGAGCGTCAACGTCATCACCACATCCCTGGACCGCTCAATTATGCATATAGATTTCGACCAGCACTCCCTGACGGTCATCAGCGAGGACGCCGCCAGCGCCGTCGCTGCCTACCGCGAGGGAGCGCCGCGGGTCTTTAAGGGGAACTGACCCGCGCCGGTTTAGTTATTGGTCCACTCCGCCTGCCGCTTTTCAAGGAACGCGTTCAGTCCTTCGACTGCGTCGTCCTTCAGCATATTATGGGCCATGACATCGCTGGTGTAGCTGTAGGCGTCGGCCAGGTCCATTTCGCTCTGGCGGTAGAAGGCTTCCTTGCCGAGGCCAACGACCAGGCGGGAGCGGCTGGCGATTTTCTCCGCCATCGCCATGGTCTTGTCCATCAGAGCTTCAACCGGAACGATCCGGTTCACCAGGCCAAAGCGCTGCGCAGTCTCCGCATCGATCATGTCGCCGGTCAGCAGCATTTCCATGGCTGCCTTCTGACCAACCGAGCGGGAAACTGCCACCATCGGGGTAGAGCACCACAGGCCGATATTGACACCCGGCGTCGCAAAGCGGGCAGCGTCGGAGGCAATGACCAGGTCGCACGTCGCGGCCAGCTGAGCACCCGCGCCCATCGCCGAGCCTTGCACCGCAGCAATCACCGGCACCGGCAATTGCTTGATCGATGTCATCATGGCCGAGCACTGCGCGAACAACGCGTCGTAATAATCGCGGGTGCGGTTATCCAGCATCTCCCGGATATCGTGCCCGGCACAAAAGCCTGGCCCATTCGCCCGCAACACGACCACATGAATAGCAGTATTGTTCCGAATCTCGTCCAAGGCGGCTTGCAAGGCCGACAACAGGTCTTCTGACAGCACATTCCTGGCCTCAGGGCGATTGAGGGTCAGAAGCGCGATTTTACCCAGGTCTTCCCGCAGCAACACGTCGCTTGCGTCATTCTGAAGAGCCATGAGAACCTCCCTAAGGATTATCCGACAGCGGGCGCACCATACAGCCGGTTGACGGCATTCAAAGCACGGATTCGCCTAGGGTTCAGGAAAATCTATCTTATGTGGGGATAAATGTGACACCAAAATGACAATACTAGTGGTAGCCAACAAGCGGCCTGAATCGACCTAAGCCACTTCCTACCCTATTACATTTTTGTAACATATTGATTTATATAGAGTATTTTTTCTCATTTGACACTACGGCGTGAAAACGTCAAAAGCCGCTCTCGTTCGTGCACCCGGTGGCCCAATGCGGCAACCACGGCGCAGCGCGCCCAATAGATTGAACAACGTTAGCGAGACCATGAAAACATACTCGGCCAAACCCGCCGATGTGGAGCGGAAATGGTACGTGATCGACGCGGAAGGTCTGGTTCTCGGCCGGCTCGCCTCGACCGTCGCCATCCGCCTTCGCGGGAAGCACAAACCGCTCTACACCCCGCATATCGATTGCGGTGATCATATTGTCATCGTGAACGCCGAGAAAGTGGCGATCACCGGCAACAAGCGGGCAGACAAGAAGTTCTACTGGCACACCGGTTATCCGGGCGGCATCAAGGAACGTTCCTGGGAACAGATCCTCGACGGCAAGCACCCGGAGCGGCTGGTTGAGAAAGCCGTTGAGCGTATGCTGCCCAAGACCAAGCTTGGCCGCGCGGTCATTGGCAAGCTGCATGTCTATGCCGGCCCCGACCATCCGCACGAGGCCCAGCAGCCGGAAGCCATAGACTTCGCTGCCCAAAATTCCAAGAACGCGAGGAACTAGTCACTCATGGCAGACGAACGCACCTCCCTGGCCGATCTGAAAGACGCCCTGAGCCGCTCCCAACAGGACGGTGGCGCTGACGATGCGGTTATTGCTGGCGGTTTCGGCGACGAAGCCATGCCGGAACCCTCCATCGACGCCCAAGGCCGCGCCTATGGCACCGGCCGCCGGAAAGATGCAGTTGCCCGCGTCTGGATCCGTCCGGGCTCCGGCCGTTTCTCCGTGAACGGCAAGACCAGCGACGACTATTTTGTGCGTCCGACCTTGCGTCAGATCATCGTCCAACCGTTCGACGCCGCCAACCGGCGCGACCAGTTCGATGTAATCTGCACCGTAAAAGGCGGCGGCCTGTCCGGCCAGGCCGGCGCTGTGCGCCACGGCCTGTCCCGCGCCCTGGTCGCCTACGAGCCGGGCCTGCGCCCGCCGCTCAAGCATGCAGGCTTCATGACCCGCGACAGCCGTGTCGTCGAGCGTAAAAAGTTCGGCCGTGCGAAGGCGCGACGCAGCTTCCAGTTCTCCAAGCGGTAACCCGCCAGCCTTCGGGTTGGATGTTAAGAAAAGGGGTGCCGCTTGCGGCACCCCTTTTCTTTTGGCCGATGCGTGTTTGGCCGAGTTTCTTTTTCACCTTGGGAGGCTATGGTGCCTCCCGCCCTCTATGATTAAGGAGTTAGTGCGATACAAAAGGACATCAATATCGCGATCCTCGGTGCTTCCGGTTATACCGGCGCCGAATTGCTGCGCCTGCTGGCCGGGCATCCGCGCTTCCGCATCGCGGCACTCACCGCTGACAGCAATGCGGGCCAGGAAATGGCCTCGGTCTATCCGCACACCCTGCCGCTGAAACTGCCGACGCTGACCAAAATCGACGAGGTCGACTGGTCCGGCATCGACGCCGTGTTCTGCTGCCTGCCACACGCGACCACGCAAAAGGTGATTGCCGGACTGCCCACACACCTGAAAATCGTGGATCTGTCGGCGGATTTCCGGCTGGTGGATGTGGACCTCTACACCAAGGTTTACGGCCACGAGCACCACGCGCCGGAATTGCAGACAGAGGCGGTCTATGGCCTGACCGAAATCGGGCGGCGTGCCATCGGCAATGCCCGGTTGGTAGCCAATCCCGGCTGCTACCCCACCTGCTCCACCCTGCCGCTGTTCCCGCTGTTGAAAGACGGGCTGATCGAGCAGGACGGCATCATTATCGACGCCAAGTCCGGCGTCACGGGCGCTGGCCGCTCGGCGAAGCTGGATATGATCTTCTCTGAAGTGCATGACGGTTTCCACCCCTATAACCTGGGCAGGCACCGTCACCAGCCGGAGATCGAGCAGACACTATCCGAGGCCGTCGGCAAGCCAATGAACGTGGTGTTCTCACCCCACCTGATCCCGATCAACCGGGGCATGCTCTGCACCACCTATATCCGCCCGGCGAATGGCGCGACGGAGGTGGACCTGCGCGCCTCACTCGAAACAGCCTATGCCGACGAGCACTTCGTCCACATGGTGCCCGCCGGTACCTGGCCCGCAACGCGCCAGGTGCGCGGATCCAACTACTGCTTCATCGGCCTCGGCCCCACCGGCGTGCCCGGACAGATGGTGGTGGTCTCCGTTATCGATAATCTGGTGAAGGGCGCTTCCGGCCAGGCCTTGCAGAACATGAACCTGCTGTTCAGCCTGGACGAGACCGAGGGCCTGCGCCTGGAGCCCGTCTATCCGTAACTCTTTTGAGGACCAGTCCCATGACCGCTGATTTCAAACGGGAGGGCCTGGTTCTCTCCTACAACGGCATCCTGCCGAAGCTCGGGCGCGACGTGTTTGTTGCGCCGGGCACTATTATCGTTGGCAATGTGGAAATCGGTGACGAGGCCAGTCTCTGGTACAACACCGTCGTCCGCGCCGACGTGCACGAGGTGCAGATCGGCGCGCGCACCAATCTGCAGGACGGCACGGTGGTGCATGTCACCGGCGGGCGTTTCGGCACCTATATCGGCAATGACATCCTGATCGGCCACCAGTGCGTGATCCACGGGTGCACCATCCATGACCGCGCGTTTATCGGCATGCGGGCGCCGATTTTGGACGGCGCGGTGCTGACGCCGAACAAGGTGGTGCCGACGGGCGGGCTTTGGGCGGGCGCTCCCGCTAAGAAGATGCGCGACCTCTCGCCGGAAGAGATCGAGCGCCACAAGGTGGCCACGGCGGGCTATGTGAAAAACGCCAAGGAACACCGCGCGTCGCTGAGGTAGGGCTGCACTAGCATTTTTTCCGGCGTCATTGCGAGTCTGCGACGCGGGCGAAGCAACCCTTCGGCCTTTCACTTGATGGGTTGCTTCGTTGCAGCGGCCTGCGGCCGCTGCGTCTCGCAATGACGCAAAATCTAACTGGCAGGCTGCTGAAAAGCCCAACCCGAGACCGTCACCCTTCGACAGGCTCAGGGTGAAGGAGGACTGGTTTCAGCAAGCCTCAGCGAAATCTCATCATCCTGAGCCTGTCGAATGATGGCGTTTCAGTCCTGCAAAGACCTTCTTCAGCAACCTGCCAGGGTCGTGGGCGCGCTCTGGCCTAGAACGGCGTCGCTGAGGCTCCCCCCATCGCGCGGGCGATTTCTTCGAAGCGGCGGCGGATGGCGGGCCAGAATTCCGGGCCGGTGATGGCGAAGAGGTCATCATTCTGCACCGCCTGCACCACGGCGGCGGCCACTTCGTCAGGGCTCTTGCCCTGCATGACTGCGGCAGCGTCCCGGCGCAGATGCTCGACGCCGCTGGTCGGCTTCTCCCATGCACCGAAGGCTTCCTGCCGGTTGCGGCGGCTGCCCAGAATGTTCGTCGCCGTATAGCCGGGGCAGAGCACCGTCGCGCCGATCAACGTGCCTTGCAGATCATCGCGCAGGGTCTCGGTCAGACCGACAACTGCGTATTTCGAGGCATTATAGATGCCGATCGCGCGCTGCGGGTGCAGACCGGCGACGGAGCCGGTGTTGACCACATGCCCCTCCTCCCCATGCGCGACCATGCCGGGCAGGAAGGCCTGCAATCCATTCACCACGCCATTCAGGTTCACAGACAGCACCCAGTCCCAGTCCTCGTCCCGAGCGTCCTGCAAATAGCCGCCATGGCCGACGCCTGCATTGTTGCATAGCAGGTGGATGTTGCCGATCTCGCCGGTGACGCGTGCAGCAACCTCCCGCATGGCGGCGCGGTCGGACACATCGATCTGGACACCGAGAGCCTTGCCGCCCGCGGCCTTGATCGCCTCAACGGCAGGTTCGATAGCGTCCTGCTGGATGTCCGCGACGGCGACGGTCATGCCCCTGGCCGCGAAGGCCTGCGCCATCGCCAGGCCGATTCCGGATGCGCCGCCGGTGATGAAGGCGTTCTTGCCCTGGAAGTCCTTGATCACAGCGCACCCTCCCGGCGTAGGTCTTCAATCTCGTCTGGGGAAAGGCCCAGCTTGCCCAAAATGTCCGCCTCGTCAGCGGCCATGGGCGGGGCGGCATTCACCAGCGGCGGCAGGCCCGGCATGCGGATCGCCGGGCCGGTCGAGCCCATTTCGATACCATCCGGCGTCTGGTAGCGGACCTGCTGGCCGGTGCGGCGGGCAAACGGATTGTTGAGCGCCTGGCCGATATCGTTGACCGGCGCGGCGGGCACCGCGCCGCCGAATTCCTGCATCCATTCCGCCGTTGTTTTGACGCTCAGCGCCTCGTCCAATAATTCAGTCAGGCGGTCGCGGTGTTTCAGGCGCGTGGCGAAATCGGGATAGATCGGCACTAGTTCTGGCTGGCCGATGGCGTTACAGAGCGCGGGCCAGAACTTTTCCTTGTTGCACATCAGGAAAATCCAGCCGTCCTTGGTCTTATAAAGCTGGCTCGGCACCAGGTTCGGATGGGCGGAACGGGCTTCGCGCGTCGTGTTCACACCCATGGTCATGTACCAGGCCGCTACATAGCAGATGTTGGTCATGGCAGCATCGAACAGGGAGACATCATAGTCTGCCCCCTTGCCGCTCGCGCGCGCGCCCAGGATGCCGGAGGAGAGCGCGATTGCTGCCTGCAAGCCTGTCGAGAGATCCACCAGCGAGAGCCCCATGCGGGAGGGCGGGCCGCCCGGCTCCCCCGTCACGGCGAGGTAGCCGCATTCCGCCTGCATCAGGTAGTCATAGCCGGGCCACGCCGCCCGCTCGCCCTCGCGACCATAGGCGGAGAGGTGCACGCAGACGATCTTCTCGTTCACATCCTTCAGTGCGTCATAGGTCAGGCCGAGCTTGCCCGGCAGATCCCCGCGCAGGTTGTTGAAGACCGCGTCGGCGTTCGCCGCCAGCTTGCGGAACACCTCCTGGCCGCGCTCGCTCTTCAGGTTCAGCGTGATCGAGCGCTTGTTACGGTTGAAAGCCTGAAAGAACAGTGAGTCGCCCTTGGGCAGGGGCTCCTGCGGGTGGCGCACATGGCGGCCCACATCGCCGCCGTCGGTCGCATTCTCGATTTTGACGATCTCCGCGCCCAGGTCAGCCAGTTGCAGCGTGCCGAAAGGGCCAGCGCCATACTGCTCGACGGCGAGGATACGGACGCCTTTTAGCGGAAGCATGGGAAAAACTCCGGCGGAAAAAGAAAAACAGCTTCTGCCTTTGCATAGAGCGGCAATCCTCGCGATAAAAGGGCGATAAGCTCGGCGAACCGAATTGCCGGACCATGACACAAAGGGCGAGCCCATGACCATTACCATCACCGGCGCAGGCGGCTTTCTGGGCCAGCGCGTCACTAAAATCCTGGCAGAGCGTGGCGAGAAGCTGGTGCTGGCCGACATGGTGCCGCCAGCCAACCCGCCCGCGGGGGCAAAGGTACTGACCGGCAATCTGGGCCAGCCCCTGAACGAGGCGATCACCGAGGAAACCACCGCCGTCATCCATCTGGCTGCCGTGGTCTCCGCCGGTGCGGAGGCGGACTTCGAGGCGGGCTACCGGGTGAACCTGACCGGGCAGCGCGCCACGCTGGAGCGCTGCCGCGGGCTCGGCACGAACCCGAAATTCCTGTTCACCAGCTCGCTCGCCGTATTCGGCGCGGTGGACAAGGTTGACGATGCGACAGCGACCATGCCGCAAAGCTCCTATGGCACACAGAAAGCGCTGGGCGAGTTGCTGGTCAATGACTACAGTCGCAAGGGCTACATCCAGGGCCGGACGCTGCGCCTGCCGACCGTGGTGATTCGGCCCGGCAAGCCGAACGCGGCAGCCAGCAGCTTCGCGAGCGGCATCCTGCGGGAACCGCTGGCGGGGGAGGAAAGCATCTGCCCGGTCTCGGAAGATCTGGCGCTGTGGATCGCATCACCCGCCAGCGTGACGAGCGCGCTGGTGCATGCGCTGGACCTGCCGGACGAGGCTTTCGCGCCCTGGCGGGTGCTGAACGTGCCGGGCATCACCGTGACGGCGAAGGAAATGGTGGCGGCACTGGGCAAGGCCGGTGGCGATACCAGCCTGGTGAAGTTCCAGCACGACCCGGCCATCGACGCCATTGTCGGCTCCTGGCCCGCCCATTTCGTCACGCCGCGGGCGAACGCCATGGGCTTTCCGCCAGCGGACGACCTGGATACGCTGATCCAGAACCATATCAACGGCCTGTAAGGCCATCCCGCAAGTACAGAGGAAACGCACCATGAGCGGTTTGTATTTTGAAGAGTTTGAGATCGGCCAGGTGTTCGATCATGCGCTGACCCGCACCATCACCGAGATGGACAATGTCATGTTCTGCGCGCTGACCCATAACCCGCAGCCCCTGCACCTGGACGAGGAATTCGGCAAGACAACCGAATTCGGCGCTCGCATCGTCAACTCGCTGTTCACACTGGGCCTGGTGATCGGCGTTTCGGTGAACGACACGACCCTGGGCACCACGGTCGCGAACCTAGGTATGACCGACGTCGCCTTTCGTGCACCGGTCTTCCATGGCGACACGATCCGCAGCCAGACCACCGTGCTGGAAAAGCGCGAGAGCAAGTCCCGCCCGAACGCCGGCGTAGTGCTGTTCGAGCATCGCGGCTTCAACCAGAAAGGCCAAGAGATCGCCTACTGCAAGCGCTCCGGCCTGATGCTGAAAAGGCCTGCCTAACCAGAGGCAGCGACCCGGCCGGGAGGCATGACGATCTCGCCTGGCGGCATCAGTGCAGAGGCGGGGTTGTCCGCGGCCTGAATGCGGTTCCGGCCAAGCCGCTTGGCGCGGTAGAGCCCTGCGTCGGCCCGGTTGAGCGCTGTATCGACGCTGCCTTCGTCCCACTGCACCGTGCTGATGCCGAAACTGGCGGTGACGCTGATGACGGTTCCGCACGGCAGCGGTACGGGTGCGGCAGCCACGGCTTCGCGCAGACGCTCGGCAATGCGGCAGGCACTGACGATTTCGGCATCCGGCAGGAGAACAACGAACTCCTCCCCACCGAAGCGGGTGACGAGGTCGGGCGTGCGCACGCCGCCGGTCAGGCGGGCAGCAACGGCGTCGCCAGCGGCATGGCCGAAGCGGTCGTTCACCCGTTTGAAGTGATCCAGATCGCAGACGATCAGGCCCAGCGAACGGCCGGACGCCATGGCCTGGGCATGCAAACGAGGCAGATGCTGTTGCAGATAGTGGCGGTTATAGAGGCCGGTGCGCGCGTCGTGCATCGCCTGGTCCAGGCTGGCGAAATGGCGGCTTTGAATGCGCTGCTGCAAGCGATGGCGGCGCACCTGGGTTGCCAGACGGGCCGCAATCTCGCTGCCATTGAGGGGGCGCAACAGGTATTCGTTCGCACCAAGGTCCAGCCCTTTGAATAGCGCCTGGCGCTGCTCGCGGTTGCCAATCAGGACGAAGGGTACGTGGCGGCTGGCTTCCGTCGAGCGCACCTGCGAGCAGAAGCGCAGCGCATCCAGCCGCTCGCCGCTCATGTCCGCCAGGATCAGATCGTAGCTGCTGAAATCCGCGGGTATGTCGCGCTCGTCAGCGGGACAGAGGCATTCCAGGTGATGGCGCATGTCGAGTGCCAGCGCCCGCATGGTGCGGCGGACGCTGGCGCTGGACGAGAGCAGCAGCAGGCGGGCGTCGGCGACAGGCTCATCGGCCAGCACCTCCCCACCGGCATCGCCCAGCACTTCCGGCTGGCGCAGGCGCCATTCGTCCAAAACCCGCTTCAGCCGCACCAGGGAGCGGACGCGTGTAAGAAGGGCCAGGGTCGGTCCAAGAGCTTGGTCAGGAAGTCATCTGCGCCGCATTCCAGGCCCTAGAGCATTTCCTGGGGTGTGTCGAGGGATGTCACCATGACCACCGGAATGTGGCTGAACTGCCCGTCGGCCTTGAGCGTGCGGCACACGTCGTAGCCGGTCAGGCCCGGCATCATCACGTCGAGCAGGATCAGGTCCAGCGCGCTTTCCTGTACCGAGGCCAGCGCTGCCTCCCCACTATCGACGGCGGAAACACTGTAATATTCGGCCGTCAGCTTTGCGTGCAACAACGCACGATTGGCCGCGTTGTCATCCACCACAAGAATTCGCGCTATCATCCACCCCCAACCCGACGGCTGCGCCCGCTTCGGAGTCGAAGCGGGGCAGTACCAGTCACTCAGCAGTCAGGTGAAGGTACCGGGCAGGCGCAAATGCGCCCTTAACTGGAAATGTTCAAATGCCGCCTAACTGTCTCAATGAATGTTGCGACGCGAATCGGCTTTGGCAGATAATCCTCGCAACCGCCGCGGCGGATTTTCTCCTCATCCCCCTTCATGGCGAGGGCGGTGACGGCGACCACCGGAATGTGCCGGACTTTGTCGTCGGCTTTCAGCCACTTGGTAACTTCGAGACCGGATACTTCGGGCAATTGGATATCCATCAGAATAGGGTCGGGCTGTTCCTCCCGCGCGACCCGCATGGCGGTAACGCCATCATTGGTTTGCAGCGTATCAAAGCCGTGGGCCCGGAGAAGATCGTTGAACAGTTTCATGTTCAACTCGTTATCTTCAACAATCAGGACCGTTTTACCCATGTGTTGGCCTCAAAGCGCCCGCAGGCGGCTAAAATCGAGTACAATAACCAAACGAACGTTAGCACAACCATAGCGTGTTGGCGCTTGGTTAATTCAAATATACCCCGGAAGTCCTTAATGATTTGCTTCCTTTCGCTGCAAAATCTGCCCGAAGGCGCGATTTAGGACGGAGAGATACAAGAAGATGAACCGGGTTTCGCGGCTCTCGATCAGCGCATTAGCCTGCTGCACCGGCATGCGGGCCTAAGGCAGGTGGCGAACCTTTGCCGGGATTGTTTTGCCGTTTCCGTCCGGGCGGCAGACGCTGACAGCCGCTGCGGTCAGTGCGGCTCGCCCCGGCTGGTCAGCCATCCCGATCTGTTCGACCTGCGCGTCGCTCACCTGGATTGCGACTCCTTTTACGCCTCGGTCGAGAAACGCGATGCGCCGGAACTGCGCCTGCAACCGGTGGTTATTGGCGGTGGCAGGCGGGGCGTGGTAGCCGCGGCCTGTTATATGGCGCGGCAGTACGGTATTCATTCCGCCATGCCGATGTTCAAGGCGCGGGCCGCCTGCCCGCACGCCAAGGTCATTCGCCCGAACATGGGGAAATACAAGGCCGTCGGCACAGAAGTGCGGGCGCTGATGCGGCAGGTCACACCGGTGATCGAGCCGATTTCCATCGACGAGGCTTTCCTGGATTTCTCCAGTCTGGGCGAGATGAAGGAGCCGCCTGCCCTAGCACTGGCGCGACTGGCGGCAAGGGTCGAGGCGCTGTTGGGAGTGACCGTCTCCATCGGCCTGGCACCGAACAAATTCCTGGCCAAGATCGCCTCCGATCTGGACAAGCCCCGTGGCTTTGCCGTGATCAGTGCGCGCGATGCCGCTGCGTTTCTGCGGCCAAAGCCGGTGGGCATGATCCACGGCGTCGGCCAGGCCACGCGCCAGCGGATGGCGGCCGACGGTGTGGAGCGGATCGGCCAGTTGCGCGCCTTGCCGCCAGCAGAGCTGGCGCGCCGCTATGGAAGCTTTGGCGAGAGCCTGGCCTATTACTCGCGCGGTATCGACCGGCGGCGGGTGCGGGCCAGCCGTCCAACCAAAACCATTTCGGGCGAAACCACGTTCGAAGATCCGATTCGCAGCCCGGTTGACCTTTCCCGCCGCCTGTCCCCGCTGGCGAAGCGGGTGGCGGACCGGATGCAGGTCAGCGGCTATCTGGGCGCGACGGTCACGCTGAAGCTGAAAACCGCTGGTTTCCAGACTTTGACCCGCAGCCACACACTGGCTGATCCGACGGACCGGCTGGAGACGATAGAGGCGACCGCACAAACCCTGTTGAAGCGCGAGGCCGGGGAAACTGCCTACCGGCTGATCGGCGTCAGCGTCGCCAATCTCTCCCGCGCATCAGCCGACGAGGAGCCGGACCTGTTGAGCTTGGGGCCCGGCACCGGACCGATTGGGTAGGGCGCGATTGACGGCGGATTGCTTGACTGCCTGGGGCAACGCTTTCTCACTCGATTGACACCATTGTGTTGGCCGAATACGAAGGCAGCCTTGCTATCGGACGGCGGCGCGCATAGCTTGCCGCCCGACGGCAGTTCCGGGTTCTGGAACCTCTTTTCCCAGGGATCGTTTGCTCATTCGTTTTCGACGCTCTGCCATCTGACGAGGTATTCCATGTTCCGCCTGCTAGCCGCCATAATTGCCGCCCCGCTGCTGCTGCCCATCACCGCGGCCGCTCAGGACGCACTGCCGCTGGAAACCGTCGACCAGCGCTTCAGCTATATGGTTGGCCTGCAATTGGGCCAGCGCATGATGGAGCAGGGTATCAGCAAGACCTTGGACGTGGATGCTTTCGCCCAGGCTCTGCGCGACACCTTTGACGGCGTGCAGCCGGGCCTCAGCATGGAAGAAATGCAGGCCACCGTGAAGGAAGTGCAGGCATTGCGTGCTGCCGAAGAAGGCCAGAAGGGTGCCGATACCCTATCCGCAGGCGCGGCATTCCTGGCGGAAAACGGCCAGAAAGAGGGCATCACCACGACGGACTCCGGTCTGCAATATCAGGCGACGGAAGCGGGCGATGGCCCGATGCCCAAAGCCTCCGACACGGTGAAAGTCCATTATGAAGGCCGCCTGTTGGACGGCAAAGTGTTCGACAGCTCTTATTCCCGCGGCGAGCCGGAGACCTTTGGCGTCGGTCAGGTTATCCCAGGCTGGCAGGAAGCGCTGCAATTGATGCCGGTTGGCAGCAAATGGGAAGTGTGGATTCCCTCCGACCTGGCCTACGGGCCCCAAGGCGCCGGCGGCGACATCGGCCCGAACGAAACGCTGAACTTCACCATCGAGCTGCTGGAAATCGTCAGCAAGTAGGCGGCTGCCGCCGGACAGCATTGCCCGCGCGGGCAGGTTCGGCGGCTTTTTCGGGCAGGTAGCGGCGAACGCGGGCCTTCACCGGCACCGCGCCTCCCATGCTCTTCTCTGCTTCGACTATCACAACACCGCCGAAACGCCGCAGCCACCGCGCGGCCAACCGCTCCAGGGGGGCGATTGTCCGCAGCAGACCGCTGGTCAACGCCGGTGGCAGATGCAGCGCGTATTCGGTATCCAAGGGCTCAAACAAATTATCCCGCAACACCCGGCGCAACTGCCGGCCCGTGTAGGGACGACCATGGCCGAAGGGGATGCGATCGCGCAAAGCCCAAAGCCCCCGCCGATTGGGAGCGATCACCAGCAACCGCCCGCCCGGTGCCAACAACCGCCAGCACTCGCGTAGAAACGGCCGAAGCTCCTCGGTTGTCTCCAGCGCATGCATCAGGATCAGGCGGTCGGCAAGAGAATCGGCCACGGGCCAATCAACTTCCTCCACCTGAACGGCCCTGTTGGGCTGCCGCGTCGGCCAGCGGTGAACGCCCTGGCTGGCTGGCATGAAGGCGGCGACGCGCTCGGCCTCCTCCATGAAGGGGCGCAGCACCGGTGCGGCATAGCCAACACCAACGATCCGCATACCAGTCACATCCGGCCAGCGGGCGCGCAGACGCTCGCGCAGCAAGCGCCGGGCGATCAGGCCGAGCGGCGAGCGGTAGAAATCGCGCAGGTGTTGAACGTCGGTTCGCATCTGGCCTCCAGGAATGATAGCATCGCTTAGATTGTGTTTCGACGCCACCAAAGGAAGAGCAAGTATGGCCGCCCTGGAAATCGTTCTCGTTCCCGCGCTCAGCGACAACTACGTTTATCTGGCTCATGACAAGGACACCGGCGACACCGCCGTGATCGATCCGGCCGAAGCCCCGCCGGTGCTGGAAGCGCTGAAAGCCCGCGGCTGGAAGCTGACCCATATCCTGAACACGCACCATCACATGGACCATATCGGCGGCAATGAAGAGCTGCGGGCCGAATATGGCTGTCCCGTCGTTGGCCCGCGTGCGGAGTCCGGCCGGATCAGCGGCATGGACGTGATGGTGAGCGAAGGCGACACCTATGCTGTGGGTACCCAGATAGCGACCGTGATCGAAACGCCGGGCCACACCACCGGTCATATCGCCTTTCACTTTGCAGGATCCGACGCGCTGTTCTGCGGCGACACGCTGTTTGTGCTGGGCTGCGGACGGATGTTTGAGGGCAACCCGCCGGGCTTCTGGGATTCGCTCTGCAAGCTGCGGGCGCTGCCGGATGCGACCCGCATCTATTGCGGCCACGAATACACGCAATCGAACGCGCGCTTTGCGGTCGCCGTCGATCCGGACAACAAGGCCCTGGCGGCCCGCGCCGCAGAGATCGACGCCACGCGGGCGGCTGGCAAGTCCACCGTGCCCTCCACCTTGGGAAGCGAACGCGGCATCAATCCGTTCCTGCGGGCGGACGATCCGGCGATGCAGACGGCGGTCGGCATGGCGGGCGCAGACCCGGCTGCCGTGTTTGCCGAGATCCGTAAGCGCAAGGACAATTTTTAAGCCGCGGTCCCTCTCGATACAGCCCGGACTGGTGGTTCGATCAGACCACTAGGTCCGGGCCACTCGAGGCGCAAGATTGTAGGGAGTTTTTATGCCATCCCATCCATCAAGAATGGAAGACGTCGTCGCAGCACTGAGCCTGGAGCCTCACCCGGAAGGCGGCTTTTCCAAAGAACTGTTCCGGGCGGAAGCGGCTGATAGCGGGCGCGGGGCGATGACCTCGATCTACTACATGCCGCCGGTGGGGCAGCCGTCGCGCTGGCGGGTGATCGATGCGGATAAGGCCTGGAGCTTTCATGCGGGTGCGCCGCTGACGCTGTCAGTCTCCACCGACGGCAAAACGGTCGAGCAGCACCGGCTGGGCACCGACTTTGCCAACGGAGAAAAGGCACAAGCCCTGGTACCGAAACAGGCCTGGGCGCGGGCTGAGAGCCATGGCGGCTGGACACTGGTCGGCGGGACCTTAGCACCGGCGTTCCTTTACGAAGGTTTCCGCATGGCGCCAGAGGACTGGATGCCGGGCGATCCTGCGCCTTAGGCTTGCTGGCTTGCACGCCTACGCCTAGTTTGCGCTCACTCGAACGCAATCAAGGCGCGCCCCATGAAAGTCTGGCTCCACCACATCAATATCAACCATCACGACGTCGCTGCCATGGACAGCTTTTATGGCGATGTGATGCGCCAGGACGATATCCCGGAGATGCGTTCTGTGCCCTCCATCCCCGATGTGCTCTATAGCGGTGCCCTGGCATTCCGGGTCAGCGAGGGCGGCACGCAATTTCATCTGACCGCGACCGATACCGGCGTCGGCATCAGGGCGGGCAAGGAAATTAACCCGCTGGAGCGCGGGCACGTGGCCTTCCGCACCGACGATATTGAGGCGTTCAAGAAGCATCTGGAAGACCAGGGCATTCCGTATGTGGACTACGGCACCACGTTCACCAAGCAGTGGACCCAGATCTATTTCCATGATCCGGCAGGCACGATTATCGAGGTGCATCAGGTCGTGGCGTAATGGCAAAAGGCTGGCGCGATGGCTAGGTTTCTGCTGACACGGCTAGCGCAGTCGCTGGTGGTGCTGGCGCTGATGTCTGCGGCGATCTACGGCCTGATCGGACTGATGCCGGGCGATCCGATAGACTTGGCGCTGTCCGCTGACCCGAACCTGACTGCTGCCGATGTAGAGCGCCTGCGTGCGCTTTATGGCCTGGATCAGCCGTGGGCAGAGCGTTATCTGGCATGGGCCGGGCAAGCCCTGCAAGGCGAGTTCGGCTATTCCCGCCTGTTTCAGAACTCGGTTCTGGCGGCACTGGCCGAGCCTCTGGGCAGAACGATCATCCTCATGGGTGCGAGTTTTGCGATCGGCATCGCCGTTGGCATTCCGGCAGGCATCGCGGCGGGTGCCAGGCCGCACTCGCGGCTGGACTATACGGTCAACCTGATCTGCTTTGCGGGCGTCGCCATGCCGGCATTCTGGCTGGCGCTGCTGATGATCCTGCTGTTTTCGGTCACGCTGCGCTGGCTGCCAGCGAGCGCGGTTTCCGTCGATCCCGGTATCGGCGGACAATTGTACCACCTTATCCTGCCAGCGGTGACGCTGGGGCTGTTGCAGGCTGGCGGCATCGCGCGATACATGCGTGCCTCGATCAGGGATGCGCTGGCGGCGGACCATATCCGCACGGCGAGGGCCAAGGGGCTATCGGGCTTTGGCGTGATCTGGGGTCATGCGCTGCGCAATGCCATGATCCCGCTGGTCTCCATCCTGGCGCTGGATATTGGCGGCCTGTTCAGCGGCGCGCTGATCATCGAGATGATGTTCGGCTATCCCGGCATGGGCAAGCTGCTGTTCGATGCCATCATGGGCAATGACTATAATCTGGCGCTGGTGGCGCTGCTGTTTGCGACCTGTGTCACCCTGGCGGCCAATCTGCTGGCCGACGTGCTTTACGTGGCCATCGATCCACGGGTGAGCTTTGGCCAGGGAACGCAGGCGTGAGCCCCCTCGCCCGCGCCTGGCTGCGGTTTCGCGGCCATCACTTTGGCCTGGCAGGGCTGGTGGTGCTGGCCCTGATGATTGCGGCGTGCCTCAGCGCCGGGGGGATTGCTGCGGCCCTGAACATCGATTCAACGGCCGTAGACCTGTTCGGCCAGTACGAACCGCCCTCGCCGGCCCATCCCTTTGGCCAGGACGCGCTCGGCCGGGACGTGTTGGTGCGCTGGCTGGAAGGAGGACAGGTCTCGTTAATGGTGGCGCTGACCGCCGCCATCACCGCCGCCGCCATCGGCACGGCGATTGGCCTGACCGCAGGCTATACCGGCGGCTGGCTGGACGCACTGCTGATGCGGCTGGTGGATAGCGTCATCGCGCTGCCTTTGCTGCCGCTGCTGATTGTCATGGCGGCCATCGATCCGGCGAAGCTGGGGCTGGGCGGATTCGCGGAGGAAGAATCCTTTGGCCTGATACGCATTATCATCATTGTCGCGCTGGTGGGCTGGACAACGCCGGCACGGCTGGTGCGGGGCGCAATGCTCGCCGCCCGCGCACAGGGCTATGTGCAGGCTGCCCGCGCGCTGGGGGTAGCGCCCTTGGCGATTGCGCTACGCCATATCCTGCCCAATGTCAGCGGACCGTTGATTGTTGCGACGACCTTGGCGATGGGGCAGGTGATCCTGTTCGAGAGCGCACTGAGCTTTCTGGGCCTGGGCATCCAGCCGCCGACGCCCAGTTGGGGCAATATGCTGACGGGGGCGCAGGAACTGATCTGGCAGGCCCCCATGCTGGCGGTCTATCCGGGGCTCGCCATCTTCATCACCGTCGTAAGCGTAAATTTTGTCGGCGATGCGCTACAAGATGCTCTCACCATCCGCGCGGCCGAGCAAGAAAGAGGTTAAGACATGCTGGATATCGTCCAAGTTTCCGACATTCACCTGTCGCCAACCCACGCCTGGTTTCAGGACAATTGGGACGTGTTCGTCGAGGCGATGCACGCCGACCGACCGGAGTTTATTTTTGTGACCGGGGACGTCTGCATCAACGGGCCCGACCGTGACTATGAATTCATCTATGGGCGAGAGCAATTGGACCAGCTGCCGGTGCCCTGGCGGGCCATTCCGGGCAACCATGACAGCGGAGATACGCCACCGGACGAGCGCAACAATCACCCGCTGACGGGGCCGCTGCGGGCGCGATTTCAAGAGACCATCGACGCCGATTTCTGGGCACACGATCTGGCCAACTGACGCTTCATCGGCCTGAACGCGCAGATGATCGACAGCGATTTGCCGGGCAAGGCAGCGCAATGGACTTTCCTAGAGCAGGCCCTGGCCGACGCAGGCGACCGCCAATTGGCAATCTGGAGCCACAAGCCGCTGTTCGTGCGTGATCCGGCGAGCACCGAGCGGATGCTGACGGCGTTGTTCCCGGAAGAGCGCGCGGCTGATGGCTCTGTGCGAGCGGCATGGGGTGAAGCTGGTGGGCTCCGGCCATCTACACAAATTCCGGCGGGTGAAGATGGGCGAAACCAAGCTGATCTGGGCGCCGGCCACCTCCTTCCTGATGGACAAGGGCCGGGTGCTGCCGGGCGCATCACGGCTGGGCTATATGCGTTACCGGTTCGGGCGGACGGGCTTTACGGCGCGCATGATCGATCCGCCGCTGTTCCTGAACCTGAGCGTCCCCAACTGGAACCGGCACAAGGGCTCCACCATCCACCTGCCGCCCCGCCTGCCCCGGCCACAAAGTGGTGTGGCCGTGCCGGCGGAGGATTTGATTGGCAGCGGTTAAGGGAATTTTAACGGGGTCATGGTATGGTGGTTCGACGTGGCCAACCGCTTGGGCAGCAGATGGTTCAGCGGAAAGTCCAGGCATGGATCCTGCGCGAAAGCGCAGGACGGGTGACACAAATTGAAGACGCTAAACTTGACATAAACAGACGATAAACTTGGCCTAAACCGCACCTAAATCGTTAGCCCCCAAAACGGTTTAGTTTTGCGCATAAAAGTTTCGTTTCGTTTAGGTAGTTTCCGGCAGTAGTACCGGGAGACCGCTTACCCGTTGAACTTGTTGTCCCGGGGGAAGCCATGGGGCGGTATCTTGCCGGCGGCGGCGCGCTTGCCGAGCCAGGTGGTAAGATCCTTCTCCGTCCGGGTACGCTCGCCGGTGGTCCAGGACAGGCCCTCTTCCAGGCTGAGCGTGATCAGATCGCTGAGTCCACCGTCCTTGTAGCGTTGCAGCATGACACCCCGGCCCCGGCTCATTTCCGGTAGCTCGTCGAGCGGGAACACCAGCATGCGCCGGTTCTCGCCGATGACCGCCACATGGTCGCCAGCCACCGGCACCACATGGGCCAGGACCGCGCCTGCCGCCGGGTTCATGACCTGACGGCCGGTCTTGGTCTGGGCAACGCAGGCCTCCGACGCGATGCGGAAGCCGCGGCCATCGCTAGCGGCCAGGATCAGGTGGCGCTCCTTCTCCGCCACCAGCAGCGCCACGGCGGCATCGTCGGCCGCTAGATCGACCAGCAGGCGGAGCGGCTCACCCTGGCCCCTGCCGCCTGGCAGCTTGTCCGCGGTCAGCGTGTGCACGCGGCCTGAGGCGGTGAACAGCAGGATACGGTCGGTGGACTGGCACGGCAGGCGGAATCGCTCGCCGTCGCCGTCCTTGTACTTCACTTCGGCATCGGGGCTGAGGTACCCCTTCAGGGCGCGGACCCAGCCCTGCTCGGAGACCACCACGGTAATCGGCTCGCGGTCGACCAGCGCTTCGATGGAGAGGTCAACCTCGTCCGGCGCGTTGGCTATCTCGGTCCGGCGCTTGCCGAGTTCGGTCTTTGCGCCAAACTTCTTGCGGATGTCGCTGATCTGCTCGCCGATCTTGGCCCACTGTAACTCGTCACTGCCGAGCAAAGCTTCCAGGTCTGCCTGCTCCGCCGCCAGCGAGTCGTACTCCTTGCGGATCTCGATCTCTTCGAGCTTCGCCAAAGCCCGCAGCCGCATGTTGAGGATGGCATCGGCCTGCACTTCGGTCAGGTCCCAGCGCGCCATCAGGGCAGGCTTCGGCTCGTCGGAAGCGCGGATGAGAGCGATGACCTCGTCCAGATTGGCATAGACGATCAGGTAGCCGGCCAGCACCTCCAGCCGGTGCGCAATCTGCCCGAGGCGGAAGCGGGTACGCCGCTCCAGCACTTCCAGCCGGTGGTCGAGGAAGGCCTTCAGCACCTCAATCACGCCCATCAGGCGGGGCACGGTGCCACCGTCCAGCACGTTCATGTTGAGGCCGAAACGGGTCTCCAGCTCGGTCTGCTGAAACAGGGATTCCATCAGCGCTTCTGGCGGAATCGTGCGGTTCTTGGGGATCAGAACAACACGCACATCCTCAGCCGACTCGTCACGGATATCGGCCAAAAGCGGCAGCTTGCGGACCTCCAGCAGTTCCGCAATGCGCTCGATCAGGCGGCTTTTCTGCACCTGATAGGGGATCTCCGTCACGATGACCTGCCAGGTCCCTCGGCCAAGGTCTTCCTTCTCCCAACGCGCGCGCAGGCGCAGCGAGCCACGGCCGGTGGCGTAGGCCTGGGCGATCTTGTCCGCGTCCTCCACCAGGATGCCGCCGGTGGGGAAGTCGGGGCCCGGCAGGCGCTTCATCACCTGCCCCAGCGAGGCATCCGGGTTCTTGATCAGCAGCAGCAGGGCCGCACAGATCTCATCCGCATTGTGCGGTGGGATGTTGGTCGCCATGCCGACGGCGATGCCCTGCGCCCCGTTCGCCAGCAGGTTCGGGAAGGCGGCGGGCAGGACGATGGGCTCCGCGCCCTCGCCGTCATAGGTGTCGCGGAAGTCGACGGCGTCTTCGTTAATGCCTTCCAGCAGCGCTTCGGCAACGGCCGTCAGCCGCGCTTCGGTGTAGCGCATGGCGGCGGCGTTATCACCATCGATATTGCCGAAATTGCCTTGGCCCTCGACCAGCGGATAGCGCACGGCAAACTCTTGAGCGAGCCGCACCATGGCGTCATAGATGGCGGCGTCGCCATGCGGATGGAACTTGCCCATGACGTCGCCGACCACGCGGGCGCACTTCTTGAAACCCGCGCGCGGGTTCAGGCCCAGCTCGCGCATGGCGAAGAGCAGGCGGCGGTGAACCGGCTTCAGGCCATCGCGCACATCCGGCAGGGAGCGGGCCATGATGGTGGAGAGCGCATAGGCCAGATAGCGTTCGGACAAAGCCGCCTCGAAGCCGACCGGGCGAATCGAGTCGCGGCCGCCGGAGCCATCATCGTCATTGTCGGGCGTGGGTAAGTCGCTGTCGCTCAACCTGGGATTCTTCCATCAAAAGAGATGGATTAAAATTCGGCCAATTCTACCTGATTCTCAAGGCTGCTAAGCCCTATTCATCCACAGCCCGGCCAGAGGCCGCATGGAAGCAGCGGCGCGCCTATCCCGTCAGGCCTTCCGGATTGATCATGTTGATCGGCTGGCCATTGGCGAAGGTCACGACCTGATCGAAGATCGCCTGAAACTGGGTCTCATACTCTTCGTTGGTGACGTAGCCGATGTGGGGCATTGCGGTGACATTGGGCAGGGTCAGCAGCGGGTGGCCTTCAGCGCCCACGGGCTCCTGCTCGAACACATCGACCGCAGCCATGCCGGGACGGCCCTTCTTCAAGGCTTCGTAGAGGGCCCCCTCCTCAATCAAGGGCGCGCGGCTGGTGTTGACCAGCAGGGCGTCCGGCTTCATCAGAGCCAAATCAGCAGCGGTGAACATGCCCCGTGTCGCCGGGTAGAGACGAACCAGCAGACACACAACATCGGACGTCGCAAAGAACGCCTCCCGGCTTTCGGCCTTGCGGTAGCCGTCCTCGATGGCCGCGGCGCAGGATTGCTCACCGCCTCAGACCTGCACGTCCATGTCGAAGGCGCTCGCGTACTTCGCAACCGCCTTGCCCAGCCGTCCGTAAGACCAGATGCCCATGGTCTTGTGCCGAACCGAATGGCCGACGCCCATTTGCCAGTTCCCAGCCTTCAGCGCTTCCATCTGCTGGGGGATATGGCGCATCGCCGCCAGAACCAGGCCCATGGTCAGCTCGGCCGCGGCGTAGGAGGGCGAATCCGAATGCTGGTCCGAGCAGAGCAGCACGCCTTGCTTGGTGCAGGCCGGCAGGTCGATGTGGGGGTAGACGCTGCGCTGGCTGATGAGCTTCAGGTTGGGCAGCCGGGCGAGCATGTCGGCCTGGATCTTGGTCCTCTCCCGGAACGGGCAGACGGCGTCGGCGTCCTTCAGGCGCTCGGCCAGGATATCTGTGTCCTGGACGTGGTCATTCCAGATGGTGACATCATGGCCTTCCAACTTAGCGAAGCACGGCAGGTGGCGCAGCGTATCGTAGCAGTCATCGAGGATGTGGACTTGCATGGGGCGGTGTTCCTGAGGGGGGCGGTGTTCCTGAGGGGGGCGGTGTTCCTGAGGGGGGCAGTGTTAGCCGGGGGGAGAGGCGGAGGGTGGCCATATATCACCCTCCCGGAGTGCGTGTAAGGGCCGGTCCGCAATCCTGAGAAGAGGCAGAGTTGGGAAGCCTGGGCTCCGGACAGCGCCTGCCGCACTTCCGAGGCGGGAGGTGTGGAGGCGGCTCTTCCAGGGAGGTGCTTCCGAGGGGACGCAGGAAAAAGAGGCTACCTCAATTGCTTCCAGTAGGCATCCTTGCGCGTCAGCAGGCCATCGTGGACCTTGTAGATATCCATGCCGCGCACCGTCTTCTTGCCGCCGCCGGGTGCGTCGGCGGTGACCTCGTAGGTTTGAACGATGGTGTCCCCTATCACCTCGAACGCGCCATTGCCGAAGGCAGGACCGCCGCCGGGCGCAGACCAGCGGTCGGCCATGGCTTGCAACGCTGCCTGCTTGCCGACAAAATCCTTGCCGGTTGGCTGGCTCCAGACGAAATCATCGGCAAGCGTGGGGGCGACCAGTGCCACGTCCTGCTTGGAGAAGCCTTTGACAAAGGCCTTGAACAGTTTTTCGGTGGCCTCTTTATTGCCGCTCATGGGGCGTCTCCTATTCATTCAACAAGATCAAAGACATCCACGGTACCGACGTCACGATAACCCAGACGATCATCAGCGGGATCAGCAGCTTGAAGATCTGCTTCACGATCTGATCATAGGGGATCTTCAGCACGCCGGAGACCACAAAAAGGTTCAGGCCATAAGGCGGTGTGATGAAACCGATTGTCGTGCCCACCACGAACACCACGCCCCAATGGATGGGATTGATGCCCAGCGAGTCCGCCACCGGTGCCAGGATAGGGCCCAGGATCAGGACGACGGCAATGGACTCGGTGATCGCACCGACCATGAGGATGAGTAGCATCATGACGGCTATCAGGATGGTCGGGCCGTAGTCGGCGCCCAATTGCTCTAGGAATTCCTGAATAGCCTCCGGCAACCCCATGACGCTGGAGACCTGCTGGAACTGAATTGAGAACACCACCAGTGGCACCAGGAGGCCCGCCAGCCGGGCGCTGTTCAGCAGAATGCCCGGAATTTGGCCAAGCTTCAGCTCACCACCGAGGAACGGCACGGTGCCGACAATAAAGCAGTAAATAGCAACGACGCCGGCAGCCTCTGTCGGGCTGAAATAGCCCCAGTAAATGCCAAAGAAGATGACGCCAATGGCGATGAAGCCAGCCCAGGCTTTGACGCCGGTCTTGGCCACATTGGAAGCGCTGAAGCCGGAGAAGCCAGTGCCGGGCTCAATCTTGCCGGTCAGTACGACGGCGCTGCCGACCAGCGCTATCACCATGAGCAGGCCGGGGATCATACCACCGATGAACAGGTCGACGCTTGGCACGTCCATGGTCACGCCATAGATCAGAAAGATGACGCTGGGCGGGATGATCACGCCGACCGTGCCGCCCGACGCTACAATGGCCCCGGCGAGGCCAGGTGAAATGCCGCGGGAAACCATCTCCGGCCCCAACAGGCGGCCCATGGTGGCGGCGGTGGCAGCGTTAGACCCGCTGACGGCCGCGAACAGACCGCAGGAGAACATGGTGGTCGCCGCGGTCGCTCCGGCCATAAAACCGACGATCGATCGGGAGAAGGCGATCAGCTTGCGGCTGATCCCGCCCTCGGTCAGAAAGTCGCCGGTGATGACGAACAGCGGCACGGCCAGGAAGATAAAGCTCTTGATGCCGTCGCTGGCGGAAATGCCCACATTGGTCAGCGGGAACTCGACGATGAAGTACGAGGACGCGATCACCCAGGCCGCCAGGACCAACAGCACTGGCGTACCCAAAAAGAACAGCACGACTGCAATGCCGGTGATGTTCCAGACATTCAGGACTTCGCGCAGCCACTCGATGGTTAATTCAAGCATGGTGAGTTCTTCGCCGCTCATCGGATGTCCTCCGCTGCAATCTCCGGCGCACCGAAGTCGCCTTGGAAAGCCGCCAGCATCTGCTGGAAGACACGGACCATGGTGAAGCCCCAGCCCAACGGCACCGCAATGCTGATCGCTGCTAGAGGAATCTCCGTACCGAATATCTGCTGGTTAAACCGCTCGTTCAGCATGACGACATCCCAAGAGGCGACCATGACCACCGCGCCAATCACGAACCACAGCAGACAGTCGAACACCTCTGCTGCCTGGCGGACGCGGTAGGGCATGCGATTGCGGAACGTGGTGAAAGACAGGTGTGCGCGGGACTTGACACCCGCTGCCATGGCGAACCACGAAAGCCAGACGAAAGCGCCCATGGCGACTTCCGGTCCCCACGGTGCCTGCTCACCAGTGATGATCCGCCGGATGGTTTCCAGACCAACCACCAGGATGATGGTAAGGTAGGCCGCCAGCATGATGGCCTTCTCTATCCAGGAAAATACCGCATCTAACTGTCGGCCCATTATGCGAACTCCGTGGCCCGGACACCTCTTGGCGCTCCGGGATCTCCGTATGAGGCTACAATGAAGGAGACCCCGGATCATGCACTGGGCATATCCGGGGCAGGGTTAGTAGCCTATGCCCACCACTTCTGCGGGTTCAGCGGTTTGCCGCGTACTTTCTTCTCGTACTCAGCAACGGTGCCGAACACGTCGAGGCCAGCGATTTCGTCCAGCTTCTTGCGGATGTCGCTGTAGAGCTGGCCGTTTCGCTCGACTGCACCACGCTCGCGGAAGGTATCCATTTCCGCTTCGGACAGACGGATGTCGCGCATGGTGGTTTTAAGCTGCTGGTAATTGCTCTCCGGCGTCGGGTTCGGGCCGTCGCCGGTGACCTCGTTCATGGCCACGCCCAGCTTCTCACTCGATTGCGCGCTGCCTTTACGCATCGCTTCGCGGACCACGTCCTGCAGACGGGCGGGCATACGCTCCATGGAACGCACGTTGGCGAACGTGCTACCCATACCGGGGCAGAAGTTCAGGTTGACGGCCTGGGCTGTCACCTTGGTCATGCCGAAGCCAGCGGCGGCACCGCCCCAGGTCTCCATGCCGTCGACAACACCGGACTTCATGCCTTCCAGGGTCTCGGTCCAGGCCAAAGGTACCGGGCTCATGCCGAGGGAAGCTGCGAAGTTCTTGATCATCTCCGAGTTGGTGATGCGCAGCTTGCGGCCCTTCAGGTCGTCTGGATGGCGCACTTCCGGCAGATCGGAATATTTCAGACCCATGAAGATGTCGCGCGGGTCGCTGGTGCAGTACATGAACTCGACGCCGTAGTTCTTCTGCCAGACATCGCGATACACCGCATTCATGCTGGGATCGTGCAGCAGGTTCACCAGCGAGGTGCGGTCGCGCCACAGGAACGGCCAGTCGAGCGCCTGAGCGTAGTAGATCACCGCCGCCGCGTTCTGGGCCGACGAGCCGCCGATATCCAGCACGCCCGCGCCGACGCGCTCAACGCATTGGTTCTCTGCGCAGGCCTGACCCTTGTCGATCAGCTGGATTGCGATCTCGCCGTCAGAGTCTTCCTCGATCCATTTGACGATGTCGTAGAGCTGGGTTTGCAGGAACTGCTCGTTCTTCGGGTTAACCACGGTGGCACCCCAGCGGAGCTTATATTTGGCCTTTTTGGCAGCATGAGCCTGCTTGCCGGCCAAGGTGCCGATGGCGGTTCCGGTTGCGCCGGTCATGGCAGCAAACAAGGCGACTTTGGTGCCGTAGTCTCTGCTCACGCGCAGGAAGTCGCGTCTGGATAAGGTCATAAGTGGTTTCCTCCCTCTTTCGGGTGCTGGTTAGAGGCGTTGGCGCGCCTACTCGGAGCCGCAGCTAACGGCTGTGTTACGGCGGTTGGCTTGGCTGTACCGGCCGTGATCCGCTGCATCACCCGCCGCTCCGGCCAATAATCGCCCACGGCGTAGTGCTGCGTTGCGAAATTGTCCCAAATCGCGATGGAATTGGGCTCCCAGGTAAAACGTACCTGAAATTCGGGCGTCTTGATCAGATCGAACAGCATGGAAAGGATCGCCTCACTTTCCCGCTTGGAGATGCCTACAATCCGCGTGGTAAAGCTACTGTTGACGAAAATACCGGGCCTGCCGGTCACTGGGTGGGCGATTACCACCGGGTGGGTTTTCGGCGGCGTGGTCCGGCGCAATTGGGCAGCTTTTTCCTCGCCACCCGCCCGCGCGAGAAAGCTGCTCCCCTGAAAGGCATGCAGGATATCGTGCTCGGCTTCCAGCCCCAGGAGCATTTGCTGGACGGAAGGCGCGAGCACATCAAACACGGCCGCAGAACTTGCCCAGATCGTATCACCGCCACTTTCAGGCAGGATTACCCCTTGCAAGACCGAGGCAGCGATCGGCTGTTCGCGGAAGGTAACGTCAGTGTGCCAGGCATTGACTTCCGGCGGATGCTCCCGGTCGTTTTCCAGGATGGAGATTTCAGGATGTCCGTCCAGCGACGGAAATATCTCATGGAATACCGCGGTACCAAACGCCGCGGCCATCGCCTTGTGGGCTTCCGGCTTCATGGGCTGGTTGCGGAAAAATACGACGTGATGACACCAGAGAGCCTGTTTGATTTCCGCATAAACCGCTGGTTTTTGCGGTGCTGAAACGTCCACGCCTTCTATGAAGGCGCCGATATAAGGGTTCGCCAATCGAATCTGGATATGGCGGAAAGCCTCCGCAGTCATCGCCTGTTTCCTCCACTGCCTCTTCTTGTTCTTTCGGTCACGCGGGGCTTCATGTCGCGGAATTAGGGCACAGCACAAATCAGTTGGCCAGAAAAATATACTGGCAAGGCGCGGCTCCCGGGGTTCCGCCGCCTTGACCGCGATGGCCGGGAACCCTAAGCGTCTCGGCTTCCGCTTTCCGATCAGCCGACCAAGAGATAGAAGCCGTGGACCAGACAGACCTTCTGCCGGTGCTCAGCCGCATTGCCGATGCGCTAGAACGCCTGGCACCCGCCAGCAATACCGCCGACGACCTGACCGCCGCCGATGCCTTTGTCTGGCACGCGGACAAACGCTGGATACAGCCAGTACCCAGCGTTAGCCGGGTTGAACTGGAATTGCTGCAAGGTATTGACCGGGTCCGGGACATCCTGCTCGACAACACCCGCCGCTTTGCTGAGGGCCTGCCTGCCAACAACGTGCTGCTGTGGGGCGCGCGGGGCATGGGCAAGTCGTCCTTGGTAAAAGCCGTCCAGGCCAGCGTGAACAAGGATGCCGCCGACCCGGTAATCCTGGTGGAAATTCACCGGGAAGACATCGACTCGCTGCCGGCATTGCTGACACTGATTAAAGAGAGTGGCCGCCGCGCCATCGTGTTCTGCGATGACCTGTCCTTCGACTATGACGACACCTCCTACAAGTCACTAAAGGCGGTGCTGGAGGGCGGCATCGAAGGCCGTCCGGACAATGTGATTTTCTACGTCACCTCCAACCGCCGCCACCTGATGCCACGTAATATGATGGAGAATGAGCGCTCAACGGCGATCAATCCGTCGGAAGCGGTGGAAGAGAAAGTCTCACTGTCCGACCGCTTCGGGCTGTGGCTGGGCTTCCACAATTGCAGTCAGGATGTCTATTTCTCGATGGTTGAAGGCTATGCCAAGGCGCACGCTTTGGATATCGACGGCGAAACCCTGCGCAAGGAAGCCGCCGAGTGGGCCGTCACCCGCGGCAGCCGCTCCGGCCGCGTTGCCTGGCAGTATGTCCAGGACCTGGCAGGCCGGATGGGCAAGCGGCTCTCCTAAAGCCGGTTCGCTACTGGGTCGAACTGCCGGACCGCCGCCCGCGCTTTGGCGTGATCGCGGATGGCGTAGCAATAGACGCAGCCATGGGCGCAGCTGTCATAAGCGCCGATATCCCTGCTCTCCGCGCAGAGACAGCCAGGCCGGTTGCCCTTTTGCCGGGCACGCAATGGACGGTCAGCCACCCGCGACAGGCGCTGGACATCGATGCAGGCCGCACCGGCAACGCCCTCCTGCTCCAACGTTGGCTGCGAGCAGACAGTGAGGCGCAGGCGGTGGTCCGCGGCAATGGCAGCCAACTCTGTCAGGAACACCCGGCGCTCTGCCTCGTCTGGATCATGGCAGATAAAGCCCTCCGCGGCTGCCGCGGCCTTCAGGTTCCGCAGGGTCTTGCGGTACATGTGGGCGAAGGACACCGTTACCTCATCCACATAGGGCGAGAGTATACCGGCCAGCGCGGCAAAGTTCCGGCGGTGCCAATCGGGCGGGGTCAGGCTGGTAAAAAGGATCGGGTCATAGCGCCAGACCACCACCGCCCTGCCCTGGCGGGCGCTCAGCCTGCGGATTTGCGCCACGCCTTGCGCCGCGGGCGGAACGCCGGTCTCTAGCGCCTGTGGATAGCCGGTCACCGTGTATTGCACCACGTAAGGCAGACCCAAATCTTCCACCGCTGCGAACCCGGCGGCAAACGGCGCAGCGTTGCGCGTCCAGAACACAAAACCGTCAACGTCCTGGGGCTGCAACGATACCTGGTAGGGCTTGCTGCCATACGGATTCCGCACCGATGCCTCCCCCGCCAGCAGGCGGTTCAGGAACCAATTGCCGAAGAAGGCAGGAATGTCCGTTCGGTAACTTGCGGAAACAATCATCGGCTCTCGAATTCCACAAATTTCCACTGGATGGGAGGCTGCGGCCATTTTTCGGGCAATGCCCCCTGTTGAACAGCGGTCATACCTGCCTATATCTCGGTCAACGGGACGTGATCAGTCCCACTAACTGTAACACTCTAACTGGACCTCTCCAGGGGGTCGGCGAAACGCCAGAAACCGGGTCTCGTCCTCCTGCCGATGACGGAAAGGATATTATATCTATGGCGAAGGTAATAGGCATCGACCTCGGCACGACGAATTCGTGTGTCGCGGTGATGGATGGCTCTGAAGCGCGCCTAATCGAAAATTCGGAAGGCGCACGCACCACCCCATCAATGGTTGCGTTCACGAAAGACGGCGAGCGACTGGTCGGCCAATCGGCGAAACGCCAGGCGGTCACCAATCCCGCAAACACGCTTTATGCGATCAAACGCCTGATCGGTCGTCCGTTCAACGATCCGAAGTTGCAGGGCGACAGCACGCCGTTCAAGATTGTCAAAGCCGACAATGGCGACGCTTGGGTTGAGGCACAGGGCGAGAAATACGCACCGAGCCAAATCAGCGCCTATATCTTGCAGAAAATGAAGGAAACCGCGGAAGCATTCCTTGGCGAGATTGTCTCTGAAGCGGTGATCACCGTTCCAGCCTATTTCAACGATTCCCAGCGCCAGGCGACCAAAGACGCAGGCCGCATCGCCGGCCTGGACGTGCTGCGCATCGTCAACGAGCCGACGGCGGCTGCCCTGGCCTATGGCCTGGACAAAAAGAATACCGGCACCATCGCGGTCTATGACCTCGGCGGCGGCACGTTCGACGTTTCCATTCTGGAGATCGGCGACGGCGTGTTCGAGGTGAAGTCGACCAATGGCGACACCCACCTGGGCGGTGAAGACTTCGACCAGAAGATCATCGACTACCTGGCAGCCGAATTCAAAAAAGAGCAGGGCATTGACCTGCGCAACGACCAGATGGCCCTACAGCGCCTGAAGGAAGGCGCGGAGAAGGCCAAAATTGAGCTCTCTTCCAGCACCCAGACCGACGTCAACCTGCCGTTCATCACGGCAGATGCCAGCGGCCCGAAACATCTGAACATCTCGCTCAGCCGGGCAAAGCTCGAATCGCTGGTCGAAGAGCTGGTGCAGCGCACCGTCGGCCCGTGCAAGGCGGCGCTGAAGGATGCGGGCATTTCTGCTGGTGAAATTGACGAAGTCATCATGGTCGGCGGCATGACCCGCATGCCGAAGCTCCTGGAGACCGTGAAGAAGTTCTTCGGCCGCGAGCCACACCGAGGCGTGAACCCGGATGAGGTGGTCGCCATCGGCGCTGCCATTCAGGGCGGCGTGCTGAAGGGCGACGTGAAGGACCTCCTGCTGCTCGACGTGACCCCGCTGTCGCTGGGCATCGAGACGCTGGGCGGTGTCTTCACCCGCCTGATCGACCGCAACACCACGATCCCCACCCGCAAGAGCCAGGTTTTCTCCACCGCAGACGACAACCAGAATGCGGTGACGATCCGGGTGGCGCAGGGCGAGCGTGAGATGGCGTCCGACAACAAGCAGCTGGGTCAGTTCGATCTGGTCGGCATCCCCCCTGCCCCGCGCGGCCTGCCGCAGATCGAGGTGGCGTTCGACATCGACGCCAACGGCATCGTCAACGTCTCGGCCAAGGACAAGGCCACCAACAAAGAGCAAAACATCCGCATCCAGGCTTCGGGCGGTCTCTCTGACAGCGAGATCGACCAGATGGTCCAGGACGCGGAAGCCAATGCCGAAGCGGACAAGCAGCGCCGCGAGTTGGTGGAAGCCCGCAACCAGGCCGAAAGTCTTGTCCACTCGGTCGAAAAGAACCTGTCTGAGTATGGCGAGCATATCGATGGCGCCGACAAAGCAGCCATCGAAGGCGACCTGCAGGCTCTGCGCGATGTGAAGGACGGCGAGGATACGGCGCTGATCCAGGAGAAGACCGAATCGCTAACCCAGTCCTCGATGAAACTGGGCGAAGCCATGTACAAGGCCCAGCAGGCTGAAACTGACGGCGACGCTGGCGGTGATTCCGACGGCTCTGCCGGTGGCAGTGCGGACGACGGTGTGGTTGACGCCGACTTCGAAGAAGTCAAAGACGACAAGAAATCCGCCTAACCGGCGGGCACAATGTTGACCGTGCAGTCCCGCAACGAACGCACAGCAGCACCCCGGCCATTGGCCGGGGTGTTCGCATGCTTGGCGGCTGCCGTCCTGGAGTAGACCATGCCCGATTATTACAGCGTGCTGGGTGTCGAACGCGGCGCTGATGACAAGGCCCTGAAGTCCGCCTACCGCAAGCTGGCGATGCAGTACCATCCGGACCGCAACCCGGATAATCCCGACGCGGAGGTAAAGTTCAAAGAATTGAACAAAGCCTATGACGTGCTGAAGGATGCCGACCAACGCGCAGCCTATGACCGCCTGGGCCACGACGCCTATACCCAGAGCCAGCAGGGTGGCGGGCGTCCAGGCAGCGGTGGCGGATTCGGCGGTGGTGGCTTTGCCGATATCTTCGAAGAAATGTTCGGCGAGATGGACGGGCGGCGCCAGCGCGGCGGCCCGCAGCGCGGCAACGACCTGCGCTACAACATGGAAATCTCGCTGGAAGAGGCCTATTCCGGCAAGCAGGCAACAGTCAACGTACCGACCCTGGTCGGATGCGATGTCTGTCATGGCTCCGGCGCGGCAGAAGGCTCGGCACCAACCGCCTGCGCCATGTGCCATGGTTCGGGCCGGGTAAGGGCTCAGCAGGGCTTTTTCACGGTAGAGCGGATCTGCCCGACCTGCCAGGGTCAGGGCCAGACCATCTCCGACCCCTGCCGCTCGTGCCATGGCCAGGGCCGGGTTCGGCGCGAGAAGACGCTGAATGTCAACATCCCCGCAGGCGTGGACGAAGGCACCCGCATCCGTCTGTCGGGCGAGGGTGAAAGCGGCGCCCGCGGCGCACCAGCGGGCGACCTCTACATCTTCCTGTCGATCCGCCAGCACCAGGTGTTCCAGCGGGAAGAGGCAAATATCTATTGCGAGGTGCCGATCCCCATGGTGACAGCGGCGCTGGGCGGCTCAATCGAAGTGCCGGCCATCGACGGCAACCGCGCCAAGGTTACCATCCCGGCCGGCACCCAGAGCGGTCACCAGTTCCGCCTGCGCGGCAAGGGCATGAGCCGCCTGCACAATCGCGGCTTCGGCGACATGTATATCGAGGCACGAATCGAAACGCCGGTGAAACTAACCAAGCGCCAGCTGGAATTGCTGCGGGAATTTGACGATGCAGGCGAAGCAGGATCGAACCCTCATACCGAAGGCTTTTTCAAGAAAGTGAAAGAGTTCTGGGGCGGCTCGGCCGACTAGCGGCCTGGGCAAAGCCGTTTTGGATCAAGATGCTTTCGAAAGATGGGCGGCCAACCGCCAATTGCCGCCAGGGCTGACGCTGGAACGGCCAACCAGTCTGTTGCCCCTCGTCCAGCGTTATTGCGTGCGTCCACTCAAACGCCATGGTTTCAATGCCGCTATGTGGCTGTTGGGGGAATACCAGCGCGGTATCGATGAAGCGCTGGACGTGCGACTGGGCGATGTGACGATCCCGGTGCCCGGGCTCGATAGCCGCCTTGACGGCCTTTCCATCCTACACCTGAGCGACCTGCATCTCGGTACGCTGGAAGGCACGCTGGACGCGGTCGAAAAAGCGGTGACGGGCGCTAAGGCCGATCTCTGTGTGATGACAGGTGACTATGCACCCCAGTACGGCCAACGGACGAACTATGTGGTCCAGGGCCTGGAACGGATTCTGGCGGGAGTAGAGAGCCGGAATGGCGTTTTTGCAACGCTCGGAAACTACGATTCGGCTGGTCTGACGCAAGCGTTGATCGGCAGCGGCATCTGCCAGGTGATGATCAACGAGTCGGCGCAAATAACCATCAACGGCGCGCCGGTCTGCATCACCGGCACCGATGATCCCTATGAACAGGACCAAACGCCCATCAAGGCTGCGCTTTCCAATCCCAGCAAGGGCTTCCGTATCGCGCTAGTGCACACGCCCGACCTGGCAGCAGACGCGGCGGTGGCCGGTCACGACCTTTATTTTTGCGGCCATACCCATGGCGGCCAGATTTGCCTGCCCGGCAGCAAACCGGTGCTAACCAACTGCCGGAAGCGGCCGGACATGGCCTCCGGATTGTGGCGGGAAGGCAGCATGTGGGGCTACACCAGCCGCGGCGCGGGCGTTTCCAGCATTCCCCGGCGGCATAATTGCCCGCCGGAGGTCACGCTGATCCGGCTGGTCGCTGGCGGCCCATTGCCTGACGCTTGCGAGGCCGGGGCGTCCATTGCTCGAAACGGCGGCGCATAGAACCTATCTTGTTGCTGGAAACAGCAGCAAGCAGAGAGCGGCACGATGATGGCATTTCCCGAGGCGCTGACGCGCCGCCGAAACGAACGGCTCGACACGCAAACCGCCAACCCGCGCATCTCTGCCATTTTTCAACAGGAAGAACGGGCCCGCGAGTGGGTCGCCTTTCTTGCGCGCAGCGTATCTCTCACGGTAATTGCGGTATGGATCACAACCCTGATGCCGTTCCGCGACACGTTCTACTACTATCCGCAATTGGCGGCGTTCGTGCTGACCGGCTACGGGCATTACTTTGTTACCGCAAAGCTATCGCACCGCGTGATTCCCCGGCTATTGCTGATCGTAATTGATTTCAGCCTGCTGACCTTTGTAATGCTTTCCGACAATCCGATTTCAGCATGGGAGATGCCTGCCCCGCTGCGGCTGGAGAGTGGCAATTTCGGGTATTTTCTGGTTGTGCTGATCGGGGTTGGCCTCAGTTATTCGGCAACGCGGATGATCCTGTCCGGCATCGTCGCGGGCATCGCGTGGACCGGCGGCTATTTCTGGGCCGCCAGCAAACCGGGCGCGTTTACGCATTTTACGCGTGCCCTGGTCACACCGGACGATTGGATTGCGGCGCGCCGCAATCCGATGTTCGTGGACCTGCATGTGCTCTATCAGGACCTGATCATCCTGGGCATCATCACCGGCGTCCTGGCGCTCACGGTGCACGGTTCGCGGCAGCTGGTGCTGAAGCAGATGCAGGCAGCACGCGAACGGCAGAATCTGGCGCGCTATTTCGCACCGAACATGGTGGACAGCCTGGCCGGGCGGGACGAGCCACTGGGGCCCGTGCGCTCACAGGAAGTCGCGGTACTGTTTGCCGACCTGGTCGGTTTTACCTGCTGGGCGGAGGACAAAGACCCTGGTGCCGTAATCGGCCTGCTGCGGGAGGTGCACCAGCGGCTGGGCGACGCGGTGTTCCAGCATGGCGGGACGCTGGACAAGTTCATGGGCGACGGCCTGATGGCAACATTCGGCACACCGGATGCAGGGCCGGAGGATGCAGTGAACGCAATTGCCGCCGCGCTTGCGATGCGGGATGCGCTTGCGGCGTTCAACAAGGAACATGCGGGTGAAACGCCGGTCCAGCTGGGTGTCGGTGTGCATTATGGCCCGGTCGTGCTGGGCGATATCGGCTCTGCGCAGCGGATGGAGTTCGCCGTGCTGGGCGATGCTGTCAACGTCGCGAGCCGCCTGGAACGCGCCACACGGGAAGTCGGATGCGGCGTGCTGGTCAGTGCGTCAGCAGCGAACGCTGCAAGGCTTCAGGCAAAGGAGCGGGCCGAGCGCCTGTTGACTGATGCCGAATACCACGCGGCGATTGACGTACGGGGCCATCGGTCTGTGCCTGCCTTCGCCCTTGGCTGACCAGGCGCGGCGGCGGCGGTGGTCCTTGGGTTTTGCAGATACTTGGGGATCGGCATAAACTGCCGCCAGTCGCTCCGGCGAGAAATGTTCCCGTATCTCGGAAGCTAGCAGCAGCCAATGCCCGGTCTATCCACCCGCCCTTTGCACCCGCGTTTCGGAACTGAAATCCTTGGCCTCGATCTGGCAAAGCCGATCTCTGACGAAGATTTTGCCTTTGTCCGGTGCTCCTTCGCAGAAGCGGGCGTCGCGTTGATCAGAGGGCAAAGCCATGTCTCGCCCGAGGACCACATTGCGTTCTCCCGCCGTTTCGGACCACTGGAAGAGCATGTGCTCACACAGTTTCTGCTGCCAGGACATCCTGAGATTTTCGTCGTTTCCAATATCGTCGAGAACGGCAGGCATATCGGCGCGCATGGCGGGGCGACGGAGTATCACTCGGACCTCGCCTACCTGGCAGAGCCGAGTTTGGGCTCAGTGTTCCGCTGCCTGGAATGCCCGCCGGAAGGCGGCGAGACGGCGTTTGTCAGCATGGCTGCGGCCTACGACGCGCTGCCGGATGCGCTACGCCAGCAATTAGACGGGCTTTATGCAGCGTATGACTATGCCTGGAGCTATGACCGGCGCATGGCGGCGATACGGGGTCCCCTGACAGCGGCGCAGAGGGCAAAGACGTCTGTTGTTTTGCATCCAGCGGTCCGGGCGCACCCGGAAACAGGGCGCCGGGCGCTGTTCCTATCCGACATCTGGGTCCACCATTTCGACGGTATGGACGAAGCTGCGAGCCAAGCACTACTGGCAGAGATCATGGCCATCGCAAAAGCACCGGAGATGGAATACCGGCACCGCTGGCAACAGGGCGATATCGTGCTGTGGGACAACCAGTCCACCATGCATCGTGTCTGCCCCTATGATGCCGAAAATACACGCCGCCTGATGCACCGCACGACGATCACCGGCGAGCGGCCTATTCCGGCTATAGTTGGGTAGGGAGATACTGGCGCATTCTTCGCTCAGGGTGGCGGGCTCATACGCAGCATGGAATGAAACGAGCGAATTTTAGCAGCAAACGCTCAAAAGCTGTTATCCATTCACGCTGAATTTCAACAAGACCTAGCAGGTTGCCAGGGCAGTTACGGACCTTGTTGAACCGCTCTTTCCCCATCTCCCGCGGAGGCGAGAGCCTATGCCAAAACGCCCGGCACGTCCTCCCCGGCAGCGCGGCAAGCTGCGATGACGGTGTTGCGCAGCAGGCAGGCAATAGTCATGGGGCCGACGCCGCCGGGCACCGGCGTGACGGCTCCCGCCACCTCCGCTGCTTCAGCATAGTGCACGTCGCCGACCAGGCGGGTTTTGCCGGAGCCGTCTTCGCGCGGCACGCGGTTGATGCCGACGTCGATGACTATAGCACCCGGCTTGATCCAGTCTCCCCGCACCATCTGCGGACGCCCCACCGCCGCAACAAGCAGGTCGGCGCTGCACGCAACCGCGGGCAGGTCTGCCGTGCGGGAGTGGGCGATGGTCACTGTGCAGTTGGCGGCCAGCAGCATCTGCGCCATGGGCTTGCCGACAATGTTCGATCGGCCCAGCACAACGGCGTGAAGGCCCGAAAGATTCTCGCGTACCGAATGGGCCAGGATCATGCAGCCGCGCGGTGTGCAGGGCTCCAGCGCGGGCAGATCCAGCGACAGGCGGCCCACATTGACCGGATGAAAACCATCCACATCCTTGTCAGGCCGAATTCGTTCAATCAACGTCTGCTCATCGATATGGCCCGGCAACGGCAGTTGCACCAGGATACCGTGGACAGCGGGGTCGGCGTTCAGTGTGTCGAGCAGGGCCAGCAAATCGGCTTGGCTGGTGTCATCGGCTAAAACATGATGGAAGGAGGCGATGTCAGCCTCCTCGCACGCTTTGACCTTGTTGCGGACGTAGACTTGGCTTGCCGGGTCTTCGCCAACAAGCACGACGGCAAGACCGGGCCTCACCGCAACTGCCGCGACTGCTTCTGCCACTTTGCCCCGCAACGCCTCCGCTGCGAGTTTACCGTCGATCCGTGATGCGCTCATAGGTCTGCCTTAATTGCGGCGGAGATGGTTTTCGTATCGCCGCAAAGGGTGAGAATTTTGTTCCGCGAGGTGGTGCCGCTCGTGATTGCAATCGCGGATTTCGGCACGCGCTAGCGTTTTGCTAGATACCTGACCAACGCCTGATTCGCTTTGCCGTCCACCGACGGTGCTGCAATCCGTACCCGCAGCCAGGATTTGCCGTCCGCATCGGTCCCCGTACCCTCGAGCTGATCTTTGCTGGCACCAGGTGTGAGGCGGACAGCCAGCTTCACCATGCCGCCATCCACCGAAAGCGCCATTCGTTACACGCCGCCGACAACAATCCGCGCAAAGACATCGCGGACAAAGATCAGTCCCAGGATCAAGACCACCGGCGACAGATCAATTCCGCCCAGGTTCGGCAGGAACCGCCTGATCGGCCGTAAAGCAGGCTCCGTCAGACGATAGCAAAAATTGCCGATCATGTAGACGACCTGATTGTTGGTGTTCACCACGTTGAAGCTGACCAGCCAGGTCAGGATCGCACCGATAATGATCACCCAGATGTAGATGGAGATGATCGAGGAAACGATGTTCAGCAGGGGAAACAGGATCACATCCATCGCGGCGCACTCATTCAATCGGGGCTTTGTTCGATGGCCCAAAGCTAGTGATCCAATGGCATTGCGGCAAGGCTGGCGATCATCCGCAGCAATTAGTCTCTTGCCGAGAAGCCGTTCCCGCGGGACAAACCCTCCACATCGAACATCGGAGAGTTGTTTTTATGGCAAACGCCATCGAAGAACTGCGCAAATCTCTCCTCGCGCAGGTTGAAAAAGCTGCCTCGTCGGCAGCGCTGGAAGAGGTGCGGGTATCCGCGCTCGGCCGCAAGGGCGCAATTACCGAGCAGATGAAATCGCTCGGCAAAATGACGCCGGACGAGCGCAAGGCTGCCGGCCAGGCATTCAACGCGCTGAAAGACGAAGTCGCCGCCGCGCTGGAGGCCCGCAAAACCGGGCTGGAGAGCGCTGAGCTGGAAGCCCGCCTGGCAAATGAGCGCGTGGACGTGACTCTGCCGGTGCGCCCGCAGCCGGAAGGGTGCCTGCACCCGTTGATGCAAACCTGGGACGAACTGGTCGCGATCTTCGGCGAGATGGGCTTCCAGGTGGCTGAAGGACCGGATATCGAGGATGATTGGCACAACTTCACCGCGCTGAACATTCCGGAAGAGCACCCGGCGCGTCAGGAGATGGACACGTTCTATCTGCGTGAGGATGCCGACGGCAAACGCCCGGTGCTGCGCACGCACACCAGCCCGGTGCAGATCCGCACGATGCTGAGCCAGAAGCCGCCGATCCGCATCATCGTGCCGGGCCGAACCTTCCGCAGTGACCACGACGCCACGCACTCCCCGATGTTCCATCAGGTCGAAGGGCTGGTGATCGACGAGACCACCCATATGGGTCACCTGAAGGGCACGCTGATCGAGTTCTGCCGGGCCTTCTTTGGCATCGACGATCTGCCGGTGCGCTTCCGCAACAGCCATTTCCCGTTTACCGAGCCGAGCGCGGAGGTGGATATCGGCTGTACCCGCGCGGGCGGCGGCCTGACGATCGGCGCGGGCGACGACTGGCTGGAGATTCTGGGCTCCGGCATGGTCCACCCGAAGGTGCTGGAATATTGCGGCATAGACTCGACCAAGTACCAGGGCTGGGCCTTCGGCATGGGGATCGAGCGCATTGCCATGTTGAAATACGGCATCCCGGACCTGCGCACCATGTATGACAGCGACCTGCGCTGGCTGAAGCATTACGGCTTCATGCCCTTGGATGTGCCGAGCATGCTGGGAGGGCTTGCCCGATGAAGTTCACCCTTGGCTGGCTGAAAGAGCATATGGAGACGGATGCGAACCTGGACGAAATTTGCCACAAGCTGACCATGCTGGGGCTGGAGGTCGACGGTGTTACCGACCCGGCGGCCGCGCTGGAGCCCTTCAAGGTCGCCTACGTCATCGAGGCGAAGCAGCACCCGAACGCCGAGCGCCTGCGCGTTTGCCGCGTGCAGACCGCCGACGGGGAGGTTCAGGTCGTCTGCGGCGCGCCGAATGCGCGGACCGGCATGAAGGGCGTGTTCGCGCCTGAAGGCACCTACATCCCCGGCACCGGCATCACGCTGAAGCCCGCCGAAATTCGCGGCGAGGCTTCCAGTGGCATGCTTGTCTCGGAGCGTGAGCTGGAAATCTCCGAAGATCATGACGGCATTATCGACCTGACGGAACAGGACCCGGAAGTTGGCACGCCGTTCGCGAAGGTCATCGGGCTGGACGATCCGGTCGTTGAGATCAGCCTGACCCCGAACCGCGGCGACTGCGCCGGTATCCGCGGCATAGCCCGCGACCTGGCAGCCGCCGGTCTGGGTACGCTAAAGCCGCAACCGGCCTGGACCAAAAGCATTCCAGACGCCTTCACCTCCCCTATCAGTGTGCATCTGGAAGCGGGCGATGCCTGCCCGATGTTCGTGGGGCGCTATATCCGCGGCGTGAAGAACGGCCCCTCCCCCGCATGGCTACAACAACGGCTGAAGGCTATCGGCCTGCGCCCGATCTCGGCCCTCGTGGACATCACCAACTTCTTCACCATGGATAGCGCCCGACCGCTGCACGTGTTCGATGCGGACAAGGTGCATGGCGACATACACGTGCGCTTCGGCAAGCCGGGAGAGACCCTGGAAGCCCTCGACGGTAAGGAATACACCGCCGACGAGACTATGTGCATGATCGCCGACGAGAAGCTCGGCGAGGCATTCGGCGGTATCATGGGCGGCGAGCCGTCCGGCTGTTCGGAAGAGACGGTGAACGTCTTTGTCGAAAGCGCCTGGTTCGATCCGGTCCGCACCGCCGCGACCGGCCGCAAGTTGGGCATCCACTCGGATGCGCGCTACCGGTTCGAGCGCGGCGTCGATCCGCAGTCGCTGATTCCCAGTGCCGAAGCAGCCACCCAGATGATCCTGGACCTGTGCGGCGGTGAGCCGTCCGAACTGGTGATTGCAGGCAACGAGCCCACCTGGCAACGCTCGTTTGAGTTCCGCCCGGCCCGCGTGCTGGAGTTGACCGGCGTGGATGTGCCGAAAGCCGAGGCACGCCAAACACTGACCGCACTGGGCTTCACCTGGCATGAAGGCTGCTTGGGCATTCAGGTTGCGCCCCCCAGTTGGCGTCCCGATGTGCATGGCGAGGCTGACTTCGTGGAGGAGGTCATCCGCGTGCATGGCTATGACGCCATCCCAGAAGTATCCTTGCCCCGCCTGACCAATCTGCCGACCCCGGCCGTCAGCGAAACCCAAGCCCGCCGCCCGCGTGCCCGCCGCGCATTGGCCACGCGCGGCTTGATGGAGGCGGTGACGTTCTCCTTCCTGCCGAAAGCGCAGGGCGCAAAGTTCGGCGGCGGCGATGACGCCATGGACCTGGTGAACCCGATCTCAGCAGATATGAACCATATGCGGCCCTCGATCCTGCCGAACCTGCTGGATGCCGCCGCCCGCAACCGGAACCAGGGCCAGCGCTCCGCAGGATTGTTCGAGGTCGGACCACAATACCGGGACGTAACCCCAACGGGCCAGGACATGATGGCCAGCGGCATCCGCTTCGGCACCACCGGGCCGCGCCATTGGACGGACGCACCACGCACAGTGGATGCCTTCGACGCGAAAGCCGACGCACTGGCAGCACTGGAGGCGTGCGACGCGCTGGTGGCAAATGCCCAAATCAGCGCCGAAGCGCCGGGCTGGTACCATCCGGGGCAGAGCGGCTCTATCCGCTTGGGCAAGAATGTGCTTGCCACCTTCGGCACGCTGCACCCGGCGGTGCTGCGGGATTATGATATAGACGGTGCGGTTGTTGGCTTTGAGTGCTTCCTGGCCCGCATCCCGGTTGCGCGCTCGAAAGGTGGCAAATCCCGCGCTTTGCTGAAGCTTGAAGCCCTACTGCCAGTCGAGCGGGACTTTGCCTTCCTGGTGGATGCCGGTGTTGCCTCCGATGCCCTGCTGCGGGCGGTCAAAGGTGCCGACAAGGCGATGATCACCGATGCAGCCGTGTTTGATGTTTATGTCGGGAAGGGCGTGCCTGAAGGCCAGAAATCACTGGCTGTTTCCGTCACCTATCAACCGCGCGAAGCCACGCTGACCGATGAACAGATCGAAGCGCTGGGCGCGAAGGTCGTCGCCGCCGTCGCGAAAACGACCGGCGGTGTCCTACGGAGGTAGCTCAGACGAGCCAATGACAGGGAAGGCGGTCCATACGCGCCGATAACCACACAGGAACCCCGGATGAGCAAACGGCTCAGAACGGGTTCCCCGTCAGGGCTGGACTCACAGGGGGATCCCGTTCAAGGCTTCGCTTTTCCGGGACTTGATGAGCGGAACTCCACTTATGGGCACGCCTTTCCGGGGCCCTCGCAGTGACACCAAAGGATTGAGATTATTGGCTTTACCGGTCCCCCATCTGATCGCAGAGGCCGTCGCCGGTGATTGGCAGTGGGAGGTGCTGCGGGCGGTGCGTGACCTGAAGCTGCCGGATTGCTGGGTAGCGGCAGGTTTCGCACGGAATGCGATTTGGGATTTGGCGCACGGTTACGCCAAGCCGACTCCCCTTGCCGATATCAACGTGCTGTTCTTTCTGGATGCGCCCGACGAAGCCTATAGCGAGCAGGAATACGAAGCTGCCCTGACCAATAGCCTGCCGCAGCACAATTGGCAGGTGCGCAACCAGGCACGGATGCATCATGTGAACGGCTTTCAGCCGTTTCACTCATCCGCCGACGCCATGTGCCATTGGGTCGAGACACCAACCGCCACCGGCCTGGCGCTCGACCGGTTGGAGCGCTTGCAGATCAATGCCCCGCTCGGTGTCGCCGACCTCATAGGATTGCGGGTGCAGCCAGGGCCGATGTTCCGCGGCGCTCTGCTGCCCGTATACCGTCAACGCATCCAGGCCAAGAACTGGGCTGCAACCTGGCCCAAGCTGAGGCTTCTCGGCCTTTAAGGGTACGCTTCAGGCAAAACAGGGCCGCGCTGACACGTCTGCGAACCAGCGCTCGATGTTGGGGCATTGGGAGAGGTCCATCTCCTGGGCCTTTACGCCCCGCAGCAGAAACACGGCGGTAAAATCAGCCACCGTGAAGCGGTCGCCAGCCACAAAAGCATTGTTCGCCAGTTGCGCATCCAGTTTGGGCAGGAACAGGGCCACCAATTCGCGCGACCGCTTGGCGACGTCCGGCAATTGCGGGTGATCGCTTTTGAGGCCCGGCAGCACACGGCCCTGGAACATCGGATTGCTGTTCCGAGCCGCAGAACTCAGGTTGCCGAAGCCGTCCATCTCCACCCGGCGGTTCCACATCTCGATCACCGCCCGCTCCTTGGCATCTCGGCCCATCAGGTTGGGCTCTGGGTTCAGTTCTTCCAGGTAGCGGCAGATGGCCATGCTTTCAGCAATGATAGTGCCGTCGTCGAGCTCCAGGAACGGAGTCAGGCGGAATGGGTTCTTGCTGACATAGGGTTCTTCATGCTGCTGGCCCTCACGGACTTTGACCTCGTGAAAAGGAATTTCGATGCCCTTTTCCTTCAGGAAGGCGCGGACCCGGGCAGGGTTCGGGGCGAGAGCGAAATCATAGATCAGCATGGGGCGGTTTCCTGTTTGGCGGTTAGGGCTTAGATTGGGCGGCACCCTATCACCTTCAGCAAGTTAGAGCGACAGGACAGGCCATGGCGGATGAACCCTCTGACAAGAAGAAGTCGGCAATCGAGCGCTCCCGGGCGGAGGTCTATGGCATGCCGGTCGATACCATCATCGAGTCGGCCAAGGCCGCCTATCCACCGGTGGAATCCGTGCCTGAAGTGAGACTGGAAGAGTCCGCCTGGACCAGTATCGAAGAGCAGATGGCAAACCCGATGGCGGTGAAGGCCAAAAGACGTCCGGGAGCAAAATTGCGCTGAGCCGTTGGGCTGCGCTAAACCCGATCCGAACGCCGACCCAGCAGCCAGACAACCGCACCGCCGGTGATAACGGAAAAGCCCAGGCTGGCATAGGCCCAGCCCCAGCCGGTGACACTGCCCGGACCGCCGGTGGCGTCCAGCACCACACCGAACAGTACCGGTCCAAACAGCCCGCCCGCCGCATTGGCCAGGGCGATAAACATGATGAGCGTGCCGCGACTGCCAGCTTCCGCCACCGCTATCGCACCAGCATTCACCACACCTGAGTCCGCCAATACCAGCAGATTGTGTCCCAAAATCAGCGCGAGTAGCAGCCAGTGCGGCCATGCGGACGCAAAGCCTACAAACAGCGAGAACAGGCCGGAGGCGATCATCAGCAACGCCGTCACCCGCGCGTAACCCCACTTCTCGCCAGCGTCCCCGCCTGCAAAAGAGGTAGGCGAGCCGATCAGGATCAGCAGGGTTACGGTGATCGGGATCAGCCAGGTGATGTCATCTAGGCCATAATGGGCAGCGGCGAAAAAGTAGAAGGCGACGCTCCACGAGCGCACACCGAGCAGCTCAACCGCATGCATGAACGCGCCAAAGCCAAAGCCGAGGACCGGTTTGTTGCGGATCACCGACCCCATATCGAACAGGGACCGTCGGGGGCCGGGTTCCGGCTCTACGGCAGGCAGCAGGAACAACACCAGCAGGAAGGCCGCAAAGGCCGTCGCTGCCGGCAGGATGTAGGCTGCCTGCCAGCCAAAGGCATTGGCCAGCGTGGCGGAAATCACGACCGACGAACTGGCGCAGATCGGGAAGCTGGAGATATAGCTGGAGGTGGCCCGGGGCCGGTCCTTGTCGGCAATGCGGTCGCTGATGGCCTTGACGCCCACCATGTAGGTACCGGCAAAGCCAAGACCTTGGATGCCGCGGAAGATCAGGGCGGTGGTGAAATCATCGGCGAACAGAGCAAACCCAGCGAAGCCGATCACGTTGGCCCACGCGCCGAGGAGGAGGATACGGCGGGAGTCGATGCGGTCGGTGATCGTGAGGACAGGAATGGCAAGCGTCGAGGTCAGCCCCATAATGCCATTCAGCCAGCCGGCCTCTGTCCCGGAAAGGTCCCAGCGCGCGATGAACTCCGGCAACAGGGTGGCGGTCGCGTGCATCCCCAGCAGGTTCAGACCGAGGAAACTGCACATGATCCAGATGAGGGCGGTGGGGTTCATCGGTTATGGCTGGCGCGCGATTTAGGTATTCCCAGAACCCCGGCTTCAAGACGGGGTATCTGGGACCGCGTTGGGTACCGGTCGGACCTTAAGGCGGCCCCGGCTCGCCGCGATACAGCGTCCGAGGATGCAGAAGTGGTCAACGTGCCTGCCTCAGCCAAAGATAAACGGCACGCCGCTTTCCTCGGCAACGCGCTTGACCTCGCCATAGAGGGTGTCGGTCATCGGCACGCCGTCGCGCAGGCGTTCGGCACGGGCGGCTTCTTCGGGCTCGCCAGGCACGAGCACCGGCTGGGCCGGGTCCATGGGCGTGATGCCGTGCATCTGGTCGATGAGCACGTCCATATCGGCCTCAAATGCGCCGGGCGCGCTGCGGAAGAACACGGGGTCGATCGCCAGGAAGAAGCTGCCGATATTGGTGAACTTGCCGTGCTTGCCGGTTTTTAGCTCGTGCCCGCCAAAGTTGGAGCCGGTCAGCATGCTGCACAGGATGGCGCTCTGCATGGCCATCTTGGCCGGCACATACCCCAGCGCGTGGCCAGCATCGATGAAGGTCATGGCGGGCAGGTCTTTCACCACCGTGATCTCACCCGGCACGATGATTTTGCCCTCGTTCCGCCGGTCGTGATATTGCGGCAACATGCCGATGCCGCGGGCGTCGGCCTCTACCATCAGTTCAGCGGTGGTTGCGACCTGGTCGGCAGGCATGCCCCAGGCGGCCAGGACGCTGACGATCTGGGCTTGGATGGTATCGATGGAAACGTGCAGCACGGGAGTGGCTCCGAAGCGGAATTTGGGGGCAGTCTAGCAAGGGCGGGACGGTTTGTCTTGTCATGTCGTGATGGTAAACCGGCAGGCGCGTACCGGAAGTTTAAATGATGCCGCTACATTTTGGTGCGCCGCAAATCGGCCTGTTGTAGCGATGTATTGCCTCCACCATTTGTAAAACACGCCAAGAAATTCTCTTGTCCTATTTGACATGTTGACCGGCCACTACATAGCGCAGATGGGTGTCGCTAGATTCACACACCAAGTGCGCCACCTAGTATATCTGGGATCGCTATGGGAACGAGATACAATCCCTTTACGCTTGAAGAACGATGTCGCCTGCGGGGGCTGATGGAAATGGACATGCCGATGACGGAGATGGCGCGGCGTCTGGGACGGCATCGGGGGACGATCCATCGGGAACTGGCGCGCAACCGCAACGCAGACGGATAGCGACCGGATAGCGCGGACCGCAGAGCCTGGGTCAGCAAACTTCGGGGGTCGAAGATCGAGCGTTCCACCCGCTTGGGCAATCATGGGAAGGACCGTCTTGCTACGGGATGGTCCCCCGAACAGATCGCCGGGCGGATGGAACTGGACGGAGGGGATCACGTCGTCAGCACAGAGGCTATCTATCGTCATGTCTTCAGCCGTGCCGGACGACGCGATGGCTTGCCCCAATATCGGGCTCAGCGAAAATCCAGACGAGGCCGCAGAGCCCGCAACGGAAAGCGGGAACCTGCTATCCCGAACCGTGTGTCCATCCATCAACGCCCTGTTAGCGTTGCAGAAAGGACTGAGTTCGGACACTGGGAAGGAGATCTGGTGCCCTGCCGAAACCAGCGTGACATCCTGTTGACGCTGCAAGAGAGAAGGACCCGGTTCACACTTGGCCGGCGTCTTCTGAGCCAAGGTCTCCGAAGATACCGCTGCTGCTATCATTGCTGAACTAGGCGGTCTGCCCGAGCAGGCCCTTCGAACAATCACCCATGACAATGGTGGGGAGTTCGCCAGGCATGAAACGGTCAAGGACTGGATTGGAATGCCAGCCTATGGCTGCGATCCTCACAGCCCTTGGCAACGCGGCGGCATTGAGAATGCCAACGGAAGGATAAGGCGCGAGCGGCCCCGATCCACAAGGCTTTCCGAATACCGCGAAACCGATATCGACGACATCGTCTGGATGCTTAACTCAACCCCGCGAAAATGCCTCGGCTTCCGGACACCAATCGAGGCCTTCGCGCCACACCTCGGTGGCGCACTTGAAATGTGAATCCAGCTGCCTATTTCCCCCAGGCGCAGCGCATCGCGTTCGATCCCGGCAACGGCCAGCCGGTGATCCTGCTGGATACGCAGAACCACCAGATAGGCGGCTTCAGCCAGCAGCAATCCGGTCCCGGCGACCCGTTTGTGGGCATCACCTTCTCCAGCCAGTTCGCGCTGTCGTCGCTCGCCAGAGTACGGCCTGCGGGCACGCCGGTGCAGGATACCGCGCCGCCTGCGGTCCCGGAGCCAGAAGCCATGCCGGAGCCTGCCAAGACAGAACCCCCGCCAGCTTCGGCCACGCCAGTTGCGCCGGAACCTATGCCAGCGCCTGCCCCCGCCAAGGCAGCGCCCGCGCAGACGAGCGCGACTGATATTCTGAACGTGATCGAGCGGCTCGCGGCATTGCGCGATTCCGGCGCGCTTACGGACGAGGACTACACGAAAAAGAAGGTGGAACTGCTCGCCCGCCTGTAGCGGCGGGCGGGGCCCCCGATTGGCCGTTAATTTGGCGAATTGAAGCGGCGTTAACTGGCCCCCTGTCTTCCGCCTGCCGTCCGAGCGCCCCTTGTCCCACATCGACCGCCGCTGGATCATCCTGCTCTGCCTTTTCCTGGGCCGGATGGCGCTGGGCGTGCAGTTCCAGTCGCTGGTGTCCGTCGGCGACCAGGTCGCAGGAGAACTGGGCCTGTCCTATGCCCAATTGGGCACGCTGATCGGGTTCATGTTCCTGCCGGGGCTTGCGCTGGCCGTTCCAACGGGCGGGCTGACGCGGATCATGAGCGACCGGGCAGCGTCGGCGCTCGGCCTTGGTTTTGTTGCGGCCGGAGGGGCGATTGCGACCATGGCGCAGGGCTTTGATGGGATTGCGGCCGGACGGGCCGTTACCGGCGTCGGCTTCGTCATTTGCTCGCTCTACTTTTCCAAGATGGTGGCCGATTGGTTTGCGGGACGGGAAATCGCGGCGGCCATGGGCATCCTGACCATGAGCTGGCCCGCTGGGATCGCGCTCAGCCAGGTGACGCATGGGGCCATCGACCAGGCCTTCGGCTGGCAGACGGCGATCGGAACAGCCACTGTTTACGGTTTCGCCGCAGCGGTTTTGGCGGGGCTCACCTATCGCTCGCCCTTTGGTGCGGCTGCCACCGGTCCAGCGGGTGGAGAGATGCGGCTCTCACGGCGGAGCGGCGGGCCGTTGTCGGCGGCGTGTGCGTGAATACCGGCACCATCCCGTCCAAGACCTTCCGCGAGGCGGCGCTCTACCTCTCCGGATAACCGGGAGCGCGGCGTTTATGGCTCGTCCTACTCGCTGAAGCCGAAGATCACGATGGAAGACCTGCTCTACCGGATCGACTGGGTGGTGCAGAAAGAAATTGATGTGATCCGCCACTATTTCTTGCGCAATGGTGTGGATATGTTCTCCGCCGAAGCGAGCTTTGTCGACGAGCACACCTTGCGGCTGAATGCGGTGGACGGCTCTGGCGTGCGCGAGGTGACGGCGGATAAAGTTGTGCTGGCGGTCGGAACGGCGACCGCGATGGGTCCCAACATCAACTTTGACGGCCAGCGCATCTTCACCAGCGACGATATCATGACGCTGAAAGAGGTGCCCCGCTCGCTGACCGTGATCGGCGCGGGCGTCATCGGTTGCGAGTATGCCACCATGTTCGCGGCGCTGGGCGTGCGCGTGACCCTGATCGATAAGCGCCCGCACCTGCTGGAATTTGTGGGCCGGGAGATCGTTGATCACCTCGTCTTTTACATGCGCCAGAACCGCATGACGCTGCACCTGGGCGAAGAGGTGCAGGGGGTAGAGCAATATGACGACGAACGGGGGGAACACGTCCGCATCCGGCTGGCCAGCGGCAAGCAGATCGTGACGCAGAAGGCGCTCTATTCCATCGGCCGCGAGGGCGCGGTGCGAACTCTGGGGCGGGACAATATCGGGCTTGAGGCAGACCGGCGCGGCCGTATTTCTATCGACGGAAACTACCAGACCTCTGTCGCAAATTTGTATGCCGTCGGCGATCTGATCGGCTTCCCGAGCCTGGCATCGACCAGCATGGAGCAGAGCCGGATAGCGTCGTGCCATGCACTGGATATCGGCTGCGAGGGGATGTCGAGCCACTTCCCCTACGGCATCTACACCATCCCGGAAATCTCTACCGTCGGCCAGACCGAAGAAGAACTGACCGATGCCGGCATTCCCTATGAAGTCGGCAAATCCAGCTACAAGGAAGTCAGCCGCGGCACGATTTTGGGCGATTCGACGGGCTTCCTTAAAATCCTGTTCCACCTGGAAACACGCGAGATTTTGGGTGTCATGATCATCGGTAAAGGTGCCAGCGAGCTGGTGCATATCGGTCAGGCGGTGATGGGGCTGAAGGGCACGATCGACTATTTCGTCAAGAACGTCTTCAACTACCCGACGCTGGCCGAATGCTACAAGAACGCGGCGTTCGACGGGATGAATCGTCTGGGCTGAGGCAGCCGTACGGCGCGGGCGATCACCGGTTCGAAATCAAACAAACCCCGGATGCTCCGGGAGTTCAAAGATTCTTGCAGCCCAACAGCAATTGCTGTTGGGCTGCTACTACACTTGGCTGTTCAACCAGAGCACTAGGACGACGGTTGTTCAGCGCCTTGCAGTTCCTGCGGGCCTTCAGGGTTGACCTGATAGATCGACAACGGATGGCGCATGAGCTTGTCGCTGCCGAAGCGCACCGTGCCGACCAGGCCGTCAAAGCCTTGCGGACGCTGAACAAATTCGGGAGTGACCGGGCGCACGCCGGATAGCATGGCCTCCATCGCGACGCGGACGCCGTGATAGCCCAGCACCGCGATACCCTCTGGCGTTTCCTGGAAATTATTGCGGTAGGCCAGAACGAACGGGCTGAGCGGCGTTTCGCTCATCTGAGTGAACCAGCCGCCGATCAGGGAGGGTTCAGACGACAGATCGACATTCGACCATAGGTTGGTACCGGACAGTTGGGCAAAGCCGCGCCCGCCATTGTAAAGGTCCAACAGAGAACCAATCGCGACCAGGTTATCGTCACCCACGGGCAAAATCACCGCGTCATAGTCAGATACCGGCATGGCGTCGACGCCATCGATGCGCTGCATGACCTCGGCCAGAGCCCGGTTGCGGCCGCTGGCAGCCCAGGTGTCGTAAACTTTGGCCATGCCCTGCAGCATGACCTCTCGCACATTGCCGGAGAACTGGGCAGCTTCCTGACGCAATGCTGCGGCGGGGTTCGCCGCACCGCGAACCCTAGTCTTCAAGCCAGTGGCATAGGATTGCCAGGTACCACGCCGGGCTTGATAGTCGGTAATCTCCTGGACCTGCGTCGCGATCTGATTGAAGTCGGCGTCCTCCGGGTAGACAGCGCTGCCGACCAAAGTACCACCGGTCGCCAGCATCGCGGCTTCGGCGGCAGCAATGGTCCGGCTAGTGTACTCATTATCCGGGCCGATCAGAATCAGTCGGGTTTTCTGCTGTCCGGCCAGGAACGAGACCATGCGCTCCACCTGCGCGCCGACGCTGAGGCCCATGGCGAAATCGCTGCCGCCCGCCTGTGCAGGATCATTGGTAAACGCCAGTACCGGCACATTGGTGCCCAACATGCCCTGACGCACGATCGGCACGTGCGCCCCGAACAGGGGGCCGAGTACCAGGTCTACGTTGGCGGCGCGTGCTTCGGCAGCCGCCTGTGCCGCGCCTTCCGGCGTGCCCTGCGTATCGAAGGGCACCAGCTCTACCTGCACGTCTGGCCGCTCGAAAACTGCCACCGCCGCCGCATTGACAAGCTGCTGGCCGACCGGGGCAATGTCACCCGACAACGGTGCCAGCAGAGCAACAGTCGTGACGCCGGTCGGCACGGATGCCGGCTTCGTCGTTTCCGCCAGGGGCTGGGCGTTGTTCGACGGCGACTTCACCGCCACGCCACCGCAGGCAGTGAGGGCTAACACGGTCAGCATAATAGCGGCGGAGCCGAGATGTTTTAGCGGGCGCATCGCCTTCCCCTTTTACAGATCGCTTGTCGAGATAGATTGCCGCCGGACCATAACCGATGGCATTGTCCAGGACCAGACAAGTAGTTCGCTTCGAACCTTAAGGAAGGAAAACGCTGTAATGCGTGTTGCCGTTTTAGATGACTACCAATCCGTTGCGATGACATCTGCAGACTGGACGCAATTGCCGTCGGACGTCACCGTCACCTGCTTTCACGACCACGAGCCCGACCCGGTCAAGCTGGGCGAGCGGCTGAAAGGCTATGAGATCATCTGCATCATGCGGGAGCGCACGGTGTTTAGCCACGCCACGTTCGAGAACCTGCCTGACATGAAGCTGCTGCTGACCACCGGTATGCGCAATGCCAGCGTGGATATGCAGGCAGCATCCGACCACGGTGTTACGGTATGCGGAACCGCTGGCAGCGGCCACCCGACACCGGAGCTGGCATTTGGCCTAATGCTGTCGCTCGCGCGCAATATTCACAATGAAAACAATGCCATGCGGCAGGGATACTGGCAGACGCAAGTTGGTATGGGCATGAAAGGCCGGACCTGCGGGCTGTTGGGGCTCGGTAATCTGGGCACCAAGGTGGCGAAATACGCCCAGGCCTTCGATATGGAGACCATCGCCTGGAGCCAGAACCTGACCGCGGAGGCCGCTGCCGAAAAAGGCGTGCGCCGGGTGGAAAAGGACGAACTGTTCCAACAGGCCGACTTTATCTCCGTGCATCTGGTGCTGAGCGACCGGTCGCGCGGTATTGTCGGCAAGCGGGAGCTGGAGCTGATGAAGCCAACGGCTTATATCGTCAACACCTCGCGCGGGCCGATCATCGACGAGGACGCCCTGGCGGACGTGCTGCGGGCGTGCACGATTGCGGGCGCGGGCCTGGACACCTATGGCCTGGAGCCGGTGCCGAAAACCAACCCGTTCCTAGACCTACCCAATACGGTGCTGTCGCCGCATCTGGGCTATGTGACCCATGACACCTATGAGATATTCTATGGCCAGACGGTCGAGAATATCCTGGGATGGCTCAAAGGTGAGCCGGTCCGAGTGATCTCGTAAGGAAGTAAGCTGCGCATGACCCAGTACGATCCCTATGACGACAAAACCCAACCCAGCCTGCACGCGCAGAAATATTTCCGCACGACGCTAACCGCGCCGAAGGAAACCCTGATCCCGCTGCCGCGCACGCTGACCGAAACCAGCGGCCCGCTGTTCGGCGAGGCAGACCTGGACGGCGTGGGTGTCGATCTGACCGTGAACAACACGATTATCGGCTCGCGCACCATCGTCGAAGGCCGGGTTCTTGACGAGGACGGCCGTCCGATCCGCAACGCCATGGTAGAAATGTGGCAGGCGAACGCGGCCGGCAAATACCCGCACAAGGTAGACAGCCGCCCCGCCCCGATCGAGAAGGAGTTTGTCGGTGCGGGCCGGATGCTGACGGACGATGATGGCAAGTACCGCTTCATCACCATCAAGCCGGGCGCCTATCCAGTGCCGAACACCGCCAATTGGTGGCGGCCGCCGCACATTCACTTTTCGCTCTACGGCCATGCCTTTGCGAGCCGGATAATCACGCAGATGTTCTTCCCCGGCGATCCACTCAACGATCTGGACGGCATCCTGCAGGCCGTACCGGATGCCGATGCGCGCAACCGGCTGATTGCCACTCCCGACGAGAGCATCGGCGAGCACGAACATTCCTTGGGCCTGCGGTTCGATATCGTCCTGCGTGGGCGTTCCGAAACGCCGATGGTGGACTGAGGAGCAAAACAGCGATGACCCATATGTTCCCGACGGCGGCCCAGACCCTGGGGCCGTTCTACAACTACGCTTATAAGCGTCCGAGCGAACACGATCTGACCATGGGCGGCAAGCACGGACCGGCGATCACCGTCACCGGCCGCCTGTTCGATGGTGAGGGCACGCCCCGCCGCGACTTCCTGCTGGAATGGTGGCAGGCAGACGCCAACGGCCAGTATCCAACCAGCGCCGATGCGCCGTTCCGTGGCCTGGGCCGTTGTCTGTCGGCACCGGACGGCAGCTATACCTTCAAGACGATCAAGCCTGGTGCCGTGCCCTTCGATGCGGACAAAGGCGGCAACCGCTGGCAGGCCCCGCACGCCGCACTCGGCATTTTCGGGCCTGGCCTGATGCGCCGGATCGTGACCCGGGTGTACTTTGCCGACGAAGACAATAGCGAATGCCCGGTGCTGGGCGCGGTGCCGGAAGCCCGCCGCGGGCTGGTGGTAGCCAAACCGGATGCGGATGGCATCTACCACCTAGACATTCACATGAATGGCTCAGACGGTTCGGCGGAGACACCGTTCTTCGAGGATTGAATGGGACCTGACACTGTAATCCGGGAACAGACGCCCTATCTGTAGGATGTTCCCTGGATTACCGGTGCCTTGAAGACCAGTGCGCCCGGCGGCGGGAACCTGCCTGTTCTCTATGAGATCATCGGTAATGAAGCTGCCCTTCCGTGTACTAGACGACCTGGTGAATTCGGCTGAAGACCTGCTGGCCGACCCAGGAGGGCTGCTGAACCGGCGTGTGCGCCTGGGGGTAACGGGTCTGTCGCGGGCGGGGAAAACCATCTTCATCAGTTCGCTGGTGCATCATCTGCTGCACCCCGGCCGCCTGCCCCTGGTCAGCGTGATGGCCGAAAGCCGGTACGACACCGGCATGCTGCTGCCAAGTCCGACGGGGGCCGTGCCGCGCTTTCCCTACGAGGATGTATTGCGCCGTTTGATCGGTGGTGAGGATCAGGCGCCTGCTTGGCCGGACGGCACAACATCCGTCAGCGAGTTACGCCTGTCGATCAGATGCCGCTCGCCGCTCACGCTGGGTTTTGAGCGCGACCACACCCCGCATTTGGACATTGTTGATTATCCGGGAGAATGGCTGCTGGACCTGCCATTGCTGGACATGGACTACGCGACCTGGTCCGCTCAGGCCTGGCAGTTGGCGACGGCCGGCGGGCGGGCGACGTTGTCGGCGGAATGGAGGGCCTTGGCCCAGGCCTTGCCGGATCAGGAAGGAGTGGATGAACCCGCCGTCATCCGGACCGCTGCCGCTTTCCGGGACTATCTGCGGGCGGCAAGGGATGCGCCGGAGCGCTATTGCCTGCTCCAGCCGGGCCGGTTTCTGTTGCCAGGCGATATGGACGGCGCACCGGCCTTGACCTTTTTTCCGCTGCCGGACGTGAACGGCCGGGGAGACCGGAGGACGCTGACGCGGCTGATGAGTAACCGGTTTGAGTCCTATAAGCGGGAGGTGGTCGAGCCATTCTTCCGGCAGAACCTGCAACGGATCGACAGGCAGGTGGTGCTGATCGACATGCTGGAGCATCTGGCCGCCGGGCCGGAGAGTATCAGTGATCTGAAACAGGCTATCGACAGCACGCTGGGCACGTTCCGGCATGGCGAGAACTCCTGGCTGTCGTTCCTGTTGGGGCGCAAGATCGACCGGGTGCTGTTTGCGGCGACCAAGGCCGACCATCTGCATTCCAGCGATCATGGGCGGTTGCTGGAACTGCTCTCTGGTTTGGTGGGCGAAACGGAGCGGCGGCTGTCGTTTAACGGCACGAAAATCGGGACGGAGGCGCTGGCCGCCCTGCGCGTCACCGACGAGACCCAGGTCAAGACCAAAACCGGGCAGTGGCCGGGCGTCAGCGGCCTGCCTGTTGACTCCGACCACCAGGAAGCAGTGCTGCCCGGACGCTTGCCTGCATCCCTGGAAGGACTGAACCACGATGGCAACCTGGCTTCCGTCGCGTTCAGACCGCGGGCCGGTGATGTGCAGCCGGACTGCGGCATGCGCTCCCTGCGGCTGGACCGGGCGGTGGAATTCTTGTTGGGAGACGCATTGTCATGACCGATCAGGCAGAACGACCAGGGCCTGCCCGCCAGCGGCTAACGCCGGAGGATGACCAAGCCCGGACGAAGACCACGCGGCCTGTCCGGTGCCTGCCGCTGGAACATGCAACCGTGACCGTGGAGCCCGAGCGGCCAGCGGACCAATCCCTGCCAGCGGCAGAAAGTGACCCGTCGGCAAAGCTGCTGGCTGAGTCCATTGCAGGCAGCGGCAAACGCAGTTGGCTGTGGCGGTTTTTCTTTGCCGGGCTCGGCCTGGGCGCGATGGCAGTGGCGGCCTGGCTGGTGGACAGCGCAGTCACGGCGGCGGGCGATGGCTCGCCCCTGGGGCTGCTATCCGGGGCCTCGATGGCTCTGATTGCGCTGGCTATCGCCGGATTGATCGGTGCGGAAATCATCGGGCTGGCCCGCCTGCGCAGCCGCGGTGCGCGGCGGCAGGAGATCGAAAGCGCGCTGGAAAGCGGTAGCGATGACGTGCTGGCGAAAACCATCAATACGATGACCAGGCTGCATGTCAGCCGGCCGGAACTGGGCTGGGTGATGGCGCAATACCGGGAAGCCGCCGCGGATATGCCCGACGCTGCCGACCGCCTGCGCCTCTATGAGCAGAAAGTGCTGGGCGCGTTGGATGAGGCGTCCGCCGCTCAAATCGCCAAGGTCACGCGGCGGAGCGCTATCCTGACCGCGGCAATGCCGAACCCGGTATTCGACGCAGCGCTGGTGCTATGGCTGAGCCTGGCCGTGATCCGCTCGGTCGCCGGCATCCAGGGCTTGCGGCCCGGCCTGTTGGCGAGCGGCGCGCTAGTCCGGCGGACGGCGGAGATGGCGCATGACCTTGTGCCCGGCGCGGTGGCAGGCGGTATTGCCAGCAAAGTCGCCGGGTGGTTGGGTCATGGCGCGGTGAATGGGTTGTTGACGGCGCGGCTGGGCGTGGCAGCGCTGGAAGCAACCCGCCCCCTGCCCTTCCACGTGCGGGAGAAACCGTCAGCGGGCGGGATAGTGCGCAAGGCGGTGACGGGCTGAACATAGGTCGCCTGCGAAAATCTCAGCAGCCCTTATAAACCGGTCGCCGCTTTTTCATGAAAGCGCGGGGGGCCTTCGCGGGCGTCTTCGGTTTCGAATACCGGCTTGGCGTATTCAAGCCCCAGGGCCAGTGCCTGCTTCTCCGGCAGACCGAGGTAGGCGCGGGCCGAGGCGCGGATTGCCTTCACTGCTAGCGGGCCGTTGGCAGCGATTTTCTCTGCAATTTCCATTGCCTTCGGCATTAGCTGGTCCTGCTCGACCACGTAGTTGAGAAAGCCCAGCGCCATGGCTTCTTCCGATAAGATGGTGTCGCCGGTCAGTAGCAATTCCATGGCCTTGGCGAATGGCATCTGCTGGGGCATGCGCACGCTGGAGCCGCCCGCGGGGAAGATCGCCCATTTTACTTCCTGCACGCCGATCCGTGCGCCCGGCACGGCGACGCGAATGTCGCTGCCCTGCACCAGTTCCATGCCGCCCGCGATGGCGTGGCCGTTAATGGCCGGGATCACCGGCTTTTCGGTATCGAAGTCGCGGAGCACGGCCTGAAAGATCAGGGAATTGTCCGCGGCAATCGCCTTGTCAGCATCCGTCACCGGCGTTTTGGCGCCGGAGAGCAACGGCGCCAGTTCGCCCAGGTCGGCACCGGCGCAGAAGGTCGAGCCGGTGCCGGTAACGACAATGACACGGACCTCGTCGTCGCGCAGTTCAGTCCAGATTTCCACCAGCCGGATCACTATTTCCGGGCTGATGGCATTCCACGCCTCCGGACGATTGAGAGTCACGACCGCGACATGACCGCGGCGTTCCAGTTCGATGGTCATTGCGGTGCTCCAGAAAGTCTCAAAGCGTTCCCCGCTCCGATTAACCGCACTCCTCCTCGAGCTTCATCCTGAGCCTGTCGAAGGAGAAGCCGGAGGGCAGGCACACCCTTCGCCCTTCGACAGGCTCAGGTTGAAGGGCTGCTGGAGTGTGACGGGTCAAACTGAGCAGTAAGTACTCTTGTTTTGGCTTACGTCGCGAAATCGGGCTCTTCGGCGTAGAGGCGGCGCATCTGGGTGGGCCAGTCGCGGCTTACGGTGTCCTTGCCGTGGCGCTGCTCGATGCGGTCAGAGGTGTCTTGCGCCACTTTCTCCGACACAAACTTCAGCGGGCGGCCGCTGGCCTTGCTCATGGCCATGGCCTGAAGTTGGGACTCGCAGGACATTTCTAGCGCGTAGAGATTGCGCCACGCCTCCGGAATGGAGCGGCCGCAGCACATCAGGCCGTGATTGCGGAGAACGATGTTATTGTTGACGCCAAGGTCGGCAACGATGCGCTCGCGCTCGTCCAGGTTGGTCGCCGGGCCCTCGTAGTCGTGATAGCTCAGGCGGTTGTGGAAACGCAGTTCGTGCTGACTGAGCGGCAGGATGCCTTCGGCCAGGCTGCTGGCCGCCATGCCGTACACGGTGTGGGTGTGCGCCGCGCAGATCAGGTCGTGGCGCGCCATGTGCACGGAGGAATGGATGGTGAAGCCCGCTGCGTTCACGCCATGGCCGCCCGCATCCATCAGGATGTTGCCGTCCACGTCGACTTTGACGAGGCTGGATGCGGTGATCTCCGCAAACATCATGCCGAACGGGTTCAACAGGAAGTGGTCGTCCGGTCCCGGCACGCGGGCGGAGAAGTGGGTACCGCCCAGGTCCACATAGCCGTGCTTGGCAGCCAGGCGGTAGAGGGCCGCGAGCTCAACGCGGGTTTCCCACTCCTCCGGCGAGACCTGGTCTTTGATGGAAGAGGCGGGGACGATGTCGAGATAATCTAGGGGCATGATGGGGTGTTCCCTCTGAAGCGTCACCCTGAGACAGGCTCAGGGTGACGGCTGCTGTTTTTGGGTTCAACGCCTTCACCTTGGGCTTGTCAAAAGGCGAAGGCGTTTGCCCGGGTTGCTACCTTGCCCGGATTTCATCCGGGCTACTCGCAATGACGCCGGGTGTTGGGTTAATGGCGTCAGTGAAGGAAGCTCGGGTCTTCCTTGGCCAGCAGGCGGAGTGAGCTTTCCCAGCCGTCCAGCTTGCTGCCGTTGTTCGACTTCAGCGAGCGTTGGAACAGGTGATAGGTGCTGTCCTTAATATCGTCGGAAAGCTCGATCACTTCACCGCCGGAGGCTTCCAGCGCGATCTGCACCTGGCAGCATTTCTCCAGATTGTAGAGCAGCGCCCAGGTGGAGCGGATGTTGCGGCCACAGGTCAGAAGCCCGTGGTTTTCCAACACCATGGCGTCGTTCTCGCCCAGGTCGCGTTGCAGGCGCTCGCACTCGTCCGGGTCGTCGGCGATGCCCTCATAGGCGTGATAGGAGAGCGCGTTGTAGAAGCGCAACGCCTTCTGATGCACCGGGCGCAGCGTGCCCTCGACGGCGGAAATCGCCATACCAGCGACCGTGTGCGTGTGGGCGACGCAGGTAACGTTGTCCCGGCCCTTCAGCACGCTGGAATGGATGGTGAAGCCCGCGGCATTCACCGGATAGGCAACGTCCTGCAGGACGTTGCCATCCATATCGACCTTCACCAGCGAGGACGCTGTGATCTCATCGAACAGCAGACCGTAGGGATTGATCAGGAACTGGTCCGGGTGGCCCGGTATGCGGGCAGAGATATGAGTTCCGACCAGGTCATCCCATTTGTGCTTGGCGACGAGGCGGTAGAAGGCGGCAAGCTCGACGCGGGCCTCCCACTCTTCGTCGGGAACTTTGCCTTTAAGGCTCGGGACGGTGTCAACGGCTGTGGCTGGCATTAGACGGTCTCCTTCTGGCGCGCGATGGCGGCAAGTCTGATGAAGCTTAGAATACTCATGCTGAAATAGCCAAGCGAGGCAAATTTGGCGTACTCGCTGGCAATTAAGTAAAGGGCGACGACAGCGGCGCTAAAAATCACCCAGAGGATGAAGGACTTGTCGATCAGTGCCCGCTTCGCCTCGCCCGCATTCTCATAATAGTGGCCGAAACGGCGGTAGAAGATCGTGGGGAGGACCGTATAGAGCAGCAGGATCGAGATCAGGCCATTCGCGCTGAGGATGTAGTGCTCCGCGATGATATCCGCCGTGAACAGGAATCGGCCCGACAACGCAATGGCGAACGCGATGGTGCCGAGCACGCCGTTGATCACCGGGGAGACGAAGAAAAGGCTCATATGCGGCGGGTTCTCATACTGTCGAGAGTCTTTGATTGCTCATGCGCACAATACACCCGCTCTCCGGCGTCATTGCGAGGCACCCGAAAGGGGCAGCGCGGCAACCCACCGGCTGTGGAATAGATAGTAGCATTGGTGGGTTGCTTCGTCAGCTCCGCCTTCTCGCAATGGTGCCAAGGGGTGGCCGGCAGCACAGCCCCGGAGACGCCATTGACTAAAGGGAAGCGGGACGGGGCGCACCGAAGCCTAGTGCCTATAGCTGTCGTCGGTTTCGTCCAGCACGCGGAGGTAGGCTTCCCAGTCGAAATTGGTTTTGCCTTCAGCCGCGTTCTTGAAGTGCTGGTCGAAGCTGGCGACGGTCTTTTTGGCGGAGGCTTCCGGCATCAGCACGACACCCTGGCCCATCGCCTTGGTCGCGGCCATGGCTTCGAGCTGGGCCTGACAGATGCGCTCCAGCTGGCAAATCATCACCCAGGCGGCGGGGATGGTCGGACTGACAACCAGCAGGCCGTGATTGTGCATGATCAGGCCGCGGTTATCGCCCAGGTCATGGACGATGCGCTCCCGCTCGTCAATATCGAGCGAGATGCCCTCCCACGCGTGATAGCCGACCCGGTCGTACATGTAGCACGAGGTCTGGCTGATCGGCAGGATCTCGGTCTCGACGCTGGAGAACGCCATGCCTGCCGCAGTGTGGGTGTGGGCGATGCATTGCACGTCCGGCCTTGCCATGTGCACGGCGGAGTGGATCGTGAAGCCCGCCGGGTTCACTAGGAACGGCGAATCCATGACTTTCTCGCCATTCACGTCGACCTTCACCAGATTGGAGGCGGTCACCTCCTCAAACATCAGGCCGAACGGGTTCAGCAGGAAGTGATCCTCCGCACCCGGCACGCGGGCGGAGATGTGAGTGCCTGCGAGGTCGGTCATGCCTTCCATCGCCACCAGGCGGTAGAGGGCGGCGAGGGCGGTGCGGACCTGCCATTCCTCGGCGCTGACCTTCTCGCGCACGCCGGGATGGGTCGGCACGCTCATTGCGGTGACTGACATCAGGCGTTCCTCAGTGCTTCCAGGTCGGATCGGCGCGGTCGAGTAGGCGGAGTTGCGCCTCCCAGCCATCCAGGAAGTCGGAGGTCTCGCCCTTCTCCCACTGAGCCGCAACGTGGGCGCAGGTATTGTCGGACGGCAGCCGCAGCTTCGCGCCGGAAGCCATGGCGAACAGCTGGGCCTTCATGCTTTTTTCCAAAGCATAGAGCCGGTTCCAGCAGAGCCGCGCGGTTTCCGCACAGACCATGATGCCGTGGTTCTGGAGGATCATGGTGTGATTTTCGCTGCCGAAGTCGGCGATGATGCGCTCGCGCTCATCGAGGTTCAGGGCCGGGCCCTCGAAGCCGTGATAGGCGGTCTTGTTGTAGAAGCGCATGGAGTTCTGGGTGAGCGGGATCAGCCCATCCTTGAGCGCAGAGACCGCCATGCCTGCCGGCGTATGCGTGTGCACGGCGACGGCAAGGTCGTGGCGCGCCATGTGCACGGCGGAGTGGATGGTGAAGCCCGCGGCGTTCACCCCGTGGCCATTGTCCAGCATGATGTTGCCGTCCACGTCGATCTTCACGAGGCTGGACGCCGTCACCTGGTCGAAGCGCAGGCCGTAGGGGTTCAGCAGGAACGCGTTCACCCCCTCTCCCGGCACGCGGGCGGAGAAGTGGGTGTAGGTCAGATCGGTCATGCCGTGCTTGGCGGCGAGCCGGTAGAGCGCGGCGAGGTCGAGGCGCAATTGCCACTCCTCGGCACTGACCTGGTCTTTCAGGGAGGGGACTTCACGCAAGGCGGCGGCGGTCATCGGCGCGGCTCCTTCTCAGCAGGGGCTGATGCTGAAAGCGAATGATTGCGACTATCGTACACCCTGGAAAACGAAATTGCCAACGGGATAGCGCGGAAGACCGGCGCGGGGTTGCGGCAGGCTGGCCAGGGGGCGAAGTGTGTTAGGCTGGTGTGGTCCGGGGCGGCGATTGGAGCGGCGCCGGGTAAGGAGAAAACGCCGGGGGAAGGCGCGTTGGCCGGAGAGTTGGAAAATAGCCTCGAACAGCAAGTGCTGAGCGAGGCGATGCAAATCCATCGCAACGAGGCGCGGAACGCGCACCTGCGAGCGCTGGCTGACTCTATCAACGACACGGCCCGCATGGCGCGGGCGACACTGACCCTGGCGCTGGTCGTGGCGCTGTATTTGGGTGTGACGCTGCTGAGTTCCACCGACCTGAACCTGTTCCTGAACGGCCAGGTGGTGCTGCCGCAAGTGGGCACCGGCGTCAGCGTGGTGCAGAGCTACATCTTCGCACCGCCGGTGTTCGTCTATTTGCATGTGCAGGCGCTGTTCATGCTGGGAGTGCTGGCGCGCACGGTGCAGGCGTACGACAGGGCGCTGGAAGACGAGGGCATTACTAGAGACCGGCAGGACGAGTATTGGGACTGGCTTTCTGCCTTTGCCTTCGTCCAACTGTTCCGGCTACAGCACGCCATTTGGCACCCGTCGCGGCTGCTATCGTGGCTAGGTACGAATGTGGTGCCGCTGGGCTTGCTGTTTGCTGTTTCCATGTCCTTTGTGCGGTATCAAAGCGAGTCGATCACTTGGTTCCACCACGGACTGTTCATAGCTGATCTGATCTTTGTAGCAGGCTTCAATTAACGGGTGTTCAAAGGCGGGCCGTTTGTATGGTGGGACCGGACCGGCGGTGTTCTGATACGGCGGTCCAAGAGTAAGCAGTGGCTCAAATGGCTCGACCCGCTGTACTGGATCGGTCTTGTCTGGATCGGCGCGATGCAGGGAATAGCGGTCGCCATGGCCCTGATCCTGGTCTTTCATGCCCAGCCGCCCTGGTACAATCAGGATACGGTGGAGCATGACCGCCAGCGTATTCACCGGCAATCGTCGCTGCCGACCGAATTGCCACCGGATAAGCGGATTCCGATAAAGGTGCAGGCGGAGCAAGCCTGGGGCGCTCTGGTTGTTTTTTTGGGTAAGATCGAGAGCGGGGAGAAGGGCTTCAACCTGCTTGATGCCAGACCATGCGAATGGTGGGGAGCGGGCTGCCGCTATTTGGACATCGGCGGCGAGACCTTAGTGGAGGAGACGGCGGAATCCCGTTTCCGACTGACCTTGAAAGAAGAGGCCGAGGAAGAGGTCACGGCCCTGCGCCGGGAATACTCAACCCCGCTGTTCGCCGCCCGCCACAACTTCCGCTTTGCCGATTTCGATGAGGTGTTTGCGCCTGGGATTAACTTGCGGGGTGCAGACCTGCGCGGCTCGATTGCCAAGCCCTGGCCGAATGGTGACGACCGGGCGGACTTCACCGGCGCGAACCTGAAACTGGCCTCGTTGGATGGTGCGGATTGGCGGGGTGTGCTGCTGGACAAGGCGGTGTTGACGGGGGCGCATGCGAATAGCGCAAGGCTTTTTGATGCCCGAATGAAGGATGTCGGACTAGGCTGTGTCAGCTATGTGGTTAAGGGCGGTGAAGTAGTCGGATTGCAGTGCGCGGAGTTGCAGGGCGCTTATGGCCAGCCTGCTGGATGGAAACTAGCGTGGATGAGCGGGGTACGGTTCGGTTTTACGCCGTTGACGGATGAGCAGGAGAGCGGCACGCTGAACTTCAGCGTGCCGAGCACGAGCTTGCCGCCCTCCTCACCGAAGAGATGCGCATCTTTTACGGGAAAGAGTATTGCGAGGATTGCGCCGGGGTGTTTTCGATGGCTATGCACCGTCGCCAACTGACCTGATTGTGCATGATCGGAGCGATGCAGTCTTCACTCCCGCAGAGCCCCCTACCACGCCGGAGGTTTGGCCCCCGTCAGCCGATCCGGACGATCCGGCTTACTGGAACGCCTGGGCTGAATGGACCGTGCCTTTTGCCTGCGAGAACGAATACACAGCGCGCAGCAGCATGTGGCGGTGGGGAAGCGGCTGGTTTGGAACAATGCCTGACGGCCCCATGAAAGACACCGTCCACGCCGCCCTCATCGCCAAGCGGGAGAGCGGGAAGGACTGCCCCGGCCTCCATGCCATTCCGGCGGAGGAGTGGCAGCAGTTTGTGGCGGGGTGGTGAGCCGTGCTCGCTGCCTGGAAGCGCCATGGGTGCTGTCCGGGGGGGCGGGTTTGTATGGCGGAGCGCTTTAACACGCGGGCCCCCGGATAGACGCTGCGCGCCTTCCGGGGAAGCAAGTGAGGTGGGGGAGTCCGGCGGAAAGCGTGGGTTAGAAGCCAATACCGCCAGTGGCTAGACTTGGTAGTCGATATGGATGACCTCATCCGAGATCAGGTCCAGCACAGCGCAGCTTAGCTGCCGGCCATTACGGCTGTCGCGGGCGTCGCCGGCGGAGCCGGGATTGATTACCAGCGTGCCGTCGATACGCTCCGCCGTTTGCTGGTGCGTGTGGCCGTACATGACCACGTCCGCATCCGCCTCGCTAAAGCGTTGCAGGTCTTTGGAGCCCGGCAAAACATACTCGCCATAAGGCTGCCAGGGGGTGGAGTGGACCAGCAACAGGCGCTTGCCCGCGCGCTCCAGTTCCAGGCGGTAGGGCTGGGCATCCAGCCAGGCGACCAAGTCCTGGTCTACCCACTCCGCCGCGCGGGCGCGGGAACCTTGGGGACCTAGAAAGCCCCACTCGTGATTGCCCAGGATCTTGGATATCCGATTGTCGCGCAGATAACCGACAACCTCGTTCGAGAAGCGGTAGTCGTAGATCGCATCGCCAAGACAGAGCAGTTCATCCACCGGCCCCATCAACTCGACGGCCTTCAGCAGACCGGCAATGTTGCAGTGAATGTCGGAAACGATGCCGATTCTCATACGTCTGCTCTCATACGTCTGCAATGTCCTTGCGGCAGAAGCCTTCCGGCCAGTCGAGCTTGCCGATGGCTGTGTAGGCACGGTTGCGGGCTTCCTGGATCGAGTCGCCGATGCCGGTAATGCCCAGGACGCGGCCACCATTTGCCAGCACCCTCGCGCCGTCGCTGGTGGTGCCAGCGTGGAAGGGAATGACATCGGTGCCACCGGTCAGTGCTCCCAAGTTGCGGATTTCCGTGCCCTTCTCGTAATTGCCCGGATAGCCGTTTGCGGCCATGACCACGCAGACGGCCGCTTCGTCGTCGTACCAGCGCAGGTCGAACTGATCGAGCATGCCGTCACAGGCAGCGAACATGGCGGGGATGAGGTCCGATTGCAGGCGCGGCAGCAGCACCTGGGCCTCCGGATCGCCCAGGCGGCAGTTGAATTCGATGACCTTCGGCCCGTCCGCCGTCAGCATCAGGCCGGCGTAGAGGATGCCAACATAGGGCGCGCCCTCCGCTGCCATGCCCTGGACGACGGGGTTGATGATCTCCGTCATGATGCGCTCATGCAGCGCCTCGTCCACCGCGGGCGCGGGAGAATAGGCACCCATGCCGCCGGTGTTCGGGCCGGTGTCGCCGTCGCCCACACACTTGTGATCGCGGGCGGTGCCGAAGGGCAATGCGGTCTTGCCGTCCACCAGGACGAAGAAGCTGGCTTCCTCCCCTTCCATGAATTCCTCGATGACGACTTCCGCGCCAGCCTTGCCGAAGGTGCCCTTGATCATGGACTGCTCGACAGCGGCGAGCGCTTCGGCCTTGGTCTCCGGGATCAGCACGCCCTTGCCTGCGGCGAGGCCGTCGGCCTTCACCACCACCCGGCCCTGTTGCTGGGCGACGTAGGCGCGGGCCTGGACCGGGTCACGGAAGCGGCGGTATTTGGCAGTGGGCACGCCGTATTTGGCGCAAAGGTCTTTCATGAAGCCCTTCGAGCCCTCGATCTGCGCGGCGGCCTTGCTGGGGCCGAAGGCTTTGATGCTGGCGGCTTCCAGGCGGTCGACCAGGCCCTCGCACAAGGGGCCCTCCGGTCCGACGACGACCAGGTCGATGGCGTTGTCGCGGGCGAAAGCCTCAATGCCGGCCAGATCCTCCGCTTTCAGGTCAGGCAGGCACGTGGCCTCCCACGCGATACCCGCGTTGCCGGGAGCACAATAGAGCGCGTCGCACAGGGGAGAGGCGGCGATGGCCCAGCAAAGCGCATGCTCGCGCCCGCCGCTGCCAACGACTAAAAATTTCACTACGGTTCTCCGGCGGATCTGTCTGAGGCCCCTTTTCAGCAGGCTTGCCCGTACAGGTAAAGGGGTTGTTGCAGCGCGGCCGGTTGGGAAAGACGCCGGTGCGTGCTATATGGAGCCCATGACGACACGCGAGGCTTCGCCCATGGATACCGTAGCCATTTCAATCGACCTGCCGGAAGAGACCGTGCGTGAACTGGATGCGCTGGCGGCGAGCAAGCATTGCTCTCGCGCGGAAGTGTTGCAGGATGCGATTGAGCGCATTGCACGTCAGGCCCGTATCGATGCAATTCCGGAAGATGATCCGACACCGGATGAAATCGCAGCTATCGAACGCGGGCAGGAAGCTTATGCGCGGGGGGAGTACGTAACACTGGAAGAAGTGCTACGTGACTTGGACGGTTAACTTAACACGAGCAGCTAGCCGGGAACTGAAACGAGCCCCAAAAGCCGATCAGGCGCGAATCCGGACTGCGCTGTTAGAGATGCGTGAAGACCCTTATACCGGCGATATCAAGCGGCTCCGCGGCTATTCAGGCAAGAGCTATCGCCGACGGGTTGGAAACTGGCGGATCCTTTTTACGGTTTATGACGATAAAATCATCGTAGAGGTCGAAGAAATACTCCGCCGCTCCTCCACAACGTATTCATGAGCATGAACGACAGTCCTGACCTCCTCGCCTCCCCCGCCTCGAACCAGCCGGAATTTTCGGTCGGCGACCTCGCGCGCACCATCAAGGGCGTGCTGGAGGGCGAATTTGGGCGCGTGCGAGTGCGGGGGGAGATCAGCGGGTTCAAGCGCGCTGGCTCCGGCCACCTCTATTTCCGGCTGAAAGACGACGACGCGGTGCTGGACGCCGTCTGTTGGCGGGGTGCTGCGGGCAAGCTGGGGGTAGTGCCGCAGGATGGTATGGAGGTGATCGCCACCGGCAAGATCACCGGCTATCCCAGCCGCTCCAACTATCAGATCGTCGTCGAGCAGATGGAGATTGCGGGCGAAGGCGCGCTGCTGAAACTGCTGGAAGACCGGCGGAAGGCGCTGTCGGCAGAAGGCCTGTTCGCGCCGGAGCGGAAAGCGCCCCTGCCCTTCCTGCCCGATGTGATCGGCGTGGTGAGTTCACCGACCGGCGCCGTGATCCGAGACATCCTGCACCGGCTGCGTGATCGCTTCCCGCGCCATGTTCTGCTCTGGCCCGTGCTGGTGCAGGGAGGGAACGCTGCCGGACAGGTCGCCAATGCCATTCGCGGTTTCAATGCCCTGCCGGAGGATGGTTCCGGCCCGCTGCCAAGGCCCGACGTGCTGATCGTGGCGCGGGGCGGCGGCTCGCTGGAAGACCTTTGGGCTTTCAATGAGGAAGTGGTGGTACGGGCCGCTGCGGAGTCGGCAATCCCGCTCATCTCCGCCGTTGGACACGAGACCGACACGACACTGATCGACTTTGCCAGCGACCGGCGGGCGCCGACTCCGACTGCCGCCGCCGAGATGGCAGTGCCGGTGCTGGGCGATCTGGTCGGGCAGCTAGGCCAGTTGCAGCAGCGGCTGCATGGCGGCGCGCGGCGCGGGCTTGAAGAGCGGGCGCTTCGGGTGCAGAGTGTGGGCCGTGGCCTGCCGGAGCCAGTGGCGCTGGTGGAGCAGGTGGCGCAGCGGCTGGACGACTCGAGTGAGCGGCTGGCCTTTGCCTTGCGCGCGCGGCTGGTGGGTGCGGCGCAGACCGTGCAGACAGTGGCGGCCAAGCTGCGTCACCCGCGGGAAGTGCTGGAGCTAAAGGCGCAATCGCTTGCGGCCAGTGGCAGGGCGCTGGATCAAGCGGCGCGGCAGCATTTGCGGACGGCGGAGCATTCGCTGGGCCGGGTGGATGCGGGGCGGCGGCTGTCGGTGGCTTCGGTGCGCAGGCTGGATGACTTAGAGCGGCGGCTGGGCCATGCCTCGGCCCTGCTGGATTCGTACTCCTACGAGCGGGTGCTGGACCGCGGCTTTGTGCTGGTGCGCGGGCCGGACGGACCGGTGACGGAGGCGGCTCAGGCAACACCGGGCCTGGGAGTCACGCTGCAATTCAAGGACGGCGAGAGCCGGGGAGCGGTGATAGCGGGGGAGGCTCCGGTGAAGCCGAAGCAGGCTCCGGCGCGACGGAAGAAGACGCCGCCGCCCAGTGGGGGGGGTGATCAGGGGCGGTTGTTGTAGGGCCTGAGTGCTATGATTAGGGGGACCCCGTTCGAGGCTTCGCCTCTCCGGGGCTCCAATTCTCCGAAGGGCGACGAGCCCCGGAGAGGCGAAGCCTTGAACGGGGTCTCCTTCGAGCAACCACACCGAATGACTATTCAATTCCCTCTTTCGCCTTGGCGATTTCTTCGTCGAAGCTGGCGTAGTTCAGGCGGTAGAGGCGGGCGTAGAGGCCGTCCGCATCCATCAGGCTGGCATGGTTGCCCTGCTACACAATGCGGCCCTCGTTCAGCACGATGATGCGGTCTGCGCCGCGGATGGTGGCCAAGCGGTGGGCGATAACGATGGCGGTGCGGCCGGCGAGCAGGCGCTTTAGGGCCTGTTGGATTTCCAGCTCGGTGTAGCTATCGATGTTTGCCGTGGCCTCATCCAGAACCAGGATGCTGGCGTCCGCGACCAGGGCGCGCGCGAAATTCAAAAGCTGGCGTTGGCCGAGCTATAAATTCGCGGCGCGCTGGTTCAATTCGGTCTGGTAGCCGTCCTCCAGCTTCATGATGAAGTCGTGTGCGCCAACTGCCTTGGCTGCGTCGATGACCTGGTCCAGCGTGGCGTCGGTCTTGGCGTAGCGGATGTTTTCCTCAACGCTGGTGGAGAACAGGAAGGGCTCCTGCAACACCATGGCGATGTGCTGGCCGAGGCTGTGCTGGGTCACGGCGCGGACGTCGTGACCGCTGATGCGCACCGCGCCTTCCCACACATCGTAGAAGCGGTGCATCAGGGCCGTGATGGAGGTCTTGCCGCTGCCGGCCGGGCCGACCAGGGCGACGGTCTCGCCCGGCTGCACCTTGAACGAGATGTCCTTCAGGATCGGAATACCGGACTCGTAACCGAAGGTGACATTGTCGAGTTCCACCGCGCCGTCGATCGTTTCCGGTGTGATGGCATCGGGAGCGTCCTTCACATCGACCTGTACGTCCATCGCCTCAAAAATTCGGTGACCAGACGCCATGGCGCGCTGCATGATCGAATACTGAATGGTGAGCGAGCGGATCGGATCGAAGAAGCGCTGCACGTAGAACAGGAAGGCGATCATCACGCCGACTTCCAGTTCAGCCCCATGACCATGGCTCCGCCGACTACCACGGCAATCGCCATGGCCGAACCGGTCAGCACATCCACAACCGGGATCAGCAGGTTCGTGAATTTGGAGGCGGTCAGGTGGGTGGTGAGGTTGCGGTGCGCCTTCTGGTCGAACAGGTCGAAGTTCAGGATCTCGCGGCGCAGTTCCTGGATGGCGCGGATGCCGTGCACGTTCTCCGCCAGCGCGCCGTTGACACTGCTGGAGGCCTCGCGCGCCGCCATGAAGGCCTTGCGCGCCCAGGGCAGCCAGACGATGCGCACCAGGAACAGGATCGGGACGACGCTGAGGGCCAATGCCCCGAGTACCGGGTCGAGCCAGAGCATGACGGCGACGATGCCGAACAGCAGCACGATATCGCCGATGACGAAGATGGACGCCTTCAGGAACTCCTGGAGGGAGGCGACATCGCCCTGGAGGCGGCTCATCAGACGGCCGACTTCAGTCTTGTCCATGAAGCTGAGGGAGACGACCTGGAAATGCGCGAACATGGCCCGGCGCAGGTCGAACAGCAGGTTCTGAGCGGTGCGGGAGACGATGATCTCCATCGCGTGATTGCCGATATAGTTCAACGTAACCACACCGAAGAACAACGCCACATAGAGGTGCAGGCGGTCGAGGCTGGCGGTTTCGCCGGCGAGCGCGTCGTCGACGGTCACCTTCACCACCAGCGGTATCGCCAACTGGGTCAGCGTGAAAAGCAGCACGGCTGCGATGGCCAGATAAATCCGGCGCTTGTAGGCCATGATGTAATGCATGAAGCGCCGAATGATCCAGGCAGCTACGCCAGCCATAACCGCATGCTGGCGGCGATGGACGAGCGGGCGAATATTGGCAAGATCGCCTGCCCTTGCCTGATCACTGGCGGCAGCGACGACAAGCTGCTGACTCCGCCCGCCATGAAGATCATCGCCGATGGGATACCGGGCACCGACTACCGGGAATTGGCGACGGGTCACTTCCTGCCGGTGAACACGCCGGAGGTTTGGGCAACGGAGGTGCTGCCCTGGCTAGGTGCTTAGGCTTGCGCCAACTCAATTTTCCAACAACTATGCAAAATAACATACAAACATTATAATACATTAATAAGTCGAAGCTGAAATTCTGCTAGCGGTTTAGCGGAGAGAAAGCAATGAACCCATTTTTCGGTGCAATCGAGCGCAATGCTTTGGAACGGCCGGAAGCGGATGCGTTGGTCGAAGACGATCTCGCTCTGTCATTCTCTCATCTTGATGCCGCCTCCGACACGATGGCGCAACGGTTGCTGGATGCCGATTGTGGCGTAGGGGATTTCGTTCCTTTTCTGGGCGAACCTGGGCTGAACCGCATCGTCGTGTTCCTCGGCGCGCTAAAGGCGGGCGTTATTTTTATTCTGCTCGATCCGGAACACCCGGTGCCAGCGCTGCGGAACGTAACGGAACACGCGGAGTGTCACATCCTGGAAGGTAATATGGCTGTTTCCTGACCAGCTCTGGTTTGGGTTTGCGCCATCCTTTCATTGCCTGCAAAGGCGTCTTGCTGCCCAGGGCTGATTGCGGCAGCGGCTGGGTGTAAAGCCAGACATAGCGAAGCAGCGTGGCTTCCAGAACCGCGCCGGATCGGAAGGGATGGCTCTGCAAAACCTCTTCGATGCGGCCATTGAACCGTTCGACCATACCGTTGGTCTGAGGTGACCTAGGCGGCGTCAGGCGATGATCGATATCGAGGGCGGCGCCCAGCGTGTCGCATTCATGCGCGCCTGTTGCGGCGCGCTGGCGCAGACTGAAGAGGCGATCCGTGAACTCTTTTCCATTATCCGGGAGTATGGGGCGGATCCGCATCGGGCAGGCGCGCTCCAGGGCGCGCAGGAAGCGCCGGGCATTGGCCGCTGTCTTGCTGTTGTAGACCCTGACAACAACCCAACGCGTTGCCCTGTCGATGGCCACGAAGAGGGAACGGCGGCGGCTCTCATCTGCCATCGGTGGCAGGTATTTCAGGTCGATGGGGATGGAACCGGGTTCATAGGCTTTGAAGGCGCTGTGCTTTGGCCGGGGCGATGCTGCTTCAGGGCGCGCAGGGGCCCCACGCCATGCCGACGCAAGCAGTGGTCAAGGCCAGAGCGGGAGGCCTTCGGGTTCAAGAACTCGCGCACCACCGCCAGCAGATCATCCAGCGAGACCAAAAGCGTCTTGCGGAGGGCCACGGCGACAGCTTCCTGCGCTGGCGTCAACGTCGTCTGAAGGCGATGGGGCGTGTGGCTGCGATCCTCCACGCTGGCACGCTGGCACCATTTCCATACGGTCTGTTCCGTGGTCCCGTGACCCTCGGCAAGAACCCACGCAGGGTCGTCACTGGCCTGTATGGCCGCCCTGATCTTCGGTGGCGTCGTCGCCTGACTGTGAAGCTTGATCACCATGTCGCTCTCCCATCCCGCGCCTCGGTCAAAACACAGCGTGCCATGAAAAACGCAGAGCGACGAGGGGCTATCTGATCAGCCGGGATGGAACAACTATGCCCCTTGGCACGCCGACCGAGCCGGGCGATATCTGCGTGGTAGATAAGGAAGGCAATCCCGTGCCGGAGGGAGTCGAGGGCGAATTCGTCATCACCTCTCCCTACATACCCGCTGGCTACTACAAGGAACCGGAGCATACTGCGAAGCGCTTCAGGCCGTTTGCGCCTTGCGGTGGGCACCTTGCGTATTTCACCGGCGACCGGGGAATGATGGGATTTGACGGCCTCCTGCACACCGCGGGACGCGCCGACGATCAGATCAAAATCTGGGGCTACTCGCTCCGTCCATACGAGATTGAACAGGTTCTGCTCGATCATCCGGCCATTGACCAGGTTGCCGTCGTCGGTTTTGACGGTCCGAAAGGGATCAAGCGCCTCGCCTGCCACTATATTGCTGCGGAGGGTCACGCGTCATCCACCCATGATCTGCGGACCTACCTGAGCGAAATCCTGCCAGCCTACATCGTGCCAACCGCCTACATGCAGCACGAGGCGTTTCCGCTCACGGGTACCGGCAAGATTCTGCGCCGCGCACTACCGAACCCGCTCGACCATATGGCGGGCAGCCAGCGTGGCCTGGATGCTGCCCGCAACAGCGCAGAACGGATTGTTGCCGGTGTTTGGACGGACCTGCTGGGTCATGGGGATTTCAGCGTGGAGGACGATTTTTTCGACTCCGGCGGCGCCTCCCTGCAAGCGATGCCGATGCTGGTGGCCTTGGAAAAAACTTTCCAGGCGCGCGTTCCTTTCGAAACACTCATCCTGGATAGCGCCAACGTCGAACGCATCGCCGCAAAATTTACAGAGGCCACCACGGAAGATGTTTCGTCCACGGCGCTAATGAACCGGGGCGGACCGGCTAAGACCGTATTCGCCGCCCATGTGGTCAGCGGACATCTCTCCGACTATTTGGAAATCGCGCATGCTTGGGAAAGCATCCGGCCACTGGTCGGGGTCCGTCCAGTCGAACTTGACGGCAAGGATAAGGCCCATGTATCGGTGAATGCTGCAGGCACGCATACCGCAAACGCGATAGGGCAGCACCAGCCGGAGGGCCCCTACATTGTCATGGGATTCCGCGCCGGAACCATTTTCGCCACCGCCGCGGCCCAGGCATTGCAGGGTGCAGGGCAAGAGGTGACGCTGGTTCTATTGGACCCGCCGCCGCCGCGCCCGGAGCCACTCCGTTGGGTCAAAACTGTGTGGCGTGGCCTGCGGGATGAGACGCCGGTTATGGCGTTCCAGCGGTTCCGGCAGGTTGTTACCGGGTCGCTAGGCACCGAAGTGCAGCCGAACCAGATCGACGAGGCGCATTTGTGGGCATACCTGCATCGCGACCTGCCTTCCGTGCAGCCAGCCGCTACGTTGATCGTTACATCCGAGGATACGGACGGCGGAACAAGGCTTACCGAATGGCGTCAGGTGCTAGGCCCGGGGACTGATCTCCTGACCCGTCCAGGCAATCATATGGGCATGATCAGTGGCGAAATTGGCCACGATTTAGCCCTGGCCGTGCATAACTGGCTGCGCAACAAGAACTAGTCTGTTACGACACCCCCGGAATTGTCGGCCGCTTGATTTAGCCCGATCGCGCACCGTTCCCCGGCATCCGACCACCATATCGCATGCAGAATTGACCTGTGAATTCTGGCGGTTTGCCGCCTATCACCGTGAATTGCAGAACTGCACGCATCCCGGCAGGGGCGTCCAGCCCTTGCTTGACCCTTACTGTCCGGTTCCGCAAGTTACCGGCTTTGAATAGAGATCAGCGCAATGCCCACCATGCTCGCCGATGGCTCTGCCTATCACCTGCCGAAACCGGCTTACGACGCCGACCTGACCAGGGTTGAGCGCGGCACGCCGATGGGGGAGTTGCTGCAGCGCTATTGGCATCCGGTCGGGCTTGCCGCAGATGTGACGGCGAGGCCGAAACAGGTGCGCATTCTGGGCGAGGACCTGATCCTGTTCCGGGATGGAGAGGGCCGCGCCGGGCTGGTCTATCCGCGCTGCTGCCACCGGGGAACGACGCTCTATTACGGCAAGGTCGAGGAGCGCGGTATCCGCTGCTGCTATCATGGCTGGCTGTTCGACGTGGAGGGCGACTGCCTAGACATGCCGGTTGAGCCGGAGGGCGGCGGCAACTTCCGGCGGAAGGTGCGCCAACCCTGGTATCCCGTGGAGGAGCGCTACGGCATCATCTTCGCCTATCTGGGGCCGCCGGAGCGGAAGCCCTTGTTGCCGCGCTATCAGGTGCTGGAGGAACTCGGCGACGGCGAGCTCATCGAGGCGGACGATGGCGGCATCGGCACCGGCGGGGCGGCGGTCGCGCCGTGTAACTGGCTGCAACACTATGAGAACGTGATGGACCTGCTGCACGTGCCGGTCCTGCATGACGGCTTCAGCGGCACACAGTTTGTGGGCGCCATGGGCATCATGCCGGACGTGCGCTTTGAGGCGTTCGCGCTGGGGGTATGGTCGTTCCAATTCCGGAAATTGGAGAATGGCGGGGAATTGAACCGGATCAGCGAGACCGTACTGCCAACGGTGCGGGTGGTCGCCAGCCCAAGGCTTACGCCGGGCCGGTGCGAGAGTATCGGCTGGACCCTGCTGATCGATAGCGAGACCTACACCGTGTTTACGGCCGCGCGGGTGAAGGAGGCGGGCGTGCTGGGGGCATCCGCTCGACCTTTGGCGGACGGCCCTGGGCGAAACTCAGCGAGCAGGAACACCAGGACATGCCGGGCGACTGGGAGGCGCAGGTGGGCCAGGGACCGATCACCTACCTCTCCGAGGAACATTTGGGATCGAGCGATCGCGGCATCATCATGCTGCGCAAGCTGCTGCGGGCTGAGGCCGCGAAAGTGGCGGCGGGCAGCAATCCGGTGAGCGTGGCTTTTGAGGCGGGTAACGAGTTGATCCTGTCGGATGCGGGGAATTGGTTCTCGTAAGGCAGGTGGTGGCCGCTGTTGCGGATTGGGCGGGCGGGCACCATTTATGGGAAGCAACTAAAGGCTGTCGGCTGCACGTCATCTTCGGCCTGCGGCGGTGCATTCTAGGGCGCGTGCCGCGCTGCCACAGAGTGGCGGCAAGCAGGGTTAGGAAATGATAAACCGTAGCTAAGCCGAACCTAAACTGCTTGCGCTATCTGAGTAGCTAAAAAGTTTAGTTTTGCGCATAAAAGCCTAGTTTCGTTTAGGTATTTTTTCGAAGGCGCTTCGACACTAATATATTACTGGCGCTCGGCCAGTGCCGCCGCATACTCGCCGGAGCGGATGGCGCTTTCTATGGTGGCGGGCAGGCCGGTGCGGGTGAAGTCGCCAGCCAGGAAGAGGTTGGGCATGGATGTCTCCGCCTTCGGACGCAGGGACAGGCCCGCCGGTGACTGGTCGAAGGTTGCCCGGCGCTCGCGGATAAGACGGGTGGCCTGGTAGGCCTCATCCGGCATGCTCAGGGCCTGTTGCAGCTCGCGCCAGAGCACAGGCAGCAGTTCATCCTCCGGCATATCAGCCAGGCCGAGCCGGTCGGCAGCGCTGATGGTGATGCTTGCAACATCGCCACGCACGAAGAGCCAATGCGCCGTGGCTCCCAGCAGGCCGAGGAAAGAGGATTCCCCCTCCGGAGCCAGAGCACGACTGAGCCGGAAATGGGCATTGACGATCACAGCATCGTCGCCCGGCAACGTCATATCCGGCAGCACCCTGCCCAATTGGGCTGGCGGCAAAGCCAGGACCACGCGGTCGTCCGGGCCAAGATCAACCGTATCATCACCAAAGCGGAGGCTGGTGGCCTGGCCGCCGGGGCCGGTATCGACCGCACGCAGGCGGCAGTTGAAGTGAAGGCTTGCCCCATGCTGCCGCAAATAGGCCAGGGCGGGGTCGACCAGAGCCTCACTCAAGCCGTTACGGGCGATCATCGGCCGGCAATGCGCGGCCCCCTTGGCAAAGCTCTCCCGCAGGGCATGCCAGACCAGTTGAGCGCTGGCGCGGTCGGGCGTGGTGTTCAGGGCGGCGATGACCAGGGGCTCCCAAAAGCGGCGGAAAAGCGTGGTCTCCGGGTTGAGCACATCGGCGACGCTCTGATCCGGGCGGGCAAGCGCCAGCTTCAGCCCGGAAAGGTAATCGGCTGCCCGGGCGCCCGGTATGCGGCGTGAGGGGCTGAAGACCCACCAGGGCACCCGCCCCCGATTGGGCCGAACACACCAGCGCTCGCCGGTCGCGAGATCGATGAAGGGAAAGGCAGCCTCGCCGGCAATGGCGAACGGATCCTGCGCACCGATCAGGCTGGTGTAGGCAAGCGTGGAACGGTTGCCGCTTAGAATCAGGTGGTTGCCATTGTCGATCCGGCAGCCCAGCACCCTGTCCTCGTAGGAGCGGCAGCGGCCACCGGCTTGGCCTGCGACTTCATAGAGATGGACCCGCCTGCCCTGCCCGGCCAGCCGAACCGCCGCAGACAGTCCGGCCAGGCCCGCCCCGATCACATGGACGATTGGTTGCGCAGGCAGGCTCACGGTTGCAGCGGCGGGCTGATGGCGTAGCGCAGGCTGCGGAGAAGCTTCTGGCGCTTGCTCATGCGGATGGGTTCACCGGCAAGGCCCCAATCGGATTGCTCCAGCCGGCCCAAATACCCCTCATAGACGCCCATCATCATCAGGGCCGGGCGGATGTGCCGACGGTTGAGAGACCCCATGGCCGCGCGGGCGTCCTGGAACCGCTGGCGGGCGGTCTGGCCCAAAGCTGCGGCAACAGCGACGGTGGCCGGATGCGCTGCCACCTCCAGCGGTGGCAGATGGTCGAGACCGTGCTCTGCCAGCAATTCCTGGGGCAGGTAGAGGCGGCCGATATCCGCATCCTCCCGCACATCGCGCAGGATGTTGGTCAGTTGCAGGCCATCGGCCAGCGCCAAGGCGAACCGGTCCGAGACAGGGCCCGGCGGGGTGCCGAAGGTTGGCATGGATAGCATGCCGATCGTGCCCGCTGCGCGGCGGGTGTAGGCCAGCAGGGTCTCCATCGGCGGGGCGATGATGGGGGTGGCGTCCATCTCCATGCCCTCCACCAGGAGCAGGAATTCCTGCTTTGGCAAGGAGTAGGTCTGGGCCGCATCTGCGAGTGCCAAACCGATAGCGGTTGCCGGATTGCCGGCATAGACACGCTCAATCTCCTGCCGCCACTCCTGCAATTGCTGGCTCTTTTGAGCCGGGGCGGCATCGCCGTCGGCAATGTCGTCGACTGCCCTGGCAAAGGCATAGACCGCAAACATGGCCTGCCGCCGCGAACGGCTCATGAGCTTCATGGCGAGCGTAAAGGATGAGCCGGAGCGATTCACCACGGCCAGCGCCTGATTGCGGGCGTCGTCCAGGCTGAGGCCGGGCGGTGCTAGAGCGGCGGCGACGGTCGTCACGGGATGTTCCGGCGGCGCGGGGATAAAAGCGCAAAGCCTATGCCAAGCAAGCCCTTGGCGGCGGCGGTGGCCACCTGCCCCTTGCTGAGCGCGACCCGGCTGGCGCGCGGATCGCCCCGGCGCAACCGCTGCACCAGCCGGTGGGCGAGGCTGACTATTACTGCGGACTCCGCCGCCAGCCGTCTGCTGCGGATAGTCGGGGCAAGCGTATCGGCTTGGCGCAGCAGCACCGCGCAATGGTCGAGTGCCAGGTCCAGCGTCCGGCGCAGGGCTGGCGTTAGCTGGGAGCCGGCCAGATCCTCCGTCTGGCCCCCTGCCCCGGTCAGCCAATCCAACGGCAGATAGACCCGGTCCAGGGTATGATAGTCCTCGCCGCAATCCTGCAGGTGGTTGATGATTTGCAGGGCTGAACACAGAGCGTCAGAGGCCGCAACCGCGCTCTGGTCTTCGCCATGCAAGGCCAGCAGGTAGCGGCCCACAGGGTTGGCCGAAAGGGCGCAATAACCCATCAACGCGTCCATGGACGCATAGCGGGACTGCACCGCGTCCTGGCGGAAAGCTGCCACCAGATCGCAGGCATGGCGAGGGGAGACACAGGTCTCCGCCAGGCTGTCACGCAGCGCGGCGGCTGCTTCAAAACCGGCGGCGGGAGGTGCTGTGCCGGTCAGAGCCGCTTCGAAAGCATCCAGACGAGCGAGCTTGGCCTCAGCGGTCAAAGCCGGGTCATCGGCAATGTCGTCAATGGTCCGGGCGAAGGTGTAGAACGCCATGACGTGAGGGCGAAGCGTCGGCGCAATCAAGCGGGAGGCGACGGGGAAATTCTCCGTCTTGGCAGACTTACCGGAACAGGTAACCGGTCCTGCCAATGGCCCGCAGACTGCGTTGGCCCGGTCGGCCGTCATCATCAGGTATTCCAGCTGCCAAAACGCCGGCACAATGCCAGCCAGTGGCGTCAAACTATGGCAAGCCAGGGAGCGCGGCAACCGTGCAGGCAGCGCAACGGCTAGCGGTTGCGCCGCGTCATCACCACGATGTCCCCCAATGCCAGCGCCATGACAGGCAAGGCAGTGGTATCTCGTTGACGTTGGTGAGCGTCATCGTCGAGGGCACAAACATTCCGAGGGTTGGTGTCCCTCCGCCCTGTCCAAGCGGGTCTGGGCCAAAGCTGCCCGTCACCTGCACCAGAACGCGCGAGGAAACGCCGCTGAATGCCCCCGTGTTCTCCGTAATGTTCCACAGCACCTGGATCAGGTCCGGGTCCCAGCCAGCATGGGAACTAGCCCCCGTCAGCGTGCCACTGCCCGCCACCGAGAATGCCGAGAGGCCAAAATCGGTGCCGCCAAAGGGCGTAGAGCCGGAGACAGCAATATTCAAAGCCGTTGGCGCCGAGAACGTGTCGGCACTGAAGGCGGCACCACCGAAAAGGCTGGTGGTTGCCGTCTCAATCGCAAAGGGCCCGGCCGCGGCCTGAAGGCCGAGGGCCGACAGGTTGATCAGCGCGGCATTGGCCGCCGAGGCGACCAGCATGGAAAAGCCCAGCACGGACGCCTGTAAGATGGATTTCCGAAGCATCTGCTGCCCTCCTAAATCAGTTGGTTCGTCTCGTCGAAGTCGGCAACACCGCTCAGGATGATCACGTCGCCGTCGCCATCCAGAATCAGGGTTGTCTGACCAGGTCCGTTGATCTCCTGCACAATCGAAGTACCGCCCAGCGAGAGGGAGTCGTCAGCGCCGAAGTCTAGGATGTAGTCGAACTCCAGGATGTCGTTACCGGTCTCCGCACCGAAGGCGAAGGTATCGGCACCGCCGCCGCCACTGTTGAGGTCGATGATCCCGCTGAGCGACTGGATGGTCTCGTCCGCACCGGGGCCGACCAGTTGGTCGAAACCAGGCGTACCGGTAATCCTGTCGTTGACATCCAGCACCTCGACTATGATGTCCTGGGTTACGGTCGTGGTGCCGTCGAACACCCCGACCCGCAGGTCGTAGAGATTGTCGCCGCCGCCATCCAACGGCGTCTCGAAGTCCGGGGCGCTGATGAAGCTCAGTGCGCCGGAACTGGGATCGATGGCGAAGAGCGCACCGTCCGCAAACCCGGCATCGACCGAGAAGGTCAACGTGTCAGCGGTATCGGCGTCATCAGCAACGACCGTATCGATGGCCGTCTGGTTCTCGTCGATGCTGAAGTCGTTATCGCTGGTGATGACAGGCGCATCGTTATCGCTGGTGATGACAGGTGCATCGTTCTCGCCATTGATGATCACCGTGACGGTTGCCGTGTCGGTACCGCTATTGCCATCGCTGATGGTGTAGGTGAACGAATCCGTGGTCGATTGGCCAACCGCCAGGCTCTCAAACGCGCCATTCGGGTTGTAGGAAACACCCCGCCGACGAGTGTCACCAGGCCAGTGGTACCCGTGGTGTCGATGGCGGACACCGTGAGCACGTCGCCGGTATCCGGGTCGGTATCGTTGCCAAGGATATCGGCAGTGATCACCTGTGCGCCATCGTCCTCGTTAAAGGCGAGATCGGCGTCGGTTGCGACCGAGTCATCCACCGCATCCGGATCATCATTCTCGCCCTCAATGGTGATAGTCGCTGTATTGGCAACCGAAGCCAAACCGTCGGTTACATTATAATTGACGGTAATGTCGAACGTCTGACCATCGGCCAAGTCGTCGAACTGCCATCGCCGATGGAGAACAGTCCGGTTTCCTCGTCCAAGGTGAAGACCAAAGCCCGCAAATCTTCGGTCATTACAACTGCGTTGGCGACATCCAGATCATCGAGATCGGCATCTGAAACTGCAGTTGGGTCCAGCAGATCCGTCTGGCGGCTCACCTCGTCCTCAAGGAACTGATCCAAAATCGCAGACACAACCGACGCCGTATTGCCGGGCGGCTGAATGGTAACCGAAACGGTCGCCACATCGGTACCGCCATTGCCGTCGGAGATACCGTAGGTAAAGCTATCCACCGTCGGCGCTGAGAAGCCGGCACCGGCGCTGTCATAGGTAAAGCCACCGGTAGACAGCATGTTTACCGTCGCACCCGACGGCAGCACGAAATTCGTGCCCAGTGCACCGGTATTGCCGTTGATATCGGTTACCGACAGCGTGTCGTTCTGATCGATATCGCTATCAGCAGCCGAGCCGACACCGGTCAACACATTGCCGGTAAAATCATCGGCCACAATAACAGAGAAGCTGTCATCAACCGCGACCGGGTCATCATTATCGCCAGTGATGTTGATCGTCGCCGTATCCATCAGACCGAGCGCATCGCTGATGGTGTAGGTGAAGCTATCCGTATCCGGGTCGTCGTCGCTCAGGAACTCAAACGCATCATTGATGTCGTAGGTAAATGTTCCATCGCTGTTCAGGGTCAGCAAAGCACCAGAGGTCAACGTGATCTGGTTGCCCACATCACCGGTGGCTCCGTTGACCGCCGTCACGGTGAAGGTGTCGCCGCTATCCGGGTCGGTATCGGCGCCGGAACCATTGTTCACGAAGACACTGTCGTTGAACGGCCCGTCATCCTCAGAGATGCCGAAAGCATCGTCGCGGGCATCAGGACCGTCGTTCAGGCCGGTCAGGTTGGCGACCAGGACGCTGATCATCTCCTGAGTTGTGGCGTTTTCGGCGAGGCTCTGGTAGCCGCCGGCAGGGTCGTATGTGTAGTCGCCGTTGGCCTCTATCAGCACGGTCGCACCTGACGGGCGGTTCTGCAGGACACCGACCGCAAGGGCGGAGCCTGCAACTTCCTCGATCGTAAACGTCGTCAGGTCATCCACATCCGAGGTGTTGATGAACATATTGCCCATCACCGCCGGACCGTCTTCGACCACATTGTCATGGACCGCGTCTGCCACCGGATTGTCGTTCACGCCGTTGATGGTGATGTTGACGGTCGCGCCGTTGGTACCGCCATTACCATCGTCGATGACATAGGTGAACGAGTCGCTGTCGGTCGCCCCGACCCTGGTGGATTCAAATTGGTTATTCGGGTTGTAGGAGAAAGTGCCATCAGCATTCAGTGTGACCAGCGCACCGGAGGCCAGCGCAATCTGGTTGCCCACATTGGTGCCACTTCCATTGACGGAAACCACGGTAATCGTGTCGCCGTCGCTGTCATCGCCATGCCGTTGCCATTGTCGGCAAAGACGTCGCCGGCCGTGATCGCCGTATCCTCGTCGGTGGTTACGTCATCGTCCTGCGCCACTGGCGGCGCATTGGAAGCGTTGATCGTAATGTTCACCGTCGCCGTATCGGTACCGCTGAACGTGTCGGTGATCTGATACGTAAAGCTGTCGGACGAGGGGCTGCCCGTCAGCGTAGTCGGGTCGTAATCCAACGTACCATCGGACTGCAGGGTAACAGTCGCGCCGGACGGCAGGACGATCTCGTTGCCCACATCCCCGGCACTGCCGTTGATCTCCGTGACGGTAAAAGCATCGCCGTCGATACCGTCATCGGCGCCATTGCCATTATCGGCCAGGACGTTCTCAACGATGGGCATGTCATCGCTCGCGACCAGATCATCGTCAATGGCGTCAGGATTGTCGTTCTGGCCGTCGATTTGCACCGTGACAGTGCCGACATCGGTCAGACCGCCGTTGTCCTCGATGGTGTACGTGAAGCTGTCAGCACCGAACTGGTTGCTGGTCAGCGTAAACGGATCGCTGCCGGGGTCACTGTCGTTGAACAATGCATCGAATGGCGGATAGGCGACGTCTTCATCAATCGGCAGGAAGTCATTGGCTGCATTCGGCGGCGCATTGTTCACGGTAACTGTGAACGTATCCATTTCGACCGAATTTGCCTCGCCGGCATTGTCATCCACCGCGACCGTAACGGTGAAGACACCCTCCGGACCGAACGTATGTGAGATGACCGAGGTCGAACTGCCGGAGTTGAACACCTGGTCCGCAACTAGATCCCCATCGAAATCGACCGAGATCGTGCGGTTGTCGGCGTCGGGATCGGACAGGGTCAGCGTGCGTTGGAAGAACTGGCCTTCCGCGGCCGTCGCATTGGCCCCCGCTTCCAGACCTGGCGCGTCATTGATCGGGTTGACCGTGATATCGGCTTCCACCAGCCCCGGCGCGAAGGAAATATCGTCCGAACCGGTCCACAGGAACTGGTCGGCGCCAAAGAAGTCCTGATTGCCGGTATAGACAAGCTCATTGTTGATGAGCTGAGCAATCGAGACTTCCTGCGTGGCGAACACCGGCGTGCCGTTAACGGTCAGTGTGCCCTGGGTCGGCAAAGTTTCGATACGGATCGCCTGCAGGGTCTGGCCGTTCGGATCGACTAAGCCGGCTTCGAACACGGTTTCGTCGAGGACAATCGCCGTATCCTCGTCACCGCCCGCGCTAATGGGCGATACCGCCGGGGCATCATTGTTGTAGATCTAGTAGAACACACCGTTGCCGGAACCGTCACCAGCAATTGAGGACGTAACGGAGGTCCAGGCGATGGCAAAGCCGCCATTCGGCAGCTCTGTCACCACCGGTTGGAACTGGCTGTCCAGGCGATTGCCATTGCCATCATATTGCTGGGCGAATACACCGGTGCCGGAGCCGTCAGTGGCATTGTTGTCATCCCAGGTGATGACGAACCCGCCGCTATCCAGCGCGGTGACATTGGGATTGGACTGACTGTTCAATCGCTGATCATTAATGCGGAACTCGTCCGTGATAGCCGAGCCATCCGGCGCAATGATCCGGGCAAAAATGCCATACGCGCTGCCATCCGCGCTGCCACTGCTGGAGAAAGACTGCCAGACCACGAAGAATCCACCGTCGGCCAATGCCGTCACCGCGGGGTTGATCTGCTCGCTCAGGCTTTCCGTGTTCTCGACGTAATTAACAACCGCGTTGACGCCATCGACAATGGGATCACCACCGACGGAGAAATCGGCCGGGTCGCCTGCTATCCGATGGAAAATTCCGCTGCCGGAGCCGTCGCCGGACGGTGCGTTTGTGTCCGACCGGTAAGCCGTAACGTAGTTCTCGCCACCAAGGGACGCAACCGCAGGGCTATCCTGGCCGCTAAGCGTCTCCTGATTGATCAGAACGCGCCCATCGATCCGATTGCCATTGGTATCGAATGTCTGCGCAAAGACGCCCGAGCTAGAGGAGTCCGTGCCGTTGTTGTCCACGTACGTGACCGTGAACCCGCCGCCTGGCAAACCGACAACATCCGGCGTATGCTGGCTGTTGTCGACGATCTCGTTTACCAGGATTTCGCCGGTAACCGCGCTGCCGGTGGTGTCGAATTTCTGGACGTAGACGCCCAGACTTGGCGTGTAACCAAAGTCGTCATTGAAGTCCGACTGGTAGGCGACGACAAAGCCGCCATCATCCGTGGCCGCCACCGTCGGCGCTTCCTGCGAGAAGCGCTCGCAGATGTTCAACTGCTGCGGCACGCCAATGACAGAGCCAGCAGCAGCAAAGAGCTGGCCGAAGACGCCATGGTCGAAATCCCCCGGATTGTCCAGGTTTGTGGCTGAGAAGACGACGATCATCTTGTCGTCAGTCAAAACCGCAACCGCCGGATCGAAGAAGGCATTATTCGCCGCGTCTTCGATCACAAATTCCAGACCAACGGTACCGCCGGCATCATCGAACCGCTGACCGTAGATTGCATTCTGGAAGGGTGACTGATCGGACTGCACCTGCCGCACGAGGACAAAGTCGCCATTGTCGAACACAACCGGTCCGGCAGTTACATCGTCCGCACCCAGAATGACCAGGCCGGCGCGGACAGGCTCCGGCAATTTTGCCCAGGGCGGGCCGTTCCAAAGCGAGATGAAGGCAGCAATGCCTTGCTCCCGGTCGCCGCGGTCATAGGCGCTCACCAAGGCAGCGTTGGCGTTCTGGTCGATGGCGAGCGCCGCCTCGTCCACCGGGTCACCGGTTGCGATGGCGCCGAAGGCTACGGTCTCGATGGCGGCAAGTTTGCCGATTTTGTCCGGCCAATGGCGGGCGGCCTGGAGCGCCATGAAACCGCCCATGGAATGGCCAAAGATATCCACCGGGCCTTCCTGGGTCTGGAGCATGGCGCGCACCAGGGCAACGCGCTCGGCGATGGGTCCGCTGCCGGGTCCGTGGGTGTTTGGCCGTAGCCTGGAAAGTCCGGCACGATGACCTGGCGGAAGGCCGCGAAAGGCTCCGCCAAGCGCCGGATGACATCCGCGCCCGTGCCGCCCGCATGCAGGAACAGCACGGGCCGGTTGGTGCTGGCTTCTCTGGGGCCACCGCGCCAAAGCGATACGCCATTTTCGGCGGAATGGCTGAGTGAGTTCATGGGTTCGCCGGGATACGGGAAGGTAAGGGCATAGTTTAGTGGGTTTCCGGAGCCGTGGGGAGTCTGTGGGAAGGCTTCTTGGGCCTGTCCAGTTTTGCGCGATCAGCCACCCTCAGCGCCTCTCCCGTACTGGGCGTGCGCAGGATCAATGCCGGAGCCCAGGATACAGGGTCAGCATTTGCCGTGACCTCTCAGGCATAGGCCCTGCCTGCGGGAGGACGGGAGAGTGTATTTTTCTGTGATGCTAGAGATCATCTAAATAGGAAAATATGCTTTCGTCGACGAAAAACACAACCATATGGGGTAGCTACAGGAGGTACCCCATGCCGTTTACCAAGCAAATCAGCGACCTGGACACCGATGCGCGCCCAGCCAGGCTTTCCGGGCGGCAGGGCCTGTTTTGCAGCCGGGTTGCGGGCGGAGCCAGCGGGGCGGAGCCAGCGGGGCGGAGGCGGCAAGGCAGGCAGGCTATTATGCCGCCGCGGCCTCTCAGCAAGCATGGCGGCTGATGCAGAACCCACGCGTGCAGGCAGAGATCGAGCCCATCCGCTTTGCACCGGAATTGCGCGCGCAGGCGGAGCTAGACCGCCTGTTGAGCAAGGTTGAAGGTCTTCACCAAGGCCGTGCGGGATGGCCAATGCGCCCCTGCCCTGCGCGCCGTGCAGTTGGAAGCCCGGCTGCGCGAGCGGGGAGCCGTGACGCTGCCGGAAGATGTGCAGCCGGTAGAGCTTATCGAGCAGGCGGTGGAGGAAGACTGACAGAGCATCCTTTATCGGGCTTTCCCGGTCAGATGCCCGGCGGAGCACCGGGATCCCGGTGGGAGACTAGCCCGGATGGAATCCCGGCTCTTCCGCCGGATCGGGCCCAGCGATCCGGCCGGGACAGCAATGCTGTTTTCTGAAGTTTCAGGAGACGGTGGGCGGTACACCAGCCATAAACAGGACGTAAACTCCCGATAAACCGCGGGTAAGCTTCACATAAACCGCACCTAAACCACCGTGGGCCGATTCAGTTTAGTTTTGCGCATAAAAACTTACTTTTAGGCTTGGTTTTTTGGACCGCCAGGATACCGGCTCAGCCGTCAAAGCCATCCACGATGATCATCGCACCGGTGGAGTTGTCCAGGCGGATCGGCAGGATCTTCTGGTACTCGGGGGAGTTGTACCAGCCCTCAGCAGCGGCGCGGTCCGGGAACTCGATGACGACGGTGCGCTGGCCCGGCATTTCGCCTTCCATGGCCTTGCTGGTCCCGCCGCGGACGACGAATTTGCCACCGTATTGGGCGACGGTGCCAGGCGTCTCCGCGGTGTAGCCGCCATAGGCTGCCGGGTCGTTAACAGTGATATGGGCGATGACGTAGCAAGCCATAGCGGCGCTCCCTTAGGCTGATAATGGGTCTTGGAATGTGGGAGGAAAAGGCTAGAGCATCGCCGGTGAGAATGAAATGTTGAACCTGTGCAGCTGGATTGCCGCGTCCCCATGCTCTCTGGCCGGGGCTCCTGGCAATGACGCCAAAAATTGGGAGCACACGCTAAACCGCTGGCCGCTCCAGCCCGACCGCCGCCAGCGCTTCGGTTTGGCGCTTCTCCAGCGTCGCCGTGTCGAAATCGTCCACCAGTTCGTGGAACAAGCGGTACCAATTTACCTCCGCCTTCAGGTGCATGAAGACGCTGCCAAGGCCTACGGCGGCACGGTCCATCAGCACGAACTCCCGCGGCGGACGCACACCACCGAGCTTGCGGAGTTCGGCATGTACCTTCTCCGCCACCTGGGCGCCGTAATTGCCGGTGTCGCTCTCCTGGATCTTCTGCACCTTGTCCTGAAGCAGCGGCGCATAGACGAACTCCGCCCACAGGTTCAGGACGGCGATCAGCTCCTTGGATGGCTTCTCGAAGCCCCAGGTCTCGTAGGCGTGGACGGCCAGGGCCTCGTCGCCATCGCGGATGGCCTTGTAGAGGTCGATCACGCCCGCGACGAAGCTGGGAGAAAACACCCGGATGCAGCCATAGTCCAGCAGGTTGACGCTGTTGTCGGCGCACACCGTGTAGTTCCCCAGGTGCGGGTCGCCATGGATGATGCCATAGTCGTAGAAGGGCACGTACCAGGCGCGGAACATGTTGTAGGCGATCTGGTTGCGCTCCTCCAGCGGGCGCTCACAGGCCTCCAGCAGGGGGATACCGTCCAGCCATGTCATGGTGAGCAAGCGGCCGGTGGATAGTTCCGGAATGGGCTCCGGCACATGCACGCCGGGCTCATCCGCCAGCATGGCGCGGTAGAGGCGCATCTGCTTCAGTTCGCGCTCGTAGTCGAGCTCCTCGCGCAGACGGGCGGCGACTTCCTCGTAGATGTTGTCGGTCTGAATCGCCTTGTCGAAGCTACCATAGAGCGAGAAGATCAGCTTGAGCTGCTTCAGGTCGGCCTCCACGACAGAGGCCATGTCCGGGTATTGCAGCTTGCTGGCGACCTGCCGGCCATCAGGCAGCGTGGCCTTGTGCACCTGGCCAAGAGAGGCAGCGTGCGCGGCCTCCCGCCCGAAATCGGCGAATCGCTCCTGCCAGCCATGGCCTAGCTGGCCGGTCATGCGGCGGCGGACGAAGAGCCAGTCCATGGGCGGGGCGTTCGCCTGAAGCTGGCGGAGCTCCTCGGCATATTCCTTGGGGATGGCGTCGGGGACGGAGGCGAGGATCTGCGCCACCTTCATCAGTGGCCCTTTCAGCCCGCCGAGCGCCTTGCGCAAGGTCTGGGCGTGCCGCTCCCGGTCCATCTTGATACCGAGATAGTGCTCGCCCGCCACCTTCGCCGCCAGCGAGCCGACGGTGCGGGACGTGCCCACATAGCGCCGCGCCCGGCGGGAGAAGCGGGAGGGTTCGGAGTCGGGGGGCAGCGTTGTCATCCTCTGCTTACCCTGCATCCCCGGCCGAGGCTCAGCCGAGAGCCGAGGCTGCGGGTATACACTGTGTCCGCCCGGCCTCGGATAGCGCATTGGCGCTTCCGGGGGTGCAGGATGCTGGCGCTACCCATCCAATGCTTCCAACTCGTCGATCATTCTGCCGATGACGCCCAAACCCTGGCTCCAGAAGGCGGGGTTGGTGGCGTCGAGGCCGAAGGGGGCCAGCAGCTCCTGGTGACGCATACGGCCGCCGGCGGTCAGCAGATCAAGGTACTTGTCCTCGAACCCTTCGGGCTCCTGCTGGTACTGGGCGTAGAGCGCGTTCACCAGGCAGTCGCCGAATGCATAAGCGTAGACGTAGAACGGCGAGTGGATGAAGTGGCCGATATAGGTCCAGAAGCCGCGGTAATGCTCGTCATAGCAGACGGCGGGGCCTAGGCTTTCGGTCTGGATCTCCATCCACATGTCACAGAGCTTCTCCGCCGAAATCTCTCCCTCGCGGCGGGCGTTGTGGATCTTCTCCTCGAAGCAATAGAAGGCGATCTGGCGGATGACGGTGTTCAGCATGTCCTCCACCTTGCCCGCCAGCAGCAGGCGGCGCTTGGCGGGGTCATGTTCGGCTTCCAGCACACTGCGGAAGGTCAGCATCTCGCTAAACACGCTGGCCGTCTCCGCCAGAGTAAGCGGCGTGCGGCTGAGGAAGTGGCCCTGGCTGACCGCCAGCACCTGGTGGCAGCCGTGGCCCAACTCGTGCGCGAGGGTCATCACGTCCCGGATCTTGCCCTGGTAGTTCAGCAGCAGGTAGGGGTGCGAACTAGGCACGGTCGGATGGGCGAAGGCGCCGGGGTTCTTGCCCGCGCGGGCTGGAACGTCGATCCAGGCATTGTCGAAGAACTTGCGGCCTACATCGGCCAGCCGGGGTGAGAATGCACCATACGCGTCGAGGACCGTGTCCCGTGCCTCATCAAAGCCGATGATGCGGTCATCGGCATCCGGCAGGGGCGCGTTCCGGTCCCAATAGTCGAGCGTGTCGCCGCCCATCCATTTGGCCTTCAGCGCATAATAGCGGTGCGAGAGGTTGGGGTAGCTGTCGCGCACGGCCTTCACCAGGGCGTCGACCACTTCGTCCTCCACCTGGTTGGCCATGTTGCGGGCGGAGACAGGCCGCGGGAACTTACGCCAGCGGTCGTCGATTTCCTTGTCCTTGGCCAGGGTGTTGGTGATGCGGGCAAACAAGCCCAGGTTCTTGGTGAAAACCTTGCCCAACGCGTGTGCCGCCTTCTTCCGCACCTCGCCCGACTGGTCGGAGAGCAGGTGCAGGGCCTCCGCGCTGGCTAGCTCCTTACCATCCATCGGGAAGCGCAGGCCCGCCATGGTCTCGTCGAACAGGCGGTTCCAGGCGGCGGTGCCGACCACGTGCTGCTCGTGCAGGAACTTCTCCAGCTCGTCCGAGAGCTGGTGCGGTTTGCAGACCAGCAGATTCTGGAGCCAGACCGCATAATTGGCCATGGCTGGCGACTTGAGCCAGCGGGCGACGGTCTTGTCGTCCACCTTGTTCAGTTCCAGCGTGAAGAAGAGAGAATGGCCGGAGATGGTGGTGATCCGCTCCTGCGCGTTCTGGCAAAAGCCGCCGATGGCGGGGTCGAGCTGGTCACCCGCGTGCAGCAGGCCCGCATAGCTCATGATGCGGGTCATGCGCTCGTCCTGCGCCTCGTAGGAGGCGATGGCTTCGGCCAAGCCGTCTGCCGAAAGGGACGCCAGCTTGCCTTCATACTTCTTGGCGAAAGCCTTGGCTTCTTTCTCGGCGGCCTTGAAATCGGCTTCCAGCTCTACAGATTCCATACCAGGATAAAGATCGTTCAGATCCCAATTCGGCAGGTTTTCGAGGCTGATGTCGGCGGAAGTTGCGTCAGGCATTTGATTTCTCCGTTATGCTCAGCCTATATAGGCATCGATAAGAGCGGGACCAACCCGCGTGATAGTCAAAGGAGGCTACCCATATGGATGACGTGCTCGCCAGCGTCAAAGATCCTGCCGTTCGCGCGGCTCTCGCGCCCTATCTGGCCTGGCCTTCGCTGCCCGCCATGGCCTTTGAGCGGCTGGCAGATCATGCGCCGAAGCCCTTTGTATGGGCCAAGAAGAACGGTGCCTATGAGAGTGTTTCCTTTGGCGAGACAGCCGAAGGCATTGCCAATCTGGCCCATGGCCTGGCGGGACTGGGCACCCAACCGGGAGACCGGGTGGGCTTGATCGCCGAGAACCGGCCGGAGTGGCTGGTGGCTGATTTCGGCATCATGAGCATGGGCAGCGTCACGGTGCCTGCGTACACCACCAACACCGTGGCCGATAACCTGCATGTCTTCCAGGATAGCGGGGTGCGCTGGGTGATTGTCTCTACGCCGGATCTGCTGGAGCGGGCGCTACCGGCCGCGGAACAGGTTGCCAGCGTCGAAGGGCTGATCCTGATGGACGGCGAGCCGCCGGCCGATCCTGCCAAGCCGGTGCTTAGCTGGTCGAAGTTGTTGGCCGATGGCGAGGCGCGCCGGGGCGACAATCCCACCGAACCCTTGCACGAAGCAAAGCGGGGCGACCTCGCCTGCCTGATCTATACCTCCGGCACCGGCGGCGCCCCCAAGGGTGTGATGCTGAGCCATGGTGCGATCCTGTGCAATTGTATGGGTGCCATGGACCTGCTCTATGAGTTGGAAAACCGGGTACCTGACGACGAGATATTCCTCTCCTTCCTGCCGCTCTCCCATGCCTACGAGCATTCGGCGGGCAGTTGCTTTCCGCTATCGATCGGCGCGCAGATCTACTATGCCGAAAGCATTGAGGCACTGTCCCGCAACCTGACCGAAGTGCGGCCGACCATCATGACTTCGGTGCCACGCCTCTATGAGACGCTGCATGGCCGCGTGCTCTCCGGGTTGCGCAGTCAGTCAGAGACGAAGCAGAAGCTGTTCTGGAAAGCCGTCGAGCTTGGCAAAAAGAAGCACCTGACCGGCAAGCTCAGCCTGATTGAGCGGGTGCAGGACGTGGTGCTGCAAAAGCTGGTGCGTACCAAGGTCAAGGAGCGCTTTGGCGGGCGAATCAAGGCGTTCGTTTCTGGTGGCGCGCCGCTGAACTATGAGATCGGGCTGTTCTTCACCGCGCTGGGTCTGCGCCTGCTGCAAGGCTATGGCCAGACGGAGACCGCGCCCTTCGTCTCGTGCAACCGCGCCCACAAGGTCAAGCTGGAGACGGCCGGCCCGGCATTCGTCGGCGTCGAAGTGAAGATCGCGGCGGACGGCGAAATCCTGATCCGCGGCGAACTCACCATGCTGGGCTATTGGAACCAGCCGGACGCAACCGCAGCGGCCCTGCAGGATGGCTGGGTGCATACCGGCGATGTGGGGGAGTTGGACGAAGACGGCTATATCAAGATCACCGACCGCAAGAAGGACATTATCGTGCTGTCGGGCGGCGACACGCTCTCGCCGCAACGGGTCGAAGGGTTCCTACAACTGGAACCGGAAATCGAGCAGGCCATGGTCCTGGGCGACAAGCAGCCCTACTTGATCGGCCTGATCGTGCCCAACGCCGACGCCGCGAAGGAATGGGCAAAGGCGAACGGCAGGACGGGCGAACTGCCGGACCTCGTCGCGGACAAGGACTTCAAGCGGTACATGGACGACGTCGTCGAGCGGGTGAATAAAGACCTGAGCGCCGCAGAGCGCGTGCGCCGGTTCAGCCTCACCGCAGACGCCTTTACGATTGAAAACCAGATGCTGACGCCATCAATGAAAATCCGCCGCCACGTCATCGGTACCCACTATGACGAGCAATTGGCCGCGCTGCGGTGATAACCGCGCTTAAGACTTGCTCTGACCGGTGCATTCGCGTAGAAAGCGCGCTTCGAATTTTGGGCCAAGACTGAGAGGGCCGACATGAAAGCCGACATTCACCCCGACTACCACGAAATCACCGTCATCATGACCGATGGCACTGAATTCAAGACGCGCTCTACCTATGGCGAAGAGGGTTCGACCCTGCGCCTGGACATCGATCCGCTGGTGCATCCGGCATGGACCGGCGGCAATCAGCGCCTGCTGGACGCCGGCGGCCAGATTGCGCGTTTCAACAAGAAGTTCGGGGCGTTCGGCCTCAAGCGTTAATAGCGCGACTCCTCAGCGGCCATGAGGCATACTCCACGCATGGCCGCTGCCCCCACCCATTCTGATCCGCCACCGTTCACGGTCCGTTGGCCGGCGGAATGGCGCACGCCAGTGGTGATTTCCGTACCGCACAGCGGCCGCGATTACCCGGCAGATTTCCAGAACCAAGTCACTAGCAACGCCAGTATCGCCAGTCTGGAAGATCCCTTTCTGGACCTGCTGCTGCCGGACACCGCTGCGCCGGGTATTCCCGTCGTTATCGCCCGCTACGGCCGCGCTTATGTTGATGCCAACCGGGTGCCGACTGAGTGGGACCAGGGCATGTTTGGCGAGCGGCTGCCTAAGTGGCTTGCCAGCGATTCCGGCCGGGTACGTGCCGGCCTGGGGACCTTTCCCCGCTATCTGCCGCCACGCGTGCCGGTGAACCGCCGCCGCCTGAAGATCGAGCAGGGAATGCAGCGTTGGCTTTCCGGCTACCGCCCGTATCACCGCACACTCAAGCACCTGATGCAGGCCTGCCGGGCACGCTTTGGCTATGCCATGCTGCTGGACCTGCACTCCATGCCGCAACTGCTGGGGGAGCGCCTGCCGGACCTGGTGCTGGGCGATGGCTTTGGCCGGGCCTGCTCCAACAATATGACTCAAACCGCCAGTCGCACCAGCCAGGCGCTGGGCCTCAGCGTGACCCGCAACTACCCCTATGCAGGCGGCTTTATAACCCAGAACTACGGCGCACCCGCCCGCGGCTTTCACGCCTTGCAACTGGAATTTGCCCGCCCGCTCTACATGGATGAGCGAACGCGCGCACTGAAGCCCGAGAAAACCCGCGTGACAGAGACGATGACCGCAATCGTTCAGGAAATTGGCGCAATCGACCCAAGCCTGCTGCGTCCTGCTCCAACAGCGCTGGCGGGTGAGGACTAGCGCCTCTGCCGCGCTCTGTTGCCTTGCCCGTCCAGATGACGGCGCAACAGGCGAGCATTCCGACGGTGCGCCTTGAAGCCGAAATCGAACAAATCCCCCAGCTCGGGCACCAATCCGATCAGCCAGTCGGCCAGCAGGTTGCCGGTCATCGCCAGCAGCAGGGAGGCGGGAACCTTGAGTTGCCGTGCCCGGAAAATCATGTAGCCCGCAACGGCAGCGGAGGCGGTATCGCCCGCACCGGGTATTAGCCCCAGCAGCGGGTCGAGGCCAAAGCGCAGAGACGTGCCCGGTACCCGGAAACAGTCATCCATCAGCGCTGCCAGCCGCTCCAACTCCGCCAGTACACGGTCGCTATCATGCTTGGACAAGGGGCAGTGCTACTTGTTTTTCGCGATAACCCAAACGGCATGAACGATGCCTGGAATATAACCCAGAATGGTCAGCAGGATATTGAGCCAGAAGTGTCCGCCGAAACCCACTTGCAGGAACACGCCAACGGGCGGCAGCAGGATCGCCAGGATGAGTTTGAGTACTTCACCACCGGTCATCGCTTCTACGCCACGCTCTGGGCCGGAAACTCTTCCAGGTCCAAGGTCGTTACCCGGCGAAGCTCACGCCGGTACTTCGCATCGTTGAAGGGCGTCGCACGGTGCATGGTGGCGCGGTTGTCCCAGATGACCAGGTCGCCGTCCTTCCATTCATGGCTGTGAACGAATTGCGGCTGGGTCGCGTGCTGGCTGAGTTCCCAGAGCAGCAGTTTGCCCTCCGGCAACGGCATCTCCATCACCTGCGCCGCTTGGGAGGCAAGATAAAGCGATTTCCGGCCGGACCGCTCCAACGTGCGCACCAGCGGGTGATAGGCCCCCTGGAGCTTCGCCAGCTCCTCGTCCGAGAACTCAAAGCCCAGCATCTTGCGCGAGTGCGCGATGGTGTGGTGGCAGGTCAGGCCTTCCAGCTTGACCTTCATCGCATCGTCCAGCGCGTCATAGGCGGCGCGCATGTCGGCGAACATGGTATCCGCCCGCATCGGCGGCAGCACGCGGGCATGCAGCATGGAATAGCGGCCAGCCGGGTCCTGGAATGAGGCGTCCGTGTGCCAGAGGCGGTTGCCCAGGTTGTAGAGGCGGCCCCGGTCATCCGGCTTTTGCAGTTCGTCGCTTTTGGTAACGTTGGAAATATCGGCTATCGCCTCCGATCCCAAGCGGTTCTTGCCCAGGGCAGCAGCGCCTGTCTTGGCATGCAGCTCGCCATCGAGCCGCCGTGCGAAGTCCATCTCTTCCTGGTCGGTGAATTGCTGATCGCGGAACACCAGCACACCATACTTGTCCATCCCGCCACGGATTTCCTAGAGCACCGCCTCGTCGAACGTCTCACGCAGGGAGACTGTGCTGACTTCGGCGACAAAGCCGTCGGTAAAGGCGTGAATGAGAGGGGCATGACCGGACCTCCGGTTGCAAGAAACACGGTGGATTGCGTAAGGCAGCCGGGGAGACGAGTCAATCGGCGGCAAAGCAGGTCAGCGGTCGTGCTGAGGCTTGGCTCGATCGTGAGGGATTGGGCCGCGGGGCTGGTTATTGGAGCGGGAGAAGGGGTTTGAACCCTCGACCCTCACGTTGGCAACGTGATGCTCTACCACTGAGCTACTCCCGCATCCCCTGAGGCCTCCGCGCGGCAGGCCGCTGCGCTTCAGGAAGCACGCAACATAATCATCCAGCTTCGCTTGGCAAGCCCCATCTTGCTCGCCATGCTACATTTTCGTGGTGAGGAATGCCGCATGGGCGGAATGCAATCGCAATAAGGAGGCGCTAACAGATGCCCGACAAGTCCCAGCTCGGTTTCGCCCTGCCCATCGCGGATACTGGTGGCGACCCGGTGGACGTTAAAATCATGGCCCAAACGGCGGAGGGACTGGGCTTTTCCTATCTCGCCTGTCCGGACCATGTGCTGGGGGTGAACGCCGCCAACCGCCCGGACTGGGTCAATTGGAATACGTCGGCCGATACCTATGTGGATGCATTCGTCCTGTTCGGCTACCTGGCGGGCGTCTGCCCCAATATGGGCTTTTCGACGGAGGTGATGATCCTGGCCCAGCGTCAGGCGGTGCTGGTGGCCAAACAGGCGGCCTCGCTTGCCACGCTTTGCGGGGAGCGCTTCCGCTTTGGCGTGGGCATCGGCTGGAACCCGGTGGAGTTCCAGGGCCTGGGCATGGACTTCTCAAACCGCGGCAGACGCTCGGAGGAGCAAGTGCAGGTGATGCAGGCGCTCTGGACCGACGATCATGTGAGCTTCAAGGGTCAGTGGCATGAGATTGAGGACGCCGGCATCAACCCTCGTCCGCCGTCGGGCAAGGTGCCGCTCTGGTTCGGCGGCCACGCGCCCGCCACCATCCGGCGGCTGGCACAGTACGGCGACGGCTGGATGTACCTGAACCACGGCCCGAGCGACGACGCGCTCAGGGAGTTCGACACGCTGCGCGCTGCCTGGGCAAAGGAGGGCCGGACTGGCGAACCGGAACTGTGCGTGCGCCTCTCGGCAGGTTCGGGAACGCCCGAGGACTGGCGCAAAATCATCAGGTTCTGGCAGCAGGCGGGCGTCACGCACTTTACCCTGCACAACGCCTTCAGCCGCAGCGGTTTTGAACGGATCGAGGGGCGGAGCGTCCCCGCGCATCTGCACGCCATGATCCGCTATCACGAGGCGGTTGGAGACTTGTTCTAGATCAATGCCCAAGCCATGCGGTTAGTGTCTGCTGTGAAATAGAAAGCCTGTCTGACGGTTTCATTCCGCTTTTCCAGCCTTAATCCATAGGCAGGCAAGTCGAGGGCACCAAACGAATGAGCACTCACCGCCGCCGCATCATCATCGCTGGAGCCGCCGGGCGAAACTTCCACAATTTCAACGTCTGTTGTCGCGACGATCCGGCGCTGGAGGTTGTGGCGTTCACGGCGACGCAGGTCCCGGGCATCGACGCCAGGCGCTACCCGGCAAACCTCGCGGGGCCGCTCTACCCGGACGGCGTGCCCATCGTTCCGGAAGCGGACCTGGAGCAGGTGTGCCGGGACCAGAAGGCCGAAGCGGTGATCTTCGCCTATAGCGACGTGGCGTACGAGCATGTCATGCATCTGGCCGCGCGGGCGGTGGCATGTGGCTGCGATTTCGAGCTTTGGGGGCCGGAGCGCACAATGCTGCCGTCGGCCAGGCCGGTGATCTCCGTCACCGCGGTGCGGACCGGCTGCGACAAATCACAGGTCAGCCGCTTTCTGGCGGAGAAGCTGGCGGCAACGGGTATCCGCGCCGCCGCTATCCGCCATCCGATGCCCTATGGCGACCGGAACCGACAGGCGGTCCAGCGGTTTGGGATCTATGAGGACTTCGACACCCACGCCTGTACCATCGAGGAGCGGGAGGAGTACGAGCCCTATATCGAAGCCGGGCTAGCCATCTTCGCCGGGGCGGACTATGCGCGCATCCTGGAAGCGGCAGAAGCTGAGACCGACATGATCCTGTGGGACGGCGGCAACAATGATTTCGGCTTTATCCGCCCTTCCCTCTCCATCGTGCTGGTGGATGCGCTGCGGCCCGGCCACGAAACCCGCTATTGGCCAGAGGAGGTCAACCTGCGCATGGCCGACATTGTGGTGGTTGCCAAGACCAGCGCCGCAGAGCCTGCCTCGATCCAAGCGGTGACCCAGACCGTCAACCGGATCAACCCGCAGGCGCAGATCGTACTGGGCAGGTTGCCGGTCGTGCTGGATCAGCCCGATGCGGTAAAGGGCAAGCGGGTGCTGGTGGTCGAGGACGGCACCACCATCACCCATGGCGGCATACCCACCGGCGCGGGCGGTGCGGCTGACATTCTCGACCCCCGCGCCTTTGCCGTGCCCGCCATCGCAGCAGTCTACGAGCAATACCCGCACATTGGCCCAGTGCTGCCCGCGGTTGGCTACAGCCCGGCGCAGCAAAAGGCATTGGCCGATACGATCAGGGCAAGCGGCGCGGACGTCGTCGTCGCTGGCACGCCCATCGACCTGGCGAAGCGGCTGGAGGCGGTGCAATTGCACGACGCCCATGTGGTACGCGCGCGCTACAGCTATGCCGATGCGGATGGAAACGACCTGTGGGCCGCTATTGAGCGGCGGCTTTCCTTGAAGGGGTGACTGATGGAACGCGGCACGCAGATCAATTTCTGGTACTTCGTCCTGGCGCTGTTGGGCATCGTGCTGCTGCGCGACCTGTGGGTCGAGAGCCAGAGCGTTGAGACAATCGCCTATAGCGAGTTCGAACGGTTGCTCAACGACGGCCAGATCGAGGATGGGGTGGTCGGCAGCGAGATGGCGCGCGATACCTTCCGCGAGCCGCACAATGGCAATACCCGGTTTGTCACCCGCCTGGTCGATCCGGCTGTTGCAGAACAGCTCAGCAGACACGGCATCACCTAATACCGGCGCAGTCGAGAACACGTGGTTTTCCACCCTGCTGGCCTGGATTGCACCGGCCCTGCTGTTCCTTGGGGTATGGCTGCTGATCCCCCGGCGGATGGCAGGCGGGGCTGGCGGAATCGGTGGCGGGCTCATGTCCATCGGCAAGAGCAAGGCAAAGGTCTATGTCGAGACAGACATCAAGGTGAGCTTCGATGACGTTGCCGGCGTCGATGAAGCCAAGGCCGAACTGGTCGAGCTGATCGAGTTCCTGCAGAACCCGGAAGAATACAGCCACCTGGGCGCGCGTATCCCCAAGGGAGTGCTGCTGGTCGGCCCGCCCGGCACCGGCAAAACCTTACTGGCGAAGGCGGTAGCGGGAGAGGCAGGTGTGCCGTTCTTCTCCATCTCCGGCTCGGAGTTTGTCGAGATGTTTGTCGGCGTGGGTGCCGCCCGCGTGCGGGACCTGTTCGAGCAGGCCCGGCAGAAAGCGCCCGCCATCATCTTCATCGACGAGTTGGACGCGCTGGGCCGCGCGCGGTGCCATGGGCAACATTACCGGGAATGACGAGCGCGAGCAGACCCTGAACCAGTTACTGAACGAGTTGGACGGCTTTGATCCAAGCGAATGACTGGTGCTGCTGTCCGCCACTAACCGGCCGGAGATCCTCGACCCCGCCCTGCTTCGCGCAGGACGCTTTGACCGCCAAGTCTTGGTTGACCGGCCGGACCGCGCTGGCCGGGCGCAGATCCTGAAAGTGCACATGCGCAAGATCGTATTGGGCAAGGACGCAGACCCCGAAGCAATTGCGGCGCTCACGACCGGTTTCAGCGGCACAGTTCCAGCGTGGACATGCAGGACTTCAATCAGGCAATCGAACGAATCATAGCGGGATTGGAGAAGTGCAACCGCTTGCTGAACCCCAAAGAGCGGGAGATCGTTGCTTACCACGAAATGGGCCACGCGCTTGTCAGCATGTCGGTTCCCGGTACCGACGAGGTGCACAAGGTCTCGATCATTCCGCGCGGCGTTGGCGCGCTCGGCTATACGATCCAGCGGCCGACGGAGGACCGGTTTCTGATGACCCGGGAAGAGTTGGAGAACAAAATCGCCGTTCTGCTGGGCGGACGCGCGGCGGAGTCCCTTGTCTTCGGCCATGTCTCCACTGGGGCTGCGGACGATCTGGCGAAGGCGACGGATATCGCGCGCAGCATGGTAGCGCGCTACGGCATGGACCCGGAACTGGGCTCCGTCAGCTACGACGCCGACCGCACCACCTTCCTCGGCCAGAACGGCCCGGCGACTTATTTCGAACGCCGTTATAGCGAGGCGACGGCGGCGCAACTGGACAAGGCGGTCAAGGACATCATCGCCAAAGTGTTCGAGCGGACCCTCGGTCTCCTGACCGAACGGCGCCAAACGCTTGAGGAGTGCGCCAAGGCCCTGCTGGAGCGGGAAACGCTGGAGGCCGATACGCTGAGGTGGGAGAAAGCGCACACGCCGGGCGCCTAGTCGGGCTCAAACGCGGCCTGCCAAGGATCGGCGTTGCCGATATGACCGGATTGCGGCTAGTTTCTTGCCCAGTCCTTAACATGGCAAACACACGTCGCTTCCTTGAGGAATCCCCATGGTTGAAATCGCCGAAGAACACAAAATGCTCCAGGAACTCGTCGCGAAATTCGTGGACGAAGAACTCATGCCGCTGGAGAAGAACGTCCTGGAGCGGGAAGCTTCAGGCGGCGTCGGCGGTTTGTCGGCGGAAGAAGAAGCCCCGCTGTTCGAGCGCTGCAAGAAACTTGGCCTCTGGGCGCTGGATGCGCCGGAGGAAGTGGGCGGCGCAAACCTGCCGGCACTCCCACTGGTCGGCGTGAACTTCGAGTTGGGCCGCACCGCCGTGCCCTTCGTCTTTCCGCCGGACGCGCCCAACATGCACATGATGTTCAAGGTCGCGACCGACGAGCAGAAGCGCAAATATCTCGACCCCTATGTGAAGGGTGATTTCGGCTCCGCCATCGGCATTTCGGAACCGGGTGCGGGCGGCGATCCGGCGGAGATGCGGACCTGCGCGGTGAAGGACGGCGACCATTGGGTCATCAATGGCCGCAAAATCTGGGTGAGCCGCGTGCCCAAGGCCGACTTCATGATCCTGATGGCCCTGACCGACCCGGAGAAGAAAGCCCGCGGCGGCATCACGGCCTTTATCGTGGACAAAGGCACGCCGGGCTTCACCATCGAGCGCGAGATCAAGATGCTGGCCGGTGCAGTGGTGGATTGCCGATGCGGCCACCAAGATCCACGCGACCAAGCTGATGGTGGGCGAGGTGATCGACCACGCCATGCAGGCTTTCGGTGCCATGGGCATGACCAAAGAGCTGCCGCTCCAGATGATGGCCCAGCGCGCGCGCCTGATGAAAATCTATGAAGGCCCGAGCGAGGTGCACCGCATGGTGATCTCCCGCCGCGTGCTGCGCCAGTTCGGGTAGGCTGCCTCATTTCCAACCTTCACCCTGAGCATGTCGAAGGGTGCGCCATATTCTCAAAAAGACACCCTTCGACAGGCTCAGGGTGAAGGACTAGTCGCTCATGCTCATTGCCGACGCGCAAATTCACATTTGGGACGAGAACCGCCCGGACCGTCCTTGGCCGACCGATAGAGGCGGCAAACCTCAACGGGACGTGCCCTATCTCGCCCCTGAACTCATCGGCCTGATGGATGAAGGCGGCATCGACCGTGCCGTGCTGGTGCCGCCCAGTTGGGAGGGCGATTACAATGACCTCGCCATTCAGGCAGTGCAGGACTATCCCGGCCGCTTCGCCATCATGGGCCGCGCCTCCGTCGAGCAGGCTGTGTCAGAGCCCCTGTTCGACACCTGGAAGGACCAGCCCGGCATGCTGGGCCTCCGCTACACCTTCCACACGCCGGAGCAACGCCGCTGGCTTGCAGAAGGCACTGTGGACTGGCTCTGGGCGGCGGCTGAGAAGAATGGCCTGCACATCATGATGCTTCCCCCGGGCCAACTCGACAAAGTCGCCGGTATCTGTGAACGGCACCCGGACCTGAAGATCACCCTGGACCACTCGGCCATTCCCTCCCAAAGCAAGGATGACGCCGCGTTCGGCCATGTTCCCGCCCTCTGCGAGATGGCGCGCTATCCCAATCTGGCGACCAAGGTCTCTGCCTTCCCCTGCTACACGACGGCGGCCTATCCTTATGAATGGCAATTGCAGGACTCGATCCTGCGCTGGTTGGAGGCGTTCGGGCCGGAGCGCACGTTCTAGGGCACGGACATCACCCGCTCACCGATCACCTACAAGCAACATGTGGGACTCTTCACCAAGCACACCCCTGGCATTCCCCCGGAAGTGATGGGTGAGTCGTTATGCAAATGGCTGGGTTGGCCAATCTGAAACCAGCACAGCCAATAGGCTAGAGCGGTTTGGGATCTTGTTGAATCGCTCTCTTCCCCCATCTCCCGCGGAGGCGGGAGCCCATGCCTGAAAGGTTCCGACAGAACACGAACTCTGTGTTTATCTCTCAGGCATGGGTCCCCGCTTGCGCGGGAACGGGGAGGGGGGCGGTCTGAAAGTATCCGCTCTAGTTAAAGTGCGAGTGCACCGCCAACTCCGGTAGCCACAGCGCGATGATTGGGAAGAACAGGCACAGGATCAGCACGATGCCGTCCGTTATCAGGAACGGTATCGAGCCTTTCATCACCTGGACCAGCGGCACCCCGGTCGTACCTGACACCGCGAACAGGTTCAGACCCACCGGTGGGATCACGCCGCCCATCTCCACCGCCAGAGCAAACAGAATGCCCAAGTGGATCGGATCGATGCCCAGCGTCAGGCTGATCGGGTAGATCACTGGCACTGTCAGCACCAGCATGGCAACGCCATTCAGGAACATCGACAGGAACAGCAGCACCACCATCAACAAGGCCATGAACTCAATCGGCGACAGTCCAAAACCGCCTACCCAGGCGGCCATATCCTGCGGCCAGCCTTTATTGGCCAGCAGGAACTGGAACACACCGACGCAACCGACCAGGAAAAACACGATAGCCGTCAGGTTCACGGCCCGCTGCGTAACCGGCAGCAGTTCCTTGATGAATGTGATGCGCCGGACAGTCAAACCGTAGATGAACGCGTACGCACACGAGGCGGCACCAGCTTCTGTCGGCGTGAAGATGCCACCATAGAGGCCACCCAGGATCAGCACAGGCATGAACAGCGCGGGTAAAGCGCCCCAGGCGCTGGTGAACACACGCTTCAATTCGAACGTGCCAGACGGCATCTTCAGATACCAGGCCACGCCGACAATGATGATCGCGTCGCTGATGGCGAGCATCATCCCCGGGACAACGCCCGCGAAGAACAGTTTGATGATGTCGGATTCCGTCAGCACGCCGAACAGAATCAGCGTCAGCGATGGCGGGATCAGCAGGGCAATACCGCCGCCGCAGGCAATGACGCCTGCCGCCATCCATTTCGGATAGCCGCGCTTGATCATCTCGGGATAAGCGATCACGCCCATCGCCGCGGCCATGGCAGTGGACGAGCCGCTGATCGCACCGAACATCACCGCGGCCATCAAGGTCGCGTAGGCAAAACCGCCCGGCAGCCAACCCACAATCGAATCCGCGAAGTCGAACAGCTTCGCCACCAGGCCGGTTTTTTCCATCAGGAAGCCGGCATAGATGAAGAACGGGATCGCCAGGAGGGTGTAACCGTTGGTGAAGCCGAAAAAGGCCCGCATCACCGCCGTTGGGTTCACCAACGGATCATAAAGCATCACCAGAATGGCAGCGCCCATCAGCGCCAGGCCGACCGGCGCGCCGATCGCCAGCAGCGTCACCATTGAAATGCCGAGAAAACCCATCTCACCTAGTCCCTATTGATTCTCTTATTGGAGCGCCAAAACGCCCGCTTCGTTTGGTATTGGATCTATTCCGGGCTTAAACCTCTAAGCCCTCTTCCGCTGGAGTCCAGGTAAACACTGCGCGTCCGCGCACTGCCTGGATGTCCTGGTACAGTTGGAAAAAGCAGGTAATCGCCATCAATGCAAAACCGAACAACAGCAAAAGTTGGAAGGGCCAGACTTCTATCAGCATGCTTTGAGTCGTCACGCCGCGCATGTGCGAGCGTTCCATCGACGGCCAGCCCCAATAGACGATAGCGCCGTAGAGTGTCATGCCAAATGCGGTGACGAACGTGCGCAGCACCAGCACGAGCTTGTGTAGCTCGCGAGACTTAAATACGTCCAACAGCGCAGTCACGGCCAGATGTGAGCGGCGCCCCTGGGTTACTGCAAAATACAGGTAAATGGACCCTACCGTGCAATAGACGATAGCATCCTGACCCCACTCATACGTCAGACCGAAAATATACCGCCGGATTATTTCCACGACAGCCAGGGTAACAGCGCCAAGCATGATGAGGGCAGCGGCATAGCCAACCACATTATCCAGCAGAAAACGGTAGCCGCGGTAGGCGCGATCAAGGACGAGTTCCATGAGGCAGGCTCACATTGAGAATACACGAACGAATGTAACGATCCCCGGATGCTCAAAAGACCATCCGGGGACCAAGTCAGCAGTTTAAGCCAAAGCTTTTATGCTTACTTCTTTTTCTTCACCTGCTGGGCGTACTTATCGAAGATCGCACCGTATTTGGCGCACTCAGTCTTCTCCAGCCAGTTGCTGCCCTTCGGGTTTGCTTTCGACGCGGCGCGAGCTTCTTTAACGAAGGTATCGACCCACTCATGCGCACCAGACGGGGTGTTCGCTTTGATCCACTTCTTGGTGGCGTCACCCAGCTTGTCGGCCAGTGCGGCAGCTTCGTCGTCCGTCATGATGTAGATGCCCGGCTTGGAAGGATCTTCCGTGCCGAAACGGTCAAGCATGCGCTTGTCGTTGCAGTAGTTGGCTTCCTTCGAGAACGGGATCATCTCCTCGACCCAAAGCTTCTCGATGATGTCCTGCTGCTCCTTGGAGAGCGTGTCCCACCACTCCATGGATGCACCGATCCAGTAGTAGTCACCAACGATGCCGTTAACACCAGCAACCGTGAAGTACGGCGCCTGATCTTTCACGACGTTGAAGCCACCGAGCGAGGTCAGCAGGCCGTCGATAACTTTGGTCTGCAATGCCGGCGGCACGTCGCCGAAAGCCATGGTGGTCGGGTTTGCACCCCAGGCACCCAGGGCAGCGTTCTCAGCCGGACCCATGGAGCGGATCTTCTTGCCAGCGAAGTCTTCCGGCTTCAGCAGGCGGCTGTCGGAACCGGCACCCATGTAGAAGCTCAGGTGCGACGCACCGAACAGCTTAATGCCGTGCATCTTCGCAAAACGCTCTTCGAGCATCTTGTAGGTGGAGAGGTTCTCCAGCTGGTTAATGCCGCCCGCGGTGGTCAGCAGCATCGGGCCAACGACAACGCTCATGTAGGGGTCGACCTGGGCAGTCTTGCCGAACTGGCCCCAAACCATTTCAAGCTCGCCATTGGCTGCCGCTTCAACAGCACCCGGAATGTCATACAGCGATTTCTGCGGGAAGGTGCGGACAACGGAACCCGGCAGTTCTTCAGCCAGACGCTCGGCAAAGAAAAGCTCGGTTACGTGGGCCGGGTGCGGCGCGTAGCCATGGTCCGACGCGATGCGGATGGTGACCGGATCGGCCGCCATCGCGGAAGTGCTGGCACCGAGCGCGACTGCCGCGCCGAGAGCCATGGACATAAAGCGGTTCATTCAAACCTCCCAGTTAGAACTTTCAACGAAACTTTAGCGGCGGGCACCCCAATTGCCTGGAATAGCTCACCGTGCGGCGGCTTTTGACACAGTTTTGGGGTATTGGCTAGCGGCTCGTTTCGAGCGCCAATGCCTCTGCAAGCGACTCTGTACCATCCATATTGCCGCGCACATGACTGGCAAAGCCCGCCCCAGCCTCCGCATACATGTTAAACGCTATGTGAACCCCTGCTTGTTGCAGCGCCTGAACCTCGTCCGGGAAGCGCGCGACAGCCGCCACCTGCCCCTGGTAGTCGCTTTCCCGCAATACGCCGGCGGCGTACATATTGCTGTCATGGGCTGGCATAGCCAGCAAAATAAGCTTGACGTGCACACGCTCCAGCCGGTGCCAGAATGCCGGGTCCGTTGCATCAGCCTGAACCACATTCCGGCCAAGTTCGCGGTGCAACCCCACCCGCTTTGCATCCATTTCTACGCCGATCACCACTTGCCCGTAATGGCGGACCAGATCGTCATAGGCACCAGACCCCACCCGCCCCATGCCCAGCACCGCTATCCGGGCATCGCCGAACAGAATGGCTCGTTCCTCCGGGTGGCGGTGCCGCGTCTCAAACCTCGCAAGCCAACGCGTCGAATGCACGTCCAGTTCGTGCGCCCATTGCTGCAGCGGGGCAACCAGGATGAAGCTCAGCGCCACGGCGATCGCCACTGTCCCCGGCCAGAACGCATCGAGCCAACCCGCCTGCACCGCCAAGGCACTAACGATCAGACCAAACTCGCTGTAGCTGGTGAGCGCCAGCGAGCCCAATACGGACGAACGCACACGGAAGCGGAAGGACGCGAACAGCAGGAAGAACAAAAATCCCTTCAGGAACACCAGAACCACCAACGACACCGCGATCGCCACATGCTCCCAATCCGGGAAGCCCATCAGGCCAATCTGTATGAAAAAGCCGACCAGCAGCAGGTCTTTCAGCGGGAACAGGCTATGGGCCAGTTCCCGGGCTTTCGGGTGCCCGGCCATGACGGCGCCCAGCACCAGCGCCCCCAGGTCTGGCTTGATCCCGGCAAGGCCGAATCCGCCGCCCCCTAGGCTCAGCGCCGCGAACAGACCGAACAGCAGCACCAACTCGCCATGCCCCGCCCGCTTCAGCATCTCCAGCAGCAGAGGCCGCAACAGAAGTACGGCAATCAACCCAATCGCCCATGGCTCCGGCAGGTCACCACCGGCGAAGGTCAAAAAGACCACGGCAAAGAGGTCTTGCAGGATCAACACACCGACCACGGTGCGCCCGTGCAGAGCCGATGACTCGCCTCGGTCTTCCAGGTTCTTGACCGCAAAGACGGTGGACGAAAAAGACAGCGCAAAGCCCAGGCAGAGCGCCCCCGGCAAGCCCAACCCCGCCAATACGGCCAGGCCTGACGTGCCTGCCGCCAGCAAGCCTCCGGCAACCACAATGGTCATGACGCCCGTATGCAGAGTGGCCGTACCCAAAACCTCGCGCCGGAACAGGCGGCGGACATCCAGCTCCAGCCCGATCAGGAATAGCAGCAAGGTTACGCCCAGATCGGCCACAAGGCCCAGAACCGCGCCGCCTTCAACGCCCGCAGCATTGGCGGCAAATCCCGCTATCAGAAATCCGACCAGCGGCGGTTGGCGCAACAATCGCGCACCAAAACCAAAAGCAAAGGCCAGTCCTACCAGCAGGGGGTCCATCAGTACTCCAGAGTTCCGAAAGTCCCGTCATTGTAGGCGGTCGCCACCCAAATTGGCACCCTACTAACGGGCCTGAGCCATAACGCGCGGCAATACATCATTCAGGTCATCCGCGGCCATTCCGGGGCCGAATTGTTGAGCCGCCTGCCCATGCAGCCACGCCCCAGCACAGGCGGCTTCGAATGCTGCCATGCCTTGGGCCAACAAGCCCCCGGCAATGCCGGAAAGCACGTCGCCGCTACCTGCCGTCCCCAGCCAGGGCGGGGCATTGGCGTTAATGGCCGCCCGCCCATCAGGTGCGGCGATCACCGTATCCGGCCCCTTCAGCAGCACGACCGCTCCCGACACGTCCGCCGCCTTGCAGGTTCGGGCGAGCTTGTCGCCTGCGATGCCGGGAAAGATGCGGGCGAACTCACCTTCATGCGGGGTCAGCACGGCCTTGCCGGAAGCCTTTGTGGCCGCCAACAAGCGCTCTGGCTCGTCGGCAAAGGCGGTCAGGGCGTCGGCGTCCAGCACGCAGGGTTTGCCTGCTGCCAGGGCGGCGAGAACCCTTCGCCGGGTCCGGCCATCCGCCCCCGCTCCCGGCCCGATGACCACACTGGCGACACGAGGCTCGCTTGCCATAGCGGCAAAGGCCGGCAGGTCAGCGCAAGGCCGCAGGATCACCGCGGCGGGTGTCGCACTCAGCGCGCCCATATCCTCCGGCCTGACAGCCACACTCACCAGCCCGGCCCCCGCGCGCAAGGCCGCATGGGCGGAGAGTCTCGCCGCTCCCGCCATCATGCCAGCCGACACAAAGCAATGGCCGCGGCGGTACTTGTGCGTCTCTGCCGCCAGCCGCGGCAGTTGCCACAAGCCCGGCTTGTTCTCGAAGACCCGCGGCCCTATTTCGTCCAATACGCCGACGGGAATGCCGATGTCCGCCAGCACCACCTCCCCGCAAAGGCCTCTGCCCGGATAGAGCAAATGCCCCGGTTTCAGCCGGAAAAAGGACACTGTCAGGTCAACTTGCGGCGCAAAGCCCAGCACGGCTCCGCTCGCGCCATCCACACCGCTGGGCGTATCCACGGCCACCAGCGGGCAAGCCACGGCGCGCAACACCTCCGCTGCCAGACCATCCAGCGGACGGCTGAGCCCGGCCCCGAACAAGGCATCCACGACCAACGCCGCCCCATCCAGCAGGCTCAGAGACAATGGCTCCACCGCCCCTTGCCAGAGCCCCGCATGGTGCGCAGCATCGCCCCTCAACGCCTCCGGCCTGCCCAACAAACCCAGCGTTACAGGCCAACCCCGTTCCGCCAGCAAGCGCGCCACCACAAAGCCATCGCCGCCATTATTCCCCGGCCCGCACAGCACCACGACGGGCCGAACGGTCCAGCGCAGGTTGATGGCATCGGCAATGGCGAGCCCCGCCCGCTCCATCAGCACCGGCCCCGGCACGCCGCCGGTAATAGCAAGCTCGTCGGCCCGCCCCATCTCGGCAGGCGTCAGGAGAGCAGAAGGGAAACCGTCTTCAGTGATGGCCGTAAACCCGTTCCTTACCGACGGTCTTGGACCACGGCACCGGCCTCGCGGGATCGTGCAGGTTGCCACCCGCAATCCGCGCCTCGATTTCCTGCAACGCCTGGGCGGTCACCGGCCGGATTTTCAACTCATAGGCATCAGCAAAGCTGAACCATTTTAGCGCCAGCAACTCGCCGTCGCCTTCGTGGCGGTCCATATTGCCGTCCACGTGCTGAGCATCGATCACAAAGAAGTGGGCATTAAAACGCCTGGGGCGGCCCGGCGGGGTCACGGCTCGGTAGACGAAGCTCATGTTCTGCAGGCAGGGCACCATGCCGGTGGTGAAGAAATCCTCCCAGCCTTTGGGCGGCTTTTGCGGAGCCGAGGGCTTGGCCCCAATGATCAGCCCTGCCTCCTCATAGGTCTCGCGCACCGCCGCCAGCGCCAGAGCCCTGGCCCGCCGCTCGGTGCAGGCCTGGGTCAGCTTGTCCAGCACATCCGGCCGCAGATCGTTGACCGGCTTCACGTAGCCGTCGGCCCGGTCGACGCTGCCGCCAGGGAAAACATAGTGATGCGGGAAGAATACATGGCCGGACGAACGCTCGCCCATCAGCACGGTCGGCCCGCTGGCACCCTGCTTCACAATGATCATGGTCGCCGCATCACGGATACGCGGCGGCTTGGCCGTCTGGCTTTGGGGCGCTTTCGGCGCGTCGTCTGTCATGGGATTTCCTGGCAATTCGGGCAGTTGAAGCCTCCAAACTGCCTTGCCGCGTTGCCGCTGGCAAGATGCAGGAATGTGCGGGGATGGGGTGCCCTACCGGGTTCGAACCGGCGACCTCCTGGACCACAACCAGGCACTCTAACCAGCTGAGCTAAGGGCACCATCCATACGCAGAGCGTGCTAGCTAAGCCAAAGCAGCACCCCGGTCAAGATGCAATTGAGAGCTTTCCTGTCCCGGCGGGATGCCCGCCCCCGGAGCCGCCCATAGAGCCAGCCCGAGCACCAGTATCCCGCACGGAGGCTGGCTCGCACCAAGATCCCGGCGCTTCCGCCGGATCAAGCCCAGCGATCCGGCCGGAACAGCGTTAATTTCCCTTGGTGTGTTACCGGAAGTCGAAGCCTTGTTCCGTCACTTCCGAGCGCAGCTTTTCACGTGGCATTGGGGCGAATTTCTTCACCAGCTCCGCCGTCCACGAGTCGTCGTTGGTGGTCCGGCCCTGGCCCCGATAGTGTGCCGCCAGCTCCTGGTCGTACTGCTTCAGGCCGTCTTCCAGGGTCATGCTGTTCGGGTGCTGCCCGAACTGCTCCAGGTGCACCATGGCATCATAGGGCATGCGCGGCTTCTGCTCCGGCGCTTCATCCGGCCAGCCCAGCACCATGCCGAACACCGCATAGACCCGGTGCGGCAGGCCCAGGATTTCCGCGGTCTTCACCGCATTATTGCGGATCGCACCGATCATCACGCCTTTGATGCCCAGGGATTCCGCCGCCAGAGAGGCAGACATGCCGACAAGAGCGGCATCGACGCTGGTCACCAGGCCCATCTCGAAATTGTTGTCGTCGATGTTTTCGCCATTGGTCTTCATGGCGTGCTCAATCCGGGTCATGTCAGCGCAGAACGCCAGGAACACCGGCGCTTCGGCGACGTGTTTCTGATTGCCGGTGACAGGTGCGAGCTTCGCCAGAATGTCCTTATCGCGCACGATCACGACGCTGTAGGACTGGATGTTGGAGGATGTCGGCGCGCGGAAGGCGGCGCGCAGGATCGCCTCCACCTCCTGGTCGGTTACCGGCTGATCCGTGTACTTGCGGACGCTCACACGATTCTGCAGCGCGCGGATGGTGTCACTGGTCGGCAAGCCGGTTTCGTCGAGTTCTGGCATAGGTGTGGCCTCAAAAAGAAAGGGTCAAAGGAACATTTAGCCCCTTCTACTACCGTTCCGCCAACCTGCGCCAGCCCTCCCGGCGCACAACACATTGCACGGCTTGCACGCCTTCAAGGACCGTCAGCCCCGGCAGCCGGGTCATGCCCGCCTGCTCCATCACACGGATGGAGAAGGCGTTCTCCGGCGCAGCGGCAGCCACGATCTCCGGCAGGTCCAACACTTCAAAGCCAAAGCGCAGCGCGGCCCTGGCGATCTCGCTCGCATAGCCTTTGCCCCAGGCTGTGTCATCCGGCATGTAGAGCAGTTCAGGCGCATTGCCGAGCGCCTCCCACCGCCGGAGACCGCCATGACCGATCAGCTTGCCGCTGGCTTTCTCGACCACTGCCCAGGGACCAAACCCTCCAGGCTCCTCCCACATGCCAGCAAACCACGTCACCCGTGCTTCAGCGATTTCCTGAGCCCGCTTCGCCGTCTCCTCCCCCCCATAAGATAGCGCACCACCTGCGGCTTCGCGCGGATGGTGGCATAGGCGGGAATGTCCTCAGGCGTGAATGGGTGGAGCGTCAGGCATCGTGTTTGGAGATTGGTCACCAGCCACGCCCCCTACTCTGGCAGGCCAGCCTGGCTAAGGGCCCGGACCCAGACCTCTTTTGCTGCCTCGTTCTCTCCAAAGGGCACCTGCCGCCCGGATTTCGTCGCAGCATGCGACGGTAACAATCGCAGAATGTCTTCGTCCACGACCCGCTTGGCCTCTGCCAGCCGTCCATGCAGTGCAAGCGCAACCGCCATCTGGCGATGGCCTGTCGGCATCAACGGATAGTCGCGGATTATATCCCGGCTGTTCTGGAGCATTTCATAATTCATACCGAGCATCATGAGATGCATGCCGCGCACAGCCAGCATCATCGAGCGCAACGGGTCGCGCGGGCTCAGTTCCAACGCTGTTTCAGTGGTCTCTCTCGCTGACTCATACTTGCCTTGCTGGAAGAGGCCAAGCGACAGCGCGGTGTGGGCAACGGCGAGGTTGGGATTGAGCTGTACTACGCGACTGGCAAACGCGATGGCATCGTCGCTTTCGCCGGACAACAACCGGGCGTAGCTGGCAGCAGCCCGCGCAAAGGCATCGTTGGCATTCGCGCCGACCGCCTTGTCGGCACTGTCGCGTAGTCCGTTGGCAACATCTTCAGTTGCGCCGCCCCAGCCATAGATGCGCTGATACACATAGGTCCAGGCCAGATCAGCCAAACCAATGCCGTTTTCAGGCTCCATAGCGATGACCTTGCGGAAGATTTCCTGCGCGCGGGCAACATCGTCCTCCGAGACATGCCAGAGCAACTGCCGCCCCTGCATGACCAGGCCCCAGGCCCCGCCCTTCGCAGAGAAGTTGGCCCGCTGGGCTTCCGCTCCCAGTATCCTAGGCATCAGTTCGCCAAGGATCGCACGGGAGATCCTGTCTTCCATTTCGAACGGGTCGTCGCTTTCGCTGTCTATCCTTTCCGACCAAATGGCCGCACCGGACCGGACGTCCAGCAATTCGGCCATTACCCAGACCTTGCGGCCCGATGCACGCAACCGGCCGCCAAGTGCGTAGGCCGGATCTACCTCCGCCTTCAGGGTTGCCAGATCGGCAACTCGGTCCTTGTAGGCGGAACTGACACTGCGCGGCAGCACGACGAACCAGGAGAACCGAGACAACGCCAGATTCAACGCATCCGTCAGCCCCTCAGCCAGTTCTTCCGTCTCGGCATTACCCGTGCCGGAAGCGAAGGGTAACACGATGATGGATGGCACTTTGGCAGCGGCGCTGACCGGTACTGGCGACGACAGGTCCGTGCGCAGTCCGACGCCCGCAACATAGACTTCCACCGGGTCGGTAATATTCTTGAAATGCTGCTGGCCAGCAGGCTCGAACGCATGCGCCAGCCTGCCCCGGACCAGATCGTAGGCAAAGCCGGATATGGCGAGAGTCCCGGCGTCGACACTATCCTGCAGGCGGGCAGCAATATTTACCCCGTCGCCATAAACATCCTCGTCCTCGTGAACAATGTCGCCGACATGCACGCCGATCCGCAGCTTGATCCTTGGATGCGCCGTCAGTTGCTCCTGGACGGCGAGCGCACATTCAACGGCGTCAACCGCGCTAGCAAACTCCACCAGCCAGCCATCGCCCATGCGCTTAACGACCTGTCCGCGGCAGCGCGCAATTTCCGGCTCCAGCAGATCACGCCGCAACGCACGCAGGTCAGACAGAGTCGTTGCCTCATCCTCCCGCATCAGGCGGGAGTAGGACGCCACATCGGCCGCCATAATAGCGGCGAGCCTGCGGTCAGAGCTGGTTAGCATCGGGCGACGACAAAGGCCGCTTCCCACCCTCCCAGCCAGCACTTGGCCAGAGGGTATAAGGAAGACGCCTCACAGCGGACCTCAGCCCGCCGCACCCTTCGCGTCCACGAACTTGGTGCCGCTCTCGGCCAGCTTGCGCAGATACTCGCTCGGGGCCCAGCGATCGCCATAGCGTTGATGCCAGGAGGCGATCTGGTTGTACGCCTCCTGCGGCCCGCCCATCAGATCGGCCCAGAACATCAGGCCGCCGCGGTAGCGCGGGAAGCCGAAGCCATAGAGCCACATGATGTCCACGTCGCTGGCGCGGTAGGCGATGCCCTCGTCCAGGATCTTGCAGGCCTCGTTCAGGGAAGAGAACAGCAGCCGCTTCAGAATCTCGTCGTCGGAGACCTGGCGCGGCTCGATACCGTGCTCCTTGATCAGCTTTTCGACCACATCATGCGGGTGCGGGGTGCGGTCGCCCTTCTCGTACTTGAACCAACCGGCACCGGTCTTCTGGCCGTAATGGCCCATCTCGTAGAGCTTGTCAGCAATCGGCAGCTTGCGGTAGTTCGGGTCTGCCGCCGCGCGCCGCGCCCGGCCCGCATAGCCGATGTCGAGGCCCGCCAGGTCGCCCACCGCGAACGGTCCCATCGGATAGCCGAAGTCGACCATGACCTTGTCCACCTGCTGCGGCAGGCAGCCTTCCTCCAGCAGGATCACCATCTCGCTGTTGAACGGTGCGCGGGAGCGGTTGGCGAGGAAGCCGTCGCAATTGCCGGTCGCCGCCGGTGCCTTCGCAATGACCTTGCCCAGCGCCATGGTGGAGGCGATGGTCGTACCACTGGACTCCTTGCCCTTCACCACTTCCAGCAGCTTCATGACGTTGGCTGGGCTGAAGAAGTGCGCGCCCGCCACGTCCTGCGGCCGCTTGGTGACGCTGGCAATCTCGTCAATGTCCAGCGCGGAGGTGTTGGAGAGGATCAGCGCCCCTTCCTTCATGGACGCGTCGAGCTTTTTGAAGACTTCCTGCTTCACGTCCATCTGCTCGAACACGGCCTCGATCACCACGTCCTGCTGGCCGATCTCGGCATAGTCCAGCACTGGCTCGATGCGGGCGAAGCGGCGCTCCATCTCGTCTGCCGCCAGCGAGCCGTGCTTGACGCTGACCTCATAATTGTTGCGAATCTTGGCCATGCCACGGTCGAGCGCTTCCTGGCTGCCTTCCAGCACTTTGACCGGGATGCCGGCGTCGGCAAAGCACATGGCGATGCCGCCGCCCATGGTGCCGCAGCCGATGACGGCGGCGGTCTTGACGTCTTTAACCGGCGTTCCCGCGGGCACATCCGGCAGCTTCTGCGCCGCGCGCTCAGCGAAGAAAGCATAGCGGAGCGCCCGGCTCTCGTCGGTGTTCTCCAGGTAGCGCAGCTTCGCGCCTTCCCAGGCCAGACCCTCATCGATCTGGGTCTTGCAGGCTGTCTCCACCGCCTCGATGTTGGCGTAAGGCGCTTCCTGGTTACGGGCACGGCCCGCGATTTCCTTGCGCTTCTTCTCGAAGAGTTCCGGCGTGCCCTCAGCCAGCTTGTCGGACATGTCGCAGATGCGCGGGATAGGCCTCACATCGGCCACCTTCTCCGCGTACTTCACAGCTTCGGCCAGCAAATCTGCATCAGCAGGTACGACCTCGTTCAACATGCCAAGCGTCAGCGCTTCCGGCGCAGGCACATGGCGGCCAGCGACGATCAGGTCCAGCGCCTTCGCCGGGCCGATCAGACGAGGCAGCCGCTGCGTGCCGCCGCCCCCGGGCAGCAGGCCAAGCGTGATCTCCGGCAGGCCAACACGGGCGCTCGCCAAAGCCACGCGGTAATGGCAGCCAAGCGCCATCTCATAGCCGCCGCCAAGCGCAAAGCCGCTGATGGCCGCCACCACCGGTTTCTCCGATTGTTCCAGCGCATCCTGCGGGCGCATCGGCAGTTTGGCGCGCTCCTTGCCGAAGAAGCGGATGTCCGCGCCTGCAATGAACTTGCCCTTCGCGCCGATCAGGACGATGGCCTTAACCGAGGAGTCCGCATTGAAGGTCTGGACCCCGTTCAGGATGCCCTCTGACACACCGGGCGACAGCGCATTCACCGGCGGATTATCGACCGTGATGACGCCAACCGCGCCTTCCTTGGACAGGCGGACGAGTTCTTCGGACATGGGGGCTTCCTCTAAGCGCTTCGATAAGATTGACGCGCAGTCTAGAGAGGCGACAGCATGATCGCTAGGTCACACGTGTTCAATCGGCCCCAATTGCTCTGTAGTGCTCGGTTTGGCGGCTATTGCTTGCTCAATTTTCCAGCCATATTCAACACATGCGCCAGAATTGAGAGCCGCTTTGAAGGTCCTGTTTGAGAGTTGCCACTCTCTATCGCCAAGCGCTGCTCAATATCATGGTTACTAGAGCGGCCTGGAAATTTCTGAGCGACAACAACAGCTTTGCCTATTTGAGGGGAAGAATTGGTACTCATAGCCAGTTCCTTTCCGCACAGCCAATTGAGGCTCATAATCCTGCGGGAAAAAGCACAATGAGTCAAGTCATCGCACATAAGAACATGAGTGATTCTCTAAAACTTCATACTTCTCTAATTAGGTATTTCTGGATCGATTGGACGCATTTGCAAATGTAGCAAGTTCATCCGCTAAACACCCAGGCCTCCGGGATCATCCGATAGCCATCGCCCTCACGTGCCATGTAGAAGAACCCCGGGAAGTGCAGGTGCATGCCAACCACCAGCAGCTTGTCCGCCACCGCCATATCGAAGGCACGCTTGCGTGTCGCAATCGCCTGCTGCGGGTCCGTGTCGAAGGCCATGGTGACTTCCGGATGGCGTACCTGGATGTCGGGCACGTGGCAGATGTCGCCCCAGATCAGCAACGCCTCGCCATTGGACTCCACCAAATACCCGGTGTGGCCGGGCGTGTGGCCCGAAAGGTTAATGGCGTTCACGTGGGGAAATACCCCGTCACCTGGCGTCTTGCGCTGGTTCTGGTAAGGCGCAATCTGCTGGCGGGCAACATCGAAATACCGGCCCTGCTGGCTTTCCGGCGCGCGGGAGCGGGCACCGTCGTCGTGCCAGTGCTTCACGTCTACCTCGTCCACGACCACTTCTGCATTCGGGAAGTACTTCTTGCCGTCCGCCGTGGTCAGGCCGTTGGAGTGATCCGGATGCATGTGGGTCAGCAGGATCGTATCCACGTCCGCCTCCGCCACACCGGCGGCGTTCAGGTTCGGGAACAGCTTGCCGAGCGTCGGGCCCATCGTGTCGCCGGAGCCCGTATCGACCACCGCCGTCCGCCCGCCTGCCTGGATCATGTAGCAGTTCACGCTGATCCGCGGCGGCGACGGCCGGAAATTGTCACGCAGGATACGGTCGGCAGCAGCCTCCTCAATACCGTTGACCACCGCAAACGGCGCATCGATGTAGCCGTCGGAAATGGCGGTTACGGTCACATCACCGATCTTGCGCCGGTAGAGGCCAGCAACTTGGGCGGAATCGCTGGTAGTCATGGGTCGTTCCTTTAATTCTGTCTTTTTCAAAACTATGTCCATAGACTTGCGCACGTCTGCGCTTCCGAAAACTAGGCGCTTTTCGCTTGATCCGCCGGAACTTGCCCGGGAGTGACTGCCACAGGATCGATCGGGCGGAAGGCTTTTTCAACCGCTACGGCTGCTTCCTCCGGCGCTTCATACTGCACAAAATGCCCGGCATCTTCGCAGAATTCCACGGTCGCGGCGGAGAAGAACTCCGGTATGCGGTCGGCCCATTCGGCTTTCAGCACCGGATCATGCCGTCCCCAAAGGAAACGCGTCGGCAATCTGATCGGAGCCGGAGTCGGCAATTCGCCCCGCGCAATCGCCATGCGCGTTTCATGCACCGACAGGTACCAGTTGAACCCGCTCTGCAAATTGCCGGGCCGCATAAAATTGTCGATCCAATCACCGAAATCATCGTCAAAAACATCGGAGCGGGCTGCCCAATGGGTCAGGAAGTGCCGCAGGTACAGGCCGCACGCCTCACGGCTGCTACCCAGCAGCTTTGCCGCCCATGGCAATTGCTGAAAGCTCTGGTACCACACCTCACTGACCTGCTCCGGCGCATACCAACGCTGGCCGATGCCGGAGTAAGAGCAGTTGAAGAACATCAGTCCCGCCACGCGCGCAGGCACAGCACGAGCAATGGATTGCATCACCATCGCGCCGACATCATGGCCGACCAGCCCGAAGCATTTCAGCCCCAGCGCATCGGCCAGAGCAACAATATCGGCAGCCATCACATCCGCAGTCTGACGGCGGGAAGGCCCGAAACTCGGCTTGTCGCTTTGGCCGAAACCGCGCAGGTCGGGAGCGATCAAGCCGAACTCGTCCGCCAGCAAGGGCATCATCCACCGCCAGGTTTGCCAGTATTCCGGCCAGCCATGCAGCAAGATAAGCGGCACCCGATCCCCGGTGCCTACACCCGTACGGGCATAGTGCAGCCGCACGCCGTTGGCGTGGGCATATCCGGACGAAAAGCCAAAATCCTCCGGCTGAGCCACTCATTCACTCCGGTACATTCATCAATTCATTCGCTATGCCACTACCAGAATCGTGGCTTTCCCTGCATTTATATCGCTTTCCCGCGCAAACGTTCCCACAATATGGAAAGATTTTCCTTCACACCAGGCAAATGCGGGTGGATCAACAGCGCCCGCTCAAACCAGCGCGCGGCCTCCTCGTCATCCTCCAATGCAACATGAATCATGCCCAAACCAGACAGGGCACCGAAATGCCGGGGCTCCAGTGCCAAAACTTTGGCGCAGTCAGCGATAGAGCCCTGATGATCTCCCATGAAAAGCGAACGGTCGCCCGCTTATTCCAGCCTTCGGCAAACTCCGGCGCTTTGCGGATCACGTCATCGAAGGCGTTTTCCGCAACCTGAAAATACCCGGCATTCATCGCTATCACCCCGACCTGCAGCCGATGATTGACGTTGGCGTCCCCGGCTTCCTGCCAGCGGTCCCAGATTTCTTTGGTAAGCGCTTCCGCGCTTTCCCCGGCGTCGGGCCTTTGCAGTTGCGCGAACAGGCTGTCCAAGGCCGGATCGGTCTGATCCGCCCACAACAGCGCGCCCGCCATCGGCAGCATTGCCGCCAGGAAAAGCGCGAGTTGGCGCATAGTCGTACTCATGACCGGATGGTAGAATACTTTACGACGAATGTGCATCCCCATTTGTGGTGACGCACTGCGCCAGCCTCCTGCCGGAAAACCCCGCGCCCAACGCGAACCGCTCTTCCGCCAAACAGTCTTGCAGTCATCATCCTGCTGACCTGTCTGACCGGCATCACTCCCCTTTCCATTGATATGCCGCTTGCCGGCCTGCCGTCACTGGCAGTGGCCTTTGGGGAGCCTGAAAGCCACGCCCAGTTGGTGATCGGCGTATTCCTGGCCGGCTTTGCCGTGGCCCAGCTTGTGCTGGGGCCTGTTTCAGACCGCTACGGCCGCCGTCCGGTCTTGCTGTTGGGCCTGGCGCTATATGCGCTGATGAGGGTGTTATGGGACCTGACGACCCTACTGGTAGCCCGCTTCGTGCAAGGGGTTGCCGCCTGTTCTGCCCCGGTCGCCGCCCGCGCCATTGTCGCCGATGTCTATGAGGGGCCGGACGCCCAACGCGCCATGTCCATCGTCACGGCTGGCATGGGGCTGGCGCCGCCCATCGCTGCGCCCATGATCGGTGGCGCGCTACTGCTGTGGTTTGAATGGCCGGCAATCTTCGTCACCCTGGCGGCCAGCGGCACGGCGATGTTCCTGGCCGTATTGTTGCTGCTTCAGGAGACACGCCACAGGCACCACCGCACAGAGTTACGCCCTGCACGGGTTTTGCTGAACTACCTGAAGATGCTGCGGAGCCGCACCTTCCTATCCTTCTCTATACCGTCCCTGCTGGCGGGCGGGGCGCTGTTCTCGTTCATCTCCGCCGCGCCATTCGTCATTATCGGCCAGCTTGGCTACGCACCCCAAACCTTCGGGGTGATCTTTGCCATTGTTATGGTCGGCTTCATCACCGGCGCGTCCCTCTCCGCCCGCCTTTCCCGAACACGGCCCCCTGCAAGGATGATGCGGATCGGCACCAGCGTGATGCTGGCAGGCGGCATTACGCTTTTCTTAACCAGTATCGCCATCGCCTGCTTCGCGATACTGCCGCTGATCGCGTTTCAGGCGCTTGCGCCCCGGCAGCGGTAGAGGCCAGCAACGTTAGGGCCCAGCAGCCTCGGCCTTCGCCGCGTCCGCCCGCTCCCTGGCCACCTGCGCCTCACGCCGGGCAATATAGAAGGTAGAGGCAAAGATCACCGCCCCGCCGATCCAGGTCCAGATGGTCGGCACTTCCGCAAAGATCAGGAACGCCAGCAGCGCACTGATCGGCAAGCGGGTGAAGTCGAACGGCATCACCACGGTCATATCGGCATAGCCGTTGGCCTTGGTGATGCACCAGTGCCCGGCCGTACCACAGCCCGCCAGCAACGTCAGCCAGCCCAGCATCTCCCAAGTGGGGATCTGCCAGACGAACAACGCGGGTACGAGCGTCAACGGCGTCAGCAACAACACCATATAGGTGATGATCGCCTCCGGGCTTTCGGTCCGGGTCAGCGATTTCAACACCAGCTTGTTTGCCGCCATGCCGACGCAATTGACCAGCGCCAGAATAGAGCCCCGCTGGATGATTTCCGCCCCTGGCCGCAGCACCAGCATCGCCCCGGCAAAGCCGATGAACACTGCACTCCACCGGCGCAGGCGCACATCCTCCCCCAGGAAAAGCGCTGCGCCCACGGTGGCGAAGATCGGCGCCAGAAAGCTCAGCACCGTTGCCTCCGAGATAGGGAATCAGTGTGATCGCCCAAAAGCCGTACGTCATGCTGACCACGCTGGTGGCAGCTCGGAAGCCGTACATGCCGATACGGTTGGTCCGCATGCTGCCGATACCGGCCTTCATCAGCCAGGGCACCATGCACATAAAGGCCAGCAGGTTGCGGAAAAAAACGATCTCCAGCGGGTGCAACTCGCTGGAGGCATGGCGGATCAGGATAGACATGCAACTGAAGAACACGGTGGCGACCGTGGCGAAGATGGCCGCGCGCAGAATACTGTTCATGACCGTCCTTGCCGGGCCACCTTGGCTTCCCGGTGACTGATATAGGTGCCCGCCGTTTGGATCGGCGCGCTGATCCAAACGGCGGGCGATGGCACCTCGCCAAAGATCGCCCAGGCGGCCACCGCGATGATCGGCAGACGGGCAAAGTCCAGCGGTTGCAACGCCGCCACTTCCTGCATGGAATAGGCCCGAACGTGAAACGAATGCGCCGCCGCCACCAGAATGCCTAGCGCGATCAGCCAGATCCACACGTCGCCGGTGGGTGTCGTCCAGACAAACAAAGCCGGCACGCCCGCAATCGCCGCCATCATCAATGCCTGATACAGCAAAATGGTTTCCGGGCGCTCAATAAAGATCAGCTTGCGGATCACGATGATGGTCAGCGCCCACATGGCGCTGGAGAACAGCACCAGGCTCGTCGCCCAATGCACATCGGCAAAGCCTGGCTGGATAATGACGACCACGCCCGCAAAGCCGATAAGCGTTGCTGCCCATCTTCGCCAGCGCACCACCTCGCCCAGCAGCAGCACCGCCAAAACCGTGGCCCACAGCAGCGCGGTGAAACTCAGGGCCGTCAGATCGGCCAGCGGCAGTAACGGCACGGCGTAGAACCAAGGCCAGCATGCTCGCCCCATTCAACGATCCACGCACGGTCAACAAGCCCGGATTGCGCGGGATCAACACCCCCCAACCTGATTTGCCGACGGTCAACGGCAGCAAAATCATGAACGAGAACAGGTTGCGGAAGAATGCCACGACAAAGGGATGCGTCCCCTGCTCTGCCGCAAGGCGCACAAACACACTACTGAAAGCAAAGCAACCGCAGGCAGCAAGCATAAATAGGGCAGCCGCAACCGGCCGGATCTGGCGGCTGCTGGCGAGGGGGAACGGATGTCATTCCAGCACCATAGGCGATTAGCCGAATAGCGCGAGAGCAATCAGCGGTTTGCATACCCAACATGCGCGCAGCGCAAAGGTTGCTGGGATTCCCCCCAATTACCAGCCCATCCGGTAACTTACTATTGCAACCAATGACTATGCATTAATCGCACATAAGTGATACTAATAGATGTTTTTTTGTGAATTTTCTGAAATTTTCCTGCTGAATTTCCCAAAAAATATATGTATTCATCATGACATACTATGGTTAACAATGTGTATGCATGTATCGCATGCGCTTGGATTAACCGAGGGGCTCCATTCCCACGTCCTCACAAAAGCTATAGGAGTTGCATATGTCGAGATCTGTTCAATTCACCGTGGACGGTCCTGTCTAAACATTGGTGACGATTGAAGAAATCGTCGGCGCTAATGGTTTTACCCAGCTCAAGCTCACCGTTACAGTAGATGAATCCGGCGGCATTCAGGCTGACTTGCGCGGCGTGTTCTTCGATGTCGGCGACGAGTCCGTCCTCTCCGGCCTGTCGGCCACTGGGGGCGACGTTACCGATCAGCAATTCAAAGCCAACAAAGTTAAAGACCTCGGCAATGGCGCAAACATGAATGGCTCCATTACCAAGGGAGGCAAGGGCTTCGATGGCGGTGTCGAAATTGGCAGCCAAGGCATCGGCAAGAACGATATCAACTCCACCATGTTCGTGCTCGCGCTCGACGTTGCTGACCTGACCCTGGAGGCCCTGGCTGGTGAACGGATCGGGCGGCGCTACACCAGCGTCGGCGAAGAGGGCAATCGCGATGCTTCCTTGAAGCTGGCAGGTGAAATTCCCGATCCGCCCAATCCTCCCGTCGCCAACGATAACTTTTTCTATGTCGAAGCGGGCGATCCCGCCACAGTTGACGTGCTCGCGAACGATAGCGTCGGCTCCGGCACGATCGATCCAACCACGCTGGCATTCTCAGGGGCGGCTGAAGGGACAGCGGCCAACAGTGGTGGCCAATTGCTGTATATCGCCAACAGCATCGTCTACGACACGGTCAACAGTTCCGTCGATGATGACATGACGTACACGTTCGCCGACGACCAGGGAAACCCCAGCAACGCTGCAAACGTTACTGCGAAAGTCATCGACCCGCTGCAGGAGACCGCACTGGACAGCCAGGCCGCTGCGAACAACAACCAATTAATATCGCTGTCGCTTTCGACCGAGGACCGGACCTTCAACGACTCGAGCTTTGCCGAGGTCGAAATCAGCTTCGGCCCGCTTGTCCAGAGCGACGTCAACATCTCGTTTGTGATAGACGGCTCCATTTCCATCGGCGCGTCGGACTACGCAATTCAGGTCGCCGCAGTTCAGGAAACAATCGACAGCCTGCGGGCGTAATTCACGGGCAGCGGCGCCAACGTCGAAATTCAACTCGTGCAATTCGCCGGCGACCGGGATTTGACCGATCCCACACAGGAAGCGTTTTCTGGATCGTTTGACCTGTTTGACGCCGCCTTGGACGATGTCACGACCGGCACGCCGCTCACACCCTATCTGAATGGGTTCACCAACTGGGAAGCGGGCCTGGACGAGGCGGTGAGCTTCTTCACCGGTCAGGATAGTGACGAGAACATCCTGCTCTTCGTCTCGGACAGCGTCCCCACCCGTGCTGTCGGACCCGGCGGCACCGGCATCGCAAGCGGCCACCGCTCGTTCTACACGGACGAAGTGGCGGAATTGGAGGCGCTCGGCGTAAGTCGCACAGCGATCAGCATCGGCCCCAGCGTCAACATGGTTACCCTCGATTTGGTCGATAACACGGGCGGTTCGGAAATCCTAACCAGCGTAAGCGACCTGGCCGACGCGCTCAGCACGTCACCTCTCTTCCCGGCGGACATCCTGGACTTCTCACTTTTGGTGAACGGCGTCGATCAGGGCGTGGACGTTACCGACTTGATCGACCTCGGTGGCGGCGATCTCGGGTTTAACGGCACTTTGACAGGCCTGGATAACGACCTGGCTGATATTATTGTCGTCGCCATTCCACGGCAGCGAGCCACAGAAGGTGATGGAGCTTACACTGAACACCGCGCCGCCGCCCGGCACATCGAAATAGACCATGTCGGCCCGGATCAGTTCGTCGATGGGTTTCATGGCCCAGGTGGTCAGGTGAGTCAGCAGCTCCTCCGGCACCAGCACGAAGTGGTCCATGTGCTCCTCCGACTGGGCCAGCACCCGCACGTTCGGCGGCGAGCCCAGGCGCACATCCGCCCGGTCCAACTCATAGCCAGCCGCACCGCCGCCGGAAAAGCCGAAGTCGCCCAGCACGTCGCCTTCCACGCCGGCGAATATCCAGGCGAGGTCCGGCGCGCGGCTTTCCTCCGTCCGGCGGATTTCCACGATGCCCTTTTCTTCCGGATGAATCGCGACGCGCCAATAGAACCCGTTGCCGCCCAGATACATAAAATTGCCACCGCTGTTACGGTATTCCAGCAAGGCGTCCAGCGTGTTCTCGTATGGTATTCCGGATGGCTGCCCGTCGTGACGGCCTTGTAGCCTTCCAGCACAGAGTAGCCCTCTTCGTGCAGCTCCCGGTCGGTGACGATGTCGTAGTCGATGCCCTTTTCGTGCAGCCACCAGATCAGATGACTGTCCGCCTGGAAGTGGCGCAGGCCCGAGCCCTCGCCATAGCCCATCGTATAATAGCCCGGCCGCGTATTCAGTAACGGCCGCAAGTGCGAGCAGTGGCAGATGCCAGAGCGATCCCGGTGAAAATTGTACGTGGAGCAGCCAAGCTCCTCATACTGCGCCGGATTGTTCGGGTAGCCGCCCCGCGCCAGATGCCGGTCCATCCATTCCGGCTTGAAATCGGGCCGCGAGTGGTTGCCGTAAATCACATAGGTAAAGGTAGAGGCCAGCACCGCCAGGTCCGCCGTGCGCTTGCCCTTGGGCGGGCAGTCGAAGAACGGAATGGTGTCCTCATGCGCGCCTTGGGTGATGCGCACCACATAGACGCCGCTGGGGAAACCCTCCGGCACGGTCCAGGTGAAATCCGTCTCCCAGCCGAAATCATAGATATCGTCCCGGTGGAAATGGATCGCGCCGTAGTGCTCCGGCTTTCGCTGCCAGTTCATCTCGCTGCCGTCCCAGGCCGCGCCCGTCATCGCCCGCGCCGGATGGTTCACCAACCGTCCGTGGTGACCACCCGGCCCCAGGTCTTCGATGGTCAGCGTGTTGCTGAGGCGGGCAAAGTCCCACGCTGCCGCCACTCTTGCTCGATCAGCCGACGCCGCCCCATAAATCGCCGGCGCCTCGATCTTGCCGTCGAAATGCAGGTCCGCATGGCCCTCCCGCAGCACGGCGGCGATCAGCACGGGCTGGCTGGCGTCGAAGGCTATGCCTGCCGCGGAAACACTCGCCTCTGCCACGTCGCCCCATACATCCTGCGGCGGCTGCGCCACAGTCAGTACTCCCCGCGCAGCATCAAAGGACAGCCGTACCCGGCACCACTGCCGCACCAGCAAAGGCTTGCCGGTGGAGACTTTGGCACCTCCCGCCCTGGCGGCCAGCGCACCCGCTGCATCCAGATAAAGCTCAAACCCGCCCGTGCTCAGGATCACCTGCTCGCCATCGCCCGGCAGCGTCGGCCAAACAGTGGCCGCCAGCGTCACGTCGCCAGCAATTGCAGGGCCTCGCTGCACTAGCGCATAGGACCCCGGATTGAAGGCCTGTTGCCTGACCGGATACTCCCCGGCCAAAGAGGCATCAACCGCCTGTTCCACAATCCCCGGCCCATCCGGGTTCGCATCCGCACAGATGGACCGCAGCAGCCGCGCGGAGAACACGCCTTCCCCCGCTGCGGAGACCTTGAAGCCGATTGTGCCACCGGGGCGGGCCGAAAGCTGGTCGCAATAGCCAAGTACAGGAATGCGGGGGAATTGATGAGACATGAGGCGGTGGCTTTCAGCATTGGGAACCCTGAGGATCAACCAATCTAGCAATCAGGCCCAAGCGATTGCCACCACGGTATGCTTCTTCGGACATCAATCGCGCCCAATTCGTGGTATCATCTTCACACTTCCACCACTTTACGCTGGAATGTAAGGAGGGAATGTCATGTATCAGTCCACGAAAGTTGTCGGTTCTGCCGCTCAGCTGAAGGAAATCCTGGGACCGGATATGTCGGCCCAGGTCGCCAAGGTCATCGACCATATCAACGACCATTGCCGAACATGGATCGAGCACTACCCCTTTGTCACAATCGCCAGCTGTAATGCTGCCGGGCAAATGGATATCTCCCCCAAAGGCGACCCGGCAGGCTTCGTCAACTAGCGGATACAATAGCAGCGGGTCAAAGGGCGGTGGAGTATACAGCGGATCCACGTATACCACAATCAGCAGCAGCGCCATTTCCGGCAATATGACCCGCTATGCCAATCAGTACGGTGGCGGCGTGTTCAACAATGGCCCGCAGCTCATTCTACAGAATACAACCATTGCCGAAAATGAAAACTTCGGCAATGGTGGTGGCGCAATCAGTTACGGCACGATCACGGACACCAACTCAAATATAACCGGCAACAGCACTTACTATTCCGGCGGCGGCTTGTTTTCTACTGGCGCTTTCTACAGCCACAACAATATCATTCTATCCAACATGGTGACTGGCGGGGTGCCCACGAATTCGGAAGTGGTCACAGGCGGCGGTGCCTATTTCTACGGCATGAACCTTGTCGGCGGGTCCGGCGCTACATTTAACGCCTCCCTGAGCATCGCGACAGAAAATGCCGACCTGACCATGGTCTTCGCCAATACGGATGCCTATGGCGCGGGCATTCTGGCTGACAATGGCGGCCAGGTGCGGACGGTTGCCCTGCTACCGGACTTCGCCAATCCCGCCATCGACCGGGGCTACTTGTTCCATCCCGACTGATCGGATAGCCCTCGTCGCTCTGCGTTTTTCATGGCACGCTGTGTTTTGACCGAGGCGCGGGATGGGAGAGCGACATGGTGATCAAGCTTCACAGTCAGGCGACGACGCCACCGAAGATCAGGGCGGCCATACAGGCCAGTGACGACCCTGCGTGGGTTCTTGCCGAGCGTCACGGGACCACGGAACAGACCGTATGGAAATGGCGCAAACTCAAACCAGAGCTGGTCAGGAAACAGCTATATTACCTTCCAGGATGTGACACGATGCCGGTACCGACCAATTGGACGGCGGCGACGGTGACGACGACCGGGCCTCGTACATCTACTCGGGCGTCGGCCTGGTGGTCGATCTGTCGTTCACCAACGCCAACACGGGCGAGGCGGCAGGCGACACCTACATCTCTATCGAGGGGCTGGAGGGCACCAACTTCGCCGAGGACCTGCGCGGCGACGACTTCACCAACGTGCTGTCCGGTCATGGCGGCAACGACACGATCAACGGCCGCGGCGGCGCGGACTAGTTGAACGGCGGCGACGGCGACGACGACGACAACCTGATCGGCGGTGAAGGCAACGACATCATCAATGGCGGCGCGGACAATGACATCCTGGCCGGTGGCCTGGACGTGGACACGTTCCGCTTCGACGGCGCGAATTTCGGCTCGGACCGCATCACCGACTTCACACCGGGAGAGACCATTGACCTGGACTTCTACGCCGGCCTGACCTTCCGTGACCTGACCATTGTCGACGTCGCCGGCCGTGCCGAAGTCTCCTTCTTCGCCGGCGACATCGTCCTCACAGGCATCCTCGCCGCCGACGTCCAGGAAAGCTGGTTCTCCTTCGCCCCATAAAGCGCAGAAGCACCAAAACGAAAAACGGCCAGCCGGAAACCACCCCTCCCTGCGCATCAGCGCGCGGAGGGGTTGATCCACGCCTGCACGCCCCCAAATGCAGCCTTTCAGCCCCTCCGCTGGAAGACTTACGCGCGGTTTGTTAGCACTCTCCCCCTGTGAGTGCTTATTTTTTCCTTGCATGTTCGGCCCAAGCGCCATATCTGCCTGTAGCAGCTGGATCAGTTCACGGTCCGGGTGTGGCTTTCACAACGAAAACGAGGAGTTGCCGAATGAAGTTCAGGCCTCTGCATGACCGCGTGCTGGTGCGCCGGGTCGAGTCCGAGCAAAAAACCGCCGGTGGTATTATCATTCCCGACACCGCCCAGGAAAAGCCGATGGAAGGTGAAATCATCGCCGCCGGCAACGGGCGCGTTAACGACGATGGCAAGGTCACGGCGCTAGACGTGAAGACCGGCGATCGCGTGATCTTCGGCAAGTGGTCAGGGACCGAAGTCAAGGTCGACGGCGAAGACCTGCTGATCATGAAAGAGTCCGACATCATGGGTGTGGTTGAGGCCTAAGCCTCGCCTGATCCCCGTCGAACCTACCATTCCTCTACTGAAGTAAGGATCTAAACATCATGGCTGCGAAAGACGTACGTTTTTCCGCTGATGCGCGTGACCGCATGCTCAAGGGTGTGAACACCCTCGCGGACGCCCTCAAAGTGACCCTCGGCCCGAAAGGCCGCAACGTTGTCCTCGACAAAGCCTTCGGCGCGCCCCGCATCACCAAAGACGGTGTGACGGTTGCCAAGGAAATCGAACTGGCTGACAAGTTCGAGAACATGGGCGCCCAGATGGTGCGCGAAGTTGCGTCGAAGACCAACGACGTTGCCGGCGACGGCACCACCACTGCCACCGTGCTGGCCCAGGCCATCGTCAAGGAAGGCGCTAAAGCGGTTGCCGCCGGCATGAACCCGATGGATCTGAAGCGCGGCATCGACCTGGCGGTCGAAGCAGTCGTCGCAGACCTGAAGTCCCGCTCCAAGAAGATCAACGACTCCTCCGAAGTCGCCCAGGTCGGCACCATCTCCGCCAACGGCGAAGCATCCATCGGCGCGATGATCGCCGAAGCCATGCAGCGCGTCGGCAACGAAGGCGTCATCACGGTGGAAGAGGCCAAGAGCCTGGAGACCGAACTGGACGTTGTCGAAGGCATGCAGTTCGACCGTGGCTACCTCTCGCCGTACTTCATCACCAATGGTGAGAAGATGATCTGCGAGATGGAAGACCCGTACATTCTGCTGCACGAGAAAAAACTTTCTTCCCTGCAGTCGATGCTGCCGGTTCTTGAAGCTGTCGTTCAGTCGGGCAAGCCGCTCCTGATCGTGGCCGAAGACATCGAGGGCGAAGCGCTGGCCACCCTCGTGGTGAACAAGCTGCGTGGCGGCCTGAAGATCTCTGCTGTGAAGGCCCCGGGCTTTGGTGATCGCCGCAAAGCGATGCTGGAAGACATGGCCATCCTGACCGGCGGTCAGGTTATCAGCGACGATCTGGGCATCAAGCTCGAGACCGTTACCCTGGACATGCTGGGCACCTCCAAGCGCGTCTCGATTACCAAAGACGAGACCACCATCGTCGATGGCGCCGGTGAGAAAGCGGACATCGAAGCCCGCTGCAACCAGATCCGTCAGCAGGCCGAAGAAACCACCAGCGACTACGACAAAGAGAAGCTGCAAGAGCGTCTGGCGAAGCTCGCCGGCGGTGTGGCCATCATCCGCGTCGGCGGTGCGACCGAGGTCGAAGTGAAGGAGCGCAAGGATCGCGTCGACGACGCCCTGAACGCTACCCGCGCTGCGGTTGAAGAAGGCATCGTCCCGGGCGGCGGTACGCCTCTGCTGTACGCGACCCGCGCACTGGACGGCATTGTGACCGGCGACGCAGACCAGAAGGTCGGCATCAACATCGTTCGCCGTGCCCTGCTGGTGCCGGCCCGTCAGATCGCTGAGAACGCTGGCGAAGACGGCGCGGTTGTCACTGGCAAGCTGCTGGAGAGCAAAGAATCCAACTTCGGTTTCAACGCTCAGACTGGCGAGTACCAGGATCTGGTCAAAGGCGGCATCATCGACCCGACCAAGGTTGTGCGTACTGCTCTGCAGGACGCAGCCTCGATCGCTGGCCTGCTGATCACCACCGAAGCCATGGTTGCCGAGCGTCCGGAGAAGCCGGGCGCTGCTGGTGGCGGCATGCCCGACATGGGTGGCATGGGCGGCATGGGTGACATGGGCTTCTAAGCCAGTCCCCACTAAGCATTGTTACCGGGAGGCCGCGCTCGCAAGAGTGCGGCCTCTCTCTTTTTGGGGAGGGAGTGCTCAGTGCTCAGTGCCCCTCCGGTATCTCCGCCAATTCAATCAGCACGTTGCCGGTGGAAGCCGGGTCCAGAAAAACGATGCGGCTGCCGCCATGGCCGGGTTTGGGCACATCGTTTTGGAGTTTAACGCCTTTGGCTTTCAGCTCCGCCTGCGCCTCGTCGATGTCCTCTACCTCAAAGCATAGGTGCCAGATGCTTTCGCCGTTCTGGTCCATCCAGGCGTTAACCGGCGAGTCTTTGCCCTCCGAACTCAGCAATTCGATATAAGTCTGGCCGACCGGCAGCATGGCGAGCTTGGTCTGGCCGATCTGCTCCTCGTACTCCTGGTCGATGCCGAGCACGTTCATCCACGTGCTGCGGGCCTCGTCCATGTCCTTGACGGTGATGGCGACGTGTTCCAGGCGTTTGATTTTCATAGGTCTGTCCTCCTTTCAGGATGGGAGGATCATACCTTCTCCGCCAGCAAATGCCCAGCGCCGACAGCACGGATGTTCCAGCCTGCCGACAGCAGCAGAGCGGTGTAAACTTCTTCAATGACCATTGGCCCCGCCAGCGCCGCCTCGCCAATGGCTTCCCGGGCATAGACCGGAGTCTCGTGGCCATCGATCTGACGCCTGCCTTTTGGTCCTGCTGCCGGTGCTGTGGTGCCGGAGGCAGCTTCCGCTTTCGGCAGCAGACCACGGGCTGTAAGGCGCAAGGTAACGATTTCTGGCGTATCGGCAGCATCCTGGTGGGCGAAGCGCTCCAAGTGCATAGCGTGGAAGCCCGCAATAGCATCGACCAAGCCATCCTCGTCGAGGCCACCGGTCCATGGCACCAGCAACTCATAGGCCTGACCGCGGTAACGCATGTCTGCGGCGAGGTCGAGGCTGCGGTTGGCTTTCGGCACACCGTCCCGCACCAGGACAGCGTCACCAGCTTCCTACAGGCGTGCCGCCATCTCGCGCAGCATGAGCAGGTTGTCCGGTGTGGCGCTCAGCAGGCGGGTTTCGGCCAGATCGTGGGCGATGTCGGCGAACAGGATGCCGCGCGCTGAAAGCGTGGAGGCATCCGCCGGGAACAGCACCCGGCGCATATCCAATTCTTCCGCCACACCGATGGCGTGCAGCCCCGCAGTGCCACCGAAGGGCACCAGCGCGAAGTCGCGCGGATCCGCGCCCTTTTCGAACAGGGAGAAGCGGACGGCGCCCGCCATGTTCGCATTGGCGATCTGCACCATGCCCGCCGCTGTCCGCGCCCGGTCCAGACTCAACGGGGCTGCCAGCGCATCGACTGCCGCCTCTGCCTGGTCGAGGCGCAGGTGCATCGCGCCACCCAGAAAGAAGTCCGGATCGAACACGCCGCGAACGGCGTTGGCGTCCGCCATGGCCGGCCGCTCGCCGCCGCGGCCATAGCAGGCGGGGCCGGGCACCGGGCCCGCGCTCTCCGGCCCGACGCGCAGGCCACCGCCGGTATATTGATAGCCGATGGAGCCGCCGCCCACGCCGATGGTGCGGATTTCGATCATGGGCAGACGCACGGGCAGGCCGTCGATAGCGCCCCTTCGGTGACAACAGAGGTCTGGCCGTCACGCACCACGGCAACGTCGGTGGAGGTGCCGCCCATATCCAGGCCGACCAGGTTCGCCTCATCCATCTGTGCCGAAAGTTGCTGCAATGCCATCGCGCCGCCGGAGGGGCCGGAGAGTAGCAGGCGCGCCGGTTGCTCGGACGCGGTGGCAGGCGTGGTGACTCCGCCATTGGACTGCACCAGATAGAGCGTCGCGCCAATCCCGGCATCCGCCAGCCGCTTCTCGATCCGGTCCATGTATGCGCCGACGACCGGCATCAACAGGGCATTAAGCACCGTGGTGGAGGTGCGCTCGAACTCCCGCATTTCCGGTCTGACCCGGTGCGAGAGCGAGACGCGGATGCCCGGCGCTTCCTCGGCAATGATTTCCGCCGTGCGCAATTCATGCTCGAAACTGCGGTAGGCGTGCAGGTAGCAGACCGCTACCACCTCAACCCCGTCCGCCACGAACTGGCGTGCGAGCGTGCGGACCTGCTCTTCGTCAAGCGGTATCTCGACGAAACCATCAGCCCGCACCCGCTCCATCACGTCAAAGCGGCGTTCGCGGGGAATAAGCAGGGACCGCAGCTCGGATTTCAGGCCATAGATGTCGGTGCGCAGATGACGGCCGATCTCCAGGACATCGCGGAAGCCGCTGGTGGTCAGCAGCGCGCCCTTGGCCAGCTTGCGCTCCAGCACCGCGTTGGTGGCGATAGTGGTGCCGTGCAGGATCAGACCAATATCGCTGAGTTGAAAGCCATAGTCGTCCGCCGCACCGCGCAGACCTATCAGCAATCCCTCCGACGGATCAGCAGGCGTCGTGGGTGTCTCATAGGCCCAGCAAGCACCGCTCGCTTCGTCCAGCAACTGCAAATCGGTAAAGGTGCCGCCAATATCGACAGCAACACGAATCGGGGCCATTCTTCTAGTTTCCCTGCATTGTCAGTTACTGGTGGGGATAACCGGGCACCGAATGACCCGCAAGATTACCGTTTGACACCCTGCATGGCGATGTAGAGCGTGGAGCCAATGATGACCGCCCCACCCAACAACGTCGCCAGGCTCGGCACTTCGCTGAAAACGAAAAAGCCGATGCCCGTGGCGTAAATCAGGCGGGTGTAGTCGAATGGCGTCACCGCCGTCGCATCGCCTGCCCGCAGGCCCATCACGGTGCATGTCTGGCCCAAGGTTGTAAAAACTCCGATCATCGCGACGAGCCCCAATTCGTGCAGGTTCGGCATCTGCCAGTAATAAATTGCCGGCCCTGCAGCCAGCAGCGCCATCAAGGCATAGGCCCAGACCAGGATCGTGATCGGCGCTTCCGTGCGGGTCAGGTTCTTGATCGATATGGAGACGCCAGCCGCAAACATCGCAGAACCGAGAGAGATGAATATCCAGGGATTGAAACCGGCATCGCCGCCCGGTTCCGTTGTGATGATCACACCCGTAAAGCCCACCAGCGTCGCAAGCGCCCGCTTAACATTCAGCTTCTCGCCCAGAAACAGTATGGCCAGCAGAATCACGAACAGAATGCGTGTAAAGCCCATGGTGGTGAACAGGGCCAGGTCCAGGTGCGTGACCGCGAAAACCATGGAAGTGAAGCCGCAAAACCCGACTACCGCCCGCACCAGATGCATACCAGGTCGCCGGGTTTTGACTTTGTCGAAGCCTTGTCGCGCCAGGGCCGGCATCATAATCACCAGCGCAAGGACTGAGCGCAGCAGCACGATCTGCCAGGGCGACATTGTCTTGCCCAACACCTTGATCGCAACGGCCATGGCGGTCAGCCAGACGGCTGCCATCACAATCCAGCACGCCCCGCGCACATTGCCCGGTATGATCAGCCACCAGGCTTGCACGGCATTTCGCTTGGCCATCAGGGCTTGGATGGGAGCCACTCGCTCAGGAATTCAGATGGATCGGCAGCGGCGGCAGCAGGCGGTGCTGCGGCTGCGGTGCCAAAGGTCAGAAAGCCGACAATACGCTCCCTACCACCAATGTGAAGCGCGCGTCTCAACGCAGTGTTTCGGGTCTTCGCACCGCTCAGAATGCCACCGGCAAAACCCAATGCCTGCGCCGCCAACAGCATTTGGCTAAGTGCATTACCAACAGCGGTCCACTGTTCGTGGACCGGAATTTCCGGCTGGCTTTCATCGATCCGTGCGACGAGAACCAACAGACATGGGCCCTTGCGGGCCCGGGACCTTGCTCTGGCCTCCATCTCCGCGCCACCATCGGGGCGAAGCTCCCGTTCCGCCGCAACAAAGGCCTCCGCCAGGGCATCCCGGTCAGTAACCTGCATCAACCGCCATGGCCGCATTTGTCCGTGATCCGCCCCCCGCAGACCCGCCGAAATGATGGTCTGCAAGTCAGCCGCTGCGGGAGCCGGCAGGCCCAGGCGTTTTGGCCGGACCGACCGGCGGCTCAACAGGGCAGGTAACAGAGGCGCTGGCTCGCTCACCAGCGCCTAGTTTGGCATCGGGACGGCGCGATAATAAAGCGATTGAACCAGACTGCCCAGCTCCGCACCGCCAAAACTACGTTGAACCAGGGCACGCAGTTTCGGCGATTTGAAGACCCGGCTAATGGTTTTATCCACCACCAGTCGGAAATCCGAGTCTCCCTTCTGTAGGGCCAGCCCATAGGGCTCCACGGTCAGATAATCATCGGCAATCAGTAATTTGCCGGCACCCGGATCATTCAGTTTCAGAAAAGCCAGCAAAGTACGATCCGCGAAATAGGCATCCACGGGGGCTTCTTTCAGTGCCGTCATGCCATCACTATGGTCAGTGAAGGTTGTGATATCCGAGTTGGGGAAGCTTGCCCTGACAGCATCTTCGGTCGTGGTTCCGGCGCGCGCAGACAGTTTCTTATCGGCAAGGTCACTCAGACTGGCGATCTTGAAACCAGGCCGGACCATCAGCCCCGCACCATCCACGAATGTCGGCAGCGAGAAATCCACAATCTCACGGCGTGAGATCGTCATGCTTGTCGGCTCGCATAAGATGTCGATGCTGCCGTCCTGCAGCGCTTTGAAACGGTTTTCCGCCGTTACTGCGATGTATTGTATGGCTATGGCGTTCAGGTTCAGGTCAGCTTTTGAGCGTATCTGCAACAGCCCGGCACAGGTCGACGGAATAACCTTCTACCTTTCCGGTCACCGGCTCGAACGAGAAGGGCGCAGCGTCGGTGCGGTAGCCAATCCGCAATGTCTTGGTCTCAGACACCCGTTCCAGCACCCCTGCCCCCGCGGGTACGGCCCAGACCAAAACGGCCAACAGAACATAGATCAATTGCTTCATCACACGATACTCCCATCGCTCTATATGCGGAATTGACACTCTACTGTGCCGGAAACCTTAGCGCCAAGCGACAGATATGCGGCACCGTTGGCGCGCTGCTGCAATTGCATGGTCCCAGGCCGATTGGGTAGATTGGCAGTTCAGTACGCCAGGGGCTTCCAGGGAGGGTATTTCCAGCCATGCATCGCATCCACCGCAGCCATTTCGATGCCATCACCAATGCCAAAACACCTGCAGACCAACTGGAGCACGCAACGATCCCAGCCTATCTCTGCGGATATTTCACGCTGAAGCCTGGTAGTAATAAGGTCGTGGCCGACATCATTCTGGGCGTGGCAATTGAAGAAATGCTGCACATGACGATCGCCGAGAACCTGCTTATCGCGCTTGGCGGGACGCCAGCGATCGACACGTCCGCATTCGTCCCCCGCTATCCGGGCCCCTGCCCATGGGCATTGGCGGGCTGAACGTGCATCTGAAAAAATGTTCGATCCCGCAAATCCGCGACGTCTATATAGCGATTGAAGAGCCGGACCGTCCACTCGCCGTTCCGCCAATGGCAGAATCCGAAGGCGTGATAGTTCCTGCGCCTGGCTACGAGACCATCGGCGACTTCTACAACCACATCGCAGCCAAGCTTTCGGAATTCGGCGACACAGCCTTCATCGGCGATTTCAGCAGGGAAGTCGCCTCGCTGAAGTGGTTCCCGGACGAAAGCGACATGTTCCGGATCACCGACACCGACTCTGCTCTGCGTGGTATTAATGTGATCGTCGATCAGGGTGAGGGCTCGGCGGTCGATCCCTTCGACCATGACGGCTATCCGGCCCACTTCTACCGGTTCGAACAGATCATCCAGGGCAAAGAGCTTGTCCACCGTCCGGGCGAGACACCGCCCTACGCCTTTGCCGGTGAGCAGGTGCCGTTCGATGCCAGCGCTGTCTGGGATATGGACGAAGACCCCGATGTCGCCAAATACGCGCCCGGCAGCCGGTCACGGCAATTGGCAGAGCAATTCGCCCAAGCCTATACGTTCCTGCTCAAGGCCCTGCACCGCTCGTTCAATGGCGAGCCGGACCACCTGGATGCAGTGATGGGCATGATGAACGGCCTGAATTCCCTGGCCCAACAAGTCCTGGCAGAGCCGGCCGAATGGGCTGATCCAACCGTGTCATCCGCCAAGCAAACCGGCCTATGCTTCCAGCATTTCCCGGCGTCCTGACGATAGAGGACACGCCTCTACCCCTTGTCTTCTACCTGAAGCATGTCCGCCGAGCGTTGGGTGGCTTTGCCGGACTTAAAGTCGGTGAAGCGGAACGCCCAAGCGCTTAAGCGCCGGTTCATGCGCTCGATCTCCGCGCTCACCGCATCCGCAGCCTTCATCTGGTCTGCAATACGGCCCTGGGTCGAGTCCTTGCCCTTGTTCTCGGCCAAAAAGCCAGCCAACCGCGGATCGTTATCCACCGGCTCCAGGAATATCCGGAACCAGGGGTTTTCGCCGTCCTTGATCGCAGCGATGGTTATCTTGACGCCGTCATAAGTTTCAAACCACAGGATGGATTCGGGCGCTCCCCAGTCCAGGTCCGTCACCGGGCGTACGTCCTCCATCACCAGAAAGTCGGTGATTTGGGCCATGTTGTTCATTTCGTGCGCCGGCGACGCCTCCATCCCCGGCGGCACGAACGAGGTATAGACCACGTCTTCGGAGGTAATCGCCGACTTCTTGACGCTGAATCCGTCGCCGTCAGCATGTTGCATGCTGGCGCGCGCAATCCGGCGGGAGTCGATGTTGATGATGTTGCGGTCCAGCCACTGCAACGCTCTGCGGTTCGGCTGGTACGAGCCGGAGCCGAGCCAGCTCTGATTTTCACCATTTCGGCGCACAAAAACACCGCCGCCAACGTCTACCGGCCGGGTGCGGCCCACCAGCAGGTCTGCCACCGTCTCATCGCCGATCTTAGCGGTCACCTGAATGGAGTTGGTGATCGTACCGTCCGGCCCATCCACATCTTCCACGTAAAGCGCGGCAAAATTTTCTGGCTTTTTCGTTTTGGGTTCGATGGTCTCCAGACTGGACAGCTCCACCAGGGTCTGGCTGATCTTTTCAATATCGGCGTAGTAACCGTGCTTTTCTGCCAGCACCCATTCGCCGTCCCGCTTCGACATGGTCAGCGGGCCATCGGCCTGAGAATATACCCGCAGCCATGTCACATCGTTTACGCGGGACAACAGATCCGGATAGAGCGCCTGCTTTTCAAAGGATTCCGCTATAATGGCTTCCCGTTCCTGGGTGGCGTAAAACGCACCGCCGACGACTGCGGCGGTCACGACTGCCAGCGCGGCAAAGGTCGATGTTTTCATCGTATTACTCCGTCACGCTTAAGCATTGACCGCGCGGCGGCGCGCCGAACGGCGGAACAGCGCCAGGATCAAAGCAAAAACCGCCACCAGCACTGGCACTGCGCCGATATTGATGACCTTCACCAGGCCGGAGACTTCCTCCACTTCCTTCCGCAACTGAAACTGCACGTCGCGCAGATCCCGGCGAAGGTTGACCGTGTCGGCCCGGAACTTCTCGATCTCCGCCTTTTGCCCATCGCTCAGCACCAGCGCGCCATCGCCGCCCCTGGCGTCGGTCTGCAACTTCTTCAGCCGCTCTTCCGCCTGGGTCAGCTTGCCCAGCAGTTCCTGCTCTTTCTGTCGGAACTCCCGCTCTGCCTTGCGCTGGATATTCTGGATGTAGGTGAAGGGCCGCTGGAACACGCCGCGCGAGCGCAGGCTGATCAGCGCTTCCGAACCCATCATGGCGTCGACAGCGTTAATCAACAGATTGCCGTTGTGGGCATAGGGCGAGGGGACGCGCTGGCCAAAGAAGTCCTGCACCCGAACCCACAGGCCATCCGCCAGAAAATCAACGTCGGCAATCACAATCACATTCAACGGCGCTTTGCTCTCACCGATGAAGGCGGCCTTGGCCTCTTCCCACTTTGCCTGCTCCTTGACCAGTTCCGCCTGCTTGTCCGCGGTATCCTCCCCGGCCTTGGCTTCGCTGATGGAGCGCTCCATCTCGGTGATAATCACGGGCTTCGGCGGGCCGTCTGGGAAGGCTGACTTGACCGGCCCGGACAGGCGGGCCGCCAGAATATGTACGCCATCAGGTTTGAATTCGTTGGTTTGCTCCAGAATTTTCGGTGAACCCTGCTGCGCGAGGTTCAACTTGCCGATACCACCCTGGTCGGACGTCGTGATCAGCGGCGTGAAGGTCGTAGTCGCGCCTTCAAGCGGCTTGATCTGCCCTGGCGATGCGAAGTGCAGCAGGGACAGCTGGCTGGTTACTAGATCTTCCCGGTTCAGCTGCTCCGGCGTCAGGGCCAACCACATGGGGTAGTCGATGGCGGCAACACGGCTGGCCACGGGACCCTGGGTCGGCGCCTGTACCCGGCGGGCCAGCTTTCCGTCGCCAATCACGTCTCTCGCAGGCATCTCCACGCCCCAGGACTTCAGAAGTTCCGACATGTTGGAGCCAGCAACGATGACTGGGCTGGGGCCGCGGCGGCGGCTGGGGTCGGCAGCTTGTACTTCAGAGTGCGGGTCCAGCAGGGCAATAACCTTGCCGCCGTTCATTACGAACTGATCGACCACGTATTTGCTGCGCTCGTCTATCTTGTCGGGATGAATCAGCAACAGCAATTCCGTATCTTTCGGAATGGTCGTCTCCTGCTGCAAGATCTCTTCCACCTCGAACTGGCTTTTGAGCTGCCCCCAGACGATCCAGGAATCATCCGGTGCGTTCGGTACCCGGCGGGAATATTCCGAACCCGAAATCGGCACGCCGCTCATCACGGCAACCTTTGGCTTTGTCGGATGCGCCAGATTATAGACCAGCCGCGTCAGATCATATTCCAGGAACTTCTCGCGCTGCTGGTCGAAAAACGGGATCAACTGCTGGAAATCGGTGGAGTTCGTGCCGGACAGGCCGAAATAAACCAGATCGCCGCCCTGATCGATCGGAACGCCTTGCAAACCGACCGCGACCGCGTGGTCCTCTTCATTGGTGAAGGGCTGCGGGTCCAGCACTTCCAGCTGAAGCATCCCGCCGGAGATGCTAACATACTCCTCCAGCATATCCTGGACACGTTGGGCATAGATACCAATGTCAGGCAGTTCTTCGGCAATGCGGGAGGAATAATAAAAACGCAGCCGGATCGGCTCGTCGATTTCCTTCAGCACCTGATGCGTGCCGTCGGACAGCGTGAACAACTGGTCTTCGGTCAGGTCCAGCCTGGCCGAACGGAACAATTGGCTGGAGAGGATGGTTACGGAAATAAACAATGCCGCGATCACGATAAGTCCCAGAACAGACAGCAGATTGCGCTGCCGAACCGGGTTTTTCACCTGGTCTGCCATCGGATCAATCTGCCTTCTTCATGTCGACGATAATAATGTTTGCCGCCAGCCATGCCGCGATCAGCGCAACAAAGAAAACGGCGTCGCGCACATCGATCACGCCTTTGGCAATCTGCTGGAAGTGGGTCATGAAGCTCATGTTCTGGATCGTCTGAATCACCGCTTCCGGCGCCCATCCCTGCAACAGCCCCAGCACTGCGTTCGAACCGCCCGCGGTAAAGACAAAGCAGACGGTGATCGTAATCACGAACGCAATCACCTGGTTCTTGGTAAATGTCGACAGGCACGAGCCGATAGCCAGATACGCCCCGGCCATCAGCAGACTGCCGATATAGCCCGCCGCAATCACGCCATTGTCCGGCTCACCCAGAACATTGACCGTGATCCACATCGGGAACGTCAGTGCCAGCGCAAGCCCGACAAACGCCCAAGCCGCCAGGAACTTGCCAATAACAGCTTCCGAAAGGCTGATCGGCAAGGTCAGGAACAACTCAATCGTGCCCTGCTTGCGCTCCTCGGCCCACAGCCGCATGGAGACAGCGGGGATCAGCAGCAGGTAAAGCCAGGGGTGGAACAGGAAGAACGTCTGGAGGTCTGCATTCCCGCGCTCAATAAAGTAGCCCATGTAGAACGTGAACGAGCCTGCCAACGCCAGGAAAATGATAATAAAGATGAAGGCGACTGGCGTTGCAAAATAGCCCGCAAACTCCCGCCGGAAGATGGTCATAACGTTGCCCATTACGCAGCCTCTCGCTTCTTGCTGCTGGAGGCATTGCCGCCGGTCAGAGTGCGGAACACCTCGTCCAGGTTGCCTCGCTCTTGCTGCAGATTGGTGATGGCCCAGTTGCCGCTCGCCGCGCGCTCGGCCACCGCGGTCGCGATTTCCGCGCCGGGTTTGGGAAAGGCAGAGATCATCGCCCCGCCGTTCTCGGTACCGCAATCCTGCACGCATGCCACGCCGTCGATGCCTGCCAACGCGGTCTTGACCGTTTCCACGGTGTCCGCTGGGGCGGTGAAGCTGATGACATTATGCCGGCGCGCGCGGGCCGCCAGACCCGCCGGCGTATCGTCCGCAATCACCGTGCCGCGGGCAATGACGATGGCGCGGGAGCAGATGGCTTCCACCTCTTCCAGAATATGGGTCGAAATCACAATCGCCTTGCGGGCGGAGATTTGGTGGATGAGCTTGCGCACTTCGTGCTTTTGGTTCGGGTCCAGGCCGTCGGTTGGCTCATCCAGAATCAGGACGTCGGGATCGTGCAACAGCGCCTGAGCCAGCCCGACCCGGCGCTTGAAACCCTTGGACAGCGTATCGATCGGCTGCACCAGCACCTCAGCCAATTGGGTCATTTCAATGGCCCGGTCAACGCTGCGCCGCTTCTCAGCGCCGCGCAATCCGCGGATGGAGGCAGCGAACTCCAGAAACCCGCGCGGGTTCATATCGGGATAAAGCGGTGCGCCTTCCGGCAGATAGCCCATATGCCGTTTCGCGGCGATCGGGTTCTCCAACACATCCTCGCCACAAATGACAGAGCGGCCATAGGTCGGGCGCAAAAAGCCGGTAACCATCTTCATAGTCGTGGATTTACCTGCACCGTTCGGGCCTAAAAAGCCCAAAACCTCGCCACGCTTCACGGTGAGACTAACGCTATCGACAACTCTCTTCGCACCGAATTCCTTGGTCAGGTTCTCGGTGACGATCATTTCGTCCATGGTAAACTGGTGCCTCCCTTGCACGCAGGCGCGAATTTAACAGGAGCCTTTTGGCCAAGTAGCACGTTCACCGTCTTGTACGCTGCGGCAGGCGCTACCCGTGGCCGAAGTAGGCAATGTGGCTCTGTGATGCAAGAGGCACATTAGCAGGGGGGCGGCAGAGCGCTAAAAATCGAAGATCAGACAGGTGGTGCTGCCATGCGCCAACAGCTTGCCGTCTGCGTCCACAATGTCACCTTCGGCCGTGCCTGTACGCCGCCCCACATGGCGGGACCGGCACTCGCACCGGACCGGACGGCCATCCATTTTGACAGCCCGGACAAAGTTCACTTTCAGCTCCAGCGTGGTCTGCCCCTTCCCTGCCGGCAGGTGGGACTGCATCGCGCTGCCGAGTGCCGTATCCAGAAGGGTCGCGTACCAACCCCCATGCAGTGTGCCAATGGGGTTGGAGTAGAACGCGCCAGGCAAGCCAGAAAAGACAACGCGGCCTGCTTCAGCTTCGAGCACGTGCAGGTCGAACGACTGCATCATGGCGGAGCGTTGTAGCGTACCATCTTTCCAGCCGAGCAGTACGTCGAGATAGGCCATCTCGCGGACAGCGGCGGTAAGCGTTTGCGGGTCCGAATAAAGGTAGGTTCTTTCTAACATAGACCGTCTTTTAACACGAAGGCAGGAAAGAACCACCCGGAAATTGAGATCCAGACAAGGCTTATAGGCTCCGGGAGTAGTGCAGTCTTGAATCCGTAGGCAACTGTATACGCCAGTATGATCTAATATTGATTGGTAACATAAATATAATAATATCAGAAAATTTGTTCTGATTCTTGCGTGACTGGAGCAATCTGATGGCAACACATACTGGTTATTTGCTAATCGCGGATATCTCCGGATACACGCAGTTTCTCACGACGTCGGAAATGATTGTGAACGGCGGAGCAATACTCGGCCACGGTAGCGGCAGCGTTGTGTTGTCGCGGGCGGCGTAAAAGTCGGCCACTTTTGTCCTTTCAATTAATGGGAGGGCTTGGGGATATTCACCGTGGAATTGTATTTGAAGGTTCGCCACGCTCACTTTGAGGAAGGTTTGAGGGGGCGTCAGATTGCGCGGGATTTTGGGATCAGCCGGGACAGTGTTTCAAAGATGTTGGCGTATTCTGAGCCGCCTGGTTATCGGCGTACGGCACCGATCAAACGACCAAAGCTTGATCCTTATACCGAGCAGAGTGACCAGTGGTTGGCGGAAGACAAGGCCCGGCCTCGCAAACAGCGCCACACAGCCAACCGTATCTTTGAGCGGCTACGCGACGAATGCGCATTTGATGGTGGCTACACGATTGTCAAAGACTATGTGCGTTCGCCAAAGCGTGGCTCACGGGAGATGTTTGTGCCCTTGAGCCATCCCCCAGGGCATGGGCAGGCGGACTTTGGCGAAGCGTTGGTTGGTATCGGCGGGGTTGAGCAGAAGGCCTACTTCTTTGCCCTTGATCTGCCGCATAGCGATGCGTGCTACATCCGCGCGTATCCTGCGGCGAACACTGAAGCCTGGCTTGATGGGCATGTGCCCGCCTTTGCCTTCTTCGGCGCTGTACCGCGCTCAATCCTTTACGATAAGGATCGCTGCCTTGTGGCCAAGATCATGCCAGATGGCACCCGCAATCGTACGCAGCGGTTCCGTGCGATGCTATCTCACTACGTGATTGGGGAGAGGTATGGTCGCCCCGGCAAGGGCAACGATAAAGGCAAGGGTGAGGGGCTGGTTGGTTACGGGCGTCGCAACTTCATGGTTCCAATGCCGCGGTTCGCGAACTGGGATGCGTTCAACGACTATCTTGAAGAACAATGCCGCAAACGGCAGGCTGACATTCTGCGTGGCCACAAGATCAGCATCGGTGAACGACTGGGCGCTGATCTGGCGGCGATGCGCACCCTGCCAGCCGCGCCCTTTGAAGCTTGTGATCTGCAGAGCGGCTAGGTCACATCAACATCCCAAGGACGATTGCGTGGCAACGATTACTCAGGGCCGGTTGCCTATGGCCACCGCGAGGGTTGGATCATTGGATCAAGGGCTTCGGTGACCGCGTCGTCATCGGGTGCGCCACCGAAGTCATCGCGGACCATCCCCGCTGCTATGACACGGGCGACATGATGTTCGATCCGGTACACTACCTGCCTCTCATCGAGCGCAAGATCATGTCCTTTGATCCAGCCACGCCATTGCAAGGCTGGGACTTGCCTGACGCGTTCCAAACCCTCCAACGATTATTGGAAGCCCGGCAGGGCAAGGCCGGAAAGCGGGAATATGTTCAGGTACTGCGGCGGCTGGAGCGCTTTGAGCTGGAGGTTTTGCATCTGGCAATCAAAGACGCACTGCAGATGAGGGCGGTCAGCTTTGACGCAATCAAACACTTATTGCTTTGCCGGGTCGAGAGACGACCACCGAGACTGGATCTGGATGTTTACCCGTTCCTGCCCAGAACCAATATCGCAACAAGGGCGGCATCATCCTACATGAGCTTGCTGGCGGGAGATAGCGCATGAGCGATGCTCCAGAACTGCTTTTGGCGAACCACCTCAAACCTCTGCGCTTGCCAACCTTCTTGCGCGCGCATGATAAGCAGGCCCGCATCTGCGCCGCCGAAGGTGTAGATCATGGGCGCTATCTGGCGCGGTTGACGGAATTGGAACTGATCGACCGTGAACGGCGTATGGTTGAGCGCCGGATCAAATCGGCAAAGTTCCCGGCCGTCAAAAGCCTTGATAGCTTCGACTTCAAAGCGATCCCCAGCCTGAACAAGATGATGGTGCTGGCACTGGCGCGCGGCGAATGGATCGAGCGCAAGGAGAACGTCATCGCTCTTGGCCCGTCAGGAACCGGCAAAACCCCCGTCGCCCTCGGGCTGGGTCTGGCCGCCTGCCAGAAGGGTATGCCGGTCAGCTTCGTCACTGCCGCCTCTCTCGTGCATGAGTTGATGGAAGCCAGAGATGAGAAACGCCTGCTGCGATTGCAACGCCAATTGGCCAAGGTCAAGCTGCTGATCATTGATGAATTGGGGTTCGTGCCGCTGAGCAAAACCGGGGCAGAACTGTTGTTCGAACTGATATCGCAGCGTTACGAGCGCGGCTCATCGCTTCGCTCCACGCGACACCCCGAACGACACGCGAAAAATCTTGGCCGCACTGTAACGCGATCCTCGAACCTCTTTGCTCGGCAGTGAGGACATAAAATTTGCTGAGAAGCGAGAAGGCCAAAAGGCTGCGCCCAGAACCCGGAAACTTGCAAAAGTGGAGAGGTTCCCAAATTTGGGTTTTCCAAAGTTGCGCCACTCCCTGGAACCCTTCCAGATGCTCGACAGGGAGCCGTTTTCAGCGCGTGGAGGCATCCCGGGGGTGAGATTTCCTGAGAGGCTCTGAGAGGCCCGTAGAGCGTCGCTGAGGGCGTCAGTCGAACCGGGCGTCCCTCATGCCAGTAGGCCGATGTTCCGACAAGCGGGGAGTCGTCGGAGATCAGATCGAAGGGGGTCCGGCCATTCTCGTCCGGCGCTTTGGGATCGGCTCCTGCGTCGAGCAGTGCTGCGATGGCCTTCATTTGGCCGTACAATGCCGCGATGTGCAGCGGGGTGTCGCCCCAGTTGTTGCGCGGGTATTGCCAAGTTGTTTGAGGCTGCGTGCAAAGTGTTGTCTCGCAGTACTCAGGCTGCCATTTCAGCGGTGTACTCACCCCGGAGGTTGAAGCAGGATTCACACACCAAGTGCGCCACCTAGTATATCTGGGATCGCTATGGGAACGAGATACAATCCCTTTACGCTTGAAGAACGATGTCGCCTGCGGGGGCTGATGGAAATGGACATGCCGATGACGGAGATGGCGCGGCGTCTGGGACGGCATCGGGGGACGATCCATCGGGAACTGGCGCGCAACCGCAACGCAGACGGATAGCGACCGGATAGCGCGGACCGCAGAGCCTGGGTCAGCAAACTTCGGGGGTCGAAGATCGAGCGTTCCACCCGCTTGGGCAATCATGGGAAGGACCGTCTTGCTACGGGATGGTCCCCCGAACAGATCGCCGGGCGGATGGAACTGGACGGAGGGGATCACGTCGTCAGCACAGAGGCTATCTATCGTCATGTCTTCAGCCGTGCCGGACGACGCGATGGCTTGCCCCAATATCGGGCTCAGCGAAAATCCAGACGAGGCCGCAGAGCCCGCAACGGAAAGCGGGAACCTGCTATCCCGAACCGTGTGTCCATCCATCAACGCCCTGTTAGCGTTGCAGAAAGGACTGAGTTCGGACACTGGGAAGGAGATCTGGTGCCCTGCCGAAACCAGCGTGACATCCTGTTGACGCTGCAAGAGAGAAGGACCCGGTTCACACTTGGCCGGCGTCTTCTGAGCCAAGGTCTCCGAAGATACCGCTGCTGCTATCATTGCTGAACTAGGCGGTCTGCCCGAGCAGGCCCTTCGAACAATCACCCATGACAATGGTGGGGAGTTCGCCAGGCATGAAACGGTCAAGGACTGGATTGGAATGCCAGCCTATGGCTGCGATCCTCACAGCCCTTGGCAACGCGGCGGCATTGAGAATGCCAACGGAAGGATAAGGCGCGAGCGGCCCCGATCCACAAGGCTTTCCGAATACCGCGAAACCGATATCGACGACATCGTCTGGGAGTGTCCGATTTTCTGTGTGTGAGTAATTCAGTCCCTGCTTCATTCACGAAGGAGCATGCCGACCATGACGATTTCCCAGGAACTACTGGACGAGCTGCTGAGCGGCGTTGAACGACCGGAGGATTTGCTGGGCGATCAGGGTCTGATGAAGGAACGGAAGGTCCCGTTGATGGAGCCGATGCTGGGGGCTGAGCTAACCGAACATCTTGGCTATAAACCCGGCGAAGAGCCTGCCAACCAAAGCAACCGGCGCAATGGCCCTTCGCGCAAGACGTTGAAAGGCAAGGCTGGGGCGCTGCCAATTGATGTCCCTCGCGACCGGGAAGGCCGTTTCGAGCCTGAGCGGATCAAGAAGGGCCAGACCCGGATTGACGGGATGGACGACAAGATCATTGGGCTTTACGCGGCGGGTCTGTCGACCCGCGCCATTCGCGCCCCTCTGGAAGAGGTCTATGGGCTGAAGGGGTCGGCAGACTTGGTCAGCCGTGTCACCGACGCCGTTCTGGAGGAGGTCTCCGCTTGGCAAAACCGCGCCCTGGAGCCGATGTATCCCCTCGTTTTCCTCGACGCGCTTGGGGTCACAATCCGCGATCCAGAAAGCCGCCAGGTCAAAAACAAGGCTGTTTACGGGGCATTGGGCGTCACCCCCGAGGGCGACCGCGAGGTTCTGGGGCTTTGGATCGCCAACAATGAAGGGGCCCAATTCTGGCTCTCGGTGATGAACAACCTGTGCAATCGCGGCGTCGAAGACATCCTCATCGCCGTCGTCCATGGCCCAGATGCCATCAATGCGGCCTTTCCCGACACCACCGTGCAACCCTGTATCGTGCCTCTCGTGCCCCATTCCCTGAACTTCTGCGGCTGGAAAGACCGCAAGATCGTCGCATCGGCCCTCAAGCCGATTGATCAAGCCACAGATGACAAAGAGGCCGAGAAAGCGCGCGCGGCGGTCGAAGACGAATGGGGCCAAAAATACCCCTCAATCGCCCCGAGTT